>NZ_JALGCB010000001.1:0-4924592 GCF_028570785.1 Chryseobacterium sp. B21-037
CATCCTTGTTCAACAGTGCCAATCGGTAAAGAAGGAGGGGGAAGAATGTCAGTAGTAGATGCTGCAGGATCGTTATATATAGGTATAAAAATCTAAGAGTGTTGATGCTTCCTATATCTTCTGAAATTCCTCTTATCAACTAAATCCTCCACGTTATAACGGTAGCAGAAAAGATACGCGGATAAAATTAAAGGTAAAATTTAAGTTAAAACAAAGTTACAATGATCCAAGATTAGAGGTTACGATAATAAGGTGGCGCTTTTATGTAACTCCTATAAATGAATTTTCTTGACACTAATTTTATCACACTCTCGAAACCAGAACTTTCAGGGAGGGTTGGAAAGAAATAAGTTAATGGAACTTTTTATAGGATTATGTGAAGTAAAATTACATTAATAAATTCAAGTATAGCGAACCTATGGATAAAAATAAACGGCCTATTGAAAATGATTCAAATATTTTGAAGGATATTCGGTCTTTTCTTATAAAGATGAATAGTGAAAATCCCAAAACAAATGATGAAATGAGTTAGAAAAGATACTAGAGATATGCTTATTAAAAGTAGTACATCTATGAACTTTGATTACTCAGATATTGATGTTTTCAATATGGATATTCAGCAAGACGGGATATCTATAAATATTAATATTGTAAAGCCAAAAAGGCAGAAGGGCAAACTTTCCGTATTTATGTTTTTTCATGGTGGCGGTTGGACTTTTGAGGATTTTTTAACTCATAAAAAATTGGTAAGGGATCTGGGTTGTTGAAAGTGGAGCTTAGCAGTATTTCCAAATTATACCTTGTGCTCCATGAAGTAACATATCCTATTGCTCTTAATCAAGTATATGCTGCTACAAAGTGGATTTCTTTTCATGGAGACAAAATTGGGGTGATGGGAAGAAATTGGCTGTCGTTGGAAATAGTGCAGGAGGAAATTTAGCAGCAGCAGTAGCTTTAATGGCGAAAGATAAAAAAGGGCCTATATTCTGTATCAGATTTTATTATGGCCTGTCACCGATTCTGATTTTTCTCGAGAGTCATATAAAAAATACGGACAAGATAGGTTTTTAACGACTGAAAACAATGAAGTGGATGTGGGATAATTATGTTCCTGACCTGATTAAAAGAAAGGAAAAGTATGCTTCTCCAAATCAAGCGTCTATGAGGAGTTGCAAGGACTGCCTCCAGCGCTTATTCAGATTGCTGAGAATGATATACTTTATGACGAAGGAATAGAATATGGTCGAAAGCTTGACGAGGCAGGAGTTGCAACTACAATTGCTGTTTATAAGGGATTAATCCACGATTATGGTAAGTTAGAACATCTTTCACATATTCAGTCTGTTAGGGATTCTGTTACACAGGTAGCAATAGCTCTTAAAAATATACTTTTTAAGTGAAAAAAATGAGTTGGGCTATTTGTATTTATTCCTATCTGGTAGATTTTATTAAAATATGAGTACAATTAATATTAAGGAAAACAGCAATAAAAATTATGGGAAAAGTTATAGGAATTCTTGCAGGAAGTTTGCATAGAGATTCATTTTCAAAAAAAATAGCCAAAACAATTAAATCCTTTGTCCCGCAGGAGGGATATGAATTTAAAATTATTGATTTGGAAGGATTACCCGTGTACAATCAAGATTTTGATACCGACAAAAATATTCCTTGGGCTATTGAAAGATTTAGGGCAGATATGCAAAGTGTAAATGGTGTTATATTTGTAACCCCGGAATACAATAGATCTGTTCCCAGTGTTTTAAAAAATGCAATTGATATAGGCTCAACACCATTCGGAAAGAGTATTTGGAACGGGAAACCGGCAGCAATTTTCAGTCATTCTCCTGGGAATATTTCGGGTTTTGGAGCTAATCATCATTTAAGACAAAGTCTTGTATTTCTTAATATGCCAACCATGCAACAGCCAGAGGTTTATATTACAAATAGTGATGCGCTGTTTTCTGTAAATGGAGTTATGATTGAAGGCAGCACAAAAGATTTTGTAAGGAGTGCAGTGAACTCTTACATTAAATGGTTTGAAAAAAGCTACAGTACTATTTAGATTACTATCGGAAGTGTCAAAAAGAAGAGATAGAGAGATGCTACTTTTCACAAAGTTATTTAAGCCCCCTGCTATTCTGGGAATTCTTGTTCTTAAATAACTTATCACTTTAAAATTGAAAATAACCAATAATACAAAAAACGGTTAATAGCCTTTTGTATTATTGGTTTATTTTTTCAATAATTATTATTAAAAAGTAATATTATATTAGATCAAGTGCTAGCAAAGCTGTTTTTTTCGTCGTTAAGCATCTTTTTACGTAGAAAACTTAAGTGCTCCGGTGTCATATTTAGGTATGAGGCAATATCTTTATACGAAACATGTTGAATAACTGAGGGGTATAATTTAAGAAAATTTTCATATCGTTCTTGGGATGTTAAAGAAAGGATGTTTACCAGTTTGGTCTGTTGCGTTGTGAGTGCTCCTTGCAATATATTTCTGAAGAAAGTTTCCATTATTATATGATTAGCCAATAGTTTCTCAAATGAGGGTCTTGATATTTGTAAGACTTCTGTTTTCATAATTGACATTATTGAGTAATCTGAATGTAATCCATTGATAAATGAATTCAGATCTGAGGCCCATAGTCCTGGGGATAAAAATGAGAGAATATGATCTTTCCCATTTTTATCCGTATAGTATGATTTAAGACATCCTGAAATAATAAAATATATAAAATTACAAGGTTCTCCAGCCAATTGTAAATGAGTTTTACTTTTTATTTTCCTATATTCAAAAAGCTTAGTAAGAGATACTTTTAATTCATCATCTACTTTGATATATTCTTCGACATGCTTTAAAAATAATTTGTATACCATTTGTTATTGTTTATTATATATACTGTACTTAGGTTATTATGACTAATAATTTATCATATCTCTTTTCAATGATTGATCAACAAGATTCTATTTAATAGAGTACTGTTATTTTAATTTCTAATATAATCCCTATATAGTCAGATAAGTTGTATAAGAAATAAATTATATCAGGCTTAAAGTATTTAATATGCTATATGATACATATTTGCCTATGATATTTAAATTTAGACAAAAAGATGATGTACTATCCTTAAGATATCTTAAGAAAATTTAAGCTCTATGGGTAAAACAATATAAAATTTTTGCGTAGCAATATCTATTCAGAATATTTGTTTCTAATTAGGGAAATTATAAATTGTTATTAATTAGCTTGTTAGTGCAAATGATCGGCAGCAGATGAATGCAAAATAGATAATCATTTAATATAATGAAAATTATATTTAAGGATGGAATTATTAATTATTCATTCTGAGACTGGGCTTATTTTTAAAATAATCTTATCTATCTAATGAGTTTGAGCAAATTCATAAGTATTAAGTTGTGGTTTCTTTGCATAGTATATTCTAACTAAAAGGATAATTTGAACAAAGTAAAAATCACTTGTATTATTTAAAAGCAAACTAGTATCACATTAATATCACTTATTGGATTTCATAAGATTTCTATGATGGGAATGATGTATAAATGACGACCTTTAGCTAGTTTACTTGTTCGTAGAACTTTGAAGCTTTTTATCATATATTTTCAGGGCATATTACCATTATCAAAGAACTTATTTTGGAATAATTGTAATAATGAATAAAATTTATTTCCTGAATTTGTGATTGATATGAATTTTATTTAACTTTACATTATTCGTTATGAAAAATAATGGGTTTTTAATTGTACTATAATTGTTAATGATTTCTGTTCTTAAGAAATCTTAAGAGTATTTGAGCTGTATCGTAGTAATTTTGCAAAAGATATTACATAGTAGTGACTAAGGATATTTTTTTTGATCAATATGGGAAGGGTAATTTTTTCAAGTTCATTTGATCTTAGATAGTTCTAATGCGATTATTCATAAAATAATAATAATCATAGTCACAAAAGCTTAAAATTACATCTATAGAAAATCTTAATTCTAAAAAGTTAGGTCTTTCTATACACTTATTATTATATAATAGCAACTTATAATTTAATAAATTATCACAGATGAGAAAAAACACTATTACTAATTTTCGGATGCTTTTGTTGTATTGCTTTGAGCGGTCAGGTAGGCATCAATAATACGAATCCCAAGGCTACATTAGATGTAATGGCCAAAAACAGTGATGGGAGTAGCGCGGAGGGTCTTCTTGCCCCTCGTTTAACAGGCGATCAGATTCAATCAGGCAATTCCCGTTATGGTTTGGATCAGGCGGGAACTCTATTTATGCCACTTCTGGAGTAAGTAGCCCAGATGCTGTAACTCAAAATATTACCACTGCTGGTTATTATTACTTGATGGTACTGCCTGGCAGGTTTTGGGAGGTAGTGCAGGAGTCTCTGATTATAATATTTATGATTCAGATGGATCTCTGTTCGGGTAATCGTCAGTTGATTTGTCAGGAAAGAACCTTGGTTTTACAGGCGGTAATGTTGGTGTTGGAATTGCAGTAGCGGATGCTTCAGCAATATTAGATGTAAGCAAGTACGACGCAGCGTTTTTGCTCCTCCTCGTGTTACCAAAGTACAAAGGGATAATATTGTATCCCAGTTTCCGCGTTTGATTGTTTATTGGACACGATTGTGGGAGTGGGTTCTACGGGTGTGTTATCCGAATTTGGGAACTCCTGGAGCACCTAACTGGAGCTGTGTAGGCTCTACAACATCTTCTACCGTTGGTAACTTCCGAATGTACCGGTTTTTCAGGTACCCTACACTTCGGGCTCAGCCTTATCAGCGAGGCCAGTTATAAAGTAACGGTAACGAATAATTCTTTTTCGTCTGCGACGATCAATTTTTCTTCGGGAGATTTGGTTTTAAGTGGTATTACAGGTCTAACGGTTGGTACTCCCACTTTTTCAGGAGGATCAGTAAGTGGGAGTAATGTTACTTTGACCGTCTGGGCAGACAGTTGTTATAAGCTATCCTATTACGGGTACTCGGAGCCAATGGTACCCTTACGGGTGTCTGGACAAAGCTTTCCCTTTCTTGTACGAGTAGCCAAATAGTAGGTAAGGGTACTGCCCGTTTTACTCTTCCTCAAACCTGTATGTTGCTTCTGTGAATTTGGGAGGAACAGGAGATGTCCAGGGAGTTGTAGATAACGGATCTAATAAGCTTACGATTCAAGTCCCTTATACTGGAGGGAAAGGTGTTATGACGCTTATACGAGCGCATGGATTTCCAATAATTCAGAAGTGGACCAGGGAGGAGACACTAATAAGTTTAGGGTTTCTTATCCTGCGGGAACGTTTAGTAGTTCGGGAAGTATTGCGGTGAGTATTGAGGTAGATGGGGATGGTAGTTTTAATGCCTTAAAGCTTCTTCCTGGAAATACTATGGTTTTGGGAACGCTTCCTTTTGCTCACAATGGCATTTATGATGGCGATATCATCATCCATATTGTAACGTGTGGAGCATTTATAGCACCGGGGAGTCTTTAGGCGTTATGTGTCATAATTTAGGGGCTGATATGAATGCAGATCCCTTCCAACCTTCGGCCTCTATTCACGGAGCTAAATACCAATGGGGAGCTAAGACAGGCCAGGCAGGACGTTATATAAGCCAGGCGTGAGATAGGCTAATAGTGGTGCTATTGGAGGATGGATTAGTTCTCCGCCTTCCTAATTAACAGCTGGTCTGATACACGAAGACTGCGCAGGACCATGTCCTGTAGGATATAGGGTTCCTCACAATGACCAATGGCAGAAGGTGATTGCTAATAATAGCTTCACTACTACAGGGACCTGGACAAATAGCCCAACGAATTACAGCAGTGGAGGCAAGTTGGAAATAATATTTCTGCAGCCGCGGCAGCCGTAACAACGTGAATGGAGACCTGTTCAGCCGTCGGCAACAACGGGTACTATTGGAGCAGTACGCAGTACGCAAGTGCCTACGCCTACAACTTGAACTTTGGTAGCACCGGGGTGAATGTCATCACAAACCGTACAAACGGGTACAGTGTTCGTTGTATTCAGGAATAGGTTTCATTTTTCATATTAAGCAAACCCTTGGTGGCTTTTGCCACTAAGGGTTTTTTGTACTATTTATGTCCCGGTTTAGGGATAAACTGGATTTTCTTACCAGACTTAAACTTATAGTTGAGCTTTGTTTATCGTGTATTTTTAAGAATAGTCCGTGTTATAGATGTAGTTTATCAAAAATTTTACAGATCATAATTTTTATCTATGAAAAAAAAATAATAGTATTAATTTTAGGGTTTTTCTTTTGGTATCCAAAGGGCAGGATATGCAATGGATTTTCCTTATTTTAAAGGCAAGAGCTACGATTTTGTGCTCTTCAGGGGAGTGAGGCCAAAACAGTGTTCCAAGGGACAATTCCTGAAAACGGGAAGTTTATTTTACAATATTCCACAAGGAGTATGCTCCTCTATCGGGGTATGAGTCGTTGGCTTATCACCGGGAGTAAAGAAGGGGGCGGACTTGATCTGCTGATCCCCGGGGCACAAGCTTCTCGGTAAGCTGCAGTGAAGAAAAAGCCCACGGATAAGAACATTATCTACACCAATAATACGGAAATCCCTGAGCTTAATAGTCTTTATAAAAAAGAGCAGGCGATCTTCGCCAGATATGGAGCCATGCTCCAGGCCACGAAATCTTTTTCAAAGACGGATAAAAACTATTTGATTTTGAAAAAGAGGCTCAAACTCAAGTTCAGGCTTATGGGGATTATCAGGGAGAGCTAAAGAAAAACAAGAGTTATGCATCAGGCCTTATCAATATCATTAATATTACCCAGGGTATAGGAAACTGGTCTTTTTGAAGCGGAGGAAGAAAAGGCAAAAAACATCAGTGATTATATTACCAGGGATCTCGATTGGGACGCCCTGTATACTTCCGGGCACTGGACGGAGGTGATCGCTTCCTGGGCAGATATTCATGCCTTAGTATTGGAGGATCCTAAGTCCTTTGCCAAAGATGTAGAAACCGTAAGCTCCCGAATCAAAAATCCTGCGGAGTATAGGGATTTTGCAGAAAGACTGGCCGTGGCGTTCACCCGTAACGGGAGAGATGATTTTATCAGTGCTATTACGCCCATCATCAGGGCTTGCGGCAAGATAAGTTCTTTCGAAGGGCCCCTTATCTGTTTTTGTATCTGCAGCAGTAGGAATGCAGGCTCCAGATCTTGATCTTCGTGCTTCGGGATATAAAGTTCTTAAAAGTAGTTCCTTTCAGGAAAGGGTTATGATAAAACACTATTACTTTTTTACCGATCAGATTGTGGTCCCTGTGAAGATCTTTTAAAAGATCTTAGTGGGAAATATGATATGCTAAAATCAAGAGGGGTTCATATAATCTCTGTCTCCGGTGATCAGGCAGAATCGTTATTTAAAGAAAAAGGGCAAGGAATTACCCTGGGAGGATAAATATTGTGATTATAAAGGTTTTGAAGGGGGTTAATTTTAGAAATTACGGTATATCGGGTACCCCTACTGTTTTCTAATTGATGGTGAGGGTAAAATAATAGAAAGAAGGGCTTCCCTAACGGATATTATGGGAAGGTTATGATAAGATCGTAAAATAGAAAGTTTTGCTTTCATAGGAAAAAATAAAAAAATAGAAGTATTGATAACAAAAGATAAAATATTTTCAATGAGTATTGATGAAGCTTTCATAGAAGAACATTTATTAGGAAAAAGCCCTAAAGAAATAGTTTGTTTTATGTCCAAAGTTCCAGATGCAGAAAAGGGTAATGAGTGGATGTATGTTACTAAAAAATACTTGTGGGGGATGTATAAAAGGAGGCTTTATTTGTATTTTCATAATGGAGTGGTGAGCGAATATTATTGTGAGTAACAAAAAGTGGAAGATCTGGATAATCCCCTTGGAATTATAATTAATAGAGCGGGATCGATGAACACAAGATAACCTATAATAAATAAAACTAAAATCCATAAAAATGAAAAGAGTACTATTAATCAGTATGTTGTTTATGGAAGTTTGTATAATGGACAAATAGCAATAGGAAAGTCTGAGCTTACTAATGAGTCTGTTTCTCTGGAGTTCTCTGGTGCAGAAAACCGGGGTCTTATCCTGCCTTATGTAGAAGATAAGACAGGTATCACCGAAAATGGGACTTTTATATTTGATACAACAGACAAAAAGGTAAAATTATTAAGTAGTGGTGTATGGCATGATTTGAGTGTTGATCCGGGAGGAGTTGTAGATTTAAGCGATCAAAAGGATAGGGAAGAAAATGCAGACGGTAAGGTGGGTATTGGTAAGCAAAGCGCTGTTATGGGTATTCTGGTCCTTGAGGACAGTGATAAGGCCATGATTCTCCCTAAGGTGGCTAGTCCCCATTTAAATATCATCAATCCTTCTGCCGGAATGATGGTGTATGATACAGTAGCTCGTCAGTTAGCCGTTTATAATGGGAGTGTATGGTCTTTTTGGAAGCCATAAAACCATAAAAAAACCATAAAAGATATGGCGTTATAGCTACAGTTATAGCTATTAATCATAGGAGGTAAGTTGTCATGATCATTCTTATTCTTTACCTATTCTTTCAAAAACAGAAGTCTATCTTTTTTAAAAAGATGGACTTCTTTATTTATTTAAGCTTATAAAGTTTTTAGATTTATCATTCTCTTAATATATCTTAAGTTAATTATTGATGCTATAAGCTAATTTTGTAATACAAGCTATTCTATTTCAGTGCTTTGGATAAATGAGTGATTGATTCCCGTAAGTATTTATTTTTAACCGTGTCATCTAATTTACAGCTTGATAATTCGGAGTGATAGAATTTGGATTTTTATGATAGAGAGCTGTTCTTGAATTTTTAAGAAAAAAAATATAGACTTATACCCAACAATTATCTCAACATTTTAAAGTGAGCAGAAATGCTATTATAGTTGGAAGACAAGATTTTTAGTTTAACTAAACCTTGGATGTTAAATTACTTAATAAGAGATACTAACATATTTATAAAATATAATTAATTATATGGGAAAACAAGAAAATACTATAGGTCAGAAATATGATCATATTGTAATAGGTGCAGGGTCAGCCGGATGTATTTTAACAAGGAGATTACTTGACGCGGGTAAAAAAGTTTTGCTTATTGAGGCTGGGCCTATTGATAATAAACCCGAAATACATGATCCAATGGGATCTATAGCATTATGGAATTCGGATGTTGATTGGGCCTTTGAGACAGAGCCTCAAAAATTTGCTAATAATCGTAGGTTACCCTTTCCCAGGGGAAAAACTTTGGGAGGGAGCAGTTCATTTAATGGAATGATCTATGTAAGAGGTGCAAAACAAGATTTTGATACCTGGGCCTATTTGGGAAACCATGGTTGGGATTATGAATCAGTAAAAAATAATTTTAAAAGATTCGAGCAATTTATTCCTGAAGAGGATGCTATTAATAAGGATGAATTGGGAACTAAGGGTGATTTGCCTATAACTTTAAATCCCCAACCGACCGATATTACAAAGGCGTTCATTGCCGATGCTGTTGATTTGGGAATTCCTTATAACCCAAATTATAATGATGGTAATGAGATGTTTGGGGCCTATCATACATGGTTAACCCTTAAAGATAACAAAAGGATGAGTAGTTGGGTTGCTTTCCTGGAGCCTTTAAAAAATCATCCTAATCTTACTGTTTTGGTTAATGCCAATGTTACTCGGGTAGTATTTTCTGGCGAAACAGCAGTTGGTGTAGCATATACCATTGATTCTTCCGAAGATGAAGAACAAGCTTATGCGAAAGATGATATTATATTAAGTGCAGGTTCAATTAATACTCCAAAGATATTAATGCTGTCAGGAATAGGAGATCAGGAGCATCTTAAAGAAGTAGGTATTAGTTCTAAAGTACATTTACCAGGTGTGGGACAGAATTTACAAGACCATATTAATGTTCCGCATGTATGGGAGACACATGAAAATATTCCTCTGTCTAAAGCCCAAGGTTTGGAAGGAACATTTTTTTGGAAAAACAAAACCAGATATGAAGGTACCGGACATGCAACCAATTCTTATAACATTTCCATATCCCATGGAAAAATCACCTGAAAATGGTTTTACAATTGTTTCAACATTATTACACCCACAAAGTAGAGGGATAATTAAACTAAAATCAAACAACCCCAATGATAAACCTATTATTGATCCGAGATTTTTAGAAGATCCGGATGATTTGAATGCACTTGTACTGCAAACGCTTTTTCTTCGTAAATTAGTTACTGGAAAGCAAATGGGGTCGCTTATTAAAAAGGAATTTTCTCCAGGAGCTGAAGTTGATAGTATTGAAGATCTTGAAAACTTTATTAAGGCCCATGCTGTCAGTGATCACCACCAAGTGGGTACAGCTAAAATGGGTGTAGACAAAATGGCAGTTGTCGACCCACGGTTAAAGGTATATGGTGTTAAGAATCTTAGAGTAGCTGATGGCTCTATCATGCCAATGATAAACACAGGTAATACAAACGCAGCTTGCATTATGATCGGAGACCGTGCTGCTGACTTTATACTAAATTCGGAAATATAGTGTTATTTTAATATTGAATATTTGATTAGTTTTTAAAGGCCTGGATTAAAATAATCCAGGCCTTTTATATAAGATATCATAAAAGTAAATAATTCACATATGATAAAATTCTTAAAATATAATATATATGATAAATACTTTCGTATATGTATAGATTTTATATTAGAAAGTATATAGAACAAAGATAAATGGTGAAAAATCTTCCTTTTACTTGGAGCTTTTTTATACAAAAAAACATTAAATTCAATAGAAAGTGAATAATATTTCTTAAGATTATTATCAGTTGGATGATTTACCTTTGTTTTACAAAAGAAGATTTATTAATATAAGTGTATTTACTTAAATCCGGAGTTACTCTTCACTAAGTATGATGTTGCTTTAATTTTTATTATTAGATGTACTTAAGTATGTAAGTGCATCAATAGCAATTAAGGGTAATATCTGTTTCTAATACATAAAATTTAAAGGAAATTAACAATGCGGAAAGATAGATTTCTAGGGCTCATTTTATTCATTTTTTTAGTGACCTTGAAGGGATTGCATGCACAAACGATTAATTGCCCGGGCCCGACTTTAAATATACCAGTAAACGGTGAAGTTATAGTTAATGAGATTAAGGTTACAACTGTTTCAACAGGAAATGTGGTCAGCTTTAACGACAGCTATCCAACATGTGGGGGGAGATTGAGTGAAAAATCTCTTTGGGTTGGTCGTACTGCTCCTTTGGGACCAAGTGAAGGAACTGAATGGGCGGTTACATTTTTGTTTGATGAACCCGTTAATAATTTGATTTTTATTTTGGGAGCTACGGGAGAAGTTAATAATCAAGATTTTGTTTTTAATTCTAATGGGGGGGCTGTATCAATTTTTTCTGATAACAGTTGTTATTCGACCATTATAGATAACGCGATATTTTCGGGGAGTGGGGCACAACATGGCGGAGGCGGAGGCCTATTCGAAATACATGCTCCTACAGCTTATACTCAATTAACAGTTAGCGGATTGGGAGGAGATGGAGGTTCGTTATTATCAATTTGTACTGCCAGTATTGTATCTGCTTTAAAAATTTCGTCTATTCATCCCAGTACTCAAACAGTATGTAAAAATACTGTTCCGACACCTATTACGGTTTCCGTATTATCTTCGGATTCTGAAGTTTTATCTTACCAGTGGTTTAAGAATTCTGTAGACAGTAATATGGGAGGGACTATTATTAATGGAGCGAATACAAATACTTTTATTCCTCCTGCTTCCTCTTCTTCTAAAACAGATTATTATTATGCAACTGTTACTAGCAGTGAGGGTAGCAAAAACTCTCCTACTGCTAAGGTGATAACAACAGACTGTCTTTGTTATAAACCTGGAATTACAGAAGTTTCTAAAAAATCTTTGGATAGTAAAATGGGGATATCCTCTCTGAATAAAGGAAAAGATGTTGTTGGTTCTGACCATTGGCCTTTGACAAGAAAAGGGGCTTGGCTGGTATTGGAATCTAAATTTAAAGGATTGGTAGTAAATAGGGTGCAATTTAATAGCTTGGGAAATCCGGTCGGAATTCCTCCTTCAGATTTTGTAGAGGGAATGATAGTATATGATATGACAGACAATTGTTTGAAAATTTATACTTCAATTGATGAAGGAGCAACATTCGCTTGGCGGTGTATAAATACACAAGCATGTCCAGATAGAATAGGGGGATAGATAGCCCTACGTTATAGGTTTTTTTTATTACTTGTGATCATTATTAAATGTTCTATGAGTTCTTTTTTTCATAGTTTTGTGTTTGATACTGGGAATCTATTTCCCAGTATTTTTATTTTCTATTAATGAATATGAATATTGGGAAAAGTAAAACCAGAAATGTAACATTTCTGGTTTTATATCATTTTAGATGTTTCCTATCCCAACTTGGCTAAATTATTCATTGGATAATAAGTAAAACTTTTAGTGATTATGATTAGCTTTAAGAATATTAGGAAAATTGAAAAATATAAGATTATCTCTGTATCTCGAAATTATTAAGTGCAGAAAATGAGTTTTGTATATTTTATTTATTATAAAATGAGAAAATTTTCCCTTGTTACTTTTTATTTTTATGGGTAGCCCAGAAGTTAAGAGAGGGGATATTATTTTCCATAAAGTGTTCAAAGCAGCTTATAGAAAAAATATTGCTTATAGGTCTTGGGAAATATACTAATTCAGTATTAATAATATTTTTTCTTCCATTTTGTAATAGTATTTCTACTGATACTGAAATGTTTAGCGGTTTGTGTATTATTCAAAAGGTTATTTTTTTGATAATCTAACATTTCTATTATTGAAGCACGATCATATGAACGAAATTTTTGACTTTGTGTATTCGATTCCTGATTAGTTAATCCGTATATTTTTTGATTTATTTTAATGATGTCTAATGCAGTAAGAGTTGTCTTTTGTAATGCCTCTTCAAATTCTGTAGCTTTTTCGGGAAATTTTTTAGAAATAATATCCAAATAAATTTTACCATAATTAATTGATGTTTTTTTATCTTCCATACTTTTAACTTTATTTTGAAAATTGTTCGTTGATTTTGGGACTGTATTTTACCAGCCACCTATATAGAGTTGTTTTTGGAATTCCATACTCTTGAACTACTTCTTTTCTGGACATCTCTCCTTTTATCACAATTTCGATAATGTAATCTATGAGTTCTTTGGTATAAATATTTTTTCTAAATTGAGGAACGGTAGATTTTTTTTTAACATTTTCTCGTTCTCTTTTCGACGGTGGGGAATATAAAATCAAATGTTGTGAGAAGATTCTGAAGAGATCATATTCCAAAAGCTTTGACCATCTTAATAATATTGTTGAATCAAGGCTTTCAGAGTTGTACATATCATTAATTTCCGCTTCCGTAGCATTTAAGAAAGTGCATATACGGGATATTTTAATTTTATCCTCCAATACTATTTGTTTAATGAGAGTTCCAATGTGGATATCTTTTACGTTATTCATAACAGTTTAGATATACGGTTATTTATACTAGCAAACATAGGGTAGGGAATCAAATTTTACAAATTAATAGATATCACATACCTTTCTCTGTTTTAAATTAATGATTTGTAAACCAATATATTATTTATAATGTTGTTTAATTATGATCCATTGCCTTGTTTTTCATCCATAAATAAATATCCTGATCAGAAGGAATATTAAGCTTCTTACGGAGTCTGTTTTTCCTAAGCTGAACAGCTCTAGGAGTGACAAAAGTGTACTGCGCAATTTCTTTAGTTGAAAAATTTAAGTATAGGTATCCACAAAATGTAAGCTCCCGGGTCTGAAGTTTGGGATCTATTTTTAGTAGAGTAGGAATAACTGTTGGGTATACTTCATCAAATCGTTTGATAAACTCCGTGCTATTTTCTTTGGCTAGCCTTATTACTTCATCAAATGCTTCATTTATTTTCTGCTCTAGTGATAAATTTTTTTCTTCTTTCTCTGCTATTATACTATTTTGAATGTTAATTTTGTTTTTTATTAAACGTTGTCGTCCTGTAAAATAATAAAAAATTAAGATCGAAATAATGAGAGTTAATAATACAAACCAGATGAGATATTGAGTTATATGGGTTTTTGATTTCGTTTTTTCATCGGTAATTAAATTTTCAACAGCCTCTTCCTGATTATTTGAAATCTGTTTTATAGATTTATCCTGAAAATCTATAATTTTAGCATTAAATTCATTGGATTTTTCCATATTTCCTTTTGATTGATAAACATCAGCAATGCGATGATAAATAAAGGGATATGCCTTTGTGAGCCGTAGCTCTTGAGTATTTTTTAATGCTGTTGTATAGTAGTATAACGCTGAATCAGGTTGATTCATTTCCTTTTTCATATCTCCCCAAATTAAATAAGTGAAGTTTGTACTTTTGAATTTTCTGGCTTTTGCAATTTTCAGAGACTTCTTTAAGCAGTATTCTACTGAGTCATAGTGTTTATTTGAAAGTTGGGATATTCCAATTAAATTATAATTTGTAGTAATTTCTTCTGTTGGCACCCTGGACTCACCTATGATATTAATATTATGTTTAGTTTTTGCTAAGTAAAACCGAATAGAATCCTGATTATTTTCAGCAAGATATAAATAAACCAAATTATTATATGCTTTAATTTCTTGTAGAACTATGCTTTTTTTATCTTTAATTTTGTTTATAAATTTAAAACCTTGTTTTTGTATCTCAACTGCCTTTCCAGGCATCATTAGAGAGCTATATATATTACTCCTTTTTATATAAATATCAGACATTAATATTGGGCTCTCCTGGGAATACTCTTCTTTTTCTGCCGCTAATAAATATTGTAGAGCAATATTTGGTTTCCCGATGTCAAAAAGGGATTGGGCAATATAAAAATTGCTGTATGCGATGCCATAAGAGTAATGGATTTTTTGGCTTTTTAGTAAGGCTTTATTGGCACTTTTTTGGCTGGCTTTAAAATCCATTTCCTCGTATTGCTTTTTAGATAGAGCTAAAAAACGCTTAATTTCTTTTGTTTCATTAGTAGAAGCTCGCTGAGTTACTAAATGGGGATCAATTTCTTGGCTATGAAGATTTACAAAAATGCATAATAGCAAAAAACAATATGGAATTTTTTTCATGTGTACAAATTATAGTGATAATTAGTTCTATATATCATACCTTCTAATAAGTTATACGAACAGTATGAATTTAGGCCAGCAAAAATAGAAATATCAAAAAATACTTTATGACGTTTGGTTAAAAGTGATATATATGTGATATCTCGTATTTACAAATAACAGTACAATGATGATAAAATTAATAATATTCTTGTTTATGTACAATAATAATTATGAGAGTAATAGGATATTTTAAAATGTTCTTGAAAACAGTTTGAGAAAGTTTAAAATACTTTAATGAAAAGAGATATTCATGTGATAATTTACATGTTTTTATAAATGTGGATTTTTGTAAAAAAAATTAAGATATGTGTTTTCGTTTAGCTGTTACATGGGTAACATTACATTTATTATTTCAATATTCTTATGGTCAAATTCTTAACAAACCGGAAAGTGTTGATTTTGATCCTAATACAGAAACTTATTATATATCCAATATTGGAGGAAGCTCTGGAGGTTTTATTGTTGTTGATTCTAAAAAGAAAACAACTGAGGTGAAAAAGGAAGGAAAAGGACAATATTTGGGAATTAAACGCTATGGAAAATATATTATATGTGCTATTGACCAAGATAATACAAAAGAAAATGGATTGTCTGATGAAGTAGCATTATATGATGCAAAAAGTTATAAACTGATTAAAACAATATCAATACCAGGTGCCATACAGTTGAATGATATTGAAGTTGATGAACGAGGGGTGGTTTATGTGACTGATAGAGGAGCTAATCAAGTATATGAAGTTAATATTGTTTCCGGTTCTTTTAATCCGTTATTAAAAGAAAATAATATTTTAACTCCTAATGGTCTTTTTTATGATTTGAAAACAAAACTTCTTTATATATGTACAACTAATGAAACTAATAATGCAATATATATTTTAGATCCCAAGAGTAGAAAAATAGAAGATAAGATAGCAATACCTTTCTCAAATTTAGATGGAATAATAATTGACAAGAATGATAATATCTATGTCTCTTCATGGTCGAATGATTGGAAATCTTCCCGGATATTGAAATTGGGCTCCGATAAAAAATCTATAAGCGTTTTGATGGAAAATGAAAATGGAATGGCTGATATTGCCTATGATAAAGTAAACAATCGTATTCTTATTGCTTGTATGTATAAAAATACTATACAAGTACTTCATTTATAGATACTTAAAATATTGGTATTGATTCATTAATGGATATCTGTAGTTCTAATGTATTGGTTAAATTCAGTTGTACTGCTACATGTAATAAGGTTTGATTATTATATGTATGATGAAAAATTTTAATAAAATTGTATTAGTGATATTAATGTGATACTTATATTTTTTAGATTTAAATTAATAGTTTTTACTTTTGGCAAGGATTATAAGCAGACATTGAATGTTGAGTTACAATATTCTAAATAATTATATTGATGAATGCTTAATTAGGGAACGGGCGAATCCAAGAAAATGATTCTAAAAACACAAAATTATACTCCTCCTTCGCCTGTTTTCCTAATAAAATATGCTTTTTAATATTACCTAGTAGCTTAACAAATCCAAATTACATTATTTGAGAAAATATTAACTTAAAACTATTCAAATGAAAAACAAGACCTTTTTATTTGGAATCCTTGGAGGGATTTCATTTTTAAATGCACAAGTTGGTGTTAATACAACATCACCAGGGGCTACCTTAGATGTCGTTGCTAAAAATACATCTACAACAAGTGTTGATGGAATTATTGCTCCTAGGGTTGACCGATTAAAAGCTTCGACTATGGTGGGAGTTCAAAATGGAACGTTTATTTATGTAAATGATGCTTCTACAGGAACGGCAACAGGGCAAGCGGTTAATATCAATACAACAGGTTATTATTATTTTGAAGGCAGTACATGGCAAAAGTTTGCCGGCGGTGGCGGATCATCGGGTGCTAATATTTATACAACCGACGGAAGCCTTACAGGTAATAGAAATGTAGATTTAGGAGGCAATACTTTAAGATTTAGTGGTCCCGGAAACGTGGGAATTGGAACCACAGCTCCCAACAATGATGCTATCCTTGACACATCTGCACCAAATAAAGGGTTTTTAATGCCTCGAATTGCTCTTACAGGTACGAATGCCAGTGCTCCTTTATCTTCACATACTGCAGGAATGTTAGTATACAATACAGCTTCTGCCGGAGTATCTCCTAATGATGTAACTCCTGGAATATACTATAACGATGGTACAAAATGGTATAAAACCAATCAAACAACTGGCACTCAAAGTGGATCAAGTGTAAATTATCAGGGCTTTATTAATGCAAGTACAGCTACAAATTCTGTTATACAATTAGGAAATCTTCAAGTTAGATATAATGGAACAAATACTGCTGGAACGATTTCCTTCAGGAATATAGGTAGCCATCCAATTTATGCTTATTATTTTGCCGTTTGGGGACATACTAGTAATTCTAGTACAACTTATGATGGTCCATATACATTACAACCCAATGTTTGGGTAGAAACCTATAGTTATGGATCTCAAAACTCTGAGGGAACAATCATGCAGTTAGACACCTATGATCCATCCCCTGCTGATGGTACAACGGTTAAATCCTATAATCTTTCTACCCGAATGTTTTATGCTTCTGAAGTAGGAGCAGTAGGAGACTACATGTTTATGAGGTTTTTTAGAAATTAGTTGTATGATAGTCAGAAGAATTTTAAATAGTTGAATCACTATTGATTATGTGTTTTAATATGCTTGTCTGACAAAGGATGGGCGGGTGTAGATATTACTAAATAGAGAAAAGGAAACTTTTATTATAACGAAGGATATAGTAAATGGTCATGTTTCTCAAAGCGAAAGATAGAAAATGCATCGTAAAAATTAATAGCGCGTTCAATGATAAAAGCTTGCTTGAAAGCTTACTAAAGTAAGGATAATTCTATTTATTTTTTACTACTATGGATTAAGCATGGTAAATTTAAAGTTTTAAATAGCATTCCAGATATTACAATCAATGTAATTGATTACATATAATGGTGTAACTTATCAAATGGTAATAAGGGACCATAACTATGCTCAACACCGTGGAACAATCACAAAAGTGTAACCGGTAAGTGGTATGTTGATAATACTTTCTCTGTTGTACCATATCTAAGCCAATAATCCTTAGTTAATAAGTTTTATGCATTATTTTGTACTGGCTATATTGATGACTTAATATTATCAAGGATCTAACTAATTTGCGTCAATATCTAAATAAATAAAAAGTGAAGATGGGTAGTATTAAGTTCAATTTGAGAATTATACAAAAGCGGAAAAAAATACTAAAAGCAATGTTCTTCTTTTCATTTTTATATTTTTTAAATTAAAGATGAAATATGCAAGGTATAATGTGCAATATTAATATTTTTGGTCACTCTTAACTGTATATATGATAATTAAGATTTGATGGCTATTAAACAAATTTAAATATTTTTATAATACAAAGATTCTTTTTAAAGATATATCTATATATCAGCTAAGGTTGATAATACTATTATTTACGGAGAAGAGAGGAATACAGGAAGCCTTTTTATCTACATGCCAAGAGTATATAAGTGTATTCATTATAAATACTACCTTAACTTTTTAATATCAAATGTCCACTTTTTGCTGACGATTTACAACTTCCTGCATTTGAAGGCTCGTGGAAAGGAACTTGGAAAAATAAAACCTTTCTAATTAATTTAAAAAAAAATAAAATATTATTTTACTCATCTACAAAACAATCCATATTATCAAGATATATTAATTGGAAAGTTTCAAGTTAAAGATTCTAATGGAAACATTTTATTTGATAATTTAAATGTTTCGGATACTCAATCTAAAATTAAGGGAGTTAAAATATCACCCAGTGGAAAGTATGTTTTATAGTATATTGATCCTGATTTATGCTTAAAGAGCGGAGGTTTAATTATTGAATTTACAAATACCACAAAAACGCAATTAAAATTAAAATTTGCAGAGACTAGTGATTTAATAGAGCCTGATTGCTTCTATTATGGTAAACCGGGAGATCAAAGGCCAGAACCAATACCAAAGGAAATTATTTTAACAAAACAATAGCATAATACCACCTTAAAGAGGTGGTGTTTTTATATTATTGGAACCCATAAAAAATGTATTTTTATGTATTATACCTTTACATAAGAATAATAACATAGACCGAAGCCAATGATGTATAAAAGGATAGGATCTGTTTTTATGGGAGCAAAGGAAAATCCTTTTGATACAGCATCTTCTAAATGGTTAATAACACCAATGTATGAAAAAGGTTTTGTCATTATTTTTGTTGTGCAGTCTTTTTAGTGTAAAGCTCACTCCGGGACAGTTACTTTGGATGAACAAATTAATACAATCTGTAATTAATAATTCTGCTCCATCTTTTGATTACTTGTATCAGTAAAACCTCTACGTCTATCCCATGCTCCTTGCACAAGTAAGTATAATATCCTGCTTGGTCTTGATGTTGAAATCGTCTCCACCGTGAAACATCATAACTAAAACATAGTCAAAATATGGTGAATTGAGTTCTTTATCCAGTTAGTAAATAGCCGTTCAAAACCTGGTCTATTAGCTAGAAGCCCAATTGCTCCTCGTCAAATCTTTAAGTTTCAATTAAGTTCTGCTATTTTAATTTCAACACAGTCTGAAATCTTTCAGCACCATTTCCAAAAAGCTGTTCGGCTATGTCCACAGTCTTTATTATTTTACTATAAATATCGATTTTTTTTATAAAAGATTTACTGCTAATAAAATAAATCTTTTCGTTACTACGAAAAAGTAGTGATTTTATATGATTTCTGTTGTCCAATTTTACATCACCAGCAATCATAAAAATCACAGTTATGAATATCGAAAAAACAGAATTTATAGCCTGGATGGAGAGAATCATGGAAAGATTTGACCTACTGAAAGAACAGATGCTCAAGAACCAGTCGAAATTTATTGAAATAGACGGCGAACAGCTTCTGGATATCGGTCATAAAATTGGGGTTTAACGGATTACATCTGTGGCTTTTCCCTGGATCATCAAAATTGATGATATAGAACTTCGGTTTTATTTGATAAGCGTCTGAATACAATAACAGATGATTATAAGCAATGGTAGAAAGATCATCGAACTTAAAGTCGTAAATGTACATGGCGAAGCCTTTTTCGATATGCTGCCTGATATAATTGTTGACAACGGCGAATGACTTTCCTGACCCTGGGGTACCTAATACAATCGTTGCACGGAACGGGTTAACAACATTGATCCAGCCACTGTTCCACTTACCTCTATAATAAAATCTGGTAGGCAGGTTGATTGAGTATTCATTTTGAAGAAGTTTTCTTTCCTGCCGGAAACTTTCATTTTCATTGTTGAACACATCATGCATCAAATTGTTTTTTAAAAGACGACTCATCCAGACACCGGCCATCATCAAAAGAATATATCCGCAGGCTGTCAGAAAAATATATAGAAATACAGCAATTGATAATGATAGCTTTAACAGCAATGCTGAAAAGAAATATAAAAGAATTCCAATGGTTAAGACTATAGATATTTTAGACCATGTTATTTTCTCATTTTTAACTCCTTTGGTCCCAAGACAGCTCAGAGCGAGCAGTACAAAAGAAAAGAGCTTTGAATTGATTGGATGTGAAAAAAGACCGGCTGTCCGATTGAAATTATACAGTATTTTATTAATAATCGCCAGTGTCCAGCCCCGTTCCTCAAAAAAGCTATAACAAAACCAGTACATATTCATCAACGTGATAATGATACTCGTTGCCCTCATAAATGCCATAATTTTGGCAAGACCTCTTACATCGTCTTCTCCCTGCATTTTTATATTTTTAGTGCAGAGGAAAAGTAGATGGGATTAGGTGTAGTGTAAAAAAATGGCTTTTAAAATAATGATATGGCCGTGTAAGTGCTTATTTGTTTCTTTTTTGTTTCCTCTTTTTTCTCATTCGGGATTCAAATTCGGTTTCATTGTATTCTACATTTTGTACCTCGGGCAAAAGTCCGCCAAATGCTTCTGTAATTTCAGAAGCATTCTTGTCTGAGAAATCAAATATCGGATGTACATCAAAAGTTTGATTGTGGTATTCTTTGACGGGACCATTAACCGGCATTTGTTTATTAGTAATAGCCGTTTCATGCTGCGGTCTGTTCCAGTATTCATTAAAGACGTTGGCGGAACATTCTTTTCCCAATTTTGAGCCGTTCCACACGGTTTTGGAACGGTGGTCGATAAAAGTCATACCATAAATTCTTCTTTGGTCATTTCTGCGAATCACTGTATCAATTCCTTTTTCCACCAGACTGTTTTTAAAACTTTCTATTTTTTTTGACGCTTTCAAAGCATCTATAATTTCAGATTTCAATGTACGTTTAATCGTGTCCTTCATTTCAGTTTTGCAGGTGTCAAATCGTCTTTCCAAAGCTGATATTCCTGTGTTTTTTCCAAATAAGGAAGATTTGAAGGGGTTTCCGGCTTTTTTCCCTTGACTGTCTAAGGGAAAATAGAGAAGCCCTTTGTAGGGATTACCATGTGATTCCCCTTCGACTTTTTCCACCGTAATATTAAATAACGAAAGGAGTGCATTGTATTCACCTAATGACTGAAACTGATAATGTTCCGGTAAATGTCGTATCACTGATGCGATCTGACTTTTTATATTTCCGGCCATATAATTGACAGGCATATACATTTTATCATTTTTTATACTTTCTTTTTTTGATGCATCTGCCAAGCCAAATTTTTTCTCTAGTTCCCTACAAACTTTCATAGATCGAATTTTCTCAAACTTGTCAGAAATCTTTTTCCCATTTTCATCTACACAAACTGAAACGATATGAATATGGGTACGCTCTATGTCCGTATGCTTAAAAGCTATGAAAGGCTGATTTCCATATCCCATGTCATCCATGTATTGCTGTGCGATCTGCCTAAACTGTTCATCTGAGACCTGATCTTTCGGATCAGGATTAAGAGAAATATGTAGCGTATGTTTTTCAGTTTTGTGATTGACTAATAAATTAGGTTCAAAAGACTTCACCAATTGACTAACTGAATATTTTCCGTTGGGTGTTTCTACCATATTACGGGTCAGCAGGATTTCTCCTTTTTCCTGTTCTATTTTTAAATTGTTATAGGATAATACGCCAAAAAGATTGCTGCTATGTCCAATTTTAGCGATCATATCAGTCTGTATTTTTTATATAATGCTGATTGAAGTCCTCAGTAATCTCTATCACTTTTTTGAATATGTCCACCATTTCAAGGGTATTTTTTTCAAGTTTATATAAAAGTCCGGCTGCTTTTTTTTCAGAAAAGGTACTGTACAACATCTTAACAATCTGATTATAATTGCCCCCTACAGCCCGAAACTGACTGTGAAAAGATGTTAGTCGCATATAAAAGTCTATGGTTCCTTTGTCAATTTTTATTGTTTTAATCTTATTTTCAAAAATGCATGAAGTGATAAAGTGGGCTTTAATTTTCATGCCCGATTGCTCAAAGAGACTTAAAAAGCGGACATGTTCTTCTTCATTAAAAGAGATTGAATACCGAATCTTTGCCGGATCAATCTTAGGACGTCGTCCTGTTTTTTTTTGTTTTTTGTTACTGTCTTCCATCATATTCCATTTTAATTTTAAAACACCGACTTCGGAGGATGATTCTGCCCCCTGCAAGGACAAGTTGTTTTAAGCAGCTGAATTTATTTCGAGATGCTTAAAACACAACTTGCCCCTTTCAGGTGAAAGGAAACCTCTTCAGTGAAATAGATTATTGCCATCTCTCAATTAAACGCTACAATTTCCTAAGACTCCTCAGTCTCTTGCAAACAAAGTAAGCCACTACAGCTCACATTTACTGTACAGATAATTTGGCCAAAGGCGGACAAGTAAAGACAAAAAATACCAATTGAAAAGCATTGAAATATAAACAGTATTTATTTGCACCAGATGGATGGCAGTAGCGCCTAATTGCAGATTTGACAGAAATCTTGAACTTTTGAAATCCAGCATTCTTGCATTCTTGCATTCCGGCCGTCTGGATATCATTGGTGAGAGATAGCAGCAAGATAGTCAATCTATCAGGATAGAAACACAGTATTCATTCAGTACTGATGTAAGCCAGTACATCGATCAGGAATCTCATACAGTATTAGCGATAGCCAAATAGCCTGCTTGAAGTCATTACTGCTCAGAAGACTGCATCCGTTCATCCCATCAAATATGTTTAACTAAAAATCAATAAAATGAAAACAAAAAAACAACCCACAGTTGTTGCATTTTCAACTCAAAAAGGAGGAGTAGGAAAAAGCACCTTTACAACACTCATTGCGAGTCTTCTTCATTATCAAAAGGGATATCAAGTTGCTGTTTTTGACTGCGATTTTCCGCAATACAGTTTACTACAAATGCGAGAACGGGACCTAAAAATGGTGATGCAGAATGAGACTTTAAAAAAGATGGCCCACAAACAGTTTACGAGTATCAATAAAAAAGCGTATCCCATTTTTCAGAGTAAAACCGGTAAGGTTTTAGAAGAAATGGAAGCTTATGTTAACGGCTTAGAGATAATACCCGATGTCATCTTTTTAGATTTACCAGGGACCGTTAATACGGCAGGTATTTTAAGGACCCTGGTGAATGTCAATTATATTTTTTCTCCTATTACTGCGGATCGTGTAGTATTGGAGAGTACGTTAAGTTTTACTGATGTTCTTACCAATGTTTTGATGAAAGAAAATCAAACAGGGATTAAGAGTATTCATTTGTTTTGGAACCAGGTAGATGGAAGAGAAAAATCGATTCTTTACAAAAATTACAGTAAGGTAATTACAGATTTAGGGTTACACCTTATGGAAACAACAATTGCAGACAGTAAAAGATTTCGGAAAGAAGGAGAAATGTTAGCAAAGACTGTTTTCCGTTCGACATTGCTGCCTGCAGATTCTAAGCTGCTAGCTCAATGCAGGGTGGACAAGTTTATAGAGGAATTTTTAAGAATTGTAAAATTATAAGCGTATGGAATATGAAAAAAATAATAAGGAAGATAATGATATTGATGAACAATATCTGATGTCCATTATGGCAGGAAGTCCAAACAAAAAAGTTCTTGCGCAAACTGATGATTCTTCAACGGAAAAAGGTACAACAAGAAATAGGCTGAAGAATAAGAAGCCCTCAGATGTTAGCTATGTCGAGCAGTTTCTAACCCATCATACGATGACTAAACGGGGTGATAAAAGTATTTATATCCGTCCTGAATATCACGAACGACTTTCCCGGATTATCCAGATTATCGCCGATGATCAGATTCCTTTGTATGCTTATCTGGATAATATCCTGGCGTATCATTTTGAAATGTTTGAAAAGGAAATCACTGACGATTTCAATAACAAATACCGACCAATTTTTTAATGATCAAGTATGGAACAGATTATCATAATAGGACTATTAATCGTGATCATTCTATTGCTGATTGAAAAAACGTCAAAGAAGCAAAATGACTTTGAGCAGATCATCAAAAAAAATAAGAGGTCTGAGATTTTAATAGGGGAAATAAAAGATGATCAAAGACTTTCATTGCCAATTGATAGCCTTAAAAGCCAGAATCAGCATCTTAATGAGAGCACTGGTATTTTTGATTCAGAAACCAAAGTTGATGAAGTAGCAATCTCTGCTGTAAGTAAAAACTTGGAGGAGCTTTTTGCAGGCAGTTTTGACTTGGTAGATGAAGAAGAAGAGTGGCGCTATGAGCGTGATTTAAAAATTGAGAGCGGTTTTGCTTCAGGGGTTACCTTTCAGGAATTAAGTACTGTGGGGCGGTTGCTTCAGGACGAAGTCCCAGAGCCCGCCTTGGATGAAGAAGCAGTCAACATTATTCGGAAAATAGAGGGAACGGAGCTTTTCAATCTTTTAGAGAACTCATTGGAAGGTGCTTCATTGAAGGTTGCCAGGCTCTTACAACGAAGTAATTCGGAAAATCAGAGCGTTGATACTTCCAGACATAATGATGATGTAAAAGGTTTCGATATTGGGGAATTTGTTTAGGCAGATTCCCTTTTTTTTGATGAATGGCAGAAATCAATCTGGTATTTTCTATCATTTATTACAAGAAGCGGTGTCTTCTGAAGCCAAATAGGTACGCTCAAAGACAAGAAAAAAATACCTCGTTTTTCCAGAACAAATTTGTTTCCGAGACCTGCAGAGCGCAGTGTTCCAACAAATTAAAATTCAAGAAATGGAAAAACAAAGAAGAAAATTGCTGTATGCAATTTTAACATTGGTAACATTTAATTCAATTTTTGCCCAAGGTAATGGTTCAGCGGGAATCAATGAGGCAACACAGATGGTTACCTCTTATTTTGAACCCGCTACCCAATTAATTTATGCCATTGGTGCGGTAGTAGGGTTAATCGGCGGTGTAAAGGTTTACAACAAGTTCAGCAGTGGTGATCCAGACACCAGTAAGACCGCTGCAAGCTGGTTTGGAGCATGTATCTTCTTAATTGTTGCAGCGACAATTCTTCGTTCATTCTTCCTTTAAATCATGATTATGGACACCTATCATATCAATAAAGGAATAGGGAGGACGGTAGAATTTAAAGGTCTTAAAGCACAGTACCTTTTTATTTTCGTCGGTGGTTTGCTGGGAGTATTGATCTCTGTCATGATTATGTATATGATTGGTGTCAATACTTATCTCTGTCTCATTCTGGGGGGATTCATTAGTGGACTTCTCATCTGGCAGACTTTTGCGCTGAACGGAAAATACGGAGAACATGGCTTAATGAAATTAGGTGCTCGCAGAAGGCATCCTAAGTACATCATTAGCCGTAAGAGTATTTACCGTTATCTGAAAGCTAACTCTAAAAAAGAATGTGTATGAGAAATTCTTCCAAGGCAGCAACTTTGGAAAGTAAATTTCCATTGCTTGCGATTGAAAATGGCTGTATCATATCAAAGGACGCTGATGTTACGGTTTGCTTTAAAGTAAAACTTTCGGAACTGTTTACCGTTGCTTCCGCTGAGTATGAAGCGATGCACTCCGCATGGTTCAAAGCTATTAAAACGCTTCCTGACTATACGGTAATACATAAACAGGATTGGTTTATCAAAGAGAACTACAATGCTGACTTAACGAAAGAAGACCAGAGTTTTCTGTCAAAGTCATTTGAAAGGCATTTCAATGAGAGACCGTTTTTAAATCATTATTGCTATCTGTTCATCACGAAAACCAGTAAGGAGAGAATGCGTATGCAGAGTAACTTTTCATCTCTGTGCAAAGGTAAGCTGATTCCAAAAGAGATTAAGGACAAAGAAGTCATCGATCGATTTCTAGAAGCTATTGACCAGCTGGAGCGGATAATGAATGACAGTGGCTACATACATCTCGAAAGGATGAGTGAAGATGAGATATCAGGAACTTCAGAAAGCTCAGGTTTACTGGAACAGTATCTCACATTATCCCGTGAAGCCAATCCGTCGTTGCAGGACATTAAGTTGGGATCTGAAGAAATGCGGATTGGTAACAACCGTATCAGTATGCATACGTTGTCTGACACCGAGGATTTGCCTGGAACCGTATCCTCGCACAGTCGTTATGAAAAGTTAAGCACAGACAGCAGTGATTGCCTGCTGTCGTTTGCTTCCCCCGTGGGACTTTTACTCAACTGCAATCACATGTATAACCAGTATTTGTTTATTGACAACAGTGATGAAAATCTCCGGCAGTTTGAAAAATCAGCGAGGAATATGCATTCACTCGCAAGATACAGCAGAGCTAATCAGATCAATAAAGAGTGGATTGAAAAGTATCTGAATGAAGCCCATTCTTATGGACTGCAGTCTGTCCGTGCCCACTTCAATGTGATGTCATGGTCTGATAGTCCTCACGAATTAAAGCAGTTAAAGAATGATACAGGAAGTGCATTAGCACTTATGGAATGCAAACCCCGCCACAACACAACGGATACAGCGACCTTATATTGGGCGGGAATTCCTGGCAATGCGGGGGACTTCCCAAGTGAAGAAAGCTTCTATACTTTCATAGAACCAGCATTATGTTTTTTCACCGCAGAAACAAACTATCAGGATTCTCCATCCCCTTTTGGGATCAAGATGGCTGACCGTTTGACAGGAAAGCCGATTCATTTGGATATTTCGGATCTACCAATGAAGCAGGGGATTATTACCAATAGAAACAAGTTCATCCTCGGACCTTCGGGAAGTGGTAAGTCTTTCTTCACCAATCACATGGTAAGGCAGTATTACGAGCAGGGCGCCCATGTCCTTCTAGTTGATACGGGAAATTCCTACCAGGGATTATGTGAATTGATTAAAGGAAAAACCAAAGGTGAGGATGGGGTTTATTTTACCTATACAGAGGATAATCCCATTGCTTTCAATCCATTCTATACCGATGACGGCGTCTTTGATATAGAAAAAAGAGAAAGTATCAAAACCTTGATTTTAACGCTTTGGAAAAGAGATGATGAACCACCGACCCGCTCAGAAGAAGTAGCATTGTCCAATGCAGTCAGCGGATATATTGAAAAGATAAAATCCAATGATCATCATCCGTCTTTCAATGGATTCTATGATTATGTCAAAGATGATTATCAGAAAATACTGGAACAGAAGAAAGTCAGGGAAAAAGACTTTGATATTGCCAACTTTCTCAATGTATTGGAGCCTTACTACAGAGGAGGGGAGTACGACTATTTGCTCAATTCGGAAAAGCAGCTGGACTTGTTATCCAAACGTTTCATCGTCTTTGAAATCGATGCCATTAAAGATCATAAAATTCTCTTTCCAATAGTTACGATTATCATTATGGAGGTCTTCATCAATAAGATGCGAAGACTTAAAGGGATCAGAAAACTAATACTCATTGAAGAAGCATGGAAAGCGATTGCTAAAGAAGGAATGGCGGAGTACATCAAGTATTTATTCAAGACGGTAAGAAAGTTTTTCGGAGAGGCTATCGTGGTTACTCAGGAAGTCGATGATATTATCCAGTCACCGATTGTGAAGGAAAGTATTATCAACAATTCGGACTGTAAGATTCTTCTCGACCAGCGAAAATATATGAACAAGTTTGATGATATTCAGGCCATGCTGGGATTGACTGATAAAGAAAAATCCCAGGTTCTTTCTATTAATATGAATAATGATCCACGAAGATTGTACAAGGAAGTTTGGATTGGACTCGGCGGAACGCACTCTGCAGTCTATGCCACCGAAGTGTCCACTGAGGAATACCTGGCTTATACCACTGAAGAAACAGAAAAGATGGAAGTGATGAATCTTGCATTGGAACTTGACGGTAATGTAGAACATGCCATCAAGCGGATTTCTCTTAAGAGAATCAAATCGAATACGAAAGACCATTAATCAATTAAAATTTTACAACAATGAAACATTTAATCATTAAAATAGTAATGGTGGTATTCTTCGCTACTATCACCTTTGCCAAAGCACAATTTGTAGTAACTGACCCTGCTAATCTGGCATCAGGTATTTTGAACTCTGCCAACGAAATTGTACAGACTTCATCGACGGTATCCAACGTTGTTAAAAACTTCAATGAGGTTAAAAAGGTGTACGAGCAGGGTAAAGAGTATTACGATAAGCTCAAAGCCGTCAACAATTTGGTAAAAGATGCCCGAAAGGTTCAGCAAACCGTTCTTTTAGTGGGTGACGTTTCAGAGATGTATGTCAATAATTTCGGTAAAATGCTAAATGATCCCAACTTTAATACGCAGGAATTAGCATCTATTGCCAATGGTTATTCTGCTCTTCTTACGGAAAGTACGGAGCTGCTGAAAGAACTCAAAGAGATTATTACTTCAAATGGCCTCTCGCTTAATGATAAGGAAAGAATGGATGTTATTGACCGGGTGTATAAAGAAGTTAAAGCTTATCATAATCTGGTACGGTACTACACCAATAAGAATATTTCGGTAAGTTATCTCAGAGCAAAAAAACAGAACAACACGCAAAGGGTGTTAGATCTTTACGGAACCTCCAATCAAAAATACTGGTAAAATGGAACCAAACAACTTACACGAAGTACTGCGTTCCGTTTACGAAGAAATGATGCCCATGTGTGCTGATATGGCTGCAGTGGCAAAAGGAGTTGCTGGTCTGGGCGCGTTGTTTTACGTGGCTTTAAAAGTGTGGCAGTCATTGAGTCGTGCAGAATCTATTGATTTATTTCCCATGTTGAGACCTTTTGCCATTGGCATCTGCATTATGTTTTTCTCAACATTGGTTCTAGGAGGATTAAATGGCATTATGAGCCCAATTGTTCAGGGAGGTCATTCAATGCTGGAAAATCAGGTATTGGATATGAATGACCTGCAGCAGAAAAAGGATCTTTTAGAGAGGGAAGCTATGCTCAGAAATCCAGAGATGGCTTATCTGATTTCCAACGAAGAGTTTGACAAAAAATTGGAGGAGCTGGGTTGGTCGCCTTCGGATCTGGTTACCATGTCGGGAATGTATATTGAAAGAGAGATGTTTGCCATTAAGAAAGATATCAGAGATGGTTTTCGTGAATTTTTAGAAATACTATTCCAGGCTGCTGCACTGGTTATTGATACCATCAGAACCTTTTTTCTGATTGTCCTTTCAATCTTGGGACCCATTGCCTTTGCCATTTCCGTCTGGGATGGATTTCAGACCACTTTAACTCAATGGTTGACAAGATACGTTAGTGTTTATTTATGGCTTCCGGTTGCTGATATATTCAGTGCTATACTTGCCAAGATACAGACTTTGATTTTAGAACGGGATATTGAGATGCTCGCAGACCCCACTTTTATTCCTGATACTTCCAATACCGTGTATATTATCTATATGGTAATCGGTATCATTGGCTACTTTACAGTGCCAACTGTTACAGGCTGGATAATTCAGGCAGGAGGTGCTGGCAATTTTATGCGCAATGTGAACCAAACTGCTGCGAAGTCGAGCAATGTTGCTGGAGCAGCAGTAGGTTCGGCAACAGGAAATATTTCGGGAAGATTATTAAAATAAAAATACAGTTCTATGGAATTTAAAACTTTAAGAAATATTGAGAGCAGTTTCAAGCAGATTCGATTGTTTACGTTCGTTTTTGTGGTGTTATGTTTTGGTGTTGTGGGCGTGGTGGTATTTAAATCCTACGAGTTTGCTGAAGAGCAGCGTCAGAAGATTTATGTGCTGGATAACGGCAAATCCCTGATGGTAGCACTATCACAGGATATGTCGATCAACAGACCGGTCGAGGCAAGAGAGCATGTGAGAAGATTTCACGAATTGTTCTTCACGATAGCACCTGATAAAAATGCCATCGAGAGTAATGTGAAAAGAGCCTTCAATTTGTCTGACCAATCCGCATTCAACTACTATAAGGACCTACAGGAGAAAGGATACTATAACAGGATCATTTCCGGTAATATCCAGCAGAGGATTGAAGTGGACAGTGTTGTTGCGAACTTCGACAGTTATCCTTATGATGTAAAAACTTATGCCAGACAGTTTATTATCAGATCCAGTACTCTTACCATCAGAAATTTGGTAACGAACTGCTCACTGGTGAACTCCGTACGGTCTGACAGCAATCCACAGGGATTTACGATAGAAAAATTCAACGTGATTGAAAACAAAGATGTAGAAACTGTTGAACGCTAACATGACCGCAATGAAAAAATTAAGAGATACAATCGAACAGTATGTTTTAAAGACGGAGAATCATTGGAAGGTTCTTCCTATAGCGAAGCAAAGATTGTTAACCAAAGTTTTCTTTGGTGGTTATGTTCTGCTAACCATCATTGTTATTGTCAACGTCTTTATTTCTACAGGTCAAAGAAGAAATACCATGTATATTAATCATATTGACGGAATTTCTAAGAAGACTATAGAAAGAAGTTCAGGACATAATGATACAGTAAACTCACCAGCAAAAGAATAGAGCATGAAAGATCCAGAGAAAATTAATATCACAGAAAATGATCTTCCTCAAAATTCCAATGACTTGGGTAATCATCCGAAAGCCCAATGGGAGAGAGTGAAGAAGCCGGTTATTTATTTCCTGATGGCTGCCGTTTGTGCAACTTGCTTTTACCTTATTTTTAAACCAAAATCCAATAATACTTTAGTAGAAGAAGCAGGTTTTAATGCTGCTATTCCACAGGCAAAGGATGGACAGTTGCAGTCGGATAAGCAAAAGGCTTATGAGCAACAGCTGTTGGAGCAAAAAAATGAAGAGAAAAGGAATACGATAACCACTTTAGCGGACTATTGGAATGACCAGGGTACTTTAAATTCGAATAGTAATACTTCTGCTTTAACATCTAATAAGAGTACTCTTCAGCAATCCGATCAGAATGCAGTGAACAGTTATCGTAATGCACAGCAGACTTTGAGTTCGTTCTATGGCCGGGATGATCAGGAAGTCAATAATCTGAGGAAAGAAATTTCAAGGTTAAAGAATGAAGCGATGCAGAACAATGCTGTTCCAGCAGGTCTTGGAATGAACGATCAGTTAGAACTGATGGAAAAATCGTACCAGATGGTAGCCAAATACCTTCCGACAACTCCAAGACAGGAAGAGTCTGCACCAAAAGAAGAGCCTAACAAATCTACTGAAAAGAAAGTTGAACTGACTTCAGTAAGACCTGCACATTCCAATATTGTTTCCTCATTATACAGAGAGACGTCAGACAGTGCTTTTGTCGCAGGTTTGAATCAAAATAGGTTTTATAATGTTCAAAATGAAAAGGTAATTTCAGGTCAGTCTAAAAATGCGATAAAAGGCATTATCTATGAGACTAAGACTATAGTCAATGAAAGTACTCTATCCATAAGACTGATCGAGGCATTGCAGCTAGGGCGTACAGAACTTCCTCCTGGAAGTTTGCTTATCGCTTCAGGTAAATTTCAGGGTGGGCGACTTCAGTTAACAATATCCTCCATTCAATATAAGGGCAGCGTCTATACTGTAGAAATCAATATCTATGATAATGATGGGCAATTGGGGTTATATGTTCCATATTCACCGGTGCAAAATGCGGTCAGTGATGTTGTTGCCAATATGAGCCAGACTTCCGGTACCAACATTATGATGACCCAATCAGCTGGCCAGCAGGTTGCTGCCGATTTAAGCAGGGGTGTTATACAAGGGTTGTCCGGCTATTTTCAAAAAAGGGTGCGGCAGCTAAAAGTAACTGTAAAAGCAGGCCATCAGGTCTTGTTGGTACCTAAAAATAATTAATCAAAAAATTTAAAAATGAATACACAAAAGAGCCATTATATTCTTATTATTCTGTTTCTGCTGTTTATAAGCAGAGCATTTGGTCAGGATTCCGTGATGACCCATGTTTCATTGGAAGGGGCAAAGCTGGAACCTTTCAGGATGCAGGTGACTTACAGTAAAACCACTCATGTTATTTTCCCTTCATCAATAAAATATGTCGATCTGGGAAGCGATCTTTTGGTTGCTAATAAAGCTGAACCCATCGGAAATGTTCTTCGGATTAAGTCGGCTGTCAGGGATTTTAAAGAGGAAACCAATTTTTCTGTCATTACAGAAGATGGAAAATTTTACAGTTTCGATGTCTTTTATAGCGCATTTCCTGATGTCCTCAGTTATGATCTTGTAAAAATGCAGAGAAGCATTGAGAGGGAATATTCAACCGATGTACTTTTTGAAGATCTCAAAGGAAGCTCTTCAGCACTTACAGAATTGATCATGGAAAACCTGTATCGAAAGAGCCGAAAGACCATTAAACATATTGCGTCAAAGAGCTTCGGTATTCAGTTTTCTGTCCGTGCATTACACGTGAATGACAATAAATTCTACTTTACCTTACAGGTTGATAACAGCAGCAACGTCGCTTACGAAATTGAAATCGTCAACTTTAAGATCGTTGATAAGAAGAACTTAAAGAGAACTGTTATTCAAGATAAGTTATTGGAACCAATCAGAGTTTACTCTCCCTCTTTGACTGCAACTCGCCATTCCAATGTTATAGGAGTTTATTTATTGGAGCAATTTACTTTGTTAGAGGATCAGGTTTCGGAGATTGAAGTTCTTGAAAGAAACGGAGGACGACATCAAAAAATTCAGCTTGAGAATAGGGAACTGATCAACGCGAAACTGATCAATAGTTTAAATTTTAAAACCAACTAAGATGAACAGGTTATTGATAGCAGTGGTTTTCATTTTAACAATGAGTTCAAGGTCATTTGCACAGCAGATGATTCCGAAGCAAAAAGGATTTGAAATATCCTATTCTGTATTTCCTAATTCTCCCGAAAAACAAAATTATGTTTTATCAGCAGGGCTTATCTCTTATGGAAAGAAAGGAAATTATCTGTTTGGGCTGGCAGAATATAGCAGAAAGTATTATGAGTATACCAACTACGATATCCCGATAGAAATGTTTCTGTTTAATGGAGGCTACAGTTTTTACGTATGGGGCGATTTCATGCGAAATGTTAATCTTAATATGGGAATTGGTGTTCTGGCAGGATATGAACAGGTTAATAAAGGCAATGAATTGCTATATGACGGTTCAATGCTTACCGGAACAGATCACTTTATTTATGGGGTAAATGGTAAGTTGTCCATCGAAAGCTATCTGACACCACATTTGGTTTTCCTGGTCAACGGGCAACTTCGATATTTGAAAAATAGTCAGACGGCGCAGTTACAAGCCCTATTTGGTGTTGGAATAAGATGTAATTTTTAAAAATAATATAAAATGCAAAATATACTTGATCATAAATTTAAATTATTGCTAGGGTGTTTCATCATTCCGGTGATAATCTTATTACTTATACAATCATGTGAGAAGGATACTTTGGAAATTCAGCAGAATTTTCCTTTTGAGGTAGAGGTGATGCCTGTTCAGAAATACATTTCTAAAGGTGAAACTGTAGAGATCAGATGTCGCATTATACCGAGTGGAAATTATGCGGGTACTACTTACTCGCTACGGTATTTTCAATCTGAAGGAGTCGGAAGTTTGCGGTTATTTGACAATCCATCCTTTGTTCCTAATGATTTCTATCCGCTAAGTAAAAAGGAATTCAGATTATACTATACTTCCGAATCTTCAGTCTCTCAAAGTTTTGATATTTGGATTTCGGATAATATGGGTAATAAGCAGGAAGTAAATTTCCAGTTTAATCCTCAAAGTGTAGGAACTTTATAAGAAATCATCATTTAAAATTTCAGGCTATTTCTGATGAAATAGCCTTTTGTTTTACATCTATGGTTATCTGATATAACCTTACTATGTCCGTGTAACCTTTTTGAGAAAATTGATGTAAGCTAATTTTTTCAATAGGGTTACTCCTTACAATATGCGAAAAGACTTTTCCGACCAAAGGAACGGATTGTCTTTTCGCCGAATTTTAAATAAGCGACAATGAAGGATTGTCGCTTACTCTAGTAATTGTAAAACTTATTCAAAGATGCATTCATCGGCAAACGACATATAATCTGTTGAAGTTAGAATACAATGATCTAATAATTTAATATTTAAAAATTCTGATGCACTTTTTATGCTCAGAGTAATTTTTAAGTCTTCCGCTGAGGGTTTTAAATTTCCTGATGGGTGATTATGTGCTACTATAATGGCAGTTGCATTGCACAATAGGGCTGCTTGCATAATAATTCTTACATCAACTATCGTTGAGGTAATTCCTGATTCGGATATTTTCTTTATCCCTAAAACTTTGTTTGCCTGATTTAGATATAATGCAAAGAACGATTCTCTATAATCTATTTCATCAGGGTCAAAGTAGTGACGAAATACATCAACGGCATCGCGTGAACAGCTTATTAATTTCTCAGAGTTTCCTTTTCGTGAGTAGATTAATTTTATTTCATTGACAATATTAAAATCCATGTGATTGCTCTTGTACGGCAGAGACTTGGGTTTCCCGTACCTATTATATTTTAGATTTGTTTCCCATCCCTTCTCCAGCTTATTCCTAAAGCCTTTCAGACGTCATAGAATATTTTTCAAAAGAAAAACTGGAAAAAAGAAAGCAGATATGAAATGTTGACAATGGATAATAACCAAAAGGAAACGGAATAATTGGAGGGTACCTTTAGGGAGGAAACCGTTTATGCCGTAGTCTTTTGGCTGGAAAAGCGTTGGCTGGCAACAATACCTTAGCTGCCTTTTTACCGGTTTATTATGGAAAATAGTTTACAGATTTAATAGATATAAATTTAGTTTCAGATAGTGAAAATCTTAATTATTAATGAAGTCGTACGTAGTTTTTTACTTTGTGTTTTTTATGTCACAAAGCCAAGTACTGCCACATACAGCCAGATGCAGCAAATTTTTTTTTAATATCCTTAAAATGGCATATTTACCACCATATAATAGCGATATTTAGTAAAGAAATAATTTTAAATTTGTAAGTATGAGTCAATTGTCATCACATCTTTTCATTTCAATAAAGCAGTTAATCGAAAATGCTAAAAGTAGTATTGTTCGAAATATCAATACAGCTATGTTATTGACTTATTTTGAAATAGGTAAGGTAATCATTGAGAATGAGCAGGACGGAAAGGACAGAGCAGGGTAGCAAAAGAAACCTTGAAAAATCTAAGTAAACAATTGACAAAAGAATTCGGCAGAGGCTATTCTGTGGATAATTTGCAGTGGATGAGAAAGTTTTATTTAATGTATCAAAATAGAATTTCTGAAAAATACGAAACAGCGTCTCGTAATTCTGCTGAGGCTGTAATTTATGAATCAGTGTCTCGTAATTCTTTTTTCTCATTATCGTGGTCTCACTACATTCAATTAATGAAGATCGAAAACTCAGATGAGAGAAATTTCTATGAAATAGAGGCGAGCCAGAATAACTGGAGTGTTAGAGAGCTTACAAGACAATTTAATTCAGCTATATATGAAAGGTTGGCATTAAGCAGGAGCGAGAAAGAAGTGAAGAAGTTAGCCCAGAAAGGACAGATCATAGAAAAACCGACCGATGTTTTAAAAAGTCACTATGTTTTGGAATTCTTAGATCTAAAAGAAGATAATCGCTATTCCGAAAGTGATTTGGAAACTGGGATCATCAATAAATTAGAGCATTTTATGCTGGAATTAGGAAAGGGCTTTCTCTTTGAAGGGCGACAACGCAGATTTACATTCGAAGGCGACAGTTTCTTTGTGGATTTAGTGTTTTACAATCGTTTATTGAGGTGCTTCGTACTTTTTGATCTAAAAATTGGAAAGCTAACCCATCAGGATATTGGGCAAATGCAGATGTATGTCAATTATTATGACAGAAAAGTGAAGTTGGAAGAAGAGAACCCTACCATTGGAATTATTCTTTGCAAAGAAGAGAACAAAACAGTGATCGAGTTTACACTTCCAGAAAACAACAATACTATTTTTGCAAAAGAGTATAAGGCTATCCTTCCAAGTAAGGAGGAGCTTAAAAAGCAAATTGGATAATTGAATTCATAGGCCCTTGGCTTCAAATTATGGCTAAAAATGTTTTATACACAGTACTGTTCTTTATAAGTCTTCTTATTACTAGGCAATCAAGGTGTCATTATTAGGAACTATGCATAATTGCTTCATATGATTTCAGAATCCGTCCCTACAAAATTTTACAAAGTATAATTAGATTTATACTGTACAATTTTAACATTCAACTGATTATTTGTATTTTAGTTGAATCTAAGAATGATGAATTTCTTCGCAACAAATCTTGCTGCCACTTTAAAATAATAACAAAATTATGAATTCTGTTGCTAATGCAAACTTACGGGTGGGAGTGAGCCTTTGCTAATGCGTTTGTGTGGAATACTGCTTTCGGCAGTATCTTTTGAGTAAACATAAAAGTGCGATAAACTATCGTTTTTATGTTAAGATTAATTTGCACTTCTCAGCCAAGTGTTGCAAGTAAGTGCCTCAATTAATTGTGATTAATTACGCCGGATATTTTTATTTAAAAGATATCGGTCATGGAAAGGAAACTTGAAATTAAAAATATTAGCATTGATGAGATTCTCAAAATTTTTAAAGAAGAGGAAAAAATTGAGCTGACTATAGCAGAAGCGGAACTGATTATAGAATTTTTAAAAATGCTATCAACAATTACTACAAAGCGTTTTTTAGAACAATAATATTTTCTAAGATTTATATATGAAAAAAGCCGATTTATATATCCGTGTGTCAACTGATGAGCAAGCAGATAAGGGATACTCACAAAGAGATCAGGAGGAGCGATTGAAACGGTACTGTGAAAACAATAGCATTCAGGTAGGCCAAATAATTTATGAAGATTACTCAGCAAAGACTTTTAACAGGCCAGAGTGGATTAAATTACTGGATACACTTAAGAAAAAAAGCTCGAAAACGAATCTACTGCTTTTTACAAAATGGGATCGCTTCAGCAGGAACGCTGGTGATGCCTATCAAATGATTAATATACTTAGGAAAATTAACGTAGAGCCGCAGGCCATTGAGCAACCTTTAGATCTTTCAATTCCAGAAAATAAAATGATGTTGGCTATATATCTTGCTGCGCCAGAAGTCGAAAACGACAGGCGCGCTTTGAATACTTATTATGGAATGCGCCGCGCTAAAAAAGAAGGCAGATTAATGGGAAGGGCGCCTTACGGCTATGCTAACAAAATAACGGAGAACGGAAAAAAGTATGTAACTCTGAAGGAACCAGAAGCTTCTAACATGAGATGGGCATTTAACGAAATGTCAAAAGGCGTATATTCAGCGAGCCAGATAATGGATATGATGAACAGAAAGGAAGGGAAATCAGTTAAGATAAGTGCCTTTCTTGCAAGTTTACGCAATACCGCATATTGTGGGAAGATTTACGTGGAGCAATTCAATGAAGAGGAGGCTCATTTTGTTAAAAGTATTCACGAACCTCTGATAAGTGAAGAACTATTCGAAAAAGTTCAATGTATAATGGATGGAAATGTGAATCCAGCCAGACCCAATGTAAAAGTATTGTCTGACGATAATTTACCATTAAGAGGTTTCCTAGTTTGTCCGGATTGTGGTCATCTGATCACCGGTAGTGCTTCTACGGGACGTTCTGGAAATAAATATTATTACTACCATTGCCAGTCTCCGTGTTCATACCGGTACAAATCTGAGATTATTAATTCAAAATTTTTAGAGCTATTGCAGTCATTGGAAATGCGCGCATCTATAAAAAACTACTTAAAAAAGGTATTGAAACAAAATTTTGAAAAATTAATTAATAATCCCCAAAAAGAAAGGAAAGTAATTCTATTAGAGATAGACCGTTTAAACAGCAGATTGAAACAGGCGAGAAATAAACTGATGGAAGGGGTAATTGATGATGAAGATTATTTTGAAATTAAAACCGAATGTAAAGGGCAAATTGAAAAGCTCGAAGCTAAATTAACTAAAGGAAAAGATAATAAAAAAATAGATTTTTTAAAACTACTAGACCAAGCATTATCGAACCTGGTAGATCTTGCGAAAATCTATACTGACGGGGATATTGACGTGAAACGCAAAATAATTGGTTCGATATTTCCCCAAAAATTGCAATTTTCAAAAAATCATTATCGAACCACCCGACCTAATGTTTTACTCTCTTATATATATCAGATAAACAATGAGTTAGGGGCTAAAAAAAACCGGAAAGAAAGTGAATTATCACCTCTTTCCGGTCTTGTACCCAGGACCGGGATCGAACCGGTACTCCTAAGAACTGGTGTTTGAGACCAGCGCGTCTACCAATTCCGCCACCTGGGCTTGCTTTAAATTGGTGTGCAAATATAGAAACTTTTCTTACAATCTGAAAACTTTTTATCAATTTTTCTTTAAAAATTTAATTCGAGGCCATCGTAAGCCAGGTGCATTCCGGGCGGAAGTAATTTATCTTCAACATCATGCAATCCTAAATGATGACTGATATGGGTAAGGAATAATTGTTTGGGTTGAAGCTCTTCAAACAGCTTTATCGTGTCCGGAACTATAAAATGGGCAGGATGGGGATCAAATTTTCTGATCGCATTTAAGATTAAAACATCAAGATCTTTCAGCTTTTCCTTTTCTACATCGGAAATAAAGCTTGCATCTGTGATATAGGCAAGCTTCTTGAATTTATATCCAAAAATAGCGATCTGATGATGCATGACTTCAATAGGAGTAATCAACGTATCAAGAATGGTAAAAGGCTGGTTTTTTATTTCGTGCAGATCAAAGGCCGGAGCTCCCGGATATCTTACATCCGCAAAGGCATAAGGAAAACGGTTTTTAATTTCGTTTCCTACTCTTTCATTGCAGTATATGGGCATATTCTGGCCGCTTTTGAAGATAAGGGGCCGCATATCATCAAGGCCGATGATGTGGTCATTATGTTCGTGCGTAATTAAAGCGATATCTACCGTCGTTTCGTGGTTCACCAACATCTGCTGCCTGAAATCCGGGCCGCAGTCGATGAGTATTTTTCGGTTTTCTTCTGTAGTGATCATTACGGAAGATCGTAAGCGGCTGTCTTTGGGATTATCCGAAGTGCAGACCTCACATGTGCAGCCAATAACGGGTACACCCTGGGAAGTACCTGTTCCTAAAAATTTCAACTTCATTTTGTTTTGAGGTTGGTATTAATTTTGGTAAATTTACAAAAAATTTAATGTCCTAATGTATCAGAAACTAACTCCTAAACAAAAAGCATTAACAATTAATCTAGATCCTACTATTTATGGTACTTTCGCGGAAATTGGAGCAGGGCAGGAGACTGTTCGGCATTTTTTTAGAGCAGGAGGCGCTTCGGGTACAATCGCTAAGGCGATGTCTGCTTATGACAAAGATTTTAGTGATGCGATCTATGGAAAAGAAGCTAAAAACAGGTATGTAACTCAGAACAGACTTCGTAAAATGCTTCGCTATGAAGTTGCCTTGATCGAAGAAAGGATTTCCAGGGAAAACAGCCCGAACAGAAAATTTTTTTCCTATGCCAATACGGTAACAACCATCAATTTTGATAAAACGCTTAAAGGTCACGGTTGGGTAGGAATCCGTTTTCAGGTAAAAGAAAACGAAGGTTATAACGAAATCGTTATCCACGTAAAGTTTAAAGAGAATGATGCTACATTACAGCAGGAGACTCTTGGAAATTTAGGAGTAAATCTGATCTTTGGAGCTTTTACATATTATGATAATCCACGAACCTTAATCGAGTCATTATATGATGACATAGCGACCGACAATCTGGAAATTGATATGATAGATTTCAGCGGGCCGGCGTTTGATTATGTGGATAACAGGCTGATGTCTTTACAGTTGGTGAAAAACAATATGACGGATGCCGTTATTTTTAATAGCCAGGGTAATAACATGCTTCCTGCAGATATTTTATACAAGAAGAATATCTTTGCGGTAAGAGGAAGTTTCAGGCCGGTGACCAAAGTGAATATTGATATGCTGCAAAACGGTATTGATCTATTTATGAAGGATGCTGCCTGTACGGAAGAACAAACGGAAATCCTGATTGAAATTACCATTTCCAACCTTCGTGCTGATGGTGATATCGATGAAAGAGACTTTATGGACAGGGTGGATATCCTCGGTAAATTAGGATATACCGTAATTGTATCGAACTTCTCCGAATATTACCGATTGATCGATTATTTTGCCTCATATACAAGCGGAAATATAGGAGTTGCGATGGGGGTAAATAACCTGTTGATGGTGTTTGACGAGAAATACTATAAGAATCTTTCAGGAGGAATCCTGGAAGCTTTTGGTAAATTTTTCCGTAACGGAATGAGGGTTTACTTATATCCGTATAAGGATCCTGAAACTCATGAGTTGTTAGATTCATCAACGCTAAAAGTAGAGGAAAACTTAAAAGAGCTCTATAAATATTTCAAACTCAATAACCGTATCGTAGATATTGAAAACTATAATCCGGAATTCCTGGAAATATACTCCAGAGAAATATTGAGAAAAATCGCCTGCAATATCAAAGGCTGGGAAACTCAGGTTCCGGAAGGAGTTGCAGAAATGATCAAAGAGCGTGGAATGTTCGGTTATAAAGAAGAGCTTTCCTTCAAACAATTTTCTTAAAACAATAATATAATGTCAGAATTAAAGAAAAGACTTTCTTCTATTCTTGAAAGTCCAAAACATAATACAGAAGAAAAACTCCAGAAAGTTTGCCATCTGTTGGATCAGGAGATCTCCTATTTCAACTGGACAGGTTTCTATTTTAAAAATGGAGACAAAGAAGAATTGATATTGGGTCCTTATGTAGGAGCAGAGACAGATCACACCATCATCCCTTATGGGAAAGGAATTTGCGGACAGGTTGCTGTTTCCAATGAAACGTTTGTGGTTCCTGACGTTCATCAGGAATCTAATTATTTAAGCTGTTCGATAGATACAAAGGCAGAAATTGTGGTTCCTATCTTTAAAAATGGTGAAAATGTAGGGCAGATAGATATCGATTCCCACACAATAGATCCGTTTACCAGTGAAGACCGCGAATTATTGGAATGGCTTTGTAATGAAGTTTCAAAGATCCTTTAATTGATCAACATCTATAAAAATATAACTCCGGAAGTCAAGCCGGAGTTTTTTATTTTATGTCTGAAATCATGGTTTAGGATAACTGTACTCTATGGCATTTTATAAATCAATTTCAGCCACCAGTTCCTTAAAGTAGTTTCCACATTTTGCAATATGGGTCCCATACCAGGAGAAAGCTTCTCCATCTACGATGATTATTTTTTTATCAGGGTAATATTCCTTTAATTCTGCAATATGTTTTTCTTTAAAAGGGAAAGGTTCTGAAGAAAGCATGATCAGGTCTGTATCTGCCAGGTCCTGAATGGTTACCTCCGGATAGCGGGTTTTATCTTTAAAGCTGTTTTCAAAACCTATTTCCGTCAAGATCCTGTGAATAAAAGTATCCGCACCTACTGTCATATAAGGGTTTTTCCAGATGAGATAGGCAGCCTTGATCTTAGAGCTGATTTTAGTCTGATTTAAAACCTCGTAGATCTTTAGATTATAGGCTTTAGCCCTTTCTTCTTTTTGAAAGATATTGCCCAGAGTTTTCAGTAGATAATAATTGTCTTCAATAGTTTCAACGTTGGTTACAACCACTTTGAAATCTTCCATCAAAGCTTCTACCTGTTCTTTGATGTTTTCTTCTTTATTGGCAAGGATAAGGTCTGGTTGCAGGCCTTTAATCTTTTCGATATTCAGATTTTTTGTTCCACCGATAACGGGAACGTTTTTGATTTTGTCTTTGGGATGAATACAGAATTTTGTTCTTCCGATAATCTCATCTTCAGTTAAACCCAAATCAAATAGAGCCTCCGTAATAGAGGGTACCAGAGAAATAACTTTCATTTTTAGACTTTGCCTAAAATTACAAAAGTTTTCCTGATGATAAAAATATTAATAATTCATTATTTATTGTTTTATTTTTAGATAAAATCTCTGTTTTATCTATTGATAAAGGATTTTTTACTATTTAATTCATTTTGTAGTGTAATATTTTTTATAAATCTCTATATTTGGTCTCTTAACTAATTTAATTTATGAGAAAAACATTAATTCTTTTGACTACTATGCTTCTAATTACTTCATGTTCCAGTGATGACGAAGTATTAGTAAATAATACAGACATTAAAAAAAATAGTAAAATTCAATCATCAAAGATAGAGTTAGAATCAAAGAGTGCTCCTCCCTCTCCATTTATTGCTTATAATGGTGATTTTGCAAGGGTAAACGATAATGGGCATACTTTGTATTACATTAAATTTATGGGAAAATGGAGACATATTGATAATCAAGCTACATGGGATGGGCTCTTTATTAATAAAAGTTTTAAATTTGATCTTCCATCTATCAGCAGTTTAATTTCTACTACTCAAACTGAAGTAAGAACTCCGATTTTTCTAGATAACGGGCTGATGCAAAATCCAAATAATGGAAAGATATATTTTAGGGAAGGAAGTACATTAAGATGGATACCAACAATGGATATTTTTAATCAATATCACTTTAATCCAGCTGTTGTCGTTCAGTCGACAGAGACTGAAAACCCTTCAAAGTACACACAGTTACCAGATTTTAAAGATGGTATTTATGACTAAAGATAAGAAAGCTTCATATTATGAAGCTTTTTTTATTTTAGGTACGTTTTCGCTATAAAAGTTTACCGGTTAAGAAAAGTCCGGCTACGGAAAAGTAAATTATTAATCCTGTAACATCCACTAGGGTAGCTACAAAAGGAGCAGATGACGTTGCAGGGTCGAGTTTTAATTTTTTTAGAATGAATGGAACCATCGAACCGGAAAGGGTTCCCCAAAGCACAATCAATACCAGGGAAACGGCTACGCTTAAACCTACATATACCCAATGGGCACCATAGCTGAAGAACCCGGCTTCATGCCAGATCATGATCCTTAAAAATCCGATAAGGCCAAGTATTCCTCCGAGGAACAACCCGGTAAAGATTTCTTTCCTCATTACATACCACCAGTCTTTTAATCCGATTTCCTGAAGTGCCATCGCCCGGATGATAAGCGTTGCAGCCTGTGAGCCGGAGTTTCCACCACTGGAGATAATTAATGGGACAAATAATGCCAGTACAACGGCTTTTTGAATTTCATCCTCGAAATATCCCATTGCCGAGGCAGTAAGCATTTCGGAAAAGAATAATATGATCAGCCACATTCCTCTTTTTTTGACCATTTCGATGAGGGAAGTCTGGGTGTATGGTAAATCAAGGGCTTCAAGACCCCCGAATTTCTGGATATCTTCGGTGTTCTGCTGTTCGATCTGGTCAAGGATGTCATCGATGGTTACAATCCCTACAAGGACTCCTGATTCCGTGATAATGGGAAGTGCGGTGCGGTCATATTTTTCGAAATAGGTAACTGCATCCTCTTTTGAGGTCATTGTGGTAATGGCAACAAAGTGGTTATCCGTTAATTCCGAAACAAGAGTATCTTCTTCTGCCAGTAATAGACTACCAAGCGCTAAATCGTCAATGAGGCGGTTTCTTTCATCTACTACATACAGATGGTTCATTGTTTCCACCCTTTTTCCTACTTTCTTGATCTGCTGTAAACATTTCTTCACAGTCCATTCCTTACGGATCTGGATGTAATACGGAGTCATCAGACGGGCAATGGAGTCGGAATGGTATCCTAAAAGCTTTAATGCAATCCTCCTTTCCTGTGGGTTAAGATGATTGATTGAATACTTAATAAGCTCATCAGGAAAATCTTCAAACAGGGCAGTCCTGTCATCCGGAGTCATCGCATTCAGGATCTCTGAAACTTCATCACTACCGATACTTCTGATCGTTTCCTCCTGGAAATCAGGATCAAGATGGGAGAAAACCTCTGCTTTGTATTCTTTAGGAACCTTTAAAAACGCCAGGAGCCTTTCATCAGCAGGAAGGTTGCTAAGAGTTTCGGCAATATCGGCAGGATTTAAGATAAGTTCGTCAGTATAATTCAAAGCGTGAGATTTTAGGATATGCAAAAATAATTCAATTTTTTAAAATTGACCAATGATGTGACAAAATTAAGGATTTATTAAAGTTTTACACCTGTATTGAATGGCTATGACATTTTATCAATAAAAAAACATCCGCTTATTGCGGATGTCCGGTGAAATTTTAAATTTCATACTCTGTATTTTATTCTATAGGTTCACAGTTCGGTATATCGGAAGCAATACACATTCCGCCGGAGCAGCACTCCCCGAAGCCACACTGTGACGAGTTCTTACATTTGGTTATCGGACCAGCACCTTTTATTTCCTTTTGTTGATTCCGGTTTAGTTTTTTAAGATTTTTCATAGCAGTTTTAATTTTAGTTTGTTTCAGTTAAGCCTCAATGCATGCAGTTGGTACGCATATGTTATTGCAGCACCATGCTCCAAAACATTGGGAATGGTCTGTACATCTTTTAAGAGCTCCTCCGTTAATTGCTTTTTGTTCCTGTCTGTTGAGTTTTTTAAGATTTTTCATAGTAAATAGTGTTTAAATTATACATTCGATGATTAATGATATTAAAATTCTAAGCATGCATCGATAACACATGTGCCATTGCAACACCATCCTCCAAAGCATTGCGAATGATCGTTGCATCTTATAAGGCCTCCACCTTTAATTGCCTTTTGTTCCTGTCGGTCTAATTTTTTTAAATTTTTCATAGTATGTAGGTTTTAATGAATGACTAATTTAATAAAAAATCATTTATTATTCACATTATTGTAGAGTTATTTGTCTGTTGAATATTTTTTTTATCTATTGAGGCAGAGTTTGTTAAGGATAAAAAAAACACCTGCGAATATCGCAGGTGTAATAATGAATTTAAAAAATGAAGAGATTTATTTTCTATAATTAAAATTTTATAAGATTAACAAGATGAAATGCTCGATAGATGAATAAGGCAATGTATTAAAACATATTTGCCCTCTTTATGTAGATTTATTGAAGTATTTCATGGTGTGTTAATTTTTAGTTTATGACTAAATTAACAAAAATATTTGAATTATTCACAAATAATTTTAAAAATTTTTATCAAAATTTATTAAAATTGTGATATGTAATGAATTATGAAAAAAAATAGAATTGTTAGAATCCTGCTTCTGAGGAAGGTTTTATTTTTCTTAGTTTCCTAAGAATCGCTTTTATAGCTCCGTTTGTTCCGATTTTTATAGAATTCTCTGCAGAACCCAGAAGACGCATATTTTTCCTATAGGTATCATAGTCGGATTCCGTAATAAGGTTGCCGGTTGCATCAAAAAGTTTCATACTCACAACAACCTGGTTGGAGAACACATACTTTCCAATTCCCACTTTAAAGTATTTAACTTTCGGAACAACGGCAAAATCAGCATCATTGTTGATGCAGTAATCAGCAATCGTCTGTGCATCCACGCTGTCAAAGGGAATCTGGATTTCGGTACGCAGCATTTTATTCTTTTTATAGCCGCTTAAATTATCTGAAACAGCACTGAAAAATGCATGATTGGTAGGTTCTTTTATTTCATCAATATCAGGCTCTACCTCGGGATTGAAGTATAAAACCTTTTTTATCCTGTCCTCAGAAGAAGCACCCTTTTGTGCTTTCACTGAAATACTGATCAATAAAAAAATGGAAACCGTAGTAAAAAGTAAAGTTTTTCTCATTTGTCTTCGTTTGCAAAATTACTCTCTTTTAATGGGATGGCATACATTTTATTAAGAAATTTTTAACATTTTTTTCTATCAATTTTGATATATGAAATCAATAATGTTTTGCCGGATTAAAAATTAGTCGTACTTTTGCACCCGTTACATAATAATCATTAAACAATATTGGAATGTACTTAACAACAGAAAAAAAGCAGGAAATTTTCTCAAAACACGGGAAATCTGCACAGGACACAGGAAGTGCTGAAGGGCAAGTAGCTCTTTTCACTTACAGAATCAATCACTTATCTCAACACTTAAAGGCGAACCGTCACGATTTTGCAACGGAAAGATCTTTGGTGAAATTAGTAGGTAAAAGAAAAAGTTTACTAGATTACCTTAAAAATAAAGATATCGAAAGATACAGAGCAATTATTGCTGAACTAGGTTTAAGAAAATAGTCTACAAGATTTTCAAAAAATAAAAAGCAACTTCTTACGAGGTTGCTTTTTTATTTTAACAATAAATTTAAATTTAGTTAATAATATTATTAATTTATACCAAATGAATACTTAGATTTGCCAATCTTAAAGTAAACTGATGTTTTTAAGGCATTTCTACCTGATTGTATCCGGCCTTATTTCTGCTTGCTGCTATTCGCAGGAAAATGAAATACCAAGACCATCTTCATTCGTTCTGTCTGGCGGATTCGAATATGGTAATATTCTACGGACTAACGAACCGTTAAAAGGATACAAGAATACTAATTATACCGGTTATTCTGTTCAGATTCTCAAACAAACCGCAGGTAATAAACATTGGGAAAAACAGTATAATTATCCCCAATATGGTATTGGATTCTTTGCTTTCGATTTTCTTGATAATAAAGAGATGGGATCACCATTTGGAATATATGGTGTCTACAACGCGAAACTCGGACAATGGGGAAAACTGAAGTGGTATCACCATGTAGATTTTGGAATTGCTTTTAATTCAAATCCATTCGATGAAGATCATGGATATTACAACACGTCTTTAGGATCCAGAACGAATATGTTCATCAGTTTGGGTACGGGAATTTATTATGAACTCGGTCGTCATTTTGACATCGGACTGAATCTGAAATTCAATCATCTTTCGAACGGGTCATTAAAGTTTCCGAACAAAGGATTGAATACTTTTGCTCCACAGATCAGCCTTGTCTATTATCCCGAAAGAGCAGTTCCACGAACCAATGATTCAATTTCATTTAACACAAAGAAATATAACACCCTTGAAGTTTCGGCTTTCGGAGGGAGGAAAAATATTTTTTACAGGGGCGGGCAACGTGAGGAATTGAAAAAACTTTATGAAGGTTTTAATTATTCCGTTTATGGGGTAGAAGCTTTTTATATGCATCAATATTCTTCTAAGTCGGCGTATGGACTTGGAGTGGGCATTACTCATGACGAACAGTACAACCACACCATGTATGTGGCTGATAGTACACTTTACCAGCAAAAACGTTTTTCACATGATCAGTTATTGTTTAGTGTAATTCCTTCTTACAGGTTGATCATCGGTAAATTGAATGTGAATGTAGGAGCGGGTTATTATCTGTTTAAGAAAGAACGTAAATACGACAGCCCTGCTTTTTTTCAAAAAATAGGATTACAGTACCAGATCACAGATCGCCTCTTTGCTTCTTTTGGGATCAATGCGTATGACCTGCACATTGCAGACTATCTTGAATGGAGGATCGGATATACTTTTTCCAGAAGGGAAAGAAGATAGGGATCTGTATATATGCTCACAAAAAAAGCTTCATTTAAAATATTCCTTTACTGTGAAATGGATCATTTTAAATGAAGCCGTATTATTTTATTCTGTATTTTAATTAATGCCCTGACTTTGCTTCCGTGCTTTTCACATGTCCCAGATACCGGGTGCAGTAAGCTCCGAAAATAAGGATAACCAGATAACAGAATACAGGAATAATAAAGGAATGTTGTACTCCGAACTGATCAGCAAGGTATCCCTGGAAAATAGGAACAATGGCACCTCCCAGAATTGCCATAACTACTAAAGATGATCCCTGGCTTGTGTATTTTCCCAGCCCGGAAATAGCAAGCGTGTAAATATTGGAGAACATGATTGAATTGAAAATTCCTATACCTAAAATACTGTACATCGCCAGTTCACCATGATTGACCATTGCTGAGATGAGCAATGCGACATTTACAGCGGCAAAAATAGATAGCGTCCTTGCAGGAGCAGCTTTACCTACAAAGAATGCAACGAAATTAAGTACGATAAATACAAGGAAAAAGCTGATCTGCGAAAATGTAAGATTAACGATACTGAAGATCACCAGGAAAACCAAGCTTGCGGCACCTGCCATATAAATGGCTTTTCTTCCCTGACTGATAGACTGGTTCAATGAAATAGCACCAAGAAAACGGCCAATCATAGCACCTCCCCAATACAGGGAAAGGTAATTCTTACTGATGATTTCATTAAAGCCCATTACCTGGGGCTGTTCCAGGAAACTGATGATAAAGCTGCCCACAGCAACTTCTCCTCCTACATAGCAGAACATTGCAAAAACGCCAAATTTAAGATGGCTGAATTCCAATGCTCCCCAACCTTTTACGATTTCTTCTTCTGCCGTCTGGAAAGAAGGTAGTTTTACTCTTGAAATCAGTAAGGCAACCAGTAACAGGATAGCTGCAAAAATAAGATAAGGAATCCTGGTGGCTACGGCACTGAATGATCCGTCCGGAGCCGAGAAGAATTCGAAAATAAGATGTCCGCCCAGCACCGGGGCTATGGTGGTTCCGAATGCGTTGAATGCCTGGGTCATGTTCAGACGGCTTGAGGCAGATTCTTCGCTTCCCAATAGAGAAACATATGCATTGGCTGTGATCTGTAATACGGTAAATCCTAATCCTAAAATAAACAAAGCTCCAAGAAATAAAGGATAATAAGAAAAAGTAGCCGCAGGATAAAATAAAATACATCCGAAAGCTGCCAGGAAAATACCGAAGATGATTCCTTTTTTATAGCCTACTTTATTAATGGGGTCTCCTTTGGAGATAGAAATAAAGAAATAGATTAATGAGCCGATGAAATAGGCGCCGAAGAAGCAAAACTGAACGAGCATAGACTCAAAGAAAGTGAGGCTGAAAAGCTGTTTCAGATAAGGAATCAGGATATCATTCATACAGGTAATAAACCCCCACATAAAAATAACAAGGTAATGGTGATCAAAGGAACCGTATAATTCCTGTTTTGCGACTTTACTTCTTTATTAATCATAAACATTTATTTAAAAGAAAGAGATGATAATACGCTCCTTCAATGGGTTATAAAAAGATGAATTTTTTAATGTGTTTTTCCCGGAAGAAAATAGATTTAAAAAACAGGGCAAATATAGGGGAACAACTTTTTTTTCTGCAACTTTTAAGAGGCTTTTTATGTTAATTTTATCTGTAAATACAATTATTATCTCTAATTGAGACAAAAACAAAGCTGAAATAAACTGATGTTGAAAAATAAAAGGCTGAAAAGTAGAGTTATAGGAGTAATAGATTCGTTGAGGAACATCCTTAAATTCTTTGTCGTTTTTTCTGATCAGGCAATTTTTTAGACGCTCAAATAAGTGATTGAAGGATAGTTGATTACTTCCCATGCCTCTTTTCTTTTTTATAGTGCCAGTTACCGGGAAAATAGTTTATCTTTGCAAACAAAATTTAGACGAATTTATATCAATCACACTCAATACGGAGTGTTTAAACAAAATTATTTATGAGTATACCTCAAGCGTTTACAGAAACGATTACTCTTGCAGACGGCAGAGAAATCACTATTGAAACAGGTAAATTAGCAAAACAGGCTGATGGTTCTGTAGTAGTAAAAATGGGTGGAACAATGCTTTTAGCAACTGTTGTAGCCAATAAAGAAGCTAATCCTGGTGTAGATTTCTTACCATTAACAGTAGATTACAGAGAAAAATTCTATGCAGGAGGAAAAATTCCTGGAAATTTTTTCCGTAGAGAAGCAAGACCTTCAGATCAGGAAATTTTAACCATGCGTTTGGTGGACAGAGTTCTTCGTCCGCTTTTCCCTGAAGATTTCCATGCGGAAGTTCAGGTAATGATTTCCCTGATTTCTTACGACGGACAATCTATTCCTGATGATTTGGCAGGTTTGGCGGCTTCTGCTGCAATTGCTATTACCGATATCCCTTTCAACGGACCGATGTCTGAAGTGAGAGTGGTAAGATTTGACGGAAAATTAGCGATTAATCCAAGATATGAAGATCTTAAAGATTCTGAGCTGGATATTATGGTTGGAGCTACCAAAGACTCGATCGTAATGGTAGAAGGAGAGATGAAAGAAATTTCTGAGCAGGAAATGCTGGAAGCGATCATCTTTGCACATGCTGAAATTAAAAAACAAATTGAAGCTCAGGAAAGACTTGCTGAAAAAGTAGGTAAAGCTTTCCCGAAAAGAGAATACAACCACGAAATTCATGACGAAGATATTCGTGAGAAAGTGTGGAAAGAAACATATGATAAAGTATACGAAGTTGCCAAGCAACCTTCAGGTAAAGAAGAGAGAGGAGAGAAATTCAAAGCTGTTCTTGAGGAGTTTTTAGCACAATATGTTGATAATCCTGAAGAACTGGAAAGAGTATCACCTTTCGCAAAAGTATATTATCATGATGTAGAAAAAGAGGCTATGCGTCAGATGATCCTTGAAGACAACATCCGTCTTGATGGTCGTGATCCTAAAACGATCCGTCCGATCTGGTCGGAAATTGATTATCTTCCTGGAGCGCACGGTTCTGCAATTTTCACAAGAGGAGAAACACAATCATTAACAGCTGTAACTTTAGGATCTGTAAAAGATGCGAATATGGTAGACAGCGTGATGGCGAATTATGACGAGAAATTCTTCCTTCATTATAACTTCCCTCCGTTCTCAACAGGTGAAGCCAGACCTTTAAGAGGAACTTCAAGAAGAGAAGTAGGACACGGAAATCTTGCTCAAAGAGCTTTACAGGCTGTAATTCCTGAAGAAAATCCATACACGATCAGAATTGTTTCCGATATCCTGGAATCTAACGGTTCTTCTTCTATGGCAACTGTTTGCGCAGGAACATTAGCATTAATGGATGCCGGAGTACAGATTACAAAACCGGTTTCCGGAATTGCGATGGGACTTATTACCGATACTAAATCCGGGAAATTCACGGTACTTTCCGATATCCTTGGGGATGAAGATCACCTGGGAGATATGGACTTTAAAGTAACGGGTACGGCAGAAGGAATCACGGCTTGTCAGATGGATATTAAAATCCAGGGGCTTTCTATGGATATCATGGAGCAGGCTTTAATGCAGGCTAAAGACGGAAGATTACATATCCTTAATAAAATTACGGAAACAATTGCTGAGCCTAGAGCTGATGTTAAGCCTCATGCACCGAAAATGGTGGTTATGGAGATTGCAAAAGACTTTATTGGTGCAGTGATCGGACCTGGTGGAAAAATCATTCAACAATTACAAAAAGATACGGATACTGTTATTGCTATTGAAGAAATAGGCGAGATCGGACGTATTGAAATTGCAGGAACAGACAGAGAGAAAATCAATGCAGCTGTTGCGAAGATCAATGAAATTACTTTCGTACCGGTAGTAGGGGAAGTATACAAAGGGAAAGTAGTGAAAGTAATGGATTTCGGAGCTTTTGTAGCGATTGCAAAAGGTACGGAAGGTCTTCTTCACATTTCTGAGATCGAATGGTCACGTCTTGATAAAGTTCCTTACGCTGAAGGAGATGAAGTAGAAGTGAAGTTTATGGGTTACGATGACCGTAAGAAAATGAAATTATCCCGTAAAGTTTTATTACCAAGACCACCAAAGCCGGAGCAAAAACCGAGACAGGAAAGACCTGAAGGTGGTAAACCCGCAGCGCAAACGCCAAAGGAAAATGAAAAGCCTTCAACTGAAGCATAAGATATAGCTTTTAGTAGCATAAAAAATCCCTCCACAAGAGGGATTTTTCTTTTGGGACAATCCTGATTCATTATATAGTTTTAAATAACCGGTCAACTTCTTTTTGAGAAGATGCATCGGGGCATACTTTGTAAAACTCTTTAAGAAGATCCGTACTTGCAGGCTTTTTAGGGTATTGATTATGTAAAAGAAAATTCTTGAGTGCCTGATTTACCCTTTCTTCACCAAGCAGCTCACTTAGTTTCACCATCGCTACTGCACCTTTGGAATAGGCGATATGAGGTTCCTCTCCGGTTGCTTTGTAAATGGGCTTGTTTTCTGATAATCCTTTTTCGTTATCATAGATCTGCTGATGCATTTCTATTCTGTCGAGCATTTTTTGTTTTCCATGCATCTTCTTATACAGCATCATTTCAGTATACATGGCTAAGGTTTCCGTAAGCATTACAGAACCTTCCCTGTCATCGGGATCAATCTGGCTGTTGCCCCACCATAAATGGGAAAGCTCATGTCCTGCGAGTTCATTAATCACATCCTGTTTTTTATCTGCATGAATATTCGCATGAAAGATCATGTCTTCAGGCATAAAGATCGCTGACGGATAGGCTGTGGCTGCAAAACCTTTTGTATAAGAAGAAATTTCAGCGAAGTTGACTGATTGGAACGGATATTTTCCAAAATTGCGCATACAATAATCTAAAGTCAGTTTCGCATTATTAATTAAATGAAAGACATTTTCACTATGATTTGCATGATAAAAGACATTGATCAAAATACCTCTATACCTGACACTTTTACGATTATAGTCAGCAGAGGAAACGGCAAAACGAAATGGAATACCTCTGGCTCCGTATTGAAAATATTTTCTTTTACCCTGTGTCCATTCTTTAATTAAATCTCCGGTTCCGACTGCTGTCTGATCCTTTTCAGTTGAGACGGTCATTGTAAGATTAATAAAATCATTCAGGAATATTTCTGGAGCTTCCGGTTTCTTAAGGCCAGATGTTTTGCCCAATTTATAATCCATTCTTTGTTTCTCATCCTGAAGTTCATAACTTTTTTGATAGCCAATACTTGGATAATATCTGCTTATCCGCATAAACGAACCGTTTTTAATAACAGCATTGAATGAATCGTGTCCGTTTACTGCATACCATTGATAGGAGAGTGTGAAATTTAAGGTTGCAGTCTCATTGGGCTGTAATGGCCGGTTTAAATATATTGCTGCAGTTTCTGTACGGATCTTTACAGACTCGGAAGAAGTAGTGAGAACAGCAGATTGGATTTTCAGACTCGGATGGAAGTTAAATAAAATTTTATCAATAGCTTTGGTTGTGATATTGGTAATAGTATATTTTCCTTCTATTATATAAGAAGATTTGGACGGGAAAAGCTTGATTTCTGTGCTGACATCTTTTATTACAGGCTGAGGGAGTTGTTCAAAGATCTTGAATTTTTTTTCGTACAGAACAGCCTTAGCAATTGATTCTTCTTTATTCTGAGGAATGTATCCTTTCATAAAATGATATCCGCTAAAAATACCGGCTGCTAAAAGAATAGCGATACCCAACCATTGATTTTTATTCCATTTTTTTGTAGCAACAGATCTGTTAAGGATCCATAGAAACGCAACCAAACCTATTCCAAAGAAGAGTCTTTCAGCAAATGCTGTTGTATAGATTCCATAACCGTTAAAGTCGCTGTAAACCCCTTTAAAATCTGAAAATATCCTCAGTAAAGGGTATGGAATAATCTTTTTCGAGGCGGGGCCTGCAAAAATAAAAACGGCAAGAACGGAAATTCCTAATGCTATAAACCTGTTTTTACTAAAGTCATTAATCAGCAGTATAAAACCGGAAAATAATAGCAATGGTAACGTATTGAAAAGGATTGTGCCTGAATAGGCACTCCAGTCAATATGGAAATAATGGTAGCCAAGCTGGAAGGTCAGGCCTTCTATGATAAGGATACCTGTAAAAAAGAAAATGAGAATACCAGCGGAGAGAAGATGTCCGGATAATTTATTTTTTGAAAAATGGGTGCTTTTTTCGATCAGGATAAATCCTGATGACTGACTTCTCCAATACAGGTCGTTAATGAAGTACGTCATGATCAACAATCCGAGTAGATGGAAATTTTCTGAAATGGTTGTTGCCATGAGACCTGAGCTTGCATACTTTTGTGGTAAACGGATTCCTTTTTCAATTTCAGCATACATTTCCATACCGACTGCAAACAATAGCAATATAGAAACCGCAATAATGCTAACACTTTTAAAAAGGTAAATCAGATCGATTTTGGCAAAGGAAATAACAGATCTGAAAGAGGCCCTGAATCCAAAATCTGATTCGGCAGTAATATAATCCGACAACACAATATGAGGAGCGGAAAAAAGATCATTTTTCTTTCCTGATCCTTTATCTGAAGAGGTCGTAAAAGAAAATAAACGATAAGATAAAAATAAGAACAGTCCTGAAAATACAATAAAAATCAGCCTGTTCGTCAATAGATATCCTGAAAGAGGAGTGATAGAATAGTTCTTTTGGGCCACCGAAAATACCTTTGCCTCCAGGAAATAGGCAGATAATCCAAAGGGATCAGATAGTGCAGAGAGCTGCTGAGTCTCTATTGATTGAGGTAAGCTTCCCGCCATGAAAGGTGAATTGGAAAATAATAATACAACCATATACAGAACGTATAACAGCAGGCCGCCGGTTACTACCAGGAGCTTTCTTTTGGTACTGTAGGCAATGAAAAATAAAAAACTACAGACTAAGAGACAGTTGATGAATCCTAAAATCACTACCGGATATAGATAATACCAGAGATTGAAATAGGGCTGCATCTCACTTCCTGTCCTTGTATTTTGCCCGAGAATAAAGCCAATAATCAAAAACAGGAAGCTCAGGAAGGTTTGCAGGAAATAGTTCAGAAACTTTCCTTGCAGATATGTTCTTTTTGAAAGAGGTAAAGAAAACAGGATCATATCAAATTTCGAATCCCAATCCTTAAATAGCTGCTGACTTGCGTAGATAATCGCAAAAAATATAATAGAAAGACTCAACATACCCACCATAAACCCGATGGAATAAGGTGAATTGAGATAAATACGTTCTCCGACAGTCAGGTTGAACTGGCTTCCGCAAAATATACCCAAAACGACTAAAGTGAAGGCAATAAGATAACTGAGCCAGTGCTTTATGTTGCGTCTGGCTTCAAATAAAAGTAATGAGTTCATGATTATGATTTTTGAGTGAGGCTATGAAAGTATACATGTTCCAAAAGAGGAGGAACAGCATTGAAATCTTTTGGTTGATGGGCTGCGAAAGTCGTGATATACAGTTCTCTTTCGATCAGCTGTTGGCTGATGATCTCATGAGTTGCCTGATAATCCTCCCATTCATTTCTGTTGATCCGTTTTGACCAGATTTTATGTTCTAATTCTGAAATCAGGTCACCGGGTTTCCCTTTTCGGATAAGCTTTCCTTTATTGATAATAGCCATCTCAGAACATAAATTCCGGACATCTTCTACAAGATGAGTAGAAAGGATCACAATAACATCCTTGCTGATATCATTGAGTAAAGAATTAAAACGGTTGCGTTCTTCGGGATCCAGTCCTGCCGTAGGTTCGTCCACAATAATGATTTTAGGGTTTCCTAATAAAGCCTGGGCAACTCCAAAACGCTGTTTCATTCCGCCTGAAAAAGTATGGACTTCTTTGTTTCGGAAATCTGACAGGTTTACTTTTTCCAACAATCCGGAAATCTGTCTTTTTCGAAAGGTATTGTCTTTTATTCCCTTTAAGATAGCAATGTGATGCAATAAGTCGTAAGCTGAAACTTTAGGATAAACTCCAAAATCCTGTGGTAAGAACCCGAGGTTTTGTCTTATAAAATCAGGCTCCCTGGAAATATCAATACCATTGAAAATAATATTTCCCGAACTCGGTTTCTGGAGGCCAACGATGGTTTTCATTAAAGAGGACTTTCCGGCTCCGTTCGGACCCAGTAAACCGAACATGCCATTTCCTATTTCCAATGAAATGTCTTTAATTGCCTGGAAGCCATTTTTATAGGTAAGGCTCAGGTGGTTAATGGATAATGTATTCATGATTTTAAATTTGGATAATACAATAGCTGGCAATGTTTCCGTTGCTTTTTTTATGATGTTGAAAAATAAGTTGTTGTATCTACTTGCTAATGAAAATGAGCTGACAGTTAAAGGGTATGAGTTGATAGATGAAAACTAAAGGCTAAGGTCATGGGCACTTTCGCTTTCTTACCGATATCATGCATCTTTTATCTCGTTTCCACCACTATTCTCTATACTCTAAAATATCTCCCGGCTGGCATTCCAGAATTTTGCAGATAGCTTCGAGGGTATCAAAACGAACCCCTTTTGCCTTTCCCGTTTTCAGAATGGATAAATTGACAGGCGTGATTCCTAATTTTTCTGCCAATTCCTTACTCTGCATTTTTCGCTTGGCAAGCATGACATCTAAGTTGACTATAATTGGCATTTTATATAAATAGATCTTGTTCGTTTTGCAAATGTAGCCCTTGCCTGAAGATATTAGCAAGAAACAGGCAGAAAATTCCTAGCATGAAATGGATAAAAACCAATCCCCATATAATACTTTCGACCTCTGTAAAGAAACTTGCGATGATCACAAGCGGTAGTGGAAGGAAAATATTGTATAAGTAAAATCTCTTCAATTGTAAAATGTTGACCTCGGTAAATAATTGAGGTTGAAAGAACACTTTAAAAACTTTTGCTGAAAACCAGAAAAAAATACCATATGTCACTAAAACGGCCATGAAAGAGAATATAATGTAAGGATAATTGTTTTCAATGTTGAGAAATGGCTGTTCAGTAAAAGGATAATTGATATGTAAATATTGATCCTCTTTATAAGGAGTTACCGCAAAACCTGTAGTCATACAGAAAAAGGAATAAAGTGCTGTAATAAGATATCCTCCTGATAATACCAGGCAGATATAGTATAAAATTTTTGCAATAGTTTTAGTTTGATTCATAGCATGATAATTAATTGATAATGCAAATGTATAATTAATTATCGTAAAACAATAATTAATTAAAAAAATATTTAAAAATAAAAAAGTCCTGATATATCAGGACTTGGAGTAATGTAATGTTAATGGGCCATTTTTACGAATGATCTCGATTAACATGTATTGAACCCAAAGTAAATAAAAACAGCATATGTGCTAAACAACTATTTTCTGAGCAGTTACTTTGGGTATAATAATTAAATAATCGTAACCCGCCAATAGTTTTTTTAGGGTGCCGGACTTTACGGAAGTCTTTTGTTTTTTTATTTCAGCATTGATCTTGGTAAGGTCAAAGAGGAGCCATTCATTTTCCTTATGAACCAGGCGATAGAAGGGTCTCAGAAAAAGAATGTATTCTGCATCATTATTTTCAGCAAAGAAAGATCCTGTTTTTCCATTTTTTTGAATAATGGCAATATGTAAGGACTTTTCGTGGTCTTTTTCGGCAAGATTAAATGCAACATTTCCTATATCAGGGCTATTTTGCAGTAGGCTCTGATCTTTACCGGCATGACTGGCTCCAAACTTGAAAAGATTTCTTTTTCCTTTTATTTTGTTCTGGTTTTCAAGAAGATTTTCCTTCATTGAAGCTATTTTCAGGAACTGAGATTCGTCTCCCTTTTGATTATTTTCCAGAGCATATATTGTATTGCTTTGTAGCAGCTTGTTTAAAGCTTTATGCTCATATTCAGACAAATCTAATTTTTGAATATCTGCAATACGGGTCCTGAAATCGTTGCAAAACAAATAGGGCTGGTTTTTGCTGTCATCAATAGTCCGATAGCCCAGTCCTGACCTGAACGTGTTCCATCTCTCATTCGATTCTTTCAGTAAAGATTGATATTTTGCTTTTGCTATTTTATTGGATGTCCTTGCAATAAGCTCTCTGAAGATCACTGCATCAGAATTGTAATAAATCTGATCAAGGCCTATGACGGTTTTTTTATTTTGGAAAAAATAATCCAGAAGGTCATGGTCTTTGTTAAATGAGAAAAACGAAAATCTACCGTTAGAGCTGGAAACAATTGATTGGTATTCTTTATTTTTCTCGAAGTCTTTTTTAAGAATATCAATGGTAAGCTGATCTGCTTCCGTAATATAGTTGTCGAAGTTGATATTGTGAGTAAGATAAGAAGTAAAATCCAGGACCTCATTATTAAGATGGTCTTCACCGATCAGAACATATTTGTGTTTAGCAATCGTTTCAGTCAGGTTACGAATTCCTTCACCGGAAAAATGATTATTCTCGAAATTTATGATTTGATAATGTTGTGAAGCAATTTTAGTAACTAATGAATCTTGAGCCTGAATGGTACAGCCTAACAAGAAAACCGTTAAAAAATAGATTACTTTCATTATTTTTTTTACAAATTTAAATTTCTGTTTTACTCAAAAATTGTAAAAATGTAAAGGACCCGAAATGAATAGATAATCTCTTTAAATAAAGTTGCCTTAGAAAAAGGCAACCTTATTTTCTTTTTGGTGGTTTATGAGTCTATACAACTCCCGGATCTTTATTTTGAATGATATAGCTTTTTCCTGATTTCGATGAGGTTCTGAGTTGTCCTTTCCAGATCCGGTGTGTCTGGTAGGTTAGAACTGGAATAATAATGCTCTATAGAAAGGACCAGGTTTTCAGCTTTTTCCATTACGTGATCATAAGATCTTTTTCCTGCTTTTATATCAAGTAACTCATCACGGTTCTCTACGCGGATCTGCATCGAACCTGTTTTTAGAATATGCTCGCAGGATTGCAGTAATCGGATGGTATGCATCATGTTTTTGCTGTCGTAGTTCTGCCCATGAATCTGGTTGACATTGTAACGGTCCTCATTGCGCTCAGCTACCCATTTCCAATATTCCCTATAGTCTTTACAGTAAACAGAGTAGGCATCCAGATTGCAGAACAGATAAGCAGTTGGTTTTTCATCCTTAAGAACAGATGATACAGAAACCTGATTTGCCTCTTCATTCTGAATAATCCCCTTATATCCCAATGTTCCCGATTCATCGTAAAATAAAGCAAACATACCCTTAGTATGATCAATGCTTACCAATCCGAATTGTTCCTGTGAGAGACTATTCTGTCCTTCCGATACAGAAAATTCATGCAACCATTTTTTCAATGCAACGGAACCCTGTCCTGCAAGGATAAAACAGAAATCCAGGATGGATTTTCTTTCTTTATCAATCGGGTTTACAATCTTTTTATTAAGACCTTTTGCCTTTTTAATCTGTGAAACCGCATAACCTGCAAAGGTATCTTTACTGAGTTTTGACAGGAAATCCTCCGTTTTCAGCAGATCCATCAACGGATGTTTGTACAGGATGCAGTCTTCCGGACTTGCCAGAATTTCCAGGATATTGGGATTGTTCTTTTGCAGCAATTCTACAAATCTCCCGATTTCATAATAGGTAATATCATTGGTCTCATTGGAAATCTGGGGGATGTAGTTCAATCCAAAGAAATCCTCCTTGGGAAGGTAATAAACTCCCTTTATATCCGTGTCGGAACTCTCCGTTGCCAGCCCGAAAGCCCGGCTTCCGGAAATAGCTTCAAAAAGAAGAAGGTTTTTATTTTTAAGATCCTGAATCGTCATGATGGTATATTATAATTGTCCGATTTTTTTAACATTGAAAAAATGGTGTAATATTAAGTGCTTTCGATCCGTTAAGCTAGTATTTTTCTAAACACCAATTCCATTTCTTTTTTATTTCCTTTTCCTCCTGCCAATGTTTTCGTTTTTTCTTCAGTCTCAGCAACTACACTTTCCAGAAATCCTAAAAGCTCCCAGTCATTGGAGTGATTATAGGATTCTCCTTTAGTAGCCTTTAAAGCAACCAGACTCTCTATTTTAGTTTTTGTAAAATCATCAACCAATACCAGAAGATCACTGAACAGAACAGGAGGAACGGTTCCTTTGTCTAATATCCACTTTCCTGTAAGTGCTGTTCTTAAACAGTAGAAATAACTTTTTAATTTCACTTCATCATGTCTGCAGGCTTCCAGGTACTTTTTACTCATACTTAAATAATGGTAAGACACCGCTATCGGAGAGAAGCAAGTATCAGCCAAAGGCTTGAACAAGTCTGCAAATTCTTCATTTTTCTTATAAACGACAGGAGAGTAGAACCAGCTTAGCAATGCAGCATTGGACTTTAGCAAAAGGTGAAAAGTCTTTTTAAGGTCCCAACCGCTACCATCCAGGTCATCCTCTGTCATGAATTCTATGGTTTCATCCTTGTCCCATGGAGAAAGATACCATTCCTTTTCATGACGGTATATAAACCGTATATCATAATCGCTGTCCGGCGATGCAAATCCCCAGGCTCTGCTGCCGGATTCAACTGCAAGAAGTATTTCTATGCTGTGTTTGTCTTCTACCTCTTTTAGTTTTTCTAATATCCTGTTTTTCATTTTTATTTCTTTTGATGGTACAAAATAATAAAGCGATTACGCAGTCTTTTTGCGTAATAATTTAGAATAACGAAATCATTATAAATGTAATGAAATACCTTATGGGAAAATGGAAAATAGTGAATGGTTAAATTTTTCAATATAAGTCTTCTGGGCTATTACATTTTTTGTAATATTGTAATTTAGACAAGAAAATATGGCATTAATAGGTGACCTAGGGAAAATTATTGTTTTTTTGTTTTTATTGTTAAGCATCTTTTTGATCACGGCAAAAAGCAAAAGAAGATTACCCAATTATCTGTTTGCTGCATTTCTTCTTACTTCTGTTATAGATTTATCCGGATTCTTTGTATATCCTTCCGGGAATTTTATGCAAAGTTTTAAGTCTTCCAGTATTCTTCTTCAGATGCCACTTTATTATCTGTATGTAAAGTCTGCATGCTACTATAACTTTAGCCTGTCCAAAAAGCATCTAGTACATGGCCTACCTTTTCTCTTCTTCCTTGTTCTGTTTCTTGTTACACAGATGTCTGCACAAGCTGACCAGGTTTTTGATATTTTTACCATTATCCAGTATTACTATTATATTATTGCTGTTTTTCTTGAGCTGAGGATTTTTAAAAAACTATACCGGGATAATTATTCTGGAAATCATAGTCATATTTATAGGTGGTTAATACAGATTACAGTTTTGTTTTTAATCGGAAATTTTTTTGTGCTACTCAGAGATTTTGTAAAGAACAACGGGAGCCTTTTTACCTATCTGTATACTTTTAGCTGCTTATTTGTATTATTTATGATCAGCTGGTTTGTGCTCAACTCCCTGTACAGACCCAATTTGTTTGCCGGAATTGATAAAGATTTGGTTCCTTTAAAAATTGAATCCGGGGATCATCATGAAAAACCACAGCAGCTAAAAGATCTTATGGAATTAATGGAAACTGAGAAACCTTATCTGGATGACAGCCTTACCCTGCAAAAGCTGGCTGAAAAATTTAATATGCCGGAGAAGCAGCTTTCTTTATTGATCAATCAGTCTGCGGGAAAGCATTTTTTTGATTTTATTAATGAATTCAGGATTAAGGATGCCCAATTACTTTTAAAAGATCAGCCTCAGCTTACTGTATTGGAAGTTCTGTATCAGGTAGGTTTCAATTCCAAATCCTCTTTTTATACCGCATTTAAAAAAGAAACGGGTATTACTCCTACAGATTACAGGAAATCAGTTATTTAAAAAGTGTTCGATTTAAAGTCGGACTGATTTTACGCCATAAAAATGGTTCGGTTTCCGGTATTCGGATCTTTATTTCCATGCAAAGTTTCAGATTTGTTTCATCATAAAATTTACATCAGATGAAGCAACAGATCAAAGTAGCATTATTTCTTTTTTTTATAATGAATTGTGGGAAATACTCCGGACAGTTCAATCAAAAAAACACAATCAGAAAAGCAGACTCATTGCTGAATAGTTATGTCAAGAAAAATGCTCCGGGGATGGCCGTAGGCATAATTAAAGAAGGAAAGGTAATTTATAAGAAGATTTATGGCCAGGCCAACCTGGAAAATCAGACACCCATTACAGATTCCACAGCTTTTAATATTGCATCGGTTTCCAAACAGTTTACGGCATTCATTGCTTTGCAGGCTGTGAAAGAAGGAAAGCTGTCATTAGATGATGATATCAGGATCTATCTTCCGGAGCTCAAACATTTATCTTATCCGGTAACAATCCGTCAGCTGGCAAATCATACGCATGGGCTGCCTGATTTTACCGGAATTAAAAGATTACAGGGATTCGGGGATGAATTCAGGGTAACCAATAGTCAGGCAGTACAAACAATTCTGGGTATTAAAAGCTTTAACTTTCGGCCGGGCGAGCAGTATCAGTATAATAATACCGGTTTTATGTTGTTAGCCGAAATCCTTCACAGGGTCTATAAAAAAGATTTTGGTGAACTTCTAAGGAAATATATCTTCACTCCGTTAGGAATGCACCATACTATGGCGATAGATGATCCGGAAAAGATCATCCCGAATAAGGCAGACTCTTACCTGCAGCAGGGGGATACTGTTTTAAAATATCCGATCGGGCAAATGGAGTACGGATCTTCCAATATTTATATGACACTTAATGATTTCTGTATATGGGCAGCTGATTTTCAGAAATCAGCTACGGATAATCATGACTTTTATACTGTGATGCAGGAAAATACGATCCTAAATAATGGTAGAAGCATTGAATATGGGTTGGGGCTGCAGACGGGTACTTATAAAGGTTTGCATCTTGTCTTTCACGGTGGAGGGACAGCGGGTTACGGTTCTTATATTTTACATATTCCCAATCAGCAGTTTTCCGTTGTCCTGCTGGCGAATAAGAGGGGAACTGAAGGTTATCAGATGGTCTATAAATTGGTGGATTTATTTCTTGGAGATAAAGAAACGGTTGTAAAACCTAAAAAAACTGCTTATACAGCATCCGAATTAAAAGGATTTGAAGGGATTTATGAGCGTATCCCAGGTAGCTACTTTGATGTTTCTGTAAAAGAAAACAACCTTTACCTAAAAACTTATAAACAGGAAGAAGGAGAACTTTTAGAACCAGTTGGAGATAACCGGTTCAGCATTCCTTCCGTTGCTACGGCAAGCCTTGTTTTTAATAAAGATTCAGCTTTTTTCAAAATTGCGGATTTTACATTTCCGATGAAAAAAATCAGAATGAATCCGCCTAAAGTGGATTTGAAAGATTTGAAAAAACTGGAAGGATTTTACCGAAATGAAGAATTCAATACGATGTACCAGCTGGTCACTGAAAATCATCACCTGGTAGCAAAACATTCGGTAAATCCAGATATTCTATTATTTCCACTCAGTTCAACAAGCTTTTATTCATCAAAATCCTACTTCGGACAGCTTGATTTCCAATGGACTTCATCAGGTACTGTAAGTGGATTTACCGTGTCCGGCTTTAATATGGCCAATATCGAGTTTAAAAAAATAAAATAACTCTGCATTATTTGACCATATGAAAATTACATCACTTTAAAAGATAAACTTATGATCAGGCTATTTTCTTGCATTTTTATCGGAATACTGATATTTTTCAGTACACTTTTACCAGCACAGGATATACAGCGTTTCTCGCTGTCGGGTACTATAAAATCGGATGGTACACAGTCTTTAGTCATCAGCCTTTTTGATGCTGAAAATACATTGATAAAAACCGAAACTGCTGACCGGCAAGGACAGTTCAGGTTTTCTGCCCTGAAAGTCGGTCGTTACCAACTGAAAGTTTACAGGAATGGTTTTGAGGTTTATCATTCAGAAAATATTCCTGTAACAGAAAATAAGATGCTTCCTGTTATTGATCTTACAGTAAAATCCATTGAAGAAGTTACCATTACCAAAACCCGTCCTTTTATAGAAAGACAGGAGGGGAAGATGATCCTTAATGTAGAAAACAGCATTTCCGCTACCGGAAGCTCGGCTTTTGAAATCCTGGAGAAAGCACCAGGAGTGAGCGTGGATAATAATGACAATTTAAGTCTTCACGGAAAAGGAAATCTGCTGGTTCAGATTGACGGTAAAAATACACCGATGACGGGAAGTGACCTTGCGGGTTATCTCAGGGGGATTCCCTCAGCCTCCATTGATAAAATAGAATTTGTTACCAATCCTTCTTCGAAATATGATGCAGAAGGATCTTCGATTATCAATATCAGATTAAAAAAAGAGCAAAAGAAGGGGACTAACGGGACTGTTTCTATCTCTGCGGGAGCCGGTAAATATATAAAAACTAACAATACGGTCAGCATCAATCACAGGAGCGGGAAGGTGAATGCTTTTGCAAACTATGGCTTTGTTGATAGAATTTTTTACAATCATCTGCTTTTAAACAGGAATTTTTATGAAAACAACCAATTTAAAAAAGCTTTTATTCAGGATAATTTCCTGAAGTTTGGAATAACGGGCCATATGACCAGGATGGGGATAGATTACGATCTGAATAACAAGAATATTCTTGGGCTTTCTGTGGGACTAGTAGCTAATAATGTTAAAATTGACGGAAATACCTCAAGCCTCACACTGGGAAGTAATCAGCTTCCGGAAAGTACCTTCGGAACCATAAGTAAAACCCGGAATCATTTCGCTAATCCTTCCCTTAATCTCAACCATAAATACAGCCTTGATTCTCTGGGATCAGAACTAACAACGGATTTTGACTATATCAACTATTCAAACGGTTCTCTACAGAATTTTGAAACCAGGAACTACAATTTATCGGGTAGTTTGGACAGGCTTGATATTCTGAAAGGGGATATGAAAGGAAAACTGAATATTTTTTCATTGAAAAGCGACCTTACTAAAAACTTTAAGTATGGATGGAAACTGGAAAGCGGGATTAAAACAAGCTTTGTAAAATCTGATAATGATTTGAAATTTTTTGACGGAAGTTCAGGGGTCTTTGTGTCTGATCCTACCAAAACCAATCATTTTATTTATGAGGAAAACATTAATGCTGTTTATGGGAATGCTTCCAAAAAATGGGAAAGGCTTAAAATGATAGCCGGACTGCGAATGGAAAATACAAATATAAAGGGCATGCAGCTTGCTAATAACCAGATTAATAAAAGAAACTATACGCAAGTATTCCCGAGTGCAGTACTGGCATATAATATAACGGATAAAAGTTCCATGGAGATCAGCTTAAGCAGAAGGATCACCCGCCCCAGTTATAATCAGCTCAATCCTTTCAGATTTTACTTTGACCCTACTACTTCAAAGGCCGGAAATCCAGATCTGATTCCCGAGACGATGATGAATTATGAGCTTACTTACAGCCTTAACAATAAATATTTTGCCACACTGAATTATAGCAGAACTTCTGATCACATAATTAATGTAGTAAAGCCTGTGGTGGAAAACGGACAGAATATTGCGATCCAAACATTTGAAAATATCAGTTCGGCTTCCCATTACGGGCTCAGTCTGATCGTTCCTGTAAAAGTGATGCGTTGGTGGGATATAAGCAATACTGCCAGTTTTTACTATGCTTCTTTCACAGGGAATGTTTCGGGAAGTCAGATTACCAACCAGGGAAATTTTACCTTCAGCATCAACAGCATCCATAACTTCAAATTAGGAAACGGCTTTACTGCTGAAGTTACGGGAAATTACCACGCCAGAGAAATACAGGCTTATGTATATGCACGGCCCTATGGCTTTCTGAGTATTGGTGCCCAGAAAAAATTTAACAATAAAAGTGTCCTTAAATTTTCTTTTGCTGATGTGTTTTTTACCAGTAATCCAAGGGGGCAGTTTGCTTATAATGATTACCTGGAGAATTTTACGGTAAAAAGAGATTCCAGGGTCGTGATGCTGTCCTATACTTATAACTTCGGATCCTCTAAAAACCTTCAATTGAGAAAGACCGGAGGTGCAGATGACCTGAAAGAGAGAATCGGAAGCTGATGATATAAATTAAATCTCTCGCCAACAATTACGATAAACAAATGACTAAAATCAAAATCTGTCTGTCATAATTATAGGCGAGAGTATATCAGGGAAAGTAATTTCTTACTATTATCCGTTCTGTGCTTTTCTAAATTTTCTTTTCTTTTTCCATGGTGCATTTTTCCCGACATCACCAGCCATGATACACCCGTAAGGCATCACTTCATCCAATACTTCACATAATCCGTATTCTTCAATCTGTGCTCTTACGTTTTTAGCACTTTTATATGCGGTCGGTAGTTCGGAAATATCAATTTCATTGGAAAAGAAACGGATATCCAATCCTTCGGTTTCTTCAGCAAAAACTTCTTCAATGGTTTTGTGGGCCAATGATCTCTTATGCTGACTTCTGCTGAAATTTCTTCCTGCTCCGTGAGGGGCAAAACCCAGGTTTCTTTCATTGGTGTTTCCCTGAACTATTAAAACCGGTTCTGCCATATTTAATGGAATCAGTCTTGGTCCTGTAATATCAGGCATGAATTTATCATCCAGTGGGGTTGCTCCTTTTGCATGGTAAAAAAGATCTCCGTCTTTGAAGACAAAGTTGTGCTCATTCCAGTACCTGTTCTCTTTTTCAATTTCCATTTTATATAAAACGGCATCATGGATGGAAGTATGGTTTTCTTTCGTCCATGTTCTGATCAGCTGCAGAGCTTCCCAGTAAGATTTTCCCTCTTCTGTATCATATGGGATCCAGGCATTCTCTTTCAGCGTTTCCGGTGAAATATCCTGTCTGAAACGATTGGCAACTTTCATCCCTTTATCGTAAAGAGCAGTTCCCGGAGCTCTTGAACCATGATGAGTAACCAACATGGTATTTCCTGTATTTTTAGAAATACCAACGAATAAGAAATGATTTCCATCGCCCTGTGTTCCCATATGAGAGCGGGCAATGCTGATCAGCTTTTCATCATTAAGGAAATAATTTTCCCTGAACGCATCCATCAGTTCCTGCGACATTGGCATTTGTTCTCCTCGTGCTCTTCCTCCATATCCGAAATGAGTTACCGAATGAGCAGTATCCAAAACGGCTTTAGGATCAGCTTTTCCAAAATCAGTCAACATCACGGAACAGCAGATATCTGCACTATGAAACCCGGGATGGATTGCATTTTTAGCAATAACCACACCACCCACCGGTATATGACCTTCTGGTCCTGTCGGACAGGCATCAGGCATTAAAGCTCCTCCAACCAATGTTGGGGTTTTCATTAAAACCTGCATGGTTTTGATTACCTTTTCCACGTTATCATTTTCACTTTCGTGCTCAGCTCTGATGTTGATGATGAAATCTTTTGGGGTTTCATGCAAAGGAATCTGGTCCGGTTGTTTATATTGCTCCAGATACGTTTTGATCTGAGTTTCATCCAGATTATTTTCGTTGATATATTCTATGGCTTCTTTAAACCATTTTGCGGGTCTGAACCCTAATTCAATTAGGTGATTTCCATTAAATTCCATGTGTTCTTTCAATTTGATGATGCAAAGTAAATATACAAGTATGCAATCTTTTTGCGTAGATGAATTTTTTTTGATTATTTTTACAAAAGCGAAAAGCTGAAAAGCAAAATAACGGAATTGCCACAAAGTCAATTGAAGTTATATTTTAATGATTTAACCATTTTGCCAATTCGCTCTTTCGCCTAAAAAAAATAAATATGCTATTAGAACAAGTAAAAAATTCTCCGGAAACCATTCAGTTTAAAGATGTCATTGCCTACATTGATGAAAATTATCATTTTACACCTACCAGATTCGCGAATGGGAATACAGTGAACGAAGCGGATCAGAATAACGGATCATGTAAGGTATTCAGTTTTGGAAAGCAGAATAATTTGTCAAAGGATGAGGTATTAAGTCTTTTCGGAGATTTTTACAGAGAAGATGTACTGAAAAATCCCGATGGAACAGATCATCAGAATATCAGGAATTTTATGGAGTTCGGATGGGATGGGGTTTCTTTTGATGGAGAGGCTTTGGCGAAGAAATGATTTTGATTATGATGTATTAATGTATTAATGTATTAATGTATTAATGTATTAATTTTTCAAATAAGTTATTAAGTCGTTGATTAGAGTTGAACGGAAAGACTATCTGTGGTTTTTGATTTATTTACATTCAATTAGAAAGGAAATAAGGAAAAGAAAAAATTCCGGCTGAAAAATCATGTTGCGGAATAAAAGACATTTCAATAAAATACAATTATGTCATCGAACAAAAATGCCCTGATCCGATATAAAACATTGGATAAATGCCTGAAAAACAAGTATAGAAAATATACGCTGGAGGATCTTATCGATGAATGTTCGGAAGCCCTGTTTGAGTTTGAAGGCAAAGAATCATTTGTCAGCAAACGTACGGTCCAGCTTGACCTGCAGAATATGCGGAGTGAAAAATTTGGCTATGAGGCACCTATTGAAGTCTACGACAGAAAATACTACCGATATAGTGATCCGGATTATAGTATTCATAATATATCAGTAAATGAAAGTGACCTGAAGGCAATGAATAATGCCGTTCAGATCCTGAAGCAGTTCAAGGACTTTTCCATGTTTAAGGATATGAACGGAGTGATCCAGAAGCTGGAAGACTCCATCCATTCTACAAACCAGAAGTCGATTATCCACCTCGATAAGAATGAACAGCTGAAAGGGCTCGAACACATCGATATACTATATGAAAGCATTTTAAACAGGAAAGTACTGAAGATCCTTTATAAAAGCTTTAAAGCAAGAGAATCGGATTATTACACCGTACATCCGCAGCTCCTGAAGGAATACAATAACCGTTGGTTCCTTATATGCTGGTTTAAGAATAAAATGTATAATCTGGCCTTGGACCGGATGGAGGAGATTTCTGTTGATGAAAAGGTAAGCTATATTGATAAAGAATTTGATTCGGACCGTTACTTCGGGGAAGTGATCGGGGTTACGGTTTCGGATGGGCAACGTCCGCAGAATGTTATCTTTAAAATTAACCCAAAACATGCCCCTTATGTCAGAACCAAACCTTTTCACCATTCCCAGGAGATTATAAAGGAAGATAAAACCGGAACCACATTTAAAATATGTGTTCAGCTGAACTTTGAATTGGAGAGAATGATATTGGGGCTCGGCGAATTTATAACGGTTTTAAGGCCTGAGAGGCTCAAAAAAAGAATTCAGGCCAGTTTGGAAGAAGCATGCCGGAATTACCAGCTTTTGAATACCAATGAATAAAGCGGATTAATAAATGGCTTAAAAATTGTAATGATAAACCAAAATTACTACATATGAAATCAAGAATTCTTAAGGCGGTTATTGCCATAGTTGCACCACTTGTTATAGAATATATCGTAAAAAAAGTGAGTGAAAAATTAGATAAAAAGGAAGAAGGAAAAAAGCAGATTCCAGCATAAGTACAACGTAATCTGGAATGATAAAAAAAGACTGCCCTGAAAAGGCAGTCTTTTTTTCAGGTAATAGCGGTTGGATAAAATCCATTGACAATCGCTCCTGAAAGCACTGAACTTAATATTTTAAACATTTTTCACTTTTTGGCTATTGCTTTTTCGAGACTTAATTAAACATTTATTTAAATTTTAACAAAAATTAACTGTTTAATTTTCAATGATTTGAGTCGTTTGCGGATGTTAAAGGAGTGAAAAACGACCTGCTTGGCATGATTTTTACAGCATTCTGAATAGTAAAATTTAAAGATCAGAAATTATGAAAATGTTTAAACAAGCAGTTTTACTAGCTGGAATTTTAACAGCAGGTGTAGCAAGTGCACAGAGCGTACAGATGAACAACATGCTTAAAGTAGGAGCGAATGTAGGATTAGCTGTTCCTTCTGATAATCTTTCTGCTGCTGTGGGTGTGGATGTGGCTTACCAGAATCTGATTACTCCGGGAGTTGGATTAGGTATCGCAACTGGTTATTCCCATTATTTCGGAAAAGAAAACAACGGATATAAAAATAATGATGTAGGGGTAATTCCTGTAGCAGCATTATTGAGAATTTATCCAAAGCAAACAGGTTTCTATTTTGGGACTGACTTGGGTTATGGATTCCTTGTAGGGGATGATAAAGTAGCTTCCAATACTTCGGTTGACAGACCAAGCGGAGGTTTTTATATCAAACCTGAAATCGGGTACCATAATCAGGACTGGAATTTCTTCGTACAATATCAGAAGGTATTTACAGGAAGTAAAGGTGATTTAGTAAATCAGGACTACAATGTGGGTAACATTGGTGTCGGATTTTCTTACAATATTCCATTAGGAAAGTAGTTAGATTTATATATAAACAATTATTAGCCAAAACCTTTTCATCTTTTTGAAAAGGTTTTTTATTACCGTACACGATTTCCGAAAACTATTATTATATTTGATAAAATTTGTGATTATGAACTTAAATCCAAAATTTCCCCTTTATTTACCGGGTGTAAAAGACAGCAATAATAATGATGTTTCCATCATTGGAGCCAACTTACGTGAGGATGTTACCACTTTAGGATACTATGTGTCTGGTAATGGAGGGCTTGATATAAAATTACAGACAAGCTACCCGACAAAAGAACATGCTTCTTTTTCGGAAATCCTGAAAAAATTTATTCAGGAAAATCAGCTGAGCAATGTGAAGCGTTTAGGAATAGCGGTTCCGGGACCGGTTCTTAATGGGAAGAGTAACCCTGCCAGATTAGGCTGGAGTTTCGACGTAGACGAATTTAAAAATGAATTCGGATTCGAAAAAGTGGATATGCTTAATGATCTTGAGGCATCTGCTTATGGAATGGGACTTCTTGAGGACAGCGACCTGGAAGCTATCTACACAAGCGGACACCTTGAAAAAGGAAATGTTGCGATCCTGGCACCTGGAAATGGTCTTGGGGAAGCGGGGTATTTCTTTGATGGAAAATACTTAAGACCTTTTGCTACAGAAGGCGGACATTCTGAGTTTTCACCAAGAACCAATGTTGAAGTGGAATTTTATCAGTTCCTGAACAACATCTATGGGATTGTTAGCTGGGAGAATGTTCTTTCCAAAACAGGGCTTTTTAATATCTACCGGTTTTTAAGAGACGTGAAAAGACATCCTGAGCCTGAATGGCTGGCGGATCGACTTGCCAACGGTAATTTTTCACAGGAGATATACAAGGCAGCCGTTGAAGATGATGTGTTGATCTGTAAAATTGCATTAGATACCTTCCTGGAATTTCTTGCGAGAGAGGCTAATAACCTTACCTTAAAGCTTAAGGCTACCGGAGGATTGCTGATTTCTGGCGATATTCCGCAGATGCTGAATGAGTATATGGATAAGGCAAAATTCTATGAGAAATTTAAAATAAGCGATAAAATGGAAGACATGTTGAGGAATATTCCTATCTATCTGATCAGGAATAATCTCACGGGTTTACATGGTGTCGCACTGTATACAGCGTATTACGAATAACAAATAAGAAAATAAGAACTCCGGAAACTCCGGAGTTTTTTATGCCTGATATTATTCATGAAAATAATTGGTTTTATTGATGTACATCAATAAAATCTATCAAATAAGATAGCTACATTTGTATCGTTAAATAACAATTAAATAAATTTATTCAATGAAAAAAATATTATTATTAGCGGTTTTAGCTAGTGGATTGGTTTTCGGGCAATCAAAAAAAGTGGTAGCATCTGATGTTCACTGGTGGGGTTATAAAGTAGCAAAATCTGAGGCAAGTTCTCATGACGGTACAGTAAAAGTGAAGTCAGGAAACCTTGTTATGAAAGGAAATGATGTTGTGGGTGGATCTTTCGTTTTAGATATGACTTCTATTACGTCTACAGACCTTTCCGGAGAATACCAGACTAAGCTGAACGGACATTTAAAGAACGGAGATTTCTTCGAAGTTGAGAAATATCCTACAGCTGCTTTTAAGATTACTTCCGTAAAGAAAAACAATGATAAAATATACAACTCTCTAGTAACAGGAGATCTTACAGTAAAAGGAAAAACAAACAGTATTTCTTTCCCTGCGAAGATTGCGTACAGCAAAGGAGTAGCAAGTCTTGTATCAGATAAATTTTCTTTCGACAGACAAAAATTCGACGTTGCGTACAAATCAACAATGCAGGATGTTTTTGTGAAAGATGATATCGATATGCTTGTAAAAGTAACTGCTAAATAATTTAATCAAAAAAAGATTGTTAAAAGTGTAGAAGTTCTACACTTTTTTTTATTTTTGTTGAATTGTAAATAAAAAAGAATGAAAAGACTACTATTGTTTGCTATGATGTGCGTAGGTATATCATTTGTTTCTGCTCAGAGAAAATTTGATAAGGTTTCGAAGGTGACCTCTTCTGAGATCAGATGGTGGGGATATAAGGTTGTAAAAACTGTACCTACATCACATTCCGGAACAGTAAAACTGAAAAGCGGAAAATTCAATTTTGATAAAACGGTTTTGGTAGACGGTGAATTTATAATTGATATGAGAAGTCTGATGGCGGGGGATGTTTCTGATGAAGATCAGATCAAGCTGACCAACGACCTTAAAAGTACCAATTTCTTTGAAGTTAAAAAGTTTCCGATTGCGAAATTCCACTTAACTAAAATTATTCCTCTGGCAAACAGTGAGTACAATTCAACGGTATATGGGGATGTTACGATAAAAGGAGTGAGAAAGACCATTACTTTCCCTGCTAACGTATATGTTACACAATTTACGGTAGTGATTGAGTCTGCTAAATTCTCATTGAACAGAAGGGATTTCAAAGTATTCTATCAGTCTTCTTTAAAAGATTATTTCATTAAAGATGAAATGGATATCCAATTCAAAGTTTCTACAGAAAAGCTGGATAATGATAACAGGGTTCCTGTAAAGAAAAAATAAAAGGTTTTACTTTAACAATAAATTAAATATGGGTAGCTTTCAATAGTTACCCATATTTTTTATTTTAGCAGTATGAAAATCTATGTAATAAGCGGACTTGGTGCAGATTTTAAAGTGCTGGAAAAATTGCAGTTTCCTGCACATCTGGAAGTGGTGTTTATAGACTGGCTCATTCCGGGGCTAAACGAAAGTTTTCCTCAATACGTTGAGAGAATGGCGTCAAAGATTGATGATTCGGAACCATTTTATCTGTTGGGGTATTCTTTTGGAGGAATTATGGTGCAGGAGATCAATAAAATAAAACCGGCTGAAAAAGTAGTGATTTTAGGAAGTATTAAATCTGATAAAGAAAAATCGAGGTTAATAAGAGCCGGACAGATTACCAGGATCCCTAAAATATTACCTACTCGTTTTTTTAATGAAAAAAATACAGCGGCATATTCTGTGCTCAGGAAGTTCTTTGATCCAAAAAATCCTAAGGTTTTACAGTATTTCAGGGTGAAAGATCCTTATTATCTGAAATGGTCCATAGAAAAGATTTCAGATTGGAGGTTTGATGAAAATCCTGAAGTGATCCAGATATTAGGTGACAGGGATATTGTATTTCCTGTGAAAAATTCAAAACCGAACTATATTATACGGGGTGGAACCCATCTGTTTCCCGCTACTAAATCAAAAGAAGTATCTAAAATTTTAAATGAAATATTTCCTGTGGAATAGATTTTAAATTATTATGCGTTAAAATTTAAGGGTTGTTTTGTTTTTAAATGTGTTTTTATGAAATTTATCCCTATTTTTGATAGGGTTAAAATAGATTTTTATGAAAATTGGTTTGAAATGGATCGTGTCCTTTGCGGTGATATCAATGGTTGCTATCGGTGGTTTGTTTTGGTCACCGGTAACGGACCTGCCGGATTCAGGTGAGTTTTTAAGCGAAGATAAGATCGTAGGGGCTGATGTGGCGTGGATTTTAGCAGCAGCAGGACTGGTATTGCTGATGACACCGGGGTTGTCCTTCTTTTATGGTGGAATGGTGGGTAAAAAGAATGTGATCTCCACCATGTTGCAAAGTTTTATTGCTTTAGGAGTCATTTCTATTCTGTGGGTTGTAGTTGGATTTTCTTTGTCATTCGGTGATTCTATAGGTTTTGAAATGAACGAAGAGCACTATGGACTGATCGGTAATCCCTTGAGTTACCCCTTTTTTAATCATGTAGGTGTCTTGCCGCACAAAGCGATGGCTTCTACCATTCCGTTTATTTTATTCGCTCTTTTTCAGATGAAATTTGCGGTGATAACTCCCGCACTGATCACCGGTTCTTTTGCCGAACGGGTGCGCTTTATTTCCTATCTGCTGTTCATGGTTCTTTTCAGTATATTCATTTATACGCCCCTTTGCCATATGGTATGGCATCCGGACGGTTTGTTGAATAAATATTTTGGTGTCAAAGATTTTGCAGGCGGAACCGTAGTGCATATGAGCGCAGGATTTGCTGCTTTGGCAGGAGCAATGGTTGTAGGAAACAGGAAAAACCCTCACCATGAACCTTCGAATATCCCTTTTGTACTTCTGGGAACAGGAATGCTTTGGTTCGGCTGGTTTGGTTTCAATGCCGGATCTGCACTGGGAGCCAATGCAACTGCTGCCACAGCTTTCGGAACCACAACTATAGCTTCGGCATCAGCGATGATGACATGGATCCTTTTTGACCGAATTAACGGAAGGAGTGTTTCTGCATTAGGAGCATGCATCGGTGCTGTAGTAGGTCTGGTTGCCATTACCCCGGGATGTGGCTTTGTATCTGTTCCGGAAAGCTTATTTATCGGATTTATTTCAGCTATTGTTTCCAATCTGATGATGAACTGGAAGAAACTCAAAAAAATAGACGATACCCTAGATGTTTTTGCATGCCATGGAGTAGGGGGAATCATGGGAATGATCCTGACCGCTATTTTTGCGCATGGTGAAAACGCAAGCCTTCTGCATGGAGGGATTGAAGTATTTGCCCACCATATGATGGCGTTGGTTCTGGTTTCTGTGTTTGCATTTTTTGGCTCTCTGGTTTTGTACCGGCTGACGAACAGAATGATTACCCTTCGGGTATCCGAAGAGTCGGAAAATATGGGACTGGACATGTCTCAGCATGAAGAAAGCCTAAAATGGTAGCGGGCACTTAAATAATTATTTTAATCCTTATGTGAAGGGAAGCATAATAACGATTTATCATGTATCTTTGTGATGAGGAAAATGATGAATCTTTTATGGAATCAATATCAGTATTTGAGATTATTAAAGTAGGTATAGGCCCGTCCAGTTCGCATACGATGGGACCATGGAATGCAGCTTCTGCATTTATCAGAATTATAAAGAGAGAAAGATCGATCACAGAGGTGAAAGAGGTCTTTCTTGAATTTTTCGGTTCTTTAGCAAAAACCGGGATAGGACATGGTACAGATATCGCGGGAATGCTGGGATTGAATGGTGAGGATTACAAGACGATCAATACTTCAAAAATTGATGAGAAAATTGAGAAAATAAAAAGAGATGAGATCATCAATCTGGGTGGAGAGAAAGAAATTCCTTTTATCTACGGCTATCATCTGGTTCTCAATATGCAAAAATCCCTCGATTTCCATCCGAACGGAATGATTTTCAGAGCCGTTTTCGAAGATGGAACCGAACTGGTCCAGGACTTCTATTCCGTAGGAGGAGGATTCATTGCAAGCCAGGAAAAAAATTCGATCCAAAAGCATTGTGTCCGCACATTATACCCTTGTCATCACGGTTCAGATGTTATAAAATATTGTGATAAGTTAGGGCTTGAGAAGTTTTCAGACCTGATCATGATCAATGAAGAAAGCTGGAGGACCCAGGAAGAAACCAGACAGGAAGCATTGAATATCTGGACACAGATCAAAGAATGCATCTACAAAGGAGTCAACAAAGAAGGAATTTTGCCTGGTGGTTTAAATGTAACCAGAAGGGCAGCCGGAATCAACAGAAAACTTTTAGGGGATAAAATATATAAGAATATTGACGAATGGTTTCAGCTGGTAGTAGATGCCGAAGAAAATTTCACCAATATCAATAAATGGATTGCCTGCTTCGCTTTGGCTGTCAATGAAGAGAATGCAAGCTTCGGAAGGATCATCACAGCACCTACAAACGGGGCGAGTGGTGTTATTCCTGCCGTTTTAATGTATGCTCAGGCTTTCACGCCATTTACGAGTGAAGATGATATTGTAAGATTCTTACTGGTTGCCGGAGAAATCGGAACCCTGTTTAAAAGAATGCCACGATCTCCGCGGCTATGGGAGGATGCCAGGCTGAGGTTGGAGTATCTTCTGCTATGGCGGCAGCGGGACTTACTGAAATTTTAGGCGGAAGTGTAGGACAGGTGCTGATGGCGGCTGAAATCGCTATGGAACATCATTTAGGTCTTACCTGTGATCCGATCAAAGGATTGGTGCAGATTCCGTGTATTGAAAGAAATACAATGGGAGCGATGAAAGCGATCACCGCAGCCAATATCGCTCTTGAAAGCGATCCTGCAAAAGCCAGGGTAACTTTGGATGAAGTTATTCAGACGATGTGGGAGACAGCTCAATCGATGAGTGATCGTTTTAAAGAAACTTCGGAAGGAGGGTTGGCTATTGCAGTCAATGTTCCGGAGTGCTAGAAATATTTGTCACAAAAGTAATTTTCTTTTAAACTGATAGTCCTAAAGCTTTATAAGTTTAGAAAAAATGTACCTTTTTATAGTGACCTAGGAAACGTAGGCGTTAAGAAAATGAATGCTGTGAACGTTAAAAAAATTCTACTGTCTGAGTGCGGAGAGAAAAGTTAATAATAAACATACTTCAAATCCGCACGAGTTATAGAATTTTTAGAGAATAGGATCATTTTTAGCCGCAGTTTCCAGTCTTGAATTTTTGTTTCTTTTGTTTCAAGACAAAAGAAAAGATACAGTCAATTACTAAAGTTACGATGGATGATTCTCCTTCATCGAAATAGCAAAGAAAAATATTCAATAAGAGGATTACTTATCCAGTATTCCTCTTATTTTATTAGCATTGGAAATCAGCTCCGTTAAATATTCGTAATTTTCTTTTTCCAGAGCTGCCTTAAACTTACGTAGCTGCGAAATATGTTCATTAAGGACATCCAGAACATTTTCTTTATTTTGTTTAAAGATCGGAACCCACATTTCCGGATGGGATTTGGCTAGCCTTACCGTACTTGAGAAACCCGAACTTGCCAGCTGAAAGATGGTGTCTTCCTCTTTTTCTTTTTCCAATACAGTATTGGCTAAGGCGTAGGATGTAATGTGAGAGATATGAGAGATGTACGCGGTATGGACATCGTGGTCTTCAGCATTCATATAAATGAGGTGCATATCCAGGCCTTCTACAATTTTCTGAACGAGGGCAAGAGCGTCTTCTGCGGATTCTTCTTTGTTGCATATCACCCCGGCTTTTCCTGAGAAGCTCTCTGCAACGGCTGATTTCGGTCCGCTGTTTTCCGTACCCCACATCGGGTGGAAAGCTACAAACCTAGACCTGTTCGGGTGATCTTTTACGCCGCTTACAATTCCTGCTTTGGTGGATCCTGCATCCATTACCGTTTGGGTGCCTGATACCAGATCTAAAACTGTAGGTAAAAGCTTTCTCGCGGAATCAACCGGAATAGCAATAATCACAAGATCGGAATTCCTGATTCCGTATTCCAGGTCTACCTTGGCATCAATGATATGTAAGCTTAATGCCTCATCAAGGTGCCTGCTGCTGTTGTCTATTCCGTAGATAAAATCGGCAATTCCTTTTTCTCTCAACTTTAAAGCGATAGAGCCTCCAATGAGACCTACACCGACAATACTTATTTTCATTTTCTTTTCATTTTAAAATAAAAAACCCCGTCCTAGGACGAGGTTGTATATCATATATAAGAATCTCTATCCCAGATCTGAGTTAAATATTCTATAGTAATATGTTCCGTTATTTGTAATCACGAAGCGAAGGTATAAAATATTTTTGAAATGATAAATATGATTTTGATAGAAAGTTTTGCTTGTGAGGAAAGACTTTTGGTTTTATAATGCGACGGGTTTTGTCGCAATTCAAAGCTAACTTTGTACAAATGAAAAAGATGAAGTCAAAAATTTTCGATAAGTCTTTTCGTTGTGAGATAAAAAAGATTACTTTTGCGGCAATTATAAAAAATGAATTTAACAATTAAACACAAGGCATGAAAAAACTCTACTTGAGTGTACTTTCTATGTGCATTATTTCCGGGTTATCAGCCCAGGAAGTGGTTTGGCAAAAAGATATCAAATCCTCAACCCAGGATTTCCTAAGCCAGGTAACCACAACAATCGATCAGCAGTATCTGATAACAGGAAGTGTCATACAAGCAGGAAACCAGAAGAAAGATGCAGGAAGCAATACCCAGCAAAACAATGGCTACGACTTTCATTTGGTGAAACTCAACCAACAGGGAGATCAGGTTTGGGAAAAGTATTTCTCAGGAAACAATCATGATTATTTGTCTTCTACCGTAGCAACCCAGGAAGGAGGCTTTCTAATTTCAGGAACCTCATATTCCGGAAAGGGAATAGATAAAAAAGATGACTCCAAAGGAGGATCAGATATATGGCTCATTAGAATTAATGAATTTGGAGATGAATTGTGGCAAAAGACTTTGGGAACAAGTGCTGATGAAGAAGCCAGATCAGTTATCCAAACCACAGATTTAGGACTTGTTGTAGCCGGAAATGTTCAGAATGCATCCAAAGGCTATGGTTCAAAAGATATCCTGGTGATCAGACTTGATAAAAACGGAAAAGAACTTTCACAACTTATTTTAGGGGGAAGAGGATTAGACGAAGTGGAAAAGATGATACCCACAAGAGACGGTGGAGCACTTCTGGGAATCTATTCAAGAAGCTCTGAGTTTCGTGTTTCCGATTCCGGGAATCAAAACTCAGCTACAGGAACCTCAGGTTCCGTATCCCGCTATGCAAAAACCACTGAAAACTTTGGTGAAGGAGATTACTGGATCGTAAAACTAAACAAAGAAGGAAAGGTAGAATGGGAAAAGAACCTGGGAGGAAAAGGAGATGATCATCTAAGAACACTGGCTTTAACGTCAAACGGGTATATCATCGGAGGAGAATCAAGAAGTGAGAGATCCGGAAACAAGACGGTAGGAATAGAAGAAGGAACAGATTTGTGGTTGGTTTCTTTAAATGAAAGAGGAGATGAACAGTGGCAAAAATCCTACAATTTCAAAAACAGGGATGTTTTGATGGGTATGACTGCCCTAAATCAGCTATCAACTGACAACTCTCAACCCTCAACTAAAGGAATATTGTTGGGTGGATATACTCAGGCAGAAGGAAGAATAGAAACAGATGATGAAACATTCTGGATGCTGTATTTGGATGCTAATGGAAATGAACAGTGGAGAAAGCATGTGAAGGGAGAATCCAGAAAGAGAGAGGAGAGATTATCAGATATTAAGCTGAACAGGGATGGCTCCATCATTTTAGCAGGAACCAGTGCAGAGGAACTAGGGAAGGAGAACTGGAAGATTGTGAAGCTGGGAGATAAACAACTGGATCAGTTAATTGAAAAACAGGATATCAAGATCTATCCGAATCCGGTATCAGATTATGCTTATGTAGAAATAGGCTTTGATTTCAGGGAAGCGGATATTACTATGTATGATATGGGAGGAAGACAGCTTCAGAATCTAAAAACCAAGAATAAGGTAACGAAGATTAATGCACAGCCGTTGATACAAGGTGCTTATCTGGTGGTCATCAAAACGGATACGAATAAAACGGCTAATGCTAAATTGATTAAAAAATAATACAGATGAGAAAAAATAACTTTATAAAAAACTTGTTTTTCTTTTGCTTTTTAGCTTATAGTACCATAAACTATGGTCAAAGTGGAAATACTTTTGAACTTCAAAAAAGTAATTATGAAAATATGGGTACAGTGGATATTGCCAGAGGTAATCCTAGTATAGGTATTCCTTTATTCAATATTCCCACTCAATCTTCCAAACTTAAAATCAATGTTGGATTAAATTATTCTGCTTCAGGTATTTCATCCAAGCAGATGATCACTGATATTGGCATGGGGTGGAACGTTACAGCGGGATCTTATGTATCAAGATCTTCTCATAATCATGTTAAGGAATATAGCGTAGGAAAGATAGGGAATAACAAGGTTTATGAATCCAATATGTTTCAGTATAGCTGTCCTGGAGGAAGTGGAAGATTTGCAATAGCCTATGATAAAGCTACTAATGGAGCGAAAATTATACAAACAGAAACTTCAAAAACAAGGATCATTTTCGAGAAAACTACTGATACCACAAAATACCTGATAAAATCGTTTACAGTAATTGATGAAAACGGGTTAAAATATCTTTTTGATAAAAACGATATTTCATTTTATGGAATAGGCAATAAGAAAGAATTGTTTCAGAGTGCTTATAACCTTACTCAAATAACAGATGAAGGAAATAATACGATTGTAACCTACGACTATGTTCCTTATACACAGAGTATTTCAGGTGTCGGCGGAACACAGTATATTGTAAAGAACAAGCTTTTGAAAATCAATATAACTAACATTGGATCAATTGATTTTCAATATTATCAAGGCACTGCACCTTTGCCCGTTACCAACTGGACACCAACCTCTGGGGATCGTGATGCTTATTTGCTACAAAAATTAATACTCAAAGATGCAGGGTCAAGAGTAATCCATCAATATCAGGTAAGCACCAATGGAAAAGAGCTACTCTCTTTATCTAAATTGGATAAGAATAATAACGTGATTGAGAAATACAGTTTTGATTATCTTTCTAATAATGGTGTAAGTGTAGATAAAAAAGATGAGTTCGGTTTTGGAACAGTTTCTTCCTATCAAATCTTTGAACAGGATAGATTATATAATACTGGGGAAGTTAACCCTCACTATGCCAATAATGGTGTTTTACAGGTAATACATTTGCCCTCAGGAGGAAAAATAGAATATGAATTCGAGTCAAATACACAACCTGTACCTAGTCGTCAGTATAGTGTATCTTATAGCGGTGGGAATATCTTAAATCATCCTTTTAAAGATTTTAAGCTGGTAAAAATAGCAGAGATCAACTTTGACATGGCTATTACCAAAGACTATCCATTTACTATTGATAGCTCTGTATATACTGATGTATGTTATATTATTGGTGGAGTGAATGATGTAACATTAAAAAATGCAGGACCTGTTCCTTTTTCTTATAAAATTTATAAGGCTAATGGTACAGAAGTCTCAAGGACAATATTTAAAAATGATACAGAGACCTCCAGCTATGAGTATTTTGTGACCAATGGTACGAACAAATTAAGGCTCACCGGGTCATCCCCTGATAAAGGAACATTTATTATATATGGAGTAAAAAAGCTTTCCGAACCTTTTAACTATACTAAAGGCCTGAGAGTGAAAAGTATTAAAAAATATGATGATCCCAATGCCGCACCTATAGAAGTATTGGATTATAATTACGATGATTTTTCAAAACCTGGGGTTCCGAATAGTATGCTTTATGGCTGGGATAATAGCAGTATCCTGCTAGATGGTGGATTTTATCAACCTTATGAAGAGATGCTTTACAAAAATGTAAAAGTCACCAATACAACTAAGAACTATTCTACTAAGTATTCTTTTATTATGCCTAATGATACTAGTGGACTATTAAACCTTCCAATTCAAAGTCCCTTTAATTATGCAGACCTCAATTATAATATTTTAAATATGTTGCTTCCTGAAAAAATTGAGCAATATAAAGGGAATGGACAACTGGCACAGAAAAATGAATATCAGTATACCATAAATTATACTCCGATTGATGCTAATATTCCTGTTCCTCCAAAAATCCCATGGATAGAAACCCAGACTGTCAATGGGTTTTCATATCCGGATGCCAATACTGTTTTAACCAATTCAAGTACAACAACAGCAGAAGGTAAATATGGAAATATTATTAAAGAAGCAGCCACTGACGAAACCGGAGATTATTCTGAAAAAAATTACAAATATGCTGATGATCTTAATAACCAGAAGCTGAAAAATGCCAATCTGATTGCAGTTCCGCTACAATCGGAAACTAAAGTAACCCAAGATGGAATCTCTAAAAATATTTCAAAATCCGAAGTGAAGTTTGATCGCACCACGGATGTCTATCCTTCTTCAACAATTTCCTATGACGTTGTAAACGGAACACCTTCTACAGAGGGAACTTTTGATAAATATGATGCATTTGGGAATGTATTGCAGCTTACCAGTAAAAGCGGAGTTCCTGTATCACTGGTATATGGTTATAACAATACGCTGTTGATTGCTAAAGTTGAAGGTATTACCTATGACCAGCTTACAGCTCTTAATATTATTCAGCCTATAGTCAACGCGTCGCTTAAGGATATTTCAGATCCTTCTACAGAGCCTGCTTTCATTACAGCTCTCGATACTTTCAGAAAAAATCAGAATCTGAAACAATACAATATAACGACCTACACTTATGATCCGCTCATTGGAGTAACCACTGAAACTTCTCCAGCAGGAGTCAGAAAGAACTACCAATACGATAATGCCAACAGGTTGATTAAGATCACAGACCGAACGGGCAATACGTTACAGGAGTTTAAAAACAACCTTAAAAACCAATGATCATGAAGCCAGGTATACAATATAAAACACAGATCAGGATGAAAAAAATTATTTTATGTTTGATGCTGTTAATCTCTGGGTGGGGCTTCTCCCAGTCAGGGCTTACTGACAACGAAAACTATTCTTATACGAAAAGCTGTCTTACCGAAGATTGCTCCAAAAAAGTAGAATCAGTTCAATATTTCGATGGGCTTGCTCGTCCTAAGCAGATCATCAGTATTAAAGGAACTCCATCAGGAAAAGACATAGTACAACATATAGTATATGATCCTACGGAAATAACGAATAAAACTTATCTGCCTGTCCCACAAAGTGTAACCCAGGATGGAGGTATTTATACAGATCCTCTTGCGGATGCTTCCCAGACCTATGGCTTAGAAAAGATATTTGGAGTAACGACAATGGATATTGCTCCTTATAACAGGGTAAAGCAGAGCGTAAAACCGGGAAATGCCTGGGCTAACAAGCCAGTGCTGTATAATTATGAGACAAATGCAGCTAATGAAGTATTGAAATTCACGGTCTCTACCACGTGGGAAAATAATGCTACCAAAACAGATATTGTGAAAGCTGGATATTATCCTTTAAAAAAGCTTTCTAAAAACACGATAACTGATGAAGACGGGAATAAAAGTATAGAGTTTAAAAGCGCAAGCGGAAAGACCTTGCTGGTGAAGAAAGTAATTAGTGCATCAGAGAGTGCAAACACTTACTATATTTATAACGAGTATAACAAGCTTGCTTTTGTACTTTCACCGGAAGCTTCAAAGACAGTTGAAAAGATGGCTAACGGGGCTACTGTTACCCAGAGTATACTTGACCCATTATGTTATCAGTATAAATATGACTCCAAAGGAAGACAGGTAGAGAAAAAAATACCAGGGAAAGGATGGGAATATTTTGTTTATGATAAAGCTGACAGGCTCATAATGAGTCAGGATGCAGAATTACGAAAAACAGGAAAATGGTTCTTTTCAAAATATGATAAGCTGAGCAGAGTAATATATACAGGAATAGCTGATATTGGGAGTCAATTTATCAGGGATCAGGTTCAATACAGCACCAATTATTATATTGACCAGGGAAAGCCATCAACGGAAGAAAAAAGTACTACGGGATTTACAAACAGTGGAATGCTTGTCTACTATGGCAATATGGTATACCCTACCACTATTGATAAGGTTTTGAGTATTAACTACTACGACACTTATCCAACTGGAACTCCCACAAGACCTTCGCAGATTCAGGGTGTTAATACCATCGGTGATAACACGGCTAATGCAGTCAATACAAGAAGCCTTGCAACAGCTTCGTATGTGAAAAATATTGAAGATGATAACTGGACGAAAAATTATATATGGTATGATGATAAGATCAGGGTTATAGGTACGCACTCTATTAATCACCTGGGAGGCTATACCAAAACAGAATCTTTGCTTGATTTTGCAGGCGCCGTAAAACAGTCTAAAATCTACCACAAAAGATTAGCTTCTGACGCAGAAAAAATTATAACCCAGACGTATGAATATGACAGCCAAAACAGATTAAAAAAACAATGGCATCAGGTAGGAACGGGCGCTCAGGAATTACTTGCGGAGAATACTTATAATGAACTTAACCAGCTTTCAGGTAAAAAGGTTGGAAACAGCCTTCAGGATATTGTTTACACCTACAATATCCATGGTGCTCTTACCAAAGTTAATGATCCTTCCAACCTTAACGGGAAATTATTTGCCTATGAGCTTAAATTCCAGAATCCCACTAATGCAACTGCAAAATATAACGGACTAATTTCAGAAATGGATTGGAGGACTTCTTCAGATAATGTACTAAGAAGATATGCCTATCAATATGATGCTTTAACCAGGCTGACCAAAGGAACTTATTATGAACCCGGGTCATCGGTTCCCCAAAATAATTTTTACAACGAAACCCTGGCTTACGATCTGAACGGAAACATCAGCTCCTTACAAAGGAACACAAAAGGTATTACAGGAGCAACCGAACTTATGGATAACCTTACTTATCAGTATACGGGAAATAAGCTTAACTCCGTTACTGATTCCTCAAATAACTATGGAGGGTATCCCGAAACTTCCGGAAATAGTATTGGCTATGATGATAACGGGAATATGACAGACCAGAAGGATAAAGGAATTTTACAGATCGACTATAATATGCTTAACCTCCCGAAGTATATTAAATTTAATGAACTTGTTGGGAACAGGGGATCTCAAACCTATGTTAATACATTGTATACCTATCGCGCAGACGGGACAAAGCTAAAAAAAGATTATAAATACAGGGATGATGCCCAGTTTAATTTTCTTGCCAATACGGTGACGGATTATCTGGACGGATTTCAATATGAAACGAGTACGACATCTTTTGGAGCGGGCTCACCAATCCTTAAGTTTGTACCTACTGCGGAGGGATACTACAGTTTTGAAAATAATAAGTATATTTACAACTATACCGATCATTTGGGGAATATAAGGCTAAGCTACTCCAAAAGCTCTACCGGTAGCGCAGAAGTTCTTACTGAAAACAATTACTATCCTTTTGGATTGAAACATAATGGCTATAATGGTATAAAAGGAAATCCTTCTTATAATTACCAGTACAATGGCAAGGAACTTCAAAGTGAAACCGGATGGAATGATTTCGGGGCCAGGATGTATATGTCCGACATTGCACGATGGGGCGTGATTGATCCTTTGGCGGAACAAATGAGAAGATTTTCTCCGTATAACTATGCATTTAATAATCCGGTAAGCTTTATTGATCCGGATGGAAGAAAATCCATCTACGCTCCTACGATAGATCCTGAAAGATCTGTAGGAATGGGTGAGAGGGGAAGTCTCCTGAGATATTTCGCCCAAGGAGGACATGGTGGAATAGCAAATTATTTAGATTATTTGGGACAGCAAAATGTAACTGCAATGTATTTTGAAGACTCAATGTCTAAGCTTAGTACGGCAGGTGGCAGAAGCACTGAAACTTTTGGAGAAACGCAGGCTTATAGTGATCTTATGAATACGTTGAAAATGGGCTACAGTGGAGGATTAACAAATAATAAAGGCATTTTAAGTTGGTGGACAGATGCAGATGAAGCGCAGTATGGACAATATAATATGTTGAAGTTAGGTACTGGTAGCATGTGGGGTAATGTTATTGATTATTTTATGAATAATTTCGTTTTAAAATTAGAAGGTTCTGCGACATTTGGTGCACAAGTTGGAGGTAAAACAAGCTTTGGTTCACTTGAGGCAGGTTTATTTACTACATCTCTTGGAAAGGTAGGATGGAGTTTGGGGGATGGTTTTTATGCAAAAGCTGGTGATAGAAAAGGACATAATTTTGTAGGTGGTGGTATAAAATTATTAAGTAAGAAATTATCAGTAGGTGGGAACTTAGATTATGTTTCAAATGACGTCATTCCCACAGCTGGTGATTTAATAGAATATTATAAGGATAATGGACATTTAGAGGGGCAAGGTAATATAGGTCCTGGAGAAAGCATACTTAAACCACCAGCTGGGAGCAGTGCTGAAGCTTTAGGAATATCTTTAAAATCTAAATTTAAAGGAGGTAATAAAGAAGGTTGTTCGTCTTGCTTTGAAATTGGAGGAGGATTGAAAGCTCTTTTGGGTATAGATGGTAAAATTGTAATAGGATTTAAATAATATTATGAATTACTATGTTAATATTCATTCTGATACTTCAGAATTTTTTGAAGGTAATAAGTTAATTTTAAAGGTGATCTTTGGACGCTTTTATTTAAATAAAAACAAAATTTTAGGAGTTGACAATAAAGAGTTGTTGGTTTTTAAAACGTTTAATTTTTTTTTTAAGAAAAATATTAAAATATTAGATCAAAATTTAGATAAGACTCTTTCAGTAAAAAGAAATAGCCTTGTTATAAATAATAATATACTTTCAATAAAAGAGAAATTTAATATATTAGGGAAATATGAAGCGATATGTTTGTTAAATAATAAAAAAATTGGATCAATAAAAGATGAATCAACTTTTTTTATGAACAAATACGTCCTAGTATTTGACAGAGAAGATGAATACAACTATTACTTTTTACTATTATTTGCTATGCTTTCAGTAGGATTTGCAGATCCGGCATAAAAATACAAATGCGTAAAAAGGTTATCTACAAAACGTAGATAACCTTTTTAAATTTTTATATACAGCGCTATTTAGAGTTTTTATTTCTACAAAAAGATCCCTATTATTTTCCTTTATTTTATTATCTTATTTTTGTCTACATCTAAATTTATTTCATAACCGATAATTTTTATACTATCAGTCTCTTTCTGTAAGGAGAAAATTTCAAAAGTATTGATTTTATCTCTTTTCACATAATATGACAATAGATATTCAGCTTTAGAGTTTGTTCCTTTTACAACACTTGTTTCCCATTCATATAATGAATAATTTGAACTACTTCCCGCTTCTTTATTAGTCCAATCAATCATTCCAATTAATTTATCTTTACTTGTTGCTTTAAAAAATTTTGCACTAAAAAGCTTCAAAATTTCTTCTTTTCTGTTTGCCTTAATTAAAGAATAAAACTTTTGTGTAATCTTTTCAGCCTCTTTTTTATCTTCTTCTCGGTTTTCATATATATGATTAAAGTTGCAACTAGTTATCAGTAAAAGTACTAAGATTAAAAGAGAGCTCTTTATATAGTTTTTCTTAAACATAAGCTATTTTATAATATTCAAAGTTATGAACAATAATTTAAAATGAATAATTATTTATTAAATATAGTTGTTATTATGAAGTAATGATTTTTCCAGCTTATACCTGTTTGTTGATACATTTATGGTCACCCTGCTGGCGCGAGCGTCACGCTGGTGTCTTAATAAATTAGATTAACAACTCATAATAAATCCGAGAAAATACCTATTTCTCGGATTTTTATTAAGGTTGTTTTTAGAATTACACTATTTATGGTCTTTAAAGGTTTTTGAGCAAAATTAAATTACATCCATCAGAATCCTATTGAAAGTGGTTTTGTAACAGAACCTTATGAATGAAAATATAGCAGTGCAAGAAATTACTATAATGATGATCATGAAATTTTGGAAATAGATTTAAATTTGTAATTAGTGAAGAGGCAACGAGCGTGACGCTCGCACCAGCGTGGGGTTTTTAGTTTATGGAACAGGAACAATGATTTATGATTTAACAAATGAACCTTAATTAATAAGAAAATGCAAGAATATAATATTACTATTTTTAAACAATCTAGAATTTTGTTAAGTCTTTTTTTAACGCCAATATTTTTTGTAATTGCAATCTTTATTGGAGCTGAAACCAGCTCTTTTATTATTCCAATTCTTTGTTTTACTTTAATCCTTATAACAATGTATTATTTTGCAAGTGGAAACCTCAAAATAATAATTAAAACTGATAACGAATTAGTTTTTGAATGGAAAAAGAAATTTATTTTTAATTTTAGATCTCCTATTTCTATTAAAATTAGTGATATCAAAACCGTTGTTTTAGATGACGATCAATTTTTAAGAAAAATTATAACAAATGTTGATACTATTTATATTAATAATTCCAAGATTAAATCTAAAGATGCGGACAAGTTTATTGACAAGTTAAAAAATGAAGTTAAAAAATACGATATTAGAATAATTGATAGTTGGGATGAACTTGTAGAAAAAGGATATATTAGGTTGGCTTATATAATTAATTCTTTTGTTTTATTGGTATCAATTATAGTAGTTATAATTTTTACAATATTAAAAGGATTTAATCCAATTTCATTTTCTATCTTACTATTGTTTATACCGCAAATGCTTTTATATAGTAAACAAATGAAGAGTAAAATATAATTCCCCTGTTGGCGCGAGCGTCATGCTCGTGTCTGAATAAATTAAATTAGATTAACAACTCATAATAAATCCGAGAAGGTACACTTTCTCGGATTTTTGTTTATAGTATTTAATATTAAATGAGTCTGAAAGTAGCCTTTAGCAGAAATTAAATTACATCCATCAGAATCCTGTTGAAAGTGGTTTTGTAACAGAACTTTATCAATGCAAATATAGCAGTGAAAGAAATTACTATAATGATGATCATGAAATTTTGGAAATAGATTTAAATTTGTAATTAGTGCATGGGGGTAGCGGGGATTGGAGCAGGAGCAAGAAAAATATCTATTTATGATTCATCAGTAATTAATCAAGGATTTTAAATCCAAATATAGCACAACGATTCGGTTATTCATTCGAGAAGGTTGGAAATGGAATTATTTTGCAAAAAACTTTAAAATAATATTTAAATGATAAAAGATAAATCATCAATATACCTTTCAATTTTCAAAAGAAAAGGTGGGGAAGGGATTAAAACTAAAATTATTAATAGAGATAATGAGAATCAATTCAAGACATTGTTTTCAAATTTATCTGATCAAGAAAAACCATTAATTACTTTTTTTGAAAATATTTCAAATTGGATTTTATTGACTAATAATAGAATTATTATCAATAAGCAAGATAGCTTTTCATTTGTAAAAATAGATGAAATTATAGAAGTTGTTCCAGCCTTAAAAGAAGAATTGAAAAATGACATTTATTTAAAAAATAATTTTACAAAATTAAAATTGGGATTAAAAAATAATGATAATGTTATACTTGATTTAGAGCAAGGATTGCCATACGAAGGTTTATATCAGGTTTTACATTTTATTAAAAGCGATAATATTAGTTCCCTCTTATAAACTGGCGTTAAAACTTATGGTTGGTAAAATAAAATATATTGGGATTTTTCTTGTCTTTTCCATATTTTTCAGTTGTAAAAAACAACAAGGGGAAAATATTTTAAAATTAGCTGAACTAAGTAATTACAAAATAATATCAAAAACAAGAATTAACGATTCTATTACGAAAATTAATGGAGAGAATAAAGAGTATACTCTGGAAGGTAATATAAATACTCATTACAACTCTAAGCAAGATTGGTGGAAATTTAGAAATAAAAGAACTGGAGAAAAGTATGAAATAGAATATATTTTTCTAAATAAACAGATTGAGAATCAAATTAAGATATATAGAGATGGAAAATTGTATGAAGATGCAAGTAAATTTTATACTAAATCATTTGATAAAGTTAGGTTCAATTTCAGTTTTTACTTTCCTGTTTCAAAATTTAAAACAAAATTAGTAGAGTTTAATTATACTATTTCTGATTCAGTCAGAAGAAAGATTATTAAAGAGGAAACATTAATATGTAAAGAAAATAATAGTTATTATTCTTGCTCTATTCCTATTAATGAGAATGAAAGTGTGATAGGTATAGTGACAAAATTTTCCGAGTTCAGTGATGACAAAAGTGATAGTATAATGCTTGCAGCAGATAAAATATTTGTGAAATAAATGGCAGCTGGCATTTTAAATGGATTCGTGCGGTAGCGGGGGGAATACGCTTTACCAAGATCAATATAAATTATTAATATGTTAGTATCTGAAAAAATATTTAGCTTAATAAAAAAAGAAAGGCAGATGTTGGGTGATTTTGAAAACTATAAAATTAAAATCAGCAATAGTGATAACTTTGATAGAGAAAATTTAATAGGAATATATAAGATTAGGCAATACACCGCTACAAGGAATGGTAATGTTAGGTTATCACAAGAATTAAGCAGTTTATTATTAAGCTTGGAAAATTATTCTGAAAGTAAATTAAGATTTGTAAGCATAACAGGTGAAAAATATTATGGTATGTTTTATCTGAGTGAAAATTGGCATGAAGTTATTGGATACTTTGAAAGTGAACTTGATGAGAATGGAAATATAATAAATTAATAAAATGGCCCCTGCTGGCGCGAGCGTCACGCTCGTGCCCGAATAAGATTAACAATCTATATATAAATCCGAGAAGATGGAATTTGATAAGATGAGGGATCAACTCAATGTTTTATTTGAAAGGTTAGACTTTAAAACAGTTTCAACTTTAGATAACAAAGATTTTAGAACATTAGCGCATAATTTCTTCATAGGGATAAACCAACTTAGAGATGAAGGCTTAACCTTAAATGATGATTTTATAAAATTTGTCAATAATAAACATATTGAATACGATCATGATGATTATGGAAGTGATTTAATATATAAGGAAAGGATGCAGGATATCCTTTCCGAATTAACAGAATTCTGCTCACCTCCATGGTTCTGGAATACCCCATTAGAAGAGTATCTGGCTCAAAAATGGTAAATTTTTAACTTCGAATAAACAAAAAAGACCGGCTCTACAGCCGGTCTTTTTTATAGGTACGAACCATACAGTTGCTAACCGAACCTGTTATGGATTGGATATAATAAGAGCAGAAGGTATATCGGATAGCCAGATACTTTTGGTATCGATTAATCCTTTCCAGCTTTTACTGCTGATGAGCATCAGATCCTGGGAATTTAAAAACTCCTTTTCGATCTTTTTCTCGTTATATAGGGTGATATGATTAGGGGCAACCTGTTCAATGCTTCTGATGAGTTCTTTCACCTCGATATTATTCCGGATCTGTCCTGCGACATCCAGAATGATGATCTGTGAATTATTATTGTTGATCAGTCTCTTGGCATATTCCAGCAGGTAAAAATCGCTGAGGTTGAAGATCGGAACAAATACTTTATCCGCACTTTTGAAATCTTTTTCTACCAGAACTCCTACCGGGATATTGGTTTTATCAAGGATTTGTAAAGTAAAATCGTCAAAAGGGGAGTTGTTGAAAATATATCCTTTTCCTTTTACGGTATTCAGGAGTTTTTCCGGGTTGATGATCTTCGTGGTGAAACCCAGCAGCCTGCCTAGTAGACTTCCTTCATACATCGATTTTCCAAGCATGATCAAAAGGAGGTCGTAGTTTCCTTTGTTTGAAATGCTGGTAAGATCGTTTTCAATATCCGTAGATGCTTTGAAAAGGGTAGTGACTTCAAGTTTCAGGTCGTGGGAGGTTTCGATTACATTTTTAAACTGCTCATTCTCGTATTCATTGATGTCATAGGCATGCATTTCCTCCACAGGAGCAATATTCATGGCAGTAATGCTCTTATTGCCATTCATTTTATTGGTAAAATCATGGGCGAGTTTTAATAAGGTACTTCCCGATTCAGGATTGTCAAAGGAAAGCAAAACACGATATTTCGAATCATGATGCCCATTTGGGATATTTTCATCCTTTTTAGATTTAAAAAGATAATTGAAAAAATCCAGTGCCGGTCCGGTCATAAAGGTAGTGAACAAAGCCATGATCACCAGCATGGCGAAAATTTCGGGACCCAGAACACCGAGGTCATATCCGATATTCAGAACGATAAGTTCCATTAATCCCCGGGTATTCATCAAAGCACCGATTGTTAAGCTGTCTTTCCAGTTGATCCCGAGGAATCGTGCAGCTAAAGCACTTCCTGCAAATTTTCCGGCTACAGCAATCAGAATTATAAATCCGGCTGTCATCCAAAGGTGTCCGTCATTGAGCAGTCCGATCTGTGTCCGAAGTCCTGTAAATACAAAGAATAAAGGAAGTAAAAGAACCAGGGCCACATCTTCGATCTTATCGATGAACATCGTACGGAATTTAGCGTTCTCAGGCATAATAGCTCCAGCCATAAAAGCTCCGAACAAGGCATGGATTCCGATCACTTCCGTTACATATGCAGAAAGAATAAGCGTTAAAAAAAAGATGGCGACCATCGGTTTGTTGATGGTGTTTTTACCTGCCTGCAGATCACCGATCCTTTTGAGGAACGGCCTTACGATCTTGATCATAAAAAAGACATAACCTATAGCCATTAAGATCACATAGATCGAACTGGCAAAAGATCCCGCTTTTACAATAGCGATCACGGCTGCAAGGATACACCATGCGGTAATATCATCTGCTGCGGCACAGGTGATAACGATGGTTCCCAGTTTGGTTTTCTGCAGATTTCTCTCCTGGACGATCCTTGCCAGTACCGGAAAGGCGGTAATGCTCATTGAAATAGCAATAAATAAGGCAAAAGAAGTAAACTGGATACCATCCGGTGCAAATTCCTGATAGATGAAATAGGAGAGTCCGATACCCAGTGCAAAAGGAATAATGATACTGGCGTGGCTGATCACTACGGCATCATGCGCCTTTTTTCTTAAGACGCTAAGATCAAGTTCCATACCAACGATATACATGAACAGGATCAGCCCGATCTGGCTTAAAAACTGTAAATTCCCAAGGGATTCTTTTGGAAAAAGAAAGGATGAAAACTCCGGAAAGTACATTCCCAGTAATGAAGGTCCCAGAACAATACCGGCAATCATTTCTCCGATCACCGTCGGCTGCTTTATTTTCATGCAAATCCATCCGAATAACCGGGCGACCAGGATGATGGTAACGATTTGTGCCAGCAGTAAAGCCAATGGATGATGAAGGTTGGCTTTAAACGATTCTATAAAGTTATCCCAGGTAGATCCTGAACTTGTTTTTACAACAAGATTTTCTTTTACCTCCAATGTTTGTCCTTCAATAATGAAGAAGTACATCAGGCAAGAGAAAACAGCGATCGTAACTGCATAAAAAATAATATTTCTGTATTTCCCCAAATTCATAATCCGTTATTTTAGTGTAAATTTCTAAAGAATATATGGATGACAGATATTATTTTTTGTAAAATGTAATAAATGCCATAAATAATGTAATGAAAAATCTATTTTAAAGAATATCCAAGCCCAATTCCTACTTTCCAGCTGCCATTTTGTGTCGAAGTCTTGGTATTATAGTACACCGGAACCTGAAGGGCTATCTTTTTGTAAACAAAAGTAAATCCTACACCCAGATTAGGAGTGATAGCGCTGTTTTTTGTCCCTTCTGAACTATCTTCTCTGATCCGTAGGGAAGGAAGCATTCCTACAATAAATCTTGTATGGCGCCAGGTCATGTTGATATTTGGTCCCGTAAAATTGATGAAAGCCCCATGATCCACATATCCGGCTGCTGCCACTCCGTCAAAAAATGCGGCTTTCACTTGAGAAGTAGATTCCTGGGAAAAACAACATCCGGATATGAGAATTCCACATGCATAAAAAAATCTTTTCATGATCAATCATTTAATCAGGGGCAAAAGTACACGGACTGATTATTGTAAAAAGGAGCCTGTAATGAAAGACCTGAATTCTGCAGCGAAAACCGGATCATTTGAAGGATCTATTTTCCGAACATTTCCATCAGAGCGCTTTTATAGGTATCTCCGATCTGAAGTTTCAGGAAATTGTCATCTTCCGCAGGAATTGTGGTAATGATCTCGTTGGTTGAAAATACTTTGATGGAAGACAACGCGATGATCTCTTTTTTATTGACCTGGGCGAAATCTTTAGCAGGAAGCATGTCAAGAAGATTTTTAAAATTGAGGTTTTTAAGGACGATATTGGTTCCGTCGTTGAGAATAATATCTTTATCGCGGCTGTCGATCTCCGAGGTTTTAATGTAAGCAATCTGCTCTGTGAAAATGATGGTTTTCCCGATATTCGTATTCCATTCGATAAAGTCTTTCTTCTGCGGGCTGTTGACCAGTTCCTTCGCCTTTTCAAAAGCCTGAATGAGTCTTTCTTTTTTAATAGGTTTACGCACATAATCCACCACATTAAGATCGAACGCTTCGGCGGCATATTCTTTATAGGCTGTCGTGAAAATGATCTTTTTAGAATCTGAAATCAATTCTGCTACCTGAAGTCCCGTCATTCCCGGCATTTCAATGTCCAGGATGCATACGTTGCAGTCGATGGAATGGATTTCGCTGAGGAAAATTTTAGGATCGTTAAAAGCCTTTACCACCTCTACATGATCAATCTGTTCACATAGAAGCTTTAAATAGCTTATCGCCAGCAATTCATCATCAAGAATAACGCACTTTATCATAGAACTCTCCTAAATTAATTTGTAATTCTGCTGTGAAGATCCCGTTTTTAGAACTTTTTTGAAGCTGATAATGCGTGTTATAGATCATCTTCAGCCTTTGATCCAGGGACTGGCTTCCGAATCCGCTTTTTTCTTTTTCCAGAACGTTTTTCAGCGAAGCCTTGTTGATCACCTTCATGGTGTAGATCCCGTTTTCCAGCTCCAGATATATGGATATAAAAGAATCCTGGGCTAAAAAATCCGTATGTTTAAAAGCGTTTTCTATCAGGTCCACAGAAATCAGCGGGGCAAATACTTTCTCTTCAAAGATACGGTCGGATTTATCGATTCTGGATTTGATCCTGAAATCAAAAAGGGGGTTGATCTTGATCTTATTGATTTCAATAAGGCTTAAGGCAAAAGTGAGCTCTTCCTTCGGGCTTACGAATTTATTATTGCTTTCGTATAAGATATAATCCAGCACGTTCGCCAGCTTATCAAGGGACATATAGGTCTGGTAAGCGTGAGACTGAACGGAATTGAGGATATTTTTAAACAGATGCGGATTCAGCTTGGTACCAATGTGTTCCAGCTGAACTTCATTCAGTCGCTGCTCAATCAGCTTATTCGTTTCCGACAGCTTGGTATTTCGTTGTTTGAATTTTTTATTCTGGCCAAACAGGTAGATGCTTACCGTAAGAAAAAAGAAAATAGCAAAGACTCCAATGAATATCAGATAATCATGAATCATGTAATAATTGCCATCCATGGTTGTTTTCTTTAAATAATACCTGCTTATTTCAGTTTTTTAAGGCTGTTCAGCGTTACCGTTTCTTCACATTTTTCATATCCGATCTCGTAGGTCGGATGGGTTTCCGGATAGATCAGTATATATTCCGGACATGGTTTTTTTTGAGCATGGCTGCGGTCGAAATCTACTTTTCCTTTGGTGATAATACTGTCTTTCAGAAATTTTTCATCAATCTTTAAGGTTTTCATTTCATTACTGAATGTCTCTGAATACTTAAAATCCTTGGAAAGCGTTTCAGCAATAACACGGCTGTTGGGCAAATATCCCGAGCAGCTTGCCCCTTTTTTGTTTAATATAAAAAATACAATAATAAGCCCCGGAATAAGGCCGATTAAATAAAACTTCAGTTTTTTCATTAGAAAATTAAAAGATTGATATCATGATAAGTAAGCCCGAAACGGTCGCAGATGATCTTTTTCGTATGTCTTCCTTTATACATATAAAGACTTTGCTTCATTTCATTTTTGCGGATCAGCATATTTTCAAAGCCACCTTCCTCATCGTAATTTAAAATGTAGGATAAAAAGAAATTAGAAATAGCCTTTGTTGTCGTTCTCGGCATTTTTGACGTAAGATTCGGAAGACCGCAATGGATCACTCCGTGTTTGATAATATAAGGCTCATCCATGGTGGTAAGTTCCGAAGTTTCGATCACTTTACCATTGTCGATGGTGATATCTATGATTACACTTCCTTTTTTCATTTTCATTACCATATCTTCCGTAACGATCGGCTGCATATTCAATCTCGGAAGGGCTCCGATCACAACATCTGCACGTCTTAAAGCTTTACCCAGCTCTTTAGGATCGATAATAGAAGTAGGAACACGGCTGTCTACAATGGTATGAAGTCGGCGTAGTTTCGATAGGGAATTATCAAAAACCCTTACGCTAGCTCCTAAACCGATAGCTGCTTTGGTGGCAAATTCGCCCACGATTCCTGCTCCAAGGATCAGGACTTCCGAAGGTCGCACACCTGTAATTCCACCCAGCATAAGGCCATTGGATAAAGCCAGCAATTCCGATGCATACAGGATGGAAACGGTTCCGGCAATTTCACCTACCAGTCTTACCAGGGCAAGCTGCTTGTATTCGTCGATAATAAATTCGAAAGCGATTGCATTGATTTTTTTCTCAGCAAGCTTCAGGAAATATTCTTTCTCTCTTAAATTGATCTGAAGGGCAGAAACCAGATACGTATTTGGCTTCATATAATCAATTTCTTCCTCAGTAGGAGGGTTGATCTTTAAAATCAAATCCTGTCCGAAAGCTTCTTTGGGATCTGTAGTGATCTTTGCTCCTGATTCGGAGTACTGTAAATCTGTAAAAAAAGATCCTACTCCGGCACCCGATTCGATAATGATTTCGTGGCCGTGATCTACCAATACCTGCACTGCATCAGGAGTGATACAGGTTCTTCTTTCGTGAAGACACGTTTCTTTGGGAACACCAATACTAAATTGTTTACCCTTCTTTATAACTTCCAGTTTTTCCTCTTTCGGCATCAATTCTTCTTCAGTAAAAGGAGTGAAAATATTTGTAGTACTCATTCTTTACATTAATTATGTCTTACAGATAAATGTTTTTATAATCAAATTTAGTAAGCAAAGATACATAATATTTACTCGAAAGTGATTTCTCTGCTTTCACCGGTATTTAAAATGCTCATTGAGTGATATTCCAGGCCGTACAGCTCTTCTTCATATACTTCCGGCCATTCGATAATGCATAGATAAGCATTGTCCAGATATTCCTCAATACCGATATCATACACCTCGTCAATATTTTTCAGACGGTAAAGATCAAAGTGAAAAATTTTTCCTTTCGGACTGCTGTACTCATTCACAATAGAATAGGTTGGAGAGCTTACCTCATCCTCACTTCCCAGGTTTTTAAGTAAAAACTGTGTAAATGTTGTTTTTCCTGCTCCCAGGTTTCCTTTTAGCAAAAGAATAGGGTGCTGCAATTGAGGAATAATTTTTTCCACTACAGCCTGCCAGTCTTCGATTTTATTGATTTTCAATTCCATTTATGATGTATAGTTTAATATATTGTTTCGGGCTTCCTTGGTCATTAAACCCTGTTCTATGTAAAAGTTAAGCTGATTGGATATTTGTAAAAGTTCTCCTGGTTGTTTTATCTGAAACAGAACTTTCCTTTCCTCATTATCCAAAAGTCTGATTTTTAAATAATTATTGCAGCCTTGGGAAAAAGCACCGTCAGCACCGTTCCTGATAATGAACCTTCCCTTATGATCATTTTGTACTATTTCCACATACTTTAGATTTTGCGTCAAAAAAACCTCATTGTCGACGGTAATTTTTTCTTTTTCAAAAATAAGTTTTCCTTCCATTCGACCTTTTAGCTGTTCCGGAAACCAGACATTAATAAAACCTCCGATGAAGGCAATAAACATAGGTATTCCTATGATCCATGCGAACCAGCCTGGAATTTCCTTTTCCGGAACTTTGAGTATATAAAGCACAAAAGCAACAGTCAGGAAAGGGATACCTATTAAAATATAAATTATTCTTTCCCTTGTCCATACAAAACCGTTGGCAGGTTTGTAGATATTAAAAGCTTTATAATCTTCAGCCATACATGAAACTTTTATTGAGAATGCGTTCAACCAGGCATTCTGTCATTCATCCGGGTGTCATTTTTCATTTGTCAAATTTAGCCTAATTATTTTATTTAGATCGAACACGAATTTTATCAATTTTAGGAATTTCACGAAGGGGGATTTTTTTGTTTTACAATAGAAATATTATACTTTTACACCATGATTTCCAAACAGACCATTGATAAGATATTCTCCACGATCCGGGTAGAAGAGATTGTGGGTGAATATGTGCAGCTGAAACGGGCAGGGTCTAATTATAAAGGACTCAGTCCCTTCCACGAAGAAAAATCTCCCAGTTTTGTCGTTTCTCCGAGTAAGCAGATCTGGAAGGATTTCTCTACAGGAAAAGGAGGAACTGCGATTTCCTTCCTCATGGAAATTGAAAACTTCACCTATCCCGAAGCGCTTCGCCATGCTGCCAAAAAATACGGAATTGAAATTGAAGAAGATCAGCGCGAGTTTTCTGAAGAAGCTAAAAATGCCCAGTCTGAAAGGGATTTATTATATAAAATTCATGAAGTGGCCAATGATTACTTTCAGAATTTCCTTTGGGAGGCTGAAGAAGGAAAATCCATTGGACTCGCTTATTTCAGGGAGCGTGAGCTGAAAGATGATATCATAAAAAAATTCCAGCTGGGATATTCTCCTGAAAAGAAAAATGCCTTTACGGCGTATGCTTTAGAGAAAGGATATTCTAAAGAAATTCTGGAGAAATCAGGACTCTCTATTTTTCCTGAAAATGCACCGAATGGAATTGACCGTTTTCGTGAAAGGGTCATCTTTCCGATCCATAGTTTCTCAGGAAGGGTATTGGGTTTTGGTGCCAGGATCCTTAAGAATAATGTAAAAACAGCAAAATACCTCAATTCCCCGGAAACGGAGATCTATCATAAATCGAATGTCCTTTATGGATTAAACCAAAGTAAGCAGGCTATTTCCAGGAAAAACGTCTGTCTCTTGGTGGAAGGATATATGGACGTGATTTCCCTTCATCTTTCCGGAATTGAAAATGTGGTGGCAAGCTCGGGAACTTCCCTGACGACAGAACAGATCAAACTGATCAAAAGACTAACGGAAAATGTAACCATTCTCTTTGATGGAGATAATGCCGGAATTAAAGCCAGTTTCCGGAGTATTGATATGTTGCTGACAGAAGGAATGAATATCCGAGTTCTTTTATTTCCTGAAGGAGATGACCCGGATTCCTTTGCCAGAAAACATCCGCAGGACTATGTGGAAAAATTCATCGAAAATGAGGCGATGGATTTTATTGATTTTAAAGCTGAAATTCTTTTAAAAGAAGCAGGAGGCGATCCTATTAAAAAGGCCGAAGCGATCAGGAACATCGTTAAATCCGTAGGGTTTGTTCAGAATGCCTTGAAAAGAGAGGTTTACTTAAAAGAAGTTTCCAATAAATTCGGACTTTCCGAACAGAGCTTGTTTAATGAACTGGATGTTCAGAGGCAGATTACCCAAAATCAGAACCAGCATGTTCAGCAGCAGAAAGAAAATGTTCCCGTTAAAATGGATATTGTCCCTCCGGATGAGAATAAAGGGGATCCTTTTCTGTATGATGTCTTGTTTATGGAGAGTAAGCTTGTAGATCATATGCTGATGTTTGGAGATGTTGTTTTAAAAAGAACGGACGCTAATAATGAGGAGTATCAGATCACGGTCATTGAAGAAATTCTGCACCATTTTGAGGAAGAGCAATATCAATTTTTGGTAAAAGGAAATGAGATCATCATTAATCAGGTAAAAGAAGGCATCCAGCAGGATGAACTGAGAAGCGGGAATTTTTTCGTATCTTTTATGGACGAGCAGATCACCTCGAAGGTAGTAGATGCGTTAATTCCATTGGATGAGCTTGAAAACTGGGCTTCCCGGAATATTTATCCTCCCAATTACGGGGATAAAGTGGCAGAGCAGATTAAAGGTGACGTCTTGCTGCATAAATACCGGTATATCGACTACCTGATCAAAGAAACGGCTAAAGAGCTGGATCAATACAGTGGAAAAGATGAAGGAAAATATTTTGAACTGATCAAAAAGATCACCTTATTGAAACAGGCGTCAATGAAACTCAATGATATTATCGAATACTCACCCATTAAAGGGATTTATAGAGACAGTAAAAGATAATTTTCAGACAAACTGTTGGCGGGGCACCAATCATTTCTGACAAAAAGTCCTATAAAATTTTAGGAATAAAAGTTGTAATTTAAACTTCAGAAAAATTTAAAATAATACCAATAGAAATATGGACATTAAAAAAGAATTCAGAGATTTCTCTGTAAAGCATTTAGGAAACAGCGGTTTGGTTACCGATCAGTATATGGGGATGTATGGTCCAACGAATCTTACGCCTTACATTATGGAGGAAAGAAGATTGAACGTTGCTCAGATGGACGTTTTCTCCCGTTTGATGATGGACAGGATTATTTTCCTTGGAACCGGAATCGATGACCAGGTAGCTAATATCGTAACAGCACAGCTTTTATTCCTTGAAAGTGCTGACCCTTCAAAGGATATTCAGATCTATATCAACTCTCCTGGTGGTAGTGTATATGCAGGTTTAGGTATCTATGATACGATGCAGATCATCAAACCGGATGTAGCGACAATCTGTACAGGTATTGCTGCTTCAATGGGAGCTGTATTGTTAGTTGCCGGAGAAAAAGGAAAACGCTCCGCACTTAAGCATTCAAGGGTAATGATCCACCAGCCTTCAGGAGGTGCACAAGGTGTTGCTTCTGATATGGAGATCAACCTGAGAGAGATGTTGAAATTAAAGCAGGAGCTTTACGATATCATTGCAGAGCATTCAGGACAAACTTATGAGTGGGTTGAAAAATCTTCTGACAGGGATTACTGGATGACTTCTGAAGAAGCTAAAAACTACGGAATGGTAGATGAGGTTTTACAGAGATCCAAAGAGAAAAAATAAGTTTCTTTAAATACTAATGAAAGCGCACCGATAGGTGCGCTTTTCTTTTTTTATAATAATCCTATGTCATTAACTACGTCTGATCTTCGACTTGAGAACGGAGCGCATATGAAGTGAAGGAATCTAACACTATATGTCTTTTTTTTAACCACAAAAGTCACAAAAGTTTTTAAACACGTTAGCTGTTTTTAAGGACCAGAATGCTGTATAGAAAATACACTTAAGTTTTAAAAAAATCTTTGATTTTTTGACAGCGACCTGGGAACCGGAAACGTTAAAAAAATGAATCCTATAAACGTTAAGAAAATTCTACTGTCTGAGGGAGAAGTAAATATTAAATCTTGAACCTTTGTTTCAAGATAAAGAAATTAAGTCATATTTAAAATACAATTATTATTCAATTCAACATTAGTTCACAATCGCTGTTTACATTCGCAACCATAAAAAGTAATCATGAAAAAACTTCTTCTTTCATCTCTTATCCTAGGAACTTTATGGTCATGCAACAATGATGATACGGTAAATAACCAGGACATCAATTATAATAAACTACCACAGGAATTTCCTTTTACAACGGTTGCTACGATCAATGGAGTCGCTGTAATTAATGGTGGTTTCGGTTCCGGAGCAACAGCCCATCCTACCCGTAAAGGAGAATTTTATGTGATCACGGACCGTGGTCCCAATACCGCTTATCAGAATGGAATTAAATTCCTCATTCCCAACTATACACCCACGATCATGCATTTTAAGATCAATTCTGATGGAAATATTGAAGTACTGAAGTATATCAAGCTTAAAAATCCTTCGGGACAACCTATTACAGGACTTCCAAACCCTCAGGGAATGGGAAGTACGGGTGAAATTGCTTATGGTGTCAATGGAAATGTATTGGGGACTGATAATTACGGATTGGACAGTGAGAGTATTGTAGCTGCTGCTGACGGCACGTTTTGGGTGTCTGATGAATATGGACCTCACATCGTTCATTATAATGCGGATGGGGTGGAGATGGAAAGGATCAGTCCTATTGGAGTGAATACAGGAAACAGGAAATTGCCTGCCGTTTTCGCAAAAAGAAGACCTAACCGGGGAATGGAAGGAATGTGTATGACTCCTGACGGAAAGATGCTGGTGGGAACGATGCAGTCGACCATGTATGTTCCTACCAAAGCTCTCGCTACCAATACTACTTTAACAAGGATTGTAACGTTTGACCTTGCAACCGGGCAGACAAAACAATATTTGTATAAGCAGGATGGGGGAGCATCCGATTCCGTTTGTGATATCACGGCGATCAGTAATACTGAGTTTTTAGTTATTGAAAGGGACGGAAAATTCGGTTCTCAGGGAGGACTGAAGAAAGTATACAGAATTAATCTTTCCGGCGCATCAGATGTTACCGGTCCCGATCTGGCGGCTGTTGATGGGCTAAAGATTAATGATAAAGCTTTGGAACAATCCACATGGGCTGAGATTGATGCTGCCGGGCTAAAGCCGGTTTCCAAGACTTTAGCTGTGGATCTGGTTGCTAAATTGGGATATGAACACGACAAATTCGAAGGAATTGTTTATCTGGGAGGAAATAAACTGGCTGTTTTCAATGACGATGATTTTGGCGTTACCGATGATGGAAACGGAAACCCGAAAGCGAAGATTCTTCCTAAGACAGGAAAAGTAGATAAAGGAACAATGTATGTAGTCGATATTCAGTAATCATATTTTTAAAAGAAAAGCGGCGGAATACAATTCCGCCGCTTTTTATTTTTATGATATTGATTCAGTAGAGCATCTAACCTCTAACCTCTAATATCTAAAATCTAACTAATTAAAGGCCTCAATAATTTTAGAGAAATCCTCCAGTTTTAAAGCAGCTCCGCCAATCAGTCCACCATCGATATCCGGTTGGGAAAAAATCTCTTTAGCATTATCCGGCTTCACTGAACCTCCGTAAAGGATCGAAACTTCATCTGCAACTTCTTGCCCATACTTTGCAGCAATGATACTTCTGATATGTGCATGGATTTCCTGAGCTTGCTCAGGTGTAGCCGTTTCACCGGTTCCGATTGCCCAAACGGGTTCGTAAGCAATTACTACTTTTTTGATTTCCTCTGCGGAAAGGGTAAATAAAGCCACTTCAGTCTGGTTTTTTACCACTTCAAAGTGCTGGCCTGCTTTTCTCTGTTCAAGTGTTTCCCCATTGCAGTATACAGGAATTAAACCTTTATCAAGTGCTAACTTAACCTTTCTGTTGCAATGTGAATCTGTTTCACCGTGGTATTGTCTTCTTTCAGAGTGTCCGATAAGTGATCCGGTCACATCAATGGATTCCAGCATATCTGCAGAAAGCTCTCCTGTATAGGCTCCGCTTTCATGCTCGCTCATATCCTGGGAAAAAACTCCGATCTCATCCTTTTCAAAGATGTCTTTTGCCATCATCAGATACAATGAAGGAGGAGCGATCCAAACCTCACAATTCGTCGGGTTATTGTTTTTATAACTAAGTAATTGAATCATTAATTGCTGAGCATCAATTACATTTTTGTTCATTTTCCAGTTTCCTGCAACGATCTTTCTTCTCATAATTATTTTACTATTTAATCTTCTTTTATTTTAGTGTCTATAAATGTGTAGGTGTTATCTTTTTTACCCATTAATTCAATTGATTGGAACTTTACATTACCGTTATCCAGTACTTCATAATTGTACACATCAATCACCTTATCATAGTTATGAAGTTCATAATATTTTCCGGATTCTGTCCACCAGCTGCCATTTTCAGTTTCCTGTTGTACGTTACCGTCCTGATCAATAGCAACAAATAAAAGCATGCTTTTTCCGTTTTCCATCCTGCATGAAACCCAGTACTTTGAGAAACCTTCGATCTGTTGGTTTTGTTCAGAACCCTTATAACATCCTACCATCTTTGGATCGTAGGTTTTTTGTTGTGCTGTTAATCCTATTCCAATACAAAATAAGGATATGGCAAATAGTTTTTTCATAAAATTATTGATTAATTCCTTCTAATTTAAACATAAAGGCGTACACCAAAGCAGTATCCTTCAGGTAGTCGAATCTTCCAGAAGCACCTCCGTGACCATAAGCCATATCAGTTTTTAAAAACAATACATTTTTATCTGTTTTCATATCCCGTAATTTTGCCACCCATTTTGCAGGCTCGAAATACTGTACCTGTGAGTCATGCAATCCTGTTGTTACCAGAAGATTGGGATAATTTTTCTTTTCTACATTTTCATAAGGCGAATAGGATTTCATATAGAAATATGCCTCTTTATTATTGGGATTTCCCCATTCATCATATTCATTGGTGGTTAATGGGATGCTTTCATCAAGCATGGTATTCACCACATCTACAAACGGAACGTGAGCAATAACTCCATTCCAAAGATTCGGGCTCATATTGGCAATCGCTCCCATTAATAAGCCTCCGGCGCTTCCGCCCTGAGCATACATATGCTTTGGAGAAGTGAATTTTTCCTTTACAAGATATTCTCCAGCATCGATGAAATCCGTAAATGTGTTCTTCTTTTTCATCATTTTACCATCTTCATACCACTGCCGTCCCATCTCCTGACCTCCACGGATGTGAGCCATCACAAAGACAAATCCTCTGTCTAAAAGGCTTAATCGGGTAATGCTGAAAGAGGCATTGGATGAATTTCCGTAAGAACCATAGGCATAGAGCAACAGCGGATTTTTTCCGTCCTTTTTTAACCCTTTTTTGTACACAACTGAAAGAGGTATTTTTGTGCCGTCTTTAGCGATAGCGAAAAGTCTTTCTGTTACATAATTATCCTTATTGTAGCCTCCTAAGATCTCCTGCTGCTTTAAAAGAGTTCTTTTCCCTGTTTTCAGATCTTGTTCAAACTGGGAAAGCGGCGTAATCATAGACGTGTATCCGAAACGGAAATTGTCCGTATTGTATTCCGGGTTTCCTGCCGGAGAAACGGTATAAGTAGGTTCATCGAATTTTACAAACTCTTTTTTCCCGGTTTTCCTGTCATAAATGACCAATTGGGAAAGCCCATTTTGCCTTTCGCTAAAAACCAGGTAATTTTTAAATTCCGTAATGCCCTGTATTAAAACATCTTTTCTGTGGGGAATAAAATCTTTCCAGTTTTCAACTCCTGTTTTGGTTAAGGGAGTTTCCACGACTTTAAAATTAAGGGCATCTTTGTTCGTGGTGATCAGGAATTTATTCTCTAATGGTGTTACATCGTATAAAACATCCTTCATCCGTGGCTGAAATACTTTAAATGTACCATTAGGATCATCTGCATTCAGGTATCTTGTCTCGGAAGATGTAGTGGCAGTAGAATAAATCATAATGAACTTCTCATTTTTAGATTTTCCTACCCCGATGTAATTGGATTTATCCTTTTCTTCATAAACCACCACATCTTTACCAGGATCTGTTCCGAGTTTATGCCTCTTGATTTTTTCAGACAAAAGTGTTACGGGATTATTCTCAGTATAATAAATGGTTTTATTATCATTAGCCCATATTGCCTCACCTTCGGTATTTTTGATGCCCAGATCGGTTGTTTTTCCTGTGGAAAGGTCCTTTAAAAACAATTTATACTGCCGTCTCGAAACATCATCCACACCATACACCAGTTTTGTATTATCCGGGCTTATGTTGAATCCTGCTGCTGAATAATAAGGGTGTCCCTCAGCAAGCTGGTCCACATCCAGGAGTATTTCTTCAGGTGCCTCAAGACTACCTTTCTTTCTGCAATATTTAAAATACTGTTTTCCCGTTTCAGTCCGTGTATAATAGTAATATCCGTTTTTGAACGAGGGAACCGATTCATCTTTTTCTTTGATCCTGGATTTCATTTCCTGGAAAAGTTTTTCCCTGAAAGGTTCCGTATCCTTCATCATTCCTTCCCAATAGGAATTTTCCGCCTTCAGGTAATCAACAACTTTTGTGGAGTCTTTTCCTTTTTTGAAGTAATCGATCATCCAGTAATACGGATCATTTACCTTATCACCGTGTATCGTTCTGATGTGTTCCTGTTTCTCTGCAACAGGAGCCTTAAGATCAGGGAATTTTTGAGATTGAAGGGTAGAAGCACTCATGATTAATAGTCCTAGATATAATTTTTTCATACTCATATTGGTTTTTTGGGCAGGTGTCTAGTTCAGATGCCACAAATTCTTTAAAAGCTTATAGAAGGTATGTTCTTCATCCGTTACTTTGTTATCAGCTTTTATAAGTGTTTTGGCAAATTCTGCAAATTTTACGCGCTCTTCTTCCGTAGAGTCATCATAAAAACAACGGGCATGAAATTCAAAATGATCTTTCCATTCTTCAGGCTGAAGCAGGGCGATGGTTTCCAGTTCATTATCCAAATTCATTTTGAACGGAAATTCATCAGCTAAATATTGCTGTACAAGCATTCCTTCTTCAGGGGCAAATTCTCCGTCTACGGAAGAAAGAATCATTAATAAATGGTAACCGGCGATTGGCTTATTTGACTTTTGCATGAGTTGATTAAAAGTTTAGTGTTTAAAGTGGGTCAATTGACTCCTATTATGTATACGTTATTATTTAATATAATCTTTTGCAGGCTGTTTGTCTACAATTTTTCCGTTCTGTAATATCAGGACAAACGGGTTGCTTCTGGCAATGGTTTTAATGGCAGTTCCATCCATCATTGCATTTTTAATGGTTTTAAATGTGTTCGGATCCGTAGAGACACCATAGATAACTGCACCTTTCTGGGCATTTACCTTAGCTTCAACCTTCTGGATCAATTCCTGAGAAAGCTCTTTAGGGTGATAAGAAAATACCAAAACAGCCTTTGGAGCTTTAATAATCTCATCAGTAACCTCAAGGCCGGTAGGATCTTCAATTTTAAATTTTACAATCTCAGACTTGTAGCCTTCTTTTACGATGACAGATTCGTTTTTTCCTTCTTCAATCTTCCATGGAGAACCGTCAGCCCAATATTTTGTTTCTTTGATGTAATCATCCTGATTTACCTTTAAAACCTCCCCGGTTTTTTGATTTTTAAGAGTGTAGAAGGTTTTATATTCCGACGGGTTTTTACTGATTTTATCTTTTTCTGCTTTAATATCCGTACCGATTTTATAATCGCGGAAATCGATGAGAGGCTCGTGCATAATTCCCTGTGCCATTATGTAGACCATTACAAGACCAAAAGCTCCCAAAAGGAAATATTTGTACTTGGCCGTAGGTGTTTTCGTTGTGCTGCTGTATTCGTCTTTCCGGGCGAATTCTTTTCTGTACAGAACAAATAAAATAATCAGTCCGATCAGCAGAACAACGTCTTTAAAGAAACTCTGCCATGGCGTAAATTTTATTGCATCTCCAAAGCATCCACAATCGGTTACAACATTGAAATAAGCTGAATAAAAAGTAAGGAACCCAAAGAAAACACAAAGGGCAATGAGCATGGATAAGGTGAATTTCAGTCTTAATTTTATTAAAAGCATAAATCCAAGGAAAAGCTCCAGTACCACCACAATAACTGAAAACAGCAAAGCAAATTTTTCGAAAAATGGCATGTTGAAAACTGCGGGGGAAAAGTATTCTTCCATTTTAAAGGAAAAACCTACCAGATCCACAGCTTTTACAAACCCGGACAGGATAAAAATAACTGCAATAATAAAACGAAGTACACCTTTGATCATTTTAAATAGTTTTAGGTTCGAAATTGTTTTCTTTTTCAGAGAATTTGATCAGACAGAAAACAGCATAATTCAGCATATCAAAATAGTTGGCATCCAGGCCTTCGGAAACGATCGTTTTTCCCTGGTTATCCTCGATCTGTTTTGTTCTCAGGACCTTCTGGTAAATAAGATCTGTTATGGAAGAAATTCTCATATCTCTCCATGCTTCGCCATAATCATGATTTTTTCTTTCCATCAGAGCCTGAGCTTCAGATGCATATTTGTCATAAAGGCTTAAAATCTCATCATTATTTTCATTGAAATCGTTGGAAAGACCTTTTTCAAGCTGAATAAGTCCGATAATCGAATAGTTGACGATCGCAATAAATTCGTCTTCTTCACTTTCCTCAACCATTTTTTTATCCGTCATCTGCAGGGTCCGGATTCTGTTCACTTTAATATAGATCTGATCTGTAATTGAACTTGGTCTTAGAACCCTCCATGCTGCGCCGTAATCCTGTAATTTTTTACTGAAAAGATCACGACATTGATTGATAACTTTCCCGAACTGTACTGAAGTTTTTAACATAAATTCTCTTAATAGCCCAAATATACAAAAATACGTATTAGGTTGTGGGAATTGGAGTGTGATTTTGAGCAGAAATGCTTTTAGGTTTGAGGGTTTGAGGGTTGGGGAGCTGGATGGTTGGAGGGTTTGAGCGTAAGAGGGTGGTGGGGTTGAAGAGTATGAGAGTTGGGGATGAAAAGATTGTAAATACTAAGTGGAGAATACATTGCCAAATTGCTTATGATCTGGTGCCCATTGCTTATCAAATAACCTTGCTCATATTACTTTTACTCCTTAGCTTTGCATTATTAAAATTCACCACTAGTACATCATAACCTTTATCACTCACAAACCCTCATACTCATACGCTCACACGCTCAAACACTCCAACTCCCCAACCTTAAAAACCCTCAAACTCTCATGCTCTCCAACTCCCCAACTCATAAACCTTTTCACTCTATCAACTGCAATGGAAGAATAGTAGATTTAACGATTCCAAAAATTATGGGAATTTTAAATCTTACACCGGATTCTTTCTCTGATGGAGGGAAGTTTAACGATGAAAAGACCGCACTGGAGCACACGGAGAAATTACTGAAAGAAGGAGCGGAAATCATTGATATCGGACCCCAGTCTACGCGTCCTCACGCTGAATTTCTTACGAGCAAAGAAGAGATCCGAAGGATCGGAAAGCTGATTTCTCAGATCAAAAAAGAATTTCCTGAAGCATTGATCTCATTGGATACCTTCTATTCGGAAACGGTGAAGTTTGGTTTTGATGAAGGAATTGACCTCATTAACGATATTTCAGGAGGACAATTTGATCATAATATGTTCGATATTGTTTCAGGAACAGGACTTCCTTATATTCTGATGCATATAAATCCTTCCTATGAGAGGATGCATGACAAAACAAAATTTGAGGATATTACATTAGAGGTGAACCGGTATTTTAGTGAAAAGACCCATGAGCTTTTACAGAAAGGAGTGAGGGATATTATTCTGGATCCCGGTTTTGGTTTTGGAAAAACGGTGGAAGATCAGATGAAATTAATAGGAGAAGTGGAGTATCTGGAATTTGGACGATTTCCTCTGTTGATTGGTATTTCCAGAAAATCTTTTATTTACAAACCTCTAGGTAAAACCCCATTGGATATTAATGAAGAAACCCAAAAACTTCACATGAAAGTTTTAAAACAAGGGGCAAAAATTCTCAGGGTGCACGATGTTGCCGAAGCTAAAAAAACAGTGGAGATCTTTTTGCAAGAAAAATGATAAATAGGCTAAAAAAAACTATGCGCTAAAAAGAATCAACGCATAGTTTTAAATGGTAAACCAATCATATTTTATCTCTCTAATGTAAAGTTCGGGATCACTTTCGGACGATCACTTTCATTAGCTACTTTCCATGAAGTTCTGTACATCCATTCCGTCATTTTGTATAACTTTTTGTAATTGATGTTCTCAGACTCATCCTGTGGAGTATGGTACTGCTCATGTAAAACACTGGTAAAAAATATAGCAGGGATTCCTAGTTTTGCGTACGGTAAATGATCACTTCTGAAGTAAAAATATTCAGCATGATTAGGAGAATCCCAGTCTTTAAGGTATCTGAATTTCGTACTTTCGTTATTGGCTTCTTCAGCCATTTTTACCAATTCTTCAGAATTTTTATGCGGAGCATTTCCTCCTAACAGAGCTGCTTCTTCATTGCTGTTTCTGCCGATCATATCGCCATTCAATACTGCAACGATCTGTTCTTTAGGAACTACAGGATGGGCTGCATGCCATCTTGACCCCAAAAGTCCTCTTTCTTCGGCACCATGAAAAACAAAAAGAATACTTCTTTTTCCGGGTTGTTTTTTGTAAGCTCTTGCCATAGCAAGCATAGCTACACAGGTACTCGCGTTATCATCTGCACCGTTGTAAATGGTATCATTTTTAACCGGATGTCTTATCCCGTCATGATCCTGATGTCCGCTGATCAGAACATATTCATTTTTTAACTTGGGATCTGTTCCTTCAATTTTTCCGATAACGTTTACAGATGGATATTTATAGGTTTCTGTGATCAGGTTGATAGACACTTTAGGGTTGTTTTTTAGCCAGCCGGCATTTTCTCTTTTGATCCACAAAACAGGGATATTGTTTGTAATGCTTTCTCTTAATCCCTCTACGCCATACGATCCTCTTGTCATTTGCGGAAGAACTTCTGCCCAACTTTTTTCAGAAGTATCATCTGTGATGAAAATAATGGCTTTAGCGCCAAGATTTAGTGCCGTATTATAGTATTTTGTTCTTACAAATCCGGGATATCTTCTTACAAAAAGGGTCATTTCCTTTTCAATATTTTTATCGGAAGCGTTTACGGCCAGTACTTTTCCTTTAAGATTCAATTTAGATAGATCCTCAGGTTCGGTATTTCCGGCGTACACAACATCAGTTTCCAGATGAGCATTTACAGGTTCTGCAACAAGAAAATCTTTCCATAATCTTAATGTATTTTCACCCAGTTTTACGCTGCTTTGCGGAATTACCTGATGCCTGTACATATCAAAATACTGAAAAAAAGTGCCATTTTCTCCTGCCGGAGACATCCCGGACTCTTTCGCCTTATCTGCCAGCCACATCGAGACTTTTAACTCATTTAACGTTCCTGCTTCACGCCCCCAGAACTGATCAGCAGCCATTTCATACATATCTTTTTTAAGATCTGATTCTTTGATTGCAGATACTAAAGGCTTTTTATAGCTTTGGGCATGGGCTAAAAAGATAGCAAATACGCCGATAATTGATAGAAAATAATTTTTATTCATAGGGTGAACAAATTAATTAAGATAGGACAGCTTTTCCGAGAACTGTTTGGAAAACTCTTTCCGGTCTTCTTCCAGTTTTTCTTTGTCAGCAGGTAAAATATAATTGAAGAGAATCTTTTCTTCGCGATCGATGAAAATAATTTCCTTCTCTTCACCATCAATCATCTGCAGGAATATTTCCCACATGGAAACGTCCTTTAACCGTAAAAGGTCAAAAAAATCGTCCGCTTTTATTTCTATTTTTTTCATGTTCTGATTGTTAAAATTCCAATAATTTTAATTTAAACTGTATGGCAAAATTTTGCTTAAAATTAGAGGTGGTATAATATCCTACTCTATAAAATACGCCAAGATTAAAATAACTTGAAAGGAAGTTATTCCATTCCACACCTACTTCCTGATACAGGTGATCCAGCTTTCTGAATTTGAAATCATGATATTCCGGATGTTTCATATCTCCAATGGTTCCTCTAAGAACAAAATCAAAACTTGATACATTTTGTCCGATACTCTTCAGGTATAGCGGAAGCTTATGGGTGAAATAATAGGCAATAAATTTATCATTATAATACTTTCCTCCCTCTAATGTTGCAAATCCAAGGTAGGAGGTAAGGTTAAAATTAATATCTCTTCCCGGAGAAGCCAGTCCGTTCATCGTGAAATTTTTCCAGATCGGAGCTTCACCCAGAACGATCCCTCCATAGAGCCTTACACCGGTAGTTCCTAAAACCGTTTTAAAATTATGAACAAAAAGTGCATCAAAACGGGTATAATTAAAATCACCACCCAATACTTTGTAGCTCTGTTCATAATTGAAATAAAGTTCAGGGTACTTCTGATCAATAAGAGACTTGCCCTGTGGGGTCATAATATTGGTGGAATTAGGTGAGAACTTCAAAGTAAATAGTGTATTGAAGTTTTCAAACGAAGGACCACTGTTTCGGAACTGGTAATCAAACATAGCCTGCTCAAAATTTCTCCTTGCCGCAAAAACCAGGGTAAGTCCGTTAGTGATATCATTAAGATAAGACAAAGAAGCCCCGCGGAAATGGTAATACCTGTCATTATTAAGGTTATTTCCATAGTTCATCATTCTCATCTTAAAGTTCCAGAGTCTTCTGTAAAATTCCCCAGATGCAGTTACATCATTATAATATTCTATTCTGAAAAACGAATTCTTTTCCAGGGTTGTTTTCATGTCCAGGCCGATTCCGTACTTCCATTTATCATCTTTGAACCCATAGGCGAAATAATAATCCGGAGAAAAATAAGGATTAAAAGTTTCATTCAGTTTAGCTTTTAAGCCAAGCCTGAATCCCTCATAGAGGTTGTAGTTCACAATTTCATCTACCGCAAAGTCAACGATACCAACCCTTATCTGCCCATTGATAAGCCCTGTCAGTATTTTAGCTTTATTATCGATATTGTAGATCTTTCCAAGGCTGTCTATAGTTGTATAGGTATTTCTTTCCCTTTCCGTTAGCGAATCCGTTCTGTACTGGTCAAGAGATGTTCCATCCGCATTTTTTACAGAAAAGGTATATCCCTTAAAATCTTTGGAGTTTTCTTCAATAGGGGACTTGAAATCAAAATACCTTGAGGTAAGGAAAGCGTAGGTGCCAAAACTGTTTCTCCCTTTTTTTTCAGCGGTATCTTCAGAATGGTCTTTACTGTCGTCCTTTACGGCCATTTTACTCATTCGTAGTTTTACCTTTTCATGAGCAAGGAACCATTTGTTATTATAAAACACCCAGGTGCTGGTAATAATTCCGTCGTTTTTATTTTTACTGATGTTTTCGATCTTTTTAATACCATAGGTCTCGGTATCTATATAGATCGTTCCGTTGAACTTTCTTTTTTTGTCGGACTTTTTATAATTCACTTCACGGAAACGGATCACAAAGTTTTTCCGTCCGTCCAGCTCTAGGGTATCGGTAAGAAAATAACGGTATAAACCTCTGTTTTCCTGTTTAACCTGATTCGGAATTCGGTCCCTGTTACTTTGCTGGAGAGCAATCATTTCATAGATAGGTTGCTTAAGACCCGAAATCCTGTTATCTAAAATATTGATCTTTTCTCCATATTTTTTTGAATACAAAAACTCCTGAGCTCTTTCCCAAAGAAAAAGTTTGCTTTTTGAAAAGATCTTTTTAGCGGAAATATTGTTTAAAGAATCCTTCTCCCTTTTCTTTTTGAAGAAATTAGTATCGTTAAAAAACTGATTAAACTGAGTTATACTATCTTCGTCAATATCTAAAGATACTTTTTCATACGATTTATACGTGTATGAGCTCAGACTTTTGGGAGAGTTTTCTTTAAAATATTTATTAACCTTATTCAGAATCTCCAGGGCTCTCGGATCACTTTTATCCTGCAGGATGACGGTCTCAATAGCAGTGGTTTTTGAGGAAGTTTTAAGGAGTGATACCTCCATATTTTCTTCTACCAACGCAATTTCATTCTGATAATAATCTGCCCGGATTTCTATGCTGTTGCATTTGGTTTTGAATTCAAAAATTCCCCGGGAGTCTGTTTGTCCAAGGAGTTTATCATTACAGAAGATTTTAGCATTGAGGACAGGGTTTTTGTCTATCTCATCGATGACTTTGATTTTTGATTGCGAATAACCAAAAATACAAGTCCAGAAAAATATAATAAATAAAACCCTTTTCATGAAATAAATGTGAATCAAAATTAGTGATATTTCTTATCATGAAAAACTTTTATAAGCGTTATTGATATAATTTTCAATCTGTTGTTGCTTGGTTGTTTTAATAGAAATGCAAGTAAATTTGCTTATATAGATCAAGGCAAAATAAAAACTCCCAAAATTTTTGGAAGTTTTTATTGTTATTGTTAAAATATTGTTATTTAAATATTTAAGGCTTTCTGATAAGCATTTTCTAAACCGGCGAGGTTTTTTCCACCCGCAGTAGCAAAGCCCGGGTTTCCACCACCGCCACCTTGGATCTCTTTTGCCAGTTCCTTTACAATAGCTCCAGCCTGATAGCTAGAAGCCAGATCGTCAGAAACTCCTACGGTGATCATCGGTTTGTCATCAGCATTGGAAAGTACAATGGTTATCGATGTTGGGATTTCTTTTTTTAGCTGGAAGACAATGTCTTTTACAGAGCCTGCATCCAATGAGGTCTTCTTAACCAATAGCTGCTTATCTCCTTTTTGCTCATAAGCATTCTTCCAGTCTCCGATTTCTCCTTTTGCTTTTTCCTTCTTCAATGCTTCAACCTCAGATTTCAATGAGGCATTTTCTTCAATCAGCTTTTCAATAGATCGTACCACATCTTTTGACTTCAGCAGCTGAGAAAGCTCGGTGATCTGCTGTTCTATATTTTTGAAGTATTCGGCAGATTTATCTCCTGAAATTGCTTCAATTCTTCTGATCCCTGCAGCAGCAGAGTTTTCCGAAGTGATTTTAAAATGACCGATTTCGCTGGTGTTCTTAACATGGGTTCCACCACATAATTCCTTTGAACTTCCAAACTGGATCATTCTTACATTATCTCCGTATTTTTCACCAAACAAAGCCATAGCTCCTTTGTCTATAGCCTCCTGGATCGGAATATTTCTGAATTCCTGCAGAGCAATGCTGTCTTTGATCTTTTGGTTTACCTTTTCTTCGATCAAAGCAAGTTCTTCTTCCGTCATCTTATTGAAATGAGAGAAGTCGAAACGCAAATAATCAGGTCCTACATAAGAACCTTTCTGCTCCACATGAGTTCCCAGAACTTCTCTTAGTGCTTCATGCAGAAGGTGGGTAACCGAGTGATTGGCCTGAGAATTCTTCCTTTCCGTAGCATTTACTTTAGCATAGAAAACAGCTCCTGCATCTTCTGGAAGACCATTGATCAATGAAATGATCAATCCGTTTTCCTTTTTCGTTTCCAATACTTCAAAGCTTTCCGCAGCATTTTCCAGGACTCCTTTATCACCAACCTGTCCACCTCCTTCAGGGTAGAAAGGAGAGTTGCTAAGAACTACCTGATAGAATTCCCCGTCTTTATTTTCTACCTTTCTGTATCGGGTAATATAGGTTTCAGCTTCAAGCTGGTCATATCCTACAAAAGTTTCCGGCTTTTCTTCCAGAACCACCCAGTCATATACTTTAGAAGCAGAGTCTTTCTTAGAACGCTGTTTTTGTTTCTCCATTTCTGCCTGGAAACCCACCTCATCGATGGTCAATCCCTTTTCTTCCGCAATAATTCTTGTCAGATCATCCGGGAAACCATAAGTATCATACAGTTCAAAAACTTCTACAGAAGGCAGCACCTTCGAACCATCCGAAATGGTTTGCTGAATCAGTCTTTCAACGCGTACAAGACCGCTTTCAATAGTTTTTAAAAATGATTCTTCTTCGCTTTTGATAACCTCTGTAACAAGATTCCCCTGCTTTTCAAGCTCGGGGAAGAATGGTCCCATCTGATCTTTAAGAACAGCAACCAATTCGAAAAGGAAAGGTTCTTTCATTCCTAAAAAACGGTAAGAGTAAGAAATTGCTCTTCTTAAAATTCTTCTGATCACATACCCGGCTCCTCCGTTAGAAGGAAGCTGTCCGTCTGCAATAGCAAAAGAAACTGCTCTGATATGGTCTACCACCACGCGGATGGCAATATCTTTTTCATCTTCTAAAATTCCTGTGTATTTCTTGCCTGAAAGTTCCTCAACTTTAGCAATAAGTGGCGTGAAAACATCGGTGTCGTAATTCGAAGATTTACCTTGTAACGCCATACAAAGACGCTCAAATCCCATTCCGGTGTCTACATGCTGCTGCGGAAGTTTTTCCAAGCTTTTATCAGCCTTTCTGTTGAATTCCATGAAAACCAGGTTCCAGACCTCAACAACCTGCGGGTGATCATTATTCACCAGTTCAAGTCCGGAAATTTTTGCTTTTTCTTCAGGAGTTCTAAGGTCGATATGAATTTCAGAACAAGGTCCGCAAGGTCCGCTTTCCCCCATTTCCCAGAAATTATCTTTTTTATTTCCGTTAATGATCCTGTCTTCAGAAATATGGGTCTTCCAGAAGTCGTACGCATCCTGGTCCCTTTCCAGATTTTCAGATGCATCTCCCTCAAAAATGGTTACGTATAAATTTTCTTTCGGAATTCCGTATACTCCGGTTAACAATTCCCAGGCAAAAGCAATAGCATCTTTTTTAAAATAATCACCAAAAGACCAGTTCCCCAACATCTCGAACATCGTATGGTGGTAAGTATCTCTACCTACATCATCCAGGTCATTATGTTTTCCGGAAACCCTTAAACACTTTTGTGTGTCGGCAATCCTTGGAGCAGTAGGTGTTTTATAACCTAAGAAAAAATCTTTAAACTGCGTCATTCCTGAGTTGGAAAACATCAGGGTAGGATCGTCTTTCAGCACAATCGGTGCAGAAGGAACGATAAGGTGGTCTTTACTTTTAAAATAATCTAAAAATTTTTGACGTATCTCTTGTGATGTCATAAGTAATGTATTGCTTTGCTTTTTATGATAAGATGCAAATTTAATGTTTTTAGGTGATTTAGTTTCAATTTATTGATACTTTTGGAAACATTTGTGTCGATAATCTGAAACAGTTTTTAGAAGCTGTTTCCCGCTTTCCGTACTCGCTATTTTTCTTTGATAAGAAAAATGAGCTCAGACAAATACTACAATCGGGGCTAGAAAAAAGTACCTTAAAATAATTATACCAAAAACTAAGGAATTGTATGCTCTCTGCGGAACGGGAATTTTAGGCAGTATATTTTTTTGTGCTTTTCCGCTTAACTTACTATCTTCGTTATGATCTGAAATGATAAAAGCGTAATATGACGAAAAATGAAGTGCTGAAAAGCTGGGTAGAAATGTATTCCGGAGCCCTTTTAAAGAGAGCAATGTATCTTCTTTCAGATAAGGATGATGCTAGAGATATCGTTCAGGAAGTTTTTCTTTCAGCATTGTCATCTTATGATTCTTTTGAGGGAAAAAGCCAGCCTCTTACCTGGCTGATGACGATTCTCAACCGGAAAGTTGCCGATTTCTACCGTGGAAAGTACAAGTCTGAACCTCAGATCAGGCTGGATCATTTTTTTGATGAAACAGGATCCTGGAAAAATAGCCAGGTTCTGAATGACTGGGATATTTCTAATAAAGAACCTGAGCTTCTGGATGACCAGCAATTCAATAAAACTTTAGAAGATTGTATTGAAGAATTGCCCGTCCGATGGAAGATTCCTGTGAAAATGTACTACCTCCAGGAAAAAAAAGCTCCGGATGTGAGTCAGGAATTGGATATTTCCACGACTAATCTATGGAAGATTTTACAAAGAAGCAGAATGCAGTTGCGGGAGTGCCTGGATTTTAATTGGTTTGCAAAATCATAAATGTTGAACATGTTGAAAAAATTGATTCATTTGATATTTCTTCCATGCAGTGTAGCCACACTCCTTATGGAAAAGAAAAATGCAGGGTCTATTTCTCCGGAAGAAGACCGTAAGCTTACTATGCATCTGAAAATTTGCAAATGGTGCAGGGCTTATCAGAAAAAGCTCGCTATCCTTGATGAAATCATGAAGAAAACTTTTATAAAAAAGGAAAGTGATGAAATAAATGATTCTGATATTCAAGGTTTTAAAGATGATATGATTAAAAAGATAGATTTTTGATAAAAATTCTGTCAGGATTTTGAAGCCGTTCCGACTATACTTCTGAAAATAATAAAAGTAGTCATTCAAAATCTTAAAAAAATGAACGGAACAGCACAACTTACTAAAGAATCTATAACGTATAAGCTGGGATATTACATCTCATTATACGGAGCGGCACTTATCTTACTCTGGATTGGAATTTTCAAATTTACTCCAACCGAAGCACAAGGAATAAAAAGCCTGGTTGAAAACCATTTTCTCACCTTTTTCGTATATAATATAGCAAGCGTCCAAACGGTGTCAAATGCTATCGGAACGATAGAAATTATCATTGCACTATTGCTGATATTTAGTCCGAAATTTGTAGCTCTGAAGAAGTATGCGGGAATCGGAATGACAGTGACTTTCCTTGTTACTTTAAGCTATTTATTTACAACTCCGGGAATCTGGAAAATAGTGGATGGAGTTCCGGTAACAGATTTCTTTATTCTTAAAGATCTCATGCTTTTAGGATTTGGATTGATGATATATCAAAAAAAATAATAATGAATAAAAAGATAAAAATGAAAAGTATATTAATATTACTGGCAGTTGTTTTAGGTATTGCCGTATTTGCAAGAAGCTGTGGCGATTCAAAGAAATCGTCAGAAATAAAAAAAGAAAATGAGACCATTATGGACAGTAAAAATGTAAAAGAAGTTTATTTTGCAGGCGGATGTTTTTGGGGAACAGAGCACTTTTTCCAACAGATTCGCGGGGTTGTGGGAACTGAAGTAGGATACGCTAACGGAAACAAGACAAATCCTACCTATGAAGAAGTTGTAAGCCATACAACCGGCTTTGCAGAAACCGTAAAAGTGAAATATGATCCTGATCAGGTTGATTTGAAATTATTGATCGATCTGTATTTCAAAACCATTGATCCTACAAGTCTGAATCAACAGGGAAATGATAGGGGAGACCAGTACAGAACCGGAATTTACTCTACAGATAAGGCTACAGAAGCCATTGTGAAAGAAGAAGTACAAAAGCTGGCTAAAAATTACAGTAAGCCTGTGGTGGTAGAAACTATTCCACTGAAAAATTTCTACAGGGCGGAAGATTATCATCAGGATTATCTGGATAAAAATCCTGGAGGATACTGCCACATCGAACCGGGACTTTTTGAAATGGCTAAAAATGCCAATCCGCTTCCAAAAGCTAAGTACCAGAAACAGGATAAAAAGGTTTTAAAAGAAAAACTTACGGCTGAACAATACCGTGTAACGCAGGAAAATGCTACAGAAATGCCTTACCAGAATGAGTATGATAAAGAGTTTCGTGAAGGAATCTATGTAGATATTACAACAGGGGAGCCATTATTTGTGTCAACAGATAAATTCGAATCCGGTTGTGGATGGCCAAGTTTTTCCAAACCGATTACTAAAAATGTTATCGATGAAAAATTAGACAGGTCTGCGGGAATGACCAGAGTGGAAGTTCGTAGTAAGACTGGTGACGCTCATTTGGGACACGTCTTTACAGATGGCCCTAAAGATAAAGGAGGTTTACGTTACTGTATCAATAGTGCCTCTCTAAAGTTTATACCGAAGGCTGAAATGGAGAAGAAAGGATATGCTGAGTATCTTCCATTACTCGAGAAAAAATAATGTGTAAAGGTTGCTGAAAAGCAACCTTTTTTTATGAATATTTACTTTTTCTCCAGGCTTGATCTTAGCAGGTAATCCAATATCAATAACATTGAGATTGATCTCCTCAAACTTCCGGCTCCCATAATACCAAAACAATAATGGAATAAGTACAGCATTAATAAGTCACGGAAAGTAGTATATCTTTTTCATTATTGTCTTTTATTAAATTGAACGGTATCTTTAATGCTAAACATGGAGATATTTAAAAATAGTAAAAATCCAAAAATGATGTAAAATGAAGGCTTGGGTAATTGTGAAATTGAAGTTTCAAATTCGGAAAATTGTTGTGACGGATTGTTCTTCAAAGCGCTTTGCATTATTAATCCCGTCCCACATCTAAAAATATGGTCATCATCAATTTTTGTTATATTATGATCAATGTATTGATGAGGAACAAAAAAATGTCCTGTTTTGTTAAGGTCTAAGCAGTATGATAATTGTCCGCTGGATTCTATATCATTTAATAAAGATATAATGTCATCATATGTATTTTCGTCATTTAAAATAAATTCTATTCCAGATTCCTTGCGGTTTTCTTTTTGAAGCTGTTTAATGTCAGATATATAACGTTTGGAATTATCTCTTGCTGAATTAGGTTCTACTATAATTTTTTTATAATTCCAGTTTCGTACGGATTCGAAAGTTGCAGATTCATTTACTTTTTCTCCAGGCCTGATCTTAGCAGGTAATCCAATATCAATAACATTGAGATTGATCTCCTCAAACTTCCGGCTCCCATAATACCAAAACAATAATGGAATAATAACAGCGCTTATAAGCCCAGGGAAATAATATATTTTTTTCAAGCCTCGCATTTTTATAAAATTAAAAAAATATTCTGTACAAATAAAAAAAGTGATCCTCAATGAATCACTTTTTAATATTTTAATTTTCAAATCTTTTAATCATTCCATTAAAGAGACTACCAATCCCTTTTTCTCAAGATCCAGTATGATCCGAAGATAAAAAGTCCACTCCAAACAATACATGCGATTAAACTTTCTGTAGGGTAGGTGAATTCATATTTCAATCCCATCATTTTAGCCATATTTAATCTCAGCATAGGATTGGGAATCAGGTTAGACATGCTTTCCAAAGGAAGAAGATGGGTGATGAAGAAATCTTCTTTCATAATCTTGATTCTCTCCAGTTCCTGTGTTCCACGGACTTTTTGGAATACTTCGATGGCGGTTAAGATTCCTTCACCGATCCAATACACAAAGAATCCTAGAAATACAAACATGGATTTTCTGAGGAGTACCGAAAGAAACATTAAAAAACAGAAGAAAGTAAAAAGTTTTACAAAATAATTTCCGATAAAGAACATTTCTTTGAAGACCGATGCGGAGTCTGTTACCTTGGAGTAATTATATCCTAAGAAAAGGGTAATGACAAATACAATAAGGGTAGATACAACAGAAAAAATAGTTATCGTCAGTAGCTTAGATCCGATGAATTCTTTTCTGCTCAACCCATCAATGGTATTCTGCTTAAACATTCTGTTGCTGAACTCCTGTGAGATCGAAAAAACAATAATCAATCCAAGAAATATCTTTAGCAAGGCTACAATCCAGGTAGTGAAGTTCCAGATTTCCGGAAAATTATAAATCCCCTGTTCCTTTAGATTAATTGTTGCACCAAAGACATCCAGATCGACCAATCCGATGAAAAGAAGCGCCACTAAAATAGCAAAATACAATATGGTGAAAATTCTGAATGGTCTGTAATTCAGATTTTTGTGGTATTCGAGTTTTAATAATTTAAGCATTGGTATTCGTGTTTTTTACAAGTTCAAGGAATTGAGTTTCAAGCGATAATTTTTTCTTAGACAAGTGGGATAAGAAAATACCTTTTTCTGCCAGCTTCTGATTGAGTGCCGAAGCAGAAATGGAAGCGTCTTCACGAATCTGAGCTTTAATGATATCATTTTCGGTGTTTATAGAGCTGAACCATTGCAGTTCTTCAAGCGCATTTAAAAGTGCAGTATTGTTATCTGCCTTTAATTCAAAAAAACCTTTGTTGCTTGTAATTTCATCAACCCGCCCGCTGTAAATGGAATTCCCCTCCTTTAAAACAATAACATGGCTGCATATTTTTTCAATTTCGTCCAGAAGATGGCTGGCAATAATGATCGTAATTCCTTGTTTGGCAATATTGGAAATGATTTCCCTGATCTGGATAATGCCTTCAGGATCCAGTCCGTTTGTAGGTTCGTCCAGTATCATGACCTCAGGATTGTTCAGCATAGCGGAGGCGATCGCCAGTCGCTGTTTCATTCCAAGTGAGAACGTTTTAAATGGGTCTTTCTTCCTGTCCAGAAGATTTACAGTCTTCAGAACTTCATCAATACGCTGGTAGGAAGCTCCTTTAATTTCGGCAACAATCTTTAAGTTGGTTTCGGCGCTCAGATATGGATAGAAGTTCGGTTGCTCAATAATAGCCCCGATTTTTTTTAAAGTATCGGAATCTGTGCCCTTTTTTCCGAACCAGTACCAGTCGCCACTGGTGGGATTTATGGTGGAAAGCAACATTCCGAATGTAGTGGATTTCCCACTTCCATTAGGGCCAAGAAGTCCGTAAACGTTCCCTTTTTCTACATCAAAAGAGATATTGTTTACAACGGTTCGTTTGAATTTTTTTGTTAAATTCTTTACTGACAAAACTTTTTCCATGTAATTTGTTTTACATAGTAGTAGTCTTTGTTTTTAACAGAATGTTACAATATTTACTTAAATTGTCTGATCTTGTATGAGATTAAAATATTAAATTTGGTAGTATAATTCGTGAATATGAAGTTAATTGAGCTTGCAAAAGAATTAAATATTTCCGTAGAGGCAATCAAGCAATTTATCCAGGATTTTGACCTGGAACTTGGAGTATGTATGAGTACCAATTTTGAGATCAAAGATGATTTTGAAAAGTTTGCCCGCGAGAATGTAGATTTTTTAAGGACCTACGAAAAAGATCTTGATCAGAATAAAACCCTTGAGCAAATTGCAGAGACGATCAATCAGCCTAAAGAAAAGATAGAAAAAGCAATTCAGGACAGCACTCCTAATATTTTTGATAACGGAATATTCCGTTCTTCAATTTCCAGTTACGGAATAGATAATAAGCTGGGTGGAAATTATCAGTTTGTTTATAACTATTTTGGACATAAGACCAGTCTTCAACACCGGGATTTCATAGGTTACCGGGATTTGTTCTTTTATATTTCCAGTGTCTTGGAGCCTTTTTTAAATAAGCAACAGATAAAAGACTGGGGGATCAATAAACCAGCGGGGATCATTCTTTACGGACCTCCGGGAAGTGGTAAGATTTTCTGGGCCAACAAAATTGCAGAGATCATCAATTATCAGTTTAAGGAAGTTAAAAAACATTATCTGGGAACATCATTAATCGATGGGAATAAAACAAATTTTAATGATTTTCTCATAAAGATGATGACGGAGGATAAGGTGCTTCTTTTTATGGATGATTTTGATGAAATCATGATGGAAAGAAGTGCAGAGAACAATGTGGCATCCTGCAATCTTGAAACGCAGGAGATCATTCTTCATTACATCGGAAAATTTGCAAAAGAAGACGTAGTGATGGTGGGATCTGCCAAGTCCGTATCGGAGATTGATGAGGAGATTCTGGCGCCGGGAAGATTCGATGTAATGATTCCTGTTTTTCCTCCTAATGTTGCAGAGCGTTCGGAAATTATCCTGTACGGAATGACGAAAGGGCTGGAAAGCGATTCTTTGCTCTATAAGATCCTTAAAAATAACAAAGCAGATAAAGTACCTTTCTGGAATGGAAGTGCATCCAAAATGAAGGCTTTCAGCAATACCATGCTCATGGATTTTACACAAAGTCTGAAGAAGAGGATAAAAAATCTTTACCAGCGAACAAAAAATGAAAAACTTGTAATTGACGATGTCCTTTTAAATGGAGCCCTGAGAGATGCAGCAGGCAAACTTACAGAAGAATACCTGCAACAGGTCGAACAATTTTTAAATGACGCAATTATCAATAATTTTGATGATTTTCAATACAGGATTAAATCCTTACGAACCGAACTCGAAACCTATAAAGTGGTAGAAGAACCTGCGCGGGCAATAGGTTTTCATCACAATGGTGAAGAGGAGGGAGGAAAAGACAAAGGCTAATTACTCATCACCGATGAACAGCATCTGGGAACTCGAAACCTTTTACCGGAGAAGGGATGTTATTATTATTATTATTATTATTATTATTATTATTATTATTATTATTATTATTATTATTATTATTATTGGAGCAGGGTTTACCGGGCTTTGGACAGCTATATCCATTAAAGAAAAATATCCTGACCTATCTGTTTTAATTATTGAAAGAAATCCGATTCCGCTGGGCGCTTCAACAAGAAATGCCGGCTTTGCCTGCTTTGGGAGCCTGACGGAAATTATTGCCGATCAGGGAAAAATGGGATGGGACAAGACCTTGGAATTGATTAAGATGAGGTTTGAAGGGCTTCTGAAAATTCAGAAGTATTTTAAGAATTCAGAAATTGATTTTGATTTGAGTAGGGGCTTTGAAATCCTGAATAATGAATCACCTTTAGAAAATATGGAAGAAGTGAATGAAAAAATGAAGCTCATAACAGGAATTTCAGCCACTTATTCTTTACAACAAGATAAAATCAAAGCATTTGGGTTGGGAAAATCGGACTTTCTGATTGAAAATCCATGTGAAGGGAGTCTCCATTCAGGAAAGCTCTTACAAAAGCTTCTTGAGAAATGTCAGGACCTGAAAGTTGAATTCCTTTTTGGAACACCGGTTACGGATGTAATTGAGGAAAACACCGGAATGGAAGTCAGGTTGTCTGAAGATTTGTCTGTTCATGCAGAGCAGGTTATTTACTGTACCAATGCTTTTAGCTCCCAATTTTTAGAAAATGAAGAAATCATTCCTGCCAGAGGTCAGATTTTAGTTACGGAACCCGTTCAAAATTTAAAATTAAAAGGAACTTTCCATTACGACGAGGGATTTTATTATTTCAGAAATGTAGGAAACAGGGTGCTGTTGGGAGGCGGGAGAAACCAGGATTTTAAGACTGAAGAAACCCGTGATTTTCAGACTACTGAATTTTTACAGAATCATCTGGAAAATTTTTTGAAAGAGGTAATTCTGCCTGATCATGATTTTAAAATTGACCTTCGATGGTCGGGGATCATGGCAATGGGTTCAGAAAAAACTCCCATTGTAAAACAGGTATCGGAAAGACAGTTTTGTGCTGTAAGACTCTCCGGGATGGGCGTTGCACTGGCCCCAAAAATTGGAGAGATCGTTGCGGATAAGATCAATTAAATGTGTTATGAAATATAGATATACGAATCTTTTTGCTGTATTAACGGTTCCTCTTATTTTTTTGTCAGTTTTCTTTGCAGGAGCGGGTCATGGAAATTATGCGCTGATCACAGTTATTTTTCCACTTTGCTTTTTAGGAATTATATTACCGGATAATATATCCATGTATTTTCTGGTATTTGGTATACTTCAATTTGCCATCTATGGAAATATTATTGATAGGTTTGGAGGTAAGAAGAGTTTGCCATTTATATTAGCAGCACATTTTTTATTTATAATTATTGGCTTTATGGCTACAAATAATAGCTTATTCTGATTAATATATATTTCCATTGAGTCAAAAAATATTATTGATCTTGTTCAACATTAACTCAGGAAAAAATGATTGCTGATCAGCTATCGCTCTTTGCTCAAAATTTTATCCTTATTTTTGCAAAAAATAAAATTTCGTGATTAACAACGACCATATAAAAGATGTTCAATCCAGAATTGAAGATCTCCATAAATATCTTCAGATTGAAAAGAAGAAAATAGAAATTTCTAATGACGACGAGAAAACGGCTGCTCCTGAATTTTGGGATCATCCGAAAGAGGCGGAGGCATTCTTAAAGCAGCTTCGTTCTAAAAAAAGATGGGTGGAAGATTACCAGGAAATTGCTACTCAGTTTGAGGATTTGCAGGTTTTAATGGAATTTGCCAAAGAAGATCCTGATTCTGAAAAAGAGCTGGATGAGACATTTCCAAAACTAGTAGAAAAAATAGAAGACCTTGAATTTAAAAATATGCTTTCCAACGAAGGAGATGAGCTTTCAGCCGTTATACAGATCACGGCAGGGGCTGGAGGTACGGAAAGTTGTGACTGGGCTGCAATGCTGATGAGAATGTACACAATGTGGGCAGAAAAGCAAGGATATAAAATTCGGGAGCTGAATTATCAGGAAGGAGACGTTGCCGGTGTAAAAACGGTGACCCTGGAAATGGATGGAGAATACGCTTTCGGGTACCTTAAAGGAGAGAATGGTGTTCACAGGCTCGTAAGAATTTCACCTTTTGACAGTAATGCCAAAAGACATACAAGCTTTGTTTCCGTGTATGTTTATCCATTGGTAGATGATACTATTGAAATTAATATAAACCCTGCGGACATTTCATTTGAAACCATGCGAAGTTCAGGAGCCGGAGGACAGAACGTTAACAAGGTGGAAACAGCGGTGCGTCTCCGTCACGCGCCTACCGGGATCATTATCGAAAACTCGGAATCAAGATCGCAGCTGCAGAATAAGGAAAAGGCAATGCAATTGCTTCGTTCCAGATTATATGAAATGGAGCTTGAAGAAAGAATGAAAGCCCGAAACGAGATTGAATCCAATAAGATGAAAATCGAGTGGGGAAGTCAGATAAGGAACTATGTGATGCATCCTTACAAACTGGTAAAAGATGTACGTTCTGGTTATGAGACTTCAGACGTAGATTCGGTAATGAACGGAAATCTTACGCCATTCCTGAAAGCTTTTCTCATGGCCGATGGAACCGCGGTTTCTGACGATGATTTAGACCTGTAAAAATTATTCTGGTTTTTTAGTTAAAATCTTATAATTAATTTCTTAATCAGACTTTTTAGACTTATTTTTGTTACTTATCAATATGTATGGAAGATTTCAATAGCTGGAAAGATTTATTAAACCCGGAGTTTTATATTAAAATGGGAGGGTTTTGGCTGATTCTGTTTATTATTTTTGCTGAAACTGGTCTTTTTGTAGGATTTTTTTTACCAGGAGACTCTTTATTGTTTGTTTCAGGAATTTATGCTGTTGAAATTATCAAAGAGACATTTGGCTCTACAGGGAGCGATCTTCTTGATACTACCATCCTTGCCACTGCTGTAGCATTTGCTGCTGTTGTAGGTAATGAAGTGGGATATTACTTTGGGGTGAAGGCAGGTCCTGCACTTTATAAAAAACAAGATACCTTTTTGTTTAAGAAAAAATACCTGTACCAGGCTCATGATTTTTTTGAAAAGCATGGAGCTTTAGCCGTTATCATGGCAAGATTTTTACCTGTAGTAAGAACGTTTACTCCTATCGTTGCGGGAATTGTGAAAATGGACAAAAAAGAGTTCCTCAGAGACAATATCATCGGAGCAGTGCTATGGTCGTTCATCCTGATCTTTGCGGGTCACTATCTGGATAAATTATTCCAGGAACAATTTGGTATCAATCTTAAAGAAAAGCTCGAACTGATCATTATTGTGATCGTTCTGATCACTACACTTCCGATCATTATTAAATTTCTTTTTGGTAAGAAAGTGGATCACAGTAAATACGAAGATAATTCACCTAAATAAAGAGATGTGAATTGTAAAATATAATAACCTGCTTTATGCAGGTTATTTTTTATCCATTCCAGGATATTAGGGTAGATGATACTGTCTCTTTTTCGTTTGCTGAAAAATCTTGGGGCATGTCCTGTATTTTTCATGAAAACCAGTTTACGGGTAATATTCCGGCTTGCTAAAGCCGAATCCAGCGCGAGCCCCTGGCTTTTATTAACCAGAAAATCCTGATTTCCCTGAAAGATCAGCGTAGGGACATTTGTAATATTGGCAATCGGGCTTGCTATTTTAAATTCCTCAGACAGGTTGTGACGGTTAAATCTGGTTCCTACCACCTTTTGTAAAGTAGGTGAGGTATATTTCGAGTAAAATGAGTGTAAAAATTCCGGAGAATAAAAATCAGTAGGACCGCTTAAAGAAATGATCTTTTTGATCTGATCCGGATGCTGGTAACCATAAAGTAAAGCCAAATGTCCACCCGCACTTTCTCCCAGGATAATATAGTTATCAGGTTGGAGTTCCGCTTTCCCCGCTAAAGAATTAAATTTTTCAATTACCGAGCTGATATCCTCCAACTGCTCCCTGTAAGTAATTTTTTTAGATTTTGAAACGAGCCTGTAATTGATATTGATGCTGGGAATATTATTTTTAAAAAGCATTTTTTGGATCTGGATCATATGTTCTTTTCTGCCATACTTCCAGGCCCCTCCATGTACAATAAGAACAACAGGGGATTCTTTAGCATATTCGGACGGAAGGAAAATATCCATCTTCTGTCTTTTATGCTCACCGTATTTTAAATTGTAAATTTTCTGCTGATTGTTATTCCCCACCCAAACTCTGAATCTTGAATTACATGAATTTAATAAAAAGCCGATACATCCTAAAATAAAAAAATGATATCTGAGTATGAGCTTTTTCATAAATCAAATGTAAGAAAAATATGATGATTCTGGGTTAAGGCAGGGCTGTTTTCAAGATCCGGTGCTATCATGTTTATTGGATGCTTCTAAATTTTCAGCGTACTTGTATAATGAATTGTTGTATCGGGGTAAATGCCGGGATAAAGCTTTTAACGCTAGGGACAATGCCTCTTTACTCTCTCCGGCTGAGTACAATGAAAGTGCAAGAAAAGAATCCACAGCATCATCAAGCTCATCAGACTCATTTATTTTTTCTTCTCTGAGGATCCGAATGCTCTCATCGATTTTTCCATTGTTTCTCAGTGTACTTGCAAGCTGAATTCTGGCCCTTCTTCTGCGCAAACCCGATAAGCCATGGTGTAAGGCTGAACGATACAATGGTTCAGCTTCTTTTTCATTTCCTGTTGAATCAAATGCACAAGCCATTTCAAAATCAGCAATTGCTTTTTTATCCGTTAGATGCTGAACATGATCTTTGATCCGCTGGATAAAATCTTCATTGCTTATTTTCCCTAATTGCTGCCAGATGGATTGCAGTTGTTTTTCCCAGATTTCAGTTTCGTCCATATTGTTAAGGATTTTATACCCTGGCAAATATGAGAAGAATTGTGAGGTTTATTATTAAGTTCAATAAAAAAAATAGATGATACGATCACAAGGCTTCTTATGATTTATGAATTTTTTCTTTGTTAAATTGATTTTAAAAGAAAATGAGATATAGAATTAAATAGTTATTTTTGTTGTTAAATAATAAATTACATATGGCTTCCGGTTTTTTTGCAATTTTAGATGATCTCGCTGCTCTTATGGATGATGTGGCTGTAACCAGTAAGATAGCAACTCAGAAAACTGCAGGGATTTTGGGAGATGACCTGGCGGTAAATGCCGAAAAGGCTACAGGTTTCATTTCATCACGGGAGATACCTGTGTTATGGGCAATTACCAAAGGTTCTTTTATTAATAAGCTAATTATTCTGCCGATCGCGTTTTTACTACACTGGCTGTATAAGCCTGCAATAGAAATCATTCTTATTTTAGGAGGTTTTTACCTTGCATTCGAGGGAGTTGAAAAAATCATTGAGTTTTTATTTCATCGGGATAAAAAAGGACATGAAGTCATAGAAGAAAGCACAAAAAATGAAGATGATGAAAATTCAGAAAAATCGAAAATTAAATCAGCAATTACCACAGATTTTATTCTTTCAATCGAAATTGTAATTATCGCTCTTGGAACTGTTCTTGAAGAACAACATCCTCTACTGACACAAATCATTACGGTAAGTTTGGTTTCTTTCCTGGCAACCATAGGAGTGTATGGTATTGTGGCTTTAATTGTAAGGATGGATGATGCCGGCTTTAAGCTGATCAGAAAGAGTAATGATAAAGGCTTTTTCTCCAAACTGGGGCATTTACTGGTGAAAGCATTACCTATTATTATTAAAATGCTGGCAATCGTGGGAACAATAGCCCTCATTTTGGTTTCCGGAGGAATTTTTGTTCATAATATAGCGTATCTTCATCATTTTCTCCCTGACTGGCCATCAGTACTTAAAGAGTTTACGTTTGGAATGATAGGGGGCTTACTTGCCGTGGCACTTTTTACATTAGGCAAAAAAATATATACTCTGGCAACCCGTAAATAGATGTATGCAGGTTCTCTTTTAAAAATAGACAGCAAGACGATTGACTTATCATTCTTGTTTACGCTGTATCATGTTTACGGCTCATGAGGAATCTGTCCATTGATATATTGAAAATTGTCCTTGCATTTTTTGTTGTCTTCCTGCACATGCATTTATTTCAGGATACCCGTCCTGTACTTGGTTTCGTACTTGTTAACGGGGTTTTCAGAATGGCGGTGCCCACATTTTTAATCATTACGGGATATTATTTTTATTACGTAGACAATACACAAAAGCTTAAAAAGTGGCTGGTAAGGACATTTTTGCTTTACCTGATCTGGTCGCTGGTTTATATTCCCTTCTGGAAAAAAGAAGATATATTCATAAACATTCTATTTGGATATCATCACTTATGGTATTTGATAGGAACTTTTTTTTCAGCGATTATTTTATTTTTAATCAGGAAGAAACCGGTAAGGTTTATGCTAGCGCTTATTGTTTTATTATTCAGTATAGGCTACGCGTTACAGACGATAGGAAATCTCCATTATTTTGGGGGGCAAAAAGATAAATTAATCAATCTTTATCCGTCTTACAGGAACTTTCTCCTGGTATGCTTTCCTTTTTTAACAATAGGATATCTGATCAATAAGCTTAACCTTGATATGAGATACAGGCCTTCACTGATCACAGTTATTGCTTTGACCGGGCTTGTGATTTCAGAGTCTTTTTACAATTTTATCATGATCAGTTCTACAGAAAATATTGACCTGTTGTTTTCTTTATTATTAGCCTGCCCGCTGGTATTTATCTACTGCAAAAATGTGTCTGTAATGATAGATACTAAAATTCTTGCCAGCTTATCCACTGCAATCTATGTGATACATCCTCTGATTATGAAATGGACACTTGGTTTATATTATCCGTTCGAAATGTTGATTTTCGTGATAACATTACTGACTGCCAGTTTTATTCTTGTATTGGCTAACCGCAAACTGAAATATCTTTTGTAATGGCTTAAAAAGTTTGATCATCTATGGTCTTAGGTGAGAAAATATAAATTCCGGAACATTAAAACAGAACGCCAATAAAAAAGAGACCTTGCAGGCCTCTTTTTATATTTTAGTTGAAAAGATCTTTTACTTTATCAAAGAATGTCTTCTCCTTTCCGGATGGTTCTGCAACCATTTCTCCGCTGGACATCTGTTTTTCAAAGAAATCTTTCTGATCTTTCGTTAATTTTTGTGGAGTCCATACATTAATGTGTATAAACATATCTCCTTTTCCATAACTGTCAATGCTAGGAAGGCCTTTTCCGGCCAGTCTCAGGATTTTTCCTGATTGCGTACCGGGATCTACAGTGATTTTTACCTTTCCACCTACCGTAGGAACTTCTTTTTTGGTTCCTAATGCAGCTTCTGCAAATGAAATATATAACTCCTGATGAAGATTGTCTCCTTCTCTTTTGATTGTTTTATCTACTTCTTCCTCTACGATAACAAGCAGATCTCCCGGAACTCCTCCGAAAGGAGCGTCGTTACCTTTTCCTCTTACATTAAGCTGGATTCCGTCTCTTGCTCCTGCAGGAATATTGATGGTAATTTCCTCCTCATCTTTTATAAGTCCCTGTGCATTTGCACCTGCCGGGATTTTATCGGCAACTTTTCCGATACCCTGACAAGTTCCGCATGTAGCCTGTGTCTGCATTTGTCCGAACATGGTGTTCATTACTTTCACCTGAACTCCGGAACCATTACAGGTAGGACACGTTTTAGAAGTGGCACCTTCTGCCATCTTCATTTTTTTTACTTTAAGAGTCTTTTGGGTACCGTTTACCATTTCCTCAAGATTCAGCTTGATGCGGATTCTTAAATTAGAACCTTTTACCTGCTGACGTCCGCCACCACCGAATCCGCCGCCGCCAAAATGACCACCGAAAATATCTCCAAACTGGCTGAAAATATCCTCCATATTCATTCCGCCGCCAAATCCACCGCCGAATCCGCCGTTTCCACCTACACCTGCATGACCGAACTGATCGTATCTTGCACGTTTCTGATCGTCGCTCAATACTTCATAAGCTTCGGCAGCTTCTTTAAATTTTTCTTCAGCCTCTTTATCTCCCGGATTTTTATCAGGGTGATATTTGATGGCCATTTTACGGTATGATTTTTTTATTTCTTCGGTTGAAGCAGATTTGCTTATCTCAAGAACCTCGTAATAATCTCTTTTTGACATGACAATTGTATAATTGATTTCAGATAAATGACAAAAGATGTGTAGAGCATATATGGGGTTTTATCACCTGATATTGCTCACCATTTATCACTTATTAATATTAGTTTCCTGTTACTACTTTAGCAAAACGGATTACCTTATCTCCTAAAGTATATCCTGTTTCGATTACATCTACGATTTTACCTTTTAAATCATCAGATGGAGCAGGAATCTGAGTAATTGCCTCGTGAAGGTCCACATTAAAAGAATCTCCGGCTTTTACTTCCATTGATTTCAACCCCTTCTCTGTAAGTTTATTTTTGAATTTCTGATAGATAAGTTCTACACCCTGCAGATCCGCCGGATTTCCGTTTTTAGCGATTTCTTTTAATGCTCTTTCAAAATCATCCAGTACTCCAAGCATAGAAACCATCATGTCCTGATTAGCATATTGGAAGAACTCCATCTTTTCTTTGGAAGTTCTCTTTTTATAATTTTCGAACTCAGCATAAAGACGAATATAACGGTCTTTCTCTTCTGCCAAAAGTTCTTCCGCAGTCGGAGTATTTGTCACATTTTGTTCAGAAGCATTTTCGTTCTGAATGTTGTCTTCTTGTTGCTTATTGATGTTTTCTTCGTTGATATCCTGATTTTCCATATTCAATAACTATTTTAAAGAGTTGTTTGTCAAAGATTCTGCCAAATAGCAAATATGGACATTAAGGCAGAAAAATTATTCTCCGGAAAATGTTTGATACAACAAATAAAGATTCAGGACAATGATAATGGCTGAGATAACCCAGACACAGATTTTCATGAAAGGCTTATTGACGAAATCGCCCATTTTGGCTTTGTCATTAGTAAACATTACGAGTGGAACTACAGCAAAGCTCAGCTGCATGGATAAGATAACCTGGCTTAAAACCAGAAGGTCTGTTGTCCCTTTTTCTCCGTACAGAATCGCAACAATTAAAGCAGGAATAACCGCGATAAGTCTGGTTATCAATCTTCTTAACCAGGGTTTTAATCTGATATTCAGAAAACCTTCCATTACAATTTGTCCGGCCAGTGTCCCTGTTAATGTAGAATTCTGACCTGAGGCGAGCAAAGCGATCGCAAATGCTATACTTGCCATAGAAGCACCCAGGATTGGGGTCAGCATTTTATAAGCATCATGGATATCTGCAACATGTTTATTTCCTGTGATATGGAAGGTAGCTGCTGCCAGTATTAAAATTGCTCCGTTGATGAAAAAAGCAAGCATTAAGGAGATCGTACTATCTAAAGTGGCAAATTTTATAGCTTCTTTTTTACCTGCGTTATCCCGTGTATAATCCCTCGTCTGTACAATACTGCTGTGTAAATAGAGATTGTGGGGCATTACCGTAGCTCCCAGGATTCCTATTGCAATATAGAGCATAGCAGGATTCTGAATAATTTCTTTTTGCGGAACAAGACCTCCCAATATTTCATTAACGGCCGGTTTTGAAATAACGATTTCATAAATGAAACATGCGAGAATAATAAAAATAAGTCCTCCTACAATACTTTCGATCCATCTGAATCCTTTAGCCTGGAGCAAAAGGATAAGTAAAACATCTATTGTGGTTATTACGATTCCCCAGGTAAGGGGAATATGAAAAAGCAGGTTGAGTGCGATCGCAGATCCTATAACTTCTGCGAGATCACAGGCGGCAATGGCAATCTCACACAGGATCCACAAGATAAAATTGGTAGTCGGGCTAAAGTGGTCCCTGCAGGCTTGTGCAAGGTCTCTCTCTGTAGCTACTCCCAGCTTTACTGATAAATGCTGTAAAACCATTGCGAAAATGTTGGAAATAAGTATAACGGAAAGCAGGGTGTAGCCAAATTGAGCTCCTCCCGCGATATCGGTAGCCCAATTTCCGGGGTCCATGTATCCCACTGCAATCATTAAACCGGGACCTGCAAACGCAAGGTATTTCCTCCAGAAAGAACCGTTTTTAGGTACTTTAATGGATGAGTATACTTCTGGTAATGAGTGGAGTGTTTTATCTTTTCGCCAAGCGCCTTTTGTAAAATTCATAAATGTTAGAAATGACTAACAAATTTAATTAAATAAATGTAAATAGAAAATATATAATAAAAAAATCCCGAAAAAACTTTCGGGATCTTATACGTAGTATTTATTTTAAAAGATTATTTCGCAAATCTTATTGCCATTTTTCTGTCTTTGGCTCTTTCAGCGTCAGAAGCTTTTGCGTCTACCGTTGCAAATTTACTTCCATAACCTTCTGCACCTAATACCTGACCACCTAGATTTTGTTTGCCTAACCATTCTTTGATAAAGTTAGCTCTTGCAGTAGAAAGTTTTACATTAGAAGCTTCATTACCTGTTTTGTCAGTATATCCTCCTATTTTAATTTTAGCATCAGGATAAGCTTTTAAAATAGCTGCAAGGTTTTCCAATTGTCCCTGAGAACCTGCTTCCAGTTCTGTAGCGCTTCCTAATTTAAAATTCACATGATCGAAATCGTACCAAGTGTCTTTTAATGCATTATCATCTGCTGCATTTTTGTAGCCGTCAGATTTTAAGAATGCAATCATTCTGTCTTCCATTCCGCCTTTGTACCCTTTAAGCGCTGTACCGTTCAAGTCGATATTTTCGTCAACTTTCGTGGTTGTAGCTGCAGGCGCTGCTGCTGTATCAGATGGAGATACTGCCGTAGCCGTATCAGAGTGTGCTCCTGTAGAATCTGCGCCCATTGTAGTGGTAGTCGTTTCTTTTTTCTCACACTGCTTCCATAAGAAGTATCCTGCAGCAATCAATAGCAGAAGAGGTAATAACCATTTCCAGATAGAACCACCTCCGTCATTTCTGTCCGGGTTGGTACCTGTTGGAGTTGTACTTCTTGTTACTTCAATTTTTGGTTCCTCCTGTACCGGCGTTTTTATGGCGTCGTTATCATTATCAAATTTATATCCTTTAGCCCAGTCACCAATATTTAATGATGCTAAAGAAAGTCCGGCAGGCAGTAAAGTAGAAACAATTCCTTTTTGATCATTCAGTAGCCCTGAAATTCCTGATGCATCCAGATTATTGTCTGCAGCATACTTTCCTATAGTACCTACTGTAGCTCCTGTTACCATATTCAGCAAAGAGCTGGAAGAATTATTACTAATTCCGGCAAAGCTGGCGATGGAATTTACCAAGCCACTCAGTTTATCTCCAAAAATGGACGTCAATAAACCTGAAATCATAGAATTATTAGAAGAGCCTCCTAATAAATTACTTAAAATTCCATTAGATGAAGCACTAGTGATTGCATCTAAAACTCCAGGATTATTAGCATTATTAGCTAATCCGCCAACAACGGCAGGCAATAAACCTCCAATTGCTTTTGAAATACCAGACTCACTTTCTCCAAGCTGTGAAGCCGCCTGAGAAACTAAAGCGGGACCCAATTGTCCTTTAATTAAATCAATAACGTTTAAAGACATAATAAATATTTTTTAGATTAATGTTGACATAAAATTAAACAAAAATCTGTCCAAATGTCATATTTTTTAAATATTTATTTGATTTTCAACGTTTTTTTTGCAAATGATTAAAATTATTAATATGCTTTAGCGAACAGTACGCGTCTCTTAGAAGGCTTTCCGGAGATTAATGAAACACCTTCTTCAATATCATCATCCAAAGGGATACATCTGATGGTCGCTTTCGTTTCTTCCTTGATTTGTTCTTCTTCTTCAGCGGTACCATCCCAATGTGCATAGATGAATCCTCCTTTTTCTTCCAGAACTTTTTTAAATTCTTCGTAAGAATCCACTTTAGTCATATTTTCTTCTCTGAAATTAAGAGCTTTGGTGTAAAGATCTTTCTGGATGGTTTTTAATAATTGATCGATATGGGAATCCAATCCTTCAATAGAAACCGTTTCTTTGGTCAGGTTATCCCTTCTTGCAATTTCAACCGATTTATTTTCCAGATCTTTTGGTCCGATTGCAATTCTCACAGGAACACCTTTTAATTCATATTCAGCAAATTTCCAGCCTGGCTTGTTTTGGGTGTCATTATCAAATTTCACCGAAATACCTTTAGCTCTAAGCTTTGTCTGAATGTCTAAAGCAACCTCACTGATTTGGCTCAGTTGTTCTTCTCCTTTGAAGATCGGAACAATAACCACTTGTATTGGAGCTAAAGTTGGAGGCAATACCAATCCGAAATCGTCAGAGTGTGTCATGATCAACGCTCCCATTAATCGGGTAGAAGTTCCCCATGATGTAGCCCATGCGTGTTCTATTTTTCCTTCTTTGTTGGTGAATTTCACATCAAAAGCTTTTGCGAAATTCTGGCCCAAAAAGTGAGAAGTACCAGCCTGAAGAGCTTTTCCATCCTGCATCAATGCCTCAATACAATAGGTTTCATCCGCTCCCGCAAACCTTTCGGAAGGGGTCTTTAATCCCTGGACTACAGGCATTGCCATAAAGTTCTCTGCAAAATCTGCATACACTTTATTCATCTTTTCTGCTTCTTCTATGGCCTCATCTTTGGTTGCATGAGCCGTGTGACCTTCCTGCCATAAGAATTCAGAGGTTCTCAGGAATAGACGGGTTCTCATTTCCCAACGAACAACATTCGCCCACTGATTGATCAATATCGGTAGATCTCTGTATGATTGGATCCAGCTTTTATAAGTATTCCAGATAATAGCTTCCGAGGTAGGACGAACGATAAGTTCCTCCTCCAGCTTGGCATCAGGGTCTACTATCAGCTTGTGAGGATTATCCGGATCGGTTTTTAATCTGTAATGGGTAACAACGGCGCATTCTTTTGCAAAACCTTCTGCATTTTTCTCCTCAGCTTCGAACAGACTTTTGGGTACAAAAAGCGGGAAATAAGCATTAACGTGACCTGTTTCTTTGAATTTTCTATCCATTTCATCACGCATTTTTTCCCAGATCGCATATCCGTATGGTTTTATAACCATACTTCCACGTACTCCGGAGTTTTCTGCCAGATCTGCTTTTACAACTAACTCGTTATACCACTTGCTGTAATCTTCGCTCCTTGAGGTTAATTTTGCCATTGTTTTTTTTAATTTTTTTTAACTTTTTAACATTATTGTTATCTAAAAATAAAAATCTATTTTTGATAGATTTTTTTACCGATGTTTGGTACATTTTTGGTACACATTGCAAATATAATTTAAATTAAAAATCTTTACGTTATCATGAAAAAAAATATACATAAAAATTTATTTGGTATGCTAAAATCCAAAGGTATTTTAGCCATATCAAGTGGATTGTTATTAATGTCTTGTGGTGCACAGATGGGAGGGTACAGCGAGACAGACGGGGTCTATTATGATCCCAATAAAGATACGTTGCCAGAAGGAGTGATCATTAATGGCGGAAACAGGGTTGGAGAATACTATGATTACTATCAGGATGCAAACAATACCAATCTTATTCAGAATGCGGAAACCAACTCCAAAGATCAGGATAACAAATACAGCACATGGGGAGGCGATTCATGGAATAATACCGCAACAGATTCTGATTGGGGCGCTTTTGCCGGATCTCAGACCAACTATTACGACAACTCATGGGGTTCACCATGGGGCTGGGGTGGATGGTATGGAGGCTATAGCCCATATTGGGGCTGGAACAGAGGCTGGGGCTTCGGAATGTCCTTCGGCTGGGGCTGGGGCGGCTCATGGGGCTGGGGTGGTTACCCTTACTGGGGCTGGAACTATGGAGGATTTTATGATCCTTTCTGGGGCTGGGGCGGCGGCTACTATGGAAACCCATATTGGGGCTGGGGTGGCGGTTACTGGGGTAATGGATATTACAACAGACCGGCTTACAGGAGAAGTGGTGCTGACGGAAGACTTGGATATGGTTTAAGCGGATATAACGGAAGTAACGGATCAGTATACAGAAACAACATTAATAACTCTGCATTCAGAAACAATTCTGCAGGTTCAGGATTCAGAAACAATACGAATGGTTCAGGGTTCAGAAATAACAATGGTGGTTTCAGAAACGGAACAATGACTAATGGTAACAATTCCGGATTCAGAGGCAACAATAACAGTGGTTTCAGAAATAATAATTCAGGATATCGTAATCCTAATATGAATACTCAGCCAAGACCTAATTACGACAGCCAGCCAAGATACAGAAATGATAGTGGTTTCAGATCAAATGACAACGGTGGCTTCAGATCCGGAGGATTCAACTCTGGTGGCGGAGGTGGTTTCCGTGGCGGTTCCGGTGGAGGCGGCGGTGGATTTAGATCCGGCGGCGGAGGCGGCTTCAGATCAGGAGGCAGATAATTTTTAAACATAATAACTAACTATTCAAATAATAATGTTAAAAAAATCTTTAGTAGTACTAGGTATTTCTGCTGCTTACTTTGTGCAGGCACAGGATATTTCTACAATCAGGAATTCGATTGATGTTTATTCTAACACTCCGATAATAGGTTCTTCAAAATTTAATGCGATGGCCGGCTCTAACGGGGCACTTGGAGGTGATGCTACTTCATTGATGACAAACCCTGCGGGATTAGGTGTTGCTATTGCGGGAGATGTATCGGCAACGTTGTTTTTAAGCAATACTAAAAATACCAGCTCTCTGGCTGGATCTTCAACAGATTATAAATTAAATAAATTTACGCTTGGAAATGTTGGTGGTGTTGCAACGATCCAGCTGATGACAGAATCACCATGGAAGTTCATTAATATCGGTGCCAATCTATCAACGCAGTCTCTTGAGAATTATGTTGAGAGCCCGGGGAATTCCAATGTAGTGATCTCCAAAAACCTGTTAGATTCTAATGGAAATCCTGTGGTAGGTAACCTGTCTTACCTTGGGCATGCTTATAACAGATATGGTAATCAGACCAAATTTAACCTGGGTGTAGGTGCGAACTATAACAATTCACTTTATCTGGGAGCAAGCATTAATATGCATTACGCTGAAATCGATCAGTATGACAGTGCTTTATTCGGGCTTAATCTGGATGGATCGGTGAATACTTTTGATAAGCAGTATACCCCGTTTTCGGAAAAATCAAATGGTTTTTCAGCAACAGTAGGGGTTATCGGAAAATTAAGCAATCAGTTCAGATTGGGAGCATCTATTGAAACACCGACCTGGTGGAATATCGACAGGGTCTTCCGCGAATATTATGACGGAAGTAACGGGATCAATTATGACAACTATGTGGAAGACAGAAATTTCAGGTCCCCAATGAAGGCTACTGTAAGTGGTGCGTTTGTTCCCAATAAGAATTTTGCCATTAACGTAGACTATACTTTAGGACTTACCAAACCTAAATATGAAGTACAAGGTGCTGCGGAAAGAGAATTGAATTCTTTCTTCAGTGACAATTATAAAAACCTATCGGAAGTAAGGGTAGGTGCGGAATACAGAATTAAGGCATTTAGAATAAGAGGTGGATATTCCTATACATCAAGTCCTTTTGATGCTTTTACGATCAGTTCTTATTCCAATGCAGGAGTTGCAGGGGATAACAGCTATAGTAATTTGATTTTGGGAGAAAGAAATACGATAGGAGCAGGTATCGGATATGATTTTGGAAACTTCTATGTGGATGCAGCGTATCAGAATGTCAGCTCAAAATATAATAACCCATTCCTGAGAGGGAGTGCTGACCTGGGAACAGGATATTATTCAGGTGATTTTGATGTAAATACACCAACATCCGTTGTTTCCAGTGTGAAAAGCAACAGAGATAACTTCTTTCTTACAGTCGGCTGGAAATTCTAATTTCCGGATTGTGTAGCAAGTGATTAAATTGAGGCTCCGAATTTTTAATTCGGAGCTTTTAATTTATATGCATTGAAGTAAGATCTGATTAATCAGGATTCTGGATCAGATTGGGCTGGATCTGAATCTGCTGTTCAGGAATATATTCAATAATTCTGTTGCTGGTATAAGGAACCGTATAAAAGGGATTATTTCCGTTTAAATGGGTTCCCGGATAATTACGGTCGAGACTTAATTTATTTCTGAAGACATCATATTTTCTATGTGCTTCAAAAGCCATTTCAAGTCTTCTCTCCTGAAGAACCAAGTCTAAAATAGTTTGTCCTGATGGAACTGAAGGATATGCTGGAATTCCCGCTCTTGTTCTGATCGTGTTTACGTCAGCCAGTGCTGAAGCTGAATTTCCCTTTTTAGCATAGCCTTCGGCCCGGTTCAGATACATTTCAGCCAATCTCAAAATAACAGGTGACCATAATTGAGGAACTCCTTCCTGTAATGAACATTTTAAAACATAGAATTTCGGATAACCGTTTCTTTTGTCCATATCATTGTCCAGATTTACATAAACTTTTACGTTATTAGAATTAATAAAGTAATAATTCGTTTTGGTAGGCAAAATTTCTGATTGCACCAGATAGTTAACATTATTCATCGTGAAATAGGTATTCCCGCCCTGCTGGAATGTTTTCTGAAAAGTGTAATTATAAGTTATTCCTCCGGAAGCATTTGTACCTTGTTGTACCCAATAAGCAACAGGAACAGATGGGGTTGCATATTTCGGAGAAATGAACTTCAATCGTGCATCCTGCGGATTTTGATTGATCAGATCCAGATAAGAAGAAGACGCGTACATCTCACCCCAGCCTACATTTTGAATATTGGCATACATGGATCCTATAGTGTACCAGCCATCACTGTAATCACCATCTTTATTATATTTGAATGCAAAAATGGTTTCTTTGTTGGTTTCAGGAGTTTTCGTGGCATAAGAAGGAAGTTCGGAATTAGACAATAGCATATACTTTCCGGAATTAATCACCTTATCAGCATATTCAATAGCTTTATCATTATTTTCCATATACAGATACACTCTGGATAGCAGTGCTTGAGCAGCTTCTTTAGATGCGTAGGTGTTGTTTTTATCGAGAGTCATCAATTGTTCCGCTTTTCTCAGATCATTGACTACCTGATCGTAAATTTGACCTACCGTGGCCCTGCCCGGTAATTCGTTTACATCATCCGATGTTTTTAATGGTACTCCCAGATTGCCGGTTCCCTGATTGTAAGGTTTTCCAAATACATTTACCAAAGAAAAATAAACGTAGGCCCTTAGAAAATAATTTTCCCCGATCAGCTGATCGGTATTGGTATCTTTTCCTTCGGCAAATTTGGAAATAACTTTATTGCATCCAATGATAGCCTTATATCCTGCATTCCATATCGTATTGGAGCGGCCATTATTTTTAATACTTCTGTAGTTATAATAATAAAAGAACTGGTCGGTGGTCGTACCGCTGATATCAATATTATCGCCGCCATATTCACCCACTCTGTAAAGATTGTTGAAAAATCCTCCTCCTGTTGCATCTCCTTTCAAAAGAGCATAGTTTCCGAGAGTAATGGTCTGCAGCCCTGTTGGATCTGTTAATATGGTATCAGACTCTTTTGAATCATATGGAGACCTGTCTATATTACAAGCTACCGATGTTAGTGCGATAAGTGCTAAAAATATCTTTTTCATGTTTTTTAAGTTTTAAAAGGTGAAGGTGAAACCAAGAGAAAATCTTCTTGGGATAGGATAAATTGCGCCTGCTGTTCCGGAATAGGTAGTTTGGTTATCTGCAGGTCCGGCTTCCGGATCTACTCCGGAAAATTTAGTAATGGTAAAGAGATTTTCCCCCATGATATAAATACTTGCCGAAGAGACTTTAAGTTTTTCCGCTAAAGAATCTGGAAAATTGTATCCTAACCTCAGGGATCTTAATTTCATATAGCTTGCATCTTCCAGGTACCTTGAAGAAGGCTTGTTGGTAAGTGTATTATTGTTGAAAATTGCTACAGGATGTGTGGCTATATCTCCAGGTTTTTCCCATCTGTTCCAGCTATCCTTCAGGACCATTTGGTTGTAGTAAGGATAAGCGCCATCAGAATCAAACAGTTCCCGGTAGGAGTTGTAAATCTGTCCTCCCTGCGAAAAATAAATATTGGCATTAAGGTAAAACCTTTTTACGGTAAGATTGGTACTGAAAGATCCATAATAATCGGGTGTAGCAGCGCCTACAATCTGCAGTGTGGCCTGATTGTAATTAGATGTAACACTTTTGGTTCCATCAGCGTTAATCACTTCCCATTGCCCTGCGCCATTATCAGGATTTACCCCCATCCATTTTCGCATATAGAATGAAGTAACATCGTTTCCGGCAATAGCGACCTGATTATTGGATAGAAGCTGGATGCTGTTGTTTCTTGTTGAAAGAACCCTGTTGTTGTAGGTACTGATATTGAAACCAATATCCCAGTTCACATTTTCAGATTTAATGACAGCATAATTAACATTGAATTCCCATCCTTTATTTCTTACGTCTCCTACATTCAGGTATTGTCTGTCGACTCCTGTTAATGACGGAAGGGTAACGAGCATCAGAAGATCTTTGGTTTTATTATTAAAATAATCCACGTTCAGGGTCAGGCGGTTATCGAATGCCCGGATATCCGTACCAATATTGTTCTGATAAATCGACTCCCAGGTTAGATTAGGATTGCCTAGCTGGTACCATGTCGCTCCTATCTGAGCATTGTACATCTGAGTAAGCGCATAGAGGTCCTGCCATCCGTAATTAGGACTTGGGGTATTTCCTACAAGTCCCCTGCTGGCTCTTAATTTCCATTCGTTGATTGGTTTTACTCCGAAAAATTTTTCTTTGTGAATATTCCATCCTAAACTGTATGAATAAAATAATCCATTTCTCTGGCTGGCACCAAATGCAGAAGAAGATTCGCTTCTTAAAGAACCCTGAATGAAATATTTTTTATCGTATACATATTCTGCGTTGAAAAGAAATGCATTGTATGCCCTGTCATATTTTGTGCCTGAGGGCTTTCTTCCTGTCGTTGCTCCGTTGTCGAAGACGTCTGTTCCCGGAACAATTCCGTATACACCGGCTCTGGAAACCTTATATATTCTGTCGTTATACTCATAGGCTGCTAAAGCATTTACGTTATGAACTCCAAAATCTTTGTCGAATCTCAACATCTGGTTAAAGAATTTGCTTACATCTTTGGAATAGGATTCTGTTAATTCACCTTTGTTACTATCCCCCGCAATGGATCTCGGATCGGTATAATACATATCGTCATAATTTCTGTAGGTGACATTATTGGTAGTAACAAACTTTAAATAATCTGTAAATTTAATTTCAGCATCAAAATTCCCGATCAGATCCAGCTGATTACTTTTACCATAGTTCCATTGCAAATCGTAAAGGTAATTGGAGTAATCTCTTCCATACCATGTTCCACTATATGAATTAGGGTTTATGAGACTTCCATCCGGGGCTTTTGGATTATCCCAAGGCATATTGAGGTACATCTGATACAGAGAACCCTGACGGTCTTTTCCGCTGGTATATGATAGACTCACTTTGGGTTTTAATATCAGCCAGGGCTTTACGGTATGTTCATGATTGATCCTGAATGACAATCTGTTATAGTCGTATCCTCTTACAGTTCCGGTTTCGTCATAATAGTTTCCGGAAATGTACGTCCTTGAATTTTGAGAGCCTCCTCTGAAATCAATGGTGTAGTTTTGAACTACTCCCGTCTGTGTGCCGTTTTTCAGCCAGTTATATCCAGGATTTCTGAGTTCGGAAGGGATTGAAGGGGCATTTTTTAATGAAGTGAAATAATCATATAATTGGGTACCATCCATCAGTTTGAAGCGCCCGTTATTGAATGTATTAAACGAATTGTTTACAGAAACATTCATCGTGCTTTTTCCTGCTGTTCCGGATTTTGTGAAGACCTGTACAATTCCGTTTGCTCCCCTGGAACCATACAAGGCTGTTGATGTCGCATCTTTCAAAATGTTGATGCTTTCGATTTGATTGGGATCCAGATTGGGAGTTCCGTTCATCATTACACCGTCTACGACCCATAATGCCTGGCTTGGACCGTTGATGGTAGCGGTACCCCTGATTTTTACGGTTGCTGAAGATCCCGGACCGCCTCCTCCCTGCATAATTTGTGCTCCTGCGGCTTTTCCTTGTAAGAGACTTGATACATCAGAGGTATTGGCATCTTTTAGTTTTTTGTCAGAAATAATTGAGACAGCTGCTGTAAGACTCGATCTTTTTTGAGTTTTGTATCCTACAATTACAACATCTTCAATGCTTTTTTCCCTCAGGGTGTCTTTTTTTTATTCGTTTGGGCGGATAAAATACCGCATAATAAAAAACAGGACACAGCTGTTGTCAAACGTTTAGTTCGTTTATTCATACGTAAGTGATTTAGTGGCGGGGCTAAAGTACAAAAAAAATTACATCAATATTAATTTGATGTAAAAATTATGAATAATTAAAAGAATTAACTAATTGTTTGATTGTGCGATGTATTATGCACTTTAATTGTTTGTTTTCCGTAATTTTCTCTATAAAAGGAATTATCTTGCTAATTATAAGTTTCCTCTAGTCAGGGTTTTATGAATAAATTGTAGTGATTTTTAAATACAACTAAGGCCGGATTTACATAGGGCTGTTCCTAATGGCCGGAAATCACCGAATGTGAATGAAACAGGTGCATGATCAAGGCAAGTGATATACCAAGGATTACTAAACCTATTTTCGTCCAGTCAATATTATGGTTTTTATTACTTTCAAAAATAATTACTGATGAGATATGCAGGAAAATTCCTCCGACAATTGCCAGAAAATAAGGCTGTAACTCCGGATTGAAATAATTTCCCAATAACATTCCCATAGGAGAGGCGAGCGCAAATAATGCAATGATCATATAGGTAGGATACGGTGATCTTTTCTCTCCCTCCTTTCTGTTGAATAAAAAGGCTCCCAAAATAAATGAAATAGGAATGTTATGAAAAACGATACCAAGTAGATAGGGTGATAATACTTCTTTTTCATTTCCTAAAGGAATACCTTCTATAAATGCATGGACAAACAATCCGGCCATTAAAGCAACGGGAAGTATATTATGATCATTATGATGATGAAAGTGACCATGCTCAAACCCTTTGGTTAAAGCTTCCAGAATCATTTGTAATAAGACACCCAGAATTACAAAAATACCTATAATATTACTTTTTTCTGAAGTGTAAACCTGTGGGAAAACCTCGTTCAAACAGATGGTAATAAGAAACCCTGCACTCAGAATCAAAAGATTTTTAGCCAGTTTTTCTTTTTTACCAAAATGCTTTCCAAGAAATACTCCTGCGATTACACTTAAAATCAGTAAAAGGACTATGATCATGATTTTTTCTTAAATAAATTGATACAGCGTGGTGACGTTTCTTTATTAAAGCTATTCAATTGATAATCACCCCAGATTTTCAATCGTTCAAAGCCACATTCTGAAGCGTAGGAATTGATTTCTTCCAGTGTATGTAGCTTTACCTTCTCAAAAAAATGATAAGGCTTTCCTTTAGATTCAAACCGGATGTCTTTGATAATATGTCTTCCTTCAATTTTTTTGCAGATTTTAAAATCGATATCACCGCGGTTGATGACTGATTCCGGAACAATTTTACTTCTTACGTACTCTTCGTTCAGATAATCAAGAACAAAATAGCCTCCAGGCTTTAAAACAGAGTAAACAGATTGGAAAACTTTTTTATCATCGCTTTCCTGGTCAAAATATCCGAAACTCGTAAAAAGATTAAAAACGGCATCCACAGGATCTGCATCGATAGGGTTTCGCATGTCATGGACATCGAAAATAAGGGTTTGGTTTTCAAACTGCTTATCAAACTCAATACTTTGTCTTGATAAATCAAGCCCCAAGACATCATATCCCAATTTATTAAGGAATACGGAATGTCTTCCTTTTCCGCAGGCAAGGTCAATAATTTTAGAAGAAGGCGGCAGCTGAAGACTTTGAGTAAGCTTTGTAATAAAGTTTTCAGCTTCCGTATAGTCCCTGTTGCTATAAAGTAAATGATAATAAGGGGTATCAAACCAAGATTCAAACCATTCCATAATGCAAAAATAACTAAATTTGTGCGGTAAAAGGAAAAGTATTTTAAGATTGAAAGATTGAAAAATTCAATTAATCAAAATATTGGAAGGCTAATCTTTTAATTTTTAAATTATTAAATCTTTTAATAACTATTTATGGACATAGAAAATATAAAAATTCAGATAAAAACTTTCTTCGGATTGGAGCAGATCTTAGCTGAAGAGATTAAAAAATTAGGAGGACGAAATGTTGAAGTTAAAAACCGCGCGGTAAACTGTGAAGGAGATTTAGGTTTTCTTTATAAAATCAATTACTCGGCAAGAACGGCATTGAAGATCCTGGTACCGGTTTTTGAATTCAAGGCTTTTAATCAGCATCAGTTTTATGACAAGCTTTTTAAGCTGGAATGGGAGCAGTTTATGGATGTGGATCAATCATTTGCAATTGACGCTACCGTAAATTCAGAGACCTTTAAGCATTCACAATTTGTTACATTAAAAATGAAGGATGCTATTGTGGATTACTTTCAGGAAAAATTCAAAAAGCGCCCTAATGTGGAGCCTAAAAGTCCTGATATCAAGTTTCATTTGCATATCGACAGGGAGTTAGTAACAATTTCTCTGGATTCTTCAGGTGATCCTTTATTCAAAAGAGGATACAGAAAAGAACAGGGTGAGGCACCTATTAATGAGGTATTGGCAAGTGGAATGCTTCAGCTTGCCGGATGGGACGGAAAAGGAAATTTTCTGGATCCGATGTGTGGCTCAGGAACTCTTCTGATCGAAGCAGCAATGATTGCTATGGATCTTCCTGCACAGATTTTCAGGAAAAGATTTGCGTTCCAAAACTGGAATAATTATGATAATGATCTTTTTACCAAGATCAAGAAATTCAGAATCAATAGAGTGAAAGAATTTCAGGGTAAAATTGTAGGGTACGATATAGACGGAAGAATGCTTAACGCTGCCCGTACCAATATCGAGTCGGCTGAAATGGAAGATGTAATTGAAGTTAAGAGGCAAAACTTTTTTGAGTCTAAAAAAGAACTTTTCCCTTTATTAATGGTTTTCAATCCACCATATGATGAAAGAATCTCTATTAATGATGATGAGTTTTACAAGAAAATCGGAGATACTTTTAAAACCCATTACCCGAATACTTTAGCCTGGCTGATTTCTTCAGACCTTGAAGCGGTAAAGAAAATAGGACTTCGTCCTTCGAGAAAGATTAAGCTCTTCAACGGAAAATTGGAGACAAGATTTTTACAATACGAAATGTACGAGGGAACTAAAAAGGTACATAAACTGGAAAATCAATAAAATGAGATAAAGCCTTCCTTATTGGAAGGCTTTTTATTTATTTCGTAAAATAATCTTCTTCGATAAGATTCCCGTTTTCATAAACATTCATTTTTATGATCTTATTTTTTTCTTTTACAAATTCAAACACAAGATCCTTTTCTTTTGTAAAGAATCTGTTTTCTGTTTCCGGATAAAGTAAAAGCGTTTTACCTCCAACGGTCAGATTCAGGATGGAATTTTTGGGTTCAACGCTAATAATTCCGTTTTTCCTGCTATTGTAATTACCTTGATAGGTTTTCAGAATTTGATCCTTTAAAGGTATTTCCTTTCTTTCATTTTGGTATGGTGCCGGGCCGTGGTCATAACTTAAAACCCTGGACATTTTCCATTTTCCGTTCTCTAAAATCCAAAGATCAGTGAACTTGGCCAAACCATCCCTAAATTCTTTTTTACCCGTTTCATTGATGTAGAAATAATGATCACCGGAAATAATTAAACCGTACAGCTTATCGTCTTTTTTCATTGGGAAAACCCTGACAGTCTTATCAATTGCTTCTCTCCTTAAATGAAAATCCTTATTTCCGCAAAGGTTTTTCTGGAATGTGATTTTTAATGCTTCGTCCCCTTTTGTTATTCCTCCCTTATCGTGATAGAATTCAACATCAGCAGGAATAAAACGCATCATTTCACTCACATTGCATTTGTTGTAGGCTACCCAGAACATGCTATCACTTTTTACTCCTTCCTTCATTAAAGTTTCAGTATTTTGACCGGGAATTGTCCTCAAGGTAAATATTAAAATAAATAATATTAGGATATATTTTCTCATTACAGTAGGCTTCTATGTTGTAAGACAAATATGATAAATTTTCCTCTTATATTATCAACTTTAAAACGTTTTAATGTAGTTTGATTTTATATTGATATCTGTTTTATATTTTCATTGATAAAATAATAGATGATTTTGATAATTTATTATTAATTAATTGTTAAGGTTTATTTTAGATTCGTAATAAACAGTTAAATACTTTTATTATGAAAAAAATTAGCTTACTATCCCTACTTATTCTGTTGATAGGTGTTTTCAGCGTTATATCATGTAATTCCGATCCTTTGGATGATTCAGTAACGCCACAGGAAAATTCCTTATCAGCAAAGAGTAGTTTAACCTCTAAAGTGGCTGCTTTTGGTAAGAATCCACTTTCCGTAATGTATGTTGAGGTCAACAACAATGATATCAGGGAAGTTGGTAAATATAAACTGGCAGACGGAAGACAACTTTTTGACGTGGCAATTATTTTTGCCGCCAACATCAATTATAATACGACAACCCAAAAGGCTTATTTGTATTTTAATCCTCAGGTAACCAACGTGCTCAGCAATAAAAATACCTATATAAAACCTTTGCAGGATAAGGGTATTAAAGTAATGTTATCCATTCTGGGAAATCATCAGGGAGCAGGATTTGCTAACTTTCCCAGCCAGGCTGCCGCACAGGCTTTTGCTCAGGAACTGGCTGATGCTGTAAATACGTACGGATTAGACGGAATTGATTTTGATGATGAATATGCAAATTATGGTGCCAATGGAACAGGGCAGGCTAATCAGTCTTCATTTGTATACCTTGTAACGGCGCTTAGAGACTTACTTCCTGATAAAATTATTTCTTTTTACAATATCGGACCTTCTGCAAGCAACCTTTCCTATAATGGGGTCACTGTTGGGTCAAAGGTAGATTATGCATGGAACCCTTATTACAGTACATACTCAGCACCTAATATCCCAGGCCTTGATAGCGCTCATAAAGGGGCTGCGGCTGTCAACGTAAACTCTTCAACTTCCAGCTATACAAGTACTTCTACGGTTTCAAATTTTGCACAGAGAACCAAAGATGACAGATATGGCGTATTTTTATATTATGACCTTGGAGCTACCAATATCGCTTCTTATTTTACCAATGCTACAAGTATATTGTATGGACAAAATACAGTGTATGGAGATGGGACAACAACACCTACGACAGGAATTACTTCGGGGGCCACTTATCAATTGGTTTCTGCGACCAATGGAACAAGCATGCTGGATGTTTTGAATGCAGGTACTACAGATGGAACAAAAGTTCAGCTATGGGCATCCAATGGCAATACGGCACAAAAATGGAAAATTACTGACGTGGGAGGAGGGTATTATAAGCTCCAACCTTTGAATGCACCCACAAAATCTTTAGATGTATCCAATTCCGGGACAACAAACGGAACCCAGGTGCAAATCTATACTGATAATGGAACCAACGCACAGAAATGGAAAATAACATCTGTAGGAAATGATTATTATACTTTGTCACCTGCTCACGCATCAGGCTTTAATCTGGATGTGAATAATGGTTCTTCAGCTAACGGAACAAAAATTCAGATCTGGACGGCAAATACAGGAAATGCACAAAAATGGAAGTTGGTAAAATTATAATCCGGTAATTTACATGTAAAAGGACAGATTTCAACATGGAGTCTGTCCTTTTTATTTTTATCTGATCATGGATGGAGCGTAGCCATATTGCTTTTTGAATGCATAGGAGAAGTGGGATAAATCCTCAAAGCCTACTTCCATAAATATATCTGATGGTTTCTTATGTTTTTCAGCAAGGTGGTAATGAGCTAATTCAAGTCTTTTACGGGTAAGCCACCGCTGAGGTGTGGTTTGAAATGTTTTTCGGAAATCCCGGTTGAAAGTGGACAAACTTCTTCCTGTAAGGTAACCAAATCGTTCCAAAGGCATATTGAACATATAATTTTTCTCCATAAAATCAACGAGATTGATTTTTCCTGGTTCCTCAAAATCAGCTAAAACAGTGTCAATTTCCGGATTAATTTCCCGTAGAATACTGATTGATTCCATGATTTTCAGTGATGCGATATGTTCCGGGAAAGTTTGGGTCATCTCAAAATAGGGTATTAATGAGGCAAGGCAACTTTGTAATAAAGGATGATTGCTGAAACTGAAGATTTCAGGTTCTTTCCGGATTACAGAATCCTGGATATCCATATTTGAATAAAACTGCTTTAAACGGTCTGTCGTCAGATGCATTACTACTGCTTTATGGGGGCGGCCGTCTTTAGGATAATTAATAATTGTTGCCAATTGGTTCCTCGGAATAAGAAAAATGTCTCCCGATGTAAAATGATAAGAGCGATCGGCCTGGATGATCTTCGTTTCCCCGGAAATAAACCACACCAGCATATGATATTCAAAAACAGTTTCAGTTTTAAATAATTTATCTTCATAGGAAGAAAGCTTAATATCCGGTGTGATGTATTTGATGTGAAAATCCATTGCTTCTAGTTTTCAATAACAAAATTATTCATTTTCAAGGTATATTTATCCTATATTGAATGGAATTCCAATCATTTCTTCGCTAAGTTTCCAGAGATGTTCAGCATTTTGTTTATCCAGAGAATAAGATTGTACTCCTCGTATAGTGGCAGGGTCATCAAACCGGTGCTCAATTTGTCCGTGATCTATCTCTGCAATATCGCAGTTTTCACAATACACTCCTCCGATGTCATGGAGAAGAGGGCTTGTGGCGCACCATACTGTTGTTGCTGCTCCCTGGGGAATGGTTTTTAATCTGGCTTCCACTTCAGGTTTTATGTTTCCATCCTCGTCATGGGTACCTATTTGCTTGAACAGGTCTATGGGTTCTTCTCTTCCTAAATCAGTTCCGTATACAGAACCCGGATGGACGGAATAAGCCCTTACATTAAATGCCTTTCCTCTTGCGTCAAGCTCTACAGCGAAAAGATTGCATGCTGTTTTTGACTGGCCATATCCGAGTAGGGTTTGATATTCCCGATGCTCAAAATTAGGATCTTCAAAATTAAATGGTGCCATCTGGTGTCCATAAGATGAAACACTGATTACTCTGGCTCCGTTAGCTTTTTTTAGGGCAGGCCATAATCTGGCGGTAAGGTGGAATTGTCCCAGGTAATTGGTGGCGAGCTGTGATTCGATTCCGCGGCTATCTCTACGGAGCGGAACCCACATAATTCCGGCATTATTGATCAGGAGATCCAATTTTTTTCCTGAAGCAATAAATTTTTCTGCAAAAGCATCAATGGATTGAGGATCCATAAGGTCCAGTAATTCAAATTCAATGTTTTGAACTCCTGACAAGTTTTTCCTTGCTTTTTCAATATCCCTGGCAGGAACGATGACTTGCGCACCTGCCGAAACCAGAGTTTTCGTAGTCTCAAGGCCGATTCCTGCATATCCACCGGTAATAATAACCGTTTTTCCAGTAAGATCAATTCCTTTAATAACATCCCAGCTTGTTGATTGTGCATTGAAACCGGAATGGATCGGACTTTGTACATTTTTGTCTTGTATCATGTTTTTATTTTTATTGATATGACAAAGGTATAGCGTACAGGAATCTGGTAATTTGTTTAAAATGTCAATTTACTTTGTTTAAAATTTCATGCACACTCATCGAAAAATTGCTGTAATGACCTCTTCTTTTGTAATAAAGATCTGTTCTACCATATTGGTGTTAATTTAGGTGAATACCTGTTAAACTGTTTGCTAATTCTTTTATGAATGGTTAATTTTGACAAATTTTCAATTTGAAACCTACTATTTCCATCGTTATCGCTATTTTCAACCGGAAAGATGAGCTTTTCGAGCTGCTGAACTCTCTGACTCAACAAACAGACAGGGAGTTTGAAATTATTATTGTGGATGATGGTTCTATGATTGATCTTAAACCCACGATTAAAAATTTTGATGACATCCTTTCGATCAGGTATTTCAGGAAAGATAATTCAGGACCTGGTTTGTCAAGAAATTACGGAGCTCAGCGAGCTGAAAATGATTGGCTTGTTTTTGTGGATAGTGATGTGATTGTGGAGAATGATTATATAGAAAATATTAAGAAAGATATTCTGGAAATTCCCTGTGATGCATTTGGAGGTGCAGATAAGGCTCATAAAGGATTTAATCTGATGCAAAAGGCGATTTCCTATTCTATGACTTCCGTGTTTACTACCGGAGGGATTCGTGGCAGTAAGAAATCCGTTTCTAAATTTCAGCCTCGTAGTTTTAATATGGGAGTGAAAAAAGAGGTTTTCGATAAAGTTGGAGGATTTTCTGAAATGAGAATCGGGGAGGATCCGGATCTGTCTATGACATTGTGGGAAAACGGCTTTACTACGGCTTTCTTCGATAATATTGCAGTGTATCATAAGCGCAGGGTAGATTTTGGGAAATTTTCCAAACAGGTATTTCAGTTTGGCTGTGCAAGGCCTATTCTGAATCAGCGGCATCCGAATTATGTGAAGATTTCCTTCGCTTTTCCCAGCCTTTTCTTATTAGGATATATTCTTGGTTTTATAGAGTACTTTGTAATGGGAAGAGGGATTATTCTTGCTTTTTATGGATTATATACTTTTCTGGTTTTCTTTCACGCTTTATGGGTTACCAAGAATATTAGCATTGCCGGTATGGCTGTGATTTCTACGTATGTTCAGATGTTTTCTTATGGATACGGATTTCTGAAATCATGGATTTTACTCAATGTGTTCAGGATGAAGCCCGAAGATGCGTTTCCAAAACATTATCATAAAAAATAAATGCTGTTGAAATTCAACAGCATCTATTACAATGATTGATTAGTATATGGATGTGTTTTCATGGTGGAGAACGCCTGTTTTTACCATGCATTCTTTCATTTTTTGATAGGTTCTTTCAATGTCGTGATCAAGACCTATTGAGAATCTGATCAATCCGTCAGATATTCCCATTGCAATTCTTTCCTCTTCAGGGATTTCAGATGATGTTGAGCTGCCTGAGCAAGAGAATAATGTTTTATAAAAGCCGAGACTTACAGCAAGATATCCTAAATTTTCCTGTTGCATCAGTTCCATCAGCTCATTGGCTTTTTCTGTTGTACCTGCATCTAAAGTCATCAAGCCTCCGAATCCGTACTCTTCATGCATCATACTTTTCATGAGTTCATAATTTTTATGAGAGGGCAATCCAGGATAGGAAACTTTTAATCCATCCTGTTCGAATTTTTCAGCAAGATATTGTGCGTTATAGCTATGCTGCTTCATCCGGATGTGAAGTGTTCTCAGATTTTTTAGGATACTGGCCGAACGGAAACTGTCCATTGTTGGTCCCAATAGCACACAAGCTCCGTTATTTACGTTTTTGGTATCGTTGATAAACTCCTGTGATCCGCAATAAACGCCTCCCACAGTATCACTGCTTCCGTTGATGAATTTTGTTAAACTATGAATTACAATATCAGCTCCCAATAAAGTCGGAGAAATTGAAAGAGGGGAGAATGTATTGTCAACGATCAGCTTAAGATTGTGTTTTTTACATATTTGAGAAAGTTTTCTAAGATCTGCAACTTCCAGGAGCGGGTTGCTTACACTTTCACAATAAATAACTTTGGTGTTGGGCTGTATCGACTTTTCGATCCATTCAATATTATTGATATCCAGAAAAGTGGTTTCGATATTAAAAGGAGGAAGGAAGTTTTTCAGAAATGCATAGGTTCCTCCATAAATTGTTCTGCTTGAAATAATATGGTCGCCACTTTTACAAACCTGTAAAAGTACAGATGTAATTGCTCCCATTCCTGATGCGGTAACATTGGCGGCTTCCGTGTTTTCCAATTTGGCTAAAGCCTGAGCCAGATAAAGGTTCATTGGAGATGAATGTCTGGAGTATAGATAGCAACCTTCTGCATTTCCTTCGAATGTATCGAACATTGTTTTAGCTGAAAGAAAAGTGTAGGTTGAACTGTCAGAAATTGAAGGATTTACTCCGCCAAATTCTCCAAAGTATTGTAAGTCCTGTATTTCGTTTGCTGCGTTGAAATCTTCCATTGTTTTTGTTTTTAAATTTGAGTTATTTTAAGTTTTATTACAATGGTTTTGATAAATATTAGAGGATAAATCTATAAAATTGGATTATTGTAGAAAATATGTTTATTATATTTGTGTGAAATAACTTTTTTCCAAAAAAAAATCTATGGTCTTTGATGAAACAGATAAGAAACTGCTGTTGTTTTTGCAGGAAGATTCGAAACAAACCACTAAAGAGCTGTCTTATAAGCTTGGTTTATCGGTTACAGCGATATATGAACGAGTACGCAAGCTTGAAAATACAGGGGTCATTTCAAAATATGTAGCGATATTGGATAAGCATAAGATCCAGAAGGATTTTATGGTTTTATGCCACGTTAAACTTACCCAGCATAAAAAGGAATATGTTCTCCAGTTTGAGAAGGAAGTGATGAATCTGCATGAGGTTACAGAATGTTTTCATGTAAGCGGCGATTATGACTATATTCTTAAAATCTGCGTACAGGACATAGCTGATTACAGAAATTTCATGTTAACAAAACTGACAACTTTACAACACATCGCAAGCACTCACAGTTCTTTTATGATCTCTGAGGTGAAGAATACTACGTCTATTATTCTTTAAAAAGATTTGCTAAACAAGTACACCGTTCTTTGATGCGATTGGTTCCGGAAGATCTTCTTCTCCCATGATCTGAAGGACATCAATTTCTATTGTTCTGCAGATGGATAACATAGGAATATCGAACATGAGTCCTCCAAAAGGGTTTTCGGAATAATCTCCTACAAGTTCCATTACGATGTAAATCCATCCCACTATTACGCAGAATGGGATGCTTGTCCATATTCCCCAGTCGCCCAACTTTGCGAACTCATTCACAAGGCCAAGAGGGAGCAGCATAATAAAGATAACATTGAAAACGAATGCTGTACTCGCAAATTGTCGGGGCGAAGGGAATTTTTTAATTCTTTCAGCCTGTCCCTGAAAATCATAAAACTGATTGAGACAGCTTTGTAACTGCATCTGATTGAAATCTGAAATGGTATGGTCGTTTTTCAGTTCGTTGATTTCTTTTGCCTGTTTTGAAATTAGAAAGGTTGCAAAGTTTTTGTAATCCGCTTGGAGGGCAAATTCCTCAGCAGAAAGATATTTATGTAAAAAAATAGGTGTTCTCCCATAATCAGGAAATCCTGCTTTCATCAATCTGTGACGTCTGATATTGATGGCGCCGAAATGTTTTTTAAGACTGATGTGTTCCCATTCGGTGGGAGCAAGAAGCTGTTCGCGGAAAGTATATAACCATGCTATGTGGCGGTAGGCAATTGTTTTTCTTCTTTCCTCTAGATTGGTATGATCAGCATCTTCGGTTTCAAAAGCATAAAGCATTGCCGCAAAAGAACGGCTTGAGTTGACAATAGCGCCCCAGATTTTTCTGGCTTCCCATAACCTGTCGTATGCCTGGTTATTCTTAAATCCTACGTAAAAAGCTTCTGCCGTACCGATTAATGCCAGCGGTACCCAAGGAATGATCATCCATTGCCAGTTGAAGAAATAATAAATTGCTGCTACAAGGGTACACCATGCGGTAAGCCATATTAAATGAGAACCTGCAAGATTAAATATTTGTTTATAGTTGAAATATTTTGTTGTGATCATAGAAGGAGATGTGTTTTTATAAAGATTTTGTTTAGCAAAATAAATACCATAAAAAAAGGTTATGGACTTTATTCTGCACCGATCATAAGCTTCTTTTGTAGTTTTTTAATTTTAATCATCTGTATTCAAGTATATAATGGAAACAAATACTTTTTTAAAATTAGTAAAAAAAGAGCATAAAAAAACCTCTAAATAATTAGAGGTTGTGTTTTATAGATAAAATTTAATATTGTAACATTTCTTCTATTTTCTTCGTGAGCTTTTCGGCATTAGGAAGCATTTCTTTTTCCAGGATCAGATTGATAGGCACTGCCGGGGTATTCAGAGAGCCCATTGTTTCTACCGGTGCATCAAGATATTTAAAACAATTTTTGGAAATTCTGTGCGCAAAAGCTTCAGCAAATGAATTATTAATTTGTTCTTCTGTAAGAACAATACATTTTCCATGGGCTTTTACCCTTTCGAAAACAAGTTCTTCATCAAGAGGGATTAATGTCCTCAGATCAATCACTTCAATTCTACCGTTGAAATTTTTCGCCGCTTCTTTCGCCCAGTAAACTCCCATACCATAGGTTACCACCAATAGCGTTCTTCCTTTGGATGTTTCATCCTTATCGGCTTCAATAATAACCTTTCCTTTACCAAACGGAAGTACATAATCTTCTGCTGGTTCAATTGTTTTAGCATCTTCGGTTCCCGGCACTTTACTCCAGTATAAACCTTTGTGCTCAAGCATGATTACCGGATTCGGATCATAATAAGCTGCTTTTAATAAACCTTTGAAATCCGCTGCATTACTCGGGTACGCAATTTTAATCCCTTTAATATTGGCTAAAATACTTTCAACACTACCGCTGTGGTAAGGTCCGCCACCGCCGTAAGCCCCAATCGGAACACGGATGATATTACTAACCGGAAATTTTCCGTTGCTTAAATAATTTGATTTTGAAATCTCAGTGATCAGCTGGTTGATACCCGGATAAATATAATCTGCAAACTGAACTTCTACAATCGGCTTAAGGCCTACAGCACTCATTCCTGCAGTAGATCCAATAATATAAGCTTCCTGGATTGCCGTATTGAATACTCTTTTGCTTCCGAACTTTTTACCTAATGTAACCGTCTCACGGAAAACACCACCGATTCTCTCTCCTACGTCCTGACCGTAAAGCAATGCTTCAGGGTGTTTCCACATCAGTTCCTGAATTGCATGAATGGCAGCGTCTACCATTACGATTTTTTCTCCACCTGCCGGTTCACGGGTTCCTACTTCTTCGGTAATTGGAGTAGGAGCAAAGATATGCTGCATTACGGTTTCCGGTTTCGGGTCTTCTGCTTTTTGAGCTCTGTCAAAAGCTTCTTCAACTTCAAGCCTTGCCTTCTTCGTGATCTGTTTCAGTAATTCTTCATCGACTCCTGTTTCCAGTAATTGTTTTCTCAGGATCTCTCCCGGATCTTTAGCTCTGTGCTTTTCAAGATCTTCATCATCCCTATAGAACTCTCTTCGCACACCTGATGTATGGTGTCCGATAAGTACCGTTTTTGCACAAACCACTAATGGTTTTCTTTCGGTCCTTACAAAGTCTACAGCTTTTTTCATCACTTCGAAACTTTCCGCAAAGTCAGTTCCGTCTACTCTCATTCTGCTGAGACCTGTAAATCCTGCAACGAAATCATAAGCATCGCAAGTCCGTGCTTCTTCCTTGGTTACAGAAATTCCCCATTCATTATCCTGAACAAGGAAGATGATCGGAAGCTGATGTAAGGCCGCAAACTGTAATGCTTCGCTTACTTCACCTTCAGTGACCGAATTATCACCCAGGCTGCACACAACAACCGGGTTGTTTTCAAAATTCTGTAAATTAAAATCCTGAATATATTTTATTCCCTGTGCTACACCTGTAGTCGGGATGGTTTGCATTCCTGTTGCTGAGCTCTGGTGAATGATCTTTGGCATTTTTTCATCCCTGCTGGACGGATGGGAGTAGTAAGATCTTCCTCCTGAAAAAGGGTCTTCTGCTTTTGCCAATAGCTGCAACATCAATTGATATGGCTCAAATCCTATCCCCAAAAGAATACTTTCATCTCTGTAATAGGGAGAAACCCAGTCTTCTTTTTTTAACTGATATGCGGTAGCCAGCTGGATTGCTTCATGACCTCTTGAAGTACTATGAACATATTTACAAACATTTCTGTTTTCTTCGTAGATGTCTGCCATGGCTTTGGCAAGCATCATATGGGTATAAGCTTTAAGTAAAATATCCTGAGAAACTTTCTCGTGAAGTGTATTTTCCATAGGAAGCAAATATACATAAAAAAACAAAATACGAACAACTGTTAGTATTTTGTGATCATCTATTTTTCTTTTTAATTTTTCTGCCCTGGGTATTACCTATATTAAGTAAGGCGCTATCTTATTTTATGGATTATTTATATCGGCAGAATTGACGTTTATGGATAAAAACTCATTCAGATCAAAAAAAATTGGAGTAACTTTACATTCTCTTTTTTAATTAAAAAGCTAGAAAATACATGTATTTAGTTTTTGACACAGAAACAACAGGGTTACCAAAGAATTTCAATGCTCCACTTTCAGATTCCGATAACTGGCCAAGAATGGTGCAGATTGCATGGCAGTTACATGATGATGACGGAACGCTGATTGAAAATCAGGATTATATTATAAAGCCTGAGGGATACGATATTCCCTTTAATGCAGCCCGTATTCACGGAATTACGACGAAGATTGCCAATGAAGAAGGTAGAGACCTTGAAGAGATTCTTAAAGAGTTTTCTACAGTCTTAGAAAAAGTAAGGGTTGTTTCCGGACACAATGTAGAGTTTGATTACAATATTGTAGGAGCTGAGCTTTTCAGAAAAAATATAAAGGACATTCTTCAGGAAAAACCTAAAGCAGACACGATGATTCTGGGAACGAATTTTTGTGAGCTTGGGGGTGGAAGAGGTGGTAGATTTAAGCCGCCGAAACTTGAAGAACTCTATGAAAAATTATACGGGAATAAGTTTGATGAAGCCCACAATGCAGCTGCCGACGTAAATGCTACTGCTCAGGTTTTCTTTGAAATGATGAGAATAGGAGTAATTCCTTCTGATGTGTTGAAGATTTCAGAAGATCAGCTTGCTTATTTTAAAACCTTACATCCGGATCCTATTAAGCCGTTTGATATCGTAATCAGAAGGCAGGTTGCGGATTTCCATAACAAGAAAAAACAATCTGATTTTGGAAGTATTGAAGAAATTGATCTTGGCAAGTATTTCCATTTTGATAATCACAGTGTATTTTCAACATTATCGGCTACATCAAGTATTTCTGACCTGATCAATAAGGCCACGGAGGATAATTTTCCTGCTGTAGGAATGGTCGACCTGGGAAATATGATGGGGGCATTTAAATTTGTTTCCGCCGTAGAAGCTACCAATTCAGACAGATCGAAAAAACATAAGGAATATCTTGCAAAGAAGCAGGAGGCTGAAGAGCAGGGATTGGATTTTAATGAAGAAGAGCCTGTCTCTAACCCGTTGATACCGGTTGTGGGATGTGAATTTTATATCTCCGATCGTTATGAACAGAAACAATTTACAAAAGATGATCCGGACAGACGGACACAGGTGGTTCTGCTGGCTAAGGATTTTAACGGATATAAGAACCTGGCAAAACTTTCAAGTATTGGTTTCCTTAAAGGATTTTACTTTGGGGTTCCAAGGATAAGCAGAGAATTGATTGCAGAGTATAAGGAAGGTCTGATTGCTCTGACTTCAGGGATTCTGGGAGACATTCCAAGCGCGATCCTGAACACGGGTGAGCAGAAAGGGGAAGAATTGTTTAAGTGGTGGAAAGATACCTTTGAAGATGATTTCTACGTTCAGCTTCAGAATCACAAGCTTCCAGAGGAAGAGCATTTGAATGAAGTATTGTTGTATCTGGCAGATAAATATAATGTTAAAATATTAGCTCAGAATGAAACTTTTTATACCAATAAAGATGATGCCAATATTCAGGATATCGTAAGCTGTATCAAAGATGGTGAAAAGCTTTCAACACCTGTAGGAAAAGGATTTGGTAAGAGAAGAGGTCTTGCGACGGGTGAATATTATATCAAAAATTCCGATGAGGTAAAAGAAGCGTTTTTGGCTTATCCTGATGCTTTTGAGGCTTATGAAGAATTTTTCGCCAAATTCAGTCCGTATACATTAAAGAGGGATGTATTGCTTCCTAAATTTGATATTCCGGAAGAATTTATCCATGCAGAAGATGAAGTAGATGGAGGAAAAAGAGGGGAGATGGCTTATCTTACCCACCTTACTTATGAAGGGGCAAAAAGAAGGTATGTGGATACAGGTATTACGGATGAAATTAAAGAACGTCTTGATTTCGAACTTGAAGTAATTGCCAATACCGGTTATCCGGGGTACTTCCTTATTGTACAGGATTTTTGTAATGAAGCCCGTAAAATGGGAGTTTGGGTAGGACCCGGAAGGGGTTCGGCTGCCGGATCGGCAGTTGCTTATTGTATTGGAATTACTAACGTAGACCCTATCAAATATGATCTCCTATTTGAGCGATTCCTGAATCCTGAAAGGGTATCCATGCCCGATATTGACATTGACTTTGATGATGAAGGAAGAGATAGGGTGATCAAATGGGTAATCGAAAAATACGGACAAAGCCAGGTGGCTCAGATTATCACCTATTCGGTGCTGGGTGGAAAATCTGCGATTAAGGATGCCGGAAGGGTATTGGATGTTCCGATCCCTGATACGAATAATATAGCCAAGCTTATTCCTTCCACACCAGGAATGAATATTGCCAAAGCTCTGGCGAAATATGATAAATTGAAACCGGAAGAGCAGATGCTTGTTGATGAAATGAGATATGTTCTTCAAAGTCCTGATGATGCCCGTCACAATGTACTTGCGAGTGCGAAAAAGATGGAGGGTTGTATCAGGAATACCGGTATTCACGCCTGCGGGGTGATTATCACTCCGGAAGATGTAAGTAACCTGGTTCCTATAACAATTGCGGCCAAAGATGCTGATATTTTGGTGTCTCAGTTCGATAACTCGGTAGCGGAAAGTGCAGGTCTTTTGAAGATGGACTTCCTTGGGCTGAGAACTCTAACCATTATTAAGGATGCATTGAAGCTTGTAAAGGCTCGTTATAATGTAGATATTGATCCGGATCTTATTCCGCTTGATGATGCTAAGACCTATCAATTATTTAAGGAAGGAAGAACGGTAGGGATTTTCCAATATGAAAGTCCCGGAATGCAAAAATATATGAGGGAGCTTAAGCCAACGGTTTTTGCCGACCTTATTGCCATGAATGCCTTATATCGTCCGGGACCAATCAAATACATTCCAAACTTCATTAACAGGAAGCACGGAATAGAAGAGATTGTGTATGACTTACCGGAAACAGAAGAATATTTAAAGGAAACATACGGGATCACCGTTTACCAGGAGCAGGTAATGCTTTTGTCCCAGAAGCTGGCTAATTTTACAAAAGGTGAAGCGGATACTTTGAGAAAAGCGATGGGTAAGAAACAGATCGACGTTCTTAATAAAATGTATCCTAAGTTCATTGAAGGGGGTAGAAAAAATAACCTGAACGAAGAAAGGCTGGAGAAAATCTGGAATGACTGGAAAGCCTTTGCGGAATATGCCTTCAACAAATCTCACTCAACATGCTATGCATTTATTGCTTATCAGACTGCTTATCTGAAAGCCAATTATCCGGCAGAGTATATGGCGAGTGTTATGAGTAATAACATTAACAATACAGACTCCATTACCATGTTCATGGAGGATTGTAAAAGTATGGGAGTTGATGTATTAGGTCCTGACGTTAATGAATCTCAATATAAATTCTCAGTAAACGAAAAAGGACAGATCCGCTTCGGGTTGGGAGCGATCAAAGGAATCGGGGAGGGCCCTAGTGAGGCCATAACGCGTGAAAGAGAAAACGGAAGATTCAAGAATATTTATGATTTCTTTGAAAGGATTTTACCTTCACAGATGAACAAGAGAGTGGCTGAAAGTTTGGTTTTGGCCGGTGCATTTGACGAATTGGACACGTTTCACAGGGGACAGTATTTTGACATTGATGCCGCGGGCAAAACAAACCTGGAGCGTTTGATAAGATATGGACAGAGCTTTCAGGAAGGAAAGAATGAAATGGAAAATTCCCTTTTCGCGGATTTTGCGGAAGAGGTTCAGATTGAACAGCCTAAATTAGCACCTTGTCCGGAATGGCCAAATATGCATAAGCTGAACAAAGAAAAAGAAATCATTGGCTTCTATCTTTCCGCGCATCCCTTGGATGAATTTAAATATCAGTTCCAGTTTATACAGGGAAGCCTTTCAAAGAAATCTGTTCTGGAAAAAGATGAACATAATAAAGCGGTTGTAGATGAAGCCCCTATTCTTGAAGCAGATTCTCAGGAAGAAACCGTTGATTTAACGGAGATTGTTTCTGATGAGATTTTGGGAGGAGAAGAAATTATTGAAGAGGTGGTTAAAAAGGCAGAACCAAAAGGTAACTTTTTATTCCTGAACCTTGATGAGGTGGATGCATACAAGGAACAAGCCTTCGCTAATAAGCAGGAAGAGCTATTTGAGGAAAAGAAAAAAGACTGGAAAACCTTACAGAAGGAAAGAGAAAATGGAGGTGGCGGAAAAGAATATACTGTGGCCGGTCTGATTACTGAATACAGGGTTCAGGATGGTTTCAGGAGTGGTGAAAAAGTAGCTTTCGTTACCCTTGAGGATTATTCAGGATCATATTCATTCAGATTAGGGGATAGAGATTATATGAAGCTAAAGGAAAAGCTGGAAGTCCAGCGTTTCGTTATTTTTAAAATAAAATTCGCCCAGGTGAAGGACGGACGTGTTTTTGTTAATGTAAATGACGTGATCGAACTTCAGGAAGCATTTGAAAGATTTGCGAAAAGCATCTCTCTGGTCATGGATGTTATGGATTTCAGACCTGAGGATCTGGAATTTTTCAGAAATGTGCTGGATAGGAACCGCGGAGATCAGAAGTTTAAATTTTATATTAAGGATATTGAAGATGATTCACAGATTGAAGTACAGTCCATGAAACATTCCGTTGATCTGAATGGGGACCTCATTAAAGAGATTCAGTTGCTCAATAAATATGAATTTTATTTAAATTAAAAGATAATTGGATTAAAAAAAAGCGGTTTTTGACCGCTTTTTTTGTGGTATTTAATTTAATATTTAAAAATAGTTTAAAAAAAGTTAATATTTTTTTCTGTGGTATCTCAAGTGGATTTTAATAATGAGTGGCTTCAAAATTAATTTTGTAATTGATTGATTATTAGAAATTTAATTTAATTCAATATTTGTTGAGTTTTTAAATAAAATTAAATGATTGTTTGGTTTTGTTTAATAAAATTGGTTAAAAGGTGTCTTATTTAATAACGATTTTAAGTTTTTATTGAATTTAATTGAAATATTATTTACATTTACCGTCCAATTTAAATTTTCTACCATATATGAAAAAACTTCTACTCACGTGTATGATGGCTCTTGGTATAGGGGCATCTGCACAGATTTTAGTTACTGAGGGGTTCGAAGGCTCAAGTTTGCCTTCAGGATGGGCCAGTACAACGACCGGATCAGGGACGAGTTCCACACCTGGAGGGTATGGGACAAGTGCGGGTACGGCCTGTGTCGGGAGCAAAGCGGTCTATAAGAATATTTATGGATCTACCTACACAGGTTGGAATTTGACCTATTCTTCCACAACTTCTAATGCAACTGCGCTTACGTATTCTTTCAAATACCTTGCGAAAGGGTATAGTACTTCAGGTGCCGTTAGCGGAAGTGTAGCTGCTGATTACTCTGTAGATGGAGGGACGACATGGGTTGATATCCTAGCGCCTGTGGTTCTTGATAGTCCTAACGGAACCCCGATTCCATGTACGACCGTTTCAGGAACAATTCCTGCGGGAACTATCCCAACAGGGGCAAGCTTTAAGTTCAGACTGAAAAGCACAAGTACATCTACCGGAGACTTCTATATGGGGTTTGATGATGTCCAGCTAGCTCAGACCTTAACGAATGCGCCTTCATGTACTCAGATTTCAGCTCCTGCCGATGCAGCAACAGGAATCTCGGTAACACCAACTATTACCTGGGCTTCTGCTGCCTTTGCAACAGGGTATACATTAAATATCGGAACAACAGCAGGGGGAACTGATGTTGTAAATGGTCTTGATGTAGGTGCAGTAACCAGCTATACCATTCCAAATACTTCAGCGCTGAATTATTCAACGTTGTATTATGTAACAGTAATTCCGAAGAATAATATTGGATCGGCATCCGGATGTACAAGTACTTCTTTCACAACACGCGCAGTAGTTTGCCCGACTGTATCTGCACCATCTGCAGGGGCTATTGGACAGCCATTAACTCCTACCATTACATGGGGTGCGGTAAATTCTGCTACAGGATATAAACTTACTGTAGGAACTACACCAGGTGGAACAGATATCCTGAATAATCTGGATTTAGGAAATGTGACTACATATACATTTACTACTCCATTAACATTAAGCAGTACTTATTATTACACTGTAAATTCCTACAGCCCAACCAGTACGTCGTCATCTTGTACAGAAAGAAGTTTCTCTACGATTTGTGGACCAACCAACATTCCTTACTCTCAGAATTTCGAAAGTGTATCGACTCCTGCATTGCCGGCTTGTACTTCTATTGAAAATGCAGGGAATGGTAATAACTGGACAACCTATTCTTCTGCGGGAGGAGGGTTCAATACTAAGGTTCTTAACTACACTTATAATAGTTCAAATGCTGCTAACGCATGGTTTTATACACAAGGTATTAACCTTACAGGGGGAGTATCTTACAGAATAAAATACATCTATGGAAATGCAAGTGGTACTACATATCCTGAAAAACTGAAAGTAGCTTATGGTACTGCTGAATCCAGTGCTTCAATGACCAACGTATTAGCAGATTACCCTAATGTAACCAATGGTACTACACCAATTTCTGCAACCGTAGATTTTGTTCCTGCAGCTTCCGGAGTGTATTATTTTGGATTTAATGCATACTCAGATGCTGATATGAACAGATTGTACGTAGATAATATCGTTATTGATGCTACACCGACTTGTGCTGAGCCTTCTGCATTAGTAGTATCGAATGTAGCGGCTACTACAGCAACGATTTCATGGACTGCTCCTGCTACTGTACCTGCCGGTGGTTATGAGTATTATTATTCTACTTCTAACACGGCTCCAACTGCTACTACTCAAGCATCGGGAACGAGTACTACGGTTACAGCTGATTTAAATAATCTTACTGCAGCTACCGTATATTATGTTTGGGTGCGTTCAGTATGTAGTTCTTCAGATAAAAGTGCATGGTCTCAATTGGCAACATTTACAACTGCTTGTATTACATCACAAACATTGACTGAAAACTTTGATTCAACAGCGGAAGGAAGTCTTCCTCCATGCTGGACAAGTATAGGTTCTACCGTTAGTTATGCGAAAGTAATGGCTTATACGAGTGCAAATACTGGTGCTATAATCAGTGGGGCTAATGCATTGTACCTTTATACAAGTGGCTCAAGTACAGGAATGTTAGCGACTCCTGAAATTGCGAATCTACAGTCTAATAACTACATCCTTAAATTTAAGGCAAGAGCAAATTATACTGCCGGAGGAGTTGTTCAGATCGGTTATTTAACAGATCCTGCTAATACTTCAACTTTTGTAGTATTGGGAACGTATACTTCTACAAGTGTAACGGTTGCTGATGATTACCAACTTAGTATTACGGGAGTGCCGGCTGGTGTTAACAAGCTTGTATTTAAACATACAGGAACTCCTGCCAATAGTGTTCTTATAGATGATATCAGCTATATGCTGGATCCGAGTCTGGGAACTTCAGAAGTAGCTAATGCTAAGAATACGATTAAAGTTTATCCTAATCCATTTGCAGATGTGCTGAACATTTCTGATGTTTCTAAAGTGAAATCTGTTTCTGTTTCTGATGTGGCAGGAAGATTAGTAAAAACAATTGCGAACCCTACTTCGGTTCTTCAGTTAGGAGAATTGAATTCAGGAATGTATCTGATTACACTTGAATTGAAAGATGGTTCTAAACAAACGATTAAAACGATCAAAAAATAGAATTCGATTTGATTTATAAATAATGATGGCAGCTAAGATATTAGCTGTCATTTTTTTATTTTATTCATTATATTATTAGTAAATTAGTATATTAAACACTAAAACTGTTATTTTATGGCAAAATTTTTACTCTCATGTTTCTTGATTGTAAGCATGGCACTAAACGCCCAGATTGATTTGGGCGCTGGAAGCACTGACGTTGGTACAGCTCCGATCAGTAGCTATTACGGATATTCCTATGTTCAGCAGATTTACCCTAAGCAGGAAATCAATGCAAATGCAGCAGGAAACATTACGGGACTTAAGTTCTACCTGGATCCTTCGATGTCTTTGGCAAATTCATCCGACTGGGTGGTATATCTCGGGCATACCTCAAAATCAGGATTTACTTCAGATACAGACTGGATACCGGTTTCTCAGCTGACTCAGGTATATGCAGGAACAATTACCAATGCTAACGGAGTGGTGGAAGTTACTTTTACAACACCATTTCCTTATAACAATACGGATAATCTAGTCGTAGCTGCAGAAGAAAATTCGCCGGGATATGATAATAATGATGAGGCAATGTATGTTTATTCCGGTGCCGCAAATTCTACTTTGTTTTATAAAAATGACAGCAACAATCCTGATCCGGCTTCACCTCCGGCAGGAGATTTGGCAGATTATAAATCGGTAATTACATTTCTGGGATTAACGGCAAATCCAATTGCTGCCTGTCCTGTCATAACATATCCTTCAAATAATTCAACCTTCATCCCATTATCACCTACCATCAACTGGAATAATACATCGGGAGCGACAAGTTATAAGGTTTCTATAGGAACAACTCCGGGAGGAACTGATGTGGTGAATCAACAATCTGTAGCGACCAATAGCTTTACTCCAGCTGCACCTTTAAGTGCTAATACCAATTATTATCTACGGGTAGTTTCAGTATCAGCGGCCGGTGAATCTTCAGGATGTACAGAAATTACATTTAAGACTTCTCCGCCAGCTCCATCGAATGACGATTGTGCGGGAGCGATTACTTTAACAGTAAATCCGGATCTTAATTGTGGTGCTGTAACCGCAGGATATACTTTGGGAGCAACAGATTCAGGCTTAATTCCTGATCCATGTTATGGCGATCCTGATGATGATGTATGGTTTAAATTTGTTGCTACTGCTACAACGCATAAAATATCACTCCTGAATGTGGTTTCTGTAGGAACTACCAATGATGATGATACCTATTTCCAGGTGTTTAGCGGTGCCTGTGGTACATTGTCGAGCATTCTATGTTCCGATGATACATCATCAGTTTTAACCGGACTTACTGTTGGAGATACCTATTATGTGAGGGTTTACAGTTATTTCGATACAGGATCCAATCAAAGTTTTGATATCTGCGTAGGTACAATGCCACCGCCACCAGCCAATGATGATTGTTCCGGAGCGTTGACGGCGTCAGCCTTCCCTTATACTTATGTACAATCTGACGGAGGTGGTGCAACAAATAATGGCGGATTTGTAACTGTATGTTCCGATAGTATGAATGATGGTACCTGGTTTACATTTACCGGTGATGGTGCAACATTTGATATTACTGTTACAATGCCTGCAGGTAGTGATTTTGATCCTCAGATCGGTGTTTACAGTGGAACATGTGGAAGCCTTGCATGTGTTGATACAGTAGATAATAATGGCTCCGGAGGAACAGAAACTCTATCAATACCTACTCAGCCTGGTACTACATATTATGTAAATGTGGGTAATTATAGTGGATTCACGGATAACATGGAAGGAACTTTCACGATTAATATAGCAAAAAATAATCTTGGAACCTCTGAAGTAGCAGGAAATAAGAAAGTAATCAGTGTTTATCCGAATCCTTTCTCAGATATTTTGAATATTTCTGACATTGCTAATGTAAAATCCGTTACGGTTACTGATATTTCCGGAAGATGGATAAAAACAATTGATAATCTTGGTCCGGTTATTCATCTGGCTGATATTCAATCAGGTCTATATCTGGTCACATTAACAATGAAAGACGGATCTAAACAAACGATCAAAGCAATTAAAAAATAGAATCCGATTTTATCCATAAATATTGATGACAGCTAAATTTTAGCTGTCATTTTTCTTCGATGCTTGCTGTATTATTGGTAAATTAGTGGTCTAATACCAAACATTATATTTATGAAAAAAATTTTACTTTCATGCTTATTGTTTTTAGGCATGGTGTTGAATGCTCAAATCAATTTGGGCTCAGGGAGTACTGATGTAGGACCAGCTCCGATCAGTACATACTATGGATATTCCTATGTGCAGCAGATTTTCTCAAAACAGGAAATTAATGCTGACGCGGCAGGGAATATAACAGGGCTTACATTTTATAGTAATCCGTCGATGTCAATGGTTAATTCTTCAGATTGGGTGGTCTATTTAGGGCTTACCACAAAATCCAGTTTCGACACCGAATCCGATTGGATCCCTGTTTCCGGACTGACTCAGGTGTATGCCGGAACAGTTACTAATGTAAATGGAGTTATCAACATCACTTTTGCGACACCTTTTCATTATAATAATACAGATAACCTTGTGGTTGCTGTTGATGAAAATTCAGCCGATTATGATGATAATGGGGACGAGATTATGCATGTGTATCCTTCAGCTCCTAATTCTACTCTTTATTTCAGAAATGATGGGACCGATCCGAATCCTGTTTATCCTCCTGTAGGGCATCAGGCTTCCTTTAAATCGGCCATTACAATCAACGGATTAACACCAAAACCTGTTCCCGTTTGTCCGTCAGTAACTTATCCGACAAATAACGCCGTGTTTATTCCATTGTTACCTACCATTCTCTGGAACCCGGTTGCAGGAGCTACAGGATATAAAGTTTCCATAGGTACAACTCCTGGTGGAACACAAATCATCAATCAACAATCTGTAAGTGCTGCTAGTTTTGCTGTTCCTACCTTATTAAGTGTAAATACTACTTATTATTTACGGGTGGTTTCTGTATCAGCGGCCGGTGAATCTTCAGGATGCGCTGAAGTGAAATTTAAAACAGCCCCTCCGGTTCCTCTGAATGATAACTGTATAGGAGCAGTAACCTTAACGGTGAATCCTGATCTCAATTGTGGAACAATAACATCAGGTTATACACTAGGAGCTACGGCTTCAGGAATTGCTGCTGCTCCTTGCTATGGTAATCCTGATGATGACGTGTGGTTTAAATTTGTAGCGACAGGAACAAGCCAGAAAATCTCTCTTCTGAATATAACTTCTATCGGTACAGAAGAAGATGATGATATTTACTTCCAGGTATTTAGCGGATCTTGTGGTACTTTATCCAGCATTCTTTGTTCGGATCCTACGTCAGCTGTTGTTTCCGGGCTAACTATAGGACAAACTTATTACATCAGAGTTTACAGCTACTATGGAACAGGAAGCAATCAAAGCTTTGACATCTGTGTCGGAAGTATTCCACCGGCACCGGCTAATGACGAATGTTCAGGAGCTCTGCTGGCATCTTCTTTCCCTTATACTTATGTGCAGACTGACGGAGGTGGTGCAACAAATAACGGAGGATTTATCACCGCTTGTGAAAGTGGAATGAATGATGGAACATGGTTCACATTTGTTGGTGACGGAGAAACAGTTAATATTACCGTGAGTATGCCTTCAGGAAGTGATTTCGATCCTCAGATTGGTGTTTTCAGTGGAACATGCGGCAGTTTAGTATGTGTGGATACTGTAGATAATATGGCAGATGGAGAGACTGAAACATTGTCTGTTCCAACTATATCCGGAACTGTTTATTATGTGAATGTAGGATATTATAGCGAGTATACAGATGAGCTCGAAGGAGCGTTTACGATCAATATCAATAAAGAGAGTTCAGATAGACATGCTTCAGGTATTTCAACTCCTGCTTTAATTAAAAAAGCCAGTGGAATTTATCCGAATCCGTTTACTGATGTTCTGAACATTGCAGATATTGATAACGTTAAATCTATTTCTGTATCAGATGTTTCAGGAAGATTGGTTAAAATGATCGTAAGCCCAGATACGGTAATTCATTTGGAGGATCTGAAATCAGGATTGTATCTGGTTACTCTTGAAATGAAGGACGGCTCTAAAAAGACGACCAAAGTAATTAAGAAATAAGAATTTATATTCAACAAAAAAGGTGGCATCAGCCACCTTTTTTATTTATTAGGAACAGGTTGTATATCACCTGTACTCATATGTTCAAAAACAGTAGGGAAGAACATAGCTAGTATAAAATAAATAATGATCATTAATGCAACTAAAGCAAAAAGAATAATAACTAAACTATTGGGCTTGTTTTTCTTTTTTGGTTCCATGATTTTGTGGTATTGGGTTAATAGATTAATTTGATAAATGATATCAAGCTAATTTCTTGCCACACTGTTTGCAATACCTCGCATCATCATCAATATCTTCATTTCCGCAACGTTCGCAGATCTTTTCCAGGTTTTGTCTTTTATTCCTCATCTCTGCCGTTACAATACCGGTGGGTACAGCAATAATAGAGTAGCCGGCAAGCATCAGTATAACTGCAAAAAATTTTCCCATAGGTGTAATGGGTGAAACATCTCCGTAACCTACTGTAGTTACTGTAACCACAGCCCAGTAAATAGATTGGGGAATGGTTTCAAAACCGGTTCTTCCTCCTTCCACCATAAACATCAAAGAACCTACAATCACCGAAAAAATGATAAGGAACAACAGGAAAATATAGATCTTTCTTGAACTGTTTTTCAATGCCCGTACAATGAGATATCCGTCATTCATAAAATCCAGTAAATTGAAAATTCTAAACACCCTTAACATTCTCAACATTCTGAATATCAGGAAATATTTGGTTACCGGAAAGAAAAAACTGAGGTAGAAAGGAACCAGGGCAAGAAAATCTATAATTCCAAAGAAGCTGAAGATATAATTTTTCTTATTTTTTACGACCATAATACGCAGCAGGTATTCTGCGGAAAAAAATAAAGAAATGATCCATTCAAAAACAATAAATGTAAGATGGAATCTTTGGTCCAGCTTCGGAACACTTTCCATCATAATGATAAGTGTGCTGACAAGGATTAATGCCAACAATATAATATCGAAAAGCTTTCCCAATCTGGTATCGGAACGGTAAATAACACGATAAAGAAATCTTTTCCATAATGTATCCTCCGGGACAAGATTGTGTTCTTTTTCCATACTTTGAGTTTTTTCTAATTTAAGAAATTATCCCTATTTTCGTAGCAAACATACATAATAAATGACAATAAGAGAAGTAATTTCGGAAATAGAAAAACGTATTCCCTTACAACAGGCAGAAGACTTTGATAATGTAGGGTTGTTGTGCGGGGTTCCGGAACGGGAGGTGAGTGGTATTTTAGTATGTCACGATGCTTTAGAGAATGTTGTAGAAGAAGCTATTCAAAAGAAATTAAATCTGATCGTATGTTTTCATCCGATTATTTTTTCAGGGTTAAAATCTCTTACCGGGAAAAACTATGTTGAAAGGGCTGTTTTAAAAGCCATCGAGAATAAGGTTGCGATCTATGCAATTCATACTGCGTTTGATAATGATTTTTTTGGGGTTAATGCAGGAATATGCAACCAGTTGGGATTAAAAGAAATGAAAATCCTTCAGCCGAAGAAAGATAATCTGAAACAACTTACCGTATTTGTTCCCAAAGACCATGCTGAAAAAGTAAAAGAATCTCTTTTCTCTGCCGGGGCAGGAAATATTGGTTTCTATGATGAGTGCAGTTTCAGTATTAATGGCAATGGAACTTTCAGACCAATTGAGGGCTCGAATCCATTTTCAGGAAAGCAGAATATCAGGGAAAATGCAGATGAAAATATGATTTCTGTAATTTTTGAAGGCTATAAACAAAATCAGATTATTTCTGCTATGAAATCTTCACATCCATATGAGGAAGTAGCCTACCAGATCTATAGTCTGGACAATGAAAACCAGTATTCAGGATTGGGAATGTATGGAGAGTTTGAAGAAGCAATGAATGAGGAGGACTTTTTACGTTTTGTTAAGGAGAAATTTAATCTTGAAATGATCAGACATTCAGGGCTTACTAATAAAAAGATTAAAAGAGTGGGTGTTTTAGGAGGCTCAGGAGCGAGTGGAATAAAATCCGCATTATCTAAAAAATGTGATGCCTACCTGACCGGAGACGTTAAATACCACGATTTTTTTTTAGCAGAATCTAAAATGCTGATTTGTGATATAGGACATTATGAATCAGAACAATGGGTTGTAAAACAATTATTTGAAATTTTGTCACAAAAATTTAGTACATTTGCAATCTCAAAATCCAACGAAAAAACAAACCCAGTAAATTATTTCCTTTAGATATGGCAAAAACCAACGATATTTCAGTTGAAGAGAAATTAAGAGCTTTATACGATTTACAAATCATAGATTCAAGATTGGATGAAATCCGAAATACAAGAGGAGAATTGCCAATTGAGGTTGAAGATCTTGAAATCGAGATAGAAGGGCTTGAAAAAAGAGCTGAAAAATTTCATGCAGAAATTAAGGATCAGGAAGATCAGATCAAAACAAAGCATGAAGTAATTAACCATGCGAAAACTCTAATTGAGAAATACAAATCTCAACAAGATAACGTAAGAAACAATAAAGAGTTTGAAGCTTTAGGTAAGGAGATTGAATTCCAAGATCTTGAAATCCAACTTGCGGAAAAAAGAATTAAAGAATTTGGGATCAAGATCACTCATAAAAATGAGACTCTGGAAGAACTGAATTCAAAAATTAACGATCTTAAAAACCACCTTAAATTCAAAAAAGAAGAATTGGAAGGTTTAGTTTCTGAAACTCAGAAAGAGGAAGATTATTTAATTGAGCAGTCTAAAGAATTTGCAGGTAAGATTGATGAAAGATTACTAGCTTCTTACAACAGAATCAGAACGAACTCTATCAACGGATTAGCTGTGGTAGGTTTAGAAAGAGGTGCTCCGAAAGGATCTTTCTTTACAATTCCTCCACAAAAACAGATGGAAATCGCTCAGAGAAAGAAAATCATTATCGATGAACATTCAGGAAAAATCCTTGTTGATGATGAATTGGTAATGGAAGAAAACGAAAAAATGAAATCTGTGATTAAATTTTAATCATCGTTTACTTTGATATAAAAGCTGTTTCAGAAATGAAACAGTTTTTTTTATTCTATTTAATCGAAGAATGCGCTTGCTATAGATAAACATATTATTCTGTAACAACAGCATCCCGGTCACCATCTTCTTTTTTCCCCTCGATGATCATTTCTTCAGCCTCAGCTTTTTCTTCGGCGTCAGCAACTTCTATTCTTTCTTCCTGACCCGTATTATGATGATCGATAAAGAATTCGCAATATACCGGTAGGTGGTCCGAGCCAAAATTGTCTAGGGTCTTAAGTTCTTTAATAAAGATGTCTTCACTATGAAACATTAAATCGATAGGGAATCTCAGTAATTGGTATCTGGCGTGGAAGGTTGGAACAAAGGCACGTCCGATTCTCGGATCAATAAGGTGGCTTGTTTTTCTGAACAGTATAGAAGACCTTGACCAGGCAACATTATTAAAATCACCAACGACAAGTACAGGTTCAGTGATATCTTTCACGCGTTTTGCAATGCTCAGGAGATCGCCGTCCCGCTCCTTTGATGTCGCTTCTTCCGTTGGGCTGGGAGGCGGTGGATGAACCCCGAAAAAAACAAAAGAGAAGCCGTCTTCTGTCTCTAAATGGATTTCAATGCTTGGAATATCTTCAGCTACAAAATAATGTGTAGTGGAATTTTTGATCTGAATTTTAGAATAAAAATGCATCCCATAAGTATTTTCCAAGGTTACCTTATGATGATAGGGGTAGTCTTTTTCTAAAGCTCTTAATGCATTTTCCCAAACTCCATTGCTTTCCATGGTAAGGAACATTTCCGGCTTGTTTCGGTTGATAAGACCGATAAACTTGTCATATTCCGTATTGAACTGATAGACATTGGCAGAAATGAAATGTAATTTTTGAGAGGACCGCTTGCCCCTCTGATGTTTCCTTACTCTGTAGAGAGGAGTATACTTTACAAGAATTACCCCATGATGTACAAATAAGATAAAAAGAGTGCCCTGGAAATACCAGAAATATTCGGCTGATCTAAAGAAAAATCCTAAGAGGAAGGTAAGCACAATAAAGTACGTGATTTGAATTTTTCCAAACTCAGGAACCCGAAATATCCAATGCTGGTTTTGAATTTTAGGTAATAATGTCAATAGAACCAGCAGGCCGGTTAAGATCAAATAAGCACTCCACATGTTATAAAAATAGATGGCTAAAAATAATCCTTTTTTACAAGAATTCAAATGAAATCATCTTTTTTAGTGTGAAATAAATGAAGTTTGAGTCAGATTTTTCTTACTTTTATTCTGTTATATTTTGAATCAATACTATGAATAAAATTTTCGCAGTTGTATGCTTTTTAAGTACATTCTGCTTTGGACAGCAACTCCAGAACCCGGACATTGAGAAACCTATCAGGGATTTGTTCGCAGGTATGAAGAATGCAGATTCGGAACTGGTAAAGTCGGCATTTACTGAAACGGCCATTCTACAGACTATTACAAAAGAAGGAGTAGTGAAAACAGATGATATACCTGGTTTTATATCTGCTGTTTCCAAAGCCGCTAAAGGCGATCTGGATGAAAGGATTACCATAGCATCTGTACTTGTAGACGGCAATATGGCGAGCGTTTTCACTCCCTATCAGTTTTATTACCAGGGAAAGTTTTCACATTGCGGAGCGAACAGCTTTCAGCTCGTTAAGCAGAATAACAGCTGGAAAATTCAGTACATCATTGATACAAGAAGAAAGGAAAATTGCGAGAATAAGAAATAATATACAATGAAAATTCACCATATCGCCATTATAGGCTCCAATTATCAAGTTTCTAAAAAGTTTTACACAGAGATTTTAGGTTTGAATGTGATCCGTGAAGTATACCGTGAAGAAAGGCAATCTTATAAGCTGGACCTTGCTATCGGAGATCATTATGTGATAGAACTTTTTTCATTCCCTGATCCTCCCGCAAGGCCTTCCCGTCCCGAAGCGTGCGGATTAAGGCATCTTGCATTTTCCGTTGAAAATGTTGGCGCAAAGCGGCAGGAACTTATGGAAAAGGGACTGGAATGTGAGGAGATAAGGATCGACGAATTTACCGGTAAAGAGTTTTTCTTTACACAAGATCCGGATAGGCTTCCTTTGGAGTTTTATGAAATGTAAATAGGCTTAATGTGCGTATCCCGTAAAAAAGCTGATTGCCATAATGGCTAAAACAATTGAGGATATGATCACATAGATGTAATCTTTTTCTTTCAGGTATCCTATTAATGCAAAAACAATTCGCATTAAAGGAGTGAAAATAAGAACCAAGATTCCCAGTTGAATGATGGCCATTCCTTCACCTTTGCAGAGAGATTCCCAAAACTGGCCCCATACTTTTTCCGACGAAGAACCGGTCTCCAGTAAGGAATAGTTTTTGGGCATTTTAAAACCTTCCAGAAACAGTTTTACAAAGCCAATAATGGATATAGCTACGGACAAAATCACTCCAAGTCTCAGGAGATTTCCTACGGAGCGGTTCAAATCAACGTCTGTGAAATTTTTTCTCATCGGAAACTTTGATTTATACCGTTATACATCATATAGATTGAAAGGATTGTAATTACAATAGCAAAAAATACCTTCAGTTTTTTAGTTTTTGAAACCATCAATGTTTTAGACCCAATGAAGCTTCCTACCACAACCCCTACCAAAACAGGAGCTACAATTACCGGGATAATTTCTCCTCTTTGAAAATAGATCAAGGAACTTGCGACAGCCGTAACACCGATCATAAAATTACTCGTGGTTGTAGAAACTTTAAAAGGCAACTTCATCATATTATCCATTGCCAATACTTTCAATGCACCTGAACCGATTCCTAAAAGACCAGACATTGCTCCGGCAAACATCATCATAAAGAATCCAGGAATGGTGTTTCGCGCAGAATATTTTTTAATGACTCCTTTATCCGGAAAGGTTCCGTACAATTTAAGTTTATCTTCTAAACTTCCCTTGATCAGGGGTTCCTGGTGGTCGGGTTTTCCTTTAAGATTTAAAATTACGGTAAGGAGAAGAATACTGGCAAAAATAATCCCGATGGTATTTGGGTTCAGAATTCCGGAAACAAGAGCTCCGGCAATAGCACCTGCTGTAGTTGCTATTTCCAGAAACATTCCGATTCTCATATTGGTAAATCCTTCTTTAACAAAAGCTACGGCGGCACCGGAAGATGTACCCACCACAGATATTAAGGAAGCTCCGATTGCGTAATGCATAGGGACGCCAAAACCAAGCGTCAATAAAGGGATAATGATAACTCCTCCTCCTAAACCTGTAAGTGAGCCCAATAGGCCTGCTGAGATTGCTCCAAGGAAGAGAATAATGATTTCTGACATGAATACAAATATAAAACTATTGCAGTTTTCTGCCAAACTTTCAAAAAGATAAATTTGACGTATTTTTGTATGACTAAAAAAATGAAAATGAAATTATTCTACGTGATCCTAGGTGCCACTCCTCCAGGCAGGAATATCGAACAGCACGATGTGTTTTTTGGAATTGCAGAAAGTTTAAAGGATCTGGTTCCGGATATGAAAGACTTCTGGAAAGAGGCTGATGGTAAAATCCACCTGGACTGCCATCAGGAGGTAAGATTTGCAGATGGATATGAAGTGAAAATTGTTGAGAAAACAGATCAGGTTTCTGAAAACCAACTATTCTTTATTAATTTAGGAGGCTATAAGAGGGGATATTTTGAAGAATTCCATGAGCAACATCTGATGGTTGGAACATCCATGGGCGAAATCATAAAGAGAGTGAAGGAAACGGAATTTTACAAAACAATGGGATTCGAAGGAGCTGTAAGCCATGTTGACGATAAGCACGGTGTGGATATCGATGATATTTTTAACGTTAATGATATCCTTCCTCAAAAAATGAAAGAGAAATACACCATTGTTTTAGAAAAATCTGATGCGGAAAATCAGGAAAACCCAATAGGTCTAGGATATCTTAAAATAGATAAAGTATAAACTTCCCATAATCACTTACGCCGGCTTTTAAGCCGGCGTAACACGTTAAGTACGGCAAGGATCGGAGATACGAAAATTTAGGTAATCGGCTATAAAATTTTTATCTTTGCAAAGTCTTGGATCAATGATCTGGTGTTGTATTGTAATGTTGAAAAACGTTTGATATTTGCCTATGATCCGGATGGTCTCAATTGAAAATATATCTAATAAAAATATAGAATGAAAATAGGAATTTTAGGAGGTGGTCAGCTGGGAAGAATGCTGATACAGAGCGCATTGAAATATGATGATGAATTTTATACGCTGGATCCTGCCTCTGATGCTCCCTGCAGTACTATTTCAAATTTTACACAGGGAAATTTCAATGACTATAAAACAGTCCTGAACTTTGGAAAAAATAAAGATGTTGTAACAATAGAGATCGAGCATGTAAATGCCGATGCCCTATCAGAACTTGAAAACCAGGGGATCAAAGTTGTTCCGAATTCTGCAATCATTAAAACCATTCAGCAGAAGATTCTTCAGAAGGAATTCTATAAGGCTCATGATATCCCGAGCCCTGAATTTCAGGCTGTCTGGAATAGTGATGAAAAAATTACAATGACACTTCCTTTTGTACAAAAGATGAATACAGGCGGATATGATGGAAAAGGTGTTCAGGTAATTAAAAATGAAGAAGATCTTCAAAATTTATGGAAGGAGCCTTCTGTGATCGAAAAGCTTGTTGATATCGATAAAGAATTGTCTGTGATTGTTGCAAGAAATGAAAAAGGGGAAACGAAGACTTTTCCGGTTACAGAAATGGTGGCTGATCCTAAGTTAAATTTATTAGATTTTAATATTTGTCCGGTTTTTTTACACGAAGACACCCAAAAGCAAATTGATGTAATTACGGAAAAGTTTCTGAACGCAATAAACTCTCCCGGGCTTTTTGCCATAGAACTGTTTTTGGATAAGGCTGGAAAAGTATGGGTAAATGAGACTGCGCCGAGACTTCATAACTCAGGGCACCAAAGCCAGGAAGGAAACGCGAATTCACAATTTGAGCAAATGTACCGTGTCGTTAAGAACCTTCCATTAGCGGATACGGAAAGTTTAGGTTATAGTGGAATGCTTAACCTTGTAGGAGCAGAAGGATATTCAGGAAAAGTAATTTATGAAGGAATGGAAGAAGTCCTGAAATTGCCTAAAACTTATGTTCACTTATATGGAAAAACCGAAACTAAACCGGGAAGGAAAATGGGGCACATTAATGTGCTGGCTGACTCCAAAGAAGAACTGATGGAAAAGCTCATCAAAGTAAAGGCTATGGTAAGAGTAATAGCTTAAAATATTGAGAGAAAGACTGCTGAAAAGCAGTCTTTCTTATTTTTTTATCTCATTTTATCATTGAGTTCATTATGAAGATTTTCTATTTTATCCTTGAGCTCATTACCCAGTTTTGAAGGATAGTCCTTTATTTTCTTCAGATCAAAGGCTAAGATGACAGAAGCTACTCCTACGAAAATAAATGATAAACCGGTAAGGACTACAAGGGACATTCCTGAAAATATAGGATTAGCCAAAAGCATAAACGACAGGATAATTCCGAGGATACTGAATATGGCAAGATTACCCCATCTTAGTACATGGGCGTCTTTCAAATCAAATGAGATACCCAGTAATTGGAAAGAACGGAACATCACTGTAAATCCTACAATAAAGGGTAGAATGGTCATTGAAATCTGAGGATAAGAAACCAGATAGACTCCCATAATAAAGGAAAGTAGTCCCGTTACCAGATATAAGCCCCATCCATTTAATACTTTCGCGTTATTGATCGAGAAAAAGATATCGAAGATCCCCGAGACGATAAAAGAGACACTAAAAAGAAGAGATAATGTCAGATAGGTTTCAAGGGGAGATGAAAATACATATACTCCACATCCAATAAAAAGGATTCCTAGTATAAGCGGGATATACCAGTGCTTTACAGAGTTTCTGAATGATTTTAATAGATTTGGCATAATTAAAAGTATTTTGTTGCCTACTTTGAAATACGGTGTTCGGCGAGTCCGTTTTTATATTTCCATTTTAAATAATTGAATTCTGTTTTAAGGTCTAATTTACTGAAAACAAACAACTAATAAATAGTTGAATTGATTGAATTTATTCTATTGATAGTGGTTGTTACTTGAAAATTTTCTGGATAACATTTCCGATTTCGATGAAATCCCTGTGATTTCCGAATGATCTTTTTTCAGGACTGTTTTTGTCATATTCTGAAAAAGGATAGATCAGAAGATAATTGTTTTCTTTTAGATTTTTGTTGAGAAGTTCCGGCATGAGCCTCATTTGAGGAATATAGGATACCATTCCTCTTTTAGCCATAAACACAATAAGGGCTTCATCCTCTTTTAGTCCCGCAGCTGTTTTTTCACCGTCATGCCAGGTATTCATAATGATAAATTCAGCTTCTATATTGGCTTTTTTGATGATCCTTTGTAAAAGATCAATAATACTTTCAGGAGCATAAAATATCATGGTTGCTCCTGAATTCCGGGCAATATTCCATACCCTTAAAAGAGCATGAAAAAAGCCGGCTTCTTTATCTGAATTTTCAGGAATCATCACTGCATATTTTTTTATTGTAGAAACAGGCTGGGCAGCATGGTATACCAGTACGTTCACGTGATCATTCTGAAGGTAGCCATTATAAAGATTGTAAACGAAGGAAGGAGAAAAACCTTTTTCATCTTCAAGGCCGATAATAAGATCCGTTATTTCCTGCTCTTTGATCACATTATTAACGCCGTTTACAACATCATTATCATATCTTTTCAGAGGTTGCAATTTGACATCGGCCGATGCTGCGGCATCTGTAGCCTGGTGGAGTAATTTTTCGGCATTTTTTACAGAAGACTCATTTTTATCTTCATTGATGACGTTCAATGCAAAAAAGTCTTCAGTATTGGAATGTGCCTTAATCAGAATACCCAGATTGACCATTCGCTCTACAGTTTCCTGATGATTGATGGCTAATAGCAGGCTTTCCTCCTCATGGCTGTTTCCGGATACCGTATCTTCATTATCCGTTTCTGCGATTTTCTGTGCACTGGCCATAGATACAAATGAAGAAATGGTACATGAAATAAGGATAAGTAATATACTTCCGTTCAATACATGTTCATTCAGTAATCTTACAGGTTCTCCTGTTTCCGTTTCGGAAACAATGATGTTGTATCCTACCATTACTGTAGCTAATGTAGCAGCTGCAGAAGCTGAACTTAAACCAAAGATCAGTTTACCTTCTTCTTTTGTAAACCTGAATGTCTTTTGGGTGATCACGGCTGAAATATATTTACCACCGATTGATGCGACCAACATGATCGCTGCAACTTTAAGGGTTTCAAAACTTTTGAAGAATACGGTAAAATCGATCAGCATTCCCACACTGATCAAGAAGAAAGGGATAAATATCGCATTCCCTACAAATTCCACCCTGTTCATGAGGGAAGATGTATGAGGAATCAGTCTGTTTAATGCAAGCCCGGCAAAGAATGCCCCGATGATGGCTTCAATGCCGGCTAATTCTGCCAATAGTGCCGCCAGATAAATCATCACCAATACAAAAATGTACTGGGATATTTTATCATTTACTTTTTTGAAAAACCATCGTCCAATAATAGGGAATAACAATAGAACGATCAGGCTAAAAAGTATAACAGATACGGATAACTTTACCCAGAAAGAAGTTCCCACGTCTCCCTGGACCATACCTACAACCACAGCAAGTACCAATAATGTGGCAATATCGGTGATCATTGTTCCGCCTACGGTAATATTTACAGCCCGGTTTTTTGCAATTCCAAGTTTACTGATTAAAGGATAAGTGATAAGGGTTTGAGACGAGAACAAACTGGCGAATAAGACGGAAGTCAGTACCGAAAATCCCAATAAATAATACGCTCCGACAAATCCGAGTATAAAAGGAAAAATAAATGCATAAGCTCCATATCCGAGGCTCTTCCATTTGTTTTTCTTAAAATCACCCATATCAATTTCCAGTCCTGCGAGAAACATAATATAAAGAAGTCCTGTAGTTCCCGTAACTACAATACTGCTATCTCTCGCCAACAGATTGAATCCATTGGGTCCGATTACTGCACCTGCGATAATAAGGCCTAACAGATGGGGAACTTTAATTTTATTCAGAAGTAATGGAGCTGCCAGAATAATGACCAGGACCAATAAAAATTTTAATACAGGATCTTCAATAGGGAAGCTCAGGTTGTGTATGCTCAGTAAAATCATAAATGTGTTTTATTTGGACGAACGCGTTAATTCTACAGAAAATTTTGCAGTACAATTATTATCTGTTATTACAGTTCTTGTTCCTCTTATCTTAGTGTCGGAAATATCATTGAGAAGAATATTCATTTCTACTTTCTTTTTGGCAGCAGAATCTGTTTTGAAATTCAGTTTGATCTCATTGTTTTCAAACTTTCCGGAATACAACCTGATAAGATTGTTATTGTTGATGATTTTAGCCACCAATTGAGTGGAATCACTGTCGAATTCCCAGGTATCTGTTCGCTGATCTCCAACAACATAATCATTACAATTGGATTCCGTGCAGATCACTTTGCCGTTCCAATCTCCGGAAATTTCTTCCGGCCATGTCATTACTTTGGCAGAGTCCTTTCGGGTAAAGATGCTGTCACGCATTTTAATTAAGGCTTGATATTCAGATTCTTTGTGGGCAAATAGCTTTTCTTTTTCCAAAAGCTGCTGCTCTCTTTCCAGCAGGTCTTTTTCCTTTTGGCGATTATCACAACTTAGAAGAAGCAATGGGACAATAAATAAAATCAGCAGAGTGTTTTTTAGCATATCATAGAAATTGATCTAAACAAGATAGGGAAAAAAAATAAAAAAAGAGATGTGAAAGTGGATAAATAGAGATATATTCTGTTGGATGAATAATGAAAATAGGAAGCAATCATAATATGAAAGTTCCTTAATGTACCGATAATCAGGGGTTGAGATAGGTGTCCCGTGTTTATTGAATTCTTTGTTTTTTAAACATGGCTGGGTTGTAGTTAATTATGAACACTCCCAGAATAATTAATATTGCTGCCACAATAAATTTAACAGAAATACTTTCATCAAGGATCAGCCAGCTTAAAAAGATAGAAATAATGGTATTGATATAGGCCAGAATAGAAACCTGAACCGGTGAAACCTTTGTCAAAGCATAATGATAGGCAAAGAAGGCTGCAACAGAGCCGAAGATGGAAAGGTAAAACATGGCTGAAATACTTTTGAAACTCCAGTTTTCGAAGTTATAATCGTCAGAAAATAAGAAGGCAAAAATAATCTGGATAATTCCTGCAAAGGCAAACTGATATAAGAGATTCAACGATATATTTCCACTTTGAATGTTTAGTTTTTTTGTGAAAATGGTACCTGATGCCCAGCCTGCAATCGCGATAAGAAGAAAAACAATTCCCATGGCATAATCCGGATTGGCCAGATCTTTTATACCGTCCCAAAAGATAAAAACAATACCACCGAAAGACATCAGAATTCCTACGACAGCCCTGAGGCTGAATTTTTGTATTCCCACAGCCACACTGCCCATAAAAACCAGAATAGGAGAGCAGGCGCTTATCAGAGAGGTCACACTGCTTGTTACCGTTTCTTCAGCAACAGTGGTCATTCCATTGGCAATGATCAGCATAAGTGACGAAAAAACAATCTGGTATTTCAGGTTTTTCCATCCGATCCATCGTAATTCTTTTCTGTATAAAAGGACAAGGAGCATAATTAATGCTGCAAGAGATTGTCTTATTCCCGCGACAAACCAGGCTGGAATCGTTTGTACTGCCACCCGAATCGATAAAAAAGTCGTTCCCCAGACAATAGCTACAGTAAGAACAGCAAGTGTAAGTTTATAATCTTTCAAAATATTAGTGAAATGGTATACAAATATATCTTATTTAAGTATAATTATAAAACGTGATTTTGCATGTTGTTTGTAATCAGTTGATATATTCAGGGTTAAAATTTTTTCAGATCAGATTATCCAGGGATTTATAGATAGTTCAATTTTAGAAAACAGATTTTAATTTTTATCTTTGAAAATCTAATAAAATTGAAGATGGTAGGAATTATCATGGGAAGTCAAAGTGACTTACCAATTATGGAACAAGCTGCAGGCTTTTTGAAAACTCTCGAAATCCCTTACGAGCTTACTGTGGTATCTGCTCACAGAACGCCCGAAAGAATGTTTGATTATGCCAAAACAGCAAAAGAAAGAGGTTTGAAAGTTATCATTGCAGGGGCCGGGGGAGCTGCCCATCTACCAGGAATGGTGGCTAGCTGTACTACTTTACCTGTAATCGGAGTTCCTATTTTATCCAGTAATTCTATTGACGGGTGGGATTCTGTACTATCCATCCTTCAGATGCCGGGCGGAATCCCTGTAGCAACTGTAGCATTGAACGGAGCTTTAAATGCGGGAATCCTTGCGGCTAAAATTTTAGGAAGCGGAAATGAGCAGGTGGCGGAAAAACTACAGAAATATCAGGATTCTTTAAAAGATAAAGTACTAGGAACTGTTGACGATATTAAAGCTCAGCACCCCAACCAGTACGATAAATAAAAATACGCGTTATAAAAAGCCTCACTTTATTACAAGTGAGGCTTTTATTTTACTTTTTGATCAGCTTAAACGATTCTGTTTTATTCTTCGTTGTAATCTGTAGTATATAATTTCCTTTTGTCAGTGAGCTTATATTAATCATATCAGTATTCAGAGCATCCTGTTGTACCAATCTTCCGCTGGCATCCAGAATTTTATAACTTTTGAGCTCGTGGGCATGCATTATATGCAGGTTATCTTCTGCGGGGTTAGGATATATAGATAAGCTTTGGCTGTTGGTGTGGATTTCTGAAGTTGACAACAAACAGTTTCCTACTGTATCTCCTGTTATATTCCAGCCCTTACCAATAAGAATGTTTCTTTTAGAAGCAGCATTGGAAGCATATTGTAAAGGCGTTACTGAAACAAGAGGAATATTATCAGGAGTAACAGGATTATCTGCCCATCCGGAAAGGGTTTTGCTGTAATTATCGCAATTTAATCCTGAACCTGTAAGCATATTGGTAGCATCGGTTAATGAGCTGAGGTTCCAGTTGCCTAAAGACCGGTTAAAGTTTGTGGCGCTTGTTAACATAAATCCCATATGAGTAACCTGGGAAGTTGCCCAGTTAAGAGGTTGATTGAAAACAGTACAGCCGTGAAACATATGAGCCATATTGGTTACGGAGGAAGTATTCCATCCACCAATGTCTTGATTGAAAACAGGAATAAAATGGAACATAAAAGACATATCTTTTACTTTAGAAGTATCCCAGCTGTCTAAACGCTGATTAAAATTCAGGCAAAGAGCAAACATCCAGCCCATATCTTCCACATTCGAAGTGTTCCAATTATTTAAGGGTTGATTAAATACCTTTCTTCCGGAAAACATATTATTCAGATTTTTAGCTGATGACATATTCCAGGTACTCAAATAAGGGGAATTAAACTGATCTATTGCCTGCACATAATCTCCCATCCTTGCAAACATAAATTTAAAATCCTTTATAGTTGAGGTATTCCAGTTTTGCATTGAACTTGCCCCTAAAAAATCATGGGCATTATAAAACATGAATGAAGCATCCGTTACATTAGTGAGGTTTGGACTGTCGGTAGCCGTGAGCTGAAGCAATCTGCAGTGCGCAAATGCAGTATTCATAGAGGTCCATTGAATATTTCCCCAATTTTCTATTTCAGTTATTTTATCAGAATTTCCGAATATATCCCACATGAGAATATATGAGTCTGCTACATAAATGATCTGGCATTCTCCAAATCGTATCTGTTTAAATATGCCATTTCCGTTGCTTACTTTTACACGATAAGAAGCACTTGCCGTATCAGGATTTAATGAAGTTCCAAAGTCAATCAATACCTGCTTCGTAGAGGTAACATTATTCATAACCCCGTTATGCTGAGGATAGTTTACTTCTTCCCAGCTTATTGTGTAATTCTCACCGATTCCCGGAAACCATATCTGATTAGTGGAGGCGGCATAAGGAGCATTTACATCAATAAGAGGCATTGTGTCGGGCCTGTTGGGTTGCCAGATCGTAATAAATTCATTTTGTGCTTTTATCATTTGCCCTAAGAATAAGAATAAACCCAGGAGGATAATTTTTTTATACATACGGATGGATTATGATATTATTTCTTAATAAATTTAAGTGATCGTGCCATGTCTTTCGAAATGATCTGAAGGATATAGTTTCCTTTGATTAAAGAGCTGACGTCTATTTTTTGATTATTTATCATGCCCTGAAGTATTATTCTTCCTGCCATATCCATTATTCTATAATTACCGGAATCTTTCATATTTCTGATGTAGATAAAGTCCGTTGCGGGATTAGGATAGATACTGATCTCGTTGAGAGGTAACGCATTTGATGTGGATAAAACAGACTGGCATTCTCCGTTGTAAGTATCTCCGCTGATCGTCCATCCTTTATTATTGATAAGATTATTTCTGGCATTGACAGCAAGCGGGTTGGAATAAACCAATGGTGAAGTATTTGCAAGGTTGATATTGTTAGGGGTTGTGGGCTTCAGGTTCCAGCCGTAAAGGGTATTATCATAGTTTTGACAATTCAGTCCTGAGTTTTGTAGCATGTTTATGGCTGAGGTAAGAGAGCTGATGTTCCATTGTCCAAGATTTTGATTGAAATGAGTTGCTCCATTGAACATATTGTTCATGTTGGTGACAAGTCCTACATTCCAGTTTCCGATATTCTGATTAAAATTCTTTGCATCTTTAAACATATTGTGCATCCAGACTGCTTTGCTTACATCCCAGTTCCCAATATCCTGATTGAAGCTGGTAGCCCCATTGAACATATCGTTGATATAGACTACATTGCTTATGTTCCAGTTTCCGATGTTTTGGTTAAAACTGGAAGCTCCAGCAAACATGCCCTCCATAATGGTGGCACTCGAAGTATCCCAATTGCTGATATCCTGATTGAAATCCTGTGCCTGGTTGAACATACGGTCCATTTCAATTACTTTGGAAGTATTCCAGTTACCAATAGGCTGGTTGAATTTTTTAGCACCGGAAAACATAAATTCGCAATCGATAGTATTGGAAAGGTCCCAGTTTCCGATCGGTTGATTGAACTCCTTGGCGCCACTGAACATGGCGGTCATATGGTCTACTTTAGATGTGTTCCAATTGGCCAGAGGTTGGTTGAATACCAGAGCTGCGTTGAATGTTACTCCCATCATGGTAACGTTTGAAGTGTCCCAGTTTCCAACAGGCTGATTGAAAAGAAAACAACCTGCAAATGTACTTAGCAAAGTGGTTACATGGGAGGTGTTCCAATTATTGAAAGAGGGATTTCCTATCAAACTATAATTACCTAAGAACATATTGGACATATCTGTAACGGCTGACAGATCTGGAGTGTCTGTGGCAGTTACATCGAAGTCTCTGCAACCCTGAAATGCCTGTCCCATAGAAGACCAGTGGATGTTTCCCCATTGTTCCAATCTTACTATTTTATGCACATCACCTATCAGGCCATCACCATTAAACATATCCCAGTTGGAAAACCGGATCCTATGAAAATTACCGATGCCATTAGTTATTTTTAAACGATAAGTTGCGTCTGAGGGATTAGGGTTTAAAGGGGTTCCAAAGTCGATCAATACCTGGTAAGTAGAGTTGATATTGGTTAATGTGGCATGGTGTGCAGGGAAACCTATTTCCTCCCAGTATACCTGAAAATCGGTTCCTACAGCAGGAAGCCAGATCTGTGTATCTGTAGAAGCAACAGCTATTCCGGAATACTGTGTTGTATAACGGGGAAGGCTTGGTTTCCAGACGGTGATAAATTCATTTTGAGCTTTTCCTGACTGAAAGAAAAGAATAAAGAGAAAGAACAGGATTGTTTTTTTTAGCATGAGAATTAGTTTTTGATGAATTTTAAAGATTGGACCTTATCTTTTGTAATGATTTGTAAAATGTAATTTCCTTTAATTAAAGAACTGATATTGATTTTTTCATTGTTTAAGAGGTCCTGAAGTATTATTCTTCCACTCATATCAAAAATTTTATAAGTATTAAAACCTTTTACATTCTTAATATAAATGTAATCCGCTGCCGGATTTGGATAAATACGGATTTCATTTTGAGAAAGAACTTCGGATGTTGATAAACTTATACATTCAGTATTGTAGTAATCACCAGTTATGGTCCATCCTTTTGTATTGATAAGATTATTTCTTGCATTGAGTGCGGGCTGAGATGAGTAAGCCATTGGAGAAACATCTCCGATTATCAGATTGTTGGGAGTTGCCGGATTATTTGCCCAACCCATGAGAGTGTTATTATATTTTTCACAGCTTAGTCCGGAACCGGTAAGCATCCCTGAAGCGAGCACTAAAGAATTCAGATTCCAGTTTCCAAGACTATGGTTAAAGTTCGTTGTTTTGCCAAGTATTGCCCTCATATCTGTTACTTTTGAGGTGTCCCAGGAAGAAAGATCCTGGTTAAAGGCATAGCATTCGTGTAGCATATGGATCATAGTAGTTACCTTTGAAGTATTCCAGTTTCCGATAGGCTGATTGAAAAAATCAAGATAATGAAACAGCCAGTTCATATTGGTTACGTTGGCCGTATTCCAGCTTCCGACAGGTTGGTTAAAATTTGTGGCTCCGGCAAACATGTGGCTCATATTGGTAATACCCGAGGTATTCCAGGTGTCAAATGCCGGTGTTCCTGTGAGTGAGGTACAATTGTAAAATAAGCCATAAGTACTTGTTATTTGAGACAGGTCAGGTGCATCTGTTGCAGTAACATTCATATGGATGCATTCGCTGAATGCCCATTCCATATTTTCCCAGATAATATTTCCCCATTGTGAAACTTCCAGAATTTTTTCTTTGTCACCATTATATTCTAAAAATACGGGCCATAGTGTGGTAGATACATAAACACCCTCAGGAAACCGGATTGCCTGAAAGGTACCATTACCATTACTAATTTTCACTTTATAGGTTGCGTTAGCAGGAGTGGGGTTTTGAGGATCGCCAAAGTCTATTAAAAATTGTTTTAAAGCCGTAACGTTTTGTAAAATTCCATTGTGCTGAGGATACCCTATTTCTTCCCAATAAACATTGAATTGGTTGCCTTTGCCGGGAAACCATATTTGATTGGACGTTGAAAGTGAAACTCCTGCTATATTGGTACTGGTATTACCAGGTTTCCATATGGTAATGAATTCATTTTGTGCCTTTCCGGATTGAAAGAAAAAGCTGAAGAGAAGGAATAGGATTAGTTTTTTTATCATATGGATCGTTATTTTTTGATGAATTTTAAAGATTGGACCTTATCCGCGGAAGTAATTTGTAATAGATAATTTCCCTTTATTAAAGAACTTACATCGATTTTTTCATTATTTAAAAGTCCCTGAAGGATCATTCTGCCTGCCATGTCAGTTATCCTGTAACTTCCGGAACCTTTTATATTTTTGATATAAATAAAGTCGCTGGCAGGATTGGGATAAATGGAAAGATTATTGAGAGGTATTTCAGAAATTCCTAATCTGCACTCTCCCTGAGTATCACCATTAAATACCCAACCTTTATTGATAAGTACATTTCTTTCTGGTACTACATCCGAAGAATACATTAATGGTGCAGTAGAAATCAGGTTGATGTTATTCGCCGTATTTGGGTTATTGGCCCATCCTGCGATGGTTCTGCTGTAATTTTCGCATTTTAATCCGGAATTCGTCAGCATCTGGTCTCCAATAGTCAGGGAAGCCAGGTTCCAGTTTTCTAAAGATTGGTCAAAGCTTGTTGCATCACGAAAAGTGAAAAGCATTGTTCCCACCAACCCTGTATTCCAGCTTCCTACAGGTTGATTGAAGGCAGAGGCACCTGTAAATAGCATCTCCATGGTAGTTCCTTTAGCCGTGTTCCAGTTGTCTAGTGGTTGATTAAAAGAAGTACAGTTGTGGAACATGTGGCTGAAATTAGTAACATTGGACGTGTCCCAATTACCGATAGGCTGGTTAAAATCGGGGATAAAATGAAATAAATACGCCATATTGGTGACCTTTGAAGTATTCCAGTTATTCAATGGCTGATTGAATGTGTAACAATTTTCAAATGTATGGGCCATTGTGGTTACGTTCGAAGTATCCCAGTTGTTTATATTTTGATTAAATGATCTTCTGTGGAAAAACATATAGCTGATGTCTTGTGCCGAAGACATATCCCATGAACCGATGTTGAGATTGAACAGATCAACTGCTGCGGTAGCCGGAGTAGGGGAAGTGTGGCCAAACATGTATGTAAATTTTTTTATTTGGGATGTATTCCATGCCGTCATAGACGGGTGTCCTGTAAAAGCTGAATTTCCATAAAACATGAATGAAGCATCTGTTACACCTGAAAGGTTAGGTGTGTCTGTAGCGGTAAGTTGAAGCGCCCTGCAATTACTAAAGGCATTCTCCATAGAAATCCAGTTGATATTTCCCCATTGGGAAACTTCGGTAATTTTATCAATGCTGCCTACGTTGTGCCAGAGAATAGCCATGTAAGCAGTAGGGACATTTAGGATTTCAGGATCACCAAACCGGATCTGCTTAAAAACTCCGTTTCCATTGCTTACTTTTATCCGATAAGCAGCATCAGTGGTATTAGGATTTAATGATGTTCCAAAATCGATAAAGACCTGTTGTGTAGAAGTCACATTGTTCATGACTCCATTGTGCTGGGGAAAACCTATCTCTTCCCAGGTTATCGTATAATTTTCTCCGATTCCCGGGAACCATATCTGGTTATTGCCTGCCGGATAAGGAACAATAACATCCATCTGTGGAATGATTGCTGGAGTATTAGGTTTCCAGATGGTGATAAATTCATTTTGGGCGTTCAGGATGTGAAAAAAATTAATAAATAAAATAAGGGGTAAAAATTTTTTATACATATCAAGATTTTGTGAAATAAAGATAATGAAAATAATAAAATCACAAAATTTTTGAATAGTTTATTGCAGTATTTGATTTATTTTAATTTTTTATTACCTATAAAAGCTAAAATAATAAATAATTTGAATTTTTGAAGATTAAAGGCTTTTATTCCGGAAGCCTGTTTTCCAGGTGTTTTTTGGACTGTTCCTAGCCCCGATAGAAGCGGTTACCCCGGAGCAGGGAAGGGGGTAAAGTTGGGGGCGAGGAGTATGAGCGGATAGCGGGAAATAGCTCTATAAAAAAACTCTCCTAATGTGGAGAGTTTTATATTTTTTAAGGGATGAAATTTAATACCAATTCTGTTGGGAAGTATTGTTCATTCGTACTTCAAATTGTTCGGCAGCACCGATTGTATTTCCATTTAAATAGATCCAATCGGTACCGTTCTTTTGATATACCTGAAGGAAATATGTTTTTCCTGCGGAGGTTTTATCCTTGAAGGCAACGGTATCTCCATTTTCTATGCTTGTGGAAGTGTTTCCGTTTTTCTTTTTCACAAGGACCAGTTCCAGGTTTTTAAGGGATTTGCCAAATTTCGGGAAATAGTAATAAGCTCCTCCGTTCAGATACTCCCAATACCAGAAATTATTAATACGCTCGCTGATCTCTACCCGTACCGGACCTTCTTTGAGATCGAAATAATTTTCACCAGCCCCAAGGTTAACAAGATTGAACCATGTATTCTGATCAGGAGCAGAAGCGGATACGGTAAGCCAATCATCTGGTTTTGAAAGGTTGCTGGTAATATATTTTCCGGTAGCTACGGATCTTAAAGATACCTTATCATATATTCTGAATTTCATACTCTTTTTGGGAGATGTTTCATCCGTACTGATGGCTCCTTCTACAGGATAATGATCCGAATAATCTGTCCAGTAATAAGTGTCCTGGGTGAGATTGGTATACGTCATAAGGGTATTGCTTACGGGATCAAAAGCGATATTATGCCAGGATAGAGGAGTAAGGTGTTCGTTGGAAACGAAGATATAATCAAGATATTCCGGCTGATTCTTAGGATAAGGATAATGGTAAGATGCCATGGTGTTCGTTTGGGTATCCCATGTCTGTGAAAGACCTTTGTAGAAAGGTGCAGATACATTTAACGTTTGCAGCATGACAGGGTATTCCTGGCTGTTCTTAATAATATTAAAATCTCCGCCATACACAAGCATTTCATCAGCAGGAATTTGAAGCGCGTCCACATAAGATTTGATCATTTCCAGCTGGCTTTTTCTGATGCTGACTTCATTTCCCTGGCAGCCGGGTTGTGTAGATTGAAGATGGGTAGAAATACAATGAATCCGTTTTCCGTTTTTAATAATACGTGCGTACACAAAGCCCTTTAAAGAAAGGGCATCGAAATCACATCCTTTGGGAAAGATATATTGATTCATTATTTCAATCGGGTACTTACTGGCAATCATCACTCCACCGTTTTCCAGTCCGCCCGAGACTACTTCTCTCCAGTCTCCGGAAGTGCTATTCCAGCCTTGTTTGGTTTGGCCAAGAATAGGTGTCTGGTAAGGGAATTTTGAAGAAAGTTTTTCTCGAAGTATTGTTGAAGCTGTATTGTCAAAGCATTCCTGCAGGAGTAATACATCATAATTTTTGATAAAGTCTGCCGTTCCGATTTTTTCTGCCCTTTGATTTTGCGACCATTGTGTGGTAGAGGCTACAGCGATATCCCGCAATAAGAATGTGTTGTAAGTGAGTACTTTGAGATCATTATCTCCTAAACGTGAAAATCTATCCTTCTTATTTGCCTGATCGGCAAGAGAACTATTTTCTTCAAAAGAGGTTTGTTCGCTGCATGAAATAAATGAAAGAAAACATAATAATGCAAGAAGATAGAATCTCCGGTCGAAATTTTTCATATGTATTTTTTATTTGATGGGCTAAAATACTCTATGAAGAAAAAGTAAATGTTATCTAAGTATTATATGTACATTAAGTTTGTCATGAAATAAAATTGTGAAAAGATATCTGGAATTACTTCACGAGATATAAAATAAAAAGTCCCATTATTCAAATAATGGGACCGTATATTGCGTATGATTATATCTTAATATCTGTAGTATTCCGGTTTGAACGGACCTTTTACATCTACACCGATATATTCAGCTTGTTCAGGAGAAAGAGTTTCCAGCTCAACACTTAATTTTTTAAGGTGAAGGGCAGCTACTTTTTCATCTAAGTGTTTTGGTAGTGTATACACCTCGTTTTTGTATGCTGCAGCATTATTCCATAATTCGATCTGAGCTAAAGTCTGATTAGAGAAAGAATTGGACATTACAAAACTAGGGTGTCCTGTAGCACATCCAAGGTTTACCAGTCTTCCTTCCGCAAGGATGATAATTTCTTTTCCTCCTTCTAAGGTATAAATATCTACTTGTGGCTTAACTTCTGATTTTGTATGACCATAGTTTTTGTTTAACCATGCCATATCAATTTCATTATCGAAGTGACCGATGTTACAAACGATCGCCTTATCTTTCATTTTAAGGAAGTGCTCTGCTCTCACGATATTGAAGTTACCGGTAGTCGTAATGATGATATCTGCATTATCTACAACTGTATCTAATCTTTTTACTTCATAACCATCCATTGCAGCCTGTAAAGCACAGATAGGATCAATTTCAGTAACCGTTACGATAGAACCTGCCCCTCTGAAAGAAGCTGCCGTACCTTTACCTACATCTCCGTAACCACAAACTACCACTCTTTTACCTGCCAACATTACGTCTGTAGCTCTTCTTACAGCATCTACTGCAGATTCTTTACAACCGTATTTATTGTCAAATTTAGACTTGGTAACAGAATCATTCACATTGATAGCCGGCATTACTAACGTACCGTTCTTCATTCTTTCGTATAATCTGTGTACTCCGGTAGTGGTTTCTTCAGAAAGTCCTTTGATATCTTTTGTTAATTCAGGGTATTTATCAAAAACCATGTTCGTTAAATCTCCACCGTCATCAAGGATCATGTTTAATGGCTTTCTTTCTTCACCGAAGAATAAAGTCTGCTCAATACACCAGTTGAATTCCTCTTCATTTAATCCTTTCCAAGCATAAACAGGAATTCCTGCAGCAGCAATAGCAGCAGCAGCGTGATCTTGTGTAGAGAAAATATTACAAGAAGACCATGTAACTTCAGCACCTAAAGCTACTAAGGTTTCGATAAGCACAGCAGTCTGGATCGTCATGTGTAGACATCCTGCAATTCTTGCTCCTTTTAGAGGTTGAGATGGTCCGTATTCTTCACGGATAGACATCAGGCCAGGCATTTCTGCCTCAGCAAGAGTAATTTCTTTTCTTCCCCATTCTGCAAGAGAAATGTCCTTAACTTTATAAGGAACGTATTGTGTTGTAGTACTCATATGTTAATGAATAAGTTTAAATTCAATTGATAATGAAATGCAAAATTACAATTAATAATTAAGATATAAAAACGATGGATCAAGTTCAATTGATGAGATTATACATGAATTAATATTATTTTTATTTACTCTAAATAAGCTATTTTTGCATCAATAAAATCGTTGTAAGATGAATGATAACCATGCTCAGGATAATGCTCAAAAAAAGACAAAGCCATTCACTCCCAAAGTAAAAGAGTTAATAAATAGATCTAAAAGTGTGATTTTAGCCACCGTAGATGCCGAAGGAAATTCCCATTCCAGCTATGCTCCTTTTGTACAGATAGAAAATACATTTTACATTTTGGTATCTTTTATGGCAAAACATACAAAAAATCTTGCAGAGGGAAGGAGTACTTCTGTAATGCTTATAGAAGATGAGATGGCTACCAAGCAGATGTATGCCCGTGAACGGTTAACCTTTGAAGCCAAAACATCACCGATAGAAAGAGATTCTGAAAGCTGGAATAATGCGGTAAGTCAATTAAAAGAATCTCATGGAAAAGTAGTCGATCTTATTTCCGAAATGAAAGATTTTATTCTTATTGCTTTACATCCGCTTAAAGGTTCCTATGTGAATGGTTTTGGAAGTGCTTACTTTGTTGATGAGAACCTGGAAATCCTTGAGCATAGAAATGATGTTAACCATCAATCAAAATAAATTAGAAGTTAGGAGAGGAAGAGTATTATTTTTAGCAAAACCCGACTTCATCTTTACAATTATATGATCATTACATTTCTTTTTATTACTTTTATCCAATAAAAAACAATGCCCCTTTACCGAGATTTTTCAGATGAAACCGCTACAATTCTTATTTGGAAATATGATGAGAGCGAAGAATTACATATTAATGATCTTTTAGAACCTGAAAATGCGGAAAAAGTAAAAGACTACCATCCCAAGAAATTACTGGAAGTCTTAATGGTTCGTAAACTTTTAAAAGGATTAAAGCCGGATTCTAAAATACTCTATAAAGAAAGAGAACCTTTTCTTTCCCCAAAAGATGCGGAAATTTCAATCACCCATTCATTTCCTTTTGCAGCTATTGCCATTTCAAAAAGAAAAATCGGAATTGATATTGAAAAATTCAATCCTAAAATCATGAGGGTTATTGATAAGTTTACCTATGAAAATGAAAGAGGATTTATTCCTGAAGATCTCGCCCATACTTATTATACCATTATCTGGAGCGTAAAAGAAAGCATGTATAAGATCCATCATTCCAAATACTGGTCCTTGAAGAAAAACTATGAAGTGAAGCCTTTTCAGCTAAAAAATCTTCATAAAATAAGCTGCCGGGTGTATGACGATCAGTTTTCAGATGAGTTCAAAGCAAGGGTAGAATTTTTTGATGACTACTGCTTTACGATTGTGGAGGAGTAGCCGCTTCGGATTCGTTCTTGTATTTCTCGATCACTTTTCTTTGCTCTTTAGCAACATCATAAATAAGCTCAAGCACATCATGGATGTTTTTCAGTTCTGTAAGATGAGATATCTTATTGGGATCGTTAACTTCTGAAGCTTCATTTTCTTCAAGCTCTGTTTTCCTTTTCAGCATGAGGTCGTCAATAGAAGAATCCTCCGGTTCCAGACGGCTTTCCATTTTAAGGGATTCATTGATTTTTTCACCATTAAGAAGGGCATAGGTCTGCTGTAACTCCGATTCTATTTTCCGGCTCCAGCTGTCAGCATCTATTTCAGGATATTTCTCGTCATTTTTAGCATATTGCGAAAGCGAAGCTGTATAAGCCGTAACAAGATGGGAAGTTGCTACAAACTGGTGAACAACTTCCAGCTTCTTCTGCTGATTTTTGGGTTCTGAGATCATCCTCTGGAAATTGTCGGAAAGATTGGCCAGGGAAATAATCGCATTTTTACGTTTTACCTTATAGTCCTCGAGGTCAAAATTATCTTCAAGGAATTTGGAAATAACACTCTGAAAATAGATGAGGTTACTTTCTGCAGATTTTTTCATCAGATCCAGATTCTGGGTATGCTCCCAGACAGGAAGGACAATATAGGAAACAAGGAACGCAATAATACCTGCAATCATGGTATCCACAATTCTGTCTTTGAAAATAACGTCAACCTTTCCGGGGCTTAAAAAATTAAAACTCATAAAGACATAGATCGTCATGAATAATACAGCCCAGAAATATTTACCTTTTAGTAAACTGAAGCAAAGGATCATGCTGATCAGAAGTGTGGCAAATAATATAGCATTGATGTGAACAAAGTGGAGTATGATATAGGCTATTGTAGCTCCTACAATAGTGCCGTACAAACGAAGTCCGTTTCTTTGTTTTGTTATGGAATAAGCCGGTTTTAATATAGCGGTAATCGTAATTAATATCCAGTAGGTATGGCCGATTCCTAAAAACTGAAAAAGAGAAAACAGATACCCGATCAGTAAAGCGGTCGTAATGCGAATGGCATGACGAAACTGAGAGGAAGATAGGGATATGTTGTTTCTAAGGACTTTGAAATTCAGCTTTTCTTCATTAGGCATAAACTTTCTTAGGTCTAATCCTGTTGAAAGACTTTTTGCAAGTTTTACATCTTGTGAAAAAACTTTATAGATTTCGTTGATTTCCTTTGTAATCTCGCTGATACGCATCAGAATCTGACGCAGGATCATAAAGTTTTCTAACGTTTCGGGTGTGATCTGCCTGTTCCTTAGTTCAAAATACAGGGTATTCAGTTTCTTAAGTTCCATTTCCAGATCAAAAATAGGTTTTGCACGGGTACCCAGCTGTAAAGAAATTCCAATGTTTGTTATTTCTTCGGAAAGCAGGTTGAGGTAATCATGGATATTAACCAATATCATACTGTCCTTGAAACTTTCTTGCAACTTCTGATAATCACTTTCAGAAGTCATCAGTTTCTCATGAAGGTCCATTGAGTTCAGGAACATCAGCATCAATAATCTGCTGGTCGTTGTAGATTCATTAACAATGGTTCTTGTCTTAAAAACGGTTTCCCGGGTTTCCTCCTGAAGGTTTTTGATTCCTATCTGCTTGGCAATAACCTGGGTGGTCAGTTTATCGAAATCGGGATTCTTTTGATAATAATTTGCTTTTATTTTTAAAAATTCTGCCAGCTGGAGATAATTTTCGCCGATCATCTGGCTTGCCAGCTTATAAGGCTGAATAGTCGTAACAATAAGGAAAATCAATAAAAACCATATACAGCCTGACGCAAAGATCAGCAGACTTTTAAAAATATTGTCTCCGGTCAGATGTCCGTCGATAAAGATCGCTAGTACCACCAGAGATAAAGAACCAACGGCAGCCAGCCTTTGCCCGTATACCCCGATAAGTGAAAAAAACATGGCAAATACGATGATCTCGAGGATAACCAGTACTTTGATATGCATCACCAGGCTGGCAATAAGTGCTACAAACACAAAACAGACAATGGCAAAAGTAAGGGCATTCCTTCTTCTGATAAACGGTCCCGGCTGATCAGTAAGGGCTACGAAGCTGGTTCCCAGAGGGAAAAGGAAATATTCTTTTAAAATTCCAAAGTGGGCGAGAACCAAACAAGGTAATACAGTGGCTAATGTAATCCTGATTGCAGAATATACATACTGACTGGTTACAAATTTTTTTAGTTCCGCCGAATAGTTCATATTACAAAAATAATTATTGACAAACAAAAAAGCCTCATAAATATGAGACTTTTCTAAACTTAAATGTTATATTTTTTTAATTATCAACATTAGAAGTTTCATCTCCGATATTCCAGGTCAAACCGAAACGAAGCGTGTTATCTAAAGCTGTATTAATTTTAGACATATTGATCAGATAAGAAATATCAAGTCCGAAAGAACGGTACTTCAAACCAATACCTGCTGTTGCGAACTCTCTGGCTCCCTGTTCAGGGCTTTCGCGGAAATAACCAGTTCTTACTGCAAAAGCATTATCGTATGAATATTCCAATGCACCACTATACATGATACTGTTCTTGTTTTTGAAAGACTTTCCGATTCCCGCAATAGGTCCCACATTTGGTACCGCATACATAGGCTGTCTGGTATTAGGATCCATTCCTACGAATTCTGATCCCGGAACTAAGATTTTAGAACCTTCTACGCTGATCCCGATTTTATTAAGGTCGTCCAGATACATATCATAACCAACCCCTAATCTTGCCATGGTAGGAAGATAAGATCTTGATTCTTCATTTCCTGTGTAATCCAGTTTCGGACCCAGGTTTTGAATAGCAAAACCGGCATTCACTTTACCATCATATCCTCCGATACTTGAAAATCTTGGAGAGGTATAGTATCCTGAAACGTCTACCGCAAATGAATTGGCAGGTTTTAATGTAGTATCTGTATTGAACCCTCCGGCTAAATCTGAACGGATGAATCTACCCGTTACAGCCATTGAGTATGAATCTGAAAGCTTTAATCCATAAGCAACATCAATAGAGAATTCATTTGGTTTTGATGTTCCCATTGAAGCTACTTCGCTACCTACTAACTGAGTCAAATCTACCTGTCCCATGTTGAAGTAATAAATACTTGCTGAGATCGTAGATCTTTCATCCTGACCTAAGAATTTATGGAATGCACCATACAATAGAAATACGTCATTGGTTAATTTTCCCATATAAGGGGTGTAGTTAAGGCCTACGGAAGAACTCGTTCTGCTAAAAGGATATTTCGCTGCATTCCAGAATTGTGAAAATGCATCTGGAGAGGTAACGACACCCTGATCACCCATACCTCCAGATCTTGCATCTGGTGCAATTCTTAGAAATGGAGCTCCGGTCAATACAGGTCTTACCTGCCCCAGATCTTGCGAATAGCCTAAAAAACCAGCACTTAAACCAATTCCTAAAAGCAGTTTAGTAGTTAAATTCATATGTTGTCTTTTATATATTATCAGTTTTTTATTAATATTATTATTATCCTTATTTTATTTTACTTCAAAAGTACCATTTTTTCTACAGCTGTGGCACTTCCTTTGCATTTTTCTTGGTTTTGACTTTTTGCAAATATCTTAAAAATATATGTTCCCTTCCCAACAGTTGCCCCAAAATCGTCTCTTCCATCCCATTCAATTGCCTGACGTGGCGTTCTAAAGCCCTGTAGGAACGGTTCTGCAACTACAGCCTGTGATAAAGTTCTTACCAATTTTCCTGTTATTGTATAGATTTGAACATTTACATTCAGAATATCATCACAATTATGCTCAAACTGAACATACGTTTTATTGGTAAACGGATTCGGCCAGTTAAGAGGTCTGTTGATTACCAGATGCTGATCCGCTTCATCCTTAACTTCAAAGTTTAACGTTGCAGATGTAGAATTATTGTTTATATCCCAAACTTTAAATGATAATTGATGCTGACCTACCGATAAATTCCTGAAAGGGTAGGTTACATTTCCTTTCTGATAATCTGCAAGACTCGGACTCAGACATCCATTTCCTTCTCCCGAAGAATAAAAATCGTTTAAAACAATAGTATTGATGATCTGGCCGTCCAAATATACAGTAATATCATGGCCAATACCGGATCCTGTTGAATTTATTCCCGTATCATCTGTGATACAGGCAAGCAACATCGGATTCTGGTCTGTAATACCTCCATCCGCAAAGTTTGTATTGTTCATGTACAGCTTTACCTTAGGGGGTTGGCTGTCATTAATTCCGTTCGGGTTAATATCTCCAACCTGTACCGCCTGATTATTGAATACGTCCGTAGCTTTATTGTCAGCATATCCGAGGATTCTTCCTTCACCTACGGCATAATTAATATCTTTCGGGACATAAAATTCTACAGTGAATACCCCATTAACAGCAGTACCTGACGCCTTCACAATAGCACTTCCTTCTTCAGTATATTCAAGGATAGGGGTGAGGTTTCCGTCGTTATTCAATGTTTTTTTATTAAGTCTCTTATCGAAGATATTGATAACCACTCTTCCGTTAAAAGACGTATTAATACTTCCGTTTGTATTGTTGATATGTCCTTTTACTTTTACAAAGTCCAGACCTCTGATCAGTCCCGGTACCGGAGTTTCTATAGCATCGATTACCAATAACCTTTTTGGTCTGCTTAATTTCATAGCAGGATCACCCAGAAGGTTTACCTTCAAGTGGTCTGCTTGCGGACCTTTTTGTCTTTTAGCATTTAAATGGGCAACCCCAAGGGTTTCAAAATCATCATTGACAAGTTTGAAAATATCTTTGGTATAAAGGTCTGTAAAATCACGACCATAATCCACACCAATAGCACGGCTTGAGGTGATCATTGTTGCCGGCCCTCCCTGTTTCATTTTTAGAAAACGTTCTCCGGCAGAAAAGGTTTCCGGTTCATCCCAGAGCGTAAATTCACAAGTAATCGTAGACACGAAGGGAAATCTGCTGTACACATTAGAAAAGTTATTGGCATTATTGATCTCATCAAGGGTAAGCACTCTTTCCTGAGCCCATCCGCTGATTCCTCCATGCCCGAAATAAAACAGGTACATACTGTTTCCGATATCATTGGAGATTGCCTGGTTTACCTGTGGGTATCTTTGTCCGCCTGCTGTACTCTGAGCCTGAAAAGCATCCAGATAGAGTTTTCTTACATTATATTCTTTAAGATTTGTAGATCCCGGCTGTTCGAAAACAGTTGCTAATGTAGTGTTCATTACATCATGGAAAGGACCTCCGCCATCATCATCATCATCTACCACGAAATCAAGTTTCATACGCCATTCCCCAAAAGGAGTTGACTGCCCCGGTAAAGAATTGTAATATGCAAGGGTTTTATCCATCATTACCGCTGCTTCAGTAGCATTTGCCGCAGGAAGTCTTCCTACCGGCACATCAGGTAAGTTATTCGGGATCGAAGCAGAAGTTTGTGGTTTTGTCATTACGATATAATCATCGGTAACAAACGAAGTAATGAAATCTGAAGACTGTTCACTTTCATAGCTGGATACCACATTGGAATTGTTAGGAACCCTATTTTTATAATCGTAAGAGGTATCACCCAGAATAAAGACATACTTTAAACTTCCCAGTGGTGTATTTAATTTGGTTATAAAATCACGGATAGCAGTAAGATCTTTACTTCCGCTTCCAAATTCATTATAGATCTTATTAACATCTACAATCTGTACATTATAATTATTTTTAGTCTGATGGTAGTTGGCAAGCCTTTGAGCCTGGGACATCATTTCAGGGACTGTAATAATCAGATAATCTACATTTTGTAATCCCGAGAGGTTCTGGTTGGCAATTCTCTCTACGAATTGAGGAGAATAAGCGGCATCAGCCTTAAATGCAACAAATTCGTTATTGAAATTTAAATCAGAAGTAATATACCCGAAATTAAAATTACCACTTCCCGTTGCTTTGTTGACTCTTCTGTTGGCATTGGTGATATCCGTGACATCCCAGATCTGTTCCAATCCCGCCGTATTGCTTACACTGAATCCATAACTGGTGTTGGATCCGCTTACAAGAGAAAAATCCCTGAAATTCATCTGTGACCCGTTATATCTAAGGTCTTCTTTATATTGAACTTCGGCATAATCAAAATAAAACAAACCATTAGGATTTGTTGCGATGTTCGGTTTGTAGTTGATCGTAAGCTGATTGCCACTTAAATTGGTAACATCTCCAAAATAAACATATGGAACATAATCAGGGTCCGTTGAACCGGACGAAAAAGGCTGAGCATTTTGATTATTAATATCAAAAGTTATACTGTTTCCCTGAGACTTATATCCAATTACCCGTGTTCTGTATTTTACGGGATCGCCGCCCAGGATTGGAGTGGTGAGGTTAAAAGTAACCGATTTGTCGGTGGTAAACGGAGCTTCTTCTGTCCAAACCCTTCCGACTTTCATGATGTTTTTCTGATCATTATTGATCACCTGGTAATTATCAAATCGTGTAATTAGTGGGGAAGCCGGCAGGTTGGCATCTATAGGCTGAACCCTTTTTCCCGCACCTTTATCAAAATTGATGTAGTAATAGGAAAAATCTTCATAAATATTCTTTACGTTTTCACTGCGGTCAATTCTTTCTTCCGCTCTTTTGAATCCTTTACCATTGGAACTATTATACAGATTGTATCCATTAGGTCCCTGAGCATAGAATAGGGCATAATCATTATCGTTCCATATTCCATCATCTTCACCCACTACCTGTATGGCGTTTTCCTGAAGAGCACTGTATTTTACATCCTGGTTATATTCCGGTAACATGATTCCTCCGTTCCCATATATCCTGAAATTTCTTGGATTTACAGATGAAGGATTGATCCCGTTATCCTTTAAAAACTGAGTGGTAATTTTAAAAATACCGGACTTGTCTACTTTAATTTTATAAAAAGCGCCGCTAGCCAAAGGGTTGTTGGTCGTTCCCACCTTAGCTGCATTCATCATCTGATTAGAGCCGTTTCCTTCTGAAATTTCAAATGATGAAAGTCTTTGTATTCTTCCTTTTACATTTTTAAACAGGCCAACATGTACGCTGGCGTATTGTTCCCCTTCTGAGTAATAATAAGAAACATTAGAAACATCATAATCAGGTAATGCGTTTTTGCTTAACTCAAATAGCTCCCGGTTTGAAACTGCTTCCCAAACTAAATTGGAAATTTTTAATTGCTTTTCACCTATTTTTTGTGTGGTTATTATAAAAATGTTATTTTGGCCATATGAAAATCCCTTATTTTTAAAATTGGGAAGATTGATTTTTGTGTCTCCAAAATCTTGAATTTTTGATCCATCCCACTCGATGGTGATTCTTTGAGCATAAATCGTTGATACAGAAGTTAATAGAAGTAAAAACGTAATTATTTGTTTCATGTTTGTTTTTGAAATTACTAAATTACAAAATAAATGAAAATTTTATAATTAAATTGCGATACAATAAAATTAATTTGTTAACGTTTTTCAAAAAAATCAAATGATTACTTGATTTATTGAATAATTTATTTTTTCTTTGTACTTTGAAAATATTTATATCGACTATGAAAAAACTAAAGTTGTTTTCATTAATAGCATTAAGTTCTACACTTGCATTAACCAGTTGTGGTGGATCGGGTACCAACAAAGGTGGAGGTACTAAAAAATTTATCAGTAAGACGGGTTGGAAACCAAACGAAAAACAAGGTTGGTTTTTTGCAGGAAAGCAACAAAAACAGAAAGGTTGGCCGGGGATGGTATATGTAGAAGGTGGAACTTTTACAATGGGATTAGTGAAAGATGATGTCATGCACGATTGGAATAATTCGCCTCGCAGAATGCAGGTAAGTTCTTTCTTTATCGGTGAAACAGAGATTACTAACTACGAATACCGCGAATACCTTACATGGTTGAAGTATGTGTTCCCACCTAGTGATCCAAGTTTTAAGGAAATCTATAATGGTGCCTTACCAGATACCTTATTATGGGATAACAAACTATCTAGAAATGATTACAACGAGACGTATTTCCGTTCTCCGGAGTTTGATTACTATCCGGTAGTAGGTGTTTCCTGGACTCAGGCAAACAGATATTGCGAATGGTTAACAGACAGAGCTAATGAAAAAGCTTTAATGTCTGCAGGGATCATCGCTAAAGATTTGTATATCAACGAATCCAATAATCAAGGAGGAACTGCATTTAACATGGATAAATTCAAAGCGAATGATCCTGAAATGCAAGGATATATTAACGAACAAAGAATGCAGCAAAAAACGGGTTTGAAAACAACCAACCAAAGATTGCTTGCTGCTAACAGAGCTCCAAACTCTGCAATGGTTCAGAAATTCAGACTTCCTACAGAAGTTGAATGGGAATATGCAGCGCTTGGTATGGCTAAAAACAGAGAATATAACCAATATCTTGGAAAGAAGCCGGAAATTGAAAGATTAAGAGGTACCAAAGGAAGAGACAGAGGAATGTTCCTTGAAAACTTCAAAATGGGTAGAGGAGATTACTCAGGTATCGCAGGTTGGAAGAATGACGGTTCTGCAAGAACTTCAGATGTTAGACAATATCCGTCTAACGATCTTGGAATCTATGGAATGTATGGAAACGTGTCTGAATGGACAGCGGATGTTTACAGACCTATTATTGATGAAGATTTCAGTGACTTTAATTACTATAGAGGAAATATGCCTCAGGCTGTTGTAAAGAACGGAGACGGAACTTACAAAATGGTAGATGAAGGAAGCATTAAATATGATACTTTAGCTGACGGAAGATTAGTTTACAGAAACTTACCTGGACAGTTTGAAAGACAAACAATCGCTGATTACAGAAATTACAGAGACGGTGACAGACAATCTTCTTTAGAGTACTATAAAGCCGGAGATTCTGCAACAGCATATGATATGTACAACTCTCCTAAACAAAGATTCATTGTAGATGGAAGCGGTAAAGTAATACTGCAAAAAGACACCAGAGACAGAACATCTGCTATGTCTAACGACATCAGAGTAGTAAAAGGTGGTTCTTGGCAGGATACGGCATACTGGCTGGATCCGGGACAAAGAAGATATAAAGATCAAAACAGAGCTTATGGCTGGATTGGATTCCGTGTCGCTCAAGATGCCAGAGTTGCTGACAAGAATAGAACTAGAAGATAATATTTATCAAAAAATAATTGAAAAAAACCTTCCTAAATACAGGAAGGTTTTTTTATTTTTGGACTATGAATATAGAACAGTTTTATCCTTTGTTTCTGCAAGCTAATAAAGTTACTATTGACAGCAGAAAAATAGAAAATAATGATATTTTCTTTGCCTTTTCAGGAGATAATTTTAACGCAGCTACTTTGGCAGAAAAGGCTGTTTCCGAAGGCGCTTTGGCAGTAATTGTGGAGGATAAAGAATATGAAAATACAAATGGAAATATCTTCTATGTTCCTTCTACACTGGATTTTTTACAGGCTCTTGCCATACATCACAGAAATAAGCTGAATATTCCATTCATAGGACTTACAGGGAGTAATGGAAAAACAACTACAAAAGAACTGATCCATGCTGTTCTTTCTGAAAAATATAACGTGCAGTATACCTACGGTAATCTGAATAACCACATTGGAGTTCCTCTTACCATTTTATCCATCAGACCTGAACATGAAATGGCGGTAATAGAAATGGGAGCAAATCATCAGAAAGAAATAGAGCTGTTATGTTCGCTATCGAAACCTGATTTCGGATACATTACCAACTTCGGGAAAGCACACCTGGAGGGATTTGGTGGATTTGAAGGGGTGATCAAAGGAAAATCCGAATTGTATGACTATCTGAAAACATTCTATAAGACTATTATTGTTAACGAGAATGATGAGATACAGCGCGATAAAACAGAAAATTATGATCCTAAAATCACATTCGGAAAACCAGATTCGGATTATTATTTTGAGGCCTTTTCAGAAAATCATTGTGTAGGTTTATCTTATCAGGGGACCAGAGCATTATCTAAGCTTACAGGGAATTATAATTTTACAAACCTTTGTGCAGCAGTTAGCCTGGGGCTTCATTTTGGAATAGAAATGAGCAAAATACAACATGCTATTGAAAGCTATACGCCGACCAATATGCGTTCCCAGATCGTAAAAAAAGAGGGGAGGACACTTGTTCTGGATACTTACAATGCTAATCCAAGCTCAATGACGGCCTCTTTAAATAACTTTGTAACTTTTGAAGGAACCAAGTCCATTATTATTGGTGATATGCTTGAGCTGGGAAATGAAAGTGAACTGGAGCATCAGATCATTTTAAAACAGGCATTGGACCTGGGTTTTGATCAAATCATCACTGTTGGCAGAAATTTTAAACAAATAAATCAAACAACACTATCTTTTGAAAATACCCAGGAATTAATAGAATACCTTAAACTGAATAAAATTCAATCAGAGAATATTCTATTAAAAGCTTCACGGGGTATTTCACTGGAAAAAGCGCTGGATTTTATTTAGGCTGGCCGTCCCTGAATTCAGTGACGATCAGGCGAATGTTTTTAAAAGTATTTGGAAAAACTTCATTTTCTATTTGAGTGTTGTTTTTCCATGCTACCTCCGTAATACCTTCTTCAATCTGAGGTTTAGAAGTGTCTTCACCATTAAAGTTCATTTCGAACCAATGGGTACATTTCAGAATTTTTTCACCATTTCTTTCTACGTAGATATGGTAAGTGGTGTTGATGAATTTTACTAATTCAACATCCTTAAGTCCTGTTTCTTCCTCGATTTCCCTAACAGCAGATTCCTCACGGGATTCTCCTTTTTCCATTTTTCCTTTGGGAAGATCCCATTTGCCCAGTCTTTTGATGAAGAGCATTTCACCTTTGCTGTTATTCACAAGCCCGCCTGCTGCCTCAATAATTCTGAAGAGACTCTGAAATTCTTTCCAAATAGTATCAATATCGTCTCCGAATACATTCAATTCTTTTACAGATGTATTTTCAAGAAGATCTAATGCGATTTCAAAAGTTGTGAAGTTCTCATACCTTACATTTTTTTCCAGGTTTTCAGACTGTTTAGACAGCAATAATTTTTTTTCGTTCACAAAAACTTTATACATTCCAATATATTTACTAGCGCATTAATAATCAATTATTTAATTTTTTACCATTTGTGCTTTTATGACTTTTTGAGGGTGTTTTTACTGCAAAATAAAATTGCTATTTTATTTGACTACAAATATAAAAAATATAGTTTAGATGAAATTTATAAAAATAAGGGCTGCGGTGTAACTGTTGTGTTGACCTATAAATTACGAGCAAAATTAGTGTCTTTAGATATGATTTATTCAATAAGCACTAATAATAAACCTTTACCAATTGATGTAAAGGCTTATTTAATGTTTAATTAAGATTAATTAAGTCTATAGCTTAGTAAATACCAAGTCCTTTATTTCAGGTAAGTATACTGTTTTATCTGTACTGGGAGGACAAGTGGCACTATCAATTAGAGAATCATTTGGTTTATATCTCCATGAAAGCTGTGTTGAATTTATTTTTTTTAGAAGTATCTTTCCCCAACCAATTCCACAATTAGTGCCTCCATAATATAGCAGTACTAAATTTTGACTTGGACTTGTTCCGAAGCTGTAGATTGTATGAGTATCTTGGTTTATAGGAATTGACATGTTTTTGGTATCCTGTAAAACTTGACCACTTGTTTTTTTTACTATAAATTTGATGCAAAGAACATCTTGATAGTAACTTTTAGTTTGTAGATCAATTTTTTTCTTTACTTCTTTTGTTATAAACAGATTAATTATTTTTCCATCAAAATTTGCAGAAAAATTTCCCACGTAACTATCCAATTCATTATTCAAATCCTTCAGATAAGAATTAGAAGTAATATCTTTCAAACTAGTATTTAAGGGCTGTATTTGTTGTGCTTTACAAGCAGTTATGTTTATAATTAATTCTAATACAATTATAACTCTCAAAAATATTGTTTTCATGATTTAAGAACACGGTGTATCTGTTGTATTGACCTTTAAATTACGGGTAAAATGAGTGTTTTCAGATATGATTTATTCAATGAGCATCAATAATAAACCTTTACCAATTTAGGTAAAGATCTATTTAATGTTTAATTAAGATTAATTAACTCTATTGTTTAGTAAATACTAAGCCCTTTGTTTCTGGTAAGTATACTGTTTTATCAGTGCTTGGAGGACAAGTTGCAGCATCAATTACTAAACTGTTTGGCTTATATTCCCAAGATATTTGATTCGAATTAATCTTTTTTAGTATTATTTTACCCCATCCAATACCACAATTTGTACCATCATAGATAAAGATTATATCTCCCAGTGTAGGTCTGGTTCCAATACTTACAATATTAAAATAAGAATCATTATTTAAAACCATGCTTTGCGTATCTTGAAGTATTGTTCCAGAAGAATTTTTTATTATATATTTTACTACTAATGCATCTGTAAAATAGCTTTTATGAGTACTTTTTTCTAATTTATTATCTACTTTTGTGATGAAAATTATTATTTCGTTTCCTTGATAATTAGCCTTGTATTTTCCTACGTATGGATCTAACTCATGATTTAGGTCTTTTAAATATGAATTGTTTGGGATGTCTTCATAATCTGTATTTAAGGGATATTGTTGTTGTGCTTTACAGGAAATAAAGTTTATAATTAATCCCGCAATTAGAAATATTTTAAAGTGAATTTTCATAATTTTATTTTTTAATGTTTTAAGAACACGGTGTAGCGGTTGTATTATTACCATCACTGTTTAGTGTTATATTTGTTACTGTGCCATTATCTTCTATCCTCTGTAAAGATACCTTGCCATCCATACCCATATTTTTTAAAGTGTCAAAAAACAATTTTTGAAGTCCAGCACTATTTAAATCACCTCCTAAAGTATCCACATACACTGAATTTCCAGCAAGTTTTGATTCTCTTTTCATATAGTCTTTCATTAAGGTTTTTATATCCCAACTATTATTGTACAAAAACTGTGATAACTCCTGTGCAGTACCACTAAAGTTAATCATATAGTTGTAATATCTAATCCCATTAGGACATGTGCTACAGGGCTCCGAGGCAATCATACCCATAAAACCATCTCCAATATTTCCGTTAGGTTGTGCGATTGAAAAATTTAGAAGTTTAATAATATCTGGAGGAGAAAGCATTTTAATGCCATTTGGGGTATGATTATGATAACCACCCTGGTATTCGGCTGTATCACCTAAATCCACTTCATGTGGGCCTCCAGGAATGGTAGCACTGGTTGTTCCATCTGATTTTATTTTTACTCCAATTTCGCCACCCTTAGAAGCTTGAACCTTTAGTTCTTTGATTTTTGCTTGTACATCGGGTTTGCTTAAAATATTTTTAGCTTTCTCACAAGGATTTGGAGGAGTTACAGGAGTTCCACCACCGCCTCCATGAATAGCCCCTCCGCCACTCATTCCTCCGCCAAGACCACCGCTCCCTCCATTACTTCCATAATCTAAAAATGGATAATAAAAAATGTAAGATGGACCAGGTATTGATTGATATACGGTAATAATAACCTCCTCGATTGCTTCTTCATGCATTTGTTCTCTCCCTTTTGAGAGTTGCATTGCATCATAAGCTTTCTGAAGTTTTGCAAGAATACTTTGTACCTCAGGAGAGTCATTTTTTAATACACTAAAGTTTACCCAATCTCTTTCAAGATTTATGATTCCAAATAATGCAGCATTTACCTTGCCGTCTTTCATAATGGGATAGACAATACCCTTGTTTGAATCTCCGTAAGTGAGACTTCTTAAATCAAAATATACATCTCCTACTTGTTCATTAAACTTTTTTGAATAATCCGGATTCTTATCCATAAAAGTTTTTATGATATTCATGAAAGGTTCATGGTAACTCACATATTCAGAACCGTCCTTTTGCAAGAGCTTTTTAGAGGCAAGGTTTTCTTCAAACCTCGCAAAAGCTCCAATTTTTTCTCTTTCCGTTCTTTTTTCTTCCTGCGCTGTTTCATCTGTTCTACAGGAATTGAAAAAGAACAGGCCCATTACCAATAAAAGTAATGATACAATGAGTTTTCTCTTCATAAACAGTTAATAATTTTAGTTGCTAATTTAAAATTTTTTTTAATTCACAATATGGGGTTTTCCGTATCGTTTTAAACTGCTTTTTACATATGTAAATCTATTAATTATACTTATTCTTTTATCAGGGCTTAAGTCTTAATATTTATTCTTAATAACTTGCTAATTCTTTTACCAATGTAATATATTATTGAACAAACAATGTAATAGGTTCAGAAAGAATATCATAGTGTATTAAAGTTTTACTATATTTTGCTAGGCTTCCAACCTTCCTATTTCTTTTTCTACAATGTTTTTGAAAGATTTATCTTTTAGAATTGTTTCATCAAAAGAACTCTCAGAATTGATGCCTTTAAAGTTTTTTTTTATACTTTTGTTGCAGTGGTAAATATAGATGTACGATTTTTCATTTAAATTTTAAGGTGAAAATATGCGAGCTTCAAAATTATCTATTTTGTTTGGATAATTTTTTACTGCACTGTTTTACTGAGTTGTGTAATATATTGATAAGTAGTCAATTATGAATATAATGTAAAACTTTATATCAAAGAATTTAAATACAAAAATAAAAAATGAATTTAGAAGGACGAAAAATTATTGTCAATAAATCATCTAAAGAGTTGGCGGAACTATTAAAAACACCAGACAACTATAAAGAATTTATGCCGGACGGACTTCAAAAGTTTGAAAGCAGAGAAGATGGATTTAAATTTGGACTGCAGGGGATGCCGGAAATTGCTTTAAAAATAGATGAAGTTACAGACCAAAAAGCTGTTTTGAAATCGGCAAGTTCAAGTCTGGATTTTTCATTAACAGCAACTTTAAATCCTGTCAATGACAGCCAAACGGAAGTACAAATGCTTTTTGAGGGTAAGTTTAATCCATTTATAAAAATGATGGTTGAGAAGCCTCTTCAGAATTTTATCAATACCTTAACGGATAAGATAGAAGCTTACAAGTAATATATAAACCTTCAGAAATGGAGGTTTTTTTATGCAATAATACCGGAACTGTGATCTTTAAAGCTACCCGTGGCTGAGGATAATACATTAATTTCATGGTTAAGTCTTAATACTCCCATAAACCCAAAGATCAATGCTTCTTTATAGTCTATAAGCTGTTTTTCAGGAATAACAATTTCTGCTTTTGTTTTTGCCTTTATCTTTTCGATCAGATAAGAATTATGGGTTCCGCCACCGGTAAAAAGAATGTTTTTCAAGGCATTCTCATTGATAACTTGAGAAATTTGTTCGGCAATATGCTCAGTGAAGGTTGCCAGCAGATCAAGGGTTTCAATATTTTTAAAACTGTTAAAGATATTTTCATTACACCATTCAATACCTAAGGACTTAGGGTAAGGCTGTCTATAGAAATGGATTGAGCTTAGCTTGTCCAGTAAAGCTTTGTTAACAGTTCCTTTTTGGGCAAGTTCACCATTTTCATCAAAACGTTTACCTGACTGTTCCGCTAATTTATTCAGAACAATATTTACCGGAACGATATCAAATGCTATTCTCCTTTGATGAGACTGAAATGAGATATTTGAAAATCCTCCCAGGTTAAGACATGCGTCGTATGTCGGGAACAATAGTTCGTCACCAATCGGGACCAGGGGAGCTCCATTTCCACCCATCAAAACGTCCTGTGTCCTGAAATCATAGATAACAGGTAATCCCGTTTCAAGCTTTATGGCTCTTCCATCTCCGATTTGTAGGGTGAACTTTTTTTGAGGCTGATGAAAAACGGTGTGCCCGTGAGAGGCGATAAGGTCAATGTTTTTTAATTGATGAGTTTCTATAAACTGATGAACCTGTTTTCCCAGATAGAAACCGTATTCAGCATTGAGCTCCAGGAGTTCTTCAGCGGATAAATGGATAGAATTCCTCAGTTGTTGTTCCCAGATCTCAGGGTAGGGAATGGTTTCGGCAATTACAATCTGAAAACTCCACTGCTCCTGCTTTTCAAACCGGACAAAGCAAATATCCAGTCCATCTAAACTGGTACCCGACATTAAACCTATCGCTCGGAAAATCATAGAAATTATTTTTTGGATTCGGACAGTTGTTTAGAGCTGAAATCTCCGGAACTGTTAAAGAAAGTATATTCAGAGAAGTCATCCTTGGCGGTCATTCCGTTGGCGCCTACAAGCGTAGAGCCATCTTCCATCGTTACATATACGGTATCTTTGGTGTAAATACGGTTTTTCCTCTGATCCCAGTAGATGCTCTGCATGGCAAATCTTTGTCCTTCGTTGGTGGTAATTCTCACATTACCTTTTGCCTCATAGAATTTTTTATATTCGAAGATCCGCGCGTATTTGGCAGTAATTTTTCCCGGTACCTTGGGCTTTTTCTTATCAAAAAATTCAATATTGATTCCTTTTCGGGCAACTACATACGGGCTATCTATGAGCTCGTACTTTTCAATAATAGGAGCTAACGCCTTTAGTGTGACGAATCCGGAATCTCTCTGGATGATACGGGCATTATTAATGATCTGTGAAGGGAAATTTTTGCTTTGATTGCCGTTTCGTTTGGTAAGATCCTCTTCACAGGATGTCAATATAAAAAATATAGCACAACTAAAAAGGCATGCTATATTTTTTTTATATGATAAGTTTTTAAACTTCATTTTAGTTGTATAAACTCTTTCTGAACCACTTGTCAGCAAAATTAAATCCTACCCTCAGGTTGATGAAATTCTGGTTGATCAGGTTGTCTTTTAAAGTTCCGCGCTTACCAAGCTCGATACCCAGTTCCAATCCACTCATTCTCGTTATACTACTGGTTTTGAACGGAAGCATTACCCCTGCTGAAATACCAAATTTGTTAATGCTGTTATTACCGATCTTCAAACCTCCTCTTTCATAGAATGCACCATAACGGTATACTACTCTTGAGAAATAGTTTCTGAAGTTATTGTAGTTAGGTAAATACCAACCACCGGCAGATATTCTGTAGGTATCCTGGAAATCAAATGTTTTTCCAAAATAAGAAATGGTTTCTCCTTTTTTATAATCAATCTGGCCCGAAACGAACCATTGGTTTTCACTTCCATATCCAACCCCTAAAGAGGCTTGTACGGGTAAAAGATTTTTGGAGCTTGTGCTTTTCTGTTCTATAATCTGCTCCTCTTTTTTCACGTCGGCAGCATAGAAATAAGTACTGTTTGTATAATCGGTAGTCATATTACTTGTGTTTCCAAAAGTAGTAGTGGCACCAATGGTTAGTTTTTTATCAGTACGGGTATTCAAATGCTGGTAGCTTGTCCCTAAAGTAAAATTAAAGTTTCGAACATTATTTTTGGTCTCGTATCCATTGATCAATTGGCTATCAGCAGTAGTGATCTCGTTAAGATCATACAGATTACCGAAATAGTAATTCGCTCTTAAACCCAAAGCAAATTCATTGCTTACTTTATAAGATGCAGCTATCTGTGCTGTATTTAATGTTCCTGTTCCTTTAAACCGGTTGGCAAAAACAGTTCCATCAGTGGTAGTGCTGGTATTAACAATATCATAGCTCTTTGAGCTGTAAGGTTGATAAGATAATCCCATTTTCACCTTTGAGGAGATAGGAAATGCTAATGAAATATTGGATAAATACGTAGAATGTTTGGTAGACTTCGTATTGTTATAATTCGTTTTGAAATAGTTGTTTTCGTTCGTCGCTTCAAGCTTAATACTGGTCAGTTCGAAATTCGTATTGTTTGCTGGATTGGCAAAATTGAAATTACTCGTGAAATCACTTATAAAAGCCGTTGAAATACCACCCATAGAAGCTGTTTCAATCGTATTATCATATTTTACATCCCCGATTCCGTAAGTTGCATATGGTGAATTACTTAAACTCTGCGCATTAAGGAAATAGCCAACAGAAATGAATGATAGTACAAAGATTTTTTTCATTCTTTATTTTTAAAATAATGCGCAAATATCTTAAATATTAATGAATTGTAAAAATTTCATGAGGTTAAAGTTTGTTAAGGGGAATTATCTTTAAATCAAAAGCTGATTTTTTGTTATAAAAATAAATTTAGCCGAAGTGAGCTTTTTTTTTCTTAGGATGGAATTGTCAGGATTCCTGCAACTATACATCTTTCACAATAATAGTTGATTACATTAATGAAAAGAAGAGCTTTGCTATAAATAGACGTTGCTTTATCTGATTTTTGTAATTGTAAAAGGCCGTTTTCCACAAAGAAAACTGCCTTTCAACTTTTTATGTATTGTCAATTAATAATTGAGCTTATAATACTTCCAGAACCGATCTGCTATGGCTGAATGCCTGGAAACTGAACTTTCCGTGATATTTTCCAATGCCGGAAGTTCCTACGCCTCCGAAAGGCAGAAAATGAGAGCCTACATGGATGATGGCGCTGTTGATTTCAGCATCACCACTTGTGGTACGGTTTAAAACATCATTGGCAAATTCTTCACTTTCAGAAAAAACATATAAAGCCAGAGGCTTGGGGCGATTGTTGATTTCTTCCAGAGCGACATCAATGTCAGTATAGGTCATGATGGGCAATATAGGACCGAAAATTTCCTGCTGCATCACCTGATCATCCCAGGTCACCTGATCCATTAAGGTTGCTTCGAAATGACGGGTTTCAGAATCATATGCTCCTCCGTAAATTACTTTTTCTGGTGCTGCGTCCAGATAACCTGCAAGATGTTTGATCTGATTGGTATTAACGATTTTTCCTATTTTTCCCAAAGATCCTTCAGGATAAGTCGTTTTAAGGTAAGCTATAAATTTATTTATAAAGCTGTCTTTTACAGATTCATGAATGTAAATATAATCAGGGGCGACACAGGTCTGCCCACAATTGATCCATTTTCCATAGGAAATTCTGGACACAGCTTTATCGAGGTCAGCATCTTTGTGTACTATTGTTGGTGATTTGCCTCCTAACTCCAGAGTAAGCGGAATCAGCTGTTCTGCGGCGGCTTTCATGACAATCTTACCTACATTGGGGCTTCCCGTAAAGAATATATAATCGAAAGGAAGACTTAATAGCAATGTATTTTCCTCTATGGCTCCCTGGAATACTTTAACATAGGACTCATCAAAAGATTCATCTATAATTTTCTCGATTACCTTTGCCACATGAGGAGTGTTTTCAGAAGGTTTGATAATTGCTGTATTTCCGGCAATCAATGCACCGATCAACGGGCTGAAAGTGAGCTGTACAGGATAATTGAAAGGCCCTATAATATAATTTACACCATAAGGCTGATATGTTATTTTGCTCACAATTTTTGCTCCTGAAGGATGAGGTCTGGATTCTACCGGAGTGGGTTTTGCCCATTCATCAATGTTTTCCAGTAAATAATCCAGTTCACTGGATACGATCTGAATTTCTACATATTCTGCCTCTTTTCTGCTTTTTCCCAGGTCAATGTCCAAAGCTTCACATAATGCATCCGTGTGGTTAAGAAATACTTCACGAAATTTTCTTAGCTGCTCCTTTCTGAATTCAATATTTTTAGTCTTATTGGTTTTAAAAAATGCCTTTTGCTTTTCAAAAACCTCCTTAATTTTTTGTTCTGATTCTGGTGTCATAGTACTATTTATAATGATCTATTAATCTTGGTGAAAGTTTTATCTAAATTATTCATTTTAAACTGATATCAGATAAAGGCTCCATGATTAATTTAAGATTCAGCCGTTGTTACACTTAAATTAACTTCAATATTTCCTCTGGTTGCATTAGAATAAGGACAAACCTGATGTGCTTTTTCAATTAAAGAGCGGGCCTCTTCCATAGATACTCCTGGAATATTAGCATGTAAATCAACTGCGAGACCAAAGCCTCCATTTTCAATCTGTCCAAGACTTACTTTTGCTGTAACGGTAGTTTCTCCTGTTTTTATCCTATTCTGTTTGATAACCAGGTTGAGGGCACTGTCAAAGCATGCCGAATATCCTGCAGCAAATAACATCTCCGGATTAGCGTAATCATCATTTGTACCACCAAGACCCTTTGGCATTCTTACTTCAAGATCCAATACTTCGTTTTCGCTTTTTACATGTCCGTTTCTTCCTCCTGTGGCTGTAGCGCCAATACTATACAATACTTTCATAATGTGAATTTATTTTTTGTTTTTTGATACAGCAAATTTATTGCTAAAAATTAAATTGTATACAATTTAATTACTGAATTACATAAATAAGATTATTGACAGAGACTATAATTACGAACTCTTAAGCGGATTGTTCTGTTTTTGAAAATTATTTTAATCAATAGATCATCTTAAATTTCCTTGAATTGAGAGAAGATTTTTTATCTTTGAGGCATGAATTGGGAGAACATTGCCGGACAAGACAATCTGAAAAAACTTCTTAAAGATAGCATTGCAGAAAACAGAGTAAGCCACGCCCAGCTTTTCATTGGAAAGGAAGGATATGGTACATTTCCTCTGGCTTTAGCTTATGCAAAAGAAATCCTGCAGGGCGAAAATGAGCACGCCGCTTCAAAAGTTGAACACCTAAATCATTTGGACCTGCACTTTAGTTTTCCGGTATATACGGATAACAAGAACTCTTTAAGCAAAAATAAGTTTGAGGATTTTCGCGAAATGATCTTGGCTTCTCCCTACGCAAGCTATGATGACTGGACTGCTTTTCTGGATTCTGAAAACAAACAGCTTTTTATTTCAGCTGATGAGATAGATGATCAGAACCAGAAATTTTCTCTTAAGAGCTTTGAAGGCGGAACAAAAATTCTCATTGTATGGAGAGCAGATAAAATGAATGTAGCGGCATCCAATAAATTTTTGAAATTCCTGGAAGAGCCACCTGCTAAAACCATTATCCTGCTTACCGCAGAAAATTCAAACGATATTTTACCCACCATACTTTCCAGAACACAGATTGTAGAAGTTCCCAGACTTAACGATACGGATATTGCAACCTATCTTCGGAACAACTTTTCAGTATCTGATGAGCAGTCCAGGGAAATTGTTCATGAAGCTCAGGGAAATCTGAATGACGCTGTAAAACTTTTAAAATCGGGGAATAAAAATGAAGAGTTCGAACGACTTTTCATCCAATGGGTTCGGGATGCATTCCAGGTGAAAAAGAGACCGGAATTTCTTAAAAATATCATCCTTTGGGCAAGAGAGATAGCCGGGTGGAATCGTGAGAAGCAGAAAAACTTTCTGAATTATTGTTCTGAAATATTCAGATTAGCTTTACTGCAAAACTATCAATCTGAGGATCTGGTGTATAAAAAGATCAATGCCAATGGTTTTAACTGGGCTGGATTTTCTAAATTTATCAGTGGTGCCAATATTGAAAATATTCTTGAAGAAGTAAGTACTGCCGATCTGCATTTAACAAGAAACGGGAATCCTAAAATCATATGGACAGACCTCGGAATAAAGCTATCCAGATATATTCATAAAACAACATAAAATTTTAAAATAAGATATGAGTCCGGTATAATCCGGACTTTTTTGTTATGAAAAAGGAATGGTAAAGTGTTTCTTAGATACTTTTATTAGAATAAAAGCAAACAAATAATTATGATAAAAGAAGGAAGGCAGATTTCAATTTTAAATAATTCCAATTATTTACATCATTTTTTGAAGATTCTTTCTTCGGCCAATGCTGTATTTTTGACAATTTTTACCTGAAAAAATTAAATCAAATATTTAAATAGTTAATTAATTATGAATTTATTTATAATAATTAGTATTTTTATTTAATCAAAATGTATTAGTTTACAGTAAGTTATATTAAGTAAAATTAAAAATACATTAAAAAATCAATCAATCGTTTGATTCTTTACAAAACTTGTGTAAATTTGCAGCCTGAAAAATTAGCAGTGACATGATTTCAAAAGAAGAAAATATATTATTTGCTGCAGAAAAGCTTTTTGCTGAAAAAGGTTTTGACGGGACTTCTACAAGGGAAATCTCAAAGGCAGCGAATGTAAATATTTCTATGATCTCTTATTATTTTGGCTCAAAAGAAAAACTTTACGAGAAATTGGTAGAATACAGAATGAATGAAAGCCAGTTTTTTTCAAAAGATATTCTAGAGAGAACAGATATTAATGAATGGGAGAAAATAGAAAAGATAGTGGACGTGTTTTCAGGAAAGGTAAGAAATAACAGATGCTTTTACCGGATTATGCAGCGTGAGCAGCTCCATGCGGAGAACCCACAAATTGTAGAATTCCTGAAGCAAACAAAAATGGGCTTTCTTTCCATGTACTCACAGATTTTAAAGAGTGGTTTGGAAAAAGGCATTTTTACCAAGAACCCCCTTATTTATTTGTTACATACTACAGTTAGCGGGACGTTATTTTACGCTTCCAATGCTAAAGAAATGTATAAAGAATTCCTGAATAATAAGGAGGACGAAGAAGCTTTCGATGAAAAATACTACACAGAACTTAATAAACATATAAAATATTTACTAAAAGACCTTTTGGGTTATGAAGAAAATAAATAATTCCGTTATTGCACTTTCACTATTTATAGGAATTGCTAACATAAATGCTCAGGAGAAAAAACAACTCAGCCTTGATGAAGCTGTGAGGTTAGGTATCCAAAACAGCAAGAATCTAAAGATCGATGCCGCTAAAATAGAAGAAGCGACAGCCGACCTTTTAGAAGCAAAAAATAAACAGCTGCCGGATTTTAAGCTTTCGGGGCAGTACATGCGTTTAACGAATGCTAAAGTAGATGTAAAATTTCTGAACGAATCCGGATCAGGTGGTGGAGTAGCCTCACCGAAGTCTGTATTTTTAGGTCAGGCTAATTTATCTATGCCTATTTATGCTGGAGGAAGAATAAAATATGGAATTGAGTCTGCAAAATATCTGGTGGAGGCATCCAAACTAAGCACGGAAAATGATAAAACTGCCATCGCTTACAATGTTGCCCAGGCTTACAATAATTTGTTTAAGGCCAACCAATCGATCAAGGTTTTAGAAGAAAACCTTACAGCTTCCAATCAAAGAGATGAGACTTTTCTTAAAATGGAAAATAACGGATTGATCGCAAGAAATGACCGTTTAAAAGCAAATCTTCAAACCTCAGATATTGAATTGCAGCTATTGGAAGCCAAAAATAACTACAATATTGCAAACATCAATATGGACCTGTTACTAGGAATTCCTGAAACAACAATTATTGAAGTGGATCCCAATTATATAGATGAAGCTGAGGATGCTAAGCCTGTGGATTACTATCTGAATGAGGCTCAGCAAAATCGTAAAGATCTACAAGCCTTAAGCCAGCAAAGAAGGGCTGCAGAGTTGGGAAGTAGAGCTGCAAAAGCTGAAAACTTACCTACCATTGCATTAACAGGAGGGTATATTGCAGCAGATGCACCCAACTTTTTAACGGTTTACAATGCAGTAAACGTAGGCATAGGGATACAGTATAATCTGGCTAATATCTGGAAGAAGAATTCATCTTTGAGACAATCCAAGGCGAGAGAAAAACAACTGGAAGCAAGCAATGAACTTTTAAATGACAATATAAAGCTTGATGTAAACAGAGAATATCAAAATACAAACTATTCTAAGCAAAGGATTGCTGTATTTGAAAAATCTGCTATTCAGGCTAATGAAAACTATAGAATTACTAAAAATAAGTTCGATAATGGTTTAGCCACCATGACCGAACTCCTGGATGCAGATGCTGCTCAGATCTCAGCCAATGTAGGAGTGATCAATGCAAAAGCAGATGCCGCATTAGCTTACAGAAAACTATTACAAACTACAGGAACTTTAACAATTAAATAAAAGAATAATACCACAATGGAAAATAATAAAACAGAACAAGCAGAGAACTTAGAACCAAAAAAGAAGAAAAGTTTAGTTTTCCCTATCATTTTAGCGGTTGTGTTAATCGGAGGTGGAATTTATGGATATAGAACTTATTCTTACGGACAGGTGCATGAAGAAACGGATGACGCCCAGATTGCATCCAATATGAGTCCTGTAATTTCTAAAGTATCAGGATATGTAAAAGAGATAAAAGTAAAAGATAATCAGTTTGTAAAAAAAGGAGATACTCTGGTTATTTTAGATAGCAGAGACCAGAAAATGGCATTAGAGCAAGCCGAAGCAGCATTGGCAACAGCAAAAAGTAATATTTCAACTGCTCAGGCTACTACAACAGCTACTTCTAAAAACATCGGAAGCTCTGAAGCTGCTGTAGCAACAGCAAATGCCCAGATCGAAGCTGCAAAAGTAAATGTCTGGAAAACTTCTTCTGACCTGAAAAGATATGCTAATCTTGTAAAGGATCATTCCATTACAGAACAACAATATGAGCAGGCGCTTGCTGCAAAACAATCCGCAGATAAGCAGTTGCAGGTTTTAGTGGAGCAGAGAAATCAGATCGCTCAGCAGACAGGTATTGCTTCTTCTCAGACTGCAGCTAGTTCTCAACAGATAAGTGTAGCCAATTCAGTGGCACAACAAAGACAGGTAGATGTGGAAAATGCAAGATTAAACTTGTCTTACACGATTATTTTGGCTTCTGAAGACGGATATGTAGGAAAAGTTCCGATTCAGGTTGGACAATATCTTCAAGCAGGTGCGCAGTTATTCAGTGTAGTGAAAAATGACCAGAAATGGGTGGTTGCGAACTTTAAAGAAACTCAGGTTGACAAAATGGTTGAGGGACAAAAAGTGAAAATAGAAATTGATGCTTTCCCTGATCAGGAATTTGAAGGGGTTGTAAGCTCTTTCTCACCTGCAACCGGTGCTACATTCTCTATCCTGCCTCCGGATAATGCAAGTGGTAACTTCGTAAAAGTGGTACAAAGACTTCCTGTAAAAATTGATTTTGTAAAACTGGATCCGAATATCGCTAAAAAACTGAGAACAGGAATGAATGTGAAAGCTGAAGTTTCGCTAAAATAAATATGTAAAATGTATTGATGTAGAATGTTTTTATGATTTAGATAGATTACGCAAACATAATAACGGGTTTGTTTTCAATTGAGAAATCTTTAATCTTTAAATTTCTCAATCCTTAAATCAATCATTTCACATTCATACAATTGTACATCACACAAAATTAACTATGCAAGATTCATTAGTAGAATATGGAGCCCGGAGAGTGATCATTACGATCACAGCTATTCTTTGTGCTCTGCTTGAAATTGTGGATTCCACGATTGTAAACGTTGCCCTCAATGAAATGAAAGGTAACCTGGGATCTACACTTTCTGAAGTGGGTTGGGTAATTACGGCTTATGCTATAGGTAACGTAATTATCGTACCAATGACGAGCTGGCTGTCACAGCAGTTCGGACGTCGGAATTATTTTGCAGCCTCTATTATCATCTTTACCATATTTTCATTTTTATGTGGAAATGCAACCAATATCTGGGAACTGGTATTCTTCAGATTATGCCAGGGTATTGGTGGAGGCGCATTATTGGTAACCTCACAGACCATTATCACGGAATCATATCCTGTTGAAAAAAGAAGTATGGCTCAGGCGATTTATGGTTTAGGGGTAATCATTGGTCCAACTTTGGGACCACCGTTAGGAGGATATATTGTAGATAACTTTAGCTGGCCTTATATTTTCTATATCAATATTCCAATTGGTATTGCAGCAACTCTGATGACTTTACAATTTGTAAAAAGTCCCAAATATGCCGAGAAGAGAAAAGCTTCTGATGTCGACTGGCTTGGAATTGCCCTGTTAGCCGTTACTGTGGGTTCTTTACAGTTTATCCTGGAAAGAGGTCATGAAGAAGACTGGTTTGCAAGCGGAATGATCGTTACCTTTACCGTAACCGCTGTATTAGGATTTATACTGTTTCTCTGGAGGGAGCTTACCTTTAAATTTCCTATTGTTGAATTAAGGGTTCTGAAGAACAGTAATTTAAGGATCGGAACGGCGATGTCTTTTGTATTAGGATTTGGGCTGTATGGGTCTACATTTATTGTCCCTTTATACACTCAAAGTATCTTAGGCTGGACTGCCCTGCAATCGGGTGCATTGATGATCCCTGCAGCATTAACTACTGCCTTCATGATGCCTATCATCGGGAGATTGCTTTCTAAAGGAGCTAAGCAGCAGATTCTGGTTTCCTTAGGATTGTTCATTTTCTTTGTTTATAGTTTCTGGGGATATAAGATCCTTACACCAGACACCAGTAAAGAAGCCTTTTTCTGGATGTTGATTGTAAGAGGAGCCGGATTAGGACTCTTGTTCATACCGATTACTTCCTTGTCGCTAAGTACATTGAAAGGTCAGGAAATTGGACAGGGTGCAGCTTTTACGGGGATGATGAGACAGTTGGGTGGTTCTTTTGGTATTGCTGCCATTACAACCTTTATTGCCAATGCAAGTCAGAAGTACAGGGTGAATCTTATTACCCATCTCGATAGTGATAGTTTTGAGGTTCAGCAGCGTTTAGCAACACTGAAAGCAAGTTTTATCTCCAAAGGGATGACTCCTGATGCTGCATTGAATGCGGCCTATAAAATGCTTGATCTTTCAGTAACAAAACAGGCAACGGTACTGTCTTATATGGATGTTTTCCTTTATTTAGGGGTAGCCTTCCTGATTTGTATACCATTTATCCTCTTCGTGAAAGAGCGAAAAAGTAAAGAAAAAATAGATTTGAGTGAAGCCATGCACTAAATTTAAATTAAAAATACCTCCGGAATCCGGAGGTATTTTTTTATGCTGAAAAGTTTAAAGATCAGCAAACCATTCAGCTCCGCTGATGTCAATCAGCTTTACGCGATGGATCATATTTCTTTTGTCTGAGATATCTTCAATATTGAATTTGAGATCTGCCTTGGCTCCAAGCGGAATGATCAGACTGTGTTTCCCTGGCTTTACCCTGGCTACATAATGATTCTGAATATTTTCCGATTGCAGTTCCGAAAGTTCTTTCTGGGTCAATGCTTTTAAAATTATCCCATCTTTATCTAAAATATGAATACCGATCAGAAACGAACCGTAGACGTCAGCACCCTCGGTTCTGTATACCTCAAAATGAATGGTATTACGGTTAAGGGAAAGATTTGAAATCTCAACTTTGGGTTGAACTGATTTATTGTGCAAAGTTCCCCAGACTCCTCCATGAAAATATTGATTGGTAAAGAGGGTAAGTCCCATAATAAAAACAGAACCTGTAAGCACAAAATATCTGGGATTCCGGATAGGGAGATGACCTGAGGCGAGCCATGGGAACCATTTTTTAGAAGTGAAACTGATCTTCTTCTTCTTTAAAAAGTAATCATCCAGAGAAAAAGGACCACTGCCTGTAAGAAATAATGTGAACCCACCCGCAATTCCCAGAACACCGATTTGCCATTCGTCCAGACATGTTGTTCCCAGCCAGCCTGATCCCAGAAGAATTCCTAAAGCCAGTCCAAAAATTCCAATGCTCATGAGACGGGTAAACAATCCAAAAATGACCGCTAGTCCTACAATCGCTTCTATGATGGTAAAAACTACCATAGAGGTGTGCAGTGCATCGGGATGAGTAACAAGGTATTCTATAGCTGGTTTGATCCCCAAAGCATTGGGCAGGAAATGATTGAATTTTTCGCCGATATATCCTTTTACTTCGGGATCCAGTTTATTTTCCAGGACCAGACGCCGCCAAAAAGCTGAAAAGTAAGTCCATCCGATGACCATACGGATAGATAATGTATATAAACCAGCATGATCTTTAAGCTGGCAAGTTGTATTTTTCATTGAATGTATATTTTACTGAATAATTAAAATTAAAAATGACCGGAGGTAATCTCCTGTGCTATATCCAATTTTAATTGTTGAAATAAAATATACCTTGGTGGGCTATTTCCTGAAGTTGTTCCGGAATAGGTATTGCAAATTTGTTTACCTTCTTTTAAAGGATGTAAGCAAGTATGCAAATAAAATAAAAAGCCTTTTACCGATTTGGATTGTATTGATGAAATAAGTGTTTTCTGTGATGAGTTCGTAATCAAACTATCACAGCTGAAAGCGGGATTGGAAGTAACTCTTACCTTATTTAAAGGGCTGATATATTGGATATCGAAAATACCTAACAGGTCCCTTTTTACAGAACAGGGAGATAATGAAAACATCAAAACAAGCATGATAATGATTGTTTTGTAGGTTCTCGTATGTATTTTGTAGTCCTGCATGATCTGCAAAACTAAGTTTTTATAATGGAATGAAAGAATTTAATGCAGATGCTCAACCATAAATTTTAAAAACTCATCCTGCTGGTCTACAAATAAATAGTGAGAGCAGTTGTCAATAAGATCGAAGTTCTCTTTTCCTACTATTGTTTGAAGATCATTGATCTGCTTTTCAGAAAATATAGCATCATTCTTTCCATAGACCGCAAAGATAGGGACATCCTTCTTTTTTATATTTTTTAAAACACTGATATTATTAAGATTATTCCGGCTTTCATTTTTATAGAATTTCAGAGGTGAATCAGGGTTTCTGTAATTCTTTTTATAAAAATCACCTGCTTCGTATTCATTTCTGAGCTGCCGGCTTTTGGGTGTTGGATTGGGCATGGAAAAGAAATTCATATCACCCGCAATATTATAGCAGCTTTTTCTGTATTCTGCGGAGTTTTTCGGTAAACCTTGAATGTCTGTAATCTGCTTTAATTTTGATGGATCATCCTTAAATTTTTCTCTAGCTTCTTTCAGGATATGATCATAAGTTTCCTGTTGCGAAAACAAAGCACCTGCAAGCGTTAATGAGCTTACTTTTTGAGGATATTGATTCGTAAATAAAGTCGCTATGATCCCCCCAAAACTATGTCCCAGAATATTTGCTTTATTCAGACCATACAGTTTGTAAATATTGAGCAAATCATCAAAACTTTCTTTAAAAGTCATTGTTGCCTGGTCATCTTTCGATCGTCCTTCACCACGTCTGTCATAAACAATTACATAAAACCCTTTATTAGCTAATGCCTCAGCTGTAGTTCCTTCAAATAATGTAGCATTTCCGCTGGGTCCGCCATGAATAAAAATAACAGGTGGATTTTCCTTGTTTCCGTAATCCCTGGAGTAAATTGCCTGTGCATTCAATGAGCATACAAATAAGAGGAAAAGAACTGAAATAACCTGTTTCATAATTCGGATATAAATATAAGAAGATGGGTAAAGATAAAATAATTAGTAATAAAGAAGTATTACATTTTCCTGTCATTTAATTTATGATAAAAAATTCTGTAATTCGTCAAAATAGCTACAACGATACTCAATATGGCTACTTTTAATTTTTAATTTCTAAAGACCTTTGTATCATAAAATCAGAACAATGCAAAAAACAATTTTTATCACAGGAGCTTCATCTGGATTAGGGAAAGCAACAGCTCAGCTATTTCAAAGCCAGGGATGGAATGTCATTGCGACCATGAGAAACCCCGAAAATGAAACTGAACTCACAGCATTAGAAAATGTTTCCGTTATCGGACTGGACGTTACCGATAAAGAACAGCTGGAATCAACGATTGCAAAGGTTCTTTCCGAAACGGAGATTCATGTGGTTGTGAATAATGCCGGATATGGTTTGGTAGGCCCTTTAGAAGCCTTTACAGATGAACAGATTAAAAAACAGATTGAAACCAATCTCATGGGAGTAATCCGGATTACAAAGACTTTTACTCCTTACTTCAGAGAAAGAAAAGAAGGGGTATTGATTAATATCACATCCAGTTTCGGTTTAATGGGTTTTCCTACATGCTCTATTTATAGTGCGACAAAATTTGCAGTAGACGGTTTCTCAGAAAGTATGGGTTACGAGCTGGCTCAATTCGGGGTTCAGGTTAAAGTAGTGGCTCCGGGAGGAATACAAACGGATTTTGCTGGCCGTTCATTAGATGGAGCCCAGCATAGCGCGTATCGCCAATTGACAGAAAAAGTACAGGAAGGCTATAGTCCGGATCAGGTATCCAATTACTCAAAACCGGAAGATATTGCCCACGTTATTTATGAAGCGGCAACTGATGGTAAAGATCAGCTGAGGTATGTTGCCGGCAAAGATGCTAATGCCCTTTACAATGACCGGAATTCCATCGGAGTGGAAAATCATGTTCAGAAAATAAAATCCGGCTTTTTGTTTGGGGAAGAGAAGAAATTAGAGGTTAGAACTTAGATGTTAGATATTAGATGTTAGATATTAGATGTTAGATGTTGCGGGCTTTACTAATGAATTGCAATTAAATAAGTTAGAGTAAATAGCTGTAATGTTAAATATGCAAAATCTTTATTTTCACAACCTATAATTTACTACCTTCAACTATCAACTATCAACTATCAACTATCAACTATCAATTATCAATTATCAATTCATCAAATTTCACATTCCTACTGACTAACAGTTGTCACAAACCCACCTTATCTTTGTACTATGAAAACGAATCAGTCACCCGTTCATTTCCGATCTCTGTCAGCTTTACATGAAGCGATGGGACTTTCTGCACCCAAACATCCTCTTATCACAATTATCAATTATGATGAAACGTGCTTCGATCCGAAAACCTTTGAACAGGGGACAAAATCGGATTTTTACAAAATCTCATTTAAAACCAATTTCAACGGTAAAATCCGTTATGGCCAGGGATATTATGACTTTGAGGAAGGAGGCCTTTCTTTTGTTTCTCCGGGGCAGGTTCTTATTATGGAACAGGAGGAAAGGAGTTATAGTGGCATGTCCCTGCATATTCATCCGGATTTTATAAGACCATATTCTTTAATGAAAAAAATTAAAAATTACGGTTTCTTTTCTTACGCAACTTCGGAAGCATTGTATCTTTCCGAAAATGAAAAGAAAGCAATTCTCGATGTTTTTGAAAGCATTAAGAATGAATTAAATGAAAGGATAGATCAGTTTAGCCAGGATGTTATTATTTCGCAGATTGAGTTGCTGCTTACCTACAGCAATCGCTTTTATAATCGCCAGTTCATTACACGAAAGGCGGTAAATAATGACCTTCTTTCAAGGATGGAGGCTTTACTTGATGATTATTTTGATCGGGAAAAAGGTATAAAAGGACTGCCAACAGTAGAATATATTGCATCACAGCTAAATCTTACACCAAGATACCTGAGTGATATGCTCAGACACCATACAGGGCAGAACGCACAGCAACATATTCACGAAAAGCTTATTGAAAAGGCTAAAGAATATTTGTCCGAAGCTCAATTGTCAGTTTCCGAAACAGCTTATCAATTGGGGTTCGAGCATCCGCAGTCATTCAGTAAACTGTTCAAAAATAAGACAAGACAGACACCTAATCAATACAGACAATCCCTTCAAAAATCAGAATAATGGATCAGAATAATTTAGATAAGATTATAGAAAGGGCTCTTGACATCAGAGAGAAATACCACCGTCTTGAAAAGCAGCAGAACGGTAGTGAATGGACCCTGGAACAGGATGCACTTGCCTACCTTACCGATGCCGGCATTGTCGGACGGGATATTATGTCACATGAGAAAACATGGATTAAAAAAGATGCCTCTGCAGAATTGGAACATAAACTAGCGGAAAATATCTGGTGGTTGATTATCTTAGCAGATCGGACAGGTATTGATATCAAAAATGCTTTAGAGAAATTTTTAACCAAAACAGAAAATATATTTTAATGAGTTATTGTTCAGCCATAGAAAAGATGCAGCCTGAAAGCAGAAAGGCATTACACCAAAAATATCATGACTATCATTATGGATTCCCTATTCATGATGATAATGAATTATTTGGGCGCTTGGTAATGGAAATTAATCAGGCAGGATTAAGCTGGGAAACCATTCTGAAAAAAGAAGAAAGCTTCAGAAATGCCTATGATCAGTTTAATATTCAGAAAGTAGCCGCATATAGTGAAAAAGATCGTGAAAGGTTATTAAATGATAGCGGCATCATTAGAAATAAACTTAAGGTGAACGCTGCCATTGAAAATGCCAAAACAATCATTGAGCTGCAAAAAGAATTCGGATCATTTGAAAAATGGCTGGAACATCATCATCCCAAAACTTTACAGGAATGGATGAAGCTTTTTAAAAAAACATTTAAATTCACAGGTGGAGAAATCGTCAATGAATTCCTGATGAGTATTGGTTATCTGGGTGGTGCCCATACAGAAAACTGCTCTGTATACAAAACCATTCTGAAACATAATCCCATGTGGCAAAAAGGTTAAATCAGGAAGCCTGTAAAATCAATATTTTATTTTCTGATAATAACAGAAAACTCTACGAATACCCGTCTTTAGTATAGGCAGAAACTTCGGATCAATTTAGTCTATCCGAACTTACAATTTCCTTATGCTCCGTTCCCCATTGCTCAAGTTCTTTAATGATAGGCTTTAGCTTATAACCTATTGCTGTAAGTTCATACTCAACACGAGGTGGGACTTCCGCAAAAACGGTTCTTGTAATGATCTTATTTTCTTCCAGCTTCCTGAGTTGTAAGGTAAGCATACGTTCTGTAATATTGGGTAAAAGTTTCCTTAATTCCCCAAATCTCAGTTTACCATTAATCAACCAGCTGCATATAGCCAGTGACCATTGTCCACCGATAATGTTGGAAGCATAAACCTCAGAACATTCATCGGATAAGAGTTTTTTATTCTCAAAATTTGTTGATGTTTCCTTTATTTTGCTCATTACTTACTTTTTTTATAGTACCATACATTAGGTTGCTAATGTACGAAATGTAAGTGGATAGGATTATTTTTGTAACTATAAATTGCATTAAAATGAAAACATTGGTAATTGTTACCCATCCTGTAATGAAAGATTCGCTGATCAATAAAAGATGGGTGGAAGAGCTCTCTCAGTATCCTGAAAAATATACCGTTCATGATCTGTATAAGGAATATCCTGATGGTATAATTGATGTTAAGAGAGAACAGGAATTGATTGAAAGTTATGATAAAATAGTTTTTCAGTTTCCCTTTTATTGGTTCAGCAGTCCGCCGCTTTTAAAAAAATGGTTTGATGAAGTTTTAACTTATGGATGGGCATACGGAAGCAAAAGCGGATTTAAAGTAGGAAGGAAGAAGATTGCTTTGGCTATTACAGCCGGCGTGGAAGAAGAAGATTATTCTGCTTCCGGTAAATATAAATATACAATGAAAGAATTGACCAGACCTTTTGAACTCACTTTTGAATATATAAAAGCAGATTATAAAGATCTTTTTACCTATTACAACTTGGAAATTAATACTTCACAGGAATGGATAGAGAAAAGTGTCCCGGAATATCTGAAGTTTATTGATAAATTATAATAAAAAAGCTGGATCATTTAAATGATTGATGATCCGGCTTTTTCCAACTAGGTTTAAATTTTATTATTTTTTAGAATTTCTTTTATCGTAATTCCATTGTAAAAATCATAGACAAACGGATTCATAAGTATTTTATTTTATAGATATTAGAAATTCTTTAACCCACCGTCTTCGTATCTTCTTCCTTCAGTATTTTTTTCTCCTTCATCGATATCATCATTCTTTCCTTTTTGTATTTTTTCCAGTCGAATCCATTGAGGAAATCCAGTGCGGCTGAAAAACCCGCATTGAAAAGTTGTTCCTTTTCTTCCCTTTTCATAAAGAAATTAAGCCAGCTGCTGGTTCCACAATCTACGGTTTGTATGCTATACAAACGATAAAAAGTATGTTTGGTGAGGAATGATTTATCATTAAAGCCTTTCAGGGTTTCAATGATATTTCCTGCATATGAAAAAGGGGTTTTTAAGATCTGCTCGCTGGTTTTCCCCTTATCGGCATCCCCTTCGGACTTACTCGTAAGCTGTACACCAAACAGAGGCATTCTCGGATAGAATACATCATTGGCATGAAAAAGATCAATAGGGAAATTGGAAATGCTTCCCCCATCTATGAAAACACCCACAGGATAAATATCTTGCGGTTTTGTATTCATCCAGAACCTCCATGCGTATTTTACAGAATCATCATCCTTATTAATCCTCTTTTGAAAAGGTTCAAAAAAGAAAGGAACAGACATGGAAGCACGCACAAATTCAGCCGGACTGCTGTGTTTGAGTTCTTCTTCTGACCAGTATAAATTGGCCATCGTAGGCAGTTCCACCTTTATTTTAGCGTTAATATCTGTTGTAACGACAACGTATTCTGATCTTAACTGATAGAAGGGGTTATTTTTATAATGATCATTGCTGACGGCACTGTCATAAAATATTTTATACTGCGTTTCGTCTATATGTTCCAGATTAGCATTTTTTATTTCTTCTATACTTCTTAGTGCTATGGTGTAGTATTCCTGATTATTGCCGTAACGGTAATTAAGATTGAGTGCACCCTCCCTGGCAGAAAATTTCTGATTAAGGTCAGCGACCGTTTTCACACCGAAACTATCCAGAGCATCTTTCATGGTATTTAAAAATGTGTTTCCGGGATTAAGACCGCTGTTTTGCTTACGGAAATCATTATAAAACTTTTTCAGGCAGAAAAATATCAGAATCAAAGGAATAATGGGAATAAGGAAAATAAGCTTAGCCCTCCATACCGTTTCAGAGGATACCGCAAATGGGGTAATCACAAGGATGAGTAAAATAATAATGGCAATAATCGTATTTATCTTCAGGAAGTTTTTGTTATTAAGCATTGCATGGATAGTAGTCCTTACATAAGGTTTACCATCCATAAAATCTGCAAAATTCCAGTTGAATAAAATTTCTTTGATTACTTCACTTTTAGCTTCTTCTTTTGTTTTATAAGCCGCAATTAACATTGTATTGATAGCCCCGGCACTTGTACCTGCCACTTTCAGAAAACGGACACCGAATATTTCAAGACCATAGAGATAACCTACCAGTGCACTTCCCCAAACACCACCGCCTTCCTGTACAAATTCGACATATTGATGGCCTTCAGCGTCCAGTAGATCCGAGAACTCTTTGGTGGAAATATTTTCATGCAGAGCCATAAGTTTGTCTTTAGACTCTTTTGAAAGAACATTATCACCGAGAATTTTATTAAGAAGATCCGGGTTCATGGTGGTTTGGTGTTTTTAGATTTAAAATAAAAAACTGCAGCTTTTGTATAGTCGCTTTAAAGCTCAGTGGTTTTATTGAAGATAAAAATACCAAAAGATATCCAAATTTCACCCCATTTTCAGAGTTAAATATTCAATAAGCATCGGTGCTAAACTGAGTGACCTGTGGGATTAAAAAAAACTTAGCTCTTAAGAAAAATTGCAAATTTTATAATTATGTTTGGTAAGCAAATCTAATCCTTCCCTTAAAAAACTCCATATCTTGAAGACCGATCCATCACCACTGTTTTCTCCTCGCATAAATAAAAGTAACAATGACAATTAAAGCCATTAATCCCAAAGTGAAATAATAACCATGCTTATGATGCAGTTCCGGCATATTATCAAAGTTCATTCCGTAGACTCCCGCTATAAAAGTAATCGGTAAGAAGTAAACAGAATAAATTGCCAATACCTTCATCACCTGGTTGGCTTTTTGATCCGATAATGCCAGGAACATAGAAATAAGGTTGGTGATCTGGATGTTCAGGTGATCAAAATCGGCAACAACGTCTTTGTGCTTATCTTTCAGGTCTACAAATTCGGAATCCTGAAGATTCAGAAGTTTAAACTTATCAACGGCATCTGTAGAAATAATAAGGACCCTGGAATTCAAACCTGATTTTCTTTTCAGTTTATAAAGCCTTCGGATCTGGGTCGTATGATTGGTATTCTTTAAGAAAATTTCATTTTCTATATTATCCATGGTTTCCAGTAAGCTGATTGACTCATCATCAAAGCTTTTCATGATCAATAGGGCGATCATCAAGGCGATATTTTCCGGTGACGAATCTGTGGTGCTGGAAGAAAGTTGTTTTTTTGTTTCGGTGATACTTCTGGTTTTCATCCTGTGAACTGTAATGATCGTATTTTCCAGAAGAAAAATTCCAATTTTGGTGCTGATATCACTTATCGTATTCAGATTTTTCCTTTCCAGTTCTGTACTTTCCCGCAGCAGGAAGAACTTTACATTCCCATCCTCTTCATATTTCGGAAGGTGATTAGGATCAAGGGTGTCTTCCAGAAGGAGATTATTAATCTCATATCTTTCATGAAGAAACTGTAAATCTTCTGGGGTTGGAGCTTCTACATCCACCCATTCGCAGTGGGAATCTCTGTATATCGTATCGATTGGCATAAAGTAAAAATACTAATATTTTGAAATACTATGGGTCAAATAAGTTTATCTTTGCCAAAATTAAAAAACTATATGATTAAAAGTACAATAAAAGGAATCGGATTTTATGTTCCGGATAATGTTGTAACGAATGATGATTTAGCTAAATTAATGACTACCAATGATGAATGGATCACGGAGAGGACAGGTATCAAAGAAAGAAGACACAGGAAAAACAGAAACGATTCACAGGAGACGACAGCCTACCTGGCATTCAAAGCGTCTGAAAAAGCTCTTGAAAAAGCAGGATTAACCGCTAAGGATATCGATTATATTGTTTTTGCCACGCTTTCTCCCGATTATTATTTTCCAGGATGTGGGGTATTGCTTCAGGATATGCTGGGATGCGATACCATCGGAGCATTGGATGTAAGGAATCAATGTTCAGGATTTGTTTACGCGATGAGTGTAGCTAATGCTTTTATTAAAACCGGAGCCTATAAAAATATTTTAGTCGTAGGCGCTGAGGTACATTCCTTTGGTTTGGATTTTTCTGATGAAGGAAGAGGAGTTTCCGTGATTTTCGGGGATGGGGCAGGAGCTGTTATCCTTTCTGCAACTGAGGACGAGAATGCGGGAGATGTTTTATCCTTTAATATGCATTCTGAAGGTAAATATGCAGACGAATTATGTACCCAGTTCCCGGGTTCAAAATACGGCTGGAGTGATCGCATGAGAAAGGAGCCCGAAAATGTTACCAATAAAGAAGTATATCCTATTATGAATGGAAACTTCGTATTCAAACATGCGGTAACAAGATTTCCTGAAACGATGGTGGAAGCATTAAATAAAGCAGGAAAAACAGTTGAAGATCTCGATATGTTTATTCCCCATCAGGCGAATCTGAGAATTGCCCAATTTGTACAGCAGAAGTTCGGATTACCGGATGAAAAAATCTACAACAATATCCAGAAATATGGGAATACAACGGCAGCTTCTATTCCGATTGCTTTAAGCGAAGCGATTGAAGAAGGTAAAATCAAAAGAGGAGACCTGGTACTTCTTTCCGCTTTCGGAAGTGGATTTACCTGGGGAAGTGTATTGTTTGAATATTAATATCTTGATTGGATATATATAAATAAGAACCGCAGTTACACTGCGGTTCTTATTTATATATAGAAGTTGTTTAAAGGCTCTTCAATAATTTTTCAGTATCCGAAGCATCTTCACCGCTACTCTTAGCCAGTGCTACAGACTTTTCAGCCCAGATTTTAGCATTCTTTTTATCCCCAACCTTATTGTAAAGGTTCGCTAAGGTATCTGTATTTGCATAGCTTTCATTTTTCTTTACCGATTCCTGAGCCCAAAGGATTGCTTTTTCAAGAGATGATTTTGTGGTTACATTTTCAAAAAAGTTCCATGCAATAGAATTCAGTTCTTCAGAAGAGGCAGCCGAATAATCTTTGTATAAATCTAAAGTTAATGCCTCATAAGTGGCAATGTCCTTATTTTTCAATGCTCTGCTGGATTTTGCTCTTTTTAAGATTTTTTCAGATTCTTCTTTGCTTAGAAACTTCTGGGTTTCGGCTAAAAAGTAACTGTCATTCCATGTTTTGGTGTCGGCATTATAAGACTTTTTAACGATGGTATTCATCTTAATATTCTTATCAACCATATCGTATTTTTCACCAGGAAGGACCTTCACAATGTCCGCTTTTTTATCTTTAAAAATTTTGTACAAAGGACTTTCTGTACTTTGAATTCCGGCAAGTAATATCTGAACATCTTCCTGATTCAGACTGGATTTTCCCTGGAAATAACGATCCAGGACTTTACCCGCAAATTCCGAGTCATTATAAATGGTAAGTCCGGCAAGATTCTTTAAGAATTCAGGATCTTTTTCTCCGTTTTCGAATTTTTGCTTTAATGCAGTCAGTCTTTTATTCGGGTCTTCCGCATCTTTAGCAAACTGAACGAAATCATTTTCTTCTACGTATCCTAACGTTCTGTGTACTTCTTCACCGTTTGCATTAATGAACAAGTAGGTAGGGAAAGCTTTTACATTATATTTTTTGGCAAGGTCAATTCCTTCCCCTTTTTCCATGTCAATTTTGGCATTGATAAAATGAGAATTATAGTAATCTCCAACATTTTTCAATGGGAAAATGTTTTTTGCCATCAGTTTGCATGGTCCACACCATGATGCATAGGCATCGATAAAGATCAGCTTGTTTTCTTTTTTTGCTTTAGCAACAACGCTTGCGAAGCTGGTATCCTCAAATTTGATACCTTGTGCAAAAGCAAATACACCCACGAAGATTGAAGAGAGTATCGTTAACTTTTTCATAAATACTTTTTTATTGATTGCAAATGTAATAAATATGTCAATGCATAAGTCGTACTACAGTGAAAATTGTTACGGTATTATCTATTTTAATGATAAATTTTTAACACCAGTTGATGGTATTCTTCTTCTATGTAAAAATAAATCCGCAGAAATTCTGCGGATTATTTTATTATTTTGCTTTTGTAGAATCTGTTTTCGTTTTTAAACTGTCCGATGGGTTGGTTTGAGCCGTGTCAGAGTTGGCAACTGCAGAATCTCCCATTGTATTTCTCATGGCATTTTTATCATGCTCATCTTTAAATTCTTCCCGCTTTTCTTTATTCTGGGCGCAGCTGCTCATAATAAATAACCCTAAAACTGCTCCGATCCATAATTTTTTCATAGTAATTTCTTTTAATGTTTGTTGATCAAATATAGAAAAATATTAGTATTAATAGTATATAAGCTAATATTCATTATAAAAATACGATATAATGTAATTTTTCAGTTATTTTTGAGATCTATTGGATATCAAAGCATTATAAGAAAAAGAGATGGAACTGCAATTGATGAAACCTAAGAATCCCACGCTGGGTAATTTTCTGGAAGGTTATTATTTCCTGAATAAAAGCCGGTATTCAGAGGATATAGAGTATCTCACTTTTCCTAATAACTACAGTATTGTATCAATATCCCGGAATGTAGAGCTGCAGTTTGAAAATAATGAGATACGGGTCATTGAAAAAAATAACGGCGGATTTTCATCAGACTTAATATGCCATTATAAAAGGCCTATAAAAGTATTAATACAAGGCTGCTTAAATGAAATAACCTTTTACTTTAAGCCATTGGGATTAAATGCTTTTTTAGAACGCCCATTGAAAGAATATACCAAGGACTTTTCCAAAATGTTTTTCCCTTATGATGATTTTGAAGCCTCAATGATTCCGATTTTAGAAGAACAGGATCCTGAAAAAAGAGTAGAAATGATTGAAGATTTTTGGATGTCCAGGTATATAGGTTTCAATCATGCATTCCTTAATGAATTGGTGGGTGATGTACTGATGGACCTGGATAAGTCTATAGAAGCTCATGCCTGCGAATATAAAACAACAAGGCAGACGATTAATAAGCTTTTCGATCTTTATTTATGTAAAAGTCCGTCCGATTTCAGGAAAATTCAACGGTTCAGAGAAACTCTCCTGGAGCATGTCGGGAAGAAAACTCTTACCGAACTAAGCTATGATCACCTGTTTTATGATCAATCCCACCTGATAAAAGATTTTAAGGCGCTTACAGGTTTTACCCCTAAAAAATTTTTTGACAAGGTATATTCCGAAGGAAAAGTAAAATGGTTGTTTCTTTAGCCAGGTTTACAATTTTACAATTTTTCATAGAGAGGAATGTGTACTTTTGAAAGCAATACCACTAATCACGAAAACTAAAATTAGCACCAGAATCAAAATCTGTACTCCATAAAAAAATCCGTAGCGTTTCAGCTGCGGATTTTCCATATTTAGGTTAAAAATTTATTATCGGGTTGCGGGAGCTTTTACGGTATCCATTTTCATTTTGATACTATCAGGAGGTAATGTCTTTGTTTTGACTGTATCAGTAGTAGAAGGGGCTGTTTTCACAGTTTTATCTACTGCTGTAGAATCTGTAGTTCCTGATGACATTTGGGGCTCCTTGGTTCCGCAACTCACTGCAAATATCCCTAAACCCAGGGTTAGCAATATCAACTTTTTCATAATATTCTGTTTTGGTGTATAACAGACAGTTCAATAATTGTTCCTAACGGGGTGGTCGTATTATTAAAAAACAATAAAAAAATGAAAATTATGTTAATTAAAACTTTATTGCGTTTATTTGAATAATAAAATTTAAGAATTGTATTTAAAATATTTATAATGATGAAATTTTATGTGACTTTATAAGGATGAACAAGAGATATATAAAACATAAAAAACCGCCCTTGTAAGGGCGGTTACTATTTTATTCATGATGCTCATACATTTTATTGTATAAATTAATAAACTTTTCTTTGACCGCTTTTCTCTTGAGTTTAAGAGTAGGCGTTAAAAGACCTCCTTCAATACTCCATACTTCAGGAGTCAATTCAATCTTTTTAATTTTTTCCCAGTTTCCGAGATGTTCATTAATGCCATCAATTTCTTTTTCTATTCTTTCTTTTAATTCAGGGCTTTTTGCAATTTCCTGAGGAGTAGAGCCTACATTCAGATTATTTCTCATAGCCCAGCTTTTGGCAAATTCAAAGTCTGGCTGAATAAGTGCACATGGCATTTTCTCGCCGTCACCGACTACCATAATCTGTTCTATGAATTTAGAAGCTTTTGCCAGGTTTTCTATAATCTGTGGTGCAATATATTTACCTCCGGATGTTTTGAACATTTCTTTCTTACGATCGGTGATTTGTAGAAAGCCGTCAGCATCAATATTTCCGATATCTCCGGTTTTAAAATATCCGTCTTCAGTAAAAACTTCTTTTGTCATTTCTTCATTTTTAAAATAACCTTTAAAAACAGAAGGACCTTTTACTGTTATTTCACCGTCTTCCTGGATTTTTACATGTAAATTATCCAATGGAAGTCCTACGGTTCCGATTTTCATCTTATCAAAACTATTTACGGAGATCACGGGCGATGTTTCCGTTAATCCATATCCTTCCAGAATAGGAATCCCGGCATTCTGAAACATCAGGTTTAATCTTGTGGAAAGTGCTGCAGAACCTGAAACCAAAGTGATGATTTCACCTCCCAGACCTTCTCTCCATTTTGAAAATACAAGTTTATCAGCAATAAGTTCCAAAAGACCGGAAGGCTTTGAAACTTCTTTCTTTTTTGAGATCAGGTTCAGGGCCCAGAAAAAGATTTTTGATTTTAATCCTCCTGCTGAAGATCCGGTGTTGTAAATCTTATCATATACTTTTTCTACCAATCGCGGAACAACACTCATATAATGAGGTTTTACCTCCTTTACATTTTCTCCCATTTTATCAATGCTTTCAGCGAAATAAACGGAGAACCCATTGTATTGGAACAGGTAGAAAAGCATTCTTTCAAAAATATGACAGATCGGCAAAAAGCTTAACACTCTTGTTTCTTTATAGTCAAGGCTTCTTTTCTTGGGAATCCTTGGAACAGAACCCAGAACATTGGAAACGATATTATGGTGGGTAAGCATTACTCCTTTAGGCCTTCCTGTAGTTCCTGAAGTATAAATAATGGTGGCCAAGTCTTCAGAATTAATGGCATTCGAAAGATCTTCCACTTCAATTTGTGTAGAATCATCTTCACCCAGATCCAAAATTTCACGCCAGTTTGGAGCACCACTGATCATATCAAATGTGAAAACCCCTTGTAAAGAAGGAATGTTATGCTTCACCTTCATTACTTTAGCAAGCAATTCTTTATCAGAAACAAAGCAATATTGTATTTCGGCATTATTAAAGATGAATTCGTAATCTTCATGGGATATGCTTGGATATACAGGGACTGAAACAACACCGATCTGGGAGAGTCCCAAATCCATCACCGCCCATTCCGTACGGGTATTGGTGGTAATGAGTGCAATCTTATCTCCGGGTTTTATTCCAAGCTTTAAAAGTCCCCTGGATATTTTGTTTCCCTGATTGATAAATTCCTGTGTAGATGTTTTTTTCCATTCACCCTGATACTTTGTAACGAACATGTCCGTTTTAGGAAATTTCTCCAAAGCATAGTGAGGTATATCGAATAATCTTTTGATCGTCATAATTTTTTATGTAATTTTTAAGGAAATCTAAATATAAGCATTTTTGTGAAAATAGCATAAACCTCACTGGAATTTTATAATAGTAATTATTTTTTCAGATTTGCTTAAAAAGTGTAAATTTACGACCATCTAATTATTAATTTTTATGGACTTTAATTTATCCGAAGAACAGCTGATGATACAGCAGGCAGCAAGAGATTTTGCACAAAACGAACTATTACCAGGGGTTATTGAAAGAGATCGCGATCAGAAATTCCCGACTGAGCAGGTAAAGAAGATGGGTGAAATGGGGCTTTTAGGGATGATGGTAGATCCGAAGTACGGTGGAGCAGGAATGGATAGTGTTTCTTACGTTTTGGCAATGGAGGAGATCGCAAAAGTAGATGCATCTGCAGCGGTTGTAATGTCTGTAAACAATTCATTAGTTTGTGCAGGTTTGGAAAAATTTGCTTCTGAGGAACAAAAACAAAAATATCTTACCCCTTTGGCAAGTGGACAGGTAATTGGTGCATTTGCTTTATCTGAGCCTGAAGCAGGATCTGATGCGACATCACAAAAGACCACTGCAGAGGATAAGGGAGATTATTACCTTTTGAACGGAATCAAGAACTGGATTACCAACGGAGGTACGGCTACTTATTACATCGTTATTGCACAAACTGACCCTGAGAAAAAGCATAAGGGAATCAATGCGTTTATCGTGGAAAGAGGATGGGAAGGTTTTGAAATCGGACCGAAAGAAGATAAATTGGGAATCAGAGGAAGTGATACACACTCTTTGATCTTTAATAACGTAAAAGTACCAAAAGAGAACAGAATCGGAGAAGATGGATTTGGATTCAATTTTGCTATGGCTGTACTAAATGGAGGAAGAATCGGGATTGCTTCTCAGGCTTTAGGAATTGCTTCCGGAGCTTATGAGCTGGCTTTGAAATATGCTAAAACGAGAAAAGCGTTTAAAACTGAAATTATCAACCACCAGGCTATTGCCTTCAAATTAGCAGACATGGCTACGCAAATTACAGCTGCCAGAATGCTTTGCTTTAAGGCTGCAACTGAAAAAGATGCAGGAAAAGATATCTCTGAAAGTGGAGCGATGGCAAAGTTATATGCTTCCCAGGTAGCAATGGATACTTCTATTGAAGCAGTACAGATCCATGGTGGCTATGGATACGTGAAAGAATATCACGTGGAAAGATTTATGCGTGATGCTAAGATCACCCAGATCTATGAAGGAACTTCTGAAATCCAGAAAATTGTGATTTCAAGAAGTATTTCAAAATAAAAAAAACAAACAAACACAACTATTTATGAAAAAAACTTGGTGGATTACTCTCGGAGTCATTGTACTTCTTTTAGGAGTATTTGTATGGTATAAATACTTCTTCGTTTTCGGAGAAGGAGTAAAATCAGGTTATCTGAATTACGCGATTAAGAAAGGATATGTTTTTAAGACGTATGAAGGTAAATTGATTCAGGAAGGCTTCGGCCGGGGAAAAACAGGAAGTATAACAAGCTACGAGTTTGAGTTTTCTGTAAACGATCCTGAAGTTTTTAAACAACTTGAAACCAACAGTGGTAAAAGCTTTGATCTTCATTATAAAGAATATAAAGGAGCCTTACCATGGAGAGGAAATACCAGGTATGTTGTAGATAAAGTAGTGAATATGAAATAATGAAAGGCTCTCGATCGAGAGCCTTTCATATACACGCACCACAAAATATTAAGATATAATATTGTTTCTTTTATATGATCTTCTTTATATAAGCATTGAATAAAGTAAGATTTTATTTAATAATCACCTGACCGGACTTTGGAAATTGGTCTATACTGCCAGGTGTTCGTTTTTTAATTCTGTATCATAAAGTTAGTAAAGAATATTTTCTTTATGACCTTCCGGGCATTAAAAAAAAATTAAAAATAAAACACCCCCAGGTCTGAAGGTGATTTTGTACTTAATGAGAAGGGCTTTTGGGAATATTTTTGTTTTTTCTTTTGTAAAAATAATATCCGATCCCTCCGATAAGGAATACAGGCCAGAAAGGCAGGAAAAATAAAAAAATTCCTGTGATAACATCCCATCCTGAAGAGATGGCAGCGATCGAGCGATTACCAAAAGTTTCAGGTTCTTTATCTTCCGCATACCATGATGTTGTTCCGTACAAAGTAATTTCCAGATCACACATAGTATTTTCCAGATAATTCTGCCCGGAAACTTCTGTTTCTTTTTTTTCAACAGAGCCGATACTACTGAGATCAGCCATAAGATATTCAAATTTCTGGATGGGAACCTTTACTCGCAGATAAGCCGTTTTCTTATCATCATTACCCGAAGAAATACTTTCACTTCTTATAAAACCATCATATTTTCTTATTTGCTCGCTTACAAGGTCTTTGGCTGTTTCGGCGTTTTCAACTTTTAATTCCAGGGTACCCGTTTTTATCATTTTGTTTTTAGAAATATTTGCTTCTTCATTTGCCTTGTTGTTTTTATCTTTATAAACAACCCGGGTTTCTCTAATGATCTTTGGAGAAGGAACATTGATCACCATTTTTTCAGCTTTTTTTTCCGTAGAATCTTTCTTTTCTTTTTTGATTCAAGCCGGGTGGAAGTAATCTGCTGCGAAAGGGAGTCTACGCTTTTTGAGGTCGCTTCAATAGTTTCTTTGAGGTTGCTTTGAGCTTGATCAAATTCTTTGATTTTTACATTGGCAGAATCAAATACAGCATCTGCCGTGTTGGCCATCTTATTGATGCCTTCTGATGCGGCAACAACAGAACTGTCAACAGATTGTACAGCTTCTTTCAGCTGAGATTGCGTTGCTTCACTTTTTTTACATGCTATAAAGGAGGTGGATAAAGCAATAAGTAAGATATACTTTTTCATAAGATTAATTTTTTTGATGAGGTAAAATTAGCTGGGTGATCAAAGCTTCGCTTGTAAAAAGACTGTATTCTTTCGGTAAAATCTTAAGTGCTATGTAATGAGGCGTTTGTATTGTTTGTAAAACTATTTTACAAATGGGGAATGCTTTTGTTTTATAGATTTGTACAAAAAAAACCGCTCAGTATCTGCTGAACGGTTTTAAATTATTGGGTAACAATTTTTTATTGTTGACTGAACTCACTGATGAAATGGAGTTTGACATTCGGGAATTTCTCCTGAGTCATATGGATGGTAAACGAAGAATCCGCTAAAAATACAAGCTGGTTATACTTATCTCTTGCCAGGAATCTCTGTTTCAGCCTTGCAAATTCTTTAAATTCCTCAGATTTTTCATCTGCTTCCACCCAACATGCTTTGTGCATAGAAAGAGGTTCGTACGTACATTTTGCTCCGTATTCATGCTCAAGACGGTATTGAATAACTTCATACTGAAGCGCACCTACCGTTCCGATTATTTTTCGGTTGTTCATTTCAAGGGTAAATAACTGAGCAACCCCTTCGTCCATTAGTTGATCGATACCTTTAGCCAATTGCTTAGCTTTAAGTGGGTCGTTATTATTGATATAACGGAAATGTTCAGGAGAGAAACTAGGTATTCCTTTAAAGCTCAATTTTTCTCCACCGGTTAATGTATCACCAATCCTGAAACTTCCCGTATCGTGTAATCCTACAATATCACCAGGGAAACTTTCATCTACTACTTCTTTTTTATCTGCAAAGAAAGCATTAGGAGATGAGAATTTCATTTTTTTACCTTCTCTTACTAATAAGTAATTTTCATTTCTTTTAAAAGTTCCGGATACAATTTTAACGAATGCCAGGCGGTCTCTGTGTTTAGGATCCATATTAGCATGGATTTTGAAAACGAATCCTGTAAAATTATTTTCCTCAGGTTTTACAATTCGGGTATCGCTTTCTTTAGGTTGAGGCATAGGTGCAATTTCTATAAAAGCATCCAATAATTCACGTACCCCAAAGTTGTTCAAAGCAGATCCAAAGAAAACCGGCTGTAAATCACCTTTCATATAGTCTTCACGACTGAATTCCGGGTAAACGGATTGCACGAGCTCCAGCTCATCACGTAAAGTTTTAGCCGCTTTTTCCCCGATCAGTTCATCGATGGCAGGATCGTTGATATCATCAAATTTAACCGTCTCACCAACTTTTTGCTTTTTTTCCTCCAGAAATAACTGGATATTGTTTTCCCAGATATTATAAATACCCTGGAAGTCACTACCCATTCCAATTGGCAGGGAAAGAGGGACTACACTAAGACCCAATTTTTGTTCAACTTCATCTAACAAGTCAAAAGCATCCTTACCTTCACGGTCCAGTTTATTAATGAAAACCAGCATCGGGATGTTTCTCATTCTACAAACCTGAACCAGTTTTTCCGTTTGTTCCTCAACTCCTTTTGCCACGTCTATCACGACGATTACGGAATCAACTGCAGTTAATGTTCTATACGTGTCTTCGGCAAAATCCTTGTGCCCGGGAGTATCCAGAATGTTTATTTTGTGCCCTTTGTATTCAAAAGCCAATACGGAAGTGGCAACAGAGATCCCTCTCTGTCTTTCAATTTCCATAAAGTCGGAGGTAGCTCCTTTTTTTATCTTGTTGGATTTTACTGCACCAGCTTCCTGAATAGCTCCCCCGAAAAGAAGTAACTTTTCCGTCAAGGTTGTTTTTCCGGCATCAGGGTGAGAAATAATCCCAAATGTTTTTCTTTTTTGTATTTCTTTGATTAAGTCTGACATAGTGTATTTTGAAGTTGCAAAAATCGTGATTTTTTATGACGCTGTCAAATAAATTGCAAAACAAAAAGAAAACTCCCCGGTATATTCGGAATCAAAGGATAACCGGAATGTCGGAACCGAATCACTTTCCGGAATTTAAACAGCCCTAAGAATTTTCTTTTTTTGTTGTTTAAGGCCTTCAAAAAAATTACCTTTGTTCCTTAATTATTACAAAGGAAAAACATGAAAAACAGCAGATATCCAAACTATACTTTTACATGGATCGGTGGCGTTGTTTTATTAGGAGGATTATTTGTGGGAACCTTGTTCGTCACTTTTCTGAACTTCTTTTGGATGCTGATTTTTAAAGAAAACCTACAGCTCAAAGATTGGTTTTTTATGTTATCCAATGCAGCAGGATTTTTAACGGCAATTGCTTTTTTTGATTTTTTCATTGTTAGGCCTACCACAAAACAAAAGCTGAATTTCAATTTTTCTCCTACCAATTTCTATACCTATCTTCTGATTTTTCCAATGATGATAGGGATGATGTTTATTTCTGAGTTTATAACCTCTCAGATTCCTGTAACCGGGCCTTTTTTCGGGAAATATTATGAGTTTTTCAGTGAGTTGATGAATCAGCTGACAGATGATCCTGTCGTTATGATCATAACGGCTGTGATTATGGCTCCGATCTTTGAAGAAATTATTTTTAGAGGAATTATTCAGAAAGGACTTATCAATAAAGGAGTAAAACCCTGGAAAGCGATCTTGTATGCTTCCATTATTTTTGGACTGGTGCATGGGAATCCATGGCAGTTTGTGGGAGCAGTTCTGCTGGGCTGCGTTTTAGGGATTGTTTATGAAAGGACAAAGTCGCTTTTATTGCCGATGTTGCTGCATGGCTTTAATAACTTATGTTCATCATTATTGATTACGTATACAAAAAATGAAAGTTTTTCAGAAGCATTTAAAATTTCTGAATGGATATTGCTGGTAGTGGGGATTATACTTTTTTCTCTGTTTTACTATCTCTTTATGAAAAAGTACAAGGTACATTACGCTGAAATTTAATTAAAAAAATGAAAAGGATATGGAATTATTAGTTGCAACGCACAATCAACATAAAAAGGAAGAAATTCAACAAATATTAGGAGGAGGTTATACTGTCAAAAGTCTTACAGATTACGACATCCACGAGGAGATTGTAGAGGATGGAGACTCTTTTAATGCCAATGCCCTTATCAAGGCAAAATATTGTTTTGAAAAGACAGGGATTCCAAGTCTTGGAGATGACAGCGGATTGGTTGTGGAATCTTTGGACGGTCGTCCGGGGATTTTTTCGGCACGTTATGCAGGAGATCATGATTTTGCAAAAAATATAGAAAAAGTTTTAGGCGAAATGGAAGGCGTTGAAAACAGAAAAGCTTATTTTATTACAGTCTTATGTTATTATGATGAAAACGGAGCTCAATATTTTGAAGGGAGGGCTTACGGAAATCTGTTGACAGAGAATAAAGGACATAAAGGATTTGGATATGATCCGATTTTTGTTCCGGAAGGGCATGAAAGAACATTTGCTGAAATGAATCCTGAAGACAAAAATAAGATCAGCCACCGGAAACAGGCTTTGGATTTGTTTCTGGATCACCTTAAAGTTGCCGGTGAATATCAATAATAGTTTTAGAAACAGGCATATCCAAAATTTCTGTCGTACATTTGCTATAATAAACTATTGATTTGAGTACTTATTTAACGATATTAGGCTTTAATTCAGCAATTCCTACGATTAATACCTCTCCCACGGCACAGTTGCTTGAAATGGAAGAAAGACATTTCCTGATCGATTGTGGAGAAGGTACACAGGTTCAGTTGAGAAAAGCCAAAGCAAGGTTTTCAAAGATTAATCATATTTTTATTTCCCATCTTCATGGGGATCATTGTTTCGGGTTACCGGGACTTATTGCTTCTTTCCGTTTGCTGGGCAGGGAAACTCCTTTACACGTGTATGGTCCTAAGGGGATTAAAAAAATGCTGGAAACCATTTTTACCATTACGGAAACCCATCGTGGATTTGAAGTTATTTATCACGAGCTGGACAAGGATTATTCCGAAAAGATCTATGAGGACAATAGAGTAGAGGTGTTTACAATTCCTTTGGATCACAGGATTTACTGTAACGGTTATCTTTTTAAGGAAAAGCCGAAGGACAGACATATCAATATGAAGGAGATAGCCAAGTACAATGAAATTGAAGTATGTGATTATCATAATATAAAAGCAGGGAAGGACTTTGTGCTTAGTGACGGATATGTTCTGAAAAACGAAATCCTAACAGTGGATCCTATGCCATCGGTTTCGTATGCTTTTTGTAGTGATACAAGATATCTGGAATCTGTGATTCCTATTATAAAGAATGTTACTGTTTTGTATCATGAATCAACCTTTTTACATGATTTAAAGGAAATGGCGGATTATACCGGACATGCTACGGCTTTGGAAGCAGCTACGATAGCACAGAAAGCGGAGGTAGGTAAACTTATTCTTGGGCATTTTTCCAACAGGTATGGAGATCTGACCGTATTTACCGATGAGGCAAGAACTGTTTTTCCTAATACATTCCTGCCGAAAGCATTGGAAAGTGTGAAAATTTAGATGAAGTTATGAATTTTGAAGAGTTAAGAGATTTTTTGAATGAAAAATCGGATCAGTATAATAACTATGATTTTATTGAAGATGATCCGATCCAGATTCCCCATCGTTTTTCCTTAAAGCAGGATATTGAGATTGCAGGTTTCCTGGCCGCAACCATATCGTGGGGAAACAGAAAATCTATTATCCGTTCTGCAGAAAAAATGCTGGATATCATGGGGAACTCTCCATACGATTTTGTTATGAATTTTTCAGAAAAAGATCTGGATTCGATTCGGGACAAAAGTATCCACAGAACTTTTAACGGAGAAGACTTTACTTATTTTATACAGCAATTTAATAAGGTTTACAGAGAAAATGAAAGCCTGGAAAATCTTTTCCTGATCAAAGATTCCGAATTTAATTTTTTGCATGCTATTGAAAGGTTCAGGACTTCTTTCTTAGAAACATCTAAACACAGAAGTCATAAGCATGTGAGCTCACCTTACAAAAATTCATCTTCCAAAAGAATCATTATGTTCTTACGGTGGATGGTTAGAAAAGATAAACGAAGTGTAGACTTTGGTATCTGGGAAAATATAGACCCGAAATACCTGTCGATTCCGCTGGATGTTCATACCGGGAACATTTCGAGAAAGCTTAGTCTGATTACAAGAACTCAGAACGACTGGAAAACAGTAGAAGAGCTCGATCAGGTAATCAGGCAGTTTGATGATAAGGATCCTGCAAAATATGATTTTGCATTATTTGGATTAGGAGTTAGTAAAGAATTTTTATAAAGAGGAAATAATGAAATCAAACACTGAAAAAACAGAAGTTCTTGAAAGAATTGCTAATGGAATTACCTGGTGGATTGGTTCTATTCCATCCCTTATAGCCCATACCTTATTTTTTATTATTTCATTTCTGCTGCCTTTACTTCATATTGTAGAATTTGATAAAATGCTTCTTATCCTTACTACTGTAGTTTCATTGGAAGCCATTTACCTGGCAATATTCATTCAGATGTCTGTTAACAGGAGCCACGAAAAGATCGAAGATATCCAGGAAGACATTGAGGATATTCAGGAAGACATTGAAGAGATCAGTGAAGATATAGAGGAAATCAGCGAAGATATCGAAGAGATCAGTGAGGATATCGAAGAAATTAACGAAGATATTGAAGATATTCAGGAAGATATTGAGGAGATCAATGAGGATGAGGACGATGAAGATCACAATGAACGGGCAAAAAAAGTGATATTGAAAAGCAGTGTGAATTCCAACAAGAACGAGATAAAAGCTTTAAAAGATCAGATATTGAGGCTTCAGAATGAAATTGATGATCTAAAAAAGATGGTTCAATATAGATACAATATACTTCTTGAGTGTGTGAAACTCTTTTTTATAAGTCTTATTTTTATTTAAATTTTAATTTTTCTGATTTTGAGCGAAATATTAAATATTTTATTTCCAAATACGGATACTGTTATTGTTTAATTTCAGTGAATTATTTTTTTAGTATTTATTTTATCTAATTACTGCTTTTGATTCGTAAAATATTAACATCATATGTTTATTTTTGCTATTTTTGAACAAACAATACCAAAATGTTAAATTATAGACTAAAAAACTACTTTTTCTTTTTAATATTGCTATTAGCTCCGCTCTTTTCGTTTTCTCAAAATCTGGGGAAACTGCCTCAAAGAAAGCCACAAAAGGAAAAAAGTACGGCAGCAAGTCTGAAGGCAGGAGCATTTATTGATGTAAATGTTGCCTCGTATGCTCCATCTGCTTTTACTCCCACACAGCTTGTTACAGACATCCTGATTAACGGAGGTACAAACTGCTCAACTCCGAATGTGACGAATGTTACAGTAAGCCCGAATCATGATGTTGCAAATAATGACAGATTTTGGGGGTATTTTCACAGAGCTACTACCAATTTTCCTTTCAAAGACGGAATTGTACTTACTACGGGTTATGCAAGACAGGCCGGGAACTCTCTGGTAAGCGGAAGCTTATCCGGAAGTATTTCTATGCAAGGTGATGCTGACCTTGCAGCTGCTACAGGAACTAACCTAAGTAACCAACGGGATGCAGTTGCATTGGAATTTGATTTCGTACCCAACTCCAATCAGGTAAAATTTAATTATTTATTTGCTTCTGAAGAATATACAGGAGGTTATCCGTGTAATTATTCTGATGCGTTTGCATTATTGATAAAACCTGTAGCAGGTGGACCTTACGTGAATGTCGCTGTACTTCCGGGAACAGCAGGTGCAGTAAGTGTAACGAATATACGTCCTGCAAACCAGGATAATGGGTCTCCATTAACTTGCGGAGCTCTTAACGACTCTTATTTTGCGGGTTATAATACTTCAAATATAGAAACAAACTATAACGGAAGAACCATTCCTTTAACAGCCATTGCCGATGTAACGCCTGGTGTTGCTTATCATTTTAAAATGGTTTTATCAGACTACAATGACCAAAGTTTAGATTCAGCTGTTTTTTTAGAAGGTGGATCCTTTGATATCGGAATTAAAATTGTTGATGGAAATGGTACGGTTTTACCTGGCACAGTAAACATGTGTGATAATACTCCACAGATATTAAAAGCACAGGTAGTTACAGTACCGGGAATGACCTTTCAGTGGTTTAAAGATGGCGTTCCTATTCCGGGAGCTACCAACATTCAGTATGTGGCGACACAGCCTGGCGTTTATGAGGTAAAAGTTTCGGTACCTGGAAATCAGTGTCCGGGATCAGCAACTATTACGATTGTTGGAGGAACAACTCCTACAGCACATGATGCAGTGCTTAAGATTTGTACGACGCCAAATGCTTTAAACTTTGATTTAAATACAGCAATGCCATTGATCAGTACTACTGCGGGAGCTGTGTTTCACTTTTATGTAAATCAGGCAGACGCAGTTGCCCAAAATAATAATTTCATAAACAACCTAGCCAGCTACGACGGGACTGACGGACAAATTTTGTATGTAGTAGTTTCTAATGGTGCATTTTGTAGCAAAATGGTAAAGTTGACATTGAGAAAAGAAGCGACTCCTGTAGCACAGCTGATTTCTTCAAAAATGAAAATCTGTTCCGGTGAATCTGTTCTTTTAACAGCTTCTGGTGGTGCCACATACCAATGGAGTGACGTTTCAACAAACGGACCTACAAGAACAGTAAGTCCAACTCAGACGACTACGTATACCGTATATGCGATTGGGGTGCAGGGTTGTAAATCATTACAACCGGCTACGGTAACAGTAGAAGTGGTTCCGGCTATTACCTCTAATCTTACCGGAGGAATGATCTGTACCGGAGATCAGATTACGTTAGATGCCGGAGCTGGTCCTAACTATACTTATACCTGGAATACAGGAGCAACAACACAAACGATTACTGTAGCAACAAACGGTACGTACACCGTTACTATTGACAATGGTGTTTGTTCTAAGGTATTTACAACACAGGTAATTAAAGCAGTGATACCAACTGTCATTAAAGTGGATTATAACTCCAGTGGTACGATGGTTATTACCGCAAGTAATCCAAGTAACGGAATTTTAGAATATTCTATTGATAATGGATTAACATGGCAGCCTTCCAATATATTCAATAATGTTCCAAAAAATAAGCTGATATCGATCAGGGTTCGTGTGAAGAATACCAGTTGTGTAGGGTTTCTTGAATACTTTACATTTATGATGAAAAATGTAATTACTCCTAACGGAGATAATGTAAACGATATCATCGACTTTAGAGGAATCAATGAGTATAAAGATTTTACTGCAAGTATCTTTGATCGCTACGGGCGAGAAGTATATAAAGCCGAAAAAGTAAGGCCTTATTGGGATGGATATTTCCAGGGCAAGCGTTTACCTACTGCATCATATTGGTATCAGGTGACTTTTGAAGATCCTGCCAGTAAGGAAAAAGCAGTGAAAACCGGCTGGATCCTCCTGAAGAATTTTGAATAAAATATTAATCATATTTCCAAAAAGACTAACGAATCGTTAGTCTTTTTGTGTTTTATTAAATTATAAAGAGTATTTTAAGACAAATATGTTTACATTATTAACAATACAATTTGAATAGATTTGAGTTTCAATTAAAAAAAATAGTATTTTTGTTTAAAACAATATAAAATGTTAAATAGGAGGATGAGAAGTTTATTTCTGGCTTTATTTTTAGTTCTTGCAGGTAATATAGTGTTCTCCCAGAACAGGGGTCAAAACATTAAACTAAAACAACCTACAGCTGAAAGTATGAAAGCCGGAGCATTTATTGATGTAAATGCAGCCGGATATCCAGAATCTAACTATAACATTACTCAGTTGGTAAAAGATGTTCTTATTGCAGGAGGGTCTACGTGTACCACAGCCAATGTAAGTAATGTAAATGTATCTCCTAATCTACCAACAACGGATCAGAACAGAAGCTGGGGTTATTTTAATAAGGCAGGGACCAACTTTCCCTTTTCAAAAGGTATTGTCCTTGTAACGGGATTTGCCAGAAAAGCAGGAAATAACTTTCAAAGTGTCTTAAGCGATCCACTTCCTTCAGGAGGTGACGTTGACTTAGCAACAGCCCTGAATGTTAATAATGCCAATTTAAGGGATGCTACTTATATCGAATTTGACTTTGTACCTAGTTCTACTGAAGTTTCTTTTCGATACTTATTTGCTTCTAAAGAATACTCACCATCAGGAACTTTTACGTGTAGTATCGCAGATGGCTTTGCCTTATTATTGAAAAAAGTCGGTGATCCTACTTATACTAATTTAGCAGTTTTACCCAATGGTGCAGGTCCTGTAAGTGTAACCAATATTATTCCTTCAGGCTTGGCTTGTGGTCCTAAAAATGCACAATATTTTGCTGGAATGAATAATCCTCAGGTTGAAACCAACTTTGACGGACGCACGGTTCCTTTAACAGCAAAAGCAACGGTAATTCCAGGTGAAACCTATCATTTTAAAATGGTTTTAGCGGATTATCAGGACGTAAATTTTGATTCTGCTGTTTTTTTGGAGGCAGGATCCTTCGATATCGGAGTTCAGATTTTAGGTCCCGGAGGAGTAGCACTTCCTCCGTCTATTAATATGTGTGACAATACTCCTCAGGTACTTACTGCATCGATCCAGAATGCAACAGCTTCCTACCAGTGGTTCTTGAATAATAATCCTATTGCTGGAGCTACCAACGCGACTTATACAGCGACCCAACCAGGAGTTTATACACTTCAGGTGCTTCTTGCAGGAAATACATGCCCGGGAACGGCCACTGTAACGATCGTAGGCGGAACTTCACCTACGGTACAAAATGCAACGTTGACAGCCTGCTATGCTCCAGGAAATGCAATATTTAATTTACCGGCTGCTCAGACATCGATCAGTACAACTCCAGGAGCTACATTTGCTTATTATGCCAATTTAGCGGATGCCAATGCCGGAAATGGAAATACGATAGCAACACCGGCAACATATTCAAGTCCTGGAGGACAGACGGTCTATGTTCTGGTTAAAAACGGATTTTGTTCAAAAGTTGCTCAGCTCCAGTTGATCAAAGCCCCTCAAATGACGGGGACAATAGCTCCTCCTACACCGCTTACATGTGCTAATTCACAAATAACATTAAATGCATCGACTTCTGTATATCCTGCAGGATCTACATTTAACTGGACTACCACAGGTGGAAATATTGTTTCCGGAGGAAACACTTTAACTCCTGTAGTGAATGCGGCTGGAACTTACACATTGACTATTTCCAATACCTACCAGCCCGGAAATGTAGTGTGTACAGCAACTGCAACCGTTACTGTAGTAGGGGATAGTGCTCCTCCAACTACGACTGTATCGGCAACTAAAGTATTAATCTGTGCAGGGGAGACTGTAACATTAACTGCTTCCGGTGGGGCTACGTACAATTGGACGGGATTACCGGGGACGGGAAATACGCAAACCGTAACACCAGCCACTACCACCACTTATACGGTAACTGCTGTTGGAGCAAATGGATGTGTTTCTCAAAATCCTGCAAGTATAACAATTGAGGTTTCCCAACCTATTACAGTGCAAAATGCTACTTTGCTTAAATGTTATCAACCAGGTAATTTAACATATGATCTTACTTCTGCTCAGCCACAAATTACAACGGTAGGAACGGCAACCTTTGCTTACTATGCCAATTTAGCGGACGCTAATGCAGGAAACGCCAATACGATTGCGGTACCAACAGCTTATCCGACGCCAGGGAATGTAACGGTTTATGTTCTGGTGAAGAATGGCGGATGTAGTTATGTAGTCAATCTGCAGCTATTAAAAACTGCCGAAACAACATTAACGATTGCAACTCCACCAACTATTACATGTACAACGACACAGATTACATTGGACGCATCGGCATCAGTCGTGCCGGCAGGTTCTTCCATATTATGGACTACAACAGGGGGGAATATTGTTTCAGGGGCCAATACATTAACACCGGTTGTTAATGCAGGCGGAACGTATACATTAACAGTACAGAATACAACACAGCCTGGAAATGTAAACTGTAGCTACACAGCCAATGTTACGGTGGTGGAAAATAAAACACCACCAACGGCAACCTTAACTTCTTCCCACGCTCAAATTTGTGTAGGAGAGTCGGTGACTTTAACAGCCGGCGGAGGAGTAAGCTATAACTGGACGGGTCTGACCGGAAACGGGAGTACACAAACGGTTTCTCCGACAGTCACTACAACTTATACTGTATATGCTGTAGGAGCTAATGGATGTATTTCAACAAACCCTGCAACGGTTACCGTGATCGTAGGGCCACCGGTTGCATCAGTGACTGCCTCAAAATCAAAAATATGTGCCGGAGAATCTGTTACATTAACAGCTTCCGGAGGGATTACTTATAATTGGGTCGGATTGACCGGAAACGGAAATACCCAGGTGGTTTCTCCAACGGTTACAACAACTTACTCAGTATATGCGCTGGGAGGGAACGGATGTACATCACTGGTTCCTGCCACGATTACTATTGAAGTAGTACCAGCTATTACCTCTACCTTACAGGATGTATATGTGTGTGCCGGTGATACAGGAATCCTGGATGCCGGAAGTGGTCCGAATTACACTTATATATGGAGTAACGGAGCAACGACTCAAACAATTTCAACAAATATTACTGGAACCTATACGGTTACCATAAGTAATGGAACCTGTTCGAAAGCGTTTACCGCTCAGCTATTAAATCCTAATCTGCCACAGTTCACCAATATTGTTTATGAAAACCATGTGCTGACTTTAAGTGCAACCAATCCTACCGGAGGAACATTGGAATATTCTATTGACGGAGGGCTTACCTGGCAGAATTCCAATATATTTAATAATGTACTAAATAACACAAATTATAATCTGATGGTAAGGGTAAAGGATGCCAAATGTAGTACCTCATTAAGCTACTTCACCTTTGTGATTAGTAATGCTATCACTCCTAACTCAGATGGAAAGAATGACACAATCGACTTTTCGGGAATAAGCGGATATAATAATTTTGCGGCTTCTATTTTCAACAGATATGGACAGGAACTCTTTAAAGCTACTAAGTTAGAACCTGCCTGGAATGGAACAGTAAAAGGATTAGCCCTGCCAACTGCTACTTATTGGTACAGAGTACAGTGGGAGAATCCTGCGAGTAAAAAATTAGAATTACGAACAGGATGGATATTGTTGAAAAACAGGAATTAATTTTTAAAAATATACTCTTAAATGTAAGCCTTTCATAATTGAAAGGCTTTGTTTTTTTAACATAATAATGTTAAATATGTATGTGGTATGTTTAAAAATAATTTAAATTTGTTGAAACAAAAATATTATGAAGAGATATCTCCTGTTGTTTTCTTTTTTTTTAGTTTCGCTGAATATTTATCATTCACAAAGTATTAATCCCAGAAAAGTTCCTAAGCCAAGACCTAATTTAGCTGCCAAAGCAGGGGCGTTTATCGATGTAAATGCACCGGGATATAATGAGTCTGCTTACAACATTACTCAGCTTGTAAAAGACGTGCTTATTTCATCAGGAACAAACTCATGTGTTACTCCCAATGTGTCAAATGTCCAGGTAAATCCTTCTTTACCGGCAAGTGATGTCAATAGGGCGTGGGGTTACTTTCATAAGGGTACCACAAACTTTCCCTTTAAAGATGGAATTGTACTTGTGACCGGAAAGGCGAACAGGACCGGAAACAGCTATATAGATGTATTGAGTCCTTTAAGTGACCTTGTCGGTACAGGAAGCGACCCGGATCTGGTAGCTGCTACCAATCCGTCAGTGAATCTAAATGATGCTGTTGTATTGGAGTTTGATTTCGTTCCTACTTCTTCGCAGGTGAAATTTAATTATTTATTTGCTTCCGAAGAATATACAACATCCTTTCCATGCAGTTATTCCGATGCATTTGCGCTGTTGCTTAAACCTGTAGCGGGTACAGCACCTTACGTCAATATGGCGGTATTACCCAGTGGTGCCGGACCCGTAAGTGTAACCAATATTCACCCGGATACTCAGTTTGATGGGAGCCCTTTGAGTTGTGGAGCAATTAATCCAACATTCTTCGGAGGATATAATACAACTAATATTGAGACTAATTTTAACGGTAGAACCGTTCCTCTTACGGCTACCGCAACGGTAATTCCGGGACAGGCCTATCATTTCAAAATGGTTCTTGCTGATGCGATCGATACAAGTTATGATTCAGCGGTATTTTTAGAAGGTGGATCTTTTAATATAGGAGTGGAATTATTGGATCCGGATGGAGGCACATTGCCATCAGATATCAATGTTTGTGATAATGTTCCTCAGGTACTGACAGCTTCAGTGAGTGATCCTAATATGGCGTATCAATGGTATTACAACGGTGCCATTGTACCGGGAGCAACAACCAATACCATTACAGCAGTACAGCCGGGAACCTATACTATTGAAGTTACTTTTCCGGGAAATCCATGTCCGGGGAAAGCATCTATACAGATTCATGGGGGGACAACTCCTAATGCCAATGATGCTACGCTATTGTTATGCTCTACGCCGGATGTCACAACATTTGATTTGACTACAGCAATGCCTTCAATAAGTACAACACCTAATGCGGTATTCCATTTTTATGAAAATCAGGCAGATGCTTTAGCGCAAAATGATAATTATATTACCACTCCGCTTAATTATAATGGTAATGATGGACAGATTTTATATGTTGTGGTGTCTAATGGAGGGTTCTGTAGTCGGCTGATTAAATTAACTTTATCAAAAGAGGTTACCCCTACCGCACATGTTGTTTCCACAAAACTGAAAATATGTCCGGGAGATTCAGTAGACCTTACGGCTACTGGCGGAGTTACTTACCAATGGAATAATTTCCCGGGAACCGGTAATACACAAACCGTAACTTTATTCAACACTACAACGTTTACAGTATATGCTATCGGAGCAAAAGGATGTAAATCATTGCAGCCTGCTACAATCACAGTAGAAGTAGTTCCGGAAATAACCTCTCCTTTGAAAGATGTTGAAATGTGTATCGGAGACAGAATTACACTAGATGCGGGAGCCGGACCTAATTATACTTATTTATGGAGTACGGGTGAAACGACGCAAACGATTTCTGTAGACCAATTGGGTATTTATTCTGTTACTATAGATAATGGGTACTGTACAAAAGTATTCACGGTGAAAGTGATGGGAGCTACATTGCCTTTTATTACCGGATTAAATTATGGCAATAATACATTAACAATCACAGCGGTAAATCCATCGCTTAATAATATTCCTGGAGTACTTGAGTATTCTATTGATAACGGAATTTCATGGCAGGCTTCTAACGTGTTTACGGGGTTATTGGATAATACAACATATAATCTTCAGGTAAGAATACAGGGAACACATTGTGTGGGAACACTTGACTTCTTTACTTTAAAGATTTCCAATATTATTACTCCTAACGAAGATGGAATCAATGATGTTCTTGACCTGTCGTCTCTAAAGAACTTTAATAACTTTACCGGATCTATTTATGACAGATATGGTGTGGAAATGTTCAGGTTCTCTAAAGAAAATCCGATCTGGGATGGAACCGTAGGAGGAAAGAGATTATCTACCGCTACGTACTGGTATAAATTTAACTTTGAATATCCTAAGTCAAAAGCCCAGATGAACTGGTCCGGTTGGATATTACTTAAAAACAGAGAATAAATTATTTATTTATAGATTGTAAATTGAAAAGCCTTTCAGATATCTGAAAGGCTTTTCCTATTTCTTTATTTCTTAGTTTATTATTATGCGTTTTCTTTCCACTGTTTTGTAAAAGAAATAAAATCGTTAACGCTGAGTTCTTCAGCTCTCTTATCTAAAAATTCATGCGTTTTTAATGCTTCAGGAATATTCAGTATTTTAAGAGAGTTGGATAATTTCTTTCTCCTCTGGTTGAATCCTGCCTTTACAATTTGCTTAAACAGGACTTCATTGCCGGCTAAACCTTCTTTGGGATTTCTGGTTAGCCTGATAACTCCTGATTTTACCTTTGGTGGTGGGTTGAAAACATTTTCATGAACAGTAAACATATAGGATACATCATAGTACGCCTGAATAAGAACAGATAAAATGCCATAGTCTTTTGTTCTCGGAACGGCAGCTGTTCTTTCTGCAACTTCCTTCTGGAACATTCCTACCATTTCGGGAATAAGCTCATAATGATCTATGATCTTAAAAAGGATCTGCGAAGATATATTATAGGGGAAATTGCCAATAATAGCAAGCTGTTCATTATTGATAAAAGCAAAATCCTGCTTTAAAAAATCTCCTACGAAATTTTTATCTGTAATTTTTGAATAATGATTTTTCAAATATTCGATGGACTCGTTATCAATTTCAGCAAGATAAATATATTGGTCTTTTTCCAATAGATATTTTGTAAGGACTCCCATTCCCGGACCAACCTCCATGATATTATTGTAGTTTTCAAAGCTTAAGCCTTCTACAATTTTTCTCGCTATGTTTTCATCTGTCAGGAAGTGTTGACCAAGATGTTTTTTTGCTTTTACACTCAAAGTTTTTTATGATTTTGTTAACAATGATTTTCTTTTTTTCGTCCCAAATTTCGGAAGATTTTTTCTATTTTAGCCAAAAAATTTAATATTAATGGCGAAATCTGTAGATGAATTTAATAAGAAGAGACTTAGGTCCAGCAATATTACAGTGGTAATTAGTATTGCCTTAGTGTTATTTTTGTTAGGATTAATGGGATTGATTTTAATTAATGCCCAGAAATATTCTGACTATATCAAGGAGCAGTTGGTTGTAAACGCATACTTTGATGAAAACTATGACGCTAAAGATTCTGTTAAAATTGCGAAACTGGAAGAAGAAACTTTTAAAAAAGTACAGACTTTAGCCCCCGTAAAAAGGGCAACCTATATTTCAAGAGAAATGGCTGCTAAGGAAGCGAAAGCCAGTATGGGAATTGATAGTGATGCACTTTTTGAAGAAAATATTTTCCCTTCATCTATTGAAGTTGCCTTAAAACCGGAGTATGTGGATCCGGCAAAAATTGATGCGGCTATTAAAACGCTGAAATCCGTTCCCGGTATTGTAGATGTAAAGAATAACAGTACGCTGATGGTAGATGTTTATAATAACCTGAACAGAATCTTGAAATGGATCTTAGGCTTTTCTATACTATTCCTTATTTTAGCGGTTGTCTTGATTAACAATTCAATCCGTCTGAAAATATTCTCCAAAAGATTTATTATTAAAACCATGCAGCTTGTAGGTGCAAAGAGAAGATTTATCCTGAAACCATTTATTGTTGAGGCTTTGATTTTGGGTTGTATAGGCTCTGTTATCGGACTTCTGGCGCTATTTGGAGTATGGTATTATTTCACAAGTCAGATCGGGTCTGCATTTGTTCAGAATAATCAGCAATATTTCTGGCTTGTTATACTGGTATTCGGGGTAGGGATTTTTATTACTGTTTTAAGTACTATTGTTGCTACCTGGAGATTCTTGAGAACAAACGTTGACGATTTATATTACTCTTAAAAAGATGAGCAAAAAAACAAATAAATTTTCTGCAGCTGAGTTTGGTACGGATACCAAAGCTCCACAGGAAAACACCTTTTATTTCGGACAACAAAACTTTAAATGGATGCTGATTGGATTAGCATTCATTGTAGTAGGTTTTCTCCTGATGATGGGTGCCGATGCTAATACAGTCGATGGAAAATATGATCCGAACTCATGGAACGACGGTATCTTCTCTATTCGCAGAATCCGGATAGCTCCATTATTTGTAGTTATCGGTTTCGTGATAGAAGTATATGCGATTTTAAAAAGAAAATAATTTTTTATTTAAGATTAAGAAGTTTAAGAAATTCGGAGTATTCCGGATTTCAGGCTTTTTAATCTTTTAATTTTATACATATGGATTTATTCAAAGCAATTATTATTGCGATTATAGAAGGTCTTACTGAGTATCTTCCAATTTCTTCTACAGCCCACATGGGTTTCACGGCTAGCTTAATGGGATTGCCGGAAGATGAATTTTTAAAAATGTTTCAGGTATCTATTCAGTTTGGTGCTATTTTATCAGTGGTGGTTGCTTATTGGAAAAAGTTCTTTGATTTTAATAATATTAAATTCTATTATAAGCTTGCCTTTGCGGTAGTACCGGCTTTGGCTTTGGGATATCTTTTTGATGATAAGATTGAAGCTGTTCTTGGAAATCAGATCGCTATTTCGTCTGTTTTGGTTTTAGGTGGAATCGTTTTATTATTTGCAGATACCTGGTTTAAAAACCCGACAATTGATGATGAAAAGGGGATCACTATCAAGAAAGCCGTGACCATAGGTTTTTGGCAGTGTCTTGCAATGATGCCGGGAACAAGCAGAAGTGCTGCTTCTATTATCGGAGGAATGACACAGGGATTAACGCGAAAGGCGGCCGCGGAATTTTCATTTTTCCTTGCTGTTCCTACGATGCTGGCAGTTACTGTGTATTCAGTTTTTGTAAAAACTTGGGGAAAAGAAACTCCTAATCCTCAGAAAGGATATGAAATGATTTTGTCATCACAAGATCATCTTACTATTTTTATCATTGGAAATATCGTGGCATTTATTGTAGCTTTAATCGCTATTAAAGCTTTTATCGGAGTGCTTAATAAATATGGTTTCAAACCTTGGGGATGGTATCGTATTTTTGTAGGAATAGCTTTATTGATTTATTTCTATTTCTTTAAATAAATTATTCTCTTATCTATTTATTACCAATTTATGACTGCCGAAAATATACTTGAAGGCCATATATTTTTACTTGATAAACCTTTGGATTGGACCTCTTTCCAGGCCGTTAATAAAATGAAATATAAACTCAAAAGTGAGTTTAAACTTCCTAAAAAATTTAAGATTGGGCATGCCGGAACTTTAGATCCTAGAGCAACAGGTTTACTCATTGTCTGTACCGGGAAATTCACTAAAAAAATTCCTGAAATACAGGATGCCCCTAAAGAATATTGGACTGAAATCAAGATAGGGGTTCAGACGGAATCTTACGATACTGAAAAACCTGAAATTCTTCATCAGGATATTTCAAACGTTTCCGAGGAGCAGGTAAGAGCAGTTTTACAAAAATTTGTTGGAGAAATAGACCAGAAACCTCCTGTTTTTTCTGCTATAAAAATTGATGGGAAAAGAGCTTATAATCTAGCGAGAGCAGGTGAAGAAGTAGAGATGAAGTCAAGAAAAACTACTATTTTTTATCTTAATAATATTCAGATTGATTTTCCTTTTGTGAGTTTTACGGTAGGATGTTCAAAGGGGACTTATATCCGGAGTCTTGCACATGATATTGGGCAGGAGCTTGGTGTTGGTGCATATTTAACGCAACTGAGACGTACGAAGATCGGGGAATATAAGATAGAGGACAGTACAGAAAAGTTTTTAGAAAATGATTTTAAATTTGAAAGTATATGAAAAAAACTCTCCTTTTGTTCATAAGTTTATTTTCGATAACTCTATCATACGCTCAAAATGTTGAGAACAAAAAGCCGAAAATGGATTTTTATGTTAATCCCACTCTCAATTTAGGATATAATCTTGGAAATAATATTCAGGATGACAGAAATAAGGATTCAGCCTATTATCAACAATACATAGCTCCTTATCTCCCTAATAAAATTACTTTTGGAATGACAGTTATCGGTGGGTATAATTTTCTTCCTAACTTTGCCTTAGGATCAGGGATAAAATATAGTTTTACGGATAAGAATTTTCATTTGCTTTATTGGGTTATCCAACCTAAATTCATAATTGGTCCTGGAGATGAACCTTTTTTTATTGATATTAATTATGGAAAGCAGATCAACCACTCTGTTGTTTCAAATGCTGAATTCTGGGGAATAAAGTTGGGGAAACAGGTGTCTTATTCGAAAAGATTAAGCCAGGAAGGAGGACTTGTTCTTGAAAATCATAACTTTGGAAAATCAAATGCTTTTTTATCGGTTTGAGTTATGGGATAACATTTTTTAGTAATAAAAACTACACGGGTTACGGAGACGATTAATGGAAAAGACACGGATTAATAAATATTTATCAGAAGTTGGTTTCTGCTCAAGAAGAGCGGCAGATAAATTACTGGAAGAAGGGAGAATAAAAATCAACGGGCAGATTCCTGAATTGGGAACGAAAATTTCCGACGAAGATGTTGTGGAAGTAGACGGTAAACCGATCCGGGAAACAGAAGAAAAACCTGTTTATATTGCTTTTAATAAACCAATTGGTATTGTTTGTACCACAGATACAAAAAGAGAAAAAAACAATATTGTAGATTATATCAATCATCCTAAAAGAATTTTTCCGATTGGTAGGTTGGACAAGCCTAGTGAAGGCCTAATACTTCTAACCAGTGACGGGGATATTGTTAACAAAATTTTAAGGGCCAGGAACAATCACGAAAAGGAATATCTTGTAAGAGTCGATAAGCCGATTAATCCGAGATTTTTGGAGAAAATGAGAAATGGAGTTCCCATCCTGGATACCGTCACTAAAAAATGTGAGGTAGAAAAAGTAGATGATATGACGTTCAGAATTGTTCTTACCCAAGGCCTCAACAGGCAGATTCGCAGAATGTGTGAATATTTGGGCTACGAAGTGAAAAAACTTAAAAGGATGCGTATCATGAATATCAAGCTGGATTTACCTGTAGGAAAATGGAGAGATCTTACCGATGAGGAGCTATCCGCTTTGAACAAGTTGCTTGAAGACTCCAGTAAAACGGTAGATTAAATTGATAAGAAAGTAAGATTCGATCATTTCAGATATAATTTCATCCTTGTCTCATATTCTGGCTTTAATTTCAGAAACTTCCATATTTTTTTGTCTTCGGGATTGCTCACACGGTAATAAATAATCTTATCTGCAGAGTATCTGAAATAAGGATGGTTCTTTAACCATTCTTCCGGTGCGTCCGCAAGTGTATATTTTGTGATGCCGGAGGAATCAAGCTTACAAATTGAAATTAATTTCTGCACAAGATCTGCATCTATATTGTAAGTTTCCAGGATTTGCTGTTTGGTAACGAATCCGCCCAGTTTTTTTCTGAAACCAATAATTGATCCTGCACTTTTTTCATCAAGTCCGAATTCCAGAAGCTGTTTAAAAGTAATTTGATTTAAATCAGTAGATGCGAAATCTGTTTTTTGCTGAATGATTGGATTCTTTTTTTCATCATTTTGCTGATCTTTGATTTTAATAAAGGGTTTTAATTCTTCAAACTTTTCCTGAGAAATGACGAAACATTTCTGAATATCCTGATAGGTATTAAAACGTCCCTTTAAATTTCTATCTCTGTAATTAACTATAGTTAATGCCTGCTTTTCGGAAAAACCAAGAGATTGCCATCCTGCTGTGTTTAAAGTATTAGGATCAAAAAAACGGAGATAAATACGAGGCTTTTGCTCAGTACTCTTAGAAATGTTTTTTAAATTTTCAGGTGTTTTTTCCGGTAAAAGCAGATGTGGTGCTAATAATCGATAGTTTTCATCATTGATTATAAAGCAGGCTTTTAATTTTTCTTTACTTACAAAACTACCTCCCAGATAAGCTTTGTATTTCAAAATCGCTTGGGCCTGTCTCGGGCTGAATCCCATATTCTCCCATTCTTTTTCAGAAAGGTGATCCGGATTGAATGTTCCGGAGACGGTAATTGTTTTTTTATCAGGCACTCCCGATCTACCATTTTTTATAACCTTATGGTCATTTGGGAGCATAATGTATGGACTGATCTCTGAAAATTTCTCCTTGGAAATAGCGTAGCATTTTTGTAATTGTTCTTTAGATGTAAATTCTCCACCAACAATTTTCTTATAGTTTAGTATCGTTAGTACCTGTTTTGAAGAAAATCCAAGGCTTTGCCACTGTTTTTCGTTAAGGTCATTAGGATTAAATTCGGTTAAATACAATGAAGCGTTTTCCTCCGACACAAACTTTATTTCGGGGAAATTTTCTTTTTCTTTACTGGTATACTCCTGGAAGATGAATAATATGAGCAGTAGTATACCTAAAAATGCAATCTTTTGATAGTAGCTTCTTTTCATCAAGCTAAACTTATTGATAAACCTCAACTTTTAAAAGAATAATGTTCAGAATTTGATATAATGATATATAAAGGGTTGTTTTTTGATGGTAACCCTTTTTAAAATGAAGCTGATCTTTTGATTAATTGAATTTTTTCAAGCCTACTCATCGGAATAATCGAGATAATATGATATATGATGGCATAAAAAATCCCCAAAAATGTTTTTGGGGATATATTTAACTAATAACAGATTATTGTATTACTGACGAACAAGATTATATTCTGTTCCTGCTGTTTCTTTTGTCCATGCGCTTCCGCTATGCATTTGAATTGTTTTATCATTGACAATTGAGAAGGTTGTTACACGGTCTGCAATATTTGAATACTTTAAAATTACCTTATTGGTGTCTTTGTAATACTTCCAAGTCCCTGTACTTGACATAGGAGTTGTACTACCAGGAAAAGTTTCAGACAAAGCGAAAGTATTATCATCTTTGAAAGTGATTTCAACATTCTGTTTTGAGTTTCCTGAAGGGATATTTCCTTTATAAACTCCTGGTACAAAAGTAGAAGTTTTAATTACCGAAGTATTTTCCTTTTGATTTTTCATTGTACTGCAAGAAGTAAATCCGATGAATGATGCGCAAGCTGCTGCGAGAAATAAATTTTTCATAATATGTTTTTTAAATTTGGTTTCTTACTAACTAAAATAATGCCAAAAAATAAAATAAATAAGTGAAAAAGTCATTGAGTTTTCATTGCTGATCTTATTTTGCCAAGGTGTGAAAAGGTGCAGAAAATTGATCATCACAGGATTAGCAGATGTTTATGTAAAATCTGATATTTGGAAAAAAAATGTTAGGGTATTTTTATCCGTTTCTGTTATTCAGAGTCTTTTTCTACTAAAGATTCTTTTAATTTCAGTAATTCAGCTTTTACGAATTCCAGACGGTCGATAATAGTAATGGTCTCGGATATTTTACTGTTTGTTGCCAAAGCGATCTTTGCTCCATCCAGCGTGTAACCTTTTTCTTTCACCAGATGGTAAATGATCTGCAGGTTTTTAATATCCTCAGGGGTGAAGTACCGGTTACCTTTCTTGTTTTTTTTAGGTTTGATAATAGGGAATTCCTGCTCCCAATAACGTATTAATGAAGTGTTTACATCAAATGCTTTAGCAACTTCTCCTATTGAATAATACAGCTTATCGGGTAAATTTATCTTCATTTTATGAATCCTAATTTTCAAAGATAATTTTTTTTGAATTTTTTTACAAATTTACCATCCAAAATATATTCTTAAAACTCTTTTCTTTTCTTGAAATACTATAATCTTCCAGTGCTATTTAAGATTAAATGAAAGTCTTTTTTTAATTTTGAAGTAAATTAATAGATTTGAATTCTATATCTGTACTTCATATTGATCTTTTTCAGTCCGGGAAAAATACTTCGGATTTTTATTTCAATACAATGAAAGATCATTTGGTCAGCAGCCATAAACATATTGAGAAGCCCCATCGGCATGATTTTTACGTAACGGTGCTTTTTACAAAAGGGACAGGAATTCATGAAGTCGATTTTCACAGGTATGATGTCTCAGAGGGAAGCATGTTTTTTCTATCACCGGGTCAGGTTCACAGCTGGGAACTTTCGGAAGACACGGACGGGTATATTTTTTTCTTATCTCAGGAATTTTATGATATGCATTATATCAATCAGCATCTGAGAAACTTCCCTTTTTTTAGTTCGGTGAATTTTTCAAGAAAGCTTCAGCTTGAAAAAAAATACCTGAACCCAATGGTTGGTTTGTTTGATGAGATTCAGAATGAGTATTATTCTCATAACCTTATGAAGGAGGGGCTGATACTTTCAGTGATTACAAAAATGTATATCACCTCATCAAGGTTGTTTTCTAAAGAATACAATACTTTTAATTCCCCGGTTAGTATTTCATATTTAAAGCACTATCAGGATTTTGAGACTTTACTCGAAGAACATTTTACAAAAGAAAAATCGATTTCATTTTATGCTTCTTTGCTGGATATTTCTCCTAAACACCTGAACAGGATTACGCAGACTATGGTTCAGAAAACGGCTACTGAAGTTATTACTGAAAGGGTAGTGCTGGAAGCAAAACGGATGCTGATGTATTTAAGCGAAAGTCTTGTTGAGATTGCCTTCAGATTAGGATATGAAGAATATTCTTATTTTGTGAGGGTATTCCGGAAAACTTCCGGAATAACACCGACTCAGTTTATTCAAAAGTATAAATCATAAACTTTTTGGCTACAACAATAGTTTGAAAGGTCCTTCAAAAGTTGTTTCAAAAGTATCCACAATTTTGCCTTTTTCATCAAGTACAGCAATCACAATGTTCTGTTTGGAAAATCGGATGTCTTTTTCAGGAAATGTAATATTAATGTTACCTTTTAAGATCTGATCTCCCTTTAATACAATTTTATCTGAACCAAAAAAAGTGATCTCGCCATTTTTAGGACTTATTACTTTTATTGTTAAAACCTTTTTCTCATTGGTTTTGTTTAAAAAAGTATAAATAAATGTATTCGTTATTTTTCCATTTTTTGTAAAGAAAGTGGATCCGGCAGGTTTAATAAATTTGGCCTCCATAGATCCACGGTCATACATTAGAAAACCAAGAAAACCGATTAATAATGCCAGAAAAACCGTAGTGACTTTCATTCTGGAGGTAAAAATAAACCTGGATTGGTTTTCAATTTCAGCTTCAGTTGCGTAGCGAACCAATCCTTTTGGAAGACCTATTTTTTCCATTACTTCATCACAGGCATCAATGCACGCCGTGCAATTAATACATTCAAGCTGTTGGCCGTTTCTGATGTCTATTCCTGTAGGGCAAACTACGACACATTGCTGGCAATCGATACAATCTCCTTTTCCTTCTGATTTTCGGTCTTCACCGTTTTTCCATTTGGAACGGTTTTCACCTCTTTTAAAATCATAATATACATTGATGGTTTGTTTATCAATAAGAACTCCCTGTAAGCGTCCGTAGGGGCATACCAATGTACATACCTGCTCACGGAGCCATGCGAAAGTAAAATAAAAAACAGCTGTGAAAGAAATCATAGCAATGAATTTCAATGAATGTTCTGCCGGTCCTTCACTCATGATTTTAAAAACCTCTCTGTAGCCTACAATATACATGAACATGAAATGACTGATAATTAACGAAACCAAAAGGAATACCGACCATTTCAGACTCCTCTTTCTTATTTTTTCACTATTCCATTCCTGTCGGTCCAGCTTCATTTGCTTATTACGGTCACCTTCGATCCAATATTCTATTTTTCTGAAAACCATCTCCATAAAAAGAGTTTGCGGACAAAGCCAGCCGCAGAATATTCGTCCGAAAACTACTGTAAAAAGCATAATAAATATAACAGAAGTAACAGCGCCCAGAGCCAGAATAAAAAAATCCTGGAGATAAAAAGGTTGCCCCACAATGAAAAATTTTCTGTCGATAACATTAATCAGAAGAAAAGGGTTATGATTAATGGTTACGAAAGGTAGAATAAAAAACAAAGCAAGCAGGATATAGCTGGTGTAATTTCTGTAATTTGTATATTTCCCCTTGGGTTTGCGGGGGAACACCCATTTTCTTTTTCCTGTATCATCCATTGTTCCCACAGAATTTCTGAAAGCTTCATTCTCTATTGCTATAACCTTTTCGGGTTTGGTGTCTGTATTCATTCTTTTATTTTAAATAACCAATTGAATAATCCCTCATTTTGTTGTTTTTTTTATTAAAAAACATCTATTGAGTTTCTTACCGCAAAGCTCTTAATTAAGGGAATACATTACTAATAGTATACACGTATTGAATAGGACAAATGGGACATTTATCAATTTTTTATTATTGTATCAAAATGAGAAAATAATTCTTGAATTTTATTTTTTCATGTTGTACATTGTGAGCCTAAAATGAAATAAGAAATGAAGAATCTTTTTAAAATGACTTGGGTTGGTTTGGTTTTAGTATTACTAAATTGTCAATCAGTAAATTATACCCGTATGTTTTATCATGATGTAATGCCAGAGAAGATTTCAGACCGGTTCGGTTTTACTGAGGGGCCCTCCTCAGATAAAGAAGGGAATGTTTATTTTACAGATCAACCCAATGATAAAATTTATTATTGGGATTGGAAAACAAATGAAATCCGGGAATTTTTAAGCAAAACAGGACGCGCCAATGGAACCCATTTTGATCAAGACGATAATCTGATTACCTGTTCTGATGATCAGGGCGAGATCTGGAAGATCTCTAAAGATAAAAAGATTCAGATTTTATTAAAAGGTTTCGAAGGAAAAAGGCTTAATGGTCCGAATGATGTATGGGGAGATTCTTCAGGTGGAATGTACTTTACTGATCCTTTGTATAAGAGAGATTACTGGATTGATTTTAAACAGGAAATTCCTCATAAAAGTCTTTATTACAGAAATAAAGAAGGTAAAGTAAAAAAAATCGATACTTTTACCCAGCCCAATGGCATTGCCGGAAGTGAGAAATACAGAAAACTCTATGTTTCTGATATTGATGCAGGAAAAACTTATGTATACGACATATTGGATGCAGGAGAACTTTCTGAGAAGAGACTGTTCTGTGAAATGGGTTCTGACGGAATGACGTTAGATAAGCACGGGAATGTTTATTTAACAGGTAATGGGGTTACGGTGTTTAATCGCGATGGTAAGAAAATCTATCATATTCCCATAGAAGAGGAATGGACCTCTAACGTAACATTCGGGGGAAAGCATAATGATATTCTTTTTATTACTGCTTCAAAGTCAGTATATACTTTACCAACAAGGGTAAAAGGGACAAGATAATCGATTCCATTTATTGTTGTTAAATCTTTTATCAGTGATTTAGTTACTTGAAAATTATATGTAATATTCAGGTAATCAGTGAGGTGGGCTTTGATTTCATTGATGTTATTTCATGTGTATTTGAATTTATTTCTTTTTAAATCTTATTTTATATAAAATTTTTAATCTATTTACTTCTATCGTAAAATAATTTAAGTTAATTGTGAAAATGTTAATAATGAGTGTTGTTTATTATTAATATTATGGTTTTTGTGTTTAATTTTTTGCTTTTTTTGTAAAGTGTTTTAGGCTCTGGAAAATATCGTTTATTTTATTTAAGATGTTTGCGTGAGTTAGAACATATACCAACCTTAACACAAACAGTTTAAATTATTATAGATATGAAATTCTACTTATTGATCGCATTGGCGATGGTTCCTTTTATGGGGTCATCACAATGGAAGAGAACAGAACTACGTTCACAAAGCGTAAAAAAAGTACAGGAAAAACTGGAGTTTTCAGGCTTGTATACATTAGATATAAACGCTTTAAAACAAACCCTTAAAAATACATCTTCTAAAACTTCTGAGGGAAAAGGTGTTGTTATTTCAATTCCTGATATCAATGGGAAAACAGAAAGGTTCCAGGTATGGGAATATTCCAATATGGCTCCTGAATTACAGGAGAAATATCCAGACATAAAATCTTATATGGGAAGGGGAATAGAAGACCCGTCTGCTTATTTAAGATTTAGTCTTTCACCGGTAGGTTTTTCATCCATGATTACAAGATCCGGTAATTCTGAATTTATTGAACCTTATTCACAGGACGGAACAGTATATGCTGTATTCGATTCAAAAGCAAGAAAGAATCAGGAGGCAGAACCTTTCATTTGTGGTACTGCTGAAAATCTGGCAACGAAGTCCCTATCTAGTAAAAATGGTGCACAAAATAAAAAAGCCGCAGGTTTCAATACTTTCAGGCTGGCTATGTCATGTACCGGGGAATATGCCCAGTATCATTTAACAGCAGCCGGAACACCGGCAAATGCTACGGAAGCGCAGAAAAAAGCGGTAGTACTGGCAGCTATGAATACGACATTAACCCGTCTTAATCAGTTATTTGAAAAAGATCTGTCATTACATTTTAATTTAATTGCCAATAATGATGTGCTTATTTTTTTAGAACCTACTGCAGATCCTTATACCAACGGAGGACCTGGTGAAGCTCAAACCCAGATTTCAGCGCGTATTGCAGCTCAGGACTACGATATGGGTCATTTGCTGGATAAAAAGAATGGTAACGGCCAGGCAGGAGATATCGGAGTAATCTGTGATGATAATGCTAAAGCAGGTGGATGGACAGCTCATAATTTTCCTGAAGGAGATAAATTCGATATAGACTATGTTGCTCATGAAATGGGTCATCAGATGGGGGCGAACCATACATTTACGCTTTATAATGCAAGCTATACGGATGCTTCTTTAGTAGAGCCGGGAAGTGGATCTACGATTATGGCTTATACAGGTATTATGGGTGGTAATAGTGATGTGCAGTTTAACTCATTTGATTATTTTCATGCTTTTAATCTTAAAGAGATCAAAGATGTGATCAATGGCGTGGCATGCGGTGTTAATGTGCCGTTTGCTAACCCTGCACCAGCAGTAAATGCCGGAGCTGATTATACAATTCCTAAATCTACACCTTTCGCATTGAAAGCAACCACAACAGATGCCAATAGTGCTGGTTATACTTATACGTGGGAGCAGATGGATTCCGGTTCGGCACAAACAGGAACGGTGAACTCCCTTACGTATGCTGCCAAACCTTCCGGTCCTACTTTCCGGTCCTTACCTCCGGTAAGTACACCTGTAAGATACTTTCCTGATTTTAATAAAGTATTGGCAGGAGTATATGCGACCCGTTGGGAGTCTTTATCCAGTGTGGCAAGGACACTTAATTTTACAGTTACGGCAAGAAATAATCATCCTACTGCTCCGCAAACGAGCAAAGATGAAACGGTAATAACGGTTGATGCTGCATCGGGACCTTTCAAAATTACAGCTCCGACATTTGGACAGTCGTTAAGTTCCGGAAATTCAGCAACTATAACCTGGGATGTAGCCAATACCACTCAGGCTCCGATTAATACAGCAAATGTTACGATTAAATTATCTACCGACGGAGGGCAAACATTTACCGTGCTGGCAGCAAATACACCTAATGACGGTAGCGAACAGATTACAATTCCTGCCGGATCAACTTCGGCAAACGCATACATTCTGATTGAAGCTATAGGAAATGTTTATTATGCGGTAAGTCCAAGTTTTGTTATTGATTATAATGTGACCGGAGAAACATGTGCAACATATACTTATAATGGACCAGCTGTTGGCATTACAGATGGTCCAGGAGGTAGTAATATTTCTGCTCCTAAAGTTGTGATTCCTCTCCTTGTAAATAATACGGGAATTATTACGAAAATTAAAGTAACACCTTCTGTTGCACATACGAACGTAAGAGATCTTGCTATCGGGATTGAAAGTCCGGCAGGTTCATCCGCCTTAATCTGGAACAGGCAGTGTAACAACAGGTCTGGTATAACAGCAACGTTTAGTAATGAAGGAAATGCTGTAGCATGTGCTTCGCCAATACAGGGAGAAACATTATCTAATGAGTCTTTAGCTATTTTCAAAGGTCATAAAGCGCAAGGGGAATGGAAGCTTTTCGTATCTGATAACAATGCCGGTAATGTTGGAACCATTAACGGATGGTCACTTCAGGTTTGTACCCGCGAAACACAAAATTTAGGAACAAAGGATGCTTCCGCTGTATCAGGAAATGATATCAAAATTTACCCTAATCCGAGTAATGGGAATTTCTTTGTTAAATCCAGGAATTTATCAGGAGAAATAAAAGTTACTCTATTTGATTCAAGTGGCAGGCTGATCTCTTCGGATTCCTATCAAGGTAATGGAGATTTTACAAAAGAATTTAATATGAATATCCCAAAAGGAGTTTATATTATTAATATTAATTCTTCCAAAGGGATGTATAGTCAAAAACTGATCATCAAATAAGTTTTTTAATATTATTGTAAAAGGAAAGCGGCTATTAAATAATGGCCGCTTTCTTTTTTATCTTAAAATTGATGTCGTTTAATACGCTATCTCCATTTTGACTTTTTTTCCTTTAAGCTTTTCATTGGATAATTTCTTTAACAATGAATTTACTTTCTTCCTGGAAACGGCAACATATGATGTTGTGTCTTTCACTTCAATCAGCCCGATATCCTCCTTTTGTAATTCTCCTTTTTTAATGAGATAACCCACAATATCTACTTTATTAACTTTGTCTTTCTTACCTGCACTGATATAAATTGTTTGAAAAGGTGTCTTTTCAGGAACTTTATCATATCCTGAAACACTTTCGTCAGGCGTATTATTTTTGATAAAAGGAAAATTTTCTTCCTCTGTCATGATAAGGTAAACAAAACCTTTAGCATTCATCCTCGCGGTACGTCCGTTTCTGTGAATGAAAGCATCTTCTTTGGGAGGTAGTTGATAATGAACAATAGACTCTACTTCAGGTATATCAAGTCCCCGGGCGGCAAGGTCGGTTGTGATTAGGATTCTTGCAGAGTCATTTCTGAATTTCAGTAAAGCCCGTTCTCTTTCGTCCTGTTCCATACCCCCGTGGAATGTTTCCCTGTCAATTCCCATTTGATGAAGAAGCTCGGAAATACGGTCTACTGCGTCACGGTGATTACAGAAAATCAGCGTTCTTTTATTCCCGATTTTACAAACAAGATTGAAAAGTGTATCCAGCTTTTCTTCCGGAATTGTCATTACTTTTCTCAATTGTAAATCAGGTTTTATATCGTTTTCTTTAAGGAAACTGATTACTTTTTCATCTTTCAGCCCGGTAAATGAAGGGATTTCATCCATGGCAGTTGCAGAAGTTAAAATTCTTTGGGATAACCCTTTTAAAGAATTAGAAATAAATTCCATATCATCATGAAAGCCTAGCTCTAATGCTTTATCAAACTCATCAAGAACCAATGTCTTAATTGTCTTAGGATCAAAATTATTGTTTCTCAGATGGTAAACAACTCTTCCCGGTGTTCCAATCAATACGGCAGGAGCTTCAATTAAATTATTAACCTCAATCTTTTTATCATGGCCACCATAGCAAACGGAAACCTTAAAATCCGTTCCCATTGACTTGAACACCTGTTCAATTTGTAGAGCCAATTCTCTGGCCGGAACTAATATCAATGCCTGGACTCCTTGAACGTCTTTTTTCAGATTTCTTAAAACCGGAAATAAAAAAGCAAGCGTCTTCCCTGATCCGGTAGGAGAGAGCAATACAATATCCGTATTGTTTTCAGAAGCTTTATAAGTAGATTTCTGCATCTGATTCATATCCTGAATTTGCAGTTTTTGATAAATTGATTGTAGTTCCATTGGGCAAAGATAGTGAAAATAGGTGGCTAGGAATTTAGAGTCTTTAGAGTCTTAAGCTGTAAGTTGTTATTTGTTATAAAGATTGTTGGTGAAGATGTATTTTAATCTTTTAATGATTTTAATTTTGACAATCAGGCATTTAGGTGTGACGTCTCTGCGGATTAAAATATTGTTTATATTAAATAATATTCGTATATTTGCACCCACTTTTTGTGGTCAAGGTTTGAAGAGGTAAATTATTAAAAATTAATTACTTCCGTATTTTTTAAATCCACATTTGTTCAAACCGTTAAAAAAGAAGGAATACAAATTTTATTAGAAAATGTCAAAAGAGACAAATTCAGCAGAGGTTTTATTAAACCAAAACGTAGCACCAGAACAATTTGATTGGGATTCATTCGAATCAGGTCTTGATGCAGATGCGAGAAAAGAAAAAAGTGATTTAGAAGAAATCTACAACGGATCTTTAAACAGCTTAAACGATAACGACGTTTTAGTTGGTAGAGTTGTAAGATTAACTGATAAAGAAGCTATCGTAGACATCAACTTCAAATCAGAAGGTGTTATTTCTCTTAACGAATTCCGTTATAACCAAGGATTACAAGTAGGTGATGAGGTAGAAGTAATGGTTGACAGAAGAGAAGACAAAACTGGACAATTACAATTATCTCACAGAAAAGCAAGAACGCTTAAAGCTTGGGATAGAGTAAACGAACTTCACGAAACTGGAGAAATCGTTAACGGTTTTGTGAAATCTAGAACTAAAGGAGGTATGATCGTTGACGTACACGGAATCGAAGCATTCTTACCAGGTTCTCAAATTGATGTTAAGCCAATTAAAGATTACGATCAGTTCGTAGGTAAAACTATGGAGTTCAAAGTTGTGAAAATCAACCCTGAATTCAAAAACGTAGTAGTATCTCACAAAGCATTGATCGAAGCAGATATCGAAGGTCAGAAAAAAGAAATCATCGCTCAGCTTGAAAAAGGACAAGTTCTTGAAGGAACTGTTAAGAACATTACTTCTTACGGTGTATTCATTGACTTAGGAGGTGTAGATGGATTGATCCACATTACAGACCTTTCTTGGTCTAGAGTGAACCACCCATCTGAAATCTTAGAAGATGGACAAACTGTAAAAGTTGTTATCCTTGATTTCGATGATGAGAAAACAAGAATCCAGTTAGGTATGAAGCAATTAGAAGCTCATCCTTGGGATGCTCTTTCTGCTGACCTGAAAGTTGGAGATAAAGTAAAAGGAAAAGTAGTAGTTCTTGCTGACTATGGTGCATTCGTAGAAATCGCTCCAGGTGTAGAAGGATTGATCCACGTTTCTGAAATGTCTTGGTCTACTCACTTGAGATCTGCTGGTGATTTTGTAAAAGTAGGTGATGAAGTTGAAGCTGAAGTACTTACTTTAGATAGAGAAGATAGAAAAATCTCTCTAGGTATGAAACAATTATCTAAAGATCCTTGGGAAAATATCGAAGCTAAATATCCTGTTGGATCTCAGCATGTAGGAACTGTAAGAAACTTCACAAACTTTGGTGTATTCGTAGAGTTGGAAGAAGGTATCGACGGTTTAATCTACATTTCTGATCTTTCTTGGACTAAGAAAATCAAGCATCCATCTGAATTCTGCGCTGTAGGAGACAAATTAGATGTTATCGTATTGGAATTAGATATCCAAGCAAGAAGATTGTCTTTAGGTCACAAGCAATTGACTGAAAACCCTTGGGATAAATTCGAAACTAAATATGCTGAAGGAACTATCCATGCTGGTAAAGCTGTAGAAGTACACGATAAAGGTGCTTCTGTACAATTCGAAGATGCTGAGGTTGAAGCGTTCTGCCCTTCAAGATTATTAGAGAAAGAAGATGGATCTAAAATCAAAAAAGGTGAAGATGCTGAGTTCAAAGTAATCGAATTCAACAAGGAGTTCAAGAGAGTAGTAGTATCTCACACAGGTATCTTCAGAGATGAGGAAAAGAAAAATGTAAAAGAATCTAACAACAGATCTAATACTTCTTCTTCATCTTCTTCAAACGAAGAAAGATCTACATTGGGAGATATTGATGCATTAGCAGAATTAAAAAGAAAAATGGAAGAAGGTAAATAATCCTTAACCATTTAGGAATATGAAGCCACTCTTACGAGTGGCTTTTTTTATTTCTTATTATGATATTTTTATTAAAAATATCATGCTGTTTTCTAGAATTCAATTGTAAGAAGTGAATTATGTAAATGTTTAAAATTGAGTTGAATGAAGGGGAATTAATTATGATTTTAGTTGTGTATAATAAAATCAAATAAAATGATTTTTGATTATTAAATATTTGTAAATTAGCGGCTTTATTAATGTATATTAAAAATATAACCCGATCCATTTTGTTTGCTGTATCCGCAGAATTTGATCTTTGTTCGTTTTCTTAATATTAATTATATAAGGAAGGTTAAGTAAATTATGTTTCACAAAGTAAGATGAGGAAATATAAAGTCTAATAAATTTCAATATTAAAAATTGTTCAGTATAAATGAAAAGAATAAAACTACCTCTTATGGTTGCTGCTTTCGCAGTTATTCCATCTTTACAATTATTTTCACAGGAAAATACTCAGATTATCAAAGACTATATTTCTCAGAATAAGATCAGAGAATATAAAAAGTCCGATCTCACTAATTTTGTTATTGATAATACGGATGCATCGAAGTCATTAAATGGTGATGTTATAAAATTTCAACAGACTTATAATGGAATTCCTGTATACAGTTCCGGAGGAACTGCGTTAATTAAAGATCGTAAGATCGTTTATTATACAGATAATTTTGTAAAGAACTATACAGGATCTACTCCCGTTTCTGCACAAATCAATAAAACAGCAGCTCTTCAGAAAATAGCAAATGAACTTGGAAACACTGAGATTGCTGATTTTTCAATTCTTGGATTTTTTGAAAAAAGCTTAAATAATACAAAATCAGCTAAACAAAGGCTGGTGTATGCAAATACGTCTACTGGAGATTTGCGTTTAGCCTATGAGTTTATTATGATGGAGCCAAAGTCTTCCAATTACTGGAATATTCTGGTAGATGCCAATGATGGAAAAATCATAGAAAAGAATAACTTAACATTATCTTGTAATTTTAAACCGGACTCTTATGTTTCAGATGGATTAGCTATAGAGAATAATAATACATTTGTTGGTCCTGAGAAAGGCTATCAGCAAAGTTTGGTTTTGTTGGCTGATCCTGCAAGCTACAATATATTTTCAACGCCACTGGAAGCGCCTACATTTGGATCAAGATCTGTAGTTTCTAATCCATGGATGTTGACTTCCTCACCAGAAGGATGGCATTCGGATGGTACAACCCATTATACCAATACAAGAGGAAATAATGTGTATGCTTACGAAGATACAGCCAATACAAATAACCCTGGATTTTCACCTGATGGAGGGGCTTCAAGAAATTTTAATTTTCCTTTTAGTATCAATGGGACTCCTGCAGCGAATCAAAGTGCAGCAATTACCAATCTGTTCTACATCAGTAATAGGGTTCATGATGTATTTTATAAATTTGGATTTACAGAATCTGCGAGAAATTTCCAGCAAAATAATTTTGGACTTGGCGGATTAGACGATGATTCAGTTTATGCAGAAGCGCAAGATGGCGGAGGTACTAATAACGCGAACTTTTCCAGTCCTCCGGATAATTACAATGGGAGAATGCAGATGTATTTATGGTCGACTAGAAATAGACTTTTCTTCTATAATACACCTAGTACAGCGGTAGCCCGCCAACCCGCTGCTGGTGTTGCTGAATTCGGGAATGCACTAAACCCTACTGGAGTTACTGGAAATGTACAATTATCATCCGTATTAGATGGATGTACTGCATTACCAGCAGGTTCACTTACAGGGAAGATTGGTTTGGTTGAGCGTGGAACCTGTGCTTTCGTGATCAAAACAAAGAATTTACAGAATGCAGGAGCTACTGCTGCCATTATCTATAATAATGCCGCAAATGGATCAACCATTGGCAATATGTCAGGGACTGATGCAACAGTTACTATTCCATCTGTATTAATTAGTAATGCAGAGGGAGAATATATTAAAACCCAGCTTTCAGCTGCTACAACGGTAAATGTTACTTTGAAGAATGATCCTGCAACCAGCGTTACACCAGATGGGAGCTTTGATAATGGAATCGTAACACACGAATACGGTCATGGAATTTCTAACAGATTAACGGGAACTGGATATGGATGTCTGAATGCTTCATCTGATAAAGAACAAATGGGTGAAGGATGGTCGGATTTCTTTGCCTTAATGCTTACCAATAAAATAGGAGATAATGCTTCTGTTCCTAGAGGAATGGCAACATATGCTGCAGGACAGCTTCCGGATGGGGATGGAATCCGCCCTGCAAAATATTCTCCTGACTTCACGATCAACGATTATACCTATGGAGATACCAATGGAATGGAATATACGAATCAAAGTGGAAATATAGTTCCTGATGTGCATTCAATTGGATTTGTATGGGCTACGATGTTATGGGATCTGCATTGGCAGTATGTAGCAAAATATGGTTATTCTGCCGATGTTACTGCTAATACAACAAATGGTAGTTCAAGAATATTACAACTTGTTACCGATGCATTAAAACTTCAGGTTTGTAATCCAACATTTATTGATGGAAGAAATGCGATATTAGCTGCAGAACAGGCAACTACCGGAGGAGTAGATAAATGTATGATATGGAGAACTTTTGCAAAAAGAGGTTTAGGAGTGAATGCAAGTGCGGGAGTTAAAACAAATATCAATGATCAGATTCAGGATTTCACAATTCCCGATGAATGTCCGTTATTGGCTACTGATGAAGTGAAATCTGTAAAAAATACCTCAATTTCTATCTATCCTAATCCTGCTAAAAATGAATTTTTCATCAATTTCCCAAGCAATACAATGGGTAAAGTAAGTGTGGAAATTTATGATATGTCTGGAAAGCTTGTTTCTTCTGAAGATAAAATTTCTCCGGATGCTAAAAAAGCTATTTCTACAGATCGCTTGATCAACGGAACTTATATGGTAAAAGTAAAAGGCCTTGGCTTTGAAGCTGCGTCTAAAGTAATCGTTAAAAAATAAGCTGTTTTTTTTATTCAGTTTCAATCACCCCAGGGAAAACTTGGGGTGATTTTATTTATCTATAAGCTTTTTACCTCCTGGTGAATTAAATTATTATATTGTACCTTTGCAGGCTGTTAAAAAGATTATGAAGAAGAAAAATTTATTGAAAGGCGTATTGCTAGTGGGTATTGGTGCAAGTGTTTATGGAATGTTGGCTACATTTGTTAAAATGTCTTATCATGATGGATATACCACATCCGAAGTAACCACTGCTCAGTTTGTATTAGGATTAGTAGGACTTCTGATCCTGAATTTTATCCAGACTTTAACATCAAAAACAAAATTATCATCACCAAGCCGAAAAGAAGTTAGGATGCTGATGCTGGCAGGTACTTCACTGGGGTGTACAAGTTTATTTTACTATATCGCAGTTCAATATATCAATGTTTCAATAGCGATTGTTTTGTTAATGCAGTCTGTATGGTTTAGTGTGGTTGTAGAAAGTTTCTTGACCAGAAAATTTCCCAACGTGAGGAAAGTGGTCGCTACAATTATTGTACTAGTAGGAACTGTATTGGCTACGAATCTTATTAATGTGGATATAGAATTAGACTGGCATGGTGTTTTTTGGGGATTAATGGCAGCGGCTTCCTATACTCTGACGATGTTCACCTCTAATACACTGGCTACACATTTACCCGTCCTACGTAAAAGTATGGTAATGCTTTCAGGAGGATCTATTGTTATTCTGGCATTCCTTTTCTTTGCTCAGATCGGGCCCCTCTATTTTGATGGTCTTAAATCAATTTATTTAAATTTTACCGACAATACTCAACATATTCATTCTTTTGATTATTCTATATTCTGGACCTATGGCTTTGTTCTTGCTGTTTTTGGAACTATCATTCCACCCATTTTATTTAATTTGGGATTTCCAAATACAGGATTGGGCTTGGGAAGCATTATTTCATCACTGGAACTTCCGGTTTCTGTGACAATGGCTTTTGTTTTGTTGGGTGAAAAAGTAATTTTAGTTCAATGGGCAGGGATTGCATTAATCCTTTTTGCTATTGTACTTATGAATTTACCGGCAAAAAAAGAATTGCAAGTTGCTGAACAACTGTCCTGAAAAGATAATTAAGCTGAAAATAATAAGTAAAACCGTTTCTTTTGGAACGGTTTTTTTAATTTTAATCTATAAATAAGAATTCATGAAATATTTTAAAAAAGCATTATGATTTTAATGCTATCTATGATACCATTTTTATCGTTTTCCCAGATAAAATCGTTAGATGCAATGCTTACGAACTATCAATATCCTTTTGAAGTTCATTTTATTGATTTGAATACTCAGAATCAGCATCTGAAAATGGCCTATATGGATGTAAAGCCTAAAGAACCCAATGGAAAAGTAATCATGCTTCTTCATGGGAAAAACTTTAACGGAGCGTATTGGGAACAAACGGCGAAAGATCTTTCAGCTAAAGGTTTCAGGGTTATTATACCCGATCAGATAGGATTTGGTAAATCTTCCAAGCCTCAGTGTTATCAATTTTCCTTTTCACAATTAGCAGACAATACAAAAAAAATCCTGGATGAATTAAAGATTGATAAAGCAATTGTTCTGGGGCACTCTATGGGAGGGATGTTGGCAACCCGTTTTACATTACTTTACCCTGAGAGGGTTCAAAAGCTTGTCCTTGAAAACCCGATTGGCCTGGAAGATTATAAGACCTTTGCATCATACCAGACCATTGATCAGGCATATCAGTCGGAGCTTAAAAATACAGCTGAAACCTATAAAAATTATCAGCTAAAATTCTATTATGATAATCAATGGAAGAAAGAATATCAACCCAGGCTGGATCTTATTGCTGGTTGGACTTTACATAAAGAATATCCACTTGTGGCATGGGATGCTGCTCTCACATCCGATATGATTTATAATCAACCGGTTTGTTATGAATTTAAGAATATTAAAACTCCAACCTTACTTATAATCGGAACAAGGGACCGAACTGCAATAGGAAAGGATAGGGCACCTAAAGAACTTCAATCCAGGATGGGGCAATATCAGGAACTGGGAAAAAAAACACAACAGCAGATACCTGGTTCCAGATTAACGGAAATCGATAATGTAGGGCATCTTCCCCATATTGAGGTTTATCCCCAATTTTTTGAAGCCTTATATGAGTTTATAAGGTAAAACATGAACTCTTGAAATTAGCCTGTTCATAACGGAAATAAAAACAGAGGTGGATTTAGAATTTTGACTTTAAAAACATTTCTTGCCATATGTATAGTTTTTCATGAAATAAATTGTATAAAATTGTATTACCAATACACGGGATTTATGGAAAATTATACCAATACAACAGAAATAATAACTACACCTGAAAAGGCATATGAAGCTTTGACCCGGAAAATTCCTTTATGGTGGTCAGAAATGTTTAACGGATCTTCCCGGGAACCCGATGATGTATTTACTATACAATTTGGTGACAATATTCACAAGACATTTCGGGTAAAGGAAGCTGTACCTGAATCAAGAATTGTATGGTATGTTGTAGATTCTTTAATCGGTCTTCCAGAGCTGAAAAATCAAACAGAATGGATTGGAACGACTATCGTTTGGGAAATTGAAAAAAATGAGAATGGAATTCTGCTGAAACTTACGCATAGGGGTTTGCATCCTGATGTCGAATGTTATCATATATGTTCCAATGGCTGGGTGCAATTTATCAATAGTTTGAAACTATTTCTTGAAACAGGAACGGGAAGTCCGTTTACAGGATAGCATCAGAGTCATATAAAACAACTTATATATAAAAAAAGAAGCTGCTTACATTGAGTAAACAGCTTCTTTTGTATGTATTGTTGTCTGAATTATTTCTTTTTGTAAGCAGCGTCTTTAATTCTTGCTTTCTTACCTCTAAGATCTCTGAAGTAGTAAATTCTAGATCTTCTAACTTTACCTCTTCTGTCAACTTCAATCTTCTGAAGAGCTGGCATGTTGATAGGGAATACTCTTTCTACACCTACATCACCACTCATTTTTCTGATAGTGAAAGTTTTTGTAGAACCTGTACCTCTTAATTGGATAACTGTTCCTTTGAAGAACTGAGTTCTTGTTTTTTGTCCTTCTTTAATTTCGTAATACACTGTAATTGTATCACCTGCTTTGAATTCAGGGAATTCTTTTTTTGCAATGTACTTCTCTTGTACGTACTTTAATAAATCCATTATTAATGATAATATAATGTTAAGGCTAAGCAACTTACACGTTTTTCGTCAGAGGTTGAATAACAGGTTGCAAATGTACAAAATTAGTTTTGAATAATCCAAATAAATTTAAATGTAATTGAACAGAGATTTTTGATGCATTGAAATCCCAAAACTTAACATATCCTTCACCTTATGATGAAACTGTGTTTACATGGGAATTTTACTTTTGCACGAAGTAAAAATTAACCGTTACTCTTCTTATTTTACTGATAAACAGTAAATTATTGAAGAGTGCCAATTTAAAAATTATTAGCTATGAAAAATTATTTCTTCCTTTTATGTTTTATCGTCGTCCAGATGACCTTTGGGCAGGCTTTATTTCCTTATTTGCAAAATCCGACTCCAAATTCAATGATCGTTAATTGGAAAACCGCTTCCAATAATGAGACTACTGTTCTCTACGGGAATTCTCCGACGAACCTGAATGTTACGGTAACAGGAACCACCAATATATTTTCGGATACGGGATATAATAATAACTACTATTATCACACGGCCAAAATCAATAATCTGCAGCCGAATACAAAGTATTATTATAAAATAAAAACAGGAACCAGCGAGTCGGCAATTTACAACTTCAGGACACTTCCCATGCCGGGACAGCCTACTACGGCAGACGGTAAAATACGTTTTTTGATTATGGGAGATAATCAGATCAAAGCGGAACCCAGGTATGATACACTTACCTTAAATGCATTTAAAAAATTAAAGCAAAAATTTGGGGCAAACTCAGATCCTTCGGATAATGTTGCTCTTACTTTTATGGTGGGAGATCAGGTAGATGTCGGGACACTTGATCATTACGAAAATGTCCACTTTAAAAAGAATATTAAATTATCACCATATCTTCCGATCCAGACGACTGTGGGCAATCACGAAACCTATGGAACATTGGGAATGAATTCTTATTATGCTCATTTTTATATCGATGAAATTAAATATAAAAATATCAGCTCCGGGAATGAAAATTACTATGCGCAACAAGCGGGGAATGTTTTGTTTATCAGCTTAAGCTCTGAACATACGGGAACGGCTCAGCAGACCTGGTTACAGCAAATTCTTACAGCTGCAAATAACGATCCTACTGTCGATTGGATTATTTCCTTAAGCCACAGGCCTTATCAGGCAGAGCAATATGTAGGGGATATCTCAACATGGGTAAGAAATAATGCAGTTCCTCTTCTAACGTCATCGAGTAAATATCTGATGCACGTAGGTGCACACCATCACCTGTATCACAGAGGGCAATTAAAAGATAGCCCTACTTATCAGATTATATCCGGAGGAACAGCGTGGGATCAGTACTGGGGAATGTCTACAGAACAGGATTTTGATGATGTTCAGAAAACACTTACCGACTGGACATACCAAATCGTAGAGGTAGATGTTACCAATGGTAAGGTAGATGTGGAATGTTATTCGATTGGAGGGATCTATACTAAAAAATACAATGAGCTCGTTGATTCTTTCCATAGATATAAAAACCAGCCAAAACCTGTTAAGCCTACGATCACCAATACTTTTTCAGGTCCTGTGACTTTACCCTTAACTTTGAATGGAAGCAGTTTTACGTCACCCAACAATGAGCTTTTAAACACAACACAATTCCTCATTAGTAAAGCAGCAGATTTTTCGGTGATAGAAAAAGAATTCTATCGTGATTATGAAAATTGGTTCGGTAAGGACGGAGTTCCTGATAAGGCTAAAAACCTGAATGCCGGTGTAGATATTACGAAAGTAAGCTTTCCCGCCAATTCTATTTCCAATGGTGTGTATTACGTAAAAACAAGATACAGGGACAGAAATCTGGAATGGAGTGACTGGAGTGATGTAAAGCAGTTTGAAATAACGGGAAGCGTAGTTTCAAATCCTACATTTACGCTGGATAAAACAGAATATTTACAAAATACCCCCGTAACTGCAACCTATACAGGCGGTCCAGGTAATCAGACAGATTGGGTGGGTGTTTATAGAAAAGGGCAGGTTCCGGGAACATCAACTTCGCAGGCCTATATTTATACCAACGGACAAACAGCGGGAACAGCCACTTTTACCAATGGTTTTGCAGCTAAAGGACAGTATTTTGCCGGATTTTTTGCCAATGACGGATATACGGAGATTACACCGAGAAAAAATTTCTATATAGGCCCTAAAGTTGTTCTTCAGGCCACTTCAGATACTTATCCGGTAGGAGGAACTGTGAAAATAAATTTCAGTAACGGACCCAATCTTGTAAAAGACTGGATCGGGATTTATAAGATGGGGCAAACTCCGGGAACCAATACTTCTGCGATGTATAAATATGTAACAACCGCTGCTGGAAATCTTGAGTTTACCGGACTCCCTAAAGGGTACTATTTTGCGCAATATTTTCTGGAAGATGGTTATACGGCAATCGGTGAGAAAGTGTTTTTTAAAGTAGGAGATATTGTTACCGAATTATGGATTAACAAACCTGTTTATACGTTGGGCGAAAATATTACAGCTTCATGGACGGATTCTCCGGGAATTATCAAAGACTGGCTGGGTATTTATCCACAAAATATTCAGACGCCGGACGATAATTTTGTTTCATATACTTATTTTGACGGGATAACTCAGGGTACAAAAACATTGAATGGAGCTGCCTTACCTACAACTCCCGGAAATTATTATATGGTAATGTTTACCAATGATTCTTATACTGAAGTTTCAAACAGAATGCAATTCCAGGTAACTTCTTCAACATTAGGAACTGCTGAAACCTCAAAAAGTACTGAGAAAAATGTAGTGTTGTATCCTAACCCGACCAAGCCAGGTGAACCTACATTTATCAAGAGCGATTATCCAATTGATAAGATTGAGTTATTATCTGCTACAGGAGATCTATTATACGAATCTAAAAATGTACACAATCAGCGTTTTTCTTTAGTCAACGAAAATCTGCCTAAAGGTGTATACTTTGTAAAAGTTCATACAAGAAAGTTATTTACTTTAAAACTGATTATTCAGTAACACTTTTTTGATCAGTACAGAGAGGGAACATTTGTTCCCTCTTTTTTTATTAAAGATTACCTAATGAAGATAAATAGTTTACTTTAATCCGTGGATTTTAATGCCCATGCAATTAAAGGAGCCTGCATTAAAAGTCTTGCGAATCTCTGATTATCGGTGTTCAGGCCGAAAGAATCCCTTCTGTTTTTATATTGGGCAATATTTCCGGGAAGAACCGCTGCAAAAAAGCCTGCAACAACTTTTCCCATTGTTTTTCGATACTTTTTAGGAGTCACGATCGTTGCTGTTCCCAGGAGTATTTCTACGATTCCGGAATATACCACCGTATCATCTTTTTTTAAAGGAACCCATTCGGGAACCTGAGCCTGAAATTCTTTCCTTGCAAATGTAAGGTGACTGATTCCTGCAGTAATCAGAAATGCACCAAGTCCTATTCTTGATATGTCTTTCGTTTCCATAATAATGTGATTGGTTGTATGTACTCAGAATTTTATAATTCTTTTATACATGAACTCCAAAATTCAGACCATTAGGATTTGGTCTGTATATTGTCGTAGTAATTGGAATTGTTGGTTTTATGAGCCTGGTCATAAAATAGTTTTTACCGGTCCGGTTAACTTTATGAATCTTAGTTTACCAGTGAATAAAGCTAAAATGTGAGTTCCTTACATGTTCAATTTTAAAAGATGAAATTATGAAACCTAAAGAAATTCCGGGAGTTCCCCAACAAAAGAGTGGAGGATTTCATGATACTGAAAGTAAAAAACAATTTGACGATCCTGAATTGAACAAGCAAGAGTTTTCTGTTTTGAAAAAAGATTTTTTTCAGTGAATCAGTGGAGGGAGTACAGTGGTGCTCTCACAGCCGATTTTAAATTGTATGGTTCAAAAGGAAAACCCCTTGACCGACCTCCTGAAATTGATGATTACATCCGTATTGATATACCTGGTCCCGGAGAAAAAGAAGCAAAAGGATACGATTGGGTACAGATAGTTAATATTTCCTCTCATCATACAGGGTCATTAGAACGTATTAGTATAACCTGCAGACCATCCAAAATTCCGGGAAACTCCGAAAACAACCGTATAGCACACTTTTACAGCAGTAAAGCTACGTCAACTTTTATGATCTCAAATAATGGCAAAGAAATAATGGCAGCAATTTACGGAAGGAATGAATCACCCAATTTTAATGCTTCTTTTATTGATAAGATCAGAAATATCATGGTAGGCATAGGAGGAATGATGGGAATTTCTAAAATTCAATGGAAGGCCCTTTCTGATGGTTTGCTGGATTTTTAGCAATTATCTAAAATGGTGTTTCACTTTTATCTATTTAAATAAAAATCCTGTGTGCCTTGATTTAAAAGAAAATTATTAAATTTAGCCAACAGAAAAATCTAATATTTCATGATAGATAAAAGAGTAAAAAATGCAAAGGAAGCTATAGAAGGAATTCAGGATGGGATGACATTAATGCTGGGGGATTCGGCCTTTGCGGTATTCCTGAAAACTCCATTAATGCTTTGGTAGAAAGTGATGTGAAAGATCTGACGTGCATTTCCAATAACGCTGGGGTTGATGATTTTGGATTGGGATTATTGTTGCATAAAAGACAGATTAAAAAAATGATCTCTTCTTATGTAGGGGAGAATGCAGAATTCGAAAGACAGATGCTTTCCGGGGAACTTGATGTTGAACTTACTCCACAAGGGACCCTTGCTGAAAAATGCAGAGCTGCACAAGCCGGAATTCCTGCGTTTTATACACCTGCAGGATATGGGACTGAAATAGCTGCAGGTAAAGAAGTAAAGGAATTTAACGGTAAGCCTCACATTCTTGAACATGCCTATAATGCAGATTACTCTATTGTAAAAGCGTGGAAAGGAGATCATGCAGGAAATCTTATCTTCAAAGGATCTGCAAGAAATTTTAATCATCCAATGGCCGGGGCTGCAAAAATTACAATAGCAGAAGTAGAAGAATTGGTAGAACCGGGAGAATTAGATCCCAATGAAGTCCATATTCCAGGAATTATGATTCAGAGAATATTCCAGGGTGATAAATTCGAAAAGCGAATTGAGCAAAGAACAGTAAGGAAAAAAGATTAAGTCTTCGTTTGAAAGAGAGTATTCATATAAATAAAGCGCCGGAAAATATTTTCCGGCGCTTTATTTATGATTCTTCTTATGATTCTTCGGGAATTACCATTTTCCTTTCTCCGATCTGTTGTCTCCACATGGCATAGTATAATCCTTTTTCGGCAATCAGATTATCATGGGATCCCATTTCTATGACTTGGCCTCGTTCAAGTACATAAATCCGGTCGGCATGCATAATGGTGCTTAGACGATGGGCAATCAATACTGTGATTTGTTCTTTTTCCTCCGATATGCTTTTGATGGTGGAAGTTATTTCTTCTTCCGTAATACTGTCCAAAGCTGAAGTGGCTTCGTCAAAAATTAACAGGTGAGGTCTTCGTAATAAAGCCCTTGCAATCGCAATTCTTTGCTTTTCCCCGCCACTTAATTTCAATCCACCTTCTCCAATTACGGTTTCTATACCTTTTTCAGCCCTTTCCAGTAAAGCAGTACAGCTTGATTTTTGTAAAGCTATTTGAAGTTCTACCTCAGTAGCCTTTGGATTTACGAAAAGAAGGTTTTCTTTAATGGTTCCTGCAAAAAGCTGGGTGTCCTGAGTTACAAAACCAATTTGATTCCTCAATTCATCAAAATCAAATTCTTTCCCATTGATATTATTATAAAAAATATTTCCTTCCTGAGGACGATAGAGCCCAACCAAAAGTTTTACCAGAGTACTTTTTCCGGAACCACTGGGACCAACAAAAGCAATTGTTTCTCCGTTTTTTACGGTAAAAGATATATTGTTTAACGCTTTATACTGAGCTGATTGATGTTTGAAAGAAACGTGTTTGAACTCCAATTCTTCAATAGCACCGATCTGTTTAGGATGAAGGGGTTTTTCCTCGACTGTTTTTTTCATTAAACGGTCAAAATTAAGAAGGGAAGCTTCAGCCTCTCGATAAGAAATAATGATATTTCCGATCTCCTGCATAGGTCCGAAGATAAAGAAGCCATAAAACATCAGCGATAAATATTGTCCCGGAGTTACAATATTTTTAAAAATTAAAAGTAATAAAGTCAGGGTGATCAGCTGTTGAAGAAAATTAACCATTGTTCCCTGGATAAAACTTAAAGAACGGATGCTTTTGACTTTTCTAAGTTCAAGCCCCAGAATTTTATAGGTATTATTGTTTAAGCGGATGACTTCCTGATTGGTTAATCCCAGACTTTTTACTATTTCTATATTTCTAAGGCTTTCTGTAGTACTTCCTGCCAGAGCTGTGGTTTCCGAAACAATATTTTTCTGGATACTCTTTATTCTCTTGCTTAATAAATTCGTGATGAATGCAATCAGAAATATTCCACAAATGTATACCGGCATGATTGACCAATGTAAACGGATAGCATACACAGCAACGAAAATGATACTAACCAGAATTCCGAAGAAAATATTAATAAAATTACTGATGAACTTTACAGTATCTTCTCTTACTTTCGTTAAAATAGAAAGGGTTTCACCACTTCTCTGGTCTTCAAATTCCTGATATGGCAATGCCATAGAATGCTTTAAGCCGTCCGTGAAAATTTTTGCCCCGAACTTTTGGGTGATAACACTTACTGCATAATCCTGAAAAGCTTTGGCGATCCTGCTCACCATGGCTGTTCCGATAAGGAGGGATAAGAAATAGAATACACCATGATAAATGCCGTCTCCGTATAAATATTGGTTCAGGTTTCTTGGTAAAAGCTTTTCTTTATCAAAAAAATTAGGATGGGTAACCAGTTTATCGAGAATATTACCCGTTATTGCCGGAGCAAATAAAGAGAATACCTGATTAATGGTTGCTAATAACAATGAAAGAATAATCAACCACAGGTAAGGTTTAAGGTATTTTAAAAGTATTTTCATTCTGTTAAATAATGTTGCAAAATTAGAGATATTATTTCGACTTATTATGTTAATAATTTTCAATAACAAAGCCCTTTTGTATTCTATTGAAAATAATTAAATTGCAGTCTAAGTTTTTACTATGCTCACAAAAGAACAAATTGCTAAAAGAATCTCAAAAGAATTAAAAGATCGTTATTATGTAAATCTGGGAATAGGGATTCCCACTTTGGTTGCCAACTACGTTCCTGATGGCATTTCAGTAGAATTTCAGAGTGAAAATGGAGTTTTGGGAATGGGACCTTTCCCTTTTGAAGGAGAAGAAGATGCTGATATCATCAATGCAGGAAAGCAGACCATTACGATACTACAAGGAGGTTCATTTTTTGATTCCGCTTTTAGTTTTGGGATGATCCGTGGACAGAAAGTAGATCTTACGATCCTTGGCGCAATGGAAGTTTCTGAAAATGGAGATATTGCCAACTGGAAGATTCCTGGAAAAATGGTAAAAGGAATGGGCGGAGCGATGGATTTGGTAGCTTCTGCTGAAAATATCATTGTTGCGATGATGCATGTAAATAAAGCAGGAGAAAGTAAGATCCTGAAAAAATGTACACTTCCTTTAACAGGAGTAAATTGTGTGAAAAGAGTGGTTACGGAACTCGCTGTTTTAGATGTAACACCAGCTGGTTTTAAGCTTGTTGAAAGAGCACCGGGAGTGTCCGTAGAGCATATTGTACAATCTACAGAAGCAGATCTGATCATTGAAGGAGAAATTCCCGAAATGCAATTTTAATAAAAAAACAAAAGAAAGGCTGTTATCATTAACAGCCTTTTTTATCACCGGTTAATTAAGTTTCATTAGTTTTTCAGGAAGAGCAGGAAGCTTTGTTTGTGGATTTATTTCATCGTTGTTCCAGAAACTTATTACGCAGCTTATATTTTGATCTCGTATATTTTCTGCGATATAGTAGATTGTTAAAGACTTTCCGCCGGACATTTTTGTAAGAACAGAAGTTAGGCCCGTAAAGTCATACACTATTTTTTTTGCTTTTGTAGGTACATCCAGAAAATTAATATCAATCATTTCTTCGGATGTAATTTTTCCCCCTCCTTTAGATTTTGTTACATTCAATTGGTTTTCAACAGCTTCTTTTGCATCCTGTAATGTTCTGTGAACAGACCAGTTCATCTCACCAGCATATGGGCATTGAACTGTATTGAGGAAGGTCCAGTAACAATTACTGCCAAGTTCTATTTTTCTTCCGGCAAAATTAATTGAACTGATATTCATAGAAACAAAATTCTCCTCCGGAATTCTATTCTCAATAATTGCATTAACGAGCTTTTCTTCAGTATCTTGATCTGTTTTTCCGTTTTTTATAAACCATACTACAGTGATTGTCTTATTCGGATTTTCAACGAAATAATAATTATTTGTTTGAAAGCTGTTTCCTGAAATTTTTTGTTGTTTGGTTAGAAAGAAGTTTTTACTATTGATTTTCTCATCTCTTGTTTTTAGTTCAGAATTTGAAATTTTATGTTTTTTTAAAACCTTTGAAAGCCCTTTTTCATCAAAAGAATTATTGAAAACCTCACTTGTAACACTATATCCATCTATATTGTACCAGATTTTGCCATTATTATTCAACGCGGAAAGTCTTGTGAGGATATTATTTTCCTGAGAAAAGCACATTGAACAGAAGAAAATGGTTAAGATTTTAAAGATCTTCATGTCCTTATTTATTAATGGTAAATGTATATGTGGGAACATTATCTTTGGATCCCTTTTTCCAATTTTCTGCAAGTTGAGGATCATTTAATTCCACACCATCTACTGGTGATATGTCGAACTTTGAAAACCATTTTTGAGGATTGGTACCGTCTTTTTTGAAATAAGTCTGCCTCACAATAATACTGTCATGAGGTTTTACCGTAAAAGAATTAGAGACTTCCTGCGCTCCAAAACTTTGTGACATTTTGATAACACTAGAGGTAAAGCTAACGGGCTTGTCTGAAGTGTTTTTCACAATAAAAGCTGTCATGGGACTTCCGGACATGGGTAAACAAGCTGCGAACAGACTGAAAACAAGAAAAGCATACATTAATTTTTTCATGGTTGTTTATTTTTGTGTTTATTGATTTACTTCGCTGATTGTATTTTATATACGGAATTGAAGTTATGAAAAAATTGTTATGTTTACAGAATTCCTGACTATTATATCTTAAAAAAGAAGAATTACATGATTTGCAATACAATTTAATACGAAAGGCTGCTCAAATTCTGAAACAGCCTTTTTATTTTGTATCTAGATGTTATAAATTGAGTTTTTTCAACTATTCATAATTGATTATTTACCGTCCTGAGCTCCAAAAACTTTTTGTAAAATACTGGTAGTTCTCATGGCTGGAGTATTTCTGATCCCGTTTTCTTTATCTGCAACCATTTTGAAAACGCCATTAATTGTTTCTGTAGTCACATATTCATTCAAATCAGTAGTTACAGATTGTCCTGTAAAAGTATTGTACTTTGAAATAAGGCTTTTCCAAAGGGTGTCAGCTCCCACTTTTCCCAATGAAGCCTGTACCTTTGGCTGGAACGCTGTAAAGAGCTGGTTCTGGGTTTTAGTTTGAAGATAATTAGTCGCAGCATGATTTGAGCCCAATAAAATATTTTTGGCATCAGTAATTGTCATTGATGTAATGGCATTGGTGAAAATAGGAGCAGCTTCTGTTACGGCATCTTCAGCAGCTCTGTTTAATAATTTCACTCCCTCATCAGCGAGTTTTCCCATTCCCAAAGAACGCAAGGTCGTGTCTACCTTTCTTAGTTTTTCGGGCATTAAAATTTTTACGGCTTCATTTTTGAAAAAACCATCAGTTAAAGCAAGCTTCTTCACACCATCATTCACTCCCATACTTAAGGCTTCCTTTAATCCGGACGAAATTTGGGTAGAAGTAAGATTATTCAGATTAACTGAAGAGGCTCTGTTGGGTGATGGAGTTGTGGTTACAGTTGTTCCTGTAGAAGTGTTCTTTATTTTTCCTGTATTGTTAAGGTCAACCCCTGTTTTTTCCTTAACTGTAGATTTTATAATATCTAAAAGTTGTGCTTTTGCTGAAACTGAAAACACCAGACTTGCCGCTAAAAAAATTGTTTTTCTCATTGTATATTTTTGCAAAATTAGATCTTTTATATCATAATAGGTTAAATAATTCACTGACTTTTTTCAGAAATTAATTATATTCGCTTAAATCTAAATTACACAAAATAATGCGTTTATTATTGGTCTTTTCCCTTATGATTTCCAATCTGTTTTTTTCGCAAACTAAACCAAGTTTAATTCCTTACCCGCAAAGTTTAACGATTCAGGAAGGTAAATTTGTGATCCCTAAAACATTGATACTGAATGATAAACTTCCAAAAGAGGAAACGCAATATTTCAAAAAGCATCTTGGTGCTCGCGTTACATTTCAATCCTCAGGAAGTACGGAAAATGTTCATATAATGCATATGCTGATTCCACAACCCAAAATGCCGATCGATCCGCAGGGTGATAAAGAAAGATATTCTATTGATATTTCTCCCAAAAGGATTTTTATAAGTTCTTACACTAAACAAGGTTATTTTCTTGCTATTCAAACCTTGATCCAGTTGTTTGATGAGTATCAGGAAAAAGGAGAGATTCCCGCTATGGAAATTAAAGATAATCCAAAATTTGCATGGAGAGGAATGCATCTGGATGTTTGCCGTCATTTCTTTACGGTAGATGAAGTAAAGCAGTATATTGATTATCTGGCCATGTATAAGCTAAATACCTTTCACTGGCATTTAACCGATGATCAGGGATGGAGAATTGAAATCAAGAAATATCCGAAGCTGACTGAAATTGGCTCCAGGAGAAAAGAATCAATGATTGGAGCCTATGTAGATAATACCTTTGACGGAAAACCATATGGCCCTTATTTTTATACTCAGGAACAGATTAAGGATGTGGTTAAGTATGCAGAGCAACGTCATATTACAATTGTACCTGAAATTGAAATGCCTGGGCATGCTTTAGCAGCACTTTCAGCCTATCCTGAGCTGGCGTGTACGAAAGGACCTTTTGAACCTGCCACAAAGTGGGGCGTCTTTGATGATGTTTTTTGTCCTAAAAAAGAAACATTTACATTTTTAGAAAATGTCCTGGATGAGGTGATAAAGTTATTTCCTTCTCAGTATATCCATATTGGTGGTGATGAATGTCCTAAGACACGATGGAAAGAGTGCCCGCATTGTCAGGAGTTGATCAAAAAGAACAATCTGAAAGATGAGCATGGATTACAAAGCTATTTTATCCAGACTATAGAAAAATATGTAAATAGCAAAGGGCGGAAAATAATCGGATGGGATGAGATTCTGGAAGGAGGTCTGGCACCAAACGCTGCGGTAATGAGCTGGACAGGTGTCAATGGAGGAATTGAAGCTGCAAAATCAAAACATTTTGCTGTAATGACTCCCGGAGCTTTCTGTTATTTTGACCATTATCAGGGGGATCCCCAGTCCGAACCTAATGCTTTTGGAGGATTTACTCCTTTAGATAAAGTATATTCTTACGATCCGGTTCCTTCAGAGCTTACTGCTGAGGAAGCTAAATACATTTTAGGTGTTCAGGCTAACTTATGGACCGAATATATATTGGATTTTAAGCATGTCCAGTATATGATTTTTCCAAGAATAATGGCACTTTCAGAAGTAGCATGGGGAACTTCTGATCCTAAGAATTATAAAGAATTTGAAAACAGGGTTATCCGGCAGTTTAAGGTTTTAGATAAAATGAAGATCAACTATGCGAAAAGCATTTATAATATTTCAGGAAAAGTAACACCTTCTGCCAAAGGTGTTGCATATGAATTATCAACTTCTCAAAATTCCCAGGGAATAAAATATACAACCGATGGTACAGATCCAACGGTAAATTCACCATCTTATAAGGAGCCTGTCCCTGTTTCAAGAGCCATGACCATAAAGTCTGCCTATTTCGAAGATGGACAGATAAAAAGTGCGGTTTCTTCCCAATCATTTATTCCTTCCAAAACAACGGGAAAGAAGATCACTCTGGAACAACAGCCCAGCGAAAATTATTCTTTTGGCGGAGCGTTTACTTTGGTGGACGGAATTTTGGGTAATCAAAAACAGCTGGGAAAAACATGGTTAGGCTTTCAGGGAAAAGATGTTGTAGCAGTTATTGACTTAGGAGTAAAAACTCAGTTTTCAGAAGTTTATTTTAATACCCTTGAAAATAAAGGAAGCTGGATTCATTTAGCCAAAGGAGCACAGATCTTTATTTCTGATGATAATGTAAATTTTAAAATGATCAAAGAAATTGGAAAAGATGAAATTCAGAATGTAAAAGGAAAAGTAAAACTCAATGTTGGTAATCAGAACGCGGCATATATTAAAGTTAAAATTGAAAATGCAGGAATTATTCCTGCCGGAAATCCGGGAGCTGATTCTAAAGCCTGGCTTTTTGTAGATGAGATTGGGATGAATTAATCAATATCAGAAAGCATTAGGAGACCAGGGAGTAAGATCTATTGAAATTATATCATATTGGATTATAATAGTGAATGGATTACTTACTTTCGTTTCTGTATCGACTTTTTCTCAGTTTCCAGAAATTGATACACCGGAAAGGCATCTCCCTGATTCGTCAAAGCAATAATACAGGTATTGTTGCTCAGGTCTCTCCAGATAATACTTCTGAATCCATTGATTCCACCGGTATGCATAGCGGTATCGTCAGAAATGTACCATCCGAATGCATAATCACTCGTTTTTCCATTTTTTAAAACGGGCAGTTCATATATAATTTTTGTGTTTTCCTTATTCAGTAACTGATGCTTTCTTAAAGCCTGGTCGAATTTATATAGATCCCATGTCGTAGAATAGATCCCTCCATCCCCCAATGTTAAAAGAAAATAATCATCCGGTTTTTTATCTATATCATACGCTTTGGCAATATCGGAAGTCGGTACCGTTTGAGCATCAAAAACAAATGAATGCTGCATATTCAAAGGAGCAAAAATTCTATTTTGAATAAAATCTTTATATGACTCTCCGGATACAGCCTCTATAATTTGTCCAAGTATGATATATCCACTATTACAATATTCGAATTGACTGCCGGAAGGAAATGTTAATCCGGGTTGCTTTTTTAGAAAGGCCAGGACATCTTCATTGGTGATCCTGTTATCTGAGATCAAAACATTCTCATAATCCTTTAACCCTGAAGTGTGGTTAAGCAATTGTCTGATACTGATATTTTGTGCATATTCCGGAAGGTCCATTAGATATTGGCTTGCTTTATCATCAAACGACAACTTGTGCTCCTGCTGTAAAAGCATAATCGCTGTTGCAGTAAAAGGTTTGGTTACAGACGCAATACAGAACGGCGTATCCTTGGTCATAAGTTTTTTGTCTTCAAAATTTTTATATCCCAATGCTGTATCACATATTATTTTTCCTTTTTCAACTATGAGAACGGTACCATTAAATTTTCCTTTCTTGTAAAAATTTATAAGAATATCTTTTTCTGATTTTTTGTTGCAGGAAAATAAAATGAATAAAACACAACTTAAAATAACTGAAATTCTGATCATGGTTGAAAAAGTTTAACATACAATAAGTCAGTAATGTAAATGAAAAGTTACAGGGGTGAATTTTCCATCTTGCTGATATGAATTCCGAAATATTCCGATCAATGATATGAAGATTGTTTTTAAGACTTTTTGTAATGAGGATTGCTAAACGTGATGAAATAGGATCTGTTGTTTTTTTACTTTTGTACCAGCAGGAAAATTGCTAATTTGTAAGCCTAATAAACCTGATATGCAAAGCAGACGAAACTTTATCAAAAAGACAGCAGTTGCTTCTTTGGCTCTTGCCGTAAATCCGCTAGATCTAATGGCTGGTCCATTACCTGAAAGTCATAAAACCATAAACAAACCGATCGTCCTGTCAACCTGGAATTTTGGTTTAAAGGCCAATGAGGAAGCATGGACGATTCTTGGCAAAAACGGAAGAGCGCTAGATGCTGTTGAAAAAGGAGTACGTTTGGTGGAGTTGGATCCCACGGAAAGAAGCGTGGGATATGGCGGACGCCCGGATAGAGATGGAAGAGTAACACTTGATGCCTGTATCATGGATGAAAACTACAACATCGGATCGGTTGCCTGCATTGAAAATATTAAAAATCCAATTTCTGTAGCCAGAGCAGTGATGGAAAAGACTCCGCACGTTATGCTGGTAGGAGATGGTGCTTTTCAGTTTGCCCTTTCTCAGGGATTTAAAAAGGAAAACCTATTAACGCCCGAATCTGAAAAAGAATGGAAGGAATGGCTTAAAAACAGCAAGTACCAACCTATCGTAAATATTGAAAACCATGATACCATCGGAATGATTGCATTGGACGCCCAGGGAAATCTTTCCGGAGCTTGTACTACCAGCGGTATGGCCTTTAAAATGCACGGAAGGGTAGGAGATTCTCCTATTATCGGAGCCGGATTATTCGTAGATAACGAAGTGGGTGCCGCTACAGCAACGGGACATGGTGAAGAAGTAATAAGAACTGTTGGAACTCACCTCGTTGTGGAACTGATGAGACAAGGAAGAAATCCGCAGCAAGCCTGCAAAGAAGCGGTTGAAAGAATCGTAAAGATTACACAGAGAAGAAATAAAAATCTGAAAGATATTCAGGTAGGTTTTATTGCATTAAATAAAAACGGGGAATATGGATCTTATTGCATACAGGACGGGTTTAATTTTGCGGTACATGATCAAAAAGGAAACAGGCTGGAAACTCCTGAGTTTGCCTTGAAATAATAATCAGAAATCAGAAATTATTTTTACTAATTCCTAAAAAAATTAAAAATGTCAAAGATAGAAATAGCATGTTTTAATCCTCATTCTGCCATCGTTGCTTTTGAAAATGGGGCAGACAGAATAGAATTATGTGATGGTTTAAGTGAGGGAGGAACTACACCAGATTTTGAAACAACTAAAAAACTGAGAGAAAAGATAAACATTCCTGTTTTTGTTATGATCCGTCCCCGTGGAGGAAATTTCACTTATACAAATGAAGAATTTGAACAGATGAAAAATGAGCTTACCCAGCTTAAATCTCTTAATGTCGACGGCTTTGTTTTCGGAATTTTAGATGAAAACGATGAAGTTAATATGGAACAAAATAAAACCCTGGTTGAAATGGCACATCCGTTACCTTGTACTTTTCACCGTGCTTTTGACAGGGCAAAAGGTTTAGAAAGCTCATTGGAAAAAGTGATCAGCTGTGGTTTTAAAACGATTCTTACTTCCGGACAGAAACCTAATGTTTCCGAGGGTAAAGAAAATCTGAAAAAATTGGTAGAGCTTTCAAATGGGAGAATAGAAATTCTTGTGGGTGGCGGACTAAGATCAACCAATATACAGGATATCCGTGAATTTACAAACGCAGCTTATTTTCATTCTTCAGCTATTACGGATGGTGGGCAGTTTGCCGACGCAGATGAGGTAATTGCTTTGAAGAATAAATAACAGAATCTGATACTGTCAATCACGGTTCCTGATAATGATCATTAAATTTTTAATATAAAGATTTAAAAATAATTAACAATCTGCCATTTAACGAGGCCTGCCCATTCATTCTGATGAACTCCTTATAAAAGATGGAATTCTTAGAATTGTAAATAAACTCATCAATGAATAAAACCATACTTATTACCTTTTTTCTTATTCACAATTTTCTTAGTGCACAATTTTCTGAGCGCAGTTTATCATCCGAAAAATGGCAGTTTAAAAACTCAAAAGAAACTCAGTGGCTTTCTGCAAAAGTACCGGGAACCGTGCATCAGGATTTGATGGATAATAAATTGATCCCCGATCCATTTAAAGATGAAAATGAGAAAAAAGTCCAATGGGTAGAAAATGAAAACTGGGATTATCAGACCCGTTTTAAAATTTCATCACACGAGTTGAAAAATCAAAATATAGATCTTGTATTTGAAGGCCTGGATACCTTTTCTGAAATCTACCTTAATGGAAAACTTCTTCAGAAGACGGATAACATGTTTAGAAAATGGAGTATTCCTGTTAAAAATTATCTGAAACAGGGCGACAATATTCTAAAGATTTCATTCAGATCTGCTGTAGAAGAAGGTAAAAAGCTGGCTCAAAAAGTTCCTTTCACGATGCCTGAAAGCCCTAGAAGCTTTGTTAGAAAGGCACAGTATCAGTTTGGTTGGGACTGGGGGCCGAGATTGGTTACGGCAGGAATATGGAAAGAGGTAAAACTTGACTTCTGGAATGATGCTAAGATTAAAAGCATAAAGGATTTGCAAAATGTATCAGCGGAACCTAAAGGTAATTTTAGCTTTGAAGTTGATATCGAAGTACAGACACCAGGTAATTATGCCTTAAAAATCAATAATTCCCAAAAGACCTTTTCTCTTGGAAAAGGTGAAAATAAAATAAGATTTCCCTATCAAATCGATGGATTGAAAATCTGGCAGCCAAATGGTTGGGGAGATGCCAATCTTTATGATTTTAAAATTAATCTTTTAAAAGGAGAAAAAGAGATTCATGCAAAAAGCCTTAGAACGGGATTCAGAACTATAGAACTGGTTCAGGAAAAGGATGAAAAAGGGAAGTCTTTCTATTTTAAGGTGAATAATCAACCGTTATACATTAAAGGGACGAACTGGATTCCGGCAGATAGCTTTTCACCAAGGATTACGAAAGAAAAATATCAGAAACTGATAAAAGATTGCAAAGAGGCAAATATCAACATGATCCGCGTTTGGGGTGGTGGGATTTATGAAGATGATGAGTTTTATAAGGCATGTGATGAGAATGGAATTCTCGTGTGGCAGGATTTTATGTTTGCGGGAAGTTTTTATCCCTCTGATGCGGATTTTCTGAACAATGTAAAAGAGGAGGTAAAAGATCAGGTCACCCGTTTGCAGAATCATCCTTCCATAGCTTTATGGTGTGGAAACAATGAAGTAGACGAAGCTATTGTCAACTGGGGATACCAGAAACAATTTAAATATTCGAAAGAAGATTCTTTGCAGGTTTGGAAAGATTACAGAAAGGTCTTTCATGAATTAATTCCCAACACATTAAAAGAAAAACTGGCCTCTGATAAGAATATGTATTGGCCAAGCTCGCCATCGATCGGCTGGGGCCATAAGGAAAGCCTTACAGAAGGTGACTCTCATTACTGGGGCGTGTGGTGGGGTGAACAGCCCTTTGAAGTGTATAATGAAAAAGTAGGGCGTTTCATGTCTGAATATGGATTTCAGGGAATGCCAAGTCTTGGAACCACGAAAACTATGTTTTCAGGGACTCCTCAACTCGATCTGAATAATGGTACTATAAAAGCACATGAAAAGCATGCAAGAGGTTGGGAAATCATCAATACATATATGGAACGGGATTATCCTGTACCTGCTGATTTTATAAAATACAATTACATCTCACAACTGCTGCAGGCACGTGGAATGCAAATCGCTATTGAAGCACATCGAAGAGCAAAACCTTATAATATGGGAACGTTATATTGGCAGCTTAACGATTGTTGGCCTGTGGTCTCCTGGTCTTCTATCGATTATTCCGGAAATTGGAAAGCTTTGCACTACCAGGTCAAAAGGAGTTTTGAGCAGCAGGTTATTCTGGCAGAAGAAAAGGACAATAAACTGAATTTATTTGCTGTTAACGATCTTACACAGGACTTGAACGGTGTAAGTGCAACCATAGAAGTAACCACATTTAAAGGGGAGATTATTAACAGGATTCATTCCGGGAACAGGAATTTAAAGGATATTATATCCTTTGATCCGATAGAAATTGAAAAGATACTTGGCCGGTTTTCCAGGAACGAAGTATTTCTAAATGTGGTTTTAAATGATAAAAGCAACAAAGAAATAGCAAAAAATACTTATTTCCTTGTAAAGCCTAAAGATCTGAAGCTCTCAAAACCTGCGGTACATATTAAAAAAATATCTTCTTCAGAGATCGAAATATCTACGGATGTTTTAACTAAAAATATTTATCTGATGGGAGATACTCATTTCAGTGATAACTTCTTTGATTTGCTTCCTAAAAAACCAAGACGTATTAAACTTTCAAAGCCATTGGATAAAATAGAAGTGATGAGTTTATGGGACGCCATTAATCCCTGATTATAGTAAAATCCAGAGAAAAAGATAGTCCATGCATAGTTTTCGGTTAAAAATCGATTCAATTTCTATGTCCGGCTGAAAAATCAATCTTACATTTGCAACATATTTAGACACAATTATGGTGAATTTTGTTTTGATAGCGGTATGTATTTTGGCTGGAATGGTATTCAGATCAACCAAGTCAATTCATCCGGATGCCCATAAAGGAATTAATACCTGGATTCTTTACCTGGCCCTGCCTGCCGTTTCATTTAAATATTTACCTAAAGTTCACTGGACACTGGAAATGCTTTTTCCTATTGTGGCGACATTCCTTATTGCGGTATTCAGTTTTGTGTTTATGTCGGTTTATAGTAAGAAAAAAGGTTATTCAAGGCGTTCACAAAGTACAATGGAGCTTATTAGCGGATACAGCAATACTTCCTTTATCGGTTTTCCCTTAATAAGTGCTTTTTATGGAGAAAGCCTTTTAAGCATTGCTATTATTTGTGATCAGACTATGTTTTTCAGTCTTTCTACCTTGGGAATTATTGCCGCAGTAAAAGGAGGTAGCAGGTCGGGGAAAGTAAGTGCGGTATTCATTTTGAAAAGACTGATCACATTTCCTCCGTTAATTGGCTGTATCAGTGCGCTGATCCTCTCTCAGTTTATTGATTTTACAGCTGCTGAGCCCTTCTTTGATAAATTAGCTGCGACAGTAAGTCCATTAGCTTTGTTTTCCGTGGGGTTACAGTTGAAATTTAATGGCTGGAAAAAACTCATTCCCCAAATGTCTGTATCTATGCTGTATAAGCTGATTCTGGCACCGGCGATTGTTTTGGGACTGGCTTTGCTTTCAGGCATTAAAGGAGATATTGCTAGAATTACCATCTTCGAAGCTGCAATGCCTACTCTTGTAACTTCAAGTATTATTGCCGAACAGTTCAGGCTGAATACCAAACTCACGAATTTAACCATTGGATTCAGTATTATCGTCGGATTCTTAACAACCGCTATCTGGTATAGAATAATTGAAATATTTTTTAATTAAAAATAAGTTTTGACGAAAAAAACCGCAGTAATAAGGAAATTGAAGATAACTATTCCTGTACGCAGTTTTACAGGATCCAGCTTTTTTGTAAAATGAGCTCCAAAATAACCTCCTGAAATTGTGGCAACCATCATGGTGCAGGTTTCCGGCCAGTAAACCTTCCCTGCAAAAATAAAAAGTACAACAGCTACCGCATTGGCAATTCCTGTAAACAGGGTTTTATTGGCATTGATTACTTTAATATCCGATAAACCGAATAACGCCCAAACGGCCATCATCATTATTCCTACGGCTCCGCCAAAGTAACCGCCATATATTCCTAAAAGAAACTGAGCACCCAGTACTAATCCCGCTCCGATATGCATTTTCTTTCTCAACCAGTTACCGGCCTGTCTCCCAAATGCAAAAGCCATGGAACCTAACAGAAGCAACCATGGAACCACCAGATTGAATCCACTGGATGGTGTATATAGCAATAACAGACCTCCGGTACAACCTCCCAGCAGAGTCAGTATAATCATCGCTACGATTGAAATAGCAGGGAAAGGTTTAATATATTCTCTGAATTTCCATGCACTGGCTAAGCTTCCCGGAAACAGGGCAACGGTACTTGAAGCATTGGCCTGAATCGGGGGAACACCGGCATATATAAGTGCGGGAAATGTAATAAATGATCCACCGCCAGCTGCTGCATTAATCGCTCCGGCCAGGAGTCCAATAAAAAAAAGCAGGATATAATTTTCCATGAATCAAAATTGAATAACAAATATAGGTTACAAAATGGGGAACAACTCATAAAAAATTGCAGTTCTGTGAAGAATGATTTAATTTTACACTTTAATCATTTCTCTTGCGATACGCCCAAATTGTTTTACCATTAAATTTAAAAGGTTCTTTTACTTACAAAGTGCCTGAAGAGCTAATGCCGTTACTACAAACCGGAATGAGGGTTTTAGTTCCGTTTCGTGGAAAAAAAATCTACACAGGAATTGTTTTTGAAATTCATGATACAGAACCGGAAGGGTTTATTCCAAGGGAAATCATCAGTATTCTGGACGAATCTCCTATTTTGCCCCAGGAGCAGATCGGTTTCTGGAACTGGCTTTCTGCCTATTACCTTTGTAATTTGGGTGAAATCTATCGTTTTGCATTTCCTTCCTCATTAAAGCTTGAAAGTGAAACATATCTGAAATTAAAGCCGAACGTAACAGTTGATTTTGAAAACCTGGATGTTAATGAAATGTATCTCATTCAAGCACTTGAAGTCCGGCAACTTATCAATCTTACAGATCTTGAAGCTTTTATTCCTAAAAAAGATATTATAAAAACAATCAATTCGCTGATTGATCTTCAATACATTGAAATTGATGAAAAGATTGGCGAAAAATACAAAGCGAAAGAAGTTGCTTATGTCAGGATCAACGAAGAACTTTTAAACAATGAAAGTCTTACTGTAATTCTCGGAAAACTGAACAAAGCACCTAAGCAAAAGGATCTTTTTCTTCTCATTTTATCACATCAGACTGAGAATCCGGATACTTTTATTAAAAAGTCAGATCTTTTTGAAGATGGAGTGTTTGGGCATTACCATTTAAAGCCTCTGGTAGATAAAAACTTCATCGAAGAATATTATCTGCAAAAAGACAGGCTGGAAAGTTATGATGGGGAAATAGAAGAAATAGAAGCGCTTTCCGAGGTTCAGAAAGAAGCAAAAGAGGCAGTTGATGAAGCTTTTGAAGAAAGAAGAAATGTACTGCTTCATGGGGTGACTTCATCGGGAAAAACCCATATTTATTTAGAGAAGATAGAGGAGTGTGTTCAGCAGGGCAAAAATGTTTTGTTTTTGCTTCCTGAAATTTCTCTTACCAAACAAATTACGCAGAGGCTTGAAAAAAAATACGGTCGGAAATTGGGCTTCTATCACCAGAAGCTAACGGATTTTGAAAAAGTAGAGGTCTGGAGAAGAATCAAAAATAATGATATCCAAATCCTTATAGGAACAAGAAATGCACTGTTTCTGCCCTACCAGAATCTTGGGTTGGTCATTGTAGATGAAGAGCATGATTCTGCTTATAAAGCCCGGGAGGTTTCCCCTTATTTTAATGCAAAAGATTCTGCCCTGGTATTTGGTAATTTTTATGATGCCCGTGTGATCTTAGGTTCTGCCACTCCTTCCGTGGAAAGCTATTATCTAGCCCGTAAGGAGAAAATGAAATATGTTTTCCTTAATGAAAGATTCGGAAATGTTCAGTTGCCGGAATTTGAACTTATAAATTTTAAAGAAGCTCAGGATTCTAAAAAAGTTTCAGGAAATTTCTCGTTACAACTGATCGATGAAATAAAAAAAGTACTGGAAGAGCGGAATCAGGCTATTATACTTCATAACCGCCGTGGTTATGCCAATGTTCTGGAATGTGAATCCTGTGGATATGTTAATTATTGTTCCAATTGTGATGTGGTAATGACATATCATAAGGCTGCGAATGAAATGAAATGCCATTATTGCGGACAACGGGCTTCCAGGCCTAAAGTATGTCCGAAATGCCATTCAGAGAATCTGAATGAAAGAGGAGTTGGTGTTGAACAGATCCATGAAGAAGTTTCCAAATTATTTCCTGAAAACGAGGTAGATCGTATGGATGTCGATTCCATGCGGAAAAAATTTGCCTATGAAAAACTTTATGAAAAGATTGAAGACAGGGAAACTGATATTGTAGTGGGCACACAGATGATTTCAAAAGGATTGGATTTCGATCATATTGAACTGGTCGCTATTCCTAAAGCGGATTCTTTATTATATGTACAGGACTTCAGAGCTGAAGAAAGGGCCTTCCAGCTGATTACCCAGGTTGCGGGAAGGGCAGGACGGGTGTCTGGAAAAGGGAAAATCTATATTCAAACATTTAATCCTGAGCATTCAGTCTTTCAGCTGATCAAAATGAATAAGGTTTCCAAGATCTACTACTATTTTTTAAAAGAGCGCCAGAAATTCCATTATCCGCCTTTCACAAAGCTTATTATGATTGAGCTGAAACACAGGAGAGAAGATAAAGTAAACAGGGCTTCCCAGTTTCTGGGTTCTGTTCTAAGAAAATACCTTCCGGAAGAATGTGTTTTAGGTCCGGAAAGGTCTCAGATTGCAAGGATTAATAATCTGTATCAGTTCCAGATATTACTCAAACTTCCCCGTGGAAAAAACTATGAAAAATACAAAGAACAGGTTTTGCTAAGTTTAAAAGATTTTGATGAAATAACTGCTTACCAGAGTATCAAAAAAGACGTTTTCGTGGATTTTTAACAATTTTTAACAAATTTTATAGCCTTTTATCAGACTATAATGGTCTGATTTCTAACAATATTTTCTACTTTTGGTCGTTGATTAATTGTTTGGTGCCTTTATTGGATGATTATTATGAATCGTTTTTTATGGTTTCCAGACATAGAAACAAAACTAAGATAGATGGTAAATTTCAGAAAATATATTTCAAGCGTAGCGGTACTGGCTTCTGGGTTTTTCCTTGCTCAATCTACCGTTTCTACCGTTCTTTACTCTCAAGCTTATGACAATCAGAAAACGAATTTAAACTTACCTTCTCCTATAACTTCTGTTGTGGAGAAAACAATTCTGTCGGCTAAAGAACTCGTAGATATTAATGTAAACACTCTGGTTTCCGATCCTGTGCTGAAAAATGCATCGTGGGGATTTGTAGTGTACGACCCGAAAACAAAGAAAGTAATTTCTTCATACAATGAAAACACTCCTTTGGTTCCTGCTTCTACAACAAAACTTTTGACCACAGAAACAGCTTTGAATCTGTTGGGAGAAAACTATCGTTGGATGACTCAGCTGGAATACTCAGGAAGTATAGATGAAAACGGGGTTTTAAATGGTAATCTTTATGTCGTAGGAAGCGGGGATCCATCGCTTGGAACAAACAAAGGCGGAGCGTTATCCTATAGAGAGATTGTTTCAGATTTTCTTAGTGGAATCTCTCACGAAGGAATCAAAAGGGTAAATGGCGATATTATCATCCAGACAGCGCTTTTCAAAGGTAATATTTCAAGACTTCCGGAAAATGTTGTTTGGTTGGAAAATAACAACTATTATTTACCGGTTGGAACCACCCGTGAGATTAATCCGGCTAATGAAAAACTGATTGTAAAGAAATCAGGTAATTTCTCTACTGAGAAAAAGTATTTTTATGTATCTCCTTATGCCAATCAGATGGTATATGCGGATAAATATGAAGGAGATGGTGTTCTTACCACTAAGCTACCTGATGCCCCGGCATATCTTGCCAATACTTTAAGGGCGACCATGGTGAAAAGTGGAATTGCAGTTAGTGGAAAAGTTACTCCGAAAATGACAGATCCTATGCCGGAGAGCAGAAAGCTGATTTCAGCATACAAATCTCCGACTTTGAGCGATATTATTTATTACACCAACCAGCATAGCGATAATTCTTTAGCAGAAGCACTGTTAAAAACAGTAGGATTCCAGAAACTGGGAGATCAGACTTCAGAATCAGGAAGAATTGTTGTAACAACTCACTTGAAAGAAAATGCTTTTGATATCAATGGTTTAAACTATATGGACGGAAGTGGGCTTTCAAGAAGCAATACCGTTACTCCTATTTCACAGGCGAAGTTTTTAACTTCATTAATGGATGAAAAGTATTATAAAGCTTACCTGACTTCACTTCCTGTAGGAGGACAATCGGGAACATTAAAGAGAATGTTTATCGGAACAGGAAACGGACAGATATTTGCTAAGACAGGAACTTTAAATAAAGTAAAAACTCTGGCAGGGTATATGAAAACCAATTCCGGGAAGACCCTTGTGTTCTCACTGATGGTTAACAACTATGCAGGATCCGTAGATATGGTGAAGAAAAGAATGGAAAGGCTGCTGGAACCGGCATTAGACCTTTAAAAATATTTATTTAATATCATAAGAACCTTTTAATCAATGATTAGAAGGTTTTTTTTATCTTTGGTCATTATTATAAAAATAAAAATGAAAAAACTTTATCTTGTAGTTTTATGCATTATTTCATTTGGATTATTGCATAGTCAGAATCAAAATATTGAAATGAAGGGATTAATAGCAAAAGAGATGAAAACTTTTGCCCAAAAGATGACGGCACCCAATATTAATCCCCACACATTAAACTATGATCTGCAGTACCAGAGGATGGATGTAAGCCTGGATCCTGCAGTTTACAATATCTCTGGTTCGGTAACATCACATTTTAAGCCCAATCAAAGCATGAGCAGTATCTATTTTGATTTGGCAAATACCTTAACGGTTTCCCAAGTGAAATACCATGGAAATAATTTGACCTTTCAGCAATTATCCACGAAAGAGGTAAAAATTGACTTCCCTTCCTCCCTTCCTGCGAATGTGCTTGATTCATTAACAATACAGTATGCAGGCCCACCGGATACGGCAAATAATGCTTTTTCCACCGGTTCCCAAAACGGGGAGCTTATTCTCTCAACCCTTAGTGAACCTTATGGCGCGCAGGATTGGTTTCCGACAAAACAAAGTTTAAATGATAAAATTGACCGTTTTGATTTTAAAATTACAACACCAAATCAGTATAACGTAGCTGCCAATGGAAAGCTAATGTCTGAGACAGCACTTCCGAATAATAAAAAGCTGACATTCTGGAGAACAATGTACCCAACCAGTGCATATTTAGTAGCCCTTGCTATCACTAATTTTGTTAAGCTTAATGATACTATGGGAAATCCACCTTTCCCTTTTGTAAATTATGTATATCCTACAACTGTAAATAATACGGCAGTAATGTCCAATATAGAATGGACCAAACAGATCATGAACACTTTTGAAACTTATTTCGGACTTTATCCTTTCCGTAATGAGAAGTATGGACATATGGAGTTTCAGTACGGAGGTGTGTGTATGGAGCATCAGACGATGTCTTCAATGAGTTCCTGGGGAAAAAGTGTAATAGCTCATGAGCTGGCTCACCAATGGTTTGGGGATAAAGTAACCTGTGGTTCGTGGAATGATATCTGGCTGAATGAAGGATTTGCCACATTCGGGGAGCATCTTGCCAATGAAAAGTTACTGATGACCCAACCTGAATTTATGAATTACTTATCAGGTCAGAAAGATTATATTACCAGTTCGCCAGGAGGAAGTACTTATGTTGCTGATGCTAACCTAGGGAATCAGGGGGCTATTTTCAGTGGAAGATTATCTTATGCGAAAGGAGGCTATATTCTGAGAATGCTAAAATGGATCTTAGGAGACGCTGCTTTTTATCAGGCAATTCAGGAATATCATTCCAGACCCAACTTAGCCTACAGCTACGCTAAAACAGCAGATCTTACGGCTTCTTTACTACAATCTACCGGTAAGGATTTTTCGGGATTTTTCAGTGATTGGGTGTATGGTGAAGGGTATCCTACCTATGATATCAGATGGAGGGAATCTTCTAATCAAACCATTACGATTAAAGTTAGCCAGACTCAAAGTAATTCTTCCGTAAGCTTTTATGAAATGCCTCTTCCGATAAAGGTAAACGGAACAGCAGGACAGGTCGCTTATCTTACTTTAAACAATACCTCAAATAATCAATATTTTGTAGAACCGGTACCGTTCCCGATTGCCAATGTTCAGTTCAATTATGAATACCAGATTTTAGAAAGAAATTCTACTGTAGCAAAAGATAATAGCCTGAGCGTTGAAAATATTGAAAAAGATCAGTTTGCACTATATCCAAATCCGGCTAAAAATGAACTTTATCTCAAAGGAATGGAAAAATCAGCAGAATTTGTCATCTATTCCATAGACGGTAAGTTGGTAAGATCCGGAAAATATCAACCCGGAAAGTCTATCCATATTGCTGAGCTTATTCCCGGAGTATATATCTTTAAAATCGATGATAGAAATGTGAAATTTGTGAAAGAGTAATTTTTTATATCAGCATTATCAAGAAACCGGTTTATTCTAAAATACATGGAATAAACCGGTTTTTATGTGGAATCAGATTATAAACTTTTTTAAGCGACGAGTTTTGTCGCAATTCAAAGCTAACTTTGTACAAATGAAAAAGATGAAGTCAAAAATTTTCGATAAGTCTTTTCGTTGTGAGATAAAAAAGATTACTTTTACGGCAATTATAAAAATGAATTTAACAATTAAACACAAGGCATGAAAAAACTCTACTTCAGTGTACTTTCTACGTGCATTATTTCCGGGCTATCGGCCCAGGAAGTGGTTTGGCAAAAAGATATTAAATCTTCCACACAGGATTTCCTGAGCCAGGTAACCACAACAATTGACCAGCAGTATCTGATAACAGGAAGTGTCATACAGGCAGCAAATCAAAAGAAGGATGCAGGAAGCACCCAGCAAAATAATGGTTACGACTTTCATCTGGTGAAACTCAACCAACAGGGAGACCAGGTTTGGGAAAAATATTTCTCAGGAAACAATCATGACTATTTGTCTTCTACCGTAGCTACCCAGGAAGGAGGATTTTTAATTTCAGGAACCTCATATTCCGGAAAGGGAATAGATAAAAAAGATGATTCGAAAGGAGGATCAGATATCTGGCTCATTAGAATTAATGAATTTGGAGATGAATTGTGGCAGAAGACCTTGGGAACAAGTGCTGATGAAGAAGCCAGGGCAGTTATCCAAACCACAGATTTAGGATTTGTTGTAGCAGGAAATGTTCAGAATGCTTCCAAAGGTTATGGTTCAAAAGATATCCTGGTTATCAGACTCGATAAAAACGGAAAAGAACTCTCACAACTTATTTTAGGGGGAAGAGGATTAGACGAAGTGGAAAAGATGATCCCCACAAGAGACGGAGGAGCACTTCTGGGAATCTATTCAAGAAGCTCCGAGTTTCGTGTTTCCGATTCCGGAAATCAAAACTCAGCTACAGGAACCTCGAATTCCGTATCCCGCTATGCAAAAACCACTGAAAACTTTGGTGAAGGAGATTACTGGATCATAAAACTAAACAAAGAAGGAAAGGTAGAATGGGAAAAGAACTTAGGAGGAAAAGGAGATGATCATCTAAGAACACTGGCTTTAACTTCAAACGGTTATCTCATCGGAGGAGAATCCAGAAGTGAGAGATCCGGAAACAAGACAGTAGGAATAGAAGAAGGAACAGATTTGTGGTTGGTTTCTTTAAATGAAAGAGGAGATGAACAGTGGCAGAAATCCTACAACTTCAAAAATAGGGATGTTTTGATGGGTATGAGTGTGATACAGAGCCAGGAATCAAGAGCCAGGAATCAAGAGGTTACCAAAGGAATTTTATTGGGTGGATATACTCAGGCAGAAGGAAGAATAGAAACAGATGATGAAACATTCTGGATGTTGTATCTGGACCATAATGGAAATGAACAGTGGAGAAAGCATGTAAAGGGAGAAACCAGAAAGAGAGAGGAGAGATTATCGGATATTAAGCTGAACAGGGATGGTTCTATCATTTTAGCAGGAACCAGTGCAGAGGAATTCGGGAAGGAGAACTGGAAGATTGTGAAGCTGGGAGACAAGCAACTGGATCAGTTAATTGAAAAACAAGATATCAAGATCTATCCGAATCCGGTATCAGATTATGCTTATGTAGAAATAGGCTTTGATTTCAGGGAAGCGGATATTACTATGTATGATATGGGAGGAAGACAGCTTCAGAATCTAAAAACCAAGAATAAGGTGACAAAGATTAATACACAGCCGTTGATACAAGGTGCTTACCTGGTGGTGATCAAGACGGATACGAATAAAACGGCTAATGCTAAATTGATTAAGAAATAAAAGAACAATTGTAATGAAAAAAACTTTAACATTAGCTGGAATTGTTCTTTCAGCTCTATTGTATAGTCAGAGTGGTAATCAGGATTATACAACCAATACAAATAATGCGGGTAAACACATTCCCAAAATATCGCCTACCAGTCCTGAATCATTCAAGTTTAGCCAATATGGTAACATCCCTATCGGCATGTTTACAGGTGCCCCCAACGTTAATATTCCCATTACGGAGCTTTCAGTTGATGGGACAAGCATACCCATTTCTTTAAGTTATTCCTCTAATGGAATCAATATCGATGAAATGAACGGATCTGTAGGATTAGGCTGGACATTTATTTCTGGTGGAGTGATCACCAGAACCATAAGAGATAAGGCAGATGAGGATAGTAGTTTTGGTAATAAGGACGTTCCGCTAACAGAAAATTTTGCGACTGAGCTAAACGATTTTCTGACTTTATGTGATAACGATGATTTTGATTCTGAGCCGGATCTATACACCGCCAATTTTGCAGGCAATAATGTGAAATTTTTGATCAGCAAAACGGGTAAAATAGTCATGATAGATCAGAAAGATTATAAGATTACCAGAAATAATAATGGAAGCTCATTTTCAATTACGCTGGATAATGGAGTTAAATATAATTTCGAAGCTATCGAACGTGTACAAAACAGAACACTTAACATTGGAAACAATAATCCACCGCAACAGTATATACAATCCTGGTACTTAACCTCAGTCGTTACGACCAGTGGTCAGACTCTCACTTTGGAATATCAGGATGTAAGTTATACCACGATTCTTTCGCAATCCCAAACAATGACCTATACTAAAGAACCGCAATATAAGTATGGAGATTTGACTTACGATGCAAATGGCTTCGCCTATTGTCCTCTTAAACCATATACTATATTCCCAGATCTGGGTCTCATTGCAGATTCAGAACAGTATGTAATGGGTAAACAGCTTAAAAAAATATATGATTCCAATAATAACTCGATTGTATTTACTTATTCAGCACAAAGCGGAGATTATTCGAAACTCAATAATATTAAAAAGTATCATAATGCCATAGTTATAGATGATTATACTTTTAATTATACGACAACCGGTGCGTCAAGGCTTTTCTTAACGGAGGTGTGGGATAATAAAAATAATTCATCACACAAATTCACCTATTATAGTCCCGAGATATTGCCATCGCGATTAAGTTTTTCCAGAGATATGTGGGGCTATTATAATGGTATGAACAACAATAGTCTTGTTCCGCAGCTATTTGTAAGTACTGATCCTACTGCGCCCCAATATAATGGAGCCAATCAAGCTGTCAATAAATTGGTAGGATATTATGGACTTTTAAAAACGGTGATTTATCCGACAGGAGGTAATACTTTGTTTAATTATGAAAACCATATACGAAAAGAGAATGTCTTGATTCCGGCAGTGAAAACCAATGTTCAAATCAATACGTTTACCCCCCAAAATGACTTTTCTACTTCTAAAGAACTTATTATAACGCCCAAGAAAACAGGGCCTGTTGAGATTAATCTTTCCAATTATTTGTATCCCTATGGAAATTGTCAGGGAAGCCCCGATTTAGAAACCGGAAAGCAGGAAGGGCATCTTGAAGTACGGGATCAGGCAGGTAATTTGATAGCAAACCTGGATTCAAGTTTAAATAACAGTAGTCAGATTATTGTGAATGGTGTAAAGAATCAGCCTTTGAAATTTAAACTAACAGCAATGGGTTTTTGTTGTAATGCTTATGCTCAGATTTATTATTATAACGAGGATGATCGATATGAACTGCAAGATGTATTAAAAGGTGGTTATAGAATTGCATCAACCGTTGATACTCCTAATGATGGGCTTCCTATAACCCGAAAGTATAATTATATAAGAGCTAATGGGGATTACTCCACAAATATTACAAGAGAACCTGTATTTATTGAAGAGAGGGGAGCAGGATCGCTGTGTATAGGATCTTTAAATTCGCTGCCTACAATGTCCACGTATATTGCTATCACTTCATCCAATATAGGCAGATTATTTTCTTTCAATCCCAATATCTTTTATGATACGGTGGAAGAGCAAATTGAAGGAAACGGAAAAATCATCCATCAATTTAGTGCTGAAATTGACTATCCGGGCAATCCTATTAAAGGAGGCCCGATTATCTCGGCACCCTGGACTAACTCAGGGTGGAAGAATGGGAAAGAGTTATTAACAGTTTATAAAGACAATGGTGGAACCACCCTGAAAACTGTCGAAAATACTTATACAGAGGATCCGACCAGAACTTCTTACTTAGGGGGTATCAACCGACGTAAAATTTATCAACCACTTGCCACAAATGGTAATAATAATGCTACCTGGGATCCTGATTATCCACATATGGATGTTGTATACTATAAAAACATCAGCCGATTTACCTATTTACAAACACAAAAAACAACAGAATATTTTAACGGTACTCCCACCGAAACAAAGACGGAATACTTTTATACTAATCCATCACATTATCAGCTGAATAAACAAAAAACAACTTTTACTGATGCATCAATTAATGAAACAAATTATAGTTATGCCCACGAAAAAGGAAATCAGTTACTGATTGATAAAAATATGGTGAGTATTCCATTAGAAACTGAAACAAAGGAAACTTTTGGTACTGTTACAAAAATGTCTTCCAAAGAGGAAACCATTTACCCTACTTCACTTCCCACCACAGAATCTGGTAGTTTAGTATTGCCTTTGTCTGTAAAATCCTATGATGTAGTAAATAATACCCCATCCGTAGAGATTACTTATAACAAATATGACTCAAAGGGAAATATTCAGCAATACACAACAAAAGAAGGTGTGCCAACGACAATTATCTGGGGATATAACCAAACACAGCCAATAGCTAAAATAGAGGGTGCAAAACTATCCGATATATCACAATCATTAATTGACTCTATTGTAAATCCTTCCAATACAGACGCAGCAGCAACAATAACAAATAATGATGAAACATCATTTTTACTCGCTTTAGATAATTTTAGAAAAAATTCTGCTTTAACGAATTATCAGGTTACTACATATACTTATGATCCACTAGTTGGAGTACGAAGTATTACTCAACCATCAGGAATAAGAGAGGTTTATGTATACGATACTGCAAACCGGTTAAAGGAAGTAAGAATAAGAGAAAAAGACAGTACAGGAACTTATGTTTTAAAAACAGTAAAAGAGTTTAAATACAACTACAAACCATAAAAACACAACATATGAATAAATATTTAATAACAAAAAAGTGGTTATTGCTGGGGTTAGTGTTTGTAACTGGAGCGCTTTATGCACAGAGTAATTCAGAAAACTATGTGTATTCTAAAACTTATTTAGCAGATCCCGCAACTACAAATGCAAAAACATCAGAAACAGTTACTTACTTTGATGGATTAGGAAGAGCCAAACAAATAGTTAACATTAAAGCAACTCCTTCTGGCAAGGATATGGTTACTCCAGTCACCTATGATGAATTTGGAAGACAGACAAAAAATATTCTACCTACTCCAATTAACACATTGAATGGGAATATTCATTCTGGAGTTACCAATGAAAATACCGCTAACTCTTATTACGGAGCATCCAATGCATACAGTGAGAAAGAGCTTGAAAAATCCCCTTTAGATCGGGTTTTACAACAGGCAAATCCTGGTGATGCCTGGAAACTTGGAGCAGGACATACGCAAACATTCAGCTATGGCACTAATGCTGCAAATGAGGTTATAAAGTTTGTCACTACTACTTCAACAAGCACAGTTAGTAATGTTACAACTATTTCAACTGCATTACCTGTAGGTAGCCTTGGATTCTATGGGCAGGGTAGTTTTTATAAAAATACAATAACGGATGAAGATGGAAATCCTGTAACTCAATTTACCAATGGTCGCGGACAAACGATTCTTATCCGAAGAACAGATGGAACACAAAATATTGATACCTATTATGTGTATAATGACTATGGGCAAAAAGCGTTTGTCATCCCTCCAAAAGCAGTACAACAAATTGTGCAAAATGCAAATAAAGTTACTGCTGATATTTTAAATACACTGTGCTACCAATACCGCTATGACGGGCAAGGAAGGGAAGTTGAAAAAAAGCTTCCTGGGAAAGGCTGGGAATTGACCATTTATGACAAACAAGACAGAGTAGTACTTTACCAGGATGCTGTTTTAGGGACTGTAAACAATAACTTTGGCAGTAAAGGCTGGATATTTACTAAGTATGATGAGTTTAATAGGGTTGTTTATACTGGATTCTTTTCCAGCACTGCAACAAGGCAGTCTTTACAGAATACGCTAAATACTTTAACCACAAATACTTCCAATAATGAAAAAAGGACTTCAACCTTTTTTAATCAACAGGGAATTGATATTTACTATGATAAGCTGGCCTATCCAACATCGAATTTTGTTGTTTTATCAGTAAACTATTATGATTCTTATCCGCGTGATGCTCCTTCCGTTATTCCTGAAAAAATTCTTGACCAGTATGTTTTATTAGCAACATTTGGAACCGGTAATACAACTTCTACCAAAAGTTTGAAAACAGCTTCTTATCTAAAAAATATAGAAGATGATAAATGGACCAAAACATATCATTATTATGATTTCAAAGGAAGGCAGATTGCTACAAAAACTACTAATCATTTAGAAGGTTACACCAATAAGGAGTCTAAACTTGATTTTTCAGGATTAGCAACAGAAAGTTATACTTATCATAAAAGAACTCCAACTGAAACAGAAGTCAAAATAAAAGAACGTTTTGTTTATGATAATGGAAACAGGCTAAAACAACATTTCCATCAGGTAGATAGCAACCCCGAAGAATTATTAACGGACAATACCTATAATGAACTTTCGCAGTTAAGCAATAAAAAAGTAGGAAACAATCTCCAAAGCATTGATTACAATTACAATATCAGAGGTTGGCTGACAGATATCAATAAAAACCAGATGTCTGTAGCTGATTTAGGAGGGAAACTTTTTGCTTATAGAATCAAATACAATCAGAAAGAAGGAATCACTAATCCGGACCCAATCTTATTCTCCGGAAAGAATGTTGAGGCAAAATACAATGGGAATATTGCAGAAGTAGATTGGAGGGCAGTGGAAACAATCGGAGCCAATCCTTCTCTTACTCCTAAGAGATACGGATATGTTTATGATAAGCTGAACAGATTAACAGCAGGATATTATCAAAATCCAAATAACCCCAACAGCAAAGAAAATACAGAATCTTTAACGTATGATTTGAATGGAAATATCACCAATCTTTATAGAACCTCAGTTCTGCAAGGGACAATTGCTACAAAAATTGATGATTTAGAATATACTTATTCAGGAAACCGGGCTACTACCATAAAAGATAACAGTGGTAACAAGACTGGTTATGAAGGGACAACAGGACTTCCTATAGGATATGATGTTAATGGGAATATGATCAATATGGCAGATAAACAAATCAATGGAATAATGTATAATTATTTAAATCTGCCCAATGCAATATCTATTGGTTCAAGTCAGGCATATACTGATATTACAACCAAGTACGGATCAGATGGGACAAAGTTGAGAAAACAAGTCGTAAAAACACTTGTTGGAATAACAGGCACGACTTCTTCTACGGAAACTACAGATTATCTTGATGGATTTCAATATATAAATATAACAGGATCCGGAAATAATGGAGGAGGTACGGAAATGTTTGCTGCTAGTCTGGAAACGAGCAAGGCTTTGGAAATGGAGGCTTATTCTGCAGAGACTTTAAATGTTGTTCCCGGTTTAGGGGCAAAGAATCCTGAGCTTCAGTTTTTCCCAACCGCAGAAGGATTTTATGATTATGGAAAAGATCAGTATATTTACCAGTATAAAGATCATTTAGGAAATGTAAGGATAAGTTTTGTAAGAAACAGCACAGGCGCTCTTGAGATTACAGATGCTAATGATTATTATCCATTTGGGATGAACCATTTAAAAACGGGATTCTCTTTTTTTAGTCCAAGTGCTTATAAGAATTACAAGTACAATGGCAAGGAGCTTCAGGAAACGGGTATGTATGATTACGGAGCGAGAATGTATATGCCAGATATCGGGAGATGGGGTGTGGTTGACCCGCTGGCTGAAACTTCAAGAAGATGGAATCCTTATACATATGCCTACGATAATCCTATCATGTTTATTGACCCTGATGGAAGAGAAACTCAGGGATGTTGTGGTAATTTGTGGAATCTTGCTAAAACTTATTATTCTGGAATGTATCAAGGTGCAAAAAGTGTTGCAGCAGGAACTTATCAAGGTGTTAAGCAAGTGGTAACTCACCCTATAGAATCTGCTAAATCTTTAGCAAGTAATCCAGGTGGGGCTCTAAAAGCAGGTATTTCAAAGTCAACCAATCTAATGGCATCAGTAGCCGCATTGCCGGCAATTGCTGGAGCAAGTGTAAAAAAAGGAGATGCAACAGTTGCAGGTAAGATTGCAGGAAAGGCACTTGGAACAGCGGTGATAGAAGGAGGAATGGCTGTAGCAACAGAAGGAGCAACAAGCCTCGTGAGAAATATAGCATCAAAAGCAGGAGGAACAGCAGCTAAAGCTGTAGCAGGAGCTTCTGAAGGTGTAGACTATGGTAAAATGTTAACCTCTACTAGTGAATTTGATCCTTCAAAAACTTTATTTAGAGGAACAACTGGTTCTGAAGCTGGAAGCAGTGCTTTATTTCTTACCGATGATGCAGCAGTAGCAGGGACTTATATTAAAAATGGCGGACAGGTTATGCAGTATGATTTGAGTAATTGAGGGCTATATATGTTGGAAAAGACTGGTGAGTTGGAATATAAAACGGGTATACACACAGGCTCTAATACAATATCTACTGAATATTTATTTAAAGGAAAAGATCTGGTAAAAGCAGTTAATGAAAAAGCTGTACCACATAATCCTTAAAACTTAAAATTATGAATAATAAAAAATTTTGTTGTGAAAAGTTTGAATTTCGCTATAATGGTGAAAAAACAATGGGATTAAACTTTAGAATAGTAAAATATAGTGAAAAATTTCTTGAAAAAGAAGCTGAATTATATAATAAAAAAATAGAAGATATTTTTGATAAGGCTTACTTTGTCACTGATGGTTATAGTGGACTGATCACTGATTTTAGTATTAAAAAAATGGTTATAAATCATTGTCCATTTTGTGGTCAAAAGCTAAGAGACTTTTATAAATCTGATGATTATGTTCAGGAAACTATTGGATAGTTTTCTAACAAGAAAGCCACTCGATTGAGTGGCTTTCTTGTTTTATAAAATACTTTGCAGCTTAGTTTGTTTTAGAAAAGCATCAAGAAGAGCGAAGACATGTTGTCTATCGTTCTCTTTTAGCTTTTGTATATCTAAAATTTTAGCGACAATATTTTTATCCAGTAGAATATCCGTAGACCCTACAAGATAATCCATAGACACTTCCAGGGCTTGTGCCAGCTGAGTGGCCATCTCAATAGATGGTTTTACTTCCTCACGCTCATATCTACCAATGACAGCACCGTTAACACCTCCCAGCTTAGCCATGCCTTCCTGCGACATCTTTTTATTCTACCTGTTTAAGATGCTTAGCAAAATCTATGTTACTTAAAAAACTAATTTTATTACGTTTTAAAAATGACAACTCTCTTACTTCAGAAAAACACTAAATTTGTAATACATTGAATAACAACTTACACTAACACAATCACCAAAAACAATTACTATGAGAAAATTAAAATTACAGATGCAGATGACTATCGATGGTTTTGTAGCCGGACCGGAGGGCGAGCAGGATTGGGTATGGCTAAGCCCGCCGGATGAGGTGGGATTTCAGAAAATCGTTGATCTTGCTGAGAGCAGTGACACACTTTTACTGGGAAGGAAAATGACACGACCATTCATTGATCACTGGGAAAATGTGGCAGATAATATGCCTGATCATCCTACCAACCATTTAGCAAAACTGATCGTTGATATGCGTAAAATTGCTTTTAGCCGGACAGAAAATAATATAGCCGGCAGAAATCTGGAAGTAGATAATAATGATCTTATAACTTCAGTAGAAGCTCTTAAAAAGGAGGAGGGAAAAGATATTCTTGTGTATGGTGGTGCTGATTTTGTAAGCTCGCTGATCGATCAGGATCTTGTTGATGAATATTATATTGTTGTGAATCCGGTGGCAATTGGAAAAGGTCTTCCTATTTTTAATGGCCGGAAAGTTTTACAACTGGAAAGTTCTCTTGCCCTTAAAAGTGGAAAAATATTTAATAAATATCTTCCGGTTAGGGAAAATGAATAATTTATATACAAATAGAAAAGTTGGATACGGAAATAATGAAACTGTCTCAAAATTCAGATAATTATCTTTTCTCAATTTAAGCGTGACGGAAAATATCATAAGAACAAATATTTTATATCCTTCATCATATATTCGCTCAAAATGATATTTTGAGACAGTCTTTTTTGTTATTTCAGAATCCTTGCAACTGCTCTTTTTGCTTTTCTGTGGGCTTTTCTTACCTTAAAGTCGAACCATTTTTCTTTAAATAAATTTCGCATAGCATTATCAAAATGCCTGATCATGACCAGATTTTTAAATCCTCTCCATTTTTCGAGCCAGCTGGAAGGAAGAGCTCTGACAGAGACGGAATATCCTTCTGTTTCATATTGGATATAGTGCCACCACCCGGAAGGGATATAAAGTGTTTCTCCGGGATGGATAACGGCTTCGTAACCGTTTAGATACTTTAAAGCAGGAAATTCTTGATAGTCGGGTTCCTTAATATTAGCTAAACTGTGAAAATTATAAGGTAATTTGTACATCAGACTGGATTGTTCCCAGGGAAATAGCCATATCTTTTTAATGCCTTGAAACTGGGTGATGAAAACATGGGACATATCAATATCAACGTGGCTTCTGGTAATGGAGCCTTTACCACCAAAAAACATAAAGGGAAGCCACTTTAGAATTTTTCCATTGGTAACATCATTATAGTGGATATCACTTTTCATTTCAGGTTTTATAGTGAGCAGGTTAAAAAGAAAAAGCCTGTGTTCTGTTGGTTTTGTGCTGATCAGGTCCAGATATTCAGAAAAATGGCTCTGAGCGATAGGTTTACTCGCAACCCTATCCAAAGATTCAAGGTCACTGCCATAAATATTGACCTTATGATTACCTGCTATTTCTTTAAAATAATCATAGCTCCACTTTTTAAAAGCCGGGCTTTCTGGATCTGCAAAATCTTCGATTATAACCGGAAGGCGAGGTTTCATGTAGAGATTCAGAAAATTTATTGATGGTATATTCCTAACTTTTTGTACAGATGATAACTTCATTTTTAGAATTTAAAGGACAAATATAAAATTATTATCCTACTAAATTAGTAGACTAATTGTTAAAATGAATGTTTCTGCTCAATTTTTTAGAATAAGAATCATAAAAGAGGATAGTTTACCGCCTTTTTACTAAATTAGCGCATCTAAAAAATTACTAAAAATGATCTCTGAAAAATATCTTCAAAATTTACAGAACGAGCTTAAAAATATTGAAAACGACGGGCTTTATAAGAGAGAAAGAATCATTACTTCCCAACAGAGTGCGGAAATAGAAGCTAACGGTAAAAAGTTGCTGAACTTCTGTGCTAATAATTATCTGGGACTTTCTAATAATCCTGAAGTGATGAAAGCATCCCAGGATATGATCGCTTCTCACGGATATGGAATGTCATCCGTTCGTTTTATCTGTGGAACCCAGGATATTCATAAGCAGCTGGAAGAGAAGATCGCTCAGTTTTTAGGATTGGAAGATACGATCTTGTATGCAGCATGTTTTGATGCTAACGGTGGTGTTTTTGAACCGCTATTCACCGAGGAGGATGCTATTATTTCAGATGAACTGAACCACGCATCGATTATTGACGGGGTTCGTCTTTGTAAAGCGGCAAGATACCGTTATAAAAACAATAATATGGAGGATCTGGAAGCTCAGCTGAAAGCGGCTTCTGAAAAAAATCACCGCTTTACGATCATTGTTACCGATGGGGTTTTCTCTATGGATGGAATTGTAGCTAACCTGAAAGGGGTATGTGATCTTGCGGATAAATATGGCGCCTTGGTAATGGTAGATGACTCTCACGCAACTGGTTTTATTGGAAAAACAGGTCGTGGAACACATGAAGCGAATGAAGTAATGGGTCGGGTAGATATTATCACCTCAACCTTAGGAAAGGCACTGGGTGGAGCTTTAGGAGGATTCACTTCGGGTAAAAAAGAGATTATCGATATGCTGAGACAACGTTCCCGCCCTTATCTGTTTTCCAATTCATTAGCTCCGGGTATTGTAGGTGCAGCATTGAAGGTGTTGGATATGATCTCTGCTGACACATCACTTCGTGATCAGGTGATGGAAAATGCAGAATACTTCAGAAGAGAAATGAAAGCTAAAGGTTTCGATATTCCTGACGGAGATGCTGCGATCGTTCCGGTAATGCTTTATGATGCGCCATTGGCTCAGAAAATGGCAGAGAAACTTATGGACGAGGGAATTTACGTAATTGGTTTCTTCTATCCTGTAGTTCCTAAAGGAAAGGCAAGAATCAGGGTTCAGCTTTCTGCTGCTCACACCAGAGAACATCTGGATAAAGCTATTGCTGCTTTTGAAAAAGTGGGGAAAGAGCTTAGTGTGATCTCTTAAAAATATTAAAAAATAAGAATTGAAAACTTGGGATTGTTCGGCTGTTTTTGTGGCTGATGATCCCAAAGTTATTTCAAAGGTTGAAGTGAGAGACGGAAGTATGGTATCGTATTGTTTTATAAAAAATAGAAAGTTTTTAAAATGCTTTACACAATAATCAAAGCGCTGCACATTATTTTTATGGTCAGTTATTTTGCAGGGATTTTTTACCTTGTCAGGATATTTGTTTACTATAAAGATACCGATGAATTCTCTGAAGAAAAGAAAAGTATCCTAAGAGAACAGTATACCTTCATGGCAAGAAGGCTTTGGAATATCATTACAGTTCCTGCAGGAGTGATCATGGCGGTTTGCGGACTGGTGATGATCTTTCTCAATACAGGATTGATGAAAATGCCTTGGTTTCATTTAAAACTAACATTTCTTGTCGGTCTGGCGATCTACCATTACTGGTGCTGGAAAAAAGTTCTTCAATTAAAAGCACTTCACGGAAATACATTACAGACAGCTAACATAAAACTGAGACAGGCGAATGAGATTGCCACATTCATTTTATTCCTCGTCGTTTTTACCGTTATTCTGAAATCTTCAGTAATTGAGTACTGGTGGCAATTAATTGCCGGATTTTTCGTTCTTGTATTTTTAATCATGATGACCGTGAAACTGGTCAATAAAAACAAAAAAAAGAAACAATAGAAAAAGGGTATCGTGTGTACATCAATACAATCCCTTTTACATTTTACTAAAAAACTATGATTGCAATTTTAAAAAAGAACTTTGGAGTTACTTCGGGAACTGGAGTGCGTGGATCATTATCGCAGCTTTCAGTCTGATAGCGACTCTTTTTTTGTTTTTTTTCGACAACGACTCTAATATCTTTGAGATCGGAATGGCCTCATTACAAAGCTATTTTGTTTTGGTCCCATGGCTACTGATGTTCATTATTCCGGCGCTTTCCATGAAAACTTTTGCAGAGGAGCAGCAAACGGGAACTTTGTACTGGTTGTTTTCCCAGCCTTTAAAAATATCGGACCTAGTATTAGGAAAGTTTCTTTCCGTTTGGGTAGTCGGCATCTTATGCCTCATTCCTTCGTTGATCTATCTGTATACCGTTTATGTTTTAGGAGTTCCTGCAGGGAATATTGACCTGGGAATGACCTTTGGGAGTTATATCGGATTGATCATGCTTATCGCTGCTTTTTCGGGTGTAGGGATTTTAGCGTCATCGTTGTCTCAGAATCAGATCATGGCTTATCTGTTAGGTGTTTTCATGTGTTTTATCATGTATTTCGGAATCGAGCAGTTAGCAAGCTATAAATTGTTGGGTGGAGCAGATTTTATCTTACAGAATATAGGTTTTTATCAGCATTTCCTTGGATTTACAAGAGGGTTGATCGATTTCAAAGATGTAGCCTATTTTGTTCTGATCATCGGTGTTTCATTAGTGTTGTCCAATCATTTTATCAATAAAAAGAAGTAGAATTATGAAGAAGATACCTTTTAAATCTCCATTAGGGATTTTATTGTTTGTGATCCTGCCTTTAGTGATTATTCTTGCCGTTTCTGGGATCAGATTGGATTTAACGAAAGAAAAAAGATATACCCTTTCCGATAATACCATCAAAGTATTGGAATCGGTTAAAAAGCCTCTGACTGTGGAGGTATATCTGGAAGGAGATTTCCCGGCCAGCTTCAAACAATTGCAAAGTGAAACGAAGTTTATGCTGGAGGAATTCAGAAAGATCAATCCGAAAATTGATTTTAAATTTATTGATCCCATCAAAACCAAAATGTCCCAGGATACTTTGATGGCGATGGGAATGCAGCCTTCCGTTCTTCCGGATGTAAAAGACGGTAAAGTCTCCCAGATCGTATTATTTCCGTATGCGGTTCTTAAATACAACAAGGGCGGCGTTTCTATCCCGCTGGTGGTACAGCAGGCCAATATCAATGCCGATGAACAGCTGACGAAATCCATTGAAAATTTAGAATATAATCTTGTATCGAACATCAAGAATATTGCCACTGATAAAAGAAAGAAAATAGGAGTTTTGGTTAACCAGGATGAATTAAGTCCGGGAGAATTCCAGGGTTTTATGCATTTGGCATTAGAAAACTACGATGCCGGTCCTGTGATTCCTAAAAACCAGGTTGAGCTAACGGCTGCGGATGTTCCGTTGCTGAAACAAATGAGCGCTCTGGTCATTGCAAAGCCGAGAAAAGCATTTACAGATGGTGAAAAAGTGATCCTGGACCAGTATATTATGAACGGAGGAAAAACATTATGGATGATTGATGCCGTAAATGCTGAAATGGATACCTTAACCCGATCTAAAAAGGTAATGCCATTCCCGGTGGATATCAACATGACTGATTTCTTCTTCAACTATGGAATCAGGATCAATCCTGCTTTGGTTAAAGATGTAAAGAAATTTGCTTTGTTAAGGCTGGTAACGGGAGAGGTGAGTGGTAACCCGCAGTATACAAGTCTTCCATGGCCCTATTTCCCTTTGGGAATTGCTGAAAAGAACGAACCGATCACCAAGAATATCAATCCGGTAAAATTTGAATTTCCCACATCAATTGATACTTTAGGCAGAAAGAATATTAAAACCAAAGTTCTTTTTGAATCGAGTGAAAGGACTTTATTGAAACAGGTTCCGAATTATGTGGATCTGAAAGAAATTTCCAGCGTAGATAGTCTTGGGCAAATGGAAAAGCCAAGTACTCCGAAAATCTTTGCTGTAGCATTGGAAGGGAAATTTACCTCCGCTTATGCTTCGAGAATTGAAAGAAAATCCTATCCTGGTTTTAAAGGTCAGAGCCCGGAAAATAAAATGATCGTGATTGCAGATGGTGACGTAGGAAGAAATAAAGTGATCAAGGGAGAACCTTTGCCGTTAGGAGTAGATTTATTAACCAATGAACAATTTGGAAATGAACAGTTCCTGCGAAACGCTTTGGATTTCCTTTTAGATGACAGCAACCTGATGGAACTAAGAAACAGGAATATCGAAGAAAGGCTACTGGATAGACAGAGAATTACAGAAGAAAAGACCAACTGGCAATGGTTTAATTTGCTGCTTCCGCTAGTCATTATTGGGTTACTCGGAGGATTGTTCTTCTGGTTGAGAAAAAGAAAATTCAATTAAACGATAATGAATTGAAAAAGAGAAACTTTACGGTTTCTCTTTTTTATTGATCAGAATATATTTTACTGTATCAGGTTCTTACTAATACCGTCTCGTATCGCTTCTCCAAGCACTTCAATATCGATATCTTTCAATGCTTTGAACTTAATACAATAACCGGTCACACTGGCTTTTCCTATTTTTTCACCATAGGCTTGGGGTAAATAGTTTTTATCATCAATACCAAGAATGTAAATTGAAATACCTGTTGTATTAGCGCTGAGGCCAATCTGGTAAAAATCCCGGGTACTTCCATCAGCATATTTCATGACCCGGAAACCATATCCGATATTAGGATTGGAAACCGTTTTTCCTTCTTCATTTTTACCATTCATAAACCATAATTTACATTCTGGCATCACTTGCAGAATGTACTGATGCAGGGTTTCCATATCTCGGCGTTTCGTGTCTGATTGAGTGGAAATGTAATGGTTGATTTGTTTTTGTATGGTCATCGTGGTAAAGTACATATTTTCTTCGTACAGAGATGGTTATAAGCTTGAAGAGTAAACTTTATATTATAATTCTAAGTTTTGCTGAGTCTCATCTTATAACTTAAATAAAATAAAGATAGACTTATTACCAAAAATAAGCAACCACTAAAATAGACATAGATTTCAAATTGATTAAACCAATGTTCCAGATACAAAGGTTTAAAGGGAAATGATGCCTGTTTTAAAAATATAAGTAAAAAGCTGATCACAATAACAATTAAAGAATTGATCCAGCTTAATTTTCGTTTTGAGGTGATCCATATACAGATCAGACAGCCAATAATAAACCCTACAGTCTGGTAATTTCTGATCGTACTGATAAGGTCATTGAATCGAATGGAATCAATATTGTTTTTCTCAAACAGTTCAATTAAACTACCAGAGTTTTTAGCCGAATTTAAAAACAACTGCGAAAGGTGTATATCCGTTAAATAGGAAAATAACCTTGGCGGAATAAGAATAAAGTTAAAAGCAATAATCTGGATGACGATGTATTTGATTTCTGTTTTATTAAAAATATTCATGCTAGTATGTATGTAACAAAAATAGGAAAACAAAAAAGAGAAACCTTAAGGTCTCTCTAAAATCATTGATACATTTTTTACTTTTTACATTGTACAAAAAATCAAATTGTACAAATCTACCAAGGACTAATTCCAATCTCATCTTCAATATCATTACTGAAATACTGACCTGTTGGTCCGTTTTCATCAGTCAGAGTGTGCTTAATGATAAAAGAAGCAGCGCTTTCTACGGATCCCGGACCGCTGTGGGCATTGAAGTCTGTTGCCGTATAGCCGGGATCTATTACATTGACCTTAAAGGGAAGTTCCCTTAATTCATACGCCAAAACAATCGTGTATGCATTCAACGCTGATTTTGATGGCCCGTAAGCGGCTCCCTTTACATGATAATACTTCCAGCTGGGATCGCTATGTAAAGTCAGAGAACCGAGCCCGGATGTGATATTGCTGATTCTCGGGCTGTCTGACTTTTTAAGAAGATCTAAGAAAGCCTGTGTAACGCTGATGACTCCGAAGAAGTTGGTGTCGAAGACTTGCTGGATGTCCTTAATAGAAGTTTCTGAAGCCGTTTGCGGATTGATACCCAGAATTCCTGCGTTATTGATGAGAACATCCAGTTTTCCCTGTTCCCTTTCAATAGTATTCCTCGCTTCCGAAATAGAATCGGGGTTGGTAACGTCTATCTCAATTGCTTTGATATTCTGATATCCTTTTTCCTGAAGTTCTTTTACTACAGCTTCTCCTTTTTCAAGACTGCGGCTTCCAAGGTAGACCAATAGTCCTTTTGAAGAGAGTTGTTTTGCAGTTTCCAGGCCAATACTTCTGTTGGCACCTGTGATTAATACTGATTTCATTTTCTTGTTTTATTTAGTGATGTAAAGGTGAGGTATTAAAAAATGAGATCTTTTGTCATTTGGCAAAAAGTGATTTTAGCGTATATTTTTTCTTATCCTGCTCAGGGAAGACTGTGTGATACCAAGATATGAGGCGATATAGGAAAGAGGAATCCGGTTGACCACAGTAGGGTAGATTTCAAGAAATTTGAGATAACGGGTGGTCGCATCTTCTGAAACCAGAGGGCTTCTTCTTTCTACCTTCTGGATCAGTGCTCTTGAAATAATTTTATGAACAATAGCTTCCCATCCGACAATGGTCTGCAACAGTTCGAGCCAGTCTTTCCGTGAAAAAACGATCATCGTACAATCCGTAACTGCCTGAACGTATGTGCTGGAATGAATTTCGTTATCAAAACTTTCCAGATCCACGACCAGATTATTTTCCTCGATAAAGTATTTGGTAATTTCTTCTCCTTTATTATCATAATAGCAGACCCGTAGAATACCATCAACGATAAATCCTACCTGTCTGGCAATTTTTCCGGCTTCGGAAAAATATTCATCTCTGGAAAGATGAAGTTCGGTGGATTTACTTTTTATAAATTCGATCTGCTGTTCATTGAGATTCCCAAACCTTAAAACGAAATTGAATAATTCTTTCATGTCCGAAATTTAGCTAAAGAAAATGATACCGTATTTGCCTTTTGGCAAAAAATACTTTTAAAGCTATTATGGTTTGCTGTACAATTATTTATAAAGGAATTTCCTGAACAATAAACAATTTGTGGATAATATTCAGAGAAAAGTAAACGATATTATGTTTAAAATAGCTAAAATTGCCTCGCGAATTTTGTTTATACTAAAGAAGAAAAATACATGAAAAGGCTGGGGAAGATGTTTTTTGTACTATTGATAGGGACTTCAGGGTTAGTTTTGGCGCAAATCAAAGCAAAAGTAATCGGTATTAAGGACGGTGATACGATCCTGGTTCTTGATAAAAATAATAACCAGACCACATTACGTCTTGCTGAGGTAGATTGCCCTGAGAAAGGTCAGCCATTTGGAAAAAACGCCAAACAACTGACAAGTGATCTGGTATTTGGAAAAGAGATCCTATACTATAAAACCACTTCTGACCGGTACGGACGCATCATTGCCAAAGTATATTTCGATAAAGATCAGTACCTGTCCGAAGAGATTATAAAAAAAGGATTGGGATGGTGGTATTACCAATACTCCAATAATGAAAACCTTGGAGTACTTGAATCAAAAGCCAGAAGTCTTAAATTAGGATTATGGTCCGGAAGTGAAACAATTTCTCCATGGGAATGGAGGAAAAAAAAAAGAGAAGCTTCCCAACTTAGAGCAAAAGCTAAATTATCAGGAAATTCTCTAAGAGAAATAGCAAGGTAAATAATTTATCAGCTGTCAGGGTTGCTCATCAGAATAGTTTAAGAATATTCTTAATCTTTCGATATAGATATTTTATAACGCCATAAATTATTTGTTGAAAGAATATCTCCACAAGAATATGGAGTATTCCAAGAAATAACCGGATTAATAACTCAAGAATGATGGTCATTATTTACACGTCTTTGATAAAATCTTCATATTCATAGTAGAACCTTTCAAAGCCATCCATTTTTTCGACAAAAAATTCAAATATTTCGCTCCACGTATTTTTATTGAAAATTGAAACATGATGCTTTTCAATCCAGATCTTACTGATAACTTTTCCGTTTTCCAGTGTAAAAAACTCATCTTTATTAAAATCTCCCACATAATCTTTTAGAATGTCCTCCAAAGACCATATCTTTTCATAATACGCATTTCTGAAAATCTCATCCTTCATTTCAATATCCAGGGATACTTCGGCTTTTTTATTATCCGCATGGAATTTGAAAGAAAAATCTTTGATCTTGGTATCGTACAACATCCATTTTCTTGGAAAAGATTTCCCAAAGGCGGTCCAAAATTCTTTCTTTAGTTGCTGTGCTTCTTGTTTACTGAACATACCGCAAATTTAATGAATTATGAGGAAAAGGGAGGGGGAAGAGAGGAAAAGGCGAAAAAGCGGAGTTACTTATTGGTAAAATTGTGAATTCACTTAATCGATAAAAACGCCTTAAGGATGGAGAAAGATATAGTAAAGATTGAAATCTTAGAGTTTGATAAAAGAAAAAAAGAGCTATTTAAAAGCAATCTTGCACCTCAGTGATTTTGCTATTTTCTATTCCAACAGCTTCACAATTAGATGATTTCACCATTCGGTAAATTAGCAATTTCACGACTTCCCACATATGAAACTATTTTCTTAAATTTGCTGTAATGCTGTCAAAAAAATCTCAATATGCTTTTAAGGCACTTTCATATCTTGTAGAAAAAAGAAATGAAGGGCCAACCCTTATTTCTGAAATTGCGGAACATAAGAAGATTCCGCTTAAATTTCTGGAAAATATTCTGCTTGAACTCAAGAAATCTGATATCCTTGATAGCAAGAAAGGCAAGGGTGGTGGATACTTCTTTAAAGAAAATCCTGCCGATGTAAAACTGGCGAAGATCATTCGCCTGGTTAATGGTCCTATTGCAATGCTTCCTTGTGTAAGTCTTAATTTTTATGAAAAATGTGACGATTGCAACGAAGATCATTGTGGTTTGCACGATGTCCTCATTGAGGTTCGGGATGCTTCGCTTAAAATTTTAGAAGAAAAAACATTAATGGATCTGATCGACTGATCGGGTCCTTTTTTTTGAATTGTTAGTCTACTTTTTTGGTAGGATAATTATTTTGTTTGATATTTGCAGGATGCCAAATGAACAAACTATGATTTCAAAAAATGTTGCAGATACACTAATGTGGCTTTTGCAGAAGGAATGCAGAGGCCAGCTTACCAAAAATATGTTCTTACCTGAAAGTGTTGTTAAACTAATACTTGTATAGAATGGTCATCTCAAGAAAAATGCAGGTAAGGTTGAATGTATTACTGGTAACGGTTGCTATATTGGTTATTGTTGTTTTTTCCATGTACAGCATGGGGTATCTTGATGAACTGACCCATATCCTCGCAAAAGACAATTATATATTTTACTGGATGTTGTTGGTGGGGGTTTTTGCAGAAATTGTTGCCGGATCAATGGGAATGGGTTATGGTGTGATTTGTACAACAACACTTCTCTTTCTTAATATTCCGCCCCATATCGTAAGTGCAAGTATTCATTCTGCTGAAAGCTTTACAACTGCTGCGGGAAGCATCAGTCATATCAAATTGAAGAATGTAAGCAAGACATTGGTTAGAAAACTATCTATTCCGGCGGTTATAGGAGCCATCATCGGTGCATTATCTCTTACATATCTCGGAGAATACTATTCTAAAATTACCAAAACTATTATTGCATTTTATACTTTATATCTTGGTTTTCAAATCTTATCCAACGCCTTTAAGCCTAAACAAAATAAAGCTCTGAAAAGAAAAACGAATCTCACAAGCCTGGGGCTGATCGGAGGGTTCATAGATTCTTTTGCAGGGGGAGGATGGGGCCCCTTGGTTACAGGGACTTTAATTAAGAATGCTTTTACTCCCAGATTTGCAGTAGGAAGTTCTACTGTAGCCAAGTTTATTTTAACCATAACTGCTGCAATAACCTTCTTTTTTACCCTGGGAATTCAGCATTGGAATATTATTCTGGGTCTTTTGATCGGAGGAATTATAACAGCACCTTTTTCAGCAATGCTCACTGCCAGATTACCGGTGAAAAAGATGTTTTTATTCATAGGAAGTCTGGTTATTGTAATGAGTCTGATAACCATATACAAATCCATTTTCAAATAGTACGATTATTGTGGAAAAATAAAAGGCTCAAAACGATTTTCAGTTTTGAAAATATTTTACTTTTACAGCATAATAAATAGCATATGAATTTACATATTGTTGCGCTTTTTAAGTTTAATGAAAATTACTTGATGGAAGCGGTAGAATTGTTTCAGACCCTGGTAAGAGAAACAAGAAAAGAAGATGGCTGCCTGCAGTACGACCTTATTGAAGATAAGGATAATAAAGGAACTTTTTTTCTGATAGAATTATGGGAAACATCAGAACACCATAATAATCATCTGGGGCAGGATCATCTTCTCAATTTCCGTACGGATTCTTCGAGAATGATGGAAAGCTCAACGGAAGTATACAAAGGATTTAAAATCTATTAACAAACCCAATGTTAAAAGGCTGTTTACCATTGTAGACAGCCTTTTATTAGAAAAAATAGAAAGTATTAAAATTTAAGATTTTTATTTTACGATTAACTTTTTGGTTTCACTATTTCCACCATAAGTTATTTTAACAAGATAGGTTCCTGAAGTAAGCATAGATAAATTAAGGTCTTGCTTATAGAAACCGGTTTGATTGGTAAGCTCTGATTTATAGACTTGTTTTCCTGAAAGATCATATACTTCTACACTTCCTTTATTGTTTGCCTTTTCTTTTACATCAAAAAGTACGGTCACTTTTTTATCAGCTGTTGTAGGATTAGGATACAATCCAAAGGAAGCTTTGGTGCCAACCTCTTTGATTCCTAAAGTTGAGCTGATATTTTTATATTTAAAATACATATTTCCTGTAGACGCTCCACCGTTAGAAGTAAAATACATTCTGTAATATTCCGAACCTTGTTTTACATAGTAAACAACATCATTATAAATCCCGGATGTTGGCTTCCATGAATGGCCGATTGATGTAATATTCGAGGAAAAAGCGGTGGATACTGGAATGTTTGAAGTTGCAACTTCCTGTGTTTCCGGTTGAACTTTTGCAACCTTAGTAGTAGGACTCTGAATAACTCCAGACATTCTGTACATCATAATATTCATATAGAATGTCCAATATCTTGTAAACATCAAATCCCAGTTTGCCTTTGGTGGTTCAAGATTAGCTACTTTGTCTCCCGTAGTAAATGAGAAATAATTAAAGTAGGCATCATCTGTTCCGTTCGCAATTGTTTTGGTTTGCGTTGCTTCCCACGATGATCCGTTCCATTTAGAATACTTAAAAGTATAACCACCGAAGTAATCGGTAATCATAAATTTTACATAAGTATTGCTAGAAAGGTATTTTAAAACAAAAATTACTTTTCCATCGATATGATGGGTCCCTCCGTTATAGTCTCCCCATCCGTACGTAGCTGAACCTTGCTCAAATGCTCCTTCCTGAAGAGAAGTCGTCTGGTCCGGATTATATAATGGAGATCCCCATGATGCTATATTGGCGATGTTAATATTATCCCAATCCGCTGGTACTGCAGAGGCCTGGTAAACCTCTATATTTTGGGCGTCATTGATTCTTGTTCCAAAACTCATACTTGAATTTCTAAAAAATGCAATATCCCATGAATCTGCAGGTTGCGAAATAATATTATTTGTACTGAAGTCAAAGAATACCCGGTTTTGATAGTTGGGACCAGTGGTTAAATTGACCGTTGTATACCCATTAACATCTGTTTGGGCTAATACTGTTTGATGTACAGCCAGTGCAAGCATTGAAGTCAAAAGTAGTTTTGTTCTCATCTCTTATTGTTAGTTATTTAGAATTATTCTACAAAATTATATATTTATTTTTAATGATTCTAAATAAAAACATGACTTTTGTCGTGTTTTAAGATTAATTTTTTTTAAACTTTAGCGTGACAGTAGACCCTTTCATGGATTTTGAACATAAAAGGCTGACTTCAAAAAGCCAGCCTTAACAAAACATAAGTTAATATCTAATAGATCTTATTTTTTGATGAATTTTGATTTTGTGACTGAGCCGTCTTTTGTTTCAATAACAATGTAATAGATACCTGTTTGTAATGTGCTGATATCGAATCTTTGATTATTTAACTTTCCTTCAGCTACTTTTTGACCCGCTGAAGAATAAACCCCAATATTTTTAAGATCTTTTTTTGTTACAAATTGCAATGCTGTGTTTTCTGGGTTAACAGCAAATTGGATAGCATCTTTTGATTTGATAGGGTCAGATACAGCCAGACTTGATGTAGTATTATAGACCACATTATCAATTTGGATCGCCACGTGGCTTGCTGTTGGTGTAAATTTGAAAACAATGTAGGTAGAAGTGGATGCAGGAATATTTACATTCACATCCACATTAGTACCTACGGTTGATAACGTTACAGGATTTCCAACAGGTGTAAATGTAGACATATCTGTTGGATTGGAAGCCAGCCCAATTTGAATACTGCCCGGACCAGGCGAAGGAGATACTAAGCTGGTAGTAAATGATAACGATTTATCTCCTGCAGGAGCAACAATCTGAGGGGTAATTAAATACGAAGGCTCGCTTGTATTGTTTCCCGAGTAAGCCTGAACAGCCTTGTTTGCATCAGTTGTAACGATCATTAACGGCGCTGGGGGAAAGGGCATCGGATTGGGCGCTAGTTTAGCAGTCCATCCGTTTTGGGGGAAAGTTGTGCTGCCTGAAGTGAAATTATCAAAATTCTCATTTATTGTTGGTAACTGAGCATTAATTGCAATCGCAGAAAACATTAAAACTCCAGAAAGTAATTTTAGATTCATAATATTATTTTTATTTAGAATTATTCGACAAAAGTAATAAATTATTTTTATCTGTTCTAAATAAAGCATTATATTTGTCGAAAATTTGTGTCTATGAAGAAGAAGGTGCTTTCTATACTCTCATTATCCATAGTCTTTTGGATGAATGCACAGGAAAAAGATTCTCTTAATCAGAAAAAAATTGAAGAAGTTGTTATCACAGGACAGTATATGCAACAATCGATCAATAAATCGATTTATAAAGTTGAAGTTATTGATGCTGAACAAATAAAAAATATGGCGGCGACCAACGCTGCTGACGTTCTTAACCAAACACTTAACATACAAATCACTCCAGATACCAATTCCGGAAATTCAACTGCTAATATCATGGGATTAGGCGGGAGCTATGTCAAAATTTTGATAGATAATATTCCGGTTGTAGGAGATACGGGTTTAGGAAGTAATATAGACCTTACGAAGATCAGTTTAAGTAATATTGAGAGGATTGAAGTTGTAAAAGGAAGCATGGGCGTGGAATATGGTAATGGTGCACTGGCAGGCGTTATTAATATCATCACTAAAAAAAGCAGTCATAAAAAATTAAGTATAAGAGCGGCACTACAGGAGGAAACGGTGAGGGATGGCTATGATTTAAGGAAAAGAGGGAAAGGCAGACATATTCAGAATGTGAATGTAGGTTACAACTTTAACGATCACTGGTTTACCAATATAAGTTTTAACCATAATCAATTTATGGGATATCAGGGAAATAGTGAAGGATATAAGTATTTCGGACAAGATAATAAACGGGGTTATGAATGGAATCCAAAAGATCAGTATGAAGCAACAGGATTGATCAAGTACACCAAGAATAAAACTTCAGTTTTCTATAAAATATCTTACTTAAGCGAAAAATTTAATTTTTATAATCCTAAAGTTGACAGAATTTCACTTAATGACGGACAAGGTGGTGTAACCTATACAAGTACAGACAGGGAATATAATACGGAGCGTTGGCTTCATCAGTTGAATATTCAGACCAACCTGGGCCAGATCCGCTACACGGGAGATTTCTCTTATCAGAATCAGGATCGGAAGTACTTTGATTATGTATATGATATACCCAACAGAGCTAAAGATACCCATTATGATGAAAGATCTTATTACAAGACCGATGTATTTTATTCAAGAGGAATGTTCAGTAATTTTCTCGATAACAAGAAATTTGACTTCCAGTTAGGCTACGAATTAGACCATACCAACGGGTATGCTGCATTAATTGCAGGGGATTTTGACGGGCAAAATATCAGAAGAAAAATTTTTACCTATGGCAACTTTATTTCTGCAGAGTGGAATGTTTCGGATAAATTCTCAGTAAGACCCGGAGCAAGATTATCGCTCAGCAACAAATTTGATAATCAATTCAACTATTCGGTGTCTGCAAGGCTGAAAACATCTGAAAATTCCAATCTAAGAGGTATTTTCGGAACAGCCAATCGCTATCCTACCTATGATGAAATGTTCACTTATTTCGTTAACGTAAATCACGACATTCAGGGAAATCCTGATCTTACTCCTGAAAAAGGATATTCTGTCGGTGCATTCTGGGATCAGGGCTTCACCATAGGAAATGGATGGAAATTCAATTATAACCTGGAAGCTCTGTACGTTGATCTGAAAGATAAAATTGAAATGGTTATGATTAAAAGACCTTCCACTTATAAGTACATGAACATAGATACGTACAGAAGTCTTTTGTTTGGTGCCAATGCCAATATTGTCAAAGACCAGTTTACTTTAGGAGTAAGGACTTCCCTAAATGGTATTTCTGTGTCAAAACAAGATATGGATATTGCCTCACCAACGGACTTTCAGTATAATTTTCAGACAGGAGCTAATGTTTCCTATAAACTAAAAAATGCAGGAACTGCTTTTAATCTTTATTATAAGTATACGGGGCCGTCAAGGCTGTATGTATTAGAAGGTAATGCATTCCGCTTAGGGAAAAATGATGGATTCCACATGATGGATTTTATTGTAAGCCAGCCATTCTGGAAAAATCAGCTTGAACTTTCTGCAGGAGTTAAAAACATTTTTGATGTTACTACCATTAATTCCACTGCAAACGGAGGAAATGCACATACTGCAGGATCTGACCGTCTGAATTTGTACTATGGAAGAAGCTATTTCGCAAGATTAATGTATCAATTCTAAAAAAAATATATCATGAAGTATTTAAAGATATTTTCATTTCTATTCATTATTGCTGCTGTACAGTCTTGTCTTTCAGCTGATGAAGATCCTGTTCAGGTTCCCAAGATGACAGGTTCTGAAGTAAGCGCCGATGTAGGCGGACCCACAGAAGCCAATCAGGTTTGGATCGACTTAAGTGATGCAAAAAATCATACGATCAATAAAAGGACAGACTGGGATCTTGGATTTTATACAGGAGATGAATATAGGGTAATTTTAAACGGGTCTATTGCAATGGCTGTTGCGAAAATTCCTAATGCTACGAACATCAATACTGTAAAAGAATCTGATGTAGCCGATCTGAAAGAAAAAGTTCAGGTAGGTACATTTGATGCTGCTAATATGAAGTATGTGGATAATCCTGATGGTAATTTTTTAAACCAGTCTTCAGCGATAGAGCCTATCAAAGAGAACGATTCTGACAATCCTGTTTATTTGGTTAACCTGGGACGAAATTTAGCAGATCCAAACTCTAATATTGCTGCAGGATCTGTTTCACTATCATCCGATCCCAGAGGATGGAAAAAAATTCAGATTTTAAGAGCTCCTAACGGATATAAATTAAGATATGCCGACATCAATGCAACTACCTACCAGGAGTATATGATAACAAAAGATACAGAATACAATTTTAATTTCTTCAATCTTAAAACGGGTGCTCCGGCTACAATCCAGCCAAAGAAAAAGAATTGGGATTTAGCCTTTACCACATTTACCAATGAAGTTTTTATGGGTCCGGGAAATAGCGCAGGAAGCTATTTTTATGCTGATTTCATAATCACCAATACGGCCAGTGGAGTGAGTGCGTATCAGGTAACGGCTTCCGGAAACCTGGATCAGGCCTATAACTCATTTAAGTTAAGCAATGTAGATCAGGCGAAGCTTGTATCTACTGATCAAAGAGCAATTGGGGATAAATGGAGAACGACTACCGGAACAAGCGAAGTGCCGGGAGCATTCGTGTACGCTGACCGTTTCTTTGTATTAAAAGATGCTGAGGGCTTTTACTTCAAGCTTAGATTTAATAAAATGAAAGATCCTCAGGGAAATCGGGGGCATGCCAGTTTTGAATTTGAACCTTTATAATAAATCAATAAATAATATATCATGAAAAAGATAATTTTAGTAGCATCAATCCTTCTAGCAGTAGCTTCCTGCAAAAAAGCCGAAAGCGCAAAACAGGAAAATACAGCAGAAACAAATACCTCACAAACGCCGAAAACGAATAATAAAATTGTGACCTTAAATGGTGGCATCACAGAAATAGTGAGTGCTTTAGGTCATGAAAAAGAAATTGTAGGAACTGATGTTACCAGTACCTATCCTGAAACTTTAAAAGCAACAGCTAAAGATCTGGGACATGTAAGATCAATGACCATTGAGCCGATTATGGCCGTAAATCCTACATTAATTTTAGCGTCTGATAAAGATATAAACCCTGAGCTATTAGGAAAAATAAAGTCTTCAGGGATAAAAACTGAAATCTTCAAACAGGAATATTCAGTGGAAGGAACTAAAAAATTAATTGAGCAGGTAGCAAAAGCTATTGGCAACACAGATTATCAGAAACTGAATGATAAAATCGATGCGGATCTGAAACAGGTTCAGCCGATTGCTAAAAAACCTAAAGTACTGTTTATTTATGCAAGAGGAAATATGCTGATGGTTTCCGGTACGAAGACACCAATGGATGCTTTGATCGGTCTTGCAGGCGGACAAAATGCAGTTACGGAATTTGAAGATTTCAAACCGCTGACCCCTGAGGCTGTAGTAAAAGCGAATCCGGATGTATTATTCTTTTTCTCATCAGGCTTACAGGGTGCAGGAGGAAACGAAGGAGCGCTTAAAATGCCAGGTGTTTCTCAAACAAATGCCGGCAAGAATAAAAAGATCATTGCTATGGACGGAGGACTTGTTTCAGGATTCGGACCAAGATTAGGAGAGGCTGCAGTAGGATTAAATAAGTTATTAATTGAAAACACAAAGTAAACTATACTTTTATCTATCTATAAGTACCATACTGCTTGCTATCATAGCGGTATGGTCGCTTAGTACAGGAGTTTATAATTTTAACGGAGCTTCTCCGTATAAAGTTTTGTGGGAGGTTGTAAAAGGAAATGGAAATATATCGCCTAGCGATACATACGTGATATGGGATGTCCGTGCTGCGAGAATCGTTATGGCAATCTTAATTGGAAGCATGCTGGCGGTGTCCGGAACAGGATTGCAGGGACTTTTTAAGAATCCTTTGGCGACGGGGGATCTAATAGGACTTACTTCGGGAGCAACATTACTTGCAGCCATTGCTATTGTTTTAGGAGGACATTTCAAACAGTATCTTCCTGAGGTAGTACAATTTTCACTGGTGGGTATTTCTGCTTTTATCGGGGCTTTTCTATCTATGATGCTGGTATACAGGATTTCTACCAGCGGAGGTAAAACAAACGTGGTAATGATGTTGCTAACCGGTGTAGCTATTACGGCAATTGGCTTTTCAATTACCGGGTTTCTGATCTACATTTCAAAAGATGAACAATTGAGAGATCTTACTTTCTGGAATCTTGGGAGCTTGGCTGCAGCCACCTGGACAAAAAATATTGTTTTAGTCATTGTTTTGATTATCTCATATATCGTTTTAATCCCAAAAGGAAAAGCATTGAATGCCATGATGTTGGGTGAAAAAGACGCACAGCACTTAGGGATCAATGTAGAAAAACTTAAAAAAGAAATCATTATTGTCGTAGCATTAATGGTGGGAACTTCGGTGGCATTTTCGGGAACGATTGGTTTTGTAGGTCTTATTGTACCTTATATTTTAAGGCTTTTGTTCAAATCGGATTATACCTTTATATTACCATTGTCTGCTGTTTGCGGAAGTATTTTGCTGTTGACCGGCGATACATTCAGCAGAAGTATTGTGGAGCCTTCGGAATTGCCAATAGGTATCCTCACGGCATTAATGGGAGGGCCGATTTTTATAGCCATTTTAATTAAATTTAAAAAATCACTCTAATGATAAAGGCGCATCAGATCAGCTATAAACACAAAGAATTTCATATTCTGGATGGAGTGGACGTATCATTGGAATATGGTGAGTTTTTAGCTATTGTAGGACCCAATGGAGCTGGAAAATCAAGTTTATTAAGTGTTCTGGCCAACGAGGTGAAATCCAGAAAGCAAAAAGTTTTGTTTAAAAACAAACCTGTTAACGAGTGGAATGTGGTTGAGCTTTCCAGGCATAAGGCTAAATTCTCCCAGCACAACAGCAATGATATTCCTTTGGAAGTAAAAGATGTTGTCATGATGGGGCGTTATCCCTATTTTGATGCGCAGCCGAGAAAAGAGGATCTGGAAGCCATGAACAATATGATGTATGAAACAGATGTTTTTCATCTGAAAGACCGTGAATACAATACCCTGTCCGGAGGGGAAAAGCAGAGAGTACATCTTTCACGGGTACTGGCACAGCTACAGAATGATATTGCCCACAAACTACTGTTCCTTGATGAACCACTCAATAACCTTGATGTTAAACATCAATACAAGGCATTGGAGATCATGAAGAGTTTTACAAAACAAGCAAACAGTGCTGTTGTGGTTTTACATGATTTAAATCTGGCCGCTCAGTACGCCGATAAGATATTACTCATGAAATCGGGAAGGGTTTCAGCTTATGGAACACCACAGGAAGTTTTTACTGCCGAAAATATAACTAAGGCATACAACTTTCCCTGTACCATCTGCGAGCATCCTATTACTAATAACCCAATGATCATTTTTGGATAACCATGGAAAGAGATGAACTTAAAATACTCGCTCAAAACTTAGCCAATCCACAGGGAGAAAAAGGCATTGAGATAGGCGAGATGATGAATGCAACCAATATCAGCATGACTTTGGAAAGCATCAAAACACTTTTGATAGAAGATAATGAATCTATCCTTGAAATAGGACACGGAAATGCGGGGCATCTGAAAAATATCCTGAGTAGAGCTCAAAATCTGAAATATACAGGGGTTGACATTTCCGAAACAATGTATAATGAGGCCCGGAAAATAAATAAAGACTTTGAAGGTCAGGCGGATTTTATATTGTACGAGGGACAAAAGCTCCCTTTTGAAGATAGGGTTTTTGATAAGGTTTTCACTGTTAATACGGTTTATTTCTGGGAAGAGCCGGTGGCATTCCTGAATGAAATTTACAGGGTTTTGAAGGATGACGGGACTTTCGTACTCACCTTCGGGCAGCGAAGATTCATGGAAACCTTACCGTTTACAGAATACAACTTTACCATGTACAGCAATAATGAAATGGAAGAACTTATCTCAAGGAGCCATTTCAAAAGAATGAAAATTTCGGAGAAAGAGGAGGATATCCCAAGTAAGTCCGGAGCTGAAACCATACATAGAATTTATACAGTTTTAACCATAAAAAAATAAATAAAATGAGCACATTAGTTAACGAATTAAGAGAAAAGTGGGACGCTCTAAAAGAAGAAAATCCACATTTAAGAATAAGAAATGCAGCTTTACAGTTAGGTGTAAGCGAAGCTGATTTATTAGTAACTAATATCGGTGAAGGGGTAACCGTTCTGAAACCGGAATTTCAAAATATTTTAACTGATGTTGAGCAATTGGGTAAGGTGATGGCTCTTACCCGTAATGACGAATGTGTACACGAGAGAAAAGGAATTTACCAGAACGGTGACTTCAGCAGCCCTCATGCACAGCTTTTCGTGGGAGAAGATATTGATCTCAGGATCTTCCTGAACTCCTGGAAGTTTGCTTTTGCAGTTGTGGAAGGAGATAAAAAAAGCCTTCAGTTTTTCGGAAAAGATGGCTTAGCTCTTCACAAGATCTACCTGACAAAAGATAGCAACGAAAAGGCTTTTGATGCAATCGTTGAAAAATATAAGGCCGAAGATCAGAACGGAGTGTTCTCTTTCGAAGCTATTGCTCCGAAGCCGGCAGAAAAACCGGATTCTGAAATTGATGCCGAAGCTTTCAAAAAAGCATGGGTTGAATTGAAAGATACCCATGATTTTTTTATGATGACAAGAAAATTCGGAGTGAGCAGAACTCAGGCTCTAAGACTGGCTCCGGAAGGTTATGCGAAGAAAATAGATAATGCTAAAGTGGTAAACGTCCTGGAGGATGCTTCCGAGAAGAATGTTCCGATTATGGTTTTCGTTGGAAACAGAGGAATTATTCAGATCCATACCGGTCATGTGAAAAAGACGCTTTGGCACCAGCAGTGGTTCAACGTAATGGATCCTGATTTTAACCTGCATCTGGATGTTACCAAGATTGAAGAAGCATGGATCGTAAAAAAGCCAACTGAAGACGGTGAAGTAACGGCTATTGAAATTTTCAATAAGGAAGGTGATTTTATCGTTCAGTTTTTTGGAAAAAGAAAACCTGGAATTCCTGAACTGCAAGAGTGGAAAGACCTTGTAGCAGAATTAGAAAAGTAATAGTTAGATGATTTGATTTGGACCGTTTTGTTTTTAAGATCAGAGCGGTCTTTTTTTAGATGTTACATCGCAAAAAGACTAAATTGCAAAAGGATTGAAAGGCAAAAAGATGACAGTAAAAAGGCTCATTTGCTATTAAATAGTTCAGCGATCCAGCCTTTAAGTCCTTTCACCCTTAACCAAAAATAATTACAATGAAAAATATTTTCGTATCAATATTACTGATTATGTTTTGTGCATTAAATGCCCAAAATTTCAGAGCTTATCGGTTTTATGATAAAGAAGGAAAAGAAATAGAAACAGAGCGTTTGGTGAAAGAACTTGCCAGTTATGATGTTATTTTTTTTGGTGAAAATCACAACAGCTCCATCAATCATTGGCTTCAGCTGAAAGTGACCGAAGCATTATACCAGAAGAAAAACGGACAGATTATTTTAGGAGCGGAAATGTTCGAGAGAGATAATCAAGCTCAGTTAAATGATTATTTAAATGGGAAATTCGATGCCAAAACACTAAAGGACTCTGCACGCTTGTGGAATAATTATGCAACGGACTATAAGCCACTGGTTGACTTTGCTAAAGAAAAAAAGCTAGGTTTCATTGCAACAAATATTCCCAGAAGGTACGCTTCCCAGACGGCAAAAGAAGGTCTGGAATCTTTGAATAGATTGTCTGCCAAAGAAAAAACATACATTGCCCAGTTGCCTATCAAAGTGAGCTTGGATACACCTGGATATCCTGAAATGAAAAAAATGATGGGAGACCATGCAGAAGGAACAAAAGTGATGAACTTCATTTCAGCTCAGGCAACCAAAGATGCTACGATGGCAGAATCCATCCTCAAAAATATTCAGCCCGGTAAAACTTTTATCCATTACAATGGTAATTATCATAGCAAGGAATTCGGTGGAACCTATTGGTATGTTAAACAAAAGAACCCCAATCTTAAAATGGCGGTGATCTCAGTTTTTGAATCGGACGATCCTGAATTGAAAGTTCCCGGGAAAGAATATATCCCAACAGATTTTAATTTGATTATTCCAGCCGATATGACGAAAACTTTTTAATTTTGAATGTTAAAAAAGTTGTACAATGTAAAAAGTATTCATGTATAATGATTTTGGAGGTCAGCTGAGAAATTGTATTCTTTTAATAAATGCAGGAGGAATATGTAATTTAATATACATTAATATAATTATTTAAAAAGATTTCTCATTACACTTTGTTTCATTCGAAATGACAACAATAAAAAAGGCAGCTTAGATAATCATGAATACATTTTACATCAATACATGAATACATTAATAATTAAAAAATGAAAAAATTATCTTTCCTGCTGCTTTGCTTCCTTAGCCTGGCTAATGCGCAAAAGCTGACCTCAAATGAAATTACAATAATTAATCAGGGAGATATTGGTTCTCCGCTTCCGATTTATCAGACAACAAATGCTGATCAGCATAAAACATTACTGAGCATTTCCAGTGAGGCTGATCCTGTTGATCCTAATACGGCGACACTGGTTAAAAGGATGAAGGAATCTCTTCTTTCTACCGATGGAGGAGTAGGAATAGCAGCTCCGCAGGTGGGTATTAACAGGAAAATAATCTGGGTTCAGCGTTTTGATAAAAAAGATAATCCTTTGGAGTATTTTATAAATCCTGTGATCATCTGGAGATCCGAGCTTCAAAACCTGGGACCCGAAGGAGATCTGTCCATTCCTGAATTCAGGGATCAGTTTTACAGGAGTAAAGTTATACAACTCGAATATGTTGATTTGAAAGGTCAGAAATACTCTGAGATTGTAGAAGGTTTTACAGCCGTTATTTTTCAGCATGAGATAGACCACCTTTTTGGAATTTTGATTTCTGATAAAAAAGAAAAAGAAAAAAATGATGCTTATCTGAAAGTAGATGCTTTTCAGAAAGTTAAATAAAAAACAGGCAGCCAAAATGGCTACCTGTTTTTTTATTTTTCAATTTTACTTAAAATAATATTGATGGAATTTTTAAGTTGCAACAGATCTTCAGGTTGAACATTGATCTTTTTCATAATCTTTTCAGGGACACCACACGCATTTTCCTTTAAATTTTTCCCCTGTTCAGTCAGAAATACCTGTACCACTCTTTCATCTTCTTTTTTACGGTTTCTCGAAATAAAGCCTTTGCCTTCTAATCTTTTGAGTAAAGGCGTTAATGTACCACTATCCAGCAGGAGTTTGTCACCGATCTGAGTAACTGGCAGCCCATCCTGTTCCCACAATACCATCATCACGAGATATTGAGGATAGGTAATATCCAGTTCATCAAGAAAAGGACGGTACAAACCTGTGATCTCCTTTGCGATTGCATATAAAGGAAAGCAGATCTGATTTTCCAGTTTTAGGTTTTCCGAATTTTCCATAACAATAGAATATGAATTGGGAATTGATATTATTTTCTAATGATAAATTCATCCATAGGAATACGTACTTTTTTCATAGAAGCCAGCCAGTCTTTTTCTTCATCGCGGTATCCTAAATATAGCAAACTTACACTTTTTAATCCTAATTCTTTCAAACCAAGAATTTCATCTACCACCTCATTACTGAATCCTTCTGCCGGTGTACTGTCGATTTTTAATTCTGCTGCCTGAGCCAAAGCTAAGCCTAAGGAGATGTAAGTCTGACGGGCGGTATGTAAAAAATGCTGTTCAGGAGTCTGCGCACCGTAAATTTCTTTCAATTTATCTGTATAGCTGTTGAAACGGCCTTTCGGAAGATCTCTTACATCAGTATGGTAGTCATACACTTTATCAATTTTCTCATTGGAATAATTATCCCACGCTGCAAATACAAGCACATGAGAAGAATCTCTCATCACTTCAGGGTTTAAAGCACCCTGAACCATTTTTTCCTTTAATTCCTGATTCTCTACTACAATGATACGGAAAGGCTGTAAGCCGGATGAAGTAGGAGCCAACCTTGCAGCTTCTAAAATCGTATTTAAATCTTTTTCCGATACTTTTTTTGTTGGATCATATGCTTTCACAGCATGTCTCCAGTTTAAATTTTCTATTAATGACATTGTTTTATTTTTTGTGAAATAATTTTATGGGACAAAGTTATGACAAAATTAAATTGCTTGCAATTTAATTTTAAATAATGTATTTTAGATAAAATCGATAATAGAAATATCACAAGTTTCGGATTTCGTAAAATAGACCATATTCCAATCTTTGCTGTACAATTTTAAAACAAAATACAATGCAAAGATTTATCAATCAGTATGCGCTGATAACGGGAGGAACGAATGGAATGGGGTATGCAGTTGCTGAGCAGTTTATCGGAGAAGGCGGAACTGCTATAATTACCGGAAGATCCGAAGAAACCGTGCTTAAAGCAACTGAAAAGTTAGGAAGAAAAGCAGTAGGGATAGTGTCCGATGCAGGTAATATGAAAGACCTGATGCATTTACAAAACGAAATAAAACAATACACTGAAAATATTGATCTCGTTTTTGCCAATGCAGGGTACGGGAAATTTAAGCCGATTGAAAATGTGAACCCTGAGGATTTCGATGAACTGTTTAATATTCTGGTAAAAGGACCTTTCTTTACCGTTCAGCAAATGTTACCATTAATGAAAAAGGGAAGTTCGGTTATTTTTAATACTTCAGTAGCTACAGAGATTTCAATGCCTAATTTCTCTGTCTACTCGGCTGCAAAATCAGCTGTGCAATCTTTTGTAAAGACTTTTGCCACTGAGCTGTTGGAAAGGGGAATCCGGGTAAACGCTATTAGTCCCGGACATATTAAAACCAATATCTTCAATAATACCGGATTGAATAAAGAGCAGATTGAGGATGCCGTTCAGCATATTATTCCTACAATCCCGTTTAAACGGCAGGGAGATCCATCGGAAATAGCAAATACAGTGCTTTTCCTTGCTTCAAGGGAAGCGTCTTATATCCATGGAGCCGAAATAAAAGTAGATGCCGGAATTTCTGTGATAAGATCCTAGGGAAAAAATTATTGGATGTCATTAACCTGTTTAATAATATTGGTTTTGTTCTCAATACCGATATTATAGGCCTTACCTTTTTTCAGGCTTTGGTTTAACTTTTCCAGAAGAGTTTTGTAGGAAGAATCTTTTTTTGACACATAAAAAACCTGCGCGCTAATTCCAATAGAGATGCGCATAAAATCCCCGGGATGATCGGGGTCTTCCGTAATCTGACTGATTGTTGCATTTTTGTACCAGGTTAAATTCTGTGAACCCGAACTACCGGAGCAGGATGTTATCATACAAAAAAATAATAGTAATGTCCATACTTTCATAAAAATAGTATTATTATATAACAGCACCTGCCCATTTACAGAATCAGCAGGTGCTGTAAAATTATCAATTAATTAAAATCCACAGCTGGATACATCCGGTGCAGGTGAAGGAGAACATCCGGAAAGCAGTGAAAATTTAGTCAGTACACAATTGGTATTGATCAGATTGTTGTCATACAGGTAAGAATTACTCGGACTTCTGTAATAAACATTTCCTGCAGTATTAGCATAAGAGGAAACGGATGCAGATCCGCAAGAGGTGTTAACGCAAGCGTTTCTCCATGCTGTATCTGTTACAGGACCGCTTGAAAATAGTGAAGGATCAATAATTCTTTTTTCCGTTACTCCGGAAGCATTTTTATAGCTTACCAATATTGCAACGTGGTAGCTCCACGCCACACAGCAAGTTCCTGTTGATGCCTTTAGGTTTCCGTATACAAATTGTTTTTCACAGTCATAGCCGTTGTTCATTAAGATTTGTCTCATCTTATGGGCTCTTGCATAACATCCGTCTACAGGATATCTGAATGTGATGCATGGTGAGGACGCCGTAGAGGTACCGCAAGACTGATTCTTTATTTGATTGAATAAAGAATTTAATGTAGCTACATCAGGAATTACACTCGCCAATTTATTGGTTTGCCCTTTTACTTCTTTTGTTAGGATCGTTTTAAAATATCTTACGTCTTCCGGGCTTGCAGACTCCACTTTTCCTATTTCATTGCTATTAGGCTTTAAGAAAATGTGTACAGGAGATTCATTCTTAACAGCCTGTCTAAGCATTCCGATATACTGCTCATTTTCTTTGGTCGGCTTAATTTCATAGAATTGCGCAGTTAACATAAATGACACCTTTATCATTCCGTTTTCTTCGTCTATCCCTACCGGTACAGTCTTTCCGAAATCTTTCAGCTTAGAATCATTTACACTTAGTTTTTCCTTTCCGTTGATTTCCTGATTCCCGTTGGAATCGGCACAGGAATTAAAAGTTAAGACGGTCACAAAGGCCATCATTGATAAAAAAAGATTTTTCATAATAATTGTAATTTGTAGTTTAATGGTGAGTTTTTGTTAAGTTGGTTGGTTATTTTAACTCTTATTTACTTCACTTTTTGGTGAAAATAAAATTAATAAAAAAAATAACATAAGCAAGTTATTTTTATAAAAACCAAAATTTTTAGTAATAATTAAAGTGTTTTGTTCATTAAAAACTATCGTTTTAATAAGTGTTAATAATGGCTCTGTGAATTTTACGATGAAAAAAATCCGGTTTACCTATTTTATTCGTGCAGGTTGCCAGCAGATTGGTTATTTCTTAATTAAGCTGCTTTGCAATACAATATCTCTGATTAATTTTTCAAAATAATAGTACAGCGTATTTATCTCGCTCATCTGATTTTCCAGGATAACAATACTCACATCAGAAGAGGGCACACAAACATTCAATGAAGTAAAGCCATCTCCTAGACCGGTATGACCAAAATAGCTCACTCCGCGGTCCTTTACAATACGAATAGCATATCCGTAACCCATCTTACCGATTCCGAATACATCATGTTCGGACAATACCGATGGGCTTATTAATAATTGATAGGTGTCTGCGTTTAGGATTTTGCCTTTATGAAGAAGATCATTCCAGAGAGATAAATCCTTTGCTGTGCTTATTACTCCATCTGCTGGCATATTTTCATCATTGATAAAAGAGTCATTGGAAACAGTTAATCCTTTTTCATTACTCATATGCCCCGAAACCAGCTTCTTCAGATCCGATTTCGCATAGCAGAAAGTATCTTTCATTTTAAGCTGCTTGAACAGTTCATTAGCCAATTGCGTGTAAGATTGATGGCTGACATTTTCGATGATTTTCCCTAACAAGATATAGGAAAGGTTACCGTATTTGAAATCAGAGCCCGGTCTAAATGCCAAAGGTTTCTCGAGATCAACAATCCCATGGGTATGGTTAAGCAACTGATGAACCGTTACTGAATCAGCCCAGGGCTGAGATAGTGATGGAAGGTACTTTTTTATAGGAGAATGTAAATCAACTTTTCCTTTTTCAACCTCTTTTAATAATAAAACGGCGGTGATCTGTTTGGTGTTGGACATGATTTCAAACTGATCATTTGGTTTTAAAGGAATTCGTGTCTTAGCATTTTTTATACCGTAAGCCCTGGAGTATTCAACCTTTCCGTTTCTGGTAACGAGAACAACCCCATTGAAAGTTCTAGGGCTCTTAACCTGAATTAGGCTATCGATCTTTTGTTTGTATTTATCCTTTTGTGCAAAACATATAGAAGAAATGGATAATAACAGATAGCAAAAGAACCGGGTTAATAGTTTCATTGGACTTTCAGATTTTATTAATTGCGCTAAAAATACAATGCAAAATACTAAATATGTAGGAGATTTTTCGATTTTTTATCCATATGATTCAGCCAAAAGTATATTTAAATACTATTTTTTAATAAGGCAAATCATATATGATCAAAGACTCTGTGGAATAGCCGAATGATAAATAGTTTTTAATTTTTCCCACCATTTCTCCTATATTCATCAAATAAATTGTTTTCAATTATTTTTCCATTTCTGAAAATATACTCAATGGAATCTCCTTTATTTTTTGATATGGAATCACCAATTTTATAGTTAAACTCTAAAATATTTTTTCTGCCATTAGAATACTTTACAAATAAGAAATTATGTTCTTTTTGGTTATTGTAAATATCAATAACCCTAGAATGATTCTCTATGTGTAAAAGTTGCTTTTTTACATTTTCTTCCCCGTAAAAATATTGATATATAATGATGACACGTATAATAAATCCAAAGAAAACAGCAAAGGAAATTTTAATCTTCCTTTCCATTCCAGGCTCTAATTCAATATTATTACTTTTCAAAGGTCTGCGGAAAAGTATTATCTATTGGTAAGCTGAGCTCCAAAAACATCTGCAAAATGTTTTGTAATTTTAGATTTGATATCTTCCATTTCCTGAGGGGAAAGTTCTCTTTCAAGTTCTCTTTTCAGAGAGGTCACCTGTTTATCTTTGATACCACAAGGAATGATATATTCAAAATAGCGCATATCGGTGTTTACATTAAGGGCAAAACCATGTAAAGTTACCCAACGGGAAGCTTTCACACCCATTGCACAAATTTTTCGGGCATACGGTTTTCCCACATCCAGCCAGACCCCGGTCTCTCCCTGGGAACGCTCGCCCTTAAGGCCATATTCGCCAATGGTTCTGATGATCACTTCTTCCAGGTTTCTCATGTATAAATGAATATCTGTAAAGAAATTTTCAAGATCTAAGATCGGATAACCTACAACCTGCCCGTATCCATGATAGGTAATATCTCCGCCACGGTTTACTTTTACAAAAGTAGCATCAATCTCTTTGAGTTTATCAATTCCCGCCAGCATATTTTCTTCATGTCCGCTTTTTCCTAAAGTATAAACATGGGGATGCTCCACCAAAAGCAAATGATTGGGTGTGGTAATATGTTCTTCAGCAGGTAAATCGCGGTTTTTTATTTTGGTATCAATGATATCTTTCATCAGTTTTTCCTGATAGTCCCATGAGGACTGATAATCTCTTGTACCCAGATCTTCGAATTCTACTACTTTATTTTGATGTGTATTCATAATGAGCGTCTGTCTTTTTTTATGGTCCTGTGGAAAGACTTGTACCATTTTTTAGACATACAAATTTAGTGATTTTTAATTCTTTATTGAATTTATAAAATCTATGGCATTATTCTTCCAATCTTTATCCTGTAATAGAACATTAACGAATGCTGTTCCTATGATTCCGCCGTCTGCCTTTTCCGTTACACTTTCAAAATCTTTTTTCGATTTTATACCAAAACCGATCATTACTGGATTTTTTAACTGAAGAAGAGATATCCTGGAAAGATAATCTTCATTTTTTAATACGGCATTTTCATTTCCTGTTGTGGATGAAGAACTTACCGCATACAGGAACCCTGAGCTTAAAGAATCAAGATATAAGATTCTTTCATCTGAGGTTTCAGGTGTGATCAGAAATGTGAAGTTGAGATGATATTTCTTCAGGATTTGCTGATAATTCTTTTCAAATTCAATAGGAGGGAGATCAGGGATAATGAGTCCGGTAACGCCACTTTCCGAGCATTCTTTGCAGAAATTTTCAAAACCAAAACTTAAAACCGGATTGATATATCCCATTAAAATAATAGGAATTTTAATTTCAGTTTTAATGGATTTCAGTTGTGATAGTAATTTCTCAATGGTCATTCCATTTTTCAATGCAAGTTCATGTGCTTTCTGTATAACGGGACCGTCGGCAACCGGATCCGAATAAGGCATTCCGATTTCCATCATGTCCGCACCGGCATCCTGTATGAGTTTTATAATATCTGCAGTATCTTCCAATTTAGGAATCCCTGCTGTGAAGTATATATTGAGTTTTTTCATTGGGTTTATTGTATTTATGTATTCATGTAAAATGTATTTATGATAAAAAGACGCATAATTTTCTTTAACAACTGTCAGAATCATTTTACATGAATACTTTTTACATTTTACAGATTAAAAATTTAAAGATTAGCTAAATAAGTTTCCATATCCTTATCACCACGTCCGCTCAGGCAGATCACCACGATGTCATTTTCGTCGAATTTCTTTTTATCCAGGACGGCCAGAGCATGTGAGCTTTCAAGGGCAGGAATAATTCCTTCCAGTTTTGTGAGCTCAAAAGCTGATTTCAGGGCTTCATCATCATTGATGCTGAAAAATTCCGCACGCTTTTCCTTAAATAAATGAGCATGGAAAGGCCCGATCCCGGGATAATCCAAACCGGCAGAAATTGAATGGGGTTCGATTACCTGACCGTCGCGGGTCTGCATGACAAGACTTTTGCTTCCGTGTAAAACGCCTAAAGTTCCAAGAAAAGTGGTGGCCGCAGATTTTCCGGATTCCACACCGAAGCCTCCTGCTTCTGCCGCAATAATTTTTACATTTTCTTCTTCCACAAAATGGTAAAAAGTTCCTGCTGCGTTACTGCCACCTCCTACGCAAGCAATCACATAGTCAGGATTCTCTCTTCCTGTTTGTTCATGAAGCTGTTCCCTGATCTCTTTTGATATGACGCTTTGAAATCTTGCAACCAAATCGGGAAAGGGATGAGGTCCCACAACGCTGCCTATAACATAATGAGTTGTCACGGGATTATTGATCCAATCTCTTAAAGCCTCATTTACAGCGTCTTTTAATGTTTTTGATCCCGAAATTGCCGGAACTACTTCTGCACCCAGCATTTTCATTCTTGCTACATTTGGAGCCTGCCTCTGAATGTCAATTTCACCCATATAAACAATACATTTCAAACCAAGCAATGCGCAGGCGGTAGCAGTAGCAACGCCGTGTTGTCCGGCTCCGGTTTCTGCAATAATTCTGGTTTTTCCCAATCGTTTTGCCAGTAAAACCTGGCCTAGTGCGTTATTGATCTTGTGGGCACCGGTATGGTTAAGATCTTCTCTTTTCAGATAAATGTTCGTTTTGTACTGGTTGCTCAGATTTTTGGCAAAATAAAGAGGAGTAGCACGCCCCACATAATTTTTCAGTAAATCCTGATATTCTGCCTGAAACTCCTCAGATTCTATAATTTCAAGATAGTTTTTTTGAAGCTCTTCTACATTTGGATAAAGCATTTCAGGGATAAAAGCTCCTCCGAATTCTCCATAATATCCATTTTGATCAGGGTTTTTATAATTCATTTTCATTGTTGTTATTGTATTAAATAAGCAGTTTTTTCTGAATCAAGCTGCTTGAAAAGATTTCTATTTTCTTCAGACAAATGGATGATCAGGATATCATCATCTTCAGAACTGATCCAGTGATCATCTTCCTGCTCCAGAATTTTTTTTGCTTTATCGTATAATATATCAATTTTGCACTTTTCATAAAAGGGGCGCAAATCGGAAATACAGAATCCAATAACCTGCAGGTCCCTCTCAGTAACATTTTCTGCTGAAAGCTTCAGCAATTGGCTGCCATAGCCATGTCCTTTTTGTGCAGAAACAAAGCCCACCATTTCTGTATAAGAATGTAGATTTCCCGATATCTTTAATGTAAAATCGAAATTCAGACGCAATACAGATTTGATATTTCCATCAGTGTCCAGTAATAAATGAAATTCAGAATTTTTAAATAGCTGTCTGAAATCATCAGCTTTCATACCTGTCCATTCCTTGTTTTCCCAAAGCTTTATTATTACTCCTATTTCCTGTACGGTAAGTTGTTCCGGATTTTTAATGTGGTACGTCATGGTTCAGGGTATTTAGATAGGACAGATTATGATCGAATTGCTGTCTTGTTATTTGTTTATTCTGGTACAGGTATTTTATTTTACTTGAAATGCTGATCAGGGTTTCGATATCTAGCTTTGAACGATACATTTTAAAGATCAGTTCCAGGTTATCCAGCAAATAATAAGAATCCAGTTTTTCATAAGATAAGAATATCTTAAAATAGATTTTTCCCAGGTCATAATTAACATTAGCTTTGACCGTATTTTCCATCAGTTTATCCGCAATTATTACCAAATGATATCCATCCCATAAATGAATGGTTTCAAAAAAATACTCAATATCATCTTCATTAAAATCCTTAATGATACTTATAAATATGGATAATAAACCACCCATTTCCCAGAAGTCTGTGGTGCTGTCATTTTCACATATGAAATCATGCAGTTTTTTTACCCTTTCATTCTCAAACCTCGGTGGGAATAAAGTTTTATAGAACTGTTTTTTCAATGATTGTATATTCATAAGGATGAGATTAATGGGTTTGACTTAAATACTTTAATTTTCTCTACATCTTTAATTCCTGGTCCGGTTTCAAATTTTGAATTGATATCCAAGGCAAAAGGTTTCTGATCCAATACTTTGATATCTTTTATATTCTGTTCTGAAATGCCCCCGCTCAGCAGGTATGGAACATTTATTTTGATATCATTTAACAGCGACCAGTCAAACTGTTTTCCAGTTCCTCCAAATGATTGACTATCCGTATCAAATAACAAATAATCAATAACGGATTGTATCCGGTCAATTTCAGAAGAAAGATGTCCCATTGTTTCACCAATCCTTAAGGCTTTGATTATTTTTACTTCCGGATCTGTTTTTTGCTTTAATACCTTAATATATTCATCACTTTCATCACCGTGCAGCTGAATAAAATTAAGCTCAGCCTTTTTAGTAATATCCGCTACATTTTCTATATCCTCGTTCACGAAAACTCCTACCTTTCCTTTGTGAATGATTTTCGAAATATTATCTAAACTTAAACGATTAAGTGCATACCGCGGCGATTTTTTGTAGAATATAAATCCTATAAAATCAATATTCATGGAAATTAATTCCAGAATTTGATCAGGCAGTGTAAGACCACATACTTTTATTTGTAGCTGCTGGTTCATCACGATAGGTTTATATGGTTGATGAATTCTTTAAAGGCTTTGGCAGGATCTTCATTCTTCATAAAATATTCACCCATTAAGAATCCGTCGAAACCCTTTTCTTTCAGGTAACTGAAATCCTCAATACTGTAAATTCCACTTTCAGCAACAGATAAAGTTTGTTCGGGCAGTTGATTTTTTAATCGGACAGAATGTTGAAGATCTACTTTAAAATCTTTTAGGTTTCTGTTATTAATTCCTACCAGATCAATATCAGGATGGAAGTGTTGCAATTCTTCTTCTGTATGCATTTCCAGTAAAACTTCTAATCCCAGTTCGTGTGATAAATGGGTGAACTCCAGAACCTGTGATGGTGAAAGACAGGCGGCAATCAGTAAAATAACATCCGCACCCATATTTTTAGCCTCATAGAACTGATATTCGTCGATCATGAAATCTTTTCTGAGAACGGGTGTTTTAATCTGACTTCTGAGATCCATAATATCTTTAAAACTACCGCCAAAAAAATCGGTGTCGGTAAGTATTGAAATTCCGCTTGCTCCAAAATTCTCATAAGCAGACACTACTTCAAAAGGAGAAACCTTATCATTAATTACTCCCTTTGAAGGAGATTGTCTTTTAAATTCAGCGATTATTCCGCTTTTCTCTTTAAGAGAAGATTTTAAAGAAGCGGTTTTTCTTTCAAAAAAAGCAGAATCCTTTAATTCTTCTACAGAAATATTTGCTTTTGAAAAATTAACTTCTTCTTTTTTTCTCGATATAATTTTATCTAATATGGTCATTTATTGTGTGTTTTTATATTTCCTGAAACTAATTAATTCTATTCAAAACCTCAAAATGCATTATTCTAATAACAGTTCCAGGCTTCTCAATGCTTTTCCGCCATGTAAACTTTCCTGTGCCAAAAGGAGGCAATCATCATAGGAACCGAATTTTTCCGTATGATAAAGTGCTACCGCAGCATTCGCTAAAACAACGGCATTTTGAGAATCTGTTCCCTTTCCTTCCAAAATATTCCTGAAAATTCTTGCTGCTTCCTGAATGGTTTTACCTGCCTGGATACTTTCAGGACTTACCGGATCGAATCCCAGATCTTCGGAAGAATAAATATTTTCACCTTTTTTGGTTATAATTTTACTGTCATGGGTAAGGCTGATCTCATCATATCCATCCAGGCCATGAACCAGGACGAACTCCTGAGGTTCTTTTTGTAAAAGATATTGATAAATCCTTGCGATTTCCAGGTTGTATACTCCGATCACAGAAAATTTTGGTTTTGCCGGATTTACCAATGGACCTAATAAGTTGAAAAAGGTTCTTAGCCCCAGTGATTTCCTCAATGCTCCGACAGACTGAAGGGCAGGATGGAAGTAGGGAGCATGTAAAAAGCAGATATTCGCTTTCTCCAGATCTCTGTTCAGCTTATCAGAATCATTATTCATCTGATAACCCAGCTCTTCCAAAACATTTGAAGAACCGGTAACAGCTGAGGCCCCATAATTTCCATGTTTTGCTACGCTTTGTCCTGCTCCGGCAATAACAAAACCGGCCAGCGTTGAAATATTGATCGTGTTTTTGCCATCACCTCCCGTTCCTACGATATCTAAAGCATCAGTGGCATCAAGGCTTACAGGAACTGCCATTTGCAATAATGCTTCCCTGAAGCCTTCCAGCTCTCTCAATGTAATATTGCGCATAAGGAAAACGCTCATAAAAGCAGTAACTTCCGTTGAATTGAATTTATTCTGGGCAATTTCAATCATGATCGCTTTGGCCTCAGATTTAGATAAGGTATGATGATTGAATAAATATTGCAGGATCTCTTTCATTTGAGGTGTTTTTATTGTTGAGGGAATATCTTGTGTTTTCAATGTAATAAGAAATTTTTAATGATAACTTCTCCGTCCGGAGTTAAAATACTTTCAGGATGAAACTGGACACCATGTACATCATAGGTTTTATGTTGCAGGGCCATGATCATTCCATCTTTATCTACGGCAGTGATCTCCAGTTCTTCGGGGAACTGATCGGGATCCACAGCCCAGCTGTGGTATCTTCCTACTTCCATTCCTGATGACAGGTTTTGGAAAAGTTTGGTTTTTTCTTTCACCAGCTCTGTGGTGGTTGCCACACCATGAAAAATTTCTGAAAGATTAATCAGTCTTCCTCCGAAAGCCTCAGCAATGGCTTGTTGCCCCAGACAAACTCCGAGAATGCTTTTAGTGGGAGCATATTTCCTGATCAGATCAAGTAATATACCGGACTCCTCAGGTATTCCGGGACCTGGAGACAAAATGATCTTATCATACTTTTCCACTTCTTCCAGGCTGATTTCATCATTCCGATAGATATCCACTTTCTGGTTTAGAATTCTTTCAATAATCTGAACCAGATTATAGGTAAAGCTATCGTAATTATCAAATACTAAAACTTTAGCTGTTGATTGGGTTTTTATATTTTCGTTCATCTTATTTAAATTAGTATTTGAGTTTATCTGCCTTTTCTACAGCTTTCTTGAGTGCGTTAAGCTTATTGTTGACTTCCTGAAGTTCACTTTCAGGATTGGATTTGGCTACCAGTCCTGCACCGGCCTGATAAAAAAGAGTATTGTTTTTACTTAAAAAGGTTCTGATCATAATAGCCTGGTTGCAGCTTCCGTTCAGACCTACCATTCCGATACAGCCTCCATAGTAACCCCGTGAATCCTTCTCATATTGATTGATTAATTGAAGGGCTTTATGCTTAGGAGCACCACTTAAAGTCCCCTGAGGAAAGGTGGAAGCAACCACTTCAAAAGGATTGGTATTTTCCGGTAATTCCGATGTTACTTCACTTACCATATGAATAACGTGAGAAAAAAGTTGGATTTCCTTTAACTTTGTTACCGTTACATTTCTTCCCATTTTTCCCAGATCATTTCTTGCCAGGTCTACCAGCATAGTATGTTCAGCATTTTCCTTGGGGTCATTTTTTAATTCTTCTATAGATTGAAGATCTACATCAAAGTTTCCGGTTCTTTTAAAAGTTCCCGCAATAGGATGGATGATGGCCTTATGATCTTTAATAATCAGTTGGCTCTCGGGGCTCGATCCGAATAATTTGTAATCTCCGTAATCGAAAAAGAACAGATAAGGAGAAGGATTGATATTTCTTAAAGCACGGTATACGTTGAATTCGTCACCCAGAAACTTTTGTTCGAATCTTCTGCTCAATACCAATTGAAAAACATCTCCCCGCATGCAGTGTTTTTGAGCCGTTTTAACCAGTTCCAGATATTCTTCATCGGTAATATTTGAGGTTTCTTCACCCGTTTTCTCAAAAGGGTAGACTACTGAGCTTTTATTTTTTATTAAATTTTCTAAAGTATAAAGTTCTGATTTGATCCCTTCGATTTGATTTTCGATAAAATGCATTTCATCATTGTAATGATTGATTGCAATAACGTACTGGTATAATCTGTATCTCACAAGGGGAATTTCAACCTCCGGGCTTTGTGCTTTAAAATTGATGTTCTCGAAAAACTGAACCGCCTCAAAGCTGGTATATCCGAAAAGGTTTTGTGCTGTTTCTTCAATGGGATCCGTTGTTTTTTCACAATCAAAAACAGAAGAAAAGTCATGCAGGATATCTGCGATCTTATGATCAATGATAAACTGCTTTACAGGTTCTGAATTGGGGAACTTAACCTCGAATTCATTAAGGTTCTTAACCTCAATTCCTGCTATGGCATTTATGGCGATAAATGAAAAATTATTATCTATGTTTTTAGAATCCGAGCTTTCCAAAAGAATGGTGTCCCTGAACTTGTCACGGATCTGCAGATAAATATTCATGGGAGTCTGAAGATCTCCCAGTGTTTTCTTTGATACGGTTTTTACCTTTATATTCTTATTAAACATTTGATGTTTTTATTTTTGTTTGAGATTAAATAATAAAAAAAAGACTTCAACGGAATCCGTCAAAGTCTTGATATTTTGTTTATCTTATTTTATTGCAAAGCAGCTTAACAATTAGCAATACGATAATCCTTTCAGACCCGACGAAGAGTTTGAAAGCCACCACCAAAAATTATTGCTCGTATTAAACATGGCACAAATGTAAAAATTTTTTTTAATATCAAAACCAAAAAAGAATAAAATTAAAAAAACTTAAGATAAAATTAACTATCGGCTCTCTTCCAATTCTTTCTTCAGCTTTTCAATTTGAATATTGTAGTTATCATCTTTATAAACTTCTACATAATTTTCTAATGCAGTTAGGTATTCTTTGATGAATTCTTTATTGGTGGGATCTGCCTCATATTTTATTTTTGCTGTATTGATAGGAGCCTGCATTTCATATTGGCGAAGACGTCTGCCTTCTTCGGACTGATCATATAAAATCACGATATTTTTCTCATATCCCGGAATATATTTTACGGGAAATGGACTGTTTACCTGTGGAATACGGATTGCATTTTCAATAGGGTATATAGAAGCCGAAGTGGTAGAGAAAAAAGTTGTAATATATTTACCGTCCTGCTTTTTTACAATTGCTTCATAATCATGGATATACATATCGTTTAATGTAGAACTTGTCTCCACATCGGAGGTAATGATTGCAGTACTTTCAGTTCCGTATTTGTTTAAAAACCAGGCATTCAAAAACTGTCCCGCAAAGGCATTGGCTATTCCTAAAGGGATAATCGGCAGTAATAACCACCATTTTTTAGTAAGGAATGATACTAAGCTGAAGAAAACAATCAGGAGGACCACGGTGTAAAAACCATGATGACTGGTGAAAAACAGAATTTTAGAAATGAATATCATACTTTAAAATTAAAATTTTTATTTAGATAAAAGAACATTAGTAATCTTATTCCAGATAAATTATTGTTGAAACGGATATTTATCATCACTTTAAAAATTTATTTTTTATACTTTTGCTTAAATTTTATAGAAAAAATAATGAAAAAAGTATTAGCACTTGCATTTATCGGAGGTTTATTAGTTGTAAACTGCAAAAAGAAACCAGATCATTCACTACAAGATAGCAACACAATGCTTGAAGAGCCTGAAGCAACTACAGTTGTAGACACTACCGCAACAGCCCGCAACAAACCAGAAGCAGATGTAAATGCAGCAGTATCCGTACCTGCAAAGGACGCAAAAGCAGATACATTGACTAAATAATGAAAAAACTGTTTTTGACAGGATGCATAGGATTTTTTATTCTTTCCTGTTCCAAAAAAGAAAATACACCTGTTGATACTCCTTCATCAGAAACAACTGCTGCTTCTGAACCGGCAAAAACCAATCTTTCCGGGAGCCAGATCATAGAAACGTTGGATTGTACAGGATGTCACACGGTTAATGAGAGAATGATAGGACCTTCTTATCAGGAAATAGCTGACAAATATTCTGAAAAAGATATTGAAATGCTGGCCTCCAAGATTATAGAAGGCGGAAGCGGAGTTTGGGGAAGTGTTCCTATGCAGCCCCATCCTCAGGTATCTAAAGACGATGCAAAAAAAATGGTAGAATATATTTTAAGTCAGAAGAAGTAAAATATGTCTGCTGAAAAATCCAGTCTGCACACAAGAAATCTTCATCGTGATCCCTATGATTTTGATCAGCTCATTTCTTGTGTGCCAGAACTGAAGCACTATGTTTTTGTTAATGCACACCAAACATTAACGATCAACTTCAGCCTTCCAAAGGCGGTAAAACTACTCAACAAAGCCCTTTTACAACATTTTTACCATATCCGGAACTGGGATATTCCTGAAAATAATTTATGCCCTCCGATTCCCGGAAGAGCAGATTATATTCATTACATTGCTGATTTACTGGCTCTTGAATCCGGATCCGGTGAAATCCCTGAAAGCTCTTCAATAGATGGTATCGATATAGGTGTAGGAGCTAATCTCGTGTATCCTTTAATTGCTCACAGGTCTTACGGATGGACAATGACGGGAACAGATATTAATAAAGACTCGTTGCAAAATGCACAACGTATTCTCGACAATAACCCGGATCTGTCATCTTTTATTCATTTGAAGCATCAGCCGGCTTCTGACTGTATATTCAGGAATATGCTTCTAGAAGGAGACAGATTTATGTTTTCAATGTGTAATCCTCCTTTTCATGACTCTGAAGAATCTGCCATAAAAGGAAATCTCAGAAAGACTAAAAATCTCCGTCAATCCAGAGTTAAGAAGCCTTTACTCAATTTTGGAGGACAACAATCGGAATTATGGTGCGAAGGTGGGGAGCTTGCTTTTATTACCAGGATGATACATGAAAGCAGTTTATTCGCTTCGCAGGTCCTGTGGTTTACCTGTCTGGTTTCCAAAAAAGATAATCTGTATCCACTTACCACACTCCTGAAAAAGAGTAAGACAGTAGAGTTCAAAACCATCGATATGGCTCAGGGCCAAAAAATAAGCAGAATTCTGGCCTGGACATTTATCCCTCAACAAGACAGAAAAGGCTGGTTCCCGTAAGCAAACCTCTCTTTAACCGCATTTTTACAGAAATAAATATATTTCTGGGAAAAGTCATTGACAGTCAACTCAAAAATACCTAAATTTGTAGGCTTTTAGAAAAATAAGAAATGCAATTATCAGAACAAGAAATCATTAGAAGAGAAAAGCTTAATAAGCTTGTTGAAATGGGGATCAACGCGTTCCCGGCAGATGAATACAAAATTACAGATACAACAGAATCTATAAAACAGGATTTTTCTGAGAGTAAACAGGTGAAGATTGCTGGTAGATTGATGTCCCGAAGAATTCAAGGGAAGGCTTCTTTTGCTGAATTGCAGGATTCTACAGGTAAAATTCAGGTATATTTCAACAGAGATGAGATCTGTACAGGAGAAGATAAAACTTTGTATAATGAAGTGTACAAACACCTTTTAGATATCGGGGATATTATCGGTATAGAAGGGGAGCTTTTTACCACACAAGTAGGGGAGAAAACTGTACTGGTAAAGAATTTTACTCTCCTTACGAAATCTTTACGTCCGCTACCACAATCCAAAACGGATGAGAATGGAGTAATACATGATGGATTTAATGATCCTGAACTAAGATACAGACAACGTTATGTTGATTTAACCGTCAACCCGCATATTAAAGAAATTTTTGTGAAGAGAACAAAATTGTTCAATGCCATGAGAACCTTCTTTAATGATGCAGGATATTTTGAAGTTGAAACTCCGATTCTTCAATCCATTCCGGGAGGAGCTGCGGCAAAACCGTTCATTACACACCATAACGCCTTGGATATTCCATTATATTTAAGAATTGCAAACGAGCTTTATCTTAAAAGATTGATCGTTGGAGGATTTGATGGGGTATATGAGTTTTCCAAAAACTTCAGAAATGAGGGAATGGACAGAACACATAATCCGGAATTTACAGCGATGGAAATTTATGTGGCTTACAAGGATTACAACTGGATGATGGATTTCACAGAAAAGCTATTGGAATTCTGTGCTACTCAGGTTAATGGAAATGCCGAATCTACTTTCGGAGAGCATAAGATAAATTGGAAAGCACCTTATCCTAGAGTTTCAATGACTGAAGCGATCCAGAAATATACAGGATTCGATATCACAGGAAAAACTGAAAAGGAATTGTTTGATTTTGCTAAATCTATTGGGATTGAGGTTAATGAAACAATGGGTAAAGGGAAATTAATTGATGAGATCTTCGGAGAAAAATGTGAAGGAAATTTCATTCAGCCAACTTTCATTACCGATTATCCGATCGAAATGTCTCCTTTAACTAAAAAACACAGAAGCAAAGAAGGCTTAACAGAGCGTTTTGAGTTGATGGTTTGCGGAAAGGAAATAGCTAATGCTTATTCTGAGTTAAATGACCCTATTGATCAGAGAGAACGTTTCGAAGCGCAGATGGCTCTTTCTGAAAGAGGTGATGATGAAGCGATGTTTATCGACCAGGATTTCCTTAGAGCTTTGGAATACGGAATGCCTCCAACTTCCGGATTAGGAATTGGTATGGACAGATTGATCATGTTCTTAACGGATAATGCATCCATCCAGGAAGTATTATTCTTCCCTCAGATGAGACCTGAAAAAACAGTTCCTCAGATTGAATTGGGAGAAGATGAGAAAGTAATTCTTGAAATTTTAAACTCTCAGGAAGAAGCATTCTCTTTAGCAGAAGTTAAAGAAAGAAGTCAGTTATCCGGTAAAAAATGGGATAAAGCATCTAAGACTCTAACTAAGAATAATTTAGTCAAAGTAGAAAAAGTTGATGAGCAGGTTTTAATGAAACTAGTATAAATAAGAAATTCATTCATTTTTAAGTTTAACTGGCTTAAGCTTAGAAGGCTTTGACTTACTTATAAAATTTGTGCTTGGCGTTTTATATGATTTTATAAAAGATTTCTTTCCTACAATTAAAAATGAGTATCAAACAACAAAAACAAAGCTTATGGAAATAATAAAAAACGGTGCGATAAAAACCTTAATTGCGTGAGTCATATTTTTTATTCTAAGTTAAAGTCAATGAATAGTTAAGGTTAGGGATCGGATCCCGCTTACGCACAAAAATCCTGAAGATACTTCAGGATTTTTTTTGCTACAAACTATAAATTGTTATTTTCCGTTCCATATAAAACTCAATTTCGATGAAAATTTTTGTTTTATTTTTTCTGTTACAATGTCTTGTCATTAAGTCGCAAATGATTGAATCTGTTTACTTTGTGCATGATGACTATAAACTTGATAAGCAATCCCAAAAGAAATTAGATAGTTTGGCTCAGTTAAAAGGCAATTTAAGATTCAGGATTTTTGGAAATTGTGATTCTACGGGAAGCATACATTACAATAAAATATTGTCTGAAAACCGTGCAAATGCAGTTAAAAAATACCTGCAGGAGAAAATTAAAACTCATATTACAATTGAAAATGTTGTAGGTCTCGGTGAGGGAAAACAGATCAATGATAATAGTTCAGAAGAATTACGGAAGAAAAACAGAAGAGTAGATATTTTTATAGACAGAGAATGGGCTAAGGGAGAAAAAATTCTACGAAAAGTTCCTCCAAGTTTTGTAGATCTGAGTGTTGCTGAGCTGAAAGTTCAAAATACATATTCTCTTCCTAATGTTAATTTTATTGGCGGCCGTCATGTCTGGCTCCCGGTTGGGAATGAAACAATTCTTAAGCTGCTTAAAATACTAAGAGATAATCCGGCTATGCAGGTAGAATTACAGGGGCATATTTGCTGTGATTATAATAATTTTGATGGTGAAGATCTTGATTTGGGTACTTTTAATCTTTCACATACAAGGGCTAATTCTATAAAGGAATTCCTCCAGATGCAAGGTATAGATTCCAGCCGTATAAAAGCAAGCGGACAAGGACATCTTAATCCGGTTGCTTATCCCGAACAAACGGAAGCGGACCGGATTATGAATAGGAGGGTTGAAATTGTTTTACTTAAAAAATAATCCTTACTTCCTTAGTTTACTGAATGAAGCCATCAGGTAAAATAAAAACGGCAGAATAAATAAAGATCCTAACATTAATGCCCACGCTAAAGCAGAAATCGTTTTCGGAGCTGCTACATGTTCTAATAATGAAAGATGCTGCCCATTCCCTAATAATATGATATCAGGGTTATGCTGATACGTTGCGGCCACCAGGATCATAATAACCTGGAATCCTGCTAAGGCACGAACGGGAAGGAGCTTCCGTTGTTTCATAGCCCGGAAAATCAATAACAGTGCTATCGTTGCAAAGGCAATTGCCATAATTCCCAAAGGTTTGGAGAAAACCCAGGTAACTAGAGGAATGCCCGAAAGATACGCTGAAAGAAAAACCAGAGCTCCGGTGATCACTACAAAGATCATCGTTTGTTTGGATTTTCTGATCATCAGATTAAGTTGCACACGATCCTTGGTTTCCCTAAGAGAAAATATTGAAGCAAGATAGGCACAGAGGGCCACTGTAAATAAACCAACGGTCACTCCGAACCAATTCAGCCAGCTGAAAATATAGAGATCCAGAAATGTGGTGGCGTCCGGATTAATGGATTGGGAAACTGTAGCTGCCGCAATCAGCCCTAAGAAAAAAGGAGTGAGAAGGCTTGCATAATAAAAAATGTGAGTATATAAAAACTGCCAGTCATCTTTCACCGCATCATAATGCCTGAATGTAAAAGCGGTACCTCTTGCAATAATTCCTACAAGCATAAGAACTAACGGAATATGCAGGTAAGTGGACATCGTTGTGTAAATTTCAGGAAATCCTACAAACAGGATCACAATAGCAATAATCACCCACATATGATTCGCTTCCCAAACCGGAGCGATTGATTCATACATAATCTCCTCTGTTTTATGACGGGATTTTTTATTGGTGAATAACTCCACGATCCCTGCGCCAAAATCAGCTCCTCCCAAGATTACATACAGGCAAATTGACAGCCAAAGAAAGCCTATAACAACGTAGATCATGATTTTGTATTTTTAGCGTTAAACTGAATATCTGTAGGGTCATATAATTTCGGAACCATTTGGATTTGTCTTTTGAGAAGAAATATTAAAATCAATGACAGGGAAACAAAAATTGCGGTGAAGAAATAGAAGGAATACTGGATGCCCGGCATAGGCGTTACAGCATCTACAGTCCGCATAATACCATAAATTATCCAGGGCTGGCGGCCTACTTCTGTTACAGTCCAGCCTGCTTCCAATGCTATATATCCAAAAGGAGTGGCGATCAGAAATGTTTTCAGCAGCCAGTTCTTGCTCAGCCATTCTTTTTTAAAGAATAGCGAATAGACATATAGAGAACCTATGCAGATCATTATGACACCAAAGAAGATCATGATCTGGAAAGAGTAGTGGACAACGGCAACAGGAGGCCATTCATCTCTGCTGAAATCATTCAATCCCTTTACTTCAGCATTAAAATCATTACTGACGAGAAAACTTAATAATTTAGGGATTTTTAATGCATATTTGATTTCGCCTTTCTTTTCATCCGGAATTCCTCCGATCACAAAAGAAGCTCCCTTTTCTGTTTTAAAATGAGCTTCCATTGCAGCCAATTTTATAGGCTGTCTTTCTGCAACTGATTTAGCAGCGATATCACCACTTAAGGGAGCTCCGAAAGCTCCTATGAGGGCAAAACCTGCAGCAATTCTAAATGCTTTGGTGTGAAATTCCACATTTCTTTTTCGCATAATTAAAAAAGCATGAACTCCTGCAACGGCAAAACCGGTTGCACAAAATGCAGCTACCGTCATATGCAATGCCTGTGGAAACCAGGCTTCATTAAACATCGCTTTGATAGGATCTATATTTACATATTGTCCGTTGATATAATCAAAGCCTGCGGGAGAGTTCATCCACGCATTGGCTGCAACGACAAGGATGCCGGAAGCCAATCCACTGAGTCCGACTAAAAATCCACAGAACCAGTGAAACCATTTGTTGAACTTATCCCATCCGTAAAGAAAAAAACCGATAGCAATTGCTTCGATAAAAAATGCTGTTCCTTCAAGAGAAAAAGGCATTCCGAAGATGGGGCCGGCGTGTTTCATGAACTGTGGCCAAAGAAGTCCCAATTCAAAAGAAAGCATAGTTCCGGAAACAGCTCCTGTTGCAAAAAGAATGGCGACTCCTTTGCTCCATGCTTTTGTAAGTCCCTTATATACTTCGTTTTTTGTTTTAAGGTATTTCCAGTGGGCAAAGGCCATTAAAAATGGCATAACCATACCTACACACGAAAATATAATGTGGAAGCCGAGGGACATGGCCATCTGGGCACGGGCTGCAATGAAATCGTCCATAATATCAATTTTGAGTAAATAAATTTAAGCATTAATTATAGAAGAATACATGATTTAAAACAGTTGATATTATTGAAATGCAATATAACTTTGTATTTTTTTAAGATAAAAATGCCTTTGATTCGTGTTGAAAACTCCATCTTTTTTGACATATTTTAACTTTCATATCTCGAAAAAAATCACGATATTTGTAGGTCTTTGCAATTGGCAAAGTTTAATAATTTGATATGAGTCAGAAACAATATACAGCTAGTAGTATTCAGGCATTGGAAGGAATGGAGCACGTTCGTATGCGTCCTTCAATGTACATTGGTGATGTAGGAGTAAGAGGTCTCCATCATTTGGTTTATGAAGTAGTAGATAACTCTATTGACGAAGCGTTAGCAGGATACTGCGATACCATTTTCGTTAGCATTAAAGAAGGAAACGGAATCGAAGTAATGGATAACGGTAGAGGTATTCCGGTTGACTTCCACGAAAAAGAACAAAAATCTGCTCTTGAAGTTGTAATGACGAAGATCGGAGCAGGAGGTAAGTTCGATAAAGATTCCTATAAGGTTTCCGGAGGTCTTCATGGTGTTGGGGTATCTTGTGTGAATGCACTTTCCAATGAAATGATTACAACCGTATACAGAGACGGAAACGTTTACCAGCAGGTATATTCCAAAGGAAAAGCACAAACGGGAGTTGAAGAAATAGGGAATAGTGACAAAAGAGGAACTAAGCAGTTCTTCCAGCCTGATGATACCATTTTCACTGAATTAGTATATAACTATGATACGTTAGCAAGCCGTTTACGAGAGCTTTCTTATCTTAATAAAGGTATTACCATTACCCTTACCGATGAAAGAGAGACTCTGGAAGATGGTTCTTTCAAATCAGAAGTCTTTCATTCCGAAGGCGGTTTAAAGGAATTTGTTGCCTACATTGACGGAAGCCGTGAGGCCATTATGGAGAATGTAATCTTCATGGAGGGCGAAAGAGATGATATTCCGGTTGAAGTGGCAATGCGTTACAATACTTCATTTAATGAGAATCTTCACTCTTACGTTAATAATATCAATACCCATGAAGGGGGAACACACCTTGCGGGTTTCAGACGTGCATTAACGAGGACCTTAAAGAAATATGCCGATGATCTGGGGATCCCTCAGAAAGAAAAGGTAGAAATTACGGGAGATGACTTCCGTGAAGGTCTTACAGCCGTGGTTTCCGTAAAAGTAATGGAACCGCAGTTTGAAGGGCAAACTAAAACAAAATTGGGTAATTCCGAAGTTTCCGGAGCAGTTGATAAAATTGTGGGGGAAATGCTTACGAACTTCTTAGAAGAAAATCCTAACGAAGCTAAAATTATCGTTCAGAAGGTTGTTTTAGCAGCAAAAGCAAGACAGGCTGCGAAAAAAGCCCGTGAAATGGTTCAGAGAAAATCTCCGATGGGAGGTTCCGGACTTCCTGGGAAATTGTCCGACTGTTCTTCTAAAAGTCCTGAAGAATCTGAAATATTCCTTGTTGAGGGAGATTCCGCAGGAGGTACTGCAAAACAAGGACGTGACAGACATTTCCAGGCTATCCTTCCATTAAGAGGTAAAATTTTGAACGTTGAAAAGTCTATGCTTCATAAAGTTTATGATAATGAGGAAATTAAAAATATTTACACAGCTCTTGGGGTTTCTGTAGGAACGGAAGAAGACAGTAAGGCGTTGAATATGGCGAAACTGAGATATCATAAGATTGTCATCATGACCGATGCCGATATTGACGGTTCCCACATTTCTACATTGATTCTGACATTCTTCTTCAGATATATGAAAGAATTGATTGAAAATGGTTATATCTATATCGCTCAACCGCCTTTATATTTATTGAAGAAAGGTAACAAAAAAGTATATGCCTATAATGAAAAAGAGCGTGAGGAATTTACTCTGGATATGTCTCCGGATGGAAAAGGAGTAGAGGTACAACGTTACAAAGGTCTTGGGGAAATGAATCCTGAGCAGCTTTGGGAAACGACCTTAAATCCTGAGCATAGAATATTGAAACAGGTAACTATTGACAATGCTGTAGAAGCAGATAGTGTTTTCTCTATGTTGATGGGAGATGAAGTTCCGCCAAGAAGAGAGTTTATTGAGAAAAATGCAAAATATGCTAAAATTGATGCATAATTTATTTTTCTAAAAAATATAATGAAAAAGGCTCCGTTTTGGAGCCTTTTTTTGTCTTCGAAAATTAAATTTTAACATTTATTAAGATTTCATTACTTTTGTTAAATTTTTTAAAACAATGATGAAAATCTTAACAGTTGGTGCCGTTTGTATTGCTTCTCTTTACTACGCCCAAAGCTATCCGGTGTCAGCAATCCCGGAGAATTTAAAGAAGGATGCCAATGCGGTGATCCGAAAAGATTTTACCACGATCCAGATCAACAAGATAGATGAGGTAAAATATCAGATAAATACCGTAACTACGGTTTTAAATAAAGACGGGGATTCCCAGGCTCATGCTTATATTCCATATGACAAAGGAGATCATATTTCTGACGTAAAAGTTACAGTGTATGACGAATCCGGTAAAAAAATAAAGTCTTATTCCAAATCGGATTTCGGAGACTTTGCTAACAATTCCCAGGGAGTCTTTTATTCGGATAGCAGATATTTATCATTGGCTTATACTCCGACCCAATATCCTTATACACTCGAGTTTTCGTACCAGATCACTAATGAAAACACTATTTTCATACCGGATTTTGTACCTTTTTCAGGCACCAATGTAGCATTGGAGGAAAGCCAGTTTAAGATTCTTAATAATTCAGGTATTGAGCTCCGTACAAAAACTTATCCTTCGAAGTACAATTATACTACGGTTGCAGAAAGCAGTAATGGGGCAGAAAAAGTATATTCATATAAAAATGTTCCTGCAATAGAAGATGTTTCTTTACTTCCTTCACCACTTAAGATCTTACCTAAAGTGAGTTTTTCACTGGCAAAATTCAATCTGGAAGGAAAGCAGGGAAGTATTACGAGCTGGAAAGATTTCGGATCCTGGTATTATAATAGCATTTTGCAACCTGTATCTGTTTCCACGCCCTCTATAAAAGCTGATGTTGCAGCACTTAATTTACAGGGGTCCACAGAAGAAAAGGTGAGAAAACTGTATCAGTATATGCAGGGTAAAACCCGATATATATTTGTTGCGCTGGGAATTGGGGGATGGCAGCCTATGATGCCGGATGAAGTACAGAAAAAAGGATATGGCGACTGTAAAGGGTTATCCAATTATATGAAGACCTTACTTGATGAAGCGGGAATTCCATCGTACTATTGCACCATCAACTCCGGCTCTTCACCGGTGTCTTTCGATAAAGATTTTCCAAAAATGGGAGGGAACCATGTTATCTTAATGGTGCCTACTGAAAAGGGAAACATATGGCTGGAAAATACATCCCAGCAGATTGCTTTTAACCATTTGAGCTACAGTACAACGGACCGAAATGTTCTTTTGGTTAAAAAGGATGGAATTGAAGTGATGGATACTCCTTCATATTCTGCAGAACAAAATAAAGAAAAGCAAATCCTTAAAATTAAGCTTAATGAAGATAATAGTATTGCAGGAAAAGGAGAGTTTGCTTTTACAGGCAGTCAATATGATTATAACTTAAGATTTGCCACATTATCTCCTAAGGAAAAAAATGAATCAGTAAAAAGCCTTTTAAATATTTTACATTTTGAAAATATTGAAATGAAAGATTTTATTAATGACAGGGATAATGCAGTTATAAAATATAATCTTGATTTTAAGGCTAATAACTATTCCAAGAATGCCGGAAGCAGTATGGTATTCCGAGCGGTACCTATCTTTTCTGATAATAATTATAAAGCAGATGATAAAAGGGAATTGCCGTTTGAGATCATGCAGTCTTTTGAAGATGAATATAAGATTACATTTGAAATTCCTAAAAATTATAAGATCGATGAAGTTCCTGAGGATGTAAAACTTCCGTCTGAATTTGGAACCTATCAGCTTAACTTTATCAAGAATGGACAAGAGCTTACCGTTACCAGGACTATTCATGTAAATAAAGGAACGTATCCTAAAGAAAAATACAATGATTATATCAAATTCCGAAAGAAAACTGTAAATATGGACAATTCTAAAATTCTAATAACTAAAATCTAAGCATGAAAAAAATTATATTCGTCGTTTTGAGTTCAATCAGTATTGTTTGCCTCAAAGCCCAAAAACAGGAATTTCTCAACCCACCTAAATTTAATGATACCGATTTATCAAAGCAAAAATCATTGCTGGACGAAAATGCTCCGGCGGAAATTTTGTATAAATCAGTGTCTTTTAATATAGATTCCAATAATGGTACTTTGCAGAAAAGAGCCTTCTACAGGGTGAAGATTTATGATAAAGAAAAAGCCGAAGACTGGCTTAATCTTGAAGTGCCCCTTTATCAGGATGGCAGCAGCCAGGAAAGCTTATCTAAAATGAAGGCTTACACCTATAACCTTGAAAACGGAAATGTGGTCACGACTAAAGTAGATAAAAGTTCAAAGTACAAGAGTAAAGAAAATAAGTATATATCGGTTACCAAATTTGCTTTTCCTAATGTAAAAAACGGTTCTGTTATTGAATACCAGTATGAGATCACTTCTCCGTTCTTGTATTCCATTCCGGAAATATTGATAGAATCTGATACACCATCATTATATACTGAATATATTTTGGATGCTCCTTCCAATATATCGTATAATATAAATTATACAGGCTCTTTAAGTCCTAAATACAAGCAGGTTGAGGAAAAGCTTCTGTATGGCTCCAATTACAGAACCTATCGTTTCGGGTATGAAAACCTTAAAGGTTTTAAAACGGAGAAATTCATAAAAAATGATAGGAATTACAGAACGAAGATCAGTGCGGAATTGCATTCCACCAATTTTAAAGAACTGAAGTTGTATTCATCATCCTGGGAGAAGATCAAAGAAAGATTATATGAGAATGAAGATTTTGGTGGAGAACTGAAAAGAACAAAATTGGCGAAAGAAAATATGCCTTCAGGAATTTCAGGGCTTACAGATATGGATAAGGCGGATGCTATTTTTAAATATGTCCAAAAGGCCTTTACCTGGAATAAATATTCGGGAGTAAGGACAGAAGATGGAATAAAAAAACTTCTCGAAACAAAAACCGGAAACGCTGCGGAGATCAATCTTTTTTTAATCATGATGCTTAGAGAAGCAGGGTTAAAGGCAGATCCGTTATTGATCTCTACTGTTAGTAACGGAATGATCAATATTGCATCTCCGAATGTCTCGAATTTAAACTTTGTCCTGGCAGCCGTTAAAATTAAAGACCAATATCATTTATATGATGCTACATCCAAGCAATCTTCAAGGGATATGCTGCCTCCAAGAGATTGGAATCAATTTGGGATCCTGGCTCCAAAGGAAAAAGTACAGGAATTATCTATGACCAATGCACAACCAAGTTTTACTTACCTTACGGCTGAGGCTAAGATCAATGAAGATGGAAGTATTTCCGGAACTTATTCCGACAAAGATACAGGTAGCTATGCGATGTTTGCCAAAGAAAGTTATGACGAGAATATGGATAAATACAAAAAGCAGTACAAGGAAAACTTTGCTATTGATTTTACGGATATTAACTCAAAAGTTCTAGAAAATGGTGATTTTGAAAGTACGATGAAATTTACATCAGAAAACCTGATCGATAGAATAGGGAAAAAAATGATCATTAATCCTATGCTGTTTCTTAATAAAAACTCCAATGAATTTGATCAGACAGATGAAAGAAAATATCCCATAGATTTTATATCAGCCTACACAAGAACAAAAAAAATCATTTTCGAAATTCCCGAAGGTTATGTTATTGAAGAAATGCCAAAAAATAAAAAGATAATAACGGATGATAAGGAGATCGAATACAGCTATGTTGCAGAGCAAAAAGGAAATAAACTGGAGGTCACCTCAAAGACCAAAGTAAGCAGTCCGGATTATCCTAAAGATTATTATCCCGCATTTAAACAGATTTGGGGAGTAGCTTCAAAAAGTGAAAATCAGGTGATAAGTTTAATTAAAAAATAAATTAAAAGCTTCTATTTATAGAAGCTTTTTCGTTATATTTGAGCAAACCAATAAAAATTAATAATATGTTAACTCTTTTACAAACAGATCCTTACGATGGGATGGATTCTGCGGCAGCGGCCGGAATTGGAATCGGAATGTTATTCTTTTATCTGATTATATATCTGTTCTATGGATATTGTATGTATAAAATATTTCAGAAAGCAGGGCGCCAAGATGCATGGGCGGCTTTCATTCCTATTTATAACATCATCGTTTTGCTTGATATTGTAAAGAAACCGGCTTGGTGGATTATTTTATTTTTTATTCCGTTTGTTAACCTGTTTGCATCATGGATGGTTAATGATAGTCTTGCCAAAGGATTTAGCAAAGAAACGCCTTTATACACGATTCTTTTATTCTTCTTAGGATTTATATTCATTCCTGTTTTAGCTTTTGGGAATGATCAATTTGAAAGCCAGAAAATACCGGCGAACTAAAAAAATTCATTATAATTTACAAAACCATTCATTTTGTGAATGGTTTTTGTATTGACATCACAAATATAGAATATGAAAAATACAATTGCAGCTATTTTGCTTTCCTCGTTCTTTGCTCTTGCAGCGTGTAAAAAGAATGAAAAAAAGGATTCATCGACAGAAAAAACAGAAGTGAATCAGTCCGAAAAATTTGTAGTCGATTCAGTAAAAGTTAGCGACTCTACGAAGGTCAATGATTCTTTAACTGTAAAATATACTTCGAAACTTTTAGTATTTCCTTCTTTGAAAGACCAAAAGCTCCTGGACAGCATCTATTTTATCAATAAAGGGGCAACAGATTTTTCTAAAAACGGGATTCAGTCCTACCTGGAAAGAGAAAAGGCAGAATATTTCAATTCTATCAAGAAGGAGGCGAAGGATCTTGGAGTATCATTTCCTCAGGAATGGTATACCAGTAACTATATGAATCTGAAATCCACAACCAATGATTATATGCACATTGAATATGTTTACAGTGCGTATGAAGGGGGAGCCCACGATAATTACGGGTTTTCCGAGCGGGTGTTTGACCTGAAAAACAATAAGAAAGTACAGTTGGCTGATATTACCACCATGCCTAAAAAACAAATTGAGGGAATTCTGATGAAGAATATCAATAAGATGAATAGTGGAACGACCGATGAGAAAGGAGAGGTGAAAAATTCTGATATGCTCCTGGTAGAAGTAATTCCTGCAAGTAGCAATTTCTACTTTGATGATAAGAACCTGTATTTCCATTATAGTCCATACGAAATTGCAGCTTTCGCAGCTGGAGACATCACAATCCCCGTATCATGGGAGGATCTTAAAGGGACGCTTAAGCCCGAGTTTAAAGAAAGAATGAAAATTAAATAAGAATAATGCTTCCAAATCAGGAAGCATTTTTTATTTTTGCTGTAATGGAAAAAGTAGCTTTTATCATCAACCCGTTTTCTGCCAAAAGGAATTATCAGCCATTTCTCAATGAGTTGAAAAAAAAGGTGGAAAATCCCCTTTACTATATTTCAGAATCCATTCAGGGAACAGATGATTTTATTGAAGAGCACTTCAATGAAATAGAAATTTTTGTTGCAATAGGAGGGGATGGCACTATTTCTACAGTAGCAAGGAAGTTGATTAATACACCTAAAATTTTAGCTATTTTTCCGGCAGGTTCAGGAAACGGATTCTCGAACGAAACCCAATTCAGCAAAAATCTAGATGAGCTACTGGATAAGCTAAAGGCGAAAAAATCCAGAAAAATTGACACTTTTACCGTAAATGAAAGACTTTCCATCAATGTTTCAGGAACAGGATTTGATGGCAAGGTGGTAAAAGAATTTGAAAAGACGGACAGGGGTTTCAAAAATTACATCAAGGTTTCCCTTAAAACCTTTTTTAATTATAAACCCATTAAGGTTAAATTTGTTGATGAAGCTTACCAGCAATATAACGGCAGATATCTGATGCTGAATATTGCTAATACCCGTCAGTTTGGAAATAATGCATATATTGCTCCGCACGCGAGTAAAAGTGACGGATTGGTAGATATGGTTTTGGTTAAGAAATTTCCATTAACCTATTCTGCATTATTTGCATACAGGATGTTTACCAAAAAACTGAAAGATGATGATTATGTGACCTATCTTCCGGTTTCAGAAATCGAGTTCAGTGTCAATACCAAAAACTGGCACCTGGACGGTGAATTTAATAAAATAAAATCCCCGATCCATATTAAGGTGCTTCCTGCCAGTCTGACGATTCTAATTTAAGCCTCTAACTTCTTTTCTACTTCTTGTGGATGGTTCAGGGAGTAATGGAGCTGTTCTTTATCCAGTTGTTTTTCCCAATTTGCAACCACTACAGTGGCTACGGAATTTCCTATAACGTTGGTCAATGCCCGGCACTCGCTCATGAATTTATCGATTCCCAGGATCAGTGTCATTCCTGCGATCGGAATCTCCGGAACTACAGCCAATGTAGCTGCTAAAGTTACAAATCCGGCTCCTGTTACGCCCGCTGCACCTTTAGAACTTAGCATAGCGACAAGGAGTAGCATTAATTGTTTTTCCAGTGGCAGATGAATATTCAGGGCTTGTGCTATGAACAATGAAGCCAGTGTCATGTAAATATTAGTGCCATCGAGGTTGAAAGAATAGCCGGTGGGAACCACCAATCCTACGATAGCTTTGGAGCATCCTGCTTTTTCAAGCTTTTCCATAATTCCCGGTAATGCGGATTCTGAAGAGCTGGTTCCCAGAACTAAAAGAAGCTCCTCTTTAAGATAAAACATCAGCTTAAAAATGCTGAAACCATTATACCAGGCAACAGCACCCAGTACCAAAACAACAAATAGTAATGAGGTGATATAAAATGTCCCTACCAGGAACAGAAGATTGAGAACTGAATGAAGACCATATTTTCCGATGGTAAAAGCCATTGCCCCGAAAGCTCCGATGGGAGCAAGTTTCATAAGCATATGCACGATTTTAAAAACAGGTGTTGAAAGATCCTGCAGAAAGTTGGTTATCCTTTGGCTTTTTTCTTTTGTCAATACAAGTGCAACTCCCATTAAAATAGCGACCAATAAGACCTGAAGAATATTTTCACCGACCAGGGGACTGAAAAGGGTTTCAGGAATAATATTCATCATAAAACCCGTAAGTGTGGATTCGTGGGCTTTTTGCTGATACTGGGAAATATCTCCAGAAAGCGAGGCCGGATCAATATTCAAGCCTGTGCCGGGTTGAAGGATGTTACCGACGATTAGTCCGATGATTAAAGCTAATGTTGAAAAAGTAAAGAAATAGATCATTGCCTTTACTGCAATTCTCCCTACCTTTTTCAGGTCGGTCATATGGGCAATTCCTAATGTAAGCGTAATAAAAATTACCGGAGCAATAATCATTTTTACAAGTTTGATAAAGCCATCGCCTAAAGGCTTCATTTTCTCTCCCAGTTCGGGATAGAACCTTCCCAGAAGTATACCTGCAATGATGGCGATGATTACCTGAAAATAGAGCTGCTGATAGATTTTTTTTGCTTTCAATGGGGGTGTTTTTTAATTTAAAGGACGAAAAGTAAGAAAAAATATCAGGAATCATGATAGATGTCATGAAAAAATGATCTTTTCCTTTTTTCGTCCTTTAAATATTTAGTTGAAAATTACAAATAGGTAACCAGAAGTTATTCTGTTGCGACAGAGTCGTCACCACGTCCGTCCGCTACTGCATGTATGTTTCCATTCTCATCAATAACGATCATTTCTGTTTTTCCGATCTGTTTTACTTTTTCGATAACATAATTTTTAGCCTTTAATTCAGAAATTGTTGATTCCGGAAAATTGTTTTCCACAGATACGGTTTCTGGAAGCCATTGGTGATGGAATTTAGGTGCGTTTACGGAAATATTGGCGTTCAATTTAAAATCAACAACATCTACGATGGATTGATATACTGATGTCGGAATTGTTGTTCCGCCCGGTGTTCCTACTACCATAAAAGGTTTTCCGTTTTTTAAGAGTATGGTAGGAGTCATGGATGAGAGCATCCTCTTATTCGGTTGAATAGAATTGGCTTCCCCGCCTACAGCCCCAAACATATTCGGAACTCCCGGTTTGATAGAAAAGTCATCCATCTCATTATTTAAAAAGAATCCTGCTCCGGACACAACCACTTTACTTCCGTAATACCCGTTAAGGGTAGTGGTTACAGATGCAGCATTTCCATCCTTATCAATTACTGAAATGTGGGTCGTTTGTGTTGATTCTTTAGGTTGCTTTATGATCTTTCCAATCTCAGAGCTAGGCGTGGCCTTAGAAAAACTAAAGCTTTTCCATCTCTTTTTCAAATAATCATCAGAGATAAGATAAGAGGTCTTATCTCCTATAAAATCCGGATCCCCCATATATTCTGCACGGTCAGCATAGGCTCTTCTTTCGGCTTCTACCATGATCTGTACGGCAGGAGTAGAATTCAGCTGATATTTTTCTAAATTTTCAAAACTTGCCATTCTCAGCATCTGGGCTAAAAGAACTCCACCACTGGACGGTAAGGGCATGGAAACAACATTATTTCCTTTGTAATCAAATTCAAGAGCTTTTCTCTGGGCAACCTTATAGTTTTTTAAATCTTCAGAAGTGATAATTCCGTTTCCTCTTTTCATTTCAGAAACAATAAGGGCTGCGGTTTTACCTTCATAAAATCCTTTTGCTCCTTGTTTCTGAATAAGTTTTAAAGTCTCAGCCAATTCTTTCTGAACCAAAATATCACCCGCTTTCCACGGGGTGTCTTTTACAAAAGGAATTGGTGATTGATTGTGTTTTTGGAAATTTACCTTGTGGGTGTTAAGCATATCAGCTTCTTTTTCTGTAATAGCAAACCCTTTCTCAGCGAGATCTATGGCTGGCTGAATAATTTTTTCCATGGGAAGGTTGCAATATTTTAGGGTAGCAAAAAAGCCTGCAATACTACCAGGGATTCCTACAGCTAATCTGCCGTTCTGCGAAAGGTCTGTACTGGCTTTTCCTGTTTTGTCGACGTACATATCTCTCGATGCATTCCTTGGAGCTGTTTCTCTATAATCGATCGTAAATTTTTCACCATTATTTTTTACACCCACTAAAAATCCGCCACCGCCTATATTTCCTGCCTGAGGATAAACCACGGCTAATGCATATTGAGTGGCTATGACAGCATCATAAGCATTTCCTCCTTGCTTCATGATTTTTGCTCCTGCTTCACTTGCTAGCGGATGGGCAGAAACAACAACTCCTTTGTTTTTTACCTTAACTTCTTTTACGATATTAAAATCTGTATACTGACTCCAGTACAGGTTTGTGCTTAAAAACACGGCGGCGAATAATAGGTTCTTCATACCATTTTGCTTTTTATTGATAGCAAAATTATATATTTTTAAATGAAATATTTCTTTTTCAGGTCTATATGTATAATTGATCAGCTGAAGGATTAATTATACATTGTGTTATTTTTATTAAAACGACATATGATGTTTGTTTTGTTTAATTTTTATTCGTTTTAAATAATTATAATTTAATAAAACTGGTTTTTGTTTGCGTTTAAATTGTTTTTAAAAGATAATTCATTACTTTTGGAAAAAAAACAACCGTATGATCAAAAATTACCAGAAGGCAGCTTCTCTCGCTGCATTATTTTTTGTTTCCGTTTATGCCCATGCACAAACCGATTCTACAAAAACGAAGAATATAGAAGAAATCAAAATTACCTTAGGGTCCAGAAACAAAGCAAGAGTAGCAACGGATACGCCTGTACCTGTAGATGTTATCAATATCAGCTCACAGTCTGTTATCACTCCGCAGATGGATCTCAACCAGATTCTGAATTATGCAGCTCCTTCGTTTACCTCAAATTCAACCACAGTTGCAGACGGTACGGATCATATTGATCCGGCTCAGTTGAGAGGGTTGGGTCCCGACCAGGTATTGGTTTTGCTTAATGGTAAAAGAAGACATACCTCTTCGCTGGTTAATGTAAATGGTTCTCCCGGAAGAGGTTCTGTGGGAACCGATCTGAATGCATTGCCTGCATTTGCTATAGAACGTCTGGAAGTCTTGAGAGATGGAGCTTCTGCACAATATGGTTCCGATGCTATTGCGGGGGTGATTAATGTTATCATGAAGAAGAATACCAATGCATTTACTTCGGCAATTACAGCAGGGGGATTTAATTCCAAAGGATCCAATGACCACAGCGGAGGCTGGGATGGAGGTAAATATCAATTAGACCTTAATTATGGTACAGCTATAGGAAAGAATGGATTCATCAATTTTACGGCAAGTTTAATGAAGCGGGAAGAGACACGAAGAGCCAATGCTGCTACCGGGCAGATTTTTAATGCCTATAATGCTATCGAACAAAGGGCGCTGGAGAACGGTGTCAATATTTCCTCCCTTTTCGGAAATATCGGGAACACTCCCAATTCCCAACAGATTATTGATTATATTCATCAATATGCTCAAAATGTAAATTATTTTAGTCCCGCTTTTCAAACTGAGATTCAGAATGCCAATAGTATTTCTCAGCTTCAAACACTTTTAAAAACTGATGTTTCAGAAAATGAAATGGCATACAGAGGGCTTGCGAGAAACGATTTTAATATGAGAGTAGGACAGTCCAGGTTGACATCGGGGCAATTTTTCATGAATTCTGAATTTGATCTTGCTTCTTCCGTAAAAGGATATGCTTTTGGGGGGATTTCCTATAGAAGTGGCAATGCGGGAGGTTTTTTCCGCAGGCCTTATGAGAGTAGGGCTTCTACTTCTATTTATCCCAATGGTTTCCTGCCTGAAATCGCTTCTGATGTTATAGATCTTTCCCTGGCAACAGGTCTTAAAGGTAAAATAGGAAATATTAATTATGATATAAGCAACACATACGGTCGGAATACTTTCGATTATACCATTAAAAATACGGCGAATGCTTCTATGCTTTATCCGAGTAAAACAGAATTTAAAGCTGGAGGACTCAATTTTTCACAGAATACCGTTAATGCGGATTTTGATACAAAAGTTGACTGGCTTCAGGGGTTTAATATTGCATTTGGGGGAGAGGCCAGATTTGAGAGGTATAAAATTCAAAGTGGAGAACAGGATTCCTGGGCACTCTATGATATTAATGGCAATGTTCAGGATGTTTCAACACCTGCTAATCTTAAACCGACTGATTTTTTTGGTGCGGTGAGACCAGGTGGAGCTCAGGTATTTCCGGGATTCAGACCAGCGAATAGCTTAAATAAGGGAAGAAGTTCCGTCGCGGGCTATATAGATACTGAGCTTGATGTTACGGATAAATGGCTGATAAGCGGTGCTGTGAGATATGAGAATTATTCTGACTTTGGATCTACATTTAACTACAAAATTGCTACGAGATATAAGCTAACGAATCAGATTAACCTTAGGGCTGCGCATTCTACAGGATTTCGTGCACCTTCTTTGCAGCAGATTTACTATAACGCAACATCTACACAATTTGTGGGTGGTATAGCATATGAAGTTGGTACATTCTCTAATGATTCTGAAATAGCAAAAAATTTAGGAATTCCACAATTGAAACAGGAGGAATCTGTAAGCTATTCCGCCGGCTTTACTGCTAAAATACCTAATGCGAACCTTACATTTACGGTGGATGGATATTATATTAAAATTAAAAACAGAGTTGTTTTAACGGACCAGTTTTTGAGGCCAAGCGGGACGTATCCAGGCGGAAGTCCTTTGTTTAACCTTCAAAGGGAGTTTGATAAGGCTAATGCCAATGCGGCAACTTTTTTCGCCAATGCTATTGATACTCAGACAAAAGGATTGGAGGGTGTTATTTCCCACCGTGCTAAATTCTCATCAAACATTTCACTAAATTCCGATCTGGCTGTCACTATTTCCAAAACAAATAGGGTAGGGAATATCCACGGCTCTGATGTTTTAATTAATGCAGGGCAGATCAATCGTTATTATTCCGAGACCAGTCGCATCTATGTAGAAGAAGCCGTTCCGAGGTTTAAAGCATCTCTTAATAACGGCCTGGAGATTGGTAGATTTAATGTTTTACTAAGAAATGTATATTTTGGAAAGGTGACCGATCCTAATACAATGGATGTTAATGGAGATGGTAAAATTGGCTATGAAATAATCAATGGCAGTGTTGTTGAAAATGAACATCCGGTTTGGGGTGCTAAGGTAATAACCGATCTTTCCGTTGGTTTTAAATTCAATAAGAGCTTTATCCTGACGATTGGTGCCAATAACCTGTTCGATATCTATCCTGATAAAAATTATGGGCCAACGCCGGTGCAGAGGCCTACTGTGGATGCTGCAGGAAATATTGTTTATACACCCGCTACAATTGATCTCTCTAATCAAAATCAGTTTGTATATTCCAGAAATGTCTCGCAGTTTGGGATGAATGGAAGATTTCTTTTTACAAGGCTGAATTTTAGTTTTTAGAGAACTTCTGACAATGTTCTGAAGGTGTGTTTTTACGCACCTTTTTTTATTATGATAAGCATGATTTTTTTACTTTTGTAAAATTCAAAACCTAAAAGAAATAAAAATGGAATCCTATACGGAAAAAATACTGATTACCGGTGCTTTAGGGCAAATCGGAACTGAACTTACCAACAGACTTGTTGAGATCCACGGAGCGGAAAATGTTGTAGCCTCAGGCCTCGACAGATGGCAGAAGGGAATTACATCAGCCGGCTATTATGAGAGAATGGATGTTACCAACACCCAGCTTGTGAGACAAATCATTAAAGATTATGATATCACGACTGTCTATCACTTAGCTTCTTTATTGTCCGGAACCTCAGAAAAGCAGCCTATTTTTGCATGGAAGCTAAACCTGGAGCCTCTCCTTCATTTTTGTGAAATGGCAAGAGAAGGATTGCTTAAAAAGATCTTTTGGCCAAGTTCAATTGCAGTATTCGGAAAAGGAATTCCAAAAGAAAATGTTGAGCAGGATGTAGTCCTGAATCCTACTACCGTTTATGGTATTTCTAAAATGGCAGGTGAAAAATGGTGTGAGTATTACTTTGACAAACACGGAGTGGATGTGAGAAGTATCCGTTATCCGGGGTTGATTTCATGGAAGACTCCGGCAGGAGGAGGAACTACGGATTATGCGGTAGAGATTTTTTACGAAGCGATAGAGGAGGGGAAGTATACGAGTTTTATTTCTGAAAATACAGGGATGCCTATGTTGTATATGGATGATGCTATCAATGCGACATTGAAATTAATGGAGGCTCCAAAAGAAAGTTTAACGGTTCGTTCTTCTTATAATTTAGGTGGAATGTCATTTACTCCAAAAGAATTGGCAGAAGAAATCAAGAAAGAAATTCCGGATTTTGAGATCGATTATAAACCTGATTTCAGACAGGAAATTGCAGATTCATGGCCGGCTTCAATTGATGATTCAATCGCCAAAAAAGATTGGGGACTGACGTATGATTTTGGAATTTCTGAAATGACAAAAGACATGATCAAGAATCTTAAAGTAAAATTAGGTAAAAATTAGCTAATTAAAGTATAGCTTTAATTAAAAATGTTTTTAACGTCTCATTTTTAATGTATTATAAAATTTATATAAAATTAAGTTTAAATGATATTATTAACTTTTAACATCCTTGATATTGAAGCAAAGACTAAAACTAATGCTCAGATTACAGGCGATGACCGTTTAAAAATAACAGTTGATAATACAAAAGCTATTCTCAGAATTTTGGATATTCACGATACGAAAGCCACATTTTTTATTGAGGTCTCCATCGTTGAAAAACTTCATCATCTTATAAAAGCAATTTCAACCCGTGGGCATGAAATTGCTTTTTATAATAAAAATTCTTCCCTTCAGGAAATCGAAGCAGTTAAGAAAAATATAGAAGAATGTTTTGGAAAACAGATACGGGGAATTCGCCAGAAAGATGTAAAACTTCCGCAGGAGAATTTGAAATTACTTGAGTTTAATTATGTTTCCAATATCGATAATGCCAATATTCTTTTTCCGTTCAAAAGGCTGAAAAGGGATACTGAGATTACAGAAGAAGATGGGTTAAGTATTGTTCCGGAAAGTATTTCGCCGTACAGTCAATTACCCTACAATGATTTTGTATTTCAGATATTGCCTATGAAATATTACCAGAATATGGTTTTTGAAACATTAAAGAATGATGAATTTGTTTTGATCTATCTTAATTCCTGGCAGTTTACGGATTTTAAGACGTATCCCTTTGATATTCCTTTTTACAGAAGCTTTTCATCAGGAAAAAAAATGGAGGACAAATTAAATGCCCTCCTTACCTGGATCAACGAGAAAGAAATGGCTACTTCCCGTATGAAAGATTATATTTTTTAATAAGAAAGTTTACAGTAACACACGAATTGAAAAATGTCTTAAGTAGTTTATTGAAATGATACCTAAGATCTAATTTTGTCTTCTAACTTCTAACTTCTAACTCAACTCAAAAAGTGTGATTTCAGGTAAAACTCCAACCCTCCCTGGATATCCAAGCACTCCGAACCCTCTGTTTACATACAGGAATTTACCTTCGCTCTCATAGATATCCGCCCATTTTGGATAACGGTATTGGACTGGTGACCATTTGATGTTTTTAAGATCAAGACCGAACTGCATTCCGTGGGTATGGCCTGATAACGTCAACTGGACATTTCCGGGGTGTTGTTTTACAATGGAATCAAAGTGAGTAGGGTCGTGGCTCATTAATATTTTTGCGGCTGATTCCGGCACTCCTGCAATCGCCTTATCAAGATCTCCGAATTGAGGGAACGGTTTAAGTCCCCAGTTTTCTACACCCAGAATATAAAGCTTTTCACCATCTTTTTCGATAATTCTGTGTTCATTTCTCAGCATGTCAAATCCGGCCTGTTTTTCATAGTCAATAAGCGTTTCCAGGTTCTTTTTCTTGGCATCCAGAGAGGTCCAGGTAACATAATCACCGTAATCATGGTTTCCCAGTACTGCAAATTTGCCATCCTTGGCTGTTATTTTTGAAAATAAGGGTATAAATGGTTTGAACTCTTCAGAAACATTATTGACCATGTCTCCAGTAAATAAGACCAGATCAGGTTTTTGCTCATTAATCAGCTCAATGGCGTGCTCTAATTTACTTGGATCGGCGAAACTTCCGCTGTGGACATCGGAGATCTGTATGACCTTATAACCTTTGAAGTTTTTAGGAAGATTAGCAATTTTTACTTTAACCTTTCTCACTTTATGCCTGTACTTACCAAATGTAATTCCATCAATAAAAAGTGCCGAAAGTACACCTCCCAGACCGAGTCCCATTAAGCTTAAAAACTTTCTTCTCTCCGGGAAAAAGTTTTCTGCAGGGTTTCGGAATCCAAGGATATAGGTACCGGTCCTGAAAATATCATCGATCAATAAAAACAGAACAATGAAAATTTTGGGAAGGATGAAAATGAGAAAGAGGGACATCATCCATTGAATTCTTACAGAACTTCGGTCTGCTTTCTGAAAATGGGCAAGCTCATAGGCGAAAAGCCCGTAAATAGCTAATGATAAAACACAGTAACCGATTTTCACCCAGGAATTATCCGCCAATGTCCTTATCGCCTGATAAATGTATATTTCCAAAAACAGAAATATGGCGGCAATAATTAAAAAATTTTTTTGCATAATCAGATTAAAAAAGCACAAAAGAAAATTTCCCTTTGTGCTTTTAATATTTTTAAATTATTTATTCTTAAGGAAATTTATAAACGATAGCATTGATGTTCATTCCGGCACCTACCGAAGTCATAACAACGTTACCTTTTTCTTTAAACGAATGACCAGCCATTTTTCCTTTAATTATTAAATCATACATGGTAGGAATGGTTGCTACAGACGAATTTCCAAACTCCTGAATGGTCATTGGAGAGATAGTATGATCATAATCTTTTACATCATAAAGCTTGTGAAGTCTTTCGATCATAGCGTAATCCATTTTTGCATTAGCCTGGTGGATTAATATTTTGTCGATATCCTCAATAGAAAGCCCAGCGTCATCAATAGTTTCTTTGATGGCTGCCGGAACATTTTTTAATGCGTATTCATAGATCTTTCTACCCTGCATTCTTACAAATAAGCGGGTTTGATCAGAGTCTTTATTGATCGAAGGTCCGTTGGCAAGGTAGTTCAATTCAATTCCATTATCGCAAATTGTATTGTGTGCAATAATTCCTACATTTTCCTCATCTGTAGCTCTTACTACTACAGCTCCGGCTCCGTCTGCAAAAATCATTCTGTTTCGGTCGTGTGGATCTGTAACACGGCTTAAAGTTTCCGCACCGATTACTAAAATGGTTTTTGCTGCTTTGGCTTTGATCAGATTATCTGCTAAGATCATTGCTTCCACCCATCCCGGACATCCGAAAAGCATGTCATAGGTTACACATTTTCTGTTCGTAATACCCAGTTTATTCTTTACTCTGGCAGCCATTGTAGGCATGAAATCAGCGTATCCGTTTACAGTAACTTCTCCAAAATTACTGGCATAAATAATATAATCCAGTTCTTCACCGTCAATTTTAGCATCTGCAATGGCTAGCTTTGCAGCTTCGTAACCTATTTGTGAGTTTGAAAGATCTTCGTCAATGAATCTTCTGTTTTCTATTTCTGTAATTTCTACAAACTTGGCAATCGTTTCTTCAGTAGGCTTGTCAATCTTTACCCCGTCTTCTGTATAGAATTCTGAACCTAGAAAAAAGTCTCTCCCGATAATCCTTTTAGGAAGGTAAGATCCAGAACCAATAATGATCGTATTCGGCATTCGTTTAAATGATTTTTTAAAAACGCAAAGTTAATAATTAATCTTAATAAGAAAGAATTAAAAATATTATTAAATTTGCAAAAATTGTACTTTACAGTCTATGAAAAATAATCCATCCTTAAAAGGCTTACTTATTGCTGTTGTGGCGTTTATCATTGCCTTTGGGATTTATTTCCTTTTTTTAGCTAAGAAAAATTATTACTTAGTAGACAACCCCACTCCCAATACCTATTACTATAGAATTAATAACGGTTCTGAAGGAATTATTTCAGCAGGACAGTCGGTGAAGGTTGATTTGAATAAAGGAAAAAATTCTATTAAAGTTTTCGATCAGAATAAAAAAATACTTTACGATTCTGCCTTTGAGGTAAATAAAATTCGCGGGTTATTGAACATCGCTCACCAGGATTATTATATTAACCGCCAATATTATGGATACAATCTTAAAAAAGATTCATTACTTTTGGAGCTTAATAAAACCGTAATAGACGGAAAAGAATATCTGGGCGGAGCGAAGCATTTCAATAAACTGTTTACTGATGATTTTTATTATAATGTAGATGAGGATTATGATAAGATCATTAAAAATATTGACAAAGTAGAATCCCGTTCAAAGATTTTCAGAAAGCAAGATTACCTTAATTACTATAAAGAATATTACAAGTTTTGACAAAAGATATCAACCAAGTAACTCCCTACAATTCTGATGCTACAAAAAAAAGCCAGGTAGAGGATATGTTCGACAATATTGCACCCAAGTATGATCTTTTAAACCGTGTTTTATCAATGAAGATTGATATCATATGGAGAAATAAATTGGTCAAATGGATGAAAAATGACAACCCTCAGGAAGTGCTGGATGTGGCTACAGGAACGGGGGATCTGGCCATTACAATTGAAAAAGGAACCAATGCAAAAGTAGTTGGTTTGGATTTATCGCAACAAATGTTAAATGTTGGCGTTATTAAAATAAAAAAACTTAAATTAGACGGCAAAATTTCCATGCAGAAGGGGGATGCAGAAAATTTACCCTTCGAGGACAATAGATTCGACTCTGTTTCCGTTGCATTTGGAGTGAGGAATTTTGAAAACCTTACAAAAGGTTTAGCAGAGTTAAGAAGAGTAGTAAAAGATAACAAAAGTGTTTTTATACTTGAGTTTTCAAAGGTTGAGGGGTTCTTGGGGCCATTTTATATGTTTTATTTTAAAAACATATTACCTGCGATAGGGAAATTGGTTTCTAAAGATAATAGGGCATACACATACCTTCCGGATTCTGTAAATGCTTTTCCTTACGGGGAGAAGATGAGACAAATTCTTTTAGATACAGGATTTAAGAAAGTAGAATATAAAAAACTAAGTTTAGGTATAGCCACAATTTATAAAGCAACAAAGTAACCTATGAATAAATTTTTATTAAAAGCACTGGTGTTAGCCTCAGTAAATATTGCAATCTTTGCAGATGCGCAATTTAGAACCCGAAACAGAATGGATAAGTTGGAGGAATTTGATCAACAAGTCTTCAGTTGGGGTTTTTATCTGAATGGCAATATACTGGACTACCGTATCGTATTAAACCCAAGATATGGTATGAATGGGAATCAAAATCTTGTTACATCTAAGAGCAGTACAAGCTTCGGAGCCGGATTAATCGGTAAATGGAGATTGAATGACTATTTAGATTTAAGAGCAGAACCAGGCTTGCAATTTGCTCAAAGGGAACTTACTTTCAACACGCAGTCTAATGACCAGTATGCGGCTGGTACTTTAACAAATGCTCCTTTTACTCCATTTCCTTTAACGGAAAAAGATAAAGTAAGACAGGTAAAATCAACATTGGTAGATATTCCGGTCATGCTTGAGCTTCACGGACAGAGATGGTACAATTCCAGACCATATGTCGCTGCAGGGGTAAATTATATCGTGAATCTTCAATCCAACTCTACTTCCACTGATGATAACCTTCAGCAGGTTTTCAGATCCACTACACATAACTTTGCGTGGTCTGCGGAGATGGGAATCCAGTTTTACTTCAATAAGTTTAAACTGACTCCGGCCATCAGAGGTACGTTCATTATGAACAACGAAGTTGTTGCGGATAACGCAAACACTCCTCCTTACTGGGCAGCTGCAATGTCTACTTTACAGACAAGAGCCATCATGTTTGTATTGAAATTTGAATAAGAAAAGACTTAAAATATAAAAAGGAGATGCGAAAGCATCTCCTTTTTTGTTCATCATATCAAAATATAGAGACTTTTATTTTTGTTAATGTCAATATTTTTATATTTTTGCTAACAGTTAGAATATATAAAACCTGGAATGCTTCAAGATTTAGAGAATAATTTTTCAGAGCTGGAAAAAAAGATTTTGAATTTACATAAAAACTATCAGAATCTTACTGAGAAATTTACGGAATTGAATACAGAGCATGAAGAATTGAAGAAGAAATATGATGAGGAAAGAAAAAAAAGTCAGGTATTAGCAGAAGAACAAAAAAAGATAAAACTTTATTCAGCAATATCAGGAAATCCCGAACATAATAGATTAATGAAAAACCATATCAATCGATTAGTAAAGGAAATTGATTTCTGTATTGCTCAGCTTCAAAACAGTGGATTATAATGGAGGTAAGGAGAATAACCATCAACATTGCAGGAAGAGTGTATCCGCTGAACGTACCGGCCGCAGAGGAAGAGACTTTGCGTAAAGTAGGGAAGCAGATTGAAAGTATGATTAAAGATTTTGAACAAAACTTCGATGTAAGAGATAAACAGGATGCTTTGGCCATGTGTGCCCTTAAATTAGGAACCAATGCTGAAGTAGTATCACTTAACTACGAAAAAAACATAAATTCAACCAACGAAAGATTAGTAAAGATTAATCAGACGTTGAATGAAATTGGGAAATAGATTTTTTTTCCTGAAACAACTGCCTACAATAGTTCTAACACATTAAAGGTAAACTCAACGCTAAACAATTACCGAACAAATGTCCATCGAATGGCGTGCCGGTTCTCCGGATTACAGACAGTGGAAATCAGTTCAAATCGTGTTGATTAGGAGTTTACTCTATATCACTAGATTATTGTAGGCTTTTTTTATTTAAATGATTAAAGACAATTAAAACTCAATATATATGACAACAGCCATTATAGTCGGCGTTATTTGCTTGGTAGTTGGTGCGGTTATAGGGATTCTTTTCTCTAAGAGCTCACTCAATGCCAAGGCAAAATTTATTATAGATGATGCAAAGAAAAATGCTGAAAACCTTATAGAAAAAGCTAACGTACAAGCCGAATCCATAAAAAAAGAAAAGAACCTTCAAGCTAAAGAGAAATTCCTTGAATTAAAATCTCAGCACGATGCCGATATCCAGGCCCGTGAAAAGAAAATACAGGAGATTGAGAAAAGAACAAAAGATAAGGAACATAAGCTGAATGATGAGCTTAGTAAGACCGGAAAGCTTGAAAAGGATCTGGATAAGCAGATTGCAGATTATGCAAAGAAGAACGAAATTTTAGAAAGAAAACAACAGGAATTGGATTCTGTGACTTCTAAAAAAGTTGAAATTCTTGAAAAGATATCTAACTATACGGCAGAAGAAGCAAAAGCTGAATTGGTAGAATCCATGAAAGCAGAAGCTAAAACCAGAGCTCAGGCGCATGTTCAGAGCATCATGGAAGAAGCCCAGCTTAATGCCAAGAGTGAAGCCAGAAAAATCGTAATTCAAACGATTCAAAGAATCGGGACAGAGCAGGCTATCGAAAACTCAGTATCGGTTTTCAATATCGAATCTGATGAAGTAAAAGGTAGAATTATTGGTAGAGAGGGTAGAAATATCCGTGCACTGGAAGCGGTAACAGGAGTAGAGATTATCGTAGATGATACCCCGGAAGCTATTCTTCTTTCATGTTTTGACCCTGTAAGAAGAGAGATTGCAAGATTATCACTTCACAGATTGGTTACAGATGGAAGAATCCACCCTGCAAGAATTGAAGAAGTTGTTGAAAAAACGAGAAAACAAATCGAAGAAGAAATCATTGAGGTTGGTAAAAGAACCATCATAGATTTAGGAATTCACGGATTACACCCTGAATTGATTAAGATCGTAGGTAGAATGAAATACCGTTCTTCTTACGGACAAAACTTATTACAGCACTCCAGAGAAGTAGCCAATATTGCTGCAACCATGGCTGCTGAACTTGGATTAAATGTGAAACTGGCAAAAAGAGCAGGTCTTTTACATGATATCGGTAAGGTTCCTGAACAGGAATCTGAACTTCCTCACGCATTGTTAGGTATGCAATGGGCTGAGAAATATGGAGAAAATCCTGAGGTAATCAATGCTATTGGAGCTCACCACGACGAAGTTGAAATGACTTCCCTGTTGTCTCCAATTATCCAGGTTGCCGATGCTATTTCCGGAGCAAGACCGGGGGCAAGACGTCAGGTATTGGAGTCTTATATTCAGAGACTGAAAGATCTTGAATCGGCAGCATTAAGCTTTGATGGAGTATCAAGTGCTTACGCGATTCAGGCAGGTAGAGAGTTGAGAGTAATGGTAGAAAGCGGAAAAGTGAATGACGAAATTGCTTCTCAGTTGTCTTACGATATCTCTGAAAAGATCCAGAACGAATTAACATATCCCGGACAGGTAAAAGTAACAGTAATCAGAGAGACGAGAGCTGTGAATATTGCGAGATAATAATTTAACAAAGATATTCTGTAAAAACCTTTCAAGAAATTGAAAGGTTTTTTATTTTTATCAAAATTTAAAAATGCAAGAACTATCCATGTCTTCAAAGCTGAAGTACATTTTCTCCATTCCGGTAATTATTTCTGCTCTCGGTTATTTCGTAGATATTTATGACCTTCTTTTATTCGGTATTGTAAGGATTCCGAGTTTAAAAGCTTTAGGCCTCAATCCTGATGTGGATGGTACCTTCATTTTGAATTGCCAGATGACCGGCTTATTGATTGGTGGGGTTTTCTGGGGTATTTTTGGAGATAAAAAAGGCCGGCTATCCGTATTATTCGGTTCTATTCTTGTATATTCCCTCGCAAACATAGCCTGTGGATTCCTTCCTTACTTTCCTAAAGAGCATTTGGTGTACCAATATGCGGGTTTAAGGTTTATAGCAGGTATTGGGTTAGCCGGAGAGCTTGGAGCCGGAATAACCCTTGTTTCTGAAAGCCTCCCAAAAAGTTTACGGGCAATAGGGACATCTGTAGTGGCAGGTTTTGGATTAATGGGTGCGGTAGTGGCTCAGCTAACTGTTGAACTCGCCGGAAGCTGGAATATTTCTTACATTATCGGAGGTGTTCTGGGGATTATGCTGCTATTTTTAAGGATAAGCGTTTCAGAATCGGGAATTTATAAGAATATTGAGCATCAGACGAATGTTTCAAAAGGCAATTTTCTTTCCCTTTTTACCAATAAAGATCGTTTCATCAGGTATATGAAATGTATAGCTGTCGGACTTCCAACCTGGTATTGTATAGGTATTCTTGCTGTGTTAGCCAATCAGTTTGCTCCGGAAATGGGCATTAAGGAGATCAATCCCGGAAAAGCTATTATGTGGGGATACGTTGGAATATCTATCGGGGATTTGATGAGTGGATTTATTTCGCATCTTTTAAAATCCAGGAAAATGGCTATTTTTTATATGCTGGCATTTACGCTGGTAGGTGTTGCAGTTATGCTTTTCGGTAATACCAATACCGAAACCAAATATTACATTTTCTGTGTATGGCTAGGGCTGGGAACAGGATATTGGGCCATGTTCGTTACCCTGGCTGCCGAACAGTTCGGGACCAATATCAGGAATACGGCAACGACTACTGTTCCTAATATGGTAAGGGGATTGGTGCCTGTAATGATTCTGGCTTTTGACTTACTTAAGCATAATTTTACTGTTATCATAAGTGCCGCTATTGTTGGAGTAATCGTTTTCGGACTGGCATTTTATTCATCAATTACGATCTCCGAAACTCATAACAAAGACCTTGAATTTACAGAATAACAGCAGGTGTTTAATAAATTGTAAAAGTATTTTTTGCTTTAAAAAATTAATAACTGTTTTTATATTAATAAATTATGAATTTTTTTCGTAAACTATGCTTTGAATATTAATTATTTGTTTAAATTTGAAATCATTAAACTATATTGTTCAATCTCAAAATCAAATCACATGGTAAACAACATTTTTAAAAACGCTAAGAAATTAAACAAAGGAGAACTTAAAAACATCGTAGGGGGTGTAAACGTGAATCCTGATTTATCTCTATGCGGATGCAGCTGTTCAGGTTCTGTAACTGGTCCTAAATACTGCATTCAGTACATTGCTTGCCCACAGGTATATACTTGTGATCAGTCGGCAATTTAATTATGAATTATTTCAGTTAGAAATAAACATTTCCACATTTAATACGCAAAAGCCTTTTGGGGATCCAAAGGGCTTTTGTCTTTTTAATGGATAATATACAACAATGTTCCCGTACTTATAGAAATCCATAGGATGACAGCTACAGTCAGTGGCTTAAAACCAATTGTTTTTAAGGTTTGCAGAGAAAGGGTGGATCCAATAAGAAATAAAGTTAAGTTTAATCCTGATTTTGAAACTGTGGTAATGATCTCGCTGAAATGAGCAAACAAGGGTATATAGGTATTTAATAAGATTGCAAAAACAAAATATCCGATAAACCACGGAATTTTAATCTTCGATTCTTTATTTTTAAAGATCAACATGGTAATAAGAGAAACCGGAATAATCCATAAAGCACGGGCAAGCTTCACAGTAGTGGCTGTTTTTAATGCTTCATCCCCAAACTTGCCTGCAGCTCCAACAACGGAACTGGTATCATGAATACCGATCGCACACCATAACCCGAATTGTTCCTGGGAAAGGTGTAATGCATGACCAATAACAGGGTAAACAAATAATGCAATGGAGTTTAAAGTAAAAATGATTGCAAGAGCAAGAGAAATCTGTTTGGTGCTGGGTTTAATGATGGGAGAGGTAGCCGCTATGGCACTGCCTCCACAGATAGCGGTACCAACAGAAACCAGATATGACAATTTTTTTTCCAGCTTACATATTTTACCTAAAAAATACCCCAGGATCATTACTGTTGCAATGCTCACAACGGTTAATATAAAACCCGTTTTACCAGCCTGTAAAGCTTCGTTAAGTTTTAATCCGAAACCCAACCCTACAATGGATATCTGAAGCAGTAAGTGAATATACCGATGGAGATATTTCTCAAAAGGATTTCCTAAAAGGACAGCGAGTAGAAATCCTAAAGCAAGAGCGATGGGAGATGAAATCCACGGTGTAAGCGTAATGACTGCTAATGTAAGGAAAATGATTTTCTTTATTTTTTCGTTGTGGATAAAACGATTCATATTATAGATTCTTGAATTCATTCTTCAAAATTCTACAATTAATTATTACAATGTAAATTGTATTTTGTTATACTTTATAACTTTTAGTTATAATTTATAAATTTTAAGAAAAGTTGAATAAGGGCAGATTGCTCTCCTTTCGGAAGGATATAATGGAAGTTTCGTTCAATACTGAAATTTTTAATATCAATAATCGTCAGAGTATTATTTTTCAGCTCATTTAAGACAGTGCTTACGGAAAGAAATGCTAGACATTCGGAATGAAGGAGGTAGTTTTTTATACTTTCGCTGCTTCCCAATTGCATAACAATATTGAGATTTTCTAGATCAATGCCTTTTTCTTTTAACCGACTCTGGATAAATTCCTGTGTTCCCGAACCTTGCTCCCGGAAGATCAGGTCTGTATTGTATAAGTCTTTCAATTGCAGTGTCTTGTTCATAAGAGGGTGGTCCGATTTTGCAACAAGTACAATTTCATCGGGTTTAAAAATTTTATAATCAAAATAAGAAGATTGGGATTCGCCTTCAATGATTCCCAAGTCAATTTTACCCTCTTTTAATAATGTTGATATAGCTTCTGTATTGTAAGTAAGCAGTTCAATCTTAATATCCCGGTAATACGAATGAAATTTTGCGAGGATCTCAGGAAGAATATATTGTGCAACGGTAGTACTTGCTCCAATAATCAGTTTTCCCCTGTGTTCAGAATTCAGCTGATAAATTTCAAACTCCAGATCCCTGTACATATTGCGGATTTTTTCTGCATATTTGTAAAGTATGACTCCACTACCAGTAAGCTGGATAGATGTACCTTTCCTGTTAAACAGCCTGGTGTTAAGCTGGCTTTCTATTTCCTTGATATGTTTGGTGACCGCCGGTTGCGAGATATTCAACTCCTCAGAAGCTTTTGTAAAGCTCAGTCTTGAAGCAACCGTATGAAAAACTTTAAGTCTGTAGTCAAACATGCTGTAAAAACAATTAAGACACAAACTTAGTTAAATTGTATGTAAGAATACCTTTAAAATTCAGAGATCTGAAAAACTTTTATCCTGGTCGCTCTCGTATCTGCGATGTTTAGCTTGTCCGATTCTTTGCCGTGTGTAAATGCTGTTTCTGCCCGATAACAAATAAGAAACAACACAAGCTATGGCAACATAAATTCCGGATTCAGCTCCAAAAAGCTCAATCCCCATAAGCATACACGCAAGGGGAGTATTGGTTGCTCCCGCAAAAACTGCCACAAAACCCATTCCTGCCAAAAGCCCGAAAGGAAGAGGGATAAACAGGGATAAAGCACTTCCCAATGTTGCTCCGATAAAAAATAACGGAGTTACTTCACCGCCTTTGAATCCTGCGGATAATGTTATGATCGTAAAAATCATTTTTAAGGCAAAATCATAAAAAGGCAGCTGATTTTCGAATGATTCCACAATTGTGGGGATCCCCAGACCGATATACCGTGTCGTTCCCATTGTAAATACAGCAATAGCAACAATACCACCACCCACAATAGGCCGGAATGGGGGAAACGTGATTTTAGATTTGAATATTCTTCCTGCCCAATGTATCATTTTACTGAATGCTGCTGCACACAGACCAAAAGCAATACCGGCCAGAATACTGTAAAGAATAGGTAAAAACTCAGGTTTTGGGACGAAATCAATATGATAATGGGTATGTTTTACATTCCACAGATCGGTTGCCCAGTTTGCAATAATAGCAGACGCAAATGCAGGAAAAATGGCATTATAACGGATCCTTCCAATGAGAAAAACTTCAAGACCGAATACCGCTCCGGCTAGCGGTGTTCCAAAAACAGAACCGAAACCAGCAGCTATGGCAGCAATAATTAAAATTTTCCTTTCGGTTTTATCCAGTCTGAATGGTTTACTGATCTGGTCTGAAATTGCTCCTGCCATTTGTATTGCTGTTCCTTCCCGGCCTGCAGAACCTCCAAAAAAATGAGTAACTATAGTACCCAGATATACAAAAGGAGCCATTTTAAAAGGAATGGTTTCCTGAGGATCATGAATGGTATCGATCAGTAAATTATTACCGGCTTCGACGTCCTTTCCATAGTAATGATATAGCAGGCCTATTAAAAAACCGGCCACCGGAAGAAGCGAAATCAACCAGATATGGTTCTCTCTGAAACGGGTAGCCCATTCAAGGGACTGCAAAAACCCGGCTGAGGCACTTCCGACCAGAATCCCGATGATCGAGCTGATGCAAAGCCATTTTACAATATATGGGAGAGCAGGGAATTTTCTAAAGAAAAATCTTGAATGAAATACTATTTTTTTACTTACTGTTCGGGGATTTTTAGACATAATAATCCTGATTAATTTTGGTTGATAATCTATTAATCAGGCGTCATCAGCTTACGTAAAGCGGTTGGGTAAGGAAGAACACCATTTCCTTTTGAACTACAAAGATAAATATTATTTATTAATCTTATAATGCATTGCTTTATCAATCTCAATAGGATTATTATACTTTCTTATTACCTCCTGCATGCTTTTGGTTTGTGTATTCAGCTCATCTACATTGCGGATTTCTTTTCCGTTGATATTGATATTAAGATCAGTTGCCGTTTTGCTGATGGTATTTCTTTCAAAAGCAAAAGGGTCATTATAAAATTCCAGCAATAATTTTTGCTTTTGCTTTTCATTGATAGGGACCGCTTTGTTGCCAAAATTAGACTCCAGAAAATCTTCAGTGGATGGTGTTCCGGTTAATGTTTCGCTTTTTAGAAGATGATAGATGAAATTTTTATTTGAATCGGATAATTCAAAAATTAAACCCGGCAGACCACGAAATTTAAAAGGTCCTTCATTAAATGGAATATCCTTACAAAACCATGCAGTCCAGCTTCTTCCTCCAAAATCGGCAGTTGCTTTTTGCAAAGTGTAATGTTCTACTTTTTTCACTTCATCAGAGATCATCCAGTTGATTTTGTCCGTAGTCCTGAATGAATAATATCCTGCTTTTATGTTAATGAAATTTTCGTGATCAAAGGAGTTGACTTTTCTTTTTACAACCTGTCCGGACATATCCGTATAGCTGGAGTTCATTCCGAACTTTTTATTTAAAGAATCCGTAGCCATTAGGTTTTGTCCGTAGAACTTAACTTCTTTTGGGGTGATATCCAGGATCATATTCAGCTTTTCATAACCGGATTCCGTGGAGTCCATTTTATATTTGAGCTCATAAATGAACCTATGGGTCTGGGACTGAACAAAAGTAATAATTAACAGGGCAGATAATGTAAAAATAATTTTCATGATATCTATAAATTTCTATTCCTTAACTATAAATTGTTGCTCATCTCTTTATGATTAATGAATTGCTGCCTTTCTTATAAAAAAGGCTTCATTTCATCCTCAATCTGGGTCCTTAATTCCATAAGTCTTTTTGCATACTGCTCCTGCTGCTTTTCTTCTTCAGTCTCAGGAACCCATTTAGGAACAGGCAGCTTTTTGCCATTTTCATCCACGGCCACAAAAACAATGATGCAATGTGTCTTCTTGTCAAAATTAGGTTGCTTGAGGTTTCTCGAAAATACATTGATCGAAATGTGCATGCTGGAGGTTCCGGTATAAATAACCTGAGCTTCAACCTTCACAATTTCCCCGATTTTAATGGGTTCATAAAAACGAATTCCCCCTACGTAAACCGTTACAGAATAATTTCCGCTCCAGGTAGTCGCACAGGCATAGCCGGCCTGGTCTATCCATTTCATCACGCTTCCCCCGTGAACATTTCCTCCATAATTAACATCCGATGGTTCCGAGATAAACTGAAACGTAATTGGCTTGTTCTGCATTGTATAAAATTTGAATAAAGATATTTAATAATTTTCAAAATCCTGAATTAAATCATAATTTTGAAGGGTTAAAGCTTATCATAAGCTTTTTTAGGATCATAAAAATCATAATAGAGATGAAAAAAGTATTCCACCTGAATACCTGCGATACCTGCAGAAAGATATTGGCACAGTTTGATCTTACAGACTGGGAACTCCGAGAAATTAAGAAAGAGCCGGTTACAGAAGAAGAGCTTGCTGAGATGTACAAAAGGACTCAATCGTATGAAGCATTGTTTAGCAAAAAGTCTACACAGATCAAATTACGGGGACTGGATGTAAAATCATTAAAAGAAAAGGATTTTAAAAATTTATTACTGGATCATTATACCTTTTTGAAGCGACCTGTTTTCGTAACGGATAAGGAAATTTTTGTGGGAAATGACAAAAACAATATTGAGAATTTAAAAAAGTTCTTTGGTGCCGATTAATTTCTGAAAATAAGATCATACAAATTTAAAACTTCGATTTGTAAAGGATTATTTTTCTGATTCGAAATATTTCACTCAATTAAATACATGTACGATTTTGAATATCCGGTATTGTTTACCGGATATTTGCTTTTCAGTAGAATTTGATAAAAAAATGATTTTTAGATTTTTTTGTATGTTAGCTGGTGATGAAAAAACTCCCTGATTCTCTTAATTCCCAAATTCCCTAAACAGGATCTGTGAAATTTTTCATCTATAATTTATAAACACAAAAAATAAAACAAATTATGATGGAAAAAGATTTTAATCCTGTAATAAAAGCTGTCCAGAACCTAAGAAAATTAAGCACTGATATTACCCTTACCCACAAGGAGATTGTGGAGGGCAATGATGGCATCATAAAAAAGATTGATGAAGCTGGAGAACTTATTGTTTTGTTTAATGATTGCATCATTATCAATTTATGGCTGAACGAAAAAGCTAAGCTACTTGAAAATATCATTGTATTGCTTGGAATACTTAGGAGTATCGAAGACAAATTCATAAATAAGGACCGCTCCAACCTGCTTGAAATAAGACAAGCTTACAACCATTATAAAGATGTTGTAATTAACATTCTGATAGAAATGCAAAATGTAGGAAACAGTATTTTTACAGCAGAAAACCTTCAAAAATGGGACAGCATCTGGGAGATTATTTCAAAGAATCTGAACCGGATTCTTTCCACATCTGAATCTTATAAATTAAAACTAACCCTCATGGAAAACCTTGAACCGGATGAAATTGATGCTTTAACATTAGATATCCTGAAATATATTCCATGGAGTTACCCGGATTCGGAAGATCAAAATTATGAAAGACAATATGCGGAGGCTTACGATGAATTAAATCAATCCCTGTCTGAGAAAAAGAATGTATGGAATAAAGTTCTTAGTGTTTTGGCTGGTGGTATGGACGAGACATCAGCACATCGCTTGTCAATTAAAAGATAAATGTTGAGTGATTGGTTTAATATAGCCAAAATTAAGGCGTGGTTTTGTTCTATGTGATTTTACTTCAGGTATTTATGTGATTTATTTTTCTTCAGATATCGTTTCTATATGTCGGAAAAATTCTATATTTGATGATACCAAAAATATTATTATGTTAAAAAATGTTCACAAAATCAAAAGCCTAAACAGGGGAGACCTTAGAGAAATCAATGGAGGAATCGGACCTGTTGTAAATTGCAATTTTTTATGCGGTGGTGCCGGTGGAGTAGTTTCCAATAATCCGGGAATGGGTGATGTATGTACCCCGGATCGGAAATTATGCTGTATCTGCTATTAAACTAAAAGAGACTGTATCCTACACAGTCTTTTTTATTGTGGAAAAGCAAATTATTTTAACAATATTTGCATTCTGTTTTACCTTTGTATCATGAAATATATTTTCGTTCTGTTAAGTTGCGTCTTTTGTCATCTTCATGCTCAGCATAAGATTGATTTAGATAAAAAGAATACCAAAGAACTGGATACTTTACATTATCTTAAAACAAATTTTGAACTTAAGAAATTCGAATATAGAGGAAAACCCTTTTCTTATTTATTGAGCAAAATGACCAGAATATATCCACGAACTGTTTGGAACACCCCAGATATAAGAGATAGTACCATTGTTGAGCGGTCTTTGTTTCGGTTTTATGATATCAATTATCCGATTTTAAATGAAACCAAAATGCTCATTATCTGGCAAACAGGATTTTCTTACAGAACTGCTGACGCTTATAGCAGAAGAAATAAATATTACTTTACCAATGCGGAAAAGAAATTGTATGGAAGTATGATCATCAAGGATATTTTGGTTTACCGATAACAAAAACCCCAATAAAAAAAATAAAACCGTAGGAACTCCTACGGTTTTTATTTTAATAAAATATTCCTTTCTATACAAAAGGTGCCTTCACAACTTTTGCAGGGATATTTTTATTTCTTACCTGGATGAAGATATCCGATCCTAATTTAAAATGAGGTTTAGCAACATAAGCCAATCCTAAACCAATCTTTTTCATAGGAGACTGCGTTCCTGAAGTTACTTTTCCGATTACATTTCCTTCCGCATCCACTACAGGATAATCATGTCTAGGAACCCCTTTGTCCTGAAGTTCAAAAGCAACCAGTTTTCTTATTACTCCTTCTTCTTTTTGTTTTGCAAAGGTTTCTTTAGAAAGGAAATCTTTATCGAATTTTGTGATCCATCCTAAACCGGCTTCAATAGGAGAAGTTGTATCATCGATATCATTTCCGTAAAGACAGAATCCTTTTTCAAGTCGCAAAGTATCTCTGGCAGCAAGTCCACAAGGAATAATACCCTCTGTTTCTCCTGCTTTGATGATCTCATCCCAAAGTTTTACGGCATCTTCATTTTTAAAATAAATTTCAAATCCTCCGCTGCCAGTATATCCCGTATTTGAAATAATGACATCGTTTACTCCTGCTACAGCCCCTACTGTGAAGTGATAGTAAGGAATTTCAGACAAGTTAACGTCAGTAAGCTTTTGAAGGATTGCTGTTGCATTCGGTCCCTGAATTGCCAAAAGTGACATTTCATCGGAAGCGTTGGTCATTTTAGCTCCGAAAGTGTTGTATTTTGAAATATGATTCCAGTCCTTTTCAATATTTGAAGCATTAACTACTACAAAATATTTTTCATCATCCATCTGATACACGATAAGGTCATCTACGATACCGCCATTCTCATTAGGAAGACAAGAATATTGGGCTTTTCCTTTTTCCAGTGCATTTACATTATTTGTCGTAACGAATTGCAAAAGCTCTTTAGAACCAGGACCCTCAATGAAAAATTGTCCCATGTGAGAAACATCGAATATTCCCGCGTTTTCTCTCACTGCAAAATGTTCTTCCGTAACTCCGGAATATTGTACAGGCATTTCGAAGCCTGCGAAAGGTACTATTTTCGCTCCTAAAGAAACGTGTTTGTCGTACAAGGCTGTTTTCTTCATATTTATTTTTATTACTTTATTTTAAAGCTGTTAAAAGTATCATTGAAAAGATTCATATAATTGCCATTCCAATATTTCTGGCCACAATTGATGGAAATAATGAACAGGTTTTTCTCTTTTTGAAAAACTTTGGTAATCCAGAAAAGCTTATCGTGATCATCAAAATATTCATACGTATATTCTGTGTATCCTTTCTTTCCTTTCTTTCCTTTACCGGATTTTACCTTGCTTTCTTCATCATTGGATTTGTAAAGGGCAAGGATGAATTTTTTTGTTTCCTCTTTAGGAATATTCAGGTCATGGTATTCTGAAATTGTAATGGCACCAATTTCATTCGAAGGAAATATATTTACAATATCATCGTCATTTGTCGATTTCCACCCTTCAGGAACGTTAATCGTGTAATTGGTACTTTCATAAACTGCCGTTTTCTGTGCAAAGGTAAAACAGCCTAACATCAATATTAATCCTGCGATCAAATTTTTTCTCATCTAAAAATGGTGTTTGTATTCTTCCAGAATGATTTTAAACCATTCTGTAAAATTTTCTGGGTTCTCAGAGATCTCTTTATCCAGATCAGCAATGGAGATGTATCTTACCTCTTCAACCTCTTTTTTATTTAAACTGAAATCAGCATCATAATTTCCGACGAACACATGGTCAAGCTCATGCTCCCAAAGTCCACCGCCAACATCAGCTTTATAAATAAAACTGAATTTTTCCGCAAGTTCTACTTCTATTCCCAGTTCTTCTTTCACCCTACGCTTTGCACCTGCCAGATAGCTTTCACCATTTCTGGGATGCGAGCATACTGCATTGGTCCATTGGTTAGGAGAATGATATTTTTCCGAAGCTCTTTTTTGCAAGAGCATTTCTCCCTTTTCATTAAATAGAAATACGGAAAAAGCCCGGTGTAGCAAGCCATTAATGTGTGCCTGCTGTTTTTCCATCAAACCTATAACATTGTCCTGCGGATTTACTAAGACTACCAATTCTTCCATTCCTACAAATGTAAGTCTAATAAATGTATTTTGGAAATTTTTGGGGAAACATCATATCAATGCCTGATCGCGAATGGAATCCCTGAAATTTTCGGAACTTTTTAATGATCTGCAGTTCGTTTTTCTTTTCTCAATATGGATGAAGATATACCGAAATGCTTTTTTAAGGCCTTATTAAGGTGGCTTCCGTCGGTAAAACCCAGGCTCCATGCAATTTCCTGTAATGGAGCTGTTGTATATGTAATCCTGTTGATCGCTATCTGCAGTTTGGTTTTTTGAGTATATTCCTTTAATGTTTCGCCGGCATTTCTTTTGAAATATTCGCTGAAATACTTTCCGGAAAGATTAAATTTTTTGGATAAATAATCGATAGACAATTGATCCTCATTAATGATGTTTTGATTGATATGCCGGATGATTTCAGAAAATTTAGTATCACCTTTCTCTTTCGTATCGGCCAGTCTTGAACTGATAATTGTAAGTATTGAAGACAGGGAACTGGCGATTAACGTTTCAGAATACGCCGCGTTCTGATCCTTTTCATAAACTATAATATCCAATAATCTTCTAACCTGTTCCTTGTCTTTATTATCATGAAAAACAAGTCCTGTGCTGAAATCATAGAATCCTATGATATAATTGAGTTTGCTGTACCATTGTGAGTAATTGATATCCGTATTTTTAAGGTTTTTAAAATAATGCTCTGTAAACCGGATGAATAAAAATTGAGTAGGCTGGATGATGTCATAGGCATGACACTTTGAATAGGGAAGCAAAAAGAAATCCTGAGGTTGATAATTCCGGGTTTTGTATTCTATACTTTGTACTCCTTTCCCCGAAAGAATGAAGACGAGTTCAAAAAAACTGTTTTTACGGAAACGGTCCTTCCATTCAGATAACTCAGTTATTTCGATTTCAATAAGCTCATGTATATGGTCCATCGCAGCATCAATGATTAGTACAAAATTAATCTTTTATTTATACTTAATCTTCTGTTTTTTTTACTCTTTTAAGAATGTATGCCTGCTGTAGCTTTGTAAAAAAAAGATGGATTATAAAAGTATAGCCAGGCAAACTGTTGGATATTTATATCAGGCTCGTTCAAGTATCAGAAATTCAGGAATTGATAATAAACTTATTGCTCTGGCCGAGCTGAGGATATCCCAGTTAAACGGCTGTGCCTATTGTTGCAGTTTCCATGCCGGAGAACTCAGAGATATGGGTATCGATCAGTCAATAATAAATAAGATCCCGGGATATAAGCACTCGGCATCATTCAGTAAAAAACAGCTCTTAGTTTTACAGTGGGCAGACGCTGTAACCTTCATCAATGGAGATATCAGTAATTTACTTGTAGAACTTCAAACTGAATTCTCTGAAAGGGAGATTGTAGAACTTACATCAAGTATTTCCCTTATGAATGCCTTGAACCGGTTGCGCATTAGCCTTGGAGAAAAATTTTAAAATTTTCTGTTCAGTGATGATATCTCAGATTATCAATAATGTAAATCTTGTGGTTATTTGTTGAAATCTGATATTATTTTTAATGAACTTCTGGTGATTAAACTCAAGTGAAACTGAAAATTTTAAATCATAAATGTAAAATTGGTTGATTTAATATTGAATTTATTAATCTAATTTACGTTATAGTAGTAAATTTTTAACATAAACAAAGTTTAACACCTCTTTTCATTGTAAAAATCGTAACTTTGTAATTCAAATTTTTATGATGGAGCTAGATTATATCGAACACGTGAGTCCAGTACTAAAGGACGGAGTAAAAAATTACTTAATAGATATTGACGGAACAATTACGGATGATGTTCCGAACGAAGAACCGGAGAGAATGGTTACCTGTGAGCCTTATCCCGATGCTTTAGAAACCATAAATAAATGGTATGATGAAGGACATCAGATATGCTTTTTTACTTCCCGCACTGAAAATTTAAAACAAATTACAATTGACTGGCTGGATAAACACGGATTCAAATACCATAGTGTTTTGTGTGGAAAACCAAGAGGAGGGAACTATCACTGGATTGATAACCACCTGGTGAGAGCGACAAGATACAAAGGGAAATTTACTGATCTGGTCGAAAAACAAGTGACAATCGAAGTTTTCAAAGAAGATTAAAAATAATTCAAAGATTTAAAGATTAATGATAAAGCAGCACGCCGAATTTTAATTTTTAAATCTTTTTAAATTTAAATAGACATTGTATTTATGAAAGTTTTAGCAAATGACGGTCTGGATCAATCTGGAATTGATGCATTAACTGAAAAAGGGTTTGAAGTAATCACAACAAAAGTACCACAGGAATTTTTAGTAGATTACATTAATGAGCACAAGATCCGTACTTTACTGGTACGTAGTGCGACACAGGTAAGAAAGGATATTATTGATAATTGTCCATCCATTGAGATTATCGGAAGAGGAGGAGTTGGTATGGATAATATTGATGTAGATTATGCAAGGGAAAAAGGAATTCATGTAATCAATACACCATCTGCCTCTTCGGAGTCGGTTGCGGAATTGGTATTTGCCCACTTATTTTCAGGAGCACGATTTTTACAGGATTCGAACAGAAAGATGCCTGTAGTAGGAGATACTGAATTTGCAGGACTTAAAAAAGCATATGCTAAAGGAATAGAATTGCGAGGGAAAACCATCGGTATCGTTGGAATGGGAAGAATAGGACAGGAGGTTGCTAGGATTGCTTTAGGTCTTGGAATGAGAGTAGTTGCGGCTGATAATAATGTAGGCAGGGCAAGTATAAAAGTCAAGTTCTATAACAACCAGTTTATTAATGTGGATATTGAAACGGAACCGTTACAGGATGTTCTGAAGCATTCGGATTTTATTACCCTTCATGTACCGGCACAGAAAGACGGATATATGATCGGAAAAAATGAGTTTGAAATTATGAAGGACGGAGTTGCAATAGTGAACTGCTCACGCGGAGGTGTTATTGATGAGGTGGCTTTAATTGAAGCCCTGGATTCCGGAAAAGTGAAGTTTGCAGGACTGGATGTTTTCATTAATGAGCCTACTCCTTCAAAAGACATTCTCACTCATTCTAAAATTTCCCTCACACCTCATACAGGAGCTTCAACATTGGAAGCACAGGATAGAATTGGTCTTTCTTTAGCGGAGCAGATTTCAAGTATACTACAGATTCACTAATCGAATGAAGTTCGTATTGAAATAAAAAACACCTCAAATGAGGTGTTTTTATGTTATATGTTGTTCTTGTTTTTTAGTAAATCTCTGATTTCCATCAATAATTTCTGATCATCTGTAGGACCAGCCGGAGCAACCTCTTTTGCCTTTGATACTTTGTTAATTCCTTTAATCATTATAAAAAGAACCATTGCTATACAAAGGAAGTTAATAACTGCCGCCAGGAAATTACCATAGGTAACGCCGTTCCATACCAGGGTTTTGATATTTTCTGCCCCTGCAGCTTTTAGAGCCGGATTAAGTAAAAGAGGAGTAATAACATCTTCTACAAATGATGAAACAATTTTACCAAAAGCTGCACCAATGATAACCCCTACTGCAAGATCAATGACATTGCCTTTGACTGCAAATTCTTTAAATTCCTTTAAAAATCCCATAATTTAATTTTTTTTATGTTGTGTATGAGACAAATATAGCTAAAATTGTTATTTTTTTCGCGTTTATGGGATATTTATTTGTATTCTTTTTAAATAATGTGAATGTGGAGTAATCGCCTTTGCGTTAATAAAAAATATTATAAATTAGTCGGATACTAATATGAAATGAAAATATTTACGAAGGAGCAAATAAGGGCGTGTGATCAGTTTACGATATCGAACGATCAAATTTCTTCAATTAAACTAATGGAGCGCGCAGCACAATCATGTGTAAACTGGATATCTGAACATTGTAAAAATCATAAGAAGTTTTTTGTTTTCTGTGGCGTTGGAAATAACGGAGGAGATGGATTTGCTATTGCACGGCTGCTCCATACCGAAGGTTTTGATGTAGAGGTATTTGTAGAGGATCCCAAATCGAAACTTTCCGATGATGCAGAGGTCAATTTTGAAAGAGTACAAGGGGTTTCGGAAATTCCGGTTAAAAGATTCAGTGAGCTGGATAAGGACCCGCTGGATGATGATACTGTTATTATTGATGCCCTTTTCGGAACCGGATTATCAAGAGAACTTGAAGGAGCATACAAAGAAATAGTTGATTATTTAAACACTCTGAAGGTTGTTAAAATTTCTATTGATATTCCTTCCGGACTTTTTACAGATACCACTTCTGTTGCAGGCTCTACTATTTTCAAGGCTGATTATACTCTGAGTTTTCAATTCTGGAAGAAGAGCTTTTTACATCCTGAAAGTGGTATATTTACAGGTAAGGTAGAGATTTTGGATATAAATCTTAGCAGAGAGTATATTTCAAATACTGAAACAGCTGATTTTTCAGTTGATGAAGAATGGATCAAAAGAATTTTTAGACCGAGACCGGACTTTTCTCATAAAGGATTGTATGGTAAAGTATATATTGTTGCAGGAAGCTTCGGTAAAATGGGAGCTGCTGTGCTATCCACAAAAGCTGCCTTAAAAACCGGAGCCGGTTTGACGTTCACGGTTGCTCCCGAATGCGGATATAATATTTTACAAATATCTTGTCCGGAAGCCATGTTTATAAAAAGTGGTGATCAAGTTACAAGTAAGATAGAGATTGAAGATAATTCTGTATTTGGTATAGGGCCGGGTATAGGAGCAGATAAGGAAACGCAAAAAGTGCTTCTGCAATTTTTAAAAGAATATGAGAAACCACTGATCCTGGATGCGGATGCTTTGAATATAATTTCGGAAAATGAAAAAAATCTGAAACTGATCCCGAAGAATTCAATCATTACTCCTCATCCCAAGGAGTTTGAAAGGCTATTTGGTAAATCTGCAGACTCTTTTGAAAGGCTGGAACTGGCTCGTCAGAAAGCGGATGAGCATCAGATATATATTGTCCTGAAGGATCATCATACACAAATTATTACTCCTGATGGAAAAGTGTATTATAATACAACAGGAAATTCGGGACTGGCCAAGGGAGGAAGTGGAGATGTTCTTACAGGAATTCTTACCTCATTACTGGCACAAGGATATTCCGAAGAAGATGCCGCTGTTTTCGGGGTGTGGCTTCATGGAAAAGCAGCAGATTATGCAGCAGAAAGATATTCTAAAGAATCTATGCTTTCTACTGATCTCATTAATGAACTGGGAACAGTATTTGAGAAAATCAATAAAAAAACGGCAGTTAAGCTATAAAGTACTTCTAAAGGAGGTCGTAAAAATATAAAAGCCACAATTCAATTGTGGCTTTTATATTTATTTTAAGGAATATAATTATTCAGGTTTTGCGTTTTGTTCCTGAGTAATTTTGAATTTTTTAGACATAATCATGATCACTACTCCTGCAAGCATGAAAGGAATAGAAAGTACCTGTCCGGTATTCAAGCCTCCGATCTGGATAAATTCATCTCCCTGAGGCTCTTTTAAAAATTCTACAAAGAATCTGATAGCCCAAAGAATAATGAAAAATAATCCAAATAACCAGCCTTGCTGATATTTCTTATCTGTCTTTTTGTATAAGATCCAAAGTAGGATAAACAGGCAAATATATCCGAAGGCTTCAAAAAGCTGGGTAGGATAACGTGGTACAGTTAGACCATATTCACTGCTTTGCTGAGGGAAAAGTAAAGCAAACGGGGAATTCGGGTCTACAGGTTTTCCCACAATTTCAGAATTGAAAAAGTTTCCCATTCTTACAAATGCACCTCCCAAAGAAACCACTATTCCTAATCTATCGTATACCCAGAAAGGATTTTTTCTGATGATCTTAAACGAGTAATAAAGAGTTGTAAGAATTAAAGCAATAGTAGCTCCATGGCTTGCTAATCCTGAAAAGCCTGTGAATTTCAGGCCGTTTTTTGTGCTTATTGGTAAAAAGACACTCCAGAAATCTTCCTTGAATAATTCAGGCTGATAAAAGATAACGTGGCCTAGCCTTGCACCCAAAATAGTTCCGATCAGCGTCCATGTAAATAATGGTTCCAGATATTTTAAATTGACATTATCAGTTTTGAAGATTCTTGCCATCAGGAGATAACCAAATCCAAAGGCAAAAATGAACATCAGGCTATAAAAATGAAGTGTAACAGGCCCCAGTTTGATCCCATTGGAAGGATCCCATATTTTAAAAGGAGTTTCCAGTTCAACATGGTCTGCAGCTGTAATGGGTTTGTCTGCTTTTACAGCATATTTGAAAGTTTCAATATTTTCCTGAGTAGCCGGAGTTTCTATCAGCTTAAAGTGTTTATCAAAAAACTGGTATTTTGCTTCTTTGTATTTACTTAATGTTGCAGCGCTGAAATTGAAGTAAGCAGGCTCAAAATTAGACTTATTCAGAATTACCAGAACATTACTATTGATAGGTCTTTCCACAAAAGAGTCCAGATCTCTGATTTCAGTTGTTGAATAGATTTTAACGGGGATTTCCGTAGCATTTACTTGTAAGCTTCCGTCCGATAGACCGCCAGGGTATGCCTGTGCAAAAATACACTGGGTAACGAAGGCAAATACTACGAGGTACATTCTGAAAAAAATATTACTCATTTCTATTTTTTTGATAGTTTATTACTGAATTTTTATTTCTTTGGAGGAACGGGGTCATATCCGCTACCTCCCCATGGATGACATTTTGAAATTCTCCTTATACCCAGCCACAATCCTTTAAAAATACCATGCACCTGCAGTGATTCTACCATATAATGGGAGCATGTAGGTTCATAACGACAGTTTTTAGGGAGTAAGGGCGAGATAAACCATTGGTAAAATTTAACTAAAATTACCAAAGGAAAAGTAATGATCTTGTTGACTGTTAATTTCAAAACAATGCAAAAATAGGGTAAAAAAATGAAAATTAGTTTAAATTTGTTATAAGTTTCAGACACATAAATCTGAAATATTCACTCAAAAATCCTAAAATATCTTGAATCAAAATATTCCATTAGCTGAAAAATTAAGACCCAAAACCCTGGATGATGTTCTGGGGCAGGAGCATCTTACGGGTGAGAAGGGAACAATACGGAAGATGATTGAGAACGATACGCTCAATTCTCTTATTTTATGGGGGCCTCCGGGAACGGGGAAGACAACATTGGCAGAAATTATTTCTGAAAAATCCGGAAGAAAGTTCTATAAACTTTCTGCGGTTTCTTCGGGTGTAAAAGATGTTCGCGATGTCATTGATGAAGCAAAAAAACAGAATCTATTTTCAGGAAAATCGCCAATCCTATTTATTGATGAAATTCACCGCTTTAATAAGTCGCAGCAAGATTCATTGCTTCACGCAGTAGAAAAAGGATGGATCGTTCTGATAGGTGCAACCACGGAAAATCCAAGTTTCGAGGTAGTTTCAGCCTTGCTTTCAAGGAGTCAGGTGTATATCCTGAAAGCTTTAAGCTATGAAAAACTGGAAGAATTGGTGGACATTGCTCTCGATAGGTACAATAAAGACGAGAATACCCATTTAAAAATTGGAGAAAAAGGTGCATTTATACAATATTCGGGTGGTGATGCCAGAAAACTTATCAATTCTGTTGAGCTGGTTCTCAATCAATATAAAAATACAGAGACAACTGAGGTTTCCAATGAAGATGTTCTTGCCGTTCTTCAGGAAACAATGGCTTTATATGATAAAAATGGAGAACAGCACTACGATATTATCTCTGCATTTATTAAATCCATGCGGGGAGGTGACCCCAATGGTGCGGTATATTGGCTGGCAAGAATGATCGCCGGGGGAGAAGATATTAAATTTATTGCGAGAAGGATGCTTATTCTTGCGGCTGAGGATATTGGATTAGCAAATCCGAATGCTTTGGTTATTGCTAATAATTGTTTTCAGGCTGTCAACGTAATAGGTAATCCCGAAGCCCGGATTATTTTAAGTGAAACTGCAGTGTATCTGGCAGTATCTCCTAAAAGTAATTCTACTTATATGGCTATTAATAATGCATTGGCATTAGTAAAACAAACAGGTAATCTTCCTGTACCCCTTCATCTCAGAAACGCTCCGACAAAACTAATGAAGGATCTTAATTATGGCAAAGACTACAAATATGCACATTCTTATGAAGGAAACTTTGTAGACCAGGATTTCCTTCCTGAAGAAATTAAAGACACCAGGCTTTATGAGCCGGGAAATAATGCCACGGAGAAAAAGATCTATGAAGAACTCAGAAAAAAATGGAATAATAAGTATTAGAAAAGGATGCTCACTGAGCATCCTTTTTTATGATCAAAAATTAATGATTATTTCTGGGTTGTTGTAATAAAAAGGGACTTTTTGCCATTGTAATCCTTTACTTCAGTTTTAGCTAAAATATCAGCATAAATACTGGTTTCAGGATTAGAAAATTCATAACCTTCGATGATTACAGGTGTTTCTTTGGGTAGGTTGTTTTGTACATTAAGCTGAGCTAATGTTAATCTGTCAAGGTTTTCATATCCTTTTTTGATTTTGAACTCTGTAATCCCATTGTCTGCCAGATAACTGAATTTTTTTAGATTCTGTGGCAAAGTAGCAGGCGTTTTATAAACATGCATGCTTTGTATGAAATCTGATTTGTCCTTGAACATATCAACTGTTCCAACAATATCATTAGCAACAGCAAATTTCGCTGAAGGATTCTTCTGTCCAAACAAACATACAGAAGATACTAATAAAAAAGAATAAAGTATTTTTTTCATAATCTAAAGAATAAGTAACGATTAAAAACAGGTTAAATATAAGTTTTTTTTGTAGAATTTGAATGTGATTTCAAGATAAATTAAAAATTATGTATAAATAATGGTTTTTATTAAAATTCTGAATTTTCATTTTTATCAGTTTCCTCCTTTTTATCCACAAGATTTTTAATGATATTTTTCAATCTCTGGAACATAAATGAGCTTAGCAATAAAATCACTCCAAGTAATATAAAAGCTATAATTCTGGAGATATTATCCATTTGCCATACATCATATGCATACAGTTTCACAATAACGATCCCTATAAGGGTGAATCCGATTCTGCTTAATTCATTATTCTCTCTTTTAAGCCCGGTATAAATAAAGATAATTGAAAGGATAGCCCAAATGATTGGAAGATACAGAATGCTAAAATGTTTTTGAAGTGCAGGCAGTTTTGCAAGGTTTACTGAATTTCCCAATAAATATAAATGATACAATTCACAGCTTACAACAGTAACCAATGTAAAGGCACCGAGCCAATACGAAATTTTTATTTTCAAAAAATCCGGTGTGTTTATTACCTTATAATAATATACATATATAAAAGGAATGAGGTATAGTAAATAAATTCCATAGAAAGAAGGTGAAGTTTTCTTTAATACGATATCATGTATAAGCTCGGAAGCACAGAAAGTAACATGAATGATAGTAAGGCAAAAGAAAAAATAAATCAATCCGTTTTCGATTTGTCTGTTTATTTCCAGTTTTCTGCCGAGTAGTAAAAGGATGAAGATGTAGAACAGACTCAGTAAAAGCCCCGATACTAAAATAATAGCAAAAGGCTGTTCAGAAATCTGATAAATCAATTCAAATAATATCGCGAAATAAATGATAGAGTAATTAAGGATTTTAAATGCATTTTCAAAGAAGCTATTTCCGGAAGTGTTATTTCCCTGTAATCTTTTGAGTAGGGCAAGATTAAAAAGGATGGTAATGATTGTCACCAAACTTGTTAAAAAGATAGGGTTGATTATTACGTTAAGATCTTTTGCGTCGAAATATTGTGCCCATGTAATGATTTGAGCTAACAGGACCAAAGGAAAAAGAATATAAAAGAAAACTTTAAAAATACTAAGATTTGTTTTTTTCCAGATAAAAAGAAGTAAAGTTGCTTCAATTGCCCAGATGCTTGTGATCAAATGCGTTTTGAACTGCAATGCGACAGCAATGGTTAGAAGGCTTACAGTAATACCTGTAAATATGGAATAAGTGCTGTTAAAACTTTTCTTATTATATTCCCTGAAAACGAGACAGCCGTTAATTGCTGCAAAGATTAGAGGAAATATGATGACCGGTTCATATCCCAATTTGTTAAAAAGGTAAATTAAACTTAGAGTACTAAAGAAGTTGACCAGGACTAATAATATTGTATCAAAAGCAAAAAGTATGTTTTTCTTAATATTGTTAAGCAATGCGAAAGCATAAAATATAACATAATTGATCAGATAAAAATAAATACTTAATATTTCAGGTTTTTCTACAATCCAATATAACAAATAGAGATGCGTAAAGAAAAATGCAATTCCTCCAACACTTTTCCATTGTTTCAAAAAGGTAATGATAAACATTCCGATATTTAAAACAGATATATAGGTGAATAAAAATAAGTAATTACTCTGGCCGGAACTGATCATTAAAGGGGCTAGAAATCCGCCAAATAATGAAAAAATAACTAGGACCTCGCTATTATAGCGATAAGAAAGAATGATAGATAATAATGTTATACAGCATGTAATAATAAAAGCGGTATTCTGTGCGAACAGATGATATTCACGAAACGCTATGGTAGTGGTAAAATATAAGATTGCAATACCACCTCCCAATATTATAGATGAAAATGTTGCATAATTTTTTCTTAGAAAATGACCTGTAATTATAATAGCTGAACCGATGAAGAATCCTATTGTCGCCCTTGCTGCTTCTCCAATCCAGTTTTTATCAATGGCATACTTTACAAAGTAACCGATACCTAAAACCAAAGTGAAAATACCAATAACTGCCAGAATGTTTTGTTTAAGAAAACCCATAATAGGGGAAAGCCAGTCTGTTTGTTGATCTGATGGTACCTGTTCCTGAATGTTGGGGTAGATCTCCGGTGCAGATTCTTTTTCATGATGTGTATTGATAGGTGAAGCTTCAGGAGATAGCTGAGATGGACTTGTAGATTCTTTTTTTAGCCCTGCAACCGGAATGTCTTTAGGAGTATTTTCCTGTAAGTCTGAAATTTTCTTTTCAAGCTTTTGTATTCTGCTATTTAAATTACTATAAACAATAACAATCAATACAATCAGTAGAATAACCAGGAAATTTGCCGTCATAATTTTCATTTGTTTGATCAAATATAAATAAATGTTTGTTAAGCTACTCGTAAAAACAATTAATCCATCATATTGGGATATGATGGATTAACGGTGTATAGTGATTAAATTAAATAAAAGTCCTAGTTAGATACTTTGTAAATATAGAATGAAGCAACACTTGATCCAAGTAAACCTACGTCAAGCGCAGATGACCCTACAAGACCGAATGAAATCTTATCTCCTGCCTGTAAGCTATAGATTGAGTTCAAGCTGGATTCTGAAATTGTTAAGCTTAACAGAATTAGGTTTGCTCCGCTAAATGCACGGCTATCTATTGTAGTAGCTACCCCTGCTCTTGTTCTAACGATTCCTACTCCCGGGCTGTTGGCAAGGATTGAAGCTTGTAATCCTGTTCCGTAACGGAAAGTAAATCCAATAGCGTATACTCCGTCAGATGGAACAACATACGTATTGTCGGTATCAGAGAATAATGCTGCACTACCGATTGTTCTTTCTGCTGTCAGGAAGTTAACTCCTCTAAATCCGGAAGGAAACAATCCTAAGCTTAATAAACTGATTCCTGCTGTTTTTTTAGCAGCAAACAGGGTAGGGTTTGTAGCACCACCACTTCCGGCACTCGCTACTAATGCAGGATCTGCTTGTTGTAATTCACCGGTAGCAATATTATACATCATAACATCAAATCCAGTTAATGTTGTCGTTGTTGGAACCTGGCGTACTTTCACATCTCCGTTTACGTCAAGAGTAGCTGCTGGTGTTGTGGTGTTTATTCCTACCTGTGAAAAGGCTTGAAATGAGATCAAAAATAAGATCAGAATGGAAATTTTAGTTTTCATGTTATAAAAGTTTAAATTGTTATGGTTCTAGTTTTAGTTTCGTAAAAATACAGCAAAAATTATGCCTGTAGGTTATATTTTATATAAAGTTATTGTAAATTATGTTTAAATATTTTAACAATTTACAATTTATATTCAATATAACGTTACGTATTTATACTATAAGTAAATATACTTAAATTTTTTGAGAATAAAGATAAATAAAATAATTTAAATAAATCCCTTTTTATTGAATAATTTTTATTTAATGTAAAAATAAAGCTGTCAGAACGTCTGACAGCTTTTTAGTAGGTTATATTTCTTAGATAATATTATAACTATCCTGTATTTTTAATAAGATTTAACTTTCTAATAAGTACTCTTTGTAATTTCCAAGGAAATCAACATCTGCGCGGATGGATTCAAGCTCCTGTATTGCATTTCCATGCAGGATCGGATGCCATTCACCTACCACATTGATATAGAAAAAGTAGTTTCCAAGTCCCGTTTTTAAGGTCCGGGATTCTATTTTACTAAGATTCATCTTTCTCCAGGCGAATACTGATAGTACCTGGTGTAATCCTCCGGCATGATCTTCAGGTAATGTAATGAGCATCCCGGATTTTTCCCCAAGAACCTCTAATTTTTCGTTTTTGTAAGAATTTCCTTCTTTAGAGATCACGATAAAGCGTGTATGGTTCTGCTCAAAGTCCTGAATATTCCGGTTAATGATTTTTAAACCATAAAGATTAGCAGCAAATTGGTTGGCGACAGCTGCGATCTTTTGATCAGGGTTCTCGGATACAAACTTGGCTGCGGCGGCCGTAGAAGAAAAATCCTGTCTTTGAACATTCTTGTAGTGTTCATCTAAAAAATGAAAACTCTGAGCCAATGCCTGCGGATGGGAATAAATCTTCTCGATTTCCTCAATAGAATTGTTGGGATGAATCATTAAGTGATGTGCAATGGGCATCACAGCTTCAGCTTCGATTTTTATTGCAGGGGTTTTATACAGATAATCTAATGTCATGGAAACGGTACCTTCAATGGAGTTTTCCAATGGGACAACAGCTTTAGCAACTTCTCCTTTTTCTACTGCTTCAAAACAATCCAGGATATTTGCCTGTGGTAATAGGTCTTCCTCAGGAAAAAGTTGTGTGGTGGCAAGTTGAGTAAAACTTGCATGTGGGCCAAGAAATGCAATCTTCATATATTCTGCGTAATTGTTAAATGTAAATTAAACTTCAACAAAGGAATGAAATAGTTGATAGTTAAAAAAATTATATACCGTAATTATTCAGGGGTATTTTCTTCAACCTTCCAGTTTGCTTTAAAAAGATTCAATAAATGCTCCGGGCATCTGATGATTTTGTTGGTTGATGAATCCAGAAAGAACAGGGTGGTAGAAGCTTCGGTAATTTTTACTCCATCTTCGTTGTAGATTTCATATTCAAATTCAATCCGTACTCCGGGTATTTTTTTTATATAGGTGTGGATTTCTAATTTTTGATCGTATAAAGCTGGTTTTAAATACTTAATTTTATAATCGGAAACGGGTAACCAAATTCCCTGGTTTTCAATTTCATTATATGACATTCCGATGGATCGAAATAGCTCAACTCTGCCAATTTCAAAGTACGTTGCATAGTTGCCATAATAGACATATTTCATAGGGTCGGTTTCGGCGTAACGTACTCGTATTGAGTGGATTGTGTGTATCATTTTGGGTCTCAAATTATACATACAAATATATTTTTAAATAATCAATACCTGCAAAATTTTTTTTTGAAAATAAAAAATTAGACCTTTGTCTTCCTTCTAAACACAGTACTAACTAAAGAATTAATCGGGGCATAAATATGGATGAAAATTTAATGATGATATGGCAGAAGTGCCTTCAGTTTATGCGTGACAATCTTAACGCAGCTGAAGATAATTCTGATTTGAAAAAACTTGAAAAATCCTTCGACTTATTGTTCGATAAGGTGCAGCCAATCTCTTTGGTTGACAATAATCTTACATTAATGGTACCTAGTGATTTTTACAAGGAATATATTGAGGATAATTACTTATCTCTACTTTCTGCGGCCCTGAAGAAAAATATAGGTAAAGGAGTAAAATTATGGTATTCTGTAATGGAAAATAAGCCTAATGGCTTAGAAAAACCAGTTACCATGAACATGAAAGGGAAAAGTGTTCCTACACCGAAAGTGCAGGAAACAATGCCTCAAGGTTTTTCATCCAATATTGTTAATCCTTTTGTTGTACCTGGAATTAAAAAAGTAAATATCGATTCCAATCTGAAATCTGATTTTTCTTTTGATAACTATGTAGAGGGAGAAAGCAATAAATTTGCTGCAACAGTAGCAAGATCTATAGCAAAAAGACCTGGTGCTACTGCCTTTAATCCATTGTTTTTATATGGAGGATATGGAGTGGGTAAAACACACTTGGGACAAGCGGTAGGATTGGAAGTTAAAAGCCAGTTTCCGGATAAAGTAGTCCTTTATTTGTCTTCTGAAAAATTCATACAGCAATTCATTTCAGCAGCAAAGGCACATAAGCAAACCGAGTTTGCTAACTTCTACCAGATGGTGGATGTTTTGATCATTGATGATATTCAGTTCTTGTCCGGTAAATCGGCGACACAGGATAGTTTCTTCCACATTTTCGATTATCTGCATCAGAATGGAAAGCAGATCATTCTGACTTCTGATAAGGCTCCTGTAGATATCATGGATATTCAGGACAGAATCGTTTCCCGTTTCAAATGGGGACTTTCTGCAGAGATCAAATCTCCGGATCTGGAAACCAGAAGAAAAATTATCGTTGATAAGTTAAGCAGAGATGGTATTGTACTGACGGAAGATATGCTCGACTTCTTAGCGGCTGAAGCAAAGACCAACGTAAGAGAACTTATAGGGGTGATCAATTCTGTAATTGCTTACTCCACAATTTATAAATCCGATCTTAGTCTTGAGTTATTGAAAGATACCATCAATAAGATTGCAGCCAATCAGAAAAAAATCATCAACATTCCTTATATTCAGGAGATCGTATGTGATTATTTTGGTATTAAAAGAGAGCAGTTACTTTCGAAAACAAGAAAAAGGGAAATTGCACTTCCAAGACAGCTGGCCATGTATTTTGCAAAGGAATTTACCAATGCTACATTTACTAAAATCGGTGAAGAAATGGGAGGTAAAGATCATTCAACGGTAATGTATGCTTGTGAAACTATTAAAGATGTTTCCAAGATAGACAAAGAAGTGAAAAAGTACGTAAAAGAGCTTACGGAAAGAATCAAACACTAGAATAATTTAATTTGATATAAAGAAAATGAAGGATAGGAATTATTCTTCATTTTTTTGTTTAATTTTGATAGATATGCTAGTCCTTAATTCATAGAATTGTAACATGAAAATATTGATGGTGTGCTTGGGAAACATTTGCAGGAGCCCTTTAGCAGAAGGAATTATGAAAGAAAAGCTCCCTCCCGGTTTTGTAGTGGATTCTGCGGGAACGATTTCAATGCATGAAGGTGAACATCCGGATAAACGGGCGATAAAAACGGCAGCTAATCATGGGATTGATATTTCCAAACAAAGATCCAGACCCATCACCAAAGCGGATCTGGAAAATTTTGATAAAATCTACTGTATGGATATTGATATTTATGGGGATGTAATTTCAAAAGCAAAAAATGAGGAACAAAGGCAGAAAATATTTCTGTTTTTAGAAGCTGCAGGAAATCATGAAAATGCTGAAGTTCCCGATCCTTATTGGGGAAATATGGATGATTTTGAAGATGTGTATCAACTTTTGGATGAAGCATGCAATACGATCCGTAATCAAATTATAAATTAAATGAAATACTTGATTTTCTTTTTTGTTTTAATTGCCAACTTTCTATTTGCCCAGACAAACGACGAGATTGCTATTAGGAAAGTAATGGATGATTTTATGACAAGCATCAAAACCAGGGATGAAAGTAAATTTCTTTCCCTTTTTCAGGAACCGGTTTTATGGACGGGAACATATAGTGAAAGGACTCAATTGAAACGTCTTGAAAAAAATCCAAAAGCAGAAAGCCACTTTACCGATGATTATAAAACCTTTATTAAGGGTTTTAAAGACGATAAATCAGAAGAAAAGTTTGATAATATCAGGATCATTGAAGACGGTTCCATAGCTTCCGCTAATTTCGATTATAGCTTTTGGTATGACGGAAAAATGAGTAACTGGGGAAAAGAAATATGGACCTTAATGAAGATCAGCGGGACATGGAAAATCACCTCAGTGACGTTCTCAATGGATCTGACCCAATATTTTCAACAACCCTCATTAAAAGAAAGAACCCAAAAATAAAAAAATGCTTTTTTTACTTCCAGCCTATTTATCAGAAAATACTCCTATCAATCATTTTTCACCGGTGATGAATGATTATATCATGCAAACCGATTATTTCTTTGTGGAAAATGAAAAAACTGCCCGAAAGGTCATTAAATTCTTTGCTCCTGAAAAAAAACAATCCGATCTCAAGCTTTTTTTACTGGATAAATACACCGAGAATGCGGACATTAAAGATGCTCAGGAACTCATGTTAAAAGGTCAGGATTTTGGATTGCTTTCTGAAGCTGGACTTCCCTGCATTGCTGATCCGGGAAATCTGATTGTGAAATGGTGCCATGAAAAAAATATAAGAGTAATACCTGTTTCAGGACCATCTTCTATTATCCTGGCTCTGATTTCAAGTGGGTTTAACGGTCAGGAGTTTTCGTTTAACGGATACCTTCCTATTGATAAAGGAGAAAAGAAAAAACAAATTCTGCATTTGGAAAGCCTTGTACAGAAGACAGGATATTCCCAGATTTTTATGGAAACGCCCTATCGGAATAATCCCCTTATCGAAGATCTGTGTAAATTTTTATCTCCCAATACAAAATTGTGTATCGCTGCTAATATCAACGATCCTGAGCATGAATTTATTCAGACGAAAACCATTAAAGAATGGCAAAAGAAAAAACCGGAACTTCATAAAATCCCCGCTGTATTTGTGCTTGGTAAATAATTATGTAGATCTTTCTTATAAAGAGTTTTCGTATAACAGGTCTTGTTTCATTGTTGTTTAATTTTTTTAGTGCAATTATTTTTAACATGCATTAACGTCGTCTTTGCACCATTGTTGTTCTATATAGAGTAACATTAAAATACAAGATTATGTCAGACAAAAAATTAGCAGGAATCTGGATAGATACCGAAAAAGCTATCGTTGCAAAAAATCACGATGCACAAAATGCCTTTAAATTTTTTCTTTGTAATCCTGTAAAAGCTGAGATTCAGCATGGTAATTCAAGTGAAAATGCAGGTAATAATGCGGAAAGGACGAATCGGATTAAGTTTTTTAAAGAAGTTGAACATTTATTAATAAATTCTCAGGAAGTATATATTACCGGTCCGGGAAAAATTCAGGAAGAATTAAAACACTATCTGCATGATACTGCTCAGTTCAAGGATCTGAAAATTACATTAGACACGTCCCAGCAAATGTCAGACGAGAAAGTGCTGGAAATGGTAAAGAAGCATTTTAATGCATAGTTTTAAAAACAAAAATAGATCCGGATATAGATATTCAGATCTATTTTTGTTTTCTTCTTCCTTTCCATTTTCTCCAAAGGAAAACAATAAGCGGGATGGCTAAAAAGAATGGCCAAAAAGAGATGAGTCCTAGTATGAAACTTATAAAACTATTCCAGCCTTGGGTAATGGAGTCTCCGAACCGGCTTCCAAAACCTATTTTTGATGTAGCTGAACTTCTTATTTTTTCTTTATATAAACTCAAATTGAGTGTGCTGTAGTTCACACGGTCATCAATAAAACGAAGTTTTCCTTCTGCAACATCTATTTCATCTTCCAGACCACGGATTTTTTCCTGGATTTCAAGCATATCCTTCGTATTGGAGGCTCTCCTAAGCAAATCCCGGTATTTTTCAAGATAAATCTTTTTGTTGGCTAGTTTGATGCTTACATCTGTATACTCTTCCGTAACATCTTCAGAGGAAATGTTTTTAGATAAAACAGAACCTATCCCATTAGAAAAAGAATTGATTAAAGCATCAAAATTTTTATGAGGCACACGGATCGTAAGGCTCAGGTTTTCATCTTCATCTGAGTTTTGAAAATCTTCTGTTTGTATATAAGCATTATTTTTCTTTAAGGCTTCATTTACCTGATCCAGGGATTTTTTAATATCTGAAACTTGGATACGCATTTCTCCATTTTTAATGATTTTTTTAGAAATGGTATCGATTTTTTTTGGTGTATTTTCCCGCGGTTCCTCTTGAGGCGAAGGAACTAGTTCGTTTTTTGAGAAATTAGCTGTTTTATCATCCGGTAGTACTTCTACAAGATCAGCACTAGCTCTTGGACTGGCGACACCATCTGATTTACTGCAATGAATGCATATTATGAGCAATAAGGGTAAAATTAAGTTCTTCATGATTCTTTTTATGAATCTTATCAAAAATGATGCATAATTCAAAAGAAAGACTGTTAATATTTTATTCCTGTCTTTTTGAAAATAAAGGTTAATAACCAAATAGGCCCCATTAGAAGGAATTGAAGATCTTTTAAGAAGGGAGGCTTTTTACCTTCGATTCTGTGTCCGAAAAGTCTTAAGATCCAGGTAACCACGAATATTGAAAAATAAATAATCCATGCGTTTTTCAAGAATCGTATATTAACCATATATATTGAACCCTCCATCAATATCATGATAATAAGCATCATCATGCTGATCAGGAAGGATAGTCTGAGATAAAATAGCGTAATGAATGCAACTGCAACCATGCTTATGATGCTGGCACAACCAAAGTAAGGAGAGCAAATATGCGGTGAAGGAAGTAAGGAGATAAAGCCTAATATGCTCCAAAAAGTGAGAGGAACACACATCCAATGAATGAGCTTATTGGTTTTATTTCTGTGGTTTTTACAATATTCTGCGAAAAATAAATCTATCTTTCTCATAATTTGGAATTTGGTTAATACGAAATTAATAAAATTTTGCAATCGTCCAAGAGATTGAATACATTTGTGGTATGTCTGTCCTGGAAAAATTCGGTGTAGAGATCTTTACACAGCATAATATCTTTGAAAGAATTTCTGTCGAAAAACCCTTTCGTCCAGATAATCCTGCGTTTATATTTGTTAAAACCGGGACTATAAAGCTTCGTCAGCATTTCAGGGACCTTGAACTTATGCCCAATATGTTTATGGTAACCGATCCCCAGACTGTTTATGAAATGGTATCGGTAAGTGATGACTTTCAATCCAGAATGGTTTCTTATAAAAGGGAGTTTATTTCTGCTTTATCCCTGAAATTTAACCGTCTTATCGGATACCGTTATTTCAGGCAACAAATGAATAAAGGAGTTCCTTTTCAGCAGGATGAAATGGAGTTGGTGTGGAAAAGTGTTAATTTCCTTAAATATATACTGGATTCGGAAACGGAAATGATGTATAAAAAGGAGATAGTGGAACACTTATTTTCCGTTTTTTGCTACCAGATGGCCGGGATTATTTCCAAGGAGGATAGCAACGCCATGGGGCAGATGTCTAGACAGGAAGAAATTGTTTTTATCTTCTTGACAGATCTCGCAGAACATCACCATACGGAAAGAGCTGTTGAGTTCTATGCCGAAAGACAGTCCATTACAACCAGACATCTTTCGTCGGTGGTGAAATCTATTACCGGAAAGTCGGCCAGTCAGATCATAGCGGCTATAGTGGTCAACGAAGCCAAAGTACTTCTAAACTCTTCCAAAAAGTCTGTTTCAGAGATTTCTTCCATGCTTGGGTTTAGTGATCAGTATTCATTTTCTCACTTTTTTAAGAAGCATTTAGAGATCAGTCCCACCCAATACAGAAATCAGTTTGACAGGTAAATCCTACATTTGAACATCTTTTTCCAGTTATCAAACATTTGTTTGATTTCTGTGTTGCCGTAACTTTGCCTATGTAAAAACAAGGTAAAATGATACATTACATAAAAACAGCACTATCAGTTTTGATAGCTATATTCCCTGCGCTGTTTTTTTCTCAGGAAGTCAGACAAATGACAGCGAATGAGGTCGCTGAACTGGCTCTTCAGAATCATCAGCAGCTAAAAGTTACCGCTCAAAATATCAATATTGCAAAACAACAGACAGGTGTCGCAAAACTACAGAAGTTGCCTAATATAACGGCATCAACAAGTCAGTTTTACTTGGGAGATGCAGTAGCAATTGACAAAGATTTTTCGGGTTCTACCACTATTCCTATGCCTCACTATGGAAGCTCATATGCAGTACAGGCTACTCAGTTGATCTTCAAAGGAGGATTGGTGAATAAATCTATAGAATTAGCCGGATTAAGGGAACAGCTTTCTGAATTGGATCTTGAAAAGAATAAACAGGACGTTAAGCTCTTAGTTATATCCAATTATCTGGATATCTACAAAATTCTTAATCAGGAATCCGTTTTTCAGAATAATAAGAAACTGGCCCAGGAACGCCTGAAAAACATCCAGAAATTTTATCAGCAAGGAATGGTTACCCGCAATGAAGTGATCCGTGGAGAGTTGGCAATAAAGAATCTCGATCAGGGAATCTTAACGCTCGTTAATAACCGGAAGATCCTTAATTATAATATGAATATTGCATTAGGGTTACCTTCTGAAACAGAAATTATTCCTGTCGAAAGTTTAGACAATAAGGAAGCGGGTATCGGAATGGAGTATTATATGGATCTGGCTCATAACAGTAATCCACAGCTAAAGTCTGCCAAAACGAATATTGATGTTGCAAATAAAAATATAGAGATTATAAAAACCGATCAGCTTCCTACGTTATCCGGTTTTGGAGGTTATACATTACAGCGCCCGATTACGACAAGAAATCCTGTTCTGGATATGTATTCCGGAGGATGGCAGGCAGGAGTTTCTCTAAGTTACAATATCGACAATCTTTATAAAACGAAAGAGAAAATTAAACTTGGAGAAATACAAAAAACGCAAGCCGGAGATGCAATGACTTTAGTTCAGCAAAATGTAGACATGGGAGTTAATGCGGCTTATGTTAAATACCAGGAATCTATTCAGCAGGCTGATATTCTTAATGACGCCAAAAAACTGGCCGAAGAGAATTACAAGATTACAGAGGCTAAATATCTTAATCAGCTGGCTGTACAAGCCGAAATGATTGATGCTCAAAATCAGAAATTACAGTCTGAACTGGACTTTGCCAATGCAGAGATCAATGTTCTGTATCAATATTATAATCTTTTAAAATCTACGGGAACACTTTAATTTTTAAAACTGAAAATCAAGATAATGGAAAACAAGGAACAACAAAATATAGAACAGGCACCTGCGGTTTCAAGCGCAGTAGCTAAAAAGAAGGAAGCTAGGAAAAATAAAATTAGAGCAATTATTTCCAATATTATTGTATTTCTGGCTATTGGTTTTGGCTTATTCTGGCTGGTTAGGGAATATTTTCATATCGGAGATAAGACTTATACAGAAGCAGCCCAGGTTGAAGAATTTATCAATCCAATCAATACCAGGGTTTCAGCCTATATCAAAGAAATTAAATTTATTGAGCACCAGCAGGTAAAAAAAGGAGATACTTTGGTTATTTTAGATAAAAATGAAATTTTAACCCAGCTAGGCCAGGCCGAAGCAGCGTATCAAAATGCTTTGGCACAGCGCTCCGCTACGTCATCATCCGTAAATACGGTTTCTAATAATGTTAACGTGATGGAGTCTAATTTAGCAGGGGCAAAAGCCAGATTATGGAATGCCGAACAAAACCTGAACAGGTACAAAAACCTATTGGCTTCAGAAGCTGTTACCAGACAACAATATGACCAGGTGAAAACAGAATATGATGCACAAAAAGCAGCTTACGAAACATTAGTTAATCAAAAGCAATCAGCTAACCTTTCTACGACGGAAGTTAAAAGCAAGCTTGGGATCAATGATGCCGAGATCAAAAGAACAAAATCGGCATTGGATATGGCAAGAATCAATCTTTCTTATACCGTAATTACAGCACCCTATGACGGCGTTATGGGGAGAAGAACGATTTCCGAAGGCCAACTGATCCAGCCGGGGCAGCAGGTAGCTACGATTGTACTGAATGGTCAGAAATGGGTAACTGCCAATTTTCTGGAAAGCCAGATGCCAAATGTTAAAATTGGAGAGAAGATGACAATGACGGCGGATGCGCTCGGCGGACAACAATTTGAAGGAATTGTTACGGCTATTTCTGCAGCTACAGGATCGAGATATTCCAGTGTTCCGACAGACAATTCTACCGGTAACTTCATTAAAGTGCAGCAGAGAATTCCCGTAAGAATAGAATTTACTACCGCTAATAAAAAAGAGGATATCAATAAACTGAGTGCGGGGATGAATATGAATGTGAATGTTAACAAGAAAGATTGAAAGATTGAAAGATTGAAAAATTGAAAAATTTGTCCGTAAGATATCTTTTTCAACTTTTTCAATTGTCTGTAACATCTAAAAAAATTAAAAAATGTATAACAAAGGCTTATATCATGATTGGGTTCCAAAGCCGGTTCAGCTTTTACTGATCGTATTACTTCTTGCCGTGGTAATGCCGTTGGGGGGAGTGTATACAGGTAATATAAGTTATCTTGTAGGAGGAACAGGAGCTCTGTCAGAATATTTTCTATGGGCAAATTATGCAACGACAATAGGAATGGGAGCCTGTATGCCTGTAGTTCTAAGAATGAAGATGAGATTTAAGGTACGCGATAAGATCACTTTAATTCTTGTTCTTTTAGGACTATTAAGCTATGTTAATGCTACCACGCTGCAGCCAATGGTAATCGTAATAACAGCACTAGTCATCGGTTTTCTGAAAATGATGGTTACTATTGAACTGTTCTTACCATTAATGGCAATGATAGGAAACAGGGGGATGTTCTACGGAGCATTTTATACGTTCGTCCTTATGATGAATCAGGTGGCAAGTTATTATGCTGTAGAAGTGTCTGTTCTTTACAACTGGCAGCATTTTTACATTATTGTGTCCGTTTTATGTTTTGTACTGGCAATGATTCATTGGATCTTTATGCATGATAAATATTTTGCCCTTAAAGTTCCTTTGCATTATATTGATTGGCTGAGTATTCTGCTTTTTATTTCCTCATTCATGTTTTCGGCATATGTATATTCTTTTGGAAAGCAGCAGGATTGGTGGAATTCTTCGAAAATAGTGAAGGCCAGCATTGGTGCTTTTATAAGTTTTGCGTTATTGGCAACACGACAATTAACATTAAAAAGACCTTATCTGTCATTTTCCATATTCAAAAGAAACAATGTCCAGAATGGATTGTTCATGTTGTTCTGGCTGGGAATGTTTTTAGGGACAACAACTTTGCAAAATACGTTTGCGGTGGGAGTATTGGGATATGATCAATTGACCAATGCAAGGCTCAGCATCCTGATGATTCCGGGAATTATTTTGGCTGGGATTACAGCTATTTTCTGGTTTAAAAATGAAAAACCTTTAAAGATGTTCATTTTTTCAGGATTTTCTGCGATGATAGGATATGCTGTGATCATGTACTTTTCAATGGTATTGGAATTCAATTATGAAGGTTGGTATCTGCCTATGTTTTTAAAAGGTTATGGGATGTGTTCATTGTTTATCTCAGTATGGTATTATACGCTTGATAAACTGGAGCTTGATGATATGCTTGCTGCAATCGGCTTGGTGCTGGTTTGGAGAACATTCTTAGCGGTAGGTATATTTTCAGCAATCTATTCATGGTTTCAATACCACTTTCAGGTGGTGGCGGTAGGAGATCTGGCTGTTTATATTGATGGAATGACAGTGACTCCTCAAACACTTTCCGGTAATATGAAACTCGTTCAGCTGAATGCGATCATTATCGCGTCCAAAAAGATATTTGGTTACATTATAATAGTAGGTTTAGGGGTATTGGCTTACGTTTTAACCCATCATTTCGGTAAAGAACGGTTTCAGTATGGTAGATTTATCAGAATGCTGGGTGGTAAATCCGTGATTGCCAGAAGGAGATTGAGAGAACGTAAAAAATTGTTAGAAGAAATAAAAGATGCGGCTGGTCCCGCTTTGTAAAGATACCTTGTTTTTCACTTGTAAACCCCGGATTTATTTTGAGTCTGGGGTTTACGTTTTCTTGTTTGGTATCTTATGGTATGAAAATGAACCCGATAAAATGTAATTTATTTCAATAATATTATTTTTATTTAGACGTAATAAAAATAATTAACTACATTTGTATCATTCTTTATGAAGAATGTTCTTTATCCTTATGTCCTATTATCAAAGGCTTCAAAGGATGATTGGTGTATAGCATATTAATTAAAAAAAAAAGGTATGGCTACAATGCAAGCAGGGCAGATCGTTGCCGAAGTAATCAAAAAACAATACATAACTCCTCATTTTATCAGAGTTTATCTTAAGGCCGAAGATGTTTCGATGTTCAGAAATACAACGATCGGTGATAACAATAAAATTGCGATTCCTCCCCATGGGCTGAACGAGATCTATTTTCCAACTTTAAATGAAAATCATGAATGGATCCATCCATCAAAGGAAGTCGCTCCCTTTATCCGTACGTATACGCATCGGGGAATTGATTTTGAAGCCAATGAACTGGTTATTGACTTTATTGATCACGGTGATAGTGGTCCTGCTTCAAAATGGGCTAGAGATGCGAAAAAGGGCTCAAAGCTAGGCGTGATGATGCGTACAGAGGCCAAGGAACTTTATCCTCAGGCAGATTGGTATTTTCTTATTGGTGATGGTACTGCAATTCCGGTTTTGAGTGCCATTTTAGAAACCCTTCCCGAAACGGCAAAAGGAGTTTGTGTCATCGAAGTCCATGGGAGAGAAGACGAGCAGGAATTGGAAACCAAGGCCGATATTGAATTCATATGGGTTCATAATCCTGATGCTCACTTAGGAAACAAGCTTGCTGAGGTGGTGCGAAGGGTGGAGATCCCGGAAACTTCAAAATTTGGATATATTGCCTGTGAACTCTCCACCATGAAAGAGGTTCGCAATTATTTCAGAAAAGAAAAGAGCTGGAATCAGTCTGAGCTATATGCATATTCATACTGGAAAGCCGGTGCTGCGCAAGATGAGTCACAGGCAGAAAGGAGGAGAGAATTGCATGCGAATGAATAAGAATGGTCCCGACAAATCGTTCGGGTTTCTTTTGATAGGTATATTTTGAAGCTTTTTCCCGCTATCCACTCATACTCCTCGCGCCTTGCTTTCCCGATTCTTGCTGTGGGGTAACCGTTCCTATCGGGGCTATCTGTTACTACCGGTAACAAATTAATCTCCGCTAATTGGATTAGACTATCTTTTGTTCTATCAATTACCGCGATAGCTTTTCAAGGCAAAAATCTTATCTTTGCTTGATTAAAAGTTATTATGAAAGATTTAATGGGAAAAGCAATCTGGGATTACCATCATAATGAAGATCCTGAAGATTTGCAGACTGAAACTTCAATTTCCGAACTGGATGAACTTCCTGTAGATTATCTTTTCAGAACCTTTGAAGAGATGAATGCCTTGGAACAAAAAGCTCTGGAATCATCTTATGGAAAGGTTTTAGATATCGGAGCCGGAGCTGGTTCTCATTCTTTATATCTTCAGGATATCAGGAATCTGGATGTTGTGGCATTGGATATTTCCCAAAAATCGATTCAGGTGTGTCAGATAAGAGGAATTAAAAAAGCTGTCTGCGAGAATATGCTTGATTTCTCTGGCGAAACTTTTGATACCATATTGTTGTTAATGAATGGAACCGGGATTTTTGGAAGCCTGGCTGAAATAGATAATTACCTCCAAAAACTGCATTTATTGCTCAATGATAACGGACAGGTTTTAATCGACAGTACAGATATTTTATACATGTTTGACCGGGATGAAGATGGCGGAGTATATATCCCGGCAGAAGGTTATTATGGAGAATTGGATTATATCGTACACTATAAAGGAGAGTCCGAAGATCCTATCAAGTGGTTATACCTGGATTTTGAGACTTTAAAGAATGCTGCAGAAAATAATGGTTTCAATATTGAAAAGGTGATGCAGGATGAAGATGCTTATTTGGCAAAACTAATGAAGAAATAGAATATGAGTATCCCTGCGAGGACAATTGTATAAAAATAAAAATCCCCTAAGGTAAAACCTTAGGGGATTTTTTTACTATGCATTTAAATATTTAGCCTATTTCAATACCGTTTTCAACATTGCTGTCATCCGGAGTAACAAAAGATAGTTTTCCATCCGGCTTTGTGGTTAATAATAACATACCCTGAGATTCTATTCCACGAATTTTTCTTGGAGCCAGGTTTAATAAGATCATCACCTGTTTTCCGATCAATTCTTCCGGAGTAAAACTCTCAGCAACTCCTGAAACTACTGTTCTTATATCAACTCCTGTGTCAACCGTAAACTTTAATAGCTTATCGGCTTTTTCTACTTTTTCAGCCTCTATAATAGTAGCCGTTCTTAAGTCTATTTTAGTAAAATCATCAAAAGTAATTTCCTCTTTCATCGGTTTTGCGTTAGGATTTGTTTTTTTATTATTCTGTTTTGTATTCTCCAGTTTTTGAATCTGTGCTTCTATAACGTCATCTTCAATCTTATTAAAAAGCAATGGTGCATTCTCAATTTTATGACCAGCTTCAATTTGGATTTCAGAATTTTTTATCTCGTTCCAATTCTTTTTGTCAATATTAAAGTATCCAAATAGCTTTTCAGCAGTAAAAGGCATAAAAGGTTCACATAATTGAGCAACAACTGCTGCAATTTGTGCTCCAACAAACATCGTTTGACCCGCTGCATCCTTGTTTTCAGCTATCGCTTTCCAAGGAGCGGCATTTTGAAGATATAAATTACCATAATCTACTAGAGCCATAAATGAATTTAGTGCATTTCTAAATTCATATTTTTCTAGATAATTACTTACCTCATCTAATGCAATTTTAATTGCATTTTTAGTCTCTTCATCTAAGATACCATTTGGAACTTTTCCTTCGAAGTTTTTATTTGTAAACGAAATAACTCTGTTTATAAAGTTTCCAAACTTATTTACTAGTTCCGAGTTATTTTTTGTCTGAAAATCTTTCCACGTAAAATTATTATCCTTTGTTTCAGGAGCAGAAGAAAGAAGAGCATATCTCAAAACATCCTGTTGTCCCGGGAAATCTTCAACATACTCATGTGCCCATACCGCCCAGTTTCTTGAAGTTGAGATTTTATCGTTTTCAAGGTTCAGGAACTCAAATGCCGGAACATTTTTAGGCATTATATAATCTCCGTGTGCCTTCATCATTGCCGGGAAAATGATACAATGGAATACAATATTATCTTTTCCGATAAAGTGAATCAGGTCACTGTCTTCACTTTGCCAGTAGTCCTTCCAGTTTTTTCCGTTTTTCTCTGCCCATTCCTGAGTGAATGAAATATATCCGATAGGAGCATCGAACCAAACATACAATACTTTTCCTTCTGCATTAGGAAGAGGAACCGGAACTCCCCAGTTGAGGTCCCTGGTCATTGCACGTGGTTTTAATCCGTCATTTAACCATGATTTTACCTGCCCGTATACATTGGGCTTCCAGTCGTCTTTATGGCCTTCAATGATCCATTCGTTTAAGAAATCTTCATATTCATTTAAAGGTAAATACCAGTTTTTGGTTTCTTTAAGGATCGGAACATTTCCACTTAACATTGATTTCGGATTGATCAGTTCTGAAGGAGAAAGGGTAGTACCACATTTCTCACACTGATCTCCGTAAGCATTTTCATTCCCACAATTAGGACATGTTCCTACAATATAGCGGTCCGCTAAAAACTCGTTAGCCTGCTCATCAAAATATTGTTCAGAAACTTCCTCAGTAAATTTTCCCTTTTCATATAATGTTTTAAAGAAATCCTGGCTGGTTTCATAATGTTTTTTAGAAGTGGTTCTGGAATATTCATCGAATGAAATTCCAAGATCTGAAAAAGATTTTTTAATGATCTCATGGTATTTATCCACAATATCCTGAGGAGTAACTCCTTCCTTTTTGGCTCTTATGGTAATAGGAATTCCGTGCTCATCCGAACCACAGATAAACGCTACATCTTTTCCTGACCTTCTTTGAAATCTTGCGTAAACATCCGCAGGAATATAAACACCTGCCAAATGTCCTATATGAACCGGTCCGTTTGCATAAGGCAAAGCTGCCGTAATCATCTTTCTGTTTGACATTTATAGTAATAATTTAACTACAAATATACGGATTATCTCCCGAAAATTCTTGATGGCCCTTAATATTAGCAACAATAAGCGATTATTGGGAAATAAATATTACATTTTGTTAAACGTTTGTTTAACTTTTTGTTAATCCTGCGATAATATTATGCAATGCATAAGATCGTGTAAATTGATGAAAAGCAGAAATCTAATCTTTGGACCGCGTTTAATTTACATAAAATTATCTAAAGTTTTATTAAATTTATGATAATTCTAATTTTTTTCTAAATTGCAAGCGTGGTTTTCACGCCATTATTACTACAAAAACGAAACTATATAAAAAAAATATTGTGAGAAATTTTACAACGGTATTAAAAATAGCACCTGCTTTTTTATTGGCCAGTTCAATGGTTTATGCACAAGACTCTGTGACTAAAGAAAAGAAAATAGAGGAAGTGGTGCTGATTGGATATGGAAAGCAGAAGAAAACAGATTTAACAGGATCTATTTCTTCAGTGACATCAAAAGATTTTAATGGTGGTGCAGCAACTGCAGACCAATTAATTGTGGGAAAAACCCCAGGCGTGCAGATAACTGGGAACAGTGGAGCGCCCGGTGCAGGTTCTACTATAAGAGTAAGAGGAGGTTCTTCATTTATTAATAATGATCCATTAATAGTAATTGATGGTGTACCTATTGACTTTAATAGCTTAAGTGGTGCCACTAATCCATTAGCTCTCATAAATCCAAATGATATTGAAACTTTTGATATTTTAAAGGATGCTTCTTCCGCAGCGATTTATGGTAACAGAGCTTCAAATGGGGTCATTTTAATTACAACAAAGAAAGGAACTACAGGTAAATTGAAAGTTAACTTCAATACCAATTTTTCAGTCTCTACCAAAATGGGTAATGTGGACGTCCTCAATGCCAGCCAATTTCGAGATTTTGTAAATACATACGGAACTGCACTTCAAAAGACATACCTAGGAAATGCAAATACCAATTGGCAGGATCAGATTTATCAACAAGCATGGGGAACTGACAATAATATAGCTTTCTCCGGAGGTATTAAAAAATTACCTTATCGAGTTTCTATAGGATATAATGAACAAAATGGTATTGTTAGAACAAATGAGTTTAAAAGAACATCTTTAGGTTTAAATTTTTCACCTAAATTTTTTGATAATCACTTAACTGTTAATGGTAACTTTAAAGGAACATTTTCTGAGAACAGATTTCCAGATAAAGGGGCTATTGGAGCATCTATCTATTTTGATCCTACTCAGCCTGTGTATTCTGGTAATTCAAATTATGGAGGGTATTATGAGTGGTTGGATCCTCAAAATCAGGCTACAGGACTAAATGTAAATGGTACCAGAAATCCCTTGGGATTATTGTACGGGAAAAGAGATCTTTCGTCTGTTTTTAGGATTATACCTAGCCTTCAATTAGATTATAAATTCCATTTTCTGCCTGATTTACGTTTAAATGTGACGGGATCATATGATTATGCAAAAAGTGATGGATCTGTAAATGTATCAAAAGACTATGCTCAAGGAATAGGGAGTTTAGGATCTTACCGTTCGTATTCCCAAGAAATAAAAAGTAAACTTTTCGAGTCATATTTAAATTATGTTAAGAAAATTGATGCAATAGATACCAATTTGGATATTATTGCAGGTTATTCTTATCAGGATACTCGTTCTATTACTCCTGAAGCACCTACATATTATGGCAACCAAAAAACAGATTATTCAACTCCCGGAGACACAAGAAGAACCTTATTGTCTTTTTATGCTAGAGGTATTTTTACTATAGCTAATAAATATGTCATTAACGGATCAATAAGAAGAGATGGTTCTTCTACATTCTGGAATGGAGTTGATAAAAATAACTTATGGGGTAATTTCCCGGCAGTGTCAGTTGCTTGGAAAATCAATGAAGAAAATTTTCTGAAGAATATTTCAAGTATAAATTCCTTGAAAATAAGAGCTGGATGGGGTAAAACAGGACAACAGGAAACAGGTAATTTTTATCCTGCTTTTGGTTCATATTCATATAGCAATAGTAGTACTGCTCAGTATCAATTTGGGAATAACTTTTATACGTTACTTCGTCCGGATGTTTATAATCCTAATCTGGTTTGGGAGACTACAACCACAAAAAATTTAGGGTTGGATTTCGAAATTCTTAATAGTAGGATTAATGGTTCAATAGATTATTTTGATAAGAAATCTGAGAATCTGATTGCAAAAGTTCCAACTTGGGCTGGAGATTTAAATAACTTTAATATTAAAAATGTTGGAATTATTGCTAATAAGGGATTTGAAGCTAATTTAAATATCATTCCGATAAAAAATGAAAATCTAACGTGGGATGTAAATTTTAATGCAACGAGATTCAATCCTAAAGTTACGAGTCTTTCACAATATGTAGATTCTGCTTATAAGATACCTGCTGGAAGTATTTCTGGAATCAACAATTATATTCAGGCAATTACAGTTGGTCAACCTCTTAATGCCTTTTACGTTTATCAACAGGTCTACGGTGCTAACGGAAAACCATTGGACGGGGCTTACATTGACAGAAATGGGGACGGAAAAATAACAGAAGATGATAAATATTTTTACAAATCACCGAATCCGGATGTTATACTAGGTTTTTCCACAAAGGTGAAGTTTAAGAAATGGGATATTGGAACATCCCTTAGAGCGGTTTTAGGTAACTATGTTTATAATAATTCAGCTTCTAACAGTTCCATAGCAAATATTCAGGCAAACAATTTCTTAAGCAATACCAATTCAAGTGTTCTAAATACTCAGTTTGCAACTACACAGTTATTCTCTGATATGTTTATAGAAGATGCTTCGTTCCTAAGAATGGATAACATTACGGTTGGATATAACGCAGGTGAATTTATGGGGAAAGGCACAAATTTACGAATAAATGCAATGGCTCAAAATGTATTTGTAATCACCAAATACAAAGGTGTGGATCCTGAGGTTTTTGGTGGAATTGATAACGGATTTTATCAACGACCTAAAGTTTATTCAGTAGGGTTTAACTTTCAATTTTAATCTATCATGAAAAATAAGTATTTATATAAAAAACTAATTATTGGAACTATTACATTAGGAACTTTAATTTCAACAGGATCTTGTACACAGGATCTCGAAAGAGAGCCAACCTTGGGTTTAACCTCTACCGTATTATACAAAGATTTTAATAATTATAAACCTGCTCTCGCAAAAATCTATGCAGGTTTAGCAATTGGAGGACAAGGTGATGAAAATAATGGAGATGGAAATACGGATATCGGAGGTATAGATGGTGGGTTTTCCAATTATCTTCGTCAGATGTATAGTATGCAGGTATTGACGACAGATGAGGCTGTTATTGCCTGGAGTGATGCTGGTTTGCCTGAAATGCATAATATGACCTGGAATGCTTCAAATCCTTTTGTTGCGGCGATTTATTATAGAATGTATAACGTTATTGCTGTTAGTAATGAATTCATCAAAAATACAACCGATGAAAAACTTGCTACCAATGGAATTTCAGGAAGTAATCTTACTGAAGCTAAATATATGAATGCTGAAGCTCGATTTTTAAGAGCTCAATCATACTATCATGCTTTAGATTTATTTGGAAATGTTCCTTATGTATTGGAAACAACTGATATCATTAATAATCCGCCTCCAAGAATTACAAGACCAGAATTATTTAAGTTTGTGGAAACTGAATTATTGGCTTGTGCCAACGATTTAAAAGATCCTAAAACAAATGAATATGGTAGAGCGGATAAAGCTGCTGCCTGGGCATTACTTGCAAGACTGTATCTAAACGCAAAAGTTTATACGGGGACAGAAAGAAATACAGATTGTATTACTTATTGTAAAAAAGTAATTAGTTCTGGGTATGCCTTAAAATCAAATTATGGCTCATTGTTTATGGCGGATAATAATTTGAATAATCCGGAGGTTATTTTATCAGTAAATTATGATGGAATGCGTACAAAAACTTATGGGGGCTCAACTTTCATGGTACATGCTGCTATTGGAGGTTCAATGCCTGCTGCTCAATTTGGTGTCAATGGTGGTTGGGGTGGTTTAAGAACGACGAAATCCTTTGTGAGTTTGTTTAACGGAAACTCTAATGACCAAAGAGGTAATTTCTATACAAGCGGGCAAAATCTGGAGATTAATGATATAACTGCTTTTACTGACGGATATGCTTTTATAAAATATAAAAATATAAAATATGCTAACAATGCACCAGGTTCTGACCCTACAGGAAATTTTGTAGATGCTGATATACCATTATATCGTTTAGCAGATATTTATTTAATGTATGGCGAAGCTGTTACTAGAGGTGGTTCAGGAGGTGATATTGCAACTGCATTAGGATATGTAAATGCTCTCAGAACAAGAGCAGGAGGAAACTTAGTTACATCAATTAATACTGACTTTTTCTTAGATGAAAGAGCGCGAGAAATGTCGTGGGAGGCTACCAGAAGAACTGATTTAATACGATATGGGAAATTTACCTCAAGTGCTTATATATGGCCTTGGAAAGGTGGTGTGAAAGAAGGAAAAGGAGTGGATGAATATAGAAATCTATTTCCTATTCCAGCTAATGATATCGTAGCTAATCCTAATTTGATTCAAAATCCAGGGTATTAACTTTAAAAAGTCTAAAAATGAAACATTTTTTTAAAATCTTAGCAATAGCTTTCGTAGGGCTTTGGGTTATCTCATGTACAAAAGACGATGATGAGGCTGTTATTACTGAAACTACCAAAAGTAAGATTTCACCAGATAAGACAACGATCGTTTTGGATAAAAACAATCCTGATAACGTAGCTTTGAATGTAACCTGGAGTAAGTCAACTTTTGATCTACCTGTAGTTTACACACAACAGTTACAGTTTGCAATAAAAGGGAAAAGTTTTAAAGATGCTTCTACTATGGAAGCTACAAATTCTCCTATAGCCTTTACTCATAAACAACTTAACAATATAGCATTGAGTTTAGGAGCATCTACAAATGCAGCAGCTGAAATTGAGGTTCGCTTAAGAACTTTAGTCGGGGCAGCACCCTTTTATTCTGAGGTAATTACTTTAACAATCACTCCATATCTTTTAGGACCTGTTTATAACTATACAGATTTATATCTAATAGGGGATGCCACATCAGCCGGATGGACAAATACAACAGCTAATACTAATTTCCTTCCATTGCAAAAAACGGCTACTGCCGGGATCTATTCTTATACTGGGTATTTTGCACAGGGAGAATTTAAAATGATTAAAACTCCTGGATCATGGGATCCGCAATATGGATTAGGTTCTCCAGGAACATTAAGTACAAGTGGTGGATCAGGGAATATTCCTGTTGCAGCTGCGGGGTATTATAAGCTCAGTATTAATACAACCGCTTTGACTTATACTTTAGTATCTGTACCTGCTCCGTCAACAACTTATACAACTATTTCAATGATTGGAACAGCATCAGGGGACTGGAATACGGATCTTGATCTTCAGAAATCAACTTTTGATCCTCATATTTGGGTGAAGAAGAATGTTGCAATGAATTCCGGTGAATTTAAGTTCAGAGCTAATCATGATTGGGGAACAAGTTGGGGAGTAGCACAGGAATTCTTTGGAGTAGCAGCCGTAGGAGGAGCTAACATTCCTTTAGCTACAGCATTCCATTATGATGTATATTTTAATGATATAACAGGTGAATATTCTGTAATTCCTGTATTTTAAAATATCCTGAAAAATACTATATCAAATATTAAATTACATAGAATTTAAAAAGTAAGGTGTTGCTTTTTAGTAACACTTTATTTATTTTTTAAACATATAAATAGTCATTATGAAGAAAATTACAGTTGGAGCTTTATTGTTCTCAATGATGTTTGCGGGTGTTAATGCACAAACTTTAAAATCGCCGGACGGAAAGTTCGAAATGGACTTTCAGCTAAAGCAGGGAGTACCTTATTATAACTTAAAATATAATGGGGCAGTAGTTGTTGAAGATTCTAAATTGGGATTGAGATTATTTAAAGACACAGCTATTAAATTTGCCTCTGAAATTGCAAAAGCAGAAGACGCTAAATTTGACTTGAATAACGGGTTTACCAAGACAGATGAGAAAAGGGATTCTAAAAATGAAACCTGGCAGCCTGTACTTGGAGAAAAGAAAAACTATATCAATAACTATAATGAATTAGCTGTTACGCTTAATCAGGCTTCCACAGACAGAAGCATTGTGGTAAAATTCAGGTTGTTTAATGACGGATTAGGTTTCCGATATGAATTCCCACAACAGAAGAACCTTAATTATTTTGTGATCAGAGAGGAAGATTCTGAAATTGATTTTCCGACAGATATGAAAGCATGGTGGATTGTGGCTGATTATGATTCTCAGGAGTACCAATATCAGGAAACAAAAATTTCTGAAATCCCGGGTCGATGGGACAAAGCGTTTGATGCCAATGCTTCTCAGTCATTGGTTAAAAATGCAGTTCAGTCTCCTTTAATGTTAAAGAAAGAAGGTAAAAGTCCTTTATACGTCAATGTAGCTGAAGCGGCGGTTTTGGATTATCCTGCTTCGCATCTGGAAGTGGATGCTCAGAATTTTAAATTTAAAACGCATCTTACAGCCGACAGGCAAGGAGCGAAAGGATATATTCAAACTCCTTCTGTTACGCCATGGAGAACGATTATAGTATCTCCAAAAGCAGAAGAGGTAATGGACTCAAAAATGATATTTAATCTTAATGAGCCGACTAAATATACCGATACTTCTTATATTCACCCTACAAAATATATGGGTGTTTGGTGGGAAATGATCATCGGAAAATCCCAATGGGCTTATTCTACGGCAGAAAATGTTCATTTAGGTAAAACCGATTTTACCAAATTAACTCCAAACGGAAAGCATGCTGCGAACAATACTAAAGTTAAAGAGTATATCGACTTTGCTGCTGAAAACGGATTTCAGGGACTTCTGATCGAAGGTTGGAATATCGGTTGGGAAGACTGGTTTGGACATTCAAAGGAATTTGTTTTTGACTTCATTACACCTTATCCGGATTTTGATATCAAAATGCTGAATGATTATGCCCACTCCAAAGGGATCAAATTGATCATGCATCATGAAACTTCAGGTTCGGCAACCAATTATGAAAGATGGTCCGATAAAGCTTTCCAGTTAATGAATAAATATGGATACGATGCTGTAAAAACAGGATATGTAGGAGATATTATTCCAAGAGGCGAGCACCATTATTCTCAGTGGACGATCAATCATTTTTACAGAATTGCAGAGAAAGCGAATGAATATAAGATCATGGTTAATTCTCATGAATCTGTACGTCCGACAGGAGAAAGCCGTACCTATCCGAATTACATTTCCGCAGAAGCAGCCCGTGGAACGGAATATGAGGCATTTGGAGGAAATAATGCAGATCATCAAACCATTTTACCATTTACAAGATGGATGGGAGGTTCAATGGATTATACTCCGGGAATTTTCCAGACTAAACTGGATTATTACTTCCCAGGTGATAAACGATTTGTAAAGACTACTTTGGTAAAACAGCTGGCATTATATGTTACCATGTATATGCCACTTCAGATGGCTGCCGATCTACCTGAGAATTACAAGAAGCATATGGATGCTTTCCAGTTTATCAAAGATGTAGCAGCGGATTGGGACGATACAAAAATCCTGGCAGCAGAGCCTGGAGATTACGTAATTACAGCCAGAAAAGCTAAAGGAACCGACAATTGGTTCGTGGGTGGAATTACAGACGAGAACAAACGTGAATACACAGTAGACTTCTCTTTCCTGGATAAAGGTCAGAAATATGAGGCAACAATTTATGAAGACGGTAAAGACGCTGATTATATTAATAATCCTCAAAGCTATAACATCTACAAAAAACAGATTACAAGCAAGTCTAAGATCAATTTTAAAATGGTAAGAAGTGGTGGTTTTGCAATCTCCATTAAGCCTATAAAATAAATTTTAAGAACCAACTTAAAACTTAAACCTTACAGGTATATGATTCCTGTAAGGTTTTTTTAAACCAAGTCCATTATGAAAAAACTATATACAATATTAGCTCTTTTGACAGGTTGCCTTGCTTTTTCCCAGTTGAAAACATTAGAAAGAGTAGAGCCTGCATTTTGGTGGAAAGGGATGAAAAATCCTGAGCTTCAGTTATTGATTTATGGAAAGAACATCGCAGATTATGGGATTGAGCTGTCCAATGGTATTAGAATTAAAGATATCCGGAAAGTTGAGAACCCAAACTATCTCTTCGTTACCATTAATACGGATGAAATTAATGCTTCTGAGTTTAAAATCAACATAAAAAGAGGAACTGAAAATATAGCTTCTTATTCTTATGAACTCAGACAAAGAAATCCCAATTCAGCCAACAGGGAGTCCTTTACCTCTAAAGATGTGATGTATCTGATCATGCCGGATCGTTTTGCCAATGGTGATGAGAAGAACGATTCTCAGCCTGATCTTACTGAAAAAGCAAACAGAAAGCTTCCCAACGGAAGGCATGGTGGCGACCTCCGCGGTATTATCAATAATCTTGATTATATCCAGAATTTAGGTGCTACATCCGTATGGCTAACTCCGGTTACTGAAGATAATGAAAAAGTATATTCTTATCATGGATATGCACAAACAGATCTTTATAAAATCGATGGACGTTATGGTACCAACGAAGATTACCGTGAACTGTCCCGTGAACTGAATAAGCGGAATATGAAACTTGTTTTGGATTATGTTACCAACCACTGGGGAGTTTCACACTGGATGATCAGGGATCTGCCAACCAAAGATTGGATCCATTGGTTTGATGAAGGAGAAAAAGGCTTCTATCGTTCGAATTATAAAACAACGACTCAGTTTGATACCAATGCATCTGATATTGATACAAAATATGCTTTGGATGGATGGTTTGATAAAACAATGCCCGACATCAACCAAAAAAATCCTTTGGTTCTGAAATATCTGATCCAGAATGCAATCTGGTGGATCGAATATGCCGAGCTGGGAGGTTTTCGTGTGGATACCTATCCTTATAACGATAAAGAAGCGATGGCAAAATGGGCAAAAGCCATTACTGATGAATATCCGAAATTTAATATTGTTGGTGAAACGTGGTTATATACAGCCGGTCAGATTTCGGCCTGGCAGAAAGATTCAAAAACAGGAGAGGCTGCTCATTATAATTCCAATTTACCTTCTGTAATGGATTTTATGCTGTATGGGGATCTATCTAAAGCATTTACTGAAAAAAATGGTTGGGATAGCGGGCTGATTAAATTGTATAACGTATTTACCAGTGATTTCCTGTATCCTGATATTGATAATGTGATGGTCTTTTTCGAAAATCATGATACCGAGAGATGGAATGAAATTTTTAATGCTGACCCGGATGCGTACAAAATGGCTTTAACAGTAATTTCAACTGTCCGGGGAATTCCGCAAATATATTATGGTTCTGAAATAGGAATGAGGGGGATAAAAAGAAAGGAGGAGATGCTGATATTCGAAGAGACTTTCCGGGAGGATGGAAATCAGACAGTCAAAATGCTTTTAATCCTTCAACCCAAACGGAAAAGCAAAAGGAATTCTACACTTTTACCCAAAAACTTCTGAACTGGAGAAAAGGGAAAGAGGTTATTCATACGGGAAAAACCAAAAATTATATTCCCCAAGACAATGTTTTCGTATATTTCAGGTATAATGAAAAAGACAGTGTTATGGTTGTTTTAAATAATAATAAAAAAGAGCAGGTTTTGGATTTAAAACGATTTGCTGAATCTATAGGCACCATTAAAAAGGGAAAAGATATCATTTCAGGGAAGGAATTTTCATTACAGAACACCATCACCATACCTGCAAAAACATCGCTTGTGATTGAATTACAAAAATAATGACATCAAATATCTTAAATTAGAATATGAAAAAAATAACAATCATTTATACGCTGGTACTCCTGGTGTTTGCTATCAACTATTCTTCAGCGCAGTCTAAATTCGAGAAAGATAAAGCTGAGATCGGAACCATGCTCGACGGATTCAATGTTGCTGCTGCCAAAGCAGATTATACTGCATATTTTAATTATTTTGCTGATGAGTCTACATTCATCGGGACTGATGCCACAGAAGTTTGGGATAAAAAAGCTTTTATGGTTTGGGCTAAGCCGTATTTTGATAAAAAGAAGACCTGGAATTTTACTTCTTTGAAAAGAAATGTGTATTTCAGTAAAGACGGTAAACTAGCCTGGTTTGATGAATTATTGGATACCCAGATGAAAATCTGCCGTGGTTCCGGTGTGGTGGAAAAAATAAACGGAAGCTGGAAAGTAAAACAATATGTCCTTTCCGTAACGGTTCCAAATGATGTAATAGATAAAGTGGTGGCTGAAAAGGCACCGATTGAGGATGTACTTTTGCAGCAATTGAAAACCAAATAACAGGCAATGGCTAAAAAAGTAAAACCGAACCTTTCCATGGCTCAGATCATCAATATGAGTATGGGATTTTTAGGGATTCAGATGGCTTTTGGTTTACAAAACGGGAATGCCAGCCGGATTCTTGCCAACTTTGGAGCAGATGTTCACGAGCTTTCCTGGTTTTGGTTGGTCGCTCCCGTTACCGGATTGATTGTTCAGCCTATTATCGGTCACATGGGGGATAATACCTGGAGCCCATTGGGAAGAAGGAAGCCTTACTTCTTAATAGGAGCCATTTTGTGCGCAATAGGCCTGGTACTACTTCCCAATGCTGCTTCCGCAACCCATATGATGGCAGCAAATGTCTTATTATTAGCTGTTATATTTTTGGCCATGATGGATGCATCCATCAATGTTGCAATGGAACCGTTCCGTGCGCTGGTAGGGGATATGCTTCCAAAACATCAGGGAACAATCGGATTTTCTGTTCAGACAATACTGATAGGAATCGGAGCGGTTATCGGGTCCTATTTGCCGGATTGGTTAACTCAACTTGGAATTTCCAACGTTGCTCAGCCTGGTTTTGTAGCGGATAATGTAATTTATGCCTTTTATATCGGAGCAGGGTTTTTACTGGCAAGCATACTGTATACCATAGTGAGTACAAAGGAATATTCCCCAGAGGAGTTTGCAGAATTTGAAAATGGAAAAGAAATGGTTCAAGAACCATCTAAATTTACTGATATCTTCAAAGATTTTGCTAAAATACCTTTGCTTATGAAGAAATTAGGTGCAGTTCAGTTTTTTTCATGGTTTGCTCTTTTTACGATGTGGGTATTTACCACAAGTGCTTTGGCAACACATCATTTCGGACTGTCCCCGCAGGATACTCATTCAGCTGAATTCAATAGGGCTGGCGATCTTACAGGAAAATTGTTTGGATATTATAACTTGTGGGCAATTCCGTTTGCGTTTCTGCTCACCCCAATCGCCAAATTAATCGGAAAAAAACAAACTCATGCATTAGCTCTTTTTTGTGGAGGGATAGGACTGATTTCTATGTATTTTATCAAAGATGTAAGTTATCTGAAAATCTCAATGATAGGATTAGGCTTTGCCTGGGCAAGTATTTTAGCAATGCCTTATGCGATGCTGATTGATGCTATTCCTCAAAAGAAAATGGGAGTATACATGGGAATCTTTAATTTCTTTATTGTAATTCCTCAGATTATCAACGGTCTTTTTGGTGGGCCTATTGTAAGCGGACTCTTTGGGAATTATGCAATTGGGTATGTTGTTATAGGAGGTGTTTGTATGTTGCTTGGAGCTGTCCTTACGATGATTTTTATTAAATCTGAAGATGAAACACCTAAAGAAATTGAAGAAGAAATTCAACAGGTCCATTTTTAATTTTATATTAGTAATAATATATCAGATATTAGAAGTTAGAAGGCAGCAATACAATTATGTCGAAAAATATATCAATAGAAGCGGGCTTTAGTCCGCTTTTCTAATTTATACAAATAGCTTTAGCCAAAATATAGTTTAAATTACAGATTTATTCATCATAAATGAAGTTTGCAACTGTTCCATAAAATTGATGAGATTATTTAATATATCCATATTCAAAGAGAATAATAGCTCAATTATACGTCTGCAACTTTAGAATCTCTGATTGCCCTTATGCTGATTATTTTCGCTTTACTTTTCTATCTTAAACGAAATTCCAAAATTAAGGAGGCTTTTTAACCTTTCTTAAAAAAATAAACTAATCCTCCTGTAATGAAAAAGGTGGGTTTAAACCCACCTCAACAATAAGAGTATAAAAACGGCTTAGCCAAAACTTACATTTTTATTAGCTCAATTGAATTATACCAGTTCTTCAATCTCAGCAATTGCTTTTGATAAATTTGTTTCTTTCAACTGTGGAACCATGGTTCCCTGAGATTTGAAAACTTTGATATCCGTAATACCGATGAAACCGAATAAGGTTTTTAAGTAGGTTTCCATATTTTCAATAAGTCCATTTTCATACACACCTCCGGATGCGAAATTCAGGTATATTTTTTTATTTTGCAGAAGACCTTTCGGAACCCCGTCAATATAAGAAAATGTTTTCCCTGCAACAGATATGCTATCGATCCAGGATTTTAAAGTTGACGGAAAACTGAAATTATAAAAAGGAACTCCTATAACAATAATATCTGCATCCTGAACTTCTTTTAATGCTTCGTTAGAATATTTTGATGCTTCTTTCTGTTCATCATTCTTTTCCTCATCCGGAATTCTTGAAGCACTAAAATGATGAATCTCCAGATGGGGGATAGGATTTAAACCCAGATCACGGATAACAACCGTGCTCCCGGGATTTTTATCCAGTAATTGATTGATAACAGTCTGAGATAATTGATTGCTTATAGAATTTTCTCCTACAATACTTGTTTTGATATTTAAAATGTTAGCCATTTTGTTTAAATTTTTTTTGTTTTTATTAATGTCAAAATTATTGTAAATTTACTTTCAAAAGTATAGTGGTTACCTAAAGGAAAGTGGAATAATGGAAAAACAACATAATCATAAAGATTGTACAAAGGCTCTTAAACCTGTTCAGGATACATTGGATGTCATTAATGGGAAATGGAAATTACAGATCATCATTTCTTTGAATGCCGGAAATAAGCGTTTCACAGAGATTGAACGTAGCATTCCCAAGCTTACTTCGAAAGTTTTAGCCAAAGAATTAAAGGAATTAGAACAAAATGGTTTGCTTGAAAGGGTTGTGAAGGATACATATCCTGTTTCTATTGAATACTTACCGACAGAATATACAAAAACACTTCACCCTGTGGTAGAATCATTGGGAAATTGGGGTAAAAATCACCGTCAGCATATCTTTGGGACAACAATTGAAGAAGAGACGAAGAATGACGAAGTGGCTGAATAGATGAAAAGCAAAATGACAAAAATGCTGAAAGGCGAAAAGTCAGAACAGTTAAGTCGTTTAATCGCTAGGAATGTTTGTTGAAAAAAGTTTTTATCAAAGGGTGAAAGTTGTTCATCGACAAAGATGGCGATTTTGCAGTTCCGCAATTCAGCGATTTTGCCTTTTCACCTTTCAACGATTTCACCTTTTTTTCCTTTCTTACCCTACATCAATATCCACTCCGTCTACGCTGCGTACATTTGTACCATAATTAATCACAATATGAAAACAGTATATCATAAATCAGATTCAAGAGGCCATGCTAATCATGGTTGGTTAAACAGCTACCATACTTTCAGTTTTGCAAACTATCAAAATCCTGAAAGAACAAACTTCGGAGTTTTAAGAGTGTTGAATGACGATACCGTCTCTCAGGGAATGGGATTCGGAACACATCCTCACAGAGATATGGAAATCATTTCTATTCCATTAGAAGGAGATCTGGAGCATAAAGATTCAATGGGTACAACGGCGGTTATCAAAAAAGGAGAGATTCAGGTAATGAGTGCCGGGACAGGTGTTCAGCATAGCGAATACAATAAAAACAAGGATGAGGAGGTGAAATTTCTTCAGATCTGGGTGTTTCCAAGAGAGCTGAATGTAGAGCCCCGATATGATCAGAAAAGCATCAAAGAAGGAGAGAAAATTAATGGTTTCCAGCAGATTCTTTCACCCAACAAAAATGATGATGGAGTGTGGATTCATCAGGATGCATGGTTTAACCTGGCTAACTTTACAAAAGGGAATGGTAAAAACTACGTGTTTAACAAAAAAGGAAACGGGGTTTATGCATTTGTTCTAAAAGGAAGTGCAAAAGTAGGCGACAGAATCTTAAATGAGAGAGACGGATTAGGAATCTGGGATACCCAAAGCTTTAATATTGAAGCAATTGAGGACACAGAAATATTATTGATGGAAGTGCCAATGGAATTACCATCTTATCTAAAATAAAAATTAAATTTGTAGACATTAAAAAAATTAAACAGAATGAAAGTTTTAGCAATAGCAGGAAGTAATTCCGAAGCATCAATGAATAAGCATTTGGTATCCTACGCAGCTTCTTTGTTTGCGGGAAAAGCAGAAGTAGAAGTAGTAGACCTTAACCCTTTCGAAATGCCTATTTATAAGCATGAGAGAGAATTGGCCGGAGGAGTACCTCAGGAAGCAAAAGATTTTGCAGCAAAAATTGATGGCGCTAATGTACTCTTGGTTTCTTTACCTGAACATAACGGAACATATTCAACAGCTTTTAAAAATGTATTTGATTGGGTTTCAAGAATCAAGGACAGAACAGTGTGGAATGAAATACCAATGCTTTTAATGTCTACATCACCGGGAGGGAGAGGTGGAGCCGGGGTTTTGGAAGCTGCAACAAAACGTTTCCCTTTCCACGGAGGAAATATTGTAGAAACATTCTCTCTTCCTTTCTTCAACGATAATTTTGATAAAACAGCTGAAAAGATCTCTAATGAAGAAAAAGATAATGAGTTGAGAGAGAAAATTATTAAGATTTCTGCCATTGAAACAATCCTTGAAAAATAGAATTTGAATTTTAATTTAAAATTACTATTTTTGCAAAAAGAAAAAGAGATGAAAATTCAGTCCACTTTCAAAGAATGTTTTTCCATAAAAGGGAAAACTGTGGGCTCTAAAATTCTCAGATAAAATACTGGCCGATAATCTACTAAGATTGTCGGCTTTTTTATTTTCTAAATTTTAAATAAAATTATAATATAAAAAGGTTGGATATACTTCAGATGTAAGATATTAGATTTTCAATAGTCTGCAATCTGAAATCTGGCATCTAAAATCTAAATAATAACATGAGCAATACTTACAAATCTGCAGGAGTAGACAAAGAAGAAGGATACAAAACCGTTGATAAGATCAAAAAAGCGGTTGGTGAGACCCACAATTCCAATGTACTGAACCATTTGGGAAGTTTTGGGGCTTTCTATGAAATCGGTGGATATAAAAATCCGGTACTCGTTTCCGGTACGGATGGAGTAGGAACTAAGCTTAAAGTAGCTTTAGATTCTAAAAAATATGACTCTATCGGTGTAGATTGCTTCGCAATGTGTGCCAATGATATTTTATGTCACGGTGCCAAGCCATTGTTCTTCCTGGATTATCTGGCTTGTGGAAAATTAGACTCTGAAATTGCAGCAGAAATTGTTTTAGGAATGGTAGAAGCCTGTAAAGATAACAACTGTGCATTGATAGGTGGTGAGACCGCTGAAATGCCGGGGATGTATCAGCCTGGGGACTATGATGTTGCAGGATTCTGTGTAGGAATTGTTGAAAAAGATCAGATTATTGATGGTTCTAAAATAAAACCGGGAAATAAGATCATTGCATTACCGAGTTCAGGATTCCATTCCAATGGATTTTCACTGGTAAGAAAAGTATTCCCGAATTTTGAAGAAGAATTTGAAGGAAAACCTTTGTATGAAACTTTATTGGTTCCTACAAGATTGTACTATAAAGATATTCATAAAGTAATCGGAGAAGTAAAAGTTGCAGGAATCGCTCACATCACGGGAGGTGGGTTGTATGAAAATATCCCAAGAATTATTCCTGAAGGTTTGTGTGCTTCTATCGATGCTTCAAAAATACAGATCCCAAGCATAATGCTTGAACTTGAAAAAAGAGGTGGGGTAGCTCGCGAAGAAATGTTCGGAACTTTCAATATGGGAGTGGGAATGATCGTTGTTGTAGATGCTGAACATGCAGAGAAAGTTTTACACCTGCTGGATGATGCTTACGAAATCGGAGAAATCAGGGAAGGAAGTGAGAAAATAAAATTAACATTTTAAAAGACTTCAAATGTCAGATATCAGATACAAGACGAAATAGTCTGAAATCTGATATCCGACATCTAGTATCTAAATTAATGAAAAACATCGTTGTACTCGTTTCTGGTTCCGGGACCAATCTTCAGAGAATCTTAGATACCATTGAAAGTGGAGAAATCCAAAATGCAAGAGTGTCTTTGGTTGTTGCAGACAGAGAATGCTACGGGCTGGAAAGAGCAAAAAATCATCATATAGAAAATATACTCATTCCAAGAGGGAAAAATTTCAGCAGTGAATTGAGCAAAGTAATTCCTGAAAATACTGATGTAATTGTATTGGCAGGGTTCTTATCTATTCTGAAACCTGAATTCTGCGAAAACTGGAATGGTAAAATAATTAATATTCATCCTGCTTTGCTCCCCAAATTTGGTGGAAAAGGAATGTGGGGAATGAATGTTCATAATGCCGTTATTGAAGCTAAAGAAAAAGAAAGCGGGGCAACAGTTCATTTTGTAACTCCGGGAATTGACGAAGGCCAGGCTATCCTTCAGAAAGCATTTGACGTTACAGAAAATGATACTCCGGAAACATTGGCTGAAAAAGTACACAAGATTGAGTACGAAATTTTTCCGATAGCGATCAATAAAGTATTAGGGAATTAATATAATATACCTGTTTGATAATATTACATTGCTGGAAAGGGACATTGTTACAATTAAAAAAAATCTAAGTAAAATAAAAGTAAATCCGGGGGTGAAAGACCGGGAATACAGTTTGAGATAGCTGTGAAAAGTAAAAAATTGAAAGTAAGATGAGTAAAAAGAGAGTTTTAATTAGTGTTTCTGACAAAAGTGGATTAATAGAATTCGCTCAGTTTTTGGAAGCTCAAAACTACGAATTGATTTCTACCGGAGGTACCTTCAAACATTTGAAGGAAGCCGGTCTGAATCCGATTCAGATTGATGAGGTGACCAATTTCCCTGAGATGCTGGATGGCAGAGTAAAAACCCTGCATCCAAAAGTTCATGGTGGGCTCCTTGCTGTTCGTTCCAATGAAGAACACATGAAGACGGTTCAGGAACATGGAATTGGTTTGATCGATATGGTTATTGTAAACCTTTATCCTTTCTTTGAAAACGTAAACAAAGATATTTCTCTACATGAAAAGGTAGAATTTATCGATATCGGTGGTCCTTCAATGCTTCGTTCAGCAGCCAAAAATTTTGACTCTGTTACTGTAATTACTGATGTTGAAGATTATACAACCGTAAAAATTGAAATGGAACAGAATGGAGACACGTATATCGAAACCCGTAAAAAGTTGGCCGGTAAAGTGTTCAATCTTACTTCTGCTTACGATGCTGCTATTTCAAGAATGCTTTTAGAAGAGGAATATCCTACTTATTTAAGTGCATCTTATAAAAAAGCTGCTGATCTGAGATACGGTGAAAACCCTCATCAGACTGCTGCTTATTATGTTTCCACTTTCGAAAATGGAGCGATGAAAGATTTCGAACAACTTGGAGGAAAAGAACTTTCCTTCAACAATCTCCGCGATATGGATCTTTGCTGGAAAGTGGTTACTGAATTTAAAGAAGAGATGGCTTGTTGTGCTGTGAAACACTCTACACCTTGTGGCGTGGCGATCGGGACTTCAGCATTGGAAACATATCAAAAAACTTTTGAATGTGATCCTATTTCAATTTTTGGCGGAATTGTTGCAATGAACTATAAGATCGATGCGGCTACTGCTGAAGAATTAAATAAAACTTTCCTTGAAATTGTTATGGCTCCTGATTTTGATGAGGAGGCTCTTGAAATTTTAAGAAAAAAGAAAAACCTAAGAATTATAAAGATCGTAAATCCGGTTTCCGATAAGCAGACATGGGTGAAAATTGATGGAGGAATGCTGGTTCAGGATAACGATACTTATTTCTCTGAAGATATTAAAGTAGTTACCGATGTACAGCCTACTGAAGAGCAGAAAAAAGCATTGCTTTTCTCTCAAAGGGTTGTAAAATATGTAAAATCTAATGCGATAGTAGTTTCTAACGGTATTCAGGCTTTTGGAATCGGAGGAGGCCAGGTTAACAGAATCTGGGCAACTCAGCAGGCAATCGAAAGAGCTAAAGAGAAATTCTCCGGAAATCTTGTATTAGCTTCAGACGCTTTTTTTCCTTTCCGTGATGTTGTAGATTTCTGCGCTAAGGAAGGTATCAAAGCGATCATCCAGCCGGGAGGAAGTGTAAAAGATCAGGAAAGCATCGAAGCTGCAAATGAGCACGGAATTCCGATGATGTTTACAGGAGTTAGACATTTTTTACATTAATTAAATTAGAATTAAAAAGTAGTTTTGAGGTGGCATTTATCGCTTTCAAAATTATATATTTGTATAATATAGACTAGATAATTAAATAAAGTATGAGAATCTTAATCATAGGTGAAGGTGGAAGAGAGTCTGCATTGGCAGCGAAACTTCATAAAGACTCCAGAGTTACTAAAATGTTTTTTGCTAATGGAAATGCAAGTACGGATGTAATAGGGAAAAATGTTCATTTATCAGAAATTAAAGAACTTAGAGACTTTGCTATCAAGGAAAAGGTGGATCTAACGATTGTAGGTCCTGAAGCTCCACTTGTAGCTGGTTTGAAAGATGAGTTTAAGAAACATGATCTTAAAGTTTTTGGTCCGAACCAGAAAGTGGCAAGTCTTGAAGGAAGCAAGGCTTTCTCTAAGAAATTTATGCAGACCTATGATATTAAAACAGCAAAAGCTGTAGTATTTGATTCATATAACGAAGCTAAAGAATACGTTCAGACTCAGGAATACCCTTTAGTGATCAAAGCAAGTGGTTTAGCAGGCGGAAAAGGTGTTGTAATTTGTGATACCCTGGAAGAAGCTGAAGCTACAATCCACGATTTCATGATTCGCAGAATTTATGGAGATGCAGGTATCCGTTTGGTTATCGAAGAATTTTTACAGGGTTTTGAAGCTTCAATCATTGCTTTCTCAAACGGAGAAAAACTATTCCCTTGTATTGCTGCTAAAGATTATAAAAAAGCCGGAAACGGAGATACAGGACCTAATACAGGAGGTATGGGATCTGTGGCACCAAGCCCGGAATTTACTGCTGAACATCAGGCTGATTTTGAAAAAAATATTTTGGAGCCTACTGTTCGCGGTCTTAAAGAAGAAGGATTCAGCTTTAAAGGGATTATCTTCTTCGGATTAATGGTTACTAAAAACGGGACTTACCTGCTTGAGTACAACATGAGATTCGGAGATCCTGAAACTCAGGTATTGATGGCTCTTATGGAAAACAATCTTTTGGATGTAATCAATGACTGTATGAGCGGAAAAGACATCGAGCTTAAGTTTAAAGACGAGAAAGCCGTATGTCTGGTAATGTGTTCAGGAGGTTACCCGAGAAATATAGAAATAGGCTTCGAGATCAAAGGAGAAGATAAAGTAAAACACAGTCAGTTGCTACACGCCGGAGCGATCCGAAAAGGAGACAAAGTGGTTTCCAACGGGGGTAGAGTTCTTAACCTGGTTGCAACGGGTGCTACTTATGAAGAAGCTCGCAAGAAAGTATACGAAGATGCACTTCCGGTTCACTTCGATTACAGTTTCTACAGAGAAGACATCGGAAAGTTTTAATAAAAATCATAAAAAAAGATTTGGAACGTTTCCAAGTCTTTTTTTGTAAAACAGTTAATATTAGAAATAAGAAGTCAGATGCTAGATTCAAGACTTCAGACTAAAATCTGAAATCTGATGTCTGAAATCTGATATCTTTCAAACAAATCAATTATAAAATGAACAACGGTATTATCATATTAGATTTCGGATCTCAGTACAACCAGCTTATCGGAAGAAGAATCCGTGAAATGGGAGTATATTCGGAAATCTTACCTTACAATACACCATTACAAGAAATTCTTGAACGCCAGCCTAAAGGAATTATCCTTTCTGGAGGGCCAAGTTCTGTAAATGCAGAAAATGCTCACCTGGTTGAGAAAGCATTATACGAACAGGGAATTCCTGTACTGGGTATTTGCTACGGAATGCAGCTTACGGCACATGTTTTAGGAGGAAAAGTAAATAAAGGAGAAAAAGGGGAGTACGGAAAGGCTCACCTTGATATTATTAAAGAAAATGCTCTATTAGAAGGGGTGAGTCAGAATTCTGTGGTTTGGATGAGCCACTTTGATGAAGTAGGTGATTTGCCGGCAGGTTTTGAATTAAATGCAAAATCGGGAGTTATCGCCGCTATTTCAAATTCTGAAAGAAAAATCTATTGCGTTCAGTTCCACCCAGAAGTTTCTCATACAGAAGAAGGTGGTAAAATGCTTGAAAACTTTGTTTTCTCGATCTGTAATGCTGAGAAAAATTGGAAGCTTACCAATTATATTGAAAGAACAGTTGCTGATATCAAAGAAAAAGTAGGAGATAATAAAGTAATCCTTGGGCTTTCAGGAGGTGTTGACTCTTCTGTTGCTGCAGTTTTGATTCATAAGGCAATTGGCGATCAGCTGACTTGTATCTTTGTGGATACTGGTCTTTTGAGAAAAAATGAAGATGTAAAAGTGATGGAGAATTATGGAGAGCACTTCCATATGAACATTAAATTGGTTGATGCTTCAGAAAGATTTTTATCAAAATTGGCTGGAGTAGATGATCCTGAACAAAAAAGAAAGATCATCGGAAACGAATTTATCCATGTTTTTGATGAAGAATCTCATAAAATTGAAGGAGCTAGGTTTTTAGCACAAGGAACAATTTATCCTGATGTAATCGAAAGTCAGTCTGTAAACGGACCATCAGCAGTGATCAAATCTCACCATAATGTAGGAGGGCTTCCTGAGGAAATGGAATTTGAGCTTTTAGAGCCTCTTAGAGAGCTTTTCAAAGACGAAGTAAGGAAAGTAGGGGAAGAGTTGGGGATTCCTCATCATTTGGTATACAGACACCCTTTCCCTGGTCCTGGTTTAGGGATCAGAATTTTAGGAGCTGTAGATGCAGAAAAAGTAAGAATTCTTCAGGAAGCTGATGACATATTTATTGAAGAATTATACAAAAATGATCTTTATGAAAAAGTTTCTCAGGCTTTTGTAGTATTGCTTCCGGTTAAGTCTGTTGGAGTAATGGGAGACGAAAGAACCTATGAATACACTGCGGTAGTTCGTTCTGCCAATACAATCGACTTTATGACGGCAACCTGGAGCAGACTTCCTTATGAATTTTTAGATACTGTTTCCAGCAGGATCATTAATGAAGTAAGAGGAATTAACAGGGTAGCTTATGATATTTCAAGCAAACCACCTGCAACTATTGAGTGGGAATAATCTTACCTAAAACATAAAAATGCAGAATCCTACTTTTTTAGTAGGATTTTGTATTTTATGATTAAGCTCATGATTTATTTTATTTTTAGGCCGTACATTTGTATAAGAATTACATGATTTATATTCTAATAGATATAATAATTTTTTTTCATCATTTGTGTTTTTGAACCTCCCTTATGGGAGGTTTTTTTATTTCTGAGGAGATATTCTTTCTTTATTTACCTGTAATGTGTTAAGAGTTATTTAATATTTTCTATGTATTGTGATTTATCTTAAATTTGAAAAATAGTAAATCATTGACCACTTTATCTCATTTAATATGCTTTTAAAAAAAATTTTCCCACTGATTCTGACAGGAAGCCTTATTCCAAATTTTAGTAATGCACAACATGTCTATCCTCCTCAAATCCAGAAATGGAATGCCGATGAATTGGGTAATCAACGGGCAGTATTGCGGTGGAATGCATCTTCAAAGCAGGCTAAGGCCGTCATTCCCTGGCGAAATATAAATGTAAAAGCTGATCAGAAGGTCATAATTATAGACAGCCTTACTCAAAAACAGTATGAACCGGATGCATACCTGAGTATGAATGAAGAAGAAGGTTCATTTGTTTTTAATCCGGTTTCAGGAAAGGGAATTTACTATGTCTATTTTCTTCCCTATAAGTTGGATGAAAGAACGAATTACCCCAAAGCGACTTACCTTAAGAGGACCAATACAGCGACTGCTAAAGATGTTGGAGCCGTACCATTGGCCAGTGTGATAAGAATAGAGTCGGTGGATAAGTTCAACTCCAATGATCCGATGGAAGTAATTGCGACTAAAAAAGAGATTGCAGAATACATGAAAAAACATGAAGGTCAGTCTTATTTTGTATTCCCTGAGACTATAGAAAACCCTGTTAAAATGAATATAATCCCTCAACGTTGGGTGGATGATAAAAAGGACTCATCTGTTCTTCATGGAAATACTGAAAGAGGCCTATTTTATGCTTTTCAGATTGGGGTTTTACCAGTAAAAATTAATCTTGAAAAAGTAAAAATAACAGCTTCTTCATTAAAAAGTACTTCAGGAGCGACAATAGATTCCCGATATTTTAATTGTATCAATACAAACGGTACAGATTATAAAGGAGAAAAGCTGGAGTTAAACGCAAATGTAAAAAAAGATGATTTACAGGCTTTCTGGTGTGGCTTTGATATCCCTGAAAATACTTCTCCCGGAATCTATGAAGGGACAATTACCATTCGTCCAGAAAATGCTGCTGTACAAACAGTGAAAATTGTATTAAACATAAGTGGGGAAAAACCTGTTAATAAAGGTTTTGATGAACCCTGGAAAATGACCAGGTTGCCATGGCTTAATTCTACCTTGGCGCAGGCTAATACCGTAATCAAACCATATACACCATTACAGCTCAAAGGACAGGAAATTTCCTTACTGGGAAGGAAGGTACAATTAGATGCTTCAGGATTTCCTAAGCAGATTCAGACTTTTTTTACTCCGGAAATGACATCAATCGGAGAAAGGGCCAATTCAATACTAAGTGAACCTATACATTTTGTAGTAAAAGGACCCGGGGCAAAACCTGAGAACTTCAAAAATTCAGGAATTAAGTTTATAGGAAAAGAAGAAGGTAAAATATCCTGGATAAGCACAAATACTTCAGGGAACTTACAAATGAAGGTAGAAGGTTCCATAGAATTTGACGGATTTATGGAATACAGTGTGAAGATTACTGCATTAAAAGATATGCAGATTGATGATATTGCCTTGCAGATTCCTTTTGAGAAAGATAAAGCAACCTATATGATGGGATTAGGACAGAAAGGAGGTTACAGACCGGATCATTTTAACTGGAAATGGGATGTTGCCAAAAAAAATCAGGATGGAGCATGGTTGGGCAACGTAAATGCCGGAATACAATTTTCCTTAAGGGACCAGAATTATTCACGTCCGCTTAATACCAATTTTTACCTTCAAAAACCATTGATTCTGCCATCTTCATGGGGTAATGAAAATAAAGGAGGGATCACGATAAAAGGAACCGGCGGAAAAATTGTTGTCAATAATTTTAGTGGGGCCCGCAGCATGAAAAAAGGAGATGAACTATATTATAACTTTCATCTGTTGATTACTCCGTTCCATCCGATCAATACAGAGGAACAATGGAATAACCGTTTTTATCATGCTTATAAGCCGGTTGATACGATAAAAGCCAGTGGAGCTAATGTAATCAACATTCATCACGGAAATGAGATCAATCCTTATATCAATTATCCGTTTGTAGCGACGAAAGAGATGAAGGACTACATTACGAAGGCGCACGAGAAAGGTTTAAAGGTGAAAATTTACAATACGATCAGGGAGGTTTCTAACCGGATGTATGAGCTGTACCCCGTGAAAAGTTTGGGTCAGGAAGTTTTTTCCGCAGGAAAGGGTGGAGGCTATTCATGGCTGCAGGAGCATCTTCATGATCACTATATCGCAGCCTGGTATGTGCCGGAATTTAAAGATGCTGCAATTATTAATAGTGGGATGAACCGTTGGCATAATTATTATGTGGAAGGGATGAATTGGCTGGTCAATAATTTAGGGATTGACGGAATTTATCTCGACGATGTAGCATTTGACAGGGTAACAATGAAGAGGATTAAAAGAGTAATGACCCAGAATGGACATCCCGGTATCATTGATCTGCATTCTGCAAATCAGTATAATGATAAGGATGGTTTTAATAACAGTGCCAATCTTTATCTTGAGCATTTTCCTTATATCAACCGTTTATGGTTTGGGGAATATTTTGATTATAACAACAATAATCCTGAATTCTTATTAACTGAGGTGAGTGGTATTCCTTTCGGGCTAATGGGAGAAATGCTTCAGGATGATGGCAATCCTTGGCGGGGAATGCTTTATGGCATGACAAGTCGTCTGGGATGGTCGGCAAAAAGTAATCCAACTCATCTGTGGAAAGCCTGGGATGATTTCGGAATTAAAGGCTCAAAGATGATTGGCTATTGGGTTCCTGACAATCCTGTGAAAACAGATAATCCAGCAGTACTGGCTACAATTTATAAACAGGAAAAAAAGATCATGGTTTCCCTTGCAAGCTGGGCTCCTCAGGATATTCGAGTGAAGCTGAAAATAGATTGGAAAGGTTTAGGCATAGACCCGAAGAATGTGAAAATAAGTACTCCTGCAATTAAAGATTTTCAGGAAGCAAAGATATTTAATATCAATGATGAAATTAATGTGGAGAAAAACAAAGGATGTTTAATAATTATTCAATAGATTAAAGAACTCGCCCCGGATACAAGGAAATCTGGCACATAATCTGATTTATTTTACTTAAATTTAATAAAATTTATATAAAATGCAAGTAGATACAAGGACCTTAAGTGTACAGGATTATGATGAGTTGGTAGAAACAATGAGGCGTGCCTACCCTCAGATGTCAGAATATGTATGGTCTAAAAAAAGCATCGAAAAATTAACGAAAATATTCCCAAAGGGACAGATCTGTATTACAGTAGATGGCAAATTAGCTGCTGTGGCGCTTTCTATCATCGTAAATTATGATGAATTCGGAGATGATCATACTTATAGTGATATTACCGGAAATTATACTTTCAATACCCATTCGTCAACAGGAAATGTACTGTATGGGATCGAAGTTTTTGTAGATCCGGAATACCGTGAACTGAGATTGGGAAGAAGATTGTATGATGCAAGAAAAGAATTATGTGAACAATTAAATCTGAAATCGATTGTGTTGGGGGGAAGAATTCCGAATTACCACAAATACAGTGACGAATTATCGACGAGGGATTATATACGGAAAGTGAGGGATAAGGAAATTTATGATCCTGTTTTATCTTTTCAGCTTTCCAATAACTTTTTACCCATCCGTGTTTTAAAAAAATATCTTCCGGAAGATGAGTCTTCAAAGGAAAATGCAGTTTTGCTGCAATGGAATAATATCTATTACAGTAAAAAGCCTAACACCATGCAGGATAGCATTATACGGCTTGGCCTTGTACAATGGCAAATGAGGCACTTTAAGAATATTGATGCCTTTTATGAGCAGGTGGAGTTTTTTGTTAATGTAATGGGAGATTATAAATCTGATTTCGTTTTGTTTCCGGAACTATTTAATACTCCTTTGCTGGCACCATTTAACAAACTATCGGAAAGAGATAGCATGATTGAGTTGGCAAAATTAACTGACCAGATCAAAGAGAGAATCTCGGAACTGGCTATCAGTTATAATGTGAATATTATTTCAGGAAGCATGCCGGTTTTTGATCCTGAAAATAATGACCTTTATAACGTCAGCTATCTGTTGCACCGTGACGGACGAATTGATGAATACAGGAAAATTCATATTACACCTAATGAAAGAAAATACTACGGAATGAAAGGTGGGAATGAAATTAAAGTATTCGATACCGATTGCGGAAAAATAGGTCTTGTAATTTGCTATGATGTGGAGTTTCCGGAACTGCCTAGAATTCTGGCAGACCAGGGAATGAAGGTCCTTTTTGTCCCTTACCTTACAGATACTCAAAATGCTTATATGAGGGTTCGCCATTGTGCAGCAGCAAGAGCCATCGAAAATGAATGTTATGTTGCCATAGCTGGCTGTGTAGGGAACTTACCGGGAGTGAATAATATGGATATTCAATTCGGCCAGGCAGCTGTATTTACCCCTTCTGATTTTGCTTTCCCATCTAATGCCGTAAAAGGGGAAGCGACCCCTAATACGGAGATGACCTTGATTGTGGATGTAGATCTAAATCTTTTAAAAGACCTTCACTATAATGGTTCTGTTCAGATTCTCAAAGACAGGAGAAATGATCTCTATGAAACTTATCTTAAATAGTTAACAAATAAAAACAGAATGCTTTTGCATTCTGTTTTTTTATAAATAATTTTTGTTACCTCTATCTTATTGAAGTTGTGGACAAACTACAGCCGGGCAAATCAATTTTGGACATCTAGGTCTTCCGTCTGTAGGACAACATTGATTTGAGCATCCTACGATAATTCCAGCTCCTGAAACAGTTCTTAATTCTTCTCTTGATAATTTTTTGATCGGTAAATTTTTCATTTTGTAATATTTTACGGGTTAGTAATAATTTTTGTACCCTATAAAGATAAAAAAATCCGGCAAATAACAATAAAGATGGATTTTTTTTCTTCCATAGTTCTTTGGATATTGTATTAGGAATGGTTTTTGGAGTAATTTGCACTTATTATTCACAATTATGTTTGATAAGCAACAGAGAAAACTGAAAAGATCTGCCAGGCTGATTTCCGTATTAAGCAAATATGGTTTTAAAGATATGCTGGCCCGGATGAATGGGAATAAGCAGGAAGAGGAGGATTCTGAACGTTCTGATGAGATTATTTCAAAAGGAACTGTTTACGAAAGGATCAGATTGGTTTTGGAAGAGTTGGGGCCAACATTCGTGAAACTGGGACAAACATTTAGCAACAGGGAAGATTTACTTCCCCCGGAACTGATTCAGGAATTACAGAAACTACAGGATAAGGTGGATACTGTAGAAATGAATGTAACTGAAATCCTGGAAAATGAATTCAATATTTCAGTGAAGGATCATTTTCTGGAAATTCAGTCCCAACCCTTAGCAACCGCATCCATTGCACAGGTGTATAAGGCTACTTTAGCAGATGGGACCAGTGTAATCCTAAAGATAAAAAAAGCCGATGTACAGACCGTTATTGAGGATGATTTGCTTTTGATCAAAGACTTGGAAAGGCTTGTTTCTTCTTATTCTGAAATTGGAGAGAAACTGAACTTAAAACAGGCTATATCCACATTTGAGAAATCGTTGCTTGAGGAAGTTTCTCTGATCAATGAAAAAGATAACATTTTACAGTTTACACGAAACTTTAAAAATAATAAGGAGACCTACGTTCCAAAAGTTTATGAGGAATTTTCCAATAATAACATTCTCTGTATGGAATTTATTGATGGAATAAAGGTCACTGATAAAGCAGGACTTTTAGCCCATAATATTGATCCTGTAAAGGTTTCTGAAGCAGGATTAAGGTTGTTTGTATCTCAGATCCTCGACTATGGTTTCTTTCATGCAGATCCGCACGCCGGAAATATTCTGGTAAAGAAGGATGGGAAAGTCGTTTTTATTGACTTTGGAGCAGTAGGGCAGATTCAGCCTAATGATAAAGAAATCCTTGAGGATCTTATTGTAAGTTTTGTAGCGAAAAACTCACACAAAATAGTGAGGTATCTGAAGAAGATGGCTGTCAGTTATGAAATTCCGGACGAAAGAAGATTTGAAAATGATGTAAATGATATTCTGAATTTTGTTCATAGTTCTTCTTTGCAGGATATCAATGTTCAGACGGTAATCAATAAAATGAAAGACATTTTGAAAGATAACCGCCTTCATATGCCGGACTATTTTTATCTGTTGTTTAAAGGAATCAGCCTTATAGAGGGAGTAGGAAGGAATATTAATCCGGATCTGGACATTGTTAAAAGTCTTAATCCTTATACCAAAAAGATATTTGCCAAAAAAATAAGTCCGAAAAATATACTTAAAACCGGAATGGATAAAATGATGAATTTCACGGATAATGTAGATGAAATTCCCAGAGAACTCCGTTCTGTTTTACAAAAGCTGGATGAAAATAAGTTTAGCATTTCCAGTGAAATTAAAAATATCGACAAAACGAATCAGATCATCAAATCCAGTGCGGTTAATATGATTTTAGCGCTCATATTGGGAGCAAACATGATTGCAACGACAATTGTTTTTGTGTCAGAGGCTCCTCCGAGGATCGGAGAAATGTCACTGATAGCGGTATTGGGGTTTATCTTTTCAGTGATATTGGTTTTGATTCTGTTACTGAGGATAACCAGAAAGTAATTTTTTTAGAAGAAAGATTCATTTAAAATAAAAAATAACCATATGAAACTAATGATTTTAGCTGTTCTGACATTCGGAAGTTCTGTCCTGTCAGCTCAAAATAAAGAAGAAAAAGGAATCCTGGGTGATTACGATGGAAATGGAACAAAGGAATATGCTTATTTTAAAATAAATGACTGCACTGAAGAATGTGATGGAGCGTGCGAAACGGTAATTTATTTTAGTGACAAAAAAATAAAGTCTTTTACCGTTTCAAAAGCAAATGGTGTTGAACTGTACAACCTCGGAGACCTTAATGGGGACGGAAAAGATGATATCGGGGCTTATACGCTTTGGTGTACAAGCTGCTGGGCTCCGTTTTATGTATATACCAACAGTAAAACCGATTGGAAGCCTTTAGTGAAACCTATTTCAACCCATTGCTCGCAATGGGAAGCCGATAAATTTCCGATCAAAAAAGATCCTCGGAAGAAAGGACATGTAATTATTACGTCAAGCCAATGGAAAGATGATGATATCAAGATAGTGAGTCAAAGCGTTAAAGTAAATTAAAACCTGCTATTCATCAACCATTCAACTATCATTTCACATTGTACATTTTAATACCTATCTTTGCAAAATGGAAAAACTCACTTTTGCAGATTTTGGCCTGCCGGTAAAAATTCTTGATGTTTTAGCAGATTTGGAACTGTTTGAACCTACTCCTATTCAGGAAAAGAGTATCAGCCCGATACTTTCGGGTAGGGATGTAATGGGAATTGCCCAAACCGGAACAGGAAAAACTTTAGCATATCTTTTACCGGTTCTTAAGACCTGGAAGTATAACAAAAGTGGAAATCCAACGGTATTGGTATTGGTTCCTACCAGGGAGTTGGTGGTACAGGTAACTGAAATTCTTGAAAAGTTAACCGCCAATATTACCGCAAGAGTTATCGGAATTTACGGAGGAAAAAATATCAATACACAGAAGCTTTTATTTGATAACGGATGTGATATTTTGGTAGGAACTCCGGGAAGGGTAATGGATCTGGCAATTGATAACGCAATTTCTCTTAAGGAAGTTCAGAAGCTGATTATTGATGAGTTTGATGAAATGCTTAATTTAGGTTTCAGACCACAACTGACTCATATTTTTGAAATGATGAAAGAGAAAAGACAGAATATTCTTTTCTCTGCTACAATGACGGAAGCTGTAGATGAAATGCTGGATGAATATTTTGCCCATCCTATAGAAATTTCATTAGCAAAGTCCGGAACTCCTCTGGAAAAGATAGAACAGACAGGATATAAAGTTGAAAATTTCAATACGAAGATCAATCTACTGGAGCATTTACTTAAAAATGACGCCGAAATGTCTAAAGTTCTGATCTTTACCAATAATAAGAAGAACTCCGATTTGTTATTTACAAAGATTGATGAAATTTTCCCCGGACAATTTGATGTTATCCACTCCAATAAATCTCAAAACTATAGATTGAAAGCGATGAAACGCTTTGAAAATGAAGAAATCAGAGGCCTGATCACTACAGACGTTATGGCAAGGGGGCTTGACATCTCGGATATTACGCATGTCATCAACTTTGAGACTCCTGAAGTTCCTGAACAGTATATCCATAGAATTGGTAGAACAGGTAGAGCGGATAAAAACGGTAAAGCTGTTACTTTTGTTACTAAAAAAGAAGAATCGTTGGTACTGGATATTGAGCTTTTGATGGATAAAGAGCTGAAATTTATAGATTTCCCTGAAGAAGTAAAAATCAACCCTAAGAAGATTGCATCTGAAGAAGACCAGATTATAATGAAGAATCCGGCGCAGGTAAAGCTTTACGAAGGAGGTGGAGCTTTCCATGAGAAAAAAGATAAGAATAAAAAGGAAAACTGGGGTGGACCTTCTAAAAGAAAAGCACCAAAGAAATTTGGGGCTAACAGGGCACAGCAGAAAGCAATTTCGAAATCAAAAAGAAAGAAATAATAAACAAAAAGCTTCATCGGTTAAGATGAAGCTTTTTGTTTGCGGATGTGGAGAAGGTATCTTCTGTTAACATCTGCTATTTCATATAAGGTCTTATCACATCTGCCCAGATCTTATTTCCTTCCGGAGTTAAATGAAGCATATCTTCAAGGAAAATATCTCTTCTTACATTTCCATTCGCATCTTCCATTGCCTTAGTGATATCAATATATTCAGCATTTTTTTCCTTTTTCATGAAGGCGGCAATCTGTTTGTTGGTTTCTCTCATTTGTGGCCAGAGAATTTCCCGGCTTGGCGAAAATTTAATTGAAATGTAATCGACTTCTATGTTAGGAAACCTTTGACGAATCTTTTTATAGAAAGTTTTAAAACGCTTGACAACCACATCTGCTTTTAAATCGTGATTATCTGCAAAATCATTATCCCCGCAATAAATGATGATTTGTTTGGGTTGATAAGGAGCGAGAAGATCATCAGCATAGGCATTCAGGTCTGTTAACCTTGAGCCACCAAATCCTCTGTTGATGATTACCTTACCAGGAAAATAACTCGCCACATCTGTCCATCTTGTAAAAGATGAGCTGCCGATTAAAAGAATAGCATCTTTGGGTGGTGGAGTTTCCTTATCTAATTTTTTGAAATTTTGAATGTCCTGCCAGAACATCGGTTTTTTTTCCTGTGAAAAGAAAATGGCAAATGACAGCAATAAGAATGCTGATAAAATCTTCTTCATTTTTTTAATAATTTTTAGTTATTGAAAACCCGTCTCAAAAAAAACTCCCGAACTTTTCGGGAGTGTGGTTTTATCTTTTATAGGTAATGTAGGCGATATCTACAACCTGGTCTCCATTGATATCTATATTGCCAAAAAGCTGTTGGAGCTTAAGTTCCGTACTATTTAAAATCGCAACTCTGTATTTTAGTTCCCCACTATTTCCATATGTTATGGTAAGGTCTTTAGAGTCTGTATCATATTTAAAGGTTCCTTCACTTAATCCATTCTGCTGACAATCTGCACCAACTCCGGCATAAGAAGTATATGAAGTAAAATAATCGGTTCTGAACACGGTAGTATTTTTGGTACTACATCCGCTGGGAGTATCAGAGGCAAGTACAGTTTTATTGTCTTTTCCGGAGATAATTTCTGTTTTACTTGTCTTCCATTCTCCTTTCATCATATCCAGTTCATAAGCCTGCATGTTGTCATCTTCACACGAAGTAAGCGCTAGCGCTGAAAAGGCAAATAAAAGTAGTTGTTTTTTCATTTTCACAAATTTAAGAATATGCTAAAATATAAATAAATTTGAAATATAGATAATGAAATTAAGGTTTTTTAAACAAATGTTTACAAATAAAATAATTTTGTATTAAAAGTTGGAAGTCAGAAACGATTAGAATTTATATATTTTAAAATGAAGGAATTGATCATTCAAATAACTTCCATTATCTGACTTCCAGCATCAAATCTGTTTAGTAACTCATTTCTACGATCTTATAAGCATCCTGAGGAGTTAACTTTTTGTATTCTCCCAGACCTAGCCAGTTCCTGTCTGTAAAAGCTTTTTCCACTCTTTCAGCAGTACCTTTAAATTCTTGGGTATATTCTGAGAGTTTAGTCTGGACATCTAAGCTGTGGAAAAATTCTTCCAGCTTCTTAATACCGGCTTCTGCTTTTTCCTCAATACTTCCTTCTTTAATTCCCCAAACTCTTTCAGCATATTGTGCCAGTTTTCCTTTTTTGGAATCAAAATTATATCGGTAATGAGAAGGGGCAATGATGGCTAAAGTTCTCGCGTGATCAATGCCATAATAAGCTGTTAATTCATGACCCATAGCATGAACGGCCCAGTCTGTAATCACTCCTTTCTGGATCAGACCATTCAAAGCCATGGTACAGCACCACATAAAATTTCCGGCAGCATCATAATCAAAATTGTCGGCCATTACTTTTGGAGCCGTTTCCTGAAGACTGATCAAAATACTTTCTGCAATTCTTTCCTGCAGGTCTGCAGAAGATGGAGCCGTCATATATTGTTCAAGAACGTGCGTGTATGCATCAGTAATTCCATTAACGATTTGTCTTTTAGGGATCGATCGTACAACCTCCGGATCTAAAACTGAAAATTGCGGGAAAAGACCGGGACCTCCTGTGGATAATTTTTCGTTAGTTTCTCTTCTTGAAATAACATATCCTGAGTTCATTTCGGAACCTGTTGCAGGAAGAGTCAGAATACTTCCGAAAGGCATCCCTTCTCCTTCAAAGGTTCTTACCGGTTTGGTGAGGATTTCCCAAGGCTCACTATGGTAGTTGGCTGCCGCGGAAAGAAATTTCGTTCCGTCAATAACCGAACCGCCACCTACTGCCAGGAGAAAAGTAATTCCTTTCTCTTTGATCACCTGCAGTGCATTGATAAGTACCTCGTATTCCGGATTAGCTGGAACACCCCCGAATTCATGCACTTCATAATCTTTTAAAGCTTCTTTTACCTGATCATAAACGCCGTTACTTTTAATGCTTCCACCTCCGTAAATCATTAATATTTTGGCATCAGCAGGAATTTCTTTTGAAATTTTAGCGATTTCACCTTTTCCAAAAAGTATTTTGGTTGGATTTTTAAATTCGAAATTGAGCATTAGTGTAAATTTATTTTACTCAAATTTACGGAATACAAAGTGAAAACTGAGTTAATGGAGTTTTAAAATTATTATGATTCTGTTTTATGAAAACTATTAGTGTATGGGAATTGTATCATTTTCCCTTCAGGTACGCTTTGGCAGTTTCTATAAACTTTTCTTTATCTTTTTTTATTCTTTTCAGCATCTCTACTTTATCAGGAGGTGTTGATAAATATTTATCACCCCAAAGATTGATCTCTACGATGATAGGGACGAGGTCAATTCCTTTCTCAGTGAGAGAATAAATGACTTTTAATTTATTTTCAGGATGATCTTTTTTATCAATAATACCGTTTTCCAGTAAATGTTGTAACCTCGAGGCTAATATATTGGTGGCTATTTTTTCCTCTGCTTTCAAAAAAGCTCCGTAAGTACATTCTTTATGAAGCATAAGGTCACGGATGATAAGCAGGGACCATTTATCTCCCCATATTTCAAGGGAAGAGCTGATAGGGCAGTCGGATCTTTTTTTACTCATAATTTTAATTGAAAAAAAAAAAACACTTGCAAAATGAAAGTTTTTATTTAATTTTACTTTTATTTTGCAAGCAAATTTAATTATAAATAAATTAATAAATCAATGGAAAATTATGACGTTGCTGTAATAGGCTCTGGCCCTGGTGGATATGTAGCTGCAATCAGAAGTGCACAACTGGGTTATAAAACTGTAATCATAGAAAAATATACAACATTGGGAGGTACATGTACAAACGTTGGCTGTATTCCTACAAAAGCATTACTGGATAGTACCCATCACTACGCAGAAGCACAGCACGGGTTTGGGAGCCATGGAATTATGCTCAATGAAATTAATCTTGATTTTAGCCAGATGTATAAAAGGAAATCGGAGGTCGTAACTAAAAATACTTCCGGACTTGAATTTTTAATGAATAAAAATAAAATCACCCATATTCAGGGAATGGCCCGATTTATTAATGATTCCACTATACAGATCAGCGGAAAGGAAGGTGAACAAACTGCTGTGGCTAAACATTACATCATTGCAACAGGTTCCAAGCCTTCAACTATTTCCGGGATTGAAATTGATAAGAAAAGAATAATCACTTCTACCGAAGCTCTTTCTCTTCAGGAAAAGCCTAAAACGATGATAATCATCGGTGGTGGGGTAATCGGTGTTGAAATGGCCTCTATTTTTAGCAGAATAGGGACTAAGGTTACCATTCTTGAATACGCGGATCATCTTATTTCCACAATGGATCACGGGTTGGGCAGGAGCCTTCAAAAGATTCTTAAAAAAGAAGGAATTGAAATACATCTTAACCAGTCTGTTTATAAAGCGGAAAATTTGGGAGCTTCAGCAAAAGTTTTTTTTCGTGATCAAGGCGGAAAAGAAAATGAGCTGGAAGGAGATTATGTATTGATGGCGGTGGGAAGAAGACCTTATACAGAAGGGTTAGGACTTGAAAATACAGGGGTGCAGATTAATAACCGTGGTTTTATTGAAGTAGATGAAAAATGCCGCACAGCAGTTTCTACGATTTATGCAATAGGTGATGTTATCGGTGGTGCAATGTTGGCACACAAAGCGGAGGAAGAAGGGGTTCTTGTTGCAGAAACAATCAATGGCCAGAATCGCCATATCCATTATGACCGTATTCCTTCAGTGGTGTATACCTGGCCGGAAGTGGCATCTGTTGGATTTACAGAAGAATATCTTAAAAAAAATCAGATCGAATACAGGTCAGGATCGTTTCCTTTCTCGGCCAGTGCCAGGGCAAGAGCATCGATGGATACGGAAGGTTTTGCAAAAGTACTGGTAGATCCTAAATATGGTGAGATCTTAGGAGTTCACATTATTGGAGCAAGGGCTGCGGATTTAATTGCCCAGGGGGTTATAGCCCAGGAATATGAAGTGACAGCAGAGGACATGTTCCGTATTTCCTATGCACATCCTACGTACTCAGAGACATTGAAGGAAGCCTATCTGATTGCGTCCGGACAGGGAGCTGTTAATATTTAATCTTGTGAAAAAACTACTCTCAAGAGTAGTTTTTTTATTGGGTATTGCAGTCATTACTTTTATAATACACTCCATTACTTTTTGCTTCGAGTCTTCCTGTTTTTCTATTAATTTTTATAAGAAAAGATTCTTTTGTAGCGGGACAGGCTTTAGATTTTAAACCAAATAAGGAAACGTATTTTTCTTCTATTTTATATGATCCGGTAAATCGGTTACTTGTATCCACAGAATACCCATACGTTTTTGCCAGTAAAATAGCCTCCGGAAGATTGTCTACTGTTCCGAGAAAATCTCTCAGTTGCTGTTCATTGGAAAAATAAACAGACCTTTCGTTTTTGCACGCAAGAATATATGAAAAGCAGTTGTTCCCAATACATTTCTGGAAAAAACCTTTTTCAGGAACAGGTTCATTGATGGTCATAAAGTCAGGAGCCTGGCTTTCATAGAGTACTGATTTTTCATAGTCCATATCATTGCTCAGAACGCGCCAGTAAGCATAGTCTTTATCAGGAACAATGAACGGGTAAAGGTATTCTACCGTATCGAGAATATCAGGAATTTTTTTATAATCATCAGGAACCTTGATCTGGCTGTAAAGCAGATTGGAGAGAATCAGGGAAAATGCGATGATTACTTTCATAGAGAATGTGTTTCCGGTGCAAATTTAAGAAAGAGAATTATTCCAATACAATTTTATAATATCCTTTTTCAGCAGTCACATCAATATCTATACCTGTAAACGTTAATTTATTGATTTGATAGCCATCACACCCTCCATTAAATTCTGATGACTGTATTGAAAAATCTAAGTCTTTAATATTAGAAAAGAATTTATACTTTTTTGTTCCATTATAAGCACCTACATTTTCTACAATGATCATATTGTCAGATGTTTTGGATAGTTGTACGCTATTGTTATCTTCGTCCTGAACTGAATAAGTTGTCAATGTTCCATTGGCAATAAGATTTTCATCATTAGAATCCACAAACTTAAAAAGGATCGGCATAGGAGCATTATAACAATCTTTTTCACATGAGATGAAGAGAAGGGCTACGAGTAAAAAAGTAAATATTTTTTTCATGGATGATGGATAGTGTGAAGAGTAAATTTAGGTATTAATATTTGGTAATCAAAACTATACTATACTTGAATTATTAAAACGACCTCTGAATATTTTCAAAACTTGTGCAAGCTGACCATCTGTAATATCAAAATCATCAATGTTGATTTCTATTTTTTCATTGTTGTGGAAAAAGTATAAATAATTTATTTCAGGCTTATAATCATGTTTAGATTCACGGCTCACCAAACGCTTTACAATAATCTTTTCAAGTTGAATTTCACTCCACAAATACCTAGTATTATTTTTTACCTGAATCCCTTTTCCATTAATAGAAATGATAATTTGTGATATTTTTTTGATCTCTGAAATTATTTTGAACATAAAATAGCCAGTAAATCCAAGAAGTATACATAATATAAATATTGCAGCTCCGTTAAATTTGAATTTAAAACCTAAAAGAAAAAACAAACCTAGAATCACAAATATACCGTAAGTGGCAATAGCAATAATTCTACCCGAACGCGAATATTTGATTATAATTTCATCAGGAACTGAATTTTCATCATATTCAATTTTATCACTTTTATGAAAAGAATATTCTTTATAAATGAAAACGCCATTGATGAATGAAGCAATGAAAAAAATAATAGAAAGAGGAATAAAATATTGTAGTAAATAAATACCTATGAATAAAGCTAAACTTCCTAAAATTGCATAAAAAATAATTCCGAATTTCATTTCTGGTTAAATTTTTTGCGAATATACATTTTAAACTCAATTTACACGAGATTCATAAAAAAACATTTCCGTTCCAAGGATATTCAGAACCGCGCCAAATAGTAGCTTTTAAAACAATTATAATAGTTTGAATTAAAAAAATCAAAGTGAGAATAGCATGAAATGAATTGCTTTTTTTTCTAAAAATTAAAGTAAAAATTAAATGGATAATTGTTGTTAAGTATAAAATAGCATATCCTATTAGATCTCCCAATCCCCAACCAAAAGAAATGTGTTTGTAAAATGTTCCTAATAAAGAAATAATAATTAAAAAAAATAAGAATAATTTAGTTGAATCTTTTCCAAAGATAGTTCATGGTTAATTTATGTGTTTATTCTGCAAAAGTATTTATAAAATTAATATTATTTTTTTGCATTTTGGTCTTAATTTTTGTCATTTGTCAATTAAATTAATTTCAAAATCGCTTACATTTGTTATATGATACATGACCAACGCGCAGAGAAATTCAGGCAGATTGTAGAAAATAAATTCCAGATCTACAATTCATTATTTATGAGTTTGCCTTATGATAAAATGACCAATATCGGGATGTTACTCCCATTTTTATACGAAGAAAGCAAAAACGGTTACGAGGCCGGAAAGACCCCTGAAGAAATCGTAGAGGAGTTTTTTAAAAGCCATACCGACCTGCATACTGAGGAACAGAAACTGGAATTGCTTTTTAAAATCATACAATATATCGAAAGGCAGGTAGTTTTATTTGACAGTATTGAAGATGCTGCCTTTCCGAATCTACATTCGGAGAGCGATAATGGAACGGTAACCAATCTTTTTGAGCGCTCCCAGCAGGATCATAAACTTGAAAAAGTTCGTGAAAAGTTGAGGGATTTTACAGTAAAGGTTGTGTTCACCGCTCACCCTACACAATTTTATCCAAGTTCTGTACAGAGGATCATTCAGGATTTAAGGTCAGCGATTACCACTGATTCTGTTACCAATATTGATATGCTTCTTCAGCAGCTGGGAAAAACTCCTTTTGTTAATAAAGAAAAACCGACTCCTATTGATGAGGCATTGAGTATCATTTCCTATTTACGCTATGTGTATTACGATACCATTGGTGAATTGTTTACCAAGATCAGAAAAACATTCGGAAACGGACATTTTCATTTGCATGAAGATATCATACAGCTTGGTTTTTGGCCGGGAGGAGACCGGGATGGTAACCCTTTTGTAACGGCTGATGTTACCAAAAGAGTCGCTGAAGAACTTCGTTCTGCAATTTTAAAATCTTATTACAGCCATTTAAAATTTATCAGAAGACGTTTAAGTTTCAGAGGCGTGTCGGAAGTTTTACAACAGCTTAATGATGAATTGTATGCGGCTATTTTTAATAACCACAAAATTACCACTGAAGATATCCTGAAAAGGGCAGATGAAGCAGAACATTTTCTTATACGGGAACATAACTCATTATTTTTAGATCTTCTCGTGAATTTCAAAGACCGGGTTAAAATTTTCGGGACCCATTTCGCCACATTAGATATTCGTCAGGACAGCAGGATCCATCAGCAGGTTATAGATGAAGTTTTTGCAAAATTATATGGAGATAAGGAAGCTGATCATAATGAAAAATTCAACCGATTAATTCAGGATTTAAAAACAGTTAAGGCTGATGATTTTGAAGGCATTGTAAAGGATACTTTGCTTACTGTTTCAGAAGTTGCTGAAATTCAGCAATTGAATGGTATGAGAGGAATGAACCGTTATATTATATCCAATTCCGATGCTGTGAAAGATGTGATGAATGTATATGCATTTTTCAAAATTTGCGGTTATCAGGAAGAAAATATCAATATGGACATTGTTCCTTTGTTTGAAACCATGGAAGGGCTTGATAATGCTGAAAAGGTAATGAAAGAACTTTACGAAAATCCGGTTTATAAAAAACATCTTGAAAAAAGAGGTAATCAGCAGACCATTATGCTGGGCTTTTCCGATGGAACAAAGGACGGTGGGTATTTAAAGGCCAACTGGGAGATTTACAAGGCTAAAGAAGTTCTTACTAAACTTTCCGAACAAAGGGGGATCAAAGTCGTATTTTTTGATGGAAGGGGAGGACCTCCGGCCAGAGGAGGGGGCAAGACCCATGATTTTTATGCTTCTCAGGGAAATACCATTGCCAATAATAAAATTGAGCTAACCATTCAGGGACAGACTATAACCAGTATTTTTGGAAATAAAGAGCAGGCAAAATACAATTTTGAGCAACTATTAACGGCGGGAGTGGAAAACGATGTATTTAAAAACTCTAAAAAAGACCTTACTGAAAAAGAAAGAAAGCTGATCAGTGAGCTGGCAGAGATGAGTTATAAAAAGTATTCTGATCTGAAAGCACATCCGATGTTCGTTCCGTACTTGCAGGAAATGAGTACATTGGAATACTATGGTAAAACGAATATTGGAAGCCGTCCATCAAAACGAGGAAACGGGAACGAATTGAAATTCGAAGATCTAAGGGCTATTCCATTTGTGGGTTCGTGGTCCCAGCTGAAGCAGAATGTGCCGGGATTTTTTGGTTTTGGTTTTGCAATGGAGGAAATGAAAAAGCAGGGAAGGTTTGAAGAAGTAAGAGAATTATACAAAGGTTCGGACTTCTTTAAAACTTTAGTTTTAAACTCTATGATGAGTATGAATAAATCTTATTTCCCGCTTACTTACTATATTAAAAACAATCCGAAATTCGGAGCATTCTGGAATGTGCTCTTTGAAGAATATAACCTTTCAAAAGATATCATGCTTGAACTTACCGGATTTACCATGCTTCAGGAAGAAGATCCATTGTCAAGAAAATCTGTAAAGATCCGTGAAAAGATTGTATTGCCTTTGTTAAGCATCCAGCAATATGCTTTAATGAAGATCCAGAAAGGAGAAGGGAACAAAGAAGCTTATGAAAAGCTGGTAACAAGATCATTGTTTGGAAATATTAATGCGAGTAGGAACTCAGCTTAGCAAACGATCTCAAAACTATTATAATTAATCTCGTTATAACAAAGCCACTCAATTTGAGTGGACTTTGTTTATTCTTTTATAAATTTCTCATAATAAGATTTATCTTTTGTCTGAATCTTAAGGTAATAAGTACCTTTCGGAAAATGCTCAACTTTAATCGACTTTTGATGGTTGCTCCGGATGATGAGCCTACCCAGGTTATCATAAACTTCCAATGAAATAACATCTGCTTCTGATGCGACATTTAGAATGCTTTTTACAGGATTTGGAAATATAGTAACTTTTTGCTTTTTTACCGCTTCGGAAGTGTTTAAAGTTCCATTATAGAAGTTTCCGAAATTAAGAATCCCATAACCCATCTGATCTGTGTAGGAAGGATATAATGAGGCCGTTTGTCGTAATTTATTTTTCATCAGATCTCGGTTCATATTGGAAAAAGCCTGAATTAAGCAAGCTACTCCACCTGCAGCAATTGGTGTTGCGATTGAGGTTCCTGTAGCAGAAGTTATTGAATTATTGAAAACAGTAGCGGATGCAGTACCTCTTGTACTGCCGTCTGGCTTTATTACACCCAACGCATTAGGCCCGAAAGATGAAAATCCGGATGAGATTCCGGAAGAATCTACTGAGCCTATCGTAAACACCTGGGGATTATCTGCAGGAGTGCTGATGTAATGCCAGGGAAGCTGTCCCGAGTTTCCTGCTGCAATTAATACAAAAATACCTTTGGTTGTTGCAATCCCGGCGGCTCTGGCTATAAAAGATGTGCTTCCATTCATATCAGAATACTGATAATTATATCGTGTATCATCAAATGTGGTATATCCCAGAGATGTAGTAATAAGGTCGACCCCTTTTCTATCAGCTTCCTCTGCTGCTTCAATCCAGTATAATTCTTCTTCAGGAATTTCTACAAGGGAATTTTCGCTGCGGTAAAGATAGAAATCAGCATCAGGTGCCGAACCAACGAATATATCCTGAATATAACCTCCAATTGCACCTAAAACAACAGAGCCATGGACATTGAGTGAGGGGTTATAAATATCATTCGTTTTAGTGACAAAATCAAATCCTCCTTTAATTTTATTATTGGTCCATAATCTGGCAAAAGCAGAGCCTGTGTTTACTGTCGGAAATCCGGTGTCTATAACTGCGATGGCTACACCATTTCCCGTAAAGCCTGCAAGATGAAGAGGTCTTAGATTGATCTGATCAATTTGTTCTGAGCCTGAACCATAATCAAATGTGGTCAGGTTTTTATTTGTATTGTCAAAATTTTCCCATTTATTAGGGTTGGTCTGTTTGGTCCCTGCAGAAGCATTTCTTGCAAAACTTTCTACCGACTGGACATAGGGTTGTGACTGAAGTGTTGCAATCTGGGCTGAAGTAGCATTTACGGCTACTCCGTTAAGCCATTTTGAGTAATCGGTAACTGTAAAACCAAGGTTTTGGATATTCTGAATATAAGATTGCTCAATGGGAGCATCCTGATCATTCAGGGGAATTCCCAAAGCCGTGCGTCTGTTCAATGATTTCTGGCTAAGCTCAGAAAGGGGATTAGCATAAAATGCTGACTTATTAGGCTTATCAGTGAAATACACGAATACCAGTGCTGTTTGTGCAAAAGCCAGAGAGTAACCGGTTAAGAAACAAAAGAGTAGAGTTTTCTTCATGGAGTTATTTTGTATAAAGGTAAAACAAAATCAATAAAATTTTTGAATGGATTTTAAATTCCTTATTTTTACGGAAATATTTATTTATGAAAAAAATTCAGATGGTTGACTTGCAAAGTCAGTATTACAAGATAAAGAATGATGTAGATAATGCAGTATTAAATGTAATGGATTCTGCGGCTTTTATAAACGGCCCAGAAGTGAAGTCCTTCCAGAATGAATTGGAATCTTATTTAGACGTAAAGCATGTTATTCCTTGTGCAAACGGAACTGATGCTTTACAGATTGCTTTGATGGCTTTAGACCTTAAAGAAGGAGATGAGGTGATCACTGCTGATTTTACTTTTGCAGCTACTGTAGAAGTTATTCATTTATTGAAACTTAAATCTGTTTTGGTAGATGTAGATTACGATACATTCACAATTTCTACGGAACAGATTAAAAAAGCAATTACTCCGAGAACGAAAGCGATCATTCCCGTACACATTTTCGGACAATGTGCTAATATGGAAGAAATTCTGAAAATTGCTGAAGAGAATAACTTATTCGTTATTGAAGACAATGCGCAAGCAATTGGTTCAGACTATACGTTTTCCGATGGAACTGTAAAACAGGCAGGTACGATGTCTACGGTAGGTACCACTTCATTCTTTCCTTCTAAAAATTTAGGTTGCTATGGAGACGGAGGAGCTATCTTTACCAATAACGATGAACTGGCACACCGTTTAAGAGGAATTGTTAATCATGGAATGTATGAAAGGTACTATCATGATGAAGTAGGAGTGAACTCTCGCTTAGACAGTATTCAGGCTGCTATTTTAAGGAAAAAACTTCCTAATCTTGATTCCTATAATGAAGCGAGAAGAAAAGCTGCTGATTATTACGATGAGGCTTTTGCAGGAAACCCAAACATATTAACACCAAAAAGAGCCGAAAACACAACCCACGTATTTCATCAGTATACTTTAAGAATAGTAAACGGAAAACGTAATGAGTTACAAAAATTCCTTGCAGAAAAAGAAATTCCTGCGATGATCTATTATCCGGTAGCATTAAGAAAGCAAAAAGCTTATTTCCAGGAAAGTAATGATGCAGATTTTGTAAATACGGATAAATTATTGGATCAGGTGATTTCTCTTCCGATGCATACAGAATTGGATGAAGAACAGTTGAAGTATATTACGGATGCTGTGCTTGAATTTATGAGATAGAATGAAAAAAAGATTATTTAAATATAAGTGGTTAAATGCTCTTGTAATTGTATTCAATTTTTGTATACTTTTTATATTTGGTTTTGCCACTTTTGATGTTTATAATCTTTTTAAAAGTGAGTCTGATAGCATTTCCAGTGGAAAATATTTTGCGCTGTTGATCTTAGCATTTGGCTTTTTATTTAGCTTTATAAGCTTAATCCTGGTTTTGTTAAAATTATCGAAAAGTTTATTTTTTTTTAAACTTATTTTACGGACTTCTTATTGTAATGTTTTTAGGGGTTTTGACTACTGTGTTTATACAAGAATTTGGTAAGATGGAAGAAGATATTCCTTTATTTGAATATGTAATGTTGTTTGGATTTATTTGTATTACAACATGGCTGATCATACTAATTAACAAGTACAGATATAACGAGGTAAAATGTGATAACATTGAATTTATAGGACAAAAAGAAGAATAAAAATCAAAATATAAACATAAATGGCAATACTCGTAACCGGAGGTCTTGGATATATAGGTTCCCATACCGTAGTGGAATTACTTAATAATAACTTTGATGTTGTTATTGTAGATGATTTGTCTAACTCTGAAAGATTTATTTTAAATAATATAGAAGAGATTACCGGAAAGAAACCTGTTTTTTATCCCTTTGATCTAAAAAGAAAGGAGCTTTTAAGTCAGGTTTTTGATGCTCATCAAATTGACGGATGTATCAACTTTGCTGCTTCTAAGGCAGTTGGCGAAAGTCAGGTTATACCTGTTGATTATTATGAGAATAATTTATTTTCTCTGATCAATATTCTTCAGGAATTTAAAAAGAGAGATCTCTCTAATTTTATTTTCAGTTCTTCGTGTACGGTTTACGGGCAGGCGGATGTAATGCCCATTGATGAAAATACCCCATTAAAAATGCCGGAGAGTGTTTATGGTAAAACTAAACAAATGGGTGAAGAGATCCTTAAAGATTTTGCCAATGCATATAAAAGAAAGATTTCCTTATTAAGATATTTCAATCCTATTGGAGCACATCCTTCGGGTAAATTAGGCGAATTGCCTATTGGAGTTCCAAATAATCTTATTCCTTATGTGATGCAGACGGCAGCAGGAATTCGTGAAAAATTAAATATTTGGGGGAATGATTACGACACGGAGGACGGAACACCAATCCGCGATTACATTTATGTTGTTGATCTTGCTAAGGCTCATGTTGCAGCATTAAAAAAATTAATGTCAGATTCTAGTACCAATACCGTTATTGATATTTATAATTTAGGAACCGGAAAAGGATTCTCAGTTTTAGAAGTGGTGAATGCTTTTGAAATGGCAAATGATGTAAAGGTTGCTTATCAGATCTGTGATAGAAGAGAGGGAGATATTACGGTTGCATATGCCAATGCTGACAAAGCTGAACGTGAGCTGGGGTGGAAGGCTGAAACCAGTTTGCAGGAGTCATTAAAAACAGTTTGGGAATGGCAAAAATACCTGAACTCAAGAAATTTATAATAAATGATTAATAAAATATTTCTCTATGAAAGGAATTGAATAAAAGATTTCTATCTTAGCGAAGTTTTAAATAGACTAATATGAAAACAGAAAGAATCGGGATTACATTCTCTTCATTTGACTTACTTCATGCAGGACATATAAAAATGTTAGAAGAAGCAAAAACCGTTTGCGATTATCTGATTGTAGGTTTACAGATTGACCCCTCCCATGATCGCCCTAATAAAAATAAGCCTACTCAGACCATTGTAGAAAGATATATTCAGCTTAAGGCAGTGAGTGCTGTAGATGAAATCATTCCTTACTATACAGAAGAAGATCTGGAAGACATTTTGAAATCTTTTGTAATAGACGTAAGAATTATCGGAGACGATTATATGGACCGTGATTTTACAGGAAAAAAATACTGCGAGCAAAAAGGAATAGAAATTTATTATAATAAAAGGGACCACCGGTTTTCCTCCAGCGATTTAAGAAAAAGAATTTTCGAAGCGGAGAAAAGCAAAGTACCCGTAAATGCAAAATAAAAAAATCCCGATTAATAATCGGGATTTTTTTTGTATTACATTGGACCACCTTGATCGTCGTCTCCTCCTGCATTAGAATTAATATCTTTTTTTCTTTTCTGTTGTTCTACTTTTTCTCCTTGTTTGAATCTGTATGTAAGAGAGATTGAAAATTGTCTTGGTTGCCATTGCATGTACATTTCTCTTGTATAATTGGGTCCAAAATTTGTTACTTGTCTTGCTCTAGTATTGAATATATCTTGAATATTAAATGCAATTGTTCCATTTCCTTTCCAAATAGTTTTGGTTGCTCCTAAGTTAAAAAAGTAAATAGATTTTGTCTCCTGACTTGCATTTTTTTGTGCGCCTCGGAAATTTCCTTGAACTTGAATACTAAATGTTTTATCTAACTTGAACGTATTGGCTAATCTGGCTCTGCTCGAAAATCCAGTACCATCATAAGACTGGATGAAATTACCATCTATAAAAAGATCTCCCTTAGTTTTATATCCGAATAGGTCCACGTTCCCCATTATTTTCCACCAGGCAAAAGGATCATAAGTACCATTTAAATCTAAACCATATCGATCTTCTGATCCAACATTAAATGGAGTAGAAGTAAATGAACCAGGATCAGCAAGGTTTTGAATGATAGCAAATTGTACGTTGTCTTTCTCCTTTCTATAATATAACGTTGGGTTAATGGTTACTTTACTTTTTGATAAGTTGTATCCCAGTTCAAAAGAGTCAATATATGAAGGGTTTAAATCTGGATTTCCTTGAAACAAGTTTCTAACATCACTAGGCGACGGAATAGGAATCATAAAAAATGATCTTGGCCTATCTATTCTTCTGGAATAGTTTAATAAGATTTGATTGTTTTTGGCTATGTCATAGCTTAAGAAAATACTAGGGAAAAGATTATTATAGTTTTTCTTTTTATTTAAAATAACATCAGTATTTACATCAGGAGTTTGCGGATTTCTATATGGATAAGAAAAGTTTATATTTGAAATCTCATCTCTTAATCCAACTTGATAGCTGAATGCTCCCATCTTACTTTTGAATTGTGCATAAAAAGCATTAAATGTTTCAGTGTAATTAGATAATCCTGTAAATCGGCCCATTACAGTAGGAGGTTGGGTTTGTGATAATTGATTTTGAGCAAAATAATCATAATCATTATCATTGTGATCTAATTTGTATCCAGCATTAAATGTTGAATGCTCACCAATGGGCAATTCATAGTCTAATTTTCCTACTAATGATTTATTTAATGTCTTCACTTTTGTATTTGTAAAAGAGCTAAAAATATCATTGGTAGTTGCTGTAATATCAGAATTATTATTGGATTGATTTCGTTGTAAGCTTACGGATAAAGAAATATTTTGACCTTTATCGTCAAATTTATGATCAATTCCAAAGTCCCCTTGCATACCGGTGTTGGTATTAGCTCCAATAGAATTTCTTGTTGAAAATACGCTACTGCCATTTCTGTTTGTATCAATGTAATTTATAGGATTATCATTGGTATTGTCAAACGTTCTAATCGTTCCACTTAAATTAATCGAGGTCTTGGGTGAAATATCATATACTACTCCAGCTGTTGCATTGTAATTATTTGATTTGGTTTTATTTTCGCTGTTTTGATATGCTGATAGAAGGTCTCCTGAAGTATAATTTGTAGTACTTCTATTTTTATTTTTACCTTCTTGATATCCGCCGCCGCCATTTAAAAACCAATTCCAATTACCTTTCTTCCAACTAAGATTTACATTAAGATTTGTTTTTGGAAGATACCCTAAAGTTCCAATTACACTACCATTAAATCCTAATTTATTATTTTTTTTAAGTATGATGTTTAAAATACCTGCTGTACCTGAAGCATCATATTTTGCTGATGGATTAGTAATTACCTCAATCCTATCAATTTGATCAGCTGGAATTGCTTGCAGGGCATTTGCACCGTCATCAATACCTAATAATGCTGACGGTTTTCCATTAATCAAAAATCTTACATTAGAGCTCCCTCTCATGCTTACAGTTCCATCAGGATCTACGGATACAGATGGTACGTTTTGTAATACATCCTGTAAATTTCCACCAATAGAAGTTAAATCACTTTTTACATCATAAGTTTTTTTATCTAATTCAACCTTATAGGGCTTTGTTGCTTGTACCGTAATCGTTACACCCTGTATATCTCCCGTTTTAAGGTTGGTTGCACTTTTTTCAGGCTCAATGGATAAGGCGCCGATATTTCCCGCAGCTGCAATTTGTTTATTAACTACACTTTTTTTGTAATCAATTGCTTCAACGGTGATGTCGTAATTCCCGGGAGCAAGATCAAGTTTATACTGTCCTTTTTCATCAGTAAGAGCAGCATCACTCAGTAATTTATTTTCTTTATTGCTGAAGGTGACTGAGGCATAAGGAACAGGTTGATTGTTTTTACTAACAATTGTCCCTGATATAGCTGCTTTTTCCTGTCCGAAAGCAAATGCTGCCGCCGAAAGAACAAAAGTAAGCCCTAAGGTTTTTTTTGTAAAAAGGTTAATAATTTCCGTGTGATTCATAAGGTATTGTTTGTGTAAAATCGTGAAGGGATAACTCCTAATATTATGAAATTATTAATGGGTTAAATTTCAAAATATTACGATTAATTTATTGTTTGTAATAGATATGTCGCTTTTTAAGGCCGGATGTTAATTATGAAATTGTTAAAATAAAGTTAAATTTGCTTTTTATTTTATATTTTTTGAATTAAGCCAGTTTTGATAAGCTTTTGCATTGATTGCATGCTCTTCAGCACTTGCCGTGAATTTGTGATAGCCAAACCTTGCCGGATCAGCGCACATATATATATAATTGTTGTTTTCTGCGTTAAGTATTGCGTCTACAGAGTTCTTATCTACAATACATATCGGGCCGGGAGGAATACCGGGATTAGCATATGTATTGTATGGAGAGGGTGTAGACAGATGTTTATATAAAACCCTTTTGATTGGCTCTTTAAAATTTGTCTGCTTATTAATAGCATAGATCACCGTAGGATCAGATTGTAATTTCATTCCTTTTCTGTATCGGTTTAAATATAGTCCTGCGATAGTTTTCATTTCATCTTTTTTTCCACCGGATTCTTTATAGACAATAGAGGCAAGTGCATAAATCTGATCTCTTGTTAGCCCGGACTGCTGTTCTTTGTTTTTTCTTTCACTTGTCCAGAAACCATTATATTGATCCTCAAATCTTTTAAAAAAATCTTTAGGACTTACTGTCCAGAAAAAGTTATATGAATCGATAAAAAAATACTTTTTCAGGTCTTCGGCGCTGGTATATCCTTTTTCAGTTGCAATGGTATTAAAATCTTTTACAAATCTGAGTGAATCCAGCTCCGTTTTTTTTGTGACTTTACCGATCATTTGATACATATCACCAAAATCTCCTATTCTAAAGGTATTCTCAGTCTGGTTTCCCGCTTTGATCATATTGACAATATTCGTATTTCCTGTTCCATTCTGGATGTGGTAACGACCCGGTTTGAGATGTTGTTCCAGATCCTTATCCTTTGCTACTCTTTCAAACGACTCTTTATTTTGTATATACGGTCCGATAGAATCAAGAACCTGCTTAAAGCTTGCTCCATGAGGGATTAAAACATATCCTTCTTTTTCTACGTTGTTACCGTAATATGTATTATAAAATCTTAACCCAAAAAATCCTGCTACCGCTACAACAAGCAGTATGATAATGAGAATAGTTTTTTTCATTATTTAATAGTTGATTAAAAGTTGTCTTTTTTTTTAAACCAAGTCAACCTTACCTCTAAAAACTTGTTTTGCCGGTCCTTCCAACCAGATATTCTGGAAAGAATTTCCGTTTTTTTTCAGCATACACTTTAAGGTTTCCACCTAAAGTTTTAACTTTTACAGAGATTAGATTGTTTTTTTGTAGAAAGGTTAAAGCAGATGCAGTAACTCCTGTTCCACAACTGTATGTTTCATCCTCAACGCCTCGTTCATAGGTTCTTACGAAAATTTCATCATCGGTAATTTTTTCAACAAAATTGACGTTGATACCTTTTTCTTTATAGTTTTCTGAATTTCTGATTTCGTTTCCTTCTGCAAAAACATTGTAGGTAACCAAATCTTCGACGTATTTTACATAATGTGGAGATCCGGTATCCATTACAGAATCTGCTCCGTCATTGGAAATGTCGGTAACATCGATCATTTTTAATTTGATGATACCATTATGGATTTCTGCTTCATGTTCTCCATCTATAGCAATAAATTTACATTTGGCTTCAAAGATATCAAGGAAAAAAGCAAACGCAACAAGACATCTACCACCGTTTCCACACATGGTACTTTCTCCACCATCGGAATTGTAATACACCATTTTGAAATCATACTTTTCATCATTTTCTAAAAGAATAAGACCATCCGCTCCAATTCCAAAACGTCGGTCGCAAAGCTTTTCGATAATTGCTTTGTCTTTTGGAAATTGCAGATCTCTGTTATCTACCATTACGAAATCGTTTCCAGTGCCTTGATATTTATAAAATTCCATACTTTCTTTACATTAAAATAAACAAACAAAATTAGTATATTAAAATAAAAAACGGGCAGTAAATACTGCCCGTTTTTTATTATTTAGAATGATTATCTTCTGAATCCGCTTCCGCCTGATCGATTAGAGTTATCTTGCTGAGTATTATTACTTCTAAATCCACTTCCGTTATTTGTATTTATTGGACTATTAGAGTTGGATGAACTGTTACTTCTGAAACCGCTGTTATTTTGAGGTCTTTGAGTATTTTGCTGAGGAACATTTCTATATCCGCTGCCCTGATTACTCTGACTATTGGAGTTGTTATTTCTGAAACCGCTATTTCCGTTGTTTCTGTTATTATATCCGTTATTGTTATTGTAATTACTATTGTTATAATTACTGTTATTGGTACGTGTATTTTGCAATCCGTTATTAGGTCTCTGAGAAGTAATTGTAGAGCTTCTTCTTTCTACATAAACCCTTCTTCTGTTATTATTGTTCCCATAGTAATAATAAGGAGCACCATTATCGTAATAATAATTGATATCATTTCTATAGTAATATCCATCATTGCCATAATATCCGCCACTTCCGTAGTATCCTGATGGAGCATAATAATAACCGTTATTATAATATGGATCTCCATAACCACCAGCATATCCGTCAGAATATGCCAAACAAGAAGTTAAACTAACTATAGTGAAAAAACTAAACGTTAATTTTAATAAATTTTTCATGACTTTATCTTTCTTTTTTCTTTATAACTTTTTTTCCATTTGACGAATCCTATGATCGCCATTATAGTAAATACCAAATATTGAACCGAAGTGATTCCAAGTCCTTTAAAAATCATCATAGGCATGCAAATAAAATCTCCGATGATCCAGAAAATCCAGTTCTCAATGCGTTGTTTGGCCATAAACCACATTCCTACTAAAAATATGGATGTGGTAAATACATCAAGCCAATTTACCCAATCAAGATGATACAATCCTAAATTAGCACCTGTCATGGAAAAATGATTATCTATGTAAGGTTTGTAATAATATATAAAAGTAACGAGTAATAAACTAACTGCAAACAGGATGCTGGCAAAGATCCATTCTTTTTTGGTTGCCCATGAAACTTCCACATGAACATTATCTTCTGAATTTTTTGCCCATAAAATCCATCCGTAAACACTCATAGCAGTGTAGTAGATGTTGATCATACAATCGCCCAGCAATCCGAAGTTAAAAAGAATATAAACATAAATAAGGGTCGAAATAATACCAGTGGGGTATACCCAAATATTTTTTTTGATGGAGAAATAGACACTGAGGATGCCGAAAAAAGTTCCTGCGCTTTCCAGCATAATTTGTAAGGTTGTATAGTCTTCATACGGTTTTACAAAGAGGTCATATAGATTCATATGTTCAAATGTGTTCAAAAATAAGCAAAAATTCAATATTGATGAAAAATGAGTTGAATGGTATGTTAATCAGTTTTTTATATCCTTAAATATAAATTTAATAATGAAAGTTTGTCAATAATTGTTAGTATTTGTAAATTTTTTATACTTTCGTAAATCTTAAATAAACAATAAAATATGTCAAAAATTTGGGTTAAGAAACCAATGAGCGCTTATGAAGCTGATATTAAGAAAAGTGAGCTGAAACGCGTTTTAGGAAAATGGAGTCTTACAGCTATTGGAATCGGAGCAATTATCGGAGGAGGAATTTTTGTACTTACCGGGACAGGAGCTTATTATAATGCAGGTCCTGCATTAGCACTTTCCTTTGTAATTGCAGGAATTGCCTGTGTATTTGCAGCTTTATGTTATGCTGAATTTGCTTCCATACTTCCTGTAGAAGGTTCGGCTTATGCTTATGCTTATGGAACAGTAGGGGAAATTTTTGCCTGGATTATCGGGTGGGGATTGATTTTAGAATATGCAATGGGATCTATGACGGTCGCCGTATCCTGGTCCGGTTATTTTGGAAAACTCCTTAAAATGTTCGGATTGCATTTGCCTACATGGCTTACTACTGACCCCCAGACTTATTGGGCAGCCGGAAATTCCGGTTTTTCTATGAACTTACCTGCATTTTTGATTGTATTATTTGTTATATCTATTTTGGTGAGAGGAACAAAGGGAGCTGCAAAAGCGAATAACTTTATTGTAATGCTTAAAGTATCAGCAATCATTTTTGTTATTATTGCCGGTATTTTCTTTATCAATACGGATAACTGGGTTCCTTTCATTCCTGAAGCGACTACTATTACTGAAAATGGGGTTTCCCATTCTGCGTATGGTATAGGAGGGGTTGTTGCTGGAGCTTCTGCAATTTTCTTTGCTTATGTAGGATTCGATGCGGTGTCGACTCAGGCAGGAGAGGCAATCAATCCTAAAAAAGATGTTCCTTTTGCTATTATTGCTTCTTTGATCATTTGTACACTTTTATATATATTGGTGTCTCTTGTATTAACGGGTATGATGCATTATACGGATTTCAATCCTTTAGGGAAATATCCTGATGCGATCAAAGCTCCTGTTGCCTATGCATTTGATATTGCTGGTCAAGCCTGGGCTGGTTACATCATTACAATTGCAGCAACTGTTGGATTGATTTCAGTATTGATGGTAATGATCATGGGACAATCAAGAATTTTCCTTGGAATGTCTAAAGATGGATTGATCCCAGCAACTTTTTCAAAAGTAAATCCAAAAACAGGAGTGCCAACCAAGAACTTAATTATCTTGGGAATTTTAATTTCTGTAGTTGCCTCTTTAACACCGATCAATGATCTTGCTCACATGACGAGCTTCGGGACTTTATTTGCTTTCACTATGGTTTGTGTAGCTGTTTGGGTGTTGAGGGTTAAAGAACCTAATCTGCAGAGAAACTTTAAAGTTCCGGCATTGCCATTAATCGCTTGTCTTGGAATTTTAATTAATGTTTATCTGATTTTTAATTTAAGTAGAGAGGCTAAAATGTATTCTTTCGCATGGTTGATCATCGGATTTATTATTTACTTCCTTTATAGTAAAAGAAATTCCAAATTACAAAACGGAGGATATGGAGAAACCTTTAAAGCGGAACAAGAGCCACTGGAAAAACCTGATCTAGATTTGTAAGAATAAAAATAAAAATAAAAAATCCACAGAATGTTGTGGATTTTTTATTTTTGTCTTCACCAAATTAAATTTTTATGAAAAATATTCTAGCATGTGTATTTTGTTTTTTGGGAATATTGACATTTTCCCAGGAAGTAAACATGGAAACAATTTTTAATGATAAAATTAGCATAAGAGCGCTCCAGGTCTGGGATCATAAAATCTGGTATGCGGGTACGGATTCCAAATTTGGTTTTGTTGATCTTAAAAATTTTAAAAATCAAAAACAGATTTCATTATCGGATCAGAAGTTAGAGTTCAGAACATTGGCTCAGAACAATAATGATTTTTATGCTATTAATGTTGGAAGTCCTGCTTATTTCTTTAAAATTGATAAAAAGGATATGCAGTCAAAAACAGTGTATAAGGATACGGTGAAAACTGCATTTTATGATGCTTTACACTTTGTGGATGATCATCTTGCTTTTACTTTCAGTGATTCGGATTTAAGTAATCGCCTTAAATTGGTTGCTTTTAAAAATGGGAAATGGGATTTGCTAAAGAATGAAATTTCATTAAACAGTGGGGAAGCAGCTTTTGCAGCAAGTAATACAAACATTGCTTCAACTAAAAAATACATGTGGATCGCAACAGGAGGTAAAGCTTCCCGAATTCTGAGGTTAGATCTTAAAACGGAGAAGTTTGATGTTTTTACTACACCATTTATTCAGGGTGAGCCATCGCAGGGAATGTATTCTATAGATTTTTATGATGACCGGTTTGGAGTTGCAGTCGGAGGAGATTATACCAAACAGAAAGAGAACATCAATAACATAGCGACGACTAATGACGGGGGAAAAACCTGGCAGATTCAGGCGTCAGGTGCGAACGCAGGCTATACTACCTGTGTAAAAATTAGACCGGGATCCAAAGGAAAAGAAATGATAGCAGTAGGAGATCAGCATATCAGTTATTCTTCAGATTTTGGAAAAACTTGGAGGAAAATTTCTGATGAAAAAAACTTATACGTGTGTGAGTGGGTTGATCAAAATTCTGTTGCCTTTGCGGGTAAAGACAAGATCCAGCTGATGAAATTAAAATTTTAAATTTTTGGTATAGAGGATATCTGTAGTTTTATTACCCATTATTATTTTCTTCGGTATACCTTTGAGTGATTTTGGATACAATTAGGTTATTGAATATTTTAAGGCTTTATTTTTTGTATTTAGAGCCTGTGAAGGGTATTTAGACTGATTATAAATTTCGAAAACAAACCCTAATATAATTCATGATTTAAAATTCATAAGTTATAGCTAATTTTGCAGAATGAAATTCTTATGTGAATTTTATTCAATTTATAAAAATTTAAAATTTTTAGATGAACTCTTTAATCGATAAATATAATATTCCCGGACCACGTTACACGTCTTATCCTACTGTTCCATATTGGGACGAAAGCACCTTTTCTCCTGAAAAATGGAAGGAGAGTGTGGTAAGATCTTTCCATGAAAGTAACTCAGGTGAGGGAATTTCTATTTATATCCATTTGCCGTTTTGTGAAGCATTATGTACTTTCTGTGCATGTCATAAACGTATTACAAAACAGCATAGTGTTGAGACACCTTATCTTGAAAGTGTTTTAAAAGAGTGGAAGCTTTATCTTGAGCTTTTTGATGAAAAACCTAAATTAAAAGAACTTCATTTAGGAGGGGGAACGCCTACTTTTTTTTCTCCTAAGAATTTAAAGACATTGCTGGAAGGAATATTTGCTACGGTAGATATTGCAGAACATCCCGAGTTTTCATTTGAAGGACATCCCAATAATACAACAAGAGAGCATCTTCAGACTTTGTATGATCTTGGCTTTCGAAGAGTAAGTTTCGGCGTGCAGGATTACGATCCGAAAGTTCAGAAAGCAATCAACAGGATACAGCCTTTTGAAAAAGTAAAGGAAGTAACCGAATTAGCCCGTGAGATAGGATATGGAGGAATAAGCCACGATTTGGTTTTTGGACTGCCTCACCAGCATTGGGATGCAATGGAATACACGATCCGTAAAACACTGGAACTGAAGCCTGACAGACTGGCTTTTTATTCCTATGCGCATGTTCCGTGGGTAAAAGGAGTAGGACAGAGAGGTTTTGATGAAAATGACCTGCCAAGCGGAAAGGAAAAAAGAAAACTCTACGAAGATGGTAAAAGCTTATTGCAGGAACTGGGATATATAGAGGTTGGGATGGATCATTTTGCCCTGGAGCATGATGACCTTTATCAGTCTTTAATTCAGAAAAAGCTGCATAGGAATTTTATGGGATATACTTCAAGCAAAACGCAATTGATGGTGGGACTTGGAATGTCTTCAATTTCAGATTCCTGGTATGCTTTCGCTCAAAATGTAAAAACGGTTGAAGAATACCAGAAAATGGTTGAAGAGGGAGAGATTCCGGTGGTAAAAGGTCATATCCTTAATCATGAAGATTTAATTGTAAGAAGACATATTTTGAACCTTATGTGTCAGCTGGAAACGACATGGGATATCCAAAACTCTTTCCCGGAACTGGAAAATGCTTTGGAGATGCTTAAGGAAATGGAAAGAGATGAACTGGTTGAAATCAGAGATCATCAGATCAGGATTACAGAAAAGGGAAGAGCGTTTACAAGAAATGTAGCCATGGTGTTTGATCTTAGAATGATGCGAAATAAACCTGAAACCAGGATTTTCTCTATGACTATTTAGTAGATGAATAGAAAAGTTCTTTTCATTATTATCTATACATATGCACTTGTTTTTAGTGTCTTAAAAACGATAAGGTTTCCCAATCAATGGTCCGTTGCTCACTGGATGCTCGATTATAGATTCGGGTTTATAAAAAGAGGATTTGCCGGAGGTTTTTTGGGATTATTTGTAGAGAAAAATGAACAGAACATATTTGTTTTATCTGTTTTTATAATATTGTTGCTATATGGATTGTTGTTGTTTATGGCTAGTAAAGAAACAATCCGGAACAAAGGGGATGTTTACACTCTTGTATTTTATCTGACCTTTTTTTTATCTCAATATATCATATTTACGGCCCATCTTATAGGGTACCTGGATCATATCATCTTTTTGCTAACCATTTTAGTTATATGGCTTCTCAGGAAGAAAAAGATTCTGCTGGCATCATTAGTTGCTTCTATTAGCATTCTTATACATGAGGTTTCATTTTTCCTGATGCTCCCTATCTGTTGCTTTGCTTTGGTGGTGGATGGAGTAAGTGGAGAAAGAATTTCTTTTAAAGACACTTTAAATTCCCATTTAATAAAGAGAATAAGCTTCTTTCTTATATTACCGCTTGCTGTTACTTTTGGAGTGTCAGCCTACCAGGAAATGAGCGGGTCAAACTATCATAAAATGATTTTTAATTATCTGGATCATTTAAAATTTATAAACGCAAAAGTTGCCGATTCTGTAGCATCTGCTTATACTGTAAAATTTACAGACTATATACAAGATGAGAGTCCGCATTTCTTTCAAAGGGTATTTGTTTCCAAATGCTCAATATTTTTTGGGATTCCCATTCTCTTTATGATGTATGTTGTTTACAGGAAGTTTGAAAAGGCCAACAAGTATCTTTTGCTATTGTTTGCTATTGTTATTCTAATTCCCTTAGGACTTCATGCTATTGCCTATGACACTTACAGGATATGGTCATTTCCTTTCATGATTTTGTTTCTGGGTTATTGGATTCTTAGTTCCGGGTACAATGTTTCAGTCGATGTTTCTGAAAAATTATCCTTACCTGAAATTTTGCTTGCTGCTCTTGCAATTGCATTGGTATCGTTAGTTCCAAGTCAATTACTGGATGATGAAGTGGAGCGTTTTTCTTTAGTTCAGAGGCTGCTGATTTTAATTCCACTTCTAGCTTTAGGAACTGCGTGTTTTTATAAGAAAGCCCCAATGTAGTAAAATTGAGGCTTTCGTTAACATTATTGAATAATTAGCTTTTGACTATAGGATTTTAATTCTCCTGACTTTAAATTGATGTAGTATACTCCCGGGCTAAAACCTGAAATATCAATACTGTTATCATTACCAATTTTTAGCTGATTCATTAGCCTGCCTTCAGAGTTAATGATCTCTACTGAAAGTTTCTGTTCTTTAATACCGTCAATGAATACTTTTTTAGAAGCAGGATTTGGATATACCCTTATTTTGGCTAAATTATTATTTTCCTGTGTTGAGAGTGTTCCGCTTGTAATTTTGTAAATCTTTCCGCTATTAACACCGGCAACATATAGACCATTCTGATTATCTTGTCCAAAAGTTGAGAAACCATTTCCAGAGTAGGATGTCGTCCAGGTTATGGAATTATCAGAGCTCAACATTCCGATCTGGTTGGAGCAATAATCTGCGAAAAAATATTTTCCTTGTAGTGCCGGATAAAGAGTTCCACGGTAAACATATCCACCGGTTATAGAACATTTTCCACCAGAGTGGTCATATACGGCAACCGGAAAAGTCATTGTTGAAGCGGCTGCGCATCCACCGGTATTATAGGCCGTATTTCCTTCATAACATCTCCATCCATAATTAATTCCGGCCTGGGTAATCGGATTTTTGTTGATTTCTTCAATCTGTCCCTGACCCACATCTGCAATCATGGCATTTCCTGTGGTGAGATCAAAGGAAAACTTCCAGGCGTTCCGAAGTCCATATGCCCATATTTCATCTGCTCCGTCAATACCCACAAATGGATTGTCAGGAGGTATATTATAAGCATTGGTAGAGTTAATGTCAAGACGTAGCATTTTACCCAGCAGTGAGTTTTTGTTTTGTGCATTATTGTTGGGGTCTCCACCGCTACCTCCGTCTCCGGTTACCACCCATAATTTGCCGTCAGGCGCAAAATGAATGCTTCCTCCATTATGATTATCGAAAGGCTTTGGGATATTGAGTATTATTTTTTCAGAGCTTGCATCGGCTACATTCGGATCAGTGCTGCTTACGGTATATCTGGCAACAGTAATGTTTCCGTTGGTTGCATTGTTGTAATATACAAAGAAATAACCGTTTGTTGCATACTGGGGATGGAAAGCCAATCCTAAAAGTCCTCTTTCTCCACCATACAAAACTTTGCTGCTAATGTTTAAGAAGTTAGTCGTATTAATAGTCCCGGAAGGTTGAATAATTTTAATGATTCCGTTCTGTTGTGCTACGAAAAGCCTGCTATCATTGGCATTTGTAATTTCGACCGGACTCGTGAGCCCGGTGGCAAATTCTACCAGATTAATTGTCTGGGAATTAAGAAATAGGGAAGAAAAAATCCCTATCACAAAAAGTAAAATTTTCATAATATTTTGATATTTAGTGTATTGTACTCATAATGAAAATTTCATACCAATTAAACTTTATAAACTTCATTAAAATAAGCTTTTAAAATTGATAAATCTTAAATGGAAGTCATATTGTCGATATATCTGAAAATAAACCATTTCTGTTATTGAAAGTTCATAAAATATAAAGAAAATCATTATATTTGCCGACTTAATTTAACGTAGTTATAACAAAATGCAAGGAAAAGGACTTATTACAATTGTTGCTATTGTACTGGGGTTGATTTGCTTAAATGAGCTTATACCAACCTGGTACGCCAGCAAAATTGAATCGCAGATTGAAGCTGCGAACGGAAACGAGAAAGAGATCAAACGAATAAAGGAAGATACTCTTAATCTTGGTTATACGAAGCTTTATTATTCTAAAGCGAAAGACAAAGAAATGAAACTTGGTCTTGACTTGAAAGGAGGGATCAACGTTCTTTTGGAGATCAACCAAAGAGATTTGGTGAGTGATTTAACGAATTACTCTTCTAATCCTGTTCTAATCGAAGCTTTAAATAAAACTGATGAGGTTCAGAAGAATTCTACTAAATCTTATGTAGATAATTTTTTCGATCAGTTTGATGCTATAAACAAAGCAAAAGGAACCAATCTTAAACTTGCAGATCCGGAAATATTCGGAAACACTAATCTTACAGAGATTAAGTATAATACTACTGATGAGCAGGTAAAAAGTATCGTTAAAAGAAGAATTGATGCTTCTGTAGGTACTGCTTTTGAGGTTATCAGAACCAGAATTGATAAAATGGGGGCTGTACAGCCGAATGTTCAGAGAGTACCGGGAACAGCGAGAATTTCTGTTGAAATGCCTGGTATGAAAGAAATCGATAAAGTAAAGAAAATGCTTCAGACTTCAGCAAAACTTCAGTTTTGGGAAGTACAGCAGGTTCCTGAAATTGCACCTTATTTTCAGACTTTAACAAGTGTGGTTGCAGCAAAAGGAGATTCTATGGGAGTTGCAAAGAATGTGAACTTCATGAACCTTTTACATTTAGACAAGTTAAGAACCAACGGAGTTGCTAACATTAAATTGTCTGATACTGCAGTTGTAAATAAAATTTTAAACAGCAAAGTGGCTCAGGCATTACGTCCGGCTAACATTAAATATACCCAATTCATGTGGGGGTACAAACCAGAAGCTACAGATGCTGAGAGCCTTGTATTGTATGCCATAAGAGGAAACATCAACCAAAAAGCACCAGTAGACGGAGCTGTTGAAACTGCTAACATCAGCTATGATGAGCTGGGAAGAGTAGTAGTTGATATGCAGATGGATTCTAAAGGGGCTAAAGAATGGAAAACATTAACAGAGAAAAACGTTAATAAACCGGTTGCTGTAACTCTTGATAACAGGGTATATACTGCACCGAACGTAGTAAATGCTATTCCTAACGGTAGAACTCAGATCTCCGGTAACTTCTCTCAGGAAGAAGCTAAAGAACTGGTAGACGTTTTAGGAGCAGGTAAATTACCGGCAGGAGCTAAAGTAGTTCAGGCTACACAGGTAGGACCGTCTCTAGGACAGGAATCTATTAATGCAGGGATGATCTCATTCGCTATTGCATTTTTAATCATCATCGTTTATATCATTTTCTATTATGGTGGTGCGGGAGTGTACGCTGTAATTGCAATGGTTATTAACTTATTCTACATTTTCGGAATTATGGATTCCGGAGACTTTACGCTTACTCTTCCAGGTATTGCAGGTATCGTTCTTACAATGGCAATGGCTGTGGATACGAACGTAATTATCTACGAAAGAACCAAAGAAGAACTATTTGCCGGAAAAAGTATTTTGGAGGCTTACAAAGATGGTTTTAAACATGCATTAAATGCCATTATTGATGGTCACTCGACAACATTCCTAACGGCAGTGGTGTTATTCTTCTTCGGAACGGGACCTATTAAAGGATTTGCTTTAACACTAATGATTGGTATTGCAATGACTTTATTTACTTCTGTATTGCTTTCAAGAGTAATGATCTTCAACAGACTAAATAAAGGAAAACACCTTTCTGTATGGACAGCTCCGACGAAAAATCTGTTCAGAAATACGTGGATTGATTTTATTGGGAAAAGAAAATATGCGTATATTATTTCTGCTATATTAACTGTTATCTGCATCGGATCTATTGCAACTCAAGGATTTAAGTATGGAATTGATTTCACTGGTGGTAGAAACTACGTGGTAAGGTTTGATAAAGATGTAAATGCTGAAGATATCGAACAGAATCTGGTAAAAATGTTTAAAACGGAAGATGGTAAGAACTCTTCTGTTGAGGCTAAGACCTTTGGTAACTCTAAACAATTGAAAATCTCTACAGATTACCTTATTGATGATGAATCGCTTAAGGCTGACCAGACTGTTGAGCAAAAATTATATGAAGGATTAAAAGGGAATTTACCGGCTAATATTTCACTTCACGATTTTAAATCTGCGGATAAAGACCATGCCGGAATTATCTCTTCTGAGAAAGTAGGTCCTACTGTAGCAGATGACATCAAAACCCACGGTATTCTTGCAGTTGTTGCTGCACTAGGAGGTATCTTTATCTATATCCTTATCAGATTTAGAAAATGGCAATTCTCTCTGGGCGCTGTAGCTGCATTGTTCCACGATGCGATTATCATTCTGGGAGCTTATTCATTGCTGCATAAATTCATGCCTTTCAATATGGAAATCAACCAGGATTTCATTGCTGCAATCCTTACCGTATTAGGGTACTCAATCAATGACACCGTGATTATCTTCGATAGAATCAGGGAATATTTGAGAGAGAAGAAATCTTTAACATTGGCAGGTTTATTTGATGATTCAATTTCAAGTACATTGGGTAGAACATTCAATACCTCATTTACAACGATCCTTGTAATTTTAGCAATCTTTATCTTTGGTGGGGATAACCTGAGAGGATTTATGTTTGCGATGCTAATTGGTATTGGTTTCGGTACCTACTCATCCATATTTGTTGCTTCGGCTATTGCTTATGACTTCCTTAAGTCAGGGAAAGAAGAAGGAGTACATGGAAAAACGACTTCGAATAAAGAAGTCCTTTCTTCAAAATAATTATACTACAATAAATAAAAAATAGCCTTTCATTTCGAAAGGCTATTTTTTTATTTATTGGTTTAAATCTAAGGAAAGAAAATTGTTTGAATAATTAAATGTTAAGCTGTAAATCCGACCTACTATTCAATCCTTGATAATCAATTATCATTATTAAATCTTCACAATTTAGAATCATTATACTTCTATATTTCATTAATTTTGCACAATTATGGAAAATTCAAGGAAAAAAGCCGCCATGAGCTTTATTTTTATAACGCTCCTGATTGATATCACCGGATGGGGGATCATTATTCCCGTTGTTCCTAAATTAATTGAGGAACTGATTCATGCAGACATCAGTGAGGCCGCAAAATATGGTGGATGGCTTGGTTTCGCCTATGCGTTTACACAGTTTATATTTTCCCCGGTAGTAGGAAATCTCAGTGATAAATACGGAAGAAGACCCATTATCCTCATTTCGCTTTTTGGATTTTCAATAGATTATGTTTTACTGGCTTTAGCTCCAAGTATCTGGTGGTTATTCCTGGGAAGAATTATAGCCGGAATCACAGGAGCGAGTGTAACCACTGCAAGTGCATACATCGCTGATATCTCTACTGACGCGGACAGGGCTAAAAACTTTGGTCTGATAGGGGCGGCTTTTGGTTTGGGATTCATTATTGGACCTGTGCTGGGAGGTGTTCTGGGGCATTATGGCTCAAGAGTTCCATTCTACGCTGCGGCCGGTTTATGCCTGCTCAATTTTCTTTACGGATATTTTATTCTTCCTGAAAGTTTGGATAAAGATAAGAGAAGAGAATTCAGCTGGAAGCGTGCCAACCCTGTGGGATCATTTAAATTTTTAGGTAAGCATCCTGAAATTTCAGGATTGATAGTGTCTTTAATTTTGATTTATATTGCAGGTCATGCTGTACAGAGCAACTGGAGTTTTTATACGATGTATAAATTCAGCTGGACGGAAAGGATGGTTGGATTATCTCTCGGAGCAGTAGGATTATTGGTCGGACTTGTACAGGGAGGTTTGATCCGTTGGACAACTCCAAGATTAGGAGAGCAGAAAAGTATTTATTACGGATTGGCCTTGTATGCCATCGGAATGTTATTGTTTGCATTTGCTACAGAAGGGTGGATGATGTTTGCATTCCTTATTCCTTATTGTTTAGGAGGAATTTGTGGTCCTGCACTTCAATCTGTGATTACAAAAAGTGTCCCTTCTAATGAACAAGGAGAATTGCAGGGCGCTTTAACAAGCCTGATGAGTGCTACGGCAATTGTAGGCCCTCCTATGATGACAAACCTGTTTTATTACTTTACCCATGATGAGGCGCCATTTAAGTTTTCAGGAGCACCTTTCTTTTTAGCTTTCCTTCTCATGGCTGTAAGTGTGGTTATTTCATATTATGCATTCGAGAAAAATAGAGAAATTAAAAAGTAAATTATTTTAAATAAAAAAGCAGGATATCATTAATGATATCCTGCTTTATTTTTTTAGCTATGTATTGATTAAGGATAAAGGGACTTGGTTCCGTTACTTACGATATTACTTCCCAAACCGGAAAATGATACCGTAAAGTTACTTGAATTAAAGCTTAAAGAACCTGTCGGTGTACATAATCCAAGTGCATATCTGCATTGTCCGTAAGCTCCGGTTCTCTTTAATATTTTGCTTTCGCTTTTTGCTTTTCCTAAACTGATATTGCCCCAATCACTTACATCAGTATTAGATACGGTAGATCCATTATAATAAATCGTGATCTTATATCCGATTTCTCCTCTCTTGGATCCCCATAGCCATTTTGCCGTCCACCATTCTTTATACCACTTCGAAAGTACCTTTGCCTGATTGTCATTAGAGGCTTCTACGTTACTTCCTCTATCCATCATTACCAGGCCTCCTAACACATTATCCCAGATAATTCCGCTGGTATTGTAGAAACATAATGAAGTAAATTGCTCTCCCTTGTGATTCCATGTAATTTCAAGTACTTCTGTATTTGGTTTTACCTCCTGACTAATGACATCCTTCAGGCTTTGTTGGGCAACTGATAGTTCATCTCCTGAATTAAAATTTGTCATTTTGCCTATTTTTACTGATGCCGGGTCTGTAATATTACCAAACGCCACATAAGTATTTTTATCTGAAATGAGGTTTTGAGAAATGGAAATTCCATTTGCATCAGACAGCTTTCCTAAAACTGAAACTCCGGTAATCTGAAGATCATTTTTAAGGTATTGTTCCAGATTTTTCTTTGAATCATTCAATTGTGTTTGAACAATATCGGGAAGTGTTTGAGAAGAGGGAGTTAATACTTTTTTCAAATCGGAAACAGATTCTTTTTTTGCGGTATTTTCCTGAAGTACTTCAGTTGTTTCATTTTGGCAGCTTGTTAAAGACAGCACCATTGCCAAGGCAAAAACCTTGAAGGGAGTTACTAATTTTTTCATAAGTATATATTTAATGTTTGTGTAGAAATAAAAATAATGAAAAATTTCATATAATTCTTTAATTAGAGAATTAATTATTGATTAATTTAAAAAGATCTGAATATTAAGAGGATTAATAAGCCTGAATTGAAAATATTTAAAGCTTTGAAATGGAAAATCTTAAAATTTGTTTAAATTTTATGTTTCTACATTATATATGTATAATCTTTTGTAATTTTACCTCATGGAATTAAGCATTGGAGAAATGGCATTGATTGCAGTCGCAATCGTTGTATTATTCGGTCCGGATAAACTCCCTCAGATAGCGCGTGACTTAGGAGCAGGCGTAAGAAAGATGCGTGGAGCGGTAGAAGACATTAAAACCGAGATCATGAAAGAGACGGATAACCCTGTTTCTGAAATCAAACGTGAGATCGAAAAGGTGAAAGATGCTGCTAAAGATTTTAACCCAATGAAGAATATTGAAAAAGATATTCTTACCGAACCTTCTTCTGAGCCTGCAAAGCCAAAGCCTTCTGAAGATGAAACCTATGAAGGACCTGTAAGCAGATAACTGATGGAAGAAATCATTCAGGAAGATAAAAATGTCTTTTTATTTCTCAATAATTTGGGGAGTTCTTCGTTTGATCAGTTTTGGATGCTTATCTCCAGTACATGGATCTGGGTTCCGCTTTATATTATTTTTCTGTATTTTCTTTATAAAAATTACCAGTTAAAATCCTTAGTTTTTATTCTTTTATTTATACTTATAGGAACAACCGTGTCCGATCAGGTCGCTGGCATCTTTAAGCATGGAGTACAAAGGTTAAGACCTTGCCATGATCCTTCTCTGGAACATTATATGAGGATCGTAAAATGTGGCGGACAATTTGGATTTTATTCTGCTCATGCATCGAATACTTTCTTTTTAGCTACATATCTGAGTGTTTTATTAGGAAAAAAACTCAGATGGTTTCCTTATGCTATATTTGTATGGGCTGCAGTGGTTTCTTACAGCCGTATATATTTAGGAGTGCATTTCCCGATAGATATTTTGGTGGGGGCGTTTGTTGGACTTTTATTGGGAGTGATATTTAGTGCACTCGCGAAAAAAGTCATCAACAAACAAACGATAACCTCATGAAAAAACATTTATTACTTGTAGTATTAGCATTTACATTTGCTAATCTTTATTCCCAGGACGCAAAAACAGCGGAAGAATGCTTTAAAAAAGCAGATTATAAGTGCGCCGAAGAGCAGTACGCTAAATTAGCCGAAAAAGAACAGATTCAGAAATACCAGTCGGAGTACTACAATAATCTGGGGACTTCCCAAAGGAGGTTGGGTAAAACGAGCCTTGCTCTTAAATCGTATGAAGCAGCTCTGCGGGCAAATCCAATGTCGGCACCAGTATATGCTAATCTGGCATCGGTAAACAGCCAAAAAGGAAATAAACAGAAAGCCCTTGAATACATTGATAAAGGATTACAGATCGATGCTGAAAATGTAGATATGTATTTGACAAGGTCTAAAATTTATGACAGCCAGGGAAAGAAAGAACTGGCTATTAAAGATCTGAACCAGATTTTATCTTTTGCTCCGGAAAATATCTTTGCAAGAACGGGATTGGCTAATTTAAAGAAGAATAATGGCGATCTTGACGGAGCATTAAAAGATTATAATCAGCTCATTTCTGAAAAACCGGAGTCTTTGTTATACAACGGACGTGCGGAAGTCTATTTAAAAATGAAAAAACAGAAGGAGGCTTTGACTGATATCAATAAAGCTATTTCCATAGATCCGAAATTTGCTCAGTCCTATGTAACAAAATCTCTGATTTTGTTTGACGGTGCCAAGCCGAAAGAAGCTTGTGTCAATTTGGAGAAAGCTGTTGCTTTGGGATACGAAAAAGCAATTCTTGCAGATCATTTTGCAAAATGTCCTCCCGCCAAGTAAACTTAATCGTTATGATAAGGTTTTCCCTGTAGAATCTGATCTGCACGATATAATTGTTCAACGATAAATAACCGGATCATCTGGTGGGTAAATGTCATTTTAGATAATGACATTTTTTCGTTGGCTCTGGTATATATTTCCTCAGAAAACCCATAGGCTCCTCCGATTAGTATGTGGATCTTTTTTACCGACAAATTCATCCATGTATCTATTTTCTGAGAGAATTCCCTGCTGGTAAACTGTTTTCCTTTTTCATCGAGAATAATAACGAGATCATTTTTATCTATATAATTCATAAAAAGCTTTGCCTCTTCTTTCTTCAGAAGATCTGAAGAGAGATTTTTGGCATTCTTAACATCAGGGATTTCTGTTATTTCAAAATTCCAATGTTTAGGAAGGCGGGGAATATAGTAATTGATCAAAGAATTAATTTCTTTATCATCTGTTTTACCGATACAAAGTAAACTTATTCGCATAGGATATAATCACATTTAGGATGACAAAGATATTCATAAATTAAGGAATTTTCCCGGGTTCCTATGATACATTTTACCCTTCGCTGCCAACCGGTGTAATTTTCCGGTTCATTATCAAGTCTAAAAAAATCTGTATTTTTACGGAGCCAATATCACACGATGAAAATAAAATCTATTCCCTACTTATTTTTATATTTTCCGTTAGCTTCTTATGGTCAGGAAGTTAATGAGTATAATAAGAAGTACAGGGAAGATAATAATACAATTTCTCTCGTTGCAGGCGTAAGCTACCTTAACAATTCCTTTGGACTTCGCTATGAAAGAGAAATTTTCAGGCTAAAACCAAATGATTCTTTTTACACTGAGCTTTTTCTAAGGTACAGATGGCTGGATACCAGTATTTCATTTACACCTAAACTGATTAAAATAAATAATGATGATGATATCAAGGGGAAAACGAAATATTTCAATGTGAATTTTGCTTTTTTCCTGAATCCAAAGCTACGACAAATGATAGGTTATAATCAGATCAAAGGGTTATATTTCCGGGATACCAGGAAGTATATAGATCTTTTGTTAAATGGTTCAGACGAAAGTATCACGGATGCATATATTCAGTTTCCGGATGCTAATTACAGGTCTTTTAAAGGGGAGACAAGTTATTTATGGGTCGGAAATAAAGAGAACTACAGAAGCTATACTAATATGACTTATAAGCCTGCTAAAAATGATTTTGTCGTTATTACAGGTCTGTTTTATCAGTATAATATATTGAAAGATTCCGATAGGGCAATATATAAGGGAGAAGTGATAGGAAGCGGGGAAGAAGGTTCTGCCACGAAAGATATAAGGCTGGCATTAAGAACAGGTGCAGGAATACAAAGAGTGATCGATAGTAATTGGTATGCGGTGGTTGAATTTTATCCTCAGCTTTATTATTCAAAGCTGATTGATGAAGACTTTCATGAATTTAATATGGGAATGAATTCCAATGTAAGGATCGGATATGATAACGGAAAATGGTTTGTTGGAGCCGGTACTCAGCTTAACTGGGTAAATAGTTCAAATTCCAATTTGTATTCATCTACACAATGGCAATTCAGGGCTGGAATTGGTCTGAGGTTTAATGCGCCACAAATAGTCAACAGAAATTTTGATAAAATAGATAATATCCTGAAATAATTATGAATATAAAAACTCCTAATTTTATCCTGAAGATTCAGGAATTCTTAGATGATATCCATATCCCGCTCCTGGGAATATCACTGTGGCAAATGTTTCAGATTTATATTTCGGGTATTTTTAAGGATAAGATAGGAAGAAAGGCAGCCGCTATTTCATGGAGCTTTACCATCAGTTTATTTCCTTTTCTTCTTTTCTTGCTTTCCGTTTTACCTTATATGCCGCATTATGATAAGCTTCATTTTTATATTTTTGAAGTGCTGATTCACAATGTTTTTCCTTCCAATATGGAAACTGATGTTAGAGGCTATATTGAGAAAAGTATCATTCCCAATATGAGGGGAATCAGTAATCTAACCATTATTCTTGCCCTTGTTTTTGCTACAAACGGGACTTTTTCCCTTATCAATGGATTCAATGAAAATTCCGAAGAAAAGCTGAGTGACGTAAAAGAGTTTATTCTTTCTTTTTTTATTACCATAGGCTTTATCACTATAGTTTTTTTAGCTCTTTTCGGAGTCTATTATGTAGAAGTAGTTTTAAAACTATTTACACCTATCCATAATGTTTCCTGGCTGGTGAATAACCTTTCTAAGATTATTGGATTTGTGTCTTTTCCTCTTTTTTATTTTATTTTATTAGCGATGTTTTACTGGTTGGGAACAGTGAAGATTGCCAGGTTCAGGCAAGCGGTTCCTGGGGCTATTTTAACGACTGTTCTTTTTGTTCTCACTACTTACATATTTGCTATTTATGTAAAAGATATCGCCCGTTATAATGTTCTGTACGGGTCCATTGGAAGTATGATTCTTTTAATGGTATGGGTAAATGTGAATGTTTATCTGCTATTATTTGGTAATGAACTTAATATGGCTATCAGAAAACTCAGGATAGAAAAATTACTGGCTGATGAACTCCGAAAAGAAGTGCAGGCAGATCATTCCCCGAACGAAAAAGACTAATCTGAATTCTCTTCAATCAATATTATAGTAATTTAATCCATATTTATTTATGGGTCAATTAAAAATACCTGATTATATTTTTTCGTATTCATTTTTATGGTAATTTAGTGACTAGTAAGAATTTGAATTTCTTGTACAAATACCAAATTAATTTATTATGAAAAACATCAAAAAATTAACGAGAAACGATTTGAAAATCGTAAAAGGAGGATTAGCATGCAGAACCGGGGATGATTATTGTCCGGGAACTACCTACTGCTGTAACGGACTATGTAAGATATCCACTTACATTTGCCCGTAATACAATAAAAAAGAGCACTGAAAGGTGCTCTTTTTTATTTTTATAGTTAGCAATTATTCATCACTATCGTCGTCAATAAATTTATTCTTTTTAGCACTGAGGCTTAATATAATTACGCCTAAAATAGCTGATAAAAACGATGCAATCAGAATTGCAAATTTGGCTTCATCCTGGATTTCAAATTGCTCTTTAAAGGATAGTAATGCTATAAAAATAGACATCGTAAAACCAATTCCTGCAAGAAAGCCTACCCCCAGCATATGCGACCATGTGCTATTGTGTGGAAGTGAACTTATTCTAAGTTTAATGGCAATAAATGAAAATAAATTGATCCCGATTAGTTTTCCCAGGACTAAACCACCGATGATCCCTAATCCTAAAGTACTTATCAACCCTTCTGCCATTCCGCTGTGAAAGGCAATATTGGTATTTGTAAGGGCAAATATTGGCATGATTAGAAAGCTTACAGGTATATGAAGATGATGCTCTAATTTTTCCAAAGGAGAAATTTGAACATTGGATGCATTGGTAGGAATAGACAAAGCCAGTAATACTCCTGCGATGGTAGCGTGAATTCCTGAATTGTGAAGGAAATACCACAAAAATAATCCAGGGATAATATAGAAAATAAGCCTCGTCACTTTTAAAAAATTCAAAAGAAACAAGAAAGCGACAATTCCGAAAGAGATCAACAAATAGATCCATTGAATCTGATCTGTATAAAATATGGCGATAACTAAAATCGCTCCCAGATCATCAACAATAGCCAGAGCAGCTAGGAAAATTTTAATGGAATTAGGAATTTTACTTCCTAGCATGGAAATCAACGCAAGCGAGAAGGCTATGTCTGTAGCCATCGGAATTCCCCATCCATTGCTGAATTCTGTTCCTGAGTTGAACAGGGTATAGATGGTTGCGGGAACAAGCATTCCTCCGACTGCCGCAAAAATCGGAAGAGAAGCATTTTTAAAAGATGAAAGCTCACCTTCCACCAGTTCTCTTTTTATTTCGAGGCCTACCAAAAGGAAAAAAATAGCCATGAGACCATCATTGATCCAGATATGGATCGGATATTTCAAGTGAAAAAGATGAGTGCCTATTTCATAGTGGAGAAAATTCTGAAATCCTTCTCCTAAGCTCGAGTTAGCAATTAATAAAGAAATCGCTACACAAAAAATAAGGATGATACCCGAAGATTGACTGCTGTTGAAAAATTTTTTAAAATAAATAGATAAATTCATGCCTATGATTGTAATCGTCTCACCCTTGAAACTCCGTTAATATTTTTAAGTTTTTTAAAGGTTTCTTCCAACTGACCTTTATTTTTAACCTCAAGAATAATGTTACCCATAAAGACGCCATTATTGGATTCTATGGAAAGACTTTTCATATCCATTCCCATAGTGCCACTGATCACGGCGGTAATGTCATTAATCATTCCCATCCGGTCTAAACCTTCAATTTCAATTTTAACCCTGTTTTTAAAGCTCTCAGCATTAACCCATTTGGCTGGAATAACCCGGTAATCATACTGTGCCCTCAGGTTAATAGCATTCGGACAATTATCACTATGCACTTTTATACCGTCTGAAATCGTAATGAATCCAAAAATTTTATCTCCCGGAATTACGGTACAGCATTTTGCATAACTATAGTTTAACTTTTCTTCGTCTTTTCCAAAGACGATCATGTCCAGGTTTTGCTCCTTTGGTTCTTCATAATGAACGTTTTTGGAAGGAGATTTTCTGAATCTTGAAAGTAAATTATTGAATACATTTTTACTTTCGATATATTTTCTAAGACTGCTTACATCCAGTTCATTGCTCTGGAATTTTAAAAACAGTTCCTGTGATGTTTTTAAGTTGAAAAACTTCTGAAGTTTATTGACTTCCTCATCATTAAAATTAATTTTAGCGTGACGAAGCTTTCTTTGTAAAATTTCTTTTCCTTCTTCTACCAGCTGATTTTTTTGTGAATTAAGATAACTCTTAATCTTGGATTTTGCCTTGGAAGTAACTACGAATTCGAGCCAGTCCGATTTAGGCTTTTGATTCTGGGAAGAAAGGATATCTACCTGGTCTCCGTTTTGAAGAACATATGAGATAGGAACCAGTTTTCCATTGATCTTGGCTCCTAGGCATTTCATACCCAAATCAGAGTGTACAGAGAATGCGAAGTCCAGTGCCGTAGCGTTGGTTGGCAGAATTTTGATTTCTCCTTTGGGAGTAAAAACGAAAACCTCTTTAGAATATAAATTGAGTTTGATGTTATCCAGAAGTTCGGAGGTAGAAAGATTCTGTTGCTGTTCTAAAACATCCCGGATTTCTGTTACCCATCTTTCAAAATTTCTGTCCTCACTGCTTTGCTTGTATCCTTCTTTGTATTTATAGTGTGCGGCTACCCCTTTTTCAGCAATTTCGTCCATCCTTTCTGAACGGATCTGTACTTCAATCCATTTTTTATCCGGTCCAAGGACAGTAAGGTGTAAACTTTCATATCCTGTAGAACGGGGCTGTGTGATCCAGTCACGCATTCTTGAAGGGTTACTGTGGTATACATCCGTTACGATTGAATAAATTTTCCAGGCCAGGAACTTTTCATTTTTTGCATCTGATTTGTAAATGATCCTGATGGCGTAATTATCAAATACCTCCTCAAAGGAAACTCCTTGTTTGAGCATTTTCCGGTAAATGGAAGAAACTGCTTTTGCACGGCCTTTTATACTGAAGTTTAATCCTTCCTCTTTGAGCCTTTCGGAAACTTCTTTTTTGAATTCCTCAATGTATTTTTCCCGGTTTTCCTTGGCTAGTTCTAACTTTTCAGTGATCTCATTGAAAACTTCCGCATTATTATACTTTAATGAAAGGTCTTCAAGCTCGGATTTGATGTTGTATAATCCCAGACGGTGGGCCATGGGAGCGTAGATGTACACGGTTTCAGAAGCAATTTTCTTTTGCTTATCCGGGGCCATGCTTTCCAGTGTCCGCATATTGTGAAGGCGGTCTGCGATTTTAATCAGTATAACCCTGAAATCTTCCGATAGTGTGAGCAATAACTTTCTGTAGTTTTCAGACTGTACGGAAATGTTCTGATGATTCATGATGGATATTTTGGTTAATCCATTCACGATATTGGCTATTTTTTCCCCAAAGATCTTCTTGATATCTTCGTAGGTATAGTCGGAATCTTCAATCACATCATGCAGCAGTGCGCAGGCTATTGATGTAGCTCCAAGACCTATTTCCGTTGCAACAATTTTAGCTACGGCAATAGGATGGTAGATATAGGGTTCTCCGGATTTTCTCCTTTGATCTTTATGAGCATCTAATGCAATATCAAATGCCTTTCGGATGAGTTTATTGTTTTCTTCATCCAAAGTCCTGTAAGTATTAGAAATCAGGTCTTTATATCTTGCCAGTATTTCTTTGTTCTCCCGTTCTAAGTCGTAGCTCATTTGTGTAAATCCCGTATAATTAAACGAAAATACGAAAATTTTCCCACTTGTCAATGACAAAAAATCCGCAGAAAGATCTGCGGATTTCCGGTTATTAGATTTTAGTTTTTATTAGAATTTTACTTCTGAATCCATGCCGTTGCTTGAACCCTTGATTTTAACGTCGGGACTGTTATGGATTTCAGCTTTATTTCGTGCGTCAATATATCTTTTTATGTTATGGTAGTCTGCTTGTTCTATTCCCATATTCTCAAATAAATAAGTTTTTACCACAGCATTTTTATTAAAAACGTTCCTGGCATTATCTGCCTGATCTGTATCTTTTACTGCAACACTTGCAAGATATTGTGAATTTTGATGGTCGTTGAGATAAACAATATAATCTGAATCTCCGAAGCCTGAGCTTTCCAGGTCCGTTTCAAGCTTCTTATAATCACTGTGAGATTGAAATAATCCGGCTAATATTTTTGTCATGATCGTGTGTTTTAAATTTGTACTTAAAGGTAATAATTAAATTTCAAATTATTTGAATAAAATTCAATAAAATTTGATTTATATTGTTTTATCTATAATTAAATGTTAAAATATTTGATGATTTCTATCAATCAAATGTTTGAACTTAAAAGTCCGTTAGTCGTTGATAGACAGTATCATGAATTATTAAGAAGTTTATTGTATACTTATCTCAAAAACCTCAAATTTGTTTTTAAAATTAATACCTATGAAAAGAATTTTATTTACTCTTATTCTATCATCATTCCTTCTGCAGGCTCAGCAATATAACTGGACCGCGTTCTCTTATCCTCCGGGAAATGGGGGAGGGCGGTATGATGATGTGTTCTTTCTTAATGAAAATTTAGGGTGGGCAGCCCGGGGCGGCAACGGAGCTGTTTTTAAGACAACAAATGGTGGTACCAGCTGGACACAGCAAATTGTGAGCACGACACCCAATGAATACTATAGGAATATTGAATTTTTAAATGAAAATGTAGGTTTTCTGGGGACGTTGAATAACAATTTTTATAAGACAACAGACGGCGGAGCTACATGGCAAAGAGTTGATAATATTTCGCCATACCCGCAAGGAATCTGTGGTCTGGATTGTGTGGGTACATCCACTGTGTACGGTTGCGGAGCATGGTTTTATCCTGCTTATATTATCAAATCAACAGATAGCGGTATAACATGGCAGTATATGGATATGTCCGCGTATGCTACCGCCCTGGTAGAAATTACTTTTATCAATGAGAACGTTGGTTTCGCATCCGGAAGTGATGATGATGGTGCGGTTATTCTTAAAACGACTGATGGAGGAGCAAGCTGGACAAAAATATATAATAGTAATATTCCTTTTGAGTACGTCTGGAAAATGCAGCTTCTGGATAATAATAAAATATTCTGCTCTATTGAAGCAGAATCTCCTAATACAGGAAGGTTATTGAAATCTTTAAATGGCGGACTTACCTGGGAAACAAAGGATTTTCCGGATACTTTTGTTCAGGCTGTGGGCTTTACTTCACCAGACCATGGGTGGATGGGGGGGCATAATACAGGGTTTTATGAAACCTTTAATGGTGGGGAAACCTGGACGGACACAGGAGTAGGCGGTACTTTGAACAGGATATTTTTTGTTAACAGTAATGTGGCATATGCTGCTGGTACCGGTATTTATAAAATGACTGTCGGTAATCTTGCAACGCAGGAAACTACCAGAGATAATCAGGAAAGGAAACTTCAGATCGATGTAGCTCCCAACCCTGTTAAAGACAAGCTGAATCTCAGTATTCATTTTTTACATTCCGATCATATCATTATCGGGCTGTATGACACATCAGGAAAGTTCATTACAGAAATTCTGAAAGATGATATCAGTGGGAAAAGGCTGAAAAAATATTCTTTGGATTTTCATTATCCTAAAGGGAATTATCTACTTAGTGCACATTCCAACCTCGGTAGACAAGCTATAAAAATTATCAAAGAATAGAGTTGATAAAAAAAGCGCAGGTAAACCCTGCGCCTTCTTATTAATGATAAAGATTAGTCTATTCTTTCATTTTTAATTTCGTCCACAATTTCCGGATTTAATAACGTAGAAATATCTCCGAAGTTGCTGAAATCTCCTTCGGCAATTTTTCTAAGGATCCTACGCATAATTTTTCCTGAACGTGTTTTTGGCAATCCTGAAACGAATTGTATTTTATCCAGTTTAGCGATCGGTCCGATCTGATCGGCAATAAGCTGGTTGATCTCTTTTTTAAGGTTTTCCCTTTGTCTGCTTTCTCCGGTTTCTTTTAAAACAACATACCCGTACAAAGCATTTCCTTTGATATCATGAGGATATCCCACAATTGCAGATTCGGCAACGGCAGGATGCTGGTTGATGCTGTCCTCAATAGGAGCCGTACCTAAGTTATGTCCGGAAACAATGATTACATCATCTACCCGGCCTGTAATTCTGTAATATCCAACTTCATCTCTTAAAGCACCGTCTCCAGTGAAATATTTTCCGGGAAAAGCGGTAAAATAAGTTTCTTTGTATCTCTGGTGGTCACCCCAGATGGTTCTTGCAATTCCAGGCCATGGAAAACGGATGCAGAGATTTCCTGTTACCTGGTTTCCTGTGATTTCATTCCGTTTATCATCCATCAGCACCGGTTGAACGCCAGGTAAGGGAAGGGTTGCGTAGGTAGGTTTGGTAGGCGTTATAAAAGGTAGGGGAGAGATCATAATTCCTCCTGTCTCGGTCTGCCACCAGGTATCCACAATAGGACACTTCTTTTTACCCACATGGTCATTGAACCAATGCCATGCCTCATCATTAATGGGTTCTCCTACCGACCCGATCACTTTTAACGAACTGAGGTCATGCTTATCTACCCATTCGGCACTTTCCTTGGCCAGGGAGCGAATAGCGGTTGGTGCTGTGTAAAATTGGGTGATTTTATGCTTCTCAATAACCTCCCAGAATCTGTCCGGTTCAGGATATGTAGGAACACCTTCAAAAATAACTGTAGTGGCTCCGTTTAGCAAAGGCCCGTAAAGGATGTAAGAATGTCCCGTGATCCAGCCGATATCTGCAGTACACCAATAGATATCATTTTCCTGGTAATTGAAAATATTTTTAAAAGTATACGCGGTATAGACCATATATCCCGCACAGGTATGGAGCATTCCTTTTGGTTTTCCGGTAGAACCTGAAGTATAAAGAATGAAAAGGGGATCTTCGGCATCCATTATTACCGTAACAAAATCAGGAGAAGCTTTTTCATAGAGTTCAGACATCCAGTGATCTCTGCCTTCTTTCATTTTGATCTCATTGTTTGTTCTTTTAACGACCAGGACATTCTCAACCGTTGTTGTTTTTTCAAGAGCTTCATCAACGATACTTTTAAGGTCTAGCACTTTATTTCCTCTGTAGCTGCCATCGGAGGTAATTACTAGCTTCGCTTCACAGTCATTGATCCTTGAAGCTACTGCATTGGCTGAAAATCCTGCAAAGATTACTGAATGTATCGCTCCTAATTTTGCACAGGCGAGCATTGTGATTGCCAGTTCAGGGATCATAGGAAGGTAAATGCATACACGATCACCTTTTTCAATGCCCATATCCCTTAGGACGTTAGCTGTTTTGTTAACTCTTACGTACAATTCACTATAAGAAATATGCTCAGCTTTTTCTTTAGGATCGTTGGGTTCCCAGATAATAGCCGTCTTATCTCCTCTTTCATTCAGGTGCCTGTCGATGCAGTTTTTGGTAATATTTAATTTTGCGTTCTTAAACCAGGTGATTTTTGCCTCGTTCATATCATACTTAACTACCTTACTCCATCTCTGATACCACACAAAATTTTGATCGGCTATTTTATCCCAGAATTTTTTAGGATTTTTAATAGATTTTTTATACTCCTCAAAATAATGTGGTAAATCTTCTATTAAGTAATTTCTCATATCCCTTTTGTTTTTGAAATTTGAATTTTATTGATATTAAATGTATGTCTAATTTGTGAATTTTGCCCTGTAATTAACGATTTTTTCTTGTATTTCCTCAATGATCTGATCGTCGTCTATCGTTGAGGGAACCTGAAATTCTTTTCCATCCAGAAGCGTCCGGATAAGTTTTCGCAGGATTTTTCCTGAGCGTGTTTTGGGTAATCGTTTTACAACCATGGCATTCTTTAAAAATGCGACTGCTCCTATTTTCTCCCGTACCATTCGTACAGTGTCTTTTTCAAGATCTTCCTCTGAAATCGTGGAACCGTTTTTTAATACTACAGTGGCAAAAGGAACTTGTCCTTTCAGCTCATTATCGATTCCTACTACGGCACATTCAGCAACTTCCGGATGGGAAGCGACAATTTCCTCCATTTCCGAAGTGGAGAGCCTGTGTCCTGCAACGTTGATAACGTCATCCACTCTTCCGGTGATGAAAAAATATCCGTCCTCATCCTGTATGGCTCCGTCTCCGGAGAAGTAATATCCTTTATATTGTGATAAGTAGCTGTTCTGAAAACGTTCTTCATCTTTCCATATTCCGGAAAGTGCACCTGGAGGCAGGGGGAGTTTGATCACCAGATAGCCTTCCTGATGAGGATCGAGTTCAAAACCATTTTCATCGAATATTTTAATGTCATACCCCGGAATAGGCTTTCCTGCTGCTGCTCTTTTAATGGTATAATGATGATCAAAAGTCATCAGTCCCAACATCGGCCAACCCGATTCCGTCTGCCACCAGTGATCAATGGCGGGTACTCCAATGTGTTTACTAAACCAATCCAGGGTAGCCACATCACACCGTTCGCCTGCCAAAAATTGCTTTTTAAAATGCGATAGATCGTATTTTTTGACGAGCTCCCCGTCCGGATCTTCTTTTTTTATAGCTCTGATGGCTGTAGGAGCGGTAAACATGGCGGAAACCTTATATTCTGAAATGATGCGCCAGAAAGTTCCGGCATCCGGAGTCATGATTGGTTTGCCTTCAAAAATGATGGTCGTGTTTCTGTTTATTAAAGGTCCATAAACGGAAAAACTATGTCCCACCGCCCATCCGAAATCGGAAGCAGCCCAATACGTTTCTCCAGGCTCGATGCCATAAATATATTTCATTGAGAACTTCAGGGCTGTTGCGTAGCCTCCCGTATCTCTTGTTATTCCTTTGGGTTTTCCTGTTGTTCCTGAAGTATAAAGAAGATAGAGTGGGTGGGTAGATTCCACTGCAACAGGAGAAACCGGGGAAGACTTCTGGGTGAGTTCTTCATAATCGATCAGGCCGTCAAACATCTCATCTTCATTATCAACCAGTTTTCGGTTGTAAACAATGATGTGATCCACTTTGTCCTGAGCCAGCTCAATTGCTTTTTCTACCAATGGCAGATAAGGAATTCTTTTGGCGATTTCCATTCCTGCAGTAGCGGTTATCAAAGCTTTAGGCTTGCAATCATCAATTCTTACCACAAGTTCATGCGGGGCAAATCCTCCGAAAACAACATTGTGAATTACTCCAATCCGGGCACAGGCCAGCATTGCAAAAAGGGTTTGCGGGATCATCGGCATATAAATTACAGCGGTATCTCCTTTTTTTAATCCTAAAGAAGCAAGTCCGCCGGCAAATTTTGAAACCTCTTCCTGCAGTTGCCTGAATGTGTATGTTTTTTTCTGGTCTGTAACAGGAGAGTCATAAATGATAGCGATCTGATCTCCAAAACCATCTTCAATATGTTGATCTATACACAGATAAGACATATTAAGCTGCCCATCCGGATACCATTCCGGATAGCGGTCTGTATCTCGCGAAAGAATTTGTTGAGGAAATGTATACCAGCTTATTTCCCGGGCTTGTTCCTTCCAGAAATTTTCTTTGTCTTCGATACTTCTTTTAAATAAATCTTCTGCATTCATATTAATAATAGTATTTCGTGTTTTTTTTGTTTTGTGATAGTCCGCAGTCTTGTATCTGGCTTCTCCAAGCTTTTATTCTCAGTTATCCAATAATTCCTCAATCTGCTGTATCAGCTTCTTGATAGAGTAAGGTTTTGTAACATAGGCATCAGCTCCCATTTCGAGGCCTTTTTCAATGTCTTTTGGATTGTTTTTGGCACTCAGGAAAATAACTTTTGTATGTTTCAGCTGTTCCTGTTCTTTAATGGCTTCCAGGGTGCTGTATCCGTCAAGATTCGGCATCATAATATCCAGAAGGATAACATCGGGAACCATGGTTTTAAGAAAATCCAATACCTCAGTACCGTCTCTGGCGATGAATACGTCATAGTCGTTTTTTTTGAAACTATATTCCAGAGACATCAGTATTTTATGTTCATCATCTGCAATGATTATTTTTTTCATAATGTGTTTTTAGTACTGTTCGACTTCATCTTTATATATATTTTCCGGAAGGCTTATGGTAAATATTACTCCTGAGCTTTTGTTTTCAGCGTAGATTATACCTCCGTGGGCCTCAATAATCTGCTTTGAGATGGCAAGCCCAAGCCCGCTTCCTGTTGGTTTTAAAATATTCTGATTTTTGGACTGATAAAATTTATTAAAAATCATCTCCAGATCTTCTTCAGGAATAGGTTTACCCGTATTGAAGATAGTGATATTTAAGGCATTTTCATTTTTTAAAAAACGGGTTTGTATCTCTCCCTGCTGATCTGCAAATTTCAAAGCATTTCCAAGGATATTCTGAAACAATTGGATCATTCTTGCTTCATCGTATTCAAATACGCTTTCTGTGAGAAGATTGGTTTCACTAACCTGGATATCTTTCTGCTTGATCAGGTGGAGGATAGGATTTAATGCCTTCCTGTAGGTTTCTGTGATGTCGTTTTTCTTTATCGTAAGGGCAATTTCTCCATGTTCCAGCTTATCAAGATAAAGAATGTCATTAATGATCTCACTTAAACGATCGGATTCCGTAATAATATTGTTTAAAAATTCTCTTTTGATGTCCGCAGGGATATCATCGTCATCGGCTAGAATCTCTCCCGCAGAACGGATGGCCGTGATAGGAGTTCTCAGTTCGTGTGCGACGGAATCCAGGAAATCGTCCTTTTGACGGTCTTTAATTATTAAACTTTCATTAGCTACGGTAAGTTCTTCAGAAAGTTGTTTAAGTTCTTTGGATTTTTCAGTCAGTTTTTTGTTGAGTGTAATATTCTCTTTTGATTCTTCGAGGATGTTCAGGACTTCCTTTAAAGAAATTTTATCTTCTTTCGTTACACCTTCAATGAGAATCTTCGCAGAAGCGGTTCCTATTCTTCCTGCAAGAAGGTTTTCAGAGAATTTTATAAACCTGGAATCCGCTGTTTCGGTTTGAGAATCGATGTTGTATTTTAAATTAAATATCCGCAGTGCCTGTTCTGTTTTCTTTTTTCCTAAAAATCGTTCCAGGATGTTTTTTATATCCGAAACATAAGCCGTACCCCGCCAGATAAAGGCGTTTTCATGGTTTTGAATATATTTATCAACATCCACATACAGCTCAGCAAAGTTTCGTTCCCTGTAATTTCCTTTTACGCTGACTGAAATTGTAGTAAATAGCCCGGTGTTTACTAAGATTGACCAAAAGAAAATTTCCGGGATCTTACTTAAGTAAGGAATCCTGAAAAAATCAAAAACAGTATACATATCTCTCAATACTCCTTTGAATTCCTGATTGTAAGAAAAATAATACTGTGGGATAATCAGGCCGAAATAACAAATGGCCAGCCCGGCAAGAAGCCCTATTACTGCACCTTTATAGGTTCCTCTTCTCCAGAATAAAGCTCCGAAAAAGGCAGGTGCCAGTTGGGCAATAACAACAAAAGAGATCAGGCCCACTGAATATAGGGATGTTTTAAGGATAAAATACTTGTAAAAGGCAAAAGCCATTATGATGAGGGCAAAAATACTTATCTTCCTGATATTCGTTATGCTTCTTGTGTTTTGAATTTCATTTTCAGATTTAAATTTTCCCAGTAAACCGTAAGGAATGATGAGGTTATTGGAAAGCATGATGGATAATGTGATCGCGGATATAATGATCATTGAAATACAAGAACTCAGTCCTCCAAGGAAAACAAATACTGTGATTAAAGTGTTGTCAAAATATTGAGGGATCAGGATCGAATAGAATTCAGGATTTACATTCTGTCCGTTAAATAAAAGCCTGCCTCCCCAAGCAATTGGAAAAATGAAAATGGTAAAAATTAAAAGATAGAGAGGGAAAAACCAAATGGCGGTTTTGATGTGTTTTTCCTGCCTGTTTTCTACGATGGCTGTATGAAACTGTCTTGGAAGGATACAAATAGCTGTTGCAGAGATCATACATAAGATCATCCAGTTCAAAGCACCTTCAATACCATTGAATGTATTCTTTTGTTTGAAATCTTCGAATTTGCTTGCCTTTTCATAAATATCTGAAAATCCGTCAAAGGCAAAATAAATCACAAATAATCCAAGGATGATAATGAAAAACAGCTTTAGAAAACTTTCCAGGGCAATAGCGGATATGATTCCAAGGCGCTTTTCTGAAGCATCCACATATCTTGTTCCGTAGTAGGAGGAAAATAGAGCAATCAAAACCACTACGAAGGTTGCATTATCGGTTAAAATATTTTGAGATACCGGAGTTTTCGTAACCAAATGGAAGGTTTCTGAAATGGCTTTAATCTGTAACCCGATATAAGGGACGATTGCTAAAAGGCAAACGATGGTAATAACGGCACTAAAGCTTCTGCTGTTTCCGTAGCGTAGCGAAATAAAATCAGCCAGACTGCTTATTTTATTGATTCGTGAAATTCTTACGATTCTTGTATTGATAAATATCCATGCAGGAATAATGACAATAGGTCCTACGTAGATGGGAAGATAGTTGAGTCCGCTAGTGGCAGCAACGCCAATACTCCCGTAATAGGTCCAGGCTGTACAGTATACTGCTAAGGATAACGCATAGATGTAAGGATTGTTGATCCATAACTTGCTTTTTTTCTTTTCTGCCAGGTGGGCGACCACAAATAGAAGGGCCAGGTAAAGCAGGACAACAACAAATAAAGCAAAACTACTCATCATATTTTTTCACGATTATAAACGATATGATGATCGAAATCATCCAGACGGCGAAGATGTAGATCAAAATCACGGGATAGTCAAAAGTATCTTTTTCACTGTTGAATAACAATGAAATAGGAATGCTGAAGAGAATGACTAATCCAATGCTTAGTATGATCAGTTTTTGTTCGTGTCTTTTTTTCATACATGATGATGGATAAAAGACAATTGATGAACAGATCCTTTGTACAGATTGTTCACCAATTATCATTCATCATTAATAATTATATTTTGTCGTCAGAATATTCTCCGGTTAAGGCGTAATATCCAAAGACTGCCAGTCCTCCGGAAATAATTGGCATCAAAACAAAAAGGATGATGATGCCAAAAACAAGGTCTTCCTGCTTTCCTGAAGTGATTTTTGGAATACCCAAAACGGTGATCCCGAAATATCCTACAACCAAAGCAATTAAAATCCAGAGGATACCTAATATTTTTTTTAGTCCGTTCATTTTAGTAGTTTTAAAATTAATAAAAATTTGACTGATTCAGTGGTTAATCGTGGATATTATTGTTCTTGCTCTTAAGATAAAATAATCCAATGAGTAAACACACGGCTGCAACACCGATAGGATACCACAGTCCCTGAAGATACCATGAAGGATGTCCTGCCTCTTTTCCTGTGGTTACGAGGTAAGTGGCTACTGCAGGTAATAGTCCTCCAAATACACCATTACCAATGTGGTAAGGCAATGACATGGAAGTATAGCGTATTCTTACCGGGAACATTTCTACCAGGAATGCTGCGATAGGACCATACACCATCGTTACGAAGATCACCTGAATGAACACCAGGAATATCAGGTACCATTTGGTATCATCACTGAGCTTTAAGGACTGTGACACCTTAGGTTCCTCGATCTTTCCGTCTTTTATAACGGGGCCGTTTGCCGACCAGTGTATGATGCTGTCTTTTTTTATTAAAGTTCCATCCGTAAAGAGGGTTTCCTTATGGAAAGTGATCAGGCTGTCGCTGGCAATATCTTTATGGATTTTTGCCGTTCTCTTTTCACTGATGCCGTTGGCAGCTATGGTTTTATTTTCGAGATTAACACTCTTGTACATGCTGTTATAAATCGGGCGGTAAGCTAAAATGGCAACCAGCATCCCGGTCATCATAACGGCTTTTCTGCCCAGTTTATCCGAAAGCCATCCGAAAAATACGAAGAATGGTGTGCCTAAAAATAAAGCGGTGGCCATTAATGAATCAACCTGAGCAGATTCTACATTCATTACTTTTTGCAAAAAGCTCATGGCATAAAACTGTCCTGTATACCAGATGACACCTTGTCCCATTGCGGCTCCGAACAATGCCAGCAGGACGAATTTGAAGTTGTATTTATTTCCGAAACTTTCTTTTAATGGATTTTTTGATGTTTTACCTTCACTTTTGGCTTTAGCAAAAAGCGGTGATTCCTTCATGTTTTTTCTGATGATGTAAGAGACGCCCACCATTAAAATAGAAATCCAGAAAGGAACTCTCCATCCCCAGCCGTCGAATTCCTCTGCAGAAAGGGTGTTTTTTGTTATTAAAATAACAATCAATGAGATAAAAAGTCCGGCGGTAGCGGTGGTCTGGATCCATGAAGTCCAATAGCCTCTCCTGTGGGGTTGTGCGTATTCTGCAACGTAAGTTGCTGCACCTCCATATTCTCCTCCCAGGGCCAGTCCTTGTAATAATCTCAGGATCAGAACCAGAACCGGAGCCATAAATCCAATGGTTTCATAACTAGGAATACATCCGATAAGGAAAGTGGAAAATCCCATGATTAGCAGGGTGACCAGGAAGGTGTATTTTCGTCCGATAATATCTCCTAATCTTCCGAAGAACAGGGCTCCGAAAGGTCGTACAACAAATCCTGCGGCAAAAGTGGCCAGGGTGGATAAAAAGGCTGCGGTAGGGTTGTCTGCCGGAAAGAATTTTGTTGCCAGCACAACAGCTAAACTTCCGAAAATATAGAAATCGTACCATTCTATCAGTGTACCGAGTGAAGATGCAGTAATAACGCTCCATATGGTTCTGTTCTTCTGCTTGTCGGTCATATTTTCATAGCTTTCATGATGGTTTTCGCTCATATCACTTGATTTTGATGTTAATTAATTTTTTTTATGCGGGTTTAAACGAGTCTGTCATTATAAATAAATCTGAAACTGAACAATGAACTCGCCTTTGGATTTTGGACGCTCGGTAGGGTTGGTATAAACAGGTCTGGTGGAGTATTGGGTTGTTATTTTAGCGTGATGTCCGTCTATAAACCAGTTGGCTCCAACGTCAAACTGTGAAGACGACTTGTCGAAGGCTTCAAAGTTTTTATGGGTATATGCTGCAAACGGCTGAATTCTGATTTTAGGCTTTTCTGCTTCGTTGGGAAGTAATAATCCGGCTTGTGCATAGATAATATTACCTGTTCCAATTGTCGGTTGTAGGTTTCCAGGTCCGGCAATTGCCTTTTGTCCTGCAAAGTTAGGATCAGCTACTGCGATATTCATAGTCCCCAGATTTCGGATATAATTGGGGCCGAACTGATAATTATAATATCCCGCGTAGGCAGAAACTGCCATTTTATGTTTGGCATTTCCCAAAGGGATATCTGCAAAAGCATCAACAGCTAGAAGAGTGATGTCGTGCTTTTCGATATTTGAGTTTACGGAAGTTCTGGTTCCGTCCGCCTGATGATAAAAGCCGGCTCCTACATTAAACACTTTCTTTGTTCCCAGATATGATCCAACTTTGAAAGGAAGGGTATTGGATTCTTCGTCCAGAAACTGATATTCTACGTATCCGGCTTTGGAAAAGCTGGGATTTCCGTTATTATCCACAGCAACAGCTTTTGAAGGATCGGTTACATTTACAGGAACCAGATCTGTAGCGAAGGGTTTGTTTAAGCTGAGGCGGTATTCAAGTTTTCCATACTTTCCTTTGGCAAACATACCCAGTTGTCTTGCGAACTGATCAGAGCTATCGATTAACGGCCACGAAAATATAGGAGAATCGAGGGTTAAAAAATTGAGAGTGGAGGCCATAGTCATTCTGGAGAGTCCCATATAATAATGCAGTCCGGCCCCTAATGTTAAAGTAAATTTTCCTGCTTCTCCCGGCATCAGTACTGCATATTCATTCCATGCATCATGGAAAAAAAGCTGTGTTTTTTTGCCATTTCCGTTTCCTCCTGTTCCTGTTGTGCCCGGCGCTCCTCCATTGATGAAGGTTTGGTTATTGATGCCGAAGTGAAGGAGGATCATATATCGCTTAGTAACCTGGGCGTACGTTAAAGCACGGAGTCTGCGGTTCCCTACATTCCAGGTATTGTCTGTGGGTTCTCCTCCGACCATACTTCCCGGGTTCATTTGTGAGTTCCTTAACCAGAACTGATCCCATAAAATAAATCTGACAAATTTATCTCCTTCAGGATTAAGGTTTATTTTTAATCCGTTTCCGTAGTCGGGAGATCCCTGGGAGTATAATGTATTGCTGATTAAAGCTAATCCAATAAAAGTGAGTATTTTCTTCATAAATTATCAATTTTTTGGCGTTAATTTTGTGAAAGCCAAATTGGAATTAATAATTTATTTAGAGAAATTTAATATATATTAATGGTAAGTATATAGTTTTTTTATAAGTACCTGTTTGTTAGTTGAAGCTGAAGGCTCGGAATAGAGAGTTTCATTTTCTGATTTTGCAAATAGGTGATTTTATGATTCCTTCTTTTTGTCTGTTTACTTTTTAAACCGTTCCCACTTGATCAACATGTATTTATCTGCGAACTGTGTGATGATCAATCCTGAGTTTTTAATATTGTCTTCATTGGACATGTATTCGATCAATTCGTTTTGCTTCAGGATTTTATATACGGGATGGAATTCGGAATGCGGCGGCCGGGTGATATTGTATTTCTTGATCCATGAGCTGATGGTTACATGGGAGACCCCGATAATCCTTTCGATTTCGCGGAAGCTTAATCCTTCGAGGTAAAGCTGAAGGGCTTTGGTAACGTAGTAGTCATCGATCTGCTTGCCTATTTTTTTTACGGTGAAATAATAATTGCAGGATTTGCAATGAAATCTTTGTTTCTGGTTGATCACCCCACTTTTTACAAGATGGGTGCTATTGCATTTAGGGCATTTATTTTCCATGTATAATATTTTAGCAAATATATAATAATTTAGCAAAATTATATATTTCAAATAAGATATATTATCTTTTAATAATCATTTAAGCAAAAAAAATATCTTTTTAATTTGGTTATTAAAGTTATTATGCTTTAAATTTGCCAAAAAATTCAGATAAATAAATGGAAATAGAAATTTCCTCATGCGAACATTTAATGTATGTGAGTGAAATACAGCAGGAAATGTATGATTCTGCACAACGGAGAGGAACGGGGATCGCAAAACGTTCCATAGAATATTTAAGTAAGAAGATTTCAGAAGGCAATGCCGTTGTTGCTACTGAAAACGGGGAATGGGTAGGTTTCTGCTATATAGAGACCTGGTCCCACGGTCAGTTTGTGGCCAATTCGGGGCTGATCGTTTCGCCAAAATACAGGAACAGGGGTGTTGCGACCCTGATTAAAAATAAAGTTTTCCAGTTATCAAGGGATAAATTTCCTGCGGCTAAGGTTTTTGGATTAACAACCGGGTTGGCTGTCATGAAAATCAACAGCGATTTAGGTTATAAGCCCGTTATTTATTCTGAGCTTACTCAGGATGAGGAATTTTGGAATGGTTGTAAAAACTGTGTGAATTACGAAATTTTAATGAAAAAGGAAAGGAAGAACTGCTTATGTACAGCAATGCTTTTTATTCCTTCCAACAATGATATAAAGGAGGTGAAAAATAATGAACCTCAAAATAAGGATAATGATGAAGTAAATCAGGATGGGCTTTTGTCTTCGGGGCAGATTACATCCGGTGGATTACATTATACGAACAATAATACGAAAAAGAAGATCGATGAAAAAGAAAGTAATCTTAGCGTTTAGTGGTGGTTTGGATACCTCTTACTGTGCCAAATATCTTAGTGAAAGTCTGGGATATGAGGTGTATGCAGTAACTGTGAATACAGGAGGTTTTTCAAAAGAAGAAGAAAAAGAACTTGAAAACAGAGCCCTGAAATTAGGGGTAAAGGAATACAGGTGTATTGACGCTCAGGAAGATTACTATAATTCATGTGTGAAGTATCTGATCTTCGGAAATGTATTGAAAAATAATACTTATCCGCTTTCCGTAAGCGCTGAGCGTACCATTCAGGCTCAGGAAATTGCAAAATATGCACTGGAAAAAGGGGCGGATGCTATTGCTCATGGAAGCACAGGAGCGGGAAATGACCAGGTTCGTTTTGATCTGATTTTCCAGGTAATGGCTCCGCATGTTGAGATTATCACGCCGATCCGTGATATGGCACTTTCGAGAGAAGAGGAGATTGAATTCCTGAAAAGCCACGGATATGATATGGAGTTTCAAAAGGCTCAATATTCTGTTAATAAGGGGTTGTGGGGGACTTCTGTGGGTGGAAAGGAGACGCTGACTTCCAGAAATAACCTTCCGGAAGAGGCCTTTCCGTCGCAGATCAAAGAAACCCAGTCATCTGAACTGGAAATCGAATTTAAAAACGGTGAAATTACAGCAGTAAATGGGGAGGACTTCAGCCATCCTGTGTATGCTATCCAGAAAATAGAACAATTGGCTTCTGCTTACGGTATCGGAAGGGATATTCACGTAGGAGATACTATTGTCGGAATTAAAGGAAGAGTAGGATTCGAGGCGGCTGCCGCATCTGTGATCATCAAGTCCCATCATTTATTGGAAAAACATACTTTATCTAAATACCAGCAAATGATGAAGTCACAATTGTCCGACTGGTATGGGAACTGGCTGCATGAGGCATTGTTTTTAGATCCTGTGATGAGAAATATAGAATCTTTCCTTACTGACTCTCAGAAAATGGTAACAGGAAAAGTTTTCATCACTCTTTATCCTTACAGATTTGTTTTGAACGGTATTGAATCTGAACATGATCTGATGTCTGATCAATTTGGAAGTTACGGAGAGGCAAACAGAGCATGGAGCGGAGACGATGTAAAAGGGTACACAAAAATTGTAAGCAATTCCCTGAATATTTACCACCAGATTAACGGCGTGAAAATATGAAAACGGTAGGAATTGTAGGAGCTAACGGATATACCGGTAGTGAATTGGTGCGCCTGTTGGCTTTTCATCCCAATATTGAATTGAGTTTTTTATATAGTCGTTCTAATTCGGGTACAAAGATTTCTGATCTGTACCCGGATTTAGCGACGGTTTGTGAAATGGTTTTAACGGACAAACCTTCGGCTGTAGATATTCTTTTTTTGTGTCTTCCTCATAAGGAAAGTCAGAATTGGCTGAATCAGAATGCTGTTACAGATGAGACGTTGGTGATTGACCTGGGAAATGATTTTCGTTTGGAAGGTGCTTTCGGAAATAGAAATTTTATCTACGGGCTTCCCGAAATCAATAAAAAAAATCTTTTAGGGGTAAAAAGTATTGCCAACCCGGGATGTTTTGCAACTGCTATCCAGCTGGCTCTACTGCCATTGGCTGAAAAAGGACTTTTGAATGATGTGTATACAACGGGAATTACCGGATCGACAGGAGCCGGACAGTCTTTACAGGCGACCACTCATTTTACCTGGAGAAATGATAATATTTCTGCATATAAAACACTTAGCCATCAGCATGTAGACGAGATTTTGCAGCAAGTGAATTCTTTTAACAATAAAGACGTAAGCCTGAATTTTGTTCCCTGGAGGGGAGATTTTACAAGAGGGATTTTTACCAGCTCAACGGTTAAATCAGACCTGGAGCTTTCAGATATTGAGACATTGTACAGGAAGTTTTATGAAGATGCACCTTTTGTAAAGGTGAGTGAGAAAGCAATTGATCTCAAACAGGTTATCAATACCAATCGCTGTGTGATTCATATTGAAAAGAATAATAATGTTGTTGTTATTCACTCAGCGATTGATAATTTGTTAAAAGGAGCTTCCGGACAGGCTGTTCAGAATATGAATATTGCCATGGGATGGGAAGAAAACCTGGGACTGGATTTGAAACCAATAGGTTTTTAAATACATTCTTATAAAAGTAAAATGGGGAAGGGTGGAATTGTAAAACAATAACCCGAAACCGGTAACTAAAAATTTTCAACTTCAATTAAAAAAAATGAACTTATTTAACGTATATCCATTATTCAATATAAATCCTGTAAAAGCAAAGGGATCATTTCTTTGGGATGATAAGGGAGAAAAGTACCTTGATTTTTATGGAGGCCATGCAGTGATCTCTATAGGTCATAATCATCCTTATTATCAGGAGAAATTAAGGGATCAGTTAGAAAAAATTTCTTTTTACTCAAATTCAGTACAAAACGAATTGCAAACTGAACTGGCATCGAAACTTGGAGAGATATCAGGATACGAAGACCATGATCTTTTCCTGTGTAATTCCGGAGCTGAAGCCAATGAAAATGCGTTAAAACTTGCTTCTTTTCATAATGGAAAAAGTAAAGTGCTTTATTTTTCCGGTTCTTTTCATGGAAGAACCTCTGCGGCAGTTTCCGTAACGGATAATCCGAAAATTGTAGCACCTGTCAATTATTCCGAACGTTTCATAAAGTCGGAGTGGAATAATGTAGAGCAATTAGAGGAAGTTTTCAGGACTCAGGGAGATTCAATTTCTTCGGTGATTATTGAAGGGATTCAGGGAGTGGGTGGAATTATGATTCCAACGCCTGAGTTTTTATCTAAAATTAAAGAGCTATGCGATCAATATAATGCTGTTTTGATCTTAGATGAGGTTCAGTCAGGATATGGTAGAACGGGTTATTTCTTTGCTCACCAGGAGTTCGGTATCCAGCCTGATATAATTACAACCGCAAAAGGAATGGGAAATGGCTTTCCGATTGGTGGAGTCCTGATCCATCCTAAATTTGAAGCAAGCCATGGTTTGCTGGGAACTACTTTTGGAGGTAATCACCTGGCATGTGCTGCAGCGATTGCTGTGTTAGATGTTATCAGGGATGAAAGCCTTATTGATAATGCTGAGCATATGGGAAGCTATATCGAAAAAGAAATTGAAGATTTACCACATATCATCTCTATACGAAGGAAAGGCCTGATGATCGGGATAGAGCTGGACAGGGATTGTGCAGAGGTAAGGAAAAGCCTGCTTTACGATCATCATATTTTTACCGGAAATTCTAATGATAAAACGGTGCTGAGGATCCTTCCTGCACTCAATATCAGGAAAGAGGAAACAGATCTTTTCATTGGTGCATTGAGGGAAGTACTGACGAAATTGTAAGAGTGAAAATTGCAGAATTGCAAAAACGAAAATGATAGATTGTTAAACGTAAAATTGCAGAATCGTAAAAGGGTAAACTATAGAGATGTCTCTAATGGTTTTAAAAATATAGAAATAAGAGTCTGTTGACCATTAAATAAAATTTATACAATGAAAAACTTTACTGCTGTAAGCGATATTGAAAACTTACAGGAAATTATAAAAAAAGCCTTATATATAAAAGAAAATCCCCATTCTGAAACCGAAAAAGGAAAGGGAAAAACCATTGGATTGGTATTTCTGAACTCAAGTCTGAGAACCCGTTTAAGCAGCCAGATCGCTGCACAGAACCTGGGACTTAATATCTTAACATTAAATGCTGCACAAGAAGCCTGGAATCTTGAATTTGCTGACGGAGCTGTAATGAACGGAGATACTGTAGAACATATTAAAGATGCGATAGAAGTATTGAATCAATACTGCGATATCATTGCGGTTCGTTGCTTTGCGGGAATGAAAAGTAAAGAAGATGATGTGAATGAAAGTATTCTAAGCCAGTTTCAGCAACATGCGAAGGTTCCTGTAATTTCTTTGGAGTCGGCAACACGTCATCCTCTGCAGAGTTTAGCGGATTGTATAACCATTAGTGAAAACTGGAAAGAAGAACGTAAGCCTAAAGTAGTCCTTACTTGGGCTCCTCATATCAAGCCGATCGCTCAGGCAGTTGCGAATTCCTTTACGGAATGGATGCAGGAAATGGATGTGGATTTTGTTATCACCAATCCTGAAGGATATGATTTGGATCCAAACTTCACAAAACAGACGAAAATCATTCATAACCAGGATGAAGCTTTAAAAGATGCGGATTTTATCTATGTTAAAAACTGGTCATCTTTTGATGAATATGCTGCGATGCCTGAAGTGAAGGAAAACTGGATGTTGACAGCTGAGAAGTTGGCGCAAACCAATAACGGAAAAGTAATGCATTGTCTTCCGGTTCGCCGGAATGTAGAATTGAGTGACGAAGTGATGGATGGTGAAAATTCTATTATTTACCAACAGGCTAAAAACCGGATTTTTTCTGCTCAGGCAGTGTTCAGTGAAATCCTGGATGAAATTAACCAAAGTAAATAACAGGAGATTATGGACAAGCTTTTTGTTGTAAAAATAGGAGGTGCCTTAATTGATGACGAAGAGTTATTGGATCAGTTTTTAGAGCAGTTTTCTCAAATCAAAGAAAAGAAGATTCTTGTTCATGGTGGCGGAAAGCTTGCTACTGATTTGGCTGATAAATTGGGAGTTGAGCAGAAGCTCGTCAACGGGCGCAGAATTACAGATAAGGAGACTCTGGATATTGTGGCAATGGTGTATGCAGGTGGAATTAATAAAAATATTGTCGCAAAACTTCAGCAGAAAAAATGTAAAGCAATAGGGTTTTCAGGAGCTGATGCCAATTTGATTAAAGCCAAGAAAAGAGAACATGCAGAAATTGATTTTGGATTTGTAGGAGACATTGAGAAGAAAAGTGTCAATAATAAATTGATATCCAAATTAATTAAGCTTGAGCTTGTTCCTGTATTTTCGGCTATTACGCATGATAAAAAAGGAAATCTTTTCAATACCAATGCAGATACAATAGCTTCGGTGATTGCACAGGCCTTATCGAAGAAATACGATGTGGAATTGCTCTATTGTTTTGATAAAGAAGGAGTATTGGAAAATGTGGATGATCCTGATTCTGTAATTAAAAGCGTATCGTCCGAAGATTTTTCAACGCTGAAAGAAGAAGGAAAACTGCATAAAGGCATATTGCCAAAACTTGAAAACGCACTGGGTGCGATTAAAAACAATGTAAATAAGGTATTCTTAATAAAAGAAACTCAATTAAAAAACCATATAGAAAACCATCATGGAGGCACTGAAATCTGTTTATAGTCACGAAGAGCTGTTCGATAATGCGATTGAACTGCTGAAAAAACTGATTGAAATTCCTTCATTCAGCAAGGATGAGTACAATACATCTGTAGCTATTGAAAACTTTTTTCAGAAGCATCTGATCCCGGTAAAACGTTTTAAAAATAACATCTGGGCTGTCAATAAATATTTTGACGCATCCAAACCTTCTGTGTTATTGAACACCCATCATGATACGGTGAAACCTAATAAAGCGTATACACTGGATCCATTTACGGCGATTGAAAAAGATGGAAAACTGTATGGTTTGGGAAGCAATGACGCAGGAGCATCCTTGGTTTCTTTAGCACAAACCTTTCTACATTTTTATAATAGAGACGATTTAAAATATAATTTAATTATTGCCCTGACGGCAGAGGAGGAAATTTCAGGATTTGATGGAATTGAAGCTCTTTTTCCACAATTACCTAATGTGGAGCTGGCTATTGTGGGAGAACCTACACAGATGAATCTGGCGATAGCAGAAAAAGGACTTCTGGTCATTGACGGTGAAATGAAAGGCACTGCTTCCCATGCTGCCCATCCCAATGATGATAATGCCATTGTAAAATGTATGGAGGATCTGCAGCATATCACCCATTTTAAATTCCCAAAGGTATCTGATTATCTCGGAGAGGTTAAAATTACCCTATCTGGTATCCATGCAGGAGTTCAGCACAATGTAGTTCCCGAATCCTGCCAGTTTATATTGGATGTGAGGGTGACGGATGAGTATACGAATGAAGAGGCTTTTGATATCATTCAGTCCCAAATGAAATCCAACCTTACGGCAAGGTCTTTCAGGCTGAATTCTTCAAAAATAGAACCTGACCATCCTTTTGTACAGGCAGGACTGGCTATTGGAAGGTCGACTTACGGTTCCCCGACATCTTCGGATCAGGCAATTATCCCATGTACTTCTGTTAAGATCGGTCCCGGAGACAGTAGGCGCTCTCATACGGCTGATGAATTTATAGAACTCCATGAGATAAAAGAAGGGATTGATATTTATATCCGGATTTTAGAAAGGGTTTTGTAAAAGACAGCAGATATCAGAATTATTTGAAAGTATTGAATATCTGACATCTGAAATCTAAAGAAAATGTTTTGACACCCAGCATGATCATAATGAAGAGTATCGTTTTTAATAAGATTTATGCAAAATGACAATTAAAAATAAAAGACTTTGTTGAATGTGGAAGATGTTCAGTTCAGGAAGATGGAAAGAGCATGCTGGGTAAAAAAAACAACCTAAAATCAATTAATACTATTTTAAAAAAACAATTATGAAAAAGATATGGCAGAAAGATGATCTTGCCACCAATATATTAGTCAATAAGTTTACTGTCGGTAAAGACCTTGATTTTGATGAACGTCTGGCGAAATATGATGTTAAAGGTTCTTTGGCGCATTGTAAGATGCTTGCAGAGGTTGGAATTATTTCCCATGAAGAAGCTGAACAGATGACCTCTGTTCTGTCGATGATATTAAAAGATATAGAAAACGGAGATTTCGAAATCGATACCCAGGCAGAAGATATCCACTCACAGGTTGAAGCCATCCTGATTGAAAAATTAGGAGATACCGGTAAAAAAATTCATACGGCAAGATCCCGTAATGATCAGGTTTTACTGGATATAAAACTATACCTTTTGGATGAGATCCGTGAAATAGCAGGTCTTACGGATGGGTTTTTCCAACTGCTTATCCAGCTGGCAGACCAGCATAAAAATGTATTGCTTCCCGGGTATACCCATTTACAGATTGCAATGCCATCTTCCTTCGGACTATGGTTCGGAGCCTATGCAGAAGCTTTGTTGGACGACCTTGAAATGTTATTTTCGGTAAAAAACATCATTAATAAAAATCCGTTAGGGTCTGCTGCGGGTTATGGTTCCTCTTTTCCTATAGATCGTGAAAGTACCACCTATAATCTGGGTTTCCAGACAATGAATTACAATGCAGTATATGCACAGATGACCCGTGGTAAATCTGAAAAAATGCTTGCAATGGCAATGGCAACAATGGCTGGGACCCTTGGGAAATTTGCGTATGATGTATGTTTGTATTTAAGTCAGAATTTTGATTTCATAAGCTTTCCTAAAGAATTTACTACCGGAAGCAGTATTATGCCTCATAAAAAGAATCCTGATATTTTCGAACTGGTACGGGCACGATGCAACAGAATTCAATCGCTGCCCAATGAGCTTATCTTATTAACGAATAATCTTCCGTCGGGATATCACAGAGATGTGCAGCTCACAAAAGAAATCTTATTTCCTGCGATTGACTCTTTAAAGGAATGTCTTGAAATCCTGAACTACACTTTACCACATATTAAGGTAAAGGATGGTATTCTTGAAGACGAGAAATATAAATATCTGTTCAGTGTAGAGAAGATCAATGAAGAGGTTAAAAAAGGAAGTTCTTTCCGTGATGCATATATAAAGGTAGGACAGGAAATTGAGAATAATGAGTTTGATTATGAAATTACAGACCTCCATCATTCTCACCAGGGAAGTATCGGAAACCTTTGTCTGGATAAAGTAAGCTACCAGTTCAATAAATTAAAAAATAAGATAGTAGGGTAAATCAGTACATTGGATTTCCAATCCGGCAAAAAGGTAGAATAGCTGAATTGCCCAATCGTATAATGGCCATTATGCCTTTCTGCTAAAAGAAATTAGTCCAGGTCAATTTTAAATTTGGTGGATTTTTTAACCTCATGCAGAACGATGGAGCTGTGGTACTGACCAATATTAGGAATGTTTGAAATCACGCTTACGGCAAAATCATTATAAGAGTTGATATCTTTAGCGATGATCTTTAACATATAATCATATTCTCCGGAGAGACTTATGATTTCCTGAACCTCGTCATATTTGCTGATGTTTTTCTCAAAAGTCTCCAATACTTTCTTGGATTGCTCTTTGAGCCGGACATTACAATACACCACAATATTAAGGCCTAGTTTTTCACGATTCAGAAGGCCGACGTATTTTTCAATGACACCCTGTTTCTCCAGCTGCTTGATACGCTCATAAGTAGGAGTAAAAGTAAGACCTATCTTCTCGGAGATTTCTTTTACAGATAAGGTAGAGTCTTCCTGGATAATACTGAGAATCATTTTGTCTTTGGCGTCCATATGAGCAATTTGAATTTTAACAAAAATATTAAGAAAAAATGAGAATAAGGTGTGATTAAAGTTTTTTAATTTTTTTAGAACTTTAGTTTTGTCAATTCGGTTAATTGTTATATCTTTGCACCTAATGAATAAAAGAGTATTTATATCATTAGATTTACCGGGCGAAAGCGCCCTTTACGATATTTATTGTTATTAAGCGAAGATTTTGTCTTCGCTTTTTTTATGTAAAAAAATTAAGATATTATGTTTACGATTGCAGAACTAAGTACAGAGAAAATCAACAGTATACTAACAGAAGCGCTGGCTTTTGCTGAAGGAAAAACAGCTAAAATTGACGGTGAGGTTTTTTGCTCAAATCTGTTTTTTGAAGACAGCACCAGAACAAAGACAAGCTTCGATGTGGCTGAAAGAAAACTGGGATTGCAGGTGGTTCCTTTTGATGCTTCTCACAGTTCAGTAAATAAAGGCGAAAGTTTATATGACACTGTGAAGACGATCGAAAGTATAGGAGTAAACTTAGTCGTAATAAGAGACAAAAAAGACGGGTTCTTCGAAGAATTGAAAAATATCAACATCCCTGTGATCAACGGAGGAGACGGAACCGGAAACCATCCGTCACAATGTATGCTGGATCTCATGACCATCTACCAGGAGTTTGGGAAATTCGAAGGACTGAAAATAGGAATCGTAGGAGATGTGAAACACAGCAGGGTAGCCAACTCGAATGCTGAGGCATTAAGAAGGTTAGGTGCCAAAGTATATTTTTCTGGGCCTGAGCAATGGTTTGATGAGGGAGCCTTAATCAACGGAACATACCAATCGGTAGACGAGCTGATCCATGAAGTGGATGTCCTGATGCTGTTGAGAATTCAGCACGAAAGACACGATGCTAAAATGAGCTTTTCAGCATCCGAGTACCATAGAAAATACGGATTAACAAAAGAAAGGGAGCAGGCAATGAAGAAAGGAGCTATTATTATGCATCCGGCACCGATCAACAGAGGAGTGGAGATTGACACAGATCTTGTGGAATGTGAACGTTCAAGGATCTTCAAACAAATGCAGAACGGGGTTTTTGCAAGGATGGCCATACTGAAAAATGCATTGGAAGAAAAAGGATTTAAATTTAAATAATTATTGTAAAAAGTATTAATGTAAAAGGTATTCATGAAAATCGTTAATACGTTAATACATGAATACATTATACAACAAAAATAAAAATGAAAAAGAAATTAATATTAGAATCCGGAGAGGTTTTTTACGGAGAAGGTTTCGGAGCAGAATTGGAAACTGCAGGAGAAGTGGTTTTCAATACCGGAATGACGGGATATCAAGAATTGATTTCCGACCCATCTTATTGTGGTCAGATTGTATGTATGACGTATCCGCTAATCGGAAATTACGGGATCAACCGTGATGATTATGAAAGTATTGAGCCGGCTATTAAAGGTCTTATTGTAAAAGAAATTTGCGATTTGCCATCAAATTTCCGTACGCAGATTACTTTAGATGAATTATTCAAAAAGAAAAACCTTTCAGGAATTTCAGGAATTGACACAAGAAAACTGACAAGGATTCTTCGTAATTCGGGAGTTGTAAAAGGGAAAATCGTGAACGCCGATGCAGATGAAAACACAATCGTACAGGAATTAAAATCAACAACTTTCCCTACCAACCAGGTAGAAACGGTTTCTACAAAAACACCATATGCTAATCCGGGAAGAGGGTTTAAAGTGGTGCTGGTAGATTTCGGCTCCAAACTGGGAATCATCAGAGAACTTTCCCAAAGAAACTGTGATATTATTGTAGTATCACACGATACTGCAGCCGAAGAAATTTTATTAATGAATCCGGATGGAATTATGCTTTCAAACGGTCCTGGTGACCCTGAAGATAATCCTAAAGCTTTGGAAATGATCCGTGGTCTTTTAGGAAAAGTTCCCATCTTTGGAATCTGTCTCGGACACCAATTGATAGGATTAGCCTGCGGAGCTAAAACATTCAAATTGAAGTTCGGACACAGAGGAGGTAACCACCCGGTGTTAGATTTAGAGAAAAACAAAGTTTCAATCACTTCTCAGAACCACGGTTATGCAGTGGATCAGGAAAGCCTTAAAGGAACTGATCTTATCGAAACGCACATCGCCCTGAACGATAGAACAAATGAAGGATTAAAACACAAAATCCACCCTTGTTTCTCTGTTCAGTATCACCCGGAAGCAAGCCCAGGCCCTGAAGATGCGAACTACTTGTTTGATGAGTTTATTGATTTAATGGAGAAATTTAAGAAGTAATAATATAGACATCAGATATCAGACACTAGACTTCAGACTTTAATAAAGTAAATATGCACAACTTTGAGAAATTACTTTTCTGGCAGAAATCAATTCAACTTGCAAAAGAAGTTTACCTTGTTTGTGTTGATTTACCGAAGGATGAGAAATTTGGCTTGATTTCTCAAATTAAAAGATCCGTAGTCTCAATTCCATCTAATATTGCGGAGGGAGCAGGAAGAAATAATGATAGAGAATTTTATCATTTTCTGGGTATTGCAAATGCCTCTTCTTTTGAGCTACAGACACAGCTAATATTAACAAGAGAACTGGAATTGCTAAGTGTGGAAAAAGTCGACAGTCTAATATCACAACTGAATGAAATTCAAAGAATGATTTATACATTCAAATCTAATTTAAAAAAGTAAAACACAATGTTGGAAGTCTGAAATCTGACATCTAACATCTTGTATCTAAAAAAAGAAAATGGCAAAACGTACAGATATAAAAACAATTTTAGTAATTGGTTCCGGGCCTATCATCATTGGACAGGCTGCCGAATTCGATTACGCAGGAACGCAGGCTTGTTTGTCTTTGAGAGAAGAAGGCTACAGGGTAATTTTGATCAACTCAAATCCTGCAACGATTATGACGGATGTGGAGATCGCTGATAAAGTATATATCGAGCCGATATCCCTTCAGTTTGTAAGTCATATCATCAGAAAAGAGCGTCCGGATGCGTTGCTTCCTACTTTGGGAGGACAAACCGGATTGAATATGGCGGTAGAATTAGAGAAATCAGGGATTCTTGAAGAATGTAAAGTTGAGGTACTTGGAACTAAACTTTCAGCGATCAACAGAGCGGAGGACAGAGATCTGTTCCGTGAGTTGATGAGAGAACTGAACGAGCCGGTTCCGGAATCTGATATTGTAAATACAGTGGAAGGAGCCCTTAATTTTGCAGAAGAAATCGGATATCCTGTAATTGTTCGTCCTGCCTTTACGATGGGAGGAACAGGAGGTGGAATCGCTTCCAATGAGGCTGAATTGAAGGAGATTGCTGAATTAGGATTGAAATACAGCCCGGTTACCCAGTGTCTTATCGAAAAATCAATTGCCGGTTTCAAGGAGATTGAATATGAGGTAATGCGTGATGCGAACGACAATGCCATTGTGGTTTGTAACATGGAGAATATCGATCCGGTAGGAGTTCACACGGGGGACTCAATTGTTGTGGCGCCTTCACAGACACTTTCGGATAGAGAGTATCAACTATTGAGAAATGCATCACTTAAAATCATCAGAGCATTAGGAATTGAGGGAGGATGTAATGTGCAGCTGGCCCTGGATCCTCACTCATTCAATTATTATATCATCGAGGTAAACCCTAGGGTTTCCAGATCATCAGCTTTAGCAAGTAAGGCAACAGGATATCCGATCGCTAAGATTGCGGCTAAAATTGCAGTAGGACTTACGTTGGATGAAATTATGAATCCGGTTACAGGAAAAACATATGCATGTTTTGAGCCTGCACTGGATTATGTGGTAACCAAATTCCCGAGATTCCCGTTCGATAAATTTGAAACTGCTGACAGAAGACTTTCTACTCAGATGAAAGCTACCGGAGAGGTTATGGCCATCGGAAGAAATTTTGAAGAGTCTTTACAAAAAGCGATCCGTTCTTTAGAAACAGGAATCAGACATCTCGGATTAAAGAAAAAACAGGCAGAAGCGCTTACAGCAGAAGAAATCGAAAGAAGAATCAGAGTTTGTGATGATGAGAGATTATTTATCATCGGGGATGCGTTGAGAAGAGGATATGACTGGGAACAGATCGTAGAATGGAGTAAAATTGACAAATTCTTTATCTGGAAGATCAAAAAGCTTATTGATTTCGAAAAAGTTATTGCAGACAATAAATTCAATAAAGAGACTTTAATTGAAGCTAAAAAATTAGGTTTCGCAGACCTTAATATCGCCCACCTTTGGGAGACGACACAGCGTGAAGTTTTCAACTTCAGAAAAGAAAACGGGGTGATGCCGGTTTATAAAATGGTGGATACCTGCGCAGCTGAATTTGAAAGTGAAACCCCATATTTCTACGGAACCTATGAGGAGGAAAATGAAAGTGTGGTTTCAGATAAGAAAAAGGTTATTGTTTTAGGTTCGGGACCTATCAGAATCGGACAAGGGGTAGAATTTGATTATGCAACGGTACATTCAGTATGGGCGATCAAAGAAATGGGATATGAAGCAATCATCATCAATAACAACCCTGAGACTGTTTCTACAGATTTCTCAATCTCAGATAAACTGTATTTTGAACCTCTGACGGAAGAAGATGTAATGAACATCATCGAACTGGAAAAGCCAACAGGAGTAGTCGTACAGTTCGGAGGACAAACAGCGATTAACCTTGCAGATAAATTGGCCAGCCATGGAGTAAAGATCCTGGGAACTTCATTAGAAGATCTTGACAGAGCTGAAAACAGAGATAAATTCGAGAAAGCGCTTCAGGAACTTGGAATTCCTCAACCACTGGGAAAAACTTCAACTTCGAAAGAAGAGGCAATAAAGATTGCCAATGAAATCGGATATCCCGTGTTGGTAAGACCAAGTTATGTGTTGGGAGGAAGAGCCATGGAGATTGTATATACAGAAGCGGAACTGGCACATTATATGGAATTTGCGGTAGATGCAAGCCCGGAACATCCAGTACTGGTAGACCGCTACATCACCGGAAAAGAAGTGGAAGTGGATGCCATCTGTGACGGGGAAACTGTAATTATCCCTGGAATTATGGAGCACATTGAAAGAGCAGGGGTTCACTCCGGAGACTCTATCGCAGTGTATCCACCGCAGAATGTTTCTCAAAAAGAAATTGATACATTGGTGGATTACACACAAAGGCTGGCAAAAGGCCTTAATGTGATCGGATTAATGAATATCCAATATGTTCTTTTTGAAGGGAATGTATATGTGATCGAGGTAAATCCACGTTCATCAAGAACGGTTCCTTTCCTTTCAAAAATTACGGATGTGCCGATGGCTAATCTGGCAACAAAAGCAATATTAGGTCAGAAACTAAAAGACCTTGGATATGAAAACGGACTGGTACCTAATAAAGAAGGGGTGTTTGTAAAAGTTCCTGTGTTCTCTTTCTCCAAATTAACAAAAGTTGATATCTCCCTGGGACCTGAAATGAAATCTACAGGAGAAGTAATGGGAAAAGATACAACTCTGGAAAAAGCACTTTACAAAGGTTTGATCGCTGCAGGAAGAAAAGTTCCGATGCATGGCTCTATTCTCTTCACTGTGGCTGATAAGCATAAAGAAGAGGCTGCTGATCTTGCTGCAAGATTCCATGAAGTAGGATTCAGAATCTGGGCAACCGAGGGAACGGCTAAATTCTTTGAAGAGAAAGGAATTCCTTGTAAAATAGGATACAAGATCGGAGAAGAGGATGTCAACCTTATCGACCTGATCCAGAAAGGTAAAGTACAGTATGTAGTTAATACCATGACAAAAGGGAAACAAGTTGAAAGAGACGGTTTCCAGATCAGAAGAATGAGTGTTGAAAACGGAGTACCATGTTTAACTTCCATGGATACTGTAGAAGCAATTCTAAAAGTAATTGAAAGTATGACTTTCAAAATGGAAGCGATGTAATTCCTAAAAAATAAATGTAAAACGCACCCTAAGTAATTGGGGTGCGTTTTTTAGTAAAGAATAAATCTTATATAGATAATAGAGATAATGAAGAAATCATTGTCTAAATTTGAATGATTCACTATTTTATTTGAATCAATGTATAAAGAAATTTTTAAAATATTTTTCGGATTTTAATTTTCTCGGATCAATATATTATATGAAAAATAAAAGAATTTTCATTGTTGGAGTGTGTATAGTAGTCTTCTTAACCGCATTTTTTTATGCTTTATTTGAAAACCCCTATAAGACCGTAAAAATCAAAGTACTCGATTGTGAATATACTTACAGAGACTATTATTTTGATGATTGGAAACTAAGGGATTCCTATATAAAACCACAACCAACCACAGCATTTGGAAAACAGTTCGCTGAAAAAGAAATTGGGATGTGTTTGTATAGTAAATATTTTCAAACATTACATTCACAATATAAAATTGAACTTTTAAAATTGTTCAAAAACAGTGAAGAGGTAATAATTACAGAAAAGAATTTTGTAATTGATAAGGAGTTTAAAAATAAGACGGGGTTAAATAAACCAAAAGACTCTATTGATTTCAATCAATATTATCTTGAGTAAAGTTTTGGTTCTACAATATAAGGTTTACGATATTACAAAGGTTATCATACAATGACTTCGGACATTTTTCTTACCATAGTTCTAAACGCACTTTAATGAATAATTTAAGGTGTGTTTTTATTTTTGGCGAATATTTTATTGGGTTTATTTTAATGTACGATAAACATTGGAAAAATTAAAGAGAGTAGGTAAAAGGAAATTGATAAATATGTAAATTAGCCCGTTAAAATTTATTAAATAAAATTGAATGAAATCAAAATTTAAAATTTTTGTTTTAGGTGTTTCGTTGACGTCTTTAACGAGTTGTGCATTATCTAATTCTGTTCAGAAAATTAATTATCAATCAGGGTTAAAAATTGATAATAAATTAGCTTCCAGTAAGACTGTTCAGATCGATCCTATGAAAGATACAAGGGGATATCAGGATAATAAAGTTATTTTCTATAAGAAAAACATGTACAACCAAACCATGTCCGGTGCTTATATGGCTGAAAAACCTGTTTCAGAAATCCTTACGGACGCTATAAAAAACGGGCTTAAAGAAAAGAATGTTAACTTAGGCAGCGATAATAAAAGTTTTACGTTAAAATCAGAATTACAAAAAATGGATTACGAAGCCATTTCCGGATTCTCTACTGTTCAGCTGATTCCTCAGATCACCGTAAAGTTTCAGTTGATTGACAATGAAGGAAAAGTGGTTTGGACTGATCTGATAACAGGAAAGGCAAACACAAAAGGAGCCAAATTTGAAAAATTCCTGCCACCGGCTATCGACAATCTTGTAGAGCAGCTGGTCAACAGCCAGGATTTCCTGAATACGATAAAAGAATAATCGATATTTTGATATAAAAAAACAGATAATTTTTGCCCCGTAATTTTTTACGGGGTTTTTAGTTGATGTAAACATATTAGTTTTTTTTTGCCGATTTATTTATAAATTAGAGCGTTAAAATTCAGGCTGTTAAAATTGTAAAAAAACTAATAGGAATTCCATCAAATCAAAAGTAACCATGGCAGAATATAACGCAAAATCAAATAATGCTTTATCTTTTGAAGTGACAAAAGATGAGAAATTAATTGGAAAACTTTCTTATAATAGCTGGTTTAAGTTCAATGCAGTCATTGACCTGGCGGATTATTCCCATTATGTAATAGAACCTAAAGGTTTTTGGGGAACAACGATTGAACTGAAATACCATGATCGTGTTCTGCTGAAGTTCAGAATGAACTGGAACGGAGAAATCGTCATTCAGACCCATTTTAATGATTGTAAAAAAAGTTATGCCTTTAAGCACAGAGGGATTTTTAAAGAATCTTTCGTGCTGGTGGATGAAGAGGGTTCTGAATATGTAGTGATGAAACCTAATTTTAAGTGGAATAACCCCGATTATGAATACCAGATCGCTACCTCCGAAGCTTTTGAAGAAATTCCTGATAAAGAAATTATATTGATCACTTCATTGCATTGTGCCAATTATTACATGTCTATGATGAGTTCAGCCTCTGTAATATAACTATAGAATGCCTAACATTAGCTAGTTTTTTATTTTTAATTGATTTTATAATAAGGATCGGAGAAATATCGGCTGGGTTTAATATAAGCTGTTTTCCGGTCTGCATCAAATATCCATATGAACCTTTTGATCAGGTCAGCTGCAAAATAACTTACTTTTTGCGTTTTAAGATCTCCGGCAAAGAATCCTGCAGAAACATTTTTTAATGTTGTATTTCCGATTTTAAACTCAGGTAAAATTCCTTGTTTTGTGATCACACTTTTTCCGCTGGAATTCTTTAATGTTTTCTCGCCCGTTATTTTTAATTTTTTATCCAGCAGGTTATCTTCCGCAAGCTGATTATTGTACAGAAGTCCACCGGAATATCCCGATTGTAACAGAAAGCGGCCGGTAATTGTCTTCCCATCGATTATATTTTCTGCTTCAATAAACAACTGATCCCTTTCCGGATATAATTTTATAGGCTGAAATCCCTCCAGATCGGGTAGATGATCATAAATTACAAACTGATTATGGTCATAATCGATCTTGAAGGCCTTTCCGGAGAAAGCTCCTGTTCCGAACTTTCCGTCAGCTTCATGTCCGGTCAGTTCATTATCAAAAAAACGCACATTTTTCCAGGTGATTTTTTCCAATTGTACTCTGTTGTTGTCACTGATTTCATCCTTATTAAAGATAATATGATCTACCTTCCGGGTTCGTTGAGGGGATATTGAAGCATCCTCCATGGCAATCTGAAACATCAGATCTAGTGAATCCTTGTCATTAACCAGTGCTTTTACAATAATATTATTGTGCTTGGTTAATCTGAAAGGAATTGTTTCCTGTGCGTGAAGAGTAGTGAGGCCAATAAGGAAAAAGAGTATGAATTTTATTTTTGTCAGCATGGATAAAAGATTTCGGTATAGAAATTAACCTTTATTTTTGAAATATAAAAGAATAAAAATACTTGTTCATTTTTCGGTTGCAAAATATACCACATAGTACTTAATTTTATAAAAAAAAGAGAAATGACAAATATTCAACTTTTCAGAGATCTGCATCATGGTAATGAACCTTTATTGGTGGGAAATGTATGGAATGTACAAAGCGCGAAAGTATACGAAAAGCTGGGCTATAAAGCTTTAGCCACTTCAAGCTCTGCGGTAGCGCATAGTTTGGGGTACGAGGATGGAGAAGAGATGAGTTTTGATGAGTATTTCTATATGGCTGAAAGGATACTGAAATCTGTTCATATTCCTGTATCCGTGGACCTGGAAGCGGGTTATGGAAATACAACCGATGAGATCGTTTCCAATATTTCCAAACTGTCGGCTGCCGGAGCTGTAGGGATTAATATTGAAGACAGTATCGTGGTGGACGGAAAAAGGAGATTACTATCACAGGATGAGATTTATGAAAAATTCCGACCTGTTATTTCAAAACTGAAAGACAATGCTGTTGAGATTTTCATCAATTTCCGCACAGATCCCTTTTTGATGGGAATTGAAAATCCTGTTGAAGAAACTTTGCAAAGAATCCGGATCTTTGAAGAACTGGGAGTGGATGGGATCTTTGTACCGTGTATTACCGATGAAGAGGATATCAAAACCATTGTGAACGCCACGGAGACTCCTATCAATGTTATGTGTATGCCGGAATTACCCGATTTTGAAACTTTAAAAACGCTTAATGTAAAAAGAATTTCCTCAGGTAGTTTTTTAAACGGATACATTTATGATCATTTGGAAGATGCGGGCCGCGAGGTTGTTGCAAAACAAAGCTTTTCACCTATTTTTATATCATAATGAGGCTTACAGAAGACAGAATGTATCAGGCTTCCCTGGAAAAGGATTCCACATTTGAAGGAACGTACTGGATGGCCGTAAAAACGACCGGAATATTCTGCCGTCCCACCTGCACTGCCAGAAAGCCCAAAAGAGAAAATGTGGAGTTTTTTTTAGACACGAAAGAGGCTATCGCACATGGTTACAGAGCATGCAAAGTATGCAGGCCGCTGGAAAAACTCAATGAAACACCATCCTACATCCGGGAATTGCTGAATGAATTAATGGGTGATGAATCGGTGAAAATTAAAGACTCCGACTTGATCGCGAGAAATATAGAGCCGGTAACAGTTCGCCGTTGGTTTTTGAAAAATCACGGGATCACTTTTCATGCTTTTCAAAGGAAACTGAAGGTAAATAAGGCTTTCAAAAGGATTAAAAACGGGGAAAGTATTCTCGATGCCGCAATGGCCTCGGGTTATGAAAGTCTGAGTGGTTTTAATGAACGCTTTAAAAATATAGTAGGAGTCTCCCCAAAACATACAGGAAGGCAGAAGATTATTGACCTTAAAAGGATTGAAACACCTTTAGGAATCATGTTTGCTTGTGCTGTTGATGAAGGAATCTGTCTTCTTGAATTTACAGACCGGAAAAATATGGACCGGCAGTTTGCTTCGTTGTCAAAATTCCTCAATGCAGAAATCGTTCAGGGAGAAAACAAACATTTCCAGCAGCTCGAAAGAGAATTACAGGAATATTTTGAGGGCAGGCGAAAGTCTTTTGATGTTCCGTTATACATAACGGGTACAGAGTTTCAGGAAAAAGTATGGCAGCTGCTACGTGAAATTCCAATGGGAGAGACCAGGACCTATAAGCAGCAATCTGAGGTTTTAGGAAACCCAAAGGCTATACGTGCTGTAGGAACCGCCAATGGGATTAATAAAATAGCTATATTGGTTCCTTGTCATAGGGTGATCGGGTCTAATGGTGACCTGGTTGGCTATGCCGGTGGCATCTGGAGAAAACAAAAATTACTGGAGCTGGAAAAAGCGATCTTATTCTGATTTTTTATTTAAATTTATAGAACACATCATAACAAATATCCGGAATTTATGAGTTCTGTAAATACCATCCAAACAATGATCGATGCCGGTTTATTTCAGGCTCAGAAAACCATTCAGCGATACCAGTTTTTAAAAGTAAAAGGAGAGACTGATACTCATATTTACTTTGTGCAAGAAGGAAGTGTAAGGATTTTTATCATGGATGAGGATGAAGAACGGATCGTCAGGTTTGGATATAAGGGGAACATTATTGTTTCACTTGATTCTTTTTTATCAGAAAAACCCTCTGATTTTTACATCCAGGCTATAAAAAGGACTACTGTAAAAATAGCCACCAAGAAAAATTTTTATGAGTTGATCCGGTCGGATTACCAGCATCTGAATTGGTGGACCCATGTTCTGGAAGATCTCGTTCTGCAACAGATTGAAAGGGAAAAAGATCTCCTGATCTATTCTCCCCGTGAGCGTTTTGAGAGGGTTTTGAAAAGGAGTCCGAAGCTGTTTCAGGAGATTCCCAATAAATATATTGCCAATTATCTGCGCATGAGCCCCGAAACATTATCGAGGCTAAAGAAATCTTGAGTTCAATCAAGATTTCAGAATGGATTAATCCTGAAGTTTGTAGAAAAAGGATCAATGAAAATTCTTACCGCTCAATTATTATCAGAATTAAAGGAAATTACGCAAAATAACACCCGGTACGTAGAAACTCTTCTCAATAGAACGGATCAGGAACTCAATTACAGAACCTCTGAAAACTCCTGGACTGTACTGGAATGTATAGCGCACCTTAACCGGTACGGTCAATTTTATATTCCGGAAATCCACCGAAGGATATTATCTTCAAAATTTCCACCCAAAGTTACTTTTTCACCTGGAATTTTAGGGGACTACTTCGCAAAGTCCATGCTTCCAAAAGAGAAGCTTAATCCAATGAAAACATTCAAAACAATGAATTCCATTCACAGTAAATTGGATAAGAACGTGTTGAAGGATTTTATTGAACAACAGCATCAATTACTCGGACTGCTTGAGAAAGCTAAAGATATTAACCTTGAAAAGACCAGAACGAACATCAGTATTTCAAAGCTTATTAAACTGAAGCTGGGAGACACTTTACGTTTTGTGATCTACCATCATTTGAGGCATATTGAGCAGGCAAAAAAAGTATTGGAAAGTCTTAAAAATTAATAGTGCGAAAGCAAAAATTATTAAGAATGGGGAGGGCTGTTTTATTTTGATTTCGTAATTTTAGGCAAAAATTTACACGTGAAGAAATTACTATTCGCAGTTTGCCTGTCTGCTTCAGCTTTAAGTTTTGCACAGGATTATTCTGTACCGGCAGCAAGTCCACGTCAGAGAGTGGAACAACAATTTTCGATGTCTAAGATTACGATCGATTATGGAAGACCCGGAGTGAAAGGCCGTAAAATTTTCGGTGAATTGGTTCCTTATGGACAGGTGTGGAGAGCAGGAGCAAACTCTTCAACAAAAATTACTTTCGGACAGTCCGTTAACTTTGGAGGGAAAACAGTTCCTGCAGGGACTTATGGACTATTCATTATTCCAACTGAAAAAGAATGGAAAGTTATTTTAAATAAAGATTTCCAGCAATGGGGCGCGTACACCTATGATCCAAAGCAGGATGTTGTAGACGTTACCGTACCCGTAAATAAATTAGCAGATAAGCAGGAATGGTTTGAAATTACATTAAACCCTACCGATGAAAATTCCGGAAATTTGGTTATTAAGTGGGATATGGCTCAGGCAGAAGTTGCTTTGAAGCCGGCAAAATTAGATGCGGTGATCAAAATTTCTGATAAGTTGAAAGAAATCAAGAAAATAGAAACCGACGCAGCTAAAACCAAAAGCTAAGACGTATGAATTTCTCTGTTCAACCTATTTTAGAAAATGATGAACTTCAATTAATCCCCTTGGTACAAGGGGATTTTGAATCTGTATACGAGCTGGCTTCAGATCCTAAGGTCTGGGAACAACACCCGAACAAAGACCGTTACAAGAGAGACATTTTTGAAAGCTTTTTTCAGGGAGCGATGGAAAGTAAAGGAGCTTTTAAAATTATTGATAAAGCATCGGGAGACGTATTGGGAAGCTCCCGTTATTATAATTACGACGAAGATGACAGCAGCATCTTTATCGGGTATACGTTTTATGGAACAAAATCCTGGGGAAAAGGCATCAATCCTAAAGTGAAAAAGCTGATGCTGGATTACATTTTTCAGTTCGTGGATAAAGTTCATTTCCATGTAGGAAAAGAAAATCTCCGCTCCCAGATTGCTATGGAACGATTGGGAGGTGTAAAAACAGGAGAAGAAGAGGTTGCTTATTTTGCAGAACCTACCCGGACCAACTTTGTGTACGAAATCAAAAAGAAAGCTGGCTGAAATGAAAAAATATAAAATTCAGAAATCCCCTTTTATCGTTCCCACTACAGATGGGAAACTCATTGAGGAACATTGGGGAAATTCTACGAATAATTCAGATATATCAATTGCTCATATGGTAGCACCTCCCGGTTGGAGCGAACCTCACCAGACTCCTCAGTTTGATGAATTTACCATTATTGTTTCCGGAAAAAAGCAGTTTGAAATTGACGGTGAAACGGTCATCCTTGAAAAGGGGCAAAGCATTCTTGTGGAAAAGGGAGCCAGAGTACGTTACAGTAATCCTTTTACTGAGCCCTGTGAATACATTGCGATCTGTCTTCCTGCCTTTTCCATGGAACTGGTGAACAGGGAAGAGTAGCCATTAATAAGAAACCGGACAGTATATTGATCTGACAATATAAGGTTGTTGTATCGCCAGATCAATACATTGTCCGGATAAAAGTTACTTCAGAATTTCTTTCAAAAACATCAGGGTATGGTTCCATGCTCTCTTAGCCATCACTTCATTGTAATCAGGAGATTTTGGATCAGTAAACGTATGCTTTGAATGAGCATAGGTGATGATCTGCCAGTCAGCAGCCCCGTCGTTCATTTCTTTCACCAGGTTATCATAATCCTGTTGGGTAACTCCTTTATCGTCTGCTGGATTTTCAATCAGCATTTTCGTTGAGATCGGACCGTTCTTTCTTGTCTGGTCCTTACCAATGCTTCCATGAATCGATACAACACCGGCTACAGGCATATTGGCCCTGGCAACTTCCAAAGCTCCGGTTCCACCGAAACAATAGCCGATCACAGCTACTTTCCCGTTGGATGCACCGCTCTTTTTAAGCTGTTCTAACGCCAATGAAATCCGTTTTTGATATTCCGTATAATTTTGTTTGTAATGTCCCGCTGCTTTTCCGGCTGCGTCGTTGTCGGCAGGAACATTCCCTTCACCGTAAATATCAGCAATAAACGCAATATAACCTTGTTTTTCAAGCTCTACAGCAGCTGTTTTGGCTTCGTCATCAATTCCTTTCCAGGCGGGTAAAATCAGTATTCCCGGAAGCTTTTTTCCGGCATTGGATGTTACAAGGCCATTGAGCTTCTGTGAGCCGTCCTGATAAGAAACGGGTTTTAAGTTTTGACTGAATAATGCTCCCGATGTCATAAAAAGGGTGGTTAATAAGATGGAACGTATCATATTTTGTTATTTTAATTACACTAATTATTCTTTAATAGCTGAAGGAATATGGATGAGATACGATCTTGAAACTGCATGTAAAGAGAGGGGATTTCTCCTCAATAAAGTAACAAAAATGTATCAAAATCCTCATCTAAGTTAATAAAAATAACTTATTAGAAGAACCATTAAAACATTGTTAATCCGTTATTTATTAGAATTTCAATCCCAAACCGATCAGTTCTTTTTCCAGATCTGTTGTAGGATATACCTGTATGGTATGAAAACCTAAAGATTCTGCCATTTCAATATTCTTTGGATTGTCATCTATAAAAACAGATTCATGAGCATGGATATCGTAACGTTCCAGTAGGAGATGCCATATTTTGGGATCCGGTTTTATCAGTTTTTCGGTTCCTGAGACCACAATTTTTCCATCAAAAAGCTGGAAGAAATCATAATTTTCAAGAGCGTAGGGAAATGTTTCTTCAGACCAGTTGGTGAGTCCGTAAAGATGATAATTGGTTTTGCTGAGTTTTCTTAAAACCTCCACATTTTGTGGAATATCACTTTTCAGCATAACATGCCAGTTGTCATAATAGGCTCTAAGCTCTCTTTCCCAATCCGGAAATTTCTGAACCTGAATGTTGGTTCCTTCCATAAGACTTCTTCCCCGGTCCTGTTCCTCATTCCATTCAGACTGTGCGATGTGGGTAAGGAAATATTCCATTTTCTCATCGTCATTGAAATAGTCCCTGAAAAAATATCTTGGGTTCCAATCCATTAAAACGCCCCCGAAATCGAATATAATATTCCTGATGTTCATAGTAATCCGCTCAATATTTACTAACCGCACAATAGCTTTATCATCTGAATTTTACATTCAACTGAATCTCTTAAGTGCTTTGTTATTTAATGATTTACAATTTTTGTAGCTTAAATGTAGGGAGATTTATGCTCTTATGAACTATAGACTGTGTTTAAAAATTGTGAACTATTAGTTAACGGGAGGATTCATATACAATCGGTTGCTGATGTGTTGAATGGCAAATGGAATTTTAATGATCCGCTTTATAAAACTGATACTGCTCATTCTCAAAATAAGCATTGATATGTTGAAGGCCGTTGGTAAGGACAATTTCTTTAGCTCCGATGATCGAATTGTATCTTGCCGTTTGTTCAAAAGTTTTTTCCGTCAGTTTAATATGGGGAGCTTTGCATTCCACCAAAACAATAGGCTGGGCTTTTTCTGTGATCAGCAGGTCAACTCTTTTTGTGAGGCCGTTTAAAACGATCTTTTTTTCCGTAACCAAAGCAGATACGGAGTAGGATTTTACAGTAAGATAATAATGTATCCAATGTTGTCTTACCCATTCTTCAGGGGTAAGCAAAAGGTAAGTTTTACGAACCAAGTCATAAATAAAAAACTTATCTTTGTCTTTCTTGAATTTAAAATCAAAAGTTTCCTGAAAATTCAGTTTTGGAAGTTCCATTAAAAGATGAAAGAATTAGATTTAATCCTCAAAAATATTAAAAATAAAGAAGTTTTACCGATTTATTTTTTCCACGGAGATGAACCTTATTTTATTGATGTTGCCGTAAAGGCTCTTGAACACGACTTTCTGGAAGAGGATGAAAAAGCTTTCAACCAGACCGTGACCTATGGGAAAGATACTACCTATCAGGAAGTTCTTTCGCTGGCAAGACAATTTCCTATGATGGGGGACAAGCAGGTGATCATTGTAAAAGAAGCACAGGATCTCAGGCTGAATGAAGAGGAAAGCAGAATCCTGGAATCTTATGTTGAAAACCCTGTACCTTCCACCGTTCTTGTTTTTGCCCACAAGCATAAAAAGCTGGACAGCCGCAAAAAAGTAACAAAAGCATTGGACAAGGCAAAGGCTCTTTTCCTGAGCGAATCGATCCGGGAGAATAATCTTCCTAAATGGATTGCTGATGAATGCATCAAGCTGAATATTAAGACAGCACCTAATATTTCCCATCTTTTAGCGCAGTATCTTGGAAATGATCTTTCACGGATCGCCAATGAGCTTGGAAAATTAAAGATCATTTTAAAGGAAGGAGAAGTTCTGGACGGAACGATCGTTGAAAACCACATCGGGATCAGTAAAGAATTCAATGTCTTTGAACTTCAGAAGGCTTTGGGAACAAAGAATTCCAATGCAGCATTTAAAATTGCCCATTTTATGGGAAAAAATCCCAAGAATAATCCTTTTGTGATGATGCTGGCCAGTTTGTACAATTATTTTTCAAATGTAATTATTTACCAGACAATGGCAGGGCAGCCACCACAGGTTATCGCCTCTCAGATGGGAATCAACCCCTATTTTATAAAAGATTATGCAGAAACAGCCAGGCTATATCCTCTGAAACATGCAACAAGGGTTATTTCTATTTTAAGGGAATTCGATATGAAAGGAAAGGGGCTTGGTGCCGTGAATATGAGCGAAGCAGAATTGATCAAGGAACTGGTATATAAGATTATTAATGTGGATAAGTTTAAGATGAAGGTGTAGGTTGGATGAGAGTTGAGGGGGTAAGATTTTTATAGAGCGCTGAGAAGTCGGAGATTGCTCATGTTGACATATAAAGCGATTTCGCGATTAAGCAATTTAGCAGTTTTGAAACTCTGATGAACCCGAAACCAGCGCCTGATAACCAATACTACATTCATCGACAATCGACATATTGATTATTGACAAGTATCATTAAAATTCCTTTAATAAAACATTAAAAATTACGAAATTAGCGAACTTTAATTTTAATCTTTTTGAAAAGTAAATTATGGAGCAAAACATTTTAGATTGTGTAATAGTTGGATCAGGGCCATCTGGGTTCACAGCGGCAATTTATGCAGCAAGAGCAGATCTTAAACCTGAATTGTTCACAGGTTTGGAACCGGGCGGACAATTAACAACAACAACGGAGGTTGATAACTTTCCCGGATATCCTGCAGGTATTACAGGTCCTGAAATGATGATGGATTTGCAGAAACAGGCAGAAAGATTTGACACCAAAGTTCATTATGAAATGATCACAAAGGCTGAATTTTCTAAAGAAGTAGGTGGTGTTCATAAATTGTATGCTGGAAACAAAGAAATCCTGGCAAGAACAGTAATTATCTCTACAGGAGCCACTGCAAAATATCTGGGGCTGGACGATGAGAAAAAATATAATGGAGGAGGAGTATCTGCTTGTGCCACTTGTGATGGATTTTTCTACAGAGGAAAAGACGTAGTGGTAGTAGGAGCGGGTGATACAGCTGCTGAGGAAGCTACCTATCTTGCAAAATTGGTGAATAAAGTAACCATGTTGGTAAGAAAGGATGAGTTCAGAGCTTCAAAAGCAATGGTTCACAGAGTTCAGAATACACCGAATATTGAAGTGAAGTTTCATCACGAATTGATCGGGATCGAAGGGGAAAACAATCTTGTAGAAAGAGCTGTGGTGATCAATAACCAGACTCAGGAAAAATCTACCGTGGATGTGCACGGGATCTTTATTGCCATCGGCCACAAGCCTAATACAGATATCTTCGCCGGACAAATTGATCTGGATGAAAACGGGTATATTCAAACGGAGAAAGGATCAACAAGAACCAACCTTCCTGGTGTTTTTGCAGCAGGAGATGTTCAGGATCACATCTACAGACAGGCCATTACAGCTGCGGGAAGCGGATGTATGGCAGCCATGGATGCTGAAAAGTATCTTGCTGAACTGCATTAATACTTGAATCAATACATCATATCATAAACGCATCATGAATTGGTGCGTTTATTTTTTATCCTGTTTGTTGATCAATACACACAGAAAGACAATCCCAGGAAATTAATCCGGTTGATTTCTAGCTGATTATTTTATTTTGTTAAAATTTATCCGGGAATTATTTTGTCAGAATTAAAAAACGTTCTATATTTGCACCACTGAAAACGAAGGCATAGCCGGAGTTCAGGGAGAGTTGGCAGAGTGGTCGATTGCGGCAGTCTTGAAAACTGTTGACTGTAACAGGTCCGGGGGTTCGAATCCCTCACTCTCCGCAAGGTTAGAAACCAAAATAAGCTAAAACGCTGTAAACATCATGTTTACAGCGTTTTTTGTTTTAGTGCAGTATCAAAAAAAAACAAACTAGGTCACGATTTATATGTCCTATTTCGTATCCCATTCGAAAAATAACAAAAATGGGTCACGAAAAATCACGGAAAGCCCGACCAATAAGCAGTCTAACGATTGTACATCTTGCAAAAAGTGGTAACAAAAAGTAAATTAGTAAATCATTAAAGTTATCACACAATGAACAAAACATTCAACCTGTTATTCTTTATCAAAAAGAATAAAATCAGAAACAACGGAACCGCTCCCATCTACTTACGAATTACGATAGACGGCAAGGCAGCAGACATTGCTGCTAAAAGGTATATCGATCCGAAGAAATGGGATGTTAAAGCACACAAAGCACTAAGCAATTCGCAAGAAGCAAAAACACTGAATCTCTATCTTAAAACTTTAGAACAGAAAGTTTACGATTTCCACTACCTGATGCTGAAAGATGAAAACTTTGTAACAGCAGAGAGTTTAAAATCTAAACTGCTTGGAACTGATATTGAGCAAAGAATGCTTATTCCGATATTCCAGGAGCATAATGACAAAGTGGAAGCTTTGGTTGGTAAGGATTTTGCCCCAGGAACACTGGAGCGTTATAAAACTTCTTTAAAGCATACACAGGAATTCATTAGATGGAAATACAAAGTTTCTGATATTGATATCACGCAAATCGATCACGGTTTTGTAAGTGATTATGACTTCTGGCTCCGCAGTGTACGTAAATGTGGAAACAATACAGCTGTGAAATACCTAAAGAATTTCAAAAAGATCATCCGATTATGTATGGCCCACGGATGGATCATTAAAGATCCTTTTCTGGGCTATAAAGCAAAGATTAAAGCTGTTGAACGTCCTTACCTTGCTAAAGAAGAAATTCAGATGATCTATGAGAAGGAATTTGTTTCCGATCGATTGAAGCAAGTACGAGATATTTTTCTTTTTAGTTGCTATACAGGTCTGGCTTATGTAGATGTAAAACAATTATCAAAATCTAACATCAATATTGGTATTGATGGGGAACAGTGGATTTTTACACATCGTCAAAAGACCGGTACTTCAACCAGAATTCCATTATTGACTTTAGCTCAGGAGCTGGTTTTAAAATATAAAAATCATCCGCAATGTGTGAATTCAGATGTCCTTTTCCCAGTTCTTAGCAATCAGAAAATGAATTCTTATCTCAAAGAAATTGCTAGTGTCTGTGGAATCAATAAAGATTTGACATTTCATATAGCAAGACATACTTTTGCTACTACTGTTACATTGTCTAATGGAGTACCGATTGAAAGCGTGAGCAAAATGCTGGGACATAAAAATATTAAAACTACACAACAATATGCTAAGATTTTGGATGAAAAATTGAGTAACGACATGTTAACTCTAAAAGGTAAACTTGGAGAACAAAAATAGACGTTATTTCTTGCTCAATTATCTTGGTAGAACAGTCATTAATTGAAAACGGAAAGTCTAAAATAATTCCTGTCAAGGGACCTTAACGAGCGTATCTTCAAACACTTTTATCGATGATTTGGTTCGATTAAGTCAAATTAAACTATACTTATAGAATCAATTTTTTCTTCAGAAATATTTAGTATTATAATTTGAAATTTACTATAAGTTAGGATAAGCACAAGTGGTGAACTGCTTTTAGCATTTATTGTTAAAAGTGTAAAGAAATTAAAGGTAGGTGGATAAATTAGCTGAAGTTTTTGCAAAGGGAGATGATTTATACGAAGCAAACAAGGACGGAGCTATCTATATCACAACCGATTCGGGCGATAATCGTTAGTCCAGATAGAATTATTGAGAGTACTAGATTCTATATTTGATGCCAGACCCGCAACAATGAATGCCGTTGGGTGTGCTTATTTTTTTATGGTGTTATCTAGTTATTAACCTGTTGTTTGAATTACTATAAAAAATATTAGCTTATCAATCAGGTAATTATAGACATTGAGGAGCATATCAGGATTAAGCATTTTCTAAATATTAATATTTGTATCAAGACTACAAATCAATTCCTGATTTCATCAGTTTAAGTTTTCAAATTATTAAATTTGGAATTCAAATTTGTAATGCAGTAAAATTGGAATCACTAGACTATTTCGAATCTCATTCTCTATTTCAGCTGTACAAAGCACTGAACCTTCCTGTAGACCTGTTTGATCTTACGGAGGGATTCACTATTTTCAATTTAAGAGATATTTGTTTCCACATTAAGAGATCCGGATACACGCGATAACGAATTGTTAATTATAACATAAAGTACTGCTTTTGGGTTTTCTATTCCATGGACTTTGTAAGGAACATTCATGTGGAAGTGGCCATCTGGAAGTTGAGTCCAATCAGATGGCTCAAATTTAAAAATATAATCTTTACGATTGAAGTATGGTAGTAATGTTGCAATAAGAGGGAATAAAATAACAAATACTAATGCAAGATAGTCTAATTCTTTTGTATAGTACCACTTATTAATTACATAGACTGCAGATCCTGTAGTTAAGGCGATACATATATTTTTAATGACATTATTTCTCACGATCAATCTCTATTTTACATCAATTAAATCTAGAAATTTCAAATATTTTCAAACTTATTGGAGATAAGTAAATAAATTATCCACAACCTCAGTTACAATTTTCTTAATCAACTCAGCATCTCTATTGTAAAAGCCACTACCTCCTAATAGTAATGAATTAGCAAAAAGTTTTTGCTTACCACTGAATTCAATGACATCAAAAAAATTAATATCTAAAATTTCTAATAATTCACCCAGTTTTTTTATATCAAAATCATTTTCTCCCTTTTCTAAACGACTATACTGTGCTTGTGAAATATCAAGTAGATCTGCAATATATGTTTGAGAATAACCTTTTTGTATGCGTTTTTCTCTTATTTTTTCTAATCTGACTTTCATAATGTCAAAAATATAAATCAAAAATATAAAATTATTGTGAATTTATAAACAAAATAATTGTATTCTAAAAACGTATAAAGTATACATTTTACGGATTGTTAAATAAGGTATTAATCTATAGTTTTACCAAATATTAAAACTTAATAACATTATATTATGAAATCGGTAAGAAAAATCGCAAGTCATCCTATCATATTAGGTACATTACTTGCTTCGTTTTTAAACATGTCGTGTAGTCAAGGTGATACTCGTGACAATCAGAGTATTGAAATCAAAAATGAAAAAAACAGTAGTAATTTTTCAAAAATAGCATCGCTTAGTGATGCTGATGTTTTTAAAGGAGTAATGTTTTTTGAAGGAGATATTGCTAATAGCTTATCAGATTTTAAAGAATTAAACTTTAGAAACTTTATTACTGACAATACAAAAATTGCAGAGATTGAAGCATTCCAAAATAATGTTGTTAATAATATTGAAGTTTCAAATCCTGGTTATTTGGATAAATTCAGAACAGACATTTCTTCTGGGGATTATTACAAAGTTGAAGCTGCCATTAAAGAGGCTGCCCAGCTTGTAAGAAAAGAAACAATAGCATTAGCTCAAACTAATGATGCAACGGCAACAGAGCTTACAAATCTTTATGCGACACAGGTCAAAGAACAAAGTGACATCAGCAGTTCTACATCAGTCCCAGAGGTTGCTTCAAAAGCGAGACAAATCAAAATACAGGCTGGGGATACGGTTTGGTTTGATACTGACACTGTTGTTTGGGCAGTTGTGGCAGTTGCAGGAGCTGTGGTGGTTGTAGGTGCAGTAGCTGTGTTTTTATATGCTCCACAGACAGGAATGGATACTCCTTACTTACAAGAAAAATTTACTTCGGATGTAACAATGCAATTAAAGGGAATTTAAGTATTTTACATGAAGAAAGTAAGTATATATTCAATAATAGCTCTCTTTTCAGGGCTATTTATTGTTTTATTCATATTCTTTAAACTCCTCAGTGTTTATTTAGGAAATAATCCTCTTAACAATAGTCAGAGCATAAAAGCATCCTACGTATCGTTTTTTCCGGAAGGTTGGGCTTTTTTACCAAGACTTCAAAAGATCCAAAAATTCATATCTTTTCTGTCAAAGGGAATAAGATAGAATACCTTAATCTTAGAAATTTTTCTTCTGAATATTATTTTGGTATATCGAGACACAATCGGGTATTAAATGTTGAAATAGGCAATATTACACAAAGAATTAAAGAAGATTCTGTTAAATCTTTCACAATAACTACAAAGTCTGAATTAAATATTCTGGATGGGATAAAACCTGACACTTTACAATATTCAGATTTGGTGATAGATAAGAAAAGTATTAAAAATTTTAATGGAAGATACTTAATTTCATTGGAATTTCTCCCGCCCTGGTCTTTATTAAACCAAAGTCCAGAGTACCCTTCCAAATTTGTAGTTTTCCCCATAAATATTATCACGAAATGAGGTCATTAATTTTGTTGTTGGAAAGAAAATCTATATTTAGTGAGCGTTTAGCATTTGCCCGATCTATATTTGCTTTAGGCGCCTTATTAACTCTTTTATTCAATAACGTCCCAGAATTGGCTGATTTTGAGTTATTGTCGAATAAACAGGAAATGATATTCGTAAGAAATATACCACTCGCCAATTTCAGTATCTTCTATTTATTAGGTTTGGAGTTGGGAAAATATATTTCGATCCTGATCCTGCTATCTGTTTTTACGGGATATATTCCCCAGGTAACAGGCTTATTACAAGCATGGGTACATTATAGCATTTGTAATAGTTTCTTGGTTGTGGAAGGTGGTGATCAAATTGCCTCAAATCTTACCATTCTGCTTGTTCTTATCTGTTTATTTGATAATCGGTTAAATCAATGGAGACCAGAAAGAAAAAGTGAGGGAAGAAAGCCTATTAATGTTTTTTTTAATATATACTATTTTTTGATTATTCTTCAGGTTGCTATAATATACCTGCATTCGGCTGTTGGAAAACTATACAATGAAGAATGGAGAAATGGAACCTGTGCCTATTATTGGTTTACGCACAACGTATTTGGAGCGCCGGTTTGGATTCAGAGAATCTACAATATTTTTACACTAAGTAAATTTACTCCTTTATTTACATGGTCTGTAATTATCTTGGAACTCTTACTTTTTGCATGTATATTAGCTACCAATAGAAAATTAAGATATTCTTTTTTAATTGTTGGGTTGATTTTTCACTTGAGTATTATTTTTACTCATGGCTTAGTTTCTTTTTTCTGTTCCATGGCTGCAGCATTGATACTCTATCTTGATGATGAAAATATCATATATTCGAAAATAAAAAATTATTTATCAAAAACTATTATGGTAAGAAAGTACAAAGCTAAAATGGGCACAATGACTATAGTCTTAACATTAGTCTTAAATCTATTTATTATTAGTCTTTATTATTTTATTATTTTTAAAAAGATTATGTTGAGGTTCCTTCAGCAGCAGCGAAGTATTTTCTTTTAATGCTGTTTGCAATAATAGCGATAGTCCCCTATATATTACATCCTAGAGAGTATTTGATAAAGGATAATTATATCCTTATAAAATCACCTGTTTTTACAATAAAAAAGATTAACATTTATGATTTGGTGGATATAAAGAAACAAATACACGTGCATTCAACATGCATATGCGTATGTTTGCTTCGAAGGGTTTTTGGGGATACTTTGGAATATTTAATTCAAAACCATATGGCAGGTATTCAGTATATGCTTCCAATCTAACAGATCTTGTATTTATTATTACAAAGACTAAGGATATCACTATTATCAGCCCAAGACAAAGGCTTGATTTTATAACAACCTGTCAGAGTATCAGATCTCAGCAATTAGAAAAAATTAATTAGGACTCTGTAAAAAAGTATTCGAAGATAATAACATCCCGTTTTCAGCTTTTGAGAAAATTTTAAGGATTTCTTTAATGCAATTTGGAGGTAACAAGGGTGACGAATTTGAAATTATAAAAAGAAACGAAACCGAAAAATTCAATAAACCATCATTACCTACTTATTAAATATTTTCGATCAGTATTTTATCATTTATCTTTTCCCTTAAGTAAAGAAACTCTGAGTATAACCAAAGTTTGGATATATTGAAATCCCATAAGGGTTCATTTTCATTAATTATAACAAGTGTTTTATCATTAATGTCATATTCTTTCATAAAGTAACTGGTAAGTGATAACAAAATTTTTTAACTATCATGATTTACTGGGCTATAAAAGTATGGATTATTCGTCATGCTTATTTCTCAAATTAATAGACATTATTCTTGTTTCCAAAAGCTTAAATTCATGCATGGGGTATTTTATGGATGCGGTACCCAGTTTTTTCCAAGGGATTCCTTTAATAATTTATTGTTTCCGAATTATTCTTTTTATAAATAAAATCTTCTTTTGTAGGATGGTAATTCTTAAAGAACCATCTGGATCCTCCTACTGTGAGATGTTTCATGCTTAGTTTGTGAAGGTTATTTCTACTGACAATTTCCAGGGCCCTGCTGTTAATATTGATATTTTAAAAAGTGGCTATAAGCTCACCTTCAACACTGTATAGGTTACCTTCTTTTTCATACATGTCTCTGCTATTTGCAACCAGGTTTGCCCCGGTTCTTCTAAAATGGTCTTTACTGACAGATAGCTTTTCCAAGTTTTCAGCATGCAGGTGAAACCTATTACCATCTTTAAATGAGATCAGAAAAGGCTCGGTATTTGAATTTCCACGAAATGATGTTATACCAAACGGGGCACAGACCTTCGCTATCATTTTCCCTCTGATTATAATAAGCAGGTATATTATAAAAATCTTTTCTAGGTATTTGTTGAAGAATTTCATGAATTGTCTCATAATCAATTCCGATGGCTTACGCTTTTTTCATCTTATGATGTAATCAGGTGCTCAAGGCTTTTCATATCTCCATAGTTGGAAATAGCGTAGTTTTCAAAATTTTCAATAGATTTCCATTCTTCACCGGGAAGATTCCCGAGTGAAGTATTGTGAAAGACTTCACTAAAGTATTAGTTATCTATATTATCGGTCTGGATCATTAAAAAAATTGTTAACAAAAAAATATCACGGCATCCTGAAAACAAAAATATTAAACTCAAAATATGTTTAAAAGGAATGTGGTAGATTAGGAATACAAGCATCTTAAGTAAACTATAGTAAGAATAACAATTAGCACATTATTCTACTTAAAAAAGATTTTTTACCTTTAGTACAGCTTTTATTTGATCACCTATGCACGAAACCTTATTCAAATATATTGAAGACAAATCCGGAATGACCTTGAAATCTGATGAAAAGATCCTCATAGAAGAAAAATTCAAACCAAAAAAATTTCGGAAACGGCAATATCTTCTGCAGGAGGGTGATGTGTGCAAATATGCCAGCTTTGTTGTTAAAGGATCTGCCCGTATGTTTTCGGTTAATGATAAAGGTCAGGAACATATTGTTCGTTTTGGAGTCGAGGATTGGTGGCTCGGTGATCCTGAAAGCTATACGCAGGGCACCCCTACAAAATTTCACATAGAAATGCTTGAAGATTCTGAACTATTGCAGATTACCTGGGAGCATCTTCAAGATCTTATGGCGGCGATTCCTGCTGTTGCAGCTACCTTAAAATCAATGGATAAGCAGAGTTTCATAGCAAGCCAAAAACGAATACATGCAGCCATAAGCATGAGCGCAGAAGAGCGCTATGAAGAGTTGATGAAGTCCTATCCATCGTTCATTTTAAGATTTCCGCAAAACATGGTTGCATCTTACCTAGGTATTTCCCCTGAAACATTAAGCAGAATTAAAAAGAATGCCTTGAACGGTTGATTAAATGATTATACAATTATACGATCATACAATCAAAAGGTGGTTACTTTCCTGCTTATTTTATTTGGACTTTTTAAGCGGATCACTGCTGTGGCTAGGTATGATCTTTAAAGCGCATATCCAAGTTTGATTCTTTATGGGCTGGGCCGGCACTTTACAAGGGGAAGGTTATGAATACCATTTGCTTGTGATAGGAATATTAGTGGTGCTGGCGAAATATGGTTCAGGAAAGGTAGCGCTGGATAATCTGTTGCATAAAAACATAAAATAGAGACGGCTGTAAATTTCCAATACTGCATAAACGTTTTAGTAATTGAAAGGATTCGCTTGAGTCCTTTTTTTGTTTATAAACATCTGCTCTCTTACACGAATCCATGATTGATGTCAGTGCTATGCTCTTGATAAATGTCAAGACCATTTTTTGACAAAGGTCATTAATGCTTATTTATGATTAACGCAAATTTGTAACATCAAAATGAATCAAGGGCAATGTCCCTATAAACAAAGAATACATTAGATAATATAAGGACAATTAAAATTTACTATAATGACAACAAATTCAAATCCTCACACAAATTACAATGATGCCGAAAGTTTAGATAGAAAAATTCTTTCTACCGATGTTTTTGATCAGCTTTTTACCAAAGCAAGATCACACCACCATTGGACGGATAAGGCAGTCTCAGATGAAGACTTAAAAAAACTATATGAGATCGTAAAATATGGTCCGACAAGCGGCAACCTGCAACCTGCCCGAATTATATTTGTTCGAAGTGAAGCAGGGAAAGAAAAACTTTATCCCGCATTAGAAGGGATGGGGAGCAATCTAGGACAGGTTAAGTCAGCACCAGTGACCGCGATCATAGCACAGGACGAGCTTTTTTGGCGGGAGGCACCAAAACTATTTCCGAGAATAGATGTTAAACCAATGTTTGAAAATGATCCCAGCTTTGCTGAATCTATAGCCTACAGGAGCAGTTCCCTAACTGGAGCTTATCTCATGATCGCGGCACGTGGTCTCGGACTGGATGTATGTCCAATGTCCGGATTCCATAATAATATTATCGATGAAACATTTTTTAAAGGGACTTCATGGAAGGCAAATTTCATCTGCACGATCGGTTATGGAGATGATTCCAAATTGCATCCGCGTGATCCGCGTCTGGCCTTTGAAGAAGCTTGTCGTTTTGAATAAAGCTATCGGATTTATTAAAGAATGATAAAACGAAAGTGTTTTTCATTTTATCATTCTTAAGTTCAAAAATTAAGATTTCAAACTATGAGAAAAAATAAAATTCCGCTTCGAATTTCTATAAATGGCAAACCTGAAACTGCGCAATACTGGGAAGCACTTGCAAAGGTATTGGGAGCAAAAAACATGCTGGGAGATCCAGGCCTTTCGGCCTATAAGCTAAATGATAATACAGTATTGGAGATTTATGGAACAGGTCTGGTCGGTCCTCAAATGATTTTTAGAGACGGCGATATTGTGATAGGTTTCCAGGTGGACGACCTAGAAAAATCCGTGGATATTTTGCTAAAAGCTGGAGTTGAACCTGTTGATGGTATTATCAGGACATGTGAAAGCTATGCTTACAGTCATCTTTTATTTGACGGAAATCTTTTTGGACTTTATCAGATCGACTAGGCTTGACATTTATCAATCGTATTTTTTGATAAACATCATTCCCTATCTTTTGACAATAGCTGAACTTTGACATACAAACTTTAAGAACGACAGTAATTCAGATACGATTATCAATATATAATCTTCTTGCTCTAAGAAGTTACTAATAGAAATAAAAATTAATTATAAATAACACTTAAAAATTTACAAACATGGCAACAAAATGGAATCTTGACCCAACGCACAGTGATATTACTTTTAAAGTAAAGCACATGATGATTTCTAACGTAAGAGGAAGCTTCACAGATTTTAATGTGGAAGTGGATACTGAGGATGATACGTTTACTAATGCAAAAACGAGAGTAACGATCAAAACCGATTCGATTTCAACCAATAATACTGATCGTGATAACCATCTGAAATCCGCTGATTTCTTCAATGTGGAACAAAATCCAACCATCACTTTTGAGTCTTCAGCACTAAATGTTAGTGATGGGCTTACAGGTAATCTTACCATCAATGGAATTACTAAGCCTGTTACCATCGACCTGGATTTTAACGGGATCGAAGTAGATCCTTATGGAAATTCGAGAGCTGGCTTTTCTTTTGAAGGAAAAGTCAACAGAAAAGACTTTGGTTTGACATGGAATGCTGCCCTGGAAACAGGCGGGCTAATGATTGGAGAAGATGTCAAATTAGCTGGAGATCTGCAATTTGTAAAGCAGGTACAAGAAGGCTAAAGCATTTCTGAAGAAATAATTTTAAGCGGCCAGCTAAATGTTAGCCGCTTTCATTCAAAAGCAAATATTTATTATGGAAATAGGAATTGACAGTTTTGCATCTGCCATGTATGGCACTACAGGAATTACACCAGATCTTGCAATGAAAGAATTGCTTGAGCGTATCGAGCTTGCCGACCAGGTAGGATTATCCGTGTTTGGGATTGGTGAACACCATAAAAAAGGATTTTTAGATTCTGCTCCTGCAGTTATTTTAGCTGCCGCAGCAGCTCGTACCAAGAAGATACGGCTGGCAAGCGCAGTAGTAGTTCTTGGAGCTGCAGATCCCGTCCGGCTTTTCCAGAGTTTTGCAACTCTGGATATTATTTCTGAGGGAAGAACAGAAATGGTTGTTGGCAGGGGATCCTCGATAGAAGCGTACCCGCTTTTCGGACTGAATCTCAGCGACTATGATGAGCTGTTCCATGAAAAACTGAATCTTTTGCTGGAAATCCGTAAAAACGAATTCGTGACTTGGAGCGGTAAATTTCGTTCAAAGTTAGACAATCTTCCAGTTTATCCAAGACCTTTGCAAGAAAAGCTCCCTATTTGGTTGGGAGTGGGCGGTACTCCAGCCTCTTTTGAAAGGGCAGGCCGATTAGGATTACCACTAATGGTAGCTGTCATTGGTGGTTTTACGGAACGATTTAGACCTTTGGTTGATATATACAGAGAAGCAGGAGCTAAGGCTGGATTTAGACCCGAGGATTTAAAGGTCGGTCTGCATTCACCTGGTTATGTTGCTGAAAACGATATGAATGCTATCGCCGAATATTATCCCGGACATGTTGATCAGTGGAACAGAATTGGCAAAGAAAGAGGGTGGGCGCCAATCACACGTTCTCAGTTTGATTTAAATGTCAGTCCCAAAGGTGTATTAGTAGTAGGTGGTCCCGAAGCGGTAGCAGAAAAAATAATTAATCACAGTGAGTCACTCGGAGGTATCCAAAGATTCACTTTTCAGATGGACAATGCCGGTCTTTCACACAGCCAGTTAATGAAGGCCATAGAACTAATTGGTTCCAAGGTTATTCCGACTGTGAACATGACATAAATGTAGAAAATATGTTGTAATTTCATTCAAATTTCACAATTCCAAATATATTAAAAAAGTAACAAAATGAAAAAAATCGCTATTAACGGATTTGGCCGTATTGGCCGTGCTGCCTTAAAAATCATTTTTGATACGAATGATCTTGAAGTAGTTGGTATCAATGATCTAATGAGTATAGAAAATGCTGTGTACCTGCTCAAATACGACAGTAACTATGGCAAATATGAAAAAGATGTTCAGATTGCTGGTGATACAATTGTTGTGAATGGTAAGCCAGTTAAATATACTAACGTCACGGACATAGAAAGTTTACCATGGAAAGAAATAGGCGCAGAAATAATCATTGAAAGTACAGGTTTGTTCACCAATAAAAATGATGCTGAGAAGCACCTTACAGCCGGTGCAAAATTTGTGGTGATTTCCGGTCCGACCAAGGATACTCCAACTGTCGTACATGGTGTAAATACAGAGGACGGTAAAGTTTCAGTTTTTTCATGTGCAAGCTGTACTACCAATAACATTAGCCCCATTATTGAAATACTGGGAAGACGACTTGGTATCAAAAAAGCAATTTTGAATACAACACATGGTTATACAGCATCTCAGACCCTAATTGATGCCCCATCTAAGAAAGAGCCCCGTATGGGCAGAGCAGCAGGTATCAATCTGGCACCAGCTGCTACAGGGGCTGCTATAGCAACAACAAAAGCCCTACCTCAGTATGTAGGAAAGTTTGATGGTATAGCAGTTCGAGTACCAGTTCCTGTAGGCTCTATATCCGACATAACTTTTGTTGCAGAAAGACCTACGAGCATTGAAGAAATTAACCAAATTTTGACTGAAGAATCAAAAACTGAGCGGTATAGTAAAGTTATTTCTGTAACAGACGAACCTCTTGTATCTACTGACATCATCAAAAGTCCATTTGCTTCAACTGTTGATTTGGAAATGACCCGTGTTGTTGATGGTGACCTGGTAAAGGTTATGGCATGGTATGACAATGAATGGGGATTTAGCAATCAGATGATCAGACAGATCCAGTCTATTTAAAACTATCAAAAAACTACAGCAGATGAATTATGCAAACACAGCATTTACAGAAGTAATTAAGGCGATCCAGGAACAACAGGGAAGCCGTGATATCTATGAACGGATGGAAAAACAAAGTTACCGCGATGGTCTGACAGAAGTTGAAAAGGGTTTTATAAGTGGGATGGATAGCTTCTATCTGGCTTCATTTGGCGAAAATGGATTTCCTTATATTCAGCATCGTGGTGGTCCAAAAGGCTTTGTTAAAGTTATTGATAAGGAGACCCTTGGTATGATTGATTTCAGTGGGAATAAGCAATATATTTCCGTTGGAAATATTGTCACCAATAATAAGGTATCACTGATAATGATGTCATATCCTATGCGTGCAAGATTAAAAATCTATGCTAAGGCTGAGGTTATAGAAATTGAGGACGATCCGGCTCTATTTAAAGAATTGAAACCTAATGATTATAAATTCAAACCGGAGCGAATGCTGATCTTTCGGATCGAAGCTTACGACTGGAACTGCCCACAACATATTATACCGAGATACACCGAGTCGGAAATTACAGAAATACTTGGACCTAAGTTGGAATATATTGAAAAGCTAGAGGAAGAACTAAGTACTTTGCGCAATCGTATAAAAGGGTAATTCCTAACTAAAAATAAAAACAGATGATATTCTGACCACTAAAGGTGGTGCTGAAAGATTATAGCGAAACTCAGTTAACCTTCCCCTCTTTTCAAAATTGAACATATTGCACAGCTTCCGGCGATCAGATTAAGATACTGGCAACTCAATCACGACACGGTTCTGCAGGCATCGAACGAATCACGGGGGATTTGATGGGCTTTCATATTACCGTGTAAGTGGAAGAAAGAATTTTGAGCTGTATATAACAGAGGATACCGTGTACTATAATGAAAAGCTGATAAAAGGGGACTGGAAAATCAACTGGTAATTTTTTCTCCGCAGATATTAATGACTTATCGGATGATGCTGTTTCCGCTTATAATTATTTGAAAAACAGAAATGACCTGAATTATTCCAAAATGGGATTTTTAGGAGCAAATCAGGGTGTGGCTTATTCCGTTGGGAGCCAATAAGATTTCCGATTGTGGCTTTGCAATTTTAGTAGTCGGTCCTGCAGTTTCTCTTTACGAGCAATATTTCAATAGGGTTCAATATACTGCCTGGAAATGTCGCAAAATTTTCAATGATAAAATATTCTAAAAAAATATATTAATAGTCATCAGAACTTCAAATCTATATGATTCATTGTACTGTTGAAAGATCAACTATTTTCTTAGCTAAAATTAGTGTGGGATCTACTAAAGTAACTTTTCTCCCCTTACTTATAATAGTGTCTTCCGATGAGAACATTAATGGCAATTCGGTACAACCAAGGATGATCACATCAGCACCTTCATGAATCAAAAAGTCAGCGGCTTTGAGTACATATTCCTTACAAATACCTTCAGCAAATCCTGCTTTTACACCTAATTGACCATAAATACTTTCCATAACATACTCCTGATGTTTTGTATCGGGTATAATAACTTCCAATTTCATCTCATTTAGCACATCATGATAAACCCTACTATGTAAAGTTCCACTGGTAGCAAGCAGACCAACTTTTATATAACCATAATTTTGTAGAATATGCTCAGCGGTAATGTTCAGCATATTAATAATTGGAATTCCCAGATGCTCCTGAATATCTTTGACAAAAGCATGAGCCGTATTGCACGGAATGGCGATCGCATCTGCACCTTCCGCCTCTAATCGCTTACAAGTTGAAAACATGGCTACAGTAGGATCAGTTTCCTGCCGAATAAGATTAGCAGTTCTATCGGGAATTTGCGGATTTTGTTCGACTACCATTTTGATATGATCCTGATCTTTTTGGGCAGGTGTACTCTGTATAATCTTGTTCATGAAGTCTACTGTAGCTGATGGCCCGACTCCTCCAAGGATACCTATTTTAAAAGACTTTTCTACATTACTGTTAGGATTCAGCAGGGCATAGTCTGCATACACTTGATTCACATCAATCATTTGGATACCACGTCTATGCAATAATTCAGTAATTAGTGAGAGTTCAGTGATACCTGGCAAAATAATATCACAGCCGCCTTCAGTTAGTTCTGCACAGATTTTGTAAATGTACTCGAATGATAGGCCTTCAAAATATCCGTTTTTTATTCCATATTTACCATATATTGCTTCCATCAACTTATCCTGATCAATAGGAAATATGAGTTCATAATCAAGAAAATATTCGTCAAGCTTTTTGCTCTGCCTAACAAAATCAGAGGTAAGTATACCAATTCTGGTTCCAGAGGAGAATCTCGAACGTATATAAGCGGCAAGAGCATCATATATATTTACGATCGTAATAGAAATTTCCTTCTGTAGCTCATCAATGAAAGAATGGCTTGCAAAACAGGGCAGTAGTATTTTAGTGACATCTCTTTTCTCAAAATTCTTACTAACATTATATGTATAAAATTTTCTTGATCTGATATCCTCTTCCTGATGTAAGGGGAGGTTAATCTGGCTGTAGGGTTGCTGTTCAAAGATAAAGTGGTAGCCCAATTGATTTTTAAGAACTTTCTTGTTTTTGAGTAATTTGAAGAACAGGTCGCCACCGGATAAAGTGCCAAGGCCGCCGATTACTGCAATTTTTTCTACCATTCCGCTTGACTAAATAATATTTTACAAATTTACAAAATTTTTTAGCAAAACTTAAGGACTAATTTTTAGTTTAGCGATAAAAAAAGAACTACTAATGAAAGGGCGACTTTGCTTTGTTAGTTAATATCAATATAATGAATTACAAGATCTTAGAAAAAAACGAATTATCAATAGTTATTTGAGCTTGGAAGCTATTTTGTGAAAGAATGGAGTATTTTTGATATCATTTCAAAGAAGTGTAATAATTAGGTAATGGCTCAAAATATGCATGTGGTGTGAAATAAGTTATTGCTTCTGTATACATGGAAACCAGTGTATAACGTTCGGCTCCTGGATGCTTACAGTACAGAAGGGATTATAATAGTTTTTTTAAGGAGTTGTTAACAAAGTTTAAAACTAGGACTGCTAAACTTAAGATTTTATAAAACTTGCAAAATATGAACAGACTGAAGTCTTCAAACGTATGGACCTGAGATTTGTTGGCCACAGCAAATCTTAGCGCAAGAAACCACACCCTGCCGATCGGTTACTATGAAGACGGAACGAATCTGGATAAATTGTATATCGGGACAAATTATACAGCAGAGTATGGAGGGAATTCAACAAATTGTCTCAAAGTAGCTTATAGGTAAAATCAAATGTAAAACTTGTTACCACTAAACATTCCGGTATCACTATATTCTGCATTTTTTTTAATTTGAAATAAAACCAGATTACTCTCTGTTTCAGCTTCAATAATTAAATTTTCTTCAAAAATCACAGAATCCCCTTTTGTAACTGTCTCATTTCCGATTTTAATATTTCCATTAAAACAGTAAAGAAAATTAATAATCTTATCATAATTTTCAGGAACTTTAATAGAATTTTTTTTGTTTAATCTTATATCAAAAATATTAGTTTCCACTCTTAATTTCAAAGGAGCGTGTTTTTGATTTCCCGCAACTAAACGCCAAATATTATCGCTGTAAATATTTTCAAACTGATGAAACTGAACCTTCGGAGGCAAATCATTTTCTGTAGGGCGCATAAAGATCTGAAGCATTTCAACGTTTTCTTCTGAACTTTCCTCGTGTGAAATACCACTTCCGGCGTTCATCATCATCATATAAGAGCTATTCAAATGCTCTTCATGTCCGGTACTGTCTTTGTGAATCATTTTTCCTGAGCGCATGTAAGATAAAATTTCATCGTTCTGATGAGGATGCATCGGCACCAGTCCGGGAGGTTTGAATAGCGCATGATCAATTCTTCCAATGGTAAAAAAGCCGGTATCTGTTTTATCCAAATTGGCACCAGGGTATAGAATTTCCACTTGAAAAGTAGAATTTCCGTGAGTATGTTTTTCTGAAGCTTTTATAATTTTCATAACTTTGATTTTAATAAAAAAAGAAACACAGGTAGTTCCACAGAACCCGTGTTTCTTTTTGTTAAATTGACGATTAATGATAGTTTAAAATTCCTACCAATTTCTGTCCGTTAGGGCTTGTCCAGTCGATAGCCAATTCAGAAATAATCTGGTCAACTGTTGTAATAATAGCTCCTGCCTGTCTCATTCTTTCCAAAGCTAGATTATCTCCATATTTTGTATAAGAAGCCGATGCATCCGCAGAAACCTGCACTTCATATCCTTCATCTAACATCTGTAAAACCGGGAAAGTAACACAGATTTCAGTAGTGACTCCGGCTACGAAAAGTTTTTTACGTCCTAAATCTTTTACTGCTTTATTAAAACCGTCATGGTGCATGGCATTTACAATTCCCGGACGTTTAATACGTGCTTTGAATGCTTCCGGTAAAATTTCTTCAAGTTCAGGAATCAACGGTCCCTGTACATACTCTTCCATACTTGAAGTAAGAATTACAGGCATATTAAGCGCTTTTGCAATTTTTGCCAGTTTAATTGCGTTTTGCTTTACTAAATTAATGTCATGAGAATGTGTCCATGCCATTGTTCCTACTTGGTGATCAATTAGCAGCATTGCTGCGTTTTCCGGGTTGAATGCTTTTGTGTGCATAATGTAATTATTTAAATGTTAATAAAAATTTGTTTTTGCTACAACAGAAATTATATGATTGTTGTACAGGACAAAATTATGCTCATTGCAAGCCCTAAAACGGTGATATTTGATACAAAAAAACTGTGATAAATGTCAATCAATTTTTAAATTTTATATCTAAAAAACCTGATTATCAGTTTATTAAATGATAAAAGACCATCTTGGAATTGATATTTTGTCATTTTAAAAAAAATAATTGTTAAAAAATTTAAGAAAAATAACGCTTAGAAAAATTGCCAACTCTTCGGGAAATGATGCCTAACTGTTGCCTGGTTCAAATTCACAATTTTGTACCGTCAATAACGACAAACATATTTAATAATTTAAAAACAATATTATTATGGCACGCATTAAAGCATTAAATCCGGAGGAAGCTACCGGAAAAACAAAAGAACTTTTCGAGACTGTAAAATCTAAAATGGGAATGGTTCCCAACATGATGAGAACTTTAGGAAATTCTCCAGCGGTACTTAATGGATATCTGGGTTTCAATGCCGGATTAAGTTATTCTTCGCTTGGAGGAAAATTAGGAGAACTGATTGCACTTACCGTAGCCAACGAAAACGGATGTAACTATTGCAACGCTGCACACAGTTTTGTCGGTGGCAAAATGGGAATCAGCGAACAGGATATTAACGATGCAAGAAATGGAGTTTCTTCAGATCAGAAGGTAAATGCAGCCCTGGTTTTTGCTAAAGAAATTCTGAATACTAAAGGAGTAGTTTCTAATGAATCTTTAGAAAGAGTAAGAGCAGCAGGTTACAATGACGCTCAGATTCTGGAAATTTTAGCTCAGGTATCACTCAGCATTTTTACTAATTATGCAAATATTTTGGCAGATACAGATATTGACTTTCCAAAGCTGGCTCCAATCTCTAAAAACTAATCAACACTTATAATTTAAAATAAATCTTAAACTTAAATACTTACAACAATGAAGACAACATTCAATACAATTGATATCAACGGAATAGAAATTTTTTACAGAGAGGCAGGTGACAGAAAAAATCCGACATTAGTTTTGTTACATGGTTATCCGACCTCATCGCACATGTACAGAAATCTTATCAATGATCTTTCAGATAAATATCATCTGATTGCTCCTGATTATCCAGGCTATGGAAGAAGTGAGCAGCCACCTATGAGTGAATTCGAATACACTTTTGATAATTTTGCAAAAATAGTGACAGAGTTGTTAGCAAAACTTGATATTAAAAAATACAGTCTTTATCTGATGGATTATGGAGCTCCCATCGGTTTTAGAATTGCCAGTGCATTCCCTGAAAAAATAGATTCATTAATTGTACAGAACGGTTGTGCCTATGAAGAGGGGCTGGAAGCGTTCTGGGATCCGATTAAAGCCTATTGGAAAGATCGTAACAATAAAGAAGCTGAAAATACATTAAGGGGTTTCCATGACCTCAATGGTCTGAAATGGCAATATACCCACAGTGTAACGGATCCAAGCGTAATTTCTCCGGATAACTGGGAAATTGACCTGAGACATTTGGAAAGACCTGAAAACGGAGCAATACAATTAGCTTTATTCTATGATTATCAGAATAATATCCCTTTGTACACGAGTTGGCAGCAATATTTCAGAGATTATCAACCGGAAATGCTTATTGTTTACGGCAAGGATGATTACATTTTTCCGGGTTCAGGGGCAGAAGCATTTAAGAAAGATGTAAAAAATCTTGAATTCCATTTGTTTGAAGCTGGTCACTTTGCTTTAGAGAGTCATGGTGACGAAATTGCGGCAATTATTGAAAATTTTTTAGACAGAAAAGTTAAATAAGTTGTTCACTTTTTGAAATCACCCTATAAAACTTACAGGGTGATTTTAATACTCACTACTATTTAAATTAATAAAATATACAAATATGAAAAAAGCGGGAATTTTTTTAATTTTGATAATAAGCGACTTTTATGGTTGCCAACTAACAAATAATTATTAAAAATGTACGAACCGCTTTTTGATTATATAGAACGTTACAGCAATTCAGGGCTTTCGTCCGAAGAAAAAATAACAATTCAATCGTTGTTGCTTCCTAAAAAGTTGCGAAAAAAACAATATTTTTTGGAGGAGGGTAATGCGTGTCCATACACAGGTTTTATTCTTAATGGAGCAATCCGGATGTTCAGTGTAGACAGCCACGGCATCGAATACATTCTTCAATTGGCAATAGAAAATTGGTGGATTGTAGACCGGCAGAGTTTTATTAATCAAACACCTTCAAAATATTATATTGAAGCATGGGAAGACACAGAATTATTAGTGTTACCAAGACCTAATCTGGATGCGTTTCTGGAAATTCCGGCTATTAAAGCCATGTTTTGGAAGATGAGTGAAAACAACCATATCGCAACGCAAAAACGTGTTGACGATGCGATTAGCCTGAGTGCTTTGGAACGATATAAGAGTTTCGTTAAACTTCATCCTGAAATGATCCAAAGATTTCCATTGCATCAGATTGCCTCTTATTTGGGAATTTCAAGAGAGACATTAAGCAGAATCCGTAAACAAAGCTTTCGGTAATTGATTTTTCTGTCGATTGTGAGTTTGTGACAAATATCAACGTTTTGAATGTGCAGCTGCTGTAAATTTGTTTCAATAGAATTATAATTAAAATCATGGAAAGAAATATCAAAACTACAGATACGGGAAATAATATTCTCATGACTGCCACATATATCGGAGGTCCTACAGTACTTCTTAATATTGGCGGATTTCGTATAATGACTGATCCTACTTTAGATCCTGAAGGAACTTCATTCATTTTAAATGAAAAAATGAAAGAGTCAAAGTTGTCGGGACCTGCAATAATTCCCGGAAAGCCCGTTGACATTGTTTTATTGAGTCATGATCAGCATTTTGATAATTTAGATAACATGGGCCGGGAATACCTAAAAGAAGTGAAAGCAACGCTGACCACGAAAAAAGGAGCGGAAAGATTAAAAGGAAACAGTATCGGTTTAGATCCTAAAGAATATATAGCTTATAGTTCCCCTGCTGGGGACGAAATCAGAATAACAGCTACTTCTGCCCGCCACGGTCCCGCAGGAATAGAAAAGCTAGCAGGCGATGTTATAGGATTTCATATTGCCGTTTCAGGAAAAAATAATTTTGAATTATATATTACCGGAGATACCGTCTTCTACAATGAAATTGAAAATCTCGGGAAAACAATAAATCCGGCCTACATTTTCGCATTTGCAGGAGCGGCTCGTCCCAGGGGACCATTTAACTTAACAATGGGTACCAACGATGTTCTAGATACCGCTCATGTTTTTCCAAAATCAATTATTATTCCTTTACATTCGGAAGGATGGTCACATTATACAGAAAACAATGCCAATTTGGAAGAGGCTTTCGATATTTTGGGAATTAGAGAAAGACTTCAGATTTTAAAACCAGGTGTTGAAACTATGCTTTCTTTACACTCAAATTAAATACAATTTCAATCTCCTTTAATATATAACAAGATGGAACAGAAACATCCTTTACCTCCATTTACTCAGGAAACTGCTATACAAAAAGTACAGTTGGCAGAAGACGCTTGGAATTCTAAAGATCCTGAAAAAATAGCATTAGCATATACAGTTGACAGCCAGTGGCGCAATCGTTCTGAATTTATAACAGGCCGTGAAGAAATTATAAAATTTCTAACAGGAAAGTGGCAAAAAGAATTGGATTATAAATTGAAAAAAGAACTGTGGGCTTTTACGGATAACCGTATTGCTGTACGTTACGAATATGAATATCATAATGCAGAAGGCCAGTGGTTCAGAGCTTATGGTAATGAAAACTGGGAATTTGATGAGAATGGTTTGATGCAGAGACGTTTTGCAAGCGTAAATGATCTTCCTATACAGGAGTCTGAAAGACGATTTTAGCAACCACTTAAAAAAACAGTCTAATTAAGACTGTTTTTTAATTTATATTTAAATATCCTAAAAGTTACATTAAAAAAATTAAAAGACTTATTATCTAGCACGAAGTGGGGATAGTAGGTCTTAATTTGTATTAAATAACTTTAACCCCTTTTATTTCCACCATACATGCCTCTTTTAAAAATAGAACTGTTTTCATCTGTGAAAAATAAACCAATTCTACTTCCGCTGAAGTGACGATAGTAAATTTTTCGTCTATGAAAAGAAGTGAATCATTTTTTTCTAAAATAATCTCCGAATTTATTATAGAAAAGCCTGGATAAACGTGCAGCAGGCCGATAAGACCATTTTAAGACAATCTAGAAGGACAATGTTTGTATACCGAACAATCTTGTAAAAAATATTCAGGTCTGGCTGTTGAAGTGGGATTTGGTTTTTGCTGATTGAGATCCCAGCAAACGTCATTTGTTATTGCTGTAGAGCTTATCGAAATCCTGGATGATTACCTCTGGTTTCAGACTCTCTCCGGACTCGATATATATTTGTAGTCTCTCGAGCAACTTGGCCTGTCCGTCAATATCTTCTTCATGATAAATCGTTTACCAGTTTCCATCAGCATTAGTTTCTTGCTACCAAGATTTTCAGTGAATCTTCAGAATCCGAATGTTTTACTTTTCCTATACTGAAATAAGAAAGAATTTCATTTTTAACGTGAGGATGCATAGGGATTTCTGTTTACTCCGAAATGTCACGTGATCTATTATTCCGATACTTCCAATATCTGAGTCTGCAGTAATTATTTGAACCAGGATAAAGTATCTTGATCGGATCGTGATCTTTAGTGTATTCCCTGATATTTTTTTAACATAGTTTCTTTTTCTTTTCATTATTTATCATTTGAGTATTGTGACAAATGTCAACGTTTTGAAGCTATATGGTCTGTAAATTTGCTTACAGAAAACCCTAAGCTGAAAATTATGGAATCAGAGATAAGCATCAGAGATAAAGAAAAAGGAAAAAGATTGGGTGTTGCGGGCGGTAATTACAGAGTAATTGTGTCAGGTGATGACACTGATCAAAGTTATGCAGTCATCGAAATGACGGTTCCGCCCGGAGGCGGTCCCCCGCCTCATTCTCATCCGGATACACATGAAATATTTTACGTACTGGAAGGAGAAGTTGAAATTAAAACAGAGAAAGGAAAAGAAGTCGTTTCTCAAGGTGGATTTGTAACAATCCCTCTTGGTGGTGCAATTCATTGTTTTAAAAATACATCGGATTCTTTTGTTAAACTTCTTTGTACGGTTATGCCTGCAGGTTTGGAAAAGATTTTTGAAGCGATCGGCCAGCCAGTGGCAGAAAATGAATTTTTACCCGTTCCCGAAATGACGGAAGAAAGAAAAAGTTTTTTAAAACATTTGGATGAACTTAATGGACAAAAAACTTATGATGTTAATTATTTAGATTAAAAAATTATGATTTTTACGAATGATTTAAATGAAACATTGCAGGTCTGTAATCTAGACCAGACAAATGCTGATATCGTTTCAAACGTACAAAAAACTGACATGACTTTTATATGGAATACGGGGCAATCCATGAAAATAGAGGTAGATAAATATGTTTATATTCTTCAAAAGAATCAGATTATATTTCTAACAGAATTCCATAAGATTGATTCTCTGGAGATTGAGTCTGCCAGAATGGTAAGATTTAATCAACCGTTTTATTGTATTGTAAACCATGATAATGAAGTTGGTAGTAAAGGAATGTTGTTTTTCGGAGCTTCGGACATTCCTATCGTTACTGTTGATGATGATATGATAAGGGATTTTGAGTTATCTTGGGAGATTTTTTGCTCGGAAATAAATAAAAACGATATTCTTAAGCAAGACATGTTACAATCTTTATTAAAAAGAATGTTAATCTTATCTGTAAGAATCCTCAGACAGTCAAACAAATTTAGTAATCTTGAAAAAAGCCAAAGTGATGTAATCAGGGAATTTAATTATTTGGTTGAAAGACATTTTGCAGAGCATCACGATGTTGCTTTTTATGCTTCCAGACTCAATAAATCTCCAAAAACATTGTCGAACTTATTTTCTCTTGTTTCTAGTCGGGCTCCGCTTCATATAATTCATGATAGAATAATGATTCATGCAAAAAGACAGATTAATTATTCTGGTTTATCCATAAAAGAGATTGCTTACGAACTTGGATATGATAATATTCAGACGTTCAGTCGGTTTTTTAAAAGTAAAGAAGGAGTATCCCCTGTTCATTACCGTAAAAAAGTTACAGAGTCTGTGTATTAAGTATTAATTAAAAAATAAAAGTTATGACAGATAAAATTACGATGCATGCTGCTTATTTTGAACAACAGGGATCAGCATCCGACGTTTTGCAGGTAAATCAATTGCCGATTCCTGTTCCCGGACGAGGAGAAGTTCGTATCCGTGTTATTTTATCAGGCGTCAACCCTTCTGATATAAAATCGAGGACAGGTTTTTTGGGGCCTATGCTTTTTAACAGAATTATACCACATCAGGACGGTGCAGGTATTATAGATGCTGTGGGAGAAGGAATAGATGCTATAAGGATTGGCGAAAGAGTTTGGATATATGAAGCACAATATGGCAGAGCAAATGGAACAGCATCCGAGTACATTGTTATTCCTGCCAATCAGGCTGTACAACTACCTGAAAATGTTTCTTTTGAGACTGGTGCAAGTTTAGGAATAGCAGCAATGACCGCGCATTATTGTTTATTTGCAGACGGGAATATCGCAGGTCGAAGGGTATTAATTCAAGGGGGAGCAGGAGCAGTCGGTGAAGCGGCAATACAGCTTGCTAAATGGTCAGGAGCATGGGTTGCAGCTACCATAAGGAACCCGGATGACGAAATGCGTGTCCGTTCAAAAGGATCAGATGTTGTTATCAACATGAGTAACCAAGATGTAGCTGAGGAAATAAAAAAAGCAACAGACGGTCGGGGAGTGGACCGGATTATTGAAGTTGACCTGAGTTCCAATTTAAATATTGATCTTGCAAGCATTGCAAAAGGCGGAGTTATAAGTACATACTCTGCAAAAAAAATGGACGAAAATTTCGCTCTTTCGATATTAAATTCCATGATAAATAATATTGCCTTCCGATTTGTATATGTCTATACAATGCCAGAAGAATTTAAAAAGAAAGCGATTGAAGATATTAGTAATTGTATTAGTGAAGGAAAATATACTCCTACTATTGGACTCACTGTTCCTCTTGACAAGATTTGGGAAGCGCATGAAGCGTTGGAGTTTCATAAGGTTAAAGGGAAAGTACTTGTACGGATTTTAAATGACGAAAATTAAAATAGGCAATGATACACTTTAGTGTACCAATTCATTTTCTTTTTAAAAAGTTGAAGCTTAAAGATTATAAGAGAAAAAACTTCGGTAATAATATACATAAGTGTACCAAAATATATTTTTAATGTAAATGCAATTTTTAAGATTAGTAACGCAATTTTTGTAGTTAAGTAACCTCGCATTAAATTTTAGTTTTGTATCTACAATTTTATTAACTTTCTTTTAATTGGATTCTATTGCTTTTTTTAGACAACCCGATCTCATGCTTCTCTGATTAGGAAAGCCTGTCATTAACTGTTTATATAATACTGAATTTCTGGTACCAGTAACAGAAGAAATATCGAAACATTTAGTGGAAGATTTAGAAAGAATTGCAGAATTGAATAATCTTGTCATGTGACCAAAACAAGCGTATCTTCAAACATTTTTATTGATGATCTAATTCGCCTAGCCAAATTAGACAGGAATTGTTAACTACCTGGTGCAGTGGATGACTATGAGACACTGCCAATCCATTTGAATGTGGCCGCCGAATTGGCAGGTATGCTATAGGTGAAGGATTGTGCCCCCCATTTGACTTTGCATGAAGTTGCTGAGCTGCTATTATTGTATGCGATAAGAACCTTTGAACCATCGGGATTTCTAAATGCTGTTGCACGGAATGTATTTTTGGCTTTGGCAAACACAAGAGACCTTGGATTTTGTTGAATGGTTAAAGCTTCATAACGAAAATATGAATAACAAAATACTGTTTGACGGCTTTGACATGCAATGTTATTTTGGAGCTTTACAGCAGATTACAGACATTTATAAAGCAAATAATTATGAGCTAGATGATATTAATAATCTGACTAAAATTTTAAAAGAAAACAATCGAGGTCAAAGAAAATATACAGATAAAATTCAGGATGCTATAAATAACTTATTGGATAAAATCTCCCAAAATGCTGTGAAAATTGATGATGCAGAGACAAAGAAAAGATATTTACAGAATATTACAGTAATAAGACAAAATATACAGGTTGGAAGTTCAGTTACCAGGGATAAATTTATGGCTGAAAATATAGATTGGATCAAACAAAATTATAACCCAAGCAGGGTAATCGTATCTGCCCATAACTTCCATGTTTCTAAAGAAGATTCCTCGTCAATGGGGTTTCATATAAACAAAAAATATCAAAGTGATTATGTGAACTTTGGATTTGCATTTTTTGAAGGGAATTACACGGCGAGCGTAAATAAAAAGATAGGAACATTCACATCACAAACATCACCACAAGGTAGTTTAGAATATAATTTAAATTCATTAAACATACCTTATTTTGTGTTAGATTTAAAATCTATAAAGACTGATAAAAATGAATTGGGAGAATGGATATTGAAAAAGATTCTGTTTCGAAAAACCGGTTCCGGAACTGAAAGTAATGAGTTTAGAAAAACAAATATTGCAGATTCTTTTGACTATTTGATTTTTATCAATAAATCTTCGCATTCAAATTTATTGAGAGGATTTTAACAGGAAATACACAACAGATGAAAGAAATTGATAAGTCGTCATGGTTCACAGTTGCTTAAAAATGCATTTTTGTGCATCCACAAGCTGCTAAAGCGGTAAGGATAATATAGTAATTATCAAATTTTTGTCATTTTATATTGCCTTTTAAATTTTCTTCACCTACATAAATATAATACTTAAAAAGCTCCAAAGTACAATGACTTTGGAGCTGATTTAATTGTAAATTAACCTGTTATTGCTTGATTATTTTAGTTAGAGTCGTATCACCTTTTAAGAAATAATCTCCCGATGGATATTCAGTAAGATCGATCGTGTTTTTCCCTTTTCTAAACATCATATTTTTAATGAGGTTACCATTGATATTATATAAATGAACATTTTCGTCCGAAGCGGATTCCACATTAATCACTCCTGTCGTTGGATTAGGATAAGCAGAGGTTTTTGTTTTTGGTGAAACTTCTGTTGTTGACAGAAAACAACCGGCAATATAGGAATCTCCAATAATATTAAACCCTTTATTGATCAGCTGAGCTCTGGCCAGCATAGCCTGCGGTGTAGAATAAACAAGTCCTGTTGCATCTATAGTTCCGGATGTTATTGTTGAGTTCCCCCATGTAGGATTATTATTCAGAGCAATAAGAAACTTACTGTAATTCGTACATGATAAGCCCGCATTTTTAAATCCAAAATAGATTGCATTCCAGCTGAAATTTTGAAGCTTGATGTTCCACGAAGAAATATCCTGGTCAAAATGGGAAGCACCCGAAAACATATTAAATCCGGCAATATAATCAACCTTGCTTACGTCCCAATTTCCAATGGGCTGATTGAATGATACTGCATTTTCAAACATATGCTCAAAATCTTTTACTTTACCTGTATTCCAGTTATTAAGAGGCTGATTAAATGCTTTTGCATTATAGAATGTATAACGGAAATTAGTAGCATTTTCCGTATTCCATGAATTTAATGGCTGATTAAAAGAAGTAGCATCCGAAAACATAGAAGAGAAGTCAGTTCCGGACATTGTATTCCAGGAAGAAATATCTTGATTGAAAGAAGAAGCAGAAGAAAACATGCCGCTAAAATTGGTTACTTTTGCTGTATCCCAGTTTCCAATATTCTGATTAAACAGAGTAGCTCCGCTGAACATACCGCTCATATCCGTAATATTGTACGGATTCCAGTAAGAAAATGAAGTGTGCCCTGTCAAAGATGAACAGTTTAGGAACATTTGTGACAAATTGTTTATATGTGTAAGGTCAGGAGTATCTGCAGCCGTTACATTAAGACTGGGACAGTTCGCGAATGCACTTTCGAATTGCTGGAGCCATGTAGTATTTCCCCACTGACTTACTTCTATGAGCTCCTGATTTCCCTCAGGAGGCATAATACCGGTATTGGCCCTGAACCCATAAAATAATCCGTTACCGCCGGATACTTTCACTTCGTAGGTGGCTTGCAGAGGATCCGCATGTAATGAAGGTCCGAAATTTATGGTTATAGGATTGTTACTGTTTGAAGTGACAGAATTCATGATTCCATTATGCTGAGGATATCCTACTTCTTCCCAATAAATGGTGTAATCGGTTCCTGTGCCGCCGAACTTTATTGAATGATCAATAATGCCATTTGCATTTGGTTTCCAGAGCGTAGTAAATTCATTCTGCGCGTAGGAAATGAAAAAAGAAAGAAGAAAAATGATTATCAGTTGTTTTTTAAACATCATGTAAAAAAGTTGTTTTTAGGTTAAAATTTGGCTTAGTAAGACAATTAATTTCCCGGGATTCTTTATCTTATCTCTAATACAAAGGTACTTTTGCACAGCGACAGAACTCGTCGTATTAAAAATTATCATTTCTTTTTTTGAGTTTTTTGATGAAAATTATCCTGTAAATATTGGTAACAACAGAACAATTTAAATTGGAAAGAGTGTGAAGAAAAATGTATCCCATGTCAATTGGGTTGCAGCAATACGAATCGGTGGCTAAGCTTAGTACAATTATTTTAAAAAAGTTCAATTTTATAAACAAGAACGAAGATCCGTATTCAAATATCTCATTTTTAATCATTTAAATTATTTAAAATAATAAGTTCACATTTATCCTCCGGAACATTTTAAGCTTTTTCCCGGACTAATTTTGCTTCATAAATATTTTTATTATGAAAGCACTCCTGATTTTTACGGTGATGGTGTACAATTATTTTCAACCTTTCATGGCACCACCCATTAACAAAGAATTGAACTATTCCATTATCAAGGACAATAAAATGATTGGCAAGATCCATGTGGAACGTTCTCTAAAAGATGATGTCACTGAATATCTTTTTGAATCCAGGGCCAAAGTAAAACTTCTTTACAGTATTGAAATTTATGACAAAATGGGGGTTACCTTTAAACAGAATATCCTTCAGCAGGCCAGACTTTACCGGACAATGAACGGGAAACTAAAGGTGAACAATACCGCTACCTGGAACGGAAGTTTTTATCATCTTTCGGATAAAGATGGAGCTAGTGGCTCGCTGAAACAGTCAATTTTCAGTTCGACGGCAAGTTTGTATTTTAATGAACCGGGAAATATAAAATCCGTTTTTTCGGAGAAATTCCAAAAAATGATTCCTGTCCGGAAGATTACTTCGGGAAAGTACAGAATCGATCTGCCCAACGGAAACTCCACTACTTATACCTACAGCAATGGAATTTGTACTTTGGTGGAAGCCGATACGGATTTTGCGAACTTAAAATTTGTTCTTGATCAGAACCGATAATCAGGAGTAACAAATGACCTGAACCCTTTCTCCTAAAGGCCGAAATCAATACATTTAAAAACAGGGAAATATTATTGTTGACAGTGTTTTTTGTTTTGGTAATAATATCACAGGATCTTTCAAAAGAAAATACTGATTTTTGCGTTTATTTCTTAAATTTGACTCATGCGAAAGAATCTTTATTGTATCCTTATATCATTTTCTCTTGTGAGTTGCTATACTTATCAGGTAAAAAAACAGGCCGATCCCACAGCCGACAATAAGCAGGCATCCAAAATGAGCTCTGGTAATAATGCACCTGCGCAAACGAAAAATCCAAACGCTGATTCCCAAAATCTGAATCTGCAACAAGTATCCGCTCCTGTGAATGTTCAGGAGAAGCTCTCACCTAATAAAAATGTGAGGATTGAAGCAGACGGCAAAACCTACAAAGTAATAGTGGACAGATGGGAGAGTGATAGTCTGGTTGCGCATCCGGTCCATAATCCCAAGAAAATTCTAAAATTTCATAAGAATCAGATTAATGCCGAAAGAATTGCTGAAAAAAGATTTTCGCAACCCATAGCTGATATCATTACGGTAGCGGCCTATGCCGGTGCGGGGGTTCTTATCTGGTCGCTTTTGAAATAGTTTTCTACAAAAGTTTTTTGCGCTATTACGGTTGAACACCCCAGTATTTCGCTTGCTGTTTATTTTGGTTCAAAGCGCAATAAATTGCCAGTTGATCTATAACAAAGTAATTGATTGATTTTGAATTTGTTTCAGTTCAACTTATACCAAAAGATAACTTTTCATTTGCTATCTGCAGATGCATTCATCTTTCCTGGAGTGAAAGATGATGTGATTTCAATAGAATTTAGTACGTTTTTAATTCTTATTGGCTTGTAAATTGATATTATCAAGCTTATTGAATTTTTGATGACTAATGACTAGATCTACTATATTTTTAATTTTGCTGTTCAGTGGTTTTTTCTTTTTAAATGCACAGGAAAAAAAAGATTCTCTTTATTACAAAATAGAAGAATTTTCGGATCATCATAAAGTGACCAAATTCTTTCACCGTCTCATATTCCGTAGAGAAGCGGATTCTACTTCTGTTAAGTCCAGAACTGAAAAGCTATCGCAGGAGAAATATAACAGGAAATACATCAGAAATATCCGTATAGAAACGATAGACCCCTTTGGATATGGTTCCAAGGATACCAAAGAGCAATCTAAATGGTACGACTGGATCACCAATCACCTTCATCCTAATACCAAGACTTCTACGGTTAATAATTACCTGCTTTTTCACGAGGGGGAAGAGTATAATGCGCAGAAACTCTATGAATCCGAACGTTTGTTGAGAAAGATGGCTTTTGTCAACAGGGTTCATATCGGTGTTGAGGAAAGTAATTCCAACAATGATTCTATTGATGTGGTGGTAAGGGTTCTCGACTCATGGAGTTTAAAACCCAGGCTAAGCTACTCGGGAAGTAAAATCGGCCTTGGAGTTACGGAAGAAAATGTTCTGGGATTAGGCCATACCTTCGATTTCCTTTACCGAAACGATTCTAAAGAAAAGCAAAACTACCTTTTGGGAAGTTACACGGCCTATAACCTTTTCGGGTCCTATGTTGATGCACAGATTCTGGGGGAGAGGGATTTTTTTAAAAATGAAAGAATCAACTTCAATGTCAGGAGAGACTTTTTCTCACCGCTCACCAAATGGGCCGGTGGTGTTAGTCTGGAATATTTCATGAGGCATGTTTTACTTCCTGTAGAGAATGATACAACATATCCGGAAGTCCAGATCAAGGTATATAGCCAGGATGTATGGGGTGGATATCAGATTCCTGTTTCATCCGATCCGAATGAAAAAGTCTCCAGTAATATTGCCATAATCGGGAGGTTTCAAAACTATCAATATAAAGACAGCCCGGGAATCGACCGGTATCAGTATTTTAATTCTTACAGCAGTTTCCTGATGTCTATCGGGTTTATCCAAAGAAATTTCTCGGTTCAGAAAAATATTTTTCAATATGATTTGCCGGAAGATATTGCTTATGGTAAATCGTTGAATTTGACTGCCGGGGGATTGTCAAGGAATAACGACGTAAAACCATATGTGGGAGTTGCGGCATCTTATGGTAATTTTACCAGGCTGGGATATTTTAATTTAAAAGCTGAGTTCGGAAGGTTTTTTAATGAAGACAATCAAAATCGCGAGTCCTTCCGGTTGGATGGAACTTATTTTACCCATCTGATGGATTGGAAATTTGCCAAGGTGAGACATTTTTTCTCTCCGACCCTGGCTTTGGGAAATCCACAGCATAACTATTCGTACAAAGACAGAATTAATCTTTCGGCTTCAGATGAATTTCCGGTTTATAACTCGGATTATATCGGGACTAAGAAACTGGTTCTGAGATATCAGCTTCAGTTGTTCGTTAATAAAACATGGAAGAATTTTCACTTCAGCCCGTATTTAACCGCCGCAGTGGGCTGGCTGGGTATGCCTGATGACAAATTACTGAAAACAACAGCCAACACAAAAATAGGAATTGGTGTTCTGATCAATAATCCTTTTCTGGTATTCAACAGGATCCAGATCTCTTTTACTTATTATCCGCGTGTTCCGTTTGATAATAATTCGGTTTTTGATTTTAACAGCAACCGAAATAATCTTTTACCAATCAATAACTTTTCGACCGATATTCCGCATTTTGTGAATTTTGGAAATTAAAGAACAGTTTTTTATACTTTCGTTTAAAGAGCCTTCCTGAGAAGGCTCTTTTTGTTTTAGATTATAGCCCGAAATAGATCAAACTTCAGAACCTAATTTTTTTTCAGATGAATCACCTTCTAAAAGGAAAGTTAGTTCGTCACAATGGACTACTTTGTCATTTTTGAATTTGAATTCTGCAAAGACTTTGTGTTTTACTACCTCTTCATTCTGAAGAATACTGGTCACATAATGCTTTGTAATCACGCAATTTTCATCACTCATTATATTGTCAAACACTACCTTTTGCTCAACTACTTTTTCCTTTAATTTCCGGATATGATTTTTAAAAGAATTAAAATCCAGCATTACCCCATCTACCTCCTGAATATAATCTTCACTGAAGTATTTGTTGATCAGGGATTCGTCATAATTTTTGTTTTCTATGACTTCTTTGAATACGGCTTGTATTAATTTTTCCATTGTTGATATAATTTTCAACAAATGTAGCCTGGAAGTAAGTGATCCGTCGTTAACAATTGTAAAGAAATGAAGCGTTCATCGATTTCTGATCCTGCTTAAGCTGACCGGCGTCATACCGAGGTAAGACGCGATCAAATGCTGAGGAATACGGAGGATGATTTCCGGATTTTCTTCAAGAAGCTTTTTGTAGCGCATCTCCGGCTTTTCCCGGATCTGAGAGATCAATAACTGCTGGTAATCATTTACCCGGCTTATGAGATATTTATTAAAGAGATTCACGAAGGTAATGTCTTCGGATAATGTATCGATATCCGTTTTTTCTACTGATAAAAGGCTGCATGCTTCGATCGTTTCCACTGTATAAGAGCTTGGCTGATGATAAAAGAAGCTCTCGGAACAGCAAAAAATATGATTTTCAAACAGGAATTGAAATGTGACTTCTTTACCGTCATAATTTGTCCAGCCTCTCAGAATTCCTTTTTTTAAATAATAGAACTTTCGCGAAACTGTTCCTTCTTCGATTATTACGCTTTTAGGCCCGTATTTTTCTTCTTTCCCGGATTTGAAAAGAAGATCAGTAAGCTGATGTAATTCGTGGTCTTTCATAGAATGCAACTAAACATTATTCATGTTTACGGGATGAAAATAATGAATTCTTCCTGTTTTTAAGCGAAGTGGTAAAGAAAAATAACATCACCGGTGTATGCGGGTTTCTCTTCACCTTTAATGATCAGCTTAGCCTGGATCACCGCTTTAACAGTTCCTCTGAGGTTGGATATCATTTTTGCGGTGGCTTGTAGCTGTACTTCGCTGTTAACACGTACAGCCTGCCCAAATTTGAAGCTTTCTATTTCGTAATTGATTTCCATTTTTACATTACGGACATCCGCTATCTGCTTCCATAAATAGGGGATAAGAGAAAGAGTGAGATACCCGTGGGCTATGGTTGATCCAAAAGGTCCTTCTTTTTTTGCCCTTTCCGGATCGACATGTATCCATTGCCGGTCTAAAGTTGCATCAGCAAATTTATCGATCTGTTCCTGATCTATCTGATGCCAGTTGGAAACACCTATGGTTTTTCCTTCATAGGACTTATATTCTTCAAAATTGTTGATCGTTACCATTGTATTTCCGTTTATTTTTTAACCTGATCGGCTTTATTGTTTTACTTACCAAGTTTCCTGCCAAGTTAAGGCTATTGATCCGGAATTACATATTAAAACTCATTTCACTTTTTTGGTTGTTCTTTATATGAATGATGATGAGGGTTTTGAACAAAAGAATTTCACTTTGAGCTTACTTGTAAAAAATATAAGTAAAATCAGTTACTAATGATTTTTCTAATGGAAAGGGTATACACGGAGTTTCCTGAAGGATGAAATGTAGGAAAAGAGTAATTTACAAACAGATTATGTCTTACTGATGAATTTTACTTTGGGCTTGCTATCTATTCTCAGTACACTTTGCTGGTGAAATTGACGAATATACTTTTGTGTAATACTGTCGAGGGAAGCATTTCTTTCTTTGGTGGGTTTACCGAGAAAGGTCACCACCTTGGTATTTTCGGAAATGGTTTGTTTGGTCTGGGTGTCCATCCATTTCCCGACAGCATCTACTTCTGTATATCCCTCAGGGAAGTAGTGGGTAATAACCCCGTCACAAAATTCCTTCCACTGCCGCTGGGTTACATTGCCTCCGGTCGGGATATTGGTTCCAAAATACAGATCGGTTCGCTGCATGGTAGCGCAGGAAGTAAGAACAAGACTGAAAATAGATACAGATAAGGCTGTTTTTAAAGTTTTCATGGCTTTTTGGGTGATGATATGTTGGAACACTTTTTCCTTTTTAGTATTGCTTTTCTTATAATCCGGATGCAAATTATGTACTCAGCAAATATAAAATTTTAATTAAAACAATTCAATTTCAGGTGATAAATATATTTTAACCATTTGTAATATTGTTGTTTTTTACCCAACACAAAAAGGCCTTAAATATGTATTCAAAGCCTTTTGCTATTTATTCCGGTCAATATTAGTTACTCATCAGGAAACTAAACTTATTGATGTTTTTAAGCGCGATACCTGTACCTCTTACAACGGCTCTCAAAGGATCTTCCGCCACACATACAGGTAATCCTGTTTTTTTGTGTATTCTGTCTGCAAGTCCATGAAGAAGGGCGCCACCTCCGGCGAGATAGATTCCCGTTTTATAGATGTCTGCTGCCAGTTCAGGCGGAGTGAGGGAAAGCGTTTCCATCACCGCATCTTCAATTCTCATCAGGGATTTATCCAGGGCTTTAAAAATCTCTTTGTAATTCACCATGATCTCTTTAGGTTTCCCGGTGATCATGTCTCTTCCCTGTACCGGAATGTCTTCCAAAGGATAGTCCAGCTCTTCCAGTGCAGATCCGATTTCGATTTTTATTCTTTCAGCTGTTCTCTCTCCAACATACAGATTGTAATAGGATCTCAGGAAGTAAGCAATATCATTGGTAAAGACATCTCCGGCTATTTTAAGCGATCTGTCGCAAACGATTCCACCCAGTGCAATGACTGCAATTTCAGTCGTTCCGCCGCCTATATCTACGATCATATTTCCTTCCGGATTCTGAACGTCAATACCCGCACCAATTGCAGCGGCCATTGGCTCATAGATCAGCTTAACTTCCTTTGCATTCACTTTCAATGCAGAATCTTTTACAGCCCTTTTTTCCACTTCCGTAATCCCTGAAGGAATGCAAATGACAATTCTAAGTGCTGGCTGTATAAATCTTCCCTTAATTCCCGGTATCTGTTTAATGAATTCTTTGATCATGTGTTCGGAAGCATGAAAATCAGCAATCACACCGTCTTTCAGCGGACGTACTGCTTTAATATTTTCATGGGTCTTCCCCTGCATAAGCTTCGCCTGTTCTCCGACTGCTATTGGTTTTCCCGTTGTACGGTCAATAGAGACGATCGAGGGCTGATCAATGATGATTTTGTTATTATGTATAATTAGTGTGTTAGCGGTTCCAAGATCCATTGCGATCTCTTGTGTAAACATATCAAATAGCCCCATCTTTTTCGTTGTTTTTTAGGCTGCAAAGTACGGCTTTATGTATTAAAATCACAGCCTCCGAATTTAAGTAAAGGCGTTAAAGTTGTGTTAATTATCTTTCTCCCTAATCTGCATTCCAGAGTTTTAGAAAGTTTCCCGGGAGTGTCAGAGTTCAATTGATTAGTTTAAAATATAGAGTATATTTATAAAGGCAGATCAAGATAGGTATTAAGCGATCAAAAATACCTGTAGTAAATATTATTAAAAACTTATTATGAGCCATAACCATTTTGCAGAAAGAATTATTGAACTAAAAAATGAAGATCTCGAATTGCGTGATCAGCTTATCAAAAGAGGGGAACTCGGGGAAGGATATCATAAAGAAATGGAACAATTGCATAACAGGAATGCGAAAAAACTGAATGATATCATGGATATTATTGGTTACCCCGGTATTGACAAAGTGGGTAAAGAAGCCAGTGAAGCTGCCTGGCTGATTATACAGCATGCTATCGGCCAGCCTGAATTGATGAGAAAATGCGTCCGGTTATTAAAAGATGCAGTAGACGAACAAAAGGCCGATCCTAAAAATCTCGCCTATCTTAGTGACCGGATTGCCGTGTTTGAAGGAAAGCCGCAGCTATACGGAACCCAATTTGACTGGAATGAGAACGGAGAAATGGTCCCGAATTTTATTGACAATATCACAAAAGTTAATGAACGAAGAAAATCTGTTGGGCTGAATACACTCGAAGAGCAAACGGCCATAATCCGTGAGCAGGTAAAAAGAGAAAATCAATCGCCACCTGAAGATTTTAGCAAAAGAAAAAATGAGCTGGAAATCTGGAAGAAGAAAGTAGGATGGATAAAATAAAACGGTAACAATCAAATGGTCTTATTTCTGAGCTCTTTGTATTTTGAACGTCCAATCGGAAGGATTTCCCCGTTTTTAAGCAATAAGCCGTAACGGGAGCCGGAGCTGATGGTGATCTTTTCAGCTTGAGACAGATTGACAAGATAGGATTTGTGAATCCGCTCAAATTCTCCCGGAAGAAGCTGTTGTAAAAGCTCTAAAGATTTATCGTGCAGCTCCTGCCGGCCATCTTTTAAGTGAAGTTCGGTATAAATTCCGGCTCCTTTTATATAAATCAAATCCGAAATATTCACCAACCGTATTTGTCCGGATCTCTTCACAGCCAGGTATTGGATATCGTCACCGGATTTGATGGAAGGGCTGCTAAAACGGTTAAGAGCCTGAAAAAGCCTGTCCTCATCAAAAGGCTTGGGAACAAAGTCCAGTACTCCATATGCAAAGGCAGTGATTGCTTTATCGGTATTGGCTGAAACAATGATGGTGTGAAAAGAAGAGGCTACCATATGTTCCAATACTTCAAAACCATTATCACCATTGAGGTTCAGATCGAGAAGCAGCAGATCAGGAAGATCGTGTTCTATTTGGGAAAGTCCTTTTTGCAGAGAATCGCAAACTGTAATCCGAACAGGTCTGTTTTCGAAGAATTTTGCTGTCATACGCTGCAGGCGATGTGCGATCCTTGATTCGTCCTCTATAATCAGTATATTCATGATCTTGTAATTTGAATGGTCGATAGCCAACCGTTTTCTGTTTGAACGGATTTGAATACCCAGTTTTGTCCGTAACTTTCTGTCAGACGGGCACGAATATATTTAAGTCCGTTGCCGCCACTCCGGCTTGTGAATACCTCACGGTTTTTTGCAATGGTTTCGAATACATATTTGTGATGATTTCCCGATAAGGAATAGCTCAGTTTAAATGTAATGATATTTCCGGGCAATGGTTCACTGTGGGTAATGCCATTTTCCAGTAAAGTATGAATAATGGCGGGTGGAATGAATTGCGTTTCATCTATTCCGTTTTGCTCCCATTTATAGTTTATCTCTTTCCGGAAACCCATAACTGAAAGATGCTGCCGGCAAAGTTCGAGCTCTTTTGTTATGGGAATCAGGGTCTGTTCGGAAATCTCGTTCATAATGTCAAACTCTGCGGCCAATGCCTGGATGAAGCGCGATCCTTCCCTGGGTGATTCTTCGACCCAGTCCATCATAGAGGTCAGGGTATTTCTCAGGAAATGAGGCTGAATATTTTTTTTCAGCAATTCCAGTTGCAGCCTTGAAGAAAGCAATACAGCCTGCTGGTGTTCGGCTTCAATAACACTGGTCCGGATCGAGTGCAGGTAAAGCATGCTTAAAACAATGATAGTGAAGCTGATAAAGAGTCCATAGTCGTAAAAAATAAATTTATGCATCAAGCCGCTGATCAAGAGTCCTGCCAGTACGATAAAACCTCCTTTTTCTTTTTGGATAATGCCGTTCAGAACGACAATGATAGCTGCTATCAGCATTGCCAGACTGTATAGTCTTGCGGTAAGGTCGTAGTGTCCGTAATTAAATCCATATAATAATAAGAGTGTTACCAGAAGGGCTGCCATGAGCCACTTTCCTCTTTTAAAATTAAACTGAATAATAAAATACCAGGGAACCAAAAGCGCATTGGCAAAGGTGAGCCATCCAATAATTTCCAGGCGGATAAAAAACTGAGAGTAGGGAATAACCACATGAAATTTAAGGTATTCCATGATCAGTAAAACAAAAAATAAAAGGCAGGTGGTTGCAAAAATAAGGATATCAAGAGGTCTTCGCCTGCTGTTCAGGTACAGGAAAAAATAATAGACTGCTGCAATAAGAAAAGCTCCTGCCATGAGATTCATGTACGACATGGTAACCAGGGGCTTGGTTAATAAGGTCGTGTATTTATTCATCTTAAATCCAATGTCACGATGTACATGAGGAAGTAATGATTGAGAAGTTCGCAATGCAACAATATGGGAACCCGGTGAAATCAGGCTGTCCGGAACTCTGTAATAACTGCTTTCGGAACCTGGGGTTTCAGGTTTTCCATTTTGAGGTAATTGTCCGTTGTTTCCGATAAAAACACCATCCCAATATACTTCAAATGCGCCAAAAGATTCAATCTGAAGTCCTAAAGGCGTAAGTTCAGGTTCTACTTGCCGGAGATCAAGACGGGTCCGTGACCAGAATATCTTATCAGAAGTATCTCCTCTTACCCGTGACCAGTTTTTGTCATTGTAGTTCTTAGCTGCCCAGGCCGGATCATCTCCTGTTTTATACAGCGATACAGGTTCATCATTCTGAATAACCGGGATATTCACCAGGTTCAGGAATACCAATAAAAGCAGGACCTTATGCATAATGTAAATATACAAGGTAATGGATAAATCCTGGTTGTCGTTTGAAAGTCTGTAGAGCTGTTTGCATGTTTTTAATTAGGTTGCAGATACATAGACTTATTTATCACATCATATTACAGATCCGATGTCATCTGGTTCAGATCATCACTGCTTATCTGAAGTATTTTTTCCATAAAACCGTTGATAATATCGAGTTCCTGGTCAGAATATGTTTTGAATAATTCTGTTGTAGCAGCTATTAAAGGAGCGTATAACGGGAATACCCTTTGTTGTATGGTATTTAAGTTGGGTTCAATAATTACTTTTCTTCGGTCAGATTTATCCAGGACCCTTTTTACAAAATCTGCTTTTTCAAGGCGATCGATCATTTTGGTAACGGCTCCTCCTGATATTCCTGTTTCGCTGGAAAGTGTTCCAGCAGTCGCTTTTCCGTTTCGTAACAGGACTTCCAAAGCTTCAAGATCGGTAGGATTGATTTTCAATTGAGCGGCGATAAGATTGCTCCTTCTAACAGCATGGGTACTTTGTTCTTTGAGTCTTTCACCGATTTGTTCTATTTTATTTCTGCTCATTGTTGTTGGTGTAAAATAATTTATTTTACTTTGTGAAATATTTCATAAGTAAAATAAAATCAAACTTAATTATATACAAAGTAAACAAAAACCGATCAGTTATGGAAGAGAATCGAAAAGCCATTATTTTAGGTGCCGGAATTGCTGGTACAGCCATGGCATTATTCCTTGAAAAAATTGGTATTTCCTCCGAAATCTTTGAGCTAAGATCACGAAAGGAAACTGCGGGTGGTGGCCTGAATATAGCACCAAACGGAATGAATGTACTGGCAGAGCTTGGCCTGGCAGAGGAAATTATTCAAAGCGGATGTCCCGTTCATGAAGGAGTTTTTAGAAATGCCAAAGGAAAAAGGCTGGCAAAAATGCTGTTTACAGATCTGCAGAAGTTTCCGCAACCTGCAGTCAGTATGAAGAGGCAGACATTGGTAGATATCTTAAGGAAAGCTGTCCGAACTAAGAATATCCCGCTTTATTTTGAAAAGAAATTAAAAGATATTGTCCAGACTGACGATGGGAAAGTGATCGTTTACTTTGATGATGATACTGTTTCAATCGGGGACCTGTTGATTGGAGCAGATGGGATCAATAGTGAGGTAAGAAAGTCCGTTGCCCCTGAAATTCAACCGGAATTTACCGGGATTGTTTCGCATGCCGGTTTTATTTCAAGAGATAAGCTGGCAGATTTAACAGACAGGGAGTTCAGGAACATTAATTTTATTTATGGCAAAAACGGTTTCTTTGGCTTTAGCGGAGCAAACGATAAAGAATTAATGTGGTGGACCAACGTCATTTCCCAAATGCCCTGGTCTAAAGATCAATTGAAAAACATTCATGTGGATGAGGAAAAGGAAGTTTTGAATAAACAATATGGAAGCTATAGTTTTCCGGTATCGGATATCATTAATAATGCAGATTCTTACATACGCGTCAATGTTTTTGATGTACGTTTTCTTCCTGTTTGGTCTCATCGAAAAATAATACTGATAGGAGATGCAGCCCATGCGGTAAGTCCAAACTCCGGACAGGGAGCGTCTATGGCCCTGGAAGACGCAATGTTGCTGGCTAAATTGCTCAGAGATCAAAAAGAATGTCTGTCCGCATTTTCACTATTTGAACAAGAGCGCAGACCTCGGGTAGAAAAAATTGTACTTGAAGGAAGAAAAAGGGGAGAGGATAAAGTAGTGGTAAACGGTTTTAAGCAATTCATCAGGGAAACTATGATTAGAATTTTCATCAATCTTTTTGGATCAAAAGGAAACGACTGGCTTTTCAGCTATAAGATTAAGTGGTAAAAGAGAGAAGTTTACAGAAGTAATAGTTGAGTCTAATCTTCCGGATTGCTGTTCGAAAGCCTCTGGAGCGGTTCACATGTTTTTACTTTAAACAGACATGAGCACGTTCTAATTTTACTTCATGAAACAATTAATAATCATCTTTCTGATCATGTTGGCAGCTCCGCTTTATTTTGCCCAGCAAGCCATGATAAAAGGCGTCATCAGCGAAAATTCCGGACAGCCATTATCCGATGTGACCGTTACATTAAAGGACAGTAACGATAAATCCATTGCAGTGGCTATCTCAGATAGCAAAGGAGCATTCCGGCTGGACCAAATTCCCATGGGAAATTATAGCATTGTTTATCACCTGATTGGTTATCGGGAAAGCCATAAACAGATACAGGTAAACTCGGAGACAATACATGTCGGAACTGTTCTCCTGGAACCTGATGCAAAGCTTTTAGAAGAGGTTTCTTTAACAGGGAAACGAGGCCCAGTCAGTTTGAAGCTTGATAAAAAAATTTTTGAAGTAGGTAAGGATGTTCTGTCACAATCGGGAGCAGTTACCGATTTGTTAAACAGGGTCCCTTCCGTAAGTGTAAATCCGGGTGGCGGGATCAGTTTACGAGGGAACAACAATGTCCTCATACTGATTAATGGACGGAGAACAGGGTTAACGCAAAGCAATGCATTGGAGCAATTGCCAGCGGATCAGATAGAACGGGTAGAAGTGATAACCAACCCTTCTTCAAGGTTTGACGCAGCCGGATCAGCCGGCATTATCAATATAATCCTTAAAAAGAATAAAAAAGCAGGTTTTAGTGGCCAGTTGCGTGTGGTTGGAGGTATTCCCAATGAAACCAGAATAAGTCCCAGTCTGAATTTTAAATCCAATAAACTCAATTTATTTGCTACGTACGGACTCAGGTTGTCTGATTATGTGGGGGTATACACCATGCAGCAGTCTTCAGGACTTTCCGATACCTCTTATTTCCTCGATCAGAGACAGGATGAAAACAGGCATGACGATGCCAAGCTGTTATATTTTGGAGCAGATTTTCAAATTAATGATCAGAACAGCCTTACTGCTGCTTTTCTCCGGAACTCAACACGTGATCATGATAAAACCCGTATGAATTATCTGTACTCTGGGAGAAATAGTTTGGCAGACAGCAGTGTCACACGCAATGGAGAATCCTGGGAAAAGAGGAGCTACAATCAGCTGGAGTTTAATTATACCAAAAGCTTTGATAAGCCCGGAAAGAAATTTACTGTCGATATGCAGTATGATTTCTGGGACAGTGATAAAGAATGGAATCTTGAAACGCGAAGGGTTTTCCCTTTGCCAGCTGGCTTGCCTTTGATCAGAACAGGTTCAGTAGGAAGCAGTAAGGATTTTATGATCAAAACGGATATGATCCATCCGCTGGACAGTACTTCTACCATTGAATACGGATTGAAATTGGAGGACCGCAGGGTCAACAGTGATTTCATTGCTGAGCAGCAAAATATTTCAGGCTGGGAGATCATTGATCAGATTGATAATCACCTTTTATATAAAGAGCTGATCGGAAGTGGCTATGTTCAGTTTTCAGGTAAGAAAGGAGCCTTTAGTTATCAGGGAGGATTACGTGGTGAGCTTACCAAAATAGGAATTGAAGACCGTATGGGAACCTACACAAGCAATAAAAATTACACCCGTTTGTTTCCAACATTAAATCTAAGTTATCGTTTTAACGGAAACACGACTTTGCAGGGTAGCTATAGCAAGCGGATCAACAGGCCGTCCCTTACCATGATTTATCCTTTTAATGAATTGACAGATCTCAGCAGCCGTTATGTGGGAAATCCGGATCTTAATCCGTCATATGCACAGGTATTGGAAATTTCTTTTCTAAAGAACACAAAGACGCTTACTTTTAATCCATCGGTTTACTACCAAAGAAACAAGGGGATAATTGAGGATTATACGTACAGGAATGCTGAAGGGCTTTTTATTACCATGCCTGTAAATATTCATAAAGAAACCCGGAGTGGAATAGAGCTTTCCGTATTATACAATCCTTTAAAATGGATTCAGCTGAATACAGAGCTCAACCTGTTTCATTATGCAAAGGAAGGATCTTATCGGGAACAGGCTTTTGATTTTTCAGGAACTACACTGACTGCCCGTTTAAGTGCTCAGCTTAAACTGAAGGATAAACTTTCTTTCCAGACAATATATAATTTCAGGGGGGCCAATGCAACAGCCCAAACCCATACTAATGCGGTACACAGTATCGACTTTGGATGTAGCAAAACTTTTTTAAAAGACAGGGCAACCGTCACATTTGATGTGAATAATCTTTTTGAATTACGCAAACTAAGCAGCGTAATCACCGGAGCAGATTATGTGATCAACCAGACCAATATCCCTAATGCCGCCCGATATCGCCTGACGTTGGTCTACCGATTGAATATAAAAGATAACCAGGCTGTACGGCAGGCCAAAACAGGAAACCGTAACTAGATTAATCTTATTTTTTTGTTGAATAAACAATCCTTATTTCCTGGTTATTTCTGTTTTACTATTTTTATAAAAAACTTTCCGGCCCTTATGAACAATTGTATTTTTTGTAAAATAATAAACAGAGAACTCCCTGCAAGCATCATCCACGAAGATGATCAGGTAATTGCTTTTATGGACATCCAGCCCGTTAATCCGGGACACATATTAGTAGTGCCGAAAATACACAGGGAATTCATTGCCGAACTGGACGAAGATCTTACTTCAGGAATGTTTAATGTTGCCGCAAAAATTAATCGGGCCCTTAGGAAATCGGATATAAGATCTGAGGGAATCAATTATTTTCTTGCTGATGGTGAAGCTGCCGGCCAGGAGGTTTTTCATACCCATCTGCATATTTTCCCGAGATTCCGTAATGATGGTTTTGGTTTGCGGTTTGGTGAAAGATATTCAGTCCTTCCGGATCGTAAAGAGCTTGATGAGGTATGTACATCTATCAAAAGATGATGGAATAGTGTAGAAAAAGTATTTTCCCAATATTCTGAGCATACAGTTCACGATCGGAATTTGAATTTCAGGATATGATTTGTTGAGGATTTATTATTTGGATAAAAGCAAAAGAAAAGGTGCAGATTAAAATTAATTTTTTCATAATACTGAAAGCAATTATAGCAGCAAATCTCATAAAAAAACAGCAAATAAAAATAGAACGAAATTAACATCTTTTCTGTGTAAAACATATTGGAAATACTTTATCAGGTTGACCAAAAAATGAATTACATTTGTCTCTAAGACAGGGGATGGCCGCATCTTAACATATAAAAATGAAATTACCAGAAATACATGGATATATAGATCGAAGGATTTTGATCAATTTTACTGCTGATCCTGAGGCAGTAGAAAAAATTCTCCCTTTTCCATTCAGACCAAAGCTTTATAAAAATAAAGCAATAGTAGGTATTTGCCTGATCAGGCTTAAAAATATTAAAGCTTTGGGGTTGCCGGATTTTATGGGGATCAATTCCGAGAACGGAGCACATAGAATTGCTGTTGAATGGGACGAAGGCGGACAGGTTAGGACCGGGGTTTATATTCCGAGAAGAGATACTTCATCGAAGATCAATACGCTTATAGGCGGACGTGTATTTCCGGGTAAACATTATTATGCGAAATTTAATGTAAAGGAAAATAACAAGCATTACCATGTTGATTTTAAAAGCTCCGATCAGCTGGTTACTTCAATTGATGCTAAGGAAATTGAAGTATTTGATAATCATTCCATATTTGAAACATTGCAGAAGGCTTCAGACTTTTTTCAGGAGGGATGCCTCGGGTATTCGCCTCATAAAGATAAGCTGGAAGGACTTCAGTTGAATACCTATACATGGGAAATAAGACCTCTTGAAGTGATGGATTTGAAATCAACTTTTTATGAAGATGAAACACTTTTCCCAAAAGGCTCTATAACGTTTGATAATGCTTTGCTGATGACCAATATCGAGCACACATGGAAATCGATGCCTGAAAAATGGTGATTCATTAAAGAGTATACCTGCAAGAATTAAAAAAAATAATCATGTACAACGAACAACTGGTAAACCGGATAAGAGAAACATTGATGCATGAGAATAATGTGGTTGAGAAAAAAATGTTCCAGGGATTAAGCTTTATGGTAGATGATAAACTATGCATCGGAGTTCGTAATGAGGAGATCTTATGCAGGATTGATCCTCAACAAGCAGAGCTGGAGCTGGAAAAAGAGTATTGCCGCCCGATGATTCATGGGAAAAGGGTAGCAAAAGGGTATATTTTTGTGAGTAAAGAAGGATATCACAAAAACAAAGATTTTCAATACTATATAGACCTCTGTCTTGCTTATAATAAAGTGGTTCAAAAGGCAAAAAAGAAATGAGGAGCCCTTCTTTTCATTAGATTTTTTTCAGAAGAGATAGGAAAATAAAACACTACAGGAAGTGTATCAGCAATCTATGGGATGAATTTGACTGCCTTGAATATAATAATAAGTATCTTATAAAATTAATTCCGCTGATATTCGTAATACTTACTTATTTTTAGGCTATTAATTAAAAATTATGAAAACCGGAACTCGTTTTTATATTGTATTATTTATGGGGTTGATTTCCAGTTCTTTATCTGCGCAGACAGATGCTCAGCTGAAAAATGAAATTGCGCGAATAGAATCAGGCTTATTACCTGCCGTGAGATTTGAGGGAGAATCTGCATGGAAACTGGAAGACCGAATGAAGTTTTATAATATTCCAGCCGTCAGTATAGCAGTAATCAGAAATTACCAGGTGATATGGACCAAAGCATATGGACTCGCAGATGTGGAAAATAAAACTCCAGCTACCACCGCTACCTTATTTCAGGTTGCTTCTATGAGTAAACCTGTAACGGCTTATGCTGCATTAAAGGAGGTAGAAGAAGGAAAAATAGATCCCGATGCTGATGTGAACAGATATCTGAAATCCTGGAAAATTCCTGAGAATGAGTGGACAAAACAGAAGCCGGTAACGCTTAAGAATATTCTTAGCCATACAGCCGGTTTCACCGTACATGGATTCCCCGGATACGAGGCAGGAAAACCTCTTCCTACAGTGATTCAGGTGTTGAACGGAGAAAAGCCTGCCAATACTGATGCTGTGAAGGTGGATAAGCTTCCCGGAAAATCTTTTCGTTACTCTGGCGGTGGATATACTGTGTTGCAGGAAATACTTACAGATATTGAAGGAAAGGATTTTGCAACTTTGATGAAGGAAAAAATCCTGATGCCTCTCGGAATGAAGAACAGCAGCTTCACTCAGCCTTTGCCAGAATCTCAATCCGTAATTGCCGCAACAGCATATTTAGAAAACGGAACTAAAGTCCAGGGCAGATATCATATCTATCCTGAACAGGCCGCCGCCGGTTTATGGTCCACAGCAGAAGACTATGCCCGTTTTGTGGTCGATATCCAGAATACGTTGAATGGTAAAAGTAATACCATTATTTCCAAAAAGATGGCGGAAGCATTTACCACTCCTTACATTGAAACTTTTGAGGGATTAGGTGTTATGCTGGAGACCTATGGCAATCAGGTATATTTCTCCCACGGTGGCTGGAATGAAGGTTTTTCCAGCCTTTTTACGGCGAGTAAAACAAGTGGGGATGGAATTGTAGTATTAACCAATACCAACAAACCTCAGTTTATCAATGAGGTTATACGTTCTGTGGCAACTGAATATCAGTGGCCGGAATTTATGGCTCCCACTCTTAAAATTTTACCTTTAAAACAAGAGGATTTCAGCAATGCTGATCGATATAAATTCAATAAGTATGGTGTTTACAGGGTATATCAGGAAAAGGGAAAACTGATGATGAAGATGAATATGGAAACACCGATTGAACTTCTTAAAATCGGGGAAAATAACTATGCGTTAAGAAACTGGAATTTTAAAATAAGTTTTAGGACTAACCCAAAGACAGGAAAACGTGAATTGATGGAAACACTCCTGAATAAAACCATCCGTTCGGAAAACCCACAATGGGCGAAAGATGAGAAAGGACCATTGGAATTGATTAGCGAAGGATATTTTGAAAAAGGTCTGGAAGCTTATAAAAAAGCAAAAAAAGAAGATGCGGATAATGAAATGCTTTCCGAAGACTATATTAACAGTCTCGGTTATACCTTACTTCGCGAAAAGAAATATACCAATGCAATAGATTTTTTCCGTGTCAATACCCAATTGTATCCCCAAAGTGCAAATACTTACGACAGTCTTGGGGAAGCCTACCTTGAAGCAGGACAAAAAGATAAAGCTTTGGAAAATTACCGGAAAGTGCTGAAAATCAATCCGGAGAATGAAAATGCAATTAAGATTTTAAAAACAACAAAATAAAAGTTTTTAATTAGCGCCCCTGAATTCCAGGGGCGTTCATTTTGCCGTTCCTATTTCACGGTTTAATCAATGAGTATTTTTCTTTATTGTGGCTCATAGTTCCATTTAATAACTATCACGAAGCATTTTTTATCAATTGATAAATAAATCCTAAGGCTTAACCTGTAGTTTTGTACAAAAAAAATGTCAGGAGAAACAGATTTAAAAATATTGCTGCAACATATGGAACCGGTGCTGAATTCAGGGGAATATGTTTTTTGCAAAGTAGGTCACTTACATGAGATTCCGGATATAGAAAAACTTGTATTTTTCTTTCGTGAAAAAGAAGCCATAACCGTTGTTCTGGAAAAGCCGGTCGCTGAAAAATGGAATTTGGAATACAATTATGTTTCTTCATGGATCACTTTGAGTATTCATTCCTCACTTGAAGCCGTAGGGCTTACGGCTGCATTCGCTAACGCACTCAAGCACGAAGGCATTAGCTGCAATGTGGTGGCAGCTTATTTTCATGATCATATTTTTGTTGCAAAAGATGATACAGAAAAAGCAATGGAAGCTTTGAAAGCGATGAAGGTTGGGAACACCGTATGATTTTTCAGATAGAATAATGGATTATTGGATTGTTTATAAATGGGTCTGATAATAAATAGCAGAGCTTAACCTTGGCAAGGTATAATGGTTAGTTAAAAAGTTCCCTAAATCCAAGCGGAGTGGTATTCGTCATTTTCTTAAAGAATTTGCTGAAAGACTGTGGGTGCTCAAATCCTAATTCATAAGCAATCTCACTTACGGTGCTGCCTGTTGTGCTGAGTTTTTCCTTTGCTTTTTCGGTCAGCTTCTGATGAATGAACTGTTGGGTGCTTTGTCCGGTAAGGTTTTGGAGTAATGTTCTCAGATATCCTGTAGAAATACCGAGCTCTCCGGAAATATAATGAACACTTGGGATGCCATTATTTATGATCATTTCACTGTTGAAATATTGGTTGAGTAGGATTTCTAACCGTTCAAGGATTTCATGATGTGCCTTATCACGGGTAATGAATTGGCGCTGGTAAAATCGGTTTGAATAATTAAAAAGCGTTTCCAGTAATGAAACCATGATATCACTGCTGAACTTATCTGTATTAGTATTGTATTCCTTTCGGATATTATCTATCAGAAGCTGAAGGATCTGCTCTTCATCTTCAGAAAGAAAAAGGGCTTCATGCAGGGAATAATCGAAAAATTCATATTGGGTTATAGTTTTAGCCAGGGGTTTATTCCATAAAAAATCAGGGTGGATCATCAGCATCCAGCCTTCAGCGGGACGTGGCTGGTTGTCCATTTCAATCCGGAGTACCTGGTTCGGAGCCATAAAAAATAATATGCCTTCATCAAAATCATAGTCTTGCTGTCCATATTTGTATTTATGGTTCATATTTCTTTTTACTGAAAGGGAGTAAAAATCAAATACCAGGCTTTCACTTCCTTTATCGGGTTTTTGCATATCTCTAAAATCAATGATGCTGATCAGCGGATGTTTAGGCTTTGGTAAGCCACGCAAAGCATGAAACTGTGAAATCGTTTTGATCCTTATGGGTTCTTTTGCCGACATAATCTTTTAGGTATAAAAAGAGAAGAATATGTAAATAGCTTTCACATACTCTTCCCTGATGTGGTATAGTAAATTTACAATTTATTGGGCAGGAAAATAAATTTCTCCGTGTAAATCCGATAGCAAATCGATTTCATTTGGCTCCCAATTTAATATTTCCCGTGTTGCAGCGCTTGAAGCAAGGACATTAAATTCTGCAAAATGGGCAAACCAGGTAAAGTGATCTGCTACCTCACCTGCTGAAATGGAACGTGCTGGTATACCCAGTTTTGTACCTATCGTTTCGGCGATCTTTTTAAATTCGATGCCTTCTTCTGCAACTCCGTGGTATCGTATTCCGTTAACCGAATGTTTTTCTACGGCCAGTCGGAAGAGTTTGGCCGTATCTTTACGGTGTACTGCAGGCCAGAAATTCGTACCGTTGTCAATGTATGCAGAAAAACCTTTTGCTTTTGCTATCCCAATCAACGAAGGAATAAAACCAATTTTATCTCCCAGGTCATGTACCACAGGGGGAAGCCGGACAACGGCTACCTGAACTCCTTTAGCAGCTACTTTGTCTGCTGCATGTTCTGTAATAATCCTTGGAATGCTATTACCTTCCGGCATATCTTTTTCCGTAATCATACCTTGTTTTTTAAGCACACCGATTCCTGAAGTAATAACAAATGGCTTTTGTGTTCCTTCCAGTACAGAGCCGATTGTTTCAATGACCTTTCCGTCCAGGATACACATTTCTTTAAACTTGCTGAAATCATGGATAAATCCAAGATGAATTACTGCATCAGCTTTTTCAACTGCTTCTATCAATGTCTCCGGTTGACTGAGATCTCCGTAATATACTTCTACACCGGACTTCCTTAGTTTTTCGGCGGATTCCTCAGAACGGGCTAATCCTATAACCTGATGTCCGCCGGATTGTAATTCTTTTACTGTTGCAGAGCCTATAAATCCTGTAGCTCCTGTTACAAATACTTTCATTTCCTGTTTGTTTTTAACACTACAAAGTTGGAAAGAACAGGATTTCTCTACGTAGCCAAAACACACTTTGTTGTAGCCGGAAAATTGATTTACATAAAATATTTAATTATATAAAAACACTCTTCAGTACATATCTGAAGAGCGTTGTAAAGCTATGATACTCGTTTTTATTAAAATTCGAGTTCTACGGTATGTATTGCTTTTTTCTTCCAGCTTTTTCCAAGAGAAGCACTTAATGGAATCAGGCTATATTCAGCTTCAGCCCCTGCATTAGTAGATGTTTCTATCACGAAACTGATCTTGATAGTAAAGCCTTTGGAAACTATATCTTTTACAGTAACCTTTGACATTTCATCATAAGCCTTTCTTATTGCATTTGCGAGAGCTGTTTTAAATGTTCCAGTCTGGATAAGGGATTCCTTTGGAACCAAATTAAATTGGTAAGAAATTTCTGTACTTTGTGCTTTATTCCAGGATCGTCCAATACTGAAGATTAAAATCTTCAGGCCAGTACTTGTTTCTCCTGATGTTTCGCTTTCGAAAGTAACTGCTACATTTTTAGGCTGCTTAAAATTTTTCATCGTTTCTACTTCATGTAGGGCTTCTGTAACTTGTTTGAGTACATTGTCAAGAGGTGCTGTTTTTTGTGCGTGTACCACTACGGAAAATAAAAGAAGTGTTGCAAAGATAAATGCTTTCATAATTGTAAGTTTTTGGTTGTTAGTTAATAGTAAATTTATCCTAAAACCAAAACCATTGCAATAACACTTTTGGGTGATTTACACAATGACAGTATGTTTATTTCTAGTAGATTAAGCAGATTTAAAAAGACCTATATTTCAACTTTGAAGTAAATTCCTAACCGACCTAGGAAGCTGTAGCGTAAAGAAAATGTATTCTGTGAACGTAAAAAAATTCTACTGTCCGAAGCGCGACAACAATACCGAATCGAATAACTTATTCTGAATTCGCGCAAGTTTTGGAATTTTTAGAGAACAGAATACATTTTTAGCGGAAGATTTCAGTCTTGAATTTTTGTTTCTTTTGTTTCAAGACAAAAGAATATAACAATCGGTTTATCCAACCCCAATTTATGAGGCATTTCGCAGATTAAAAAAATCTTCAATTAAACGATTCCCTAAATGCAATAGGCGTTACCTTCACCATTTTCTTAAAAAACTTACTAAAAGATTGCGGATGCTCAAATCCAAGCTCATAAGCAATTTCACTGATTGATAATTGTGTGGTTGACAGTTTTTCCTTTGCAAGATTGCTGAGTTTCTGATGAATATATTGTTGGGTATTCTGTCCGGTTAGCGAACGTAAAAGATCACTCAGGTAACTGGGGGAAATACTCAGTTTTTCTGCTAGGGAATGAACTGTGGGAATTCCATGTTCCAATAGGCTTGAATCATTGAATGATTGATCAAGAACTTCTTCAAATTTTTCAAGTATACTGTGGTTCACTGCTTTTCGGGTAATAAACTGTCGCTTATAAAACCGGTTGCTGTAGCTTAGCAGAAGCTCTATTTGTGCAATCATTACATCCTGGCTGAAATCATCGATCCGGTTATTGAGTTCTTCTTCAATGATTTTAAAAACCGATAAAATGGTTTCCTTTTCTTTTTCCGAGAGAAGTAAAGCTTCGTTGGCAGCGTAGGAAAAGAAGCCATATTCCTTTATTTTTTTTACCAGAGGATAAGACAATATAAAATCGGGATGAAAAAGCAGGATAAAGCCAGAATTCGTTTGATCATCCGGGCTTTCAAATATCTGGTTGGGGGCCGTGAATACCAGTCCGCCTTCCCGGAAATCATAATAATTTTGTCCGTACCGGGCCTGGCTGCATAGATCTGTTTTACAGGCGATCTTATAAAAATTCAACATCATGGTTGGGGAAAGTTCATCCGGATTGATTCGGATGTCTCTGATATTGATAAAACTTACCAAAGGATGTACGGGCTTGGGAAGCCCGAACACCTTATGCAAGTCATATAAAGATTCAAATTTTTGTGGAATGTTTTTATCCATTTTATATAATTGTATCTGATCAGAAATTCTTTTACAATTTACAAATAAATTGCGTTAAAGAACCGACTCTTCTATTATCAGTTTAATCTTTTAATGTTCTTAGTTTTGCCAGATCTTCATCTTTTCTGTCGCCATGAACCTGAATGGTAGCCAGTGCTGTTTCTATCTGCCTAAATTCATCTTCAGTAAGGACAATATCAGAAGATTCTATATTCTCGCGGATCCTTTTTAAATTTCTTGAACCCGGAATCGGTACGATAAAATCATTTTTATGGAGCATCCACGCCAGGGAGATCTGCGCGGGAGTTGCTTCTTTCATGGTGGCAAACCCATTTAAGAGATCCAGTAGAGGCTGATTTGCGAGAATGTTATCTTTTTGAAAGCGGGTGATTACTCTACGGGCATCAATTCCGGTAAATGATGTATCTGCGTTTACATGACCGGACAGAAATCCATTAGCCAGAGGCGAGAAGGCTACAAAACCGATTCCCAGTTCTCCGCAGGTCGGGATCACATTTTTTTCAAACTGCCGGGCCATAATAGAGTATTCACTTTGAATCGCGGTAATGGGTGTTACGGCATGTGCTTTCCTGATCTCTTCTTCTGTGGCTTGTGATTGGCCCCAGCCCAGTATTTTTCCTTCCCTGATCAGCTTACCCATACACCAGGCTATATCTTCTACAGGAATATCTTTGTTTACACGGTGCTGATAATAAAGTTCGATGTGGTCTGTTTTCAATCTTTTTAATGAGCCTTCTATTTTGTTTCGGATCAATCCCATTAGTTTTTCTGCGGAATAATTTTCTATACTATCCTGTATCCAGAATTTAGAGGCAATGCTCACCTCATTCCTGAAACCGGCTAAAGCTTCACCCAGTAATTCTTCATTAGCTCCCATGGCGTAGGCTTCTGCAGTGTCAAAAAAAGTACAGCCCAGATCATAGGTATTGTGAAGTAACTCTATGGATTCTTTCCGTTCTGGTACTGATCCGTACCCCTGGCTGAGTCCCATACTGCCATAACCGATACTCGATACTTCGAGAGTTCTCAATTTTCTTGATTTCATTGTATTCTTATTTAAAGTTGATGTCGCAAAGTTCAGCTTATAGCATAAGGTTCATGTAGCCTGATTGAGGGATCACGTAGCCAGATTGCGGAAAATCGGCAGAAATGCATTTCATGGAAATAAACGGTAAGGAAGAAGCTTTTTTAAGTGAGGTAAATGTCTGATTAACCTCTGAAATTGTCCGTTTGAGATACTTTGTAAGTGTTCCGCCTTTTTGTGCGCTTTATGTTTGCACCATAATCATACAAAAATAAACAACAATGAAAGCATTCAGAACCATTTCAGCAGCAAGTATTTTATGTGTAACGCTATTTTCAGTAGCAACTGTGTCATGCAGTGAAGAAAGTGAGATCATCACCCAGGAAGTCCAGATGGTGAACCACCGCAACGCCAAAACAAAATTTATAAAAGTAAAGGGGAATGACATCGCTTATCGTACCTGGGGAAAAGAAGGAGGGATACCGTTGGTATTATTACCGGGATTGGGAGGCTCCATGGACGACTGGGATCCGGCAGTCACAGACGGGTTGGCTCAGAAATATAAGATCATTATATTCGATAACCAGGGCGTGGCTTCTTCCCAGGGAACAACCCCAAATACCGTGCAGGGGATGGCCGATGATGCCATTGCTTTTATCAAGGCACTCAACCTGACGAAAGTAAATATTATGGGCTTTTCGATGGGAGGATTTGTGGCACAAAGAGTGGTTTTAACGCAACCTACACTCATCAATAAAGTTATTTTAACAGGTACCGGACCTAAAGGTGCAATCGGATTATCCAATTTGCCGAATATCATTGCCGGAACTGCAGGATTAAGTCCTGAAGAATCTTTCCTGAAATTTGGATTTACCCAATCTGCAGCGAGTATTGCGGCAGGAAAGCTATCTTATGAGAGGATTCAGCTTCGTACAACGGATCGGGATCCTGCATTAAGCGACGCAACTTCCAATGCTCAGTTTACGGCTGTTCTGAGTTGGGCGCAACCTGATGCCAACGCTCTTGAAGAAATAAAAATGATCAAAAATAAGGTGCTTATCGTTCACGGGGAAAATGACCTTCCCGTATCGGTTCAGAATGCACAGAATATGAAACAAAATTTGGAGTATGCGGAACTCGTGATTTTTCCGGATTCAGGACATGCGTCTTTCTTTCAGAATCATGATGCGTTTGTGGCGAAGGCTGTGGCGTTTTTGAGTGAGTAGTTTTTGTTTTTATGGTTAAGAGCTTACCATGTTGGTAGGCTCTTAGCTTTTATATAGTCTTAATTCAAAAATGTACTTACTAAGGGATAATTCAACAGATTTATTACCATTTTTCCATTTCACAGTAGCATTTTCTTTATCCTGATTGTTTAGAATAGGCTTTCCTAGTTTTTGCATTAGAAAAGCAAAGAGCCAGTCAAATTTTGATTTATATAATTTTTGTGTATCAATATTAGGAGTAGTTCGAGATTCTTCTACACTGTCAAAATGTGATTTAATACCCCATTGGAATTCTATCAGCTCAATTGATTTTTCTCTCGTTGTATAATAATACATCGTTGTCAGATGAATAAATGGGTTTTCTTTTTTTCGATAAATTCTAGGAGTTTCTATATCTTTTCCATCAAGTATATAATGAGAGATTTTGTGACTTTGGGTTAGGTCTCTTGCATTTTCCTTTTGCTCAATATCATCAATTTGATTTAAAGATAAAGTATTTAAATTAGAATAGAAGTAATCGAAATTTGTTTCAACCCACTCCTTTGTCTGGTCTTCACCCATAATAGGTTCCTTATAAGAATTTTTGAATGAAGTTACATTGATGTGATTTTTGTTAATTTCAATAATCCCAAAATTATTTTTACCCTTAATAGAAAACTGAATAGTTTGATATTGATTGTTTTGTATTGGGTTTCTTGTATCGTAATACCATTTGAAGGGACGTAGATCAGATTTAAGATCAAGAATTGGTGTTAACTTTTTATTCTCCACTATTCCGATTTTTGTTGAAATACCATCGTTAAATAAATGATAAAATTTATTGTTTGCTATAAAAGAGGTTGCTATCGAATATTTAGATTTAACATCAGTAGTATCAATATATATAATTTCACCTCCTTTCATTGAGTTGCTCCCTTCTCTGAAATAACGTTCTGCTAATACTGCTTTTTTGTAATCGTAAGCTTCTTTACTTATTTCTAATTTTTTAGGATCTGATATTTTAAGGATGAATTTACTTGTCGTTAAATAATAAGCATTATCAAATTTGTTGATCACGGGATTTGTTGCTGCTATTTCATATTGTTTATGAGTTAAATTATCTTTGAACCAAGTTACTCCACCCCATTCTCCGAAGTCGCGAGTATATACTGTATATTCTTTATCTTCATATACCAGATCAATTCCTTTTTTAGTTTCAATCCATTTTTTATTTTTTTCATCAAGATAAAAAGTATGGTGATTATAATATTCTGTGGTAAAGATGGAATCATTTTTTATATATAAATCATAATAATAGGTTTGGAGCTTTTCAGGAACACTTATTTTAGAATTAACTTTTCCTTCCTCATCTAAAATATAAAAGTTGTGATTCGAACCAGAACTGAATTTATCATTATCAGTCTGAAAATAACAATAATACTTTGAATTATGTTTTAACCAGGGGCCAGGACTTCCAGGAATATCAATTTCTATTGTTTCGTAGTCAATTTTTAATTCTTGTGGATGACAAGATTGCATAAAAAATATGAAAATAAAAATTTGGAAAATGTTTTTCATAGATCTGCTTGTAATGATGCTAACTTACAATAAATTTTGAAATTAATTTGTATTCTGCTTACCGAAAATATGTTATTTTCTAGTGTCTTGGCGATTAATCAGACTATATCATTTTATCAACATATTTACAATTGATCTCGATACATTTTTCTCCTGAACTACTTTCGCAGGATTACATCCTGTATTTCGAAAAACACTCGATTTGATGGGAGACTACTATTTGTAGAATATAAGGAAAAAGGCAACGTCACTTCGAGTAGATTTTGAAAAAATCGTATCGAGAAGTTTCTTTTTTTGTCGTAATAAAATTAATGGAGTTTTTGTTAAACGCGAAGGCACAATTATTTTACCATCTGTATGTTGTTAAAGTGCGAGAAACCCAGTATTTTATATGATTACTAATTACAATTCAATTGTATTCTACCCATTTATGTCATTCCGTAGGAATCTAAACCCTAGTTTTTATAAGGGTGTGCTGAGATTCCTACGGAATGTCAATATTGAGTATTAGTGTATATACGGTATAGCTTAGTAAATATGATTATTGAAGCCAAAAGAATTTCGTTCCATAAAATTCTAGGTAAACGTTATATCCTCTTTGCCGAAAATCTTTGATTTTCTTGCGCCTTAAAAACAGCAGCATATTAAAAAATCTTTGCGTCTTTGCGATTAACCAAATCCAGTTATTAATGAATCTCAATAAATAACTCCTCATTGGATCTCCTTACTTTTTTCAGGTTTACCAGCCAGTCATTCTCTTCATCCCTGTATCCCAATGCTAAAAGAACCGTACTCTTTAATCCCTGTTCACGAAGATTAAGAATCTCATCATACGCTTCACTGTCGAATCCTTCCAGAGGAGTGGCATCTACTTTCAGATCGGCTGCGGCAAGAAGGCCAAATCCTAATGCGAGGTAAGCTTGATGGGCAGCACCTACAAAATGCTGGTCTTTACTTCTTTTTTCCAGAATGCCGAGAAGCTTTAAACGGTAGTCATCGGTGGCACTGGAAGGCAGGTTGCGTTCTTTATTACTAAATTCGAAAAAGGTGTTTACTCTTTCCGGAGTGTACTCATCCCATGCTGCAAAAACCAGCAGGTGAGAAGCCTGAAGAATCTGTTTTTGTTCCCATGATACGGGATATAACTTTTCTTTTAATTCCTGATTGGTGATCACCAAAACCTTAAAAGGCTGTAGACCGGAACTTGAAGGCGACATCCGGATTGCTTCCAGGATCTGCTCAATCTTTTCATTTTCTACTGTTTTACCATTATAGCTTTTAGTGGCAAATCTCCATTGTAATGTTTCTTGTAATGACATAATGTTGAGTATTTTTTATTAAAAATTGTTGAGGTTTTTATCTCATTTTGATGGAACAAAGTTAGGGCGTTTTGGTTTCCAAAACACACCTATTACCCATTGGTAACCAGTTACAAAAAAGTAACCAGGTGACTTTTAATACAAATAATTCCGTAATTTTAAAGTCTAATTTTCGGGGTATGAAAAAAGATAAAATTGAGATCTCAATAAAATGCCAAAACCACATCCGTGGCGTACGTGATACGATGTATCTGCTGGATGGGAAATGGAAAACGCTCATCATAAGCCATTTGTACTATATAGGAAAAATGCGGTTTATGGATTTGAAAAGACAGGTAGAAGGCATCGCGTCAAAAACCCTTTCCAAGGAATTAAAAGAACTGGAAATGAATAACCTGATCAAAAGAACTCAGAATAATACCATGCCCGTTTCCGTAGATTATGAACTGACCTATTTTGGAGAAAGTCTCCATACGATTATTGATACGATGGGTGAGTGGGGGATGAAGTATAGGAAGGACTTGTTGCAGAAGGGGAGTGAGGTGGTTGCTGAAGTTGTGGATTGAGTCGGAAAGGCGGGCAACGAGCGTGACGCTCGCGCCAGCGGGGGGTGATGCCTATGTCAGCAAGGGGGAATTTTAAATAGTTGTAATTTCATGCTTTAATTTCGAAATAGAAAGTCATTACAAATATTTTGTTGAACTAAATAGTCTTATAATTAAAATAGAAATAGCTAAACCTATTGATATTCCCCAATTGCATATTTGAAGTATTTTTAGTCTTTTTTCTTGTCGACATATCTCAGCTTCTGTCTTTTCGTAAGAAGTATTAATTAATTCAGATAAATTTTCAAGATCTTTTTCATCTTCAAATTCTGTGGATTTTGAGCGCTTATAATTTATTTTATAGTTGTTTAAATTATCTGATATTATTTCTATTGCATTTTTTTGATTTTTGATAAAAACTGAAATAATATAAGAAAAGAGAAAAGCAGAAATTATTATTAGTATGTTCTTAAAAGATAATGGTTTTGAATAATCTATTTGGGATGTTCCCAGGACAAAAGCTGCCGGAATTGCTATTAATTTTGATTGTGAATCATTAATTATGGCGCGGATGTTCTTAGAATATTCTAAAACAGAATTATCTAATTCCAGTTTAATTTTATTGAATGAAAAATTTGATAGGTAATATTCAAAACTTGTATTGCATCTTTCATAAAATTCACCGAAATATAATATAAGTTCATTCAGTCTTTCTGTTTTATTTATGTTATTAAGAAAATCAATTAATTCTTTTAAATATATTGTCCTTTTCTCTTTATAAGAATCAATATCCTCTATATATTGATTTATTAAATTAATATTTTTATGTTCTAAATATTCCTCATAAAAAATACTATCTATGGGTATTTCAATAAAGGAATTATCCTGTACTAAAAATAAAGTTCTAATATGATCTTCTGAAACAAATTTTGACTTGTTGGTTAATCGATCAATAAGCGTTGTTAAAGTTTTATACTTTTCGATATCTTCATTACTAGAAGATGATCCATCCAAATATCTTAGCTGAGAAATATAAAATTCGTTGGGAATTTCAAAGCGATTGTCAATTACAAAATCATGTAGTGAAAGGTAGAAACCAATTTTTTCTAATTCTGCTATTACAAATTCTATTGAAATTGATTGATTTTTAAAATTTAATAAATCACCAATATTAATAATTTTACTGTCATTTGACTTAATTTCTTCAATAAATTCTCCATTATATAGATCTTCTATGGTTCCAATATTTTCAACTTTAATCTCTAAAATGTAAATAAAATTATCTGAATTAACTTCAGATATTTTTCCTTTTAGTTTTAAGAATTGTTGCAATAAGCTTTCCATTAATGCTAAAATTGGGATATTAATTCTTCAGGTAAGTTTGAAATTGTTATTGTTCTTTTATCTTTGCTAAGTTTAATTGATGTATTAAGTAATCTTTTGTTGAACTTCAGAGTGAAGTCTACACTTTGATAATCTATATATTTTAATGTTCGCAAAGTTTTGCTGTCGTATTTAATAACCTCACTATTTCCAAAATTTTCGTGGGAAGCATAAGTTGCAAAATCGTCAGGATTTTCTTCATCAAATAAAAAAGAAATATGAGATAATAAAATTTCTTTTTTTTGCTTGTTGCAATCTTGACAATAGTCTAAAATTTTACCTTTTAAATCTTTAGCTATTTTATCATTTATCTCCTTTTCTTTAATATAACTATTTATAGTATTTAAAAGTATTGTTGAGGATTCTGTTGCTGTCGTTTTATCTTCACACCCAATGAAGTTTTGAAAATAATCTGAGATTTTTTTCTTACCTCTTATAAATGTTAAATAAGTTTTAATTTCGTTTCCTGGATTTTTAGAAAGCTCCCATCTTGACAAATTTATTATAGCGGCTAGATCCATTTTATTTAGTTCTAGATTTTGAATTTCTTGAATAGCCAAAGCAATTTCACTTAAATTATAACCTTCCTTATTATCTATTGAAAGAACCAGTATATATCTTTCATCATTATTATCTGTAATTTTGAAATCAGCAAATATCAAAAAGCCTCCTGTAGCAGGGGCTGATGTTTCAATGGTTCTTTTATAATATTCCATTGACTCAACCGAAAATTGCATAAAGTCAATTTTATTGTCTTTATAATTTATAATTGCTTGTTGAAAACCATTATGAGATGATACATCTTCAAATACTCCATGTGTTGGGACTGATCTTTTGCTAATAGATTCACGAACATCATAAATAAATTTTCTTTCAGGATCTCCTACTTTTATTTCTTTTAAAGCTAACTTAAGTGTAGATTTTTTATCTCCAGCTGCCTTGTTAATCTTATGGATTACAATATTTTTTAAGTTTACATTATGGCCTTTTTCTTTTAATTTTGTCATTGAGTTGGTTATAGTTTTTAAAGTGTTATTAGTAATTCTTTTTATATTTCTAATTGTAGCTTTTTATAAAATTAATAAAATATTTGTTTATAAAATACGGATTTCCATAATAAGTTTATTGAATACCACTGTAATTAGATGAAAAAAATAGAAATGAGTAATTCTTTTTTTATAATTGAAGGAATTATAAAATAGTTAACATACTAACGAATACCCTTGCATTCTTAGAGTTATTAGTGCTTCCATAATGAATTATATTGTGCTTTGTATAAATATCGTAGCAATTTAGTTTTATGTTTAATTCCCACTGAAAAATAAATGGTTGGCATATTATCTTAATGCATAATAAATAAGACTAATTGAATAAACTTTTTTAACTTTAAAATAATCCTATTTGTCTTCCAATATCTTTTTTATATTTTGCTAAAGGTTCATTTATTTCCAAATTGTTAAACATTATAGTTCCGAAAATATCTTTTTTAATTTCTAAACATGATTTTCCAGTAATTTTAGAAATTTCTTGAATTGCAGAGTCAGAATATATCTGCCTTTTTTTAATTAAGTGCATAGATTGATATTTGTGAAATCTATACCTACCCCGTATTTTAAAAATATCTAAAAAGTTTTGTGACTTTTTATCTAATGTTGTTGCAATTTCCGGACGTACACTAAAGTCATCTAAATCATTTGTTTTGGTTATTTTTTCTTGTATAGAGGTGCTCGAAGCTTTAAAATATAATTTGAATTCAATATGATTGTGTAAATCAAATTGTCTGCTAGTAGGTGAAATATATTTTAAATATTCTCCAATTTCATATTGCTTTTCCTTTTTAAACTTAGAATTACAAGAAGAACAAGATGGAACTAAATTGTACAAACTCAAAGCTATATATGGATATTTTCCTTTTGGAACAAAATGATCTAAAGTGAAATGATTTTTAAAAGCTTTTATTTTATTTTGTAAGTTATTTATTAGTATTATTGTTTTTTTTCCAATTCCTTTAATGATTGATATGTCTTCTACTTTTGTGATGGTATTTAATTCTAAATATTTATATATCAAATCTCCCCTTTCAGGACCTATATATTTTTTAAGTTCTGCTAGAGTACCATTTACTAAGAAATCTAAATTATTTTCGTATTCACCAATATCTTCGAAGGTATTTATAAATTCTATATTACAGTAATAACATGTTTTCATATTCATCTCAATTGTATGATTCATAAAAAAAGATGCTATATGAGATTGATAACTATCGTATTCAAATTGTTCAAGAAATTTTTTTTTCTCTATATATGATAAAATAGGTAACAGATTTTTCTCTATAATATCTAAATGATTGAGGATATCATCAAAAGTAAATAAGAGTAAGGTTCTAAATGTTATCCTGGGAAAGGTGAGTGGTAATTTGTTTAATATATAATTAATGTAAGCCTCATTATGTTTTGGAATAATATCATAATACTCGTTTTCGAAAGAAATTATGTCATCAGGATATTCTATTTTGTTCATCTCTTTTGATTTTTAACTCATTAATTTTTTTTTCCATATCTAATATTTCTATATCTATTTTTGAATATAATTTATTTTCAATATCATTAATGTGATTTTTGAGCGTGTTTTTTAAATAATCTTCTCCTATTATATTTATTATTCCATTCCACAAAGTCTTATTGATTTCATATATTAATTTCATGTATTCAAATCTGCCTTCATTATTTTTTACATTATCAAGTATTCGATGAAACTTAACTATTTTTTTATTTTATTCAGTGCGAAATTTCCTTTTGTATGTTCCATGAAAAAGCCACTGGTTAACATCTCATGAGTGTTTGCCGCAAATGTTTGTTTTGCCTCTTGTTTAGAAATTGCTTTCTTAGATTTATCTAAGGTTAAAAATAGAATATTTTCCTTGGAAATATCTGAAAGAATGAAAGGAGAGTGGGTAATAAAGACAATATTGATATTTGGAATACAATCAAAGTATCGATCTTCAAAATCAATTTTCCGAATATAATCTAATAGATCTTTTATGAAAGTTCTTTGTAACTCTGGATGATAATATAATTCTATTTCATCTAAAATAATATTGAAATTCTTATAAATAATTAGTTCATCTTCTTTATGATTTTTATTTACTGATAAAAGATTTCTTATATGATAAACTATAGAGTTTAAACTATAAATTTTTTGTTTCTCACCTGAACTTAGATTAGAAAAATTATTATTTTCATTTTCCTGATCAAAATAAAGTTCGATTTTAAAAAATGATGGAGGAATGTATTCTATTAAATCCACAAAATCTTTTGATTCAAAATATGAGTTAATTTTTCCTTCTAAATCTTTTATACTAAATACTTTTTCATTCTGTAAGATTTGATCATCTAAATAATTTTGATGATGATAAAAATTTAAGGCTTGTTTAACTTTTAAAGAAATATGGCTTCTATCTTGAAAAAGATCTTTAATGAGTTCATTTTCAAGCTCGTGATTTATGAATTCCTTATCCTCTATGCTAATATATTTTTTGAAAGTAGGATATCTTTCTACAATATTTGTGATTTTTTTTAGAATATATTCAAGAGTCTTTTTGTAGATATCACCTGTTTTTAGTAAAAAAGAAGAATAATTAATTTCATCCAAATTTGGAGTAGGATGAGAAAAAAAATAAGTGTAAAGTTTTGGAAAAAATTGTTCGCTAAACTTCTTCCAATATATTGGCGTATCAGGCAGTTTTTTTTCAACAAAACTTAATTTAATGCGTTCAATTTCCTTTCCTTGTGCAATTCTTTTATTATTAACATCTTTCGCCAAAATTATAGCTAATAGTCTTGAGCGGACCAAATAATTTTCAGTATTTATATCAATATTTCCCTTGTCTCTATAAGGATTTAATACAATTGGAGTTTGATACGAGTCATTTTTATGGAAAAGTTTCTCCATCCATAGTCCAGACTCTTCTGAATTTAAACCGTATAATGAGTAATTTATTACGAGATTATAAAAAATACTTTTTGAAATTTTTTTGAAATCATTTTCGTCCTTGATTTCAATTTTTTCAGATATAGTAATAGATTCATTTTCTGACGAATAGATAATTAGTATACATTTATCTCCGTTCAATTGCAGAGAAAGAAGATTATTATCTAATTCATAAAAAATTTCAATATTTATATTTTCTGTGTTTTTGTCATAGACTTTTTCGTCAAGTTTGATAGTTAATTTCTGATTGATTATTTCTCTTATATTTCTATATTGAAAATTAAGTTCTTTTTCAATATTGTCAACATATTGAATCACATCTTCATCTTTTCTAAGTGTTTTTGCTAAAAGTTCGAGTTGACTTGCAAGTTTATTATCGTCATATAGAAAGCTATCCTCACTGTCTTGTTTTGTGAGTTTAATAATATTAGTTATCCTTGAAATTTTATAGAAAGTAACGTATAATAATTCTATTAAACTACTTTTCCCACTTCCATTTTTACCAACAATTGCCGAGATATTAAAATTTAATTTTTTGATATCACCATTTTTATGTTTAATATATTCACTATAAAGGTCTAATGATGTGTTTTTATTTTTTGTTATTTTTAGATTGGGAGGATTTTCAATTGCGAAATCATAAATATTACTAAACTTATAAAAGTGATTTGTTTTTAAATTTTTCTGAAAAATATTATGTTCAGTAGGTAATGGTCGTATAGCTATTAATTTAAAACTCATATTTTAAAATTGAAAGACATAGATAGAAAAAAAATACAGAAATTTAGCTATTAAAATGCAAATTGAATATTTTAGTGAAAAATTCTTATTAATTATTAACTTTCCTCGGGATTTGTGTCCTAAAAGCCTATTTTTCTCTATATTTGTACAAAGCACAACAAACCACTATGGAAAAGCTAAGAAGTCTAAGAAAGCAGAGAGGGTACACTCAAGAGTACATGTCAAAAATCTTATCAACGGATGTTTCCAACTATTCACGGAAGGAAAGTGGAGATGTCAAAATATTTGAGGATGAGTGGGAGAAATTAGCGAAAGCGTTAGAAGTTCCTGTAGACGAAATTAAAGAAGAAAGATCCGCCCGTGTCGTAAACAATGATAACCTTGTTTTTAACGATCAGTCAGCAAATAATAATTTTAATCAATATTATAATATTCCTGAGTATATCTTAGAAAACCAACAGGAATACATCAATCTTCTTAAAGAGCAGATCGAAGCTTTAAAAGAAGAAAATAAAAGATTAAAATCTGGGAAATAAATCAATTGCAAAAATAGATAAACAATATTTATACTGCCTCCATGAGGCGGTATTTTTTATATCTATAATAATAGTTTTGAAGAAAGAATGTAAATGAATTACGATAGTCTATTATCCATCCCATACAATATAGCAGCTCCTGATTTTTTAATTGTAATCTGATTGAGAGCTTTCCGAAATTCATCAATTGCATTGGGCTCTGCCAGTATTTCAAACTGGATTTTAGATTGAGCTTTTATTCGGAGTTCCGCTTCTGTTGCCATTTTTATTTGTATTCCAATATGAGAAAGTGAATGGGCTGGATAAAGGTTTATTGAAAAATAAGAATACTTTGAATCTTTAACACCTAATTCGAAAGAAATTGATTTTTCATTTTTTGGGAAATCAGTTAACTGTTCAGCAAATAGATTGATTGATTCAATATTTGCATATACATCTGTTGATCCTGAAAAATAGGTGCCTGACCCTTTAATTTTGAGTTCGATCAGTTCTTCATCAACATAAATTATTTTAAGTTCTAAATATGATTTTAAATTCAATTTAATAAAGGTGTATTTCAGTTTTTTAAGAATCCAAATATAAGAAATTAATCAAAGTATCTAGATTTTAACCATTTTATAGTCCCATAATTTATGTAGAGCTTTTAAAAACATTTTTAATAGATTTTTTCAAAGTACTGTTGTTAATATAAAAGATTTTAATGAAAGTTAATATATTATTTAAACTTGTTAACGGTTTGTTAAAAGATAGTCTGTATTTTTTATAGAATTTTGCCCCAATAAAAAATGTAGCATGAACCTTTTCAAAACTTCCCTTTTTATTCTTCTTTCTTTCACCGGTATTAGCGGGCAAGCACAGAAACATTCGCCACAAAAAAAAGTAGTTTTTATTATTGTAGATGGTATCGCTGAAGATATGCTGGACAAGTCTGAAATTCCCAATCTTAAAAAGATCAAAAAAGACGGTGCACTGCTGAAAGCGTATGTAGGAGGAGAAAAAGGAGGGTATAGTGAAACACCAACGATTTCAGCAGTAGGATACAATAGTTTGCTGACAGGAACCTGGGTGAATAAGCATCATGTTTTTGATAACGATATTAAAGATCCTAATTATAGCTATCCAACCATTTTCAGGCTTTTTAAAGATCAGTATCCCGGCAAAAAGACAGCTGTATTTTCAACCTGGGAAGACAACCGCACGAAACTGATCGGTGAAGGTCTGGCGGCTACAGGAAAAATAAAAATGGATTTTTCTTATGATGGGTTGGAAAAGGATACATTGAAATTTCCGCACGACAAACAAAGCGGATATATCCGTAAGATCGATAGCCTGGTGGCAGGAAAAGCAGCAAGCTATATTAAAGAAAATGCCCCTGATTTGTCTTGGGTATACCTGGAATTTTCTGATGATATGGGACATCGCCACGGAGATGGAGATATTTTGTATAAGGCAATCTCCTTCGAGGACAGGCTGATCGGAAAAATATATGATGTCGTAAAAGAGCGTGAGGCAAAGCATGGAGAGGATTGGTTATTCATCGTTACAACGGATCATGGAAGATCTGCCAGTAACGGAAAAGGGCATGGCGGGCAAAGTGATAGAGAACGGGATACCTGGATTGCAATCAATAAACCCAATATTAACGCATATGCCAAAAATAATCGTGTTGCCATTACAGATATCCTCCCTACGATGACAGATTTTCTCAGTATAAAAGTACCTGAGAATGTTCAACAGGAAATAGACGGAATCGATTTGATCAAAAACAGAGCAGTAAGCCAGCTGAATGCCTCTTTGTTATCTGACAGAACATTGGAAGTAACGTGGAAAGTAGTAACACCCACGAAGGAATCTGCGGAGGTGTATGTGACCACTACCAATAATTTCAAAACCGGTGGTAAAGACTATTACCAGTTGTTGGGACAGGCAGATCTGAGCAGCGGTAAGTTTATATCAAAACAAAAACTCGATCATTCCAATATCTACAAGATTGTTCTGAAAACCAAAGAAGGCTTTCTGAATACGTGGATCACTCAACAAAATAAATAAGGAATCTACTTATGAAATTACATCTTTTAATCGGCCTGGGCTTAGTCACAGGCCTGGAAGTCTATGGCCAGAACGTACAGAAAATAGATGGCGCCGATACCATAAAGACCCATGAGAAAAAGATCGATGAGGTTGTTATTACAGCACTTGGGATCAAAAAAGACAAAAAAACGTTGGGATATGCAGTACAGGAGGTGAAAGGCGATGTGTTTGAAAAAGCAAAGGAACCGAATTTCATCAATTCCCTTTCCGGAAGGGTAGCCGGATTGAATGTTAAGAACAGTACGGATCTTTTTCAAGATCCGGGAATCAGCCTGAGGGGTGCCAAGCCGCTTATTGTTATTGACGGTGTTCCAGACAGGACCGCTGATTTGTGGAGGATCAATGCGGATGATATCGATAATATCAGTGTATTGAAAGGACCTACAGCTTCTGCTTTGTACGGATCAGTGGGAAAGGACGGAGCGATTATGATCACTACCAAGAAAGGAAAGAAAGGAAGAATGAGTATTTCATTTAATAATTCCACCATGTTTCAGACTTCTTTTATCCGTATTCCTAAAGTGCAGACAACATACGGGGGAGGAAATAACGGGAAATATGCCTATATAGACGGAAGTGGTTCCGGAAGTGAAGGTGGCGGATGGATCTGGGGTCCTAAGCTAGACCAGAAAGATCCTACAACACCCAGTGGATATTATGAAACTCCGCAATACAATAGTCCGATTGATCCTGCAACCGGAAAACCGATACCCTTACCATGGATTTCCCGTGGAAAGAATAATATTAAAAATTTCTTTGATACCGGCGTTATCCAGTCCAATAACCTGAGTGTGGACTGGGGAAGTGAAAAAGCAACTTTCAGACTTTCCCTTTCTAATATTTATCAGAAGGGAATCGTTCCGAATACCGATCTGAAAACTACGTCAATCAGTCTGGCAGGATCCGTAAATCCTATTGAAAAGCTTACGATTAATTCTACTTTAACCTATAATAAAGAATATACCTCCAACTTCCCGGAAGTAGGATACGGACCTACGAACTATCTTTATAATCTGGTATTATGGACCGGTGCCGATGTAGATGTAAGAGACCTGAGAAATTACTGGGTAGCCGGAAAAGAAGGATACCAGCAAAGACATTACAATGTTTCTTACTACAACAATCCTTATTTTCAGGCGTATGAATACCTGAGACCTTACTATAAGGATAATGTAATGGGAAATGTAAACCTAGAATACCAGATCATTCCCAAATTATCAGCTAAAGCCCGAGTGGGGACAAATGTGTATGCCCTGAACCGCGAATATAGAGAGCCTAAAAGCTATATAGGGTATGGAAATAAGTCATTAGGAAACTATACGCAGATTAACGGAAATTATTTTGATATTACTTCAGAACTGGGACTTAAATACCAGAACCGCTTTTCAGAAAACTTCTCATTAACCGGTGAAGGATATGTGTCTAATTTTTACAGGGAACAGAAAAATAGTGAGATCCGTACTGATGGATTGGTAAGCCCGGGATGGTATAATCTTTTTAACAGTATAGGACCACTATTTGCTCCAAAAGCAGGAAACCGGAAAGAATTTGAACAGATCAACAGTGTATACGGGTACGTAGATATGGAAATTTACAAAGCATTTTTCCTGAATATGACTGCCCGATATGACAAAGTATCCACACTTCCGAAAGGAAATAACGGGTATTTCTATCCGTCTGTTTCCGGATCAGTATTACTTAACCAACTGGTAACGCTTCCGGATTGGATCAGTTTTGCCAAACTTCGCGGATCATTGGCGCAGGTTTCCAACGGTAAGCTGGCTAACGATACGTATGGTTATATCTCTGCATTTGAAAAAAGTGATATCAGCTGGAACGGACAATCAACATTTGTTTTCGGGGATGTATTGATCGACAGTAATATAAAGCCTGAAACATCAAACTCCTGGGAGATAGGAACGAACATTTCATTTCTAAAAAACAGAATTAATTTAGACGTTGCTTATTACCAAACCCGGGATTATAATAATCTGGCGAGTATTCCTCTGTCTGAGGGAGTAGGATATAAAACGTACCTAACCAACGGAAATGTATTTCAAAGAAAAGGGGTAGAGTTTACCCTGAATGCGGATGTCATTAAGAAATCGGATTTCAGATGGAGTACACAGCTGAATTTGAGCCACTACCGGAAGTATTTAAAAGAAGCTTATGGCGGTAAAGATTATACAACAATCTATAATGCTGCCAACGGAAGGAACAATTTCATTCGGGTAGGAGAGAGAGCTGATAAACTGACTGCCATGCCTTATGAAACTTCACCGGACGGGCAATTGGTCCTTCAAAACGGATATCCCGTGAATTCCACAGCACCCTTTGAAAGCAATATGGGATATTCTGATCCGGACTGGACTTATGGTTTATCCAATAATTTCAGTTACAAGAACTTCTCACTTTCCTTATTATTTGATGGCCGACTTGGAGGAACCATGTATTCCACTACCAATCAGAAAATGTGGTGGGGAGGGATTGCCCCGGGAACAGTTAATCAGTATAGGGATGATGCCAATGCCGGAAACAATACTTACATAGCACCGGGTGTAAGAGTGGTAAGCGGCTCTATAACGTACGACCAGAATGGTAATATAAAATCCGATACCCGCGTTTTTGTTCCCAATGATGTTGCTGTAAACTACAATGCTTATATGCAGAGTACCAGCAATGCTTTTGAAAGCAATTACCATTATTATAAGCAAACCTTTATCAAATTGAGAGAGATCACGGTTACTTATAATTTTGAAAAATCTTTTGCTGAAAAATTAGGAGTATCATCAGCGAGTGTTTCGTTAATCGGTAGAAACCTTTGGCTGGCTTCAAAGATTAAAAATGTAGATCCCGATTCTGGTGTCGACCAGCTTCAGACTCCTGCAACAAGAAGTTTTGGAGTTAATCTCAATGTAAAATTCTAATGATAAAAATACGATAGAAATGAAAGTAGCTAAAATATATATAGTGTTGCTGACTGCTTTAATAGGACTTACGGGCTGCAGGGTAGATGATTTCCATGATGATCCCAACCGCCCTAAAAGTGTAGATGCGGAAAACATCCTTCCGGGAATCGAAGTGAATGCATTCAGTACGATTAAGGCGGAAGCAGCTCTTGCATCTAGACAACTTACCTATATCAACGGAGTTAATGCGCAGCAGTATTACAACTGGCAAAGAGGATCATTTGGTGTTTATGACAACATCAAGCAGGTGGAAAAGATGGTGGAGGAAGCCAATAAAAAAGGAGGAAAGGAATATATTGCACTGGCCCGCTTCTTTAAATCCTATTATTTTATCTCCTTAACCGAGACATTTGGTGATATTCCTTATAGTGAGGCGATAAACACGGCTAATTTTTATCCGAAATATGATGACCAGAAAAGCATTTATAAAAACGTCCTTAATGAACTGGCATTAGCCAATACCGAGCTTTCCAATCTGAATACTCCAATCCGTGGGGACATTATCTATAATGGAGATTTGCTTAAGTGGAGAAAACTAATCAATTCCTACAGATTAAGGATCTTAATGGATCTTTCTAAAAAAGCGGATGATCCGGATCTGAATGTAAAACAGACTTTTGCCAATATTATCAATAATCCGGCCCAAAATCCTGTGATGGAATCCAGCAATGACAGTGGTGCATTACCGTTTTATAATCTTGTAAATAACCGGTATCCGTTTTTTAATAGTAATGATCTGCAGACGGCCTATTATATGGAGCAAAGTTTTGTAGATAAACTCAGGACTTCCAAAGATCCAAGGTTATTTAAAATGGCTGAAAAGAAAACAAGTACAGTTGGGACAAGTCCTTCAGATCCGTTTAGCTTTTATGACGGATTATATGGAAGTGGGGATCTGGGGCAGAATTCTACCAAAGCATCTAATGGTCTGGCATCAAGAATTAATCCGAGATATTTTAATGATCCGATCAATGAGCCTTCTTTATTAATGGGATATGCTGAACTCCAATTTGTTTTAGCCGAAGCGGCCGTAAGAGGCTGGATCAATGCAAACGCAAATACATACTACCTGAATGCCATTAATGCATCCATGACTTTCTATAAAATAAGTCCTACAGATGTAGCAGCTTATCTGGCTCAGCCAACCATTAATCTGCAGCCTGGAAAAGAGATCGAACAGATCATGGATCAGAAGCATACGGCCTTGTTTTTTAATACGGGATGGCAAATATTCTATGATCAGAGAAGAACAGGTTTTCCTCACTTCAATACTGATGGTCCCGGAATTCTGAACAACGGCAAGATTCCTAAAAGATGGATGTATCCTTCTTCTGAAATCAATAATAACAATACCAATCTTAACAATGCCATCACCAAGCAGTATCCGGCTGGTGATAATATTAATGAGACCATGTGGCTGATTAAGTAAGCCGTACTGAATTTACACATCGGATCAATAAAAAACTCCTGCTTCGAAGAAGCAGGAGTTTGCTGTTAGTTAGAAAATGAAGGATATGATGATTCAATATAAATTTTTAGCTGAACTTTTTAATTGCTTCCGGAGAAACAGGTGTGAAAAAATTGATCAGATTTCCGTCCGGATCACAGAATAAAAGTGACCGGTTACCCCACGGCATGGTGGTGGGCTCCTGGACAATTTCGCTTGTAATTCCTTTAATTCTCTCATATTCATCGTCTACATTGTCGACAATAAATTCTATGATGCTGCTTTTGCTTCCGGTAGATGCTGTGAGGTTTTCACTGAAGAGCGTCATGGTGCGTGTGCTTCCTATAGCTAAAGTGATAGAACTTGTAGAGAGCTCTGCAAAATCTTCTGTATACCATTGAGCTGTCAGTCCCATTGCATTCTCATAAAACTGCACGGATTGCTTAATGTCCTTTGTGATAATTCTTAATGATGTTAATTTCATGTTTGTTGAATTTAATAATATCCTGGAACAAAAGTAAGCTCAGGTTGTGACAAGAGTATGTCAGTAGAAAAATTAATCTCTGAATTTTTTACGGAAATTAAGGGCTGTCATTCCCGTTTCTTTAGAGAAAAAGCGTGAAAAATAGGAATGATCTTCGAAACCCAGGTCATTTGCAATCTGTTTTACATTGAGGTCACTGAAGTATAAAAGCCGTTTAGCTTCAAGAATTATATTGTACCTGATCCAGAATGAAACAGGGGAACCCGTATATTTTTTCAGGCATTCATTCAGGTATGACTCTGAAATATGGAGCATTTTTGCGTAATCAGAAGGACTTTTATATTTCCTGATATGTTTGTTAAGAAGATTTTTGAATTGAAAGGACAGTTCAGCGGTTCTTGAATTGGCATCAGAATTCTCCCGGATACGAACAACATCTGCTGCCATTTCAAAAAAGGAACGCAGTAATGAGTAAGCTATATTTAAATTGAGTTTATCCCCGGAAGAATGATCTGTTTTTCTATGTAAAATACTCAATAGCTGATCCATATCTTCCGCATCTTCCGGACGAAGATCAATAGGTTCCTGAAAGCCCAGCCAGCTTTCAAAAGTATTCCGGCATGATGGGTCCACCAATGAAGGATCTACAGCGATATACCATCCTTCAGCTTTTCTCGACTGAATCCGGTAATGAACCTGTTCCGGTAAAATGTAGTACAGCTGTTTTTCACGGATAATTTTATTTTCAAAGTCTACAATTGTGGATCCGGAGCCTTTCAGCATCATAAAAAATATATAATGATCGTCACGGTGCGCCCCAAGATCTCTGGAATGCTTCCGACTGATCTGCTCAGGGCCAAATCGTGAAATTAAAAAGCTATGATCAGTTTTTTCCTGTAATTGATGGATGGGAATATTTTGCATAGAGAATGTAATCAATTATTAAAGTCCCAGGATGCGGTCTGCATTTCCATGGGCAATCTTTGCGATCTGTTCAGCTGGAAGATTTATGCCGTGTAAGAAATCAATACCCATCTGATTATCACTAAAAGGATAATCTACCGATAGAATAATATGATCTATGCCTATCGTATCCAATGCTATTTGCAAAGGAGGTTGGGTGAAGAAACCACTCGTTGTTATATAAAGCTGCTCTCTGAATGTATCAGCCATTGTTCTTTGATTACGGCCTCCATTACCCGGCTGAAAAGCCTTATTGGACCTGTCCCACATGATCGGCAACATTTCGCCCATATGTCCTATGATTATTTTCAGTTTGGGATAATCATCAAAAACTCCGGCTATCAGAAGTCGCAGTACATGAATAGCTGTTTCTGAGTGCCATCCCCATCCCCAGCAGGCAAGAGCATCAAAAGAACCGGAGGTTGTGCCTATATTGCTGTAGTAAGCATCCATGACAGGTTTTGGTGGGATTCCGGGGTGTATATATAGGGGGACTCCTAACTTTTCAGCTCTTTCAAAAACAGGTGCAAATTTAGGAGCGTCCAGGAATTCTCCACAGGTAAGTCCGCGGATCATAGCACCGCGGAAACCATAAGTCTTTACGGTGCGTTCAAGCTCATCAGCCGCAGCAGAGGGAGCCACCATCGGAAGATGGGCAAATGCCGCAAACCTGTCAGGATGATCTTTTATTCTCTCCGCCAGCAAATCATTATACTGCGAAGCAAATGCAGGAGCAGATGACTGATCCAGTAAATTGACATCGGTATTTTCTACAGAAAGGACCTGCATGGATATACCCGATTGATCCATCGATTCCAATCGTTGTCCGGAAATATCCGACAACATAGGCATCAGCCTCATTGCCGGACCCGATGGCTGCTTTTTATCCGTTATACCTTCAGGAAGAAAGTGGGACATTTCAGGAAAGGACACGTGTTCCTCTATTGTTACTATTCTCATTGTAAAAGGATTTTATTGCCACAAAAATAGAATACTAAAGGTACGCAATCAATGAAGAACTTACAGGGATGATAGCACAATTCGCGGTAATTTTTTTCCTGGGATAAATGAAATGGAGAGTGCTCATGTATTAACTCATTACCTGATCTTTTATAAACCATGAATAGATTGGAATATTCTGTACATTTGTTGATCATCTCATTAAAGATCGCTTATGAAGGAAAACCCTTTACTGAAAAATATTTCCAGATATGTTACTTTAACAGAGGAAGAGACTGAAATTTTTGAGAGTTTCTGGACAGAGAAAATTTTGGAAAAGGGAGATTATCTTTTGAGAAACGGGGATGTCTGCCGGTATGATAATTATGTGGTTTCAGGTCTCCTGAAAGCATTTTATATCAATTCCGAGAATGGTAATGAAGAAATTCTTTATTTCTCTATTGACGATTGGTGGGCCAGTGATATCGATAGCTTTTCTAAACAGAAAACTTCTATTTACAATATCCAGGCTCTTGAAAAAACCAAGGTCTTACAGATCAATTACCATTCATTTCAAAATCTGTTGCGGGCTATTCCACAACTTGAGCGTTATTTCCGGCTTATCCTTGAAAGTTACCTGGGAGTCCTGCAAAAGAGACTGATCTACCATAATGTATATGATGCAGAATACAGGTATTTTGATTTTCTTGAAAGATATCCTGATATCGCTTCCAGGGTTCCGCAGTATCTGATTGCTTCCTATCTGGGAGTGTCGGCAGAATTTATTAGCAGACTGCGAAAAAAAAATAAATCCTCTTGAACTAGGTCAATTTTTCTCTCTTTTATAATCTGGAATTTTGCTTCATTATAATAACGAAGCATATGAAAAAAGTATTGATCATCAACGCAAGCGTAAGAAATGAAAGATCACACAGCCGAAAACTGTCAAAGCTTTTTGCAGACAACTGGACATCAAAATATCCTCAGGATATATTTACCTACAGGGAAGTAGGAACAGAGGTGATTCCCGGAATTGATGAATCCTGGATTGCCGGGGCGTTTACCAAGCCTGCAGACAGGACAGAAGCAGATTATAAAGCCTTGGAGCTGAGTGATAAACTGGTGGATGAACTGAAAGAACATGATATTTATGTCATTGCCACACCAATGTATAATTGGTCGCTTCCCAGTGGTTTGAAAGCCTATATCGACCAGGTGATGAGATTCAATAAAACCTGGAAATTCCGATCAGGAGTTCCTGATGGGGATTATGTAGGCTTACTTGAAAATAAAAAGATATTTATACTGTCCAGCAGGGGAGATACAGGCTATGGAGCAGGAGAGAAAAATGCTCATATGAATTTTCAGACCACGTATCTGGAGTTTATATTCGGGATTATGGGAGTAAAAGATATAACCCTTTTTTCTCTGGACAATGAAGAGTTCGGCGGAGAGATATTTGAAAAGTCCAAAAGGCAAATCTTTGAGCAGATAAGCCTGGTTGAATAAAGCAGAGTATTTTAGGTTTTCCAATTACAATTGAAAAGCAGTTATACTAAAAACCATAATTCAAAACTGCTGCCCTCATTCAGTGCCTGGTAATTGAGATACCCTCCATGCGCTTCCATTATACTTTTGGTAAGTGTGAGCCCGATTCCGGAACCACTGGCTCTGGTTGTAAAGAAAGGAAGGAAGATCTTGTCTTTAATTTCAGGAGTAATGCCCGATCCGTTGTCGGTAATAGCGATAATGATGCGGTTATTTTGAGATCGGACAGTGGTTGTGATGATTTTATTTGGTTTTTCAGAAACGGCAAATATCGCATTGAGATACAAATTGATAAGACTGCGTTCTATCATTTTCTCATCCGCCAGAACCCTAAAATCTTCAATTTCGCGGACGATTGAAATATTTTGCTTTTCAAATTCCGGTTTCAGGAAATTTAATGCAGATTCTACTATTTTTTTCAGGGAAACAGAAGCCAGAACGGGTTTGGGTAATTCTGCAACCTGGCGGTAATCATCAACAAAGCTTAGCAACTGTTTTGATTTGGAATTAATGATCATCAGGCTTTCTTTCATTTCCTGCTGGTCTTCTTTATCTACGGTTTCCTGATTACTGATGTATTCCAGGCTTTGGATCAGGCTGTTTACGGGGGTCAGTGTATTGAGGAGTTCGTGTGAAATCACCTTCATCAGGTTATTCCATGCGAGTTTCTCTTTTTGTTCTATGATCTTCTGAACGGATTCCAGGGTGATGATGTAAAAACGGTGTTGCGGATTTTTTACCTGTTTTGTTCTTAATGAAAAGGACTGCTTGGAATTTCCACGAATAGAAATATCAAAAAATTCCTGAGAATTGCTGTATCCTGTATCCTCAATAATTTTAAAAAATTCAGGAGCTTTAGATGCATACAGGCTCCAGTTGTTGTATCTTGGAACCTGGAGGCTTGTAAGAAAAGCTTCATTCACATAAAATACTTCCCAGTTTTTATTTTCCTCGGAAAGGATCATGAGTCCTGTTTCCATCTGGTCCAGAATACTTTCGTACAGAAGCTTATAAGACGATAGGGAAAATTGTTCTTCTTTGCTCTGGTAGTACAAACGGATGCTGCTATCCAAAAGCGCTGTTCCTTCCTCTTTGGGAAATAATGAAAAATCTTTTTTTCTGATAGAAGATATAATCTTCTCTGTTTTTGAAGCTAAAGCAATCTGCGATTGGTTGATCAAAATAACAAAGAGCACCATTATTCCGGCAAAAAGACTCGCATTAAACCATTTTTCCTGTAAAAAAAAATGATAGGTAGCAATTCCGCTCATGATTGCCAGAAAGTGGTAAAGCAACCACCAATATTTATATTTATTCATAATTTTAATACATTGTCTAAAATCTACTTTCTAACCTCTAATTTCTACCATCTACCACTCATATCCCAAATTTCTCCATTCTCCTGTAAAGTGCAGCCCGGGAAAGACCTAAATCTTCGGCTGCCAGAGAAATATTCCCGGTATGTTTTTTCAATGCCTTTTTGATCAGTACTTCTTCCATTTCCTCGATATTAAGATTGATAATGGTTTGCTCTTGCTCCTCCGGCTGAGGCATCAGCAATTGGAGATGATGATCGGTGGACAGGATAACACTTCTTTCAAGACAATGATCCAGCTCCCGGATATTTCCCGGCCAGGAATAATTGATAAGGGTAAGCATTAAACCTTCCGTAAGTTCCAGGTTCGGTTTATGGTATTTCTGTTTATAGCGGTCCAGAAAATACTGAGCCAGAAGACCTATATCTTCCTGTCTTTCCCTTAAAGCAGGGATATGAATTTCCACGGTATTGATACGGTAGTAAAGATCCTGGCGAAAGCGATTTTCAGCTACCGCTTTTTTAAGGTTTTCATTAGTGGCAAAAATAAAACGGACATCCAGTAAGCGTTCCTTGGTTTCACCTAATCTCGACAATTTCCGGTTCTGAATAAGGCTTAATAATTTTGTCTGCAACTGTAGAGGTAGATTTCCGATCTCGTCAAGAAAAACTGTTCCATTTTGTGCATTTTCTATTTTTCCGGCGTAATCCTGGTGGGCATCAGTAAATGCTCCTTTTTTATAACCGAATAATTCTGATTCAAAAAGGCTTTCGGAAATACTTCCAAGATCAATATGCACAAAAGGCTGATTTTTTCTCTCCGATTGTTCATGAATAGACTCGGCAAGGACATATTTTCCCGTCCCGTTTTCTCCCAGAAGCAGAACATTGGCATCCGTAGGGGCTACTTTTTCGATTTGTTCTAAGACTTCCTGCATTTTCGGAGAATGACTATAAAGCTGATACTGATGGTTTTTCTGATTTATATTTTCCCACTGACTCAGCTTTTTATTTTTTCTGGAAATATCTACAGCGAGATTCACAGAGGCATAGAGCTTTTCATTATTCCACGGCTTCAGGATGAAATCCGACGCACCGTTTTTTAAAGCTTCAACCGCAAGTTCTACTTCGCCGTAAGCGGTCATAAGAATAATGGGAAGCTGAGGTTCAAGTGTTTTGATCTCCTTCATCCAGTACAAACCATCCTGGCCGCTTTCAAAACCTTTTCTGAAGTTCATATCCAGTACTACTGTATCAACCTGGTTTTCAGTCATGAATTTCATGATCTGTACGGGCTTACTAAGACAGCTGACCTCTGTGAAAAATTTTTTAAGCCAGACTCTTGCAGAAAACAAAATGTCTTCGTCGTCATCTACAATGAGAATGTGCGCTTCTTTTTTTCGCATATCGGTATTTGTTGATTGTATTAAAACTCATTCTTTTTCTATTAAAAATGTTCATTATCGGACAAAAAGTGTCCGATAATGAACACCTGATCAACTCCTCTTATTAATATTATTTCAGATTATCAGACACTTATAAAAGTATAATTTTCTGGCATCTGTGTTGTGTAATTTACTGTAACAAAAAGAGTTATCTTTATTATGGATACGAAAATAGTAAAAAAGAAATCGAAATTAAAATTTGTTTTAGGGGGATTGGGAGCTATAGCTGTTTTGTCGCTTTCCGGGATGTATTTCAGCAGCCAGAAAAAGACGTATAATGTTTCGGCAGAAGATATCCAGACCGATAAGGTTACGAGAGGGAAATTTGAAGATATGCTGATGGTGAATGCACAGACACAATCGCTTAAATCTTCATTTGTAAATGTTCTGGAAGGAGGAGCGGTTAAGGAAATATTTGCTGAAGACGGTCAGATGGTCACAAAAGGTCAGCCGATAGCAAGAGTCTACAATCCGAATACCGAATTCAGCTATATGAATCAGGAAACAGGGATCATGCAGCAGATCAGCCAGATGAGGAGTACACTTCTGGAACTGAAAAATCAGGAGCTGGCCCAGGATAAGGAATTGCTGCAGGCACAGAATGATTATAATACAGCCCTACAGAATTTTAACCTTCAAAAACGTCTCTATGATGCAGAGATCGGGAAGAAAACAGATTATGACATCAGTGTGCAGAATCTTACGTACCAGAAACAAAGGAAATCAATTGTAGAAAAAGGCTATTCCAGTGAAAAAAATTCCAGAAGCGCTCAAATGTCGGCAATTAATACATCGATAAACCAGATGGATAAAAGCTTACAAATCCTACATTCTAACAAAAATAATTTCCTGATCATGGCTCCGGCTTCCGGAAGACTTTCATCTTTCACAATATCGGTAGGTGAGAACCTTACGAATGGCCAAAGCATTGGAAAAATAGATCTGATGGACGGCTATAAGCTGGTAGCTAAAGTAGATGAATATTACATCAACAAACTGCAAAACGGAATTAAGGGAGTTCTGGATAATAACGGACAGGAAGATGAGGTGGTGATTACCAAAATACTTCCTGAAGTAAAAGACGGGCAGTTTTCAGCAGAGCTTAATTTCACGGACAAAAAGCCTGAAAACCTCAAAATAGGGATGACATTCGGAGTAAAACTAAAACTTTCGGCAGATACACAGAGTACCATGATTCCAAAAGGGAATTTTTATAAAGATACCAATGGGAAATGGGTGTTTGTGGTTAAAGGAAATAAAGCCGAACGGAGAAACGTAAGCCTGGGTAGGGAAAACCCTTTATATTATGAAGTGAAATCGGGGCTTCATGAAGGAGAAACGGTAATCATATCAGATTATGCGGATCTTAAAAAATATGAGATACTCACCATAAAAAAGTAAAAATATGAATACTTTTAATTCATATTGTTACAGAGATGAAGCCGATTCAGCAATTTAGGTAAAAGCTTCTCTAATGAACCTGATATCAGGGATTTATCAACAATACATAATACAATTAAATATCAAATTATCATGATCAATATTCATAACCTTTCAAAAATTTATATATCAGAAGATGTTCAGACCCATGCATTAAATAAGGTAAGCCTGGGCATTAAAGAAGGAGAATTCCTTGCTGTAATGGGACCTTCAGGCTGTGGAAAATCTACTTTTCTCAATATTCTCGGACTTCTGGATTCTGCTTCAGCCGGTTCCTATCAGTTTTCAGGAGTGGAAATGGTGGGACTTAGCGAAAAAGGTAAATCGGATGTCCGTAAAAAGAATATAGGTTTCATTTTTCAGAATTTTAATCTGATAGATGAGCTTACCGTCTATGAAAATATTGAACTGCCCTTGATCTATAATGGGGTTTCCTCCTCAGAAAGAAAAAAGAAGGTGGAAGAAATTATGGAAAAGATAAATATCAGCCACCGGGCCAAACATTATCCCCAACAGCTTTCGGGAGGGCAGCAGCAAAGAGCAGCCGTAGCCAGGGCTCTTGTCACTAAGCCCAAACTGATCCTTGCCGATGAGCCTACGGGGAATCTGGACAGTTCTAATGGAAACGAAGTGATGAATCTGTTGGCAGAACTTCACAGAGAAGGCTCTACCATTGTTATGGTAACACACTCTTCCTATGATGCCGGATACGCTTCCCGAATCATCACCATGAAAGACGGAGAGATTTTTAATGAGGAACATGCTTCTCAGAGAAAAGATGTATTCGCTAAGGCGGATGCTAAAGAATTCGGATAAATCAAAATCCTTCAGTGTACCCATGAAGATCATGGAAATGATCTGTACCATTCATTATTAATAACAACAGAATTATGTTCAAGAACTGGCTTAAAATTGCTTTCGTCAATTATAAAAAAAATGCGCTGTCCACCATTATCAATATATTTGGACTTACGATAGGGCTTACAGGATTTATGCTGATCCTGATGCATTGGAATGATGAGGAATCCTATGAAAAATGGAATCCTAAAAAAGATGATATCTATGCCTTTCAAACCTATTCTAAGGCAGAGAACTCTTACCGTAGCAGTATTTCTTATCCTATGGCATTCAATGCCCTTAAGAAAATTCCCGAAGTTCAGGATTACGTTCTTTTCTTTGGTACCGGAATCGGTAATAAAATGACTACAAAATACCATACAGCATTTCAGCAGGACGGTCTTCTGGCATCTGAAAGCTTCTTTCATTTTTTTCCTTTTAAGATTATTTCAGGAGGAGCAAAAGATGCTTTAAAAACAGAAACCTCTATTGCTATTTCCAAACAGACGGCTATCAGGCTGTTCGGAAAGACAAATGTTGCGGGGGAATCTGTAAAGATTGAAAATAAAGACTATATCGTTACCGCGGTATACGAACTTCCGGAAGGAAATACGCAGATAAAACCGGAGTTTATCATTAATCCTGTGGAACAGTTCAGAAGTGACCGTGACCACTGGAATGACTATCGTTATGCATGTTTCTTCATGTTAAAAAAGGGAGTGGATCCGTCGGTTTTCAGTGAGAAATTTAAAAGAGACATCATTGAAGTAAGGGCAGCGGTAGACGCAAAAGATTCTGGAATCAGTACCCAGCAATTTCTCGAAAAATATGGCCCCAACACCGTTTTACTGACTCCACTTGATAAGATAAAACTCCATGCGAAATCTTCCCCGCTGGCTGCAGGAGATTTTAAAACTGTGCTGATCTTGTTTATTTTATCTGTACTGATCGTTGTTTTATCTGCTATTAATTTTATTAACCTAAAAACAGCAGAAGCATCTCAAAGAGGCAAAGAAGTAGGAGTGAGAAAGGCAATCGGAGGAACAAGGTCTTCACTGATGAGACAATTTCTTTTAGAGACTTTTATAATTTGCATGGTATCCTATTTTATTTCTCTGGTCCTTACGGAACTCCTGCTTCCGAGCTTTAATAAGTTTTTTGATAAAGAAATAAAGCTGAATGACTGGCATGTCTTTCTTTATTCCCTGATCATGGTACTTTTGGTTACTTTGCTGTCAGGACTTATTCCTGCTTTTTATCTCTCCAGCTTTAAAGCTATTGAAACACTGAAAGGGAATTTTTCACGAAGTAAGCACGGGATATGGTTAAGAAACGGAATTCTTACCCTTCAGTTGATGATCTCTTCGTTTTTTATCATCGGTGGGCTTATTGTAAACAGTCAGGTAAAATATATGATGAACAAAGATCTTGGTTTTAATGGAAAGCAAATCATGCTGATAACCTTCAATGAAAACGATCCTAAACCGTGGCTGAAGTATGAGCTTCTGAAGTCCGAAATTTCTAAAATTGATGGAGTAGAAGCGGTTTCCTTTGGAGATGCAGTTGCGGGGAGTAGCAGGAAGAAAAGTGCTAATATCGATTATATGCAGGAGACTATTAATACAAACTACAGCTCCATGGATTACAACTACCTGCAGTTTATGGAAGTGAAATTGTTAAAAGGACGCTGGCTAAACCCTAATCTCGCCTCAGATACAATTAACAGTCTGATCGTAAATGAAGCATTTGTTAAAAAGTTTGGCTGGACCGATGAGGAAGCTTTGGCGCGAAATTTAAATCCGGGATTCGATGACAATAAAAAATATAGGATTGTTGGGATCGTTAAAGATTTTAATCTTAAAAGTTTAAAATTTAAAGTAGAGCCCATTGCATTTTTCCATTACAAAGAAACTGCCGCAAACAGGTATGCTCTGCAAAGTATCCAGGTAAAGGTAAAACCTGATGATATTGAAGGAACAGTAAACAAGGTAAAAAAATACTGGGAAAACTCAGCTGAGCCGGGATATCCGTTCCAATACTATTTTGTAAATCAAAAATTTGCGAAAACCTTTGTACAGTATCAGAAACAGCAGACCTTATTTACTATTCTCAATGCCATGGTGCTTATGGTGGCTCTGCTTGGGCTTTTTGCTCTCTCTTCCCTGATGATCGAACAAAAGCTAAAAGAAGTAGCGATCAGGAAAACTTTAGGTGCGTCTGACCGTATTTTGGTCTTCGGACTGACCAGACAGTTTCTTTGGATTGCCATAATTGCAGTATTGATCAGTGTACCTATATGTTACTACCTGATGAACGAATGGCTGAAAGACTTTGCTTACAGAATTGATATGCCGTTATGGCCATTTATCGTCAGTTTCTGTGTATTGCTTGCATTGACATTTGCCGTGGTAAGTATAAAAGCGTACAAAGCTACAAAAGTCAATCTTGTAAAGTACCTTAAATATGAATAAGTAGCGCAATCATACTATATTTTTAATCTACTTAAATCAGAACGAACTCATGAAAAATTTCATTTTCATATTTTTTATCAGCCTGTATCCGGGGCAGCAAACCTGGAACCTGCAACAGTGCCTGGATTATGCATCTACGCATCATCCGTCAATAAAACAGGCCGCTGTTGCCGTAGAAAAGAATGACAGGCTGATCACCGGATCAAAAGGAATGCTCCTGCCAACAATAGAAGCAGGGGTAAACCACACGTATAGTTTCGGATCTTCAATCAACCAGTCCAGTAATCAGCGTGAAGCTCTTAATACACAATACGATCAATTCAACGCAAGGGCGGATTGGGAACTGTTCAACTGGAAAAATTTCCTGAATATCTCTCTTTCTAAATTGAATAAAGAAACCAGTACCTACAAGCTTGCGCAGGCTAAAAATGAAGTAAAGCTGAATGTTATACAGATGTTCTTCACGTATCAGAACAGCAAAAGCTGGCTGGAAGTGCTGGAAACCCAGATCTCAGGCATTGAAGAGCAGATTAAACGGACTGAAAAGGAGGTGGAGATTGGCAACAGGCCCAAAAGCGATATCTATGATATAAAAGCCAATTTAGGAACTTTACAGGAGCAATGGGTATCCGCCAAGAACCAGCGTGACCTGTCAAGGATTAACCTTCTCAATGCTATGGCGGTAACACAAGATTCGATAGATTTTGTTATGGATAATGAGAATCCTCTTTCAGAAAGTGAATTTCAGGATCCCGACTTTACAAAAAGGCTTTTAGAAAAGAATCCGGCTTACCAGTCGGTGATGGCGGAGATCAATGCACAGAAAAAAAAGGAAGAGGTAGCAAGAGCCGGATATTGGCCAACTTTGAACGGAACCTATAGCTGGTCAACTTTTTATAATAAGGTTTTGGGAAAAGATAATGCGTCGACCCTTAGTTTTTCTGATCAGTTCGGACAAAATAAGAATCAATCCCTTAGTTTCGGCCTCAGTATTCCCGTTTTCAATAAACTTCAGGTAAAAACAAATGTTGAGATCGCAAAACTGAATGCTATCAATTCCAACTATGACAAAGAACTGGTAATTAATAATCTCACACAAACCATCAATTCCATAAAAGCCCAGTTTCTGAATGCACAGGAAAAATACCATCTTCTGGATCTCAATTTTGAAAATCAGAAACTGTCATTTCAGAAATCGGAAGAAAAATACAAAGAGGGTTTAATGGATGCCTATACCTTCTTCGTTGTAAGGAACGGTTGGCTCCAGGCCAATTATAATCTCATCAGCAGTAAGAATGATCTTATTCAGCAGACTGAATTATTAAAAGTGCTGGAATCCGGTTTATAAAAACGGTTCAGCAGAAAAATAAAAACATATTTAACACTGATTATATTGAAGGCTATCCCGGATTTTCGGAATAGCCTTTTTTTTTGATTCAATCGTTATAGATTATTGAATTACAGCATTTCTTTTACTCAGAGTGTGAGCAGAAAAATAACCTAAAGCACCATTGCTGATGTTACTCGGCGGATTGGATGGAGTTACTCCACCACCGGGGCCGCCTCCATCAATGATTTGAAGCAATGCACTGTAGTACGTGAATACATTATTATCAATAGATTGCATTTCGACATGGATGGTGTCACCAACTACAACCTTGTGGCTGTTTCCGTCTTCGTCATCATTGGGAAGAAACAAAGGGCGCTGATTCAGTAATCCGTTATTGATATTATCTGAAAATACTTCAAGCGTCTTTTTAGGCTTGCTGTTGATAGTAAAGCTAAAAAGATAACGGTTTCCCAAGGCTACAGGATCCGTGAAAAGAGGCAAAAGGGTATAAGTGGTCTCTCCTCCGAATACAAAGGAATCCTGAGTAAGGCCATCAAAACTTACAGCTGCGGGCATAGTGCTTTGAGCAGTATATTGTTGTCCCTCAGCCTGTATTTTTAAAGTATAAGTCCTTCCTGATACTCCGCTGAAGTTGGTCGTCTGATATTTTCCGTCTCCGATATATTGCAGGGTTTCGGTTTGTCCCATGTTATCGCTTACAATCACCTGTGCATTGGTAACAGCAGGATACAAATTATTTTCTGTAACCGCTACTGATTTTGTTATTCTTACAATATAAGGACCAGGTTGATCTGTAATGTTTCCTTCAATGACGATCTTTCCACTCTGATCAGCCAGATCAAGGTCTATTTCTTTTTGACAAGAGGTCAATAAAAACAAGGATAATATGATAAAAAAAATATTCTTCATGATTTAAAATTTGAAATTGTAAGTAATATTAGGTACCCAACGGAATAATGAAGTTTGCATAGCACGCGTAGTTCCCGGATTATTTGGATTGTCTTCAAAAGTAATAGTATAGGCGTTTTCTCGACCATATATATTATAAATACCAAATGACCAAGATCCATGGAAGCGTTTAGTGGAATTAGGCTCATAAGTAGCACTTAGGTCCATCCTGTGGTAAGCAGGCATTCTATCCGCATTCCTGCTGCTGTACTGGAAAACGGTTTGTCCGTTCAGCTCATATTTTCCGGTAGGAAAAGTTACCGCATTTCCGGTGCTGTAAACAAATAATCCGGAAAAGGACCATTTGGGGTTTAGCTGATAGGTGGCCACAACGGATAAGTCGTGGGTTTTATCCATTCTTGCATTGTACCATTCGTTATCATTAATCCCATTGATTTTTCTCTCTGTTTTAGACAATGTATATGAGATCCAGCCTGTTAATTTCCCGCTTTTCTTTTTTGCAATCAATTCCAGACCATAAGCCCTTCCTTTTCCGAATAATAACTCACTTTCTACATCTGCTGCAGTATCAAAAGTAATTTGCGCACCGTTTTTAAAGTCGATCTGATTTTTCATTGATTTGTAATACACCTCAGCATTAATCTCGTAATTGTTGTTATTGAAATTTCTGCTGTAGCCTACGCTTACCTGATCTGCAATTTCGGGCTTTACCGTATAGCTGCTTCCGATCCACTGATCTGTAGGGTTTCCGCTGCTGCTATTGCTCAAAAGATGCAGATTCTGGGTGTTTCTGGAGTATCCTCCTTTTACACTGCTCACTTCATTGATCCTGTAATTGGCTGTAATACGCGGTTCCGGATTTACATACGTTTTCCCGAATTTTCCTTTTTCAAGATATCTGCTGTCCGTAAGAACACCGTTATCATAACTATTAAATGTATCTCCACCTAAAACACTGAATGTAGAGAGCCGCACACCATAATTAATGGTCAGCTTTTCGGTTGCTTTAAAATCATCGTTTATATAAATGGCATTTTCCCACGAATACCGTGGATTTCTTGGAAAGCTGCTGACACTTGTTCCTGAGGCACTGCTCGGTGTCAGGGTATGGTAAATGGACTGTAGGCCAAAACGAACCGAATGCTTATTTCCGGCAAACCATGTGAAATCCTGTTTAAGGTTCCAGTCCTGGATCTCTGAGTTCAGTCCGAATTTATTATCATTACTTTCCAGGCTTACTTTATAATTATAGTCGCTGTAGATCAGGGAAGTGTTGGAGAATAATTTACTGCTGATGATGCTGTTCCATCGCAAAGTAGCGGTTGTATTTCCCCAGTCTGTCGCAAAGGTCTTCCCGATTCCCAAAACGTCTCTTCCAAAATATCCGGATAAATACAGTCGGTTATTATCATTGATCTGATAATTGGCCTTTAAGTTCAGATCATAGAAATACAGCTTGCTGTCCTTAAAATCTTCACTTCCTTTTAGAAATAAATCCGCATACGTTCTTCTTCCGGAAACTATAAACGATGATTTTTCTTTTTGAATAGGACCTTCCACACTTAATCTGCTGCTGATCAAACCAATTCCTCCATTGATATTATAATCTTTATTATTTCCATCCTTCATTTTCACGTCCATGACAGAAGAAAGGCGACCACCGTATTGTGCGGGGCTGTTTCCTTTGATGATACTGGCATCCTTTAAGGCATCACTGTTAAATGTGCTGAAAAAGCCCAACAGGTGAGAAGCATTATAAACAGGAGCTTCATCCAGTAAAATTAAGTTTTGATCAGTAGCTCCACCTCTAACACTGAATCCACTGCTTCCTTCACCATTACTTTTGATCCCCGGCAACAACTGAATGGTTTTCATAACATCCTTTTCACCGAATAAAACCGGAAGCTTCTCAATATTTTTAATACTTAAAGTCTCGGTACCCATTTGGGCAGTAGAAAGGTTTTTATCTTTTTTTACTCCGGAGATGATCACTTCATCAATCTTTGCTGTTCTCTCTTCTTCCTCCTGGTTCAGCGGAAGGTCCAGCTTGATATTCTTATCTACCGTGATGCTCTGTTCAAAATCCCTGTATCCCGGATATGAAATGATCATGGTGTAATTTCCTTCCGGTAGCGATAAAGAGTAGAAGCCATATTCATTGGCAACCACATTTATCGAAGGATCTTCAGCTACTTTTACGGTAACCCCAATCAACAATTCTCCGTTTTTTTTATCCTTGATCGTTCCGCTAACCGTGTATTTTTGTTGGGCTAAAACGACCGTACTGAAACAGAGTGCAGCTGAGGCAGCCGCAATTTTAAAAAAAGATGTTTGCATTCAGTTTATTATTTAAGTAGTAGATTTTTTAAATATAGTAGTAGGGTTTAATGGTGGATTGTTACAAGGATTGAAAAGGAAGTTTAATTTAACTCAGGAAGAGGTTTTTGAGGAATAGGTAGGTCACAGTTTTATAGTTTTTAGTGAATATTTTTAACTTAGAAATACGTCCTTTGAAAATATACATCGCGAAAATAGGTATTTTGATTTGTAAAATACATTTATCACTGTTAATTTTCAAACAATTGTGAGTTTTGCATCATGGTCTTAGGTTTACGGATCGGCCAGTTACCGGATTTGATTCATCTTGTTATAGGATTAATAGTTTGTTATTCATGAAAATAACTGAGAAATGATAAAAATATTGGATGGCAGATTAAAAAAATTAATAATTTTAAAAACTTTTCAAATTATTAAACACTAAAACAATAAACATGAAAAAAGTAACAGGTATCGGAGGTATCTTTTTTAAATGTAAAGATCTTAATAGGTATTTGATACCAATCATTAAAAGCTAATTTTAAAAGTTATGCTATGATTCACTCATTCCATTTAAATATAAAACAATGAAAAAATTTATCGTATTATTTAGAGAACCTGATGGAAGGACCATACAACATTCTGATGATGATATTAAAGCTCATCAGGAAAATTGGAAGAATTGGTTTTCGACTTGGGGACAAAAGGGAAAGCTGGAAGGTGGGAGCGGCTTAACATTAGAAGGAAGAATGATAAAAGATAATGGAAATACAGTCACCAATGAAATCTATAAGAATCATCATGAAATCGTTGGAGGGTATTTGTTGTTGAAGTGTACTGATTTTGACGAAGCGGTAGAAATAATGAAAACCTGCCCAATTTATGAATTTGATGGCTATGCTGAAATAAGGGAACTGCAAAATCAGGATTAAAAAGCCTTTGATGAAATGAACAATAATCTATATACTATCTTTGGCTTTGCCATCCACCCTTGTTATTTCTGCATTTATCTTTTAGCTGCATTTAATTTCCGATCAATTCTTATATTTGATCTATGAAAAAAGGATTATTGACGTTATTTATTGTTGCATTTGCTAGTTATTCTCAGGCACAAATGAAATCCCCGCCAAGGGTAGAACAAGGAGTTTCTTACGAATTGGCACAGTTCAGAAAAAATACATTAAGCGGCATCAGATATGAGCTTAGTTTAAACATTCCGGAAAGCAAATCCGAAAGGATAAAGGCAAATGAAATTCTGCATTTTACCTATAAAAAACAGGATGAAGCTCCGTTACAAATAGACTTTAAGGAAGAAGCCGCATATTTAATTTCTGTATCTGTAAACGGTAAGGCCGTAAAACCGGTTCTGGAAAATGAACATATAATAATTGAATCCAGATTTCTTCAATCAGGAGCGAACGAGATTCATTTTACGTTTCTCGCAGGTAATGCAGCATTGAACAGACGTGATGGTTATCTGTATACTCTTTTTGTTCCAGACCGGGCCAGGACTATGTTTCCCTGTTTTGATCAGCCCAATCTGAAAGCCAGTTACACCTTATCCCTTACGATTCCTGAAAAATGGAATGCTTTAGCCAATGGAAAACTGAAAGAAACAAGTATCCGGAAAGGAACAAAAACATTGAATTTTGCAGCTTCAGACCTGCTTCCAACCTATTTATTTTCTTTTGCTGCCGGAGATTTTAAAGATTTTACAGCAAAAATCGGAAAAGAAGATTCTAAAATCCTATACCGTGAAACGGATTCTGTGAAAATTAAGAACAGTATGGACTCTGTATTCACACTCTATCGAAATTCTCTAGCTTACTATGAGAAATGGACTGACATTCCACATCCATTCCAAAAGCATGGAATGGTTGCGGTTCCCGATTTTCAGTTTGGAGGTATGGAGCATCCCGGGGCTATACTATTTCAAAACTCAACCTTGTTTTTAGATAAAAATGCCACCCAAAATCAGTTAAACAGTCGTTCCAATCTTATTGCCCATGAAGTAGCCCATTTGTGGTTCGGAGATATGGTGACAATGGATTGGTTCAACGATGTCTGGATGAAAGAGGTATTTGCCAATTTTATGGCAGACAAAAGTACCGGAGCTGCATCAGATAAAAGTGTGTATGATCTCAAGTTTTTAACGACACACTTTCCGGCTGCTTATTCAGTAGACAGGACTCTGGGAGCGAATCCGATACGTCAGACTCTGGATAATCTGAAAAATGCAGGAATGATGTACGGTCCTATTATTTATAACAAAGCCCCCATTATGATGAGACAGCTGGAGCTGTTAACAGGAGAGGAGAATTTCAGGAAAGGAATTGATGAATACCTTAAGAAATATGCATACAGCAATGCAACCTGGCCGGATCTTATCAGGATTCTGGACCAATATACAGATGAGGATTTACAAAGCTGGAATAAAGTTTGGGTGAATGATCCCGGAAGACCGGTTTTTGATAATGAAGTACAATATAAAGGGAATACGATTGATCAATTTACGATCTTACAACATCCCGAGCATGGAAAAGAGCATAAATCCTGGCCACAGGAGTTCCAGATTGCTTTATTTTATCCGGACAGGGTTGAAAAAACAGAAGTTAAAATTTCAGGAAGACAGCAGGAAATTACAGCATTAAAAGGAAAAATGAAACCTCTTTTCATTCTTCAGAACTCTTCCGGTATTGGATACGGCATATTCGGTATAGACAAAGGGATGCTGTCCAACTTTTCTCTGGTTAAAGATCCTGTCAACAGAGCGAGCGCCTATATTTCATTATATGAAAATATGCTGGGAGGAACGGGCATTAGTCCACAGGATTTGTTGTATTTTTTTACAGCACAACTTCAAAATGAAAGTTCAGAGCTGAATCTACGTCTTATCATGGGATATATTTCGGGTATTTACTGGGAATTTTTACCGGAATCTCAGCGGATAAAAGAATCGGAAAATTTAGAAAATACCTTATGGAAAGCGTTACAGGTGCAAACCACAAAAAATAATAAAAAAATTCTTTTTGACGGATACCAGGGAATCTTTCAATCTAAAAAAGCGTATGATAATTTGTATGCCATCTGGAAATCACAAACTCCACCCGAAGGTGTGTCTTTGAATGATGAGGATTATACAGGACTTGCGCTTTCCTTATCATTAAGGAATAACAACAATAATGATCTCCTGCAGGAACAGTTAGCTCGTATTAAAAACCCGGACCGGATCAACCGTTTTAAGATCATTATGAAAGCGGCATCTTCAGATCAGAAAATCCGTGATGATTTTTTCAAAAGCTTATCCGAAAAACAAAACAGAACCAATGAATCTGCCGTGGTGGCTGCCGTAGGATATTTACATCACCCATTGAGACAGCAGACTTCTATCAGCTATCTTCCAAAAACTTTAGAATTGTTACAGGAAATACAAAAAACCGGAGACATATTTTTTCCTGATAACTGGCTTCGTTCTGCATTCGGAAATTATCAGGATCCAAAGGCACTTGAAATTGTCAATCAGTTCCTTTTGAACAATCCGGATTATAATAAAATCCTGAAGAATAAGATTTTGCAGGCCTCTGATAATCTGAGAAGGGCCCAAAAACTTGTAAAATAAACACTTTTCCTGCTTGTTCAGGAGGATTTGTATGAACAGGTATACATCTGTTTTTCAGAAAATGGTTATATTCGGTGTCGCAAAAAAAATGATATGCAAGTATATGAAGCAATTTCTGTCGGATTATACCTGTTGCTGATGATTGGCATAGGTATTTATTCTTACAGGAAATCAACCAGTAATTCAGAGGAATTTTTAATAGGAGGAAGAAAAATGGGAGCAGCTGTTACCGCGCTATCCGCCGGGGCTGCCGATATGAGTGGCTGGTTGCTGATGGGAGTTCCCGGGGCCATGTATTTTACCGGGATCTCCAGTGCATGGATCGCGATAGGGCTCACGATAGGAGCTTATCTCAATTATATTATTGTCGCACCCAGACTCCGGGTATATACAGAGGTTGCCCAGAATTCCATTACACTTCCGGTATTTTTTGAAAACAGATTTAAAAACAAAAATCACCTTCTCAAAATAACTTCGTCTATTTTTATTCTTGTGTTTTTTACCCTCTATACTTCTGCAGGAATGGTTTCAGGGGGGAAATTATTCGAGTCCGCATTCAGGATGGACTATACTGCCGGTTTATTATTAACGAGCTTGGTTGTGGTATTATATACATTTTTAGGAGGATTTCTTGCGGTGAGTTTAACGGACTTTGTGCAGGGAACAATTATGGTACTGGCGCTTGTCATTGTACCGATTGTCGCTATTTCTGAGATAGGAAGTGTTCAGGAAACTTTTTCATTGATCGAAGCAAAAGACCCAAAGTACCTGGACCTGTTTAAGGGAACGACCACGGTGAGTATTGTTTCCCTTCTTGCGTGGGGATTAGGATACTGTGGGCAGCCACATATCCTGGTTCGTTTTATGGCAATTGATAAGCCGAAAGATCTGATCAAAGCAAGACGGATCGGAATCACATGGATGATCTTTACTGTTGCTGGCGCTTTAGCAATAGGGTTGGTAGGAATTGCTTATCTGCAAAAGTTTGATGTAAATACCATGATGAAATTTGATGCTTCAAAAACCGAGGCAGAGACTATTTTTATTTATTTCTCAAGGATACTATTCCATCCGTTTATTGCAGGATTTTTGCTTACAGCGATTCTCGCAGCAGTAATGAGTACCATTTCATCTCAGTTGCTGGTTACTTCGAGCTCATTAACAGAAGACATTTACAAAGCTTTTCTGAATAAAAAGGCAACCTCAAAACAATTACTGATCGCCAGCAGGCTTTCCGTTCTGTTAGTTGCTGTTGTTGCTATGTTATTATCATTGAATCCAAAGGATAGTATTCTTAATCTTGTGGGAAATGCATGGGCAGGTTTCGGGTCTGCATTCGGTCCTTTGATTTTACTATCTCTTTTATGGAAAAAGACAACGTGGCAGGGTGGTTTGGCAGGAATGCTGGCCGGAGGTATAACCATCCTATGCTGGGTGTATATTCAGCATCCACTGAAAGACTGGTATGAAATGATTCCCGGATTTACACTTTCATTCATCACCAATGTTATTGTTTCATTGGCTACCTATAAACCTGATCCGGTTATTGAACGTGAATTTGATGAGGTAAGCCAGATCATTAAGGAATAAAATAAAGATGCATTAAGATGCTCATTATACTAAAAGCCAACTCTGTAGAGTTGGCTTTTTATTTACATTCAAATCTTTATGTAGGAAATAGCTGTTAAAGATTATGGTTTTGTTAATCTCAGGTATGCAAAAACCGCTGACGGCTAAATAAAACTTCTTCGCTTTCCCGATGTTCAGGATCATCAACACAACAGTCTACCGGACAAACCGCTTTGCATTGAGGCTCTTCATGGAAACCCTTACATTCTGTACATTTTCCCGGGACAATATAATAAACATCATCAGAAATAGCCTGGTTATAGGCATTGGCATCTACTTCCGTACCGTCAGGAAAAATAGTTTTCCCGGAAAGCTTTGTTTTATCCTGCCAACGCCAGTCGATGGCACCTTCATAAATTGCAGAGTTTGGGCATTCCGGCTCACAGGCTCCACAGTTAATGCACGCATCCGTTATTGTTATAGCCATGATATCAATCGTTTAGATTCTTTAATAAAGGTACGGGATTTTATATTATCAATCCCGATGTTTTCTTTATACTTTGGAATAAATTATTTTTTCTATCCTGTTTGTGGTTGCGATGCTGATCAATCTGTCCAGCTTATCGGAATAAAGAGGAGAGATTTTATTTTCAGCATCAAACAGGGACGTTCTGATCATAGGAACACTGTAAGGCAGCGGCCATGCCCGTAACGATTTGGCAATAGAATCCATTGCGTTGATCCCCTGCATGGCCTGTAAACCATCTGCCCAGCATACAAGGCCTACTGTCTTATCTGTAAGGTAGGGCTGTTCATTGTCAGCGGTTACCTCAAGCCAGTCCAGGCAGTTTTTCATTACACCCGGAATACTTCCATGATAGAGAGGAGTCAGCCAGAAGTGAATATCTGCTCCCAGGAATAATTGGGTCATACGCTCTACAGCCAATGGTGTTTTGGTAAGGGTAATATCATAAAGTGGAATACCGGAATCAGCGAGGGCAAATGTTTCATGAATGATGCCCAGCTCTTCAAGTTTGTCCGTAAAATATTTGGAAAGGATCCCTGAAGTGGATTTTGGTCTTCTCTCCAAAGCGCCGTTGAAGATAATTGCTTTCATTTTATTTAATTTTTTAATATGACTTTAGGAAGGCCTACTTCACCATACATCAGACTTTTGACAAATGGTTTCATAAGCTGGGTGATTAAAAGATAAAGAGCAGGAGAAGTTTCGGATCTTGCTTTAACAACAATTTTAAGATCCTTATACTGCTCCGGTTCTACATTTTGAAGTTCTTTTTTCCAAAGATCCAGAAGGATCTCTTCTGAACTGCGTATATCTGTATAAACAGAATACCCGGATAATTTATCCATCAGTAACATATATGCCCACGGTGGAATGATGGCCTCTGTAGAGCAGATAACAGCGACGGCTTTTCCAGTGTACACCGAGAAATCAATAGATGACAGGGACTCTTTAAATTCTTTTTCTTTGAGAATCATTCCCATGAAGAGATGATCCTTAAGATCAAACTCAACAATCTCTATAGTGGGTTTATAATCCCAAAGATCAAATGGAATGATTCCCGAAGCCTCAGCTTTATTAATAAAAATATTCTGGTTCATAAGTAGGCAACCTGTTTTGTTCTAGGAATGTTATTTGATTTTTGAGAGAGCTTCTTCATATTTTTTCTCTACTGATGCCCAGTCAAGAACTGCCCAGAATGCATCCAGATAATCTGCTCTTTTATTTTGGTAGGCTAAATAATAAGCATGCTCCCAAACATCTATTCCCAATATTGGAAACCCTCTGTTGGCAGATTGAATATCCATCATAGGATTGTCCTGATTAGGGGTTGAGCTTAAGGCAATAGAACCATTGAATTTTACATAGAGCCAAACCCATCCCGACCCAAATTGTCCCAGACCTGCTTTTTTTATCTCAGTTTTAAGGGTATCAAGGTTTCCAAAAGTGGAGTCGATTACCTCTGCAAGTTTTCCCTCAGGAAGAAGTTTAGGTGCAGGAGAGAGGATTTCCCAAAATAAAGAGTGGTTAAAATGTCCACCGCCGTTATTTCTTACAGCAGGGCTGTACTCACTGATCCTCTGTAGAAGAGAATCCAGATCAGTCTCTTTTTCTTCGGCCTGTTCTAAGGCAGCATTTAGATTATCAACGTATGCCTGATGATGTTTTTGGTGATGAATAGTCATTGTTGCTTTATCAATAAAAGGCTCTAATGCATCGTAAGCATACGGCAGCTGGGGTAGGGTAAATGCGTTCATTACTTTGATTTTTTATTAATGTGTTTCAAAGGTAAACATTTATTTCAATTAAACAACTTTTGGGTTGTTTAATTGGTGGTCCTATTGAGTCCTCCCATATATTATAAATGACTGATTTGTCGTTATAAAGCCGATATAATAGAAAATGACTATCTTTGTTGTAAGAAATAAAACAACCTATATATTGCCAAATGAAAAAACCGGCAGCAGATCGTATTCTGATGTTTTTAAAGATGAGAGGGGAAGCTACTTCGCTTTTGATCTCTGAAGAACTCTCCATAACAAAGGAAGGGGCGAGAAAGCACTTGCTAAATCTTGTTAAAGAAGGACTTATTGAGTCTGTTATCAGGAGTGAAGGAGTGGGGCGTCCTTCCACTTATTATATCCTTACCCGAAGGGGGCTTTCACAATTCCCGGATACCCACGCTGACGTTACCGTACAGCTTCTGAAGTCTGTAAAAGACCTATTGGGAGATAATGCACTGGATTTATTGATCAATGACAGGGAAAAAACGACGTATCAGAGGTACGAGAAAGCGCTTACCAAAGCAAAATCGTTGGAAGACCGACTGGAAATTCTATCAAAAATAAGGAATGACGAAGGGTATATGGCAGAATGGACAAAGGAAGGAGCTGATTATTTTTTAATAGAAAACCATTGTCCGATCTGTGCAGCTGCAAGTGAATGCCAGGGGTTTTGCCGGGCAGAATTATCCAATTTTCAGAACCTGATAGGTTTGGACTATAAAGTAGAAAGGGTAAAGCATATCCTGTCCGGAGCTCAGAGATGTGTGTATAAGATCAGTGTATAATAGCCTGATCGGAGGAGAGGATAAGGGCAATATGCAATTAAGAAAAATATCTTTATTCTATTTTCACACTCATTTCCTGTACTTCTTCTGCCGAAAAGCCATAAATCTGAGGTGTTTTTACATCCAACAGGTTCAGGTAAATATAAAGTTCGCCTCTGTGGTGGATTTCATGTTCCAGCATTGCCCGCAGCCATTTCCATATTGTAATTTCCTGATTCGCGGGAGTAAGACACTTCTTATACAGGTCTTCATCCGATAGCCGGCTTATAATATCGATAGTCTGCCGGTGCATTTCGTTAAAATATTTCAGTATGTTGTCATAACCATCTGCCAGCTCTTTTCCGCAGCCCTGATAAGCACTCCTTCTTCCTGCAATGGTTTCTCCGTACATATAACGTTCAATGGCTGCAATATGCCTGATCTGGTCGCCTACGGTAAACTTTCCCGGTTTATATGAAAAATCAAGGTGTTCCGGCTGGATAACTTCCAGCAGCCGAAGGGTTCGGGACCGTACTTTTTCGTAATAATCAATAAATGACTGTGCTGATCTTATCTCCATCGTATTAATTTTATTTCTGTCAGTTTAAACTTAAAAGATGTCTTTATAGGTCCAAACATTTTGTGAATATATGAAAATCTGAATTTACTGTTTTTATGATCTTTTTAGGCTGATCAAAAACAGGGAAGTACTTAACATAATAAAAAAGTCTACTATTTTAGTAGACTAATTGAAAGTATATTTTATATTTGCAGGCATATTCAGATAATAAATTTACAAAATTGATGTTATGTGTTTAATTTATTCAACTTATTCTTATGTAATGTATAAATCATTTATAAGCCGGAAGAAGGGAAATTTTTTATTGAATATTAATTGCAACTTTGTTGCTTTTTAAAAATTTTTTATTATTATTGCAATTAAATTGCATTAATAAAACGTGATCCTTTCAAAAAAAATAAATAATTCATGGATTATTAGAAAATAAAGGATAATAATTAAATGCAGGATGGATTTTGGTGAAGTGCTTTTCTGAGCTGTAAAAGATGCTCTTTTTGGATTGATTTTTAACTTAAAAAACATATTTAAATTTACCACTAATGAAAAAACAATTACTTGTAATCAGCACCCTGATGGTTAGTCTTGCGAGTGCTCAATCCAATGATATCTTACAAAAAGAATTCGAAAAGCAAAACAGAGAAAACAACGACAGGTTTGATTCATATGTAGCCAAACAATATGGTTCCGCTAAAGGAGCAGCCAATCAAAAGGAAATTGAAGAGCAAAGAAGCAATCTGGCAGGATTTCTACCTGATGGAAAGCCTTACTTCTACAAACAGCAGGATATAAGACAAGTTCAGAATGCCAATGCTGACGCTCTGAACACAGCGGGTAGTGTAGCGGGACTTACCAATGCATACAAAGGAGAGAATATTAAATTTACGGTCTTTGACGGAGGAAGGGTTTATGCTGCTCATCCCGCATTTGACAATGCAGTTGGTAGAATTACCAATAGAGAAGCTTCAACTCAGATCTACAGTGCACATTCAACAGGAGTTGCCGGATTTATAGGAAGCAGGGCATTAACCATTTCAGGAACTTTAAATGGTGCGGCAGTTACTGGAAATATCCAGGGAGTTGCGGTAAATTCAACCATAGATTCATATAGATTTGCTCAAACAGTACTACCGGGAAATACAGCGGCAAGTAATGTATTTCAAAAAATATTAATTGCACAGCCTAAAATATCCAATCATTCTTACGGGGTTAATCCAGGTTGGGATGTAGTAAAAGATGCTAACGGAAGCAATGTCTGGCTATGGAATGGTGCTTATGATAGTCCTGATACCTCTTTTGATACTCAGGGATCTTATTTATCCAATGATCAGAATTATGATCAGATCGTATACAGTAATCCTTCTTATATTATAGTAAAATCAGCAGGGAATTCTTTCGGATATGGCCCTACAATGCCAGGAACCACAACATTTCCAAAGTATTACAGAGACAGCAATGGTAATCTGGTTCAGTTTGCTTCTACAGATACTTTACCTGCAAATAATTGTGCACAAGGCTATGACTGTATAGGTCAAGGCTCATTAGCCAAAAATATTATTGTGGTAGGCGCTACAGATGTGATCTCTACGAATAACTTTAAATATTCTGTTCCTTCGGATGTGGTGCATTCTGATTACAGCAGTGCAGGACCAAGAGATGACGGTGGAATAAAACCGGATATCACAACCACGGGTACAAATGTGTTTTCAGCTTCTACAGCAGAAGATACTACGGGAAGTGTGAAATATGATTATGGAAGTGGAACATCTTATTCCGCCCCGGTGGTAACCGGAGTAATCGGTTTATGGTCCCAGATTTACAAAGATCTATTTTCTGATCAGCTTCTTAATGCTGCCAGTGCTAAAACTTTAATGGTTCATTCTGCTTCTGAAGCAGGTAATGTAGGTCCTGATCCATGGTTTGGCTGGGGATATATCAATGCAAAAAAAGGCGCTGAGCTATTGGTTGGAAAAGCAAACAATACTGTAGTTTTCAATAATGAAACTCTCAATAACGGTGTTGCCAACACAAAAGTGATAAAAGCATCAGGAACTGAACCTCTAAAAGTAACCATATCCTGGATTGATCCTGCTTACAATGTTCCTGCGAACCTAACCTGGGGACAAGTTTATAACAACAGAAGCTCGAGATTGGTGAATGATCTGGATCTGAGAATCATTGATACGACGAATAATACGGTTTATACTCCATGGAAACTTGATGCTGCTAGTCCTATGACCCCGGCAACCAAAGGAGATAACACGGTGGATAACGTGGAACAGGTAGTCATTGATGCTCCGGTTGCAGGTAGAAATTACAGGATAGAAATCACAAATAAAGGGAATCTGGTGAACAGTGCCGGAGCAGGGGCCCCTCAGGATTATTCGATTATTGTTACAGGCTACAGTGAACAAGTTCTCGCAACAAGTGAGAGAGGAATTGCAAAAACCGAAAGTTTAATCATTGCTCCTACCATTACCAAAGATGTGGTTAAAGTACTGAATGCACCTAAAAACTCAACCTTCAATGTGTATGATCTTTCAGGTAAAAAGATACAAAGCGGAACGATAAACACCAACGAAGCGAGTGTAGATTTGTCTTCGAATGCCAATGGTATTTACATTATTGAGGTAAAAACAGATAAAGAAACGATCTCTAAAAAAATTATTAAAGAATAAGCAGTAATTCTTTCTACTATTTTTTGTAATTAAAGGCACCGGTTATGATTTGACTTTTATAAAATCATATTTCGGTGCCTTTTTTTGTAATATATTGCAGGTTTATATTGTCTTATCACAAATGCCTCGACATGAAAAGTTTCTTTTTACTCATTCTTTGTATATTTTCTTCTTATGGATATGGCCAGGAAACAGCTTCAGCCATTGAAGCCATTATTAAAAGAGAAATGGCAGAACGCAAAATTCCCGGCCTACAAATCGCTGTAGTTAAGGAGGGTAAGGTGATAGTGAAAAGATCTTTCGGAGTTGCCAATGTACAGGATCAGGTTCCGGTTACAGATACGACTGTTTTTGCTATTAACTCCTGTACGAAAGTATTTACCGCTACAGCTATTATGCAGCTGGCTGAGCAAGGCAAAGTTGATTTGTCTGCACCCGTGTCCCGGTATCTGGATGATCTTCCGGAACAATGGCAGAAAGTGACCATAGAACAAATGATGACTCATATTTCAGGTTTTCCTGAGATACTCAAGTTATTTGATCCGGCTACCGGTGATACATCGAAAACTGAAAAAGAAATCTGGGACGAACTTAAGGGATTGCCTATGGAATTCAAGACAGGTGAGCAGTTTAGCTACAATCAAACCAACTATTATCTACTGGGAAAGATTATAAACAAACTGAGTAGGAAGTCTTTTGATCAGTTTTTTAAAGAGGAACAGCTTCAAAAAGTCGGAATGCCGCATACATTATTTGGAGATTCCAAGGATGTCATTCCTCACTTTGCACCCACTTACCGTTACAGGAATATGACCGAAGGAGAAAATGGGAATCGGCAAAAGCTAGTCAACGACTATTTTATATTTCCTCCTTATAGCAGAACCGGAGCTGGGCTGAACAGTACGGCTGAGGATCTGGCCATGTGGATCATTGCGCTGCAGAGTGGAAAGCTTTTGAAGACAGAAGAATCTCTGCAGAGAATGTGGAAACCTATAAAAATGAACAATGGAAGTCAGACTATGTGGTCTCCCGGTTGGGGATTGACGAAATTCAGGACAAAACACAAGGCTATCGGAATGTCAGGAGGAGGAAGATCTGCATTTTTGGTATATCCGGATGATCATCTTGCCATTATTGTGCTTACAAATTTAGCAGGAAGTTATCCTGAAGAATTTCTGGAAGAGCTTGCCGGAGTATATTATCCGGAAATTATTAAATCCGATCCGGTTACTTATCTTAGACTTCATCTAAAAAAGATTGGTTTTGATAAGGCAATAGAACTGGTTAATTCGGAAAAGAAAAAGAATCCGGATTTCAAGCCTCAGGAAGCTGAACTTAATAATTGGGGGTACCGGATGATGTCTGAAAATGATATTAAAAATGCTTCCGAAATTTTTAAACTGAATGTTTATTTGTTTCCCAATAGCTGGAATGCGTACGATAGTTACGGAGAAGCATTATTAAAGTTAGGAAATAAAAGTCAGGCTGCCATAATGTACCGAAAATCAATAGACCTGAATCCTGATAATGAATATGGAAAAAAAGTCCTCAATGAGATCCTTACAGCAAATGGGTCCACAAATTCATCGGTTAAATAATGAGAATTGTAAAATGAAAAAATGATTTCAGGTATTGATCTTGGATTTTTTTCAACAGGAAATAACAAGTAAGTATAACAAAATCCGGCCCCTGTGAAACAGGGCCGGATTTTTATATCAGATTTAAATGATTTTAAGAATACAGATTGGGCATCATTTCCATAAGAATCAGAAGGGAAACAAGTTTTTTGGAAGATTCATAATTGGGATTAAGCTTTTCTCTGATTTCATTCAGGGTTTTACTTAAATTATTACTCACCGTTTTATTGCTTAAATTAAGGGCTTCAGCAGTTTCTACCACAGACATGTTCTTGCGGATTCTAAGGTCATATACTTTTTGTTCAGTGGGAGTAAGTTGGGAAATCACTTCATCGATCATAGCAAACAGTTCCGTAATATCATTTTCCTCCAGTATTTCCGCATATTCTGCATCCGTTATTTCGGCTAAGAAATCTTCGCTTTCATCTACATATACTTCCTGGATCTTTCTGATGCTTGCATAATAGTCCAAAATACGGTAATGGATGAAACGAAATAAATAACCTTTGGCACTTTCCTCCTCATCTGTCTGTACAAACTCCGGATTTTCCAGAATCCTGATCCAGAGGTTCTGCAACAGCTCTTCAGTAGCATCCCTGTCCTTTGTCCGTGTGAAGATCATTGTATAGAAACTATCCCAATATCTTTCATACAATATCGCAAAAGCAGGCCGGTCGCCCGATTTTATTTTTTTTAATAAAGTATAGTCTGTAGGTTTCATAATGTCTGTTACAAATTTACCTAAACTAATATTAATGTTTTGTGAATTATATAACCTATAAGATTAAATATTTCTGAAAATATTTTCATTTTTCCACTTATAATGTATCGAATTGTTCATAAACCAAGTGTTTTTGTTGAAAAAACAAATGTGATATTAAGGAAATGTTAAATGGGGTTTGGGAAGTTTGTCTTTTTGCCCAGTATTATAAGTGAGGGTATTTATTAGAATTAATACAAAAATATAAAACTAATACAACAACATTATACAGTGAAGAAATTGAAATACAGCAAGGCACAGACATTTGTTTTTAAGTTATGGAGCAGGGAGGTGTCTGGTGATGAGATCTCAGAGAAAGAATCGGTGATCCTTGAACTATGGAAAAATGAAGCTATTAAAGATTTGGATAAAAAACATATTCAGGAGTCTAAGCTAAAAGTATTGGCCGGTCTTGAGTCTTACTTTAAACAATCTCATAAGGCGAATATATTTTCTCTTAAGAAAAATATGTACAGGGCTGCCGCTGTATTGCTTCTGCTGTTTAGTCTTACAGGTTTCCTGGGGTATATGTTTTTTATAAAACCGGATGTATATGTTGCGATCAATGACAATCAAACGATAAAACTTGAGGACGGATCTTTAGTAATGCTTTTACCGGGTGCAAAGCTTACTGTCGAAAAATCTTTTCCCGCTGATACCAGAGTGGTGGATTTGCAGGGTGATGCTGTATTTAAAGTAGCTAAATCTAAAAAACATCCATTCATAGTTCGTGCGGATGGCTTCAGCACAAGGGTAATGGGAACGGTATTTAAGGTAATGCAGCGGGGAGAACGCAAGACCGTGGAACTTTATGAAGGTAAAGTGGCTGTTTCTTCACCCGGAACTGCAGTTTCTTACCTGACTCCAAACCAAAGGTGGACAAATTTTGGAATGGCCCATACTGCTGCTGTAATAAATGAAAAAATAAATAAGCAATCGGGAAAAAAGACTTCAGTACTAATGACGCTGACTTTCAATGATGTTTCGTTTAGGAGCATCATGGAAATACTATATAAAAATTATGGAATAAGTATCAGATATCCGGAAGAAATAGCAGAAAAAAAAATTACTGCTGACCTTACCGGCAGCAACTGGGATGAAAATGTAGAAGCATTGGCATTTATCACAGGGCTTGAGGTACAAAAAGAAAACAATACCACTTACATATTAAAAAAATAGCAACCGGATTAATTTAGATAGAGTTTACGAAGAATTATGAGTCAGTCAATAATGAAAAGTGGTGTTAAAAACATGAGAAATTTGAAATGCAGTCTTACGGTAGCGGTGATCTTTTTTGCCACGACAGTAGACGCGCAGGAGTTAACGATGAAAGTGTCCTTTTCTGCCCCGGCCGGAAAGCCTTTGATCAATACATTGGAAGAATTTGCAGATAAAACAAGAATGCGTCTGGTCTATTCAAAAGCTGATATAAATGATCTTAAAGTGAGAGAGGTAAAATGTGATAACCTTCCTGTGAACGATTGCCTGAAAAATATTACAGACAATCTACCTGTAGCAGTACGCCAGAGGGGAGAACTGATCTCAGTAAAATATCAGGGCCTGAATACTTCCATATCCTCTGCCCGGGGAAACGGAAGGCTTACAGGAAAAATTGTAGATGAGGTAGGAAATCCCATTGTAAAAGCAGAAGTAAGTGTAGCAGGTAAAACGGCAGTAACGGATAACAACGGGGATTTTAGTATCAGCATTCCTGCCGGAGTTTATACCCTAAGTGTAAAGGCTTCGGGATTCAGCTCATTAAGGGTGGAGAAACTGCAAATCAGTAATGACGATATCAATACTGTTTCTTTTGCCATGAAGCATATTTCTTCCGATAAAGAAATGAATATTAAGGAAGTGGTGCTTACAGGAACACGCAAAGCGGATACCCAGGCAGGACTTCTGGCTCAGCAAAAGAAAGCCGCACAGATGAGTGACGGGATTTCTGCTGAACAGATTTCAAAAACACCGGACAATGATGTAGGAGGAACATTAAAAAGAGTAACCGGGGTAACCACGATAGATAATAAATATGTAGTGGTCCGCTCCATGGGGGAGCGTTGGAATACCGCTGCCATGGATGGAATCAATTTGCCTAGTACAGAAGCTTATAACCAGAATTTTTCATTTGATATCATCCCCACGTCCATGGTGGAAAGCGTGGTGATCAGCAAGACGGCCACTCCGGATATGAATGCAAGTTTTGCCGGAGGATATGTGGAGGTGAGAACGAAAGATATTCCGAACGAAAATTTTACCACGGTAAATCTGGGAACTTCATATAATGACGTCTCTACGTTCAAAGAGTTTTTATCAAAGAAAAGAGGAAAATATGATTATTGGGGATATGATGATGGAACCAGGGATTTCCCTAAAGGTTTGGAAGCCATGGATTGGAATAATCCCTTGTTTTTTGAACAATCCAAAAGGTTTACCAATGATAATTTTACCAATTATGCTACCAAAGCAGATCTGAATTCCAATATGCAGATTGCTTTGGGAAGAAATTACAGACTGAAAAATAATAATAAATGGGGATTTGCTGCTGCCATTACCACGAGAAATGAACAGAATAAACTGGATATTGAAAATACAGCCAGAGGAGGCTGGCTGGATAATGTAGGTGGAGTGAATAACAACTGGGAACAATTGGGAATAGCACCGGTCAATACCTTTAATTTCAGGAATCAAGGAGCCTCGTACAGCTATAACTCCACTATCGGTGCCATGTTGAATCTGGGATTACAGCTTGGGAAAAACAGGATTTCATTCCGCAACTCCTATACTCATATTTATGATCAGACTCTGACAAGGATTACGGGATGGAATGAATATACAGGCGGAAACGGGGATGCCTCGGATGCTTATAACTATTTTTACCATGAGATCGTTCCTCCCAACACAGACCTTAAATTTTTAGATAAGCCTATAACAGAAACTACGGATTATCCGGTTTATCAGACTTTATTACAGAACAAGCTGGAGGGGAACCATAAAATAGGAAATAAAGAAATCAGCTGGTTTGCAGCAAGAACTGGTGTCACTTCCGATACAAAAGATTATACACAGTATCAGACCAATTATAATTTTATCGGCAACGAAATTTTGAGTTATAACCAGATCTATAATTCCGGGAATAATTTCGCCAGGGGATATATTGCAAATAAAGAAACGGATTATAATTATGGAGCTGCCTTTAAATGGAGTATGGATGCCGGAAATTTTAAAAATGATATTAAGGTGGGGTATGCAGGGGCCTCAAAAAGCAATACCAACCAGCAACAGAAGTTTTTCCTGAGGGTAGATGAAAACCGCGATGTTCCGAATAGTGAAAAGAATATGCTGATCATGTATGGAGCACTTTCAGGATGGTTTGACGGATCTCATTATGTACCCGGAGGAATCGGGTGGCAAACCAAAGCATTGTATAAAAATGATAAATATGAAGGGAAAGTTTCCCAGCACGCACCTTTCATCATGTTTGATAACCGTTGGAAAAATAAGTTGAGGCTGGTATGGGGAGTACGGGCAGAATATTTTAAGTATGATCTTATTTCTCAGCAACAGGATCCGAATGATCCTAAAAGCGTTACCAAAGAACCGATTGAAGAAAAGCCATGGCAGTGGATGCCATCAGCCAATTTTACGTACAGTCCTTCCAACAGTATCAATGTAAGGCTGGCTTATAACAGGTCTGTCATTCGTCCTCAGTTTAATGAAAGAACAGGGTTGCCTTATTTTGATCCTGTGGCGAACGGACTTATTTACAATACGGAAATGACATCAGCAGTCATTAATAATTACGATTTTAAGTTTGAATGGTTTCCGGGTCTTGGAGAAATTATTTCTGCAGGTTTATATTATAAAAATATCGACAGACCGATAGAGCGTGAAGGTTATATTTCCAGTGAGGGGAACCTCTTCCTTTATAACGGAAACTCTAAAAATGCAAAGCTGAAAGGATTTGAAGTAGAGGTAAGAAAGAGCCTTGGCTTTATCAGACCCGAAAGCTTCCTGAAAGATCTTTTTATCAGCGGAAATTTCACGTATAACGATACTAAGGTTATAGCTTTTAAAGACCGGTATAAAACTCAGGATACCGATGACACTTATGAAGTAGATCGTCCCCTTTACGGGCAGACACCGTATGCCTATAATCTGGGGCTGCTGTACAATGGAGATCGTTTAGGACTTAGTTTCCTGTACAATGCTAAAGGAGATCAGTACGTTACAGTGGGCTATGCTTACATTGGAGAAGAGATCCAGCGTCCTTATGCCGTAGCGGATGCACAGATTTCCTATAAGCTATTGAAAGATAAGAACCTGGAAATCAAATTAAATGTCAGAAACCTGTTCAACAGAGTAAGGGAGTATTATAATAATTTCAATTCTTACTCAGTATCCAAAGGAAACGGAAGTTCTTTTGATACCCAGAGAGAATCTTTAGGACTTTTACCGGGAGCAACGGATAAATATGATAAAGGAATTGATAAAATATTATTCCGGGCTTACAATGGTAGACAGTTCGGTTTATCAGTAAGTTATAGTTTTTAAATATAAAAGAACTTTTAACAAAAGTATATATGAGATCTTATAAGCCATGTCACAGGTTCCCATAGCCTGAAATCTGAATCGATAGATCTGTTGATGCGCACATCAGTGAACTTTCAGTCAAAAAATGGAAATACCGGATTTCCCCGTCCGGTAGGATTTTAAGGGGAAGCTTTATTCACTTGCACCCTGGGTGAAATGGAGTTTTAAAAACAATGTGTAACCAAATCACGGAGATAAAGGTGAATATCCCGTAAACAGGAATCATCCGGACCAAAAAACAAAATAACCGGATCCATATTTCTAAATTTTACAACAATGAGAAAATTAACTTTAATCGCTGTAACAGCTTTATCTTTAACAGCTTGTCGTGAGAATGATTCTTTATCAGATTCTTCTAAATTTGAAATGCAATCTGCTTCTGCAGAATATTTAACTGCTTCTGCACTTCCTGTGACTACAGTAAGTGGTGCTATTACTACCAATACTACATGGAGTGGAGTGGTTGAAATTGATGGAATCGTAACTGTTAAAGGTGGAGCTACTTTGACTATCCAGCCAGGTACTTTCATTAAAGCTAAACCTAATACAACAAATACACCTACAGGAGTTTTGGTTATTGCTAAAACTGGGAAAATAAACGCTACAGGAACTGCTTCTCAGCCGATCATCTTTACAAGCTACAGATTATTGGACGGAGATGAAGATACTACAGCAACTCCAGGTGATTTCGGAGGGGTTATCATGTTGGGAGATGCTCCTACAAACAAGCCTACAACTACTGTTATCGAAGGGTTAACAGGTGCAGATTACCAATATGGAGGTACGAATGCCGCTCATAATGGGGGAACTATTAAATATGCACGTATCGAATTCGGTGGATTCGACCTTTTCGCTCCTAACTCAGGAAACGAAATCAACGGATTAACATTAGGTGGAGTAGGTAACGGAACTACACTAGACCACATCCAGGTATCTTATGGTAAAGATGATTCTTTTGAATTCTTCGGAGGTACTGTAAACGCTTCAAACCTTGTATCTTTCGCTCCGGACGATGATAACTTCGATTTTGACTTCGGATATACAGGAACAATTACTTGTGCATTAGCTTTAGCTGATTACAACTCAACGCACAGTCAAAGTGGTGGAGTTTCTGATACGAACGGTATCGAGCTTGATAACGATGGAACAGGTTCTACTGCTTCTCCATTTACCCGTCCTACAGTTAAAAATCTTACAATTGTTGGTGCTAAAAGCCCATTAAAAGGTGGATTATATGAAAATGCCATCCACGTAAGAAGAAACGGTAAATTGAATTTAGATAATGCTACTGTTACAGGTTATCCTATCGGAATTTTATTGGAAACTCAGAGCAGTGCTCCGGTAAATCTTGCAGACCTTAGCTTTACAGGAGTACAGGCACATGGATTTACATTCGCTACTGCTTCTAAGATCGGTACTACCACTGCTGCTCTTACTATTCCTGGAGTAACTACTTCTACAAGTAATCCTGCTAACCTTTGGGGAATGTCTCAGCCATTCTTTAACGAGGCTACAGCATGGAACGTTTCTCCAAGAAACTGTGGAGATTTCCAGGGTACATGGACAAAATATAATTTCTCAATTGTACAATAATTGATCAACATGGGGTGGCATTACCTGCCATCCCATTTTTTAATTCAACTTTAAAAATTCATAGAATGAAAAAAGTAATTTTACTATCTGTTTTGGTTTTATCAAAATTAGTGTCTGCACAATATCCTGTATGGACTAATTCTTTTAATTCAACAAGTGATATGCAGGGATGGTCTTTCCATGATCTGAACGGAAACGGAAATGGATGGGTACAAGGACCGAACATCTACCATAACGGTACTTCTTTGGCTTATGGAGGGGCTGGTTCTCTTCGTTACTCAATCAGTAATGTTCCTTCCGGAAATGTGGCCGGTTTCACTACAGAAAATGACTGGGCCATTTCTCCGGAGATTGATCTCACTTCATCTTCAGGAACGATTACATTAGCAGCATACATAGGACGTCAGAGAACAACACATCAGGTGGTAAAGAGATATCTGTACATCTATGTAAGTACTGCACAAAAGCCTGTCCCTGAATTATCGGATTTTCAGGCATTGGCAGTAGATGCAAACGGCAATAATGTTCCCAGCCCATATGTGATTGCAGCAGGAGGAACTGCTAATCCTTTCCCATCGGACCTCAATCAGTTTGTTGAAAGCCTTGTTAATCTCTCTGCTTTTGCAGGAAAAAAAATCTACATCGGATTGTGGTCGAACAGATATGCGGCTGATGATACCAATGTACAGAATATCAACATCAACGAAATGGCGATCTATACTTCAGTTCTAAAAACACAGGATGTAAAAAAAGCAAAAGATCTTACTATGGTGATGCAGAATCCCGTATCCTCATCACTGATGTTAAAACTTAATCCAGCCCTGAAAGAAAACAATGTTACTGTGACTGTTTTCAATATGGCCGGACAATCTGTTATTACTACGCAGTACCGTAGAGAAATTAATGTTACGACTTTATCTTCCGGAAGCTATATCGCCGTGGTTTCGGATGGAGTGCTTTCTGAGAAAGTGAAATTTATCAAAAAATAATGTTTTAGATGCAGGAAGGCAGTCTCTTATTTTCAATTTTTACAAATGCAAAATAATAACCATATCAAAACCATCATCATAGGATATATGCCTTTCCTGCTTACTATAGAATTTAAAAGTATTGCCCTCTGCGTGCTAAGGGCAATATTTCTAAATCGAATTTTTATAATGAATCATACAATGAAAAAAATAATCGCCTTTGCTGTTCTTACAGGTCTGATATCGTGTACCGATGATGTGCTGCAACCTTATGATAAATCACAGAAACCTGCAGAAATCAGTGTCAAGGGATATTCAAAACCGGATGTACTGCAGCTCCGGCTTAACGGAAAACCGGTAAGCATTAATGGAAGTACATCTTATACCAATACTATAGAAACAAAGCTGAGCTTTGTCGTGGACGAAGGGGAAACAGATCAGATTGAGATCTATAACCATGAAACCGGCAAACAGATCGCAAAATATAACATCGATTTTAATACAGTGGATCAGTATAAAAATCTGAATTTCTTCAATCTGCCCGGGATCTATCTTCAGACCTATGCAGTAAAGCCACAGGTTAACCTGGGGAAGGTAGGTTTCGAACTTATTTTTCCGAATTTGGGACAATATTCCCATACTACATTACAAAGTGTGAAAGGAATACTCAAAAAAGAGAATGGAGATGTTCTCGCTGAATTTGAAAATATTGAAAAAAATAACTTCTCTTCACTTAAAATGTATAGCTTTTTCAGTGTTACTGCTCCCGTTTATCTGGAGTTGTACAAGCCTGGAAGTACTGACCCTTATTTTGGATCACAAACGATTAGAGTAAAAATAAAACAGGATATCGGAGCTAATATGATCGTGCTACAGGAAAAAGCGGAAGGCGGTACTGTTCAGATTATGGGTGATATTGACATCGCAGACTACCTGTAAAATAAAAAATCATTCGGATAAGATCATGCATAAATTTTTAAAATCCTACCTACTTGTTTTATTATTTTTAAGCTCAGCAGTTATCGTTTCCTGCCGTTCTGAGGAGGAGTCTGTTCCTGATTTTCCCGACGGAAGCGTAGAGTCTGTCAATCTATGGGTTCATGAAAACATGAAACGTTATTATTTCTGGGAGGATCAGATGCCTGCAAAACCGGATTATCATCTTCCTGTAAAGAAATTTTTTGCAAGCCTCCTATCTCAGAATGACCGTTTTTCAAGCATTGTAAATACGGAAGATGCTTCTACTTACCTGCGGACGGTCCGCAACATGTATGGCTTTGATTATGCAGTATTGCAGCTTGCTAACGGGCAGATAACAGCTGTGATAAAATTGGTATTACAGGATTCTCCGGCTCAGAATGCCGGCCTGAAACGAGGGATGATCATTAAGAAGATCAATGGAAGTGAGATTACGGCTTCGAATGCGGAAAGTCTTTTAAATTCTATTCCGGACAATACTACGCTTGACCTGAGCGTAGGTAATTGGGACAACGGAAACGTGATTGATGAAAAAGATATAAAAGTATACTATGGATTTTCGCTCAGCCAGCCTGTTATATCTAAAATTTTTGAACAAAACGGAAAAAAGACAGGGTACCTGTACATCTATGATTTTCCGGATGGCATGTCTCACAGTCTCAATCAGAAGTTTGCAGAATTTAAAGCTAACGGTGTACAGGATCTTATCGTGGACCTCAGGTACAATTATGGAGGATCAGTAGCTTCTGCGGCCGCATTATGTGCAATGATCCCTTCCGGAATAACGGGCAATTCTCCTTTTATAACCTATAAAGGAAATAAAAATGGTGGTGAGGTGAAAAAAACATTTGCCGAACAAATTGCCTATGACCCTGCCGCTCTGAATTTCACAACACTCCATGCCAATAATCTGCAGCTGACCAAAGTATATATACTTACCTCGGGAAGTACGGCCTCGGCCTCGGAAATCGTTATCAATAATCTAAAACCTTATATGCAGGTGATACAGATGGGAGGAAAAACACTAGGAAAAGATATGGCCGGATTTGCCATTACGGATGATCGTAAGCCTAAAAAGATTTCCTGGCAGCTTCACCCGGTCATCTATAAAGTATATAATGCTAACGGACAGGGAGAATACAGCAATGGAATTTCACCGCAGTTTCCTGTAGATGAATACGCATCTTTGCCTCTGAAGTCTTTAGGGCAGGCTGATGAAACCTTATTGCAATCGGCTTTAGGTAAGGTGTCGTCTAAATCCGCTTATTTCGAAACTTTTACGCACCAGATAAAAATAATTACAGAAAGTGAAAAGCCGTTTTCTATGGGTAAACACTAAATATTAAAAATAAAAAACCAAATCAAACTATATTTTTTTAAAATTGAATTCACTATGCAGGGAATAGAGCCAAAAATACACCAGGAAGTAATCAAGAGAATTAATGATCTGGAGCAGCTTTTAAAGCAATCTCCCGATCAGGACAGGACCTATACAGATGAAATTGTTATGATGAACACAGAATTATCAGCGCTGTATGAAGAGTATCTCAGTATAAAAAAGAGATTAGAAACCTGTATTAAACTCTACAGGTCAAGACATATTGAGATCAGAAAGCACCTTACCCACAATATTAGAAAGATTAAACGGGAAAGGGTTAACCGAAAATAAATAAAGGGTATCTATTTAAAAATAGGGTCCCGCGACTCAACTTTTACGAATAAAAACCTGAGCCGGAAAATTAATTGATAAAAATGTGGTATCTATAATGGTTCAGTAAACAGGTTTTTTTTGATTTTATATTGAGTTAAATTCGGTTAAATAGCATTTAAATTAGGGAATAATTGGCATTTTGTGATGAATGTGTGCTGATAATTGTATTATTGGTTGGTTTTTTAATGGATAATGGATTTTAGGAACATTATTAAGAAAATCAATCATTTTTTGGGATTTTGTGAGTACTTTTGAGGACTTAACTCCCATTAGATTATTTGTGCTTTATGATCTTAATTGTCGATGATAACCAAAACAATATTTACTCATTAAAGAAACTATTAGAATCCAAAGATTTTCAGGTAGATACTGCTAATTCCGGTGAAGAAGCATTAGGGAAAGCATTGAAAAATGATTATGCCCTAATTATTCTCGATGTTCAGATGCCGGGAATGGATGGTTTTGAGGTAGCTGAAATATTTGCAGGTTATAGCAAAACGAAAGAAATTCCTATTATATTTCTTTCAGCGGTAAATACAGAAAAGAGATTTATCACCAAAGGATATGCTTCCGGAGGTAAGGACTATGTCACCAAGCCGGTAGATCCCGAAATTCTTTTACTGAAAGTTAAAACATTTTATAATCTGCAGGAGCAGAATATTGAAATGAAAAAAACTCAGCAGAGTTTACAGCTTGAGGTAAAAGGAAGAAGAGAATCACAGGTTACCATGAAGTCGCAGATTGATCACTTTCATCTGATGCTGGAAGGCTTGCCGCAAATTGCATTTACGTTGAATGATAAAGGGATCATCGATTTTGTCAACGGCAGATGGTATCAGTATTCAACATCTGATAAAAACTTCCCCGAAACTTTTCCTGATGATTTAGATATAAAGGAGCAATTTGAAATTTCAAGGAAAAATGGAAAATCACTTCAGCTTGAGACGCGGATAAAAAATATTGAATCCGGAGAATACAGGTATCATTTATTGAGAATATCACCGGTTTATGAAGGTAACCATGTCAAAAACTGGGTAGGAACATTTACGGATATTGATGATCAGAAGAGGGTAGAAAATGAGAAAGATGAATTCCTGAGTATTGCCAGTCATGAACTGAAAACTCCTCTTACAAGCATTAAAGCGTATGTTCAGTTGTTGGAACGCAAGCTAAAACTTGACAAAGACAGTGCAGAAGCAGGATATGTAACCAAGGTCCAGGATCAGATCGAAAAATTGAACAGCCTTATCAGTGACTTACTGGATGTCTCTAAAATTGAAAACGGGAAGCTGAAGATCAACAGGAAACCTTCCAATCTTGAGAAGATAATTGAAAATGCTATAGAAACGATACTTCAGACTCATGATGAAAATAAGGTAAAAATCCAGCGTCACGGGGAAATACCGGATATCCTTATTCCGTTTGATGAAATTCGTATAGAGCAGGTATTGATCAATTTCCTGACCAATGCCATCAAATATTCACCACAAAATAACCAGGTTATTGTCACTACATTTGTAGATGATGACCAGGTAAAAGTAAGTGTTACCGATTTTGGAATCGGGATTCCTGATTTCAAACAAAAGGCAGTATTCCAGAAATTTTATCGTGTAGAAGAATCGTCACTACAATTTCAGGGAATGGGAATAGGCTTGTATATCTGTTCAGAGATCATCAAGCAGCACCATGGAACAATCGGATTGTCAAGTATTGTCAATGAAGGTTCCACATTTTACTTCACTTTACCCTTAAACTAATTTTTTATGCCACAAAAAGTTATAAGAAATCTGCAATTTGGAGTCGGGCTTTCGCTGTTAATTTTAATAGCAAGTTCCGTAGCATCGTACTGGAGCATTCAGAAACAGATGGAAAACCGCGAAAGCCTTTCCCGTACAAGAAGATCCATTACTGCAGTAAAAGATATATTAATTTCCCTCCTGGATGCAGAAACTGCCAACAGAGGATACCAGCTTACCGGCAAGCAAAATTTTCTGGAACCCTATAACAGAAGCGTTGCAGCCTATCCTAAAGCAATTGCCTATGCTAAATCCTTAGACATTAAAGATAAGGCACAGCTAAAGCGTTTGGCGGATCTGGAATATAATGTGAACACGAATATCGATAACCTTAAGCAATTTGTTGAAAACAGGAGCAAAGGAATCGTAATGACGCAGGATCAGCTTATTTTAAGCAAATCCTATATGGACAAATGCAGAAAGATCGTTCGTGATTTTGTACGGTATGAAGAAATTCAGCTTGAAATAAAAAACAAAGATCTTAACCGTTCCTCAAACACAACTGTTATTTTTATCATTTTTTCAGCACTTGCAGCCATAGTGGTAACTACTTTCTTTTATCTTAAATTAAGAAGTGACCTTCTCCGCAGGGATAAGCTTGAAAAAGAGTTGAAAGCAAAAGATCTGGAAATCACAAAACGGGTAAGTGCAATCCAGCAGATTGCCAATAGAGTTGCCAACGGAGACTATAGTCAAAGGGCTGTGGATAATGTACAGGATGATCTTGGAGATCTTGTGGAATCACTGAATAATATGACGGACTCCCTAAAGAAATCCTTTGATAAAATAAACAGAAGCGACTGGCACCAGAAAGGATTGGCTTTACTGAATGAATCTCTGGTTGGGAATAAGTCTGTTAAAGAGGTTGTTACCAATTCCCTGAATCATATTATCGAATACGGAGGAGGAACCAATGGTGCCATCTACCTGCTTGATGAAGGTAAATTATTCCTGAACAGTGCTGTAGCGCTGGAAGATAATATGAAAAAATCTTTCGAACCGGGAGAGGGAATGGTAGGACAGGTCTTTCTTCAGAAGAAAACAAAGGTATATAACGACCTTAACGACGAAGATTTTGCGGCAACATTTGCCAGCAGCAAATTAAAGATTAATGGACTCGTTGTAATCCCGATTACTCTGGACAGGCAGAGTATCGGAGTTTTGGAAGTGGGCTCAACCACAAATTTCGATCAGGATAAAATCAATTATTTCGCAGATAGCTGCAGGAATATAGCAACTGCCATAAGTGCGGCAAAAGGTCGTGAAAAGGAACAGCGTTTATTGGAAGAGACGCAGGCACAATCAGAAGAACTTCAGGTACAGCATGCAGAACTTGAAAACCTGAATACTGAACTCGAGGCACAGACACAAAAGCTTCAGGCTTCAGAAGAAGAACTGAAAGTTCAGCAGGAAGAGCTTATGCAGACGAATGCAGAACTGGAAGAGCGTTCAAAATTACTGGAAGAAAAAAATCACCTCATTGCAGAACGTAATATAGAGATCCAGAAAAAAGCGGAAGAACTGGCTTTAAGTACGCAGTACAAATCAGAATTCTTAGCCAATATGTCGCATGAATTGAGGACCCCTCTTAATTCTATCCTGCTTCTTTCCCGTTTAATGGTAGAGAACCCGGAAGAAAATCTGAATGAGGACCAGGTAGAGTCAGCGAAAGTAATCCAGAGTTCCGGAAGAAGTTTGCTAACATTGATCGATGAGATCCTGGATCTTGCTAAGATTGAGTCCGGGAAAATGGTTCTGGAATATGATGACGTTGCCCTGGAAGATGTGGTGAATGACCTGCGAAACCTGTTCAATCCTTTGGTTAATGAAAAAGGGATCAGATTTGACCTTGAAATAGAAGAAGGTCTTCAAAAGTCTATAGAAACGGACCGGTTACGATTGGATCAGGTTTTACGTAACCTGCTTTCCAATGCTTTCAAATTTACACAGGAAGGAAGCGTGGGGCTGTATATTAAAAAAGATCCTAAAAATAAAGACTTTATTACCTTCAGCGTAAAAGATACGGGAATCGGAATTCCGGAAGATAAGCAAAGAATTATTTTTGAAGCATTCCAGCAGGCAGACGGATCTACCCAGCGTAAATTCGGAGGTACAGGTTTAGGATTATCCATAAGCCGTGAGATTGCCAAATTATTGGGTGGAGAACTATCGCTTACCAGTGCAGTTAACGAAGGAAGTGAATTTAGTTTAACAATTCCGGTAAAGGCGGTCTCAGAAACGGTCCAGGTATCACTTGATAAAGAATTGGTAGAGATCATAAAAGAAGATGTAGAGGAGATTAAGAACATTGCAGGATATGAAGAAGAACCGGAACAACCGCTTACGGTTTTAGAAATTCCTGAAGAAATAGCAGATGACCGGGATAATATTACGAAGGATGACAAAGTTATATTGATCATCGAAGACGATACCAACTTTGCAAAGGCACTTCTGAAGTATGCCCACAGACAAAATTATAAAGGAGTAGTGGTTGTAAGAGGAGACCATGGGCTCTCTGCAGCATTACAATATCATCCTTTAGCTATCTTACTCGATATTCAGCTGCCGGTAAAAGATGGATGGCAGGTAATGCATGAGCTGAAATCCAACCCAAAAACCAAACCTATTCCGGTGCACATGATGTCTTCGTTGCATATTAAAAAGCAGGAAAGTATTATGAGAGGAGCCATTGACTTTATTAATAAGCCTGTGGCCCTTGAACAGATGACGGATGTATTTAAAAAAATTGAAGAAGCCCTTCGAAAATCACCTCAAAAAGTTCTTATTGTAGAGGAGAATGCTAAACACGCCAGCGCATTGTCATATTTCTTAAGCAATTTTGATATTTCTCTGGCAGTGAAAGATAATGTGGAGGACAGTATAAAGGCGCTTACGGAAGCTGAGGTAGATTGTGTTATCCTGGATGTGGGACCGGCAAGAGGAAAAGGATATAAGATCATAGAATCAATCAAAAGCTATGAAGGCCTTGAAAATCTTCCGATCATTATTTTTACAGAAAACAACCTGTCTTCCTCTGATGAGTTGAAGATCAAACAATATGCTGACTCTATTGTTGTTAAAACGGCACATTCATATCAGAGGATATTGGATGAAGTCGGTTTATTCTTACATTTGGTTGAAGAGAAAAGTACCGAAGCACCGCGAAACAAAAATCTCGGATCACTTACTGAAGTATTAAGTGGAAAGAAGATTCTGATTACGGATGATGACGTACGGAATATATTTTCACTGACCAAAACGTTGGAAAAATACAAAGTAGAAGTCATCCTTGCGATGGATGGGAAGCAGGCTTTAGAACAGATTAAAGAACATCCGGATATTGATGCTGTTTTGATGGACATGATGATGCCGGAAATGGATGGCTATGAAACCATACAGGAAATAAGAAAAAAACAGGCGTTCAGCAGATTACCGATCATTGCCGTTACGGCAAAATCCATGATAGGCGACCGTGAAAAGTGCATTACCGCCGGGGCATCAGATTATATATCAAAGCCTGTGGATGTAGATCAGTTATTATCTTTGTTGCGTGTTTGGTTATATGAAAGTTAAAAAAACTCACTTCTGATGAAAAAAAAGATTTTGATCGTGGATGACGATCCGCGAAACATATTTGCACTTAAACTTACTCTGAAAGCCAGAGGATATCAAATGGAGAGCTGTACAATGGCACAGGAAGCCATTGAACTTTTACAAAAAGACGACCGGATCGGAGTCGTATTGATGGATATGATGATGCCGGAAATGGATGGTTATGAAGCCATCAGGATTATCCGCGAAACGCCTTCGATCAGTAAGGTTCCCATTATTGCCGTGACGGCACAAGCCATGAAGGAAGACCGCCAGAAATGTCTTGATGTTGGAGCACAGGATTATGTGAAAAAGCCTATCGATGTCGATCTTTTATTAACTGCCATTGAAAAACTGTCGTAGATGCTGGAACCAAGTATTGTAAAGGATGAAGAGGTAGAGCATCTGATAAAAGATGTTTATGAACTGTATGGTTATGACTTTTCCATGTACAGCAGGGCTTCGTTTAAACGAAGGGTAAACAGGATCTGCCTGATCGATAAGTTTGCCAGTTTTGCAGAGTTAAGATATACTGTGCTTAATGATCCGGATTATCTGAAGCACTTTATCGAGGAAATTACGGTGAATGTGACGGAAATGTTTCGTGATCCCTATTTTTTCAAAGCATTACGGGAAAATATTTTACCCCAATTGGGAACCTATCCTTTAATCAGAATCTGGGTGGCAGGCTGTTCAACCGGGGAAGAGGCTTATTCTATGGCCATATTATTGAAGGAAGCCGGTCTTTATCAGAAATCACTGATTTATGCTACGGATATTAACCCTTCTGTGCTGGAAACAGCCCGTGCCGGAGTTTTTCCTCTGCAACAGATGAAATTGTATTCAGAGAATTATATACTTTCAGGAGGTAAAAAAGATTTTTCAGATTATTATACGGCCAATTATGATAGTGCAATGTTTGATTCAAGTCTCAAGCAAAAGTTGATTTTGTCTACCCATAATCTGGTGTCAGACAGCTCCTTTAACAGTTTTCAGCTGATTATATGTCGGAATGTGCTCATCTACTTTGATAAAGCTTTACAGGAGCGTGTTTTTCAGCTGTTTGACGATAGCCTTGAAAATCTGGGCTATCTTGCTTTAGGTTCGAAAGAAACTCTTAGATTTTCGAATCTGAACAGATATTATCATCAGGCCGATGATCAGCGGATCTGGAAGAAAGTAGACCATCATTAATATTTTATATGAAAGAAATAGAAGAGAATATTGAACTCATTGTTATAGGAGGTTCTGCGGGAAGCTTAGAGGTGATACTGGATATGGTGAAAAAGCTGGATCATAAGATCAGCTTTCCCATTATATTGGTTGTTCACCGTAAATCTCAATCCGTAAGCATTTTACCGACTTTGCTGCAGCAGTTTTCTTCTATAGAAGTAACGGAAATTGAAGATAAAACAGAAATAAATAATAATCAGATCTATATTGTGCCAGCCGACTATCATCTTTTATTTGAAAGTAAAGAGCTGGTATCTCTTGATAGTTCGGAAAAAATGAATTATTCACGTCCATCGATTGATGTAACCTTTAAGTCAGCTTCAGAAATATATGGGAAAAGTCTTGTCGGAATATTGTTATCCGGTGCTAATGCCGATGGAGTAGAAGGTTTACAGTATATTAAAAAAAATCATGGAAGGGTGTGGATCCAGGACCCGGATACCGCGGAGGTTAACTATATGCCCAGACATGCAGTGGAAGGAGTGAGCTATGATCTCATCATTACTCCTGAAAATCTTGCAGAGTGCATTAATCAATTAAACCGGTTTTAAATTAAAGCTAATATATATGAGTAAGAAGAAAATTTTAATTTTTGATGATGACAAGACGATCCTGGACGTTGCAACCATCATTTTTGAAGAAAGTGGTTATGAAGTAGGGATTTCAGAAACGTCGCATGATATCATCGATAAGGTATCACAGTTTCAGCCGGATGTGATTCTAATGGATAACTGGATTCCCAATATCGGGGGAGTAGAAGCAACGAAACTTCTAAAAAACCATGAAGAGTTCAAAAAGATCCCTGTGATCTACATAACGGCTAACAATGATATCAATGCGTTGGCGGAAAGCGCTCAGGCTGATGATTATATTGCCAAGCCATTCAACCTGGATGATCTTGAAGAAAAGGTAGCTAAATACCTGAAAGGATAAACCGGATAAAAAAGCGTGTTTATCATACCGGATGTATAAAATCCTTACCTGACAAAGTAAGGATTTTTTATTTCTATTCATGATCTTGTACTTTTTTTTCAAAAAATATATAGCCACCTATATAGTTGTGTATATTTTTTTATATATTTGAATGTCCAATATGTACAATTCCATGAACAACGATTTCATAAAAGAGCTTGGCTATAAGGCACTTGATTCCCGGTTTAAAAGGATCAGTGAAAAGATGGCTTACAGTGTGAAGAAACTTTATAAAGATCTTGATTACGACATAGAGCCCAACTGGTATCTGATATTTATGATCCTAAGGGATAAAGGAGAATTATCTCTGATAGATATTGCTGAAAGTCTGGGATATTCCCATCCGTCTGTTGTGGTCACGGTAAAAAAAATGGCGGCCAAAGATTATCTGGATGTAAAAAAAGATGATTCGGATAAAAGAAAACAGATCGTATCACTTTCTCCCAAAGCATTAAGATTAATGCCTGAATTTGAAATGCTCTGGAACAGCTGTGAGGCTGCCATTCTCAAAGTATTGCAGGAAGATCTCACCATCTTAAAATACCTTGATACTATTGAAGCCTCTTTGGAGGAGACCTCCTTTTATTATCGCTTCAAACAGGAGTATAAAAACCAATTAAAATAAAAATCCATGAAAAAATACCTTATCATTCTTCTCTCGGTATTTTGCGTATTTTCCTTTGCAAAAGAGACCAGAATAACCATTAGAGCGAAAGCTAAAGATGCTAAATTCATCGGAAGTTCTCTGGGAGGAGCGTATGTGATTGTAAGGAATAAGATCAATAATACCATTTTGGCTGAAGGAAAAACCAGTGGCAGTACAGGAAATACGGATCTGATCATGAAAGCTCCAAAACATAGAGATAGTTCTATTGTTGATGATGCAACCGGTAAATTTCTGGCCACGGTTAATATTGATGAACCTACTTTTGTAAGTATAGAAGTGTTTTCACCATTCAATCATAAACAGGCACAGGCGAAAGTAAGCACGGAAATATGGCTTATTCCTGGAAAAGATATTCTGGGCGACGGGATCATCCTGGAAATACCCGGGTTTATTATTGATATTTTAAAGCCCCGAACGCATCAATATATCGGATTAAGCTCAATCAGTGGAAAGCCTTTTCAGATACAGGCCAATATTGTTATGATGTGCGGTTGTGTGATCGATAAAGGTGGTGTATGGGATTCCGATAAGTTTGAAACTAAAGCCTTGGTTAATAAAGATGGAAAACGGGTAAGTGAAATCAATTTATCACTAGTCTCTACCAACCTATTTGAAGGGAACACTTCTATTTCTGCACCGGGAAATTATGAGATCATTGTTTATGCTTTTGATCCCAAAACAGGAAACACCGGAGTGGATAAAATCAATTACGTAGTATATTAAAAGATACAGAGGTTTTTATACCTTCTTGTTTATATCCGCATACACTATAGTAAAGCTGATTTATTCGATCTTAATCTATAGTTGTAGTATAGTTGTTTTGAACTTTTTAATTATAAAAAACATATAAAAATTAGAATATTAATGGACTAGATTACCTTTTATGGCATGATAATAGGTTGATTATAAGCATTAACCAAATCAATTACAAAATGAAATCTGAGACTAAATTAAAAAAGAGTATAAGAGGGAAAACCGTAGTCATTACCGGAGGAAGTAGTGGAGTTGGTAAAGCTACTGCGGAAGCATTTGCTTTGGAAGGATGTAATATTGTAGTTGCTGCCCGGGGTAAAGAAGCTCTTGATGAAACCGTGAGCCTTTGCAGGGATCTTGGAGTGGCGGTAATAGGGGTACCTACAGATGTTTCAAAAGCTGAAGAAGTTGCTCATCTTGCTGAAACAGCCATTCAATTTAACGGAAGAATTGACATTTGGGTAAATAATGCCGGTGTCATGGCAAGCGGAAAATTTGAAGAAATACCCATGGAACTCAATGAGCAGGTAATCAAAACAAATTTGTTCGGATATATGCATGGGGCTTACAGTGCGCTCCCCATCTTCAAAAAGCAGCAGGAGGGAATCTTAATTAATAATGTTTCTATCGGTGGTTTTATGCCGGCTCCTTACAGTGCTGTTTATTCATCAACAAAATTCGGAATTCGCGGTATGATGGATTGTCTTCAGGGAGAGATTTCCGATTATCCGGATATTCATATTTGTAATATTTATCCTCAGATTCAAAGATCCACCGGAAATATGCATTCGGCAAAATATTCCGGACTGGATTTTAAAATTCCGCCGTTTGCAGCAGATCCCCGGGACACAGCCAAAAAAATTGTGGAGTTGGCTAAGAACCCCAGAAAAGACCTGTTTCCCGATTTTACCTCATTACTTCTTAAAAATATCTACGGATTATTTCCGAAACCGATCATTAATGTAGCTTCTGCAGGGATGAGAATGATGATGAAAGCTAAAAATGCTCCACCTGATTCGGGTAATATTTTAAAGCCTTCGTCAGAGCCTCACCGCATTTATGGGGAAACCATGCTGCCCGTCCCTTCCAAAAAGACAAAATTAGCCATTGCAGCGGGACTGGGTTTAGGTTTGGCTTACATGATCTTGAAAGCCGATTCCGGAAATAAGCAAATAAAGAATTCTTAATATAAGAAGCGATATTTCAGCAGTAAAATTACTACGCATTTCATTTCGTCCGTTGTCCTGAAATTCATACTTTTATACTTCATGATAGAGAACGGATTTTTGAATTTCAGCGGATCGGGATTTCCCGAATATATAAAAATATTGGAACGGTTGACCTGGTTGGATTGGGTAGGGGCTAGCCTGGCTGTAAATATCGCTTTGTATCTTTTTTCAATAGGTCTTTACCTGAGTATTGAAAAGACCTGTCCCAAAAATAAGCTACAGGAGCATAGTCATCCTGTCATGCGGTCGGATTATTATCTGAGCTTCGTAACCATTCTCTGTAATTGTTTAGTAATGCTCTGCGGTGTTTTCCTTTGGAAAAATCATTGGATTACATTAGGAAATAGGTTTTCAGCGGTTTCCGTTTTTTTAGAGGTCCTGGTATTAATCCTATTAATGGATCTCTGTATGTACTTTTTTCATTTCATTGCCCATACACCTTACTTTTATAAAAGATTGCATGGAAGACATCATGAACATGTTAACACCAACTTCTTAAGCCTTTTTGTATTGCATCCGGCAGAAACAATAGGATTTGGATTGATGATATTGGTCGTACTGGTATGTTACGATTTTTCTGTTCTCTCCATTAGTCTGTATCTTCTTATCAATCTCATTTGGGGAACAATAGGCCATTTGAATAAAGAGTTTTTCCCGCCTCAGTTTAACAAGTATTTTGTGGGAACAACACAATTCCATAACCAACATCATGTAGATGAAACTAAAAACTTTGGTTTCTACACTTCCATCTGGGACAGGATATTCGGGACGTATAAATAATAATGACAGCTGGTTGAATTTTATTTTAATTTTTTAAAACTCCTAAAAGCTTCTGTAACACCATCAAATTTTTCGTTTTTAAAAATACCGGATTCATCAACCCTTTCAAAAGTTTCAGCGGTACCGGCAGCAATTGTATTGGGAAGTCCTTCACTTCTGAGCATATCGGTCAGACCTTTCATTTCATCAATCCTTCTTGAAATATGCTGTGGGTAAGTAGGAGTTGTTTTAATCAGATCCTGATAGGTTCCCGGAAGAAATGCCTGAAGGCTTTCATTCAGTTCATCAAGAATGCCATAATGAGACGCAGCGATCATTGTTTCAAAAAACAAAGCGTTCATTCCTTTATTGACCATTGAAAACAGAAGCTTGTAAGCTGAAGCTGCTTCTGTTTTTTCACCGGCATCTTTTATTTTAAATATCCCGCCGAATTGTTCTGCAAATAAGTTTCTCCAGATACCGCTTACAACAAATGTTGCCTGGTCCGGAACATCTTTGGAAGCACCCATTACCGCTCCGTTTACAAATCTGATATTCCCCGTACTGCACATTTTTTCAATAGATAAAGCAATCTGAGGAGTATTGGAATTGAGATCTATAAAGACAGGTCGGTTATCCGTGTTTTTGAGATGGCCGATTATATTTTCTGCCACCTTCGGACTTGCTTCAGGATTTGCCAATGAAATAATAATATCTGCCTGTTCTGCTATGTTTTGTAGAGTATTCACATCATGGATTCCCGAATCTTTAATATTTTGGAGCGTCACTTGCGACCTTCCTTCACCTGCGGTGATAACCGTATATTTATTTTTGATTAAGGTTCTGGCGATTTGTGTTCCCATGTCTCCGGGAAAAAGAATGGCTATAACAGGTTGGGCAGTCATTATAATTTTAGTTTAACATTCAAATGATGAAGTAAATTATATTGCAAATCTCTTTAATTTTTTTTAATTCCTAAACATATTGCCCCGGATAATTTCTATAGTTTAAAAACCATTATTATACTTACAGCCGGTATAGATATTTTCTATACCGGCTGTAAGTAAGGTTACGGTGAAATTTATTTCTTTTCAATCACCGGAATATTGGTAATGACCTGCCATTTTTCATCCTCCTGTATACATGTAATGGTAGATGAAAAGCGGAGCACATCGCTCTCCAGGCTGAGTTTTGCAATAGCAATATTCCCTTTTTGCTCAATTGAGTCAAAAGCAAGGGTTCTAGGTTTTCCGCCAAAGGTTTTATTGCTGATGTACTCAATGTATTGTTCTTTGGAAATAATAAAAATCCCTTTTTGTTCGAAAAATCCATCCTGAATATTCTGGTAATCTTTGTGAAGAACTTCGTCCATAAGATTCGTATCACTGGTGTCACCTGCTTTAATAAATTTTTCTATAGTCTGTTTTATCTGTTGCATAATCTGATTGATTTAAATGTTGATTAATCTGCTTTCTTTGTTGTTGGATTTTTATAGCTGCTTGCTCCGGATCTACCATTCCATCCATCGGAAAATAACTTATATCTAAGATACCCAGCTGGTTTAATATGCTTGTGACCTGAATTTCAATAGGATTTTTTTCCTGAGAAGCAGGCTGAAGAATACCCAGTGCCGTAATGAGGTATGCTTTTTTACCGGTCAGCAGCCCTTTTATTCCATTGGTGTCATAGGCAAAGGTTTTTTTCGTCCGGACTATAAGGTCAAAATATGCTTTTAATGAAGAGGCAATTCCATAATTGTACATCGGAGAGGTAATAAGGATCTCATCGCAGGAATACAGCTCATCTATAAGCAGATCGGACAATCCGATGTGTCTTGAATGTAATGAGTCATCAAAAAATCCATTGAGTGTTTCCTGGGTCAGATGGGGAATAGGCTGTAAGGTCAGGTCTCTCCGGATAATCATTCCGTCATGATATTTTACTTTCCATTGTTCTGTAAAATAATCACCCATGGAACGGGAATAGGAATCATTTATCCTGAGGCTGCTGTCGAGGCGAAGTAGTGTTGTCATGTTCTGCTTTTTTCTTTAAAGACACACCGCTTCTCGGAAACGTGACGTTTATGTTAATCTTTTTAATTTTTCCGGATCTACTATGGAATAAATCTCCCGGATTCTGCCATCACGATCAACATCTAAAATATGGCAGTTGTATATCTGATTTTCCCTCCAGAAACATATGGCTGGTTGATGACTGAACCTGTGAAAAGTAAAAGGTTTGTGGTTAAGAAACTGCTGCTGGACATAGGCAAGAAGGGCAGCTGTAGCTGATTTTCCTACTTCCACTGCTTTTATCACCCGGACACGCTGTCCGCCATCTGCAGAAAGCCTGATGTCGTTCAGTAAAAGCTCCTCAAGCATCGGGATGCTTCCTTCGCTTAATGCTTTTTGATATTGAGAAAGGGTTTCATGGGAAATCGAAGAGTTGATATGATCTGGCTTATACTCGATATTCTGAAGGTGTTTCGTTGCCCTGCTCAGTAATTTTCTTGAATTTTCAGCAGAGATATCAAGGAGTTGTGCGATTTCCTGGTGGGAATAGTCAAAAGCTTCTTTCAATATATAGACAGCACGTTCTTTAGCCGTTAGTTTTTCTAAAAGAACAAGCAAAGTATAACGGGCAGTCTGTTCCTGAATAAGTCTGTTTTCCACATTATCAAAAGACAACGGTTCCGGAAGCCACTCTCCATATACCATCTTTTTTGTGTGCCTGTTTTTAAAATTTATAGCGTGATTGATGGTGCTTTTTATTAAAAAATTCTTCTCATTCCTGATTTCTGTTTTATCCAATGAAATGTATTTTTCCAGAACATCCTGCACGAGATCCTGTGAATCTTCATATGAACCTGTAATATTATAAGCGTAAGTCAATAGCTGACGATAATTTTCCTGCATGCCTTTTCTATTTAAGACCCATCAGAGGGGAAAAACGTGACCATTCTGATCAAATTAAATGATAAAGAAAGTAAAAGTAGTATTTTTATACTTTCGAAGCTACTACAGATGCAGGATCCGTTAAGAATACATATTGAAAAAGTTGTTCCGGTAAGTGACGAGGAATTTACCATCATTTCCTCGTATTTCACGAGGAAGAAATATAAAAAGTACCAATTCCTGATTCAGGAAGGGGAGTCTGTATCCTGCAATTATTTTGTTCTAAAAGGGCTTTTAAAATTGGTATACACTGATGATACCGATAAAAGCCATATTGTAGGCTTTGCCATGGAAGACTGGTGGGAGAGTGATTTCAAAGCTTTTTACACAGGATCCAGAGCAAAGATGTCTCTGGAATGCGTTGAAGATACGGAAGTTCTGTGTTTAACATTGGAGGGATATAAAAAATTATGCAGTGAGATTCCCAAAATGGAACATTTTTTTCTTGAGAAAGCTTACTTTGGTTTTATATCAGCCCAGCAACGTATACTTTCGATGATGACCTCCTCTACGAAAGAAAGGTATGATCAGCTGCTTAAACAATATCCGGCACTGGTTCAGCGTGTGCCTAAATCTCTTCTTGCTGCTTATCTTGGCGTTTCGAGGGAAACCTTAAGCCGCTTTTCTTTATAAAGGAGTGATCTTCATCACTTCATAATCGTGATCCATGTCAAGAGTTGTTCCAGTGGATGATATATTGCAACTTTGCTACAACAATATAAACAGCAAACAACAATGGAAAAGCGAACAATCAATCCCTGGAACTGGCAAAAAGAAAGAAGCTATTCCCAGGCTGTAGAAGTGAAAAATGCAGAAGCTACCTTATACTGTTCAGGGCAGGCGGCTATTGATCCTGACGGAACTTCGAGTACACAGGATATGAAATCCCAGCTGGAACAGGCTATAACCAATCTGGAGGAAGTAATTACTAGTGCGGGTTATGAATGCAAAGGAATCGTCAGATTAAATATTTACACCACATCTACGAAAGAGCTGTGGCCTCATTTTCCTATCCTTCAGGAGTGGATCGCCAGGCATGGTATTGAACAGGCAGTTACCATACTTGAAGTAACAGGATTGTTTGAAACTTTAACAGTGGAGCTCGAAGCGACCGTGGTGAAATAATGAACAACTTTATTAAAAAAACAAAACCTTCAAGTCTTAAACTTGAAGGTTTTTTATGCCAGTAATTTCCGAATACTTTCTGAAATCCTTTTTGCACATTGGAAATCATCAGGAGATTAGATTTCCGGTTATTGAAGAAAACTTTATATATAAACAAAGAAATTGTTGTAACGGTTTAATACAAAACTCCCATACTTTCTGCTGCAAAGCCTGAAAGTTCTTCTAATTTTCCCTCTTTTACTTTTTTCACCCACTGATAATCGTTCAGTAAAGCACGGCCTACAGCCACTAAGTCGAAATCCTGTCTTTCTAATCTTCTCAGTAATTCCGTAAGGTCAGATTTTTCTGAGCTTTCACCCGCAAATGCCGACATGAAATCACCTTTAAGTCCTACGGACCCTACGGTAATCGTTGGCTGGCCGGTTACTTTTTTTGCCCATCCGGCAAAGTTAAGATCCGAACCTTCAAATTCTGGCTCCCAGAAACGACGTTGTGAACAATGGAAGATATCTACTCCCGCTTCTTTTAAAGGAAGCAACCAATCTTCCATCTCAGAAGGGTTTGTGGCCAGCCTGCTTTTATAATCCTGCTGTTTCCACTGCGAAAGTCGGATGATAATTGTAAAATCTTCTCCTACAGCCGCTCTGATTGCTTTTACTACATCTACAGCAAAGCGGGTTCTTTCCTTTATTGTTTTGCCACCATATTCATCAGTTCTTGTATTGGTAACCTCCCATAGAAACTGGTCGATAAGATAACCGTGAGCACCGTGGATCTCAATACAATCGAAGCCTAAATCTTTAGCTGATTTCGCTGAAGCTGCAAATTGATTTATGGTGTCCTGAATATCTTCCAGAGACATAGTAGAAGCTTTTTCCATTGGAACCAAAGGATAGTCGTCAGATGAACGGGTGTCGCCCACGTGCCATATCTGTGGTCCCATTTTACCCCCGTTATGATGAACCTGATCGATTACATTTTTCCAACCTGCCAATGCTTCAGTACCGTAGAAATCAGGGATGTTCTGCATATTTTTAGAGGCAGGGCGATTGATTACAGTTCCTTCAGAAAGGATTAATCCAACTTCTGAGGCTGCTCTACGGCCATAATAATCTGCAATTTGTTGTGTAGGTACACCATTATCCGATTGTGCTCTTGTCATGGGAGCCATTACAATTCTGTTTTTAAGGTGTAGATTTTTATAGTTAAATGGAGTGAATAACGCGTCTGTACTCATTTTCTATTAATTTTTATTAATAATTTTTATTCTTTTGTTACACAAAGTAACTAATAATAATTCGTTTTTGTACCTATTAGAAAAAAAATTGTGGTAACTTTGTCGTAACAAACGATAGTAACCGGCTTGTAACTTATGAAAGAAAATAAAATAACCCAGCACTGTTGTCCCCTGGTAAAGGCTATGTCTTCCCTGGGAAGTAAATGGAAGCCTGTCATTGTTATGGTAATTAATGACAGAAAATTACGGTTTGGACAGATTGCAGCCCGCATTCATGTCATTTCGCGTAAGGTTCTTACCGACCAGCTAAGAGAAATGGTAGAGGATGGACTGCTAATTAGAGAGGAATTTAAAGAACTGCCACCCCGGGTTGAATATACCCTCACGGAAAAGGGACTTGCTCTTTTGCCCATTTTAAATTTATTGGAAGATTGGGAAAGAAATTATGAAACAAAAGAAGTTTTGGCTGAGGCATAACGTTCTTTGGTTTTATAAGATTAAGAGTTTTTGATGCCAGGTTGATGATTGATTCCTACTCAGTTAAAGATTATTTTATTTTTTTATAAGAGGTGCATTAGTGAATTAAAATTCAGTAAATGCTTATGACATACATAACAGATTAAGTAAAAAAAGAAGACAATCTCTAATCTCAAATACTTTTTTTTATAATTAATCGTTATATTTATCGAATTAATTCTTAAATCAAAAATGGATTAATAGATCATAACTTTTAGATGACCAGTAAAATCATTGGTGTAGGAAACTACATCCCCCCGGAAACCATTACCAATTTATTCTTTGATAAACACAATTTTATAAACAAAAGCGGCGAGTCATTAAAAGAAAGTAATGCTATTATTGCCAGTAAACTCAAGGAGATTACGGGCATTGAAGAAAGAAGATATGCGAGCAATGATCAGGTTACATCCGATCTGGGCTTTATTGCTGCCAAAGCAGCTATCGAAGATGCAGGAATTGATCCTGAAACGTTGGATTATATTATATTTGCCCATAACTTTGGGGACGTCCGCTTTGGAACTGTTCAGTCCGATACGGTTCCGAGTCTTGCCTCAAGGGTGAAACACCTATTAAAAATCAAAAATAATTTTTGCGTCGCCTATGACGTATTATTCGGATGTCCCGGATGGATCGAAGGAATCATCCAGGCCAATGCATTCATTAAATCCGGTATTGCCAAAAGATGCCTGGTTATCGGAGCTGAGACCTTATCAAGGGTAGTGGATATCCACGACCGGGATAGTATGATCTATGCAGATGGGGCAGGGGCAGCCATTCTGGAGATCTCTGAGGAAGAAAACGGAATAAAATCCCATATCTCAGCCTCTTTTACCCTGACCGAAAAAGATTATTTATATTTCGGAAAATCATACAACAATGACAAATGCCCGGATACCAAATACATTAAAATGGATGGGCGTAAAATTTACGAATTTGCTCTTTCAAATGTTCCGGATGCAATGAAGAAATGTCTGGATGACAGTGGCTATGGAATTGATCAGCTGAATAAGATTATCATCCACCAGGCGAATGAGAAAATGGATGAAGCTATTGTTAAAAGATTCTATCAGTTGTACAATACACCTATGCCCGAAGATATTATGCCTATGGTTATCAAAAAACTAGGCAATAGCAGTGTGGCAACAATCCCTTCATTACTAAGCATGATCCTGAAAGATGAACTGGATTCCCATGATATCGATAAAGGAGATATAGTCTTGTTTGCCTCGGTAGGAGCAGGGATGAATATTAATGCATTTGTGTATAAATTTTAATATTTTATTCACAGACTGCTAAAAATATTTTGTCAGAAATAAAAAACTCTCTATATTTGCACCACTGAAAACGAAGGTATAGCCGGAGTTCAGGGAGAGTTGGCAGAGTGGTCGATTGCGGCAGTCTTGAAAACTGTTGACTGTAACAGGTCCGGGGGTTCGAATCCCTCACTCTCCGCAAATGCTTAACAAGAGTTTTTCTGAAAGCGTAAAAACATGAATACATCCTGCAAATTAAGATTTGCAGGATGTATTGTTTTTGGGATGAATGAAATTTCAAAAGCACTTCAAAAAATTTGTGATAACTCTGCAGTAGTTTTTAAATCACTTTAAAATTGCCATAAAAAATAGATTCAAGAGCTGTAAAATACCGGATGTTATGCTTTAATAACTACAGCTTCTCGTTATCGACTTTGATGATCCATTAATGAAGCATTTTTACACATTTTATTTACCAAATAAGTTTTTACGAAGATGATTATTTAAAATTATTAACAGTTAAAAAAAGATTATGTTATTAGCGAAGAAATTTTAAGCTCAGCTGGTGCTGGGTTAAAAAGATACAATCCAGAAGAAACGATTTTTCACGAGGGAGGCGCACCGTTATATTATTATCAAATAGTAAAGGGTGAAGTTAAACTGAATAATTATAATGCCGAAGGAAAAGAATTTATCCAGAATATTCTATTTGATGGACAAAGTTTTGGTGAGTCGCTTTTATTTGATGATAAACCATACCCAATGAGTGCAGTAGCTATCACTGCCAGTACTATTCTTAGATTAAGTAAACGAGATTTTTTAGAGATGCTGGCAAAGCATCCACTTCTCTTTTTTAATTTCTGCAAAGAGCTATCAGACGGGCTGTATTACAAATATATTATGCTTCAAAAAAATTCTCTGGAAAGTCCGGAGGAAAGGCTTATTGGCGTTATGGATTACATGAAAAGTTTTCAAAAAGAGCAAGCTACGTTCTCTTTCCAAGTACCTCTTACAAGACAGCAACTTGCCAGTCTTACAGGAATTCGTGTAGAAACTGCCATAAAAGCTATCAAACGTATGGAAAAAGAAAAAATTGTAAAAATAATTAACAGAAAAATTTTGTATTAATTCGTACCATTATGAAGTCACTCATAAAACCCGAATTACTCTATTGTAAAATTGGTTTGACAATACGATAAATCTACAGTTTTCCCTTGATACATGATAGAGACTGAATTATCAGCCTTTTTAAGAATAAAAGTGGGAAAATAAACACAGTATTATGGGTTTCAAAAAAATATTTTGGCATATATCAGTTAGGCTTTCTGCTTATAAAATTTTACTTACTTCTCTGCTTATAAAGGAGAAATCATCTTTACAAAAAGTTGGAGCTGTATCCCAAAACTGATGCTTTAAATGTACAACTCTAATACAGCCTTAATTTGAAAATGGTCCCTTAAAATCATAAAAGTAGAGGTAGAGAACCTGCTGTAGAAATGTTGTATATAAAAACGAGTACTATTGGTTTGCAGGAAGGCTCAATTTTTTTTAATGATAATAGTACCATGATAGTAGATTAAGAGAAACTTTCAAGAGCAGCCACAATTTCTTTTGACAGGAGTTTAATTAATATCTGAATGGCGTTGAACTTGTTGTATCTGTCCATTTATTTGATCAACAAAACGTGCTGCTTCATTCTTTTTTACTCAGAAAATTCCTGATATGGAAATCGAGGCTGTCTTCCACAGTAATAAATTCATAATTCAAAGTTTTTACAATTTTAGCATTAGACATTTTTGAGAAAGAGGTTAAAAATTCTATGTTTGCTTTGGTCAGTAATCTTAATTTTGGGATTAATCCTCCAGAAAGAATATTTAAAATTCTCCCTATTTTTAAAATGTTCTCAGATAAAATAAAAGGATTAACCGTCTTTTTAATTAGTCTAGACAGATCGCTGTACTTTCTGTTCTCTGAAATGATGATGAAACGTTCTCCGAAAATATTTTTTTCCATCAGTTCGATAGCGATTTCTGCTACATCCCTTACATCTACACATCCTGTTCCGCCAGGGAAAGAATACAATCTGTTAGCAAAAACTTGTAAGAATTCGCCACTGCTTTTTTGCCAGTTACCACTTCCGATAATCATCCCCGGATTAATGATAATGGTATCTAAACCTTGATGAAATGCATCAAGCACCGCTTTATCCGCATTGCATTTTGAGATGGCATATATTGTATTGTTTTCACCGCTGATAAGATCTGAATTTTCATCAATAAGTTTTTCACATTTTCCTTTATTGAAAATAGCTGCGGAACTTACATACAGAAACTTTATTTTATGGAAACGGTGGCAGCATTCAATTATGTTTTCAGTTCCTTCAACATTGACTTGGGTAACATCTTTCTGTTTTTTCGGATCATAAGTTACCTTCGCGGCACAATGATATACCTCCTGAACATCTTTAAGTGCATTTTGCAGACTTTCCTTGTTATGTAAATCTACCGTCACCCATTCTATCTTATTAAAATAGCTTTCAGCATTTTCTGAGTAATACTTCAATGATTGTTTCACTTCTTCCAAATCACTGGAGTCTCTTTTTGTGGCACGCACAGTTCTGCCTCTTTTGAGAAGTTCCAAAACAATTACCCTACCGAGAATTCCGGTAGCTCCGGTTACTAAAATCATTATTAAATAATTAAAATTACAATGTAGAATCTCGCCCTATTCTTCACTAAGCCAGGCATTCATATACTCTCTGTTCATTCTGGCGATAGTATCCAGTGAAATACTTTTGGGGCATTCAATTTCACATGCTCCAATGACAGAGCAATTTCCAAATCCCTCATCATCCATAGCTTTTACCATATTTAAAACCCTTCTCTTTCTTTCAATCTTTCCTTGTGGCAGTAATGCAAAATGAGAAACTTTAGCACCAACAAAAAGCATTGCAGCACCATTCGGACAACAAGCTACACATGCTCCGCAGCTAATGCAGGCGGCAGCGTCCATTGCTTTATCAGCATTCTCTTTGGGAATAGCAATAGCATTGGCATCCAGCGTATTTCCTGAAGTGTTGACAGAAATAAATCCACCTGCTGCCATTATCCTGTCAAAAGCACTACGGTCTGTCATTAAGTCTTTGATAACAGGAAATGCAATACTTCTCCATGGCTCAATGATAATAGTGTCTCCATCGTTAAACATCCTCATATGGAGCTGGCATGTTGTAATTCCTGTGTCCGGACCATGTGCTCTTCCGTTTATGTATAAAGAACACATTCCGCAAATTCCTTCACGACAGTCATGATCAAAAGCAACAGGGTCTTTATTTTCATAAATTAGCTGTTCATTAAGTATATCCAGCATTTCCAGAAAGGAAGAATCGGTAGAAACACCAGAAATTATATATACTTCAAATTTTCCTTTACTTTTTCTATTTTTCTGTCGCCAGATTTTCAAGGTAAGAGATAAATATTTCCTAGTATTCATAGCAGTTTTAAATTTGATTATCAAAGTATAATTAATACCATTATAGTTTTTATGAGTAAAATCATATTATAACTGAATACAGCAGGAAATACTTATTAAAGAAAAGGAAATATAATTTAATGCTATTTTTTCTTGCCTGTGAATACATGGTTACTGAAATCAATTTTACAACCCCCAGTTAATATATTAGCTTTAAGAAACAGATTGCTGTAAAGTCTGACAGATCCGATTTTGATCACTAATTTATTTTTATACAACAATTTTCATTCATAAGTCTTATGTTTTTAAACTTTTTAGTTTTGGTTATCTTATGTAAAAATAAATAATACGTAACGGCGTAATATTTGTATTTTTTTTAATCACCAAATGTAAATCACTTAAAATATTAAACCATGACAGACGATAAATCCAAAAAAGGGAAAAAAGACCGCAAACAGGTAAGTGGTTCAGAAAATTATGAAATCCAGTATTTCAAGGAAAAAATGGGAGTAACCTCACAAGCCGTTGTCGGTGCTATAAAAGAAAACGGTTCTAATGACCGAAAAACATTAGAAGATTACTTAAGGAAGCGTCACCAAAAATAGCAATACTTGCATCATTAGAGTGTCAGCTGTGCATTTGTTAAGTGCGGCCAAATTTTTAGATTCTAAAATCCATTAACTTAAAAAACAATTGGTATGGCTTTAGAAAAATATCGTGAAAAGCGGTCAGAAGAAAAGACTCCCGAACCCTTTGGGGGTAAGCCATCTGGCAAAGAATTGAGGTTTGTTGTTCAGAAACATGATGCTTCCCATCTTCATTACGATTTTCGTCTTGAAATGGACGGAGTGTTAAAAAGTTGGGCGGTTCCTAAAGGACCCTCCCTGGATCCGAATATTAAAAGACTTGCTATGATGGTTGAAGACCATCCATATGATTACCGGGATTTTGAAGGTATTATCCCAAAGGGACAGTATGGTGGGGGTACGGTGATTGTTTGGGACGAAGGTACTTATGAACCTTCGGAGCCAGTGGAAGGAGATTTGAAAAAGCAGGAGGAAAATCTATTGCACCAACTTCATGCCGGTAAGTTGAAAATAAAGCTAAATGGTAAAAAACTAAAAGGAGAATTCGCCTTGGTAAAAGCTTATGGTAGGGGCGAGAATAGCTGGCTTCTGATGAAGCTTGAAGATAAATACGCAACGACCAGGGATATTACATTAAAAGATAAATCCGTGATTTCCAAAAAGACAATAGTCCAGATGGAAAAATCTCCAGATAAAGTTTATGGAAAACCTAATGTAAAAAAGGAGAGTAGGCTCAAAGATAAGACTACTGAAAAAAAAACGACTCCAGAACTCATTGAGGAACAATTAAGCTCAAACAGATCAGAGAAGGAGGATATTGATGTGGATAAGATTTTAAAAGGCGCGCCAAAGAAGGCTTTTTACAATCATGTACAACCAATGCTTGCTACACTTGTGGATAAGCCCTTTGAAGATAAAAATTGGCTCTATGAAGTGAAATGGGATGGGTACAGGGCAGTGTCCTTTTTAAAAGGGGGCAAGGTTGAGATCAAATCTCGTAATGACAAAAGCTTTAACGAGAAATTTTATCCGGTATATGATTCGCTCAAGGCGCTTAATCTTAATGTTATCTTGGATGGAGAAATAGTCGTTGTAGGGGAGGATGGCAAGGCTGACTTCGGATCATTACAAAACTGGCGCAGTGAGGCAGACGGAACTTTACTGTACTATGTCTTTGACATTATATGGCATGATGGAAAGGACCTTACAGACCTTACCTTATGTCAGCGGAAGGAAATTCTAAAAGAAATATTAGAGGAGAATGATATAATAAAAATCAGTACACCATTTTATACTTCCGGGATAGAATTTTTGGAAGCTGCAAAGAACATGGGACTTGAAGGCATAATGGCCAAAAAGAAGGATAGTTTGTACCATGTACATGTAAGGACAAAGGACTGGCTTAAGATCAAAGCCAATAAAAGACAGGAAGTGGTTATTGGAGGTTTTACGTTGAATGATGACTCCAGAAAATCTTTTAGCAGCATCCTTGTAGGAGTTTATGAAGGTAAAGATCTTGTGTATAAAGGAAAAGTGGGCACAGGATTTAATGACAAGTTGCAGAAGGAGATGATGGAACAATTTAAACCACTGTTCACTAATAAGCCTCCTTTTTCTGAGGAGCCTGATGTCAACAAACCTTCCCGATTTCGGCCTAATCCCCCTCATGCTTCCGTTACATGGCTAAAGCCTAAACTTATCTGTGAAATAAGTTTTACAGAAATGACCAGTGATGGAGTCATGCGTCACCCTTCCTTTGAGGGGATGCGGGAAGATAAAGACCCAATGGAAATTATTCTTGAAAAAGAAATTGATACAGCTCAGATTACTGATGAACATCATGAAAAAATAATAAAACCTGCTGGCAAAATGAAAAGGAAAACCTTATTGAATCCTACTGAAAAGACACAGGTGAAAACCGTCAATAAGCACGAACTTAAATTTACAAACCTGGATAAGGTTTTTTGGCCAAAAGCAAAAATTACTAAACGCGATTTGATCAATTACTATTACCAGGTAGCACCATTTATTCTTCCTTATTTAAAGGACCGCCCTCAGAGTATGAACCGATTTCCCAATGGTATTGAAGGTAAAAGCTTTTATTTTAAAAATGTGACAGATACAGCACCGGACTGGGCTGATACTTTTTTGTATAGGAGTGAAACAGATAATGAGGACAAGCACTACCTTGTTGGGAAAGATGAAGCAACATTGTTATATATGGCAAATCTTGGCTGTATAGAGATGAATCCCTGGAATAGTACAATAAAAAAACCTGAACATCCGACATACTGTATCGTAGACCTCGATCCTGATAAAAACTCTTTTGATCAGGTAATCGAAACCGCACAGGTTACAAAACAGATTTTAGATGATATGGGTATAGATTCTTACTGCAAAACAAGTGGATCGACCGGTCTTCATATCTATATTCCGTTGGGAAATAAATATACATATGAACAGTCCAAAGAATTTGCTCGCGTAATAGTCACCTTGGTACATCAAGAACTTCCTGATTATACAAGTTTGGAACGGGTCATTAAAGACCGTAAGGGAAAAATGTATCTTGATTTTTTACAAAACAGGCCTCATGCAACTATTGCATCGGTGTATTCTGTGCGACCAAAACCTGGGGCGACTGTTTCTATGCCTCTGCATTGGGATGAAGTTAAAAAGGGACTTAAAATGAGTGATTTTCATATTTTCAATACGTTGGAGCGATTGCAAAGTGAAGGCGATATATTTAAGCCAGTGCTAGGAAAGGGAATTGACCTTAAAAAGATAATTGATAAATATGCTGGGAAATGAAAAATGCCAGCAAGTCAAAAATAGAGGATACTAACCTAATAAAAAATAATATCATGAACGTCAAAAGAATTTTTGGGACAATATTAACCCTACTTGGGATAGGTGGCCTTATTTATGTAGGAAATGGCTTAATCACCAAAGGTGTAGCCAATATGCCGATTATCGTGGTGGGAATTATCGGTTTACTTTTCTTTTTTGCTGGAATCAGCTTAGTCAAGAATACAAAGGATGAGAGCTAAGCCAGGAAATAGTAATGAAGAAATTACATAGTTCAGATTCTCCGGACTATTACATCAGTAAAAGATTTAATATTCTGTGGTGTCCAGAGATGGACACTGCAGAATATAAGTTTCTTTGCAATTAATGACCGACAATAAAGTTGCCATATATTTTTTGTTTTCAACACTAATTTTCTTCTTCATAGTAAACATCTTGCCTGTCTTTTGATAGCAGTAGATGATATCGAAATCATCTGGCAATTCCAAGTTATAATTGGATTTTTTTGACGGATACCAGATCAAATAATCACACCTTTTAAATTTATTGTTTCATAATTTTTTGCTGTTAGAGCGGAAAATTGGTGAATGAAAATAGGTTTTTATTTACTTTTTCATAATAAAAAGTGTCTTTTTTACATTTTTTTTTCAGCTAAAATGAAAAAAAAATTAATTCTTCTTATCATAATATTTATTCAGAAAAAAATGATCCTCTTTTTGGTGTTGTGATATTGCAATTAATTGTGAACTCATGTCTTATGAAATAAGTAAGTGTATTTTTAATGATAACCTTATCATAATTTTTATACAATTCATATCATAAAAATTCGATATGTAATGTGTTGATAAGCAGTAGATAATGATGGATTTATTTTTTTTATTCAGATGAATTTTTATATTTGTAATGTTACCAAAATGTTAACAAACTAATGAATCAGAATTTTATTCATACCTACGTCTCTGTAGATTGCGTTGTGTTTGGATTTGACCATGAAAACCGGTTGAATATATTATTAGTACAACGTCATGTAGATGATGTACCATTGGAAAAACAAATCAAGCTTCCCGGAAGTTTGATTTTCAGCGACGAAGATGTGGATGATGCTGCACAAAGAGTACTGCATGAACTTACAGGGATTAAAAAAATGGTCCTCAAACAGTTCAAATGCTTTGCAGATCCCATGAGAGCAAGTAATGCGCATGATATCAAATGGATGGATCAGGAATACAAACATCATATAGACAGGATCATTACAGTGGCTTATCTTTCTCTTTGTAAAATAGACCACAAGATCAACAGTACAAAATATGATACCGTAGACTGGTATCCTATTGATGAAGTTCCGGGATTGCCTTTCGATCACAACAAAATTATCAGTGAATCTCTAATGGAGATCAGAAAATGGATTGAATCTGATTTCTCTATCATTTTTGAGCTGCTGCCGAAAAGATTCACCATCAGACAGCTCTATCAGCTCTATAGTGCATTAAGTGAAAAAAATATTGACATCAAGAATTTTCATAAAAAAATTTCTTCGTTCCCCTATATTGTTCCCTTGGATGAAATTCAAAAAGATGTGTCACACCGTGCAGCAAGGTACTACAGATTTGACGCTAAGATTTACAAGAAAAACAATACAAAACTTATAAAATAACCTTTTTAAAAAATTATGTACTTACTAGGCTATGACATTGGCAGTTCTTCTGTGAAAGTTTGTCTCATCGAGGCATCCAGTGGAAAAGTGATTGCTTCTGAATTTTCTCCCAAAAAAGAAATGAAAATCACTGCTATAAATCCGGGATGGGCAGAGCAAAATCCAGTCGACTGGTGGACCAATCTGAGGTTGGCACATGAAGCTGTGATGCATGAATCCGGTGTACATGCTGAAGATATCAAAGGAATTGGAATTACCTGGCAGATGCATGGTCTGATTCTGGTGGATAAAGATCAGAATGTCTTAAGGCCATCCATTATCTGGTGTGACAGCCGTGCTGTGCCTTACGGCGAAAAAGCTTTTAAAACAATAGGAGAAGAAAAATGCCTGTCTCATTTGTTGAATTCACCCGGAAACTTTACAGCATCAAAGCTGGCCTGGGTAAAAGAAAATGAGCCTGAAATTTTTGAAAAGATAGATAAAATCATGCTCCCGGGAGACTATATTGCTATGAGACTCTCAGGGGAGATCGGAATAACCATTGAAGGATTATCAGAAGGGATCTTCTGGGATTTTAAAAACAACTGCATTTCGGAAGATATCATCAACTACTATGGTATTCCTAAAAGCTTTTTCCCTGAAATCGTACCTACATTTGGTATCCAGGCAACGGTTTCCAAAGCAGCAGCTGAGGAATTAGGCTTAAAAGAAGGGACACCTATATCCTACAGGGCAGGTGATCAACCGAATAATGCGCTTTCCCTGAATGTTTTTAATCCCGGAGAAATTGCCTCCACAGCAGGAACCTCAGGAGTTGTCTATGGTGTTCTGGATCAGCTGGAATATGATAAGTTATCACGGGTAAATACATTTGCCCATGTCAATTATACACCTGAACAGATCAGGCTGGGAGTTTTACTATGTATCAACGGAACCGGTATTTTAAATTCCTGGCTGAAGCATAATTTCGCAACCTCACTTTCTTCTTATGGGGATATGAATGATATGGCTTCGCTTTCACCTATTGGCTCAAAAGGGTTAAGTATCATTCCTTTTGGAAACGGTGCTGAAAGGGTACTGGAAAATAAAGATACCAGCTGTTCTATTCACGGAATCAATTTCAATATACACACTAAGGGAGATATACTGCGTGCGGCGCAGGAAGGTATTGTATTCTCTTACGAATACGGAATGGATATCATGAGAAATATCGGAATGGATATACAGGTCATCCGTGCAGGAAATGCCAACATGTTTTTAAGTTCAATTTTTCGCCAGTCTCTGGCCAGCGTGAGCAATGCGGTCATTGAACTTTATGATACCGATGGAGCAGTGGGAGCTGCAAGAGCTGCTGGAATGGGAATTGGATTTTATTCAGATTCCAGGGAAGCATTTTCTTCACTTGAAAAGATAGCGGTGATAGAGCCGGAACACGAAAAACAAGAACAATATACAGAAGCCTATGCGCGATGGAAACATCATCTTAATGAAATAATCTAAAGCAATTACAACCGTATTTTTCATCCTCTTACTGACTTTTAAGAACCAGTGAGAAGGGAATTCCTACGCAAAAATTAAAAAAACAAATTAAAAATAATCAAATAAATATGAACACTTTAACAGGTACAAAAGAGTTTTTTACGGGTATTGAAAAAATTAAGTTTGAAGGAAAAGAAAGTAAGAACCCGTTGGCATTCCGATATTATGATGCTGAAAAGATTGTGATGGGAAAACCTATGAAAGATTGGACCAGATTTGCAATGGCTTGGTGGCATACCTTATGTGCAAACGGAAGTGATCCGTTCGGAGGTCCTACGATCCACCATCCATGGGACATCGGAAATGATGCAGTGACCAGAGCCATGCATAAAATGGACGCTGGTTTTGAATTCATGTCCAAAATGGGCTTCAATTATTACTGTTTCCACGATATCGACCTGGTAGATCCTGCTAATAACTGGAAGGATTATGAGAAAAACCTTCAGACTATTGTAGAATATGCAAAACAAAAGCAGCAGGAAACAGGAATTAAGCTTCTATGGGGAACAGCCAATGTTTTTACCCATGAAAGATACATGAACGGTGCCTCTACCAATCCGAATTTTGACGTCGTGGCCTGCGCAGGAACTCAGGTGAAAAACTCAATAGATGCAACGATAGCATTGGGAGGAGAAAATTATGTTTTCTGGGGTGGAAGAGAAGGATATATGAGTCTTTTAAACACGGATATGAAGCGTGAAAAAGATCACCTGGCCCGTTTTCTTTCCATGTCAAGAGATTATGCGCGTCAGCAAGGATTTAAAGGAACATTCCTGATCGAGCCAAAACCAATGGAACCTACCAAGCATCAGTATGATTATGATTCCGAAACAGTGATCGGATTCCTGAGACATTACGGATTGGATAAAGATTTCAAACTGAATATCGAAGTGAATCACGCTACGTTGGCGGGGCATACATTCGAGCATGAGCTTCAGGTAGCTGTAGATGCCGGACTTTTAGGAAGCATTGATGCCAATAGAGGAGATTATCAGAACGGATGGGATACCGACCAATTCCCGATCGATTATTACGACATGGTTCAGGCGTGGCTTGTACTGCTTCCGGCGGGAGGCCTGGGAGCCGGTGGAGTAAACTTTGATGCGAAAATCAGAAGAAATTCTATAGATGCTGAAGATTTATTCATTTCCCATATTTCAGGAATGGATGTATTCGCAAAAGGTCTTCTTGCAGCAGCTGATATTCTGGAAAATTCTGATTACAAAAAACTGAGAACAGATCGTTATGCTTCTTTTGATAACGGGAATGGAAAATCTTTCGAGGAAGGTAAACTTACCCTGGAAGATCTTCAGAGAATAGCTCACGAAATCGGCGAACCACAGCCAAAAAGCGGAAAGCAGGAATTGTTTGAAGCCATCGTGAATATGCATATATAATAAAAAATAAAAGGCTTGTAAACACTAAGGACTTTACAAACTATAATTATTAATCAGCCTTTTATTCAATAACTAATACTAAAAATAATAATTATGAACCGATTTTATTTCAATAGAAGCAATAAAGCAGCATTATTTTTTGCAATGACTTTATTGCCTTCCGGCATAGCATATTCACAGGTTAAAAAGGATACGATAGTTAAAGAAAAGAAAATAGATGAAGTTGTTGTAATAGGGTATGGAACACAAAGAAAAGAGGCGGTTACAGGTTCTGTGGCCACGGTAAAAGGAGATGCATTGCGTGAAGTACCTTCTGCTAACATAACTCAGGCATTACAGGGAAGAACGGCAGGGGTAGATATCTCACAAACCTCTACAAAACCGGGTGCTGCCATGCAGATCCGTATCAGGGGAACAAGATCTCTGACAGGAGATAATAATCCGTTGATTGTATTGGATGGAATTCCTTTCGTAGGATCACTGGGAGATATAAGCTCAAGTGATATCAAAAGTATTGACATCCTTAAAGATGCTTCTGCTACGGCGATTTACGGATCCAGAGGAGCAAACGGAGTTATCCTCGTTACAACCAACAGAGGAGCAAAAGGGCAGAAACCCAGATTCACTTACAATACCTTTACGGGAGTTCAGACCTTGTTTTCAAAATATCCTATGATGGATGGTCCTAAGTTTGCACAGTTGCGTGCTTATGCGATTCCGGCAGGAAATACAACACCTTTATATTCAAATGGTGCTGATGAAAGCAACAGTGTTAATACGGACTGGCAAAGCCTGTACTACAAACCGGCGATGATGACCAGTCATGATATCGGGGTTTCAGGAGGAACAGACGGAGGAAATTATAATGTAGGGTTATCTTACTTCAAGCAAGATGCATTGATCCCTATTCAAAGTTATGAAAGATTTGCCCTGCGAATGGCTATTGACCAGCAGGTAGGCTCTGTTTTTAAATTTGGTTTTACATCCAATACCAATTATTCAATCTCTGAAGGAAATGGGGTAAATCCGGGAGCAGTGCTGGGATTTTCTCCAATTGCCAATCCTTACAATGCGGACGGAAGCCCAAAGAGGGTAATGAGCACGGCTGGAGGTATTGATCAGACATGGATTTATACCAGAGGGAGCCTGGAAAGTCTTGGAGATAAATATATTGACGAAACCAAATCTTTTGCATCCTACAACAACCTTTACGGGGAAGCCAATCTTCCGATCAAAGGACTGAAATACCGATTGAACGTAGGTTTGGATTTCCGTACTTCAAATAGTGGAAATTATGCTGGGGTAGGAGTATTTAATACGAATCCTCTTGGGCCTTCAGCTGCAGGAAGAGGGAATAACCAAACCTATCACTGGGTCCTGGAAAACCTTTTAACCTACGACCGTACATTTGGAAAGCATAAAATTAATGCGGTAGGATTATATTCCGCAGAAGGGAATAAGTATACAAGCTCATACATGAGCGCAAAGAATGTCCCTGCAGATTTTTTTCAGTATTATAATCTGGGACAATCGCCTCAGGCAGATATTACCGTACGACCGGAAGACCAGATCTACTGGAAAACGGGTCTTCTTTCTGCAATGGGAAGGGTAATGTATACTTATGATAACAAGTATATGCTGACAGCAACACTTCGTGCAGACGGATCTTCCAGACTGGCTCCCGGCAACAAATGGCATACATATCCCGCATTATCATTAGGATGGAATGTTACCAATGAATCCTTTATGCAGAATATCAAAGCCATTAATCTTCTTAAATTCAGGGTTGGATGGGGACAGACCTCCAATCAGGCAGTAGATCCATATTCTACTATGGGAAGATTTAGTGTTGCTCCTTATAATTTTGGAAGTGCAGGAAGTACAGGGATCTATGGAAGTCAGCCACCAAATCCGAACCTGGGCTGGGAATATTCAAAAACGCAAAACTACGGTCTTGATTTCGGTTTATTGAACAACCGCCTTACGGGGAGTGTGGAGTATTACAAAACCCATACATATGACCTGTTGACACAGAAGAGTCTTCCGGCAACAAGCGGATGGTCATCCATTGTTTCCAATGTAGCGGAAACAGAAAATAAAGGTTTTGAAGTTTCCTTAAACGGTGTCATTTTCGATAATCCGGATGGGTTTACATGGGAAGCCGGAGTTAATTTTTATACCAACCGAAACAAAATTTTATCTCTTGCATCCGGAACAACACGCGATGTGAATAATCTTTGGTTTGTAGGTCATAATATCAATTCGTTATATGATTATCAGTATGTAGGCCTTTGGCAGGCAGGAGATCCCTATCAAAGCATTCTGGAACCGGGAACTGCTGCAGATGTAGTAGGATCTATCAAAGTTCTTTACACCGGAGGTTATAATCCTGACGGAACACCGGTAAGGGCAATAGGACCTGATGACAGGCAGATTTTTGATACCGCTCCTAAATTTCAGGGAGGATTCAATATGCGTTTTGCCTACAAGAACTTTGAACTAAGCACGGTAGGGGCTTTCCAAAACGGAGGAATCCTGGTAAGTACCATTTACGGATCTGCAAGTTATCTTAACAGATTAACAGGTAGAGGGAACAACGTGGATGTAGATTACTGGACAGAAGATAATACAGGAGCTTATTTTCCTCGTCCGGGACGCCATTTGAGCGGTGATAACCCGAAGTATTCTTCTACTTTAGCGATGTTTGATGCTTCTTACCTTAAGCTCCGTACGATTACATTAGGCTATAATTTCAACAAAGATTTTTTAAAGGATTTGAAGATCACCGGCTTAAGAATTTACTTTACCGTAACAAATCCTGTTGTATTATTCTCTCCTTATCATAAGTTCTCAGGAATGGATCCGGAACCGAACTCTTTTGGAAATGAAAACCAGGCCGTAAGCGGATATCAAAGCCGTCAGCTTGTTATAGGAACCAACAACCCTTCCACAAGAAATTACTTAATGGGACTTAACTTAACCTTTTAAAACTGTATTGTCATGATAAATTTTAACAAAAAACTGGTATTGGGAACAATCTTTTTATCCCTAACATTTACAGGATGTAATGAAATTCTGGATGAGCAGCCAAGATCAATATATACAGCGGATTACTTTAGTACACCGGATGGAATTAATCAGGGATTTACCTCTCTGTACAGACAGATGAGATTATTGTACGGTAATGGATATTTCATGAGCAATTGCCAGAATGGAACTGACGAATCAACATGGGCCCAAAGTGCGGATGGTAACTTTAAAGAACTTGATATGTCCGGAAACGGTATTATCAATTCCAATACTTTTCCTACTAGTATGGTTTGGAATTCAGTGTTTCCGTATATCAATACAGCCAATGGAATCATTGAAAAGGGACCGGGGTTCGGAATCGCAGAATCCATGATTTCCGAGGCCCGTTTCTTCCGCGGATTTTACTATTTCATGCTGGTGCAGACCTATGGAGGAGTTCCTTTGGATTTAGGGGCAGGAGAATTGAAATATAATACGCTTCCGTCCACGAATTCTGCAAGGAATACTGTGCCGGAAGTCTATACAAAAACGGTTTTTGCTGATCTTAAAAAGTCAATAGAAAATTTACCATCATCACCGAGAGTAACAGGTGGTGTAACCAAAAATGCAGCAAGATTAATGCTTGCCAAAGCTTACCTTACTTATGGATGGTGGCTGCAGAATCCTAACAATATTCCGACTTACCCTGAAGCAACAAGAACTGACCCTGACGGACATAATGCTCAATGGTATTTTCAGCAGGCTTATGACGTCGCAATGGAAGGAATCAACAACCCGGGACCTTATGCGCTTCAGCCTACTTTTTATGATGTCAATGTAGGTTCAAACGACAGAAACACGGAATCGATGCTCTATGCAGACCATATACAATCAAGTACTTACTATAATGAAAGTGATCCTGTAGGATTTGGATCAGGCTGGGCTCCGGACAATTTTGCAGCATGGATGCAGACCTGGAACTATACGGCTATCAAAAGCAGTAAAACCACAGCTTGGGTTGGCGCAGACGTTGTAAGTTCAGTACAGAGAGAGGCGGCGCAATCACTGGGACGTCCTTGGGTTCGTATGTGTCCTACTTTGGGAGTCATTAAAAATACTTTTGCAGATAAAACCAATGATTCCCGTTATGATGGAACTTTTGTAACCACGTACAGAGGAAACTGGAACAAGAATGGAACGGGTCTTACAACGGTTCCTGTACTTTATAACGCCAATAATTTACCGGTACAACCGGGTGGGGCTATCCTGAGCTTTCTTAACGATGACAGCCAGCTGCCTGCTTATCCTACAGGAGCGGGACAAAGTGGTGTAGGAGCAGGAACACTGGCTGGAAGAGCCGATTGGGTAATTGCACCGAATGGAATCAGCAGGATTGTATACCCTGGCTTATGGAAAATTGGAACTTATCGTACCGATGATCCGAATGGCTTAGGATATCCGAATGCGGGATTAACCCGTCCTTTCAGCGTTGCCAAGTTTTCAGAATTCTATTTTATTGCAGCAGAAGCAGCAGTAAAAGGAGCTTCAGGTGCTATGACAGCCAGAAGTTTAATTAATGTCATCCGTGCCCGTGCCGGAAAATGGAAGTTCAATAATGCCCAGAATGCTGCTTACGTAGCGGATAACAGTGCTGCCATGATTGCGGCTACACCAGCGGTAATTACCATTGATTATATCCTTGCAGAAAGATCCCGCGAATATTACGGCGAATTCTACAGATGGTATGACTTGGTACGTACACAGAAGTGGGGAGATTATGCGGCTACCTATCAGATCGGGGGAGCTTCTTATGGAGATCATGATCCGCAAACGGTGACAAGAACGATACAACCTTTTCATTATCTGAGACCTATTCCACAGAATCAGATTGATGCGATGGAAGTATCTGCAGACATCAAGGCAAAATATCAGAACCCCGGATACAATTAATTTTATTCTACATTCATATCAGCAACAGAGTAGGTGTGAAAGCACCTGCTTTGTTTATCTGAATTAAAATTTAAAAATTATGGAAAAAACCTGGCGTTGGTTTGGAAAAAAGACAAAATAGAACTGAGTACGCTTCGTCAAATAGGAGTAGAAGGAATTGTTTCTGCCCTGCACGATATCCCCAACGGAGAAATCTGGAATCTGGAGGCCATCAATGATTATAAAAACTATATAGAAAGCCACGGACTTCGCTGGTCTGTTGTTGAAAGTCTTCCCGTAAGCGAAGCGATCAAATACGGAGGTGAAGACCGTGACTCTTTAATAGAAAATTATATCACAAGCCTTGAAAATTTGGGTAAAGCAGGCATTACAACAGTTTGCTACAATTTTATGCCTGTTCTGGACTGGGCACGTACCGATCTTTTCCACGAATGGGAAGACGGTTCGTCATCCCTCTATTTCGACAAAGCCAAATTTGCGTACTTCGAAATTCATATCCTTCAAAGAGAAGGGGCAGAAAACGACTATAATCCGGAGATCCTTCAGAAGGTAGAAGAATTAAAAAATACATTAACGGAAAAAGATAATAATGACCTGATAGATTCAGTCATTGTAAAAACACAGGGATTCGTAAACGGAAATATCAAAGATGGTGAATTGAATCCTGTAGAAAAATTCAAGAGTTTATTGGCGTTATATGATGGAATCGATAAAGACAGATTACGCCAGAACATGAAATATTTCCTTGAAAAAATAATGTCTGTCTGTGAAAAATGGAATATCCAGATGTGCGTACATCCAGATGATCCTCCATTTTCACTATTGGGCTTACCAAGAATAGTGACCAATGAAGAAGATATCGACTGGCTTCTGAAAGCTGTTGATAACCCTCACAACGGATTGACGTTTTGTGCAGGATCTTTAAGTGCTAACCTTCAGAATGATGTTCCCAAGCTGGCACAGAAATTTGCCCACAGAACCAAATTCGTTCACCTGAGAAGTACAAATGTCTTTGAAAACGGTGACTTCATTGAGGCTCATCATTTGGGAGGAAGAGGAAAGCTTATTGAAGTGATCCGTGTATTCGAAAAAGAAAACCCTGATCTTCCTATGAGAATTGATCATGGTAGACTTTTAACCGAAGATATTGACAAAGGTTATAATCCCGGCTATTCATTTTTAGGAAGAATGCTGGCATTGGGCCAGATCGAAGGAGTAATGGCCGCAGTACAGTCGGAATTACAGAAAAATTAAACTGCGTTTGTAATAAATAATAAAAAGTAAAATGAAAGACCTGTTTAGTATTAAAAACAAAGTAGCAGTCATCACAGGGGCTTCAGGTGTTTTGGGAGGAAGTCTTGCCAAAAGCTTTATAGAGGCCGGCGCCAAAGTTGTTGCACTGGGGAGAAACCAGGAAACACTGGATGCCAGGGTAAAAGAACTTACAGACCTGGGAGGAGATGCATTCGCTGTGGAAGCCAATGTGATGGATATTAAAAGCCTTGAAGCTGCCGCAGAGAAAATAAAAGAAAAATATGGCAGCATTGATGTTCTGCTCAATATAGCCGGTGGAAATATCCCGTCAGCAACCTTATCTCCCGAACAGTCATTTTTCGATATGGATATGAAAGGATGGGCGGAGGTTACTGATCTTAATATCAACGGAACTGTTTATCCGAGCTATGTTTTCGGAAAAGCAATGGCTGAACAGGGGAGCGGAAACATTATCAATATTTCTTCCATGGCTGCTTATTCAGCGATTACAAGAGTGGCCGGATATTCTGCAGCCAAATCAGCAATTACCAATTTTACCCAATGGCTGGCCTCTGACCTGGCATTGAAATTCGGAGATAAGATACGCGTTAATGCCGTGGCACCAGGATTTTTCATTGGAGATCAGAACCGTGCAATTCTTCTGAATCCGGATGGAAGCTTAACGGAGAGAAGTAAAAAAGTAATGGCCAAAACACCGATGCAGAGATTTGGAGAAGTAGAAGAGCTGAACGGGGTTGTACAGTTTCTATGTTCAGATGCCGCAAGTTTTATCACGGGAGCATTGATTCCTGTTGACGGAGGCTTCAGCGCATTCAGTGGAGTATAAAAAAAACTAATTTTTTCATATACAGTAAACAGGACCTTAATGGTTTCATTCAAGGTCCTGTTTTTAAAAAGTAGACACCTAAGTGTTGTGAAAATCTTTGATTTTCATCTTATGTGAACTTTTCTGCAGAATTATTTTAAACTTTCTTAAGTGAGCCAAAGTGTTTTAAAATAAGGCTTTTGTGGTTTTGCAGAGTTTAAACAAGTTAATTAAAATTCAGGGTTGTAAAAATAAATCATGAGTAATTCCATTAAAAATAAAGACGTTTTCGGAGAATTGTTTTTGCTTGAATCGGCAAAGGCAGAAAATCTGTATTTCGGCTATGCCAAAGATATGCCGGTGATCGATTATCACAATCATCTTGAACCGGATGTGATTTCTACCAATCAGAATTTCCGTTCTTCAACCGCTATATGGCTGGATGGTGACCATTACAAATGGAGAGCCATGAGAAATTTCGGCATTGATGAACAGCTTATTTCCGGAAATGCTTCAGATCAGGAGAAATTCAGGAAATGGGCAGAGGTAGTACCTTATACCCTTCGTAATCCGTTATTTCACTGGACCCATCTGGAACTCAAAAATCCTTTTGGAATCAGCGAATATTTATCATCCAATAATGCAGATGCAGTGTATCATCAGATGAATGAAAGTTTGCAGACACCTGGTTTTTTGCCACAATCCATTATTGAAAATTTTAAAGTAGAAGCCTTATGTACTACAGATGATCCTGCTGATGATCTGGTTCATCACAAGGCTTTAAAAAATAGTGGGTTTAAAACAGCTGTTCTTCCGGCTTTCCGTCCTGATACCTATATCAATATGATCAATCCTGAACAATATCTTTCAGGAATTAAAAAGCTTGAAAAAGTCTGTGGTTTTTCCATCGCATCAATCTCTGATGTGTTGAATGCACTTCAGTCCAGAATCAATTATTTTGTGGAAGCAGGGGCAAAAGTGGCCGATCACGGCTTTGAATATTTCCCGGATACCACAAAGTGGAATCAAAACCTTGAAAAAGAGTTTTCAGAATTTCTGAAAGGAAATATTTCGACATTTTCCGATCCGGATGCATTATGCGGCTATTTGCTGAAAGAACTTTGCAAAATGTATGCAGAAAAAGGCTGGGTACAGCAGTTTCATGTAGGAGCAACACGAAACAACAATTCAGAAATGTTCAGGAAAATGGGTGCCAATGCAGGATATGATGCCATTGGAGAACCATATTACGCACAGCGATTGAGCGTTTTGCTTGATGCATTGAATTCAGAAGGAAAACTGGCCAAAACCATTATTTACAATCTGAATCCGGCATTTAATGAAGTTCTGGCTACTCTTGCCGGAAATTTCAATGAAGGAGGCATCAAATCCAAAGTACAGTTTGGAGCAGCCTGGTGGTTTCTTGATCAGCTTGACGGGATGACCAAGCAGATGAATACGCTTTCCAATATCGGTCTTATCAGCACTTTTGTCGGCATGCTGACTGATTCCCGAAGCCTTTTATCATTCTCAAGACATGATTATTTCAGAAGGCTTTTATGCAATATGTTCGGAAGTGAAATGGAAAGAGGTCTTCTTCCCGATGACGAAAAATGGGTAGGAAAGATCATCCAGGATATCTGTTATCACAATACAAAAAATTATTTTGAAATATAAAACCATGCAGGATTCATCGAAAATATTATGTTTCGGGGAACTGCTTCTCCACTTTGCCCCGGATTCCGAAGGAAACTGGCTGAATGAGCAGTCTCTGAAGATGTATATAGGCGGAGCAGAATACAATGTAGCAGCTGCACTTTCCCAGTGGAAGAATTCTGTGAAACTGTTATCAGCATTACCGGAGAATTTTGTAGCAAACCAGCTGGAATCTCAGCTTAACAGTAAAGGAATAGAAGTCCTTGCAGAAAAGAACAAGGGAAGAATAGGAACATTTTATCTTTCTTCCGATGGCGATATGCAGAATGCTTCAGTGGTGTACGATCGCTTTCCGTCTGTTTTTACCCAGTCGGATTTTGAAACTTTCAGTGATGATGAGATATTTTCAGAGGTAAAATGGCTGCATATCAGTACCATCACACCGGCTTTGAGTGACCAGGCATTCCACAAATGTCTGCAAATCATGAAGGAAGCCAGAACAAAAAATATTACGGTTTCTCTTGACCTGAATTACAGGGCGTTGCTTTGGCAAAACCAGAATCCTCACAAAATTAAAGAGCTGATGCCTTTTGTGAATGTTCTTATGGGAAATATCTGGTCTGTGGAGCAGTTTCTCAATATTCCTGTTGAATATGAGCTTAACGGAAATTTCGATGATGAAAACCTTCTTAAACAGGCCGAAAAAACAGCATTGGAAATCAGAAGACAATTCCCTGAGGTAGAAAAAATTGCGAATACCTTCCGTTTTACAAACGGAGAACAGGTGAATTACTTTGCCACCTTATTTACTGATGAGCTTTTGATTTCGAAAAAATATAACTCAGATACCATTAAAGAAAGGGTAGGAAGCGGTGATTCTTTCATGGCCGCTTTGATTCATGGAATTTTAAAAGGAAATCCTGAACAGCAGATTCTGGAAGATGCTACAAAAGTTGCTTTTAAAAAGCTTTTTGTAAAGGGAGATACCATTGATGAAAGCATTAATATCGAAACATTATGAGTGAAATAGTACAAAAAATAAAAGACCAGAAAATCGTTCCGTTGTTTTATAACGAATCGTTTGAAGTCTCAAAAAATATCATAAAAGCTTTATACGAAGCAGGAATCCGTGTGATAGAATATACCAACCGGGGTCATCAGGCACTGGAAAATTTTACCAGACTGAAAGAAGTTTCCCTTACAGAATTTCCTGGTCTTCTGTTAGGAATCGGAACGGTAAAAAACATACAGGAAATGGATGATTATGCTAACGTAAAAGCAGATTTTATCATTACACCTATTATCAATGAGGCATTGGTGAAACATGCTCTCGAAAAAAATATCCTTCTGATTCCGGGCTGCTTTACCCCTTCCGATATCAATATCGCGCATCAGAATGGGTTAACACTGGTTAAAATATTTCCGGCTGATGCCTTAGGAAAGAACTACATCAAATCGGTACAGCCTGTTTTTCCGGGAATGAATTTCATGCCCACCGGAGGAATCCATGCTGAAACTGAAGATATCAGAGAATGGTTCAATGGAGGTGCCATAGCAGCAGGGTTGGGAAGCTCTCTCATCGGAAAAGATGTTAATGAAGAAGAACTGACGCTGAAAACAAAAAATTTATTACAACAACTTAATCAATAACTCAATGCAGGCTCCTCAAAACCGCAATATAAGATGGTGGATGCTGTCCCTTGTCTTTCTCGCCACTACGATCAATTATCTTGACCGTCAGGTAATGGGCTTGCTGAAACCTGTGCTGGAAAAAGAATTCAGCTGGGATGAAAAAGATTACAGTTATATCGTCATGGCTTTTACCACGACTTATGCTATAGGTTATATGGCCATGGGAAGGTTTATAGACAGGGTAGGAACCAAAATAGGGTATGCCGTTTCCCTGATTGTATGGAGCCTTGCCTCGATAGGACATGGCTTTGTCAAAAATACCATCGGGTTTATCATTGCGAGAAGCACGTTGGGAATCAGTGAAGCAGGAAACTTTCCTGCCGCCATCAAATCAGTGGCTGAATGGTTTCCCAAAAAAGAAAGAGCACTGGCAACGGGAATTTTTAACTCAGGAGCGACGGTGGGAGCTATTTTAGGGCCGCTATTGGTTCCGTTCATTCTCGGGCATTACGGCTGGAGACAGACTTTTGTATGGATTGGCGCTTTGGGTATGGTTTGGATTGTCCTTTGGTGGAAATTTTATGCCGTTCCGGAAAAAGCCAAAAATATCAGCAAGGAAGAACTGCAGTATATAAAAAGCGATCAGGCTGAAAAAACTGAAGAGAAAACGAAAATTCCTTTATCGGAATTACTGAAATATAAAGTAACATGGTCGTTTGCCATCGGTAAAATGTTAACCGATCCTATCTGGTATTTTTTCATGTTCTGGCTGCCGGCTTATTTTTCGGATGTATTCAAAATGGATTTAACAAAACCATCCCTTCCATTGATTATTATTTATAGCGGAACCACGATTGGAAGTATTGGCGGAGGCTATCTTTCATCATTTCTGATCAAAAAAGGCTGGGCCATCGGAAGAGCCAGAAGCATTACGATGTTATTGTTTGCATTGATGGTGGTTCCGGTAATGTTTTCAAAATATGTAGATAATATGTGGATGATTACGATCATTATTGCCTTTGCAACAGCCGCACACCAGGGTTGGGGAGCCAATCTTATGACCACGGTTGGAGATCAGTTGCCTAACAGCTACGTCAGTTCTGTCATTGGTTTTGGCGGAATGCTCGGTTCAGCGGCAGGAATTATTTTTCCTTTGTTCATCGGGATCGTTTTAGACACCTTCAAAAAGGCAGGAAACGTCAATGGCGGTTACAATATTATTTTCTTTATTGCAGGAATTTCATATGTTGCCGCATGGGGACTCATTTCGGTGATTAACAGAAAGAAAACAGTGTAACAATAAAATAGTTTGAAATTTAAAAAATAAAAATGAAATCCGGGTTTTACATAACCACAGGTCTTCTGATCAGTATATTTTCCTTTGCCCAGAAAGGAGGAAAGTATAAACTGTGGTATGATAAACCCGCAAAACAATGGGTGGAAGCTCTACCGGTAGGAAACGGAAACATTGCAGCTATGGTCTATGGAGACCCTTATCAGGAAAAGCTTCAGCTGAACGAAGGCACATTCTGGTCCGGAGGCCCTTCCCGAAATGATAATCCGGATGCTCCAAAAGTCCTGGATTCCATCCGATATTATTTATTTAACGGAAACTATAAAAGAGCTCAGATCCTTGCAGATAAAGGATTAACAGCAAAAACAGTTCACGGCTCAGCATTCCAGAATATTGGTGATTTTACGCTGGATATGGATAACCTTAAAGATATCAGAAATTATTACAGAGAATTGGACATTGAAAAAGCAATTGCAGCCACTACATTTACCTCTGATGGCGTTAATTTTAAAAGAGAAGTTTTCGCCTCAATTCCTGATCATGTGATTGTCATTAAATTAAGCTCAGATCACAAAAATGCATTAAACTTTACAGCAAAATTCAACAGCGAGCTCAAAAAGGAAGTCAAAGCCATTGATGCCACTACTTTACAGATGGATGGGGTTTCTTCCACATTAGACGGCATTCAGGGGCAGGTGAAGTTCAGTGCACTGGCAAAACTCATGACCAAAGGTGGCAAAACCCAGATCTCAGAGAGCGGAATTTCGGTAAGCAATGCTCATGAGGTTACGATTCTTATTGCAATGGCCACTAATTTTACAGACTACAAAAATTTAAATACAGACGAGGTTGCAAAAGCCAGAAAGTATATTGAAGCAGCAGCAAATAAAAGTTTCAAAACTTTAGTTCAAAACCATCTGAATGCTTATCAGAACTATTTCAAAAGAGTAGATCTGAATTTAGGAACTTCCGAAGCAGCAAAAAATCCTACAGATGTCCGTATTAAAAATTTTGCAACGGGCTATGATCCGGAACTTATTTCATTATATTATCAGTTCGGGCGTTATCTCCTGATTTCTTCCTCTCAGCCGGGTGGCCAGCCTGCGAATTTGCAGGGGATCTGGAACAATTCCAATAAACCGGCCTGGGACAGCAAGTATACGATTAACATTAATACGGAAATGAATTATTGGCCGGCGGAAAAGACCAACCTTCCTGAAATGTATGAACCATTGATCCGGATGATAAAAGATTTGAGCGAAACAGGAAAAGAAACGGCAAAAACAATGTACAACAGCCGTGGCTGGGTAGCACATCATAACACCGATATCTGGAGAATAACAGGGGTAGTGGATTTTGCAAACGCCGGAATGTGGCCCATGGGAGGCGCCTGGCTTTCACAGCATTTGTGGGAAAAATATTTATACAGCGGAGACAAAAACTATCTGCGAACCATTTATCCTGTTCTAAAATCTGCAGCACAGTTTTATGAAGATTTCCTGATTGAAGAGCCTGCGAATCACTGGCTGGTGGCAAGCCCGTCAATGTCACCCGAAAATATTCCACAGGGACACCAGGGAAGTGCTCTGGCGGCGGGAAATACAATGGACAATCAATTGATGTTCGATTTGTTTACCAAAACAAAAAAGGCAGCACAGATTCTCAATACAGATTCAGATAAAATTCAGGTCTGGAATACTATTATTTCAAAATTACCACCGATGAAAATCGGAAGTTACGGACAATTGCAGGAATGGATGGAAGACCTGGACGATCCTAAAGATAACCACAGACATGTTTCTCATCTATACGGATTATTTCCTTCCAACCAGATCAGTCCGTTTACCACACCGGAATTGCTGGACGCCTCCAGAACCGTACTCGTTCACCGTGGTGATGTATCCACAGGCTGGTCAATGGGCTGGAAAGTCAATCTCTGGGCTAAATTATTAGACGGAAATCACGCCGATAAATTAATCAAAGATCAGTTAACGCTGGTGGAAAAAGACGGTTGGGGCAGCAAAGGCGGAACATATCCGAATCTTTTCGATGCACATCCGCCATTCCAGATTGATGGAAATTTTGGCTGCACTTCCGGGATTACCGAAATGCTTCTGCAGACTCAAAATGGTTTTATAGACATCCTTCCCGCACTTCCTGATGAGTGGAAAAACGGCAGCATTTCAGGGCTGAAAGTATATGGAGGTTTCGAAGTCAGTATTATCTGGGAAAATAATAAAGCTAAAGAAATTACCATAAAATCAGGATTGGGAGGAAACTGCAGAATAAGACTTCCGAACGAAATGAAACTTTCCGGAAATATAAAACTGAAAAAAGCAGAAGGTAAAAACCCGAACTCCTTTTTTGAAATTCCGGAAACTCCGAAACCTCTGATTTCTGACAAAGCAAAATTGAATCCTGTTGAAATTAAAACTGATCTTATCTATGATTTCCCGACAGAAGCAGGGAAGGTGTATACATTAAGATGGAGTAATAAAAGCTCTGAAGGAACAATTTAAAATTAAATAATTACAATAAAAACTAAAAAAATCTATATATGAAAAAGAGTCTAATGAATCCTGTTTTTTTAAGAAATAAAACCCACGTCATTGCAGTGGCGGCTTTACTTTCCATCAGTAACCTCTCTGCACAGACTTTTTCCGACTTCAACTACCGTGGAAACGATAAAATATATAATGACAACCCTCTTAAACAGGATGAGTTCTATTCCCCGATTTTGCAGGGTTGTTATCCCGATCCCAGCATTACCAAAAAAGGTGATGATTATTACCTGGTAAACTCTTCTTTCTCAATGTTTCCTGGTGTTCCGATCTTCACTTCCAAGGATTTGGTCAATTGGAAGCAGGTTGGACACGTTCTCGACAGACCTTCTCAGTTAAAGGTGGAAAAAGGAGGTGTTTCTCATGGAATTTATGCGCCTGATATCAAATACAATAAACACAACGATACATTTTATATGATCACTACCCAGATTGCAGGCGGTATCGGAAATATGGTCGTAAAAACCAAAGATCCGGCAAAAGGGTGGAGCGAAGTCCAGAAACTGAATTTTGATGGTATTGATCCTGCCATTTTCTTTGATGATGACGGAAAAGCTTACATCGTTCACAACGACGCGCCACCACAAGGAACCGAACAGTATCAAGGTCACCGTGTTATTAAAATGTGGGATTACGACCTTGAAAAAGATCAGGTTGTGGCAGGTTCAGACAGAATTATTGTAAACGGTGGAGTCGACCTTTCTCAAAAACCCATTTGGATTGAAGGTCCGCATTTGTACAAATACAAAGGGAAATATTACCTGATGTGTGCAGAAGGCGGAACCGGAGGCAACCATAGCGAAGTGATTTTTATGGCAGATTCTCCGAAAGGACCATTTGTTCCCGCTAAAAATAATCCGATTCTTACGCAAAGATATTTTCCGAGAGACAGAAAGGAAAAAGTGGATTGGGCAGGTCATGCAGATTTGGTAGAAGGTCCGAACGGACAATGGTATGGCGTATTTTTAGCAATTCGTCCGAATGTAAACAACCGTGTTACCAAAGGCCGCGAAACTTTCATTCTTCCTGTAGACTGGAGCGGAACGTATCCTGTTTTCCAAAATGGTCTGGTTCCGATGAAACCAAAATTGAAAATGCCACAAGGCGTTCAGAATCAAACCGGGCAAAACGGATTTTTCCCGAACGGCAACTTTAAATACAACGATAAACTAACCGATAAAAACCTCGATTTCCGTTGGATTGCGATGCGTGGTCCTCGTGAAAACTTCATTACAGCAACAAAAAATGGTGTAAAAGTGAACCCAATGGAAACGAATATCAAAGCGTTGGCTCCGGTTTCATCTTTGTTCCACAGATTACAGCACGAAGATTTTGAAACTTCCGTAACCTTGGATTATAAACCAAAATCGGAAAAAGAATTGGCTGGAATTACCCTCTACCAAAGCGAAACATTCAATTACGTTTTCGGAATTACCAAAAAAGATAAAGATTTCTATATCGTATTGGAAAGAACAGAAAAAGGCCAATCAAAATTGATTGCAAGCGAAAAAATTTCACTTTCAAAGACTATCAAATTTCAGGCTACAGGAGAAAAAGATGAAATTAGCTTCAATTATTCTTTGGATGGCAAAAACTTCAAAAATCTGGGAGGACAAGTTTCAGGAGATATACTTTCTACTGATGTAGCGGGAGGTTTTACGGGGAGTCTTATCGGACTGTACAGTACTTCTTCCAATGATATTATCCCGCAATAGTAGGACATTAGAAAAGATACTTAATGACAAAGATTAAGTGTTTTAAAATGAAAAACTAAGAGTAAAACCAAACATCACATACATTTTGAAAATCAAAATATCTTATATAGTTTCTTTTTTGGGGTTTATCGGGCTGAATCTTCTTTCAGCCCAGGTAAACTCTTCCGGAAAGCAGAGTACAACTTTTACCAATCCCATCATCTGGGCAGATGCACCGGATCTATCCATTACCAGAAACGGAAATGATTTTTACCTGATCAGTACCACCATGCATCTGATGCCCGGAGCTCCGGTAATGCATTCCAGAGATCTGGTACATTGGGAAATGTCCGGGTATGTTTTTGACACTTTGAACGACAACTCGAAATATGATTTATTGAACGGAACCGTTTACGGCAGAGGCCAATGGGCTTCATCAATTCGCTACCATAAAGGGAAATATTACGTTTTGTTTTCTCCGAATGATGAACCTTTCAAATCCTATTTCTATGTGACTGATCATCCCGAAAAGGGAAAATGGAAACTCATCACCAGAACACGGCATTTTCATGATGCGTCTTTGTTTTTTGATGATGATGACAGGATATATGTTTTCACTTCCAATAAAGTTTTTGAACTGAGTCCTGATTTTAAAGAAGTGATCGGAAATCCGGATGGAACTGAGGTATTTCAGAAAGATGCTTCGGAAACCGGACTTCTGGAAGGTAATCAGATCATCAAAAGAAACGGAAAATATTATATGATGATGATATCATGGCCAAGAAACGGAAAACGCCGCCAGGTAGTCTACAGGGCAGATAAAGTGACAGGTCCTTACGAGAAAAAAGTAATTCTGGAAGATAATTTTTTAGGATTTTCCTATGCAGGTCAGGGCGCTTTGATAGATGATAAAAACGGAAACTGGTATTCCCTTATTTTCCAGGACAGAAACGGAGTGGGACGAGTTCCGTTGCTTCTGCCTGTTCAATGGGAAAACGACTGGCCGGTATTGGGAGATAACGGAAAAGTTCCTTTGAAAGGAGAAGTTCCGCTTCCGCCGTTCAAACCCAAAAATCATCTGGTGGAAAGCGATGAGTTCTCTGGTAAAACAATGAAAATCCAGTGGCAATGGAATCATAATCCAGTGAATGAAGCATGGTCTTTATCTGAAAGAAAAGGCTTTCTGAGACTGAAAACCAGCAGAGTGGTAGACAATCTGTACGCGGCTCCCAACACTTTGACCCAGAGAATGGAGGGTCCGACTTCTTCAGCAGTTGTCGCAATGGAACTTAAAGGAATGAAAGATGGAGATGTAGCAGGTTTCAGTGCCTTCAACGGGGATTCCGGGATTTTGTCAGTAGTAAAGGAAGGTGAAGAAAAATTCATTGTTTTTTCAACCAACGAAGTGAGCCTGGATAATAAAACAAAAGCCATTACAGGGGTTAAAAAAGAAGAAAAAAAACGGATTCCTCTTAATTCTGATAAAGTTTTTCTTCGTATCGATGCTGATTTTAACCTCGGGAAAGATCTTGCAGACTTTTATTACAGTACTGATCAGAAGAACTGGACGGAAATGGCAAAAGATTACAAAATGATCTTTGATTACCGTAGATTTTTTATGGGATCAAAATTCGCAGTTTTCAATTATGCCACTAAAAATACCGGAGGCTTCGTAGATGTGGATTTTTTCAGAGTCACTGAAGTCGGAAAATAAGAATCAGATAAAAGTCTGTTGTAAACAGTAAATAAAATATACGCTATTATTTTTTTATCTCAATTAATAAGTGTAAAAAATACAAATAAAAATCATGAATAAATCAGTTATATGGGCTTTAGGACTTGTTTTGTCGGGAATGTTTGTTCCCGCACAAACTTTTGATCAGCAGGCGCCGCAGGGTTTCGATGTGGAAAATGCTGCTGTTTCCCACGGGAAAATTGACACGATTCAATACCAATCGAAAACCGTTGGAACAACAAGAAGAGCTTTGATTTATACACCGCCGGGATTCAAAAAAATGAAAAATATCCTGTTCTTTATCTTCTTCACGGAATTGGCGGGGATGAAAAAGAATGGTTCAATCAGGGAAAACCCAATATTATTCTGGACAATCTGTATGCACAGGGAAAACTGCAGCCGATGATTGTTGTACTTCCCAACGGCCGTGCGATGAAGGATGACAGGGCGACAGGAAATATAATGGCTCAGGATAAAGTGGAAGCTTTTGCAACTTTTGAAAAAGATTTGCTGACTGACCTGATTCCGTTTGTAGAAAAAAAATATCCGGTTAAAAAAGACCGTGAAAACCGTGCTTTGGCAGGATTGTCAATGGGAGGCGGACAGACACAGAATTTTGCTTTCGGAAACATTGATAAGTTTGCCTGGCTCGGCGCATTTTCTTCTGCACCCAATACAAAAGAACCCAATAAGCTTTTACCCAATCCACAGGATGCGTTAAAGCTGAAGCTGATCTTTATTTCCTGTGGTGATGCAGACGGGCTGATGCCTTTCAGCAAAAGAACGAGCGATTATCTGAGAAAAAATAAAATCCCTCATATCTTTTATATAGAACCGGGCGGCCATGATTTTAAGGTTTGGAAAAATGATTTATACATTTTTTCACAGCTGTTGTTTAAGCCTGTTGACAAAACTAAGTTTGAAGGATTTACCGTTTTGGGAACTCCTGCAGCAACCAATATAAGAAATGCCCAGTATCCTCAGATCCTTCCCGACGGAAGAGTGATGTTCAAAGTGAAGGCACCGGAAGCACAGAAAGTTCAGATCGATTTAGGAAAAAAATACGATCTGAAAAAAGATGCTGATGGCTTCTGGACAGGTACAACTGATCCGCAAAGCGGAAGCTTCCATTATTATTCCCTGCTGATTGATGGGGTTGCGGTTGCAGATCCGTCCAGCGAAACATTCTACGGAATGGGAAGGTATGCCAGTGGAATAGATATTCCTTTCGAAGGAGATGATTTCTATGCATTAAAAGACGTCCCTCATGGAGATATCCGTATTAAAAATTTCTATTCCAAAGTCACCAATTCCTGGAGAAGAATTTTTATTTACACGCCACCGGGTTACGACCAGAATCCTGCTGAATCTTATCCTGCACTGTATATTTTACATGGCGGCGGTGAAGATGAAAGCGGCTGGGCTAACCAGGGCAAGACCAATCTGATTCTGGACAATCTGATTGCAGAAGGAAAGGCAAAAAAAATGGTCATCATTATGCCGGACGCCAATATCGGACAAGGCGGAATCCGGAACTTTGGAGAGCGCAATCTTCAGATGTTTGAAAAAGAGCTGAAAGAATCCATCATTCCGTTTGCCGAATCTAATTACAGGATAAAAAAAGGTAAAGAAAACCGTGCGTTGGCAGGACTTTCCATGGGTGGAATTTATACGCTGTATGCCGGAATTCAGAACTCTGAGATGTTTTCCGGTTTGGGAGTTTTCAGTTCAGGATATATGCTACCGATGCTTCAGGATGTTGCCGATAAACAGTACAAATTTTTAAATGAAAATAAATCTGCTTTTTCATCCAACATCAGAAATTTCTGGATTTCAATGGGCGGAAAAGATGATATTGCTTATGAAAACGGTCAGAAAATGTTGAAAGAACTGGATAAAACCGGAATTAAATATACGTACACAGATTATCCGGGAGGCCACACATGGCCGGTTTGGAGAAATAGTCTGCATCAGTTTGCCCAGGTACTTTTTAAATAATGTTTTTAAGTCAAAGGCATAAAGAAAAGTAATTCAAATCTGAAATAAAATGGGCTTTACAAAGATAAACACCAAAACTTCTATCATTACGGTCATCATGTTTTCCGGAATGGTAAATGTCAGTGCACAGGCTTATCAGAAAACAGATTCAGGATTGAAGTTTTCTGCTGATCATATGAATGTTGAAGTGAAATTTTATGGAGAAAATACGATCAGGGTTATTAAATATCCCGCCGGAAAATCATTTGTCAAAAATAGTTTGTCGGTCATTAAACAGGAGCAGAAAATCAAATTCTCAGTTTCAGAAAAAAATAATGTTATTTCATTAAAAACAAATGACCTCCTGCTTTCTATTAATACTAAAAATGGAGTGATCACTTATACATTACCATCCGGAAAGGAGCTTTTGAAAGAAACCGCAAATGACTTCAAGCCATTCAATGATGCCGGAACGCAGACTTATTCTATAAGACAGGATTTTCAGCTTGAAAAAGACGAACCTATTTACGGTCTGGGAATTCTGCAAAATGAAAAAATGTCCCAGCGGAATACCGATGTAAAAATGATTCAGAATAATACCTGGGATTTTGTGCCTTTTTTCCAGTCTGTAAAAGGATATGGTGTTTTTTGGGATAACTATTCACCAACACAATTTACGGATACGCCTCAGAAAACATCCTTTTCATCAGAAGTGGGAGATGGTATAGATTATTATTTTATCTATGGTAAAAATGCCGATGGAGTCGTTGCCGGAATGCGTGACCTTACAGGAAATGTACCCATGCTTCCTTTATGGACATATGGCTACTGGCAAAGCAAAGAACGTTACAAAAGCCAGGATGAACTGACAGATGTGGTTAAAAAATACCGCGATCTGAAAGTCCCTTTAGACGGAATCATACAGGATTGGCAATACTGGGGAAACAATTATCAGTGGAACGCCATGGACTTTATCAGTCCCGATTTTCCGGATGCTAAAAAAATGATACAGGATATCCATGATATGAATGCCCATCTTTCGGTTTCCATCTGGTCGTCATTCGGGCCAATGACCAGGCAATACCATGAAATGGATTCAAAGGGAATGCTTTTCAACATCAGTACATGGCCTGAATCAGGCCGTGATGTCTGGCCTCCGGATATGAATTATCCTTCCGGTGTCCGTGTTTATGATGCGTACAACCCTGAAGCCAGAAATATATACTGGAAATACCTTAACAAAGGTATTTTCAGCCTGGGAGTGGATTCCTGGTGGATGGACTCAACAGAACCTGATCATCTCAGCCAAAAAGCGGAAGACCTGGATACTAAAACCTACCTTGGCTCATTCAGAAAAGTAAGAAACGCATATCCGCTGATGACAGTAGGTGGTGTTTACGACCATCAGCGTGAAACCACCAGTGATAAAAGGGTTTTTATTTTAACAAGATCAGCGTTTGCAGGCCAGCAGAGATATGCGGCCAATACCTGGTCCGGCGATGTCAATTCTTCCTGGGAAACATTGCGCAAACAGGTACCGGCAGGATTGAATTTCAGCCTTACCGGAAACCCGAATTTCAATTCCGATATCGGAGGTTTCTTTGCTGGTGTGTATAAAAGAAATGGAGGTTCAAAAAATCCAATGTTCCAGGAACTGTATGTCCGGTGGCTACAGTATGGAACCTTTACACCAATGATGCGCTCGCATGGAACCGATGTTGCGAGGGAAATTTATCAGTTTGGAAATAAAGGAGACATTGTGTATGATGCGATAGAAAAATTCATCAGACTGCGTTACAGTATGTTACCGTATATCTATTCTGTTTCCCATGATGTTTCAAAAAACGGATCAAGCTTTATGAGAGCCCTTTCCATGGACTTTCCTTCAGACAGAAAAACGTGGGATATGAATAACGAATATCTTTTTGGAAAATCAATGTTGGTGGCACCGGTTCTCAATGCCCAATATACCCCTGAAAAAGCAGTTAAAACTGACGAAAATGAAGGTTGGAATAAAACCGACAGCAATAAGGATAATTCAGTTACCAACATAGATTTTAGCCAAAATAAAACCGTTAAAGTTTATCTACCGGAAGGAACAGATTGGTTTGACTTCTGGACCAATGAAAAATACAGTGGAGGGAAAGAAATTCAGAAATCTGTTAATCTTCAGACGATTCCTTTGTATGTAAAAGCAGGAAGTATCATTCCGTTGGGGCCAGATGTACAATATGCCACTGAGAAAAAATGGGATAATCTTACGGTAAAAATCTATCCGGGAGCAGATGCAGATTTTATCTTATATGAAGATGAATTCGATAATTATAATTATGAAAAAGGTGCCTATACAGAAATACCTTTTCACTGGAACGAAAAATCAAAAATACTCACGATAGGTGAGCGGAAAGGTAAATACAAAGGAATGATTGAGACAAGGAGTTTTAACCTGATTCTTCCTGATGGCCAGCAGAAATCGGTGAATTATGCTGGGAAAAAGATAAATGTAAGTTTGAAATAATATTAAAGTATTGATTATGAAGTTTTTAATTTTAATAATGATTTTAGGGTTTTTTCAGATTTCCTTCGCTCAAAATCCGATTATCCAAACCAAGTATACTGCCGACCCGGCACCAATGGTTTATAAGGATACGGTTTATCTTTATACGAGCCATGATGAGGACGATGCTTTCGGATTCAAAATGAAAGACTGGTTGCTCTACACTTCCACAGATATGGTCAATTGGACAGATCACGGTGTAGTGGCTTCGCTCAAAGATTTTAAATGGGTAAATACCGACAACGGTGCCTGGGCACCACAGGTTGTCGAAAGAAATGGTAAATTCTATATGTATTGTCCAATGCCGAACAATATGGGGATTGGTGTTTTAGTGGCGGACAGTCCGTATGGTCCTTTCACCGATCCTATTGGTAAGCCTTTGATCAAAAATTCTCTGGATGACATCGATCCCACAGTTTTAATTGACGACGACGGGCAGGCTTATCTGTACTGGGGAAATCCCAATCTTTGGTATGCTAAACTGAATGAAGATATGATATCTCTTGCCGGACCAATCACCAAAGACCCTTCGTTTGCGAAGGTGAAAGACCAGCCAGATCCTTTCAAGTATCAGGAAGGACCTTGGGTTTGGAAAAAAAATAACCATTATTATATGGCTTACGCATCAAAATGTTGCCCGGAAGGGATTGGTTATGCCATGGCAAAATCACCTACAGGACCTTGGAATTATGGAGGTGTGATCATGGATGGTGACCAGAGATCCAGCGGAAATCATCCCGGTATTATAGATTTCAAAGGCAGATCTTATGTTTTCGGATTCAACCATATGCTTAGGATGCAGACCATGAGCAAGCATTACGAACGCCGGTCTGTCAGTGTCACAGAAATTACCTACAATGCAGATGGAACTATTCAGAAGCTTCCTTTCTGGACTGCGGATGGCGCAAAAAGAGTGGGTACTCTGAATCCTTATAAAAAAGTTGAAGCAGAAACTATGGCTTACAGCGAAGGCCTGAAAACAGAAATGGTCACAGAATGGGAACGCAATCAACCCTATAACAGAGGTAAAAAAATCACAGACCGTATCATCGTTACCTCAATTAACAATGGTGATTATATTAAAATCCAGGGAGTAGATTTTTCCAAAGGCGTAAAATCTTTAGATGTGAATGTTGCTTCTCTCTATGGAGGAAAAATAGAAGTACGTTCAGATGCTCTTAATGGGCCTATGCTTGGCGTTGTTAACGTTACAGGAAAAGGTGAGGGCGACTTATATAAAACCATTAATACACCTCTGAAAAGTGTAAGAGGAATCCACGATTTATATTTTGTTTTTAAGGGAGAAAAAGACCTTTTCTATTTCGATTGGTGGAAATTTAATGAAAATTAAAGCTGAATTCAGGAATATCAATAGGAATGGGCTTTAGCCAAAACTTAAGTCATTTGTTATGAGTTATAATTAATATATCAGTTACAATTTAAAAAATGTTCAGATTTAAACTCTTTATTTTCAGTTTTTTAATTGCCGGATACTGTTTAAATGCGCAGTCAACCGTTTGGTTAGACCAGTTGGATTTGAGCGTTGTAACACAGGGACACGGAAAACCCGGCATCAATACTTCAGTGGACGGAAAACCTATAACCATTGCCAGCGAAGTTTTCAAAAGAGGTTTCGGAACTCACGCTGAAAGTTTTTTGTTGATTAATTTAAATGGCAAAGCAAAAATCTTTACCGCAATGGTGGGAATGGATGATGAAATCAAAGGTCAAAATCCCGCTGCCGAATTTGAAATTTATGGCGACAACAAAAAACTTTGGTCTAGCGGGGTCATGAAATTAGGCGATAAAGCAAAGCCTGTTTCCGTTTCGCTGGAAGGTGTAAAACAATTAGAATTAGTCGTAACAGACGGCGGAAACGGACCTTATTATGATCACGCCGATTGGGCAGATGCTAAGTTTGAAACAGCAGGCGGTGCAAAATTGATAACATTTAACCCAATTTCATCAGTACCTTATATTTTGACGCCAAAACCTGCGGCAACTCCAAAAATTAATTCAGTAGGCGTTTACGGAGTTCGTCCTGGCTCACCTTTTTTGTTCAGGGTTGCGGCAACGGGTGACAGACCAATGACTTTTACGGCGAAAAACCTTCCGAAAGGTTTAACAATAGATTCACACACCGGAATCATCACTGGAAAAATAGATTCTAAAGGAAGTTATGAAGTGATTTTGAATGCTAAAAATGCGAAAGGTTCAGTTTCAAAAAATTAAAAATAGAATGTGGAGACAGGATCGCCCTTACACCTACAATGGGCTGGAATAGCTGGAACTGCTTCGGACATGAAGTTTCTGCCGATAAAGTGAAACGTGCAGCAGATGCCCTTATAAAGTCGGGGCTAATCAATCACGGATGGAATTATATCAATATAGATGATTCCTGGCAGTATAACAGAGATGGAAAAGACCCTTCATTCCAGGGAAAAATGCGTGATGAAAACGGTTATATCCTGACCAATTCCAAATTTCCTGATATGAAAGGCCTTGCAGACTACATGCATAACAATGGCTTGAAAATGGGAATTTATTCTTCCCCCGGTCCATGGACCTGTGGCGGATGTGCCGGAAGCTACGGTTACGAAAAACAGGATGCTGAAAGCTATACCAAATGGGGCGTTGATTACCTGAAATACGACTGGTGCAGTTATGGTGGAGTGATTGACGGGCTGCCGGATAATGATCCAAATAAAATTCCTTCTCTTGCTTTTCAGGGAGGCGGAGATTTGGATAAAGGCGTGAAACCATTCAGACTGATGGGAAGCCTTTTGAAGCAGCAGCCGAGAGACATTGTGTATAACCTCTGCCAATACGGAATGGGTGATGTGTGGAAGTGGGGTGATGAGGTCAATGCACAATCCTGGCGTACCACCAACGATATTACAGACACCTGGTCAAGCGTAAAGAATATTGCCCTTGCTCAGGACAAGGCAGCTCCTTTTGCGAAACCCGGAAACCGGAACGATCCGGATATGCTGGTTGTTGGCGTTGTCGGTTGGGGAAATCCACATCAGAGCCGGTTGAAGCCTGATGAACAGTATCTTCATATGAGTCTGTGGAGTATTTTTTCAGCCCCGTTGCTGATTGGCTGTGACCTTGAGAAACTGGATGATTTCACTTTAAACCTTCTGACGAATGATGAGGTTATTGCCGTCAATCAGGATACTTTGGGAAAACAGGGTGTTGGTTTGCAGACCATTGGTGAGCTCAGAATTTATGTCAAAGATTTGGAGGACGGAAGCAAAGCTGTGGCTTTTGCCAATTTCGGAAGAGAAAAAGTGACGCTACCCTATAAAGATTTCAAAAAATTAGGGATTTCAGGTGTTCAGACGGTTCGTGACCTTTGGAGACAGAAGGATATTGCAGAAATCAATACGGACAAAAAAGGTCTTTCATTGGACATTCCGGCACATGGTGTTGCCTATTATAAATTCATTTCACTCAAATAAATAAGATTAAGATATGAATCAACGAAACTTAAAATATATCACACTTTCTTTTCTGTTGGCAGGGATTGGTATTTCTGCGCAGAATCCGGTTATTCAGACCCATTTTACACCAGATCCTGCTCCCATGGTCTATAAGGGGAAAATGTATATTTATACAGGGGATGATCAGCCGGGATTTGATTTTTATACGATGACCAAATGGCGGGTGTATTCCACGGAAGATATGGTCAATTATACAGACCATGGTTCGCCTATTTCTTTAGAGTCTTTCAGCTGGGCACGGGACAGAGCCTGGGCAGCACAGTGTATTGAAAGAAACGGTAAATTCTACTGGTATATCTGTGTACAGACCGTTGACAACAATATGGCTATTGGGGTTGCGGTGTCTGACAGTCCTACCGGGCCTTTCAGAGATGCTTTGGGAAAACCTCTGATTTCAACCGGAACCTGGGATAATATTGACCCGACAGTTTTTATAGATGATGACGGACAGGCTTATCTGTATTGGGGAAACAGTAAATTATTTTATGTGAAGCTCAATAAAGATATGACTTCCTATCAGGGGAAAATCACAGAAATTCCACAATCGGTGGAAGCTTTCGGCGGGCTGAGACGTCCCGGGAAAAGTGATGAGGTTCTGCAAAAGCAGGAAAAATTTGATGATGTATATGTAGAAGGACCATGGCTTTACAAGCGAAACAATCAATATTATATGATGTATGCCGGAATGACCGGAAGAACAGAATGTTTATCTTATTCAACCAGCCCATCGCCAACCGGGCCGTGGAAATATCAGGGGAAAATAATGACCGACCAGCCTACTAACAGCTTTACCAACCATGGCGGAATTATCGATTTCAAAGGAAAGTCCTACCTGTTTTACCATACCGGACTATTGCCGGCCGGAGGAAGCTACGGACGCTCAACTGCTGTAGAAGAATTCAGATATAATGCTGACGGGACTATTCCGAAGATCACCATGACCAAAGAAGGTGTAGCTCCGGCTGGAACCTTAAATCCATATCAGAGAACCGAAGCCGAAACTATGGCATGGTCGGAAAAATGCAGCACTTCCGAAAACAGAAAAACCGGAGTGTATGTCTCCGATGCCAGAGCAGGAGGGTATATCAGGGTCCGTTCGGTAGATTTTGAAAAGGGAACTTCAGGATTTTCAGCTTCCGTTGCCGCAGGAATTGATGGCGGAATTCTGGAAGTTCATCTGGATGATGTTAAAGGGCCAAAAATAGCCGAGATTGAAATTCCGAGAACCGGTGGCTGGGAAGAGTTCAAAACCCTGACCTCAAAAATTTCAGAATCTGTTTCCGGTGTTCATGATGTATACTTTGTGTTCCAGGGGAAAAATATTACGGCAGGAAGAAAGTTATTTAATTTCGATTACTGGAGCTTTCAGAAAAAATAAGATAAAAATTTCCCTCCTTTGGAGGGGTGTCAAAAAATCGAAGATTTTTTGACGGGGTGGTTAAAATGGCTATAACAATATGAGAAACCAAATTTCGAAAACCTTAATAATTCAACCATTTAGCTCCTACAGGTGATAGCGGCCTTAGTGCTCAAATAAAAGTTAAATATGAAAAAAACAATAAAGGCAATACTTAATCTCTGTTTAACAGGATATTCGGGAATATTACTTTCTCAGAACCCTATTATTCAGACCAATTATACTGCAGACCCGGCACCAATGGTGTACAATGACAGGCTGTATGTGTACACGACACATGATGAGGATGATTCCACCTGGTTTACCATGAACGACTGGAAAGTGTATTCCACCAATGATATGGTCAACTGGACAGATCACGGAACAATTCTCTCGTATAAAGATTTCGACTGGGCAAAACGTGATGCCTGGGCCGCACAATGTGTAGAAAGAAACGGAAAGTTTTTTTTATACGTTCCGATGTGGTCTAAAACCAATAACAAAGGCGCTATAGGGGTTGCCGTTGGCGACAGTCCGTTTGGACCTTTTCATGATCCGCTGGGAAAACCTCTTGTTCAGAGCGAATGGGGAGATATTGATCCCACCGTTTTTGTGGATGATGACGGACAGGCTCATATGTATTGGGGAAATCCTAAATTAAAATACGTAAAGCTGAATGAAGATATGATCTCCTATTCCGGAAATATTACAGAAGTTCCGATGACCGAAGAATCATTTGGAATAAGGGACGGAAAGCCTAATCCGGAAAGACCCACAAAATACGAGGAAGGCCCGTGGCTGTACAAAAGGAAAAACCTGTATTATCTTTTCTGGCCGGGAGGTCCGCTTCCTGAATTCATAGGATATTCTACAGGTAAAACAGCACAGGGACCATGGAAATATGGAGGAATTGTAATGCCTACTGAAGGGAAATCATTCACCAATCATCCCGGTGTTATTGATTTCCGGGGGAAAACGTATTTCTTTTATCACAATGGGGCATTGCCAGGCGGAAGCGGTTTTACAAGATCGGTAAGTCTGGAAGAGCTTACATTCAATAAAGACGGTTCCATCTCACCATTTAAAATGACCAACGGAATTACAAAAGCTATCGCGACAGTTAATCCTTATTCATTCAATCAGGCAGAAATGATTGCCTGGTCGGAAAATGTAAAATCCTATCAGAATAAAGAGGCTGGTGTTTTCATCAAAGCAAAGAAAAATGGGGCTTATAGCAGTGTAAAGAATGTAGATTTCCGGAAAAAAGGAGCTGCTGCCTTCTCTGCAAGAGTAGGAACTACCCATAACAGTGACGTCACAATGACCGTTCATCTGGATGCTGTGAACGGCCCGGTTGCTGCAACGGTAAAGGTTCCGCTGACGGGTGGAGATGACCGCTGGGAAACCGTAAAAGTTCAGATGGCTGAAAAGATTACCGGCATTCATGATCTGTACTTTGTATTCAATGGAAAAGCCTCAACAGATATTATGTATTTCGATTACTGGACCTTTCTTGAAAATAATGAGTTATGAGAAAAAAAGTTTTATATATAGTATTCAGCCTGTTTCTGATCAGCAAAGGTTTTGCACAGGTAGCAGAGATTTCAAGTCCTGATGGACACCTGAAGCTTCAGGTTTTTTCGGAAGAGGGAAAAGCATCGTATAATGTTATCCTTCAGGGAAAAACAATGCTTGAAAAATCCCCGCTGGGCCTGGTAACCAATGAGTCCGATTTTTCAAAGGATCTGAAATTTATGGACAGCAAAAAGGATATTGTTTCTAAGAAATATACAAACGAAAAAATCAAAAAATCTGAGGTTCATTATAATACGAATACTTTAACCGTTAATTTCATCAATGCAGATCAGCATGAAATAGGCATTGAATTTCAGGTGAGCAACAACAATATTGCTTTCCGCTACAATATTCCACCGATGAAAGAGCGGCTGAGTGTTGTGATAAAGTCAGAATCCACAGGGTACAGATTTCCGTCACAGACGACTACTTTTCTTTCACCTATGATGAAGCCGATGACAGGATTTGCCCGCACAGCGCCAAGTTATGAAAGTGGTTATAAAGCTGATGCTGAGCTGGGAATACCATCCGATTACGGATACGTTTTCCCTGGTCTTTTCCATATCGGAAATGAAGGATGGGTATTACTTTCCGAGACTGGAGTGAACAGTACATATTGTGCTTCACACCTTGAAACCACAGCAGAAAAAAGCCTTTACAAAGTCGCTTATCCGAACATTTCTGAAAATAACGGCTTCGGAAGTACCGGAGCAGCTGTTTCTCTTCCCGGAAAAACACCATGGAGAACAATTACAGTGGGGAATTCTTTGAAACCTGTTGTGGAGACCACGATTCCTTTTGATGTGGTAGATCCGATGTATGAGCCGTCACAGGAATATCAGTTCGGAAAATCTACCTGGAGCTGGATTCTTTGGCAGGATAACAGTATGAACTATGATGATCAGGTGAAATTCATAGACCTTGCTGCTGCACTGAAATATCAGTTTATTCTTATGGATGCGCTTTGGGATAAAAACATAGGTAAAGACCGCATGAAAGAGCTTATTCAATATGCAAAATCTAAAAATGTCGGGGTATTACTCTGGTATAATTCCAACGGTGCTGCGAATGATGCACCAATGGGACCTAGAAACAAAATGAATTCATCCGTTGAACGGAAAAAAGAAATGAAATGGCTGAAAGAAGCGGGCGTAAAAGGACTGAAAGTCGATTTCTTCGGAGGAGATAAACAGGAAACCATGCGTCTTTACGAAGATATTCTGTCAGATGCCAATGATTACGGATTAACCATTATTTTCCATGGAGCCACTGTCCCGAGAGGTTGGGAAGTGATGTATCCGAATTATGCAGGAAGCGAAGCTGTTCTTGCTTCAGAAATGCTTTATTTCTCAGAAGATGTACGGAAACAGGAAGCTTTTTTTGCCACACTTCATCCTTTCATCAGAAATACAGTGGGCAGTATGGAATTTGGCGGGACTTTCCTCAATAAATATTTAACGAAATCCAACAGGGATAAAAATAAAAGACATACTACGGACGGCTTTCAGCTGGCTACGGCAGTCCTGTTTCAGAATCCCGTTCAGATGTTTGGCATCATGCCGAATAATCTGACCGATGCTCCGGAATTTCAGCTCAGCTTTATGAAAGAAGTTCCAACACTTTGGGATGAAACAGTTTTCATAGACGGCTATCCCGGGAAATATGCCGTGGTTGCGAGAAGACATGCAGATCAATGGTATGTGGCTGGTGTAAACGCTGAAAAACAATCCCGGAAACTGAAAATAAAGCTTCCGATGTTTGCAGGGAAAACAGTTAGATTCATTAATGATGATGCGCAGGGAAATTCGTCAGAAAAAGAACTAAAAGTAAATGCAAAAGGCGACTTTATGATTGAAATTCAGCCGAACGGAGGATTTGTAGTAAGAAATTAAAGATTGATAAACAAAAAACAGGGAAAAATGCACTTCAAAAACCTATACATCTTCATCATTTCGGGATTTTTGATTTCCTGCTCTTCCTCTCGAAGTTTGGAAAAAAAGTCTTCCAAAGACCAGTGGCTCACTACCTGGGCAACGGCTCCCCAATTGGTGGAACTCAAAAATCTGCCGCCGGAACCGGGGCTTTCGGGGAATACCCTGCGTCAGATTGTGCGTGTATCTGTGGGTGGGAAAAAATTGCGGTTACGTTTTTCCAATAGGTATTCTACAGACAGCCTTGCAGTAAAAACAGTTTCTATTGCCGTGCCATCCGATAGCAGCAATGTGGATGCAGCCACTATCAGGACATTAACGTTTGAGAATAAAAACAGTTTTAAAATTGCTCCCGGATCTGATATTTATTCCGATGAAGTGAACTTTAATCTCAAACCTAATTCGCTGCTGGCCATTACCATTTCCTATGGAAAAGTAACCCAATCTGTCACCGGACATCCGGGTTCAAGAACAACCTCTTTTATTGTTAAAGGTGAGCAGACCAATGCTGCGGTATTTAAAAATCCTGTAAAAACAGATCATTGGTATTCGCTTTTTAACATCGATGTAAAGACCGGTGAATCTTCGTATGCGGTGGCTATTATGGGGAATTCCATTACCGATGGAAGAGGATCGGGAACCAACAGACAGAATCGCTGGCCGGATATTTTTTCTCAGCGGTTACTGGCAAATCCTTCGACCAGGAATGTAAGTGTCCTTAATTTCGGGATTGGTGGGAATTGTGTAGTGCGTGGCGGTTTGGGTCCTACAGCAATAGACCGTTTCGATTATAACATTCTCAATCAGCAGGGCGTAAAATGGCTGATCATTCTGGAAGGAGTGAATGATCTGGGAGGAACAAGAGATCCTGATGAGGCTTACAAAATAACAGAAGAACTCATTGCCGCTTATCAGGTGATGATCGATAAGGCACATGCTAACGGAATCAAAGTGTACGGAGCAACGATTCTTCCTTTCGGAAAGTCATTCTACGACAAACCTTTTCGTATTGAGTCATGGAAAAAAGTGAACGACTGGATAAGAAACAGCGGGAAGTTTGATGCCGTCATCGATTTTGCCAAACACATGCAAAGTGAAAATCCGGAAGTCATCTTAAACGATATGCACGATCATGATTTTCTTCATCCCAATGAATCCGGCTACAGGAGAATGGGAGAATTTGTGGATATGAACTTATTTAAAAATTAAATCAAAAAGATATAGTATGAATTTTACAAAAAACATTTCGCTGTTTCTTATGTTGTTGTTTATATTTTTTGTAAAAGCAACCGAACCATTTATTTCTTTTGCTAAGACAGAAAATTCGGTGGTGTTGAAAGAGCGTAATTCAGGTTTGATGCTTTTTTCAGACAGTGATTCGGACAAAGGAATTCTGCGTGCTGTTGCGAACCTTCAATCCGATTTTCAAAAAGTAACCGGTGTTCAGCCTCATCTGGTTTCCCAAAACTCTGGTGTGAACGGAATGATCATCATTATTGGTGAAGCAGGTAAAAGCAAGACCATTGATAATTTAATTCGGCAAAAAAAGCTGGATGGAAAAGCATTAACAGGGAAAAGGGAAAAATATATCATTCAGAATGTCAGCAATCCTTTTCCGGGCGTTTCCGAAGCCATTGTGATTGCAGGTAGTGATAAAAGGGGAACAATTTATGGAATTTATGAAATGTCTAAGCAGATAGGTGTTTCACCATGGTATTATTGGGCAGATGTTCCGGTTGAGAAAAAAGAAAATGTATACTTTAAAAAAGGATTATATACTGATGGTGAGCCTGCTGTAGAGTATCGCGGTATTTTCCTTAACGATGAAGAACCTTCACTTGGAGGCTGGGCAAGAGCAACTTTTGGCGGAGTTAATTCTAAATTTTACGAAAAAGTTTTTGAACTGATTCTGCGTCTTAAAGGAAACTATATCTGGCCGGCAATGTGGGGGAAAGCATTCTATGACGACGATCATCTGAGCGGGCCGTTAGCAAATGAAATGGGTATTGTGATGGGAACTTCTCACCATGAGCCTATGGCTTTGGCACAAACCGACTGGCACAGGTATATCAAAAAAAATAACCTCCCGAATATCTGGGATTATGCTAAAAATGCAGAAGTTTTAAAGAAGTTCTGGAAATCCGGACTCGAAAGAAGCAAGAGCTGGGAAAAGCTTGTTACAGTAGGAATGCGTGGTGATGGTGATGAAGCGATGGGAGAGGGAACTAATATTTCCCTGCTCGAGAAAATTGTAAAAGATCAGCGTAAAATCATTGCTGATGTTACAGGTAAAAAAGCAGAGAAAACACCTCAGGTCTGGGCATTGTATAAAGAAGTTCAGGACTATTATGATAAAGGAATGCGGGTTCCGGATGATGTGATCCTGCTTTTCTGTGATGATAACTGGGGAAATGTAAGAAAGCTCCCTGATCTTTCAAAACCTTTGCATAAAGGAGGCTATGGAATCTATTACCATTTTGATTATGTAGGCGGCCCAAGAAACTCCAAATGGATTAACATCAGTCCCATCCAGAGAGTCTGGGAACAGATGAATCTTTCTTATGAACATAAAGTAGATAAGCTTTGGGTAGTGAATGTGGGAGATTTAAAACCTATGGAGTTTCCGATCAGTTTTTTCCTGGAAATGGCCTGGAATCCGAAGCAGTTTAATGCTAAAAATCTTTTGGAATATACTGAGAAGTGGGCTGCTCAGCAGTTTGGTGAAAAACATGCCGGGGAAATTGCCGGGATGATTAACATGTATTCCAAATACAACAGAAGAGTAACCCCTGAAACCCTTGACAGCAAAACATACAGCCTAGAGAATTACCATGAATTTGAAACGGTCTTAAATGATTACAGAGCATTGGCCGTAGACGCCTTACGGTTAAAAGAGCAGATTCCTGCAGAATATCAGGATGCGTATTATCAGTTGGTTTTGTACCCGATTGATGCATGCAGTAATTTATACGAAATGTACTATGCGGTGGCAAAAAACAGGGAACTGGCAGCGAAAAAAGATCCGGGAGCCAATTTCTACGCAGATAAAGTGAAGGCATGTTTTGAAAGAAACGCTTATCTGGATAATCAATACAATAATGTGATTGCCGAAGGAAAATGGAAGCATATGATGGATCAGATGAGGATAGGATATAAAAGCTGGGCAGACGGAAAAGAAAATATAATGCCTGAAGTGACCTATATTTCTGAAGCCGAGGTTCCCAAAGAAAAAATATTTCAGGAGAAAAACGGCTATGTTTCCATTGAGGCAGAAAATTTTGCAAGAATGAGCAATTCTGACCGAATCCATTGGGAAGTGATTCCTGATTTTGGAAAAACAAAGTCGGGAGTGACAACGTTTCCACAGAATGCCTATCCAAAAGCCGATGAAAATATCTGGCTGGAATATGATATCAATTTTGAATCAAAAGGGAAGTTTGAAGTCCAGTTACTATTAGCACCGACTTTAAATTTTAATCATAATAAAGGATTGCGTTACGAAATTTCTTTTGACAACGAAACTCCGCAAATTGTCAACTTCAATGGCCATTACAAAGGAGAATTGGGAAAATGGCAGTCAGAACATATCATTAAATCTGCTACAAATCATTCTGTTCAGCAGGAAGGAAAGCACATGTTACGTTTCAGAGTGCTGGAACCCGGCATTGTCCTTGAAAAGATACTGATCAACACCGGAGGATTAAAACCCTCTTACCTGGGCGCTCCCGAAAGCGAAATGCTTCACTGAGTGACCCAATATTCATCACAAACAACACTTTAATTATGAAACATTAATCTTAGTTCACATTCCAATCTGAAATACAGTTCCCTCACAGAGAATGAAGAGAAAGAACAGCAGATGATTTTGTAAGCAACTTTATTTAACAGATCGCTGCCTGATATCATTCAGGGTATTTTCCTGACGGCTTTTGAAAATCAACCGTCTTGATGGGGAATCTATTGCCCTTACTTTAATTGTTAAAATCAAAATCACGAAAACCATTATGAAAAAAATTTTAAGTCTTGTAACCATTCATTCTATAGCTCTGTTTTGCAGCCTGATGCTGCATGGACAGCTTACTACGGTAAAAATTGATAAGAACATATCTTATCAGAAAATAAAAGGGTTCGGGGGATTTGTCTGCAGTCCCCAGTTTGCCTATAACCATATGTCTACCTCAGAAATTCAGACGCTTTGGGGCGCTTCCAGTGAAGGTGGATATAATATTATGAGATTGTATATTCCCGAAAACAGCAGTAATTGGAGCTCAGTACTGGCTACAGCACAGTTCGCCAAATCTATGGGACTTACCATTTTTGCTTCGCCTTGGACCATGCCCGCAGCCTGGAAAACCAATAACCATGTGAATGCAGTGTATACTGATGCGAACGGAGTACAGCAGGTAGGATATTTAAAGCCGGAAAATTATCAAGATTATGCGCTTTATCTTAACAGCTTTGTTACCTATCTCCAGAACAACGGAGTAGAGCTCGATTATATCTCCATTCAAAATGAACCGGATGAAATGGCACAGTATCAGGGATGTATCTGGACTCCTGCGCAAATTACCAATTTCATCAAGAATTACGGACAGCTTATCAATTGTAAAGTGATTGCCCCGGAAAGTGTGGGATTTACGGATAATTTTGCCAGTGCTTTGCTGGATCCTGCGGCAATGGCCAATTTTGAAGTGTATGGAGGGCATCAATACGGGCTTATGCAGTCTACCTACAAACAATTCCAGAATTATAATAAAGAAATCTGGCAGACAGAATATCTGATCAACTGGAACTCTTCATCCACCCAGCCGGCCCGTGACTTCAGCTGGAATACAGATGCATTTACCTTTGCCAGCAGTGTCAACAATGCATTATTGGGTAATGTCAATGCCTGGATTCATTATTCTGCCAAACGTTATTATGGCTTAATGGGTGACGGAACTTACGGAACTCCCGCAGGTGTAATGACCAAAAGAGGTTACATCCTTTCTCATTATGCCAAATACACAACAGGAAAGACGAGAATAGAAGCTAAATGGGATGACAAAACAGGTGTTTTACAGGGTTCTACCTATATTTCGCAGGATGGAAATCAGGTTGTTCTTATGGTTATTAATCCTTCTCAGAACTCCTATAGTTTAAAAGTTGATCTGCCTTTTTACACGACTTCAGGAACAAAAGTACTGACCAATACGCAATCCAATATGGTGAGCACACCTATTTCTTTGAGTACGGCAACATTCCGGCCTACTGCTGATATCAGCCCTTCCAGTATCATGACTTTCGTTTTTAATAAAAGCGGTGACAGGCCTGCTTCTCTCATGACAGGCGGTGATATTCATTATAATAAAATTGAAACACAAACTCCTACCAGTGCAGCTTTTGGGACAGGATTCAATATCAGCAATACAACGGTGACGTTCTCCAATCCAAGTCCTCTTATCAGCAATAACATGACCGCAGCTAATGGTTATCTTCAGCTTAACGATAGGTACAATAAACTGATCCTGCATGTAAACAGCTATACAACGGCGGGACAAAGTTACTCAGACAATACGACTTTATACTATATCAACAGCCAGGGCGTAACGAAATCATATAATTACGGCAAGATTAATTTTCCGCAGGGAGGAAACTTCGATATCACCTTAGATATTTCAAGGCAGGTGCTTACAGACGGATGCAAAGGAATTTTAGGACTGAGAAATTCCAATTACAGCTCTGTGCTTACGATTAATCTGGGAGATGTTTATTTCAATGTAGGTAATGAAATTGCTTCAAAATTCGGAGGTACCTATTCCGCAAGTGACAGCTATCTGATGGATGCGCTGGAAAATGGCTACTACACTTCTGTAGACTTCAGAAATGCAGCAGGAGTTACTTCCTCCAATAACTGGCAGCCTATGAGTGCTAACTCTAACAGCATTTATTATGTAAATTCAAACGTAAGTTCATCTGCCAATAATGTGATCTCCGGTACTACATGTTCAAATCTTATCCTTTCCGGTCAGGGTATGGATTTTCAGGTGCCGTTTAACTTCACAGCCAATGCTGCCTCTTACAGCCGTACATTTAATGGTTACGATGTGCTGATCCTGCCATTCCAGGCTAATATACCTTCCGGAGTTACTGCTTATCTGATGTCTCCGAATGCCAATAATATCAGCTGTACCGCAATTTCAAACGGAATCATTCCTGCAAACACTCCGGTAATCGTCAATGCGACAGGGAATATTACTTTCAGCGGTACAGGAAATGTTTCCACACCCAAAGCAATCACGGTCAATCAGATGAACGGAGTTTACCAGGGCATCAAAGTTCCGGCGAATGCTTATGTGCTGAAAACAGAAAACGGAGTAACAGGTTTCTATAAAGTAACTGCCGGAAATGAGCCTTTAATTGGTACTTTCAAAGCATATCTTACAGAAGAAAATACTTATTCTGCCAACGTTCTTCCTTTAAACTTCGGATCGTTAAGCACCAGAGATATTTCTGCTGAAATTAAAAAAGAGTTTGTAAAAATATATCCTAATCCGGTAAAAGCAGAGCTTTTCATTGATTCTGATCTGTCAGAAGCTGCTGCCACCATTTTTGACGGAAGAGGAAGCATCATCAGATCCGGAATGAAAATAAATTCAGGGAAAAACCAAATTAATGTGGGAGATTTCCCGGCCGGTATTTACTTTATTGAGGTTACTCAAAAAAATAATACAATCGTAAAACAAAAATTCATCAAAGAGTAAACTGAATCCGAAGCCATCATGAGCACTGCTTGTGGTGGCTTTATTTCCACAATTTAGTAGATGAAAACCAAAAGTAAGTAGGATTTATTCTTAATTTAAGTGTATTATTTACATTTATTTAAAATAGAACGTTATATTTGTTTTTCATTGCATTGTTGCTGAATAATACTGGCAATTTGTGTAAAATAAGAATGAAAACATAATTATCCGTAAAAATCTGTGAAATCAGTGGTTTAAAAATGATTAATCACAAAATCCACAGCCTTTTTCGGACTTTATTGAAACCATACTACCTATGAAAAGAATTGTATTAATACTATGTGCAACACTGGCAGCATCTTTATTTTTTGCTCAGAATCATTATAAATACCCATTCAGAAACCCGGATCTTCCGGTTAATGAAAGAATAGAGAACCTTCTTACTTTGCTGACTACAGAAGAAAAGATAGGAATGATGATGGATAATTCCCAGGCAGTTCCGCGTTTGGAAATTCCAGCCTATGGATGGTGGAATGAAGCACTTCATGGGGTGGCAAGAGCAGGAACAGCTACTGTTTTTCCTCAGGCAATCGGGATGGCGGCCACATGGGATGTTCCGGAGCATTTTAAAACCTTTGAAATGATTTCTGATGAAGCAAGGGCAAAATACAACAGATCTTTTGATGAGGCTCTAAAAACAGGACGGTATGAAGGACTGACCTTCTGGACACCCAATATCAATATTTTTCGTGACCCAAGATGGGGAAGAGGCCAGGAAACCTATGGTGAAGACCCTTATCTGACCTCTGTTCTGGGTGTTGCTGCAGTAAAAGGTCTGCAGGGAAACGACCCGAAATTTTTTAAAACCCACGCCTGCGCCAAACATTTTGCGGTACACAGCGGACCGGAATGGAACCGCCACTCTTATAACGCAGAAATCTCAAAAAAAGATCTGTATGAGACGTATCTTCCCGCTTTCAAAGCATTGGTTCAGGAAGGAAATGTAAGAGAAGTGATGTGCGCTTACAATGCTTTTGACGGACAGCCATGTTGTGCAAACAATACTTTACTTACTGAAATTCTCCGTGGAAAATGGAAGTATGACGGAATGGTGGTCTCAGACTGCTGGGCACTGGCCGATTTCTTTCAGAAAAAATACCACGGCACCCATCCTGACGAAAAAACAACGGCAGCAGATGCCCTGAAACATTCTACGGATCTGGAATGCGGAGATACTTATAACAATCTGAATAAATCTCTTGCCAGCGGACTGATTACCGAAAAGGATATTGATGAGTCGATGCGCAGAATCCTGAAAGGATGGTTTGAGCTGGGAATGCTTGATCCGAAATCTTCCGTTCACTGGAATACCATTCCGTATTCTGTAGTCGATTCTGAAGAACATAAAAAGCAGGCACTGAAAATGGCACAAAAATCAATTGTGCTGATGAAAAACGAAAAGAATGTTCTGCCTCTCAGCAGAAGTATTAAAAAAATTGCCGTTGTAGGACCAAACGCCAACGACGGATTGATGCAGTTAGGAAACTATAACGGAACTCCTTCTTCAATTGTCACGATTTTAGACGGAATCAAAACCAAATTTCCAAACGCTGAAATTATCTACGAAAAAGGAAGCGAAGTAACAGATCCTTCGTCCAGAACCTCACTCTATCAGAATTTTATCAGTCAGAAAAACGGCTCGAAAGGAATGAAAGTAACGTTTTTTAATAACAATGAATTCAAAGGCCAGCCGGCAAATACTTCCGTAAATTCCACTGCAATCAGCTACAACAGTTTTGGAGGAACCCAGCTTGCACCCAATGTAGGAAGAGAAAATACCTCAGCCATCATTTCAGGGATTTTTAAAAGTACCTATACAGGAGAGGTTGTGTTTTCTGCTTCCACTTCCGATGTCTATACCCTTTTCGTGGACGGAAAAGAAATTGCCACAAGAAAAGGACCTGATGCAAGACATCCTTCAGAGTTTCCTGTAAAAATGGAAAAAGGAAAAGAATACAAGATAGAACTGCGTCATACACAAAAAGGAAAATATGTGAGTATCACTTTTGAAGTGTACAGAAAAGACCTTGTTAATTTTGTTTCGGTGAGGGAAAAGGTGAAAAATGCAGACGTTATTGTCTTTGCAGGCGGACTTTCTCCAAGTCTGGAAGGTGAAGAGATGATGGTAAATGCAGAAGGCTTCAGAGGAGGTGACAAAACTTCGATTGCCCTTCCTAAAGTGCAACGGGAACTGTTAGCGGAGCTTAGAAAAACCGGAAAATCTGTTGTTTTTGTTCTTTGTACCGGAAGTGCTCTGGGATTGGAACAGGATGAGAAAAATTATGATGCCCTGTTGAATGCCTGGTATGGCGGACAATCAGGAGGAACGGCCGTAGCAGATGTTTTGGCAGGGGATTATAACCCTTCAGGAAAATTACCCATTACCTTTTACAAAAACCTTGAGCAGCTGGATAACGCTCTTTCAAAGACAAGCAAACACGAAGGATTTGAGAATTATGATATGCAGGGAAGAACCTACCGTTATATGACGGAAAAACCTCTTTATCCGTTCGGGCATGGCCTGAGCTATTCAAAATTTGTTTATGGAGATTCAAAACTCAGCAAAAATACTATCAATACCAACGAAAATGTGACGATCACAATTCCGGTAACCAATGTTTCAGAAAGGGATGGCGAAGAAGTCGCTCAGGTCTATATCAAAAGAAATAATGATACCCAGGCACCGGTAAAAACGTTAAGGGCTTTTGAGAGGACTTTAATCAGATCTAAAGAAACAAAAAATATTCAGCTGACCCTCTCCAAAGATTCATTTGCCTTCTATGATGAAAAAGCAGATGATCTGGTTTCAAAACCTGGCGACTATACCATTTTTTATGGCGGAACTTCTGATGAAGCCGTGTTGAAAAGCATTCCATTAACAGTAAAATAAAAATTGATTCAAGACAAATTGAGACATGCTTTAGTTTTCAAAATAACGATCTATGACAACCAAAAATAAAATATTTTCCATCGCGATTTCCCTCAGTGCTGCTTTTTTTTCGGCTCAGAATAATACGGTTCGTACCTTTAACCTTGATCTGAAAGAAACCTCTACACCTATTAAAATACAGCCCACCATGTACGGGATTTTTTTTGAAGACATCAATTTTGCAGCAGATGGCGGATTGTATGCGGAACTAATTAAAAACCGGAGCTTTGAATTTGATGAACCTTTCACAGGATGGAAACAGCCCAATACAAAAACACTTTCCCCTAATCTGTATTCCGGATTTCTGACCATTTATTCTGATCCTGCCAAAACCAATAAAAATTACGCACGAATTACCGTTCTGAATGATAAAAAATATATTCTGGAGAATGAAGGATTCAGAGGAATAGGGCTTCATCAGGGAGAACAATATGATTTCAGTTTTAATCTGCAGAATGTTTCAGGAAATGTTGCTGCGGTAAAGGCAAGTCTTGTTGATGAAAATGAAAAGGAAATTTCTTCAGTTTCCATACTCATAAAAGAAAAGGGATGGCAGAAGTATACAGCTGTTTTCAAAGCACCTCAAACTGTAGAAAAAGCAAAACTGCGGATTACATTTACCGGAAACGGCATCGTGAACATGGATATGATATCCCTCTTCCCGCAAGACACCTGGAAAGGCAGAAAAGGCGGCTTACGAAAAGATCTCGTTCAGAAACTATACGATTTGCAGCCCGGATTTTTGAGATTTCCTGGAGGCTGTATTGTAGAAGGAAGAACGTTGGCTGAGCGGTATCAGTGGAAAAAAACAATAGGAAATGTAGCAGACCGCGAATATCTTATCAATAAATGGAGTACAGGATTTCCACATCGTCTTACACCGGATTACGGACAGTCTTTCGGACTGGGATTTTATGAATATTTCCAGCTTTCCGAAGATCTGGGTGCAGAACCCGTTCCTATTCTGAGCTGTGGAATGGCATGCCAGTTCAACACAGCGGAGTTGGTGAAAATGGAAGACCTTGATCCTTATATTCAGGATGCCCTTGACCTGATTGAATTTGCCAACGGAGATTCCGGCACAAAATGGGGTAAAATCCGTACTGAAATGGGGCATCCAAAGCCTTTTAATTTAAAATTTATCGGAGTGGGAAATGAACAGTGGGGAGCGGATTATATCGAACGCTATAAAGTATTTGAAAAAGCCATTCACACAAAATATCCTGACATTAAGATTATTTCCGGAAGTGGACCGTCACCCGACGGCGAGTTCTTCGAATATGGATGGAAAGAGTTGAAGCAGCTTAATGCACAGATTGTTGATGAGCACTATTACAATTCCCCCGAATGGTTTATGAAAAATGCAGGCAGATACGACCAGTATGACCGCTCCGGGCCAAAAGTTTTTGCCGGGGAATATGCAGCCCAGTCTGTAGGCGTGGTAAAGCCTGATAATAAAAATAACTGGTTAACCGCTCTTTCAGAAGCTGCTTTTATGACCGGACTTGAAAGAAACGCAGATGTGGTCTATATGACTTCCTACGCACCGCTTTTTGCCCATGCTGACGGCTGGCAGTGGACGCCCGATCTCATCTGGTTCAATAATCTGAAATCCTACGCGACCCCGAATTATTATGTTCAGAAATTATTTTCCAACAATAAAGGAACGGATGTATTAAAAATAGAACATAACGGAAAAGCGGTATCCGGCCAGGAAAAATTATATGCTACAGCTGTAAAAGATGCCAAAAATAATGAGATCATTATTAAAATGGTCAATACTGATACTCAGGCTAAAACGGTAAATATCAAACCAGAAACTCTGAAAATCGGTAAAAAAGTAACCAAAATTCTTCTGTCTGCGCCGCAGCTTTCCAGTGAAAATAATTTCGATGCTGAACCTGTGAAACCCAAAGAGGAGAATTCAGAAGCTAAAAAAGGTGAAATTTCAACAGAAATTCCGGGCAATTCTTTGGTTGTTTTAAAGGTGGAAACAATTTAAAAAACTGTTTTATAGTATGTTATAAAAAATAAGTGTGTTTTTTACATTTATTTAAAATAGAATCTTATATTTGTTTTTATCTCATCAGGAGAATTTAAAATCTCAATAATCAAAAACGTTTCACCACCATGAAAAAATATGTTATCGGGCTGGACTACGGTACAGATTCCGTACGGGCCGTCCTTATTGATACTGAAAACGGTTCCGAAATAACTTCTTCAGTCAGCTACTACCAGAGATGGAAGGAAGGCCGATTCTGTAATCCTTCAGCCAACAGTTTCAGACAGCATCCTTCAGATCATATTGAAGGTCTGGAAAAAACGATTTCAGAAATAGTAAAAGAAAGCGGGATACCGGCAGAGCAGATCGTCAGTATTTGTATTGATACTACAGGCTCTTCACCGTTACCAGTAACAAGTGATGGAACTGCTCTGGCGCTGGTTCCGGGATTTGAAGAGAATCCCAATGCCATGATGGTTTTATGGAAAGACCATACTGCCATTCGTGAAGCCGAAGAAATCAATACCCTTGCAAGAACCTGGGGTGGTGAAGATTATACAAGATATGAAGGCGGTATTTACTCTTCAGAATGGTTCTGGGCTAAAATACTGCACATCAGCAGAGCAGATGCAGAGGTAAAAAATGCTACGTACACCTGGATGGAGCACTGTGATTATCTGACCTATCTTTTATCAGATCATAAAGACCTGGCAACATTCAAAAGAAGCCGTTGTGCTGCCGGCCACAAAGCCATGTGGCATGAGTCGTGGGGCGGTCTGCCTTCCGAAGAGTTTCTCAACAGGCTAGATCCTTCTCTGGGAGCGCTCAGAGGAAGATTATACAAGGAAACCTATACTTCAGATGAAATTGCCGGCTACCTGAATGAAGAATGGGCCGCAAAAACCGGTCTTACCACCAAAACCATCATTACCGTAGGAACCTTTGATGCCCATTCAGGAGCTGTAGGAGCCAGAGTGGAAGAAAATACACTGATCAGAATCATGGGAACTTCCACCTGTGACATTATGGTTGCCTCGCAGGAAGCTATCGGGGACACAACTGTAAAAGGAATCTGCGGACAGGTTGACGGCTCCGTAATTCCCGGACTGATAGGGCTTGAAGCAGGACAGTCAGCTTTTGGAGATGTTCTGGCATGGTATAAAGATATCCTGATGTGGCCGGTTCACCAGGTTATGGTGCATTCCGAAAGTATTTCAGAGGAGCAGAAAACAAAGCTCGCTGAAGAAATGGAGGACGGACTTATCAGAAAATTGACCCTTGAAGCAGAAAAAATTCCTCTTTCAGATACTGTTCCGGTTGCATTGGACTGGGTAAACGGAAGGAGAACACCGGATGCAGACCAGGAACTTAAGGCAGCAATTAGTCAGCTTTCTCTGGGAACAAAAGCTCCTCATATTTTCAAAGCTTTGGTCAATGCTATTTGTTTCGGAGCTAAAAAGATCGTTGACCGTTTTGAAGAGGAAGGGGTGAAAATCAATAAAGTGATCGGAATCGGAGGAGTAGCAAGGAAATCGCCGTTTATCATGCAGACACTCGCTAATGTTTTGGATATGCCGATTGTTGTTGCCGCTTCGGACCAGACTCCCGCGTTAGGGGCTGCTGTTTATGCAGCTGTATCAGCAGGAATTTATCCGACCGTACAGGAAGCAAGCATGAAAATGGGCTCTGCATTTGAAGCGGAATACCATCCGAAAGCGGAAGAAGTACAACACTACAGAGAATTAATGCAGCAATACCAAAAGCTCGCTGATTTTGTAGAATACAATACCAAACTGAAAAACAACAGGAAGGAACTTCAGAACTCCTGATTCTCCCATTTTAACCTTTTTAATATACTCAAAATGAATACCTATAAAGAACTCCAAAGAGAATGTTATGAAGCGAATATGCAGTTGGATGCCCTGAAGCTGGTGGTCTATACCTTCGGGAATGTGAGTGCTGTAGACCGTGATAAAGGTGTTTTTGCCATTAAACCAAGCGGTGTTCCCTACGACATTTTAAAGCCTGAAGATATGGTGATTCTGGATTTTGATGCCAATGTCATCGAAGGCAGTCTCAGACCTTCTTCCGATACCAAAACCCATGCTTATCTGTATAAAAACTGGGAAAACATCGGTGGAATTTCCCACACCCATGCGATCTATTCCGTAGCGTGGGCACAGGCACAAATGGATATTCCTGTTTTCGGGACCACTCATGCGGACCATCTTACGACAGATATTCCCTGCGCTCCGCCTATGCGGGATGAGCTGATTGAAGGAAACTACGAATACAATACAGGAATACAGATTCTGGAATGTTTTAAACAAAAACAGCTCTCTCCGGAAGAGGTAGAAATGGTTCTGATCGGCAATCACGGCCCGTTTACCTGGGGGAAAAATGCAGAGAAAGCAGTTTACAACAGCAAAGTACTGGAGACCATTGCCGAAATGGCTTATCTCACCAGACAGATCAATCCTGATGCGGAACGACTGAAAGACTCACTCATCAAAAAACATTATGAACGTAAGCACGGCAAGAATGCTTATTACGGACAGGAATTTAAACACTAAACACTTCAACATAACAACTATTAACGATCAACAAAATTATGTTAACACCTCTCAATACCAAAGAAGTCTGGTTCATCACAGGAAGTCAGCATTTATACGGACCTGAAACACTTGCCCAGGTGGCAGACCATTCACAGAAAATTGTGGCAGAACTTGAAAAATCTTCTTTCATCCCGGTAAAAGTCATTGTAAAGCCAACGGTAAAAACTACCGAAGAGATATTTGAAACCATTGCAGCCGCTAATCATGCAGAAAACTGTATAGGAGTAATCACGTGGATGCATACCTTTTCACCCGCTAAAATGTGGATCAGAGGACTAAAAATTTTACAGAAGCCTCTTCTGCATCTGCATACCCAGTTCAACAGAGATATTCCATGGTCCACGATGGATATGGATTTTATGAATCTTAACCAGGCGGCTCACGGGGACCGTGAATTTGGTTTTATGGTAAGCAGGCTCCGAAAGAACAGAAAAGTAGTGGTTGGGCACTGGTCGGAAGAAAGGGTTCAGAAGCAGATCGGTGACTGGAGCCGTGTTGCAGCAGGATGGGACGACTGGCAGGGCGCTAAATTTGCACGTTTCGGAGATAATATGCGGTTTGTAGCCGTTACAGATGGTGATAAGGTGGAAGCTGAAACCCAGTTCGGCTTTTCAGTCAATACCTGGGGAATAGGTGATCTTGTAGGCGTTATCAATTCTGTAAGTGAGGGAGAAATAAAAAGCCTTATGGAAGAATATGAATCTTCTTATCATATGGCAGCTTCCCTTTTGGAAGGAGGAGCCAACAGAAGCTCACTTCACACCGCCGCAAAAATTGAACTAGGACTTGAAAAATTTTTAAAAGACGGAGGATTTAAAGGATTTTCAGATACCTTTGAAGACCTTCACGGGCTGGAGCAGCTGCCGGGAATTGCCGTACAGCGACTGATGCAGAAAGGATACGGATTTGCAGGCGAAGGAGACTGGAAGACAGCAGCACTCGTACGTGCCATGAAAACAATGGGGCAGGGCCTTGAAGGTGGAAATGCCTTTATGGAAGATTATACCTATCATTTAGACCCTTCCAATCCTTCTATTTTAGGCTCCCATATGCTGGAAGTAGACCCTGTGCTGGCTGCCGGGAAACCTTCATGTGAGATACATCCACTGGGAATCGGAGGAAAAGCAGATCCGGTTCGTCTTGTTTTTAACTCCAGAGGAAATATTGATTCTCTGAATGCTGCCCTGATGGATTTTGGAAACCATTTCAGACTGCTGATCAATAAAACCAGAGCATTGGAAATTACAGAAGAGTTGCCAAAACTCCCGGTAGCAAGGGTTTTATGGAAACCTCTTCCTGATTTATATACGGCCGCAGAAGCCTGGATACTGGCAGGAGGGGCACACCATACATGTTACAGTGAAAATATTTCAGCAGAACAGCTGGAAGATTTTGCTGAGATAGCAGGAATTGAATCATTAGTCATTGATGAAGATACCAGAATGCGTGACTTTAAAAATACACTTCGTTGGAATGAAATGTATTATCGTTAATTAATTTTAAAAAATATGTAAATAATTATGAAAAAAACAACATATAACGGCATTTTTATTTTATTATTTTTAATTATTTTCGGCTGTAAAAAAGAAAATAATAAACAGGATATTTCAGGAAAAATGGAGAATATTTCTACTTCAGACTATGGAGTGACGCCAAAAGGCGATTCTATTAAAAAATATACGTTGACCAATAAAAACGGGATGAAAGTTGAGGTCATCAACTTCGGGGGAATTATCACATCCTTAACCGCTCCGGACAGAAATGGGAAATACGAAGATGTAGTGCTTGGCTTTACAAAACCCGAAGGATATTTCGATGGCAACCCTTATTATTTCGGTGCTTTGATCGGAAGATACGGCAATAGGATTGCCAATGCCAAATTCGCACTGGAAGGTAAAACATACGAAATTGATAAAAATGATGGTCCCAACAGCCTTCACGGAGGAAAGGAGGGATTTCATACCAGATTCTGGAATATTGAGGCAGTAAAAGATGCAAAATTTCCGACATTGAAATTATCTTATATCAGTGCAGATGGTGAAGAAGGATATCCGGGGAAATTAACAACAACTGTTTTTTACACGCTTACAGACGACAACGCCTTGGAAATTTCTTACGAGGCTGAGACGGATAAGCCTACAGTGGTAAATCTTACCCAGCATTCTTATTTTAACCTGTCCGGGAATTTTACTAAAACGATTACTGATCATGAACTGCAGATTAATGCAGATCATTTTCTTCCGGTGAACGAAACCTTAATTCCTACAGGTGAGCAGAAAGCTGTAAAAGGGACTCCTTTTGATTTCACGATATCAAAACCGATCGGAAAAGATATCAGTGCAGACGACGATCAGCTGAAAAAAGGAAAAGGGTATGACCATAACTGGATCCTGAATGGAAAAGGACTTAGAAGTATCGCCAAAGTATATCATCAGGGAACAGGAAGGCTGATGGAAGTTTTCACCGATGAGCCTGGTGTGCAGTTTTATTCCGGAAATTTTCTTGACGGAAAATTTGATACCAAAACAGGTGGTAAAAATGAATTCAGAACAGGATTCTGCTTAGAGACCCAGCATTTTCCTGATTCACCAAACCAGCCTTCTTTCCCTTCTACAGAATTGAAGCCTGGGCAGAAATACCACTCGAAAACCATCTATAAATTCTCCGTTAAAAACTAAACTATGGGAAAATTAGCAACTATTGATATCATCATATTTCTGATCTATTTCGTAGTGGTAGCTTCCTACGGATTATGGATCTATAAAAAGAAAAAATCTGAATCTACAGGAAGTAAAGATTATTTCCTTGCCGAAGGATCTTTGACCTGGTGGGCTATCGGAGCCAGCTTAATCGCTTCCAATATTTCTGCTGAACAGTTTATCGGAATGAGTGGCGAAGGTTTCTTTGTCGGAATCGCTGTTGCCGCTTACGAATGGATCGCTGCTCTTGCGTTGATTATTATTGCGGTCTGGTTTATTCCGATCTATCTTAAAAATAAGATCTATACCATGCCTCAATTTCTGGAGAGAAGGTATAACAAATCTGTTTCACTGATCATGGCTGTATTCTGGCTGTTTCTGTATGTTATCGTGAATCTTACTTCTATCCTTTATCTGGGTGCTCTTGCTATTGATACTTTACTGGGAGGAGAACATCTTCACGGTATTATGATCGCTCTTCTGCTTATGGCCCTTCTGATTGGTCTTGGAGGTATGAAAGTGATAGGATATACAGACGTTATACAAGTGGCAGTTCTTATCATTGGTGGTTTTGCAACGGTGTATATGGCGCTGCAGATTGTGGACCAGAGAATCAACGGAGCAGCTGTAGGAAATGCTTTAGCAGGATTTAATACCCTGATCAATGAGGCTCCGCAGCACTTTAAGCTGATTCTTCAAAAACCAACAACCACCACAACTACGTTGGCAATGCCTCAGAATCTGGATGTACAGAAGTATGTCGTATTACCTGGTTTGGCGATGTATTTTGCCGGTCAGTGGATTGTTAACCTGAACTATTGGGGTTGTAATCAATACATCACCCAGAGAGCTTTAGGGGCAGATCTGAAGACGGCAAGAACAGGAATTCTGTTTGCTGGTTTTCTGAAATTATTCATGCCTGTAATCGTAATGCTTCCGGGAATTGCCGCTTATGTTTTATATTCAAAAGGACATCTTCCGGGATTCAACGGAGTGAAAGACGGAGCCTACTCTGCAATATTAGGATTTTTACCAGTAGGATTGAAAGGATTGGCTATTGCCGCTTTGACCGCAGCGATTGTGGCTTCACTGGCAGGAAAAGTGAACAGTATTTCAACTATTTTTACGCTGGATATCTATAAAAAATACCTTAAAACAGATGCCACCGAAATCCAGATGGTGAGAACAGGCCGTTGGGTCATTATTATTGCCATGATGGTTGCATTGGCTTTTACCTGGACAGACGTTTTAGGAATTGGAGGTGAAGGAGGTTTCACATTTATCCAGAAATATACAGGCTTTATCAGTCCTGGAGTTTTTGCCATGTTCCTTCTGGGAATGTTCTGGAAGAGAACAACCGGTACAGCTGCATTGGTAGGAGTTATCTTAGGTTTTGTCCTGGCGATCTTCTTCAACAGTTTTGCTGTAGAGATTTTCGGGAAAGAAACATGGTTGTATACTGCATTCACTTATGAAAAGCTGGAGAATGGTGTAGTTCATACCATTACCGAGATTCCTTTCCTGATCAATATGGGATGGTCATTCTTTATCACGATAATCGTGATGATCCTGATCAGTCTTGCAGGTCCGAAAGTAAACCCTAAAGCTTTTGCCATTGATGTGACGATGTTTAAAGTGGATAACAGAACTTTAGTATTGATCGTAATGACGCTGCTTTTACTGACGGCCTTGTATGTAAGGTTTTGGTAGAAATTATTATACATAACAAATAAAATAGGATGCTGAAAAAGCATCCTATTTTTTTTGATCTTAGAATTGGTTATGTACGTTTAGTTCATTGCTATAAATTTGAACTTAAACAGCTGGCAGGATGTACCATAATAATCCCAAAGATGTAAGTTTGAATTACCATCCATGGTACAGTTGGGAATATCCCAGCCGCGTGTAGGATCCACCTTGGATAGTATTTTGTAATAACCATTAGAGACAGCAACTACCTGCCAGGCTTGTGCGTCATTACTATAGTTCTGCCAAAGCCTGATCGAAGTTCCCAATGTATTACTATTGCTGGCCAGATCAATACAACGATTGGTTGCGCTGGCTTTGGATACAAAACGCCAGTAGCCATTACCTGCGTCAATGGCAACCCATCGCTGTGCAGCAGCGCCATTCCTTGTCCATGGCCTTAATACTGCACCATTGGCGTCTTCTCCTGATTTCAGATCAACTACTTTGTTGGCATCAGTCTGAAATTCGATCTCATAAATACCATTATTAACCAGGCTACTGTTTGTGTTGCAGTTGGCAACGGGGTAGTTGGAGGATGCATATTGCTGAAACCACTGTTTAACCGGGGCAGCGCAGGCTTCCCAATCGTTGTTGTAAGCTGTTCCTGCATTAGGATCGCCTTTGTGGAGGAGGTTATCCGGGGCAAGAACATTCCAGCTTACATTGCCGGATTGATCCACGATGTATTTTAAATTGGCACCAAATCCGCTTCCGCCTGCCGTACCGGTATTACCAATGCCGAAGGTACCATATCCTTGTGGTGCCCAATCGGTCTCGGTAATGGCGATCGGTGCAATGTCTGCAATCGGTTTAACGTTGACATTCCATGCGTTCTGAAAGGATTGATAGTTGTTGAGACCACCCCAGTAACCGGGATAAATATGAACAGCGTAGCCAATATTACCTCCTGTGATCTGATTATTGACATAGCCTTGATAATGCGATTGCCAGCCTGTACCCGGAATCCAGCAAACATTGTTGGCTCCGTTGTTACGGATGATATTAACCAGTGGCTGAAAGAAGTTTTTGAGTGCTGCAAAATGCTCATTTCCCGTACTACCCCAAGCACCATTTGTTCCCAGGATTTCAACAGGTTCGTTAGCTAATTCAAACATCACATTGTCAGCATTCTTTAATCCGGGATGCTGAGACAGAAAAGTCCATACGGTCTTCAGATAGCTATGGTACGCATCATTGACTGCAATACGATTTGGGCATACACCTGGTGGGCGAAGGATGACATACATTCCCAGACTGCGGGCATGGTTGATCAGTGGGATAATTACCTGATCGGTGTAGGTAACCAGGCGGCTGTAATTGAATCTTGAGATATCGTTCTCCGGGATAGCCGGTCCGGGATCATTGGTCCAATACGGATCAATATGAAGGCGGATGTAATTGAGGTACCAGCCATCGGAAGCGCTGCTGAGCTTGTTCATAACAGCTTTGTTGTAGTTCAGAGCACCCTGTACATTGTAATTATCCCAGGTACAGTAGCCGGAATTCGCACCATATTGACATCCATTGAACCAGGGGCTGGGGGTTATGGCAACCCCATGTAAGATAACGTTATTGTCACAAGGGTCTTTAAGGTATCTGCCTCCAACATGCAGCATTGGAGTTGCTGCCAATGCTCTTGCACTGGCATTGGCGCTTACATTGTTTTCAGGTTCTTCTTGTAAAGTTTTTTCCATCCGGGAGCAGCCCGAAAGAATGGTTAACAGAAAGGCCATAAATAGCCACATTGTGTTTGTTCTCATAATTTATATATTAAAGGGTTATTAATTTTGTTTTTGGTGATCGATTTTTTCCTCTTTACCCTTAGAAGGATCATGCAGATACTCGATTTTTTTAAATCTTAATGGGATAGTTGACTGGACAGGGCGTATTGACTAAAAACTGCTTATCTCAAAGTGTTGTAATCTGTTGCGGTTTTTCGGCATTAATCACGGGGAGGAAATGACAGGACTATCTCTGTCAGGTTTCAGATATGAAAACCCTTATTCTCTTTTTCTCCATTTTTCACGCATGAAGCATGATATGATGAAAATTCAAATAAATGATATTTGTTGTTGTTAGTTTTGTATAAAAATACATATTTATTTAAATATATGTCAATATTTTAGTTAAAATTAACATAAAAAAATCATATCATAAATATAATAATTGGCAAATAGTTATAATTGTTTTATTTGAAAGGGAAAATAGAAAACCTTATCATAAATTTTCTTTATGATACTTCTATAAAAAGGCGCAAATGTTTATTTGCCAGCTGAAATTTCCAGGTTAGCTCAAAAAAAAATCCCGTAAAAAACGAGATTTCATTTATCTTAAGGTCATAGAAGATTTGTGGAAAGGTGCAGGGTATAGATATTAAATAGATGATTTGCATAATATCAAAAACAATTACATTTTAAACATAAACCCGCGCGATATTTTCTTGGTGTATTTTTTTTCGTCAAAGCGGTAAAGAAAAGAACCTTTTCTGGATGAGGTCATATCCTTTTTATTGGTATTGACAAGGATATCCATGCTATTGATCTTGCTTGTGAAATTACGCTTATCGAATTTTTCGTCAAAAATGGCTTCATAAAGATTCTGAAGATCCTTCATGGTGAATTTTTCAGGAAGAAGCTCAAAGCCGATAGGTCCGGTGGAAGCTCTTCTCCTCAGTCTGGCTACCGCATCCTTTACCATATCGTTATGATCGAAAATAAGATCCGGTGCTTTCTGAAGCTCAACCCATTCTGCACTGTACTGTTCATTGATCTGAATATCTTTTTCAATATTGATCAATGCATAGTAGGAGATTGACATGATTCTGGCTGTAGGCTCACGTTTAATTTCCGTATAACATTTCAGCTGTTCAAGATAAATATTTTCAAGACCAGTTAATGTATACAGAACCCTGTTGGCCGCTTCATCGGATGTCTCTTCACTGCCAATGAATCCACCCATGAGGGACCATTCGCCCATCTGGGGTTCAAAATTTCTTTTTACCAATAGGATTTTAAGATTTTCGCCATCAAAACCGAAAATAATGCAGTCAACAGCAACCAGGTGTTTGGGATATTGGGAGTAATCCTCAGTCATCTTTTATATTTTGATGCAAAGGTAAAACTTTTATACTTACGATCTTATACAAATGTAATTCTTACACTTTTAAATCTGAATCATTATTTTTATTAAAACGATTCTACAAAGGTATTTTGGGAGCTAAAACTGGGATTAAAAATGAAAAATAGCAATGAAATCCAGTTAAATGTATATGAATTTAATGTTAAAATTGTGTTAAAATTAGAATTAACACTTATTATTATTAATTAAAATAGCTTAACGTTAAAAATACGATAAGGTATTCGCTATATCATTGAAATTTTTATTAAAACGTATTCTTAATTCATTTTCATAGGGAATCCTGTGATTGCAAAGTTTTCTTTTTCTGTGAATTGATTATCTTATTTTTTATGATAAGGTAGTGGCTTTTCTTTTATTTTCCGGGCTTTGTGAAAGATTTTAAATAAAAAAATAACTAAAACAGACTCAAAAAAAGTTTCGTATATAGATTGTTTCCATTATTTTAGAAATGTTGAATTAACATTTATTCATGAGACCAAAATTTTCAGTTATTTTATTGTGTTTCGCTTCATTCACCTCAGCCCAGGTAAAGGAGAAAATTCATTATTTCCCTTTGGAAACTGTAAGGTTATCAGAGAGTGTTTTCAATAAAGCCATGACAGCAGACCGGAAATACCTTATGGAGATGGAGCCGGACAGATTGCTGGCTCCCTATCTTAAGGAAGCCGGACTAAAACCAAAAGCAGATAATTACCCCAATTGGGAAAACACCGGATTAGATGGTCATATAGGAGGACACTACATTTCTGCACTATCATTAATGTATGCTTCCACAGGTGATTCCGGAATCAAGCAGAGGATTGATTATATGATCAGTGAGCTGGAACGATGCCAGAAAGCTTCTCCGGACGGATACATTTCTGGGGTTCCCAACGGGAAAAAGATCTGGAAAGAAATAAAGCAGGGGAATATACGCGCCTCAGGTTTTGGATTGAATGATCGCTGGGTTCCTTTGTATAATATTCATAAGTTATATGCAGGATTACGCGATGCCTATTGGTATGCAAAAAGTGAAAAAGCAAAGACAATGTTGATCCGACTTACGGATTGGATGCTGAATGAAGTGTCAGGCCTTTCTGATGAACAGATACAGGATATGCTGCGCAGTGAGCATGGAGGACTTAACGAAGTTTTTGCGGATGTTTACGATATCACCCATGAAAAAAAATATCTGCAACTGGCTCATCGCTTTTCCCATCAGGCTATCCTTAATCCTCTTCTGGCGGGAGAAGATAAGCTTACAGGTCTTCATGCCAATACACAGATTCCAAAAGTAATCGGCTACAAACGCATTGCTGATCTTGAAAATAATACTTCCTGGAGTAATGCCGCTGATTTTTTCTGGCATAATATTACCGAGAAAAGATCGTCTGTTATTGGCGGAAACAGTGTCAGTGAGCATTTTAACCCTGCCAATGATTTCAGCAGCATGATAAAAAGTATAGAAGGTCCGGAAACCTGCAATACCTATAATATGCTCAAGCTGACGAAAGAGCTTTATGCAACGTTACCTGAATCTTATTATATCGATTATTACGAAAAAGCATTATACAATCATATCCTTTCCACGGAAAATTATAACCAGGGAGGCTTCGTGTACTTTACCCCGATGCGTCCCGGACACTATCGTGTTTATTCACAGCCTCAGACCAGCTTCTGGTGCTGTGTAGGATCGGGGATGGAAAATCATGCCAAATACGGGGAAATGATTTATGCCCGGTCGGATAAGGATTTATATGTGAACCTGTTTATTCCTTCCACATTGACCTGGAAACAGCAAAAAGTGATAGTTCGTCAGGTGAACAACTTCCCGGAAGTTCCTGAAACAACACTGATCTTTGATGCCGCAGAAAAATCAGAATTTGGTTTAAAACTAAGATGTCCGGAATGGACCACAGCCTCGGAAGTACAAATTCTGATCAACGGAAAACAGGAGAAAGTACAACGAGGTTCCGATGGCTATTTTACACTGACTAAAAGATGGAAAAAAGGAGATGTTGTGAAAATGATTTTGCCGATGCATCTTTCTGCAGAACAACTTCCTGACCATTCCAATTATTATGCATTTAAATACGGTCCTGTAGTGCTTGCCGCAACATACGGTGCCGAAAACCAACAGGGACTTCTTGCGGACGATAGCAGAGGCGGCCATATTGCTCATGGTCCGCAGATTCCTTTAAACGAAATTCCAGTTATCCTTGGAAATCCTTCCGAGGTAGTCAGCCATGTTACACCTTTGAACAGTAAACCGCTCAACTTTGCCGTTACAGGGCTTTATCCGTCGGAAAAATTCGGGAAAGGTTTAGAGCTTGTACCGTTTTACAGTATCCAGGCAGAAAGATATATTCTGTACTGGCCGCAAGCCGACAAAAACGGGATAGAAAATATGCTGAAACAGAAGGCGAAAGAGGAATCGGAAACCAAAGAACTGGATGTCCTTACAACTGATAGAATCCAACTGGGCGAACAGCAGCCGGAATCAGATCATTTTATAGAAAGCAAAGACTCTGGTACAGGTTATATGGAAGACCGGCACTTCCGAGATGCCAAAGGCTGGTTTAGCTATCAGATGAAAAATAACGAGAAAAATGCTTCATTCCTTTACCTGCTTTATTTTGATGCCAATGCCAATCGAGTACTGAATATTGAAATCAACGGTAAAAACATCATTACTCAGAATTTGAACGGAAAGTCCGGAGCCTTACCTCAATATCTGGTTGTTCCGATACCGGATTCAGAAAAGAATAAAGAACATCTAACGGTAAAATTCCTGGCAGATGAAAAATTGATGACCGCTAAAATCATCGAAGTTCGTTTGCTGAAAGGAAAATACGAAAAGCAATACAAGCTGAACTAAAAATAAAAACAGATTTTTCCCATGAAAAACAGAATCCTATACTTATTATTTTTTCTGGCAGCCATTTGCAGTTTTCATGCAAAAGTAAGGCTCCCTGCTTTGGTTTCGGACGGGATGATCCTTCAGAGGAACCAGGATCTGAAAATCTGGGGATATGCAGATGCGGGAGAAAAAATTACGGTTAAGTTTATCAGTAAAACCTATCATGCCACGGCTGATCAGAATGGCAACTGGACCCTTATGCTTCCAAAGCTTAATGCCGGTGGTCCATATAGCATGACAATTAATGAGATCACCCTTAAGGATATCCTTATTGGAGATGTATGGGTGGCTTCAGGGCAATCCAATATGGAACTTCCGATGCGCAGGCTGACACCTCTGTATGAAAATGAAATTAAAAATGCCAATAATCCGAATATAAGATTCTTTACTGTCCCGCAGAAATATAATTTTAAAGCGCCTCAAAATGATCTTGACGGTGGGAAGTGGGAAAGTACCAACCCTCAGACTATTCTTGATTTTTCAGGAGTTGCCTATTTCTTTGCCAAAGAACTGAATGAAAAAAACAAAGTTCCGGTAGGAATCATTCACACCAGTCTCGGAGGCTCTCCGGTTCAGGCCTGGATGGATGAAAACTCACTGAGAAAATATCCGGAATATCTTACTGAAGCAGAAAGATGGAAAAATGATGACCTGATAAAAACCACAGAATCTCAGGAACGGTCCCTAAGCAAAGCATGGTATGCAGAGCTTGATCAGAGTGATATAGGGTTGAACCAGCACTGGGAGAAAGACAATGGGGATGATTCCGGATGGAAAACCATGGTGGTACCGGGATCGTGGGAGGATCAGGAAGGCTCGTTTGACGGTTCGGTATGGTTCCGCAAAGAAATTATTCTTCCAAAAGGAGTGGATCAGAAAACAGCATTTTTGAATCTGGGAAGGATAAAAGATGCTGATGTTACTTACATCAATGGAATTAAAGTAGGAAATGTGACTTATGAATATCCGCCACGTTGGTATGATGTTCCCAAAGGTGTTTTAAAAGAAGGCAAGAATATCATTACCGTAAGAGTAATCAATGGAAGCGGTAAGGGACAGTTTATTGCCGATAAACCGTATTACCTCGAAATTGACGGACAAAAAACAGATCTTAAAGGCGAGTGGAAATATAAAATAGGAGCAAAAATGGAAAAAATGGCTCCCGGACAAACTTTTATCCGGTGGAAACCGTTAGGACTATATAATGCCATGATTAACCCGCTGATCAATTATAAAATCAAAGGATTTATCTGGTATCAGGGTGAAAGCAATACAGGAAAACCTAAAGAATATGGAGATTTGCTATCAACAATGATTTCACTTTGGCGTTCAAAATGGAACAAGAATGATTTGCCGTTCCTGATTGTACAGCTGGCTAATTTCATGGAGAAAAAAGATGAACCTCTGGATAGTGGCTGGGCTGAGCTGAGAGAGCAGCAGAGACAGGTTTCCCTCAATGTTCCTTACGCAGGGCTTGCAGTAGCTATTGATGTAGGAGAATGGAACGATATTCATCCGCTGAATAAAAAAACAGTAGGTGACAGATTGGCTTTACAAGCCCTGAAAATTGCGGAAGGTAAAAAGATTATTGCAGACGGACCCGTTTATCAGTCCATGAAAACAGAAGGGAATACCATTATTTTATCCTTTAAACCCGGAACAGATGATCTGGTACAGGGAGAACTGAAAGGTTTTGCCATACAGCAGAAAGATGGCAGTTACCAATGGGCCAAAGCAGAAGCAAAAGGTAGTAAAGTCATTGTCTGGAATGACCAGGTCACCAGCCCTGTCAATGTACGTTACGACTGGGCAGACAACCCGGACGGCAATCTTAAAAACAAAAATGGGCTGCCTGCTTCACCTTTTACAACAGAAAAAAATTAATTTAACATAGAAAACCTTATTAAAATCAATGGATAATCAACCGCAAAAAATATCGGTAATAGAAAAAGTAGGGTATAGCCTGGGAGATCTGGCAGCCAATCTTGTTTTTCAGACCCTGGTAACCTACTTAACCTATTTTTATACGGATATTTACGGACTCAAGGCAGAAGATGCCTCTGTCATCACCCTTACCGTAGGTTTAATTGCCGGGTTTGGCTTTAACCCGCTTATCGGAGCACTGGCGGATCGTACAAGCTCACGATGGGGGAAATTCCGTCCATGGATTCTATTTACCGCTGTACCGCTTGGTATTGCAGCACTATTAGCTTTCAGTACGCCTCACTTTTCCTATCAGGGTAAAATGATCTATGCAGCGGTTACCTATTCATTATTGTTGCTATTATACGCATCCAATAACTTACCGTATGCTGCGTTGAGCGGTGTTATTACGGGAGATATGGGAGAAAGGAACAGTATTTCTTCATACCGTTTTGTAGCCGTGATGTTTGCACAGTTCTTTGTACAGGTATTTATGCTTCCCATCATTTTATATGTAGGACACGGAGATAAAGCTCAGGGAATTGAAACTGTTATGACATGGCTGGCGGTGATCGGATCCATAATGCTTCTGATTACTTTTTTTACGACCAAAGAAAGAATCATTCCCAAGCCGGAGCAGAAATCAAGTCTGAAAGAAGATTTAAAAGATTTATTCCAGAACAGACCGTGGATTATTATGCTTACCGTGACCGCATTTATATTTATCACATTGGCTATGAAAGGAGGATCTTATGTATATTATTTTAACAACTATGTGGATGAAAATGCCCTGAAGAGCTTTATCTCACCCATTACCGCATTTTTTAATTCTGCAGGGATGAATTTCTTCGGAGAAGATCCAAAGTCTGCGGGATTCGGATTATTTAATGCAGGAGGAATTGTCATGATGATCGTCGGGATTACTTTCTCTAAAAGGCTGGCAGACAGATTTGGAAAGCGTGATACTTTTATTGCTTCATTATTTATCTCTACATTGTTCATCCTGATGTTTATATTTTACCCTCCGAAAGCAGTAAAAGTGATGTTTTTGTCACAGATCTTACACGGATTCTTTTACGGAATCAGTACGCCGCTTTTGTGGGCCATGATTGCTGATGTTGCCGATTATTCGGAATGGAAGAACAACCGCAGGGCAACGGCTATTATCTTTTCCGCAATGATGGTTGGCTTAAAAGTAGGTCTCAGCATCGGAAGCTCATTGGTCGCTTTGATCATTGGGAAATACGGATACATTTCAGTACACGGGAGCGAACAGGCTATTCAGCCTGAAACAGTGGCTGCAGGAGCGAAAATGCTTGTGAGCATATTTCCATCCATACCGTTTTTCATTGCCTGCGGACTGCTTTTATTCTACAAAATCAACAAAAAAATGGAAGTTCAGATTGAAAAAGATCTGGCTGAAAGAAGAAAATAAACGATTACTATGAAACGTATTTTACTAGGTTTGGCGGCTCTTACCGCTGCCGGTCTGTCGGCGCAGAAGTCTGACGGTACTTTAAAAAAAGCATTTCAGAATAAATTTTACATCGGAACGGCGATGAGTCTTCCCCAGATTGACGGTACAGATAAAAAAGCGGTAGCCATCATCAGAAACCAATTCAGCTCTATTGTTGCTGAAAACTGCATGAAATCTATGTTCCTTCAGCCTCAGGAAGGGAAGTTCTTCTTTGACGATGCCGATAAATTTGTCGATTTTGGAATAAAAAACAAGATGTTCATCATCGGGCATACGTTAGTCTGGCATTCGCAACTTCCAAAATGGTTTTTTACAGATAAAAATGGGAAGGATGTCTCTCCGGAAGTATTGAAACAACGCATGAAAAACCATATTACAACGGTAGTTTCCCGTTACAAAGGGAAAGTAAAAGGATGGGATGTGGTGAATGAAGCCATTATGGAAGACGGAACCTACAGAAAAAGTAAATTTTACGAAATCCTGGGTGAAGATTTTATTCCTTTGGCATTTCAGTATGCACAGGAAGCCGATCCCAATGCAGAACTATACTATAACGATTATAATGAATGGTATCCTGAAAAGGTAAAAGCAGTCATTACAATGGTTGAAAAGCTTAAATCAAAAGGAATCCGCATTGATGGGGTGGGAATGCAGTCTCACGTCGGAATGGATAACCCTTCTATGGATGAGTATGAAAAAGCAATTGTAGATTATTCCAATGCCGGAGTTAAAGTTAATATAACAGAACTGGAAATAAGTGCGCTGCCTTCTCCGTGGGGAAGCTCTGCCAATGTTTCGGATACCGTTGCCTATCAGAAAGAAATGAATCCTTACACCAAAGGTCTTCCCAAGGAAGTAGAAGCGAAATGGGAAAAACGCTATCTTGATTTCTTTGGTTTGTTTTTGAAACATAAAGACAAAATAAGAAGAGTAACCTTATGGGGTGTTACCGATAAGCAATCCTGGAAAAACGATTTCCCGGTAAAAGGAAGAACGGATTACCCGCTACTTTTTGACAGGAAAGATCAGGAGAAACCAGTAGTACAAAAAATAATAAAATTGGCAGAGAAAAACTAAAATCAATAGAATTTTTACTTAATGAAAAAATCAAAATATTTATTCCCGGAAGATTATATGGCAGACCCTTCCGTTCACGTTTTTGAAGATAAAATCTATATCTATCCTTCTCATGACCGCGAAAGTGGAATTGAAGAAAACGATAACGGAGACCATTTTGACATGAATGATTATCATGTCTTCTCAATGGATGATGTGGAAGGTGGAGAAATTAAAGACCATGGCGTAGTACTTTCGGTAAAAGATATTCCATGGGCGGGAAGACAGCTGTGGGATTGTGATGTTGCGTTCAAAGACGGTAAATATTATATGTACTTTCCCTTGAAAGATCAGAATGATATCTTCAGAATCGGGGTTGCTGTGAGCGACAAACCTTACGGGCCTTTCATTCCTGAAAAGCATCCGATGATGGGCAGTTACAGCATCGATCCGTGCATTTTTGAAGATAAGGGAAAATATTATATGTATTTCGGAGGAATCTGGGGTGGACAATTACAGCGCTACAGGGATAATAAAGCACTTGAATCTGCTGTAATTCCCGAAAATAATGAACCTGCAATCCATTCTAAGGTAGCTTTGCTGAGCGATGATATGCTTGAATTTGCTGAAGCACCTAAAGACGTTGTCATCATTGATGAAAACGGAAAACCACTGCTTCATGGAGATAAACACCGCTTTTTTGAAGCATCATGGATGCATCAGTACAACGGGAAATATTATTTTTCTTATTCCACAGGAGACACCCACCTGATTTGCTATGCAACCGGGGATAATCCTTACGGGCCGTTTACCTTTCAGGGTGAAATTCTTACTCCGGTGGTAGGATGGACTACTCATCATAGTATTGTGGAATTCAAAGGGAAGTGGTACCTGTTTTTCCATGATTCTGTTCCCAGTGGCGGTAAAACATGGTTGAGAAGTATGAAAGTGATTGAACTGGAATACGATCAGGAAGGGAAAATCAAGAGGATTGAAGGTCTGGAAGACCGGTCATAGTCATCTTTAATAATTTAAAATTTTTCAATGCGATATCTGAGACTCAACATTCTATTTTTTCTGATCATTCCGTTACTGGCCTTCGCGGAGGACGGAAGTCAGCTATGGCTTCGGTTTCCTGCCAAAAACGGAATATCTGCAGATAAAATTATTTCCAGAGGGAACAGTCCCACGCTGAACATTGCCAGAAAAGAGCTGAGCGGCCACTGGCAGGGACAGGCGGTGGAACTTCGTACCGAAAACAAAGAGAAAAATCTGAAAGACGGCTATAAGATTGTTTCCACCCCTGAAAAAATCGTTATTTCTGCAGGCAAAGAAATAGGACTGTTGTACGGAGTCTATCATATTTTACGATTACAGCAGACAAAAGCCGACTTGTCTCACTTAAACAGTATTGAAAAGCCATCATACGATGTAAGGATTCTGAATCATTGGGATAATCTGGACGGAAGCATTGAGAGGGGATATGCCGGAAGATCGCTTTGGAAATGGGAAGATCTGCCCGGGAAAATTTCTCCGCGCTATGAAGAATACGCGAGAGCGAATGCTTCTGTAGGAATTAATTCCGTTGTTTTGAATAATGTGAATGCATCGCCCAATATGCTTAGGGAAGATTATCTTAAGAAAGTCAAAGTTCTGGCTGATATTTTCAGGCCTTATGGTATCAAGGTGTATCTTTCTGTGAATTTTTCTTCCCCAAAAGTGCTTGGCGGATTGCAAAATTCAGATCCATTGAATAAGGATGTACAAAAGTGGTGGAAAGATAAAGCTGCTGAAATTTATAAGTTAATTCCCGATTTCGGCGGATTTTTGGTGAAAGCCAATTCCGAAGGGCAGCCGGGTCCTCAGGATTACGGAAGAACCCATGCAGACGGAGCCAATATGATGGCTGATGCCCTGAAACCTTACCATGGAATAGTGATGTGGAGAGCATTTGTCTACAGTCCGAGCAAAGACGACAGAGCCAAACAAGCTTATCTGGAATTTGTTCCTCTGGATGGTAAATTCAGGGATAATGTGATTATTCAGATCAAAAACGGTCCGGTTGATTTTCAGCCCCGCGAAGCGTTTAATCCGCTTTTCGGAGCATTAAGAAAAACTTCCGAAATGGTAGAATTTCAGATTACACAGGAATATCTGGGCATTTCAAATCATTTGGTTTATTTGGCTCCATTATTCAAGGAAACACTGGAAAGTGATACTTACTCGGACGGTCAGGGATCTACGATTGCTAAAATAACAGACGGAACTTTAAGACCCGCAAAATTGACAGCCATTTCGGCTGTTGCCAATATCGGGGAAGATACAAACTGGACAGGGCATCATTTTGCACAGGCCAACTGGTATGCCTTCGGAAGGTTGGCATGGAACCATCAGCTGAGTTCAGAGCAGATTGCGGATGAATGGATTAAAATGACCTTTACAGACAATCAGAAATTCCTGAATCCGGTAAAAGAAATGATGCTTTCGTCCCGAGAAACCGCTGTGGATTATATGATGCCTTTGGGACTTCACCATATTTTTGCAGGCGGACATCACTACGGGCCAGAGCCATGGGGAGATTATAAAGGCGGAAGACCGGACTGGTCACCCGTCTATTATCATCAGGCTGATGCTCAGGGATTGGGCTTTAACAGAACAAAAACAGGAAGTAATGCTGTTTCGCAATATTTTCCACCATTGAATGAAAGGTATGGGAATATCTCAACCTGTCCGGAAAATCTTATCCTGTGGTTTCATCATGTTCCGTGGGATTATACAATGAAAGACGGAAAAACACTATGGGATGAGCTGTGCTATACGTATGATTCCGGAGTAAAAAAAGCAAGGGACTATCAGAAAGTATGGGATAAGATGGAACCTTATATAGATGAACAAAGATTTGCTGATGTTCAGTCAAAACTCAAGATTCAGTCAAAAGATGCAGTCTGGTGGAAGGATGCCTGCCTGCTGTATTTCCAGACTTTTTCCAAAAAACCGATTCCTTATGACATCGAACGCCCTGTTCACGAATTGGAAGATCTGAAAAAAATTAAATTGAATATGGGACATCACAATTAAAAAATGAGGCCGTTTTTTTTCCGGATCGGAAAGAAGAGCGGCCTCAAATAATAATAGCTATGTAAAATTTTAAATCCAAATAATTGGAATGAATGATCTTTAAATGTAGCGGGTTATCTAAGGGAAATTATTTTATTAAAAATATTTCCGTTTTCTTCAACCTGGATGATATATTGGTTGGCTGTTTGTGGGTTAAGATTAAAGGTAATATCTACATTGCCGTCAGCATATTCTCTGTTGGATGTATAATACGTCGTATTGGATAGATCATATACTGAAATATTTACGGGACCCTTTACATCCGACATATGCAGCTTCGCCATATTACCGGAAATGGTATATTCAGGCTTATTGATTGAGCTCACAGGCTTTTTTTCCACTTCCATTACATTATCGGAACTGATTTGTATTTTATACTTCTCTATCTTCATTTCTGATTCTGCTACCAGATAATAAGTTCCGGGTTCAAAGCTTTGAAAATCATACGTTTTCATTACATGGCTCCCATCCGTAAGATTTTCGGAGAATAGTTCATCATGTGCACTGTTATAAACAAAAACAGATACGCTTCTGGCGTTCGACAGCTCAAAATTTAACGTTTTGGCTTGTACGTTTCCAAAGGAAAGGGAAAAATCTCTATCCTTACTCATTACATTTGCTGAAAACAACAAGGCTCCTGCAAAAAATACGGCTTTTAATAATGTGCTCATGGGTTAAGGCTTTTAGGATTAATACTGCAAAGCTAGGGCACCAATAATTCTCAGGCTATAATTAAATTTTCATATTTATGTGCTATATTAACCTTGTTTAATGATATTAGTGTATTATTTGTTAATTTTGCATATGAAATTATTTGTATTTGGCCTATGAAACATGTAAATCCTTCTTTTGAGGCGGTAAGACCTACTATAGGAAGCAGCTTTACCAGCCTTAAATTTCTGACTAATGAGAATATAAAATCACATGTCTGGCATTACCATCCCGAGATTGAGTTGATTTTTGTATGCAAAGGTTCCGGGAAAAGACAGATTGGAAGTAGTATCACTTATTTTTCAGAAGGAGATCTTGTACTTATAGGAAGCAATCTACCGCATTGCGGACTCACCAATGAAAGTACGCATAATGAGTATGAAATGGTTATTCAGTTCAAACCTGATTTTTTAGGAGAACCTATCTGGGACATACCGGAAATGCAAAGGATTTCTTCTTTGCTTGAAAAATCAAAAGCAGGTATTGTATTTGGGGAGGATGTGAAAAAAAGAATCGGGAAAGAGATTGTTGAGATGCATGAAGCTTCCTCTTTGGACAGGTTATGCAGATTTTTAAAAATATTGGATGAATTGGCTGTTACTCAGGATTACAGGATTTTAAATGCGGGAAAATATTACCTTCAGACACAGATTGAAGATAATGAAAGAATCAATCTTATATTCAATTACGTCAAAGATCATTTTAAAGAAACCATAACCCTGGAAGAAATGGCTGATCTTGCCAATATGAAAGTACCGTCTTTTTGCCGTTATTTTAAAAAAATCACAAATAAGACCTTTACACAGTTTGTTAACGAATACAGAATTACCCATGCCCTCAAGCTTCTTGCTGAACAGCCCTTAAGCATTACAGAAGTCTGCTTTGAATCCGGATTTAATAATTTCAGTTATTTTAATAAAACGTTTAAGGAATACATCCAAAAAAGTCCTTCTCAATACAGGAAAGAGTTTAATTATTTCATGGAATAATTTTTAGCAAAACAATAAAAAAGTGTAATCATATGATGATTTATTAAAATATAAGTGTAATTTTAACACTTATAAAATAACAATCACTTTTTATGAAATTTTTTATTGACACTGCCAATCTGGCGATGATAGAAGAAGCCCATGCCCTTGGAGTTCTTGACGGAGTAACCACCAACCCTTCGCTGATGGCGAAAGAGGGGATTTCCGGAAAACAAAACATACACCAACACTATCTTGATATCTGCAACATTGTGGATGGCGATGTAAGTGCTGAAGTTTTAGGAATTACTTTTGGAGAAATGGTTAAGGAAGGTGAAGAGCTTGCTGCACTACATCCGAGAATTGTTGTAAAAGTACCCATAACTCAAGATGGGATTAAAGCCATCCGCTATTTTTCTGAAAAGGGAATAAAGACCAACTGTACGCTTGTATTCTCTTCCGGACAGGCATTGCTGGCTGCCAAGGCAGGAGCCACCTATGTTTCTCCGTTTCTGGGAAGACTGGATGATGTCTCTACCGATGGCCTTCATCTGATATCGGAAATCCGGGAGATTTATGACAATTATGCTTTTCAGACACAGATCCTTGCTGCTTCAGTCCGACACAGCATGCATATTATCAATTGTGCAAAGATTGGTGCTGATGTGGTAACGTGTCCTTTGGCTCCTATACTTTCTCTTCTTAAACATCCGCTTACAGATTCAGGATTAGACCAGTTTATTAAAGATTCACAAAAAATGAAATAAGATTGGGCAGAAAAAGTATAACTTCTCTGTTAAAATTCAGTAGTTTTATACTTTAGATGAGCCCAGATCTGTTGATCAAATGAGATTGATATGCAGGAACAGTTAATCAACCCAACCATACAAAAGTTTAGGACCGAATTCAAAGCAGAGCCTGAACACATCTTCCTTTCTCCCGGGAGAATTAATATTATCGGTGAGCATGTAGACTATAGCGACGGTTTTGTATTACCTGCTGCCATAGATAAATACATTTGTTTTGCCGTCCGCAAGCTGCCACAGTCTAATTTTTGTACCATCATAGCCAAAGACCTCGGAGAAGAATATACATTTGATGTCACAATAGAGGTAAAACCTGTACCGCAAATGTGGATGAATTATATTCTGGGCGTTTTCAGCCAGTTGCAGAAGTCGGAAAACCAGTTTTGCGGAATGGAAATTGTCTTCAGTAGTACCATTCCAATGGGATCCGGACTTTCTTCTTCGGCAGCCCTTGAATGTGGCTTTGCCTATATCCTCAATGAACTTTTTGACCTTCATCTCACCAAGAAAGAAATCGCGGTGATCGGGCAAAAATCAGAACATACTTTTGCAGGAGTTCAGTGCGGAATTATGGATCAGTTTGCCTCCGTTTTCGGAAAGGAAAATAAGGTGATTATGCTTGACTGTAATTCTTTGGAGCATCAATATTTTGATGCCGACCTTAAAGGATACAGCCTGCTGCTTTTTGACAGCTGTGTAAAGCATAGTCATCTGACATCCGGCTATAATGAAAGACGTAGAGATGTAGAACACGGCAAAAAAGTCTTATGGAAAAATTTCCCTGAGATTGAAAAATTCCGGGATTTTACATTGTCTATGCTTGATCATACAAAGGAAGAAATGGGAGATATTTCATACAAAAGATGTCTCTATCTGTTGAAAGAAATCCGAAGAGTAGAAATGGCGGCCAAAGCAATTTCGGAAGGAAATATTGAATATCTGGGAACACTTCTCACAGAAACCCATGCCGGGCTGTCCACTGAATTTGAGGTCAGTTGCATTGAACTTGATTTTTTGGTTGAAAACACATTGCAGAAGGAAGGGGTTCTGGGAGCAAGAATCATGGGAGGCGGCTTTGGGGGCTGCAGCATCAACCTGATTCAGGAAAACAGAGCTGAAGAAGTGATTAAAGCCATCAGTGAAAAATATCTTGAACATTTTAATATTCAGATGAAAGTGTATCAAGTTAAAATTTCAGACGGGATAAAAGAATACACCAATGAATACATCATTTGACCGTAATAAACATCCCCACAGAAGATACAATCCTCTCCTGAATGAATGGATACTGGTTTCTCCCCAACGGGCAAACCGGCCCTGGCAAGGGCAGAGAGAGAAGACCGCAGCAGATGATCGTCCTGCCTATGATCCGGACTGTTATCTCTGTTCCGGAAATTGGCGTGCTAACGGAGCCCGCAACCCTGACTATAAAGGGACATACGTTTTTAATAACGATTTCGGGGCGTTGCTTAATGAAGAGGTTGATTTCTCAGAAGGACATTCAGGATTTTTTACCCTGCTTCCGGAACGTGGAATCAACAGGGTTGTTTGCTTTTCTGAAGACCACAGCCTTACCTTACCGGAAATGTCCGTGGAACAAATAAAAAATGTGGTGGATGCATGGCAGGCGCAGTTCATTGAATTAGCAGCTTTCGACCATATTAATTATATTCAGATTTTTGAGAATAAAGGAAGCATCATGGGATGCAGCAATCCTCATCCGCACGGCCAGATATGGGCACAGTCATCAGTTCCGGCAATGGTTCAGAAAACCCAGGATCAGTTGAAATCTTATTTTGAAAAGAATAAAAGAACATTGCTGGAGGACTATATTGAGCAGGAAATAACGGCCGGCGAACGTATGGTCACAGAAAATGAAAATTTTGCAGCATTAGTGCCGTTTTGGGCATCATGGCCTTATGAAACAATGATTATCAGTAAACAACAAAGAGAAAATATTGCAGCATTTTCTGAGGATGAAAAAGAATCACTTGCAGCCATACTCAAGGACCTGACTACAATTTATGACAATCTTTTTGAAACGTCATTTCCTTATTCTGCGGGAATTCATCAATCACCTACGGACGGAAAGCAACATCCGGAATGGCATTTTCATATGCATTTTTATCCACCGCTGCTCAGGAGTGCGGAAGTAAAGAAATTTATGGTAGGGTATGAAATGCTTGCAGAGCCTCAGCGAGACATTACCCCGGAACAAAGCGCGGCAATATTAAGAAGCCTGCCCCGGATTCATTACAAGAAAAAATAATAAAATCAATACCTTTGGAAAGAATATGCAGATGGTAATTCTGATACATACAGAATATAACATCTCTTTTTCTCAATAAAATTATGGAACAAATTAAATTAATTGTGACGGATATGGATGGGACGTTTCTGAATTCCAACCATGAAATGAGCCCTGAATTTTCGGATATTTATAAAGAACTGAAAAAAAGAAATATTGTATTTGTTCCCGCGAGTGGCCGGCAGATGCCGGGGATTACCCATTATTTCGGGGATATAGAGAGTGAGATCGGCTTTATCGCTGAAAATGGAGGTTATGTGATCTATAAAGATCAGGAGCTTTTTGCTGATATATTGGAATATAAATATATTGTTGAGATCATCAAAGCGGTTCGGGAAATACCGGGAGCGAAAGCGGTACTCTCAGCTAAAAAAATGGCATATTATGAAACCGAAGATCAGCAGTTTGTAGATTTTTTCTCAAAGTATTATACCGAAAATATGAAAAAGGATGATCTTACTGAAAGAATTGATGATACAGCCTTTAAAATAGCAGTCTATCATCCTGAAGGCTCTGAAGAATATCTGTATCCGGTTTTGAAAAGATTTGAAGAATTTGGTCTGGAAGTGGTTGTTTCGGGAGAATACTGGCTGGACATTATGAATAAGGATATCAATAAAGGAAACGCTTTGAAAATCCTTCAGAAATCTTTGGGAATCTCTCCTGAAAATACGATGGCATTCGGAGATTATATGAACGATATAGAAATGCTGAAGAATGCCAAATATTCTTACGCGATGAAAAATGCACACCCGAATGTAAAGCAGGTGGCCAATTTTGAAGCGTGTACCAATGACAGCTTTGGAGTTTTAAAAACAATCAAGGGCTATCTGGACTGATTAAAGGCATTTGTAGTAAGAAATGCAATAGAATATCGGGCTGTAAAATAAACCTATGGAGTATAAAAAAGTACATCCGCATAAAGCATTAGAATCCTTCATTCATTTCTATTGGGAATTGAAAGGAAATGAACAGGAAGAGCAATGGGAAAGAGTTTTTCCGGATGGCTGTGCTGGTATACTAATGAATGTAGGAGATCCTTGTTTGACGGATAACGGTTCGGTCGTAATGGAGTTCGGAAAAACTTATGTAGTGGGAGCAATGACTTCATTCAAAGATAGTTTTATTGATACTGATACTCATTTAATCGGTGCATGCCTGAAGCCGGCAGCTTTTGCCAATTTCTATAATTATACTTCACAGAATGAGCTGGTAGACGACACGATTGAATTTGAAAAATCAAATTCCTTTAACGTTGACAAAGCATTAGAGGATACTTTCCATTATTTTGATCAATTCTTTTCCGCTAGAGTACAGAATAAGAACAACAAGTTACAACCTGTACTTAACGAGATACATTCTGCAAAAGGAAAAATCAGCATATCTGAGCTTGCAAAAAGGAATTTCACGTCCGTAAGACAATTGGAAAGGGATTTTAAAAGACTTATTGGAATATCACCAAAAGAATATACCAATATAATCCGATTTCAGAATGCTTTGCACCTGATCAGAAATCCGGATCAAAACAGGAGTCTCTTAGATATTGCATTTGAATGTGGATACTATGACCATTCACACCTTAGCCATGAAATCAAAAGAAATACAGGACTTTTGCCATCGTTACTTTGATTTGTCGCATTTTTACAAAGTATACCAGGCTGGGTAAAAGTAAATTTGCAGAGACATTAAAATTCAAACAATGCGAAAAATATCACTTTTTATTGCGATGAGCTTAGATGGTTATATCGCGCAACCCAATGACGATTTAAGCTTTTTAAAACTTGTAGAGAAAGAAGGCGAAGATTATGGCTATACGGAATTTACTTCTCAAATTGATACCATAATTATTGGTAGAAGAACCTATGATTATGTAGTAAATGAAATCGGAGCATCTCATTATGATAATGGGGAACGGGATGTTTATGTAATTACCAGAACAGAAAGGCCGCAAGTAGGCAGAACGATTTTTTATACGGGCAATTTAACCGAATTGGTTGAGCGTTTAAAATCAGAAAACGGTAAAAATATTTATTGCGACGGCGGGGCGGAAATAATTAATGAATTATTGAAGCAAGACCTAATAGACGAGTTTGTAATTTCGGTTGTCCCGGTTTTATTAGGTGATGGGACAAGACTTTTTAATGACAGAAGACCAGAACAGGTACTTGAATTTATTACCGTAAAAACATTTGAAACCGGTTTGGTACAACTTCACTACAAACGTAAAAAGTAATCAAAGAAAGCCGCTTAAAAGAGCGGTTTTCTTATATTTGGAACCGATACTTGTGGTATTATATCCCTCATTCTCTAAAAACCAGGTAGCACCATAAAGATAGATGGTGTCATTTTCTTTATAATTAGCATTCCTACATGTATGATAACCGGACTTTTTGTTCTCTTCAATATTGTTTAGGTTAGTATTTAACAGGGATGATTACAATGATCTATTTCGTTTCATAAAAAAAGCAACGTTCTGTAATTAAGATGGTTGCGGTGCTTCAATATGCTCTAAATTTATAAATATAAATAGTGTATGCTATGAATATATCTAATTAAAATTTATGTTTGCTCTGTTAAAAAAAGCGAAATCCGAAAAGCTTAATAGAGTAGGAGAAAATTAAACTGTTTATTAATTATGAGTTCTGAAAGTAACAGAAAAAAGAAAGTTATTGATGATTTGTTGAAGAAGAAAATCGAAGGTCTTAAAGGAATTTATGGTGGTGTTGCATGCACGGCTCCTCCTAAGCCGATTGTTATTACTCAATGCTACATCTGTACAGTAACTTCCCCGACCAATCCGAGCGGACCAGTTGTTGCAATTGCTCCTTAATTACTAAAAAAAGAAGGAATGAGCAATCATTCCTTCTTATCTAAAACTAGACTTACTATGATAAACAAAAGCTTACATGATGTGCTGGCCTACAGAAATGATGATGTTATTGATCGTTTTTTAACCATGTACAATATTGAGAAGGAAGAAGCTTTGAAGATATTTAACGAAACATTGAAATGGCTATGGCTAGGTAACCATGTTGATGATGTTTTTATTGATGATTCTACATTAATAATTGATGAGATGTGGCATAACTTTATTCTTTTTACGCAGGACTATGAAGCCTTTTGTTCTGCACATTTTGGACGGTTTATACATCATCAGCCTGAAAAAAGAAAACAACAGGAGTGGTATAATGACACATTTAATGTTGAAAGCCATACAGACCGATTAAAAAGTTTATATGAAAGGGTGTATGATAACCTGGGAGAAGAGACCTTACTAACCTGGTATGAAGAATATCCTAAAAAATATTCTCCAGAGCAAATAAAAAAACTTAGAAAATGAAAAGAATTATTTATTTCTGTTTACTGATTCTGTCGAATCTGGTTTTCTCTCAAAATTTATCAACCGGTTTTGAGGAATTACAACCGGAAAAAATAGGGGGGTATACCGTAAAAAATACTGAAGGGAAAGAGTTTTATAAAACGGAATATCAACATCTTGACTCAGTAAAAATTTTCGGATATAATTATTTATCAGAAGACAATCTTAAAATAAGAGGGTTTCTTATAGAGCCCAAAATAAAAGGGAAGTATCCCGTAATTATTTTCAACCGTGGAGGCAATGGTGAACTTGGAGCTGTAACTCTACCAGTATTAACGGATTTTCTATCAAAAATTGCGGCTAAAGGCTTTGTGGTAATAGGCTCTCAGTTACGGGGAGGAGCCCGTAGTGAAGGAAAAGATGAATTTGGGGGGAAAGATATTGGAGATGTCTTAAAATTATTTGAAATTATTGATCATCAGGAGACTATTGATCCCAAAAAAGTTGGAATGCTGGGTGTAAGCAGAGGAGCAATGACCAACTTTTTAGTCCTAAAAGAAACAGACAGAGTAAACGTAAATATTACGGTAGGAGGCATTGCTGATTTAAATCAAAAAGACAGACCGGAAATGTGGGAGCTTTACAAAAAACTCATTCCTGATTTTGAGAAAAATTCGAAAAAAGAAATGGATAAGCGCTCTTCAGTTCTTGCTATTCCTATGATCAAAAATAAAAAAGTAAAAAATATGATTATCCATGGGGCCAATGATGAAAGGGTAAATGTTGAAAATGCAATTGTATTGTTTAAAAATTTAAAGGAAAATAATTTTTCAACAAGACTACTGATTTATGAAGATGCCAATCATGGAATTAATAATAACACGAAAAGCCTGATAGAAAATATAACGAAATTTTTCAAAGAATACCTTTAATATTATATGGACTGAAAATAGATACCCTATAAAAATCTTCTAATGAAGTAAATTTGATATGAGCTAGACAAGGAATAGAAATGGGTGCATGGTCTTTTAGTGTTATAGGTTGTTCATTTTTACCATAAATCATGTAACATATAACTCAGGAAGAAAGTCCTTCAAATAATTTTGAGGGGCTTTTTCAGGTTGGCTGTATATTATAATCTTTGATCATAGAATTATAATTTTTGTTCATTACCATATACACTCCGGAAATTTGTATTTTTAATCCATCATTGGTGCAAGAAAAAGTTGTTAAAAGAAATGGAACCGGTCACAAAAATTAAAACGTATCACTTTCTTCCCTGCAAGTATGGTTTAGAGCTGCTTTTAGATATTGGTCGTATTGAAACATTAAATCATTTTGTATTAGATAGCACATTGCACCAGCTTAGTTTTTACGAAATTCTTTTTATTGAAAAGGGAGCCGGTACCTTTACATTGGATGAAAATAAGATTCCCATTACTCCTGGAACTGCTATCTTCACAAGCCCTGGACAAGTTCGGTGCTGGGAAATCAAAGAAAAGGTAGAAGGATATACTTTATTTTTTGATAAAGATTTTCTCTATCTCTTTTTTTCAGACGAGCTGTTCCTGTATAGATTTCAATATTTTCATCAATATTCATTTCCAACCGGAATGCAGATACCGAAAGTATCATTTGAGAAATGTATGAACCTTTTACATGAAATAGAAGGGGAGTTCGGGCAGCTCCAGAATGACAGTGGCCATCTGATCAGGTCCGTCTTATATCAGCTGCTTGTCATTCTTAACCGTTATTATGCAAGTGTTTATCATATTCAGGGGGATACCTATGTTCATCCGGATTTTTACAGGTTTCGATCTTTACTGGAAAATAGCTTTATAAATGACAGGACTGTAGAGGCTTATACCCGAATACTTAATGTCAGTCCAGGATTTCTGAACAAAATATGCAGGCAATTCAGTGGGCTATCAGCACAACAAATGATTCACCATAAACTGATTTCAGAAATAAAGAAAGAGCTGTATCAAAACAAATCTGCAAAAGAGATTGCTTACGGGTTTGGTTTTTCTGATCCTTCTAATTTTAACCGCTTCTTTAAAAAACTTACGGGGAGCACTCCTCAACAATACCGGAAGAGTTTGTAAAATGACCATTTAAAAATTAAAATGACCTTTTTGCAGTATAAGATTGTTCCTAATTTTACCCAAAAAAGGAATATGAAAAAATACATACTCAGCTTTCTGCTTTTTATAATAAGTGTAGCGATAGTACAGGCAGAACAATTATATGTTAATCCCAGGACCGGCAACGATACCAGTTCCGGAATAAAAGAACAACCTCTGAAAACAATTGCAGAAGCAGCAAGACGCGTCAACCAAAATAAGGAAAAGGAATCCACTACAATTATTCTTTCGGAAGGTATCCATCTGATCACCGAGACTGTTGTATTCAGTAACGATAAGTATACCCCTAAAAACCGTCTGGTTATTCGTGCGGAGATTATGCCTGATGATGCAGATTGGGGTCCTCAAAAAATGCCGGTTGTCGTTACAGCAGCACCCCTTGTACCGGGTGTGGGAGGAGAAGAGGCAAGAGGCATACAACCGGAGGTTAGTCATGTGACTATTGAAGGTCTTAGATTTACGGGAAGCCCTGACTATTCTTATATAGATGGTAAAAACTTACGCAGGTCTTATCCCATTTGGAGGGATGGCAAAAAATTAGATGATCTTCTGGTAACGCAGTGTCTTTTTACCGGAAATCCGGATGTATTGCCGTTGCATGTAGGGGTTATAGCTAATGGATATGGTCTGGTGGTTGATCATTGTGTATTTTTCAATTGTAAAAATCCTGTTGTTTTCTGGAAAAATGAAGGAGCTAAGGGGAGCAGAAGTGCCATGCGTTATTCATTGGTTTATGGAGGTTATTTCAGTGGGGTCTGGACTACAAAAGGTACTGATGGTGACTATTTTGATTTTCATCATAATGTCATTGCAAATACGACTACGGTATGGATAAGGGAAAAAGGAAGTACACTCAGATACAAAGCCTCTGATTGCATTTTTACAGACTATAAAAATATGGCAGGATTTGGTGACGGTGCGATAGGTGGTAATGATTTAACTTCCTCAGATTTTCTGGATATGAAAAACGTGCAGACTACAGGAACTGTACAAATTGAAAAAGATCAGAGTAAGCGTAATTATCTTCAGCTGGCAGAGGGGTCGTTGGGCTCAAACCTAAAAGCAGGACTTTTTAAAAAAAATCAATAAGTATATAGTTTAGATGATAAAGAATCCTGTCGTTTTTAAAATTGCAGGATCTTTATTTTACTGTAACCAATGGAAATTTCGCAAATATCATATATCTCAGCCAGGGCCAAAAAATATATGTTTTTCTTTTGATCTGTCATGTTTTTTTATAACTTTAACAGGCTTTGGATTAGCGAATTACTTAATTATTTATTCCGATTATGCAGATTTTGCCATCAGCTGTTTTAGCGCCTTACGTAAAGAATTATACGGTTGTAACGATTGGTAAAGATATCACGGATGCTGTATTTTATCCCAGTGGTTATATCGATTTGATTATTAATATCTCTGGCGGATCAGCTGCGACTATCATTAATGGCAAAAGAAAAGATACCCCGTCCGTAGAGTTGCTGGGGCATATTACACTTCCAACAAGACTTACGGTCCTGAAAAATACGACGGTGCTCATCGTAAGAATTTATCCTCATGCCAGCACTTTATTTTTTGATGATCCGGTCTCTGAATTTACAAACTATGCCACTGATATGTATGATGTAACAGCAGAAAGTACAACCTTGTATGATCGTATCATGATGGCGGGTGACTTGTCCGGCCAGATTAAAATAGTAGAAGATTTTTTGTTGCAGCAAATGAGAAAAAATGAAAACCGATTGAAAAAAGTGTCGATGGTTCTGGCTCTTAGTAAGCGGATTTCATTTGATCATCAGCCATTAAATTTAAACCGGTTATCTGAAGACTCCGGACTATCGGAAAGATATATTCAAAAACTTTACATGAACAATATGGGTATCAGTCCGGCAGCCTTTACGTCCGTCATCCGATTTAACAGATCCCTGCATCTGGTGCTTAATACCCGGTCATCACTGACTTCTATCGCCTATGATTGCGGGTATTATGACCAGGCACATTTTATCCGGGAATTTAAAAGATTTACGGGTATTGTTCCCTCAGAATCCCGGAGTTTCCTAATTGAAAACGGGAAAGATTTTCAAGAGGCTGTCAATGTAGGCTTTTAGCCTATTTCGCTGGATGATTACTGCTAAACATATCGCGATGCATTTTCCATCCGTTTTTTGTATTTTTCCAGATGACCATTACTTTTCCATCATCTATTTTCTTACCGTCAAGATCTCTCATTTCATAAAAGCTTTCTTCAGTAATGGATGTTTTGTCACTCCCATATAAATGCTGAATTGTAAATGTAACATGTACCTTAGGTCCACCTTTAAAGAATGAAGCTATTTGCTCCCGTCCGCACACGGGTGAAGCGCCTGGAGGAAACAGACATGCATCTTCAGTATATCTGGTAAGAATAGATCCATCGTCTTTATTGGCGAGATCTGCATAGATGGCATTGCTTGATTCTATGGCTTTCCTGGCACTTTTTGACACCATATCTGTATTTTGGGCTTTGCAAAAACCGGCAAACGCTATGAATACGCTTACCATAACTACTTTTTTCATTTTAATTTTTTTTACAAAGTAACCGATTGATCGAAAATGAAAATTGTATAATTGCGAACTAATATTAATTTTTTCTTTTAACCTTATGCAGATTAAAGGATGGTTTGATACAAATGAAAAATGAACAATATTGTTTAAGCATGAAGTACCAATATTGCTTTTACGGATTTGTTAAGAATTTCTTCTACAGTGCTGCTGCTAAATAAGCGGTAAATAATATTATGATTTCTTTTAACCAGACACAAAATGTCTGTTTCATTATTATCAATAAACTCTATAATTCCATTTGATGTTTTACCCTCCTCATCGATATAATTGAAATTAATTTCTACGGAGGGAAACTGTGCCGTGAGCTTTTTTTCACCATTCTTTATAACCTTAGGGTTGGTTTCTTTTTCAGAAATATGAAGAACCTCAAGTTTTTTAGGCTTAGAAACTTTCAGAATCTGATTTAAAGCTTTAACATCCCTTACAGATAATTTTGTTGTTTTATAATCGGTGGCCAGCGTAATGACAGGAACTTCTGGCATTGCACTTTCAATAGGAACAATTAAAGTAGGGATCCGGATTTTAGATAGTGCCATACTGGTGTTGCTGCCTACAATTCCCTTGATACCCGTAGCACCTGTAATCCCCATTACCAAAAATGAAACTTCATGGTATTCTGCATATTTAGTCACCACATTTCGAAGAAAACCTACATCACAGATTGTTTTAACCGGAATGTCTTTATATTCTTCACTCTGAATAAAGCTTTCTGTCCATTCCTGAAGAGCCTTTCTCTTTCGCGCATAATAATCCTCGATAAAAACAACATTGTAAATATTATTATTGATTCCTTCTGTGGGATGTATGGCATTTAAAACTGTTATCTCCATTTTTAAAGCTTTAGCAAGGGATAATGCATACAGCATAGCGTTCCCGGCACTGTGAGAGAAATCGGATGCAACCAGTATTTTTTTCATTTTTTTGTTTTTGATGACAATTTGATTAATCTAAAAGGAGACCATGTTAAATTAAATAAACAGGTGAAAGAGTGTAAACAATAACAAAGATAATATTATTGAAACAGGTAAAGTAAGAATCCAGGCCATCCCGATATTTTTCAATGTGCCTGCATTCAAGTTATTCTTGCCTCCCGATGCTACCATAGATCCGGCAATTCCACTTGACAATACATGGGTGGTACTAACAGGTAGCCCCAAAAATGTACTGATACCGATGGTTGAGGCCGCTACAATTTCACTTGAAGCACCTTGAGCATAATTCAGGTGTTCATTACCAATCTTTTCACCAATGGTTACTGCAATTCTTTTCCAGCCGATCATTGTTCCCAATCCCAATGAAACTGATATGATAATAATAACCCATACCGGTGCAAACTCAGTAAGTTTATTTAACTCAGCTGCCTGATGCATAAGTTGGCTCCTATTCGTATCATCAATGATTATTTTTTTATTATCATTGATCATTTTAATGGACTTTACGAGGGTTTCAACCTGTTTTCGGAAGGCATAGGTCCCCTTTTTATCTTTTTCACTTTTATAAGCCAGCTGTTTTTTTACAGCTTCGATCTGTTGACTTATGGAAACCAGTCCATTTCGGTTTTCAATAGATGCAGCGGCTATACCTTGTACGAGCTTTTCTGTATGATTCAGAGTGTAGAGGATCCTGTCATTAGGAATATCATGATTGATCGCAAATTTGGCAGGAAGGAATGCAATAAGGATGAGCATAAAAAGACCGACACCCTTTTGCCCGTCGTTGCTTCCATGAAAAAAGCTGACCAAAGTACAGGTGGTAATTAAAATGCCCCTGATCACCAAAGGTGGTTTGTCATTTTCTCCTTCCGGGATATGAAACAATGCTTTATAGCGGAGAACATATTTAAAGAACCACATTATCAGAATAGCCAGTCCAAAACCCACAATAGGAGAAAGGATGAGTGACAGTCCTATTTCTTTTGCCTTTTCCCAGTTGACACCACCTCCGTAATACCAGCTGAAACCAAGACCGGCACCAATCAGTGAACCGATGAGGGTATGTGAGCTCGAACAGGGAATACCCAGGTACCAAGTTCCAAGATTCCAGATGATGGATGCAATTAGCACAGCAAGTACCAGGCTTGCCCCGACAGCTATGGGAAGTGTCATAAGCGTGTCCATGGGTACCAGTTTCAGGATTCCCATCGCTACAGCAATCCCACCCGTGAAAACACCGAGAAAATTCCAGAGACCGGACCAGGGGATGGCAATAACGGGCTTAAGGGCTTTGGTATAAATAACTGTGGCAACTGCATTGGCTGTATCATGAAAGCCATTTACAAATTCAAAGACAACTACAGCAAATAAGGATAAAGCAAAAACGATCACTAAGCCTATGGTTAATTCTGATTCTCCAGAAAAAGGCAGGGTAGTGTTTAAAAGCATACAATATTTTTATTTAAGTAAAAAGATATCCGTGCAGTATGCCCCAATGATTGCGTTAAGAATAAATGCCCGGTACTTTTCACTTTAACAAAGAAAAGTGATTTAATTTATCTGTATTTAAACGGATCATTAATAATTTGTTATGCTTTACGGACCGACTGTTTTAATGTGGTCAATCGGGATCTGGATCGTAATTTATCTGGACTACTTATATATGTATGTCTGGTACCTTAATGGGGATGTAAAGCAAAATACCTTTGCGTAGAAGATGGATCCACGAGTTGAATAAAGGATTCAATATAAAAGAAACTAATTAGCTTATTAAATTTAGATTATGAGCAACGTATTAATTATTAACGCCAGTGCAAGAAAAGAACGGTCATTAAGCCGTCATCTTTCAGAGGTATTTACTAAAGAATGGAAAGAAAGGCATCCTGAAGATCATATTGTCTATAGGAATATAGGGCAGGAAAATATTCCACACGTCACGGAAAAATGGATTGCAGCAGCTTTTAAACCTGCCGGACTGAGAACAGATGAAGATATAGAAACATTACAAGTGAGTAATCAGCTGGTCGCAGAACTGAAAAATTCTGATGTTATCGTATTGGGAACCCCGATGTATAATTGGTCGGTACCCAGCGTGCTAAAAGCATATATAGATCAGGTGGTAAGAGTGAATGAAACGGTTTTGGTAAATAAAAACAAACCAGAAAATCCCTATACGGGCCTATTGATAAATAAGAAGGCTTATCTGTTGATGGTTCGCGGAAATGCAGGGTATGATCCCGGAGAATTTTATGAACATATGGATTTTCAAACTACTTATCTTAAGACTGTACTAAGCATAATGGGGATAAAAAATATCAATTGTATGACACTCAATGGAGTAGATTTTGAAGGGAGCTCATTAGAAGCCGCTAACAAAAAAATAAAAACGATGATCTTGAATGAAAATACAATAGCTTAGCCCTGGAACTTCTTCTGTTTTTGTCAATGAATAGTCTGTGGAAACAGAAGTTATACCCTCTGAAAAAATGATTGAGTGCAGATGATTAAGTAAAAGCATCCTTTAGATACTTCTAAAGGATGCTTTTTATTAAAGTTAATGAACCGTATTGATCGGATCGCCTTTCAGCTTTTAACTTAGTATTTCACACGGCGCAAAGCATACTACCGATGGACATCTTTTAATTCCCGGAGGAGGGCAGCAATCATTCGAGCAACCTACTGCTCCGCCATTGATATTCTTCAATTGGTCTCTTGTAATTTTTGTGAAATTTTTCATAATAATAAAATTTGGATAAAATTAAAATTAAGGTTGGTTTCCGCCACCGCATCCATCGAATGGCATACATTGCCATTTTCCACCGATTAAGCAGATCTGGCCACCAGGACAGTTAATTCCTCCTTTAATTGTTTTCAAATCCTCTCTTTTGATTTTTTGTAAATTTTTCATAATAAATTAAGTTTAGTTCGAGTTAAAATTAATCAAATTTCATTTACATCACTAAAATTATCTGATAAATTTTCAGGTAAAATATGATTTGTCTATTGATTTTACATTGATTTTATAGATATGTAGTAAAAGAAATATTTGAGAAATAACAGGAATTCCTGCAAAAAACAGGATCGGCAAAGAAGTCTTTTTACCCAAATAAAATCTTGCCCTATGGCAAGCGATTTTTTCTAATGGCTTAGTAATTTTGGATAAAAGTTTTTTGATCTGTTTGAGAATAAGATCAAAAAAATAAACCAAATTAAAATATTGCTATGAAAAATCTATTCAAATTTGATACGTTTCGTAAGCCATTGATCATGATTGTAATTATGATGTTAACGGCTTCGCATTTGTATGCACAGAAAATCAAGCCTTCCGGAAGCGGGTATGTTCCGGTAGAAGGAACTAAGGTTTACTATGAAATATACGGAGAGGGCAGACCGGTAGTTTTATTGCATGGTGCTTTTATGACCATTGATATGAATTGGGGACAACTGATCCCTGAATTATCAAAAACTAGGAAAGTGATTGCTATAGAATTGCAGGGACACGGTCATACACCTTATTCGGACAGGAAATTGTCACATGCTACATTAGCAAAGGATGTGGAAAAAGTAATGGATTATCTTAAAGTTGAGAGTGCTGATGTAGTAGGTTATAGTTTTGGAGGTGCCATCGCCTATGAGTTTGCTATCCAGAGTCCAAAGAGATTAAAAAATCTTGTCATCATTTCTGCTACTTATAAAAGCGCGGGTTGGCTACCGGAAATTAATAATGCTTTTAAGGGAATGAAACCGGATGTTTTTAATGGTAGCCCTATGCAAACTGCTTATGATGCTGTAGCTCCTGATAAGACAAAATGGACTAAATTTCTTGAGCAAATGATGGCTTCTGCATCGGAATCTTATAATATGGGAGATGAGAATATCGCAAAAATTACAGCTCCTGTACTGATCATAGCTGGGGATAACGACGGCCTCGATAAAATTGAGCTTGTAAAAACCTATAAGTTATTAGGTGGAGGTATTGCAGGAGACTTTGGAGCCTTGCCCAAATCACAATTAGCCATTGTACCGGGTCAAAACCATGTCAGCCTTATGATGCAGACTTCGACCATATTGAATTACCTTAACGCTTTTTTAAAGTAATTTAATTAAAGGATCAGCGTAATAATTTTAATACATCATAAAAAATTAATAAAGTGAGAAAAATAACCGTTTTATCCATGATAACATTAGATGGTATTATGCAGGCTCCCGGAGGACCTGAAGAGGATACCTCCGGAAACTTCAGATATGGAGGATGGACAGTGTCCTATGGAGATGAGCTTTTTGGAGAGATTATGAAAGAAGAGATGAAGCCTTCAGATTATATTTTAGGAAGGAAAACATTTGAAATTTTTGAATCCTATTGGCCTGAGCATGCAAACTTTTGGCCTGCAATTAATGAAGGGACAAAATATGTCCTGTCTAAAGAGAGGGAGACATCTGATTGGAAAAATACCGTATTCTTAAAAACTTTGGAAGATATCAGAATGCTTAAAAACACAGAAGGATCGGATATTCAGGTATGGGGAAGCAGCGAGCTAATTCACCTGCTGCTTGAAAATGATCTGGTAGATGAACTAAGGCTTAAAATCTATCCGTTGATCCTTGGCAAGGGAAAAAGACTTTTTGATGAGAATGGAATTCCTTCAGCATTTAAATTAACAGAAAATCACGTGACTTCGAAAGGGGTTATGATCGCAGCTTATCAACGTGACGGAGGCGTCGTAACGGGTAATGTTGAAATATAATGACCTTTTTATTGAACTAATTTAACCCAAATATTTAAAATTATAAATTGTTTATGGCCCAGTTTTCAATTTTTTGGTAATCATCATGCTCTTTTCGTACAGTATGAATATACAGATGGAAAAGAGTATAATGGATACGGTAGCATTGTAGCCGTTCTTCTATATGCTCAAAATTGATATACCCGGGTTTCATATTCATCCAGATCGAAAGAAAATCAGGACCAGTATCCCTTATCCAGGGTTCATTCATATGCAGTAAATCATAAAGCGGGTCGCCAAGCATCATTTCGGCCCAATCCAGAACAGCGGTTACTTTTCGGTTTCCGTCCAGTAAAAGATTATCAAACCCGAAGTCTCCATGAAGGATATATTTTTCATTGGGCAGATAAGGGAAAAAGCTTTTCATTTTTTCGATAAGATGTGTGAAAAGCTGTCTGTTAAGCCATGAGGTCTGGGCAAGATGTTGCCAGCTTGCAGTCGTTTTGCTATTATAAAATGATAAGAGAAAATGCTGCCAGCTTGGAAACATACCTTTTCCCTGGGGATCGGTAAAGCCCCAACCGCTGAGGTTCGTGGTATCGCTCAGGTGGATATTTTCCAATTGCCGGATGATTATTTTTGCAAGCTCTGTTTGCGAATAATGATCAAGATGGTCCATGATCTCATCGGAAGGATCACCATTTGCCTTTCTTGAAATACAGTAGTATACATTATCATGATAATTTCCGTATTCCAAAACTTCAGGAATAGGAATTTTCGTATTATTCAGATGTATAAAAGCCCAATGGTCTTTCATAAAATCCTGTACATGATTGCCTGTTCTGATAATGTATTGCTGCCCTTCAGCAGTAAAACTATATGCCTTAGACCACCATCCTTCAGCAATAAATTGGAGGTTAAAGATCTTTCCAAATTTTTTGGTTAAAAAATTTTCCATACTTCAATTTTTCAAGCATTAATTTACAAATTAAAAACAGCTGGACCTAACTAAAAGAGGCCACTCAATAGAGTGGCCTCTTCATTTTAGAAAATTATGGTATAATAAGTCCGGGACTATACATTGACCGTTTTCCATTTACCTCTTTTGAAAAAGATAAATGTCGTAATTGCGATGGCCGTTTCCGCAACCGGTATTGCGATAAAGACACCGGTTGGTCCCATGCCTACGTGTTTGGTAAGGATATAGGCCAATGGGATCTGAAGAAACCAGAAGCCAAAGAAATTGATCCATGTCGGGGTTTTTGTGTCACCGGCTCCGTTAAGGGCATTCATCATTACCATACCAATGCCGTAAAAGACAAAAGCGGTACTCATAATCCACATAGCCTTTTGGGCAACTTCTTTGATCTGGATATCATTGGTGAAAAATGAAACCAGCCAATCTCCAAAAAAGAGAAATAATATGGTGACAATGATCATGAAGATGACATTGTATTTTACAGTAGCCAGGACAGAATCTTCAGCGCGTTGAAATTGTTTGGCTCCAAGGTTTTGCCCTACCAGGGTAGCGGCAGCATTACTCATACCCCAGGCTGGCAGCATAAAGAACATCATCAATCGCAATGCGGTCTGATAACCGGCAGATCCATGATCACCACCCGTGGTTGCTACCAGCTCAGCAAGAAATATCCAGCTGCATGACCCGATAACAAACTGAAGTATACCAGGAGTTGCAATCCCAACCAATGATTTTATTACCGGCCAGTCAATACGAAAATGATGAAGCTTGATTTTTAGCTGATGCTTTCCGTTAAACAGGCAAAATAGCTGGTAAACCACTCCCATTGACCGTCCGATAACCGTTGCCATAGCCGCTCCTGTTAGTCCGAATGCAGGGATGATACCCCAGCCGTTAATGAATATAGGACACAGGATGATATTGCAGATATTGGCAATCCATAAGCTCCGCATGGCAATAGCAGCGTTTCCTGCACCACGAAATATACCATTGATCAGGAATAATAGCATTATGACAAGGCTGCTTCCCATCATGATCCGGGTAAAGTTTACTCCAGCATCAACGGTTTCCTTGCTTGCTCCCATGATCCGTAAAATATCCCCGGCATAAATCATCCCCGCGATGCTTAAGACAAGGGTTACGGCAAAAGCTACGATAATAGCCTGCATACCGGCATGTGCTGCTGCATCAGGATCTTTTTCTCCCACCCGTCGTGAAACCACCGCTGTGGCTGCCATACTCATACCAATTGCGATAGAGTACATTACCGTAAGTACAGATTCCGTTAAGCCCACTGTTTGTATGGCATAGCTGCTGTTTTCGAGATGCCCTACAAAATAAAGATCTACCAGTGCAAATACCGATTCCATGATCATTTCAAGCATCATGGGAATGGCGAGTAAAATAACAGCTTTATTAATATTACCGGTCGTATAATCCATTTCGGTACCCAGTAATGATTGTTTCAACAATGTGAAATAGCGCAAACCCTTCGATGGGGTTTTCTTATGATATGACATAAATGTAAAATTAAAAGTAAGTAATAGTAATATGGAACGAAGAGGCTTCGTTCTTTAAAGTGTTCTTATGTTTTAAGCCCGGTGATTAACCAATGATTACACTGGTGAGGGCTACTATCACTTTCATATGCAGTAGTAATTGAATCGCAAATATAATTATTTTTTAATTGCAAGTGACTAATAAGATGAAAAAAATCAGACAAATAATAAATCCGGACTTATATAATATGTTTATTTATATTACTTTAGTTCTTATGACGTATAGTTTTTTGTCTGACTTATTGATATAGAAAGAGAATGTCACAAGGTATTAAAATATTTTTAATCGTGTTGTAGGTGTATCCGTTAGCAACGATCAATGCTTTTACAGGACTGGTTCTGCCAATACTTATAATATTTTCCGATACAAAGCTTTTACTAGAAGAGGCCTGGTTGTCACTTCCTAAAATGATCAATTCCACAGAAGGCAGGTCTTTGAGAAGATCGTTGATGTTTATTGATCCGTTTCATCCAATAGGATATCGAATATTAATATCTATATTATCAGTGTTGCTTAATAGAACAATTCCTGATTTTTTTTCAGGAACTAATGCAAGCATACTTCGATAGCCTATGTCACCACTGTCTAATTTTAATATTTAAATTAGGAGATATCCTTCAACATATGAATAGTTGTTGCATAATGCCCGGAATCTCCTATGGAACTGTGTAAATGTTTGTATTCCAATTTCTCATACATTGATATTGCTCCCTTAAAAACCTCAAAAGATTCTAAATAAAGTTGCTTATAACCTGCTTTTTTTGCTCTCCTTTCTATCATTTTTAGCAAATATTGTCCAACACCATTTCCTCTCAATTGATTGGAAAGATAAAATTTAACAATCTCTGCGCATGCAGAAGGCAACCCTATGGTAGGATAGAAGCCACATCCACCTAAAACTACATCATTAGATTCTACTATCCAATATTCTGCGTTTACATCTTGAAAAAGCTGATATAATTGGTTTGTTCTGGGATCATCATATACACTTCCTTCTTGAGGAGCGTTGAACTCTTCAAAAACTGTACGAATAATATCTGCTAAGGCTTTATTGTCTTTTTCTTCAATAGGTCGGATAATAACAGGATCTATAACTGCATGATTATCTCTGTGATGAAGTAGAGAATCAATCGTGGTCATACTCCGAATGACCGTTTTCAGATTTTGCTCGGAAAGATCTGAAAATAAATTTTCTATTTGAATGTCTGAATCACGGTTGATCTTTTCATAAGTGCTGCGTCCTAAGTCTGTAAGACTAATCACGCTGGAACGGTTGTCTTCTCCTGATTTTTTTCTAATAGTCAGTCCTAATTTTTCAAAACGTTTAAGGATGCGGCTTAGAAAACCCTTATCCAATCCCAGAGTAGCGGCCACTTCAGTAGGTCTTACATCAGCATTGAAATAAATCTCACGCATAACCCTGACTTCCGAAATACCCAGGTCTCCATCAAGAATACCCTTGTTGAGTAATCCCAGTACCTGTGTATAATACCTGTTGAAGGCTCTTATTTGTTCAATATAATGTTGTTTCATGATGTAAATATACATCAATAGTTGACTTTGTCAACTATTTTATATCAAAAATACATTACGTTATTTTAGTTTGCTTATTTTCTGTTGTTTATAATGTGATTAAGTCAGCTTTTGAAAATAAAAGATAGAAGTTATTTTAATATCAAAACAGGTTGATTTACATTTTGGTAAATTCCTTCAGAAATACTTCTGCTTGCCAGATAATAAAGGAAACTATGTCTTCCCGGTAGCGCAATAATCAGATCCGTTTTATTTGATGAGGCAAAAGTCAGAATTCCGTTGATAATATTTTCGTCGTAATAATAATGAATAGTACTCGGAATCTTGGTTAAATATTGGTGGATGTACTTTTCCAGGTCTCTCTTTTTATCTTCATTATCATCGATCCCTTTTCTTGTGTTGATATTGAGAAACATAAGGCGAACATCCATCTGCTCGATGATGGATTTGTGGTGAAACAGCCGGTCTAATTTTGTTATGCTGTTTATATCACAGGGTATTAAAATATTTTTAATCGTGCTGTAGGTGTAACCGTTAGGAACGATCAATGCTTTTACAGGACTGGTTCTGGCAATACTTATAATATTTTCAGACACAAAGCTGTTACCGGAAGAAGCCTGGTCGTCACTTCCTAAAATGATCAGTTCTACAGAAGGCTGGTCTTTCAGCAGTTCATTGATGCTTCTCGTAAGTGTCCATTCGCTTACCGCTTTTAGAACAGTTACTTCAGGTGATTTTTCAGTGATGATACCTGTTAATTTGCTAAGGAGTAATTCTGTACTTTTAATGAGGCTGTTTACATTTTCTTCATTCACAAGCAGATGACCTTCGGCTATGTGGAGATAGTCAAATTCAGATTCCTGTGACGTTTTTAAAAGAATAATATGTGTGTATTGATATTGTGTGGCCCATTCTGCAGCAAGTTTTACAGCATTTTCGGTAGTTGATGTGAAGTCAACAGGTACAAGTATTGTTCTCATATCAGTAAATTTAAACTCAGTTATTCAAGATTTGTTGTCATTTTTTTTACCAGGAAAAGAGCATCCTGTATTTTCTCTATACCAAGGTTGCCGGCTGCTTTTTCATACAGTTCCAGTGCCCACGGATAAACAATTTCTACAATTTCCTTTCCCTTTGCGGTAAGGAATATCTGTTTATTCCTTCGGTCATTGCTGTATTCTATTCTTTCAACCAATTCCCGTTTTACAAGATTGTTGATCAGGTAGGTAACACTTGATTTGTCTTTGCTTATTTTATTGCTTATCTCCTGCTGATTGATCCCGTCATTCCGGGATAAAACTCCAAGGATCTCTATAAGCTCAAAAGAAAGATCCGGATCATACTCGTTGATTCTGGTCTGGATTTTCTGTCGCAAACGGCTTTTCATTTCACTCATTGCCAAACCAAGCTCCAGGGCTAATTCTGATATGTTGTTTTGTGTGACGGGCATATGATGAATATTAACGTATAGTGGAGGTTTGATCAATCGCTGTTGTATAACAAATATACTTAAAATTAGTTTGAATTAAAACTAATTTTTCAAAAAAATAAAAGATTTTTTTTCTGTTGTTTACTTATTTAAGAAGAATATTTTCTTATTATTGAATTAAATTATAAGAAAAACTTGATTTTTACACGGAATGTAAGAAATGAGTGTTCGTATTTTTCTTATGTTAAAATCAAAATAATGCAATATTTACAAAAGATATTTCTCATTTCTGTTTTGTTTTCGTCAATGCTATTTTGTCAGAATTCCAGTGTTTCAACAACGGCATTACCGGGAAAGGATTTTCCGAAGCTGGATTTTGAAAAGAAGGCTCAGTTCCGGGTGTATTTTCCGGATGCTCAATCTGTAACTTTAGAGGGGGGGGATGGTATGAAAAATATAAAATCTACCGCCTCAAAAGATAAAGACGGTTTTTGGAATATTTCAACAAGTCCTCTTGAAATTGGATTTCATTATTACTGGCTGAACGTGGATGGAAAGCGGGTCAATGATCCGGATACTCAGCTGTACTTTGGCTACGGTCAGCCGACCAGCGGGATCGAAGTTCCATCAGGAGAAGATTTTTTCTTTGAGAAGAATGTAAAACATGGACAGATTATAGAGGATGGTTTTAATTCAAGAATAACAAAAGGTAAGCGAAATTTTAAGGTTTATCTTCCTCCGGGATACGGATCAGAGAAACTACCGGTATTGTATCTATACCACGGAACAGGAGAAGATATAACGGGTTGGGAAAGACAGGGGCATATTGCCTGGATTCTTGATACTCTTCTGGCAGAAAGAAAAGCAGAGAAAATGATTGTCGTAATGGATTACGGAGTGGCATTAAATCCGGAAGAAGAAAAACTAGCGGATAATTCTTCCAAAACAGTCATTTCATCCCGAAATCTGGATAAGATTTTTATCGAGGAGCTGGTTCCCTATGTAGAAAAAAAGTATAAAACCAATGGTAAAAAAGCGATTACCGGACTTTCCCGTGGAAGCTATCAGGCGATGCTGATAGGGGTAAGTCATCCTGAAATGTTTACAGCCATCGGGTCATTCAGTCCTGTAATTTATGGAGGAACTGAAGATGAGCCTTTTAAGGAGCTGCCGGTTGATCATCTTTTAAAGTCACGGAAAAAGCCTTATTTCTTTGTCGGGATCGGGGAAAAAGAAGAAGCACGATTCTTTGGATTCAATGAGATTCTGCATGATTTCTTTACTCAGAATAATTACCCCTATACTTCATACAGATCCGCAGGAACTTATCACGAATGGCTTACCTGGAGAAGATGCCTTTATGAGTTTGCGCAACAGATTTTCAGATAACTTTATATTAAAAATCCCCGGCCTTGGCCGGGGATACACCATAACTAAAAACTAAGAATGCATGCCCAGATACTTTAAATAAGCATCAAGGACAGGTTTGTTGAATACAGGTTCTTTAATGTCTGAGTCTTTGAGGAACTCCTGTACATTCGAACAGTCCCAAATGTAAGTATGCTGGTAAAGTTCCACAGTAGACAGGCCTTCATGCATATTATCTTTAAACAGGCTTGTTAATGGATACAATCTGTTTTTGGTATCATTTTCCCAATGCTTACGCCATTCTTTATAGGGAAGGGGAGTAAGTTCATAAGGGTAATTCTTTTTGAGCAGGCCAAAGAAATCCTCCAGCGTCAGATTAGTTTCAGGGCTGGCAATCAGATTGAATTTCTTGCCGATTGCATTTTTATTTTTCGTGATATGAGCCATTGACCGGGTCATGTAGTCTACGGTGATCAGGCCTTCTCTAAGTTCTGTTAATGCAGGGTAAGATTTAAACTCTATACAGTTTTTTACCAGTCCGGACCACCACTGATAAGGTGCGCTCGCTCCGGATTTACTGTGACACATCGCATATCCCAAACGATACGTAATCAGCGGGAGACCTTCCCGGGCTGCAAGATCCGCTATAGCTTCCATTACATATTTGCTTCGCACATAGCCAATATCTTTACTTACCGACATGATATTCTGTTCTATGTCGTCAGATTCCAGCATGATCTTTTTTCCGGTAAATAGATGTCCCCAGCTATAAACTGAAATTGTAGATAAAAGAGCCAGGCACTTTGTTCTTTCTGTTCCTGCCAGACGTATAATTTCCCTTATTCCATCTACATTGGGTGCTTTCATATAAGAATAAGGCTCAATAAAATTGACCGAACTTCCGGAATGATATATCACATCAATAACAGTGGCAAGCAGATCGAATTTTTCTTCAGATAAACCCAAAGAAGGTTTTGCCAGATCACCTAAAACCGGAATAATCCTTGATCTCTGCGAGTGATTTTGCGGGATATGAAACTGAATAAAGCACTGGTTGATTTTTTCCATGGCATGAAATTCATCCTGTGCTCTTACCAGGCAGTATATATCTGCATCCGTTGTATCTAAAAGCTCCTGAAGAAGATGGATTCCTACAAACCCTGTGGCGCCTGTGAGAAATATGGCAGATGGATTTTCCAGTTTTTCTGGATCAAAATTATCCTTGAATCGGGTGCCGGGATTCAGGTAGACGTCCTGTTGTAATTCAACATAAGGTTCTACGTCTTCAGAAGGAATTGCTTCTCTTGCCTCGTGAGCACGTGCTATAAGCACATCGCTGAGTTTTTTCAGAACAGGGTATTGATAAATATCGCGCAGATATACTTTTATATTTAATTTTTCCTGTAAAGCTACCGCAACAACAGCAACCAGAAGCGAATTTCCTCCGATATCAAAGAAATTATCAGTGATATTGATAACCGGAAGTTCCAGTTCCGATGACCAGATGTCAGCTATTATTTTCTCGGTTTCATTTGTTGGCGGTTCGTGTGAGATAAGTTCCTTTGCCTCTTTTTCTGCAAGGCTGCTTAAGAGGTCCGTATTGGTTTTTCCATTCGCGGTCAATGGTATTTTGTCGATACAGATGATCTGGGCGGGGATCATATATCCGGGTAATTCTTCTTTGAGAAAACTCCTGATTTGCTGGATATCCTTTGATGTTCCGGGTTTTAAAACAATAAAGGCGACAAGATATTTGTTATTCCCTGAAGTATTTTTTGTGATTACTACAGCTTCTTGTATTCCTGCCAGTCGATCGAATGTGCGTTCTATTTCTCCCAATTCTATTCGGAATCCTCTTATTTTTACCTGATTATCCATTCTTCCCAGAAACTGGATTTCTCCATCGGAGGACCATCGGGCAAGGTCTCCCGTTCGGTATAGTTTTTCAGTTTCCATAAAAGGATTAATAATGAATTTTGAAGCTGTGAGTTCCTCATTGTTTAAATATCCTTTAGCCAGTAAGGTGCCGCCTATGTATAATTCTCCGGTTGCTCCTATGGGTAATAGTTTCATTTGATTTCCCAATATGTAAGCTTTAGCATTTGCTATAGGCCTGCCAATGGAAGAAACATATTTTCCGTGAAGATCTTTAACCTTCTTAAAAGTAGCATATACGGTACATTCTGTAGGACCATAATAATCGATAAGTTCATAGTTTAGTCCATCGGTGAGTACAGGCTTTAGTTTTTCACCTCCTGTAAAAAGATATTCCAGCTGAAGATCATTATGATTTCTGGTGTGTGCCACGACTGCCGGAACCAAAACAGTAGGGGCAAAACCGTGGGTAATTTTGTTTTTCTGATAAAAGCTGGCCAGGGCGGAAGCTTCAGTTCTCTCTTCGCTGTCCGCTATAAAAAGGGTCGCTCCGGAAGTCAATGCCGACCAGGTTTCCCATACAGATATGTCGAATGCCAAACCGGCCACCAGGCTGAGATGAGAAGTGGGGGTGACATTAAAATAAACATTATGCCAGGTTACCAGATGCTGGATACTTTCATGAGTGATCATTACTCCTTTAGGGTTGCCTGTGGAGCCGGAGGTGTAAATGGTATAAGCAAGAGTGTTGTGATGAATAATCACCTCCGGATGCTGAACGGAGGAATCAGTGAGGTCATCCTTACGGTCAAGATAAAATATGTGGAAGTTTGGGTCTTTAGATAAATCTTGAGAGAGGACCTGATTGGTGATTATAATTTCTGCTTTAGTATCATTCAGAATATACTCTACGCGTTTTACCGGATAGGCAGGATCTATAGGAACATAAGCAGCACCTGTTTTTAATATTCCAAGAATTGCAATGACCCATTCCAGGGAGCGGTCCAGCCATACAGGGATGTACATTCCTTCTGTTATCCCTTTTGCAATGAGTGTATTGGCGATCTGGTTGCTTTTTTCATCCAACTCACGGTAGGTTATATGCTGATCCTGATAAACAGCAGCCACGTTATCCGGATGTAGGGAAACTTGTTTGAGAAATAATGAAACCAATGTTTGTTCCTTTTTGTAGTCCCAATTTGTTTTATTGAACTCGTACAAAATTTTGTTCCTTTCTTCTGAGGACAAAGGAAGGATAGTGTTGATTCGGGTTTGTGATGTTAAGTTTGTGTTTGGCATATTAGTTTTTTTTGATTTGGTTGTATGTTGTAATGTTTATGGCATGGTTGTTATTTTGGGTTATAAAATTTAGAATAAACTAAATGTGAAATTTTTTTCACGGAGTCATATTTTTTTATGTTTTAGTTTTATTTGTTAAATTTCATGAAGTATCTGTTAATGTTTTATTCATAATTGATTTATTTTAAGGATTAGTCAATAAATTTAAGATTATAAATTGAAGGTACTGCACAATAAGTGTTAAATTTTCACCATAAAGAGATTTAAATTAAACGACTGTCTACTAATGAGACAGTCGTTTTTTAATAAGAAACCTTGTAAAATGAGGGATTTCTACATGTTTAAGTTTCAGTTGTGTTATTAGAATCTATCCGCGGTTTTGTATAAATTAATTCGCGATTTTATATCCGTAAAAGGAGCTTACGACAACCTGGTATATTGGACTGCCGGTTACTCCGGCGGCGGCTGCCATGCTTACGGTTTCATCTTTATTAAGATACGTGATACACGATACGTTTCTTCCCGTCAGTGTACCCGGAGCAGGTTGGAAAGATTGTACCAAAATATTGTCTGTGCTCACCGCATAGTTTTTCATAAGATACAATACAACCCAGTCGAAACTTGGTGTACCCGGAATATTTCCGTTATCAAATTGGGTGGAACCATAAAACATATAATATCCGTTTGAAGGTGCAGTAAACCGACCGTTACTGATATTCAGTACATTTCCCGTGTTGATTACTGTTCCCTGAGGATAATTGATTTCCCTTCTGATGTAAGGACCGGTGCTGGCGGTAAGATCCTGTCTGCTTGTGGTGCTTACTGTAGAAAACGGATAACTGGTGGTGGCTGCGGGCAAGCTGTCAGAGCTTGAAAGCAAAATAAGCTCCCATGTTGTTCCTGTCGTTGTTCCTTTACTTATAAAAAATGCATAGTAACCTGCGGGAACATTAACAGTGCCAACGCCTGCTCCTGTTTGATTGTCGATTAATTCTGCTCCGTTGGCTGCAATAGATAATACGGCTGTCCCTGTATTTTTGAAATGATAGGTTCGTCCTGCAAAGTTACCGGAACCAGTAATGGCGGCAGGTAGCGTCAAAGTTCCGTTCGTATTGCTGCTGTAGGCCAGATAGTAATCCGTAGGGGCGACATTTCCACTTGCTGTAACGGATCTGTACGTAGCGGCAAATGAACCGTTCACAGTGAGTGTGCTCCCGGGAGTGGTAGTGTTGATACCCACATTTCCTGTTTGCGAATAGCTCAGAGTGCTACTCATGGCGGCAAGTAAAGTCAGGAAAATTGAATTTCTTTTCATATAAATTGTGGTTAAAATGATCAAAAAGTTAGTTGGATGATGAATGTATTTATTGATTATTTATACTGTTAATTCTGAAACTTTACAAAATCAAGATAAAAAGAAGGATTACCCGCATTAAAACTGGCAGGGATAATACCATTTGTTTTACCGGCTAAAATGGTATAATTTCCTGGTGTTGCGAAGTACAAGACGCGATTTTGATCCCGGGGAAACATAAAAGCTGCCGTGTTAGAGCCGCAATAACTTCTCCATACGTCTCCAATACCATTGATATAAAAGAAATAATCATTACACTCAGAATTGATGGCCACGCCACTTCGGATAAAATACCATCCTTTTGCAGGGATAGTCAGTGATATTCCGGTAACCAGGCCGCCGCCGCCGGTAGGTGCTGTGAAAGGATTTACTAATGTTCCCGTATAAGAAGTCCAGTTATTGGCAAACGCAGTAGTAACAGTAGATGACCAGGTGGCTAATCCATTAGAGTCGCTGGTTAATACATAGCCTAATTGTTGTGTTCCATCCTTAATCTGCAGCGCTCCGTTTGTTGTGCCATTATCAATAACAATTTTAGCATCAGCCGCACCAGCCGGGATCGTGTTGGATCCTAATAAAACTTTACCAGTACCGGTGATACTCAGATTATTTCCTACGGTAGTAACGATGTCTGTAGCCTGGGAAAGGGTACCTCCTAACTTAACATCATTCCCGGAAAGGTTTAGACCGTTACTGGCCGTATTTGTTACTCCACTTATGCTTTCCCATGTGGAATTTGCTCCGGTAAGTCCTGTACTGATCAACTGTGCACTTTGATTGGGAAGGACCAGAATATTTGTATTCCCATTAATTGTTTCAGGTAAAGCAGAACTTATGGTTATCGTAAAATTACTGTTATTGGTAATCCTATACATACGTCCTTTAAAATTTCCGGTGCCATTAATTGCGGGAGGAAGGCTAAATGTCGTATTCGTACTACCATTATATGAAACATGGAAATCAGTGGCGGTTAAACTGTAAGATGCCGTATTAACTGTCTTATAACTTGCCGCTACCGATCCGTTAATGTCTAATGTAGAGCTAGGGGTTACCGTATTAATTCCAACATTTCCCGTTTGTGCAAAGGTAATAGTTGATAAGAATAATACTAGTGGGATAAAATTTTTACTCATTTATTAAATGTTTATGGTTATGGTTTTGATGTGTCAATAATCCTATATCAGAACAGGAAAAGTCCGTGATATCAAAGTATCATTTACAAGGCGTAAAATTATAGGAATACTTCCACAAGAGCCTGTAATGGACTGTAGAATGAAATAAAGAATCGTGTAGAAAATTTTCTACACGATTCTCAGGATCACTAACTCTTTTTTAAACAGAACTAAAAGAGTCAGTTGTCAGTGTTTGCAAATTTTACTTCAGGAAGTATAATTTTGATAAAGTTTAATAAGATCTGCAAGATGATTGGTCTTCAGTTTGTTATGGATCCTTTTTTTATAGGTGCTTATGGTGCTCATCTGAATGTTCATCTCATTGGAAATTTCTAAATTTCCATATCCCTTCACCATTAAAATAAAAATCTGATATTCTCTTTCCGAAAGCCTCTTTATGGAATCTAGCGGAGAGTCCTGTAGTAATTGATTAACAATACCAGAAGGGTAGTAGTAGCCCTCACGGAAAATCCTGATTACTGCTTCTGATATTTCCTCCACTTTGCTCAGTTTACTGAGGTAACCGTTGGCTCCCTCTTTTATGTATTGTACGGCAATCTCTTCTTCATAGGCCGAAAATATCAATATTTTTACATCCGGATCGATTTCTTTAATTTCAGAAATCATTTTTTTATTTTTACTTTCAGGCATATTGATATCAAGAATAATCAGGTCGTACTTTCGCTGGGAGATTTTTTCCAGAGTTTCCGGGTAATCTTCTGCCTGATCAACGGATATATCAGGGATTCTGGACTCCAGTATCAGGCTTGTTCCCGTAAGAACCACATCATGATCATCAGCTATAAGAATGTATTTAATCATTTTTTTTATTTTTTAAAATCAATCGGCAGGTAGTTCCTCCTGTCTTGTTTCTGGTAAAGATTATTTTACTTTCTATCATTTGTAGTAGTTGTAGCACCAGATGGATTCCCATCCCATATTTTTGGAGTAATAATTTTTCATTTTCGATGTTGTTCTGAAGCTCTTCATAATAATCTATTTTTTGCTGATCCATTCCTGAACCGGTATCTTCTACAATTAAAATAACGCTTCTGTACTCGGTAAAAGCATCTATGGTTATGGTTCCTCCTCTTGTATATTTTACTGCGTTATCCAGAAGGTTATGGATAATGGCTGCCAGAATATTTTTACTGATCCGGGTGTGTATTTTTTGATCAGCATTGTTAATAATGGATGTATGATTGCTTTCAGCTATGGTACTGAAAAGCACTATTTTTTCTGTGATCAGATCATGCAGAGAGTATGTTTCCGTTTTATCGGTTCTGTGGTGGCTGTAGATATCAGCATACTCTTTGAGCGTTGCCGTAAAATTATACAGCTGATCGGAGGATTTATAAATTGAAGCGAGCACTTTTTCAGTCCGTTGTTGATTGAATTCTTTATTCCCTAATATTTCCTTTGCAGTTAAAGCAATAAATTTTACAGGAGTGGTAATATCGTGTGTTATGGTACCGATCAGTTTTTTTTGCTGCTCGATTTCCTTATGAAGCTGAATTTTTGTTGTTTCAAGCTTTTCGACGGTAGCGGAAAGTTTTTCGGTACGTACGGTGATAATTTTTTCCAGTTCCAGATTTTTCTTTTGCAAAAACCGGATCCTCCATTTGAGAAGGAGGTATAACACAAAGAATAGTAATAATATCATCACTATCTTAAACCATAAGGTCTGATAAAAATAAGGCCTTACGATGAGGTTGATTTTTTTATAGATGTATTTTCCTTTATCGGAAACAAGCATTCTTGCAATGAAAGAATAATTCCCGTACCTCAGATTGGAAATGGAAAACTTCCTGTCTTTCCCGATGGATTCCCATTTTGCGTTGGGAAGCCCCATAATTTTAGCTTCTATCACAATATTGTCGGGATTTGCATAATAAGGAACATCTATAAAGAGGTCTAATCTGCTGGATTTCTGTTCAAGAAAAAGAGTTTTATGAAAGGACTCTTCTTTGTTATCTATCATTGCTCTTTCGATGTAGATGTTTTTAGGGTAGTAACTTTCGATTTTTAAGGGGTTAAAAAATACTAATCCATTCAGAGAAGGTAGCACAAAATCCCCATTTTTAAGTTTATTGCCACTTACATTGCTGCCACCATTGAATTCATTGGTGAAGAAACCCGAATCTTTTGAAAATCTGTAATAATTAACCTTAGAATCCAGGGCCTGAACAAATTTCAGAAGCTGGCTTTCATGAACTTTATATAAGCCGTTATTGGTAGGGATCCAGAAAAAACCTTTTTGATCTTCGAGAATGGTATGAGGAGATGAAATATTACCATCAGCATCATAAGGCATCCTGATAAGCCTGTTGTTTTTTAGTAAATAAAATCCCTTTCCCAAAGTTGTGATCCACAAGTTACCGTCTTTTGACCTTATGATATTACGGATAGACAATTCCTGGTCAGCGATTACCGGATGTATTTGGTTTGTGCTCAACCGGATATTGTATAAACCCTTTACCGTACCGACTAAAATATGATCAGGATCGACCTTTAAAAATTTGGTAGGCTCACTATCCAATACAATTCTTCTTTCCAAAGATAGCAGGGAGTTGTCTTTGTATATCTCAAATGTTCCACTAAATTCAGAAACACTATTCTTTTTGGGTTTTGCAACCAATGCATAAGATTTTTTTGCATCGAAAAAGAAATCTTTTAAAAAAAACTCTTTTAAAACAGTGAAGTCCCTGTACGAATTTGATTTTTTATAGATCCTTAAATCCCGGTCTTTTCGTATCATAAGGTTTTCATGCCGGTCGTATGCCATAAAAAAAGGAGCTGTATTTTTAAAATGCTTCTCACGGACCATTCCATTACGGGTGTAGATTTCACCAAAGGGATTAATGACCGAAGTGCTGTCGTAAGGAAGGGTAGCATAAAAAACGGATTCTGCTTTCGGCGAAGATCCTTTGACGGTAGTGAAATCATGAAGATTGATAACCTGCAATCCTTCTGTACTACTCCCGAGATAAAGTTTCTTGTACCGTTTGTCATAATATACACTGATCAGGTTGTCATTTTTTATATTGTCCATTTGGACGATCTCGGATATGATAAATTGTTCCTTTTCATAGGTGCAGAGGTAAAACTTATTATGGCTTAACACGAAAAGCTGATTGTTTATTCTGCTCCAGAAAATCTTACTATCCTTGTCAGTTAGCAAAGGGACCTGATAGGAATTTGTGATTTTTCCTTTTTCTATTTTTTCTACTTTATTTGTGGTAAAGTTGATGTAAAACAGGATTTCATTGATTGTAAAAATCCTGGGAATATTTTTGTAGATGGCATTAATTTTTAGCGTTTCTTGAGGTTTAGAGCGAAAACTGGTGAAGGTAAGGCTGTTTTCTTTGATGTAATATCTTCCATCCTTATCATTCATGTAAAAGTTGATGCCGGGATACCGGGTATAGCTATAATTGGAACAATACAAAAGGTAGCCGGTATTATCTTTTGATACTACTGTAGGGAATTGTTTCAAAGAATTTGTTACCCGTGGAATTTTATTACGCAGAAGGATGGTTTTCCCGTAATCACCGGCTGTTAAAATACTGTCTTTTTCTGGGTATCCATAGAAGTATGTAAAACGCTGACTGCTCAACGGGAAGTTTTTATAGACCAGAAACTGAGCGCCATCATACCGTACAATTCCATTTTCAGTGGTGAGCCATATAAATCCATATTTATCTTTTATAATGTCTTTTACACTGTTTTGCGGGAGTCCGTTATCGGTATTATACAACTCGATGTTGTATTTCTGGCTGTAGACCTTAACAAAAATAAATATGAAAATTAATAGTATATTTTTATTCAAATCTTATTTTTTACGAATAAAACAAAGATATAACGGAATAGATAATAATAAACCAATAGTAGGTGAAAAAAACTTTAATTAACAATTTTGGATAAAGTTTATTTAATTATTTTATTTTTACAGCTGAATTTTAGCTATTGATATAAAAAATGTTGATACTTACCTGTAAGGACAATAGAGGCGCTAAATCTGCGTTGATAAATATAATTTTAAATGTTTTTATATAATTTTCCGCTAGAATATCAATATAGAATGTAATAACAGTTCCCAATGAGAAATAAAAAAATTGCACTAACCCTTATATTATTTTTGCTTTTCAGTTTAAGTAAGGCTCAGAAGATCGGTGTTATAGATACCAATGTGATATTGAGTAAGCTGCCAGATTATAAAGAGGCTGAAGCAAGGCTTAATGCGCAGATAGCTACATGGAAAAGTGAGCTTCAGAGTATACAGTCGGAATATGAAAAGAAAAAATCGGCATTGGAAAACGATAGGGTATTATTGGTAGGCGAAGAATTAAAACGAAGAGAAAAAGAAGTATTCGATTTAGAGAAAAACATTAAAACGACTACCAGTTTAAGATTCGGAAGTACCGGTGAAATCAACAAGCTGAAGGCCAATATGGTTTTGCCTTTTGAAGAACAGATTCACAATGCAATGGAAACCATTTCTGAGAAAGAAGCATTAGGTGCTGTGATCGATAAGAGATATAATAATGTTCTGTACCTTGAGAAAAAGTTCGACTATACGGAGAAAGTTTTAGATATCTTATTACATAGAACCCCTGTGGTGGAAGTGAAAGAAACACCTAAAAGAAAAAAATAACTTTAGAGATATAAAAATTAAAAAGCCTGGATCAGTCACAGGCTTTTTTTATAGCTATTGGTTACCATAATGCAGTATGCCTTCGTGGTTCCTATCTTTTGGGATACTCACATTTAAGTTATCGATTACCTGTTCCGTTTTGCGTAACCAGCTCAAAGGTGGATAACACTCCTTTATGATCCGAAGGCCAGATACCTATAGGAGGAACAAATGAATCCTGGGTATTCTCCGGAGTACGGATATTTTTTACAATAGACTTGTTATAGCCTATAATATGGGAGCTTTTTAAAGTAAGATTGGGAGCCTGCATAAAGAAAATATAGTCAATCCGCTCTCTTTCATCTGCGTCAGGAGCCCATGTTAACTGGTTGACGGGTTTTGCCGGATTATCGGAGGGGTAGGTGAATCCGGGATGGGTAACGGGAGAAGGATGCATCATGCGGTATGAGTCTTTAAAACCTGCATTATTCAGGAGTTTGGTGGTATCCCATTGGTAAACGACAGTATGATGATCATATAAATTGGCTGTACTACTTACCCAATCAAACATAGAAGGCTCATTAAAATCTCCTCCCAGAAATATTATGGAACCTTTTGTTTTTTCTGTATTTGCATCGGAGATAAACGCTGAGATAGCTTCATCTCTATAAGAAGCAAGATTCATTTCCGATATTTTTGTGAGGTTGGTTTCTGGACCATTGGGTAGTTTTGACCATGTCGTCCCACTGTACCCACGAGGAAGATAACAGGCATAATGAGTATAATCAAGATGACCGGTGTAAGCAGCGATGCGCTGTCCGTTAATTTGAGTGACCAGTTTGTAAACTGAGCCGTGATCATTGCTCACCGGGTAGACAGAAGCGTTTTCAATAATCGGATACCTGGATAATATCCCCGAATCATCTGAACGGAAGGAATAGTAGGTATACCCTTTGGAATGAAGTGACTGAACCAGTTTATTCGTGAAGTCGACATTATTATAGTTTCTGACTTCGCTGAGAAATACAAAATCAGCATCCGACCGGACAATTTCATTGACAATAGCATCATAGCCTCCTGTTACAGAGGTTCCTTCCTGCCATACATTGATCTGGAAAAGTTTCAGTTCTTTTACAGTAGCAGTGGACGACCATTTGTTTTCCGTCTTTTTATTTGAATTCTTTAGCAGATCTTGCCTGGATTCCTCCTGAGAACAAGCCATCATGCTCAGTGAGCATAGCAGTAATATTTTTATTTTTTTCATATTGTATTTTCAAGTTTAGTTTTGGTGTTCTTTTTTTACTAAAATAAATATTTTTTGGTTGACAAGGATAATTTAATCAACATAGATTTATGTACAATTTGAGGTATAGGTTAACTTTTAAGGAAAATAATATTTATTAATTAATAAATATTCATTAATTTTACAGCCTGAAATTTTAAAACTTTACTCATGCGTTTAAAAGAAGGTGATAAAAGAGAGCTCATTAAGACAGAAGCGATTAAAATGATCATCAGAAACGGACTGGAGGGATTCAGCATGAATAAACTTGCGAAGGCCTGCAAGATTTCTGTTGCTACTCCTTATCTGTATTTTAAAGACCGGGATGATTTAATTTTAACGATTGCCAAAGAAGAGGGGCAAACAATGTCTGATGCTATTCTAAATAATTTTGATCCTGAAGCTCATTTTGAAGAAGGCTTACGGGTACAGTGGAGAAATCGGTATGGCTACATGACCACTCATCCTGACAAACATTTGTTTTTTGAGCAATTGAGGAACTCAAGCTACCAGGAAGAATTTCTTCATCATTTTTTACGGGGATTTAAGGAGACTTTAGGGAAATTCTGGGACAATGCAGTAAAGAGAGGTGAACTCAGCCCAATGCCTTTTGAAGTATACTGGTCGGTTGCTTTTTCTCCCATGTACTCTTTAGCAAGGTTCCATAATGAAGGAAAAAGTCTTGGCGGAAAATCCTTTAAAATGACGGACGAAATTTTATGGCAGACATTTGATCTTGTCGTAAAAGCTTTAAAAAAGAAGTGATAAAATTTCTATTACATTATTATTTACACAAAAACTAATCAAACAATGGATGCTAGGAGCTTGGTCATAACTGACGACTCCCGGAATCTTAATTTACCTTTAAAGAAATTATGGAACAACAACCTTTGCCCTTTACGGGCTATCAGAAGTTTGTCATATTTATTTTAGCAATTACCCAGTTTACGGTAATATTGGATTTTATGGTAATGTCTCCACTGGGCGATATGCTCATGAAATCACTTAGCCTAAAACCTTCAGCTTTTGGCTTTGCCGTTTCTGCCTACGCTTTCAGTGCGGGAGTTTCAGGATTGCTGACGGCGGGTTTTGCCGACAGATTTGACAGGAAAAAACTTTTACTATTTTTTTACATCGGATTTATTATCGGAACTATTTTTTGCGGTATGGCACAATCTTATGCGGCCCTGGTCGCCGCGAGAATTATTACAGGCCTTTTTGGAGGAGTGATAGGCTCTATTTCTATGGCTATTATAACTGATTTGTTTGTGCTGCAACAAAGAGGTAGGGTAATGGGATTTATTCAGATGGGCTTCGGAGGAAGCCAGGTTCTTGGGGTGCCTATCGGGCTTTATCTGGCTAATAAATGGGGCTGGGAAGCACCTTTCTGGATGGTAGCGGCTTTGAGTGTCGTTATTGCTGTTTTAATTTTCCTGAAATTGCAGCCTGTAAACAAACATCTTTCTGTACAACGGGATAAATCTGCTTTTCAGCATTTGTGGCATACAATTGCAAAAAGTAATTACAGGGTAGGGTTTGCCGCTACAGCCTTACTTTCCATCGGAGGTTTTATGATGATGCCTTTCGGAAGTGCGTTTGCAGTTAATAACCTTGGGCTTACCAATGAACAGCTTCCTATGTTATTTATGGTTTCTGGGGTTAGCTCATTGGTGATCATGCCTTTGATCGGAAAATTAAGTGATAAAGTAGACAAGTTTAAAATATTTGCAATAGCTTCAGTATGGATGATGGGGATGTGCGTGCTTTATACTAACCTGTCCGTAACTCCGTTATGGCTGGTGATGATATTTAATATCCTGATGATGATCGGGATTATGAGTCGTATGATTCCTTCTTCAGCTTTAACGAGTGCCATTCCGGATTTACAGGACCGTGGCGCTTTCATGAGCATTAACTCTTCTCTGCAGCAAATAGCAGGTGGAATAGCAGCAGCTGTTGCAGGCGTGATCGTTACCCAAGAAAGTAAAGGGGCTCCCTTAGAGCACTATAATATAGTGGGATATGTGATCGTTGCCATTTCTATATTAGGTATCTTCTTAATGTGGAGAGTGGACAACTTAACAAAAAAGAAAACCGTTGATAAAGCTCCCATAGAAGATACTGTTCCTTTATCGGAGTAAATACAATGCAAAATAAAAATGTTCGGATTTTCCGAACATTTTTTTTAAGCAAAGAATGAAATTTAGAATGACACTTGTTGATTAGCTCTTTTTTGTTTGATGTACTGATATACCGAACCCGCGAGAAACAGAATAAAGAGCGCGCCCAACGTTTTTCCTATAATAGGGTCGCTGATATCTTTTGCCAATGGATGTCCTAATGGAACACGGGTAAAAGTTTCATTAACCGTAGGCACGAGTGACAGAAAAAAGCTGAAAGAGAGTGAGAAATTTTCAAAATACCGTGCTCTGTTACTGTTTTGCTTTTTTGAAAAAAGAAAATATGCGGCAGACACCAAAACGATGATAAAGATGGAAAAAATATGTCCTGCATTAAAACCTCCATGCTTTGAAATTCCCAATGCTGTAAGTGAGGTGATAAGGGTTCCGTAAAAATATATTTTTCCCGGTAGTCTGCTAAGATCGATCTTGCCGTATTTAATAAATGATAGTAATGCTCCTGCAATGGCAGCAATTCCAATAATCGTATGGAATATTCCTAAACCTGATAGTCCCATTTTATGATGTTTTTAATTTATAAATCCTTTATTTGAAAAAATACAGTTCAATTGTTTTTTTTCAATATTTTCCCAAGAGGAACATTGCAAAGTTGCGTCAGAAAAAAAGAAATAGCTTTGCGATTTCGTTCAATTGTTTGGTATTTTGGTTCATAAAAAAGCATCCTTAAACCGGTTTTAAGAATGCTATAACGGAGGATTTTTAACAGAAATAAGGAAGTGGAATATTATATCGGGTTATCGTCTTTTATTTTTTGACGATAGTTCGTTGGACTCTGATGATATTTTTCACCAAAGCTTTTTGTAAAATTAGCCAGATCATTGAATCCGCATTCAAATGCAATATGAGTGATGCGCTGATCTGAAATCGCAAGAAGTTCGGCAGCTTTTTCAAGCCTTTTGTTTCTGATATAGTTGGCAGGGGTATCATTATAGAGTTTTGAAAATTCTCTTTTAAAGGAAGACACACTCAGGTTAGCCCGTCCTGCAAGCTGTTCGATCGTTAATTGTGAAAACAGATTGGCTTCAATGATTTGCTTGAAAGTGTAAGTTGTAGGAGAAAAAAGCTGTGATAATATCACTTGTATTGCTTCCGCATTTTGGGTTTGAGCTAACAAAAGTATAATTTCCTTGAGCTTCAGAATCAGGATATCTTCATTTACCAAAGACGGATTCTCAAAATAAAACAACAGTCCTTCAATATATTTTTGAATTAAAAATTCATTGTTGATTTTTTCATTGGATTGATTTGAAATGATGTTTCCGGGAGGATGAAGTAATAAAGGCAATTCCCGATCGTAGATTTTCTTTAGTATGTCCGGATAAAAAGTAACAATTACAACTTCACAGTTAGTCTCGGAGGCAGCATGATAGATTTGCTTACCGGAGGTGATACAATTGAGAAGTAAAGAATAATGGGTAGGTATATTAATTTCATCATTATCCTTCTTATATTGTAGTTCCCCTTTTAAAACATATAGAAAACACGCCTGTTCGGTAACTGGAAAATCATAATTAAAAGGTGAGGTCAATGCAATTTTTTGCATTAATGTCTTACCAAACAGGTCATATTTTTTATAATCATTTACCATAACTTTATTTTTTATCCGGTCCTGTGATGGATAGCATTATTATCAAGAGAATGTTTTGCATGCTATTAAAATATCTATCAAATATAGATAAGAAAATATGATTTTAAGTGAGAATGTAATAAAACAATATTTTATCAGCTGTTTTTAAATTATCTCGACATAATTAATCAAGATATTGGTCAATAGTACTTTGTTGTACCGGTCAGTTTTTCAATCTGTATTTTCTTTTTAAACATAAACTTTCAATAATCAATTTACCGAATAACAATTATGACATGAATCATCGGGCGTAGTCAATATTTTTTTGTTCTTTTGCAGTGCGTTTAATTTTTAAATAATAATATGTCAAAATTTGATGATATCAGGCCTTTTTATGATGATGAAGTTAATGATGCTCTGAAGAGTGTTGCAAAACATCCTATGATGAAGGCGTTGATGCGTTTTACTTTTCCTGATCAGGACGAAGAATTTTGGCTTGGACAATTTAAAGATATTCATTCCATTAGTGATTTTCAACACCACTTTATAGCGTATACCGTTCGCCAGATCCTGAAACAAAGTTCTGAGGGATTAAGTACTTCCGGATTCGAGGACCTGGATAAGGATACAGCTTATCTGTTTGTTTCCAGTCATCGTGATATTGTTCTGGATACCTCTCTGCTCAATTTGGTATTGCTGGATGAGGGACTTGTAATGACATCTTCAGCAATTGGGGATAATCTGGTACAGAAATCATTCCTTCATATCCTTGCAAAACTGAATCGTAATTTTTTAGTTCAGCGTGGACTGCCGATCCGTGAACAACTAAACAGTTCAAAGATCATGTCCGAATATATTTATGAGCTGCTTACTAAAGAAAACCGATCCGTATGGATTGCACAAAGAGAAGGCCGAACCAAAGACGGCAATGACGCTACACAACAAGGAGTTCTGAAAATGCTTGCCATGGCAGCAGGGGAGCAGTCATTAACCGACTTCTTTAAAAGTCTGAAAATAGTTCCGCTATCTATTTCATATGAATATGATCCTACAGATGTTCTGAAGATGCCGCAACTTATGGCGAAATCAAGAAATGAAGTTTATATTAAAGATAAGGATGAGGATTTTACAACAATGCTAAGCGGAGTGCTGGGCCAGAAAAAACGCATTCACCTGCATGCAGGAAAGGTACTCGGGACTGAGCTTGATGAGATCGGATCAGAATTTGATAACAAGAACAAACAGCTACAGGCCATTGCTCAGGTAATCGATGATTCTATTATCCGGAATTATAAACTCTGGCCAACAAATTTCATTGCCTACGACCTTTTGCATAAGACGAATCAATATTCCGGATGTTATACGGAAAATGAAAAGATGCTGTTCGAGAGAAGAATGGAAATGCGTATCGATATTTCCGATGCAGAGCTGAAACAAAGTTTTTTAGCAATGTATGCAAATCCGGTTATCAATAAAGATAAATACAATAAATAGCAGGCTTTAGCATATTTGAAATCTGTAAAATAGAATTCTTTTTTAATGCGAAAAGGGAATGAGATAAACCTGTAAACTCAAACTCTTTTGAGTTTTATCATGTATGATATAACACACAGGTCAATTCAGTTTTCCGATCAATACCATGTCAGTAATCATCACACCATCTTTATCGGAAGAATTAAAACGTTTTACCTGCAACATATCAAAATTATTTTCCTGGAAAGCTTTTGCTAAATAATCTTCCTGATGGTAATAAAGGTAAACCTGATCTCCTAAACTGGATGTGATCAATCCTGATTTGCTATAATCATCCTCCATCGTACTCAAATAAAATACACCTCCGGGCTTTAACAATGCGGAGACATCTTTGATTAAGGTGAACGCTTCATCACGTGTTAAATAAGGAAGGCAGAAGCCACAAACAATTCCGTCAAATTTTTTTTGGAGCTTATGAATATCCCGGCAATCCATCAGTTGAAAATCTGCTGTAGGATTATTGGCTTGGGCAAGATCAAGCATTTTCGAGGATAAATCGATTCCTAATATGTTGTATTCTGGTTTTCTGTCCAATAAATATTTAGTAATATTTCCCGGACCACAGGCAATATCAAGAATATCGGCACGATCAGCCTCTATTTGATCGCAGAAGAAATTAAAAGTGTTCCCAAACAAGCTTACATCCATGAACTTATCCTGGTATATTTTTGCGGCTTTATCAAATGCCTCAACGGGTTTTAATATTTTCATGATTTTAGATTTTTAGATACCAATTTAAATAAATATTATTAATCCCTAATAAAGAGTAGTGCAGTTTTGAATATATACTTAAAATGAATTTATGATCAATTGACTAGAATAAGCAAAAGTCATGTTATTAATACTCGATTTGTCAATTTCACCTGATAACATAAATGAGTAAAATTGAAGACTCACAAGCTTTTTGCTGGTTTTTGCTTTAAGTGCAATTGAAAGGATTCTTCATCTAAACCTTATTTTTAGTTAATTAAGAAAATGTGAACAACATAAAATTATGCGATAAACGAAATTTAGGGTTGAAGGATGAAGATTTAGGTTACTCTATTATGGGTGTTTCACCGTAAAATGAAAAAATGATATTAATAAAGCTTAAAAATAAAATGATTTATAGATTTCCATTATTAGACTTTTTAATTTGAAATTATTGACTAGATCATATTGGACTATATTGTTATGTGATAAAGCTTTACAGTTAATAAAAAATTCACCCTGATGTGATTATTGTTATGCAGAGAATAATATTGGTCTAAAAGCTTTATAATGAATAAACTAACTGCAATATCTCAATTTGTTATATTTAATTTAATTAAACAACCTTATAATTTAATATTATTTTAATGCTGTTTGTATTAATAAAAAACTTACATTAGCATATCACCAAAATGAGACATAAAGAATCAAAAAGTATGAAAAGCCTATGAATAAAGGCTTTATATGTTAAAACTAAATGAACAAAATTAAATTTCTATGAAAAATGTGTCAACACAAAAAAAAATTAAACACCTGTTCAGGGTCTTTGAGACTTTTAATCCTAACCTGAACAAATTTTCATCTACGGATCACATTCACTCTTCCAAAATATTGAATTTAATACGGCATTAATCATCTACCGCTAAATATTCTATAGAATACACTTTATGTGAGGCTATTTTAGAACAACCCAATGATTATAAGATCAGGTGGGTGGGGTAGCTTGTTTCTATTTTAAAAAACAGATCAACATGGAAGATACTTCAAAAAATAATCTTCAGCTGGATAACCAGTTGAACAGGACAGATATTGCCGTTATTGGAATGTCATGCAGGTTTCCCGGAGCGGATAATTATCATGATTTTTGGAATAACCTTATCAATGGAACCTTCAGTGTAACGGAGATTCCGGAATCGCGTTGGGATTGGCGGGAATACTATGGTGATCCCGCGTCGGACATACCAAAAACTAATAGCAAATGGGGAGGATTTATCAATGATATGGATAAATTTGATCCTTTATTCTTTAATATATCCCCTAAAGAAGCTAAATATATTGACCCCCAGCACAGAGTCTTTTTAGAGGCAGCGTGGCATGCAGTGGAAGATGCAGGATACAGCACGGAGAGCCTGTCTGGCAAAAAAGTAGGAGTGTATGTTGGGGTTTCCAAAAATGATTACGCAGAAATGCTGCAATCTACGCATCAGGAGATTAGCTCGTTCGTTTCTACTGGTACGGTACATTCTATTTTGGCGAACAGGGTTTCTTTTTTCCTTGATATCAGAGGGAAAAGTGAAGTGGTAGATACCGCTTGTTCCAGTTCTTTGGTGGCATTGCATAATGCTATCAGGGATATTCGTTCAGGAAATTGCGAATCTGCTCTGGTAGGTGGTGTGAATGCATTGATTACACCAACCATGTATTTGTCTCACGGGAAATCAGGGATGCTATCCTCAGAAGGTAAATGCAAAACCTTTGATGAAAGTTCTGACGGATACGTACGTGGAGAAGGAGTAGGATGTATTTTCATAAAACCATTGTCTGCGGCAATAGCAGATAATGATCATATTATAGGTGTGATTAAAGGAACAGCAGTGAATCATAATGGCCGTTCCAATTCATTGACTTCCCCAAGCGTACGTGCACAGGCTGAAGTAGTAAATGCTGCTTTGGAAGATGCTGCTTTGGAAGCAGGAAATGTAAGCTATATTGAAGCACACGGTACGGCAACGCCATTGGGTGATCCTATTGAGATCAGTGCTTTGAAAAAAGTCTACAGTCAGTATGGAGCGCATGAAAATATCAATTGCACTTTAGGGGCACTAAAAACCAATATCGGTCACCTGGAAAGTGCTGCGGGTATAGCTGGGCTTATCAAAGTTTTGCTATGTATGCAGAATGGAAAAATTCCGGGGATATTGCATCATAAAAAGCTGAATCCATATATCGATTTAAAAGGAAGTCCTTTTGTTATTTCTACTGAAAATACAGAATGGAAGCCTTCTGAAAGCGGAATTCAAAGTGGAGCATTGACAGCCGGGGTAAGTTCTTTTGGAATGGGGGGAGTAAATGCACATGTTATTTTACAGGCGTATGATGGAGAACAAATCAGAAATACGGAGGAAAACGTAAGGAGTTATACCATCCCATTATCTGCAAGAACAGAAAAACAGTTAAAAGCATATGCTGAAAGAATTACAGATTTTATAAGAAAAAATAGGGCAGAATTACGCATACAAGATATTGCCTTTACCCTTCAAAACGGAAGAGATACGATGGCTGCTAAAGCTGTTTTCGTAGTTTCTGACGTAGAAGATCTTATTAAGCAGTTAGAAGAATATATTTCCACAGGAAAAATTAACAAAACCGAGAAGGATGCTGAAAATCAACTGGCTGATGGTGTAAGAATTTCTTTACCGGGATATCCTTTTGAAAGAAGAAGATGCTGGATGGATGGAGCTTCTGTTTCAGTGGCCACTTCAAATTCAGCAATTGTTCGGGAAGTGGGATCACCATTGATGCAGTTTTTAAACAAAGATCAGCAACAATGGGAATATGAAGCTCTTTTACAATCAACAAATTATTTTATTCGTGATCATGTAGTGCAAGGCGAATGTATGATGCCGGGAGTTGCTTATCTGGAAATTGCAAGATCGGTAGCAGAACAGGCTTGTGGACGTCCGGTTAATGAATTGAATGATGTATGCTGGATGCATTCGGTAAAAGTATATGAAGAGAATGTCCCTTTACAGATCAAACTTACACCAATAAATACAGGATTTTCATTTGAAATCACAACTACTGACGGGGTTCACTCCAATGGAAATGTCTCACTGAAAAGCAATACAACTTCCGCAGGATCTATTGACTTGCAAAAAATAAAACAACGTTGCTCCACTGTAAAAACAGCAGAAGAAATCTATCAGGAATTTGCAAAAGAAGGTTTGGCTTACAAGGAAACTTTTCAAACCATCACAGAAGGCTTTTTTGCCTCTGATGAAGCAATATGCCTATTAAAACCTACCAAAAAAGAAAATCCGGTTTCCTCAAAAGTCTGGGAACCGTCTCTATTAGATGGGGTTTTTCAAACCGTAGTTGGATTATGTATCTGGGGTAATGTAGAAGCCCAACATCAGTTATTACCATTTTATTTAAAAGCGATCCGTTGTTATGGTAATCTGGCAGATGCTCATTATGCTTATGTCAAAAAATCAGATACATACCAGAATGGAAAAAGGTTTTCATTTGATCTGTTTTTGTGTGATGAACATGGAAATGTGATCCTTGAATTTAATGAATTTGTGAAAAGAGCTTATAAATCAGGACCTGTGACCATTGAGGAAACGGCTGTACCTGTTATTGAGAGCTTACATTATACGACCGATTGGCTAGAAAGACCATTAGGAATCCACGCAGAAAGACCTGCTGCTGTTATTATTTTTGATACGGACGCTTTATTATACGAAAAGATAAAGGCAGAATTAGGTTATACAAAACCAGTTTTGGTATTACCGGGGGATTCTTATGAGAAAAAAGATCAATACACCTATAAGCTTGATGTTGCAGATACGGCATCTTTTAAAAATCTGCTTAAAGATCTTGAAGAAGACGGAATGGTAACGGATAACTGGATCTACAGATGGGGAATGAGCCGTGGTGAACAGGTCGCCGAGAATATGCAGGATATTTATGCATTGTTGTATCTGTCGCAAGCTTTAATTACTGCTGAATATTCTGGACATATTAAGTTGCTGTTTGCCTACAATTATAATGATACAAAATCTGCTGCTATACAGCAAATGGCAGGTGGGTTTGCCAGAACCTTGGCTTATGAGAACCCAAGGATTTCAATTCTAACATTAGGCATCAGTGAGGCAGATATATCTTCTTATCAGGATATCATTGTGCAGGAAATGACGCATTATGTGATGGCTCCTCTCCTGGAAGTAATTTACCGTAACAGACTAAGACAGGAAAGAACCGTTGTTCCGGTAAAACAACTGGACAATGCATCATCAGAACTGTTGTTAAAAGAAAACGGATGTTATATCATTACTGGTGGCACCGGTGGTTTAGGAATGGTATTCGCGGCTTATTTGGCGGAACACTATAAGGCCAATATTATATTAATAGGCCGAAGCTTAAAGAATGAAGCCATTGAAGAAAAGCTTCAGCAATTAAAACAACTTGGAGGAAATGCAGCATACTACAGAGCTAATGTGGCTGATAAAAGAGCACTTTCTGTGGCTATTTCCAAAATCAAAAAGAAATTTAAAACCATTAATGGAGTCATTCATGCAGCTGGTCTGATTGAAGACTCTTTTATCATCAATAAAAAAGCGGATTCATTTGAAAGGGTGATCACTCCAAAAGTATATGGAACGATCAATCTGGATGAATGCCTTCAGAATGAAACGCTTGATTTCTTTATCGTATTCTCTTCAATCGCTTCATTGATGCCTAATCAGGGACAATGCGACTATGCTTCTGCCAATAATTTCCTTGATCATATGATGGAAATCAGAAACAGAAGAGAAATAGAAAAAGGAAATCATGGAATCAGTCTGGCTATTAACTGGCCTTTGTGGGAAAGTGGAGGAATTACGGTCTCCGATGAAGAACGAGAACATTTATGGCAGGTATTCGGAATGAAACCGATGCTTAATGAAGATGCCTTAAAAGGTTTTGTAAAATTATTAAGCATAAACAATACCTCAATATCTGGTCAGGCGGTATTGATTGAAGGAATTGCAGCTAAAATAGAATCTCACTTAAGTGTCGAGCATGTATTTGATCAAGCCCATAGTGAAAAAAGAGACTCTGAAAAAGGAGATTTCTCTTCGTTAATTAGAAATATGATTGCTGATATTTTACCTAAAACTTCAGTAATAACAGATACAGACAGCTTCAATAAACTAGGTCTTGATTCTTCAGGACTGGTAAAGCTTTCTGCAAAATTGACTGAATATGTGGGAGCAACAATCAATCCTGTTTTATTGATTGAATACAATACCATCAAAAATCTTGCTGCTAATATTGCCAACGAGGTTCCATCTTTTGATCCTGAAAAGATCAAAGAATCTCTGTCAAACAACACTAAAAAGAGCTATATATCAACTACTTCATTGGTAGATGCTGAACGATCAGACGTAAAGAACTTACTGTTTAGAAAACGATACAGCAATGAAGAATTCTTCATGCAGGATCATGTGGTGGATGGAAAATACAATGTTCCGGGAGCCTGCTACATTGAAATGGGAAGACAGGCTGCCACATTGCTTGGAAAAAGGATCTGCAGTTTATCCAATAATTACTGGCCGGAAGTATTATCATCAGCAGGGCCTGCAATCAATGCTTTTATTCAGATGGTACCAAAGGGTTCATTGTATGCTTACGAAATATTTAGTGAAGATACCAATGGTCGAAAAACAGTACATGCAATGGGTGATGTCAACATGGAAACATCCATTGAACCGGGCGAACTGGGAACTTTTGATATTCAGGCAGCTCAAGAAAAATTAAATATAAGTATAAGCAGGGAAACGGTTTATGAACAAATCATCGCTGAAGGATTACACGTAGGACCTTCTTTTATGCCGATGAAGGAACTGTGGACCAATAAAGAAGAAGCTCTAGGACACCTAATCTTGCCTTTACACGTGGCAGAAACATTGTCAGATTATATTTTACATCCGAGTATGCTTACAGGAGTATTCCAGACCGCTATTATTAATAATAAGCCTAATGGCTTGGAAAACTCCAAATACATTCCGGTGGCCATAGATGAGATTGTATTTACAGGTCAGATTCCTGCGGAGTGTTACGTACATACCATAGCTCACGAAGCTAACAAAACCAGAAGCGGCATCAGAAAATTTGATGCTCAGGTGATGGATATTGAAGGAAATATTATTGCCAAACTTAATGGGTTTTCAATCAAAGAAACAACCAATGCATCCATTACTGTAACTTCAACTCAATCAGTAGCCCCAAGAGTGAAAGCTGTTGAGAGTGGTGAACTTGCGATAGAACGTATTGAAAGTCTTTTGAAAACATTGTTACACGAAGGAGTTGGTCTGGAAGAAGAAGAAATGGATGCTGAAACATCTTTTGAAGAACTGGGAATTAACTCCAGAATGATCATCGATCTGAATAGATTGTTAGCAAAAACCTTCGGAAACTTATCCAAAACCCTATTTTTTGAATACCGCAATATCAATGAGCTGGCAGGGTATTTTCAGAAAAAACATGCGGGTGTATTAAAAGACCTATTAGGTGAACCAGAAGAAATTGATTCAACACCGGAAAGGGTAGAAGAGATTGCTTCTGTTGAGCATTCAACAGAAAAAAACACAAACAAAGACATTGCTATTGTTGGAGTGAGTGGAAAATATCCAAAATCGAATACGCTTTCTGATTTCTGGGATTTGATGAAAAAAGGAGACGACTGTATTGAAGAAATTCCGCAGGATCGTTTTGATTATAAGGGACATTTTGATGAAGATAGAGAAAATGGATTGTTATATGCCCGTTGGGGTGGTTTTATCAATGATGTTGATCAATTTGATCCATTATTTTTTAATATCTCACCAAGAGAAGCAGAGAAAATCGATCCTCAGGAAAGATTATTTTTAGAGGTAGTCTGGTCTACGTTGGAAGATGCCGGAATTACCCGTGAGAAACTCACAGAACAATCTAAGAAAGTTGGTGTTTTCGTAGGGGCATTATGGCAGCCATACGTTAACCTTGGAATAGAAGAAACAGCCAAAGGAAATCCTGTCGCTCCAAGTGGCCTTTTATACAGTATTCCTAACAGAGTTTCTTACTTCTTTAACTGGACAGGGCCAAGTATGGCCATAGACACTGCTTGTTCTGCATCATTAACGGCTTTACATTATGCCTGTGAAAGCATCAGAAGCGGAGAATCGGAAAGCTGTATTGCCGGAGGTGTGAACTTATCATTGTCATTGAGCAAATATTTATTCCTGAGTCAGAATAATTTCTTAGCCAGTGACGGACGTTGCAGAAGCTTTGGTATTGGAGATGGTTATGTACCAGGTGAAGGGATCGGTGCAGTTTTGCTTAAACCTCTGGAAAAAGCAATTGCGGATGGTGACCAGATTTATGGGGTGATCAAAGGAACTACCGTTAATCATAATGGAAGAACCAATGGATATACCGTACCAAGTCCTAATTTACAAGGGGAATTGATTCAGTCTGCTTTGCAAAAGACCGGAATTGATCCACGCACCATATCGTATGTAGAAGCTCATGGAACAGGAACATCTTTAGGAGATCCTATTGAAATGACGGGACTTTGTAAAGCTTTTGATGAATATACAGATGATAAACAATTTTGTGCCATCGGTTCTGTAAAATCAAACATCGGGCATCTGGAAGCTGCAGCGGGTATTGCAGGACTGACAAAAATTCTGTTACAGTTTAAACACCAGCAGTTAGTACCATCTATTCATTCTGCAACACTGAATCCGAATATCAGTTTTGAAGATACACCCTTCTATGTTCCTCAAAATTTAGCGCCATGGAAAAGACCTGTGATCATTAATCAGAACGGACAATCAGAAGAATTGCCATTAAGAGCGATGTTAAGTTCTTTTGGTGCGGGTGGAAGCAATGCTCATCTTATTATCGAAGAATTCAGAGCACCAGAGCAGACTTCTAAAAATGAATTAGAACAGGATCCTGCGATCATTGTCTTATCAGCGAAAAATGAAGAACGCCTTCAGGAACAGGTATTTAACTTAAAGTATAGTTTAGAAAAAGATAACACCTTATCATTGGCGGATATCGCTTATACTTTACAAACAGGAAGAGAAGCCATGGAAAACCGGGTAGCTTTTGTTGTGAAGGATATTCCATCATTAATAGGTTTACTGGATGACTTTTTAAAAGATACAGATTCTCAAAAAACATATACAACAGGAACCTGTAAAATAGGAACTAAAGGTGAAGAAAAATCTACCGAAGTTCAGAATAGGATCAATGCCGGAGATTGGGCTGGAATTGCTGATCTATGGATACAGGGATCTGTATTCGACTGGAATTTGCTTTACGCTGAAAAACAACCTCGTAAGATCAGCCTGCCTACCTATCCTTTTGCAAGGGAACGCTACTGGCTTCCTACTGCTGAAGGAAAATTGAATCCAACAGGAAAAATTGTTGACAGAACACTACATCCACTGGTACACCAGAATACATCTGACCTGGATCAACAACAGTTCAGCAGCACTTTTAGTGGTGAAGAATCATTCTTAGCGGATCATCAGGTACGCCATAATAAAATCTTACCAGGAGTTGCTTATCTGGAGCTGGCAAGGGCTGCGGGTAAATTCAGTACCCATAAGCAAGTTACCCAACTTAAAGAAGTAAGCTGGATCAATCCTTTCTGGGTTCATCAATCAGAAACACTTCACATAGGATTACACCGCGATCAGGAAGATGTGGTTTATGAAATATACAGTGGCCATGAAGACACCCTGATTACTCATAATAGTGGAAGACTTTCCAATGTTTTAACGGCAGCTCCTGCAAAAATGAATATTCAGCAGCTTAAAAAAGACTGTGTCAATGAAATCACAGGATCAGAATTGTATAACGCCTTTGATTTAGAAGGATTAAACCTGAAGAGTAGTTTTCAGCAGGTAGAGATCTTATATGTGGCAGAAGAATATGCTTTGTCAAAAATAAAATTGGTGAATAACGAAGGTTGCGTATATCCACCTTGTATTATGGATAGCCTTCTTCATGCCATTTATGGTTTAATGGATTCTTATTCATTGGTACTGCCTTTTTATGCAGGAGAAATTAATTTCTATAAAGGACTTGAAGAAGCCCAGGAGCTTTGGGGTTATGCGGTGAGAAAAAAAGAAGGAGATAACGACAAGGTTGTAACTGCCGATTTTTATTTATTAAATGAAAACGGAGAAGCATTATTATCCTTTAAAGACTTTATCTTCCTGCCTTTGGGAAGCAAGGATTCCGATCATTCAGGAATAAAGACTTCTTCGAATGAAAAAGGAAAAGTAGTGTATTATCAACAGGAATGGAAAGAAGAAGCCTTAAGCTCAGAACAACTTGAAACCGCCAATCAGATAATTCTTATTGCTGGTGGTGCCATAGATTTGTGCGATAAGCTTCAGGAAGAACTGGGACTGGAAGTTATATCCATCAACCAGGAAAAGCCAGTGGCTTTCTTCAATTTCGTATTATCTAAAATAAAAGAAAAAATAAAGGAGAAAGGGCGTACTCAAATTACGATCGTTTGTCAGAACAGTGATTACCCTGAGTATGGTTTTGTATCCGGATTGCTTAAAACAGCACATCTTGAGTATCCTGGAATTACAGGTAAAGTACTTGCCGTGGATCATTTATCCGTTAAGAATTTGGGAGAACTTACTTCAATGATTGAAGCGGAGCAGCATAATAAAGATGTTGAAGTAGCCTATACTAATGGTGTAAGAACCGTGAAAAGATCAGTGTCTGTAACTTTTGATTCACAAAATACGGAAGGTATAACCTTTAAAAAAGGAGGAGTTTACCTTTTAACGGGGGGTGCAGGAGGCTTAGGTTTGAAGATCGCAGAGCATATTTGCAGTAAAAATAATATTACACTGGTACTAACAGGCAGAAGTGTATGGTCTGAAACCATTAAGACTTTAGTGTCTAAAATACCTGGAGCTGTTTATCATCATTGTGATCTGAGCAACTTTGAAGAAACCCAGAAACTGGTACATCTTATTAATCAGGAATATGGTCCTTTAAATGGCGTGATTCACAGTGCAGGTGTCCTTAGAGATAGTTATATCATCAATAAAACATCTTTACAGGTGGATGAGGTTTTTGCAGCTAAAGTAGAGGGGACAAAAAACATTGATGAAGCGACCAAAGATCAGCCATTAGATTTTATGGTATTCTTCTCTTCCATAACAAGCATTAAAGGAAATGCCGGACAGGCGGATTATGCTGCTGCTAATGCTTATTTGAATACGTATGCGACTTACCGAAATACAGAAAGGAATAGTAAAAAAGCAAACGGTAAAACTTTAAGCATCTGCTGGACTTTATGGAAAGATGGCGGAATGCAGGTGAATGAAGAAGACATAAAGCATTTGGAAACACACCTGGGATCACTTTCACTTCCATCCGCAGATGGTATAAGGGCTTTTGATACTTTACTAAAAAATGGGAAAGGAGAAATTCTGGTTACCTATGAAAACACTCATGAAGATGTACAGATTTCTAAAATTAAGGTAGAAGATGCTCCAATAGCCCAAGTAGCTATTGGTCAATCTGAAATTTCAGAAAAAGTTTCAGGTAAAATTATCGAAACAGTAGCAGTGTTGTTAAAATTAAACTCTGCGGCTATTAAAAGAGACAAAGCATTTGGTGATTACGGTTTTGAGTCTGTTTCATTAACCAGATTTGCCCGCCAGTTAAATGCATTTTATGAGCTTAAATTATTACCCACTGTTTTTTATAATTATCCGACGATCAATGATCTGAAAGATTTTTTAATGGAAGAACATTATGCGTCAGTAACTCAAAAACACAGCTCATCTGTAGTTGTAAAATCAGAAGAGGTTCAACCTGCCACGATCATACACAAACGAGTTGCTTTCAATAATGAGGGACGTACCGCATTACCAAAAACAGCTGTGAATGTCATCAGTAACAATACTGATACAATACAAAAAGCAGTTGCTATTATTGGGATCAGTGGACGTTTCCCTGGGTCAGATGATTTAGATGCTTTCTGGAAAAATATCAGTCACAATAAAGATCTGATCACTGAAATTACCCCAGACCGATGGGATTGGAAAGCGTATTACGGAGATCCGTTAAAAGAAAAAAATAAGACCAAAGCTAAATGGGGCGGACTGATCTCCGACATTGATAAATTTGATCCTTTATTCTTTAACATCTCTCCGCGTGAAGCAGAACTGATGGATCCACAACAAAGAATCACTCTGGAGGCCGTATATCATGCTCTTGAAGATGCAGCAATTGCACCGGATAAGATCAAAGGAAGTGACACCAGTATTTTTATTGGAGTTTCCACATCCGACTATTCTATGTTAGTGAATAATCAGTCTGATTTAACCGGACAGGGACATTATGCAACCGGATCAGTACATTCTATCCTGGTCAACAGAATATCTTATTTATTAGATATTCGTGGGGCAAGCGAGCCTGTGGATACCGCTTGTTCTAGTTCACTGATTGCCATTCACCGTGCCGTAGCACACATCAGAAACGGAGATAGCAAAATGGCAATTGCCGGAGGGGTAAATGCACTTCTTTCTCCGGAATTGACTCTTTCATTCAGTGAATCTGGAATGCTAAGCGTAGATGGACGTTGTAAAACATTTGACGAAAGTGCTAATGGTTATGTACGTGGTGAAGGAGTAGGAGTGGTGATCTTAAAATCATTGGAACAGGCAGAAGCAGACGGAGATCATATTTACGGAATTATCCGTGGAAGCGCAGAAAACCATGGTGGAAAAGCCAATACATTAACTTCTCCAAACCCGAATGCTCAAAAAGAACTGTTGGTTAAAGCGTATAGCAGAGCAGGAGTTCATCCGGCAGATGTAAGCTATATAGAGGCTCATGGAACAGGAACTTCGCTGGGAGATCCCATTGAAATAGAAGGATTGAAATTGGCTTTTAATACTTTATATAAACAGAGAAATCAAACTTCGGCAGAAGCTGCCTATTGCAGTATTGGAAGTGTCAAAACAAATATTGGCCACCTGGAAGCTGCTGCAGGAATTGCAGGGGTAATGAAGGTCATCCTGGCGATGAAACATAAAACACTGCCTGGAAATCCTCATTTGATTCAGACCAACCCATATTTAAATCTGGATGGAAGTCCGTTCAGGTTGCAACAAAATACAACCGACTGGAATGTTGCTGACAACAAACCAAGAATCGCTGGAATCAGCAGTTTTGGTTTTGGTGGAGCCAATGCCCATTTAATTATAGAAGAATATATTCCTGCTACCAGAAAAGAAATTGTGGAAGGACAGCCTGCTGTTATTCTACTGTCTGCAAAAAATGCAGACCGGTTAAAAGCTAAAGCATTGCAGTTGAAAATGTTCTTGCAAGCTCATCCGGATACTGATTTACACGAACTGGCTTATACGTTACAATCAGGACGTGAAGCGATGGAAGAGCGTCTTGCATGGATTGCAGAAAGCCAGGAAGATCTATTGACTCAGTTGGAGAACTACACCAATGGCAATAGCTTTGGATTCTATCAAGGAAATATCAATCAGGAGCAAATCGGCTTCCTTCTCGAGGGAACTGCAGGAAAAGCCTATGTGGAAACAGCTTTTAAAAATAATGAGATCAAAAGCCTTGCTCAGCTGTGGGTAAAAGGAATTGATGTTGATTGGAAACTATTATACACAGATATGTTACCAAAACGCATCAGTCTCCCTGTTTATCCATTTGCAAGACAACGGTACTGGATCCCTGATTCTCCTAAAAGAATAGTGCATGCACCAATCACAGAAAATCATCTGCATCCCTTGTTACATACCGATGAATCTAATGGTAAGCAAAAACAATACGCGGCAGTATATGATGGAACTGAATCTTTCCTTTATGATCACATCGTAAATGATGAGAAAATACTTCCGGGAGTAGCCTATCTGGAAATAGCGAGAGCAGCAGGGGCTTTGAGCTCCCAAAAGCAAGTGGTAAAATTAAAAAATGTGAGTTGGCTGAACCCGCTAAAACTTGAAAATGGAATGGTCTCTATTGCCGTTACATTGGATCCAGAACCAACAGGTCTTAATTACAAAATTTATAATCAGAAAAATAGCCAGCTTCTTTATGGAAACGGTTTGATCATTACCGGTGAGGGAGAACCTCTCGGAAGATATGATCTGGAAATGATGAAAGCGGCCTGCTCAAAGGTTATTCCTGGAGCAGAAGTTTATCACAATTTCAAAGAAAACGGATTGAACCTTGGAAAGAGCTTCAGAGGAGTTGCCCAAATTAACGTAGGGGAGAATATCGCTTTATCAGAGATCCGTCTTGAAGAACTGGAAGGTTGCATGTATACACCGGGTATTATGGACAGTCTCTTGCATACTATTTACGGATTGGTTATTTCAGGAGGAGAAGCCTATTCATTGGAGTTACCCTATTTTGTAAAAGAAGTATATTTTTATGAGCCTATAACAGATGCTTCAGTATTGTGGGGCTATGCCAGAAAAAGTGAAAATTACAAAGACGGCGATCAGGTCGTTGCATACGATCTGGATCTCCTGAATAATGAAGGAGATGTATTGTTAAGCTTCAAAGATTTTGTGGCACTTCCCTTGGATGGTCTTGAAACTACGGTACAGGAAGATACTCCTGACGAAACTGTTGAAAAATCGGTTGACGAACAAATAACAGCACCAGTTGAAGCAAGTTTGCTAAAGAAAAAAGCGACCGATAAGATCATCAGTATTGTTGCTGAATTAGTAAGAATGGAGCCTGCCGAAATTGAAAATGATAAAAAATTCGGAGATTATGGGTTTGATTCCATTTTATTAACCCGTTTCAACAATGAGCTCAACGGTTATTATGATCTGGATCTGATGCCAACGGTCTTTTATAATTATGCAACCATCAATAAACTGGCTGCATTTATGACAGAAGAATATACGGAGGCACTCACTGCATTGCACGGAGAATCTCCTGCTGCTCCAATAGCTAATCCGGTTGAAAAAATCACAATAAAAAAGAGCGCTTTTTCAACAACCTTTGCAACACCTGTAAAGCAATCAGTAAAACAGTTCACTCCTTACAAACCAAAACCACAATCCGTCAATGAACCTATTGCTATTATTGGGATGAGTGGACGCTTTCCGGGATCACCGGATCTGGATACTTTCTGGAAAAATATCAGCGAAAATAAAGACCTGATCACAGAAGTTCCCGCAGACCGATGGGATTGGAAAAAATATGACGGAGATCCTTTAACGGAAAAGAATAAAACCCGATCCAAGTGGGGAGGTTTCCTTACCGATATCGATAAGTTTGATCCTGCATTTTTCAGTATTTCTCCCATGGAGGCTGAGCTAATGGATCCTCAACAACGTATTCTCATGGAGTCCGTATACCAGGCGCTGGAAGACGGTGGAATTGCAACAGAAAGCATTAAGGGGACCAATACCGGAATATTTATAGGAGTTTCTGCCTCTGACTATTTGATACGCCTTCGCCATGAAACCGATTTAGCGGGACAAATGCATACCACTACAGGCTCCGTACATTCCATGATGGTGAACAGGATTTCCTATTTACTGGATATCAATGGACCAAGTGAACCGGTAGATACGGCCTGTTCAAGTTCATTAATTGCCATCCACAGGGCGGTTGAAAATATCAGAAACGGTATGTGTAATATGGCCATTGCAGGAGGAGTGAATGCACTACTTTCTCCAGAGTTGACTCTTTCTTTCAGCCAATCAGGAATGTTGAGCAAAGACGGAAGATGTAAAACGTTTGACCAGAGTGCCAATGGATACGTAAGAGGAGAAGGAGTAGGAATTATTGTCCTTAAATCATTGAAACAGGCCATTGCAGATGGTGATCCTATTCATGCGTTGATCAGAAGTACCGCAGAAAACCATGGGGGAAGAGCGAACACCTTAACTTCACCTAATCCGATTGCACAAAGAGATCTTTTGCTTCATGCCTATCGCAGTGCCGGAATTGATCCGCGTGATGTGAGTTATATTGAAGCTCACGGAACCGGAACACCTCTTGGAGATCCGATAGAAGCAGAAGGACTGAAGCTTGCATTTAAAGATTTATATAAAGATAAAGGACTTCAACAGCCTACAGAACCGCATTGCAGTATCGGAAGTGTAAAAACCAATATCGGACACCTGGAATCTGCAGCAGGTATTGCAAGTACTATTAAAGTACTACTGTGTATGAAACACAATACATTGCCAGGAAATCCACACTTAAAAAATCCTAATGAATACCTGAAATTAAACGGAAGTATCTTCCAGTTGCGAACAGAGACAGGTCCCTGGATCAGATCCGATAACCGTCCTAAAATTGCGGGAATCAGCAGTTTCGGATTCGGAGGCGCCAATTCACATATTATCATTGAAGAATACCGACCTGATCAGACAACTCCTTATCAGGAAGACGGCCAGTCCATTATTATACTTTCTGCAAAAACTAAAGACAATCTGAAACAGCAGGTGAGTAACCTTTTAGATTTTGTTCAAAAAAATCCTGAAGCGAATCTTTTTGATATCGCCTATACCCTGCAAACGGGCAGGGATGAGATGGAAGAAAGACTGGCCTTGGTCGTAACCAATAAAATCGAATTGATGAGCAGACTGACAGATTATCTTTCAGGAAATTCAGAACATGGATTTACGGGAAATATAAAACAGGATAAAACGGGTTCCGGAAATGCCTATATCAGTATTGCCATTGACAATAAAGACCTCAATTCATTGGCAGGCTTATGGGTTAAAGGAGCATCTGTAGATTGGAACCTGCTATATATCAACGGACGTCCTTCGAAAATCAATTTACCTGTTTATCCGTTTACCAAAAACAGATACTGGATCCCTGTCAGTTCATTCCTGCTAAAAACAATGGCAAATACCAGAATTCATCCATTACTGCATATGAATGAATCGGATTTAAATGAACAAAAGTATACCAGTATTTTTACAGGTGAGGAAGTTTTCCTGAGCGATCATAAAGTAAGAAACGAAAAGATATTGCCGGGAGTTGCTTATCTCGAACTGGCAAGAATTGCCGGAACATTGAGTACAGGCCAAAAGGTAACACAACTTAGAAATATCAGTTGGGTCAATCCGATTTCCATCGTGGATGACTATGCAAAGATTTCAACCGCGATTTATAGGGATGGTGATCAGCTTTGTTATGAGGTCTATAACGATAAAGAAGTGGTACATGGTAATGGTCAGATATCCACCGATAAGCTTATCCAGCCGGAAAAAATGGACATCAATGCTTTGAAGGCTAAAGCCGATAAGGTATTGGATGGGAAAGGAATGTACAATGAATTTTTGGCTGCAGGACTTGATCTCGGTGCTGCCTACCAGGGAGTTCAAAAGATGTATGCAGATGACCATGGTTGTTTAGCTAAAATTAATCTGACAAGCCTTGAAGGCTTTATGTATACTCCTGGAATCCTTGACAGTATGCTCCATACCATTTATGGTTTCCAGCAACTCGCTGACGAAACGTATTCATTGGCACTTCCTTATTTTATGGGAGAGATGAGCTGCTACCAGACATTAGAAGGACAATCATTGTGGGCATATGCACGAAAAAATGAGCAAACCAAATCAGAAGATAAGCTGGCAGCATACGATATTGATCTGATCAATGATCATGGTGTCGTTTTAGTAAGTTTCAGAAACTTTGTAGCCCTTCCGTTAGATGGTTTTAAACCCACAAAGTCTGTTAAAAAAGATATTGATACATTTATCTATCAGCCGGTTTGGGAAGAAATGGTTGCAAAAGACTCCTCCAAAGTACGTGAAACTGAGAAACAGTTCATTTGGCTTGCAGGAGGTACAGATTCATTGGCAGAAACATTAAAAGAAAGATTGGGAATCCCGGTACAGACCATTGCAATCGATCAGCCAATCGAATATTTTACTACAATACTTGAACAGCTTAAAAGTTACTTGAAGAAAAATACTTCAATGCATATCACAGTGGTTTACCCAAATCATCAGTATCCACAGGCAGGGTTTATTACCGGTTTGTTAAAAACGGCAGTTCAGGAAAATCCTGGAGTTACCGGACAGACCATCGGTGTAGACAGCTTCGATCCTGATTTTCTGGCAGAATTACTGAAAAATGAAGTAAGTAAAAATGCTGAAATCCGTTATGATCAGGGTATTTTCAAAACAAAACAGTTCAGACCGGTAGTAAAAGATATTCTAGCGGTAGATCAAATGGCGATCCGTGAAAATGGAGTATACCTCATTACAGGTGGTGCCGGTGGTCTCGGACAGATTTTCGCGAAGCATATAAGCAAAACTAAAAATGTGAAAATTATCCTGACAGGTAGAAGAACGGCAGATCAGGAAATAGAAAAACTACTGTCTGAAATTCCGGGAACAGTATATTATTCATGCGATATTACAGATTATCAGGACACAGAGCGATTGCTTACAACCATCAAAGAAACCTATCAGGGATTGAATGGAATTATCCATAGTGCCGGAACGTTGAAAGATAGTTTTATTCTGAATAAAACCCAGGAACACTTGGAACAGGTGCTTCATCCTAAAATTACAGGAACGAAGGTATTAGATGAAGTAACAAAAGACGAACCTCTTGATTTTATGATGTTCTTTTCATCCGTTGCAGCGGTGACAGGGAATGCAGGACAATCAGATTATGCGTCGGCCAACACCTATCTGGATCATTATGTGGAATACCGAAATGAAGCGGCTGCCAAAGGACAGAGATCAGGAAAAACAATCAGTCTGAACTGGCCATTATGGAAGTCCGGTGGAATGCAGGTAAGTGCAGCAGGAGAAAAATACCTTGAAAGTCAGTTTGGTATGATTCCAATGGCAACACAAACAGGTCTTGAGATGTTCGATCTTATTCTGAAAGCTCAATCAGGACAATATGCGGTGTATTTTGGTAAAGAAGAAGGAATTTCCAAAACGACAGGTAATGCAGTTGCAAATACCACTCAAAAAAATGTTTCAGTACCTAAAAGTACAAATGAAAACGTAGGTGGTTCAAAAACGGCGAAAGATAAGATCGTTAGAGAAGTGAGTGAAATTGTAGCAAAACTGCTTAAAATGGAGGTTTCGACGGTTGACCAGGAAACAGAATTTGGTGAATATGGTTTTGATTCCCTTTTAATGACCCAGTTTACCAGTTCATTGAATAATTTCTATGATCTTAAATTAATGCCTACGGTATTTTATAACTATCCGGCTATTGGAGTATTTTCAGAATTCCTGATCAAAGAATATCCAAACCTTGCAATAGAAAGTAAAAATGATTCAAGGGCTGTTACTCCAGCTCAGGATTCAACTCGATTTGATCAATTTTCCGGGCGTAAAAACAGAAAACATTCTTCACAATACAACAGCTCACCGGTAAAGGCAGCTCAAAAGCCAGCTGAAGAGGGAATTGCTATTATAGGGATCAGCGGACGTTTTCCGGGATCACCTGACATCAATACTTTCTGGGAGAGAATTAAAAATAATGAAGACCTGATCACAGAAATCCCTGAAGATCGATGGAGCTGGCAGGAATATTACGGAGATCCTCAAAAAGAAAGCCGCAAAACCAAAGCAAAATGGGGTGGATTTATCAGCGATATCGACAAATTTGATCCTTTATTTTTCAATATTTCGCCTAAAGAAGCTGCTTTAATGGATCCTCAGCAAAGAATTACCCTTGAAGCTGTATACCACGCTTTGGAAGATGCAGGAATAGCCACTTCCGCATTAAGAGGAACCAATACCGGAACCTTTATCGGAGTATCTGCGGTAGATTATTCCATGTTATTGAATAACGGAACCGATCTTACAAGTCTGGCACAGTTTTCCACAGGTGCCGCTCATTCGATATTGGTAAACAGAATTTCTTATCTATTGGATATTCATGGACCAAGTGAGCCGGTGGATACTGCGTGTTCAAGTGCATTAATTGCCATTCATCGAGGCGTAGAACACATCAGAAACGGACATTGCGATATGGCCATTGCAGGTGGAGTCAACGCCATACTGTCTCCGGAACTGACGCTTTCCTTCAGCAGTGCAGGGATGTTGAGCGAAGATGGAAGATGTAAAACTTTTGATCAGCGTGCCAATGGTTATGTCCGTGGAGAAGGAGTGGGAATTGTGATCCTCAAGTCTTTAAGCAAGGCTGTAGCTGATGGTGATCATATCTACGGAGTGATCCGTGGAACGGCTGAAAACCATGGTGGAAGAGCTAATACGTTAACCTCTCCGAATCCCAATGCACAAAGAGATCTATTGGTAAAAGCATACCGAAATTCAGATATAGATCCACGTGATATCAGCTACATAGAAGCACATGGGACAGGAACAGCGCTGGGTGATCCTATAGAAATTGAAGGGCTTAAGCTTACATTCAATACATTATATGAGGATAAAGGACTACAGCAAACACAAAAAGCCTATTGCAGCATTGGTAGTGTAAAAACAAATGCCGGACATCTTGAGTCTGCAGCCGGAATGGCCGGATTAGCAAAAGTATTGATGGCCATGAAGCATAAAGTTTTACCTGGTAATCCGCACTTGCAAAATCCAAATGCCTATTTACAAATGGAAAATACCCCATTCCGTTTACAGAAAGAAACTACAGAATGGACCAGCGAAGGAAATAAGCCACGAATTGCCGGGATCAGCAGTTTCGGATTTGGAGGAGCCAATGCACACATCATTATTGAAGAATATCAGTCATCAAAATTGACTCATAAAATAGATGGCAGTGCTATTATTCCATTATCGGCAAAGACAAAGGGGCAACTTCAACAACAGATTATCAATCTTAAGAACTATCTGGAGCTGAATCCTCAGCTTGATATACATAATGTCGCTTATACTTTGCAAAATGGGCGTGAAAAGATGAAGGAAAAAGCGGTATTTATAGCAGCTAATACCAAAGATCTTATCAACCTTCTTTCTGAAAAAAGAGATCTGAATGTTCCTGTTTGCAAACCGGAAGAAAATAATAGAGCTTTAATTTCAACGGCAGAAAACTGGTTAAGCGGAGTATTAAAAGATTGGTCTGCTTGTTATCTGGGTCAGAAACCAGCTAAAATAAGTTTACCAGTGTATCCGTTTGCACGTAATCGTTATTGGATTCCGGAAGGAAAAAAGACATTAGCCGTTTCTGCAAAAGAGCCAGATCAGGAACTATTTGAATATTCTTCAGAAAACATAACAATAGAAGAAAGAGCTGAACCTGCTGATGTAAAGACTAAAACAGCTCAGGATAACAGTTGGCTGATGGAAAAATTAATTCAGATCGCAGCAGCAACGATTGTGTTGCCTGAAGAAGATTTTGATACGACCACTCAGTTTAAAGACTATGGTTTTGATTCCATTATGGGTGTTGAATTGGTAAACAATATCAATTCCGAGCTGAATATCACCATCAAGGCAACTGATTTATACAGTTATCCTAACATTAATTTAATGACGGATTATGTGTTAAAGAATTTCTCTGAAGAATTGCAGGCTCCTGTTGAGGTTCATCACTATGCTGTTGCAGATAAAACCATATTAACCGAAAAGAAAAGTCAGGCTGCTGAAAATAAAGTTTCAAAGCATTCTTATTCCACCGCTGAAATTGCGATTATAGGAATCAGTGGACAATTCGGAACGGCCAATGATCTGAATGAATACTGGAAAGTATTGGCTGAAGGGCAGTGTCTTGTCAAAGAGATAAAGGATGAGAAATGGAGGAGAGATGATAACAATGTGGAAGGACAGAAAAGATGGGCAAGCTGTTTGGAAAATCCGGACTATTTTGATCCTTTATTCTTTAAACTTTCAGGGTCTGAAGCAGAAATGATGGATCCTATGCAGCGGTTATTCCTTGAACATAGCTGGAAAGCTATTGAAGATGCAGGAATTGACCCAGACTCTCTTTCATCTCTGAAATGCGGTGTATATGCAGGAGCAGGACACAGTGATTATATTGCTGGAACTGAAGGAACATTACCTTCGGCGCTTTGGGGAAATTCAAGTGCGATATTGGCCTCAAGAATTTCTTATTTCCTTAATTTAAAAGGACCTGCAATAGCCGTCAATACAGCTTGTTCAAGCTCTTTGGTTGCAATGGATCTTGGATTTAACAGTCTTCAAAGAGGCGATACAGATCTTGTTTTGGCGGGTGGTATCAATATTATCAATTCTGCCCATTCACATGATATGGCGGTAAGAGCGGGTATGCTGTCTGCAGATGGACGATGCTACACCTTTGATAGTAGAGCTAATGGCTTTGTGATGGGAGAAGGTGTTGGTGTTGTTGTTTTGAAAAGGCTGGCAGATGCAGAACGGGATAACGACCGTATTTATGGAGTGATCAAAGGAAGTCTGACCAACCAGGACGGAACAACCAATGGTATTACCGCTCCAAGTGTAGTATCTCAGGAAGAACTGGAGAAAGAAGTATATGACAGGTTTAATATCAATCCTGAAACCATCACCTACGTGGAAGCTCACGGAACAGGTACGGGATTAGGAGATCCTATAGAATTTGAAGCTTTAAATGCATCATTCAGAGCGTACACCAATCAACAGAATTTCTGCAGTCTGGGAAGTGTGAAAACAAATATAGGTCATGCTTTAGAAGCTGCCGGAGTGGCTAGTGTTTTAAAAGTACTTCTGGCAATGAAACATAAACAATTGCCGCCTAGCATTAATTATGAGAAGCCTAATGCGTTAATCAATTTTAAAGAGAGTCCATTTAAAATACAGGATACACTAACCGATTGGAATACACCGGCTAATACAAAAAGAAGAGCGGCCATCAGCAGCTTTGGTTTTAGTGGAACCAATGCGCACATGGTTATTGAAGAATACATCCCTCAGGAAAAGAAAGAGATTAAGCATAGCGGAGATGTATTGATTGTATTGTCAGCTAAAAGCAGAGAACAATTGATTGTACAGGCTGAACAGCTTGTTAAACATATTAAAAATGAACCGTTGATCAGCTTATATGATATTGCTTACACCTTGCAGGTCGGAAGATCAGCAATGGAAGAAAGATTGGCTATTCCAGCAAAAACAATTGAGGATCTGGTTGATCGACTTACTGATTTTACAATCGGAAAAGAAGGGCATTATTTTACTGGAAATATCAGACATTATAAAAAGAAGTCAGCCGATCTTCCGAAGCATCTGCGATTCAAAATGCTTTAGCCAATAAATTCTGGACAGCTGTAGGAGAATATTGGGTAAAAGGATTTCCTGTAAAATGGAATGTATTATATCAGGAAACGAAGTGTAATAAAGTGAGTCTACCTCATTATCCTTTTGCAAGAGAAAGATATTGGCTGAAATCTGAACAGAAAATAGTTACAAGTTCTGCTATTGCACATCCATTATTGCATCAGAATAATTCCAGTCTAAAGAATTGTTTGTTTAGCAGTCTGCTGAATGGAAGTGAATCTTTTTTAAGAGATCATAAGGTCTTTGGAGAACAGGTTCTGCCTGGAGTCGCTTATCTTGAAATGGCCCGTGTAGCAGGTGAGATGGGTGCTGAGGTTTCAATAGCTCAATTAAGAGAAGTGAACTGGTTACAACCTGTAAAGGTTAATACTGAACCAGTACAACTTCATATTAATATTGAAACTTTGAATAATGAATGGACTTATAAAATCTATTCAGGTCCGGATGAGAAACAGTTGCATGGACAAGGAATAATGGGATCGGTTTCCAACGTAGTTCCTCAGATCAAAAACATCAATAAGTTACGAAATAGCTTTATTTCAAAAATGGATAAAGCAGCCTATTATGAATTGTTCAGATCTATTGGATTGGACTATGGAACAACCTTCCAGGGAGTTCAGGAGGTTTGGTATAATGAGGAGTCTGCATTATCAAGAATTGAGCTAACTCCAGAAGCTGGATTTACTTTATCCCCTGGAATGATGGATGGCGCATTACAAACCTGCATGGCGATCAGTCTTTCTGATCAAAGCCAGCAATTGATGTTGCCATTCAGTGTAAGGGAGATCAATATCTATAAGCCTTTATCACAAGAAATCTGGTGTTATGTGAGAAAAAACAGTTCAGGTAAACAATCCAGCAGTTATGAGATTGAAATGCTGAATCAGCAGGGTGAGGTTCTGATCAGTTTCACTGAGTTAGTGGTTTTAACATTAGAAAACAACAACAGTACATCTTCGGTGGCTCATGAGAATAAACGTCAGAATAAGGAAACTTCAGAGAGTGGTATTGGATTGTACCTGTATGCTAATGAATGGCAGAAAGCAGGTGTAGAGGAATTTAATTCAAAAAGAACAAACACATCAGTTGCTCCTTTGGTATTTTTGGCGGGTGGTTCTGCAGTATTAGCAGAAAAGCTGGAAGAGAGCCTGGAATGTGAAGTAAAGATGATTCATGAAAATGCTCCGGAAGAAACTTTCATTCAGATTCTTGAAGAAATACAGCAAAGAAAACCTGTAGGGCAAATGATTCAATTGGTATATCCTGCCGGAGAAGAAATGGATTATAGTTTTCTTTCAGGATTATTGAAAACAGCAGTACAGGAAAGCTTAGTGTCCGCAGGAAAACTAATTGAAGTAGACAATCTGTCGATTAACGGATTGAATGAATTAGTGAGGATTTTACAAATTGAACAGGAAAATACCGATGCTGAAGTTCGATATCACCTTGGAAGAAGAGAAGTAAAAAAACTGAAAGTTTTAAACATAAACGACAATCAAGAGGTAAAAACAGCCGCTAAAGAAAATGGTGTTTATCTGATCACTGGAGGTGCAGGCGGATTGGGATTATTATTTGCAGATTACTTCAATCAGACTGCAGGCACAAAAGTAATATTGGTCGGCAGAAGTGAGCTTAATGCTTCACAAAAAAGTAGATTAAGAAAATTGTCCAGCACCGCTTACGAACAATGCGATATTACTGATCTTGGAAGCGTAACGGCTTTAATGAAAAAAATCAAAAATGAATATGGCCGTATTGATGGTATTATTCATAGTGCTGGGGTAACCAGAGATAGCCTGATGATTCACAAGACAGCAGCTGAGGTTAGGGATGTTTTCTCTGCTAAAGTAAAAGGAGCTAAAAACATTGATCTGGCAACCAAAAATGAAAATCTTGATTTCACGGTTTATTTTTCATCATTAGCGGGAATATTCGGGAATACAGGACAGTCGGATTACGCATCAGCTAATTTGTGGCTGGATCATTTTGCTTCACATCGCGAAATGGAACGGCTTCGTGGAAAAAGAACAGGAAAGACAGTAAGCATCAACTGGCCATTATGGAAAGAGGGCGGAATGCAGATCAGCACAGAACACGAGAAATATATGGCGCATCATTTTGGTTTATGGCCAATGCTGACTGCTGATGGACTTCGTGCTTTTGACACTTTATTGAACAGCAATTTCAATCAGGGAATTGTCATCTATGGAGATCCTGAAAAACTGGGAATAGAAAAAGGAAGTTCACTACTTCAAAAAGAAGTGGCAAAAGAAACTCCGGTTTCCCAGGCTGATGACCATTTATATGAAGCATCTATAGAATATATTGGGACATTGATAGCCGGAACCTTAAAGATCCCTGTGGCTAAATTACAGCAGGATATTCCTTTTGAAGAATTTGGTATCGATTCTACGATAGTCGTAAGATTGACGAACCTATTGGAAGAAAAACTCGGTAAGGTTTCAAGAACCGTATTTTTTGAATGTCAGACCTTGGGTGAATTGGTTTCTCATTTCCTGAAAACCCATCGCAATGAACTTATGAAACTAACAGGATCAGCAACAACCGTTGATCATAAGAAAGTAGCCTTTACAGATCAGGTAAAAAATATACAATCTACAGCATCTGATAAGGCAGTAGATCAACGAACAGAAACTCCTGAAAAAGAACTTCCTGAATCATTAATACTATCTGAAGAGATTGCCATTATCGGATTGAGTGGAAAATATCCTGATGCTAAGAATCTGGATGAGTTTTGGGAGAATCTTAAATCAGGAAAAGACAGCATCAGAGAAATCCCTGAAGACCGTTGGAAGATCAGCGATTTTTATGATCCTGTAAAAGGTAAAGAAGGCAAAACCTATAGCAAGTGGGGTGGATTTATGAAAGATATTGATCTTTTTGACCCTTTATTCTTTAATATTTCTCCAAGGGAAGCAGAAATCATGGATCCTCAGGAAAGACTTTTCTTACAAACGGTATGGGAAACCATGGAAGATGCGGGATATACAAAAGCCAAACTTCAGGGGAAAGTAAATGAAACAAGCGGTATGTCAGGACAGGTTGGAGTATATGTAGGAGTAATGTACGAAGAATATCAGTTATTCGGAGCAGAAGAAACAGCAAAAGGAAATCCGACAGCTTTACTGGGCAACCCAAGCGGTATTGCCAACCGGGTATCTTACTTTTTCAATTTCCACGGACCTAGTATGGCGGTAGATACGATGTGTTCTTCTTCTTTAACGGCAATCCATATGGCTTGTAAAGATTTACAGTCAGGAGAAATAGAAATGGCTGTTGCAGGAGGAGTCAATCTAAGTTTGCATCAAAACAAATTTTTAATTTTAAGTGAAGGTGGATTCGCCTCCAGCAAAGGCCGATGCGAGAGTTTCGGAGAAGGTGGAGAAGGCTATGTACCGGGTGAAGGAGTTGGAGCTGTGTTACTAAAACCTTTAAGCCGTGCTGTTGCTGACGGTGATCGTATTTACGGAGTGATTAAAGGAACAGCTGTCAACCATGGCGGCAAAACCAATGGTTACACCGTCCCGAATCCAAAAGCTCAGACTGCGGTCATTAAAGCGGCCATGAAAAAAGCAGGAATTCAGCCGGAAGATTTCAGCTATATAGAAGCACACGGAACAGGAACAAGTTTAGGAGATCCTATAGAATTGACCGGATTAAAGAATGCATTCGAATCTGATGCTAAACAATTTTGCAGCGTAGGTTCCGTAAAATCGAACATTGGGCATTGTGAATCAGCAGCGGGAATATCAGGATTAACAAAGGTGTTGCTTCAAATGAAACATCGTCAATTGGTTCCTTCTCTGCATTCTGAAGTACTCAACCCGAACATAGATTTTGAAAACAGTCCATTCAGAGTACAACAGTCTCTGGAAGAATGGTCAACACAAGGTAATAAGGCACGGATCGCTGGAATCAGTAGTTTCGGTGCAGGAGGAAGTAATGCCCATATCATTATTCAGGAATATGTTAGCCCGCAGCCTGAGAATCGAAACGTTTCCGGACCAGCAATTATTGTATTGTCAGCTAAAAATATAAACAGACTCCGGGAGAAGGTTTCAGATCTGAAGGATTTTGTTGAAAAGAATGCAGAAATCAATCTTTATGATCTTGCATATACCTTACAGACAGGACGAGACGCACTGGAAGAGCGTTTAGCATTTTTAGCAGAAAGCAAAGCTGATCTGATCTTACAACTGAACAATTATCTGAAACATCATCTTGAAGAATTGCTTACAGGAAATGTCCGTAAGGATGATTCAGGATTCATGCTGGAAGGAAAAGCAGGAAAAGCTTATCTGGAAAGTGCTCTCCAGGAAAAGGAAAGCGAGTCTCTAATCAAATTATGGATCAAAGGAGCGGTTATCGATTGGGATCTGTTATATCAGGATGATAAACCATCCATCATCGGTTTGCCATCTTATCCTTTTGCAAAGGAAAGCTACTGGTTTGCCAAAAAGGAGGAAGATCCTGTAAAACATACGATTCAGGTACAGCCTATAAAACAAGTTCGGGATGAACAAAAACTACATCCTCTTTTACATGCTTATAAAAATTAATTGACCAATTATGACTAAACAACACCAATTCAACAGTATATATAACGGAAAAGAATTTTTTTTAACGGACCATAAAGTGCTTGGAACAAAGGTACTGCCTGGGGTCACTTATCTTGAGATGGCCCGCGCAGCAGGAGAATATGTTGCCGGAAAGGACGTTACTCAACTCAGGGACATTAGTTGGCTACAACCCGTTAAGATAAGTGACGCACCCGTTCAGCTTTATATGAACGTCGTGGAGCAGGGAGATGGATTAACCTATGAAATCTTTAGCGGTGAAGCCGATACTCAATTGCACACCAAAGGTATTTTAGGGACAGCTGACCAGCAGTCTCCGGAAATAAGAGATATCAACCATCTTCGTGATCTTTTTAAAGATTCCGGAAGCCATAAAGAAGGTGCAGATTATTATAAAATAATGAATTCCATTGGGCTTGAATATGGGAAAACCTTTCAGGGGATCCAGGAAATTTTTTACAATGGAAAAGCAGCTTTATCAAGAATAGCTTTATCAGCGGCAGAAGGCTTTGTATGGACTCCGGGAATGATGGATAGTGCGCTGCAAACCTGTATGGGAATTAGCCTTGCGGATCAGAATCAACAATTGATGCTGCCCTTCAGTGTCCGAGAAATGAATATTTACCAGGCGCTTCCGGAAGAGATCTGGTGTTATGTCACCAAAAACAGATCCGGTAAACTGGCTAATAGCTATGATATTGAATTATTGAACAATTTCGGAGAACTGGTAATTCGTTTTTCTGAATTTGTTGTAGTACCTATGGAAAAGAATGCTAAAACAAATGATAGCGTTAATGTAATTCCAGAACTCCACTTATACAATTATAATTGGAAAGCTGAAGCTTTAGATGAGGTCAATGCAGGATTATCAAAAACTGAAACAGGTGATGCTCCATTGGTACTATTGGCAGGTGGATCTGCTGTATTGGCTGAGAAATTAAGCGAAAGATTGGAATGTGAAGTAAAAACAATTAACGAAGGAACACCAGAGTCTGTTTTTATCCAGGTTTTAGAAGAAATACAAAATAAAAAGTCTGCTCAACTGCAGATTCATTTTGTTTATCCTGTTGCAGACGAGCTTGAATATGGTTTCATTTCAGCGATGTTGAAAACAGCCGTACAGGAAAATCAAATTTTACAAGGGAAAACAATCGGTGTAGAAGGCCTTTCGATCAATGAACTGGATGAATTGACAGAGATTTTACAGGAAGAACAAAGAAACCATGAACCGGAAGTACGTTATCAATCCGGGCAAAGAGAAGTTAGAAGCTTAACAGGAATTTCTGATAAAAATCCGGGATTAAAAACAGAGATCAAAGAAAATGGAGTGTACCTGATCACAGGTGGAGCTGGCGGACTGGGATTGATCTTCGCAGATTATTTGAATACAATACCGGGAACACAATTAATTCTGACAGGCAGAAGCGAATTAAACCCTACACAACAGGAAAAAATTAAAGGATTTAGAAATGCACAGTACGAGCGTTGTAATGTTACGGATTTAAAGTCTGTTACAGATTTAATTAAAAAGATAAAAAATAACTATGGTCATCTGGATGGAGTGATTCACAGTGCAGGAACTACCCGGGATAGCTTAATTACCAAAAAAACTACATCAGAAATTCATGATGTCTTCTCTGCTAAAATTACCGGAGCTCAGCATATAGATCAGGCAACAAAAGATGAGCAACTTGATTTTATGATGTTTTGTTCATCATTAGCAGGTGTATTTGGAAATACAGGACAGGCAGATTACGCCGCTGCTAATGCCTGGTTGGATTATTTTGCCAACCACAGACAGAAAGAATGTAACCAAGGAAAAAGAACAGGCAAAACCTTAAGTATCAACTGGCCTTTATGGAAAGGAGGCGGAATGCAGATCGATGCAGACCAGGAAAAATATATGGCCAGCCATTTTGGATTGTGGTCAATGCCTACTTCTGATGGGATTTCCGCTTTTGAAACTTTGTTGAACAACATTTCATCGCAAGGCGTTGTGGTATATGGTGAAGAAGATAAGTTGAACTCATGGATGAATGGGTCTTCAGCTTCTAAGACCAGCCAAAAGAAAACGGGTGGAAATGATAAAGCATTGTATGCCGCGTCCATGATCTATTTAGGAGATGTAATGACGAAAGAACTCAGAATGAAGAATCATAAGCTGGAACCGGATACATCTTTTGAACAGTACGGAATCGATTCTATCATGATCACAAAACTGACCAATCGTCTGGAAAGCATCTTCTACAATATCCCACGGACCTTATTTTTTGAATGCCAAACATTAGCTGAAGTCACCGAGTTTTTCGTTGATGCTTACCCTGAAAAACTGATCGAGCTTACTGGTGTAAAAACAGTATTGCCAGAAGAAACTACTGTTATTTCCAAATCTATCAATGAGGGCGTTAAAAGCGATATAAGATCTGCTTTTCACGTTGTGGAAAAATCTACAAGCAGAAATTCATCGGTTGTTAATGAGCCTATTGCCATTATCGGACTTTCAGGGAAATATCCTCAGGCTAAAAATCTTTCAGAATTTTGGGATAACCTGAAATCAGGAAAAGACAGTATTACAGAAATCCCTGCAAACCGCTGGGATCTTACAGATTTTTATGACGAAGAAAAAGGAAAGGCAGGAAAAAGCTATAGCAAATGGGGCGGATTTATTGATGAAATAGATCATTTTGATCCCTTGTTTTTTAATATCTCTGTTCGTGAAGCAGAATTAATGGATCCACAGGCACGTCTTTTTCTTCAAACAGCCTGGGAAACATTTGAAGATGCAGGATATCCTAAAAAGAAACTGGAAGGAAGAAGAGATAAAGATGCTACCCAGCCGCAGGTAGGTGTGTATGTAGGGGTGATGTATGAAGAATATCCTTTATTTGGAGCTGAAGAAAATGCGAAAGGTAATTTCGTAAATCCTGGTGGAAGCATCAGCAGCATTGCGAACCGGGTATCTTACTTTTTCAATCTGAATGGGCCCAGTATGGCAGTAGATACCATGTGTTCTTCTTCTTTAACAGCAATACATCTTGCTTGCGAAAGCATCCAGAATGGTAATTGTACAATGGCTTTAGCCGGAGGAGTAAATATCAGTGTACATCCGAATAAATATCTGATGCTGAGCCAAGGGATGTTTGTCTCCAGTAAAGGCAGATGTGAAAGCTTTGGAGAAGGAGGAGAAGGTTATGTTCCAGGTGAAGGAGTGGGTGCTGTATTGCTAAAATCTTACAGTCAGGCATTAGCAGATGGAGATCGTATTTATGGTTTAATTAAAGGGACGGCTCTTAATCACGGAGGTAAAACCAACGGATATACTGTACCGAACCCAAAAGCACAGGCTTCCGTAATCAAAGCTGCCATGAAAAAGGCGGGTGTAAAGGCTGAAGATTTCAGCTATATCGAGGCGCACGGTACCGGAACAAGTCTTGGAGATCCTATTGAAATAGCAGGATTAAATAAAGCTTTTGAATCTAAAAACAAACAATTCTGCAGCATTGGCTCCGTAAAATCCAATATTGGGCATTGCGAATCAGCAGCAGGAATATCGGGATTAACCAAGGTTCTGTTACAAATGCAGCACCGCCAACTGGTACCTTCTCTGCACTCTACGATATTAAATCCTAACATAAAATTTGAAAATACACCATTTAAAGTTCAACAAGAACTTGAAGAATGGCCTGTTGTAAATAATAAACCAAGGCTTGCCGGAATCAGTGGATTTGGTGCAGGAGGAAGCAACGCACATCTGATCGTAGAGGAATATGTAAGTGAAAATGTTGCTTACAGACAGCAAATGCCATTGGTAATTGTATTATCAGCCAAAGACGAAGAGAGATTAAAAGTAATTGTTGAGAACCTCAAAAAGCATATTGAAAATCATTCCGAAATCAATCTTGATGATCTTGCCTACACGCTTCAAACGGGAAGAGAAGCAATGGAAGAAAGACTGGCTTTTATTGCAGAAGGTAGAGAAGACGTGCTTTCTCAGCTGTCTTGTTATCTGGAAAAGAATACACAGAATTTATACATTGGGAATATCCACAATGATCAACTGGGAATTTCTCTGGAAGGAAAGTCTGGGATGGCTTATCTGGAAAGCATCATCAGAGAAAAAGAGAGTCATTCTTTAGCTCAGTTATGGGTAAAAGGTGTGAATATTGACTGGAATCTGATTTACAATGATGCCAAACCATCTGTTATTAGTTTACCATCTTATCCTTTCGCGAATGAACGTTACTGGTTTCCAAAAGGAGACGGAGAATTAGTATTAAAAGCAGGTTCAAAACTTCACCCTTTATTGCATACTAATACTTCTAACCTTAGAGAACAGCAGTTTACCAGCATTTTTACAGGGAAAGAATTGTTTTTAACGGATCATCTGGTACATGATGTTAAGACATTACCGGGAGTTGCTTATCTGGAGTTGGCAAGAGAAGCAGGCGAGCAATCTTTACAGGCAAAAATTACAAAATTAAAAGAGGTTAGCTGGTTACATCCAATTCAGATCAACGATAAGGAGCAAACTGTTTTTACCAGTGTGTTTACTTCAGAGAATGAAATAGAATTTGAAGTCTATACCCAGGACGATGCCGAAGAGGTACATTGCAGAGGGATTTTATCTACTGATGAATTGTTCATTCCTGAACAGAAAAATATAAAAACAATCAAAGCAGGATTAGCCCATACAATAAGTGGAAGTGACTGTTATACTTTATTCCAGAAATCTGGATTAGGTTATGGTAAAAGTTTCCGTGGCATCCGGGAGATGTATTATGATGAAGACGAAGTTTTATCAAGAGTTTCCTTACCAAAGGATCGAGCTTTGGTTTTAACTCCGGGAGTTCTGGACAGTGCATTACAATCATGCATAGGAATGCAGCTGGCAAAAAGCACCAAAGAGATTTTATTGCCCTTTAGCGTAGCTGAAATAGAGTTGTATCAGGATTTAACAGATGAATTGTGGTGTCACATTAAGAAAAATAAAGCAGGGAAGAGAATTAGCAGCTATGACATTGATCTTTTGAATAATCAAGGACAGGTTGTTCTTCGTTTCAAAGAATTGGTATTGTTACCTGTGAATGGTTTTGTAGCCAATGATAGTGTTAATGATACCGAAATGGCTCCGAAAGGACTTAGCTTATTAGCTGATCATTGGAAGTATCAGCCAGAACCTGTACAATCTCTTAGAGATACAATGCCGATCATCATATTGGCAGGAGGATCCGGGACCATGGCCGATGATCTTTACAATCATTTCTCATTAACGGTTACGGCCATTAATACAGTAAAAGAGGAAGATTTCTTTATGGATATGCTTTCTCTGGCAAAAACAGTAATGCCTCATAAAAAGGCAACTCATATTGTCGTTGCTTGTAGTCAGGATCAGTATTATCAGTATGGTTTTATTACTGGTTTACTAAAAACGTTAACCCAGGAAAATCCTAGAATTACGGGAAAACTGATCAGCATAGAAGATCAGGCATTTCAAAATCTTGAAGAATTGGGTGGTATTTTGATGAATGAAAAACAGAATCCAGACCATGAAGTGCGTTATTCAGCAGGAAAACGCGAGGTAAGATCAATGGAAAATAGGTTGATTGATTCATCCACAGCTCCCGTTCACATCAAGTCAGACGGAGTATATCTGATTACTGGCGGGGCTGGTGGATTAGGGTTGATCTTTGCGCAATATCTTAATAAAACAGAAGGAGCAACAATAATTTTAACGGGCAGAAGTCCACAGTTGAATCCTTCTCAACAAAAAGCTGTTGATCAATTAGATAATGCATTGTATTATCCTTGTGACATCAGTGATGAGTCAGCAGTCAATGATCTTATTCAAAATATCATTGAAAAACATACGAAACTTGACGGTGTTATTCATAGTGCGGGAGTGATCCGTGACAGTATGATCCTTCAGAAAACAAAAAAGGAAGTAAAAGAAGTCTTTGCGGCTAAAATAAAAGGAACCAGAAATCTGGATATGGCAACGAAAGACCTTCCGTTAGAGTTTATGATCACTTGCTCTTCCGTAGCGGGGGTCAATGGAAACGCCGGACAGTCTGATTATGCTTCAGCGAACACCTGGATGGATAATTATGCCCATTACAGGGAAAGCGAACGTATGAATGGCAGACGTTATGGAAAGACTTTAAGCATTAACTGGCCACTCTGGAAAGAAGGCGGAATGCAAATCAGTGCTGAAGCTGAAATCTATATGATGCAACACTTTGGTTTGGCACCGATGCCAACTGATGTGGGTATTAAGGCATTTGAAAGCTTAATGAATAGTGGAATTACCCAGGGAATGGTACTGTTTGGAGATACTAAAGAGGAGAAGGTTTTGGTGGAGAAACCAGAAGAAATATCCTATTCACCAACAGAAACTTCTGTCAATAATGATAGTCTTTACAATGCGTCCATAATCTATCTGCGTGGCCTTCTGGCAAAAGAGTTGAGAATGCCTGAAGAAAAATTAAAGGCTGAAGTTCCTTTTGAGCAGTACGGAATTGATTCCGTATTGGTGATCAGGCTTTCTAATTGCCTGCAGGACGTATTTGGTAAGTTACCCCGTACCTTATTCTTTGAATACCTGACCCTGAAAGAGCTTTGTGGCTACTTTATGGAAGCTCATCGTTCATTACTTTTAGAATTAACAGGATTGGCTGTAGTAAAAGCTTCGGCACCTTTGACAAAAGAAGTTATAAAAACTGAGAGACCTGTTGATGTTCAAAACAGACGCCAGCGTTTTTCAATGGTACAACAACAATCTGGGAATAAAAACATCAACGAAGATATTGCCATTATCGGTATCAGCGGACGTTATCCGGATGCCAATAACCTGGAAGAATTCTGGGAGAATCTTAAAATCGGAAAAGACTGTATCACACAGGTTCCGGCGGACCGTTGGAATGCAGATGAAATGTATCATGAAGAAAAAGGTCGCCCTGGAAAAAGCTACAGCAAATGGGGTGGGTTTATGAATGACATTGATAAGTTTGATCCCTTATTTTTCAGTATCTCACCAAGAGAAGCAGAATTGATGGATCCTCAGGAACGTCTTTTCCTGCAGACCGTATGGGAAACGATAGAAGATGCGGGATACACCCGTGACAGTATACGTTCAGAAGATGCCAAAACCGGAATTGCTAAGAAAATCGGAGTCTATGCCGGAGTAATGTATGAAGAATACCAGTTATTTGGTGCTGAGGAAAGAATGAAAGGGAATTTTGTAACGCCGGCCGGTATAGCAAGCAGTATTGCCAACAGAATTTCATACTTCTTTAATTTCAATGGTCCGAGTATGGCCGTTGATACGATGTGCTCTTCTTCCTTAACGGCTATTCATTTAGCATGTAATGATCTGATTGTTGGAAATACCGATGTGGCTGTTGCCGGAGGAGTAAACATTAGCGTACATCCAAATAAATATCTGATGCTGAGCCAGGGACGTTTTGTGTCTGGTGCAGGCCGTTGTGAAAGCTTTGGTATGGGTGGAGATGGATATGTACCTGGAGAAGGTGTTGGAGCGGTATTATTAAAGCGTGTAAGCGAAGCGATTAAAGATGGTGACCATATTTATGGTTTAATTAAAGGAACCGCATTAAATCACGGCGGTAAAACGAATGGATATACCGTTCCAAATCCAAAAGCTCAGGCTGCAGTAATTAAAGCTGCGATCGAGAAAAGTGGAGTTAAGGCAAGTGATTTAAGCTATGTAGAAGCCCATGGGACAGGAACTAGTCTTGGAGATCCGATCGAAATAGCAGGACTGAACAGAGCATTTGAAACTACAGAAAAACAGTTTTGCAGCATCGGTTCTGTCAAATCCAATATCGGACATTGTGAATCGGCAGCAGGAATTTCAGGATTAACCAAAGTGATCTTACAGCTTAAGCATCAGCAGTTGGTACCTTCATTACATTCCGCTGTTCTAAATCCGGATATTGATTTTGAAAACAGTCCTTTTAAAGTACAGCAACAACTTGAAGAATGGCCAACAAATGAAGGGAAACCTCGTATCGCCGGGATCAGTGGATTTGGCGCAGGAGGAAGCAATGCTCATATCATCATTGAAGAATATGCAGCTTTATCAGCCAGGAAATTGGACTATAAAATGCCTGTGATCATTGCATTGTCTGCAAAACATGCCAGCAGAATTGCCATCCAGGTGGAGAATCTGAAAAATTTCTTAGAAAAAAACAGTCAGGCAGATTTATATGATGTTGCCTATACCTTACAGATAGGTAGAGAGGAAATGGAGGAAAGGCTGGCATTCATTGCGACTGATAAAGAAGATCTGATGGTTCAGTTAAGCGATTATCTGGATCAAAAAACAATGAATCCAATCAGAGGAAATATTCGTAAAAAAGATGAAAACTACATCCAGCACACAAAAGATTTGCTTTCTATAGCAATGGCTTGGGTGAATGGAGTGGATACAGACTGGAATTCTCTTTATCCTAAAGGATTTCCTTCAAGAATCAGTTTGCCGGCTTATCCATTTATAAAAGATCGATACTGGATTCCTATCGTTAACGACGGAATTGTACAATATGGTCAGAATAATCTGCACCCATTATTGCACAGCAATGATTCTGACCTGAATGAGCAGAAATTTATCAGCACCTATACGGGAGAAGAAGATTTCTTAACACAGTGTGAGATCACCAATTATAAAGAACTGCCATCTTCTGCCTTATTAGAACTCGCAAGAGAAGCGGGAGAAAGAAGTTTACGTCAGCGTATTACCCAATTGAAGAATGTGTCATGGGTTGATCCGATAAGAGTAAACGGAGTTCCTGCCAATGTTCAGATCAACCTCTTTAACGCAGGAAATGAAATCGGGTATGAAATCTACACAAAACATAAAGAAAATAAGCCACAGCTTAATGGTCAGGGCTTACTGAATACGGAATTTCAACAGCCCCATGATCAAAAGAATATTGAAGATTTAATACAATACTATCAGTATTCTCTTGAAAAAGAGGCACTTTACAGCTTGTTTGCAAAAGCAGGTAAGACTTATGCAGCTGACTTTCAGGGAGTGGAAATATTGTATTTCGATAAACTTGATGCACTGGCAAAAATCGTATTACCGGTTACTGATGAATTTATTCTTTCTCCGGGAGTATTGGATAATATCGTACAAACCAGTACGGGTTGGCTGTTAAGTCAGGGAGAACAATCTCTTTATCAGCCTTCAGATGCTGCTGAAATAACCATTTTTGGAACATTACCTTCAGTGATCTGGTGCCATGCAACATTTGAGAAAAAGCAAAGTGGAACTTTCTGTTGCCAAATGGATATTATGGATGAAGAGGGAACTGTTTTACTGCATTTCAGGGATTTGGTATTGTCACCTCAGGTTACCTTTCAAAGCACTTCGGGTAAAGCTTCATCCATTGCTCACAAACCTATGTGGGACAGGATAATTACCCAGCCGGAAGCTTCAGTTTTAATTGAAGGAAAACAGATCCTTGTTACCGGAGGTTCAGATCCGGTATTTGGTGAAGAACTTGGAAAATGGCTAATGAATCAAGGTGCGGAGGTGACCACTACAGAAACTTTAGATGCAATTCCTGATGATGTAGCAGGTGTTTATCTTTTACAGGGATTAACTGAAATAGGTGATGATGCATTAATGGATGATCATTCTGCAAGAGAATTGGCCGTATTTACTAGCATAAAACAATTATTAGATGCGGGAATCAAAGACTTGAAACTTACCGTATTCACTTCTAATACACAGAAAGTTTTGCCGGATAGTAAGATAACTTCTGCAGGAAGTGGTATGATAGGAATGACAGGAGCCTTGATAAAAGAACAGCCTCAATGGTCAGTTAACCGGATTGATCTGGATGTATCTGCATTGAAAAATCCTGCGGAAATTAATTGGACAGATCTATTTACAATCAGTCTTGATAATAAAGAAAATGCAGTTACTGCTTTGAGAAACGGGCATTATTACAGACAACATTTGTATCCTATTGTATTACCTGAAGTAAATTCTTCAACGTTTAGAAACGGAGGAACTTATGTATTGCTAGGGGGTGCAGGAGGATTAGGAAAAGCAACTACAGAATACCTGGTAAAGAACTATCAGGCGAAGATCATCTGGTTGGGAAGAAGAGTCGCTGATGAAGCAATTATGATGGCTCAGGAAGAAATTGCCAAACTGGGACAAAAACCTGAATACTACTCATGTGATGCTACTGATCCAAAACAGGTTGAAAAAGCTTATAAATTAATTAAAGAAAATCACAGCGAGGTTCACGGTCTGTTTCACTCAGCAATTGTTTTGCATGATATGCTTTTGAAAAATATGACTGAAGATGATTTTAAAAAAGCGTTCATGCCTAAATCTCTGTCCAGCCAGAATTTAGTATATATATTCAAAAACGAACCTCTTGATTTTATCTGTTTCTATTCCTCAGCACAATCTTTGGTACATGCTCCGGGACAAGCTAATTATGCGTCAGGGTGTTCTTTTAAAGATAGTTATGCGCTTAATGTAAACCACCTGTTGAATATCCCTGTTAGGATCATCAATTGGGGATATTGGGGCGAGATCGGTATTGTAGCGGCAGATGGTTATAAAGAAAAAATGAAGCAGGCAGGTATTGAAAGCATAGAGACGGAAGAGGGAATGCACTTGCTTGAAACCGTGTTAAACAACAATGAACAACAGATCGTTGCTTTGAAACTCTCTGCTGCAACGGCTGCTGCTATGCCTACCATGCATCATGAGAAGGAGATTTCACAAGTCAGATCCAGTTCCGTATTACAAATGGAAGAAGCGGATGCTCTTATTTATCCAAAAGCAGATGAGCAGGATCAGATATTTGAAATGCTTTGCTGTAAAGGAATCTTGAAAGTATTACTTCAACTTGGACTGGAAGAAAAGCAGACTACGGGTCAAACAATCAGTAGTTTAAGATCTCAACTTTCCATTAATGATAAATATGAACAGTTATTTTTTGTTTTGATTCATTTATTGGAGACAAAAGGATATGTAACCGTAAAAGACACTCAGATTTTTGTGGCTGAAGAAACAAAAGACGCTCTTAATGATTTTGATTTCGAACAGCAGATGAGTGAGCTTGTGATGAAGGGACAGGAATACCGTCCTCATGGAACACTGCTTAAGATTTGTCTGGAGTCCTTCATAGAAATCATAACAGGAAAGATACAGGCTACTTCAGTGATGTTTCCCGGAGGAAGCATGGACTATGTAAGCGGTATTTATAAAGGAAATGCGCAATCCGATTATTTCAACGATTTGTTGACCGGGATCATCAAAAATAGTGTTGCTGCCAGTATTCCTTATTTGAAACCGGGTGAAAAGATCAGAATATTAGAAGTAGGAGCAGGAACAGGAGGAACAAGCCAATTTGTTTTCAGAGCATTGGAACCTTATAAAGACCATCTTTTCTACTTATACACGGACCTTTCACACAGTTTCCTTCATTATGCAGAGCAACAGTTTAAAACAATGGCACCGTATCTGGAAACAGCTATTTTGAATATAGAATCGGATCCTTCCGATCAGCAGATAGAACTAGGCAGTTATGATATCGTGATTGGTGCTAACGTAGTGCATGCCACTAAAAACATGGCCGTAACCCTGAATAATATCAAAGCTTTATTAAAACAGGATGGCCTACTGATCATGAATGAAATAGCACGCACAGAAATATTTACCACATTAACTTTCGGATTATTAGACGGATGGTGGCTGTATGAAGACCGCGGAATACGATTAAACGGAAGTCCTGGACTATCATCAGAAAGCTGGCAAAATGTGTTGAAAGAAACGGGTTATCTTCAAGCAATAAGCTATCCTCAGGGAGAAGTCCTTTCACAACAGATCATTTGTGCTACCAGCGATGGAAAGATCATTTCCGAAATAAAACAACCAGAAAAAAAACATGAAATCAAAATGGTGCCTCCTGTTATACAACAGACTACAGCAGCACCAAAACAGAAAATGCCTGTTATGAAAAAAACAATAGATAATAATAGCCTGATCCAACAGCTGACCAAAATAGCTGCCGATTTAATCAAACTTCCACCAGGCGATTTTGATATAGAATGCCAGTTTATGGATTATGGTTTTGATTCCATCCTGAGTATGGAACTCATCAAAAATATCAATGAAAAACTGAAGGTGGATCTGAAATCTACAGATATTTTCAGCTATGGAACCATCCAGCAGCTTGCTGAGCATTTAATGCAGAACTTTAGCGAAGCATTACAAGTTGAAGTGGCTGTTGAAACTTCAGTTCAAGCTTCAGTTCGTGAAGTGGAAACACCTTTGAAAACAAGATTTACTGCCCCTGTTAAAGCTCAGGAACCAGTATATCGCCATGAAAATGATATCGCCATCATTGGGATGAGCGGACAGTTTGGAGCTGCCAACGATCTGGATGCATTTTGGGAAGTTTTGAAAAATGGAAAAAGTCTGATCGGTGATGTACCTGCAGACAGATGGCAGGGATATACTCACAATGAAGGACCAAAATGGACAGGCAGTTTTTTACGGGATATTGATAAATTCGACCCTGTTTTCTTTAAGATTTCAGGAAATGAGGCCGAAATGATGGATCCGCAACAGCGTTTGTTCCTGGAGCATTGCTGGAAAGCCATTGAAGATGCAGCGATTAATCCGAAAAGTTTAAAAGGCAGCAAGTGTGGAGTATATGCAGGAGTGGCTCCAAGTGATTACAATATCCGGGAATGTGAGGAAGCTTCAGTAATGTGGGGGAATTCCAGCGCCGTATTAGCAGCAAGAATATCTTACTTCTTAGATCTGAAGGGACCTGCAATTTCTGTGGATACAGCGTGCTCAAGTTCTCTTTTGGCGATGGATATGGGGTGCAGCAGCTTACAAAAAGGAGAAACCGACCTGATTATTGCGGGTGGAATCAATATCATGACAACGCCTGGTTTTTATTCTCTGGCCAGCAGAGCCGGAATGATGTCTTCCACAGGACAATGCCATACTTTTGATAAAAAAGCGGATGGATTTGTTCCGGGTGAAGGGGTAGGAGTTGTGATCATGAAACGTCTTGCGGACGCAGAACGAGATGGAGACAGAATTTATGGAGTGATCAAAGCCAGCTTAACCAATCAGGATGGAGCTTCCAATGGAATTACAGCACCAAGTGTTCTGGCACAACAGGAACTTGAAAAGGAAGTCTATAAAAAGTTCAATATCAATCCTGAGACCATCAGCTATGTAGAAGCACATGGTACAGGAACCAGTCTGGGAGATCCTATTGAGTTGGATGCCTTGACGAATGCTTTCAGAAAGTATACAGAAAAAACACAGTATTGCAGAATCGGAAGCGTTAAAACCAATATTGGTCATACATTAGTTGCTGCAGGAGTAGCAGGTGTTCTGAAGATCATGCTTTCTTTAAAACATAAACAATTGGTACCCACCTTGAATTTTGAAGAATGCAATCCTTTAATTGATCTTGTCAATAGCCCTTTCCAGGTAGGAAGTGAATTAACTGATTGGAAAACAGAAAATCAGGCACCAAGAAGAGCGGCCATCAGCAGTTTTGGTTTTAGTGGAACGAACGTACATATGGTCATTGAAGAGTATCCGGAAAATAAAGTGTCATCAATTTCTACCGAACCGGCATTGATCATTATTTCTGCAAAAAATGCAGAAAGACTTAAAAATCAGGTTAGTAAATTGCTGTCTTGGTTAGAAAGAAATCCACGAACTAATATTCAGGATATAGCTTATACCCTGCAAGTCGGAAGAGAACCGATGGAAGAACGTTTTGCTCTACTTGCTGCAGACCAGGCCGATCTGATGCTTCAGTTGGATGGATTCCTGAAAGGGAATACTGAAAACCTGATGATCGGAAACATCAAAAAGGATAAAGCAGACTTTTTACTGGAAGGCGGAGCTGGTAAGGCATATATTGACTATGCTATTGCCCATGGTGAGATCAAATCGTTAGCAGTGTTATGGACAAAAGGAATAACCATCAACTGGGATTTATTGTACCAGGAACAACGTCCGAATAAAATCAGTCTTCCTACATATGCTTTTGCCCGTCAGAGTTACTGGATTCCGGAGGTTAAATCTACTGTCAACCGTCAGCAAACAAGTTATCTGCATCCACTGATCCACCGTAATACCTCAACAGTTAAATCTTTCCAGTTCTCCAGTACTTTTACAGGAAACGAAGAATTTTTAAGTGATCATAAAATACAGAATGAGATTATATTACCGGGTGTAGCTTACCTTGAAATGGCAAGAATTTCAGGAACCGAGCTTTTATCAGAAAAGATAACCGTTCTTAAAAATATCGCATGGATGAGTCCTGTACGTGTCAATGGAAAGGCAGAAGAGGTGCATATTCGTTTGAAAAGCATTAATGAAGAACTTAGTTATGAAATCTATTCATTGAATGGACAAGAGCAGCTTCATAGCCAGGGTCGTATTTCAACGCAATCTTTGCCAGTGAAGAGTTCATTTGATCTTACATCTATTCAAAACAGAATGTCAGAGAGTGTGGACCGAGCAACATGTTATGATATTTTCAGACAGATGGGACTTCAATACGGAAATAGTTTCATGGGAATTGAGCATATGTATTACTCATCCTCAGAAGCATTGTCGAAGATTACATTACCAAAATTACAAGGATTCAGTGTTTCTCCGGGTCTTTTGGATAGTGCATTGCAAACCTGTATGGGAATGGGCTTTATCGATAAAAAACCGGTTACTCAGCTTCCATTTAGTGTTAAAGAAGTTGTATTCTATGAAGAACTGCCTCTTAATATCTGGAGTTATGCCAGAAAAAGCAAAGCCAATCAGGGAAATGGAGCTGTAATTACCTATGATGTAGATATTCTGGATGATCATGGAAAAGTATTGATGAGTTTCCATGATTTTGTTACCCTTCCGGTAGATGGAACTGAGAAAACAGAATGGTCGGATGCTGCAACAGATGCCTGCATATTTACGATGAATTGGGAAGAATGTGCTGCAGAAAGCTTTGCCGGACATGATAACGAAGCGATTCCAATGGTCTTGTTGGTAGACAGCCCGGCACAACTTGCGGAAAATCTTAAAACAGAATTGGGAATTGAAACCACAACGATCGATGGGGCAGTTGCCGAAGATTACCTGATTGATGTGATGTCTGTAATTAAAAAAAGAGCATTAGAGAAAAATACGTCCCATTTACTGATCGTTTGCTGTATTGCAGATTATCTGGATTACGGCTTTATATCGGGGCTGCTTAAAACAGCAAGTCTTGAAAATCCGGGAATCACAGGGAAGATCATCAGTGTGGAGCGACTTTCTGTAAAAGATGCACCGGAACTGACCTCAATTTTACAGACAGAACTAGGTACTGCCGATGCAGAGATCCGTTATGAGTCCGGGCTTAGAAAAGTGAAAAAAATTAACGAAATTAATATTTCGGATAATGACGGATTAAAAATTAAAGAAAACGGAGTGTATCTGATCGTAGGGGGAGCAGGAGGAATAGGCAGATTATTCGCTACCCACATCAACAAAATACCAAAAACGAAAGTAATCTTAACAGGTAGAGGTCAGCTAGATGAAGAAAAAGAAGCTTTCATTGCGGGTCTTGCTCATGGAGATTACTTCAGTTGTGATGTGAATAATAAAGAAGAGGTTGTGAGTTTACTGGATCAGATTAAAGAAAAATACCACCGAATAGATGGAATCATCCACAGTGCAGGGGTAACCCAGGACAGTTTGATCGTCAATAAAATTCCTGATGAAGTTGAAAAAGTTTTTGCTGCTAAAGTAAATGGCGTTAAGAACATTGACGAAGCCACCAAAGATGAAGCTCTTGATTTTATGGTGCTGTTTTCCGGATTAGCCGCCATCACAGGAAATGCAGGCCAGGCAGATTATGCAGCCGCTAATGTCTATCTGGATAATTATGCCGTGTACAGGGAATCTGAGCGCAATAAAGGGAAACGACAAGGGAAAACGATCAGCATCAATTGGCCATTCTGGAAAGAAGGTGGAATGGTAATGGACGAGACCAATCAGGAATATTTAGACAAACAATATGGATTGTCTCCTTTACCTAAGTCGGTTGGAATTAACATTTTTGATCAATTATTAGGCAGTAATTACACCCAGGGAATCGTAACCTATGGAAAAGTTGATAAAATACGATCTCAATTACTGAACAGATTAGTAGTAAAACAGAAACAGGTACAAGCGCATGCTATGCCTAAAAGTGCTGAATTACAGGATAAGGTCGCATCAAAATTATTGGAGATCACGGCTCAGCTGTTGAAATTATCCGAAAGCGATATTGAAAGGGATGAAAAACTGAGTGATTACGGATTTGACTCCATTTTACTGATCAAGTATTCTAATGAACTCAATGATTTCTATGATACGGACCTGACTCCTGCTGTTTTCTATAATTATCCAACGATCAATGATCTGGCTGATTTCCTTCTCGAAGAATATCAGGAGAAAATAACAGCCGTTCATCAGCCTGAAGCATTATCGGATAGTACCATCAATGATGTAGAAGAAATTCAGGAGGAAGAATCACCAAGATATCCGCTTTCAGAAGGTCAGAAAGGACTTTGGTTTATACAGCAACTGGAACCTGAAAATACAAATTATAATGTTCCTGTATCGTTTATTATTCCGGGAACCATCGATTATAATGTCATGAAAAAAGCATTTCAGCTAACGCTTGATGAATATCCGGTTCTTAAGTCCCGTTTTCTTACTGATGAAACCGGAGAGATTTATAATCAAATTCAAAATGTATCAGAAGTTGAAGTGGATGATCAAGAGCTTGCTGAAGGTCAGAACATCAATGAAGTTTCATGGAATCTGGTAAGAAAACCATTCAATCTGGAGATAGAATTACCGGTAAGATTATATGTCAGAAGAGACCTTGCAGCCCATAATAATTATATTCTATTGGTATTTCATCATATCATTTTTGATGGAATGTCAAGCTCTGTGTTTATAGCTTCTCTTTTTGAAAAATGCCAAAAACTTTTAGACGGAGAAAAAATAGTGGCTAAAGAACCTGATTTTGCCTATTTCAGTTACGTAGAATGGGAAAAGAATTTCATTCTAAGTAAGAAAGGAGAGAAAAGTCTGGCGTATTGGAAAAAGAATTTATCTGGGACACTACCCATAATTAATTTGCCTTACGATTTGTACAAGCAGAACAGTACCAAAACAACTACGATTGGTATTGAAAGAATAAAGCTTGTGGAGGAGAAAGTAGATCAGCTCAAAGAATTAGGCAAAAAGCTGAAAGTCAATCTTTCTGTCTTATTCTCAGGGATCTATGCAATGTTACTTCATAAGTTGACCACAGAGGAAGACCTATTGATCTTGATGCCGACTGCAGGACGTCCTAAAAAGGAGTATGAAAACAGTATTGGTTATTATGTCAATATGATGATATTGCGTAACAGAGTGTCTGGAAACCAGACTTTTGCAGAGTTGGTGAAAAATATTCAAAAAGGAATGATAAATGGAATGTCTCATGCAGCTTATCCTTTGCCTAAATTATTATCAGATCTGAATTTAGACCGTTTCGGTAATAGAGAAACACCATTCAAAGTATCATTCATTTATCAGAACATCTTTGATGAAATATTAACGGGAGGTGGTTCAGGTATTGAAATTTATGATGAAGTATATCAGGAAACGGCTCACGTGTATTCTTTGGAAATACAGGATCTGAGAAAAGAAATCATTGTAAGCCTGAAATATGATCAGGATGTATTCAGTCCGGAGCTGATACAACAACATATGGGATATTTCATGGAGCTAATGAATGGTGTTCTGGAAAATACAGCAAGACAGATAAAAACGTATGAAGTTCTATCCAAAGAAGAAATCAATTACTTCCTTTACGAAAGAAATGACACAGCGGTTGAATATCCGAAACATAAAACATTATCTGATCTTTTCGAAGAGCAGGTCCTTAAAACCCCTGATCAAATTGCAGTAGTGCACGATGGGAGACGAATTACGTATGCTGAATTAAATGAAATGGCGAATCGTTTAGCGGGAGAACTTGTAAAATCAGGTCTTCCGGCTAATGCTCCTGTTGCGATGGTTTCCCATAAAAGCTTAGAGCAGGTTTGGGGCGTATTGGGAATTCTGAAAGCTGGTGGACATTATATTCCTGTTAAAGGCAGCCTGCCTGAAAACAGGATGAATGAATTGATTAAACAGACGGAATCCACTATCGTTTTGGTACAACCGGATTATATGGATAAGGTAAGCTTCTCTGAGGAAGTGAAAATAATCCTTCTGGAAGAAAGGACTTTCGCCGAAGAATCAGCGGATCATGAAACTGTAAAAGTTCCGGATACAGAACTGGCTTATATCATTTTTACTTCAGGATCTACCGGAAAACCGAAAGGGGTAATGATCGATCATCGTGGGGCTGTCAATACCTTGTATGATATGAATGCAAGATTTGGCATTACTTCAGATGATAAGGTATTTGGAATATCCGATCTCAACTTTGACCTTTCTGTTTACGATATATTCGGAACATTTGCCTGTGGAGCAACATTGATCCTACCTCTGGAAACAGAAGGATTGAATCCCGATATCTGGCTTCGTTATGTGAAAGAAGAACAGGTGACTGTTTGGAATTCAGTACCTCAGATCGTGAATTTGTTGATAGAAAGACAGGAAGATACTTCTGAAATGCATCTTTCCAGCTTAAGAATGTACTGGATGAGTGGAGACTGGATTCCTTTGGATGTACCGGGCAGAATAAAAAAGATCAATCCGGACAGTGCTGTGATCAGCCTTGGTGGAGCAACAGAAGGTTCTATATGGTCTATTCATTATCCGATCGGTGAAATCAATCCGTCATGGAAGAGTATTCCTTACGGGTATCCTTTAGGTAATCAGGAAATGTATGTTTTAGATATCAACCTTTCTCCTTGCCCAGTGAATGTTCCCGGAGATATTTATATCGGCGGAATTGGGGTAGCTAAAGGCTATCACCAGGATCCAGAAAAAACAGCTGCCAGTTTTATTGAACATCCCGGAATGCAGAAACAATTATATCGTACCGGAGACATTGGCTGTCAGCATCCTGACGGATTTATTGTATTCCTTGGAAGACAGGACGGACAGGTTAAGATCAATGGATTCAGAGTTGAGTTAGGAGAGGTGGAAACCATTTTGCAGTTATCTCCGCTCGTAAAACAAGGCTTGGTTCTAACGGTAGAAGATGATAACAGAAATAAAAGACTGGTTGCATATGTCGTAGCAAATGATGTTTTTGACAAAGAAGAAATGCAAAAGCATTTAAGAGCTCATCTGCCTGAATATATGGTTCCTTCCATATTCATTGAAATAGATAAAATTCCGTTGTCTTCTAATGGTAAGGTTGATCGGAAAGCTTTGCCAAGCGTTGATCCAAATGATATTAATCAAAGTGAGTTTACAGCACCATCGGATGAAACAGAACATAAGCTGGCGGAGATATGGATCAGGCTATTAAAATTAAATAGGGTAGGTATTCATGATGATTTTTTCGATGTGGGTGGAAACTCATTAACGATGATTCAGTTAGCCCATAAGATCAATACTGCATTTGATAAAGACATTCAGCTGATCCACATCATGAAGAATCCAACGATTGCAGGAATTAAAATACTGATCAATGGTAATGAAGAGTCCTGTGAAGAATCTGTTTTAACATTAAGAGAAGGAAATATGGAAGAAGTAACTTTTGTTATTCCAGGTGCGCTTGGGTCAACAGAAGGTTACTTTACCCTGGCAGGTAATTTACCTGGGGAAGGAGCTGTTTATGGACTGCAGATGAAGGGGATCACAGCGGATGAAGCTCCTAATACAAGTATTGAAACAATGGCATCTTATAACCTGGAACAGATTAAACAGACGGGAGTCATTGGAGGTATCAATTTATTGGCACACAGTTATGGTGGTATTGTAATCTATGAGATGATCAGACAGGCGAAGGAATTGGCCATCGAAATCGACAAGGTTATCTTCCTGGATTGCTTCACAGATCCGCTTTCTTCTTTCAATTCCTTAGAGGAAGCTCAAAAATTGGGAACTTATTTCAGATCACTGATCCAATTCAGTCAGCCATGGTTGAGTGACGATGCCGTAGAAGAGCTTGTGAAACAACTGCCGCAAGAGGATTATATGCCATTTATCTGTGATACAGTCCATACACTTCCAGCTAAAACAGTAGCCAGAATGTGGGAGGTATTCCGGGCCTCTATTTCAGCGGTTTACAAGATGGAAGAAAAGCTGGATCAAACTTTAATTTTCGTAGAGGCAGATAATACGAAACTTTCAGGCGAAGATTGGGGAGATCAGGGAGCTGCTGCAGGCTGGGATCAATATTTCAGCGATGTGCAGATCATCCCTACAGAGGCCAATCACTTTACCATTGTGAATACACCATATTGTACAGAATGGTTAACTAAAATAAATACCGAAGAAAATATAAAACAGACACTTTAATAATCACAATAAACACACAATAAGACATATGAAACACCCATGCCAAAAATTATTTTAACACACAAGAAAATGATTATGGGTGTTCCATATGACCATAAAAACAATAAATATTAGCATATGAAAGCAGTAATGTTTCCGGGGCAGGGATCCCAATACAAAGGAATGGGAAAAGACCTGTTCAATCAGTTCAGAAAAGAAACAATTTTAGCATCAGAAATATTAGGGTACGACCTTGAAGAATTATGCATCAAAGATCCTGAACGTCAGTTGGGGAAAACACAATTCACACAACCTGCATTATATACGGTAAATGCATTTACACATTATGTCAACTCATCAGGAAGTAAACCCGACTTTTTCATTGGACACAGTCTGGGAGAATATAATGCCCTGTTAGCAGCAGAAGCATTCAGCTTTGAAACCGGATTAAAGCTGGTTCAGAAAAGAGGAGCTTTGATGGCTGCGGCATCCGGAGGTGGAATGGCAGCGGTATTGGGACTTAAAGTGGATGCCGTACAAAAACTTTTAGCAGAAGGAGGATACAGCGATATAGATATCGCCAATATCAATACTCCGACTCAGATTGTAATAGCGGGACCTCAGGATTCCATTGACAGGATCGTGCAGGAATTTGAAGAACGTAAGATTAAAATATTTCCTCTTTTTGTAAGCGCTCCTTTCCATTCAAGATATATGAAACCTGCGGCTACAGAATTTAAAGATTATCTTCAAAACTTTAGTTTTTCAGCCTTAAAGACTCCTGTGATTGCAAATGTTACAGCAAAACCTTATCCTGATGGACAGATCATTGAGCTTTTGGCTCAGCAGATTGAAAGCTCTGTACAGTGGACAGATACCATCCGGACTTTAATGGGGAAGGGAGTTACCGAATATGAAGAAACAGGAAGTGTTATTTTAACTAAAATGGTCAATGAAATTACAGAAAACTGTACGCCATTGATCCATGAAGAGGAAATTGTAATCGAAACAGCAAAACCTCATGTTAACGGATCAGTGAATGGTAAGGTAAATGGGGAAGCTTCAAAAAAAGAATGCCTTTCCACCCGCTTGGGAAGCCATGAATTCCGTAAAGATTATGGTCTTAAATACGCATACGTTGCAGGATCTATGTACCGAGGAATTGCTTCACCTCAATTAGTAGTACGCTTGGGAAAAAACGGATTCATGGGATTTTTGGGAACAGGAGGAATGCCATTGACAGAAATAGAAAAGAATATTATTAAAATTCAGGAAGAACTGACCCATGGAGAACCGTATGGCGTTAACTTCCTGCATAATTTAAATGATCCGGCTTCTGAAATGAAAGCTATCGAGCTTTTACTTCTTTATGGAGTAACGAATATTGAAGCTTCGGCCTATATGCAGATGATGCCTGCTTTGGTGTATTACAGATTAAAAGGTTTACAGAAAGGACCAAACGGTGAAGTAATATGTAAGCATAACATTATTGCCAAAGTTTCCAGACCAGAGGTTGCAGAAGTGTTTATGCGTCCCGCCCCTGAAAAAATTGTGAGACATCTTCTGGAAGAAGAGTTGATCACTCCCGAACAGGCAGCACTTTCCAAAAAGGTACCGATGAGTTATGATATTTGTGTGGAAGCAGATTCAGGTGGGCATACCGATCGTGGAATTGCTATGGTTTTGTTACCGTCTATCCAACGTTTAAGAGCAGATATTATGGCGGAATATGCTTATGATAAAGGAATACGAGTTGGATTGGCAGGAGGAATAGGTACCCCTCAGGCAGCAACATGTGCGTACATCATGGGAGCCGACTTTATAGTAACAGGCTCTGTGAATCAATGTACGGTAGAAGCAGGAACCAGCGATGCTGTAAAAGACCTTTTACAGGACATCAATGTACAGGATACCGATTATGCGCCGGCAGGAGATATGTTTGAAATTGGTGCTAAAGTACAAGTGCTTAGAAGGGGAGTGTTGTTTGCTGCAAGGGCAAATAAACTATACGCATTATACAATCAGTACAACAGTTTAGACGAGATCCCTGAAAAGACCTTAACACAATTGGAAAAAACGTATTTTGAAAAAAACATTAGTGAAATATGGAACGAAGTACGCGAATATTGTAGAAATGTGGGAGCTGAGGCAGAGATTACCAAAGCGGAACAGAATCCTAAAAATAAAATGGCTTTGGTCTTCCGTTGGTATTTTGGGTATACCAATAGACTGGCTTTTGAAGGAAATATTGAGAATAAAGCCAATTTCCAGATCCATACAGGTTCTGCACTTGGAGCATTTAATCAGTGGGTCAAAGGTACTCCGATGGAAAGCTGGAAAAAACGCCATGTTGACGAGATTGGAGTCAATATTATGGTAGGAGCAGCAAAATTATTAGAAAACACAGCATTAATGGTAAATAATTAGATGACAGAAAACGAGTTTAAAAAACATATTGTATTCTTATTTTCCGGACAAGGAAGCCATTATCGCGGGATGGGACGGGAATTGTACGAACAGCACCCGAAATTTAAAAGCTGTCTTGAAAGACTGGATCAAATGGTACAAAAGCAGCTCAACTACTCATTGATTGATGAACTGTATACCAACACAGAAGAATCGTTCGATGAGTTGTTGATCACCCATCCTGCAATTGTTGCTGTTGAGATTGCTTTGTATGAAGTTCTATTGGAAATGGGAATTAAACCGGATTTTATATCGGGTAACAGTTTGGGTGAATTTGCGGCAGGTGTTGCTAATGGAGTATGGGATGCTGCCAGTGCTGTTGAAGCTGCAATAGAACAGGCTAAATCCATCTGCCGTGCTGATATTGAAGGTGGTATGCTGGTAGTTTTTGCCGAAGAAATAAAATTGAGAAGTCTCTATAAACAACATCAGCTATTTCTTGCATCAGATAATTTTAAAGGACATTTTACTTTATCAGGTAAAACGTCTCACTTAGAAGTATTTGAAAGTAAATTGTCTGAAGAAGGAATGAGTACTTTTCGGCTTCCTGTCAATGTTCCTTTTCATTCTCCATTAATGAAAACTGCAAAAGCAGATTTCGATCAGTACAGCAGTTCAGCCAGTGCTTTTAAAGCTCCATCCAAAGGATTTATATCGGGTTTTGAAGCGAAAGAAATCAATGAGCTGACAGCTGATTATTTCTGGCAGGCGATAAGTCAGTATTCTAATTTTACAAAAATAATTGATCTTCTGGAAGCCAAAGGTCCCTGTCTGTATATAGACATGGGACCTTCGGGAACCAGTGCTGCATTTGTTAAATACAATCTGCAACCTGAAACTTCTTCTGAGGTACTAACCATTATGAGCCCTTACAGAAGAGAAATTGAGCAGCTGGAAAAATTACAGCAAAAAATAAAAGATACAGTAGTATGAACACCCATGTCAAAAATTTTTTGACACCCTGGGAAGTGATGATGGGCATTCCATCTGATCTTAAAAAAATAAATATAAACAGATGAAAGTAGAAGTTTTCCTCGTATCTGGTCAAGGTATTAAAAATCAATGTTACCTCATTCATGATAACCATTCCGGAATATTGATCGATCCGGCATGGGACTATGAGTTGATCAGCAGTTTTTTGAAAGACAACCATATTACATTGAGAGGGGTTTTATTGACTCACTCTCATTACGATCATACAGATCTGGCCTCCATTTTTGCAGTATATTATGGGGTACCGGTATATATGTCAGCCATTGAAATCAGACAATATGAATTTACATGCCCTAATCTCATCGCTATCCAGCATTTGCAGGATGTCATGGTAGGTCAGTTTAGTGTAACGGCCTTACTGACTCCGGGACATACGAAAGGAAGTGTTTGCTATCTCATTGATAAGCATTGTTTTACAGGAGATACTATTTTTATTGAAGGAGTGGGCATCTGTGACAATAGTGGAATCAATTCCCTTTATGATTCCGTACAGTTTATAAAACAATATTTACCCCAGCAGGCCTTAATCTGGCCGGGACATTCGTTTGGTGAACAGCCGGGAAAAGAACTAAGTTTTCTACTGCAGAACAACATCTATTTCCTTTTGAACAGAAGAGATGCTTTTACAGATTTCAGGATGCGGAAGAATCAGCCAGACCCTTTTTCTTTCAAATAATAATGCTAATTTTATGCGTTTATTGACGATGAACTTATTGCTATGAATGTATCCATACAAAATAATAGTGCAGTTGAAAAATTAGCTTTACAGAGAGCAGATGGTTTGTATCCTGCTGCTATTGCAGTAACTCAGCACTCGCTGGCTCACTTGAAAGAAATACGACATTCTTTTTTGCATCAGGAAGAACTGGACTTTTTTGGTACATTAAAGTTACCTAAAGTTCAGCACAGTTATTTGCTGGGTAGATACGCTGCCAAAACTGCATTAAGTGCATTTATGAATGAAGTTGTTTTACCAGATACAAAAATAGTTTCCGGAATATTCCAGCAGCCCGTTCTTCATTTATCCGGAGCGGGAAATATCCAATTAAGTATTTCTCATACTACAGAAATGGGGATAGCTGTGGTATTTCCGGAAGGACATCCGATGGGGGTAGACGTAGAAGCTGTTAGTGCAGAGCAGTCAGATACCATTAAAGGAGTTATTACTCCTCATGAGAAAGATAAGCTTTTGGATATTGATGGTGATGAAAACAAAAGTCTTACTGTTTTATGGACGATAAAAGAAGCCCTGTCCAAAGTCCTGAAAACCGGTCTTATGACTCCTTTTCATTTATATGAAATTGAGGATATTGAGCATAAAGGAAATGTTATCGTTTGCAGCTTTATCAATTTTCCTCAATATCAATCCATATCCTGGGTGTCAAAAGGACATGCATGGTCCATTGTATTACCTAAAAAAAGTAGTTTGGATACAGCAGTGATTTCACGATTGTGTTTGTAGAACAGTTATTTTTTCTTTGACTTTTTCTCTTTCTTTTTGTACCAAAGATAAGTAGCCTGTTGAGATGAGCTATCCGGTTGCCCGGCCTGGTCTTCGGAAATACTCTGGCCTTTACTGTTAATGATCCTCTTTTTGGTATGGTCATTCAGCTCCATATTGATAATAGCGTTAATCTCCTGCATGATTTTTTTATCCTTTATAGGAAAGGCAACTTCTATTCTGCGGTTGAGATTCCTGCTAAGCATATCTGCCGAAGAAAGGTAAATTTTTTCTGCTCCATCATTGTGAAATCGATAGATACGGGAGTGTTCAAGATAACGGTCTACAATCCTGTAAATCTTGATGTTTTCCGTATAACCTTTAATTCCCGGCAGCAGAGTGCAGATCCCCCTCACAATAAGGGTAATTTCAACTTTTGCATTATTGGCTTCAATTAGTTTACTGATGATTTCCTTGTCATTAAGACCGTTGATCTTCATGAATACTGCTCCTTTCTTGCCATTCTCAACATTTTGTATTTCAATATCAATATGCTGTAAGATATTTTCTTTAAGATTAAATCCTGCGACCCATAAATTAGAAATAGGGTAATTTTTTTCTTTGGTTTTAAAAAACCTGAATACCTGCTTCAGATCATCCGTATATTCTTTTTGAGAGGTGAAAAAGCCAAAATCGGTGTATGTTTCTGCTGTATTTTCATTGAAATTTCCTGTTGATAGGTAAGCATAATTCTTTGTCTTTCCTGCATTTTTTAAGGTTAATAGAGCCACCTTGGCATGTACTTTAAGATTAGGCATACTGTAAATGATCCTGATTCCGGCCCTTTGCATCTCGTTGGCCCAGAAGAGGTTGTTGTTTTCGTCGAATCTGGCTTTTACCTCAACAAAAACAGTTACTTTTTTTCCATTTTTTGCAGCGCTGATCAGAGCATTAGCAATGAGGGACTGTGAAGATATGCGGTACAGGGTTACTTTTATTTCCGTTACATCTTTATGAATAGCAGCCTCGTTAAAAAACTGTAGGACATAATGATAAGATTGATATGGGAAATGGAGCAGCTGGTTTTCTTCACCAATGACTTCAAATATTGATTTCTTGGTCTCAAACGGGAAATATTTCAGCGGTGGGAAATTTTCGTTCTGAAGATCCGGAAAATTGGGATTAGGAAACTTAAACAGATCAAAAAAATTATGATGAGTACCACCTTCAATCATTTCGTAGTCCTTCAGATGGAATGCATTTTTACATAGCTTTCTCATTTCTTCGGGCATATTAAAATCATACAGGAATCTTGTAGATGAACCCGATTTTCTTTCCTGCAGTTTCTTTTTGATCTTGGAAACCAGATTTCCGCTAGCTTCGTCCTCAATCAGGTAATTTTCATCCCGGTTAAGTTTAATAGCAAATGCTGTAGAGGTTTTCTGGTCAGGGAATATATAATGCAGACATTTTTTAATTATTGTGTCTATGGATATGATGTAATTTTTTCCTTTTACAGGGCTCAGTAATTTATACCGGTTCAGCTTATCAGCTGGTATATTGATGTAACAATAGGTGATTTCGCCATTTGTATTTTTTAGCCGGATCAATAAGTAAAGCTGCCTGTTATTTAAAAAATACTCCTGATTTTCGTCTTCTGACAAATAAACAATTTGGATATAAGAAAGGATGGTTGTTTTAAAGTGACTGTCGATCTCCTCTGTATGCAGGGGGAGCAAAGACTGATTTTCGTAATAGATGATCTTATTTTCGTGAAGTTCCGGGATAATCTGCTTTTTCCATATCGAGCCGAATGTATTCTGCTGGCGGTTAATTTCCTTACTAACCTTCTCAAACAAACTGCTTTTTTCAGGAATAGAATGCAGATCGCTGATCTTTACCCGGTAAAATTCATCAAGATTGGAAGAATGAATGGCAAGGAATTTTATTCTTTCATACAGAGGATTGGTTTTATCAGCCGCTTCCTGTAAAACACAGTCATTAAAAGATAACCAGGACAATTCGGATGGAAATATATATTTTTTAGACATTTTATAATTGTTGAAGTCAAATATAGATAAGGATGGAATTCAAATTTCATTTAGAAAATCCTCTTTCAAAATTTCATTAAGCGATATTGAATGTGAAATTAATACAATTTTTAATATCAAAACCATAATTCATGGTTAGTTTGCGAAATATTAATACTGGAAATTAGATAAGACCCGGTTATTGTGATAAAGCAAAATATAGGTGATCTTAAATATTGATTCCTGATCAAAATAGACATGAAATGAGGCTGAACATGTACAAATACAGGGATAAGCAATAGAGAAAAAGCGTAATCGTTAGCGCTTGATTATTAAATAATCTATTGAATCTATATTTTAAATTAAAAAATAATAGCTAAATTCACTTTTTAACAAAAAGAAGATGAAGCTTAATCATATCAATTTAGTTGTTGCCAATGTTGAAAAGACAACAAAATTCTTTCAGACCTATTTCGGTTTTAAATGTGTAGATGTAAAAGGAGATTATATCGTTAGTGTATTAAAGGGAGAAGGTAATTTTACACTGGTATTGATGAAAAACCGAGAAGGAACTCCTGCTTACCCCGAAGCCTTTCACATAGGATTTATGCTGGACACCATAGAACAGGTTAATGATATATACCAACGTTTAAAAACGGGAGGTATCGTAGGAGAACAGGAACCCCGCAAAATAAGGGATAGCTTTGGTTTTTATTTCAGCTATGAAAACCTGATGATAGAGGTGGGGCATTATTATGAATAGTTTTTGGTTTGATTAAGGTAGAGGATTTTAAGATTTTGATTTTGTAAATCTTATACGAATGTTTTAGATAATAGGTTGAATGGAATCAGGAAAAACTAAAAATTTAAAATAGAAAAACAATAATAAAACAAACACATTCAGATGAAAAAAGGGTTTATGTATTTTTTGCTGGTCATTTTTATGACGTCGTGCAGGAGTACTTCTGTGGAAACAAATTTAACAAATGACATCAATAAATTGATAGATGGCAAAAAAATGGACATAGGAGTTTCTGTCAGAAATAATGAAGGAAATGAATTAGTTAAGATTAATAATGATAAGAAATACAGGCTATACAGTGGATCAAAATACTTTTTAGGTCTTTATATTTTACATCTTGTAGATCAGGGAAAGATGAATCTGAATCAACAGATTGTATTTTCTAAAGAAGATTTAAGACCAGATACCTATAGCCCTCTGAGAGATAGTATTCCCCAGGGAACAACAATGTCTCTTAAACAGTCCGTCTCTTTTATGCTTAAACGTAGTGATAATAATATATTCGATAAGCTTGCGAATCATGTTCCCGGAAGCTTTGGCGGCCTCAATACTTTTATCCATGAAATTCACATGGGAAATCCGGGAGATTTCAGTATTATGTATGATTATACCAGTCCTTTAAAAGACTTTGAATCAAATAGGATTACCCCTGGTTTTGCTACAAAAATCCTTTATCAGGTTGAAAAGAAGAAAATATTATCTCACGAAAGTTTTGATCTGCTAAAAAACGGAATGGAACATTCGGTAACAAATACCAGAATACAGGGATTGATACAAAATAAAACAAAATCATTTCATAAATCAGGAACATCAGGCAGGGACAATGGTGTGCTCCGGGCATGTAATGATATTGGAATTGTAAATCTTCAAGATGGTAAATCTTTCAGTATTGCCGTATTTATATCCGACTCCCATGAAGACAATAAGACCAATGATGATGTAATAGCAAAAATAACGGACTTAGTGTATAGTAAGTTGAACAAATAAATGCTCATGTACTTTATGTGTCTGATTTGTATGTTTATGGACGGACTTTAACACTGTACTTTTCTTAAATTATTTCCCGTAAAAATAACGGCCATATATTGTCTTTGAATTGTTCACGGAAAATGCCAAAATGCCCGATAGTATCAGTATTAAAATCTTTTGGAACCAGATGAATTCTGGTCAGATCTGCCCTTTCATATTTTTTACTGAGCCAGTCAACGGCTTTTCTGGGGGCAAAATGATCATCTTCAATGCTAACAGAAATTAAAGGGGTTGTGATGTTTTTGAAAAATAGATCCTGCTTCGGAATATGATCAAAAAGATAATTAGGTGACAAACACCATTTTCCCCATTGTTTAGCAACATTTTTAGGTAAATTTTCCATACCGCTGATTCTTTTGGAAGGAAGGTAATTAAAAAAGCTGATCAGTAGAGGAAACATCGCTTTCCAATAAGTCCATAACTTATATTTTTGAAACCCTTTCCAGAATTTCCAGTATCCGCTCTGGGCTGCGACAAGAATAATTTTACCAGCCTCTGTAGAAGATGATGATAACCCGATAAGCTGACCTCCGATACTGTGCCCCAATAAAATGATATTCTGGTCCGGATAATTCTTTTTAGTGTATTCTGTTACAGCATGCAAATCGGTTTTTCCCCAGTCTGAAGCACCATTATTCAGTTTTTGAATAGGCTTTTTAAGAGATTCTCCTATACCAAGGTAGTCAAAAGTAATGACTGAAACTCCATGATCAGAAAGGAATTGTGCAAACTTTTTATAATAAGATTGTTTTACTCCGGTAGCTGATGATATGATCAGAATATTTTTACTGTCAGGAACTTCGTAAATATGGGCAGAAACAGGATACCCTTCATTGGTTTTGATTTCTACTGTTTTCATCATATTTGGTTATGTAGTTTGAATAAATAATGATTTCTCATTATTAAGAGGTTTTTGATAAAATAGTGAATAAAAATTTTTAATAAATGTAAGCCATAATTTTTTTAATAAGAGAAGAATTGCCTTGATTTTAAGTGTTATACATAATTTTTATTGAAAGTAATCTCCGAAAATACTATTTTTAAAATCCGTATCATTTCAAATAATTATTTCAAACAACGAGTAACGAATATGCACGAACTATTACCTTTCATGTTAGCCTTGATTATAGCAATTGTATTGATCGAAATGTTGGCTGAAAAACTGAGAATTGCATATCCCATACTTCTTGTTGTTGCCGGGCTGCTGATCAGTTTTATTCCCGGGCTGCCAGGCATACAGATTGATCCGGACCTTATATTCTTTATTTTCCTGCCGCCTATTCTCTTTGAAGCTGCATGGAGTATTTCATTTAAAGAAATGAAAAAGTGGTGGCGGATCATTGGAAGTTTTGCGTTTCTGGTTGTATTTTTTTCCGCGCTCACAGTTGCATTGATATCTAATTATTTTATTCCGGGTTTTACCCTTGCATTAGGTTTTCTGTTAGGAGGAATTGTATCGCCTCCCGACGCGGTTAGTACGGGAGCAATTATGAAGTTTGTGAGAATTCCAAAATCCACCTCCGCAGTTCTGGAAGGTGAAAGCTTACTGAACGATGCCTCATCGCTTATTATTGTCCGCTTTGCTTTAGTAGCTATAGGAACGGGACAATTTATTTTCCAGACGGCGATTACGGATTTCTTCTGGATGGTTATAGGAGGAATAGGAATCGGACTTTTAGGAGGATGGCTCTTTATCCAGGCTCATAAAAGACTGCCTACGGATGCACCTTCAGATATTGTGTTTACACTGGTGGAATCCTATCTGCTGTATTGGGTGGCTGAACAGGCACATAGTTCAGGTGTGCTGGCCGTAGTCGCCGGTGGATTGTTTTTATCCACCCGGAGGCTTACTTTTCTCAGTAGTGCCAGCAGGATCAAAGGGCTCAGTTTTTGGGAAGCGCTGATCTTTATTTTAAATGGTATCGTATTTATGATCATCGGATTAGCTCTTCCGGAAATTGTGAAGGGGCTTAGGGCAGATGGGATTCCTTTAAGAACAGCAATTTTTTATGGAGCCCTTGTTACGGTAATTTTAATTGCTACCCGGATGATCTCTTCTTATGCCGCACTGATTGCAACTGTTATGTTCAGGCCCAGTGTTGCTCCCGGAAGAGGTTTAAGCCGCCGGAGAATACTTGGCTTACCGCTGTTATTAGGTTGGACAGGAATGCGGGGTGTGGTGTCATTAGCCGCTGCTTTATCTATTCCGTTGACCTTACCGACCGGAGAAGCTTTTCCACATAGAAATCTGATATTGTTCGTCACCTTTACAGTGATACTTTTTACACTTCTTATCCAGGGGCTTACTCTTCCTCTTATCATTGAACGCTCAAAATTGTTTGATTACGGCAGGGAATTACCGGAGGATGAAGCAAAAATGAAAGTAAAAAACCATCTTGTGGTAGAAACAATACGTTTGTTAAAAGAAAAACAAAAAATGGGGGAGTATGAAGATCCTCATTTACAAAAGATGATTGACCAGTGGGAATATAAAATAAGCCAGCCGGAACATTTGAGAATGACCGAACGGACCAAACAGAATTACCTCGAATTGCTGGAAAATCAGCGTAAGTTCTTATCGGGACTTAACAAAGATCCTGAATTGCATGAAGAATACATCAATTGGCAAATATATCAGATCGATCTGGAAGAAGAGAGAATCAGACTTTTATAAATCAATAAAACGGGCTTTGGCCCGTTTATTTTTTATTAATCAGTATAAAATGCATGCATCCTTTTCACCTTGCCCTCATCATTAAAGAACATCACCTCAATTGCTTTTTTGTTCATAATGGATTGGTAATACAATGCAACGGAATTGATACCGTAAGTGACATCATACAGTTCAAAATGCAAATCGGGTACCTTCTCAAGAGCACGCCCCCAATATTCTCTAACAGCTTCTTTTCCTTTAAGGGTATCTTCACCTGATGTGAATGTTTTGATCATCGGAGTAGTGATCTCGATATCATCTGCATAATGGCTCAGGATGTCTTCCAAATTATGAGAATTCCAGGAGTTGATCCAAAGGTTGGCAAAATTTTTAATGTCCATAGAATATTTAGTTTTTTAGGGTCAATAGATTAATGGGTAGAAGTAGGAAGTTTAACAAAGCTGATGTCATCCAGAATAACTACACCTTCCGGAGTTTTATCAAAGATCAATGAGATCGATTTCAGCTTATCCAGATCCAGTTCCGGATACTTTTTTCTGACGGTATCAAGGTCAAAATAAAAATAGTCTGGAATAGATTCTGCATCAGGATTATCATTGAAAAAACTGAATTTGGTTAAGTTCTTTTTCAGTTGAGGTTGTAAAGGTGCACAGTCACTCAAAAGGAAATGTGCTTTTTTTCCGTTTTGATCCGTCAGCTCAATACTGAAATCGATGGCCTTTTTTTGCAGATCTTTTTTTACGGACTCCTCCTTTTTAGTTTCTTTTTTTCCTTTCCGGGCTGCTACCGAAGATTCATCGCTCTCTGCAAGATTAAATGCCAATGCTTTTCCCTTTAAATCCTGGCGGAGGCTGTCAGGGAAAGTAAAAGTATATTTTCCTGGTTTATTACCGTTTTCACTGTGATTCCACCCGATATAAGGAGCTCTTGAAATTTGACTGTTCCAGATCAGCTTCTGCTGGGCTTCCCGCCATAAGCTAAGGTTTTCACCCGTGATCTGTACGCCTTTTAAAGTGGCAGTAGATAGGTTGAGATCTTCTTCATAACGGGCAACAAATGTCGTTTCACTATCCTCAAACTGATTGAAATAAATATGGTTCGGAAGCCATTTTCGTCCATACCGATAATCTGTAAAAAGAGGTTTGTAGACGTTTTCTCCTTTCAGGTTAACATCTAAAAAAGCGGATATGTATACTTTTGCGATCTGTTGTTGTTCCTTTTCAGGCATCAGGTTTTTCATATTGAACTGATTAATATACGGACTGCTGGAATCATAGCTTCCCCATGAAGTATTGAACTGTCCGTGGTTTGCCTGATGAACATACAATCCAGCTTTGAATCCCTTATAATGCCGTGAATACTGAATCCGTTTATATGTGGCAAGTCCGCCGTAAGACTGCATGTCCATATCATGAACTCCCTGGATGACAAAATAATTGATGTCTTCCAGGGGTGCTAAAATAGATGCCGGCTGATACTGTCCGTCCACCGGTGCAATAGCTATGTAAGCTTTTATATTAAAATTAAAATCGAATCTTTCATTGGCATTGTCAGGAAAATAAGGCAGCTTATTGAACAGCGCAGCGTGCGACATGGCTTCCCCACCTCTGGAATGTCCTATGAGCGCAATCTGATCCATATTGATCCTGTTAAAAAACGGATTACGAGGATCCTGATTCCATTTTCTCCAAAGCTGCAGATGTTTAAGCATCAGCCAGCCTCTTGCTCCGTTTTCGTCTTTGAATCCTTTTTGGTCGATATCCGTAAAACTTGTATTCAGGAAATTTTCATCAACGGATGCTACAATATATCCTTTGCTTGCCAGAAGCTTACCCAGATAATCATATCCTTTTTCAGACCAGTCCTGGGCCAGATGATTGCCATGAACGATCAATACCAAAGGAGCCTTTCCATTGAGATTTTCAGGATACCAAACCATTGCATTCAGGGGAAGTTGCGTTTTATCAAATCCAAAATAGCGTGTACGGAGTTTACCGGACATTCCATCCCATGAGTTAAGAAGTATGGAGCCGTCTACAGAAGCTGTTTTAATATTTACATCCCGGCCATAGATCGTACGGTGTTTGTCTTTTCCCGATCCGTAAGTAAGGAAAGCTACTTTGTATTTTCCCGGAAGGGAAGGGTCAGGAGCATTGATCGGGAGGGGAAGTTTCCCGGACATTTTATAATTTTTAACTGCTGAAGGAGTATTCCCCGAATCCAAATAAATATAACCGCCAATCACGATTCCAAGAATTCCAATAAAAAGTGAAGTTGCGGTAAGTATTTTCTGACGCAATGACCAGCTTGTTTTAGATTTGGATCTCCAATAGAACAAAGCTCCAAAGGTAAGAGAAGGAAAAAGAACAAGAAATACAATCAATACCCAGCGAAATGTAGATGTAATTAAAATAAGATAGAAGAAAAAAAACAGGGTAAAACCGATTGCATGTCTGAAATTAGAAGGTGTTCTGCCTATTAAGCCGGCCAACCAGCCTATTAATCCGCCAATAAGGTAACTTACCAGAAGTGAAATCAGCAGAAATAAAATGAAATTTCCCCATCCTATGGCAGGAAGGAATTTATCCGCGGATACCAGAATGAAAAAAATACAGGAACTCAAAAGAATGCCATACCCGCTTGCTTTTAATGTCTGACGGCTTGGAGCAATCGAGTTTTCTAAACGTTGAAACCAACCTGTTATTTTTTTCCATAGTGAAGTTTTTTCGTTCATAATATATTGCTTGGTGTTTGTTTTTATAAAATGGAAGTCTACTCTAGAAGCTACAAATCAACTGCTGAAAAAGGAGGGTGGAAGTACTTGGGATCAGCATATTCAAATTCGAAATTCAGTTCAGCGATCAGTCTGGCTGAAGAGATTTTCTTTCCTTCCGGTTTTGTGGTATCTGTGTTCAATATGTTTTTCTGAATACTGATGACTTCTGATTTGGTGGGATGAAGTGGGGCAACCACATTATAGATTCTGGAAGAACATTGCTTTTCAATCATTTTCTCAATAACCGAACAAATGTCGTTGTAGTGAATATGATTGACAAAAAAATTGAGATTTGAGACATTATATTTGCTTAGAAAACGATCATCTCCCATGAGACCAGCCAACCTTAAAATATTAGTTTGGGGATATCTGGTTCTGATCATTCTTTCTCCGGAAATCTGATCAGGAGATACATCTTCCTCGATAAATTCTTTACTGAGATCAGGATATACCCCTGTTGTACTCATAAGAAAAATCTGTCCGTCATAATCTTCTATAAATGAAAAAAGATTCTGGATCCTGTTGTATAAAGAACTTGCACAGCAGCTTTTTCCCGAAATGGGAATAGTAATGATCAGGACATCCAGTTCATTGATAATCTGCCATTGATCCATTTTTTCAGTCAGCAGATAATCGGGAAAATTGACAAGGTAAGGATGAAATCCTTGTTTTTCCAAGTGCTTAGCCTTGTCCGGACTTGTTATTGTTGTATAGACCTCAAAGGTTTCGGACAATTTTGTTGCAATCCTTGATCCCAGCCAGCCACAACCGATTATTCCTGCTTTTTTCATATTAACTTTTTTTATCTCCTTCCTAATTATAATGATGTGAATTCGAACTTGTGTACTATTATTTTTTTAAGTAGGTGAAATTAATCAATTTATTTAGTATATACCTGCTGTCAGGTAGAAAAAAATACGCTCCGGCAGGTATTGGAGGGGCCTCTTTATGCAGGTAAATTTGCTTTTATAATTGATGAAAGGAAGGGTAAGAGCTTGTAACCATATTTTCGCTGGATCTGGAATTCATTTCATGGATTTAACAGTATATATTTTAACACCAAACAATAATAAAATGAAAAAATTAATCTGTACTTTTTTATTTTTAACAGGGTTGAGCATTGCGGCACAACCCACAGTGACGAGAGCGGCACTTGATAAAATTAACATTACCACTGATGTTTATCATGCCAATGTTTCGGCATCTTTGAATCCGGGACCTTCCGGAGCCGGACAAACCTGGGATTTCTCATCTTATGTAGGCACACCCGTAATCAGTACTAAACTATATCCGTGTCCGGGGCATGCTAATTGTTCTAAATTTCCAACGGCCAACAGAATAAGCGAATTGGTAGGAGGAAGTACTTACGATTATCTTCTCAATAGTGATACGGAAGCCACAACTATTGGTAATTACAGTACACCGGGAGATGTAATGATGACCTATACTGATCCCTTGATCAATTACAAATTTCCTGTTAATTACCTTCAGGAATTTACAGATACTTATCAGATCAATATTCCTGGTACGGTAGAGAACGGACAGGAAAACTTTAAAGTAGACGGATATGGCACTGTGATAACACCTAACGGAACTTTTCAGAATGCTTTGAGGATTAAGAGAGTAAGAACGGCAACCCAAACCAGCGGCGGAGTATCTCAGGACTATCATAATGAATCGTATCAATGGGTCACTGAATCCAACGGACCAGTTCTGGTAATTGCATTTAATACATTTACAACTAACGGACAAACCACGACCCAGCCTTCATTGGCATATTTTTCACCGTCGTCTACATTATCTACGATAGATATGGATAACAAAAAAGATGAGATTGTGATTTATCCTAATCCGACATCAAAATTCATCACAATAAAATCTAAAGATGACATTAAGAATATCAGTATTATCAGCCTAGATGGTAAAGTTGTTCAGAAAACACAGAATTCCGGAATGATCGATGTTTCAGAGCTGCCTAATGGAATATATGTGGTTCAGGGAGAATTAAAAAGTGGGAAAATTATTTCGAAAAAAATCAGTAAACAGTAATTTTTTTCATTTTTTATGATGGAAAGGTACTATCCGCTTTGGATAGTACTTTTTATTTTATGTGGAGATCATTTCCTTTTGTCAAAGTCCGTTTTCTTTTGCAAATTTTAAAAGTTCAACCACATTACGGACCTCACATTTGTTCAATAAATTTCTCCGGTGAGTTTGTACTGTAAGATAGCTTAGGAAAAGGATATCTGAGATCTCCTGTGTCGATTTACCTTCCGATACCAGCTTTAGAATTTCTTTCTCCCTTTGGGTTAACCTGGGAACCGATTTAAGATCATAAATACTGGTCTTTTCAACAATTGTTTCAATTTCTGAGCTAAAAGCCATTTCTCCGGATACAGCCTTATTAATGCAGGATTTGAATTCTTCGAGTGACGCATTTTTTAGCAAATATCCATGTGCTCCGTTTTTGATCATTTGTAAAATAATGCTTCTTTCGGACTGGCTGCTCATTGCCAATACGATGATTTTAGGATGTTTTTTTTTTATTTTCAGGCACAGATCGATGCCATTGATGTCCGGAAGAAATACATCCAGCAGAACAACATCTGCTTTACCAAGATGCTCATAATTGAGGAGCGCTTCACCGGTATTAAAGCTCTGGACAATTTCCACATCATCTGATTTCGAAAAAAGCATTTGCAGTCCCTCAGCGATAATAGGATGATCATCAACAATAATTGTTTTGTAGGGTTTTGTCATGATGGGTGCAGTTAAATGGATAATTCAATATTAAAAGTAGTAGGATGATTTGCAGAAGATTGGATGTCTATTTTTCCATTAAAAAGTTCCACTCTGCTTTTTAGATTTTTCAATCCCTGCCCTGTAAAGTTCTTGATTTGACTGGTATCGAAACCTTTACCATTATCTTCTACCGTAATGAAAAAACGGGATTGATTCTGGCTGCAGTCCACCAGGATTTCTGTACAGGATGAATGTTTCAAAGCATTGTTCAGTAATTCCTGAATAATTCTGTAAATCATAATCTGAATATTTTCCGGAATATCAGACCGGATCTGATTGGCCTGGAAATAAATACGGATGTCATCGGTTTCCAACATATGGCAGAGGTCATTTAATGCATGTTCCAGACCTAATTTGAGAAGCGTTTCCGGAATAAGGTTAAAAGAAATCTGCCGTAATTCAGTAATTGAATTGTTCAGGATTCCATTCATATTTTCAATTTCATCCTTCGATGCAGGTCCCGAAGAACTGCTTATCTTTAAAAATCTGGTTCTAAGGGAAGATAGCATACTTCCCACGCCGTCATGGAGGTCCCGGGCTATTCTCTTACGTTCATCTTCTTCTCCTCTGATCACCGCCTGCATGACTTCTATTTCCTTCTGATTTTTTAAGCTTTCCAGGTTTTGTACATAATTAAGGGACTGTTGGGTGGCTATTTTCTTCTGATTTTTTGAATTGATCCAAAGGAAGATAACAAGTAATAACAGAATAACCGAAACCGCAACCAGCAAACCATAGTAAAGTTTATTGTTCTGTGCAACCAAACGATCACGTTCGCGTTGAGCTTCAAGCTGGCTGATCTTCTTCTCATTTTCCGCCCGGTTAAACTTGGCTTCAAGAGCTGCTATTTTTTCCTGATACTCACTCAGGTTGAGGCTGTCATTGATCGTATTGTATCTGGACAGGTATTTATAAGCATTTTTGGTATCCCCCAGACTTTCAAAGGTCTGCGCCAGTTCCTTGGTATAGTTTCTCTGGTCAAGGGCAAAATGGGTCGTGCTTCCTATAAGATCCAGCAGCAGGTTTTTAGCATCTTCGAGCCGGTTCAGAGCTTTCAGGGGTTCATATTTGGAAAACTTCAGTCGATTGGTTAAAAGGATATCATGATGGAGGGTACTGTTTACAATCCCTTTATCATAACTTTTTAAAGCATTATTAAACTGTCCGAGTCTGTAAAAATAAAAGCCCTCAGCTGTATAATAGCTACCGTTGAGATTAGAATCCGGATATTTTCTAATGATATTGTATGCGATATCAAGAGATTTTTTAGCCTCCGCCAACATATGAAGGCGGCTTTTGTTTTCAGCATCTATAATATAGATGTCGGCCTTTGTTTCCTGGTAAGTATATGTAGATCTGGAGGCCTGTTCAATATATTCCTTAGCGGTTTTCAGGTAGCTGTCTGCCTTAATCCTTTCATCATAGTTCATGAAAATGGTTGCAACGGATTTGTAAAGAATACTCAGAGTTTCCAGATCGTTTCCTTTTTTACCCGTAGGGATGGCTTCATTGATGAGAATTTTCATCCCTTCCAGCTCATTGTTCTGTAAAACTTTGATAAGAGATATGTTTTTCAGGATAAAAGCCTGTAATGAATATGAGTCCTTGGTTTTATATTTCCTGAGCTCAGTAAGAGCAAGGTTGAGCTGCTTACCATAATTGTCAAAATCTCCCTTGCTTACTAATCCTGCCGCATTATAATAAATAGCCGCAGCTTTTAAGAAAGGATATTTGAGTGCTATCTTATTGGCAGTAAGGAGATATCTGTCAGATAGCTCGTTCTTTTTACTTCTTCTGAATAGATCGGCCAGCTTAAAACTGTTTATTCCTCGTATGCTGTCTGACTTGGTTGTCTGTATAACATGAGTAAGGCTGTCGATATAAGGACCATCATCATCAAGGGTGTAAAACCTTTGAGAATAAGAAAAACTGAAAGTGAAAGATACCAGTAACAGGAGTAATTTTCTTTTCATACGTATAAATTGTGATCTTTGGTGCAGCAAAAATAAAATTCTTACTTATACAAATATACATTTATCACCATTTAAATGGTAGATACTTAAGTGCAGTTCGTGGATTTTTATCTGGTTAAACAACTCAAGCCTTCATGAGACATCTTTTCAAAACATTATTGATTCTGCAATGAGTGAGTTTTATTAATATAATATGCTACTAAGAGATTTGGAACCCAGCATAGCCAGGCAACAATAAGGTAGGATATATCTGGTGTCCCTATAGCTATTTTTAATAAAGGCATCCACAGTCTTAGTGTTACTGCTGCAAAAGTACAGGCATAGCTATAGGTCATCAGTTTCTGATGCTGTAAAACATCACCTCTTTTTATCTTTAAAAATGCGGCAACGGTTGTAGAAAACCAAATCATTCCCAGGCTTATAAAACCTAATGAAGAAATAATTCCTCCATTAGCAAAGAAGCCAATATATATACCCGATACTGAGCTGATAATTACTGAGAATATATATGTTTTACCTATTATTCTGTGTAAAACTTTATGCTTATTCCTAAATGTTGCCCCAAACTGTCTCCATCCAATAAAAAGAGAGATACCCCCGAAGATTATATGGCTAAAGAAAAGAGCTCTCCAGACTGTATCATGAACAACTTCAGGAAGCTTGGTTTGTAAAAAAGTATGTTTGTGATCAACAAAAAGATAAATTAAAGGATATAGTCCGATTAATAATGCAAAAATAACCAGGATAACGAACAAAAATATTTTCATAGTAAAAGAGCTTGAGTTAAATGGCTTAACAATAGGGTGTTAAATGTTGTTTTTTTAGCAAAAGTGCGGATTGTTAAAAAAATAAATGCCCCAGAATGTAAGGTGGAACTAATTTCATACACATAAAATAACTGATTGAGCGGATTGTTTTGTGGAAGTCGAATAATTATTTTCTTTCTAACCTCTAACCTCTAACCTCTAACCTCCAATCTCAAGATTCTGCTCCTTTAAAAAGTCTCTCGGGGAACAATTCATATATTTTTTAAAATTGCGGTTAAAAGCAGTTTTGGAATTAAACCCACATTCAAATGCCAGTGAAAGAATAGTGAATTTTTGATTTTCCGGAAGGATAGCGATTCTTTTAAATTCTTCAATCCTTTGTATATTGATGTAATCGTAGAAGTTTTTGTCTTCAATGGTATTGATAACCTGAGAAAGAGTATTGGGATGTACTTCGATACTGCCGGCCAGTGTAGCCAGGTTTATTTCGGGATCTTTGAAAAGTTGTTCAGATTGCATTTTGGAAGTCAGCCTGGTGTAGATTTCCTGGATTGAGGCTTCGTTTAAAATCGATTTCTGATATTTAATCTGTTGATTTTCATTAGGCGGTGTGGTATCATCTTTTTCAGTATCTTTTATTTTTGGCTCTGGTAAATTTAAAATTCCTGCTTTGGTAATTCCGAAATAAGCCGCCAGTAATATAAAAATTACAACTGAGGTAAATGTGATTCTGTCATCTTTAAGGATAACTAAGATCCAGATTACAGCGATTCCAAAAATAAGGTAATATACCCAGTTCAAGTTGATCCTTTCAATGTTAGAATACTGTTTTGCAATACTGTCTTTGTATTTTTTTAATGATCTGATACTAAGTATGATATATGTAATTCCGGAAATATAAATAAGTATATTGATATTTTCTCTTATGTTTTGATACCTCATTCCGCCATTATGATAAATTAAAATCTTATCTTTTGTCGAAAGTAAATAGAAATCCCACAAAATAAGATACACGACCAAAGGAGGAATGAAATGCAGAATCCTCAGATATCTGCGATTGTTTTGCTGAGTAAGCGTAAGGACATATACATAAAGCATAGGTCCATGTATCAAAGGAAGAGGAATCTCTAATCCCAATAAATAGGGAGTAGTAATATTGTTTTCGGAAAAATTTAAATAAAATAATGTCAAATGAATCCCAATGATAAAGAACCATAATGCCAAAAGGTAATCTGCCATCATTTTCCTTTTCTTACCTAAAATGAGAAAAGAAGAAAAATAAGCAATAAAGATTCCTGATAAATAGAACATGTTACAATACCAAACCGAGTAATGACCAAAAATAAAATATTAAAATCATATTTCTGAGGTATATTTTATTTAACGGACATTTTTCAGGGTTGGGAGTGAATAACCTGCTATTAATAAGAACTTTTTAATATGAATTTTGACTTTTAAATTTTCATAATTTTATTAAAAAGATGGAAAATAGAATAGCTAAATCAAAATTTAAGTGTACATTTAATTATATTGAATGCGCCAAGCAACTACTTTTATGAAGAGTAATGAGGAGGACGGTAATTTGTAGTGCTTACCGAACTATAATGAAAACGTAAAATGAACTCAAACACCAATTCACAAATAAAAAACAATCACAATAAGACCGGAAATTTTTTCCTCGATGTAAAAAAAGGACTGGATAGCAATCCCAAAAGATTATCTTCAAAATATTTTTATGATGAAGTAGGAGACCGGCTTTTCCAGAAGATAATGGCAATGCCTGAATACTATCTTACCCAATGTGAGCTTGATATATTTCAAAATAAAACAGCCGATATCGCTAATCTGATAGGTTTTGACAATACTCCTTTCGATCTGATCGAACTGGGGGCAGGTGATGCTATGAAATCGACCTATCTTCTTAAATATATGATAGATAAGGGGTTGGATTTTACTTATATGCCCATTGATATTTCAGGTAATATTTTATCTGTCCTGGATCAGAAATTAAAAAAGGAGATACCTGATTTAAAAGTTACCCAGCTCGAGGGAGAATATTTTCAAATGCTCAATAAAGCGGCCTCGCTTTCCTCAAGAAGAAAAGTCATTTTGTTTTTGGGAGGGAACATCGGTAATATGGAACTCGAAGAGGCTAATGCATTTTGTATAGGATTGAAAGATCACTTGAATCCCGGAGACAGGATTCTGATAGGGTTTGATCTTAAAAAAAATCCTCACACCATCTTAAATGCCTATAACGACGCCACCGGTATAACAGCAGCTTTTAACCTTAATCTTCTTACGCGTATCAATAAGGAACTTAATGCTGATTTTAATATTGAGCAATTTCAGCATTATCAGACGTATGATCCTGTAAGCGGAGCATGCAGGAGTTATCTCGTGAGTCTGGCCGATCAGGTGGTAAATATAGATCATACGGAGATTATATTTAAGGAAAATGAACTGATAGATATGGAGGTTTCACAGAAATTTTCTGAGGCCGATATAAAAGAATTGGCAAAGAAAACGGGCTTTGAGATTGACGGAGAAATTAAAGACTCGAAGAAATGGTTTATTGACTCCGTCTGGAAGTTTAAATAAATAATAAAAAATCTAAAAAGATGATAGCAAATCCTAAGATTATTGATGCCGTAACGACTTACAGGAATATTCGCAGCCATTCGTTGGCTATTTGTGCTCCTCTTGAGACTGAAGATTTTGTCGTACAGCCTATCGTGGATGTAAGCCCGCCAAAATGGCATTTAGGACATACCACATGGTTTTTTGAAACCTTTATTCTCGTTCCGAATTTTCCGGGGTACACTGTTTTTGATCCTCAATATAATTTTGTATTCAACAGCTATTACGAAACCATAGGAGCAAGAGTCATCCGTACAGACCGGGGTAATTTGAGCCGCCCTTCAGTGGCAGATGTGTATCGCTACAGGGAATATGTGGACCGCCAGATGACTGCTTTTCTTCAGAGTGAATTTATGAACCCTTCCATTGAGCCGCTTTTGGAGCTGGGACTCAATCATGAACAACAACACCAGGAGTTGTTGCTTACGGACATCAAATATATTTTAGGTCACAATCCTCTTTTCCCGGCGTACCGGAAAGATAAGGAAGAGAGCAAGGAAATAGTTCTGACCGGTGAAATGATCAGATTAAGTGAAGGGGTGTATGAAATTGGTTTTAATGGTAATGGCTTTTGCTTTGATAACGAACTGGGAAGACATAAAGTATACCTCAACAATTTTGAAATAAGTGACCGTCTGGTTACCAATGGCGAATATCTGGAATTTATAAATGACAACGGATATAGGGATTTCAGACATTGGCATGCAGAGGGTTGGGACTGGGTGAAACAAAATGAGGTGAAATCACCGCTATATTGGCATTGGATCGATGAAAAATGGATGTATTATACCTTAGACGGTTTACAGGAAGTAGATCCTGACGAAGCGGTTTGTCACATCAATTTCTATGAAGCTTCAGCTTTTGCAGCATGGAAAGGAATGCGTCTTCCAACCGAAGCGGAGTGGGAGGTTGCTTCCGTACATTTTCAGTGGGGAGAAAGGTGGGAATGGACGGGAAGTGCTTATTTACCATATCCCGGATTTAAAAAAGAAGCGGGTGCCGTAGGCGAGTATAACGGAAAGTTTATGGTCAATCAAATGGTTTTAAGAGGGGCTTCCGAAGCTACACCGAAAGGGCATAGCAGAAATACATACAGGAATTTCTTTCATGCAAGTCTTCAGTGGCAGTTTACAGGAATAAGATTAGCGAGATAAGTCCTGCCTATGATTAAAGTAGAATCACTCACCAAAAAATTTGATGACCGGATTGCCGTTGATCATATCTCTTTCGAAGCACAGGATAAAGAAATTCTGGTGCTTCTCGGAACAAGCGGTTGTGGAAAAACCACAACCCTGAAAATGATCAACCGTCTGATAGAAGCTGATTCTGGTGATATCTGGATTGACGGACAAAATATTCTTGAAAAGAAACCGGAAGAACTCCGCATGCATATTGGCTTTGTTATGCAGCATGCCGGGCTTTTTCCTCATTATAACATCCGCCGGAATATTGCTGTGGTTCCCGAGCTGCTCAAATGGGAGAAAAAGAAGATCAGAAGCAGAACGGAAGAACTTATGGAAAAGCTTCACCTGCCGGAAGAACTGCTTTCCCGTTTTCCCCAGGAATTAAGCGGCGGACAGCAGCAACGGGTCGGGATCGCAAGAGCTTTAATAGCAGATACCCCAATATTATTAATGGATGAGCCTTTTGGAGCATTAGATAATATTACTAAAGCGGATATTCATTCTGAATTTAAATCATTAGAGGAACTTAAAAATAAAACCATTATTCTTGTTACACATGATGTACAGGAAGCCTTCGAGCTGGGGCAAAGGATCTGCCTTATGAATGAAGGAAAGATTGTCCAGATCGGAACTCCCAAGGAAATGCTCTATCATCCTGCCGGGGATTTTGTGAAAAATTTCTTTGCAGAAAACAGGCTTTTGCTTGAATATAAAGTTGCCACGCTGGATAATATAAGTCCTTTTCTTGAACAGAACGAAAGTTTGAGGGAAGAATTTGATAGAAAGGAAAATGTGTGGAATATTTTACAGAAACTCAGTGCAGATAAAAGCTATTCGGATCAGTACGAAAAACTGAGCGAGGCATTTAACCTTTACAGAAAAGCACAGGCATAATGACACAGCAGAACCTCTGGCAATTTATTGCCGAACAGCAGGATAAACTTCTTCTCCAGATTATACAGCATCTTGGGCTTACTTTTGTATCATTACTCCTGGCAATAATTGTGGGTGTTCCGTTAGGAATATTCATCGCCAGAAAGAAATTATTTGCCAACCCTGTCCTGGGAACTGCCGGTATACTGCAAACCATTCCGAGTATAGCTTTACTTGGATTTATGATTCCTGCCTTTGGCATCGGGGCTACTCCAGCCATTGTAGCATTACTGATATATGCCCTTCTACCAATTATACGGAATACCTATACTGGAATTACGGGAGTAGATCCTTCGGTTGTAGAAGCTGCCCAGGCAATGGGAATGAACAAAAAACAGCTCTTGTTCAAAGTAGAGCTTCCATTGGCAATGCCTGTAATCATTGCAGGAATAAGGACAGCCGCAGTAATCAATGTAGGTGTGGCAACTTTAGCCTCATTTGTTGCGGCAGGAGGATTAGGAGAATTTATATTTGGAGGAATCTCCCTTAATAATACCAATATGATTTTAGCAGGAGCCATCCCGGCTGCGTTACTGGCTATTATCCTGGATCAGCTGATTGCTGTTTTACAGAAATCCGGCTATAGGAGGCTTCGTAAGATGCTGTTCATTATTCCCATAGTTTTGGTTATTATTGGAGGTGTATATGTGTTTAATTCCTACTCCGGAACCAAGCTTAAAGCAGGTTTTACGCCTGAATTTATGGGAAGGCAGGATGGAGATATTGGCTTGAGATCAGTATACGGGCTTAATGCCAAACCACTTATTGTAAGTGATGCCATTATGTATAAAGCAGCTTACGATAAGGAACTGGATCTCATAAGTGGATATTCTACAGACGGAAGGATTAAAGCCTATGATCTGTATGTACTGGAGGACGATAAAAAAATATTTCCACCGTATTTTGCCGCACCCATTATAAAGACAAAAACATTACAAAAGTTTCCGCAGCTGCAAGAAACGCTCAATTTGCTGGCAGGAAAATTCAATGACTCTGTCATGACGGATCTTAATTATCGGTCTGATTACCTCCACCAAACCCCGGAAAAAATTGCAAAGGACTTCCTGAAGCAGCATGATCTTTTCAAAAATTCCCGAAAAGGGAATGGAGGGACGGTGCGGATCGGCTCCAAAATTTTTGGAGAGCAATATATTCTTTCAGAAATGTATAAGATGCTTATTGAAGGCAATACGGATTATAAAGTAGAAACCAAAACAGGCTTGGGAGGAACGAAAATTTGTTTCGATGCATTAGTTAATGATGCCATTGATTTCTATCCTGAATATACGGGAACAGGCGTTTTGGTCCTTTTAAAACCTTCGGAAACAATTTTAAAAGAGGTGAGCCCAAGTCCTGAAAAAACCTACAACTATGTAAACGCGGAATTTAAAAAACAATATGGTATAGAATGGCTTCAGCCTTTAGGGTTTAATAATTCCTACGCCCTGATGATGCGACGGGAACAGGCCCGGCAATTAAACATAAAAAATATTTCAGATCTCAAAAACTATCTAGATACTCCTTAATTCAATGACTTATAATTTCGACGAAATAATCTCCAGACGAGGCACCAATTCCATCAAATGGGATTCTGTGGCAGATGATAATGTACTCCCCATGTGGGTGGCTGATATGGACTTTAAAACCCCTCCTGAAATCATAAATGCTCTTTCACGGAAAGCTGAACAGGGAATGTTTGGATATAGCTTTACTCCCCATGCACTTTATGATGCAATTATCAGTTGGTGGGAAACAAGTCATGAGGTCAGTTTAAAAAAAGAATGGCTGCTTCCTGTTCCGGGAATGATTCCGGTAATTTCTGCTATTGTAAGAACATACCTTCAGCCGGGAGATCATATTATAGTACAATCACCTGTATACAACCATTTTTTTTTACTGATTGAAAATTGCGGATGCCATGCGGTTGAAAATCATCTGATCTACGAAAACGGAAACTATCAGATTGATTTTGAAGACCTCGAAATGAAGGCTTCAGACCCTCAGAATAAAATGCTGCTGCTTTGTAGTCCCCACAACCCTGTAGGAAGAGTATGGACAAGACAGGAACTGGAAAAAATAGCTTCAATATGTTCGAGACATAATGTGATGGTTATCTCTGATGAAATTCACGCCGATATCGTGTATAAAGAAAACAAGCATGTGCCATTTCTTTCTGTAGCGGAAGATTATGATCTACTTTCTGTAACCTGCGGTTCTCCCTGTAAAACATTTAATTTGTCCAGCCTGCCTGTGTCATATGTTATTACTAAAGATCAGGAGTTTAAAAAACAAATTTCAAAAATATTATCCGTACAGGAGACTTATGGTATCAATCCATTTGCGGCTGAAGCTTTAATTGCTGCCTATACACATGGAAGGGACTGGATGGAGGAATTAAAAGAATATTTGTATAATAATTATCTGTTTTTAAAAGATTTCTGCAAAGATCATTTACCCAATATAACCATTGGCCTATTACAGGCGACCTACCTTGTATGGCTGGATTGCCGGATTTTGGGTAAAGGATCTGAAGAACTTTCAAAACTCCTGTTTAAGGAAGAAAAATTGTGGCTGAATCCGGGAACAATGTATGGCAGTTCCGGGGAAGGTTTTTTGCGAATGAACATTGCCTGTCCCAGAGAAGTTTTGGAAGAAGGTTTAAAACGGTTTGAAAAATATATCAATAAGAAACGGGATTAACTTATATTCCTATTTTAAAAGCCTTTCAATAATTCTGGAAGGCTTTTATTTTATAGATTTCTATCGGCCTTTTCTTTTTTAAGTTGCTTCCATTTATTAATATTTACAATTAAAATAGGAACCAGAGCGATAGGAATCACGGCCAAAGCACTGAATTTGTGTTTGAATGTTAGAAAAAGATTACTAAAGAATAAAAGTGGAATAGCAACCATAAGCAAAATGGTTATTGCTTTTGAATTTTTTTCCTGATTAATGAGTTCCTCATTGGTGTATTCTGTTATTGGTTTATTTTTCATATTATTTTTTGTTGATGACTTCAAGGTTATTAATTTTTCCAACCGGTGCGGTCGCTGTATTTTATAAATTAAGATTGATAAAGTTGGCCAGCATCTTCGTATTATTTCCGTAATGATGGTTTCCCGGAATATGTTTCATCTTATAATTACTACCCAGCTTTATTTCATAATACGGAAAATGGGCAAATTCAAAATCACTTACAATAAGCAGTACAGGAACTGTTCCCATTTTGTTGATCTCCGGGATGACCTGTACACTTCCTTTGGGCTCAACTCCAAAATATTCATCCAGGTGAATCTGAAAGTCATTGCTTTTGGAAGGCCCCATAATAAATACTTTTTGGATCTTGCTTTTCAGATCAGGAGTAAAACGGTTATATACAAATGGAGTTACATCAGCACCAAATGAAAACCCAAGAAGAACTACTTTTTGATTTTTCCGTCCCTGCAATTGCTGGTTGATGTAATTCTCTATATCTCCGGAAGTTTGTTCCGGTGTTTTTTTATTCCAGAAGTAAGCCTTCGTGTCCAAAGCAAACACATCATACCCTAATTTGTGGAGATCTGTACCCAGGCCTTTTGTAAAAGTATTAAAGCCGGCGTCGCCACTGATGTAAAAGATAACAGGTTTGTCGGTGTTTGAATTCCATTCCGTTATTTTGAAGTCATTATCTTTTTGACAGCCTGAAAAAATGATCAGTAGGGATAATGATAGGAGATTGCCGAATTTTCGTAGTCTATTCATCATTTTTCTATGGTTTCATCACTTTATTTAATGCCGTTGGTATCTGGAGCAGTTCAAAATCACTGTTATAAACAAGATACTGATCTTCCCAGAGACTGGCATATTTCTCTTTAAAGTTTCGCAGTGTTTGATAATGTTTAAAGCTACCGACCCTCTGATATGCAAACTTCATGATATCCTCAGCCGTATTATGGGTCTGTTGTATCCCTGCCATTGGAGTCATTCCCATGTTTATGTATTTCAGGTTTTTGCTTTTGGCATATTCTACAAGTTTTACGATCAGTACATCAGTACTGCCGTTGGGAGCATCTTCAGTTTTTCTGATCATATCATAGCTGCACTCGTCAGGAGCACAATGGGGAATTATATTCAGAAATGCAACGCATCGTCCGTTATTATCAGAAATGGTAATAAGATCCTGGTTTCTTACCGTATCGCGATCAAACATTCCCTCTGCAAAAACAATTTCCTTTTTATCAAATTCCCTGAGCCATTCATCAGAAACACTTTGGATCTGGTCTATAGTTTTATCATCCTGAGGCGCATATCGTATTTCCGTAATATAACCGGACTTTTCAACCGCATTGATGCCATTCCTGATCGTCTTTTTATCTTTTCCTGTAAGCGTAAAACCTTCAGCATCCAGGATGGCATCCTGACCGATAAACAATTTTTGTTTTTTTAAGGGATTAAAATAAATAATACCACTTTCACTCACTCTGTAATAGCAGGTTTTTAAATTGTTTTTCTTACAGAACAGATCGAATTCCCTGATCAGGTCTGTTTTGTGATGTTCAGCGCATACGGGCTCTTCGAGAACAACTGCAAATCCATTCGCCGTACGAAAAGACACAACCCCATTAATTTCTTCAGAAAAATAAAACTCCTTTTCTTTGGCCAACTTAAAATAATCCAATGAAGATGTTCCGAATTCTTCTATCAGCTGTTTAGCGTTAATGGCATTTTCTTTCTCATCTTTCACGACCCAGGAATGAGTTCTGTAAAACGAAAGAATGAGCACCAACCAGGAAATTACCCCAAGAATATAGTTAAGGTTCTGGAAATCCCGTGCAAATCCGGTAAGAGGGGTAAGTCCCGAATCTTTGAACAGCAGGAATGTGTACAATGTATAATAAAGGGCTTCTTTCTTTGTAAAATCAATGCCGAAATGGGATTTACTGATAAAGTAAAAGCTGAAATAGTTGAAAATAAGGATAATGGTGAATATTCCTAAAAACCAGCTGAAACCTCTTTGTAAAGAAACGATTTTAGTCGTAAAGATATACTCCTTTCTGCTGTACCAGAGAAGTCCCAAAGTAAATGCAGAAAATAAGGCCTCCTCATAGTCAAGTGCTTTAGACAAATTAAAAATAATGGATACTATGGTGAGTACTACTGCAAAATACCAGGCTCTTTTATATCCCCGGAAAAGATTAGCGGAGGTTACAAGCAGCAAGACCCCGGAAATGAGCGTGATCATTTTGGAAATATGGATCAGCTCCCAGGGCAGATACCCTTTCAGGATGTGTAAACGATCCGTAAGGGCTGGAGTAATTACCGAAAGGATATTGATGATGCCCAATAAAAAAATCATAACTACAGGTAAAATACGGGCCAATAGTTTCCGTCCGCTCCATAGGTAAGCAAAAATCCCAAGAACCAATGGAATCCAGAATTCAAAAAAACGGTAGAGCAGAGTAATGCCTAAACCGTCAGCGTGGCTGTATCCGAAGTTCGTAAGAATATAGGTAAGCGAAAACTCCACGGCTCCCAAGCCACGGAGGAAAGGGGAGACGATCATCAGTAGAATCGAAACAACATACGATATCGCTGCAGCAGAAAATGATGCCGGAACTCCGAAAGCATACATGGCAATCAGGAGATGGAAAACACCACAGAATTCAATAAGTACTGAAACTAAAATAGTGATCCAGAAATACTTTCTGTCGATTTCATTATTGAATATCTCATCTATGGAAGCAATGAATTTAGGAAATTTCCGATCCAGAAACTGGTAGAAGGAATTTTTCTTACGGAACGAAACGAATACTGAATAACTGCCTAAAAGAATAGCAGCCAAGACAATAATCCCCACCCAGCTGTCATTGAAGCTTTTATTGATCAGGACTGCGTAAGCAATTAACGGGATTCCTACGATCATTACCGTTAGTAATCCTACAAATCCATAAATTGCACTTGCCTGATGGATCTTGGAGGATTTATATCCTTTTGTTCTGATATTCCTGGGAAGGTATGCCAGCGAGCTTACACCTCCGGCAGGAAGAAATACACTGAGAAAGTTTCGTTTTAAAAATAAAACGGTGGCATCAGATATCCCTACATTCAGTTGGGTTGCACGAAAGCTCGTTACATACATTAAACCTTGGAGCAGGACATAAATCAATGTTAAAAGTATACCTGTCAGAACCCAGCTTAATTTTGAGTTTTGCAATTGAGGGCCTATGGTTGCGAGTTCGTGTCTTTCACTGCGGAAAAATACGAAGGCCAGTAATAAAATAATAACTGCCAGAAATTCTTTCCAACGAACCAGCCTGAAGATTTTTGAAAATTTTATGTTTTTCATATTCGTGATATAGAACCCTTTCATGTATTTTTTACGCTGAAATGTCCTGAAATCAAAAATAAATAAAAAACGTGTAGCAATTCACAGATATTTTACTTTATTTAAAGTAACCTGTTGTTAGTTCTGATAGCATTTCGGACAGATTCCACTTACCACAAAATTGTAGCTTTTGGCAACAAAGTGTTTAGGGAGTGTTATTTCAGGAACCACATTTTCTATGCATGTTACAGACAAGCATTTTTCACAATTAAAGTGAATATGATTATGAGAGTGATCATTTTCTGTGCAATGATGGCATTTTGCGTAATTTACAACACCATCCACATTAACGATCTTATGGATTTTTCCTTCCTCTTCAAGACGGTCGAGCACGCGGTAAGTGGTAACACGGTTGCACAGATCCCCGATTTTTTCCTGGATAGCAGTGTGAGATAATGCGCTGTCAGAGCTATTAATAATGTTTAATATTTCTGTTTTGGCCTGGGTGTTTCTGACTTGTTTCATGATTTTATTGCAACTTTGTTGCATTAATTAAAATTAATATCTACATTTGCAACAAAGTTACGATAAGTATTTTAAACTTAAATATCATTTATGAAATCAAAAATTTTAGATGCAGTAGGTATTTCCGCAGCGGTTTTATGCCTGATTCATTGTATTGTCTTTCCTTTACTGATGATCGTTCCCCTTGGAATATCCCACAATCCCTATATCGATCTGGCGTTTCTGCTCATCGGAGCCATCGTAGTTTATAGAGTCACGAAGAAAATCTCAAAAACATGGCTGAAATGGTGGTTTTGGATCTCCATTCTTTTAATCTCCGTGTCTGTATTGGTAGACCTGATTTTTGAAATCCATATTCCTTTAATATATGTTGGAGCTGCAGGTTTAATTGCAGGCCATATTTTCAATTTTAATAATCATCAACATTAACCTATTATGGAGAATAAACTTCCCGTAACCGTGCTCAGCGGATTTCTTGGTGCCGGAAAAACGACATTACTGAATCACGTTTTACACAATAAAGAAGGTTTAAAAGTAGCGGTAATCGTTAATGATATGAGTGAAATCAATATCGATGCACGCCTTGTAGAAAATCAGGGTACATTATCCCGTACAGAAGAGAAGCTGGTGGAAATGAGTAATGGCTGTATCTGCTGTACTCTTCGCGAAGATCTGATGATTGAAGTAGAACGGCTGGCAAAAGAGAAAAGATTTGATTATCTCTTAATTGAAAGCACCGGTATCAGTGAGCCTGTTCCAGTAGCACAAACTTTTACCTATGCAGATGAGGAAAACGGGATTGATCTTTCCGCATTCAGCTATGTAGATACAATGGTTACTGTAGTGGATTGCTTTAATTTTTTTAAAGATTTTGGCTCCAACGAGTTATTAATGGACCGCGATCTTACTGATATGGAAGGTGATTTCCGTACGATCGTAAATCTGCTGACGGATCAGATAGAGTTTGCCAATGTAATCATATTGAATAAGACGGATATGGTAAACTCAGAAACTATTGGCTTTTTAAAAGCAACCATCGGAAAGTTGAATCCTGCTGCAAGGATTATCACTTCTGAATTTGGGAAAGTAGCTCCCGGGGAAATACTGAATACTCATTTATTTGATTTTGAAGAAGCCCAACAATCTGCCGGATGGCAGAAAGAGCTGGAAGCAGAACATCATACTCCGGAAACTGAAGAATATGGAATAGGATCATTTGTTTTCAGAAACAAAAAGCCATTCCATCCGATGAGGTTATGGACCTATCTGAACGAACAATATCCGGAAGGTGCTTTACGGGCAAAAGGTTTATTCTGGCTTGCTTCACGTCCTGATGACGCATTGAACTTTTCGCAGGCAGGCGGTTCTTTCCGTCTTGAAAAAGCAGGAGTATGGTGGTCCAGTATGCCTATGAGCAATAGAGTGCAGTATTCTTCATTTCTGCAAAATCAGGAATTTATAGAAAGCCGGTGGGATAAAAACTGGGGGGACCGCATCAATGAATTGGTCTTTATCGGGCAGAATTTAGATCAGGAAAAGATGATGGCAGATCTGGAGTATTGTCTCTTAACCGGAGATGAAAAGAAAATGTTTGATGAATCTGTAATTTTTCAGGATCCTTTTCCGCAGAATATATGATCAATTCTGTTAAAATTAAATTTACAATTAATTAATGCAACATTGTTTCATTATTAAATTTTAATTATCTATATTGCATCGTGAAATGTTAATGAAAATGAACAGACGAAAGTTTCTAAAAGGTTCGGCATTGCTTTCCGGATTGTTTGCAATTAATCCGGTTAATGTTCTGGCCACCGAACCTGCTGTAAAACCCAAATCCTACAAAAAAGCTAAGAATATCATTTTTATGGTAAGCGATGGAATGAGTTCCGGAACACTGGCGTTAGCGAACCTGTATTCCCAGAATATCCTTGGGAAAAGTGGAAACTGGATCAATTTATATAAAGAAAATAAAGTATCCAGAGCATTGATGGATACTGCCTCTGCGAGTTCAATTGTTACCGATTCTGCTGCTGCAAGCTCATCTTTCGGTGGTGGGTTCAGGGTAAAGAATGGCGTACTAAATATCGGCGCTAATGGTGAAAAATATGTTCCCATCTGGCAGAAATTTAAAAAAGCGGGTAAAAAAACAGGATGTGTCACTACTGTAACCATTACCCATGCCACACCTGCCGGCTTTTGTATCAATTCAGCCAGCAGGAATGCCGAGCCTGAAATTGCGGAAATGTATGCTGAAATAGGATTTGACGTGATGATGGGGGGAGGAGATGAATTTTTTAATCCCGCGAAAAGAGAAGACAAAAAAGATGTATACGGTTTGTATAAACAAAAAGGATATCAGATTCTAAAAAACCGTTCGGATCTGCAGAATATCGATAAAAGCAAACCGGTATTAGGAGTATTCAATACAGGAGCACTACCTTATTCAATTGATAGGGCTAATATAGCAGCTTTACAATCTACACCAACAATTGCTGAGATGGCAAAGACGGCAATAGACCAGATGAAAGATCATAAAGAAGGTTTTGTGCTTCAGATTGAAGGAGGTAAGGTGGACTGGTCTGCACATGCAAATGATGTTGCGGCACTTATCCATGATCAGATTGCTTTCGAAGAAGCTGTAAAAGTAGCTGTTGATTTTGCTGAAAAAGATAAGAACACATTGGTTATTATCACCACAGATCACGGCAATGCCAATCCGGGAACAATTTATGGCGCGGATGCTACCCGAAACTTCAATACTATTGCCCATTATAAATTCACCAATGAATATGTCCTGAATGCAATCCATCCCGATTTTAACCTGCAGCAAACGAAAGACTGGATCTATGAGACCAACGCCATAAGCCTGGCTGATGATGAAGCTAAAAGTCTTTTAAGTTTCTACACCAGTCTTGATAAAGAAGGTGGGTTATATAATTATAAAAAGCTTCCCTTTAAACTGTATTCGGAAATTCAGAAAAAGCATAATTCTGTTGGCTGGATCAGCATGGATCACTCGGGTGATTATGTGGAACTTGCCATGTTCGGGCCGGGAAGTGAACTGCTAAAACCTTTCGTAAAAAACACAGATTTACATTATATCATGCTTGAAGCCACAGAGCTTTCAGCACATACCGGTAAGCTTTGATCTTGCGGTATCCGGATTTCAGAATAAATATTTTTTTTTCATATTTATATCTTTTGGTGGAAAGAAGCCTTTACGTAATAGTAAAGGCTTCTTGTTTTTCTATATTAAAAATAGATTTCAACCGTGGTATTTCAATGATGAATATATTTTACATCAGTTATCCATACTGAAAATCAGTTCTTTATCTGGCTTTTAATTCTATCTTCAATCGTTCTCCAGTCATACAGATGAAAAACCTTTCCGTTGCTCATTGCTACAAACATCCCTTTTGGAAACTTTGGACCAAGGTTTACGTTTGTAACCTCCGAACCATCGCTTTCACTGGTTGAAACCGGAATTTCTGCAATCTTTCCTTTTGACGGATTTTCCCTCATATAGACGTTGAAAGTATCTTTTTGCTGGTTGGAAACAAGGATATATCCATTCTTTGAAGAAGTAGGGTAGATGGAAATTCCTTCCACATCAGATGTGAAATCACCCTTTCCGAAAACCAGAAGTTCCTCATTTCCTTTAGATGGATCTGCATAATACTGATGCACCCCGAATTGTTCATCAGAATAATAAATATATCCTGCTTCATCATCCACCGCAATGCTTTCTATTTCTTTCAAGCCACTGTATTTTCCAAACTTCCGTACAACCTCGCCCGTAATTTTCCCTTCTTTTTCGGTTAATTTATATTGCCACAAATAGCCATCTGCCGGTCCGGATTTTCTTCCGACAACAGCAAAAAAATCGCCTGTTTCAGGGTTTTTATAAAGAGAAATTCCCATGGGAGATCGCTCTTTTTCACCATCAAAAACAGGGAATGCACCAACTTCCTTTAATTCAGGAAGAGAATAAAGTCTAACTGTATTCGTTTCCCTTTCTGTAACGGCAGCAAAATCTATTGTATTTCCGTGTAAATAAAATCCATATTCGAGATCTACATTATTCGGACGTTTTAAGCCCGTAACTTTGTTAATGATCTTTCCATTCAGGTCGAAAGCATACAGCCCGCCATTGGTATCCTTATCGGTACCTATGATAATGCTTTTTGAAGCATCTTCCGGATTGATCCAGATAGCCGGGTCATCGGTATCATAACCGACCTGTTCTGTAATAACAGTTGGTTCTATTTTTTTTCCCAATTCATTTTGTCCTGCACAATTAATGAGCAAAGGTAACATGATGAGAGCAACACGTGTATTTATCTTTATCATTCTGTATAACATTAAAAATCAAACTTTACACCCATCGTAAACCGGGGCCTGTAATATTCTACCTGAGCTGTTCTGCTTTGAATTCCCTGATAGTACCTTAACGGCTGATTCGTTAAATTATTGGCTTCAGCAAATACTCTCAGCTGGCTGGTAATTTTGAATGAGGCATTTGCGTCAAGGAACAACTGCTTGTCATAATAGCGGTCATCGAACGAATTTCCACCCAGTTCATCAATATAAGAAGATGCATAATTCATAGAAACCCTTGCTGAAAAACGTTTATTTTCCCACGACAGAGATCCGTTGAACATGTGGGGAGCTGCTCCCGGTAATCCTACATCTGTTCTTTCCACACCTTCTTCGTTCGTAATTCCTTTGGCTTTGGATTTAGTATAGGTATAATTAACATATACTCCAAGACCCTTCCAGAATGCCCCCGGAATAAAGTCCAGCTGTCTCTGTAAAGCGACCTCAAAACCATAGATGTCTACATTATCTCCATTTCTTTGTTGCGTAAATCTCCAGTTACTCTCCCCGTCAGGAATAGGATTGGTCTGACCTGTAAAATCTTGTGAAAAATCCGCCGCTGTATAGTTTTTTCTGGAATAGGTATAAATAAAGTCTTTCAGGTTTTTATAAAAGACACCTCCTGAAAGAATCCCCACTGATTTAAAGTACTTTTCTGCCATGAAATCGAAATTATACGCATATGTTGCTTTAAGATTTGGATTTCCTGCAGATATCAGCTCATCTGCCGAAATAACGTTTAAGAAAGGTACGAGTGCATAATAATTAGGACGTGCCAAAGCCGTAGTAAAAGCAGCCCGGAAAACAAGATTCTGTTCCGGAACATATTTGAAGGAAATATTAGGTAAAATATTAGTGTATGTGTTTTTATTATTGATCTTTCCTACAAGATTTTCTTCATCCATTACATAGTTTCCTGTATAATCAATTGTGGTCGTTTCAAGACGCGCACCGGCAATCATAGAGAATTTGTCACTGAGATCCTGATCCCATCGGATATATCCGGCATATATATGCTCTTTTGCACGGTAGTTACTGGAAAGGAATTCTTCCGGCTTAAGTTCTCCTTTAAATAGATTGGGATTAAACAGATCCAGTCCTCCCATGTACGACGTACTTACAAAAGCCCCCGGAACATAATTACCCGGCTGAAAGTTATAACCATCAAAATAGGTAGTTGGAACCGTTAAAAGACTTCCCAAACTGTTAAGCGGTTCAAAAGCATAATAATCATTTTCTCTTTCTTTTTGTTTTATACGTAAACGCGCTCCCACACGTAATCTTCCTTTCTGATCCTCAATCACAGAAAGTGGGAAACGTAGATTTACTTTTGCTCCGAATTCCTTTTCCTGGGTGAAACTGTTGGAATCAGAAAGATCACTTAATTTATAACTCCCGAGATTATCTGATGTTGCAGGATTGATCATTGGTCTTTCCGGATCACTGAGGTCACTCAGGAAATTTACGTTTTTACGTTCAAACTCTATATGTCGTTCATGAGGCTTTTTTTCACTGGCGGTAGCATAATTCATAGACCAGTCCAGATCAATTTTGGAACCCAGGAGATGTTCTCCTCTTAATGCATAGTTCTGAACTTTCTGTTTTTCAAGACGCGTATTATCGTTAGCAGTATCTCCACCTTTATCTTGTCTCGTAATACTTCCGCTCCATCCTGTGATTTCAGTTTCATCCGTATTATACACAGGTTTTATTTTGTAGCCCAAAGCATACCTGTTTTCCTTATCATTCCTGAAATTATACATTGCAGAAGCATAAATTTTGTTTTTCGAATTGAATTCATAATCCATATTCAGGTCAAAACTATGTCGTATACGATGTTCATTATAATAACGAACTCCCATTTTACTGACATAGGCTGTCTTTGCAATATCTTCGGCAAGGCTCCAGGTCGGTTCTATATTATCCGATCCGAAATTGTTATTATTATAGGAAAAACTAAAAACGGCACCCAGTTTATTATTCAGAAATCGGTTTCCATATACGAAGCCTGCGGTATAATTTCCCTTTTCACGAATCGGATTGTATCCGCCTGCTAATGTTGCGGAAATTCTTTGCCCGTTAGGTGAAGCTCTTGTAATAAGATTTACAGATCCACCTATTGCATCCGCATCCATATCCGGCGTCAATGTTTTGTTGACTTCAATTGTTGCAATCATATCGGACGGAATCAGATCCATTTGAACATTTCTGTTATCACCTTCTGCAGATGGGATACGGTCACCGTTTAAAGTCACCGAATTCAGATTGGGAGCGAGCCCTCGGATGATAAGATTTCTTGCTTCCCCCTGGTCATTCTGTATCGTAATTCCAGGAACTCTTTTCAAAGCATCCCCAATATTGGCATCCGGAAAACGCCCAATCTGATCAGAAGAGATTACATTGGTAATATTGGCATTATTCTTTTGTTTATTCAGGGCTCTGGCCTGGTTCCGTAAAGTGGCCCCGGTTACCACAACCTCTTTAATCTGGGTTTCTTTTCTGGTAAAAATGATGTTTTGTCTGGTGTTTTTATCTGCTTCCACCACAATGTTGTATTCATTACTGCCATATCCCATATAATCTACCTTCATTGTATAATTTCCCGCAGGAACATTCAGGAAAACAAAATTTCCATGCTCATCCGATGTCGTATAAATGTTTCCAGGTGCAAGGGAGATCTTTGCTCCCGGTAATGTAATTTTCGAATCATCATTGATATTTCCGGAAACGGTCCCGGATTGTGCATAAAAATAGATGGATGCACACAATAGAACAGACGTTAAAATTTTCTTCACTTTAGTATATTAATTCTCAGTGTAAAAATAGGTTCTAAAGCTTGGAACGGGCTGAAATTAAGATGAACGTTGCTTTAATAAATTATTAATAATATGTGAGTTTTTATGTTTAAATTTTAATGTAATTATAAACAAATAAAGTTGTTTTTTAATTAAATGGATAGGACTTGAACTAAAAGCATATGGAATGTCTTACAATGAAATATGAGAATGGTTTTTATATTAAAATGTGAATTAACTAAAAGAAAGAAAAAAAACTAAAGCACGATAATTTCTATTAAATTTGTATTTGTCTCTATTTGAGACAATAATTACATTGTAACAAATAATTATTTCCAAAATCCCGAAGTATGACCTATTCGATAAGAAATCTGATTATAGTATTCCTGTCATTAATTCCGTTTGTGTCTTTTTCACAAAGGATCAAGCAAAGTATTAATACTTCCTGGCAATTTCACAGAGGAGTTGAAAAAGATGATAATAAAAAAGGATATTGGGAGCAGGTAAATATTCCCCATACATGGAATGTTGAAGATGTTATGGATGATGAACCCGGGTACTATCGGGGAATAGGATGGTACCAGAAAGAATTGTACATTCCTGAGGGTTGGAAGGATAAAAACATATACCTCTATTTTGAAGGGGCCAGCCAGGTTGCAGAAGTATTTGTAAATGGTAAAAGGGCGGGGGTACATCGAGGATCTTATCTTGCATTTAGTTTCAATATTACCAGCCTTTTAAACGAAGGAAAAAATACAATCAGGGTAAAAGTGGATAACAGCCATGATCCTGATATTCCCCCGCTTGGAGGAGATTTCAGCGTATATGGTGGTATTTACCGGGATGTCTATCTCATTGCAGTAGACAAAAACCATTTCGATATGGATAATTATGCAAGTAGCGGTGTGTTTATTTCTACTCCTTCCGTAAGTGAAGAATCTGCCAGTGTTCAGATCAGGGGGAAAGTTTCTGTCAGCAAAAAGGTTAAAATTACAACAACGATTTATGATAAAGAAGGCAAAGAGGTCGCCGTTTCTGAAACGGATCCTGATAAGGATGGAAGCTTTACGGTTCAGGTAAAAAACATCAAAAAACCAAATTTATGGAGTCCTGAAAATCCTTACCTGTATAAAGTTGTGAATGTATTGAGAGATGCAAAAAATGAGATCGTATATGACGAGGTGGTCAATCCTTTAGGTTTTAGATGGTATCATTTCGATGCTGAAAAAGGATTTTATCTGAACGGTAAACCCTATAAAATTATGGGAGCAAGCAGGCATCAGGATTTTAAAGGCATGGGATCTGCTCTTTCCGACGCCTTGCATATCAATGATGTGCAATGGCTGAAGGATATGGGTGGAAATTTTTTAAGGGTTTCTCATTATCCCCAGGATCCTGCTGTTATGGAAGCATGTGATCGCCTTGGAATATTAACTGCTGTGGAAACACCGGGTAACAATCAGATCACCGAAAGTGAAGTTTACACTCATAATATGCTCGATATGCAACGTGAAATGATACGGCAGAATTATAATCATCCGAGCGTAGTTATATGGAGTTATATGAATGAGGTTCTTATTCAGCCCTTGTATAAGGACAAAACACCGGAAAGAGAAAAGTATTGGAAAAATCTTCATGAGCTTGCTCTGAAAATGGAAAATCTCTGCCGGGATGAAGATAAGGAAAGATATACTATGATTGCATTTCACGGAGATTTCGATTTATATAAAAAAGTTGGACTTATCGATATACCTAAAATCGCGGGATGGAATTTATATCAGGGATGGTATGGAGGGAAATTCGGAGACTTTGAAACTTTTGTTTTAAAGCATCATAAAGAATTTCCTTTAAAACCTTTGATTATTTCCGAGTTCGGAGCAGATTCAGATTACCGGCTTCACAGTTTCAGCCCTGTAATTTTTGATAAAACCCAGGAATATGCTAATCTTTATCATGAATCCTATCTTAAGATCATTAAAAAATACGCCTTCATTGCAGGTGCCATTGTATGGAATCTTGCAGAGTTTGGAAACGAAAGCCGTCAGGAAGCCGTTCCTCATATTAACAACAAAGGATTACTTACGACGGACCGAAAACCAAAAGACAGCTATTTCATATACAAAGCAGCATTGGCTCAACAGCCTTTTGTGAAAATTGGAGGCTCGGACTGGTTGTACCGGGCACAGCAGGCGGACCCCGGAAGTAATACAGAAGCCACTCAACCGGTAACAGTGTATAGCAATCAGAAAGAAGTGAAGCTTTGGAATAACGGACAATTGATTGGCATACAAAATGTGAAAGACGGGAAAGCTGTCTTTGCATGCAGTTTTAAAAATGGACTTAACACCCTCAAAGCTGTTACGGACAGAGGTGACGAAGATCTTATAGCCATTGATTTTCATGTAATTGCCAATCAGTTGAAAAATACGGAAAATACATTTACAACTTTAAATGTAAGTTTGGGAGATCAGAGAATGTTTGAAGATGAAGTAACGAAAGAAAGCTGGGTGCCTGAGCAGGAGTATAAACCGGGAAGCTGGGGATATGTAGGCGGAAAAGTGTATCGGGAAGATGAAAAAAGTGAAAAGTACGGTTCAAGAAGAAATATACTGGGAACTGCTTATGATGCAATGTATGAAACACAGCGTGTTGGTCTGAAAAGCTTTAAAGCTGATGTCCCTTACGGACTTTACGAAATTACACTGCACTTTGCGGAGCTCCTTACCCCTACGGAACAGGAAAAGTTGGTGTATAACCTTGAAAGCAATACCCGGTCAGAAAATAAGTTGGGATATACTCGGAAATTTGATGTTTCCCTGAATGGTTTTATTTTTCTTGAAAATCTTTCAGACGATAATCATCTTGCTCCTATTACAGCATACAGTACAAAAACTACTATTTTGGTAAATAGAGGACAGGGAATAACAGTTGGTTTTATTCCTCATGAAGGCGAAGCCATTTTAAATGGAATACAGCTTAGGAAGATATTTTAGTATCAAAATAGAGGATTTGGATAAGGCTGGGTACAGGTAAAAAAATAAACTTATTACTATATTTTTCTAACTTTAAATCGGATTATTCGTAAAGCCTTTTACCACCAAAAAACCAATAATTATGAAATATCAATTTTCGCTGATGCTTTTTTTACTGTTCTTTTCACTGGGTTTTAGTCAGGAAGGTTCGCAACTAAATGTAGGTGTGGAAAATACTACAATAAAAAAGGAAGCAGATGAATATTTTTCATCTCTTACAGCTCTAAGGCAGTTTAATGGAAATGTTATAATTGCAAAAAATGGAGTGGTGCTTCTCAATAAAACATACAATTTACAAAACGGACCTAGGGATATGCTGATCAATAGAAACAGTACATTTATTATTGCTTCTGTTTCAAAGGTTTTTGTAAAATATGGAATCCTGAAATTGGTAGAACAGAACAAAATATCGCTTAACGATCATTTGTCAAAGTTTTTGTCTGGTTTTCCGGAAGGAGAAAAAATCACCATCCGGCATCTTATGCAGCATCAGTCTGGCTTACCAAGGGAAATTACAGATTATGAAAAGTTTGATAAATTATCCGGTGACCAGATCATTGAATTGGCTAAAAAGGAAAAACTTTTATTTGAACCCGGATCCCAGACATTATACTCCAATATTGGATTTTTATTATTGCATAACATTATTAACAAAGTAGCTTCTGAGGGTTATCTAAAATTCATAAAAAAAGAAATATTTGACCCTATTGGTCTTCACAATACCAATGAATATAATGGTAAGAGTCCGATTAAAAATTTTGTGAATGGATTTGATATAGAAGATGGGAAAATAATTAAAGCTTCTGCAAAGGAACTCGATCGGTTTGAAACCGGCAATTACGCTTCAACGATTGATGATCTTTTCCATTTCTCCCAAGAAGGTTTTAATGGTAAACATCTTCAAAAAGATCTTATTAAAGAATTGTTTGACGAAAATGATGTATTGGCACAAGCTGGCGGCAGACCTGGATACCGGGCTTATTTTTATAAAAACCGGAAAACCGGATTTGATTTCATTTTTCTAAGCAACTACACCGGAGTTCCTTTTCAACAGGTGACGCAAGATATCGTGAAGATATTTGAAGGAAAAGCATACCATGTTCCTCGAGCAATAAAAAGACAAAAGATTAGTCTATCTGAAAATGTAATGAAGCGGTATGAAGGAAAATACATTCTCGAAATCGACCAATCTCAATATTTAGTCATTACCATTAAGGAGGGAAAATTGTACATTACTAACAAAGATGGCGAGACCTCAGAAGGTGTCCCTGATTCTGAATTTACATTCTTTTTTGATCCTGCCTCAAATGACGGACTGATATTTACCTTAAACAAAGATACAGGAGTTTATGAACTCGAGATGATATCGGATGGATTACATCTTAAAACTAAAAAGGTAAATTGATTAAATTCTAAAAAAATCCACAACTTCAATGTTGTGGATTTTCTTTTTAAATAAGAGTAGTACTTACCTTGATATTACCGTGTATTGCCTTAGAATAGGGGCAGGTCTGATGAGCGAGTTCTGTTAATTGCTGTGCAATCTCTCTTTCCAAACCAGGAAGAGCAATAGAAAGCCGGGCCTGTAAAAGGAAGTCTTCCCCATTCATTCCCAGATCTACTTCGGCATCCACATAAGTCTCAGAAGGGATTAGTACTCCCAATTTTTTGGCAGCAAGACCTAAAGCTCCGATATAGCAGGCGGACCATCCTGCAGCAAATAACTGTTCCGGATTTGTCCCCGCCATTTTTGATCCCGGAGGAGATAATAACAGATCCAGATTTCCATCATCACTTTTAGCGTTGCCTTGTCGTCCTCCCGTAGTTTTTGTTTTCGCAGTATAGAGTACTTTTACTATTTCTGCTGTTTTTTGATCATTGTTCATGAGTGTAAATTTTAGTTAATAATTGTTGAAATACTTTGCAAAGAAAGTCTGAATCTTCTTCGGTTACCAGCTTCATAAGGGTGAAACAGACATTTTGGAGGATGAGGCGGGCAAATAGGATCTGGGATATTTTTCAGGGGTTTTAGGAAGAACAATTTTGAAGGATATACTATGATTAGAGCAGAAAATAATGATCAGAATAAGTACTCAAAAAGCGGGTGTAGATTTTAAGTTTTGAAATGACCGGTTTATCGTTCATTTAGTCTTATTGGACCTGATGATGATTGATCTGCGACGAGCAGCACAATACATTTGCCGAAAAAATAATTAAAAAATCAACTTCTTAAAATCAAAACAATGGAAACAAAAGCAAACAATTTAAAAACGACTATTACTGCAGGTGTATTTATGTTATTATCAGCAACATCTTTTGCACAGAATACAACAAAAGAAACTGAAACCATCCGCCCTTACCATGTACGTATTCCCAAAACTGCCATCAAAGAACTTCGCCAGCGGATCAATGCGACCAGATGGCCAGGTAAAGAGACGGTAACAGACCAGTCACAAGGAGTAAGACTAAACCAGATTCAGGATCTTGTAAAATACTGGGGAAATAGTTATGACTGGCATAAGGCGGAAAATAAACTAAATGCCTATCCACAGTATATAACTAAAATAGATGGGTTGGATATTCATTTCATTCATGTACGGTCGAAATATAAAAATGCAATGCCTTTGATTATTACGCATGGTTGGCCAGGGTCTGTATTTGAAGAATTAAAAGCCATTGAACCTCTTACAGATCCTGTAAAATATGGTGGAAAAGCTGAAGACGCTTTTGATGTAATAATTCCTTCTATGCCTGGTTACGGGTTTTCAGAAAAACCTAAAACAACAGGTTGGGATGTTGAAAGGATAGGCAAAAGCTGGGATGTTCTGATGAAACGTCTGGGTTATCATCATTATGTAGCCCAGGGAGGAGATTGGGGTGCGGTTATTGCCGATGCGATGGGCCGTCAGGCTCCGGAAGGGCTTCTGGGAATCCATGTCAATATGCCTGCAACTGTGCCTGCAGAAATAGCTGATATTCTAAAAGCGGGAGGCCCGGCACCTGAAAGTTTGTCAGAAAAAGAAAAAGCAGCTTTTGCCTCATTGAATAAATTATATACCCGCGGCGGTGGTTATGCTGCAATGATGGTAACACGTCCTCAGACACTTGGTTATGGACTAACAGATTCACCTGCAGGACTAGCCTCTTTTTTCCTGGATAAATTCAATGAATGGACATACAGTGGTGGAAATGCTGAAAAATCCCTGACGAAAGATGAGATGCTTGATGATATCAGTTTATATTGGTTCACGGATACCGCTGTTTCATCTGCACAACTATACTGGGAAAATAATAATAACAATTTTAATGTCGTAGAGCAGAAAACAAGAGACATCAAAGTGCCTGTAGCCATTACTGTATTTCCCGGAGAAATTTATCAGGCTCCCAAAACATGGGCAGAAAAGGCATATCCTAACCTGATGTATTTTAATGAAGTTACAAAAGGAGGACACTTTGCATCCTGGGAAGAGCCCCAGATTTTTGCACAGGAACTCCGGTCGGCATTTAAGCCTTTAAGAAAATAAATGGGATAAAACAGAAACAAAAAAATCCACAGCTTCAGAAAGCTGTGGATTTATATATAGTTGTTATGTTTACATTATTGGTGATATTGCATTCGTGTAAAGGCCTCTTTTCCGAAAAGGCATGAAAAAATATTCTGAAACTCATGAATGTATCTGCACCGGATTGAGTTGCCGTAAATCTTTAAACCTTCTACGATTTTTTTGGGGCTCAGATCGATGTCATATTTAATAAACTCTTCCGGTCGCTCATACCGGATGCGTTGTTCAGAACTGTATGTTCTTGAAAAACCGAATTCTTCCAGCCATTCTTCAGTGATCTGGATTGGATTGATGGCATCAGCCGGGGCAGAGATACTTTGGATATCATTTTCAATTTTTACAAAATAATCTTTTGCATTATTTTGGAAGATCTCTGTGATTGTGAAAATTTGATTTTTGTACTCAACTAAATTTCTAATCTTTAAGTCTGCAACGTTCATAATATTTAGTGTTAAGGAGGTTATTAAAAATGATGTGTGTTAATAAATAGAGTTGCAAATACTATGCCTGACAGAATATATTTTATTTAAATATATGTTAATGTATTAGGTTAATATTTATGGATTATAAAATATTACTTGAAATAAATGATTATTACTTACGATACTTTGTGGATATTGTTAAATTTTAAGGATGCAAGCAGAAAGGCTGTAAGTATAGCTACAATAAGGAATATGATAAAATAACTCCACGAAGTGCCGTGTAGTAAATAACCGGTGCCACTCCCTAGAATACTGGAACCAAAATAATAAAATAGCCAATACATAGAAGTTGCAGAAGATTTTCCTTCTTTTGCACGGAGCGCTGTCATTTGGCTCGCCATAGTATGGGCCGCAAAAAAAGAAAGTGTAAATAATCCGAGTCCGAAAATAACAATGTAGATATTTTCCGAAAGAAGAAGGATAACGCCGGCAATCATAAATAATATTGATCCTTTCAGAATATTCTTCTGTTCCGTTCTCTTTGATAAACGGCTGGTAATCATCGTTCCGAACACTCCGAATGTATACATCAAAAATATAAATGCAATATAAAAATGATTGAGCGAGAATGGAGCGGCTTCCAAACGGAATGTAAGATAATTATATACACTTACAAAAGCTCCCATCAACAGCGCCGCAACAAAATACAACCTTAGCATATAAGAGTCTGTAAGGAATCTCTTCATCTGTTTTATTTTAAGGTGATAATCTACTTTTTGCGGATTGAAAAATTTTGATCCGGGAAAAAGCCTCCAGAATAGTAAACCAAGGATAAGGCTCTCGATGCCTATGATCAGGACTGCTTTCTGCCAACCCAATTCTCCTGAAAGAAGTGTCGCCAATATTCTTCCGCTCATTCCTCCTATTGTATTCCCGCTAAGATACATACTTATAGCCAGGGCAACCACAGATGTATGGACCTCCTCGGTGAGATAGGCCAGAGCTACCGCGGACACACCGGAAATCACAAAACCTTTTAGAATGCCAATGAATATCAATACGGTAAGACTTGGAATCCATGCCGAAATAATAGTGAGAACAGCTGAAGACAGAAGGGAAAATGCCATTAATCCCTTTCTTGAATAGCTGTCTGCATTAAAAGCAAAGAAAAAAAGGCCTGCTGCCATTCCTATTGTAGAAGAAGAAACGAGCAAAGAGCTGTCTCCTACGGTCGTATGGAAATGATCTGCTACCAAAGGAAGCAATGGCTGGAAAAGATAAAGTTGGGCAAATACAGATAATCCGGAAAGAAAAATACATAATTTAATGTAATGAAAACGTTTGCTTTTTCTTTCTGCTTTTTCAGATAAGTTCATGGGATACATATTCCTTTACTTCATAACCATAAAGGATTATACAAATTTCCAGATAAATTTTCAATTTGAAAAACGTTTATTTTTGATAATATAAATCGTTATAAGCGATCATGAAAAATAAATTCTTCACACTCTGATTAAAAAAGCTCTTTTTTAAATTTGAATATCTTCTAAATAATATCAACGGACTAAGGAATTCTTATCATCAACAGTGATTTCTGTTTTACGGTTTTAAAAGCGATGAAATAGAAACAAATGTTAGATTTTTTAAGGAATGACCTCTTGTAAACGTTTTATAAATTCAATTTTTTTTTTGGATTAAAAGTCAGCAAATCATTATCATTGTATTTCTAAACATGATAAAATGATTGAAAATTTCCCCTTTTATCTGTCACTTATTGTTGCTATCGTATTACTTATAATGCTGGCCAATAAAATAAAGGTGGCTTATCCTGTTCTTTTGGTAATTGCAGGATTACTGATTAGTTTTATTCCCGGTATTCCCGCCATAAAGGTTGATCCGGAACTTATCTTTATTATTTTTCTTCCACCCTTGCTTTATGAGGCAGCCTGGTCTATTTCCTGGAAGGAATTATGGAAATGGCGGCGCATTATCGGAAGTTTTGCCTTCGTTGTTGTTTTTCTTACTGCAATTTCCGTCGCTTTTGTAGCGAATTATTTCATACCCGGATTTTCTTTGGCATTAGGGTTTTTGCTGGGAGGAATTGTTTCTCCGCCGGATGCTGTAAGTGCAGGTGCCATTCTTAAATTTGTGAAAGTTCCCAAAAGGATGTCATCAATCCTGGAGGGGGAGAGCCTTTTAAACGATGCTTCTTCTCTTATTATTTTACGTTTTGCAATGGTAGCTGTAGCTACCGGGCAATTTGTATGGCATGAAGCGGCGTTAAGCTTTTCCTGGATGGTTGTAGGAGGACTCGGAATCGGCCTGGTCATAGGATGGATTTTCATGGAGTGCCATAAATACCTGCCTACAGATGCCAATATGGATACCATTCTTACAATTGTAGCCCCTTACATTATGTACATCTGTGCTGAAGAAGTGCATAGTTCCGGTGTACTTGCGGTAGTGAGCGGCGGCCTGCTACTCTCTAATCACAGGCATCGTGTATTAAGTGCTTCATCACGTTTACGGGGAATCAATGTTTGGGAAAGTTTCGCCTTTGTATTAAACGGTTTGGTGTTTGTGCTAATCGGATTAGACCTTCCTGAAATTACTTCAGGACTGGAAGGAGTAAGTCTTTCTGCAGCAATAGGATATGGCCTTTTAATAACGGGTGTGTTGATAGTTGTCCGGATTTTGTCTGCTTATGGAGCCGTGATCATTACTCTTATTGCCAGAAATTATATTACGGTAGCGGATAAGAGAAGTCCCGGATTCAAAGCTCCATTAATCATGGGATGGACGGGAATGCGTGGGGTAGTTTCTTTAGCAGCAGCACTTTCAATACCTATTAAGTTATATCCTGGTGGTCCTGATTTTCCTCAGCGAAACCTGATTTTATTTATTACTTTCATTGTTATATTGACCACATTACTGCTTCAGGGTCTGACCCTGCCTTTTATAATCAGAAAAGTAAATATGCCCTCCTTTAATGATCATCTTCCGGATGAAGAAGCCGATGAACAAATTAAAAGAGAAATGGCTCAATATACGCTTGAACATATCACGAATAATTATGGAGAAATGTTGAAGACAAGTCCTTTCTTACAAAACATACATGACAAGTGGCAGGGAAAAATAGGAGATGATGCTCAGATCAGGATTTCTCCGGAAGTTAAATCTGCATACATGGCTATCCTAAACCAACAACGGACCTGGCTGGTAGATCAGAATCATGGTGACCGCTATGATGAAGACATTATCAGAAAGCATCTGATGAGAATTGATCTTGAAGAAGAAAGAATAAGATATACCCATTAATCAATCCATGTTCAATGAGGAAAGAAGCCTCTGCAAATATTCGTTTTCCTTTAATACCTTTTGATAGGACTGCCTCGCGTAAGAAGGCGAAAGCTTATACACTTCCGTGATGGTGTGAAACTCTTCGGTTTCAATATCTTGATTGAGGTGAACGGAGTAATCGCTAATATATTTATCAATAATTCTTTTCTTCATTTCGCATAAAGTACAATTCCTTATTTTCTGCAGAGAATTTAATATAAGAGATTTATCTCCATGGAAATTAATGATATTTTTCACAAATGATAAATTATGCTTATCCTGCAATTGGTAGTGGGATTCATCTTCAAAAATCATAATCTGGCAATAGTTTTTAATTTGTTTAGAATTTTTTAAACCAATTCCATTATTTGTGTTTAAATTTTTCACTTCAAAAACCTGACCAAAATATATAAATAATGATGGAAAAAGTTTTTTCAGAATTTTTTATATGATTGTTTGTGGTTGATTACCGGTTTCCAATAAAATCTATAGCTAATGTAGAATTATTTCTACGTATTGTGACTTTTTATTCTATGCAATTTATTTTAATAAAAAGTAAGGGAGTCTTATTTTTGTTACACTGCTTTTATAATCCCGATAAGGTTCATTTTAGAAGGATAATCTTTATAAATTATAGAGCATAACAATATTTAACATACTTTTAAGTACAAGTGTTTAAGGCTGGAAACCTCTTGAAGAGATTTTCAGCCTTATCTTTTATTTAATGAAGCAAAGTTTTTGATTAAATATATTCATGTAGATTGTGTTAGTTTAATATATATTTAATCAATTGCATACTAATTATTTATATGGATTTTTAAGAAGGAAGTAAGCTTATATTTTTGGTCTCTTTTTTGATGCTAATCAGCAAACACAAAACAATGATGAAAGAAAAATTTAAGCATTTGCTTGGAAAAACACGTCGTGAAATAGTAGAAGAAATAGGTGATGGTTTTAATTTTCCGCATAATGAAATCTGGACCTATGAGGTAGGGAAAACCTGGATTGGAAGAAAAATTATTTTGTCAATCAGGTTCAAGAACAAGAAGGCTTCCGAGATCGCTTTTTATAAAAGCTTTAAAAAATGTTAAACATATATTTAGTTTAGTTCCTAATTGCTACCATATATTTTCTGAAATTTATTGAAAAAATGAAACTGAAATATCAATATGTCAATGAAAAACCTCCCAAAAATGGGAGGTATTAAAAAATTGACTGTATATTGAAATGTAACTCAATCGTTATTGATGATTGTCAAGCCATTGTAAACGTCGTTCATCGGGTAAATGCTTAACTTTAAAATTTTCGAAAACAGCATTAAATCCTGCTCCGTCAGGACATGCAGCCATTAACCCGACCATTACCGGAGTATTGTCCTGTAGATGGGCGTTACGCATCATGATGTAATTTTTATCGTCGAAAGAATAAAATACTTCTACTGCATCCAGTCTCCTTACTGCCTTTATCCATATTGCTGAAGGGATTTTATCCAGGGTAATGACACTCCAGTCGCTCGTCGTATGAGTAACGACCGTACTTAGATTATACTTTCCGTCTACAAATTCGATCCCTGCTTTGATGTAGTTTTCTTTATCCACCCTCAGCATCAAACCCATCTGATCAAATCTGGCCTTGTAGTTTCCGTTTATTTTTACTTTAGCTTCAAATTCACCACCATAAGTGGTATAATAAAAAGGCGCATCATCTACTGTAAAGCCGTAATGAGAGATTCTCCAATAATCACTTTGCGGAGTTACAAACATAGACAATGTATTGCCCTTAATCTCCCATTTTTCAGGTTCATTAAACCACATCATTTTTTCTAATGTCTGGGCGAAAGTTGTATTGATGAACAATAGGGTGCAAAAACTTAAAATGATTCTCCTCATGACGCAAAATATCTTTTCATATCAATATATAACTGAATGTAAATTATTAATTTAGCAAAAGTAAAACTTAACAATAGTATCATCAATACTGATAAATAACCATTTTATGAAGATTGTAGAAACATTGAATGAAACATTGCTGATTAAAGAGATAAATAAAAGCAATGAATGTTTATTGGATATTGATGTATATAAAAACATAGCTCGTGTGTATACCCAAATGGAAAACACCATTTCTGTATTAAGTGATATGCAGGAAAACAGAAGCTACGTTTATAAATCCGATACTGCCCTGGAACTTGGATTGGAAAGGGAGATAGAGCCACTAATCATAGATTCCATCTGGGAAGAGGAAATCCTGAAGAGAATACATCCTGATGATAAGGTTAAAAAATACATTCATGAACTGAGATTTTTCAAGCTGATGGATTCTTTTAAACCGGAAGAAAGAACCCATCATAACGTTTTATCCAGAATAAGGATGAAAGACAAGAATGGGGAATATGTCTTTGTGCAGCACCGTATGTTTTATTTCTATTCTCCTTACAATAACAAACTGAGATTTGCCCTCTGTCTTTATAATGTCGCTATTGATCAGTCTATACTTTTACCTCCGGACTTTCTGATCATTAATTCAATAAAGGGGAAGATTGTTGCGGAGGATAAACTCATTTACAGAAACATTTTATCGCAGAGAGAAATGGAAATTTTAAAATATGTAGGAGAGGGTTTTACCAGTAAGGAAATTGCAGACTTACTTTTTATTAGTGTAAATACAGTAAGCCGTCACAGGCAAAATATCCTTGAAAAGCTGAAAGTAAAAAATTCAATACAGGCATTCAATGACAGCTTTCATTGATTAATGAAGGCTAATCTTCCGAAAAGTTCACCATAAACTTGCGTAATATCTTTTTAAATTGGTATTTTTAGTAAAACACATAACGATACTTATATGAAAAAAAACGTAAGAAATTTGAAGAGGGGAGAAGAAATCACCAATAGTTATATGGTATTCTTAGATAGGCATATTCAGGATGTTATTTCCGGCAATGTATCTGAATTTATGGAAGTGAATGAGATTGCGGACAGCCTGGCTGTTTCTCACACCCACCTTACAGATACGGTAAAGAAAGAAACCGGGAACCATCCTTGTTATTTTTATGATACTAAAATCGTAGAGCAGATACAGGTAATGCTTGCACAAAGCGATTTTTCAATTGCTGAAATAGCCAGGATATTTACTTATGATCCCTCCAACTTTTCAAAATTTTTTAAAAAGTTTACAGGAATTACACCTGGAGAATACAGAAAAAGAACAAAGACAAAAGTTCCAAAAAGTTCACCATAAAAAAACTATTCCTAATGCTCACATTTGTAAGACATAACTAATTAAAAAGAAACATAATTATGTCAAAAAATGATTTAAAAGGAAAAGTGGTTTTAATTGCCGGAGGAGGAAAAAATCTTGGTGGATTATTAAGCAGAGATTTTGCCTCAAAAGGAGCAAAGCTTGCTATTCACTATAACAGTGAAAGTTCAAAAGCAGAAAGTGAAAAGACTTTAAATGAAGTTAAAGCGTTGGGAGCAGAAGCTTTTCTGTTTCAAGGGGATCTTACAAAAGTTGAAAACATCACTAGATTATTCGACGAAACGATAAAAACTTTCGGTGGAATTGACATTGCGATCAATACTGTAGGTATGGTTCTTAAGAAGCCTTTTGTGGAAACGACAGAAGCAGAATATGATTCTATGTTTAACATCAACTCCAAAGTGGCATATTTCTTTATTCAGGAAGCTGGAAAGAAATTAAATGATCACGGGAAAATATGTACGATCGTTACATCATTGCTGGCTGCTTATACCGGATTGTATTCCACATATGCAGGAGCAAAAGCCCCGGTAGAACACTTTACCAGAATGGCTTCCAAAGAATTTGGTGATCGTGGTATTTCTGTAACTGCTGTTGCACCGGGACCAATGGATACTCCGTTCTTTTATGGACAGGAAAGTGATGATGCTGTTAATTATCATAAATCTGCTTCTGCTTTAGGTGGGCTAACAGATATAAAAGATATTGCACCTCTTGTAGAGTTTTTGGTAAGTGACGGATGGTGGATTACGGGTCAGACCATATTTGCAAACGGAGGATACACAACAAGGTAGATCTCTTATTCAACCGATAAAAAAGGTGATTGTTTTATGCAATCACCTTTTTCTTTTTCTTCAGTATGGCTCTGTATTTAGCCTATAAATGTTATAATTAATTATTATAAATGGATTTTGTTGTAAAATTATTTGATTTTTAAGTGGTAAGATCGAAATATGGTATTTATAATAAATTTTCGATGAAAATTAAAATCAAGAAGAGTGAATTATTTATATATTTGCCTGCTAAACAACTAATAATATAAAGGATGAGTATCGATTTTACAACAGCGACATTTAAGGATTTTGAGAATATTCCTGATTATGATATCGCTCAGAGGGCAGAATATTTTTACGAATTCCTGGATCACATGAAAACCAGGGGACACATGAATTATAGACTGAAAAATACTTCAGCAGCCGATGCAGTGTTAAATATCAGCATTGCAGATCGCAATAAGGAGTATGTAAGTTTTGTATCAAGTGATTATTTAGGGTTTACACAACACCCGAAAGTAAAGCAGGCAGCTATTGAAGGAATTGAAAAATATGGTACGGGTACAGGAGCCTCACCGCTTATTGGGGGGTACTTTGATTATCATAATATTTTGGAAAAAAAAATCTCTGCCTTTTTTGGGAGGAATGAAGACGAAGTAGTCTTGTTTACTACCGGATATGCAGCTAATAGTGCGACTTTGCAGATTTTAATGCAGAAGGAAGATATTGCTATACTGGACATGGGAGTGCATGCAAGCGTACATGAAGGATGTGCTTTTACCAATAAAAAAACATTTCCTCACAATAATTTGGAAGCTTTGGAACATATTTTGAAGATGTCTGAGAGTATGTACCGTACAAAGCTCGTTATCATTGACGGAGTCTACTCTCAGGAGGGTGATACTTCACGGGCCAAGGAAATATATGATCTTGTGAAAAAATACAATGCCTATCTTATGATAGATGATGCCCATGGTGTTGGAGTTTTGGGAAAAACAGGAAGAGGAGCTTTAGAGGATGACGGTTTATTGGATAAAGTGGATTTTATAACAGGAACTTCGAGTAAGACTTTCGGTAACCTGGGAGGATATGTTATTGCAAATAAAAAAATAGCATCATTCCTAAAGTTTCAGTCGAGACAACATATATTCTCTGTTACATCGCCACCTTCTTCCGCCGGAATAGTAAAAGCGATTGATCTTGTTGACGAAGAACCCATTTGGAAAGATAAACTGTGGGAAAATATCAATTATCTAAAAACAGGTCTTAATGATCTGGGATTGGATACAGGAATTACCTGTTCTGCTATTATCCCGGTAAAGATTGGAGATCAAAATAAAATGTGGGATATCGGTAGAATATTAATCGAAAACGGAGTTTACACGAATCCTATCATGTATCCGGCCGTAGCGAGAAAAGATGCCCGTATCCGGATGACGGTAACAGCGCGACATGAAAAAGAACATTTAGATAAAACGCTTAATGTCTTTGATGATATTAATAAAAAAATGCATATTGCGAAAAAATAATAATAATTATGCCTAGAAAAGTGGTGCAAGGTCCTATAAGGGACAAAGAAAAAACAAAACAGAAACTGCTTGCTGCAGTGGGTAAAATTCTGAGAGTAAAAGGTTATGCCGGACTGAAAGTAAGTAAAATTGCAGCGGTTGCCGGTTTTGATAAAAAACTTATCTATGAATACTTTGGCAGTACAGATAAGCTTATTGACGAATATATTAAATCTCAGGATTATTGGAGTAAATTCAGCCCGAATATTGAGGAGGAAGTACAGGTTGGAAAAGGTAAAGAAGCCCTTACTCAAGGAATTCTTATGCAATTCGAGAGTCTGAAGAAAAATAAAGAATTACAGAAAATCATTCTGTGGGAACTTTCTGAAAGTAAGCCTATCCTTAAAAATATCTTAAAGCAAAGAGAAGATGTTGGGGCTAATTTATTTGAAAATGTTACAGACCCATATTTCGGAGAAGATGCAACAAGTTTTAGAGCTTTATTGGCTTTAATTGTAGCTGGTGTTTACTATCTTAATCTTTTCCCGGCCTATAACGGAACCGAATTTTGTGGTCTTGATATGAGAACAACTGAAGGAAGAGCCGAGATTGAAAAGGTGATTGTGGAGTTAATAGATAACGCCTACAAGAAAAAAGCTGCTCAGTAAAAATTTTCCTGTTTGATGTGAGATATATTTTTTGTGGATAATTTGAAGACTTTTGACTTTCAAATTAGAACTATATTTCTTATTTTTGACCAATGGAAAATTTTATCGTATCTGCAAGAAAATACCGCCCGCAAGAGTTTGACACTGTTGTTGGACAATCCCATATTACAGATACTTTAGAACATGCAATTGAAGAGAACCAGTTAGCACAGGCTCTACTATTTTGTGGGCCTCGTGGTGTTGGTAAGACAACCTGTGCCAGAATTCTGGCCAGAAAGATCAACGAAAAGGATGGTTCCGTTTCAGAAGACGGTTTTGCTTATAATATTTATGAGCTCGATGCTGCCTCAAACAACTCAGTGGATGATATTCGGGAACTGATCGACCAGGTTCGTTTTGCACCGCAGGTTGGCCAGTATAAGGTATACATTATTGATGAGGTGCATATGCTGTCTTCTGCAGCCTTCAATGCTTTTCTTAAAACACTGGAAGAGCCGCCCGCTCACGCAATTTTCATTCTTGCAACAACGGAAAAACATAAGATCATTCCTACGATTTTGTCCCGTTGCCAGATATATGATTTCAAAAGGATCGTTATTGAGGATATTCAGGGGCATTTAAGAAATATAGCCCAGAAAGAAAATATCCAATATGAAGATGATGCTTTATATCTTATTGCGCAGAAAGCAGACGGTGCATTAAGGGATGCCCTTTCGATTTTCGACAGGCTTTCTACATTCTCCCAGAAAAATATTACATTGGCTAAAGCTGCTGAAGTACTTAATATTCTTGATTACGATCAGTATCTCAATATTCTGGACCTGGCTAAAGACAATAAGATTCCTGAAACCCTTTCCGCATTCAATGAAATTGTAAAAAAAGGTTTTGATCCGCATATTTTTATCGCAGGACTTGGAAACCATTGTAGGGACCTCATGATGGCTCAAAATGCTTCAACGATAGATTTAATTGAGGTTGGAGAGAAAACAAAAACTAAATTTGTAGAGCAAAGCCAGAAATGGAATGTTCAGCAATTGATTGATGCCATTGAAATCTGCAATCATGCAGACATCAACTATAAAAATTCCAAAAATCCAAGACTTACTGTAGAAATTGCTTTAATGCAATTATGTTCATTGACTGCCCAGGCAGACGTTGCTAAAAAAAAAAGTTTATAATACTGGCTCCGTTTCTTAGTGAGAAACAGGAAATAAAACTTCCCAAACAGGAAAAAACAGAGCCCGTAAAACAGGTCAGCATTGAAAAACCTTCGACTCCCATAGGTCATCAGGCTGAACCAACGATAAGAAAGACATCCAAACCTTTATCAAAAGGTATTTCTTCAGGATTCAGCATTAATTCTTTTTTAAATAAGGAGGAAAAAGAAGAAAAGGAAGAAGCTGTTGTTACTAAAGCTGATAATCTTCCGCAGCATCATTTTACCGAAACAGATTTGTTAATGGAATGGAATTTATTTTTAAAACAAATCCAATTCAAACAAGCAGTAGTTTTCAATGCTATAAAATCTTTTAAACTGGTTAAAATTGATGAGACAACAGTACAGGTTTTATATCCTTCGGACTCAGCAAAAGCTGAATTTGATAAAATAAGTGGAGAATTTTTCAATCATTTTAAAAGAAAAGTACTTAATTATTCAATTGAAATTGATTATAAAAAAGACGTGCAAAACCTTAAGATAGAGGTGGTTACGAAGAAAAAAATATTTGAAAAGTTCGTTGAGAAAAATCCTTTATTAAAAGATCTTGATGATTTAATGAAGTTTGATTTGACATAATTTTATATCTTTGTCAAATCTTTTTGTTCAAAATGGATTTTTGACCAAAACAAATGATTAATTGTAAAGCTAAAGAATAGACAATTACAGAATAAAGTGGAAAAATTATTAGTCCCATCTCTGTCTACTTTAAACCTTTTTGGTTTTATACCCGCTGATTATTTTAGCGGTTATTTTAGCTTTTCGGCTACTTATTATAGAAATTTTAGAAGTTATTACCGATTTTACTGGTACTACTAATTAAATTTCTTTCCAAAAAATAGGAATTAACGGATCTTCTCTCATTAATTCCTCATCCCAATAAAAAATTTTTAAACGGCATTTTTGAAAAGAATTATAAAGAAACTTTATAAGGGAAGAACCGTTTGTGCATTATAATAAATTAAAAATAAGATAAAATAAATTAACAGAATGAATTTAAAAGATTTAAAAAACGATTGGATTAATGAGTTTTCACAGCCATTAATGATTGCCGGGCCATGCAGTGCTGAAAGTGAAGCTCAGATGTTGGAAACTGCGAGAAGGATAAAAGAAACCAATGCGCAGGTGCCTGTTTTCAGGGCAGGTATCTGGAAACCACGTACAAAACCCAATGGATTTGAGGGAGTCGGAGTTATTGGATTAAATTGGTTGAAAAAGTAAAAGAAGAATACGGCTTCAAAACAGCTACCGAGGTAGCCAACGCACATCACGTTTTTGCCGCTTTGGAAGCAGATGTGGATATTCTTTGGATCGGAGCCCGTTCTACTGTGAATCCATTCACCGTTCAGGAAATTGCAATGGCTTTAAGAGGAACGGATAAACCTGTATTGGTTAAAAATCCTGTAAATCCGGATCTGGCATTATGGATCGGAGCTTTGGAAAGACTTGTAGGGCAAGGAATTCACAATCTGGGAGCTATACACAGAGGTTTCTCTACATACCAGAAAACAAAATACAGAAACAATCCGAACTGGCAGATTGCTCTGGATTTCAAAAGCCAGTTCCCGAATATTCCGATGCTGATTGATCCTTCCCATATTTGCGGAAACAGAACTGGATTGGCAGATATTACCCAGGAGGCAATGAACGTAGGTTACCAGGGAGCTATCATTGAAAGTCACTGTAATCCAGATGAAGCATGGAGCGATGCTTCACAGCAGATTACACCGGAAGTTTTAGCTGAACTTATTGGTAATCTAAAAATGAGAAATGCAGGATTAGCAGGATTTGATGGTGAAATGGGAAGGCACAGAACGTTGATTTCTGATCTCGATTTTCAGTTAATTGAGCTTCTTTCCCAAAGGATGAAAATCTCTGAGAAAATTGGTAAGCTTAAAAAAGAAAATGATATCGCTATTTTCCAGCCGGAGCGTTGGAAAGTGATTACCGAATATGCTACTCAAAAAGCAAAAGAAACAGGAATGTCACAGGATTTTATTGAAAAGGTTTTCAAAGCGATACATGAAGAGTCGATTGAAGTACAGAACAATATTATGATTGAGAAATAACAATTATAAAATAATAAATAACGGATTCAGGGCTTAAGAATCAGACGTGCACGAAACAGAAACTTCGTTACGAAACTGAATCTTAAGTCCTGAATTTTTTAATATTGATCTTATGATGAAATCGGAAAATATATTTTCTTATTTTCAAAAGCCTTATAGTCTACTTTAGCTTTTCATTTTTCCCAGCTCTGTATTTTGAATGTTCCATTTTAAACTCTGTACTATACATCCTCCTACCTATCACCGAATTCCTTATATTTGCATTCTATACGTATGAAAGGAAAAATTATTAAATCTACAGGAAGCTGGTACCAGGTTCTGGAAATGGAAACCGGTAGAATTTTCGAAGCCAGAATTCGCGGCAAGTTTAAACTTATCAAAACCCGGCTTACGAATCCTTTAGCTGTGGGAGATTATGTAGAGTTTCAGCTGGAACAGGATGATATTGCCTGGATTACTAAAATAGAACCACGAAAGAATTACCTGATAAGGAAATCGGTAAACCTTTCCAAAGAAGCTCATATTATAGCTTCTAATATTGATCTCGCATGTTTCATTTTTACACTTCGGTATCCGGAAACTTCTCTGGGATTTTTAGATCGTTTTTTAGCGTGTTGTGAAGCATATAATATTGTACCGCTTATTTTATTTAATAAAATTGATGTCCTGAATGAAGAAGAAATAGAGATCGTAAAAGATATAGAGTTTATGTATCAGGAAATTGGATATGATACACTTGAGATATCATCATACTCCAAACTTAATCTGGATCAGCTTCAGGAAATTTTAAAAGATAAAACTTCTGTATTTTTTGGCCATTCTGGTTGTGGTAAATCCACATTGGTTAACGCAATGCAGCCCGGATTAAATCTAAAGACTTCAGAAATTTCAGATAGCCATCTGAAAGGAAAACATACGACTACGTTTGCCCAAATGCATTTTTGGAATTTTGGAGGAAATGTTATTGATACACCCGGAGTAAGGGAATTTGCGATGATTGATATAGAAAAGGAAGAAGTACAACATTACTTTCCTGAAATTTTCAAAAAACGGGAAGACTGTAAATTCCATAACTGTATGCATATCAATGAACCTAAATGCGCCGTAGTGGCTGCCCTGGAAACTGGAGAAATTCAGCATTCCCGATATTCTACCTATATAAAATTAATGGATGAAGCAGAAGAAGCTTCTCAAAAATAGTCTTATTCATGAGTGAGGAAAAGCATATTCCTGTTCATAACCTTACCTATCAGGAATTTCAGCTGACCACATTGGAAAATGGACATCCTGAAAATTTTAATGACGTCCACAGGCATAATTTTTTTGAGATCCTGTGGTTCAAAGAGGTAAAAGATGATAGTCATCTTGAACTTGATTTTGAAAATTATCACCTCAAAAATAATCAGATCTGTATTATAGCTCCGGGACAGGTGTTCAATATGAAGCTCCGGGGTGAAAAAGGATACGTCTTTGCCATAAGCCGGGAAATCTTCCAGGAAATTTGTGACGTGGAACTCATCCTTACCAATGGGGCAGCTCCTTTTTTTCCTGATTATGAAAGCCGGAAAAATTGCCAGGGGATCATTAAGCTGCTTGAGGACGAATACCATGGAAATTGCCGGATGAATTTAATCAAAGCTTATTTAAAAGCTTTTTGTATTATTATCACAGAGGATCTTACTTCACAAGAGCCTTTACTCCATGACAAGCAACGTATACAAAAGCTCATTACGCTGATCGATACCTACTATATTACACAGAAAGAAACCCGATTCTACGCAGAAAAACTTAGCATAAGCGCTCATCATCTTAATGACATTGTGCGGATTTCACGTGGGACAACAGTAAAAAAAATGATCGCTCAACGCCTTTTACTTGAGGCAAAAAGAGAGTTAAGTTTTGGAGCTCTGACAGTAAAAGAAGTAGCCTTCAGATTAGGCTTTAATGATTCTTCTTATTTTTCCCGTTTTTTTAAGAAGCATTCAGGGTACAGCCCCGAACAATTCAAAAATATGAATGACTGATTCCAGGGATAATCCTCAGTTTGTCCTGGTAAGCCTTCAATAGTTTCATTGGATGACCTTTAATTTTATAAGAATTTTGCATGCTGTAAAAGTCAATGTTGGCATGTAATGATTTAAAAAAAATTATGAAAAAACTGAGTATTATTGTATTTATTCTGGCTCTTTTAAACACGCTCGAATCTTTAAGTATAGATCTTTATCTTCCTGCTTTTCCTGTAATGGCAAAAATTTTCGGAACCGATATAGGGCATATCCAGATTTCTATTTCCATTTTTTTTGCCGGTTTTGCTATCGGGCAGCTACTATGGGGACCGTTATCTGATAAAAAGGGGAGAAAGCCTATGCTGTATTGCGGATTAATCCTATTTATGATTGGAGCCGTTGCTATTATCTTTACCGAAAATATATATGTGTTGTGGATCATGCGTTTTCTTCAGGCTTTTGGAGGAAGTGCCGGGATTGTCATTGGCAGGGCCATTGTAATAGACCTCTACGACAAAGAAAAAGCGATAACTATCTTTTCCAAGCAATCTCAGATAAGCGGGATTGCTCCCATTGTAGCGCCATTAATGGGAAGTGTTTTTCTAAGGTTTTGGGGATGGAACAGTGCGTTTAGCTTTTTAAGCATTTTAGGAGCTATCACTTTATTTCTTGTTGTTAAGTATATTCCGGAAACCAATTCCCGGATAGCATCACCTGAAACTTCGGAAACTGAAATCAAATTAAAAAATCAGCTGAAAGTTATTATTTCCAATAGAGATTTTATCAACAATACTATTATCGGGAGTATTGCTTTTGCATCACTGATTATTTATATTTCCAATGCTCCATTCCTTTTTATGGAAATTCATGGATTTTCCAGTGAAGTATTCAGCTTTATATTTGCCTTTAATTCCATGGCATTAATATTTGCAGCCTATATTACTCCGAAATTAACCCAGAGAGTTAAGGATACCCGAATTCTATTTTCTGCTGCTATCCTGTTGTTGTCAATGAGCTGTTTACATTTATTTATATCTCTGGGCCAATTGTTCGTGGGATTGGAAGTTGCGGTTCTGTTTTCTTCTCTTATAGCAATAGGACTTCTTTTTCCTATTACTACTGCCCATGCATTATCTCCTTTTAAAGAGGGTCGTGGTACAGCTGCAGCCCTGATGGGATTTATTCAGTTAATGGTTACCTTCCTCATGTCAGCTATAGTTGGTTTTTTAGAATCTCAATCCATTATGCCCATGATTATAGCGCGGATCGCACTGGCAGGGGTTGCTGTCTTTTTTGCTTATAGAACTTTTTTGGCAAAAAAGGTTTACGCTTAGAAATATCTCATTTCGATCTTGTTGATAATAAGATTTTTAAAATAAAAAAAATGCCACTTTGACATGTATGTTGGAGTGGTATTTTTTTCGAAAAAATATCGTTTTTTTACTTTTTGGGGTTCTTGGTGATGATTTTGGGGATTTTTTTTTGAGAAAATAAGGGAGATATCATAGATTTTAACAATAAAAAACCCAGCCGAAGCTGGGTAAAAACTAATAACCATGAAAACTCAAATTAAACATGAGAATCGCAATAGAATAAACAATTACTGTGCCAAAGATGAATTTACTATTTCTTAATAAAAGTTATTTTTATGTTAAAAAAAAATTAAAATGGAGATAAGGTTTTTTTTTGTAATTTTGCGGCATTAAAAAAAATATACGTTTATGTCTAACATTACATTCACTATGATTAAGCCTGACGCAGTTGCAGACGGACATATCGGTGCTATATTAGGTAAAATTGCAGAAGGAGGTTTTAAAATCAAAGCTTTGAAGTTAACTCAACTTACTGTAGCTGATGCTAAAAAATTCTATGAAGTACATGCTGAAAGACCTTTCTATGGGGAATTAGTAGAATTTATGAGCTCAGGACCAATTGTTGCAGCTGTTTTAGAAAAAGACAATGCAGTGGAAGATTTCAGAACTCTTATCGGTGCAACAAACCCTGCTGAAGCTGCAGAAGGAACTATCAGAAAAATGTTTGCAAGAAGCATAGGAGAGAATGCCGTTCACGGTTCAGATTCTGACGAAAATGCTCTTATCGAAGCACAATTCCATTTTTCCGGAAGAGAGATCTTTTAAGACCAGAATTTATTCAAAATATAAATCCGGAGATAATTCTCCGGATTTTTTATTTTCAAACCCTGCTATTGGAAACTTTTATAATAGCCGTTTTTTAGAAGCGGTTAATATGATGTAATCTCAGATCCTATAAATTACTTTCTATAGCACCTACTTTTTCACGGTATAATTCCAATGGTTTATCCAGAAGTATAGCAATGACTGTCATTTCTTTATCCAGCCTTTCTTTTGGAATGTCAATATAGATAATTCCAGGCCGGTCACTCCAGTACAATTTATTGTAAACAGTATGGTCGATCATGGAACCATCCCCAACAATACGAATTCTTGAAATGCCATTTTTAATTCCTTTTAAAGCAACCGGCCCCGTGGGAATTCCTTCTACAAAAAGATAAAGAGTTTGTTTATCTTTTGAAAGGGCACTCATACCCGCATAATGCCCATCCGGTAATCCTTTGCCGGTTTCAAAAAGAGCTTCGGCATGATCGCTGATCCATGACAAAGTTTTCGCATTCGTTTTTGAAGTCTTTGGAATGCTCATATCCATCCCATCTGCGGTAAGTCCGGAATGGTCCAGGAGATTATTGCCATTATGAAGCTGTTCAGCAATTTCATAGACAGCGGCAGAAGTATCGGAATGATCAGTGAGTTGTTTTAAAGATGGAATATCTCCTTTATGGGGGGCTTTAAACTGAATTTCCTTATTAAAAGTAAGCTCAATAACAGTCACATCATGATCAAATTGTACATTAGAAAAATGTAAAGTCAGGTTTCCGGCAGGATCGGTTACCATATTTACCTTTGCATTGGGATCACTAAGAACTTCTGCAGAAACCGGGAAGGATTTTAACCCATAGATTTTTGTGAAATTTTTAGCTTCCTCAAGATACAGAAACAGTTTTTTATGATCTTTAGATATTGCAGATTTTCCTTTGTAGTTTTCAAAAGGCAAGCCCCTGCGTGTTCCATATATAGCCTCAGGATATTTAGAGGTCCAGCGTCCCAGGTTTTGGAGGATTTTTACTTGCTCTTCCGGAATGGTTCCATCTGCTTTAGGACCGATATCCAGAAGTAAATTACCACCCATACTGATTACATCTGCCAATGTTCTGATAATCATATTAGGAGTTTTATAATGGTGATCAAAAGGTTGGTATCCCCATGAATCATTCATGGTGTAACATAATTCCCAGTATTCACTTTGAGGGCTGATGACCGGGATTCCTTGCTCCGGAGTTTCGTAATCTCCATGATTGGTTAACCTTGAATTGATAATAATATCTGGATTATATTTTTTTAAATTGTCTAAAGTTTTTGATGCCTGCCATTCCTCAGAAGTATGTTCCCAATCGCCATCAAACCATAAAAGATCGGGGTGGTAACGGTCTGACAGATCATTGAGTTGTGACTGATAATATTGGATGAAGTTTTGCCATCGTCCTGGATCATTCTTAATTTCATATCTCTTCTTTGTTCTGGTGTTGATATCATAATAAGGATGGCTCCAGTCCGGCAGAGAATAATAAAGACCAGTTTTTAACCCTGATTTTTTAAGTTCGTCAATAAAGGGTGAGAGAACATCTTTTCGGGCTATTGAATTTTTTGCAATAGTAGTCGCTTTTTCAGCCTGAGAGTTCCAGAGAGAAACCCCATCATGGTGCTTTGTAGTGATTACGGAATATTGTGCCCCCGAATTTTTAATAAGTTTTGTCCAGTAGGCTGGATTATATTTCGCAGCAGAAAATCCATTCAGCTGCTTCATATAATTTTCATGGTTAATGTAGTTATTAAAAAAAGACCAGGATTCCGAAATTCCATCTACCGAATAGATTCCCCAGTGAATAAAGATCCCCAGTTTTGCATCCTGAAACCATTCCATTTTTTTCGGGTTGGGCTTATTTTGTGCATTGCTATTTCCTGCAACCAAAGTTCCGAACAAAAAGGCAATGATCCACTTATTTCTCATGCTTATATTTTTGTGTACTAAAATAACAAAAGTCTTCTTTAATTTCCTAGTTGGAGCGCATATTCATTTTGTGAGTGATTGTATTCAGAATAAAGCTAATTTTATAAAATAAACAAAATGATAATCACCAAAACAAAAGACATGAAAATGACAACACTTATTCTGATCATTACTGGAACACTTACAGCCCTTATTGCAGGATTATTTTATGCTTATTCCTGCTCGGTTGTACTGGGATTAGGGAAACTATCCGACATGGAGTACCTGAAAGCAATGCAGTCTATAAACCGTGAAATTCTCAATCCTGTCTTCTTCCTGAGTTTTATGGGAACGGCAGCGATGCTTCCTATTTGTACTTATATATTCAGAGGGCAGCATCCGGCTTTTCTTTTGCTTTTATTGGCTACAATAATTTATCTGGTTGGCGTTTTCGGGGTTACCGTGGTAGGTAATGTACCTATGAATGATCAATTGGATCAGTTTAATATCGGAGATGCTACTGCCGAAGCATTAAAAAAAGTGCGTGAAGCTTTTGAAAACAGATGGAACCTTCTCAATAACATCAGGTCAATATGTTCTACCATCAGTATTGTTCTGGTTATTTGTGCCTGTATATGGGCTAAAACGGAATAATGTTCAGTATTAGTACTTAATGCAAATTCCGTATTTTTACGGATGCACGGTATTGTGTTTTATTAGCATCTTTACACAAGCATAGAACAACGAAAATCTAAGCTAAAGTCTGAATGACTGAAACTAATAACCATCGTAAGCTCAGATTTTCAACGAATTAAGGCAGCCTGAAGGGCTGCCTTTTTATATAGGTTCAATAATGAGACGTTACTTAAATTTTTAACAGCTCAATTGTTCTCTCAGGATTTTCAGAAGAGAAAACAGCATTTCCTGCCACCAGAACATCTGCGCCTGCTTCGAATAATTTCGATGCATTATCCAGGTTAACACCACCATCCACTTCAATAAGAGCAGTGGAATTATTGGTTAAGATCAGGTCTTTGGTCTCAGCAATCTTCTTATAGGTGTTCTCAATAAATTTTTGTCCCCCAAATCCTGGGTTTACACTCATCAACAATACCAGATCTACATCTGCTATGATATCTTCCAGCATTAGAACCGGAGTGGAAGGATTCAGTACAACTCCTGCCTTAGCGCCTCTGCTCTGAATAAGGTGGATCGTTCTGTGCAGGTGCGTGCAAGCTTCATAATGTACAGAAATCAAATCTGCTCCGTGGTCAATAAATTCCTCAACATATTTTTCCGGTTCAACGATCATTAAATGAACATCAACAAATTTTTTGGCATGCTTCTGAACCGTTTTCATTACAGGAAAACCAAATGAAATGTTCGGTACAAATCTCCCATCCATCACGTCAATATGGAACCAGTCTGCCTGAGAATTGTTCAACATTTCAATATCTCTTTGCAGATTCCCGAAGTCTGCTGATAAAAGGGAAGGAGCAATTAGCTTAGTTTTCATTTTTACTTTTATATTAGATTTATTAAAGATATCAGATGCCAGACACCAGATATCAGACCTGTTTTTTTTAAAGTCTGACATCTGACATCTTTTATCTGATGTCTTTATTAATGGTATTTCAATTTCATTTCCGGCTGGATCTTTAAAATAGTTTCATAGATCAGGGAGATCACGTTTCCTACATCTTCTTTTGAAACCATTTCTACTGTTGTGTGCATATACCGCAAAGGTAATGAAATCAATGCACTGGGAACACCACCATTAGAATGGGCAAATGCATCAGTATCCGTTCCTGTAGATCTGCTGGCTGCAGCTCTTTGGAATGGGATTTTCTTTGTTTTTGCAGTATCTATAATCAGTTCCCTGATGGTATGATGCACACTTGGAGCAAAGAAAATCACCGGCCCGTTACCACACTTCTGATCACCTTCTTTTTTCTTCTCGATCATAGGAGTGGTTGTATCATGTGTTACATCTGTCACGATGGCGATGTTAGGCTTTATAGTATCGGCAATCATATCTGCACCGTACAAGCCTACTTCTTCCTGAACAGAATTTGTAATGTACAGCCCGAAAGGAATTGTTTTTTTATTTTCTTTTAATAATCTGGCTACTTCTGCAATCATAAATCCACCGATTCTGTTATCTAAAGCCCTGCACACGAAATAGCGATTATTCATTTCGAAGAATTCGTCAGGATAAGTAATCATACATCCTACATAGATACCCATTTCTTCAACTTCTTTTTTAGAAGTTGCTCCACAATCGATGAAGATATTTTCAATTTTAGGAGTAGGCTCATTTTGATTATTGCTGCGGGTGTGAATTGCAGGCCATCCGAACACACCCTTTACAATCCCGTTTTCTCCATGGATATGAACTACTTTTGAAGGAGCTATCGTTTGGTCGGAACCTCCGTTTCTTATTACATAAATTAATCCGTCGTCCGTAATATAATTCACATACCACGAGATCTCATCAGCATGCGCTTCAATGACTACCTTGAATTCAGCTTCAGGATTGATAATTCCATAGCAGGTTCCATAGTGATCAACTTCAATTTTGTCTACATAAGGTCTGATATAATCCATCCAGACTTCCTGTCCTTTGTGCTCGTAACCCGTCGGAGATGATGTATTTAGGTATTTTTCTAAAAATTTTAAAGATTTCTTTTCAAATTTCATAAAAAGGAATGATTTTTGCGTTCAATATTAGCTCTAATACGCGTAAAAATAATGAATTTTAGCAAGATTTTTTGTCTTTTTCTTTTCTTTTTGGGATTGGTGTTTTTGGACAAACGGATTCTATTATTGCTAAACCCCTGAGCCAATACCCTCCGGAGGAGTTAAAAGTAGATGAATTTGGAAATAAATATTACTATGATGAAAGACAGAAAGCCAAATTCTATGAAATAAATGGAGAGACAGTTGTTGTGATGGATGAACTTGTCCTTCTCAACAAACCTAAATTCAATAACCAGCTGGACAGGAATTATTATTATTTTCTAAATAAAAAACTATACAGGGTATATCCTTTATTTGTAGCAGCTTTACAACAGTACAGGGATATTCAGAAAGAAATGACCAATCTCGACAGTAAGGCAAAAAGAAAATATGTAAGGGACCGTCAGAATATCCTGGCTGATCAGTACGAAAAGCAGTTACGCGATCTTACAACAACAGAAGGTCAGGTTTTTGCCAAGCTTATGAACAGGGCGACAGGAAAGAATGTTTATGAGATTATTAAAGAACTAAGGGGAGGGTGGAGTGCTTTCTGGTGGAATGTTAAAGGTAAAATGGCCAGTATCGATCTTAAAGATCAATATGACCCTCATAGAAACAGAACAGATGAATTCATAGAATCACTATTACAATCCAACTGGAATTCTGGCTATCTTCAGCCATATCCGGGAGCCGGTGATTTTAAAATAAAAAAATAATACCTGTAAGTAATTACAGGTATTTTTCTTTCAGTTTATCAAATACTATTTGATCAATGGGTAAAGGAAATGGATTGTCCGGTCTGTTGATATCAATCCATTCCGTTTTTTCTATACAAGGATCCAGAATAAGGAAATCTTCTTCGTTGATAATATTAACTATATAATATATGGTAAGGAGTTGTTCATTTTCTCTGAAACGGGATACTAAAAAATCTTCTTGTGTATAGAAGTGTTCCACGATATCTATTTTTACATTGAGCTCTTCATCAAACTCCCGGTGGAGACATTCCAGTAATCCTTCTCCGTACTCCAAACCTCCTCCCGGAAATTTTACAAGCTGGTCTCCGGCATATTCTTCAAATAAGGTAAGTACTTTTTTTTCCTTTATCGCACAGGCATATACTCTGACGTTGATCTTATCTATCATATATATATTTTGTATAGCTAAATTAAGGAAATTTGTGAAAAAAAGAAGTGAATTGAAAGTTGAAAGCTGAAAAATGAAAGGTGCGTCATAAGATCTCAGATGTTGTAAATCCTGAACCTCTGACCCGCAATTCTTATATTACAAAACCTCAGACTTTCGATTTTCTATTGATCACCCTCTCTTTATGGCATTCAGCATTTCCCTTTTCCCTGGCGGACCTTGTTTCTTCTCTACAGTAAAATTAAGTTCCTGAAGGATTCTTCGGACACTTCCTTTGGAAGAGTAGGTTGTTAATAATCCGTTCACATTCATTTTGTCTGAAACCATCTCAAATAATGGTTTTTCCCATAGATCAGGTTGTACGCGCGCACCAAAACAATCGTAGTATACAAGGTTTATTTTAGGTAAATCAATATTTTTAATTCAAAAAAATCACATTTTATTTTTTTTAAATTAAAATTTTTAACTATTTCCACTGATTTTTCCCATTCTGCAGCATGAATTTTATGATAAATTTCTTTGAATTCAATGTTATCAAAAAGTTCAAAATAGGCCAAATCTTTAATTTCCGATTCATTTATGGGATATTTTTCCAGAGAAAAATAGTTGATGACATGATTTTTATCAGTTTTTAAATATTCATTAATTGTAACCAAAACATTCAAACCTGTCCCGAAACCGAGTTCTAAAATATTAATTTCGCAATCATTTATCAAAATTAGTCCATTTTTGATAAACACGTGTTCGGCTTCTTGTAATGCTCCGTGATGAGAATGGTAGTTTTCATTTAATTCATTGATAAACAGTGTTTTGCTTCCGTCGTTTGTGGTCTTTATCTCTCGTTTCACCCTATTTTTTTGTCAAATTTAGTCTAAAATTTTTATATTTAGAAAATTATGTTAAATTTGTAGAACATCATAAAAAATTTTAGAAATGATAATTCAAAAAACTGAGAATTCCAGACTTTCATCATTCGACCCAAATAATTTTTCTTTTGGGAATACTTTCATAGACCATATGGTAATATGTGAGTATGAGAATGGAAAGTGGGGGGACGTAAAATTGGTGCCTTATGGGCCTTTAGCCTTTACACCTGCAATGATGGGGGTAAATTACGGACAAGCTTGTTTCGAAGGAATGAAAGCTTATAAAGATCAGGAGGGACAGGTTTTCCTATTCAGGCCTGAAAAGAATTTTGAACGTATCAATAAATCGGCTAAGCGTCTTGCAATGCCTGAGGTAACGGAAGAAATGTTTTTAGATGGTCTGAAAGCATTGGTAGATATCGATAGAAACTGGATCCCTCAGGGAGAAGGAATGTCTTTGTACATTAGACCTTTGATTTTTGCTACTGAAGAAGCTTTAAAAGCAAGAGTAGCAGAAAAATATATGTTTGCAATTGTTGCAACACCTGCAAAAAGTTATTATACTGAACCTGTTTCAGTAAAAATTTCCGATCATTATTCAAGAGCTGCTAACGGAGGTGTAGGATCTGCAAAAGCTGCAGGAAATTATGCTGCATCATTTTATCCTACTCAGTTGGCAATAGAAGAAGGATATGATCAGATCATCTGGACGGATGATGCTACTCACGAATATTTTGAGGAAAGCGGAACAATGAACGTTTTCGTAAGAATCAACGATACTGTATTTACTCCTCCTACTTCAGAAAAGATCCTGGACGGAGTTACAAGAGACAGTTTCATTCAATTGGCTAAAAAAAGAGGAATTGAAGTGAAAGTGGAGCCAATACCTGTAAAAGCTGTAATTGAAGCGCAGAAGAATGGTACATTGAAAGAAGTTTGGGGGGTTGGAACTGCTGTTGTTACAACTATTTTCCAGGCATTAGGATACCAGGGTGAAAAACTGGATTTACCAAAATTATCTGATGAAGAAAGCTTTGCAGCAATCCTTAAAAATGATTTGGTAAGCATACAGACGAATCTTTCGGATGATTCGTTCGGATGGAGAGTGTTAGTAGAAAAAAATGTGTTGGAAACCGTTTAATTTCTACTTTGAAAATTATATAAAAGCCAAGATATTCTTGGCTTTTTTTGTTTATTATATCCTGTGAAATGCTTATTTTCGCAAAAGTTTATGAAAAAATTACTCTTCATATCAGTATTGGGATTGCTGAGCTGTAACAGGAATTCACAGGCTCATCCGCCATTGGGTGGGGTTTTGAGCCAGAAAGATCTGGATATTTCGAAAGCAAGGATGAAAAACCTTAACGCTTCGGAAAGAATGCATATTCAGGAGTGGATCAAAAATCAGCCGGTGAAATTTTATCCTACCCAACTCAACTATTGGGTCAATGCTGAAGGTTTTGATACAAGAGAGAGGAGACCGGATAATTCCCTGATCTCTTATTCTTATGATCTTTATGATTTTGATCAGACCAAGATCTATGATCAGCCTGTTGAAAGAAGAGATGCCAAATTCGGGCACTTTGATGAATTAAAAGCGGTAGAAAATGCTTTGCGTTTTATACATGATGGTGAGGAAGTTACGATTTTGGTTCCATCTTCTCTGGCGTATGGTACTTATGGAGACGAAAAAAAAATAGATAACGACATCCCATTAATCATAAAATTAAAAGCTCAATAAATGAAATTGTTTAACAAGAATATAATTCTGGCAGCGGCAAGTATATCGCTGATGAGTTGTACACCAATTTATAAAAAAATGAACGTAGACAAAGAAACTTACGAAGGTCTTAAAGACGGACTTTATGCTAATCTTCAAACTTCAAAAGGAAACCTTATTGTAAAGTTTGAAGACAAAAAATCGCCTGTTACTGTAGCCAACTTTGTTGGTCTTGCAGAAGGGAAAATTGATAACAAATCTAAAGCTAAAGGAGTTCCTTTTTATGATGGAACTATTTTCCATAGAGTGATCAAGGATTTCATGATCCAGGGGGGAGATCCTCAGGGAACCGGAATGGGAGATCCAGGATATAAATTCGAAGATGAGAGAAACGACCTTCGCCATACAGGAAAAGGTATTTTATCAATGGCTAACTCAGGACCTAATTCAAACGGATCTCAGTTTTTCATTACAGAAGTAGCTACTCCTTGGTTGGATGGAAAACACACAATCTTCGGAAAAGTAGTAAAAGGAGAAGAGGTAATTGATGCCATCGCTAATGTTGAAAAAGGACCTCAGGATAAACCTAAAACAGATGTTGTTTTAGAGAAGGTGAATGTTTTCAGTAAAGGGGATGAATATAAGAATTATGATCCGGCTAAAACTTTCAATGAAGGAAAAGCTAAGATTCAGGAAAACAACAAGGCTTATTTAGCAAAAGAAGAAGCTGAGAGAAAGAAAAAAGAAGAAGAATTTAAGGCTAATCAGGAGAAGATGATAGAAAACCTTAAAGCGGGAATGCAGAAAACTGAATCCGGATTATATTATAAAATTACGAAGACTACGGATGGAAAAGCTCCGAAATCAGGAGACAATGTATCTGTACACTATGCAGGTAAATTGGTAGACGGTAGTGAATTCGATTCTTCTTTTAAAAGAAATGAGCCGATCGAAATTCCAATCGGAATGGGTAGAGTAATCAAAGGATGGGATGAAGGAATCCTGTTACTGAAAGAAGGTGAAACAGCTACCTTATTGATCCCGCCTGCAATGGGTTATGGAGAAAGAGGGGCAGGAGGTGTTATTCCACCAAATGCATGGTTAGTTTTCGATGTTGAGCTTGTAAAAGTGAAATAATTCAAATACCATTATAGGAAAAGCCGGCTTTTTAGTCGGCTTTTTTTATTGGGATAAAAATACAATTAATTTAAGGATGGGAAACCAACTTTTTTAGCAAGATAAGTCCATGTAGAACTATATGAGCAGGATCGTGTTTTTATTTCGTGATCAACGGTAAAATTACTATTTTAGCTCAAAATAATTTAATGAAGCAAGTATTCTCCCTATTTTTCCTTTTTATTTTAATAATGATTTCAGCTCAGGGAAAGCGATTCTTTGAAAGTGGAGAAGTACAATTGACACAGCCTGTTGAGAGAATTAATCTGAATTTTATTAATGATTTACCACTTGTAAAGGTGAACATTAACGGGAAATTGTATAATTTTTTGTTTGATTCCGGTGCCCCTACCGTTATTTCCAATACCATTTATACTGAGCTCAATCTGCAGAAAGAGCATACCAGTAAAGTAAAGGATTCCCAGAAAAATAAGCAGGAACAGATTTTCACAAAATTACCGGAAATGACTGTTGATAATGTGGTTTTTAAAAATATAGGTGCTATTGTAATGGACCTGAATGGTTCTGAGCTTGGCTGTTTTAAAATTGATGGTATTATTGGTGCTAATCAGATGGCAAAACTTTTCTGGAAAGTGAATTATTCTGAGAATTTGCTTGAAGCGACAAAAGATCTTTCGAACTTTAAGTTCGATGATTATGAAACTGTAGTCCCCTTTGATTCACAAAATCAGAAAACACCGGTCGTGGAAACTAAAATTTTAGATAAAAACATCAGGCTTACTTTTGATACCGGATTTACAGGAAGGCTTAAGATTTTAGAAAGTGATTATGATCAAAAAAAGATAAAACAATATGTTGAAACTTATGGAATTAGTTCTGTGGGGGCCTTTGGAGCAGGAAAGCCGGTCTCAGGATTTATTTTTAAAATGCCCGCATTAGGTTTAGGAAACAGAATCTTTGATAATGAAATGGTCATGACCGGAAATTCAAGATTAATAGGAAATGATTTTTTCAAAGACTTTGCATTTATAATGGACTGGCAGAATAAAAAGATTTACATGAAGAAGATTAAAAATGATCCGCCAACACTGGAATCTTTTGGTTTTGGATACCGTTTTATTGATGCCAAGCCGGTTGTTGCATTTATATTTAAAGGAGAAAGTTCCTCTTTGGAAATTGGTGATTCAATCTTAAGTATAAATGATGTGGATCTGGATCATTTGAATAAAGAATCTGCTTGCCATTATATGATGAATCGGGTGGAGAGGGACTATAAAACTATTGGAATCAGAGTAAAAAGAGCCGGTAATATTATGGATCTGAGAGTTGATAAAAAAGAATTTCTAAAATAGGTACAAACAGTCTACCTGAAATATTTCGATAACTAATCAAATAGCCTGGTTTTTCGTTACGGTAAATAATGAAAACTTCCAATAGTACATAAAATAAAAAAACCGCCGTACGGCGGTTTTTTTATATATTACCAGTTCTTATCGATCATATAAATAAGTTGGGTCATTGTTACCGCTCCCAGCAGCAATTCTCTCCGGTTTACTTTTTCGAAAGTATCTTCATGGGTATGATGAATATCAAAATACCGCTGAGAATCCGGAACCAATTCTGCTGTAGGTACTCCCATAGCATGAAGGGGAGAAATATCAGCTCCGGAGTATTTTCCTTCAAAATTATAAACTCCATAAGGGAGGAATAATGGAGCCCAGCCTTTGATCTGATTTCTTTTTGCATCATCCATCTCCAGAGCAACTCCTCTTGGACTGAAACCTCCAGCATCGGATTCTATAGCAAAAAGGTGCTTTTCATTGGTGTCTTTAGCGGTTTTTCCATATTGTAAGCCACCTTTTAATCCGTTTTCTTCGTTGGCGAAACATACTACACGGATTGTATGGTTGTTTTGAATACCTAATTTTTTAAATGTTCTCAAAACTTCTATACTCTGTACAATTCCGGCTCCGTCATCATGAGCGCCTTCGCCCACATCCCAGGAATCCAAATGTCCACCGACAACAATTACGCTTTTATCTTTTTTACCTGTTATTTCCCCGATAACAGAGTGGGAGAGCTTTTCTCCTTTCATTCCACAGTTGGAATTCAAAGTAGCCAGTACCTTTTGGGTTTTTAAAAGTTGTTCCAGTTCATCCGCTGTTGTATTTCCGATTGCAACAGCCGGTACTTTGTCTACATTATCTTCGTATCGCATAGCACCCGTGTGAGGAATATCGTCAAAAGCTGATGAAAGAGAACGGATAATGGCAAATCTGCCCCCTTTCTTAGCCGTTAAAGCTGCGGCAGTTACTCTATACTTAGCAGCATCCCCATAACCTCTGAAAGTTTCTATAAACGATTGGCTGAAAGGGTAATTAAAAAACACGATCTTGTCTTTTACTTTCTCAGCAGGAAGACGATCGTATTCTTCCATGGATTTTACCATAATGACTTCTCCGGAAACATCTTTTCCGCCCGTACCTTCAGAATTTCCTAAAGAAAGCATTTTAAGGGTCTTCCATCGGCCACTGTTTGCTGTGATCTTTAAAGATTCTTTTCCTCGTTCCCAGACAGGAATGGTAACTTCCTGAAGCCATACCTTATCAGCTCCGGCATCACGCAGCTTCTGCGCTGCCCACTGAACTGCTTTTTCATAAGCCACCGAGCCACTTAAACGATGGCCAATGTTTTTGGTCAGGTCTCTTAGCTCTGTATATCCTTTTCCGTTGTTAAGGATCTCTTTGGATATTGTACTGAATTGTATTGAATCTTCTTTTACTTTTACCTGACCAAACAAGGTCATACTTAAAAGGAATAAAGAGGTGCTTACTATTTTTTTCATGTCTACCAGTTTTTATCAATCATATAAATAAGTTGTGTCATTACTACGGATCCCAGAAGCAGTTCCCTGCGATTTACCTTCTCAAAAGTATCTTCTTCCGTATGGTGGATGTCAAAATACCTTTGAGGATCGGGAACCAGCTCAGCTGTAGGTACTCCCATCTCATGGAGAGGGGCGATGTCGGATCCTGAATATTTTCCATCAAAATTATAAACGCCATAGGGTAAAAACAAATTAACCCAACCCTGGATCTGTTTTCTTTTAATATCATCCATTTCTAAGGATATTCCTCTTGGGCTAAATCCTCCTGCATCAGACTCTATTGCAAAAAGGTGTTTCTCATTGGTCTCTTTTGCAGTTTTTCCATATTGTTTGCCTCCTTTGGTTCCATTTTCTTCATTCGCAAAACAAACTGCTCTTATGGTATGATTATTTTGAATTCCTAATTTTTTAAATGTCCTTAAGACTTCTATACTCTGTACGATTCCGGCTCCATCATCATGAGCACCTTGGCCCACATCCCAGGAATCCAGATGGCCACCTACAACAATTACGTTTTGGTCTTTTTTACCGGTAATCTCCCCGATAACAGAGTGAGAGAGTTTTTCTCCCTTCATCCCACAGTTAGAATTGAGTGTTGCAATCACTTTCTGGGTTTTTAAAAGTTCTTCCAGTTGATCTGCAGTTGTATTTCCTATACAAACTGCGGGAATCTTTTCAATATTATCCTCATATTTCATGCCTCCGGTATGCGGAACATCGTCCAATGCAGAAGACAAAGAACGGACGATTGCAAATTTACCCCCTTTCTTTGCGGTAAGTGCGGCCGCAGAGCGTCTGTAAGCACCGGCATCCCTGTAAGCTATGAAAGTCTGTACATAATTCTGATCAAAAGGATGGTTAAAGAAAACGATCTTACCTTTTACTTTTTCAGCCGGAAGCTGCTCGTATTCTTCCAATGATTTGACCATAACGATTTCTCCGGAAACATCTTTTCCTCCTGTTCCTTCAGAGTTTCCCAAAGAAAGCATTTTGAGGCTTTGGGGCTTTCCTGAACCGGCTTTTATATATAAAGACTCTTTTCCCCTTTTCCAGACTGGAATCATAACTTCCTGCAGCCATACTTTATCTGCCCCGGCATTGCGAAGTTCTTTCGCTGCCCATTGTACCGACTTTTCGTAGGCTTCCGAACCACTTAAACGATTTCCTATATTTTGTGTTAGATCTCTGAGTTCTTCATATCCTTTTCCATTATTTAGAATTTCCGTCGAAATTTTACTGAATTGTATTGAATCTCCCTGGGCCTGAGCACATGTTGCTATGCTTAAGAGAGCTAAAGTGGTTCCTATTAATTTTTTCATATTACCAATTTTTATCAATCATAAAAATCATTTGTGTCATAGCGACAGCTCCCAGGAGAAGCTCTCTTTTGTTTACTTTATCAAAAGTATCTTCGGAAGAGTGGTGGTAGTCAAAATAACGCTGAGTATCTACGACTAATTCCGCAAGTGGGATATCCAGTTTTTTTAATGGTGAAATGTCTTGTATAGCGTAGGTTTGATCGAAATCATACACTCCATAAGGGAGAAAATAGTTTTTCCAATCAAATATCAGTCTTCTTCGCTGTGGAGCCATATCCAATGAAAACCCTCTTGGAGAGTAGCCTCCCGAATCCGTACCTAAAGCAAAAATGTGTTTTTCATCTTTCTTTTTAACATAAGCAGCGTAGCCTTCTCTTCCCTGGCCACCGTTTTCACTATTGGCGTACAGGACAACTCTTATGGTGTGGTTGTTATCAATTCCTAAAGCTTTAATTGCTCTTAATACTTCGAGGCACTGTACGACTCCTGTGCCGTCATCATGAGCTCCTTCTGCAAAATCCCATGAATCCAGCTGTGCTCCTAAAAGGATTACCTTAGAATCTTTCTTTCCCGGAATTTCTCCGATGATATTATGATTGATCGTTTCTCCTTTTGATTCTGCAGACATATTGAGCTTTGCCTTGACAGTCTGTTTTTTTAACAGCATTTCAAGCTCATTGGCTGATTTTGCACCTATGGTTACTGCAGGTATTTTTACCCTGTCATCGGGTTCATAATAGATCATTTTGGCGTGGGGAACATCATCAGATGCTGTAGTGAGAGATCGGATGATCAGGCCTTTCGCCCCTTTCTTGCCAATTACAGAAGCGGAGAGCAATTTAGATTTTGCAGAAATAAGATAGGAATCTACAGTATTAATGATCTTCTGGTCAATGGGAGAGTTCACAAAAATGATTTTATCCTTTACCTGAGCTGAAGTAAGAGCATTGAGTTCCGGAATATCATTCACAAGCAAAATATCTGCTGTAAGGTCTTTACCGCCTGTTCCTTCAGAGTTTCCGAAAGAAAGCATTCTGATATTCTTCCACTCTCCATTGTTGGTTTTTATCTGTAAAGACTCCTTTCCCCTGATCCAGACTGGTACTTTAACTTCCTGCTTCCATATATTTTCGGCACCAGCTTCTTTCAGTTTTTTTTCCGCCCATTCCGTAGCTTTTGTATAACCCTGTGTAGCACTGAAACGAGGACCTATACCTTTAGTTAATTCTCCTAAATTCTCGTAGGCAGTACCATTGATTAAGATTTCATCAGAGATCTGTTTAAATTCATCTGCGTAGTTGAATTTGGCTGTGGTTAATTTTTTCTGAGGCTTTTTTTGAGTTTTTTTTGAGAAAATAAAAATCCACTCAAAAAGAGTGGAAGTATGATAATGAATATTTTTTTCATTTTTTGATTTACCTTTTCTTTTCCGTGTATAAAAGTAGGAAAAAAAAGGAAATAATTTAAGGTTTCATGTCGTACATTAAGAGTGCTGTAACCAATTTCGGTTCAATAAATGTACATTTTGGAGGCATACTCAATTTAAGATCTGAAATTTTAATCATATCGTTAAAACTTACCGGATAAATTCCAAAACCTACTCGTCCTTCACCGTTGTCTATTTTCTCTTTTAGAATAGTGATACCTTCAAGATTGGAAGTTCCCTTTACATAGGAAATTTTATCTGAACTATCAGGATCTTCTATCTTCAATATGTTTTTAAAGATGTATTTGTCCAATAAATGGTGGTCAAGGTTATCCAATGACATTTCCTGGGAACGAAGGTCATGCTTCACGTGCAGCGAATAAAATTTACCGTCGAGATACATCGAAATATGGAATTTCTGAGAAGGGTAGTATGGGGTTTCTTCTTTTTCGTGAATCAGGAAATAATGTTCAAGCTGTTTTAAGAAATCGTCAGCAGATAAGTCATTAATATCACTTACAATTCTGTTGTAATCATGGATCTTAATGGACTGATTGGACACGATAAAGCTGAATACGAAATTATAGGCTTCTGTACCATTGTGTCTTTTATTTTTATCTTTCTGATGCTTTGCATTCAATGCTGTGGAACCAATTCTGTGGTGACCGTCGGCAATATAAAAAGAATCTATTTGCTCAATGACCTCTTTGAATTGCTGTAATTTAAGACGGTTGTCTATTCTCCAGATTTTGTGTCTGATCCCTTTAGAGTCAACGTGGTTGAAGATCGGCACGTTTTTCTCCTCATGGTTCATAAGAAGCTCCACTTTGGAATTGGCAGGGTAGGTAAGAAGTACCGGTTCTGCCTGTAAGTTTACTTTTTCAAGATAGTGTGCCAGCTTTTCCTTCTTCTGAGGGATGGTACTTTCATGTCTTTTGATTTTTCCGTTCCAAAAATCTTCAAGACTTGTTAGACCAAGTAATCCTCTGAAAACCTGTTTGTTGGGGTAGATCTGTTCATAAAGATAGTATGCAGAACTGTCCTGAACGAGTTTTTTCTCTTCCAGAAGTTCTTCAAACGTAGAACGGATCTTCCTTAGGTTCCGGTCAATATCTTTTGATTTACTTACAACATAGGGCTTTATCATATTGATGTAAGTATTTTCAACCTGAGCTTTTTCTGCAATTTCCTCTTGGGTGAAATTGTCTAATGGATGGGTAGGAAAAGTTTGCTCAAGATCTTTATGAGGTCTAATTCCGCGAAATGGTTTAAAAACAGGCATATTTATTTTATAGTTTCTTTTTGTAGCTTAATAATTTGTTCTGCAAGTTCTACCCCGATCTTTTCCTGGGCATCCACTGTATTGCCTCCTACATGAGGAGAAAGAGACAAAGATGGATTCATCAGTAAGATCAGTTCAGGAGTAGGTTCATTTTCAAAAACATCCAGTGCAGCTCCCGCCACTTTTCCGGATTCAATGAAATCAAGAAGGGAAACTTCATTGATTACCCCACCTCTTGCAGTATTTACGATATAAACACCATCTTTCATTTTCTCGAACTGATCGGTGTCTATAATATATTCATTGGTTTTAGGAGTATTGATACTTATAAAATCAGTGTCCTTATAGAAAGAATCAGAATCGTTGGTAGATGTAATTTCAAAATCCAGGGTTTGTCCGTCAAAAAAAGATAACGAAAGGGTCTTTGTTTTAGGTTTTCTCGTCAATACCTTCACCTTCATTCCTAATGCAATTCCCATTTTCACTACTTCCTGACCAATACTTCCAAAACCAATCACGCCTAATGTCTTTCCCGAAAGCTCATAGGCATTGCTGAATGACTTTTTCATTGCATCAAAATGAGTTTCTCCTTCCAAAGGCATTAATCTGTTGGATTCGTGAAGAAACCTTGCTAAGGAAAAGAAATGAGCAAATACCAGCTCGGCTACGGACTTAGAAGAAGCCGTAGGGGTATTGATGATTTGTATTCCTTTGATTTTGGCATATTCTACGTCAATATTATCCATTCCGATCCCGCCTCTTCCAATAATCTTCAAACCCGGGCAGGCATCAATAAGATCCTGTTTCACTTTGGTGGCACTTCTTACCAGCAGAACATCAACATTATTTTCGTTAATAAAATTGATGACATGATCCTGCGCAACACGGTTGTTCAGAATTTCAATTCCAGCTTCTTTTAAAGCGAGTTCTCCTGCTTTGGAAATTCCATCGTTAGCTAAAACTTTCATACTTTCTTTTATTTAAAAATCTAAAGATTTGAAAAATTTAAATATTTAAAATTGGTTCGCAAATTAATAAAATTATAATTAGCATTATAATCTTTCAATTCTTCAATTTTTTAATGCCTCAATTACTTAATGGATTTCATGACATCAACAAGAACCTGAACACTTTCAATAGGCAAGGCATTGTATAGACTTGCTCTGTAACCTCCAAGGCTTCGGTGTCCGTTTAACCCATTGATTCCTGCTGCTTTCCATGCATTATCAAAAGCTTCTTTTTTAGACTCATCGACTAATCTAAAAGAAACATTCATTAGTGAACGATCCTCTTTTACACAGAACGTTTCAAACAAAGGATTGTTATCTATTTCATCGTAAAGAAGTTTAGCTTTAGCCTCATTTCTTTTTTCTGCTGCTGCAATTCCTCCGTTTCTTTCAAGATACTGAAGTGTTAATAAAGACGCATATACCGGGAAAACCGGTGGTGTATTATACATTGATTCCTTACTGATATGTTGTTCATAATCAAAATAAGAAGGCATGTTTTCTCTTCCTGTTTTTCCCAGGATTTCTTTTTTTACAACAACCAGTGTTACACCTGCAGGTCCCATATTTTTCTGAGCTCCGGCATAGATTAAATCGAATTTAGTAAAATCCAGTTGTCTTGAAAAAATATCTGAGCTCATATCGCAAACCATCAATGTATCCACTTCGGGAAACGATTTCATCTGAGTTCCATAAATAGTATTGTTGGATGTGCAATGGAAGTAATCATAATCTGAAGAAACAGTATAGTCTTTTGGAATGAAAGAGTAATTTTCCTCTTTTGAAGAACCTACAACATCTACAGTTCCTACTTTTTTAGCTTCCTTTATAGCTCCGGCAGCCCAAGTTCCTGTATCCAGGTAAGCAGCTTTACCACCTACTTTCATAAGGTTGTATGGAACCATTGCAAACTGTAAGCTAGCACCACCACCTAAATATAATACTTCATAATCATCACCCAGGCTCATCAGCCTTTTTACAATGGCACGTGCTTCGTCCATCACCGCAACAAAATCCTTACTTCTGTGAGAAATTTCAAGGATAGATAACCCGATACCGTTGAAATCAAGAATAGCTTCTGCTGATTTTTGAAATACCTCTTCTGGTAAGATACATGGTCCTGCGCTGAAATTGTGCTTTTTGCTCATATTTTTATTTTTTTGGTTGTACAGGTGTTTTTAGAACCTGTGGTTTCACTTTATATTCTTAATAGATTTATAGAAATTATAATTAAAAAGCCGTCTCATAATTGATGAGACGGCATTTTTTATTCACCGTGTAAGAACGCTTTTTTATTTAGTAGTGCTTCTTCGGATTCTACATGATCTTCATCCGGAACACAGCAATCTACAGGACAAACTGCAGCACATTGTGGTTCTTCGTGGAATCCTTTACACTCTGTACATTTATCAGTAACAATAAAATAAACATCATCACTTACAGGTTCCTGAGGTGCATCCGCATCTACCGTTAATCCTGATGGCAATGTTACAGTACCACTTAACTCAGTACCTTCGGAAGCTTTCCAGTCTACGGCTCCTTCATATATTGCATTATTCGGGCATTCCGGTTCACAGGCTCCGCAATTAATGCATTCATCAGTTATTTTAATAGCCATCGCTAATTTTTTTAAATTTGCACAAAATTACAAAATATTCCCCAATTTTGCAGTAATTATGAATATCGAAAATCAAGTTTTAGGACTTATTAAATTAAGTGATTATATAAGAGCGTATTTAGCAAAAAGTACGGAGGAGTTCAACGAAAGTGATTCTGAATTTGAATTATTGTTGAGAAAGTCGGAAATAGAGAATCCGTGGTTTACTATTGATAATCAGAAATTTGCTTTCCGGCAATGGGCTGAATTGCTTACCGAAACGAATATAAAGGATTGGCTTAAAGACTATTCTGCATCTGAAACTTCAAAGCGGGTAGGGCTTATCCTGGCGGGAAATATTCCTCTTGTAGGTTGGCACGATGTGATCTCTGTTGTATTAAGTAATCATATTCCGGTGATCAAATTATCGTCAAAAGATCAATATATAATTCCTTTTTTATTAAAAAAATGGAGGGAATTTTCTGATAATAACGTGGAGTACGAATTTGTTGAAAGATTAGACAATTTTGATGCTGTAATTGCTACAGGAAGCAATAATACCGCGAGGTACCTGGAATACTACTTTAAAAATCATCTGAATATCATTCGTAAAAACAGGACATCGGTTGCTGTTCTGAAAGGAGATGAAACAGAAGAAGAGCTTAAGCTTCTCGCGAATGATATTTTCCAATATTTCGGATTAGGTTGCAGAAATGTCACGAGGATTTTAATTCCTGAAGATTTCCTGATCGACAGGCTTTTTGAAAGTTTTATCGATCATAAAGATATCATCAATCATCATAAGTATGCTAATAATTATGATTATAACCGCGCAATTTATCTATTGAACCAGGATAAGTTCTGGGATAATAATTTTGTGATGTTAAAAGAAGACGATAAATTGTTCAGTCCTCTTTCTGCTATCAATTTCAGCAGGTATTCTTCAATGGATGAAGTGAGAAATTTTATTGCGGAAAATGAAGAAAATATCCAATGTATTGTGGCTAAAGATGAATTAGGATTAGACTCTATTCGTTTTGGAGAAGCCCAGAATCCGGGACTGAATACATATGCAGATAATGTGGATACCATGAAGTTCCTGGAAATAGTCTAACTTTAAGCCACCAAATCTCATAGTATGAAAAAATTGCTTTTTACCATAAGCCTCTTTACCGCGTCATTTTTATTTTCACAAAAAGTTGTAGGCTTAAAAATTCAAAATGATAACAGAAAGGAATCAACAGTAGAGCTTGATAAGGATAAAATTGCATTATATAATGAAAAGTATTTTGCATTTATACAGGCTCTGAAAACTTCTGCTGATCGTGCAACAATCGATGGTTTACTTTCTGAAAAGGTAAAGACCATCGTGACTGATAAGGTATTGCAGAAGCTTAAAGACGGGATTCAGCTGGAGAAAAAAGCTGAAGTCTTTAAATCAGGTCATCAGACGTTGATGGATGGAATAAGCTATCCTTTTATTCAGTATAAATATTCTGATGATAAGTCCCCTTTGCCAAAAGATCTCATTACTGTTTTATTTGAGGAAGATGGCAGGATTATTGGAGTAAAACCTGTCGAGAAAAATAAATAAATTCATTATATTTAAAGAAAATATAAATTATGATTAAAGACGTTTTAGTAGCACAGTCTACGGATGTAGAGAAGGCTGCTTTTTACAAAAAAACCTATTTGCATGTTGCGCTTTCGATCCTTGCTTTTATTGGAGTTGAAACGATCTTATTGAAAACAGTTCCACAGGAGCTGATTTTTATGATGTTTGCTCAGAAGTATGCGTGGTTATTGATTATCGGTGTTTTCTGGCTTGCTTCCGTTTTGGCAGCCAAATGGTCGTTGTCGCAAAGCAAATCAACACAATATTTAGGGCTTGGATTTTATGTTTTATTGGAAGCTGTTATTTTCCTGCCTTTGATTTATATTGCAATGATATACTCTGGGCCTAATGTTATTTTTCAGGCGGCTATGTTAACCATTGCTATGTTTGCTGGTATATCGGCCGTAGCATTTACCTCCAAAAGGGACTTTTCATTCCTGAGAAACATCATTGTGATCGGTGGATTTATAGCAATTGGCCTTATTGTAGCCGGAATGATTTTCGGGTTCAATCTTGGACTTTGGTTTTCTGTAGGTATGGTGATTCTTGCTTCTGCAACTATTCTATACCAGACAAGTAAACTTAAAGATTCTTATGCTACAGATCAATATGTAGGTGCCGCTCTTCAACTTTTCGCTTCAATCATGCTTTTATTCTGGTATGTTTTAAGCATCCTGATGAGCAGAAGAAGCTAAATAATCAACACAATATATTCGAAAGATCCCGATGCATAACATCGGGATCTTTTAGTATATCAAAGTCTTAAAAAATGCAGGATGTCTATTTTTTTGTATTTTGGGTGCAACAACTTAATACCAAAACTTAATTATGGAAACAAAATTTGAAGGAGGAGTTAATATTGCCATAAAAATTCCTAAAAACAAATACGAACAAACGATCTCTTTTTATAAAGATATTCTCAAAATGGAGATTGAAGAGAAGCCTATCGACAACCCTACAGTATCAAGAACTCACGAAGTGAAGTTTGGCGGGAATACAGTGTGGCTTGATTGTGTGGATAATTATACCCATTCCGAAACATGGCTTGAGCTTAATGTGCCTGATGTGCCGGCAGCGATATCTCATCTCAAGAATCATCATGTAGAAACATGTGATGAATTTGAAAAAATCCCTGATAATATGCATTGGATCACAGATCCGGCAGGGACGGTTTTTATTATTAAACAGCGTGATTGATATTGTCAAAGGCTGTAAACTAAAAAAATCCTGATGTATTATCATCGGGATTTTTAGTATTTAGACATCAGGTTATCTAATCTTTAAATACTTTAATCTTTTAATTTTAAAATAAATTAAAACTATTTATCTATAGATCCTAATACCTTTTGTGCAAAAGAGTTTAAAGCATCTTTTTCGCTCATTCCGTTCTGAACATTAGCATGAACTTCTAACGCTCCACAGATATTGGTAATAAGCTCTCCTGCTACATTTAAATCTTCTTCACTTGTTCCTCTGAATTCACTGAAGCTTTCCAATACTTCAAGGGTCTTTTCCAGGTTTTCAGGGGTCTGATTCTGATAAAATTGTCTGATTACGGGTAACTTCATAATTATAATTCGTTGAAAAGGTTAATTAAACTTTCTGCCTGATTGGATTGAACCTGGTTAACAAGCGCTCCGTTTTTAAAGATTGCAAACGTAGGAAGATTATCTACTTTAGCCAATTTTCTGCTTTCAGGTAATTTCTCAGCGTCTACATAAAGAAATGGAATTGCTTCATTTTCAGAAGCCAGTTTTTTGAACTTTGGTTTCATAATTCTGCAGTTTCCGCACCATGTAGCACCGTATTGAACGACTACTTTTTCATTATCGTTTACTATATTCTGTAATGTATCTTCTGTTAACTCTGTGTACATAATTGTTGTGATTTTAATTTAAAAAAAATGGGGTCTGAAAATTCAAACCCCATTATTATTTTTAGTTTTTAGCTAAATATTCAGCGGTTGAATTTCTGTCAGCTTTCATAGCCTCTTTACCTTCTTCCCAGTTTGCAGGACAAACTTCTCCATGCTTTTGAACGTGAGTATAAGCATCTATTAGTCTTAAATATTCTTTCACGTTTCTTCCAAGTGGCATATCGTTTACAGACTCATGGAAGATTTTTCCTGTTTCGTCGATAAGATATGTTGCTCTGTAAGTTACATTAGAACCTGTAAAGCTTTCATTTCCTTCTTCATCGTATTCGAAATCCTGATCTACAATTCCTAAGATGTTTGCTAATTGTCTGTGAGTATCAGCTAAAAGAGGGTAAGTTACACCTTCGATACCTCCATTATCTTTTGCAGTGTTCAACCATGCAAAGTGTACTTCGTTAGTATCACATGAAGCTCCGATTACTTTAGTGTTTCTTTTTTCGAATTCACCTAAAGCATCCTGAAAAGCATGAAGCTCTGTAGGGCAAACAAAAGTGAAATCTTTTGGATACCAGAATAAGATAACTTTCTCCTGATTTTTAGTCGTTTGTTCAAAAATGTTGATTCTTAAATCATCACCCATTTCAGACATCGCATCGATTGTTAGATTCGGGAATTTTTTTCCTACTAAAGACATAATTTTTCTGTTTTTATATTTAAATTTTCTGTTGCAAATATAGGAATGATTTGTCTATCGAACAAATGTAAATCGATTAATAAAATCTATAATTGTTTTCAAACCGATAGAAAGAAAAAAGCTCTGAATTCAGAGCTTTTTCATTATATTTAGTAACCGAAAATTTCGTTTAAGTTGAGTTTTTTTACCTCTCCTAATTTTTTCATGTCGGCTTCATTTACTTTGTCCTGAGATGCTACAATACAGTAGGTGAAATTTTTACCTTTCATTTCCTTATCATGGAAACTGTTAATGTCTGCAAATGACAGTTGAGGAGCCTGATCATAAACATTCTTTCTGATATCAGTAGAATTGCCCAGCTTTTGAGCTCTTAAATAAGTAAAGATGATTCCGTCCTGGGTGATTCTTTCCGAAGCGATAGATTTCTTTAAACCACTTTTAGCTGTTTCAAATAGTTGTTGAGACTGTGGTAAAGTAGTGAGAAGCTCATTCATCGCTGTAGTGGACTCATTGAATTTATCTGCCTGAGTTCCTACATAAGCAGTAATCATATCTTTATCTTCTTTTTTGCTTGGAAGAGAGAAGTAAGAATAAGTAGAATAAGCCAGGGCTTTGGATTCTCTTATGGTCTGGAATACAATTGATCCCATTCCACCTCCGAAATAATTATTGAATAAGCTTACCGTAGGAGTAATCGTTGCATTGTATTGCTCTCCGTTTCTTACCCAGAAAACTTCAGCCTGAACCATGTCATAATGAGCAAATAATACTTTGGTCTTATCTGTTGGTACCTGGGTGAAAGTTTTAGACTTCGGCATATCTTTTAAGGTAGTCGGAAGCTTGTGGATGGGAGTGAGGGATGCAACGGCTTCACTTCCGGATTTCGGACCGTAATACAATACTTTGTGTTTGTAGTTGAACAAATCGTGAAGTATTTTGATCAGGTCTTCTGCTTTTAAGGCATCAAGTTCTGCATCTGTCAATACATTATTAAATGGATTTTGAGGGCCATATTGTGCGTAGCTTCTCAATCCGGCCATGATGCTGCCTTTATTCTGTTTTGCATTGGCTCTCGCTTTTTTCAATCTTGCTTTATAAGAATCTAGAGCAGCCTGGTCAGCTTCACAGTTTTTGATCAGGTCTTCGAATAAAGCTAATGTTTTATCAAAATTTTCGTTGAGACCTTCTATGGTTACATAGGTTTCCTCATTTCCGGCACCTACGCTGAAACTTGATGCAAGTTTATAGAATTCCTTGCTGATGGTTTCGGACGATTTATTTTTGGTTCCGAGGTATTGAAGGTATTCTGCTGCCAAAGGAAGCATTTTGTTGTTCCATTTTCCTGAATCGAAGTGATAATACAGCCTGAATAATTCATTATCTGTATTTTTTACAGAAAGAACATCAATACCGCCTAATTTATTTTTTGCGATGTCTTTATCGAAATTCAGCCAAACCGGTGCGATGGCCGACTCAGGCATTTCGTTGATCTTTTTCAGGAAAGGAGACTGGTCGTCTCTGTTTACAGAAACAGGAGTAATTGTAGGCTTGTCTACTTTTACAATGTTTTTATCTTCTCCTTTTCTCTTATAGATGGCAACGTAATTGTTGTCCTGAAGATATTTGGAAGCAAAGTCCATGATATCTTTTTTAGTAAGTTTCGATATCTCTTCTACATATTCCAAAGCTGCTTTGTGGTCAATATCAGAAGTGAACTCATCCATTAAAGTACTTGCTCTTGAAGAGTATTTTTCATTATTCTGAATGATATTCTTCCTTTCGTTATTTACGATAGATTGTATAAGATCATCAGAGAATTCTCCTTTTCTTAATTTATCAATCTCCTGCAGTAACAATGTTTTAACCTGATCTAAAGATTGACCTTCTGTAGGGTTTCCTTGCAGGAAGAGAACAGAGTAGTCTTTTAAAACATAAGGGAAAGCATAGGCGGCTAATAATTTTTGTTTTTTCACAAGATCAAGGTCAATAAGTCCCGCTTGCCCGTTAGTTAGCATGCTTCCTATCAGATTCAGAAGTCTGGCATCTCTTGTTGTCGCTCCCGGAAATCTGAAGCCTATCGTAATGTTTTCTGGGTTAGGGCCAAATACTTCTTTAGTGATCGGTGCAGTAATAGGCTGCTCCTGCCCAACAGTGTAAGCAGGAATCTCCTTAGGTTTCATATAGGAGAATTCTTTATCGATTTTAACGATCATTTCATCAGGATTGAAATCTCCAGACATGATGATTCCCATGTTGTTAGGAACATAATAATTGTTAAAATATTCTCTGATTGCTTTTAGAGAAGGGTTCTTTAAGTGTTCAACGGTTCCGATTGTAGTTTGTTTCCCGTAATTGTTATTTGGAAATATGGCCGCGAACATCGCTTCATAAACTTTTCTTGAATCATTATCCAGGCCGCGGTTCTTTTCTTCATAAACTGCTTCCAGCTCCGTATGGAAAAGCCTTAAAATGGGTTGTCTGAATCTTTCTGCCTGAACAGCTAAGAATTTATCGGTAACATTTGAAGGGATGTCTTCCGTATACACCGTTTGTTCAAATGATGTAAAAGCATTGGTACCATCTGCTCCCATTCCTGACATCATCTTATCATATTCATTGGCAATGGCATATTTCGCTGCCTCTCCGGATACTTTGTCTATTTCTTTGTAGATCTCTTTTCTCTTGGCTTCATCCTTTGTCTGATTGTATTTTTCATACAATGCATCGATCTGATCCAGCAGAGGTTTTTCTTTTGCCCAGTCTTTGGATCCGAACTTGTCGGTACCTTTAAAAAGCATGTGTTCAAGGTAATGGGCTAAACCTGTATGGTCAGCAGGGTCGGTTTTGCTCCCTGCTTTGGTAGCAATATACGTCTGGATTCTTGGGTCCTTTTTGGTTGGACTTAAAATAACAGTTAAGCCGTTTTTCAGTTTATAATATCTTGCGGCGGTTGGGTCATTGGTTACATATCGGTAAGTATAACCGTTGGCCGTAGCTTCTTTCCACTGGAAATCCTGTGCATGAACATAGCCCGTAAAACTAGCTGCTGCAATGCTAGTTGCAATAGTGATTCTCTTTAATAAATTCATCGGTTGGTATTGTTAGTTAAATTTCTCTAATAGTTCCTTGATTCTTCTCATGGCCTCTCGTAGATCATCTTCTGATGCAGCATAAGAGAATCTGATGCATTCAGGGCTTCCAAAGGAAACACCGCCAACGCATCCTACATGGGCATTTTCTAAAATAAACATAGCAAAATCATCAGCATCTTTAATTTCGGTTCCGTTCAAAGTTTTGCCTATATAGTAAGAAATATCCGGAAAGAAATAGAAGGCTGCTTTAGGCAAAAGAACCTTGAATCCAGGGATCTCAGTGATCAGATCATAGACAAGATCTCTTCTTTTTTTGAAGGCATCGATCATGTATCTGTATTCTGAAGGGTCTGTTTTCAGAGCGGTAATAGAAGCTCTCTGGGCCATTGTATTGGCTCCGCTGGTCATTTGTCCCTGAACTTTTTCACAAGCTTTCGCCAACCATTCAGGACATGCGGAATATCCTATTCTCCAGCCTGTCATCGCAAAAGCTTTGGACATTCCGTTGATTACGGCTGTTTGCTCATATACTTCAGGAAACTGGGCAATAGATGCTGTTTTAGTTTCATAGTTGATAAACTCGTAGATTTCATCAGAAATCACAGTGACATGAGGGTATTTAGCAATGACTTTAGCCAGGGATTTTAATTCGTCGTAAGTGTAATATCCACCGGAAGGATTACAAGGTGAACTGAATAAAACAGCTTTGGTTTTATCTGTAATCGCTTCTTCCAGCTGTTCGGCAGTGATTTTGAAATCAGTTACATAAGAGGTTGGAACCATAACGGAATTTCCGCCCATCATTTTTACCATTTCGTCATAACTTACCCAATACGGTGTTGGAAGGATCACTTCATCTCCGTCATTGATGATGGCAGCCAGAACATTTAAAATAGCTTGTTTGGCACCATTGGAAACACATATTTGTGTAGGTTTATATTCTAAATGATTATCTCTTTTTAATTTATATGCAATAGCTTCACGAAGCTCCAGAAAGCCCGGAACAGGAGAGTAATGACTGTAATTTTGATTAATGGCATCAAAAGCCGCTTGTTTTATATTGTCGGGAACATCAAAATCCGGTTCGCCAAGTGTTAAGCTGATAACGTCTATTCCGTTGGCTTTCATTTCTCTAGCCTTATTAGACATTACAAAAGTCTGCGAGTATCCAAGTCTTTTTACTCTATCTGAAAGTTTGTCCATGTAATATTTTTGTATTGTAACAAAAATATATAATAAAACTTAATTTAAATATAATATTAAAATAAAAAAAGCTTCTCAAGCTGTACGTTTTGTATATTTAAATCATCTTACATTTAATCTTATGAAATATTCTGTTCTTCTGCTGTTGATTCCGTTTATAGGTTTTTCACAAATACCTGAAAAAGACGGTGAAATAAAAAAATATGTTTCCGAGGTAAACTCAGATTCCCTGAAAAGTTATATCAACAGTCTTGTAAGTTTTAATACAAGACATACGTTAAGCAAGATAAATGATCCGGAAAATGGGATAGGAGCGGCAAGGACCTGGGTTTTAAGTAAGTTTAAAGAATTTGCAAAAAATTCAGGGGGAAGAATGGAAGTTTATTTGCAGCAGCAAGATATTCAGCCGGATGGAAAAAGGGTAGATCAGGTGACTAATCTTGGGAATGCGTGTGCTTTTTTAAGGGGGACTGACCCTGATGACAAAAGGGTTTTCCTGATTTCAGGACATCTAGATTCTCGTGTTACGGATGTGATGAACAGGACATCGTTTGCTCCAGGGGCAAATGACGATGGAAGTGGAGTAAGTGCTGTGATAGAAGCGGCAAGGGTTCTCAGCAGATCCAAGTTTCCGGCATCTGTTATTTTCGTTGCTTTTTCCGGAGAAGAACAGTCGCTGCTTGGTTCTAAATTATTAGCAGAGAAAATGAAAAAGGAGAATGTGCAATTAGAAGCTGTTTTGAATAATGATATGATAGGAAATGCCAAAGCGGGAGAGACTGGTGAAATCAATGATTACACACTGCGGGTGTTCAGTGAAGGATTGCCTTATGCTGACCTGGATAAAAAAGCTTTGGGATTAAGAAATCTGGGCTTGGAAAATGATGGCGAATCCCGTCAGTTAGCGAGATACATTAAGGAGGTTGCTGAAAAATATGTGAAAAAACTTGAAGTAAAGCTGATCTACAGAAATGACAGGTTTTTACGTGGAGGAGATCATTCGAGCTTTGTGAACTATGGATTTCCTTCTGTAAGATTGACGGAATATTATGAAAATTATGATCACCAGCATCAGGATATAAGAAAAGAAAATAATAAGCAATATGGTGATCTTCCTGAGTTTATTGATTTTAATTATTTACGAAAGAATGTAGCTGCCAACGTTGCTGTATTAGCCAGTCTTGCTAAATCTGCATCAAAGCCCGAGCAGGTTGAAATAGAAGTTAAAGAACTTACCAACTCTACTGTTCTGCATTGGAAAAAACCAAAATCGGGACTGGCTGCAGGTTACTATGTGTTAGTGAGAGAAACAGATAATCCCTTGTGGCAGAAGAAAATATTTACCAAGGAGCTTTCACTGAAAATCCCGCTCTCAAAAGACAACTATATTTTTGCAGTACAAACCGTGAATACAAGCGGAAACGTAAGTGTACCGGTGATACCCGCTATTGCAAAATAATCTTATTGGCTTAAAAACCCTGATTTAGGCGACTTAATTTGAATACAACGTGAAATAAACTTATTTTTGCAAATTATAATAATTCTTATGTCTATATCGTTACTATTAAAATATTTTCCGGATCTCACAGAAAATCAGATACAACAATTTACTCAATTGGAAAGTCTCTATAATGAGTGGAATGAAAAAATCAATGTGATTTCCAGAAAAGATATGGAATCTTTATATGAAAAGCATATCCTGCATTCATTAGGGATTGCTAAAGTAATGGAGTTTTCTCCCGGAACCCGGGTTCTTGATATTGGAACGGGAGGTGGTTTTCCCGGAATTCCTTTAGCTATTTTATTTCCGGATTCTCAATTTACACTCATAGATTCCATCGGTAAGAAGATCAGTGTTGTAAATGCTGTTGCAGAAGGAGTAGGACTTACTAATGTTACTGCAATCCATGGTAGAGCTGAGAAATTAAAAGAAAAATTTCACTTTGTAGTAAGCCGGGCGGTTACTCAAATGCCTGAATTCCTAAGATGGTTGAAAGGTAAATTTGAAAAAGAACAATTTAATGCAAAGCATAATGGGGTGCTATATCTGAAAGGAGGAGATCTCGCTGAAGAACTCGCCGGTTTGAAGTGTGAAATTTATAATCTTAATACTTATTTTAAAGAAGAGTTTTTTGATACCAAAAAAGTAGTTTATTTATCGAAAGGAAATTTTAATTCTTAATTTTCGTTAACAAAGGAATAATTTTTGCTAAATATTTATTAATAATCGAAAAATATTGTGTTATGAAAAGACTTTTAAATATTGGGTTTTCTGCAATAATTTTAGGGATAGTTGTTGCTTCCTGTCATGATGATGATTATGAATCCATACAATCTATTGATAAGGTAAAAATTGATAGTGTAAAAATTTCTAAAGACACGATGAACGTTTTTGATATTCAGCATATAAAAACTTATTCTTCTTATGTGTCACAATGTGAAGGCTTCTATGGCTATGATTACATTCACAGTGATAATTTAACCAGAACGGTTACTGCTTATAAATTCCGAACTGATGCTCAATGTTCACAATCTACCCATCAGGGTATGAATCAGATCAATTTCAATCCTCAGCAGACCGGAACTTATACCTTTAAATTCTGGCAGGGAACGAACAGCTGGATCACCAAAACCATCGTAGTGAAATAATGAAGTGGACCATCTTTATTTGTCTTTTGGTATCCGTTCAGATATTCGGTCAGAAAATTATCTGGAAAGAAGATCAGAAGCTTACCTGGGATGATTTTAAAAGTCCGGTGAGCAGAAAAAGCAATAAAGATGTAGTTGCCTATACCCATTGTGGTTGGGAATATTCCGTTGTCACTTCCTCCAACCCTGCATCTCCTGTGAAAATTGAAGTTCTAACTATTTTCAATAAAGATAAGTCGTGGAAAGATGTAAAAAGGATCAATGATTATGTGTTACTCCACGAGCAAAAGCATTTTGATATTGCTGAACTATATGCCAGAAAGCTTCGGAAAGAAGTAATGGAAAACATTAAAACCGCAGGTGATTACCAGAAAAAATTCAAAGCTATTTATGACAGGGTGTTGCATGAATACAGAGATTTCCAGATTGCCTATGACAAAGAAACACAAAATGGAATGAATAAGGAAAAGCAAGCTGAATATAATACCAGTATAACGGAACAGTTAGACCAATTAAATAGCTATAAAAAGTCTTGAAATTTCTCAATAAAATCATTCACGAACTCTTAGCCCAAAATACAGATTTATCCGTATTTAATATTGTTATTCCCGGAAAAAGGCCCATTGTTTTTATCCGTCAGATCCTTGAGGAAAATAATTATTCAGGATTTCTGCCCAACTTTTATACGATAGAGGAACTTATTGACCGTATTGCGGATAAGCAACCCATTCAGGGGATTGCCCTGTGGCTTTTTGCGTTTGATGTCTATAAAAGTCTTAACCTGATTCCCAATGATAATTTCTCTGACTTTCTGAAGTGGTTTCCTACTTTACAAAAAGACTGGGATGATATTTTGAAATTTTCGGATAGTGATGAAGTAGTACTCCAGTATATGTTTGATGAAGAGAGGATCAAGGAATGGGCTCAGAATTTAGGAGAAGATGATGATGTTCCAAGGAAAAAGTTCCTTAATTTCTGGAGGAATATGAATATTTTTCTTCCTGTTTTAAAAAAGAAATTACAGGAAAGGAATTGGGCTACTTCAGGAATGATCCATGAAACAGCTAAAGCTAAAATAAACGATTTCGCCAAGGCGACCGACCAGCAGTTTGTATTCTGTGGGTTTAATGCTTTCACTCCTGTAGAAGAAAAGCTGGTGAGAAGTTTGCTCCAATGGGATAAAGGACAGTGCTTTTTCCAGGCGGATCATTACTATTTCGATGATGAAAGACAAGAAGCCGGAAAGTTTCTGAGAAATCATAAGTTGTGGAAGGAGTTTAATGACAGCAGGGCTTTTCAGTGGATCGAAGATGATTTTAACCAACCTAAAAACATCAAAGTTTATGAAGTATCCGGTAATGTAACTCAAACAAAAATACTGCCTGAAATATTCAGTGAAATTGAGAACAAAACCTATTCGAATACTGCATTGGTGCTGCTGGATGAAAATCTGCTTCCGGCAAGTCTGGATGTTATGCATGGTATTGACCATCTGAATATTACCATGGGGTTTCCTCTGAAGAATCTCTCTTTTTCCAATGCTGTCAAACAGCTTTTCTATCTCCAGAAACAATTGGAAAAAAATAAATCCTCATATTATTACAGGGATTTGTTTCCCATCCTCGAAGAGCTCCCGAAATCACCTGAGGATGAACAGATTATCAACCATTTTAAAGCAAGGATAGAAGAGAGAAATATCGTTTATATATCCCAGAAGCTATTACGGGAACTTTTAAGCGGACTCTCTTATTTTCATTTACTTCAAAAGGCAGATTCAACAGGACGATACCTTGACATGCTTATTGATTTTTGTAAGAAGATTAAATGGTTGGAAATAGATGATATCCAATATGAAAATGTTTCCCATTTTGAAAATGCATTCAGGATCATTAAAAATCAGGTGACCCCTTATGATTTTGAGATTAAGATGGAAACGCTTGAAATACTTATTAATCAGCATATTAATTCCGAGAGTATCGACTTTCAGGGAGAGCCTTTAAGAGGATTGCAGATCATGGGATTGCTGGAAACCAGGCTTTTAAATTTTGAGAACGTGATTCTGCTATCTGTAAATGAAGGAAAGCTGCCATTAGGAAATTCGCAGAATACTTATATTCCTTTTGATATAAGGAAGTTCTTTGATCTTCACACCTTTTTGGAAAATGATAGTATTTATGCCTACCATTTTTACAGGCTGATTCAGGATGCTCAGAATGTACATCTTTTATTCAATGCTTTAAGTTCAGGCGTTAATAGTGGTGAAAAAAGCCGTTTTATTACCCAGATTGAAATGGAAAGCTCACACAATATCGAGCACCTGATTATAGAAAATTCCTCCGAACCCATTTCCTCTCAGCCTATTGAAATCAATAAAACGGATATTGTTCTGGAAAGACTTGAAAAATGGAAAGAAAAAGTATCTGCTTCCCATTTGACGAGTTACCTTTATAATCCTATCGATTTTTATTTATCAAAGATTTTAAATACATCGGAAACTGATGAAATCGAAGAAGAATTGTCTGTTAAAAATTACGGAAATCTGGTTCATTATTCACTTCAAGAAATATATGAAGTACTTAAAGGTAAGATATTAAAAGAAAATGATTTAAAAGAATCAATTAAAGCAATAGATCAATATATCGATATAGCAATTGAAAAGCTTAAACACCAGCCGGAATTCTATGAAAAGGGAATGAATTTTATCCATAAAGCAATTGCAAAAAAAGTAATTGAAAGCATTCTTACTTACGATCTGGATCTTGTAAAGTCAGGAAACAAACTGGAAATTATTGCCATCGAAAGAAGGTTTGAGAATGTGGATTTTTATCTGGACGACATCACAAAAGATAAAGTTTCTTTCTTTGGATTTATAGACCGCATAGACCGCCTCAACGGAACTGTAAGGATTATCGATTACAAGACCGCAAAAATTAAAAATCTGATCGTAAAAATTGATGCTGATAATGTAGATGCCTATTTTCATAACAGCGACAGAAAACAGGCTCTTCAGTTGTGTATTTATCAGTATGTAATTCAAAGTCTTCCTGAATTCTGGGGTTTTCCTGTTGAAACCGGGATCTGGAGTTTCGCAGAGGCAAAAAAAGGGGTTGTTTCCCTGCAATTTGAAAAAGGTGGTATTGATGAAGCTATGAAATCGGTACGTAGTCTTATTCTTGAAATTCTTAACCCTGAGGTTAGTTTTAAAGAAAATATCAAATCATTTACTAATTAAGCTGAATGAATGCTGATGTTCACAGAGTTCTTCCTATAAAAAAAGCTGCCTTATATATGTAATATAAGGCAGCTTTGGAATCAATATAATTTGAAATGAAGAAAGTAATGTTATAATTTTATTTTCTTGTGAATAGTTTTTCCATCAGATAGGGTTACCTGCGTTACATACACTCCCGGCTCCAAAGATTTGGATTCAAAGCTGGAGGCAGTAAGATCCACATTTTGTATTAATGTTCCTGAAATGGAATAAATATGAATGTTTTTCAGGCCATTTTTGGCGCGGACTTTAATCTGATTATTTTGAGAGAATATATCAGTACTGTTTTCTACATTATTTCCGGTGATGCTCTTATTGAACTGAAGACCATAGAATTCTGTTAAGACTTCAAATGTGTAATTTTTTGATTCTAAGGTATTTGTGTTAATTCCGCCTTCTCTTGTATATTCTTTTTGAGGAATTGTTTTAACAAGGCTTCTATTCTCATCAAATATATTAATAGCCATCAACTCATCAGGATTGATCTTTAAACTGATTATATTATTGTTTTCGGAATTTACAATATCCTTTTCGTTAATAGGAGTTGGGGCATTTTTGATATACGAGATCCATTTATTTTCATCGTTTTGAGATACTTTTAGTAGATATACACCATCTTGTAAAGTGCCTAAATTCTGATGAGTTAATGAGTTTCCTTGAGAATTATCTTTGTTAAAATCTTTTATTTCAATCACTTCCATAGATCCTGAATTAGGTTGTATCTGTGACGAATAAAGAGGATTTAGCTTTGGTTGTGAATCAGCGGACTTTGAAGTGATTTTCGCCCATTCATTAAAAAGCCCACCGCTCCTGAGGGTATTAAATTTTGCATTAGATGCCAGAACAAATGGAACTATTCCTCCAACATGTCCCAGAGGGCCCCAGTAAAAAGACTGAAGCTTATATTTATCCAGATCCCACCATGAGTAATAGCCTCTTTGTACATCAATCGTTTTTGATGTATTTTCAGGTGGGATCGCAAGATCTACACTTGAGTGCCCTAAAGTCATAGGCGTTTTGTTATACCAGTCATAAACATCATTTGATTTTAAACAAAGTCTGAGTTTATTATTGTTGTTATTAGTAACGTCATTCACAAAATTATTTGTGAAAAGTTTTCTCCAGATGAGAGGTCCCCATAATAACCCTCCATTATCCTGCAGGACATGATAATTATACTTATCCATATATTCCGCGGAGATAACCTCTGAAATACTGGTGTTATATGTTTTATATCCTATGTTGTTACAGGTATTTACTACGTTGGCCAGGAAAGAAGTAAATGGATAGACATCTTTTTCTAAAACCCCTTTTTGCAGTGTAACTCCTGAAAAATCATACGGCCCGTCACCCATGTAGGCATACTTGAATTTCAATTGAGTGGGATTCGAATCGTTCAGCTTTTTTAAAGTAGACATTGCAGCGTGTGCTCCCTGGGAATATCCTGTCAGAAAATATTCATCATATCGTTTTATCCCTAACTGTGCTAATACTTTATTGGCAGCTGTTACAAAATCGATAGTTGCGCTGGCTTCAGTAGGGTAATGGACATAAGGATGAACGCCATCACCACTTCCCATTCCCACATAGTCCGGAGCCATAAGGATATATCCATTCAGTACATAGGATAATTCAACAACAAATCCTGCGTATAATACACCCCTTAAATTAGAAGGAACATTATTTCTGCTGTCTGTTGTTCCATGGTCGGAAACAACGGTAGAAAGTTTGTAGTTAACGTTAGGGTACATAACCAGACCGGTTGCTTTTACCAGTGTATTGTTTTCATTTTTAGTGTAGTAAGTAATTTTGTACGCTTTCAAACCCACATTAAATCCATTAAGATAACTTACAAAATCAGGAGCATTTTGTTCTCCAAGGTTATTGGCGATAAAATTGATAACTCCCTGGGGAGTTAAATCCAGCTTTTGTTCAAAACTGGCTACGTCTCCTGCCTGCTGAGAAAAGTAAAATGGAGCAGCAAGTCCAAGCAATAAAAGAGTAATTTTTTTCATAATGACAATTTTTGGTTAGGTTAATATAGAATTTTTAAAAATTAAATTCACCTTGTTGAGATATCAATAATTATTCATTGAATAGTAGTATTGCAATTATTACAAAATAAAAGCGTCCGGTCAGCTGACCGGACGCTTTATACATCTCTATTATTTTATACTTAGAAAGCATTAATACCAGTAATATCCATTCCGGTAATTAACAGGTGAACATCGTGGGTTCCCTCATAAGTAATTACCGATTCAAGGTTTGCAGCGTGTCTCATCATTGGGAATTCCCCCATGATTCCCATTCCTCCTAAAATCTGACGGGATTCTCTGGCGATATCTATAGCCATTTTTACGTTATTTCTTTTAGCCATTGAAATCTGTGCAGGACTTGCTTTGTGATCGTTTTTAAGATTTCCTAACTGTAAACAAAGCAATTGTGCTTTTGTAATTTCTGTCAAAAATTCAGCTAATTTTTTCTGTTGTAGCTGATAAGATCCGATTGGATTGCCAAATTGTTTTCTCTCTTTAGAATACTGAACAGCAGTACAGTAGCAGTCAATTGCTGCCCCGATTACTCCCCAGGAAATCCCGTATCTTGCCGAGTTAAGGCAAGAAAGAGGTCCCTTTAATCCCGTTACTCCAGGAAGAAGGTTTTCTTTTGGAACCTTTACATTATTGAATACCAATTCTCCGGTTTTAGAAGCTCTCAAACTCCACTTATTATGTGTTTCAGGAGTCGTAAATCCTTCCATTCCTCTTTCAACGATTAATCCCTGAATTTTTCCTTCTTCATTTTTAGCCCAAACTACCGCAATATCGCATAAAGGAGAGTTTGTGATCCACATTTTCGCACCATTCAGAAGATAATGATCTCCCATATCTTTAAAATAGGTTTCCATAGAGCCGGGATCTGATCCATGGTTAGGCTCCGTTAATCCAAAAGATCCGATCATGTCTCCGGATGCCAGCTGAGGAAGGTATTTTCTTTTCTGTTCCTCAGAACCAAATTCATTAATAGGAAACATCACCAAAGAACTTTGTACAGAAGCGGCAGAACGAACTGCTGAATCTCCTCTTTCCAATTCCTGCATGATAAGACCATAAGAGATCTGATCTAATCCGGAACCACCGTATTCTACCGGAATGTATGGACCAAGCGCACCTATTTTCCCTAATTCTTTCATTAAACCAGGTAAATCTGTATGATTTTGAGCAGCATGATCTATCTGAGGCATTACAAAGCTTTCTACCCAATCCCTTATAGATTGGCGGATTAGCTTGTGTTCTTCGGTAAGTAAGGCATCAATTCCGTAATAGTCAGGAATACTTGTAAGAGGATAATATGACATTTTTTAAATTTTCCTAAAAATAGCATTTTTCGCGATTTCAGAAAAATTTTTTTTGCTTGCTTTATTTCAGCCTATTTTTTTAATGTACCTGCAGGACATATAGAATTACGCCAACTTTTTAGGATGACGATAATCTAAGCTTTAAATAAGAACGTTGAATTATTCCTCTTCCTCTTCGTTGGAAATAGGATAGTGGTTGGCGGAATTATGGATTTTATTCTTAAATTTATAGAGATAAGGCGCTTTGTTGGCAGAGCCATCATATAGTTTTTCCAGTCTTTCAAGAATATTTAGGCTTAATATTTTACGCTGAAAATTATTCCTTCTGAATTTCTGGCCTAAAATGGTTTCGTACAATGACTGCAAGTCCTTCATGGTAAATTTCAACGGTAATAAATTGCTGGCAGCCACCTCGGTATTGATATTCATTCGAAGGTATTCCAATCCTGTTTCAATAATTTTATCATGATCAAATGCCATTTTAGGCAGGTTGTTCACTTCAAACCATTCACAGGTTTCATTAAAAGCGTCCGGAAAAGTATTGGCAAGGGAAAAGTCAATAAGACTGCAATATCCTACAGTGATGAACCTTTGAAATATCCAGTGATTTCTTGGTACTTCTATGCCTTTATTTTTAAGCAGGATCTGGTGGACATTGTTTTCCGTACGGTCTATCCTTCCAAAGGTATGGAACTGTTTCAGGAAAATGTCCTTCAGGTGGGTTCTTTCGTAAAGTACACGTTGAGCAGCCTCTCTCAGATCTTCATCATTAAACACAAATCCGCCGGGAAGTGACCAGAGATCTAAATCATGATATTTTAAGAGCAGAACTTTCAGGATATTATTGTGAAAACCAAATATGGTACAGTCCACTGAAATGTGGGCTACAAAGTCTTTAGTATCAATAAGCTCCTTAAGCGTTTCTTTATTTTTTGAATCCTTGATTTCCATGGGAGTAAAAATAAAATTATTTTCAATATGTTTTTTTAATAAGTTTAAAATAAATCAAACTTATTGAAAAAAGGACAGTTACAATAAATAAAATGTATAGTGGATAGTACGTTAGTAATTGATTTTCAAAGAGTAGTGATATAACGATAGAACTTACTGAACTTCCCAAAGACGAAAAAATAACGATTAATGAAGTAAAAAGATTCGTTTTTTCTTTATCCACCTGAACAATCATTTTGGAATTAAGAACCGGATAGAGAGGAGAAAGAAACAATCCTATAACAGGAAATAAAAATAAAATGACCTTTGAATCTTCAGAATCAAGGTATTGTATTCCTAAAATACCTGCTAACACGAAAATAATAAACAGTAAGCAGAAGATATAATATTTTGAAAGATGAAAACGATGGATAACGTTCGCGGTGATTGTTCTTCCTACATAAGAGAAAAGAGCTAAAAAGGAAGATGCCTGAAGGGCAAAGAACGAATTGACCTTCAAATGGTTTTTATAAAATGAAGGTAACCAGGAATTAAAGCTTTGCTCAACAAATACAATGGAAAAGACAACAACCAGAAATACAACAATAGAAGGAGTTATAAATCCTGACAGGTCGGAAAGAAAGGTTTTATTTTCAAAATTCTTTTCCGGTTCAGCGATCTCCAATCTTGAAAACAAAATAATGGTAACAAAGGAGAGGAAGGAAATTCCGATAAACCCAAACTTCCAGTATTCCGAATATTGACTGGAGATCAGCCACCCAAACCCCGTATTGACCACAAAGATCCCGATCATGAATGATGCTTCTACATTACTCATGGTTTTGGTAAGGGATTTTTCATCGGAAATATTATTTCTGATAATTCCGAAAACACAAATCTTCCCTATGGCAAAGCATGTCCCTATAATAGCAAACCAAAGCTTATAAAACCAGAATACTTTTACGAAGGGGAGAATTGATGAACAGATTCCTACAATAATCAGAGCAAAGATCAAAGCTTTTTTTGTCCCGATTCTGCTTATAAAATTGACGGCAAAAAGAGAAAAAAAGGCAATTGGTAAATCTTTGAAAGATTCTAAAAGTCCCAATTTTTCATAAGTGATTTTGGCTTCGGAAAGTTGCAAGATAACAATACCCATGCAGTTTAAGACCATAGAGAAAATGAGGAAGGTAAGTTTTAACGGAAGTGAAATATTGTGAAGCTTGCTCGTCATTTTGGGGATTAATTTTATTAAATTTTTATGAGTTTTTATGAAATTTTAATCAAAAAAAAGGGCTTTGAACCCCCAAAAATAAAAGAAATATTAAAATATTTATTAATATAATGTTAACTATTTAAAAAAAAATATATTTTTATTGTCTCAAAATGAGAATTAAAAAACTAACTGTATATGAATATTAGAATATCAAGAGGTTTGGGAGTAGTTGCTGTACTATATTTTACAGCTAATTTCAGTGCCCAGAAAACAGCCAATGATACTCTTCCGAAAGAACAGAAAATTGAGGAAGTGGTAATGATTGGTTATGGTACTCAAAAGAAGAGTAATGTGACCGGAGCAATATCGAGCATCAAAGCTTCCGATATTGATGACGTTCCTATGGGAAGACCAGAGCAGGTTCTGCAAGGTAGGGCAGCGGGTGTTTCCGTAATTTCAAATTCCGGGCAACCGGGTTCTCCTGCTACAATCAGGGTCCGTGGTATTACCAGTTTTGGTGCGGGAAGTAACGATCCCTTGTGGGTTGTAGATGGCATCGTAGTGGATAACATTGCCTGGTTAAATCAGTCCGATATTGAGGGAATGGAAATCCTGAAAGATGGTGCTTCGGCTGCAATCTACGGGGTTTCTGCAGCGAAAGGGGTTGTCCTGATTACTACTAAGAAGGGAGCTAAAGGAAGATTAAACCTTTCTTATAATGGTTTCTTTGGAGTAGGAAGTGCTGCAAAAAAACTGGATCTCCTTAATGCTACACAGTATGGGATGATCATGAACGAAGCTAATATGAATGATGGAAGAGCACCTGAATTTGCAAATCCTTCAGCTTTGGGAAATGGAACAGATTGGCAAAAACAAATTTTTAATTCTGCTCAACGTTCTTCCCATGAATTCAGCATCAGTGGAGGAAGCGATAAATCTACTTTTTATACTTCATTTGGTTATTATGACCAACAGGGTATTGTATTGCGGGATATCTCTAATTACAAAAGGATTAACGGAAGAATTAATTCCACGCATAAAGTATTTGATTTCTTAACGGTTGGACAAACTTTTGCCTATACACATACTAAATCACAGGGAATCAATGCGAATGGAGAGTTTGGTGGACCTTTGAGTTCCGCGATCAACCTCGATCCAACAACTCCTGTAGTAGTAACAAACGGAGTGGCTAATCAGCCTTTTCCTAGTGACTACATTAATAACCCAAATCACATCAACGATCCTAACGGAAATCCATATGGAATCTCTCACTATGTAAGTAAAGAGATGTCCAACCCATTGGCTTTCCAGCAAACTCAGTTAGGAAGGTATAACTGGACGGATGATTTGGTTGCCAATGTATTTGCGGATTTGAAGTTAAGCAAGCACCTGAGCTTTAAATCAAGCGTAAATGGGAAGCTTTCCTATTGGGGGAATCAGGCATTTACGCCGGTATCTTATTTAAGTTCTGCAGTTAAGAATGACTTTAACAGCTTATTCAGAGAAACACAGAAAAAATTTGAATGGAGTACAGAGAATACGGTTACCTATCAAAATAAATTTGGACAGCACAGCTTAAATGTATTGTTGGGACAAGGATATTATGAGTATAATATTTCTTCAGGTCAAAACACTACTTATAAAAACTTACCTACGAATAACTGGCAGGAAGCTTCTTTTAATTTTGAAATTCCTCAGTCCGACAGATCTACCAACGCTTGGGACGGGAAAGAAACCCATAAAACATCCTATTTTGCGAGAGTGGTTTACGACTATGCAAACAGATACCTTTTCACCGGAACAATTCGTAGAGACGGATCATCAAAATTCGCAAGAGCTTATCACTGGGGGAACTTCCCGGCAATGTCTTTGGGATGGAATGTATCCAATGAAGAATTCTGGCCGGAAAATAATGTTATTAACAGCTTTAAGCTAAGAGGGGGATATGGAGTCTTAGGAAATGATGCCATTGATGATTTCCAATATGCCAACTTCCTGATTCCTGGAAGTAATTATACCTTCGGAGATGATGTAATCCATATTGGATATGCGCCAAGTACATTAGAGAACCCTAATCTGAAATGGGAAAGGACATCTCAGCTAAACATCGCTGCGGATTTAAAAATCTTTAAGAACTTTGATTTATCAGTAGATGTGTACAGAAAGAAAAGTACGGATATTTTGAGAAAAATCGATCTTCCGGGTTACCTTGGTCTGATCAACAACCCTTGGAGAAATATCGGGGATATGAATAATGACGGGGTGGAAGTAAGTCTTGGATATAAAAAGAACTGGGGTGATTTTGGATTTTCAGCAAACGGAAATTTTGCTTATCTGAAAAATGAAATTACAAGGCTTGAAGGAGATAAACCTTATGTAAACTTTGCTTCATACCAATCAATGGGAGCTGTTTCCAGACTACAGGTTGGTTCCTCTTACGGATCATTTTATGGATATCAGAACTTAGGTATTTTCCAAAACCAGGCAGAAATTGACGCGTACAGAAATGCTTCTGGAGGTGTGATTCAGGCTAACGCAAAGCCAGGAGATTTCAAGCGACTGGATGCTAATGGTGATGGAAAAATTGATGAGAATGACTATGTAAACCTTGGGAATTCTGTTCCAAAATATACGTTTGGACTTACCCTGAATATGAACTACAAAAACTTCGATCTGATGATATTTGCTCAGGGACAAGCAGGGAACAAAATATTCCAGGGATTGAGAAGACTGGATATCCAGGAAGCCAATTATCAAACAACCATTCTTGATCGTTGGACAGGAGAAGGAACTTCCAACACCATTGCAAGAGTGACTAAAGATGATCCTAATCAAAACTATACAAGAATGTCTGATTATTATTTGCAAAAAGGTGATTATTTACGTTTGAAACTGGTACAGGTAGGATATACACTTCCAAAAAATCTTTCTGAAACAATTGGAGCAAGTAAAGTAAGATTCTACGTTACGGCAGAAAACCTTGTTACTTTCACTAAGTATACGGGATTTGATCCTGAAATAGCAGGAGGAGATACATTCGGAATCGACCGGGCGTATTATCCACAGGCAAGAACTTTCCTTTTCGGAGCTAGTGTACAATTTTAATTAAAAGAAAAATGAAAAATAAAAGATTTATATATAAGAGTTTATCTGTCTTATTATTAGCAGGAATAGGCTTTGGAGCTGTTTCTTGTAATAACAGCAACCTAGAGGATGTACAGAACTCAGGGACATTTGAACCCGATAATTATTTTAGAAACGAAGCTGAGTCATTCAGTGGTCTTGTGGCTGTGTATGATATGTTGAGAAAATACTCTGGTGGATTTGAAAATGAGGTTACTTTCTTCAACGGAGCATCTGATGATTTCTATTCCGGAGGGGGAAGTTCCACGGATGGTGCAGGAATACAGGGGTTTTCTAATTATACGATCAATCCTATTATTATGCCTCCTAGTTATTGGAAAGATTTTTATCAGGGGATTGCGAAAGCGAATCTATTGTTTGAAAGGATTCCGAATTCAAATATGGACGAACAGAAAAGAAAGCGTTTCATTGCAGAAGCAAAAGTCCTAAGGTCATTGTATTATTTTGAATTATTGAGGATATTCAAAAATATTCCATTGATTTTAAAACCGATTAAATATGACGATGATTACTATAATATTCCTCAGGCAAAACCTGAAGATGTGTATACCCAGATAGAATCCGATATTCTTTCCGCTATTAATGATCTGCCGGTATCCATTGCATCAACAAACAAAAGTGAACTTGGAAGAATCACACAAGGATCTGCTCGTGCTATATTAGGCAAGATTTATTTATATGATAAAAAGAATTCTGAAGCGGCTACCCAGTTTGCAATGGTAAACGGAACTCCAGGAGGAACGAGCCAGTATGGATATAAATTGGTTGCTAATTTTGCCGATCTGTGGGTGGTGAACAATAAATTCACATCAGAGTCTATATTAGAAGTAATGCATACCAATAAGAGTAATGCAGACTGGGCATTTTGGGGAAGTGGAAAGGATGAAGGAAATACAGTCAACCAGATGGTAGCAATAATATCTTACGGAAAGGTGGCTCCGGCACCAGGACAACCTGCAAATGATGCACCGGACATCTATAAAGGATGGGGATTCAATCCTGCAACCGACGATCTGTTTAATTTCATGCAGGGAGATCCTCGTTTAAATGCGACCATCTTTAATGCAAAACAATTAAAGCAAGACGGTAAGATTACCTATACGCCAGGATTCAAGGATACAGGATATTTCTTACAGAAATTTTTACCTACAAATGCTGATAAATCCACGGAGCCGGGAGCTACAGAATTGAACTTCCGTCAAAATTATATGGCCATCAGATTAGCAGATACTTATCTTATGGAAGCAGAAGCTTTAGGAGGTTCCGGAGCAAGAGCTCAGGCCCTACTAGATGCTGTAAGGGATAGAGTAGGATTGCCTTCAGTTCCGGTTTCTATGCAGGCTATTAAAGACGAAAGAAGGAGAGAGCTAGCAGGTGAAGGACACAGATGGTTTGACCTGGTAAGATGGGGGGATGCTCCGGCAAAATTGGGAGCAAGAGGCTTTACTGCAGGTAAAAATGAAATTTTGCCAATTCCTTTTAATGAACTAGTAAATACAGCATTAAAACAAAACCCTGGCTACTAAAAACATGAAGTTTCACAGTTTATATAGTTTCTTTTTTAGAAGTATCACACCACTTTGTGGTGTGGTACTTTTATCTTTATCAGCATGCAAGTCACATTCGGTAAGTACAAGAAACGAAGTTCAGATATGGCTTACGAAAGGAGATGAGAGTATAAAATTACAACAGCAACCTTCAATTGGTTTTACAAACAATCCGGGTAGCAGTCAGAATATTGAAATTGATGACCAGCAGAAGTTTCAATATATTGACGGTTTCGGATATACGCTGACAGGAGGAAGTGTGGAAGTAATCAACAGGCTTTCAGAAACTAAAAGAAAAGTATTATTATATGAACTTTTTGGTAAAAAGGATCAGTCCATTTCAGTCTCTTATATAAGATTGAGTGTCGGAGCTTCAGATCTTGACAGTGAAGTTTTCTCCTATGACGATTTACCGGAAGGACAAAAAGATTCATCATTACAACATTTCAGCCTTGCAAAGGACAAAGATCTGATTGCTATGCTAAAGGAGATTTTAGCAATTAATCCTAAAATTAAGTTTATTTCGGCACCCTGGTCTGCACCTGTCTGGATGAAAGATAACGGAAAGTCAAAAGGGGGAAGTTTAAAGCCTGAGTACTATAAGGTATATGCTGATTACTTTGTAAAATACATTCAGGGAATGAAAAAAGAAGGGATTACAATTGATGCCATTACTCCTCAGAATGAACCCTTACACCCGGGAAACAATCCGAGTTTATATATGACCTCTGATCAGCAGAAAGATTTTATTAAAAATCATTTGGGACCTGCTTTTAAATCTAAAGGCATTACAACTAAGATTGTTGTGTACGACCACAATTGTAATAAACCTGAATACGCAACCAACATACTGAGTGATCCTGAAGCTTATCAATATGTGGATGGTTCTGCATTCCATCTTTATGAAGGCGATATTTCTGCGTTAAGTACTGTCCATAATGCTTATCCTGATAAAAACCTTTATTTTACAGAGCAGTGGACAGGCTCCAGGAGCAACTTTAATGAAGATCTGAATTGGCATACCAAGAATGTGATCATCGGTTCTATGAGAAACTGGAGTAAAATAGCTCTGGAATGGAACCTTGCTAATGATCCGCAGTATAAGCCGCACACTGAAGGGGGCTGTACGGAATGTAAAGGAGCCATTACAGTTTCCGATAAAGAAAATTTCACGAGAAATGTTTCGTATTACATTATTGCTCACGCTTCTAAGTTCATTCCGGCAAACTCGCAAAGGATAGCTTCATCTCAAACCGATAATCTGTCGACTGTAGCATTCAGAACACCTGAAGGAAGAACAGTTTTGATCGTACAAAATAATAATAAAACAGAAGAGACCTTCTCTCTTAAATTTAATCAAAAAACAGCTCAGGTAAGTTTACCCGGAAACGCTGTTGCAACCTATATTTTCTAAATTATGAAAAGAGTTTATTTCTTACTGGCATTTGCCACTTTCGGCCTCAATACATACGGACAAAAAACAATCGACCAGAAAGTTTCTGAGCTTTTGTCTAAAATGACATTAGAAGAAAAAGTAGGACAATTGGTTCAATATAGTGGTTTTGCTTATGCAACAGGACCTCAGAATTCCAATTCGGCAACTGTTCTTGAAGAAATAAAAAAAGGTAAGGTAGGTTCCATGCTCAATGTAGCTGGTGTAGAAGAAACAAGAGCTTTTCAGAAATTGGCATTGGAATCAAGGTTGAAAATTCCATTATTATTTGGCCAGGATGTGATCCATGGATATAGAACTACATTCCCTGTGAATATCGGACAAGCTGCGAGCTGGGATTTAGGATTAATTGAAAAGTCTGAAAGAATTGCAGCAACGGAAGCTTCAGCATATGGCATCCACTGGACTTTTGCACCGATGGTCGATATTGCCAGAGATCCGAGATGGGGAAGGGTCATGGAAGGCTCGGGTGAGGATACATATCTCGGTACTTTAATTGGCCTGGCAAGAATCAAAGGATTTCAGGGGAAAGGTTTAGGAAACCTTGATGCTATAATGGCCTGTGCCAAACATTTTGCAGCCTATGGTGCTGCAGTGGGTGGCAGAGATTATAATTCTGTGGACATGAGCCCCAGACAATTGAATGAAACTTATTTACCCCCTTTTAAAGCAGCAGCAGAGGCCGGAGTTGCTACGTTTATGAATTCATTTAATGACATTAATGGAATTCCTGCGACGGCAAACCAATACATCCTCAGAGACCTGTTAAAAGGGGCGTGGAACTATAAAGGCTTTGTGGTTTCAGATTGGGGCAGCATTGGTGAAATGGTGAACCACGGATATACAAAGGATAAAGCGGAAGCTGCTGAAAAGGCTATTATCGCAGGAAGTGATATGGATATGGAAAGCCGTGTTTATATGGCTGAACTTCCTAAACTTGTAAAAGACGGAAAAGTAGATCCGAAATTTATTGATGATGCGGCCAGAAGAATTTTAATTAAAAAATTCGAAATGGGATTATTTGATGATCCTTACCGTTTTAGTGATGAGAAAAGACAAAAAGAACAAACAGATAATCTTGAGAACAGGAAGTTTGGGAGAGAGTTCGGTTCAAAAAGTATCGTCCTTTTAAAAAATCAGAATAGCGTTCTGCCACTTTCAAAATCTACAAAAACTGTAGCTTTGATAGGTCCTTTCGGGAAAGAAACTGTTGTGAATCATGGTTTCTGGTCTGTAGCATTCAAAGATGACAATCAAAGAATTGTGAGCCAGTTTGATGGAATTAAAAATCAACTGGATAAAGGTTCCACATTACTGTATGCCAAAGGATGTAATGTTGACGATCAGGATCGCTCTATGTTTGCTGAAGCAATAGAGACGGCAAAAAAAGCGGATGTGGTTATTATGACCTTGGGTGAAGGGCACGCTATGAGTGGAGAGGCGAAGAGTAGAAGCAATATTCACTTTTCTGGAGTTCAGGAAGAATTATTGAAGGAAATTGCAAAAACAGGAAAACCAGTTGTATTAATGATTAATGCAGGAAGACCTTTGGTTTTTGATTGGGCAGCGGACCATATTCCAACAATTTTATACACATGGTGGCTTGGTACTGAAGCAGGAAATTCAATTGCGGATGTCCTTTTTGGTTCTGTAAATCCGGGTGGAAAGCTTCCGATGACTTTTCCCAGAACTGAAGGTCAGATCCCTGTGTATTATAACCATTATAATACCGGAAGACCGGCAAAAACCAATAAAGAAAGGAGTTATGTTTCAGCATATATTGATCTTGATAATGACCCTAAATTTCCTTTTGGATATGGATTGAGTTACACAAAATTCAAATATTCCGATATGACATTAAGTTCTGAAAATCTTAGAGGAAATCAATCTTTACAAATTAAAGTTAATGTTTCCAATAATGGAAATTATGACGGTGAAGAAGTCGTGCAGCTTTATATTAGAGACTTATTCGGAAAAGTGGTAAGACCGGTAAAAGAGTTAAAAGGATTTCAAAAAATATTCCTGAAAAAAGGAGAAACGAAAACTGTGAGTTTTACACTGTCATCTGAAAATTTAAAATTCTATGACGACAAGTTGAATTTTGATTGGGAAGGGGGTGAATTTGAAATTATGGTAGGAACAAACTCTGAGGAAGTTCAGACAAAGAAAATTAATTGGATTAAATAGCCAGGATTACTAATGCGGGTAGTAGCCCGCTTTATATTAACGCATATGAAATTTTTTTTTCGAAATAGTTTACATGTATGGGTTGGAGGGATGCTGCTGTTTTCAGTGTTAGATTGTGCTTCATATAAAACAGATTCCGGCAGGAAGCTGATCTGGAGTGATGAATTTAATGGAAAGGGATTACCTGATTCATCAAAATGGAATTATGATGTAGGCGGAGGTGGTTTTGGAAATGAGGAAGCTCAGTATTATACAAAAGACCGTCCTGAAAATGCAAGAATGGAAAATGGGAATCTGGTGATCGAAGCAAGAAAAGAAGCATGGGATAAAAATAAATACACATCTGCACGACTTTTAACCAAAGGGAAGTTCTCTTTTCAATATGGAACAATTGAAGTAAGGGCTAAATTACCCAAAGGAAGAGGAACGTGGCCTGCCATATGGATGATGAGTGAGAATATGAAGAAGTGGCCGGATGATGGAGAACTTGATATTATGGAACATGTGGGATTCAATCCCGGATACATCCATGCATCAGTGCACACGAAAAAATACAATCATATCAAGGGAACTCAGAAAACAGATACTTTGATTGTTAATGATGCCAGTGAACGCTACCATGTGTATAAAGCAGACTGGACGCCGGAAAAAATAGAGGTTTATATTGACGATAAAAAATTTTTCACGTACGAGAACGAGGAAAAAACAAACGAAGCCTGGCCCTTTAACCGGCCATATTATATCATTTTGAATCTGGCTATAGGTGGATTCTGGGGTGGGAAAGAAGGAATTGATGACTCTATTTTTCCTCAGAAGTACTATATAGATTATGTACGGGTTTATAAGAATAAATAATGAAGGGAGTTGCACAGCTCCGTAAAAACAGGAAGTAATAATAATGAAAAAACTAATTGTAAGCTGTCTTATTGCAGGGATAGCCAGTCATGTCAACGCACAGAATTACTGGAAGAAGAATGCCGGAAAATCGGCCAGGGTTATACTGACGAATTCCAAAACTGACGAAAAGATGGTAGATAAGGGAATGGTGCAGTTTGCAAAATTTGATCAGCCTAAAGAAAATGAAGCCTGTGTTTTTGTAGACCCGGATTTTAAATATCAGAAACTGATCGGAATCGGAGGTGCAATAACAGATGCAGCTGCAGAGACGTTTTATAAACTCCCGAAGGATAAGCAGAAAGAAATCATAGAAGCCTATTATGGTAAGAATGGATTAGGCTACACTGTAGTGCTTACCAATATGAATTCATGTGATTTTTCAAGTGATTCGTACACGTATGTAGAAGATAATGACACCTCATTAAAATCATTCTCCGTTGCTCATGATGAAAAATATAAAATACCGATGATCCAGGAAGCTCAAAAGGCGATAGGGAATCAATTCAAATTGTATTTTTCACCATGGAGCCCACCGGCATGGATGAAATCGAATAAAAATATGCTGAATGGAGGCCGGCTTGAGAACCAGTATTATCAGACCTGGGCGGATTATTATATAAAGTTCATCAGGGAATATGAAAAAAGAGGAATCAAAATCTGGGGATTAACTGTACAAAATGAAGCCATGGCTAAGCAAACCTGGGAATCTTGTTTGTACACTGCTGAAGAAGAGGCCGCTTTCCTGAAGAATAACCTGGGACCCACTCTATGGAAAAACGGATTTAAAGATAAAAAAGTAATGATCTGGGATCATAACAGAGATCTGATCTTTCAAAGAGCCACAACAACTTTAAGTGATCCTGAGACTTCAAAATATGCTTCAGGAATTGCATATCATTGGTATGAGACCTGGCACAATAAGACCCAGTTGTTTGATAATGTTGGGGAAACACACAGGGCATTTCCGGATAAGTTCCTGGCTTTTACAGAAGGATGTAAGGAAGTTTTCAATATGTCAAGGATCAATGATGTAAGTCTTGGTGAATTGTACGGAAAAAATATGATCAATGACTTTAACAGAGGTACTTCATTATGGACGGACTGGAATGTTTTGCTTGACGAAACAGGAGGGCCGAATCATGTAGGAAATTTATGTTTTGCACCGATTATTGCAGATACCCAGTCAGGAGAAGTACATTATACCTACGAATATTATTATGTAGGGCATGTTTCAAAGTATATTAAACCCAATGCGCAAAGAATTGGAAGCTCTACCAATACATCAGGGTTGATTTCTACCTCATTCATGAATGAGAACGGCCAGTTGGTTACCGTTATTATGAATAATACAGATAGTGATATCAATGCGAGCCTCTGGATCGAAGGAATGGCTGCCAAACTTCCTGCGCCGGCGCATTCCATACAAACAGTAATTCTATAATACACTTCATATTAATATTTTTTTATTAAAGTAGGCTGTCTTTTTTAGACAGCCTACCTTGTTTTTTATTAAAAAATAAAAATGATATTTACAATTCCTCCAGTAAAACATAGGTTCCTACAGATGTTCTTGTAGATGCTCCTGAAACATAATATCCTGAGTTTCCGGCATTACTTCCTCCATAACGTACCTTGAGTTCAACATACGCGTTGCCAGTGGAGCCTGTTGTTACGATGATAATAGGAGGAGTAACACCTCCATCATCAAAGGTTTCTGTAGACGATTCCGTATATCCCTGGGTTGTTACGATTGCTTCAGCGTCACCACCGGCTGAAAACAGAGATGTGATATAACCGGGAGTAGTATTGCTATTACCAGTGGTACTTCCTTTAATTCCAATGTATCCGGTTATTTTAAATGTTTTATTGGGGGGTAAATTAATTCTGTCTTTTTGGCTATTAAAGTACAGGTGATCCGTATTAATGCCGCTTACCACACCATCATATGTTAAGTTGTAGTCAGTCCCTTTTGTAGTAAGAAACTGCGATGAGTTTTTGGAAAGTACCGCATAGATTTTTCTTCTGATCACTTCAGGATTGCTGTCCGATAATTTCTCAACATTCACTTTTTGAACAATCCCATTATCATCTGATGTTAAGATATATTTCGGAGCGGATGCAATACTGTCTACGTTCCTGATTCTTGTGTTTCCATTCACATCAAGAGTAGCAGTTGGGGCTGTTGTGTTAATTCCTACCTGTCCAGTTTGCGAGTACGCAAATGGCATAATGCTTATAAAAATAAGTATTTTTAACTTCTTCATAATTTGTTGCTTTTTGGCAAAGTTAAATTAATTCAATTATAAGAGAAAAAATACGAATTAAATATATTATGTTTGACATATAATCAAAACGTTCTATGTGTCATTTTTTGTAAAATAAGCCGATTTAGGTAAAGCTATATTAATAGTAAGCTAGCAAATAAAAAACAGGCTGTCTTGAAAAGACAGCCTGTTTAATTTTTTATTAAGAAAGTTGATTATTTCTCAACGTCATACTTACTAATTACTTTCTGAGTAACACCCGAACTACTGAACCCACCGTCATGGAACAGATTCTGCATTGTTACTTTTTTGGTAAGATCAGAGAAAAGTGTAACACAGTAATCTGCACATTCAAGTGCCGTAGCGTTTCCAAGTGGAGACATGTCTTCTGCATATCCAAGGAAACCTCCGAAACCTTTTACTCCACTTCCGGCAGTGGTAGGAGTAGGAGACTGGGAAACCGTATTTACACGAACTTTTCTTTCCCCCCAATAGTTTCCGAATGTTCTCGCGATACTTTCAAGATAAGCTTTGTTATCAGACATATCATTATAATCAGGGAATGTTCTCTGAGCAGCAATATAAGTAAGTGCCAGGATGCTTCCCCATTCATTCATACAGTCTTTTTCCCATGCCACACGCATTACTTTATGGAAAGAAACAGCGGAGATATCCCATCCTTTTTCCAACCAGTCGTAGTTCATTTCTGTATAATGTTTTCCTTTTCTTACATTTACGGACATTCCTATGGAGTGAAGGATGAAATCTATTTTTCCGAATTTTGCGATCGCAGCATCAAAAAGTTTTTCAAGATCTTCAACAGAAGTAGCATCTGCTCCGATAACCTCTGAGCCTGTTTTTTCAGCTAAACCGTTAAGTTCTCCCATTCTCAAAGCAATAGGAGCATTAGATAAAATAAATTCAGCTCCTTCTTCATGGCATCTTTCAGCAACTTTCCATGCGATCGATTGTTCATTAAGGGCCCCAAAAATAATTCCCTTTTTGCCTTTAAGTAAACCGTATGACATAATTTTTTAATGTTTATTAATATTACAAATGTAGCGATAATTTGTGTTTAGAACATAATAAAAAAACGGAGCCTTATAAAAAGGTTCCGTTTTTTTGAAAATATTTATATGACTGAAATTTTAATTGGTTTTTTTATTCCATTCCGCTTTTACATCTTCAGCCGCATCCTTGGTTTTTTCCCAGGCTTCATCTGCCTTATCCTTGATGTCTTCCCAAGTGTCAGAAATATTAGCTTTTACCCTGTCAAGCCAATCTTCCTGACTAGCTTCTTCGTCATTGTTTCTTTTTTCATTGATATAATCCCTAGCTTTGTCTGCTAAATCATTAATTTTCCATTTCGCATCGGTCGCTGCATTTTTTAAAGAGTTTTCTGTTTTATTTACTGCGTCCTCTGCTTTGTTGTAATCCGAATTGTTCATAACATTTATTATTTAGTGTTGTTTATAGTAAAACAATAACCATTCCTAAAATCCGGCTCTGTTGTTAAAATTTTCATAATCTTTTGTTATAGTTTTCTAAATCCGTTTTATCTTTAAAGGGATAAATACAATCTTGAAATATGGAAAAAATACGTTGTGGATGGTGTGAAAAAGATGATCTGTACAGGAAATATCATGATGAAGAATGGGGGAATCCTGTTTATGATGATCAAAAGATTTTTGAATTTCTGATTCTTGAAAGTTTCCAGGCAGGATTAAGCTGGTATACTATTTTAAGCAAAAGAGAACATTTTACGAAGGCTTTTGATGGCTTTGATTATAAAAAGATTGCAAAATACCAGGATAAAAAAATTGAGGAGCTTATGCAGAATTCCGGCATTATAAGAAACAGGCTGAAAATTTTAGCAACCGTCAACAATGCACAGAAGTTTATGGAAGTCCGGAATGAATTTGGAACTTTTTCCGAATATATCTGGGGTTTTGTTGGTGGTGAACCTATTGACAATAAGCCCAAAAGCTTGGAAGATGTTCCAGCCACTACTGAAATTTCCGATATTTTATCCAAAGACCTCAAGAAAAGAGGTTTTAAATTTATGGGATCAACGGTAGTATACGCCCATATGCAGGCGACCGGTATGGTAAATGATCACATCGAGAACTGTTTTCTGAGGTTGCAATCCTGATACAACAACAAAATTATATAAAACTAAAAACGATGAATAGAATTTTACTTATGGCAGGTCTGATCTGCGCAAATTTAATGTTCGGGCAATCCAAGAAGTCACTTGAAAAGAGGCCTTTTATTCCGGTTGAAATCACTAAAACTGATGGTTCTACCGAAAATATTTTGTTAAGAGATATTTATTTCCCCAAAGCTGAATCCTTTATGGGGATTGTAGCACAAAATAAAAATAAATCTGTTTTTGAGAATGAACAATTATTTGAATACAAAACTTCTGAAGCGTCGGAGATCAAGAAAATAGGGTATCATGATATTCAAAAAATAAAGGTAGTAGATAAGTATGATGATGAAGTTATAGGTTATGAAAAGCTGAGCATTAAAAAAGTGAGTAAGGATAATGATGTGAAAGATAAAAATTATACAGCCATCCTTCCCATTCTTTACGATGGTAAAATAGATATTTACGGGTATGAATATACAGTTTGTGGCAATGGTATGGGATGCATGTACGCAGGCACGATTATGTATATTAAAAATGACAAATCAGATTTTGCCGTAATGCCTGTTGATGTGGATGAAGTTTCATTGTTTAACCTGGGAAGCCTCGATGAAAAATTAATTAATGCTTTTAAATATGCCGGTGGGGATTGCCCTGAATTTGTAAAGTATCTGGATAATCTTTATATAAAATTACAGGACAGGGATTTTAGGAAAAAAATGAAGCAGGACATTAAAGACAATTACCAAAAAGCGATTGATGAATCTAAAAGTCTTGATAAAAAAGATAGATTCAATTATGTTACACGAAAAAGATCCGAATATGATATTAAAATGTTTGTGAAGATCATCAATGAATATGAAAAGAATTGTCCATAAAACAAAAGGATTTCAATTTTGAAATCCTTTTGTTTTTTTCTTATTATTTGATTATTCTCTCCAATACCCATTCAATAAGGTTCTTTTCCGATGCATGGTGATCAGAGGAAAATTCCCCACGTCTTCTGTTGGCTATTACATTATTTACGGTAATTGCTTTGTGTCCCAATAGCTTTGAAAATGCATAAATTGCCGAAGTTTCCATTTCGAAATTAGTAATGCCAAGTTCGTTCAATGTCTCCAGGAATTTATCATCCAGGGATTTCAGACGAAGTTGTCTGCCCTGTGGAGCATAGAATCCAGGGAATGTGGCGGTATTTCCATGATATCTGGCATCTTTGTAGTATTCAGCAATATCTTCAGCCCAGTCAGCAAAATAAAGCATTGGCTTAATTTTCTCATAAGGGAACTTTTCGATAAAGTTCTTTGAAAAATCATTTTCAAAATGGTAATCCTTATAAAAGTGCATAAGACCATCCAAACCTACAACATTTTGGGTTACCAGCATATTGTCCACCTGTACATCTGGATTCACGCTACCGCATGTTCCCATACGGAAAAGTTCAAGCGCCTTATGTTCAGTTTTAATTTCCTTATTTTTAAGGTCGATATTAACCAGGGCATCCAGCTCATTCATTACAATATCGATATTCTCCGTACCGATTCCGGTGGACATTACTGAAATTCTTTCACCGCGTAAAATTCCTGTATGGGTATAGAATTCCCGTTTATTCTTTTTAATCTCTACTTTATCAAAATACTGAGATACTTTCGGAACCCTGTCAGGATCACCAACCAGGATAATTTTATCCGCAATATCTTCAGGTAAAAGGTTTAAGTGGTAAACACTTCCGTCATCATTTAGTACCAGCTCGGAAGCTGCAAGTTTATTTAGCATATTATGTTTATTTTTTTATGTCAATGAAAATGGCATCTTTATAAGGAGAACTTACAAGCTCATAAATAGAACCGTACTCTTCTACGATCCTTTTCTGGCCATTGAAAACTTCGTAAACGGTTACTGTTGTTTTTTCAAAGTTTTTAGGATCTTTTCTCTGGGAGGTAATTTCATAAAAATGATTATCTTTTTTCAAAACAGAAACCAGCTCTTCTTTAGTTGAATTATTCGAAGACATCATTCCCGGAAAATCCATTACAACATCTTTTAATTCGGTATAAGTTTTATAAGGTTTGGTCTCGCCGTTGGAGTAAACGTAAACTTTAGGTACGGCCTGATCCTGTACCAGACGGATCAGGTAATAATCATTACCCTTTTTTTCTGCATATACTGCCATTTCCTGACCTAATTTCTGGGCAAAAATCCCAAATGAGAAAAGACTTGCTACAAAAGCCAGTAGTAATTTTGTTTTCATAATGATATTTCGTTTTTGATTAGTTGTAAATATATAAAATCCTCATCCCATTAATCTCACATCATATTTTAAAAAGAACAGGCAGTATATCCGGCTTTTCAGTATAATGAATTTGGTTTCGGGGTTTAAAATTAATAAAAATTCATGAATTAAAATATAAACATTATTTAATCCAGATTTAAAACTGAGATAATGTATGATGATTACATTTGCCGCTAAAAATTTCATGAAATACTCTTTACTGCTTATTATTTTAACTTTCGGTTTTGCAATCATGTCATTTAATCCTACAGATAAAGGGACGAAAAATGAAAATACTTTTATCAATAACGGGTTAACCGACTTTAAAAATAAGCTTGAACAGTTGAAAAGAGATGTTTACCTGTTTGGGGATGACAAAATATCTCTTGAAGATCTGCAGAAATCATTGAGTACTACCCGAAACTCTTTTAAGGAAATAGAATTCTATATTGCCTATCATTACCCTGAATTCACAAAAACCCATCTTAATGCTGCTCCGTTATTTCATATTGAGGCAGCCGGAACGTCCGCCTATACTTTGCCCCCGGAAGGATTACAGGTTTTGGATGAACTGATTTACTCGGAAGAGGCAGCTGAACAGAAAGAGAAAATAAAATCCATTACTGATTTTTTGTACAATAGTTATTCTAACTTTTATTTAAGCTCGGTAAAAAACGGATTGAGCAAAGGTGTCAATAAAACATTACCGCTCCGCATTGAGTTAATAAGGATTTATAGCTTGGGAGTTACAGGCTTTGATACACCCGGTTCTTTAAATATTTCTGAAGAGGCAGCGTATGCGCTTTTGGGAATAAAAAAATACATTAATGATGATCCTTATTTCAGGAATTATAATATTCAGAAAGCAAATACCATTCTTTCTGATGCAACCGGATACCTGGCAGTTAATAAAAATTTTGAAACATTTGACCGCATTGAATTTTATAAAAAATACATCCAGCCTCTTTATGAAGAATTTGGAAACTGGGACGGAAGAACGGATGACCTCAAGGCGTTTTCGGGATGGAATGTTCAGAACAAAAACTTTTTCAGCAGCGATTTTCTGGATCCCTATTTTTATACTCTTTTAAAGGCTTCTGAAGATAATCCTGAGCTTAAGAAACTGGGCAAAGAAATATTCTATGACCAAAGTGTAAGTGGAAATGGGAAAATGAGCTGCGCTACATGCCATTTGCCGGAAAATGCTTTCACAGACCTTAAAGGAAAGTCGCCAAGTAACGTTGAAGGAAAAACCGTGTTGCGGAATTCTCCTTCTTTGTACAACGCGGTATTTGCTAAAAGATTTTTTTACGATATGCGTGCTTTTTATATCGAGCAACAGGCAGAGCATGTTATCTACAATGAACAGGAATTCAATACGAGCTATGAAAGTATTATAAAAAAATTAAAGGAAAAACCGGAATATAAAAGAGCATTCCGTGCAGCATTTAAAGATGGGAAGATCAGTAAAGAGAATTTCTCCAAAGCATTGAGTTCATATGTAGCTTCCCTTTATTCTTTTGAAAGTGATTTTGATCGCTTTATGAGAAATGAGAAAGAAATCTCAGATGATGCTAAAAAAGGATTCAATTTATTCATGGGAAAAGCCAATTGTGCAACCTGTCATTTTGCCCCTCATTTCTCAGGATTGGTTCCTCCCTTCTATAATGAGAATGAATCGGAAGTGTTAGGGGTTACAAAAGCGCCGATCAGTAAACTGCCTTTAGAACTGGATTCTGATTTGGGAAGAGTGAAAAGCCCGGTGAAAAAAGAAAATTCCTGGATCTATGAAAATTCTTTTAAAACCATGACAGTAAGAAATATTGCGCTTACAAAGCCTTATTTTCATAATGGAGCATTTAATACTCTGGAAGAAGTGCTGGATTTTTATAATGAAGGAGGAGGCGAAGGTCTGGGGTTAAAAATAAATAACCAGACTTTACCAGCGGATAAACTTAATCTTACCGAAACTGAAATGAAGCAGATCATTGCATTTCTAAACGCTCTGACGGATGTAAGCAAAAGATAACAGGGAAGTGTTTATAATGAGCGGGCTAAGGCTTATTTTGATTTAATAAATGAATTTCGAAACTCGAAATGATCGTGCTACACTTAAAAAGTAATCGTATTAAGTTCAATATTCCACTTATATGGTAATTATCACATAACCACGAATTTCAAATCCTGCATCATATTTAACACAAACTTAATTCACTTAACATTGGGTTTTTAATTTTGTAACATTGCTGATACTTTATTTAAAACTCTATTAATAGAGGGCTGGTGATAAAAAAATAGTTTTGCAACATCTAATAAATCGAAATTATTATGAAGAAAAAACTACTAACAGTTGCAGCTCTTGCACTCGTATCAGGTTCTGCCCTTCAGGCACAGACCTTTGTTTTCAATAAAAATTCCTCATGGAGGTATATCGACAACAACCAGGCGCAGGTTACCCAGTGGAAAGATACCAATTTTGATGTTTCTTCCTGGTCTACAGGAAACGGTCCGTTAGGATATGGTGATCCTGTAACTACCACTATTAATTCAGGTCTTACTGCAGCTTATTTTGCAAAAGATTTTAGTGTTAATCTTGCTGATCTTTCCGATACTATGGAGTTAGGAGTGATGAGAGATGACGGTATTGTTGTATACCTTAACGGACAGGAAGTAGTAAGGGACAATATGCCTACCGGAACTATCGCTTTTAATACACCTTCTGTGACCACAATTGACGGTGCTGCAGAGAATGTATATAATGTTTTCTCGATTCCAAAATCAAAATTTGTTAACGGAAACAACAGGATATCCATTGAACTGCACAACAGAAGCGGACAAAGCTCAGACCTGAGAATTGATGCTTATTTAAAAACGGTAAGCGGAACAACGAACCCTGTTGGTTGTAATGCGGCTCACATCAGTTGTTTCACTTCTATTGTTCCTACTTCACAAACCAATAAACTGATCATCCCTGCCGAGCATAAATATCAGCTTATTTTAAAAGAAGGGGATGCCTATACACAAGGAGGTGGATTAGTAGGTGGACAGAATGATTTTACCGCTTATGTCGCTAAAAACTCCAGCTCAACCGATGGTTATCTTTCAGTAAACCATGAAACAAATCCAGGTGGAGTTACGATGGCTGAAATCAATTATAATGCTTCAACGAAGCTTTGGCAGCTGACAAAATCCAGAGCTGTGGATTTCTCTACACCAAGCCTTGTACAGACGATCAGAAACTGTTCAGGAGGTATTACTCCTTGGGGAACTGTGGTTACAGCTGAAGAATCTGTAACCTCAAGTGATACCAATGCTGACGGATATAAAGATTATGGTTGGTTGGTAGAAATTGATCCTGCAACGGCTCAGGTAATTTCACAGAATGCGGACGGTTCTAAAGGGAAATTATGGCAGATGGGTATAATGAATCACGAAAATGTAGTGATCAATAATGCAGGAACGACAGCTTATTATGGTGAGGATGGAGGAACCCATCTGGTTTATAAATATGTAATGGATACACCCAACAACCTTTCATCAGGTAATCTTTATGTACTGAAACTGGATCAGGGATTAAGCAGTACAGGAGATCCGGTAGTAAATACAGCAACATGGATCCAGGTACCTAATAAGACAAAAGCAGACCAGAATAATACAAATAACCTGGCTTTTTCATTAGGAGGTACAAAATTCAACGGAATAGAAGATGTGGATATCAGCCCATTGGATGGGAAGATTTATTTTACTGCAAAAGGTTTAAATAAAGTATATCGCTTACAGGATAACGGAACTACCGCTTCTCAAGTAGAAACGTTTGTCGGAGGGCTTTCTACTGTATATTCTTTCAATACGGCACAAGGGATCAAATCAGAAGCATGGGGAGATGGGAATGACAATCTTACTTTTGATGAACTTGGGAACCTTTGGGTGTTACAGGATGGAGGAAAAAATTATATTTGGGTAGTAGCTCCGGATCACACTCAGGCGAATCCTAAAGTGAGACTTTTTGCTTCTATGCCGGCAGGTTCTGAGCCTACAGGACTTACCTTTACTCCAGATCATAAATTCGGATTCTTTTCGATTCAGCATCCGGATGCGACAATCTCTACAGATGTGGATGCCACTGGAAATACAATTGACTACAGAGGAAAATCGGCCACCATTGTTGTCGCTCTTAAAAATAATTTAGGACAAAACGGTACTTTGGGAACAATTGACGCTAAAACGGAAAGTACAGTTAGTGTAGCTCCAAACCCGACGTCAGGAATTGTGAAGATCAATTCTTCTAAAGGCTTGAAAGATATTTCTGTAACAGCCTACAGCATGGATGGTAAAATTGTATTCACAAAGAAATTTACAGGCTCTCATACTGCGTTGGATTTAGACTTTACATCCCAACTTGAAGCTTCCCGTGTTTTGATCGTAAATATCGAGGCAGAAGGATTCCAGAAAACAGTAAAAGTAATAAAGAAGTAATGTATTAATATTCAGTTGCTGCCGGTAATTCTGTTATCGGCAGCTTTTATCTATCTATGAAAAAACTTTCCTTATTGATTATTCTGTTCGCACTGAACTACAGCTATGCACAGATTGATCCGGTAAAATATCCTACCTACACGACTATCGAAGATGCTTTAAAAAGTGAAAAGCCGGTATACAGTATGAGTTTCAGAGGTAAAGGTTTATTTAATCTTCCTTCTGATATAAGAAAATTTACTTCCCTGTTCTTTCTTAATATCATGGGAAATAATCTGGAAAAGATGGATCCTCAACTATTTGCTTTGAAGAATCTGGAGATACTGAATGTCAATGAAAACAGCATCAAGTTTATTCCGGATGAAGTAGGAGAGCTTACTCAATTGAAAACCCTTTCAATGAATCTGAACAGCCTGACCTCTGTTAATCCTAATATTGCCAGGTTACAGCAATTGAAAGTAATTCATCTCGATGCTAATAATCTGAATGTTTTCCCGGAAGCCTTAACGGAAATTCCGGCATTGGAGGAAATTAATCTCCAGGATAATCAGATCAGCTTTATTTCCGAACGTCTGAATCAAATTAAAAATTTAAAATACCTGAATCTGGCAGCGAACCAGATCAATGATCTTGGCAATCTTGAATTTCCCAAGAATCTGAAGTATCTGGAATTACAGCAAAATGCTATTTCCAAACTACCTGAATCCCTTTTTCAATCAAAAAATCTGGAGTTCCTTAACGTGAGCCAGAATAATATTCAGGAAATTCCGGCAAAAATAAAAGGATTGAAAAATGTGGTAAGTATGAACTTTGCAAACAATAACTTAAAAGACCTGCCTAAGGATATTTCTCAGCTGAAAAATCTTAAAACATTGATATTAACGGGGAATCCTATGGATAAGGCTACCATTGAAAAATATAAGAAATTGCTACCTGATACTCAGATCTATTTCTAAGCTATCCGCCAACCCTTTTCGTTTTATAGCCCATATCTTTAAGAATCTCCATAATCTTATCTCGGTTATCCCCCTGAATAATGATCATCCCATCTTTTTCCGATCCTCCGATCCCTAAAGTGGTTTTGATCTTTTTGGAGATTTTTTTCAAATCTTCTTCACTTCCTTCCCAGCCTTCAATCACTGTAACGGGTTTTCCATTTCTTCCTTTTTTTTCAAACTTGCATATCAGGGGTTCTTTCTGCTTGAATTTTTCTTCAGGCATTTCAAAATCCTGCTCTTCATGGTCAGGAAAAAGGTTCTTTAGTTGATCTCGTAAATCCATAAAGCAAAATTAAAAATAATAATTAATACCTCGCCGCAGATTTTTCATAATCATAAGCAAAAAGTATTCATTCCAATAGTATATGCCGTGAATGCCTATTGATTTAAAGCAAAAAACTTTTGTATTCCACATTAAATACAAAGGCGATTTTCATATTTTTGGAATTCATAAAATACACTCAACTAAAATGAGATCATGAAAATAAAAACAAGGACCATTCTTATAGCATTCACTTTAATTTTTGCAGGGGTAAATGCTCAGACAAATTTTTCCACAAATCCTCTGGATGCTGTCTTTGAAACAAGAGATACTGATAAATTCTGGAAAGCTTTTGATCAGATAGAAACATCAAAGAAAAATCCTTTTGCAGATTATGTAAAAGACGGATCTCCCGGAGTAAAAGGTTTTATGGAATTCAGGATCATCAATGCCGATTCTTTATATTCAAAAGTAAAAAAGAAGAGGGAAGATTATTTAAAAAGCCGGAATGTACTGAGTGGGATCAATCAAAAAGAAAAAAGGACAAGGGCAATTTACAGCGCTTTAAAATATTGGTATCCCGAAGCTAAATTTCCACCCGTATATTTTGTCTATGGAAGATTTAATTCCGGAGGAACGACTTCTAATGATGGTATTATAATTGGCACTGAAATGCTTAAAAATCTGGATGGCGTTACGGGGCTTATTGCTCATGAATTGATTCATTTTCAACAAAATATTATGGGAAATGACATGCTGCTAAAATATACCTTGCTTGAGGGAGGAGCGGATTTTGTCAGCGAATTGATATCTGGTGAAATTATTAATGTAAAAGCATTTCAATATGGTGAAGCACATGCTGATCCTTTAAAAAAGGAGTTTGTCGCTTTATTAAAGGGAAACAGTGCTACGGACTGGCTTTATGAAACCAGTAAAAAAGATGACCGTCCTAATGATTTAGGATATTGGATGGGATATAAAATTTCAGAAGCCTATTTTAATAAACAAACAGATAAGCATAAAGCAATCCATGATATATTGAATATCAAAGATCCCTTGTTATTTTTGAAAGAAAGCGGTTTTTTAGATCAATACATCAAAGAATACACAAAGAAAGACCACAAAAAGTTTGAAGACTTTTTTAAAGCGTAAACTGTAAACGTTTGAATATTTGAATTGGTGAGAGTTCATACAAGTATAATGCTGTTCATAGGAATAGAGATTGAGCAGCCACCATTATTATTAATGAGAATCTTATTGAATTTCAAAATCCGTTACTGTAAAAAAATCCATTGTTTAAAGAGAAATAAATAAAAGCTTTAATAAAAATTTAAGTCTTTAAAAGGATCAGTTTCATTGGAAAATAGGTAAATTTGTATATTAAAAGTTACAAAAAATGTCGAAAAAAGCAATACTGGCCATACTTGACGGATGGGGACTGGGAAAAAATCCTGAAGTTTCAGCACTTGATAAAGCCAATACACCATTTATAGATAGTTGTTTTCATAAATTTCCACACACCACACTTGAAGCGAGCGGTACTGCAGTAGGTCTTCCTGCAGGACAGATGGGGAATTCAGAAGTGGGACACATGAATCTTGGAGCAGGAAGAGTGGTTTACCAGAATCTTGTAAAACTGAATATGGCTGTAGAAAATGGTACCCTCGGGGAGGAAAAAGTTATTCAGGAAGCTTTCGAATATGCTAAAAGGGAAAATAAAAAAGTACATTTTATCGGATTGGTTTCCAATGGAGGAGTACATTCCCATATCAATCACTTAAAAGGTCTTTTAACGGCGGCTAAAAATTTCGGACTGAATGAAAATGTTTTTGTCCACGCTTTTACAGACGGTAGAGACTGCGATCCGCATTCAGGATTGGGATTCATCAAAGAACTTGATGAACATATGCTTGCTACGACCGGAAAACTGGCAACTATTGTCGGAAGATATTACGCCATGGACAGGGATAAGAGATGGGAAAGAGTGAAATTAGCTTATGATGCGTTAACAGAAGGCGTAGGACTTCAGACAACTGATGCATTGGCAGCAATCAAGCAGTCATATGATAATAATGTTACCGATGAGTTTTTAAAGCCGATTATCCTTATGAATACTACGGAAACAGGTAATGTGGTTCCTGTAGCTAAAATTGTGGATAATGATGTGGTTATTTGCTTTAATTTCCGTACCGACCGGGGAAGAGAGATCACAGAAGTTCTGTCTCAGAAAGATTTTCCGGAATTCTTTATGCGTAAGCTGAATCTGTATTATGTTACCCTTACCAATTATGACAAGACCTTTAATAATGTAAAGGTAGTTTTTGATGAAGAAGTTTTACAGGAAACGATGGGGGAAATCATCGAAAAAAACGGTAAAACGCAGATCCGCATTGCAGAAACAGAAAAATATCCTCACGTTACTTTTTTCTTTTCCGGTGGTAGAGAGAAAGAATTTGTAGGGGAAAAAAGATTGCTTTGCCCAAGCCCTAAAGATGTTCCTACTTATGATCTTAAGCCTGAAATGTCTGCCTATGATATTACCAATGCTATTGTTCCGGAACTGGAAAATGAAACTGCGGATTTTGTTTGCCTGAACTTTGCGAATACGGATATGGTAGGACATACCGGAGTATTTGAAGCTGCTGTAAAAGCTGCTGAAACGGTAGATAAGTGCATTGAGAAAGTGGCTACTACAGCTTATGAACATGGTTATGCCGTCTTTATCCTTGCAGATCACGGGAACTCAGATGTCATGATCAATCCTGATGGGACACCAAATACACAGCATTCCACGAATCTGGTACCGCTTATTATAATGGATAAGGACCGTACCTGGAATTTAAAACCGGGGAAATCCGGAAAACTGGGCGATGTAGCTCCGACTATTTTAAAAATAATGGGAATAGACATTCCGGAAAGTATGACAGGAGATGTTTTAGTAAACTAAGATTACCAATAAAAAATAAAAAATGCCGTTACATTAATAATGGCATTTTTTATGATATATGTCATACATATTATGAGAGACATAAGTTATTATGCTCTAAATAATAAATAAATCCTATCTTTGTATATTAATTATAATAAATCTAAATAACTGAAATGTATCAAACGCTGGTAAGGAAGGAAGTGATGAGTATTCTAGAAAAGGAAGTAAGTTCTTTTCTGGAAAAGTTTTTGACGCCAATTGAAAAAATATGGCAACCCTCAGATTACCTTCCGGATCCGTCAAGTGAAAATTTCAAATATGATTTAGAAGAAATTCAGACCTTCGCTCGTGAAATGCCTTATGACCTTTTTGTAACCCTTATCGGTGACTGTATTACAGAAGAGGCTCTACCATCCTATGAATCTTGGTTAATGGGTGTAGAAGGTATTGATCAGGAAGAAAAAGTAGGCTGGGCCAATTGGGTAAGATCATGGACAGGTGAAGAAAACAGGCATGGTGATTTGCTGAATAAATATCTTTATTTATGCGGCAGGGTTAACATGAGAGAAGTAGAGATTACGACTCAGTACCTGATCAGTGACGGTTTTGATCTTGGAACAAGTATGGATCCTTACAGAAACTTTGTATATACAAGCTTCCAGGAAACAGCAACTAATATTTCGCATAGAAGGGTAGGTACTTTAGCTAAACAATCCGGAAACGGGAAATTGGCAAAAATGTGTGGAGTGATTGCTGCAGATGAAGCAAGACACGCTAAAGCATATAAACATTTCGTTGCAAAGATCCTTGAGCTGGATCCGTCGGAAATGATTCTGGCATTTGAAGATATGATGCGTAAGAAAATTGTTATGCCGGCTCACTTAATGAGACAGTCAGGACAGAAAGCAGGTGAGTTATGGGGACATTTCTCAGATGCCGCACAAAGATGTATGGTGTATACCGGTCAGGATTATATCAATATCATGAGAGATCTGCTTGACGAGTGGAAAATAGAACACATCAAAGGTCTTACTGAAAAGGCTGAAAAAGCACAGGAATACCTTATGAAGCTTCCGGCGAGATTACAGAAAATTACAGATAGAGTTTCTACTCCTGACTTACAATTCCAGTTCAGTTGGGTGAAAAGTTAGGTATGGAATACTTAAAAAATAAAAGTAAGAGTGCTAAGTGTTTTTGGCACTCTTTTTATTTCTTATCTTTGCACAGCTAAAAACGCAGAAAATGTTAAATAATAAAAAAATTGCTGTAGACTTCGACGGAACCATCGTTGACGATGCTTATCCGGGGATCGGAAAAGCGAAGATCTTTGCATTTGAAACTTTAAGAAAACTTCAATCCGAGGGTTACAGGTTAATTCTTTGGACATACAGACACGGAAAAACATTAGATGAGGCAGTAGAATTCTGCAAGAAAAACGGAATAGAATTTTATTCTGTAAACGGTAGTTTTGAAGGGGAAGTTTTCGACCCTGAAACACAATCCCGAAAAATAGATGCAGACTGGTTTATTGATGACAGAAATTTAGGTGGTTTTCCGGGATGGGGAGAAATCTATAATATTATCCACGAAAGGATAGAATTCCGTGTGGAAGGTAAAGAAGTTTTAGCATACTCCAAACTTAAGAAAGAAAAGAAAAAAGGCCTTTTCTGGTAAATTAATAGATATGAGAAGGAGACATTAGAAATTAGATTTTTGCATGTCTTTTATTAAGATTAAATCATTAATCTAACTTCTAAAATCTACTATCTAACATCGTATAAAAATGATTCAATTAAAAACAATAGACGAGCTTCGTCTTATGAAACAAAGTGCTCAATTGGTTTCCAAAACATTAGGAATGTTAGCGAAAGAAATCAAACCGGGAATTACGACTTTGTATTTAGATAAATTAGCCCATGATTTCATTAAAGATCATGGAGGAGAACCGGCATTCTTAGGATACGGGGGATTCCCCAATTCGCTGTGCATTTCTCCGAATGAACAGGTGGTTCACGGCTTTCCCAATAATGACATTATTAAAGAAGGAGATGTTCTTTCTGTAGATTGTGGGGCTGTTTTAAATGGCTTTGTGGGAGATCACGCGTATACCTTCGAGATAGGGGAAATGAAGCCTGAGGTTAAGAAACTGTTACAGGTTACCAAAGAATCCCTTTATAAAGGAATTGAACAATGCATCCGTGGAAAAAGGATTGGAGATATTTCTCATGCAATTCAGGCTCATTGTGAAAAAGAAGGCTATGGAGTGGTAAGAGAGCTTGTAGGGCACGGATTAGGAAGAAAGATGCATGAAGATCCTCAGGTTCCGAATTATGGCAGACAGGGAAGTGGAAAAGTGATCAAGGATGGTCTTGCCATTGCTATTGAACCTATGGTTAATCTGGGAACTGAAAAAGTAAAATTCCATAATGACGGATGGACGGTAACTACCCTTGACAATCAGCCATCAGCACATTTTGAGCATGATGTGGCTGTGATCAACGGGAAACCTGTATTGCTATCTACTTTCAAATACGTATATGAAGCATTAGGTATTCAAAGTGATGAGGAGAAGCCTTTTCAAATGGATTTCTAATGAAAAAAGTAACCAAGCTTTTACTGAATACTATTCCGCGTCCTGCGCTTATTACGATGAGCATCTGGGCAAGGCCGCTTATCTACCAGTTTTTTAAGGGAGATGAATTTTTCGATCCTATTGATGGAAAATCATACCGTAAGTTTCTTCCGTATGGCTATGGAAAACAAAGGGAAAATGCTTTATCTCCGGGAACATTAAGTCTGGAAAGGCATCGTCAGATGTGGTTATACCTTCAGAATGAAACCGATTTTTTTATTAAGAACTATAAAGTTTTGCACATCGCTCCTGAGCAGGAATTTTTGAGAAAGTTCAAAAGGATGCGCAACCTGGATTATATTTCTGCTGATTTATATTCTCCTATTGTAGATGTGAAAGCAGATATCCTGAACCTTCCTTTCGCTGATGACAGTTTCGATATTGTTTTCTGCAACCATGTATTAGAGCATATTGAAGATGATGCAAAAGCAATCAGTGAATTATACAGGGTAATGAGACCGGGAGGATGGGGGATTTTCCAGGTACCCATGAAGAATTCACTGGAAAAAACCTATGAGGACTTTACCATAAAGGATCCTAAAGAGCGGCAGAAACATTTCGGGCAGTATGATCATGTACGTTGGTATGGAATGGATTATTTCGACAGGTTGAAAAAGGCCGGATTTGATGTTGATATCAATTTCTATTCACAAAAGTTTACCGAAGAAGAAATTAAAAAATACGGATTAAGATACAATGAGATCTTACCTGTTGTTTTCAAAAAATAAATAAAAATGTCTACACCATAATGTAGACATTTTTATTTGGTTAAAGATACAGCTTTAATTAGTGAGATGCTGCTTTCAATCCGATGATGGAACCAATCAGCGTTGACAAGAAGAATATCCTCCAGAACGTTACCGGATCCTTAAAAAAGAGCATTCCCATTAAAGCAGTGCCTACTGCACCAATCCCCGTCCATACAGCATATGCAGTTCCGATAGGTAAAGTTTGCGTTGCCTTGATTAAAAGAAGCATACTAATGGTCATGGTAACCAAAAAACCGGCAAACCAATAATACATTTCTGATCCTGACGTTTCTTTTGCCTTTCCAAGACAGGAAGCAAAAGCTACTTCAAACAACCCTGCAATAATTAAAATAATCCAGTTCATTTTTTTATTTTTTTCTGATGCAAAGTTCTGTATTTAAAGGGGAAAATAATTTTACAAATGTTAAAAAATGATGCTCCAAAGTTTTTTGTGATCTAAGATAGTTTTAGTAGGTCAAAATTTTTATGATATGTCGTACTTTAAAATGCTGAATTTATACAGTGTTACTTGATTTCAGCACGGATTCTGCTCAGACTTACCTGAGTAATTCCGAGATAAGAAGCAATGTGTCCCAACTGAACCCTTCTCAAAAGATTGGGTTTGTCACGCATCAGGTCTTTGTAGCGTTCGGTAGAAGTTTTGAACTGTCTGGATATAATTAACTCTTCTGTTTTTACAAGCTCTCTTTCCGCAAACTTACGGCCCCAATTGGCAATATAGATGTCTTCATTGAAAAGTTTTCGGAGATATTCTGTTTCTAATCGGTACAACTCACATTCTTCCAGCAGCTCGATACTTTCATAACCCGGTTTATTCTCTACATAACTTTTCATGGAGACGATCGTTTCTCCTTCACTGCCAAACCAGAAAGTAATATCATTATCCTGGGTGGAGGCATAGGCACGAACAATTCCCTTTTTAATAAAATAAACATAAGGAATGATTTTATCTGCTTCCATAAGGCAAAATCCTTTGGGATAAGCTGCTTCAGTAATATGAGCTTTAAGCTTTTCCCGTGAAGATTCAGGAAGAATCAGTAAATTATCGATGATTTCGTCTATAGTCATGAAGGCAAATTCTAATCAGTCAAAATTATTTGTTTTTACTGATTTAATGAAGATGTTATGGTTAATTTTTACATTTGCGATCTTTAAAATGAGTAAATCGCAAAATACTATTCTGGTCAATTAGGATTAAACAGCTGAGAAATAATGAAAATAAGATTTGTATATTTCTGATCTATAGTTATATATAAGATAAATTTGTGATTTTTCAAGAAATTATGGGCATCTGTAATTTGATATAAAATAAATTCTGTTTTTATTTCATTTTTAGTAAATATAAAATATTTTTGTACGCCAAATAAACAAAATGAAGAGAGCTTCCATCAAAGACATTGCAAGAATTGCCGGAGTTTCCGTTGCAACTGTTTCTTATGTGATCAACAAAAAGGAGGGAAGCAGAATCAGTGAAGTAACCAGGAATAAAATTCTGGATATTGCAGAAGAAATCAATTATACACCCAATAAGATTGCCAGAAGCTTAAAAATGAGCAAAAGCAAGTTAATAGGTCTTATTGTTCCGGATATTTCAAATGATTTTTATTCCAATATTGCGCGTTGTATAGAAAATGAAGCCATGAAGCTGGGGTATACCATACTTATCGGAAGTTCTGATGAAAATCCTGATAAGTTTAAAAAGCTTACGGAGCTTTTTTCTCAGCAACAGGTGGACGGAATGCTTGTAAGTCCTGTAGCAGGCTCTGATGATATCATTAAGAAACTGCTAAAGGACGAATATCCTATTGTGTCTATTGATTATTATCTCGAAAATGTTGAGCTTCCCGCAGTAACGCTGAATAATTTTGAAATTTCCGGGCAGGTTTTCAACTATCTGATGGAGCATAAATTTGATGAATTGATCTATGTGGGATACAATACCCATCTTCCGCATTTGCTTGACAGACAGCGAGGGTTTGAGAGAAAAATCAAGGAACACGGTATTGCATCAAAGAAAGTGCTGGTAGAAATGGGAAATGTTACCTCAAAAGTTCATGCAGGATTAGATGAACATCTTAAAATAGGTGCAGGAAAAACAGGATTATATTTTTTAAACAATAAAATAGGAAATGCAGGATTGCATTATCTTGTCAAAAATAATATCAGGGTTCCTGAAGATGTTTCTGTCATTGCTTTTGATGAAACCGATGCCTACAATTTATTTCCTACAGAAATTACCTATATAAGACAGCCGTTGGAAGAAATGGCCAGACAAGCTGTAAAACTCCTCGATGAACAAACAAAAAATTTCTCTGAAAAGGGAGAAACAGTAGTTTGTGAAGCAGAATTAATTATAAAAAAATCAGTCAAATAAAAAATTTAACCTATATATTAAACGTTTAACCTAATGAAAAAAAATAATCAGTATGTAGTATGTTTCGGAGAAGTTCTTTGGGATATATTTCCACAAGGATCCAGAGCTGGAGGAGCACCTTTTAATGTAGCTTATCATGTTTCTAAAACGGGAATTGATGCGAAGGTACTCAGCAGAATAGGGAACGATGATCTTGGTAACCAGCTGGTCAGTCAGATCAAAAACTGGGGAATGACAACGGACTATATTCAGGTCGATGCTGATAAACCAACGAGTACCGTTGTAGCTACTATTGATGAGGATAATGAAGCCAGCTATGAAATTATTAATGAAGTAGCCTGGGATTATATAGAAAACCTTCCGGAGCTTACTGAGTTGGTATCTCATGCCCAGGCATTTATTTTCGGAAGTTTATCCGCACGGAATAAAAAAACAAGAGAAACTCTTTTTAAGCTTTTGGAACATGCAGAACTTAAAATATTTGATGTCAATTTCAGACCTCCTTTCATAGAGGTACAGCTTATTAAAGATTTGCTTCATCAAGCTGATATTGTAAAGATGAACAAAGCAGAAATGAGACAGATCATCGATTTTCTTAATGAAGAATATATTGATGAAGATCAGAGTGCTGCTTTAATTCAGGATCATTTTAAGATTAAGGAAATAGTTCTTACCAAAGGAAGCAAAGGTGCCAGGTATTTTAAAGGGACAGAAAGCTATACCTGCACGGCTGTTCCGATCACCATTGCAGACACTGTAGGAAGCGGAGATTCTTTTCTGGCGGGATTTATATCCAAAAGAATACAGCAGGAAGCTCCGGAAATCATTATGAAAGAAGCTGTTGCATTAGGAGCATTCATTACGTCAAAAGAAGGGGCATGTCCGGAGTATGAATATGAAGAATTTCAAAAGTTCAGAGACCAGCATTAAAGACTTAAATCTTTAAAATTTATCCTAAAGACCAGTTTTCTTTTACTAACTTTGCAGTCCGTAATATAATTTTTTATGCACAAATCAGGATTTGTAAATATAGTTGGAAAACCTAATGCAGGAAAATCAACGCTCCTTAACCAGTTGATGGGAGAGAAGCTTGCGATTGTAACGCAGAAGGCACAGACAACACGTCACCGTATTTTTGGAATTTATAATGAAGAGGATTTACAGATAGTATTTTCCGATACTCCCGGGGTGTTGGATCCTAAATATGGTCTTCAGGAGAAGATGATGGATTTTGTAAAGGACTCTTTACAGGATGCCGATGTATTTTTATTCATTGTAGATGTTACAGATAAAGCGGAACCTTCGGAATTTCTCATTGAAAAACTGAATAAAATTCCGGTTCCGGTTTTACTTTTATTAAATAAGGTAGACCAGACCAACCAGGAAGGTCTTGAAAAGCTGGTAGAAGAATGGCATAACAGGATTCCTAAGGCCGAAATTTTACCGATTTCTGCATTAAATGCCTTTAACACGGACGTTATCCTTCCAAAGCTAAAATCGATGCTTCCGGAAAACCCGCCTTATTATGATAAGGACCAGTATACAGATAAGCCGGAACGTTTTTTTGTTAATGAGGCAATCCGTGAAAAAATCCTTTTGAATTATGAAAAGGAGATTCCTTATTCCGTAGAAGTGGTTACCGAACAATTTAAAGAAAAGGAAGGAATCATTTTTATAGACTCTATTATCTATGTGGAAAGAGATACCCAAAAAGGGATTATCATTGGCCACAAAGGGGAAGCAATAAAAAAAGTGGGTACGGAAGCGAGAGTGGATCTAGAGAAATTTTTCGATAAAAAAATTCATCTGAACCTGTTCGTAAAAGTGAAAAAAGACTGGAGAAAAAACGACAGGGATCTAAAGAATTTTGGGTACAGATAAACTAAAACATCAATAATCATCGTTGTATAGAAAGATTTTACTATCTTTAAACTAAATTTTTCATACATGAATTATAGTAACTCAAATTCTAATCCCATATTTAGAGATATTATACTGTTAATTGTGAGAGTTTTTATTGGATTTGCCATGCTTTCACACGGATATCCCAAACTCCAGATGTTATTGGAAGGCGGCAAGATAGATTTTTATGATTTCTTAGGACTTGGTCCGCAGATCTCTTTAATTCTTACCATTATAGCAGAGTTTGTATGCTCAATACTCCTTATTTTAGGATTATTTACCAGAGTAGCTCTGGGTTTCCTTATCTTTACAATGATTATTGCGGGATTTGTAGTTCATGGATCCGATCCATTTGAGAAAAGAGAGCTGGCTTTTATTTACCTCTCTGTTTATCTTCTTTTAATCGCTTATGGAGCCGGAAAGATCTCGGTGGATTACATGATAGAAAAACGAAAAAGGGCATCCGATTGGTAGATGCATACCGATATAAATAAAGAGGGCATACTTGTATGCCCTCTTTTTGTTTTATAAAAGATAAAATTCACGATGTATCTTCACCGTATAATCTCGATTACGTTGTAAAAATTATTAGGTAATTATCGGATTTTACAAGTTGCAGGACAGGCTAAATGATTGTTGTTTACCCTTTATAATAACAAAATTTACTAAATTCGTAAAAAATGTATATAATGAAGATAAAACTAACCGTTTGCCTTCTTGCGTTCCTTAATTTTTATGAAGCGCAGGAAAATGTTACTTATCAAAAGCCGTCTGCTGAAATTCTTAAACTTGCAGACTACGAAAGACCTCCAAGTGTTTTAATGAACAGTAAAAAGGATTGGGTAGTTTTCACTTACCGTCCTACCTATAAAACCCTAGAAGATCTTAGTCAGCAGGAAATGAAATTAGGTGGTCTCAGAATCAATCCTGTGACGAATATTTCTAGTTCAGCAACTTACTCCAATAACCTTAAGGTTAGAAAAATCAATGATAAAAGTGAGGTTCAGGTAAAAGGATTGCCTTCCAATCCTAAAATAACCAATACTTCTTTTTCTCCCGATGAAAAAAAGTTTGCCTTTACTAATACAACAGCAAAAGGAGTAGAGCTTTGGATCGTGGACCTTGAAACGGCAACGGCTAAGAAAGTTACCAATGATAATCTCAACGCCAACCTGGGTAGTCCTTATACGTGGTATAAAGATTCTCAGAATTTACTGATAAAAGTGCTTCCGCAAAACAGACCTGCATTGATAGATTCAAGCAAGGATCTGCCAACAGGACCTATTGTATCTACTGCGGATGGAAAAGTATCCCAAAACAGAACGTATCAGGATCTTCTTAAAAATCCTCAGGATGAAAAAAACTTTGAAATTCTTACCGCTTCAGATATTTATAACGTAGATCTTTCCGGCAACGTAAAAAAAGTGAAAGATCAGGACATGTATGCAGGTCTGAGCTTTTCACCGGATGGGAATTACCTGATGGTTACAACAATCAAAAAGCCTTTCTCGTATATCGTTCCTTTGAACAGATTTCCCATGACAACAACTGTATATGATGCTAAAGGAAGCATGGTGAAAGTCGTAAATGAAGTCCCTTTAAATGAGATTATGCCTAAAGGTTTTGCCTCAGTAAGAACAGGTAAAAGAGATATGGGCTGGAGAAGCGATGCCCCGGCAACACTTGTTTACGCAGAAGCGCTGGATGGAGGTGATCAGGCTAGAACTGCTGAATACAGAGATGAAATCTTCACCTGGGAAGCACCGTTTAACAATGCGGCAAAATCGTTCTTTAAAACGAAGCAGAGATATGAAGGAACGAGCTGGACCAATGATCATTATGCTATCGTTTCTGAAGATTGGTATGATACAAGAAATACTAAGTCATTTTTAGTAGACCTGAACAACGGGGAGTCAAAAGTAATTGATGACAGAAACTATCAGGATGTTTACAGCGATCCCGGAAATTTCAATACCACAAAAAATGAATTCGGAAGAACTGTAATTGATATGAAAGGGGGAAAAGCTTATCTCATCGGAGCAGGATTTACAAAGGACGGACAGCATCCTTTTATCGATGAAATGGATGTGAAAACATTAAAAAAGAAAAGACTTTACACTTCAAACTTAAAAAATGCTAAGGAAGATATTATAGATATCCTTAATCCCGCAAAAGGTGAGGTACTGACTATCCAGCAGTCTGCGAGCCAGTATCCTAATTATTTCAGGAAAAACATCAAATCTAATAAAGCAGAAGCTGTAACTACTTTTGCCAATCCTTTCGAAAGCATCAAAGATGTGTATAAGGAAGTGATTACTTACAAAAGAAATGATGGTGTAACGCTAACGGGAACTCTTTATCTTCCGGCAAACTATGACAGAAAAGCAAAAAAAGAAAAACTTCCCTTGCTGATCTGGGCTTATCCTACAGAATATAAAGATAAAAATACGGCAGGGCAGAATACTCAGAATCCTAACGACTTTACCTTCCCTTATTACGGTTCTTTTGTATACTGGACCACAAAAGGATATGCTGTTCTGGACGATGCTGCATTCCCGATCATAGGGGAAGGAAAAACAGAACCTAATGATACTTTTATTCCGCAATTGGTAGCAAATGCAGAAGCAGCAATTAATGCTGTAGATCAGTTAGGCTATATCGATAAGAAAAAAGTAGCCGTAGGAGGGCATTCCTATGGGGCTTTTATGACCGCTAACCTTTTAACCCATTCTAAATTGTTTGCGTGTGGAATTGCCAGAAGCGGAGCTTATAACAGGACATTAACGCCGTTTGGCTTCCAGAGTGAGCAAAGAAACTACTGGGATGTACCTGAAATTTATAACACAATGTCACCATTTATGAATGCTGATAAAATGAAAACACCATTATTGCTGATCCATGGTGATGCGGATAATAATCCGGGAACATTCACTTTACAGACGGAAAGATATTTCCAGGCACTGAAAAATCTGGGTGCTCCCGTAAAGATGGTTCTTTTACCTAAAGAAGCCCACGGATATGTCGCAAAAGAAAATATTCTTCATTTGCTATGGGAACAAGATCAGTTCCTGGAGAAATGTCTCAAGAAATAAATTGAAAAACTCGTCCAAAGGGACGAGTTTTTTGTTATTTTTAGCTGAAATTTACATATTAAGTTAAAAAGTAAGAAGTAGCACTTATGAAAAAAATATTGTTAGCATTACTTTTATTCATTTTTATTGGAAAAATTTTTGCACAAACTGATAGTCTTGAAACTGGAAAATATTTTTCAGCAAAAAGGCATTTTGAAAAGGAATACATAAAACAAAATTATTTAAACTCTGATGTAAAGGTTGAAAAGGATAGAATAATAATTGATGTTATAAAAGATGATGGCTTTTCAGGAGATTTAGGAAATAGAATTACCTTAATTTTTGGACATAAATTATTTAGTCCATTAGAATTAGACAATGAGAATGCAGTTCAAATATTTAGTAATAATGAACTTGTATTGTTGAATCCGAATCCGCAGACAAAAAGATTTAAGTTTTGGATAATTCCCAAAAATAGGGTTGGGCATAAAAATTCATTTGAATATATGCTGCAAGGAAGAGCTAATCCTTCGGAATACTATTTTGAACTTCAAAATATGAATGCTGATGAAAAGACAAGCTTTGAAGAATTTATTAAAGGTTCAAAACTTACCTATTTAGCATATGGGGGAATTATCATATAATTATATTCGTTGTCCACTTATTCAGGAAGGATAAAATCAATTGATCATTACAAATATTTCAAAACCCCACTGATATCATCAAGTTCAATAAATCTTTCATGTTTCAGCTGATGTTCATGTTGCTCGTGAGCCCAGGTGATATGGAAAGGGATATGAGCTGCATAGCCTTCTATCTCAAGAACAGGTAAAATATCTGATTTTATGGAATTTCCCAACATAAGAAAATGTTCAGGTTTGCAATCCAGATGCTTCAATAGCTTTTGATAATCACTATTTTTCTTATCACTCATAATTTCTATGTGATGAAAATATTTTTCGAGCCCGGATTTTTTAAGCTTACGTTCCTGATCAAGCAAGTCTCCTTTTGTAGCCATAACCAACCTGTATTTTCCTTTTAGTTGTTCTAAAGTCTCTGTTACACCTTCAAGAAGTTCTATAGGCTGCTGAAGTAAATTATGCCCCAATTCAATTGCTTTATTGACCAGTTGGAGTGAAGCTGTTCCGCTTGAGACTCTGCAGATGGTTTCCACCATAGAGAGCATAAAACCTTTGACCCCATAACCGTAAAGGTGAAGATTCTGCATTTCGGTTTTAAATAATTCCTGAGAAACGGAGTGGTGTGGAAGGTAGTCTTCCAGTAAAGCACAAAATTCCTTTTCCGTTTCCTGAAAATACGGCTCGTTTATCCAGAGCGTATCGTCTGCATCAAATGCTATTGTTGTTATATGATTTTTCATTTTACTTTTGTACATTTCTGAAGGCAAAAATCAGAATAAAAAATACATCAGAAAAGGACATTTGTCCCGGACCCTATATGTTACGAACGAACGAAGCATTTTTAAAGTATTTAGAGCAGCTATACGTAAATCAGGAGCGTAAAGAAGATATTGTTATAAAATCATTTTCAAAGGGGCAGAAAATATTTACCCAGAACGAAGCGGCGTCGAAAGTAATGCTTATTCGTGAAGGAATTACAAAATGCTATTTTGTAGAGGAAAATGAAAAGGAATATATTATGGAGTTTCTGGGAAAAGGTGAAATTATAGGTGAAATAGAGTTTATTAAAAATATTAATTGCCTTTGCTCCATCGAAGCTATGACCAATGTTTCTGTATACGCTATTTCCATCCCTTATTTGAGATCGGTGATTAAAAATGACCTTACGTTGAATAACCTTTTGCTGGATGTATTTGCTGAACGTATTGTAAATACATCGACAAGGGCGTCTTACCAGCAGCTGTACACCACTGAACATAATCTGGCAAAGCTTCTGAAGCTACAGTCCAAACAGGAGATTGAAATTTCAAAAGAAGATATGGCTGCTTATTTAGGAGTGACCATAAGAAGCCTAAACAGGGCGTTGAAAAGTCTGAATAATAAGTAAAAAAGCGGTCTGACAAGACCGCTTTTTTTATATGGATGCATTCTGCCTGATTTTCTTTGCAGACATATTTAAAAAACGTTTGACCAGGAAGATCGCAGAAATGGTTAATCCCAATCCTAAAGCAATCCACATTCCGAATGCTCCCATATTTAGTGTAACACACAATAAGTAGCCCAATGGAACGGTAATCACCCAGTATGCTATAAAAGTGTAAATAGAAGGGATTTTCACATCCTGTATTCCTCTAAGCATCCCCAATGCTGTAACCTGAATTCCATCAGATAACTGGAATAATGCTGCGATAATCATTAGTTTTGAGGCCAGTGTTATCACTTCAACTTCTTCTTTTTTGGTGAAGAATGTTGGGAGAATATTTCTACCCAGAATAAATACAATTCCACAGATGCACATAAAGATAAAGGCAATTTTTAAATTATTAAGCCCAACTTTTCTCAGCTCTACATAATTTTGTTCACCCATCTTCCTTCCGATCATTACGGTAGAGGCTACACTGAATCCTACACATAAATTAAAGGTAAACGAGGCCATGCTTAATGCAATCTGGTGAGAGGCAATATCGTGAGCTGAAATCAATCCACAGATGAAAGCGGCTCCCGCGAAGGCAGTTACTTCAAAGAACATTTGCAAAGCTGTTGGTAGTCCTAATTTTACCATTTTATCGAACATACTTCTGGAGAACACATGGATCTTTAATGAAAAATCTTTGATATAGCGTCTTGTTCTTTCTTCTTTTAACAAAACGAAGTAAAGAAAAACCACCATAAAAATCCGGGCGATCAAACTGGCCAAAGCAGATCCTTTTACTCCCATCGGAGGTAATCCGAAAAGGCCCTTGATAAAAACGTAATTTAAAACAATATTAATAACGTTTGCAATAATGGTTGCTTTGGTCACACCAATCGTGTAGGATAGCCCTTCAGAAACCTCTCTCAAGGTCTGAAACGCCATAAAGGGGATCATACTGATCGCCATAATTCCCAAAAAATGAACTGTATCAGGAACGATCTTCGCAGGCTGTCCCGAATGATAGAGTAGAGGTAATCCCAGTAACAGGACTGCCATTAAAATGATTCCTACAGTCATATTGATCACAAATCCATGGCTGAATACGGAATTAATTCTTTCATGGTCGTGTCTTGAATGTGCTTCCGAAACAAGGGGAGGGATCGCAAAAGAGAATCCCAGTGCCAGTACAAATGTCGAGAAAAATACGGCATTTCCTAGAGAAACGGAAGCTAAAGCATCTGCGCCTAATAGTTTTCCGACAATAATATTGTCGAATAAGTTAACAGATACTTGCCCTACCTGCGTTAGCATTACGGGTAGCGCCAAAGTAAGGCATTCTTTGGTATAGTTTTTATTTAAAAAGCTCATAGTTTTAACAAAAAAAAATTTGCAGTGTTACTACTGCAAATTTTTTATAATTTATTTAGTTTATAATTAAATTATTTTCTTACAAAATTTGCAACATCCTCCTTGGAAACTGTGCTTCCACCTAGAATAATTAATCTTTCCACAACATTTCTTAATTCTCTGATATTTCCAGTCCATGAAAGGGCTTTAAGCGCTTCAATCGCTTCATCATCAAATTTTTTCACGGCTGTACCATGTTCATCCGAAATCATTCCTGAGAAATGTTCTACCAATAATTTGATATCTTCTTTTCTTTCATCCAACGGAGGTACATAGATTTCAATTACAGATAACCTGTGGTAAAGGTCTTCTCTGAATTTCCCCTCTTCAATTTCTTTCTGCATATTTTTATTCGTGGCAGCAAGAACCCTTACATCAACTTTTATTTCTTTGTCGCTTCCTACAGGAGAAACTTTGCTTTCCTGAAGTGCTCTTAAAACCTTTGCCTGTGCAATAAGGCTCATATCTCCGATTTCATCCAAGAAGATAGTACCTCCTGTTGCCTGTTCGAATTTTCCCTGCTTATCTTTGATAGCTCCGGTAAAAGAACCCTTTACGTGTCCGAAAAGTTCGGATTCGATCAGTTCTGATGGGATCGCCGCACAGTTTACTTCGATCATAGGTCCCTTTGCCCGTTCACTTTGATTGTGAATAGCATGCGCTACCAGCTCTTTACCTGCACCGTTAGGCCCGGTAATAAGAACTCTTGCATCAGAAACAGCTACTTTTTCGATCATATCCTGAATCTTCTGTAATGCAGGAGATTCACCGATCATTTGGTATTTTTTGTTGACTTTTCTTTTAAGTGTTTTATTTTCACTCTGTAGCGTCTTATTTTCCTTTTTCAGGGTTTCTTTCGCTAAGGCATTTTTAACACTGGTGATCAGTCTGTTGATATCGATAGGCTTAGAAATGAAATCATATGCTCCATCCTTTAAGCAAGAAACAGCAGAATCAATATCTGCATGCCCTGAGATCATAATAAAAGTAGTTTCGGGTTTTAACACCAAAGTCTGCTTCAAAAGCTCTGTTCCTGAAAGTTTTGGCATCTTTATATCGGAAATCACTAATGCGAAATCTTCTTTTTCCAGGTGTTTGTAACCCTCTAAACCATCTTCGGCTACTACAAATTCATAATTGGTAAGTTCATCAGACAGAATACTGTGCAGTACTCCTGAGATTGCTTTTTCGTCTTCTACTATAAGGATTTTTTGCATAGTTGCAAATTTAGATTTTTTGATTGAATTATTAGCAAAAACTATACCTAAATACTTTATTTAGAATAATCTCTTCGCCCGAAAATTGCAGAGCCAACCCGTACGGAATTTGCCCCGCATTCAATGGCAATAGGGAAATCATCACTCATTCCCATTGATAAGGTATCCAGTTTTTTTAATTGATTTAATTCATCAAAAACTTTTTTTAAGGTTAAAAATTCCTTTTTTACCTGTTGCTGATCGTCAGTGAATGTAGCCATCCCCATAAGTCCGGTAATGTGAATATTAGCAAATTCACCATTGATGTATCTTTGGAAGAGCTCTCTGGCTTCCGATATTTCAAGACCGAATTTACTGTCTTCAGCAGCGATTTTTACCTGCAGAAGAACCTTAATTTTTCGGTTATGTTTTCCTGCTTCTTTATTGATCTCTAGCAATACTTTTTCAGAATCCACACTCTGGATCGTGTCGATAAATTCAGCAATATATTTTACCTTATTCGTTTGCAGATGCCCGATAAGGTGCCATTGAATATCTTTCGGAAGCAGAGGATATTTCTCCATAAGCTCCTGGACTTTATTTTCACCGAAAACTTTCTGTCCCAGGTCATAAACCTCCTGAATAGCTGAAACAGGATGGGTTTTTGAAACGGCTACCAATTGAACTCCTTCGGAAAGCTGTCCCTTTATATTGTTGTAATTTTCTTTAATATTCATAATTGCAAATTTCTGAATTCTTATAGCAAAAAGCTAATGATTTTATAAAATTTTAAATAGGTCTGAGTTACTTTTTTGCCATGAAATTTCAGAATGAGCCTTGTTTCATGTTTTAATTTAAAACTTCATTGATTTTAGGATAAGCGGAAATCTTTCTGAATACAAAGCGATTGGTCTTCTGTAGTTTTTCAATAAACAGATCGAGCTCATTAATTGAATCGGTATCCGAAAGATACTGATCATGGGTAAGGAACACCAAATGTCTTGATGTTTTTTCAAGGTCATTAAAAAAGATGCTGTCTACTTTTTTCAACATGGCTTCGTGACTTCCTTTAAGGACCATTCTGTTTGTGGGCTTCCATTCCAGATCCCAGCCGATTACTTTATATCCTGCCTTTTTTAAATGATCGGCTGCCAGCGAAGAACTTTTAATATCCGTAACATTGATGTTGTTGAGCCTCCAGATATTTCTGCCCGGAGTTCTGGCGATTTTATTGTGCAGTGTAAGACTGTCCTTTGCTCTGTCAAAATCATGAACAACTGCTTCCGGATTTTTATAAAAACTGGAATATTTGTTGTGGGCATGCGAAAAACTATGATTAGCCAGTTCAATCAATGGGTCTGCTTTCAGCAGTTCCATATCATTCTTTTGTCTGTTGCTGTCATAGCTGTGTTTTCCCACTATAAATGCAGTAGCACATACATTTCTTTTGCGTAAAACTTTCAGAAGGTTTTCGGTCCCGCGATTAGGACCATCATCAAAAGTAAGATAAATAACTCTTTTGTCTGTCGGGGTTTCGTCATCCTCCAATTCGGTGACTATTTTTGCGACGGGATGGTCTTTGGAAATCATCTTTTCAGAATCTTTCGCGTCTTTTTTCTCATTACAGCTGTTGAATAAAACTGAAGTTGCACTCACCAATGCAAACATCCCAAGAAAAGTCAGGTTTCGCGACTTTTCCGCAAAAAGGTTTTTCATAAAAAAATTGGAGATTAAATGTTAATTATCGTTAAAATTTACAAATAGATGTTAACAATATGCATGCCAATTTTTACAAAAAAATAAGTTTTAATAATATTTTAATCTATTAATTGTAAAGGGTTTTCAAGATAATATCTTTTTCAGATACAGCCCGTTTTTTATCGCGGCAGTTCCCCAGGTGTTATTGAAAAATATAAACGCTTTCTTTGTGATTTTTTTATTTTTTCGGTTAAATGATTGAGAAATTCGTGAGTGTACTCAGATTTGTAGAGAATAGGCTTTCCATGAAGTCTATAATAAATGATTTCAGGATGATTACTCATTAAGTCTTCCGGAAGGTTTCCGGGAAAACTGACACCGGAAAAAATAATGTTTTTTTGCTTTAAAGCCTTTAAGACTTCATCAGTCCACCATGAAATATGTCTAAATTCCATTACATTTATGAAATCAAAGTCCGGATGTGTTAGTACCAAATCAAGGTTTTCGGGAGTATTTTTGAAAGAAGGGGGAAACTGATATAAAAATCCGGATAGCTTATTTTTTAATTCCTCATGGATGTGACGGCAAAAGATTTCGATCTCGTCCTTACAATCTTTCATTCTTTTTTCGTGGGAAATCGTTTTGGGGATTTTAATAAAAAACCTGAATTCTTCAGGAGTTTCATCAAACCATTTTACAAGAGTTTTCAGAGTCGGTTTTCTATAAAAGGTAGAATTAATTTCCACAGCATTGAATTCTTGAGAATAGAGCGTAAGGAAATTTTTCGCAGATGCATCTTGTGGATATAGAGAGCCTTTCCAATCATTATTATAGAATCCTGAGCAACCGATATGATACATTTCTTTTTTCATGGTTTTATAAAGTTCCTCCGGATTTGATCTATAAACCTGGAATCCGGAGGAAAATTTGATTATTTAACGTCGAGATCGACAGCGTTTAATCTTAATGAATTAAGAATCACCGATAAAGAGCTGAAACTCATGGCTGCGGCTGCAATCATCGGAGATAACAGAATTCCAAAAAAAGGATACAATAATCCTGCCGCAATAGGAACTCCTAATACATTATAGATAAAAGCAAAAAAGAGGTTTTCCTTAATATTCTTCAATAGTTTTTCACTCAGAAGCTTAGCTTTGGCTACACCTATGATATCTCCTTTTAATAAAGTAATCTCTGCACTCTCAATAGCGACATCCGTCCCTGTTCCCATAGCAATTCCGATGTCGGATTGTGCCAAAGCAGGAGAGTCGTTGATTCCATCACCTGTCATTGCGACAATTTTTCCTTCTTTCTGAAGTTTTTTAACTTCATTTAATTTATCTTCAGGTAAGCAATTGGCTTTGTAGTGTATGATACCCAGCTCATCCGCTACAGCTTTAGCTGTATGTTCATTATCGCCGGTCATCATCACGATATCCAGACCTTCTTTCATTAAGAGCTCAACGGCCTTTTTAGAACTTTCTTTGATTTTATCCCTAAAGCTTATGAACCCTAAAACATTATGATCCTCGGCAATATATGAAATCGTATGCGCTTTGGACTGAACTTCAATTGCCTTCTGTTTTAAACTATCAGGAATGGCAATCTGATGAGAGGTCAGGAGATTTTCGTTTCCAACATACACCGTTTTTCCATCGATGATTCCTTTTACCCCTTTTCCGGATATGTTTTCAAACTTTTCCACCTTCGCGGAAGAGATTTTTTGATCCTTAGCTTTTTTAATGACTGCGTTAGACAGAGGGTGTTCTGAATTCTGATTCAATGAATAGGCTAATTTTAAAATCTGATCCTGATTTCCGTTATCCACTGTTTCAATGTGTTCTACAGATGGTTTCCCTTCGGTAAGAGTTCCTGTTTTGTCCGTAATAAGAACATTTACTTTGTTCATTTGTTCCAGAGCTTCGGCATTTTTAATCAGGATGCCGTTTTTAGCCCCTTTTCCGATTCCAACCATCAAAGACATTGGAGTAGCAAGACCTAATGCACAAGGACAGGCCACAATAAGTACAGCTACAGCATTGACGAAAGCAAACAAACTTCTTTTACCTTCGGGCCCGAAGAATTGCCATCCAACAAATGTTAAAGCGGCAATAAGGATAACCGTCGGTACAAAGATTTTTGAAACTTTATCGGTTAATTTTTGAATAGGTGCTTTACTACGACTTGCTTCATTCACCATTTTGATGATCTGGGACAATAGGGTTTCATCACCAACTTTTTCAGCTTTCATAATAAAAACCTGATTCCCGTTGATTGTTCCTGATGAGACCTTATCATCCATATTTTTTTCTACAGGAATCGGTTCTCCGGTGATCATACTTTCATCAACAATAGAGTTGCCTTCCGTTATTTTTCCGTCTACCGGTATCTTTTCTCCGGGCTTTACCTTTAAAAAATCACCGATCTTTACTTGAGAAAGAAGAACCCTTTTTTCTTCTCCATTTACGATCAGGTTGGCTTCATCCGGTGAAAGATTCATCAGCTCCCTGATTGCATTTCCAGTTTTTTTATGAGCAGCGGCTTCCATGAGTTGTCCCAGGATAACCAGCGTAAGAATGACACAGACCGCCTCAAAATAAAGCGGGATCTCATGATTGTGACCGCGGATTTCATGTGGGATGATATCCGGAAAAAGAAGAGAGACAATACTGAAAATAAATGCTGCAGAAACTCCCAGGGCAATCAGACTGAACATGTTCAGATTCCATGTTTTAAATGAAACCCAGCCTCTTTTCATTAAAAACCACCCAGAATAGAAAAGCACAGGAAGTGTTAAAGCCAGCTCAATAAAACCCTGAATCTGATGAGAGAACGGGAAATTAATCAGCATACCTCCCATAGAAAGAATAAATACGGGAACGGTAAATAGCAATGAAATAATGAATTTCCTTTTTAATATATTATAGGTTTCATCATCTTCTTCCCCTCCAGTATCAGGCATTCTTACGAGATCCATTCCGCATATGGGACAGCTTCCAGGCTCGTCCTGTATAATTTCAGGATGCATAGGGCAGGTATATTTTGCGGTCTTTTTCTCAGGATATTTTACAAGATCCATCCCACAGACAGGACACCCTACGTTGCTGTCATAAGTTTTGTCTCCTTCGCAATACATCGGGCAATAGTATCTTCCAGCCATATCATCCGTAACTTTAGGAGCTTCATGATGATGGTGGGTTTGTGAATGAGAATGAGAATGAGAATGTTGATGGGTATGTTCTGATGATGAATTATTAACAAGCTCTTGTGTAATTTCTTCCAGGTGCATATGACAAACCGGACAGTCGCCTTTTTCATCATATATTTTATCTCCTTCACAAAACATCGGACAATAATATTTTCCAATATGGTCTTTGAAGTTTTCCGGCAAATGTTTGGAAGAATAGGCCGGTTTGTAATTAGGGTCCTTAGCCTGCTTTTCTTCAATAGGAACAAGGTACATATGACAAACCGGGCATCGTTCTCCCTGTTTGAAGTATACTTTATCTCCCTCGCATTCCATAGGACAATAGTAAACTGAAGATGGAGAAACACGATCCTGAGGTTTAATGAAAGCTTTTTCCGGCTGCGTCTGATCTTCCAGCTGATAATAGCCAATCTCGGCTAAAGCCTTGTTTAGCGTATTAAGGTTAATTGCAGTATCTGAGATAATAGTTGCAAGATTATTTTCCAGACTGATATCTGCTGTAATACCCTCGATTGAATTTAGCTTTTCAGAGATTTTTTTCTGACAACCGGAACAGCTCATTCCGAGTATTTTATATTGTTGTTCCATGATCTTAAATTATGATACAAAATTCCGTAAAGGAAAATAATGTATGTTATAAATTTAAGGATAATAGTTATAGAATTTGGGAAATCGGGTATTTGGATGTTTGAGAGTCGGAGGGTGTTAGGGTATTGAATAATGGAGTAATATTGAGTTATTTGGGATTTTATTATCTTGTAGTACTTAAGCATTTATCTGCTTAAAGGCTATTTTATCATCTCCAATTATATGCTTAAACCGTCAAACAAATAAGCTCTAATTAATCCCATACTCTCTGATACTTCATTCAAAAACTGTCAAGCGGTTTTCTGTTATGGACTTTCAGTTTTTTAAACTCAGTAGGGGTGAATCCTGTGCTGTTTCTGAATTGTGAGGATAAATGCTGTACACTTTTATAACCAAGCTTTCCTGCAATTTCCGTTAAGGTAAATTCGTTATACAAAAGAAGCTCCTTTACCTTCTCTATCTTTTGAAGGATGAAAAACTGCTCCAAAGTAATATTCTCATTTTGGGAAAAGGTTTTTGAAAGGGAACTGTAATCCTTATGTATTTTTGAAGCCAGAAATTCTGATAATAAAAAGTCTTCATCAATATCAAGTTCGCTGATTTTGGTAATAATGAGATTTTTGATTTTCTCAACAAGTTGATGGGAGGAATCCTTTATTCTTTCAAAACCTGTTTTTTCCAATTCTGTTTCAATGAAACGCATATCATGATCTGAAATATCTGATTCCGTTTCCACTTCCCCAAGTTGTATGGATTGTATTCCGATCCCAAAATCATTAAAAATAGAAGAAACGGCAGAAATGCACCTGCCGCAGACCATATTTTTGATGAAAATTTTCATAGCTGGTTATTTAATCGGTCCTTTACGAATTCAACCTGTGTTTTACCATGAGGAAGAGGATTTCCGTCTTCACCTAGATTGACCATTACAATTTTATCTACCGTGATAATGGTTTGATGCGTCATTTTATTTCGTACCTCGCATCGCAATGTAATAGAACTCGAACCGAATGCTGTTACTTCAATCCCGATTTCAACAATATCTCCCTGTTTGGCAGAACTAACGAAGTTGATTTCCGAAATGAACTTCGTAACTACTTTTGTGTTTTCTAACTGAATGATAGCATAGAGAGCAGCTTCTTCATCGATCCATTGTAATAACCTGCCTCCAAAAAGTGAATGATTAGGATTCAGATCTTCGGGTTTTACCCATTTTCTAGTGTGATAGTTCATACCTTAATAATTTGCCCCACAAATTTAGCGCTAAAAACTGGCTTAATCAAACGAATAGGATTTAGTTATCAAAAGAGAAATATTTATTTTCTCGATCAGAAAATTTCATCATTTCGCAATATCAAACTCATCATATCATCTTTTTTCATTTTTTATTATTTCCGTTTTATTTAATCATTTGATATATAGTATTTTAAAAATATGTAGTTGTGTTTATTAAAAAATATTCAATGATAAGCTTAAATAGATGTGGTTTTAATTTAAATTTTAGTAATTTAATAGTATTTGTTGCTATATAAGTGTCATTTTACTATAAGATCTAGTGTTAAAAAATATTTAATTTTCCCAAATATTGCTTATGATATTATTGATATACATATATAAAATATTGTTTTACGATAATTTTTGTAAATAGATCAAATGTGGGTGATAAAATACTTGTAAAAACGCTTTGATTTGAAATTTTAAATTGTATCTTGCGAACGTTTATATTTGGAATCAATATTTGTTCATTTAATATATGTTGCTTTTCTTTTATATACCAAATTTTTATTAATTATTATAATTTTATTTAACAATGAACATTTTTGTTTCAAACATCAATTACTCAACTAAAGAGTACGAATTACAAGATTTATTCGCAGAATTTGGAGAAGTATCTTCTGCTAAAATCATTACAGACAAGGAAACTGGACGTTCCAGAGGTTTTGGTTTCATAGAAATGGGAGAAGAAGAAGGAAAGCAAGCTATTGAAGCATTAAACGCAAAAGAATTTAACGGAAAAACACTTAACGTTTCAGAAGCTAAACCAAGAGAGGAGAAGCCAAGAAGAAGTTTCGATAACAACAGAAGTGGTGGTTATGGAAACAACAGAGGCGGTGGATACGGCGGTGGTAACAACCGTGGTGGAAACGGCGGCGGAAATCGTTGGTAAAAAATATAAGCGGCTTTTAAGCCGCTTTTTTTATGTCTTTTTATTTCGTGTTCCTTGTTAATTAATCAATATAAATAAATTTATACGATACTGTTTTACTTATTTATAAATATGCCTTCTTCGGGGGCTAATCTTTTTTCTTCTTTTTCTTTTTATCCCTGTTTTTCTTATCCTTTTTGGGATTAAGGATCTCATTGGCAATCTCCAGCTTCGGTATTTTGGTTTTTACCGGTTTTATTTCAATTTTAAGATCGAAATACTCTTTTAAATCATCCTGTGATATTAATTTTTCATTCAATAGGAATTGTAAGATCTCTTTTCCCGAATCATGAAAGAAGTTATGCGAAAGTTCTTTTAATAAAAACTTTTTATAATGTTCATAGGGTATGGTGACTGAATATTTAAAAATCCTGCCTTCTTTCTGTGTAGAAAGATATCCCTTTTCAACAAGGATCTTTAGGTAAGTGGATACAGTATTCTGGTGTGGTTTTGGTTCCGGATGCTGCTCCATAACATCTTTCAGGTAGAATGAATCGAGCTTCCAAAATAGCTTCATTAAGTTTTCTTCTGCAGTTGTAAGATGATTTATTTTCATAAGATATTCTAATGTTGAAAGTGTATACTGCAATAAAGATAAAGAAAAGAAATTAAAAATGCTATTGCTGCACCCATAAATACTTCTTTTATAGTATGCCTCTTTAATATTACTCTTGTAATTCCCACAAGAACAGCTATTCCCAGCCATAAAAGTCCCATTTTCCAACTAATGGCATAAAATAAGCCGGCGACAAAAACATTGAAGGCCGTATGCATAGAGCTTTTAATAAAAAAATTACTTATCTGTAAGGAAAAAAGGAGAATAAGGATAAAAAGCATTAGAAAATCCAGTGAGCCATATTTGATATAGTGAAAAAGTAAATAGGCAATCACAGCAATTGCAGCAAAAATATAAAATGTCTTCCTCTGAACCCTGTTTGAAACATCCATATTGGTATATCGTCCGGTCTTTACATTCCAGATCAGCCAGATAATAATAGGAATTATAATGATAAGTAAAATAGGAAGAAAGTAAGTAACTGAGTCTTTAAGGGAATATTCATGAACACTTTTATAAACAAAGAATAAAAATAAAGATACCAGCGGACTGAAAAATTCTGAGATAATTCTGGAGATTTTATGCAATGCGGATGTTTGTTTTTCTTCCATGTTTAAATTAAAAACTCAAATATAACATTATAAGTAAAAAAACAATTGGTATGTATACAATAAAAACAAAGTTTTTTTTATAATTTTGCTCAACTATTTCATAATAAATAAGCAAGAGCTAGCACATGAAAGAATTTTCTAAAGAGGTATACCTTAAGTGGTATGAAGATATGACAATGTGGAGAAGGTTTGAAGACAAATGCCGTTCTCTTTATCTAAAACAAAAAATCAGAGGTTTTTTACATTTGTATAACGGTCAGGAAGCTATTCCAGCCGGATTTACCCATGCAATGGATTTAACCAAAGATAGTATGATTACTGCTTACAGATGTCATATTCATCCAATGGCAATGGGAGTAGACCCTAAAAGAATTATGGCGGAACTTTGCGGAAAGGCTACAGGTACATCCGGAGGTATGGGTGGATCTATGCATATTTTTAGTAAGGAACACCGTTTTTACGGAGGTCACGGTATTGTAGGAGGACAAATTCCTTTGGGAGCTGGTATTGCTTTCGCTGATAAGTATTTTGACAGAAAAGCTGTAAATATCTGTTTCTTTGGAGATGGAGCAGCAAGACAGGGATCATTACATGAGACATTTAACATGGCAATGAACTGGAAGCTTCCGGTAGTATTTGTGGTAGAAAACAACCAGTATGCGATGGGAACTTCTGTAAAAAGAACTGCCAACCATGAAGATATCTACAAATTAGGATTAGGATATGAAATGCCTTGTCTTGCAGTAGATGCAATGGATCCTGAAAAAGTGGCTGAGGCAGCTTATGAAGCTATAGAAAGAGCAAGAAGAGGAGATGGGCCTACATTCATTGAAGCAAGAACATACCGTTACAGAGGTCACTCGATGTCGGATGCTGAGCCGTACAGATCCAAGGAAGAAGTATCTATCCATAAAAAAGATGATCCAATCGAATTGGTAAAAGAAAGAATCCTTGCGAATAACTGGGCTACAGAAGCAGAATTGGAAACTATTGAAAATAAATCCAGAGATTTTGTTGACGAATGTGTGGAATTTATGGAAAATTCCCCATATCCAACCGCGGAAAAAATCTATGAGTATGTATATGCACAGGAAGATTTCCCATTCGTAGATAAACTGGAAAACTAAACATAATAGGAGATCATATGATGATGACCGGGAGTTATTATCATATCCCTTTCATTATCAAATTATCAAATTAATTCATTATCATATTAAAAAATTATGGCAGAAGTAATTACAATGCCTCGTCTTTCCGACACAATGACGGAGGGGAAAGTGGCGAAATGGCATAAAAAAGTTGGAGATAAAGTAAAAGAAGGAGATATTTTAGCTGAAATTGAAACAGATAAAGCTGTTCAGGATTTCGAATCTGAGATAGAAGGAACCCTTTTGTACGTAGGTGTAGAAGAAGGCGGTGCTGCAGCTGTAGATTCTGTTCTTGCAATCATTGGTAATGAAGGTGAAGATATATCCTCATTAAAAGGAGGAAGCGCTCCGGCAGCGGGAGGATCTGAAGAGAAAAAATCCGAAGAAGAGGTTAAAACCGAAAATAAAGAAACGAGTGTAGAACAAGCTTCTTCTGAAGTTCCTGCAGGAGTGGAAGTGATTACAATGCCAAGACTTTCTGATACAATGACAGAAGGAAAGGTAGCGAAATGGCATAAAAACGTAGGAGATACCGTAAAAGAAGGAGATCTTCTTGCGGAGATCGAAACTGACAAGGCTGTTCAGGATTTTGAATCTGAATTCAACGGGGTATTATTAAAGCAAGGTGTCGAAGAAAACGGAGCAGCTCCGGTAGATTCGGTATTGGCGATTATAGGACCTGCGGGAACAGATGTTTCAGGAGTAGGTGCTGCAAAATCATCGGGTGCTGTTTCAGAAAAACCAGCTGAACAAAAATCCGAAGTGAAGGCAGAAGATAAACAAGCTGCTCAGGCGGTGAGTTCATCATCTACGGATAGAATTGCTATTTCTCCTTTGGCTAAGAAAATTGCTCAGGAAAAAGGGGTGGATATCCATGGTGTACAAGGTTCCGGAGAAAACGGAAGAATTGTAAAAAAAGATATAGAAAATTATCAGCCTTCTCAGGCTAAGCCCGCAGCATCTGCTCCGACGGCAAGTCCTGCAGCTCAGGTTGCTTTAAATTTTGTTCAGGGAGAAGATACGGAAACTCCAAACTCTCAGGTAAGAAGCATAATTGCAAAACGTCTAGCAGAAAGTAAGTTCTCTGCACCTCACTATTACCTGATGGTAGAGATCAATATGGATAAAGCAATTGAGGCAAGAAAAGAAATCAATTCCTTACCAGACACGAAGATCTCTTTCAATGATATGATCATTAAAGCAACAGCTGTTGCGTTAAGAAAACATCCGCAGGTAAATTCAAGCTGGGCAGGTGATAAGATCATTCACAGAGGAAACATCAATATCGGAGTAGCCGTTGCGATTCCTGATGGCTTGGTAGTTCCTGTTCTTAAGAATACAGACCAGATGAACTACAATCAGATTTCTGCGGCTGTGAAAGATATGGCTTCAAGAGCTAAATCTAAAGGCTTAAAAGCAAATGAAATGGAAGGTTCTACATTCTCTATCTCTAACCTTGGAATGTTCGGAATTGAAACATTTACAAGTATCATCAACCAACCGAACTCTGCAATCCTTTCTGTTGGAGCAATCATTGAAAAACCAATTGTTAAAAACGGAGAAATTGTAGTTGGAAACATTATGAAGCTATCTTTAGCATGTGACCACAGAGTAGTAGATGGTGCTACAGGAGCTCAATTCTTACAGACTTTAAAAACATATCTGGAAAGTCCTTTGACTTTATTACTGTAACAAATCCGGATGATATAGATAAAAACCTCTCGTTACGAGAGGTTTTTTGTTTGTAGATCTTGTAATTCAATAGAATTTCAATCATTAAAAAATTAATGTAAGATCATTAGAGTTTTATTTATATTCACTATTTTTGAAACATGATTATAGCAAGAAATATCCATAAATCTTATGGAAATTTAGAAGTGTTAAAAGGGGTTGATATTCATATCAAAACCGGGGAAGTAATTTCTATTGTGGGAGAGTCCGGAGCCGGAAAATCTACTCTATTACAGATTTTGGGAACATTGGATTCACCTACTAATTCAAAACTTTACGACACCGAAATTACATTGGCTGGCGAGTCATTTATCAATATGACAGATAAGCAGCTTTCTAAATTCAGAAACCAGAATATTGGTTTCGTATTTCAGTTCCATCAGTTGCTTCCTGAATTCACAGCACTGGAAAATGTTTTGTTACCTACCAAAATTGCAGGAGCAAATGAAAAAGAAGCGCTGGAAAAAGCTTATGCGCTATTTGAAGATCTAAGAATTGAACAGAGATTGCATCATAAGCCGAACCAGTTATCTGGTGGAGAAGCACAAAGGGTAGCGGTAGCAAGGGCACTTATCAATTCTCCCAAAACTATTTTTGCTGATGAACCAACGGGGAATCTTGATTCAAAAAATGCGGATGATCTGCATCGTTTATTTTTTGATCTTAGGGATAAATACAATCAGACCTTTGTCATTGTAACCCATAATCCCAATCTTGCGGAGATTACAGACCGTAAGCTGGTGATGAAAGATGGAATGATTATAGAATAGTTTGCTTCAATCATGCAAAAAAGGATGTTCTTTTTTCTGGTATTATTTATTTTTGTGGGCTTTAAGTCACAGATCAACTCTAATTTGCCGGAAGCAAAGATCATCGAAATTAAAAGATTCTTAGCCGGGAAAAGTTATAATCAAGACCTCGCTATATTCATTAATTATAAAATCCACTCCGGTAAATACCGTTATTTTGTTTACGACCTGAAAAATAATACAATACTTCAGCAGGCTATTGTTTCTCATGGAAGTGGTTCCGTTAATAAAAACACGGACGTCCTTAGCTTTAGTAATACTGAAGGCTCTTTTCAGTCTTCCTTGGGGAAATTTGAAATCAAAGAAAGTTATATAGGGAAGTTCGGGAAATCTTACCGGTTAAACGGTCTTGATTCAAGCAATAATAATGCAATGGGCAGAGCTATTGTTATTCATTCATACGGATGCATACCGGATAAAGAATCACAAACGCCTGCTTGTCTGAGCCTTGGCTGTCCGATGTTATCGTCTGGTGCTTTTCAACAAACCGCCCGCTTTATTGATTCATCTAAACTACCGGTAATATTGTATGCTTTTTATTAAAAATTCGTACTTTGTACTTTTAATTTAAACTTCAATTATGTCCATTAAATTTCTTGCTGAGGATGACAGGCCACGGGAAAAATTTTTACGAAAAGGTAAAGATTCACTTTCCGATTCTGAATTATTGGCCATTGTAATGGGAAGTGGAAATAAAGATGAATCTGCCCTGGAATTAGCCAGAAAGATTTTATCATCTGTTAATAATAACTGGAATGAACTCAGTTTGCTATCCGTTAAAGAGCTTATGAAGTTTAAAGGGATAGGTGAAGTAAAAGCACTGTCAATTGCTACCTCTCTTGAAATAGGACGCAGACGTGCCCGGCAGGAAATCTCAGACAAGCCGGTTATTTCGAATAGTAATGATGCTTATGTCATTTTTAAAAATCATTTATCGGATTTAAGGACTGAAGAATTCTGGGCACTGTTCCTTAACCAAAGTAACAAAGTTACCCATATTTCACAGCTGACACAGGGGGGGATCAGTCAATCTATCGTTGATGTACGGGTTCTTTTCAAAACTGCGCTGGATAATTTTTCTACAGGTGTAATTATAGCACATAATCATCCTTCCGGAAGTTTAAAACCCAGCCGTGAAGATCTCACCATAACCCAAAAGATAAAGGAAGCGGGAAGGTTTTTAAGCATCCAGCTTTTGGACCATTTAATAATAACCCAGAATGCATATTTTAGTTTCTCAGACGAAGGATTATTATGATTAAGAGAGTACGATACCCTGAAATTGATTTTAAAAAATATACCCAATGCCTGGAAGGCTCTGAACAAAGGAAATATTCAGCTTCTAAAACTTTTTTAGATATCACGTCCCTGGATAAATGGGAATTGCTTGTTTACAATGATTATGAAGCAGTAATGCCGGTTCCGTACGTAAAAAAATACGGAATAAAAATTGTTCACAATCCTATGCTTTGTCAGCAGCTAGGCGTTTTTTCAAAGAAAGATGATGTTTCAATCAACCAGGCGTTTTTGGAATTTTTACAGGAAAACTATCTGATAAGAATTTACCAGTTCAATGATTGTAATCAGTTTCAATCTACAATACCATTGAGAAAAAATTTCCTTATTCTACCTGATGCATACGAAAGGGTATATGCCAAATATTCACCTAAAAGGAAAAGGAAGTTAAGGCTTGACGAAAACGTACTGGAGAATTCCCTGATTAAAAATGTAAGCTTTGAAGAGGCCCGAAGTTTTATTTCGGCCAATATGCTTGGACTTGATAAAGAAGGTGATCTTAACGGCTTTTTAAGGATTTTTGAAGTATTTTATAAGCTGGGTAAAATTAAATTTTCAGCTTTTTATTTTAAAGATCAGATCATTAATATAATTGCGCTTTATGAAGATTTAGGTACTGTTGCCTTACTTGGAACATTTAACGATAAAGAACATGTAAAAATTTCTGGCGCATCCGTTCTCATCGATCATGCAATCAGGAATCATATTGAAAGTAAAATATTTGATTTTGAAGGAGGAGAGCTACCTAATATTGAAGAGTTTTTCAGAGGATTCCGTCCGGAATTAAGACCTTATGGGGTTCTGCAGAGTTCTGTGAAATCTTTGGCTGAGAATTTAGTGAGATTAATTATTAAAGGAAAATTCTCAACATTAAAATAGATGACAAGACCTGTATCTCATTTAGATTCGTTCTAAATATTATTTGTACCTTTATGAGGTTATTTTAACAACCTATTTAGCGATGTTCAAGCAGATCCGAAATTACAAATTACCTTACGTTATTTATAATTTTTTCAATAAGAATAAATTAAAACATAATATTCCGCTTTATAAAAAGTATGGTGTGAAAAAGAACTACTTTTCAAGTATTTCAAGTAAAGATTTTTCGCATCTTCCTGCAAGCAAAGAGAAGTGCATCAGGAAAAGATGATGAATACGGATTTTTATAAAAGCCTATCGGAAGAAAATAAGGAAAGTGCATCCAGTTATAATGATAATGGATATCTGATCTTAAAAAATTACCTTAATTCTTCAACGGTGGACCAGATCAATGCTGAAATCGAAAAATTAATGAATGACGGGACTTTGAAATTCCGTTACGGCGGTAAGCTGATGTTTGCTATCCATCATTCGGAAATTATCAGAAGTATTGGTAATGATAAGGAGTTTCTCGATTTTCTATCGGTGTTACTGGACGGGCAGGCCAAACTTTTCCAGAGTATCAATTTTATTAACGGGAGCCAGCAAAAAACACATTCGGATAGTATCCACATGACTACCTATCCTCTGGGAGGATTATTGGGCGTATGGATCGCTTTGGAAGATGTAGACGAAAATAACGGAGCATTGCACTATATTCCGGGAAGCCATCAATTACCTTATTTCCTGAATTCTGATTATGATAATGAAGGAAGTGTCTTTAAAATCGGTAAAAAAAGTTATAAGGCTTATGAAGAGTTTTTAGAAAATAAAGTTCAGGAGCTGGGATTAAAGAAAGAGGTTTTTCGAGCTAAAAAGGGAGATCTTTTAATATGGCATGCGAACATTCTCCATGGAGGGGAACCACACCTGGATAAAAGCAGAACCCGCAAAAGTCTTGTTTATCATTATTTTGATGAAAACAGTGTTTGCTATCATGAAGTGACCCAACGTCCCGCACTTTTTGAATTATAAACCGACTGGTTTGCATGCAAAAAACACATCTTTACTCTGGTTTTTTATGGTAAATTGATATGGACTCAGATCTCTGTTTAACGTAATGGAATCATAAGGCGGGTGAGTTTCAATTACTATATTCTCTACATTTTGAAGCCATGAATTATTTTTGCTGAGTAGTTCAGCTTCCGCTCCTTCAATATCGATTTTAAGAAGATCAATATTTTGGATACCATTATTTTTCATGATGCTTACAATAGATAAAGCGTCCGTAAGAATACCGGTTTCAGATATTTTTTGATTGTAAGAAAGTTCATCTCCACCAAAGTGTAAAGTATCATCTTCAAAATAGGCTGCTGCATGTAAACAAATAATATTCTTAAATGACTGCGTATTAGCTTTTAGCAGTTCAAAATTATCCCGGGAAGCTTCTACTGCATAAATTTTAGCATTTGGATATTTCAGAGACAGGTAAATGGAGGTCATTCCGATGTGAGCACCAAGATCAACTATAATCTCAGGGCTTTTGTTTAAGAATTTAAGATGATCGGTATAGGTTTCTTTCCAGAATATTTCGTAGAAAATATCAATATCACCTTTAAAGGTCCTCAAATACAGGCTGAATTCTTTTTTATTCTTCTTAAAATTATATACAAAGGTCTCATTGTTATTAAAATTGAGATCGTTCTTTCTGAATTTGGAACTGTACCTTTTTGAATTCACAATAATTGTAAAAAAGGTCTTCAGAGTACCGCTCATATTTTTATTGAAAATTACCTTTGAAATGTAGTTTTTTAAAGACATTATAAATTATAAGATGGTTGACAGTACAAATTAATGGTATTTATGTTTATTTCACTATTTTTTTGATAGGAAAATAAAAAATAAAAGCTTTAAACTTGCATAGTGAATAGTAAATTATTAGTAATTTTGCACATCGAATTATGACAAGTTTTTCAGAATATCTGCCGTATGCTTTTGCTCTAATTATTGCAATTCCTTTTCTGGTTTTGCTGAGACAATTTGTACATAACTATATTACCCTTAAAAACCAGGAAATAAAGCTTCTGTCCGTGAAATCAAATTCTGAGAACAAGAGCCATTCATATGAAAGGATGACCTTGTTTCTGGAAAGGATCAAACCTTCGAATATCGTTCAGCGGTTTGATAAGGATCTGGCAGTTCATGAATTTATTTTTCTTACAGAAAAAACGATCAATGAAGAGTTCGAGTACAATTCTTCTCAGCAGCTTTATTTAACGAAAAATTCATGGAAGAATGTTGTCGATTGTAAAAATGCAATTATAGATTTGCTTCATAAGACGTATGAAGGTCTTAATAATAATGCCGATCTTAATGAATTTAAAACGGTTTTTATTATGAATTACATGAATGCTGAAGATTATATTGCTGTTACCATAGAAGATTTAAGAAGAGAAGTTTTAATATTATCATAACAAAAAAATTAAAATATAAATAATGATTCCAAATTTTAAAGCACATCCGTGGCATGGAATTTCTGCAGGAGAAGATGCGCCAAATGTTGTAAATGTATTTGTGGAGATTGTTCCTTCAGATACGATTAAGTATGAAGTTGATAAGGAAACTGGATATTTAAAAGTAGACCGTCCTCAGAAATTTTCAAATATTATCCCTGCTTTGTATGGTTTTGTGCCAAGAACATATTGCCATAATGAAGTTATGAAGCTTGCTGTTGAAAGCGGTGCTGACGATGTAACAATGGGAGATCATGACCCATTGGATATTTGTGTATTAAGTTCACACAACATCCACTCAGGAGGAATGTTGATGGAAGCTATTCCAATCGGTGGTTTCAAAATGATTGATGGAGGTGAGGCAGATGATAAAATTGTTGCTGTAATGGTAGGTGATCACGCTTTCGGACATTTCAGGGATATCGCTGAATTACCGGAAGCTGAAGTAAGAAGATTGATGCATTACTTCTTAACATACAAAAACTTACCGGATGAGCCTGCAAAATGTAGAATCCAGGAAGTTTACGGAGTAGAGCATGCAAGAAAAGTAATAAAAGCATCGCAAAAAGACTACGCAGAAAAATTCGGGGGCTAAAATAAAACAGCATTCGGAACACAATATATAAGGCAGATGAATTTTCATCTGCCTTTATATTTAAATGAAGTAGGAAAAGGACCTCCGGTCATTAAATATAACCCTTGATCGTATTATAAGAACCTCCTATTTTCTTTGATAAACAGAAACTCCTTCTTTAATCGTTTCCAATACTTTAATATTCCTGATTTGTTCAGGATCAATGGTTAATGGATTTTGATCTAATATGACGAAATCAGCAAGCTTTCCAGCTTTGATTGAGCCTTTCCTTTCTTCTTCCTGAAGCTGATAAGCTGCATTAATCGTGATGGCTTTTAATGCCTGAAGAGGGGTTATTCGTTCATTGGGACCCAGGATCCTTCCGGAACGGGTTTTCCTGTTCACTGCAGAATACATTGCTGTAATCAAATCGGGTGGCGTAACGGGAGCATCGTGATGCATGGTGAAGATAATTCCTGCTTTTAACGCTGAATTTGCAGGACTGATGAATGATGCCCTTTCCGGCCCGAAAACGCTTGAATAATGCCAGTCTCCCCATAAATATACATGAGTAGAAAAATAAGAAGGAATAAGCCCTATATCTTTAATTTTCTGAATATGATCCGGACGGCTGTTCTGAACATGGATCAGGGTAGCACGGAGTTCCGGCCTGTAAATATTTTCCTCTTTCAGTTTTCCGATCACCCGTAAGGCCTGATCAATAGCAGCATCACCATTTACATGAAGCTGTGCGGTGATATTGTTTTGAAATAAAGTTTTCAGATCATCGTATAAGACCTGGTCAGAAAATATCGGAAAGCCTTTATAATCTGCTGACTGGCCTTCGGGAGGAACGAGATAAGGCTGGGTAAGCCAGGCCGTTTTTCCCTGTGGCGAGCCGTCATCTGAAAATTTAAAACCGCCAAGTTTTAAATGATTGTTGTATTTCATATATTTCGGCTTAAAGGTACTCAGCTCCTTTTTGAAATACTCATAATCGGGAAAATACACAACATCTGCTTTAAAAACGTGTTCGGATGCCGCTTTTTCCAGAAGGGCCACACTTTCGCCCATTGTCCTTCCGTCACAGATGGTGGTCTGGCCATAGCTGAGCCATTCATCCTGAGCTTTCTTAAGATTCTGCATGGCCTGCTCCTGAGCATTTCCTGTTTGTTTACTCATTTTTTCTGTAAGGGAAAGAAGCGCTGAAAAGCTTGCGTTTTCTTCTAATTTTCCATTAAGCTTTCCTGTTTTTTTATTTCGCCCGTAATGGCCTCCTTCCGGATCTTTTGAAGAATCTGATATCCCTAAAAACTTTAGCATGGCGGTATTGGCTACACTTGCATGACCTGAGGTATGAATAACAATAATAGGATTGATTTTGCTTATAGCATCCAGTTCGTCCCTGGTCGGATGTCGGTGTTCGGTCATGATGGCATCATCATATCCATTGCCTATGACCGGTTGATTAGCAGGAATAGCATGGTCTTTAAGGTATTTTCTGATGGTATTCTGAAGGTCTTTAATGGAATTAACCGTACCATAAGGTTCAGGAAACAGATCGATTGCCTGCAGCATCCCCGCTCTTGAAGTGAGGTGGCTGTGAACATCAATAAAACCGGGAAGTAAAACTTTCCCCTCAAGATTGATGATCTTCGTTCCTTCATCTGTGTAACGTTCAGCTTCTGCCTTTATTCCGGCGAAAAGTATTTTACCATTTTTTAAAACTACTGCCTCCGACTGGGGAAGTGTATCTTCCATTGTTAAAATTGTTCCTCCAAAATAAAGAATTTCTGCTTTTTCTTTGTGAGGTCTTCCTGCACAGCTGATAACAATAAGAACTACTGAAAATAGTAAATAAATTGATGCTTTCATACAATATTGTGTTTTTGTGGTGTTCTTAAATTTACGAATAAATATATTATCGGCCTAGTCTTAATAAACCATAAGAATTTTTGTTATATTTATAAAACTAATTACTATTTATTAATATAAAAATAATAAACTATGGATTTGTTCTATTTAATTCCGGTTTTTGGTGTTATTGCTTTACTATACACTTTTATACAAAGTAATTGGGTGCAAAAACAGAATGCCGGAAATGAAAAAATGAAAATTATCAGCGGGCATATCGCTGACGGTGCGATGGCTTTTCTAAAGGCCGAGTACAAGATTTTAACTTATTTCGTAGTAGTTGTGGCGATCTTATTAGCCGTAATGGGAATGAGTAATTCTAATTCCCACTGGAGTATCGGGATTGCCTTTGTGGTAGGAGCTATTTTTTCTGCTTCTGCAGGTTTTATTGGGATGAAAATAGCAACCAAAGCCAATGTGAGAACTGCAGAAGCTGCGAAGACTTCATTGTCTAAAGCTTTAAAAGTTTCATTTACAGGAGGTTCAGTAATGGGAATGGGGGTTGCAGGATTAGCCGTTCTGGGCTTAGGAGCTCTTTTCCTGATCATTAAGCAGATCTTTGCTGCTGATGCTCCGGTTGATTCTCATGAGATGGAAAAAACGATTGAGATCCTTACCGGGTTTTCTTTAGGCGCAGAGTCTATTGCATTGTTTGCCAGAGTGGGCGGCGGTATTTATACTAAAGCGGCCGACGTAGGGGCGGATCTTGTAGGGAAAGTGGAGGCAGGAATTCCTGAGGATGATCCCCGGAATCCGGCTACCATTGCAGATAATGTGGGAGATAATGTAGGGGATGTGGCAGGAATGGGAGCCGATTTATTTGGTTCTTACGTAGCCACTGTTCTGGCAACAATGGTACTGGGAAGAGAGACAATTTCGGTGGATTCTTTCGGGGGATTTGCTCCCATTCTGCTTCCGATGCTTATTGCAGGAACCGGGATCATTTTTTCCATCATAGGGACCTTATTTGTCAGAATTAATGACAATGAAGGAGCTTCAACTTCCAGTGTGCAGAATGCATTGAATCTGGGAAACTGGGGAAGTATCGTAATTACTGCGGTAGCTTCTTATTTCCTGGTTACTTATATTTTACCTGAAACAATGGTATTAAGAGGTCATGAATTTACCAAAATGGGTGTTTTCGGGGCTATTATGGTAGGATTGGTGGTAGGAACTTTAATGAGTATCATCACTGAATTCTATACAGCGATTGGTAAAAGGCCGGTTTCTAGTATTGTGAGACAATCTTCGACCGGTCACGCAACGAATATTATCGGAGGTCTTGCTGTAGGAATGGAGTCTACTTTGCTTCCTATTATTGTTTTGGCAGGAGGTATTTACGGATCTTATCTATGCGCCGGTCTTTATGGAGTGGCTATTGCAGCGGCCGGAATGATGGCGACAACAGCTATGCAGTTAGCGATTGATGCCTTTGGACCCATTGCTGATAATGCCGGAGGAATTGCTGAGATGAGCGAGCTCCCGAAAGAAGTTCGTGAGAAAACAGATATTCTTGATGCTGTAGGAAATACCACCGCAGCTACAGGAAAAGGATTTGCTATCGCTTCTGCAGCATTAACAGCCCTGGCTTTATTTGCGGCATTCGTAGGAATTGCAGGAATTGACGGAATCGATATATACAGGGCTGATGTTTTAGCCGGCTTATTTGTAGGGGGAATGATCCCTTTTATTTTCTCGTCACTGGCAATCACAGCGGTGGGGCAGGCGGCAATGGCCATGGTGGAAGAAGTAAGGAGACAGTTTAGAGAGATCCCGGGAATTCTTGAAGGGACTGCTGAACCCGAATATGAAAAATGTGTTGCCATATCAACGGATGCGTCGATAAGAAAAATGATGCTTCCGGGAGCCATAGCGATTATATCTCCTTTATTAGTAGGTTTTATTTTTGGTCCTGAAGTATTGGGTGGATTCTTAGCCGGAGCTACGGTATGTGGTGTTCTGATGGGGATGTTCCAGAATAATGCCGGAGGTGCGTGGGATAATGCCAAAAAATCTTTTGAAAAGGGTGTAGATATCAACGGTCAGACTTATTATAAAGGTTCAGAGCCTCATAAAGCTTCTGTAACCGGTGATACTGTGGGGGATCCGTTCAAAGATACTTCCGGACCATCGATGAATATTTTAATTAAATTAATGTCTATTGTTTCTTTGGTGATTGCGCCTACATTGGCCACTTTACATAAAGATAAGATTGAAGCTGAAAGAAAAGCGACAATTGAAAATTTATTGAGCAAAGCCGGTGCACATTCAGGTGTTGAAAATATGGATCCTGGAGTTTCTGGAATTACTGTAACTCCAGCCGAAATCAAAGGACATTTGAATGAAAACGGAGATTTTGTATATGAAACCGGAAATATCAAGGAAATCAAGCTGAACAATGGAAAAACCATTTCACTTGGAGAAAACAGCCGTCTGTTTGAGATGTATAACAGCATAAAAAACAAAAATCAATCTGTTCTGGATCCTAATCATTGGTACACAATTGAAAATCTTTATTTTGAAAGTGGTTCCAGTGATCTTAAGGCGGGTTCTGATGCTCAGCTGGCTAATTTAGCGGAACTGTTGAATGCTTTTCCGGGTCTTAGGATAAAATTAGGTGGTTATACAGATGATACAGGAAATCCTGACAGTAATAAAAAACTATCCAACTTAAGGGCTCAAACAGCTAAACTGAAACTTTTAGAAATGGGTATACCTTCAGATAGAGTAGAAGCAGAGGGATATGGTTCCCAATTCCCTGTTTGTGAAGAAAATGATACCGATGAATGTAAAGCAAAGAACAGAAGGATTGACGTAAGGGTCCTTTCTTTATAATTCAAAATAATATCTACAAAAAGCACCGCAAATTGTGGTGCTTTTTTATGTGGAGCAATCTAGCTACAGGTTCTTTTTTAAATGTTCCATCGCCCGGATGATCATATCATCGCTTTTAATAAAGCTAAATCTTACATAATCAGAGTTTTGCCTTGAATTATAAAAGGCTGACAAAGGAAGGCATGCGACCTGTTTTTCTGTGGTCAGCCACTTTGAAAATTCAACATCAGTCATGGTTTTAGAGATGTTTCTAAAGTTAACCAATTGAAAAACACTTCCTTCTGACCGCTGTTCAACAACTAAAGGCGTATTTTTAATTAATTCATTGAACAGATCTCTCTTCTTTTGCATCAGGAGTTTGTTTTCCAGGGGATCAAAAACCTCAAGGTATTTTGCAATAGCATATTGAGCAGGACCATTGGCACTATAGGAAATATACTGTTGATGACATCTGAATTGAGAGGATAGAGGTTCCGGCGTAAGCAAATAGCTTACTTTCCATCCTGTTGTATGGAACATTTTACCAAAGGAAAAAATGCAGAACGTCCTTTTTCTAAGTTCTTTGTGTAAAAAGGAACTGTAATGTTCCTGTTCATCATAGCAATAGGTGTCGTAGATTTCTTCCGATATAAGATAGATTTCCTGATGATTGATCAGATCATAAAGATGATTCCAATCCTGTTCTGACCATATTTTGCCGGTGGGGTTTTGTGGAGAATTCACAATGATTGCTTTGGTCTTTTCCGATAAACAGCATTGAAGTTTATCCCAATCTATATCAAAATCATTTCCAAGATCATAATATACAGGAACACCACCATTGAGAACAATAGAAGGAGCATAAGTGTAATAGGATGGCTGGATAATAATCACTTCGTCTCCGGGATTTATAATGCTTTTTAAAGCCGTATATAAGGCAAAGGTTGTACAAGGGACTATGGTGATCTCTTCCTTTTTCAGATGGATCGGATTTTTACGTTTTTCATTAAACCTGATGATGGATTCTATAAGCGACGGGCTACCCGCAAGCGGTTCGTACTGATGGTGAATCAGATCAACTGATTCTTTAAGGTAATATTTGAGGCGGTGATCAATATCAAAATCAGGTAACCCTAGTGATAAATCATAACTGTTATGCTTTGCGGCCAGCTCAGACATATCAGTAAAAAAAGAATAATGTGTAAATCCGTAAATATTTTCCACCTTTTGCGTGTTTATATCAAATATAAGGAAATTTAGAATCGGTTATAGATTAAATAAATTTTGTTACTTTTAGTAAAATTATTTTTGTAATGAGAAAAATACTTATTCCACTATTGGCTGTCGCGATATTATCTTCTTGCGAAACTGCTAAAGTGACATCGGAAAATCAAAACGGACAATCGGCTTCAAAGGCAATGTCTAAGTCTGAGAAAGCTTTTCAATCTGCATATAAAGAAATTAAGCTAGATGACCTGAAGCAAAATTTATATGTGATTGCTTCCGATGAAATGGAGGGCAGAGATACCGGAAGCCCGGGACAGAAAAAAGCGGGAGAGTATATGGTTAAATTTTACAAAGATCTCGGAATTTCTTATCCAAAAGCTTTAGGTTCATATTATCAGAAAGTACCCGCATCTTTCATGCAACAGAGAGGAGGGAGAAATCTTCCTGATTCTGAGAATATCCTTGCATTTATTGAAGGTTCTGAGAAGCCTGACGAAATAGTTGTGGTTTCTGCGCATTATGATCATGTAGGTACGAAGAACGGGATCGTATACAATGGGGCTGATGACGATGGAAGCGGAACTGTAGCTGTGATGGAGATAGCTAAAGCTTTTCAAAGTGCTAAGAAAGCCGGTAACGGACCCAAAAGATCCATTTTATTCCTGCATGTAACGGGAGAAGAGCATGGATTATTCGGATCAGAATATTATACGGACAATCCGGTCTTCCCATTAGCCAATACGGTAGTAGATCTGAATATCGATATGATCGGAAGGGATGATCCTGAAAACAGAGGAAAAAACTATGTGTATGTAATAGGCTCGGAAATGCTGAGTTCACAGCTGAAAGTAATTAATGAAGCAGCCAATAAAAAGACCAATAATTTAGCACTTAATTATAAATATGATGATCCTAATGATCCTGATAGATTGTATTACAGATCGGATCACTATAACTTTGCAAAGAATAATATTCCTGTTGCTTTTTTCTTTGACGGAATCCATGAAGACTATCATAAACCAACCGATGATGTTGAAAAGATTGATTTCAGTTTATTGCAAAAAAGAGCTCAGCTGGTATTCACAACAGCGTGGGAAATTGCCAACAGACCGGAGAGAATTACGGTTGATAGAAAATAATAGATAATAAAATACTATAATCAATTACTTTATATAAATGATGTAATTATTTATTATATAGTTGTTTATTTATTTTTATTGAAGTATTACGTGATGGTAATTCGAGAGGCGAAATCAGAAGATATTTTTCATATACAGATAGTGAGAAATGCTGTAAAAGAAAATAGATTGTCAAATCCTGATCTTGTTACTGATAAAGATTGCGAAGAATTTTTATTTGAAAGAGGGAAAGGTTGGGTGTGTGAAATCAATGATCAGGTTGTCGGTTTTTCAATTGTTGATTTGAAAGAAAATAACATTTGGGCACTATTTGTTCACCCAGATTTTGAAGGTCTTGGAGTAGGGCAAAAGCTTCACCACATCATGCTGGATTGGTATTTTCAGCAAACTAAAAAAAGTGTTTGGCTGGGAACAGCTTTTGATACAAGAGCTGAAAAGTTTTACCGGAAGATAGGCTGGAATGAAACAGGAACTCATGGAAAGCACGAAATTAAATTTGAAATGACTTATAAAACCTGGAAACAAATAAAGCCATGAAACAAAAAATGAAATCAATTCGACCATTTATTGGTGCTCAAAACTTTATGGAAAGCAGATCTTTTTATACGGATCTGGGATTTGAGGAAATTGTTTTAGAAGAAAAATTATCATTATTTAAAAAACAAGATATTGCATTCTATCTTCAGGATGCATATGTGAAAGAGTGGATTGATAATACCATGATCTTTGTTGAAGTAGAAAATGTGGATGAATATTGGCAGGAACTTTTGGATTTGAACTTGACAGAGAAATATAATACTATAAAACTAACGCCCGTAAGAACCCTGAATTGGGGAAAAGAATGTTTCGTGCATGATCCTTCTGGTATTTTATGGCATTTTGGAGAATTTTTCAACCATTAATTGAAGATGATTTACGCTTTTGATACCTACTATTATGAGAATTACGCCTACACAGTCTGTCTGGCATTCAAAGACTGGGAAGATGATCTGGAAACAGCAGCTTACAGTGAAAAAACTCCTATAACTTCTGATTACGAAAGTGGAGCTTTTTACAAACGGGAACTTCCATGTATTCTAAGTTTATTATCAAAGATTGATCTCAAAAATGGAGATATTCTGTTAGTAGATGGTTATGTGACTCTCAATAATGAAGGTAAGATTGGACTCGGAGGATATTTATATGAAAAATTAGAAGAAAAATATCCTGTTGTGGGAATTGCAAAAAATGAATTCTCCGCTCCTGACTCTCAGCGGAGAACAATCTATAGGGGGGAAAGTAAAACACCGTTATTTCTTACTTCGAAAGGAGTTGATGTAGATTTCTTAAAAAATAAAATAGAGAAAATGCACGGATTGTACAGAATACCGACATTGTTGAAAAAACTAGATCAATTGACAAGAATTGCTTAATTACAACCTTCTTATCTACAACTAGGTGAGGACTTTGTCATAATTTTGAATTTTATAAAAGGATAAAAACGGATAAGAAGCAGAATATATAATTCTGCTTCTTATTTCGTTAATGTAGTCCATAATAAACGGAATTTACGAACCAGTTTAATAAGGTACATTTCCTTTTCGCAATCTGAGAACAATATTTTGAATTCCAGGTAAGCATATCAAAATAACAATTACAACAAGCAATCCGATCAGCATAATATCATAATAATCTTTTGTTGAGCGTATTAATATCTGTTGTTTTATAAAATAATTGAAGTAAGCATTTGAGGCTCCTTTGGAAGTATACATATCGTTGCCTGCATTCAAATAAGCTTGTTGAATATTCTGCAGGGTAATTGATAATTGGGGATTCGTTTCTGTCAATGATTCTCTGAGTTTATCATTGGCTTCAGATCTGGTATATAATTGTGTATAATTGTTTACAGCCATACTGCTGCTAAATCCTAAGAATCTGGCAAAAATACCAAGAAAAGCAGCATTGAAGGCAACCTTTGGAGGTGCTGAAGAAACCATAAATGATACAATAGGAACAAACAAGACCCCTGTAGAAACTCCATAGATGAACATTGGAAGAATAAAGTCTTTTGTTTCGCCCGTAGAAGATACAAATTGTAACATGTAGAAATAATAGCAGGCCATGATGACAAATCCTGTGATAATAATTCTTATCAAGGAAATCCCCATTAAGATAAAACGAGCAGTGATTGCCATGCTGATTGCTGTACCTAAGATAACGCCTATCCAAACAGGAATAATATGGAGAGGATCAGTGGCAAGGACAACTTCTATATAACCATAGGTAAGGCCGGTTGTTCCTTTAAAAATATAAAAAACAAAAAGCAATAATAAACCGATGACAAAATTTTTGGCTTTAAAGATCTGTAAATTAATCAATGGATGTTTTAACCTGTTTTCCCGGACTATAAAAAGAAACAATAGGATGATAAAGAACATACCCAACAGAACAATAACTGGACTATCTAACCAATTGAGCTGCTGTCCATATATCAAAATGTATCCGATAACAGAGGAAAATGTAAGATAGTAGAGATACCCGATCCAATCTACTCTGTAGAGAGGAATCTTTTTTGAAAACCTGGCTTTTGAATTCATGCCTATTAAAATCACAAAAAGCAGAGTAATGAGCATTAAAATCAATCCGAAAAACAGCCAGTTAAAGTCTAAGACATCAAGTAAAATACTACTATAAATAGCATATACGGGAACTGCGATCTGTATGGCTGCATAGAAAATACTGTAACCGATAACTCTTGCTCTCGTGGAAGATAAACGGGAAAAAACCATATTGAGGATGATACTGCAAATGAGTGCACAGGCAATTCCCTGAACGACTCCACATACCAGAAATAATCCCCAGTTTTTAGAATAAAAACAGATGAGTGAATTCACCGAATTTAATGCTAACCCTATTATCAGATATTTCCTGGGTGCAAAATATTTAGTAATACGAAAATCTAAAGCTAAAAAAGTGACTGCAGAAGAATAGGTAAGTACCATAGCATATTGAACATCTGTTGGCTGGACTCCATAATATCCTGCCATACTGATAGGCCTTCCGTACAGAGCAAAGCTGAATAAGGAGACCATTAATATGGTAAAAATAATGCTTCTGGCCAGCCATTCAGGGATCCAACTTTTAAATATGGGCATATTGTGGGCTTCCATTAGCTTTAATTTTTGTTGATATACACATTAGCATTCATTCCTGCAGATAGCCCGGACAGTTTCTCCTTGGTTTCTGTAAGTTTGATTCTTACAGGAATACGTTGTATTACTTTTACAAAATTGCCTGTAGCATTATCTGGTGGTAGAAGAGAATAGCGGGAACCTGTAGTAGGAGATAAGGATTCTATGACACCTGAAAATGTTTCTCCTGGAAAAGCATCCACTTCTATATTGACCTTTTGGCCTATTTTGAATGTCTTGATCTGTGTTTCTTTGAAATTGGCTACCACCCATTTCTCCTGCGATTTATTGACAAGAAATGCCAGAGTCTGCCCAGGTTGAATCAGTTGTCCTTCCTGAATGTTTTTTTTTCCTATTTTACCATCAAATGGAGCCGTGATTACCGTATAACGTATATCGAGATCCTGCCTTTCTATAGATGCCTGTCTTACTTTTATTTCAGCATTTATTGCGAAACGTTGTGCTTGTATATCATTGAGTTTTGACTCTGCTACCCGAAGAGATGCGAGCGTTTCTTCGTAATCCGATTGATTGGTTAATAGGGAAGTATGTACATTATCAAATTTTTGTTGAGTAGTCGATTCATCTGCCAGAAGGTTTTTATAGCGATCGTATTCCTTTTGCTGCTGATCCAGTTTAGCTTTGATTCCTGAAATATGGGCTTTTATGACATCAATATTTTTGATCTGGGTTTGTTCACTGGCGCTTAGTATAGGGAGTTTGGCCTCCGATGTCGCTAATTCTGCTAAAGCTGTTTCTTTTTTAAGATCATATTCATCCCTTTCAATACGTACGAGAGTATCTCCTTTATGGACTTCCTGATTATCCTGATAATAAATTTTGCTGATATATCCCCCAACTTTAGCATTTATAGGTGATAGATAAGCTTCTATCTGTGCATCATTGGTCTGCTCATACCAATATCCTTTCCAGAAATGAAGTACAGCCCAAGTGATGATTACGATTAATAATAGTATTCCTAACCATTGTGTTGCTACTACTATAATACGGTCTGTTTTATTCTTGTTCATAATTTTATTTTAAAGTGTTCCTGTGATAATCAATAGTTTTATATGGCTTAGTCTTAAATTTGCTTCAGCAGATGTAAGATTGAATTTAGCTTGTAACAGAATGTTCTCAGCATCTAAAAGATCGGTCAGAAGAGATTGCTGATTGAGGTAGCTGTTTCTGATTACTCTCACACTTTCAGTACTTTGACGGATGGTAAGTTCTGCTGTCTCTACACTTTCTCTTGCCTGTTCTCTTTCAAGGAAAGCATCTCTTACTTTAATCGATAGGTCGTCTTGTTTTATCCGGCTCTTTTCAATCTCCTGTTTTTTCAGGTTATATGCATGAGCAATAGTGTGTTTACTCTTATAAAGATTGTCTACAGAGTAGGTTACCTTTAAACCTATTTGACCAAATCCCCAGAGATCATTGGAGTATGGATAAAATGAAATTTGAGGATACGTATAGTTGTATCTGGAGTATAAAGAAATCCTTGGTAATAGGCTTGATTTTACCTGCCTAATATTAAGCTCACTTAATGTCTGATTTGTGTTAACAATCTTAAGATCAGGTGAATTATCGAGTGCAGCTGCAAGATAGTCTTCATAATTAGATCCTTGTAAATTTTTGTTTTCCAGAATATCTTCAGAAGAAATAGCCAGTGGCTCAGTACTACTTCTTCCCATCAGAATGTTGAGTCGTTGCTTGGTAAGATCAATTTTCTTTTTTACATCCGAATCACTGAGTTGCAATTGAGATAGTTTGACTGAGATTCTTAATACATCACTCTTCAATACAATACCATTCTTGTTAAGATTTTCAATGGTGGATAGCTGCTTCTTTTCGCTAGAAATTTCGGAGGAAATAAATGATTCAAATTCCTGGAATTTGTACAGATCGTAATAGGATGCAGCGATCATATATTTTACATTATCTTTCTGTAATTCAAACTCATATTGTTTGCGTATTTTCTCTTCTTTTTTAATTTCAATGTTTCTTTTGTCTTTTCCTCCACTATAAAGATTGAAATCCAGATTGTAGCCCAATCCATAACCATATCCCTTAATTGGAACACTTTGAGGTGACGAAAACAGACCATTTTCATACAGAAGAAACTTGGAGTTAAGACGAAAATCTCCAACGACAGACAATTCTGGTAATTGCTTATCTTTTGCTTCTAAAATACTGATATCGCTTTCTTCTTTTGCAAGTTCTGCAAGTTTCAATTGTTTGTTTTGTGACTCTGATATATTCCAGATTTCATTCAATGTCAATACGGAGGGATTATCCTTTATTTGTGCTTTTATACCAGCCGAAACAGCCAGGTACAGAAGTATGATATATCTTTTCATTGTCAGATTACATTTTTATACTGGCAAAATTATTGTGGATTAAAATGAGTCTTTTTATAATATTAGCCTTATTTTTGTTTATTCTGGCCAATATTTTTAAGTTTATCTCTATTTGATAAGTCATTATCAGTGTTCTGTTGTAAAATTTTAAAATCGACTCCTGCCTATGAAAACGATAAAAGAAGTAAGAGAAAAAGTAGATGCTCATCCTGCATCCATATTGATGATCCGTCAGCAATGGGAACAAAGACTACCCATGCATAGGCATCAGAAAGGGCAGTTGCTTTTGGTTATTGGTGGAATGGCAAAATTGAGAACAAAAGAAAAAGATCTTTACATTCCACGCAGTCACTATATCTGGATGCCTAAAATGTACTCGCATAATTTGATGTTCAATTCTAAGGATCTTGATATCATTAATATTTACTTTCCGGAGGAAGAAAAATTTAATCATCCATTTTACGATGATCTGGGGATATATCCTGTAAGTAATCTACTTTCTGAGCTTTTGAAATTCGGAAAGGATTGGAATGGAGATTTCTTTCCAGATTCATGGGAATATGAATTTCTTCTCACTATGAAACATTTACTTCCTAAGGAGAATCTGAAAAAATTTTCTATCCAGTTGCCTACCACCAGTGATGAACGTCTTACTGCAATTATAAAATTTGTTCGAAACAATTTAGAAAACCCACTCACACTAGAAGAAGTAGGGGGTAAATTTGGATTTAGTGTAAGAAGTCTGACCCGTATATTTACCAATAAATTGGGGATTTCGTTTATCCAGTATGTAAAGATGGTAAGGATCATTCGTGCAATGGAATTACTAAAAGATACCACTCTGAGTATGAGTGAGATTGCTTATGAAATTGGCTATTCCAATATTTCAGCATTTAGCAATACATTTCAGCAACTGACTAATATGAGACCAACAGAATTTAAATCGATGCTTTAATGAAATAATTATTCCCGTCTGTAATTGCATCTTAAGCTTTTCTATCAAGGATTATAGATACCATTAATCATTTTGTTTTTTATTGAGATTTAATTAAAAAAATGATAAAATATTTTTTTAATTAAAAAAAGTTTATACATTTGTCACATCAAAAAATAAAAGTGAACAGTACATTCAACAATATTATTACTATCGTTATTGTCATTATCGGATTCCGGTGATGAGCGATGGTATTGTTGAAACTCTATAAAATTATTAGAAAGCCATCCTCATCCGGGATGGCTTTTTTTTATACCCGAATTTTAAAAAATCTAAAAAAATTAAAATATGTATTACAACAAAAAATTTAAACTCCATAATCTGAAAAAGGTTCTGAAATCATTCGGAGTTTGCAATCATTCTTTTCAATCGGATAGCAATGATACATCCGGTGCTTTTTATCTAACAAATCAAAGTACTGTAGGACTAATGATTTTATAATGCAGAAGTGAAGTCTTTTTATAATTCTGCTATTGTAGAATTAGATAATTTAAATTATTGATTATTAGTGTTTTATATTTATTTTATCGTGATTTGAATATTGTAATTTTAATTGAAATATGAAAGATAGAAAATATACAAGCCTTAGTTTTGAATCAAAATTAGAAAAGAACTTCATGTACTGCTTTTGGAATCGGAACAGGTTAAGTAAGGTTTATTACCATGTTGACCCGACTGATGAGAATAGCTTTTTTTATGTCTAAACTTAAAATAATTTAAAAAATAAATATGTATTACAACGAGAAAACGATGCTTTATTATGACGGAAAGTTCCAGGAGGCTACTACTGCTTCTACGGGTCTTTACGGACAATCACTTCACTACGGATATGCTGTCTTTGAAGGAATTAAATCATACAAAACAAAGAACGGGACCAAAATTTTTAAGGCAAAAGAACATTATGACCGCCTGAAAAAATCAGCAGAATTAATGATGATTCCTTTTGATTATTCTACGGAAGAGATGATTGACTTGACCTATAAGCTTTTGGAAATGAATAATTTAAGTAATGCATACATCAGACCATTAGTAATTTGCTCTCCTAACATGAGCCTTTCAAAAGGAAACAAAAGTTCTTTGATTATTGAAGCGTGGAGTTGGGATAACGGATACTTATCCGACCATGCAAGGATAATGACCTCTTCTTTTGAGCGCCCCAATCCGAAGGCATTTAGAATAGAAGCAAAAGCGAGTGGTCATTATGTAAACTCTATTCTTGCATCGCAGGAAGCCAAAGATAAAGGATTTGACGAAGCAATGCTTTTAGATGGCAATGGAAATGTAGCGGAAAGTTCAGGAGCTAATATTTTTTATGAAAAGGATGCAAAATTATATACACCGGCAAAAGGGAGTATTCTTCCGGGGATAACCAGAGCGACAATGTTCGAGATATGCGATCAGCTAGGGATTAGCTACGAAGAAAAATTCTTTAAACCTGAAGAAATGGAAGGAGCAGATGCCGGATTTTTTTGTGGTACTGCAGCGGAAGTGGTTGCATTAGAATCATTGAATAATATTCCATTTAAACTGAAGTGGGAAAACAGTGTGTCTGCTTTGATTCAAAAAGCTTACAGACATCTGGTTTTTGAAGAAGATTATTCCTATTTAAAACAAGCGTTGTATGTGTGAAACATTAAATAAATATTCCAGGGTTCTCACTCAGGATCCTACTCAACCGGCAACCCAGGCGATGTTTTACGGAATCGGCTTTAAAAAAGAGGATTTCGATAAAGCCCAGGTTGGAGTAGCGAGTATGGGATATGACGGAAATACCTGCAATATGCACCTTAACGGGCTGGCAGAACTGGTTAAAAAGGGAGTAAACGGACAGAATCTTGTTGGCCTGATGTTTCATACCATAGGGATCAGTGACGGAATGACCAATGGGACAGATGGAATGCGATATTCTCTTGTCAGCAGGGATGTGATTGCAGACAGCATTGAAACGGTGTGTGCAGGACAGTACTATGACGGTCTTATTACAGTTCCGGGATGCGATAAAAATATGCCTGGTTCCCTAATGGCAATGGCGAGATTAAACAGGCCATCGATCATGGTATATGGGGGAAGCATAGAAGCAGGACACTATAAAGGCAATGATCTCAATATCGTATCTGCTTTTGAAGCATTGGGAAATAAGATTGCAGGAAAGCTTTCTGATGAAGATTATGATGGAATCATCAAAAACTCCTGTCCAAGTGCGGGGGCTTGTGGTGGTATGTATACAGCCAATACAATGGCTTCGGCGATTGAAGCACTGGGTATGAGCTTACCATACTCATCTTCTTATCCGGCTCTAAGCAAAGAGAAAAAGGAAGAATGTGAGTTTGCCGGACATTATATGAGGATATTGCTGGAAAAAGACATCAAGCCTTCCGATATCATGACGCCAAAGGCTTTTGAAAATGCCTTGAGAATCATTATGGTTTTAGGGGGAAGCACGAACGCAGTCCTCCATTTCATTGCAATAGCAAAGAGTATTGGTCATCATTTAACGCTGGATGATTTTCAGAAGATTAGCGATACTACACCTTTGCTGGCTGACCTGAAACCTAGCGGCAAGTACCTGATGAAAGATCTTCATGAGGTAGGAGGAGTACCGGCTGTGATGAAATATCTATTGGATCTCGGACTTCTTCATGGAGACTGCCTTACGGTAACCGGAAAGACAATGGAAGAAAACCTTAGAAATATTACTTCAATTATAGATAGGAAACAGGATATTATCAGAGATATCAGCAATCCTATAAAAGAAACAGGCCACATCCGAATTATGTACGGCAACCTGGCGGAAAGAGGCTGTGTGGCCAAAATTACAGGTAAGGAGGGAAATTTTTTTAAAGGAAAAGCAAGGGTTTTTGATGGTGAAAAAGAATTTATCAAAGGTATTGAAGACAAAATAATCCAGGAAGGTGATGTAGTTGTGATTAAGAATGAAGGCCCTAAAGGCGCTCCTGGAATGCCTGAAATGTTGAAACCAACTTCTGCATTGATGGGTTCCGGACTAGGTAAGAATGTAGCATTAATTACGGACGGGCGCTTTTCCGGGGGAACTCATGGTTTTGTGGTAGGGCACATTACACCTGAAGCCTTTGAAGGAGGATTAATTGGTTTGGTTAAAGACAATGATGTGATCGAACTAGATGCTGTAAAGAATACCATCAACCTGATTATATCAGATGAAGAATTAAAAGAAAGAAAAGCCGGATTCAAACAACCGGATTATAAAGTAAAAACAGGGGTGTTATACAAGTATGCAAAGCTGGTATCAGATGCCTCTCAGGGATGTATAACAGATTTTTAAATTGAATATAATGGAATCAACATTTAATGCATTAGAAACAGAAAGGTCTACACAGACCATAAAAAAATTGAAAGGGGCAGAAGTTATTTTGGAAATCCTGAAAGCTGAAAACGTCAATACGATCTTCGGATATCCTGGTGGAGCTGTCATTCCGATTTATGACGCATTATATGATTACAAAGACGATTTAAAGCATATTCTCGTTAGACATGAACAGGGAGCAATCCACGCAGCACAGGGGTTCTCCAGGTCTTCGAACCATACCGGGGTAGCTATTGCAACCAGTGGCCCGGGAGCAACCAATCTGGTAACAGGACTTGCAGATGCTATGATTGACAGCACACCGGTTGTTTGCATAACCGGACAAGTATATGCATCCCTTTTGGGATCTGATGCTTTTCAGGAAGTAGATGTGATCAATGTTACCGCTCCTGTTACCAAATGGAACTGTCAGGTAACCGATGCTAAAGATATTCCGACAGCTTTGGCAAAAGCTTTCTATATAGCAAGATCAGGGCGACCGGGTCCTGTATTGGTGGATATTACTAAAAATGCACAACTTCAGGAAATCGATTTTACAGGATATGAGGCCTGTAATTCCATCCGGTCTTATCATCCTAAACCCCGAATCAGGCATGAATATATTGAGCAGGCTGCTTTACTGATCAACGCTGCTAAAAGACCATTCCTACTTTTCGGGCAAGGAGTGATTATAGGACAGGCAGAAAAAGAGTTACAGAATTTGGTTGAAAAAACCGGCATTCCTGCGGCTTCTACTGCTTTGGGTTTAGGAGCACTTTCTACAGAACATCCGCTTTATATAGGAATGCTAGGAATGCATGGACATTATGCTCCTAACAAATTAACCAATGATTGTGATGTGATTATCGCTGTAGGAATGCGATTTGACGATCGTGTAACCGGGAAATTGGATCAATATGCCAGACAAGCTAAAGTAGTTCATCTCGATATTGACCTTGCGGAAATAGATAAAAATGTAAAAGCGGATGTCCCTGTTCTTGGTAATTGTAAAGAAACACTTCCTCTGCTGACTGAGGCTCTTTCAGAAAACTCACATAAAGAGTGGCTGGATCAGTTTAAAGAACTGCATCGTGAAGAAAATCTTGAGGTTGTACACAAGGAATTGAATCCGGAAACAGAAGAACTTACCATGGGAGAGGTGTTAAAATACCTGAACCAACTCACCCATGGAGAGTACATCATCTGTACGGATGTGGGACAGCACCAGATGATTTCCTGCAGATATGCTGAATTTAAAAAATCAAAAAGAAACGTCACTTCCGGTGGTCTTGGAACAATGGGATTTGGTCTTCCTGCAGCAATAGGTGCAAAAATGGCAAATCCTGACAAGCACGTGATCTGTATTGCCGGAGACGGTGGTTTTCAGATGAACATCCAGGAGCTGGGAACTATTTCACAATTCGGAATAGGGGTAAAGATGATTGTTCTGAACAATTCTTTTCTCGGGATGGTTCGTCAATGGCAGGAACTCTTTCATGACAAGCGATATTCTTTCGTGGATATCACCAGTCCGGACTTTTCTGCTGTTGCTGAAGCCTATGGCATTAAAGCAAAGCATGTAAAAGAAAGAGCTTTCCTGGAATCTTCATTAAAAGAAATGCTTGAAACAGAGGGATCTTATCTTCTGGAAATAAAAGTAGGGAAAGAAAATAATGTTTTCCCGATGGTCCCACAAGGATGCAGCGTAAGTGAAATCCGCTTAAAATAAAAATAAATATGATGAATAAACAGGAATACACCATAAGCGTTTTCACAGAAAACCAGGTAGGATTACTCGCCAGAATAGCAACGGTTTTTTCTAGGAGGGGGATTAATATAGACAGCCTGAATGTTTCACCTACAGAAATTACAGGTATTTCCAGGTTTACCATTGTAGTGGAAACTACATATGAAACTGTAAGGAAAATATCCCGCCAGATTCAGAAGCTGGTAGAAGTGATAAAAGTATATTACAATACCAATGAAGAAATCGTATGGCAGGAACTGGCACTTTTTAAAATAGAAACCAATGTCGTTTCTGAAAAATTCTATGTTGAAAGGATTTTAAGACAATATGGTGCAACCATCGTAAGTGTGAGAAATGATTATACTGTTTTTACGATTGTGGGACATCATGAAGAAATAGGCCGTTTCCTTGACCTTCTGGAGCCCCATGGTCTTATAGAGTTTATCAGAAGCGGAAGAGTAGCAGTTATTAAATCCAATGAAGCTTTCCATAAAAAGCTGACGGCCCTTGAAAAAATGGCTTATCAATAAAAAACACAAGTTCAATATATTATAATGTGGCCAGAATTGGCCGGAAAAATAACAATTAAAAACAAAATTATGGCATTAATTAAATTTGCAGGAGTAGAAGAAAATGTAGTAACAAGAGAAGAATTTCCAATTGAAAAAGCGCAGGATGTATTAAAAAATGAGACTGTAGCGGTTTTAGGATATGGTATCCAGGGACCTGGTCAGGCTTTAAACCTTCAGGATAACGGAATCAATGTAATTGTCGGACAACGTAAGAATTCTAAAAGTTGGGATAAGGCAGTACAAGATGGATTTATTCCGGGTGAAACATTATTTGAATTAGAAGAGGCAGCACAAAGAGGAACTATTCTGTGCTATCTTTTAAGTGATGCAGCACAGATCGAATTCTGGCCAACATTAGAAAAACACCTTACCCCTGGAAAAACATTATATTTCTCACATGGTTTCGGAATTACCTATAATCACCAGACTAATATCGTACCGTCTAAAGAGGTAGATGTAGTTTTGGTAGCGCCTAAAGGATCCGGAACATCTTTAAGAAGACTTTTTGTGGAAGGTAAGGGATTGAACAGCAGTTATGCCATCCATCAGGATGCAACGGGAAATGCGAAGGATAAAGTAATTGCATTAGGGATTGCGGTAGGCAGCGGATATTTGTTCGAAACCAACTTTAAGAAAGAAGTATATAGTGATCTGGTAGGAGAAAGGGGCTCATTGATGGGTGCAATACAGGGACTTTTTGCGGCTCAGTTTGAAGTATTGAGAGCTCAGGGACATTCACCTTCCGAAGCCTTTAATGAAACCGTTGAGGAATTAACACAGTCTTTAATGCCTTTGGTGGCAGAGAACGGAATGGATTGGATGTATGCCAACTGTTCAACAACAGCCCAAAGAGGAGCTTTAGATTGGTGGAAAAAGTTTTATGATGCTACTAAACCTGTATTTGAAGAGCTGTATCAAAGTGTGAAAGAAGGAACTGAATCACAAAAATCAATTTCAAGTAACAGTAAAGAAAATTACAGGGAAGGTCTTAACAAAGAGCTTGAAGAATTGAGAAACAGCGAATTATGGCAAGCCGGGAAAGTCGTAAGATCGTTACGTCCGGATAGAGAATATGAATATGAAAAGTAAAACCATTACTTTCCCTTCCTTAGATGCTGTTAAAAAGGCCCGGAAAACCCTGGAAAATATTGTCAATACAACACCACTGCAGGAAAGCGTTAGACTTTCCAGACAGATTGGAGCGAATATTTTTTTGAAAAGGGAAGATATGCAACCGGTCCGTTCCTATAAGATCAGGGGTGCCTATAATAAAATCTACAGCCTCCACAGAAATGATAAAACCGGAAATGGTGTTGTTTGTGCCAGTGCAGGAAATCATGCCCAAGGCGTTGCTTTTGCATGCAGGAAAATGAAGATCAACGGAACGATTTTCATGCCCGTCACGACTCCTAAGCAAAAACTGGAGCAGGTAGCCATGTTTGGGGAACAGTATGTTGAAATAAAGCTTATAGGCGATACTTTTGATGACTCAAAGAATGCGGCCATAGCATACAGTGAAAATTCGGGAGCTGAATTTATCCATCCGTTTGATGATGTGGAAATCATTGAAGGCCAGGCTACCTTGGCCATGGAAATTCTGGAACAAGCAAAAGATCCTATAGATTTTGTACTTGTACCACTTGGAGGAGGTGGGTTAGCTGCTGGCATTATCACTGTGTTTTCGATTTTATCACCTCAAACGAAAATCATTATTGCAGAACCAAAGGGAGCTGCATCGATGAAGGCATCTGTAGAAGCAGGAACCAATATCGAATTGTTGCACATTGATAAATTTGTAGATGGAGCTGCTGTTCAAAAGGTAGGTGACCTTGCTTTTGAAATCTGCAGGGACCATATCCATGAGTGTATTGCTGTTCATGAAGGAAAAGTATGTGAAACTTTATTGGAACTTTACAACAAGGATGCAATGGTGCTTGAGCCTGCAGGTGCATTGACGATAGCTGCACTGGAGCTCTGTAAAGAAGAGATAGCAGGAAAAAATGTTGTATGCATTGTAAGCGGAAGTAACAATGATATTACAAGGACGGAGGAGATTAAAGAAAGGGCAATGCTTTATAAAGGATTGAAACATTATTTTATTGTAAAATTTCCTCAGCGACCGGGTGCTCTTAAAGAATTTGTTCTGAGTGTTTTGGGAACATCGGATGATATTACTTTTTTTGAATATACCAAAAGGAATTCCCGGGAAACTGCTTCAGCGATCGTTGGTATTGAAGTTCCTTCTTTTTCAGACTTTGAAGGATTATTAAAGAGAATGAAGCAGGCAGGGTATTATGAATCATATCTCAATGATTCCCCCAATATGATGAATATTTTAATTTAGATTAATGAATCAAGCCACTTACAAAAGTGGCTTGATTATTTGGTAAACATAAGCTTTGACAGGTAATAAATACCCGTTATAGTCTTATGGATACTTAAAATAAGGCTAAACTGATAAATGTCATGGTGTTTATTATTTTTATTCAGTCTAAATAAATATAAATTTGTTGTAGCAAAATAACAATAAGAAATAGAGAGATAATTACTCTCAATTATTACGGTTTGTTTTTTGGAAAGTATAATAAAAATAACACAACTAATCATATCCATATCAATTTTTGTTTTTTTAACCGGTGAGGCCATATCTCACCGGTTTTCTTTTATTATAGGATAAATGTTCCTGTAAAAAGAAACCCTTCCTATTATTGGAAGGGTTAGTTGTTAGAGTAAATTATTTCGGTTTATTAGATAAATCAAATCGTTACGATTATTCCTGATGGCTTAAACAGCTTCAGATTTACTTAAATTCCTGATATCATTGAATAATGTCCGTACTTCACCCCATGTATTTACTCTTTGATGGTGATCTATATTACTGTTGTGTCCTGCGTTAAACATAATTGGTCTTCCCTTACAGAAATCCAGATTTTTAATATGGTCATCAATAAGGTAGTCCGTATCGATTACACTCTTATCTCCGCACATAATGATATTTTTCCATGAAATAAAAGGGAAGTGCTCCTGCAGCCATTGGTATTTTTCATATAATGAAAGCGGAAACTCCATTGCTGCTGTCACAATATATACATCATAATCTTTCATCAGTTCCTGTACTACCTCTATGGCACCAGGCATCACTGGCAAGGTGCGGAAAAATCCCGGAGTTTGCAGATATTCGAATATTATTTCTTTGTTGGGAAAAGCGTCCGGTTCCGGTTTACCGATCATATCTTCCCGGCTGATTAAAATGCCATGATCCCTGTGATACCAGGCGATTAATTGTGCCTCTACATCTGCAATTACACCATCCATATCTATAGCGATCGTTTCTTTTTTATTTTTCATTTTGCAATTATTTGCAACAAATATATAAAATATTGCATGAAGTTGCATTATCTTGCAGTAAATATTTTCTATATTTGTGTTATGATAAAAGCTGAAAGACAGGATCGCATTCTGGAATATCTGGCCAAGGACAAAAAGGTTTTGCTTGATCAATTGAGCAAAACCCTTAAAGTATCTGAAGATACCATACGCCGGGATATTAAAGAATTATCCGATAAAGGGTTGCTTAAAGCTGTCCGTGGTGGTGCTCTTCAACGGTCATCAATGCCGTTGCATTTTAAGGACCGGCAGAATATTGATGTAGCCCACAAAAAGATGATTGCAGAGAAGGTTTTGGAATATATCACTCCCGGCATGGTTCTGCTTGTGGATTCAGGAACCTCAGCATTGGCTGTAGTAGCGAATTTGCCAAAGGATATCGCTTTAACTGTTGTCACCAATAGCTTTCCTGTGGCTTCTCTTTTGGAAGACCATACAGAAATTGAAGTTTTGTTTATGGGGGGAATGCTGAATAAAATTTCATTCTCTACAACAGGATACGAAACCATACAAAGTATAAGAAATATCAGGGCAGATATCTGTCTACTGGGTGTTTGCAGTATTGATCTGGAGGTGGGTGTGACGGGAGATGATTACGAAGATAGCCTGGTTAAAAGAGTAATGATAGAAACTTCAAAATGTACGATTGCCTTATCGACCTCAGATAAACTGGGAAAATCGGAATCCTTTTACATATGCGCCACGAATTCCCTGAATGTGATCATCACAGAAGCTGATCCCGATTCTGATTATTTAAAACCTTATATAGAAGCGGGTATAGAAGTACGGTAAAATCAAAAGGCAAAGAATAACTTTCTTTGCCTTTTGATCAATTCTAATCGATAATAATGGCCATGCATAACCCATTAGGCCCTGCTTGTGATCTTGGACGGCATGCTCCGTTAATGCAGCACCAGTCATCACCACATTCCAGGTTGGCAGGACATTGCAGGTATCCGCCATTAATACGTCTTAGTTCACTTCTTTCCAATGATTTTAAATTTTTCATAGTACATAGTTTTAGTTGTAAAACAAATGTAATGAATTATGTAATAGGAAATTATCTGTTATTTAAAAAAACTGTTTATCTTTTTACAAAGTGATTTTTTCTCCTTGTACAGGGAAAATATACCGGATTCCCAAAGTATTTTTTTCCTTCAGTTGCTTCTTGATTTTCTCTATGCTATCATCCACAGGTTTCAGGTGGGTAATGATTACAGGGACGTTTTTTAGTTTTCCGGGTTGACAAAAACCATTCAGAATATTCAATTCATTTTCCAATAACGCTGGGGTAAGATGTCCAAATAATGATTTATCCGGTTGTGCATTTGGAAAAGAAACTTCTATTAGAATTCCTTTTAGCTTTTGCTTATTTACATGTGGAGCAACCTGTTTCCATAGTTTTTCGAGCTTATTGCTTTTTTCTATACGATCGCTTCCCGTATCTCCCAGGTAAAGAAGGTAATCGTCATTATACCGTAAAAGAAAAGCTGTACTTTCATAAGGGTTGACGTGGCTAAGCGGAAAAGCTGTCACATACATTTCTGTGTCTGTTAGAGGTATTTCCCTGTTTTCTTCCAGACTGATCATTTTATATTTACCTAACCTGGGTGTTTCTCCGGTATCGGTAAAATTAGCCCAGCTTTGCCACGAGAAATATTTATCTGTAATGATGTTTCCAACAGAAGGTAGTGTATACACGGACTTTTTTGTATCATCCGGGCTGTTGATGATCAATCCGCTTACATGATCAAGATGTGCATGGGAGATAAGATAGCCTTTGATATTTTGTTGGATCACCTGCAATGCAGAATTTTGTTTAAAATTTCCCTTCTCTATTGCTTTTTCAATTCCGGAACGTATTGTTCCGGCATCAAGAGTAATATAATTGTCAGAATGCACCGGAGCAGCCATGTAGCTGGATAAGTTACTTTCATAACCTCCACCATAAATCCCCAATGGGATTACTTTGAAGCTGTTCTGTGCGGAACAAATGGCTGTCGACAAAATAATAGCCAGGCTGAAAAATTGTTTTATCATGTAAAATACGTGTTATTGTTATGAGGAATAATGGGAATACAAATTTAATTTAAAACATAGCGATCACAAAACAAATTAAAGAAATCTATGTTTTGTAAGACTCCAGGTAATTATAATTATGTTTATTACAATTCTGAAATAAGGGAAAAGGGCTTCTCATAAATGAAAAGCCCCTGCTGCAAATGCATTACATATAAGCATGTAATAATTTATTAAATAAAAGCTTCCCGCTGGAGGGAAGCTTTAGACTAAAATGATGAAAATTATTATTAAGGTGATGTTTCGTATTCAAAAATAGTGATTGCTATACATTTGTTTTTATGATCATGATCATAAAGTGGTGAATTATACTAGTCGTTTATCAAAAATAATTATGAAACTTACTTTACCAAAGTAGCGTCAAGTTCTTTTTTTCAACTATGAAAAAAAGAACTTTCACTTCAAATAAAGTTGCCGCTTGTTTAATTCCGATTTTGAATGTTTCGGGGGATACTATTTTTAGAGCTTTGAACAAAAGGTGATGTGTAGCCTCACCAGGGATCGAACCTGGATCTAAAGTTTAGGAAACTTTTGTTCTATCCATTGAACTATGAGGCCTTAGTGGGTCAAATATATTAATATCCATTTAAAAATAAGCCATGTTCAGCCATTTTTTCTTTCAAAAAGGCTGATTTCCATTTTGGCTACATCAATATCCGTTTTGGCAACTTCAGTCATTCTTCGAGTGCGGACATTTGTATTGTAATTTTAATACAACAAAAAATGAAAACAATTTTTATAACAGGTGCCTCTACAGGACTTGGAAAAGCGAGTGCCAAATTATTTCAAAGCAAAGGATGGAACGTAATAGCAACGATGAGAAATCCGGAATCTGATACCGAACTGCATACTTTAGAAAACGTAACGTTACTTCCTTTGGATGTTACCAATCCGGAACAGATCAAATCTACAGTAAAAAAGGCATTGGAGATGAGTTCGATAGACCTTGTATTCAATAATGCGGGATATGGTTTAATAGGACCTTTGGAAGCTTTAACAGATGATCAGATTGTAAAACAATTAAATACCAATCTTTTGGGAGTGATCCGTGTTACACAGGCTTTTATTCCTTATTTCAGGGAAAAGAGAAGCGGAATGTTCATTACTACAACTTCTATTGGAGGCTTGATTGCTTTTCCATTAGGATCTACCTATCATGCCACGAAGTGGGCATTGGAAGGATGGAGCGAAAGCCTGGCATTTGAACTGAATACCTTCGGGGTGGATATAAAAACCGTTTCTCCAGGCGGGATTAAAACAGATTTTATCAGTAGGTCGCTGGATATGGGTACCCAACCGGAATATGAACCAATGATCAATACTATGTTTTCCAATACGGAAGCGATGATGGAAGGGGCTTCAGAGCCTGAATTAATTGCTGAAGTAGTATATGAAGCTGCTACCGACGGTAAAAAGCAACTTCGCTATGTTGCAGGTAAAGATGCTAATGAGCTGTATGCACAACGTCTGGAGATGGGAGCAGAAGCATTCCGTGAACAATTCGGAAAGCAATTTATATAAATATTCATTCAAAGAACAGTGCAGATATAACGACTGCACTGTCTTTTTAACTTTAAATAATGCTTACATTTATATTATGGAAAAGAAAGATAATGCTCCTCTGAAAATTTCCTCTATTTCCGAGCTGCACGATATATTACAGGTTCCCAAACCGCTACATCCTCTGATCAGTCTTGTGGATAATACCACAATGAGTGTAAATAAAGAAATACTAAACCGGAATTTTGTCTTGAATTTTTACAAGATATCATATAAATTTTCTGAAAACGGGAAAATGGGATATGGGCAAGGATATTATGACTTTAACGAGGGTGGAATGATGTTTACGGCTCCCAACCAGATCCTGTCCACTGACGAAGAAGCGGAATACCATGGATATACCTTATTCATACATCCTGATTTTATTAGGAATTATCCCTTGGCTAAGAATATAAAGAAATATGGCTTCTTTTCTTACGATACAAATGAAGCACTTCACTTATCCGACAAAGAGAAGAAGCTTATCGTTGGATTGCTGGATAATATCAATGGAGAACTCCATACTGCGATTGATGATATCAGCCAGGATGTCATTATATCTTATATTGAAGTATTACTCAATTACAGCAACAGATTTTATAAGCGTCAGTTTATTACCCGCAAAACCGTAAGCAATGATCTTCTTTCCCGGATGGAAAAGATCCTGGAGAATTATTTTGAAGATCAGGAGACCTTACAAAATGGACTTCCTACCGTTGAGTTTCTGGCTTCCCGACTGAACCTGTCACCCCATTACCTGAGTGATATGCTTCGCAACCTTACAGGTCAAAATGCCCAGCAACATATCCATGAAAAATTAATTGAAAAAGCGAAAGAATATCTTACAACCACCAGCTTATCTGTAGCAGAAATAGCTTATCAGCTGGGATTCGAGCATTCACAATCATTTAATAAATTATTCAAAAAGAAAATGAATATCACACCCCTTATGTTTAAGCAATCGTTTAACTGATTATCGCAAAGGGCTGAAATGTAAGAATGGTTGCTTTTTATTGTTGGAAATCACTTTATATGATATTCCTGAGAATAAAGTTTGCCCGTGCCTGCGGAGTATCAGGCGGTACATCTATAGGCGTATAACCATAATCAATATAGGTAGACCTCATCACATCATAAGTTTCTGCTGCTTCTTCCCAGGTTTGCTTTCTTTCGCCGTCTGTTCTGTAAATTTCCGGCCAGGGTGGAAGAATAAATATTTGAGGATTATATAGATAGTTTTTAGTAATACTTTTCATTTCAGGGCTAACAGGTAGTTGAATCATACGTGCATAGCAAAAAGCATCTATAATCCCACGATCAAAAAAAACAATCTCATCCCGAACAGCAGAAACAGCCTCATAACTTTGTAAAGATGCACTGATCATAAGATCCGTATAGAGTTCTCTGTTTCCCCATGGAAGTCCATTTCCTTTATTTTTTATCTGTTCTTTAATGATTTGTCTTGCATCTTCTTCTACTGTCCGATATCCTGCATTTTCAAGCTCGTTCAGTAGAGTTGTTTTTCCAACACCGGGACCACCGGTGATGACGTAAAAGTTGTTCCTACGGTATTTCATGCCCATTTTTATGGAGTTTTTTAGAAGGAAAATGATTTAATCTATTTCCTGGCTTTTATATTTGTTCCTGTAATCTGCCGGAGTGAGTCCTGTGATTCTTTTAAAGACCGTTCTGAAGGTTTTAAGATCGTTATAACCGATACTGTAAGTAACATCAGCAATATTGTGTTCTCCGGATTCAAGAGCTTTCTTTGCAGCTTCCACCTTTACACGCTGGATGTACTCTATAGGATTTAGGGAAGTCGCATTTTTAAAGCGGCGGATAAAATTTCTGCGGCTCATATTCACCTGGCTGGCGATCTGTTCTACTGAAATTTCTGTTGTAAATTTCTTTTCAATATAACTTTGTGCTTTATGGATTTCATCATCATTATGCCTGCGCTGTCCGGAAAAGATCGTAAAAATGCCCTGGGAGCTTCGTCCATAGTCAAGAGCATAGAATTTGCTTAAAGAAACCGCCACTTCTTTACCGCAGTTTTTTTCAATGAAATACAAAATTGCATTCAATGATGAAAATCCGCCACCGCCTGTAATGATCGCCTTAGAATGGGTAACCACATGCTCCGGTTTGAAATCGATCAAAGGGTATCGATACTGAAGATCTTCTATAGCGTTCCAATGTGAAGTCGCAGGCATATGATCAAGAAGTCCGCTTTCAGCAAGGAAATATGCTCCGGTACAAAGACTGATGATCTCACATTTTTGTTCATACTTTTTCAGAATCCATCCCGTCAGTACAGCATTTTTTGTTAATATGGCATTCACATCTTCCTGTCCGGATTTCATGGGAGCCACAATCACAACATCTGTATCGAATTTTTCTGCCAGTGTTCTGCTACAGCAAAACTGCATAGGCAGCCCGGATGAAACTTCTTTATGATGAATCCCGATAAGTTCTATATGAAAGGGAAGTGGCTTGCCATTCATTAATGCCATCTCATTGGCACTGCTAAAAAGTGCTGTTACCGTGGAGACTGCTGTAGGCATGGCATCTTCATACACTATAATTGAAATATGTTTCATAATATCAGTGCTTGTATACTCAAAAGTACATAATTAAATGGCACAAAATGCACTGCATGTTGTCATTTATGCGTTGCCCCTTTTAAAAAGAGGCTCTTTAATTTTACATAAAAATCAGTTATGAAAACAATATTTGAACATAAAGACAGGCAGGAGCTGATCGAAAGGATCAGTGCACTAACAGATAATAAGACTGCACAGTGGGGAAAAATGAATCTTTATCAGATGATCAGACACTGTACCGTTTGGAATGATTGGATTTTAGGAAGAAATAAACAAGAGTATAAACAGGAATTTTTGGGAAAACTATTTGGGAGAATGGCTTTAAAAAGATTATTGCGGGAAGGAGCTGTCATGGATAAAAATGTACCGGCAGGTGAATTTGCCATTAAAGAAAAAACAGGAGATACGGACTTATATAAAAAAATATGGTTGGAGCAGATTGCTGCTTATGAAAACTATTCAAATCCTGATTTTATCCATAATTTCTTTGGGAAAATGAAAACAGAGGATTTGGGCATGTTTGTTTATAAACACATGGATCATCATTTACGGCAGTTTAATGTATAATATTCATGATATAGGATACTAATCATTATTTCTTGCTATATTGGTCTTTCACTAATTGTTACCTAATATCATGAAATACCTATATTTAGTAGTATGCTCACTTTTAATTATTGCCTGTAAAGGACAGGGAAAAACAGATCTTTCAACATTGAGATTGAATGAGTCCATTGAAGATCTGATCGACTTTAAAAATAAAAATATGGTTGAAGTAAATACTGTTGAATATCCCTTTTGTTTATTTATTGAAATAGATAATTCAGAGAAGTTTACGTTTGACGGAATAGATTTAAAAGGACAAAAAGTATTTTTCCAGATTAATTCCGAGCGATTGAAAACAGACAGTATTACAAAATTTGGTGGAGGTCATTTTGATATGCAAGGTTTTAAAGATAAAAAAGAACTTGCTGCAATTCTGAAAAAACAAAAAGCAGATCCCACGATATATGGATTCAGGATAGAAATGAAAACTCCTGCCCTGAAGAAAGAAATCCTAAAAAAGCTCGAAAGCCGGTACGGAAAGGGAATTAAAAATCCTAATACGGATAATGGGCTATACTGGAATGTAAAAAAAGACAATCGATATATTTTCTATGCACCGGACTATGACAGGCTAATCATTCTGAATAATACAAATCTTTCAAAAACATGTTATTGGGATGCTATGAACGGTCTTATAGATTTTGGCGGATGTGACAATGAATCTTATACGAAGGAACTCACCAAGAACAGAACCGATTCTAAAGATATCAAAGATAAACCTGTTATCAAAATTGATAAAAGCTGGAATATAAACGGTCTTGCACTTGGTACTTCAACCGAAGCGGATTTTGTTAAATCTTCGCTCAACAAAAATTTTGAAAGAATAACCACCGTAGATTCAAAAGGAGACCTCAAAGAATTGATGCAGCAAAATACCTATAATAATTTTCATTTTTATTTCACGGCTGGAAAAAACGGTGAAAATGATCAGAAAAATAACATTTTGAAAGGTTATGCGATCAATGATTTTGAAGCGGTGGAGGTTTCATTTGGGAATCAGTTGAAAAAAGGAATGAAAGGAGAGGATGTATTAAAGATCATAGGTAAAAATGATGTTGTAGGAGATCCGGGATTAAAGTACTCCAATTATTTAGAGATTAAAAATCCTGCTTATAAAATCAATTTAATATTTGATGATAATAAATTGTTTTCAAGCATGTATGTGCTCAAAAAAGAATAGAAATTGTGCCAGAAAGAGATAAAGCTCCGGTAAATCCGGAGCTTTAATATTTATTCCATGATCCACTCGGTAGCTTTTTGTAGAACGGCATCAACATTTTTATCCTCTGAAGGAGTAATCATAATGTCCGGTTGTATGCCTTCCTTGTATTCCTTTCCTGTCCGGTCCATTTCGTAGGAAACCGCAAGGTAAAGTGTTCTTCCATCACTCAGTTCGTATCCCTGATTTGCACTGGTAAGTCCTGCAGAAGGCTGACCAAAGGTTTTAACATTCTTTTTTCCGATAAAGGAAATAGTGGTCGCCTCACCACTACTGGCTGTCATAGGTCCTATTAAGACTGCTATTTTAGGGTTCTGATCATGTAGCGTATAGGGTTTTGAAACAGAAACACTATACATACTGCCATCCTTGTATTTCCAGGCACTTTTGCTTTTTCCATCTTTTGTAAAATAACCCAAAGCTCCCTCTCCTGTTAAGGGGCCTAATCCCGTTATCATGGGATACATATTGCCTCCGGTATTGGATCTGAGATCCACAATCCAGCCTTTCAGGGTGTTTTCTGAATCAAGCTTTTTAATCATACCCTGTATTTTTTCAGCAAAAGCATTACCTACTTCTTTGTTAAGAGATGAAAATGCGGGGACCATAATATAACCGATCTTTTGGTCCAATAATTTATATGCAGGTTCAATAGGAGAACTTTTGGTACTCTTTTTTTCTTCAGCATATTGTTTGTTGTCCACGAAAGAATGATTATCTCCTGCAGCCCGCAACACTTTTATAATATGTTGAATAGCAGGAGCTGTAACTTCCTCTGTTACCATACCTCCTGAAAGTTTCTGAAGGTTATTATCAAGTGAACTCCAGTCTATTTTATCTTTAAAAATCGAATTTTTCTTTACGATGTTTTTAAATTGATTGATATACTTCAAAGCGGTCTTCGAAGCTTCCTTATCGGAAAATGGGATTTCCGTGACAGAAAAATCATCAAACCAAACTTTACCACTTCCTTTTAAAAAGCCACCCAATACAAAGTAGTCTGCCTGATCATTAAGTATAAATTCCAGGGTGTACTTTTTCCAATCTTCATTTTGGACTATTTTACGGTTTTGGGAAAAAGAATTTCCGAAATCAACCATAGTATTCTTTCCATCCCAAACCTGTGCCCACAGAGAAATATTACCCAGGATATTTGCTGATTTTATAAAAGCACCGATTTCAACTTTTCTTAATCCTTTTCCAGGAATCTTTACTTTTTGAGAGAAAGTTTGTAATTCATTAACATGATCCTGTTTACCGAAGATTTGTAATGAGCCGTTACCGGAGTGTTTAACCTCACCATCATATTTCATCTCATATGGGTCGAGGACTTTATGGCTCCAATCCGAAGGATAGTTGTTTTCTGTTTTTTCAAAGCCGGGATTTTGTAATTGGGCTGACGCAAAAATGCTACCGGCCAAAAGAAAAATACCAATGGAAATTTTTTTCATGGTTTAAATTTGATTTCTAAAAATAGGAATATTTAAAAAATATCCAACCCTCTAATTACCTAATTTCTGAAGGAAAAGATTAAGATCTTCCTCTTTGTCCAGTCCTAATTTTTGTTTGATCCTGTAGCGGCTCATTCTTACACTTTTAGGCTCGATATGCATCAATTGGGAAATCTGGCGGTTATCCATTTTAAGATAAAGGTAAGCACAAAGCTTCATATCAAGAAGGGTAAGCTTTTTATGGGCTTTTTCGTTGATGAGGTTAAAGAAATCGGGGTGAACTCTCTGGATCTGGAGTTTTGCATCTTCAAAATCATTATCAAGAACGAGCTCTTCTTTCATAATCTTCTGCATATTCAGAGAGCTGTCATCGGCAAGTTTATCTTTGATGCTATGCAACATGCGGTTTTTATGTTCCAGCTGAAGGACGTTGGCCATTGCTTCTTTTTGGAGTTGCTGCTGCTGGGCTTCCAGCAGTTGTTGTTCTGCCCTTAATCTTGCCTGTTCTTCCTTCTCCAGTTTTACCTGCATTTCAGATTCGTGTTTTTCGAATTCAAGTTGTTTCTCCCGTTCTAAGGAAAGACGCAGTTTGAAATGGTAGGAACGAAACATAAAAAGGAGTCCAAGTAATGAAGCGATAGCAATGCAAACATATAAATAGTTTTGAAGTTTACGGCTTTCCTCCCTTTCTTTGAGTATTTTCACTTCATTATTCTTTTTTTCTGTTTCAAATTGTATCTCAAGCTTCTGTGCATTAAGGGCTTGCTGCTGATTAAAATTCTTATCGCTGTATTCGGTTACTTCCGCCTGAAAATCCAAAGCTTTTTCAAAATTGCCCTGATTTTTATAAAAGTTAGACAAAGCCTGGGTAATATTGATTAAAGTATAATAGTATGGGGCTTTATCGGCTTTCATCAGATGATAAGCTTCTAATAGATACTTTTCTTCTAAAAGAGTATTACCATCTCTTTTGGCATATTCACTTAATATCCCAAAGCTACTGGCTTTAACTTCTGAAGCATTAGGATTATCTTTTAATATATTCCCCGCTGTCTCAGCATAATAAATGGCTTTTTTTTCTGCATCTTTATCATTGGCTGGAAAATATTTTAAATATACATTGGCAATATTGTTACAAGTGATGGCATAGGTATATCTGGATACTCTTGTTGGATATTTCAGATAAAGATCTTCAGACTTTCTTAAATAAAAGAGAACACTGTCCAGTCCTTTTTTTTCTTTGGAAGAATTGTAATTATATTCGTGGGCAACGGATAAGGCTGCATACGCATTACTGAGAAGATTATAATTTTTTGTTTTTTTTGCATTTTCAACTGTTTTGTGCGCATAGTTATTGACTTGGGGTACATTATTCCATGTTGAATATGAAGCATAAAGCTGATAATAAAAACAGGCTGCAATATAAGGGTCCGGTGATTTTTCCAGCTCTTTTAACCCGAGCTGACAATATTTTATCCTTTTTTCGTGGTCATCCAAAGTTTTATACAAGAACACTTTTGCATAATATGCGGAAGCCATTGCCTGAGGATTTTTAGATTGTTGGGCAATCATTAAAGCCGAATCACTTATCTTTTTTAAAGAGGCTATTTGCTGATCATTGGCTTTTATAACTGTGAGAAGTGTATAAGCTTTTGTTGCTTCAAGGTAATTCTTATTCCTTAAGGCGATACGGGCACTCTGCCTTGCCTTATTTTCGGCAGCAGAATAGTTTCTGTTTATTCTGTAAGCTTCTGCAAGTTGATTTAATAAAAAGGGCTTTTCTTTTTCCTCAGTGGCCGGTTTATTAATTGCCGATTGAAGACTGTCGGTATACACACCCTGAGGAAAAACATGACAGCTTATTCCTAAACAGGTCCATAAAAATATTTTGTAGAATACAGATTTCATATACTTAAAATTAAGATAATTTGTTAGATTCCCGCATAAAAGTTTGTAAATATGGACGAATATATAGAATAGCAAGATGCTGGAAACCAGTGCTGTTTGATTCCTGTAGTCATATTGTAGACACCCTTATAAGAGAAGTAGATGTTTTGTAGCATCATAAAGTTTGGAAATACGCGCCATTCAAACGAATCTTTGTCTTAGCAATATTGCTGTATAATTAATCACAGATTTTTATGAACAACAAAACTTTATCTATCGTTTCCTATATTACTCCTATAGGCTGGATTATAGCCTATCTATCAGGAAAAGACAATGCAGACGCTCTACTTAAATATCATTTAAGACAGTCTTTAGGACTTATGATTATAAGTATCCTTTTCAATATTTTAATGAGAATACTGGTTTCTGTGACACCTGCATTATCTTTTTTAGGTATCGCAGGACTTCTTATTACCATATTCTGGATATTGGGAATCATTAATGCCGCAAACGGAGCAGAAAAGCCGGTTCCCGTATTCGGAAAAATGTTTGAAGATAAATTTAATTTCATTGGTTAACACAAGCAGGAAAATTAATATGGACGATTATAAATATTTCATCCGTGAAGGCAATCAGTTTCATCTTAAAACCAAAGTCTCAACTGCAGTTCTAAGAACAATATTATGTGTAGTAATAGCTGTTGTTTTGTATTACATAATCCCTCCGGAAAATAAGATAAGGCTTTGGTCAGCTGTTCTTTTCGTGTTCTTTGCATTGGTTAATTTGTTGAGGACAACAAAAAAATTGATCATCGATACACAGGCCAGAACCATCATTCATAAAAATAATATATTGAGTGGAGAAGCTGTTTACCGTTTTGAAGATTTTGAACAATTTTATGTACTCGTGGGAAAATATCTTTTTATCACCATGGACAGTACAGCTTTCTTAATATTTGATCAGAATGGCAGAGAGAAGAGAGTTCCGGTCGTTGTAGGGCTTTTTAGTTCAAGAACTCCACAAAATGCCATTAATGAAGTAAGCGAAATCATGAATATTGCAGAAAAATAATGGAATCGAATAAATATCAACTGGAAATAACCTCCACTGAATTAAGTATAAAACCTTATTTCGGATATTTACCAAAGATAAAGATATTCGCTTTTCTGGCTATTGTTATATTCTGTTTTGTTCCCTTTTTCACCCAGCTGAATGATAACGTCCGATATACGTTGTATGGCCTTGGTGGGATCATGTTATTGTATGCGGTATATGATTTTATCTTTTGGGCCGGTATAAAATTCCTGTTTGATAAAAAAACAAACAGTATTTACAAGATTTACCCATTGTCGGTAAGAAAAAGATTAATGGCTTTTGATGAAATGACAATTATCAATACTGCAGAATATGGTGACAGGGCTTATGCCATAGGTAAAAAGAAGAAACAGTTTCTAAGAAATTATCCTATTAGTGATACCTTTTCAGGAAGTAAAAGAAGTAATAGGAGAGAGGATGAATACGTAGAACAGATACTGAATCCTATTCTTGAGTTTGTAAATAATCCTTAAATCTAAAGTCACTCCAAATACATATCAATATGAAAAAAAAGATTGTTATATTCTGGATACTGTATATGTTGTTTTTTGCAATCCCATTTCCAATGATTTTGTATTACAACATCAAGGGGGATGACCCTACTGATCTCAGCCTTGTAAACCCATGGCTTGCTTTAGGTATTTTAGCCGTTTCTCTTATATTATGGATCATTATTCTTACCGGGTATTTTCGCAAATGGATCCTGTCTAATTTTACAGCAAAAAAGAATATTGAATATTTAAACAAAAATGGAGTCCCTCGCAAAGCCGAAATAATTGAAGCTGTAAAAATAAAGGAGGAGAGTAAATATAACTCTTATGACCTAAAACTATTATTTAAAAATTTAGTAGATACTGAAATTGTCCAGAAAACAACGGTAAACGATTCAAAACCTCAGCAGCATCGATTTGAAGCCGGGAAAAAGATTGATATTCTTATTGACAAAGAAGTAAAAAGAGAACCTTATTTTATTTTTGCAGGAACTGAAGCGAAGATCAGTATCCTGACTATTTCTCTTATTTGCTTAGGATGGCTTGCGCTTGTTGCAATTATTTCCTGGTATTATATCTACTCTTATCATACGGAAAGTATGGGAATGGGTTGGAGGTTTATGGTTTTCTGGCATCCTCTTATTCTTTGCCCTGCCATTCTTTTGCTGTATAGAGTAGGATTTCCTTTGATTATAAGAGTATTTGAAGGAAAAAAAAAGGGTGAAGCAGCGCTTATTAAATTGAAAGGGATAAAAACTACAGCCAGATTACTGAGCGCCAAACAGACAGGAACCTATATCAATGAACAGCCCATGGTTCTGTTTAAAGTAGAATATATAGATTTCCAAAATCATACAAGAAGGGCAGAGCTCAAAAAAATTGTAAATCTTCTTGACCTGAATATAGTAAAACAGGCAAACATAGATATTTTTTACCTCAAAGAAAATCCTGACCTTGTTGCATTTGCCTCTGATTTGGATCAAATTAGTTAACACCATGAAAAAATCAATCATTATAATAATTGCAGGCAGTACTCTTTTTACAGGTTGCGAACAGATTTCAAAGAGTGTTAAGGATACCCTTAAGCCTGTACCAAAAGATAGTATCTCTACCTATGTAAAAAAGGAAGAAACTTTTCCTGAAAGCCCATTTGATCCTGCAGTAGAACGGCAGATAGAAGAAGCGCAGCATATGGTCAATACTATTTTGGAAAAACATACTAAAACCCATGTTCAGACTCATCAGGAAGGTAAAAGCACAGACTTTCTAAGCAACGAAGAAAAATTAATCAAAGCTGAGGAAGCACTGAAAAAGCTGCCTCAGTACATGGGTAAAGAGATCTTTATCTACTCTTCCGTTTATTTTTATAACGACGGCAATATCAGGCTGATGCTTCAGCATCCTCAGAACCCGGAATACATAGACAATTACCGTTATGAAAATGGTAAATGGTCTGATCCCAGCCCGGAACAATTATCCGTTAAAGATAATATTAAAACCAGGTTGGTCCCCTTAAGAAAGCTTCCTTTCGTAAATATTGCCAAAGCGGCAGAAATCTATAATGAAAAAACAGCTCGCGTTGAAGGAGCAAAGCCTGTTACAAATATTTCCATTTCGGTCTGGAACAATATGATAAGATGGTATCCTTCAAGCATTAACGGAAGCAGGGAACGCTATTCAATTGAGCTAAACGAAAACGGAACATTAAAAAAATTTGAAAGAGAGTAGTAAGGAGGTATAATATAAAAGAATCCGCTCTTTAGGAGCGGATCCAGTAGATAAATACATCTCATTTTTTTAATTAGACAACAATAAAAAGCACAGCCGACAATGCTGTGCTTAAATTTTTATAAATTTAATTGCAATTTCAAATCTGAAAAAAGCAAAAAACGATTTCATTTCAGTTGTATTACATAGTAAATGTAGGAATAATTTTAATACAAAACATGAATTAAATGTTAAAATTCACAAGTTATCCACATTTTTTTGTGGATAGGTCTGTGATCCGGTCTTTCAGTGTATTTATTGAGTTAATCAATTTGAGGTTTTTATCCTTATCATGGTGTTTTGAGAACCAATTCTTAGCGCAGCTACAAAGAATAAAAGAATGATCTCAATTCATCTGAAAATACCTCGGGTATTTCCAATGCTGCAAAATGGCCGCCCTTATCCAGTTTTTTAAAAGAGACAACATTGACAAACCGTTCTGCCCATTCTCTGGGAAACTGTGCCTCACGGGGAAGCACTACAATTCCCGCAGGAACATCGTTTTTTTCCAATGGCTGAGATCCTCCCCATTGTGCTATAGCATCGGCTTTATACATTCTCATGGATGTACCGATGGTCTGGGTGACCCAATAGATCATAATATTAGTAAGCAACTCATCGCGTCCTCCAAAAGCTGTTTCAATTAATTCAGGAGGAGCACCGGCGTTTCCAAAACTAATGATCCATGCCGCTAACCCTACAGGAGAGTCATTGAGTGCATAAGCCAATGATTGTGGTTTTGTAGAGTGAACCATAGCGTAAGCACCTTCGGAATACCACCAGCGCTGTACAAACTGGGCAAATTGCTTTTCTTCCTCTGTCATTGTATTCGGATCTTCCTGTCCCATAGGGTAACCGATATCCGTAAAATGAACCCCCTCCATAATATCCGGATATTTGGAAGCTAAAGCTTTGGTAACTCCCATTCCCACGTCTCCACCCGCAGCACAAAATTTATTATACCCTAATGTTTCCGTCATTAATTTGATCCATACATCTGCTACGGCTTCACTACTAATGGCAATCTTATCAGAAAAGCCAAACCCTGGAATGGAAGGAATAATAAGATCAAAAGTTTGTTCACCCTCCGTAAGCAGAGGAATTATTTTGTGAAAACGATAAAAGGTATCCGGCCAGCCGTGGGTTAGCAATAAGGGGATGGAATTGCTTCCTTTTCCTTTTATATACTGGAAATGAATCTGAATCCCGTCAATGTCAGTTGTATATTGGGGATATTGATTCAACTGGTCTTGATGTTTTTTCCAGTCGTATTCATTGATCCAGTAGTCTGTAATTTCCTTCAGGTACTTTTCGCTTGTTCCGAAGTGCCAGTCAGAACCTTCAGCTTCTCCGGGCCATCGGGTGTTTTGAATTCGGTTTTTCAGATCTGTAAGAACAGTCTCTGAAATGTTTACGGTAAATGGTTTCATATGATTTGAATTTGGTTGTATGAGTTGCATTATGGTTCTTAACAAATATAATTCTTTAATTGTTTTGTAAAGTCGTATTAATTAGATATTTATAAATTTTTATACTGCTGTTTTAAATTAAATAAGTAAATTTATCCTATTAAAATCTCTTTATAAATATCATCAGTATTTACCGGTAAGATTCTATAACCGGGCTTTATAAGGGTTCAGGCTCCTGGACTCCTTGTCTTTTTATATTTACATAAAAACAAAACCAATGGTAATATCATATTACCGGCGTGTACAGTTTATAACATTAAAGAGATTCTTATGAAAACAAATACAATAGCCGTGATCGGCGGTACCGGAAAATCCGGAAAATATCTTGTTCGTCAGCTTTTGGAAAAAGGCTATTCCATTAAACTTTTGCTCAGAAATCCCGAGAATTTTAAATCAAAAAATTCTCTGATAGAAATTATGAAAGGGGATGCCAGAAATTATCAGTCCGTTCATGCTTTACTTAAAGATTGCAGCTGTGTTATCAGTACTTTAGGGCAGCCGGTTGGTGAAGATCCTATATTCAGTGATGCCACAGGAAATATTCTAAAGGCAATGACCTTTCACGGTCTTAAAAGATATATTGTAACTACCGGATTGAATGTTAACACCCCTTTTGATAAAAAAAATATAAAGGTGAAACAGGCAACAGACTGGATGTATCAAAACTATCCGAAAACAACGAAAGACAAGCAGACAGAATATGAATTACTTACGACAACAGATCTGGACTGGACATTGGTAAGACTTCCTTTAATTATTCAGACCGATGAACATTTCAATGTGGAAACCAATCTGGAAGATTGTAAGGGTGAAAATATCAGCGTAGCAGACCTGGCGGAATTTCTGATTTCACAAATTGAAGATACAACATACATCAGGGAAAGCCCCTTTTTGTATAATGTACTTTAAGATCATTTAATAAGATTAAAAAACAGAGAGTCAAATTTGACTCTCTGTTCATATTAATTTTCTAATTTTTCTTTGATATATTTGGCCGTATGCGACTTTTTATTGTCTGCCAGTTCTTCAGGTGTCCCGGCAAAAACTACTTCACCACCATATTTTCCGGCTTCAGGACCAATATCAATAATATAATCTGCAGATTTGATGATGTCCGGTTGATGTTCTATAACAATTACAGAATGCCCAAGATCAATCAGTGCCTGAAGAGATTTCAGTAATTTTTGGATATCATGGAAATGGAGTCCGGTTGAGGGTTCATCAAAGATAAATAACGTCTTATCCGTTGTTACTCCTTTTACCAGGAAAGAAGCAAGTTTTACACGCTGTGCTTCACCTCCCGAAAGGGTAGAAGAGCTTTGCCCAAGCTGTAAATAACCTAAACCAACCTCCTGCAAAGGTCTTAATTTCGTAACAATTTTGTCTTCATGATTTTCTTTAAAAAACTCAAGAGCTTCATCCACCGTCATATGGAGGATATCAGAAATATTCTTCTCATCAAACTTTACTTCCAGAATTTCATTTTTGAAACGGGTTCCTTTACAGGTTTCACATTCCAGCTCGATATCAGCCATAAACTGCATAGAGACATTAATAACCCCTTCTCCTTTACACTCATCACATCTTCCACCATCTACGTTGAATGAGAAATGTTTCGGTTTATAGCCCATCATCTTAGACATCTTTTGTTTGGCAAAAAGATCTCTGATATCATCGTAAGCTTTAAGATAAGTAACAGGGTTTGAACGTGAAGATTTCCCGATAGGATTCTGATCGATGAGTTCAATATTCTTGATCAGTTTTTTAGGAAATTCCACTGTATCGTAATCTCCCTTTTTTCCTCCCATTCCCAACTGTATCTGGATATCGTTTGTGAGAATTTCTTTCATTAGTGTAGATTTGCCACTTCCGGAAACTCCTGAAATAACAACCAGATTTTCCAAAGGAACATCTACATCAATATTTTTGAGGTTATTTTGTCTGGCTCCTTTAATATGGATCCATTCCTTAGCTTTCCTTCTTTTCTCAGGAACTTTAATTTCCAGTCTGCCTGTTAAATAATGAGAGGTAAGGGTATCAGCATTTTTTAATTCTTTATAATCCCCGGCAAAAACAAGTTCACCGCCCAGGTAACCGGCTTCAGGACCAATATCGATAATATAGTCTGCAGCTCTCATTACATCTTCATCGTGTTCAACAACGATAACGGTATTTCCCAAATCCCGCAGATTTTTTAAAACTCCGATTAAATTTTCAGTATCCCTGGAGTGTAACCCGATTGAAGGTTCATCCAGAATATAGATGGAACCTACTAATGAACTTCCCAAACTGGTAGCCAGGTTAATCCTTTGGCTTTCTCCTCCAGACAGCGTGTTGGATGTTCTGTTAAGGGTAAGATATCCTAATCCCACCTTTAATAGGAATTCCAGACGGGTAGTGATCTCATAGAGAAGCCTTTTAGCTACTTCCTGATCATATTCCGAAAGCTGTAAAGAATTGATTAAAGGGAAGAGCTCGTCAAGCGGTAATTCAATCGTAGACTGGATATTATGCCCGTCAACTTTTACCCAGCTTGTTTCTTCACGAAGCCTTAAACCTTCACAGGTTGGACAAAGTGTTTTACCCCGATAACGGGAAAGCATGACACGGTATTGGATCTTGTATAAATTTTCTTCAAGCATTTTGAAGAAATTATTGATCGATGGAAAACTGCTGCTACCATCTCCTTTCCATAAATAATTTTTTTGCTCCTTCGTAAGCTGATGATAAGGCTTATGGATAGGAAAGTCCCCCGCTTTTTTGATGAATGCTTTTTTCCATTCACTCATCGTTTCTCCTCTCCATGCCACAACAGCATCTTCATAAACGGAAAGGGTCTTGTTAGGAATTACAAGGTCTTCATCGATTCCTATTACTTTTCCATAACCTTCACAGGTAGGACAAGCACCATAAGGATTATTAAAACTAAAAAAATGGACATTGGGCTCCAGGAATTCTATCCCGTCCATCTCAAATTTATTGGAAAACTCTCTGACTTTTCCTGTTTCAATATTTTTAAGCGAGCAATACCCTCTACCTTCGTAGAAAGCCATCTGAATAGAGTCTGCCAATCTTTGAAGAAAACTCTCATCTTCTTCATAAGCAAAACGGTCGATCACCAGATTAATGACCATTCCTTTTTCAGGAGTAAATCCAAAGCTTTCGAGATCTTCAATTCCCGCAACGTTATCATTAATCTCCAATCTTGTAAAACCGGCTAGCTTGAGGACATTTAAGTTCTCTGCAAAATTGTCAATATCATATTCCAGTGGAGCCGTTAAAAGAAAAGAAGAATCCTTCTTTGAAGATTTAATAAAATCCACGACATCTGTCACCGAATCTTTTTTTACCTCCTGTCCTGAAACCGGGGAAAATGTTTTCCCGATTCTGGCAAATAAAAGTTTAAGGTAATCATAAATTTCTGTGGAAGTTCCGACTGTTGAACGGGGGTTGGAAGAAATAACTTTTTGCTGGATAGCAATTGAAGGAGCGAGTCCTTTAATATCATCCACTTTTGGTTTTTCCAGTTTCCCTAAAAACTGTCGTGCATACGAACTTAAGCTTTCAACATATCTCCTTTGTCCCTCCGCATAAATTGTGTCAAAAGCGAGTGATGATTTTCCGCTTCCGGACACTCCTGTGATAACGATCAGTTTATTTTTCGGGATTAATACATCGATGTGCTTCAGGTTGTTAAGATGTGCATTTTTAACAAATACCTGCTTTTTTATATCTATTTCTGTAATTGATGCCATAGTAAAATTAAGACCAACAAAAATACGAATTTTTAACGGATTTTCTTCGTCTAATTATCGCTTTTACTATTCAAAAAATCTATTAAACAGACTGTTAATATTTACAAAATAAAAACATTGACCCGGTCATTGCTTTGGTACTTTTTTGATAAAAAAACACTTATGTAAATACTTTAAACAGACCAATTGATTATTTCAATAATAAAATATTATTACTGCGGTGTATTAAACAATAAGTTATAAAATGATAGCAATGAATCTGTTCATCAGCATTAATTATTAAACAAAGAAGGAAAGATGCAATATATTATTTAGCATGTTAAAGAAATTTTATGAATTTTTATGTTTTTTTAAGTTGCAGTATTGCTTCGTATTTTAAATTTATTTAACATTGCAGCGTATAAATGTATATAATAATGGTAAAGTTATTCAGAGACCTTGTTACACATTTAATGAGAAAAAGGTAATTACTTCCCCACACAAGATGCAGTCCACTGCATCTTTTTTTATTTATATCAATTAAAGTTTATGATAATAATCATTTGTAAGTGTTGTTCAAGTCGTCTAATTTTGGAAATCTTAAAAAAATCTTAAATTAAGGAATGAAAAAGCTGGGAGCCGTTTTTTTTCTGGGAGCTATTGTAATGGGACAAGCACAGGAAAAAGCATCAGATATTGAAACGATAGAAGTTCAGGGAAAATTTATAGCTACTCCCTATAAGAGTGCCAATCAGAATATTACCATAATTTCAAGAGAAGAGATCGCAAATGCTGCGGCCAAAAGTATTGATGAAATTCTTCAGATGGTTCCTGGAATGGATATCAGAAGAAGAGGGGCCAATGGTGTACAGAGTGATGTAGGATTTCGTGGAAGCTCATTTGAACAGGTCCTTATACTATTAAACGGGATTCGGATGAATGATTCACAAACGGGGCACAATTCTTTAAATATTCCGGTGGATCTGGAAGATGTTGAGCGCATAGAAATTATTAAAGGTCCAGCAGCACGTAGATTTGGCCAAAATGCCTATGCGGGTGTCATCAATATCATCACCAAAACAATTTTAGGTAAAAAGGTAAAAATAAGTGCGGAAGGCGGAGATTATGAGACCTATGGTTTCGGGTTGAATGCCCAATTGGGAAATGAAAAGTTTTCCAACTCCCTGCAAGCTAATTCATCCACTTCCCAAGGATATATGCATAATACGGATTATGAAATACGGAATGTGTTTTACCAGAGCAAATTAGGGATTAGAAATGGAGATATAAGGCTTCAGGCAGGTTTTTCAGAAAAGAAATTCGGAGCCAATGGATTTTATTCATCACCGAAGGCTACAGAGCAGTATGAGGAGATGCAGGCTTCCATTATCAGTTTAGCCCACCAGCAAACTTTTGGGAAACTGAAACTTAATTCTAATGTATATTGGAGAAGGGGACAGGATATGTATTTATATAACAGGCAAAATCCTGCTCTGTACAGGAACATGCATATCGGAAATAATGTTGGAGGAGAAGTTAATTCAAGTTATACATGGGGATTGGGAACGACAGGGGTTGGTGTCGAACTGAGAAAAGAGTTTCTGGTGAGTAATAACCTTGGAGACAGAAACCGTTTTGTCACCCAGGTACTCTTTGAACATCACTTTTCATTGCTGGACAAAAAACTAAATATCAGTCCCGGAATTTCCTGGGCTAATTACTCCAAGGAAGGAAATTTCTTCTATCCAGGGCTGGATGTAGGTTATAATTTTGATTCAAACAACAAGGTCTATGCGAATGTGGCAAGAGTACACAGGGTGCCAACATTTACAGATCTGTATTATATAAGTAAAACAGAGCAGGGAAACCCTGGTCTTTTGCCTGAGAATGCTGTTTCATCAGAAGTGGGATATCAATATCAGAATAAAATATTACTGGCAAAAATCAGTGGTTTTATGCGCAGTTCAAAGAATTCTATCGATTGGGTAAAGAAATCCTTGGAGGACCCTGTATGGTATGCTCAAAATGTAGGAGAAATTGATACGAAAGGAGTTGAGATAGAATTTAATCACAGATTATTCCCTTGGATAAAATATTCTTTGGGGTATACGTACCTGGATACCGAATTTAAACAGTCTAATGATTTTGTTTCAAGATATGTTCTCGATAATCTGAAACATCAGTTGGTTGCCAAACTTGAGACAAGTTTCCTGCAACATTTCACTAATGAATTAGTATACCGTTATAATGACAGAGTGAATCTTGGCAGCTATAATTTATTGGACGAAAAAATTAGTTTCGTTAAAAAGGATTTCTCAGTCTATGTTCTGATTAATAATGTTACGAATACGAAATATACCGAAACCTTTGGTGTTCAGATGCCTAACAGATGGTTTCATATAGGATTTACCTACAATATTAATATTAAGTAAAGTTAATATTAACGAGTGGTTAATTAATTTTATTTTTGCAAAAATTTTTTCAGATGAAACTTTTCTTAGGTTTAAGTTTGCTATGTAGCATGGCATTTATAAAGGCACAAGAGCATATTTCAAGCTTTAATGCTGTAACCCTCACCTATAAATTTCATCCAAAATTTTTCTTGTATGCAGAAGGTCAGCTTCGAGGAAATGAAGATTATACTTATCCCGATTATTACGAAATAAAAGGAGGGCTGGGATATAATCTCACAAAAAACCACAAGCCGTTTATAGGCCTTGGAAGATATGTGAACTATAAATCCCAGAGCTTAAGCAGGGAGGAATTCAGGGTATGGCTCCAGGACGTTATCGACGTTAAGAAAGGGATTGTAAAATTTGAGAATCGTCTTCGCGCGGAAAAGAGCTGGTTTTACGAACCTAAAACAGATAAAACATCTCAAAGGATGCGTTATCGTTACCGTTTGAATGTAAGCGTACCTCTTAATGCGAAAACAATCGAAAAAGGAACTGTATTTGCCAATGCTTATGACGAAGTATTTTTTGTAAGCCCTATGAAACCTACATTTGCCCGAAACAGGGTTTACGGTGGATTCGGTTATCAGATTGACGAATATTTCGGTGTTTTATGTGGTTACCTCTGGCAAAGAGAATTCGATGCAACCGGAAACAAAAACCTTCATTTTATTTACTTAGCCCTGAACATTAATATCGATGGCACCGATCACCATACAAAAACTTATGAATTCCCGGGAGCGGATTAATATTTTTCGATGAGATAATGATATGCCTTAAGGTATTTATTAAATCTTTTAATGTCTTTAGGAGTAAGTTCCCTGTTTACTCTTCGTAAATCCATATTATCCCGCAGATCGTTTAATTTGACAGCTACAGCAAGGGGAGATCTTTCGGTTCGTTTTATGAAATCGTCATAATCCTCTTCGGGATCGAACTTGGTAAGGCAACTAATGGCAAACAGGATATATTCCGGAAAGCCCTCATTTCGTAAAAAATCAAGACTAAACTCAGAAGGGTGATCTTCTACGACATCATGCAATACCCCTACGATTTTTTCATCCATTGTTTTTCCGTACTCCATAACACGCATTACATGGGCAATATAGGGTGCATGGTATTTATCGGTCTGCCCTTTATGCGCTTTATCAGCAATCTTTATGGCTCTGTGTAAAAGTTCTTCTTTAGTCATTTTTTTTGAAAAGATTCTGTGCAAAAATAGAAAATGCCTTAAATAAATAAGACATTTCTTTTAATTATTTTAAAATATTTTATCCCTGTGTTTCGTCTTCAACAGATGCAATGGGAGCGTTGTTTTTTACTGATTCTATGCCGTTCTCCATACCATTTTCAGATTCATACATCTGGCTGGTTCCAATAATCTGGCCATTCCCTGCTTTTAGATTAAAATAAGACTTTTCATTAGAAGAAGTTTTTCTTTCAAATTTAGAGTCGTCTCTAGAATTGATTCTCACGGATTCTATGCCGTTTTCACATCCTGATTTGGAGCTGTATCCCTGGCTTGTTAAGATTACCTGGCCGTTTCCTGCTTTCAGGTTGAATTGATAATCCCCGTTTGTTCTTGTAGAAATAATAAATTTTCCCATAATTTATTTGTTTTATGATGATGTTTCGGTTATTTAAAAGTAACAAAAATTTATAAAACAAAAAAGCACTTCAAAGTGAAGTGCTTTAACATCAAATTTATTTTAGAAAAGACTAATAATGTCCTTTTTCAATATAGTGTGCTGCAACTTTTTCAGTAAGAGCAACTATATTAGGATGATTAGTATATTTTGTAAATCTTCTTAATCCGGAAAGCATCATTCTTTGCTCATCTCCCTCAGCAAAAGAAACAATTCCTTCTTTAGCAGCAACGATGATTTTCTCAACTGCTTTGTAAAGGTTAAGCTGAGCCATAGCTGCTTCTACAGAATCAGGAGTAAAGTGTTTTTCAGCTCTTAAGATTGCAGATTCTGCCATGTAGATCTGATTAAGGATTTCTGAAGCATTTAGCAATAAGTGTTGCTGCTTTTCAATATCCATCATATATTTTTGAAGGGCAGCTCCTGAAACCATTAAGAATACTTTTTTAAGGTTTGCAATAATCGCTTTCTCCTCACTCATAAAGGCAGAATAATCCGGCACCTCAAATGAAGGGATACCCATTAATTCTTTACTGATTGCCATAGCAGGAGATAACAGGTCTAATTCACCCTTCATCGCTCTCTTGATCAGCATTCCTACTGCAAGTAGTCTGTTGATCTCATTGGTACCTTCATAGATTCTTGAAATCCTTGAATCTCTCCAAGCTGCCTCCATAGGAGTTTCCTCCGAGAATCCCATACCTCCGTATACCTGAATTCCTTCGTCAGCTGTATGTTGCGCCAGGTCAGATACGAAAACTTTAAGAATTGAACACTCTACAGCAAATTCTTCAACACCCTTTAATTCTGCAGCCTGATGATCTAATCCTCCCGCTACCAGTTCATCAATCTTATCCTGAATATCTTTAGCCGCTCTGTACGAACCTGCCTCACTTACAAAAATTCCTGTTGCCATCTCAGCAAGCTTCTTTCTGATCGCTCCGAAAGTTGAAATAGAAACGCCAAACTGTTTTCTTTCGTTAGCATACTGGATAGAGTGGTTGGTAATTCTTCTCTGGGCATCAAGACAAGCTGCAGCTAATTTGATACGACCAACGTTCAATGCGTTCAAAGCAATTTTAAATCCGTTGTTTCTTTCTCCCAAAAGGTTTTCAACAGGAATTTTCATATCGTTAAAGAAAACCTGACGGGTAGAGGATGCACGGATCCCTAATTTATGTTCCTCTTCTCCGAAAGTTAAGCTTTCAGGATTTTCAAGTTCAGAACGGTTGATTACAAAGCCTGTAATATTTTTATCATCATCGATCTTTGCAAACAGAGTGAAAGTATCGGCAAATCCAGCATTGGAAATCCACATCTTTTGTCCGTTGATGATATAATGTTTACCATCCTCAGATAATTTAGCTCTTGTTTTTCCTGAGTTGGCATCAGAACCTGCATCCGGCTCTGTTAAACAATAGGCTCCAAACTTAGTTCCTGTAGCCAGATCCGGAAGATATTTTTTCTTTTGCTCTTCTGTACCGTAAAGAACAATTGGTAATGTTCCGATTCCGGTGTGCGCTCCGTATGCCGTAGCTAATGAACCGGTAACTCCCGAAATATAATCGCAGGCAAGCATGGTTGTTACAAAGCCCATTCCCAGTCCTCCATATTCTTCAGGAACAGCAATTCCAAGCATACCCATTTCACCAAGCTTACGCATTGTCTCTTCTGTAAATGCATAATCTTTCTTTTCGAAACGTTCCTTTTGCGGAACTACTTCTCTGTCAATAAATTCTTTCGCAGAATCACGAAGCATTTTTTGTTCCTCATTAAGTTCTTCAATAGAGAAGATCTCATTAGCAGGAATTTCTTTAATTAAAAACTCACCGCCTTTTCGTGTTTTATTAAGTGTATCACTCATTGTTTTTTATTTTTTTAGATTAATTATTTGTATTAAAGTATTCATGTAATATGTATTTATGAAGTTTCCTTCATCATGAATACTTTTTACGTCAATACATCAATACATTTTATAGAAGTTCAAAAATACTTGCTGCTCCCTGTCCTGTTCCTACGCACATTGAAACCATACCGTATTTATTTCCGCGTTTTCTCATTTCATCCAGAAGCTGTACAGTAAGCTTTGTTCCGGTACATCCAAGAGGGTGCCCCAGAGCGATTGCTCCTCCGTTTACATTAAGGATATCAGGGTTTAGACCTAATTCTTTTTTGATGGCAACTGACTGGGAAGCGAAAGCTTCATTTAATTCAATTAATTCGATGTCTTTTAATTCAAGGCCTGCTTGTTTTAGTGCTTTTGGAATAGCATAGATAGGTCCCATTCCCATGATTCTAGGCTCAAGTCCTGCAGCAGCATAGGCAACAAGCCTTGCTTCCGGCTGTAAACCTAACTCTTTTACCATTTCCTCACTCATAACCATTACGAAAGCAGCTCCATCACTCATCTGAGAAGAGTTTCCGGCTGTTACGCTTCCTCCGTTGGCGAATACAGGTCTTAGTTTAGCCAAACCTTCTAAAGAAGTATCTTTTCTTGGTCCTTCATCAACAGAAAAATCAAACTTTTTGGTTTGCATCTTCTGGTTTTCATCCAGGAAATTATATTCTACAGGAAGGGGAACAATCTGATTGGTAAACTTACCTTCAGCATTAGCCTTTAAAGCTTTCATATGAGATTCAAAAGCGAACTGATCCTGTTCTTCTCTTGTGATCTTATATTGTTTTGCCACTTCTTCCGCAGTATAACCCATTCCCCAATAATAGTCAGGGTTTGTTTTGGCAATATCAGTTTCCGGAACCGGCTTGTATCCTCCCATAGGAATATAAGACATTGATTCAGTACCACCGGCAATAATACAATCCGCCATTCCGGCCTGAATTTTAGCTGAAGCAATAGCAATTGCCTCACTTCCTGATGCACAATATCTGTTTACAGTTACACCTGGAACTTTATCCGTATTCAATCCCATCAAAGAGATCAGACGGGCTACGTTTAAGCCCTGCTCAGCTTCAGGCATTGCATTTCCTACGATAAGGTCATCAATCCTGTTTTTATCCAATTGCGGAAGCTCAGCCATTAATTTTTCAATTACTGTAGCCGCCATTACATCCGGACGTGTAAAGCGAAGGGAACCTTTAGGCGCTTTACCCACCGCTGTCCTGTATCCTTTTACTATATATGCTTGTTTCATTTTTTTGTATTTAAGTATTAATGTAAAATGTATTAATGATCTAAAATGTTTAAGTATTAAATTTTTGCTTCAATTTGGCCAGCATATTTTGAATATGTTTAGTTTCTGAATAAATAATATCAAAATCATCATTTTTGAAAAACCCCAAATCATTAGCGATTAATATTTGTGTTTCGAATTCAAAGGATGATCCTAAGGCAATATTCAGGAAATGTGAAAACTGAGCATCTGTATCACGACCCGCACCTTCAGCAATATTTGAAGAAATTGAATAAAGACTTCTTCTTGATTGAGAGGTAAGTCCGAATATTTCATCTTTTGGAAAATCAAGCGTGGCCAGGTAAAAAATTTTACAAAGTTTCATTGATTTTGTCCAAACTTCTAGGTCTCTGAAATTGTGCATCGTTAATACATTAATACTTTTTACATTTTACAGAAAATTCTAATTCCTAAGTGGTTTTCCATTCTGCAACATGTACTGTATTCTTTCCAGGGTTTTTCTTTCTCCGCAAAGTTGAAGGAAAGTTTCTCTTTCAAGATTCAACAGGTATTGTTCGGTTACAACAGTTGGTTCGGAAAGATTTCCACCTACCATTACATTGGCCAGTTTATCTGCGATCTTCTTGTCGTGTTCAGAAATAAAGTTTCCGGTTAACATCTGGTCTGTTCCTACATAGAACATTCCCAATGCATCTTTTCCTAAAACTTTTACGCTTTGTTCAATAGGTTGTGTGTATCCTTGCTCTGCTAATAATTTTGCAATCTTTTTAGCCTCTGCAATTTGTCTGTTTTTACTTACGGAAACAATATCTTTTCCTTTTTCAAGGATTCCCATATCATAAGCTTCGTAGGCTGAAGTTGCTACTTTACCCATGGCAATGTTCATGAAAGCTTCGCGTAACCTGTTATTTTTCACATCATCGGTGTGAAATTCTCTTGAAGTTCTTAAAGTTAATTCTTTAGTACCACCACCACCAGGAATTACACCAACTCCGGTTTCTACCAGGCCGATATAAGTTTCCGCAGCAGCAACTACACGGTCAGCGTGCATGGTCATTTCGCAGCCGCCACCAAGAGTCATTCCATGAGGAGCCACTACGACAGGAATTGAAGAATAACGAACTCTCATCATTGATTTCTGGAAATAGGCTATAGCCATATTCAGATCATCCCAGTCCTGTTCAATAGCCATCATAAGGATCATAGCTAAATTGGCACCTACCGAGAAGTTGGTCCCCTGGTTACCGATTACAAGACCATCGTATTCTTTTTCAGCTAAGTCGATCGCACGGTTAAGTCCGTCAAGAACTTCTCCGCCAAGAGAGTTCATCTTGGAGCGGATCTCAAAATTGATAATTCCGTCTCCCAGGTCTTCAATAGCTGAGCCTGAATTGCTCCAAAGCGTTTTATTCTTTCTGATATTATCTAAAATAATGAAGGCATCCTGACCCGGGATATTGTTGTAATTTCCTGAGTTTTTGTCATAATAGATACTTTGACCTTCATCATTAACTTTATAGAATGTTTGTCCTTTTTCCGCCAATTCTTTAGCCCAATCAGAAACCTCATAGCCTGCATCTTTCGCAAGTTCAATACCTTTTTGAATACCTACGGCATCCCAGATCTCAAACGGACCGTTTTCCCATCCGAAACCAGCTCTCATGGCATCATCAATTTTATAGATGTCATCAGAAATTTCCGGGACTTTATGAGATACGTAAGCGAATAACGCACCCAAAGATTTTCTGTATAATTCTCCTGCTTTATCTTTTCCGCCGATTAAAACCTTGAATCTGTCGATAGGTTTATCAATGGTTTTAGTAAGCTCAAGGGTAGGGAAAGATGATTTTCCCTGAAGTTCATATTCTAAAGTATCCAGATTTAATCCGTGAATTTCAGATTTTCCATCCGCATTCTTCACTTTCTTGTAAAATCCTTGCTGTGTTTTAGAGCCTAACCATTTATTATCCATCATTTTCTGGATATAATTGGGAAGCGCAAACACATCATTAAAGTCATTGGCTTCTGAACCACTTTGGCGTACACCGTTAGCTACCATAACCAGAGTATCCAAACCTACCACATCTGCTGTTCTGAAGGTTGCTGATTTTGGACGGCCGATCACCGGTCCTGTTAATTTATCTACATCGGAAACGGTAAGACCTAACTTCTGTACATTATGTAAAAGGTCCATCATGGAAAATACCCCGATTCTATTGGCAATGAATGCCGGTGTATCTTTTGCCAAAACGGTAGTTTTACCCAAGAACTTAGCTCCGTAGTTCATATAGAAATCAACGATCTTGGGATCTGTATCATTGGTTGGGATAATCTCCAAAAGAGGAAGATAACGTACCGGGTTGAAGAAGTGGGTTCCTGCGAAATACTTCTTGAAGTCATCGCTTCTTCCTTCCGTTAATAAGTGGATAGGAATTCCCGATGTATTAGAAGAAATTAAAGTTCCTGGTTTTCTGAATTGTTCAATCTTTTCATAGACAGATTTTTTGATGTCCAGTCTTTCAACGACCACTTCAATAATCCAGTCTGTATTTTTTATTTTCTGTAAATCATCATCAAAATTTCCTACTTTGATTCTATCTGCAAATTTTGGAGAATAGAGTAGTGCAGGACTCGCTTTTTTAAGTTTTTCAAAGTTCTCTGCAGCAATTCTGTTTCTTACTGCTTTATCATCTTTGGTCAAACCTTTTTTTTGTTCTGCTTCAGTCAATTCAAAGGGAACAATATCTAAAAGCAAAACTTCCACACCAATATTGGCGAAGTGAGCTGCGATACCGCTTCCCATGATTCCTGAACCAAGAACCGTAACGTGTTTGATTCTTCTTTTCATCTGTAAACTATTTATTATTTATTTTTATTGGGTCAGACGTAACCTTTCGGTTGTATGTTAATTTATTTTCTGTTATTCAGATCGTTGGCAATTTTCATTATTTCATTCATTACTTCCTTAAAAATTTCCATTTTTTCCGGAGCAATTTTATCCATGACCCTTTTGTTGAAACTTAAGACCACTTCTTTTGAAAGATTTCTTGAGTTTAGCCCTTTGTCTGTAAGTTTTATGATAACCTCTCTTTTGTCGGTAGTGGTTTTCTCCTTATAGATATAGCCGTTATCTTCTAGAAGTTTTATAATTCTTGTAAGAGAAGTAGGCTCAATGGCCATCTTGGGTCCCAAATTTGTGCTTCTTGTCCCTTCTTTAGGATCTATTTTAAGAAGCGTGAGCGCCTGAACGGCTGTAGAATCGTGCTCCTGGGCAAGTTCTGTGAACATTTTGGATACAGCAAGCCAGGTTTGTTTTAGAACCAGATCTACATTTTCTATTTTTTCTTTGTTGTTATCCATCATTTTTGGTAATAGGTTTTTATCAAATTTAGTAAATATTATGCATGCATAGTATTTATTAACGTTAAAATTTGTTAACAATCTGATAGTAAATCGATTAAATTGTATGATTAGCATAATACTATGCATGCATAGTATGTGAAATAAATAATAAAAAGTACGTATTAATGAATGTTTCTGATGGAATCAATGATTTCTTCGAATGATTCACATTGATGTTTTGTGTTATGGTAATAAATTACCCAAAACTTGTTTTGAAACTCAAATTTAAAAGATGAGAGGTCTTTTTGAAAGTTTTTTTGAAGCAGTGAATACAGCATCTCCTTATAAATCGGAGGAGCAGAAATTTCCGGTGCTACAAAACTTTCGTTAACCTGAAATAAAGAAACGTTGGTCAGTTCATCATGTTGGAGGAGGATATCTTCAACAATCCCTGAATACAAATGATTGTCTTTTACGTACCATATCTTATCAGCAAATTCTTTTGCCAGCCGCCAGTCATGGGAAGAAAAAAGGATAAGTTTGTTTTGTTCCTTTGCCAGCCTGCGTAATGTTTTAAGGATGATAATCTTATTTTTTTCATCAAGATGAGTGGTAGGCTCATCTAGAATAATAATAGGGGAGTTTTGTGTTAAAGCACGTCCAATAAATGCTTTCTGAAGATTTCCATCAGAGAGATTTTTCAGGAGTATATCCTTATACTGATTCAAATTCAGTTCACTGATGATATGTGAAACTTCATCTCTGTCCTCTTTTTTTAATTCAAAATAATATGGATAATAAATATATTTTCCTAACGAAATAAGATCTTCCACCGTATAGTTTTGTGGAATAACCGCCTTAGAAAAAACAATGGCAATATTCTCGGCAATTTCTTTAACAGACAGTTTCTTTATATTCTTACCATTTATTAAAATTTCTCCTTGTAATAGTGGTATCTGATGTAAAATTGATTTAATCAGAGTGGTTTTTCCTACACCATTGTTTCCAATCAACAAGCATACGTCTCCTAAATTCAAGTGGGTATTAGTATTTGAAATCAGGGTGGTATTATAACCAATATGGGCTTGTTTGATTTGTAGATGCATTTTGAATTTTAATTCGTTAAATAGATCATTATTAAAAAGAGGATAACTGGCGTGATGCTAAAGATTAAATATAAAAATTTATTTTCTTTTACTTTGCATAAACTATAAATTGCCAAAGACAAAGAACCGATGAAGCATATTGGTAATGTAACCATAAAGTAGTGAAGGTGCCCCACTGAATATATCCAATGCAATTCTTTATCAAATCTCAATGTTTTAGAATATTTTAAAAAGGTAATGCCAGAAATAAATAGAAAGATGTTTATGACTATTAATCGTTTTAGTGACATTTTGTGTTTTTTATAATACTTTGTTTACATTTTTCCAAAATAATAGCGAAATTATTTAAATCTTATTCTGCTTCAAAAGCATCACAAGGATAACGGGGATTCCAAAAATAGAACTTATCACATTCAACGGAATTTGACTTTTCTCTGCAATAATTGAAAACAGTAACATCATCAGCATTCCCAGCATCATATTCAAGATCCACTGCTGCCATAGTTTTGCAGGATTGTAAATAAGTCTGCAAAAATGAGGAACAATAATGCCTATAAACAAAATAGGCCCCAAAAATGCCGTTATAGATGCTGATAGGAGCGAAGCGGCTATGATGATGAACAGCTTTAAATGATGCAAGTTTACTCCAAGGCTCTGTGCATAGGAGCTTCCCAAGGAATTTCCAATTAATGGTTTAATGGTTTTAAAAGACATATATAAGCCGACAATGACCAAAACAGATAATACAAGGATCTGGTTTCTGGTGACCATATTATTTGCGCCGAAAGACCATAGGATATAATTTTTCAGACTTTGATTTTCTGCATACAACTGAAGTAAAGAAACAATTGCTCCGGCCAGTGCGGAAACTAAAAACCCGAAGATAATAAGATAAGATTTGTCCTGGAATTTCTTAGAAATGGATAAAAGTACGATCATCAGGAAGAAACTGCCGATAATCGCTGATAAGCTCAGGAAACTGTTCTGGAGATAATCCGGAAGCAGAATATCATGAGAAAAGAAAATATAAAATGAAACAGATAAACTAGCTACGGAAGTGATACCTAATATATCCGGCCCTGCTAATGGATTCTGGAAGTATTCCTGCATCAGAAACCCTGAAGTGGGAATAGAAATTCCGGCTAAAAGCATTACCAAAACCCTGTTGATACGAATATCTGCAATCTGGCCGTTGGCTGAGCTATAAAAAAAATCCTTTAGGTTTAAACTTAAAAATCCTGTATTCAGATTAATAACAGCAGCTAGAATAATGGCGATTATAAATAAAAAACACAGGATTTTGAATTTTTTTGACATTTTCAGAAGTGATTCTGTACAATTTATTTTAAGAATGAATCGATCTTAGAGTTTAAAAGTTCTTCATTCATCATTCCAAGATATTCGTCAGTTTTTGCTCCTTTTCTCATATAAGTAAAAGGGATAGAACCACCGTCCCATTTTTTAAAATTTTTCGGAAAGAAATTCTCATCAAGCTTTTGGCCATCCAGTAAGATTATGTTTTTTGCAAGATCATTTTTTTCTGCAAAATCTTTAACTGCAGTACTCCAATCAGATTTTTTATCCAGATTAACAAAAGTAAACTTTACAGGTTTTCCTTTTAGTTCTTCCATTTTTTTTCTGAAATGTGGAATTTCCTGAATACATGGCCCACACCAAGTGGCAAAGAAATTAGTAACATACAGTGTGTCATTATTTTTTGCCAGATAGTCTCCAATGTTTTCGGGAGAAATTTCTTTTGAAATATAAGCTGTGTGATCAGCAGAAGTAGTATTTTCTGCAACAGCTACTGAATCCTGGGATATCCCTTTGTCATCAATTTTTGAACTTTCTTTTTTACAACTGGTCAGCGCAAATATAACTAGGGTTGATAAAATGATCTTCTTCATAATTATTTTAGTATTTTTGATTTTGAAGTATGGAACAACAAATCTATAAAGGGAAACTTACAACGTTTCATTGGTTAAAAATAGCGAAAAAGGAAGAACTGACCAAAAATACTTTCTCCCTGGAATTTGAGATTCCCGGGAATTTACAGAAGAATTTTGAATTTGAAGCGGGTCAGTTTGTCAGTATTAAATTTCAGTACCATGGAAAAGATATCATCAATGATTATTCAATGACATCGGCTCCTTACGAGAAAAAAATTAGCCTGGGCATAAAAGTAAATTCTCCTGTAGGAGCAACAGCAGAACTGTTTAAAAATTATAAGGTTGGAGATGAACTATTGGTAAGTGAACCGGGAGGTCGATTTACTTTAATATCTAAACCCAGTGAGTTCAGAACGATAGTCGGTTTTGCTGCAGGAATCGGGATAACCCCTGTGTTAAGCCATTTCAAAAATATTCTTCATAATGAGCCCAGAACGCGACTGTTTTTGTTTTTCGGAAATAAAAATTCTGACGAATTAATCTACCGGGATCTTTTGGATAATCTGGCCAGAACTTATGGGGACAGATTACAGATATTTTATTTCTTTTCGCAGGAAAAAACACCGGATCAGCTTTTTTATGGAAGGCTAGATGCGAAAAAGTTAAACCTTATTATCAATCAGATTTTGCACCTTGATGATACAGACGAAGAATCCACCATCTGGGATGCAGTAGATGAAGTTCTGATCTGTGGAAAAGGGGAGATGATAAAAACACTGGCCAATGCCTGCTACCATCATGGAATCCCGAAAAAAAATATTCATTTTGAACTTTTTGAAGAGTTTAATGATGATATTTACCCTATAGAAAAAGAGTTTCCGTTGATTGAAAATGTGGAAATCGACTTTAAAATATTGGGAAAAGACTACAGTACCCATCTTCCGGATAACAAGGATAAAATTCTGCAGCAATTGCTGGTTCAGAAATTTCCTGTTCCTTATTCCTGTAAATCTGGAATTTGCGGAAGTTGTGAATGTTATTTGGAAGAAGGAGAAGTTGAATTACTAGAGAATGAATATTTAACGGAAAAAGAAGAGTTGCAAGGGAAAATATTAGCATGCATGTCTATAGCAAAAACAAAGAAAATAAAGCTTAACTTTGATCTCATTTGAGAGCTGTAAAAAACATATTCAATCTTATTCTCACATCAATAGAAATTGGAATTCTAGTGATATGTTTGGCTAATGCCTGGGTTTTTGCCCTTACTAATGGGAGGACCTATACCAAAATATCAAAGATACCACCTCGTGAGGTCGCTCTGGTTTTAGGTACTTCACCTAAGATGAGATCCGGACTATCCAATCCTTATTTTACGAAAAGAATGGATGCTACTGCTTTATTGTATCATCATGGGAAAATCCGTAAAATAATTGTAAGCGGTGAAAAAAGCAAAGGTTATAATGAACCGGCTGCGATGAAAAATTATCTTGTTTATCAGGAAGGAGTTCCTGAAGAAATCATTATTGAAGATCCGAAAGGCTTCAACACATATAAGAGTATTTTACGTTGTAAGGATGTGTACAAAAAAAGTAATGTTATTATAGTATCTCAGGGATTTCATAACCTTCGGGCCCTATTTTTCGCAAGAAACAATAATATGAATGCACTGGGATTTGATGCACAGGATGTAAATAAACCTGAAAGCTACTACAGAAATCAGTTCAGGGAGATTTTCGCAAGAATGATCGCTGTAGTCTATTTCCTGTTGGGAATTTCTCCTGATTAGAAAGGATATCCAAACGCTACATTCAATGTAGGTTTAAAAGGCTGGAAATCTTTGAATCTCCATCGGTCACCAGTAGGTTTATTAGGATCATAGATTTTATATGCAAAATCAAGCCTTAAAGTGATGTATGCAATATTTACCCTTAATCCGAATCCACTACCGATACCCACCTGGCCTAAAAATTTATTGAATTTAAACTCATCGCCGTATCCATCATTATAATCCCTGAGACTCCAGGTATTCCCAATATCGGTAAACAGCGCCCCTTCATACATATCGTTGAAAGGGAGACGATATTCAATATTTGTAGTAAGCTTTAAATTATCTGTCATATAAGTACGAACTCTTTCATCAATCTGAGAGTCAGCAGGACCTAAGCCTCCAAAAGCAACCCACGCCCGGATATCATTGGATCCTCCGTTGAAATAAGACCTGATAACCGGCATCGATGAAGAGTTTCCGTAAGGTATTCCTACTCCTACGAACTGACGAAGTACTAAAGTCTGATTCCCGTTAAACTTAAAGTACTTTCTTACGTCAATATCAAATTTTACAAACTGTGCATAAGGCACTCCAAAAATTGTTCTTTGAGGACTTGTGATTACACCTCCGCCATCATTTCGTTTTTGATTAAAAATGCTTAATATATTACCAGCCAACTCTACCTTTCCATTAAAGTAGAAAGCGTTAGGATAATCCTTCTTACCGATTTCGTTATACACATAATTATAGATCATGGACGAAATCAGAACATCCTGGGTTTGCCTGTCTTTATTGACAAGAATTCCTGTAAATGCAGTAAAAAGATCCGCACCTGCCTGATCTAAAGAATTACGGTAGGCATTATCAGTGACAATCTGTTGAGATACTTCATCTACTGAAAGCTGTCCGGATAAAAGCTTGGCTTTCGTTGCTGCACCTTGCGGGCTGTTTTGAAAGTAATTCTCAAATATTTCATCTTTTAGATCACGATCGTTTGTAAAGTAATCATAATAAGCCGATTTATTCTTTGTTAAACTTAACTGTGTATTAAAAAGGGTCAGCCTATGGGATACTTTATCATTAACCGTAGCGAGATAATTAAGGCCGGTATTGAAGTTAACTCTTCCTAAACCGATATTATTTTGTACAGTAGCCCCCAGAACAATTGATGATGTAGGGCTGTATCTTTTAGGAATCAATTTATAATAGTCAAAAGGTAGTAAAAGTCTTGGGAAATTCAGGGAAGCCTGTGCTGATAATTCATAGGCTAATATACGCTGACTGATATCTTTAGTGCTTCTGATAGAACCAAAAGTACCAGCCAGACTTGTTGAAAGGTTTTCTGCCCCTCTAAAAACATTTCTGGTAGTAAGGTCTATGGAGGGAGAAATCCCAAGATTTAATAACTGCGAATAATTGATATCCGTTCCTACTTTTAATTCATATTTCGGAAGCGGTTTAAGTATATATAATACATCAATAATACTATCATTCGGAGAGCCTTCACCTCCGTGTCTTAAGGAATCTTTTGCTTTCAGAATGCTAAAGTTATTCATAGATAGGAGATTCCTTTTGGTAAGGTCAAGCTTTTTCTGATCATAAATCTGTTTGTTTCCAACTATGATATTTCTCCATACGGAACGGGTTGTATATTTATTATCAACCTTATGGAACCGTATTCCTCTTAAGCTGTCTTTGGTTGTATTTTTACGGTATTCTGATGCTTCATTAACGATGGCTACGTCTATATTACCAATAGTTGCCCTTTTATAAGGAGTATCAATGGAATCTTTATGAATTTCAAGGGTCAGAGGAACCTGTTTTCTGCTTTTTAGTGAATCGGCGACAAAATAAATTTCATCATTGGCACTATTGAATCTGTAATACCCATAATCCCTCATGATTTCATTAAGTCTGGTAACTTCTTTTTCAAGAACCGTTTGATCAAGTACCTGTCCGGATCTGATGAGGGTTCCGTTAATTTTCTGCTGGTAAAGATTATGGAGAACCGGATCCGGAATATTGTAATAATATTCTTTAATATAAGTAGGATCATTATGTGTAATGAAATACGTAACAGCCGCTTTTTTTGCTGCAGAATCTATTTTGGTTTTAAACTTTACTTCTGCATCCCAGTACCCTTTGTAAGTAAGTCGTTTTTCAATGGATTCGGCTCCTTTTTCCACTTTTGTTTGATCCAGGATAACAGGAGGTGAACCCCAGTTGTGGTATAACCTGTCTAATAAAAGGCTTTTTCCCACACTACTTTTCATATTGTATTTAATGAAGAGCGAATCCCTGAGCTTTTGCGTTCGCATTTCGCTAGGGTAGGTCATGTATTCATTAAGAATAGTGTCATATTTAGGATTGGCGGCGTTGTATAATAATAAGCCTAAAGGCATAAAAAGGAATTGCTTCTTATTGGGTTTTTGCTGAACATAACCCTTTAGCTCTCCATCAAATGGTTCTTTTTTATCAGTAAAAGTGAATGTATTCTTCGTAAGCAAATATTCGCCATCGGGAACTTTCTTTGTGGTGCTACAAGCATAAAGAAGAGTAACAAATGTTGCAAATGATATAATTTTATAATATTTTTGAGGAGAATTCTTATAATGCTTACAGCTCATACAATAAAAATTTTACAGTCTTTAGATAAAAAGAAGTTCCGACAAAAATACAATTTGTTTTTGGTTGAGGGTAATAAAATCATTTGTGAACTTCCCAATTCTAACTTTAAAATTAAAGAAATATTATCTACAGATCCAGAGAAAATTAAATTTTCTGACGTTCCTATTATCCATATATCTGAAAATGAGCTAAAAAAGATCAGTTTTCTTAAAACACCTAAAGATTCCGTTGCCGTTTGCTATATGAATTCTGATAAAAAGATGGCAGACCCGGATATACAGATTGTATTGGATGGGATTCAGGATCCCGGAAATCTGGGAACTATAATCCGTTTAGCCGATTGGTTTGGGATAGAACAAATTATTTGCAGTGAAGATACAGTGGATTTTTATAATCCCAAAGTGATTCAGGCAAGTATGGGATCTTTTACAAGAGTGAACATGGTGTACTGTAATCTTACCGATTATCTTTCGAATACGGAGAATGTTAATATAGGAACCGATATGGAGGGAGAAAATATATACCAATTCGAGAAGCCTAAGAAACTAAACCTGATTTTAGGAAATGAAGGAAATGGAATGCGACCGGAAACGGAAAAGTTGCTTCATAAAAGTATTAGTATTCCTAGGTTTGGTACATCTCAGTCAACGGAAAGTCTTAATGTATCTATGGCAGCCGGAATTATATTGGGACAATTGTTTTCTAAATAGATTCCAAAAGTCAGAGGTTAGCTGGATTAAATTTTAAAGATAACCTTTAGCTAACTTCTAACCTCTGGTTTGTTATTTTTATATTAATTGCTCCATGCTGGACACACTTTTATTTTTCTGATAACTTTCAAGCTTTTTTCTGACAAATTTTAATGCAATTGGCGCAAGATAAATCATAGCCACACCAAGCAGTTTCTTTTTCCAATTAGAACTACGCATATTTTTCTTTGCATAGTTTCCAACAAGAGCAGTAGCACCTAACCTGATGATACCATCCAGTGCATTACCCTTGAGCGCTGAGCTTGCAATACCCATTGCTGTATTTTTGCTGATAAACATATCTTTCACCTCAGAAGTAAGCTGTTTAGCAATCACATCCTTTCTCAGGACTATTTTTTCATCACCGTCTTCATCTACTTTTTCCTGAAGATATTGATCCGTTAAACCATTGGTAAATGCGCTTAAACTTTCTTTTGTATTCTTGAATGTAAGAAGGTTTTCCAAATCATCAAGTTCTGCCTTCAGTAACTTCTTCTTTATTCTTAATTCTTTCAGACTTTCATAGTTTCTGCTCATAGTTTAATGATTTAAAAATTTAATAACCTGGTCCGCTACGGTATTTACAATTCTCTTTTTAAACAGAACAACAAGAATCATTATCAATAAGTAAAATGCAGCTACAATAAGGAATCCGTAGGAGTAGTTGTCCAACGCTTTACCGATAAGAAATGCAATTCCAAAGTTGAAAAGAATAATAAAAAAAGCAAAAGCAACAAGCAATACGACCAGATAGGTAATCATACCTGCGGAGAGTGATGACTTTTCGGTAGCTTCTATTTTAAGTAGATCTATTCTCTTAGATGCATATTCTTTAAGAGTTTCTATCATCTGTTTTTCTTTAAAGTTACAAAAAAAGGAACTTTAATGCAAAAAGTCCCTTTCATAATTTAAAAATTAATTGAAATTATTACTATTTAAGATCGTTTAATTCTGCTTCTACATCTTTTACTACATCTGTAGTTTTAGAAACAATCTGATCTTTATATTTATCATATCCATCTTTTACGGTATGAGCAACACTGTTTGCTGTTTCTTTAAAAGTAGAAGATATATTGGCATACTGATCTTTTACTCTTTCAGAAACTTCTCCGTATTTTGTTTTAGCCTGATCTTTAAGATCGTTAGCTTTTGTTTTAATCTTTTTTCTCGTTTCTTTTCCTTCTTCCGGCGCATAAAGCATTCCAAGTACTACACCTGCTGCTGCTCCAGCTAGAAGTCCCGCTAATATACCTGCTGTATTGTTTCCTTTTCTAGACATTTTTCGTTTTTTTTAATAGTTAAATAATATTAGTTTTTACTTTGTTAAATATTACAATTAATATACCAAATGAGCCTATGGTCCTATTAAAAATTGTTAAATCTTTTGGATATAAGACAGTATGGCTTCGATGGTTTCTTCTTTAGAAAGTTCGGTATTGTCAATAACAATGGCATCTTCAGCTTGTCTTAACGGAGCGATTTCTCTTTCACTGTCAATTTTGTCTCTTTCGATAAGATTTTCTTTTACCTGCTGCTCGTTTGCTTCGATATTTAAACTCAAAAGCTCGTTGTATCTTCTTTTGGTTCTTTCATCGATGCTTGCCGTAAGGAAGAACTTAAAATCAGCATTGGGAAGAACTACCGTCCCGATATCACGGCCGTCCATTATAATACCTCCTTTTTCGGCAAGGGAACGCTGGGATTGTAATAAGAAATCCCTTACTTCCTTTTGTTTAGCTACAAGGCTTACATTGTCAGAAACTTCATTAGTTCGGATCTCCTTTGAGATATCATTATGGTTCAGATAAAGAACCAGTTCACCTTCATCATTTTTAAATTCAAGCTGGATCTGATCTAATAATGAGAAAAGTCGATTAAGGTCAATAGAACCTTTTTCGTCCTTACAATTTTGCAGGGCAAACCAGGTAACTCCTCTATAAAGCGCTCCGGTATCCAGGTGAATAAGTCCTAATTTATCGGCAATGACCTTTGATATTGAACTTTTTCCGGTAGAGGAGTATCCATCGATAGCTATTACAGGTTTTTTCATACTGCAAAGTTCAAGATTTTTTTTAAAAAATCAAGGAAATGGAAAATTAAATATTGAAAAAGTTTAATAGCGATGCCCGCTAAGGTCCATAGATATTCCTATTTGATTCACATTGGAAGAGTTATGGTATCTTACATGAGCGTAATCTACACGGAATCTTGAAATTTTAATTCCAAATCCTCCTGATAGTCCAGAGAAATTTCTTTGGTCAGCTACAGCCAGTTCATTTCCTCTTTTCACATTATATCCTAATCTGATATTAAAGTTTTTTTCCGGAAATAATTCTGCTCCAATAGAAAAGTGATCTGCAATTTTTCTTCCCACATTCACTTCCTGACCGTCTACGTTAAACGGAGATGAAATATCGAATTGTTGTAAATCATGGGCCGTAATTGTAATGGCAAGTGGAATAGCCTTTAAGATTCTCGTATATCCCAGATCAATACGAAACGGAAGGTTCTCACGGGTGCCATTAAAAGATTTGAACTGATATCCGAAATTTCTTGCGACAAGAGAGAGAACTTCTTTGTTTTTTTTATTATGGTAAGTAATTCCGGCAGTTCCTGAAATAGCAGAAGAAGTATAGGTATCTATTTTTGAAGTAATAAAATTAATACCTCCTCCAATGGTCCAGTCTTCTTCAAACTGATAGGCGTAACCAGCTCCGATGGCAACATCGGATGCGTTGAATTGTCCGTTTTCAAAACCACTTTCATCAGTCCTTGGAATATCACCATAACTCATATATCTGGCGTTGATTGTAGCCATGTGGCCATTATCAAAATCTTTAGCAAAAGCAATCGTTCCGTATTTGGAATCCGCAAGATATGCTGCTCCGTTCACAGAAAGTTGTTTGTCTGAATCTTTATTAAGTAAGGCCGGATTTGCTATAGCAAAGGAAACATCATAATCTCTTATAGTAATTGCATCGCCACCTAATGCAGCCTGTCTGGCAGATACGGGAATGTTTAAGAAAGGATAAACATTTGTTCCCGTTTGTGCATAAGAAACAATTCCTGACAGAAATAATGAAAGAATGATAATTTTCTTCAATTCAATTTATAATTATTGCAAAAATAATCCTTTTTTGTAGTTGTCAAAATATTTCTAACATTATTTACAGCTAAATATTTTTCTTTTTTCAATATTTTTAATGATTATATTTGCAAAATCAAATTTCAGGGATATAAACCCTATTTAAAATTTATTAAAAATTAAAGATGAAATATAAAAGAATCCTTCTAAAACTTAGTGGTGAAGCCTTAATGGGGAACAGACAATATGGTATTGACAATGACAGACTTCAGGAATATGCTGTTGAAATAAGAAAAGTAGTAGATAAAGGTTGTGAAGTTGCCATTGTAATTGGAGGAGGAAATATATTCCGTGGAGTAGCAGGTGCTGCAAAGGGAATGGACAGAGTTCAGGGCGATTATATGGGTATGCTTGCAACAGTGATTAATGGAATGGCTTTGCAAGGTGCTTTGGAAGACGCCGGTATTAAAACCAGACTTCAATCTGCTATAGAAATGGACAAGGTAGCTGAACCATTCATTAAAAGACGTGCAGTAAGACATTTGGAAAAAGGAAGAGTGGTTATTTTCGGAGCAGGAACCGGAAACCCTTATTTTACAACTGATACTGCAGCTACATTAAGAGCCATTGAAATTGGTGCTGATGTTATTTTAAAAGGAACAAGGGTAGATGGAATTTATGACAGTGATCCTGAAAAAAATGCGGACGCTGTAAAATATAATTCTTTATCTTTCGATGAAGTTTTCGAAAAGAATCTTAAAGTAATGGATATGACTGCATTTACTTTAAGTCACGAAAATAAACTTCCTATCATCGTATTCGACATGAATAAAGAGGGGAATTTAGTAAAGATTGTAGACGGAGAAAACGTTGGTACTTTAGTGGATTTATAGTCAGTAAAGTAAATAGATAAAGAGATTTAAAAATTATTTATTGTTGATCCCATACCACTGAGGTAAAGATCATCGTTTATAAATGTGTAATTTATCAAATTTTAAATATATAATGGAAGAATTAGATCTAATAGTAGAGTCTGTAAAACAGGACATGGAAGCGGCTATTAAGCACCTTGAACATGTATTTCAAAGAATTAGAGCCGGACGTGCTTCTACTTCAATGGTTCAGGATGTGATGGTTGAATATTACGGAGCTCCAACTCCGATCAACCAGGTTGCTAATGTTTCGGTTCCTGATGCAATGACGATTTCTATTCAACCTTGGGACAGAACAGCAATCAATGCTATTGAAAAAGCTATTATTAATTCAAACTTAGGTTTTGCACCTTCTAACAACGGGGAGAATATTATTTTGAATGTTCCGCCTTTAACAGAAGAGAGAAGAAGAGATCTGGCAAAACAAGCTAAAGGAGAAACCGAACAGACAAAGATTGTCGTAAGAAATGCAAGACAGGACGGTTTGAAAGAACTTAAAAAACTTGAAGGTGTTTCTGAAGACGTTATTAAAGGCGTTGAAGAGGATATCCAGGCACTTACTGATAAGTATGTGAAAGCTTGTGATGACCACCTTAAAACAAAAGAAGCTGAAATTATGAAAGTGTAACTTTCGCTTTAGAACATATACTAAAACAGGCCTCATTATGAGGCCTGTTTTTTTATTGTCAATAAGGCTGAAGGTGTTTCTAATATCTAAAAATAAAATTGTTAGAATGATTTGGAAACGGGAGCCTTTCCCTTTTAAAAAACGCTCCGGAATCCGGAGCGTTTTGTTATTGATATCTTTTATGTTCTTTGTTTTTAGAAAACCTTTTGGTAATAGGTTTGAGAAATGCCTTGTATTTTTCAGCGTCAAAGAGTTGCGAATCCGTTAATGCTTTATAGGTCATAATCACTCCGAACGGGAACAGTATAATATTAGGGAGCCATGCTGCCAGATATGGATTTAATGTTCCTGCCCAGGCAAGGTTTTCCATTCCCACATTAATCACATAGAAAATAATAAATATAACAATGGCAATAATTACGGGAACTCCCATTCCTCCTTTTCTGATGATGGAACCTAAACTGGCACCGATAAGGAAGAATATGATACAGGTAAATGAATAGGAGAGTATTCTTTGCTGATAAATAACAACTTTACTGAAATACTTAACATTGGGTTTGAAATCATTGGCTTTACCGTTTAGTGTGGTTTTCAGATTATCCAATCTCGTATAGGCATTGTAGATAATCTCCATCTTCCTGTTTCCTTTTACCGTATCCAGTTTTAGTTGTTGTTTAACCGGAGCTTTGGATTTATTGTTTTTATCCATATAGCTGACTGTGGAGTTGGTCTGATTCAAAACATCGTCCGTGACGGTGGAAAAGAATCTTTCGTTGTCTTTTTTATTAAGATCAATAGTTTTATTAAGCTGATTGAATGTCTGAAAACGGTAATCATCCGTGATCTGCTCTTCTTCGATTGCTTTATTAATGAGCTCGCTAATATCAAAATGCGAAACAAGAGTATCAAATTTAATCGCCTGATCCGGTTGCTTTAATCTTACATTTTCACCTTTCCCTGCAAAATTATCTTCAAATACATAGCCCTTATAAAGCTCAAGTTTTAAGTAATGGTTGTTAGCTGCGGGAATAAATTTCCCTTTTTCAGCGACAATAGACTGCTGGTTTTCGAATGTGCTAGCTTTTCTGTGAACAAAAACACCTTCAATACTATTGTCTTCGTGGATTTTATCAAACTTCACCATATAACCGGGTATCTGATCAATAAACTGCCCTGGAGTAAAGTTAAGAGCGGGTTTTGTCTGAGCAATATTGAAAAGCATATTTTTCGCTTTTCTTTGAAAATCCGGGATAATATTATTAGAGAAAAAGAACAGCATTATAGATAATATGGTGGTGACCCCAAAAAGAGGAACCATAACCCTGGTTAATGAGATTCCGGCGGCTTTCATAGCTGCAAGCTCGTACCGCTCCCCAAATTCACCAAAAGACATAATACTTGCTAAAAGGATCGTAAGAGGCAAAACCATACTGATAACACTTACCCCTAAATAAAAAAGGAGCTTAATAATTTGCCAGTAGCTTAATCCCTTTCCCATAAACTGCCCTAACTGAACCCAGATAATGTTTACAATAAATATGAAAAACAATACACTGAATATAAAGAAAAATGGTCCGAAAAAGGTTTTTATGATATATCGGTCTAGTATTTTTAACATTCGCCAAAATTAATGAAAAAGCCACAAAGTTTACTTTGTGACTTTATAAATTATTACTTTTTTAATTACAATTCTGTAATAACGTAATTTTTAAATTTATTCTTATCGAAAACAAACATGTTAGGATCTAATTCCTGGTTCTCCTTGTATTCTTTTATTGCAATTACTGCAACATCTTTGTTGCTTCCATGCTGTTCAAGTTTCACCATTTGTTTCTTAGCTGAGTCTACAAACAGATAAACATAGCTTAATCCATTAGGCTTAACCGGAGTAAGCTTGATCAGATCAGCACTTACACCATTGACCACTTTCTTTCCTCCATAAACTACATTGTAATCATTTCTGTAGGTAGAAAGGTAATTGATAGGGGAGAACATAGTACTGCTTCCGTTAGGTTTGGCAATCGTTACTTCCATGTCGTCAGCATTAATATTGTAGATCTTGCTACCATCGAAAATCTGTTCTGTATCCATGATTTTCAATTTATATTTATCACCTGATGAGTAATAGATTCCAGGCTCTGTTTTAGCAACCTTGCCATTGACACCGCTTCCAAAAGAAAATTTAAAATAGGTATTCTTTTTAGAATTATAATTGGAGGTGATATCATCCAATATCTTTTTAGCTTTTGCATCTATTTTCTGTGCATTGGATAATCCAACAGCTCCTACCACAAATCCTCCTAATATAATTTTCGAAACTATGTTTTTCATTTTTTTATTTTAATATTCTTTAGACATTTTTTCCACTTCAAAAGTTAAACATTATGGCATGTTTTCCTTTATTTACGCAAATCTTCCAAAAACTGTTCCAAAGAATGAAGGTCGCTAATAATCACTTCCCTTGCCTTTGCGCCATTAAAGCCTCCTACAATACCACTAGCCTCCAGCTGGTCCATAATTCTTCCCGCTCTGTTATATCCTAATTTAAGTTGTCTCTGAAGCATGGAAGTAGATCCCTGCTGAGTAGAAACAATAATTCTGGCTGCTTCTTCAAACAGTGCATCTTTTTCGTTAGGATCGAAAGAACCTACTGAACTTGTTGCATCTTCAGAAACGTATTCAGGAAGAAGAAACGCAGAAGCATATCCTTTTTGCTCGCCAATAAATTCTGCAATTCTTTCTACTTCAGGCGTATCTACAAAGGCACATTGCAGTCGAAGAATTTCATTTCCATTAAAGTAAAGCATATCCCCCTTACCAATCAGCTGATCAGCACCGGTAGAATCAAGAATTGTTCTTGAATCTACACTTGAAATTACCCTGAATGCTGCTCTTGCAGGGAAGTTTGCTTTGATCATCCCTGTAATTACATTTACGGAAGGTCTTTGGGTAGCAACAATGAGGTGAATTCCTACCGCTCTTGCCAGCTGTGCCAGTCTTGCTATCGGTAATTCTACTTCTTTACCTGCTGTCATAATTAAATCGGCAAATTCGTCAACCACCAGAACGATGTATGGTAAGTAACGGTGTCCGTTTTCAGGATTTAGTTTTCTTTCAGCAAATTTCTTATTGTACTCTTTTAAATTCTTACAAAATGCATTTTTAAGTAAGTCATATCTGTTATCCATTTCAATACAAAGAGAATTCAGTGTATTGATTACCTTATTGGTGTCCGTTATGATGGCATCATCCGTATCCGGAAGTTTTGCTAAATAATGTCTTTCAATTTTTGAATATAAAGAAAGTTCCACTTTTTTAGGATCAACCATTACGAATTTCAGTTCGCTTGGATGTTTTTTGTATAAGAGAGAAGTAAGAATTGCATTAATACCTACTGATTTACCCTGGCCGGTTGCACCTGCCATCAGTAAGTGTGGCATTTTTGATAAATCGGCCATGAAGATCTCGTTGGAAATGGTTTTTCCAAAAACGACAGGTAGATCCATGTCTGTATTCTGAAATTTGTGCGAAGCGATTACAGAGCGCATAGAAACCATAGTAGGATTCTTTCTTGGAACTTCAATTCCAATGGTTCCTTTTCCAGGCATAGGTGCAATGATCCTGATCCCCAAAGCTGAAAGATTCAGGGCAATATCGTCCTGTAGCTTTTTAATGGCGGATACCCTGATTCCTGCTTCAGGAACAATTTCATATAAGGTTACTGTAGGTCCGATGGTTGCCTTAATTTCAGCAATACCTACATTAAAGTTCTTTAAAAGACCAACAATCTTATTTTTATTCTCTTCTAATTCTTCTTTATTGATTGAAATCTCCTCATTACCATAATCTTTTAGTAATTCCACCGGAGGCATTTGAAACTTGGCCAGATCTAATTTGTGATCATACAAACCATGTTTTTCTACTAGTTCCTGGGATTGCTTTTCTGTGTCATCTAAAACATCAATTACAGGAGCAATTTCAACATTGAACTTAATATTTTCCTGCGATGGAGTAGATGGTGTAAGATCAAAGGCTTGTTCCGGAGTTGAAACCGGAAGACCTGGTTTGGTATTAAGATTAAGGTTGATCGGCTTAGCATTGTCATCATCTTCAAATGAAGTATGATTAGGAGTAGTGATGGTTTCCAGGTTTGTAGATACCGGGACCTCAGGAAAACCTTTGGGTACCTTTACCGGTTCCTGTTGTTTCACGGGCTCACTCATATCCGTAACCGAAATATTAGGATGATTGTCGAGTGCTTCTTCTTCCAGCTCTTCATCAGCCTCAAAGTTTTCGTCAGAACTAGGCATCATGGATTTTACCTTTCCGATCGTATTTTCATTAATATTATTAAGTTTTGCTTTGATGGAACTCGGACGTAAGTTAAACTCAAGGATAAAATATAAAGCTATACTTGAGGCCAGTACCAACCAAAGACCAACAGTTCCTATGATTGCATTAAGCGAATCCATAATCTGGTAGCCATAAACGCCTCCCAGAACACCTTGCCCTTTTGTAACAGCTCCCATGAAAATAGGAACCCAGCAGATAAAAAACAACGAATGACCTATTGTTTTCCAAGGTTTGAAAATTTTCTTTTTTAAAATTAAAGTTCCGAAAACAAGGAAAAGGAAAGCTATAATAAAAGAAGCTACGCCAATACTTTCAAAAATGAAAATATTCCCGAGCCAATCTCCAACTTTACCAAAAATATTAGAGGATTGTATGCTTTTATCAAGCATGGTTCCTGCCTGGCTTTGATCTGCCTTCCAGTTCATTAAATATGAAATGAATGAAAATATAAGTACGACAGAAAAAAGTATAAAAGTAAGCCCGAAAAATATACGGGGTTTCGATAGGATTTTGCCTTTTTCAGACATGTCTTGCTGCTTTGTTTGTGTCTTTTTGTCCATAATATCAATGAGGGCAAATTTAGTGTTTTTTCAATATTAAAATAATCTTTTTTTATTCAAAAGCATTTTACAATAACTCTATGATCCTTTTCAGACATCAGAAAATCCTGATTATTGAATTTGATTCTAAATAATATCAAATGAAATTAAAAACTCATATAAAAATGAATAATTTTCTATTGACAAAATTTTATCATTATGAAATTATTAATTGAAAAAAAAGAATCATTATCAAATATATTAACAATCATTCGCTTATTCTGTGGTTAAATTGTATTTAAAAAGTATATTTTTATTAAAATAATTTATAAATTTACACTAAGGTAATATTAAGAAGCATTAATTATTTTGTTGATATTATTTACAGACATTACTTATTGTTTAAATATTCCACAATTTTTGTCTAATTTAAAAACACACATATAAATGAAAACAAAAAATACTTCCCAACATAAAAGTATTATTTCAATACTACTATCTTCTTTATGATCTTGTTATTAATTCTGGATTATTGACCACATTACTTACCATGAGTATTTTGGCTGATTTCTAGTTTCACCATTGCCGATTATTTTTTTTGAGATAGTCGGGTCATATCAATGAATATACTTACAAACAATTAAAAGAAACATCAATGAGAAAGCAATTATTATTTACAGCAATGATATTCAATTCATTATTGTGGTCTCAATCTCCCGGAGGCGTTTCTGCTAACCTTCAAATATGGGTAAAAGCAGATGCCGGAACGAATACAACAGTAGACAATACGCAGGTTGCTATATGGAATAATCAAAGATCAGGCGGAATTAATGGTATTGCCAACCAGGGGATGCCGGGTTATTATGCGGACCCAGGTGTAAGTGCAAGACCAGTCTACAGGACAGCAACCTCTATTCCTAATTTTAATTTTAATCCTGCAATTGAAATTACGAGTACCAATCAATATAGATCGGGATATAAATTTCCGGGAGGATTTCCAGATAACACCACCAATGCACTGACCTCCTATACATTTCTTACAAGAACCGCTTCTGCCACCTATAGATCGGTATTTGTAATGAATGGTGTAACAAGAAATTCCAATGTATCTCCAATAGCAGGAGTGTGGCAATCTCCATTTTTCGGGACCCGCACCAATCGTCCAGAATTTTATAATGAAAAAGAATCCGGGGATGTGTTTTTTGGAACAAATACTATAAATACTGTTAATACACAGTTTCCAAGTATACAATCATTTTATAATGAGTTGTCCGGAGGAAACATGAATTATTTTTTTGATAATAATGCGCTTGCTTTTGGCAATCCTTCCAATAATGTATCTTCTACAAGCAACTATCCGGGAATGGTTCTTTTGATGGATAATGACGGGGGATCTGGTAGCAGTTCATTGGAAGGAGATAGGATTGGAGAATTTATTTTATATTCTGGTACACAGACAGCTGTAGAAAGGCAAAGTGTAAATTCTTATTTAGCTGTTAAATATGGAATTACTTTGCAGCAACCCCTCAATTACATTGCCTCCGACAAGACTACTGTTACCTGGAATTCTGGACTGAATACCAGTTTCAATAACAACATTTTTGGGATGGCGAAAGATGACGATACAGCATTAAACCAAGTGGTTACAAATAGCGTTAATCAAAACAATAATAGCATGCTAATCGTATCAACCACGAATGATTTTGTTTCGGCAAACAATGCTGCAGGTAGAACAAGTTTTTCGCAAGACAAAACCTTTCTTATAATGGGAGATAATAATAATCAATCCTTAACCTTACTCAATTATGGTATAGCTCCGGGAAAGATTATTCAGAGGACGTGGTTAGCACAAAAAATGAATGACACGGGTTCTTCCTGGCTACAAGCTGACCTTACTAATTATACCAGTATTGTGGCAACAGATAAATTATACATGATTGTAGCTGATAACAGTGGACTTTCACAGAATGTACAATTTATTCCGGCAACAAGTTTTACTGGAGGGAAAGCTGTATTTAATTATTCGTTTCCTGCTAATAAATATTTTACCTTCGGAACCAATATTCAAACATATTGTACTAAAGATCCGGTTACAGGGACACCAAACAGTATGACGAAATTTGGTATTACAGGTCTTCGTGAAATCCTGCCCAACTGGCCAACCAATATTCCTAATGGTTTTATAGCATTAGAATCAAAAGATAAAGGTTTTGTTATTACCAGAACAACTTCCGCAAATATTGCTGTTCCGGTAGAAGGGATGCTGATTTTCGATACTACAGATAATTGCTTTAAACTGTATAACGGTACTTCATGGAACTGTATTATCCGGTCTTGTAATGACTAACCCTAGACAGATGGCTTAAATTTTAAAATTATAAAATAGAAAACATGAAAAATATATTAGCTATATTAGGATTGCTTGGAATTGGTTTTATCCACGCCCAAATAGCGATCGGTAAGCAAACAGTAGACGGAGATGGTATTCTTGATTTCGCTTCAGGTACAACTAACGGAATTTTACTTCCTATTGTAGAAACTCTCCCAGGTAACGCTGTTGCTGGAACTCTTTTAATGGATAAGAATGATAAGATCTTAAAAATGAATACCGGCTCCGGCTGGGTGAATATGAGTGATCCCGGGTCCACTACAAATGTTATATTTAATACGAGTGCCGAAACAGCGGGAAATAACAGAGTGATTATAGGCTCTTCTACTACAAGTGCTCCCGGAGTCCTTGTTTTGGAATCTTCCAATAAAGCATTGATTTTACCCAAGGTAGCTAATCCTCATCTTAATGTGAGAACCCCGTATCCGGGGATGATATGTTATGATACCGTCAGTAAGACAATAGCTCTGTTTGATGGTTTGAAATGGAATTACTGGAAATGATCAGACTCAATTCATAGGAATAGTAGACCTCTACTTTATTTATAAAATTGCCCATTATATCCTTGTGGGCATTTTTTATGTTTTTTTCCAATCCTGGAAATATTTAATAAGACTTTCCAAATTGGTTTTAGAAAAATAGTAGATCTACACAGTTTGATATTCGGCATTAATTTGAAATGTCTGTGGCTTGTACTTTCTTTTTTAAACTAGTTCAAATGCTATTGATGATACCTCCTGTAATTTTGTACCATCAATTTATAATAAATGAAAAACATATTCAAAAGGATGCTGACGTTATGTATAGTATTCGTTACACTTTCGTCTGCAAAAGCACAACAAAATAACATGACAATGGAAAACACGGCATTATTAATCATCGATGTACAAAACGATTATTTTCCCGGAGGAAAAATGGTTTTAGAAGGGGCAGAAACTGCAGGTAAAAATACCAGTAAGGTGTTGGAATATTTTAGGAAAAATAATCTGCCAGTCATTCATATTAAACATATAGCAACCAATGAAGGAGCTGATTTTTTCCTTCCGGACACAAAGGGTGCTGAAATTCATAACCTGGTTTTACCAAAAGGGAATGAGAAAGTAATCATCAAACATTTTCCAAATAGCTTCAGAGAAACAGAACTTCTTGCCTATTTAAAAGAGTATAATATTAAAAATTTAATTATCACCGGAATGATGACCGATGTATGTGTGGAATCTACTACAAGAGCAGCTTTTGATCTGGGTTTCAGTAACACGATTGTGGGGGATGCAACGGCAACAAAGAACAGGGAGCTGGATGGAGAAATTATAAAAGCAGCAGATATTCAGAAATCTTTCCTGGCGGGTATTTCTTCATTAGGAAATTTATACAGCAGAATCATAAGTACAGAGGATTTGCTGGCAAGTAAATAAGATTAGTTTAAAATAAGGATACCGGTCATAATATCGGTATCTTTATGTTTTAATTTTATACGATGTCTGACCTACTTTATCATTACATCAAGCAATATGTCGATTTTTCTGAGGATGAATTTAAAAGATTTTCCGAATCTTTTAATAAAGTTCAATTTCCGAAAAATGACTTTGCGCTGAAAGAGGGAAATTACTGTCTTTTTGAAGGGTTTGTTACAAGCGGCTGTTTTAAAGTGTACTATCTCAACGAAAAAGGGATGGAGCAAACATTATATTTTGCAGTGGAAGGATGGTGGATTACGGATATAGATAGTATGATCAATCGTGTTCCCAGTATCTTAAATATTCAAGCGCTGGAAAATAGTGAAGTTCTTATGGTTTCAAAAGAAAATAAAGAACATCTTTACAAAACCATTCCCTGGGTAGAGAAGCTTTTCAGAATCATGAATCAAAGGTCTTCAGTGGCACTACAGAGGAGGATTCTTTCTTTGACCGGTAAGACGGCAGATCAGCGATATATTGAATTTCTTGAAAAATATCCTGGTCTCGAACAGAAAATTACACAGCAACAGGTCGCATCATATCTTGGTATCACCCATGAATTTTTAAGTAAAATAAGGAAAAAAATAAGCCTTCAAAAATAGACAGACTCAATGACTTGTATAGCTTTTTTTCATTCTTATAATCGTAGTTTTTAGTTTTAAATTTTCTTTAATGTTTTGTGGCTTATTAAGAATAATTCAAAATAAGTAATATAGGCTTTAAAATGATAAAAAACATCTTTTTTTATCGACCTTTTACTTAATCATGCTTATTTTTGCATGTCAAGTAAAATAAATCATGAAGAAGATCCAAGATATTCTTATTTCAACCAGAACAATGGCGGTTTTGCTGTTGGTCTTTGCATTTGCCATGGCATATGCAACGTTTCTCGAAAACGATTATGGAACCCCTACGGCGAAAGCATTAATTTATGAAGCAAAATGGTTTGAGCTGATCATGGTATTGCTGATCTTAAATTTTATCGGAAATATCGGCAGATACAGACTTTGGAAAAGAGAGAAGTGGCCGGTTTTGGTTTTTCACCTTGCATTTGTCTTCATTTTTATCGGGGGAGCTATTACAAGGTATGTGAGTTTTGAAGGAACAATGCATATCAGGGAAGGAGAAACTTCTAATGAAATAGTTACGGATAAAAACTTCTTTAAGATTCAGATTGAAGAGAAGGGAGATGTGCTTAACTACCAGGATATTCCTTATCTGATGTCTCCTTTGCACAAAGATTTCAGCGCAACCTATGACTTTCACGGAAAAGAAGTAAAGATTTTTGCCAAAGAATATATTCAAAGAAAAAAAGACAGTCTTGTGGCCGACCCGAGTGGTACTGAATACCTGCACTTGGTTTCAACGGGACAGACCGGAAGACAGAATATCTACATCAAGCCAGGTGAAACAAAATCCATTAATGGAACGCTTGTTACTTTTAACAGAGCGATTGAAGGAGCTGTGGAATTTAAAAATGAAGGAGGGAAATTATTTGTTAAAACTCCTGTTGATGCAACGTATATGACGATGGCAACTCAGGCGACCGGAAATACAAAGAAGGATGAATTCCAACCTTTGGCATTGAGAAGTTTATATAGCATCAATGATCTGAAATTGGTTGTTCCTGAAGGTTTAAGAAAAGGAAAACTGATCGCGATTGAAGGAGATAGAAAGAAAGATCAGGCAGTTCCTGATATGTTGAAAATAGAAATCCACGGTCCTAAAACAAAACAGTTGGTTGAACTATCTGTAGAAAAAGGAAATCCGAATGCATTCAAGCAGATCACGATGGATGGATTGAATATCATGGCAGGTTTTGGTCCTAAAGTATACAACACTCCTTTTGCACTGAAACTGGACGACTTTGTAATGGAAACATATCCGGGAAGTTCTTCGCCTAGTGCATATGAAAGTCATGTGAAGATCATTGACGGTGGTAAGCAGACACCTTATAAAATCTATATGAACCACGTTCTGAACCACGGAGGATACCGTTTCTTCCAGGCAAGTTTTGATCCGGACAGAATGGGAACTGTATTATCAGTAAATCATGATTTCTGGGGAACTTTGATTTCTTATATCGGATATACGTTTTTGTTTTTAGGCATGTTTTTAATTTTCTTCTGGAAAGGATCACATTTCTGGAAATTAAATAAAATACTGACTGATGTGAATAAGAAAAGAGCCACCATGGTGATTGTATTATTGCTAAGTTTAGGATTAAATGCTCAGAAAATTGAAACCCATGGAACTACTGACGGAAGCAGAGAGCACATCCATGTAGAAGGCGATGATCACGCTCATGCACAGGCTTCCCAAATGGGACAGACGGAAACTGCTCCGCGACAAAATTCTCTGGCAGCTCCATTTTCTAAAATGAGATTAATTTCTGCAGATGAAATCATCGCTAGAAACAAAATAAGCAAGGAACATGCAGATAAATTCGGATATCTTTTGGTACAGAATTTTGAAGGAAGAATTGTTCCGATCAATACTGAAGCTCTTGATGTTTTAAGAAAGCTTTATAAAAAAGACGAATTTAAAGGAACGGATGGAAAATATCTTACTGCAAATCAGTGGTTTTTATCCATTAACACAGATACTCCTAGCTGGACAATGGTTCCTATCATTAAAGTAGGTTCTAAAGGAGGAGATGAGCTGAAGAACAAAACCAAGGCTGATGAAGATGGTTATACTTCCCTGATGAATTTGTTTCCTGCGGATGCTAACGGTAACCTTACCTATATCCTTGAGCATGACTATAACATTGCTTTCCGTAAAAAACCGGCTGAGCAAACCAATTATGACAAAGAAGTTATTTCTGTAAATGAAAGAGTTCAGATCTTCAATGAATTTTTCAGCGGGCAATTTATGAGAATTGTGCCTGTGAAAAATGATCCGAACCACACATGGCATTCATGGCTGGACCAGAAATTTGAACCGGATATGGAATCTCAACAGGTAATGGGACCTTATTTTGCTGAAGCATTAGCTGCTCAGAAAACAGGAGACTGGAGAAAAGCAGATACTCAATTGGCAAGACTTTCAGAATACCAGCAAAAATGGGGTAAAAGTGTAGTTCCGGCTAAATCTAAAGTTGATCTGGAGGTATTCATGAATAAAGTGAATATCAACTTTAAACTCCTGATTTTCTATACACTGATAGGAGGGCTATTACTGATTTTAGGTTTTGTTGAATTATTCAAGCCTAATAAGATATTGAACAAGATCATCAAGGTGATTATTGTGTTAGGTCTGGTAGGATATATATTCCATTTCCTTGGATTAGTGGCAAGATGGTATATTTCCGGGCATGCACCATGGAGTAATGGTTATGAAGCAATCATTTTCATTTCATGGGTAGGTATTTCAGCCGGATTGTTATTGTATAGAAATTCCAATGCTTTGATTCCTGCAGCCGGATTTATGGTAGCGGTTATTATGATGGGATTTGCTCACGGAGGATCTGCTCTTGATCCACAGATCACACCATTAGTACCTGTATTAAAGTCGTACTGGCTGATTGTGCACGTAGCAATCATTACATCGAGTTATGGATTTTTTGCCCTGTCGATGATTATTGCTGTCATTTCACTGGTATTCTATATTATTTCGAGTAAAGAAACATACAAAATTCATCATGATACTACTTTAAAAGAGCTGGTTATTGTTTCTGAGATGTCTCTTACTATAGGTTTGTTTGCTTTAACGGTAGGGAACTTTTTAGGAGGAATCTGGGCGAATGAGTCATGGGGTAGATACTGGAGCTGGGATCCTAAAGAGACATGGGCATTTATATCTATCATGGTATACGCTTTTGTGTTACATATGAGATTGGTACCCGGATTAAGAAGCAAGTGGGCGTTCCATGTAGCAACAATGTTTGCTTTCTGCTCAATGGTTATGACCTATTTTGGAGTTAATTATTATTTAACGGGACTTCACTCGTATGCAGCAGGAGATCCGGTACCAGTACCGGCTTGGGTATATATCGGACTTTCAGTAATGATATTATTGTCTACAGCTTCTTACTTTAAGTTTAAAATGCTGAACAAAAAATAAGCGTAAATACATACACATACTAAATCCCGGAATGATAGTTTCCGGGATTTTTCTTTGTCTTTAAGGCAAACGGAATTAGGTATTATTACTAAGTAAAAAATTTTAAGATTATCATTTTTAATTCAAAATTTATTTATAACTTTATGATATCAAAATAATATCATTTTAAAATTAATACCTATATGGAAAAAATCTTAAAACCTATGTCCGGCTACTTAACCCTTGTTATTTGTTTGGGTTTATTTATAGCTGCAGTTTACTTCTTCATCAGCGGAGTAGATCAGAGTATTACTTATGTTGTTTTAGCCATGCTTTGTTTTCTGACTTCATGTTTTTTCTTAAAAGGTCTGATGATCATTCAGCCTAATCACTCAAGAGTCTTGAATTTCTTTGGAAAATATGTAGGAACAGTGAAAGATAACGGACTGTTCTTTATCAATCCATTATACTCATCCCAGAAGATGTCGCTTCGTTCTGAGAACTTGCAGGGACAAACATTAAAAGTGAATGATAAAATGGGTAACCCAATCGAAATTGCTGTTGTCATCGTATGGAAAGTAGGGGATACCTATAAAGCAGCTTTTGATGTAGAACGTTATTCTGATTTTGTAAAAATGCAGAGTGAGGCAGCGGTACGTCACCTTGCTATGAGCTTTCCTTATGATAATTTAGAAGATGATCATGCACCAATTACTTTAAGAGAGGGTGGTGATAAAATCAATTCTATTCTGGAGCAGGAGCTTACTGATCGTCTTTCTAAAGCCGGAATTATAATCCAGGAGGCCAGAATATCACACTTGGCTTATGCATCCGAAATTGCAGGTGCCATGCTTCAGAGACAGCAGGCTACAGCTATCGTTGCAGCAAGAACAAAAATTGTAGAGGGCGCGGTAGGAATGGTTGATCTGGCATTGAAAAAACTTTCGGCAGAGAACATCGTAGAGTTGGATGATGAGAGAAAAGCTGCAATGGTGAGTAATCTGATGGTGGTTCTTTGTGGTGAGAAGGCAGCAACTCCGGTTCTTAATGCAGGAACTTTATACAATTAAAACTTCTTTTTGGTTAAAGAATCGACCTGAAACCATAGGCGATCTTATCATGAAATTTAAAAGTAAAAAATGAAATCTCAAAAATCTCAAAATTCTTCTGAAAGCACTCAAAAAGGCAAAAAATCATTTGTGATAAGGATAGAAGAATCAACGTATAAACTTCTTGAGAAATGGGCGAATGATGAGTTTAGGAGTGTAAACGGACAAATTGAGTATTTGCTTCATCAGAGTCTTATTGAGTCGGGAAGGAAGAAAAAGGAATAGCAATGGAATAGCTAAAAGGCAAAATTGCTAAGTTTAATAATTGTGAAGGAATTGAAAGCTGGAACTTTGACAGCTTTTGATTTCCTGCACTGTAAAGCAATCTTTCTAAGGAAAATAAAATCAGGATTAGGGATAAGTATATTAATAATGAAAATATAAATCTTAAATTATAGATAAAAGTACTATTTTAGAGTGATAAAGTAATGAACTACTCCAAATAATATTTTTCAGTATAATACATAAAGCAATATGGTGAAAAAGACATTTTTCTTATTCGTAATACTATTTTCAACAAAATCCTTCGCCCAAGAGCAATATAAATTTTCAAATGATATTGAAAATGACATCCAGAATGATAAAAATGGAGACGATTACAGATATCAGGTGGGAGCAATGAAATATTCCGTTTCGAACTATTACATTAAGGGTTTACAAACCTGGGATAAACTTGGACGTAAAAGAAAAAAAATATCTAAAGATGACAGTTTGAAATTAGTAAAGCTTAAAGTTGAAAATGCTAAAAACTATATTTTAGACCAAACAAAAAAAGAGCAAATAGTAATTCTTAATGAAGCACATCATTACGCAAGTCATAGAACATTTGCAACATCCCTCTTAAAAGGACTTTATGAAAACGGTTATCGTTATTTGGGCTTGGAAGCTATTGGAGATGATTCAATAAATGTTAGAAAGTTTCCTACAACAAAAAGTGGTTTTTACACCTCTGAACCACAATTTGGTAGTTTTATTAAAACAGCTTTAGATCTGGGTTTTACTCTCTTTAAATATGAAGCAGTACAAGGAGAAAACGGAAAAGACAGAGAGATAAAACAAGCGGATAACATCTATAAATTTATGCAGGAAAATAAAAATGGAAAATATATTATTTACTGCGGTTATGGGCACGCATATGAAGGAAAAGATCCATATTGGGAAAAAACCATGGCAGGAAGACTTTCCGACTTAACAAAAATCAACCCATTTACAATTGACCAAACAGAGTTTTCTGAAAAAAGTGTTACCGAACGTAATAGTCCTCTATTAAAAATTATAAAGGGGAAGGATCCTGTCGTTTTGCTGGACGAAAATAACAAGGCATTCAAAGGAAGTCAAATTGAACCTTTTACGGATATAAAAGTGGTTCATCCCGTTACAACATATATCAAAGATAGACCTCGTTGGATGCTTAATGAAAACCGGAAACTTTATGAAGTACCAAAATCAAAGATTAAAAGTTATCCTTCTTTAATTTTTGCCTATAGAAAAGGAGAGTTTGACAATAATGGTGTTCCTGCGGATATGATAGAATTACAGAGTGATAAAGACTCAGGATATCTTATTCTGGATAAAGGAGGTTATGATATTATAGTAAAAGACAAATCATATAATGTAACCAATAGGTTTGATAGCTCAATAGAATAAATAGTAACTGTACCAGTTGCCAACTTATCATTAGCTTTTAGTTAAACTTCCAAAAAAAAGAAAGCAGAGAAATTTTCTCTGCTTTTTTTATTTTAATAATACGCACTATTAATCGAATAGAGCGGTAAAATAATTGCTGATGATAGTCCAGAAATTTTTTCCGAGAAAATAGATCAGGGTTGACGTAATAATCCCTTTTACGGTAAAGAATATAATCCCTCCGATCCCAAAACGCTTAACCCATTGTTTCCATTTTGAAGTATTCTCTTTGACAGGCTGCTCGTCTAGTGGTTTATTATTTTCCATTTCCGAAATTAAACTATTGATATGACAAAGATAGGTATGTTTATAATTAGTCCAAATAAAAACGTTAGGAAAATTAATTTTTTGCGGTTCGCATAATATTTTTATCTTTAGAGAAAACGAAAAGGAATATTTTATGTCTAAAAAAGTCAAGGATTTCGGTATCGAGAAATCCCTAAAAAATCTAGGTATTAAAGATGACAACAAAGGAACTTCTGTAGGGGGGAAATACTTTGCATCGGGGAAAGTAATTGAAAGTTATTCTCCTGTTGATGGAAAATTAATTGCTAAAGTAAAAACATCGAATGAAGGTGATTATGAAAAGGTAATTCATTCTGCTCAAAAGGCTTTTCAGGAATTCAGGTTAATCCCGGCACCTAAAAGGGGGGAAATCGTAAGACAATTAGGTCTAAAACTAAGAGAATATAAAGATGATTTGGGAAAACTTGTTTCGTATGAAATGGGAAAATCCCTGCAGGAAGGTCTTGGTGAAGTTCAGGAAATGATTGATATCTGTGATTTTGCGGTTGGTCTATCAAGACAGCTTCATGGATATACGATGCATTCTGAAAGACCAGGTCACAGAATGTACGAACAATATCACCCGCTAGGGATTGTGGGAATCATTACGGCTTTTAACTTTCCGGTAGCTGTTTGGGCTTGGAATACAGCATTATCATGGATTTGTGGGAATGTTACGATCTGGAAGCCTTCCGAAAAAACACCTTTCTGTGCAATTGCATGTCAAAATATTTTAGCAGAAGTTCTTAAAGAAAATAATCTTTTTGAAGGAATTTCTAGCGTATTGGTTTCAGATCATGAGATCGGGCAAAAATTAGTTGAAGATAAGCGTATTTCTTTAATTTCGTTTACAGGTTCAACAAGAGTAGGAAGAATGGTTTCTTCTAAAGTAGCAGAGAGATTTGGAAAATCAATCCTTGAGCTAGGTGGAAATAACGCCATCATTATCTCTAAAGATGCTGATCTTGATATGTCTATCATTGGTGCTGTATTTGGAGCTGTAGGAACTGCAGGGCAAAGATGTACATCTACAAGAAGACTGATCATTCATGAAAGCGTTTACGATGAAGTGAAAAACAGATTGGTAAAAGCATACGGACAGCTGAAAATAGGAAACCCGTTAGATGAATCCAATCATGTGGGACCATTGATCGATACCGGTGCTGTTACCCAATACGAAGAATCAATAAAAAAATGTAAAAAAGAAGGCGGTAAATTCATCGTAGAAGGCGGCGTTCTAAGCGGTAAAGAATATGAATCAGGATGCTATGTAAAACCATGTATCGCGGAAGTAAAAAACTCATACGAGATTGTGCAGCATGAAACTTTTGCACCAATTCTTTATTTGATCAAATACAAAACTCTTGACGAAGCCATCGCTATTCAAAATGATGTTCCTCAGGGATTGTCTTCTGCAATTATGACCCAAAACTTAAGAGAGGCAGAATTATTCCTTTCCCATGCAGGTTCAGATTGTGGAATTGCCAATGTAAATATCGGAACTTCAGGTGCTGAAATCGGCGGAGCATTCGGTGGTGAAAAAGAGACAGGAGGCGGTAGAGAATCCGGTTCTGACGTTTGGAAATACTATATGAGAAGACAAACGAATACCATCAATTATACTACAAACCTTCCTTTGGCACAAGGGATTAAATTTGATATTTAATAAAAAAACAACATTTAAATCATTTTAAGATTTAAGAATTTAAAAATTAATACCCATGAATGCTTAATCTTTTAATCATTCAATTTTTAAATCACATCAAAATATTATGGAACAAACAATTGATATAAAAGCAAATAAAGTTAAAGAAACAGTAGGGAAACATGTACTTGCAGATGGTTTTGATTTCGTTATGGATATCGAAAGATCTCATGGATCATGGTTATATGACAAACTTACTGACAGAGAATTTTTGGATATGTTTTCTATGTTCGGTTCAGGATCTATAGGATACAATCACCCTTATCTTGTAAGTAAATCAGATTGGCTAGGTAAAATGGCGGTTAATAAGCCTACCCTGGCAGATGTTTATTCTGAAGAGTATGCTCATTTTTTAGAAGTTTTTGAAAGAGTAGTTATTCCGGAAGAATTGCAATATGCGTTTTTTATTGAAGGGGGAACATTAGGTGTTGAAAATGCAATGAAGGCATGTTTCGACTGGAAAACCCGCAAAAATTTTGCTAAAGGACTTCAGACAGAAGCCGGAATTTGTATTCACTTCAGACAGGCATTTCATGGAAGAAGCGGTTATACTTTAAGCTTAACCAATACTTCCGATCCAAGAAAATATCAATATTTCCCGATGTTTGAATGGCCAAGGATCCTTAATCCAAAATTAAGCTTTCCTATTACAGAGGAAAATCTTGAAGAGACCATTAAAAATGAAAGAATGGCGTTATTACACATCGAAGAGGCAATTCTTTCCAATCCGGATAAAGTGGCATGCATTATCATTGAGCCGATCCAGGCAGAAGGAGGAGATAATCACTTCAGGGATGAATTTTTCGTTGAACTAAGAAAGCTGTGTGATCAGAATGAGATCCTGCTGATTTTTGATGAAGTTCAGACAGGTATTGGAATTACCGGAAAAATGTGGGCTTTCCAACATTTTACGGCTAAGCCGGACATTATTTCTTTTGGTAAAAAAGCACAGGTTTGTGGTGTTTTAGCAAATAAAGAAAAATTTGATGAAGTTCCGAACAATGTTTTCAGAGAGAGTTCAAGAATCAATTCTACATTCGGAGGAAACTTTATAGACATGCTCCGTTTTCAATTGGTTATGGAAGTGATTGAAAAAGAAAACCTTGTTGAGAATGCTAAGGAGGTTGGAGAATATCTATTGGAAGGGTTGCAAAATCTGGCTCAGAAATATCCTGAAAAGATTTCCAATGCAAGAGGAAGAGGATTGATGTGTGCAGTAGATTTACCTTCCGGAGGACAAAGAAATCTTTTAGTAAATGAACTTTTCAAAGATGGATTAATAATTTTACCATGCGGTGATCAATCCGTTCGTTTCAGGCCACATTTGAATGTTTCGAGAGAAGAAATTCAATTGGCTCTCGATAAAATTGAAAATAATATTAACAAAATTTAAAACGGTGGATTTGTGATTTAGGAAAAATCTTACTATATTTAGATATTCAAAAAAGGATAAAATATGGAAAGAAGTACGAGAGTATCAGTTTTTGAAAGTGATAATCCTTCAGAAATTCAATTGATCAAGTCTAAATTAGATGACGCTCAAATCACAAACACAGTTGAAAATAATTATCTCACTTTTACAACAACGCCAACGGCAACATCGCTAAAGCTCATGGTGGATCTGGAAGATGAGAAAAAAGCATTTGAAATTATTGACAATTATATACAACAAAGTGCAAACCAATAAAACAATTTCATAATTTTAAATTTTACTACTTCGAACCGAAAATTAATTCAATTAATTTTCGGTTTTTTTATTTAAATTTAATGCTAAAGAAATATATAAGGTTGAAAATAATCTTAATTTTCTTTCTTTTAAATCCTGACAACAATTAAGAATCTATGACGCAGCAAATTAAGTTCAGAAAGGCCGAAATTAAAGAGAAAAATATCATCTGGGACATTATCCAGCAATCAATCGAAAGGAGAAGATTGGACGGGAGTACTCAGTGGCAAAATGGTTATCCGAATGAAGATACTATAGAAAGTGATATTTCGAAAGGTTTTGGTTTTGTTCTTACAGTAGATGATGTTATTGCCGTTTATGTTGCCCTGATATTTAATGACGAGCCTGCTTATAGTACCATTGATGGGGCATGGCTTAGTGACGGTGAGTTTGTTGTTGTTCACCGTGTAGCTGTTTCCGAAGAGTTTGCCGGACAGGGACTTGTAAAAAAACTATTTGATCATATAGAAAATTACACAAAAAGCCAGGGGGTATTGAGTGTAAAAGTAGACACTAATTATGATAATATTGCCATGCTGAAGATTCTTGAAAAGCAAGGTTATTCCTATTGCGGTGAAGTAGTTCTTGCCGGAGGAGTCCGAAAAGCATTCGAGAAGATTATAATTTGAGCGAAAGGTTAAATCCTTTTCCATTGAATTTTTAAAACGCTATATATTTATAAACTCTATTGCGTTTGTTCGTTTAGTTCTGAACTAATTTATACTTTTGCTCAAATTTGTATATTATGCATAAAAGTATAGAAGTTGATGAAAAAATTTTTCAGGATGCCGTAAAATTCTATGGTACCAACCTGAATATTCCTCCATTAGCTTCAAAAATATATGCTTATCTCATCTTCGATTTTGAAAAAGTAGGAATTACTTTTGACGAATTTGTAGAAGTGCTCTCAGCCAGTAAAAGTTCCGTTTCCACCAGTATTTCATTATTACTCAACTCTCAGCTTATTATCGACCATAATAAGATCGATGAGAGGAAGCGGTATTTCTTTATCAATGATGAGCATATGAAGATAAGGTTTGAAAAAATTCTCCAGAAATTACAGGATGAACTAAAACTACTAGACGATTTAAATAACTTTAGAAAGGTACACGATGAACATTACAATGAAAAACTTAGTATTTATAAGGCGCTATTGAATAAAAATATTTCAAATATTCAGGAATCTATTAATAAACTATAATTTAAAATGACAAATAAACTATTCATACTTTCTGTTGCAGCTATCTCACTGACAGCCTGCAAAAAAGAAGCTCCAAAACAGGATGGTGCAAAACCTTACCCTGTAATTTCGGTGGAACAAAAGAATATCGTAGGATACCAGACATTCCCTGCGAGCATACAAGGTAGAGTAAATAATGATGTAAGGGCTAAGATTCAGGGATATATTACCCAACTATTAGTAGACGAGGGGCAATATGTAACCAAAGGACAACCTTTATTCCGTCTTGAAACCAATATACTTACTGAAAATGCAGCTGCTGCAAAGGCAGGTATCGGTGCTGCCGAATCAACGGTGGCTGCCGCACAGGCTTCGGTAAATGCAGCTCAGGTGGAGGTGAATAAACTTAAACCTCTGGTTGCTAAGAATATCATCAGTAACGTACAGCTTCAAACAGCACAGGCTAACCTGGCTCAGGCTCAGGCACAGCTTCAGCAGGCGGTTGCTTCAAAACGTCAGGCGACAGCCAATTACAAAGGGGTAGAAGCTAATATCGAATATTCTATTATTCGCGCACCTATTTCGGGGGTTGTTGGAAAACTTCCTTTAAAAGTGGGTAGCTTGGTAGGACCGACTGATCAGACTCCTTTAACGACAATTTCAGATACCTCCGAGGTATTCGCCTATTTTTCGATGAACGAAAAAGAATATTTCAACTTTTTGGAGAAATCTGTAGGAGCCACAATGCCCGAGAAAATCAAAAATCTTCCTATGGTTGATTTACAGCTGGCTAATGGAAGTATTTATCCTGAAAAAGGGAAGATCGAAGCTATTACAGGACAAATTGATCCCACTACAGGAACCATTCAGTTCAGAGTAGCATTTTCAAATGCCCAAAAGTTACTTAGCAACGGGAACAGTGGAACAATAAGATTACCTAAAGCGTATGATAGCGTTTTGGTTGTTCCGGAAAGTGCCACATACGAACAACAGGGAATTGTTTATGTGTATAAAGTTGAAAAGGATACTGCTAAAAATGTAGTAGTAAATGTAATTGACAGAATTGACAACATGGCGTTAATAAAATCAGGAATAAATAAAGGAGAAACTATAGTGGCAGCAGGTATCGGTGGTTTGAAATCCGGAACTCCTGTAAAGCCAAAACCTATAAAAATGGATAGCCTCGTTCAATCTATAAAACCGAAATTCTAATGATAAAAAACTTTATTAACAGACCGGTTTTATCCACTGTTATTTCAATATTAATTGTTATACTCGGTGTTTTAGGCCTTATTTCATTGCCTGTTACCCAGTACCCGGACATTGCGCCTCCTACAGTGAGTGTTACAGCAAACTATACGGGAGCTAACGCGGAGACGGTGATGAAAAGTGTGGTAGTTCCTTTGGAGGAACAGATTAACGGGGTAGAAGGAATGGATTATATCACCTCTTCTGCAGGAAACGATGGATCTGCCAATATCCAGGTTTTCTTTAAGCAGGGGATTGATCCGGATATTGCAGCGGTAAACGTACAGAACCGTGTTACAAGAGCAACACCATTACTTCCAAGTGAAGTAACCCGTTCAGGGGTTGTAACTCAGAAGCAGCAAACCAGTGCCTTGATGTATATGTCTTTCTATTCCGAAAATAAGGACCTCGATGACGTTTATCTTCAAAATTTCCTGAATATTAATATTATTCCTAATATCAAAAGGATTAATGGAGTTGGAGATGCTCAGGTTTTCGGTGGGAAAAACTACTCGATGAGAATATGGCTGGATCCTGCGAAAATGGCAGCCTATGGAGTAACACCGGATGATGTTACAGCGGCTATTAATGAGCAGAGTAGAGAAGCAGCAGCTGGATCCATCGGACAAAACAGTGGTAGTTCTTTTGAATACATCATTAAATATGTAGGGAAATTTAACGAGAAATCTCAATATGATAACATCATTATCAAGTCTCTTGCCGATGGCCAGAATCTGATGCTTAAAGATGTTGCCAAAGTTGAATTGGCTGGGCAATCTTATACCGGAATTGGGGAGAATGGAAATAATCCTTCCATCAGTATGGGATTCTTTCAGACACCAGGTTCCAATGCTCAGGACATTATTAAGAATATTAAAGCATACTTAAAAGCATCAGAGGGAAGTTTTCCTAAAGGGATTAAATATACTTTCAACTTTGATACCAATGAGTTCCTTGATGCCTCTATTGATAAGGTTGTTCATACCTTAATTGAAGCATTTATTCTGGTATTCATTGTAGTGTATATTTTCTTACAGGATTTCAGATCTACTTTGATCCCGGCTATTGCAGTTCCGGTATCTATTGTGGGAGCATTCTTCTTCCTGAATTTGTTTGGATATTCACTCAACCTTTTAACCTTATTCGCGTTAGTACTTGCTATTGGTATTGTAGTGGATGATGCCATTGTCGTCGTCGAGGCCGTTCACGCTAAAATGGAGCATGGTATTTCCGATGCTAAAAAGGCTACCGTAGAAGCGATGGATGAGATTACAGGAGCAATTATTTCAATTACATTGGTAATGGCATCCGTATTTATTCCGGTAACTTTTATTACCGGTCCGACAGGGGTATTCTATCAGCAGTTTGGTATTACACTTATCGTAGCGATCATCATTTCGGCAATCAATGCATTAACGTTAAGTCCGGTTTTATGTTCACTATTCCTTAAACCTCATTCTGAGCATCACCAGGAATACAAGAATATGAATATCCTTCAGAAGTTCTTCTATAAATTCAATATAGCATTTAGAACAACCACTGAACGTTACGGAAGAGGATTTGTTTTCTTATTAAGGCATAAATGGGTTACCCTGATCATCTTTGCCATTACAGGAGGAATTTTATTCTGGGCAAGTTCAACGATGAAAAAAGGATTCGTTCCTACTGAAGACCGTGGAATTATCTTTACCGATGTGCAGCTTCCTCCGGGATCATCTATGGAAAGAACCTATAATGCATTGAAAACACTACAGGCTAACGCAATGAAAATTCCGGGAGTCCAAAACGTTACCATTTCTACCGGTAGAGGTTTCTTATCCGGAAACGGAAGTAATAATGGTCTTGCCTTTATTAAATTAAAACCTTTTGATGAAAGGAAAAAAGATAATTTAACCTCTGAAGATATTACGAAAAAACTATTTGGAATTTCAGGGAAAGTACCGGATGCCAAAGTCGTATTCTTTCAGCCACCAAGTGTACCAGGTTTTGGTAACAGTGCAGGATTTGAGATGGTATTGCTGGATAAATCCGGTGGTGAATATACAGCGCTTGATGATAAAACTAATGAATTCATCGGTAAGCTTATGGAAAGACCCGAGATAGAGTTTGCACAGACCTCGTTCAATACAAAGTACCCGCAATATCAAATGGAAATTAATGTTCCTTTGGCAAAACAATTAGGAGTTTCTGTAAATAGCATCCTAAGTACAATGCAGGGATATATTGGAGGGATTTATACAGCTGACTTTACGAAATACGGAAAACAATTCCGAGTAATGGTTCAGGCTCTTCCTGAAAACAGAAAAAACATCGATAATCTTAACGATCTCTATGTAAAAACAGGTTCGGGTATAATGTCTCCTATTTCGCAATTTGTGACATTAGACAAAACATATGGTCCACAGTCTGTAAGTCGTTATAACCTTTTTACATCAGTAAAAATTACAGGGGGTAATTCCCAGGGGTACAGTTCCGGGGATGCTATTACTGCGGTACAGCAGGTAGCGAAAGAAACCCTGAATCAGAATTACGATGTTGAGTTTACCGGATTGACAAGAGAAGAATTAAACTCCGGATCTCAGACCGTATTAATCTTTGGGCTAAGTTTAATTTTTGTTTACTTTATCCTTTCTGCGCAATATGAAAGTTATATTCTTCCGCTGATTGTTGTGATCTCACTTCCATTAGGGGTAATGGGAGCTTATTTTGGACAAAAAATCATGGGCTTGGAAAACAATATCTATTTCCAGATTGCCTTGATCATGTTGGTCGGATTATTGGCTAAAAATGCCATTTTGATTGTTGAATTTGCAGTTCAGAGAAGACATCATGGTGAAACCATTGTCATGTCTGCAATCAATGCTGCGAAGGCAAGATTAAGACCGATTCTGATGACCTCATTTGCCTTTATATTTGGTCTATTACCATTGGTGCTGGCAAGTGGAATCGGAGCGGTAGGAAACAGATCTATTGCAACGGGTGCTGCCATTGGATTATTGATAGGAACGGTATTAGGGCTTATCGTAATTCCTGTATTGTATGTGATCTTTGAAACATTGCAGGAAAAAATCAAACCGATTAAAAGAGAAGACATCAATTTAGCTGAATAAAAATAAAAACCAGAGAGGTAGAAGTAGAAGAATAATTGAATTTCCGATCTTACTTCTAACCTCTGGTTTCTAACTTCCAATTTTTAACAATGAAAAGTTTAATAAACATCATAAAAGGAATAACTTTTTCAGTTTTCATACTGGGAGCCATTTCATCATGTATGGCGAGAAAAGAGTATGAAAGACCGAAAAATGTCGTGGACGAAAAGCTTTTCCGTACCGATATGCTTCCTAAGGACAGTGCAAGTATTGCTGATATCTCCTGGAAAGAAATTTTTACGGATCCCATATTACAGGGGCATATTTCAAAAGCTTTGGAAAACAATTTAGATATCAGAATTGCATTACAGAGTATTGCCTCTGCCGAAGCTTATCTTAAACAAAGTAAAGCAGCATATCAGCCAACGGTTTCAATCGGGCCCAATTACACGTTTCAAACCCAATCCATCAATACCCAGTTTGGTCAGATCATTGGAGAAAGACGTTATGTAAATCAGTTTGATATTACAGCGACTATAGGTTGGGAAGCGGATATCTGGGGTAAATTAAAAGCTCAGGAAAAAGCGCAGCTTGCCACTTATTTAGGAACAGTTGCCGCACACAAGGCTGTAAAAAGCAGTTTGGTAGCCTCAGTAGCTTCTGCTTATTATCAACTGCTGACTTTCGATTCGCAGAAAAGAATTATTCAGGAAACCATTGATGTCCGGGAAAAAAACCTTGAAACAACAAAAGCTCTGAAAGAGTCAGGAACGGTAACTGAAGTGGCGGTTCAGCAAAGTGAAGCGTTGGTTTTTAATGCGAAATCTCTACTTATTGATATTGATACTCAAATCCAGTCTTTGGAGAATACAATGAGTCTGTTGATGGGAGAACCTTCTCATGCTATTGAAAGATCAACACTAGAAAGCCAAAGCCTTCCGAAGGATATCAAGCTTGGATATCCGGCTCAATTACTGGCCAACCGTCCTGATGTAATGCGTGCGGAATACAATCTGATGAATGCTTTCGAATTAACCAACTCTGCGAAAGCACAGTTTTACCCTACACTAAAACTTACCGGAACCGGTGGAGTACAGTCTGTAGATATTGATCATTTATTCAGTGTGAATTCGTTATTTGCCAATGTAGTAACAGGATTGGCACAACCTATTCTCAACAGAAGACAGATCAAAACGAATTATGACGTGAGCCTGGCCAATCAGGAAACGGCTTATCTGAATTTTAGAAAAACAGTTCTTACTGCAGGAAAAGAAGTATCTGATGCAATACGGGTATTTGGAGTACAGGATTCTTTTATTGAACTTAAAAGAAAGGAACTGGACGCGTATAAAAAATCAGTAGATTTTTCCCAGGAATTGGTTAACTATGGTATGGCCAATTACCTTGAAGTGTTGAATGCGAGTGTAAATTCATTGAATGCAGAATTGAATATTTCAAATGCAGAATACAACAAAATGAAAGCTGCAGTTGACTTATATCAGGCACTAGGTGGTGGTTGGAAGTAATTTTCTAGCCACTTTTTAAATAGATCAGACGCATGCAGATATTGTATGCGTCTTTTTATTGATAACATAAATTATTGTTGATTGATTAAATATATTTGTTTTTATGTAGTTAACTACGTAGTTTTGTACATTAAATAAAAATTATGACATTAGAAATCCAACCTATCGGTAATACTTATTGCGAACAAGTCATAGATTTGATTCTGAATATTCAGCAAAAAGAATTTAATATTCCTATCACGATCGAAGACCAGCCGGATCTTTTAAAGATTGAAAGCTTTTATAGAGAAGGGGGCGGAAACTTTTGGGGGGCTTTTCTGGATAAAGAGTTGGTAGGTACCATTGCTTTAGTTAAATTTGACGAAAAGGCTGCAGCCATCAGAAAGATGTTTGTTAAAAAAGAATTCAGGGGAAAAGAACATCAGATCGCACAAAAATTATTAGATATCCTGATTTCGTATTGTAGGGAAAATAAAATTGAAGAAATTATGCTGGGGACAGTTTCTGTGCTGAATGCGGCCATGCGTTTTTATGAACGTAACCGGTTTCAGAAAATTGCCAAAGAAGATCTCCCTCCTTCATTTCCTCTGATGAGTGCTGATAACGTCTTTTATATTCTTAATTTAAATGAGATCTAATGAATGTTATTAACGAATCCGGAATTCTTGCGATATCCACAAGATTGCAAAGGCTAAGTGAACAGCTCCGTAAAGATGGAGCTTTGGTTTATAAGGCATTTGATATTGATTTTGAGCCTAAGTGGTTTCCTGTTATCTTTACACTTTATCACAAACAGCCCCTGAGTGTTGTGGAGCTGGCCAATGAAATAGGGTATACCCATCCCTCTACAATAAGCTTACTTAAGGAACTTGAAAAGGAGAAGATGATTATTTCAAAAAAGGATAAGCAGGATGAAAGAAAACGTTTGATCGGATTAGCACCCAAAGGTCTTGAACTCATCGAAAAAATGAAGCCTGTATGGGAACTTATTTCAACTGTTTTGGGAGAAATTGCCGACAATAACAATCACTTATTAAAAGCCATTGATGAAGCAGAAGAAAAACTGGCAAATCAGTCCTTTTTACAACGCACTTTGCAATTGAAAAATACCAAGTAAAATTTCTGATGGTACTCAATTTTACAGCTTATACATATGAATAAAATGAATCCTGCACTACGCAGGATTTTTTTTGAATTCTGTTTTTTTAATGTTAATGGGCTTTGCGGGCTTTTTTTTATATGATAGATGATGTAAATTTAATCTATTGATATTCTATAAGTTGACATTAAACCTGAAATTTTATTGAAAAAATCACTTCATAGGGTACAGTATTTGCATATAACAAAAGCGCACACGCAAATCATGCTTTACATACGATAAATATTAAGGTTTTCCTTAAAATTGATTATATAAAAGCAACACACCACATCATTTTTTTATATATTATTAAGATAAATCTCCGGTATGCTACCGGAGATTTTTACGTTTTAAATAAGAAACAAAAAAAGGTGACCACTGGCCACCTTTTTATATGTAGTAATAAACCTTATTGACTTTTATCTTTTTCCCCAGTCCATGATCCGGATCTTGTAGGGGTAGGAACAGCATTTGTCCAGCTTCCGTTTCCTTTTTTATCAGTACCCAGGTTTCCGTTGAAAGAACCATCAGACGGAAGACCAACTGAAGCGTTTAACTCCCCTGAATCATTTAAATGACCGGCAATCTTGTAATTTTCATTATTAACATCAGAATGCATTGTTCCATTTACGGTTCCATCACTTGCGACTACAATATTCCAAACCCCTTTATCGCTTCCATCATAAGTTCCTGACCAGGTTCCGATGTAATCATAGATCGTATCATCATCTGAGCTACATCCTATTAGTGCAAAAGTTGCTAATAAAAGAAAAAAAAGTTTCTTCATAGTTTTGATAGTTTTACAAGAGTGGAGAATATGGGAATCTTCATTTTCTCCTTTTTAGTTAAAATCGTTAGTAATCCTCGTTTCTGTTGAGCGCAAATATATAATTTTTTATTTAATTTGTGCACTTTTTGTGTTTTTTTTGTAAAACAAATAATTGAATATTTGTTTTGTAGGATCTAATAACCGAGATCAATAAAAAGATAAAAAATCTAAACTATCAATTGTAAATTGATGGCTTATCTCCTGATAAAACTTTATGCCCTAAATAAAAAAGCAGATGAATAGAATCCTTGGGAATACGAAGCTGTAGGTTATGTGAATTAATCATTTCAAATTTCCATTGATGTTCAACACAATAAAGCATCATTTCTTGTAAATCTTTATCCAAAAGAGCAAGTATTACAGTCACTTCATCATTGCTTAATGTTTCTTGATTTAAACTAGGTTCCATTGCTATTTTCAAATATGCTTATCCATTATCAAGCAATGTGCCACAGTAAAGAGAAAATGAGGAATGTGGTATGTATTTTTTTACTTTTTATCAGGAGAATTTCTTCTTGTTGATAATCGGATGGTAACTGCTATTCGTAATGCCTTATTTTTAAAGAATATAAACTATCCGGAATGCCTTCAGTTGTACTTTTTGATACCACATTTCACTAATTATTGATAATATACCTATAATTTTGAATGACCAAACATTAAGAAATGATAATATGCGAAAATCTGTTACTTCAAAATGGGGGAGAAGTAATAGAATATCGGGCTAATGAATGTATAGTAGAAGAGGCTACTTGCGCAAAATATTATTTACAGATTATAAAAGGTACAGCAAAGATGAATTCAGTTCATTTTGACGGTAAAGAATATTTTTATGGCCTGCCTTTCAATGGGCATTGTATTGCAGAATCTTATTTATTTACTGATAAAAAATATCCTTTTAGTGCAATAGCAATTTCAGATTGTAAGATCATTCGCGTAGAAAAGAATCAGTTTATACAACTTATAGAAAATATTCCTTCTCTTTTAGTTAATTTATATGCCTATACAGCAGAAAGGATCCACTATAAAAATCTTATGCTCTCAACACTGGGATGTGTCACTTCTCAGGAGCGATTAACTATTTTATTAGATTATATTAAAGAGTTTTATACATTAAATGATACCCGCCCCTTTATTATACCTTATACCAGACAGCAATTGGCATCGTTGACGGGGTTAACTATTGAATCGGTCATAAGGACAGTCAAAAGGATGGAGAGCCGTAATCTGCTTTCAATCGTAAATGGGAAGATTTTCTATTAAATCTTTTTCAAGCCATAAAAAAAGAGTCTTTCTTTTTTGAAAGACTCCACAGATTATTTTTTCCTATCATTAGGTATTTTACCCGTTAATAATGGATTTTTCCTCTTTCTATTTTCAGGATATTTTCCGTTTCCATTTTTTTTATGGTTCTTATCACCGTTTCTACCGTCAGGCCGGTAAGGTTTGCAATCTGTTGACGGGTAAACGGAACCTGGACAGTATCAGATACCTCTCTTAAATTATAATCTTTAATATAATCCAGAACTGTTTTAATCTTTGTAGCAGGCTCAATGCCTGATAAATTAAAAAGCATTAAATATTTGTAATACAACCTTTCAGACAAACATTGTAATAAATTCTGCATTATGTTAGCATCCTGGCTTACAAGATTATTAAAATCATTTTTGCCAAGACATAACAGGATGCAATTTGTCTTTGTAATTGCGTTCATTGGATAAGGTCTGTCTGTAAATAACAGGGATTCACCAATACTTTGTCCGTCATTTAAAATGTTCTGAATAAATTCTTTTCCGTTTGAGTGGTAATTAAATAACTCCACTGTACCAGTACATATCTGATAATAATATTTAGGTTGACTGCCTTCTTCAAATATTATTTCATCTGGTTGAAATTCCTTGTAAACCGCACCATGTGCCAGCAATAAATCTTCACGTATTATCATAATTGTAAGCTTTTAGGTTATAAGAATAATTTTTATAAAGATTGATGAAAAATTCTCAGCAAATTCCAAACCAGTTTTTACCTCCGTGTGGTATGTAGACGTCATTTTCTATATTTTTTTTCAATAAAAAAGCTTCCCATATCGGGAAGCTCAACGACTGTAAAAACGATGAAAAATTATAAGTATAAATTTAAGTGTACTCTTATAATACATTTATGATTGCAGTCATAAAGACTGCAAATGATAGAAAAAAGTTAAAAATAGACCTTGGAAAAAATGAATTGTAATCCTGGTACAGATATTTATTCCTGATCTTACTAAATTTTGTATTTATTATTCAGTTCATTACAGAAGTTTATAAATAAAATTTTAGAAAATATTTGTATATGCGCTATAAATACTTACTTTTGTACCGCTTCAGAAAATGAAGTCCACAAAAATGGGGAATTAGCTCATCTGGCTAGAGCGTTAGACTGGCAGTCTAAAGGTGACGGGTTCGATCCCCGTATTCTCCACAAACAATGAGCAATCCCTTTATATAAAGGGATTTTTTATTTCAATAATAAGCCTGATACACAAAAGCACAATTATTTTTTATAAACTCATAAATAGCTCATTGCTTAAGTTTTTTACGTATACATTGGTATGTTTTCCATTAAAGTATTTTACCGTTTTAGCAAATAGATTATTTATTGTAACTGATAACAAAGTCATCATAAAGAAATTGTTAAAAGCACTTATAAAGTTTTACAATTGTTATTTCATATTTAAAATTAGCTTTATTTTATTTATTCGCATTGTATATTTCTTTATTTTTATTATATTCACAATTCATAAAATAAAACTACTATGAAAAATCTAAAAAAGTTTCAAGAGCGAAACTAAAGCAAGTTAACGGAGGGGGCCCTGATAAACCAGATACCGGAATCGGAACAGATCCAACAGGTCCAGCATGCGGAGGATCACATTGTCCAACTGCAGAATATCAATGTTGTTATCACCCAACTGGTAATTATTGTGTTACTACCCACTGTGACGATTAAGAAATACTTCCCTCAAATGAGGGATTTTTTGTTTCCTTTTTTACTGTTGCTGAATATATTTCAATAGCTTTTTAGGTTGCTGCTTTTGTCACATCCTGACGTGATGTATACTTAATATATAAATAAACCCCTTTACGTAAAGGGGAGCTAGAAAAAATAAATAAAGGAATGGTTTACATTACACAAACCCCATATTTAAAATCTCACCTTTTCTTTTCAAAACCATAAAATAGAGGAGAAGATCATCGTCAGAAAAATGCTTTTCAAACCTGATCATTTCCATGTCAGGTTTCAAAGCCTCGGTTTGTTCAAACTTTTCAATCGAATACGAGTCAGTATCTACCTTTAAAGTAACAATGGTAACTTCATCAGCTTCACTTTTTTTATGAATGTGAAGATTGTTCTCCCAAAGGTCAAATGAGACAGAAATATGGTCTGAAATAACCGGGATCTGTCCAAACTGAAACTCCTTGAGCAGTTTTTTTCCCTCTTCCAAAGGCAATCCATGTTTCACATTACGGTTTCCTCTTACTGAAATCTGATCAAGATCCTTAATTCTCGTCATTGTTTTCGCGAAACTTTGATAGAGTAGCGGGTCTCCAGCAGCTTTAACGTAATGGTCCAGGGCCTGGCGTATTATTTTCCCCACTTTTGAGCAATGTCCGAATTCGGAACTGTTTTGTCTTACTTTTTCGTAGGAAGCGCTTTTTTTGAAAGCATTTTTATTAAACCCACTTTTCTTCCGGACGACATTTTTTCCGTTCAAAGTGTAAAAAACAAGGTCACCAACTGATCCTGTTATTTTAATTATGCTTTCATATGTGGCCATTTTCTCAAAATTAAAACCAAATATAGTGATAATTAAATAAATATAAAATTTTAACATATATTTATAATATAGTTGTAGTATAGATTTTATATAATTAAAATATAAAATGTATATTTGTAGATAATTAGGTACCTCGGTAAAAATCAAGCAGATATGACAACAGGATTATTTATTGGAAAAATGAGAATAAAGCAGATTGCTGCTTTGCTGATTGTAACCTCTACTGTGATTTCATGCGGAAGCAGTAAAAGTGTTTCTTCAAAAAAGAGTAACACAAAAACAGTGGCAAGATCTGAAAACCTCAGACGTCTGGATTCAAATTTCAATGGGAAAGTGTCTGGCTCAATCAATAGTATTCTGAAAGATGCTGAAAAGTACATTGGAACTCCGTATAAATTTGGAGGCAGTACTTCTTCAGGATTCGATTGTTCCGGTTTTACGGTAAAAGTATTTGAAGAAAACGACCAGAAATTACCTCGAAGATCTTCTGATCAGGCAGATACGGGAAAGAAAATTGACATCAGTGAAGTGAAACCCGGGGATTTGCTGTTTTTTGCAACTGCAGGTGGAAGCAGAGTATCGCATGTTGGCATTGTTCATGATATCGGAAACGATGGCGAAATCAGATTTATCCATGCTTCAACCTCAAAAGGGGTGATGATTTCTTCTTTAAATGAAAAGTATTGGAATAAAGCGTATCTGCATGCCCGAAGGGTTTTATAATGAGTAGACATTCTGTATTATCTTTCTATTATCATTTCAGTTTTTATACGATGGCAGATTGATTTAAATCATTTTGCATTCAGTAAGTTTCAAAAGGTTTTGCTGAACTTTTTTGTATCTTTGGCCGGTATAATTATTCAAATTAATTTAAATTAGAAACATGTCGTTACAACAAACTATTGAGAACATCTGGGATAATAGGGACTTATTACAAAATGAAGATAGCCAGAAGGCGATAAGAGAAGTTATTTCTTTATTGGATTCCGGGGAACTTCGTGTTGCTGAACCTACGGAAAACGGGTGGCAGGTAAATGAATGGGTGAAGAAAGCTGTAGTAATGTATTTCCCGATTCAGAAAATGGAGACCATTGAAGTGGGACCATTTGAATTCCATGACAAAATTCCTTTGAAGAGAAATTATGCTGAAAAAGGAGTACGTGTTGTACCTCATGCTATTGCAAGAGAAGGAGCTTTTGTTGCTTCAGGAGTAATTATGATGCCTTCTTATGTAAATATTGGGGCTTATGTAGATTCAGGAACGATGGTAGATACCTGGGCAACCGTTGGAAGCTGTGCACAGATCGGTAAAAATGTTCACCTTAGCGGTGGTGTTGGCATCGGTGGTGTTTTAGAGCCATTACAGGCTGCACCGGTAATTATTGAAGACGATTGTTTCATTGGTTCAAGATGTATCGTGGTAGAAGGAGTACATGTGGAAAAAGAAGCGGTATTGGGAGCGAATGTAGTATTAACTGCTTCAACAAAGATCATTGACGTTACAGGAGATCAACCGATTGAGATCAAAGGTAGAGTACCTGCCCGTTCAGTGGTAATTCCTGGAAGCTACACCAAACAATATCCGGCAGGGGAATATCAGGTTCCTTGTGCTTTGATTATTGGTACAAGGAAAGAATCTACAGACAAGAAGACTTCTCTTAATGATGCATTAAGGGAAAATAATGTAGCTATATAAGCACTTATCCATCTAATACTGCACAATTTTGAAAGATAAAGTTTTAAAATTTATACTAAACCCTAAATATATATTTGGGGTTTATCTTATTATATCGGTAGTTACTGCAATTTCCAAATATCTGAGAGGAGATTATGCCATCAACAACTATCTGATTTTTAAAAATGTATTTTTTAATACCATTCATCAGAAAAATTTATTTATCCATTATCCTGACCTCTATTTTGATTTGAATCATTATGGAGTTTTTTTTAGCTTATTGATTGCTCCGTTTGCCGTTATGCCGGACTGGCTGGGAATTTCACTCTGGAATCTGATTAATACTTTTGTATTTGTATTTGCCATTTATAAGCTTCCGTTTTCGGATTCCAAAAAGGCGATATTCGGATTGCTGTGCCTCCAGGAGTATATTACCGCTGCATTAAGCCTGCAGTTTAATGTAGCTCTTACAGGGCTTTTGATATTATCTGCAGTATACATCTATGAAAGAAAAGAAGTACGTTCGGCTACAGCGATTCTCATTGGTGTTTTTGTGAAAATATATGGTATTGTAGGATTGAGCCAGTTTTTCTTCATCAAAAATAAGATGAAGTTTATTATTTCGGGGATTGTAATTGCCGCATTGTTTTTTGTCATTCCTATGATCTATTCCACTCCTCAGTTTGTCATACAGAGCTATGCAGATTGGTTTCATTCTATTGTAGAGAAGAATAATGAAAACCAGGTATTGGGAAATATGCAGGATATTTCATTAATGGGTTTTGTAAGAAGAGTTCTTGGGGATGCCTCCATTTCCAATCTTATATTTTTAGCTTTTGGCTTGCCATTATTTGCTTTGCCATATGTGCGAATAAAACAATATAAAAATTATGCTTTTCAGCTAATGATTCTGGCTTCTACATTATTGTTTTTGGTGCTATTCAGCTCAAGTTCAGAATCACCTACGTATATCATTGCTGTTGTAGGAGTGATGATCTGGTTTTTTCTTCAGAAAGAAAGAACACCATTTATCATTGGATTGTTGATTTTTGTGATCATTTTTACTTGTTTTTCAACTTCAGATCTTTTTCCTAAATCAGTCAAAAATGATTATATCATCAAATATTCATTAAAAGCGGTACCTTGCATTATTGTTTGGCTAAGAGTTGTATATGAACTTTTAACCAAAGATTTTGAAAAAAATTATAGCCTGAACTGATCCGATGAAAAAAATTTCTATTGTAATACCAGCCTATAACGAAGAAGGAAACGTAGCTATGATCCATCAGAAGATCAAAGAGGTTTTTTCCGGGTTAAAGGCTTATGATTTCGAAATTATATTTGTAAATGACGGAAGCAGGGATAATACACAGCAAAAACTTGAGGAACTGTCCGAGCTGTATGATGAAGTGAAATTTATTGAATTCTCAAGGAATTTCGGGCATCAGCCGGCAGTAAAAGCAGGGATGGATCAGGCTTACGGAAATGCTGTGATTTCTATGGACGGAGATCTTCAACACCCTCCGGAGCTGATTCCTGATATGATCAGAAAATGGGAAGAAGGCTATGATGTTGTATTAACGGTAAGGACCTATCCGAAAGAAATTTCTTTCTTTAAAAGGAAAACCTCCGATTTTTTCTATAAGCTGTTATCTAATCTTTCTGATGTAAACCTTACTAAAGGGGGAGGATCTGATTTCAGACTTTTGGATGCCAGTGCTATGGAAGTAATGAGGCAATTCAATGAAGATGATTTATTTTTAAGAGGACTGACAAGCTGGATGGGCTTTAAACAAACAGCCCTTAATTTCACGGCTAATGAGAGGTTGGCTGGTAAAAGTAGTTATAATCTCAAGAAGATGATAACTTTTGCTTTCACGGGAATAACGGCTTTCAGCGTAAAACCTCTTTATATTGCGGCTTATTTGGGATTCCTGTTTTCTGCAATATCAGTGATCGGCTATGGAATCTATGTGATTCATTCTTTTGTGTCTCATACAGAAATTTCAGGTTGGGCATCTTTGATTATGACGATCGTATTTTTTGGTGGCTTACAGCTTATCATCCTTGGAATTATCGGGATGTATCTGGGCAAAATTTTTAAACAGGTTAAAGAAAGGCCTAATTACATTATTAAAAATAAAAAATTATAAATGGTTTTATTAAGTTTTGACATCGAGGAATTTGATATGCCATTAGAGTATAAAGGAGAAATTCCTTTTGATAGGCAGATCTCTATTTCTCAGAAAGGATTGGAAAGAATACTTGACCTTTTGAAAAAACATCAGGTAAAAGCGACTTTTTTTTCAACTGTTGTCTTTGCAGAAAACAGTAAACATTTAATCGAAAGATTGTTAAGCGAAGGACATGAACTGGCTTCCCACACATGGTTTCATTCTGAATTTGAGGAAAAGCATTTAAAAGAATCCCGGGAGAAACTTGAAGAGTTATTTTCAGCAAAAGTTACCGGCCTTCGGATGCCAAGGATGATGCCTGTTAATGAAATGGCAGTGGAAAAAGCGGGTTATTCTTATAATTCTTCGATTAATCCAACCTTTTTACCGGGAAGATATAATAACCTGAAAGTATCCAGGACTTACTTCAAAGAGGGAAATGTTACCCAGATTCCGGCTTCTGTTTCTCCAAATTTCAGGATTCCTTTATTCTGGCTGAGTTTCCATAATTTTCCCCTTTCCATCTATAAAAAAATAGCTTCAGATAGCCTGAAGAAAGATAAGTACCTTAATATATACTTTCACCCATGGGAGTTTGCTGAAATTAAGGATGAAGCCTTTAAACTTCCTGGCTTTACGGTGAAAAATTCCGGAGTTGATATGGTAGAAAGGTTTGATGAATTCATAGGATGGCTGAAAAATAAGAAGTATAGCTTTGGAACATTTCAGGAATTTCAAAAAAAGATAGAATCATGAAGATTGCTTTTGACGCTAAACGTTTTTTCCATAATACTTCCGGGCTGGGTAATTATTCCAGGGATCTTGTAAGAATTCTTTCAGAATATTTTCCCAATAATCAGTACCTGTTACTCAATAAAAATAAATCAGACAGGGGGGCAGATATACTTCAAAACCCTAATGTTCAGTTTGTTGAAACCTCCAAAGGAAGTATGTCCCGTCAGTTCAAAATGGGAAAGGATGCCCAGAAAAGCGGAGCCGATATTTTTCATGGTCTATCCGGGGAATTGCCTTTAAAATGGGACAAAAAACCAATAAAGAAGGTTGTAACGATTCATGATCTTATTTTCGTAAGATATCCTCAGTATTACTCATTTTTTGACCGCAAGATTCATTTATGGAAATTTAAAAAGGCGGCGCAAAGTGCAGACAAAATTATTGCTATTTCAGAACAGACCAAAAACGATATTATCCAATATCTGAAGGTACCTGAAAATAAAATTAAAGTTATTTATCAGGGTTGTCACAAGGCTTTTAAAGAACAGCAGCCCGAAGATTTGATTAAAGCTACAAAAGAAAAATTTAAACTTCCGGAAAGATTTATTTTAAATGTAGGGACTATTGAGGAGCGTAAAAATCTTTTAAATGTTTTAAAGGCTATCAATGGAACCGGAATTCCTTTGGTTGTTATAGGGCGGAAAACCGGATATTATAAGAAACTGGAAACCTTCATCAGGAAGAATAAATTAGAAAATCAGGTTCACTTTTTAGAAGGAGTTTCTATGGATGAACTGGCCGTTATCTATAAGTTTGCTGATATTTTTATTTATCCCAGTTTATTTGAGGGATTTGGAATCCCTGTTATTGAAGCGCTTTTTTCAAAAACCGTTGCCATAACGAGTAATATAAGCAGTCTGCCGGAAGCGGGAGGAAAGAACTCCGTTTATATTAATCCGGAAAATTATTTGGATATTCAATCCAAAATACAATTTTTATGGGATAATCAGGCGGAAAGAAAACGTCGTGCTGATCTGGGTTTTGAGTTCGTTCAGAAGTTTAATGACGAACCTATTGCACAGGAACTGATGAATTTGTATCATGAAATTTTGTAAAAAAAATTTTGTTATTTAAAAATAAGTCCTACATTTGTACCACAATTTTCAAACATGAAACCGAATTTTTTAACACTACATCATTATCATCATCATCTCTGCTAAGACGGAATTGATTGATAGTAGCCTGTGTTAAAATCAAAAAATAATTAAAAACCGTCTGAGTAACAGACGGTTTTTTGTTTCAAATTCTTCCCGGAAACTTTTCAAAAATACTTTTCATTTACTCAGACCCAATATGTGCAACAATGAGTAAATTAAAAATTGCCATCCAGAAGAGCGGCAGACTTTATGAAGATTCTTTACAGCTTTTAAAAGATTGTGGAATTTTCGTTAACAACGGAAAAGACCAGCTAAAGGTTTCTGTAGACAATTTTCCATTTGAAATCATGTATCTCAGAAACTCTGATATCCCTCAATACCTTGAAGATGGTGTGGTGGATATCGCTATTGTAGGTGAAAACCTGCTGGTAGAAAAAGAAAAGCAAATTGAAATTGTTCAGAAGCTCGGATTTTCAAAATGCAGGGTTTCTCTAGCAGTTCCCAAAGATGTAGAAACCGATGAACTGAATTATTTTCAGGGAAAGAAAATTGCCACATCATATCCTAACACCCTTAAAAAATTTCTGGCAGAAAATGCTGTATCAGCAGATATTCACGTTATTTCAGGCTCTGTTGAAATTGCTCCCAATATAGGATTGGCAGACGGGATCTGTGATATTGTAAGTTCGGGAAGCACTTTATTTAAAAACGGATTAAGGGAGACTATCACCTTATTGAAATCTGAAGCAGTACTTGCTAAAAACCTTCAGTTGAATGAGGAAAAAGAAAACATTCTGAATCGGTTTTTATTCAGGGGCAAGGCTGTGCTCAAAGCAAAAAATTCCAAATATATTCTTATGAATGTACCTGATGATAAGATCAAAGATATTTCCAGAGTGCTTCCGGTTCTTAAAAGTCCTACCGTACTTCCCCTGGCTGAAAAAGGGTGGAGCAGTATTCACTCCGTTATTGACGAAGAAAGGTTCTGGGACGTCATTGATGAACTCAAGGACAACGGAGCACAAGATATTCTTATAATTCCAATCGATAAAATGGTAATTTAATTATGTTTATACACAGGTATCCTAAAAAAGAAACATGGAAGGAGCTGGTTAAGCGTCCGGCCAGGAAAAAAGAAGAAATCTCAGAAATTATTTCAGAAGTATTCAGGAAGGTAGAAGAGGAAGGTGATAAAGCATTGCTTGAATTTACGAAGAAATATGATTCTGCTGATATTGAAGAAATAGAAATTTCTCAAGTCGAGATTGAACAGGCGGAATCTTTGGTCAGCCCAGCGTTAAAAAAGGCAATTCAGGAGGCGAGCGAAAACATTACAAAATTTCATGCTCTGCAACAACCGGAAACGAAAAAGATAGAGACTACAAAAGGAGTGATTTGCTGGCGGGAAAATCGTGCGGTTGATAAAGTAGGGATCTATATTCCCGGAGGAACTGCGCCTTTATTTTCAACTGTTCTGATGTTGGCTATTCCTGCCCGTTTAGCAGGATGTAAAGAAATTATTCTGTGCACTCCTCCGGATAAAAATGGAAATATTAATCCTGCCATTCTTTATAGCGCAATGATTTGTGGGGTGACCAGAATATTTAAAGCAGGAGGAGCACAGGCTATTGCAGCAATGGCTATTGGAACAGAAAGCATACCTAACGTATATAAAATATTCGGGCCCGGAAATCAGTTTGTGGTGGCAGCAAAAGAATATGCACAAAACTATGGGGTAGCCATTGATATGCCTGCAGGGCCAAGTGAAGTTCTGGTTATTGCAGATCAACAGGCAGTGCCTGCTTTTTGTGCGGCTGATCTTCTTTCTCAGGCAGAACACGGAAGTGACAGTCAGGTTGTTTTTATTTCTACAGATTTTAGAATATTTACTGAAACGATCAAAGAAATAGATAATCAGATCAAAAAACTTCCCAGGAATCAATTTGCAGAAGAGTCTTTAAACAACAGTTATTTTATTTTACTGAATACGGTAGAAGAAGCAATAGAATTCAGCAATTTATATGGTCCGGAACACCTTATTCTGGCAATAGAAAATTTTGAGGAATCTATTTCTTCAATTCAAAATGCCGGGTCTGTGTTTTTAGGAAACTATTCCTGTGAAAGTGCCGGAGATTATGCCAGTGGAACCAATCACACACTTCCTACCAACGGATTTGCACGCAATTACAGCGGCGTTTCATTGGACAGTTTTGTAAAGAAAATCACTTTTCAGGAGCTTTCAGCAAAAGGCTTGCAGAATTTGGGAAAAACAATAGAAATAATGGCAGAGGCAGAAGGATTATTTGCCCACAGGAATGCCGTTTCAATACGATTAAAAAATAAAAAATAGATGAAACAATTAACGATCAGTCAGTTTGTACGGAAGAATATTTTAGAGCTACAACCTTATATCAGTTTCAGGGATCATAATGAATTTGAATCACCGGTTCTAATGGATGCCAATGAAAGTCCTTTTGGAGAGTTTAACCGGTATCCTGATTCCACCCAGAAGATGCTTAAAAAGAAAATTGCAGATCTCAAGGAACTATCTCCAGAGCAGATTGCAATCGGAAACGGAAGCGATGAGCTTATAGACCTGATCATAAGGATTTTCTGTGAGCCAAAAAAAGACGCTATCATGATGATGAATCCATCTTTTGCAATGTATGCATTTTATGCTACGATCAACGAAAACAAGGTGATCAAAATGGATCTTGACGGAAACTTTGAGATTATCAAGGAAAACTTTCTCAAGATATCCATGGAAAACCGACCAAAGATATTTTTCCTTTGTTCGCCTAATAATCCTACGGGGAATAGTGTCGATGATATTGAATTCTACTTACAGAATTTTGATGGAATTGTAGTAGTCGATGAAGCCTATATTGAATTTTCAGATAAAAAATCAAGCCTGGAATTGCTGATGAAATATCCAAATCTTATCGTTCTTCAAACTTTTTCAAAGGCCTGGGGAAAAGCGGGAGCAAGAGTTGGGATCGCCTATGCTTCTAAAGAAATCATTAATCTCATCAACACAGTGAAGGCTCCTTATAACGTTAATTCTTTAAGCCAGGATTTGATTTTAAAAAGCATCGATCAGATAGATTTGTTTCAGCAGAATGTTGAAAATATATTAATTGAAAGAGCCTGGTTAAACAATGAGCTCAAAAAGCTTCAATGCGTGACCAAAATTTTCCCTACTGATGCCAATTTTTTCCTGGTTGAATTTACCAATGCAGACCAGGTTCATCAAAAGTTACTGGCCAATGAGGTACTTACCAATAAAAGGGCTCCGGCCATTCCTGATTGCATACGCATCAATATCGGAACAAGAGAAGAAAATATAAAATTAATTGCTGTTTTAAATAGAGTGTAATTATGAAAAAAGTACTGTTTATAGACCGTGACGGGACACTCATTATTGAGCCACCTACAGATTTTCAGGTTGATTCTTTGGAGAAACTGGAGTTTTATCCGGGTGTTTTTCAAAACCTTTCCAAAATAGCCAGGGAACTGGATTATGAATTGGTAATAGTAACCAATCAGGATGGATTGGGAACTGAAAGCTTCCCTTACGAAAACTTTATTAAGCCTCAGGAAAAAATGTTGAATGCTTTTAAAAATGAAGGAATAATTTTCAATGATATATTAATTGATAAAAGTTTTGAACGTGAAAATCTTCCTACCCGAAAGCCAGGAATTGGGATGCTTGGTCAATACATCTATGGAAATTATGATCTTGAAAACTCATACGTTATCGGAGATCGATTGACAGATATTCAGTTGGCCAAAAATTTAGGATCAAAAGCAATTTTTATCAGTGAAACGGCTGATGATAATGCTGCTTTGACAACCAAAGACTGGTCGGAAATTTATCAGTTTTTAAAAGATATGCCAAGAAAAGCAAAAGTTGCAAGGAAGACTAATGAAACAGAAATAGAAATTGAAGTTAACCTCGATGGGAAAGGCAACTCCATTATTTCAACAGGACTGCACTTTTTTGATCATATGCTTGAGCAAATTTCAAAGCATGGAAATTTAGATCTAAGTATTCAGGTGAAGGGAGATCTGCAGGTAGATGAACACCATACGATAGAAGATACGGCCATCGTTCTGGGGCAGGCTGTTCTTAAAGCATTAGGAAATAAGAAAGGGATTGAAAGATATGGCTTTCTACTTCCGATGGACGACTGTCTGGCCCAGGTGGCTCTGGATTTTGGAGGGAGACCATGGCTGGTTTGGGATGCTGATTTTAGAAGAGAAAAAATAGGAGATGTTCCTACTGAATTGTTCTTCCACTTTTTTAAATCATTTTCCGATGCATCTCAATCCAACCTGAATATTAAAGCAGAAGGAAGCAATGAGCATCACAAGATCGAGTCTGTTTTTAAGGCTTTTGCCAAAGCTTTAAAGATGGCTGTAAATCAGACCGATCAGAATTTTAATTTACCTTCAACTAAAGGAAGCTTATAAGATGATTGCAATTATTAAATATAATGGCGGAAATGTACAATCCGTTCAGAATGCCTTGGGCAGGTTAAACGTGGAATCAGTGGTCAGTGATGATTTTACTATTATTCAACAGGCTGATAAAGTGATTTTCCCTGGCGTAGGAGAAGCATCTTCAACAATGGAACTTTTAAAGGAAAAAGGACTTGATACGTTTATCCCCGGGTTAAAACAGCCGGTATTGGGAATATGTTTGGGAATGCAGCTGATGTGTAAAGATAATGAAGAAGGAAATACTACAGGAATGGGAATTTTTGATATCAATGTCAAAAAATTTCCGGCGAATGATATCGTTCCTCATATGGGATGGAATACGGTAAACGATTTGAAGAGTCCTGTTTTTTCAGGTATTGAAAAAACAAATGACCTGTATTTCGTGCACAGCTACTATTGTGAGCTTTCTGAGTATACGACTTCTGTTTGTGATTATATACTTCCATTCAGTGCGTCACTACAAAAAGACAATTTCTTTGCTACCCAGTTTCACCCTGAAAAGTCCGGGAAAGTGGGGGCAAGATTACTTCAAAACTTTTTAAATCTGGAATTATGAAGATCATTCCTGCTATTGATATTATTGACGGAAAGTGTGTACGTCTTTCTAAAGGAGATTACAACACAAAGAAAATATATAACGAAAGCCCCCTTGAGGTGGCAAAAGAGTTTGAAGATTCCGGTATTCAGTATCTCCACCTGGTAGATCTGGACGGAGCTAAATCCAGGCATATTGTAAATCAGAAAATATTGGAATCAATTGCTCGCGAGACTTCCTTGCAAATTGATTTTGGAGGAGGATTAAAAACACCGGAAGATATTGAGACGGCTCTTAATGCTGGTGCAAGTCAGGTGACTATCGGGAGCATTGCAGTTCAGGATCCGGAACTCTGTTACACTTTAGTCAGCAAATACGGTCCTGAAAAAATTATTCTCGGAGCTGATTGTGAAAACAGAAAAATAAAAACTTCTGGATGGCTTGAAGAAAGTCAAATTGATGTAATCTCTTTTATCCTTCAATATAAAGAAAAAGGAATTAGGCAGGTAATCTGCACGGATATTTCTAAAGACGGAATGCTGGAGGGACCGTCAATCGATCTGTATCAGGATATTTTAGGGAATGTTCCTGTTAATCTGATTGCCAGTGGAGGAATTTCAGGTATCGAGGATGTATATAGGATGAAAGAAATAGGCTGTTCCGGAACGATCATCGGAAAAGCTATTTACGAGGGGAAAATTGAATTAAAAGAACTTCAGAACTTTATTGAAAATGCTTAAAAAAAGAATTATTCCATGTCTTGATATTAAAGATGGGACAACCGTGAAAGGAATTAATTTTGAAGGACTCCGAAATGCAGGAGATCCGATCAGCCTGGCTAAAAAATATGAAATTGACGGTGCGGACGAACTGGTCTTTCTCGATATCACAGCTACTATTGAAGAAAGAAAAACCTTTGTAGAACTTGTCCGGGATATCGCAAAAGAATTAAGCATTCCTTTTACAGTTGGCGGAGGAATCAATTCTATTGAAGATGTAAGAAAACTTCTTGAAGCGGGAGCAGATAAGATCAGTATCAATTCTTCTGCTGTCAAGAAACCACAGCTTATTACAGATCTGGCCAATGAATTCGGAAGTCAGTGTATTGTGGTTGCCATTGACACAAAATTCGTGTATAATGAAGATTGGGTCCACATTAAAGGCGGAAGAGAAGCAACAGAGCTGAAAACTTTGGATTGGGCTAAAAAAGCTGAAGTTTTAGGTGCCGGTGAAATTCTTCTGACATCAATGGATGGTGACGGAACCAAAAAGGGATTTGATATCAGGATAACCAAAGCGGTGTCTGAAATTGTCAATATCCCCGTAATTGCTTCAGGAGGGGCAGGAACAATAGGAGATTTTACAGAAGTATTTCAGGAAACAAAAGCTACCGGTGGTTTGGCTGCGAGTATTTTCCATTTTGGAGAAATTCATATTCAGGATGTAAAAAAAGAATTATTATATAAAAAAATACAGGTAAGAAATGATCAATTTTAATAAAACAAACGGGCTGGTTCCGGTTATTATACAAGATGCACGGACTTTACAGGTTTTAATGCTCGGCTATATGAATGAAGAAGCATGGAACAAAACCAGGGCGGAAGGAATTGTTACCTTTTTCAGCCGGTCAAAAAACAGATTATGGACAAAAGGAGAAGAGTCAGGGAATTTTTTAATGGTAAAAAGTATCGATATTGATTGCGATCAGGATACTATTTTGATAAAAGCTACTCCTAAAAATGTGGTTTGTCATACCGGAAGCTTTAGCTGTTTTGGTGAAAAAGATTCCAAGGGATTTTTATATGAGCTGGAGGAAAAAATAGGACAAAGAATTGATGATAAAACAGAGGGATCTTATACCTACTCACTATATCAGAGAGGTATCAACAAGGTTGCCCAGAAAGTAGGTGAGGAGGCTGTAGAGCTGGTAATCGAAGCAAAGGACGATAATGAAAATTTGTTTAAGGATGAAGCTGCGGACCTGATGTATCACTTCTTAATTCTGTTGAAAGCCAAAAACTTTTCCCTGAAAGACATTGAACGCGTTTTGTTGGAAAGGAATGGAAAATAAAAATATTTGAGATGTGTGTTAGCTAGTAAACATGATATTTATCTCTTAATGTGTAAAAAATAAAATTACTGTAATTGAATTATTGGATTTTTTACATTAAAATAAGTTTTTATAATTCAATCGTTTTTCATTTTATCTGATTGGGTTAAATATGTATTATTTAGTAAAATATTAAAAGCATTACTTTTGCCTTTTAATTATTCTAAATAAGAACACGTAGATGAAAAAAAATATTTTTTGTTTGGGAAGCTTAATCGCAGCTTCCTTAATACATGCACAAAAAAAAGATTCACTTGATCAAAGGAGACTTGAAGAAGTTATTATCACAGCATCAAGGTCTCCCGAAATTGTAAAAAAGACGGCTTCTACAGTACATATTATCCATAAAAAAGAAATTGAAGAGCAGTCTCTGATATCTCCTGATCTCAGTAATATATTAGCATATAAAGTTCCGGGACTTGCTTTTGGTAATAATCTCGTAGGAAATAGAGGCCAAACCCTGAGGGGTAGAAATGTACTGGTCATGATCGATGGTATTCCTCAATCAAGTCCGTTACGAAATAATGACAGGGAGATCAGAAGTATTGATCCGTCAGTACTTGAACGTATTGAAGTTGTTAAAGGAGCAACATCCATTTATGGAAATGGTGCAGAGGGCGGTATCATCAATTATATCACTCAGAAAAATACTAAGAGCAAACCATTTTCAGGAAAAACAGTTTTGGGCTTTACCAGTCATGATTTATTCAATAGTAATATGTTCAAATCGGACGGTGGCGCTGGCTACAGGGTTTCCCAGAGTTTTTTTGGAAACTTAGGAAAGTGGGATTACCTGATTAATGGTACAATTACTCAGAATGGAGTGAAAATAGACGGTGATGATTTGGTTCAAAATCCAAGATATGGATTAGGAGAAACCAGTGTAGGAAACATATTCGGAAAAGTAGGATATAATATAGATGATGATAATAGAGTGGAGTTAATGTATAATTATTATTCCAGTTTACAGGATTCTAAATATATTCTTGATATCGGAAAGTATGGAGAAAGACCTTCTACGGGAAAATTAGGAAACAGAGAAGGGGTGAAAGAGGGAACAAGATATAATCATAACGGATATTTAAAATATATCAATAAAAATATTTTCCATCAGACTTCCCTCAATACAACGCTTTATTTTCAGGACTTTTATACAATCTATGATTATCGTAACCCACCAAGATGGAAAACAGGGGGACAATCGGCTATTTTGGAAAAGAAATATGGATTCAGGGCAGATTTTAATACTGAATTTAAAAAAGGAAATGAGCTGATGGGTTCTTTAACCTATGGTCTTGATTTACTCAATGAGAAAACAAGCCAGCCTTTGGTAGACGGAAGAATATGGGTTCCTGAAATGAGTATGCTGGCCGCTGCTCCTTTTGTACAAGGTAAATTGTTTATCACCAAAGACTTAACTGTTAAAGCAGGATTGCGATGGGATAAGATATCTGTAAAAGTTCCGGATTATACTACATTGCCTTCTGGAAATGCCTCTGAATTTAATGTGCAGGGAGGCCGGTTAAATTATTCCAATATATCATATAATGTAGGAGTAAGTTATGTTGCAATTGACTTTTTCCAGCCTTTTACCTCTTACTCAAGAGGATTTAATATTTATGATTTAGGACGAGTGCTGAGAGATGCTAAAACTAATGTTTTAAATGAAATCAATACGGATCCTGTTGTTATTGATAATTACGAGATTGGATTTAACAGTAAAATTGGCCGGGCTGTTGATTTCTCAGCGAGTTATTTTTATAATTATTCAAAATTGGGGGCAGACTTGGTCTCTGTAAACGGATTTTGGACGCCTTTAAGGGCGCCACAATACATTAGTGGAGTAGAGCTGGCAATGAACGTATATCCGACCAGAGGATTAAGTATAGGAGCTAATTATACTTACCAGGAAGGAAAAGTAGACGTGAAAAATGATAATAGCTATGATAAATATTTGAGCGGATTGAGGATCGCTCCAGCCAGACTTAATTCTTATATCAAATGGAATAATAAATCCCAGAAGCTTCAATTGGGAGTTTATCATATGTACTCCTTTAAAAGAGAACAATTTGAACCGATATCCGGAAAATATCAGGAAGGAGAAGGTCCTGTAAAGGAATTTAACCTTTTTAATTTTCAAGGGAGTTACCAATTTAATAATGTAATTACAGTAGGATTAGGAATAGAAAATGTATTGAATAAAACCTATTATACTCCAACTTCAATGTACACTGCACGAGATGCAGAGTATGTAAGAGGAAACGGAAGGTATTATACCTTGTCTCTGAATTTTAATTACTAGACTAATTTCAGCTATATGAATAATGAAATCCTATCTGCTTTTAGATAGGGTTTTGTGTTTTAAAGAATAATCCTCTTTGTCCTATGTAATCTTTTGCATTCTGAGCGCCATAGCAGTATTAGGCATAAAAAAACTTAAAAAGCAGATGATATTTTCAAAACATTTTTCATAATTTACATTTTATTTTCAAAACAACCTTAAAGAATATGTCATAAACAGAATTTGTACAAATACCCAGTAATATTTATGAAAAAAAATGATTTTATTATTTTCATCTTATTCTGTCTGATACTTTTGCCTACAGGGGTTTCAGCTCAAAAACAATTAATACTCACTTCTCCTAATAATAAACTGAAAACCTTCATCAACATAGGTAAAACAGTAGAGTATTCCGTATTACACAATGGAGATGTAATGCTCGACAAATCTGCTATCTCCATGACACTTGATGATGGATCTTTCTATGGGAAAAATGGAAAACTTTTAAGATCGTCGGAAAAAAAAGTTAATCAGACTTTCAATGTGCGGATATATAAACGCCAGCAAATTAAAGACTATTATAATGAATTGATAATAGAGTTTAAAGATTATCATATTATTTTTAGAGCTTATGATGAAGGGATTGGTTACAGATTTGTGTCTTTAGCTAAAAAGCCATTTAAAATAATGGCCGAACAAGCTGAATTTAATTTCCCTGCAGATCAAAAAGCTTTTATCAACTATACCAATAAACCGGAAACAGCTCCTTTGGAAAAACAATTTTTCAACTCGTTTGAACAACCTTATTTTCATTATCCTTTATCTGAATGGAATAAGAAAAGACTCGCTATCAATCCTTTACTTGTTGAAGGAGTAAAGGGTAAAAAGCTTTGTATTGCCGAATCTGACCTGATCAATTACCCGGGAATGTTCTTATATCCGGGAGATAAATCCAATAGTTTAAAAGGCGTATTTGCACCTTACCCGAAAGAAGTTCAGCAAGGGGGACATAATAATTTGCAGATGCTCATAAAATCTCGTGAAAACTTTGTTGCCCAATTCGATAAAGGGACAGACTTTCCTTGGCGAATCATTATTATTTCCGAGAAAGACTCAGATTTGACAGATAGTGATATCGTCTATAAATTGGCAACTCCTTCTCAGGGAGATTATTCATGGGTGAAACCAGGAAAAGTAGCCTGGGATTGGTGGAATGATTGGAATTTGTACAATGTAAATTTTAAGACCGGGGTTAATAATGAAACCTATCGATATTATATCGATTTTGCTGCTCAATATGGAATAGAATATGTGATTCTTGATGAAGGTTGGGCAGTCAATAAGAAAGCAGACCTCTTTCAGGTAGTGCCTGAAATCAATCTGCCGGAATTGATTGCTTATGCAAATTCCAAAAAAGTAGGGCTTATTCTTTGGGCTGGTTATTATGCTTTTGATCGTGATATGGAAGCTGTTTGTAAACATTATAGTGAAATGGGAATCAAAGGTTTTAAAGTAGACTTTATGGATCGGGATGATCAGATCATTGTTGACTTTCACCGGCGAGGGGCAGCAATGGCTTCAAAATATAAGTTGTTGATAGATTATCATGGGACATATAAACCTACAGGGCTACAACGAACCTATCCTAATGTTATTAATTTTGAAGGGGTAAACGGATTGGAGCAAATGAAATGGGCAGATCATCTTGACCAGGTGACCTATGATGTAACCATTCCATTTATCCGACAGATAGCAGGTCCAATGGATTATACTCAGGGAGCAATGCGTAATGCAACCAAAGATAATTTCAAAAGTGTTGATAGTGAAGCTATGAGCCAGGGAACACGATGCCGTCAGCTGGCAGAATATATAGTCTTTGAGTCTCCGTTAAATATGCTTTGTGATAGCCCGTCAAATTATATGGCAGAAACGGAATGTACAGAATTTATTGCTAAGGTTCCTACCATTTGGGATCAAACCATAGCTTTAGATGGTGAGGTCGCAAAATATGTAGCAATAGCCCGTAAAAAAGGAGATGATTGGTATATGGGTGCTTTAACCAACTGGAATGCACGTACTGTAGAATTAGATTTATCATTCCTAGGAAAAGGCAATTTCAAAGGTGAAGTATTTAAAGATGGAATCAACGCGAATCGTGTTGCTAAAGATTACAAAAAGGAAGTCATTGACATTCCAGCCAATAGAAAATTAACCGTATCAATGGCGTCAGGAGGAGGTTACGTAATAAAGATCACAAAAAAATAAAGAATTATAAAAACCAAAAGCTTTCTAAAAATAGAAAGCTTTTGTATTAAGATATATAGTATAAGTGATTATTCAATCATAATTTTTCTAACTACTGTATGCTCATCGGCTTTAAGATTTCCTAAATAAACCCCTTTTGGCAAATTAGAAACATTAATTCTTGTCTGGTTTTCTTGCTTAAGTAAAGACCTACCTAACAGATCGGTGATTTCAAAACTGAAGTTGCTAACGGAAGATGGTAATTCCAGACTCAGAATATCTTTTGCCGGATTGGGATAAATTTTAATGGATTCAAGCTTATCTGCGGCGGTTTCTTTGGTATTCAAAACTAAAGATGCCGTAGTGGATGCTACTGCAAAATGCTGAAGTGCCCCCACCGTTGCTTTTCCTACATTGAAAATATATACAGGGTCTGTATTCGCAAAGGTATCATTCACAGTATGCGGATAACTGCTTCTTTTATACTCAAAGTATCCTGTAATTACTTCTCCTTTCTGTTCAAAAGGGATATAGTCCGTATCTTCTGCCGGATCAATCCCTGTAAGTAGTGGAGAATATAGAGTAGTACAGGTTACCAGCTGTTGTGTAACCGCACTTGATGCCACATTATTGCTGCTTACTCCTCCCTGATCCTCATCACAGTATATTCTGTTATTTACATTCCCCATTTTTCCACCTACCTGGTCAAGATTGAATACCAGTTTTATATCCAGCTTTCGAACACCGTTTTGATAAGCTACATTGTTTACATAATGAGAACTTCCTCTTAATCCCTGTTCTTCCCCGGAAAAATGAATAAACTTGATAGAATATTCTGTCGGAACATTTCTAAGGATCCTGGCAGCTTCCAGTATAATTGAAGTACCACTACCGTTATCATTGGTTCCCGGACCTACGATGCTATCAAAGTGCCCACAAATAATAACATATTTATTAGGATATACTGTTCCTGTTTTGGTTATGATCAGGTTTTTGGAACTTGTGCTTCCAAAGGTAAAAGGATCCTCAACAATCTGGCTTGCTGTGTAGCCATACGATAAATATTTGTTTTTGATCCACGTAAGCGCATTGGCATTATTGGTAGAACCTGTTGTTTTTACACCAAGATTTTGGAACTGCTGCAGATTGGTTGTAATATTGGTTTGTGTAACCTGGTTTGCCCTGTCCTGATAAACTTGAATGAAGCTTTGAGATTGTAATTGCTGGCCTAATAAAGCGCAAAAAAGAAGAGTAATTATATTTTTCATTGTTAGGTGATTTTTGTAAAAGTAATCATAAAATCACAATGAAAGAATAAAAATATTATGTAATAAATAAAAAATGCTCTTATTGTTGATAATAAAAGCATTTTTGTAATTGAGAGATATTTGATGATTTATTTTTCTATAACAATTTTTCTTGTTGTACTCTGACCTTTGGCTTTTATAATGACTAGATAAGCTCCTTCCTGCAAACCGGAAATATCGATTTTTCTTTGATTTTCTTTTTGATCAGAATATGTCCTAAAAGATCTGTCAGCTCAAAGTTGAATTCTTTAATGGTATCAGGTAAGTCAATAGTTATAATATCTTTTGCCGGGTTAGGATAGATCTTTACTGATTCTATTGATGCCTGAGCTTTTGTTTCTTCTGTGTTTAGAACCATTGCTGCGGTTGTAGATGCAACGGCAAAATGTTGGAGCGCACCAACAGCAGCTTTACCTACATTGAATACATATACAGGATCTATATTGGCAAAGGTATCATTTACCGTATGCTCATTATTGCTCCTGATATTCTCATAAAAACCTGTGATAATATCTCCGTTTTCTTCAAAAGGTATATAGTCTGAAGCATATGCGGTAGCCATCACTGTCTGAAGAGGAGAGTACAGACTTGTACAGGTTGCCAACTGCTGGGTGAAAGAGCTCGATGTTGCATTATTGGCGGAGCTTCCGTTAACTCCCTTTTCACATTTTATCTTATTGTTGTTATTTCCTAATTTACCTCCCACCTGATCAATATTGAAGACCAGTCTTATATTAAGTTTGCGAACTCCGTTTTGAAAAACTACATTGTCTGCATAGTGGTAGCTCCCGTAAAGTCCCTGTTCCTCTCCTGAAAAATGAATGAATTTTATTGAATACTGGGTAGGGACATCTTTTAAAATTCTTGCGGCCTCTAATAAAATTGAAGTTCCGCTTCCGTTATCACTTACGCCGGATCCCGTTACCGTATCATAATGCGCGCAAATAATTACATACGTATTGGGATATGTTGTCCCTGTTTTCGTAATGATCAGATTCTTTGAACTCGTACTTCCAAATGTAAAAGGATCTTCAACGATTTGACTGGCTGTATAGCCATAAGAGAGGTACTTATTTTTTATCCACGTGAGAGTATTCGCATTGTTCGTGGAACCTGTAGTTTTGACACCCAGGTTTTCAAATTGCTGTAAATTCGTTGTAATATTGGTTTGAGTAACCTGATTGGCCCTGTTCTGATAGGCCTGAATAAATGTTTGAGATGATAGTTGCTGACTTAGCAGGCAAAAAAATAGTAAATTAATTATATTTTTCATTAGTTGGTGATTTTTGCAAAAGTAATAATTAAATCACAATGAAAGAATATTAATTTTGTAGTATAAATAAAAAATGCTTTTATAACGTGTAATAAAAGCATTTTTGATTTATTTTTTTTAGCGGTGAGCTATTTGCTGATTACTACTTTCCGTACAGCGGTATGATCAGCAGTTTTTATTATAGCTAAATAGGCACCGTTTGTCAGAGAAGAAACCTGGATCGTTTTCTTGTTATTCTGTTTAATTAAAGTGTGGCCCAGCAGATCTGTTAATTCGAAATTAAAATCATTAATCGTATTTGGCAGGTCAATTGTCAATACATCTTTTGCCGGGTTAGGGTAGATCTTTACAGATTCTAATGATTTCTGTCCTTCTGTTTCGCTTGTTCCCAAATTCAGAGTTGTTGCTACAGCAAAATGTTGAAGAGCACCAACCGCTGCCATACCTACGTTGTAGACATACACAGGATCTATATTGGCAAAGGTATCATTTACCGTATGTTCATTATTGCTTTTGATATTCTCATAAAAACCTGTAATGATATCTCCGTTTTGTTCAAAAGGAATATAATCTGAGGAATATGCGTTAGTAATTACAGTCTGAAGAGGGGAGTAAAGACTTGTACAAGTGGCCAGCTGTTGTGTAAACGCACTTGAAGTTGCATTATTGGCAGAGCTTCCGTTAACGCCTTTCTCACACTTTATCGTATTATTGTTATTGCCAAGTTTACCACCTACCTGATCTATATTAAATACCAGTCTTATATTCATCTGACGGATATTATTCTGAAAAACCACATTGTCTGCATAATGATAGCTTCCTTCCAGTCCCTGTTCTTCTCCTGAAAAATGAATGAATTTAATAGAATATTCTGTTGGAATATCTTTTAAGATTCTTGCAGCTTCCAATATAATAGACGTTCCGCTTCCATTGTCGCTAACTCCGGAACCGGTTATGGTATCATAATGTCCGCAGATAATTACATAGGTATCAGGATAAACAGTTCCTGTTTTGGTAATAATTAAATTCTTAGAACTGGTACTTCCAAAGGTAAAAGGATCCTCAACCATCTGACTTGCACTATATCCGTAAGACGTATATTTATTTTTGATCCAGTTTAAAGTATTGGTATTATTTACAGAACCTGTTGTTTTTACACCCAGGTTTTCAAACTCGTGTAAATTAGCTGTAATATTGGTTTGTGAAACCTGAGTTGCTCTGCTTTGGTAAGCCTGAATAAAGCTTTGTGCCTTTGCGCTATAAATAGCAATGGAAAAAAGAAGTAGAGTAGTTATTTTTTTCACTTGATAAAAGAATTACAGAATTATTATATTTTCAATGAAACAAATGTATATAATAAAAAAATCCTGAGCAAAAAACTCAGGATTTAATATTGATAACAAAAAATTTTACATTATTTTACTTGATCTACAACTGCTTTGAAAGCTTCAGGGTGATTCATTGCTAAATCTGCTAAAACTTTTCTGTTAAGCTCAATGTTGTTCTTTTTAAGAGCTCCCATAAATTGAGAGTAAGACATTCCGTGCTCTCTTGTTCCAGCGTTGATACGCGTGATCCAAAGTGATCTGAAATTTCTCTTTTTCTCTTTTCTTCCACGGTAAGCATATTGCATTGCTTTTTCTACCGCGTTTTTAGCTACAGTCCAAACGTTCTTTCTTCTACCGAAAAAACCTTTAGCTTGTTTCATGATTTTTTTTCTGCGAGCTCTTGAAGCTACTGCATTTACTGATCTTGGCATAATTTAAATTGTTTTTTTGAAAAGGGCGGTAAACTGTTTCATTACACTTATCTGCTCCGTTTCAGGGTTAAAAATTCTGAATTGTTTTAATTCCTATAAACCGAATATAGATTTATAAAAACTACTTAATTGCTAATTGACGTTGAACGCTTTTCTCATCCACTTTAGCTACGTAAGAAGTAGTAGTAAGATTTCTCTTCTGCTTAGTTTCTTTTTTAGTTAAGATGTGGCTTTTGTAAGCATTTTTTCTTTTGATCTTACCAGTTCCGGTAAGAGCAAAACGTTTCTTAGCACCTGATTTCGTTTTTAATTTTGGCATTGTCTTGCTTTTTTATTATTTTGTTATCAATATCTGATTTACTTTCTTCCCAAAGACACTTAGGAATAATAGTGTGCAAAGATACAAAAAATATCAATTCGAATTTTCAAAATTGTGATTTTATAGTATTTTCAAAAAACCACTTCTATAAAAAGTGGTTACAAATCATTAAATTACTCACTAGATATCCTTATGAGTTATTTCTCTTCTTTCCTGATTATTTCCACCCAGAATAACTTTAACTCTAAAACCACTACCGATTAAATATCCGGTTCTTGAATAAAGCTGAAGCTTAATATGTGGGTTGGAAACGTTCCCTGCAACTGCGCTGTCTGAATTCCAAAGAGGAGTATCGTTATTGTAAATAACAAGATTCCCATCATTTTGTGCAATAAGTTTTGGGGTACCTCCGCTTCTTACCGTATTAGATGCCCATAGTACTCTGTAGCTGCTAGGTGTTTCAGCATATAGGACAAGATTACTATCTCCTTGCATTACCAGACGGTAAGTAACACCCTGATTTTCTAAACTAATTGATTCGCCGGCATTTAACACCTGAGGATGATTGGTTGTTTCCGAAATAAATGTTAATGTGGTAAGACCACCACCAGGAATAGATTTATTTGCATTCGCAGTTGTTTGTACCTTTCCATTTTCTACAATTACATTGTCAAGAGTATCGTCCTGACCACAAGATGCTAAAAGCATTGAAAGACTTACAAAAGTCAATAATTTTATCTTCATATATTATTTTTTTGAGCCGCAAAAATAATAAAAAATCAAATTAACTCACAATCATAAGACTTAATATATTTTAATTTTCTCTTTATTAATCGCATTTTCAGGAAGATAAATTTATAACAAAAAAAAGACCGATTGGTGAATCAGTCCTTTTAGTTTTTATTTCAATTAAGGTTTTATGATTGGAAAAAAGCAAGAAGATCTCTGTTAATAGTTTCAGCTTCAGTCGTTGGCATACCGTGAGGGAATCCCGGATAAGTGATCAACTTTCCATTTTTAACTAATTTTGCGGCTACCACACCTGTAGTTTCATAAGGTACAATCTGATCATCTTCCCCATGAAGCACCAATACCGGAACATCTGTACTTTTAAGATCTTCTGTAAAATCAGTTTCCGAAAAAGCTTTGATACAGTCATAATGTGCTTTAATTGATCCCATCATTCCCTGTCTCCACCAGTTTCTCTGGATACCTTCGGAAATGTTAGCTCCTTCTCTGTTATAGCCGTAAAAAGGGAAGGTAATATCGATATAGAACTGCTGCCTGTGGTGTGCCGTATTGTTACGGATATCATCAAAAACAGAAATCGGGACACCGTTCGGGTTATTTTCATTTTGAACCATAATCGGGGTAACAGCGCTTATTAAAACAGCTTTGGCAACTCTTCCTTTTCCATGCTGTGCTACATATCTGATCACTTCACCGCCTCCTGTGGAATGTCCTACGTGGATCACATCTTTCAGGTCTAGTGCCGTTACGATCTCATCAACATCTGATGCATACGTGTCCATATCATGTCCCTCCGCAGTCTGGGTGGATCTTCCATGCCCTCTTCTGTCGTGAGCAATGACTCTATATCCTTTTTCCAAAAAGAAAAGCATTTGAGCATCCCAGTCGTCACTTGATAATGGCCATCCGTGATGAAAAAATACAGGTTGTCCTTTTCCCCAGTCTTTGTAATAAATTTCAGTTCCGTCTTTTAGTTGAATTGTACTCATTGTTTTTAATTTTATGATTAGTAATTTAATTTTTTAATATCTATGATATTTTAATCTTATTTCTAATTCAAAATTAAATTTATTAATAAACACAACTCTTAACATAGGATATTTTATTCGGAATTGAATAAAAAAAAACCTCAAATTTCTTTGAGGTTTATATTGGAAATTAAATTCTGAATTTAATTTGATTATTTAGCTGCTTTTTTAGGACTCATCATCATAATCATCCTTTTACCTTCCAATTTAGGAAGCTGGTCTACTTTACCTACATGCTCAAGTTCCTGTGCAAGTTTTAAAAGTAAAATTTCTCCCTGATCTTTAAAGATAATTGAACGTCCTTTGAAAAATACATAGGTTTTAAGTTTCGAACCTTCTTCCAGGAATTTCTCAGCGTGCTTTTTCTTGAATTCATAATCATGGTCATCTGTCTGAGGCCCGAAACGGATCTCTTTTACAACCACTTTTATTTGTTTTGCCTTAAGTTCCTTTTGTTTTTTCTTTTGCTCGTATAAAAACTTCTTATAGTCTAATACTCTTGCAATAAAAGGTTCTGCTTTGTCTGAAATCACAACCAGGTCTAATTCCTGATCCTTGGCTATCTGCAAAGCCTTATCTAATGGGTAAACTCCAGGTTCCACATTGTCACCTACCAAACGAACTTCTCTGGCTCTGATTTTACCATTAATTTGATGCAAATCCTCCTGTACCGGACGACGCATTGGGCCTCTGTTGTTAAATCTTTGTGCTATTGTCTTAAATTTTATTGGTTAACTTTCTATTGACAGCTTTCTTATATAGCTGCTTCTTTTTTAAAATAATTGACGAAATCTTCCATCTTCATTACGCCAAGATCTCCTTCTCCACGTCTTCTTACTGAAACGGTTCCGTCTTTTTCTTCATTTTCACCGATCACAATCATGAAAGGGATTTTCTTTAATTCTGCATCACGGATTTTCTTTCCGGTCTTCTCATTTCTGTCATCAATCAGACCGCTAATATCGTGATTTTCCAAAAATTGTGAAACTTTTTTTGCATAATCTACATATTTTTCACTAATCGGTAGAATTATATACTGATCAGGGCTCAACCATAAAGGAAAATCTCCTGCTGTATTTTCTAATAAAATAGCGATAAATCTTTCCATAGAACCAAACGGCGCTCTGTGGATCATTACCGGTCTGTGCTTTTCGTTATCATTTCCGATGTAGTGAAGATCAAACCTTTCCGGCAGGTTATAGTCCACCTGGATGGTTCCTAACTGCCATTTTCTTCCTAACGCATCCTTAACCATGAAGTCCAGTTTAGGGCCATAGAAGGCAGCTTCACCATATTCGATAACGGTTTTCAATCCTTTTTTCTCTGCTGCATTGATGATGGCATTTTCAGCTTTCTCCCAATTCTCATCAGAACCGATATATTTTTCCTTGTTTTCAGGATCTCTTAAAGAAACCTGTGTAACAAAATCCTCAAATCCTAAAGATTTAAAAACATAAAGTGTTAAATCTATTACTTTCTCAAATTCTTCCGACAGCTGATCCGGAGTACAGAATAAGTGGGCATCATCCTGAGTAAATCCACGTACTCTTGTCAAGCCGTGAAGCTCTCCACTTTGCTCATATCTGTAAACAGTACCGAACTCTGCATATCTTTTTGGAAGATCCCTGTAGCTCCATTGTGAAGTTTTGTAGATTTCACAGTGGTGAGGACAGTTCATAGGCTTCAGCAAAAATTCTTCACCTTCATTCGGTGTTTTAATAGGCTGGAAACTGTCTGCCCCATATTTATCCCAGTGTCCTGAAGTCACATACAGCTCTTTTGAACCAATATGCGGGGACATCACGAATTCATAGCCTCCTTTTTTCTGAGCCTCACTAAGGAAGTTTTCTAATTTTCTTCTTAATGCAGTACCTTTTGGAAGCCATAGCGGAAGTCCGGCACCCACTTTTTCAGAGAATGCGAAAATCCCTAATTCTTTTCCAAGTTTTCTGTGATCCCTTCTTTTTGCTTCTTCCAATCTTTCCAGATATTCTGTAAGCTCTTTCTGTTTTGGGAAAGAAATACCGTAAACCCTTGTCAATTGGGGGTTCTTTTCATCACCTCTCCAGTATGCTCCTGCTGCATTTAATATTTTTACGGCCTTTACAATTCCTGTATTGGGAATATGACCTCCACGGCATAAATCCGTGAAATTATCATGAGTTACAAAAGTAATTTCTCCGTCATTAAGATTGGAGATCAGTTCTACTTTATAAGGATTATCTGCATAAGTTTTTAATGCCTCTTCTTTGGAAACAGGATAGAGGGAGAATGTAGAACCTTTCTTAGCATTCTCTAAAACTTTCTTTTCAATCTTTTCAAAATCCTTTTCAGATAAACTTTCGTCTCCAAAATCTACGTCATAATAAAATCCATTTTCTATGGCTGGGCCGATAGTAAGCTTAGCATCAGGATAAAATTCAAGGATGGCCTGCGCCAGAAGGTGGGCAGAAGAATGCCAGAAAGCTTTCTTTCCAAGATCATCATTCCATGTCAATAGCTGTACCGTAGAATCCGTCGTTATAGGTGTGGTAATCTCTACTTGTTTGCCGTTTACGACTGCGGAAATGGTATTTCTAGCCAATCCTTCGCTTATAGATTTTGCCACATCTAAAGGAGTTACTTCTCCCTCGAATTCTTTGACACTATTGTCTGGAAGTGTAATTTTTATCATTGTTTACTATGAAATTTTAAGATGCAAAAATACGCATTTTTTATTTAAAATGGTATATTAACGTATATTTGAATAAATAAATAATTCAAAATAATGAAAAACCTATTAACGGTATTTACTGTTTTATTTTTCACATTCTCTTTTTCACAAAAAAAAGCCCCAAAATTTCAGGTTTCTTACAGCAAAAATATAGATACTTATTTTTTAGCTGAGATCCTTTCAGCTGAGCATAGGAAGATCAATAAAGATTTTGAATTATTCAAGATTAAAGAGTGCTCAACCTACCAGCCTATTGTAAAAAGAGCATTGGAAAAATATGGGCATCTGAAAAATTCTAAAATCGCTCATCTTACTGCAAAGATTAATGATACGCTACTCAGTAAATATGGCATTGGAAATGACGCAATCATGAAACCGCTTTTATCACATAAAGAATTTCCATTAAAAGGCTGGAATGATGACTATTTATTTGAAAAAAATACGCTGACCAAAGTACAAAATGATGAAATAACATTCCTTATTAAAAACTACATCTCAGAATTGCAGCAATTTTATATACAGGAAAAAATTGGGGATTTCTTTTCAGAGAATAAAACATTCTATGAAGGTGGAATTAAAGAATATTACCAACAGATTCCCGCGAATTTTGTTTCAGCAATGGAACATTACTATGGAGAAAGATTTGGCAGCTATACTGTTTTCATTTCACCAATGATGATGTGGCCAATAGAAGATAATGAAGGTCGTGGCATTGGTACTGATATACAACATTCGGGAGGAAAGAAAAGTATTTATGAAGTTGCAAGCCCTTTTATGAGAGTGGCAAAAGAAGGGGAATGTGGATATAACAACCAGTTTCAGGCGAGGTTTTTAACTATTCATGAGTTTGGTCATGCATTTATAAATAAGGAAGTCTATCAGAATAAGGATAAGCTCAATATGTTTAAGGATTTGTTTGAAAAATCAAACTTAAAAGAAATCATGACAAAAACAGGTGGCGTTGCCGATTATCAGACTTGCGTGGTAGAACATCTGGTAAGGTTGGGGGAAATTGAAACAGCCATTATACAGAATGATCTTGAACGTGCTAAAAAACTAGAGGCCTATCATCTGAAAAATCATTTTATTTTTCTCCCTCAGTTAGAAAGAAAGATAAAGGAATACAATGCTAACAGAAAAAAATATAAGAAATTCGGAGATTTTGTTCCGGAACTCTTAAAAGTATTTGAAAATAGTGATATTAAGTGGATTAATAAAGAACTCGACATAAATAAAGATAAAATATAATGAATGAAATGAATTTTGATTTACACTGTGATTTATTGTATTATCTGCTAAGAAAAAATTCAAAACCAGATGACAGGGAGTTGGGGTGTTCATTGCCCTATTTAAGAGAAGGAAATGTAAAATTACAGGTAATGGCCATTTACACGGCTACAGCTATGAACAGTACGGCCGAAGGAATCAGGCAAAGTGAGGTATTCGCTGATTTATTGAATACTGATGATTTCTTCCTGTTTGATCCTTCAAATTATGAAGCACACGAAAATAAGGATCGGGCAGGAGTACTTGCTTCCATAGAAAATGCATCCTCATTTTGTGAAGAGGATTCTGACCTCGAAACAGGTTTTAAAAACCTGGAAGCTATTATCAATAACACGCAGAAAGTCCTTTATATAGGACTTACGCATCATACAGAAAACCGATTTGGGGGCGGAAATAATTCAGGGACAGGATTAAAAGAAGACGGAAAAGTAGTTCTGGATTATATTTCGGACCGAAAAATTGCCATTGATCTTTCCCATACAAGCGATCAGCTGGCCTATGATATTCTTAATTATATCGATCAGAGAAACTATCATATTCCTATCCTGGCAAGCCATTCCAATTACCGCACTATCTATGATAAAAAGAGGAATCTTCCTGATGAACTGGCAAAAGAAGTGATTAGGAGAAAAGGTCTTATCGGACTTAACTTTATCAGGAATTGTGTTGATGAAACTGATCCTTACAAGCTATATGAACATCTTCAATATGGGCTTGATCTTGGTGGAGAAAATTCAATTGCTTTTGGTGCAGATTTTTACTACTGCAAAAACTATCCGGATCCGTCAAAGCTTCCCATATTCTTTCAGGAGTTCGAGAATGCTACCGCATATAAAGCAATTAATAAAAAGATTTCCGAAAATTATTCCGTTGAGCTAATGGAAAAAATAAGCCATAAAAATGCTCTGGATTTTATAAAAAAGCTTTAAAATAAACACCAGATGTTGGCTTTAAGAGTCCGTTACCATCTGGTGTTCTTTATTATTTCAGTCTTTTATACTTCACTTTTTTCTTTATAATTTCAATTACATCCACATGCTGAACTTTTGACTGTATCCAGCCATGGATATCTATATAAAAGAGTGAACGTCTGTAATATTCATTGTTTTCATATTGATCCAGTTTCCGGTCAAATGCTTCAAATGCTTTTTGTCTTTCATCCAAAACAAGGTTATTGAGATTTTTAAAAAAATCGATGCTTTCAAAATGAAATTCTTCCGGCTTTTTCATCTTTAAAGCGAACTTTAAAGTAGCTTTAATAAACTCATCGTAATCTTCGTCATTTCCGGATTCATGCTTGGACATAAGGATCAGAATCCTCGTATGAAATAAAAGATCTTCCTGTACGTTGCCTTTTGACTCGATGATCTTCATAGAGTAGCGCATCGATTCATTATACTTCTTGCTTCCAAAAAACATAGCTGCCATCTTAAGATACAGAATCATAAAATGGTGCTCATCAATTTTATCCCGGAGCTTTTCCATCTTCATTTCTATTTCTGGAATAAGCTTCGTTCCACTGAAAAACTCTCCTTTTACGAAATGGATATTCATTAAAGTATTGGAGTATGTAAGGAATGTAAGAGCCTGTAAATTCTCATTTTGGGCAAATCCAGGTGAAGAAACCGTTTTAGTGAAATTTTCAAATTGTTTTTCTAAAATATCGATATTACCATAAAGGAAAAGGATCTTCAGTAAATAAGTATTGCCTTTGATATACCACACCGGATGACTAAAAATCATTTCGGGTTTTTGATGAAACAGCTCAACCCACTGATAGGCATATTTCAACGTGTATTTGTAATCCTGCAATAGCTGATTTTTCCAGACATGCGCTTTATAATACCAAAGTTTTTCGGTAAAATTTAAACGTGAAGGTTTTATATTTTTAATCTGAGAATTGAAGATTTCCAGTATCTCTTGCCTGTCCGCATCGTTTTTCACATACCCATGGGTGAGCATTTCACTGTATAACTTCAATGAAAGATTGGAAAGTTCAGTTGTGTATTGGTTTTGTTTGCTTATTTCTTTAGACTCTCTTATCAGTTCTTCGGCCCTTCCGTCTATACTTCGTGTAATAAATTGGGATTCAATTACCTTCTCAAGGTCAATAATCTCTGAAGCGATGCTTTTTTCATCCAGTTCCAGGGCAGATTGCTTCGTTTTATCCAATATTTTTAAAGCCTGCTTGTATAGTCCTTTCTGATACAGGATATTGGCAAAATCAAGTTGCTCCCGAAGCTGAATCCTGTAATTTTGATGGCTCGGGTTCATACGAAGGCTTACTAAGATTTGCTTATAGAGATGCGCTTTCAGGTTAGAAAGCTGCTGCTTGGTAGAAATTTTCTTCTCTATGATGACAGACTCGTTATACTCAGTCATTTTGTCAAGCTCAGAGAAAAGTAGTAGAAATTTAGCATCTACATTAATTCCTAAACGATTAACATAAAGCTTAAATTGCCGTTTCTCAGAAGTGGTTAATGATTTAATGAGTACAAATAAGAAGTCTTTCTGCAATTCTGCCATTGTAAAATTTAATAATTTAAATTATTGATTTTATTATACTTACGTTTAGTTTTTCATTATTTGAATATTGTAATTTTCATTAAAATTGAAAATGTAAAAAATATGCAAGCCTTAGTTTTGGATCAAAATTAAGTAAAAACTTCATTATGAATTCCGAAAAAATTGAAATTTTTGATACCACTTTGCGTGATGGGGAACAGGTTCCGGGATGTAAGTTAAACACAGAACAAAAATTAATTATCGCCGAAAGGCTTGATAAGCTAGGGATTGATGTAATAGAAGCCGGTTTTCCGGTATCAAGTCCGGGAGATTTTCATTCCGTTTCTGAAATTTCCAAGTTGGTACGAAATGCAAAAGTTTGCGGACTGACCAGGGCCAATAAAAAAGATATCGAAGTGGCTGCCGAAGCATTGCAATATGCAAAACGCCCCAGAATCCATACAGGAATAGGAACTTCAGACTCACATATTAAATATAAATTCAACTCTACGAGAGAAGACATTATTGAACGGGCAGTGGATGCTGTAAAATATGCTAAAAGCTTTGTGGAAGATGTTGAATTTTATGCAGAGGATGCAGGAAGAACTGATAATGAATACCTTGCCAGGGTTTGTGAAGCTGTAATAAAAGCCGGGGCAACCGTTTTAAACATTCCTGACACCACAGGATATTGCCTGCCGGAGGAATATGGACAGAAAATTAAATATCTAAAAGAAAACGTAAAAGGCATTGATAAAGCAATCCTTTCATGCCATTGCCATAATGATTTGGGATTGGCAACTGCTAATTCCATTGCAGGAGTAATGAACGGGGCAAGACAAATTGAATGTACGATCAACGGATTGGGAGAGAGAGCAGGAAATACGGCTTTGGAAGAAGTCGTCATGATTCTGAAGCAACATAAAGACCTTAGACTTCATACAGATGTTAATTCCAGAATGTTGAATACAATGAGTTCTTTGGTATCAGACCTTATGGGAATGCCTGTTCAGCCTAATAAAGCGATCATAGGAGCCAATGCGTTTGCCCACAGTTCGGGCATCCACCAGGATGGTGTGATCAAGAACAGGGAAACTTATGAGATCATGAATCCTGAAGATGTGGGAGTAACCGAATCTTCGATTATTCTTACAGCAAGAAGCGGACGTTCTGCTCTTGCATACCGTTTTAAGCATATCGGCTTTGATGTTACCAAAAATGAGCTGGACTTTTTGTATGGGGAGTTTTTAAAAATTGCAGATGCTAAAAAAGAAGTGGATAATGATGATCTTAGCCTGATGATGAATGCATTAACGAGAAAAATCAGTTAGGCATTTCACATCATTTCTCAATAAAATCAAACAAAAAAATGAACAATAATAAGAAAACACTTTTTGATAAGGTCTGGGATGCTCATGTGGTGGAAACAATTCCTGACGGACCGCAAATTATTTATATCGATAAACATCTTATTCATGAAGTAACAAGTCCTCAGGCTTTCGCTGAACTGGAATCAAGAAATCTTGAAATATTCAGGCCTGATCAGATTGTAGCTACAGCAGATCACAATGTACCGACTTTAAATCAGGAGCAGCCTATCCGCGATGAGTCTTCAAGAAACCAGGTACAACAACTTACTGAAAACTGTACCAAAAATAATATCGAACTGTATGGTCTTGGGCATCCCTATCAGGGAATTGTCCACATTATTGCACCGGAACTGGGGATCACGCAGCCGGGAATGAGCATTGTATGCGGAGATAGTCATACTTCTACACACGGAGCTTTCGGAACAATAGCTTTTGGTATCGGAACCAGCCAGGTAGCACAGGTTTTTGCGAGCCAGTGTTTATTGCTCAATAAACCGAAATCAATGAGGATTACGGTTAATGGAAAGCTTAAAAAAGATGTTCAGCCCAAGGATGTTATCCTGTACATTATTTCTAAAGTAGGAACTAATGGAGGAACCGGGTATTTCTGTGAATATGCGGGGTCTGTTTTTGAGGAAATGTCGATGGAAGGAAGAATGACGGTGTGCAATATGAGTATTGAAATGGGAGCCAGAGGAGGAATGATTGCTCCTGATGAAACGACTTTTGCCTATGTAAAAGGAAAACCTTTTGCACCAAAAGGAGAGGAGTGGGAAGAAAAGCTTGCCTATTGGAAGAGTCTGAAAACGGACGAAGATGCCACATTTGACGCTGAATTTAGTTTCGATGCATCAGAAATAAAACCTATGATTACCTATGGAACAAACCCGGGAATGGGTATCTCTTTGGATGAGATTATTCCTGTTCCACAAAATGAATCCGAGGAAAAGGCGTTGCAATACATGGGATTAAAAGCCGGTCAGTCTCCTTCTGATATTAAGGTAAATTATGTATTTATTGGAAGCTGTACGAATGCAAGGATTGAAGATTTTCGCTCTGCAGCGCAATATATTAAGGGAAAGAATAAATCTCAAAATGTTAAAGCGCTTATTGTTCCCGGATCCCAGCTTGTCGTAAAGCAGATCTATGAAGAAGGCCTTGATAAAATATTCAATGATGCCGGTTTTCAGATCAGGCAGCCCGGATGTTCAGCCTGTCTGGCCATGAATGATGATAAGATTCCTGAAGGTGAATATTGCGTTTCGACCTCCAACAGAAATTTTGAAGGCAGACAGGGACAGGGAGCCAGAACTATTCTGGCAAGTCCGTTGACTGCTGCTAAAGTCGCCATAGAAGGCAGAATCAATATTTTTGAAAATTTAAATTAATAATAAGACATACAAATAGAGGATGTTAAAAATGGCTGCTTTTGTTTGAACTGATTTCTCATACATTTTAAATAAAGCAGCTTTTAACCAAAACATATTGTAATCTAGTAAACTAAAGCAATGCAAAAGCTAACTATAATAAAATCAAGTGCAATTCCTTTGCCTGTAGAGAATATAGATACTGATCAGATCATTCCGGCAAGGTTTCTGAAGAGTATAGACAAAAAAGGGTTTGGAGATAATCTGTTCAGAGATTGGAGATATGATGTTCATACCAATCAGCCAAATGCTGATTTCATTTTAAATAAACCCCAGTACCGCGGTGAGATTTTAGTAGCCGGTAATAACTTTGGTTGTGGGAGTAGCCGTGAGCATGCTGCCTGGTCTTTAACCGATTATGGGTTTAAAGTGATTGTATCCAGTTATTTTGCGGATATTTTCAAAGGAAATGCTTTGAATAACGGTTTGTTGCCTGTAAAGGTTTCTGATGTATTCTTACAGGAAATCTTAACGGACATTACAGAAAATCCTGAAAAGGAAATTACCATAGACGTTGAACAGCAAACTATAAGTTTTAATGGTAAAACAGAATATTTTGAATTGGATTCTTATAAGAAAATATGTTTGCTTAACGGATATGACGACATTGATTTTCTGATCAGTAAAAAAGAAGCCATAAAAGAGTTTGAATTAAAAACACAAAAAGTATATGAACAATAATTATTTCAAAATAGCTGTACTTCCCGGAGACGGAATTGGTCCTGAGGTGGTCAGTGAGAGTGTGAAAATCCTTAAAGTAATTGGTGAAGTGTTCCAGTACAATTTCCAGTTTACCTATGGATTGATGGGAGCGGAAGCAATTTTTCAGACAGGAGATCCGTTGCCTGAACAAACACTGGACATTTGTAAAGAATCAGATGCCGTGCTTTTTGGAGCGATAGGCGACCCTGCTTTTGATAATAATCCCGACGCAAAAGTAAGGCCTGAACAGGGATTGCTGAAGCTTCGTAAGGAATTAGGGCTTTTTGCCAATATCAGGCCGTTAAAAACCTATTCTTCATTGATTGAGAAAAGTCCTTTGAAAAGAGAAATCATTGAAGGAGCGGATATTCAGATTTTTAGGGAATTGGTGAGTGGGATCTATTTTGGTGAAAAATTTACCGATGAAGAAGGATCTTATGCCTATGATGTTTGTAAATACAGCAGGGAAGATATTATACCTATTGTCCATATGGCATTTCAGGAAGCCCAAAAACGTAAAAAGAAATTAACGCTTATTGATAAAGCTAATGTTCTGGACACTTCAAGATTGTGGAGAAAGATCTGTAAGGAAATCGCCCAGGAATATCCTGAAGTTCAGTTGGATTTTATGTTTGTAGATAATGCTGCGATGCAGCTGATCCTTAATCCTAAACAATTTGATGTTATCGTAACGGAGAATATGTTTGGAGACATCATTTCTGATGAAGCGAGTGTAATCGGCGGTTCCATAGGACTTCTGCCTTCCGCATCTATAGGAAATGAAAATGCACTATTTGAGCCTATTCACGGGTCTTATCCGCAGGCAAAAGGCAAAGGTATTGCTAATCCTGTAGCCTCAATATTGAGTACGGCAATGATGTTGGATCACCTGAAATTGAATCAGGCAGCAGATAAATTGAGAGAATCGGTAGAACATGCCATTGAAAACAAATATGTAACCGTAGATCTTAATGCGAAGCAATCTTATTCTACAAGCGAAGTAGGGGACTTCATTGCAGATTATATCAGGTTTTCCGAAAAATCATATTACAATTTTGAGAATATCAAGATCGGAAAATCCACTATTGTATAGTGATAACTAAGAGTTTGATTTTATTTTTTTTATATTGAAAAGGTCTGCTTCTTCTGAAGCAGACCTTTCATTATTTTACCGACGGGTATTATCTGTTTTTCCGGACTTATTCTTCGAAGATTTTTCAATATCCTCTTTATCGATATCCGGTGGATTGGTTTTCTTAGATGATGCAGGAATATCCGGGAAATCCTGGTTTTGTTTTTTCGATTCTGCAGCATTGGCAGATTCCTTTTTTTTAGCATTATCTTTTGAATTCATAGCTTAGATTTTAAAGTTCTAAAATACCGAGTTGACCTGTTTTGTCTTCAATGGTATAATTCAAAGCCTTTGCCAAAACAAAAATATTATTAAGATTTTCCATCAATTGCTTACGTCCTTCATTTCGTAGTTTATTTTCATCAATAGCTTTAATAGCTGTTTCTTTTGCTTTGTTGGTTACATTTTTAATGTCTTTTTCAGAAATCCTGTTAAAGAAAGAATCGTCAAGCGACTGTATTTCCACACTTGGAGTAATTCGGATATCGGCATTAGGCAGCTGAGTAATAACCAGTTTTTTATTGATCGAATCCACCTCTATCTTCATTTTATTAAGATCGTAGGAAACCTGGGCATTGGTCTTGGTATAGGTGATTATACTGTTACTGGATACTTCGTTTCCGAATACTTCATAACCCATTTTGGTTTTCTGCATGCTGGAAATATTCTGTTCCAAAACCACCATTTTATTCATTTTGGAAATCTGGTTCGTCAGAATATAATAATCCGATTTTTCCGTTTTGCCTCCAAAATTAAAACAGGACTTAAGACCGAAAAACAGGAAAAGCATCACAAGAATTCCTGCTACAAAAGATAATATAAGCTTATTATTTTTCAATATTTACTTTTTAAATATTTCTTTAAGTACCGATTTGTCATCTTTTTTCAGAATTTCTACCAGATCCCTTTCTACATAACCGGTTTTGGGCATTTCAATAATTCTTCCGATTTCTTTATCATATTTTTCAACAATAATAGTCGGAACTTTCTGGATATTATAAATACCTTCTTCTCCTGATGGAGATTCCTTTTTGCGATTGACTGCAATAATGGTCAGCCTGTTATCCGGAAAATTTACTTCTTCCAGAATTCTCATCAGTCTCGGAAAGTCCCTGTGGCTATCCTCACACCAGGTTCCCATGAAAACAATAATGTGATAAGAACTTATTTTAGCTTTTTTCAAGTCTGCAATGGCCTTCTGATCTAAAGCATATTCATCATGCTCTTTCACATACCAATCTGCATAAGGTGCCTTTAAAAACTGTTCTTTTAACTGGTTACCCAAAAGCATTTTGCCATCATTCTGGGTTTCTACCTCACGGTTTACAACCACTTTCTGAGCACTGAGCTGCTGGGTAGCCAGGAACAATCCTGAAATAGCAACAGTATTTGTAATAAATTTTTTCATATTTTATTTCTCGATGATCGTTTTCAAATCAGCAGGAGAATAGTATTTGTTTTTCAGAACTTTGTGATCGGTTTTTCTGTAAACGTTGAATTTTTCTCCTGATTTTTCATAAAAAGATTCTACTTCTTTTTCTTTATAGAATTCAACAGTTTCATTTGCCTGCTCCTCATTGTCACATGCTTTTGACATATTGGAACGCTGAACTTCGTTGAAAAGCTCTACAAATTTGTTGCCAAGACCAAATTCTAAAACAGCACCACTCAAAACGTATTGTAAATCACATAAAGCATCTGCAATTTCAACGATGTCATTATCTGCGATTGCTTGTTTTAATTCGTTTAATTCTTCCTGTAACAGTTCAACTCTAAGATTACATCTTTCAGAAGAAGGAATTTGTGGTGTTTCTAAAATAGGGGCTTTAAAAGTAGTATGGAATTCTGCTACTTGGTTCAGACTATCAATTTTATCCATGAATTTTTTTATTTAAAGCAAAGATAGAAAACGATTTGCTAATGGTAAAATGTACAACGCAAAATGTACCTAAAAACGGTAGAATATAGCCTACTTCTCTGTAATCTACTTCATGATCCTCTGGCGGATTTTGCAGATAATCATGTTCATTAGTAACCATGCGAAATTATCAAAATGATGATTAAAAACAGATTACTCCATTTTTTCAAATTTCCAGACCCCGGAAATATGTAAGACCGTTGCTCCCGGTTGTTTTTCACCATAACTGAAAACACAGATATAAGAGGAGTGGCAGGATGGACAGTCCGTACCAAAGTATAAGGTAGGTAAATTAGAAACCGTTAATTCTCCAAAATGCAACATGCTAGGGAGGGTGGGAGCAACAATACCATTATCTGTTAATTCATTTTTCGAAAGGACTTTGTCACTCTGATAAATCTGAAGGATCGGGAACCCTGATTGATAAGGGATAATTTCGAGTTTATTTTCATAACCGCAGTCACAACAGGCAAATGTTGTGATTGCAGATGGGATAATTTCACCATTGGTAAAAACTGTTTTTGCTACGAGAGCTTTTCTGCCAATTCTTATTTTTTTTGATATTGAATACATCAGGATCTGTCTTTTATTGAATCACTGTACCTACTAAATTGTTGTAATGACCGCTTGGACTTTTTTTTATGGTTATTTTCACATATCCTTCCTCCGCCAGCTTATTCCAGGTTTTCTGATAGCCGGTTGCCGGATCTATAGGGATTTTCCACATCGTTTGTTTTCCGCCACCTACCTGATTAAACCAGGGAATTACATCAGCTGTTTGAGAAGTGAAAGGTAATGAATTATTCAGAACATCGATCTCATAATAAAAATCATAGGTGTTTTCAGGTTGATTTAATGCTCTTTGAGAGAAAGTATACACATACCCGTTTATAATAGGACTTGTAAAACTGCCTCCTAACGTAGGAATTCCGCTTCCATTATAATTAATCGCTCCGCTGTACCGGTCAAACTTTTGCCCGACCTGAAAGGGAACATTATCAACTATATTATATCCTCCATTGGCAGGGGGCCAGCCTCCATTTAGATTATTGGCTTTAAAAAGAGCTTCCAGTTCACTCCATTTTCCCTGTTTGTATAATTCGAAAGCCTGATTCCGGATATCCTGGTTAACCAGTCCCGCGGTATCATAAGTTAATGCAAATTCATCAGCGGTCTTATAAAATACGTGGGTAACTCCGTTTGTGTTATCAATTTCATCATCCCTGTCCGAACTACAAGCAGTCGAGAAAAAAATAACGGATAAAAAAAGTAAATACTTCAGTAAATGTTTCATAATAATTAGTTTTTTATTTATAATTAAGTTAGTGTCAGGAGGCATATCTTTTTCATTAATATTCATCTAGTGAATATTGGCGGTCATCTTCGGAATAAATTTATTGGTTCACTTTGGATGTAAAATAAGGCCCTTATTAAGACTTTATCCAAAGTAATGGAATGCAAAGTGATATGAATCAGGCAATGCTTACTAATAGCATCTTCGACCCGAATACCCGATGGCAGGCGGTACAATGATTCGATAAATTTAAATTAAAAAACTATAACAAAAGAATAAATTATTTTAAAAATCAATAATTAATGAATTATTTACTTTTTTAGTTTTTAATTTTAGAATTTATTACTTTTCTATAAGATGAATTGAATAAAAAAAGGCCGCTCTAAAAAGAGCAGCCTTAAGATCATTGTTATCAAGATAATTATTCTTTAATAAACCTTTTTGTTGTTTCTCCAGTCTGAAGTAAATAAACTCCCTTAATAAGGCCACTTACATTAATAGCTCCTCTTTCAAGTTTTCCTGAATTAATTAGTTTCCCGCCCATATCAAAAATTTTATATTCTTCTGAAGTAGCGTTTGAAACATTTAAGATATTTTTTACCGGGTTAGGGAAGAGCTTCACCTCGGTGATCAGGTCTTTAGTGATGTCTTTTTGTTTGGCTGAAGATGCAGTTACCTTTATATTGGCATTGTTCACATCAAAGAAAATGTGATTGCTTCCTTTTACCATAATTCTTCCTGTTGTTGTTGCAGCATTAGGAATTGTTACTGCCTGGGTACCATCATTTGGAGTTCCCGCCAGCAAAGTAGTCCAGGTAGTTCCACTATTGGTTGACCATAATATATCCACATTAGCCGCATTTACATTATTTCCTGTAGTTCCTGCAACGTCCCATGTTATGATTTGAGAGCTTCCCCCGGCATAAGTTACGGCAGAATTTTGAGAACTCACCTTAAATGGACCAGCGGTAGAGTTTACTGTAATTATAGCATCATCGGAATTATTTCCTGATCCACCGGCTCTGTTATCACGAACCGTAAATCTGAAATTCAGTTTTCTTGCCACATTAGATAATGCTTCTACTGTGATTTCCGATCCTGAGGTAGTTGTAGCACCTGCAAGGATAGAAGCCATTCTTGGGAAATACCTGGTAGGAGAGGCAGTTGGTGTCCATGATCTGAATGTAGGACCAGCAGTTTTTGTAGCACTGGCTGCAGAACTGGATCCTGTTTGTGAAGAAGTTCCCTTATCCATTTGCTCCCAGATGTAAGTTAATGTATCTCCGTCAGCATCCGTACCGGTTCCTGTCAACATAAAGGGTGTGCCTTTAGGAATAGTGTAATCAAGACCTGCATTGGCTGTTGGGATGGAATTTCCTGTAGCTGTATTTACAGAGCAGGTTGCGGCTTTAATATTGTCCGTAATCTGCTGAATGCTTAAAGCATGGAATAAAGCGTCCGAATGAGCTTGCACATCATAACTTGTAATCCCTGCATAGCCCATAATGGTAGATCCGGATCCCGGTTCTACAGGTTGCAATCCGGTTTGGGTCTGATAAGACCATGTATGATTACCTCCAAACTGATGTCCCATCTCATGAGCTACATAATCTATATCAAAACTATCTCCTGAAGGAACTCCGTCTGCCGGTGAGGTGTATCCGCTTCCCTTGTAATTCTCAGGTGAACCATCAGAATCTAAAGTCTTATCATTGCTACAAATACAGCCTATACAACCTGCATTACCACCACCACCATCTTTTCCGAATAAATGTCCTATATCAAAATTGGCATCACCAATTGTTGAATTTAAGGTTTGCATAAGTTCATAATTCCAATTATCAAGCTGTGATGAAGGGGAATAAGGATCGGTGGATGAATTGGTGTAAATGACATCATCATTATTTGAGATAAGGACCATTCTGGCAGCAAAATCTTTTTCAAACACTCCGTTTACACGGGTCATTGTGTTATTCATAGCAGCCAGGGCGTTTGCTTTAGTTCCTCCAAAATAAGACGTATACTCACCGGTGCAGGAAAGGGCTAATCTAAAGGTTCTTAACTTTGAATCATCAGCATTCGGTCTTGCAACAACGGTTGTTTTATCAATCCCTTTCTGTGCAACATCAATCACTTTACATTCAAATTTATTAAGTGCATCCTTTTTATCAGACTTCCTATAAATTACATACGTAGAAAGATCCTTCGTGTAAGGCTCAATAAAAACAGCAGAGCGGTCACCGTAAATTTCCATAGAAGAAAGCCCCAAAGGAGAAATACTGAAATACACAGTCGAACTTTTATCTTCTGCTCCCTGTCCAACATACGATTTAATATCCGGATATTTTGCAGCTAAAAGAGGATCAAAGTTTGAGTTTTCCCTTACTTTAAAATTTTCCATTTTTCCTTCTGAATTAGGAAAAGAAATAATAATTTCTGATGGTTCTCCCGCAGACAATCTTTTTGGAGCTTTTGAAAGGACGCTTTTGAGTGCATCAAGATTTAGTGAGTACACTTTTGGATCAGTAATGCCGGTTTTGTTCTCAAAAACCTGCGATGCTGTCTTTGGTGAAGTTTGAGACCAGAGACGATCGGTCTGCGCGAAAGAGATGCCCGAAATTAAAAGCACCCCAATCATGGATAACTGTTTTTTCATATAAAATATTGTTTAATTGTGGAATACCAAAGCTAACGAAAATAATATTACGAAAAACGTACTTAATTCATATTTTTACTAGGTATTAATTATTATTTTCATTTACGAATTGAATAATAGTTAATTTTTTAATAAAAAATGAATAAAATAAATTAAAACAAAATAAATGATTAATTTTTTTCTAAATCAACAAATAAAAAAACTACCTCTGGTGAGGTAGCTTTTTCATTTAATCCTGATTTAATATTATTAATCTTTAATGAATCTCCTTGAAATTTCACCAATTTGTATCATATAAGCTCCTTTTACGAGATTATTTACATTAACAGATCCTCTTTCGAGTTTTCCTGAATTGATTAATTTTCCTGTCATATCGAAGATTTTATATTCTTCAGATGTTGTATTGGAAACATTAAGGATATTTTTTACCGGATTAGGATAAAGTTTGATATCTGTAAGCATATTATTGCCACCTAATATGTCTCCTTTAGATGTTGATCCGATATTTACCGTGTAATCCTCAACTTGTCCATACGTATAAGTTCCGCAAGATGATGATGGGATAGAGCTGTACTGCATCATTACTCTCATTCTTGTAGAGCCAAGTGCAGCAGAAGCCGGAATCGTTATACTTCCCGTTACCGGTGTTGTAGTAGATCCTGATTTGGTCCATACCAATTCGCCGCTATCCGTAAAGACTCCGTTTTGATTGTAGTCAATATATACTGCGTACGCTTCACTGTATACGGTTGAAGTCCATACCGGAGTAATAGAAATTGTATAGGCAGTTCCTCTTGTAACATTAGTGGAAACAGATGTGAAATTTTCGTATCCTGCAGTTCCCGTAGAAGTGTTGTTGATTGTTCCAAACTTCACGTTTCCTATTCTTTCGTCAGCAGTATTGTTTGCACTTGCTGAACAATAAGTTACCGTGCTTCCTGCAAGAGTTGTTACACTTACGGAATTACTGGCTGCTGAAGTGTTTCCTGCGGCGTCTTTTGCTTTAACGGTAAAGCTGTAAGTGGTAGATGGACTTAAGCTTGTTACTGTATAAGAAGTAGAAGCGGTAGATCCTATTAATGAAGCACCCTGGTACACATCATATCCGGTAACCCCTACATTATCCGTAGCTCCGCTCCATGATAAATTGGTTGTGGTTGCAGTAGTACCGGAAGCAGCAAGAGTAGGTGCTGTAGGCGCTACAGTATCAGTTCCTCCTGAACCTGCATTTACCGTGATGTTAGCGTTATTTACATCAAAGAATACATGATTGGAACCTTTTACCATAATTCTCCCTGTTGTCGTAGAGGCATTAGGTATGGTAACAGCCTGGCTTCCATCATTAGGTGTTCCGGCCAATAATGTAGTCCAGGTATTTCCACTGTCAGTTGACCAAAGAATATCTACATTAGCAGCATTTACATTATTTCCTGTAGTTCCTGCTACATCCCATGTTACAGTTTGGGAAGTTCCTCCTGTATATGTCGTTGCTGAATTTTGGGACGAAACCACAAATGGTCCTGCTGTAGAATTTACCGTAATCACTGCATCATCAGAATTGTTTCCTGAACCTCCGGCTCTGTTATCACGAACTGTAAATCTGAAGTTCAGTGTTCTTGCTACATTAGATAAAGCTTCTACAGTAATTTCTGAACCTGCGGTTGTGGTAGCACCGGCAAGGATAGAAGCCATCCTTGGAAAATATCTGGTTGGAGAAGTTGTTGGAGTCCATGATCTGAAAGTAGGTCCGGATGCTTTTGTTGCGCTGGCTGCAGAGCTTGCTCCTGTCTGTGACGAAGAAGCATTGTCCATTTGTTCCCATATATAGGTTAAGGAATCTCCGTTTGAATCCGTACCGGTTCCTGTTAACATAAATGGTGTGCCTTTAGGAATAGTGTAATCAGATCCTGCATTAGCGGTTGGAATTGCATTTCCTGTTGCTGTACTTACAGGACATGTTTTAGCTTTAATATTATTAGTGATCTGCTGGATGCTTATTGCATGGAAAAATGCATCAGAATGGGGTTGTACATCCTGAGACGTAATTCCTGCATATCCCATGATGGTAGATCCTGAACCAGGTTCCATATTAGCTCCGGTTCCTTCATTGCTCATAGAGAATGTATGGTTTCCTCCGAACTGATGCCCCATCTCATGCGCTACATAATCAATATCAAAATTATCTCCTGAAGGAATTGCATCAGCAGGGGAGGTGTAGCCGCTTCCTTTCGAGCCGTTTGTACAAACACATCCGATACATCCGGCATTTCCACCACCTCCGGTAGCCCCGAAAAGGTGTCCGATGTCGTAATTAGCCTCGCCAATCACAGAAGTTAGGGTATTTTGAAGTTGCGAATTCCAGTTATTCATACTGCTTGAAGGAGAGTAAGGATCCGTAGAAGCATTAGTGTAAATTACAGCATCATTGTTAGAAATTAAAACCATTCTTGCTGCGAAATCTTTTTCAAAAACACCATTTACGCGGGTCATTGTATTGTTCATTGCAGCTAAAGCATTGGCTTTTGTTCCCCCAAAATAAGTAGTGTATTCTCCCGTGCATGAAAGTGCTAATCTGAAAGTTCTCAGCTTGGCATCATCAGCGTTAGGTCTTGCAGCGAGACTGGTATTATCAATCCCTTTTTGGGCAACATCAATAACAGTACATTCAAATTTGTTAAGATTGTCTTTTTTGTCTGATTTTTTATAAACCACATACGTTGAAAGATCTTTGGTGTAAGGCTCGATGAACACAGCCGATTTATCACCATAAATTTCCATCGAGGATAACCCTAAGGGCGAAATACTGAAATAAACTGTGGAATTAGAATCTCCAAGACCCTCACCAACGTAAGATTTAATGTCCGGATACCGGGCTGCCAGTTGTGGATCAAAATTTGAATTTTCTTTTACTTTAAAGTTTTCCATTTTCCCGTCAGAATTAGGAAAAGAAATAATGACTTGTGATTTTTCGCCGGCAGCCAGTCTTTTGGGAGCTCTTGAAAGCGCGTTTTTCAAACCATCTATGTCCAGTGTATAGACTTTTGGATTATTGATGTTCGTTTTATTCTCGAAAACATTTGCAGATGTTTTCTGTGAACTTTGAGACCAGAGACGATCGGTCTGAGCGAAAGAAATGCCCGTCATAAAAAGCACTCCAATCAGAGTTAATTGTTTTTTCATAAAATATTTGTTTGATTGTGGAATGTCAAAGCTAATAAAAAATTTACAACAGAAAACAAAATTTTTTAAGAAAATTTTTGATTATATTTTAAATATATTAAGCATTATGTTAAGAATAATAAAATTCATATTGTATCAAAAAAAGAAAATAGCATACGTAAAATACGCATGCTATTCATTTATTGATAAGTTAACTCTACATTACAATCTATCATCAGCCGTAGGGCCATACAATCCAGGAACTTTATTTCCCGTTGATCTCAGATAAACAACCAGTTCTCCTCTGTGATGATATAAATGATTAAATAAAAAGCCTCTGATTACCTGAACTCTTGGAGTAGGAGCGAAAAGAATTTTTCCATTCATTTCCATTTTCCACTCATTAAAATATGTACTTTCATCAGAGTCCTCTATTACTTGTTGGGCTCTACTGACATTATTTTCAAACTTTGCTACAATATTTTGAATTGTGGAAATATCCCCTTTATCATATTGGTAGATTCCCATATCGAAAGTATCCTGATTGAAAGTATATTCATACCAGTTGTAAATCTCTGCAATATGTGAAGCCAGTTGGCCCGTGGTCCAGCTTTTATCGGAAGGTTTCCAGTCCAGAACACTGTCGGGAATTGCATTTAAAATTTTCCGGGTATTCTCTGCTTCATAGAGAAACTCACCTAAAAGAGCCTGTTTAATCATGATAGTAGAAAATAAATTATTGTGTAATATCTCTTCCGATTACCAATCTCTGGATTTCTGAAGTTCCTTCACCAATGGTACAAAGTTTAGAATCTCTGTAATATTTTTCTGCAGGAAAATCTTTAGTATATCCATAACCTCCAAAGATCTGAACTGCATTATTTGCAATTCTCACACAAGCTTCAGAAGCAAATAACTTCGCCATTGCTCCTTCTTTGGTCATTTTTTGTTTTGCATTCTTTAATGTACAAGCCCTGTGAATAAGAAGTTCAGCAGCGTCAATTTCAGTTGCCATATCAGCAAGCATGAAATTAATAGCCTGAAAGCTTGCGATAGATTTTCCGAACTGATGTCTTTCCTTAGCATACTTTAATGCTGCTTTATATGCACCTCTTGCTGTCCCAAGACTTAATGCTGCAATAGATATTCTTCCCCCATCCAGGATTTTCATAGCTTGCTTGAAGCCTTCTCCAACTTCTCCTAAACGATTAGAATCTGGTACACGTACATTATCAAAAATTAATTCAGCCGTTTCAGAAGCACGCATTCCCAGTTTGTTCTCTTTCTTTCCTGAAGTGAAACCCGGCATTCCCTTTTCCAAAACAAAAGCAGTTGAATTATTCTTTGCTCCTTTTTCTCCCGTTCTTGTCATTACGACTGCAATATCTCCGGAAATAGCATGAGTAATGAAGTTTTTAGCTCCATTGATTACCCATTCATCACCATCCTTCACAGCTGTTGTAGACATTCCTCCTGAATCAGAACCCGTATTGTGTTCTGTTAATCCCCATGCTCCAAGTACTTTTCCTGTTGCAAGCTGAGGCAGCCATCTATGTCTTTGCTCTTCATTTCCAAATTCGTAAATATGGTTCGTACACAATGAGTTGTGTGCGGCTAAAGAAAGTCCGATAGAAGGGTCTACCTGAGAAATTTCGTCAAGAATGGTAACATATTCGTGATAGCCTAACCCGGAACCTCCATATTGCTCAGGAACAACAATTCCCATAAAACCCATTTCTCCTAATTGATGAAATAGATCTTTTGGAAAAGTCTGGCTCTCGTCCCATTCCATAATATGGGGTCTGATGTTTTTTTCAGCAAATTCTTTTGCTGTTTCTGCTATCATTTTGATGTTGTCAACAATCTCGGTATTCATTATATAAGTAAATAGTTAGTTCTCAAAGATACTTAAATTGTAGAAATACGAAAATAAATTATCCAATGCGTAATATTATGTCTACAATAAATTAACTATCAGTTTTTTACATAATATAATTTAATAATTTTTTAATAAAAATCGTGTAAAGAGATATTGATTATTTATCTACTTTACAATACCAAATTTTAGAATATGAAAAAACTTTTACGATCTATTATCTTATTTTCCTCTTTTGTTTCAGCACAAGCTCCGGCCGGATATTATGACGGAACAACGGGACTTACCGGATTTGCATTGAAGTCCAGATTGCATGACATTATTTCGACCAAGAACATAAGCTGGCATTATGGTGATCTCACCAATTATTATAATCAGACGGATCTCGATATTTATTATGATCATGATGCAAGCAACACGACCATACTATTGGATATGTACTCTGAAATTCCGACAGGACCGGATGCTTACGAATATACGACCGCTAATCTTATAGGAAGTTCGTCGGCAGAAGGACTCGGATGGAACAGAGAGCATATGATGCCTCAAAGTACATTTTACAGTAACTATCCCATGTATTCGGATTTGTTTTATGTAGTACCAACAGATGCAAGGATCAATCAGTTGAGAAGTAATTATCCTTATGGAATTTCTACTACAACACCTTCTAATGTATTTTACACCTTTACCAATTCTTCCAAAATCGGAAGAAGTGCCATTCCCAATTATGCTTATACAGGACGTGTTTATGAACCGATAGATGAGTTTAAAGGAGATATTGCCAGGAGCTTATTGTATTTTGCGGTGAGGTATGAAGGAAAATTAGGAACTTTTAAATTCAACAATAATGCAAATCCGGCCTCGGATACCAATCCTCTGGACGGTACGGAAGAAAAAGCATTTGATGATGCGTATATAGCTATGCTTCTCCAGTGGCATGCCCAGGATCCTGTTTCCCAAAGAGAAATTGACAGAAATAATTCTGTTTACATGATACAAAAGAACAGAAATCCATTTATTGATCATCCGCAATGGGTAAATGATATCTGGGGACAGGTTCCGGACACGGTTTCTCCTCAATCACCAACGAATCTAACTGTGAGTCAGACAAGCACCTACTTTACAACATTGAGCTGGACGCCAAGTACAAGTTCCGATGTTATTGGATATAAGATTTATCAGAATGGGTCGCTGGTGGCATCAACAAGAAATACCTCGATAAGCATCGATCATCTTTCTCCTTCTACCAACTACAATTATACGGTTAAAGCCTATGATAACGGATATCTTTTTTCACCAGACAGTAATATTGTTTCAGTAACCACTCTTGCTTCCGATGTATATTCCAAAGACCTTTTTGTTTCTAAATATTTAGAAGGAACATCCAATAATAAAGCTATTGAGATTACCAACAGAACGGGGCATGCGGTGAATTTAAGCAATTACAGGCTTGCTATTCAGTTTCCTAGTGGTACCAATTATTATTTTCCCGCTCCATATGAGCTGGAGGGGACCGTACAGAATAATGAAACTTTTATGATTTTAAATCCTAACGCCAGTTTTTCATGCTTTGGCAATGAAAGCGCTAAGTTTGTTACTGCAGCCCCGCAAATGACATTTTCAGGAAGCCAGTATATTGAGCTGAGCTATAAATCGGCAACTGTTGATGCTATTGGTATCAAGTCCCAATCCAATTCATCTCAATTGACTGACGTTTCTCTTTACAGAAAAGCTAATGTTACTCAGCCCACAACTTCTTTTAATATAAATGAATGGGATGCACATCCTGCTGATCATTGTGAAGATACGGGAACTTTATTTTTACAGGATATTCAGTATTCCGGACAGGAAGAGCTTAAAATATATCCTAATCCTGTCAGTGAAAATATATTTGTAACCGGAAAAACAGAAGGCATAGAAACGGCACAGATCATCGACTGGTCCGGAAGGGTATTGATTACTGAAAAAACACCTTTCCTAAATAAAAATAATATTTCCGTGCAGAATTTACAATCCGGTCATTATCTTTTAAAACTGGATAACAAAGTATTTAAATTTATCAAGAAATAACTTTATAAAATTCAGAAAATAGATTTTTTCACTTTAAAAAGTAATGAAATTATAGTTCTGGAAATTAATTTTCAAAGAGCTCATATCCCGTTGAATCTACTGTTTTACAGGATATTGATATAAGCAGATTCACTAATAATTAATATCTATAAGTGTTTCTGCTTATATCTTTTATTTATAAGTAATTATGCTTATATTTGCAAAATGATAGCGGTCATCACCGGTGATATTATAAATTCGCAACATGCAGACACAGAAGTTTGGATTACCAAACTAAAGAATCTCCTGGAGAATTGGGGGAGCTCACCCCTCACATGGGAAATTTACAGAGGAGATGAATTTCAGTTTAAGTGTACTATCGATGAAGTTTTCTGGCGTTTTCTAGCCATAAAATCTATTATAAAAAGTCAGGAAAATTTAGATGTAAGGATAGCCATCGGTATTGGTGAAGAAAACTTTTCATCAGAAAAGATTACCGAATCCAATGGAACGGCCTACGTTAATTCCGGAAGATTACTGAATGGATTAAAGAGTGATGGTGATACTGTTGCTATTAAAACATCGAACGAAACGGTAGACAGGGACCTCAATATTCTTTTAAAGTGGGCTTCAAAAGATTTTGATAACTGGACAATGGCTACCGCAGAAATTATTCATGAAATGATTATGAATAAAGATATCACCCAGGAAGATCTAGCCAGAAAGTTTGCCATATCGCAATCTTCGGTAAGCCAGAGGCTAAAACGGGCGAACTATGACCTTATTGTAGAGACAAATCAATATTTTAGAAAGAAAATTTCAGAACTGTAACATGATTTTCACTAAACTCATATTGGCACATTTACTCGGAGATTTTATTCTTCAGCCAAATTCATGGGTTGCTGATAAAGAAAATCGTAAACTTAAAAGTAGGTATCTCTACCTGCATGTTCTCATACATACCGCTTTAACTTTTATTTTCCTCTGGAACCTTCAACTTTGGTGGGTGGCAGCGTTGGTAGGTATTTCTCATTTTATCATTGATGCAGCTAAGCTTATCTTTCAAAACATTAAAACAAAGAAAAGATGGTTTTTTATTGATCAAGTTCTTCATATTCTGGTCATTCTAGTTGTTTCATTTTATTTTAAAGAATTTGATGTAACGATATTTGAAAATCAGGAATTTCTGAAAATAGTAATGGCTGTTTTATTTTTAACGACGCCTTCATCTATTATCATTAAAATATTACTGTCTTCATGGACTCCGGTTGCTGAAGCTCAGAATAATATACAAACCGAATCTTTAACGAGTGCAGGTAAATATATAGGAATCCTGGAACGTTTGCTGGTATTTATTTTTATTCTGGTAAACCACTGGGAAGGGGTAGGTTTCATGGTTGCTGCCAAATCTGTATTCAGATTCAGTGACCTTGCACAGGCAAAACAACGAAAGTTGACTGAATATGTATTGGTAGGAACGCTTTTAAGTTTTGGAATGGCTGTTTTAACGGGAATTTTAATAAAATAATTATAAATCTAACTATAAAGACAATTTAGAAAATGGAAAAGAAAGAAATGTTGTACGAAGGTAAGGCTAAACAAGTGTTTGCTACCGATAATCCTGATCAAGTAGTAGTGCGTTTCAAAGATGATGCTACGGCTTTCAATGCTCAGAAAAGAGGACAGGTTGATCTTAAAGGCGAAATGAACAACGCGATCACCACTTTAATTTTTGAGTATTTAAATGAAAAAGGGATTAAAACTCATTTCATTAAACAATTGAACGAAAGAGAACAATTGGTAAAAAAAGTATCCATTATTCCTTTGGAAATGGTTGTAAGAAACTATTCTGCCGGAAGTATGGCTCAGAGATTAGGAGTAGAGGAAGGTATAAAATCTCCCGTAACTATTTTTGATATCTGCTATAAAAAAGACGAATTGGGAGATCCTTTGATCAATGATCACCACGCTGTTTTCTTAGGTGCAGCTACGTATGAAGAGCTTGACGAAATGTACGAGCTGACTTCTGATATCAACGAAATCCTTATCGATCTGTTTGATAAGATGAATATCATCCTGGTTGACTTCAAGATCGAATTAGGGAAAACATCAGATGGTGAAATTATCCTGGCAGATGAAATCTCTCCTGATACATGCAGATTATGGGATAAAGACACCATGAAAAAATTAGATAAAGACAGATTCAGAAGAGACTTAGGTGAAGTAACTGAAGCGTATGTCGAAATCTATAACAGACTGAAAGCTTTACTTAATAAATAAGTAATACGGAAGATTTATAATCAGACTTGAGATTGTATTTAACATAATATTGAATTTCACATCTAATTGTAGAATCTATCAAAATAAAATCTAGATTAGAAAAAATAGAAATGAAAAGTTTAGACATTCATAAAAGTGAATATTTAAAACAGTTTAAAAACCAGACTTACGGTAGAAACCTTTTCAGAACAAAGGAAGAGGAAAGACTTGATGCTCCGAATGAGGAGTGCGGTATTTTCGGATTGTATTCTGACAATGATCTGGATACGTTTTCCCTTTCTCAGTTCGGACTTTTTGCTTTACAGCACAGAGGACAAGAGGCTTGTGGTATTTCCGTTCTTAAAAACGGGAAGATCAATAACCTGAAAGACGAGGGGTTGGTTTTAGACGTTTATAAAGATATTCAGGATCCTGAAGCTTTTATGGGGAATTCTGCAATAGGGCATACACGTTATACTACGGCAGGAGACAAAAAGAAGTACAATTTCCAGCCATTTTTTGCGAAAAATGAATATGACCAGATTATACTTTCGATTGCACATAACGGTAATTTAACGAACGCAAAAGAACTGAAAGCCGAACTGGAGGCAGAAGGTGTTGTTTTCAGAGCAACTTCAGATTCTGAGGTTATCTTAAGATTAATCCAGAAAAACCTTGATCTGGGATTAAGAGGAGCGATCAAAGCAACAATGGAAAAGATCGAAGGAGCTTATTCCGTGGTAGGAATGACGAGAAATAAGTTTTTTGCATTCAGGGATTTCAACGGGATCAGACCGTTGGTTTTAGGAGCTATTGATGAAAAATCATATGTGGTGGCTTCTGAATCCGTAGCATTGGACGCAGTGGGAGCACAGTATGTTCGTGATATTTTACCTGGAGAGATCATCTACACCAACGAAAATGAGACCGGATTACAATCTTATATGGTGAATGAAAAAGGAAAACAAAGAATCTGTTCTTTCGAATATATTTACTTTGCAAGACCTGACTCTACATTAGAAAACATTAATGTGTATGAGATCAGAGAAAAGTCGGGTGAAAAAATCTGGGAACAAGCTCCTGTGGATGCAGATATCGTTATCGGAGTTCCGGATTCAGGAGTACCTGCAGCGATTGGCTTTTCAAAAGCATCAGGGATCCCTTTCCGCCCGGTTTTAATTAAAAACCGATATATCGGAAGAAGTTTTATTGTTCCGACTCAGGAAATGAGAGAAAGGATCGTTAACCTGAAGCTGAATCCTATTATATCTGAAATTAAAGGCAAAAGAGTAGTTATTATTGATGACTCTATTGTAAGGGGAACTACTTCTAAAAGACTGGTTAAGATTTTAAAGGATGCCGGAGTAAAGGAAATCCATTTCAGAAGTGTTTCTCCTCCGATCATTGCACCTTGTTATCTTGGGATTGATACTCCATCAAAAGATGATTTGATTTCAGCCAATATGACGACTGAAGAGCTAAGAAACTACCTTGGAGTAGATTCTTTAGAGTTCCTTAGTACAGAAAACCTTAAAGAAATCTTAGGATCTTCCAATCACTGCTTTGGATGTTTTACAGAACAATATCCTGTAGCAAAAGGGGAGGAAGTAGAGCTATTTAATTAATTGTCTCAACAATCAATACATAAAAAGACCTGATAGCATAATATCAGGTCTTTTTTCGTTTTTATTGTCGAAAAAAATAATTGATATAAATGTAGCAAAAGCTTAATATTACTGTCGTACAGGATATGCCGGTATCCTTTAATTTTGCGTAATTAAGATCAGGATTATGAAAAGTACATTTATCACAGGTATTTTATTTCTGTTTATTCAGCTATATTCAGCTCAGTCTTTTGATAACCAGGCGCATAGGGGTGGAAAATCCTTATATCCGGAAAACACCATCCCTGCAATGAAAAATGCTTTAAAAATGGGTGTTACGACACTTGAAATGGATCTTGCCATCACAAAAGACAAGCAGATGATTCTTTCTCACGATGCATTTCTTTCACCTGAACTGGTAACAAAGCCTGACGGAACATTTATTCCCCGGGATTCAGGATTTTATTACAAAATTTATGAAATGCCTTATGCAAAGATCAAAACTTTTGATGTAGGGATGAAAACACTAGCCAATTATCCTGACCAAAAGAAAATGGGGGTACAAAAACCGCTCTTTTCAGATGTTATAGATGCCTGTGAGAATTATGCCCGGGAACTTAAAAGGCCTTTGCCGTTTTATAATATAGAGACTAAAACGCGACCTTTTTCGGATGATATTTTCCATCCTGAACCTAAGGAATTTGTCGATCTGATGATGAAGATCATTGCAGGGAAAAATATCCAGGACCGGGTTATTATTCAATCCTTCGATCCAAGAACCTTAGAGCTTATCCATGCACAATATCCTAAAATAATGACTGCCTTACTGGTAGAGAAGGTGGATGATAAAAAGCTCGCCCAGCAGCGGAATTATTTTAAAAATATCCCTGTCGAAAAATTCAGAATGTATCCCGATCATCTTAATGGAGTATCGGGTGATATGAAATTCTTAAGTTTTACTCCTACAATTTACAGTCCGGATCAATCTCTTGTTACGCCCGGATTGGTACAGGAATGTCACAAGCTCGGAATGAAAGTCATACCATGGACAGTAAACTCGAAAGAAAGACTGCAGGAATTAAAAGCAATGGGAATAGATGGTGTGATTAGCGATGACCCGCGAATTTTCGAATAGATTAGCCTTACTCATACAATAGAAATGGCTGGAAGAATAACTTCCAGCCATTTTATAATGCAGAAAACTACATTCTATGGTTAAAAAATTGGTTGTTGTTATTAAAACTTATAATTCAAACCTAGTTGGAATACTCTGTTGTTGTTTTCAGCAGCAGGTCTGCTTTTATCAATCTTAGTCAAGCTATTTACATATCTTGCGTTGATTCCCAGATTACGTGTGAAATAGTATCCTAAACCTAGACCTAGACCAAAGTTGAATTTGTTGATGTCATCTTTGTTGATCGTTTCAGAAACTGAATTTTTCTGAGTGGTAGCGATACCGTTTGTAGTGCTTGTAACAGTATTTTCACCTTTGTTTTTTCCATCGATGAAATAACTGAATTCAGGACCTGCTTCTACATAAAAGTTATCGGCTGGCTTAAACTGAACCATTACCGGTACTGAAACATAATTCAATGTTGTTTTGTAATCACGTTGAGTTTTTACAGTAGTAGCTCCCGTAGTAACTTCAGTAGAAGAAAGAACACTTCTTGCTCCTAATTGGTTATACAATGCTTCAGGCTGTATACTGAATTGCTTTGAAAGAGGAATATTTACAAAAACACCGGCATTAAATCCTATTTTCTGATTGTTTGCACTTAATTGTTGCTGACTGAATTGAGCGGAGTTAGCTCCACCTTTAATACCAAATCTGATTGGTTCTTTTTCTTTGTTAACAGTAGTAATAGTAGCTGTTGTTTGTGTTTCCTGAGCAAATACTAATGAACCAGCAACTATTGCTAGTCCTAGAAATAACTTATTCATAATTTTATTTTTTAAATTGTACTATTTCTTGTTATCCGAATTATTCATTCAGATGGGGTGTATTTTGCAAAAGGCTTGCCATAATTATAATTTTATGATTTGCAGAAAGATAAGCTGCGAGCCGCTTCTTTAAAAGAATAAGTGATAATCCACATACGTGGGATTTTTTTAGTTAAAACAATCTAATTTGTTTAATTTTTAAGTTAAAATTGCTTGAAAAAAAATGCAAACTTTTTTCATTTTTTTTATTCAACACCCTTTATTCATCGTTAATTATGACCATTTTCACCCAACTTTCCAGATGAATTGAAGCTTACAAAAATGGCAGGTGACCATTTTGATCAGACTTTTATACTTTTTTATGATCATAATTTGTTGATCAATGGATGCATTGCAATGATTATTCAATGTGAAAACAGAACATTACAGGAGATCCGGATATAAAAAAACGGTTAAATTTATTAAATCTAACCGCTTATCTTGTTATTAAGTATATTATTACTTATTAAATTTATAAGTAAGACCGATCTGGAATACGTTATTTTTTCCATCTGCCTGTACGTTATTAACTTCTTTAGCAATATCTATAACACCCGCAACATATCTTGCATTCACACCGATATTCTTCGTAAAGAAATATCCTGCACCAAGACCTACACCAAAATCAAAACCTTTCACAAAATCCTTTCCATCTCTAGAATAGGAATTGTATTTAAATTTTGAATTGATCAGGAAACTAAACTGAGGTCCTGCTTCAAGATAAAACTGCGGAGTTGCATTATACTGGAACATCACAGGAACAGAGATATAATCTAAATTTACTTTAACATCATTATTTCCATCAGCTTTTGCGCCTAATCCATTGTATAAGATTTCGGGTTGTACACTAAAGCTAGGAGCTACAGGGACATTCATTAAAACCCCACCATAGAATCCCGCTTTTGATTTTGAATCACCACCTGAAATTGTAGAAATATTAAGACCTGCTTTTACTCCAAATGTTTGAGCAAACGTTAATGAACCAGCAACGATTGCCAAACCTAATAATAATTTTCTCATGATTATATTTAATTTTAATTTGTACTGTTTTGCTGCAAAATTCTTGCCAAATTATGTTAAAATAACAAAAATGGTTAGATTTAACCATTAAATCTAACCATTTTATTGAAATCAAAATTTGTTATCTGAATGTGTTTTATGCTTATTTAAATTTGTAAGCTAAACCAACCTGGAATACGTTGTTTCTCATCGCATCACCATTGTTGTTTTTGTAGATATCTGTTAATCCGGCAGTATATCTAGCTGTAATTCCTAGGTTTGGTGTGAAATAATATCCTGCACCAATACCGATTCCAAAGTTGAATGTGTTGAAAGCATCTTTGTCAAGACTTCTCGTTCTTGTGCTTGTATTATCATTCGTAGAACTTTTGAATTTATCTTTAGCACTTACTAAAAATCCGAATTCAGGACCTGCTTCCAAGAAGAATTCAGGAGTTGCATTATACTGGAACATTACCGGTACAGCTATATAACCTAAATTTCTTGAAGATTCATCCTTAAAGTTATTACCTAATACTGTATATTCTCTGGTTACTTTTGAACCCAAGTCATTATACAATACCTCCGGTTGAATGCTGAATGAGCTCGCTACCGGGATGTTTGCAAAAACCCCTGCATTGAATCCGATTTTAGATTTTGAATCACTAAGGTCAGCTCCTTTTGAAAGAGATGAAACGTTCATACCACCTTTAACACCAAATGTAACCGGGTTAGAAGATGAAGTAGAAGTTGTCTGAGCGAATGCTAATGAACTTGCAGTTACTGCTAATCCTAAAATTAACTTTTTCATAACTTAATTTTTTTAATATTTTACTATTCTTAATTTTAAATTTTACTACTTGTCAACTTTCGTTTGACGCAGAGTATCTTTCAAATTAGATGCCAAAACATAAAACATGACAAAAGTCAGGTGTATAAATACTGTTAAAAAACAATGCAAAATGCTTTTAATCAGATTAATATGATAAATAAACAAACATTTGTTTAACATATCTTAAAAACAGCTTAAATCCTAAATTATACTTATTTCGAGGAAAATAATACTCAAATGACTTGAACGTAATTGATATATATTACTCCTTTTTTGAAATAAGTGGAATTTATTTTAAAATTAAGGCCGGATGAAAATTCCTTTATGAAAAAGTATAAGGCCTTTACGAATAGTAATTTAAATCATTCTTTTATATATTTTTAATCGTCTGTAATACAATACAGTATATAAGTTGTAATTTTGATAATAAAACTTAAGGATCAGGGTTTATATTGAACCTTAAATGAAAAATAAACTAATCTGGGAATGAAACAAAACAAGCAGTTGAAATTTATACTTCCTATTCTGGGATTGGTTATTCTGCTGCTGTTGACTATGGTGGCTGGTAAAATTTTTTATCCATTAAACCTATGGGTAATGATCTGCCTGGGTATTTTAATCATTGCATTAAGTTTAAAATTAATCTATAATCTATTTCTATCCAAAGCAGATCAATCTTTATCATCCAGGCAATACGTCGATGAACCTGGACAAAAGATCTTCTATATTTCAACTTTCCGGACAAGTTTGCTAAGTTTGTCAATGATATTTTTGTCCGCAATTTTCATCTATCTTTTCACTCAGCTATTCCCTGAAGTTATTGAAGAAATTTATATGGAACCTTCGGTAATCGTTATTCTCCTGATGTTCTTATACGTTATTTTATTTATAGGATCTATTTATTGTTTTTTGACAGGAATTAAGCTTTTTATCAGACGAAAGAAAATCGTACAGTTAATTATCAATGATGACAGCATCGAATTTCTCCCTGTTTACGACTTTGGAACTGCAACCCGAAACATAAGTGCGCTATCTCTATTTTTTAAGAAAAAAATGCGTAAAGCATATTTTACAGATCAGATTTCTGTTGAAAAGGTTAATAACACCTGGAACGGAGACAAAATAAAAATTTATATTGAAGGGATCGGTTTTTACTTACCCTTTCTATATGATGATGTGGAGGACCTGGAAAAGGTATTTCAAATGATTAGACATCGCCTGATAAAGTATATTCAATTCACTACTCATGATACACTGTAGAGGTGGTCTGATCATTAAAAAATCCTGATCAAACAATCAGGATTCTTAATTTTATCTAAAAAGTAAACAGGCATGTTATGCATCATTCAGTTTTCTGTAAAAATGCAGTGATTTTTCAATATTTTCCTGGCTGCATTCATGGTCAAAAACACACGATCCTATTCCGGAAAGCAAAGAAAAATTAATCTTCTTTTCCGTATTCTTTTTGTCGTTTAATAATAGAGACATCAGATTTTCATCGCTAAAATCACTGATATCCAGGTATGGATAATACCTTTTGATATGGTCAATGATCATTTCCGAATCTTCTTTTGAAATTAACTTTTCAAGGTGAGAAAGATGTGCTTCACAGATCATTCCGGCAGCTACTGCTTCTCCATGTAAAACTGGATTTCCCTGTTCAAGACAGGAGCTTTCGATAGCATGACCGATTGTATGTCCGAAATTTAAAGTTTTTCTGACATTTTTTTCATGAAAATCCTGATCTACAACATCCTGTTTGATCGCCATCGAGGTCTGAATGTGTGGTAGTACTGATTCTACATCTAGCTTTTGTATTTTGATCAGGTTCTCCCAATGTAAACGGTCTGCAATTAACCCGTGCTTCAGCATTTCAGCAAAACCACTTCGTAATTCTTTGAAGGGAAGTGTTTCTAAGAACTTAGGGTATACAAAAATCTGTTCAGGAAAGGTAAAGGTACCTACCATATTTTTGTAGTGCATCAGGTCAATACCTGTTTTTCCTCCAATAGAGGCATCACACATCGATAATAGAGTAGTTGGAACATTAATGAACTGGATCCCTCTTTTATAGGTTGAGGCAACAAATCCGCCCATATCGGTAATAACACCACCACCGAGGTTTATAACCAGAGCTTTTCTATCTGCCTGCATTTCCGTTAAAATCTCCCAAAGCTGATTGGCAGTCTGAATATTCTTCATTTCTTCACCCGCTTCTATCTCCAGGATTTCAAAAGCAAGATCCGTTTCCATATTGCCTAAAAGTACCGGAAGGCAATATTCATGTGTATTTTCATCAACCAATATGAAAATTTTGCTGAAAGATTTTCCATGCAAAAAATCATTAAGCTGGGAAAACTGATCGTTTAATAGTGTTATCATTTCTGGAATAATATATATTTAATTGTAGAACAATATTGCAAAGTTATGATTCTTAATTTTTAACTCGTAACTAAATTACTATCTTTGCAAAAATATTTAGAATGAGCAGAGATAATAATAAATCAGGGAAACCACAAAGACCAAGAATTTCAACCAGAAAAAATTCTGATGATTCTCGTGCTTCTAAATCTGGAAATTCTTCAAGATCAGGTTCTTTCAAGAAATCTTTTCCTAAAGCAGGAGAGAGAAATTTTGATCACAAAAGCAGCAGTTTGAAGTTTAAGAGGAGTGAGGAAAGTTTTGAAGGACGTGCTGAAGAAGGTAAATCAAAACCTGAGAGAACACCTTATATTACCAATCAAAGTGAAGGACGAGAAAAAAAGACCTATGGAAAACCAGGTCCTAAAAGAGGAGGGAAAAGTTTTGATGCAAGAGATAAATATGAGAGAGGCAGCTTAAAATATGGTAGAAGACCTTCATCGGGCAATGACAGAGATGAGGATAAAGCAAGATCTTTTGTACAGAAAAGAAGATTGAGCAAGATCGAAAAAGATGTCCATAAAGATACGATCCGTCTTAACAAATATATAGCCAATTCAGGAATATGCAGCAGAAGGGAAGCAGATGAACTGATCACACAGGGTCTTGTAGAAGTAAACGGAAAAGTGGTTACTGAAATGGGCTATCAGGTTCAGAAAAGTGATAAAGTAGTTTTTGACGGACAAAATATTACTCCTGAAAAACCTGTTTATGTCCTTCTGAATAAACCGAAAGGATATATTTCCACTACAAAAGATGATAAAGCCAGAAAAACGGTAATGGATCTTGTTGCAAATGCGTCTCCTTATCGTGTATTCCCGGTTGGAAGACTGGACCGTTCCACAACAGGTGTTATTCTTTTAACAAATGACGGACATATGACCAAAAAACTGACACACCCGTCTTTTGATGCTAAAAAGATCTATCATGTAACACTGGACAAAAAACTGACACATGAAGATATGAAACTGATTGCTGAAGGTATCCGTCTGGATGAAGGCGTTGCTACGGTAGATCAGATTTCGTTTATTGAAGGAAAGCCTAAAAATGAGGTAGGAATTGAGATCCATATCGGATGGAACCGTGTCATAAGAAGGATATTCCAGAGATTAGGGTATGAAGTGGAAGCTTTAGACAGGGTGATGTTTGCCGGTTTAACAAAGAAAAATATCAAAAGAGGTCATTGGAGAATTCTTACGGAATTAGAAGTTAACAATTTAAAAATGCTTTAGAGATTAATTTTTAATTGATCAAAAAGGTTTTTAAACTGAAAAATATAGGCGTGGTAAAAGAATAACCACGCTTTTTTATTTAATACCATTCAGTAAAAACTATTTGTGTCATTTATACTGATTTCATTCCGGTGTAATCGATACACAAAAAGCACAGTAATTAACTGTGCTTTTTTATTTTTATGATAATAAAAGACTATCCTAAAACAGTAACTCCCTTCTGGATCATTTCGTAAATGGCGTCTCTACCGTTATCCGGTTTTACATTAACCGCGCGTGTTCCGTTAAAATGAAGGCAGGTAACATATCCGTTTGCTACAGCATCTGTACAGGTGAACTTTACACAATAATCCATTGCCAGACCGACGATTTCCAATAACTGAATGTCATGGTATTTTAAGAAGTCATCCAATCCGGTCTTCATAAAGTGATTATTGTCCTGAAAACCGCTATATGCATCAATTTCGGTATTCTTTCCTTTTTGAATAATATGGGTTACTTTATCCCTGTTAAGATCTTTATGAAAATCTGCTCCGAAAGTTCCCTGGATGCAATGATCCGGCCACATAAATTGCGGAACACCACCTAAAATAATACTTTCTCCTACTTTTTTTCCATTGTTGCTGGCAAAACTTTTATGGTCTGCGGGATGCCAATCCTGGGTTAAAACAATTTGGTCATATTCGTTTTCCTCCATTAAAAGATTGATATAAGGAATAATTTCATTAGCTCCCGGAACCGCTAAAGCTCCACCTTCACAAAAATCATTCTGAACATCTACTATTATTAGTGCTTTTTTCATATTTAAATCTCGAATTTTTGATAAATTTACAAAAACTAATACTCAAAAAATTGTCCAAACACGAATTATCGGACAAAACGACACTTTATGAAAGAATTCACCATTGTCAATGGATGAGTTCATCACAGAAAATGGTCCTTGATTATAGATTAAATTTTTAAATAATTAATTTCTATCCCAACAGACTCATTCACCTGTAAAATTAATAATCCGGTTCGGGTGTAAACCAAATATCAATAGTTTATCTTTGCAGCAAATATGTATTTATGTCATTTGAGTCTTTGGGATTATCGCACAATATTATTCAATCTGTCAAAAAGCTAGGCTATTTAAAGCCATTTCCAATTCAGGAGCAAGCTATTCCTGTTATTTTACAGGGAAAGGATTTGATGGGAATTGCACAAACCGGCTCCGGAAAGACGGCTTGTTTTGTGATGCCTATTTTAGAAAAATTACAGAATGCAGAAGTTAAGAAAGACCGTAATATTCAGGTCTTAATATTGGTTCCTACGCGTGAGCTGGCAATCCAGATTGATGAAGTTTTCAGAGCCTTTACCGGAAACCTGAAACGTGATATCCGTACGATGGCAGTATATGGTGGAGTTTCTATCAACCCTCAGATGAAAGGAATGTTCGGAGTAGAAGTCCTTATTGCGACCCCAGGACGTTTATTGGACCTGATAGAACATAAAGCTTTGAGCATTTCAGAAATAAAGCACCTGGTGATTGATGAGGCAGATAAAATGTTCCAGCTTGGATTTGGTGACGAAATGAATAAGCTTTTTGCTTTAATGCCGGTGATGAAACAAACGACTATGTTTTCAGCAACTGTAGATGATAAAGTTTCTGAAATAAAAGAACGTTTATCTCATAATCCCGTTATTATTGAAATAAAAAAGGAAGCGGTTGAAATTGATAATATCGAGCAGCTGGCTTATCATGTTTCTCCTGAACATAAAGGGCCTTTCCTGCGTTATTTAATCAAAGAGAAAAAGGTTGAAAAAGCTTTGGTATTTGTATCTTCAACAAAGTCAGCAGATAAACTGGTTGAAAAGCTTAAAAAGAATAAAATTAAGGCAGTAGCCATTCACAGTCAGAAGTCACAGGGTGCCCGACGAAATAATCTGGAAGAGTTCAAGGTAAACGGTGCTCAGATTTTGGTTGCTACGGACTTACTGGGACGAGGCATTCATATTGAGTCTTTGCCTTGTGTGATCAATTATGAGCTACCACGTTCACCCTTGGATTATATTCACCGTATCGGAAGGACGGGACGAGCCAATGAAAAAGGTACCGCCATTTCAATCCTCACGGATGATGAGTTGCAACATTTCAGGGTTATTCAAAAGAAAATGGGTAAAAAAGTGACATTGCAAAGGACGGAAGGAATCGATCTTCACGGTTATTAGAAACAATAAAAACGCTTCAATTTTTTTTAAGAATTGAGGCGTTTTATTTTATCCCGTTAATCCCTATTTTTTTGTTGGCTGATAGCTTTTCTTGTAGTAATTTTAGAAAAAATTCCGGAAGGGCAAAAACCTTTCTGTTATTTATTGAAAGGATGAAGAACATATTAACCACGATAATTAAAAATGAGCAATTTAGAATTAAAAAAATATCCGATCGGACCATTTGAAAAGCCGGAAAGCATCGATGATATCCAATTGGATGAATATATAAAAGTGATCAAACACTTTCCTGCCAAACTGAAAAATCTGATTGAAAACTTTTCGGATGATCAATTGGATACCCCATATCGGGAAGGTGGATGGACGGTAAGACAGCTTGTCAATCATATTGCAGACAGCCATATTAATAGTTTCATTCGTTTTAAATTGGCTTTAACGGAAAATAATCCAACCATCAAACCTTATGAAGAGGCAAAATGGGCTGAACTCCAGGACAGCAGAAGTTCTCCTGTGAAACCGGCAATGAGAATGATCAAAGGAACTCACGAAAGATGGTATATCCTCCTTAAAACACTCACGAATAAGCAATTCGAAAGAACATTTCATCATCCTGAAAACCATCAGGATTATGACCTTAGAAGCTATCTGGCATTTTATAGCTGGCATTGCAATCATCATTTTACTCATATTGAAAATCTGAAGAAGGAGAGAGGTTGGTAAAAAAGAGTCTGCATAACCGAATCTATTTTGATGAGATCCTCAACAGGGTTTCTATGCTTACTGAAAATTCTCCAGGAAAATGGGGTAAGATGAATGTTGCTCAAATGTTAAAACATTGTGACCTTATTCTTGGCATTGCATTGGGAAAAACCTGGCTTTCAACTATCAATCCCCTTTTTGAGACAATAGGAGTGCTCACTAAAATAGAAATGCAGGTCTTTAATAACGGAATTCCCCGAAATATGCCTACTTTTCGAAAACTTATCGTTAATTTTGAATGTGATTTTACTGAGGCCAGAAAAGGACTCTTAGAAACAATGAATGAATACTGGGAATGTTATACCCAAGATAACCTGCCTGAAAAGCATGTTCTATTTGGAAAAATGGGAGAGAAAGACTGGGGTTTTCTGGAGTATAAACATCTCGATCATCACCTAAAACAATTTAATGTATGAGTTTTTTTGATAAAATATTTGGCGGGAAAGAAGAGAAACCGGAACAGAAATCTTTCTGGAAAAAAATAGAATCCGAGGAAGATCTCGCAGAAGCTATAGAAAGATCATACCATAACAGGGTTGCCATATTCAAACATTCTACCAGTTGTTTTATCAGTAAGACGGTGCTCAGGAATTTTGAATCGGAAATTAAGGATGCCGGAACCAATGCAGATTTATATTTTCTTGATTTGCTGGCATACAGACCTATTTCCAATAAGATTGCAGAAGATCTTGATGTAACCCATCAAAGTCCTCAACTGATTGTAGTAGAAAACGGAAAAGCCGTAAATAATGCTTCGCATCAGAATATATCAATAACCCAAATCGCACAATGAAGAATATTAATAACTACCTAGCTCAGGTTTTAAATGTTCCCACAGAACAGGTTAATGGCTGTAGCTTGCACTATGAAGTAAAAAAAGTTCAAAAGAACCAGTTCCTTCTTCAATACGGCGAAATTTGCCGCTATGTATTTTTTGTAGAAAAAGGGCTTTTAAAGATGTATTCTATCGATAAGAACGGAAAAGAACACATCATACAATTTGCCCCTGAAAGCTGGCTGATTTCTGACCGCACCAGTATTTACTTTAACGAACAATCGGTGTATTATATAGAGGCTGTGGAGGATTCCGAAGTTTTATTTCTTCATCCGGACTTTTTTAACAAACTGGTCTCCCAGTTTCCGGACAGTGCAGAAAGACGGGATATTCTTTTACAAAAGCACGTCAGAAGTCTTCAGGACAGGATCAGCTCATTATTAGGTGAGACTGCGGAAGAAAGATACCTTAAATTCATTAAAATGTACCCGGATTTATTATTACGGGTACCACAATGGATGATCGCATCTTATTTAGGAATTACCCCTGAAAGCCTGAGCCGTGTAAGAAAGGAATTAGCGAGGAAAAACTTTGTTGTTGATTAAGATTCCCTCTCAATCATTTTAGCCATTTTTCCTACCTCTATTAACTTTTGTTGGGTTTCTTCTGACCAGGGAAGCCCGATACACATTCTCATACAATTTTCAAACTGATCCTGGAGACTGAACATTCTTCCCGGTGCAATGCTTATACTTTGCTTAATGGCAAGGTCGTATAATTTCCGGGTCTGTATTTTTTTATCGAATTCCACCCAGAGGGAAAGCCCTCCCTGTGGCCTGCTTGTTTTGGTTCCTTCCGGAAAATGCTGCGCAATGGTCTGGACATAATTCTGATAATTAGCCTGCAGGGTTTTCCGTAGTTCCTGAAGGTGTTTTTCGTATTTCCCGGTTTTTAAGAAATTAGCAACGGCTTCATTTACAATAGAAATAGAAGAGGTGGAATGAAGAAGTTTGAGTTTGAGGATTTTGTCTTTGTACTTTCCGGGAGCAATCCATCCTACACGATAACCCGGGGCAAGCGTTTTTGAGATAGAGCTGCAATACAAAACATTTCCTTCAGTATCAAAGGATTTACAGCATTTCGGACGGTGTGTTCCGAAATAAATATCCCCGTACACATCATCTTCAATAAGCGGAATGTTATTTTCGGCAAGAAGTTTTACAACTTCTTTTTTATTTTCATCAGACATACAGCTTCCTAAAGGAGTATTGAAATTAGGGATCAATAAGCAGATGTCAATTTTAGGAATAGCTTTTTTCAGGGATTCGATTTCAATTCCATGGGCAGGATGGGTAGGCAATTCCAATACTTTAAGTCCAAAGCCGGTAGCCAGTTGTAAGATGCCCGGATAACATGGGCTTTCTATAGCTATTGTATCTCCCGGTTTTCCTAAAGCCATCAGACAAAATGACAAAGCATTCATTCCACCGTTGGTCGTCACAAGGTCATTTTCGCTAAAGTTTCCGCCCCAGGATAAAGATCTTTGGGCGATCATTCTTCTTAATTTTAAATTCCCTTGGAGTTCCTCATACTCTGCGCCTCCATATTCAAGCTCCCGTGTGGCATGGATGATTTCCTTTTTAAGTTTTGCATGCGGTAATAATTCTCCGGATGGAATTGCTATGGAAAAAAGGGTAAGATTTTTCTTTCCCATATTTTCATACACTTTACTGATGAGTTCATCGGGTTCGTTATTATTGGCAATCAGTGATGGCCTGCTGACTTCAGGAAGCGGAAGCTTTACCGAAAGTAACTGACTTACAAAATATCCGGACTGTGGTTTGGATTCAATGAGTGACATGGATTCCAGTTCCAGGAATACACGCTTTGCCGTGTTCATGCTAATCTGATGCTCAAGGCATAATTTTCTTACCGACGGAAGCTTGTCACCAGGCTTCAAAACGCCGCTTGTAATCTGTGAAACAAAACCATTGGTGATCTCTGTGTACAAAAAATTTTTACTCATATCTTAAACTGTGCTCATGCAAATATACAAAACTGAGACTGTGTTTATTTATTTTTCCTCTCTAATTTTGATTTATAATAAAATATAAAATGATAACGAATAAAATTTCAAAAGATCAGGCTCTTAGCGGATGGATCAACGGATTTATCGGAGTATTGCTATTCAGCGGTTCGCTGCCGGCCACAAAATTAGCCGTAATGGATATGAACCCAATTTTCGTAACGATCGCCCGGGCAACCATTGCCGGTGTATTGGCTTTATCTGTCATTCTGATATATAAAGAAAAACGTCCGGTAAAGGAACAGATATTCCCATTAGCTCTGGTCTCATTGGGATGTGTTATTGGTTTCCCTTTGTTGTCTTCTCTGGCCCTTCAATATATCACATCTGCACATTCTATCGTGTTTTTAGGAATGCTTCCTCTTGCAACAGCTATATTCGGGGTACTTAGAGGTGGTGAACGACCGCATCCTGTATTTTGGTTTTTTTCTATTGCCGGCAGCCTTTTGGTCATAGGATATGCTGTTTCGCAAGGGATATCAGCTTCTCCTGTTGGCGATATTCTGATGCTTGCCGCTGTTGTTTTATGTGGGCTTGGTTATGCGGAAGGTGCTAAGTTGTCAAAAAGACTAGGAGGGTGGCAGGTGATATCCTGGGCGCTGATACTGGCTTTACCCCTTATGATCCCTTTATTTTTCATCTATTTTCCCAACCATATTGAAACCGTAAGCGGACAGGGATGGTTTGGCCTAGCTTATATTTCATTATTCAGTATGTTTATCGGGTTTATTTTTTGGTATAAAGGACTTGCGCAGGGAGGAATTTCGAGTGTAGGGCAATTACAGCTTTTACAACCGTTTTTTGGACTTGCATTGGCCGCCTATCTGCTTCATGAACCTGTAAGTATAGGAATGCTGGGAGTGACAATTGGTGTGATTTTATGTGTTGCCGGGACCAAAAAATTTGCAAAATAAAAGGTTTATAATAGTATAACAAGAAAAGATTGCTGTAAGGCAGTCTTTTTTGTTGTATATAAATCACTCTGGTAAAGCATTATGATATTATAAATTAAACTTTCACACAAAAAGCCTTATGATTGAAGTCATAAATTCATGAATGTTTTATCTGTAGATTTGAAATATAATTATTAAATAATCGTTCATATATAAATATGATTGATTTTTATTTAAAATTATATTATATACACCACACACCACAAAATAAAAATATTATGAAATTGATCTTATCATTAAGCATCATGGGTTTACTTATCCTGAGCTGCAAAAAAGAAAAGGAAAATCAGATGAATAACGGCGTTGACACGGTAACTACAGTTCCGGGGGATACGATGGGAGCTGTTCCTCCAGCCTCTGACACGATGACTACATCATTGCCTTCCAGAGACAGTACTGCCCAATCCGGCACAACCACTATGCCTGCACAGGATTCTACCACAAATAAAAAGAGATAATTCTTCAAATTAATGTAAAAATTCTTTCAAGTAAATGGGTATTCGTGATATCTCACGAATGCCTTTTGTTGATAGATTTACGAAAATACTTCTATATAATAATTTGTATTTCAATCAGTTAATTAAATCATAATTAACATAAAAAATAATCAATAGGTGCAATTATTGCACTTGTAAAAGCATTGGTCCATTAAAATATTTTACTAGGGTGTTTTTGTGAACTTTGTTTATATAATAATACCAAAAACTAAATATTATGGTAATCAACGAAAACGTCTTATATTCTATAGGAGCTGAGACAAAACAATATAGTCCTTCGGATTTTATTTTTAGTGAAGGAGATTTTGCACACTATTATTATCAGATTGTAGAGGGTGAAGTAAAATTGAATAATTATAATGAAGATGGTAAGGAATTTATCCAGAACATCTTATCAGAAGGACAATGCTGTGGCGAGTCTATTCTCTTCATAGATAAACCTTATCCTATGAATGCCGAGGCATTGACGGAATGTAATATCCTGAGACTTTCTAAAAATCTTTTTTTTCAATTGCTGGAGGAATCTCCTGAGCTCTATCTTGAAATCAGCAACTTTTTATCCCAAAGGCTTTATTATAAATATGTAATGATGCAGAATATATCTTCCCTTAATCCTATAACACGCCTAAAAGTTTTGATGGATTACCTGAAGAGCTTTCATAATGACAAAAGCCCTTATTCATTTTCTATTCCTTTAACCCGACAGCAGATGGCCAACCTTACAGGCTTGTGTGTAGAAACAGTCATACGATCTTTTAAAAAAATGGAAAAAGAATGCACCGTGCAGATTGAAAACAGAAAAATTTTGTACTAAGGTTTAGTTTTAGTATTTTTCTGGGTACAAATGGAAACAGAATGAAAACAATAAGTTGCATGAACATTGACCAGGAACTTTTATATTCTTTTGGTGCAGAAGATAGAACATATAAAAGAGGGGAATTGATTTTCAGAGAAGGTGACCATGCGCTTTATTATTTTCAGATTGCTGACGGAAAAGTAAAGCTTAATAATTATAATGAAGAGGGAAAAGAGTTTATCCAGAATATATTAGGAAAAAACCAGAGTTTTGGAGATCCATTACTCTTTCTGGATAAATTATATCCAACAAACGCAACGGCGTTAACATCTACACAAATTATAAGAATATCAAAAGAAAGCTTCCTGAAATTACTGGAAAAAAATCCAGATCTTTCTTTAATGATGAACGCCTGCCTTTCTCAAAGGCTATATTATAAAATACTGATGACCCAGTATATGGCATATCAGAATCCTGTATTTAGATTGAAAGGGCTCATGGAGTACCTGAAGAGCTATTCGGAGAATGACTGCCAGTTTGAATTTCCCATAGAGCTGACGAGACAGCAGATTGCCAACCTTACCGGGTTGCGTGTAGAGACTGTTATCAGAACGTTAAAGAAAATGGAAAAAGAAAATTCTATTAAAATCGAAAATAGACGAATTTTATATTAGTAACATGATTCAAGTCATAAGAATAGGCATTTTAATCTCCTATCTTTGATATACTAATTTACAACTAAGGAATGTAATTCCTTTTCCAGAGTAAAATAATTACTCCTTTTTTTGCTGTGCAATTTATTTAAAACATCAAATCATTAATTGTTGTTCAATACTAGTCACGTCCAATAATTAATAACATCACGCAATATTAATTACAAAAAATTTAAAGTTATGAACACCAGAAATTCAAACAATCGAAGTTCAAGAGGTAATTCATCCAATGAGTCAAGATCAACACTTGAAGAAGTGTATCAATTAGGTTATGACCATGGTTATAACGATGCATCCGAAGAAGAGGATTATGATGATGATTTCTCAGATTATGAGGATTATTATGATAATGAATATGATGACGACGATGAGGAGTATGATGATGAAGATTACGACGATGAAGATGAAGATTATGAAGATGACGATTATGAGGATTATGATGACGACGACGACGATGACAATGGCAGTGGCAACAGAGGTCGTGGTAGGTCAGGAAATGGAAATCAGCAAAGAGATAGTCAGGGCCGATTTACATCAGGAAGAGGAAGAGGAGGTAGCTCTGGTTCCCGTAGCAACTCTAATTCCGGATCACGTTCCGGAGGAAGAAGGAGTTCATCAGGAAATGGAACTTCAAGAAGAGGTTTTGCATCTATGAGTAAAGCTGAGCGTACAAGAATTGCCCGTATGGGTGGTGAAGCTTCGCATGGAGGTGGAAGGTCTTCTTCGGGTTCCAGATCTGGAAATTCCGGTTCCAATAGCAGATCATCAAGCAATAGTAGTTCCAGAGGTTCAGGTTCTAGATCAAATAGTGGTAACTCCTCTGGACGTGGGACAAATTCCGGAAACGGAAGTTCAAGAAGAGGTTTTGCTGCCATGAGCAAAGCTGAACGTACAAGAATCGCCCGTATGGGAGGTCAGGCATCTCATGGAGGTGGAAGATCTTCGGGTTCGGGATCAGGTTCCGGAAGATCAGGATTCGGAGGCAGACGTAATTCATAATTTATATTATTAATCAGATTGTCCCTTCCCTGATAGAAGGGGCAATCTTTACTATTAAACACCACACATTATGGCAACGAAAACATCAGAAACCAATACAGCTACAACAACTCCTGAAAAGAAAATAACAGTAGGAAACGCTTCTGTTAATGAAAAGGAGATGAAAGATTCTTCCCTCCATCAATTTTTCGTAAGTGCATTAAAAGATATTTATTTTGCTGAAAATGCAATTATTGATGCTCTCGAAAAAATGCAGGAAGCCGCTACGACAGAGGAACTGAAAGATGCTTTTGAAGATCATCAGTTACAGACGAAAAAACATGTAAGCCGCCTTGAAAAGGTTTTTAAATTAATCGATGAGAAGCCTGAAAAGAAAGAATGCGAAGCTATAAAAGGGATCATTAAAGAAGGAGAAGAGATTATAAAATCCACCAAAGACGGATCGATGACCCGGGATGCCGCTTTAATTATTGCCGCGCAGAAAGTAGAACATTATGAAATAGCAACCTATGGTGGCCTTGCTCAGCTCGCTATAACAATGGGACATGATAAGGCAGCGGATCTTCTGGAAAAGACCCTCGAAGAAGAAGAGGATACAGATTACACCTTAACTGAGATCGCTGAGACCTACATCAATTTTGATGCTGAGCAGGAAGATTAAACATTTACCTATATAAGCCAGATGGATGCTTCTATTGATCTGGCTTATTTAATACCTTATAGCAAAATGAATTACCAGGCGATAATCAAATCAATACAATGTGATCAGTTTAAAGAGGTTACCAATAAAGGGAAATGGCTGGAAGACAGTGCCACTGTATATGCCAAGGAAATCGGACAGAATATTTTTCTTGTTTTTATTACGGTGAAGAATATTGAAACCGAAAGCATCAGAGCCATGATAGGCCATTTTGACGACTTTAACAGTATTGGATCAAAGGAACCGAAACAGCTCATGTTTTATCTTTCCATAAAGAACAAAGAAGATCTGCATTATTTTGACAAGTATCTGAAAGTCCCAGAAATTTAAAATTCACGGTTATGATATTTGAAAATGAAACATTAAAACATTCGGGCCTCTATGATAAAAATAATATCCTTGAGAATGAATCTTTATTTCCCGGTATCATTAATACCTATGGGGTAAGTGCATTTGTTATGAAATCTTTGGAAAAAATAAAACATAATGCCAGCTGTGGACAATTGAAAACAACACTGGATAATTATACAACAGAATGTATTGCTTCCATCACCCGATACCAAAATGAAAGTTCAATAACCCATCCCAATATTCATGAAACAACAGGGAATATGAATTTTACATTATATGCTAAAACAGCTTATTATAAGGTCTTAAAAGAAGAAGAATATCTTCAGAAACTTATCAATAGTCTGGACAGAGAAATAAATCACATAGAATAACAGCTCTTCGGAGTAACACCAATCAACAATTACACTATTATGAAAAAAGATGCACAAAATAATCAAAAGATTGAACAACTGGAATCATTAAGTACCTCTAACGACAACGAAATGTTAACGACGAACCAGGGGCTTAAAATTAATGATAACCAGAATTCGCTAAAGGCAGGAGAAAGGGGACCCACCTTACTGGAAGATTTTATTCTCAGGGAGAAGATCACCCATTTCGATCATGAGCGTATACCCGAAAGAATAGTTCATGCCAGGGGTTCAGGAGCTCATGGCGTTTTTAAATTAACAAAAAGTCTTTCCCAATACACGAAAGCTAGATTCCTAAGTGAAATAGGTAAAGAAACTCCAGTTTTTGTGAGGTTTTCAACGGTTGCAGGTAGCCGGGGAAGCACAGACCTGGCAAGGGATGTAAGAGGATTTGCTGTAAAATTCTATACAGATGAAGGAAATTATGATCTGGTGGGGAATAATATGCCTGTATTTTTTATTCAGGATGCTATAAAGTTTCCTGATCTTATCCATGCCGTAAAACCGGAACCCGATAACGAAATTCCGCAAGCTGCTTCAGCACACGATACTTTCTGGGATTTTATTTCTTTAATGCCGGAAAGCATGCACATGATCATGTGGCTGATGAGCGACAGAGCCATCCCAAGAAGTTTCAGGATGATGGAGGGATTCGGTGTCCATTCTTTTAAACTGATTAATGAGGAAGGGAAATCCCATTTCGTGAAATTTCACTTTAAACCAAGGCTGGGAGTGCATTCTGTTGCATGGGATGAAGCCTTGAAAATTTCAGGCGCAGATCCGGATTTTCACAGGAGAGATCTTTGGGAGGCCATCGAATCGGGAAGTTTTCCTGAATGGGATCTGGGGGTACAGTTAGTGCCTGAAGAAGATGAGCATCGTTTTGATTTTGATCTTTTAGATCCTTCCAAAATTATTCCTGAGGAAATTGTTCCCGTAGAGATTGTAGGAACTTTAACCTTAAATAGAAATCCTGATAATTTTTTCGCTGAAACAGAACAGGTCGCTTTCCATCCCGGACATCTTGTTCCCGGAATAGACTTCAGTAATGATCCTCTGCTTCAGGGTAGGTTGTTTTCATATACAGATACCCAGTTATCCAGGTTAGGTTCACCCAATTTCCATGAAATTCCTATTAACAGATCTGTAAATACCGTACATAATAACCAGCGTGACGGCCATATGAGACAACAGATCGTTAAAGGAAAAGTAAGCTACGAACCCAATTCTATAGGAGGTGGATGTCCTTTCCAGGCTATGATGAAGGAAGGCGGATTTGTTTCTCATCAGGAGCCTGTCTCAGGAGCTAAAATAAGATCCAGAAGTAAGAGTTTCGTTGATCATTATTCCCAGGCAAAGCTGTTCTATAACAGTCAATCTGATCCGGAACAGCGCCATTTGCAAAACGCTCTTATTTTTGAACTTTCTAAAGTAACCATTCCTGCAATCAGGGAAAGGTTAGTGGGTCAACTAGCATTCATTGATGAAAAGCTGGCTTCCATTGTAGCAAATAAATTAGGGGTAAAAGTTAAAAAACCTGAGCAACCCAATCAAAGTATACCGGCAGATGCGGATCCGAAAGAATTGCAAAGCAAAGAAAAGGAACCTGAAATTGCGAAATCGGACGCTTTAAGCATGGAAAATACGGTTAAAGATACTATTAAAAGCAGGATCATTGGATTTATAATGGGGAACGGAACAGATGCTAAATCAACAACCCGGCTGAAAAACCTTCTTGAAAAGAATGGTGCTCAGGTACAGATCATAGGTCCGAGCGTAGCACCCGTGACAGCTGATGATGGTACTTCTTTTATTCCCAAGCATTCTCTCACCAGTACAAAGAGTGTATGTTTTGATGCGTTATTGCTTTGTCCGGGAGAACTGTCTGAAAAAGAGCTTTTGAGCCCTGAAAACAAACATGCAGTCCTCAACTTTATAAACGAAGCGTATCAACACTGTAAAGCTCTTTATTTTGGAGCTGGAACGGATAACCTTTATGCTAATTCTAATGTAGCTCATAAAAAGCACGAAGACCCTGCGATTATAAAAGCATCGGATCAGAATTCAGAAGACCGGTTTATCGACGCTATTGCCCGTCATAGGGTGTGGCATCTGGAAACGGAAAGGAATTCTTAGAAATTCATACTACACACCAACAACAGCATCACACCAAAATATTACATTATGAAAGCTGCAGTTTTTCACGCACCAGGTAAAATTACCTGCGACACAGTAGACGATCCTGTTATTCAGGATTCAAATGATATCATTTTAAAAGTAACCTCTACAGCCATTTGCGGAAGTGATCTTCATATGTATTCAGGGGGATTACCACAAGTTCGTCCTATGGTCATGGGACATGAATTTATGGGAATTGTAGAGGAACTGGGTAAAGGCATCACCCATCTGAACATTGGAGACCGGGTGGTTGTTCCATTCCCCGTTGCCTGTGGAGGCTGCTTTTTTTGTCAGCACGATCTGCCGGGTGCTTGTGAAAACAGTAATCCGGAACATTATGGACCAGAAGGCGGAATCCTTACCGAAAAAGGAGGAGGCTTATTCGGGTATACGGATCTTTATGGCGGTTATGATGGTGGGCAGGCACAATATGTAAGGGTTCCCTATGCTCATTTCGGACCCAGAAAAGTAGCCGATAACCTTACCGATGAACAGGTTTTATTTCTTACCGATATTTTCCCGACAGGCTATACCGGCGTTATGTGGGGCGAATTAAAAGGTGGAGAAACAGTAGCGGTCTTTGGGGCCGGACCCGTTGGTTCCATGTCGGTAAAAAGCGCCATTCTTCATAATGCCAAAAAGGTCATTGTAATTGATACTTTACAGTACAGGCTGGATCAGATCAAAAGGCTGACGGGCTGTGAAACCATTTTATGGGAAGATGCCAAAAATACCATTGAACAGATCAGGGACATGACGGACGGGCGCGGAGCCGATCTTTGCATTGATGCTGTTGGTTTCGAACCTGAAAGAGATTTGCTGGACAGGGCAAAAGCCGTCCTGAATTTTGAAAAGGGATCAATCAAGGTATTGGAGGCCTGTATGAGTGCGGTAAGACGTGGAGGAACAGTTTCTATTCTGGGGGTCTATCCTGTGAATTACGATAATTTTAAACTCGGACAGATCTTTGATAAAGGAATCACTTTAAAAGCAGGACAGGCTCCTGTACATCCCATTATAGACAGACTGATGAAACATGTAGAACATGGGGAAGTAAAACTCGATGATATTATCACCCATCGTCTCGGGCTGGATGAAGTAGCCAAAGGCTATGAAATCTTCGACAAAAAAGAAGATGGCTGTGTGAAAGTCGTCCTGGACCCATGGAAAGTATGAAACACGACATGGTACACCAATTAATCACTTAAAAATTTACGATTATGAAATTTCAAGAAAATTTGCTTCAATATATAAGCCAGTCCTTACTTAAAACAGGAGAAACAATTGCTGTAGCAGAAAGTGTAACATCAGGCTTATTACAGCTTGCATTTTCACAAATGCCAAACGCTTCTCTATTCTATAACGGTGGTATCACCGCCTACACTTTACCACAGAAAGTTATATTTCTGGATGTGGATCAGAAAGAAGCCGAAGAATGTGATTGCGTATCTGAGAATATTGCCAAAACCATGGCCCTGAGTGTCGCAAGATTATTTGATACAGACTGGTCCATTGCAACTACAGGTTATTGTACACCGGTGAGAAGTTCATCCTATAAAATATTTTCATATTTCGCATTTTCATACAAAGGAGAAATTGTTCTGAGTAAAAAGCTTGAACTTCATCCTAAAACTCAGGCATTGGATGCACAGTTATATTATACCGAATTTATTCTAGGGTGCTTTAAAAGTGAGCTTAACCAGGTTTTAATATTAAAATAAATTTATGGAACGTAAAAATCAATATGCACTCATTACAGGGGCTACAAGTGGAATAGGCTATGAGCTTGCCAAAATTTTTGCCAAAAACGGATATGACCTGGTTATTGTTTCCAGAAATCATGATCAGCTCAAAATTAAAGCAGAAGAATTTAAAAGCTACGGAGTGAATGTGATCCCTATCTCCAAAAATCTTTTCCTGCAGGATGAAGCTTATTCTTTGTACTCTGAACTCAAAGCCAACGCCATTAGTCCGGAAATTTTGGTTAATGATGCAGGCCAGGGAGTTTATGGTAAATTTCAGGATACCGATATACACAGGGAAATAGACATCGTCAACCTCAATATCACATCGGTGGTGATCCTGACTAAACTATTTTTAAAGGATCGCATATCCAAAGGAAGTGGAAAAATACTAAACCTGGCGTCCATTGCAAGCAAATCTCCCGGGCCCTGGCATTCCGTTTACCACGGTACTAAGGCATTTATATTATCATGGTCTGAAGCTATCCGTGAAGAACTGAAGGATACCGGAATTACTGTAACAGCCCTTTTACCGGGACCGACAGATACGGATTTCTTTAACAAAGCAGATATGACCAGGAGCAAGATCATGGAAGATAAAGAAAATTTTTCCTCTCCGGCAGATGTTGCCATGGATGGATTCAATGCTCTGATGAAAGGAGATGATAAGATCATTTCAGGGACAAGAAATAAGTTAAATGTTGCGATGCTTAATGTATCGACGGACAGCATGGCTGCTCAGAGAATGGGTGCCATGCAGGAGCCGGTTTCAGAAAAACACTAAAGATCATGGGAGAATTAAGATTAAACAACAAGTCGGTTCTTATCACAGGAGCTGACAGTGGCATTGGAAAAGCGGTCGCCTTGTTGTTTGCAAGACAGGGAGCTAATATTGCCATCATTTACCATGCTGATGATGAGGATGCAGAAAAAACACAGAATGACATTATGATGATCGGCAGAAAATCAATCCTTTTTAGGGGAGATATCAATGACTATGAATTTTGTGAAAAGACGGCAGCGAAGGTTGCTGAAGAATTCGGAGGCATAGACATCCTAGTGAATAACGCAGGAGTTCAGTTTCCTGCAGAGGATATCGAACAATTGGAGGAAGAAAATATCAGAAAAACATTTGATTCCAACATTATCGGAATGATCCTGCTTACAAAAGTAGTTTTCCCTTATCTGAAAGAAGGGGGAAGTGTTATTAATACAACCTCTGCGGTGGCTTATCAGGGACACGAAGAACTGGTAGACTATTCTGCTACAAAAGGGGCAATCGTATCTTTTACCCGTTCCCTGGCATTACAGTCGAAATCCAAAGGAATCAGGATCAATGCTGTTGCACCGGGACCTGTAGCAACACCTCTTACCAAGGAAACTTTTGGTGAAGAAGAGGAGGATCCCAGCAAACCTCCGTTTGAGAGAAATGCAACTCCCGAAGAGGTTGCCTACAGTTTTTTATTCCTTGCCAGTACAGAATCTGCGCAGATTACGGGGCAGGTTTTACATCCTAACGGAGGACTTATTGTGAATGGATAAATGATATGAATGGAGTTATTATGCAATTTTTCCATTGGTATCATGAAGCAAACCTTTGGAAAGAGTTTTTAGAAAAAGCAGATGATCTAAAAGAACTGGGGATAACTGCCGTATGGTTTCCTCCTGCTACAAAAGGCGGGCTGGGTAAAGAGGGAAGAGGCTACGATGTATATGATTTATATGATTTAGGGGAATTTGATCAGAAGGGGACAGTAGCCACACGATATGGAACAAAAGAAGAATACCTTACCGCAATTCAAAAAGCGCATGATATTGGAATGTCGGTGTATGCGGATATCGTTCTTAACCACAGGATAGGAGGGGATGAAAAAGAAGATATCATCGTACATGAAGTAAACGGAGAAAACAGAAATGAAATGGTAGGAGATTCTTTTTCAGCATCGGCTTTCACGAAATTTACTTTTCCCGGGAGAAATGGAAAATACTCGGATTTCATATGGGATTTTCACTGTTTTAGTGGTATAGATACTATTGTTAAGGACAACAATGAAAAGCAGGGAGTTTTTAAAATCCACAATACGTCGGGGCAAGAATGGAATGACTCTGTCAGTCATCAGTTTGGAAATTACGATTATCTGATGGGTGCTGATGTTGAATACCGGAATCCGGAGGTTGTTACAGAAATGAAAAGATGGATTAAATGGTATGTGGATACGACTAAAGTAGACGGACTTCGTCTTGATGCGTTAAAACATATTTCCTATGATTTTTTAAAAGAATGGATTATCTACATAAAAACGGAGCTTAAGCCTGATATTTTTATTATGGGGGAATTGTGGAAAGATGAGGTAGTAAAAATCAACGACTTTTCTGAATTCATGGAAGACCTTTTATGCTATTTTGATGTTCCGTTGCATTACCATTTTTATAATGCCTCCAATGAAGAGGAGAAATATGATCTGAGAAATATTCTGGATGGCACTCTTTTAAGTCAGAATCCCAGATGTTCAGTGTCATTTGTAGAAAATCATGATACCCAAAAGCTTCAGGCGTTGGAATCTGTCGTTAAAGATTGGTTTAAACCGATTGCCTACACATTGATCCTTATGAACGAAAATGCTTATCCATGTATTTTCTATCCGGACCTATACGGCGCTGAATATACTGACTTGTCAGAGGGCAAAGAAATTAAAGTTTCTATGCCTAAAGTTCAGCTTTTGCCACTGCTTTTAAAAGCCCGGCAGGAATTTGCCCATGGTGAGCAGATCAACTATTTTGATGATCCGAACTGCATTGCATGGATGAGAAAAGGTGATGAAAAACACAGAGGATGTATCATCATCATTTCTAACAACGGTGAGAGGGCCAAAGAAATTGATCTGGGGAAAGAAAATGCTAATTCCGAATATTTCGATTTTCTTCAACAGAGAAAAGATAAAATAAAATCAGATGAGAACGGAAGGGCCGTTTTTAAAGTAAATGCCCGCTCTGTAAGCATCTGGATTCAAAAATAATATAAACCACCAAAAACTTGTATTATGAAAACAACAGCAACGATCCTTTTAGGTATTTTTTGTCTCTTTTCTACGGTTTCATGCAGATGCAATCTTGAAGAAGATGAGCCAAAGGCAAAATATAAAAGTCCGGATGTCGAAAACGACACCATCATTCTTAAAAAGTAGGGTGCATTAATAAGTAATTGAAACAAATCTGATATTTTGGAATAACAACTTAAAACATCTATTATGTTTAGAGACGGCGTACGAAAAAGTATATGGCAGGAAGAAATCAGGAAATTCCCATCTAAAATCCATACAGATCCATTGTATGATGTAGCCATAGTAGGTGGCGGTATTACTGGTATTTCAACAGCAATGCGTCTGCAAAAGGCCGGCAAAAAGTGTATTATCCTGGAAGCTTCCAATATTGGCTTTGGAACAACGGGAGGCACCACTGCTCACCTGAACAATTTCTTTGATACCACCTATGCTGAAGCTATTAAAGATTTTGGATTAGATAATGCCATACTCTTAAAAAATGTAGGAATAGAAGCACTTCATATTATTAAAAACAATATCCATGAGTTTGATATTGATTGCGATTTTGAGATGAAAACCGGCTATCTTTTTGCTCTGGATGAAAAGCAGGAGAAGAAACTCGCTGATATTATAGAAGGCTCTTCAAAAGTAGGACATCGTATTGATTCTATTAACGATATTCCATTTCCCATCCCGTTTAAAGCAGCGGCAATTATTCCTGATCAGGCGCAATTTCATCCGGTTAAATATATAAAAAAACTTACCGAAGCTTTTATCGCGGCCGGTGGTGTGTTTATCGAAAAGTGCCTTTGTAAAAGCCATGAGGAGTTTGACGATATGGTGAGGTTGCATACATCGAAAGGCATAATCAATGCCACACATGTAATTTATGCCACTCACATTCCTCCAGGGATTAACCAGCTTCATTTTATGAATGCACCTTATAGAAGTTATGCCATTGCATTTACCTTAAAAGGTGATTCATACCCGAAAGATCTTGGTTATGATCTGGTAGATCCGTATCATTATTACAGGATTCAGGAAATCGATGGGAAAAACCTTCTAATTGCAGGTGGGGAAGACCATAAAACAGGACATTCTGATGATACAGGAGTATGTTTTTCGAGGCTTGAAAATTATGTGCGTCAGTATTTTGACGTGGGGACAGCTCAATACAGTTGGTCCAGTCAGTATTACGAGCCGGTAGATGGCTTACCCTATATCGGAGTATTGCCGGGAAGTAAAGGTCGTATTTATACAGCAACGGGGTTTCGGGGAAATGGGATGATCTTCGGAACGATTACCTCACAGATCTTAAGTGATTTAATTGTAAAAGGATCTAATAAATATGAGCAGCTTTTTTCTCCCGGCAGGATCAAACCGATCGCTGGATTTTCAACTTTTGTACAAGAGCAGGCAACTGTAATGTTTGATTTTATTAAAGACAAATTACTCACTGAAAAAATAACTTCACTTTCGGAGATTAAAGACGGTGAAGCCAAGGTGATCCGATACGAAGGAGAATCTTATGCGCTGTACAAAGAGAAAGGAGGGAGTTTACATATGGTAAAGAGTACCTGCCCGCATGCAAAATGTGAAGTAAGATGGAATAGTGCAGAGATCACTTGGGACTGCCCGTGTCACGGATCCCGTTTTAATGTTAATGGTAAGCTTCTTACGGGTCCTGCCGTGAAGGATTTGCAAAGAATAGAATCTTAATTTTAAAACTTACGGTCATGTCAAAAAATAATTTCTTTTACCGGAATAGTCTGAGTATTGTTTTAATTTCTTTAATGCTCATTTGTCTTTTGGGGCAGATTTTAACCGGCTGGAATACTCAGAATAAAGAATTAATGGAGGAAGGAAGTGCTACTCTGAGCCTGAGTGAATATGTATACAGCGGTCATTTCATTCAGGCGACTTTTGAAAACTGGGAAAGTGAATTCCTCCAAATGATGATCTATGTTTTGCTGACGATTTCCCTTAGACAAAAGGGCTCCAGTGAATCCAAATCCCTGGAAGAAAAAGAAGATGTGGACAAAGAGCCTGTCCCACATCCAAAAGCCCCATGGCCTGTGAAGAAAGGAGGCATTTGGTTAACGATATATAAGCATTCTCTATCCATTGCCTTTGCCATTTTATTTCTCTTAAGCTTTGCACTGCATTTTTACGGTAGTCTCAAAGAGTACAATACGGAGCAGATCTCCAAGGAAAAACCTGTTATTACAGCATTTGATTATATAACGGAATCCCGTTTCTGGTTTGAATCATTTCAGAATTGGCAAAGCGAATTTCTGGCTGTTTTTTCTCTTGTTATTCTATCCATCTGGCTTAGGGAGAAAGGGTCACCAGAATCTAAACCCGTTGACATGGCTCATGACGAAAATCCCTGATTAATGTTTTCTATTTTTTCGGATTTTTAGCACTATTTTAGTTTATTCAAAATTTCTTCAAAATTGGATATGTAAATTAGTCCCATGAAAATTCTGATCATAGAAGATGAAACCGAGCTGGCCAAAAGCATTTCTGAATATCTGTCGGAAGAGGATTACCTATGTGAGTTTGCCACTACTTTTCTTGAAGCAACAAGGAAAGTAGAAATGTTTCAATATGACTGTATCCTTTTGGATATCATGCTTCCCGATGGCAATGGGCTCAAAATTTTAGAAGAACTAAAAAAGCAAAACAAACAGGACGGAGTCATTATTATTTCTGCAAAAAATGCTTTGGATGATAAGATCAACGGATTACAAATGGGAGCAGATGATTATCTGACGAAACCATTCCATCTTTCCGAGCTTCTGGCAAGGATATATTCTATTATCCGCAGAAAACAGTTTAATAATTCTAATGTTATCAGCCAAGGTGAGCTCCTTATCGATCTTTTGGCTAAAAAAGTATCCATTAATAATACCGTCGTGTCGCTTACCAAAAAAGAATTTGATCTTTTAATCTATTTTATAGGTAATAAAAATAAAGTAATTTCCAAAAGTACTTTGGCTGAACACCTTTCAGGTGATTTTGCTGATATGCTTGATAATCACGATTTTGTGTATGCCCACGTTAAAAATTTAAAGAAGAAGCTTTACGATGCAGGATGTAATCATTATTTGAAAACAGTATATGGAACAGGTTATAAATGGGAAGAGGAAGATTAGGAGACAGATATTAGAACTTAGATATTAAAAATATGATGTAAAATTTTCCGGATTCTGAAATTCGGTCCAGATAAAGTAAACCTCATGATTAATAATATAATGCTTATTTTCCCCGAACTTTGAAACCTTTACTAAGTAAAACCACAAAACCTTTCCTGATCTACGTTCTTATCGTATTGGTCATCAGTATCCCCATTTATTACTGGGTAGTGGATACTATTTGGAAAAGTGAACTGGATGAGCATAATATAACCATTGTAGAGAAAACGGCTTATAGCTTTAACCGCTTAAAACTTTCGGATAGTGAGCTGGAAAAAAGCATTGTCCTCTGGAACAAGATTCAGCCAGGAACTGATATTGAATATGTTTCAGGTAATGACGCGCAAAAAGACGTTACATTTACAGTAGAGAAAAAGAAAACTTTTTCTGAAAAGCCAGAGGTCGAACGCTACCGGTGCTTAAAAAAAACGGTTTATATCAATCATAAACCATTTCTTTTTACAGTAGAAACCAATATTGAAGAATCACATGAAACAATAGCTGTTATTGCTGCCATTACTGTGTTTTTCTTTGTTCTTATTGTTGTGGGACTCTTATTCCTCAATAGAAGACTCTCTCGTTCCATCTGGCAGCCCTTCAGAAATACATTGGAAGAACTAAAAACTTTCAATCTGAATAGTCAGAATACCATCGATTTTACCAGCACTGATATTACAGAATTTGAAGAACTGAACGAATCCTTAAAGAAGTTGATAGAACATAATGTTTCAGCTTATAAAACTCAGAAGGAATTTACGGAAAATGCTTCTCATGAGCTGCAAACCCCCTTGGCTATTATCAAAAATAAGTTGGATGTTCTATTGCAGAACAGGGATCTTACGGAAAGGCAATATGAAATCATAGAAGAAATCAACAGGGCTTTGACCAGAAGTTCAAGAATCAATCAGAATCTTTTATTACTGGCTAAGATTGAAAACCGTCAGTTTGCTCAAAAAGAAAACCTGGAAATGAGTGGAATTCTCCACCAAAGTTTAGATATGTTTCAGGAGTATTTTGATCAAAAGCAGATACATATTCGTTCAGAAATCACTGAAGAAGTATATATTGATGGAAATCATACATTAGCTGAAACGCTGGTCAATAATCTTCTGATCAATATGGTAAGGCATACCCCAAATAATGGAACAGCTTATGTAAAGCTTTCCGAAAAACAGTTGGTCATTTCCAATTCAGGATCTGTTCAACTGGAGAAAGAGTCTCTATTTAAAAGGTTTTCAAAAGCTTCTACAGACACTAATGGAAGTGGTCTTGGGTTGGCTATTGTGAAAGAGATTTGTAATCATCAACGGTGGACCATAACATATCATTTTGAGCATCATCATCACATTTTTTCTGTAAATTTCTAATAATCCCGAAGGTATGATGCGGATGCCATAAATCTATTCTTTCATTCTAAATTTCTTCCAAATTGATCAGGAACTTTGAATGAAAAAATGAAAACGATTAATAAAGTAGCTTCTGTCACGCTTCTTTTCTGGCTGATGAAAATAACGGCTACGACCCTGGGTGAAACTTTCGGGGATTTTATATCCATGACCCTCAATCTCGGATATACGATGGGTATTCTTGTTACCTTATGCCTTTTTATCATCACTATTTCAATCCAATTAACGGTTAAGCAATATATTCCCATTGTTTACTGGCTGGTAATCATAGGAACCACTACTTTAGGTACTGAAATTTCTGATTTTATTGACCGGACTTTAAAAGCAGGATACCTTGCAGGCAGTTTAATTTTAGTTGCAGGACTATTAACGACGCTTTTCTTATGGTACCGAAAATATAAGAATCTTGAGGTTTATCCTGTTTTTGAAAGAAGCAAAGAGATCTATTATTGGATTAGTATTCTTTTTTCAAATAGTCTCGGAACGGCATTCGGTGACTTCCTGAGTGACAATCTGGGATTGAGTTATTTAACGGGAGCCTGGGTTACCGGTATCATTATCCTGGTCGTAGTTCTCCTGCATTATCATACCAAAATCAATCATGTTTTGCTATTCTGGATTGCATTTGTTTTTACAAGACCGTTTGGTGCTACCTTTGGTGATTTCCTGACCAAACCTCTTTCAAAGGGAGGACTTGATCTGGGAACACTCAATGCGTCATTGGTTTCCCTGGGACTATTACTTTTCATGATCTTTATTTCTCATAAAAAGCAAGAAAATAAACCCCTGTAATCCCATCTTCTAAATTTATTCTAAATCATACCCGATCATTGTATCTTTAATTAACTATCATACAATGAAAAAATCAGGAATTTTAATAGCATTTATAGTAGGCGCAGCCATGATTCATGCACAAAAGATCCAAAAAGATGTCCCGGTTCAGGTACAATCTTCGTTCACCCGAAAATTTCCAGACGCTCATCATGTAAAATGGGAAAAAGAAAAAGGGAAATTTGAAGCGGGATTTACATCTAAAGGAACTTCTTATTCAGCTCTGCTGGATGCAACAGGAAACATTATTGAGACTGAAAAGCTGATCAGTCCACAATCACTTTCTGCTCCCATTAAACAGTTTATCATTAAAAAATATCCGGAATCCTCTATAAAAGAAGCTGCTCAAATAACAGATTCAAAAGGGGTGGTTACTTACGAAGCAGAAGTGAATGGAATGGACATCATCTTTGACGCCAACGGTAAATTTTTAAAGGAAATTAAAGACTAGAAATAATGGGAAAATTCAGGTTGTTATTTTTGTTCATCATTCTATCGTTTTCTTCAGTGATCAAAGCCCAGGTGTCATCTGTAACTGTTTCCGGCCTCGTAACGAATACCGGGAAAGCTGCATTACCTTACACCAGCGTTATTTTAAAATCATCAAAAGACAATGCATTTGTATCGGGAACAATTACCAATGAAGAAGGACGATATTCCCTTACGGAAGTAAAACCCGGAAATTATCAGATTGAAGTTTCAATATCCGGATATGATACGTATAGTCAGCCTCTTTTTGTGGGTAGCCTTTCAGAGTTTCTGGATATTCCTCCCGTTGAGCTTGGACAGCATCTTAATGATAAAGAAACAAAAATAGAAGAGATTATGCTTACAAGTGATAAAAAAAATGAAGTGAGCAACCAGCTTGATAAGAAAACTTATTCTGTTGCGGATAATATCAGCCAAGCCGGAGGTTCTGTATTGCAAAGCATGCAGAATCTCCCGGGAATAACAGTACAGGATGGAAAAGTACAGCTTCGTGGAAATGATAGGGTGACTGTTCTGATTGACGGAAAGCAAACTGCTTTAACGGGATTCGGAAGCCAGACCGGATTGGATAATATTCCCTCCTCGGCAATTGATAAGATTGAGATCATTAATAATCCCTCTTCAAAATATGATGCTAACGGGAATGCGGGGATCATTAATATCATCATGAAGAAAAACAAACAGAATGGTTGGAATGGAAAAGCAGGCCTTACACTGGGGCTCGGATCTTTATGGGAAAGAAAACAAAATCTTCTTACGATACGCCCACAATACAAAACCACTCCCAAGATCAATCCATCGATTTCCCTGAATTACAGAAAAAATAAGATCAATGCTTTTTTACAGGCGGATAACCTTTATACCGAGACCCTTAACAAAAATGAATATGTAAGAAGAATATATGATGATGGAACGGTTATCAACTCACAGTTGAAAAGAAACAGAAATACCAATTTTCTGACTACAAAAGCAGGAATAGACTGGAATATCAATAGCCAGAATACATTGACAATTTCAGGGCTTTACGGAAGTGAAAAAATAAAAGATCGTGGAGATCAGCCTTTTTTTAACGGAGACTTTTCACAGCGTTTACGCTTGTGGCAATTTTTAGAGGATGAATTAAAAACTACGGTAATGGCTACGGCTTCTTACCAGCATAAATTTAAAGAAGCTGGTCACCTGCTTAATATAGGTTTCAATTATACTTTCCACAGGGAAGATGAAAAATATTTCTATGATAATTTTCTGCCTTCTTCAGCAGGAACAGATGCATTTAAACTTCTTTCCGATGAACAGGTTTATGATTTCAATATCGACTATGTGAAACCTTTGAAATATGGACGTATTGAGGCTGGAATCAAGCTTAGAAACAGAAATATACCGACGAATATGAATTTTATCCCGGGGACCAATTCTGTAATTGATGCCAATGCAGGAGGCTGGGCAAACTATAAAGAACTGATTCCGGCAGTATATGGTAACTATGTCTTTGAAAATAAAAAATGGGAAGCAGAACTGGGCTTAAGAATGGAGTATGTAAAAATTCAGTATGATGTAAATCCCAATCATCCTACATATTCAAGTAACGGATATAATTATACCCAGCCTTTTCCTAATCTGAGATTGGCTTATAAGCTTAATGATCACAATAAGTTTTCTGTATTCTATAACAGAAGGGTAGACCGTCCTAATGAGGTTGACATCAGGATATTTCCAAAGTATGATGATGCTGAAATTATCAAGGTTGGAAATCCAGGTTTACGCCCGCAATTTGCGAACTCAATTGAACTGGGGCATAAATACAATTGGGACAGTGGGTATTTGTATTCTTCAGTCTATCATCGTTTTTCAAACGGAACAATTACCAGGATCTCCAGTATTGTTCCCGGAAGTAATTTGATTTATGCCGTATTCCAGAATGCAGGAAGAAGTTATAATTCCGGGATTGAAGCCATCTGGAATCAGAAGATTTCCCCGGTTTATTCATTCAATATCAATGGAAATGTGTACAGGAATCAGATCAACGCCTTTACGGTGGAAAATTTATATCCTCAACCCAATACTTTTTCAGCGGAGAAACAAACTGCTGTTTCAGGGAATATAAAATTCAATAACACCTTTAAATTTTCTAAAGGCATTAATGCTCAGCTTACAGCAGTTTATCTTGCACCGGATATTATTCCACAAGGAAAAGTCAAAGGTCGTTTTTCAATGAACCTTGGAGTAAAAAAATCCATTCAAAACGGAAAAGGTGAAGTTTTTCTAAATGCAACTGATCTTTTTAACACCCTCGTCATGAAAAAACAAATCCAGGGTAGTGGATTCAGGTATACAAGTGACGATTATTATGAAACTCAGGTCATCAGACTAGGCTATAGTTATAAATTTTAATTTCAAATATAATTCAAATGAAAGGTTTAATTGCAGGCATCATTTTAATTTTCATATGCTTTCAGAATGTTGTTGCTCAGGATAGTATAGCTGTGGACAAAGTTAAAGACAGTATAATTTCTCCTGTTGCATTGAATACGGATCAGGCCAATCATCAGTTTTCTTATAAAAAACTAATCATACCCGCGACATTAATTACCTATGGTGTAGCCAGTTTAAGTATTAAAGGACTCAAACAGCTTAATTCTTCAACACAATATGAAATCAGTGAGCACAAGCCTGATCCTATAAAACTGGACAATTATTCCCAGTTTGCACCAGCAGCTCTGGTATACGGATTAAATGCCATTGGAATTAGAGGACAGCATAATTTCAGGGACAGAAGTATTATTTATTGTACTTCTTTACTTATTTCCTCCGCCTTTACATTGCCCCTTAAACATCTCACAAAAGAAGAAAGACCTGACGGGTCGAACAACCTTTCCTTTCCGTCCGGCCATACTGCAATGGCTTTTGCCTCGGCCCAGTTTATGTTCCGGGAATATAAGGATACTAATTTCTGGTTGGGAGTTTCCGGATATTCATTTGCTGTTTTTACGGGAGTTTACAGGATGCTGAATAATAAGCATTGGTTCGGAGATGTGGTAGGTGGCGCTGGTTTTGGTATTTTATCTACAGAATTGGCTTATTGGCTTTATCCTAAAATCAATAAACTTTTAGGAGGAAAAAGTGAAAGATCTCAAACCATGGTAATGCCATTTTATCAGCAGGGAAATGTGGGAATAGGTTTAGTTAAAAATTTCTAAAAAAGCATTTTAAAAATAATAATCAACGAAGCTTTCCTAAGCGGGAGAGCTTCCTTGATGTTGACCGGACAATATTTCCCCGATAACCTTAATGCTTTGATCCAGCTGTTCCTCTGAAAGAGAACCGTAACTGAGTCTGAATCCGTTAATATATTGATCAAAACCATAATGCTTGGGATGAATTATTTTAATTTTATGATCTAATAACAAATCAGTTACTATATCCCAATTCAATTCTGCTTTAGGTGTAATCCAGAAAGCAAGTCCTCCATCTGGTAAATTAAAATCCGCACAACCCGCCATATATTGTTTTAAAAGCCGGTATACAAAATCTCTCTTATTCCTGTAATGAATAGTAGCTCTTTTAATATGTTTCCGTACCGCTCCTTCCTTGATCAGCTCCAAAACAGCCTGTTCCATAATCACATCGCCTTGTACATCAATAATCTTCCTCAATTCTCCGATCTTTTCAAGCAATAAAGTGTCCTTGGTTGCTAAATAGCCTATTCTTAAAGCCGGAGCAACAACTTTACTCATTGTCCCTATATATACATAATTGTCTAGCTCTGCAAAACTTGAAAGGGGAAGGATGGGACGGTAACCAAAATGAAATTCATTATCGTAATCATCTTCAATTATCGTAATGCCATATTCATTAGAAAGATCTACTAATTTTAGCCTTCTAGCGAGACTTAAAGTAACGGTTGTAGGATACTGTCTGTGAGGCGTCAAATATATCGCTTTTATCTTTTTGTTCTTTTTCAGAATTTGAATAAGATCTTCCACGATTATACCTTCTTGATCTACGGAGATGGGCAAAAGTTGGGCTCCTGTATGCTCAATTGCTTTCCAGGCAGGCTTATATCCTGGATTTTCAACCACTACATAATCTCCGGGATTTAGAAGGCTTTTTGCAGTAAGAAACATGGCCATCTGGCTTCCCCGGGTTATGGAAATCTCATGTTCAGTGGTATCCATTCCTCTTTGGTGATTAAGCATCCGGGAAATTGCTCTCCGGAATTCAATGTCGCCATGAACATCTGTATATCCCATCATCTGCCATCTGGCTTTCCTGTCGAATATCTGACGGTAAGCTCTGGCCAATTCAGTAATAGGAGCTATTTTACTGTCTGGATGCCCGTCATCAAAATCAATGATAAAAGGATCTGCATAAGGGATATGATCATTTATACGGGCTTTGGTATCAACGGGATAAATTTCAAATGAAGAAGGTAATCTGTCAGAAACAAAAATACCTTTACGCTCTTTAGAGATTGCCCAGTCCTCATTAATCAAAACCTGGTAAGCCTCAACGACTGTATTTCTGTTCACTTCAAGCATTGAGGCCAGAATACGACTGCCCGGAAGTACATCTCCGGCTCTTAATCTTCCGGAACGGATATCTGCTATGATGGTATCTGCAATCTGAAGATATACTGCTTTTGAGCTTTTTTTATCGATTTTAAATTCTAATTTCCAAGGACGCAACATCTGGACTACCTGTTTTTATAAAAACTGAATCAGTTAACTGGTCCAAATATAAAATAATTTTGTTATGCAATAATGCAAAAAACATTAAATATTTTACATCATGGACAATGAAAAATTCAGTTCAAAAGATTTTCATAAAACTTTTGCAAGACCAGAATTCCAAAAACCCAGTCATCTCATTCATAAAAATGTAGAAAGAGCTGGTGAGCATAATCAGTTTTCAACAGAAAGAAAACATCCTGTTTTCTTTGTGGATCTGCCCAGTAAAAATGTAAGCATGACTATTGGAGGATTATTACCCGGGCAGCAAACCAACAGGCACCGTCATACTTATGAAACCGTTCTTTATGTTATAGAAGGAAAAGGGTGGACGGAAATAGAAGGCGAAAAAGTGGAATGGCAGGCCGGAGATGCTGTATATATTCCATCGTGGGGATGGCACAAGCATCAAAACCTTAGTGATACCGAACCTGCAAAATACATTGCCTGTGAAAATGCTCCGCAATTACAAAACCTGGGAGTAGCATTGAGAGAGGAAGAAGGAAGAGATTTGTAAAATCAAATTACCATTAAAAAGAAGAAATACATGAAAAATGTTCCATTTAAAGGGATCATTGCCTATCCTATAACCCCATTTGATATAAATGAAAAAGTAGATCTCCCTCTTTTCAAAAAGTTAGTCGAAAGACTTGTTGTTTCCGGAAGTAACGGTATTGCACCTTTGGGAAGTACCGGTGTATTGCCGTATTTATCAGATGAAGAAAAAGAGGCTGTAACGGAAGCAACACTAAAGCAGGTAAAGGGAAGGATCCCGACACTGGTGGGTGTTTCTAATTTAACCACTGAAAAAACAACGTATCATGCACAATTTGCTGAAAAGGCGGGAGCTGATGCTGTAATGATCATTCCAATGAGTTACTGGAAATTAACAGACGACGAAATCGTTGCTCATTATGATAAAGTAGCCGGTAAAATATCAATACCCATTATGGCGTATAATAATCCGGCAACCGGTGGAGTAGATATGTCCCCGGCCTTACTGAAAAGGTTGTTGGAAATCCCCAATGTTACTATGATTAAAGAAAGCACAGGTGATATCCAAAGAATGCATTACCTGCGAAAAGAGCTTGGAGAAGATGTCGCTTTTTATAACGGATCGAACCCGTTGGCGCTTGCTGCATTTGCAGCTGGTGCAAGAGGATGGTGTACTGCAGCTCCTAATTTAATTCCTGAACTGAATATAGATTTGTACAAGGCCATTGAAAATAACGAATTACAGGAGGCTCAGGATATTTTTTATAAACAGGTGGAATTACTCAGGTTTATTGTTTCCAAAGGACTTCCGAGAGCGATTAAAGCTGGTTTAAATATCCTGGGTGAAGATGGAGGCTGCTTAAGAAGTCCTCTAAAACCCTTGCAGGAAAATGAAATAAAAGAGTTAAAAAATATTATTAATAACCTTAAAAATTAATCAAATGAAAAAATCCGTTTTTTATCATGCGGGATGTCCTGTATGTGTCAGTGCAGAGCACGATATCTTTAACCTGATCGGTCAAGACAATATAGAAGTTGTACATCTTGGAGAGGAAAGGCACAGAATTGATGCTGCAGAAAAAGCTGGTGTAAAGTCTGTACCTGCTTTAATTACTCCTAACGGGAATGTACTTCATATTAATTTCGGAGCATCGCTGGAAGATGTGAAAAAATAAAATGAAAACAGGTCAAAACCTGTATTAATAGAGAAGGAAAATAATAAAAAAGCAGACCGACAAATCGGTCTGCTTTTTATAATCAAATGCTGGCGTTGCCTTCCACACCATCAGCATTATTGGTCTTGATTCCTGTAACGGCAGAAGCAACAAAGCTTAACAAACTTACCAGTTTTCCAGCCTTAGTGTCCCAGTAATAAGTTTCTTTCGGTTCCACCCGGATAATGGTCACATTAGGATCATCTTTACCATCGAACCAGGCCTTTGCCATTGTAGACCATTTTTCCTCAATTGTAGCTTTATCCTTGTATACAGATGCTTCACCGTATACGGAAAGATACTGGGAATCATCATTATTCATAAAGAATAGTTGGACTCTTCGATCTTCTTTGATCTCAAAATTTTTATTGCTGGTTTCACTGCTTATAAACCATAAATTCCCGCTGTCATCCGTTTCCTGTAAAGTCATAGGACGGGAATTAACAGGAACAGTTTCCAGTTCTGTACAAAACATACAAATTCTTGCTTTCGTCGAAAGTTCCTGAATCTTTTTGATTGCCTCCAAATGGACAAGATCTTTTGTTGACATAATATTATATTTTAAGTGATTGGTTAAGAAAATTGAATAAAATGATAATTCATTTCAGGTATTACACTTCAAAAACCTAACCATAATTTCCAATACAAGATATCAAGTCTATTAAAAACTTGTATTTGTGGTATATTTTTTCCCCTTCTTCTAAAATAAATTTTCCTCTGGTCTTGGATAATACAAAGAAAATGAAAGGACTTTTGATAAGCAGAAATAATATTTGTTACTTTTATACACTCAACAAACAGTTAAAACGATACATTTTCTGAAATACAACAAACCTGATGGAGAACTATGCAGTCATTTTAGTAATTATGGCCCTGATGATCGGGGTGTCCGGTTTAGCCGGTAAATTTAAGGTTCCCGTCCCCATGCTGCTTTTAATTGCCGGGGTGATGATAGGGTTTGTTCCCGCTATGCCAGAGGTTGAGATCAATCCGGAGATCATTATGTTGCTTTTCTTACCTCCTTTATTGTATGATGCAGCATTTAATATCTCATTTCAGCAGTTTAAAACCAATCTCAATACAATAGGTACACTGGCTATAGGACTTGTTTTTATGACTACTGCAGGTATTGCTGTGCTGGCTTATTACCTAATTCCCGGAATGACCTGGCCATTGGCTTTTGTCTTAGGTGCTATTCTATCTGCAACCGATGCTGTGGCAGCTTTAGGCGTAACAAAGGGATTAGGTCTCTCCCATAAAACAATGACTATACTTGAAGGAGAAAGTTTGATCAATGATGCCTCTGCGTTGGTAGCATATCGTTTTGCCGTAGCTGCCGTAACAGGAGTAGCTTTTGTAACCTGGAAAGCGTCCATTGAATTTTTATGTGTACTAGGAGGAGGATTTCTTATTGGCTGGATTATTTTTATAGCATTAAGATTCGCTATTGCCTTCTTCCGTAAAGATGCCATGGTTGTAAACAGCCTGATCCTTTTAATGCCGTTTGTAACTTATCTTATTGCAGAACATTTCAAAGTTTCCGGGGTAATTGCTGTTGTTATGTTAGGTTTGGGAATGTCTAAACTGAGCAGGATTAAATTTCCTGATCATGTAAAGGAACAATCCCGTAATTTCTGGGATATCATTATTTTTCTACTCAATGGATTGATCTTTTTATTGATTGGACTGGAATTTCCTGTTATTTTGAAGAAAATGCCTCAAATCCAGGTATGGACCTACGCGGGTTATGCTGCTATTATTGTGATTGTAACCTTACTGATCAGAATGGCAAGGGTATATCTGCAGCAATTTAACCTTCAAAAGGCATTTCAGGGTAAAAGAAAAATCAGCGAAGAAGCTTTGTTCGACTCCAAAACGAGCTTTATTCTTAGCTGGTCGGGAATGCGCGGAATCGTTTCTTTAGCCATTGCATTAGGTCTTCCAACAACGATTAATGGAGGAGAACCGTTTCCGATGCGTAATGAAATTATCTTTTTATCTGTCGTTGTGGTTTTGATCTCCTTATTAGGACAAGGTTTAACGTTACCATGGATCGTTAAAAAGTTTAAATTATAAATGAAATGGTATAAGCATATTCAAGGCTTTGATTGCTTGTTTTCATCACTCAAACTCTTGCAGCAGACTATGTAAATTGGATACACCGTTTCCGGGATGGCATATTTTATTAGTTATTTTTACCTAATTTTGGATCATGCAGGTTTCTCCTTCCAGTCAATTATCCGGTTTTATCAAACATTACATCTTTTTAAAAAACACTGAAAAAGATCATAAAGACCTGCGTTTATTTGCTGACGGGAATACAGGGCTTATCCTATCACCCGATATGAATATGTCCGATAGTTCAAAGCAAAACCTGCCCTCATCTTTTTTTATGGTCAGCCAACTGTCTACAAAGATCTTTATACAAAAGGGGAGTTTTCTTTATTGGCAGTCGTTTTTCAGCCCTATTTTTTCAATCTTCTTTTTGGTGTGCCTGCTAAAGAAACTAAAAATGAAATCATTTCTGCAACTGATATTTTAAAAAATCAGCTCCTACCATTCCAGGAAAGTCTTTATAAAAAAGATGATCCGCAATCGATAATCAATGCTTTGGATCTCTTCTTCTTAAAACTGATTTCCAAAAAAAATATGTCTGAGCTTTGGCTGATAAAAGCCCAGCAATATCTTTTACAAAATAAAGGAACGGTATCTTTAAAAAAGCTCGAACGCTTTACGGGATATTCCGAAAGGCATATCGAAAGGACATTTGAAAACCATATTGGGCTATCCCCTAAGAGATACAATACCATCATACGGCTTCATCACTTTTTGGGTCTTATGAAGAATACCACTAAAAACACTACCATGACAAGTCTTTCTTATGAAGCAGGGTATACGGATCAGTCACACCTGATCAAAGATTTTAAAAACATCATTGGCCTGACTCCCGGACAATATCTTACAACGAAGAATAAATTAGCTGTTAATTTTATAGAGCTTCATTGAAAGCAATTTAAAGCACAATAAATAAAAAACAGTAACAATTCATTTTCTACTCGCTGGATATAATGAACGTGTTTTTTTTAACTATTAATTTTATTTTAAGATAAAAACGCCACAGAGAAAATGGCGGATTTTTACAATTCCGGAATACTTCAAGCTTATAGCTTTGCTGAAAAAAAATATGACCAATCTAAAAATTTCAAGCGCGCAATTCGAAAACAAAAGTGGAGATAAAGAATACAATCTTTCAGTCATAGAAAAGCTAAGCGAGGAAGCTGCCCATAAAGGTTCACACGTTATTGCCTTTCACGAATGTTCAATCACAGGATATACATTTGCCCGAAAACTAAACAGGGAACAAATGCTCGATATTGCCGAATTCATTCCGAAAGGCAAAAGTATACAGAAACTAAAGGAAATCGCAGGGAAATTTAACATTACCATATTAGCCGGTCTTTTTGAAAAAGATGAGCATGATAACCTTTTCAAGGCCTACGTTTGTGTCGATAAGAACGGATTGGTAGCGAAATACAGGAAACTGCATCCTTTCATCAATCCCCATCTTAGTCCGGGACAGGAATATTGTACTTTTAATATTCATGGATGGAAATGCGGAATTTTGATCTGTTATGATAATAATATTATTGAAAACGTACGGGCTACCAGACTTTTAGGAGCAGATATTATTTTTATGCCTCATGTTACCATGTGTACACCCTCTTCAAGACCGGGAGCCGGTTTTGTAGATGCTCAACTTTGGAAAAACCGGGAAGCCGATCCCACTTCATTACGCCTTGAGTTTGATGGAATGAAAGGACGCGACTGGCTCATGAAATGGCTGCCCGCAAGAGCTTATGACAATGGCATCTACGTTATTTTCTCCAATCCCATAGGAATGGATGATGACCAGCTGAAAAATGGCTGCTCCATGATCATCGATCCTTTTGGAGATGTTCTGGCAGAATGCCGCTCATTTGAAGATAGCTTTGCAACTGCTTTGATCACTTCTGAAAAACTCTTCCAGTCAGGAGGACACCGGTATATTAAAGCGAGACGGCCCGATCTGTATCGGGATATCATTGGACGCGAGCATCAGCCTGAACAGAAAGTAATCTGGTTACATCCTGAAAATGACTAAAATCTACGGATTTGCACAGTTGTATTATTGCCGGAATGCACGGGACTCACTGAATAAGAATTATGATTTCCTTAAATATTGCTGATCAATGGATAAAATTGGCAAAGGAATAGTAAATTTGTCATACGAATCCATTTTATGAAAGAAAATCCCGGACAAGCTTCAGTAGAGCCATTAATTGATTATTTTAACCAACGCATTCCTTTAAATGCGGAGGAACGCCTACTTGTAACTGAACTTTTCAAGCCCAGATTATACAGGAAAAAGCAATATGTTCTTCAGGCAGGAGATCATTGTACTCATTTTAATTTTGTGGTCCGGGGATGCCTCAGGATGTATAAGGTAGACGAAAAAGGCCATACTCATATTATCCAATTTGCTGCAGAAAACTGGTGGATCAATGATATTGGAAGTTTTCATAAGAAACAGCCTTCGGAACTTAATATTGATGCCTTGGAGGATACCATGCTTTTGCAGATCACCCGGGAGGATTTAGTTACTTTGTATACAAATGCTCCCAAATTTGACAGAATCTTCAGGGTTTTGCTGGAAAACAGTTTTATCACATTACAAAACAGATTGTTGCAAAGCATAAGTTCTACAGCAGAAGAACGGTATCTTTTCTTTATGCACACGTATTCCCATTTGTCTAATCGTCTGTCACAAACACAGATTGCATCTTTTTTAGGGATTACACCTGAATTTCTCAGCAGACTCAGAAACAGACTGGTAAAATCAAAATCTTAAACCAGATCAATCGTATTTCTTGATGCAGTTCATTGGAAACAGAGCATTTTTCGGTGGATATTTGTCTTATCAATTTAAAAAGAAATCATTATGACAACATCATCAAAAGTAGCCGTAATCGGCTTGGGAAATATCGGTCAGGCAGTAGCAGGAAATCTTTCAAAGTCCAATACCTCATTTATTGCTGCAGATCGTAATTTAGAAAAAGCAAAGGAACTTTCTGAAAAATGGAATGCTGAACCAAGTGATATTCCAGGTGCTGTAAAAAATGCAGATATTCTAGTCCTTGCTATTCCTTTTGGGACCATCAGTGGATTTATGAAAGACTATTCCGCAGATCTGGAGGGTAAAATCATCGTTGATCCGTCCAATCCGATTGCTCCCGCAGAAAGTGGAGGATTCAAGAAGGTTATCGGAGAAAATGAATCAGCAGGAGAAATCAATGCATCTTATCTTCCTCATGGTGCAAAATTAGTTAAAGCACTGGGAACCTTAGGTGCCGAAACGTTGTCCAACGCAGCATATCAATCTCCAGAAAAAGCAGTCTTATTCTATGCTACAGACGATACCAGTATCGATCCTCAGGTAGAAAAGCTAATTCATGATACCGGCTATGATGCATTAAGAGTAGGAGGGATCGATCAATCGATCAGGATAGAAGTTTTTGGCGACCTTCATGAATTCGGTGCTTTGGGAAAACTGGTTACCTTATCTGAGGCAAAGCAGAAAGTATAAAGATTTTAAAATATTAAATCGAAAAGATCTTTTTGGACCTTTTCGATTTTTTTTTTAATCCGGTTTCAAGGTCTTCTCCAAGTCACTCCATGCTCCACCATTATAAACTTTTAGAAATCCCCTTTCTTTTAAAATACTTTCAGCTTTTACACTTCTGAGCCCATGCGAGCATACGGTGATATACGTTTTATTGGGATCCAATTCGATATACCTTTCCCTTATTGTTCCTAAAGAAATATTGACGGAACCATTAATATGGCCGGTTTCATATTCTTTTTCTGTCCGTACATCCAGGATAACAGCTCCGCTTTTGATAAGTTGGGGCAAACCATTGTCCAGAGTCTGGTATCTGTAGACCCGGTAGATGACATAAATTCCAAGCAAAATTCCCCAGAAAATAAGAAGGTTCTTCATAGCTTGCTTAGTATTTTTTTATCAATATAAAAGGTTCCGAAAGGAATAAAGCAAGCTATTAAGACTTTCCATGTTGTCTCTTTAAATTTCCAGTGTTGCTCAACTCCTACACTCAGGGTATTAAAAAGGAAAAGCAGAAACAGAGAACCGTGAACCGGTCCCATGATCTTTACTAGAGAAGGATTTTCCATTCCATACTTCATAGGAACAGCAATGCAAACGAGGGTTAATAACGAGATCCCTTCAAGAATAGCAAGGATCCGCAGGCGTCCGATTTTGGTTTTAAGTAAATCTGTCATAATTATCTGAAATAAGGTCTGTTTGCAAGAGGGGAGAAAGGCCACGGGATCGCGATAAGAATGATAAGCAATCCGACGCCAAACCATAAGAATATAGTCCTAAACTTATCCTTGTCGGTTTCTTTACGTTTTGCCAGGGCAGAGCCAATCGTAATCATAACAATAGAAATCAGCATTAGGGAAATGTGGATCAGTCCAAAAAATAACAGGTCACCGGTATCTTTAGCTACCTTGAAATTCTTCCAGAAGTAGGAGACAATAGGGCTTTTGGAGTATAGTATAATTCCCAGAACAAGCTGGATATGGGCAATCGTTGCTGTCCAGTGTCTCACGGAATCATCAGTTTTAGAGAATTTGCTGTTTGAACGGTATCCTTTATAAGCTCTGAATATTGCATATATAAGGCTTATTAAAACCAACCACCGGAAGATGGAATGCAGAAAAGTAAGTGTCTGGTACATATGTAGTTTTTAATACGCAGACAAAGATATAATAAAACATACTAATTAGTATGTTTTTAAGTAAAAAAATTATTGAAAGCCTTGTAAATAAACCTTAAGTTGCTTTAAATAAACAAGATAAACTGACTTATTGTTTTCTAATTTTCCTAAATTACGGATTCCCCAATAGCCCGACATTACAAAGACTGCAATTCCTTTAGCATCTGCTTTTTCACTAACCGTTCCATTTTCTTTGCCTTTCTCAATTGCCAGGATCATTGCCTCCTCCCACTGGCCCGATAAACTGTTCAGTGCTTTTGTGAATTCTATATTCCATGGAGCCATTTCTTGTGCGAAATTGGAAGCAGGGCAACCGTATTCTACTTTTAAAAACTCATTATCCATCAGAAGGGAATACATCAATTGATATACAGCATCCAACGGATCATCCGTATTTTTAAACGGGGCAATAAAAGTATCCTGAAAGGTAGTTTTCATCAATTCATTGATGATGGCCAGCCCCATTTCATCTTTTGTTTTGAAATGATAATAGAAAGCTCCCTTTGTAACCTGGGTGGTTGCTATGATCTCGTCTACGCTTGTTGTCTGATATCCATTGGAATAAATCAGTTCAAATGCTTTCTGGAGAATGTTTAGTCGGGTGGCTTCAGATTTTTTCATTAGATACTAACCGGTATTTTTCTACAAATAAACAATATTTTTTCATCATTACAAATTCGGATCCGGTTAAATTCAACCTCTAAACTATTATAATTATAATAAATAACTACTATTTAACTAATTTTAATAATACTAAATTTTATCGGAACTTTGTCCTGTTAAAAGAACAACCAAAAACATAATACAATGAATCATCAGAATGAAATAGCTGTTTCCGACAAAACAGTCACCCAAAAGATAAAAAAAGGCCTTCCTGCTGCACTATGGGCATTAACGATCAGTGCATTTGGAATCGGAACTACAGAATTCGTTATCGTAGGTCTTTTACCAACAGTAGCAGGAGATTTAGGTATTTCCATTCCTTCAGCAGGCTTATTGGTAAGCTTGTATGCTATAGGAGTAGCCATAGGAGCTCCCGTTTTGACAGCTTTAACAGGTAAGGTACCCCGCAAAACGCTTTTGATCTCCATTATGATCCTATTCGTTATCGGAAATGGATTAGCTTCAATAGCCCCTGGATTTATTACATTAATTTTAGCCAGAATTTTAACAGGATTTGCTCACGGAGTCTACTTTTCTATCGGATCTACGATCGCAGCATCTTTAGTTCCTGAGGAAAAAAGAGCTACGGCAATATCGATTATGTTTGCAGGCCTCACTTTAGCCATTGTTACCGGTGTTCCACTCGGAACATTTATCGGACAGCATTTTGGCTGGCGGGCAACTTTTATCGGAGTCGCTATTTTAGGAATTATCGGGTTATTGGCCAGTATGATTCTTGTGCCTGCCCATTTACAAAATGGAAAAACAGCTTCTTTACAACAACAGTTAAAAGTACTTACCAATAAACGTTTAATTTTTGCCTTTTTAATGACAGCTATGGGATATGGCGGAACCTTTGTCGTTTTCACTTATCTATCACCAATTCTGCAGGAAATTACAGGGCTGAAAGAATCTGTTGTAACGTTGATCTTACTGATTTATGGAATTGCTATTGCTCTGGGAAACCTTATCGGAGGAAGGTTAGCTAACAAAAATCCCCTGAAAGCATTATTATGGATGTTTATAGCACAAGGTCTGGTTTTATTTCTTTTTTACTTTACGGTTCACAGTCCGGTTTTAAGTATTATAACCTTATTCTTCCTCGGAGCATTATCTTTTGCCAGTGTTCCCGGATTACAGCTTTTAGTCGTTCAGATTGCAGAAAAAGAACTTCCGGGAACACAGGATGTGGCGTCAGGCATTAATATTGCCGCCTTTAATATTGGAATTGCGATCGGATCCTATTCAGGTGGGCTTATTGTAACATCATCTTTAGGGATAGAAAGTACACCATGGATCGGAGCTTTATTCCTTGTCATTACAGTAATGATTACATTATACAGCATTCACCTTGGAAAAAAACTGTTGAAATAATTGGCGGAAAAACGATTAACTGTTTATCCGTATAAAAAGACTCAACCCTTTTGGGATGAGTCTTTACATACAACACCAAATCTAACTATGTTTTGAACAGTGTGAGAAAAAACCATTTGCACAGATTTTTTATATGCTTTTTAATAAATACATTTGCATCCGTTATTTCTAAAAATTATTACTCATGATAGCAATTAATTCTGAGCATACATATCCGTTAGAAGGCACCCTCTTTGTTTTCGCACTGGAATCTGAAGCCGCAGATCTTTTTAATGATACCCATAAACTGATCACCGGAATAGGAAAGGTGAATGCTGCCTCAGCACTCACCAGGGAAATCCATTCCAGAAAACCGAAGCTAATTGTTAATCTGGGTTCCGCAGGGAGCAAAACATTCGGTAAAGGAGAAATTGTTTGTTGCACAAAATTTATCCAGCGCGATATGGACGTAAGAGGTCTTGGGTTTAAAAAATATGAGACTCCGTTATCGGGAATTCCACCTGTCCTCGAATACGGATTGAAAATGGATGGAGTACAACAGGGGATATGCGGAAGTGGTGACAGCTTTGAAACGGATCATATAGAAACAGATTATAATGTAGTGGATATGGAAGCTTATCCTCTGGCATTGATTGCGATGAAGGAGGAAATTCCTTTTCTAAGTTTGAAATATATTTCGGATGATGCTGGCAGTGATGCTGCTGACGACTGGTCGGTACAGGTACATCTTGCTGCCGAGGCATTCAGGAAGTTGTTGTTTTAAATAACAGAAATTGCCTGTCAGAAAGGATTAATTTTAATTTAAAGTATTTTTTTTATTTATAAAATTATTTAATTTTGCAATACAGTAAATCAATTTACCACCAGTTCTTATGATCTGGTGTTTCTTATTTAAAACAGTTTTTGAAAACTGATATAGGAATATATTAATTCAGAAAGCGAATGAAATCAAAAAATAGCGCATCGATCCATATTCCAATGGGGGAAATGGATGTTTATATTGTATCGGACGGATATTTTGGAATAGGTAATCCACAACCTATTTTAGCTCCTGAAATTGAAGAAGAGAATGTACAGGATGCTTTAAAATCTTTACACTTACCCGGATCTGAATACGAGATGCCTATTACCACCCTTTTTATCAAGAGTGGAGACCGTCATATCCTTGTGGATACCGGCGAAGGGTATCATGATCCCGTAAACGCTGGCTGGCTTCAAAATAGCTTATCGGAAGCAGGGTTCTCACCGGAAGACGTTACGGACATCCTGATCACGCACGCACACAGGGACCATATCGGAGGAATCCTTTTTGAAGATGGCGGAAGAAGATATCCTAATGCAAAATATCACATACCGGCTCCGGAATATAACTTCTGGAACAGCGAAGCAAAAGATTTCTCCAAAAGCAAAATGACTGTTTATCCAACAGGAAAAATACAGACCGATATCCTTGGAGCGATTAAAAATGAGCTTACTATTTTTGAGCCCGGCGATGTATTATTCTCATGCATCAAAACAGAACTGGCACCCGGCCATACACCTGGGCATATTATATTGCATATATTTTCCGGTGACCAATCTATCACACACCTCGTAGATGTGGTTCATTCTTCTTTGCTCATTGCTCATCCGGATTGGGGCACCCAATGGGATGTTAATTTTGAAGAAGGAGTTGCTACCAGAAAGCGGATTTTAGAAAGTTGTTCTGTCAACAATACTTTAGTGACCACCTGCCATCTTCCGTGGCCGGGGATAGGATATATTGGGAAAACCGAAAAAGGCTGGCAATGGATTCCGAAAGCACAATCAGATCCCTATTCAATAAGGATCTGAAGTATTTTTGGATAATACAATTAATTAAAACTCCAGAAGCTGGTATGGCAGAGGTCCAGAAACTCATCGGTGATTATCCGGTCATCTGCAGAATAAAACAGGAATTCCGTACAACCGTGTACTTTAGCATCAATCAGCTGACCCGACAATGTGGTTTCATTTCTCCATTCGAGGGTAGCATTCAAGGAAACGGATATTTTTCCTTCGTGATCTGAAACAGCTCCTGAAATATTCTGAATTTCTATGGGATTATTTAAATGGGTATATAAATACTTCTTTACAATAGGCTCTAAAAAGCGAAGGGTCATCTCTTTGACGATTCCTACACCCGAAAAATTTCCTGATTTGATCCTTTCATACGAGACAAAATCATTTAAAGCATCCAGAACATCTGCTTTGTCCTGAAGCTTTACAATGTAGTAATCTTCAATTCTGTGAGCGGTCCATAGATTGCCGGTAACAATTTGTGAATTCATGATAGTTAGTTTTGCTTAAAATTAATAGAAAATTTTTCGGTTCACAATTTTTAATTCATTTTCTTTTTCCATATTTTTTATAACACGAATTACAGTTTCTACACGAAGCCCTGTTAAAGAAGCCAATTGTTGCCTGGTTAAAGGGATTTGAAAAGAATACGGTGTCTTATTTTCGTCATAGCTTTTAAGATAATCCATTAAGAGTTTTAATTTGGAAGCGGGATTTTGAACGGAAAGATTATACAACATAACATATTTGTAATACATCCGTTCTGCCATACACTGGTAAATATTGTTGGAAACTTCAGGATTTTCTTTCATTAAAATTAAAAAATCCGATTTAGAGAGTTTGAGGACTGTGGAGGGGGTGAGGGATTCCGCGTTCATGGGATAGGGTTTATCGACAAACAAAATGGATTCTCCAAAGCTATTCCCATCCGAAAAAATATTCTGAATGAATTCTTTTCCGTCTTCCGTATAATTATTGAGTTTTATTTTTCCTTTAATAATTTGGTAGTAATGTAGTGCAAGTTCTCCTTCCCGGAATATCGTGTCGCCTGATTTATAATTTTTAACTTCTGCTCCATAGGAAAGCAATAGATCTTCATTTATCATGGTAATATCAGCTTATAAGGTTAAAAATTAAATATGCTGGTAAGGTAGCCGCTACCTTTGTTTAGTAAAGAGAGACTAATTTTCGGTAATTTCCTAAAAATCACGTACCACATCAGTACCACGTATTTTATTTGTCGGTATGTGGAAACATGCTGCTATAACAAAATAGAAAAACATTGATCATGATCATAAAAAGTAATGAGTGAAGCGGTGTACATTTGAATTCTCACTTAAAAAATGCGGAATCTGGAAAAAACACTAAAAATAAATCTGACTGGCACTATGGAGAGACTCGCGTGGTATCTATGTGGTATTTTAATTTAACAAAAATTTAATCATTTTTTCTTTCTTTGTCTTTGTTAAAGCAAACTTTATTTTTAAAGGTATGAAGGAATTGTAAAAAATAGTTCAGTCTAAAAAATTAATGGTGTTCCTATTGTTTTCAATAACAATCAGAAGATTCTAAATGTATTAAAAATAATAGTGAGAAAGCGTATTAAACTCTGTAGCAGTGTAATAAAATGATAACGTTGCAGAAACTAGTAGAGATGAGAAAAATATTATGAAAAACGAAAAACCTGGATTTAATTTAGAAGATTTAAACGAAAAATTTTTTGCTCAAGACGAAATTATAGCATTAGCCAAAGAAAATTCTCCACGTCTATTGAATAAATTCAGATTAGTTTATCCCAATTTCTTTGAAAAAATATCCCTTATACAACCCGATTTAAAAAATTCGGAATTGATTTTTTGTGTTTATCTAAAACTGAATTTATCAACAAAAGAGATTGCAACCTATACTTTTGTAACGCCAAAAGCCATCCAGAACAGAAAAAACAGAATCAGAAAAAAGCTGTTCATTCCCTCTGAAACAGACATTTACAAGTGGTTTAATGATTTATAGGAGGATTTAGAACTGTATAGCCGTTTTATCAAGATCGTGATACAGTAATATATTCCAATGTTTTTCTTCGGCTTGCTTTTGCCAGTCTTGTCGTAATTCCATAGCTTTTCTGCCATCAAAATCGCTTTTATAAGCGAGATGATAGTGCAGATAGGCTTCCTGTGGCAAATCGTCAGCACCATAAAAGGCAGTTTGCCCGTCCTCAGTGATCCAGAAAACCTGCATAAAAGGAGTATGCCCTCCAACCACTTCGTAAGAAATTTCATTGGTAATGCTGCCTTTATCATCATTCATCCAGACGATGTTTGGTAATTGAACAAGCTTATCCAGGGTATCGAAATCAAACGATGGATTTCCTGTATTTTCACGTGCATATTCCAATTCACGCTTCTGAATATATAGGTCAGCATTGGGGAAAGTAGCCTCAAAGCCGGTTTCAAGGTGCAGGATCGCTCCTTCGATATGATCTTTATGTAAATGGGAGAGCAGGACTTTGGTAATCTGATGACGGCTGATATTTTCTTTCTCCAGAATGTCTAAAATAACCATTTTTCCTGTTTGATTTTTCCAGCCCAATCCGGTATCAAGCAGAATATAATCGTTTTTAGTAATGATCAGAAAAGGTTGTACAGCCATTTTTATTCCTTGGGCAAGATCAATTTTCCCCGTGGTTAAAAGACTGAAGTCTTTGGTTGGGCTGGCTACAAAATTACCTTCTTTTAGTGGAATGATTTTCATGTTGCAAATTTCCTGAATATTTGTAAATATTGAAAACTTTATTTTCAATACAAACTATCGGTAAAACCAATGTTATTATCAAAAATGTCAATTTTTATCAACTCTGTATCCATCCCTTTTTATAATCTATTTGTAATTTTACAATTAGTAATAAGCAACAGTAAATATGAGCTCGATAATACTCAATAAAGCATTTCCGGAAGACCTGGATGTCCTTCAGATCCTTGGAAAAGAAACTTTTTCGGAAACCTTTGCAGCAAGCAATTCCAAAGAAGAGATGGATCTTTATCTTGAAAAAAGTTTTAATAAAGAAAAACTGACTGATGAATTGAATAATCCCGAATCTTATTTTTTTATTGCCTGGGAAGAAGATAACCCGATCGGATATCTGAAACTGAATTCTGGAACTGCACAGACTGAGTTACAGGACCATTCGTCACTTGAAATTGAAAGAATCTACGTAAAGAGCAGCCATCACGGTAAAAAAGTGGGTCAGCTTCTTTATGAAAAAGCATTAAACACTGCCCAAGAGCTAAATAAGGCTTATATCTGGCTTGGCGTATGGGAAGAAAACCATAGGGCTGTTAGTTTTTATAAAAAAAAACGGTTTTGAGGAATTTGACAAACATATTTTCCGTTTAGGCAATGAAGAACAGACAGATCTTATGATGAAGAAAACATTGAATAAACAATTTTAAATTTCATAGATCTCGGCATCGGTAAAAACAAAGAATTTTCCTCCTTTAGGAAGATTCTTTGTGTCTAAACCGGTAAATTCACTGTAAGCCGGAAGAAGCAACTGTCCGGACGTTTTTACAAAGCATGGAAGACGGATATTTTTAACCGGAGAGCTGATGACAAATCCCGGATGGATATGCCCTGTAATCTGGAACTTCGGATTCGAATTGTCGAAATCATGAATAAACAGGATATCTCCTAATTCAAGCACATCGGCTTTAAAATCAAGACATAATTTTTCATCCAGCACTTTGGAAATCCGGTCATGATTTCCTTCCACAAGATAGAATTTCAGATCCGGGTATTGATTTTTCCATGCACAGAATTCATCCACATCAGAATTATTTCCGGCATGAAGCAGATCGCCTACCATAATAAATTTTTCAGGCTGAAAATAAGCAATCAGCACAGAAAGACGCTCCAGATCACTTTTCATTACATGGTTCGCCAAAGCAATTCCATTTTTTCTGAAATGGGCTGTTTTCCCGATGTGAAGATCGGATAAAATCAGTGCTTTCTCTTTTTTCCAAAATACAGCGCGCTGATTGGTTAAGGTGAAGATTTCAGATTGAATGGTTACGTTTTTTGTGGCGATGTTCATTTATTTGTTAGAGGTTAGAGGTTAGAGGTTAGAGGTTAGAGGCAAAGTTAAAGATTATTGAGTATTCCGGTCTTTTCTCTTTTCTCTTTTTTCTTTGCTCTATTTACTCTCTTTTTCTATTTTCTTCCCTTAGTCGCCTGTTGTATCAGCTTTTGTATCCTCGTATCTAACCCTTCACTTGAAAGCGTCTGACGAAGACTGTCAACTTTAATAGGAAAGCTTAAAGGGGTAAAAGTATTGGAATATTTTAAAACAATCTTTGATTTTTCTATTCTCTTAAAAGCTTCCACGAGCCTTTGCTCCTGAAGCTGCATGTTGAAGACTTCCGTATAGGCCTGACGAACAAGGAAGTGATTGGGATCATAGTCTTCCAATACTTTAAAAATAAGGCCTGCTGAGCTTTGCAAAGCTTTGTTCGATCTTTGTTGTCCGGGAAAATTCTGAATCACCATTCCGGAGATCACAGCAATATCCCTGAATTTTCGCCGGGCCATTTCAGCCGAATTAATACTCGATATTACATCAACCATAAGATTATCCCGGGTCAGGATCTTTTGCAGATTATCTTCATGTATCGGAATCTCCTTATCACTGAACAATTCAAATCCGTAATCGTTCATGGCCATTGAAAATGAAATGGGAGCCAGTTTTGAAATCCTGAAAGCGATCAGGGCTGCCATTACTTCGTGCACTAAACGTCCCTCGAAAGGGTACATAAACAAATGGTAACCTTCTCTGTTTTTAATAAGTTCTACCAGAAACTCATCTTCTCTCGGTATATGGGACCTTTTTTCCTGATTAACCAATAATGGATGTAAAAATTTCAGCTCTTTTTCCGAAGATGAAGGATTCAATGCACCGGAAAGTTTTTCCCTTAAGAAATGCCCTAGATTTGAACTTAAAGGTAACCTTCCTCCAAGATAGCTCGGAGCCAGAGCTTTTCCCTTTGCCAACCGTACATAAACGGTCATATCCTTCACCATTGCTACCTCAAGAACTCTTCCAGCCAAAATGAACTTCTCTTCTTTTTTAAGCTTTGAAATAAAATATTCCTCAACCATTCCGATATAGCCTCCGGAAATAAATTTCACTTTCAGCATGGCATCACTTACAATCGCTCCCATGTTCATTCTGTGCAGCATAGCTATTTTGCGGGAAGTAACTTTAAACAAACCATCTTCCATAATAACTACCTTATGAAACTCCTCATAACTTTTCAGAGCACTGCCGCCAATGGTAAGAAAATCTATTATAGCCTGCCATTCTTCATCCCTTATTTCCTGGAAAGTATAAATGTTTTTAATTCCCTGATAGGTTTCGTCAGGGTAGAAACCATCACCTATAGCTAAAGTCATCAGGAACTGAACCAATACGTCAAAACACAAAACCTGAGGTTCCCTGGGCTCTATAACTTTCTGTTTGACGGCTTCCTTCAATGCTGCCACCTCGATCAGCTCCAGGGAATGGGTAGGAACACAATATATTTTTGAAGTTTCAAAAGGGGAGTGTCCGCTTCTTCCTGCCCGTTGCAGAAATCTTGCGACTCCTTTTGCTGATCCTATCTGGATCACTGTATCAACAGGTTTAAAGTCGATACCTAAATCTAAAGATGAAGTAGAAACAACAGCCTTTAATTTGCCGTTACTTAAGTTTTCTTCAATCCAGATCCTTAAATGAGCATCTATGGAACTATGGTGAATGGCAATTTGCCCGGCAAAATCAGGATATGCATTTAAAAGCAGCTGATACCACATTTCACTCTGGCTTCGGGTATTCGTAAAAACAATGGTAGATTTGGATTCCAGAATGATGGGAACAATTTTATCTGCCAGTTTAGCCCCGAGATGTCCAGCCCACGGTAAAATTTCAACTTCATCCGGAAACACAGGAATGATATCGATCTTTTTATGTTGTTTAGCCGTGATCTTCACTTTTTTTACATCATACGGTATCAGAACATCCATTGCTTCTTCAAGATTGCCTATTGTTGCGGTAATTCCCCAGATCTTTAGTGTTGGAGCATATTTTCTGACCTGCGAAATTCCCAGTTCCACCATCACACCTCTTTTGGATCCCAGCAGCTCATGCCATTCATCTACAGCAATACAGTGAAGATTCTGGAAGAATCTAACATGATTTTTCTGTCCCAGAAGCAGATGTAAACTTTCCGGTGTTACGACAAGGATTTCAGGCATATTTTTTACCTGCTGCTGTCTGGTTTTAGGATCAGTGTCACCATTTCTGACACCTACTGTCCAATCCAACCCGATTTCATTGATAGCTTCTTCCATGGCTTTAGCAATATCTTTGGAAAGGGATCGGAGAGGAGTGATCCAGATCATTTTAAGTCCTTTTTTAAATTTCTCAGGATGATTAAGAAAATCTGTAATTAACGCCAAAAACACGGAATAGGTCTTACCAAATCCCGTAGGCGCAATAACCATTCCGCTGTATCCGTTTCCAAATTTCCACCAGGTATCCGTTTGGAATTTAAATGGGGTATTACCTTTTTCAGCCATCCATTGCTGGATAACCTTAAATCCGTTGGTATGTTCAAAAGCACTCAAACTATTGTATCAGTTTTTTTATTTCTTCAAGATCATCAATTTCATCGACTGTTTTGTCTTTCCGCCATCTTACGATTCTCGGAAAACGTAGAGCCACCCCGCTTTTATGCCTGCTGCTGAAACCTATTCCTTCAAAAGCAATTTCAAAAACAAGTTCCGCCTTTACAGTCCGGACAGGACCGAATTTTTCAATCGCATTCTTATTAACAAACCTGCTTACTTCCATGATCTCCTTATCCGTCAATCCTGAATAAGCCTTAGCAATTGTTACCAGTGAATCTCCATTTTTAACTGCAAAACTGTAGTCGGTATAGTAAGCACTTCGTCGGCCACTTCCTTTTTGAGCATAGATCAGCACTGCGTCAATGGTCATGGGATTGATCTTCCATTTCCACCAATCTCCTTTTTTCCGTCCTGAATGATACGGAGAGTTCTTTTGTTTAAGCATTAAACCCTCACTATTAATATCCCTGGAGCTTTCCCTGATCTGATCCAGTTCCTCCCATTTTTCAAAATCAACGATTGCTGACAGCTTTAATTTTTCGGGATTTTCATTCAGGAATAATTCTTCGAGCATTGCTCTTCTGGCTGATATAGGTTTTTCGCGCAGATCATTTCCTTCAAGCTCAATAAGATCATAGGCAAATACTTCGATAGGAACATCAGTAAGCATTTTTTTGGTGACATTTTTACGGTTTAACCTTTTCTGTAATTCATTAAAGTTTAAAACTTTATCATCCCTTACCGCAAGTATTTCTCCATCTATGACAAAATTCCCCTGCATGGCCTTTACAGACTCTGCAATTTCAGGAAACTGTTCTGTTACCAACTCTTCACCCCGGGACCAGATGAATACTTCATCATTTCTCCTGATGATCTGCCCGCGGATTCCATCCCACTTGTATTCGACGAGCCATTCATCCGGATCTCCCAATTCCGAAAGCTCTTTCTCCAAAGGATAGGCAAGACAAAATGGATAAGGACGTGAATTATCTGTATTTACTTTTTCGGCGGAGATCAGTTCCTGAAAAGAAACTTCACCGGGATTCCATTTCCCCATCATACTGTGCATTAGTGCACTGGCTTCCTGTCCGGAATACTTTGTAAGCGCATTAATCAGTGTTTTATCCGATACGCCGATCCTGAAGCTTCCGCCCAGTAATTTATTGAATATTAATCGTTCTGTATAATCCAGCCCATTCCACGATTCTAAGACAAACTCTTTTTTCTCAGCCTCTGTCTTTTCTTTTAAGTTCACAATATCATTCATCCACTGTGAAAGACTTCGTTCTATTTTTTCGGTAGGTTGCGGAAGAATCAGAGAAAGTGTTTCTCCAAGATCTCCGACAGAAGAGTAGCTTTCCTGAAAAAGCCAGAAAGGCAGCTTTGTAATCTCCAAAGCCCATTCTTTCATATAATTTGTATTGACATTCCTTTTGGGTCTTTTGCCTGTAAATAAGGCAATAAACCAAACTTTATCTTCATCAGGAGCACGCTCAAGATAATCAATGATCGCATCAATTTTGGCATTGGTTTTATTGGTGCTTTCCAAAGCGTTGATCAGTTCTGCAAAATGTCTCATGATTCGGGGTTTTCAATGATTTCTTTTTCAGCCTCTTCTTCATCGTCGCCAAATTGGGTGGCAACCACATCCGCCTTAATTCCTATTTCATTTAAGTATTTTGAAAAAACTTCAGTCTGGCCATGGGTTACATATACTATTTCAGCTTCGGTAGCTTTTACAGCTTGTAACAATCCACCCCAATCCGCATGGTCACTCATTGCAAACCCTGCATCAGCACTCCGCCATCTTCTGGCCCCCCGAACCTGCATCCAGCCGGAGCAAATTGCCGTAGCGGCATCCGGTATTTTGCGGATCATATTGGTATCCAGTAAAGCAGGCGGAACAATGACAATTTCACCCTGCAGGTGTTTTATGCTTTCTCTGAAATCCGGGATTTCATACTCAGGCAGGACGATTCCGGCACTTTCAAATGCTTCGTTAAGCTTTCCGATAGAGTAGTGGACATGTATTTTCCCCAGACCTTCTACAGCTTTCATGATACGCTGAGCTTTTCCAAGAGAATATCCTACAAAAACTGAAGTCTTGGAATTTTCCTTATTTCTCAACACCCAGTTCTGAAGCTTTTTATTAAGATCTTCAATATCCAGCCAATTATAGATGGGAAGTCCGAAGGTACTCTCAGTAACAAATTCATTACACTTTACCAATTCAAAGGGTGTACTTAATCCATCATCCTGAACCTTATAATCTCCGGAAATCACACTTACATATCCTTTATATTCTAACCGGACCTGGGCAGAGCCTATAATATGTCCGGCAGGATGAAGGGAAACTTTTACTCCATTGATCGTGGTAACTTCTCCATATCCTACACTCTGACATTCGATATCGGGACCAATTCTCTGGTATAAAATAGGTTTTGTAAAATCATGGCAAAAATACTTCTTCATTCCCCAACGGGCATGATCAGCATGGCCATGCGTTATAACCGCAAGATCTACAGGACGCCACGGATCTATGTAAAACTGACCCTGAGGGCAGTATATTCCTTTTTTTGTGAATGTAATTAGTTTCAAATGAGGTATATTTTGTTATCGATAAAAGATATAATGCTTTTATAGCGATTTGGTTTAATTTATCATTCAAAAAGCTGACCAATTATCATTAAATCATGAAAAATAATCATTTTTCAGTGTGAACTTCCCAGCAATAAAACATTGGACTTTTCACCAATAAACAAAGACTGTATAAATCTGAAATTTGCCTTATGACTAACCCATAAAAAGTACAAAATGAGTAAGACGATTTTAATTACAGGAGCAGCAAGCGGATTTGGAAAAATAGCAGCTTTCGATTTAGCAAGAAAAGGACACCATGTAATTGCTACAACACAGGTATACCCCCAGATGAGCGACATGATCCGTGAAGCCAAAGAGCAAGGGGTAGAAATGACTGTTGATAAACTGGATGTTACCAATTCAAGAGATATCGCTTATATCTTAAAAAAATATGATATTGATATTTTAATAAGCAACGCCGGTATTATGGAAGGCGGACCTATTGCTGAACAGCCTTTGGATCTTATCCGTTCAATGTTTGAGGTGAATGTATTCGGGGCTTTGGAACTCGCTCAGGGATTCATTAAAAAATTCGTTCAAAAGAAAAGCGGAAAAATAGTATTTACCTCTTCTATGGGAGGTTTGTGGACGGTTCCGTACGTGGCAGCATACTGCGCATCAAAACATGCTCTGGAAGCTATAGCTGAGGGCTTAAAGACAGAACTGGCTCCTTTTAACATCAAAATTGCGACATGCAATCCGGGAGTATTCGGAACCGGTTTTAATGACAGGGGAGTGGATTCCATAAGACATTGGTATGATCCTAAAGAAAACTTCACTCCGGAATCTGCTTTTGCAGGAGCTGAAGAATCATTAGCCCATCAACTGGATCCTCAATCCATGGCAGATGTTATTGTAAATGTTACGTTGGATGACCATAGCAACTTCAGAAATTTGCATCCAAAGGAAACCGAGGATTTTGTAAAACAATTACAAACTGAAGCCTGGAGCGCAAAGAGCTAAAAACACAGTTACTTATAGAATGCATGAATATTATTGTTCATGCATTCATTCTCCCATTTAAATTTAAACGACATGAATATTACTTATCACGAAGCAACAAAAGCATTAAACGAATCAATTAAAAAAGCAGAAACACTTGGTATTCCCGTAAGCATTGCCGTTGTAGATACCGGAGGACATCTGGTTTCTTTTGCCCGCTTAGACAGTGTATACGGAGTAATAGATTTCGCCATAAAAAAAGCAAGAACGGCCGTTATGTTCGGAGTAGACACGGAGGTAATGGGAACCATCATTGCTGGCGCAGACATTCACGGATATGGCATGCTGAATTCAAACGGCGGTCTCCTTACGATTGCCGGCGGCGTAATCATCAGGAATGAAAAAGGGGATATAATAGGTGCTATCGCGTCTTCAGGAGGTACTGTGGAGCAGGATAGAGAAATAGCACTTGAAGGAGCCTCTTCTATTTTTTAAATTTTGCATATTTGTATAATGGCTCCACAATCTGAAATATTATTTAATCAACTGGTGTATTCCTGTGCATTTGAAAAACACAGGGGACATGAGGAATTTATTCCTGATCATTTCCTTGGTTTTCAGCTGTCTGGTGAAACCCATGCTTTCCATGATCAGGGGAAAACCGTTATAAAGGAAAATACAGTGGTTCTGGTGAGAAAAAACCAGCTGATCAGGACCATAAAGTATCCTGCCAAAAGTGCAAAATACCAATTTATTTCTATAACACTGGATAAAGAAACTTTACGGCAATATGCCGCTGAAAATAAAGTAGTAACCGACGATGTATTTCATAATAACAAGAAAATATTCTTTGAATCGGATGCATTCTTTTCGAATTATTTTATTTCGCTTACTCCTTACATTGATAAAACAAAAACAATTAGCTCCAATCTTGCTTCCTTAAAAGTGAAAGAAGCTATTGAGCTTATTTTACAGAGCAATCCTGATTTTAAAAATCTGCTTTTTGATTTTTCCGATCCCCATAAAACGGACCTGAAGGAATTTATGAATAAGAATTTTATCTTTAATCTTTCTATAGATGCCTTTGCAAAGCTGACAGGACGCAGCCTTTCAGGCTTCAAGCGTGATTTTCAGAAGACATTCAATATGCCTCCTAAAAAATGGATTAAGGAAAAAAGGTTACAGGAAGCGTATTATCTTATCAAACATAAAAATAAAAAACCGGCTGACATCTATCTGGATCTTGGATTTGAAAACCTGTCCCATTTCTATTATTCATTTAAAGAAAAATATGGTCTTACTACTTCTGAAATTTCACCACAGTCAGTATCCTGATGTATTATGATGAATTATATTCAGCAACTTCATCATTGGGCAAAAGGGGATCTGCTTCAGGCTAAAATCATGTTGGCCTGGGCCTTTATTTTTTGTATACCGCTCATCTGCTATTGTTTTAAAATCAATAAAATCTTTTATAAGGGTCTCATTATTCCATTAATTTTACTGGCCATCATGCTTTTAGGGTATGGCAGCTATTTATTGATCACAAAAGACAAAGAGGTTCGCAAAATAGAACAGCAATATTTAGAAAATCAAAAGAGAATTATTAGTAAAGAGCATTCCAAAGGAAAAGCCAACAGTAAAAGTTATGTCGTTTTTAAAACAATCTGGGGTTCATTGCTGCTGGTTTCCATTATAATCTACCTTTTGGCAAGCAGTATGTATATAAAAGGTTTTTCAGCAGGGTGTATTATTCTGTTTTTAACTTTATTGATTACAGATAACTTATTTCATGCCAGGATGAATGTTTATCTTTCTTTTTTACAAGAACTTAACAAGTAAAAGGTAAACATAGAAACAATCTTTTATGAAAAAAACTTTCTGAATTCCAATGGGGATTGGGCCGTCTTCTGTTTAAAAAGTTTACTGAAAGATTGCGGATGCTCAAAACCCAATTCATAGGCAATTTCGCTAACGGACAGACTGGTTGTGCTTAGCCGTTCCTTTGCATAGTCGATGAGCCTGTTCTGAATATGGTTCTGCGTGCTTTGCTGAGTGTGAATACGCAACAGACTTCCCAGATAATTAGGAGAAATATTCATTTCTTCAGCAATAGCTTTCACTGTGGGTAAACCATTACTAATGATCCTTTCATGATCAAAGAATTTAGAAATTGTTTGTTCAAAACGTTCTATGACTTCATGATTGGATTTTTTCCTGGTCAGGAACTGTCTTTCATAAAAACGTTCGGAATATATGAGAAGCAGTTCTATCTGTGCGATGATCAGGTCCTGGGTAAATTTATCGATATTAGACCGGTATTCTTTTTCTATATTCAGCAGAATTTCTACAATAGCTTTTTCCTCTTTGTCTGAAAGAAATAAAGCTTCATTCACTGCATATTGGAAAAAATCATAAGATTTGATCTTTTTGGCAAGTGACGTATTCCACAGAAAATCGGGATGGATCAGAAGTATCCAGCCTGTAGGTTCCACTTTAGCATTCTGATTGATCTCCACCTTTAAAAACTGTAAAGGAGAAACAAATGATAAAACCCCGGAATCAAAATCATACTCCTGCTGTCCGTAGTTAAATTTAGCATTAACATTCCGCTTTAAACCAATAGAATAAAAATTCTGAATCCATTTCATTTCATCATCCTTCACAGGGTAAGAAACCCTGCTATAATCAATCAGACTGATCAGCGGATGTTCAGGTCCTTCAAGATTACAAAAATGATGAAACTCGGAAATCGAATTAAAGCGAAATGTCTTTTCCATATCTTATACTATGATGCTAAATTAGTGAATCAATTTTCTTTGTACAAAATCATACCTCCATGATATAATATCCCTTCTTTAAACTCTCCGTCAGCTGTAAATCCGGTGTCATCTTTATAATCAATATGATTACCTGAAACGATATAACTTCCCTGATAAGCACTTTCTCTTGAGCCACGTGCTTCGTAATACCGGTTGTCCGGCAGCAATTCATGACGGACGTACCCATCCTCTGTTACCCACATTCCGATGTATTCTTTTGTTTTTTCGATGGTCTTATTCATTTTTATTATGAAAGTTCTGTGTATGCGGTAGACAATGTGTAATTTTTCCACTGTTCCGCATCTTGGTTAATCATATTTATTTTATTTTTAAGTATATCATAAGCATCATTTCCCAGCAATAAATGCACTGGTGGCTGAGCCTCCTTACTTATGGCAATAAGCACTTCAGCAGCCTTCTCCGGATCGTTGGCCTGGTTTCCATTAATTGTATCAAGGTGTAATTGCTCAGATTCACGGGCTGCTTCGTATGCTTTAATGGTATTTTTAGGTGTCCTTACAGAACCTTTAGCAAGAAAATCTGTGCGGAAATAGCCCGGATAAACCACTGTAGCTTTTACGCCGAAAGCTTTAGCTTCTTCAGCAAGGGCTTCAGTGAATCCTGCAACAGCAAATTTAGTAGAACAATAAATTCCCCAACCCGGAAAACTTCCAAATAAACCTCCTACAGAAGCAATGTTAAATATATTTCCGGAACCCTGATTCCGTAAATAAGGCATAACATTTCTGATCACATTTAAGGAGCCAAATACGTTCACATCAAAATTTTCTCTGGCTTCTTCGTCCGATAATTCTTCCAGAGTACCTATCTGGCCATATCCTGCATTATTGACAATAACATCCAATTGTCCGAAATGTGCAATGCTTTTTTCCACAGCCTCTTTTACGCTGGAATCATCTTGTAAATTAACTTCCAATGGTAAAAATGCATCAGAGGCATCACCTATTTCTTTAACCAAAGATTCGGCATTCCGGCTTGTCGCTACAACGCGGTATCCTTCACTTAATAATTTTCTTACAAGACTAAGCCCCAAACCTTTTGAAGCGCCTGTAACAAACCATACTTTTTTTGTTTCCATTTTTTTATTTTTTTGATCTTAATTGATGATACAAAGATCATAAGGAAATCAAAATTTAAGATAACCCGATCAACTAAAAATGTAATCAAATCGTGGAAGAACTTTTTATTCTAATTAAAAGATTGCCTGAATGCCAACGGAGACATATCCGTTTTATTTTTAAACAGCTTGCTGAATGATTGCGGATGCTCGAATCCCAATTCATAGGCAATTTCGCTCACCGATAAATCAGTTGTTGAGAGCTTTTCTTTAGCTTTTTCAATTAATTTCTCATGAATATGCTGCTGGGTAGTTTGTCCGGTAAGTGTTTTTAATAGTGCGCTTAAATAATTATAGGAGAGGTTAAGCTCGCCGGAAATAAACTGCACCGTGGGCAATCCTTTTGATGCGAGATCATGATCATTAAAATAGGCTTCCAGTAATTCTTCAAGTCGGGCCAGGATCTTATGATTGACCGCCTTTCGTGTCATAAACTGCCGTTCATAGAATCTTTCGGAGTAGTTCATCAATGTTTCAAGATGCGAAACAATGATGTTCTGGCTGAATTTATCAAGATTCAAATGGCTCTCCTGTCTGATATTCCCAATGATCTGGTCAAGTATGATTTCTTCCTTATTTGAAAGGAACAGGGATTCAGTTAAGGAATAATCAAAAAATCCATATTGCCTGATCTTTTTTGCCAGTGATGTATTCCACAAAAAATCAGAATGGATAAGCAACATCCATCCCGACTGTTTATTTTCTGAGGTAGTTTCTGCTGCTATCCTGAACACCTGGTTGGAAGAAATGAAAAACATAATACCTTCATCAAAATCACATTCCTGTTGTCCGTACTTTAGCTTGCCGTTCATTCCCCGTTTAACTGAAATATGGTAAAAATCAAGGATCCAGTTGACTTCACCGATATCAGAAGGACGTTTCATTGTACTGTAATCGATCACGCTGATTAAGGGATGCTCTGGTGGTGGCAGCCCTCTTAGCTTATGGTACTCCGTGATCGTTTTTATCCTTATGGTCTTTCTTTGTTCCATATTTAAAAATGTGAATTATAATACCACGAATACAAAATTTCACATTCGTGGTTTATTCTTTACCATGCAACCTTACCATCTTTTCTGAAGAAACTTCCTGTAGGTCCTTCTTTGTCCAAAGTAGCATATTTTACGATAATTTCTGCAGCCTGCTTTGGGCTTTGCGTCCCCATAAAATTATTCAGGTCGGTTGCTGTATAACCCGGCTCAACACTGTTTATTTTAAAATTTGTACCATCGAATTCCCTTGCCAGTAATACTGTAAAAGCATTTAATGCAGTTTTAGAAGCGCTGTAAGCATCATATATCCTATGATTAGGATTCTGTGAACTGTTCTGGATTTCCAGGGAAGCCAGCTGACTGGAAACATTCACAATTCTGGGCTCGTCTGATTTTTTCAGCAGGTTCACCAATTCCTGTGTAGTCTGTACAGCTCCAAAGAAATTGGTTTCAAATATTCCTCTCAGGTTTTCCATTTCACAGGAAGAAATATTTTGTGGCTGCTTACCTGCAATACCTGCATTATTAATTAAGACATCGAGATGGTCTATGCTACTCTCCAGTTCTTTTCTTGCGGATTGTATCGACCTCAAATCCGTTACATCAATTTCCAGCAGATCCACATTATTAAATCCCTCAGCATTTAATTTTTCTACTGCCTCAGTTCCATGAGACCGACTGCGACATCCAAGGTAAACATGATATCCAAGTTTTGCTAATTGCCGGGTAGTTTCAAAACCTATTCCTTTGTTTGCTCCTGTAATCAATACTGTTTTCATATGTTTTATTTATACATACAAAGTTGCGAATGTATCTATCAATTAAAGTAGCCGGATATATGATTGTTGTAGCTGAATATAATATACAAACAAAAATTAAGGTATTTCCTTAGTTTTCAATGTCATAAAAGTTAATTCCCACTTCCTCATCTTTGACCTTTACTATTCTGGTATCCAGCGGATAAAAAATAAATTCTCCGGCACCGCAAATTTTTGCATCCAAAAGATGTCCTGCCAGAGCTGTATAATCCTGTCTGCCTAACGTGATATGCAAATGGAGTAGTGGCTGGCCGTTGAGCTCAGAAACATTCCCGGAAATATTAGAGACTTCCATTTGTTCATTGAACGTTTTATCCACATATTTCTTTGTTGAGGGTACAAAATAACGAAGCGTCGCTTCACTTACAGCACCAATTCCTGTTATTTCTCCCGATTTGATGTCTTGATTTATTACAAAATCGGTCAACGCTTCCACAATACCTGAATGGTTTTTCACACTCACAATATAAGTGGAATTTACTTTTTTAGCAGTCCAGTTATTTCCTTTTAAAATAGCAGTACTCGTACTCATCATATTTCAATTTACACTTATTATTTCTTAAGATAATTGATGATCCCGATAACATCATCTTTTCCAAATCCTTCATCATGGGCAGATTGATAGGTTTCAATAAGCGTTTTTGATAAAGGATAATCAGCTCCTGCATTATGGGCTAAAAGGATATCTTTTAACATCAGATCCAGGGCAAATGCCGGTGCATAATCATCATTGATCAGTAGTGGTGTTTTTACTTTTGTGGCACCACTTCCACTTGCACTTTCATTAATTATATCAAGCATGTCCTTCCTGTCGATTCCCAATTTATCTGAAAATAAGACCGTTTCCGCAAGGCCCTGATAGAGCGTAGACAGAAAATAATTCACCGAAAGCTTAGCAGCGATTCCTTTTCCGTTCTCTCCTAAATGTCTGATCTTTCCCAGCTTTTGTAAATAAGGTTCAGCACGATCAAGATCCTTTTCATCACCTCCTGCCATGATGATCAATGTTCCATCAGCTGCAGGTTTGGTACTTCCTGCTACAGGTGCATCGATAAAACCGGCTTCCTTTATCTTAACTGCAGAGGAAATATCATTGGTCGCTTGTGGAGAAATGGTACTCATATCTACGAAAAGTTTTCCATGAATATCCTCTGAAAGAATTTCTTCATATACCTGGCGCACTGCTGTATCATTGGTCAGCATTGTAAAAATAACATCATTGTTTTTTACCAGCTCAGTAACTTTGGTATATACGGTTGACTTCTCCTTAAAATCATTTGCTTTTTCGGTGGTTCTGTTATAGACAGACAAAGGAAATCCTGCTTTTTCTAAATTTTTAGCCATGGGATGCCCCATATTTCCTAATCCGATGAATCCAATTTTTGCGTCTTCCATATTTTTATTTTTTGTAAAATGTAAAAAGTATTAATAATGAATTGAAAGTTGGGAAATACAGCTTAGAGATTAGATGAGCAATGATAATTATGGATGGTTATTCATAACTGCCTCAGATTTCATATCCTGTAACCATTGATTTAAAATCCGGGATTCATAATTTACTTCTTATTTCTTAAGCCTTACAATGTGTTTTTCTATCCAAACAACAATCAACGTATCAAAATTACGCATTCCAAAATCAATTTTATTACCCTTACATTTTTTATAATGAGAAAACTTACAGAAATTTGCAGAAAAAATAAGCAGTATAAAAATGAAGATCATTGATGTTGAAAAGTGGAACAGAAAAGAACATTTTAATTTTTTTTCAAAAATGGCAAGTCCTTATTTTGGTTTTACAGCAGAAGTGGATTGTACAAAAGCTTATGATACTGTAAAAACTAACGGTCATTCTTTTTTTGCCTATTACCTTCATAAATCGATGGTTGCCGTGAATTCTGTTGAAGAACTGAAAATGAGAATTGTTGATGACCAGGTGGTCATTTTCGATGTCATCGATGCGGGAAGTACAATCGCCAGGGCAGACGGAACTTTTGGTTTTTCTTACATTCCTTTTTCAGAAAGCTTTGAAGTTTTCAATAAAGAATTACAAAAAGAAATTCAGGCTGTACAAAGCTCCACAGGATTAAGATTAAGTACTGATAGCGTCACCAAAGCTTTAATAAGACATTCTACTATTCCCTGGAATTCTTTCAGTGCACTGCTGCATCCTACGAATTTTGATAAGACGGAATCTATTCCGAAAATTACATTTGGAAAATACAGCATCCGTAACGGAAGGAAATATTTACCGGTTTCCATAGAAGCTCATCATGGTCTGGCAGACGGTCTTCATCTGGCAAAATACTTCGAAGAATTTCAAAAACAATTGGATTTATAACGAATAATTTTAATGTAATTAAATTATCTTTGCAGGTAATTAAAAGGTTTCTTTTTCTTTCTGACCGGAATTTAAATCCTCGATTTGATTCCGGAAATCAGGAAAGATACTTATCTCATTATTCTATAATTAATTTTGAATTTAAAACGTTAGTATGCAGGCGAGTTCTTCTCAGGGCATTTCCAGAACTGTGATATGGCTGATGGCTATTATTTCAGGGTTGGTAGTTGCCAACAACTATTATAATCAGCCACTATTGGCACTCATTTCAAATGATGTACATATTTCAGAAAGTGCTGCCAGCAAAATATCCGTACTGACCCAGATAGGATATGCACTGGGATTGCTTCTTATTGTTCCGTTGGGTGATAAATTTTTCCGTAAAAAACTGATTTTGATTGATCTTCTTTTGGTTTTCGGATCACTTTTATGGATGACCTTTGCTACTCAACTATGGATGCTGTATGCGGCGAGCTTACTGATCGGAATGACCTCTGTTATTCCGCAGCTTTTTGTTCCTATCGCAGCAGAACTTTCATCTGATGAAAAGAAGTCTTCCAATATAGGATTGGTAATGTCCGGATTACTTTTGGGTATTCTCTTATCCAGGTTTGTAGGGGGAATCCTGGGAGAAATTCTGGGTTGGAGGGCCGTTTTCGGTATTGCGGCAGGCTTGATGATACTCGTTTGGTTTGCAGTGTATAAAATGCTTCCTGAGCTCTCACCAAATTTTAAGGGGACATACAAAGATCTGATGCGTTCTGTATTTCATCTCGCAAGAACACAGCCTGTTTTACAACTGGCCTCTTTCCGGGGCGCAATGGCTTTTGGCTCTATGTGTGCTTTATTCACCACTTTGGTTTTTCATATGGAGAAACCTCCATTTAATGCCGGTTCATCTGTGGTAGGGAGTTTTGGCCTGGCAGGGGCAGTAGGTGCTTTAGCCGCAGCCAAAGTCGGGGCATTCCAAAAGTTCATGAATATCAACAGGATCATATTCTACTCACTACTAATCGTTTTAGGCAGCTGGGCTTTTACCTATTTTGCAGGATACACGTATTGGGGTTTGATTGTAGGAGTCATCCTGGTTGATCTCGGAGTACAATCCAGTCATATTATGAATCAAACCAGTTATTTTCTGATCAGAACCAATGCGGTCAACCGCCTGAATACGGTTTATATGGTCTGCTACTTTATCGGTGGATCATTAGGAACATGGCTGGCATCGGTTGCATGGCATTACGCACAGTGGGAAGGGGTGTGCTTCGTTGGAGCAAGCTTTGGTCTCTTAGCTTTAATCGCTCATTTGATCTTTAGCAGGAAAGTAAGTAAAACATTGTAATCCGCGTTTCTATTCGTAAAACGAAGTAGATCCAAGTTAAATGTAATAAATTTTGTTACATTAAAATTAAATGGTAACTTTGCAGAACATTACAACAAGAATTACAATGAAAATAGAAATATGGTCGGACGTTATGTGTCCGTTTTGTTATATAGGAAAAAATAATTTTGAACAGGCTCTTCAAAAATTGCCATTCAAAGATCAGGTAGAAGTAGAGTGGAAGAGCTTCCAGCTGGATCCTACCTTAAATACAGGTGAAACAAAGAATACACTTACCTACTTCAGAGAGAAAAAAGGCTTTCCTGAGACCCAGGCTACGCAAATGATCAGCCAGGTTACTCAAATGGGAAAAGGGGCTGGTATTGATTTCAATTTTGAAACTGCGCTTATAACCAATACGTTTCCTGCACATAAATTGTTGCAGTTATCTAAAAAATACAACAAGTCCAATGAAATGGAGGAAGCTCTGTTCATCGCCCATTTTATTGATGGCAAAGACGTGGGGGATGTTGATACATTGGCAGAAATTGCAGAATCACTGGGTATTGATAAAGAGGAGGCAAAGCATGCAGTAACTTCAGAGGAATTGACATCAGAAGTCAATGAAGACATCCAACAAGCCAGAAATAATGGAATTACCGGCGTTCCATTTTTTGTTTTAAATGGAAAGTATGCTGTTTCGGGCGCTCAACCTGTTGAAGTTTTTGAAAATGCACTCCAGCAAACGTATAAAGAAACGGTTTCTCCATTCACAGATCTTTCTAATGGAGAAAATGCCTGTGACCCCGATGGATGCAGCATTTAACTGATATAATATTCAGAAGACAATTAAATTACGTTATATAGAAAAACCTGAAGAGATTTTCTTCAGGTTTTTCTTTTGTATTTGTAATTTTATACCCTTATTTATTGTCAGATTATGGATATCCATTTTTACCAACCAAGAAATCCTGTTCTTAAAAAATATATCCAGGGATATTATTTTATGGATAAAGATGAATCTGCTTCGTCTATCAGATATCTGACATTTCCAAACAATTTTTTCATTGTTTCAGCCTGTCAGGATGCCGAGATCAGATCGGATGAAGGCAGTATGGAAATTTATCATTCTCCCATAAAAAATATAGTGATTGATTTGGTCTCCCGATGCACAGGATCTACGGAAATCTTTTATGAGAAACCCATTAATGAAATTACCATCTACTTTAAACCTTTGGGGATCTATCATTTTTTTAATGCTGACAACTGCTTAATTCTAAAAGATAAAATTTTATCTTCGGACTTTCGTGAGGCTATGGATAAGATACTGAATGAACACGGGAAGGAAATACAAATAAAAGCCCTGGAAGATTACCTGCTCTCTAAATTCATTGATAAGCATCTGACTGGAGCCGAAAATATCATCAAAGACCTTGAGAATGATATCAGTATCCTGGACATTGCGGAAAAGAATGGCATTACAAGACAATACGTTAATAAAATTACCAAACGGTTTGTAGCAAAACCAGCCTCCGAATATCGTAAAATAAACCGGTTTCGAAATTCCCTGCTGCGAAACAAACAGGTGAAAAATCTTACGGAATTATCCTATGAAAATCTTTTTTACGACCAGTCTCATTTTATCAAAGATTTTAAGGAACTTACTCAAATAACTCCAAAAACATTCTTCAAAAAAGTTAATACAGAACAAAATAATATCTGGTTATTTATTTAATCTGTTTCCTTTTTTACAATTCTCAATTTTTCCTGCCCCGTACTTTTGTCATGAACTTAAATTATATCTCATGAAGAAAACACTTGTCCTCATATCATTATTATATTCTTTATCATTTGGCTGCCAGAAAACAAACAACCCTGTTGTGAAAGATATTCTGGAAAAGGTCAAAGAGCACTATACAGATAAAGATCTTTATAAAAAGCTTGAAACGGAATTTCAACCGGAAGACTGGGATACACTGACCGGAAAAGAACTGGCTCAGAAGCTTACTGAAAAATTGAGGACTGTGTCCGGTGATCAGCATTTTTTTATTAAATACAAGGACGGTCTAACATCTGAAAACAAGAAAAATGCAAAGGAAACCGCCGCTGAAAATAATTTCCTTAATAGCCTTGAAAATTTCGGATTCGAAAATGTAAAAAGATTGGAAGGGAACATTGGTTATATTAATTTCAAAGGGTTTGCAGAATCCCGTTCAAGTGCAAAAACACTTGCATCAGTAATGGATTTTGTTGCGAATACCAACTCTTTGATTATTGATCTTCGTGAAAACAGAGGAGGTGATAACGGAATGCTTATCTTATTTTGCAGTTATTTTTTCAAAGAAAAAACCAATCTGTATTCTACCTATTTCAGAGACAAAGAAAAAACGGTTCAAAATACTACCCGAACAAAAGTTTTAGGAAAAAAATACCTTGATAAAAATGTCTATATCCTTACGAGCAGGTCTTCTTTTTCTGCTGCGGAAGGATTAGCCTACTTTCTTAAAAACTATAAACTCGCCAAAATCATTGGAGAAAATACCGGAGGGGCGGCAAATCCTGTAGACGAATTTATTATTGCAGATCAATACCTCACCGTTATTCCAGTCGGAAAAATTACAGCCACAATAACCCATGGAAACTGGGAACACACAGGTGTTTCCCCGGATATAAAAACCACAGCGGAAAATGCTTTAAAAACAGCATATATTCTGGCTTTAAAAGAGATCATGAACAGTAAAATACAAACAGAATTAAATAGGGATGAACTGGAAAGTCTTATTGAGAAATTAGAAAATGAGAAAAGCAAGATGGCAATTTAAGCTTATATTTTCCAAATTGTAATACATCATAAAAATCCTTTCTGCACAAATGCTCAGAAAGGATTTTATAGTAAAATTTAAATCTTTAAATGATTAGAAGTCTTTGAAGTTTTTACCCAAATGTTCTTCTATTACAAAGAATGGATCTTCTTTGAGGGTATGTCCTCTCATATCTATAAGACTTACTTTACTCATCATACGAAGCATGATCCTTCTTTCACAGGTATGTTCAACACCATTAATATTTTTTATTCCCGCGCGGAAAGCGGATCTTCCGTGGGCACATAAATGATTATTAACGACGATAACGTCTCCTGCCTGAGGAGTAAAATCTGAATAAATCAGATGTTTTGCTTCCTGCCAGAATTTGCTGAGCGCATGATGGGCAATATCTGTTTGCTTAATATCCGGATTAAACAATTGCTCTGCGGCATCAAATCTCATAAACGGCAGTTCCTTATTTCCGTATAAAATAGCATCTAAAGTATCGATTTCCTCTGCCTCGGTTTTTAGATTCGCATCCTTAGGAATTTTAAAGATCGGATCAAATAAAGGTTTGTAATCTTCATGAATAGATTCATGGGAACGGATAGAGTAAAGGGTAGAAGGTACCTGTTCTTCATTACGGATATACATAAAGCTTAAAAAGTCTGCCTGATGTTTAAGAAAAGCATCTTCCGTATGGACATACAGATCTGTAGCTGATCCTGATCCCGTCTGAGTATCCCGCATTTTTTCATCCGGAATGATCGCATGGATCAGCCCGCCTCCCTTACGCTGTGAATAATACTGTACCGGTTTCGATGGAAGAGCACCATGCAACAAAGCACAGGCAAATCCGTATTGATTGAATTTTGAGTAATCCGCCGATTGCCAGTTGGGTGGAGTCGTTCCTATTTTTTCCTGGTCAATGTCAAAAAGGCCCTGGAAAATCAATGCACCATACTGCTCTCTGGAAAAATCGCTGGCAAATGACGCCAGAACCTTTAATAATCTTTCCGGTAAAAAATAAGAGGCCAGTTGATGAACCTGCATGACAAACTCTCTGTTTTCAAAAGTTCCATATTTTCTTTCGAGATGATCTACCGCGTCTTTGATCATCCTGCGCTCGCTATCTGTAATCTGAATGGCTACAGGAAGTACTCTTTCCATAGTCAAACTGCTTTCTTCAAGAATTTTTAGAGAATTCATTAAAAAAAATTTTGTGTTAGGATTAAATTATTATATTTGTTTTTAATTATTCTAAATAACAATTGCGTTGTCAAATTTATGAATTTTTAATTAAGTACCAAATAAAAAATGCAAAAAAATAAAACTTAACGTATTGATTACGAGATATATAACCTATGTCCAAATAAAAATAAGTCAACACCATTTTTTTTAATCAACGTTATAAATAAATATATGAACAACGAAATTTTGCCTCACGAAGGAGTGATAAACGACACTTTGAATCACTTTTCGGGGAAATTTGAAAACATTTTTCATCAGGATAATTATGATCACTATCGTTCCGCTATCAATGACACTTTAGACCTGGTCGGAACATTTCTTCATAGAAACGACAAACCATTTAGCGGAATAGAAGCTAAAACAATGAAACAAAAGGTTCAGCACATTGACCTGAACCAAAAACTCTCTTCTTATGAAGAGCTCCTGAATGAGGTGGATGACATCTACGTAAAGCATGCCACAGCCTTTCACCTTCCTCAATATGTAGCCCATCTCAATTGCCCTATTGTAATTCCAGCATTAGCCGGAGAAATTCTTGTGAGCGCTATCAACTCTTCACAGGATACTTATGATCAGAGTGCCGGCGGCACTTTTATGGAAAGAAAACTGATTGACTGGACAGCAGAAAGATTAGGGTATTCTTCTGAAAGTGATGGTGTATTCACCGCAGGAGGTTCACAAAGTAATCTGATGGGATTGGTGATGATGCGGGATGTCTTCTCTCAAAAAAACTTACATCACAACATCAAACAAGACGGCTTACCGCCTGAAGCCGGCCGTTTTAGAATTTTCATTTCCGATAAAGCGCATTTCAGCAATTCAAAGAATGCATCTATTATGGGGTTAGGGGAAAAATCCATAATAAAAATTCCCACTGACCATGAATTCCGGATGGATATTACATTGCTTCAGAAATATATGAAGCGTGAGATCGAATTAGGAAATATTCCTATCGGGATCATAGCAACCGCCGGAACAACAGATTTTGGCAATGTAGACCCATTGGAGGATATTGCGAATATCGCGGCTCAACATAATATCTGGATGCACGTAGATGCAGCATATGGTTGTGCCTTACTTTTAAGCGCGAAATACAGTCATCTTTTAAACGGCATTGAAAAAGCAGATTCTGTAACAATAGATTATCATAAATCATTCTTCCAGCCGATCAGCAGTAGTGCTTTCATTGTTAAAAACAAGAGAGAACTTCGAATCCTTAAACATCATGCCGATTATCTGAATCCTGCAGAAATGGATGAGGAAGAGATTCCTGCACAGATCAATAAGTCTATTATACAAAGTACCCGTCGATTTGACGCCTTAAAACTTTGGTTTACCTTAAGAATAATGGGGCAGGAACAATTGGCTGAATATACCGACAGGGTGATTGATCTTACTAAAGATGCAGCAGCAATGATCACTGAAGACCAGGAATTTGAATTGCTATCGCATACTGACCTTAGTGTATTGGTATTCCGTTATCTGAGAGACGATATTGAAGATCTGAATGCACTGAACTTACATATAAAAATGAAATTGTTCTACAGTGGAGAGATCCTGGTAGCAAGTACCAAGGTTGATGGTAATTTCTATCTGAAATTTACTTTCCTGAATCCTATTACTACTACTGAAGATATTCATCAAATATTAAACACAATAAAAAAGCATGGAGAAAATTTTGGAACAACAAACTAATGTTGCAGAAAAAGCGCTTACCATTACAAGCAGAATCTTATTGAATGGTATGTTGCGGGAACTGGGGAACGGAAGATTTTATGAAGGAGTTCCAAAATATGATACCCTTACAGCCCGGGCACTTCAAAACAGCAATTACCCGCTATACATAAGATTTGAATTAAAAAAGAGCAATCTGTTTTTATTCGCCCCTGTTGCTTATCGTTCCGAAAGTTCATTTCACGATTATGCAATGCCTTTATGGGCCGTTGATCATAAAAATGAAAGCATTTTTGAGGTGGATATCGACCAGCTGACAGCTTTGGTTTATAAAGAGCTTTCTGAGCAATTCAGTGAACAAGGGTTGGAATTATTTACCAAAAGAATCCAAAGCAGCTTCAGAAACCTGGAACTGATCATGAATGCTGGTGCTCAGGAGAATGATCCTGTGTCTTACTCCTTTCTGGAATCTGAGCAGAGGCTTCCGGCAGGGCATAATCTTCATCCTTTTACCAAAGCAAGGATGGGATTTTCAAAAGAAGAACAGCTTTTGTATGGTCCTGAATTCAATAAAGAGATACAGCTTGAGTATTTTTTAGTGCATAAAAACAATGTTGTAGAAAACTCTGTTTTAGAGATCTCCTACAATGAATTTCTGAAAAGCATCGTTTCTCTGCCTTCGGACTTTGGAAAAAATTATCTTAAAGAAGGGGAAAGCCTGTCCGACTTCTATATCGTTCCATGTCATCCCTGGGAAGCCAGTTATCTTTTATCGATAAAAGAAGGCTCGGAAATGATAGAAAACAGGACATTAATTCACATCGGAGCCCTGGGAGAAGGATTTTATTCAACATCTTCTATAAGAAGCATGTACAACCCTCATATTCCATGGATGCCAAAGTTTTCCCTGAATGTTCTTTTAACCGGTTCGATCAGGATCAACACTGAAAAAGATTTAAAAAGAGGCTATGCTTCAGCATTATGGCGTAAGCACGCAGCTTCAGCATTTGAAAAGGATTTTAATCAGTTCAAACTTCTTTTAGAACCTGTAACATTGGCAGTCTACCACAATGATAAAAACATTGATAGTCTTAATTTATTAGTTCGCGAGAATCCGTTTTTACCTGAAGATAAAATACTTTTACTCGCCAGGTTATGCCAGGATGAGCCTGCTGACGGAAAGACTTTTATACAGAAATTTTTCTCGGATGTTTCAGATGTCCTGGGAATGGGTCTTGAAGAATCCATAACCACATGGTTCGAAAAGTATATTAAACTATTAATCGCTCCATTAAACCACTTATACAGCCATTATGGAATGGCTCCTGAGGCTCATCAGCAGAACCTGTTGATTCAGCTGGATGATCAATTGCTTCCTCAAACACTTTTTGTAAGAGATGCACAGGGTTATCTCCTCAGAGAAAGTTCGAGAGACCAGTATACCGGGCTGGCTAAAGAATATCCGGAGATTGAGGATCTCTTTATCAAAGATGAGCGTCTTTTAGATATCATTTCTTATCATGTACTGGTGAGCAATTTTTCAGCACTTATCGCCTCATTAGGAAAAACAGGGTGGATAAGTGAACGAATGCTGATTGATATATTATACCGGGAGTTTGATGCCGTTCACCATGAGATGCCTTCAGCGTTTACCAACTATGCCCTTCAAAACAGGTATTGGGGAACCAAAACAAACTTTAAGGCAGTAGCCAATGAGATTGATGGAATTACCAGTGCCGGGGCTATTTCTTATGCCAGGATTCCCAATCTTCTTTACAAATATTTCTTCTCGGATCAGCTGATCAATCCAAAAGGAAACGATGTGTTCTTCAGGCGTTATTTTCAGAAAGAAGATGTTACAATCAGTATGCGTCCTATTAACCTTGATGAAGATCTTGAAATGCTTCATGAATGGTTCAATCGTGAGCATGCTGTAAAAATATGGCAGATGAACTGGCCGATTGACGAGCTGGAAACCTATTACCGACTGATGTTACCGGGTGACGAAGCCCACAGCTATATTATTTCGAGTAATGATGAACCTTCCTGCAATATTGAAGTTTACTGGCCATGCCGGGATATTGTGGGAGATTATTATGATGTAATGCCTACAGACTATGGGACGCATCAGTTTATAGCTCCGACAGATCCTAAAAAGAAATATGTTTCTCCTTCCACACAATCTATGGTAGATTACGTATTTGCCCAACCGGAAGTTGGAAAAATGGTAGGAGAAGGCTCTGTAGATTCTTTTGCATCCATGATGAATAAGGCACATGTAGGCTTCAAAATAGAAAAAATCATTGAAATGCCACACAAAAAAGCCAATCTGAACTTCTGCTACAGAGAATGGTATTGGGAAAAATTCCCACAAAACAAAGATGTACAAATCACCGCAAAAATCGCTGAACATGACTAATGAAACCATATATAATGTAATAGGAATAGGTATCGGGCCTTTTAATTTAGGGCTAGCTGCTTTATCCAATCCTATATCTGAATTAAAAACACTTTTTCTTGATCAAAGGGATGGCTTCGACTGGCATCCGGGATTAATGATAGACCACGTAACCCTTCAGACACCGTTTTTGTGTGACTGTGTTTCGATGGCAGATCCTACCAATCCCTTAAGCCTTCTTAATTATCTTAAAGAAACCAACAGGTTATATAAATTCTTTATCAGGGAAGATTTCTTCATTCCCCGAAAAGAATACAACCGCTATTGTCAATGGGTAGTCAGCCAATTGCCACAATGCCGTTTTTCCACACAGGTTGTCGATATTATTTATGAAGACGGACTTTATCTGATTACCACGCTTCACACCAAAACCAAGGAGGCGGTAGTTTTTAAAGCGGAAAGACTCATCCTTGGTACCGGGACACAGCCCCATATTCCTTCATTTATTCCCAAAGAAGATTCCAGGATCCTTCATACAAGTTCTTATTTGTACAGAAAAGAGGAGCTTTTAGCTAAAGGCCGTAAAATAGCCGTAATTGGTTCAGGGCAAAGTGCTGCGGAAGTCTTTTACGATCTTCTTCAAAGCCGCAATGAAAATACGGAATTAGGATGGTATTCCCGACCTGACCGGTTTTTCCCGATGGAATATTCAAAGCTTACCTTAGAGCTTACTTCCCCTGATTACGTAGATTATTTTTACAGCAGAAACGAAGCTGCCCGCAAAGCTATCTTAAGCAAGCAACAGGCACAGTTTAAAGGGATCAATTATGACCTGATCAACCAGATCTACGATTTTATCTATGATCTGAATATTGATAATGCCGATCCAAAGCTTACGATCATTCCCAACAGCCAGCTGGATCGGGTAGATAACAGCAATACAGAACGTCTTACCCTTGAATTTACACAATTGGAACAGGATATCCCTTATGAACAGGAAGCTGATTATCTCGTAATTGGAACAGGATACCGTTATCATGAACCTTCATTCTTAAAAAATATTGAATCAAGAATTAAAAGGGATTCCAACGGGTTATTTGCCGTGAACAGAAATTACTCAATAGATCATAACGGAGGTGAAATTTATGTGCTTCATGCAGAAGTCCATACCCATAGCTATATTTCTACCGACCTTGGAATGGCGGCTTACCGTAATTCTTATATCATCAATGATATTCTGGGAAGGGAGCATTATAAAATAGAAAAGAAAATAGCCTTCCAGGATTTTGACGTTGAAAAACACGCAATGCCAACCGCCAAAATATAATGAATAATGAGTAACGATAATACGATAATTAACCAGAAACACTGGCTACAGGCTAACAGGGACCTTATGGCCAAAACAATCGCCGAATTAATGCATGAGGAGCGATTAAAGCCTGTCGCTGTATCTCAAGATGAAGAAGGATATACCACCTTCAGCCTTGAGACAGGATTTGAAAACATAGAATATAGCTTCAGGGGACAGGAAAGAATGATGGATTTCTGGCATATTGATAAAGCCAGTATTACAAAAACAGAGAATGGCGAAAAAACCGACATCCTTAATATTCCTCAATTTTTCCTTGAAATGCAGGCGGTTTTTGATCTTGATTCCAATACATTAGCAAAATACACAGAAGAATTACTGCATACTTTATATTGTGATTCCCTGATCTTGTCCAGAGGGATTATGACTTCAAAGGATCTGGCATCCAGTAATTACCAGACAGTAGAGCACCAAATGACAGGTCACCCATGGGTTATTGTCAATAAAAGCAGATTAGGCTTTTCACCTACTGACCTTGAAACCTTTGCCCCGGAAGCGGATAAGAGCTTAAAAGTCCTTTGGTTTGCCGCTCATAAGAGCAGATCATCTTTTCATTCTTTAGGGCATATCGATCAGGAAGAATTTTACCGCTCTGAAATCGGGGATGAATTATATCAGAATTTTCAACAAAAACTGATCAACAAAGGAAAATCAGTTGAGGATTATCATTTCATCCCGGTGCATCCCTGGCAATGGGAACATAAGTTAAAGATCCATTTTGCCGGAGACCTTGTCTCCGGAATATTAATTCCGATGGGAGAGGGTAATGACGTTTACAGCCCGCAACAGAGCATCCGTACTTTATTCAATGCAGATCATCCTGAGAAGAGATACTTAAAAACGGCTGTCTCTATTCTGAGTACCGGAAACATCAGAGGACTTTCCCCTAAACAGATGAAAATAGCACCCTCCATTACAGATTGGGTAAAAGGACTGATCAAAGGGGATGCTTATCTGGAAAATAAAGGAACCATATTTCTCGGTGAAGAAGCTTCAATCGCTTATCACCATCCGCAATACGGTGCTATTACAGGCGTCCCATATCAATATAATGAGTTCCTGGGAGCATTATGGCGTGAAAGTGCCGGATCTTATTTAAAGGAAGACGAAGAAATGTTTACCATGGCTTCATTGCTCTATGTGGATCAAAACGGAGTTCCCCTGGTACAAGCTTTTGCTGAAAAAGCAGGAATCAGTGTAAGACAATGGATCACAGAATATCTCGACGCTTATCTTACTCCTCTTCTTCATATCTATTACACCCATTCTCTTTGCGTAACACCTCACGGAGAAAACATTATGGTGGTATTGAGAAACGGGCTTCCACAAAGAATTGTTATTAAAGATTTTGTAGATGACATTGTTTTAACGACAGAAGCCAGAGAAAAATTACCGGATCATCTGGCAGACGGCTTGATTCAGTCCTCAAACAAAGAAAATGTTCCATTGTCCATTCTTCTTGGGGTTTTTGATGCCTTTTTCAGATATTTATCAAACGTTCTTCATACCTATTCGGATCTTAAAGAAGAAGAGTTCTGGACACTTGTTCATGAATGTATAGAGCATTACAAAAATCAAAACCCTGATTTAAAAGACCGCTATGCAAAATATGATCTGTATGTTCCGTCATTCAAAAGATTCTATATCAACAGTGTACGCTTGAAAAATAACGGTTACAGTGAAAACAAAGCATTTGCTATTCCAAAGAAAGATGGTGCTTTACCCAACCCATTGTACCAGATAGCCAATAAAAATTCTGTTGTGGCACTATGAAAAAGTTCCTGCATCTTGTAAAAGACGGTTCTGTATTTGCGTACGGAGCATTAGCCGGGAGAAAAACCGAGCTTACCAGCGGAAGCATCAACCGTTCAATCTTCAGTTTAGCCATTCCTATGGTGATGGAGCTTGTTATGGAATCTGTTTTCGTGAGTATCAATCTTTTAATTATTGCGAAGCTTGGAGATAAGGTCCTCGGACTTGTTGGTATTACAGATAACTACATCAATTTTGCCAACGCGATTGCCATCGGTCTTGGGATAGCGGCTGCTACATTAACGGCAAGGAGAGCAGGTGAAAAAGACAAGGAAGGAATGGGACAAACGGCACAGTATATCATACTGCTTGCGTTTGGATTTGCCCTCTTGGTTGGGGGACTGTCATTTATTTTCGCATCCGATATCATCGGCTTTCTCGGGATTAAACCCGATAGTATTGATCATGGAGTCCTTTTTTCCCAACTGGTATTTTTAAGTATCGGATTGGTTATTCTGAGGCTTTCCATTAACGGGCTTTTCAGAGGGGCCGGGGATGCTTCCCTTGCTATGAAATCCCTTTGGCTTTGCCATATATCGAGTATGGTATTCGCGGTCATCTTTGTTTTCGGACTTGGTTTTATTCCTGCTTACGGATTAATGGGATTAGCTTATGCTACTGTTTTATCCCGTCTGCTCGCGGTAATATACCAGTTTTTTATCCTCCTTACAGGAAAAACTAGCATCAAGATCGGTACGAAGTTTCACTTCGACCTTTCCTTAACAAAGAAAATCCTCAAAATTACCTTTGGCGGACTGGTTCAGTATATTATTCCTGCCTCCAGCTGGCTGATTATGGTGAAGATTATTGCAACCTTTGGAACCACCGCACTTGCAGGTTACATTATTGCCCAAAGGATAGCTTCTGTGGCAACCATGCCTGCCTGGGGAATAGGAAATGCTGCGGGAGTTCTTACGGGCCAGAATCTGGGAGCAGGAAATCCGGATCGTGCGGAAAAAACCGTATGGAGGGCAGGAGGAATCAACATGACATATCTCGTGGCTGTTGCTTTATTCTGGCAACTGGCAGCGGAATATGTTGTTACCTTTTTTACTTCGGAAGCCCAGGTCGCTCAGTATGCAGTCCAGTATATCCACGTGGTTTCAATGGCTTATTTGTTATTAGGCTTTACAATGGTGATCAGCCGCGCACTTAATGCTGCCGGAAATATCATGCAGGTAACCCTGCTGTATATGATCATGTTTTATGTTATTCAGCTTCCTTTGGCTTATCTCCTTGGAGTAAGGCTTCAATGGGAACTGAAAGGAATATTTACAGCTATCGTTTCTTCGGAAATTGTACTGGCTGTGCTTTTCCTTATGATCTTCAGAAATGGTAAATGGAAAACTATAAAAATTTAAAATGCACACAACAGACGAATTTTATGAAATTATTGCATCAGCAATTGCAGTAAAAAAAGAAATGATTGATGAAAACCTTACCTACCAGGAAATCCCGGAATGGGATTCTATGTCCCATCTTCTTATAGTAGAAGCATTGGAACAGTTCTACCAAATAAAGTTTGATTTTAATGATATTCTTGAAATGGGAACTGTAGGAAAGATCCGCGACAAAATGAAAAAATACGATGTACTCGTAGAAAACTAAGTATATGAAAATTTTAGAAAATGTAATTGCCAACAGAAGCCTCTCTTTTATAGAGGCTTCCAGTGGCAAAAGTGTTCCGGTAGGAACATTGTACCGGTCATTAGGCCTGAATCCTGTAGAAAAAGGATTGATTTTTTTATACAATGACAATCAGCTGTCCAGTATTGAAGTTTTACTGAACTTCTATGGTACGGCTCATGCCATTGCAATTCTGGGACAAAAGCTTCACCCGGACTTCAAAGAACGCCTGGAAGCAGAATACCGTCCGAAATACATCTTTGATCCGTCACGGGAAGAGCTTCAGGGATATTCATCCAGAGAATTCTCAGAAACAATTAAAATCTTTGTTAAAGAAGATTATAAACCGGAAGTTTCCATTCATCCGGATATTAAGATTCTTTTAAGCACCTCGGGAACAACAGGAGTTCCTAAGCTGGTTAAGCTTTCGGATGAGAGTCTTTATAAAAATGCGGTGAGTATTCTGCAATATATGCCTATCCTGGAATCGGATGTAGTTCCGTTAAATGTCCCGATTAATTTCGTGTATGGTTTTTCGATTTTCACTACCAACTGTATGCGGGCAGGGAAAATAGTATGCACGGATAAAGATATTATGCAAAAGGCATTCTGGGATGAAATGGAAGAGTACGGATACAGTACACTGGGTGGCGTTCCATACCTTTATGAAAATCTGAACCGAATAGGCTTCTTCAGAAAAGACAGTAAAAGCCTACGATACATGACCCATACAGGAGGGGTGATCAACGGAGAACTTCGAAAAACGATCTTCAATTACTGTCATGAATTTGAAAAACAATTCTTTGCCCAATATGGACAGACAGAAGCCGGAGGAAGAATGGCTTACCTCAGTACCGATGGACTTCTTGAAGAAGAAACGTCTATTGGTAGCCCGGTACACGGCGCAAGCTTTGAGATCGATCCGGAAACAGATGAACTTCTTTTCTTCCATGAAAGTATATGTGGAGGATATGCCAATACACTCCATGATCTTGCAACTTATGAGCAACCCAAAGTGCTTCGTACAGGAGACACCGCCAGGAGAGGACAAAATGGACTGTATTATATTACAGGAAGAATAAAACGCATCATGAAGCTATTCGGAATTCGTCTCAACCTGGATGAGGTTGAATTTATTCTTAAAAATGAACTGGAGGGAAGCACATTTGTATGCCTGAATTCCAATGACAAAAAGATCATTGTATTATATGACAACAATGAAATTGATCCTCAGATTATCACTGAAACCATAAAGAATAAATTACGCATCAATCCTCAATATGTACGCACGGAACATATAGAGACATTTCCATTATCACAAAACGGCAAAATAAATTATCCCCTGTTACAAAACCTTCAGCATGAAAACATTTAGAACCCTTATATTACTTTTACTTCTTGTCAGCTTTCCCGTAATTGTCTCTGCACAACAGAGCGAACGTGTCAACGGCAAGATCATGCTGTCTGATAAAGCACCGGTAAAAAACGCGCTTTTAAGACTAGTAAATACGCCTTATCAGGCAAAAACCAATAATTCAGGAGAATATTATTTTGACAACGTGCCGCCTGGGGAGTATACTCTTCAGGTGGTTTTAAATGATATCGAACTCACACGTGAAACCATTCGTATTGAGAAAGATGTCTATGAAATCCCGGTTATTTATACCGCGGTGGAGAACAATGTTATTGAAGGAATTACCGTATATGCTGTAAGCAGAAATAAATTTCTCGATAAGGACAGTACTTCAATTGCTAAAATGCCGTTGAAAAACCTGGAAAATCCACAGATGTACACCAGCATCAATCAGCAGATCCTTAAAGAACAGCTTGTTTATGATGTTTCAGATGCTTTGAAAAATGTTCCTGGTGTTGTGAAAATGCAGGGAAGCGCCGGAAGAGCAGGAGACGGAAGTTTCTACTATAACTTAAGAGGTTTTCCAACAAGAGTTTCTATGGTAGACGGTGTCCCGGCAACCACCAACTCTGAAATTGATCCTTCAGATATTGAACGTATTGATGTAATCAAAGGACCTTCCGGAACATTATACGGTGGAGCGGTAACATCATTTGGCGGACTGATCAATGTTGTAACCAAAAAACCAAAAGATTATTTCGGGGGAGAAGTTTCCTATTTATTGGGAAGTTATAACCTGAATCGTGTTACAGCTGATGTTTATGGTCCAATCACCGATTCCAGAAAAACTTTATTCCGATTAAATGCAGCATATCAGTATCAGAACGGATTCAGGGATTCTGAGTTCAGAAAGTCTATGTTTGTTGCTCCTACACTGAGTTATCAGGTTAATGACAGATTAAAGTTCAATCTTGGAGCGCAGATTTATACCTACGAAGGAACGAATACGCCGATTATTTTCCTTGCCAGAACACGCCCGTTTGAAGCACATACTCCACAGGAGCTTGGATTTGACTGGAAAAGATCATATTCCAACAATGATATGAGTTTAAAAGCTCCGTCTATCAATGTAAAAGCTGAGGTTAATTATAAAATTTCCGACAACTGGAGTTCGCAGACTTTGATTTCGAGAAACTACAGAAAAACAGAGGGATTATACCAGTATCAATTTATCCGATCACCTAAAAGAGACGATATGCTGGAACGTAACGTACAATGGCAGAATTCCGAAGGAGCTTCCACAAGTATCCAGCAGAATTTTAACGGACAATTTAAAATTGGGAAAATTAAAAATAAACTCCTGATCGGATTGGATTATTTAAATCAGTCACTGAACAATAATAATTCTCCAATCGTTAAGTATGATACGATCAACGGAAGGGATCTTACGGGTAAATACGGTGCAATATCAAAAGATCTGGCTCTTCAGAAAATACAGATTTTCACACAAAATGCTATTACTAAAACAGGAAAATCGCCATTGGAAAGAAATACAATTTCAAGCAATATGTATGGGGCTTATATTTCTGATGCCGTTTATATTACCGACCGTTTAATTACATTGCTTAGTTTACGTTTTGATCATTATGAAAGTAAAGGTCAACTTGACCTCAATACCAATACGAATACAGGTGCATTCAATCAGAATGCCTGGTCACCGAAACTGGGTATTGTTTACCAGGTATTTAAAGATCGCCTGTCTGCATACGCCAACTATATGAATGGTTTTAGCTATGTAGCTCCGAGCTCTCAGCCGCTTCCAGATTATAGCGGAGATTTTAAACCTCAAAGATCTAATCAATGGGAAGCTGGAATTAAAGGAAATTTGTGGAGAAACAAGGTGAATTTTACGATCGGATATTACAATATCCTTGTCGACAATATGCTAAGGGCAGACGTTGTGATTCGAGATGGAAAAGGGTATAATGTAACCATTCAGGATGGAGAACAAAGAAGTAAAGGAATTGAAATTGAAACCATTTTAAACCCTATCCATGGTTTAAATATTATGGCAGGATATTCATACAATGACAGTAAATTTGTAAGATCCGCGGCCAATGTGGAAGGCCGCCGTCCTTCATCTTCCGGTCCTGCAAATGTATTCAATTCATGGATCAGTTACATACTCCCAATCAACGGACTACAGGGATTAGGTATAGGTTTCGGACTTAATCGTGTAGGTAAACAAATAACAGTGGATAATGCAACTACAGGACAATTTATATTTCCTGCCTATACATTGATCAATGCTTCTGTCTCTCTTGAAAAAGAAAGATACAGACTAGGATTTAAAATGAATAATTTAGGGAATGCCCAATATTTTGCAGGGCAAGGTGTTGTAGTAGCCCAAATGCCTCGTAATTTTGTAGCTGAGGTTAGCCTTAAGTTTTAATAATGAATTCTAAATTGAGAAAAATCACATATCAATTACATCTATGGCTCGGACTAATGTCCGGGCTTATAGTTGTAATAATGGCAGTTACCGGTTGCATCCTGGCATTTGAAAAAGAATTAAAACATACGTTCTATCCTGAAAAATATTTTGTCAGATCAGTTAAAAATGAAAAGCTCCCATTTTCGGAACTAAAATTGAAAGCTAAACAGGCATTACCTGACAGCTTAAAACTTAGCAGGGTAGAAATATCTTCCGATCCTTACCGCAGTTATGCATTCCGTTCCCTGAAAATGAATGACGAAGCATGGACATATTGGGGAACTTATATTTATTATTACAGGGTTTATATAGATCCTTATACCGGAAAAGTTCTTGCAGTTGAGAACGCCAAAACCGACTTTTTTGAAATTGTGATGGATCTCCACAGAAGATTATTGCTTGGAGAAAAAATAGGAAAGACCATTACGGGATATTCCACACTGATTTTAGCGATCATGCTTTTTTCCGGCTTAGTGATCTGGTATCCCCGTAAAATGAATAAAAATGCATTGAAAGGCATGTTTTTTATTAAAACATCAGCTAACTGGAAAAGAATTAATTATGACAGTCACAATGTTCTGGGTTTTTATGCTGTGATCCCTCTGCTTCTGATCTGCTATTCCGCAGTGATATGGAATTTTGAAAATATTGATCAATGGGTAAAGAAAACTTTAAACGGAAAGGCCCACACTGAACAAAAAGCTAAGAGTACAGTACCCGCCACCGGGTTCTCCAATCAAAAAATGATCCTGGATATCGTAGGGAATAAAGTGGAAAAAAGTCTGGCAGGTAAAAAATCCGCATTGATCAGTTTTCCCAAAAAAGAAGAGGGAACGTACTATGCAGAGATAACATATGGTGATAAACAATACCAGAATGAGCAATTCAATTTTGATCAATATACCGGGGAAACTTTAAAACATCAATTGTATAATGACAAAAATATCGGGAACGGAACCGCTCTAAGAGGAAGAAATTACGATCTGCATACAGGAAGTATTCTGGGTACGGCAGGCAGAATTTTATATCTCATTGCTGGTTTAATTGCGGCATCACTTCCCATTACAGGATTTATGATTTATCTAAACAGGAAAAAAAAGAAACCAACAAAAAGGAGTCATGCAAAAATTCATAAGCGAAGACATTCCTTTTTTCAAAATAGCCACTAAAAAGAGTAATAAAAATAGTACTCATTTTTATGGGCTTAAAAAATTATGAAATCAGTCTCTTTACATTTTCAGATAAAATTCTGATACTTTGTTCCATTTCTTCGAAAGTTAAGTTTCCAAATCCCAGCCTCATTGCCGTAAGATTTTTGTTTTGATACAATAATGTTTTAGGAATGAATAGGTTATTTTGAGCGCAATTCCTGCTGAGCTGCATAAGGTTCAGGGGAACATTCCACTCAATCCAGATCGCTAAGCCACCTGATGGTTTTTGGAACCGTATATATTCCCCAAGATATTCTTCCAGTAAAAGAGCGAACTGGTCCCTTCTTTCCTGATAAATCTTGACCGATTTCTTAAGATAACGATGAATTTCTCCTTCAGCAATCATTTCACCCAATACCTGCTCCATAAGAATATCACCCTGACGGTCTATAATTCCCAAATATTTACGCAATTCAGTCATCAGGTTTTCCGGAGCCACAATAAATCCTGTCCGGAATCCCGGGGCAAGTGATTTTCCGAAAGAACCGGTGTAAACAACCATTCCGTTTGTATCTGCACTTGCTAAAGGAAGGATAGGACTCTTATCATAATGGAAGTCATAATCGTAATCATCCTCCAGGATCACAAATCCAAATTCGTTCGCCAGATTCAACAGCTCTAGTCTTCTTTGAGCACTTAACGTTACCGTGGTAGGATAGTGGTGGTGAGGAGTGAGATATAACATCCGTATCTTTTGCTTTTTACAGGCCTCCCTTACATATTCCACCATAATTCCTTCTTCATCGATAGGAACAGGAACAATATGAACCCTGGCTTTCTCCAGTATCATATTAACCGAAAAATAGCTCAGTGCGCCTACCAATACAGTGTCGCCTTCTGATAAAAGTACTTCCGAGACAATATAGATGCTCATTTCCGTACTTCTTGTAATAAGCAGATTTTTTTTGGAAATAGGAAGCCCTCTTGATAGATTCAGGTAATGAGAAAGGTTCTTTTTAAAGAATTCACTTCCGTCATGATTATAATGGCCAAGCATTTTATGATGTGCTTTACGCTTGAGAATAGCACTGTAAATCTTGGAATGCTGGTCAATCTGTGTTAACCTGATATCCGGTACCCCATCATTCAACAGATATTCACATGCAGAATGCTCAAATGGGTTATCGAGGATATTGGACGTTTTAAAAGAAAAGCCTGTTGTTTTCGGATAATGTTCAAGGTCATTGGTTTCAAAATTTTTAACCTTTGTAGGCTCATCCTTATTTTTCCCGATAACAAATGTCCCCTTATTCGGGATGCTGTCTACCCAGCCCTGAGCAAACAGCTCATCATATACGGCAACAATTGTATTACGATGTACTTCAAGGGTTTGACTTAAAGCCCTGGTTCCCGGAAGTTTGGTCCCAAAAGGAAGGTAACCACGCTGAATCGCATTGATCAGCTGATTGGCAATCTGCATATATATTGAAGCGTCTGAACTTCTGTTAATTTTGACAAAACTCTGATAAGGAATTTCAACCGGACTATCCATAATATTAAAACTGGCACCATTCAACCATCCGGCAATATACTACATTTGAATCAAAATAAAAATACATGGAATTTTACAATCTATTAGAACGTATTGTAAAAAATAATGAGGTTCATGCCAAATGGCTGAATACATTATCTTTTATGGAGAATGCAGGAGCCAGAAAAATTTCCAGCTGTGAGCATCCTACCCAGGTGAGCCAGATCCAGCTAAAACATGCAGCAGAAGAACACCGCCATGCCTACTATCTGAAAAAGCAGATCGGAAAGCTTAATCCCGACTTTTGTAAAACCTATGAAAAAGAAGAGCTTCTGGCTTCATTGGCAACCCGTCAATATCTGCACTCTTTGGATATTAAAGCGTGTAAATATTTACAAAAGGCATTTTCCTTAACCAAAGAAGAGCTAAAATATGCTGCTTACCTTTTTGTAACCTATGCCATTGAAGTACGTGCCGATGAGCTATATCCCATATATCAGGATATCCTGACTAAAGAATCTTCTAAAATTATGGTAAAGTCAATCATTCTTGAAGAAGAAGGACACTTAGAGGAAATGATCAATCAACTGAATGAGTTTTCACCAGACTGGCAGCTTCATGCAGAAGAGATTCTTAAAATTGAACATCAGTTACATGAACAATGGATCAGCTCCATTACAAAAGAAGTAATACAGCTGAATTAAAAATGGGAGGGGGTCAATTAGCTCATTTCCAGCAGGCATTGGATAAAAGAAGAGAGCAGGGAATCTTCAGATCTCTCCGGCCTAAGCTTGAAGGAACAGATTTTTATTCTAATGATTATCTGGGTCTGGCACAAAATAAAGCATTTCAGCATTATTTGCTCGGGCAGGTTCAGAATAATCCTGCATTATTAGCAGGCAGCACAGGATCAAGACTAATCAGTGGTAATAGTGCAGTAGCCGTTCACACGGAGGAATTTATTGCCCACCAACATCAATACGATTCAGCATTGCTTTTTTCTTCCGGATACAATGCCAATCTGGCTTTGTTCTCAGCCCTGCCAGGAAGACAGGATACTATTATTGTAGACGAACACATCCACAGATCGGTACACGATGCCTGCTGCATCACCCATGCAAAAAAGATCAAGTTTAAACATAATGACCTTATCAGCTTAGAAGAAAAATTAAGCAAAATTCAGGGAAACTGTTATATTGGCATTGAAAGCCTGTATTCGATGGAAGGTGATTTTGCTCCGATCCAAAAAATTGTTGAGCTGGCAGAACAATACAATGCCCATCTCATCGTGGATGAAGCTCATTGTTTTGGTGTTTTAGGATATGGATTAGTTAATGAAAATCAATTACAGGACAGGGTTTTGGCTACTGTGATAACTTATGGTAAAGCTTTAGGGGCACATGGAGCAGCTATTTTAAGCAGTCGGCTGATCAAAGACTATCTCATTAATTTTGCGTCTCCTTTTATTTATACCACATCAGCACAGGATGTTCAATGGAATTCTGTAAAAGCCGGTTATGATTTCCTGAAAATCCATCCTGAATTAGCATTAGAACTACAGCACAATATCACCCTTTTTAGAAAACAAGGACTTCAAAGCCCTTCAGCAGAAAGCAGCCCGGTACAGGCTATTGTTATTCCTGATAACCAACAATTACAATTGCTGCAAAAAACATTATCGGAAAAGGGAATGCTCACCTATGCAATCTACAGTCCAACCGTGAAAGAAGGAACAGAAAGATTGAGGGTATGTCTGCACAATTTTAATACCGAAGAAGAGATTATTGAGCTTGCCACAACAATCAGAGAAATTATGTGAATGTAAAATAACGAAATCACAGAATTGAGGATTTGTAGTTGATTATCAAGAGGTAAAAGCCTTCTACTTTTTAACAACATTATAAATCCACAATTTTAAGATTCAGCAAGTAAGCTGTTCAGCGATTTCGCCTTTAAACAATATTAAACCTATGAAATTATTTGTCACCGGAATAGGAACCGAAATAGGAAAAACAGTTTGTTCAGCAATTTTAACCAACCATTTTAAAGCAGATTACTGGAAACCCGTTCAATCCGGAGATCTGCATTATACGGACAGTATGAAAATTAATAATTGGGTGGGACATGAGGTCTGTTGTTATACCGAAACCTACCGTTTACAATTGGCAGCTTCTCCTCATCAATCTGCAGCAGCAGAAGGAAAACAAATCAGTGTTGACGATTTTCAGTTACCGGATACATCAAATACCCTGGTCGTAGAGGGAGCCGGAGGATTAATGGTACCACTTTCGGATCATGAATTTATGATTGACCTGATAGAAAAACTGCAATTACCTGTTGCCCTGGTAGTCAGAAATTATTTAGGATGTATCAATCACACTTTGTTATCCATAATGGCTTTAAGAGAAAGAGGGCTTTCATTAAAATACCTGATCCTTAACGGATCTTTTCCAACCGATACAGAACGGGTGATCATCAACTATATAGAAAAAGAAACCCATATCATCAGAATACCTGAGATAGATTCAATTACAAAAGAAAACATAGAAACAATATCAAACAATTTAAAACACGTATACAATGGATAAAACAACAAAACTTAGAAATGACTGGACGAAAGAGCAAATAGAGGAAATATTTAACCTGCCTCTATTAGAACTTGTATACAAAGCTGCGACCGTTCACCGGGAATGGCATAACCCTGAAGAAGTACAGATTTCAACGTTATTATCAATAAAAACAGGAGGTTGCGTGGAAGACTGTTCCTATTGCGGACAAGCTGCACGCTATCATACGAATATCAAAGTACAGGCCTTACTTCCTACAGAAAAAGTAATTGAACATGCTCAAAAAGCCAAAGATTCTGGATCTTCAAGGTTCTGTATGGCTGCTGCGTGGCGTGAAGTACGAAACAACAAGGATTTTGATCGCGTAATCGATATGGTGAAAGGAGTAAACGAGCTCGGATTAGAAGTATGCTGTACATTGGGAATGCTCACAGAAGAGCAGGCAATACGTTTACAGGAAGCAGGGTTATATGCTTATAACCACAATCTGGATACCTCTGAACAGTATTATGAAGAAATTATTTCAACGCGTACATTCGATAACAGGATCAATACCATTAATAACGTTAGAAAAGCAGGAATTACTGTATGCTCCGGAGGGATTATCGGTCTTGGGGAAACCAATGGGGATCGTATTTCCATGCTGCTGACATTAGCTACAATGCCTAAACACCCGGAATCTGTTCCGATCAATGCCTTAGCCAGAGTAGCCGGAACCCCTCTTGAAAACAATCCCAAAGTAGATACCTGGGAAATGGTGAGAATGATCGCTACCGCAAGAATTGTAATGCCATCATCAATGGTTCGTTTGAGCGCGGGACGCATCGAGATGACCGAAACCGAACAGGCATGGTGCTTTATGGCAGGAGCTAATTCCATTTTTACCGGAGAAAGGGAAACTCTTTTAGTAACCCCAAACCCTGGAGTTTCAGAAGATATGCAAATGCTCAATACCCTCGGATTGAAACCGATGAAAAAAAGAGAAGAAGCCTTTGTGAATAGTGAAAGTTAGAAGTTAGAGGTTAGAGGTTAGAGGTTAGAGGTTAGAGGTTAGAGGCAAAATTACAGATAAGTCCAGGTCTTTATTCTTTATTCTTTTCTCTTTTCTCCTCTTTTTCTCCCCTTCATCATACACACTAAAACAACACACAATATAAATCAATCTATGCCGAACGAATTACAAAAAAGAGACCGGGCCGTGAACTGGCATCCGTATACTCAGATGAAAACAGCTGACGATGCAATTCCTATCGTCAAAGGAAAAGGAGTATATCTCTATGACAATGAAGGTAAAAAATATATCGATGCTGTTTCATCATGGTGGGTTACTTTGCACGGACATGCTAATGAGCATATTGCCGAACGTGTTTACAGTCAGCTGAATACATTAGAGCAAGTTATTTTTGCCGGATTTACCCACGAACCAGCGATACAGCTTTCTGAAAACCTCCTGAAGCTATTACCGGATAATCAGGAGAAGGTTTTTTATTCAGATAACGGATCTACTGCGGTAGAAGTTGCTTTAAAAATGAGCATCCAGCATGCTTACAATCAGGGAAAATCAAAAACAAAGATACTTGCTTTCAAAGATGCTTATCATGGAGATACCTTTGGAGCAATGTCAGTGAGCGGAAGAAGCATCTGGACCCAGCCTTTTGGCGAAATGCTGTTTGAAGTAATCTTCATAGATACTCCGAATTCTGAAAATCTGGAAGAATTAAAAATCCGGATTGAAGGTTTTGCCGATGATGTGGCCTGTTTTATTTACGAACCATTGATACAGGGAGCTGCCGGAATGCTGGTACACCATGCTGAAGATCTTAGTAAGCTTATGAAGTTCTGCAGGGAAAAAGAAATCATCCTGGTTCAGGATGAAGTTTTTACAGGATTCGGAAGAACGGGAAAACTTTTTGCAGCGAATCACCTGTCCGAACAACCTGATATCATGTGTTTTTCAAAAGGATTAACAGGCGGAACAATGCCAATGGGTATTACAACCTGCTCAGAAGTGATTTTCAATGCTTTCTTATCCGATGATAAGTATAAAACTTTATTCCATGGGCATTCCTTTACAGCAAATCCTTTAGCCTGTGCTGCGGCACTTGCCAGTATGGAGCTTTTATTACAGCAAGATACACAACTTGCCATTGAAAGAATCTCCCAACAACATGCTGATTTTACAAAAATCCTTCAGCAGCATGAGAAAGTGGAAAATGTCCGCCAAATGGGAACCATTCTGGCCTGGGAGCTCAAAACGGATCAGGGAACTTCGTATTTTAATGAGACCGGAAAAAAGATCTACAATGAATTTCTGTCCAGAGGAATTATCATGCGCCCGCTGGGAAATGTGATGTATCTGGTTCCTCCTTATTGCATTACCCCAGAAGAGCTTGACTTCATTTATGAAAATATCATAGACGTTCTTAACCTATTTCTGAAAATGAAATAGCCCATACTCTCGCTGCCGGCAACGATACACAGATTTAAAAAAACACAAAATTATGATCTGTTACATTAAGCATGGTATGCGAGAGTATATTTTTGCATCTTTTTTCGCTGATTGGAGGAGATACTGAAGAAAAGTAAATCTTTAATTCCACGCTGTCTAAATTTAAAGTTTAATGATCAATTTTTCCCATGAATATTGATTCTTACCCCTTAAACTCTTAAATTAGCTCCTCATAATAACTATTACAATGATTCTTGAAACAGAGAGATTAGTCCTCAGAGACCTCCATGTAAGTGATAAAGAAGCTCTTTTCGAATACCGGTCAGATGCTGAAACCAATGAATTCCAAAGCTGGATCCCCAAAACAATAGATGAAGTGGAAACTTTTATTCTTAGAAATCCTAAAGAATTCAATCAGCCGGAAACCTGGTATCAGCTTTTGATTACGGACAGGAAGACAAATGACGTGATCGGGGATGTTGGCATCCATTTTATAGACAGTGACAACAAGCAGGTCGAATTTGGAATTACCCTGAACAAAAAACACCACCATAAAGGGTATGCTTCAGAAACATTGAAAAGCCTCATTGATTTGATGTTCAAAGACCTTAACAAGCATAGAATTACAACCTCTGTTGACCCCGCAAACAAAAGTTCAATTGATCTCATGAATCGTATAGGTTTCAGAAAAGAAGCTCATTTTGTTGAAAGCTTATATATAAATGGTGTTTGGGTTGATGATCTCGTTTTTGCTTTACTGCAAAAAGAATGGCTTAATAAATAGCTTTTTGAATATATCTGGCACAATTTTGCCATGCTATTTCAAAATATCACTACGTATTTAATTAAATATTTTTAGCGCATGAAAAATTTGGTAAACCTGCTTCTGATACTGATCACTTTCGGGCTTACACCCGCACAAAAACTCATCCACAAAGAAATTTTCAGCCCACGGATGAACAAAAATATTAAAACCATTATCATTACACCCAATATTAAGCCTAAAGAAACGTATAAAACAGTTTATATTCTTCACGGGTTCAGTGGGAATCCGGACAGGCTTGTAAAGGAAGACCTGCCTAATCTGCTTGACAAAGCCAAAACCTACAACACGATTTATATCCTACCTGATGGCAATTACAGCAGTTGGTATGTAGACAGCCCTTTGAAAAAAGACTCACAATATCAGACTTTTATCGGAAAAGAGCTGGTAGACTATATCGATAAGAATTATCCTGTAAAAAAAGAGAAAAAGTACCGTGGTATCTTAGGATGGAGTATGGGTGGCTATGGTGCGTTAAACATCGGCGTAACTTATCAGGACACTTTTGGGATTGTGGGAAGTTCATGTGGAGCTTTAGACCTAAAATCTATTGGAAAAGGTTACGAACAATACAAAGTTAATGAGGTTTTAGGCCCTTTGGAAAAGCTTGATCCAAAGTTTCTTACGGACAGTAAAATAGAGAAAATGATCAGCGCTAATCAAACCTATATTTTCGATTGTGGTACTGAAGATCAGCAAATGATCATGATGAACAGGAAATTTCATGAAAAACTCGTAGCCAATAAAATCCAGCATCTATACACAGAATCACTGGGCGGCCACACTACGGAATACTGGAGCAGATCATTATCAGATCAACTGGCTTTATTCAATAAATATTTTGATAACAAATAATCAAAAATAATTTGAGATAGTGACTTCAAAAATCTAAGAAATCATACTAACTATAAAGTATCGAATAAGCCTCACATAAAGCAAACTAATCTTTTACAGCCATTTCATTTCCTATTGAAATGGCTTATTTTTTGGATGTTCATTCTAAATTAATTTCTATGATATCCATACTGCTCTTAGAACTCAACTGGAAAGAATTACTGATGGGACATGAGGAATGGTCATTTATTCTTGAAATCATTCTTCGTACGGCTATTATGTTTCTGACGATCATTATTGGCCTCCGGGTTCTAGGCAAAAGGGGTGTAAAACAACTCTCGATTTTTGAACTTGTTGTGATTATCGGTTTAGGTTCTGCCGCCGGAGACCCCATGTTCAATAAAGACGTCGGAATTATTTCTTCCATCATTGTTTTCCTCGTGATCATCATTATGTACAGCATCATTACCTATCTGATCGGAAAATACAAAAACGTTGAAAAAGTCATTGAAGGAACTTCTATCTGCCTTATTAAAAATGGGAAGTTTGCTATCGAGAACTTCAAAAAAGAAAATCTGGGAAGCGATGAATTTTTTGCAGAGTTAAGATTAAAAGGCATATCACAGCTGGGACAGATCGAAACAGCTATTGAAGAAATTTCAGGAGAAATCAGCGTATTTTATTTTGAAGATGCCCAGGTAAAATATGGTCTCCCTATTATGCCGGACTCTTTAAAAAAAACCGTAAAGTACATCGATGAAGAAGGATATTATTCATGTACTTTCTGTGGACAAACGGAAATAAAAAATCAGGGAAATGCAGGAGATTGTCCTGTTTGTAAAAAAGATGAATGGGTATTGGCAAGCGATAGGAAAAGAGTGACATAAACATCAATTAAAGTTTAAAAAAATTCCTAAACTGTAAAAATTGAGTTCTAGTAAAAACTTTTTTTCATTTAGCAATCTTTATAAATCGCGGTACTCCTGGCAAACTTAAAAAAACAATCCTGATCATCTCATGATAATTAAAGTTTCCTAAAATCTAAGTGTTCTTTTTTCCTTATATTTGTTATCCCAAGTATCAGTTTTAAATAAAAACTGTGAAAAGTCTCATTAATCATTAACCCTTTTTATAACATTAATTTCCTCTTTACATGGTAATATCTGTGTAAAGCAATGGAAGAATACTTGTAAAAAACACTCAAATACCCGATAATTACACGTGAAGATTCACAATAAAAGAAAATACCTCAGTTTTCTTAAGTTTAAAAGAGATTTTCAGAAATATGGTCTCGAGAAAGTACGCAGCTATGAACTTGTACTTCATTGGCTAAGCAACAGACTCAGCCGCAGCCAGTTTCTTATTCTTTCGGGTATCCTGGTTGGATGCACTGCCGGACTGGCAGGTGTGATCCTTAAAACATTGGTTCATACCATCCATTATTTCATTGTCAATAAAGTCCATTTTGAATATCAGATCCTTTTTTATATTGTTTTTCCTTTTTTAGGAATTGTACTGACCACCAGTATTGTTCTTACTTTATTTAAAGGGCAGGACAGGAAAGGAATCGGCGCCATTCTTTATGAGATAGCTCAAAACTCCAGTATCGTTTCTTCAGTAAAAATGTACTCGCAGATTGTGCAGAGTGCCATTACCGTAGGATTGGGAGGATCTGCAGGGCTGGAAAGCCCTATCGCCGTTACCGGTGCTGCCATAGGATCAAATTATGCGCAGACTTATCGTTTAGGATATAAAGAAAGAACTTTGCTTTTAGCTGCAGGAGCAACAGCAGGCATTGCGTCCGCATTCAATGCCCCGATAGCAGGAGTAATGTTCGCATTTGAGATCCTGTTGACGGGAGTTGTCTTTTCCGATTTTATTCCGCTTGTAGTTGCTGCGGTCTGCGGAAGTCTTTTATCCAGGATATTGCTTCAGGAGGATATCCTTTTCAGGTTTCACGCCAGAGAATCTTTTAATTACCACAATGTTCCGTATTATCTGATATTAGGTATTGTTACAGGTTTATATGCCAGATATTTTGTGATCATCTCCCAGAAAGTAGAACATTTTATTAAGGAGCTGAAAGTTTCCCGCATCCGTAAGGCAATGATCGGAGGAGCCGCGTTGTCTTTACTTTGCGTCCTGTTTCCTCCGTTATTTGGTGAAGGTTATGAAACAGTAAAGGATTTCACCAATGGAAATACCCATTTTATAATTGAAAACAGTCTTTTCAGATACTTTGAAATCGGAAACTGGACGGTCATTATTTTTCTGGTCCTGATATGCCTGTTAAAAGCTTTTGCGACTTCTATTACCATTTTCAGCGGAGGGAACGGAGGGAACTTTGCACCTTCACTTTTTGCGGGAGGTACGGTCGGTTTTCTTTTTGCCATGATCTGCCAGCAAATAGGGTTTGAGGATGTTCCTGTTACCAATCTGGTTCTTGTAGGAATGGCAGGCGCTATGAGTGGCGTACTATATGCACCTCTTACGGCTATATTTCTTATTGCCGAATCCAGTTTCGGGTATGATCTTTTCATCCCGTTAATGATTGTTTCTGTAATGTCCTATTTAATGGCAAAGTGGTTTTCCCCGATATCTCCGGAGCTAAAAAACATGGCTGATGAGGGCAAAATATTTACCCATGAGCATGATAAAAACCTGATGTCTTCACTTCGTACAAAAGAATTGATAGACCGGGACTCCCAGACTATCAGCCAGGATGCTCCCATTAATGATTTGTATGAACTGATCAAAAATGGAAAAAAGAACATATTTGCAATAACGGATGATGAAAAAATGCTGAAAGGAATTCTAACATTGGACGATATCCGGCCTTTGCTTTTTAACAGGGATAAAGATGCGTCATTCACCATCCAGCAGCTTATGAAAGCTCCGCCTGCAGTTATTCACCCCGAAGATGAGCCTTTGAAGATCATTCAGATTTTCGATGAAACAGGGGTTTGGAATTTACCTGTTGTGGATGCTCAAAACCGTTTTATCGGCTTCATTTCAAAATCTACCGTTTTAATGAGCTACAGGGAATTGCTGAAGGAATATTCCGATTAGAATCCTTTTATTTTAAGAAACAATATTTGATATCTTTGTATCCATGAATATCCTAATCATAGAAGACGATCAGAGAGTTGCCCAGCTTACCCAAAGAGGTCTGGAAGAACAGGGATTTACGGTAACTCTGGCTTATGACGGGTTGTCCGGAAAGAAATTAGCCTTACAGAATGATTACGATCTTGTGATAACGGATATCGTTCTTCCTAAAATGGATGGAATCGACCTTTGCCGGGAAGTACGCCTGATCAAGCCTGACCTTGCGATCATTATGCTTACCGCATTGGGAACAACAGACGATAAGGTAGAGGGTTTTGATGCCGGTGCAGACGACTATCTCGTAAAACCGTTTGAAATGAGGGAATTACTGGTAAGAATAAGAGCTTTACTGAAACGCAACAACAAAGCTGCTCAGAATTCGGGATTTATCCTGCGTTACGCTGACCTGGAAATGAACCTTCATACCAAGATCGTTAAAAGGAATACAAAAGATATCAACCTCACTCCGAAAGAATTCAAACTGCTCGAATACATGCTGCACAACCCGGAAAGAGTGCTGTCAAGAGTAGAAATTGCCGAAAAAGTATGGGATACCCATTTTGATACGGGAACTAATTTTATCGATGTATATATCAATTACCTTCGTAAGAAAATAGATAAAGATTTTGATCAGAAACTCATCCATACCAAATCCGGTATGGGATTTATTCTTAAATTGGAGTGATGCAAATCAAAACCAGGCTTACCATATTATTCACCATTATTACAGCAACTATTTTGCTGGTATTTGCTTTTGTAATCTATTTTTCCGCAAGCCAAAGCAGGGAAACCGAATTTTATGCGCTTTTAAAAAAAGAAGCTTACACCAAAGCCAATCTGTTCCTGAATGCTAAAGTAGACAAACATACCCTCCAGGAAATCTATCACAATAACCGTAAAACCCTGAATGAGGTTGAAGTAGCTATTTATAATACAGATCATCAGCTTTTATATCATGATGCAGTGGATATTGATTTCGTAAAGGAAACCTCAAAAATGCTTGATGATATCAATTCCAAAGGAAACATTCAGTTTTATCAGGATAACTGGCAGGTGATTGGGGTTACTTATGCGTACCAGGGACAAAAATATCTGGTTACGGCGGCAGCGTATGACCAATATGGATACAGCAAAGTCAGTAATTTATTGAAAACGATCGTCATTGTTTTTATATTTTCAATCATCATCATTTTTCTGGCAGGAAGAATCTTCTCAAGAAAAGCGTTTCAGCCAGTAAATGAAATGACGGAAAAAGCTCGGAATATTTCAGCAACAAATCTCGATCTTAGACTGGAAACTACAGGAAATAAGGATGAGTTATCGGAACTGGCCAATACATTCAATGACATGCTCAATCGTCTGGAAAGCTCTTTTGATGCCCAGAAAAATTTTGTTTCCAATATTTCCCATGAACTGAGAACCCCTCTGGCCGCAATCATTACCGAACTGGAACTTTCTATTAATAAGGAGAGGACCAATAACGAATATAAAACAGTGATCAACAATGTATTAGACGACTCCAAAAAGCTGGTCCGTTTATCAAACAGCCTTCTGGATTTTGCCAAAGCAAGTTATGATCCTACGGAAATTTCCTTTAAACCTGTAAGGATCGATGAGATATTGCTGGATGCCCGTCAGCAGGTTCAGAATTATAACTATGATTATAAGATTGACCTCAATTTCAAAGCTGATATTGATGATGAAAACCAGATTACGGTAAATGGAAATGAGTATCTTTTAAAAGTGGCATTTGTAAACCTTCTTGAAAACGGATGTAAATTCTCCGATGACCATAAAAGTACAGTCTCCATTATATTCAGTAATGAAAAAATTATCCTTACATTTTCAGACCTTGGAATTGGTATTTCAGAAACAGATATGAACTTTATTTTTGCTCCTTTCCATCGAGGTGAAAATAAAGAATTTGCGGATGGAAACGGAATAGGGCTTCCTCTTACCAAAAAAATAGTTGATCTGCATAAAGGCAGCATCACCGTATCTTCACAAAAAAACAAAGGGACAACCTTCACGGTAGAGCTCCCTCATTTATAAAATTTCTAATAAAATTCTAATTTTTTTCTAGTGGTTCTCTAACCGTGTTTGTGGCAGATTGTAAAGACCTTTGTGCCAGCAAAATAAAAGAAGAGGAATCATGGGATTATTGGAATTTACAATCAGACTTTTAAGCGGAATGTTATTAGGTTCCGCCATCGGTATCGAAAGACATTGGCGTCAGAAAAGTGCGGGTTTACGTACCAATGCTCTGGTTTCCCTGGGTGCTACGGCCTTCATTCTTCTTTCCATTAAAATCGGTGGCGATGCCACCGGAAGGATTGCTTCATATATTGTAAGCGGTATAGGCTTTCTCGGTGCCGGAGTTATCATGAAAGACGGACTCAATGTACAGGGATTGAATACCGCTGCAACCATATGGTGTTCTGCCGCTGTAGGTGCTCTTAGCGGAATGGGTCTTCAGATGGAAGCCGCGGTAGTTACTGTTACCGTTATGTTCACCCACATTATCCTTCGTCCTATAGGTATTCACCTAAACAGATTCACTTTCGTAAAATCCGGTAATGTACAGACAGACTATCTCTTTACAATAAAATGTACGGCCGAAGTGGAAAACCATATTCGTGTACTGCTCATGCAGATGCTGGGAAATGATGAAAAATTGTTACTGAAATCCCTGTCAAGCGATGATGTAGATGATAATGTTATCATCACCGCTGTAATCGTTACTGCAACGCCTCAGGACAGCCTTATTGAGCGGACAGCAAGCCGCCTTACCATAGAGGAAAAAGTACATAAGGTCAGTTGGGAGATTATAGGTACCCAGTCGGAATTATAATCTCTCTCTTTAACCAAAATTACCTTTTCGCGTAATGATCTACTAAACATGCATCAATCCTGTGATGCAGGATATTCTGTTCCTTTTTAACTCATTAATACCATGAGTCATGATAAAACTAAAAGAAAAAATTAAAAACCCATTTCATTCTGTAATCAATTCAGACGGAATGAATATCGGAACCATTACCAAGCTGCAAAATGCATCCAGCCAGGATGATAAATTTGTATATGCTATGCTGGAAACCAGTGAAGAAGGTATAACAAAGATAACGGCTGATGAACGTAAAGCCAGGTTCGGACACAATGAAATTCAACATCAGAAAGCTCCCAAATGGTACATCCAGCTGTTAAAAGCTTTTGCCAACCCTTTCATCTATATTCTGCTGGCTATTGCTGCAGTATCCTTTATCATTGATGTATGGCTCCCTCCCGCAGAAGAACGTGACTTTAAGACGGTAATCGTGGTTTCGGTTATGATCCTGGTCAGTACGCTCTTGCGTTTCGTGCAGGAATACAGGAGCAATGCTGCTGCTGAAAAGCTGAAAAGCATGGTAAAAACAACGGCTACTGTACTCAGGAAATTTCAATCTAAACAAGAAATACCCATCAGCGAGCTTGTTCCGGGCGATATTATTTATTCTGTCTGCCGGAGATATGATTCCTGCGGATTGCAGGATTGTACAGAGTAAAGATTTGTTCGTCAGCGAAAGTATGCTTACAGGCGAAGCATTACCTGTGGAAAAGAACCATCTTCCGATCCGCGATGCAGAAACTAAACAGGTCATAGAACTTAATAACCTGTGCTTTATGGGAACTAATGTGGTAAGCGGCTCAGCGACAGCAGTTATTGTGGTGACCGGAGGCTATACCTATTTTGGAAGCATCAGTAAATCCATCACTGGAGAACGTCCTGAAACCAGTTTTGATAAAGGAATCAATAAAGTGAGCTTTCTATTGATCCGTTTTATGCTGGTTATGGTTCCCGTGATTTTTTTGGTCAACGGGCTTATAAAGGGAAACTGGCTGGAAGCGCTGTTGTTTGCTATTGCCGTTGCTGTAGGATTAACTCCGGAAATGCTTCCGATGATCGTTACAGCTAACCTGGCGAAAGGAGCTGTAAACATGAGCAAACGTAAGGTGATTGTAAAGCGCCTGAATTCCATCCAGAATATCGGTGCTATGGATATCCTGTGTACAGATAAAACCGGAACCCTTACTTTGGATAAAATTGTCCTTGAAAAACACCTTAATGTCCATGGAATAGAGGATGACGAAGTATTGAAATGGGCATATCTGAACAGCTATCACCAGACAGGACTAAAGAATCTTTTAGACAAAGCTGTTCTTGAGCATGTTGAGCTTCATGATTATTTAAAAGTGGAAGAACAATACCTGAAGGTAGATGAAATACCATTTGATTTTCAGCGTCGCAGAATGTCTGTTATCCTTAAAATGCACAACGGAAACCATCTCCTTATCTGCAAAGGAGCCGTAGAAGAAATGCTGGAACTATGCAGTAAAACTTTCGATCCGGGAGATAACAGGAATATTCATATTGAAAATGATAAAGCCGTTCCCATGGACGACGCCATGCGTAAGATCGTGCTGAAAACTTCAAAAAAAATGAATGAGGAAGGACTCCGGGTGATCCTTGTTGCCATCAGGGAATTTGATGCCTCTCATCCGCTTACTTATACATTGGAAAGTGAAAAAGACCTTACCCTTACCGGATTCATCGGTTTTCTTGATCCTGCCAAGCCATCAGCTCAGCCGGCGATAGAAGCCTTACATAAATTGGGTGTTGGGGTAAAAGTACTCACCGGTGATAATGAAATTGTAACCCGGAAAATTTGCAAAGATGTAGGAATTCCGGTTCACCATATTATCAACGGAAGGGATCTGGATGAAATATCAGACGAAGTTCTGGCAGAGCGAATGGATTCTGTTTCTGTATTTGCCAAACTAAATCCTTTACAAAAAGTAAGGGTTGTAAGAATTTTACGCGATCAGGGACATACGGTGGGCTTTATGGGAGATGGAATTAATGATGCAGCGGCCCTTAAAGAGTCGGATGTAGGGATCAGTGTAGATACAGCAGTGGATGTTGCAAAAGAAAGCGCAGATATTATCCTTCTTGAAAAAGACCTTATGGTTCTCAGAAAAGGGGTGATCTACGGGCGAAGAACCTTTGGGAATATTATCAAATATATTAAAATGACTGCGAGCAGTAATTTTGGGAATATGTTCAGTATGCTGGGAGCGAGTGCATTTCTGCCTTTCCTTCCTATGCTGCCTGTTCATTTGCTGATCCAGAATTTATTGTACGATATCTCTCAGATTTCTATTCCCTGGGACAAAATGGATGAAGAATTCCTTGAAACACCAAAAAAATGGGATGCAGGCGGAGTGGCTAAATTTATGTTCTTTATAGGACCTATAAGCTCTATTTTCGATTTCGCCACATTTGCCGTGATGTATTTTGTGTTCAAAGCCAATACACCAGAACATCAGACCCTGTTTCAAAGCGGATGGTTCATTGAAGGTTTACTTTCGCAGACCCTTATCATTCATATGATCCGTACAAGGAAAATTCCTTTCATACAAAGCTGGGCCACCGCTCCGGTAGTTGCCTTAACAACTTTAATCATGATTATAGGGATTGCTATACCTTTCTCACCATTTGCAGCAGCTTTAAAGATGCAGCCTTTACCATTAAGCTATTTCCCATGGCTACTAGGTATACTCACTTGTTATTGCCTGCTCACTCAATGGGTGAAAAACTGGTTTATCAGAAAATTCAATACCTGGTTGTAAGAAAAAGAATTCCTTTTCAAGTATTTATCGATCCAATTTCAAAAAAACAATTAAAACTATAAACGTAATGACTATTAAATCAGCACGATTGAAAAGCAATATGTCCGCAATGATATGGCTGACAACTGCATCAATCTTTCTTTATTCCTGTAATAATAAGAAAGAACAGTCTGAAAACACAGCACCGTATATCACAAAAGGAGATACGATCATTTTGCAGAAAAATACTCCGATACTTTCCAAACTAGTTTTGCATAAAGTACAGGAAGAAGAATACAATCCCAATTTACTTACCGTAGGAACGGTTAAAGCGATTCCCAATACCTATGCAGAAGTTGCCTCACCATTTGCCGGAAGGATATTGAAATCATACGTTAAACTAGGGCAGAAGGTAAATTCCGGATCGCCTTTATTTTCAATAAGTTCCAGAGACTATCTCGCTGCACAAAAAGAATACCGTGACGCCCAGCAGGAATACCGTCAGGCCGAACTGAACCTTAAGCGTCAACAGGATTTATTACACCACGGCGTGGGTATCCGGCGTGAAACGGAAGAAGCTGCCACAGAATTCCAGATTAAGAAAACAGCACTCGACAACGCATCGGGAGCTTTGCAGATTTTTAAAAATGGTAAAAATATGTCTCCGAATACTCCTCTTGTCGTTGTATCTCCAATACAAGGAGAAGTGGTAACGAATAATATTGTTATGGGACAATACCTGAAAGAAGACGCTCCGCCTATTGCCGTAATTGCAGAGCTTTCCAAAGTATGGATAGCAGGACAGGTAAAAGAAAAGGACATTCGTTTTCTGCAAAATTTAACCTCGGTGGAAGTCAATATCAGCGCATTACCGGATAAAAAAATTATGGGAAAAATTTATCATATCAATGAAATTGTCAATGAGGAAACCCGAAGTGTGGAAGTCCTGGTGGAGTGTGAAAATGATGACCGGCTTTTAAAACCCGGGATGTTTGTGAATGTAAAGTTCATTAACACCGCGGAGAAAAAAATTTTTGTTCCTGCTAAGGCTGTCCTTCAGTTCAATGATAAAAATTATGTGCTGGTACAGACCTCTCGTAACCAATATGTAAAAAGGTATGTAGAAACAGGAATTACGGAAAATGAGAAAATACAGGTCCTCAACGGGCTGAAACCTGGCGAAACGATCATCAGTGAAGGAGCTTTCTATCTTCTGGATGCTAAATAAGGAACCCAATGAAAAACATATTAAACAATATCATTGCTAAACGATGGCTGATACTGGCATTGTTTGCACTGCTTGCTCTTTTCGGATATTATTCATGGAAACAACTTTCTATAGAAGCTTATCCCGATATCGGAGATGTTACTTCCCAGGTTGTTACTCAGGTACCCGGTTTAGCTGCCGAGGAAATTGAACAGCAAATTACCATACCTATTGAACAGGCAATAAATGGACTCCCAGGAATGCATGTCATGCGAAGCAAAAGTACCTTCGGATTATCCATGGTAACCATCGTTTTCAATGACGGGGTCGATGATTACTGGGCAAGGACCAGAATTAAAGAAAGGCTGGGGGATCTCGAACTTCCGTATGGAGTAACTCCTGGGCTGGATCCGCTCACCTCTCCAACAGGAGAGATTTACCGCTATATCATTGAGAGTAAAACCCATGATCTACGTGAGCTTACTGATCTTCAGAATTTTGTAATCATCCCGAAAATAAAACAGGTTTCTGGAGTGGCAGACGTTACCAATTTTGGTGGGATTACCACCCAGTTTCAGGTAGAACTGGATCCGGTAAAGCTGGAACAATACAATATTAGCCTTAAAGAGGTGGCAGAAAAGCTTGAGGCCAACAATGCCAACTCAGGTGGAAGTGTTATGAACAGGGGAGACCAGTCTTACGTTATCCGTGGAATCGGCCTGGTTAAATCTCTCGAAGACATGGGTAGGGTTGTCGTAAAATCAGTTAATGGCTCTCCCATATACATGAATGACATTGGCAAAATAAAATATGGGAACCTTGAACGTAAAGGAGCGCTAGGCTACTCAGATCAGCGGGGTGTTAATTACTCGGACAACATAGAAGGTATTGTTCTGTTGCTCAAAGGAGAAAATCCATCTGTCGTATTAAAAGGAGTAAATGATGCTGTTGATGATCTTAATAAAAACATCCTTCCAAAAGGTGTTCAGATCCATGTTGTATTAGACAGAACCAACCTTGTTGATAATACATTACATACCGTATCTAAAACTTTACTTGAAGGAATGACCTTGGTTATCATCGTATTGATTGTATTCCTTGGAAGCTGGCGCGGCGCCCTGCTTGTGGCCATTACCATCCCCCTGTCTTTGCTTATTGCATTTATATTAATGCATTTCACTAATATTCCGGCTAACCTTTTATCCCTTGGGGCTATCGATTTCGGGATTATTGTAGATGGGGCTATTGTAATGCTTGAAACGATTTTAAAGAAACGGGAAGATCATCCTGAAGAGGAACTGGAAGAAAAAACCATTACTCAAAAAGTAAAAGAAGTAGCCAAACCCATATTCTTTGCCACCATCATTATCATCACCGCTTATTTGCCATTGTTTGCTTTTGAAAGAGTAGAAAAGAAATTATTTACGCCAATGGCATTTACAGTAGGTTACGCATTGCTGGGTGCCCTTGCTGTTGCATTATTCCTCATTCCGGGACTGGCTTTTGTCATCTACCGGAAACCACGGAAGATTTACCACAACCGCTGGCTTGAGAAAATAGGGACGGCATATCATAACAGAGTTCAAAAGATCATGAGCCGTCCTAAACGGATATTTATTCCATTGATTGCTATCCTGCTGACGACAGGCGTTTTAACAGCCCTGGTAGGAAAAGACTTTTTACCTCCGCTGGATGAAGGATCAATATGGCTTCAGGTTTCTTTACCACCAGGCATTACAGTAGAAAAATCAAGAGAAATGAGTGATACGCTCAGGGCGCATACTCTTAAGCACAAAGAAGTAACGTATGTAATGGTACAGGCTGGAAGAAATGACGACGGAACTGACGCCTGGACACCTTCCCATTTTGAGGTGAGTGTGGGACTAAAACCGTATAGCGAATGGAAATGGGGAAGAAGTAAAGCGGATCTTATCAAAGAACTTGAAGCAGAATACGCAACCATGCCGGGATACAATATTGCTTTCACCCAACCGATGATCGATGGCGTAATGGACAAAATTTCCGGGGCCCATAGTGAACTCGTTGTTAAGGTATATGGAAATGATTTTAAAGAAACAAGACGAATAGCAGAAGAAGTAATGGCTACTTTAAAAAAGGTAAAAGGAGCCGTGGACCTTGCTATAGATCAGGAGCCTCCATTGCCCCAGTTACAGATAAAGGTAGATCGCGAAAAAATCGCCCAATATGGACTCAATGTATCTGATGTTTCAGATCTTATAGAAGTAGCAATCGGGGGAAAAGCTGTTTCAAAAGTATATCAGGGAATCAAAGTATACGATATTATTACGAGGTATAACGAAACCAGCAGAAATACGCCGGAAAAAATAGGTAGCCTGATGCTTACCAATGAATCCGGGGCGAAAATCCCACTATCCCAGGTTGCGGATATACAGTTGAATACAGGGGAAAGTATGATCGCACGTGAAATGAACAAGCGTCATCTCACCGTACGCCTTAACCTTCGTGGTACCGATTTAACGTCATTTTTATCACAAGCAGAAAATGCCATCGAAAAAAATGTAAAATATGATCACGAAAAATACAGCATCAAATGGGGTGGTCAGTTTGAAAACCAGAACCGTGCCTACGGAAGGCTTTCTGTTATTGTTCCCCTGGCGCTTTCCATTATGTTTATTTTGTTGTATGGAGCTTTCCAGTCATTCCGTCAGGCCGGGCTTTTAATCAGTATAGTTCCGCTGGCTCTTTTCGGAGGAATGCTTGCTCTCAATCTTCGGGGCATGACCCTGAATATTTCATCAGCAGTAGGTTTTATTGCTTTATTTGGAGTCGCCATACAAAATGGGGTAATCATGATCTCCCACATCAATGACCTGCGAAAGAAAGGGTACGACCTGAAAAAAGCAGTAACAGAAGGAGCTTTCCATCGCTTCCGTCCGGTTCTGATGACCGCTACTGTCGCTATATTGGGGTTATTTCCTGCCTCATTGGCTACAGGTATTGGCTCTGATGTACAAAGACCTCTGGCCACTGTAATTGTGTATGGACTCCTGTTTTCTACCATCATTACCCTGTTTGCACTTCCTGCACTTTACTATCTGATAGAAAATAAATGGGGAAAGAATTTTAATGTACCAAAAGAAGATTAAAATGATCACAATAAAAAAATATACACAGCTTTTTATCATAATATTCCTCGTTTCAGCCTTCAATATAAAGGCCCAGAAGATTGATACTGCATTCGCTAAAAAACCAATTGATTATATGACCTATATCAATCTGGTCGGAAAAAACAATCTGGCATATTCTGCAGAAAAATTCAATATCAATATTGCCGATGCCGCGATACAAACCGCCCGGATTTTTCCGGATCCACAATTAGGCTTCGGATGGTTTGATAACGGACAAAGAAGAATGAAGATGGGCTATGGTTTTAACTCTGAAGTAAGCTGGACATTGGAAATGGGTGGCAAAAGAAAAGCCCGTATAGAAGTTGCTCGAAATCAGGCACAGCTTAGCCGTCTTCTTCTGGATGATTATTTCCGTAATCTCCGGGCAGATGCTACACTGGCGTATCTCTCTGCTATCCAGAATAGGATCGTGCTGGATGTAGAATCCAATTCTTATCTGCAGATGAAAAAACTGGCGGAATCCGACAGTATCCGCTTCAAATTAGGAGTGATCACCCAGGTAGATGCCAGGCAATCAAAGCTGGAAGCAGGTACTATGCTGAACGATGTATTTTCTGCAGAAGCAGAGTGGAAAGCTTCATTAGCTAACCTTTCACTTTTGTCGGGAAAAGCTAAAAGTGATTCTTTATGGTATCCTCAGGGCGATTTTTCAGGGTTTGAACGTCAATTTTCCTTATCGGATCTGGTTATTGAAGCTCAAAACAACAGGGCAGATTTAAAAGCAGCCCTGCAAAGCAAAACCGTTTCTCAAAGTCTGCTTAAGCAAGCTAAGGCTGACCGCGCGATTGACCTGGGACTGTCATTTGGTGTTAATAATGCTTCTTACGTGAGAAATACCATCGCCCCCACACCTGCAATGACTACTGTAAATGCAGGAATCAGTGTTCCCCTGAAATTTTCAAACAACAGATCAGGAGATCTGAAAGCAGCACAATACGGTACCTTACAGGCAGAAACAACCTACAAACAGACTGAGCTCCAGATTCAAACCGAAGTTACCCAGGCATATTACACCTATATCGCAGCTCAAAAGCAGGTGAATCAGTTTAAATCCGGTTTGCTTACAGAAGCTAAAGCTATCCTTGAAGGCAAAATATACAGCTATAAGAGAGGTCAGTCTTCCTTACTGGAAGTCCTGAATGCACAACGTACCTATAATGATGTACAGCACGATTATTACGGAACACTTTACAACTGTGCCGTTGCATTGGTAGAGCTTGAAAGAGCTGCCGGAATATGGGATATTAATTTATAATTAAAAACAATGAAAAAAATATTTTTTATACTGATCATATTATTTGAAGGGCATTTTATATATGCTCAACAGAATTCTGATACGTTAAAAACAGATTCCATAGAATCAAACACAAACAAAGTAAGCTGGGGTGTGAAAGCGGGTATTAATTCTTATAATTTTTACGGCAAAGAGAGGGATTTTATTTTTGCAAATCCAGACACAAAATTCAAACCGGGCTTCCATGCAGGCGTATTTGTTAACACCCGGATAAGCAAAAATATAGAACTGACCCATGAATTGATTTTCAGCCAAAGAAGGGTAGGTGTCTCCTATAAGGATAGTTCTGACAAAACTTATAACTCAGTGATCAACAGTTCTTATATTGATATTATTCCTGTGAACATGAATTACCGCCTATCCGGATTTAAATTCTATGCGGGGCCGTATGTAAGTGTTTTAGCAGCAGCCAATACAAAACGAAAAGATGAAAATGGTAACGTTTTACGGGATAAAAGCATTTTCGGAGATGCGGCCAATGATGAAAGCAAAAGATATTATCTTCAGAAATTTGATTTTGGGATGAATATCGGTCTGGACTACCAACTAAAAGACAGATGGTCGGTAGGGCTAAGATACACACATGGTTTTACAGATCTTTTTCAGAATGCCAACAGTTCAGCAAACGGCAATGCTAAAAAAGATAAAATTAAAATATACAACCGGGGACTTATGCTTTCTTTAGCATATGACCTGACATCATATCATTCTTATAAATAATACAAAAAGGAATCAAAATCTCAAAGTTCTACAACAGAACAGTAAAAACACAAAGAAATTATATATATTTTTTGGTTCCTTTTAATCCAATACGATCATCTTATATCGTAGATTATTTATTTCTAAATTAGTGTTAAAGCCGGGTTAAAACCCGGCTTATTTTAGTTCCAAAATGTATTAACGCGCTAAAACCGGCATATAGAATTCTATAAAACTATAGCGTCTTTGTGCTCAAATTCTTAGATCTAAGTTGCCTAAGGAAACTATCATCCAGGAAGTATTTTTGAGGCTTCAGTAATTAAACTATCCATCAATACCGATGCGCTTTTGTGCTTAAGAACCGGTGCGATCTGCCCACCCCAGAAAAATACCATTTCATTTTTCCCTTGTTCCAGAGCGGCCTTACGCAAAGATGACATAAAAGTAGTTTGTAATGGAAAAGGTAAGTGAGGAATCTGTTTTTCTGAAAGATCCTTTAAAATTTCATTGGTTATTCCTCTGCCTAAACGTCCGGTATAAGCTCTTGACAGCCTCGTGTTTTTTGACGACTCTGAAAAAAGAGCCTCTCTATGAACAGACAAAGCACCGGATTCCTCACAAGCCAGAAATGCAGTTCCGATTTGCACTCCTTCCGCTCCTAATGTAAGCGCAGCTGCAATTCCGGTCCCAGTAGCAATTCCACCGGCAGCAATGACCGGTATTTTAATCCTATCTTTTATCAACTGGACAAGAACGAATGTGCCCGTAGTTGAGTATTCAGCCTTATCCAAAAATGAAGGTCTGTGACCGCCGCTTTCAAACCCTGAAGCAACAATAATATCTACTCCAATATTCTCCAGAGCTATCGCTTCGTCCAATGTCGTTACGTTTCCCGCCAAAAGAATTCCCCTTTTATGGCATTCCTCGACAACAGTTGGATCCAGCAACCCAAACATAAAGCTGAAAACCTTTGGTTTAATATCCAAAACCGTCTGCAGCTGATTCTGAAACCTGGATTCAAAAGAGGGTGGAAGAGCGGGAACATCTATTTCCAGCCGGTCAAAATAAGGCCTAAAAGCCTCCACAGTCTCTTTATAGCTTTTTTCACTGTCTTCCGCACTGACAAAATCTGTATCGGAAACCCAAAGATTAAGATTATAGGGCTGGGACGTTTGAGATCTTATTTTCTGATCGACCTCATAAATTTCCTGCGGACTAAGGGTATATGCTCCAAAACCACCTAATCCACCCTTATTGCTTACCCGTGAAGTGAGTTCTACTGTAGATAAGCCTCCTCCGAAAGGTCCCTGCCAGATAGGGTATTCAATTCCAAGTAAATCTGTAATTCTGTTTTTATTCCACATAATAAGTGATTTGATTGGGTTACCAATTATTCAACATCCGTAAGGGTTTTGTTTACGATCAGCCATTTCCCGTTTATTTTATGGAAAGTAATAAAATTATAGTAATTATAATCGTACATCTTCACATTGAGCTTTACTGAAGCAATAGAATTGATCACGTCGATGGAAATAATCTCCGGATGAAACGGTGCTCCTACCTTTTCCGGGCTGACCCGATTGCCTACACCTTCGATGTATTGTTCCGCTGTTTTATAATACGCTACTCCTTTTATATCTCCGAATAGAAGGGCGTCTTTGAAGAAGACTTCCTTCAAAAGTGTTGTATTCCCTTCAAAAATGCCTTTGAAGTAATATTGCTCAAGTGCGGTTCTTATAGCGGTTTCTTCTGTACTATTTTTCATAGTGTTGATTTTTTGAGCATGGCTGCTTAGTGGAATACCCAGCAACCATGCTATTAATAATACAATTTTCATTATAGGTAATGTCCGGCTCCCATGCCGCCATCCACATTGATTATCGCTCCCGTGATCAGTTTGTTGCATGCAATGCTGTAAACCATTTGTGCAACTTCTTCAGGTTCACCGATACGGTTCAGTAAATGAATTCCTGCTGCCTGATCGATATTTTCATCGTGCATAGGGGTTCTGATCAGCCCGGCGGCAACGGTATTTACTCTGATATTATCTTTTCCAAACTCGGTGGCAAGCTGATGTGTTAAAGCATGGATCGCACCCTTACTCGATATCGGAGCCGTAGAAGGAGATCCTGCCATAGCGTGATATACCAATGGAGAACCTATATTAATAATAACTCCATTTCTCTGCTTCTGCATCTGAGGAATAACCGACTGTGTCGTAAAAAAGGTCCCTTTAAGGTTTGTTCTTAAAAACCTGTCCAGATGATCTTCTGTTACTTCAAGAAATGGTTTGTTTTCATAAATTCCTGCATTATTGACAAGAACATCTGCTGAACCAAATCGCTCAATCGCTGTTTTTACAAGTAATTCACCAATAGCTTTGTCGGCAACATCCCCTGCAATCATTGCCAAATGATCTCCACCTCCCAATTCATTAAAAACCTTCTGCAATTTAGATTCTGTTCTTGAATTAATAACTACATTACTTCCTTTTTCCAGAAAATACCTGGCGATCTCCAATCCGATTCCTGAGGATGCACCTGTTATGATGACCGTTTGTTTTTCCATTTTTCTATTTTTTATCGGTGGAAAATCCCTGTTCTTTCAACGCAGATACCTGCTCTCCGGCATATCCCCAGTTATCATCTTCTATTTCATCAATCACTACATGGGTAAGATGCGGATCTTTATTCAAAACTGAAGTTACCAGTTCTGTTACTCCTTTTATCAAAAGTTGTTTTTGTTCTCTTGTAACTCCGTCACGCAGAACTTCTATTTTTATATAAGGCATGATTGTAAATTTTTAGGATTATTAATTATTTTCAACTGATTCAGCAACCAGATTAATGGTGAGGTCAAAATTGTTGTATATCAAGGTATCCCCTAAATCCGTAAAGAAATTACCTGATCTGAATTTCATATTATACTTAGTACGATCAAGAACAATTTTACTTTGAATAGTTGCTGAGTTTGGAGTGTTCTCGATTTTTAATACAGTATCAATAGGATGGGTGATTCCCTTAATCGTAAGATCTCCGTTTACATAATACAGATGATCATCACCAGGCTCTATATGCCTGATTTCAAAGGTAGATTCCGGAAACTGATCCGAATTAAAGAAATCATCGGAAGCTAAATGACCCGCAAACTGAGCGTTGGTCTCAGCATCTTCGATATCAAGAATTTTTATAGAACGGGTATCTATAATAAATGTTCCTGAAGATAGTTGGTTGTCTTTAAAAGTAAATGACCCCTCTTTGATTCCGATGGTCCCATTATGAGCACCGGTTATTTTTCTTCCGGTCCATTCTATTGTACTTTTTTCATGGTCTACTTTAAAATTTTGTGTATTCATTTTTTCTATGTTTAAATGTTGACACAAAGTTCAGAAGGGGACGTTAAAAAGTTGCGTGACCTGGGTCACAATTTAATTTTACTGAAAAGCAATGAGTAAATTAAGAGATCAGGATTGATACAAACGGCTTAAGGTTTCTCTGGAAACACCGAGATAAGCAGCTATAAGATGTTTAGGGACAAGATTATACAATTGAGGATACATTGATAAAAGTTCTTCGTATCTGAACTTAGCATCGTTATTCATTAGTGAAAGAAGGCGTTTCTGTACTGCAACATAGCCTTTATTGGTTCTCCACCTGAAAAAATGCTCCATTTCATGAATTTCGCTGCATATCTTTTCTCTGTTTTTATTGGATATGGCCAATACGGTTGCATGGGTAATGCAATCAATATTTATGGTTGCCTTCTGATGACTGTACAGTGCATTATAATCGGAAACCCACCAATTTGGCATTGCAAATTGTAAAATAAACATCTTCATGGCATCATTTAGATAAAACGCCTTAAGGCAACCCTCCAGGACAAAATATTCGTGATCTACATGATTTCCTTCCGACAAAAGCATCTGTCCTTTTTTCAGACTGATCAGGGTGAAATGCGAAAATACATAATCCAGTTGCTCTTCATTGAGAGAAACAAATTGCGACAGATGTTGCTGTAATATCTCTTTAGGATGGGTCATCAATTTTTAATTGAATTACAAATATACAATGTAAAACATTTCCCTAAAGCAGCCCTTAACTTTATCTTATCCATTAAGAAGAACTTCAGTCTAATTTTAGTAGGGTAAAGAAAACAATTGCAATAATACCTAAATACCAAAAACGGATGATTCAGGTACAGCAGCAAAAAAATGTAAAATATTGAAAATCAAAAATTATCATCTCAAAAAACATAAGGTTATAAAACTCTAACTTTGATTGTTATCGTATTAATCAAACTTTAGTAAAAAGAGTAAAACATGCATGAATAAAGCATTTTTTAACAATTAATTCACGTAAAAAAGACCAAAAAACCTTATCTTTGTCACCTATGCTGAAGTGGATTTCTATATTTTGTTCTATGACTTACGTATTTGCGACAACAAATATGGCGGAAGTATTGAAGGCTCCGGTCTTTATAGAACATCTGATGGAATATGACGGCAATTGTGTAGAATTTCTGGTAGAACATTATGATAATCATAAAAAAGACCAGGATTGGGATACCGATCAGAAACTGCCATTCATCAATCCTCCTGTTGTGCTTATGGTATATGCGCAACTTCCGGAAACCCTATTTCATATTGAAAAAATAAAAGAATTTCCGGTTCAGCAAAAAAACACTTTTTATCAGGAAAAAGATTTTTCCGGACTCTATCTTTCCAGGATTTTCCAGCCTCCACGCCATTCTTAATTAATCTCTGCGCAATAACTATGCTTTAAAATACTTTTTAGAGCAGCTTAATCTTGTTATCTATCAATTAATTAATTTTTTCATGTTAAATAAAATTATTGAGTTTTCTGTAAAGAATAAACTCATTATTGCCCTTTTTACAATGGGGCTGATTCTTCTTGGAATCTATGAAACAACAAAGCTTCCAATTGATGCTCAGCCTGATATTACCAATAATCAGGTACAGATTATCACTGTCGCACCCTCATATGGAGCAGCTGATATCGAACGTCTGGTAACCTTTCCCATTGAACAGGCTACCAGTAACATCAATGGCATAACAGAGCTCCGAAGTTTTTCACGGTTCGGCTTATCCCTTGTTACGGTGGTATTTAATGATAATACCGATGTATATTGGGCAAGACAACAGGTTCAGGAACGTCTGCAGATAGTCCAGGATAATATACCGGAAGGAATCGGAAAACCGGAATTGGGACCTATCTCCAGTGGATTAGGTGAAATATTCCAATATGTGGTGCGGGCAAAAAAAGGCTACGAGAACATCTACGATGAGACCGAACTGAGAACCATCCAGGACTGGATTATCCGCCGCCAGCTTCTGGGAACAAAAGGAGTTGCGGATGTCAGCAGCTTTGGAGGAAAACTGAAACAATATGAGATTGCTATCAATCCCAATAAATTACAAGCATTTGATATTACCATCAATGACGTTTTCGATGCCCTGGAGCGGAATAATCAAAATACCGGCGGGGCTTATATTGAAAAGAAGGAGACTGTATTATTCATTAGGACAGAGGGTCTTCTGGGAAGTACTGAAGATATAGGTAATATCGAAGTATCAGCAACAGGAGAAGGCATTCCTGTTCTTATCAGGGATGTGGCGGAAGTAAAAACGGGATATGCCACCCGGTATGGAGCAATGACCTATAATGACACAGGAGAGGTCTCGGGAGCTATTGTACTGATGCTTAAAGGAGAAAATGCCAACGAAGTGATTGGTAATATTAAACAGCGTCTGGAAAAAATTCAGGAAACCTTACCGGAAGGTGTTGTTATTGAGCCTTTCCTGGATCGTGCGAAAATGGTTAACAATACAATCAGTACCGTAAAAAACCAATTTGATGGAAGGAGCCCTGATTGTTGTTTTCATTCTTGTTCTCTTTTTAGGAAACTTCCGTGCCGGTCTGCTTGTCGCTTCTGTAATTCCACTTGCAATGCTTTTTGCCATAATCATGATGAACCTTTTTGGAGTCGGAGGAAACCTCATGAGCCTCGGTGCTCTTGATTTCGGACTTATCGTTGATGGGGCTGTTATTATCGTAGAAGCTGTGTTGCATCAGCTTGCCCATAAAAAACATTTCGGGAAAGATCATATCCTCAGCAAAAAAGAAATGGATACACAGGTTTCAGATTCCGCTACCAAGATGGTAAATAGTGCGGTTTTCGGGCAGATTATTATCCTGATCGTATACCTCCCTATTTTCACATTACAAGGGATTGAAGGTAAAATGTTCAAACCCATGGCTCAGACTGTCGCGTTTGCATTGATCGGGGCCTTCCTGCTTTCCCTTACTTATATTCCAATGATGAGTTCCCTGGTTCTTAGCAGAAAGAAAAAGACCAAAGACAATATTTCAGACAAGGTGATGACCAGGGTAGAAACCGGGCATCAAAAGCTTCTGATAAAAGCATTGAAGTACAGAAAAACCATTATTATCACAGTACTTCTCCTTTTCGCAGGAGCTGTTTTCACCCTTTCCCGGATGGGAGGAGAGTTTATTCCATCATTGGAGGAAGGTGATTTTGCTGTAGAAATGCGTATCCTGCAGGGAAGTAATATTAATGAAACCAAAAAAGCAACCACCCAGGCGGCGCACATTCTTTTAAAACAGTTTCCAGAGGTGCAAAAGGTAGTCACTAAAATCGGAAGTGCCGAAATTCCCACAGAGCCGATGCCAATGGATGCGGGTGATATGATCATTGTTCTGAAGCCTAAAAAAGAATGGTCGTCTGCACGATCATTCCCGGAATTATCCGAAAAGATGAGCAAAGCATTGCAGGTTATTCCCGGGCTCAAAACAGGTTTTCAGTTCCCGGTACAAATGCGCTTTAATGAATTAATGACCGGAGCAAGACAGGATGTGGTGTGTAAAATTTATGGAGAAGATCTGGACAGCCTTGCTGCATATGCCAAAAAGCTGGGTGGGATTATCAATACAGTAAAAGGTGCACAGGATCTTTATCTGGAGCCTGTTGTCGGGGCGCCACAGGTAGTTATCGGTTATAACCGTGCCGAGCTCTCGCGTTACCATATTTCCGTAATGGAAATCAATAGGGTGATCAATATGGCTTTTGCCGGACAAACTGCCGGGGCTTTGTATGAAGGTGAAAGAAAATTTGATGTCGTGGTAAGAATGGACAATGAGCATAAAAAAGATATAACAAGTATTCAAAATCTTCTGGTTCCGACTGCTTCTGGTGAGCAGATTCCTTTACACCAGCTGGCTAGCATAGAATTGAAAAGCAGTCCCAACCAAATCCAGAGGGAAGATACCAAAAGAAGAATTGTTGTCGGATTTAATGTCCGTGGAAGAGATGTTCAAAGTATCGTGGAGGAACTTCAGCAAAAGACCGATAAAGAATTGAAACTCTCTTCAGGTTATACCATCTCTTATGGTGGAGCCTTTGAAAACTTAAATGAAGCTAAAGCAAGATTAGGTGTCGCTGTTCCTATTTCACTGGTAATGATCTTTCTGCTTCTTTTCTTCGCATTTGGTTCCGTAAAACACAGTTTGCTGATCTACACCGCAATTCCGCTATCAGCCATTGGTGGAGTTTATTTTCTGGCCCTCAGGGGAATGCCTTTCAGCATCAGTGCAGGAGTAGGATTTATTGCATTATTTGGTGTTGCGGTACTTAATGGAATTGTTTTGATATCAGAATTCAACCGATTAAAAAATAATGGAATAACCAATCTCAGCAGAATTGTTTTAATGGGCACAAGAATCCGGCTTCGTCCCGTACTGATGACTGCTTTTGTCGCTTCGCTGGGCTTTCTTCCTATGGCGTTAAGCAGTGGTGCAGGGGCAGAAGTACAGAGACCTCTGGCTACCGTGGTTATAGGAGGCTTAATGCTTGCTACGCTCTTAACCTTATTTGTCCTGCCTATTTTGTATGTCTTATTTGAACGAATCAATAAAAATAAAATGAAATTCTCAAAAAAAAGAAACTTTAAAAAACTAACCATACTCCTGTTATTCATTTCTTTCGGAAGTATTCAGGCACAGGAAAACATTACACTGGATCAGGCATTGGAAGCTGCCTTCCGGCAAAACGGAAACTATAAGAATTCCAGACTCATTTCAGCCTATCAGGAAAAACTGAAATCAAGCTATCTCGACATTCCTCAACTGGAAGTGACAGCAGGTATCGGCCAGATACAGGGAATCGAAACCGATAATTCGTTTTCCGTATCTCAACGCATTAGTTTTCCGACTGTTTATTCCAGAAGAAAACAATTGCTGGATGCGGAATGGGCTTCAGGTCTTATGAATCAGCAGCTCACCCAAGCCCAACTGACTAAAGAAGTTTCAGAAGTTTTTTACAGAATTATTATTCTAAAGGAAAAGAAAAAAGTGCTGGATTACATCAGTGAGCTGTACAATGGCTTTGCCGACAAAGCAAGTTTACGTTTGAAAAAAGGAGAAGCCAATATTCTCGAGGAGTCAACGGCCGAAATTCAAAGGGAACAGGCCGCAGTGCAGCTGAATATTATTGAAAACGACCTCAATATTGCACAGCTCCAGCTTCAGGTATTGCTTCAGTCGGAAAAAAGATACCTGCCGCTTACTGATCAACCCGTCCTGAATGTTGACTTTCAAATTCCGGGGGATGTCTTAAGAAATCATCCGCAGCTCCAGTATCTGAATCAGCAAATCAAGGTGAATGAAGCAGAAGCCCGTTTAGAACAAAGCAAACTCCTTCCGGATCTTCTTGTAGGATACACTAATCAGAGCATGAAGAATATCAATAACAACCGTTTCAATTCCGTTCAGGTCGGTGTTGGGATCCCTCTATTTACAAAAGGACAGCGAGCACTGGCAAAAGCAACAAAAGCAAAAGTGGCCATTGCAGAAAATCAATACCAAAGAAAAGAAACCGAACTGAAAAACAGGTATGAACAGCTGGCCAATACCTATGCTAACCAGCTTGCGATCATACAAAATTACGAACAGAAGCAACTGCCCAAAGCTGAAACAATTCTTAAAGCAGCCCAAAAACAAATGGAAGCAGGAGAGATCGATTTCCTCAATTGGGTTATTTTAACCAATCAGGCTGTTAAAATAAAGGTTGATTATATCGAAAATTTAGATCGACTCAATCAAACGGGGGCCGAGCTTAATTTCTTAATTTCAAAATAATAATATCATGTATTTCAGAAAATCATCATTATACATCATTGTTGCGGCCTTATTTTTAACCTCATGTTCGGGAAAGAAAGAGGAAACCACAGTCTATGAAAATAAAAAACTGGCATCAAAAAACCAGAATATCGTTCAGTTAAGTGATCAGCAGATCAAAATTACAGGGCTTACCTTGACAGGTATTCAAAACAGGATCATGGAAAAAACGGTACGGCTGAACGGAAAAGCAGACATAGCTCCGTCTCATATCAGTTCTCTTTCCAGTATTATGGGAGGACATATAAAATCGATCAATGTTATTAACGGGAGTCATTTCAGAAAAGGACAGGTACTGGCTGTAGTAGAAGATCCTCAGTTCATACAGCTTCAGCAGGATTATCTCGTTACAAAGGCCCAGCTTGAATCAGCAAGATTGAACTTCAACAGGCAAAAAGACCTCAACACCAGCAAAGCCAGTAGTGACAAAACATTACAGACCGCCCAGGCGGATTATTCCACACTGAACGCTACATTGAAGGGACTGGAAGAAAAACTCAGGATCATAGGCATCAATGCGAAAGGACTAAATTCCGGAAATATTAAAAGCAGAATAAGCATTCATGCCCCTTTTAGCGGTTTTGTAAGTAAAATATGGGTTAATAATGGTCAGTATATCAATCCTTCCGATACCTTATTTGAACTGATTGACCCTGCTGGTCTGTTATTGGAATTAAAAGTATTTGAAAATGACGTAAATGATATAAAAACCGGGCAGGAGATCCTGGTGTATAATAATCAGAACCCGGACCAGAAATATCCTGCCAAAATTATAAGCCTTGTTCCCAATATCGAAAATGGAGGATCCTCGGTAGCTATAGCCAAATTGTCCGCATCCAGCACAGAGTTTGTGCGCGGAATGTACATCAATGCAGAAGTAAGCATTAGTGGTAGAAATACGACCGGCTTACCCGGCGAATCTATAGTATCATTTGAAAATAAGAACTATATCTTTGAAGACCTTGGAAATCACCGGTATAAAATGATCCCCGTAATCACAGGAATTTCAGATAATGGATTTACGGAAATTCTCAAATCTGAATCGTTAAAAAATAAAAGACTGGTACAAAAAGGAACTTACAATCTCCTGATGATCCTTAAAAATAAAGCAGAATAATCATTTTAGCACAAAGCCGTTCAACCGTTTGAACGGCTTTTTATGATTCCGAAAATAAATATACCGATTGGTATATTTATTTTATATCTTTGCCATTTAAAAATGGAACTACTGAATTAAAGACGGTTTATTCCTTTTGTTTGAATCATAAAATTTTTTAATTCAAAATATACCGATCGGTATATTAAATAGTAAAATGCTATGAAAAGAATCATTCTTATTATCACGGTAATCTCCGCAGCCATTATGGAGCTTATAGACACTTCCATAGTAAATGTTGCCCTCAATTATATGAGCGGAAACCTGGGGGCAACATTAGAAGACATTTCCTGGGTGGTTACAGCTTATGGAATTGCCAACGTTATTATTATTCCGATGACCAGCTTTCTGGTCAATAACCTTGGCCGGCGGAATTATTACATCGGCTCTATTATCCTGTTTACCTTTTGTTCTTTTATGTGCGGCAACTCCACAAACCTCTGGGAACTCGTCATGTTCCGGTTTCTGCAGGGAATTGGAGGTGGAGCATTATTATCTGTATCTGCCATGGTTGTATACGAGTGTTTTCCAAAAGAAAAACAGAATATTGCCAGCGCTTTATTTGGGATCGGGGTTTTTATAGGACCCACGATCGGGCCTACACTCGGTGGATTTATTACGGATAACTTTTCATGGCGATGGATCTTTTACATCAACATTCCTTTAGGAATACTGGCCGCTATTCTATGTTTAAAATTATTACCCGAATCTCCGACCCGGCAAAAGGTTAAAAAGATCGACTGGCCAGGAATTATTCTCTTAATTATTGGTATCGGCTCTTTACAAACGGTTTTGGAGCGTGGGGAAACGGAAGACTGGTTTGCTGCCCGTTATATTATTTTCCTCACTGTAGCAGCTGTCCTTTCACTCGTTCTTTTCGTTCACAGGGAGCTCACTATACCACATCCCGTGGTAAAGCTATCGGTTCTTAAGCACCCTTCACTCAGTATCTCTGCCATACTTACCTTTATAACCGGGATTGGCATGTTTACTTCCATTTACCTCACTCCTGTACTGGCACAACGCTTTTTAGGATTCAACCCGGCTCAGGCTGGTCTTTTACTGCTTCCGGGTTCCATTATTGCCGTATTTGCGCTGATCATTACCGGGAAAGTTTTGCAAAAAGGAGTTCCTCCTGCATTGGTAGTATTTCTTGGTTTTTGTTGTTTTATTTATTTTAACTGGTCTATGGCACAGGTAAACCTGGATGTTTCTTTTGCTACAATTTCCATTAATCTTATATTCAGAGCACTGGGAATGGCTTTACTTACCGTTCCGCTTGCATCACTTGCCGTTTCTTCTTTAAAAGCTGAAGATATGCCCCAGGGAACCGCTATTAACAACATGATGCGCCAGTTGGGTGGTTCATTTGGAATATCCATTATCAATACATATATCGCAAGAAGGGTTGCCCTTCACCGTACCGACCTTATCTCCAACCTTACTCCGGATAACCGTTCGGTAATGGATCGTCTTCAAACCTATACTTCACTTTTTCAGAGCAAGGGATTCGGTCTTCCTGAAGCACAGCAAAAAGCAATAGGTCTGGTGGAAAAAATTGTGGTGAAACAATCATTTTTTTTAAGCTATATCGATGCCTATATGGTTATTGGTCTGGCATTTATATTTGTCTTACCTTTATTATTATTTTTCCTGAAGAGGAATAAAAATAAAAAAATAGTAATCGTATCAGCAGACCATTAAAACAGAATCATATAAAATATAATAAAATCAATATCATGAAAGAAGTATTCATTGTATCAGCAAAACGTACTCCCGTCGGAGGATTACTTGGGAATCTGTCCACTTTTACAGCCACACAGCTGGGCGCTCTGGCCATTCGGGAAGCTTATAAAAACATTTCTCTGGAACCGGAATTACTGGACAGTGTTTATATGGGAAATGTACTGAGTGCAGGAGTAGGACAGGCTCCGGCAAGACAAGCTGCTATTTTTGCTGATATCCCGTATGATAAAGATGCCACGACCATCAATAAGGTATGTGCTTCAGGAATGAAGGCAACTTCATTGGGAGCACAGCAAATCCAGACAGGCCTTGAACATCTCATCGTAACAGGCGGAATGGAAAGTATGAGCAATACACCACATTATGCCTTCATAAGAAACGGAAAAAAATTAGGAGACCTTACCCTTACTGATGGGATGACTAAAGACGGTTTATGGGACGTTTATCATAATTTCCATATGGGAAGTGCGGCAGAGCTGGGAATTAAAAAATATGGACATACCCGGCAGGAACTGGATGATTATGCATTGTCTTCTTATCAGAAATCACAAAACGCAACTGCACAGGGGAAATTTAAAAATGAAATTGTTCCTGTAGAATTCACCAAAGGAAAAGAAACCATTACCATCGATAAAGATGAAGATATTTTTAAGCTTATTCCTGAAAAAATGGCTCAGCTGAAGCCTGTTTTTGAACGGGACGGATTGCTTACCGCGGCCAACTCCAGTAATCTGAATGACGGTGCCGCAGCTTTGATTCTCGCTTCGGCAGAAGCTGTAGAAAAATATCAGCTGAAACCGCTTGCCAAAATTATCGGTTACGCAGATGCCGCCCAGGCACCGGAATGGTTCACAACATCTCCGGCTCTTGCTATTCCAAAAGCTCTTTTAAGTGCCAACCTTGACCTTTCAGCAGTAGATTATTTTGAGATCAATGAAGCTTATGCCTCAGTTGTACTTTCCAATCAGAAGATCTTAGGTTTTGATCCTGAAAAAGTGAATGTATATGGCGGCGCAGTAGCCATCGGACATCCTATAGGAGCTTCCGGGGCCAGAATTCTTGTGACGCTTGTCAATGTCCTTCAACAGGAAAAGGGAAAATATGGTGTAGCTGCCATTTGTAATGGCGGCGGCGGAGCTTCCGCTATGGTTATCGAAAATATGAATATATAACTAAAGTATTTTTAATTTCCATTAAAAAATGTCTGGCCAGATGAATGACCGGACATTTTTTTATGAATACAATATTCCAGGCTTACGAAGGCAGGCCTTTTAAAAACTCCCTGATGTCATTACTTATTTCTTCTGTATGGGTTTCCAGTGCGAAATGTCCGGTTTCATAAAATTTTACAATAGCATCAGGAATATCTTTTTTGTAAGCTTCCGCTCCCGGAGGCAAAAAGAAAGGATCATATTTTCCCCATGCAGCCAGGAACCGGGGCTGGTATTTTCTGAAATATGCCTGAAATTCAGGATATAGTGCCACATTAGTCCGGTAATCCAGCATCAGGTCAATCTGAATATCATTCATTCCCGGGCGGTCCAGAAAATGCTGATCCAGAGCATAAGATTCAGGGGCGATAAGCGAAAGATCCTTAACACCTTCCTGGTACTGGAATTTGGTCATCTTTTCAGAAGTAAAATCACTTAAGAGCTTACGGTTTTCCGGAGTAGGATCTTCCCAGTATTTTCTTATCGAACTCCAGCTGTCACTAAGACCTTCTTCATATGCATTCCCATTCTGAGAAATAATTCCCGTTATTTTTTCGGGATTGGCTAAAGCTAACCTAAGACCGGTAGGAGCACCATAATCAAAAATATAAAGGGCAAATCTTTTTAATTCCAATCTATCAATAAATCCCTGCATTATCCTGGCAAGATTATCAAACGTATAGCTGAAGTGGTCAGAATCCGGAGCATCACTAAACCCGAAACCCGGTAGATCCGGTGCAATGATATGATATTGATCATTCAGCTTAGGAATCAGGTTGCGGAACATGTGTGAAGACGTAGGAAATCCATGAAGAAGCAAAAGAACAGGAGCATCTTCAGGCCCGGATTCACGGTAAAAAATATTCAGACCATCAACGTCTGTATTGTTGTAATAAATGGTTGGGTTCATAATTGTTTTTATTTTTTTGTTATTTCAAAATTACGCCATACATTTGATTACATAAAACGATTAATTATGATATGAATAATCATAAAAAATGATACATGAATTTAAATGATTTAAAAATATTTGAAGCAGTAGCTGCTTCCGGCAGTTTTACAAAAGCTGCGGAAGTTATGTGTACCGTACAATCCAATGTTACCGCAAGGATAAAAACGCTCGAAGAAGAACTGGAAGCTCAGCTTTTTACGCGTACTTCCAGAAAAGTTTCTTTAACCACGGCCGGACATGCATTTATTCAATATGCCCGTAAGATTTCACACACAATAGAAGAAGCCAAAAAGGAAATTAAAAATTCTGATCAGATAGGAGGGAACCTGTGCATAGGATGTATAGAGACAACACTGGTATTTAAAGCCCCCGAAATCCTTTCGGGTTTTATGAATGCTTATCCTCATGTCCAGCTGGAATTTAAATCGGACACCCGCTCAAAGCTTATTGATGATGTTCTGAATTATAAGCTGGATGCGGCGTTTGTTTCTGCACCTATTCATTCCGCACAACTCGAGCAGATCCACATCAAGCAGGATGAGCTGGTTATTGTGACTTCTCTGGATGAAAGATCAGTCAATCAAATTCTCAAAAAGGACAATCTGAATATTGTTGTTTTTGACCAGGGTTGCGTTTACAGGGCAAGGCTTGAAACTTTGCTCAATGCAAGGGGAGTGATACAATACAAGAGCATGGTCATGAATTCTATTGAAGGGATCATTAATTTCGTTGAAGCAGGCCTGGGAATTACCTTGCTTCCGCTTGAGCTGATTGAAAAGTATTACGGTGGCAGGAAATTGAAAACCTTTAAGCTCAGTAAGGAGATCAATACCATATCCACTTCTCTCATCTACCTGAAAAGCATTCCCAAATCCCAAGCTTTGGAATCTTTTATCGGGATGTATGCAACAGGTAATAAAAAAGCAATCTCTTTTTGAGATTGCCTTTTGTAATTATTTACAGTTCCGGAGCTAATGGCCAGTCTACGGGAATTTTTGTAGCTGCAAACAAGTAATTGGTTATTGTTTTATCACCGATCGCAATAATCACATCTACCAAATGGCCTTCGGTATATCCTTCATTGAAAAACTGATTTTTTGTCTCCTCAGAAATCTCACCCTTATTGCTTACTGCCTCATAAACCAGTTGCCCTAAGGAATTGAGTTTTGAATCAAAAGATATTTTTGCTTTTCTGATTTCAAGGATCTGATCATCATCAAATCCGTTCAGCTTTGCAATAGCAGTGTGAGCACTTAAACAATACAGGCAATTGTTATACTGGCTGACAATAAGGTTCACTACTTCTTTTTCTTTTGCTTTTAAGGATGACTTGGCATTTTGCAAGGCAAGATAAGTGGCAAGCCCATTTTCCGAATGTGCAAAAGTTGCATACAGATTAGGAACAAAGCCAACCCCTTTTTCTAATTGGTTAAAAATATTTTGATTTGCTTCTGAAAGCTGCTCTTTTTGAGGAATCTGAAAATTTTTCATTTGTAATTGTTGTTTAAAATTAATACGACAAAGTTCAGTGATCCCTGACCTCAAAAAAATAGAACAATTTCCCGAAGATGTATGCTTTTTTCCCTTTCCAAATGATACATTTGTTCAAATAAGACTTTTATTAAAAATTAGTGAGATAAAAGATGATCTATAATTTCTATAATAAACAGACGGAAGCAGCTTGCCGGCTTCTTGTCCATGAAGAAAAATTTGACAGGGTTTTCTACGGAAAAGACCGTAAAGACAAATTTCTGACATTGGCATGGAACCAGGGTCCGGACATTTTTATTACAATAGATAAAATATCCTATCTATTCAAATCAGGCAGCATACTTTGCTTAATGGTCAATCAGTCATTTGATTTTCCCGACAATTCACAAATCATCGTATGGCAGTTTAATAAAGATTTCTACTGCATTGAAAGTCATGATTCCGAAGTAGGGTGTGTAGGATTTCTTTTTTATGGTTTGTCTCAAAGTATGTTTGTTTCCGTGGAGGATCAGGTCCGTGATAAACTCACATTGCTACTGCGTATTTTTATTGAAGAATTCCAGGATGTAGATGATATCCAGGAGGACATGCTCCGGATGCTGTTGAAGCGCCTGATCATCCTGATTACACGGTCGGCAAAAAAACAATTTGTTGCAGATCAATTTCCTGAACAAAAACTGGATATTATCCGGCAATTCAGTTTACTGGTTGAAAAGAATTATAAGTCGGAACATTCCGTAAAGTTTTATGCAGATCAGCTTCATAAGTCTCCCAAAACCCTGTCCAATCTTTTTAATCTCTATAATAACGGAACTCCCTCTGAAATCATTCAGCAAAGGATTATACTGGAAGCTAAAAGATTACTGCTTTTTACCAACAGCTCAGCCAAAGAAATTGCTTATGAATTAGGATATGAAGATGTTGCTTATTTCAGTAGCTTTTTCAAAAGGGTAACGGGACTTTCACCTCTGGCGTTCAAAAAGCAATCAGCAGGAATTTCCACTCCATAAAAAAGCCTCCCGAGGGAGGCCTTAAAAAACACAAATGATGAAAAAAAATTATTTCGAAGTGCAAATATAATAAAATATATTATGTAATACATTATAATTTTATTAATATTTTAATTCAATTTTAAATAACATATTAATATTATGCATACATACTATTAATATATTTTCAAATATAGGTATAATTCTTTCAGAGGAGTTTTTTCTATTTAAACATACAGCAAGTATTTCAGATCCATAAAAAAACCTCCGGGAAAAATCCCGGAGGTTTGAAACTTTTTATTGACTAAAATTTGAATACACAGCCGCAAACGCTCATTTTACCTTCAACGACTGTTGTCCATTGTCCGTTCCAGGTACCACCGTAAGAGGCACAAATGGAAGGGCATATTTCTTTTGCATCTTCATTGCTCCAGATAGGACCTGCCAGAACATCCAATGTATATTCTGTGCTTCCTGTAGGAACCGTATCGTACTCAACTTCAATTACACTCATTTCCCCCTCAACAATGGTAGACCATTGTCCGGTAAATTTTCCTAAATGTGCCGCAGCAATACGACCTCCTAATTTCTGAGCCTGATCGTTGCTCCAAAGCGGACCTGCAACGATGTTGATTTTGAATTTTGACATGGTGTTTGTTTTTTATGTTTTAACATACCAAAGGTGCAACTATAATAAAACAAACACTAGAGTAGAAAACACCATTTTTTTTGGTCAGTATTTATACCTACTGCTTTAAAAAAAAATGAGTTAACCCCCATCAATAAAGGGCTAATAGGTTTAAATTATTTCTCCGAAATTAGATATATCAGATTGATCAATGGAAAATAACAGAAAAAACAAAAGAAGTTAATTTTTTTAAGAGAAAAGGACATAAAAAAAGACGAAGCTATAATTATTACTTATAGCCTCATCAATTTTTTCAATCATTTGGTTTTGTTGGTACAAATTTAGAGCAATTCGTACGACAGGTACAGATACAGTTGCTGTTTTTTATTAGGGCACAGATTACCAATTACTGGCAATTTCCCCAAGCGTCTTAAGATCGGAGTTAACTTTATCTGTCCATTCCATCGCAAAATTAAGCCTCATACAGTTGTTATACTGATTGTATTGGGTAAACATTCTTCCCGGAGCAAAAGTAATATTCCGCCTGATGGCCATATCAAACAGTTTGACAGTATCAATTTTTTTATCAAGTTCCAGCCATACCATAAATCCACCTTCCGGCTGGGAAACTTTAGTATTATCAGGAAAATAATCCTCAATGCCCTGCTGAAGCTTCAGACAATTATTTTGTACTATTTTCCGGAATGTACGAAGATGATGATCATACCTTCCGTTTTCTAAAAAATGGGATATGGCTTCCTGATACAAAGCAGGGGTAGAAAGCGTTTGTATCAGCTTCTGCTGGATAATTTTATCCTTATACTTGCCCGGGATAATCCATCCGAGCCTGTAACCCGGTGCCAGTGTTTTGGATATGGAATTCACCAACATCACAATACCGGCTTCATCAAATGCTTTACAGGGTTTCGGCCTCTCGGCTCCATAATACACATTCCTGAAAATATCATTTTCAACTAATGGAATATCCCATTCCGTAAGCATTTTTACAAGCTCCTTTTTATGATCGTCAGGCATGAGTGTACCTAAAGGATTATTGAAGTTAACCACAAAACAGCATGCACTTATGACAGGCAAAACCTTTTTCAATGCTTCGAGATCTAAACCTGTAGAAGGGTCTGAAGGGATTTCTACAGCTTCAAGTCCCATGGCATTTATCATTTTAAGAATACCAAAGTAAGCGGGACTTTCTACAGCAACCTTATCTCCGGGTTTGGTAACCGCCATCAGGCAGGTAAACATTCCGTTCATCGCTCCGGACGTTGCTATCACATCATCTTCTGTAACTTTACCCTCCAGCATAAATGCCCATCTGGCAACCGTTCTTCTAAAATTGAGATTTCCCTGAACAGATTCGTACGTTGCCCCGCCATTTGCCAGGCTTCGCATAACTGTAGTCACGCTCTTATTAAGCTGGGCGATGGGCAGCAGGCTTTTTTCCGGCAGCCCGAGGGAAAAATGGGTAATGTCCGTATTTTCCGAAGAAGCAAATGTCTTAAGGAAAAGATGTTCCGGGTACTGCTCTTTTTGCAGGGATTCCAGGATAATAACAGAAGGAAGAGAAAATTTCCTTTGTGAAGCTTTACTTACATAGTAGCCGGATTTAGGTCGTGGTTCTATCAACGATTTACTTTCTAACTCCAGAAATGCCTGCCGAACGGTATTGATGCTTACATTATATACTTTCTGTAAGGTCCGTATAGAAGGCAATTTATCACCAAGCCTTAACGTTCCACTGAGAATCTGCTGCTCAATGATCCCGGCAATTTTCAGATAAAGGATTTCTTTTTTCATTCAATCGGTATTATTTCTGTGTAGTTCAAAATTAAGAAATTAAATCCCCGTTTAATAATTTATCATGCAGATAAAGAGTCACAAGCACTGCGTTAATTCATAAAAAATGATTTCTATCAGAAATACCGCTTAATACGATATATTTCATACAAAAGTGAATGATCTGTAAAATATTGTTCTATAACTTTTTAAAATTGTATTATAAAAAATCTTAATTTTAAGTGATTTTAGATTTTTTTAATATTTTTTAACAAAATTTATATTTCTATTTTTGCAACCAAATCTTATAAATTATGAAAAAAATTTTATTAACCCTTTCTCTTTCTTTGGGAATTTTTGCTGCAGCACAAGAAGCAAAAACAGAGGCTCCGGCTGTTGATACGACAAAAGCATGGAGCATTCAAGGTCAAAACACATTAATGCTGAACCAGGCGGCATTCTCGAACTGGGTAGGTGGTGGAGCAAACAACGTGGGTTGGCTTGCCGGTGTGAATTATAACCTTACTTATGAAAAAGGGAAGGACCTTTGGGAAAATATTATTATCCTTGGATACGGACAAAACAATACCCAGGGCGTAGGAACAAGAAAGACCCAGGATGTAATTAATCTTTCAAGTAACTATGGGAGGGAGATCGCTAAAAATTGGTACGCATCCGGTGGTGTAAGTTTACAAACTCAATTTGCTCCGGGCTATGAGGACGGAAATAATCCTGATGCGAAAAAGATATCCAACTTTATGGCTCCGGGATACCTTAATGTAGGTGCTGGTTTTACATACAGACCTAATGATAATTTCACCATGACATTACGTCCGGCAAATGCAAGGGTAACTTTTGTACTGGATAAAGACCTTCAGTATGCAGGAACTTACGGCTTAAAGAATGATGGAGATTCTTCACTATTTCAGTTCGGTTTCCTGGGAACAGCCATTTATAAAATAAAGATCATGGAAAACATCAACCTTACAAATACAGGGTCTGTCTTTTCCAATTATTTAGATCATCCTGAAAGACTGGTCCTGTCTTACAGCGGAATTTTAAATATGAAGATCAACAAATTTATTTCAACCAACATAACGCTGGATCTTTTATATGATCACAACCAGATCAGAAGAACACAGCTGAAACAGACTTTGGGAGTTGGTTTTGCCTATAATATTGATAACGGGAAAAAACGTTCTGATAAAAAAGACAATCAATCCTGGATGAAGAAGTAGCACTATTCATCGAAAAAATAAAAAAGACTAACCGAAGAATGGTTAGTCTTTTTTATTTAGTATGGAGAAAAATGAAAATTATTGATGTCCGCTTTTTCTGCCCATTAAAGTCAGCATAGCCAGAAGCCCACTGATCGCGCCAAAAAAATAAATAGACTGATATCCCAGCCAGCCTGCAATAATCCCCGCTATCGGACCAGCCAGGCCTAGTGAAAGATCGAAAAAAGCGGAATAAGCTCCCAGTGCTGTTCCTCTCATTTGCGGAGTTACCTTTTTAATGGCGAGTACTCCCAAAGATGGAAATACCAGGGAAAAACCAATTCCCGTAAGTGCACAGCCTACGATTGCCATCCATCCCGAATGAGAAAAACCTATCAATAGCTGTCCTATGATCTCAATAGCAAAAGACCCTAAGGCTACTTTATAACCACCGTACTTGTCGGGAAGGGAGGCAAATAATATTCTGGTAAGAATGTAAAATCCACCAAAACAAACAAAAGCAAGAGAAGCATGCTCCCAGTTTTTCTCAGCGAAAAGCAAAGCGATAAAGGAAGCTATGCATGCAAATCCTATGGAAGAGAAAGCCAGTGCCAATCCCTGATCGGAGACTTTTGCAATCACTTTATAAAAAGGAGTTCTTATATGAGTAGGATCCGCTTCAAGGGTTGGCAGCCGGGCTGTTGATAACCAGCTCACTACAGAAAGGACCAGAATTAATGTAAAAGGAACAACACTACCGAATTGGCTTCCCATCCATATACTTAACGGGGCTCCTAAAGCGATTCCTCCATACATTGAAATTCCGTTCCAGGTCATTACTTTGCCGGAATTGTGTGCTCCCACAAGTCCAATTCCCCAGGTTAGCGCTCCCGTTACCATCATACTTTCAGAAATACCATGAATAATTCTTGACAGAATCAGCAATCCTAATGCTAAAATTGGGAAATGTACAGAGGAACTTCCTGCAATATAAAGGATCCCGGCTACAAAAACCATAAATATCCCTCTGTGATTACTGATTTTAGCCCCAAGTGTATCGGTTATTTTACCGGCATAAGCCCTTGTTAATAAAGTAGCTAAAAACTGAAGCCCCATCACACCCCCCACGATAAAGGAGTCGAATTTCAGTTCATTTTTAATCAGAGCCGGTAAGGCACCCAGTGTAATTCCAATTGTAAGGTATACCGCAAATACGGAAATTACAATCGGAGCGAGAACTTTTTTTAAAGGTATGTTGTTGTGATAATGAGTATCTCCAATCTTAGGAGTTACCATAGTTGTACTTTTGATTGCCATATTGCATCGTTTTTTTAGTTATTTTTCGAGTACAAAAGTAGATCGGCAACATACAATTAGCGATAGCTATTCAATGGCTATAATTGGACAAATAATGGTTTTCTTTTCCGGAATTCAGATGCTGTATAACCGGTATTCTTTTTAAAAAAGCGCGAAAAATAAGTATAATCATCATATCCAAGGTCAAAAGCAATTTCCTTAATATCCATGTCAGTATAGTACAAAAGACGCTGAGACTCCAGGATAATTTCCTGCTGTATCCAATGACTGGCTGCAAAACCTGTGATTTCTTTTACCACCTCATTCAGATACAGAGGGGTGATATGAAGTTTCACTGCGTATTCCTTTACCTGTTTCAATTCCCTGTAATGCGATTGAATCATTTGTTTAAAAAGCAATACTGTCTTATATTTCTGTCCGCCAATGACTTTTTCAGAATGCTTGTTTCTGACCAACGCTCTTACCATAAGACCTGCCAGGCTATCCGTAAATGAATTGATAAGATTATTTTGAAAAGAAACTTCATTATGAGCCAATACAGCATCAAAAACCGGAATAAACGAAAACAGACTGTCATTCTTTTCAACTTCTGCAGCCTGGTTAGAATTGAGGTAAGTAGTGAAAATCTCAAGATAAGTTTTAGGAATCAGTGCCGTTTCTATAAACACCAACCAGCCTTTAGAATGCTCATTTTTTATATACCGGTGAACCTGTCCGGGTGCAACATATAACACTGCAGCTCCATGAAGTTCAACCTTACGGAAATCCAGTTCTAATGAAGAATATCCTTCCTGCTGAATAACAAACATAAAATGTTCATCGCGGTGAGCTGCCTGTACAGATTCTTCAAGTTCACCCATAGGACAAATTTCTATACCGGTGCTGTTGAGTTCGTTTGTATGGAGTAAAATGTTCGATTTTGCCATCACTGAAACATTGGGCTGTTAGAGCGTGTAAATGTAATCATATTGCCTGATATTTTAATAAAAGCAACACTTTCTTTCATATGATATATATGGTAATATGAGGCATTCGTTTTAAACCATTTATTTTACATTTCATCTTAAATTTTTCCTGCTTGACTCAAAAAACAGATGCGCATTTAGAAAATCAATATTTATATTTACAGAATTAATGGTTCCAAAACCTACTTGCTCTATGATGAGAAAAACCCAAATAAGGAAAAAAAAATTATTATCTGCCACCAAAAAACGCCTGGTCATATGGGCTGTGGCAATCATTTCATTTTATTTATTTTCCTATCTCATGGATCCTTTTGATCCGGTATGGGAAGACTATGTTAAAGATCCGTTGGATTTTCTGATCAGTGATTTTCTGTGGGTGCTTCTTTTTTCAGTTATTATTTCGGAGGTAAGCATATTGATCGACAGCCAGCTTAATAAGTTGCTTCCATGGAGTAACCGGGGAATAAAACGCTTATGCATACAAGGCATTCTGCAAATTGCCGTAAGCATTCTTTTTGTGGCCATTATCATTAATATTTTTTCCAATACGCCCGACATAGCCAAAATGGATTATCGTAAAGAAATGACCTTGTTGGGACAATGGGTAGCTACCAATATCATTATTTCCCTGCTCATCAGTGCCGTAAATACAGGAGATTATTTACTGGAAAATTGGAAAAAATCTGCCATAGAAGTAACCCAGCACAAGCTAAGGGCTTCTAAACACAAACAGGCTGCAATGGCTGCAGAGCTACAGGCTCTGAAACTACAGATAGACCCTCATTTTATTTTTAATAACCTAAGCGTTTTATCGGAACTTATTCTGGAAAACCAGCAATTAGGTTATGAGTACGCTGAAAATTTCTCTAAAGTTTACCGCTATCTTGTTATTAATTCAAAAAAAGATGTGATCTCTTTAGACGAAGAATTGAAATTTTTAGACTCTTACATTTTCCTGATAAAAAAAAGAATCGGTGACGGAGTCAATTTCGAGATCTCTATTAATCCGGAATTAAGGAATATGATGATCCCTCCTTTAACTCTGCAGTTTTTGGTAGAAAATGCCATCAAACACAATCAAACACTCAGATCCAATCCTCTACAAATAAAAATTTATACATTAACCAGCAAAAATCTTGTTGTCTGCAACACTTTGATCCCTCTCATCAATAAAGCCGAATCTTCCAAAGTGGGTATTAAAAACATCATGAACCGGTTTGAATTGCTTGGAGATAAAAAGCCGTTGATCCTTCAAACAGAAAAAGATTTCCTTGCCAAAATACCATTATTATGAAGCTCAATAAGATCTTAATCGTAGAAGATGAAAAGCCTAATGCGGACCGCCTAAAAAGGTTATTGCTGAAATTGCGGCCCCACGCTGAAATTGTATCTGTTGAAGATTCCGTAGCATCAGCAGTACAATGGTTGGAAGAAAATCCGGCTCCTGATATCATTATGATGGATATCCAGCTGGCAGACGGCTTAAGTTTTGAAATTTTCAATCAGACAGAAATTAAATGTCCTGTGATCTTCACCACCGCTTATGATGAATATGCAGTAAAAGCATTTAAATACAACAGCATCGATTATCTTTTAAAACCTGTTGAAGAAGAGGAGCTCGAAACCGCATTAAAGAATTATGAAACCTTTATGGAAACCATTCCATATGTAGGAACTGCTATAGAGGGACTGCTGAACTACATCCAGCCCAAAGATTACAGGAAGCGTTTCCTTTTAGCCCACAGAGACGGTTATAAAACCCTGCTCTCGGAGGATATCCTCTATTTTTTTACCGAACTGGGCGTCAGCAGAGCTGTTGTAAAAAACGGAAACACAGAAATTGTTCCCCAGACCTTAGAGGAACTGGAAAAACAGCTGGATCCTAAAATGTTTTTCAGAGCCAACAGGCAGTTTATCATCAACATAGATTCCGTACAGCATATTTCCAATTACTTTAACGGAAAACTGAAACTCGACCTGGTCAGGCATCCGGATATTGAAGTCATTGTAAGCAGGGAAAAAGCTTCGGCACTGAAGTCCTGGATGGATTATTAGATCACCTATATGATTTCTACGATAGTGGAAATATTTTTTTTATCATACAATTTAAAATTCTTCATCCCAAACATTTGTTCGGGGTAATACTCTTTATCATTTCAGTAATAGGAAAAATCTCGTTTTATACCCTTTTCTTTTCATTTCAGCTATTAAACGCTTCATCCCCGAATAATTACGTTTCACTGAAATTCTCCCTATTAATGCCCTTTTTTTGCGATTATTTTGTAGTCAACAAATAGTAAATCGTATATTATGAATTGTAAAAAAGGTTATTTCGTACTGCTATTGACAGCAGCTGTTTTTCTCCAGTCCTGCAACTCCGGAAAAAGCCAGGAAACAGGTGAGCAAATGTCTGCACTTCCTACCGATTTTATACAGCTGAAATCAGGAAATGCTGATATTTCTTCCGGATATCCTGGAAGTATCGAAGGACAGGATAATGTGGATATCAAAGCCCAGGTCACAGGCTATCTGGAAACGGTATACGTAAAAGAAGGGCAATATGTACAAAAAGGGCAGACGCTTTTCAGGATCAATCCTTCAGTCTATAATGAACAGGTAAATAATAGTGATGCTGCATTAAAAATAGCATTGGCCAACCAGGCGAGTGCCAGACTTGAAGTAGAAAAACTAAAACCATTGGTGGAAGGAAATGTGGTTTCCGATATGCAGCTGAAAACAGCTCAGGCAAGCTATGCAGCAGCAACAGCTCAGGTCGCACAGGCTAAATCTGCATTAGGCTCTTCAAAGATCAATGCCGGATTTGCGTATATAAAAGCTCCTGTATCGGGATATATTGGCAGGATCGTCAACAGAACCGGAAATCTGATTACCCCTTCTGATGCCACTCCGCTTACCACACTTTCCGATATCCATACAGTGAATGTTTATTTTGCAATGAACGAAGCCGATTTCCTTCGCTATACCAAAGCCAGAATGGCCTCCGAAGATCAAACCGGAAACGTTGAACTGATCCTTCCGGATGGTTCTACCTATCCATATAAAGGAAAGCTGGAAAATGCCAGTGGAAATTTTGACCGGATGACAGGAAGTATGCAGCTGAAAGCAATATTTCAAAATCCTGATCAACTTCTTCGTGCAGGAGGTACAGCGCGGGTAAAGATTCATCAGTATGTGGATGATGTCATTAAATTACCTAAAACAGCTGTAAAGGATATTCAGGACAGATTTTTTGTTTACAAACTGAATGCCCAGAACAAAGTTGTTATGACTCCAATTGAAATCTCAGGAGGAACCATCTCGGATTATTTCGTTTCATCAGGAGTGCAGCCGGGAGATAAAATAGCCATCAACAGGATTGATGCCCTTAACGAAGGAGCCTCGGTACTCCCTAAAATCATCCCTTCAAAATAGATTCTAAAAACACAATGTACTCATCCAAAGAAATTAAGACATGCTAAAAAAGATCATAGACCGACCGGTATTGGCCACTGTAATTTCCCTTATTATTGTCATATTGGGAATCATAGGCCTCAGCAAACTTGCGGTAACCCGGTTTCCGGATATTTCGCCGCCTACCATTATGGTTTCCGGATCTTATCCGGGAGGAAATAGTGAAACCGTTATACGCTCCGTAGTAACGCCTTTAGAAGAGCAGATCAATGGAGTGGAAGATATGCAATATATTAAGTCGAATGCCAGTAATGACGGAACTTTTTCCATTTCAATTATATTCAAACAGGGAGTTAATCCTGATCAGGCTGCCGTAAATGTACAGAACAGAGTGCAGCAGGCAACCCCTATTTTACCTCAGGAAGTTGTGAGAATGGGATTAACCACCTCCAAGCAGCAAAACAGTATGATCATGCTGTTTAACATTTATACTGACGATAATAAAAAGTATGATGAAACCTTTTTACAGAATTATGCCAACATCAATCTTATTCCACAGGTAAAAAGAGTAAAAGGCGTAGGGCAGGCACAGGTTTTCGGAGCTAAAGATTATTCAATGAGAATCTGGCTTAATCCGCAGAAAATGTCATCTTACGGACTGGAACCTGCTGATATTTCAAATGCTGTAGCTGATCACAGTCTTGAATCTGCTCCCGGTAAACTGGGTGAGGAATCCAATGCTTCCCTTGAATATGTTATCCGGTACAAAGGAAAGAAAAATAAACCTGAGCAATTTGAAAATATCGTTGTTAAAAATGACGGAACCAAACTGATCCGCCTTAAAGACGTAGCAAGAGTAGAATTCGGATCAATTTCTTACAGCGGGGATAATCTTTCAAATGGTAAAAATGCCGTGACTGTTGCTATCATGCAGACTACGGGATCCAATGCCAATGAAATTGAAATTGGAATCAACAAATCCATTGAACAGCTCTCCAAATCTTTTCCTCCCGGAATTAAATACTCTAAAGTGATCAGTACCAAAGAAAGATTGGACGAAGCAACGGGACAGGTAAAATCTACGTTGATAGAAGCATTTATTCTGGTGTTTATTGTTGTATTTATTTTCTTACAGGACTTCAGGTCTACCATTATTCCTGCTATTGCGGTTCCCGTAGCGATTATCGGAACCTTCTTTTTCCTTCTTGTACTAGGGTTCACGATTAATGTACTGACACTTTTTGCATTGGTTCTGGCCATCGGTATTGTCGTTGATGATGCAATCGTTGTCGTAGAAGCGGTACACAGTAATATGGAAGGAACCAGCCTTACCGGTAAGGAAGCAACACACAAAGCCATGAATGAAATTACCGGAGCTGTTATTTCAATTACCCTGGTTATGTCTGCCGTATTTATTCCGATCGGATTCATGTCGGGTTCAGCAGGATTATTTTATAAACAGTTTGCCTATACGTTGGCTATTGCAATTATTATTTCGGCAGTGAATGCATTAACATTAACACCTGCATTATGTGCCGTTTTTCTTAAAAATAACCATTCCCCTGAGGAAAATGGTAAGAAGAAAGGATTTGGAAAAAAATTCGCTACCGCTTTCAATGCCAGCTTTAATAATTTAACGGGCAGATATGTAAAAGGTGTACGCTTTCTGATCAACAGAAAATGGATTGCCGGAGGTCTGATCATAGGGATTATCGGGGGAGCCGCATGGCTGATGACTTCTACGTCCAAAAGTTTTGTGCCTATGGAAGACGACGGACTGTTTATGTATACGTTAAGCATGCCACCAGGAACAGGATTAACGAAAACAACAGAAGTATCTGATAAAATGAATGCCATGCTGAAAAAACTGGATGCTATTCAGGAAAATACATCTATCACAGGTTATAATTTATTGAGTAACAGCTCAGGACCGGCCTATGCTATGGGATTTGTAAAATTGAAGCCTAAAAAAGAAAGAGGAGAAACCCAGGATATTGATGAAATCATGGCCATTGTTAACGAGAAGTTTTCAGGCATCAAAGAGGGAAGTGTCATGACATTCAGGATGCCTCCGGTGGAAGGATATGGTATGACCAACGATGCAGAAATTGTACTTCAGGACCGCATGGGACGTGACCCACAGATTTTAAAGGCTAAAGCTGATGAGCTGATCGGACAGCTGATGCAAAATCCCAACGTAGCTTTTGCCTACACCATGTTCCGGGCAGATTATCCGCAAATGGAGCTGGAAGTGGATGAAGACAAAGCCAAACAGCTGGGCGTAAGCATTTCCAATCTTTTAGGAAGTATACAGACTTATTTTTCAGGAGACCAGTCTCAAAACTTTTCAAGATTCGGGAAATTCTACCGGGTAAATATTAAAGCGGATGGAGTTTTCAGAATGGATGCGGAAGCCTTTAATGATATCTTCGTGAAAAACAACAAAGGTGAAATGGTTCCGGCTAACACCTTGATCACTTTAAAGAAAGTGTATGGCCCTGAATCTGTTGGACGATATAACCTATACAATTCATTAAACATCAACGTGACCCCGAAACCGGGAGTAAGTAACGGAGCATTAATGACATCCCTGGAAAAAACACTGGATAAACTTCCATCTGATTATAGTTACGAATGGACCGGATTGAGCTTAGAGGAAAAGTCATCAGGAAATCAGACTATTGCAATCTTCGGTCTCTGTCTATTGTTTGTTTATCTCCTCCTTGCTGCCCAATACGAAAGTTATATACTTCCATTAGCTGTAATGCTTTCCATTCCTACAGGAATTGTTGGAGCGTTCCTTGGAATAAAAGCAATAGGATTCGACAACAATATTTATGTACAGGTTGGCTTGATCATGCTGATAGGACTTTTAGCCAAAAATGCCATTCTGATCGTTGAATTCGCTGTCCAGCGGAGAAAATCAGGAATGTCTCTTCTCGAGTCGGCTCTTGAAGGGGCGAAGTCCAGATTACGCCCTATTATTATGACTTCACTGGCATTTATTGTGGGAATGATTCCTTTGATGTTATCCTCCGGAGGAATGGCTTCAGGAAATAAATCCATCAGCGTGAGTGCGGCAATGGGAATGCTGAGCGGGGTTGTTCTGGGAGTATTTGTGATTCCAGTATTATATATGTTCTTTCAATATATCGATGAAAAGATTTCGGCAAAGAATCCTAATGTTTCTAATGTTTCATCACTAAATCAATAAAAATGAACACATTTCATATAAAAAATTTCCTTTTATCGGGATTGGCAGCAATACTCCTGTTGTCCTGCGCCGTAGGAAAAGAATATAAGAGACCGGACCTTAATGTCCCTCAAACATATAAAGAGTCCACGAAAGTAACCGGAGATACGGTTATACTTCCCTGGAAAACATTTTTTAAGGATCCTCAGCTGATTAGCCTTATCGATAAGGCTCTCCTGAAGAATAATGAGATCTATACCGCGCTTAAAAATATGGAGCAGCTTGATCTCGCCTACAAGCAGGCCAAAAACAACCTTATGCCAACTGTAGATTTCAGTGCAGGGGCCAATAGGGCATGGGCTTCAAAAAACAGCCTGAATGGTTCCCTTAATGAACAGTTTACCGGAACCAAGTATATTGATGATTTTAGCGCAACGTTAAGGTTGTCGTGGGAAGTGGATATATGGGGAAAGACCAAAATGCAGAAAGAATCCGCTGCAGCTGATTATTTTGCTCAAAAAGAAAATATGAATGCCCTTAAAACACGCATCATCGTACAGGTAGCTCAGGCCTACTACAATTTGATCAGCCTTGATGAACAGCTGAAAATAGCAGAAAAAAATATTGAGCTAAGTGATAATACCCTAAAAATGATGAAGCTGCAATATACAGCAGGACAGATCAATTCATTGGCAATTCAGCAATCTGAAGCCCAAAAGAAAACAGCTGAACTTCTGATCCCTTTGGCCAGGCAGAATATTTCAATACAGGAAAATGCTTTAAGTATTTTGTGTGGCGAATATCCTGGAAAAATCGACAGGGGAAACTCCATGAAAAATATGATCCCCGAAAATACATTGTCAGAAGGAGTTCCTGCCCAGCTTTTAAGCAGACGTCCAGACCTGAAAGCAGCAGAGCTGGCTGTTATCAGCCTGAATGCTAAAACAGGTCTTTCCAAAGCCGCCATGTATCCGAGCATAAGCCTTACTCCACAGATTGGAATCAACTCGAATAAGTTTAATACATGGTTTGACCTCCCGGGATCCATCACCAAGACCCCGGCCGCTAACTTAGCCATGCCTTTATTACAGAAAAGGCAGCTGAAAACAGCTTATGAAACAGCTGTTATTGAACAGGAAAAAGCGGTGATAGCATTCCGGCAATCCATGATGACAGCAGTAAGTGAGGTTTCCGATGCAATGGCCAAATCTAAAGGAACATCAGAAAGGCTCACATTACTGGAACAGAGAACTGCTATTCTGGACAAAGGAATCAATGATGCGCTTAAATTATATAAAAGTGGTATGGCAACTTATCTGGAGGTAATCACTGCACAGAATAACAAGCTCCAGAATGATCTTGAGTATGTAAACATTACCCTGGAAAAGCTAAATGCAGAAGTAGACCTTTACCGGTCTTTAGGAGGAGGGGTTAATTGATACTCAAAATACGATTACTTTTGTGAAACTGCCTTGTAAAATGAGGCAGTTTTTATTTTTTCAATTGATACCTTTTACAAAAGCTTCAAGCAAAATAGTCTACCGGTCAGAATCAATCATCTTTATATACTCATCAATAGTTCCTAAATTCATGGATTTTCTCCTTGCGTTTACGTGGCTTGAATCTGCAATATCTTTAAAAAAAACCTTGCCCTTGTCATCTATAGAATATTGGGTTCCATATATCTGTTTTCTGTTATTTAAAATCTCAACCCTGTCGATAAGGTAAGCCAGCTGAGACCTTTCAACATTTCCTCTTTTAACAGCTTCCTTCATTATGGGAAGATATTTTTCCATTACAGATAATTTCCCCGCGTGTTGTATCGTAACGAACAAAGCAAGATTAGCATCATTTCCAATCTTATCCTTTCCCAACCAACCCAGACTATCAATAATTTTTGTAACGATCATCAAATTATTTCGATCTATCGGATTTTGTTTTTGTGGATTGTATACGGGCGCCCTGTACTTTTGATCATCAACCAATACTTTTTCCAGCTGATATTTTATAATACGGTATTCATCATCCTTCTTTTTACAGGAAGAAATAAGCAATACATTTAATAACAGGATAAAACAACTATGTTTCATGGTATTGATGACAAATTCATGAACTAAAAGTCAGATTACTTTTTCTCATTAAACATTTTTTCCAGAATCTGATATCGATAATTAAAAATATGTTCAATTTTCTTTTTCACAAAAAGCCCATAGGCTACTTCTCCTAAAACACCCATTGGCAGCTCATAATTAATCGTGTCTCTCATTAAAACACCTTTTTCGTTGGGAATGAATTCGTGAAAGTGATTCCAAAGTTTATAAGGTCCTTTTTTCTGAAAATCAGTAAAGCTTTTTTGAAAAGAAACCTGAATGATCTCAGTTTGCCAGCTCATCTTAATCCCCAGCAATGGAGAAACATAATAATCAATTATCATCCCTTCATAAATTTCATCATTCTCCAGTTTGGTCAGGACAATAAAGTTCATATCTTTTGGAGTAATTTTAGAAAGATTATTGGCTGAAGAAAAAAATCTCCATGCTGTTTCCAGATCACAATAAAGCTGCTGTTCACGTTGAAGCTGATGTACCATTTTGTATCGTTAATTTTAAAAGTTTGAGTCCTTAGGGAAAAGTTAAGTCATTAGTTTTAAAAAACAAGTGTTCTTTTTATTTTTTTTCATAAATAAAAGGTCGACATGAATAAATTCTCTGTTTACCCTTTTAATAAAGGAAAATGTAATATACCATATCCGTATACTTTAGTAGAAAAGGGTATAAAATAACCCACTATTTCAGGCTATCTTTCCGTCCTATTTTATCAAAACAAAATGACAAATAAACCCTTACACAGTTTCCATATTCCGGTGATGGGACTAGCCTATACTATTGACAGTCCGATACGGGTTGCACAATATGGAATTTCCTCCGTTATTTCGATCATAGATGACGAGATTATAGAAAAAATGAAGAATTTTTACGCTGGAAAATTCAATCTCAATTATCCATTCATCTCTACAAAAACTGAAGATTACAGAGCTAGAAGAATAACGGACTACCTTAATATGGTAGATGACATCGTTAATAAAAAGTTCGAATCCTTTAAGCAGGAGATTATCAAGAATGCAGAAACACTCAGAGAATTTATAGGCATGCTACCGAACACTTCTTCTATTAAAAGCAGATTGCAGGATTTTGCAGATCAAAAAGACTATGTAGGTTCCGGTATCAGAAAATTTATTGACGCTCATCTCAGTCCCGGGAATATAGATGTGAATATTATGACAAAAGTAGATAAGGATAATTTCGCGAAAAATGAACAGCTTCCTGTAATGCATAATGACGCCCACGCATCGTTACGGGGCTTTGCTCATAGCAGACTCTCTTCATCTGTGGTACTTTCTGCAGGAATGAATCCACGTTTATACAGCTACCTCGAAGAATTTGATGATTTTTTTCCGGACAAAAATGGAAATCTGAAAAAAAAGATCATCCTCAAGGTAAGTGATTTCCGTTCCGCCATGATCCAGGGAAATTTTTTAGCAAAAAAGGGATTATGGGTCTCAGAATACAGAGTTGAATCCGGGCTCAACTGTGGTGGTCACGCTTTTGCAACGGAGGGCTTATTATTAGGTCCCATTTTGGAAGAATTCAAACAGAAAAAGAATGAACTCATAAATTCTGCTTATGTTCTTATGATTGCAGCTTTAGAACAAAAAGACAGATATACGGCTACTCAACCGCCGGAAGTAAAAATTACCGTTCAGGGAGGAGTAGGAACTTCCGAAGAACATGATTTTTTACTTGAATATTATCATGCAGACAGTGTAGGATGGGGTTCTCCATTTTTACTGGTTCCTGAAGCGACATCTGTAGATAAAGTAACCCGCGATCTCCTGGCCCGATCTAAAGAAAGTGATTTTTATCTCAGTACGATTTCACCTTTAGGAGTTCCTTTTAATACTGTCCGGGGAACCTCCAATGAACTTCTTAAACATCAAAAAGAGGCTCACGGAAAGTATGGTAGTTCCTGTCCCAAAAAACTGCTTGCACTAAACAAAGAATATTCCTCCAAAGGAAACTGCACGGCATCACGGAAATACCAAGCTATCAAATTAAAAGAGCTTGAGAAAGAAAAAGAAACCCTCAGTGAAGAAGAGTTTAACAACAGGAAAGAAGAGATAACTAATAAAGCCTGCTTATGTGTGGGGCTTGTGAATGCAGCCTATATGGAACAGGAGATTCAAATAAAAGGAGAGGATCAAGGTGTAGTTATTTGTCCGGGACCTAATCTGGCTTATTTTGATAAAGAGGTTTCTCTCACTGAAATGGTTCAGCACATCTATGGCAACGGAAATATCCTTCCGGACCATAAACGCCCGAATATGTTCATTAATGAGCTAAAAATGTATGTGGAACACCTGAAAAAGGAAATCAAAGCGGTAACTGACACGGTTACTCTTTCCCAAACAAAGAAATGGAATATCTTCAGAAAAAATCTACTGGAAGGCATTGCTTACTACGAAAATCTGTTCTGTACCACCGCATTTTTTAATAAAGAAAAAGAAAATATGAAACATCAACTTGAAGAGTGTAAAGTAATGATCTCACAAATTATAATTCCACAGATAGAAAAATAAAAATCATTTTTTATTAAATACAAAGACGCTATTTTGCATATTTCATTTTGTTAAAGCGCAGGGGCTTTATCTCTAATAAATATAATATTGAAAGAATTCAAAATTACATCATACCTTCCAAAAATCTTTGCACCTTAAAAAGTATCATCATTAAATTCCTTTGCGTCTTTGTATTTAAAATCATAATCTTAATTGACAGAATAAACTCTTATGATCAACCGTATTGTATTAATATTATCTTAAATAATCTTCTGTCCGCTATTCTTAAGAAAATTTTTCTTTAAATTTATAGTACTGAAGATGATTCTCCGTCTTCAAACAAATTCAAAAAACAAGGAGATCAACTATCTTAACAGTTTTCAATTGTGGGTTCATAGAGCACCACATCAATGATTATGACTAAAAAATTAATTTTTAATGTATGGAAAAGAGAATGATAAAAAATACGGATTTATCGGTCGCACCGATTAATTTCGGAGGAAACGTTTTCGGATGGACATTGGATGAGCAACAATCTTTTGACATCCTGGATCAGTTTACAGAAGCCGGATTCAATTTTATAGATACTGCTGATACCTATTCTTGGTGGGTAAATGGAAGAGGGGACAGTCTGAAGAAATTATCGGTAAATGGTTGAAGAGCCGAGGCAACAGAAATCATCTTGTCATTGCGACTAAAGTAGGATCAGAAACCAAAGAACATGGTTTTGATATCAGTAAAAGACATATCCTGAAATCTGTTGACGAATCTCTGAAAAGATTACAGATCGATCATATAGATCTTTATTATACCCACTTTGATGATCATAAAACCCCGGTTGAGGAAACTCTTGCGGCGTATGACGAAATTATAAAAGCCGGAAAGGTGCGTTATATTGCAGCTTCCAATCTTACTCCGGAACGGCTTACCGCTTCTTTTGACGCTTCAGAAAAGAATAATTTACCCCGGTATGTCGCTTTACAACCTCATTATAATTTATTAGAGCGTGAAAACTTTGAAAAAAATTACGCTCCTTTGGTGAAAAAATATGATTTGAGCGTATTCCCATACTGGTCTTTAGCGGCAGGTTTTCTAACCGGAAAATACCGCAGTGAAGCAGATCTTTCTAAAAGTGCCAGGGGAGAAGGTGTCCGCAAATATCTGAATGAAAAAGGGGAGCGAGTATTAAAAGCTTTGGATCAGGTAAGTGAAAAACATCAGGCCAACCAGGCTTCTGTGGCATTAGCATGGCTATTAGCCAATCCACTTATTACAGCACCTATCGTAAGCGCAACCAGCCAGTCTCAATTACAAACCTTATTTAAAGCGACTGAACTTCATCTGAGTAACGAAGATGTACAGCTTCTGAATGAAGCAAGCAAATAAAAACAAAGCCTCATACGAGGCTTTTGTTTTTATGATCTATATACCCTTGATTTACATACGTTGTTCAGTGTTTTGCATACATGCTGTTTTTTATTTCTTACGAATTTTGAATCATTAAATAAACAGTATGAAAATGAATACAATACAATTAGGAAATCAGGGATTGAAAGTTCCTGTTATAGGTTTAGGATGTATGGGCATGACAGGTTTTGAAGATGGAAATATGTATGGTGAAGCAGATGAGAAGGAAGCTATTGCGACCATTCACAGATCATTGGAGCTAGGCGGTAATTTTCTTGATACAGCAGATCTTTACGGTCCGTTTAAAAATGAGCAGCTTATTGCCAAAGCTACGGAAAACAATCGGGACCAATATATTATTGCTACCAAATTTGGCTGGGAAATCAATGACCAGGATAAGATTACCTGGGCCATCAACGGAAAGAAGGATTATGTAAAGAAATCAGTAGAACGTTCATTAAAAAACTTAAAGACTGATTATATTGATCTTTATTATATGCATCGGCTGGATAAAAACACACCTATAGAGGAAACTGTAGGAGCAATGAGCGACCTGGTAAAAGAAGGAAAAGTGAAATACATCGGCTTATCGGAAGTATCTTCAGAAACCATCAAAAGAGCCCATATTGTTCATCCCATTACAGCTGTACAAAGTGAATATTCATTGTTTGAGCGTACAGTAGAAGAAAGAGGAGTGATTACAACATTACAAGAACTGAAAATAGGGTTTGTGCCTTATTCTCCGCTGGGACGCGGTTTTTTATCCGGACAAATCCGTTCCATTGATGACTTGCCTGAAAATGACTTCCGACGCGCAATCCCACGTTTTCAGGAACAACATTTTTATAAAAATATTAAACTGGTAGAAGCCATCGAGTCTATGGCAAAAGAGAAGAACATTACATCTTCCCAACTGGCATTAGCATGGATTATCAGTAAAGGCTTTGTCCCGATTCCAGGAACAAAACGCAGAAAATATCTGGAACAGAATATTGATGCTGTTCATATTCAGCTTACAGAAGAGGAAATTTTAAAACTGGAAAGCATTATTCCTTTAGGCACTGATACGGGAGCTCAATATGATGAATTCAGTATGGGACTGTTAGATTAATTGTTACATTTGTTTTATGAATGCTATTCAGTCGGTTTCAGCTTTTCATCGCCTATTATCCTTACCGGAACCTAAACATCCGTTGGTAAGTGTTATTAATCTTTCCCATTCTATATTTCTGGAAGATGAAATATGGAAAGGTTTTGTGAACAGATTTTACTGTGTTGCATTGAAAAGAGAAGCAAAAGGCAAGATCAAATATGGTCAGCAGCATTATGACTATGATAAAGGAGTATTAAGCTTTACTGCACCTAACCAGGTACAGTATTTAGACTTGCAAAATATGGAATGCGGATCAGGTTACTTATTGATCTTTCATCCTGATTTTTTATTGAAACATCCTTTGGCATCTTCGATTACGGGTTATGGTTTTTTCTCCTATGCGGTAAATGAAGCTTTACATTTATCGGAAGATGAGGAAAATGATCTGATTGCAATACTCAAAAAAATAGATAAAGAATGTCAGCATATCGATCGTCATACCCAGGAGATTATTTTATCTCAGATTGATCTTTTGCTTAATTATTCCAATCGTTTTTATGAACGGCAGTTTATTACCCGCAAAAACAGCAATCATCAGCTCCTAACAAAATTCGAGCGTTTTCTGAATGATTATTTTGATCATGAACAATCTGCAGATAAGGGTTTGTTAACCGTTCAGCTTATTGCTGAAGCAATGAACCTATCTCCTAATTATCTCAGTGATCTGTTAAGAATTCATACAGGGCAGAATACCCAACAACATATTCATGAAAAATTAATAGCAAAGGCTAAAGAAAAACTGTCGACCACTAATTTATCTGTGAGTGAAATTGCCTATGCATTAGGCTTTGAACATCCTCAGTCTTTCAGCACTCTATTTAAAAAGAAAACAAAAATGGCTCCGATGGAGTTCAGAACTTCCTTCGGAATAAAATAATACCTAAATTTTTATAAAAAAAAATCCTCAATTAAAATTGAGGATTCTTTGTTGTATTAATCATATTATTTCATTGCTTTCTTATTCAGAGCAGTGTCTGCGATACTGGTAAGGAGTTCATCGCATTTTTTCTCTTCTTCCAATGTCTTCAATAAAATTTTCAGACATTTGGTTTGCTTCAGAACCTTAGCATAAGCTGCTAACGTACCATAGGTAGCAATTTCATAATGTTCTACTTTCTGTGATGCCGCAATAATTCCGGCATCCCGTACAGAGCCTGGTTGTGTTTCTTCCATAATACTTTTCCCTTCATCCAACAATCCCTGCATGGCATCACACTTTTTTGCCTGAGCTTTCTTGCCCAAAGCAGCAAAACATTCTTCCAATCTTTTTACATGGTTTTCGGTTTCAGCCAGGTGACTTGATATCGCTTTTTTCAGGCCTTTATCTTCAGCATTTTTTTCCATTTTCGGAAGAGCTTTCGTTAATGCTTTTTCAGCCCAGTAAATATCCTTAAGCCCATCTTCAAACAGATCCTTGAGTTCCTTTGCCGCATCCTTTTTAGCGGGAACCTTTCTTGCCGGAGTTTTTACCGCGGCTGTTTTTTTAGCCGGGGTTGATGCCGATCTGGTTCTTGAAGACGTTGCCGTTTTTTTTCCTGGTGTTTTTGTACTCGTTGCCATATTAATATTTTTTGTGGTTTATGCATTAACTGGTTACAATAATAAAGCCAAACGCAACAACGAAACCTCAAATTATTTAAATACTTAACATTACTTTAACTTAAAAATGAAATATTGAATAAAAATAAATAGAATTAAATACGCAATTACTAGTTCTAATTATGACTATGATCATAAAAATAACAGTTGCTGAATCTTTATATTCGAAATAAATGAAAAGACATTAAGCATCACTAAAATGTATGTCTTCCAATCCACTATTATTATGAAAAAGAATCTTTTTGACAAATTCGCAGATAAAGCTGTTTATTTTACTGGTAGTGCCGCTGCATTTATCACAGCAACAATCCTCGTTATTGCCTGGGCTTCCGTAGGACCTATATTTAATTTTTCGGAAGTCTGGCAGATGGTTATCAATACCGGAACCACAATAATTACTTTTCTCATGGTTTTCCTTATCCAAAAAGCACAAAATAAGGACTCAAAAGCCATACAGATTAAACTTAACGAGCTAATTGCTGCTCATGAACACGCCAGTAACCGGATCGTAGATATTGAAGATCTTACAGAAGATGAACTGGACCAGCTTCATAAATTCTATGAAAAACTGGGAAAACTACCTAAAAAAGAAGCTTCTCCCACCCGTTCAATATCAATAGATGAGCAATCAAAATCTGCCTGTAATCAGCGGTATAAATAAAACTGTTATTTATCTGTATTCCTCTTTGGATAGAGTATTAAACGGATAGAAGGGTTATTGGTAATAAACAACCGAAGCCAATCAAAAGCAAGACGGACCTTACTTCCAAATCCTACCAAAGGAATGATATGAATAAATAACCAGGTAAGCCATGCTATAAAACCTTTAAAAGAAAATTTTGGGAGGTCTACTACTGCATTGTATTTAGAAATAATTGCCATGCTTCCTTTGTCATTGTACTCGAAAGGTTTCAAAGGTTTACCTTGTGCAATATACTTAAAGTTATCAGCTAAGTTATGCGCTTGCTGTATGGCTACCTGCGCCAGTTGCGGATGCCCGTTTGGGTATTTTTTTTCCGTGAGCTGAAGACAAATGTCGCCTACAGCGTAAATATTTCTCATTCCTTCCACTTCATTATATCCGTCTACCAGTATTCTTCTTCCACGACCGATAGCTTCTTTGGGAATACCGGGAACTTCCCGGCCTATGACACCGGATGTCCAGATCAGGGTCTCGGTTTCAATGGATCTTCCATCAGAAAGGATTACTTTATTGTCAATATAATCTTTCACAGAGACGTTCAGAATAATTTTTACCCCTAATTTTTTCAGTGTCTCATAAGAAGTTTTCTGGGCCATTTCGCTCATCGGGGAAAGAAGGGTAGGAAGGGCATCAATAAGATACAGGTTGGAAAGCCCCAGTTTAATTTCTGGATATTCTTTTTCAGCAATATATTTTCCCATTTCTGCCAGCATCCCAGCAAGTTCCACTCCTGTAGGTCCACCTCCTGCAATAACAATATTCTGAAGACGACCTGCTGCTTTCATATCCTTATTTCTTGCCGCTTCTTCCAGGGTCAGAAGCATATGATTTCGAAGATAAAGAGCTTCAGTAATACTTTTCATAGGAAGTGCACACCTCTGAACATTTTCCATCCCGAAAAAATTAGATTCGGTTCCTAAAGCAAGAACGAGATAATCATAGCTTAAATTTCCGGTATCAGTTTCTACGGTTTTGGTTTCTGAAACCACCTTAATTAGATTTCCCATGTGAAACCGTACATTTCGGAACTTTGAAATCATTCTCCTGAAAGGATAACTGATATTTGAAGCCTGAATAAAAGAAGTGGCTACCTGGTAGATGAGAGGAGGAAAGAAATGGTAATTATTTTTATCAATCAATGTGATCTCAAACCGTTCGTCATTTTTAAGTGATTTGATGAGATTAATCCCAGCAAATCCTCCGCCTACAATGATGATGTGCTTTTTCATACTTACTATTTTGAGTGGTTGCTGTAAGAGTCCAATAATAAGACCAAAAAAAATTAAAGTTCATAAATGCACAATGTTTGCTTGCTTTACTATAACCCAACATAAAAAGTAACATATGAAAACAGACATTCTAACGGAAAAGCACAAATTAGGATTAGGAGGAGTAGCTATAGGAACTGCTTTTGCTGACATTACGGATGAAGAAGCACACGAAGTCCTGCAAAAGGCCTGGGACCTGGGCATACGGTATTATGATACCTCACCCTGGTACGGATTGACAAAAAGCGAAAGAAGATTTGGACAGTTTTTACAGGGTAAGGATAGAGATGACTTTGTTTTCTCTACAAAAGTAGGCAGATTATTTAAGGAAGTCCCTAAATCTGAGGTCCCACCCACCATGTGGAAAAATCCATTAAATTATGACTTCCGGCATGATTATACAGCAGATGCTATAAAAAAGTCAATCGATGAAAGCCTTGAAAGATCAGGGCTCGATCGTATTGATATTGTATACATCCATGACCTTTCTGAAGATCAGGTCGGTGACCGGTATCCTTACTTTCTGAAACAGGCAAAGGAAGGAGCTTTTAAAGTACTTTCAGATTTAAGGGAACAAGGAATTATAAAAGCCTGGGGAATGGGTGTTAATAAGATAGAGCCTATTTTGGACTGCATTGAAGCTGCTGACCCAGACATCTGCCTTTCTGCTACCCAATATTCTATTTTAGAACATGAAGATGCCGTAGACAGATTACTTCCGGCCATAAAAAAAGCTGGGGTAAAACTGGTTTCAGGAGCCGGTTATAATTCAGGATTTATTGCGGGAAGAAACCGCTATAATTATAAAGACGTCATTCCCAAAGGGATGACAGAAAAAAGAGACCGGATTGCAGAAATAGCAAAAAAATACAACACAGACATTGTACATGCAGCCCTGCAATTTGTTTTGGCGGCTGATGAATTTGCGGCCATTATTCCCGGAGCCAGTCAGCCGGATCAGGTGCATGACAATGTAGAAGGACTGAATGCTGTAATTCCTCCTGATTTCTGGAATGAGATAAAATCTGAGGGATTGATCTATGAGAAAGCTCAGATCCCAGATTACAGGTAGAATTTTAATATTATTAAACAGAAGCCTCTCATTGTGAGAGGCTTTTATTTGATTGCTTATACTCCGGCTGCTTTTTTCAACAATTCAACCGCTTCTGTAAGTTGATTCTCATTCAAAGAAGCAAACCCAAACCGGCAGGCATTCAACTGGGCGTTTTTTCCGGTACAATAAACAGTCCCGGAAACAACCAAACCATCTTTATGTGCTTTCTTCAAAATATCCGACAATTTAAATTCAGAATTAAATCTAAGCCATAATGCCATTCCTCCCGTTGGTTTTGTAAAAGTAACAACATCAGTCAATTCTTTACTGATCAATTCTGAAACCAGATCACATCGTTGGGCATACAAACGGTTGGATCTCTGAATATGACGGGCTAGATCACCATTGTTAATGAGTCCGGCTGCTGCCTCTTCAATAATAGTATCACCCCTGATATCAATAAGTTTTCTAAGCTTACGGGCAGCTTCTAAAAAATCGGCTGTAGCCACCATATATCCAAGGCGGAAAGGAGTCCCAAGAACTTTTGTAAGAGAACCTATATAAATAACTCTTCCATTATGATCCCCACTAGCCAGAGGAAGATAAGGGTCATATTTAAACTGAAAATCATAATCGTAATCGTCTTCAATAACTGCAATATCATATGATTTAATCAATTTCAGCATATGTTGTCTTCTTTCTACACTCATCGTCACTGTAGTAGGATGATGATGATGAGGGATAATGTAGATCATTTTAATATCATTTTTCTGCAGAACCTCCTCAACCGATCGTGTGCACATTCCTTCATTATCTACGGGTACGCGGATAAGCTCGGCCCCTAATTTTTCAAAAACAAGATTTGCGATAAAGTAGCTCGGGTCGCTTACAATTACTTTATCACCTGGCTTTATAATAAGAGAAGCAGCAATATAAATTGCCATTTGCGCACCACGTGTGGTAAAAATATTTTCTATCTCCATATCCAATCCCCGGGTATGCTTCAGAAAAGTAGATAATGCAATAGAAAGATTGGAGTTTTCTGATATCCTATGCCTCAAAACAGCTTTATATGTAATTTCATCCAATGCCTTTTTAAACTGTTTGGTTATGGTTGTAACCGGTAAAAGTGAAATATCCGGCAAACCATCATCGATAATTATCCTGCTGTTTTCAACAGAGAGAACAGGATTTAAGATCATTTCCAAACGTTCAAAGTTGATTGCTCCTTTATGCGCAAAGGCACTTATTTTATTTTTTTTATAAGATCTGGGTTTAATCCGGGGCAAATCATAAGATACCCTATATCCTTTCCTCGGCAGATTATCCACCCAATCTTCTGATACCAGAACATCATAAGCTGCAGTAATTGTCTTTCGATGAAGCTGAAGATCAAATGCAAGACCTCTGGTACTTGGCAACAGGGTTCCGGGAAGGAGCTTTCCTTCCTGAATTAATGAAATAAGCTGGGCTGCAATCTGCCGATACAGAGGTTCAGTTGTATCCGCATTAATGAGAATCAGATTCTTATAAGGAAGCATAATCTGGAATTTACTACTACAAATATAAATAATCTGGACTACCAAATTAAATAAATCTGGCTCCGATTACCACCTTTCCTGCGTTCTAATTTTGTATCATTAAAACAAATAAAACAATTGAAGTTAAACTACTTGCATTAATTAAAATTTAGTTATGAAAAAGAGACTCGCATTACAGAAATACCTGCCACAGGCTTATCAATTGATGAAAGAAATGGACGACCTTATTAAAAAAGGCATAGACCCTCTTCATTTTGAATTAATCAAGATCCGGGGTTCACAATTAAACGGTTGTGCATATTGCCTTAATAAACATATTACTGATGCTGTTCAATATGGAGAAAATCCACAGCGGATTTACGTATTGAGTGCCTGGCATGAGGCTAAAAACTGGTTTACTACTGAAGAACAGATTATTTTACAGCTTACTGAAGAGATTACATTAATAGGCTCTCATGGAATAAGCGATAGAGTATATGACAAAGCTGTAGAAACTTTCGGAGAAGAAAAAACAGCTCATTTAATATTAGCCGCTATCAGCATCAATAGCTGGAACCGTATTGGTGTTGGTCTTCAGATGCACCCCGTACAATACAAAAATCAATAAATAATGGAAGTAAAAGAAGCAAAAACAAGAGCAGACATAGAATTTTGCAAAGAAGTAATTCTTCAGTTCCGTACGAATCTGAAGGAAGATAATTATGTTGATCAGATTATAGAAATGATGAATGAGGAAGGTTTTAAACTACATTATATCCCCAACGATACCAATACAAAAGCTGTAGCATTTATTGGCTACCGCCCGCTACAAATGCTGAGGACCGGTAAGATTATTTATATAGATGATCTGTTCACTTCTTCTGAATGTCGTAGTAAAGGATTTGCAGGTTTGTTATTGGATCACGTAACCAAAGAAGCGGAAACAACAGGAATACAGTCTGTTCATCTGGATAGTGGTTATATGCTTCATGACGCACACCGTTTATACCTTAATAAAGGCTATTTCCTTGCCTGTAATCATTTTGCAAAAAAGATTTCTTAACTGATGTAAAAAAATCAATCTGACAAACGGAAATCTATCACTCAATCTAACTATCTAAAAATCAATAAAATAAAAATGATCAGTTATCAAATAGAAGAAAAAATAAGCACTGAAGAGTTTACCGATATTCTCCTCACTTCAACCCTTGGCGAAAGAAGACCTGTAAATAACTCCAGAAGAATCAATGGAATGCTGGAACATGCAAACCTCATTGTAACAGCGCGTGATCAGGGAAAGCTGGTAGGAATTGCCAGATCGTTAACAGATTTCGTTTACTGCACTTATCTATCAGATCTTGCCGTGGATAAAGCATACCAGAAAACAGGCATCGGAAAAGAACTTATCCGTTTAACTAAAAAAGAAACTCCCGAAGCAAAACTTATCTTGCTGGCAGCTCCAAAAGCGATACATTATTATCCTAAGATTGGAATGGTACAGTGGGAACAATGCTACATTCTGGATGATATTGATGCTCTTAAATAATAAGTTGAATTCATCACCTTTTTTGTGATTAACTAAATAAACAAACATATTATTTTATCATTATGGATAAGGCAATATTTTCGTTTTAACAATTCCCCACCTATCTTTTGGGTTAAGTAGAAGTAGACTAAAGAAAAAAAAGGTTCTTTAATGTTAATATATCCTAATGTTCTTTTCATATTTCTTTTTTTGAGGTAACTTAGTATGTATAATAAAAAACACCTGAAATGAACACCCCAAACGCAAAATCTGTACAACAAATCACTATTGATGGAAAATCTTATACTTATAGCTCTTTAAGAAACCTGCCGGGAGGTGTGGATCATCTTCCGTTCAGTATCCGTATTCTTCTAGAAAATGTTTTAAGGAATTATGACGGCTTTGGTATTACAGACGAACATATCAATACCTTACTGCAATGGACACCTGCTCCTAATGATAAGGATATCCCTTTTAAACCCGCCAGGATCCTGATGCAGGATTTCACCGGAGTACCGGCAGTAGTAGATATGGCTTCTTTAAGGGCAGAATTTGTGAGGCAGGGAAAAAACGGACAAAAGATCAATCCAGCTATTCCGGTAGATCTGGTTATCGACCATTCCGTTCAGGTAGACTATTTCGGAACCGATTATTCTTATGACCGGAATGTAGAACTGGAGTTTGAAAGGAATAAGGAACGGTATGAAGTTCTGAAATGGGCACAACATGGGTTGAATAATTTTACCGTAGTTCCTCCCGGAATGGGAATATGCCATCAGGTTAACCTGGAATATTTAGCAAAAGGAGTGATCAGCAGAGACGGATGGCTCTTTCCTGATACATTGGTAGGAACAGACTCACATACGCCAATGGTAAACGGAATCGGGGTTATCGCCTGGGGTGTTGGTGGGATAGAAGCGGAAGCAGCTATGCTGGGGCAGCCTATTTTCTTTACCTATCCTGAGGTAGTAGGTTTAAAACTGACAGGAAAAATTCCTGATCATTGTACTGCTACCGATATGGTTCTTTCAATCACAAAGATCCTTAGAAACCAGGGAGTAGTTGGGAAATTTGTGGAAGTCTTTGGTGAAGGGCTGGATCATTTAACGGTTACCGACCGTGCCACCATTTCCAATATGTCTCCGGAATTCGGATGTACAGTTACTTATTTCCCTATCGACTCACGTACTTTGGAATACATGCATGCTACCAACCGGTCTCCGGAACAGATCAAAATGGTTGAGGAATACTGCAAAGAAAATCTTTTATGGAGAACCGGAACAGAAGAAATTAAATATTCATCCGTCGCAGAACTTGATCTGTCGACCCTTGAACCAACGGTATCCGGGCCTAAACGTCCTCAGGATAAAATTTTAGTTAAAGATCTTAGCCAGAGATTTTCGGAAGTTTTAAAAGACGAGCATCATCGTAATTACGAACCTATTTCAAAAAGAACAGAGTATGCCTGGTTAGCGGACGGAGGTTCGGGAACGGAATTTACGTTTGGAAAAGTTCCTATTGAAGGAGAACTTCATTCGGAAGTTATTCAGGACTCTTTACGAACTGTAAGGATCAAACAAAATAATTCTGAATTTGTCTTAAGTGACGGAAGCATTGTTATTGCAGCGATTACCAGTTGCACCAACACATCAAACCCTGCTGTTATGGTAGGAGCAGGACTTTTAGCCCGAAATGCCATAGAAAAAGGACTTCGAACAAAATCATGGGTTAAGACATCTCTGGCACCAGGTTCCAAAGTCGTTACAAAATACCTTGAAAGATCCGGACTTAATACAGATCTGGAGGCACTTCGCTTTCATACAGTCGGCTATGGCTGTACCTCATGTATCGGAAATTCAGGACCACTTCCACCTGCTATTGCAACAGCAGTTGATAACGGCGAGCTGGTAGTAGCTTCGGTACTTTCCGGAAACAGGAATTTTGAGGCAAGAGTGCATCCGCAGGTTAAGATGAATTTCCTCATGTCACCAATGTTGGTTGTTGCCTATGCTTTGGTTGGACATGTTGATATCAATTTAATTACAGACCCTCTGGACTATGATCCGAATGGGCAACCTGTCTATTTAAAAGACATCTGGCCTTCACGCGAAGAGATCCAAAGAACGATCAATGAGTGTATGAAACAGGAAGATTTTGAAGACGTTTATAATGTAATCTTTGATGGTTCAGAAGACTGGCAGGATCTTGAAGTTAACCTGGATCAGAATTTCGAATGGAACAAAAGCTCAACCTATATCAAAGAAGCTCCTTTTTTTGAAAATATCAAGGCTCAGCCGGATCCTGTAACCGATATAAAAAATGCAAAAGTGCTGCTGTATCTCGGAGACTCTGTAACCACCGATCACATTTCACCGGCCGGATCTTTTAAAGAAGACTCTGCGGCAGGAAGTTATCTGAAAGCCAATAATGTAAACAAAGAAGATTTTAATTCTTATGGTTCCAGAAGAGGAAATCATGAAGTGATGATGCGCGGAACTTTTGCCAACGTAAGGATAAAAAATAAAATAGCTGACAGAGAGGGTGGATACAGTCGTTATTTACCTACAGGAGAAGTTAAAACGGTTTTTGATACGGCGATGCAATACCAAAAAGACCAGACACCACTGATTATTTTAGCGGGTAAAGAATATGGATCAGGATCCTCCCGTGACTGGGCTGCAAAAGGAACTTTCCTGTTAGGTGTAAAAGCGGTGATCGCTGAAAGCTTTGAACGTATCCATAGAAGCAATCTGGTTGGAATGGGTGTGGCACCATTGGTTTTCAATGATGGAGAAAATGCAGTCTCTTTAGGATTGGACGGAACGGAAACGTATACCATCACCGGTTTAGAGGAAAATCTGGTTCCACATAAAATGCTTAATGTAAAAGCTGTACACCCTTCAGGAAAAGAAACAGTATTCACCGTTAAGGCAAGATTAGATTCGGCAATAGAAATTGAATATTATAAAAACCAGGGAATATTACAGTACGTTTTACGGGATTATTTAAAAAATAATTAATCTCCGGAATCCGGACTATACGATGGAATGAAAACAAGTGCAGGCATCTTATTATTTAAAAAAGAAAATAACCATCTGTTTTATTTTCTGGTTCATCCGGGAGGCCCCTTCTGGAAGAATAAAGATAAAGGTGCCTGGTCCATTCCCAAAGGAGAAATAGAACAGGGGGAAGATCCCCTGGAACGGGCCCGCATAGAATTTAAAGAGGAAACCGGACAATCTATAGAAGGAGAATTCATAGGACTGACTCCCATCCGGCAGAAAGGAGGTAAAACAGTGCATGCCTGGGCAATAGAAACAGATATTGAAACGACACAGCTTTTCAGCAATTCTTTACAAATAGAATGGCCGCCAAGATCAGGAAAACGTATGGAAATACCGGAGGTAGACCAATGGGAATGGTTCGATTCAGAAGAAGCAAAAATACGTATTAATCCAGCGCAGGTGTTGTTCCTTTCAGAACTGGAGGAACTGTTGCAAAAGTAAGATTACAATTCTTTAATCAATCGAAAAGTAAGGTTGATCCGGGGTTGCATAGGCTTGGTTGATTTCGCAATTCTATGTTCCCAGTTAACCTGCAAATTACCCTTCATGATCAACAGCGATCCATGCGAAAGAGGGAGGCTGTATTTTAAATGATGATCATCCACTTTACGGAAATCAAAATTTCTGACCTGTCCAAGACTCAGAGAAGCGATTACAGGCCGGTTCCCCAACTCACTGTCTCTGTCCCTGTGCCACGCAACGGAATCATTGCCATTTCTGTACAGGTTCAGTAATACCGAATTGAATGTATATCCGGTTGTCTGTTCCAAACGCTGTTTCAATGCCAGTAATTCAGGGGACCATGGATTAACCACAACACGGGTACCACTTAACTGATAAGATTTGCCTTCGTCTCCATACCAAGCGGTCAGGCGTGGCGTCAAAACTTCTTTGTCATACATTTTCTGAGTCGTCTGGATCCATGGGGCAGTTTCCATTAAAAACTCCTGAAGCTCTTTTGCTTCCTGTTGTGATAGAAAATGATCCGTATATTCCAATAACTCTTTAGGAAACTGGTAATATTCTTCTGCATCAAATAAGCTAAGCTGGTCCATTGTGAGAAATTAAAAAAATATCCTTCACCGGTAAATAATCCGGTAAAGGATATTTTAATATTTTAAATTTTAATCAAGTGGCTTCCTGCCTGAAATAATATTATAAAGAACGACAATAATGGCAATAACCAATAAAATATGAACTAAATATCCGGTACTTATTCCGGGTATAACGTTTAGCATTCCTAAAAGCCAAACAACAATACAAATAACTGCGACTAACCATAATAAACTTCTCATAACTGTATATTTTAAGTGATTTATTTTATTAAAGCATACCTTATGCCTTTTGTTATTCAATTTTTATCCTGAATTCAGAACCTCAATACGTTTCTTTCGTTGGTTACTCCTCTTTTCTAAAACTTACAACCTGATATTCACCATCCGAACAAAACTTTTTACAACTTTCATCATCAAATTTATCAGGAGCTTTCAGAAAAGCCTCAATGTGTTTTTGACTTTCTTCCGTATTAGCTGGGGTAATAATGATATGATAATCCTTCAATACCGTTTCATCAGCTTTTTTTAAAGATTCTTTTTTATGCTGAACTGCTTCGTTGTACTTCATATTGCTTTTTTATTACTTTTCAAAGATAAGTCTGCCCTCAAACGGCTCACTCCAACTGATAAAAATACGGTCGTTCAGTCTTCTTATCATAGCCTGTATAACCTCATAACTTCCATCTTCATTTCTTTTCTCTACAGTAAGATTCGAGCCTTCCCCGATTTCTATTTTTTTGTATTCAACCTGATATCGTCCGTCATCAGTGGGTACAAAATCTTCTTTATGTAAATTTCGATGTGCCATGATATAATAAAGTATAAGAATTCAGTTGATATAAAGAATAAATTATGCCATTTTTTACAAATATGTTGTTTTTTTTCACTTTTAACATACAACACAGCAATCAATCCTATTATCAATAGCATATCTGCAGGATTTCATATATTTTGATAATCAATCATTTATAAGGTAATTCAACTTAAAACGGATTTCTTTTTATCATCACTACAATCCTGATACCTTTTGATTAAGATTTTTGATATCTCTCCGCAATTCCAGAAACATATCTTTTACACTTTGGGTGTGGTCTTCATTTTCAAATTCCCGGATCGAAATTCCACAGGCATATTCCCAAACCTCCAGTAAATCACTCAAAATAATATCATAAGGCTCATAAAATGGATTGTCAGCCGCTATATGAAGCGCATTTTCTTTTCTGGATTTAAATCTTTTATAAGTAATTCCATCATTTAACGTTACGAAAATGTATGTTTTATCAGGCTTCAGGTCTTCTGTTTTTTCAATGTATTTTCCGACAATATAAGAACCATCTTTAAAAGGCGGCATCGAATCTCCTTCTACAGGAAAAGCCCTGTATTTTCCATTTGTAAGAAAAGGCAGGGAGATATTCTGGAGGCTTTCAATGTACCCTGGATCGGTATATCCGGACAGGTATCCCATCGATGCTTTCTGAGGAATAATTTCAATGCTGTTATTTCCTGATTGATCAACTACGACAGGAAGCACAATTCTGTTATCGGGAAGATTAATAATATCATTTAATGGATATTTCTTAAGGTCTATCGTTACCATCAGATCGATACTTACCCTATAATACCTGGACATCTTAATCAATAGCTCTATCGGAGGTTGTGAAGCGCCATCTTCATATTTTGCATACCGTCCGCGCGTGATTGATAAGTTATCTGCTACGGATTGTTGAGATAACTTCAATTGATCTCTCAAATACCTTATGTTTTCTGCTAAAATTGACATTGCTATAAATTATATCAACAAATATAATAATTTTGATACAAATTGTAACTAATTTTGTTTCGTGGAACGATCGATTGTACATATGGACCTGGATACATTTTTTGTATCCTGTGAGCGTCTTAATAACTCAGAACTTAACGGAATCCCTCTGATCATAGGAGGTGGGGACCGTGGAGTAGTAGCATCATGTTCCTATGAAGCAAGAAAGTTTGGAGTACGCTCTGCCATGCCGATAAGAATGGCACTTAAGCTCTGCCCTGATGCTAAAGTGATCCGTGGAGATCATGAAATGTATTCCAACTTATCCCATCTGGTAACAGAGGTCATTCAAAGTAAGGTTCCGGTAATGGAGAAAGCCAGTATTGATGAATTTTATCTCGACCTGTCCGGAATGGATCAGTTTTTCGGATGCTATCAGTGGACTACAGAAATTGCTGCTGCCGTCACAAAAGAAACGGGGCTTCCCATCAGCTTTGCATTATCCAACAACAAAACCGTCTCAAAAATCGGAAGTGGGGAATCTAAACCCGATGGAAAGCTCGAAATAAAGCCGCAGAATATGCAGGGATTTCTTAACCCTTTATCAATAAGGAAGATTCCGATGGTAGGAAATGCTACTTTTCAGCTCCTTTCAAGAATAGGAATTCGAACCATTCATACATTATCTGAAATGCCTGTTCTGGTATTACAACAGATGATCGGAAAAAACGGGATTGAACTCTGGAAAAAAGCCAATGGAATTGATGAGAATCCGGTCATTCCTTATTCGGAAAGGAAATCAATCTCAACGGAAAGAACTTTTTCGAATGATACCATGGATATGGTTTCTTTAAAAGGGCTGATATCGGGAATGGCTGAGCAGCTGGCTTATCAGCTCCGGAAAGAAAGATGGCTGACTTCAACGGTAACGATTAAGATCCGGTATTCCAATTTTGATACGGAGACCAAACAATGTAAAGTATCTTATACTTCTGCAGATCATACCCTTTCACGGGTTGCCCTGGAATTATTCCAAAAAGCTTACACCAGAAGAATGCGCCTTCGTTTGGTAGGGTTACGCTTCACAGGACTGGTTCATGGAAACCATCAGATGGATCTTTTCGAAGATACCGAAGAGCTGATGAATCTTTATCAGTCGATGGATTACATCAAAAATCGTTTTGGAGCCCAGGCTGTCGGCAGAGCTTCCGGCTTTGATTTAGAAAATAAAAACAGATTATTCTAACGCTATGTTTCTCAATTGTCATTCTTTCCACAGCCTTCGTTATGGCACACTATCCATCAAAGAACTGGTAAAACAAGCTCAGGAATCAGGAGCCCGGGAATTGGTTTTAACGGATATCAATACCATTACCGGAATCTACGAATTTAAAACGTTATGTGACCAATGTGGTATAAAACCCATCGCCGGAGTTGAAATAAGGAAAGAGGGTAGGCTTCTTTATATCGCTATTGCAAAGGAATTCAGCGGGATTGGAGAGATCAACCAAATGATTACGGATTATAACTGCAATGGAAAAAACCTCACGGAAGCCGCTCCGCAATTTGCCAATGTATTTGTGATCTATCCTAAAGAAAATATTCCTGAAACACTTAGAGAAAATGAGTTTATAGGGATCCGGGAGGAAGAATTGACACTTCTTATCCGTACTGAATATCAGAACCTCATCCATAAAATGGTGGTACTGCATCCGATAACATTCGCCACCAGAAAGGATTATAACCTGCACTGTATTCTTCGGGCCATAGATAACAATACACTCCTCAGTAAACTGACTGAAGATGACACCTGCCATAAAACGGAATATTTCAAACGGGAACAAAGTCTCCGTGATGCTTTTTATCAGTATCCAGAAATTATTAAAAATACACAGCATATTCTCAATTCCTGTCATTTTGAGTTTGACTATAAGAGAGTTAAAAATAAATTACATTACACCCGGTCCAAAGAAGGAGATCTTAAAATGCTGACCAGACTGGCCTATTTAGGATTAAAAAAACGCTATGGCTTAGATCATGAAATTGCCAGAGCAAGGGTTGAAAAAGAACTTAAAGTGATTGATGAGCTTAATTTCAGTTCTTATTTCCTGATCGTCTGGGATATCATCAGATACAGCAACAGAATGGGATTTATGCATGTAGGACGGGGAAGTGGAGCCAACAGTATTGTAAGTTTTTGTTTAGAAATTACAGATATCTGCCCGCTGGAACTGGATCTGTATTTTGAACGCTTCCTCAATCTGAATAGGAAGACCCCACCAGACTTTGATATTGACTGGAGCTGGCAGGAAAGGGATGCTATTCTACAGTATATCTTTGATCGCTATGGAAAAGAACATGTAGCATTCTGCGGAACGAATGTTGAATTTAAGTACAAATCGATATTGCGTGAAGTAGGAAAGGTTTTTGGTCTGCCAAAAGAAGAACTGGACGAGCTGACCAGCCAACGGATGGAACTGCATGATAAAAACCTGGTTATAGAGCATGTTCATAAATATGGTAAATTATTAGAAAAATTTCCTAATCAAAGGAGTATGCATGCTTGCGGAATTCTGATTTCGGAAGAGCCTATTACCCATTTTACAGCCCTTGAAATGCCCCCAAAAGGGTTTCCCATTGTCCAGTTCGATATGAATGTTGCTGAAGATATCGGTTTTGAAAAGTTTGATATCCTTTCCCAAAGAGGTTTAGGGACCATTAATGATACCGTTAAGCTGATCAAAAAAACAAGGAATATTGATATAGATATTCGGGATACCTCAATTTCCAAAGATGAAGAAGTGTGTAATGAATATCTGGCTCAGGGGAAAACGATAGGTTGTTTTTATATTGAAAGTCCTGCCATGCGAGGACTCTTGCGAAGGTTGAAATGCGATAACTATAAAATTTTAGTGGCGGCTTCTTCCATTATCAGACCCGGTGTTGCCCAAAGCGGAATGATGCGCGAATACATCTTCCGGCATAACCATCCCGACCAGTTTGAATATTTTCATTCCGTATTTGAAGAACATCTGAAAGAAACTTATGGAATCATGGTGTATCAGGAAGATGTGATCAAAATTTCCCAGTATTTTGGAGGATTAACATTAGCAGATGGAGATATTCTCCGGAGAGCGATGAGCGGGAAAGGCCGCTCCATTGAAAAGCTTCGGGAAGTAAAAGCAAATTTCTTTAAATCCTGTGAAGATAAAGGACATTCGTTGGAACTGACTGCTGAAGCATACCGCCAGATAGAATCGTTTGCTGGTTATTCTTTCTGTAAAGCCCATTCGGCTTCCTATGCGGTAGAAAGTTATCAGAGTTTATATCTGAAAGTATATTACCCTCTAGAGTTTATGGTTTCCGTGATCAATAACATGGGTGGATTTTACCGCACCGAGGTGTACATTCATGAAACCAAAATGTCGGGTGGAATTGTCTGCAACCCTTGCGTGAACACCAGTGATTTTCAAACCACCCTGCACGGAAAAGAAATTTATCTCGGGTTAATGCATTTACAGGGGCTTGAAACCAGGATTGCCCATTTTATCGTTGAGGAAAGAGCCAGAAACGGGAATTATAAATCCCTGGAGGATTTTATCCGAAGAGTCCCTGTCGGACTTGAAACCGCACAAATACTTATTTTCATCGGAGCTTTCCGGTTTACCGGAAAACAGAAAAACGAACTACTGGTGGAAGTAAGGATGCTCCTGGTTAATTTCAAACCGGAAAACAGAGGATTGATGCTGATCGAAGAACCTGTTAAGGAATACAAGCTTCCCCGGCTGAAAAGGGAGACTTTTGAAGATGCTTTTGATGAAATTGAAATTCTGGGGTTTACCGTATCATGCAGTCCTTTTGACTTGCTGAAAACCGGTTACAGAGGTTCCGTTTTTGTGAAAGACCTGCTACAGTACCATAAAAAACAGGTGAAAATGCTGGCCTACCTCATCTCCAGAAAACATGTCCCTACCAAAAAAAGAACGATGTATTTCGGAACCTGGATCGATGTGAACGGCGATTACTTTGATACTGCCCATTTTCCGGACAGTCTTGAAAAGTATGCATTTCAGGGTGGGGGATGCTATCTTCTTTTAGGAACTGTGGAAGTTGATTTTCATTTTCCGACCATTACGGTTACCAAAATGGCCAAAATGCCATTCATTCCTGATCCAAGATATGCATATGACAAAGAAATGCAATACGATATTCATAAACAGATCAGAGAGGACGTCAGTATGACAAACAGGCTTCCTTATCCCCAAGCCCACGAAATCGGACTCCCCAGAAACAAGCTGAAATAAATATTTATTTCTTTTTATAAGGCAGATTCCAGATCAGGTCAGCGGCAAGATAATGGACACCACCTTTATGTATGCTGTGGCTGTCTCTGATCAGGTCATCCATATAACCGATATCTACCGTAAAAGGAGAATTGGGAATATCAAACATATAATAAGCAGCAATACGCATTTCCCGGTATCCAAAAGGAGTCCATTCCTTATCCGGCTCATTAAGATGGCTCACAGAAAATAATCCTTCTACGCTAAGCATCAATTTCTGGCTATTCTCTGATGGCAGGCTATAGGTGATCTGGCTTTTAAGACGGGTCCTTAACTGAAAATCTTCTTCCACATTATGGAAGTCAGGATCAAAAAACTTTCTGAATTCCTGTCGCACGGTATTTTTAAGCTTCCATCTTTCTCCGAGATTAAAAGTATATGCATACCTCCCATAGATCCTGAATTCCTGCTCTATACCTTCTTTTTCATAAGGGGAGACCTCATCATATTGAGGCTGACGACGATAACTGAATGCATAACTGTACTGCTGGTGCGGGGCAAACGAATGATACACCTCATGATTCAATACCAGGATCGCCTGCCTGGAAAACAAATTATTCCGGTCCGGTTCACTTTTACGGCCTACCGCAACATAACTTAAAGTTTGCTTTTTCCCCAATGAATCCAGTCTGCGGCGAACACCAAATGCACCCCAGAATGCTGTATTGGCTTCCCCTAAACCCGGCGGGCTGATCTGGGCTTGTAAAAAGAGACTTCCGAACAGCAATAAGGCTCCGGCAATTTTTTTTAATCTCAACGGTCGTTCCCATAAAACATTCTTCATTATCACAAATTTAAAGGCTTTTTAACTCCACGTATTATTTAAATGACTTTTAAAGTGTCGAAAATCGGGACAAAATCTGGAAAAATTCTGGAATCCATGTTATAATTTTAATTAGTCCACCAGATTAATAGACTAATATGATTTATCTCATATCCCTCCTTGGTTAAGATTTGTGAAGAATTAAATACTTTTGACACAGTAAAAAAAATAAACTTTATTCTCATGAATAAAACTTCATCTCATCCTTATTTATGCACGATGACAGCAACGGTATCCATTCAAGACGAATGGAGTACAGGCAACTGTCTTTCACAACACGATCTTATGTTACAATACATGTGTTTTGATTTTATGATGTGCTACATGATGATGAAGTCATAAGCCACCTTTACTGTAGAAATTAAAACCCAATAATTACAGGTTTTTAAACAGAAGTAATTCCCGTACAATTTAACGACTCTATTATAGCCGTCCCGGAAAAGGAGGGAGGAGGATTATTATTTCTTACCGGAAAAAAACAGTAAGCATCCATCTCATTTTTTAACCTACTTAAATTAATATATAATGAAGAAAAACCAATGTAAAATTGGTGCACTGGCCATGATCTTAATTGCAGAATTTGGCTTTGCACAAAACAGGGACAGCCTTTCCACCAAAGAGCAGTCTATAAAAGAAGTCGTGGTGGTAGCCTTTGGAAAACAGAAAAAAGAAGAAATAACAGGATCCGTACAGTCTTTAAAGACAAAAGATATTGCTAATCTCCAAAACGGAAATGTTTTACAGGGAATCGGGGGTAAAGTAGCAGGGGTACAGGTAGTATCCTCAGGTCAGCCAGGTTCACAGCCTGTCATCAGAATGAGAGGAATAGGTTCGATCAATGCTTCAAGTGATCCATTAATCGTATTGGACGGCATTCCTTATAACGGAAACCTTAACAGCATTCCGGGATCTGACATTGAAAGCATCTCCTTTCTTGAAGATGCTTCTTCCAACGCATTATATGGTTCCAGGGGAGCCAATGGTGTGATCATTGTAAACACCAAAAGGGGTAAATCCAAAGGCCTTCATATAGAAGCAGATATCAGAACAGGGGTTAATTTCAGATCTGTTGAAGATTATTCAGTGTATACTTCACCACAGGATTACTACACCGCTTATTATAACCGGGCAAGGATCGGTGAAATTGCCAGATTAACACAACCCGGAGCGGTTCCTTCCGGTACTAACCCTCATGAAGTTGGAATAACTGCTCTGACCAGCTTGAGATACAATGCCTACAATGTCCCTTTCAGTCAAATGATAGGGCAGGATGGTACCTTTAACAAAAGTGCCCAACTTATCTATCAGGACAACTGGAAAAAACTTCTTTTTAAACCCGGATTAAGAAGAGAAGCCAATGTAGGGATCAGCGCCAATAATGACCAGATAAAATCCTATACCTCCCTGAACTATTTAGATGACAAGGGATATCTTATTTCTTCCGGTTTTGAAAGATTCGGAATACGATCCAATCTGGATTATACTATCACCTCAAAGTTAAAACTGATCAGTAGCCTGTCCTATACTTACAGTCAGCAGAATTTTGGTGAATCGGGAGGATTTTCCAATCCGTTCCAGTTTGCAAGAAATATTGCTCCTTTCTATCCTGTTTTCCTTAGGAATGATAATTACCAGATCATTTATGACAATAATGGAAATCCACTCTATGATTACGGGGATTCCAGTGGTCCAAACGGAGCAGAAAGGTCTTATGCTGTCTATGAAAACCCGGTAGCCAATCTTCAGCAGGATAAATTCCGGACAACAAGCAATCTCACCAACATCAATCTGGGCCTCAATTACGAAATTGTCAAAGGATTGGATTTCACCTATAACTTTGGAGCATATCTGGAAAATCTTAAAGACCTCAGATATGGCAATACCGTCGGAGGAACTTCATCATCTGTCGGGGGAACCATCAATATGGGCTCCACATTCAAGCATACATTAAACCATCAGCAGCTCCTTACTTATCAGAAAAAACTAGACAAACATAGTTTCAATATCCTTATTGGGCATGAACTCAATAAAATAAAAAATGAAGGGTTTTCCGGATCAAAACAACAACTGTTATTACCCAACTCGTTATCTTTTGACAATGCTGTAAAAATAACAGATTTATCGGGGAATGGCTATGAATATGCTGTAGAAGGCTACTTTTCCAGATTACTTTATAACTATGATAATAAGTATTTTTTCAATGCCAATATCCGAAGAGACGGATCGTCTGTATTTTCGCCGGATAGCAGATGGGGTACCTTTTATGGTCTGGGAGCTGCATGGAATGTAGCCAAAGAAGATTTCCTTAAAGATAATAAAGTAATCAGCTCCTTAAGGTTAAAAGCTTCATACGGTCAGCAGGGTAATGATAACATATTACTTAATGACGGAACAAGGGATTATTATGCATACCAGGACATCTATGGCATCAATAACTTTGGAAATGACAAGCCCGTTCTTTCTCTTAAAAAACAGGGAAATAAGGACTTAAAATGGGAAACTTCCAAAAACCTGAATGCAGGTTTTGAAATATCCCTGCTACAAAACAGGATCAGCCTGAATGCAGATTATTTCGAAAGAAAAGTATCCGATATGATCTATACGCTTCCATTACCGCCTTCCAATGCCGGATCCTACATAAAGTACGGTAATATCGGCGATATGATCAACAGGGGAGTCCAGGCCAATCTAAGCGCTGAAATCCTGCACTCCGATCAATTCCAATGGAATGTATATGCGAATGCCACCCATTACAAAAATAAAATCACCAGATTACCGGCCGAACAAAGGAATACAGGCCTTGTTTCCGGACTTTTTATCCTTACGGAAGGAGGCGACAGGTATACTTACTATCTTAAAAAATTTGCAGGTGTAGACCCTTCTAACGGAGATGCTTTATGGTACCGTACAGCATTAAACCCTAATACCCAGAAAGAGGAAACAACTGTTACCCGGAATTATAAGGATGCAACAGATTACAATACGGGTAAATCCGCCATTCCAAAAGTATACGGTGGTTTCGGAACTGATTTTACTTATAAAGGTTTTAACCTGGCTGTCAATTTCTCTTATCAGTTCGGTGGATACGGCTATGATGATATTTACAGGTCTTTATTCCATTCTGATAGCTATGCTTCTAATTATTCTACAGATTTAAGCAAAACATGGACACCGGAAAATCCGGGTGCAGAGCTTCCAAGGGTAGATCTTACCTCTACGAATCAGAATGGAAACTCCACGCTTTATCTTATAAAATCGGATTATATCAGTCTTCAGGATGTTACATTATCCTATCAGCTTCCGGACGGATTTCCGCAGCAGGCAGGTTTATCGGGGCTGAAAATTTACGTTACAGGAAACAACCTTTATCTATGGTCTAAAAGAAAAGGTTATGATCCGAGAGCTTCATTAACCGGCGTATCCGATCCATACCGGTACTCTTTAATATCCAGTGTTTCCCTAGGTTTTAAATTAACATTTTAAGAAAATATGAAAACAATACAATACTTTATAGCAGCCCTGTCAATAAGCGTTATGATGACAAGCTGTACCAATGATCTGAATACAGATCCGGATGGAGATATCTCCGGTGAACAGTTGAATAATGATCAGTCAGCACCTGAAAAAATACTGGGTGGAATGTACCTTGATCTCCGCAGTAACGGAGCCGGAGGAACAACTTTACATTCGGATTTTGGAATTATGGCGATAAAAGCAGGATCAGATCTGATGTCTAATGACGTTATCCAGGCTAAAAATCAGCATTTGGGAATGTTTTACAATTATGATGCAACGAATGCCAATAATTCTGCATCCGAATTTGTATGGACTACATTTTATGCGAGAATCTTTATCATCAATAAACTTCTGGATGGTCTGCAGAAAAATGGTAACGATAATAATAAAGCCATTAAAGGACAACTTCTCGCCCTCAGAGCTTACTCCTATTTTTATCTGGTGCGGTTTTACGCCAACGATTACAAAGGACATCAATCGGAGCCGGGAGTTCCTTTGGTCTTAACAAGCAGCAATCCAAACCAGGGACTTCCCAGAGCAATTATATCAGATGTATATAAACAGATTGCCAGTGATATTGAAGAATCTATTATACTTCTGGATAGCTATGCCCGCCCATCCAGAGCCCAGATAGACCAAAGAACGGCAAAAGCTATAGCGTCAGAAGTTTATTTACAGACAGGAGATTACATAAAAGCAGCAAAATATGCTGAAGAAAGCAAGCAGGGAATAGCACTGATGACCGAAAATGAGTATACGACAACCGGGTTTTCCAATATCAATAATCCGGAAGTATTGTGGGGTTTCCACAATACGACCTCCACAATGAGTATTGGAAATTATTATGCTTCTTTCTTCTCTATGTTTGATAATACCAATAAAGGATATGCCGGTGCTGCCGGTATCTATAAGCTTATCGACAAAAGGTTGTATGAAGCTATTCCAGAAACGGATTATCGCAAAAAAGTATTCAACGGAGCACAAAGCACTGCCTATACTTTTAATGGAGAAACAAGAAACTATCCTGCATATGTGAGCTGGAAATTTAAAGACCCTACTTTTTTTGAAGGTGATTATATCTATATCAGGGCTTCATCATTATATTACATACAGGCTGAAGCACTGGCCAGACAGGGAAGGGAAGCAGAAGCCAGACAGGTATTGTATGAAATCACTTCGAAAAGAAATAGTGCCTACACGTTATCTACCAAAACCGGAAATGAGCTGATCAATGAAATTATCCTGCAAAAAAGGATAGAATTATGGGGTGAAGGTTATGACTGGTTTGACATGAAAAGACTGAATGTTCCTCTGGAAAGAATATATCCGGGAACCAACCATACGTTTGGCAGATTCAATCTTTCACCCGATAAATTCAGATTCCAGATTCCTAATAAAGAGATCAATAACAATCCACAGATCAAACAAAACGATTAGCAACACACATTCATTCGTATCAACAAATTATTAGCAATTTGTAGCCGGAGTATTTTCACTCCGGCTTTTTTGTATATTACGTCTATGGCAATTCAACTTATAGCCTCGCATTAGCACACATTTTGTTATGATAGATGCTCAGTATTACCATAATGAAATTAATTGATCTCTGGTCAATTCAAAATTAATTTGAAATTGGTGTACTTATTTTATCCTGATTAATTTTTAAAATATGAAATTCCTAACTTATCTGGAGGCCAATAAAAAACTTCTATTTAAAGCAATACTTATGAGTTTAGTGGTGCTGTTTATTCTGTTGAGCCTTTTTGTTACTTTTATTTCTCCCGAATATCTGGACCTCCATATTTCCAGAGAAATACAGGAGAATCAAACCAGGAATCTTGACGCATTAATGATAGGTATCAGCTGGTTGGGAAGAACCCCGGTATCAGTGGTTATGGTTTTCCTTACTGCCCTTGTACTGGTTTTATTACGGTATAGAAAAGAAGCCGTATTTATTGTATCCACATTGTTATCAGGACTTGTAGGCTTAATCCTTAAAATCATCATCAACAGACCGCGTCCTTCCCAGGATCTGGTCGTTCTTTTAGAAAAAACCCAATACCAGAGTTTTCCAAGCGGACACGTTTTATTTTATACCACTTTTTTCGGAGCGCTGATTCTAATTTTCCTTCATATGAAGACCATAAAATATACCGTGCGTATATTCCTTGTTGCCACATGTCTGCTGATGATATTTGCAGGAGCTTTTTCCCGTATTTATCTGGGAGCACATTGGTTTACAGATGTTTTAGGCGGATTTATTGTAGGGATTCTCTGTCTCTTTGCTTTGGGATCCGTCTATGTGAAAAATATAAGAACTGCACCATAAAGTTGCTGAATAGTAAAGTGATATAATGGCGAAAAGGCAAAATTGCATAAAACCGGCTTCTCAAAAAACAAAATTTACAATTCAATAAATCTGCAATTTTACCTTCCAGCTTTATTCGATTCCGGCTTTTCGCTTTTTCGCGATGTAACAATACTTCAAAATGGTATCTTTTTTGCGACCATATCCGTATGAGTTGTTTTATTTCTGCTTATTGAAACTCAGTCCAATAGCAAAACACTCTGAATATTCGTTACACTTTAATTCTTAACATTATGCTTAATTATAACTTAGCTAATCAGGAAATAGCCATCCGCCTGCTTGTTGCTGCTGTATTCGGTGGTCTTGTCGGTTGGGACAGACAAAGGAAAGAAGGGGTGGCAGGTTTAAGAACCCATATGTTGGTTTGTGTAGGTTCTTCTTTAATTATGATTGTTTCTGCCTTTGGCTTTAATGATATTATGGGAAAACCTTCTATTGTGCTCGACCCTTCAAGGATTGCTGCTCAGGTCATCAGTGGAATAGGCTTTTTGGGAGCCGGTACCATTCTTTTTCTCAGACCACAAATTATAATCGGACTTACTACAGCGGCTGGATTGTGGGCTGTTGCAGGTATCGGATTAGCCGTTGGGGGTGGCTTGTATTTTCCAGCCTTCATTGCCACGGTGATCATCCTTGTTATTCTGGCTCTTTTAAAACCATTTGAAAGAAAGCTTTTTAAAAGTACAAAAGGTAAAACCATGACCTTGTTCTATAATTCCGGACTGATCAGCCTTGCTCAGATTGAAAGTATATTCACTAAATATGAGTTGGTTACAAGTGAAATATTCATACACAGCAGTAAGGACAGCTCATCCGATGAACTAAAGGTTACCTTTGATTACAATTCCCCTCCATCTCAAATACTTTCAGCATTAGATGAGTTTAAAACGATTGAAGGGATAACTGAGATTAATTCTCATATCTAATAAATCTTTCTTTAAATTCTTTTTCAACTTTAAGAATTATACAGCAAAATGATCCGCTTCATTTATGCAGATTTATGCATTAAGCAAGATTAATATTGCGATATAATGCAAATTTGCATATTTTCGCAAAACAAATAATTACATTAATGGTCTCTGAAACGGTAAAGAAAGCAAAAATAGCTACCCAGCTTATATTTTTAGTTTGTGGATTGGGAATTGCGAGTTGGGCACCTATGGTTCCCTTTGCTAAAGACAGGCTTAGATTAGATGAAGCCGATTTAGGCTTACTGTTGCTTTTGCTGGGAGGAGGAGCCTTGTTGATGATGCCGTTATCAGGACTCCTGATCAATAAAATAGGGAGCCGGAAAATTATAGCTGTAAGCGTTTTGTTGAGTGCATTACTTCTTCCTTTTCTATTGATTGTATCGGATGTTTATATTATGGGAGCCGTTCTTTTCGCATTCGGGTGCAGCATAGGAACGATTGATGTAGCTATGAATGCTCATGGAGTACAGGTGCAGAATCAATATGGAAAACCTATTATGTCATCCCTACACGGACTCTTTAGTGTTGGCGGGCTTTTCGGTTCTTTAGGACTGGGTTTTCTTATGAAGCTGGGATTAAATCCGATTTATGCGGCAGTAAGTATATCCGTTTTGCTTATTTTCCTTTTGATCATTCAATTCAGATATTTATTTGATCGTGAAACGGAAAGAAAAAGCATTATCCAGTTTTCCCATGTGGATCCTGAAAGTAAAACGACTTCCCGTTTTCAATGGATGGATTCGAGAGTTTTAATTCTGGGGATCATGTGCTTTATGGTTTTTCTCTCCGAAGGAGCTATGTTGGATTGGAGTGCCGTATTTCTAAGAGATGATAAAGGCGTAGAGTCTGAATTTTCAGGGATAGGATATGCTGCTTTTTCTGTAGCCATGGCTGTTATGAGATTATCGGGGGACTCCCTTATCAGCAAATTAAACAGCAGGATAGTGGTCATAGGCGGAAGTATTATTGCTGCAGCGGGAGTAATTATTTTAACGTTTAGTCCATGGGTACCGCTATCTCTTTTTGGCTTTATATTACTCGGATTGGGAGCTGCCAATATCGTTCCTGTATTTTTCAGTGAAGGCGGGAGGATTTCAGGAATTTCTTCCACGGTTGCCATTCCTGCAATTACGACAATAGGTTATGCCGGATCACTGGCAGGTCCTGCTTTACTAGGCTTTATTGCGCATCATTTTTCTTTGACTGCTGCATTTGAAATTATAGCTTTGCTATTTGTTGTGGTCGCCATCATATATAAATTCAGAAATACTTCGTCATCATGTTAAAAGAAGAACGTTTTGAGGTCATCCTGACCCAGCTAAAGAAAAAAAAGAAAGTTATGTTTGAGAGCCTTGCCTCAGATCTTAATGTTTCTGAAGACACGGTACGAAGAGATATAGAGCAGCTTCACCGCAATGGTCTTTTATCCAAGGTTCGTGGAGGTGCTATTTTAAGAGAGAAAGATCCGCTATCTTTTCATGACAGGCAGTCTTTTTTGGCCGAGGAGAAAAATGTAATTGCTTTAAAAGCTCAGCAATTCATTAAGGATGGGATGACCCTCTTTTTAGATGGGGGAACAACCCTCTGTGCAGTTGCGAATTATATGCCGGCAACTATCAATATCCGGGTTATAACGAACAACACCTCGCTTATTCCTATACTTAGTAAATTCAAAAGGGTAGAACTGATTCTGTTGGGAGGAATTTATGATAATGATTTAGCCGTTACTACAGGAAATGCAACCTGTCATGAAGCGTCCCGGTTTATTGCAGATCTTTTCATCATGGGAACCTGTGCAATAGATGCAGATTTTGGTGCATCAGCAACTTCTATGACTGATGCGGAAACCAAAAGAACCATGATCAGATCATCAAAAAAAACAATTGCACTCGCCAATCAAAATAAACTCCGACGGACAGAACCCCTTAAAATCTGTGATATTTCAGATCTTGATGTATTAATTACAGATCTATCTGCCGATCATGATGAACTGGAATCTTTCCGGAGGTTAAATGTTCAGATTGTGTAGAGAACAGTATTATAAACTGTACGATTGAATGTTAAAAATCAATCTAAAAGCTTATGTTACCGTCATTCTTTTTCTAGGACAAACGGCTTTTTCTTTTCAGCCGATTCTCTATAATTAAAAAATACATAATATTATAAGTAAGATAAGTCATATTTATCATGATAACAAAATCAACCTGCTCAATAGCAGGTTGATTTTGTTATCAATATTCCGGAGCACACTTCTCTCTATTTTATCCATCCAAAATAAATCGAAATGGGCATCATCGCCAATGTAAATGGTATTATAACGGCAAAAGCATAACCCAAATTGAGAATCAGGCAATTGAATTTATTGGGGTTACCACCAAGAGAACGGAATGCACTTTGGAAGCCATGGGCCAAATGCCAGGCAAGGGATGAACATCCAATCAGGTATATAACCACTTCAACAGGATTCGTGAATTTATCAATCATCATTTGGTACAAGGGAAGTTCTTCGCCCGACTGAAACTGATGAATTCGATTAGGAATCCAAAAATTTCGGGTGTGAATAACCAGGAATAACAAAAGCAATGTCCCTAATAAAGTCATGCTTTTACTATACCATGTAACTCCTGACAGCCTTTTTTCTATTGCATAACCAACCGGCCTGGCTTTTTTATTCTTATACCACAGCATATATCCCTGGGCAATATGAATAATAAATCCAATAACCAGAAATACCTCAATCGTCCTGATTATAGGATTGGTAGCCATAAAATGGGCTCCGATTCCAAATGTTTCCCCATGATCATTATAAAAAATAAGCGCATTAACCGAAGCATGTACAATAAGAAAGCTGATTAGAAATAAACCGCTTAATGCCATTACAACTTTTCTTCCTATGGAAGTTGTGATCAGGGTATTTTTCTGATAGTTCATAGCTGCTTTTCTGAGATAATGTAAGATCTTCCGGATAATCAACGCCTGTTTTCGGGCTTTGCAATCCATTCAGAATATTTGATCACTCCTACATAAGCAGGATGTTCCGGAACCAGTGTCTTTTCTTCCAGTATAGCTCCTGAATAAGGTGCAGCCGTATCTGTTTCAACCTGAATATCTTTTCCGGTTGATACAATATATTGCTTTATCCAGTCATCCAGTCTTATTTGATCCGGACCTCCTATTTCAATCATTTCATTGACGGGTTTTTCAACTGCGATTTTACTCATAAATGCAGCGACTTCAGCACTTGCCATAGGCTGAACAAATGCATCTGAAAGCCATACTTTTCCGTCTGATGTTCCTATCGTTGCAATCCCTCCCGCAAATTCAAAAAATTGTGTGGCATGAACAATGGTAAATGGTATTCCAGACTCTCTGATCATATCTTCCTGAGTTTGCTTAGCCCTAAAATATCCACTCTCTTGCAATTTATCTGTTCCTACTACTGATAGCGCAACATAATGCTGCAGTCCGGCTTTCTTTGTCGCGGACAACAAATTATGGGTGGAAGTTTTGAAAAAGGTCATCACATCATCATCTGCGAATGATGGTGAATTCGATACATCAATCACTACATGAGCTTCTTTAAGGGCCTCATCAAGACCTTCTCCGGTAATTGTATTAACGCCGGAACTTGGTGAAGCAGAGATAACTTCATGTTCATTTTTAAGAATATTTGTTAGCTGACTTCCTATAAGTCCGCTACCTCCGATGATTACAATTTTCATTTTTTTTGTTTTGATTATTAATACAACAAAACTGGAAATAAAAAAGCTATATCTGCTTAAACTGGTTTAAGAAAATGCTAACCATTCAGATTTCTACAAAATGGGATTCATAATCTCAGCAGAATAAAATAATAAAAAACCTCATTTTAAAAATTAAAAATGAGGCTTATCAAATTTGTAAAATGTCCTTCTCCAGAAGTGAAATGCAGATTGAGAAACTTTATTTTTTTTCCGGAACTAAAAATGGTTTCCCTTTATCTCCGACAAAAAAGGCAAGAAGCCTGGCTGGCTTATCTTTACTCATATTTCTCGTTCCTGAATGTAGTCCGTCTGGTTTTTCATAAAAGGCATCGCCGGCTTTATAATGATATACTTTACCATCAAAGGTAGATTCCAGTTCACCCTCTAAAACGTAACCAAAAGTAGGAATAGGATGCCGGTGTGGCGCAGAGACTTCACCCGGAGAAAAATTAACGATAACCATTTTTACTTCCTGCTCTTTAAGCCCGGAAGTTTCTATGAATTGTTTGAAGATAACACGTGGTGGGATTTCAGATGCTGAATCCCCGGAATGTTGTGCTTTTGCATTCATCACAAAAGCAAAACAAAAGGCAATAGGAATGATTGCTGATTTTTTCATTGTATCCAGTTTTTTCTTTGATTATTACTAAAGCAAAACTGAAAATAAAAAAGCCATATAAGCTTAAACTGGTTTAAGAAATATTACTTTAAAATTCATTCTGTTCCCAACAAAAAACCACTGCAATACAGTGGTTTTCTATTATAAAAAATATAATTTCTATGATTCAGTAAATGGATCAGCTTTTAAGCTTACCTTTCAACGGGTGCTCGCCCTGCCATCCGGCACTGGCATCATTACCCACATAATGAATTGATAAATCTGCAGCGGCTTTGGAATTGGAAAAACAAATCGAACGATCCGAGCTGTTCTCCAGTTTCTCAATATACCAGAACGCTTCATTTTCCAGAGCTTTCAGTTTAGAGTTTGTTTTATAGACCAGTAGATCAGCTGAGCTTTCAACATCAGTTTCATAAACTACAAGATCATTTTTAGATTGAAAATTTTTAATACTAATACTTGGCATGTGTTCGGTGTTTTGGAGTTATTATATTTCGGTATTGAATCAATTCCGTAGGCCTAAAGGTAGTAAATTATAATTTAATGGATCACAATGCTTTATATCTCCTTCCATTAAACCATTTCTTTAACCTTCTGTTTAGATTTTCTGAATTCGGTTAAACTGATCTTGTGGCGCTTTTTGAAAAACTTATTGAGGTGGCTTTCATCCGCAAAACCAAACTCGCTTACGATTTCATTGATCCGCATATCACTGAACATCAGTCTGTGCTCAATCAATCGCATTTTGTAGTTATAGATATAGTTCTGAATAGTTTCTCCACATTGATTCTTAAAATAGCTTCCCAAATAAGTTTCAGATAATCCAAATTTCTGACTGATCACAGAAGCCTTCAGCTGTTGTGGGTCATAGATATGGGTCTGAATGTGACCGATGATCGATAACATTCTTTTGTCTGCATTCACCGTTGCATTGACGGGCCTCATCTTAGAAATATTTCTTGCTGCAATCACAATTAATGCGTTTACATAATGAAGTGTGAGATCCTCCTGATAAAGATCACTATGCTTCATATTGTGCAGAAGTGAATCTACGATTGATTTTACCAGGAATTCATCCGGCTTGTTTTTCAAAACACAGCCTGACAGATGTGAAGCATGATACAATAAGCATTCAATACAGTTTATGCTTTTCCAATTGTATTCTCTTACATAATTCTCACTGAATTTAACAAATAAAAATTCTGAGATCTCAGAAATCTCAAAATAATGCTGGTCATTAGGAGTGAGCATGATCAGGCTACCTTTGTTGTAGGTAACTTTATTATCATTGATTTCTAAAAATCCTGATCCGGAGATAACATAGACCATCTGAAAAAAAGAAAACTGCAGATTCCTTACGGGGCACTTTTCTGTTTTACAGTACTCTACATCTACCAATCGGTCTATATTTTCTTTATTCATCCTGCAAAATTACTCAATTATCATTAAAATATACTGATTTATTAAAAAAAATCTGTCCAATTTTGTGGAATAATTTTAAGACTCATCATGAAACGATCGATTTATATTTTGGCTCTGGGAGCTTTTGGAATCATTACTACAGAATTTGGGGTAATTGGAATTCTACCCAACATCAGCAGGGAATTTAATGTATCTATAGATACAGCCGGTTGGCTGTTAAGTGCTTTTGCACTTACTGTGGCTGTTTCATCTCCTTTTATCACTGCATTTACCACTAAGATCAACCGTAAGCTTTTATTATGTATGGTGCTTGGTGTATTTGTATTATCAAATCTTCTTTCTTCTATTTCAACCAGTTTTACCATGTTGATGGTAGCACGGGTTCTACCTGCGTTTTTGCATCCGCTGTTCTGGAATATTTCAATGGCAATTGCATTTAAACAGGGTGGTGCTAAAGCCGTTTCTGTGGTAATGGCAGGACTTAGTTTGGCTACCGTTTTAGGAGTTCCGCTTACCACCTATGCAGCGGATTTCTTTAATAACTGGCAAGCCTCTTTTTATATGGGAAGTTTTGTGAGCCTGATTGCGTTTTTAGGATTATTATTCTTTGTTCCGTCCATGCCCGCAAGTAAAGATAAAACATCACAAAATCAATTATACGTATTAAAAAGTCCACAACTTTGGGTCAATCTGATCTCGACTATTCTTACATTGGCAGCTATGTTTTCAAGCTATACCTATCTGGCGGCTTATCTGGAAAAAATTACGCGGATGAATGGAGCAGAAATAAGTGTAATGCTTCTTTTATTCGGAAGTATGGGAATTCTGGGGAACTGGCTTATGGGGATTGCACTAAACAGAAATTTACTTGTTACCGTACGATTGTTTTTTGTGTCTCTGATTGCCGTTCAGATATTAGCCTATTACTTCGGGGGAATTTTTGTGGCGATGGTTCTGATTCTTTCCCTTTGGGGAATGATACACACCGGAGGCTTCCTGGTTCCTAATATCCGTACCACCCAGGCAGTCCCTCACAGCGCCCTTGAATTTGTCAACAGCCTGCTGACTTCCTGCTACAATATCGGGATATCATTAGGAGCTCTTGTGGGTGGTTTAATTATTGCAAAATATGGAATTCATCAAATTGTCTGGATCAGCATTGCATTATTGGGAGTTACACTCGCCATCAGCTTTATTACTTTTCCGAAAAAAATAGAAATAGAATCAGAAGCTGAGGAAAAAGAAGAAATAACAATTTCTCCTGCAGTTTGCGAATAAATCATATTTGACTAAATAATAAATTTTTTCTCCTCATCTCAATACAGTTTTTATTCTGAATATTCTGCAGAAAAAGATTGTATTGAGATTATTTCTTCTTGGGTTATGATCAATCGTGACCATTTTATTTTTAATTTAGTATTACTTTTTAAATATAGCTTTAATACCAACATCCATTTATTATGCCTCCCGAAATGTATCATCAGGAATTTGATGTCCCGGAACAATTACAGGATACTATAAAATGTTTCTGGTACAACAGGAGGGATTCAACAGAAGCTCAATCCGTCTTTGAAGTAACTCCTGATGGCTATGCTGAAATTATTTTTTATTTCAGTGGCGAATGCAGCGTTGCTCAAAACGGAATTCTTCATCCGTTACCTTCGCCATTTATGATGGGGCTGCTCAATCAGCCTGTTCATTTCCATATGGCCAACCGGCTGGAGATTATCGCGGTAAGATGTTTCCCATGGACGGTTTTCGATTTGCTGGAACTTCCTTCCGGTAAAGTAGGGGTACATACTTTTGAACACCCAATAGCACAGCTTCATTCCACATTGGATGCATTGATTCAGCAAGGTAGAAAAGAAGAAGCTATAGATCAGCTAAAACAATATTTCCTTAAACTGCGTTCACATGTTTCTACCGACAGCATGTTATTCAAAGCAGGAGTTGCCATGACAAAGGCCAAAGGTACTTTACCCGTCAGCCAGGTCGCTGAAGCGGCTCATGCAACAGTAAGAACTTTAGAAAGAAAATTTAAAGAATCATCCGGTCACACCGTTAAGGATGTATCGGGTCTGATGCGTTTTGAGCAGGCCAGAAATCATTTATGGCTGCATCCTGATGTTAATCTAGCCGGGTTGGCTGTTGATTTTGGATATACGGACCAATCCCATTTAAGCAGAGAGTTTAAACGGTATACCGGTATTACTCCTGCTGCGTTCGCTAAAAAAGCTAAAAAAGGACAACGATTGGTAAGCAATGATTTTGTCGCATTTGTACAATCCTAAGCTTACTGCATTTCTGACATTTGTATGGAAATTAACATACAAATTAAAAGACATGCAATATTTATTAAAAGACAAAAAAGTAGCGATCATCGGTGGCGGACCTGTAGGTTTAACTATGGCCAGACTACTTCAGCAAAAAGAAGTCAATGTAGCCGTTTATGAAAGAGACTTTGACGCCCAAACCAGAATATGGGGTGGGACGCTCGATCTTCATAAAGGTTCAGGACAGGAGGCCATTAAAAAGGCCGGACTGCTTGAAAACTACTATACAACCGCAATTCCCATGGGAATTATATTTGCCGATCAACAAGGCAATACTTTACATACCAGAAAGCCAACTCCGGAAAACCGGTATGATAATCCTGAAATCAACAGAAATCAGCTAAGAAATATCCTGCTGGAAAGCTTAGCTCCAGATACCGTTATCTGGAACAGAAAGCTGACCAATCTCACAGAACATAATGGCAAATGGTTGCTACAATTCGAAAACCAGCCCGATGCAACAGCTGATCTAGTGATTGTTGCCAACGGAGGAATGTCAAAAGTTAGAAACTATGTCACCGATGCCGAAATCGAAGAAACCGGTAGCTTTATTATCCAGGGTGATGTTCCGCAGCCTGAGATCAATTCTCCTCAAATGTACGGGCTGTGTGATGGAAGCAGGCTCATGACTTCAAACCAAGGAAGCTTATTCGTTGCCAATCCTTATAACAATGGTTCGCTGACTTATGGTTTAATTATACAAAAACCTCAAGAATGGGATCAGGGCCATGCTTTGGACTTTCAGGATAAAGAAAGTGTAATTCAGTTTCTTTCCGAAAGATTACCGGATTGGGGCAAACCTTATCAGGAAGTATTTCAGGCAACTTCCTTCTTCGTTGGATTACCAACCCGAAAATTACCATTAAAACAGTGGAAAGATAGCAGACCGCTTCCCATAACTTTGATCGGTGATGCAGCCCATCTGATGCCTCCTTTTGCCGGACAGGGTGTAAACATTGGCCTGGTAGATGCCCTTACCTTATCTGAAAATCTTACTGAAGGTAGTTTTGAAACTGTAGAAGCAGCTATAAAAGATTATGAACAGAAAATGATAAAGTATGCAGCTGAAGCCCAACAGGAATCCGCCGTTAACGAGGCAGAAATGCGCGATCCCGATTTTTCTTTCCTACAGCTTTTTGAATAACAATAACCTACTGCATAAAGAGATATAGCCTGGGTTGACGCAACTCAGGTTATATCTTTATAAAAATAAATTTAATCATTTGATTAAATTACTTGTTTAACCTAAAAAAAATTTTCTACCTTTGCAACAGAAGAACGATTGTAATATGAAAGAAGAATCAAAAAAAATAGATACCTCAACGGAAGAAAAAATAAAGGAAGCCGCACGAATCGTATTTTACAGAAAGGGATTCGCTGCAACCAGAACCAGGGATATTGCTGAAGAAGCAGATATCAACCTGGCATTGCTCAATTATTATTTCAGAAGCAAGGCCAAATTATTTGAGATTATCATGCTCGAAACTATGGCTGGATTCTTTCAAAGCTTGTTAGTGGTGCTAAATACAGAGAAAACAACTCTCGAAAAGAAAGTAGAAGAGGTGGTAGGGAAGTATATCGACCTGATCATCAAAGAGCCGGAAATTCCGACATTCATCATCAGTGAGCTTCGTAACAATCCTAATCTTCTATTGCAAAAAATCCCTTTAAAAGAAGTGATTCAATCTTCTGTCTTTTTAAAGCAACATCAGGAAGCGGTGAAAAAGGGTAGTATTATCGAGCCTAATCCTTTACATTTTCTAATTAACCTGTTGGGGCTTACCGTATTTCCCTTCATAGCAAAACCAATGTTGATTGGAAGCAGTGAACTGAACGATAAAGAGTTCAATACCTTAATGATTCAACGTAAAAAGCTTATCCCGATCTGGGTAAAAGCCATGATGGCGGCAGGCTAATTTTTTTGACCCTAATTTAATCAAATGATTAAAACGAAATTTTAAACAAGAATTGAAAAAATAAAAAAATGATTTTTAACCTATAAACGATGAGTTATTATGTACAAAAATGCTCAAAAATACCTGCTGGTTTTCGTTCTGGGTTGTGTCTCTACAACTTCTTTTAAATCTCAGCTTCAAAGCCTTAGTCTTGAAGAATGTTATCAGCTGGCAAAAGACAATTACCCGCTGATCAGAAAAAAAGGGATGATTGCAAAAACAGCCGGTTACAATACTGAAAACGCCAATAAGAAATATCTTCCCCAGGTTTCTTTTTCCGGCCAGGCCACATACCAGTCTCAAACCATCAGTTTTTCGGATGCACTGGGAGCACTCCCGATCAATGCTGCACTTCCTTCACTCAGTAAAGACCAATACAAAATTCAGGGAGAGATAGACCAGGTATTGTACGATGGAGGAACCACTCACAACCAGAAGGAACTGATAAAAGCCAATACTGAACTACAGCAACAAAACATTGAAACAAGCCTTTATACATTAAAGCAAAGGGTCAATAATCTGTTTTTCTCCATCCTGCTTATGGATGCACAGCTAAAACAAAACGACCTCAACAAATCCAACCTTCATACCCAAATCCAGAAGACAGAAGCCGCATTAAAATATGGTGTTGCGTACAGAAGCAATCTGGATGAACTAAAAGCAGAGATCATCAATATCGATATGATGGCAACAGAGTATAAAGCTAACCGGGAAGCATATCTTAAGATGCTTTCCATTTTCATTGGGAAAGAACTTTCAGATTCTACGAAACTTGAAACTCCCGACAGTGATTATTTTCAAACAGAAATTAGAAGGCCTGAGCTCAAAGCTTTTGATCTCCAAAACTCCATTTATGACCTCCAGAAAAAACAGTTGAAATCCGATTTTCTCCCCAGGGTAAGTGCATTCTTCCAGGGAGCATATGGAAGGCCTACACTTAATATCATTGAGAATAAGTTCGGTCCGTGGTTTATTACAGGAGTAAGGTTTAGCTGGTCTCTTGATAGTTTGTATACCTCATCCAACAAAAAAGAAATACTGGAGTTAAACAAAAAAACTGCGGATGCAGACAGAGATACATTCCTTCTGAACACAAAACTGGATCTTACGCAGCAGGATGAACAGGTAAAAAAATACACCCAACTGATCACACAGGATGAAAACATCATTGCCCTGCGGCAATCTGTAAAACAATCTGCAGAAGCACAGCTTGATAATGGAGTAATCACCATCCACGAATACATTCAGAAACTCAATGCTGAACATCTTGCAAGACAAACCCTGGTTCTCCATCAGATTCAATTATTACAGGCCAGATACAATCAGAAATTCATAACCGGAAATTAATAATCCATTGTTACAATGAAAAAAATAATCATCCCCTTAGCCTATACTTTACTCTTGACGGCATGTCAACAAAAAGATAATTTTGACGCTTCAGGAAACTTTGAAGCCGATGAGGTTATTGTATCCGCACAGCAAAACGGTGAGCTGATTTCTTATTCCGTTCAGGAAGGATCGCAACTTCATGCAGGAAGTAAAGTAGGACAAATAGATGTAAAAGTAGCCACTCTTCAGAAAGAGCAGGCCGAAGCAAGCATTGGAGCCCTAAACCAAAAAACCAATAATGCAGATGAGCAGAATCTGCTGATCAAAAAGCAGCTTGCTGTACAGGAAGCTCAACTGGCACAACAGCTCCGTGAACGAATACGTACAGCTAACTTATTGAAAGCAGATGCTGCTACAAGGAAACAGCTCGACGATATCGATGCCGCCATTGATCAACTAAGAAAACAGATTGAAGCCACCCGTCAGCAACGATCAGTCAATAACTCCAATGTCAATACCCAAAACAGAAGTATTCTCAGTGAAAAAGCTCCTTTGGAGAAAACAGCGGCCCAGTTTCAGGAACAGATTAACAAAGGACAGATCATTAACCCTGTTAATGGAGTAGTGCTTGTTAATTATGCCCTCAAAGGAGAAATGCAGCTGATCGGTAAGCCCTTGTATAAAATAGCAGATATCAGTACCCTTGATTTACGGGCTTATATAACGGGAGTCCAGCTTCCTCAGGTTAAAATAGGGCAGCAGGTAAAAGTAAGAATCGATCAGGGTAAGAATGGATTCAGGGAATACAAAGGAACCATACAATGGATCTCATCTCAATCCGAATTCTCTCCAAAAAATATTCAGACTAAGGACGAAAGAGCCAATCTCGTTTACGCTATAAAGGTACGTGTAAAGAATGATGGTTATTTGAAAATTGGAATGTATGGTGAGGTAGTTTTTTAATTAAAAAGTACAATCTCTTTCCTCTTTCAACTCTCAACCCTCAATTCATAATTCATAATTCATAATTCATAATTCATAATTCAAAATAAAAATGAATTCAGTAATAGTAAAAAACCTGACCAAGTCCTACGACGATATAAAAGCCATTGATGAGGTTTCATTTGAAGTAAAAAAGGGGGAACTCTTTGGGTTAATCGGTCCTGATGGTGCAGGTAAAACCTCTATTTTCAGGATTCTTACCACACTTTTACTTCCTGATAGTGGAACAGCCACTGTGGAAGGACATGATGTGGTAAATGATTACCAGATTATCCGAAATAAAGTAGGCTACATGCCAGGAAAATTCTCACTATATCAGGATCTCACCGTGGCAGAAAACCTGGACTTCTTCGCTACCTTATTTGGAACAACCATAGAGGAAAATTACAGTCTCATTAAAGATATTTATGAGCAGATTAAACCATTCAACAACAGAAGGTCAGGTAAGCTTTCAGGGGGAATGAAGCAAAAACTGGCTTTGTGCTGCGCATTGATCCATAAACCGGAAGTGCTGTTTCTGGATGAGCCAACCACCGGTGTGGATGTGGTTTCAAGAAAAGAGTTCTGGGAAATGCTAGGAAGATTAAAGAAGCAGAATATAAGCATCGTTGTTTCTACACCTTATATGGATGAAGCCAGACTTTGTGACCGGATCGCCTTGATACAGGGAGGAAAGATCATGTCTGTAGATCAACCCCAAACAATCGTCTCCAATTTTCCCAAATCCCTTTTTGCAGCCAAAGGTGCAAATATGTATCAATTGTTGGAAAACCTGAGATCTGACCAAGCTGTTGAAAGTTGCTATGCATTCGGAGAATATCTTCATCTTACTATGGTTTCTGATACGGCAACTGAAAAGGAGGTGACAGAACTAGCCCAATCGTATCATCCTGATGAACTTGAGATCAAAAAAATTACCCCCACTATTGAGGATAGTTTTATTCGTCTGATGCGTGAACAAAAAGAAATAAGAGAAGCGAACCATGGGAAATAAAGCAATTATCTGTAAAGATCTGACCAAGCAGTTTGGAGATTTTAAGGCCGTAGACTGTATTTCCTTCGATGTAGATCAGGGCGAAATATTCGGTTTCCTGGGAGCCAACGGGGCAGGAAAGACCACTGCCATGCGTATCCTTTGTGGCCTTTCTTTTCCAACCTCAGGAAAAGCAATAGTAGCCGGTTATAATGTATACAAACAACAGGAAGAGATCAAGAAAAATATAGGCTATATGAGTCAGAAGTTCTCTTTATATGATAATCTTACTGTATTGGAGAATATTGAGTTTTATGGAGGAGTATATGGCGTATCGCGTTCAGATATAAAAACACGAAGCAATGAACTCATTTCCAGATTAGGACTGGAAAACGAGGCTAAAAAACTGGTGGGTTCCTTACCGCTGGGCTGGAAACAAAAGCTGGCCTTTTCAGTAGCTGTTTTTCACAGGCCTAAAATCGTATTCCTGGATGAACCCACAGGTGGAGTAGATCCCATTACAAGAAGGCAGTTCTGGGATATGATCTATCAGGCGGCAGCGGATGGGATCACGGTGTTCGTGACCACGCATTATATGGATGAAGCAGAATATTGTAACCGGATTACTGTAATGGTGGACGGAAGAGTAGAAGCCATGGATACCCCCGCCAACCTGAAGAACCAGTTTGGAACCCACTCGATGGACGAAGTTTTTTACCAGTTGGCAAGAAGTGCCAAAAGATCAGGAGATTAGTTATGAAACAGTTACTCGTATTTATCAGGAAAGAATTTTACCATGTTTTCAGAGATCGGAGAACCTTACTTATCCTTTTTGGTTTGCCTGTCGTTCAAATCATCTTATTTGGATATGCATTAAGCAGTGAGGTAAAAAATATAGGCATTGCCATACAGGATAATGCCCATGACATCCATTCTGTCCAGATCATTTCCAAAATACAGGCAAGCCCCTATTTTACAATGCATGGACCCATCCTGAATTATCCGGATGTGGAAAGAAGGTTTAAAGAAGGAAGCATCAAATGTGCAGTTATATTTCCGGTCAATTTCGGAAAAGATCTCTATCGTACAGGCGGAGCGCAAATTCAGATTATAGCGGATGCATCAGATCCCAATACCGCAACGATATTAACCAATTATCTCAACAATATCATTAATGATTATCAGCAACAACTTAATCCCCATATCAAAATCACATATAAAATAATTCCCGAAATAAGGCTGTTATACAATGAAGAACAAAACGGATCACTGAATTTTATTCCGGGAGTGATTGCTTTAATTTTTATGATTGTGAGTACGGCTTTAACCTCTGTGTCTGTCGTTCGTGAAAAAGAAATGGGAACCATGGAAATCTTATTGGTTTCTCCTTTTAAGCCCGTTATGGTCCTGATGGCCAAAGCCATTCCTTATCTTGTATTGTCTTTAGTCAATTTTGTGATCATCCTGCTGCTATCTGTGTATCTGCTGGATGTAGAAATCCGGGGTAGCCTGCTTTTATTATTTGTAGAAAGCATCTTATTCATTATCACATGTCTTTCCCTGGGCTTGCTGATCTCGAATGTAACCAACTCTCAAGAGACAGCCATGCTGATTTCTATGATGGGAATGATGTTACCTACATTATTGCTTACAGGATTTATGTTCCCTATAGAAAATATGCCCTGGATATTCCGTGTCGTATCACACATCCTTCCCTCAAGATATTACTATGATATCGTAAAAGCAGTTATGCTGAAAGGACTGGGCTTTAGTTATGTATGGAAAGAAACTCTTGTCTTACTCATTATGGCAGGTGGACTCTTAACGCTTGCCTTAAAGAAATTTAAAATCCGCTTGTCATGAAAGTATTAAGCTTTATTTTAAGAAAAGAATTCCGTCAGATCTTCAGGGATAAGATTATCCTGGCAATGATGTTCATGATGCCGACAATACAGCTCATCATCATGCCATGGGCGGCTAACTTTGAGGTAAAAAATATTAATATTGCATATGATGATCATGATCAAAGTAGCTACTCCCACAGACTGATCAACAAAATTGCTTCATCCGGATATTTTAAAATTGCAGGAAACCCGGATTCCTACCAAAAAGGATTGAAAATGATTGAACAAGGTGATGCCGATCTTGTTCTGGAGATCCCTGCTCACTTTGAACGCAATTTGGTCCGCGAGGAAAGCCAGAAAATAAATATATCGGTAGATGCGATCAACGGGACAAAGTCTTCTCTGGGAGGTAGCTATCTGGTATCGGTTATCGGAGATTTTAACAAAAATCTGGATATTAATATTAAATCACCGGTTAAAACCACCACTGTATCTCCGGCAACCATTAAAGTGGCAAGTACCAACTGGTATAATCCAAGGGCAGAATACAAATACTATATGGTTCCTGGAATACTGGTCCTGCTTCTGACACTGATCGGAGGATTCATTACGGCTCTTAATATTGTCAAGGAAAAAGAAATCGGAACCATTGAGCAAATTAATGTTACCCCTATAAAAAAATGGCAATTTATCCTGGGGAAACTGATTCCTTTCTGGATTGTAGGAATGACTGTTTTTACCATCGGATTGATTGTAATGTACATTATTTACGGCATATTTCCTGAAGGAAGCCTTTTGACTCTTTATGTTTTCGCAGCAGTTTACCTTATTGCATTATTAGGTTTGGGCCTCCTGATCTCTACTTTTGCCGATACACAGCTTCAGGCGATGTTCATTGCATTTTTCTTCATGATGATCTTTATGCTGATGAGCGGATTTTTCACCAACACCGAAAGCATGCCCGACTGGGCGGGACAGATATCCAATTTCACTCCTGTTACCCATTTCATTAAAGTCGTAAGGCTTATTGTACTGAAGGGAAGTGGATTCTCTGAGATCAAAACCGAGTTTTTCTACCTGCTGGGATTCGCATTGCTCCTGAATTCACTGGCAATTTACAACTACAGGAAAACGAGTTGAAAGCACTGAAAATCAACGACAATTGTAAAATTATTTTGTTCGTATTTCTAATAATTAATTGTTAAAATGGAAAAAATATTTTTAGTGTAACATATTTATCGTAATATTGCAATATAAAGTTATCATTATGGGAGCAACCAAGACAGACCATTTTACGGATAAACAGAATAAAATAGCCACTATTGCCAAAGCATTGGGACATCCTGCACGGATTGCTATTATAGAATACCTGCTAAAAGTAAACGCATGTATATGCGGGGATATCGTAAATGAACTTCCGCTGGCACAGGCTACGGTTTCCCAGCATTTAAAAGAATTAAAAAATGCAGGGCTCATCAAAGGAAATATCGAAGGAACTGCAATTTGCTACTGCATTGATGAAAAAACTTTTGAAGTTTTGAACGAATATTTCTCGGGGATTATTTCCACTGTTACTACACAAAAATGCTGCTAATGCATTTTTTTGACCTTATAAATCGTAATATTGCAATAAACAAATAAAATAAAAACAATGAAATTATCTGAAATCAAAAACATCTTACCAACATTACATAATGTTGAATTTCAATTGGAAGACGGAACATTTGTACCTGAGCATTTTCATGTTACAGAAGTAGGAACGATAACAAAATCCTTTATTGATTGCGGAGGAACCATAAAAAATGAAAAAGTAGTCAATTTCCAGCTTTGGAATGCCAATGACTATGAACATCGTTTAAAACCCGGAAAGCTTCTCAATATCATCGCACTATCCGAGGAAAAATTAGGAATTGAAGACCATGAAATAGAAGTGGAATATCAGAACATTACCATCGGAAAGTATGATCTGGATTTCAATGGAAAAACCTTTGTCCTTAAAAATAAAACCACAGCCTGCCTGGCTCAGGAAGCTTGTGGGGTTCCACCTGAAAAGAAAAAACTCAAATTATCAGACCTTTCTTCCCAATCAGGTGCTTGCTGTACACCAGAATCAGGATGCTGCTAATCAACCTGTCCCATCTTAAAAATAAACAAAAATTATGTATCCATCCGTTTTAGAAACTATAGAAAAATTAAAGGCCTTTGAAATTACCCAGGAAAGAAAAGTCCTGCTACAAACTCTTACAGAATTCATCCAGGCAAAATTCAATGCCGGAAATCCAATAAATCTAAACTTTATTTGTACACACAATTCCAGAAGGAGTCATTTGTCACAGGTCTGGGCACAAGCAGCAGCCGATTTTTTTGCCATTCCAAAAGTAACTTGCTATTCGGGAGGAACGGAAGAAACAGCTGTATTTCCTACGGTTATAGAAACTCTGAAACAACAGGGATTCCAGATCTTGAAAATAGCTGAGAACGGAAATCCTGTTTATTCAATCAGGTATAATGAAGAGTCCCAACCCATTATTGCTTTTTCTAAAAGATATGACAGTGCGTTTAATCCGGCCAACAGTTTTGCAGCAATCATGACTTGTTCTCAGGCAGATGGAGGCTGCCCTTTTATTCCAGGTGCAGAAAAACGTATCCCCATCACTTTTGAAGATCCTAAAATTTCAGACAATACTCCTGAACAGTCCAAAGTTTATGATGAAAGAAGTCTAGAGATAGGGGCAGAAATGTGGCATGTTTTTTCCCAGGTAAAACAACTCCATTAAGATCAATACTATGCTGCCAAAATTAAAATTCCTGGATAGGTTTCTCACTTTATGGATATTCATTGCCATGATCTCAGGAATTATCCTGGGCAATGTATTTCCCGGAATCCCGGATATGATCACCTCATTATCAGTGGGAACAACCAATATTCCTTTAGCCGTCGGTCTAATCGTAATGATGTATCCGCCATTGGCAAAAGTGGATTATTCCCTTCTTCCTGTAGCATTCAAAGATAAGAAGGTTATCGGTGTTTCACTATTGCTGAACTGGCTGATTGGCCCTGTTTTAATGTTCATATTAGCTGTTTTATTTTTAAGGAATGAACCGGATTATATGGTCGGCCTGATTCTCATAGGACTGGCAAGATGTATTGCAATGGTCCTTGTCTGGAATGACCTTGCAAAAGGCAACCGTGAGTATGCAGCCTTGCTGGTAGCTCTTAACAGCATATTCCAGGTATTCAGCTACAGTTTTATGATTTGGTTATTCATCAATGTCTTACCCGGAAAACTCGGCCTTGCTAATTTTAATATCAGCGTATCCATATCAGAAGTAACAGAAAGTGTTTTGATATATTTGGGCATCCCTTTTTTTGCCGGTTTTCTGAGCCGTTATTTATTTACAAAATTGAAGGGAAAGGAATGGTACCAGAGAAAGTTTATTCCTAAAATATCACCATTAACGCTATATGCCTTATTGTTTACCATCATTCTTATGTTCAGCCTTAAGGGGGACAAAATTTTGGAACTCCCTTTAGATACACTAAAAGTAGCCATTCCGCTTATCGCCTATTTTATAGTGATGTTTATGATGAGTTTCTTTATCAATAAGCTGTTGAATATTCCTTACGATAAAAATGCAGCCATCGCATTTACTGCAACAGGAAACAATTTTGAACTTGCCATCGCCGTATCTATCGCGGTGTTCGGAATCCATTCTCCACAGGCATTTGTTGGTGTGATCGGACCTTTGGTTGAAGTTCCGGTTCTGATACTATTGGTTAAGGTCAGCTTATGGTTAAAAAACTATAGTAACAAGCCATAACCATTTTTGTATGCACTTCAGGGTTGTTGATACCTGAAATAAAACCAGACTTTTTCCTATGACCTATTTTTGGTTATATGAAAAAGTCTTTTTTCCTTAGGTTTGCGTTATCCGTGATTTTATTGATGCACAGTGTTGACTCCATTGTAAGCGGGGATGTTAATAAATTTGGCATCCATTTTTTGAATACCATTGGTTTCAGTCCCTGGGGCTTGTATATCGCGTGGATGGTTAAATTAACCCATCTTTTATCCGTCCCATTTCTGGTGCTGAACAAATATATAAAAGCGGTCGCGATATGCAACATACTGATCTTTATATCAGGGATCTATTATGTCCATGCACAAAACGGCTGGTTTGTGGTAGGAGGGGGTACCAACGGAATTGAATTTAATTTCCTTTTGATCTTTTGTTTTCTGAATCTTATGTTTCCGGAAATTTCCTTTAGAAAGAAAGAAGCAGGTCGTTCATAGACAAAAAGTTTCGCTTCATAGCTTTTCTGCTTTTTTATTGGTTTGAAAAATAGTATTTTGTAGTTTTAAATCGACAGCTTGAAAACCAATATCAAATCGAAATTATATACCCATCTGGTTTTTTGGATATTGTATTATATCCTTGAGGCTTATCTTGATTTCTATTGGTCGCGGTATCAGTTTCCGGATTTCAAATGGCAGATCAGGCTTCAGAACACCCTGACTCTTGAGTTGGGATATTTTTTAGTTAAAGTCCCTCTTGCCTACGCGTTACTCTATGTTTACGAAAAAACAGGCATCAGTAAGATTCTCAAGTATCTTTTTTCTATTCTCATTGTGATCTTTGCCGTGTTGGGACATCGGTTTTTCACGCATTATATCATTTATCCTTACATATACGGGGTTACGGAAACCCTTGACGGGAAACAACCTTCGGGGTTTATCAACGGACTTGTTGCTTTCAATTCATTCATGGACCTTATTTTTATGGTCGGATTGGTATTCGGAGTTGAAATTACCCGGCAGAAGAACCTTCTCAAGAACCAAATATCCATGCTGAAATCGGAAAAACTGGATCAGGAACTCACCATGCTGAAAGCCCAGATCAATCCGCATTTTCTGTTCAATACGCTTAATAACATCTACGGAATGGCCCTGAAAAAGGCCGATGAGACCCCAGACGTCATTCTCCAGCTTTCCAAAATCATGCGTTATAATATCTATGAAGCAGCTGAACGACACATTTCCATTGCAAAAGATATTGAGAACATTAAAGATTTTATTGAAATTCAGAAAATCCGTCACCGGCGGCTTTTTGTTAATTTTAAAGAAGACATCGATAATCCCTCGCAGGAAATTTCACCGTTGATACTGATTCAGTTTATTGAAAATGCATTTAAACATGGCGTATCCGAAAGTCTGGGCAACTCATTTATACATATAGATATTCGCCTGAAAAACGGCATCCTCCATTATTCTGTAGAAAACTCCAAAGAACAGATAGCCGGTGATTCTACTAAAATAGGATTAAAAAATATCCGCAGACAACTGGAATTATTGTATCCGGAACATATCCTTTCTGTGGAAGATAAAAATGATCGGTATAACGTTAAACTAACCATTGACCTCAATGATACATTCAGCATCTAAAAAATACAACTGCATTATCGTGGAAGATGAGCCCATTGCAGCTGAAATTCTGGAAAATTTTGTAATCCGGAACGAAGAACTCAACCTTGTTGGAAAATGTACCGATGCTGTACACGCAAGCAGCCTTTTAAACATTCATGATGTAGATCTTATGTTTCTGGATCTCAACCTTCCCGTTATAAAAGGATTTGATTTTCTGAAAAAATTAAAAAAACCTCCCTTTGTCATTGTAACCACAGCTTATCATCAATATGCAGTAGAAGGGTATGAACTCGATATTGTGGATTACCTGATGAAACCCATTCCTTACGATAGGTTTGTTACTGCCATCAGTAAATTCAGACACATTATGGAATCCGAAGAAGCTTTACTGGAAATTGCCGACCGTGATTACATTTTCATTAACAGCGGAAAAAAACAGGTTAAGATCACACTTCAGGACATTTTTTATATTGAAAGTCTGCGCGAATATATCAATATTCATACAAAAGCAGAAACGCTCACCTTTAAAATGCCCATCAGTAAAATTGAAAAAAGCCTACCTTCAAAAATATTCTTCCGTATTCATAAATCCTATATTGTTTCTAAATTAAAAATAGAAGTTAAATCAGCCAATATGATTCAGATAAACGGTAAAAAGCTTCCCATAGGCAGAACGTATAAACCATTTGTTGAATTGTAGCATTCTTTAAGCCTTTATTCTGTAATGGTATTATTTTTCCGGCCTCCAGTTTTAGTAGACGTTATCCAGCTGTTGATATATACATTTCATTAAAATATTCACCAATTATTGAATTTTGACTCATAACAGTTAAAAAAATCAATAATTATGAATTACCGGATAAAGCTTCTCAGCGCAGGTGTCGTCTTTTTTATAGGACACGGGCTTGTTTTTGCACAGGGAAAGCAAGATACCATTAAAACCCAGGATATAGAAGGTGTGGTGGTAACTGCTTTAGGAATAAAGAGAGAAAAAAGATCTTTAGGATATTCTACCCAGGAAGTAAAAGGCGAAGAAATCAATAAAAATCCTACTACCAATTTCATTAATAATCTATCCGGTAAAGTGGCTGGTCTTGAGATCAAGCAGTCTACCAACTTCGGAGGATCAGTCAATGCTGTTTCCAGGGGATATAAATCTATCCTTGGAGATAACCAGGCTTTGTTTGTGGTAGATGGAGTTCCCATCATCAACAGGAATATCAATTCCCCGCTTCAGGTAAATGGCTTTGGAGGCTATGATTACGGCAGCCCGGTTTCCGATATCAATCCCAATGATATTGAAACACTCAATGTATTAAAAGGAGCTGCAGCCACCGCATTGTACGGATCCAGGGCACAGAATGGAGCCATAATCATCACAACGAAAAAAGGCAGGAAAAATACCCGGGGGATCGGTCTGGAATACAGTGGAAGCATTTCCGTTTCTACTGTGGATAAGTCAACCTTTCCAAAATATCAGACAGAATACGGGCAGGGATACGATGGAAACTTTTTCAATTCTTACCAGGGGCATCCGATTTCCTCTTTTTCAGATTCTTCCTATGGAGCGCCATTTGATCCTAACCTTCTGGTGTGGCAATATGATGCATTTATTCCCGGTTCACGTAACTTTGGAAAGAGAACACCATGGGTAATGGCCAAAAACGGACCGGTAACTTTTTTTGAGAAAGCAATTAATCAAACCAATAATATCGCACTAAGCGGGGGAAATGACCGTGCTACATTCAGATTAAGCTATTCCAATATCAATGCAACAGATATTCTTCCCAACTCTTCCCTGATCAAAAATAATTTCGGAGGCAGTGCGTCGTATAAAATAACGGATAATCTTACCGCTACAATCTTTGCCAATTATGTAACTCAAAATACCAAAGGCCGGAATTCTACGGGTTACGGGGATAATATTATGGGTAATTTCAGGCAGTGGTGGCCTACCAATGTCGATATTCAATACCAAAAATATCTTTATGAAACATTTAATAAAAACTATACCTGGAACATCCTTTCTCCTGATGATTTACGTCCGGGTTATTGGGATAATCCTTATTTTACACGCTATAAGAATTATCAAAACGATAAAAGGGATCGTTTTGCAGGAAACTTCAGCCTGAGCTATGATCTTTCCAAAAGCATCAATATCCTGGGAAGGGTGGGTATCGACGGATATACGATGATTACAGAAGAACGGAGAGCCAAAGGTTCAATACCTGCATTCTTTAGTTTTAATCCTATTGAACAGCCTTCCGGATACGCTATTACCGATTTCCGCTTTACAGAAACCAATTACGACCTTATCGCAACCTACAAAAAGAATATTGGAGAAAATTTTAATATCCAGGCACTGATCGGGGGAAATATCAATGTCCAGTCCAGCTATTCCAATGCCCAGACCACATCCGGAGGATTGTACATCGATGACCTGTATACCATTTCCAATTCTGCAGCAACACCTGCAAAACCTCTTATATCGGATACATCAAAATATGTTTACGGAGCGTTCGTCCAGGCTTCCTTAGGATATAAAAACACGTATTACATTGAAGGGACTTTCAGAAGAGACCAATCCAGTTCATTGCCTAAAGGAAAAGAAGCTTACTACTATCCATCCGTTTCAGCCAGCATGGTATTTTCCAATCTGCTGCAACAAAAATGGCTGAGTTTTGGAAAGGTAAGGGCTGCCTACGCAGAAGTAGGTTCTGACACCAATGCAGATCAGTTGAGAAACAGGTTCATTGTTCAGTCATCCTTTGGAAACAATCCTGTATATTCTTACAATACGGTCTTGCGGAATGCCGACCTGCTTCCGCAAAAGCTTAAAAACCTTGAATTGGGTACCAATATGCAGTTCTTTAAAAACAGAATAGGTTTTGACGTTGCCTGGTTCAAAAATATTGCCTTTGATCAGATTTTACCACTTCCTATTTCTCTTGCCAACGGCTCCGGAAGCAAAATTCAGAATACAGGGGAGCTTACCACCAAAGGATTTGAAGTCTCATTCAATATAAGTCCTTTAAAATTGAATAACTTCAACTGGGATATGAGCATCAACTGGTCCAATCCTAAAACAAAAGTTACCGCCTTAAGAGAAGGGACAGAAAACATTTCAATAGGAACGCTTCCGGGAGGGATTTCTATCAACGCACCACTTAATGAGGAGTATGGAAGCATCTGGGGAGCAGATTTTGTGTATGATCCTAATGGAAATAAGATCATAGGAAAAAACGGGGCTTACCTTCACACGGATGATACCAATCACAACCTGGGAAGTTTCCAGGCTGACTTTATTGCCGGACTCAACAATTCTTTTACCTATAAAAATTTTAATGTAACCTTTCAGATCGATTGGAAAAAAGGAGGAAAGATCTTCTCGCTGGACCAATATTTCGGCTATGGAACAGGACTTTATCCCGACTCTGTGGGATTGAATGATTTAGGTAATCCTATAAGAAACACATTATCTAATGGAGGAGGAGTTATATTACCCGGAGTGATGGAGGATCCTAATAATCCGGGACATTATATTCCCAACACGATACGTCTGGATCGTTCCAGATCCAGCCAGATCATTGAAACCGACCCACCTTCTTCTGCCTTTGTTTATGATGCCAGCTTTATAAAGCTCCGCCAGGTATCCGTTTCTTATACTTTCGATAAGAAATCTCTGGGAAATATAGGTATTCAGAGTCTCACATTAGGTGTTGTGGGAAGTAACCTCTGGATCATCCATAAAAATCTTCCTTATTCAGATCCCGAAGCAGGTTTGTCATCGGGAAATATTCAGGGATATCAGTCCGGAGTGATGCCTGCAACCAGAAATTTTGCATTTAACCTGAAAGTTAATTTTTAAAAACTATGAAAATGAAAAATAAAATAATGATAAGCTCTATACTATTTTCGGTATTAATGGGCTGCACATCGGAGGATGTAAATAATGATCCCCATGTCACTTATAACACGATCCCGGAAACTCTTATTACTTATGCAGAAAAGGAACTGAGCGATTATATGAACACTCCCAGTGTGAACGAAAATAATTTTCGCCTTATTATGCAGTATTGGCAGGAAACCGTTTATGTGAATGAAAGCAACTATAATTTTACAGCAAGAAATGTTTCCAATAATGTATGGACGGATAATTATGTAAATGTGCTTAACAGCCTCAATAAAGCTAAGGAACTGATAGAGCAGTACCAGCCTTCCGCTTCCGAAGTGACCAGCTGGCAGGCTAAAAAGCAGAATCAGCTGGCCATTATTGATATTTTATCAGTTTATACATTTCAGACTTTGACAGACACTTATGGAGATATTCCGTACAGCCAGGCTCTCAACAATGAAAAATACCCGCTTCCGGTTTATGACGATGACCAAAAAATTTATGAAAGCATTATTAATCGCCTTATGGCGGACATTAACAGACTGAAGGAAGGAGAAGGGACTTTTGGCTCCGGAGACATTTTGTATGGTGGAGATATCGCAAAATGGAAAAAATTCGGGAACTCGTTACTTCTGAAACTGGGAATCGCTATTTCCGATATTGATGCAAACCTGGCCAGGACAGCAATCAATACAGCGATTTCCGGAGGAGTAATTACGGATCAGTCTCAGAACTGTATTTTCAGATACCTTGCGGAGACACCCAATTTCAGCCCTATATTCGAAAATCTGGCTAATAATGGAAGAAACGATTTTATTGGAGGAAAACCTTTTATAGATTATCTCAATGCTAATTCCGACCAAAGGGTAACCAAGTACTTCAGAGATGTAAACGGAGTTTATCTGGGACAGACCATTGGAGCTCCCGGAAACTTTTTCGCCTTTTCGTCTCCCGGAATCTTTGCTTATATTCCGGTGACTCCGGGAAACCTGATGACGCATACAGAAGTAACATTTTATCTTGCAGAAGCAGCTGCCCGGTTTGGAATCGGAGGAAATCCGGAGACGCTTTATAAAGATGCTGTCCGGGCCTCATTCCTGGAATGGGAACTTTCTGCCCAGGAGGCTGAAACTTACCTGACAGCCCACCCTTATAACCCCAGCAATTGGAAAAAATCAATCGGAGAACAGGCATGGATTGCTCTATATAATCATCCTGTAGTAGCATGGAATTTTTACCGCAGGCTGGATTATCCCGCTCTTCAGGCTCCTCCTACCGCCATTAACAATGCAGAAGGAAAAGTCCCTGTAAGACTGCAATATCCATCGCTTGAAGCAACTACGAACGGAACCAATTATTCCAAAGCCGCCACCGCTATCGGAGGAGATAAATTAACGACTAAAATCTTCTGGGATATCCATTAAACAGCATTTATAAATTCACACAATCAACTTCATATTAAATTTTTTCAGTTGTGATTTTAGCCTGCATGACTCATGCAGGTTTTTTATTAAAACTTTTATAGACCGGACTCTTGTATTCGTAGATCATTTTATTTTTTTACACACCAATTGATCATCTTTGAACTGTGAATCAGGGTTTGCAAAAACACTATCATACCTTATTTTTCCAAAGAACATAACAATATATAGGTTAGTATTCACGCTGTGAATCGTTAAGGCTTAATGAGTTTTCAGACTCTTAAGCCTTTTTTTTTGTCCTGTAATAATTCATGATCCGTAGAGTAAAAAAACAAACATGTGAGGCATAAATTGATGTTCGATTAAAAAAAAACATTAATTTTGTATATTATTATGTTTCAACGTAAGTACATATTGATTTTTATTCTATTGGGATTTTTATTCATGCCCAAGCAAATCTATGCATGTGCTGTAAAAATTTCCTTACAAGAGAAATCGCATTGTGAACTCAATATTTCAAAATCTATTAAAAAAGATCAGTGTAATTCCTGTGGTTCTAAAAAATGTCCAGGAAAATGCAATAATCCTTTATGCAAATGCCCGGCATCCAATTTAAATCCAACTTTACCGGACAGACATGATTTTAGTTTTCTTACAGTAGAAGTCTTTTCTCCTGTTTCTTTTTTAACTTATGAAAGTGCTGTTTCTAAAGGCTTTCAATCCATTTGGTTAATCCCTAAAATAGGCTAGATCCTGTATTTTATAGCCTAAAGTGTGCCTTTTTGTAAGGATACACTTCAATTTTTTTCCATTCAATTTATTAACTGAAACAACAGGAATATTCCTTTTGTTCACAAAATACTCTATACAATGAAATCAATATCAAAAATATGGATAGCATTCAGCTTGCTGTTTTCATTAGCAATCTATGCCCAATCTCAAAATATAAAAACAGAAACCGTAAAGATCTATGGGAATTGTGACATCTGTAAAGCGAATATAGAAAAAGCGGGAAACCTAAGAAAAATAGCCACAGTAAGCTGGAACAAAGATACCAAAATGGCTACTTTAACCTACGATCCTCAGAAGACCAGTCAGGACGAAATATTAAAAAGAATAGCTCTGGCAGGGTATGACAGCGAAAAATTTTTAGCTCCTGACAATGCTTATGCAGCATTACCGGAATGTTGTCATTACAAAAGGGATTTAAAACCCGCTTCTCAAAATAAGGCTATGGACATGAATATGAAGACTGACCATATGAACCATGACCAGAAAAAAACGGAAGAAAACGACATGATAGCTACCCAGAATACATCTCAGCTAAAAGCTGTTTTCGACAACTACTTCTCTTTAAAAAATGCACTGGTTAAAACAGATGCCGATAATGCATCAACTAAAGCTTCTGAACTGTCAAAAGCAATTAAAGCAGTGGATATGAACCAACTTTCAAATGAAGAACATATGGTCTGGATGAAAGTAATGAAGGACCTGACCCTTAATGCAGAAAAGATTTCCTCTGCTAAAGATGTTGCCAAACAAAGAGAAATATTTGCTGTATTATCTAAAAGTATGTACGACCTCGCAAAGGTATCCAAACAGGGTAATCCTATATATTATCAGCATTGTCCTATGTACAATAATGGGAAAGGAGCTGATTGGCTGAGCCTGGAAAATGAGATCAAGAATCCTTATTTTGGTTCTCAGATGATAACTTGTGGCAGCACAGTAGAAACACTTGGTAACTAATAAACAATATCAGTTATGGATAATCAATCAGATCATCACGGAATGCAACATAAAAACCATACAGGAATGTATAAACGATTTATCATGATGGCTGTTGCTATGTTTGTTGCCATGTACTTCATGATGTATTCAATGATCGACGGAATACAAAATCTCATTCCCAATATCAATAACTTTTATATGACCTTGCTTATGGTATCCGTCATGTTAATTATTGAATTATTGATCATGAAGGATATGTATAAAAACAAGAAAATCAATGGGATCATCATTGTATTTTCTCTTGCTTTAGGCATTTTTTCCTGGTTCGGAATCAGAGAACAGATTATGGTGGATGATAAAGAATTTGTAAAGGGAATGATCCCTCATCATGCGGCCGCTATTCTTATGTCAGAAAAGACAAAACTTACTGACCCGGAATTGATACAACTCCAAAAAAACATATTGGAAACCCAGACCAATGAAATCGAACTCATGAAGCGGAAGCTGGAAGAGCTCAACAAAAAATAAGGTAAAACTCATATTATAACAATTATGAAATCAAAAAATTTAATCGTACATATACCATGAAAAATATATTCTTATCAATCAGTGTTGTCTCAATGATGGTAATTACTTTATTCTCCTGTACAAAATCACCGGATAAAAATGCGGAACAACATACGGACCATACTTCTGCAACAGAAACACAATCAGCCGCCCAATTAGAAAATACCAATAAAGCAGAAGAAATCAACAATAAATCAAATGAAAAGACAGCTGTCAAAGACCCTGTTAACAATTTTTCTATAGATCCTTTAATCAAAGATTATTTAATTTTAAAAAATGCACTTGTTGCCGATAACGATCAAGCTGTTGCTACTGCCGGAAAACAGTTATTAGCTACCCTAGAGAAGGTAGATATGAAAACTATCCCTGCAGATAAGCATAAAGCATATATGGAAATTGCAGAAGACGCTAAAGAGAATGCGAAGCATATTGGAGATAATGCAGGAAAAATAGATCACCAAAGGGAACACATGATGTCATTAAGTAATGACATGGCTGATCTTATTGCAACATTTGGAACGACCCAAAAATTGTATCAGGATTATTGCCCGATGTTCAACGATGGAAAAGGTGCCATCTGGATCAGCGAAGCAAAAGAAATTAAAAACCCTTATTACGGTAATAAGATGCTCACTTGTGGTTCCTTAAAAAAGGAATATTAAAATGAAGATAGTACTAAAGATTTTTGCAGCTATTATGCTGCTGGTTTTTATTGCTGTACAATTTTATCAGCCTGCCCGGAATGCAGATAAAGGGCAGGTTTACAAAACCGATTTTATAAAGACCCATAAGACAATGCCCGTTGAAGTAAAAACCCTATTACAGACCTCGTGTTATGATTGTCATAGTAACAATACCAATTATCAATGGTACGATTACATACAGCCTGCACGAAGTTTAGTAGACAAACACATTAAAGATGCAAAAGAGGATTTGAATTTTAACGAATGGGCCACTTACTCGGTTCGAAAGCAGGAAAGATTAATAAACTCAATTAAAAAACAGATTGAAACTAAAAAAATGCCAATGTCATCCTACACGCTTATGCATAAAGATGCAAAACTGAATGACCGGCAGATAAAGCTGATAACAGATTGGCTGGAAAAGCAAGAATAAGTTTCATATAAAAGAAATATACAATGAATATACCCCAAAATATCTCGTTAAAGGTACTTCTGACAGTATTTATACTCCTGTGCTCGAAGACTATTTTCGCGCAAAAAGTCGTCCGTTACGAGCTATATGTAAAAGATACCATAGTTAATTACGCAGGTAAAGAAAAAAGAGCCATTGCAGTAAACGGGCAAATACCGATGCCTACATTGACCTTTACGGAAGGTGACATTGCTGAAATAGTGGTCCACAACCAGTTAAAAGAAAATACTTCGCTGCACTGGCACGGAGTCTTTTTACCCAATAAGGAAGATGGTGTGCCTTTTCTCACCCAAAATCCAATAAAACCAGGTGAAACTTACACTTATCGCTTTCCTGTGATTCAAAACGGTACTCATTGGTACCATTCCCATTCAGGAATGCAGGAGCAAATTGGTATGTACGGGAGCCTCATCCTGAAAAAGCGTGAAGAGGATAAAAGATTTAGAAAAGGAATCGACGATTTGCCAACCGTTCCTGTTATTTTAAGTGAATGGACAAACCTTAATCCGGACAATATTCACAGAATGCTTCATAACGCCAATGATTGGGCAGGAATAAAAAAGAATGCAACACAATCTTATGTCGAAGCTATCAAGGAAGGTTATTTTAAAACCAAAATCGCCAATGAATGGAAGCGTATGACAGCAATGGATGTAAGTGATGTGTATTACGATAAAATATTAATGAACGGGAATAACGCTACAGATTTAAAAACCGTTGATGGTAAAACATTAAAAGCCGGCGATAAAGTAAGGTTACGAATATCAAACGGTGGTGCATCATCTTACTTCTGGCTTCGTTATGCAGGAGGAAAAATAACGGTTGTCGCCAACGATGGAAATGACGTTGAACCGGTAGAAGTCGACCGTTTGATCATTGCCGTTTCCGAGACTTATGATGTAGTTGTAACAATTCCTGAAGATGGGGTTTCTTACGAGTTTTTAGCTACTACTGAAGACAGAACCCAGTCAGCCAGTTATTACATTGGAAATGGGATAAAACAGCTTATTTCACCACTTCCAAAATTAATATATTTTGAAGGAATGAAAATGATGAACGGGATGATGAAAATGAACGGAGACCTGAATGATATGGGCATGAAAATGAGCTTAAACCAAATGGATATGAATGTCGTGATGTATCCTGAAATTACAGGAGAAGCTAAGAAAAAAGGCAAGCAAAAGGAAGAACCCAAAGAAGACCACAGCAAACATACCATGAATATGGATATGGATAATGATCCCAACCGGTATAATGCCAATGCTTTGGGTGATATTAAGACGCTAAACTATGCCATGCTACAATCTCCTTTCGATACCACGCTTCCCAAAGATGCCCCGGTAAAAGAACTCAGGTTTACGCTTACAGGAAATATGAATAGATACGTATGGAGTATGGACAATAAAGTTCTTTCCGAAACAGATAAAATTCCGGTTAAAAAAGGAGAGATCCTGCGTATTACGATTTATAATAATTCCATGATGAGACACCCGATGCACCTGCATGGATTTGATTTCAGGGTGATCAATGGTAAGGGGGAAAAATCTCCTCTGAAAAATGTTCTCGATATTATGCCGATGGAAACCGATACCATCGAATTCCTGGCCAATGAAGAAGGGAACTGGTTCTTCCACTGTCATATCCTTTACCATATGATGTCCGGAATGAACAGGGTATTTGCCGTTGGTGATTATAAGAATCCTTTACTGCCAGACAAGGAAAAAGCCTATATGGCTTTGCAGATGGAAAGCAATATGCCACACTTTATGGCGCAGAATGATTTTGCTACCAATGGTAATGACGGGCAGGCCATGCTGCAGAATGCAAGATGGTCTTTAGGAACGGAATGGCGTCTGGGATACAACAGCATGCACGGTTATGAGGTAGAAACCCATCTGGGCAGGTATATAGGTAAAATGCAGTGGTTTATGCCGTTTATTGGTTTTGACTACCGTTACCGGAAAATGGGAATCGACGAACACGAAACCAATATCTTCGGGCAAAAAAACGAAAAAGATAGCCGTAGGGCATTCAGTTTAGGTTTTATGTACACTTTACCGATGCTGGTTAATTTTCAGGCAGAAGTATATCATGATGGTATTGTGCGTCTGCAGCTCATGCGTGAAGACATTCCGATCTCCAGAAGATTGAGAGGAGACTTCATGATAAATACCGATAGGGAATATATGGCAGGGCTCAGCTATATCATCAACAAAAATATCAACATCCGAACCCATTACGACAGTGATATGGGCTTTGGAGCAGGTATTACCTTAAATTATTAAAGGTGGCACTTTAAAAACAAAACGGCTCGGGAGCAAAGCTCCCGAGCCGTTTTTATTGAATGAATATATGCCTGAAATCCAGAATATTTTAACCCTTGGGGCATAATTCTTGTACGAATTGAATACACCACAAAAAAAAGTAAATATGGAAAATCAAGAAACCGTAGCAGTCCTTAACGATCTGCTGCACATCAGCAACGACCGGATTGCCGGATTTGAAAAAGTAGAAGGAAAGGTATGGGAGTCTTATCCGGACATCAAAGATGATTACGATAAGATGATCACCCAATCAAAAATCATGAAAAATGAACTGATCAACCTGATTACCGAAAAAGGAGGAACTCCCGAAGATTCACCTTCTGTTGCAGGATCACTTCACAGAACATGGATTGACATTAAAAACTCTTTTCTCGTAGGGGATAAGGTAGAATCTACCCTGGAAAATGTTGCTTTTGGAGAAAAAGCGGCAATAGAGGCCTATCAACAAGCTATCGATAGCGGACACCTTTATGATAAGAGCCTGGAGACCGTAAAAGAACAACTGCACAACATAAAACAGTCCTACGCCCAGTTTAAAAAAATTGAGGATTATAAAAAAAAGGATTAACTTATAAATACTATTCAACAACTCATAAGGACTATGAAAATAGCTACGTATAATGTAAACGGAGTAAATGGGCGGCTGCCTGTTCTGCTTCGCTGGTTACAAGAAGCACAACCGGACGTGGTATGCCTCCAGGAACTGAAGGCGCCACAGGAACGTTTTCCCCTGAAAGAAATAAATGATGCAGGATATAATGCCATCTGGCATGGCCAGAAAAGCTGGAATGGAGTAGCCATACTTTCAAAAGGATATGAAATCACAGAGGTTCAGAGGGCTTTGCCAGGGGATCCGGAAGATATTCAAAGCCGCTATATTGAAGCAATCATTGATCAGATTGTTATTTGTTGTTTGTATCTCCCCAATGGCAATCCTTATCCGGGACCAAAATTCGAATATAAACTGGCATGGATCGATCGCTTGAAAAAAAGAACAGATGAGCTTATAAAAATGGACCTGCCCGCCGTTGTTATTGGTGATTTTAATATTATTCCAACGCCATTTGATGTACATAAACCAGAACGATGGGAAAATGATGCATTATATCGGATCGAAGTAAGAAAAGCTTTTGAGAAAATGCTTAAAAAAGGTTGGCTTGATTCTATCAGAACCTTGTTTCCTGAAGAAAAGATCTATACGTTCTGGGATTACCTCTACCAAGCATATGACCGCGATGCCGGAATCAGGCTTGATCATGTTCTGTTGAGCCCTTATCTATCATCCAGGTTAAAATCGGGCGGTGTTGACCGGCATGTTCGTGGCTGGGAAAAGAGCAGTGATCATGCCCCGGTGTGGATAGAATTAGAAAAAGAAGGGAAACAATAACCCTATCTTTCCTGCTATCTTTTATTCCAGGCATATTAATAATAAATCTTTTAATTTTAGTTAAAAGATTTTTCGTAATATTATAGAACGTTTTATAAAATACAAACACATGAAAAATACAAAATTATTACTGGCAGTAATGATCACTGCGACGTTTACCACTACAGGATGGGCTCAGAAAACAACTCCAAAAGTAGCAGGTGGGGATAAAGACCAACACGGGTGCATAGGTTCAGCCGGTTATACCTATTCCGTTCTAAAAGATGATTGCGTAAAGCTTTTTGAAGAAAAGATACAGCTGAGAGAAGCTAATCCTCAGAAATCCTACGTTTCCAATGCTGTAGTTATCTTGAGTAAAGACAAGAAAAAGGCGGAATTGTTCCTTCCTGAATCCAAGGGAAGTATCATTCTCAACAGAACCCTTGAATACTTAAACACATCGGTGTATAAAAGTAAAAAAGGAACGTATAACCTGAATAAAGAAAAGGATAGTTATACACTCAGGAAAGGTAAGAAAATCATTTACAGTATTTAAAAAATAAAGCCTGCCGGTCAGGCTGTTGATGACCAGAGCCCGTTATTTTCTGATAACGGGCTCTGATTTTATTTATTTTTCTTTAAGATCTTTTTTAATCTGCTTCTCAGCATTTTCAGCTTTTTTTTCCTGTGCTTCCTTCTCTTTACGCTGCTGCACTCTGGATTTTTTTTCAGCACGCCTTTCCTGGCGTAGTACTTTATTCGATTTCGTATTATACAAAGCATCAACGATTCCTTGTCCGGTTTTACTGAAGATTTTTATTTTAGGTTTGTCATGGGTCCCCGTTACAACTACCGGAAAGCCGATCCATCCTCCCGGAGGAAGACCTATTCTTACCCGCAGATCCAGTAAACCGTTGAAACTTGTTGTTCCACTGATAGAAGGTCTTAGGACAGATACTTTAAAGGTGAATTTATCAACGTGGATCAGGTTATTTTTGATCACGGTTTCAATATTAACTCCTTTCATATCCGGATTATTAAAAGCGTTTGCACCAACATTATCACCAATTACCGAAAGCATCTTAAGATTTTTGACCTCTACATCCCGAAGGTTTACGATACCACCCCCTTCAAGGGACGGATAAATAGGCCTCATATTTTTATCAAAATCTCCTTTCAGTTTATAATCAAGAGACACAATCCCTTTTACATTCTTAGCAGCAGTAACCATTTCCCGGACCATATCAATTTCTTTGTAAGCCTTTTGTACATCAAAATCCTGTACCTTAAGCGCAATGTCATAATTAGCCGTTAATGGAGATTCGTCCTGATAACGTGCATCAATATTCATGCGGCTTCCAATGATATCAAAAGAAGTATTTTTAAGATACACCTGACCCGTATTTACAGAAGCCAGACCTTGAAGATGATTGAGATCAAGTCCCTTAAATTCGACTTTTTTAACATGGGCTTCCAAAGAGACATCAAGGTTTTTCGGAATAATTACCACACCGCTGCTTTTAGGATTTTCAACTTTTGCATATTCCACTTCAATCGATTTATCTGCATTATCTCCATCCTTAAGTGCCATGAACTCGTCAATAAGAATATAATTGGAGTTTAACCCAAACTTTCCGTGAAGGGTCCCCTTTCTTTCAATAAAATAGTTGATGGTATTGAGCAGATATCCGTTTAATGCAAAATCCGATTTTCCATAAGTGGCCAAAAACTTTCTGAACCACATTTTCTCATTTTCAAACTGAAAATTTCCTTCTTTGATATAAAATGATTTGGGAAGATACGATGTAGTAGCCTTTATATTTTTAAGAATCAAAGTTCCTTTGTTATCCAGCTTACTGTATTGGCCGGTAGTTGCATAGCTCTGACGTCCGTTCAGGGAAAGATCCGCCATAATCAGTCCGCTTACATCAAATCCTTCTTTTGCAAAAACTTTATAGATTCTGCCCACATTCAAAACACCTTTTGCTTTAACTTTATAAAGCAGATCTTCAAAATCATGCAGATCAGCATTAACATAGACAGGATTCCCTTCAAAATCAAAACTAAAAGGATCCAATTTCACTCCAAGGCTTTTAAACGTTCCGTCTGTATTATTAATGTTGGCGATCAGGTTGATATTCTGAATAGGGTTGGGGTAATATTTCGTCTTCAGCCAACCGTCTTTTAAATGAAGATAACCCTCCGTCTTTGGGAATAATTTTTTATCCAGGCTGAAAATCCCGTTTGCCTTGATATTCGTATCCATAAGCCCACGAACATCAATATTCTTCAAACCTAATGCCTGATCAAGAGTCTGAAGATCAACAGCGCCTATTACATCGGCATTCACCATCATTTCATTAAGTCCTTTCGTTCTTACAACCGCACGGAAATTATTGTTTTTACCCAGATCAAAACTCAGATTCCGGAGATTCAGATTCATCTGTTCCGTATCTAATGAAGGAAGATCTACCATAAGATCCATATTCAGGTTGTTCATAGGAACAGGAGCTTTTCCATTGGATACAAATCCATCTTTTACCAGCAGTCTGGCATTTAACCTTGGTTTCAGCTTTTTAGGTTCACTGAATCTTCCTTTCAGGCTGAAAAACAGATCGCTGTTTCCTTCAATTTTAGTGTCTTTTGCCCAGTCCAGATATTGCGGCGGCAGTACCGAGATCATATCGCGAATCGTTGTCTTTTCAGATGCAGCATTGATGTCGAGATTATATCCGTCTTTCAAAATACTAAGAGAACCTGTAAATTTTAAGGGCAGATCATTGATCCTTAATTCGTTTTTCCTTAATACAAAAGTTAATGCATTCGTATTGATCCGCGTAATGAGATCTGCACGCAAACTTTTTTGTTTGGCGTAATAGATTCTATTGAGGGCAAAGTCTACTTTATTGATCTCCAGATCGGTTTGCAGATCAAAAATATCTTTGCTGAATCCACCTTTACCTGTGTAATTCAAGCCTTTGGCATCTACCAGCACTCTGGCAGAATGATCATTGTATTTGATATTCCAGTTTCTGAATTTGATAAGGTCCAGCTTTATAGATGCTCCTTCTTCTGTACTATCCTTAGGTGTTTGTGAGGACTTGGAAACATAAACATTATAGTTGGCTTCTCCTTTACTGTTGACGAAAACATTCGCGTTGGCATCCGTTACATATATTTCATCAATCTTCACCTCACGGTCAAAGATCAGGTTTTTAAGATTGATTCCCACGGCCACTTCTCTAGCGGCAAGTAGAGTATCTTCCTGAAATGGCTTTGAACCTTTCAGGATAAGCTGATCCACAGAAACCGTTAGCGATGGGAAATGCCTGAAAAAGGAGAGGTGGGTCTTTTTATAATCCAGTTTACCCGCAAGATGTTTATTGGCAAATATTTTTACCTGCTGGGAAATAGTTCCCGGAAACAATATAGGGATGATGAACATCAGAAAAAGAATGGATGCTATAGAAATTCCCAGCCATTTCAAAACTTTCAAAATTATTTTTATAAACTTTTCCATAAAATTGCTATTATAATTTTGATTTCGATATTATTTTCCTCTTATGAGTAAATAATAATTAACAACCATCTAAAATCAAGCCATTCATCACTAAAGCACTGTTTCAAACATGTAAACAAATACTTCACTATAAAAACAACAATACATTAATAAACAAATAATTACAACAATAGATTGCAATCAAATTATAGTTTATATGATCTATGAAAGTTTACAATAATTTTAACAAAAAAGTACCTCTAGGAGGTACTTTTAAATTCTATAAATTCGAAAGAGTTTTAACTCTAAAACAATTTAAGTCCTACAATTCCAACTACAATCAGCAATGCAGACAACAATCTGAAGATATTAGCCGAATCCTGAAAGAATATAATCCCTATCAATAAAGTGCCTACCGCACCAATTCCTGTCCATACCGCATAGGCTGTCCCAATAGGAATGGTTTTCTGTGCATACCACAGCATAGCACCGCTGATCGTCATACAAATGACAGATAGAAAGATCCATCCGAATTTATTGCTATCAGCCTGTTGCGACATTTTGATTCCCAAAGGCCATCCGATTTCAAAAATCCCTGCGATAATTAATGCAATCCAGTTCATAATTTATTATTTTTTCATCTGTTATACTGTTCTCAAAAAGTAGGATTGGAAATACACCAATCCTACCAAACATGATTAAATTAGAATGAACCTTTCCGGCATGAAAGGATAGACTGTACAGATTTTTATTGATTCTTAACCATGTTTGCCAATCATAAAAACTGAAAACTTTGAGTAATGAAGTGTACAGCATTTTTACTTTGTAAAAGTAATAGTAAATACTAGTTTTCAACAGATTAAATAAAGTGATCTGACATAATCCGCAGGTGAAGTGTAGTTTTCAACGGATGAAACGTCACATATATATTTACTGTAGATCTTCCTTTTTTACACAATAGCAGATTTAGGGAGAATAGCTTATCTTTAGGTAAGTATTTTCATTTTTAGCATTACCATGGGAAAATCAACGGAATCACTTGAGGAATTTTACAAACATAAGCTTACGCATCTTTCCCAGAGTCCAGGAAAGGACAGTGGTCTATTCAATATTTTTAGTATTGAAGAAAATATGATTAACGGAACAAGTTCACCAAGCTATATCCGGAGAACCTTTTACAAGATCATGCTTTTTAAAGGGAATAATGTATTCCATTACAGTGACAAAAGCATACCAGTTGAAGGAGATACTTTATTATTCTTTGATCCTAAAATGCCTTATACTTACGATCTTTTGAAACCCGAAAGCAGCGGATGGTTTTGTGTCTTTAAAGAAGAGTTTTTTCAGGATACCCAGCGGATCAACCTCAGGGAACTGCCTTTATTTTCAGGGGCAGACCATCCGGTATTTAAACTCAATTCCGAAGAGTCTGAAGAAATACGTATGATCTTCGAAAAAATCTATAAAGCAAATAATACAGAATACATCTACAAACATGAACTGATCAAAAGCTATATCAGTGAAGTGATCTATCTTGCCATGCAATTCCGTCCCAGTGAAGATATTTCTTTACATTCCGATTCAAATTCGCGCATTACGGCTCTATTCCACGAACTGCTCGACAGAGAGTTCCCGATAGAATCCAAAACAGACCGGTTCGAGTTAAGATCTCCGCGTACAATTGCCGAAAGGCTTTCAATCCATGTCAACTCACTCAACAGAGCTATAAAAACTGTAACAGGCCTTACAACTACGGAACACATTTTTGCTAAGCTCACTGCAGAGGCTAAATCCCTGCTAAAACATACCCAATGGAATATCGCAGAAATAAGCTATGTTCTGGGGTTTGAAGACCAGGCTCACTTTAATAATTTTTTTAAAAAACAAACGGGTATGAATCCATCTGCCTTCAGACAGGTTTGAATCTGACAAAAAATGGTTTTAATATCACAAAGTAAGGCCGGGTAACGGGATCTACCTTTGTAAAAAAAAAGAAATCATGACAGGTACAAAAATCTGGTATATCACCGGAGCTTCAAAGGGGATGGGGTTTGCAGTAGCTCAACAATTATTAATTAAAGGCCATTGCGTTGCCGCTACATCCAGGTCTGTAAGCTCATTAGAACCACTTTTTCAGTATGGAGAAAAATTTCTTCCACTGGAAGTTGACCTTAAAAAAGAGAGTTCTATTGCTCAATCCCTTAAGACAACCTATGAAAAGTTTGGGAGACTGGATGTTGTGGTCAATAATGCCGGGTACGGACTTGGCGGTGCGTTGGAAGAACTTACGTCAGAGGAAATTAATGACAATTTTGAAGTCAACTTTTTTGCTGTCGTTAAAGTTCTTCAGCAGGCTTTACCGTATTTAAGAGATCAGAGATCAGGGCATATTATTAATATTTCATCTATAGCCGGCTTTGCTCCCGGAACAGGCTGGTCGATGTATAGTGCTACAAAATTTGCAGTTAGCGGACTTTCTGAAGCGCTTTCGAATGACCTTAAACCTTTTGGCATCCATGTAACGAATGTACTTCCCGGGTGGTTCCGGACAAATTTTGCCAATACAGATTCCATAGCTTATAATAAAAGCAGCATAAAGGATTATGATTACATTCGGGAGGCTCATGAAAGAATGAATACTTTGAACGGAAACCAGCCGGGAGATCCGGATGAAATAGCAGATGTATTTTTAGAAGTAGTTAATAACCCTGCACCAGCTGTCAATTTATTTTTGGGCAGCGATTCTTTCAACAGAGCTCAAAGTAAAATAGAACAGCTTTCCCAGGAAATGAGCAGATGGAAAGATATTTCTTTTTCTACAGATTTTCCCGGATAAAAAACTAAGTTATCAAGACCCTCCATAAACCAGCAAGCTTTTTTATGGAGGTTGTTTTATATAAAACAGGAGCGGACCATTAAAAATTTCTAAATTGCGATCATCAAACAATAACATCCAGTTCTTACAATGCTGACCGATATTATAGCAAAGGATCTCAATATTATCTTCTGTGGAATCAATCCGGGCTTAAAATCTGCGGACGATGGCCACCATTTTTCAGGCAGAAGCAATCGTTTTTGGAAGGTTCTTCATCAATCCGGTTTTACTCCCTACCAGATTGAAGCAGTACATGATACCACGATTCTGGATTTTGGATATGGTCTTACTACGGCTGTAGCAAGACCCACATCGCGGGCAGATGAGCTTTCAAATGAGGAATTCGACCAGTCTCTTGAAATTTTTAAATCTAAAATCACAACTTTCCACCCCAAATATGTGGCTTTCCTGGGGAAGGCAGCCTATCAGGCCTTTTCTGGAAAAAAACAAATCTCATGGGGAAAACAATCCGAGGATTTCTGCGGAGCTAAAGTCTGGATATTACCAAATCCAAGTGGCCTGAACCGTAGCTTTACCTTTGAAGATCTTGTTCACTCTTATTCAGAATTGTATCACGAAATTCAAAAGTAAAAAGTACTTATATAAATTTTTATATTTTATTTGGCTTGCTTACATATTGATTGCCTTTCACAAAAAACCTCCAGGGCAGAAGGGCATCTTCCTGGGCATAAGCAACTCCTACACGTGGAGATGCCACGATATCATCAGGCGAATAACGAATACCATGATCTTCGATCCAGATTTCTTCCCCTGTCAAATCTTTTTTATTGAATGTGCGGTCAATTCCCAAAGCTTTGGCTGCTGAACCCGGTCCGGAAGAGATCGCTGCTTTTGTAAAAGGCATATTTCTTCTTTGTTCCATAATTTCTTTCCCTACCAATGGTTCGACTGCCCTTACTAATACCGCGTGCGGCTCATCACGTACCGAGCTTACAATATTGAAGAGATGGTGAATTCCATAGCACAGATATACATACGAAACACCTCCTTCATGATACAGTGTTTCTGTTCTGTCTGTACGCCGTCCTCCATAGGCATGGGAAGCCTTGTCAAGAGCACCGAAATAAGCTTCAGTTTCAACAATAATACCTGCCGTCACCTGATCACTGATCTGCGTGAAAAGCACTTTTCCCAAAAGGTTTTGAGCGAGAAATATAACGTCCTGGTTCTGATAATAGGAGAGTGGTAGTTTCAAAACAATGGTTTTAAAATTTAATACAACAAAATTAACGATATAAACAGCAATCTGCTAATCGTCTGTAGATTCTTATTAGATTTGAACTTTAAGATCCTACCTATTCACTAAAATAAAAGTAGTGCATAATAACAAGGTTAGCCATGGAATCTGCACACTGGTTTTTAAAAGAAAATAGCTCTTAGGTTACATCTGCTATAAAAAGAAATAAAAAATCCCACATTACTGTGGGATTCTTTTTATCTAGGTCCGGGAGGACAATGTTCTTTTAAATATTGGGTAAACAATGTAGCCAGGTGAAGCGAAGTTCCTTCTCCTTCACTGATTGAGTGTGTCCTGTTAGGGTAGGACATCAGCTGGAACTGCTTGTTGTACTTGATCAGCTCATTCACATAGACCTCTGTATTCTGATAATGCACATTATCATCTCCTGTTCCGTGAACCAGCAGAAGGTTCCCTTTCAGATTTTTAGCATAAGCAAGAGGAGATCCGTTTACAAAATCTTCTCTGTTTTCCTGTGGAAGTCCCATATATCTTTCCTGGTAGATATTATCATAGAACAATTGATTAGCCACCGGAGCAATCGCTATCCCTGTCTGATAAATGTCCGGATATTGTCCCAAAAGATTCAGTGTGGAAGAACCGCCACCGCTCCAGCCCCATACGGCAACTCTGGAAGTATCAATATAAGGCCATTTTGCAAATAAAGCTTTAGCTCCCATTGCCTGATCACGGATGTTCAGCTGTCCTATTTTACGGTAAACAGATTTTCTCCATTCACGACCTCTTGGAGCCGGAGTTCCACGATTTTCAAGTGAAACATATAAATAGCCATCCTTTGCCATATCTCCGATATATAAGCCGTTCCAGCCCGTATAAAAGCTATCGGTTACGGTTTGGGCTCCAGGTTCTCCATATACTGTAAAGACGATCGGATATTTTTTATTCGGATCAAAGTTTTTAGGTTTTACCACCCATCCGTCCAGGGTAATTCCATCCTGTGTTGTAATCTGGAAAAATTCGGCCTTAGATCTCGAAGGGTCTGCTTTGGTGGAATTTTTTGCAGCTACCAGTTCTTTATGATCAGGAAGCGATATAATGGAACCATTGGAACGGGCATTAACACTGCTGTTACTAAATATCGCCAGTTTTCCATTGGATGAAATGCTGTATTTGTTAGTTCCAGGATAAGACTCAGGAGTAACCCTTTCGGATTTCCCGCCGTTCATGCTCACTTTGTACAAATATTCCTGAGTGGCGTTCTTTGGTGAAGCTAAAAAGTAAATCAGTTTGTTAGGAACATCAAAAAATTCCGGTTTTATCACATCAAAATCATCTTTTGTAATCAGTGTTTCTTTTCCGTTCAGGTCTATTTTATAAATGTGTCTCCATCCGTCTTTCTCAGATAACCATAAAAATTCTTTACCATTGTTGATCCAGTCCCATCCGCTCGGATCATTGTCGTTCCAACGGGATTTGATATCGATCCACGCAGGATCCGTTTCGGTATAAATGGTTTTACTGTTTCCTGAATTGGCATCGGCCACAATTACCTTACTCTGGTTTTGTTTTCTGTTCAACTGCTGTAAAATAATAGATTTGGAATCCAACACCCATTCCATTCTCGGAATATAGTTCTGCATTTCATCCCCTGCAATATTTGCTTTTTTTGAGGACTTTGAAGCCAAATCATATAACCAGATGCTACAACCAGAAGGATTTTCTCCAACTTTAGGATATTCTACGGGAATCGTAAAAGAATATAGGCTATCAGTATTATTGATCATCAGGAAGTTCTTGGTTCCACGTGCATCCAGTTTCCAATAAGCAATTTTACTTCCATCCGGAGACCATCTGAATCCATCCTGAGTCCCGAATTCTTCTTCATAGGCCCAGTCAAAAGTTCCGTTGATGATCCTGTCTGTTCCGTCATTCGTAATTTTACTGTACTTGTTGTTGGAAAGATCTTCGATGTATATGTTATGCTTAGATACATAAGCTACCTTTTTCCCGTCCGGTGAGAATTTGGCAAACATCAGGGATTCACCGGGTAATCCTTTTCCAAGCTGTGTCAGCCTTTTACTGGCTTTATCAAAAATCCAGTAATCACCGCGGGTATTGTCCCGCCATACCTTCCGGGTATTGGCAAAAAGCAAAAGGCTTTTTTCATCCGGAGACACCTCGAAACTTTGTACATCCAGAGCTTCTGAACTTCCTGGTGGAATTAATTCGCTCGAACTTAAAAATGTCTGGTTCTTTCCGGGATTTAATAAATTTACGGTTTCAATTCCGTTTTTGGTAAATGAATAATAAGCATTGCCATCAGGCGTCCATTGTGTTTTTTGCGCCGCAAGAGGCGACAGGCACAGGAAACACAGTGCAATGTTAATCAGTTTTTTTATGCTTCTCATATAATAATTAATTAAGATATATGTTCTTTTCTGTAATTCTCAATTTCTTCCACAGTTTTAATCAATCCGTTCCCCAGAAGTTTGTATCCCTCATTCGTAATCACGAAATCATCTTCGATACGTACGCCTCCAAAATTCCGGTATTCATTAACTTTATCGTAATTAATAAATTCTGCATTTTTATTTTCAGCCTGCCATATATCGATCAATTCAGGAATTATATAAATACCCGGTTCAACCGTTACCACGAAACCGGTTTCTAAAGATTTACCTAAACGTAAAGATTTTAGCCCAAATGTTTTTGTATCCTTTGGTTCATCTTCAGTATATCCTACATATTGTTCCCCAAGGTCTTCCATATCATGAACATCAAGCCCCATCATATGTCCTAATCCACACTGAAAAAATAGGGTATGGGCATGATTTTTTACTGCTTCTTCCGGATTTCCCTTCATTAATCCTAAATCGACAAGTCCGTCTACCAGATGCCGGGACGCTTGTAAATGAATATCCCTGAATTTTACACCTGGTTTTAAAAGACGCTGGGCATTTTCAAAAGCATTTAGAACTACCTCATAGATTTCCTTTTGCTGGGTACTGAAAGTTGTACTCACAGGAAATGTTCTGGTGAGATCGCCGGCATATCCCATTGCTGTTTCAGCTCCTGAGTCATTCAGGAAAAGATCTCCGTCTTTCAAAGTATTAAGGCGGTAGTGATTGTGCAGGATGCCTCCGTTTATCGTTACGATTGGCGGATAGGACATCTGGCATTCTTTATCTCCTGCCAGGTGCTGAATTGCATTGGCAATTTCATATTCTTTAACTCCGGGTCTTGCCATGCGCATTGCCAGCAGATGCATATCATTGGATACATTTACAGCCTGTTCTATCTGAACGATCTCTTGAGGTTCCTTTACCGAACGTTGTTTTACAATCGCTTTGATCATCTCTACAGAGGGCTGTAATTCTGCTACTTTAATTCCCAAAAGATCACTTAGCAAAATTTTATTGAAAGATTGATATGGTGGAAGATAATGCACCTTCCGGTTAGCTGTTTTTGCCTTCAGAATGTATTGGGAAAGTTCCTTGTAGGGTAAAGTTTCTGATACTCCTGATTTCTGGCTTTTCTCTTTCAGTGTTTCCTGTCTTCCCATCCATACGATATCATCGATGCTCAGCTCGTCGCCGAAAATAATCGTTTTATTTTCATCGATGTCAATGATAGCGGCAATACGAGGTTCCTGAATTCCAAAATAATACAGAAAAGTACTATCCTGGCGGAAATAATAGGGATTATGTTCAAAATTAACAGGGTTCTCTATATTCCCTAAAAATAAAAGAATCCCGTTCTTTATACTGCCTTGTAATGCAGTTCGTCTATCCTGATAAGTCTGTGCTGAAAACATATAATGCATATAATTTTGATAAGGTTTAAAGTTACAATTTTGTTATATTTCTAAAGGATTTGTTCACGAAAAATAAATAGCAGGTAAAGTTTGGATTTTAAAATGATATACAGTGTTTATATTTTGCTTAAATTCGACCATATTTTAACACCATATTCTTTCATTACAAAATTCTGATCCTGTATGAAAAGTCTTCAGTTTTCAGTTCCTGCTGATACCAGCAAAAGCATCCGTATTCAAGAGGATATTATGCCTAACTTCTACCCCCATTTTCATCGGCATACCGAAGTCCAGATCATGTGGATCATTGAAGGACATGGAACATTAGCCATAGAACAAAACCTTTTCGCTTTTGAAGCCGGTGATATTTTCTATATCGGAGCCAATCAGTCACATGTTTTCAAAGGTGATTTTAATAAAGGAGAAAAACAAAAAGTTCATGCCGTATCCATCTTCTTTGATCCCCATAAAAAATTATCTCCCATCTTTAACCTACCCGAATTTGAAGAGTTGAAACATTTTATGGATCACTCTGAAGTGGGCTTCCAGATCGCTTCTGAGGTAAAAGCCGAGATAAGCGTCAGCATCAACGAATTGAAAAAATCGAAGGGTATAGATCAAATTCTAAGCTTTATAAAGATCCTCACTCATTTGATGCAAAACAGAAATCTACACATTCCATTATCAGCAGAAAAAAATATGCCTGTTGAGATTTCTAATTATGATCAACGCATCATAGATGCCCAAAACTATATCAGGAAAAATTTTGCCCAGAATAAGCTGACTCTTGATCGTATTGCGAAGGAAGCATGTATGACTCCACAGGCTTTTTGCCGCTCTTTTAAAAAGAGGACCGGAATTACTTATATTGAATTCCTTAATGAATTACGGGTACAACGCGCATGCAAACTGCTGATCTCTTCCACCATGTACAATATCTCGTCAGTAGCTTTTAACAGTGGTTTTACGAGCCTGACTAATTTTAACCGGGTTTTTAAATCAATTATGAAGCATTCTCCCAAAGAATATCTTAAGCGGTACAAAGACACCATTTTGGATTAAAAAGACACCATGTTAAAATATGGTTACAATTCATTAAAATATTAACATTCGTCGATTTAAAATTCCGGTAGTTTTGGAGAAAAATATAATTTGATTATGAATACAAAACTTAACTGGGAAGGTATTTATCCGGCAGTGTTGACTCCATTCACAAAAGAGGGGAATATAGATTTTGAAATGTTTGCTAAAAATACAGAAGCTCAGATTGAAGCGGGTGTCCATGGAATCATATTGGCTGGAACATTAGGAGAGGCAAGCGCTTTGGAAACAGAGGAAAAATTTGAACTATTAAAATATGCAAAGAAGATTACAGCTGGAAGAATCCCTGTCATTTTGAATCTTTCTGAGAATACTACAAAAAATGCAATCAACTTTGCAAAGAAAGCTAAAGAACTAGATGCAGATGGATTGATGTTACTTCCTCCTATGAGATATAAAGCGGACAGCCGTGAAGTCGTAGAATATTTTAAAGCCGTAGCAACTGCGACTGATCTTCCTATTCTTATTTATAATAATCCTGTTGATTACGGAATTTATGTAACTCTTGATATGTTTGAAGAGCTTATTGCTTATCCTACAATCCAGGCCGTTAAAGAATCTACAAGAGATCTGGCCAATGTTACCAGAATGATCAACCGTTTTGGCAAAAGAATTAAAATTCTTGGTGGTGTAGATACCATTTGCCTTGAAACTCTGATACTGGGTGCTGATGGTCTTGTTGCCGGTTTGGTCGATGCATTCCCTAATGAAACAATGGCAATGTATAACCATGCTAAAGCTGGAAACTATGATAAAGCAGTTACGATCTACAGATGGTTCATGCCTTTACTGGAATTGGATATTCATCCTAAACTTATTCAATACATCAAACTTGCAGCAACCGCAGAAGGGATAAGCAATCCTTATGTAAGAGCTCCAAGATTAGAACTTCAAGGCGAAGAAGCTGAAAAAATCAATACAATTATTGCAGATGGAATAGCGAATCGTCCCTCATTAGATTAATGTCATAGATACAGTTATGATTGAAGAAACATCAAAAGAAACTATTGATCGAAAAATTCAGAAGGCAACTGAGGCTTATCAGTTCCTGAAGAATTCAACGATAATGGAACGTGCGGCGTTAATGAACGCTATAGCAGATAAAATTGAATCCCTGGGAGATGAACTTCTGGAGACAGCACATGCTGAGACTTCATTACCTATGACCAGACTTGCAGGTGAAAAAGCAAGAACAATAGGACAATGGAGAGGTTATGCTAAAGCAGTAGCAACAGGGATCTACACCGAACCAAGAATTGATCTTCCTCAACCGGATAAACAAAAAGGAGATCTGAGAAAATACAATATAGGATTGGGTCCTGTAGTGGTTTTTGGAGCCAGTAACTTTCCATTTGCATTTTCTACTGCGGGAGGAGATACTGCCAGTGCAATAGGTGCAGGAAATCCTGTTATTGTAAAAGTACATCCTGCACATCCCAAAACTTCGCAGATCATGGCAGAGGCTATAACAGAAGTGATAAAGGAACAAGAATGGCCTGAAGGTATATTCAGCGATATTACAGGAATATCAAATGATGTTGGAGCTTATTTAACTCAACATAAAGATATTAAGGCTGTTGCTTTTACCGGTTCATTTGCTGGTGGGAAAGCTTTATTTGACCTCGCCAATCAGCGCGAGGAACCTATTCCTGTATTTGCAGAAATGGGAAGCATCAATCCTGTATTTGCCTTTCAGAGTGTATTCCAAAACAGAGCAGAAGAATTGGCAAAGGAATATGCTGCTTCTTTAACATTGGGTGCAGGTCAATTCTGTACCAATCCTGGTGTATTTATAGCGTTGAAAGGAGAGGGACTGAATAGATTTGTCAATGCACTAAAAAAAGAAATTCAAGGGATTACTCCTGCCAACATGCTTCATAAAGGAATTTTTGAAAATTTTGAAAAACATAAAAGGACAGCTTCAACACAACCAGAGGTTCACCTTATTGCCGAATCTCATACGGAAGCCCAGGAATGGCAAGGACGTGCAAGTGTGATACAGACCAGCGGCAGAAACTTCATTAAAAATCATCTTTTAAGTGAAGAAGTTTTCGGGCCTTTTGGTATCGTTGTCGAATGTGAGAGTCATGAAGAAATTATTCAAATTGCTCAACAGTTAAAAGGACAGTTAACCATAACCGTAGCAGCTACAGTTGAAGATGCACGTGAAAATTCTGATGTGATTAATCTTTTAAAAGATAAATGCGGAAGATTATTATTCAACGGAATGCCAACAGGTGTTGAAGTTGTTTATGCCATGCAGCACGGAGGACCTTTTCCATCTACCACAGATACCCGTTTTACATCAGTAGGACCGGATGCCGTGAAACGATTTGTCCGTCCGATCTCTTTTCAGAACTGGCCGGATGAATTTCTGCCGGAAGAATTAAAGAATGAAAATTCACTACAAATTAACAGAATTGTTGATGGAAAAATTCAGTCAGAACCAATAAAATTATAACAGATGAACAGAACATTTTTTTGTATCGACTCCCATACTTGTGGATGCCCTGTACGCCTTGTGGCTGGTGGTGGACCCATGCTGGAAGGGAATTCGATGATGGAACGCCGGCTTCATTTTATGAAAGAATATGACTGGATCCGAAAAGGATTGATGTTTGAGCCAAGGGGGCACGATATGATGAGTGGCAGTATCCTTTATCCACCTATTGATGAAGCTAATGATGTCGGTGTTTTATATATTGAAACCAGTGGATGCCTTCCCATGTGTGGGCATGGAACCATCGGAACAGTCACCATCGCTATAGAAGAAGGCTTGGTTGTTCCAAAGGTTCCCGGGAAATTACGGCTGGAAACTCCCGCTGGCCTTATTCTTATTGATTATGTTGAGGAAGGAAAGAAAGTAAAATCTGTAAAACTAACGAATGTAAAATCTTTTCTGTACGCCGAAGATCTGGAAGTAGATTGTTCGGGTTTGGGGTCTATAAGAGTAGATGTAGCCTATGGTGGTAACTTTTATGGAATTATCGATCCTCAGGAAAATTTCAAAGATATCTCTGGTTTTACAGCCAGCCAGTTAATCCATTATGGAAAAATGATCAGAAAGCTTTTGAATGAAAAATATAGTTTCATTCATCCTGAAGATGAAAACATTACAGGATTAAGCCACATTCAGTGGACAGGTAAGCCTACAGATCCTAAAGCAAATGGACGTAACGCAGTTTTAGTAGGTGAAAATGCTCTGGATCGATCTCCTTGTGGTACGGGAACTTCTGCAAGAATGGCGCAATGGTATGCTAAAGGAAAACTAAAAGAAGGCGAGGAATTCATTCACGAAAGTTATATCGGATCCCAATTTATAGGCCGGATTGAAGGAACCGCAACCGTTGCCGGAAAACCAGCCATTATCCCTTCAGTTGAAGGCTGGGCGAGAATTACAGGGTATAATCATATTATTATTGACGACGAAGATCCATACTGGTTAGGATTTCAGGTTATGTAAACAGACAAATGACACAAAATAAAGGAAAAGCACTGGTTATTGGTGCAGGAATCGTAGGATTAAGCTCTGCATACTACCTCTTACAAAAAGGCTGGCAGGTAGAAATTCTGGAACAGAATGATCTGTCCAACAATTGCTCTTATGGCAATGCAGGAATGATTGTTCCGAGTCATTTTACACCTTTAGCTGCACCAGGAGTAGTGACACAAGGTATCCGATGGATGTTTGACAGTAAGAGTCCGTTTTATGTAAGACCTTCACTAAGCTCACAACTACTATCCTGGGGGTTGAAATTTTTAAAACATTCCAATCAGAAGCATGTAGATCGTTCTGCATCGGCTATCCGGGATCTTAATTTAGCAAGCAGCCAGCTTTATAATGAGCTCGCTAAAAAAGAAGAATTTAATTTTGAGCTTACTCAGAATGGAATCCTTATGCTTTATAAAACAGAAAAAGTCGCTGAAGAAGAAATTGAACTTGCTCATACTGCTATCAAATTAGAACTGCCTGTTGAGATTCTTGATCAGAAAGAAATTCAAAGCTTAGAGCCGCATGCTAAGCTGGATGTCATTGGTGGAATTAATTATAAATGTGATGGTCACATGAATCCTATAAAACTGATGAGTCAGATGATCTCATATCTTAAAAACAATGGGGTTGTTTTCTATACTCAACATGAGGTAACGGGATTTGAAATACAAGGAAGAACAATTAAAGGCATTATTGCAAATGGCAAAAAATTCACTGCAGATCATTATGTAATGACGGGAGGGTCTTTTCTTCCGGAACTGGCACAAAAAGCAGAAATTAAAATCCATTTAATGCCTGGTAAAGGATATTCATTCATGCATCAACCAGACAACCCATCCAACAAACTGGAACACGCTGCATTATTACTGGAAGCCAGAGTAGCAGTAACGCCAATGGGAGGACAAATACGCTTTGGGGGTACCATGGAGCTTGCACCTCATCGTGATAAAAAGAACATGAACAGAGTAGAAGGTATTGTACAATCAATCCCTAAGTATATGCCGGACTTTCAGGTACAAATACCAAAAGAATCTGATGTTTGGTTTGGATACAGACCCTGTGCTCCAGACGGACTTCCATATTTAGGACAATCTTCTAAACTTGACAATTTAATTATTGCAGGTGGCGGTGGAATGATGGGACTCAGTCTTGGACCCGTTTTTGGAAAAACAGTTTCCGAAATCGCCAATGGTCAAAAACCAACAGCCGATATCAGTAAATTCAATCCCGAAAGATTTAGCTAAAAATTACATTTTACATTCGACATTTTACAATTCAACACCAAAATCACACCATAATTAATAATGAAAACAACACCTATCACAATGATGCTATTATTACTCAATTTCCTGCTTTGCTATTCATGTGAAAGCAAAGAATTGGAGACCATAACAGACCAGCCAGAGGCAAAACCCACAACTATGGCTAAGAATGTTTCTTTAATCGGCGAACAGAGAGAATACACTTTTTCACCCGAAGCAGGTGGAGAGAGAAGTTACTACATTTCGATTCCTGAAAATTATGACGATACTAAAAAATACCGTTTGGTTTTTGTTTTTGCAGGAACAGATTCGACCGGAGAATTTATGCATGAATGGATGGGACAAGGTTGGAATTCCAACACTCCTGGACTGGAAAAATTAATGGACAATACAATTTTTGTTTATCCTGATCAGAAATACATATGGGGTACTGGAACAGGTTGGGCTCTTGGAAGCTATGCCGGACAATATGGAGGAATGCATGATATTCAATTCACAAAAGAACTTCTTGCATTGATCAAAAATGAATATACCATTGATAACAACCGTATTTTTGCTACCGGACATTCCTGGGGCGGTGATATGACCAATGTTACAGCTTATTTCTTAAATGGAGTATTCACAGCTATTGCTCCCATAGCATCCAATAGACCATTTTGGTTTGAAAATAGCAATGGTAATTATGTTGCTAATTCCAATTATCACGGAAACACGGCCGTGTGGGTGTTCTTTGGGCTTAATGATGATCATTTTGGTAACATCAGTCCTAATGGGCTCTTCGGAATACAGCAAGCTGATTTCTGGAGACTGAAAAACGGAACAAGCGGTACCCCCACATCTACACCAATTGGAAGCAGTACTGATGTTACAAAAACGTATGGTGGGGGCACAGCAGCCGTAAAGCTTAGCCTTTATAAAACCGGACAATACTCAGGCAGTGGCAGTCTTCCTGGTCACCAACCCCCAGATTATTACTTCAAAGCAGTAACAGATTGGTTCAAAACTTTTTAATTGACACATTTCTAAAACAAAACACCACCATTTAAAACAACTTAAAATTTTCCTCCTACTGAGGGTGGCAAATCAAAGATTTGACAGGTGGTCTATTAAAAATAATAAATATATAGTTGAATGTTGATAAGGCTTAATGACCAACAATGGCGTTAAGCCCTTTCTGATTAATATCATTACTCATTTTACAGTTATTTATGTAATTTTATAATCGTTAAAATATTCTTATGCATTATCAAGACGATACCATCATCATACGTGAGTTTACCCATCAGGAATTACCTCTTTTTCTTTCTCTTTTCGAAAATAAAAACGTTACCAGCTTTCTGCCCCATAAAACCCATCAGGAATATATAGAAATGTTCGAAAAAGCTTTATCAGATTATAAAGAAGGTTCACTCAGCAGATGGGGAATTTTTAATGCTGAAAATAATGACTTTATAGGAATGGGGGTTGCCAGAATCTTTGCAGATCATCCTGAACAAACCGAAATCGGATACGTACTCAGTGAAAATTATTGGGGAAAAGGGGTAGCAACTCTTGTATGCAAAGCCCTTGTCGGGTATTGTCTTTCACTAAGAGAAACAAAAGATATCGTTGCCGTAACTGATCTGGATAATATCGCATCACAAAAAGTTCTTGTTAAAAATGGCTTTAACAGGATGGAAAACCTGGCAAGGGAAAATGAGGAATTGGCCTATTTTATATTTCAGAAAAATTAAATAAGTATGTTTGTTTAATTCTGCCCGGTTTGCGGAAAAAACATCTCACTTCTCATTCCCACTCAGAGATTTCTTATTTGCATAGTAATTTCTAATCCCCGTTGAAATCTGCAAGGAATAATCGGTGGTTACATAATTTTCTCCTTTGTAGCTGATCTCATTTGCACCCGGCGCGATATCTTTAAAAAATTGTCTGAATGATTCCGGGGAATAATTCTGCCGTGTTGTAGAACTTTTAAAATCACCAAGAGGCAAAGTAACGCCTCTATCATTTACTGCTGCATTTCCGTGACAAGAGATACAGGATGAGACAGGATTATCAATCGGACCATTAAGCCTTCCACCCAATCCATGATATTTGAGAAAAGCAGCATAATAATTTTCTTTCGACCCGATCAATGCAGGATTAATAAATGATTCCGTTAATTCCCGGTTGATAAATGCACCATCCCGGTTAAGATCCTTCACCACACCCGAATCATTCCCCCAGCTTAATCCTACCGGAACCATTCTCTCCCAGACTGTTTTTCCTTTCTCTGATCCATCATACATAAACGTACCGTATACCCAACCCGTTTTTAATGCTCTATGATCTTTTACAGCAATATCGATCTGCAGTAACCGAACAGTACGATCAATCCTTTTTTTGTTGGCACACTCGGCATTGGGATTGCACAAATAGATATTTGCTTTCCATTCAAGCGTATTGTTCAGGAAGGGAAGCTTTTTGGTATCGGCATCTGTAAACAGCAGCTTAAAACTTACCGTTCCTTCGGGGAAATGGGATTTCCCGGGATCAGGACTTTGTTTTGCTCCCGGCCAGACTTGCCCTAACGTATATCCTCCCGGAGAATTATATATACCGACTGCCCAGTTTTCCAGCTCAACATCCTGAAGATCGTGCAGTTTGTATTTTGGGGTTGCAAATTCTCTTGTCAGGCCATGGATATACTCCCGACCATTTCCTATATAGTCAGTACCTGCATATTTTTCATCATCGTGAAGCCATGGAGCATGGTACCATTTTCTGATCCGGTTTTCCTGACCTCTGAAATTCACGTCTGTATTACCTTCCAGACAATAGTGTAAAACCGTATGCATGTAAAGCTGAGGATCTTTGGTGAAATCAATACTTTGCCAGGGATAATTTTCTAAAACCAATTCTTTAGGATAGTCCTGACTCAGCTCAAAAGGTTTCAATCCCACAGGAGGCACATAATTAGCATTATAGCTTGGATATAAAGATGCAGTATATATGATCTTTTTTGTTATCGTTACTTTCTTGAAAGACACTCTATTTTGAGGGGATTGCTGGCAGCCAACCAGAAAAATAAGTACCATTAAAATACTTAAGAACTCTAATCTTTGTCTCATATCAATAGTTTGATCATAAAGATAACAGGTTAATCTTAAAGCGAGTAGGGGTCTTTTAAAACTTAATATGTACTATTAAAAAAGTTCTCTATGCAGCTTTTCAAGATCTCTTCAGAATAAATAATTACTGTCCTGACGGGTGGCCAATCAACAATTTTACAAAATGGCTATATATTCCCACCTGAAAAACATTTCATTAATAAAAGAAAATGTTATAACTTGCAGTCATTATGATGTCCAAACGTTGCAAATATGCTTTAAAAGCAATGGTCAGGTTAGCAAGAAATTACAATCAGGGCTTTCTGCCTACGTCTGTTATAGCACAAGATGAGCATATTCCCAGAAAATTTTTAGAACAAATTCTTTTAGAGCTGAAGAGGGTAAAACTGGTGAACAGCAAACAGGGAAAAACAGGAGGATATTATTTACTGAAATCTCCTGACGAAGTTTCTCTCGCTGATATTTACAGGATTTTCGACGGTCCTATTGCATTGGCGCCATGTGTTTCCTTAAACTTTTATGAACCCTGTGATGATTGTGTGGATGAAGAAACCTGTTATCTGAGAAATGAATTTATTATCGTAAGGGAAAAAACAAGAAAAAGCATGATGGAGGCCACTCTGACTACGTTTATGAAAAAAAGTTAGTTTTTTTTAATTTTAAATACTACTAATTTGGTAGGATTAATAGGATTATATATATTTGCAGGAATAATTTCAATCTCAAATGGAAAATAATCTGAAAAAAGAATTCGAAAAACTGCTTGAAGAAGTCTCTGACCATGCTGTTAATACTGAGTTTCTACAATTACTTGCAGAAAGGTTTCCGGGTGAGGTTATTTTTTCAACAAGCTTCAGCTACGAAGATCAAATAATCACTCACCTGATAAAAAATCTTGATATTGATATTTTCACGTTGGATACCGGGAGGCTCTTTGAACAAACCTATGAAACATGGACAGCCAGCAGGGCTTTCTTTAAAAAGAACATCAAAGCCTATTATCCCGATACGGAAGAAATAAGAGAGTTTGTTTCACAAAACGGACCGGACTCATTTTATCAATCGGTGGAGCAGAGGAAGGCATGCTGTACAATCCGTAAAGTACACCCTTTGAAAAAGGCATTGCAGGGTTATAAAGTATGGATAACTGGATTGAGATCCGAACATTCTGCCAACAGACAAAATATGCCGCAATTGGAATGGGACGAAGATAACAGGATCATCAAATTCCATCCATTGCTTCACTGGACTTCAGACCAGGTCCTGGAGTATGTTCAGACTAACCACTTACCCTATAATCATCTGCATAAAAAAGGATTCGTCAGCATTGGCTGTGAGCCCTGTACAAGAGCTGTAAAAGAAGGTGAAGATTTCAGGGCAGGCCGCTGGTGGTGGGAAGATGCCAGTAAAAAAGAATGCGGTTTACATATCCATAAATAAAGAAAAAAATATGTCAAAATATCATTTAAATTATCTCGACCAGTTAGAATCTGAGTCTATTTATATCTTAAGGGAGGTCGCGGGACAGTTTGAGCGGCCCGCATTGCTGTTCAGTGGAGGAAAAGACAGTATTGTTCTGGCTCATCTTGCTTCAAAAGCATTCCGTCACGGGAAGATCCCTTTTACATTTGTTCATGTGGATACCGGACATAATTTTCCGGAGGTTCTTAATTTCAGGGATCAGCTGGTGAAAGAGCTGGAAGTGGACCTTGTTGTAAGAAAAGTAGAAGATACGATAAAAGCTAAAAGCCTTACAGAACCTAAAGGCAAATTTCCAAGCAGGAACTGGCTGCAAACCTATACTTTACTGGATACCATTGAAGAATTTGAATTTGATGCCTGTATAGGAGGTGCCCGCAGAGATGAAGAAAAAGCTAGGGCGAAGGAAAGAATTTTTTCTGTGCGTGATGAATTTGGACAATGGGATCCTAAACTCCAACGTCCCGAACTATGGAATATCTTCAATGGAAAAATTCATAAGGGAGAAAATGTAAGAATTTTTCCAATCAGCAACTGGACCGAACTTGATGTCTGGAATTATATCCGAAGAGAAAAAATTGAATTGCCATCAATTTACTTTTCGCATGACAGGGAGGTGGTAGATTTTAACGGACAATGGATTGCCAATTCAGAACATGCTTCCTTAGAAAGCCACGATTTTATTACTACAAAAAAAATACGGTATCGTACGGTAGGCGATATGACCTGTACCGCAGCGGTTGAATCTCATGCTGTAACCATAGATGCAGTAATCGAAGAAATTGTTGCAACCCGCATTTCCGAACGTGGAGAAACAAGGATCGACGACCGTGTAACAGAAGCCGCTATGGAAGATAGAAAAAAAAGAGGCTACTTTTAATCGTCTATCATCTATCATTTATAACTAATCATTTATAACTAACAGATATGGATATTTTAAGATTTATAACAGCAGGAAGTGTTGATGACGGTAAAAGTACCCTTATCGGAAGACTGTTGTACGATAGCAAAAGTATTTTACAGGATCAGTTGGAAGTCCTTGAAAAGCATTCTAAAAATAAAAATGAAGATGGAGTGGACCTGGCGCTTTTAACGGATGGTTTACGTTCTGAAAGAGAGCAGGGAATTACCATTGACGTCGCTTACAGGTACTTTTCAACAGCTAAAAGAAAATTTATTATAGCCGATGCTCCCGGCCATGTGCAATATACCAGAAATATGATCACCGGAGCTTCCAATTCGGATCTGATGGTCATCCTTATTGATGCACGTAAAGGAGTCATTGAACAAACAAGAAGACATTCTATCATCGCTTCATTACTCAAGCTGAAAAAAGTAGTTGTAGCCATTAATAAAATGGATATGGTCGATTATTCGGAAGAAGTTTTTGAAAGCATTAAATCCGATTATTCCAAGATTGCCGATAATCTGGACTTACATGACGTAAGCTATTTTCCCATTTCAGCGCTGAAAGGAGATAATATTGTAAGCTTATCTTCTAAAACAGAATGGTATAAGGGAAACGCTCTTCTGGAATACCTGGAACAGGTAACTCTTGATGAAGAATTGAATAGTGGAAGCCGTTTCCAGGTGCAGTATGTAATTCGTCCACAGACAGAGGAATTACATGATTACAGGGGATATGCCGGACAGATATTAAGTGGAAAATTTCAAAAAGGGGACAAAATCCAGATATTTCCGGCTGTTTCATCAAGTGAAATCACAGCAATTGAAATTAATGGAAAAGAAGTTGAAGAAGCCTTTGAAGGACAACCTGCCGTCATTCACATTGCTGATGATCTGGATATTGGGAGAGGTGATCTTTTTGCGACCGAAGAACAGCTTCCCATTATAGAAAAAGATCTGGAAGTACTCTTATGCTGGCTCGACCAGAAATCATTACAGCCCGGTAATAAATACCTGTTACAACAGAATAGCAGACTTGTAAAAACAATAGTAAAAGCAGTAGACTATAAGATCAATGTCAATACGCTGGTACAGGAACAGGCTGATGGGGAGATAAAGCTGAATGAGATCGTTAAGGTTACCCTGAGAACAGCACAACCTCTTGCTTACGATAGTTTTATTAATAACAAAAGAACCGGATCTGCAATTTTGGTGGATGAAACATCTAATTCTACGGTGGCAGCATGCATAATTCAATAAAAAATGACAGCATTTAGTAATTTAATCGATAGAATCCGGGACAATAAACAAAATAGCGGCTATGTTTTTTTTGATAAAGCAAAAGCCAAAAATTTTGTTACGACCCTGTACGAAGTTCTTTTTCTTCCTGAAAAAGAAGAGATAAAAGATCAGTTGGAAGAAAATTTTGCCAGATTATATGGCGAACTGTTTTGCCTGATCAACAGCATAACCGGTGATGAAGAAATTGCAGAAGTGCAGACGGATAGCTTTTTTGATGCACTCCCTGGAATTTATGATCACCTCATCAAGGATGCCCGTTCTATACTTGAGTTTGATCCCGCTGCGGATTCTCCTGAAGAAATACTTCTTGCTTATCCAGGATATTTTGCTACGTATGTCTACAGAATCTCTCATCAGTTATGGAAACAGGAAATAAGAATTTTACCGCGTTTCATTTCTGAATATGCCCACAGCAAAACAGGGATCGACATCCATCCTGGAGCGGTGATCGGGGAACATTTTTTTATTGATCACGGAACAGGAATCGTGATCGGGGAAACAGCCATCATTGGAAACCATGTCAAGATCTATCAGGGGGTAACCTTGGGAGCTTTGAATGTTTCGAAGGAAAAAGCCAACCAAAAAAGACATCCGAATATTGAAGACCATGTTATTATATATTCCGGAGCGACTATCCTCGGCGGAAATACAACAATAGGCAGGGAAAGCATTATCGGTGGAAACGTATGGATCACTCAAAGCGTTCCGTCTAATTCCCTGGTGTATAATAAAGGGGAAATAAGAATAAAAGATAACAACACATTACCGGAGTCGCTGAACTTCGTTATATAAAAAGAGAAAAATAAAAATTGTATTGGTATGAAATTTCAGAACGCATTAGAAACGATTGGAAATACGCCAGTCGTAAAGATTAATAAACTTTTTAATTCAGATCATGAAGTCTGGATCAAACTGGAAAAAAGCAATCCCGGTGGAAGTATCAAAGACAGAATTGCATTAGCAATGATCGAAGATGCAGAAGCAAAAGGATTATTAAATAAAGATACTACCATTATAGAGCCAACCAGTGGCAATACAGGAATAGGACTTGCGCTTGTTGCTGCAGTTAAAGGATATAAACTTATTCTCGTAATGCCCGAGAGCATGAGTATAGAACGCCGCAAGATTATGGAAACCTACGGTGCTGAGTTCGTGCTCACGCCAAGGGAAAAAGGAATGAAAGGTGCTATTGAAAAGGCTAACGAACTGGCAGAGGAAATCCAGAACTCATGGATTCCGAAACAATTCGATAACCCTGCCAACGTAAAAATACATACCGAAACTACGGCACAGGAAATTATAAAGGACTTTCCCGACGGACTGGATTATGTAATCACAGGAGTGGGCACCGGAGGACATATCACTGGAATTGCTAAAGTTTTAAAGGAAACCTTTCCCAATATCAGGGTAATTGCTGTAGAACCAGAGCTGTCTCCCGTATTAAGCGGCGGAAGTCCCGCGCCTCATCCTTTGCAGGGACTGGGAGCAGGATTTGTTCCTTCCATATTGGATATAACACTTCTAGATGGCGTCATTACTGTAGGTAAGGAAGAGGCATTTGAATATACACTGAAAGCAGCAAAACTGGAAGGACTTTTTGTAGGAATTTCAACAGGTGCTGCATTGGCAGCGATTGCAAAACATCTCCCTGAAATACAACCCGGAGCAAAAATTCTTACCGTAAATTATGATACCGGAGAAAGGTATCTTTCGATTGAAGGACTCTTCTAAATCCTTTAACTAAAAACCGATTTTAAATGAATACAAGTATCAAAGCACCCAAGGTATATCTTATCGGTGCAGGACCCGGCAACCCTGATCTGATCACTGTAAAAGCAGTAAAAATTATTGCTGAAGCAGATGTTATTCTGTGTGACCGACTTGTAAGTCCTGAAATTTTAGAGACTTATGTCAGCAAAAACGCAGAAATAATATATGTAGGTAAAGAATGCAGTAAAAATGCTTCTACCCCTCAATCGGTCATTAATTCTCTAATGGTAGATTATGCTCGCCAGAACAAAACCGTCGTACGGCTTAAAGGAGGAGATGTATCAGTATTTTCTAATATCCTGGATGAACTCCAGACTTTAAGAGAAAATCATATTCCATATGAAATTATCCCTGGTATTACTGCAGCTTTAGGAGCAGCAGCCTACGCAGGCATGCCTTTAACAGCCAGAGGATACGCCACATCAGTCCGTTTCTTAACCTATTATAAATCTGAAATTCTTACAGATGAATACTGGAAGGAACTGGCCGGGACCGACGACACTCTCGTCTTTTATATGTCCAAAGGTAATCTTGCCGGTCTGGTTAAGAAGTTCATCAGGCTGAACATTTCCGATGAGAAAAAAATAGCTGTCGTTGAGCAGGCCACAACACCTTATCAAAAGGTATATACTTCTTCTTTTGATGACTTTGAAAATAATTTTAAAGGTAAAACATTTGCCTCACCGTCACTGGTGATTATCGGCAAGATCGTGAATCTGCATGAAGAGTTTTCGTGGCTGGAAAATGCAGCAGAAGAAGGTCTTTATTTTAAATCGGTTGAAAATGGAAGCCTAATACAAAAAACTCAAAACTTTTTCGAATATGCTGTCTGAAACAAAATTAAATGTCCTTAAACAAATATCCGGGGAATTCTCCAGGGACGAAACCATCTGGGCAAGCGGATATTTAGCCGGTCTTGCAGGAACTCCTGCGACTGCCGTGCTACCACCTATCCATACAGACCAGCCAGACCCCATCACTACAAGGAAAATAACCCTGGCATACGGTACGGAAACGGGAAACAGTAAAAAGCTGGCAACAGGACTTGCAGGGATTATCAAGAAAAAGGGAATTCAGGTCAAATTAGCCGATCTCTCCCAATATAAGCCTAAAGACCTTGGTAAAGAAGACTATTTCTTTGTGATTATCAGTACGCAAGGAGAAGGAGATCCACCTGTTCTGGCAAAAAAATTCTATGATTATATCCATGAAAATGAAATCAATCTCAGCAATCTTAAGTTCGGGGTTCTGGCATTGGGAGACAGCAGTTATCCTTTATTCTGTAAAACAGGAGAAGACGTGGATTACCGTTTTGAGCTATTGGGAGCAAAACGTATTGTTCCTTTAAAAAAATGTGATATTGATTATGAAAGCGAAGCCGGAACCTGGATAGAACATGTTTTTGAAGCTGTACAAAAAGCATCAGAAGGAAATTTAAAAAATGCTTCAGCTCCAAAACAACCTTCCGGCCGAAGAAAATATAAGGGAAAAATATCTGCAATCATCAACCTCAACGACATCACTTCAGAAAAAGAAACCTATCATATTGAGATTGAAACCGAAGAAACCCTTAGTTATCAACCGGGTGCAGCTTTAGGGATTATGCCTTTTAATTCACAGGAAGCAGTGGACGAGATCATCCGGCTTACCGGAATCAATTCCCAAAAGCAGATACAAACTACAAAGCTTACCGCCAGCGTGCAGGAGCTTTTGCATAAACACCTTAATATAAGTTATTTATTAAAGTCTGTCGTTGCACAATATGCCAAGATCACAGGTCATTCAATTCCGGATGTCCGTTTAGGTCTTTTGGATCTTCTAAGGATCTATCCGGTAAAGGGACCTGATGAGTTTGAGCAGGTTATTAAAATACTGACAGGCCAATCCCCACGTCTGTATTCTGTTTCTTCTTCACTGGAAGCGCATGGTGATACTGAAATTCATATTACGGTAGCGAAATCAGAATTTTTCATTGATGACCAGAAGCAAAATGGTTTATGCAGTGGTTATTTAAGTCAATTTAAGGAAGGTGAAGAGCTTGAATTTTATATTCAGGACGCGGGACACTTCAAACTGCCTGAACCGGAAAAAGATATCATTATGATAGGGCCCGGCACCGGGATTGCACCTTTCAGATCGTTTCTTTGGGAACGGGATGCCACGGGAGCGGAAGGAAGAAACTGGTTATTTTTCGGGGATAGAAATTTCATTTCAGATTTCCTCTACCAATCGGAACTGATTGATTTCCTGAAAACAGGAACATTAACGCATCTGGATACCGCATTCTCAAGGGATACTGTTGAAAAAATTTATGTCCAGCATAAGCTGAAACAAAAAGCACAGGAGGTATTTTACTGGCTGGAAGGGGGAGCATCCGTCTACGTTTGCGGAACCAAAGACCCGATGAGCCGTGATGTAGAAGAAACTCTTCTGGATATCATACAGGATGAAGGACGACGTAGCAGAACCGAAGCAGTAAGCTATCTCGAGGAAATGGAACTTAGTGGCAGGTACGCGAAAGATGTTTATTAAAATCTGCCGGAAATAATCACCAATTAAAAGAAAATAATAATGAGCAATAAAGATAACCTTTCGCCGGTAGAAAGAATAAAAACCGGAAGCAACGGACTCAGAGGTACGTTAAAGGAAAGTCTTGCGGATGATTTCACAGGATCTATAAGAGAAGACGACCAGACCCTTATCAAATTCCATGGAATGTACCAGCAGGATGACAGGGACAGAAGGGAGGAGCGGGTAAGCAAGAAACTGGAGTGGTTGTATTCATATATGATCAGACTGAGACTACCCGGTGGATTTTTAACCCCGGAACAATGGATCGGATTGAATGGCATTGCCGAAGATCATTCTACAGGCACGATAAAAATTACAACAAGACAAACCATTCAGCTGCACGGCATTTTAAAATCACATTTAAAACCTACGATCCAGAATTTCAATATACAGCATCTCGATTCCATTGCAGCCTGCGGGGACGTGAACAGAAATGTAACCTGTACTGCGAATCCTTCGGAGTCCCCATTGCACAAGGAAGCTTATGAATTAGCCGGTAAAATCAGTGAAATGTGTCTTCCTAAAACCAAGTCCTATTATGATATCTGGATCGATGATGAATTAATAGTCGACAGGAAAGTTGAAGAAGATCCTCTGTACCAGGACAGATATCTTCCGAGAAAACTGAAAATTGGAATTGCTATTCCACCTAATAATGATGTAGATGTATTTATCAATGATATTGCACTCATCGCTATCATTGAAAACAATAAAATCGCCGGCTACAATATTGCAGCAGGAGGAGGCTTGGGTGCAACACATGGAAATGCGGCTACCTATGCACGTTTGGCTTCAGTATTAGGGTTTGTGGATACCGAAGAGAAAGTTTTAAAGGCGGTATATGAAATCATCACCGTACAGCGTGACTTCGGAAACAGAAGTGACAGAAAACTTTCCAGGCTAAAATATACAATCGATACAATGGGAATCGAAGGATACAGAGCGGAGGTTGAAAAAAGAACAGGCTTTGCCTTCGAACCCGCCAGGGAATTTAAGTTTGAACAAAGAAAAGACCGTTACGGCTGGACACAAAACCATGAAGGAAATTGGTTCTACACCGCATTTATTGAACATGGAAGAGTTCTCAACACGGATAATTACCCGTTAAAATCAGGTTTATTAAAAATTGCAGAAACCGGCAAGGTTAATTTCCGCTTTACTTGTAACCAAAACCTTATTCTTGCGGATATTAAAGAAGCTGATAAACCTGAAATTGAACGTCTCCTGAAAGAATATGGTATTTCTGGGTATACAACCGGAGCCAGCGCATTGCGCAAAAACTCCGTAGCATGTGTAGCCTTAAATACCTGTTCCCTGGCTTTAGCAGAAGCACAGCGTTATCTGCCTTCCCTGGTAACCAAAATAGAACCCGTACTCGAAAAATATGGCCTTTTGGAAGAAGATATCACGATCAGAATGACAGGTTGCCCGAATGGTTGCGGAAGATCACCTAATGCAGAGATCGGTTTTGTGGGTACTGCTTATGGTAAATACAACCTTCACATTGGGGGAGACCGCTTAGGAACCCGTCTTAACACGAAATTCAAAGAGAATATCGGCGAGGAAGAAATCATTGAAACGCTTGATGAGCTTTTTGGAATTTACATACAAGATAAACTAGAGGAAGAAACTTTCGGTGATTTCTCCTATCGTTATTTACAAAACTTAAATTGAAAATATGACACAACCATTTTATCGTCAGAAACAAACTAAAAAACAAAACCATTCTATTTTAGGTAAACGAATGTGTATGTGCTGTTGATTTTAAATCAATGATAGCATTAACTGTTTAAATTATTTAAATCACAAGCCACAAAGACTTTAATGTTGCTTGTTTTTAAAAACATATCTGAATCCTCCCTTATTAAAAGTTTAAACAGGCTCATTCACATAACCTAAAAAATGAAAAAATGAAAAACAATAAGCAGGGATATTTTCTGCAGAGATCAGCTGTATTTCTATTGATCTTCTTATTTTGTACTCTTGCAGAAGCGCAGCAGCAGCTCGTAGAGTTAAGCGGAACGATAAAAAATACCGATACCCGGAAAGGGATCAGTACCGTAAAGGTGCAGGTTGAACACACTGAGGATACTTCATTAACAGATCAACAGGGTAATTTTAAAATACGTACAAGGGTAAAAGTACCTTTCAGGCTGATCATCAGCAAAGAAGGTTTTCTCACCCAAACGGTGGAAATATTATCCCTATCCAATAAAATTGCGGTGGAACTTAATCCGCAGAATGCCATCATTGATGAAGTGGTCATCTCTGCATCAAGAGTTCCGGAAAAAGTTTTAAAATCACCAATAGCTATTGAAAAGATTGATATCCGGGCGATCAGGGAAAGCCCTGCTGCATCTTTTTATGAAACCCTTGAAAATGTAAAAGGGTTACAACTATTAACGTCCAGCCTTACTTTAAAAATTCCTAACTCAAGGGGATTTAATTCTCCCAATAATTTCCGGTTTATGCAGCTGGTAGATGGGGTAGATGTACAATCTGCCACATTGGGTGTTCCTTTAGGAAATGCAATCGGACCTACAGAGCTGGATATACAGTCTATGGAGGTTACACCTGGTGCAGCTTCTGCGCTCTACGGAATGAATGCCATCAACGGACTGGCAAGCCTTCAGACAAAAGATCCTTTTACCTCCGAAGGGCTCAGCGTTTATTTCCGGGGCGGCGTGAATCATGTAGACAACGTTAATCATAAAATAAGTTCTCTGGGGGAGAGTGCAATACGGTTTGCAAAAGTTTTAAATAAAAATCTGGCGGTAAAAGTTAATGCCTCTTATTTCAGCGGAGTCGATTGGATCTCGAATAATCAAACCGATCAGAACGCCAATCCATTGATTACGGCCAATCCCAATTTTTCATTAGCTAATAACCCTGCAGAGGATCTCTGGAACAAATACGGAGATGAAAGAAACAACCGGGTTGCCGTAAAAGTAGATTATAACGGCAAACCTACCACATTCAATGTATCGAGAACAGGGTATCTTGAAAAAGACCTTGTAAGTCCTGAAGTAAAGAACATTAAATTTGATGCGGGATTATATTACCGTTTTGGAGACCAGTGGAAGACTTCATATGTATACCGGTACGGATTGCTGGACGGAACCTTCCAGAGGGGAAATAAAATCCGCCTCCAAAATGCGACAGTGCAGAATCACAAAGTTGAACTGACTGGTAAAGAGCTTACATTCAGAGCGTATGTCTCTATAGAAAATACAGGAGATTCCTATAATCTGAAACCATTAGCGGATAATCTTGATCTTACGAATCTTTCTAACAGCAACTGGAGAAATGCATTTCAGACGGCTTTGCAGAACAGTATTAATGCCGGTGTAAGCCTTAATGAAGCTTTTATTCTTGCCAGAAGGGAAGCCGATAAAAACAGAGTAGTCCCGGGAACCCCGGCTTTTGAACAATTAAAAAATACAATTATTGGGATTAATAACTGGGATTCGGCCAATGGAGGAGTGGCAGGAGCACCTGCAACCGGAGGAGCAAAACTGGAGCAAAAATCGCGTTTTTATCAAGGGGAGCTAACCTATGATTTCAGCAGATTTGTAAAAATATTCAATCTCCTTGCGGGTATCGATTACCGTCTTTACAGCATTACTCCCGATGGAAACAATTTTGTAGATTTTAATAGGCCGGTTAAAGAAAGAAACATCCCTTTAACCGACGGAACATTTGGTAAGGATGTTATCTATCAGAAATATGGGATTTTCGCCCAGGTTACCAAGCTTTTCTTTGACGATAAATTAAAACTTAATGCCGCCTTAAGGGTGGACAGAAATCCTGAATTTGAAGCTAAAGTGAATCCGAGGATAAGTATTGTCTATTCTCCTGTAAACCAGCACAACTTCAGAGCATCATTTCAGAATGGATATCGTTTTCCTTCATTATTTGAAGCATTGTCTTTCGTCAACAACGGAAATGTAAGAAGGGTCGGAGGACTTTCAAAGGTCAACGAAGGATTAGGATATCTCGAAAATTCTTACACGCTAGCATCAATTGATCGATTCACTTCTGCTGTGAATGCAGATGTAGACGGAGGGAAAACCCTTAACCAGGCGGCCCTGGACAATAAGAATCTTTTAGCCGTTGCCAATCTTCAAAAGTTACAACCTGAAAAGATCAATTCATTTGAGGTAGGATACAAATCGGTTTTCTTTAATAGTAAACTGGTTCTGGACTGGGATTTTTATTATAATATCTACGAAGGTTTTCTGGGACAGGTAGAAGTGGCCGTACCTAAAAACGGTCAGGTGGGAAGCAATAATGCAGTGCTGGATATGACCGACCGAAGCAAGCAGGATCGTTATCGGGTATATACCAACAGCAACAGTACTTATAAAAGTTACGGGACCTCTCTGGGAATCAGATATAATATTATTAAAAACTACAATATCAATGCTAACGTTTCTTACAATGATCTGGCTTCGAACAATGCATCCGACCTGTTCATTACTTCATTCAACACCCCAAAATGGATGGTAAATGTAAGTATAGGAAACAGGGAGATCATTAAAAATATCGGATTTACAGTCGTAGCAAGATGGCAGAATCAGTTTTTATGGGAAAGTCCTTTGGCCTCGGGGAATATTCCGGCATATTACACCATAGATGCACAGGCAACATGGAAGCTTCCTGAGATCCATGCCAATGTAAAGGTTGGAGCTACCAACCTTTTTAACAGGCGTTATTTTCAATATGCAGCCGGGCCTGAAATAGGCGGATTGTATTATCTGGCTTTTACCTATGATTTAAAACTATAATTAAATGAGCAATTCCTTATATCCCATATTTTTAAAGCTGGAGCAGCTGTCACTCCTTATTATCGGTGGTGGCAGGGTTGCCCTTGAAAAGCTGGAATCGGTACTGGGTAATTCCCCTGAGACTTCAATTAAATTGGTAGCCAAGGAAATTATTCCGGAAGTAAAAGCTTTACAAGCCCGGTTCCCTAATATCCAGATACATGAAAGACCCTATAATGAGAATGATTTTAATAATGCAGATCTTGCGATTATTGCCGTAAATGACCTTGAGCTCGCAGGTCAGATCAGGGAAAAGGCACGGAATCATGATTTATTGGTGAATATTGCGGATAAACCGGATTTGTGCGATTTTTATCTAGGATCCATTGTCAGGAAAGGAAGTCTGAAAATTGCTATTTCAACCAACGGAAAATCGCCAACCATTGCCAAAAGATTAAGGGAAACATTTACCGAAATCATTCCTGATGAAATGGATATGGTACTGGACAATATGCAGGATATTCGTAACCAGCTAAAGGGAGATTTTAATTATAAAGTAAAAGAACTGAACCGGGTAACGACAGAATATCTTGCTGATGGAAAAAAAAGCTTTTCGAATTCAGATCTGGAAATCGAAAAGCTGATCCACATTACCAAAATAGCCCAGAGAAGAGCAAACATATATCTCGCTGTCATCGGAGTTTTACTTCTTTTAGGCGTATTAGGAATTATTATTTATCAGTTTAACCTTTCGGATGACATTCAGGTGTTCCTTAATAAGGACGGCCATATTTTTTACTGGATGCTTCTTACCGGTTTTCTGGCAGAAATTGTAGCAGGATCAATGGGTATGGGGTACGGAGTAATATGCACCACTATACTTTTGTTGCTCAATGTTCCGCCACCCGTAGTAAGCGCAAGCATTCATTCTGCAGAATCATTTACTACTGCAGCCGGAAGTTTCAGCCACTATAAACTGGGAAATGTCAATAAAAAACTGGTTTGGGTTCTGTTTCCGCTGGCCATTGCCGGCTCTGTGATCGGTGCATTAACCTTATCCCATTACGGCGAATATTATGCGCATATCGTAAAGCCTATTATCGCTTGTTATACTTTGTATTTGGGACTGAATATTCTTAAGAATGCTTTCAAGGAAAAAACAAAAGATCATATAAAAACAAAAAAAAGAACCAACCTTAGGCTTCTTGGATTGGTTGGGGGCTTTATAGATTCATTCGCCGGAGGCGGTTGGGGGCCGTTGGTTACAGGAACCCTGATCAAAGAAGGAAGAATTCCGCGTTATGTTGTAGGAAGCTCTACTGTTGCTAAGTTTCTTCTAACCCTTACCAGTGCTGTTACTTTTATTTTTACCATTGGTATCCATCATTGGAATATCGTGCTTGGACTTTTACTGGGTGGTGTTTTCACTGCTCCTTTTTCAGCAATGCTTACTTCCAGGCTTCCTACAAAGAAAATGTTTGTGGTTGTAGGAATAGTGGTTATTGCAATGAGCCTTACCACAATTATCAAATCGATAATCTAGCAACCAGGATTTTACCTATACAGAAAAAGCTCCCTCACGGGAGCTTTTTTGCTAACAATATAGATGTAATGATTACTTCCTATAAAAATCATTCCGTCCACAGATGTCCGGCAGCATACGTTTTTGCTTTTCCGGCAATGATCACCCGATCACCCTGATCCTCACAATATAACTTTCCTAATCTTTCGGAAAGCTGCATTGCAAAAAGATCTTTTTTCCCCAATCTGTCAGACCAAAAAGGAATTAATGAGCAATGAGCCGAGCCTGTTACCGGATCTTCAAGAATACTTGCCTGCGAAGTAAAATATCTTGAAACAAAATCGCTGTGGTCACCTTTTGCAGTTACAATCACGCCACCCGGGTCCAGATTGATCTTATCAAAGATTTGCCTGTCGATTTTGATGTTTCTGATATCATCTTCATTATCATATACCAGAACATAATCCCTGGATTTAAATACCTCTTTAGGCTGTATATTCAATGATTTTGAAATCAAATCCGGTAAAGAGGACGGGGAAGGCATTCTCGAAGGAAAATCAAGATAATATAGCCCATCCCTGTAGGTAACTTTTAAATTACCGCTTTTTGTTTCAAAGATAATTTCATTCCTGTTATAGTTTAAAACTGAAATCAGACAATGGGCCGTTGCCAGTGTTGCATGTCCGCATAAATCCATTTCAATTTCAGGGGTAAACCAGCGAAGATGTATTCTTGAACCGAGGTCTATAAAAAATGCTGTTTCGGCAACCGCGTTTTCCATAGCTATCTTAAGAAGAGTTTCATCCGGAAGCCATTCTTTTAATGGTACAACACATGCCGGATTACCTCTGAAAAGCTCATCTGTAAATGCATCTATCTGATATAATTCTAATTTCATAATTACGGATATAAACTTGTTTCCTGCAAAATTAAAAATTTCTTTTCATCTTGGTATTCCAACAGGGGCAATATCTTTCAGATGGACCTTTAGGTATATTTATGCATTTATTTTTTTCGAAGTATCAATCCCAAATCCCACACATCCCCGGAATAAGAACAGGGTAAGAAAAAGGAAATAAAGGGTTTGAGGCAGATAAAGAAAATAACTCAGCCAGGTAAACGCATCCATTTCATAAACTCCGGTTTCCGGCTTAATCGGAATAAGCTCTTTAGGAATTGAATTCAGATCATGTGTCAATAAGGCTACCAGAATTATGATCATCAGAACAACAGAACTTATTCTCGTCCAGAAACCCAACATTAAAAATAAGCCAAATACACACTCGCAAAAAGCTGTAAAATGAGCAGTGAACGCCGGAAAGGGAAAGCCTATACTGCTGATGGTATTGAACATATATCCCTGGAAAATAGGGTGGAATAATTTATTAAACCCTGCGATAAAAAAGAACAGCCCTATCAGGATTCTACAGATAATATAAATGGTATTGCTGTTTTTTTCAAAGTTTGATATGGTTGTTTTCATTATATTTTTTAATTCATTTTAATTAAACATTATTGAAGGCACAGAAATCCCGGCCTTGCATTTTATTGAAATCCAGATCACAGATTATGAAGGAATAAAGCAATGTGCATATATTCCGGCATATAGATCCTGGATAGTATTATTGTAAGCAATAATAAGGTTCTGTCATTGTTGGATAAGACCAAAGACAATCAGAAATTAAGCTGTTATTTTTGGGGGAATCCAAATCGAATAAAAAAAAGAAGAGTAGGATGGATCATCATATAAAAAGAACCGGTTTTTTACATCCTTTTCAAATCTACCGAATGTAAAAGATGAAAATGGTGCAGTAAACAATGATGAGAAACCTGAACAATAATTGCCATTACATTTAACAGGCGTTGTATTGTTTTCTTTGAGAATAACTTTATCACATTCTTTATGGGAAGTTTCCTTAATGTGAAAAAAGACAGTGGTCGGAGCTGTAAAAGAATTTGTACCAGACTGAATGATCAACAAATGGGTAAGCATCAAAAATATACTCAATACCTTTATATAATGCCATAAACCGATTTGTTTCACCATAAGCACTTCCTTACACCAGACAAAGGTAATAAAATATTTACGGGTGAAATTCCTTACATCCATTCACTACTGATGTGATATTTATCAATTATTATAACTGTTTTTTATTTAATAGTTTTGCACAAATAAAAATCACACCAAAAATATTAGGCACCATGAAAAGATGCATCCTGTCGATACTATGTTTTTTATCAAGCTATATTCTTTCGGCACAAAATGCCGACAATTCCCTTCAGGGATATTACAAAGCAAGCAGTGACGATACACTTTACAGCAGTTTTAACTTCGATGGAAACGGGAAAGTTGCGATAGGTGATATGGATTATGGAGATTATTTTACAAGAAATGACAGTTTAATTATTTATCCTGATAAAAGCATTTTCATCTTTAAAATTAAAAAAGGAAAACTGCTCGGGATTTCCAATTGGGTTGAAAAAGGCGTCTGGGTTCAGAAAAAAGACAGCTCCGAAGTCAATAACAGAAAGAGTCCTCTGGAGGCTCAAAACAAAGCCCGGCTTTTAGCAGAATACTATGATAAGACAAAAAGTCCTTCAGGTTCAGATCTGGATTTTGAAGCCCTGTTTTCAGGAAAAACCGATGAAGTGAATGAAGAACTTTGTAATAAAGGATTAGCAAAGGCCTGCATGAATCTTTTTGGGCTCAAAATGATGAAGTATACTCCCGGGCTTTTGACCAAACCGGAGAAAATCGCCTCAAAAAAAATACAACCTCATCCTGAATTAATTGCCCTGTCAAAGAAAATAATAAGCATGGGAGAGCCTGAAGGGTATACGGTTCTGGGAAGCTATTATTATACATTAGGATTAAAAGAAAAAGCTTTTAAAACCTGGGATGAAGGAGAAAAGAACGGAAGCTTAAAATCCGGAACCACCAAAGCCCTTATTGAATTTCAGGAAGAACTGGAAAAAGAGGCCGCAAAAGAATAATCAGTTAAAAGTCTGCCGGAATTCAAGTGGAGAAAGCGAAGTCCTGTTCTTAAACAAACGGTGAAAAGATTGCGAATGCTCAAAACCAAGATGATAGGCAATTTCCGAAACCGACATTGAAGTCGTAGACAGCAATTCTTTAGCTTTTGCAATCAGCCGGTTCTGGATATGCTGCTGTGTTGTTTGTCCCGTATGGACACGCAACATATCGCTGAGATAATTAGGACTGATGTGCAATTCGTTCGCTATAAATTGTACGGACGGAATTCCATTGATGATGAGGCTGTTATTTTTAAACTGCTCATCAAGCAGTGTTTCCAATTGCGTTAAGAGATCATTATTTACTTTCTTTCTGGTTAAAAACTGACGGTTATAAAAACGGTCACAGTATTTCAAAAGCAGGTCAATATTGGAGATCAGTAAATCCTGGGTAAAAACATCCATATTATTTTCCGTTTCCCGCCGTATATTGGCGATAATTTCCGTAACGGAATTTTCTTCTTTTTCGGAAAGGTGTAAAGCTTCATTGGCAGAATAGGAAAAATAACCGTAATCCTTTATGGAAGAAGCAATAGGATAGCCCTGCAAAAAATCCGGGTGAATCACCAATACACTTCCTTTAACGTCAGAAAGCAGAATATCTTCAAACTGCACCACCTGATGGGGAGCAATAAAGTACATGATTCCATCTTCAAAATCATAATATTGCTGACCGTATTTGAATCTTCCCGCACAATCACTTTTAATCGCAATAACGTAAAATTCCGTTGTAATAGCACTCAGAATGGTATCCGGAGACACAGACACTTCATTAAAATCAAAAACACTGATCAATGGATTCGTAGGTTTTTTAAGCTTCAGATAATGATGCATTGCTGTAATAGAAGATACTTTTTCAGGAGTTTTCATCGTTTGTTGTTTTATAAGTTACCGTGTATTTTACTGCTCTTTTTTTATCTGTTCTATGCCTTTTCGATATGGGGTTACCTCAAAATCCGGGAATCTGTTTCTGAATTTTGAATCATCAAAAAGGTTATCATATTCATATCTGGGAAGAAGTTCCTGCAGTTCTTTTGCTTTCTCATTAAACAGGGCCCCAATCCTGAAAGCAAATTTAGGAATTGTAAAATATCTGAATTCCTGTCCATAAATTTCCGAAGCCAAAGCAATGAATTCTTTATAAGTCAGCCGATGATCATCAACAGGTAAGTGCCAGGTTTGACCATAGGCATTGGGTGTATTACCAATCAAAGCGGTAGCTCTGCTCGCATCGGGTGTCCAGATTAAGCTTCTTAACTTATCATCTCTTAAAGGAACCTTTAGTTTTTTTCCCTCTTTAATAGCATCGAAAATAAAAGCGTTGGTAATGCTCTGTGTTTTTCCGGGGCCATAGAATTCCGGAGCTCTGCAGATGACAATATCCATAGTTCCTGCTGCCATTTCTTTTAAAAGCATTTCTGCCATTTTCTTCCTTACTCTTCCTTTTCTACCCACAGGAGCAAACGGTGTTTCTTCCGTAAGAACGTTACCATTTTGAGGATACATGTAGGTATTATCAAAAAATACCAGCCTGGTTCCGTTTACTTTACAAGCCTCAATTATATTTTTTGTAATAAGGAGAAACTGTTTTTCCCAAAGATCCGAGTCCATCGGAAGCCCTAGTGTGAAATAAGCAATTTCACTTCCTTTCACCGCCTCAACCGCATTTTCTTTAACAGAGAGGTCCGCTGAAAAGACGGTATCCGTGTCATTTACTTTTTTTGCATTTCTGCTTACAATTCTGATATCGGAAGTAAAATTCCGCTTTAGCTCCCTTGCCAGTTCTTCGCCAATCTGGCCATTAGCACCTAATATTGTTTGCATAATTATGAGTATTTATTTCTGACTTATATTCCTATGCAAAATTCGGGCATAATCTGAATGAAATTGTATCCCGATCACCTGAATTTGTAACATAATCTCTGTTCTTGCCCTACACATATTTCAATCACAGGTGTTGATCATTCTAACGTAATGACAAATCCCAATTCCATTCCTAACCTTATTTATTCTAAGAAAAAATACCGGAAATTCCTGTACTAATCCGCATTCTTGAACGTTGTGAAGGAGGTGTATTTATGCTAAACTTGTATATTTGCCCAACAATCAAATTCATTCGAGACAAAGAGAATATTAATGATGCCAAATGATGCTTCCCATAAGCTTATCCCAATGACCGATTTTGTCATTGAGTATTATTCAAACGAAGGATACGCCGATCTTCAGACATTAAATCTGATGAAAAATTATGCTAACTTTCTGAGGCATCCCTTAACGCTTGCCCTGTTTGTTCCTGTAGATCCAAATGGGAATGTCTTGAAGGAACCTAAAAACTATTCTTCCTGGAAATCGCTTAAGCACAATGAAGTTCTTTCCGATGATACTCCTGCTGTAAGCGGATTTGAAGAATACAATGTGTATAAGAAAGCCGAACAAAACTGCTTTTTTGAAGGCTTTAAAGTGGCCTACAATGGGTATTCGGTCGTACGCATTACAGCATCCTATGATGAATCGATAGAATTATCTTTCAATAAAAATGATTTAAAATTTCAAACATTTACGGATATTGAATCTCTTACCGTTTTTGATGAGATCTATCTGAGCCCTACGGCATTAAAAATGATTGGCATCAAAAGGAAATAATAGGGCAGAGGTCACTGTTGGCAAATATCAGGAAACGGTTACTCCAAAAAGATGTCCTATCAGTGCCGTAATCCCCATCGCAGCAGTTCCCCAGAAACAAATCCTTATCACAGCAATTCCGATTTTTGAGCCTCCTGTTTTTGCAGAAACAGCTCCCAAAGTCATCAGAAAAATAATGGAAAATCCATATTGAAAATAAACCATCTGATCAATAGGAGCTAAAAGAGATACAAGAAAGGGAAGCATGGCGCCCACAGCAAATGATGCCAACGAAGCAATGGCAGCCTGCAATGGCCTGGCCTGGCTGATCTCATTAATTCCTAATTCATCCCGGGCATGGGCTTCCAGGGCATTGTGCTCACTTAATTCAACGGCAACTTGCATTGCTGTTTCCTTACTCACACCTCTTTCTTCGTATATTTTGGCAAGTTCTTTAAGTTCCATTTCCGGCATTTCTTCCAACTCCCTTTTCTCACGCAGAAGATCAGCTTTCTCGGTATCCTCCTGTGAACTCACCGATACGTATTCACCTGCAGCCATGGACAAGGCACCGGCGATCATCCCGGCTAATGCAGCCAGAATGATCGTGTTACGCTGTGATTCTGCAGCGGCAACTCCTATAACAATGCTTGTTGTAGATAATAAACCGTCATTGGCTCCCAAAACGGCTGCCCGCAGCCAACCAACCCTGTTTACATAATGTTTTTCCTGTTGATGATGCATACACGAATGAATAAATAGTTATTCTCATCTTAAATATAAGGAAATAATACCGTATTCTACTTTTGTAAAAATAAAAAGACAATGCTAAACGCCATTTCAACAATTTCTCATTTCGAAAAAAATATTTATAATCTCTAATCAACAGTACATGCACCTCCTGGGGTCAAACATTTGTTTAGAAATTTGTTGTTTTACAGGAGCGAGCTGTAACAATAATACAACATTAAAATAACGCAACGCTACAACCAGGATCTATAAATAAATATTCATTCCGGAAAAAAAGCCCCCTAATATCCGTTAAAATGCATTCAGAAAGGGTGTTTTTACAAAAACGATATCCATACTAAACACCCGATATATTAATCGAATATTAAATTATAAGAATATTTAATTATTTTTTTCAAAAAAAATTTGTCATATTATAATTTTTCATATCTTAGTGATGTATTAATCATAAAAAATTATATCATGAAAAATTTAAAAAAATTAGACAGAGAGCAATTGAAAACTATTTCAGGAGATGGATTCCTTGATCCAATCTTAGGATTAGTAGGTGGTGTATTAGGAGGTGTTGGAACTATCGTTGGCGGTACTATCGGTGCTGTTGGTGGTGCAGTTGGAGGAACTGTTGTTCAAGTGATCAAAAATCTTGAAAACGGACTTTGCCAGGTGCAGTGCGGAATCAACAACGTAGTACACATTACTGTTGTTAGCTGTGGAGCAAACACTTGCAACTAATAAAAAATTAAAGACTAATAACCGCTCCGAAAAGGGCGGTTTTTTTATGCTCAGAAATAAGCAATACAAATCTTGGTCACATTAATCAGCGGGTATAGAACCGGAGATTTACGGACAAACTTTTATTTTAAAAATGGATAGGTAAAAAACAGAATATGAATGATATTCAATAAAAAATGACTCAATATATTCACCAGTATATTGTTTGATCTCTGGTAAATTAAACCATACATAATCCCGGCTATTGCAGCATACAGAACATACAATATTCCACCCGCCCAATGCAACGCTCCAAAGCTTAATCCGGCAATAACAACAGCAATTATCTGACTGTTTTTAATATTCAGCAAAGACAAATGCCTTTGAAAGAAACCTCTGAACAAAACCTCTTCGGCCATGACGACAAACAATACATTATTCAAAGCCCATACAAAGAAATACTGATGAAATTTAATATCAATTCTTACAAAACTAAATAATAGTGTGAGTCCCATCAGCAAAAGAATGGTCATCAAAATCAGAGACCAGCTTTTCTTCAAAGCGGACCTGAAACCAGCTCCAGGCGGTACTACAAATAACAACAGGGTAAGTCCTGCCAACGTTTTATCTATATTAAAGTACATTGTGAAAGGGACACCGTCTTTTGAAACCTGTATTTTGTCGAAAATGAGCACATTATTAAACCCCGGCAACAGATGCTGAAAAATAATAATCGAAACAGCCAGAATTACCAGTGCCAAAGTATGATATAAAAACCTGCTGTATTTCAGGTTCTTTTCCAGAACAGTATACAGATAGACCAAAGCTGCAAACAACGTTATAATTAAAAATCCTGTAACAGATATAAGCTGAGTGAAGATGCTCATCATCAAAACAGAAAATAATACTCCTGTTTTAATGAATTCTTTTCTTTCCATATGGTTGATGATACTTTAATTAAACTAATAACTGCTTGGTTTCTGAAAGTAAAAATAATAATAAAAAAGCCAATTAAGAATTTTCTGTTGGAACTGAATAAAAAAGCTCCTGCAAAATGCAGGAGCAATACCTATTGAGAGCAGTTTTTTTTGATTTATTTATTTTTTAACCAGTTTCAAACTTCCGGCTTTACCGGTACTGGATCTCCATTGAACAATATAAGTACCGCTCAAATGATTTTGAATATCAATAGGAAGCTTTTGTAAACCGGCTTCTAAATCCTTAGAATAAGCATTTATTGTTTTACCATTAATATCTGCTATGTTTATTGAAACTGTTTCCTTACCTGCAGCCGTATAATACAATTCGCTAAGTCCCATGCTTGGATTTGGAGCTATTAGTGGTGTATTTTGAGGGTTTGCTGTTTTTGAAACCGGTATACCACCTCCCGGAATGCATATATTACATTCAAAACGGGTAATTCTCATGAGATATTTATTGGTAGCAATACAGGTAATCGCAACACCGTATCCGAATTGACCGGTATAGTAGGTCACAGGAGGAATTATAGTCTCATCTCCAACATGGGTTCCAAGCTCATAATATCCGCTTTGTAAGGATGGAGTACTAAAAGTTACATTAACATAGGTGACAGGGGCCGGGCTCCCGGGAAGAAGATAGATCACAGGAAAATTATAATCCTTTGAGGAAACAACATCTGGAAGAAAAGTATTTGTTCTTATATTAGAGCCAATTTTTATATCCAGAGTAACATTTGTATGGGCGTGCCCTGGTACGGTTTCACCTATAAAATTGTCATCCCTGGTAAAAGTAATGTTATAGGTATCTCTTACAGGAGCAATTATCTGCGCAATTATCTGACTTTGAAAGAAAGACATAAAGGATAAAAATAGAATTAGTTTTTTCATGCAATTAAATTTAGGTTAGTAAAATATTTTTAATAAAATTGAGATTAAAATAGGGTACAGCCAACAAACAACTAGCAACTGAGCAAACTGGTCTAGTATCTGTCTTGTTTTCCCTAGTAATCGTCTATAACATACTATTAAAAGAAACTCCGATAATGCTCATATTAAAATGATACGACCCATCATCATATCATTCAGTCCGAGCTTTTCAACAAAGTATTTTGAGCTTTCCAGCAAAGTTAAACTCTGATTTCCCCCATAATTTTGTCCATGCAAATAATGATACAAGCATGGAAAAGAAAGAATCAACTGTTTTAGGACCAAGATTAATATTAAATGATTATAAGGGAGCTGATGTAGAAGGAGAGGCCTTTGTAACCGACCATATCTTCAGCTATATCCTGCAGGGAAAACATGAGGTATGGCTTGGCAACAAAAAATATTCGTTTCAACAGGGAGATTTCAGATTCTTCAGAAGGAATCAGCTGGCTAAATACGTTAAAAATACCGGTGCTGATGGCTTTAAATCAATTGCTATCCATATTGACCAAACCACTTTAAAGGAAATGAGTCATCAATATGGGTGGATAGCAGATGAAATGAATTTGTCCGGAGAAGTGCTTTTGATCAGTCCCGACAATCTTCTCAAAGGATTTACAGAATCTCTGATTCCCTATCTGCAGGAGCCTGAAATTGATCATCATATTCTAATGTTAAAAACCCGGGAGCTGATCATGTTACTGATCAAAAACAATCCACAGTTTAAGAATATCCTTTTTGATTTCAGAGAGCCGGGTAAAATTAATCTCGAGGCATTTATGAATAGCCATTACAGATATAATATCAGTATTGAACGTTTTGCCTTTCTTACAGGGAGAAGTCTGGCCGGATTCAAAAGAGATTTCGAGAAGCTTTTTCTGACGAGCCCCCGCAGGTGGCTCGTCAGAAAAAGACTGGAAGATGCTCAATATCAAATAGAGGAAAAAGGAAACAGGCCTTCTGATATATACCTGGATCTGGGATTCGAAGATCTTTCTCATTTTTCATATGCTTATAAAAAAGCGTTTGGCTACGCTCCCAATAAAAAATAATATCAATAAAAACCAATACAATAATAATGGATATACAATTAAAAGGAAAAAGAGCATTAATTACAGGTTCAAGCTCCGGCCTCGGCGAAGCTATTGCAAAAATGCTAGCAAATGAAGGTGCTATGGTAATTATCCATGGCCGTGATAAAAGCCGTGCCGAGAACGTTGCAAAAGCAATAATCGATAAAGGAGGGTCTGCAAAAATTGCTATAGGGGATCTTTCAACTGATGAAGGAGCAGATCAGGTAGCCGCCGAAGCACTCCAGTCTGGAAAGATAGATATCCTGATTAATAATGCAGGTGCAACTTCCCATAAGTCCTGGGGTGAAGCGACAGCCGATGACTGGCTGGATATTTACAATACAAATGTAGTTTCATATGTACGGATGATTCAACGTATTGTGCCACAGATGAAAAATCTGGGTTGGGGAAGGGTAGTCCATATCGGAGGAGGCCTTGGCATACAACCGATTAAAGAGCAGCCTCATTACAATGCAACCCTGGCCGCCCGTCATAATATGTCTGTTTCGCTTGCCAGAACACTAAAAGATACGGGCATCACATCAAATGTGGTGTCGCCGGGTGCCATTATCAATCCAATGGTGGAAGACTGGCTCAAAAATGCAGCCCCGAAATTTAATTGGGGAACAGATATGGAGGAGATCAAGTACAAAGCTGTCCAGGAACTTATTCCGAATGACACAGGAAGGTTTGGTGAACCCGAAGAGATTGCAGGAGCTGTAGTATACCTTTGCAGTCATTTTGCCGACTACATCAGTGGTTCTGTTCTTCGGGTAGACGGCGGTACAATACGTTGCCTGTAAATAATAAAATCCGGCAGACCCAAGTGATCTGCAGGATCAGTAGAATTCATTTGATGCATAATATATCAGTTCTTTTAGACATTTACAGAAAATTATTGAAATAAAAAGGAGATCCAGAGGTCTCCTTTTCTTTATATTTAAAAGCTAATTACCAGCTAGTTCCATTTAAAAAAAAGCCTAATAAACCCCGGATAGGCCTTAGATCAAAAAGGTTTTTTACTTAAAATATTTTTATAAGAGAAAATGAATATTTTTAAATAAATTAGAGCTTTCCACGATACAAGATTTAATCATTCAATCATGAGCCTGAATTTTAAAAACAATACGCTGAAAAAAATACTAATTCCGCTTTTAATAATAGCTTTTTTATTTTTAATTGGTGCCCTTTATCAAAAGAAGGTGCGGTATAATTTAGTCACCATTTCAGAAAACAAGGTGTACAATTCAGGAGTTATTCCTCCTGACAAATTACCGGAGGTATTAAAGAGTCACAATATAAAAACGGTTATTGACCTACGGGATGGCCTGCAGCAAACGGAACTCAACCCGGAAACAAAGAAACAGGTAAATGCGGAAGAAAATGCCGTAGATAAGCTTTCAGGTATTCATTATTTCAATTTGCCCACCGATCAGATTCCCCAGGACAGCACGGTAAAAAAGTTTTTATCTATTATGGATAACCCTAAAAATTATCCTGTTTTGATCCATTGTCATCATGGTGTTGGGCGTTCCCGTTTATTCAGCTCACTGTACAGAATTGAATATGAAAATTTCACTAACGAAGAGGCCAGAGCAAATGCCCGTTTCCTTTGGGAGTTCGGTAGTAATTTCTCTAAAAATTCGGACAAAGGAACTTATCTGTTGAATTACAAGAAAAGAACATCAGGCAAAAAACAGGATTCTTTATAAGAGATAAAATAATATATCCAACAAACTGAATAAAAATTAAATATAATGAAGTACTACCATGTAGATGTTTTCTCAAAAAGAAATTTTCTGGAAACGGATTGACCATTTTTGAGATTAATGAGGAATTTGATAAAAAGAGCATGCATATTCTAACGCAGGAAATGAAGCAATTTGAAAGTATCTTTTATTATAAAATCAATCCGAACACTTTCAGAGCATACATATTTACAGTTGAAGAAGAGCTGGATTTTGCAGGACACCCCATAATCGGCTTGTCTGCAATGCTTCACGATCTTTATTCCCCGGAAAAGGAGAGAAACAGCTGGACTATTGAGCTTAATGAAAAGCCGGTTGTTGTGGAAACAACAAAAAAACCAAACTATTATTCAGCAAGAATGAATCAGGGAATTCCGGAATTTAAAACGGTATTAAGGAAAGAACAAGAAACTGAATTTTTAAGCTATTTAAATCTGAGCATGGAGGACAAATTCGAAGAATTTCCATTTCAGGTGGTTTCTACAGGTTTACCTTACTTAATAGTTCCTGTAAAAGCCAGTGCATTAGGCAAATCAAAAATTATAATTCCTGATTTAGAAGTTAAGCTTAATGAAATTGGTGCCAAATTCATATTTGTTCTGGATGTTGCCGGAAAGCAGGGGAGAACCTGGGATAATCAGGGTTGGGTAGAAGATGTTGCCACAGGAAGCTCAGCTGGTCCTGTAGGTGCCTACTTAGTTGAGAATAAAATTGCAGAAATAAATAACGAAATCATTATTGAGCAGGGGCATTTTTTGGGAAGACCAAGCCAGATTAAAGTTATGGTCACCGGTGAAAATGAACAAATGGATCATGTTTTTGTAGAAGGGGATGTTTGTAAAATCGCACAAGGAGAAGTATTCATCTAACTAAGAGCAAATGTGCTCCTGATATATATTTAAATACTATACAAAAACCAGGCTTACAATAAGCCTGGTTTTTGTATAGTATTTATAACTAACCGTTATGTGATCATTTACGGCATCCCGTAGGTTATGATAGATTAGATTGATTATCTTTGGTTAGTACATAAACAGAAAAGACTACTAAATATTTGAGATAGAACAAAGTAGGGATATTGATAAGTTTAGAATGGTAACATCAGATTTTTAGGATTTTTATTTGAAAAATGCACAATATTTCTGAAATTTAATATTTAAAATCTCAAAACGAATATTAAATAAAACAACTATAATAAATAACAATTATGAAAAAAACAATTACTTTTTTTACTATTATTTTCTCAATAGCTAATATTCAAGCTCAAGAAGATATTGATTTATTGACTTACGAAAACACTCAGGACATTAATTTTTTCAACACTATTAAAAATGGTGCTCAGGTTAAAGAATATATAACGACGAATAAAAATAGTGTGAAAGTTGGTGATACATTAATATTAGGATATCCTACATCTCAAGAACTGAATACAAGAACTTATTCAGGAAGTTATGGAGGTAGAGCAAGAGGAGGTATTTCACAATCAAGAAGTACTTCAAAAAAAACTTATGAATTTATACAAATGGGCAGACCAGCTGGATTTGGAAGTATTATGTCTGCTATGGGTGGTGATGCACAGAATATGGCAGACAACAGTTTAAAGAACACTACAGTTATTGTCAGAGAGATAAAAGCATACCATAGAGGTAGTAAAAACAAGCCTTTGTATGTAGTTATGGTTTTGGGAGAAATAAATGGTCGAGCTTTCGGAATAAATAAATATTTAAGTGTAATGGATACAGAATTAGGAATTGAATCTGGTGAAATTCTTTTAAAAAACAGAAAGATGACTAGAGATGAAGCGATAGCAAAATTAAAGGAAGCAAAAGATCTAGTAGAAATTGATATGATGAGCAAAGAAGAGTTTGACAAATTAAAAACAGAACTCGCACCGATTATCAACAATAAATAAAATTAAACCATACACAACTTTGTATAGTTAAAACAATCAGTCTTTAGTAAGAATTAAAACAAATCGGCTCTGCCAACTTACAGATAAATTTGACAAGGCATTTGACAACACTTCGTTATAGGGAATTATATGAAAGACATAATATATAAATTAAACAAAGAAATAGAAATTGAAAAAATAATAGCCCTATTATTTGATTCTGATTATTTGCCAATTGAAGATATGAATGATAAAATCCGTTTACAAAAAATGTTCACTAATGCAAATCTGATAGTTTCTGCTTGGGATAATACAAAACTTGTTGGAATTGCTCGTTCTTTGTGCGACTTTAGTTATTGTTGCTATCTTTCAGATCTTTGCGTTGACTTACAATATCGAAATCTGAATATTGGAAAAAAATTAATTGAACTCACAAAAGAAAGTGCAGGCAATGAATGCAAACTAATTTTACATTCAAATGCAAATGCATTTAAATTTTATGAAAAAATTGGAATGAAAAATATTTCTGAAGCATTTATAATTCAAAGAAATTATTAAGTATGCTTATTATAAAAAGATACATAAATTTATACTAGCATATACAATTTAACATAATATAAATTATAGGACTTTTTAAATTCATTCCGAATAGGGGTAATTATCCTTCATACGCTGATCTTTCTGTCATCTTTTCAAATACCCGATTCTCAGCCATTACAAATCTTGTCATATGGCAATGCAGATTCTTTATAAACCGTATACCTTTATCCTAACCAAAAAATAAAATCATTATGAAACCTAAAATGATCTGGTCAAATCTGGCCGTAGCCAATCTTGAACGTACCCACAAATTTTATACAGACTTAGGATTTAAACCTAATGGTCCGCACACCTCTGATCAGCTGGTAAGCTTTTTCTTTGGTGACAATGATTTTGTGATCCATTTTTTCCTGAAAAATATCCTGGAGTCCAATCTTAAGCCGTTAGAATTCTGCGACACCCAGAAAGTCCATGAGATTGTTTTTACGCTATCTGCAGAAAGCAAAGATCAGGCAGATGCCTGGGCTAAAGAAGTTGAAAAAGCCGGTGGCACCATTGTTTCGGCGCCTCAAAGTTTCGGAGATCATTACTATGGATTTGTTTTTTCCGATCCTGACGGCCATACCTTTAATGTATTCCATATGTAGTATTCCTGGATTTAATTCTTATATTTGCTGCAATACAATCCAATATGAACCATTCAAGCTGTTTGCCTCCTCCAAGATTTTAATATTTCTAAAGTGTAACTGAAGTATTAACGCCGATAAAATTTTATTGGCTGTTTTCTAATGCTTCAGATTCAATTACTTATTAATTAAAATCTTTGTCTTTACAGAAAGGCAAATTGTCTAATGAAAAAATCATATGTATTATTACATCTGGCCGTTATACTGGCTGGATTTACAGGAATATTCGGAAAACTCATCTCGCTTAACGAAGGTCTTCTGGTCTGGTACCGGCTGTTATTCTCCACTCTCATTTTATTTGTGATTCTCAAATCGCTGAGAATCCCTTATATGATTTCAACCCGGGGAAAATTCCATATAGCCAAAGTTGGAATACTGATTACCTTGCATTGGTTATTTTTTTACGCAAGTATCAAATACGCTAATATCTCCATAGGTGTAGTGTGTTATTGTCTGACCAGTTTCTTTACAGCAATATTCAAACCTGTCATCGATAAAGAACCGTTTAAAATTTCTGAGCTGTTGCTGAGTTTATTAACGGTTTTTGGGATCAGTCTGATTTTTCATTTTGATACATCGTATCAATTAGGAATTGGTTTGGGTGTTATTTCATCCGCTATTGGCGCTTTGTATACCATTTTCAACAAGCGCCTGGTTCAACATTATGACACCAAAGTCATTAATTACTACCAGATGCTTAGTGGAACTGTTTGCCTGGGAGCTGTCCTACCGGTTTATCTTTATTTTTTCCCAGTAGAAAGTGTGATTCCCGGAATGAAAGATATCGGTAATCTGATGATCCTGGCTCTTTTTTGTACAGTGGGTCTCTATGTTATATTTGCAGAGGTTTTAAAAAAGATCCCTGCATTTACAGTGAACTTAACCTTCAATCTAGAGCCTGTTTATGCAATTATCATGGCCTTTTTATTCTTTAATGAAAGCAAACAGGTAAATCATTCATTCTATATTGGACTTTCTCTGATTATTACTTCTGTTGTATTACAGACCTTCATTTCGATCAGGAAAAAATAATATATACAAAACCCTCTTCCTTTATGGTAAGAGGGTTTTAAAATTAATTTAAATCACAAAATAGTGATAATTAATTATTATACATGCTTTTCAATCTTACTCTGTTTATCCGTACTATATCCTTATTCTTGATCTTATGCTTCTTTTGCAGTGGCCCTTGCAGGATATGTATTGCTTCTTCCTTGATCAATTGGTTCAGTTTATTTGTCGAAAGCTGTAAGCATTTTTTTATAACAGATGAAAATTTAAGATTAAAATCAAAAGGATATTTAATTTCAAAGGTTATGATATCATGGTCACCATTCAGAATATCTTCTGCTGAAACCTTTTCATACTCCAGCTCATACCGGACACTCTCAAAATCCAGTTCAACATTATTTTTCCGTGCTGTTTCCCTGGAAAACGCGTAATCCCAGGCTGTCTTTGTACAATTCTCCGAAAACTTATTAAAAAGATTTTTATCTATGTTTTCTGGTTTTATACGGGAAAAAATCGTCATATTATAAGAGCTCCCACATTTTAAACAGTTGTAAATTAACCATATATCAATATTCTTTTTTTGAGCGTTCATCCTGAACTTCTCACTGCAATAAAATCTATCGCTGCTGCAATGACTGCATTTTCTTTTTAAAAAGGGAGTATTCATTATTTTTACCTCCCAAATATATTGTATCATTTAAAGTATGCTTATTATTCTTCATTAATTTTGGGATATCATTTAATAATATTATAGTCTTGATCCATAAGATGATCAGGACACTGTAGAAATAATTCATGCAATTGCCTTTGTAAGCAACCCAATAAATAATATGATTAAATGAAAAACCTGTTCGGGTATAGAATTACCCAAATAAAGAAATAATCAGCCTGTGGTTTGTGAGGCCGATTTTAAGCTACTATAAGTTTAAGAATAGTTCTCAATGATCGTTGATTTGTGATATAAATATAATCAATCTCTTGTAAACAGCGATTATTTGATCGTTTTTTATTCGTTACAATTGCTTTTTGAGAATAATATGATTTTTCCTAACCTTTACAACTACCCTGTCTCCGGGCTCAAAGCCGCAATCCAATGCTTTACAAAAGATTTATATAAAACAATTTCAATTTTTTTTGTAAAATATTTGCGTAGCTAAATAACTTCATATATATTTGTAGTCAAATAACTACACGATGAATTTAAGAAGAGATGTATTCCAGGCAATAGCAGATCCTACCCGAAGATCTATTTTGATGTTGGTGGCGGCCCAATCAATGACCGCAGGAGCCATTGCTTCTAATTTTGATACTGCCCGCCCTACTGTTTCGAAGCATTTACAGATCCTTACGGAATGTGAACTTTTAACCCAGGAACAAAACGGCCGCGAAATGATATACCACCTAAATCCCAATAAAATGAAAGAAATAGCCGATTTTATAGAACCCTTCCGCAAAATGTGGGATGAGAAATTCAATAAGCTGGAAAGCGTGATGAAAGCATATCAAAACATAAGTAGTAAGTAATGGGCAATGAATAATTACACCTAACAACTCTTACTCTCCCCCTCTCAAACACCAAAACCCTCAAACCAAAAACATGGAACTAAAAACAAAAATTCACGCCGAAGACGGCAAGCAGGAAATCTTCATCACCAGGGAATTTGATCTTCCTGTCCATCTTCTCTTTAAAGCTTACACAGAACCCGAATTGGTAGAACAATGGATGGGAACTAAAGTGGTAAAAATGGAAAATAAGCAACATGGCGGCTACCGTTTTGAAACCTCAAACCCGCAGGGCGACGTAGTCTTCAGTGCCAACGGAACGATCCATGAGATCATTCCCGATCAGAAAATAATCCGGACCTTTCAAATGGAAAATACACCCTTCCCCGCTCAGATCGAGTTTTTAGAGTTTGAAAAATTAACTGACACAACCAGCAAAATTACCATCCAAACCATCTATAAATCCGTAGACTTCAGGGACCAGCACCTGAAATTACCATTTGCCCAGGGAATCAATATGGCCCATAATCGACTTCAGGAAGTGGTTAAGGGAATTGAGAAATTAGAAATTAGAGATTAGAAGTTAGAGGAAAATAACCATTTCATTTTTTAACCCCGGAATTCGAATCCTGCAAACCTCACCCTCACACACTCAAACCCTCCCACTCTCAAACCCTAAAACTCTCCCACTCTAAACCCTATAACACAAAACACCATGAATCCAAAAACAGACTTTTTCTTTAACGAATCCGGCCAATGGCAAAAAGAATTTAAAAAATTAAGAATCATTGCTTTAAGTACCGAACTTGTAGAAGATTTAAAATGGGGATGTCCCTGTTATACCTATGAAGGGAAAAATATTTTTTTGATCCACGGGTTCAAAGACTATTGCGCCCTACTCTTTTTTAAAGGTGCTTTAATGAAGGATCCTGATAACATTCTGATCCAACAGACGGAAAATGTACAGGCCGCAAGACAAATCCGCTTTACAGATCTGGAACAGATTAATGACCTTGAAAAAATTCTTCGGGAATACATATTTGAGGCTGTTGAAATTGAAGAATCGGGAATTAAAGTTGAAATGAAAAAGACCAAAGAATTCGAAGTGGTGGAAGAATTTCAACAGAAGCTGGATAAAGATCCTGTTTTAAAACAAGCCTTTGAATCCTTAACACCGGGAAGACAAAGGGCCTACCTACTCCATTTTTCCTCTGCTAAACAAAGTAAAACCCGTGAATCAAGAATTGAAAAATGCATTCCTCAAATTCTTGACGGTAAAGGAATTAACGACTAATCACAAAAAAATTATACTATGGAAACACAATCAAACAAATCCGAAAAAAGAAATAAGATCATCTATTGGATATTTACCCTTTGGCTGGCATTGGGAATGGTATCAACCGCTGCGGTTCAGCTTTTAAAAAATAAAGATGAAGTGGAAAACTTTACCAGCCTTGGATATCCGGCTTACCTCATGACCATTATCGGAGTATGGAAAATCCTGGGTGTCATAGCCGTACTTATTCCTAAGTATCCTTTATTAAAAGAATGGGCTTATGCAGGATTTTTCTTCGTGATGTCAGGAGCTATTATTTCCCATCTTGCTTCAGATCACAATTCAAGTAAAATTTTTGCTTCACTATTGCTTTTGGTACTTACTCTGATTTCATATTACTTCAGACCTGCTGACCGAAAAGTTGGATTTGGTAATAATAATGTATTGTAAGTTTTTTAATCTGATTGAAAATATCTGCATGATCAGTTAGACAAAAATTTAAAAAATATACCTAAAACACATATAATCAGGAACTTCATGAATACGTGTTATACGAAATCACATCCCATTAAAGAATAACAAAAAACATCAAATTAATATGAATAAGAAAAAATTAACTTCACAACAGAGTCAGGAGCTTTTAAAAATTCTGAAGACGCGTTTTGAAAAAAATACCGGCCGCCACAAAGGCCTTGACTGGAGTAAGATCCAGACCAGGCTTGAAGCACAACCTGAAAAATTATGGTCACTTTCTGAAATGGAAGATACTGAAGGAGAGCCTGATGTCATCGGTTACGATAAAAAATCCGATGAATACATTTTTGTCGACTGCTCTCCGGAAAGTCCAAAACGAAGAAGCCTATGTTACGACTACCAGGCCTGGGAATCCCGTAAAGCCAATAAGCCGGAAAGTAACGCCATCGACAAAGCGTCAGAAATGGGAATCGAATTACTAACTGAAGAACAATACCGCCAACTTCAGGAATTAGGAAAGTTTGATCTGAAAACATCCAGCTGGGTAAAGACACCCCCTGAAATTCGTGAATTAGGAGGTGCCATCTTCTGCGACCGCCGGTACAATACGGTTTTCATGTATCACAACGGTGCAGATTCATACTACGCTGCAAGAGGATTTCGTGGGAGTTTGAGAGTTTGAGAGTACTTGTGTTTGAGAGTTTTGGGGTTGAGAGTAATGTGTTTGAGAGTTGTTTGAGAGTATTAGGGGTGTAGAATACTGGGTTGGTATAAGGTTGTTTGATTTGGTAGGTGGTTCTAGATATCGTTAAGGCTGAGAGTATTTATATTGTAATAACTCTCAACTCTCAACTCTCAACTTTCAACTCTTAACTTAACTTTACATCTTGAACCTTATTGCAGCTCTCAAACCCTCAAACCCTCTAACTCTCAAACTCTCAAACACAAATACAACTCCCCCTCAGTCTTCAACTTTCAATTCCCTTATCCACGGTGTTTCCACGCTCCAAAAGATAATATCCACACCCAGATAGTTCCCGGCATATTCTACAAACTCTTCTTTTGTGAAAGGTTTCTTTGTTTTTGGATTTTTATACGTGAGTGTTGGCTCCTGGACTGCCATTGCAACTAAAGAAAGTTGTCCTTTATACTGATTAAAGAAGGGATAGGAATTTTTCATCTGGGCATTTTTGTTGGGAACAATATCAGGACCGCCTAAACCCACATTATTTTCTTTGGCAAACTTAAAGAGCCTGGACATATATTGATGATCATTTTCCCATTCACATGGAAAGAAATTGACATACTGCAAAACGTTGGACTTTTTGAATACCTCTTTTGCAAACTTTAGATTATCGATCTCTGCCTGAAAATACCGGTCACAGCTGAAACCGGTTTTATCTTTTTTCATCTCAATGTCTATAGATGTTTCCGGTAAATTAATACCTTGAATTCTTCCGTCAAATTTTTCAGCTAAAGCGCCCATGAGCTTTTGAAATCTTTTTTGAACTTCGGGATTCCATTGTTGGGTGACCCAACCATTTCCAACAGGCTTATTTTCACCAGGGTTATCATATTGCGGAACCAATCCTCCTTTATATTCCTTATCTTTTAATATATAATCCGGAACGTATCGGGCTTCGGGTTCAAAAAAGCGGTCCTGAAGCTGAATAAACAACTTTCTATCGAGTTGGCTTAGGAAATTGAGATCATTTTCAATCCGGGAAAAATCATAAACATCTTTTTCTTTTTCCAAAGATTTCCAATTATACACAATTTGAACTCCTCCGATCTCTTTGCTTCTTATCTTTTTTTCCAGATCATGAAGATCACCTGAAGAAGTATAAATATAATTTTGAGATTTTTGAGATTTGAAAGAACTTGCTCCAAAGAAAATGAAAGCAAGACAAAATATTTTAAAACTTTTTATCATATCCGATTTTTATTATCCTTTTATAAGCACTTTTTATGCCTAAATGAGTTTTTGATATACGGGAAAATATCCGGGAAAGTTTTTTTTAAGCGATTCTCGGCAATTAGGAAAAATTTGATATACACAAGTATTTAGGAGACTTTTTTTAATAAATTTTATTTCCAATAAATATATCTTTGATTTAAATAGTTTGGTTAATTTAGCAAAATCGAAATTTGATTTAATATAATTCTAAGGATATGAAAAAATTAATTATGTTGGGTTCATTATCATTCTTTTTAATGAATTGCAATAAAAAACCGGAACCTGTAACTCCAAAAGTGGAAACCGATTCTGTTGCAGTTGAAGAGCCGGTAGTTGATACATTAGGAACAAAGTCATTTTGCTATTTAGGAGTAATTGGTAAAGACAGTGTTTTTGCATCTATTGATGATAATCTGGGAACCATATCAGGTAAATTAGCTTATAAAAACAGCGAAAAGGACAGTTCTAAAGGAGATATAACAGGCTTTAAATCAGGAGATACATTAAAACTCACTTATGAATTCCAGTCGGAAGGTACTAAAAGTAAACGCGATATTTTCTTTATTCAGAAAGACAATACATTAATTGAAGGAATTGGAGACCATAAAGAAGAAGGCGGGCAAAGTAAGTATGCCGACGAAAAGAAAGTTGCTTACAAAGATGGGCCGAAAATGAATGTTGCTGATTGTGCGCTTGTATCTAAAGCATTAAAATAATACAGCTTCTTTCATCACATTAGCGCCTTTCCACGAATACAAACCAAAATCATGTTCTATGCAGACACTTCAATTCAGGCCTTTTTCACAGTCCGAATTTATTGAAGATTTAAGGAGAATATTTCCTCAATATAAAATTCAGACAAGTTTTGGAACATTACAGGTTCGTACAAGCGGTTTTACTCTTACCGGAAATGTAAAAATAACGACCAATCCGGGAATAGGTACCGTTACTACACAAACCAACAGTGATATCCCTCTATTTTATTTTATCTTCTCTTTTCCGATCGCTATTTATATCAGAATGAAAAAAGATAAAATAAAACATCTTGAAGATGAAGTGGTTGCGGGTATAAAGCGTATACTTAGGCAAGATCCCCACGGTTAATCAGCCGTGACACAAACTAAAAAAACAGCCATATGGCTGTTTTTTTAGTTATGACTCTCTGTTAATAATTTCAATAAAATCATTGATGCCTTCGTCAGGAGTATTCCAAGAAGTAATCAACCGGATTGCAGAATACTGGTCATCGATCTTTTTCCAGATGTAAAACTCAAATTTTTGAGATAAAATATCGATAAGCTCATTACTCAAAATAGGAAATATCTGATTGGTATAAGTCACGGATAAAAAGGCAGTTCCTTTTTCCTGTAGGGCATTTTTTATTTTCATCGCCTGCCGATTCGCATGTCTGGCCAGATCAAAGTACAGATCATCTTTCATCAGTTCCAGAAATTGGATTCCAAGCAACCTTCCTTTTGCCAGCAAAGCCCCTTTCTGTTTGATATTGAACCCAAAATCTTCCTGAAGAACAGGATTATTGATCACAATTGCCTCCCCTATCAGAGCTCCGTTTTTAGTTCCTCCCAGATAAAAAACATCAGTCAGCCGGGCTACGTTTTCAAGACTCAGGTCACTTACTTCTGCCGTTAAACCATGTCCAAGCCTTGCTCCATCCATAAAAAGATACAAGCTTCTTTCTTTGCAAAATGCGGAAAGATCCTCCAGTTCTCGGGTGGTGTAAATAGTTCCTAATTCTGTTGAGTTGGAAATATAAACCAATTTAGGCATCACCTGATGCGGAACATTGGTATGGCTTTCCAAAACCGTTATGATATCTTCCGGTGTTAATTTCCCGTCTGCTTTTTCAATGCCTAGAATCTTATGGCCTGTAGCTTCAATAGCTCCGGTCTCATTATTTAAAACATGACCTGTAGAAGCAGAAATTACAGCCTGATAGGGTTTTAAAATAGATGAAATAACGATCAGGTTAGCATGCGTTCCGCCTGAAACGAAATAAATTTCTGAATCTTTTTTTCCTATTTTTTCTCTGATCAGTTGTTTAGCTTCTAAAGAAAAACGGTCTTCCCCGTAACCGGCTTCCTGCTCGAGATTAGAACGTAAAAGTGCTTGTAGAATATTGGGATGACATCCCTCTGAATAATCGTTTTTGAATGAAAATTTCATAGATCAAAATTAAAAAAATTGAAGACAACAAGCGCAACATTTCCACAATATTTTGTTAGATTTGTAGGTAAAATCGTCTAACATTTTGAAAACAACATTAACAGAAGAAAATTATCTGAAGGCTTTGTTTCATTTGGTTGATAATGAAGGGAAAGTAACGATTAACGAACTGAGTAAATTTTTAAATGTAAAAATGCCCAGCGTTAATAACATGATGAAAAAATTTGCAGAAAAAAGCTGGGTTGTTTATGAAACCTACAAACCTCTCCGAGTTACCGAAAAAGGAAGACGGGAAGCAGCTTTGGTAGTGCGTAAACATAGGTTAACGGAGATGTTTCTGGTGAAAAAAATGAACTTTGGCTGGGAAAATGTGCATGAAATTGCAGAACAATTGGAACACGTACACTCCCAGATTTTTTTTGATAAAATGGATGAAATTCTGGATCATCCGAAATTCGATCCCCATGGAGAGCCTATTCCCGATAAAGATGGAAATATTATTGCTCAGGATCTGCAGAAGCTGAGTAATTGCGAAGTCGGTGAAACCGTAGTTTTTGCATCCGTTACACTCTCGGATGATGCTTTCTTAAGCTATCTCACGGAGAGAAAGTTATTACTGAATACAAAGATAAAGATCATTAAAATTGAGAGTTTCGATAAATCCGTAACAATTGAAATCGAAGGAAAAAAAGAAATTCTAAGTAAAAAAGCGACGGAGAAAATACTGGTAAAAAAGTAAATCCTAAGTATAACACAAATAAGGTGGCCTGGAAAAATCCAGGCCACCTTTTTTATATCCTTAAAAAGGAACAATAAGTTTTAAAGATACATTCCTTCCCATATTATAAATATTGCCTAAATACTTCAAACGGCTAAGATGCGACTGATAGGCACGGTCAAAAACATTATTCACCTGAAACTGGAGGACTGCGAAATGATTTTCCGAATAGTTGATAGCCATGGACGTTCCTATATTACATAAGGTATAGTCAGATGTTGCAGTTTCAGTACCATTGAGGTTAAGGTATCTGTTCTGCGCAGCTGAATATTCTATTTCTGCCATTGGAGTAATCGAAGAAATAATTGTGGAACCTGTAGCTATTTTCTGGGATATATTGCCTGATAATCTCAGCGGAGAGATCAATGGAAGATATTCGCCGTTGATTCCCTGGTTTTTAAACATCTTTTCCCGGTTGAATCCATAAATAACCGAAAAACTGGTTTCAAAATTAAATCCCTTCCACTTCTCAGGATGAAGAGAAAGCCATGCTTCCATACCATAAAGTTGGGCAGAAGCCTGCTGATATTGGTAGGTTTTGTTTCCCTGGGAATCGACGAGAGGATTTCCCTGACTGTCTATAAGCAATGAAAGATATATGTAATTCTGAATATTATTGTTAAACAAACTCACGTCTGCAGAAAAATCTTTAAAGCGTGTACTGACTCCCAAGTCTTCCTGTAATGAAAACTCCGGATCAAAATTCCTGTTTCCTCTGTAAATAATATGAGCTCCCGGATCCAATCCATTGGAACCTATTTCTGTGATATTAGGAGCTCTGTAGCTTCTTCCGATATTTGCTTTAAGACTGATGTGCTTCGTTAACTGAAACGCTGATCCTATGCTGGCAGATAGTCCGCCGAATGTTTTATGATACAAGGGAAATCGAAGTTCGGCACTGGCAGATGACGATGGGACGTGTTCTTCAAATTGGGTGATAGGATTTGTTCCTATATAAAAGTCACTCCATCGAATATTCCGAAGATCATACCGCGCACCACCACTGATGTTGAGTCTTTTGTATTTCCATTTTACATAAGCATAAACTCCTCCCTCCTGCAGATCATAGTCCGGAATAGGAAAATCAGTTGCTGATTTATTTGTATTATTCTGCATCATACCATTCACTCCGGCAGAAATTTCAAAAGACGAAAATTTTGGAAAATTATAGCGTACCCCATAATTTAACGTGTTGAGTCGTACATACATCCCGGCCTGGGAGGGAAATGTAGGATGATTGTATTCACGGCGGATATTTTGTTGTAAGGCCAGCTGGATATCCAGATCACCTTTTCCCAACTGTTCGGTATGTTGAGCATATAGCCTGTAATGCTGAATTCTCTGGTGCAATGGGGAAAGAGCATAAGAGTTAAGATCTTTTTCCGGCACAATAGGTCTTTTTTCCATATCATCATCATCTCCCTCTCCTACCTGATAAGTAAATTTTCCGGTTTTTGGATCTCGACTACCATCCGGTATTCCCTGGAGATTATCATATAATGTAAAATTGATCTTAGAAAAACGGGTGTCTGTTTTATATCCTAATAGAAAAGACAAGTTCTTTTCTTCAAAATTGGTATTGTAGACCCTTCCATCAATAGAATTTCTAAAGTTTTTAGCCATTCGGTAAGAGCCGGTTAAGGCTGCTATAAAAGAGTTCTTTTTGTATCCCACCTGCATTCCGTTCCCGATAAGATTATTATTTCCCTGGTATTCACTTGTTATTTTACCATGTACTACTCCATCATCCAGATTCGGAATATAGGGAAAAAGACTTACAACGCCGGCCAATGCATCAGAACCAAACATCAGGCTTGCAGGGCCTTTTATAACTTCAGCCCTTTCAATCATATAGGGACCGATCTCTATACCATGCTCATCTCCCCATTGCTGACCTTCCTGGCGTACCCCGTCATACAAAGTCAAAACCCGGTTATAACCCAATCCCCTGATAAAAGGTTTGGAAACATTCGGTCCCGTTTCTACCACACTCATTCCCGGTGCAGATTTTACAAGGGCACTTATGATATTGGTAGCTACTGATTTTTCAATCTGTTTAGAAGAAATACTGATCACTGCAACAGGATTTTCCTTGATTAAAGTTTCTTTTGAAACCCCAGTAATAACCACTTCATCAATTGTATTGCTATTACGTAACAATAAAATATCCGGAATAGCCGTAGAAGCTTTCTCTACAAAAATGTCCTGCTGCACTTCCTCATACCCTTTCGCCTTAATAACAAGCTGATAACTACCCGGAACCAGATTTTTCATAATGTAGTTACCGGTTTTGTCGGCTACCGTCTTTTCTTTTGTTCCTTTGAGTATTACTTCGGTATTCGGAAAGTCTCCGTTTTCATAAAGTATCCTTCCTTTTAATTGTGCATTTTGGGCACCTACTATAGAAATAGTAAAAATACCGGATGCTGACAGCATAAATCTGAAATTCATATACATTGTATTAAACCATGATTATCAAAGGCTATGGCTAAACATTAAAAAGCCTATTCGTGAACAAAGGCAAAAGTATAAAAATTTTAATTAATGCAACAATGTTGCTTTAATTATTTATCATATTCTTCTCATTACTCTGGAATCCTACCTGAAAGTAACAAAGTTAATTTCACAGACGAAGTGAAAATGGTTGTTCAAAACCACTACGGAGATTTCACAACATTATCATGCAGATAAATTTGCGAGCAAGTATTTACCTCATACAGAATGATGGTGACTGATAATCGTTAAAAAAGGGTTAAACCTTCTTCAGCAAATGGTCAATATTTTTATTTTAATTAGGTTTGCAAATCTTTCTGCTTCAACTTTTATTCTTCTTAAAAGCAGTATCATTAAATTATTATTCTAAAAATTATGAAAAAAGAAGTCAGTTTCTGATTATTTCCATTGTGTTTCTAAGCCAGTTCATCCATGCCCAGGTAAGAGATTTTGTAATAGAACCACCTATTAAGCCTAATTTGTATATCTACAAAACTTTTGGAGTATTTGGGGGCAAGGAATATTCTACCAACGCAGTATATCTTATTACTAAAAAAGGAGTCGTTTTATTTGATGTTCCATGGCAGAAAACACAGTATCAAAGCCTGATAGATACAATACAAAAGCGGCATAATCTTCCTGTTATTGCTGTATTTGCCACCCATTCCCATGAGGACAGAGCAGGAGATCTCAGTTTTTATAATAACAAGGGCATCAAGACCTATGCTACGAAAAAACCAACGAAATCTTAAAGAAGAACGGAAAAGCAACCTCTACTGAAATTATAAAAACAGGAAAACCCTATCGCATTGGAGGAGAAGAGTTTATTGTTGATTTTCTTGGAGAGGGACACACCGCAGATAATGTAGTGGTATGGTTCCCCAAATACCATATATTAGATGGAGGATGTCTGGTAAAAAGCAGAATGGCGGCAGATTTAGGATATACCGGAGAAGCTAATGTAAAGGCGTGGCCTCAGACAATGGCAAAATTAAAATCCAGGTATGCCGGAGCAACGATGGTTATTCCGGGACATGATGAATGGAAAGGTGGAGGTCATGTAGAACATACAATAGATCTCCTGAATAAAAAATAGCAAAAGCCCAGGCAACTTGCCTGGGCTTGTTTCATCAAAAAAATCCCGTAAAACGGGATTTTAATATTTTAACATTTTAATATAGATCAATTAATCCAATACGCTCCAACCTCTTTTCGGATTAGCGTTATTAGAAACTTCCTGCTCATTAACGATGATATTTTCTTTTCTCTGACCGATATAATCAAGTTCACTCAATTTAGAGAAAATAATTTCAAGACTTCTAAGCATCTGCTGGATATAAAGCAAAGGCTCACCACAATTGTGATGATCATAATTGGTTTCAGCAACAATAGAAAGCTGATTCAATAACGTATGAGGGGCAATTTCACTCCATTCCAAACTGTAATTCAGCATTTCTTCCAGCTCGGCAGGAACCAGAACCTGGGTAGAATTATAAAGACGAAGCGCCAGCTTTGCGAAAGAATCAATTAAAAATACCGGTGGTTGCCAGGGAATCACATTTCTGAACTGAAAATACATATCCCCGAACGTATTGATCATGGCATTACACAAAAACTTAACGTTTTGTGCCAGTGCCGTATTCTGATTTTTATGAGAAGCTTTCTGAATGATCTTGAACGCATACTGCTGTAGATTTCCAATAGATTTAGCAAAACTGCCATAGTAATCAATAAGAACAGGATGGCTCTGAATAGAAGTACATGGCGGAATAAAATTGGAATTAACCTGGGCAATATTACCTTTAAGATCAACCTTTCCCACGATCAGATAATTTCCTCCGGAATAGCTGCTGTTGAGCGACGTTACAGGAAGAAGTTCAATATGGTAATTCGGCTGGGCATTTGGGTGTCTTGGAGGGATCTCTTCAGGATCGATATCTCCAAAAGGTACTTTATCAAACGGATTTACTGAAATCAGAATGTAATATTCTCCATCAGCCTGTTCTTCATTCATGGACTTCGCCAATGATTTTACGCTTACCCTCCTGTCCGACAGCTCCATTCTGTATCCGGCCAGCGTTACAGCACTGCAACGTTTGATAACCAGCTGTACATCATTCGTCGCGGTATTGTGAACATCAAAAATGGTTTTATCTGTAAATTCATTTGAGATAGGAAGAAGCCCGTAATTATAAGGAGTGATTCCCAATGAATTGGAATCCCTGATGGTATCAATTAAAAAATTATCCTGATCATTCAGGTGTCTCTGGGAAACTTTCATCCCGTCAACCCAATTGATTGCAAAATGTTTAATAGGCTGTATCATATTAAATACTTTTAAATTTTGTGTGGTTATGATTTTCTTGTTATTCCTTCTTCTTCATGCTGAATAACCCTCTTACAAATTACGACCTCATTTTCAGAAATCCCGTTTGTATTAATATCCTGGTTAAAATCAATATATTTTCTAAAGCTGAAAAATGATTTTTTAGTATAAAAGATCCAGTAATAAGATTCTCTGTCTGCATCCGTAAGGTGAATGATCGATTTAGGATTTTTGTGATTGTAGTCATCCACTACCCTATAAAACCAGTCTCCAAATGTTACTCCGGTTGGCAAAGTCTTAGCCTTAATTCTGAACCTGTTGGAATCTTCTAAGTTTTTACTTAATTCCACATTCAATACCATAAGTCTATCAAAATCCGCGCCTTCGAAATCCGGAAGCCTCTGCTCTGGAGAATAACGCCATGTTTTATAAATATCCACCGGAATACTGATAAACTGAACATAGCAATAATGAAACACCATCGGAACAAGAAATATGATAACACTCGTTGCAGACATTACCGCATTACCGGTTCCCACACTCATCCATTTGAACAGCAATACAAAAAGATATCCTCCGAAAGCAATACACGTTAATGAAAGTATAGACTCAAATAAAATGCTCATCGGCAATGAGTCAATGTGTTTTTTGAAATATTTATCCAATAGATTGACATGGATAATTCCAAAAATAAGGTAAATGATTTGTGCTATAAGATACCAATACGGGTTAAATAGATTTCCGGCAAACCCAAAAAATCCGGGCAAAGCCAAACATAAACTGCATAGCAGCACATAAATAATAATGACCTTAATTTTAATTGCAGGTTTATTTCTTCTGATTACACCGAGTATAACCATCATGATTACTGCTATTAAAGGCATTAAAATATATCTTAAAAAGATTCCCTTTACTGAAGAAATTTCCATTGGTTGTTTTTCAAATTTATAATGTATTGGTGCTTGTAAATATAGCTAAATTATTTTACAGAAATGTAGAGTATCCAAGGCGGTTTGCATTTCTTTCATCATCTTCCAGCTTAAATGAATATTCCTGTTTTTCGGTGATAAAATTTTCCACTACATCTACCGTTACAGGGAGAAAATAATCGTATAACGCCTGGAGAACTTTTCTGAATGGATTTCCGGGAATATACATTTTCATTTTTTCATACGGAATAGGTCCTATATTCACAACCCAGTTACGCTGTCCGTCCATATGCCTGCCACTGGGAATATAAGTAACTCCCAATCGGGAATTCCCTAAAAGCATAGAGTCGTCATTTTCCTCTATATCCTCGATAACATTAGGAGTGAAGGTAACTTCTACCGGTACCTGAAGGAAGGCAGTCAGGCATCTTTCAAACCACCTTTTATCTCCACGGATGTTATGGAAAAAAGGTAAAATATGCATAAAGATATAGGCATTTTTTGTATCCAGATGTCTTACAATAGGCCACAGCTCACTGATCGTTTCAAGCAGTGTATCGGTATCGCTTGATACATCAAAGTCAAACTCCTTAGACAGAGCACTGATTTCCGTAAAAAAGATTTCTAATTCAAATGGACGAAAAAATTTGCGCGCGTCTTCCTCAATCCTTTTTTGTTTGCGGATCTCCTTAACAACGCTTTCTACATTCTTTCTTGAGGTACTTAATGAAGGGGGATGAAACAAACCTTCCGGAAGATAGTCGTATATCCCTTCCCTGTAAGTTTCTATCGTAAATACTTCTTCATCAAATCCCAGATAATTACTTGAAATACTTTTGATATCTTTAAGATAAGCCCTGTCATTGATGCCGATACGGTCAATGAAAATATTGCTTACACTCCTGTGATATTTCAAAAGATTAACGGCTACAGACTCTGCTTTAAAATCTGTCTGCAGCTTATTGTAATGCATATCTACAATATTATTCTCATACATAGTGTTTCCTGTGATTATGGCCTGTAAAGATAATATATCTCATCGCAATGAAAAAAAAATATTATTCAATTTTTATATTTCTACGACAATACTATCGATAACAGCAGTAAAAATATAAAAATTTTGTATAATCAAAGCGGGTTCCGGATAAAAAATATAAAATAAAAGAATACGTAGCTACCTGTTAATTGGAACATGGTTTAATCCATGAATATGATTAAATTTTATTAACCTTATTATAATAATAAGAAATTCACTTTTTTACGCCTTATTACCAAAAGCTAAGTTATCTTTGCAGATTGAAAATGTTATTTACAATGAAAAGTATTTATTCTAAAATTTTAATTTTAGCATTCATTTCCTCTTCTCTTTATTCATTTGCGTGGGGATTAACGGGACACAGAATTATTGCAGAAATCGCAGAGAACCATCTTTCCGGAAAGGCAAGAAGAGAAATCAGAAAAATTATGGGCAAGGAACGCCTGGCCTATTGGGCTAACTGGCCGGACTTTATTAAATCGGATACAACAGGGGTATGGAAGCAGGCTTCAGCATGGCATTATGTAAATATTGATCCGCAGACTGATTTTAAAACCTTTGAGCAAAATTTAAAAGCACAGGCGGGACCAAGCCTTTATTCTCAGGTAAATACGTTATCTGCACAGGTAAAAGATGAAAAAACCCCTGAGAAAGATAGAAAAATTGCATTGATTTTCCTGATCCATATTATGGGAGATTTAGCACAGCCTTTACACGTAGGAAGAGCGGAAGATCTGGGAGGCAACAAGATTAATGTTACTTATTTCGGAGAAAAAACCAACCTGCACTCTGTCTGGGACGGAAAATTGGTTGATTCCCAAAAATACAGCTACACGGAATATTCAAGATTACTGGATATCAAATCAAAAGATGAAGTGAAGCAAATTCAGTACGGGACATTGGAAGACTGGTTGTACGATTCGCATAAAATTGCCAATAAAATATATGCGCAAACACCGGATGGATCCAAATTATCATTTGACTACCAGTATAAGTTTAACGATACTCTGGAAAGGCAACTTCTTTACGGAGGTTTAAGACTGGCCAAATTGTTGAACGACCTGTTTTAATAAGATTGATCGTGATAGAACTCAGGGTGGTATGTTGAGTTATATTTTTGTTCAACATCTAACCTCTAAAGTGTGATTCTAAAAATTTCAACGATTAAAAAGATAGGGCGAAACTTCGGTTTCGCCTTTTTGTTTGCGCAAAATTCAGTTTATGTTTAAAAAAAATTAAAACTGGTGTAACCTTTTGACCTCTTCAAGCGTATAATATATAGTAACTCTAGTTTGAGGATAAAATAAATGAGACAGTTAAAAATTACTAAGCAGGTAACCAACAGGGAAACTGCTTCATTAGACAAGTATTTGCAGGAAATTGGTAAGGTAGAATTGATTACTGCAGACGAAGAAGTAGATTTGGCACAAAAAATACGTGCAGGTGACAGAGCCGCACTGGAGAAATTAATCAAAGCCAACCTTCGTTTCGTAGTTTCTGTATCTAAACAATACCAAAACCAGGGACTTTCTTTACCCGATTTGATCAATGAAGGTAATTTAGGATTAATGAAAGCTGCAAAAAGATATGATGAGACCAGAGGTTTCAAATTTATCTCTTACGCAGTTTGGTGGATTCGTCAATCAATTTTACAGGCTTTGGCAGAACAGTCAAGGATTGTAAGATTGCCACTAAACAAGATTGGCTCAATTAACAAAATCAATAAAGCATACGCTCACCTTGAACAGGAAAATGAAAGACCACCTTCTCCGGAAGAATTGGCTGAAGTTCTTGATATGAGCGAAGAGGATATTAAAGAATCTATGAAAAACTCCGGTAGACACCTGTCTATGGATGCACCTTTAGTAGAAGGTGAAGATTCTAATCTTTACGATGTATTGCGTTCCGGAGAATCTCCAAGCCCGGATAAAGATTTAATGCTTGAATCTCTTCAAATTGAAATTGAAAGAGCATTGAACACTTTAACTCCAAGAGAAGCGGATCTTGTAAGATTATACTTCGGATTAAACGGAAAACATCCAATGACTTTAGAAGAAATTGGTGAGACTTTTGACCTGACGAGAGAAAGAGTTCGTCAGATCAAAGAAAAGGCGATCAAGAGACTAAAACATAATACAAGAAGTAAGATTTTAAAATCTTACCTGGGTAAATAATTTAGCCTAAACAATTAGCAGCGGAGTTTGATTTTCAGACTCCGCTTTTTTTATCTTTGTTTTTATGATCGAGATTTTTTTTCTCTCAATCAAAAGCCGGCGAAAGCCTCAGGATAAAAGGCTACTTCAACCGCGGAATTTTAAATCAGGACTTTATAATTTTCATAAATTTTAAAAATAAAGGCTTTGATATCAATTCCATTTTATAAATTCAATGTTTGTAACAATACAAAATATATATTCAATTAATCAAATTAAATAATCAGATCTTCAGAAAAAATTCTGTAGTCAGCAAATATCAACTGAAAAAACAACACATGAAAAAAATACTTTACATCATATCCCTGGTTGCCTTACTAATCTCCTGCAAAGAAAATAATTCGGAGAATGCACCTATTGCAGATAATTTAGTGGATCATGCAGAATCTTCTGTTTCAGGATCTTTTAAAAGTGGTCGGGGTGGTGATATGATCGACCAGATTTACTCTGAATTGATTAAGAATGACAACAATCTGAAAGTACTGGATGATAAAATAAGCGATGCAAACAGGGAAGCCATTCAAGTTATTTTTAAGTATAAAGAAGTCCTTGACAAATCTGAATCATACTACCATGATGCTCAGTACCATACTGATGCAATAAGCGATTCCATTCTGAAAAATGAAATAACCAAATCTATCAAAGCAAGCTCTGATCAATATTCTTTAAAAGTCAAAAACATAAAGGATCTTATTAGTCAGATCGATGTCAATGAAAAGAAAATGAATGATCTTTACACCGCTTTTAAGATCAGAAAGACACTTCCTGAAATTGAAAAATACCAGCAGGCTCATCCTCTGAAAACAGACCAACTGAACATATTCATTAATAAGCAAAATACGCTATTAAAGGAGCTGAAAAACCTGAAATAATTCAGAATACAATAAAAATCCAAATGATGCAATATACCACTCAATGGCTTACTGATAAAAGCCGGATTAAAGAACTTGTTGACTTTTTTATTACCCATAAAACAAAGTCATACATTTCACATGGAGAAATAATTTCAGGAAGAGCAGAAAGTTCGGAAGAATGGAGTGCTGATCTTGAATCCATTCTGACAGAGCAGTTTAACAGTGATTTTAATGCTGGAAGTCCTTCTGCATCAACGGTCAGGATTTTAATTGCAGAAAACGCTGAAAAAGAAATCATTGGGATGCTGGTTTTTAATGTGATTTACAGTGGTTTTAAAAATTATGCAGTGCTAGAAGACATGCTCTTAGATCAGTCTTACCGCGGGCAATCTATCGGAAGTACCCTCCTGGAAAGTGCGATCGAAGAATCCGGTAAGTGGAATATCAGCTTTCTCCTTTTGGAAAGTGGTATTGATAATAAAGGAGCTCATCATTTTTTTGAAAAATATGGTTTTAGAAAAGTTTCCGAAAATTATATTTTAACCCTGTAAGCAGATAATCAAGCTGATATGAATTCAATTTCAATTATCGGAGCCGGAATCGGAGGTCTCACCCTTGGCAATATCCTTAAACAACATCAGCTGGATGTTACATTATATGAATCAGCTCCTGAAATTAAGCCAGTGGGATCAGGAATTATGATGGCCATGAATGCGATGAAGGTATTTGAACAACTAAATCTAAAAGAAAAAGTTGAAAATGCAGGGAATAAAATTCATGGGATCTCTATTACTGACGGTTCATTTCGATCTATTTCAAGAACACATAGTTCAGATCTTGAAAGAAAGTTGAATGTCTCCAATGTAGCCATTCATAGAGCGGAGCTGCAAAAAATCCTTGCTGAAAACATAGGTTTCGAAAACATTCAGCTAAGTCATAATCTACAAAGTATAGAAAAAAATGATAACTATACGTTACACTTTGAAAACAGAACAGCCGTAGAAAGCAAGGTTGTTTTTGGAGCGGATGGAATTAAATCCAAAGTTCGGAATCAGATCTTAAAAACAGGAACCATCAGAAATACAGGACAAAAGTGCTGGCGGGGCCTCGTTAACTACGATCTCCCGGAAGAGTACCATCATGAAGCTCTGGAAATGTGGGGAAAAGGTAAACGTTTCGGTTTTGTAAAGATGTCAGCTACAAAAGTATATTGGTATGCCGTAATAAGTGATAAAAGCTTTAAACCGGATATTGATCTCTGCTTTGTTTTCAGTGATTTCAATCCATTGGTAACAAAAATCCTACAAGCAACTTCTCCCGGGGATATCATTTTAAATGATATTACAGACCTCTCTCCCATACCTGAATGGTATTCTGACAATTTATGCCTGATAGGTGATGCCGCGCACGCAACAACTCCTAATATGGGGCAGGGTGCATGCCAGGCCATAGAAGATGCTTATATCATCGGAAAATTGCTCGTAGAGAATAAAGATTTTAACCGGGTCTTCGAAAATTTTCAAAAAATAAGGAGAAAAAAAGTAGACTATGTTGTCAATACCAGCCGGATGATTGGAAAAATATCTCTGTGGAAATATGGCACAGGATTCAGGAACTTTTTAATGAGGCAAATCCCTGAAAGTACCAATAAAAAACTGATTGAAAAACTGGTATATCTGGAGCTATAACCATTATAGAGTCAACAATCTTCTTCCGCTAAGTCAGTAAACAGAATAAAAAAAATGTATAGCTTTAATTAAATTACACTTTAAATAAAACTATACAATCAATTATCTTAAAGACAGTTAAGGTCTTTATTTAATTTCCGACTTTACACTCCCACATGAAAGCATTTTACTTCCGTAGTAAGGATTTACAACCTGCTTTTCATTACTTAGCCAGCTTCCGTCAGCCATAGGACAATACATTACAAAAACAGGTTTTCCGGATAGTTTGAACTGCTTTGTCAGCGCGATCATATCTTTTGAAAGATTCAGAAAGGCCTCTCTTTGGGTATCTATACTTTTGGTTCCGGAAATAGTACCGGCATTCTTTTTCAGAGCAGACAAATGAGTCGATGAAATAACTTTAGGATCTATTGCAGCAGCTGTCTTAACGAATTCTGCGGCTGCTTTTGATGTTTTATCAGCATCGTCCGTTGTTAAAGCTGTTTTAATAGAAATATAATCCTGGTATAATTTTGAAACCTGAGGATTAGATTGTGACTGTGCAGATAAAGACAGTACTGAGAATATAGAAAGTACTGCTGTAATGATATACTTTTTCATTGTTTTAAATTTAGAATTGAAAATTTTATTATTAATAAGGTCATGGAATATCACAGATGGTGATAATCATCTTTGTTCATCCAATAAAAACCATTGGACGAAAGATTAAATTTTAAATTCTGAAATTACAATGTTCAATAAAAATAGGAACTGATCTCCTATCAGGTGGTGGATTGACAGTGGTTCGCGAAAATTTTTCAGCTGAAAAAGATCGGTCTGCATAAAAAGTTTCGTCACTTTGAAGCCTTGGAATCGCTTTCAGTAATTTGATTTTCAAAAAATCTGACTTTTGCGAATCATCAACTTTTAAAACCTTAATTTCTGTCTTGCAGCAGTCCTTTTTGGACTTAATACCACATTTAGAGCATATGTCGTCGGTTTTCCGGCTTACAGAAACCAGCTCTTCCATGCAATAATGCACCCTAAAAACAGCTCCAGAAGAAAATCCGAAGTAGAAAATAGAAAACACTATGGCCAGAATCTTTTTCATATGTTGAAGCAAAGGTAAAAATATCTTTGATTTTGTTGTTATAAAATTATGTAACGTTGTTATAAAATTCGTGAAATAAAAAGCTTCTGAAGATTTCAGAAGCTTTTTTATATGTTATCTATTTCAGATTAACCGTTTTTAATGATCAGACGGTCATCTCAGGGAAAATCTTATTTAAGCTTAAATTCAAGTTTTACATTGAAAAATCTTCCGGTCAGACGTACCGGTACCGGATACATCAGATTAGTATTCGCGTCGGTAATCCATTGATTGGCTACCGTATTCCGGATGTTAAATGCATTGAATACCTGTACTCCTAAAGTAAGCTCCTCAAAATTGCCCCAGAAACCATATGTCTGTTTTTTATCTTTTGAATCAATGAATACTTTGGATAGTCCTATATCCACTCTTTTATAAGACGGTAAGGTACTCTGATATCTATACGGGGCATTCACGTCCGGTGCACCATTCTGATCCAATATGATCGGCGATCCTGTCGGTAATCCCATTGCATAGGTTAAAGTAAGATTCACTCTCATTGAAGGAAATTGAGGCATATAATCCTGATAGAACATCGCAAATCTTAACCTCTGATCAGTAGGTCGGGGAATATTCCCTCTCCCATCGATATTTTCATACACCCTCGCATAACTTGCAGACAGCCATGAATCAATTCCGGGAACAAATTCTCCGAATAACCTGGCATCAAGTCCATAGGCATATCCGGAAGCATTATTTTTCCCTGAATAACGGATCCTTACATTATCCATGTAGTATGGAATAAGATCATCCATCTTTTTATAATAAGCTTCTGTAGTCAATTTAAACGGACGATCATACATCTGGAACTCATAATCATTTGCCAGAATCAGCTGTATGGAACGCTGGGATTTGATGGTGTTATTGAAATTCCCGTCCAGGTCCTTAATCTCTTTGTAAAAAGGTGCCTGATAGTATATCCCGCCCGAAAGCCTGAATAACATATCCGTATCCCAGTCAGGTTTTACAGCAAACTGAACGCGGGGCGAGAAAATGGTTTCATTATTAAAGCTCCAATGGGCAACCCTTGCTCCGGCGTTGATGAAAACCTTATTGGTTCCCCAATAAAATTTCTGGGAATACTGTGCATAGGCTGATAATCGTGTTGGCTCAATAGCATTCTGCCCTGCTATTCTGTATAATAATTTAAGATCTCCCGGTGTTCCGAATCTTGGATCATCTATAGGCCTTGGAATACTATAGCCGGCAGAGTCAATTAATTTCCATTCATTGGTAAGATCCTTGAGGTTTTCTTTTTCATATTTAAATCCTACTTCGATATCAGTATTCACATTCGGAGAAAAACGTCCTCTGAACTGGGCTCCGTAGGTTCTTACGAAAAGATCATTCCTTGCATGGTCTATCTGTCCTCCAGTATCATAGGTCGTTATAGGTGCTCCGGTGATCGGATCAAATGTTTGTAATATATATTGGGATTGAATAGAATAATATTCTCGCTCCCTGTTTTGATAGGCAAAAGCATCTAATGTAAACCTCCACTTTTCCGATGGTTTGAAATTCATCGAAAGTGTTCCCATCATGTTTTTATACTGGTCATTTTCTTTTCCGGCATAAAAAACAGTAAGATTAAGAGGTCTTTGAAGCGTTCCGAAATCCACACTCCTTTCTTTAGGAATCATTTCATAATCATTCTTGGAATAATATCCTACAAATGAAAGGCTAAGCTTAGGATTGAAATGATAATTGATATACGATTGAAAATCCCAATAGGTAGGATTAAAATTGGTATCTTCTTTCAAGGTATTCAGAACCAGATTGGTATTTCTGTACCGGCCGGAAAATAAAGCAGTCAGCTTTTTATTTTTTGAAGCCAAACCGGTCGTTAGTCTGCCTCCGATCAAACTTGCTTCCCCGGACAGTTCAAATTTCTCAGGTTCCCGGTAATAAATATTCAGTGCAGAGGACATCTTATCTCCATATCGGGGTTCAAAACCTCCTGCAGAAAAATTAACTGTTGAAACCATATCGGGATTGATGATACTTAACCCTTCCTGTTGAGAGTTTCTGATCAAAAAGGGCCTGTAGATTTCAATATCATTAATATAGATAAGGTTTTCATCATAGTTTCCACCACGAACCATATATTGTGAAGAAAGCTCTGTATTGGAGTTTACGGAAGGTAAGGTTTTCAGAATTCCTTCTATTCCTCCCGAAATACTTGCAACATTCTTAGCATCTTTGGCTGAGATTTTTACAGTACTGAGATCACTGGTTTTACCAACGACTTTTTTCTGGAACACAACTTCCTCAATATCTCTGTATTTTGCAGTATCCTTCTTTTTTGTCTGAGAGAACACTAACATGGGAACCATAAGGCTCAGCGGTAAAACTAGTTTTTTCAAAAGAAATGTTTTAAGAATTTCTAAAATTAAGTATTTTTTAACAATTACAAAATCGATTCTCTAATTCTTGTTAATTTTTGTAACAAATCTTCTAATAAATCCAGCCTTAACATATTAGCTCCATCAGATAATGCCGTTTCCGGTGTAGGATGTGTTTCTATGAAAAGTCCATCCGCTCCTACTGCAATTCCAGCTTTTGCAATTGTTTCAATCAGGTCTGGTCTTCCTCCAGTAACTCCTGAATTCTGGTTAGGCTGTTGTAAAGAATGGGTAACATCAAGAATAACAGGAGCATATTGCCTCATAGTAGGGATCCCTCTGTAATCAACGATAAGGTCTGTATATCCGAAAGAATTCCCTCTTTCAATAATTGCTACTTTCTGATTATCGGAATCTGTTATTTTCTGAACAGCGAATTTCATGGATTCCGGAGACAGGAACTGTCCTTTTTTCAGGGTCACACATTTTCCGGTTTTCGCTGCTGCCACCAAAAGATCCGTCTGACGGACTAAAAATGCGGGAATCTGTAAAACATCTACATACTGGGCAGCCAAAGCTGCATGCTCATTTTCATGAATATCTGTTGTTGTAGGAATATTAAAAGTTTCCCCAACTTTTTTTAGAATTTCAAGAGACTTTTCTTCCCCGATCGTAGTAAAGGAATCTACTCTACTTCTGTTGGCTTTCTTGAAGCTTCCTTTAAAAATATATGGTATATTATATTTGTTGGTAATTTCTATTACTTTTTCAGCAATCCTCAATGCCATGTCTTCGCCTTCGATGATACAAGGTCCTGCTGTAAGAAAAAAGTTTTTTGAATCTTTGTGATGGATATTATCTAAATACTGAATCATTTTATTATAATTAAAAAGTTCAGTAAAAATACTTATAATGTTTCAGAATCCGAAATTATTTAAAGCCTTAATATTACTGGAATTTCAAGGTCTTTTTCCAAAACATTAATAATATTAAGACTCCATCTTCTTAAGAATTTTCTCAAAAGTATTAATATTTCTACTGGTAAACTGGTCTTTCATACTTTTCTTTCCCAGAATTTTCCCGAAGCTGGAGTCTAATGTATTCCCCTTAGGAACCTGCCAGTAAAAAATATCATTGATAATCTCACCCTTCTCATTTTCAGCTTTGGAAGACAATTCAAATTCTTTCATTAAAATAGCTTCTACACCTTCATTTCCTATAAAAGTATAGCTATGAAAATCTTCGTTTTTTTCAAAGGGATTTCCGTTCCAGAAGTTTTCAATTTCAGCACCAGACCTGATAAAAAGAAAAGCATCATAAGAAAAATGTTCAGACATTGCTGCTTCCAGAATTTTTTTAAGATCTGCCACATTCTTATCGGAAGAAAAAACAATATTTCCGGAAGCCAGAATAGAGCTTACGTTTTTCATTCCGGCTTTTTCAAAGACTTTACAAACATCGGCCATTTTCATGTTCGTTCCTTTTACATTCACACCTCGAAGAAAAGCACAGTATTTCATAGTTTTAGTTTTTTAAGGTTTGATTATTACAGGTTTGTCAAAAGTTGAGAGCAACTACCTATCACTTTATCCTAACGTACAAATTATAATCCGTCCCGGAAGGTTTAAGACGATAAATCTTTTCCAGAATTGTATTCTCACTTTTTAGATGGTCTTTTATCCTGAATTCTTCCAATAATCTGTAGTGAGCTTTATAATATTCCGCATCTTTTCCTTTAAATAAGTCATTATAAGAAAGCAGATATTTGGGTTTTCTTTTTTTAACGGTGTTGATCCAGTAATTGGCTTTATCTTTCTTGATTTCGGTCTGAATCTGTTTATCCACCAAACCAACTTCATCAATTGTCTTCAACCCAGAAAAATAAGGTACATATCCTGCTGGTTCTAGTAAGATCCACTGATTTTTATCTTTTTCATAAAAGTTTAAGGAAGTTCCGATCGATCTTCTGTAATTCCATTCTCCGTTGCCTGTTGCAATGGAATGTATGGTCTGGAAAATCATCATAGGAACGATATAAATAATAACCAATAAAAACAGCCATAGATCTTTTTTGACCTTTTGCTCGAGCACAAAAATAAGGACCGGGACAAAAAGTAAAATCTGAGGAACCCAGTAATACCAGTCGAATAAACTTTTCTGAGAAAGAAAGACCAGTTGCTTCACCCATCCAAAAATGAAAATCATCCATAAGAAATAATTCCTCTTTTCTCTTTGGCGGACCAGAAAAACAAAACAGGCCAATTCAAAAAGCAGCACAACGATTGTAAACGGATTAAAATCGCCGGGTAATTTGAGCATTCCCCAGAAGTTTCCGTAGTTAGAAATAAAATATTCCACATCCTGCCCGAATGTAAAATTCTTATCATAAAGTAGTTTTTTAGCAACAATGGTATTGTTAACCCATTCTCCAAAATAAAACCAGTTGAACGCCAGGGCAAAGGAAATCCCCAGTATTCCACCAAAAATGTAGCTCCATCGTATTTTCTTATTCCAGAATATATCGACCAGGAATACATTACCTAAAAAAATAACAGTATCAATTCTTGTAAATAAAATAAGGATAGGAAGTACAATAAATGCCCATTTCTTTTCCTTTTTAAAACCATAATACAGCAAAGCCATTTCAAGGAAGAAGAGAAGCCCATATTCCATTCCCAGAATTGAAATTTTTATTGAAGGTGGTAAAATTCCAAACAGAAAAATAAAAATAGCTTTATGCCATGGATTTTTTAAAAGCAGATGAGATAAGAATAAACTTCCTATTGTAAATAATATGGAGTTGAAAATAAGAAGAGGTTCAATAAAGTATTCTTTACCGAAAATAAGGTTGAACAGGTAGGAGACAAAAACATACAGATGCGTTGTAGATGCCGATATTTTTGTATCTCCGTTAAACCCTATTACTCCATAATCCATTAAATTCTGTGCGACCCGCCAGGTGATGAATGCATCCTCCTGAATATGGTGCGTCAGTAAGAAAAGGAGCTTAAAAACCACTGTAAAAATTACAGCATAGATTGGAAGTTTAGTTGTTCTTTCAGACATTGTGCTTCTTTAATGCCACAAATATAACCTTAAAAATTTATGAATACAATAACAAAAAAACGGAACCGAAGTTCCGTTTTAAGTATGTTTTGAAAGCCTTTTATTGGGTAGCTTTCATGATTGCTGTTGTAATCTGCTGTTCTTTTTCCTTGGAATAAGTAGAATCAAAAGGTTTCATAATATCAAATAAGTACTGATAGAACGGAGTGATTCTCTGTACATTTTCAGATTCATTCATCGCTTTTTCCTTACCCATTTGCTGGAGGCCTTTAATGAACACATTGAACTTTTTATCTATAGGCTCTATCGACTTCACAAGATAATCATATGCTTTATCTTTCCGCCCAATAGCTTTGTATGCAGAAGTTACAGCAGAAACCACAAGAGAATATTCCATAGGTTTAGCTCCCATTTGTCTTCTCAGGTATCTCTGATCACCAGGGCTAAGGCTTAAATAGTAATCATACTCTTCAAATATTCCTTTCTTAAGAACTTCTGCCAATTTTAATCCCTTCTGTTCCTGTCCAGCTACAATATATCCGTACACAATTGAGCTTAAAGAGCGAGGATCATTGTATTTCTCCGTCGGGATCTCTTTTGCGGCAAGATCTAACAATTCAATTGCCTTATTTTTCTGTCCGGCGGATGATAAAGCTCCTACAGCTCTGCTGACTGTTGATCTGTAATATATAATATTGGATGTTGCAGTTTCATCATAATGATTGGTAAGATCTTTAAAATTACCCCATTTGAAGTTTTTAACCACATTGTATAGAGAGTTGGCGTCTACCCTTCCCATATCTCCATCGCTGCTAGGTGGTGTATGAATAGGAACCAATCGGTAACTGAAACCATCAAATTGTAAATAATCATCCAGATAGAAAATATTTTCACTGTCATAAATTCCACCTGAGGAGAAGTTAATCGGTCTTTTCCAATCAAAATTGGCAAAAATATCGAACATCATAAGGTTTCCCTTAAAAAGAGTATTCGCTTTATAATCGATCATAATCTGATTGACAGTATTTGGAAGATCACTTGGATTGATAATCCCTGCTTTTAAAGCATTTTCCTTGTTGACAGGTAAAATAAATTTACTCACCGGTAAGAAGTTGTATTTCTCGTAATGTGCCTCTCCGAAAATCATTTTAAGAATTTCATCCTTTTCAGGAGATTTCATTTTGATGAAACTGATTGCTTCTTTTAGAGTAATGGAATCCTGGGTAAGATATTTTCTAAAAGCCTGAAATTCCGTTTCAGGCGCTCCATGTTCTTTAAGATTTTCAAAAATATTCTGCCAGTCTTCTTTTTTCATAATGTAAACCTGATCGTTCACACCATCTTTATAATCCTCACGCGTAAGTTCCCCAGGGATTGGATTGGCGTTATAGGTTTTTCTCTTTACCTGATCACAGTACCAGGGAGTAGCAAGCAATGTAAAGTTGACTGTTTTTACATCATCACGGAAATTTTCGGTTTCCTGAATCGCCCAAACAGGAAAGGTATCATTATCTCCATAAAGAAATATAATATCCTCTTTGGGCAAAGACTTCAGAAATGAGTAGGCATAATCGTGTGCTGCTGATTTACGGCTACGGTCATGCGTATTATAGTTCTGGAATCCCATCATAAAAGGTATACCCAGTAAAATCACTCCCGCAACAATATTCGCTGCACCGGACTTTACTTTAGACTGTAAGAACCATAAAATAGCACCCGCTCCTAAACCTATCCATATAGCAAAAGCATAGAATGAGCCCACCATCGCATAATCTCTTTCTCTAACCTCAAAAGGTTTTACTCCCGTATAAAAAACAATTCCGGCACCTGTGAGAATAAACAATGACAGCAATGCGTAAAACCTCCCAAAATCCCTGTTAAGCTGGAAGAAGAATCCGATTAATCCTAAAATAAGGGGTAAGAAGAAAAAGGCAACCGTGCTTTCATTTTTAAATTTAGCAGGCATCTTATCCTGATTTCCCCACATGGCATTATCTATAAAAGAAAATCCGGAAATCCAATTTCCATTGGTACTTTCCATATGTCCTTCTCTGTCGTTTTGTCTTCCTACAAAATTCCACATCAGATATCTTACAAAGTAATATCCGTTCTGGAAAGTAATGAAGTAATCCATATTCTGAGCCAGAGAAGGCTTCTGAACATTAATAAGATCGTATGGCTTTACTTTCAGGTAATCTGTTGCCGTAATCGTTTTATCTTCGTATTTCTTTCTCAGTTCATTGAAGATCTCTTTTGCCTGAGGATTATCTGCCACATCTTCATTTCCATAATTGAAGGTGAAGTCAGGAGCCCCATACATTGAAATATAGTTCGCCATAACATCTTTATCTTCGTTAAACATTCTGGGCATTAAACTTACCTGGGACTTACTGAAAACATAGTTAAAACGCTCTCCTGTTTTTCTATAGGTTCCTGTTTTTTCATCCTTTTCATAAATGTCGCCGGTTTTCTTTGTTTTAAAACTTCCGTCTTCATTTTTCTCAATTCCGTTGGCATCAAGGAAAGCGGTATAGTTTTGCCCGTAAATTGTCGGCCAGTCTCCATATTGAGCTCTGTTATAATAATCTAGCATACCGATAGCCGTATCGGGATCATTCAGGTTCATTGGCGGGTTTGCGTTAGCTCTGATTGGAATGACCATCCAACATGAGAAGCCGATTACCATATAAACAATTGATAATGCTACGGTCTGATAAATACTTTTTTTACTTTTTCTCGCATATTTAATCATGAAATAGCATATTGCTACCATAAGAATAAAAGCCGCAATTGTTCCTGAATGGAAAGGAAGTCCCAAACCATTGACGAAGAATATCTCTAGTTTACCAAACATCGTCATGATGAGTGGGAAGATAATTTTAAATACAATAATCAGAATCCCCAACGTGATCAGATTTGCCCAGATGAAATTTTTCCACGTGAACTTATAGTTTCTGGCGTAGTATACCAGGCAGATTGCGGGGAGAGATAGCATACACATCATGTGTACACCTACTGAAAGTCCAACGATAAAGAAAATAAGAATGATCCATCTTTCATTGTCCGAAGTGTTATACTCATTTTCCCATTTGGTGATCAGCCATACCAAAAGCGCAATAAACATTGAAGCCATGGAATACACTTCCCCTTCAACCGCTGAAAACCAAAAAGTATCGGAAAATGTAAAACACAACGCGCCTATCACACCGGCAAAAAGAATCGAAATTTCCTGATGTTTGGTTACTTCTTCAAAATCTTTATTCAGTAATCGTCTTACAAAATGCGTAATGGTCCAGAATAAAAATAAGATTGTAAAAGCACTGAACGTAGCAGACATTGCATTGATTACGATAGAATAATTTTCGCCTTTTCCTAATGCAAAAATGGCCGCTACAGCGCCCACAATCTGGAATAAAGCAGCCCCGGGAGCGTGCGTTACTTCTAATTTTACTGCAGAAGATATGTACTCACCACAGTCCCAAAAACTCAAATAATGTTCTATCGTTGAAAAATAAGTAATAAATGCAATAACGAAAATCACCCATCCTAAAACGGTGTTCCATTGCCTGAAAGTCCAGTTTTTCATATAATATATCAGTTTATCTTTGCCTACAAATTATTAAGCGGTCAAGGATTATTTTCCAGTGATATCTTTAATAATATAGCTATTCTCTGTAAGACATTTAACCACTTAATTTTATTACATCCAAAGCAAAAAAAAACGGAACCGAAGTTCCGTTTTTAATTATGTTTTGAAAGTATTTTATTGGGTCGCTTTCATAATCGCTGTTGTAATCTGATGCTCTTTTTCTTTGGAATAAGTAGAATCAAAAGGTTCCATAATATCAAATAAGTACTGATAGAACGGAGTGATTCTTTGTACATTTTCAGATTCATTCATCGCTTTTTCTTTACCCATTTGCTGAAGATCTTTGATTAACACATTGAACTTTTTATCAATAGGCTCAATAGATTTCACAAGGTAGTCGTATGCTTTATCTTTCTGCCCAATAGCGTTGTAAGCTGTAGTTACAGCAGAAACCACAAGAGAATATTCCATAGGTTTAGCTCCCATTTGTCTTCTCAGGTATCTCTGATCACCAGGGCTAAGGCTTAAATAGTAATCATATTCTTCGAATATTCCTTTCTTAAGAACTTCTGCCAGTTTCAATCCTTTTTGTTCCTGTCCTGCTACAATATATCCGTACACAATTGAACTTAATGAGCGAGGATCATTGTATTTTTCTACCGGAATTTCCTTAGCAGCAAGGTCCAGTAACTCGATCGCTTTAGCTTTTTCACCTTTTAAAGAAAGGGCTGCCGCTGCTCTGCTCGCTGCACTTCTATAGCTGATGATATTGGAAGTTGCGGTTTCATCAAAATGAGCATTTAAGTCTTTAAAATTACCCCATTTGAAGTTTTTCACCACATTGTACAGAGAGTTGGCGTCTACCCTTCCCATATCTCCATCGCTGCTAGGTGGCGTATGAATAGGAATCAGTCGGTAGCTGAAACCATCCAATTGCAAATAATCATCCAGATAGAAAATATTTTCGCTGTCATATACTCCGCCTGAGGAGAAGTTAATCGGTCTTTTCCAATCAAAATTAGCCAGAATATCAAACATCATCAGGTTGTTCTTATAAAGAGTATTGGCTTTATAATCGATCATAATCTGATTAACAGTATTAGGAAGATCACTTGGATTGATAATCCCTGCTTTTAAAGCATTCTCCTTGTTGACAGGTAAAATAAATTTACTCACCGGTAAGAAGTTGTATTTTTCATAACGTGCCTCTCCAAAGATCATTTTAAGAATTTCATCCTTTTCAGGGGATTTCATTTTGATGAAATTGATTGCTTCTTTTAAAGTAATGGAATCCTGGGTAAGATACTTTCTAAAAGCCTGGAATTCCGTAGAAGAGGCTCCTTGTTCCTGAAGGTTATTGAAGATATTCTGCCAGTCTTCTTTTTTCATCAGGTAGATCTGATCATTCACACCATCCCTGTAGTCTTCGTGAGTTAACTGGCTTGGAATGGCATTGGCATTATAGGTTTTTCTTTTTACCTGGTCAATGTTCCATGGTGTTGATAGCAAAGTAAAGTTGACCACTTTTACATCATCACGGAAATTTTCGGTTTCCTGAATCGCCCAAACCGGATATGTATCATTATCACCGTATACAAATAAAATATCCTCTTTTGGCAATGATTTTAATACGGAATAAGAATAATCATATGCTGTATACCGGTTACTTCTGTCATGTACATTATAATTCTGGAATCCCATCATAAAAGGTATACCCAGTAAAATCACTCCCGCAACAATATTCGCTGCACCGGACTTTACTTTAGACTGTAAGAACCATAAAATAGCACCCGCTCCTAAACCTATCCATATAGCAAAAGCATAGAATGAGCCTACCATCGCATAATCCCTCTCCCTAGGTTCAAATGGTTTTACACCTGTATAGAAAATAATTCCAACGCTGGTAATAACGAATAATGATAATATAGCATAGAATCTTCCAAAATCCCTGTTAAGCTGGAAGAAGAATCCGATTAATCCTAAAATAAGGGGTAAGAAGAAAAAAGCAACCGTGCTTTCATTTTTAAATTTAGCAGGCATCTTATCCTGATTTCCCCACATGGCATTATCTATAAAAGAAAATCCGGAAATCCAGTTTCCTTTTGTATTTTCCATATTCCCCTCAAGGTCATTCTGTCTTCCTACAAAATTCCACATCAGGTATCTTACAAAGTAATATCCGTTCTGGAAAGTAATGAAGTAATCCATATTCTGAGCCAGAGAAGGCTTCTGAACATTAATAAGATCGTATGGCTTTACTTTCAGGTAATCTGCTGCCGTAATCGTTTTATCTTCGTATTTCTTTCTCAGTTCATTGAAGATCTCTTTTGCCTGAGGATTATCTGCTACATCTTCATTTCCATAATTAAAGGTGAAGTCAGGAGCTCCATACATTGAAATGTAGTTCGCCATCACCGATTTGTCTTCATTGAACATTCTGGGCATTAAACTTACCTGGGACTTGCTGAAAACATAGTTAAAACGTTCTCCTGTCTTTCTATAGGTTCCTGTTTTTTCATCCTTTTCATAAATGTCGCCGGTCTTCTTGGTTTTAAAGCTTCCGTCTTCATTTTTCTCAATTCCGTTGGCATCAAGGAAAGCGGTATAGTTTTGTCCGTAAATTGTCGGCCAGTCTCCATATTGTTCTCTGTTGTAATAATCAAGCATACCGATAGCCGTATCGGGATCATTCAGGTTCATTGGAGGGTTTGCGTTAGCTCTGATTGGAATGACCATCCAACATGAGAAGCCGATTACCATATAAACAATTGATAATGCTATGGTCTGATAAATGCTTTTTTTACTTTTTCTCGCATATTTAATCATGAAATAGCATATTGCTACCATAAGAATAAAAGCAGCAATTGTTCCTGAATGGAAAGGAAGTCCCAAACCATTGACGAAGAATATCTCGAGTTTACCAAACATCGTCATGATGAGTGGGAAAATAATTTTAAATACAATAATCAGAATCCCCAACGTGATCAGGTTTGCCCAGATGAAATTTTTCCACGTGAACTTATAGTTTCTGGCGTAGTATACCAGGCAGATTGCGGGAAGAGATAACATACACATCATGTGTACACCTACTGAAAGTCCAACGATAAAGAAAATAAGAATGATCCATCTTTCATTGTCCGAAGTGTTATACTCATTTTCCCATTTTGTGATCAGCCATACCAAAAGCGCAATAAACATCGAAGCCATGGAATACACTTCCCCTTCAACCGCCGAAAACCAAAAAGTATCGGAAAATGTAAAACACAACGCGCCTATGACACCGGCAAAAAGAATCGAAATTTCCTGATGTTTGGTTACTTCTTCAAAATCTTTATTCAGTAATCGTCTTACAAAATGCGTAATGGTCCAGAATAAAAATAAGATCGTAAAAGCACTGAACGTAGCAGACATTGCATTGATTACGATAGAATAATTTTCGCCTTTTCCTAATGCAAAAATGGCCGCTACAGCGCCCACAATCTGGAATAAAGCAGCCCCGGGAGCGTGCGTTACTTCTAATTTTACTGCAGAAGATATGTACTCACCACAGTCCCAAAAACTCAGCTTGGGTTCTATTGTTGATAAGTACGTGAAAAATGCAATGACGAAAATCACCCATCCTAAAACGGTGTTCCATTGCCTAAAAGTCCAGTTTTTCATAGTATAAAATCAATTACGCGAAAATAGGGCTTTTATATGATTTTATATCGATTTTAACAATTTTTTAAAATACTGGTGTGGTATTTGCGTTAATAAGTCTGTAACCATTGAGGAAGGAAAAATATCGATTTAAGTAATGACAGCTTAGAAATCAAACAAAAGTTTAGAAATTATTTATTTTTTTGTATTTTTGCCCTCAGATTTTTATTGAAAAATAGCAAATAATGAGTAATGTTTACGATAATATCCTTGGCCTAATAGGAAACACTCCTATGGTGAAGCTAAATACTGTAACGAAAGATATTCCTGCAACTGTTTATGCCAAGTTAGAATCATATAATCCTGGACATTCCACTAAAGATAGAATCGCACTTCACATTATAGAAAACGCTGAGAAAAAAGGTTTATTAAAAGAAGATTCTGTAATTGTAGAGACCACCTCAGGGAATACAGGATTCTCTCTTGCAATGGTTTGCATTATCAAAGGGTATAAATGCATTCTTGCTGTAAGTGACAAAACAAAACCTGAAAAGATTGCCTATCTTAAAGCTCTTGGAGCGGTAGTGTATGTTTGCCCTGCTAACGTACCTGCGAATGATCCCCGATCCTATTATGAGGTTGCCAAAAGAGTGGCTTCTGAAACACCTAATTCTGTTTATATCAACCAATACTTTAATGAGTTGAATATTGATGCCCATTACCAGACTACCGGACCGGAAATATGGGAGCAGACAGAAGGAAAAATCACACATCTTTTTGCATGTACAGGAACCGGGGGAACTTTATCCGGGTCAGCAAAATTTTTAAAGGAAAAGAATCCGAATATCAAAATAATAGGAGTAGATGCAGACGGATCTATTCTGAAAAGTTATCATGAAACCGGAGAAATCCATAAAGAAGATGTTCACCCCTATCAGATTGAAGGAATGGGAAAAAATCTTATTCCTGCCGCCTTACTTTTTGATAAAGTCGACCAGTTTGTAAGAGTGAATGATGAAATGTCTGCCTACAGAACCCGTGAAATAGCTCTGAAAGAGGCGATCATGGGAGGTTATACGACCGGAGCTGTTACCCAGGCGCTTATACAATATGCCCAATCTAACGAATTTTCAAAAGATGACCTGGTTGTATTAATTTATCCTGATCATGGATCAAGATACATTACCAAGGTATACAGCGACAAATGGATGGCGGAACAAGGTTTTGTAAACAATTGTGTTCACAACTACGATGAAGTTTTCAAGACAGAATTCATCAAATAGAAATAATTACCATACAAATCAAGCCTTTTTTGTAGATCACAAAAGGCTTTTTTTAATTAAATAAAATCACTTATAAAATGTTGGATATTTTTGAAAGAATAAAAGAAAATCCAGGACCTCTTGGACAATTTGCAGATTATGGAGAAGGCTATTTTATTTTCCCGAGACTTGAAGGGCCAATCGGACCTAGAATGCAGTTTCAGGGAAGAGAAGTCATTTTCTGGAGTGCTAACGATTATTTAGGATTATGTAATCATCCTGAAGTTTTGGAAGCCGATGCAAAAGCCGCTGCTGAATACGGGATGTTTTATCCAATGGGAGCAAGAGCAATGTCCGGGGAAACAGAACAGCATTTACAACTGGAAAGGGAGCTTGCTGATTTTGTTCAGAAAGAATCTGCTTATTTATTAAATTTCGGTTACCAGGGAATGGTTTCTACCATTGACGCTTTGGTTAGCAGAAATGATGTAATCGTATATGATGTAGATTCACATGCATGTATCGTAGATGGGGTAAGACTTCACTCCGGAAAAAGATTTACCTATAGACACAATGATATCGAAAGTCTTGAAAAAAACCTTCAGAGAGCAACAAAAGTAGCTGAAGAAACCGGTGGTGGTATTCTGGTAATTACAGAAGGGGTTTTCGGAATGAGAGGTCAGCAGGGGAAGCTTAAGGAAATCTGTGACCTGAAATCAAAATATAACTTCAGACTTCTTGTAGATGACGCTCATGGATTCGGAACTCTTGGAAAAACAGGAGCCGGAGCTGGTGAAGAACAAGGATGTCAGGATAAAATCGATGTATATTTCTCTACTTTCGCTAAGTCAATGGCCGGTTTCGGAGCTTTCATTGCCGGAGATAAAGAAATCATCCGATACTTAAAATTCAACTTAAGATCACAAATCTTTGCAAAATCCCTGACGATGCCAATGGTTATCGGAGGGCTTAAAAGATTAGAGCTTTTAAGAACAAGACCTGAAATTAAAGCTAAACTTTGGGAAAATACCTATAAACTGCAAAACGGTCTTAAAGAAAGAGGTTTCAACATTGGAGACAGTAATACTTGTGTAACGCCAGTAATGATGCAGGGAACACCGGTAGAAGCAACTCTTTTGGTTAAAGATTTAAGAGAAATTTACGGAATTTTCACATCTGTAGTTGTTTACCCGGTAATTCCTAAAGGAATGATATTACTAAGATTGATTCCAACGGCGTCTCATACAGATGCTGAGATCAATGAAACATTAGCTGCCTTTGAAGCTATTCACGATAAACTGGTGGGTGGTCATTATAAGGAGCAAGCTGATAATTATCTGAAGGAGAACAACGTTCAGTTTAAAGAAATTTAAAACAATACAAAAGGCCATTTGAAATACAATGGCCTTTTTATCTATAATCCACTTCTGAATGAGTGGTAAATATCTGTCTTTTAATTTTTTAAAAGTCATTATTTTATGTAATAGATTGATATCAAAATAGATGTATATTAGAAATTCCAGAAATATTAAAACAGCAATTATCGGCCTGTTTCTTACGCTTTTCTTTACAACAGCTAATGCCCAGCATTCTTATATAGATAACCATAAAGATATTGCAGCAGATCTCTCAAAACAATACGGGATTCCAAGCTCGATCATACTCGCGATAGCTATTGTGGAGTCTGGAGCCGGAACCAGCAAGGCTAGCAAAACCCTTAATAATCACTTTGGTATTTTGGGAAAGAACGATGTGAATAATTCTAAATTTAAAAGCTTTAGTACCGTTCGCGAAAGCTATGAAGCTTTTTGCCGTATGCTTTCCAAAAAGAAAATTTATACCCGGTTAAAAGATAATAACAACAGTAACGATTGGGTTAAAGCTATTGCTTCCACAGGTTATTCTACCAAACCTAATGAATGGATAAAGAAAATAAATTCTACCATTGCTAAATTCGGCTTACAAAAATAAGTTCAATTCATCTTTTACAGGCCATTAATTTTTTTGTATGATATAGATGTGATAATTTTGCAAAAAAATTCCTATTGAAAGATCTTCTTCTGATTACTCCGCCTTTTACCCAACTTAATACTCCTTATCCTGCCACGGCTTATATTAAAGGTTTTTTAAATACCAAAAATATTACCAGCTATCAGATCGATTTGGGGATTGAAGTTATTTTGGAACTTTTTTCAAAAGAGGGTCTTCAGAACATTTTTTCCAGGAAAATTGATCTTGAAAAGTTGTCAGAAAATACCCAAAGGATTTTCGCTCTAAGGGATGAATATATAAAAACCATTGATCAGGTCATTCATTTCCTGCAAGGTAAAAATGCCACTTTGGCCCGCCAGATCTGTAGCATGAATTTTTTACCGGAAGCTTCCCGGTTCAATCAGCTGGATGATATGGAATTTGCTTTCGGAAACATGGGGCTTCAGGATAAAGCAAAACACTTGGCCACATTGTATTTGGAGGATCTATCTGATTATATTGTTGAAAATATAGATTCCGATTTTGGTTTCAGCCGGTATGCAGAACGCCTGGGGAAAAGTGCCAATTCTTTTGACGAGCTATATTCCAAATTATCAGACCGGCAAACATTTATTGATGATATCACATTAGAAATTTTAGCGGAAAAGCTACAGACCGTACAACCCAAACTTGTCTGTTTCTCTATCCCCTTTCCGGGGAATTTGTACTCCGCTTTTCGATGCGCCCAATACATCAAGAAAAATTTCCCAAACATTAAAACAGCGATGGGTGGTGGCTTTCCAAACACGGAATTAAGAGAAATAAAAGATCCCAGGGTTTTCGAATTCTTCGATTTTATTACTTTAGATGATGGCGAACTCCCAATTGAGCTTCTTTATAACCATCTAAATAACCCAACTGAAGAAGCCGAATTTAAAAGAACTTTCCTCATTGAGAACCATACGGTAACTTATAAGAATAACTCTAAACGACACGACTATAAACAGGCACAGGTCGGAACACCGGAATATAAAGATCTTTTACTCGATCAATATATTTCAGTCATTGAAATTGCCAACCCAATGCACAGTCTGTGGAGCGACGGAAGATGGAACAAGCTTACAATGGCTCATGGATGCTATTGGGGAAAATGTACTTTTTGTGATATTTCGCTGGATTACATAAGAATCTACGAACCTGTTTCTGCAAAAATCCTGGTCGACAGGATGGAGGAGCTTATTAAAGAAACTGGAGAAACCGGTTTTCATTTTGTGGATGAAGCTGCCCCACCTGCTTTAATGAGAGAAGTTGCGCTGGAAATTTTGCGCAGGAATCTCGTGGTGACCTGGTGGACCAATATCCGTTTTGAAAAGAGTTTTACCCGAGATCTTTGTTTTTTACTGAAGCTTTCGGGTTGTGTTGCTGTTTCAGGAGGACTGGAAGTAGCCAGTGACCGTCTTTTAAAATTGATTGATAAAGGGATTTCCGTTGATCAGGTGGCTCAGGTTACAAGAAATTTCACTGAAGCCGGTATAATGATCCATGCCTACCTTATGTACGGCTACCCTACCCAAACTGTACAGGAAACAATTGATTCACTGGAAATGGTACGGCAGCTCTTTGAAATGGGAATTCTGCAAAGTGGATTCTGGCATCAGTTTGCCATGACGGCTCATTCTCCGGTGGGTTTACATCCTGAAGAATTTGGCGTTACTCCTATTAAACAGGAAATTTTATTTGCCAATAACGATATTGATTTTACAGATAAAACAGGAATTGACCATAGTAAATTCAGTTTCGGATTAAAAAAATCGCTTTTCAATTATATGCACGGAATCAATTTTGATATCCCATTACAGGATTGGTTTGATTTTAAAATTCCCAAAACAACCATTCACCCCGATTATATCCACGATTGCCTTTTAGAAGAAGATCATTTTGTTTTTAAAGGAAACTCAAAGGTTATTTTTATGGACAGAAATGTTGTTGCCGAGAATTACATAAAAACAAAGAAACAAAATTCGTGGGCATATACGCAACTGACATTCCATTTAAAAACAAATATCGTAAAAATAGATCTGGAGCAGCCAAAAGCAGAATGGCTCATGAAAGTGCTTGCGGAAAACGCCATTGAAAATGCAAAAAAGACAACCCTGCAACAGCTTAAAATTCAGTTTGAAGAGAACTTCGAGGATTTTGAACTGTTCTGGTTTTCAAAACCTATACAGCAACTTAAAGATAATGGTGTCATTTTAAGTTTGTAGTTTCTAATTGAGAAGTCTACCGGGATCTTTAGCTGATCCAAATTTTGATTGATTTTTATAAATGAATCAAACCCGGCATTCCATAGACAATTAAATTATTAAACACTAAACTTTTATTTCTCTACACCATCTTTTACGACCTGTCCTACAACAACCTTTTCCTGAATTTTAATAAAATTCGGATCTAAAATTGCCATCCGTTCTGCAATAGCTTTATAGGTCGGAAATTTTAAAATTGAAGCCCTTCCGGACATTTCCCTGTACAATGTAAAACTTTTTCCACCAGCTGTTTTGATCTGCTTGGTAGTGGTAATGTATTTGCCAATATATTTGCTCTTAGCATCATAGATTTCAATATCTACAAATGTTTTCTCGGCAATCTTATCATCAGATCCGAAGCTTACCGGCAAATTCGTAAAATATCCGACCGGGACACCATTGCTGAGAATTTCCCCTACATTGTTGACTTCAATTTTCATCTTGTCAATTTTACTCCGTATGGAATAAGCATCCTTGGTTTTAGTATCAAGCTTTCTTTTGGGTGTATTTTGAAAAAGCTCATCTAAATTCTTAACATTAATGCCTTTGTTATCAATGATCTTGAGGTCTTTTATACAAGTATATACTGCAGATCTTTCTTCACCGGAAAAGGCTGAAGGAGAGCTGTAATCCAACTCAATGGTCTTATCCCTGTTGTATACCCTGTTCAATTTTATGTAACTGTCTCTTACAGAATCCACGACGCTTTTATCAACAAATTCTATTGTATAAATAGGCGTCTCCTTCAGGTCCATAAAAGTGTACTCACTTGATTTATTTGAAATTTTAGCAACATGTACTCCATCAAGACTTATAATACCCCTTTTGGTTTTAAAATTCTGGGCGTTTAATACAATTCCCATCATCATAAACAACATGATCATACTCCTCATAAAATCAGATTTACATTACATAAAAAAAAGTGTAACCAAAGTTACACTTTCTTGAAAATATATTTAGCTTTTCATTTAATTACTCACAAAGGATAATTCCTTTATTATGATTAAATTCTACAACACCGCTTTTGATAGAATAAGAAAAAACAGAATCTTTTTCATTCTCTCTGGTAAGGTTCTTGGCATAAGCTTCATCGACAGAATTCACAAACAGCTTTACTTTACCATTAATTAATGAAGAAACGATTCCTGCGTGGTTTTTCATGATGTGAAATTTACCATTTTTTCCCGGAAGTAAAACAGAGTTTACCTCGCCTTCAAAAACTACGTATTCTGGTGTTAAAATTTTTATATTCATTTTAATTTAGATTAAAAGATTTCAGATCTCAGATTTCAGACAACCTTTAAAGTCTCATGTCTAGTATCTGATATCTCATGTCTAACTTATTAAGCGTTATCAGCTAACATTTTTTGTCCTGCTGCGATAGCTTCTTCAATAGTCCCCTTCAAGTTGAAAGCGGCTTCTGGTAAATGATCAAGTTCTCCATCCATAATCATGTTGAATCCTTTGATGGTGTCTTTAATATCTACCAATGAACCAGGGATACCTGTAAACTGTTCAGCAACGTGGAAAGGCTGAGACAAGAATCTCTGAACTTTTCTTGCACGGTAAACAACAGATTTATCTTCTTCAGAAAGTTCTTCCATACCAAGGATCGCAATGATATCCTGAAGAGCTTTGTATCTCTGAAGAATTTCTTTTACTCTCTGAGCACAGTTATAATGTTCTTCTCCGATAACTTCCGGTGCAAGGATTCTTGAAGTAGAAGCCAATGGATCTACCGCAGGATAGATACCTAAAGAAGCAATTTTTCTATCTAGTACTGTAGTTGCATCCAAGTGAGCAAATGTAGTTGCAGGAGCCGGGTCAGTTAAGTCATCCGCAGGTACATATACTGCCTGTACTGAAGTAATAGATCCGTTTTTAGTAGATGTAATTCTTTCCTGCATCGCTCCCATCTCAGAAGCAAGCGTTGGCTGGTAACCTACCGCAGATGGCATACGTCCAAGAAGTGCAGATACCTCTGAACCAGCTTGTGTAAAACGGAAGATATTATCTACGAAGAATAGAACGTCTCTACCTTGTCCGCTTTCTCCTCCATCTCTATAGTACTCAGCTAATGTAAGACCAGAAAGGGCTACTCTCGCTCTTGCACCTGGTGGCTCGTTCATCTGTCCGAAAACGAATGCAGCTTTTGAATCTTTCATCGCTTCTAAATCTACTTTAGAAAGATCCCAACCACCATTTTCCATAGAGTGCATGAAATCATCACCATATTTGATAATTCCTGATTCCAACATCTCTCTCAAAAGGTCATTTCCTTCTCTCGTTCTTTCACCTACTCCGGCAAAAACTGAAAGACCTCCGTGTCCTTTTGCAATATTATTAATCAACTCCTGGATCAATACTGTTTTACCAACACCGGCACCACCGAACAATCCAATTTTACCTCCTTTTGCATAAGGCTCAACTAAGTCGATTACTTTAATACCTGTAAATAAAACTTCTGCAGAAGTTGACAACTGATCAAATTTCGGAGCTTCTCTGTGGATAGGTAATCCATTTTCTTTAGAGATATTCTGAAGCCCGTCGATAGCATCACCAACAACGTTGAATAGTCTTCCGTTTACAGCCTCACCAATCGGCATTGTAATAGGATTTCCATATCCGATTACTTCCTGACCTCTTGTAAGACCATCTGTAGCATCCATTGCGATACATCTTACCGTATCTTCACCAATATGTTGTTCTACTTCTAAGACTACTTTTTCACCGTTTCCTTTAGTAATTTCTAACGCGTCATAAATACTTGGAACTGCTTCCACATTATTAAAAACTACGTCGATTACCGGACCAATAATTTGAGAAATTTTTCCTTTAATTTGGTTTGCCATTGCTAAATTTTTTCTTGGTGCAAATATAATGATTCTTCATAAACCCACAATTGGTAAAAAAAAGATTTTTATCATGCTTTTCTGATCAGATGAACAGAATCGGAAATCAAAATTCAGGTACAAAATTCACTGTTAAAAATCTCAAACAGACTGATTAAAATTTAATAATTGATAATTTATACTGTTATTCATTCACAAAAATTAAAATTGACAACAATTCTCAGACAGCAAATTATCGAAATTGTTCATTGAAAATAACTCTTACTATATAATAATAGATAATTTTAAAGGTTTTATATTTGCAGTCAAATTTTTTCCGTTTTGAAAGTTTTCAAGAATTTTAATGACTATTCCGCGCAAAAGCCTTTAGCACTGTCTTTAGGAATGTTCGACGGGGTACATTTGGGACATAAATGCATTATTGATGAACTAAAAAAAATAGGGGCAGAAAACCAGTTGGAAACTGCGATCCTTACTTTTTGGCCACATCCAAGATTTGTTTTTAATCCCAATGAAGATTTAAAACTTTTAAATACCCTGGAAGAAAAAAAATTGTTGGTTGATAAATATGGGATCAATAATTTGTTTTTAAAAGAATTTGATGAAGAATTCAGAAATCTTACAGGAGAAGATTTTGTTCGCCAGATCCTTATAGATAAATTGAATGTAAAATACCTTATTATAGGATACGACCACTCTTTTGGAAAAAATAAAAGCGGAAATTTTGAACTTCTCCAAAAACTGTCTAAAGAATTGGATTTTGAAGTGGAACAAATGGAAGCCATCAATATCCACGAAAATAATATCAGTTCTACCAAAATCAGAAATGCTCTCTTAGCGGGAAATATTGTAGAAGCTAATGAAATGCTTGGCTACTCCTACTCTGTTTCAGGAAAAGTAGTTCATGGTAAGAAAATAGGAAGAACTATTGGCTATCCTACCGCTAATATCAGTACCGAATCTATTAAGTTATTGCCTAAAAAAGGAGCATATATTGTTGAAGTTTATATTAAAGGACAGCCATATAAAGGAATGCTCAGTATAGGAACCAATCCTACTGTAAACGGCGACGCACTAACGGTTGAAGTGTATATCCTAAATTTCAACGAGGACATCTACGATCAGGAGATCACTGTAAAATTCAGGGATTTTCTTCATGATGAAATCAAATTCGAAGGTCTTGAAAAATTGATCGAAAGATTGGATGAAGATAAAAGACTTACTGAAGAATTTGATTTTAAAAAATAATAAAAGCTTACAAAATTTGTAAGCTTTCTTTTTGATTTATTTATATCCTAAAATTTGATTTTCCGTATTTACTGAATCTTCAACAAATTTTTTAAATTCCGGATACTGTTCTTTTTTAATATTATCCCAAGGTGTATTGGCTGTCCGGGTAATTTTCAATTTGTTATTTTTTTGTAATTCATAATTAATCGAATACTTAAAATTATTATAAGTCAGTGTTTTATTTTCCGGAATTTCAATGAACTTCATACTTTCCGGAATATTGAGATACACTTCTTCTACATATTCGTTATGTTTTTCATATTTGGTATATTGAATATCTGTATTTCTGTTTTCTGTTGCTACAACTTCCTTTGTAAATGGTTTTGTCACAAAAGGAATCTTCATAATCTTTAAACTTCCCACAGACTGAGGTTTATCATTAATACTAAATTGTACTTCAAAACTAAGAGGTTTTGATGTTAGGTCTTTTCCATCAATCAACTTCACAGTTGTTACATTAATGATCTTATCAAGCACAGAACCGTATTGTTCCTCCATACTTTTCTTCCTGTAATCATCTGTTTGATCATCTTGAAAAAATTCATTAAAATAACTTTTCGTTTCTCCCAATACATACTGTTTTGTAGAAAAGTTCTGATTGTCTCCATTAATGGTAACGTCACTAACTGTTCTAAAAACACTTTTAACATTATTATCGCTCGATAAACTGATCAGATCTGTGGATGTATTCGATTTATCAATAACAAGAGCTTTTGCATTATAATTAAGTTTAACTGCAGAGTTAAAAGGTAAATATTTTCCTGTCATTTCGAGAAAAGTTTCTTTTCCGTCAAGATTAACTTTTACTATACAGTGATTAAAACTAAGATTGGGCAATAAGAGACGCTGAGAGGAGTTGTCATTAGTTTGAACCAATACAAGGTTTGACTTCAATCCTGCCTGATTTCCTAAAATCAAAAACAAAGTAGAAAGATCTTTACAATCTCCTAATTTAGTAGAAAGTGTTTTAGATGGTTTTTGAGGGATATACCCACTTTGACGGAAGTCGACTGAACTATAACTTATGTTTTTTTCAATATAGTTATAGATTTTCTCAGCCTTTACCATATCATTCATTCCTGAAGTTCCTGCAGGAAAAATTTCTTTAAAAGATCTCTCAACAACTTTGTCTGAAACAACACTTTTTTGGATCAGATCAGCATACCATTTGGCTATTTCCTGCCATGTTTTAATTGAATTCACTGTTACCGAAATAGTCGAATCATAGAAACTTGGACCATAATACTCTTCCAGATCTACTTCGGGAAGATTATCTAATTTCCATGTCTGGAATAATTTATCCCCAATTTTCTTCTTCGTAGACGTTACTTCTTTATTATTGCTTTTTACCTGATAATTTAGACTTTCAGGAGTAATAACAGTAAAAATAGATTCTACCACAGGGTATTCAGAATCAAAATAAGAACTTAGGTTAAAATCTTTAGAGAATCGTCCTCCATTTCTTTCCAAGCTTTCTTTTTGAATAAGAATTACGTCTCCTACTGATAAATTTGTAAATACAATCTCATCTGCGGATTTTTCTCCCGGAATTATACTTCCATTTTGCTTAATAATTTCAGATTTTATTACATCATCATCATAATCAACATAATACTCTTTCAATTCTTCAATTCCCTTTTCTGAAGTAATTTCATAAACATATGTACTTCTTTTTTTGAGTCCCCCTTCTGCAAATACATTTACAATGTACTCATCCAAAAGTGTTGTAACTCCCTTTTTTCCTTTTATCCCCTTATTTCTGCGTTCACTGATAAGTTGGTACAATTCCTTTTTAGATACTTGTGTAATTTCATCCTGGGTTTTATCAAGATCCCTTAACAACTTATGCATTTGTTCATTTTGCGTATTATGAGAAAGGGAAAGTTTTGCAAATTTTATAGCGTCCTGTTTTTTATTTAATTTTGCCAAATAATCTGCTTTTGTAGCTAAGATTGAATAAGAATAAGGAAAGTTTTCTAAAGCATTTTCTAATTCAGTAGCATATTCAGGATTCTGGTAATCTCCGTCTAAAATGCCTAAATATTGTGATCTGAAAGAATTTACCGTAGGATACAGTTCAATATATTTCTTTAAAATTTTCTTCTGATCTTCTACCCTATTTGCTTTTTCATAGTAAGAATATAAAGTTGACATTACATCATTACTATTCTTCTTTTCATATACTTCTTCAAGTTTTTTAATGGTCGAGCTTTGATCCTTTTTATCAAAATCTTCTAATGTTGTAAAAACTGTAAAAAACTTCTCATTATTGGCAAAATATTTTTTAAGGTTTGCAATATGCATTTTTGCTTTAACAACATCACGATTTCTCATTGCAATTACAACATCAAAAAATTCGCCTAATGGTTTTGCTTTTGTTTTATATAAAATGTTCCTGTACTTTTCAAGTTCCTCGATAGACATACTCTCAAACTTTTCGCTTTCTACCATTTTGATCATCGGTACTATATAGTATTCAGGATCATTTAGCTCAATATTTTTAAAAACTTCATTGACTTTTTTATCATCTTCTACATTCGTATAATAGATTGTAAACAGAGATTGAATAAGAGAAGACTTAGGGTAAGATTTCAACAATTCATCAATCAACTCTTTCGCTTGTTCATTTTGAAAATTACTAAGATAGGCTGAGGCTAATAAATATTTATAAAAAAAACTATTTGGAGTTTGTCTAAGCTTTTCTTTTAAAGCTTTTTCAAATTTCAAAGGAACTTCTTTAGCTTGTAACTGATTAAGTGGGGTTTTCTGATAATCCTTAAAAGTATCAAAATATTTAAGGTCAGAAATTTTATTAAAATTCAGATCAAAAGGCACCACCATAAAGGCATTCTTAGAGTTCTTCATGTCAAATTTTAACATAATTCTATTCATTCCTTTAGGTAGATTTACTTCTACCAGATGTGCTCCTAGGTTTGTATATCCGTCATTTGTACTTGATAGTATTTCAGAATCATTTAAAAACAGTCTGAATTCAGTGTTTGTATCTACTTCAAGCAAAATTTTCCTTTCTGTAGGATTTTCTACAAAACTTTGGGCATACATAATTCCTCTTCCATACTCTATTTCGTTAATAAAAAACTCAAATCCATCATTTGATGGAAGTTTCTTATTATACCACCCTACATTTCCAAAGCTATTAGCATTGAAAAGTTTATCATTTTTCGCATAAGATTCCGGATCATATTCGTTGTACAAACCGCTTCCGTTAAGATTTTCAAAAACACCTGCATACTGCCATTTATCGATCCTGCCTATTCTTGCTAAAGCTTCATCGGCGGATTTGTAGTTATTTCTTATCCTGTCCAGGGTCGCTTTATATTCTAAAATAGTAACTGTATTTGCATAGGTTTCATTTTGAGCTAAAAAATCTATTTTCTTATAAGAATTATCGTCCAATCCTGATCTTTCATTATCTCCCAATACAAATCTTCTTTTGAAAATAGGATACAAATAGGCTTCATCCAGTTTGAAATTAACGAAATTTTTAATAAATGTTTCATCAAAAGACATTTCCCCCAATTCCTCATCTATTAAAGCATCTAAAAATAAAGATTCAAAACCATTTAGCTTTTTGTCTTTTAAATTTTTATCATAAAAATTTCTGGCCTCCTCTCTTTTATTATTCAATAAAAGATTCCATGTTTTAGTCTCTTCCTGAGTTTGTGCAAAGGCACTGACTGATAAAAAGTAGATAGCGGAAATTAGTACTTTCCTCATAGTTAGTTTATAAATTATTAATGGTATTTTGATATTTTTTCGTTAATGAAGAGAAAACAAGATCATAGGAGTGATCAATCATTTTAAAAATAAGATCTCTTTTTAAACCATCCAAAGAAACTGAATTCCAATGGGTCTTATTCATGTGATAAGCACCGGTGATCTGTGGATATTGCTCCCGAAGTTCGGCACTCCATTCAGGATCGGTCTTTACGTTGATTGCTAAAGGCTGTCTTTCCAGTCCCATTAATAAAAACATTTTCGTTCCTACTTTCATCACAAGCGTTTCATTGTCAAAAGGAAAAGTTTCGGTGACTCCTTTTTTTGCAAGACAGTAATCCAATATTTCGTTGGCATCCATTTTTAATAGCTGATTGTTTTAATGGGTTATTAGTTAAAAGATGAAAATGAGAGTTTAATAGTTGATAGTTGATAGTTGAAAGTGCAAAATTAGTGTTTATCAAGTTCTTTTAATCTTTTAATCTTTTAATCTTTTAATCTTTTAATCTTTTAATCTTTTAATCTTTTAATCTTTTAATCTTTATTATTAATTTCAAATTTAGTAAATTTAGGTAGGAAAGAAAAGTTCACAACATCATCACTAATCACATTTATTATGAAAGCTTTGGTAATTGGCGCTACAGGTGCTACCGGTAAAGATTTAGTCAATCAATTACTTAACGATAAGGAATTCGATGAAGTTGATGTATTTGTCAGAAAACCTCTTAATATCAGGAGTGATAAATTAAACGTTCACATCGTAAACTTTGATGCACCGGAAGAATGGAAAAAAGCAGTAAAAGGTGATGTTGCTTTTTCGTGCCTGGGAACCACTTTGAAAACAGCTGGAAGTAAAGAAGCCCAGAGAAAAGTAGATTTCGGCTATCAGTATGAATTTGCAAAAGCTGCGAAGGAAAACAATGTGGATGACTACATTCTTGTTTCTGCATACGGGGCAAATCCTAAATCCAAAATTTTCTACTCCAAAATGAAAGGCGAACTTGAAGAAGCTGTTAAGCAACTGCATTTTAATAAAATAACCATCTTTAAACCTGGCATGCTGGAAAGAAAGGATTCCGACAGAACGGGAGAAGTTCTCGGAAGCCGAATTATAAAATTTGCCAACAAAATCGGACTTTTGGAAAGCCAGAAGCCATTGCCAACTCATATTTTAGCCAAAGCCATGATCAATTCTTCTAAAATCAAAAGCTATGGGTATTCCAGTATAAAACTGGGAAATATATTTTGTTTTGCGGAGAAAACGAATGAATGAAAGGTTAGAAATTAGAGATTAGAAGTTAGAGGTTAGAGGTTAGAGGTTAGAGGTTAGAGGTTAGAGGAAGATAATAATTTGAGGTGATAAACTTATATTTTTTGGTCTGAGCCGAAGCTCAGACTTTTACTTCGTCGTTTTACTGTTCATACTTTTCCCTAATTTTTCATATTCAACATCATTAGGCTCCCAGAGTTCGATTTTGTTTCCTTCTATATCCATGATGTGTACAAACTTTCCATATTCATAACTTTCGATCTTATCCACGATGGTTACATTTTCTTTTTTTAACTCTTCAACCAGTTTATCAAGATGTTCTACCCTATAATTGATCATGAAGTCTTTTTCTGACGGTTGAAAATATTTTGTTTTTTCACTGAAAGGACTCCACTGGCTAAATCCTTTTTTAGAGTTATCAGTCCCCTGGTACCACTCAAATACCGCTCCATATTCATTGGTGTGAAGCCCCAGGTGATCGCTATACCATTCTCTCATTTTCTTAGGATCTTTACATTTAAAAAAAATTCCACCAATCCCTGTTACTCTTTTAAGACGGTCCTCACTGCCATCAGTAGCAGATTTAAAAGCAAATCCTAATATAAAAGAAATTAGAATGCAAAGCGCAAAAATGATCTTTTTCATGAGTTACGTTTTTATTTATTTAACCATATAAAAAAAGTGGGTGAAAACACCCACTTTGTAAAAATATACTTTTTTTTGTTTACTTAAAATATTTTGTAATCGCCTGATCAGTTGGCTTCGTAGTGCTTACAAAGCTATCTACTAATTTACCGTTTTCATCGATCAGGAATTTAGTGAAGTTCCAAAGGATCGTAGTATTCTTAACTCCGTTTAGTTCTTTTTCTGTCAGATATTTAAAAATAGGTGCTGTATCATCCCCTTTTACAGAAACTTTAGCAGCCAATGGAAAAGTTACCCCATAATTTTTCTGGCAAAACGCACCGATCTCGGTATTGGTTCCCGGTTCCTGACCTCCAAAGTTGTTGGCAGGAAAACCCACTACTACCAATTTATCTTTATATTCTTCATAAACTTTTTCCAGATCCGCATATTGTGGGGTAAATCCACATTCCGAAGCCGTATTTACAATCAGGATCTTTTTCCCTTTAAAGTCTGCAAAATTGATCTCTTTGCCATCAAGGCTTTCTACTTTGAAATCATATATTGTTTTTCCCATAAGTTCATTGGTTTTAGCTTTAGAAATTTCACTTTTTTGGTTGGTACAACTCTGTAAGAACGCTACAAAAGAAAGTAGCAATAAGAAGATCTTTTTCATGAGTAATATGATTAGTGGCAGTTTTCACTGCGTTATTTATATAGACTATTAAAATTTAAAGATATTGGCAGGAAAAACTTTGTTGATGTCTATTTTATTGATCTGCATTACAAAATCCCCATCTTTTTTAGGGCTTGAAGATTCAATTCTGAAAGGCATTAATAGATTTCCCACTTTTCTATACTCCGAATACGTTAATGTTTCATCTTTTTTTATTTCCTTAAGAAGCATATAGGTATTGGTATCAAAATAATAGAAATTTTTATTGACATTTTTTGTTAATTCTACTTTATGGCAATAAATATCTCCCACTTTCTCTTTTCCCAGATATTTAGCTTCAAAACCTTTATTCTCCCAGTCAATGAAATCATTATCAAAACTTTCGGGAATATAATTCGGATATTCCTGAACTTTATTTGTGGCATAGTTCATTGCATATCCTTTACTTCCGTCATAGCCTTCAATCGCAGTTTCTTTATTATTAATGGTAAGAACTGTTTTAGTGAGATTCGGGCGTTGCTGATAAATTTTTATCGGATATTCATCTTTGATCCCCAAAATTACTTTCCCTTGAAGTAATACTGAATTTAACAGCTTCCAATTTGTCAGTCCACCTGATAGTTCAATATTTTTATCGATAATTTCCTTAGCGGTCTGTGCAAAAGTAATTTGTGAATAAATCAGTACGAATACTAAAAGTAATTTCTTCATTAATTCAATTTATAATTCAAATATAAGGCGAATTTGTAAGAAAGCAAATTTGTGAAAATGTAAAATCGTACTCATTTAACAATTTTACAAATTTGCTATTTAGTAATTCAGCCCTTCTTCCTTTTTGCCTGTTGGCAATTTAGTTGATCAATTTTCTTGCTTTTTCCAAATCCTCAGGTGTATCAATTCCAACTCCAATAAAGTTGGTCTCTATTAATTTAATTTTCATCCCATATTCCAGGTAACGGATACATTCTATTTTTTCCGAAATTTCTAAAGGTTTCATTTCCAGTTTAGAAAACTGCAGCAGTGCATGCTTCCTGAATGCATATACTCCAATGTGCTTGAAATAATCTACAGCATACGAGATCTCCCTGTGGTAAGGAATAACTGAGCGGCTAAAGTATAATGCAAAACCATTATTATCGGTAATAACTTTCACATTATTTGGGTTTTCAATTTCCTCCTTTTCAGTCAGCTTTATCTTCAGGGAAGCTAATGAAATTTCCTGATTCTGGTCTTCTTTAAAAACTTCAATCAGCTGTTTTAGAGGTTCTGTCTTTAAAAAAGGCTCATCACCCTGCACATTGATCACAATATCACAATCTATATGCTGAACTGCCTCCGCAATACGGTCACTTCCTGTTTCATGCTGCCCGGTCATTACGGCCTTTCCTCCATTATTAATAATCTCATTATAAATAATCTCAGAATCACACGCTACAAAAACTTCATCAAATAAACCCGTTTCCAGAACATTCTGATAGGTGGTCGTAATTACTGTTTTACCACCTAAAATCTGCATTAATTTTCCGGGAAACCGGCTTGCTTCGTAACGGGCGGGAATAACTGCTATGATCTTCATTGAACGATTCTTATTATTTAATTTTTTTTAAATATAAGCAAAATATGGACTTCTTCTTAAAAAGAAACGTTTACTCCCACCATATTATAGCCTAGATTCGTAGAAGCAATAAAATTCAATTTATATTTTACTTTTCCTGTACTTGCTCCTGAAACTGTATATCTGTTTTTCGAAATGGTTTTCCCTATAAAATATCCCATGAGCAAGGCTAAAGGATAATCCGATGCCCAGTGAACCTGGCTTTGCATCATCTGAAAAGCCATCGCTCCTGCCAATGTATATCCTACTGGTTTAATCCATACTGCGTCAGGATAATTATCTGCAATCACTGTAATAGCCGACATAAATGTTGTTAAATGTCCCGATGGCATCGCATCATAACTTGATGTGTTTTTAGCAAAAGCTGCAAAGCTTGGAAAAGGAGTCCAGTGTCCTCCGGAATTACCATTTTCTATTGCTATAAAAGGACTTTCCCTGCCTGTAATCCTTTTTATTGTTTGTGAAAAAACACCGGAAAGCAATAAACTTTCCATTAAACCACTGGCGGTTGCCTGAGCCCTGTAGTCATCTTTTATCCAACCATACGTCGCAAAACCTATCCCTAACAATACAACTGTAGAGCCATTACCGATGAGATATAAGCCTGAGCCGATATCTTTCGGTATTTTTATAACTCCTCCGATTTTACTGTAATTATTATCGGCACTCATCCCCCATTTTTCACCCAGCTCTCTTGAATTATCAATCAATTTCTGATCGAATGGAATAAGCACCAAAGTACTTGCTATTGCACCTCCTAAGTAATAAGCATGATCCTTTGCAACAAAGTCCTTATTAGTATCTATAAAATCTTTCGGAGCCCTGGTAATAAATTCGAAAAGCTTAGGCTTATGATAGGTTCGCACAGAACCGTCTTTGAGAATATAGCTCTGTGATTTTAACGATTTTTCGATGGTGCTGTCTTTTTTCTGCGACCATACCATTACTGATATGGGTAATAACAGCCATTTAATTTTTTTCACTTTGTGTTTTTTTGATACCCGCAATCAGCTAACCGGTTCATGAGACTTTCAACAGAAACAAAAGTTCATTACAACAACTGATTGCGGGTATTTATTTTATTTTAAATTGCTTAATGCCTGCTCTAATTTTGGCATCATTACTTCAATTTCGTTTACTGCTAATCCTCCTACAGAAGCACGGAACCAAGGTTCAGATTTTTCTTCTCCGAAGGCAGAGAAAGGAACTAAAGCTACACCCGCTTCATTGATTAGATAAAAAACAAGATCAGATGAATTTTCTATAGTGTTCCCATCCGGTTTCGTTTTTCCGATATAATCCAACTTGATCGTAAGGTAAAGGGCTCCCATAGGCTCAATGCTTTCTACCGCTAATCCTTTGCCTTTTAAATCCTGGATTCCTTTATGAAGAACTTTAAGGCTTTCTTCCAGTTTTCCTTTAAATTCATCAACAAAAGTATTTACATCTTCAGAGTTCTGGTAATATTTAGCTGTTGCCTCCTGCTCCGGCTTAGGTGCCCAAGCTCCTACGTGTGTAAGCAAAGCTTTCATTTTATCGATAATATGAGATGGCCCGAACCCCCATCCTACACGCACTCCTGTTGCAGCAAGACATTTTGAGATCCCATCAATATAAATCGTATAGTCTTTCATTTCAGGGAATAGAGAAACGGGATCATAATGTTTAGCATCAAAAGTAAGATTCGAGTAGATTTGGTCATACATCAGATATAAAGGCTTTTCATCAGCGCCTCTTTTTTTGTTTTCTTCGATGATGAGTTCGCAGATTTCAGAAAGCTGGTCTTTTGTAAACATCGTTCCTGTTGGGTTCAATGGCGAACAAAGCGCTAATAAAACAGCACCACTTAAGTGAGGTTTAAGATCAGCAGCAGTAGGTAAAAAGTTATTTTCAGGGGTTGTCTTCACCTCAATAGCATCTGCAGAAGTAAGATAAGCATAGTGATTATTATTCCAAGAAGGAATAGGATAAATAACTTTATCACCTTCATCCACAATTGTCTTATACACTGCATAAATCAAAGGTCTAGATCCTGCAGTAATTAAAATATCATTGGCTGAATACTCCAGATTCCATCTTGATTTAAGATCTTTTGAAACTTCATTTCTTAAAGATAAAAGTCCGTTTGCAGGCGGATAATTCGTCAGATTATTCTGATAAGCTTTCTGAATCTCCTCCTTTAACTTTGCAGGTATCGGATAGATATTAGAATTCAGGTCACCAATAGTAAGATTGGCTATCTCCGCTCCTTTTGCCTTTAAATCATTTACTTCATTACCAATTTTTACAATTTCAGAACCAATCAGGTTCGCCGCTAATTTTGAAACTTTCACTTTATTTAAATATTTATTGTTTTTGACTAATGTTATATGTTATTAAGTATAAGTTATAAATTTTGTTTTTAATTAGAGAGCTCTTTCCTAATACTCTCATTTATAAATGTATAAACCAAATTTATAACTTTCATTTTCAGTCTAGTTTAAGATCTGCTTTTACCTGATCAATTTTCTCATCCAAAGATTTTAATTTATCTCTGAAATCAGCTTCGGAAGTAATCATATCTTTTACCGAAATATAAAACTTGATCTTTGGTTCTGTTCCGGAAGGTCTTACACAAACTTTAGTTCCATCCTGAGTATAGTAAATCAATACATTGGATTTTGGAATCTCATTCATAACCTGTTTTTCATTTTTAGAAACAATAAAATGGGTTTGTTCCTTAAAATCTTTAATATCTTCAACCAAAGACCCCGCGATTTCTTTTGGAGGGTTTTCTCGGAAATTTTTCATCATGTTCTGAATTTCTTCAGCTCCGTCCTTACCTTTTCTGACAAGATTCACCAATCCCTCATAGTACATTCCTGTCTCCTGATATATCTCAATCATATATTGATACATCGTTCTGCCATTGGCTTTGCACCATGCTGCAATTTCGCACGCCAAAAGAATACTTCCACAAGAATCTTTATCACGAACAAAATCCCCGGTCATAAAACCAAAGCTTTCTTCTCCTCCGCAAACAAACTTTTCTTTTCCCTCAGCTTCACGGATCATTTTTCCGATCCATTTAAAACCGGTAAGACCTGCCTTACAGGCAACCCCAAATTTTTGGGCAATATCAAAGAAAATATCTGACGTAACAATCGTAGAACCAATAAACTCTTTTCCAGTGATCTTATCCAGTTTTCTCCATTCATTTAGAATATAATACGTAAGAATAGTATTGGTTTGATTACCATTCAGCAGTTGCATTTCTCCATCAAGGTTTCTCACTGCAATTCCCAATCTGTCACCATCCGGATCTGTTCCAATCACAATATCAGCATTGGTAATTTTTGCAAGATCCATTGCCATTTCCAATGCAGCAGGCTCTTCAGGGTTTGGGGAAGCTACAGTAGTAAAGTTTCCGCTAGGAATCATCTGTTCTTTTACAAGATCCACTTTTTTGAATCCTGCTTTTTCCAAAGCCTTCGGAACCGTTGTATAAGTTGTTCCGTGAATGGATGTAAAGACAATATTCAGGTTCTCTTTTCCAACATTCTGATACGTGGAATTCTCAATACAGGCATCAATATAAACATCATCCTGCTCTGCCCCGATCCATTCAATAAGATCATCGTTCCCGTCAAATTTAATTTCATCAAATTTCACAGAATACACCTCATTGATAATTGCTTCATCATGAGGCGGAACAATTTGAGCTCCATCATTCCAGTATACTTTGTATCCATTATATTCCGGTGGATTGTGAGAAGCCGTAAGTACAATACCCCCGTTACATTTTTTATCACGAACGGTAAAAGACAATTCCGGCGTAGGTCTGTGATCTTTAAAAAGCAATACCTTAATTCCATTAGCCGTTAAAACATCAGCTACCAGTTTTCCAAATTCTTTGGAATTATGACGAACGTCATAAGCGATAGCTACTTTAATTTCCTCATTGGGAAATTGCTTTAACATATAGTTCGCAAGTCCTTGTGTAGCTTGACCTAAAGTGTATTTATTTAAACGATTCGTTCCAACCCCCATAATTCCTCTCATACCTCCGGTTCCAAATTCCAGTTCCCTGTAAAAAGAATCTTCCAGATCAGGAGAATTACTATCAATTAATAATTTCACAGCATCTCTCGTTTCCTGATCAAACGTTTCACTTAACCAAAGTTTCGCTTTTTCTAATGTTGTCATATTTGTATCTTATTTAAGCTGGAAGTCTGATGTCGGAGGCCTTTCAGCTGTCTCCATATCAACTTTTGCAGCGTATATTTATTATTCTTTTATTGCATTTCTGTATACATTTCTTTACAACTTTATTCAGAAATATATTTTCTATTCTTTTTTATAAACAATTACATGCTCTCCTAACTTTCAGCTTCTATTATAGCGTCTTATTTTCAACCTTTGTTGTTTTATCAATTTTGAAAGCGCGGATAGGATCATTATAATATAAAAACTTTGCTGTATTCTGAATATGTCCTTTAAGAGAATCTTTTACATTAACTTCAGCATAATTCCCGTTTTTAGAATCAATATTCAGGTTGGTGATTTTCCAATACGGAGCAATCAGGCTAGCCGTATCAGAAATCTTTATTACTGCATTTTTAGTTTCTCCTAAAAAATTGGCTCTACTCCTGTTCACCATCTCTATTTCCGCTCTTCTTGTGTTCACTGAACCCATAAATGTAGCGTTATTCTTTAAATTAAGCTTAAAATTATCTGTTTTTATTTCACTCGAAATATTCATTTCTACAGAATCTGAAATGGAAACTTTTTCAAGATTATATTTTGAATAAATGGTCACATTATAAAAATCAACTCCCTTTGTTCCTCTTTTTTCTTTAATTGAAAGAGTTTTGTCTTTCACATCTACATCTAAGTTATTGGCAACATTTGGATAAGTCTCTATTTCAACAAAATTTTTAGGACCTCTCGCATAAAATACCCTAAACTTCCCGTCAAGGTCCAGGTTGACAAATTCCGAAACATCCACATCTTTTCTCTCAATATTTCCTTTGGGGGAAACTTTTCCACAAGAAATTACGGCTACAAGCACAAATATGTACAATATATTTTTCATACTTACTTAAAATATTTTATATAAAACAGCAATTATTGCAAGACTTTCTATTCCCATTACCACATAAAGAATTGATACTCTCACCATTAAACCTGGTTTTGAGTATGATTTTTTAAAAGCATTCCAATAAGTGATTGCAGGAAAGAGAATAAAAAGAACGAATAAAATTTTATCAGCAATATCAGTAATTTTTGATAAAGGCTTCCATAAACCCATAAAACTTACGATATCATCTAGCAAAAATATAACTAAAATTCCTAAAAGACTTACTGTTCCAAGGATAAAATGCTCCCCAAGATTCAATTTTACCTTTTTAAAAATAAAAAAAGCGTTAACTGCGAGCATTGGGATAATAACAAAGAGGATTGTTTTGGAGTATCTCGCAAAAAAAGTTCTTACTTCAGAAGATTCAGGAATTGCTTCTTTCGTTGCAAATTTTTCGTAAAAATGTAAGGTCAGGACATTAAAGCTAAAAAGAATCAGCAACAACGAAATAAAGTTGTAATATCTGATTCTTTTTCCTGCTATATAATCCATTGCTGTTTTTCCGGGCCGAAACAAAATACTCTTTATTGTTTTGAAAAAACGGGTTTCTACATGCCAGATGGATCCTAAGATGTCATTTTTAATAAGTGAGATATGAGTTATTCTTGTTGTGTCGGTCTTCTGTCCGCAATGAGCACAAAACTCACCGGAGATTGTATAACCGCAGTTCAAACAAGTCTTTTTAACCATATCCTATTAAATCACTTCATCAATATTATAATTTTTATGTTCTCTATTAGTCCTTATGATCATTTCTCCTAAGAAGCCGGCAATAAAAAGCAATGTTCCCATAATCATCATGGTTAAAGCAATAAAGAACCATGGATTATTGGTAATCAGGTGACCATAAATTCCTCTGGAAACATCAATTAATTTCGAAACACCCAGCCAAAATGCTGAAAGGAATCCAAAAATAAACATAGTGGTTCCCACCGCTCCAAAAAAATGCATAGGTCTTCCTCCGAAACGGCTTACAAACCAAAGTGTTACTAAATCCAGAAATCCCCGGATAAACCTTTCAGTACCAAATTTGGAAGTCCCGTAAGGCCGGGCCTGATGACGGACTTCTTTTTCCGTAATCCTTTTGAATCCTGCATTCGCAGCCAGAACTGGAATGTATCGATGCATATCTCCATATACATCAATAGATTTAACGACCTGTTTTTTATATGCCTTCAAACCACAATTGAAATCGTGCAGCTCCACTCCTGAAACTTTTCTAGCAGCAGCATTGAAAAGTTTAGACGGAACATTTTTGGTCATTACATTGTCAAACCGTTTCTTTTTCCACCCTGAAACAATGTCGTAATTATCTTCAACGACCATTTTATAAAGATCAGGAATCTCTTCAGGAAAATCCTGTAAATCAGCATCCATTGTAATGATCACATCTCCGTGTGCTCTTTCAAACGCTGCATGCAATGCCTGGGATTTCCCATAATTTCTGGAAAATTTAATTCCATGAATCTGTGGATGCTGTACCTTCAGATTTTCGATAATGCTCCAGGACAAATCCGTACTTCCATCATCTACAAACCAGATTTCATAGGATAAATTGTTCGTTGCACAAACCAGATCAATCCTTGAAAACAGCTCTTCAAGAGAGTCTTCTTCATTAAGTAGCGGAATAATTATAGATAAGTTCATTTAATTTTTATAAAGATTTATTGATGAATCGTTTTTGTTCTGAAAAACGCTCCGAAAAACAGGGACAAAACTACGTAAAATATAAGAATTGCTGCAAAATATCCTGAAAAATGACTTGCAGTAAGCATATCTTTTCCTTTTACAGCTTGTGGAGAAAAGCTTTGACTTCTCTCTTTGTATTTTTGATCTAATTCATTAATGTCTTTCTGATGTTTCAAAATCTTTCTTGCAGACTGATATTCAGAATCTAATTCAGATTTTTGTCTTTCAACATACTGGTAATTTAACAGTTTTTTAGCATCTGTATCAACAAAATTCAGGAACAGGTAAATGCTAAATATGGAAAGAATTCCACCAATAAACATGGGCACAAAAGATCTCTTGAAAGCTTCTCTGAAACCCATTTTATGGGTATTCCAACGTGATTTAACAGACCAGAATGCTCCTCCTGCATAAATAACAGGCAATACGAAAGCATTGATTTTGAGGGATGTATCAAAATAATGAATTCCTGAGAAGAAGTAGTATGCTACAAAAAAAACAATCATTGTAGCGATAAATAGTATAATTCCTATAGTGGATGGACTTTTCGTCATATTCTTATTTTTAGAAAAATTTTAGAAAAATTATTACCCTAAATTTCAGCAATTTAGCACCAGTAAAGCTTTTTTTCGTTCATTTTTCTGTAATATTATTTTCAAATTTATAATTAATTCCTATCTTTGCACCGGCAAGTCCTACACAACCAGCTCCTGAGAATCCTCCAGGGTGGGAACACAGCAAAGGTAATCGGTCGTAGCGGTGTGATGTAGGTAGCTTGCCATTTTTTATTTCCCTTAGTTTAAAATTCAAACTCCTCTCCCAATTTCGGTAAAACAAGCTCTACATTTTTATCATTAAAATGTTTTAAGGCACTTTCATGATTTATTTCAATAGCCGGGAAAGTATCAAAATGACATCCTATTACTTTTGGTGTTTTTAGCAATTCAGATGCTGCAAAGGCCGCTTTTCTCGGGCACATTGTATAATGGCTTCCAATTGGTAAAATGGACAAATCAATATTTCCGTAAAGCCTTGGAAATAATTCCATATCTGCCATTACTCCTGTATCCCCTGCCAGATAAATATTCTTACCTTCAGGTAATCTGAAAATATATCCCACGGGAACACCTCCATAGCTTCCATCAGGGAAAGAACTAGTATGGTGAGCCGGAACCATGGAAATTTTAAGATCGTCGATTTTTGCCGATCCTCCTAAGTTCACATCATCTTTGTTTTTTGCAGCCTTGAAGTATCCACACACTTCAGGCACCCCGATAACGGTAGCTTCTGGATGATATTCCAAAACTTCCGCCACATCTGCTATATGATCACCATGAGCGTGGGTCAGCAGGATATAATCGATTTTCTGGGCAGAAATATCAAATCCGGACTCTGCTTTTTTATAATTATAAAAAGGATCACTTAAAATAGTCCTATCCTTGTATGTGAACAAAAAACAATTTTGTCCTAAGAATTGTATTTTCATTTTGATTTTATTTTAATTATGTTAAATATAATTGTCAAGTATTTCTAAATAATGTTTCAAAGATTTGTTGATATTGAATAAACAAAGAATACATCATTTATTTTTGGGGAAATTTATCTTCAATCAGCCTGAGGTTAATGCCATGTTCCAGATATGCTTTACAACCGTCTAAAACTGTCGTAAAACCACCCGTATTATCATTAATTGTCTTTAAAAGATTTTCACCTGTCTGGGTAAATCCATAGCTTTTAATCACAACCAAAGTCCCTTTCTCCATTTCTTTGAATTCATAATCCACATTAGATGAGGGATCACCCCATTCTGTTTTGATAAGATGATTGGGAATGATTTTATGAACAGTGACATTATTTTTCACTCCATACATTTCCCATTCCCAGGTAATTGTTTTACCTTCTTCAAGTCTTCCGCTCGATTTCGTAAACCAAAATTGAGTGGTTAGTTCAGGATTGATAAATGCTTCAAACACCTCATGAACAGGTTTTCTGATAAGCATTTGAGCTTCAACGAATGCAGGAGAATTACTCATACTGATAATTTGTTTAGTTAAAAAAATTAAGTCCGATTGCTGTCAGTACAGCCATAGTAAACGTCAGGATACCCACTTGTTTCAAATACTGATCAAGTTCTTTAGGCTCCTTTACAGACATTATTTTCCTTCTCAGTTTAGCAAACGGGATTAACAGGATCATTACAATGAATACATAATAATTTTGCGACTGTATGAAACCGTTTATTCCTAAAAAGATAAGGATTAAAATCAGAGGAAGCTGCAAAAGGATCATCTCATAAATCATTGCATTCCTGAAACCTAATCTTAAGGCAAAGCTGTTCTTCCCAGATAATCGATCCGTTTCAATATCCCTCATATTATTAAGATTTAAAACAGCCATACTCATCATTCCAACTGCCGTTCCCGGCAATAAGATATCCCAGCTGAATGTTTTTGTGAACAGAAAATAACTTCCGCAAACAGAAACCAAACCAAAAAAGATAAATACAAAAACGTCTCCCAATCCCATATACCCGTAAGGTTTCTTACCTACAGTATAGCCGATTGCCGCTAAAATACTTGCAACTCCCAGACCTATAAAAATGTAAAACTCATTCATATAATCGGGAATGAATGCAACGTACAGTAAAACAACAGTTGCTATAAAGGACAAGGTTGAAAATAAGATCACTGCATTTTTCATTTGCTTTGCTGTAATCTTTCCTGAAGCTACTGCTCGACTTTCGGCCTCACTGATTCTTTTTGCATCTGTACCTTTTACGCCGTCACCATAATCATTGGCATAGTTTGATAAGATCTGATACAGAAGTGTTACCAGCAGGGCTAAAGCAAAAATCTTCCAATCCCAGGTCCCTCCTTCACCGTATAATTTCCATTTTGCAATGAAACTACCCATAATAATTCCGCTCAAAGAAAGCGGTAACGTTCTTAGCCTTGCGGCTTTTATCCAATCTTTCATAGTTATAATTGATAAGCGATAATTGATAAATGATACCGTGATCATTTATCAATTATCATTTATATTTTTATGATATCCATTGATTTTCCCCGAAGTCAGGTTTTCTTTTTTCCAGGAATGCATTTCTGCCTTCCTGAGCTTCTTCAGTCATATAAGCCAAACGGGTAGCTTCTCCTGCAAAAACCTGTTGTCCCACCATTCCATCGTCAGTTAAGTTCATTGCGAATTTCAGCATTCTGATGGAAGTCGGAGATTTGGCTAAAATTTCCTGTGCCCATTCATAAGCTGTATCTTCTAATTCTTCATGTGGAATAACGGCATTCACCATTCCCATCTCCAAAGCTTCCTGGGCAGAATAGTTTCTTCCTAAAAAGAAAATTTCACGGGCCTTTTTCTGGCCTACCATTTTTGCAAGATATGCAGAACCATAACCACCATCGAAGCTTGTAACGTCAGCATCCGTTTGTTTGAAAATAGCATGTTCCTTACTAGCTAGCGTGAGATCACAAACCACATGAAGCGAATGTCCTCCACCTACTGCCCAACCCGGAACAACGGCAATTACTACCTTAGGCATAAAACGGATTAAACGCTGAACTTCTAAGATATTCAGACGATGTCTTCCATCTTCACCTACATACCCTTGATGTCCTCTTGCTTTTTGGTCTCCTCCACTACAGAAAGCCCATCCTCCGTCTTTAGGACTTGGTCCTTCTCCTGAAAGCAAAACAACACCTATTGAAGAGTCTTCATAAGCGTCATAAAAAGCATCATATAATTCTGAAGTTGTCTTAGGTCTGAAAGCATTACGAACCTCCGGTCTGTTGAAAGCAATTCGAGCTACACCATTGCATTTTTTATAGGTAATATCTTCGTATTCTTTAGCGGTTTTCCACTCAATCATCTTGTAAAAATTTTTCTCAAAGATACGGAATTGCAGAGAATTTTAACGTTCCAAAAACAAGGATTATCATGTAAAAAAACATTGAAACTGAGGAAGCTCATTTTCGGATTAAAAAACAAAAACCGAAACAAAATTGTTTCGGTTTTCTATATCAATCCTTTTAAAGAATATTATTTAGCTTTTCCCTGAAGTTCAGCTTCTTTAGCTTTCATTTCAGCCATCTTAGCCTGATTCTTAGTAATGCTGTAAATCTCCTTCAGCATAGTAACCGCATTTACATCATTAGGAAGAGCCTTATACCAGCTTTCAGCATAAGGTAAAGCTTTGTTAAATCTTTCTTTTCTGGCTTCGATAAGCTTCGTTGCATCATCCGGCTTAGTTTTTCTAAGCGTGTTGATTTCATTTACTGCTTTATCATCTTCTCCGATTATTGTATACACTAAGTTTTGATAAGCATTGGCAAAATCAGGCTTCAACTCAATTGCTTTTTTAAAAGAAGCTTCAGCATCTGCACCGGTAGCAGGATTTTTAGATTGCATAACTCCTAAATTATACCAGTTGGTAGCATCATTAGGATTTTTCGCTAACTGCTCTTTTAAAGTAGCCACAAATTTATCTGTATTTCCTGACTGATAATAAGCTGTACTTTGGAAGTCTTTCAGCTTAGCATTATTAGGAAATTTAGCTAATCCTTTTTCAATGATAGCTACAGCCTCATCATTCTTCTTGGCATTTAAAAGCAATGTAGATAAAGTCTCATATAAATCAGGCTCTACACTTGGAGTTTGCTCTGTTTTGAAGTCTGAATAATCTGAAGATTTTTTCAGCATCTCCCAAGTTCCTTTATCATAAGTAGCAACCTGACCTGTTTTTTTATCTTTTGCCGTATAGTTGGTCTGAACTCCTGTATATCCTGAATTAATCAATTCAGTATAGATCTTAATGGCTTCATCAACGTTGTTAGCCAAAGCATAGTTAAGTCCTGCATAATACATATACACTTTATCATCTTGGCCATTCGTTTTTAACAGGTTATAAACCTCTAAAAACTTAGGAGCCGCAACAGCATAGTTTTTCGCATTATATGCATCCATAGCTGCTTTGTTAGCATCTTGTAGCTGAGCATTTACATCCTTCTTCTGTCCGAAAACAAAAGCTGAAGAAATAATCGCTATACTTAAAATTAGCTTTTTCATAATCAGAATTTATTTTATTTACATTTATTCTTCAGAATCTGAATCTCCGGTTTCATCGGCAGACTCTTCATTTTCCGAATTATTTTCTAATTGTGGTGTTACATTTGCATCTGCATCACTGCTTTGTGTAGATTCTGCTCCTTCTTCTCCTTCCTCTAACTCTTCTTCTACATCCTTATCCATCTCCACTTTTGCAATCGCCGCAATTTCATCATTTTTCTTAAGGTTGATCATTCGAACCCCTTGTGTATTTCTACCCATAACCCTCATTTCATCCATATTCATACGGATAGCAACACCGGATTTATTGATGATCATCAATCCATCTTCATCCGTTACATTCTGGATGGCAATAAGATTTCCTGTTTTTTCGGTAATGTTTAAGGTAATAACTCCTTTTCCTCCTCTGTTGGTAATTCTGTAATCTTCTACAGCAGTTCTTTTACCATAACCCTTTTCAGAAACCACTAAAACGGTTTCATTCTCTACATCGTTCACAACAATCATACCAATTACCTCGTCATTATCTTCCATGGTAATACCACGAACCCCGATAGATCCTCTACCTACCTCTCTTACTTTTTCTTCCGGGAAGCGAATACATTTACCATTTTTAGTAGCAATCATGATCTGAGAAGTTCCGTTCGTAAGCCATGCTCCTAACAATTGGTCATTGTCCCTGATTTCAATAGCATTAATACCATTAACTCTTGGCCTTGAATAAGCTTCAAGAGATGTCTTTTTGATCGTACCGTTCTTAGTGATCATAACCACACTCATCTGATTGATGTATTCAGCATCTTTCAGATCATTGGTTCTGATATATGCTTTGATCTTATCGTCCGGTTCGATATTGATAAGGTTTTGTACAGCTCTTCCTTTTGCCGTTTTAGAACCTTCAGGGATTTCAAATACCCTTAACCAATAACATCTTCCTTTTTCTGTAAAGAACAACATATACTGGTGATTGGTCGCAGAAACAATATATTCAAGGAAATCTTCATCTCTTGTTGTTGCCGCTCTGTTTCCTACACCACCCCTGCTCTGGATCTTATATTCTGACAGGGAAGTCCTCTTGATATATCCTGCGTGAGAAATAGTAAGAACTACCGCTTCATTAGGAATAATGTCTTCAATTGACATTTCACCTCCTGAATAATCGATTTCAGTTCTTCTTTCATCACCATATTTTTCTTTTACTTCAAGTAATTCCTCTTTAATGATTTCAAACCTTCTGCTTTCGTTAGCAAGGATATCTTCTAAATTCAGAATTTCTTTCATGATCGCGTCATACTCATCACGGATCTTATCTAGTTCCATTCCCGTTAAACGAGCCAAACGCAGATCAAGAATTGCCTGGGCCTGGATTTCAGAAAGATCAAACTCCTGAATCAATCCTTCCTTAGCAGCCTGTGGGTTTACACTGTGACGGATTATAGAAATTGCCTTATCCAGAGAGTCCTGCGTACCGATCACCTTCATGAATCCTTCAAGGATATGTGCTCTTTCTTTGGCTTTCTTAAGCTCAAACTGAGTTCTTCTTATAACAACATCATGTCTGTGCTCTACAAAGTGATGGATAATATCCTTTAAGTTTAATTGTTCCGGTCTTCCGTGTACCAAAGCAATATTGTTGACACTGAAAGATGTTTGAAGTGAAGTATATTTATATAATAAATTCAATACAACATTCGGAATCGCATCATTTTTCAGCTCATATACAATACGAAGTCCGTTTCTGTCGGACTCATCTCTTATCTCATAGATTCCTGGAATTTTCTCGTCTTTAACCAGCTCAGCTGTCCTGGCAATCATTTCAGCTTTGTTTACCTGATATGGAATTTCAGTTACGATAATAGCATTTCTGTTTCCTATCTCTTCGAAATTAACTTTTGCTCTAAGAACTACCCTTCCTCTTCCTGTATGGAATGCATCTCTTACTCCATCGTATCCATAAATAATTCCTCCTGTTGGAAAATCCGGAGCAACGATGTGCTGCATCAGCTCATCTATGGTAATCTCTTTATTATCGATGTAAGCAACAATAGCATTAACAGACTCAGACAGGTTATGCGGGGCCATGTTGGTTGCCATACCTACGGCAATACCGGAAGTTCCGTTAACTAAAAGATTAGGAATTTTAGTAGGCATTACAGTAGGTTCCTGTAAGCTGTCATCAAAGTTATTCTGAAAATCAACTGTTTCTTTGTCAAGATCAGCAAGAACGTCGTCAGAGATTTTTTTCAATCTTGCCTCAGTATAACGCATTGCTGCAGGTGGATCTCCATCCATTGAACCGAAGTTCCCCTGACCATCAACCTGTGGATAACGTAAACTCCAGGATTGCGCCATTCTTACCATTGCATCGTATACAGAAGAGTCTCCGTGAGGGTGATATTTACCTAAAACATCCCCAACAATTCTCGCAGATTTTAAGTATTTTCTATTAGAAAAAACCCCTAATCCATACATACCATAAAGCACTCTTCTATGAACGGGTTTTAAGCCATCTCTTACGTCAGGTAACGCCCTTGAAACGATAACCGACATCGAATAATCGATATAAGATGACTTCATTTCATCAACAATGTTGATAGGAATTAGTCTTTCTCCTTCTTTTTGCATAAACAAATTTTATTATAATGACAGTCAGACTTTTAGCTGTGAGTCTGAAAATTATTTATTTTGGTTTTTTAATAACGGGCTAATTTACGAAATTTTTACCGATTTTTGTGGTAGAATTTATCCACAAAATCTTAAAAATTCTTAAAATATGAGCCTATTAAGTATAACTTTCCATTGCACAAAAAATAATCTTGAAGAGTGGGAAAATTATATGGATGAGACATTGGTTTTAATGACTGAAAATCTTATGGATGTAAACAAATATATTCTTTCTGAGATCGAAAGTGATTATATCGACGAAGGGAAGAATTATAATCTCTTGCTGATCTTTGATAATGATGAGCTTCGGACAGATTTTATCGAGAGTGAGCTCTTAAACATTAGAGAAAGAGTTGAAAAACAGTTCGGGCAAGAGGTCATGATATTCAATACTTTCTTGAACCCCAAAAAAACAAGAATGTAATCATAAAAAAAGCTCTGAAATCTCAGAGCTTTTTTGTTGTATTAAAAATTAATTATAAATCGCTTTCATTACCTCGAATGATGCGGGGGTCCATGTGGTCTTGGCGGTGGAGGTGGATGATGCAGACAAGAAGTCAGCAGGAAAACCAACGCCAGTATGCCGATAGTTTTAGTCAGGGTTTTCATATTTTTTCTTTTTATGATTACCATAACAACAACAATCTGAATGCCAGATATTTATTTCATACATAATAAATTCTAAAACACCTTATAAAATTAAAAACCCTGCTTTTACAGGGTTTTAATTTTTCAAGAGATGTTAATCTCTGTGATGTTTTTTATGTTTCTTGTGTCCTCGTCCTCTATCATCATCATATTCGTAATAGTACACTCTTTTTTTAACCTGACCCGGTGCATAGTATCTTGCACTTCCGCCATACACTTTCTTAGCTTGGCCCGGAGGTAATCCTCTCCTTCCATGGTGGTATTCCTGCACTGTACAGCTACTTAGCATTAAAGTCAAAGAAACCACACCTAGCATTTTTATCAAACCGTTCATATTTTCATTGTTTCGAATTTCGAAATGTATATAAACAAGGTTGATGCCAAAAGCAAAAGAAGTTAGAGGTTAGAGGTTAGAGGTTAGAGGACAAAGTTAAAGTTTAGGAATGCGTTGCCGTTTTTTAAAGCGGACACTGCCTAATCAAACCCAACTGTCTCACTTCTTTTTTCAAGCATGACAAGATCTTTCCACTCTCCATTGAGCTTTCCCACTTTTTTACGAACTCCCACTGTTCTGAATCCATTCTTCTGATGAAATTTTATAGAAGCTTCATTTTCCGGAAATATATTAGACTGTAAAGTCCAGAATCCATGATATTCACTATCCAGAATCATCTTTTTAAGCAGCACAGATCCCAGCCCTTTTCCCTGGTACTGATTATCGAAATAAATACTCACCTCAGCAACACCTTTAAAACATTCTCTTTTACTCACAGGCTTCAAGGCCGCCCATCCTACTACTTCATTATTTTCATTCTCCAATATCCACCTGCAATCATTGAAAAATTCCGTATTCCAAACTTCTCTGTTAGGAGCCTCTGTCTCAAAAGTGGCAATCCCACCATCAATTCCCTGTTGAAATATTTCTAATACACGTACTTCGTCACTGGGAAGCATTTCTCTGATCTCGTAGTTCATTTTATTACTGATATTTTCTTTTATTTTTTCTTTTTATCCTCGAATAATGAGTCTGCTTTGTCTGGTTATCTTCCGAAACAACACTGATATTCCCATCCACTTCCAGAATCGATAACCTTACATCTTCTATTCTTTCTACTCCATGCTCCCTGATCGCTTCCTCCAGCTCATCTTTGGTAATTTTTACTGTATTTAAAGCTTTTTCATCGATATTACCATCCTTTACCAGGATTACAGGATTTTCTTCCATAAACGTTTCAAAAGAACGGTTAGAAAACATTAATCTTTTTAGTATAAAATTGGCGGCAAAAAGGACAAGTGCAGCAATGAGACCACCCTGCAAGGAAGTATCCTGACCCACCATTGCATTTTGCACTGCATTGGAGATTAATAATAACAAGACTACATCTCCCGCGTTAAGCTGAGATAGCTGATTTTTGCCGAACAGACGGATCGCTACGACCATAAACAGGTATACGCAAAGCGAACGGACTACAACATCTAGGATAGGATTCACCAATTATATTTATATCTATCAAATGTATAAATTTTTATGATTCTGATGAGTATTTTTTAATAGAGTCCTATCGAATTCAATTATGAAAAATTATAAAAGATTGGCATAAAGTTTGAGCATCTGTTAGCATCAAACACAATATTATGAAACGACTGCTTTTTTCCTCTCTCTACTGCTACTTTTTAACAGCTGTGTAACAAGCAAAAGCAGCAATGAAAAGGAAATAACAGCTAAAATAGACCAACTCTATAAATACACTTCACCGTCCAATTCTACTTCTTCAAAGGAACTTTTTTCTCCTGATCTAAAAAATATACTTGATCAAGCAAACAGGATAGCTGATGCGGATGCCCAAAGAATAAAAAACAGCAACTATCCCACTGATAAACCTGCAGCAGTAGAAAGCTTTATTTTCACAGGAGTACCTGATGCTACAAATCAAAAAATAAAAAGCATAAATGTAACCGGAAATACAGCAGAAGCCATCGTGGAAATGGAAATCAGTGAATATAAAGCAGACGATAAAATATATCCTACTCTGGTTTGGGAAAATACAATTCAACTGATCAATGATAAGGGCTGGAAAATTGACAATATCATTTTTACTCAAAGGTCTACCCTCAAAGAGCAACTCAAGGCTTTTATTATTGAAACAAAAAAGGCCCTGTGCTATAACAAATAAAAAAGCTGCTTCGTCAAGCAGCTTTTTTTTATTTTAAGGACACTGAGCGATTGGAACTTCGCTACATACTGTCTTATTCAATCTTTCACAGTATACGCAGTATTTTTTAGGTTCTCCACCATACACTGATTTTAATTCTTCCTTGTTAAGTTTCTTTAAATTTCTCATACTTTTTAATTTTAATGTTTGGTAAATTTAAAACGAAGAACAAATTAATTTATTACAGTTTTTTGCAGAAAATTTTCACTATTTACACTTAAAAACTATCAAAACTTCTTTTATGAAAAGATTTATTACCTGTTATCAATCTCAACTGTTACAGGCATTACATAGGTATAAGCAATAATGTTGTTATTAAAATCTTTACGATTTATTTTCAGATTCGTTAAAACATTTTCAATCTCTTTACTTACGTTCTTGCAATCACCTGTTGAGTGTACATTCACAATTTTTCCATTTTCTGTAATATCAAATTTCACTTCTGAATTCACAACACCTTGTTTATATTCATAATTAGTAAAGTCGAAATTATTGATAAGCTCTTTTCGTATTTTATTGAACGTATCATTTTTGCTCAGCTGAATTTCAGGAATGACATTACCACTTGTAGTCTGTGCTTTTAAAGTACTCAATGAAACAAATCCTATAATGCACAGGAATAGGGAACCTATTTGAATTTTATTTTTCATAACTATTTGATTTTAAATATTGTAATATTCCATTTATAATTGCTACTCTAAGTTATTAAAAATAATTCATATTTAGTTCATATTTAATTAACATTCAGTTAATATTAAAACATAAAACACTAAATAACAGACATTTAAATAGATTAACAATGTGAAAATTTAATATTGGAGTTGAGAAAACCACCTTTTTATACCCTATTTTATCGAAATCTTTCCTATCCAATTGGCTTTGATAATCAAGAATCTTTTAGATTTAGGAATAAAAAAGAGGATAGTACTCTATCCTCTCTTTATAAAATGAATTCTGTAAATAAAAATATCTATTCCAATGGAGTATAAATATTGGATATCTATAGTTCTTTTTTCAGAAATTTACCGGTCAAACTTTTCTTAGACTTCACGATTTCTTCCGGAGTTCCCTGGGCAACAATCTGTCCGCCGTGCTTTCCTCCTTCAGGTCCCACATCAATAATATGGTCGGCCAATTTGATTACATCCATATTGTGTTCAATAATAATGAATGAATTTCCGAGTTCTACCAATTGATTGATCGCATCCATCAAAATTTTAACATCTTCAAAGTGCAGACCCGTGGTAGGCTCATCAAGAATATAGAGTGTATTTCCGGTTTGCCTTTTGGCAAGCTCAGTAGCCAGTTTAATACGCTGGGCTTCTCCTCCTGATAGTGTAGTTGATTGCTGTCCCATTGTAATATACCCTAAACCTACATCCTGTAAAGTTTTAACTTTACTGTAGATCTTAGGAATAGGTTGGAAAAACTCTACTGCTTCATCAATTGTCATATCTAGTACATCAGAAATTGATTTACCTTTATAACGGACTTCAAGGGTTTCCCTGTTGAATCTTTTCCCATTACATGTTTCACAGTGTACATACACATCCGGAAGGAAGTTCATTTCAATTACTTTCAATCCACCTCCCTGACATGTTTCACATCTTCCACCTTTTACATTGAAAGAAAATCTTCCCGGCTTGTAACCGCGAATCTTACTTTCCGGCAGCTCTGCAAAAAGATTTCTGATATCAGTAAACATTCCTGTGTAGGTTGCTGGATTAGATCTAGGAGTCCTTCCAATCGGAGCTTGATCTACATCTACTATTTTATCAATATTCTCAAGCCCTTCTATTTTTTTGTATGGCAAAGGTTCCTGAACCGCTCTGTAAAAATGCTTGTTCAATATAGGATATAATGTTCCGTTAATCAGAGAAGACTTACCACTTCCCGAAATTCCTGTTACCACCACAAGCTTTCCTAAAGGAATATTGAGATTTACATTTTTAAGGTTGTTTCCTGTAGCTCCTTTTAAAACGATGCTCTTACCATTTCCAGATCTTCTTTCGGCTGGTATTTCGATTTTTCTTTTCCCATTAATGTAATCCGCTGTGATAGTGTCGGCTTTCAAAAGATCTTTAGGTTTTCCCTGCCATAGAATTTCACCTCCAAACTTCCCGGCCCTAGGACCAATATCCAGAACCTCATCCGCTTCAAGGATCATATCTTTATCGTGCTCTACCACTAAAACAGAGTTTCCGATATCTCTCAGGTTCTTCAATGAATTGATCAGCCTCTCATTATCCCTTTGGTGAAGTCCGATACTGGGTTCATCCAGGATATAAAGAACATTAACCAATTGAGAACCGATCTGTGTAGCCAGACGGATCCTTTGGGATTCTCCCCCTGAAAGCGTTTTTGAGCTTCTGCTTAAGCTTAAATAGTCTAATCCCACATCCAGCAAAAACTGAAGCCTGGTTTCGATTTCTTTTAAGATTTCGTAAGCAATAATTTTATTTTTTTCTGAGAATTTATCTTTAACATCATGGAGCCAATCTTTCAGATCAGCCAAACTCAATCCATTAACCTCAGCAATATTTTTACCATCAATTTTAAAGCTCAGACTTGATGGCTGCAGGCGGGTTCCGTTACATTCAGGACATGTTTCCTCAGTAGTAAAATGTCTTTCCAATAAAACCCCTTCATAAGATTCTTTTTCATCAATAATTTCTTCCATAAAAGGAATCAATCCATCAAAATTAATCTTTATCTTTTTAGTGATCCCTGCATATTTAAGGTCTTTGTTAAATTCTTTATGACATCCATAATATATATATTCCAAAGCTTCTTCAGGAATATCCTTCATGGGAGTTGTAAGACCTAAACCAAATATCTCCAGGATATTTTTAATCTGTGCTAAAATCCATTTATTCGATTTAATATCTTCTAAAGGCAACAGACCTCCCTGATTAATGGATAATTTAGGATTTTCCACAAAATAATCCGTATTAATCTTTTTAATAGTACCAAGACCTTTACAGTCCGGGCAGCTTCCTTTCGGTGAGTTGAAGGAGAATGTGTTGGGTTCCGGCAATGCTAATGAATGTCCTGTTTCTGCATCCATTAAGTTTTTTGAAAAGTACTCAATTTCCGTACTTCCTAATTTTTGAATTCCGATAATTCCCTCTCCCATCTCCATAGCAGTTCTGAGTGACTTCTCCATTCTGCTTTCAGATGCATTTTCTCCAATGATCCAACGGTCAATAACGATATCAATATCGTGTGTCTTATAACGATCAAGCTTTAGATCATATTCAATATCCTGTAGTTCACCATCAATTCTTGCCTGCCCATACCCTTTTTTCGCCATCTGTACGAAAAGCTCATGATAATGCCCTTTTCTTGAACGGACTACAGGGGCCATAAGCATGATCTTTTCCCCTTTATAGTTTTCTTTAATAGTTTCAAGAATCTGGTCTTCCGTATAGCTAACCAATTTTTTTCCCGTAGAAAGGGAATAGGCGTCAGAAACCCTTGCATATAACAGACGAAGGAAATCATACAATTCCGTAACCGTTCCTACCGTAGATCGTGGGTTTTTATTTGTTGTTTTCTGCTCGATAGCAATTACGGGAGATAATCCTTCTATCTTATCGACATCAGGACGTTCCAATCCTCCCAAAAATTGTCGTGCATAAGCAGAAAATGTTTCTATATAACGACGCTGGCCTTCTGCAAAAATGGTATCAAAAGCCAATGAAGATTTTCCACTACCGGAAAGCCCCGTAATAACCACTAATTCATTGCGTGGAATTTTGACATTGATATTTTTAAGGTTATGCTCGCGTGCGCCGTAAATTTCTATATATTCTGTTGATTTACTCATAATTTGGCGTGACTTTACCTGAAAATCACAATGTGCAAAATTACGGAATTTTATGGAATTTTTTATGTTAAAAAGTGTTAGATTAATTAACTCTAAAAGTCCTGTTTTTGTTTTTTAAAGTTTAAATTTACATTGCTTTAACCCTAACTAATCAATGCAAAGACTACGCGACCATATTGAAGAGATAACGTCCCTTACTGATGAAGAATTCGAATATATCAAAACATTTTTTACACTCAGGAAAGTCCGTAAGAATCAATTCCTGCTTCACGAAAGTGATGAAGTAAAATTTGAATTCCTGGCTTTAGATGGAATTTATAAAGTTTTTTACATCGATGAAAATGGAAAAGAACATATTGTACAGTTTGCCAAAAAGAACTGGTGGATGACCGATTACATCGGTTTTTTTAAACAAAACAATGCAACTATGTTTGTGGAATGCCTGAAAGAGGGTGAAGTGGTATGCCTGACCCTTGAAGGAAGAGAGAAACTGGCGGCTGAATTTCATAAAATGGAACATTTCTTCAGAGTAAAACTTACCAATGGATATATTGCTTTACAGCAAAGGATTACATTACTATTATCCAGTACACCTCAACAGCGATATGAAGAATTCTCAAGATTATACCCAGATCTTATCCTCCAGATCCCGAAAAAATATGTTGCGGAATATCTGGGCGTAAGCAGGGAGACTCTAAGCAGATTGTATACCAATGATAACAAGTACTGAGTGTGATCGAAATCACACTTTTTTTGTGACTCCGATCCTTCTTTTAGCATGTCTTATCACCATAAATTTGCTATATCAATCGGAAGAATTCCGACGAAGCAAAATAACAAATAATTCAAGTCATGAAACCAAAAGTATTAATCATTGTATCCAATGCCAGCTCAATCGGGCCGGAAAACAGAAGAACAGGAACTTTCCTTCCGGAAGTAGCACATCCGTATGCAGAATTTTTAAAAGCCGGTTATCAGATTGATTTTGCCAGTCTGACAGGAGAGACACCATTTTTAGATGCCTTAAATTTAGCTGATGATCCTGATAATTTAAAATTCCTTACAGGTACCGGATGGTCAGATATGCAAAAAGCAGCTTCGTTATCAGATTTTAATAGTAATGAATATGATGCTGTGTTCATACCCGGTGGTTTAGCACCAATGGTAGATATGCCGGAAGCACCTCTTCTCAAGAAATTTATAGCTGAGATATATGAAAAAAATGGTATTGTAGGAGCCGTATGTCATGGTCCTGTATCTCTTCTCAATGTACAATTAAGCGATGGAAGCTATTTGGTAGCCGGAAAAAATATTACATCCTTTACCACAAAAGAAGAAGACAACTATGCGAGAAAAGATGTTCCCTTTGACCTTCAATCTGCTTTAACGGAACAAGGCGCTATTTTCCACGCTGCACAACCATGGTCAGCCAACAGCATTGCTGATGGGAATCTGATTACAGGACAAAACCCCGCCTCCGCAAAAGGAGTGGGTGAAAAAATAGTTGCTGCTTTAGAAGCTAAATAATCTAATTAAATCTAAAAAAATGAGCCAGAAAGAAGTTTATGTATATGCGAGGTGGCAGGTAAAAGAGGGAGAATTACCTACCGTATTGAATATGATGAAAGAAGTTGCTGAACAAAGCTCCCGGGAAGATGGAAATTTATTTTATAAACTCCATCAGAGTCAATCGGATAAGAATACATTGATTTTATTTGAAGGATACAAAGATTCAGAGGCTGTAGAGATACATCGTAATTCTGAATATTTTAAGAAATTGGTGTTGGAACAAATTGTTCCTTTACTCGAAAGCAGAGAAGTGATCCTTATGGATAAAATTGTATGATGCCCTTATAAAATTAAAATTCCGGAAATTATGTTTTTCCGGAATTTTAATTTAGTTTTCAAAAAGTCAACATCTTCGTTACTGATACTGACAATATATTCTATACCATCTATTGCTTTAGAAATGATCTGGTTCCGAAGCATGTTGGACATATTCTCCCAATACGCTCTTCCGTAAAAAGAATAATTCTGAGGGATAATTTCAATCTCAACTGTTCGTACAAAACCTTCCTTAGGCTTATTACTGATCATAGTTCCCCTTCTTACCCTTACCTCTTTCAGTTCATCTTTAAGAACCATTCTGCAATAATTTTTCACATCTTCCAATGAGATTATCTTATCACGGGTTGTAAGTGCATATTTATAGGCCTGAATGCTGTCTGTTCCTTTTTGTTCTTCAGCTCCTCCGATTGTTTCTGTAAGAAGCACTAAAGACTGCGATTTCAGCTGATTGGATAATTCGGTTCCCGGACGCATATGATTGGCCAGAGTACAATGAGTAATCCAAAAGGATGCATATGTATGATCAGTCTTTTCAACAGGTTCCATAATAACATAATTCAGTTCCTGCTTGATACTTCTTTTAGCATTATTAACCTTTTGTACCATTGATTTCATTTTATCAGACATCTCGCTCAACATCCCTTTTACATTGTCCCTGTTTAAAAGTGAAAATGCTGCAATCTCGTCTCTTGTGAGTTCCAGAACATTGGCAATCATATCGACTGCATTTCTGTTGGTAAAGCGTTCCATTCCTCCTTTTCTTACCGTATAAAGTCCTTTTTTAAGGTCGTCGGTCGGAGTAAAAGGAATTTCCGTATATCTCCTTCCCTCTCCATCCTGTACCTCATCAACATATAAGAAATGTTCTCCCTCATCTGTTACCAAAGGAATATTATTTCCCATGATATCAAGGCTGTATTCCGTTTTTTTCCATCCTCTGTTATAAATAGGAAAAGCATTGAAAACAAATGAGAAATTATCAAGAATTTCTGAAGAAAACTGTGGCGGAAATTCAAAAGTTAGCCATAGATATTGTTTTCCATCAATATATTTTTCTATCTCTTCTCTTCCTTCAAGAAAATTCAGATTCTGTGGGAGTTTACCGGCTTCCGAAAACAAGCTGTTTGATAATCCTGTTATTTCAATGAATTTGTGATGGTAGATGCTTTTAATATCTTCAATTGTTTTTGTCCTGATCGATTGTTCACGGAACATTTGTTCATATCCTTCTGCCTGAGCATTTTTAAGATATGATAAGCCTTCCCTCACAAATAATGGATTGCCATCGCTTGTAACCGTAAGATAAGGCAATAGCTTATAAACAAAATCCAGATGTTCAAAGGCAGGATTGGAGCAAAATATACTTAAATATTTAGGAAAATTCTCACTTACGTACTTAGAGACATCCACTCCAATGGTTACCTTACGGTAATCTTCCGGTTTTCCCTGAAATCTTGAAATAGGTATTTTATTCAGTCGGTCATCGATACTATAGCATGTATTCCCTACAAACATAATAGAAGTTTGAATTCTATTGATTCTTACATTACCGATTGGCGTAAAAGGAATGTTAACCTGTTTATCCGATTCTGATTTAACCGTAGAGGTCATCTGCTTTCTAAAGAAAAACTCCGTATGCTCAAGCAATACTTCTGAAGATTCTGAAGGTTGAGTAAAGGCAATAGCATGCGATGGAATTGGATGTGTATAAATAGAAGGAGTCAGTAATTTTGCCAGTTTCTCTAAAATACGGGCATTTACGGTCTGTATTTCATTATTTGCTTTAAAAATTTCAGTACTGAAGGCATCTATCAGTAATTTCACAAACGGGTCCAAAGATTGTGGACTTTTCAATCCCCATACTTTCGTTGCGTTTTGAAGCATTCTTGCCTTTACAGATTCTTTGGAATATATATTTTGATCTAGATTCATAAATTTCAATTACAATAAGCATTAATCAATAGACATAGGGCTCAGAAACAGTTCTGTAGAAAAGCTAAACCGCTCACCGGTTGCCTCCATTTTGGCATTAATGGCAATTCTTACTTTTTTCTTTATTTCCGTGTGCTCTTTGGTATCGTAGCTATGTTCTACAATTTGTATGTGGGCGTCAATCTGTGGCTGAACAATTCTTGGTTCATATTCCTGTATCTGTCTTTTTAGACTTTTAATGAATATATTCTCCCAAACAGCGCTTGTAACTCCATTATCGAATTCAAGGTTCCAAACATCATTTCCGTAATTTTCATCATATCTGTTTTCTCCTTTTTTAGTGGTTATCAGCAACATAATGTTATGGGCTATACTCTCTCCCATGTCGCAGGTATCAATACTTCCTCCTTCGGACATTAGTGTTGACGGAACAAAAGGCATTCTGTAATTTGGTGTGTCCATATATCAACTTTTTTGTTTTGACAGTATTATTTCATTCGCATAAAACAAAATACCAATTTAAACATTTTCAGGAAATAATAAGAAATAAAAATATCATTTAAAAATTACGGCTTTCAAAGTATCTTGAAAGCCGTAAACTATTTTTTACCTCCGTTGCCAGGATTTTTTTTATTTAGCAAATAGATCGTACTACTGATCTGTTTTTTTGTTCCTGTTGATAAAATAATAGACAGGAAGCCCTAATATCACCATTATAAACCCCGGCCAGGTATATTGTTGCTTATAGATCAATAGTAAAATACAAAATCCGGTTCCTATTAATAAATAAATAAGAGGAGTAACAGGATATAACCATGTCTTATAAGGTCTCTCAAGATTAGGCTGTTTAAATCTTAAATAGATTACACCAAAAACAGTAATCATATAGAATAAAACAATCACAAAAGAAATCATATCCAGTAAATTTCCATACTGCCCGCTCAGGCATAATAAAGAAGCCCAGATTCCCTGCATCCAAAGTGCATTTCCGGGAACTGCATTTTTATTGTTTTTTTCTGCCGACTGGAAAAACATACCATCTTTCGCCATTGTCTGGAAAACTCTGGCTCCTGCGAGGATCAGTCCGTTATTACACCCAAAAGTAGAAATCATAACCAGTAAAGCAATAATAATTGTTCCGGCACTTCCAAATATATGATGCGAAGCAGCTACCGCTACTCTGTCATTAGCCGCGAAAGCAATGGAATCCCGGTCCAAAGCATTCAGGTATACATAATTTACTGCTATATACAGAAGCATTACGGCAGAAGTACCATAGATCATTGCCTTAACCACATTTTTTTTAGGATTATCAATTTCGCCGGATACAAAAGTAACACTCTCCCAGGCTACAGAACTGAAAACGGAACCTACCATAGCTGCGGCAACACCTCCAAGTAAGGTCATTCCTCCAATAGGTTCCCATCCATGTTTGAGAAAATTTCCGCTAATATCTTTTTTCAGATTGTTAAATGAGTCATAACCAAATCCAAAATTTTCAGAAAGATGGGAAACATCAACTAAAATAAATCCGGCTGCAATAAGACCTATTAATGCTATAATTTTAGAGCCTGTAAAGATATTCTGTAAAATCTTCCCGCTTTCTACTCCTCTTGTGTTGATGTATGTAAGAAGAAGAATAACGGCAATTGCTAATATCTGGATCCACGTTATCTTAAACTCACCACTCTGAAAAATTGCTTCAGCATCATTAAGTGCTGGAATCAGGTAAGCAGTAAATTTACCGAAAGCCATTGCAACGGCAGCAATAGTACCCGTCTGAATAACCGTAAAAAGCCCCCAGCCATATAGAAACCCCATCCTTTTACCGAAAATCTCCTTAAGGTAAGTATATTGTCCTCCTGCTTTAGGAAACAATGCAGACAGTTCCCCATAGCTTATCGCTGCTGCCACTGTCATTATTCCTGTAATAACCCATACTACGATCAACCAGTATCCGGATCCCAGATTCCTCATCATATCGGCACTTACAATAAAGATTCCACTCCCAATCATAGAACCCATTACCAACATAATGGCATCCCAAAGTTTTAATTTTTTCTGCATAGATTATTTAGAATTTCCAAATATAAACAAATAAGTTTCTGATTTTGAATTTTATGCAAAAATTACAAATACACCTATTTTTTATCAAGTATATCTAACTTATTAATTCAATTTTTATTGTTATTTTTGAAAAAAATATTAAAAATGAAATTCAAATCCATATTACTTGCGGTTGCAATCAGTACTTCTGCTGTAGCATTCGCTCAGGAGACATCACAGAAAAAGTTCGCTCCGCCGGCAGGAAATGCTATCGTGGGAGATACTTATGGTGCTGGTGTTGACTCATCTGTAGAATCTAAGGCGATTACGGTTGAAAAACTTGGTAAAAAACTGAAAAAAGAAAATAAAAAACTTGAGAATGTAGCCATCAAAGGAAAAGTAACCGATGTATGTGAGAAAAAAGGATGCTGGCTAACTATTCAGACTGAAGATAATTCTCAGTTCTTTGTAAAAATGAAAGATTATGCATTCTTCGTTCCTACTGCTCTGAAAGGGAAAAACGTTGTTTTGGAAGGAAATGCCGAAAGAAAAGTAATCTCTGTAGATGAACAAAAGCATTATGCTGAAGATGCTAAAAAACCACAATCAGAGATCGACGCTATCACAAAACCAAAAGAGGAAGTGAGATTTGTAGCTAATGGAATCAAAGTTATTAATTAATCCTGCAAACCTCATCTAATAAAACAAAAGCGGAACAAATGTTCCGCTTTTTATTTTTCATTTTTTAATCTTCAATACTAAAATCTACTTTTTCATCCAGCTTAGGGTATTTGGTAGCACACAAAAATTTCTTTCCCGTACAATCTATTTCAAGCCATCCTTTTCTTTTCTTTACATCTCCCACCTCCATAACAAATGGAATAAAAGACAAATCATCTTTTCCTTCTTCTTTAATTTCTCTGTACTGAACTGCGATATCTAAAATACAATGATGATCTGTATTCAGTTTTACATTTCTGTAGATAATATCGTAGTGGCTTTCTTTATTCTCCGGAATATCGAGGTAAGATTCCCAGCCTGTAATATCAGAATTAAGTTCACTGATTGCTTTTAAAGCATAGAATAATGCTATAGTATAATATTTTCTTGTTCCTGTCCTTGTATAATCATCTACAAAGTGTCCTCCCTCAAATAGAATCGTAGGCATTCCTGCTTTAATAAAATTATCACCAGTTGATGTTGGATAAAACTCATCAGAATATCTTCCAATCTGATTAGGAATTAAATCTTTTAAATGATTGTATATCCTTCCAATCACTGCCATACATTTTTTTCTGTTGTCCGTAACGGTGCGCTCTTCATTTTCAGAGGGAGCCAAAAACGAAAGTGTGGCTGGATGGATTCCATCTGTTGTAAAAATAGTCCTTTGCTCATGTAAATTCAGAGCATAATCATATTGGTTTGCAGATACTATATTCTTAAGGAACTTAATCTCTTTACTGGCCTCATTATGAAAATCCCTGTTAAGGTCTATATCCTTTGCATTTAGCCTTGTCCATCTTTCAGAGCCATCAGGATTTAGCATAAAGATAAAGTCAAGTTTGATCTTGCTGAATAAATCTTCCTTCATTTCAGGATATTTATCAAGACTTACCAGTAAGTCAAGCATAGCATGGGTAGCGTTTGATTCATTTCCATGCATTTGCGACCATGCCAGTATTTTAATAGGTCCACTGCCAATACTTAATTTATAAATGGGCTTCTCCAAATACGATCTTCCTATCTCTGTAATATATTCGCTGAGATTCGTCTGTAGGTAAAAAAATAATTTTTCAGGGGAAATATAGCGATTAGGAAAATTTGGATTTTGAAGATAGATCTGTTCAAAGTTCATTTCATAATAATTTACATGAGTCAAAATTAGCCATTTTTAAAGAGAAAATAAAATTAACATTTGTAACTTTATTAAACAATGTAAATTGCCATAATGTCTGTGGATAAAATTGTGGATTGCTAATAATTTAATATAATATTATTAAGTAATTTAAAATCAAATATTTACTATGATTATCTAAATGCTTATTTTAAATTTACTTGAAGTGATCAATTCCCTATTTATCCTCAATTGAGGGTAATGTGATTAAACACAGTAAGATGTGGAAAACATAAATTTCCCGCCTTGTATACAAATGTAAATTGTGGATTATTTTCTTATTTTTTTTGATTTCCGTCATTAAATAGGACAGATAAAAAGTCATTTTATTATATAGTAATGCATTGAGGAATTTTCAGATTAATCTTAATCAGTTTCTCATAAGAAATTGCCATTAATAGACACTTAGCGTTTAAATTTGAGTATAACTTCATATTATATATGGTTGAAATCAGGCATTTATCATTGGTCCTACTCCAGCGTCATTCAAAAAGACAATAAATAGTGATGAATAGAGCCTTATCAGAAGATTAATACTAATTTTTGAACAGCATCCTATTAACAGAAAATTTATTGACTTCTTATTTTAAGTATATATCACTAAAATCAGATATGAGGATAAATTGTTGAATAAAAATTACAGTAGAATTTTATGAGTAATATAATATGTTGTTTATCAACAATATACCTATTTACTTTTGTATATTATGAATGTGAATAATTATTTACATTTGTATTTTGCATTTGTAAATTTATTATTTACATTTGTAAAACAATTAAAAGCTTATTTTTATGAGTTTAAATGAAAGAATTTCCAAAGTTATCGAGTATTCAAGACTTACTCCTTCTGAATTCGCAGATGAGATCGATGTACAGCGATCTTCCATTTCTCATATCACTTCCGGAAGGAACAAACCTTCTTTGGAATTTATTATAAAAATAAAATCTCATTTCCCTGAGATCCTTTGGGATTGGTTAGTCAATGGCGAAGGTGAAATGCTCAAATCAGCCTTACCCGAAACTTCAGTTCCCGAACCAGATGAACCGGATGAAGAAAAGTTAAAGCCTACTTCCCTCCCTGATCTGTTTACCATGATGAACGATGATGAAGATTTCGGCATTGATGAAGATGAAATTGTTCCCCAAAAACAACCCCTTCGAGAATCTCCTGTACCGTACAAGGTTAAAGCTCAGGAAAAAATAAACGATTCTCAGCGATTAGAGAATTCAAATGAGAGAATTATTAATCAAGTAATTGAAAATCAACAAAGTAAGATAAAAAGAATCGTTTTGTTTTATGAAAACGGAAAATTCGAAAGTTTTGAGCCATAAAAAAGCCTGATCAAAGAATTGATCAGGCTGAAAATAGTTTAAGAAAAAACTAAACCTATTGTTTTAAAAGTTTAGTCATTTTTGTAATCTCATTACTTTTAATTTTTAAAATATAATTTCCTGTAGGAAGTTCAGAAACATTATATTCTTCTGAACCTTTTAGTGTTTTCACTAACTTTCCTGATACATCAATTACTTCCACACTGCTGATCTTAATCTTTTCGGGATTACTAATTTTAAAAATATCTTTTACAGGGTTGGGATAAACCTGTATCCTGTTATCATATTGCATCACTTCATTAGTTCCCAATGTTGTTGATGTAAATGTTATTATAAAGGGCATATCAACAGTATAATCAGGTGCTGTTGTAGGATTTCCATCATCTATTAATGAAATCCATGTTCCTGCTACGGCATTATTTTGTTTAGCATTAAAACTGGCAAGCCCTCTGCTTCCTGGTATAGTAACAGAAGGTAAAAAACCTGCATTTGCTGTAATTGCGTTTTGTAATTGATATTTTATCCAATAAGTGCCAGCGTTTAAGGTAACAGGTGTACTTGCCGTAATTTTCCAAATTTTCCTTGTTGTCCCCGGTACAGAAGCTGAAGTAGGTACTGCGCTATTAAATATTCTATATGTATTATAATCTACCCCTGTAGTATACCTATTGGTTGTATCATTCCCAAAAACACTTACCGCACCTGAAACAGAAGGATCAGAACTGAATATATTTACCCTCACTGTATTAAAAGGAGACGTTGTTCCTGTATATCCGGTTTGATAAGCAAAAAAATCTATCGTACTAATTTGCCATTGAGCACCGGGAGGAATTGTAAAATCATCTGCAATAAAAAAGCTACTTGTTGTTGAACTATAAGTCCCTCCATAGCCCGAACTTGTATTGGACTCTGTTGTATTTCCTGTATTATTCTGAACTTCAGACCATGTGTATCCAGCAGGTGCAGTAACACCACTTTTCGAAGTAGTTCCCGTACTTAAACCTCCATTAGTGTAGGTTTGTGCTAAGGTAAAATTTGCTATTGTGATGATAGCAATAAGTAAAATTTTTCTCATTTATTTTATTTTTAATGTGTTAACCAAATATATTAAATTAATAAATAATTAACAATGAAAACAAAATAATATTAAATTATTTTCACAAAAAAGTCATATAACACTGAATATACCTTAATAATGCGAATAAAAAAACCTCACAATTGGTGAGGTTTATTATTTTTAAATAATTGGTATTAATTATTTACTGTTTTTTCTTCTTTCTAATTCTTTCTTTAACAGTCCCAGTTCTCTACCGGTCTGCCCGGCCACAGAAGTGTTTTCCTGAGCTCTTCTGGTCAAATAAGGAACTACGTCTTTTACTGGACCATAAGGAAGGTATTTAGCCACATTATAGCCTTTATCTGATAAAGCGAATGTAATATTATCACTCATCCCGTAAAGTTGTCCAAAATATACATGAAGATTACCCGTTTCCAGAGATTTTGTTTTCATTTTATCCATAACCAACTCGGAAGAGATCTCATTATGGGTTCCAAAAAATGCTGAAACTTTATCTAAATGATTCATTACAAAATCAATTCCTGCATTATAGTTCCTATCAGTTGCTTCTTTATTAGGCTGGATAGGATCTGCATATCCCTTTTGTTCTGCCCTGGCTCTTTCCTTTTCCATATAAGCTCCACGTACTATTTTATAGCCTATAAAATAATTCTTTTCTCGGGCTCTTTGCAAATGGCTTTCCATGTATTCCAGCCTTCCGGTTCTGTACATCTGAATCGTATTCCAAACAATTGGTTTTTCTTTGTTGTACTTTTCCATCATCTCTTCACAAAGATGATCTGCAGCATCCTGCATCCATGTTTCTTCTGCATCAACCATTACTTTCTTATCATTCTCATGGCAAAGCTTACAAACCTCATCAAACCTTCTTACCACTCTTTCCCATTCTTCTTTCTGGCTGGTCGTTAGCTCTGCGTTTTTACCAACTGCTTCATACAGATCAATTCTTCCAAAAGCTGTAGGCTTAAAAACAATAAATGGAATTGCCGGATTTCCTACGGAGAATCTTACAATATCCTTGATTTCCTTACATACTGCATCAAAAGTTTCTTCATCTTCTTTTCCCTCAATTGAGTAATCGAAAATACTTCCAACCCCTCTTTTGAATAATTGCTTTACCACTTTCATGCTTTCTTCCCGTGTTTCGCCACCACAGAATTGTTCGAATAAAGTATTTTTTACAATCCCGGTTACAAAAGGAAAATTATGATGAACGGTAAAATTAAGAATAGAAGTTCCAACACTGGTTAAAGCCGGTTGTTCAATCATTTTAAACATCCAATATGCTTTTCTTAATTGGGCATCTGTTTTGTCTGCAAATGCAACTTTAGTATCGTTAAAAATGGGCATTCCTTTTTATTAAATTTAATTTTGCAAAGGTAATAATAACCTTAGTCTTTTTAAAAAATATTTTTTAAAATTTACTTTCGATCCCGTTCAAAAGCATCGCAATAATTCCTACGAAGACCCAAAGTCTTAATATATTCAATGTTATGAACTTGCTTTTCCGGGAGTAGTTGAGGAGTAAATAAATACATAAAATCATAATAAACATCCCGCCGACAAAGTAATAAGCCATAAAACCGGAGACCCCGGTTCTCATAATTAGCTTCATAGACACCACCATCGTTACAATAAGCAGAGATACGATAATGATTTTAGTTGTTTTATTTTCGAAATAATTAGGAATTGTAGTATATCCAAACGCTTTATCAACGCTTTTGGTCAGTGTGTCTTTTACAATATCAATGCATAAAAGGATCAAAAAAAGGAAAATGGCCATTAAAAGAACCTTTTTGGAAAAAGTTTCATAGTATACCATCATCCCAAAGAAAGGATATAATGTAAGACTTACAAAAGTAAGGTTATTCAGCAGCAATACACGGCTTAACTTATGGCTGTAAAACCACATAAAAAACTGATAGATCAGAAAAAAAATAAATACGTTATGTGAAATAAACCAAGCAACTCCCAGGGAAATAACACTTAATGCGAGATATGCGTACAAGAAATATTTCTGGGCAATAAAACTTTGAATTCTTGTACGAAAAGGTTTCACCACATGGTCCTTTTCAAAATCGTAGAATTGGTTGATAATTCCTCCCGCTAGAATGCTCAGTACCGTACAGAAAATAATACCGTGAACCTTAAAATCGAAGACAAAATTTCGAAGACTTTCCTCCTGATTAAATAAGAAAAAAGTAGATACATAAAGCGCAAATGTAAGCAAGATCGCTACAAAAAACCTTGCGCCTAAAAGAAAGCCCACGAACTGTGAGAATCTATAAAATAAAGATTTAGATATATAGTTTTTTGATTGGAAAGTTTCTTTTTCAGAATTCATTCCCAATCTGTTTAAAATCTGTAAATAACCTCTTTGTTAAAACCATCAAGCATTTTTTCCGCCTTTTCATAGTCTTTGGTAAATCCAAGTATATATCCTCCGCCACCGCTTCCGCATAGCTTAAGATAATAGGCATTGGAATCCAGACCTTTCTTCCATATGTTGAAAATACTTTCCGGAATCATTGGTCGAAAATGTTCATAAGCCCAGTGTGAAAGTTTTTTCAAGTTTCTAAAGAAAGGATTCATATCCTTTTTCAGAAAAGCCTCGATACAGGCATTATTATAACGGATAAACTCCTCTTTTAATGTTTTACGGAAACCTTCTGTCTTCATTTTTTCAAAGAAAATCTGAATCATCGGGCCGGTTTCTCCGGTCATTCCGGAATCTATAAGGAAGATTGCTCCTTTTCCTTCTTCCCCTTCAGGAATAGCAACCCTATCGAGATTTTCTTTGTTTTCGATAAGGATGGGAAGATTCATATAACAGATTAAAGGATCCATTCCTGAGCTTTTGCCGTGAAAATAGCTTTCCATTTCTCCAAAAACAGCTTTCAGTTTTTTAAGATTTTCTTTGGAAATATTCTCCGGGTTAAGCTTATTCATAGAATAACGTTCAAAAATAGCAGCTACTAAAGCCCCTGAACTTCCTACCCCATATCCCTGAGGAATATTAGAATCAAAGAAAAGTCCATTTGAAATATCTTTTTTAAAACTTTCTATATTAAGTTGGAAGTCATCAGAAAGATTAAGATCCGCAAGAAAATCAGAATATTTCTGCAGATGCTGATTTGATTTCAATTCAAATTCAGAATTCAGATCAGAGAATTTTAAAGCTCCTTTATAGAAACTATAAGGTACCACAAGCCCCTGGGAATCTTCTATCATCCCATATTCTCCAAACAGAATTATTTTTGCGTAAAATAGAGGGTTCGTCATCTTGACAATAAATCTTTTTGCAAATTTAAGATTATTCTGCTGAATATAATCAAAATCCGGGCCGAATTACAATATTTTTTGAACAATAATGGATTTGTAACCATAAGCCTTATTCATACTTCCAACCTGATCAACCCAATAAAAAAGCCTGATTTGATCAGGCTTTTTTATTGGGTATTATTGTTTTATTAATTTCTTTATTACCGTCTGTTTTTCCGTTTCTACAGAAACTACATAATTTCCTGTTTGTATTGATGAAATATTAACTTCTGATTTATTTCCCTTTAATGAATCGGATGACAATACTAACCTTCCTGCTTCATCGTACATTTTATAGGATCTGAGGTTTTCCTTGGCTGAAATGACAATCATATTCTTTGCTGGGTTAGGATAAATATTCACGGTATTGTCTTTTGTACTTACATCTTCAATACCTAGAACAGCACATGAAAAACCTGCTTTCCAACCACTTCCTGTTTCAGCAGGATCCGATACAAACCTTACAGTAATAGCACCTGTAGCATGAGTAGAAGTAAATACTCCCGGCAATGTATTCCCAGTTAAAGTCCCATTAGCAAACAAAGGTGAAGTCGTTGAAGGACCATTATAAATATACATATAATCATAGTCTTCTTCCAGTTCAAGTTCTGTAAAAGTCATGCTGAGTGCCGAACCGGAACTCGGATAAAAAGTTTTTACAATAGTTTCATTATTACCATAAGCACCATTCACCCCTCCTGTATCCGTAAATAATATACCTCCACACCAATTGGCATCTGTTAGAAATAACTGGGATCTTTGAAAAGCATTTGATCCCGAACAACCCGATCCTACAAAAAGTCTGTAGTAAGTGGCCGGTTGAAGGTTCGCTAAATTAATATTTTGAGTGGTTGTATTTCCTGATGTTACAACTGTCCCGTCCATTGTTGTCAATTTATACTTCCATGAAGTAGAAGTTCCATCCGTAATAGTAGCATTTGCTGTATTTGTAGTAACATTAGAAATATTCATAGCCGTAATGCTAAGCGCACAAGGTGTTGTACAGTTGGTTCCCAGACAAGGTTTGGAGTCGACGGTATTCCTGATTAGTGCTGCAGGCTGAGGACCAAATCCATTACTAAAACTTATTCCCACCCCTGAAACCAGGTGACAATAACTCATGATCGTACCCTTTACCGTGGTGGCCGGAATCGGGCCTGTGCAGCCTTCACTATACCCAGCTTGTGCACCACATCCGTCTATTGCTGTTCCATTACCATTCCATGCACAAGCATGGGTATGGGGAGAACCTAAACTATGTCCCATTTCATGAGTCATTGCTTGGATAGTCCATGAATAAACAGGAACATTGGAATAGGTCTGAGAGATGCCCGAATATGCATATTTGTTTCCCGTGCAAAGTGAATTGAGATAGGCAATACTCGTTGTAGCCGGAGCATTTACTAAATGAGCAAGATCTCCATTAAAAGTAGGCCTGTTTGTTCTGAAGCTGCTAAGATTAGCACCAGGAGTTCCTGTATAAGGATCCGCAGTAGTCCAGATAAAAATTTCATTAAGGGCTACTTTTATATCATCATTATTATAAAGTGTTGCGATATTGTTATGAACAGCCGTAAGCCAATTCGTTACCGTTGTTGTATTGGAGCCGTTATTTTGATAAGGAGCAAAACAAACTTCATAATAAATCCGGACACAGTTTTCAGTAACAGCTTTATTAACAGTAGCAGGATCAAATGATGTCTTTTGAACCTGATTTTCTTTTAACTCGTCTACTCCACAAACAAAAGGATTCGTGTCTGTAAGTTTTGACTCAGAATAGCTTACAAAATCTTCCGAATTCTTTATTTTTCCGACAATAACATTTCCTAATTCAGAGGATGAAGCTACTCCAACTACATCATCTTCAAAGAAGCTAAAAGCAACGATCGAAGAATTATCTCCCTTAATGATACCTCTGTAATACGCTCCAGGGTTATATGGCACAATTTCCCCTGTATTGGTGGTTACTTTAAAGTTATCTGTAAAAATCTGATGCTTGTAAAGCTCTACGGTAAGCTTTTTATCTCCTTCGAAAGGAAATGAAATTTCAATAGATTCAGGCTTGTCTCTGACCAACTTTTTTAGATTTACAGAATGGATAGTCATTGCAGTAATATCTGTGGCTGCCCTTTTATATTCCTCCATTTTAGGTGAAGTTCTATTAATATTGAAAAGATCATATTTCTCAAAGTGTTTACCTTGTTTATGATATTCTGATATTTTCTGCGAGACAGGCCTTAAATTCTGAGCAAAATTTAAGACAAAGCATAACGAAATGCTAAAAAGTAGAATTTTCTTTATCATTATTAATTTTTATACAAATAAACAAAAAAATCTACACCTAGTGATTAATCGTCATGAAAATTATTAAAATGATAAGTACAATATAACAAAAAGGCTAATTAATTAACAATATGCTTCTATCATTTTTTAGACCTTTTTAATAAAAAAGACGCTTATAAGCGTCTTTTTTATTTATGTCGTCTACAATGTATCACGATCTTTCAGCATTTTGACCTTCAGGAACCTAATCAGTATAAGGCCAACCCCAAAGAATAAAGTCATTGAAAGGGCAGCAATACGCATATTATTAAAATGCTCAATCAATGTTGCGAAAATAAATGTTCCGATAATAATGGCTATTTTTTCCAATACATCATAAAAACTAAAATAGGTTGTATTTTCCATTGAATCTTCAGGTAACAGTTTTGAATATGTTGATCTGGACATGGCCTGAAGCCCGCCCATCACTAAACCTACAACTGCTGCAACTCCATAAAATTGATATTCAACATTTGGATTTTCTTTATTTAAGAAATAGGCCCATAGACAGGCTACAATCCATAACACAATAGCGATAGAAATTACATTTTTATTTCCTATTCTCTTTGATAATCTGGAGAAAATTATAGCTCCTATAATTGCCTCGATCTGGATTACCAGAAGAGTCCCTATAAGCTTATCCTGTGCGAGATTAATTTCACTTTTACCAAATAGCGTAGCCATGAGGAAAATGGTTTGCATTCCCACACTATAAAAAAAGAAACTCGAAAGGAAAAATTTCAGATTTTTATCTTTAAAAAGCTCATTTCCTACCTTAAAAAGTTCATGAAAGCTTTCTTTGGCAATATCTTTATAAAAGCTCATATTATCTTTAAGTACCTCAAAAAAACCTCCTTGTTCTGCGTGCTTTTTGAATATATTCTTATAATTTAATAAAACCAGATCCTTTGGCAGGTTATCTTTTACATTTCCAAATTGTGGCAAATGTTTAAAAGTATACTGGGAAAAACCAAACCACCATGCTCCCGTTAATAAGAAACTTATTCTTGTAAATAAAAGTTGTTGGGCAGCACCTTTAGCGAAAACCTGAATCAGAACTAAACAAATAACAACTAAAACTACAGAACCAATATAACCGTAGACATAACCTTTTGCTGAAAGAGCATCCTGCTTATCCGGAGTTGCGATATCGGGTAAAAATGAGTTATAGAATACCAGACTTCCCCAAAATCCTACACTTGCTGTAATACTGAAAAGTAATCCTAAAAATACATTATGCATTCCTGTAAACATAGCCAATCCCATACATGAAGTAGCTCCAAGATAACAGAAGAATTGCAAAAATGATTTTTTATTTCCGATCGTATCTGCCAAAGAAGATAAAAATGGAGATAATAATACTACGATAAAGAACGATATGGTAAGTGAATATCCATACACTGCATCAGGTTGATATTCTTTTCCAAAAATCTTTATTAAATGCCTTACAGGAACATCAATCCATTGTTTTGTCTCAGTTACATACTCCTTTTTTTCATATGCGGTAGTAAGAATAGAATAATAAATAGGAAAGATGGTAGAGGTAATAACCAAAGAGTAAACAGAATTGGCCCAGTCGTACACTGCCCAAGCCTTCATTATCTTTGGATTATTCTTAATATTTTTTGGTCGTTGATTCTCTGTTTCGGACATTTCAAATATATTAGATGCACAAAAATAGAAAAACCGCTGAATATTCAGCAGTTTTTTTTATTAATTAGAATATCCTGATATATTATCAATTCTTTAAATACTATTGATATGTAGAGGTCTTGAATTATAATTACAGGTTTTAAAACAAAAATTGGAGCCTTTAAAGCTCCAATTCAAATATTTAAAAAGAATTTGAATACTAGATATTTTCAATAACAATAGCTGAAGCACCTCCACCACCATTACAGATAGCAGCAGCCCCATATTTAGCATTGTTTTGTTTTAAAACATTAATCAGAGTAACAATAATCCTTGAACCAGAGCTTCCCAGTGGATGTCCTAAAGCGACAGCCCCTCCATTTACATTTACTTTGGCGGAATCTAATCCTAAGATCTTATTATTAGCCAAACCAACGACTGAAAATGCTTCATTAAATTCAAAGAAATCGATATCTGTAAGTTCTAACCCCGCTTTTTTAAGCGCAATAGGTAAAGCTTTAGCAGGTGCTGTTGTAAAGTTTTCAGGCTCCTGAGCTGCATCAGCGTAAGAAACGATCTTCGCTAAAGGCTTAAGTCCTAATTCTTCCATTTTTTCTTTAGACACAAGAATCAAAGCTGAAGCACCGTCATTTAAAGTTGAGGCATTAGCTGCAGTTACAGTTCCTGCTTCTTTTTTAAATACTGTTGGAAGTGTTGGCAATCTGTCAAAATTAACAGCTTTATACTCTTCATCTTCAGCAAAAATTACAGGTTCTCCTTTTCTTTGAGGAATCTCAACAGATACAACCTCATCATTGAATTTACCTTCACTCCATGCTTTAGCTGATCTTTTATAAGATTCGATAGCAAACTGGTCTTGCTCCTCTCTTGAGATAGAATAATCTGTTGCGCATTTTTCTGCGCAAACACCCATGTGAACTTTATTGTAAACATCTGTCAGACCGTCTAAAACCATTCCATCCTGCATTTTAACATCGCCTAACTTGGTTGCTATTCTTGCGTTATAATAATGAGGTACTGAAGACATATTTTCCATTCCTCCGGCAACGATTATATCTACATCACCTGCTTTAATAGCTTGTGCCGCCATTGTTACGGCTTTCATTCCTGAAGCACAAACTTTATTTACTGTTGTGGACGGAGTTTCGATAGAAAGTCCTGCTCCTAATGCCACCTGACGGGCAGGTGCCTGCCCTTCTCCTGCCTGTAATACGTTCCCCATGTAAATTTCCTGAACCAATTTCGGATCAAGACCAATTTTGTCTAATGCTCCTTTTACGGCAACAGTTCCCAGCTTTGTAGCAGGAACAGTTGATAAACTTCCCATAAAACTCCCCATTGGTGTTCTTACTGCGGAAACGATGAATACTTCTTTCATGTGTATGATTTATTTTTTTTATTGATATATGTAACCTTACGGCTTCATTTTATTTGATAGTAATTAGTTCATATCTTCGACTTTACTAATTATAAATTCTGTCGTTTTATTATTATATTCTGAAGTAATTTTAATAAAATTACGATCAGTTTCTAAAACCCTGTTTACCAACACTTCTCCCAACTTCATTGGATAACTTTCTTCAGATTTGGCTATCAGCGTAACTTTATAATTACAATCATCTACGAAATCTAATCGTGATTTTATATAGTCTTTACCTTTGTTATAATATTCTGTTTGAATATTGTCTTGTACAGTCATTACCCATTCATCAATAGGCATATCCACACGTAAGAATTTTCCTGTTTTTATATTCTGACATTTTGCAGGTTGATCTGAGGTCAGAAAAATATTTTGCTGGGCTCTTACCTGTGAAAGACTTAAGATAAAAAGCAAAATGAATAAAATGTTGAGATGTTTCATATTTTTGTTGTGTTTTTTTTAATTAATAATAAAAAAGCTCCTAAAAACTCTATAATCCATCCCCATTTGAGCTTAACCACACCCGCAAATGTCTCTCTCCATGATGAAAAAGGAAGAAAACTGAAATAATTCAAAGATTGCATTTTAATGGCAACCAGGGTAAATATAAACAAAAGGATAAGTAAAAAGCCTAGAATTTGCCCCATCTTAAAACGATTATTGACCACTCCAAAGAGAGCACAAACACCCAAAATCCAGCAAATTATTGCCAGTGAGTGATCCAACTTCCAGTAATTCCAGTTTCCAATAACAGGAACATGAACCAGCGGTAAAAAGCTTCCTGCGATTACTAATAATGATCCTATTAACTGAATATTTTTCATAATTCTTAAAATGCCAAAATACAAAAAAAAACACACTTATAAAAGCGTGTTCAATATCATGATATCCTATTAAAAATCAAAACATTAAATTGAAAATTTCTAAACCTATTTGTATTCCGTTTTTGTTTTTCATCAGGGCATCATCATTAAAAATAGGAGTAAGATCTTTTTTCACATATAAACTAATCCCACGATAGCCTATACTCAATTTTGTTCCAAAAAGGAAAGGATTCATCCCATCTTCTATCCTCTGTTTAAAAATATTCCTGTTTGACTCTTCATTGGAGTATCTGTATTTTATTTTACTTCCGATTTTTACGCCTCCATATACACCAAGACCTATCCTCAACTGTGGCTGACTGTTATCCAGAAATTTCTCACCACCATAATTTACGTACTTAGGATTTAATACAAACTGCACTTCAAGAGGAATTTCAATATATTCTGCTTTTAATTGTGAAGATTTCAGATTACCCATCGTAAAAGGTCTTTGAAAGAGTTTTCCATCAGCTTGTGCAAAAACCATTGGTTTCTTCACATTATAGATATCCGATCTCAGCCCAACTCCAAAATTCAGCAATACGGGGCTGGCATTACTTCCTGCCTGCACTTCAAATCTAAACTGATAAGAAAGAGACCCTGACTTTCCTGAACGAAGTTCTTCAGAATTGTTAGAAAAATTAAACGGAGCAGACTTATCTGTAAGATTTAAAAAGCCTCCACCAATAAGAACACCTGCATGATTTAAAAGACGTTTCATATCTGTTTTTTTCTCATCAATACTTTTACCCAGAACAGATTTTCTTACTTTCTCTTTTGTTATATCCTCAAAGCTTTCTTTTTCAGCATCAACCTTTTCATTAATACTATTTTCATACTTCACCGCAATTTCACCATTCATTTTTTTCTTATCATCAGCAGAAATCTTTCCATCCTTAAAGTCTTTATCAACAGCATCAAGCTCTCCATTCATTTTTGTCTTTTCTGAAGTAATAATGCTGTCGATTTTTGCAGTATAATTATTAATTTTTTCTTTCAAAGTTTCCCGGGAACGGGAATCGTAATAATTCCCTGATTTTTCCTGTGAAAAAGCCATTACAGAAGCAGTCATCATGATGGCAGAAATTAGAGCTTTATTTTTCATTTTTCTTATTTTTATTAATTATTCCAGCTGTCCAGCTGCATTTGAGTTGGATGATATATTGTGATTATAAGTCGAAATTGTTTTAATCTGTTTTGGTATGGACAGTGACTCCTAATGTTACAGCCGCTTTTGAAAGGTGCGGTTTTAGTTTATCCAATTCAATTCTTATGTACGGTCCTTTTTCCAGGTTTCCTTGTATTTTATCATATTCTCTTCCAACAAGTAAGTCTGAAGCCTCTATATATTTTGCAGTTTTTTTCTCAGTTTTTTGATTAACCGTACCTAATTTATTTTCAGATATCTTTTCTTCCTCGGGAATTACAAGATCAACAGGCTTTATTTGAACGCCAGATGCTATAGGATGAAGATCGTGATCTGCTTCATAATTTGACACTTTAATATCCTTTGTAATAGCCCTATTATGATCACGATTGGATGTGATACTATCTACTCTTTCCTTCTCTTTACCATTTGTTGCAATACTACGATCAACAATATCCGAAGATATAGCAGAATGATCCAGATGCTCATTCCGGAATGCTAACTCTGGTTTATTATCTAAAGTCTCAGTTTTCTCGTTTGACTTGTCATGGGCAATTATATGTGCAGTTTTTGTCCTGTCTATATTAAAATAAACAAGAATTCCTGAAGATAATAAGAACAGAATAATTGCTGCATATTTCCACCACTTATAAGGCGATGAAACAGGTAGATTTTCAACTGAAATATCTGCTTCATCCAAACCTGCTTCTATTTTGTTCCAAAGATCATGAGATGGCTTTATCTCCATTTCTTCATATCCGGATTTTAATTTATTCAGCATTTTGTTTTTCATTTTCTTTAGTTTTAAAAAATTCAACCAGCCACCTTTTAGCTTTGTTTAACTGACTCTTACTTGTCCCTTCGGAGATATTAAGGATCTCAGCTATTTCCTGGTGCTTTTTCTCTTCAAAAACATATAAATTAAAAATAATCCTATACCCTGGTGGCATTTTAGAAAATATTTCTTCAAGATTAATTTCTTCCAATCCTTCTTCAAAATCGTCATCAGAAAAATCATCGGCGATTTCTACATCTGCATATAAAATGTTTTTTGTTTTCCTTATAAAATTTATTGAGTCATTGATTATGATCTTTCTCAGCCAAAATGGAAAACTCTTATAATCTCTGCATTCATTCAATTTAGTAAAGCACTTTAGGAATGCATTTAATAGAATATCTTCAGCATCATGGATATTATTGGTATAAGAATTCGCAACAGCCAACATTTTACTTGAAAAAGCATCATAAAGAGCTTTTTGAGCCCTCCGATCCTGTTTTTTAGCAAGTGTAAAGTTTTCTTCTAAATTCTTCATGTTTTAGTTTCTATCTTAAAGACGTGGAAAAATACAAAAGGTTGCCTGAAAAAATAAAAAAATGCACTTTATTTCTAAAGTGCATTGTATTGTATTGTATTGTATTGTATTGTATTGTATTGTATTGTATTGATAATAAGCTTAATATTTTTTTTTAATGATTGATATGGGCTACTTCTTTAGGATCGTGTTTGTGTTTAAATAAAAGAGCAAAAAGAATAGCCAAAACTAATGCATACGCAGCAAAAGATAACCAGATATTCTGCCAGTCTTTTACCATCACAATAGAGGACAAAGTTCCATCGGAATTAACAGCTGCATTAAAAGAATTTTTCAGAATTTCTAAAAATGTCCGATTATCGGGAGTTGTTTCCAGATAAGCAGATAAATCACTTACATTAGTAAATTCACGTGTAAAGAATTTATCAATCGCCCAACCTGCCATATAACTTCCAAAAACAGCTCCAAAACCATTCGTCATCATCATAAATAAACCCTGTGCAGAAGAACGGATCTTTTTATCGGTTGTGGTCTCTACGAAAAGGGAACCTGAAATATTGAAGAAATCGAATGCCATTCCATAAACAATGCAGGAAAGAATAATCAGTGCAAGCCCATATCCTTCAGGAATTCCATATGCGAAAAAGCCAAACCTTAAAACCCAGGCAAGCATTGACATCAACATTACTTTCTTTATACCGAATTTCTTTAAAAAGAAAGGAATTGCAAGGATAAACAGTGTTTCCGAAACCTGTGAAATCGACATAATAATTGTTGATCTCTGCACCACAAAAGAATCTGCATATTTAGGAAAATGAGCAAATTCACTCAAAAATACATCACCATACGCATTGGTAAGCTGTAAGGCAGCCCCTAAAAGCATGGAAAATAAAAAGAATAATGCTGTTTTATAATTAGCAAAAAGTTTAAAGGCATTCAGTCCTAATTGCTCTGATAACGGAGCATTTTTATCAATCAGTTTTTGAGGTGGGCATTTAGGTAAAGTTAATGCATAAATTCCTAATAAAATTGCAACAACGCCTCCGATATAAAATTGTCCTTCGGTTGCTTTGTTTCCTGTAAGATTTGTTATCCACATGGCTACAATAAATCCTATTGTCCCCCAAACCCGTATAGGTGGAAAGTCTTTTACAACATCCAGATTACTATTTTTCAGTATTGTATATGAAATAGAGTTGGCAAGAGCAATAGTAGGCATGTAGAAACACATAGCAGCCAGCATGACATAAAAGAATGAATTAGGGTCGCCTGTATGTGGCAAGATAAATAAGACAATTCCGTAAAGAATCTGTAAAACCGAAAAAATCCGCTCTGCATTTACCCAACGGTCTGCTATAATTCCGGTTATGGTAGGCATAAAGATAGAAGCTATCCCCATTGTTCCGAAAACAGCTCCAAACTGAGTTCCATCCCAATGTTTTGTACCGAACCAAAAATTAGCCATCGTAATCAGCCATGCACCCCAAACAAAAAACTGCAGAAAGCTGAGGATGGTAAGTCGTAATTTTAAATTCATAGTTTAATTGTAAGTATCTCTTTAGTCAATTTTCTTTTTCCTCCTTTTGATTTCTTCCTGAATCTCCAAAGCGGTGTCAAAGTCTTCTTCCTTTACAGCATCTTCCAATAATTTCTGTAATTCCTCCATAGAGAGAGATCTTAAATTATCTTCTGTCTGAACTGTTTCAGAAAATGACTGTTCCTCCTTGGAAACATCTTCCAATTCCAAAAGAATTCCTGCTTCATTTAAGACTTGTTGAGTGGTAAAAATAGGCGCGTCAAAGCGTACTGCCATAGCAACAGCGTCAGAAGTTCTGGCATCTAAAATCAGTTCTTCTTCCGTTATTTTATTTTTGAAGTTTATGTTGGAAAAGAAAACTCCATCTACAATTTGATAAATAATCACGGACACCAATTCATAATTTGCCGAAACTATAAATTTTGTAAATAAATCATGGGTAAGAGGACGTGGTGGATGAATATCTTTCTCCAGACCAAGAGAAATGGATTGTGCCTCGAAATTTCCTATAACAACAGGTAACTTTATGTGTGTTTCTTCATGTTCCAATAACAAAGCGTACGCCCCTGATTGGGTCTGGCTGTACGATATTCCTCGAATAATTAGCTGTTTATAATCCATAGCTACAAAGATAAAGTAATTTTTGAATGTAAGTTTTACTTTTTGGACAAAAATAAAAGCTCGGAAAAACCCGAACTTTCATTTTTTATATAGTATAAAACTAAATTTTATCCTTTGATTGCTTTAATTTTTTCAGTTAATGCCGGAATAATCTGGAATGCATCACCAACTACCCCATAATCTGCTGATTTGAAGAAAGGAGCTTCCGGATCACTGTTGATCACAACAATTGTTTTAGAAGAGTTTACTCCTGCTAAATGCTGGATAGCACCGGAAATACCTACTGCAATATAAAGGTTAGGAGAAATTGCTTTACCTGTTTGCCCTACGTGCTCAGTATGAGGTCTCCAACCAATATCGGAAACAGGCTTGGAACAAGCTGTAGCCGCGCCCAAAACATTGGCAAGGTCTTCAATCATTCCCCAGTTTTCAGGACCTTTTAAACCTCTTCCCGCTGAAACTACAATTTCAGCTTCTTTAAGATCCAACTTCCCTGAGCTTTGTTCATGAGAAACCACCTTAGTATCTTCATTAGCCACTGATAAGTTTTTCACCTCTTCAGAACCTGACACCGGATTCTCTTTAATTCCGAAAGCATTTTGAGAAACAGTAATAATTACTCCTGTACCCTCAGCTTTAGCATGCATAAATCCTTTTCCTGAGAAAGCTCTTCTCTTCACCTGGAACGGAGAAATACTTTCAGGAGCTGCCAATACATTGGTAATTAAAGAAAAATTCTTCATTACAGCCAACATCGGAGCTACGGAAGAAGCATCGGTAGTATGAGGAAAAACAATTATGTTTCCATTCGCCACCTCACTCACTGCCTGAGCAAATGCTTTTGCTGAAAAGTTTTTAAGACCTTCGTCTTTAATATTGATGACATTAGATGCTCCATATTTATATAATAAATCTGAAGAATCTGTAGGGTTTACAGAAATTGCTGTAACGGTATCTCCCGCCTGATCAGCAATAGCTTTAGCATACGAAACTGCTTCAAAAGCTGCTTTTTTGTAAACTCCGTTTATATTTTCTGCGTATACGAATACTGCCATTTTTTTTGAATTAAAAGATTAAAAAATTTAATAATTAAAAGATTTAGATCACTTTAGCTTCTTCGTGAAGTAATCTTACCAGCTCATCCAGATTGTCCGGAGAAACCATTTTCACAGCAGCTCTTGGAGGAACACTATCATAAGAAACTCCCTGAACTTTCACTTCAGAAGAAGTAGGCTCAACAACCTGCAAAGGTTTTGTTCTTGCAGACATAATCCCTCTCATATTAGGAATAATTAGATCTTTTTCGTCCACCAAACCTTTCTGTCCGGCAATCACAGCAGGAAGTTTTACAGAAATCGTTTCTTTACCTCCTTCAATCTCTCTTACTGCAGTAGCTTCGCTTCCATTAACATCCAAACCAACAGATGCATTCACAAACGGCTGATTTAGCAACTGTGCTACCATTCCGGGAACAGAACCTCCATTATAATCAATAGACTCTTTTCCACAAAGGATAAGATCGTAACCTCCATTTTGAGCAACAGCAGCAATTTCTTTAGCTGTTGAATAACTATCTTTTGGATCAAGATTTACTCTAACTGCATCATTTGCACCAATTGCCAATGCCTTTCTGATAACCGGTTCCGTTGCAGCATCTCCTACATTAATAACCGTCACTGTAGCTCCTTGGGACTCCTGAAGTTTAACTGCCTTTGTCAACGCAAATTCATCTAATGGATTGATTACCCACTGAATTCCGTTTTTGTCGAAAGCAGACTTATCTGCTGTAAAGTTAATTTTGGAAGTAGTATCCGGAACACTACTAATACAAACTAATATTTTCATGTGTACTATTTTATTTTTCTCTTTATTGCATAAAAGCCTGGTGTTGTTATGCAGAGATTTTGTTTGATTAATTTCTGTAAATATAAATAAAAAATATATTATGCATGCATAATACTTATGATTTTATTATTCAATACATTAAATGTATTTATTTTGCCGGTTTAGTCGCCCTGAACTCTATCTTACTAGGTAAAACCCTTGGATTCATTTTTAAAATATCCAACACCAGATTTCCCATATCTTCAGGCTGAATTTTCCATGCATCTTTTTCTGAAACAACATTCCCGTTGAAATTCGTCGCTACAGATCCCGGCATAATGACTGTTGTTTTAATATTATATTTTCTTAGATCTATCATTGCGGCCTGTGTAAAGCCAACAACCCCAAATTTTGAGGCGTTATAACCAGTTCCGTTTTCAAAAAAATTAGCTCCTGCCAGACTTGAAATTGTAATATAATATCCTTCCGTCTTCTTTAACTCCTCAACTGAAGCTTTTAACGTATAAAAAGGGCCGGTTAAGTTCGTTTCTATCATAGTATTCCATTCTTCCACAGTAAGTTCATCTACGGGCTTAAATATCCCTAATCCTGCATTTGCAATTACAAAATCTACTTTTCCAAACTTCTGTACAGTGTATTTTATAGCTTCCTCTTCACTTTCAAGACTTCTCACATCTGAAACAATCCCTAAAACCTGTCCGGAATATGGCTGCAATTCTTTTTCTGCTTTCATTACATCTTCTCTTTTACGTCCTGAAAAGGCAACTGATACTCCGTTTTCCAATAAAATTCTGGCAATTCCAAAACCAATACCTTTGGTCCCACCTGTTATATAGGCTACTTTATTTTTAATCATACTTTTTACTTTAATTTCCCTAAAATAAATAAAACGCTTCAATTGAAGCGCTTTATATGAAATAAGATTTATCAGTAATCTATTTTTTAATGAATTTTTTAGAAAATGTATCTCCTTTGGTTTCAATATTGAGGATATATGTGCCCGGAAGAAGATTCGTTACGTCTACTTTATCACGATCAAGTTTAACACCAATACTTCTTCCAGCTGTATCAAATACTTCAACTTTAGTAATCTGTGACTTTGATTGTACTGTAATAAAATCTGTTGCAGGATTAGGATAAACTGAAATACTATCTTCTTCTACAATTGCGTCTTTTGCCCCTAGCACTGCATTATTTGTAGCGGTTAATGTATAATTGTCAAAAGAAGTGATATGAGCTACCGTATTTCCCGGACCAACTATTGAAGTGAAATCCATTTCATAAGGATCTACACCTGCAGCAGCTGGTAAATATGTTGCAGGTGGAGTACGAACCACACCTCCCGGGCCAGTCCATGTAACCGCTCCCGTAATTTTATTGTATGTGCATTTTAATGTTATCCATGTATTGGCAGGATAAGTATAGGTATTGGGTTCCAAATAAAATAGAATATTCCCGGTTACCCCTGTTGTAGTATTTGTATAATATGCTATTCCTACAACTCTTTGTGTGGCGTATTCATATCCGGCTCCAAGCAATGTTTTATGCGTTGTTTGGTCATAAACCATCACAGTTCCTCTAGCTACACCCCCTGTGATGCTTCCTGTATATAGGTTAAATTCCAATGACAGGATATCATTTCCTGAGGTTCTTGCAGCCCATGCGGCTGGTAATCCATCCTTCCACATATACTTTTGATCTGTTGCATTCGCACTTCCGGTTAGCTGTAAAGATTTGCCATGAGAAGCATCAATATTTACAATTTGTGCGTCTGTATTAGCTCCCCCAGCAAAATCTGTACGAAAGCCACCTTGTCCTGTGGCTGGAACACCCGGGGAACCTGGGGTAACACTTACCCCCACATTTCCTATGACATAGGAATTAAAATTATCACTTTGTAAAGATTGAGCATTGAATGTTTGAAACAAACCAAACAAAAACGCGCTAATTGATAAAACTTTTTTCATAACATACTTTTTTTAGTTAAACATATTATTATAACATTAATTTTTAGTACAAACTTCATTACCAAAGAATGTACTTCTATTGATAAGACAACTAAAATCTAAAAAGGTTGCTTATGAAAAAAATAAACATTTAATATCAATCGCTTAATAAAACAAAGATTCTATATACTCTCAGTAACTCATTGATTGATTTTTTTTATCATTCCTTATCCTAAGCCTAACCAATTTTATGTTACAAAACTATTTTGATACTTAAAGATTACCAATACTTGGAAAAGGGTAATTATTTCTACCTAGTTTTAGGTATTTTTAAGATTAATCAATGAAATATTTTGGCAATAAAAAAACGCTCCGGATTGGAGCGTTTTTTATACTAAAGTTTATTAGCTTTATTCTTTAATGATTTTTTGAACATATACTTTTCCATCACTTGCCTTAACCTTTAAGATATAAGTTCCTTTGGTAAAGCTTGATACGTTTACTTCATTAACATTTTTATTATTAGAAATTGAAGTAATCACTCTTCCATTCATGTCATAAATATCAATTCCTTCAGATTTTAAACTGTTACCAAATCTGAATTTCAAAACATCTTTAACCGGATTTGGGAAGATTTGTAAATCTTTTGAATTAATTACCTCTGTAACACCTAGAGTATTCTGTCCTGTAATAGTCATTACCCATCTTGCAGAAGCAAAACCTGCTAAAGCTCCGGTTCCTGTTGCAATAGGTGTGTCAATACCACAAGTTTCTGAAGATAAATAAGACGGTCCTGTCTGAGCTCCAGGATGAGTTCCTAAATAGAAGGACTGAGGTGGAGTTGCTGTAGATCCATCATGATATATTTCCACAACAAATGTTCCTCCTGCCGGAACCACTTGTGATAGTGTTGCTCCCGTACTAACCATCTGCCCAACATTAGCCGGAGCTACGTTTACATTAGCCGTCCCTAAAAGTGTCGGGGTTCCTGTTGGAAACGTACCTGCCAAAGTATAAAGGTTTACCTCTACAGGGAAAGTAGTATTGGCTGTTTGTACTCCAAATGCAATATTGGTAATATTATAGTTGTAATTAATACCATAGTCTGATAGTTTAAATACTCTATAATAAGAATTATCGGCAGTATAGCCGTTAGCCTGACTTCCACACGCCACAGAACCTGTAGTTGCTACAGTATTAGGAACTGCATTTTGTGTAATAACTTGAGAGTAAGCAGCACTTGCGATTAACGCAACTGCTAAAGATGTAAAAATTTTCTTCATGATATAATTTTTAAATTTAAAATGTAAATATATTTTATTTTTTTGATTTAAAAAATTTTAACAAATAAATCAAATAATCAAGAATAACAAGCTATACAAGCAATTAACAAAACAAAACAATCCACTTAGCAGTGAAAAATATTCATTTTACAAAATAATTTAATTATTAATAAAATAAACCATAAATAACATTTTAATGTAAAAATACCTGAGTCAAAATAAAAAAGATAGGATACCTAGTGGGGTATCCTATCTTTTATTTGTTTACTACAATATGTGCAAGCACCTAACTTCTCATACTGTTCTGTTATTTTGAATAATTTTCAAAAAAGAGCGGAATACTTTCGATTCCTTTATAGAAATTAAACAATCCATAGTGTTCATTAGGCGAGTGAATGGCATCAGAATCCAATCCAAAGCCCATCAATACAGACTTTGCTCCTAATACTTTCTCAAACATTGAGGTAATAGGAATACTTCCTCCTCCTCTGTAAGGTAATACCTCTTTTCCAAATGCCGTTTCCATTGCTTGCTTAGCAGCTGCAAATTCCTTAGTGTCAGTCGGTAAAACATAAGGCATCCCTCCATGATGCGGAGTTACTTTTACCCTTACTGTATCCGGAGCAATTTTTTCGAAATATCTGGTAAATTTTTCAGTGATTTCTTCCGGAGTCTGATAAGGTACCAAACGCATAGAAATTTTTGCAAAAGCCTTTGAAGGAATAACTGTTTTTGCTCCCTCTCCGGTATAGCCACCCCAAATTCCATTACAATCCAATGTTGGGCGGATTGATGTTCTTTCTAAAGTCGTGTATCCTTTTTCTCCTTCTATGTTACCTAATCCGATAGCTCTTTTAAACTCCTCAGGATTATCTTTCAATTTATTCATTTCAGCTCTTTCCTGATCTGAAACAATATCTACATTATCATAAAACCCGTCAATTGTAATATGTCCATCTTCATCGATTAACTTTGCAATCATTCTTGAAAGAACGTGGATTGGATTGGGAACTGCACCTCCATACAATCCGGAGTGCAAATCCCTGTTTGACCCCTCTACTTCTACCTCTACATAACTTAAACCTCTTAAACCTGTTGTAACAGTTGGCTGCTCATTGCTGTAAATATGAGTATCAGAAATCAGAATGCAATCACAAGACAGTTTTTCTTTATTTTCATTAACAAAATCACCAAGACTTACGGATCCTACTTCTTCTTCTCCTTCTAAAATAAACTTAACATTACAAGGAAGAGTATTGGTTTTCATCATCGCTTCAAATGCCTTTAGATGCATAAAAAACTGTCCTTTATCATCCGCAGAACCTCTGGCAAAAATAGCCCCATCCGGGTGAAGCTCTGTCTTTTCTATATAAGGTTCAAAAGGAGGTTTCTTCCATAATTCTAAAGGATCAGCAGGCTGAACATCATAATGACCATATACCAGAACAGTGGGAAGATTTTTATCTAAGATCTTTTCTCCAAAAACAATTGGGTAACCAGCTGTTTGGCATACTTCCACATTATCGGCTCCCGCATTTTTTAGATGTGTTGCACATACTTCTGCACATTTCAATACGTCATCTTTATACGCAGGATCTGCAGAAATAGAAGGAATTCTCAATAACTCAAATAATTCATCCACGAAACGCTGTTTGTTTTCGTTGATGTAATTTAATGTCTCTTGCATTGTAAAAATTTGTTTTGTTAAAATTAAAGAAAATGGTCAGCAGCAGCAAGCAAAAACAAAGAATTTTCCTTTAGCCAATTATTTATTTAGAATCGGCCAAATACTACACACCAAAAACAAAAAATGTCCTGCAACCTGGCAAGACATTTTTATATTTTCTAATAATAATTAGTGTTCAGCTTTAGCTTTTTCAGCTTCTACGGGTTTTGCTGCAGCAGTACTGTCTGTTTTTGGAGCTTCTGTTCCATGTTTTTCAGCAACAGCAGCTTCTTTATGTTCAGCTGTAGCATCATGACCATGAGTTTCTCCACCTTTTTGCACATCATCTGAATATCTTTCTGCTCCCTCTTCTAGCTTTAAAGTATTCTTATTTCCTCCAGCTTGTATTTTTTTACAGCTTACTGCTACACTTGCAATGGCTAAACATATAATTAATTTTTTCATATGTAAGATTTATTTTTTTTAAAAGGTCATATGGAATCGCTCTATTTTAGTCTATTCTAAATTATCCCAACAGCCGCGATTTCATGCTTAAATTTTAGATTGCCCAAAATTAAGAAATCCTGCTCCTTTTGACAACATTTTTACACTGATTTTAAAATAATTTTACCTTTTTTGGATTGTGTAAAAATAAGATATCTTTCTCCACCATCCTTCAGGTTGTATTTCTTTTTGATTTCATCTGGTTTCAAAGGATAGTTCTTTGAAATGATATTAAATTGCTCCTTCTTTTTAATCTGCTTATTTCCAATAACTTCCATTTCCATAACTCTTCCCGGAAAGCCTTCAATTTTCTCTGTTGAAGTGTAGATATGAGTGTTGGGATGAAGTTTTTTTAAGGAAAATCGTTCAGATATAAGATTAAACGCACCTGCTTTTAAAATGGAGTTATTTGGCAAATATATAAAACGCTCTGGTTCGGAATATTCTGAATGAACAAATTCTTCATTACCCAATTGAAATACAAAGTCCGACTCTCCACTATCTAAGTTGATACAATGGCACATGACTTTTTCAGGCTCATCATGTGTTAGAAATACGACAACCTCTTTTACCTCATTTTTTAATGCGATAATATCAATTCTTGAAATATTCTTTAATACAGAGAGAAGATATTTTAAATCAATCAGTGGCGATAGTTTTACTACTACCTTATTTGAAATGGATAGTAAATGATCCTGGATTTCAAGAATATTGGGTGAGAGATCTTCTAAAAGAAAAACTTTATTTTTACTACTATCTCTTCTGGCCGGATCCAAATACGTAACATCAAAAACTTCTTTATTCTGCTCAAGAAAATTTTCAAGCTTTAGATTAATAAATTTGGCTTTTTTACTTAAAACCGACCAGTTATGTTCAACTATTTTTAAAAGCTCAGTATTTTGTTCTACTAAGACTATATCATCAAAATTTTGTGAGAGATAGTAGGCATCAATTCCAAAACCACTGGTAAGGTCAATGAATTTTTTCCCACTTATCAAAGTTGATTTATAAATCGCTGTTTTTTCAGAAGACGATTGTTCCATATTGAGCTGAGGAGGAAATATAATTTCATCACGTAATAAAAAAGGAAATTTCTTTAAAGCAACTTGTCTTCCCTTTATTTGATGAACGATTTCCTGCATGCTGACTTCATCAAATGGCGATTTTTTCAATAATAATGAATGTAAATCTGTAGTCAGATTTGCATTTATAAAATTTTGAACCTCTTTTTTTAATATTTCAACCACAGATTTCCCTGATCTACAAAGGTGTTTATGTTTAATTTCTTAATATTCTAAATTTCCATTTATTTTTCTAAATATCCTTTTAGCAATGCAATCAGTATTGAAACCAACTAAAATTTAGAGTTTTAAGCCTGTTAATTTCAAGTAGATCGATAGAGAAGAACACTACAGCTCTAAATAATATAAAATTACCTTTTATAAAAGATATAGTCTGTTAATAATGGCTCAATACCGTTTTGTTTTAATAGAGAATTAATCTGCCCTCTGTGATAAGTAGAATGATTGATCGCATGGAAAAGCATTTCAAAGACACTATTTTCAAATTTTGTCCCCTTTGAGTTCTGATATCCTATTCGGTTATCAAGATTAAAATTCTGAACAATCTGAATACTTGTTAAAAAATTCTGGTGATTGATCTCTTCCAGATCTTCAAGTGGATTGACCTGCCAGACTTCGAAAGTTTCTTCTCCCAATATCCTTGCATTCCAGATTTGTTGAGCATTAATCGTATGATTGATTAATGCAATAGTTCTTTCATCTATTTTCGGCGTATAATCTTTAACCAGCTTAATTATTTTCTGATTATAATGATGTGTATATTCAAATAAATCAACTAGCTTATCGATCATAATTCAAACATTTCCGCCCAACGTACAGGCTTTATCTCTTTTTCAGAATACAATTCATCAATTGATCTTTTAGCTTCCAATTTTGGATAAAGATTCACTCCTATTAATTTGATCTTTCCTTCTTCCACCCACTTCTGCTCTTCAATAGCGTGCTGATAGATTTTTTTCTGAATAACTCCCTGTCTGATTAATTCCAGATAGCCACCCCCGTCTTCTATTTCCAAAAACAGACCCCAGGATTTTTCTGCAATTTGTCGTGTGAGATCTTCAACATAATAACTCCCATTGGCAGCATCTTCAAAAACATTAATGATACTTTCGTAAGCCAACACGATCTGTTGCTTGAAAGAAATTTCCTCTGAATTATCCGTACTTCTGCTTACAAGATAATTATTGCTATAAACCGCATCAGCACCACCAATCATTGCTGCGGCAAGCTCCAATGTGGAACGGATAAGATTATTTTCACTATCCGAAACTGCTTTATTTCTTAATGAAGTTTCAACAAAAATATAAGGGATTTCGTTAAGGTTATATTCTTTTGAAAGCTGGTTAAAGATGAGTTTAAATGCTCTTATCTTTGCCATTTCAAAAAAATAATTTCCTCCTACGGCAATTTTAAAAATCAATTTATCTAAGATTTCAGCTCCAAAAACTTCAATAAGTTCTTTCGTTTTTGCTAATGCTATTCCAAGTTGCTGATAAATTGCAGCTCCTGCATTTTGATGAAGAGAAATATCTATACAAATATTTCTTCTGAAATCTTTAGCTAATAGCTCCCTGGCCAACTGATCATTAATTATTCCATCTTGTTCATTAAATACATCAATCAGCGAAAAGTATTGATCTTCATCCTTTGGGCTGATATGCTCTGCAAGATCTTTATTATTAACGAAAATGGTTTTTCCTTCTAAATTTTCAACATTCTGATTTAAAAGAAATGCAAAAACATCATCTTCCAGACTTTCATGGTACTGGGCAACCAAATGAGTGCTTTCTTCAACTTTGGGAAGATTGACCAAAAGCTGTGGTACAGAATTATAGAAAGGTTTTACTACAATTCCTTCTAGATTTTCTTTTTTCAGAATTGTGTAGATATCTTCTGTTTTAAGTTGCTTTTTTACTAAATTTTCCCAATCAGGAAGGGTATTAATATTTGACATTTAGTGGAAAGTTATAGGATTAAGAGCTTTTATTTTATGAATTTTATTTCTTCGATATTTTAGTGCTATCCACAACAAGAATGAAGATTTCCTCATCAGGTTTTTTCATAAAATAATTTTCTCTTGCGTATTTTTCTTTTTCAGATTTATTATTCATGAGCTTTTTATAAAAAGTATCATTTTTTTCATATTCCGTTTTATAATACTGCAATTGTTCCTGGTATTTACTGATCTCACCATTGAGCTCATTAATTACCAGAAATGATGTTTTATCAAAGAAAATCATCCACACTAAAAACAAACAGATAGTAATAAAATACCTGTTTACAATGTATTTCTGAAGCAGTTTAACGACTTCGGATTTCGGTTGGATGTCTTTAATTAATTTATTTGCCATTTTAGTGTTTTCTCAACGAGTTTTTTATCACAGTAGTTAAAAAATCAATCGCTACAGAATTTTGCTTCATATTAGGGATGATAAGATCAGCCTCATTTTTTGAAGGTTCAATAAATTCCTGATGCATTGGCTTTAAAGTAGTTTGATAGCGATGTAAAACTTCACTTAAATCTCTACCTCTTTCCTGGGTATCTCTTCTAATTCTTCTGATCAGCCTCTCATCAGAATCTGCATGAACAAAAACTTTCAAATCAAATTCTTTCAGCAGCTCTTTATTAGTAAGAACTAAAATACCTTCCACAACCAATACATTTTTAGGTTCTACAGTCACGTGGTCTCCGGTTCTGGAATGCGTAACAAAACTATAAATGGGCTGTTCAATGGGCTCATTATTTTTTAAAGCTTTGACGTGTTTTAACATCAGTTCAAAATCTATAGACTTCGGGTGATCATAATTCAAAGCTTCCCTTTCAGCCAATGTAAGATTATGGTTATCATGATAATAATTATCCTGTGACAAGATGTTCATTCCTTCGATATCAAGCTGTTGGAGTATTTTATCCACAACTGTAGTTTTGCCGGATCCAGTTCCTCCTGCAATTCCTATTACAAGCATTCTTTTTGAGTTTCTATATAGTTGGTACAAATATACTATTTTACTTGAATGCAAGTAAAGTAATCCATCTTTAAATTATATGGAAAGCACATACAAATAAAAACACCGGCAATGATACCGGTGTTTTTGTTATACTATTTCGCTTGTCAGCTCTCTTGAAATCAATTTCTCATGCATAGGCTTCAGTACATCCATAGAGCCTGTTTTTACAGTGCATTTGCCCTTATAATGAATCAGGATCGTACATTGCTCAGCCTGCTCAAATGTATGCTTACAAATTTCCACAAGGCAGTCGATCACATAATCAAAAGTATGTACATCATCATTATGTACAATCAGCTTATACACATCATCCGTTTCTTCCAACACGAGAACTTCTTCCTCGTACTGGCGTTTTGGATTTTCGTAATCCTTTATACTGTTATAAAAAATCATTTTAGAATTATTTAAACTTCCCCTAATTTATCCGCCAAATCATTGATAACATTTGGACCTTCATACACCAATTCTACCAGCTCAACGCTTTTATTATTCATTTTTAGAATTTTAAAATGGTAGTTTTCAATATCAAACTCCTGATTTTCCACAGGAATATCTTCTAATGCGTGGAGAATAAATCCTGCTAATGTATTATATTCGCTTTCTTCAGAAGGAGCCAATTTTTTAGGCAGGAATTCATTAATTTCTTCGAGAGGTTGTGTAGCCTGAACCCAATAGATGTTGTCTCCAATCTTATCAACAATTTTATCTTCGTCATCTTCCTCATCCTGAATTTCTCCCACCAGCTCCTCGAGGATATCTTCAAGTGTTATAATACCTTCGGTACCACCGAATTCATCAATAACAATTGCCAGGTGTTGCTTTTTCTGCTGGAAGATCTTAAGGAGATCGGAAATCTTTTTACTCCCCACTACAAAGAAAGCATCACGCATAAGGGTTTTCAGATCTTCATGATTCAGCTCACCTTTTCTTTTAACAAATTCTCTGATAATCTCCTTTGTATAGAGAATACCGATCACGTTATCAATAGAGTTTATATATACGGGAATTCTGGAATAACCACTATCCATAATTTTATTGATAATATCGTTGATATCTTCCTCAAAATCTATTGATGTAATATTCTGTCGGGGAACCATGATTTGCTTTGCAGAGTGATCTGTAAAATCAAACGCATTCTTAATAATCTCATAGTTTTCCTCTTCTATTTCTCCGCTATCAGCACTTTGTTTTACCAAAAGCTGAAGTTCTTCTGTAGAATGGATTTCCTGCTCAGATGCGGGATGGATTTTCATTAATCTTAAAACCCCGTTCGACATGGAATTCATCAACCAGATAAAAGGTTTGAAAATCGTATAGAAGATCCTCAAAGGAACAGCAGTTGCCATCGTGGTAGCTTCTGATTTTCTGATTGCAATGGATTTGGGAATCAATTCTCCAAACACTATATGCATAATCGTAATAAGAACAAAACTGATGATTAACGATATAGAAGTAACTGAAGCAGCACTTAATTGAAAATTGATAGATATAAAGATATTCTCTACAATATGGTGTAATGCGCTTTCTCCTACCCAACCCAGGGCAAGTGAAGCTAATGTAATTCCTAATTGTGTTGCAGAAAGATATTCATCAAGATGTTTTATGATGTGCTCTGCCTGTTTAGCCATTGAGTCCCCCTCTGCGGCCTTAATTTGAATTTGCGAATAACGAACTTTAACAATTGAAAATTCAGCGGCTACGAAAAAGCCATTAAGTAATACAAGAAACAAGGCTAGCAAAAGCCTGACTATGTCCGAGTCCATTTAGAAAATTATATAAAATTTAGTTTTACAAAGATATAGAAAATAAAAATAACAAAAAAAAGCATCGATATACTCGATGCTTTAATATTTTACTAAATATTTTTCTTATGAATTTTTCAAAGCTTCTGCTCCCGAAACGATCTCAAGGATTTCGTTTGTAATAGCAGCCTGTCTCGCTTTGTTATAGAAGATTACCAAATCATTCTTCAAAGCCTGGGCATTATCTGTTGCTTTATGCATCGCAGTCATTCTAGCTCCATGCTCAGATGCCACTGAATCTAAAACAGCTTTGAAAACCTGAGTTTTTATAGATTTTGGAATAAGGTTATCCAAAATTTCATTCTTGTTAGGTTCAAAGATATAATCTGTTTCTACTTGTGGTTCAGTAGTTTCAGGCATCAGGATAGGAAGAAGTTGCTCTTTGGTTACTTCCTGAGTAGCAGCATTAATGAATTTATTATAAATTAAATAAATCTCATCAAATTTACCCTCCTTAAAGCTGTTCATAACCCCTTCTGTAAGGTTAGAAACTGCATCAAAGTTCAAATTATCAAAAACGGCACTTTCATTAGCATATACAGTACGGCTTCTTCTTACAGCATCATATGCTTTTTTACCGATTGTAAGAACTTCAATATCGTATTGAGAATTATTCTGAAACTGAATATTAAGCTCTTTTACAATAGATGAGTTAAATGCACCGGCAAGTCCTCTGTTTGACGTTACAGCGATAAAAAGCACTCTTTTAACCTCTCTCTTTTGAGCATATATAGAAACCTGATCAGGATCTGAACTAGAGTTTACATTCTGAATGATTTCTTGTAGTTTCTCGGAATAAGGTCTTAACATCACGATTGCATCCTGTGCTTTTTTAAGTTTCGCAGCAGAAACCATTTTCATAGCACGTGTAATTTGCATCGTAGATGAAATTGAACTGATTCTTCCTCGTATTTCTTTTAAGTTTGCCATATTGGGTTAGTTGTTGGTTGTCGGTTGTTGGTTGCTAGTTTTAGAAATTTCTGTCAACTATCAACCAAAAACCATCAACTAATTTTTTAATTATATTTTGAAGCTAGATCGTTAGCAGCTTGCTTAAGAACGTCTGTAATTTCGTTATCAATTTTTCCAGATTTAATAGCAGCCATCGTTTCAGGATGCTTAGATCTTAAGAAAGCGATATATTCCGCCTGGAATTCTTTCACTTTTCTGATAGGAACGTTTCTTAACAAGTTCTCAGTACCTGCATAGATCATTGCTACCTGGCTGTCTACCGGAAGTGGAGAGTTAACCGGCTGCTTAAGAAGCTCCACGTTTCTTTCCCCTTTAGAGATTACAGCTAAAGTAGATGCATCTAAGTCAGAACCAAATTTAGCGAACGCTTCTAGTTCTTTATATTGAGCCTGGTCAAGTTTCAATGTACCAGACACTTTTTTCATTGATTTAATCTGAGCGTTACCCCCTACCCTTGATACGGAGATACCTACGTTAATTGCAGGACGAACCCCAGAGTTGAATAGATCAGATTCAAGGAAAATCTGTCCGTCTGTAATTGAAATTACGTTAGTAGGAATATACGCAGAAACGTCACCAGCCTGAGTTTCGATAATAGGAAGTGCAGTTAATGAACCACCCCCTTTAACCAAAGGCTTCAAAGATTCAGGTAGGTCATTCATCTGGCTTGCGATGTTATCATCAGCGATCACCTTTGCAGCTCTTTCCAATAATCTTGAGTGAAGGTAGAAAACGTCTCCAGGATAAGCTTCACGTCCCGGTGGTCTTCTCAATAGAAGAGAAAGCTCACGGTAAGCAACAGCTTGTTTAGACAAGTCATCATAAACGATAAGAGCTGGTCTACCTGTATCTCTGAAATACTCACCGATAGAAGCACCTGCCATAGCAGAATACACCTGCATCGGAACAGGGTCTGATGCATTAGCGGCAACAATTACAGTATAAGCTAAAGCTCCTTTATCAGAAAGAGTTTTAACGATCTGAGCTACTGTAGATGCTTTTTGTCCAATTGCAACATATATACAATATACAGGTTTCCCTGCATCAAAAAATTCTTTTTGGTTGATGATCGTATCAATAGCAACAGTCGTTTTACCTGTTTGTCTGTCACCAATGATAAGCTCTCTTTGTCCTCTTCCTACAGGGATCATAGAGTCGATCGCAACGATACCTGTTTGTAGAGGCTCAGTTACAGGCTGTCTGAAGATAACTCCAGGAGCTTTTCTTTCCAATGGCATTTCGTATAAATCCCCTGTAATAGGACCTTTACCATCGATAGGGTTACCAAGAGTATCTACTACTCTTCCTAGCATACCTTCCCCTACTTTAATTGAAGAAATTCTGTTTGTTCTTCTAACTGTATCACCTTCTTTTACTAATTTACTTTCTCCTAAAAGTGCAACCCCTACGTTGTCCTCTTCAAGGTTAAGTACAATACCTTCTACATCACTAGAAAATTTAACCAACTCTCCGTATTGTACGTTTTCTAACCCGTATACACGAGCAATACCATCACCGATGGTTAAAACTGTACCTACTTCCTCAACGTTAGATTGAGTGTCGAAGTTGGCCAATTGTTGTTTTAAGATCGCAGATACTTCTGCCGGATTTATTTCTGCCATTGTATGGTTGTTTTTGTCTTAATTTAATTGAAAATCTTTTTTAACCTGATTAAGTTTGCTTTTAACAGATGCATCGATCTGCTGGTCTCCTACTCTTAAAATATAACCCCCTAAAATCTTAGGATTTACATTAACCTTCAAATCAAAATTTGAAGTATTTTTTACCAGGTTTGTAGATCCTAAGATCTGATCAATATTTTCTTTTGAAAGCTCAGTAGCAGTAGTTAAAGTGATTCTCTGTACACCATTAACATCTTCTACTTTATTGATAAATTCCTGAGCGATATTCTTCAACTGGCTTTCACGACCTTGTCTGATAACCAATTTGATTAAATTCTGCGAAGAAAGTGACAAATCTTTGAAAATCTCATCAGCTACTTCTATTTTCTTTTTAGCATCAATGTAAGGTGTAAGGAAAAACTTGTTCAGATCCGCAGATACTGACATCAGCTTTACCACATCTTTCATTTCAGAAAATACAGTAGCCGTTTGCCCTGTTTCATTTGTGAAATCAAGCAAACCCTGTGCGTATCTTTTAGCTACTTTAGATGTAAGCATTATTAGTTAAGGTTAGATTTGTTTAAATAATTTTGAACCAACTCGTTCTGAGCTTCGTTGTTATCTAATTTTTGTTTTAAGATAGACTCAGCGATATTTACAGATAAAGCACCAATTTGAGTTTTAATATCTGCCATTGCAGCATTTTTCTCAGTCTCAATAGTTTGTTTAGCTGCTTCAATCATTTTATCTCCTTCAGCTTTAGCAACATCTTTAGCCTCTCCTACAATTCTATCTTTAATTTCTCTTGCTTCTTTCAGGATAGCATCTCTTTCAATTTTAGCTTCACGAATGATTCTTTCGTTATCAGCTTTAAGATCTTCCATTTCTTTTTTAGCCAATTTAGCTTGATTTAATGCGTCAACAATAGAAGTTTCTCTGTCATTTACTGCATTAACGATTGGTTTCCAAGCGAATTTTGCTAAAAGAAACAACAGGATAACAAAAGTAAGCGTCATCCAAAACAAAAGTCCAATTCCAGGTTCAATAATTCCCATATCTGTAAATTCTTTTTTTAATGTGATAATTTTATGGATATCTTTTTAAAATTCTTAGCAGCAGCCAACCGCTTCACTGCTAAGAATATTCTCTTTTGAGGATAAATTACTTGATGAAAGCACCAAAGATGATCGCGATAAGACCAGCACCTTCAATAAGACCAGCAGCAATAAGCATTGCTCCTTGAATCTTACCAGCTTGTTCTGGTTGTCTAGCGATAGCATCCATTGCATGTCCACCGATTTTACCGATACCAAGACCTACTCCTAGTACTGCTAAACCGATTCCTACGTAAATTAATCCTGCTCCAGTTGATAAATCCATAATAAATAAATTATATTAGTTAAAATTATTTTAAAAATAATGCTCTATTAGTGAGCGTGTTCTTCATGACCATGTTCGTGCTCATGTTCTGCTACAGCAATACCGATAAATAGTGCTGATAATACTGTAAATATATATGCTTGCAAGGCAGCTACCAATAATTCCAATACAGAAACAAATAATGCTAATGGTACTGATGCAAATCCTAAAAACGGAGATTTAAAAATAAAGATCAAAGATATAATAGCCAAGATCATAATGTGACCTGCAGTAACGTTAGCGAAAAGTCGCATCATTAACGCAAAAGGCTTTGTAAAGACACCAATGATTTCGATCGGAACCATAATAGGATATAATAAGATCGGTACCGGCGGCATAAAGATATGTTTCCAATAATCTTTATTAGCACTGAACAAAGTAATCAATAAGGTAATAACAGCCAATACAGCAGTGATTGCAATGTTACCAGTAAGATTAGATCCTCCAGGGAAGAAAGGAACCAATCCGAAAAGGTTATTGAACCAGATAAAGAAAAATGCTGTTAATAAATAAGGCATATATCTTTTATATTTAACTGATCCGATATTCGGGATTGCTACCTCATCTCTGATAAACACGATCACAGGCTCCATTATTTTTCCAAAACCTGTCGGAAGCTGAGATTTCTTATAGTTTCTTGCCATTCCAATGAATACTACCAGCATAAAAATCACTGATAAGAACATTGACGCTGCATTTTTAGTAATGGAAAGATCAAAGTAAACCTTATCTGATTTTTGTTTCCCACCTATTAATGCAAACAAAGTTGCTTTTTCAATTCCTTTAGTAGAAGCCACTTGTCCCTCTTCTAATGTATATCCATCATGTTCATGACCGTGAGCGATCTTGTTAGAAAGGAAAGTATGCCATCCTTCATTATCTTTAATAATTACAGGTAATGGAATTGAAACGTGATGTTCTTCCCCATTATCATCTTTGGTAGTCCATAAATGCCATTCGTTAGAATCACCAATGTGTTCCATGATCATTTTGGTCGCATTAAAGCCCTTTTCCGCTTCTGTATGCTCTACTTTTTCAGCTGCCTTCTCACCTTCAGATTCATGCTGTGCATTAGCTAAACCACTAATAAACACAAATAAAAATGCGAAAAATAATGAAGAAATTTTTCTGTTCATATCTCTTTTTTAATCGTGTGCAAATATATCGATTTTATTAAACTTTACCAATATTAAAAATTGATTTTTATCATCAAAAAAGTCAAGATTTGTTAATGAGTTTTATTATAGATAAGTATATAAGGAACGATGCGATAATAAAGCAAATTACAATAAATAGAAAATTAGCTTTTGTTTTATCAATAATAAGCAAAGAAATAACAAGCCATACAAGATCTTTTGAAAGGTTTACCACCAGAAATTTCATCCCCGCGTCTGGTCTGCCATATAAATATCTTTTAAATATTATATAAACAATACTATTAAGGACTATTATTAAAAGTACAATAATTAAACTATTCCAAATATTCATTTTGCAAAAATAAAATTATAATTTATTAAGCAAAATAAATCTCCGCAATGTATATCATATATATTATTAAAAAATCCTTATTTTTGCAGACTATAATTTATAACACATATGTTTAATAGTTTACAGGATAAATTAGACAAGGCGCTTCATAATATTTCCGGACGTGGAAAAATTACGGAAATCAATGTTGCGGAAACCGTAAAAGAAATTCGTAGAGCATTGGTAGATGCCGATGTTAATTATAAAGTAGCAAAGGATCTTACTAAAAGAGTTCAAGATAAGGCTTTGGGACAAAACGTTCTCACTTCTCTTACTCCGGGCCAATTGATGACTAAAATTGTTCACGATGAGTTGGTAGATCTAATGGGGGGATCCCAGGAAGGCATTAATCTTTCAGGTAAACCTACCATAATCCTTATTGCAGGTCTTCAGGGTTCCGGTAAAACTACATTTTCCGGAAAACTTGCCAATTATTTACATACTAAAAAGAATAAAAAACCTTTATTGGTAGCGTGTGATGTTTATCGTCCCGCTGCAATCGACCAGTTAAAAGTACTGGGCAGCCAGATAGGGGTTCCTGTTTATACAGAAGAAGGAGCTACTAATCCGTCTACCATTGCTGAAAATGCCATCAAGTTTGCAAAAGAAAAAAACCATGATGTTGTAATTGTGGATACTGCAGGACGTTTGGCTATAGATGAGCAAATGATGAATGAGATCAAATCTGTTCATTATTTCATCAAGCCTCATGAAACATTGTTCGTTGTGGACTCTATGACGGGTCAGGATGCTGTAAATACTGCAAAAGCATTCAATGATGCATTAAATTTTGACGGTGTTGTTCTTACCAAATTAGACGGTGATACAAGAGGGGGTGCTGCTTTAACGATCCGTTCTGTAGTTGAAAAACCGATTAAATTCATTTCCACAGGGGAAAAAATGGAAGCTCTAGATCTTTTCTACCCGGAAAGGATGGCGGACAGGATTTTGGGAATGGGAGACGTTGTTTCCTTAGTAGAAAGGGCTCAGGAACAATTCGATGAAGAAGAAGCTAAAAAACTTCATAAAAAAATTGCTAAAAACGAGTTTGGTTTTGACGATTTCCTAAAGCAGATCAATCAGATCAAGAAAATGGGTAATATGAAAGACCTGATGGGAATGATCCCTGGGGTGGGAAAAGCTATTAAGGATGTTGAAATCAGTGATGATGCATTTAAACACATTGAAGCAATTATCTACTCCATGACTCCGGAAGAAAGAAGAAGACCTTCTATTATCAATACGCAAAGAAAACAAAGAATTGCAAAAGGCGCAGGAAGAAAGATTGAAGATGTAAACCAATTGATGAAACAGTTTGATCAAATGGGTAAAATGATGAAGATGATGCAGGGACCTCAGGGTAAACAAATGATGCAGATGATGAGTAAAATGCCTAATATGCCTGGAATGGGCGGAATGTTTGGAAAATAGGAATCCATCAATCAATATAAAAACCGGCTCAATTGAGCCGGTTTTATTTTTTAGTCTGACTGATTATTATTTATCAGATTTCTGAGATTTTGATTTAATGAAGTAAGAAAAACCAATATTAACTCCAAAAGTTTTAACGTTAGTTTTTACATCGGTATTCATAATTGTTTCTTTATTAGAAAACTGATCATATGAAACCCCTAAATTAACCCCTAAAGATTGTGTCGCCATGTACGTTACTCCTCCTTTTACCTTCCATGCCAAACCATCTGTAGTAGTATCAGATGAAACTGAACCATCACCAAAATTTCCTTCACCTGTATTTTTAACAGACGAATATCCGATCCCTGCTCCAAGGAAAGGAACAAACTTGCTATCATTAACAAAGTAATAAGTAGCAGTTGGCATTACAGAAAAATTATTGGTTTTAGATTTGATTCCCTGATATTTTGTTGTAGCACTCATAAAACCTAAGTCAATTCCAACGGCTAACTTATCAATTACAAAATACCCCACTGAAGGAGATACAGAAAAAGTGCTCACTTTAGGCCCATCTATCGATTGTCCGCCAGCTTTAATTGTTGTATTAATGTTGTTAAATCCTAAACCAGTGTTTCCACTGATCACCCAGTCTCCTTTACTCATCTGAGCGTTCGATAATCCAAAAAGTGCAACAGCACCAGTTAGTAATAGTTTTTTCATAGTTATTAAAATTTAATTTATACAGGGTTCTATTTGTGGAAATAGAACTCATTATTAGTTATCATTTGATATAAAAAGTTACAAGCGGCAAATTTAACATAAATTTATCATTTATTTAATATTTAATTAAACAATATTATAATCTCTTTTACACCATTGTTTTCAGAAATTTAAAGCGATAAAAAAAGGTCTGAGCAAGCTCAGACCTTTTTTTATTGTAAAATAATGTACTAATTACTTAGCAAAAACATATTTAACTCCGAAAGTTACAGAAGATAAATTCAATCCGAAGTTATAGTTGTTTGTAGCATCACCATCTTTTGGCTTGTAGTTGTTGTAACCGAACTCACCGATAGTAGCTTCGATAGACCAGTTCTTGTTCAAGAAGTAATCTAAACCTGGCTTCACAGTAACACCAATTTGCGTGTATTTAGCTTCGCTAGAAGTAGAGTTTGAAACTGTAGTATTTCCTGAAGTAGATACTGAGTTATTTTCTAACTTAGTTTTTCCGAACTCCATTGGTACTGCTAATTGTCCGAAGATATATAATTTTTCAGACAAAGTCCAGTATTTTCTTACGAAAGGAGCAACAACGAAAGCTGGCTTCTTAGTGATATTCTCACTTACAGTTGTAGTGTTAAGAATAGTTGTAGTAGTAGTAGCTGTAGTTTTTTCAGTTTGGTAACCAACACCTAAACCAATTGCTAAGTTTGTGTTAACAAAATATCCAACTGTAGGTAATACATTGAAGTTTTCTTTTTTAAGATTACCATTGTTAGATTCTTCTTGAGAATAACCAACAGATCCTGATAAATATGTAGTACCTTTAGCAATCTGAGCATTAGATAAACCGAAAAGTGCAATAGCACTCGCTAATAATAATTTTTTCATTTTAAAAAATTTTAATACTTTCTGAGAGCAAATTTACAGTGGGTCCCTCTAATATTAAAATTTGTTAACGTGATTAATATCATCCAAAAATACTCGCTTTTTACAGGAAAAAAATGCACTTAATATATTATATTATTTTTTTCACAAATTTTTGAATAAAAAAACTCCAATTCTGCAATTGGAGTCCTTAAAATTCGGAATTTTTAATAATTTTATCTTAAATAGAAATTATATCCGATGTTTACAGCGCCTATTGTCCAGCTTGATCTGTATCTTCCAAAATCACGTCTGTTACTAATGCTTTGGTACCCTATATACAATTCACCTTTAGACATCTGATATCCAAATTTCGGTTGTGCATAGAAACCTCCATCCATTCCGTCTTTTACAGAAATAGCATAACCAAGATCCAATCCTACAAAAACAGGAGCTCCTGAGAACTTATACTTTCCTGAAACAGCCACCGGAATAAATCCAAAATCATCAAAGTTATCCTTTCCAAAGAAATGTGAATACCCTGAAGCAACTCCCAGATCCAATCCTTTTGTAATATTCCACATATAAGATGCATCTACACCTAAAGTAAATGATGAAACATCACTGGCATCAGCAACAGGAATTCCGATATGTCCTCCTAGTTTAAAACCTTCTTGCGCATTTACTGCACTTCCTAAAAGCGCAAAAGCGCCCACTAATAATAGTTTTTTCATTTTTAAATAGTTTTGATTGATGCTGCAAAATTAACGTTTATTTTTCATTCTGCCTCCCGTTAAAACACGGATAAAAAAAACACTTACCAGGTAAGTGCTTAAAATTATTTTAAACTAGGGTGAGCGTAATTAATCTTGCTGAATAATTAAACCTATTAATTTCCATCAAATTTAAATCGGCCCTCAATGTTTGATTATTCATTTCGAAGCCTTTTCTCTTCGTCATTATAAGCCAGGATAATTTTCCTTACAACCGGATGTCTTACAACATCCTCTTCAGTTAGATGCACAAAACCAATTTCATTTACACCATGCAAAATCCTCATTGCTTCTTTTAGTCCGGATTGCTGATTTCTTGGCAAATCGATTTGGGTAGGATCCCCTGTTATAATAAATTTAGCGTTCATACCCATTCTGGTAAGGAACATTTTCATCTGGGCATGGGTTGTATTCTGTGCTTCATCAAGAATTACGAAAGCATCATCCAGGGTTCTTCCTCTCATAAAAGCTAAAGGTGCCACTTCAATAACTTTCTTCTCCATAAAACCTTCAAGTTTCTCGTGAGGAATCATATCTCTTAAAGCATCATATAAAGGCTGTAAATAAGGATCTAATTTTTCTTTAAGATCCCCCGGCAAAAATCCAAGGCTCTCCCCTGCTTCTACAGCGGGTCTGGTAAGTATAATTCTTTTAACCTCTTTATCTCTTAAAGCCCTGGCTGCTAAAGCAACACTGGTATATGTTTTCCCTGTTCCTGCAGGTCCTATAGCAAAAACCATATCCTTTTTCTCGGTTTCTTTAACCAGTTTTTTAAGATTAGTCGTTTTAGCTTTTATAATTTTACCATTGACTCCTTTTACAATAATATCCTGATCAAAAATCAGATGTTTTTCATTCTCATCCTTAATATTGAGAATACTCTCTACATCTTTCAGTTCAATAGAATTATTTTTTGAAATAAATTTTACAATATCATCAAGTTTTTGTTTAAATATATCCAGAGCTTCCTGATTTCCTTTAGCTAAAATAGAGTGATCTCTGCCTGTAATTTTTAGTGTCGGAAAGCTTGATTTTAATAAATTGAAATATTGGTTATTAACTCCATAGAAGATTTTCACATCGATATCTTCCAAATCATATGTTAATTCAAACATGTAAGCATTTTTTTATTAGAATCTAAATTTAAAGTTTTTTTTTCATACTTATATTAATTTTGTTATCCACAATTTTCATTTAAACACCTTTATAATACAATTAGCTAACTCTTAGTTATATAAAATATCAATTCTCTTAAAAGGTACCACAATATAGATTATATAAACACTTGTAACAGGTATAATGTGGTACCTTTTTAATTCTTTTTCTTAGTATTAAAAGATATTATATTCAATGTAATAAAAGGAGGTTTAAACTCATGTAAGCTTCTTTTTTAATTATTTTTTATGAGTTATAAGCACGAAGTTTTCCTTTATTTTAAATAAATTTGCAGGACTAGTATTATTCCACAACTACAAAAATGTCAATTATTACACTCACTTCTGATTTCGGAAATTTAGATTACAGGGTTTCGGCTATGAAAGGCAAAATTCTTTCTTTAAATCCTGAGGTTAATATTATTGATATTACCCACGAAATTCAGGCATATAACCTTATCCAGACTTCATATATCATACGGAACGCGTATAAACATTTTCCAAAAGGAACTATTCATATTCTGTCTGTAGACAGTTTTTATCACAAGTCAAGAAAAAATATTCTTTATAAAGCAGATGGTTCTTATTTTCTTGCTGCAGATAATGGTTTACTTAGCCTTGTTTTTTTTGATATCAAACCTGAGGCTATTTATGAAATTACTCTGAACAACAGGTTTGATGATATCATTAATTTCACTTCCACAGATATTTTCGTTCCTGCTGCCGTACATTTAGCCAACAGTGGCCTTCCGGAAGTAATCGGACGGAAAATAAAAAGTGTAAAAGAACTTCTATTCCCGAAACCTGTCTATAATGAGACTGAAAAGATGATTATCGGGGAAGTGATGTATATTGATAATTTCGGAAACATAATCTCAAATATCAACAAAGATTTTTTTGAAGCCGCAGGAAAAGGACATGAAAATTTCACGATCAAATTCAGGAATTTAAGTCTTTCAAAAGTATTTTCCAGCCACACGGAAGTTGTTTCAGACTGGAACAGGGAAACCGAATTCCATGGGCAATCCGCAGCCATTTTTAATGACAGCCAACTATTGGAACTTACTATCTATAAAGGAAGCAAGAAAAATGGTGCAAGAAGTTTATTTGGACTGAATGTAGGCGGGAATATTTATATAGAATTTTCGTAAAATTATATATTCCGTAAAAAAACCGATTTTTTTTATATATTTGTCAAAATCTAAAAAATAAAAATGGCAGAGTACAAATTATTGCTTCCTTCCATGGGAGAAGGTGTTATGGAAGCTACAATTATCACTTGGTTATTCAATGAGGGTGATCAGGTAAAGGAAGATGATTCCGTAGTAGAAATTGCAACAGATAAGGTTGATTCAGATGTTCCGACACCAGTTTCGGGAAAAATTGTGAAAATCTTAAAGCAAAAGGATGAAGTTGCAAAAGTTGGTGAAGCCATTGCTATTTTAGAAATTGAAGGAGAAGGCGGAAATACAGCTACAGAAGAAACGATCACTGAAGCCCAGGTATCAGCTCCTGATACCGAAACTTTAAAAACGATTGAAGAACCATTAAAAACGGGAACTTCAACAGTTGAATTCTCAGGAGATCTTTATTTATCGCCTCTTGTAAAATCTATTGCACAACAAGAAAACATTTCTGAATCTGAATTAAAATCTATTAAAGGAAGCGGTTTAGAAGGAAGAATTACCAAAGAAGATATTTTAGCATTTGTTAATAACAGAGGAAACCAGCCAAAGACAGCACCTGTTCAGCAAGTTGCCTCTACTCCACAGCCGGTTGCAACAACTCCTGTTGTAACACCTGTATCAGTTTCAGCTGGTGATGAAATCATTCCAATGGACAGAATGAGAAAAATCATTGCTGAAAATATGGTAAAAGCAAAACACATTGCACCTCACGTTACTTCTTTCATTGAAACAGACGTTACCAACGTTGTAAAATGGAGAAATAAGCATAAAGATCTGTTCGAAAAACGCGAAGGTGAAAAACTTACCTTTATGCCGATTTTCGTAAAAGCGATCGTAAAAGCAATTCAGGATTATCCAATGATCAATGTCTCTGTAAATGGAGATAATATCATCAAAAAGAAAAATATCAACATTGGTATGGCAACGGCTTTACCGGACGGAAACCTTATCGTTCCTGTCATCAAAAATGCAGATCAGCTTTCACTATCAGGACTTGCAAAGGCGATTAATGATTTAGCTTATAGAGCCAGAAACAAGAAATTAAGACCTGAAGATACTCAAGGTGCTACTTACACTATTTCCAATGTAGGAAGCTTCGGAAACTTAATGGGAACCCCTATTATTCCTCAACCGCAGGTAGCTATCCTTGCCATCGGTGCTATTGTTAAAAAACCGGCAGTACTTGAAACTAAAGACGGTGATGTAATCGCTATCCGCCAGTTAATGTTTATGTCTCACTCTTATGACCATAGAGTTGTAGATGGTTCTTTAGGAGGAATGTTCTTAAAACATGTTCATGATTACCTTCAAAACTGGGATCTGAATACAGAAATTTAGAAATTAAAGCAGCAATAAATTTTGCTTGTTATACGATACAAACCTTCGAAATGAATTTCGGAGGTTTTTTATTATTGCATTTGTGATTAAATAATATTATTTTTAAAACAAACTTTAAATGATGAAATTGAAATACAATAACGTTAACTTCTTGCTATCCTATGGCTTAAATAATTACAACTATTATTTAGGAATAAAAACAATATCTGCTCTTCAAGGTAAAACAAGACTATAAAATGTACTCAGTTTTTATATACCTCCGCAGAAGTCTCAAAAAATCTTTTGATAATATCCGCAATGAACAACTGAAGTACAATTTGCTTCAGGCAATTCCTTTCTGGATTGGTTCGGTGATTACGGGTTTTTTTGCAGTGATGTATGCTAAAATATTTGCGTGGGGTGAAAGTCTTTTAAATATCATTTTCAATTGGCATTCATGGATGATCTTCATTATTGCTCCCATTGGTTTTGTTTTGTCCTGGTGGCTGGTAAAAGAATTTGCACCGAATGCCAAAGGAAGCGGAATTCCACAGGTAATGGCTGCCGTAGAGCTTGCTAATCCCAAGGAACACAAAAAGATCAGAAGCCTTTTGAGTCTTAAAATCATATTCTTTAAAATTATTTCTTCTGTCATTTTGGTAATCGGGGGTGGTGCTGTGGGACGCGAAGGACCAACCATCCAGATCGCAGGTTCTGTTTTCAGAAAGGTAAACGAATATCTTCCCGAATGGTGGCCGAAAATATCAAAAAAAAATATGATTATGACAGGTGCGGCCGCAGGTCTTGCAGCAGCTTTCAATACTCCTTTGGGGGGAATTGTATTCGCGGTGGAAGAACTATCAAAAACTCATATTAATTATTTTAAAACAGCTCTTTTTACAGCTGTTATTATTGCAGGCTTAACTGCGCAAACCCTGGCAGGATCTTATTTATATCTTGGTTATCCCAAAACGCATGATGTCTCGCTGATGGTAATGTTCCCGATCATGCTTGTAGCGGGTATTTCAGGTATTCTCGCAAGTCAGCTGTCTGTTATCATGCTTACCATGAATAAGTGGAAAAAGAAAAATCTGAAAACGGATAAGTCAAATATTTTATTTCTTGTTATTTGTGCGCTTATCATTGCTTCTATTGCTTATTTTATTAACAGAGAGATCTTAGGATCCGGTAAAGAAATTATGGAAAGAGTTCTTTTCACAAAAAACAAGCATGAAGACTGGTATGTGCCCATCTTAAGAATGCTGGGACCGGCTTTATCCTTTACATCAGGAGGAGCCGGCGGCATCTTTGCTCCTGCTCTCTCCGCAGGCGCAAGTATTGGCTCCGTCATTTCAGGAGTGATTCATCTTACCCAAAACGAAACGAATGTTGTCGTTCTTGCGGGAATGGTTGCTTTTCTTACGGGAATTACAAGAGCCCCTTTTACATCGGCGATTATCGTCCTTGAAATGACTGACAGGCACTCATTAATATTCCATTTAATGCTGGCCGGAATGGTATCGTCTATTGCTTCTATTTTAGTAAGCAGACATTCACTCTATGACGTGATAAAGATGAATTTTTTAAGTGAAATAAGAAGCAAAGAAGAAGTCTAATACTATCAAAAATAATTTATAACTCAGACTTTCTACTATTATCTTTAGCAGTTCCACACAAACAAATCTGCCGTATCTGTTGCATACTTAAAATACTTTCACTACTTTTGCACCTCGAAATAATTAATAAATTCATTTAACATTATGAACAATTACGAAACTGTTTTCATTTTAACTCCCGTTCTATCTGACGCACAGGTGGAGGAAGCAGTAAAAAAATTTGAAACTCTTTTAAAAGAGAAAAACTGCGAAATCGTTGCTAAAGAGAACTGGGGATTAAAAAAATTAGCTTATCCGATCCAATTAAAAAAGAACGGATTCTACACTTTAATTGAGTTTAAAGGAGAAGGTACTATCGTTGCTGATTTAGAATTAGCTTTCAAACGTGACGAAAGAGTAATCCGTTACCTTACTACAAAACTTGACAAGCATGCTATTGACTATGCTGTAACAAGAAGAACTAAAGTAAAAGTAGCTAAAGCTTAATTATTAACCCATTATTAAAAAAGACAAGACATGGCAATAGATGAAATGGCTAAACAAGCCTCAGCTGGAGGAGAATCAGAAGTAAAATTCCTTACTCCACTTGATATCAATACAAAATCTGAAAAGAAATATTGTAGATTCAAAAAATTCGGAATTAAGCATGTAGATTATAAAGATGCTGATTTCTTATTACAATTCGTAAACGAGCAGGGTAAAATTTTACCAAGAAGATACACTGGAACTTCTTTAAAATACCAAAGAAAAGTTTCTGCTGCTATCAAAAGAGCAAGACACCTTGCTTTAATGCCTTACGTAGCTGACTTATTAAAATAAGATATAAAGAAACAAGAAGAAAGAGAAAAGATGGAGATCTTTTTCTCTTTTTTTAAGTTGCTGAATAAATAATTAATTCTAACGATTTTTAGATTAAAGGAAAGAAATAATTTCTAAGACACCAGTCTTTTTTCTTTTTTCTTTGTTCTTTTCTCTAGAACTAAAAAACGGACAACAACAATGGAAATTATCCTAAAAAAAGACGTAGAAAACTTAGGACTTGAGTTTGATACAGTAAACGTAAAACCAGGTTATGCAAGAAACTTCTTGATTCCTCAAGGTTACGCACTTTTAGCTACTCCTAAAAACAAAGCAACTTTAGAAGCAACTTTAGAAGCTAGAAAAGAAGAAGAAGCTAAATTAATTGCTGCTGCTAACGCTGTAGTTGAGCAATTGAAAAAAACTACTATTACTATTCCTGCTAAAGTTGGATCTGGTGATAAACTATTCGGATCTATCAACAATGCTGACCTTTCTGCAGCTCTTGCAAAAGCTGGTGTTGAAGTTGAGAAGAAATACATCAAAATTCCAGGGAACACTATTAAGAGAACTGGTAAAGTAACTGCTGTTGTAAGATTACACAGAAACGTAGAGTACAACTTCGAGTTTGACGTTGTTTCTGATGCTCCTGTTGTAGCTCCAGCTCCAGCGGCTAAAAAAGAAGAAGCTAAAACTGAAGAAGAAGCTTAATAAAAAGAGAATTTATTTCTCACACCATATAAACCACTTCATTCGAAGTGGTTTTTTTATGCCCTGATATCTGTTGCCTATTCATTTCCTCTCAACTTCTGAAGATATTCTGTCGGGGGTATTCCAATTACTTTTTTAAAGATATTACTGAAGGAAGACAGACTGTTATACCCTACCATCATTGCAATCTCGTACATATTGTATTTCCCTTCAAGCATAAGTTCCAATGAACGGGTTATTCTTAAAGCTCTTAAAAAACGAACGTAATTCATGCCCAAAATCTCTTTAAATTTTCTGGACAATGTTCTTGTACTCATTCCAAATTCTTTTGCTGTAGATTCAATGGTAAGGTTCTTCTCCAGGTTGGCATGGATGTATTTGGCTACCTTTAGCAATGTTTCATCTTCCGGGAAAGGATGCTGTACAGGAAACGCTAATTTTTTATCTCTTTTTTCAGGTAAAATTCCCTTAAGTGCTTTGAGAAAATAATATTTAGAACCGTCATTTTTTGTGATTTTCCCATCCCATTCTTTTGTGTATAAAATCATTTCCCGAAGTAAATGACTCACAGAATAAATATTGATTTCATCAAAAAAGCCATTTTCATCTCCATCTTTTTTAAAGTAAAAATTGTATAAATCCACTTTTGGGCTAGATGTAAATATATAATGGGGGATTCCGGCAGGGATCCACATAAAACATCTCGCAGGAAGGTACCAGTGCTTAAGTTCAGTAAAGATATGTACGATACCGCCTTCTGCATACACCAATTGGGCAGAACTGTGATTATGGATATCTGTTTTTACATTACCGGTAAGTACATGATATACATAAAATTCTGCGTCTTCTTCCTCTACCGCTTTAAAGTGACTATCATTCATGAGATAAAGGTACTGAGAATATTTCTATTTGGCGTAAATGAGCAAATCTTTTTCTGCTTTAACAAATCATGTCTAGACGTACTGCTCGTACCTTTGCACTATCAAAATCAATTTAGCAAAAAACCTTTAATTAATTTATGAAAATGATATTTAGCACACGCAGATATCACTGGATTGCGTTGTGCTTATTATTGATAAGCATGTCCCTACACTCACAAGTGATCGATTATCAACATCTCAGCCTTCAACAGGCATTAGAATTAGGTCTGAAGAATAATAAAAACATTCAGATCAGCCACCTCAAACAAAGCATGTCTGAAACAAAAGAGAAAGATCTTAAAATGGAAAGATTGCCGGACATTGAATTTCATACCAGCTACACTCAGGTATCTGATCTTTTTCAGCATGAAAACGGAATTTTGGGAAAAGCAACCCGATATAATGTTATTAACGGGATGTATGATTTTACCCTTTCCGCTTCCATTCCGGTATATATGGGTGGAAGAATTAAAAATACGGAGAAGAAATCATCTGTAAACACTGAAATTTCGAAATTACAAACCCATCTGGATGAAAGATCACTGAAAATGCAAATCATTACCGCTTTTCTTCAGATTCACCATTTAAAGGAACAACAAGAACTTATTGCTGAAAAAATGAAGGAAGATTCTGTAAACATAAAACAGGTAAAAGCCTTAAAAGCAAACGGAGTAGTTACTTTTAATGAAGTACTAAGAACATCTTTGCAACTTTCTAATCACAAAATGAGCTGGACAGAACTTGATAATGACATTCAGATCGCGGAACACCAGTTAAAAACAATTTTATTTCTTCCGGACACTCAGGAAATGCATGCTGAAACAGAAGATCTTATTTCTGAAAATGCAGAAATTCCGTATATCAATGAGCTGACCGAAACAGCTTTAATTAAAAATGAATATGTTGAAATCACCAAGAAAAATCTCTCTTTAAAAGAGCTTGATCAAAAAATCGTAAAAGCCAATTATCTTCCCAAGATTACTGCCGGAGGTGAATATTTCATAAAATATCCCAATATGATGTTCTTTCCCCCTGAGCCTTATGCTTATCGTTTAGGAATGATTGGGGTAAACCTAACCTATCCTATAGAGAGCTTATATAAGAATAAATATAAGATGCAGGAAGCAAAGGAAAATGTAGACCTTGCCAAATTACAGATTGAAGAGAAGGAAGAAAGTTTAAAACATTCAGTTTATGAAGCGTATAAAAAATTTGAAGAAACTGAACAAAAAGTAAAAATAGCAGAGGAAGCTATTAATCAGGCAAAAGAAAACTATCGGATCGTTAAAACAAAATACGCAAATAAATTAAGCCTTATCACCGAATTGATTGATGCTGATAATACATATCTGGAAACTCAATCCAATCTTATTTCTGTGAAGATCAACCGACAATTAAAATACTATCAACTCCAATATACTATCGGAAACTTATAAAACTATGACTAAGAAGCAATTGACTAAAAAAGAAGAAAGAATCAACAAATCGATTACTTTATTAGCTTGGATTCTCATCATAAGCGGAATTACAGGGATGATAAGTTTCTATCTTTTTTCCAGAAAGAATGTAACAACAAATGATGCGCAAATAGAACAATACATTACACCGGTTTCAAGTAAAGTTTCTGGCTTTATTAAAGACATACGGTTTAATGAAAATCAGTTTGTCCATAAAGGAGACACTTTAATTGTAATTGACAACCGGGAATTCATCAACCAGGTAAAAATGGCCGAAGCCAACCTGCATGCAAATTCAGAAAATATTGCAACCATCCAAAGTGGTGTTAATACTAAAGAAAGTGATACTAAAATCATCGATGCTAAAATAGCTTCAGCAAAAATTGATATATGGAGAACGGAACAGGATTATAAAAGATACAAAAATCTTTTGGCTGAAGATGCTGCCACCGAACAACAGTTTGAAAATGTACAGGCTTCATATGATCAGGCTAAAGCCAATCTGCTGGCATTGGAACAGCAAAAGAAAGCAATTAGAGCTGGTGCTAATGAACAAGAGACCAAAGTAGCTCCCGCAAAAAGTCAGATTCAGCAAAGCTCCGCCAATCTCAGTAATGCAAAATTGTTTCTTTCGTATACGGTAGTTACTGCCCCTTATGATGGTTGGGTCGGAAAAAAAACGATTCAGGAAGGACAGCTGATTAAAGAAGGACAAGCTTTGGTTCAGATCGTCAGTAAGGAAAAATGGATCATTGCCAATTATAAAGAAACCCAACTGGGGCAGATTGATCAGAAGCAGGAAGTGATTATTGAAGCGGATGCTTTCCCGGATATTGAATTTAAAGGAAAGATAGTTTCCGTATCCCCTGCATCAGGTTCTCAGTTTTCTCTGGTTAAGCCCGATAATGCAACCGGAAATTTCGTAAAAATAGAACAGCGTTTTCCAGTAAAAATTATTTTAGAGAATGGCCAGGACAATGAGAAATTACTTTCAGGAATGAATGTACTGGTCAGCGCTAAAAAACTATAGAAAGCGAAAAATTCAGCATGTATGTGGTGACATAAAGGAATTTGAGACCTTATATCCATCCTTAATCCCCACTATCCGCAATTCCAAATCTACTATCTAAGTTAAAAAAATGCAACATAATTCAGTTTATTATAAATGGGTACCACAATGGCTGAAACTGCCGCTCCTTATTCTGGCGCTGTTTCCCCACCTGATGTTATTGTCTATCCTGCATTCCAATAGTGCCTTCACGGCTTCCTTTATGGATGTGGACCCAGATGATATCCAATACTTATTGATTTTGATGTACGGGACATTTGTGGTTACCCTTTTAGTTTTGCAGCGATTTATGGCCTATTTCAGCGTAAAATACTATATTTTGCTGATGTCCTCTATTTCAGTAATTATACTGTATGTATTATCAGTCACCAATGATTATCATATTGTTCTTGTCATCCGCTTCCTGGAAGGGATATTCGGATTGTTGGAAGGCGCTATTTTTTTACCCCTTATTATAGCGGAATTGAAGACTGTTCATGCTAAAATAATTGCTTATCTTTTCATGTACACCATAATGCTTACCGGAGGAACAGTTACCACCTCATTATTAAAATCAAGCATTCAGGATTACGATTTTCAGCATATGATTCTGATGATCGCTTATTTCCACATTTTTGTATTGATTATCGGAATTGCGTTATTCAACAAAAACAGATTCTTTCCCAAAAAGCCACTATATCAGCTTGACATTACCAGCTGGTTTTTATTGTGGACCTGCTTGCAGGCGGGAGCTTACGCTATTATCTATGGAAAACGCCTTATGTGGTTTGAATCCCATATCATTATTTTATGCTTATTCATATTTTTAATATCCGGAGGATTATTTATTTTAAAACAGAGAAATTCAAAACGCCCAATTTTCCATTTTGAAGTTTTCCATTCTAAAAATGTTATTGCGGGTATGGTTCTTTTTTTGTTTTTTATCTGATCCGTTCAGCTTTAAATAATGTATACAGTATCATGGCTACCGTATGGAAATGGCCATGGGATTATATTGTAGATGTTCAGTATTGGAATGTGGCGGGAACACTTATTGGCGTTTTATTATCCGGGATCTGTTTAATGAAAGGTATTTCCTCCAGAATGGTCTTCTTTACCGGGTTTTTATTACTGGCCATTGATTGTGCCTGGTTCACATATACTTTTTATCCCGATACAACACTTTCTACCATTTGCCCTCCGTTATTTTTACAGGGAATAGCCCAGGGGCTTTTATTCACCCCTCTTGTTTTCTTTTTAATAGCAGGGCTTCCGGAAGATTATGTAGCAAATGGCACGGCAATGGGAACCACTACCCGATTCTGGACGACTGCTATAGGATATGCTTTAATGCAGAATTTAATGCTCTTTCTTACCTTAAAACATTCTGATGCCTTAAGCTATAACATGACAGATACCAATCCTGTTTTTTATTCGCAGTGGACACAGATTTTCGGAGCAAATATCTCTAAGCTACCGGTGAATGAATCTTTATCATTGACAGCCGGAGCGTTTAAAGCAAAAATTACATCACAGGCTATTTTACTTTCCAATATGGAAATATTTACCGGCTTATTCTGGCTGGCATTTATTACGGCACTTTTACTGCTTTTATATCATCCCGCTAAAATTGCAATCAGAAATATTATGTAATTTTTAGGCAAAAAATTTGCATTGCTTCCCCAAATTTGAAAGCATGGACATTCAGGAAATCTCATCAGCTCAGAAAGCATTTTTCAAAACACATAAAACAAAAAGTATAAAGTTCAGGAAAATGTACCTTGAAAAGCTTAAAGAAATCATCACACAGAATGAGGAGCTCTTATATAAAGCAATAGAGAAAGATTTTGGAAAATCAAGATTTGATACATTTACTACAGAGTTATCTTTTGTTCTAAAGGATATTGATTATTATATAAAAAATCTGAAAACGCTTTCAAAACCCCAAAAGGTTTCAACCAACCTTGTTAATCAGATCGGGAAAAGTCTCATTTATCCTGAACCTTTAGGATGTATTCTTGTAATTGGTGCATGGAATTACCCTTATCAACTATCCCTTTCTCCACTTGTTGCCGCCTTAGCAGCAGGAAACTGCTGTATCCTTAAACCAAGTGAAATTGCCGAAAATACAATGGAAGCAATGGCTAAAATTATCAATGAAAACTTTCCTTCTGAATATGTTTATGTCTATAAAGGTGGAATCAATGAAACGACAGATCTTTTGAAACTCAGGTTTGATAAAATATTTTTTACAGGGAGTACCAAAGTAGGAAAGATTGTTTATAAAGCTGCTGCGGAAAACCTGACGCCAGTAACCTTAGAATTAGGAGGAAAATCACCGGTCGTCATTACTAAAGAAGCAAATCTTGAAGTTTCAGCCAAAAGAATCGTTTGGGGTAAGTTTTTAAACGCAGGACAAACTTGTGTTGCTCCGGATTACCTTGTTATAGAAGAATCCGTGAAAGAGCAGTTTCTGGAAATGCTCCGGAAATACATTAAAGAATTTAAATATGAACCCGGATCAGAACAATACACAAGAATCATTAACCAAAGAAATTTTCAAAGGCTTATTCAATTGATCCAAAAGGATAAGGTATATTTCGGAGGTAATTATAGTGAAGAAAAACTTTATATAGAACCAACCATCCTAACGGATATTGAATGGAAAGATCCTGTCATGGAAGAAGAAATCTTTGGTCCGATTCTGCCCGTGATTTCATTCACCCACTATAACCAAATGATCAATACGATTACAGAATTAGAGAAACCTCTCGCTGCTTATCTCTTTACGAATAACCCAGAAGAAAAAGAAATTTTTAAGCAAAAGATCTCTTTTGGCGGAGGATGTATCAATGATGTGGTAATGCATTTAAGTAACGACCATCTGCCGTTTGGGGGAGTAGGAAATTCAGGAATTGGCCATTATCATGGTAAATATGGGTTTGAAACTTTTTCACATCAGAAATCGATCCTTGAAAGGGTAACATGGGGTGAACCTAATATAAAATATCCGCCATATTCTGATAAAAAACTAAAATGGATTAAGAAACTTTTATAAAACAAAAAACCGGGAAAACTCCCGGTTTTTATTTATGATTTAGGTATCCATTCATTGAAAAATGCTTTTACTTTTTCAAGATTATATCCTTTATCCTGTTCCAGAACATCACTTTGCTGAACATGAATCATTTTACCATTTTTATCCAGAACTATAAACACAGGATATCCGAATTTATCTCCCGGATTACCATATTGGGCAAACACTTTTTCATTTTTGTTGTCCGGAGAGAAATTAAGGTGATAGTATAAATAATTCTTATCAACAATATTTTTTAATTCAGGTGTGGTTTGTACAAACTGATTAAAGCGTAAACACCAGATACACCAATTTCCACCGGCCTGGATCATAATATTTTTATTTTCTTTTTTTGCCTGGGCAATCAGTTTATTAATATCTTTCTGAGCATCCGCTTTCGGATCATATGGCTTCGGTAACTTAGCCTTCTCCTCAGCGGCTTTTCTTTTGGCATCCAGTTCTGCATGATCAGTCTTTACAATTAATGCCTTATCTCTTGAATCCTTAACATCCTCAGTCCTCTTTGTTTCCTGTGAAAAAACAAAAGTACCTGCGATCAGGAAAGCTGCTATTGATAATTTTTTCATAATATAAAAGTAAAAAAATAATACTTATTGCAAGCAAAAATAGAACCATATTTTTATTATCACTAAATTTGCATGTTTTATGAATTTCCTGATCAAGATACTATACCTGATTTCTAAGCTCCCGTTGAAAATATTATATATTTTTTCGGATATCATTTTCTTTTTAAACTACTACATTGTAGGTTATAGAAAAAATGTAATCACCCAGAATCTAACAAGGTCTTTTCCCCTGAAATCAAAAAAAGAGATCGCAGAGATAAGAAAAAAATTCTATCGTAACTTTTCAGACTACCTGGTAGAAACTGTAAAATCCTTTAGTATTTCACAAACGGAGGCCAGGGTAAGGATGCAGCACATCAATCAGGATGTATTTCATGAAGTCCAAAAGGAAGGTAAAAATGTTATTTTATTGGCCGGACATGTTTTTAACTGGGAATGGATCAATGCATTGGCCACTATCGTTCCCCAGAAAAACTGCCATCCTGTATACCGCAAAGTAAACAGTGAATTCTGGGAAAACCAGATGAAAAAGGTCCGGAATAAATTCGGAAATAAGGCGTTGGAAGCCAATGAGGTTATTCTCAATATTTTCAGGAGTAAAAATGATGGTGACTCCATTTATATGTTCGTTGCCGATCAAACACCTCATGTTTCTCATGTCAACTATGGATTGGAATTCCTGGACCAGAGAACCCCAGTATTTATAGGATATGATAAGTTGGCGACAAGAATGGACCTGGCTTTCATTTACTGTGAAATGAAAAAAGTAAAACGTGGTTTTTATCAGGTAAACTACCATAGAATTTATCCGGACAGTGAAAAGTTTGTTGAGCACGAGGTAGTAAAAAAGTTTCATAAATTACTGGAAAACACCCTTCATAAACGTCCCGACAACTACCTTTGGTCACACAGGAAGTGGAAATATCAGGACTCTATTAAACACTTTGATTCAGAAAAAGAATAATACAGGATGTCTAAAAAATTAGCAGTTGTTATTTTAAACTGGAATGGTAAGGACTGGCTGGAAAAGTTTCTTCCTGGCGTTGTCCGCTTCTCGGCTGATGCGGATATATATGTTATTGACAATCTTTCTACAGATAACTCCATCGATTATCTAAAATCACAGTTTCCGACCGTAAAGATTATTTACAATGACAGAAATTATGGCTTTGCGGGCGGATATAATGTCGGATTGAAAAATATCAGGGCTGACTATTACTGCCTTCTTAATTCTGATGTAGAAGTAATGGAAAACTGGATTACCCCTGTCCTTGACCTCTTTGAAAGAGATCCTGAAATTGCAGCTATACAACCCAAGGTTTTATCCTATCAGAACAAAAAACATTTTGAATTTGCAGGTGCTGCCGGGGGATTAATAGATAATTTAGGATATCCATATTGCAGAGGAAGGGTTTTTGATGACGTAGAAGAAGACAAAGGACAGTACAATGATGAAGCAGAAATATTTTGGGCATCGGGATGTTGTTTCTTTATCCGTTCAAAGGATTTTCAGGAACAAAATGGATTTGACGAAAGATTCTTTGCCCATCAGGAAGAAATCGATTTATGCTGGAGGCTGATCAACACGGGAAAAAAAATATACTATACAGGGAAATCTACTGTTTATCATGTAGGAGGAGGAACTTTAAATAAGCAAAGTCCGCAGAAGACTTATTTGAATATCAGAAATAACCTTTCCATGATGCTTAAGAACCTTCCTTTCCCAAAACTGATCTGGCTTATTTTTTTCAGACTTTGCTTAGACAGTATAGCGGGTATTTATTTTGGATTAAAAAATGGATTTCCTCATCTTTGGGCTGTTGTAAGAGCACATTTTGGCTTTTATGCACAGGTTCACGGAACCTGGAAACTCCGTCAGAAAAATCAAAAGAATATTTTCTATCAAAGTAAATGGCTTATATTCAAACACTTTATTGGAGGTAAAAAGTCTTCATAAGCTTTGGCTTTTCAATTATAATTCATAACTTATCATATTATCAATAAAAATGGATTTTTGTGCAATAGATTTTGAAACGGCAACCAACGACAGAAGCTCTGCTTGTGAACTTGGAGTCTGTATTGTTCAGGATTCCAAGATTGTTGAAACCAAAACCTGGCTTATTAAACCACCCAGTTTTCCTTATTTTAGCCGATTTAATGTTGCGGTTCACGGTATAGAACCAGAAGATGTAAAGGATGCTCCTACTTTTGATGAAATCTGGTATGAAGTGGAAGAAATGATGTATGGAACGCTTATGATTGCTCATAATGCAGGCTTTGATGCAGGGGTCTTAAGAGGGTGCCTTAAACATTATGGTATATTCACACCAAAACTGAATTATTTATGCAGTATTCAGCTGGCAAAAAAGTCCTGGAATTATCTCCCTAGGTATGGATTAAAACATCTGTCAGAATATCATCAGATCAGCCTTAATCACCATAGGGCTGGAGATGATGCCGAAGCTTGTGCTAAAATCTCTTTATTAGCCTTTGAAAAGTTATTTCTAAGTACAAATGAAGAAATTTATGATTACCTGCGGCCTAAAATCAAACAACTCTGATTCTAATTGCTCAATACTTCTGAAAGCAGGTTGAATTTAGGAATGTCTATTTCAAAACTTTCCTGAGTTTCCATGTTTTTAACCAGGTATTTTCCGCTCATATTCCCTACTCCTGAACGAAGCATTACGTTAGAGAAATAACCGAAATTTTCACCTGTTGAGATCTCCGGAGTCAATCCGATTACCCCATCTCCGATGATCTCAGTATATCCGAAACCTACATCGAAGATTAACCATTTTCTTTTCAGAATCTTAATGGGAAAACCACCGTCGTTTTCTATGGTTATATTATACTTAAAAACATAACGGTTTTCTGAGGGGTAACTGTTTTTACTATCATATTCAGGTATGACTGAAACTTTGATATTAGAAGTTATTTTTGAAAACATCACTTAACATTTGTTTAAATAAATACAAAAATCTCGCCTTTTTTGAGGCGAGATCGTAACTTATATTATAATTTTCTTAAAATTTATAATTCCAGAGCTTTTCTTTCATCACCGCCCATTAAAATCTCAACAGGATTATCTATACCTTCTTTTACAGCTACTAGGAACCCTACGGATTCTTTTCCATCAATAATTCTGTGGTCATAAGACATTGCAACGTACATCATAGGACGGATAACTACCTGCCCGTCTACTGCTACAGGTCTTTGAATAATGTTGTGCATTCCCAGGATTGCAGATTGTGGAGGATTGATAATCGGAGTAGACATCATAGATCCGAAAGTACCACCATTTGTAATTGTGAATGTACCACCAGTCATTTCATCAACACTGATTTTACCATCTCTTACTTTAGTAGCTAAATCTTTGATGTTTGCTTCAATACTTCTGAAAGTCATGTCTTCAGCATTTCTCAATACAGGAACCATTAATCCTTTAGGACCTGAAACCGCGATTGAAATATCACAGAAATCATAGTTGATTTTGAAATCTCCATCGATAGATGCATTTACATCAGGATACATTTGCAAAGCTCTTGTAACAGCTTTTGTAAAGAAAGACATGAAACCTAGTCCAACTCCGTGTTTTTGGGCAAACTCTTCTTTATATTGTTTTCTGATTCTGAAGATCTCAGACATGTCAACCTCGTTGAAAGTAGTTAACATTGCCGTTTCATTCTTTACAGAAACCAGTCTTGAAGCGATTTTTCTTCTTAGAACTGAAAGCTTAGTAGTCGTTGTTGCTCTTGAACCGTTAGTAGAAGATACACTTCCCATAGCAGGAACAGCAGCTAATTCAGCATCAGTTTTAGTAACTCTTCCATCTCTTCCGGATCCGGTAACTTGCCCTGCATCTATTCCTTTTTCATCAAGAATTTTTTTAGCAGCAGGAGACGGAGTTCCCGTTGCATATGTCTGTGTAGCAGCCGCAGGTTGTGCAACCGGTTTTGGTGCTTCCTGAACAGGTGCTGGTTTTGGAGCTTCTTCTTTCTTAGGAGCTTCAGCAGCAGGAGCAGCTGCCCCTTCTGGTTTAGGAGCATCTACATCAATTAAGCAAACTACCTGACCTACTTGTACAACTTCACCTTCTTCTGCTTTTAAAGTAATTACACCACTTTGCTCAGCTGGAAGTTCAAGAGTTGCTTTGTCTGAGTCTACCTCAGCGATTGGTTGATCTTTTTCTACATAATCACCATCTTTCACAAGCCAAGTCGCGATTTCAACTTCTGTTATTGATTCGCCCGGTGAAGGAACTTTCATTTCTAAAACTGACATATCGTATTTTTTATTTTTTTATTAATTATTATTTATTGATTAAGCTGTTACAGGTCTTTTTGCAGGCGCATCGTTTGTGTTAAAAACCCTGTTGATTACTGCATTCTGATTTTTCTCAAACATCTTGTGACTACCAGGAGCCGGAGCACCACTTGGTACCGGAGCTATTACCTGAATACCTGTATCTCTGAAGTTTCTAAGGATATAAGACCATGCCCCCATATTTTCAGGTTCTTCCTGAGCCCAGATCAATTCTTTTCTATTATCATATTTGCTTAAAATCTGCTCAATAGCATCTGTTTGTAATGGATACAATTGTTCAAATCTAACCAGAGCAATATCTTCATTGTTAAGTTCCTCTTTCTTCGCCAATAATTCAAAATAGAATTTACCTGAACAAAGGACAACTTTTTCTACTTTTTTAGGATCTGCAGTAGCATCATCCAAAATAGGCTGGAAAGTTCCGTTCGCAAAATCTTCTAATGGAGAAACAACTTTAGGATGTCTTAGTAATGATTTAGGACTCATTACAACCAACGGTTTTCTGTAAGACCATTTCAATTGTCTTCTCAACAAGTGGAAATAGTTAGCTGGAGAAGTGATATTGGCTACCACCATATTTTCGTTTGCACAAAGTGTCAAGAATCTCTCCAATCTTGCAGAAGAGTGTTCTGCTCCCTGTCCTTCGGAACCATGTGGCAATAACATTACCAATCCGTTCTGAATCTTCCATTTCTCTTCAGCAGCAGCCAGATATTGATCAACAATAATCTGAGCACCATTTACGAAATCCCCAAACTGAGCTTCCCAGATTGTAAGCGTGTTTGGAGAAGCCATAGCATATCCATAATCAAAACCTAAAACTCCGTATTCTGAAAGGTGAGAGTTATAAACATCAAATCTGCTTTCAGAAATATGTCTTAATGGAATATACTCTTCTTCCGTATCTTCTGTTTTTACTACGGCATGTCTGTGGGAGAAAGTTCCTCTTTCCACATCTTCCCCTGAAATTCTGATGTTGTGTCCTTCAGCAAGTAATGTAGCATATGCTAACCATTCTCCTAAAGCCCAATCTAAAGAATCTCCCTCAATTGCTTTTACACGGTTTTCAAAAAGTCTTGTAATCTTATTGATAAATTTCTTATCAGCAGGAAGTGTAGACATTTTAATAGCCAGTTCCTTAAGCTTAGCTAAATCATATTTTGTATCTACAGGAGACTGCATTGCTCCTCTTTTTGCAATAGGATAGTTTGTCCAGTCATCAGACATGAAAACATCCATTGCATTTTTCTCAATCTCCTTAGATGCATCGAAATCTTTATCCAAAAGTTCTTTGAAATCAGTTTCCATTTTCTTCAGGATATCATTAGAAACAATACTGTCCTGAATTAATTTATCCTTATAAATTTCTCTTGGGTTCGGATGCTTGGAAATCAGTTTATATAAATTGGGTTGAGTAAATCTTGGTTCATCCCCTTCGTTATGACCATATTTTCTATATCCCAGTAAATCGATGTATACATCTTTTCCGAACTTCGCTCTGAAATCAGCTGCAAAGTGAATTGCATGAACTACTGCTTCCGCATCATCAGCATTTACATGCATTACCGGAGACTCAGTTACTTTTGCAATATCCGTACAATAAGTGGATGATCTTGCATCTGCATAGTTGGTTGTAAATGAAACCTGATTATTCACAACAATATGCACCGTACCTCCTGTTTTGTATCCTTCCAAGGTCATCATCTGCGCTACTTCATAAACAATTCCTTGTCCTGCAATAGCTCCATCCCCATGGATAACGATTGGTAAAATTTTAGAATAATCCCCTTTGTATTTATCATCTACTTTAGCACGGCAGATCCCTTCTACCAAAGCTGCTACTGTTTCCAGGTGAGATGGGTTCGGAGTAAGATTGATAGAAACTTCTTCACCTGAAGCTGTTTTGATCTTTTTAGAAGATCCTAAGTGATATTTAACATCACCCGAGAATACATCTTCTTCAAATTCTTTTCCTTCAAATTCAGAGAAGATCTGTTTGTAAGATTTTCCAAAAATATTGGATAGTACATTTAATCTTCCTCTGTGAGCCATACCAAGCACTACCTCATCTACACCAAGCTGAGAAGATCTTGAAATCAACTGATCCAAAGCAGGAATCAATGTTTCTCCTCCTTCCAGTGAGAATCTTTTCTGACCAACAAATTTCGTGTGAAGATAATTTTCAAAAGCTACAGCCTGATTCAACTTCAATAAGATCTCAGTTTTTTCATTGGCTGAAAGACTTGGATGGTTTTCATTTACCTGCAACCATTTTTTGATAAAATCCTTCTCTTCAACATTGTTGATATAAGTATATTCAACACCGATAGAGTCACAATAAATGTTTTCCAGGTGCTTAATGATATCCTGCAATGTTGCAGGCTCTTTCATCCCTGTTTCAACAGCACAGTTAAATTTCGTATTTAAATCCTCCTTGCTCAGACCGAAGTTCTCGATATCCAGAGTAGGTGTATAGTGTCTTCTTTCTCTTACCGGATTTGTTTTTGTAAACAAATGCCCTCTTGTTCTGTAAGCCTCAATAAGGTTTACTACTTTAAATTCTTTCTTGATGTGCTCAGGAACTTCTCCGTTTGATACCGCCTGAGATATTTGCTGTACTGCAGGAGCAGTAGTAGCTGGAGCTTGAATGTATTGGATGTTATCTTCATCACCGTAGTTCTCCAAAGCAAAATCAAAGCCTTGAAAGAAGGCTTTCCATGATGGCTCTAAAGAATCCGGGAATTTTAAGTACTGTTGGTATAAATCCTCAATTAACTGAGAATGAGCTGCGTTTAGGAATGAAAATCTGTCCATTATTACAGTTTATCTATTATTAAAATTTGTTTGTATAATTAATCCTCAAATTTAATAAAAAAAACCGACTTGGGACAGCCTCAGATTACTAAAAAAAACATAAAATATATAATTTCCAATAATTTACTTAAAGACAGATAGGGAAAGCTTCATGTTCACGTCCTGATCATCCATCGGGCGCTCCATAAAAACCTGACGAATATCACCAAAACGCATCTCATCTTTCTTTGCTTTTTGAATCAATTGCTGAATTGCTTTTACTCTTCCGGCATAAGGTCCTTTGTAATACATCACATAATTCTGTGTAGGGTTTACAGATCTGAAACTAAAGTTATTATCTGTAACTCCTATCTTTTTTGACAATGGTATCCCCAGGAAATAGGAAACCTCCTTATCTTTATAATTATCGGCGTCAGTGATCAGGATGGGAAACCCGAATTCATCCTCTTTTTTTCCAAGATCCATGCTTACATAATTGTAAACTTTATTGTAGTTCATAACGATGTTTTTGTACAAAGCATCTTTCTTATTGGAGGTGCTTACATTAATTCCCAGCAATAACTTTTCCTCTTCATTTTCTACCATTAAGCTATCGTATTTTATTGCAGCCATCTGGTTATCTTTTTCCACCTTATTTCCGAGAACGTTCTTAAGGTTGGCCATACTTTTATCGATATTTTCTGTAAAACGGTCCTCCGTCCAGAAATTCTCCACTCTCCTCAGCACAGAAAGTTTAGGGGTATGAACATACCATGTGATTTTTGTTTTTTCTGCAGATAATGCTTTGAATTTAACATCGACAAGCGTTGGGTTCTCATTTTTATCTTCAAAAAGCTGATATTTAAGGGTTTGATTAGGGTTTTCATACCGGATAAACATCTCTCCGTCTCTATCATTTTTTGGATCAACGTAACTTATAGCGCTTCCCATTCCCTCGTAGGGAGTATAATAATCAATATCAATAGTTTGGGAATTTGTAAAAAAATTATTCCAACGGGTAAAATTCTGCAAATTATTGAATTGGTGAAAGACTTTATCCAAAGGATAATCTATCTCTTTTTCAATTTTAAAATCTTTACTTTCATCCACAAAATAATACATGGAAGCAGCATAAGCCCCTACCAGTAAAACAACAATTACACTTATTATTTTAAAAAAACGCATCGTACAAAAGTAAAACAAATAAAAAAAGTGACCAATATATTGATCACTCTAGTTTTAAGTTTATGAAAATTATCCAATATGAGTTCCCGGAGGCAATACAGCTCCTTTTTTCACCACAACAATACCATCCTGCACGGAATGGGTTCCAAAGTCGCCATCCTGTAAGTGCTTCCCTCCGATAATCCTTACATTATCTCCGATATAGCAATTTTTATCCAGAATTGCTTTTTCGATATAACAGTATTTCCCTATTCCCATGTTGGGACGGCCATTCCGGTCATTCATGACAATTTCAGTAGTGTTCTGATAGAAATCCGATCCCATTACATAAGAATTTACGATCGTACTTCCTTTATCGATACGAGTCCTGTTTCCGATCACTGAATTTTCAATTTTGTCCGCCATAATAATACATCCGTCTCCAAAAACAGCTTTACTAACGTAAGATCCATTAATTTTGGATGGAGGTAGCATTCTGGCTCTCGTATAAATCGGTGACGAAGAAAATAAATTAAACTGTGGAAAATCCTGACAAAGATCAATATTAGCTTCGTAAAAAGACTCAATTGTTCCAATATCAGTCCAGTATCCTTCATACTGATAACTTAATGTAGCATATTTTCCTATTGAATTAGGAATAATATCTTTACCGAAATCATCCCCCGCACCTTCATCAAACATCTTTTTAAGAATACTCTTTGTGAAAATATAAATCCCCATAGATGCAAGGAATTCTTTCCCTTCATGTTTGTTATGATCAGAAACTTCAGACTTCCAATCTCCTAAAATATCCATCCCAGGTTTTTCAACAAATGAAGTAATATTTCCTTCATCATCGGATTTCAAAATACCAAACCCTGTTGCATCCTTGGCATTTACAGGAATAGTCGCAATAGTTACATCCCCTCCTTTTTTAATATGATAATCCAGCATTTCCCTGAAGTCCATCTGATAAAGCTGATCCCCAGAAAGGATAAGAATATAATCATAATCATATTTTTCAAGGTGTTTCATCGACTGACGAACCGCATCTGCAGTACCCTGGTACCAGTTCTCATTTTCAACATTCTGTTCGGCAGCTAAAATATCTACAAATCCTTTACTGAAGATATCAAAATGATATGAATTTTTAATATGAGAATTTAAAGAAGCAGAATTAAACTGGGTTAAAACCAAGATCTTATTCAGTCCCGAGTTTAAACAATTGGAAATAGGAATATCTACCAGTCTGTATTTTCCGGCAATTGGAACGGCTGGTTTTGACCTTGAATAAGTTAACGGAAAAAGTCTTGTTCCTCTACCTCCTCCCAAAACAATGGAAATAACGTTGCGATTCATAAATATCTTGCGTTTAATTTAGTTTAGATTACTTTTTTATTCACTTTATGTATTTCTACAATACTTCTTTTCCTCATTATGTCACTACAGAAAACAAAACAGGTTATACTTCGTTTTATTTATTGTATAACGCAATATACTTCTCCGCAGACTTCTCCCAGGCGAAATCAAATTGCATATTGGCAGTGATAAGGTCCTCCATCACACCTTTTTGATAATATATATGCATCCCTCTGTTCATCGCGTGAATTACATCATCAACTCCCGGATAGGAAAAATTTAATCCCGCCCCTCCTGTAGATATATCCTGCACAGTATCTTTCAATCCACCGGTGTATCTTACAATGGGAACCGTCCCGTATCTCATGGAATACATCTGATTCAATCCGCATGGCTCCACCCTTGAAGGCATCAGCAAAAAGTCTGCTGAAGCATATATTTTATGGGACAGATATTCTTTATACCCCAGATCAAGAGCAAAATTACTGTACAAATGTTCATATTCTTTTAACTTATCTTCTATATATCTGTTACCGGAGCCCAGAATGATGACATTTAAAGCACCATAGCTCTGTCTTATACTCCTCCATACAACATCGGGCAACAGATCGGCTCCTTTTTCTGTTGCAAACCTTCCAATAAATGCAAACAAAGGAAGTTCCGGCTTCAGACCATACTCTTTGCAAAGTTTGGCTTTACTCTTTTTCTTCTGTTCTACGGCATCTTCGATACTAAAGTTATAATCCAGCATAGGATCAGTCTCAGGATTCCATACTTCAGTATCAATACCATTGATGATTCCGTATGCTTTTCCGAATTCTTCGCGAACCAGGCTTTCAAGTCCGCGGAAACTTATAAAAAGCTCTTCCAGATAGCCTTCCGAAACCGTGGTGAATGCATGTGCACATTTGATCATACACGCCAGAGGATTAATCAATCCGTTCCAGTCTAAAAGTCCCCATCTGTAGTTATCAAACACAGGCATATATTGTGCCATATTCCAGCTCATCATCCCTTGGTATTCACCATTGTGAATTGTCCCAATCGTTTTAACCCCCTTAAGAAATTTGAATTCAGGACAATATTCAATCATAAAAGGAACCAGGCCCGTGTGATAATCATGACAATGCAAAACATCAGGACGGATTTCCATGGCACTCAGCCAATGCAAGACACCATGCTGAAACGCTAAAAACTGGAAACTTTCATCCTGGTAACCGTAAGGATTATCCCTGTCTAAAAGCCCTGGAATTTTCACCAGGTATAACTCAAAGCCTAAAACATTAGTTTTTTCTTTCATTACCTGAACCTGAAGCATATTGGGCCCCTGATGAATAAAACCATCAAAAACAATATCAAATTCATGATCGTAAATAAAAGATTTATTATACCAAGGCATTACAACCTTTGCATCCACTCCTTTTATTTTATTCTGATATTTTGGCAAAGCTCCTACAACATCTGCTAAACCGCCTACTTTTGCTATCGGATAACACTCCGTACTAAGATGATAAACAATCATTTTACTTTTTATGTAATTTAATTCTATGTAATTTATACTTTTTATCTTTTTTCTGCTTTAAAATCAATCCGGCGAGTGGCGGCAGTTTTAAAGTTATGGATTGGGGCCTGTTCATCCAATCCCCTTTCTCTTCTCTTATAATAACAGGCTCTACACCACCGCCACTGTATATTTCATCATCAGAATTGAAAATAACTTCCCAATGTGTTCCTTCGTTCACTCCTATTGTATACTCAACGATACGGGGTGTAAGATTAAGAACGATCATGCAAACATCATCCTTCCGTTTCCCCTTTCTTAAATATACAAAGACAGAATTATCCTTATCATCGGCTTCCACCCATTCAAATCCTTTGGGATTAAACTGGTTTTCATATAAAGCAGATTCTGATCTGTACGCATGATTGAGATCTTTGACTAATGTCTGCAATCCTTTATGAACAGGATACTGTAACAAATGCCAATCCAGGCTTTGCTTAAAATTCCATTCAGCAGTCTGACCGAATTCATCTCCCATAAAAAGCAGTTTTGCTCCCGGATGCGTATACATGTATACATAAAGTGTCCGAAGATTGGCAAACTTTTGCCATTCATCTCCCGGCATTTTATAAATAAGACTTGCTTTCCCATGTACAACTTCATCGTGAGATAAAGGCATCATATAATTTTCGTTATACATATACATGGACGCAAAGGTTATTTTGTGATGGTTGTTTTTTCTGAGGATGGGATCAAGTTTAAAATAATCCAGTGTATCATGCATCCAACCCATCATCCATTTCATTCCAAACCCCACACCACCATCATGCACCGGCTTGGTAAGCATTGGAAAATCTGAACTTTCTTCAGCAATCGTAATAATTGCATTTCCGAATTCTTTATATACTGCTGTATTAAATTCCTGAAGAAATATTTTTGCTTCAAGATTTACATTCCCGCCATACTGATTTGGCTCCCACTCTCCTTCATTTCTGGAATAATCCAGATGGAGCATGGAAGTTACGGCATCTACCCGCAATCCATCCGCATGATATCTTTCCAGCCAAAACATGGCGTTGGAGATCAAAAAAGATTTTACTTCATTTCTTCCGTAGTTGAAAATGTAAGATTTCCAGTCCGGATGAAATCCTTTTCTCGGGTCTTCATGCTCATATAAAAAAGACCCATCGAAACGATGGAGTCCATTCGCATCTCCCGGGAAATGAGAAGGAACCCAGTCCAGTATTACGCCTATATCATTCTTATGAAGTTCATCAATCAGGAACATTAAATCCTGAGGGGATCCGAATCTTGAAGTTGCGGCATAGAAACCTGTGATCTGATATCCCCAACTGGGATCATAAGGAAACTCCATGACGGGCATAAATTCTACGTGTGTGAATCCCATTTCTATGATGTAAGGCACCAGCTTTTTGGCTATATCACGATAATTTAAAAACTTATCAGGATGGTCTTCTTCCCTTACCCATGAACCTAATTGCATTTCATATACAGAAATCGGAGCTTCCAACCGGTTCTTTTTCCATCTGCTGTCCATCCATTCCTGGTCTTTCCATTCATACCACGTAGTAGAAATCAGAGATGCTGCCTGTAAATTTTGCTCCCAACTTAATGCATAAGGATCACTTTTTTCCAAAAGATCACCATAAGTCGTTTCTATAGCATATTTATATAAAGTTCCCCATTTAAGATCAGCAATAAAGCCTTCCCAGATCCCGGATCCATCCCACCGGGGATATAAAATATGCTCTTTATGATTCCAGTTATTAAAATTCCCAATCACAGAAACCTTTTTCGCATTGGGTGCCCAGACAGAAAAATAAACTCCTGAAACCCCGTCTTTCTCTACGGAATGTGCCCCAAACTTATCGTAAAGCTTGTAATGCTTACCTTCTTTGAAAAGATAAACATCATGATCCGTAAAAAGTGTATAGGTTTTAACAGAGTTCATTAGTGTTTAATTTTATATGCTTTGAAACTACGAAAAATACAGATAGAAACAATTAATTATAGTTCAAATAATTGTTATAAAAGTTCTTTCATCCACCTCCCTATCAAATATATAAAATTTAATAGTCTTCTGATTGTTTTTTACCAGAAATTTTCAACGTTTATATATCTAAAGTTTTTTTATAAATTTAGCCTTAACTTTTTATAAAACGCATGATGAAGTTTAAGCTTTACACTGATGAAAGTGATGACAGAACTGTTTATATAACAGGAAATTTTAATAACTGGAACCCTAAAGATGATCAATACAAGCTTACTTCCATAGATGCTAACAACTATAGCATTGAAATTAGCGATGAATTTTTGCCCTCAGCAATAGAATATAAATTCACAAAAGGAGGCTGGGAAAATGTAGAGCTTGACCAGTATGGAAATATTACTCCCAACAGAAAAGTAAACAAATCGACAGGAGAAGCCTCTGACATGGTAAAGAAATGGAGGCTTAACTGGGGACCTTTTAAAGATGAATTTTTTCCCATTATTGAAATCATCTCAGAAGAATTTTACATTCCACAACTCGACAGATACCGAAAAGTATGGGCATTACTTCCCTACGATTATTATATTTCCAACAAAAGCTATCCTGTACTCTATCTTCAGGACGCACAGAACCTCTTCAACGAAGGAAGTGAATACGGCAATTGGGAAATAGATAAAAAACTCTCTATTCTTGCAGAATATGGACGTGGGGATGTAATCATCATCGCGATTGAACACGGAAGTCAGGAAAGGATAAAGGAATATATATTCGACAATGATCATGTTGCTCACGGTTCCGAAGGCAAGAAATACATACGCTTCATCACAGATACGCTGAAACCTTTCGTCGATGAAAATTACCGGACAAAAAAAGACAGGGAAAATACAGGTATCGGCGGGAGTTCATTAGGTGCCCTTATTAGTATTTACAGTGGATTTCTATACCCTGAAGTATATTCAAAATTACTGATTTTCTCTCCTTCGCTTTGGGTAGAGCCTAACAATAATTTTCCAATGATGAACTTCCGTATTCCCTTCAAGACTAAAATCTATTTATACGGAGGAGGAAAGGAAGGATCTAAAATGGTAAAAAGAATCCGCATATTTGAAGAATATTTAAAAAAATGGGAACAAAAAAATCTTTTTGATTTCGAATTTAAAACCAGTATCAATCCCGAAGGTACACACAGTGAATTCTATTGGTCGCAGGAGTTTCCGAGGGCCATCGAATGGCTATTTTATGACAATACAGAAAATCCTGTAGAAGTAGCACCACAACAACAATCAATCAAACCGTAAAAATTATGAAACTAATCAATAAAAAAAATAAAAATTACATTCAGGTTTTTCAATTATTTACAGAAGAAGAATGGATCAAAAAAAATAAAAGCTTTAACAAAAATATTTCCAACTTTTTTACAGGAAAAAAGAATGAAGTTTTCATTAGCACTAGTGAAGATAGCATTACTTATTTTATCGGATTAGGAAAATCGTCTGTTCAGAGTTTTGAGATCCAGCAGGTGGCAGTAAAATTTTCACAAACACAAAAAAATAATTTAAGAGCTGTCCCTACTCTGTTGATGAGCGATTTCATCAGCCAAAAACAATTTGAAGAATTTATCAAAGGACTGTTATTAGGAACATACAAATACCCATTTGATAAAAGCCATCCTTTCTGGAGCCCTGAATTTGAAATTCACTTTGAAAATATAAGCCAGAAAAAACTGGATAATATCAGCCAAAAAGCATTAGCGTTGTCCAATGGTCAGACAGCCTGCCAGGAATGGTTAAATAAACCTGCAAACCTTAAGACCCCACCCGTTTTATGCTCATACCTTAAGGATCTGGCAAAAAAACATCAGCTTAAATACACTGTATTCAACAGAAAAAAATGTGAGGAATTAGGTCTTGGAGCGTATCTCTCAGTTAATCAGGGAAGCGCTTATGATGCTGCATTCACCATATTAGAATATCGGACAACCGTAAAAAAAGCAAAGACCATTGGATTAATTGGAAAGTGTGTGGTTTTTGATACCGGAGGCATTTCATTAAAAGATCATCAGAACATGCATTATATGAAATCCGATATGGGCGGAGCAACTGCTGTTATAGGATCTTTAATTTATGCTTCAGAGATGCAGCTTCCTGTAAACCTTGTTGTAATTTTACCTATTACCGATAATGCTATTTCTGAAAAAGCTTTTCTGCCAAGTGATGTCATCACAGCTTACAACGGAAAAACTATAGAAGTTCTGAATACTGATGCAGAAGGCAGAATGATATTAGCCGATGCTCTTTCTTATCTGGCTAAAAACTACAAAACAGATCTTCTTATTGATCTGGCAACCCTTACAGGAAGTTCAGTAAGAATGTTTGGAGATACCTGTGGTGCTTTGTTCTCAAACAATGAAGAAGTGAAAAATCTGTTATTGCAAACAGGTGACAGAACCAATCAAAGGCTGTGGAATCTTCCCTTGTGGGATGTATGGAAAGAAGACATACAATCTGATGTAGCAGATCTTAAAAACATTTCCTTGAAGCCGATTGGTGATTGTATTGTAGCGGCCAAATTTCTGGAACAATTTATAGAAAATCATCCGAAGTGGGCTCACCTGGATATTGCGGGAGTCGCTTTCGGGAGTGTTGGTTATGCCAAAGAAAAAGCCGCAACAGGTTTTGGAGTGCAATTGCTGACGGATTTAATCGAAAATTATCATTAAAAATTAGTTTATTACAAAATTTCTCTGTATAATTGATTTAGGATTTTCAAAATCTCAGCAATGGCTAATTTTTAATATTAATTAGTTAATAAAAAATTGCTTTTATTTTTGATAATTCATTAAATTTTTAAAAACACTGTATGGAGGAGAAAACTATAGTATGTATTTCGTGCTATTACAAGGGCTATGATTTCATGGACGAAATGAAGATGCTCGGTAATAAAATAATCCTGATTACATCCGAAAATATCAGAGAAAAGAACTGGCCGTGGCATGCGATCGATGAGGTTTTTTATATGCCCGAATTAAAGCCGTCCGTATGGAACCTTGAACATCTTATTCAGGGATTCTCCCATCTTATGCAGACCCGAAAAATTGATGCTGTCGTTGCTCTCGATGATTATGACGTTGAAAAAGCAGCACTGATCAGGGAGACTTTCCGTATCCCAGGGATGGGACAAACTACCCACCGCTATTTCAGGGATAAACTGGCAATGAGACAAAAAGCCAAAGATTCGGGTATCAACGTGCCGGAATTTACAGCAGTCTTTAACAATGATGAGGTTAATACTTTTATTGAAAACGTTCCTGCTCCGTGGGTGTTAAAGCCCCGTTCCGAAGCTTCTGCATCGGGGATAAAGAAAATCACTTCTAAGGAACAGCTTTGGGAAGCCTTAAATGAGTTGGGAGAAGAACGCCATCTTTTTTTACTGGAAAGCTTTAAACCCGGAGATGTTTTCCATGTAGACAGCCTTACTTTTGATAAAGAAGTGGTGTTTACATCAGCATCTCAATATCTAGCCCCGCCGATGCAGGTTTCCCATGAAGGAGGTGTTTTCAGAACCAAAACTTTAAGCAGGCAATCTGATGAATTCAAAGCTCTTGAAGAAATTAATGCAAAACTCCTCTCAAATTTTGGATTACTGAATGGAGCCACCCATACTGAATTTATAAGGAGTAAAGAAGACGGAACATGGTATTTTCTGGAAACCTCTTCACGTGTAGGGGGTGCACATATTCCTGATCTTGTTGAAGCTTCCAGCGATATCAATATCTGGCGCGAATGGGCAAAGATTGAAGACGCACTCCTGAGATCAAAAAAATATGAAGTAGCCAAACCCGTGGAGTACCATTCCGGATTGATCATTGCCTTAATTAAGGATCAAAAGCCTGATTACGGTCCGTTCGAATGTGAAGAAATCGTTAAGTACCTTCCTATAGATTATCATGTCGGGATAGTATATAAATCCGGAAACGCTGACATTATACAGGAAAGACTCGACTTCGCAGCAGAGAAGATCAATACCGGATTACTGAATATTTTACCTCCGAAAGGTAAACCCACAAGTTAGTTCGGTCTGTATTCAAATTATAATTATTCCAAGCATGCCACATATAGAACATACTGATTATTATTCAAATATATTGGGAATAAGCATTAAGGTAGAAGTAACAGGACATTACGGCTATCCTATTATCATGTTCCCTACTTCGCAGGGATTGTATACCCAGAATCATGATTTCCACCTCAACGGAAGCATCAACTGGTTTGTAGAGCAGGGCAAAGTAAAGCTGTATAACCTTCAGACTATTGACAGCTGGAGTTTTTATGATGATGATATATCGCCGCAGCAAAGAATAAAAAATTATGAAAGATATGTTCAGTTTCTTATTCAGGAATTTGTCCCTTATATTCAGAAATTACATAAAACACACCGGGTTGCTATAGCCGGTGCCAGTTTCGGAGGATACCATGCTGCAAATTTTGCATTCCGGTTTCCTGATGTCATCTCACATTTATTCTGTCTTTCCGGGGCATTTACGATCCGGAATTTCATGGACGGATATTCTGATGATCTTGTATATTATAATTGCCCCAGAGAGTTCGTCAAAAATGATGAGGCCTGGAAATATAAACATATGCATATTGTCTTAAGTACTTCTGATCAGGACATTTGTAAGGATAAAAACCTTGAAATGGCAGCAATCCTCCAATCAAAAGGAATAGATTACTGGTATGATGAAAGAAAATGGATCACTCACGACTGGCCGTTGTGGAGAATGGTATTTCCGACGTTCATCAGCGCATTTTTTTCCTGAAAAATCAGGTTCTGACAATCATTTATTAGTATAAAACAATAAAAATAACAATTATGAAAAAAAAGGTGGGAATTCTATTTGGTATGGAGGATACATTTCCCTGGGCATTTATCGATAAAGTAAATGAGCTGGGAAATGGCGAGATTATAGCAGAACCTGTCCATATTGATAAACTTGAACAAGGGGCTGATTATGGTTATGCTGTTATTATAGACAGGATTTCCCATGATGTTCCCTTCTACAGGGCATACCTCAAAAATGCTGCACTGAATGGGACCTATATTATCAATAATCCGTTCTGGTGGAGTGCTGATGAAAAATTTTTCAATAATGCACTGATGACAAAACTGGGAATTCCTCTTCCCAAAACGGTATTATTACCTTCTCACGAAAGGCCAACCAATACTACGGAAACATCATTCAGAAACTTAAAATTTCCTCATGACTGGGAATATATATTCGATTATGTAGGTTTTCCCGCTTATATGAAACCTCACGACGGAGGAGGCTGGAGAAATGTGTATAGAATTGAAAATCCGGAAGATTTATGGAATAAACTGGGTGAAACAGAACAACTCGTGATGATGGTTCAGGAAGAGATTATTTTTGATGATTACTACAGGGTATATTGCCTGGGTAGGAAATACGTTCATATCATGCCTTATGAGCCTCGAAATGAGCCTCATTTAAGATATGCAACCAATCATCAGACTGATGGTGAAGAACTGGAAAAACTATTGAAGACCATTCACGATTATACCATAACAATGAATGAGGCCTTAGGATATGATTTCAACACCGTGGAATTTGCAGTACGGGATGGAATTCCTTATGCTATTGATTTTTGTAATCCTGCGCCTGATGCCGACAGAAATTCTGTAGGAGAAGAAAATTTTGCATGGATTGTGGAACACGCTGCTCTGTTTGCGATTGAAAAAGCCAAAGAATATGTTCCAGGAAAGCCTAATATTTCCTGGGGAAATTTTGTAAAAGACTCCATACGATAGATCAGTGAAAGAGAAAATAAAAAAACACTAAAAGGATGCACCAGTTTACTATAGGAATCGAAGAAGAGTATCAGATAATTGATGTTGAAAGCAGGGATCTTATTTCTCATGTTTCTAAAATTATTGAAGGTGGTAAAGCTGTTTTAAGTGAAAATTTAAAACACGAAATGCATGAGTCCATGATTGAAATGGAAACAGGGATCTGCCAGAATATTCAGGATGCAAGAACTGAGCTCACGAATTTAAGAAGGCATCTCATCAATATTGCACATGAACAGGGGCTCAGGGTATCAGGAGGAGGAACCCATCCTTTCTCCCATTGGTCGGACAATTCCATTACCCAAGGTGAACGTTATGTAAAAATTGTAGATGATATGGGAGATGTAGCCCGGGAAAATCTTATTTTCGGTCTTCATGTTCACATTGGTATTCCCAATCGTGAAGAAGGAGTAAGAATTCAAAACGTAATGCGATATTTTCTTCCCCATGTTTACGCTCTATCAACCAATTCTCCATTTTGGATCGGAAGAAATACAGGTTTTAAATCATACAGACAAGAGATCTTTGTCAAATTCCCAAGAACAGGGATACCAAGCTATTTCAACTCATTGGCTGAATTTGACAGCTATGTAGACCTTCTGGTGAAAACAGGAACGATTGATAACGCCAAAAAAATATGGTGGGATCTTCGGGTACATCCATTCTACCCTACTATTGAATTCAGAATCTGTGATATGCCGTTAAGGATTGATGAAACGGTTTGTCTGGCTGCCATTATGCAGAGCTTAGTAGCCAAAATTTATAAACTTCACAAGCAAAATTTAAGTTTCAGAAGCTATAGAAGGCTTTTATTAAACGAAAATAAATGGCGCGCTTCAAAGAGTGGTATAGAAGCACATCTTATCGACTTTGGTAAAGAGGAATCGGTGCCATATCCGGATCTCCTGAAAGAACTGCTGGAATTTATAGATGATGTAGTTGATGAGTTAGGATGCAGGAAAGAAGTAGAATACGCATGGAAAATACTGGAAAACGGAACCGGTGCAGACAGGCAGCTTCAGATCTTCAGGGAAACAGGAGACCTTACTAAAGTGGTAGATTATATGATCTCCGAAACAGAATACGGCATTACCCACGGCGAAATCATTTCATGATATTTTTGGTAACTTTGCAAAAATATGATGTATGAAAGATATTAGAATTGCTCTGTTGGACATGAACAACAATCATGTTAACCAAGGATTTAGAAATATTAAAGAAATTTCTGAAGCCTTCAGGCAAAATTCTGAAGAAAATGTAAGCATTGAGGTATTTGATGTACGCTACAAAGATGAAATTCCGGATATCAGAGATTTTGATATTTTTATTTCATCTGGAGGGCCGGGAAATCCTCATAAAGAAGGTTTGGACTGGGAAATAAAGTACGCTGATTTTTTAGATGCCGTATATAACCATAATAAAGAAAAGGAGGATAAGAAATATTTGTTTCTCATATGCCATTCGTTTCAGATAGGAAGTATTCACTGGAATCTGGGAAATGTATGTCCAAGAAAATCTTACTCTTTTGGAGTAATGCCTATCCACAAGACAGAGGAAGGAGAAAGTGAATTCTTATTTAAAAATCTTTCGAATCCTTTTTATGGTGTAGATTCGCGGGCATTTCAGTTTATAGAACCGGACCATGATCGTTTTGAGGAATTAGGAATGAAGATCGTTGCAATAGAAAAATTCCGACCTCACATAGACCTTGAACGGGCTGTTATGGCAGTTCGCTTCTCAGAAGAGATATTTGGAACACAGTTTCATCCCGAAGCAGATCCGGCGAGCATGCTTGAAAATCTAAAAGATGAAAAGAACAGAGCTGCGATGATAGAAAATTTCGGAAGAGAGAAATATCTTGAAACACTTGACCGCATTGATGATGAAGACAAAATTGTTTTGACTAGAGCCCAGATCCTTCCGGCATTTTTACAGTTTGCGAAAAAAAATATTCTGAAAAGAACAGGTGTAATTGCTTGAAATAAAAAGTAAATAAACGCAATCCCATAAATCGAGCAAAATTGCTCGATTTTTTAAAATCACAAAGAAAAAAATATGATCCCAAAATACAGAAAGCAATTTAATAAAGATTTTTCGCAGGAAAAATACAATCAAGTTAAAGATATTCTTACGCAAAAAAGCGGTATTGAGCCTGCATTCAGAATTTCAGAAAGTCCGTTTTTTCTTACTAAAGAATTTGAAACCAAACTCATTGACGCCAGTGAAAGCATTATCGATCAGATAAAGGCTTTACCTAAAGAAATTCTTCAGAAAGCTATCCCGGAGAATTGTAAAGTTCCCAATGATACAGATCAGCCTCACTTCTTCACCATTGACTTTGGTGTTTGTAAAAATGAAAATGGAGAGATTGAGCCACAATTGATAGAACTACAGGCCTTTCCATCGTTATATGCTTTTCAGAAAACTTTTGAAAATACTTTTTGTGAAGTTTATCCCTTTCTTTCAGCAATTAAGAATCCCATGTCTGCTGACCAGTTCACTCATTATTTGAAAGAGTTAATTATCGGAAATGAAAATCCGGAAAATGTAATTCTTCTGGAAATTTTTCCCGACAAACAAAAGACGGCAATAGATTTTGCGCTGACTGAAAAATTACTCGGTATAAAAACAGTTTGCCTTACTAAAGTAAAAAAAGAAGGAAGAAAACTATACTATGAGGATAATGGCAGACAAATTCAGATAAAAAGGATTTATAATCGTGTTATTTTTGATGAATTGGACAGAATTCCGGGTCTTACTCTTGAATTCGATTTTCGAGAAGAGGCAGATGTTAAATGGATCACCCATCCCAATTGGTTTTTTAAAATTTCAAAATACCTTTTACCTTTATTACGACATCAGTTTGTTCCTAAAAGCTACTTCCTCCATGAGTTTCCCGAGCATGAGAATCTTGAAAATTATGTTTTAAAACCTTTATTTTCATTTGCAGGTAGTGGTGTAGAACTCAATCCTACCTTTGAAATAACAGATTCTATTACAGATAAGGAAAATTATATATTACAACGGAAAGTACAATACGAACCTGTTTTTGAAGATATCAATGGTGAATTTTCAAAAGCAGAGATCCGTTTATTGTATATTTGGCGGGAAAATGATGAACGTCCTATCTTACTTGAGAATCTGGGCAGAATGACCAAAGCTGCCATGGTGAATGTAGATTTTAATAAAAAAGATGCCATCTGGATCGGTAGTTCTAATGTATTCTTTGGAGAAATGTAAAAATAATTAAAACAATATCTGTTTATGGAACAAAATTCCGCTTTTGAAGAGTTTGATAATACCACTAAAAGGCGCGACCTATTACCGGTATGGATCAAGATCTTTACCTGGTTTTTCTTAATTGGAGGATCTGTAGCATCCCTGATACTAATTGCAGGATTTTTCCTGACAAATGTATCATTATCAATTTACGGAATCAAAGCCAATCATCCTTATACTATTCCTGGTCTCATCGTTTGTATTCTTTTAATTTTTAAGGCCATTGTAGCTTATGGACTTTGGTTTGAAGAAAAATGGGGTCCAAAAACAGCAATTATTGATGCTATTATAGGTATTATAGTTTGCATTGTCATGATGGTAGTTATTCCTTTCGTTAATTCAAACATCAGCTTCACCATTAGACTAGAATTAATCCCTCTCTATTTTTATCTGATGAAAATGAGGGAGATTGAGAAGAGATGAACAAGCTTATAAAAGAAAAACCTCCAAATGGAGGTTTTTTCATTATATTCTTAATCAGATTTTATCGTCTTCCAGCAATTCTTTAGCCTGATACTCCTGGACAAGATCAATCGCATTTGAAATCACATCGCTCAGGGCAGTAATAAATGTTCCTTCTTCAGCCATTCCGATAGCATGTTTCAATGCCTCAATTTCTTTTGGAATAATCTCATAACTTACATCTCTTCCGGCTTCATTAATTCCGTCTATAATCAGACCGTTAATTTCCTCTTCTTTCCTTCCCCGAAGATGTTTTTCATTTCTTATGATAATGTAATCAAACATTCTCCCCGCAATCTTGCCGCATAACCGTATGTCTTCATCTCTCCGGTCTCCTACCCCTGAAATAATTCCAATTTTTTTGGTTGACTCTACATTTTTAAGATAATCTTCAATCGCCTCGTAGCCATTCGGATTATGGGCAAAGTCTATTAATACCTTAAAATTTTTAAACTTAAATATATTCAATCTTCCCGGTGTAAGCTGTGCACTTGGAATAAATGTTCTAAGTGAATTTGAAATATCCTCAATACCAAAACCGTACAGGTAGCAGGCTAAACTTGCTGCCAGAACATTTGCGATCATGAATTTTGCCTTACCTTCCATTGTAATAGGAAAATCTTTAGCCCTTCCAATGCGGATCTTCCAGTCTCCTTTTTTAATGGTTACAAAGCCTTCTTCATACACACAGGTAATTTTTCCTTCTTTCGCGAACTTCTTAATATACGAATTATTCTCGTCCAAGCTGAAAATTGCTACATTGCTGTCCAGATCATTTACAATTCGCATTGAATATTCATCATCGGCATTCATTACACTCCAGCCACTTTTCTTTACACTATCCAATACTACTCTCTTTACTCTGGTAAGATCTTTTAGATTATGAATATCATTCATCCCCAAGTGATCTTCTTTAATATTGGTTAAAACGCCAATATCACACTGTGAAAAACCTAACCCTGAACGCAGAATTCCTCCTCTGGCAGTTTCTAATACCGCAAATTCTACAGTCGGATCTTTTAAAACAAATTCAGCGGAAAGCGGACCTGTGGTATCTCCTTTTGTAAGCATGGTATTCTGAATATAGATTCCATCTGAAGTTGTAAATCCAACTCTGTATCCGTTATTTTTAACAATATGGGAGATCAGTCTCGTCGTGGTTGTTTTACCATTAGTCCCCGTTACAGCTATAATAGGAATTGTAAAAGGTTTTCCCTGTGGATACAACATATCTACAACAGGAGCAGCCACATTCCTCGGAAGACCTTCACTTGGAGCAAGATGCATTCTGAATCCAGGAGCTGCATTTACTTCAATAATGGCCCCACCACTTTCTTTGAGTGGCTGAGTCAGATTTTCAGCCATGATATCGATACCACAAACATCAAGACCGATGATTTTAGAAATCCTTTCGGCCATGGTAATATTTTCAGGATGTACCATATCCGTTACGTCAATTGAGGTACCTCCCGTAGAAAGATTGGCAGTAGATTTCAGGAAAACGACTTCTCCTTTCTGAGGAACCGTCTCCAGTGTATACTGAAGCTTTTCAAGAAGCTCCATCGTATCCTTATCAATTTGTATTTCCGTTAAAACATTTTCGTGACCATAACCTCTCCTCGGATCTTTGTTTTCCTTTTCAATCAGTTTTCCTATATCATGTTCTCCGTCACCTACCACGTGGGCAGGTACCCGTCTGGCTGCTGCAACCATTTTATTATTAATGACCAGAACCCTGAAATCATATCCTGTAATATATTTTTCAACGATCGTTTTTTTAGAATAGTTCTGGGCATGTTGCAGACCAATTTTAGCACTTTCCCAATCATTTACATTGATAGAAGACCCTTTTCCATGATTACCGTCCAATGGTTTAAGAACAATCGGATATCCTATTTTTTTAATAACCTTTTCCAAGCCTTCTTCATCCGTCACAAGGTCACCTATGGGAACCGGAATTGCCGCATCATGAAGCATCTTTTTAGTAAGCTCCTTGTTACATGCAATATCTACCGCAATTGAACTTGTTTTACCGGTAATCGTTGCCTGGAATCTTTGCTGGTTAACTCCGTATCCCAATTGTACCAGAGAATTGGTTCCTAATCTGATCCATGGAATTTTTCTGGAAACGGCTTCTTCTACGATACTCCCTGTAGAAGGACCTAAACGAACACGTTCCCTGATTTCCTTTAATTTATGAACGCATTCACTGATATCGTATTCTTTTCCTTCGATCAGGGCTTCAGCAATTTTTACGGCTTCTTCAGCAGCATAAATTCCTGCATTTTCTTCAATATAATCAAATACTACATTGTAAACTCCGGGAGTTTTTGTTTCACGGGTTCTTCCAAATCCGGTGTCCATTCCTGCCAAAGTCTGGATTTCGAGAGCGATGTGTTCAATAACATGTCCCATCCAGGTTCCCGTTTCTACCCTATGAAAAAAGCCTCCTCTTACGCCCTCCGAACAGCGATGGGTAATCAAGGAAGGTATCAATTTTTCTATACGCTCTCTGAACCCTTCAATCTTATTGGTAGGAAAATTCTCCATCTCTTCGAGGTCCAACCGCATCTGTATCAGCTTCTTCCTTCTGATGCTCCAAATATTTGGACCACGTAAGGCCTGTATCTTCTCAATTTTCATAGTCAATTTGCATTTTTCTTGATTAATAATAACATCTTCTAAAATCAAAGATAATGTAAAACCATAAACAAAACCATAGACCATTTAAAGATTTCCCAAAAAAATTAAATATTATTAACAATCTTAAAATCCTCAAAATCAATTTATGTATAATTGATATTTCCTCGAGTATTAATAATTTTTTAAATTTGCATACATGATGAAACCTGTTGGAAAATTAATTGTTATCGGAGGTGCTGTAAATAAAGGAAGTTTTGCAGAAACCGATTATGATCAGAACATAGAAAAAAACCTTAATTTTTTTGAAAGAGGTATTTTAAGAAAGATCATTAATGAGTCTAAGCTCAAAGAAAATTCTGTAATAGAAATCGTTACTACAGCTTCACAGATCCCTCAGATTGTAGGAACGGAATATAAGAAAGCATTCGAATTTCTGGGCGCAAAAAATGTCAACATTCTGGATATCCATAACCGGGAAGAAGCCAATTCTGATGCTATGGTAGCAAGAGCCAATGCAGCGGACGTGGTGATGTTTACCGGTGGGGACCAATTGCGGCTTACATCTATCCTTGGCGGGACAAGATTCCACGATACCATTCTTTTAAAATACCAGGAGCAGGATTTCATCTATTCCGGAACTTCTGCCGGAGCTGCTGCAGCTTCAGAAAACATGATCTATCAGGGTAGCAGCTCGGAAGCATTATTAAAAGGAGAAATAAAAACCACTCAGGGGTTAGGACTTATTGATAATGTAATCATTGATACCCACTTTGTACAAAGAGGACGTATCGGAAGACTTTTCCAGGCAGTTGTTAATAATCCAAGAACATTAGGAATCGGATTGGGAGAAGATACAGGTCTTTTTATACACAATGATGTAATGACTGCTGTAGGTTCAGGTCTTGTAATTATCGTGGATGGACGTTTTATTAAAGATACCAATCTTACCAATATCAACTTAGGCGAACCTATATCCATTGATAACCTTACCGTGCATGTCATGTCGATGAACGATCATTATGACCTTACCACAAGAACATTAACGATTGAGAATTCACAGTTCAATCCTATCCCACAGGACAAATAATTTGATCCCGAAAAATTGAGAGTGAAGAATTAAAAGTTTTTAGTGTATAAGAACTAAAAACCTTATAATTTATAGTCAATATAATCGTAAGTTTACCACCTTCAACTTTCATTTAAATAAAAATATGAAAATAATCATCCACGGTGGTTTCTTTTCCGAAAGTGACCAAAGCCATGAAGTAAAAGTTGCCAAACAAAATTCATTAAAAAATATTGCACAAAAAGCATTTGATTATCTGCAATCCAATTCAGCTTTTAATACCGTAGCGTATGCAGTATCTCTTCTTGAAGATGATGCCCTGTTCAATGCAGGAATAGGTTCCCAAATCCAAAGTGATGGTATCATTCGGATGAGTGCAGCGATCATGGATGGAGAAACACAGAAATTAAGTGGTGTTATTAATATTCAGGATGTTAAAAATCCCGTATTTGTAGCAAAGGATTTAATGAAGGAGGAAGATCGTGTTTTAGGAGGTAGTGGTGCAAAAAAATATGCTTCAGGACATGGTTTTGAAGATTTCTCTACAGAAATTCCCCAAAGAAGAAAAGAATACGAAGCAAAAATCAATAACGGTGGAAAAGGAACTGTAGGCTGTGTAGCCATAGACAAAGATGGAAAACTTGCTGTTGCCACTTCAACCGGTGGAAAAGGATTTGAAATTCCAGGAAGAATTTCTGATTCAGCTACTGTTGCCGGAAATTACGCCAATTCATTTTGTGCCGTAAGCTGCACTGGTGTAGGTGAAGATATTGTAAGCAATGCTACAGCAACCAAAATTGTGACCCGGGTAACTGATGGAATGAAATTGAAAGATGCATTTCATAAAACCTTCGAGGAATTAAAAACTATTGATGGCTTTGCAGGTGCGATTGCTCTTGATAAAGATGGAAATATCTATCATCAGGACTCTTATCCTACGATGGTTTTTGCAAGTTTTGATGGTGAAAATTTTGAAATATTCAATTAATTTAACATTTTTTTATTACTGCTTTCATTTTTTTGGCACGCAATTTACATGATACTAAACAACAAATTTTTAATATTAATTTAAAAAAATAGAAATCATGGGAAATAAGACAAACGGATTATTAGCTTTATTAGGTTTAGGTGCTTTAGCATATTGGAAGTACAAAAAATCCACACCAGAAGAACAACAAGCAGTAAAGGACAAAATCAACAACGTTAAGGACAATGTAAACAAGTGGGGAAATGATCTTAAGAACAAAGCAAATGATGTAGCATCCCAGGTTCAGGACAAAGTTGATGAGGCTAAAACAAAAGCTCAGGACTCTTTAAGTTAAAACAAGTTTTTTTTAACATTCATATACAGAAAAGTCATCGTAATACTTATTTACGATGACTTTTTTTGTGCCTCCAATGCAAATACCAAAGGTATATGATTTCCAAATTGCGGTATTCTCCATTTACCTTTCTCAGATTCTACAATGTGTTTAAAACAAGGATAGGGAGACCAGTCAAATTCCTGAAAGTCATTTATGGTCATGTTATTTTTAATTAGATTCTGGATAACCTCTGCCAATGAATGATTCCACATCACATATTCCTGAGTAATATCGGCTGATTGATCTGCATACGTTCCGTTATATGTTTCAATGATCGGTTTTTCATTGAAATAATTATAAGCAACCCTATTAAAGTCATCATCAAACATCCATACAACAGGATGAAATTCTGCCATGATAAACTTCCCATCCGGTTTTAAAAAGTGAGCAATAACCTGCGCCCACTGATCCAGGTCGGGAAGCCATCCTATGGTTCCATAGCTTGTAAATACAATATCGAACTTTTCATCTAAAACATTGGGAAGATCGTAAACATCAGAGCAAATAAATTCAGTATCGGTTCCACACTTCTTCGTCAAATCTCTTGCAGTGGCAATAGCTTTGTCAGATAGATCAATTCCGGTAACCACAGCTCCCAGCCTTGATAATGATATTGAATCCTGTCCAAAATGGCATTGCAAATGCAGGATCTTTTTTCCTTCAATATTTCCTAAAAGTTCGAGTTCTATGGAATTGAGTGAATTTCTTCCATTTAAAAACTCATCAACAAAATAAAAATCCGATTTAAGATGGGGTTCCACCTTAGCATTCCAGGAGTTTCTGTTAATTTCTAAATAATTCTTTTCCATGATTGAACATATAAGTGCTATGATGTGTATTGTAAACAATATTAATTATAATGCCCCGAATCAGTCATCAAGAGAATCATCGGATGGAATCACAATAGAAGTGTAAGGACTGTAAATCTCCCACCCTAAAGTTTCATATAATGATTTACCCTCTGTAGTGGCCACCAGAAAATTATTCCAGGCGCCTTTTGACAGTGCTATTTTTTCAAGTTCTTTCATTAGTAAAGAAGCAAGTCCTTTTCTTCTGTGTTTCTCATCTGTAATGATCTGATCATACACAGCCATATCATCAACAATAGCAACTCTTCCTATCGCTCCCTGCTCATTTCTATTTTTGGTCATTACCCTTACAACATGCGTAGAATTATACACGTCATGATGAATCGTGTAGTCATCTGGGAGACCACGCTTTAAAGCAACCATGGGATGAAAACATGACATCATATACTGGTCACCCTGAATTTTCCATTTTGAGGGGATTTTATCCTTAAAAGTTTCAAAAGCTGAGGAAACTTTCAGGTATACCCATGGTTCATCAATTATCTTCGACAGCTGAATAAAATCATCATTAGGTTCAGAAAACAGATATCGCTTTTTCTGCATAGGAGTATTTACATCAACAGTAAAACCGGATTTATATGGAACCGGTAAAGGTAATTCTCTTGATAACGACCATCCTTTCAACCACTTTTCTAATATTTCGGCTGAAGCTTTATTTTTCATGATAAGGCTATTAAAAATGTTGACATAAATATAATAATTGATTGATCTTATCTCACAATAAATATAGATTATATACATCTCAAAATATTAAAATAAATCACCATCTTTAACATAGTGTATTATTAAAGGCCAGGTTTTAAACAGATAAAAAATAATTTCATGAATAAAAAACATATTGTAATCATAGGTTTAGGAGGTGTAGGTGGCTATTTTGGCTTTAAAATAAGCCAGAATAATGAAACTTTCCACCAATATATCATATCATTTGTTGCAAGAGGTGAAACCTATAAAAAAGTGAAAGCGGAAGGCTTGACCTTAATTTCCACTGAACACCGATATAGTAAAACATGGGCTAATTCAGTTTATGAAAATATCGGGGAAATTGTAAAACCTGATCTTGTATTGATTTGTGTAAAAGAATACGACCTGGAAAGAGTTTGTCAAGAACTGAAAGAAGTCATTACTGAAAATACCATTTTATTACCTATGATGAATGGTGCTGATATTTATGACAGAATAAGAAAAATAATTCCTGCTCATGTTATATTGCCTTCATGTGTTTATGTGGCTTCTCATATAAAAGAAAAAGGAGTTGTAGAACATAAAGGGAAAACTGGAAAGTTGATTATTGGCAGGGATCCACAAAATTTTTCCCAAAACATAGATTGGGTAATCAATGTTCTCAAAGAAAGCAGGATCGATTTTGATTTTAAGGATGATGCCTTAACTGATATCTGGACCAAATTTACTTTTATAGCAAGTTTCGGACTGGTAACAGCTAAATACAACTCCTCTATTGGTACCGTTTGTACAGATCCTGCACAAAAAAATGAGGCAGAAGAAATAATGAAGGAAATAAAAGCAATTGCAGATAAAAAGGGGATTTTACTTGAAGATAATATCATCGAGAATACTTTTGAAAAAGCATCAGCATTTCCTCATGAAACTCCTACTTCCCTTCAATTGGATATTAATTCCGGAAAAAAAGAAAGTGAACTGGAATTATTTGCAGGAGCAATTATCAAATACGGAAATGAAAACGGAATCAAAGTACCTTTTACTCAAAAAATATATAATGAAATAAAGGCTAAGATAAAATAAAAAAAGAGTCTTCTTATCTTGATAAGAAGACTCTTTTTAGTTATTAATCTAGACTATCCCAAAAACTCTTCCAAAGAAACTGTTTTTTGCTCTCCGGCTTCAAGGTTTTTAAAAGTCACTGTTCTGTTTTTAATCTCTTCTTCACCCAGGAATACCAGGTTTTTAATTCCCTTTTTTCCGCATAAGTGAATTGCTTATTAATTTTTGCACTTTCAGGATAAAGCTCGGCAGAAATCCCCTTTGCTCTGAGTTGAATAATCAGCTTTAGAGCTTCAAGTGTTTCTTCCCCTCCGAAATTAGCAAACAAATATTCTACTTTCGACGCAGCCTCTTCCGGAAAAGACCTAGCTCTTCCATAACCAGATAAATCCTGTCTAATCCGAAAGAAATACCGATACCCGGAATATTTTTAACCCCGAATACAGCCGTAAGATTATCATATCTTCCACCACCACCGATAGAACCCATTTGAGCTTCATCGGCTTTCACTTCAAAGATAGCTCCTGTATAATAATCCAACCCTCTTGCTAATGTAATGTCGAAAACAAGGTTCTGCAAGTCTACGCCAAGACTTAAAGATTGCGTAAGAACAAACTCCAGTTCCTCTACTCCTTTCAATCCTATTTCATTTCCTACAAATTTTTCCTTCAGCTGAAGAAGGTTTTCCAAAGCATCATCCGATTGAGAGAATAAGAAATCTAGTTTATCGATAGATTCCGGGGAAATTCCTCTTTCAAGCAATTCCTTGATTACACCGTCTTTTCCAATCTTATCCAATTTATCAAGTGCTACAGTAAAATCAATAAGCTTATCTGTAATTCCTGCATATTCTGCCAATCCGGAAAGGATTTTCCTGTTGTTGACATGAATCGTTACCGAAACTTTCAAGTCTGAGAAAGATTTCAGATACAGCTGAATCAGCTCTACTTCCTGTAAAAGACTTTCACTGCCTACTACATCGGCATCACACTGGTAAAACTCCCTGAACCTTCCTTTTTGAGGGCGGTCAGCTCTCCAAACCGGTTGAATCTGATATCGTTTGTATGGAAATGTTAATTGCCCGTGATTCATTGCCACGAATCTCGCAAAAGGTACGGTAAGATCATAGCGAAGAGCTTTGTCCGTAAGACTTTCTGAACTGAAAGGCTTATCCAATGCTTTTTGAAAATCGGTAAGCATCTGTGTCTTTTTATCTTCTTTAGCTTCATTGATGCTCGAGTTCAGAATCTTAAAAATTAACCGATCTCCCTCTTCTCCATATTTCCCCGTTAATGTCGAAAGATTTTCAAAACTTGGTGTCTCCAAAGGCTGGAATCCAAATAATTGAAAGTTATTCTGTAAAATATTAATGATATATTTTCTTCTTGAAACTTCCTGTGCGGTAAAATCTCTCGTTCCTTTTGCTAAGCTTGGCTTCATTCTATAATAGGTAAATGATAAATAATAATTGATAAGTCTTGCAAAAATAAGGAATTGAAAGGACTTTTTAAATTCCGGAAGATTTTAATTATTTAAAATTTGAACTCATCAATTCCCTTATCATTAAACAGTATTTTTGTACAAGCCTCATGATTTTTCAAAGCTCCCTGTACACGCCATATGATCGTATATTTCTCTCCGATCCTCATCTGTTTACCCCTGCTCGATTTTAGTCCGTATTCTTTGAAAAGGGCTTCATATTTATCCACCACTTCATCATTATAAGAAAGGGTAATCTGATAAGTATAGCGGGTTGTAATCCTATCGATAACGTTCTGTATGTATTTGAAAAGGACCAAAAGTAAAACTACAGATAGGGAACCGATAAGAGCTTCCTTATAATATTCCGCACCTATCGTCATACCCAGTGCCGCACAAATCCAAATAGTCACAGCTGTTGTAAGTCCGGATACCCTGTTTTCCTCCTTAAAAATAACTCCCGCCCCTACAAAGCCGATTCCTGTAATAATATTAGCTGCAATCCGATCCGGACTTCCCTCGACACCAAGACTCAAAGATAGCATGGTAAACATACACGAACCCAATGTCACTAATATCATTGTCCTAAGTCCTGCAGATTTTAACTGGTACTCTCTTTCGATCCCGATGATTCCTCCAATTACAATCGAAAATACTATAGGGAGTATATCGTTTATACTAATCATTTATCTTTTTTTTGCCTATGTCAAATTATTATTTTTTTGTTTTATTTACAAATGTCTTATAAAAAAATATTATCAGTTTTCAGTACGTGTGCCCATTATTTACCGGTAGGTTTCATAACATAAATAGGTATGGAAAAAGCTGAAGGAATACAGGTCCCCCAGCTTTTCATTGTTTCACAATTTGTGTTTGATCAATTAGTAAATCAGATACTTTCCAGAATTTCTATAATCTCTTCACCATAGTTTTCTATTTTATGTTTTCCGAAACCTTTGATGTCTAATAATTCTGCTTTTTTTGCCGGTTTATATTTTGCTACGGATAACAGCTCTTTATTACTGGCTATAAAATAAATTGGGAGATTTTGCTCTCTTGCTTTTTCCGATCTCCATAATTTCAGGGCATCGAGAATTTTTTCTTCATCCCTATTCAGCATTTCATTTTCTGCCGAATATTTTACACTTTTGGATTCTTTTACAGCAGATACTCCTGCTTTCAGTTCTTCGAAGTATAAGACAACTGACCAGTAAAGCTCGTCGTGTACAAAAGCGGTTTCCGTTTTAATAATTTCATGATTTCCGAGAAAATCGTCCAATGCCTGCTGATCTGTATACAGATACTCTTCGGGCAGCCTTATTTTAAAAACTTTTACTCTCATCATCTGTGTTTTTGTATTATTTATTACCCCCTAACAGCAGGATTTCATCAACCCTTATTTCTGTAATATACCTTTTTACACCATCTTTATCATCGTAAGATCTGTAGGTAAGCTTTCCCTCAATAGCGATTTCTTTTCCTTTGGGAACATACTTCTGAAGGATCTCCGCAACTTTTCCAAAGGCAATCAGATTATGCCATTGTGTTTCTTCTACTTTTTCACCTTTTGCATTGGTGTAGTGATCACTCGTTGCTAAAGACACGCTTGCTTTTACATTCCCACTGTCGAAGTTGATCATTTCTACTTCTTTTCCTGTGTAACCGATTAATGTTACTTTGTTTCTTAGTGACATAACTATAAATTTTAAAGATTAATATTATCAGATAAGAGACGTTCACTGCTTTCTCAAATCTCTGTTGCAAAGATTGCCATCCCAGCCCATTAAAGTCGGTTATAAACTATTTAAATTCATTTGTAGTCGTTTGTAAACGGATAATCCGTACCTTTGATTAAATATTCATGGTATGAAAAAAGAGATCAACATCTTTGAATTTCCTTTTAATCTAGGCCTTACTAAAAAAGAACATGAAACAGAGCCCGGAGTAAAAAAACTTCCGGATTGGCTTCGAAAACTTAATTTTCATGCTAAGCTCCATCCTAAGAATATTTTGAGACTTAATGGTCCTGACTATGCAATGGATTTTGATGAAGAAACCCAGGTAAAAAATCCAGATCGAATCATTGAATATGCCCAAAAGCAATCTGACCTGATCCTGAAAAACTATGATAAAGACACCCTCAATGTAATCATTGGCGGTGACTGCAGTATTTTAATAGGAACTGCAATCGCCCTTAAAAAGCTGGGAAATTTTGGTTTGTTTTATCTTGACGGGCATACTGACTATATTCCACCTGAACTTTCATCAAGTGGTGGCGTAGCCGGAATGGATCTGGCTATCGTTTCAGGAATGGGACATCAAAAACTCACCAATATTCGTGGCCTGAGGCCCTATTTTCTTGAAGAAAACATCTTCTGTGTAGGGAATGCAGAAACAGACGATGAAGACTATGTAAACCAGGTTATTAATTCAGGCGTTCATTATTATGATCTGGAAAGTCTACGTAAAAATGGTTTCAGCAAAACGGCTGAAGATTTTTTAAAAATGATTCAACAGAAAGGTTTGGATGGTTTTTTCATTCATTTCGATGTTGATGTATTGAATGATCAGATTATGCCGGCTGTTGATAGCAGAACAGAAGATGGAATCGACTATAATAACCTCCGGGAAATTCTGACCCCATTGATTGAGAATGACCAATGTTTTGGAATAGAAATTACTATATTAGACCCTGACTACGATAAGCAAGGCGTCTACACAAAGGCATTTGTTGAAAATTTAACCCAGATAATAAAAAAATAAAGAAGAATTCATGAAGCAGAAAATAAAAAGAACACTAAGGGTTTCGAAATATGTAATTTATAAAGAAACTCTTGTCGATTACAAAGAACATTTCTGGTCTTTTTTAGGTGCATTTTTTGGAATCGGAATCATTGCATTCATCCAGTCGCACTATCTTTTGGAACAGGAGAACATTTTTCTGATCGGCTCGTTCGGGGCATCCAGCGTTTTAATCTATGGAGCCATTCAAAGTCCGTTGGCACAACCCCGGAATCTTGTAGGAGGTCACGTTCTTTCAGCATTGGTGGGTGTAACGATTTATAAAATAGTTCCCGACGTGCTATGGCTGTCAGCTCCGTTGGCTGTTGCGTTTTCAATCGTTCTGATGCAGTATACGAAAACCCTGCATCCACCCGGTGGTGCTACAGCGTTGATCGCCGTTACCTCATCAGGAAAAATTCCGGAACTGGGATATTGGTATGCATTATCTCCTGTTCTATCGGGGTGTATCATCCTGCTTCTTGTTGCTTTATTTTTCAATAATATTACCTCCAACAGAAGTTATCCCAACCATACAAGATTTCTGCGGTTGTTAAAGAAAAAGCATCAACACAAAATGAAAAAATAATATTATGAATTGTCTAGAATGTGGCGAAAAGATCATCGGAAGATCAGACAAAAAATTCTGCAATGACGCCTGCCGCAACGCCTATAACAATAAGCAGAATAAAGACTCCAATAACCTGATGCGGAACATTAATAATAAACTTCGCAAAAACTACCGTATTCTTACGGAAATAAACGTGGAAGGTAAAACAAAAATTTCACGTTCAAAGCTGGATGGCTTAGGTTTTGATTTCGATTACATCACTAACATTAAAGTTTATAAAAACGGTTCGGAATATAAATTTATTTACGATTACGGTTATAAACTTTTGGAAGATGATTTTGTATTGATTGTAAAAAATCAAACCTAAGAATACACCACCAAAATTAATATCTATGAAAGAAGTTGTTTTAATTACCGGAGCTAATGGAATGGTTGCCCGAGAGCTATCAAAAAAGATAGATCCGGAATATACGGTCCGGTTGCTGACCCGGAAAAAGACCAAAGACAATGAATACGAATGGGATATTAGTAATAGGACAATTGATGATTCGGCATTTGAAAATATCAGTCATATCATTCATCTTGCTGGAGCCAATATTTCTGAAAAAAGATGGTCGGATGACAGAAAAAAAGAGATTATTTCCAGCCGGATTGATTCTGCAAAACTTATTCTTGATACTTTAAAAAAGAAAAACATCAAGTTAAAATCTTTTATATCAGCTTCCGCCACGGGAATTTATGGAGCTTATACTTCACAGAAAATTTTCTCAGAGGAAGATGAAAAAGCCGATGATTTCCTTGGAAAGGTAGTTATGCTTTGGGAGCAAGCTGCTGATGAATTTCTTAGTCAGAATGTTGCAGAAAGAGTTGTTAAAGTAAGAACATCCATCGTACTATCTGAAAAAGACGGAGCCCTAAAAAAAATGGCAACCCCCGTGCGGCTGGGAATCGGCTCACCCATTGGAACCGGAAAACAGTATATGCCGTGGATTCATCTGAAAGATATCATCGGTATATATGAATTTGCTCTAAAAAATCCTCAGCTAAAAGGAGCTTATAATGCTGCATCACCACAACATACAACCAACGAACAGTTTACGGAAAAAATTGCAGAGGTTTTACACAAACCTTTGTTTATGCCTAATGTTCCTGCATTTGTACTGAAGATCATTTTTGGAGAGCTTTCTGTTGCTTTACTGGAAGGCTCAAGGGTTGATTCCCAAAAAATTCAGGATGCAGGCTATCGGTTTCAGTTTCCTGATCTGAGAGATTCGCTGGAAGATTTACTGAAGAAATAAGATCCACGGTCTTTTCTCAGAGGATACATAAAGAGAAAGTATCTGTTAATATTGAAGTATCTGATTTCATATCTAAATACTACATTATGAAAGACATCATTGTTACCAAAGCCAGACAGAATAATCTTAAAAATATCTCCTTAAAAATACCTAAGAACAAAATCACCGTTTTCACCGGAGTATCGGGATCAGGAAAATCATCCCTGGTTTTTGAAACAATCGGGGCTGAAGCTCAGAGGCAGATCAATGAAACCCAAAATAGCTTCATCAGAAACCGCCTGCAACATTTTGGTGTTCCGAATGTAGATAAAATTGAAAATCTGAATGTTCCATTTATCATCAATCAAAAGAGATTAGGAGGTAACGCCCGTTCTACAGTGGGAACCGCAACCGATATTTATGCTTCTTTACGATTACTTTTTTCAAGAATCGGTGAGCCTTTTGTGGGATATTCCAATGTATTTTCATTTAATAATCCCCAGGGAATGTGTCCTGAATGCGAAGGTCTTGGATTTGTACAGACGGTAAATACTGAAACTCTCTTTGATAAAAATAAATCCCTAAACGAAGGTGCTATACGGTTTCCTACCTTTCAACCCGGTGGCTGGCGGCTGACCCGATATATTCATTCCGGATATTTTGACAATGATAAAAAATTAAAGGACTATACAAAAAATGAATGGGAATTATTACTGAATGCTGAAGAGCACACTCCTAAACATCCTTCAAAAGAATGGGGAAAAACGGTGAAGTATAAAGGAGTAATTCCAAGGATTGAAAACTCATTTTTAAAAAAGGACTCAAAAGAGAATATCACCAGAAAAGAAACGCTAAAAAAAGTAATCATTACTAAAGATTGCCCGGCCTGTAAAGGAAAAAGATTGAATCCAAAAGTTTTGTCCTGTAAAATTGCTGATAAAAACATTGCCGATTGTACAGCACTATCAGTGGATGAACTTCTGGTATTCATCCAGTCCATCCCCTCCAAAACCTACTCTTCCATCCTATCGGAGCTGGAAAAAAAACTTCAGAATCTCATCGATATAGGATTGCAATATCTCACCTTGGACCGGCAGACAGATACTCTGTCCGGAGGTGAATCTCAACGGGTAAAAATGGTAAAACAGTTAGGAAACAGTCTTGTCGATCTGTTGTATATTTTTGATGAACCCAGTATTGGTCTTCATCCCAAAGATATTGATCATATTGTAGACATTATAAAGAAAATCAGAGATAAAGGAAATACAGTATTGATCGTAGAACATGATCCTGATCTTATTAAAATAGCAGACCTTGTCGTAGATATGGGACCTGCATCCGGAAAAAATGGAGGCGAGATTATGTACCAGGGAACTTTTAAGAATCTAAAAACAGCTAAAAGCAAAACCGGGATCTATTTCAGCAAAATTCCAGATTATAATAAAAATCCCCGATCAGCAAAAGGATTTATTGACATAAAAAACGGAAGTATGTTTAATGTTCAAAATATTGACATAAAAATTCCGAAAGGAGTTATGACGGTTGTAACGGGAGTTGCAGGTTCCGGTAAAAGCACGCTGATCAATAAAATACTCCCTCTTTTTTATCCGGAATTAACCGTCATTGATCAATCTGTTTTTACGGCCAGCAGCCGTTCCAACCTGCTTACTTATCTCAATCTTTCCAATACGGTCCGAAAGCTCTTTGCAGAATCAAACAATGTTTCGGATAAGCTTTTCAGCCGGAACGGAGAGGGCGCCTGTCCCAATTGTAAAGGTCTGGGAATAGAAAAAGTGGACCTCGCATTTATGGATGATATTGAGCAACCTTGCGAAGTTTGTCAGGGATCAGGATACAAGCCCGAAGTTCTTCAATATCATTATCACAAAAAAAATATTGCTGAAGTGATGGATATGACCGTTTTAGAAGCGCTAAGTTTTTTTCCCAAACAAGGATTCGGACATGAGCTTACTCTGCTGATCAAACTTGGTTTAGATTACCTTACTTTAGGCCAGCGGCTCGACAGTTTTTCCGGCGGTGAAAGGCAGCGTCTAAAATTAACCAAAGAATTAAACCATACTGCCAGGGTTATAGTTCTGGATGAACCCAGCACCGGACTTCATCCTATCGACAATGAAAAGTTGCTTTTATTTTTTGAGGAGCTTGTGAATAAAGATAACACCCTTATCGTCATTGAACATAATCTGGATATTATTGCTCAGGCAGACTGGATTATTGACATTGGTCCCGGAGCCGGAAAGTTGGGTGGTAAAATTATGTTCGAAGGGACTGTAGAACATCTTTTATCCGCTTCGCAGTCCGAAACGTCTAAATATCTGAAAAAACATCTCCATGGAAAATAGTAAGGTATGATCTATATCGATCAAAATCTCTCAATTTAAAAGGATTTTACAGGATTTGTTGGAAAATAAATATTAATTTAGCCCGTACATTACAGAGAAATTAAAATTCATCTGATAACCATGAATAACAGCTTAATCTTAAGGAATATATCCCGACATATATCGCTCAGCGATGATGAAGCCAATTATTTCAATTCTTTGTTACGCGAAAGGAAAGTCAGAAAAAAAGAAAGTATCCTGAAACAGCAGGAACCCTGTAAAGAAATCAGCTTTGTTCATTCGGGCATACTGCGTGCTTTTTATCTGGATGCGACAGGTAAAGAATCCACAATTATGTTTGCCCTTCCTGATTGGTGGATCACTGATATGTATTGTTTCGTTAATGAAAAACCCGCTATGCTGAATATTGAAGCACTCGAGGATAGTTTTATTTTTCAATTGAAAAAAGGAGATCTGGACAAATTGTACTATACGGTTCCGAAATTTGAAAGATTCTTCAGAATTATGATGCAGAATGCTTATACCAGGGAACAGCTAAGGATCATTGAAAATCTCTCCCTGTCTTCAGAAGAACGTTATAATGCCTTTATCCGGAAATATCCTGTGGCGGCAGAACGTATTACCCAAAAGCAAATCGCTTCTTATCTTGGGATCACGCCCGAATTTCTAAGTACCATAAAAACCAATAAAAATAAAAAATGAATACTCTTAAACTATCTTATTTTTTTTACATGGTTTCTTTCTTTATTTTACTTAAAAATAAAAGATAATGCTAATATTAATTGCCGGACCTTACCGAAGTGGTACCCACGATGATCCAAAACTCATCAAACAAAATCTGAATAAACTAGAATCAGCAGCATTGCCTATTTTCAGGAAAGGTCATATCCCGATGATAGGTGAATGGGTGGCATTACCACTGATACACCTTGCCGGTTCAACAAAGATAGGTGATGAAGCCTGGCAGGAAATACAATATCCGATTGCCCACAGAATTCTGGAAAAATGTGATGCTGTATTACGGATAGAAGGAGCATCCAAAGGAGCTGATGAGGATGTAAGAATTGCTCAAGAAAGAGGACTGAAAATTTATTATCATATAGAAGATATTCCCTATGCAGAACAATAAAGTGAAAATCATAAAGACTGAAATCTTATCAGATAACTGGTACACCCTGAAAAAGGTTACCTATGAAAAGATAAAAAACGACGGATCAGTAGAAATCCAAAGCAGAGAAGCTTACGACAGAGGAAACGGTGCCACGATCCTGCTTTACAATAAAAATACAAATACAGTTATTCTGACAAAGCAATTCCGATTACCTACGTTTATTAATGGAAATTCAACAGGAATGCTTATAGAAGCCTGTGCAGGTTTACTGGATGATGACAATCCTGAAGATTGTATCAGAAGAGAAACCGAAGAAGAAACAGGCTACCAGATTTCGCGGGTAGAAAAAGTTTTTGAATCTTATATGTCTCCGGGGTCAGTAACTGAAATTCTTCATTTTTTCATTGCGGAATATTCTAAAGAAATGAAAATAGCAGATGGTGGTGGCCTTGAAGAAGAAGGTGAAGATATTGAAGTGCTGGAGTTATCTTTCGGTGAAGCATTGCAAATGATCGATAACGGGGAGATCAAAGATGCAAAAACAATCATGCTCCTTCAATATCTTCGTGTAAAAAATATTTTGTAGCATCATCTTTGCTGCTAAAAAACTAATATCATAAAAACTGAATTTAAAATAAAATAAGTATTTTTCATTCTTGGTTTCTTAGCCTTAGAATTTCCCGAAAAGGATGTGAGAAGTACACTTAAAATTTAAAAATATGAAACGGAAATTTTCATTGATTATCTTATTATCGTTATCATTAGCTGCCTTTGGTCAAAAAAAAGAAAGTGTAAGCATTAAGGAAAAAGCACTTACCGAGCAGTTCAAAAATGATTATAAAAAGAAGACTTATAACAAATTTGAAGGAAAGATCGTTGTGAAAGATAATCAGATACAATTTGATGATAAAACCATTTTCTATGATAAATCGGATAAACTAACAAGTTTAATTTTACGGGAAGGACTTATCTATCCGCAACTCCTGACCGATTATCAAATGGAAAAATTCATAGAGGAAAGTACCGACAAAACCCAGAAAAGATTTCTGCGTCTTCAGAAAAATCCCCGTGCCGGTTTCGATGTCAATAATGTAAAATTAAGCAATACCATAGAACTAACGTTCCTCGAATCCAGCCTGAAGGCCAAAAGATTCAGAGTGACCTGCAAGGATAGTAAACTGGGCAATTTAATTCAATATCTTTTTGAACTGACTAATAAAAATGCAGGTAAAGAAACTTCTATGGAAGAGTTTGTTAAAAATTCAACTTTGACCTACCTGCAGCAGCAGAGGCAAGATTAGAAGATCTTTAATTATAGCAGTGTCAGATGATTTTAAAAATTTCAAGCATCAAACAGCTTAATGTAATTTTCTTATTATTTTCAATTTATCAGATAATTGCACTAGTGTCGCTTTTTGGATGCTACCCTTCAGATATATTTTACTGTCAATATTCTATTTATGGTTTGATGATAACATATCCCATTTCAGTTGTTAGCTTTATGATTAGATTTGCTGCTAGGGATTCAGAAATAATAGTCATTATTATTCAATCATTTATTTTTTTGATCTTTGCTTTGATTTACATATTGTTAAAACGTAAAATTCAACAATCCAGTAAGGCAAGATGACATTGCTCTTGAAAATTATTATGAGAAATTCACCATAGATTATAATCAACATAAATGTTAAAAAAAACATCAACATCCCAAATAGTATTTTTTAGTGTTTTTCTAATCATTTTCTTTGTACATAATTTTGTATTACAACCGATGATCAGAGAGACCTACTTATCTTCTGATCTCAAAAATTTTGAAGAAAGCTCCTGGAAATATACAGTGATTGTATTTTTCGCTCTTTTGTCCCTAATGTTTTTCTTAACAATTAAATCAAAAATAAAAGATCTTTCAAACTTACCCATTGCTATTTTTGTTTTAGGACTCAGTTGTTTCGCAGGATTACATCGTCCAATAAATGATCTTTTACTTTACATCAATATGAAAGTTGAGAAAGGAAGAAATTCAAAAGAATATAAAGTTGTTAATCATCAAGATTATAAGACCTTTTGGTTGAATGGTAAAACCTCAATACATGATAATAATGATTTGAATAAAGTAAATACATTCAGGCTGAAAAAAATTAAAACCCATTTTTGAAATGAATACCAATGATACAGTCCTTGTTCCATTGAGAAGGGGTCTGATCAATATTGATTATCTTTATTAATATTTCAAACACAGCATAAAAAATATGCAGTGTTTACATTAAAAACAAAACCATGGAAATTCAAAACATTGATCATATCGTTCTAACGGTAGCTGATATCGAAAAAACCATCTCTTTTTATACAGACATCCTTGGATTTGAAGCGGTCTCATTCGGAGATAACCGGAAAGCGCTTGCTTTTGGAAACCAAAAAATCAACCTGCATCAGAAAGGCAATGAATTTGAGCCAAAGGCACTACATGCTACTCCCGGTTCTGCAGATCTGTGCTTTATTGCCACAACAGATGTACATGATATTTTAAAAGAACTTAAAGAAAAAAACATCGAAATCATCGAGGGTATTGTTATCAGAACCGGAGCAACAGGCAAAATAAGGTCCGTCTACTTCCGGGATCCTGATCAGAACCTGATTGAAGTGAGTAATTATATTTAAAATCTTCTTGAGCATGTCCCCAGATAAAAACGCCTTGGCTAAAATCCTTAGTAATTTCGAACAGGAAGAATTACCCAACAAAACCTTGCTAACGGAAGAAGGTAAGATGGCGCGTAAATTTTACTATCTCAAAAAAGGAGTTGCCAGAGGTTGGCTTAATAATGACGGTAAGGAAATTACATTTCAATTTTTGTTTGAAGGAAACTTTATTTCGTCGTGGGAAAGTCTGTTTTATAATTCTCCAAGTATTTATAATATCGAAACGATAGAACCCTGTACTGTATATAGCACTTCTATTGAGGATTTCAGACAAATAATTGAAAATAATCCGGACAGCAAGGAACTTTATTACAGCTATCTACAGGAACGCTTACTTAAATATCAGAAGCTCTTTATTTCCCGTATAAAAGATTCTGCAGAGGAAAGATATAATGAGCTTATAAAGCAATCCCCCGAGATTTTCCGCCGGGTTCCTCAGTATTATATTGCATCTTATCTTGGTATCACTTCTGTATCATTAAGCAGGATCAGAGGAAAAAAAATCTAGTAAGAGATCTGCTCTATATAGTAACTCCATGGTTATTCTTCACTTCTGCCATTACAAAAGTACTGTGTGTGCTTCCTATCGAGTCGACGGAACCTAATTTATTAAATACAAAATCCTGGTAGTGTTTCATATCGCGTACCTGAACTTTGAGAAGGAAATCAAAATCGCCTGAAATATTATAGCATTCCGCCACTTCGTCTATCAGTGTAATTTCCTGTACAAACTCATTTCCCACAGACCTGTCGTGGATCTTTAATTTAACCTGACAGAAAACTGTAAAACCACGATTCAGTTTCTCGGCTTCCAGGACAGCCGCATAATGTTTGATATAACCCTCCTGCTCCAACCTTTTAACACGCTCAAAAACAGGAGATGGAGAAAGGTTAATTTCCTTTGCCAATTCTTTAACGGTCAATTTTGCATTTTTTTGAAGGATTCTTAACAATTGAAGGTCTTTATCGTCTAGTCTTTCCACAGGATAATATTCTTTTTTCGATTTATATTTCCAAATTTACAGAATAAATAACTTACAAATTCAATTTAAACAAAATAATATACTTAATTTTTGCATTTAAGCCAATTAAACATCTTAAATTAATACCTTTACACCCTATTTTGTTCTTTAACATACTTCATCAAACGGAAAAGGTTTTACTTAAGGTAGATTAATAGGGAATCGTGTGAAAATCACGAGCTGTCGCGCAACTGTAAGTAACACAACAGAGGTTTTTGTCCCTGAATATCCACTGCCACAAGCGGGAAGGATGACAAAAACTGTTACAAGTCAGGAGACCTGCCTGTCCCGAATTGACAATGCTTTCGCGGTCTGAAGCTTTTGGTCATACAGATGATACTTTTGAACGTATTGGATTGGGTTTTAACTCAGAATTTATTTGAGTTTAAACGTAATGTTTTTTATGAAAATTAATTTCAGGTTACCTAACAATCTACTCTTCACTGGGAAAATTACGTCTATATTGTATCTTCTCTATTGCTAAAAACTATTTCCCGATTGCGTTATGAAGCATTATAAGAACTTTTAAAACCAAAATTTAATTAAAAGTTTAAAGAAAATGCAAACACACATCCTTGGCTATCCGCGAATCGGTAGCAACAGAGAACTTAAAAAAGCCTGCGAACTATATTGGGCAGGTAAAACATCGTTACAGGAACTTTTAGAGGCAGGAAAAAAGATCAGAAAGCAAAACTGGGAACTACAACAAGAAGCCGGAATTGATCTGATTCCATCCAATGACTTTTCTTTTTATGATCAGGTATTGGACATGACATTGTCTGTTGGAGCTATTCCTTCCCGTTATCAGGATATTACACCAAATGAGCTAGATCTTTACTTTGCTATGGCCAGAGGTTATCAGAAAGAAGGGCACGATATTACAGCCATGGAAATGACAAAATGGTTTGATACCAATTATCATTATATCGTTCCAGAATTCCAAAAAGATCAGCAATTCAAATTATTCTCCCATAAAATCGTTAATGAGTTTATTGAAGCGAAGGAAGCAGGAATTCATACAAAGCCTGTTATCCTTGGATTGGTAACCTATTTATTATTAGGAAAAGAAAAAGAAGAAGGTTTTGATAAATTGGATTTAGCACAAAATCTGCTTCCGGTTTACGTTGAGATCTTAAAAGAGCTTGAAAACAACGGAGCAGAATGGATTCAGCTGGATGAGCCGTTTTTAGCACTAGACCTTGATCAGAAAGCAAAAGAAGTTTACCAGAACATTTATGCTGAAATTGCCAAACAGTTTCCGAACCTTAAATTTATTGTGACCACCTATTTTGATGGGTTAAAAGATAACCTTTCATTGGCCACTACTCTACCTGTTGATGCACTACACATTGATCTGGTAAGAGCCCCGGAACAATTGGATGAGGTCATCAATGCAATTCCTGAAACATTAATCCTCTCATTAGGAGTCGTAGACGGAAGAAATATCTGGAAAAACGATTTCAATCAGTCTCTGGTTTTCATCAAAAAAGCTATTGCAGCATTAGGTTCTGAAAGAGTTTTCATTGCACCGTCATGTTCATTACTTCATTCTCCTTTCGATCTTGACCTGGAGAAAAATGAAAATATACTATCTCCGGAGATCAAACAATGGATGGCTTTCGCCAGGCAAAAAGTTTATGAAATTGTTACCTTAAAAAAATTAGCTTCAGAAAACCCGGATTACAATACTTTACAGGAATTAGCTGAAAATAAAAAAGCTATTGAAAACCGAAAAGTTTCAACACTAATTCACAATCAGGATGTGAAAAACCGTGTTACCGTAACTACAGAAAGTGACGCACAGAGAAACAGTCCTTTTAATGTGAGAAAAGAAGCACAGCAGAACGCATTGGAGCTTCCTTTATTTCCAACAACAACAATTGGGTCCTTTCCTCAAACCAAAGAAGTAAGAAGCTGGAGAGCTCAATTCAAGAAAGGAGATCTTACCGCCCAGAAATATGATCAGCTGCTTAAAGAAGAAACACAGAGAACCATCCAATGGCAAGAGGAAATCGGAATTGATGTATTGGTACATGGAGAATTTGAACGCAACGATATGGTCGAGTATTTTGGGGAACAGCTCGCAGGATTTGCATTTACTCAAAACGGATGGGTTCAAAGCTACGGAAGCCGCTGTGTAAAACCACCGGTTATTTATGGAGACGTTCACAGGCCTCAGCCAATGACGGTTTACTGGTCGCAATATGCCCAGTCATTAACTCAAAAATGGGTAAAAGGAATGTTGACCGGCCCTGTAACCATTCTTCAATGGTCATTTGTACGTGATGATCAGCCTCGTTCTACCACCTGTAAGCAGATTGCTTTGGCAATCCGTGATGAAGTAAACGATCTTGAAAAAGCAGGAATCAGAATTATCCAGATCGATGAACCAGCTATCAGAGAAGGTCTTCCTTTGCGTAAGGCAGAATGGCAAAATTACCTTCAATGGGCTGTAGAAGCTTTCAGAATTTCTGCAAGTGGTGTTGAGGATGCTACACAAATCCACACGCATATGTGTTATTCCGAGTTTAATGATATTATCCACAATATCGCCGATATGGATGCCGATGTCATCACGATAGAATGCTCAAGAAGCCAAATGGAGTTATTAAATGCTTTCGCAGACTTTAAATATCCAAACGAGATCGGCCCAGGAGTGTATGACATTCACTCTCCAAGAGTTCCGTCAAAAGAGGAAATGGTTGCATTGCTGAAAAAAGCACAAGCCGTAATCCCGGCAGAACAGCTTTGGGTAAATCCAGATTGCGGATTGAAAACCCGTCATTGGGAGGAAACAGAAAAAGCATTGATCGCTATGGTAGCAGCTTCGAAAGAAGTGGCTGCAGCTTATTCGACTGAGAAAGTATAATAGAACTGATTATTATTTTTTTATATTGTAAGGCAGAGGCGTAAGCTTCTGCTTTTTTTGTTTAATAAAATAAATCAATGACTACAGAAGAATTCGTAGGAAATTTTTATCACGAAAAACAAAATATCATATATTTATGTTTTGTTATATTTAAAACTTAGGAGCTATATTTTCATGGGAACTTGGTAAATGCAGAAGTTAATATTTTACCGTAGGAATATTTTCAAAGAAAATTAAAAACAGCAGGGATTTAAGATTTGAAGAATCTCAGTTAATTGGAACTGTTAGAATTATTAAAATTGTAAATTCCAAACTACAGAAGTAATATGAAAATTCTATTTATTTTAATTACAATTTCAGGATCATTACTAGGTCAGTCAAAAGAACTAAAACATAAAAACTACAGCCATTTGGATACTATTGATGTTTATTCAAAAGATTATCCCACCAAACTTGTCGAGGGATCTGGATTAATAAAAAATAAAAAAAACAGAAATGTAGGTGCAATAGGATTCTCCATCAAAATAACTAAAGATAGTAATGGTAAAATTATTCGAATTTTAAAATCTGAATCCAATCATTATATAAAAGATCATAAAAATCCACAAAAAAGTATAATTCGCGAAATCACAATTTATTATGATGATTCTCAACCTGACCTAGCAAAATATACAAGTGAGACTTTAATAAATAATTCATTAGTAAAAACAGAAACTAAACTTTTTGATTTAAAACAAAATAATAATGATCTTCCCGGGTTTAAAAATGTCAAAGATTTATTAGATATGATAAAAAATGAAGATTATTAATTCTTTTCCTTATCTTCTTATTATAACAAACAGCTTCAAATAAATTAATAATGAATAAGTTATGATTTTCTGGAATTAATTACCTAATTTTGCACCCCGAAAAAAGGATCATATAACGGAATATAAAATAGTATTGTACGAATTCATACTTATGGATATAACAATTACATAGAATCCTTAAAATCAATAAAATATATAAATATGAAAAGAGTTGGTGAACATAGAAAGCTTCTTGGGGTAGATAAAACAGTAACATTACAGGAGTTAAAAACCATTTACAGAAATACGATGAAAGATTCTCATCCTGATAAATTCATCAACGATGAAGCCGGGAAACTGGAAGCTGAAGAAAAAAGCAAATCTGTGATTGAAGCTTACCATTTTTTGGTGAGCATTAACCCTGAAACACAGGAAAAGTATAAGGAGGAATATGTAGAAACAACTACAAAATCTAATATTCACGATTTCTATTTTGAAAAACAGGTTCTGAAGATCCAGCATTTAAACGGAATGATGTATGAATACCTGGGAGTACCAAGAAACACCTATATCAAAATGGTAAATGCTGATTCACCAAGCCGTTTTGCAAGAAGACACATTTACGGAAACTTCATCTACAGAAAGTCAGGTGAAGCCATGGCAGATTAATTTTTTGTATAAAATAAAAGGGAAGGCTTTCAGTTTATTCTGGAAGCCTTTTTTATTGTGGAGAATAGAGTTTAAAATTTTGTTGGCAGCACAGGGAACAATCAAAAAAGCGTATCAAAAATGATACGCTTTTTCGGTTAATTAAGGTTGTTATTTTAATCTAAATGTTTAGGAGTAAATCCGTCATCACTTAGTTCTCTGTGCTCGTAATCAGCCTTCATTTCAGCCTCATAGTCTGTTTTCTCATGCTGACCCATTCTTCTTAGAATTGAATCAAACAGAGAGTATACTACTGGCACAATGATCAAGGTAAGGAATAGAGACGATGTTAAACCACCGATAACTACCCAAGCCAGACCTTTATTAAATTCGGCTCCTGCTCCACTTGCCAATGCAATTGGCAACATCCCGAAGATCATCGCGATGGTTGTCATAAGAATCGGACGAAGACGAGCATGGTTAGCCTGAATCAAGGCATCGTGTGTATTTGATCCTGCAGCTTTTCTAGCATTGGTAAAGTCAACAATCAGGATCGCATTCTTCGCCACAAGACCAATCAACATGATCATCCCTAACATCGTAAAGATGTTCAGTGAATTTGCTGTTAAGGCAAGGATAACCATAACTCCGATCATCGCAAGCGGAATCGAGAACAATACCACAAACGGATAAACAAAACTGTCATATAAGGAAACCATTACCAGGTAAACCAATACGATAGCCGCCAGTAAGGCAATACCTAAAGTACCGAAACCTTCCTGCTGGTTTTCCATATCACCACTCCAGATATAATCCACTCCGATAGGTTTTTTATCGCTCTTCATGAACTGGTCTGCCCATTCATTCGCAACATCCCCCACAGGTCTACCTACCGCCTTTGCTCTTACTTTTACGGAAGGAGATTTATCTCTACGCTCAAGTAAGCTTGGTCCTGAACCCATTTTCACTTCTGCAAACTGACTCAAACGAACCTTTTCTCCTCTAGGATTTGTGAACATCAGGTTCTTAACATCATCAATAGACTGTCTGTTCGCATCACCGAAACGGATATTGATATCATATTCATATTCTCCGGCTCTGTATTTCCCATCTGTGTTTCCGTTGAATGCTGTCTGCATTGTTTGTCCTACACTCTGAAGATTCAGGCCTAAAGAAGCCATTTTATCTCTGTCAATATTTACCTGAACTTCAGGATTACCGGTATCTGTTGATAGTTCAGCATCTACTGCCCCGGGAACTTTTTTCAATAGTTCCAGAATTCTTGTTGCCTCTTTTACTGCTGTAGCATTATCAGGAGCTGTTACAACCATTTCGATCGGTGCATTTTCAGCACCCAGGATACCAATTGGAGCCGTTTTAAACTCAACTCCTGTAAATTTCTCTTCTAATGCTCTTTTTACTTTAGCTGCTTTGATGTTCGTACTTTCAGCACGCTCAGATTTATCAGTAAGGTTTACCTGAACTTCAGACTGATAAGTCGTTGCCTGAGCTCCACCAAAACCTGTTGACTGCTGACCAACAGTGGTAATCAGATCCACAACATCTTTATCATTTCTTAAAAACTTCTCTACATCTAAAGTTAACTGGTTGGTCTTTTCAACAGTCGCATCTTTTGATAATTCCATTTGAACTAAGAACTGACCACGGTCGATTGGAGGGAAGAATTCACCACCAATGAAACCAAATGCTACCAACATGAACGAAGAGATCAGAATAATAAAGGTGATCACTACCGTTGATATCCTTCTTAACGTTGACTTCAGACACCACTCAAGAATGCCTGTGATCCAGTGTGTAAATTTATCAATCAGTCCTTCAAACCAAAGAATGAATTTTTCAAACCAGTTTTTACCTGTTAAGTGCTCCAGCTTACCAAATCTCGATGATAACCAAGGGATAATGGTAAATGATGCCAACAATGATAATAAGGTTGCAATAACAACCGTGACGCAAAATTGTCCAAGGATGTTTGCTACAAGACCTGAACTCATTGCAATCGGAAGGAATACCACCACGATTACCAATGTAATTGCAGCAACCGTAAATCCAATTTCAGACGCTCCATCATACGCAGCCCTGATCTTACTTTTACCCATCTCCATGTGACGGTAAATGTTTTCCAATACCACGATCGCATCATCCACAAGGATACCAACCACCAGGGATAATCCTAATAAACTCATCAGGTTCAGTGTATACCCCATCAGGTTCATTCCAATGAAAGCTGCAATTAACGAAGCCGGAATAGAGACCATTACGATAAAGGCATTTCTGATACTGTGAAGGAATAATAACATCACAATAGCTACAAGGACGATTGCCAGGAACAAGTCAAAAATAACGTGGTTGGCAGATTCAAGAGTAAAATCCGTAGTATCATTTACTACCTTCACTTTTATCCCCTGAACTTTATACGCTTCTTCTACTTTTGCTATGGTTTTCTGAACACTTTCAGATACAGCAACCGCATTCGCATCAGACTGTTTCTTAACCTGCATTAAGATCGTCGGAAACTGGTTAAATCTGGCCACTTTCTCAACATCTTTCTGAGAGTCGAAAACGGTAGCAATATCGGATAAACGAACCTGAGCTCCATCTTTATTGGAAACAACAAGGTTGTTCATTTCCTGGATCGATTTATATTTTCCCGATAATCTGATCGTAGATTTTGTGGTTCTCGATTTCAAACTTCCTGTAGGGAAATCCAGGTTGGATGAAAGGATAGCCTGCTGAACATCTCCGATGGAAAGTCCATAACCCTGCAATTTTTTCTCATCAAGATTCACCTGAATCTCTCTTTCCTGTCCACCTACAAGATCAACCTGTGCTACTCCGTTTACACGGGAGAAAATAGGCTCTATTTTTTTATCTAAAAGGTCATAAAGTTCTTTGTTATTCAATTTATTCGAAGAAACACTCATCGTAATAATAGGTAAATCATCCAATGAGAATTTATTCAGTGAAGGCGGATCTACATCATCCGGAAGGTCTTTAAGAACTGCATTTACTTTACGCTGAGCATCATTCAAAGCATAATCCACATCCGCACCATCGTTCAGCTGAACCATGATCACGGATAAACTTTCATATGAAGAAGACTCTACTTTTTTTACATTTTCCAAAGAACCTACGGCATCTTCAATTTTCCGGGTTACGGAAGTTTCCACCTCTGCAGGCGAAGCTCCCGGATAGGTCGTAGAAATTGTTACCATATTGGTTTCAAACTTCGGAATCAATTCGTATCCCATGAGTGTATAACTCAGGATACCTCCCAGTGTCAGAATTGTAAATAATACAATTACCAACGAGGGTCTTTTGATCGATATTTCTGCTAACTTCATAAGTCTACTACTTTACAATATTGATTTTTGACCCGTTATCCAAGTTGATCTGTCCGCTGGTAATTACCTGTTGACCTTCAGTAAGACCTGTAAGAATCTGTACTTTATCTCCGTACACTTTTCCGATCGTTACTTTGATCAATTTGGCAGTTCCATTTTGAACTATAAACAACTGGCCAGAGCTCACCCCGTTTACAAATGCTTCCGCAGGAACAGTAAGCATGTTCTGAGTTTCAGCTCCGTTGTTTGTTTTGAATACTGCAGTTGCATACATACCGGCTTTCAGGTTTCCTTTGTTCGGAACTTCAATTTCTACCGGGAAATTTAAAGAAGCATCACTTTTAGGAGCAATAAATGTAATTCTTCCACTGAAAGAATCTTCAGGTAGAACATTTACGCTAATTGGAACTACCTGACCTAACTGGATTTTCCCAACCTGGCTTTCATCCACCAGAACGGAAAGTTTTAAGGTATTGATATTAACGATCTCAAACATGGAAGTTCCCACTGAAACTACAGTTCCAGGCTCCACCATTTTTTTATTAATTGTACCGCTGATCCCTGCCCGGATGCTGGTATCATTTACTCTTACACCCTGAGCTTTTACAGCAGCCTGCATATTTTTAAGCTGTAATCTTGAATTATCAAGCTGTTGCTTGGTAACTCCTCCTGTTTTATAAGCATTTTCATAACGCTGATTGTCGATAATTGCGTTTTGTAAGTTATTCTGAGCCTGTGATACATCTACCTCAATAGCATCTCTTTTAATAGTTGCTAAAGTCTGACCTGCAGAAACTCTTGAACCTTCTTTTACTAGAACACTTACAATACGTCCTGCAATTTCAGAAGACTGATTCATTTCCTGCTTTGGAAGAAACGTTCCATTCGCTGAGTAATCCGTATCGATATTTTCTCTCTTTACGGTTACCACATTAACGTTGATCTTATCAACCTGCTTGGCAACTTCTTTTACTTCCTGTGTCTGTTTTTCTTTGTTTCCCGCAATCTTATAAGCTGCTAAACCAATAAGTACAGCCGCTACGATGATATATATTAAAGTTTTTTTCATTTTAGTTTATTATTGGTTTTCTAATGTATTTAATTCTCCTTTAGCTTTGATCAGTTTTATCTCAGCCTGCTTATAATCCAGCAATGCATTCGCATAATTCTGTTTTGCCTGAGTAAGAGCATTTTCAGAATCCAGAACTTCTGTAAGTGTTGCTAAACCATACTGATAATTGGATTGTGTGTTGCTTTGAACCCTTTCTGCCAGTCCTACATTATTCTTCATGCTTTCGATATTGATGATCGCATTTTCCATATTGGAAATAGCATTTTTATAATCCAGGTTCAGGCTAAGCTTAGTTTTCTCAATATCCTGATCCAGATCCTGAATATCGATTTCAGCCTGTTGAATCTGAGCCTTGGTTTGGCCACCCATAAAAATCGGAACTTTAATGGCCAGACCTATGGAAGCAAAATCACTCCAGTTGGTTCCCTGAGAAGATCCTGTGAAATAAGGAAATTTATTTCCTAATCCCTGCCATCCGTAATTGGCTGTTAATCCCACGGTAGGATAAAGATAAGCTTCTGTTGCTTTTTTACTAAACTGTAATAACTCTCTTTGTTTATTTAGTACTTTTAATTCAGATCTTTGTTCCAGGCTCACATTGGTTGCTAAAAGCTGCGGATTGGGTTCGATTGTTTTTTCTTCAAGCTCTATCGGTGTTTCAATAGGAACTCCCATATAAAACTTCAATGAATTTTTAGCCACTTCCACTCCGTTGATCAGCTGTTGCCTGTTCGATCCTATATTATTAAGCTGAACGTTGGTACGGTCCAGGTCTATAGATTTAGCAAGGCCATTATCAACTAAACTTTTGATCACATTTCTTACCCTTTCCGTATTAGCATAACTGGCTTCAATCGTCTTAAGATTTTCTTCCTGAACAAAAACCTGATAATAAGCTGTCGCTACATTTTCAATGATTTGTTCATTGGTCAGCTGTGAATTAAGAATATAAAACTCACGGGTAGATTTAGCCGCTTTTAAACCGATGAATACTCTCTGGTCAAAAATATTCTGGTTAAGCGTTACAGAGTTTACAGACTGCCATTTTGTTCCGAATGTCACCGGAATCATTTGTCCCGGCATTCCTAAAATCTCACCAGGAAGAACAGACTTCTGTAAAATAGGATTAAAAGTATTGCTGATATTAGCACTGATCTGCGGTAAAGCACCGGCTCTGGCTTCATCAATCTTATATTCAGCTTTTTTTACCTGTAAAGCAGCTTTCTTAGCTTCTGCCTTATTTTTCAGGGCCTGCTGAATGGCTTCTTTTAAAGAAACCTGTTGCTGAGCATGTACCGATGAGTAACCGAAAATCATAAATGCTGCAGCTATCCCTATTTTTAGCTTTTGTGCAGTTATACGTTTTCTTTTCATAATTTTATTACTTCGTTTATTTTTTTAATAGATGTTCTTCTTCAAATACTTTATTCCTAAAGGACGGATCATATTTAAAAATACTTTAAGCTTTTAACTAATTTTTAAATAAAATATTCAGTATGATCTCTTTTCTCTCTGATATGATCTTATCAAATTCTTTATCACTGATCATTAGATTCTCCATCAAAAGAGGACGTATTGCGCTGGGAAATACCAATAAAGAAACCATATTCAGAATAAATTGGATAGGTTTCATTCTCTCTATATTTCCTGCTTCCATTTCCGTTTCAATGTCTTCATACATCTTTTTCAAATCATCTTCCTCTATATCCTTCTGATGACAATTCCCTTTATTGATCTGTGAAACAATATAAGTTTCCAGATAAGGATACTGAAGGCTTGTTGATAAGCTGCCTTCTATAAACTGGCTTATTTTCTCTTTAAAAGGCAGATCGGAATTCTGTATAATTTTAGATTTCTCTTGTTCTACTTTTTGCGCTTCATTAAATACAATCTGCATCAGATTATCTCTTGAACGGAAATAGTAATTAATAAGCGTTCTATTCACTCCGGCTTCATCTGCAATCTCTTGCGTAGTAGCATCAAACTTCCCTTTCACAAAGAATAGGTGCTTCGCAGTTTCTTTGATCAATTCTTGTGTTTGGTCTTTTTTTGCTTGATTTGACATTTTTGTTAAACAAATTTGTGCAAATGTAGATCAAATTTTTTTTTTGACAAAATTGTTAAACAAAATAATTAAATGAATCTCATGATTTCCATCATGTTTTAAAACAAACACTTACAGATGAATGATTATTAATCCCGATAAAGTGAGGCGTTTTTATATATTTGCCGGAAATTAATAATAGATGCGGAAAATTTTATTTCTTTTATCAGTGTTCACCTATGGACTCACATTTTCTCAAACCAAAGCTATACAGGATAATCAGTATTTTTTTTACGAAAACAAAGGCCAGATTGTTGATCAGGATGGAAAAGAAAATACTGATGTAAAATATTTGTACAATTCAGCAGGGCTGAATGTTCAACTTCGATCTAATGGGTTTTCTTATGATGTATACGAAACGAAAAAGACATCCAATCCTAATTCCCAAAAATTTAAAAAAGATAAATCTTTAAACGCTAAAACGTATTATGAGGATGAATTCCTTTACGAACATTTATTTCATAGAGTTGATATTGAATTACTAAATTCAAATAAAAGTGTTGCAATTATTGCGGAGGGAAAATCTTATGATTTTGACAATTATTACAACATTCCCAATAATTCTAAAGGAATAACCAATGTACACAGGTTCCAAAAAATAGTATACAAGAATATTTATTCAAATATTGATTTGGTATTTTTTAAACCAAAAGACACTATGAAGCCCATTGAGTACAATTTTATTATCAATCCAGGCGGAAAAATTTCAGATATAAAAATGAAATTTAGTGGGGCTCCAACCTCAATTAAAGATGGTAAGCTTACCTTGGATATGCGTTTTGGAAAAATGCAGGAAAATATTCCCAACAGTTGGATTAAAAACAAGAATATAAATGTAAGTATTCCCGTTTCTTTTAATGATATTGGTAATCAAACTTTTAGCTTTAATACTCCAATTGACATTTCCACTAAAACTATTATCATTGATCCGGTTCCAACAAGAATCTGGGGAAGCCATGCGGGTGGAACAGGTGATGATTATGGTAGAATAAAAACTGATAGTCAAAATAAGGGTTACTTATTTGGTACCACCAGTAGCTATACTAATTTTGCTACTTCAGGTGCCTATCAACAGAATCTTGCCGGTGGACTTGACTCTTTTTTAATGAAGTTGACGCCAAGCGGACAAAGACTTTGGGGAACATATTATGGTTTTGGAATGACTGATGTTTTCATGGATGTTGATTTTGACGAAGATTTTAGTATTTATGCCGGGGGAACTATTCAAAGAGGACCATACAATGAAAATATTGTTTTAGTAAAATTTGACAATAATGGCGCTCTTGTCTTTCAAAAAGAATTTGTTTCCAGCAGACAAGACAAGCTTTATTCCGTTTCTTATAATCAAAATAAGATATATATCGGAGGAGATGCTTTCAGTTCTGATTTCCCAACTGTGAATGCAATGCAACCAACAAAATCTACACCTCTTGGATATACAGATGGAATTTTAGCCTCTTTAAATTCAACAACAGGTAATGTAGATTGGGCAACTTATTTTGGGCAAAGTGATGGTTCAACTTCTATTTTCCATATTTTTTCTTCAAACAATGATCTTGAAATAATTGGAGCTACACAATCTTCAAATATCCCCATGATTAATGCCTTTCAATCTATAAAAGGTGGAGAATCAGACGGAATCTATATTAAATTATCGAAACAAGGAAACACCATTCTTCGATCAAGCTATTATGGAAACGCAGGATCTGAACTTGTGTTAAAAGCAAGAATTGTAAATAATATTTTAATTCTTCCGGGAAAATATACTACAACTGCTTTTCCTCAGGGGCAGCCAGGAATTTGGCGTGTTAACCTTGCGAATAATACCGTTACAAAAAACTACTTTAATTTTCATGGAGATCCTCAATTATTAGCATATCCTGACACTTCGGGAAATGTTTTCTTCACAGGTTTACATTTCAATGGCCTTCCGGATATATCGACTCCCGGTGCCTATATGGGAATGCCGGCACAATATAATTCTACATTTTTAATTAAATATAACCAAAATGATGTAAAGGAATGGGGTACTTATTATACAGGAAATGGTGCGACACAACAAGGAGAGGTAACAAAAGATAATGATGATGCGATTTATTTAACAGGAATGTCAGGTGGAAATACATCAGGTATCGCAACCCCTGGAACATTTCAGCAATTACCTGGTGGTGGAAACGATATTTTTATTGCTAAATTTAAGGATTGTACATCAGCCGCTACAGTAACCTCAAACTCTCCTGTTTGTATCAATTCATCCATCCAATTACATGCAACCGGGGGAACAACATATAGCTGGACCGGACCTAATGGATTTAGTTCTACCCAACAAAATCCTGTTATTTCAAATGCTACAGCGGCTAATGCAGGGACATATATTTGTCAGGTATCAGGGTCAGGCGGTTGTGACGGAAGCTTCACTGTAAATGTAATCGTAGGAGATACTGTTGCACCGGTTCCAAATATTGCCAATATGCCGGATGTCACAGGAGATTGCCATACTGTAATTTCAACTTTCCCAACAGCAACTGATAATTGCGCAGGAATTATTACAGCAACCACCACAGATCCGCTTTCTTATTCTGTTCCGGGAACTTATATAATCCACTGGACATATAATGATGGTCATGGAAATACGGCAACACAAAACCAAAATGTAATTATAACCTCTCCGGCTCTCCCTGCAACACAAAATTTACAACAAACATTTTGCGCTACTAATCAGCCAAAAGTTTCAGATATTCAGATCATTGGTCAGAATATAAAATGGTATGATGCATCAGGAAACCTTTTACCTTTAAATACAGGGCTTGTAAGCGGGCAAACCTATTATGCTTCACAAACCATTAACAACTGTGAAAGCAACAAAATAGCAATTCAGGTGACGGTTAATTCCACTCCTAAGCCAGCAGCAAATGCTACTCAGGATTTTTGTGCCTCTGCCAATCCTACGTTAGCTAATCTGGCTGTTACGGGAGCATCACTTGTGTTTTACAATGCGGGAGGGAATATTTTACCTCTCAGTACACCGCTGGTACATGGACAAACATATTTTGTCACTCAAACATTGAACGGGTGCAAATCTGAAAAGCAATCCATAGCTGTTACATTGTCCATCAATAATGTTCCGGCTCAGGATGTCACAGATGCTTTATGCAATACTTCTACCGGAACAACAATGGCTATTAATCTTCATTCGTATGAAGGAAATATTATTTCTAACCCGCAAAACTACACTTTTACTTATACAGATAGTGCAGGAAATACGATTCCAAATCCTTCAGTTTATATGATGAGCATTGGCTCAAGTATTATTCATGTAAAAGTATCTACCCCCGATGGCTGTTTTATAGTGATACGATTAAGCTTAACATTAAATCCAAAGCCTAAAATCAGTCTTCCAGAAAACATTGATTTTTGCAAGGGAAAAACATTAACACTCGATGCAGGAAGCGGATTTGCTTCTTATCTATGGAATACAGGAGCTACAACACAGACAATTATAGTATCCGTTCCCGGAAACTATTCTGTGAAAGTAACCAACAGTTTCGGATGTGAAAGCATTGCAAATACGCAGGTTAGCTATTCTGTTTTAGCTGAGATCGTTTCTGTAACAATTGCTAATAGTTCTGCAACTGTTTTACTTTCAGCTAGTGGAAACTATGAATATTCACTTGATAATGTGACATGGCAGGATTCCAATGTCTTTAATAATTTAAGCATGGGAGAATATACTGTTTATGTAAGAACAAAATCAGGTTGTATCATTGGCCAGAAAAACTTTTCTATCTTCAATATTCCTAATGCAATTACTCCTAATGGTGATGGGATCAACGATAAATGGAAGATAAGAGGCCTTGAAAATTATACAGGAACTGAAGTAGGCATCTATGATAGAAGAGGTATTCCGGTATTCAAAGATATCATCAGTAAAAAACCTTTTGAATGGGACGGAAAATACAATTCATTACCATTGCCTACAGGAAGTTATTGGTACATTATAAAGGTTTCGGATGGGCGATTATACAATGGTTGGATATTGATTAAGAACAGAGAATAAAAACAAAAAAACGAGCAGAAAATTCTGCTCGTTTTATATTTATAATAATCTGATCTTATCCTCCATAATATCGATGATCTTATCTTTATAAAGACCTCCGATTGCTTTCTTGAAGTTCTTTTTACTCATCTGGATTTCACCTTTGATCTCCTCTGGAGTAGATTTATCAGATAGATAAAGAAGACCATAGTTCTCCTCTAATTTGGTAAGGATTTTTTGCTTAAACTCATCAATATTTTCAAAACCTTCAGGCTGTAAGGAAACGTCAATCTTACCGTCTTCACGAATGGCTTTAATGTATCCTTTTTCTTCAGATAGCGGATATAATTTCTTGAAAACATCAGAAGCATAGATCAATCCTATGTATTTTTTATTAATAACAACATTCCACCCCAGTTCACTTTCATTCATCATGATCAGATCTACTTTATCCCCTTTCTGGAAGGGCAGATTTTCATATTGAGGATTCCTTTTAAACTTTGTTGTTCCTGTGATCAGTTCCAGATCCTCATCTACATAAAGATATACCAGATATCTCTTGCCTTCAATAATTTTGGATTTTTGTTGCTTATAAGGAATGAATAAATCTTTAATAATTCCCCAATCCATAAAAGCACCACTAGGTAAACTCTGAACACTTGTCATTACTGCATACTCTCCTACTTCAGCCAATGGAATTTCAGTAGTGGCTTTTAATTTACCATCATCCTGATACACAAAAACTTCAATTTCATCCTCAATTTCCTTATCTTCCTGAGCGAAAACCTTTGGTAAAAAAGCCTTTTCACCCGATTCATCGATCAGGATCCATCCTGAATTATTTTTTTCTGAAATTTTTAAAGTTTGAGTTCTTCCGAGTTGCATTGATGATAAAATTAGTCTGCAAAGGTACGGAAATATAAAATGACTCCTTCAGAAATAATTCCGTCAGCTTCTATTTCCCTGAATTTCCTGATTTAATTTTATTAATCAGACCCAATATTCCTTTACCAGTTTATATTTATAAAGAGGTCTATTTTAAAAGAGAACTTAGCTACAAAGTTGATTATTCATCGACCGGTTATTAAGTTGTCTGAAAACGAATCCGGATTTCGTTCAGCTTGTTATACATTGTGCTTAATAATTGATCCGAAAGCTTGTCAAGATTAAAATGTGTGGCCAGGATAAACCTTAGTTGATCAGGCTCAGTAATTTCAAGACTTTCTTTTCTTCCATCATTTCCGCGTATAGTGAATGCATGATTAAAAAGGGAATATCTGGATTTTTCATCTACACTGGAAATCATAAGAGATTTACCAAATACAGAATCAGGTCCAGTAGCCACAAACCAATTTGCCATTTCCAGGTCAGGCTTCTCCACTTCTTCAAGTGAAAATTTATAGATCGGAAGCCATTCTTCCTTCAAAACCTCCAACTGATAAAAAATGTCATTGTTTACCAATCGAAACACTCCATTTGGAGTTTCCTGCTCTATATTTGCCTGAAGTAATATGGGTGAAGTAAGCGTCATTGAACCGAAACCCACGTCTACAAGGTATTTTAGACCCTTAATATCCGTAGTGAGCATCATGTGTGATCTTGCCGTTGCTTTACCATTGGCACTATTCCACAGGACTCTGGCCAGATGCATTTTGATAATAAACCCTAAGTTCGTCAGGATATTTTTAAACAGTATATTTTGTTCATAACAGTATCCACCTCTTTGAAGTGTAACCAGTTTATGGAAAATGGCACCTATGTCTAAAGAAGGAACGATGCCCATGAAAGAATCAATATTTTCAAATACAATATGTTTAGGATGCAACTGATGTAATTTCTGCAAGCCTTTCAGCTCGCCGTTATCTTCATGGTTCCAGTACGTTCCCAACCGTTTTAAATACAATTCCAATTCTGATCTTTCCATAATTTAAATTTAAAATTTGTCTAGATGCTTATTATGAGTTTGCTATATATTCCATTAATTCCCGCTTACTGCTTTCGAAATCAAAAGCATCATACACCATGAAATACCTGTTCTTATCTGCACATTTTCGGTACATGGATTTCGCCAGGGTCAATTTATTCTTATCAAAACTCAACGATTTTACAAGATCCCTTATCTGCTGTGAAGTAAAAAAAGAAGTACGCATCTGCTGATTAATCAATGCTATTTTACCGTCATCAAATTTCTCATTATTCTGAAGCATTTCAAAAAATTGGCTGAATGTGCGGGCATCCATAGTATTGCCTGGTTGATTCCAGTTTCCGGATTGATTACCATAAGGATTATTCCATATATCATTCCAGTCGTTGAAGCCATAAGATCCGTCCTGAACCGGGTAAGAATCCAATAAATATAAACCTTCATTGGTAAAAAAATCGAGTACCATTCTGTTGTTATTCCTTAACATCAGAGTCGATCTGTAAATTAAAAATCCATTATCATAAATTGATATGGGCATTCTCCCGGATTGCAAATCAAAGAAACGGTATTTTCCGGAATTATTTGAAATGGATTGATCACCAAGTTCAACAGTGAAATATCCCAGTTCAGGAATCCTCAGAAAAACTTCTGCATATCCATAATTTTGGTTCCAATGATAATTGGGATTTTTAAAACCATTATTTTGATTACCGTTTCGAAATCCGGAATTGCTTTTAGTAGTATTATTTTTAGTAGTATTATTTTGTTGATTTCCTTTGGCCGCTGAAGATTTCATTTCAGTCACAGAAGCTTCATTTTTTAACAGTTCTCCTGCTTTTCCAGCTTCCTGAGCAAAAGAATAAATTCCGGTAAACATCGCTAAACCAATAAATATATTTTTCATTATTTTACTTTTATATCAGCATCTCTATTTTTATGCCAAAAAAAAGAGAAACCAAGTTTTGGTTTCTCTTTTTATATCAATTTTGAAATTTTTAATCTTTCAGTAAATACTACATATGAATTGGTCTCTTCCCTGTAGCATCCAATGCCGCTTCTTTAACAGCCTCAGCATACGTTGGGTGAGCATGAGAACTTCTTGCAATATCTTCTGCACTTGCACGGAATTCCATAGCAATTACACCTTCAGCAATTAAATCTGCGGCTCTTGCTCCGATGATATGCATTCCTAAAACCTCATCTGTCTTCTCATCAGCAATGATTTTTACCAATCCGTCAATATCACCACTTGCACGGCTTCTTCCTAATGCTCTCATTGGGAATGAACCCACTTTAATAGCAACACCTTCTTCTTTTAACTGCTCTTCAGTTTTACCAACTCCGGCAACTTCAGGCCATGTATATACTACACCAGGAATAAGATTGTAGTTGATGTGTGGCTTTTGACCTGCTAAAGTTTCAGCAACAAATACGCCTTCTTCTTCAGCTTTATGCGCTAACATAGCTCCTTTAACCACATCTCCGATCGCATAAATATTGGCAACATTGGTCTGTAAATGATCATTTACCTTTACTCTGCCTCTTTCATCAAGTTCTACTCCAGCCTTCTCAAGACCTAAACCATCTGTATAAGGCTTTCTACCCACAGAAACCAAACAATAGTCTCCTTCAACAGTAATTTCCTCTCCTTTTTTATCTTTAGCTGTAATTTTTACAGAGTCTCCATTTCTCTCAACAGCAGAAACAGCAGTAGAAAGCATGAATTTCATTCCCTGCTTCTTAAGAACTTTCAGTAATTCCTTACTTAATGCTCCATCCATTCCAGGAATGATCTTATCCATAAATTCAACAACAGTAACCTGAGATCCTAATCTTAAATATACTGAACCTAGCTCAAGACCGATTACACCACCTCCGATAACTACCAAGTGCTTAGGAATTTCTTTAAGATTCAAAGCTTCAGTAGAAGTAATTACTCTTTCCTTGTCAAGCGTAATAAAAGGCAATGAAGACGGCTTGGAACCTGTTGCAATGATTGTATATTTGGAATCGATAGTTTCTGAAGAACCATCTTTCTTGCTGATTTTAATCTGAGTAGCTGATTCAAAACTTCCAACACCTTCAAAAACAGTAATTTTGTTTTTGCTCATCAGATAGTTGATCCCATCTGTATTTTGCTTTACCACTTCATTTTTACGCTCGATAATTCTTGCAATATCTACTTGAGGATCATTGATAATGATTCCGTGACCTGCAAAATTATGTTTTGCGTTTTCGAAATGCTCGGAACTATCTAAAAGTGCTTTAGAAGGAATACATCCAACGTTAAGACAAGTTCCGCCTAAAGTTGAATATTTTTCAATAATTGCTGTTTTGAAGCCTAATTGCGCAGCACGAATTGCAGCAACATAACCACCAGGACCAGAACCTATTACGGTAACATCGAATTGACTCATGTTATTTTATGAATTTGTTTATTATTATCTATCTTAAGTCTTACAAATTTAATGATAAATTACCAAGCACCAAAGTGAGTTTTATCAATTTTAGAATTGATAACAGGACATCCTATCTTTTACAGGAGTTACTTCAATAGTTTGATATTTTCTTCATTTCCTTCTTTTAAATAAATTGCTGAAAAAATGAGTGGTTTTTCAGCTGATGCATTATCAAAATGAAGAATTTTAACGTTTTTTGGTTCATAAAAAGCATCCCCCTCATGGAGTATTATTTTTTGCTGTCCTTCTATCTGAAAAACAGCATCTCCTGATTTTATTATTCCCAATACCGGACAAGGATGCAGATGCTCCGGTGCCGCTATGCCTGCAGCTATTGTGACCTCCTGAATTTCCGCAGTTTTAACTTTCTGATCAAGACCTGTTTTTAGCAACTCTTTTCTGGAAAGCTGGGTGTTCTGAGCCATAAGAGCTACAGAATTCACCATCAAAATAGCTATTGCAAACGATTTAATTATTTTCTCCATGATTACCTTTGGTTTAATAATTAGTAATTAGCCTATTAACAATTTTTGTTATGAACTACGAACTACATCCAACAGAAGTTTTTCGTATTTATCGAGAATAATATTCTTGGAAAACCTTGATTTAATAGAACTTTTAATGGCTTCTTTATCATAGGTCTGATGCAGGATACTCATGATCTTTTGAGAAAAATCTTCGTGATTATTGATATCCGAAATCTCACCGTTTACCTGATGTTGGATGATTTCATTAATACCTCCGGGACAGTTGTTAGCAAGAGCGTAAGTTCCACAAGCACCGGCTTCCAATAACACATTAGGAAATCCCTCATATCTTGAAGAAAGAATGAAAAGGTCCGCGTATTTTAAGTATTGATAAGGATTCTCCTGTCTTCCATGGAAAAATACATGTTTTAATCCCAGAAAATCTTTCATCTGATGCAGGATTTCTTTGTCTTTTCCGTCCCCCAGAATATGGAGCAGAATATTTTCATTTTTTAATCGGGAAAAAACTTTCAGCAAGTTATCGAATCCTTTTCTTGAAGATAAATTTCCAATGGCCACAACATTTTTGTAATTGTACGCAAAGCATTCCGGCTTTTGGGAAACGGCAAGTTTCTGATTGATAAAATCAAAATCCACCGGATTATTGATCTTCACAATCTTATCCGATTTTATATTAAAGTTCTTCATCAGATCCCTCATCATGTCATCACTTTGTGCGATGATCCGTTGATAGCTATTATAAAAATTATAAAAGAATTTAATTTCTTTCCGCGTCACATGCTCACTTACCACATTTGTTTCTCTGGCAATGAACTTCGTCCTTGGAAAAAGCTTTATAAACAATGATAAATATGCATTTACCTCACCAAATCCTGAAAATACAATATCAGGTTTCCTTTTATAGATCTCCGATAAAATAGGCTTTAATGAATGTCTGATTCTTTCTGTATTGATATCAATAATTTCAACATCTTTTTCAAGAAAGCTAAGATAACCTCCTTGTTTCCGTAAAAGCAAAATCTTAGGTTCAAAACGATCCCGTGAAAGATGATTTGCAATTGTGGTAATAATTCTTTCTGCACCTCCGGTTTCCAAATCCGGCAGAATAAAAATAACAGAAATCTTTTTCATCATTGTAAAAGAACCTTACCCATGATCGGATAAGGTTCATATTTTTAATTTAATTAGCTACGTCACTAATGAATTTTATCCTTAACATTCTGACCTCTTCATCAGAAAGCTCATCTCCGAATTCATCCAGCAATACTTTCATGCTATCGCTTTCAGAATCATTCATGAATTCCATGAAGCCATCTACAATATCTTCATCGAAATTATCTTCAATATAGTAATCAATATTCAGCTTCGTTCCCTGGTATACAATACTTTCCATTTCTTTCAACAATTCATTCATTGTTAAATTTTTGGCTCTTGCAATATCCTCAAGATCGATCTTCTTATCGGTACTCTGAATAATAAATACTTTGTGGCTCGATTTATTCGCTACCTGTTTCAGTACCATATCCTGAGTACGTTCAATATTATGGTCTTCAACATAGGTTTTTATGTAGTCGGCAAATTCCTTTCCATACTTTTTGGCTTTTCCTTCCCCTACTCCATAAATCTTGGCAATTTCCTCCACTGTGATCGGATACTGAACCGTCATGTCTTCCAAACTAGGATCCATGAATACCGTATAAGGAGGAATTCCGTATTTTTTAGCTACTTTTTTCCTCAGTTCCTTTAAAAGACCAAATAAATTCTGGTCCAGTCCTCCTCCGGATTGCATCTGCACCTGATCACTTTCCGCTTTTGACTGTGTAAGGTCAAATTCGCGGTCTTCTGCTATCATAAACACGTGATCTAAATTATGGTCCAGAACCTGTAGGCCTTTATCCGTAATCTTTAAAACACCGTACGTTTCAATATCTTTTTGCAGAAAATTCTGAACAGTAGCCTGTCTTAAGATCGTTTTCCAATAGTTATCTTTCTGATCTTTCCCGAAACCGAAATATGAACTTTGTTCAAGCTTGTACGATTTGGTGACAGCACTTTCTTTTCCCGAGATCACAGAGATCAGGTCTTTGGATTTAAACTTTTCTCCAGTTTCCCTGATCAGTTCCAGAACTTTCTTCAGATCTTTTGTAGCATCCTTTAATTTTGGAGGGTTTGATGCATTATCACACATTTTAGCTCCTTCTCCATTAACAGGATCAAAAGCTTCACCAAAGTAATACAAAATATACTGTCTCCGGCTCATGGATGTTTCAGCATAACCTACCACTTCATTTAAAAGTTGTAATCCGATTTCCCTTTCTGAAACCGGCTTTTGAGCAAGGAACTTTTCAAGCTTTTCGATATCTTTCGGATCATAAAAGGCTAAGCAGTGTCCTTCTCCACCGTCTCTTCCTGCGCGTCCCGTTTCCTGGTAGTAACTCTCTAATGACTTCGGAAAATCGTAATGGATTACAAACCGCACATCCGGTTTATCAATTCCCATCCCAAAAGCAATGGTTGCAACAATAACATCAGCATCCTCCATGAGGAATTTATCCTGATTAGCCACTCTTACCTTCTGGTCAAGACCGGCGTGATATGGTAATGCATTGATTCCATTCACTTGTAAAAGCTGCGCAAATTCCTCTACTTTTCTCCTGCTTAAACAATATATAATTCCTGATTTTCCCTTATGCTGATTAATAAATTTTACGATTTCAAGATCTACATTGACTTTCGGGCGTACTTCGTAGTATAAATTAGCACGGTTGAAGCTTTCCTTAAATACCAATGCATTCGTCATTCCCAATGTTTTCTGGATATCATCCTGAACCTTAGGAGTTGCCGTGGCTGTAAGTGCAATAACGGGAACGTCGGCAATTTTATCGATAATCAATTTCAGATTTCTGTATTCCGGTCTGAAATCGTGTCCCCACTCTGAAATACAGTGAGCCTCGTCAATAGCAAAGAATGAAATTTTAACTTCCTTAAGGAAATCCAGATAATCTTCTTTAATTAATGATTCAGGAGCAACATAAAGTAATTTTGTCTTCCCGCTTTTAATATCATCAAAGACCTGCTTGGTTTGGGTTTTATTTAATGATGAATTTAAAACATGTGCTACTCCATCATCAGATGAAAGACCATTTACGGCATCTACCTGATTCTTCATTAATGCGATTAAGGGAGAAACTACAATCGCCGTCCCTTCAGAAATGAGTGCCGGAAGTTGGTAACATAATGACTTACCTCCTCCTGTCGGCATCAAAACAAATATATCCTTCCCTTGTAACAGATTTTCTATAATTTGTTCTTGTTGACCTTTAAAAGTAGAAAACCCGAAATACTTTTTCAATTCGCCCGATAAATTGGCTTTTTTTGCGCTCATCTAATTTTCTATTGCTAAATTTGCATCTAATCCAAAGTTATAAAATTTTTGCTTATAATAAAAGCGAACGAATTTATAAAAAATAAAATTTATATTAAATATTCTTTTTAAAGTATAAATTTATATCGGGAGAATTTTGTATACAAATTGTAAAGGTAAAAATGGAAAGAGCAAATATCATTTCAATAGCAAAAACAACATTAGAAATAGAGATTTCAGAACTTGAAAAATTAAAAAGCAGAATAGACAATGAATTTGTAAAAGCAGTAGAGGTTATTCATTCAGCAAAAGGAAAATTAATTGTTGTTGGAATAGGAAAATCTGCTCATGTGGGAAATAAAATTGTTGCCACACTCAATTCCACCGGAACTCCTTCCCAGTTCCTTCACGCCTCGGAAGCCATTCATGGAGATCTTGGAGTTATCCAGAAACAGGATGTGGTTTTATGCATTTCCAATTCCGGAAATTCACCTGAAATTGCCAATCTTGTTCCATTCTTAAAAGATTATTCTTCATCATTAATAGGAATGACAGGAAACAGAAAAAGCAAACTGGCAGAATTTTCTGAAATCATTTTAGATACCCATGTTGACCTTGAGGCCTGCCCCAATAAACTAGCTCCGACCAGTTCTACTACCATACAGATGGCACTGGGAGATGCCCTGGCAATCTGCCTGATGGAACTCAACGACTTTAAAGAAAACGATTTCGCAAAATTCCACCCCGGAGGAAGCTTAGGAAAAAACTTAACCGCAAGGGTTGAACAATTCCTTTCATCACAAAAACCACAGGTAAGCGAAAATGCACCTGTACGGGATGTAATTATCTCAATCAGCGCATCGAGTCATGGAATTACTGTGGTTACAAAAGAAGATGAAATCATCGGTGTGATTACGGACGGTGACCTGAGAAGGATGCTGTTAAAAGATGAAGATATATCTAAGGTTCTGGCCAAAGATATCATGTCTGCCCATCCTAAAACCATTGAAAAAAATGTTCTCGCAAAAGATGCGATAAAAGTTTTAAAAGAAAACAATATCGGCCAGCTTATTGTAACCGAAAATGGTAAGTACTTTGGAATTATAGACCTTCACAAATTATTGGACGAAGGAATAATCTAAAAAATAACATCTTATAAAAATAAAGTTCCGGCTTGCTTCGCAAGCCGGAACTTTATTTTTACCCTTGCCAACATTTTTTAAAATCCATATCTTGTAAGAACAAATACAAAAAACATGAAGAAAAAAGCATTAATCGTAGTCACAAGTGTGGAAAAATACCCTGAAATGGATCGTGCAACCGGTTTATGGCTAGGTGAGGCAGTTCATTTTTATGAAAAATTATCCCAAAAAGGATATGAAATCGATTTTGTAAGCCCGCGAGGTGGTTACACTCCTCTTGATCCTGTTTCCCTCCAAATGTTTGTACAACCGGTGGACTGGAAATATTATGCAGATCAATCCTTCAGGGAAAAGTTGGCAAATACTTTAGAGCCTAAGGATATTCATGCAGAAGATTATGAAGTTATTTACTATTCCGGAGGACATGGTGTTGTATGGGATTTTCCTGACAATAAGGAGTTACAGGATATTTCAAGAAAGATCTATGAAAACGGAGGAATTGTTTCTTCTGTTTGTCATGGTGCTGTAGGTTTATTTAACATCCGGCTTTCAGATGGTGAATTACTGATTAAAGGGAAAACACTTACCGGTTTTTCAAATTCGGAGGAGGTAGCAGCTGAGTTAGCTGACCATATGCCTTATCTGACAGAAGATGTTTTAAAAAGCAAAGGTGCCAACTATGTTAAAGCCGATAAAGATTTTATTTCTTTCGCCGTTGCTGACGGAAGACTCGTTACAGGCCAAAATCCTCAATCAGGAGGAGCGGTTGGTGAAAAAGTGCTGGAAATATTGGAAAAACAAGAAAAGTAGAAATCTCAAAACTGATCCCGGTAATTTTTTACCGGGATCAGTGATTATATAAAAAGGACAGCAAAATCATAATCAATAATTACAATTACTCATTATAATTTCATAGTTTTGCATGCTTATATATTATAAAGTTTTTACTTTGTAAGACCTTAATATTCTAGATAGATTCTATATAATGGAAGAAAAAAAGGAAATGTCCTTTCTTGGGCACATTGGAGAATTAAGAGGGCATCTGATTCGCTCAATTATTGCTATTATTATTGCCGCTTTTATCATTGGCTTTAATATCAATTGGATTATGGACCATATTTTTTTCGGTCCTACCAGAAATGACTTTCCCACTTTTAAAATTGTTAATCACTTTTCGAGGATGATCCTCGGAGAAGACAGCATACATCTTCCAAAAGAATTTCCTGTTCGTGTACAAAGGCTTTATCAGCAGTTCAATGTCATGATGGCCGTTTCTATTTTCGGGGGGATTGTTCTGGCATTTCCCTATATAGTCTGGGAGCTATGGCGTTTCGTCAGTCCTGCATTACATCCGAAAGAAAGAAAAAATTCGATCTTCATTATCAATGCGGTGTGGATATTGTTTATGTCAGGGGTTTTATCAGGGTACTTTCTGATTCTTCCTTTTGCCGTCAACTTTGGGGTGATTTTCAAAATTTCCGATATTATCGTTCCTCTTTATGATCTGAGCGATTATACCACGTTATTCTTACAGGTTGTATTAGGTATGGGAGTGGTTTTTCTATTTCCTATCCTTATTTATTTCCTTACGACGATCGGAATTCTGAGCCCGAAATTCATGAAAACATACCGAAGACATGCTATTGTGCTCATCATGGTTGTAGCAGCTATTATTACTCCTGCTGATGTTTTAAGTATGATTATGGCAGCCCTGCCATTATTGTTGCTGTATGAATTCAGTATTGTCATGTGTTCTTACACCTATAAAAAGGTTCAGAAACGTGAAGGAAACCTGCCTGTCGTCCAGAAGTAGTGTCAGCAAAAAACAAAGACCAAAAGCGTCTTCTTACTATATTCCCGCAGATTGATCTGCGGGATTTTTTATGGATATAACCACTCGATTTATATTTTTTTTCAGGAGCTTAATCCTGCTTTCCGTTACAATCTTTTTTACAAAAAGGATTTTCACTTCAATCAGGGCTATTGTTTTGCCCGTTGTCACCGATATTAGTTTTAAGAACTATTTTATGCTTTCACAATTTATCTTCAATTAATTTTCTATTTTTGATAGATTAATAATTTGATATCAGATGAAAAAACTTTCATATTCACTTTTACTTGCATCAGGACTTGCTTTTGGACAATTCTTCGAAAAACCGGAAACATTTACAAAGCAGGACACTTTAAAAGGTTCTAACACCAAATTCCGAAACTTTTGGGATGTAAAAAGATATGATCTTTCCGTAGAACCGGATTTTGATCAGAAAAGCATTAAAGGAACCAACAAGATCAGTTTTGAAATCATCAAAGATGTCACCAACCCTACTTTCCAGATCGATCTTCAAAAACCTATGAAAGCCGATAAAGTAGAGGCTAGTTTTCCGATTGCCGACACCAAACAGGATGAGGATTTCATTTTCATCACCACAAATAAAAACTTCAAAAAAGGCGAAAAATACACCATTGATATCACCTATTCCGGAAATCCTGTGATTGCCAAAAAAGCACCCTGGGATGGCGGCTGGGTTTTTACCAAGGATGAAAAAGGAAATCCTTGGATGAGCGTCGCTGATGAAGGCATAGGGGTTTCTATATGGCTTCCTACAAAGGATATATGGAGTGACGAGCCGGATAATGGCATTACTATGAAAATCATTGCTCCCAAAGGTCTTGTTGGGGTTGGAAACGGACGTTTAATCGATAAAAAAGCGGACGGAGATAAAACCATATATACTTGGGAAGTTAAAAACCCGATCAACGGCTATTCCATTATTCCTAATATTGGAAAATACGTCAATTTTAAAGATACTTTTAACGGGGAAAAAGGGAAATTGGATCTGGATTATTGGGTATTGGATTATAATCTAGAAAAAGCAAAAAAGCAATTCCAGCAGGTAAAACCAATGCTATCCGCTTTTGAGTACTGGTTTGGTCCGTATCCTTTTTATGAGGATTCTTATAAACTCGTGGACTCTCCGTATCTGGGGATGGAACATCAGAGTAGCGTAGCTTATGGTAATCAATATATGAACGGATATCTGGGACGGGATCTGTCCGGTACGGGAGTGGGATTGAAATGGGATTTTATCATTATCCATGAAAGCGGACATGAATGGTTTGCCAATAATATTACCGCAAAAGATCAGGCTGACATGTGGATCCATGAAAGTTTTACCAATTATTCGGAAGTTCTTTTTACAGAAAAATACCTGGATAAAAAATCAGCAGATATATATGCCATCGGAATACGCAATATCATAAGCAATGACATCCCGATTATCGGTAAATACGGAGTTCGAAATGAAGGAAGCGGTGACATGTACCCTAAAGGTGCCAGCATGATCCACACGATCAGACAGGTTATCAACAATGATGATAAGTTCAGACAGATCCTAAGAGGTCTTAATAAGGAATTCTACCATCAGACGGTAACTACTCAGCAAATTGAAAACTACATCAATTCGAAATCAGGCATTGACTTTTCCAGTGTATTCAACCAGTATTTGAGAACTATTAAAGTTCCGACACTGGAATACTCTCAAAAAGGAGAAGCATTGAAGTTCAGATACACCAATGTTGTTAAGAACTTCAAGCTTCCTATCAGAATTGACGGAGAGCAAACTATAAATCCAACAGAGGAGTGGCAAACGGTAAAATTGAAAAAAGGTACTCCTGTTGAGTTTAATAAAAATTATTACGTGAATTATAAGAAGGTACAATAAGCTGAAATGCAGAAGGGCTTTTGCCATTTTAAGAAAAGTTTAATACCACAATGGAATCTTATTTGTAACAAAATCATTTTTAGAACAACTACTTAACTATAAATTCTAATCAATGAAAAAAATAGCACTAAGCTTAGGTATATTAGCCACTGTTTTGGCCAATGCCCAGTCTATTAAAACCAATATTGACCTGGTGAATGTAAAAGACGATAAGGTGGCGGTAACAATGGAATTTCCTAAAATGAAATCCGGCAATGTAAAATTCCATTTTCCTAAAACAGTTCCCGGAACTTATTCCGTGGATGATTACGGAAGATTTATAGAAGGTATCAAATTCTTCGATAACAAAGGAAGAGAGCTGGCCTACACTAAAGTGGATGACAATTCCTATGCACTTAAAAATGCTCAGTTTTTATCAAAGGTAACTTATCTGGTCAATGACAGTTTTGATGATGAATTGAATACTGAAAAACACAAAGCGGTATTTTCTCCGTCTGGAACTGATATTGAAGCTGGAAAAGTATATTTAATCAATACCCATGGGTTTATAGGATATATAGATGATATGCAGGATGTTCCTTACCAGTTGGTCATTCAGAAGCCCGCTGATTTCTATGGAACCACCGCCCTCGTAGATCAGGATAAATCAGAAGCTACAGACACTTTTACGCTGGCTAACTATGCAAAAGTGACAGATTCTCCGTTAATGTACACCAAACCGGACTATATTACTTTTAATGCAGGCGGTATGGATCTGGTTTTAGGCGTTTATTCTCCGACAGGAAAGTATAAAGCAGCTGACTTTAAAACCAACCTTGAAAAAATGGTCGTTGCCCAAAAGAAATTCCTGGGTGATATGAATACCAATAAAAAGTATGCGATCATGCTTTACCTTTCAGGTGGAGAAGGACCCCAGATTAAAGGTTTCGGGGCATTGGAACACCATGAGTCTACAAGTGTTGTATTACCGGAGGCCATGCCTAAAGAAGCTATCGATCAAACCATTACCGATGTTGTTTCACACGAATTCTTCCATACGGTAAACCCACTGAAAACTCACTCTGAAGAAATTCATTACTTCAATTATGCAGATCCTAAAATGTCTCAACATCTATGGATGTATGAGGGAGGAACAGAGTATTTCGCAAATTTATTCCAAATCCAGGAAGGATTGATCAACAAGGATGAATTCCTGAAGAGAATAGGTGAAAAAATCACCAATTCTAAGAACTATGACGACACAATGCCGTTTACCGTAATGAGTAAAAATGTTCTTGTAGAGCCTTACAAGGATCAGTACAGAAATGTTTACGAAAAGGGAGCCTTACTGGCGATGTGTATGGATATTGAGCTTAGAAAGTTATCCAACGGTGAGATGGGGTATCGTGATATGATCAGAAAATTATCACAGAGATTTGGTGAAAACAAACCGTTTAAGGACGACAAACTGATCGATGAACTGGTAACTGTTACCGGCTACCCGCAAGTTAAAGATTTTTACAACAAATATATTGCAGGAAATCAACCAACACCTTATGCTGACTATTTAAACCAGGTAGGTGTGGAAATAACAAAACAGGAAACTCCACCAATCTTCTGGTTTATTAAAGACCCAAACCAAACAGGATTTAACGAGAAAAACAATACTTTCATTTTTGATGAAAACTCTCCTTTATCTCCTTTTGCGAAGAGCATTGGTTTTAAAATTACGGATGAGATCTATGCAATAGACGGAAAAACTATTGATGTGAAAAATATACAGGCATTTATCAATTATACCAAAACCATCAAAGAAGGACAACCCGTGACAGTAACAGTTCTTAGAAAAAATGGAGATAAGACTGATAAAATAGAGCTGAAAGGAAAAGCAATCCTTGATAAGTTAACTATGGAAACGCTTAAATACAAAGCCAATCCTACACCGGCAGAACAAAAACTGCAGGATCAGTGGTTAACAGGAAAGAAATAATAAACAATACTTAATGAAAAAGCGGGGAACAATCCCCGCTTTTTTTATTTTTACAGACTTTCTTATCCTTTCTTAATTGTTATCCTAAAAGTAGTCCCCTTGCCCAATTCTGTTTGTGAAATCTTTATGTCACCGTTATGGTATTCCTGCACTACCCTTTTTGCAAGCGACAATCCTAATCCCCAACCCCGCTTCTTTGTTGAATAGCCCGGTTTAAACGCATTTCTTGCCTGCTGCTTTGTCATCCCGCTACCCGTATCTTTCACTTCTACCAGGATATTTTTATTTCTTTCAAATACGGACATTTGCAAAGATCCTTCCCCTTTCATAGCATCTACGGCATTTTTCACCAGATTTTCAATAACCCAGCTCATCAGGATCTTATTATGCGGAACCAGAATAGTATATGTCGGTAGCTGCAGGGTAAAACTTATCTTACTTGAAATCCTGGATTTTAAATATTCATAATTCTCCTGAATCATCTGATTAAAATTCATATCATTAAGCTCCGGCACAGATCCGATTTTTGAAAATCGTTCAGAAATGGTTCTCAGTCTCTCAATATCCTTTTCTATCTCTTCAATTCCTTCAGAATCCGGATTTTCCAGTTTCATAATCTCCATCCATCCGATCATGGATGAAAGCGGAGTTCCGATCTGGTGTGCGGTTTCCTTCGCCAGACCTGCCCATACATACCCTTCATCCGTTTTTTTAATCGTCCTCAGAAACCAGAATGAAAATAACAGGTAGGATAGGATAAATAGCCCTAAGAAATAAGGATAGTAACGCAAATTGTTAAGCAATGAAGAGTTATCATAAAATACAAACTGCTTATCACCGTTTGCCACTTCAATCTCAAATGGAGCATAATTATTTTCCATTTTTGAGATTAGCTTTTTTAGTTCTCCGGGATTTTCAAGAATTTCTTTGGCAATATTTCTTGAACTCCCTTCAAATATAAAAGGTTCTTTATTTTCATTCGTCAAAATTGATGGAATCTGATCATTCTCCGTTAATATCGCAAACAAAAGCTCCTGGGTCTCAGAACTTTTCTGCTTATTGTCCTGAAGAATCTTTATCGCAGTAGCGAAAACCTTAATTCTTTCAGCCTCTTTTTCCCTTAAATTTTTAATGAGAATATTAGATGAAACAATCAAAGCAATAACAATCACGGTAAGTAACGTAAATACAAACCAGTTATTGATTCTCGATAAAAACGGACGATTCTTCATACCTTTTTTATTTTAAAATATTCAGAATTTTCTGTAATTCCGTATTTCCGCTTCCCTGATAATTATTGATGATAATGGAGAATACATATTTTTTTCCATCCTTTGCCGTTTGATATCCCGCAAAAGATTTTGTATCCCTCATAGTTCCGCTTTTCATTTTCATCCCGTTTTCCTGCGTTGGGAATCCGTCATAATAGGCATCAAACCATGGTTGCTTTTTAGCATACAAGAGAGCCTGTACCTCCGCTTTTGCCGATACATAGTTCTGAGGAGAAAGCCCGCTACCGTCTGCAAAATTGATCATATTCGGATTAATCCCATTGGATTTCCAGAACTCTTTAAGATAGGCAACTCCGCTTTTAAAGCTTGAATTTCCCTTTTTCTCTTTCCCCAGTGTCTTAATAAGAGTTTCTCCATACAGATTAATACTCTTTCTTAGAAACCAGTATATAATCTTATCTAACGTCGGTGATTGATACGTAAGAAATATATTTTTCTTAGGAACTTCAAATATCTGTTTCCCCTCAATTTCGAGTTGGGAATTCGTAATAACCTTCCCTGAAAAGCTTATTCCGGCTTCCTTAAGCCACTGTTTTACTTCTACTCCCAATTGTAAAGGAGGATTTGGAGTTGATCCTGAAACGGTAACCGTTTTACCGGCAGGTAAAGTTCCGTTAATCAATGCCACATCCGAGTGTGGTGCCGTGAAAATAAGGCTCTGATCCGAACTTCCACCGGCTTTCAGGTCATTTAACCATTGAACTCCTTCCAGCGGATAGGAAAAGCTTTTAAAAGTAGTGCCGTTGATGTTGATATCAAACTGGTTCTCTCTCCAGTTGATCCCCCAAACTCCGGCGCCGTAATAATTCCCCAGATCATCCCAGGGCCAGCCCCCGGGAATCGTCTGATGGTCAAAATATGAATCATCGATCACCAGGTCTCCGTTAACCTTTGCAATTCCCTGCGTTTTGATTGCTTCGATAAGCTTTTTCTTAAAATTTTCAGGTTTGTATGCTTCGTATCTCCAGCTTCCCAGAGTAGGATCACCATTAGAACTGATCAATAGGTTTCCGTTAAGAACATCTTTTGAAATCGTACCCGAATAACCTGCTATTGTTTTAAAAGTATAATTTTTCCCTAATGTTTCCAATGCTGCCCCAGCCGTAAATATTTTCTGCGTGGAAGCAGTCGAAAGTCCTTTATTTCCCTGATAATCGTAAATCAAACGCCCGTTTTCATCGGTTACATAAAACGATAAACTGGATGCTATTCCTCCTGAAGAATTCATAAGATCATTTGTAGCATCGTCTAATTTTTGAGCGATATCCTGAGCAAAAACTATTTGTGTAGATAATATAAGAACACCAAGTGTTTTTTTCATTGCATCATTGTTATGGTGATTGATTATTTCGCAACTTATGTTGACTATATCATTGCTGAATAGTCCATTCTTTATTCAAATATAAAAAAAGATAGTGGGATCAGATTAATGAGCTTCCTGCCTCAATTTCATAGGGTGCCCTTCCCTTCTCAAAAATCCTTGTCAGTTCGCTTCCTTCAACCGTTATATTTCCACCAATTCTCCTGATCCAGTTTCCTTCACGCAACCCGATTACCTTTAAATCATTTTGGGTTAGAAATTCAAGAATTCTGGTTTCCCGGGTTTCGCCGTTATGTTTTAATTCCGGATTTGGATCCAGATAGTGAGGGTTCAGATTAAAAGGGACTAAGCCCATACAATCAAAACTTGGAGGATAAACGATAGGCATATCATTCGTTGTTTTCATATTTTGTCCTCCGATATTGCTTCCCGCGCTGCATCCTAAATAAGGCTTACCTTGTTCTATATTATTCTTTAAAACCGACATCAGATTTTCCTCATGTAAAGTTTTAACCAATAAAAATGTATTTCCACCTCCTGTAAAATATCCTTTCGCATTATATAAAGCAGCGGCTTTATCGTCAAATTCATGAAGGCCTTTTACTTTAATACCTATTGTTTCAAAAAAAGAACGGGCTTTTGCCGTATAATCGTCATGGGACATCCCTCCAGGCCTTGCATAAGGAACAAAGATGATTTCATCAACACCCTTATATAATTGTATTAATTCTTCTCTTAAATATTCCAGGTATTCGCCACCGAAAATGGTTGATGTCGAAGCTAATATGATATTCATACAATGAAATTATTGTGGTTATAAAACTAGTTGAAGTACAAAGATAACTGAAACCACAACGAATCAAAAATTAAGCTAAAAAAAACAGCTGTATCCGTTAATATTTTCTAAAAAAACTTAAAGCCTCTAAAATTTAGCCATTTATGGAATTATTATTGAATTTCAAAATGTAGAATTATAAAATATAAGATTATGAAAATCGTTAAAATTAATATCAAAAATCTATTTTTAGGTTTATTATTTGTAGGAGGAATGAGTTTGGTTAATGCACAGGTAGATAGTACCAAAACAACAGCCAATACAGCTGCAACAACTCAAGCTGGAGACACCAGTATTGAGGGTCTTAAAAAACAAATTGAAGCCAATCCAAAGGATACAGAATCGTTAGCTAAATTAGCTGCAGCTTACCAGGATGCTTCAGATTGGACCAATGCAGTGGCAACCTGGAAAAAGATATCTGTTTTATTACCCGATTGGGCTCCGGCATATTACAGCCAGGCTTATGCATATCAGGCTGCTAAAGATGATGCCAATGCTAAAATTGCTTATGAAAAGTATATAGCAACTGTAAAACCTGAGGAAGTAGAGCAAAACAAGAAAAATCTTGCGTATGCTTATTTCTATCTGGCCTTTTCAGAACAGCAGAGCGACCGTAATAAAGCAAAAGAACATATAGCTAAGTCGTTACAGTATGACCCTACCAATCAGGATGCTTTAAAACTTAGCAAAACCTTAAATTCATAAAAAATAAAATCCGGAAAATTTTCCGGATTTTATTTTTTATGAATTTTATTTGATCATTTTACCGAAGAAATCGGTTTCTCCTTTCAGGTGTCTTATAATTTTATCAATGTTTCTTTCAATGCTTGCCTCGGTTTTAAGGTTATTGATATAACGAACCAATTCCAGCTTTCTTGAAGGAATTAAACTTTCAAAATTACGCAGGGTAACAGGATCTTCCCTGATCGCCTGGTCAAGTTTAGGATGAATAACAATACTCCTGTCCGAGCTATCATATTCTATTGAAACTTCTATTATCTCACCAATTCTTTTGGGAGAATTCTTTAACATAACAAGATTTATATACAATCTCCATTCTCCGAGATACTTCATTAAATTCTGCTTATATTCCACACCATTCACTGTTCCTTTCACAGGAATAGGACTCTTTTCTCTTCCTGAAACTTCAAAAATTGTTTTTAATATTTCTTCAGGAATGAAAACAAAAGGATTAATTCCTATAATTTCAAGCCGTGCTGTAAACAGATTATTTTCCATATATGACAAATTTAGAAAATAGTTTAATAGGATAAAATAGTAGACAATCAATAGATATCCGACAGACTATTTATGTTTTCCAACCTCCAACCTCTAACCTTTAATATCTACCTTCCAGTCTCAAACCAACAAAACAGCAACTAAGTTTTCCACTCGCAAAGTATTCCTTATCTTTGCAGGAATAAATCTATGTAACAAAATGAAATTTTTTATTGACACTGCTAATTTAGAGCAAATTAAGGAAGCTAAAGATCTTGGAATTTTAGATGGTGTAACCACTAACCCTTCATTAATGGCTAAAGAAGGTATCCAGGGAGCTGAAGCAATCAAGAGCCACTACAAAACGATCTGTGAAATTGTAGATGGTGATATTTCTGCAGAAGTACTTTCTACAACATATGAGGAAATGATCAAAGAAGGAGATGAATTGGCAGCAATCCATCCAAACATTGTGGTAAAAATTCCGATGATTAAAGATGGTATTAAAGCATTAAAATATTTTTCGGACAAAGGGATCAAGACGAACTGTACATTGATTTTCTCTCCGGGACAGGCTCTTTTAGCAGCAAAAGCAGGAGCAACTTATGTTTCTCCATTCCTGGGAAGACTAGATGATATTTCTACGGATGGGCTTAACCTTATCCAGGAGATTCGTTTGATTTTTGACAACTATATGTACGAAACTGAGATTTTAGCAGCATCTATCCGTCATTCTATGCACATTATCGATTGTGCTAAAATCGGTGCTGACGTGATCACTTCGCCACTGGCTCCGATCTTAAGCCTGTTAAAGCACCCGCTTACAGACAGTGGATTAGCTCAGTTTATTGCAGATTCTCAGAAATTGGCTTAACAACTTAACCATATTGCATAAAAAATCCCGAAATGAATTCGGGATTTTTTATTTTATTTATAAAGATCAGGCTCTATTTTATTATTGTTATTTTTCATTTCTTCTCTCGCCCTTTTCTCTATATTCCTGTACATTTCATTCATATCAATGTCTTTCCCATCCTTATTTTTCATTCTTACGACAGCTCCGGCCGGAAGTGTGCTCATTGTTTGCTTCATGTCCTTTGTGGGATCTGCCTGATAATCTTTCCAGGCTTTTTTAAACTGTTTTTTTGTTACTTCGATATCTTTGCCCCCCAAACCGATCATAGTTACTCCCGGCATTTGTATGTCTTCGTCCTGGCTTATGTTTGTCTTTTTATTTCCAATCAAAGTCATTATATGCGAACCTGTTTTGTCTTCAAGCTTCACAATTAAACCGGGCAATCCATAGAATTTATAAGGTCCGTCCTGAAAAGGGATATCGGTACTAAACCAGGCAGTCCATTCTCTGCCTCCATAGGTTGTTGTTGCTTTTTGGGCGTTATACTCTCCTATTTTTTGTTTTTCAGAAAGAATCTTCCATTCAGGTTTTTGATCTTCTGCTATTTTATAGATTGTGTTCCCTATTTTTTCTGAAAGTACAACCTTATAGTCGGGATATGTTTTGGTAACGCTTGTAGCAATCACACCCGGTTTCATATTTTTTTTGATATTAATACTTTCTCCAAAACCGCCTTTCATTTGTTTTGTGATATCCGCTTTTGTTGTAGAGTCGGAGACAAATTTTTCACGGCTGTAATATTTTGAGCCATTTTTATCAATATCCAGGAGCATTACATCACTTTTTATATCCGCTCTGTTGGTGGAATCCGAGATATATTTATAATCATAATAAAACCTGTTTGCCTGGGCATGAGTAAGTATACTCAAAAGTAAAAAAAGTAAAATATTATTTTTCATAGGTTATTGAGACATAAAAAAGCTTTGCCAATTCTGGATTGACAAAGCCAATTGGAACTTTATTATTTTGTCTGAATTCTTATCTCTCCTGAAGGATCTCCGTCTTTTGTGCGCTTATTCACATTCATACTTTTAATATCCTTTGGATTAATAGCATCAAATTCTTTTCTGGTGACCTCTACTCCGTTAATGTATAATTTCATGTTACCGTAATTATTAGCGGATCCGTTTACTCTTGGAACTGTAAAAGTATTCACATCTTTAAAATTAGAGTTCAGCCTCACTGTCACCGGATTATCCGAATCGCTAAAACTGGATGTATACACATAAACTCTTCTATTGTTGCCATCCAATGCTCTTCTTTCTGCATCCAGCTTCATTCTTTCTGCATCAAGTTTAGCTCTTTTTTCGTTAAGCCTGGCACGCTTTCTATCGAGTTTCGCTCGTTTCGCAGCCGTTTCCATAGCTCCTTTTGCATTCTCGGAAGCCTTGGCAAGTTCTGCTGCATCCCATTTCATATCCTTAATTTCACTGAACTTTAATGCTTTCATTCGAGGAGCTGTCGGAGGGACCGGAGGCGTTGGCATATCCTGGAAATCGAAATTAATTTCAGGTATTTCAGGAATCTCAACGTTCATATTCTTGAGCTCTTTCACTTTATTCTTCCATTCATCGGATTTGAAAAAGTCATTAATTCTTTTAATTTCATTTCCATTAATGGTATAAGCCATTTTGAAATCATCGGAACTTGTAATTTTTCCCATTTCAGCTGACAGATCATTAAGCTCATCTACATTCTTCTGAAACTCTTTACTTTCCGGCTTAAGGCTTTTCAGAGCCATACTTTTTTCCTGAATTTTCTTTCCAAGATCTTTTAATTTCTCTGTTTCTTTTTTTCTTAACAGCTTTTGTTGTGAATCATCAATTTTACCAATCTTGGCAGGAATGGTGTCTTTTGTAATGGAAGTTACATTCTGAATTTTGGCTTCAGGCTGTTCTTCCATTCTGGATACTGCTTCCCGGATCGCTATGTTGGTTTCTTTAATTTCTTTATTCTTCGCATTTACCATATAGGCAAAAGCCACTGTAAATAAAACCGGTAATGCAAAAATCCTTCGCGCATACCCGAATTTGGTTTTGGGTTTTTGTAACATTTTTAGACGTTTTTTTAGATTTGAACTTAAAAACGGACTGGTTGCAGGTAACTGTGTTCCGGAAAAGTGACTTGCTAAAAGCATCTGCGCAAATGCTTTTGTGTCCGATTGTTTGACGGCTTTTTTATCAGCCAGGTATTCATGGATAAGACCGAGTTCTTTTTTCATCATATAAAAGAACGGATTGAACCAGAAGACTGAGGTAATCACTTCGATAAAAATTTTATCAAAGGAATGCTTCTGTTCAATATGTACCATCTCATGCTTTAAGATCTGTTTCCCAATATCAGAATTCAACTGTATTGAATTCTTCCAGAATAGATTTTTAAAGTATGAAAACGGTGCTTCACTAAGGTTTGTATGGTAAAAATTTATACCATCAAAACTCTCTTTTTGAAATTTCTTTTTAAGCTGTTGGATCCTAATGATCCCATAGATAAACCTTCCTAAAAAATAGAAAGAAACCAGTCCCAAAGCTGAAAAAATAATTCTAAAATAAATGTGGTCATTGCTTATGTTTTTATGTGAATTAAAATTCTGTAATTTATTGAGCAACAAATACACCTCATTATTCACTTCTATAGTAAAATCATCAACCCTCATAAGAGGTAATAACAATGAAAGTAATATAGCCGATAACAGATAGAATCTGTTATAATGATGAAATGTCTTGTCCTTTAAAGACAACTGATAATACAAAAATGTTACACCAGAACATACAATTACTTTCCCAAAGTATAGAAGTAGAGTTTCCATATCAGTTTTTCTTTTTGAGTTCGTTGAGCAGCATTTCAAGATCTTCTACCGTCATTTCATTTTTTTCTACCAAAAAAGAGACTGCACTTTTATAAGATCCTTTGAAATAATTTTTCACAAGACTTTTCATCGTCTTTCCCGAATACTGTTCCTTTGTGATCAGTGCAAAATATTCATGCTGTCTGCCATAAACATTATAATCAACAAATTCCTTATCCTTTAATACTTTTAGAATAGTTGAAACAGTATTTGTGTGAGGTTTGGGTTCAGGAAACAAATCAAGAATATCCTTGAGGAATCCTTTTTCAATTTTCCATAAATACTGCATTACCTGTTCTTCTGCTTTTGTTAAAGTCTGAATTATCATATCCTGTTCATTTATCTTGAATGATATATCATCGCTAAATTCTATATCACTATTTAATTAGTTATACAAATGTAGAAATAAATTACATTCAAACAACTATTTTTTTAGTGATAAACAGAATAAGTACGTAACTAATTGATATTCAATATAATATTTTTTATTAAAATATGTTAAATTTATAAGTAGTAATCAAATTCCACTGAATTATCAATAGAAAATTCTTTAATTACAATATAAATTCTTAAAACTTGTTAATTTTTATTAAATAAAATTAAAATGAATATGTTTAAACTGGGAAAATATATTTATTTTAGTGCTTTAAAAATTTCTCATGAAAAGATATAATTTACTGATTGTACTATTACTACTTATTTTTAACATTACTAATGCTCAGAAGAAAGGTTCGCCTGCTGCAGATTTCAGCGCTTTAAAGGAAGCAAAAACTAAAATTGAAAATACAGTTCCTGCGGTTATCGGACATTTACAAGCGATCTCTACCAAAGAAGGAGACAATAATATTCTTACCAACGGAAAAGCAGCACTGGGAAAAGAATATGGTATTTTAGAATCTGAATGGTACTTATACAGAGGAAATATGAACAACTGCATTTTAAATAATTCTTCAAAGAAAGCTAAAAAGTGCATGGAATACCACACCCAATACCTGAGAAATACGCTTATCAACTATAAAAACTATATTACTTACCTCACAAAAAAGAATGGATATCTTGGAGTGGAAGGTGATACTAAAATTGATTTTAATCCTAGTGAAATCACTACAAAATTAAATGACGCTTATTTTAATGGTGGTGATGCCTCCAACAGAATGAAAGGAAATCAAAAGAAAGAATTTCTGGGTCAGACAATGGCAGATGATCTTAAATTAAAACCTTATGCTGAACTAGCACAATAATATAATCCCGCTTTATGCGGGATTTTTTAACATAAAAAAGAGAATCACAAAGTGATTCTCTTTTGCTTTAGTAGCGGGAACCGGACTCGAACCGATGACCTTCGGGTTATGAGCCCGACGAGCTACCTACTGCTCCATCCCGCGGTGTATCTTTAGAGTGCTTACCGAAAGCACTTGCTTAGTAGCGGGAACCGGACTCGAACCGATGACCTTCGGGTTATGAGCCCGACGAGCTACCTACTGCTCCATCCCGCGGTGTATTTTTTAGAGTGTTTACCGAAAACACTTGCTTAGTAGCGGGAACCGGACTCGAACCGATGACCTTCGGGTTATGAGCCCGACGAGCTACCTACTGCTCCATCCCGCGATATTGGATTGCAAATGTACGACTTTTTTTTAAAATTCCTAATTTTTCTTTTAAATAAAGGAGTTTTATAAAAACTATACATTTATTTGTATCTTTGTTTTATGGCAAAAATATTAAAAATTTACCCTGACAATCCTCAGGAAAATCTTATTAATGAGGTGGTTAAAACCTTGAATAATGGTGGATTAATTATTTATCCTTCTGATACTATTTATGCATTGGGTTGTAATATTTTTGACATCAAAGCCATGGAAAAACTGGCTCAGATCAAAAAATGAAGCTGGAAAAAGCCCAATTTTCAATTATTTGTAACGACCTCAGTCACCTTTCGGATTTTACAAGACCCATTGATACTTCCGTATTTCGATTTTTAAAAAGCCACCTTCCCGGACCTTTTACATTTATTCTGGATGCCAACAAAAGTGTTCCTCTGGCTTATAAAGGACATAAAACAATCGGTATCCGTGTTCCAGACCACTCCATTCCTCAGCTGATTGTTGAAAAATTGGGACATCCGATTGCTTCTACCTCTATCAGGGATGAAGATGAAGTGATCGAATACTCTACCGATCCGGAACTCATCGCTGAAAAATATGATCATCTGGTGGATATTGTTATAGATTCAGGATACGGAGACAATGTAGCTTCCACTATTGTAGATCTTACTTCCGGAGAACCTGAAGTAATCAGACAGGGAAAAGGGATTATATAAGTTTTCTAAATAGAAGTTAGAAATTAGAGGTTAGAGGTTAGGAAGAAACTAAAAATGGGATATATTTCCGGATTTCCCCAATAACGATTATTATCCAACATTAAATATATATTGTTTATTATATACCTCTCACTGAGGTTCTTATTATATTATTTTATGAAAATCATTACATCACCGGCTAAATTAATGAACGTAGAAAATTCAACTGACCTGTTGAGATCCACTACCCCGAAATTCATTGAAGAGGCAGAATTTATACAATCATTTTTAAAACATAAATCACCTAAGTATCTTTCCGAACTCATGGAGATCTCTCCTAAGCTGGCAGATGAAAACTGGGAAAGAAATCAAAACTGGAAAGCAAATCCAAAGCCTAAAGAATCTGCACCGGCTATGTTTGCGTTCACCGGAGAAGTATACAGAGGGCTTGATGCCAAAACCCTGGATAAAAGTGCCGTGGATTATCTGCAGAAAAATTACAGAATGCTTTCAGGTCTTTATGGCTTGTTAAAACCTTCTGATAAAGTTATGTTGTACCGACTTGAAATGGGCCGTCATTTTGAATTTGATCAATACAAAAATCTATATGAGTTCTGGAGAGAGAAAATTACAGATCAGCTGAACTCAGAAATGAAGAAAAATGAGATTCTGCTTCAACTGGCAAGTAATGAATATGGAAAAGTAATTGACCGGAAAAAACTTAACCATAAAGTAATTGATTTCGATTTTTATGAATTAAAGGACGGAAAATTAAAAACGATTGTTGTGTATACCAAACACGCCAGAGGTCTTGTTGTAAGATTCTGTGCTGAAACCAATGCCCAAACGCTGGACGATATTAAAGCCTTTAATTATGAAGGTTATATGATCGACGAAGAAAAATCTACAGATACCAAATTGGTTTTTACAAGATAAATGACAATTTCAGAATTTAAAATCCATTTCAAAAAAGAGCTGAGTGATCTGTATACAGCATCTGAAAGTGCTTTCCTGTTTTCTGTTTTTGTTGAAAAATTAATCGGATTGGATCAATTCCAGCAAAGACGGTTTTCTCATCAGGAGTTGCTATCTGATGATGAAAAGGAGCTTCAGAAAATAACCGCAGAGCTAAAAACCGGTAAACCTTACCAACATATCCTAGGTGAAACGGAATTTTACGGGATGACATTTTTTGTGAACGAAAATGTTTTAATACCACGCCCCGAAACAGAAGAACTGCTTGAGATAGCCATTGATACAATCCAAAGTTCGTTTTCTGAACAGAAAGATCTTAAGATTCTTGATATTGGTACAGGAAGCGGAGTTATTCCTTTGGTTCTTAAAAAACATTTTCCGGATGCCGATGTTTCATCTATAGACTTTTCAGAAGCAGCTTTAGAAACAGCAAGAAGAAATGCTGTTTTTCATGGGCTGGATGCTCGTTTTATGTATGGTGACTATCTGAATTTTAAGCTTACTGAAAATTATGATGTCATTATTTCCAATCCTCCTTACATCGGGATTGAAGAAGAAGTTGAAATTGAATACTCTGTGAAAGGATTTGAACCACAAATGGCACTCTTCTCTCCTACTTCTGATGCTTTGATCTTCTACAGGAAAATCGCTGAAGACTCGAAAAAGAACCTGAACGGAAACGGATTGTTATTTTTAGAAATTAATCAAAAATTAGGGGCAGAAACCCTGGAGCTTTATTCTTTCTTTTCGGAGGCTCATCTTGTAAAAGATTTGTCTGGAAATGACAGGTTTATAACGGGAAAAAGATAGGATTCCGTTATTTTCGGTTTTAAGTTCTGTATCTTTAGCTCAAATTTCAAATAACCATGCCACATTTTATCATAGATTGCTCAGAAAATATTTTAGATCAGAAATCTCCCGGTGAAATAATGAATGCAGTTTACGAGACTGCAGAAAACTCCGGACTTTTTGCAAAAGGAGATATCAAAGTGAGATTAAAGCCTTTTAAATATTATAAGATGGATGATGGAAAGGAAAGCTTTATCCATATTTTCGGAAATATTATGGCAGGAAGAACAATAGAACAAAAGGCCAGCTTATCCAGACAAATAATAGAACGGCTGAATCTGATGTTTCCGGATATACCTATTCTGTCTATTAATATACAGGAGTTTGAAGCAGCAACTTATTGCAATAAATCTTTAATCAACCCTGAAAATACGAATAAGGACAGACACTTTCCTGGTCACTGATATTTTTTAAACGAAACAATATTTAGCATAATACTTGTTTTCCTTTACATCAATAAGCAAATTTTTACGTCAAAAATTAAATAATCATGGAATTTAAAACTCACCAGGTCAATGGTATCAAAGTAGCGGAAGTGATTTCCGATAACGCGATTATACAATCGGCTCAGGACGGTATCGATCTATTAGGTAACGCCTACTATCAGGGGTTTGATAAGGTGATTATCTATGAGAAAAATATAACCCCGGAATTCTTTGACCTCAAGACTAAAATTGCCGGCGATATTCTCCAGAAGTTCTCCAATTACAGAATGGGATTAGCCATTATAGGAGATTTTAGTCAATATGAAAGTAAAAGTATGAAAGATTTTATTTTTGAAAGCAATAAAACCAGGCATATTAATTTTGTTGAAACGTTGAAAGAGGCTTTGGAGAAGTTTTCAAAGTAGTATATTCTTTATTCTGAAAAAAATCTATCGCATCGGCAATTGCTTTATCTACGGACTGGTATTCCAGGTTTAATTGTTTTATTGACTTGCAGTTGGTATAATAATTATCTATTCTCAAAGCTTTCATGTTGGGTGAGCTTAGATTCGTCTTTACATTCAGCCATCTTAGTAAATCCCCTGTTATTCCCAAAAGTATCAGAATGAAATCCGGAAGTGGAAGCAATAAAGGGTTTTGATGGGTAATCAGATTTACTTTTTTAAAGAAGTCTTTATATTTTAAATTCTCATGCCCTAAAAGATACCGCTCTCCATTTTTTCCCCTTTCGATGGCATTAACGATTCCAGAGGCAACGTCTTCCACATGAACAAAATTCTTTCCTCCGGATGGGTAAAAAACCAGATTTTTCTTCCATACCCAATAAATAATTTTCCCCGAGCTGGGCTTCCAGTCATAAGGCCCGATCATAAACGTCGGATTTAGAATAACAACTTCAGTGGTTTTGTTGTTTCGGAAAAGAAAACCCTCAGCTTCTGATTTACTTTGAGCGTAATAAGATTTTGTGAAGGGATATTTTTGACCAGAGCTTTCATGACCTAATTCGTCAAGATTCCCATATCCCATCGTATTCGCAGTACTTACAAATAAGAACTTTTTAACCCTGGCTTCAACTGACTGTGAAAACAAATGAACCACGGCATCATAATTTGTTTTTCTGTATTCCTCATAGGAAAGCAGATCCTGCCCAGTTTCAGCAGCAATATGAATGACGAAATCCACCAGTTTAAGATGCGAGGAAACATCAGAAAACAAACTTCCCTCAACTAACCGGAGGTTTTCATCTTCCTGACCATAATAGCGACTTTTCTGCCGCACCAAAGCAATAACAAAATAACCATCTCTTAATAATTTTTTAACAACATGAGTTCCTAAAAGCCCGGTACTACCTGTAACAAAAACTTTTTTCATGCTTCTATTTCTTTTTTTATTGCGTTCGTCATCAAAGGTAATTTAATCCAGATGGGCAATATCTTCATTACCAGCCAACTTATAGGATTAACCATGATGACAGAATCTCTTTTGAATAGCTGGTTGACACATCGTGCAGCCACCTTATTAGGATCAAGCAAAGTCAGCTTTCCTAAAAAACCCTGTTTTTCAATTCTTTCGCAGACATCTTTATTGGTTTTCATTGCTCCCGGATTCACAACACTCACAAAAACATTGGTATCTTTTAGTTCCTCATGTAATCCCCTGGAAAAGGAATGGATAAATGTTTTGGAGGCGGGATAAACCGTTTTAAAACCAATCGGTGAAAATGCAGCCATGCTGGAAACATTTAAAATATAAGCTTTGGGTTGTTTCAAAAGATTAGGCAACAGCTGATGGGTCATTAAAGAAGTAGCCATAACATTGACCTGTAATATCGTATTGATATAATCAGGCGTAGCATCCACAAATTTTCGGGTTCCTCCCAGACCGGCATTATTAATTAAAATATGAATATTAAAAGACCTGTTCAGCTTCTCTGTTATGTACATTACATTTTCATTTATTGAAAGATCAATTTCATAATAATGGGTTTTTACATCATAGGTTTCTGCTATTTTTTCACTTAAATAAGCCACATTCTGACCAGGCAGACTGATAAGAATAACATTGATCTTCTTTTTAGCCAGATTCTCGACAAACGCCTTGCCTAATCCCTGACTTGCTCCCGTTACAACAGCAAATGATTCTTTAGTATCCATGATAAAAATTATGGTACAAATGTATCTTTATGAAGATCCTTTTCTGTTCCATCTTATATGACTGAACACATTTAAGCACAAATCATAAACAACTTAAAATCAATATAATAAAAGTAAAAAAGGTTAAAATTTATAAACCTGAACTTATTTTTTAAACTCAGAAGGGGTCTGATCAGTGAATTTTTTGAAGGTGGTATTAAATGAGGTCTTGGAATTAAATCCGGATTCGAAAGCAATCCCTAAAATGGAAAGCTTATTGGCGTCATTATTTTTCAGCAACTTTTTAGCATGCTCTATTCTATATTCATTAATGAACTGAAAAAAGTTTTTTTGAAAGCCGCTATTGATCACATACGATAAATGATGAGTAGAAACAGACAAGTGTTCTGCAAGCTTAATTAAATTCAGCTCACTATCCAGGTAAAGCTTTTCTTTTTCCATTACATTTTCGAGCTTTGTTTTAAGCCGGGATAGTTCTTCATCAGAAATGAGCTTTCGTTTGATTTCTTCATTTTCTGCTTCATCATTAATGGATATGAGCTCATCCCGTTGTTTTTCCTCAACAGGATAAATTTCTTTTTGCTTCAGCGAGTAATACGCTACAAAATAAACCACTAAAAGAAAAGCTATATTGATGAAAGCATTTAATGATGTAGAATCATAGAAAAGATTGTAGATAACATATACGATATTGATAATCAAAAGAATGAGAATAATATACTCCAGCCAATTAAGATTGATCCCTTCCGTATTAGCAGAGAATTGCTGAATTCTCTTTTGATGTTTCCGTATGGTAAAATAAGAAAGCCCTGTATAAAATACCGCCTGGAATAATATCAATCCTATAAATGTAAACTCAAAAAAAGATTGGTTTTCAAAGTTTCCGTAACGTTGTAACAACAAATTGATCAGAAAAATAACAGGTAAAACAGCATATTTTACGTCCGACCTCTTAAACTTAAATGAAGGATTTGTAAAAAATAAAACACTGAAATAAAACATAATGGGTGTAAAAAACTGAACGAACTGAACAAAAAGAATGGAATGAATTTCTATCGGAGAAACTTTGATCAGTGACCAAATTTCATCCAGCCAGTACGTAGACCACAAAAAAAGAAACAAACCAAACCATAGGTTGGCTTTTCGATTAACTTTAAGGGGATTGGCCAGTTTTAACAAAGAAAGCAAAACCAATGAACCATAGATAAGTATGACGATAAAACGATTCAACTCTATTGTATTCATTGGTTTTGATATTTTATTTAAAGATAGGTTTTTTATCCTATTCTTTTCCTGACAAAAATTTCATAGCTTAAGTACAGGAGCGGAATCGCCATAATTCCAATATACAAACCGTTATCCATTGCTCTTTCAGGCTGATTGATCACCGCATATAGCAAACCGAAAAAGGCTCCGCCAAGATGCGCTGCATGACCTATATTATCATGTTGTCTGGGATTAAGCATCATATAGACGGAATAGCTGAAATAAAGAAGCCCGAAAATATAGCCCGGAATTCCGATAGGAATAAAGAATATATATATTTTAAGATCAGGAATAAGTGCAATGCCGGCAAATAATATCCCTGAAACCCCTCCACTCGCTCCAATAGCAGAATACCATGGCTGCTTCTGATAGATAAAGAGGGAAAACATGTTTCCGAGCAGTATAGAACCAAAGTATACAATTATGAAACCCAGATTTCCAAAACCTTCCATTACGATAGGCCCAAAGAAATAAAGAGTCATCATATTAAACAGAAGATGCATTAAATCTGCATGAAGGAAACCTGCAGAAAGGAGACGGATGTACTCTTTCCTGTTTTGAATAGCTCCTACATTAAATTTATACTTTTCGAAAATACCATGATTATTAAAAGCAATAAAGCTGATAATACTGGTAGCTATAATAACTAATAATAAGATATTCATGATTAATTTAAAATTTAATTTTCGTCACTATCAGTATCTCCTTCAAAAAGGTCACCGATAACCCCACCGTCTTCATCAGTGCCTTCAGTATGTTCAGGCTCTTCATATACTTCCGGTTCCTCTTCTTCAATCTCCGGAACCGTAATATTTATCGCTTTTACCTTGAATTTGGTAAATTGATTTCCGATTGCTTTTATACCTTTCACCATAATAAAATCATCAATATTTATGGTTTCGGGATCACGTTCTTTTCCTTTATCTTTTGAAAAAATGATTTCTGCAGTAGATCCGTTGGCTACTATCACATTCTCAATAAAGGATTTGCTATGCTCCGAAGGCATGAAATTCTGAGGATTGGTATTATTTTCGAGAAGGAATCTTTTAATAAAATACATCTCTTTTTCCCCGTCATAATAAATACAGGTTACAGGCTGCTGCGGCCGCCATTTTTCAAGGATCAGGTAATCATCGTCAAAACGGTTTCCAAGGTCAAAACTTACCAGCTTTGCCTCTCCATTGGAATTAATCGTCAGGATTTTATCATCTCCTTTAAAATTCCCTAACAAAGTACCCCTGCCATCAGCATTTAATCTTCGTACCGTATCATCAAACCAGATTCTTCTTGGAGCCAGGGTTGAAATACCTTCTTCCTTAAGATCTACTTTTTTCACGGAGTATTTAGTCACCAGGTTTCCTTTGGAATCACGGCCTTTAATTGCCAATTCAGAAAAATCGATATCCATCTTATTTTTTCTGATTCTTGGATTCGGTTTCAAGAGAACAGTAACCGTTTCAGCTTCTCCATTCGGATTAGCGGAAAAATAAAGCACTTCGGAGCCTTTTTTATCAGATGCCAGAGGATAATCTGTATTTCTTGTCACCGCCGTCACGGAGAAACGTTTCATATAATACGGACCTTCTTTACCTTCACGGTAGATCATATTATACACTGTTCTCTTGTCGTTTTTCTTCCAGACAGCCACATGCAGGAGATCTTTTCCGATAAAGGTTTTTGCCTCTACTTTGACGATCTTCATACTTCCGTCTTTTCTAAAAGTTATAATATCATCGATATCGGAGCAATCGAACAGGTATTCATCTTTTCTCAATGAGGTTCCTATAAATCCTTCTTCACGGTTTACATAGAATTTTTCGTTAGCCACGGCTACTTTTGTAGCATCAATGGTATCGAAAATTCTTAATTCGGTTCTTCTCTGCTTTTCTTTACCGTACTTCTTCTGAATATTTAAATAATACTCGATAGCATAAGCGATAAGATTAGCAAGATTATGTTTAACCTGCTCTATCTTACCTTCAAGAGCAGCAATATTTTCTTTAAATTTATCTAAGTCGAACCTGGAAATTCTCTTGATTCTGATCTCTGTCAGCTTCAGAATATCTTCCTCAGTTACGGCTCTCAAAAGATGCTTGGTATGTGGTTTTAATCCTGCATCAATAGTTTTGATTACCTCTTCCCATGTCTTTACTTCTTCAATATCGTGATAGATTCTGTTTTCGATGAAAATCCTTTCCAATGAAGAAAAATGCCAGCTTTCCTGAAGTTCGTGAAGTTCAATCTCCAGTTCTTTTTTCAGCAATGAAACGGTATGATCCGTATTCATTCTCAGGATTTCAGAAACACTCAGGAACATTGGTTTATCCCCCACAATTACACACGCATTCGGAGAAATTGTTACCTGACAATCTGTGAAGGCATATAACGCATCAATTGTTTTATCCGGTGATACGTCATTATGGAGATGGATCAGAATTTCTACGGTATCGGACGTATTGTCTTCAATTTTTTTAATCTTGATCTTACCTTTTTCATTAGCCTTTAGGATAGAATCTATCAGATCACTGGTTGTTTTGGAAAAGGGAAGTTCAGAGATAACCAAAGTATGTTTATCGGTCTGTGTAATTTTGGCTCTTGCACGTACTTTACCACCTCTTTGTCCGTCGTTGTATTCAGAAACGTCCAGATACCCTGCTGTAAGGAAATCTGGGAAAAGTTCAAACTTTTTTCCTTTAAGGTGAGCTACTGAAGCATTGATCAGTTCATTAAAGTTGTGAGGAAGTATCTTCGTGGATAATCCTACACCAATCCCTTCTACTCCCTGCGTTAAAAGTAAAGGGAACTTTACGGGAAGATCTATAGGCTCGTTATTTCGTCCATCGTAAGATTTTGCCCACTCCGTTGTCTTAGGATTGAAAACTACCTCCAGTGCAAAAGGGGTTAATCTGGCTTCAATATACCTTGCTGCTGCAGCCGAATCTCCGGTAAAGACATTCCCCCAGTTTCCCTGAGTGTCAATCAGAAGCTCTTTCTGCCCGATCTGTACCATGGCATCAGTAATAGAAGCGTCCCCGTGGGGGTGATATTTCATTGTATTTCCTACAATGTTCGCTACCTTGTTGTACCGCCCGTCCTCCAGCTCACGCATGGAATGCATAATTCTTCGCTGAACGGGTTTTAATCCATCGTAGACCGATGGAATCGCTCTATCTAAAATCACGTAAGAAGCATAGTCCAGAAACCAGTCTTTATAAAGTCCGGAAACTTTCTTCAGGCTTTCGCCTTCATGTGAATTTTCTTCTGTCATTATTCGTTTTTAACGTTTTTCTCGTTATTCGCTTTTACTACTTTATTTAAAGAGAATTTCAAATCATTTACTTCTTTTGTCGTCAGGTAAGAAATTTCGTATTTCAACATGGTTGACCCACTATTCTTACTTGAAATTGTAATATATAATCTTTTTACAAAGAGTAAATTGACGATCTCGTATTTTATTAATTTGTATTTTGGAAATTCATCACTTAAAGGTTTATCTAAAAATGGAATGATGTTCCTGTTTTTGAAATTGAGAGCCTCTCCATCACTATCATACTCAAATATTTGTCTTCCGGTAAGATGGAAAGCTAATAACATAATTACCGGTACAATAATCAGCAGATAGCTTTCTGTTCCTAAAATATTAAATTTATATTCTTCTAAAAAGAAGGACACAATTCCGGCTATTAAAAACATTATTAAGAGGGTATTAATAAAGTTGTAGCCCGGTGCTTTATTACGGTTACTTAATCTCATTGTTATTTGTGTTTAAGTTTAAAGGTTATGCCATTTAAGTTTTTTAAAGATTAATTATAACAAAAAAGTTTTTTGGAGGGATCTATTTAACTTTCTACTTCGCTTATTAGTTCTCTGCTATCAATATCCCCGTCTTCTACAACAAGATTTTCAAGAATGAAAACCTGCCTGTCCGGTGTATTTTTACCCATATAAAACTCTAAAAGCTGTTCTATGGTCTGATCTTTTCCAACAACTACAGGCTCCAGGCGGATATCTTTACCTATAAAATGTTTAAACTCATCGGGAGAAATCTCTCCAAGCCCTTTAAATCGTGTAATTTCAGGGTTTTTTCCTAGTTCATTCAAAGCCTTTACCCTTTCCATTTCCGTATAACAATACCGGGTTTCTTTTTTATTTCTCACCCTGAATAAAGGTGTCTGAAGGATATAAAGATGCCCGTTCTTGATCAGGTCCGGGAAAAACTGCAGGAAGAATGTAATCATTAAAAGACGGATGTGCATTCCATCGACATCCGCATCAGTTGCAATAATAACCTGATTGTATCGCAGATCTTCAAGACTTTCCTCAATATTTAAAGCGGCCTGCAATAAATTGAATTCTTCATTTTCATACACTACTTTCTTGGTCAGTCCGTAGCAGTTCAATGGTTTCCCTTTCAGTGAGAATACAGCCTGCGTTTCTACGTCTCTTGATTTCGTGATGGATCCCGATGCGGAATCTCCCTCGGTAATAAAGATCTGTGTATCCCCTTTTCTTTCTGCCTTCTGATCATTATAATGTTGACGGCAATCACGCAGTTTTTTATTATGAAGCGATACTTTTTTCGCCCGCTCTCTTGCCAGTTTCTGAATTCCCGAAAGTTCCTTTCGCTCTCTTTCGGAAATTAAAATTTTCCGTTGAATGGCTTCTGCAATCTCAGGGTTTCTGTGCAGGAAATTATCCAGTTTGCTTTTTAAGAAATCAATGATAAAGGTTCTTACAGTGGGACCATTAGGGCCCATATCATTAGATCCTAATTTTGTTTTGGTCTGGGATTCAAAAACAGGTTCTTCTACATTAATTGAAATGGCAGCAATGATTGATTTTCTGATATCCGAAGCATCAAAGTTTTTGTTGAAAAACTCACGGATTGTTTTCACATATGCTTCACGGAAAGCATTAAGGTGGGTACCTCCCTGCGTTGTATTCTGCCCGTTCACAAAAGAAAAATAGGTTTCAGTCTGTGATTTATCCGAATGCGTAATAGCTACTTCAATATCATTATCCATCAGGTGTACGATCGGATATAGAATTTCGCTTTCCAGTTCTTCTTCTAGCAGATCTTTAAGTCCATTTTCTGAATAATAGGTTTCCCCGTTAAAAATGATCTTCAGTCCCGGATTCAGATATGCATAGTTCCGGAGCATTCTTTCGATATACTCTTTTCTGTATTTGAAATGAAGAAAGATTTCTCCATCGGGTATAAACGAAATTTCAGTACCGTTCCTGTCCGAAGTATCTTTTTCCTCATGGTTTTCCGAAATGATTCCACGTGAAAATTCCGCAACCTTCATTCTTCCGTCGCGGAAAGATCTTACTCTGAAATAATCAGAAAGCGCATTAACCGCTTTTGTACCAACACCATTCAATCCTACGGACTTTTTAAAGGCCTTACTGTCGTATTTACCTCCGGTATTCATTTTGGAAACGGCATCCACCACTTTCCCAAGTGGAATACCCCGGCCAAAATCACGAATCGTTACCTTTCCGTCATCTACTTTTATTTCAATTCTCTTACCCGATTTCATCCTGAACTCATCGATAGAGTTGTCCAGAATTTCTTTAAGTAAAATGTAAATACCATCATCGGCGGAAGAACCATCTCCAAGCTTTCCGATGTACATACCGGGACGCAAACGAATATGTTCCTGCCAATCGAGGGTTCTGATATTATCTTCTGAATAGATTGGATTTATTTCTTGTGACATAAGTTATTTCAGCAAACACACAAAAGTACGAAAATGCTTAAAATTATCCGAATTTTTCTAATTCATTTTTTTCAATATTATGTAATATGTTTTGCATTATTATCAAGCAAATTTTATATTTACATCATTATTCAAGATCAAGTGAAAAACCTACGTGATTTTCTTCTATTTTTAGTAATACTATTTTTTCCATTTCTTTCATTTTCTCAAATCCCGGGATTGGTAAATTATAGTGAGAAAGACGGGTTGAATAGCTCTTATACCTATTCTATGAGTCAGGATGACAAAGGACTTATCTGGATTGGTAGCGATAATGGACTTTTCAGGTTTGATGGTAAGGAATTTAAACAATACAATAAAAAAAGCGGGCTTAAAAACATTGATATCCTTGGGTGCAACCCTCTATCTAATGGTGAGATTTTCATCGTAACCTACCTGAGTGATTTTGCCTATCTGAAAAATGGCAAAATCATCAATCCGGATGATAACAAAGAGCTTAGGAAACTTAAATTCCGTGACACTTCCCATACTTACAGCAGTGGAGATTCAGTTTGTATATATACAGCCAACAATCCAAAAGATATCTATATATACAGACGTGGAAAAGTAACAACAATTCCTCTTTCCTTACATGCAGGTTTTCCCTTAGTGGGTCGTAATCCTTATATATTCAGTATGGATGTGGCCAACCACCTGCTTTACCTTACAGATGATACCCAAAAAGTTATAGCATATGATATCCTCACAAGAAAGAAAATACTATGCAATATTTCATTACCAAAAAGTGCCATCTACAGAAAGGGGGACTTCTTAGTTGCTTACCGTGGAAATACTATTGATATCTTCAAACGAAAAAACAAATTTGAATTCATTAAAACGCAGTCGTTTTCTGTTGGAGAACCGATCCATCAGCTTGTTATTGACCGTAACGACAGATTGTGGGTATGTTTAGATAAAGGAGGAGTTCTTTATTACAAAAATACTTTACAGGATGGGAACCTATCCCGGCCCATGAAGATCATGAATGATTTTGTCATGAATCATATCCTCGTAGACAAGGATAAAAACATCTGGTTTTCCACCAGAAACAATGGTATTTACTTTATTACAGATAAGTTTTTCAACAATTATATCCATCTTCCTGTAAAGAATAATTCTTCCTACATTACAGCTATCGGAAAAAGTGGTAAAAACATTATCATGGGGTACAATGAGGCAAAATTCGGCATTTTAAAATCGAATACCATCATTGATGTATCCCTTGAAAAAAATAGGAAAATTGAAACAAAGGCCCTGTTTTCAAAAGGGAATAGTGTTATACTGGGGCTTAGTTTAAGAACGTACCAATACAATACCGATAATAAAAAAATTACAACCATTGGTGATTATAGCTTAAAAAATATAATCCCTTATAATGACAGTTCAATACTCCTCTGTACTTCCCAGGGTCTTACACTTTATAATTTCATTACCGGGGCCAAATCTGACCTGTTTAATGAAAGAGCCTATACAGCCCTACGCTACGACAAAGATAGTGTCTTTGTTGGAAGTTTTAAGGATGTGTATAAAATGAATGTAAAAACAAATAAAAGAAAACTATTTATTGAGGGATATTACTTCAAAGATATCAAAAAACTTAAGCCTGATGTATATGTAGGCTCAACCAATCTCAATGGAGTCCTGATTTTTAATAACAAAAAGATCCTCAAAAGAATCACTGAAAAAGATGGTCTGTCCACAGACCAGATAAAAAAAATCGAAGTTGAAAATGAAAACGTTTTCTGGGCGAGTACCAACTCCGGTTTGAGCAGGATAGAAATAAAAGGGAAAAAACTGGCCATCGATAATTTCACACAAACCGATGGGCTTCCCTCTAACGTAGTCGCCGGATGCGTTATAAAAGACGACACCATTTATGCCGGAACTTCAAAAGGGCTGGGTATCTTACCTATTCACAACTTGTTAACCCAGCAGAAGTTTATCAATAAAAAAGTAGTCATTAATTCTGTAACCGTAGGGGATAAAGAGATATTTGATCTCAATCAGGAAATTAAAGGGCAAACACCTGACAACACAATAACTTTTGACCTCAGCTTTCCGGATTATATCTCTCAGGGTATGATCAAATTCAAGTATAAAGTCGAAGGTCTGACCGACGAATGGCAAATAAGCAATTCATCTAAAATCATGTTTAATTCAATTCCGCCGGGGAAATATACTTTTAAAGTTTTCGGGCTCGGTTATAATGGAAAACGATCCTATACATTTTCGTCAATAGCATTTGAAATTAAGCCCAAATTCTGGCAAACCTGGTGGTTTAAATTCTTCATCATTATAATAGGATGCTCACTTATTTTTGTGGTGGTTACTATTTACTTTCAGAGAAAAAGAAACAAAAACTCGAAACGCTTTATTATGAAAAGAAGATTGCCGAACTTGAGTTACAGGCCATCAAGGCACAAATAAATCCACATTTCATTTATAACTGTCTCAATTCTATTCAGTTTTTGCTCTACAAAAAAGATTATGCGGAAACTGAAAACTATTTAAACATATTTGCTCAGATGATACGAAAAACGTTACACTATTCTGAAAAGACATTTATGCAGATCAAAGAGGAAATTGAATACCTTTCTCTATATCTGAATATGGAAAAATTACGTTTAAAGGATCAGTTCGACTACACCATAACACGTTCAAAAAATACAGATGAAAACTGGATGATCCCATCATTACTGATACAGCCGTTTGTAGAAAATGCCATAAAACATGGTGTTTCCGGTTTAAAGGATCGAAAAGGAAATATCAGGATTACATTTGATTATACCGATTCACTTCTTTGTATTACTATTGAGGATAATGGCGTGGGAATGGAAAAAAGACCGGAATCTGCAAAAGCCAATTCTTTCGGAGTGAAATTATCTCAAAAAAGGATTGAAACATTCAGGCAGCTTTTTGAGACTGATATAACGTTGGAGCTGAATAATCTCTCCGAAAAGGACGGAAAACAAGGTACACAAATTAAACTATATATGCCCCCCTATGAAAACCAAAATACAAGCCTGCATCATTGATGATGAACAAGACGGAAGAGATTATATTTCTCTCCTGCTGAAGAATGAGTTTCCGGATATACAGATTTCGTTTCAGGCCTCAAGCGTAGAAGAAGCCTATGTTAATCTTCTGAAAAACGCTCCGGATATCTTATTTTTAGATATCCAGCTAAAAGACGGTACCGCATTCGATTTGCTTTCAAAATTCAAGGAGATCAGCTCGCAGATCATATTTATTACCGCCTTTGAACATTTTGCGATCCAGGCCATAAAAAATGGAGCAACGGATTACCTTCTGAAACCTATCAAAAAGATGGATTTTATTATCGCTGTAAATAAAGCTCTGGAAATCAACAAAAAGAACAGAACTTCTACACCGGCTGTTCACCAGAATAAAATAAGCCTACCTACTATGCAGGGATTCAAGCTTACAAATATCGCAGATATTGTTCGTTGCGAAGCGGATTCCAGCTACACTACATTTTATATGAGTGATAAAACAAAGGTTATTGTATCGAAAACACTGCATGAATTTGAAGATTTTCTTTCCGATTATAATTTTTTCAGAATTCATCATAAACACCTCATCAATCTGAGCCACTTAAAAGAATACATCAAAGGAAAAGGAGGACAGGTGATTATGACTGACAACTCTGTTCTGGATGTTTCCGTCCGTAAGAAAAATGATTTCTTAAATAAAATTGAACAATTGGAATAAATCCTAATCCGATTTTTCAAAAAGCAAAATCCCTCCATCCAACATAATATTTTGGATGGAGGGATATTTTATATGTATGTAAAATATCGTTTGAATCCAGACGCTAAATCACAATTAAGAGAAATTACATAACACTTATTAGTGAAGCAGGAACACTTATTAAATCACAATACCCTGGCATCAGATATCGTAATACATTTATAACAAGTTCATAAACAAATTACTAATAACTAAAGTTTTTTCTGGTTTTTGATTGATAAAACCAGTAGCACATTATGATAAGAATATATTTTTTAACGATTTATTTGTTCCTTGGATGCCTTCTGATGAATGCACAAGCTCCTTGTTCTGATTTTAACGGTACCAGTAATCCTTTAGGAAACTGGCAGCTGGATCCTGTAAACAACGCTGTCAATTACAACCTTGGCAGCCCCAATACATTAGACGGTTCACAATATCTTATACTAGATGATCTTTCCGGTGGGTCCTGGTTCATCAATCCTGTTGACTATAAAAACATAGGCCAAAGATTCCTGGGACAATGTCTGTATTTCGATTTTTATCTTGAAAAAGACGGAGGTTTTAATGCCCCACTCCATCCTACTATTTACATTCTTTCAGGAAATCAGGCGATTACGTTTGTTGCCAATGCTACAGTAACCCCTAATAGCGGATGGGTCCGGGTACGTGCTCCATTAGCTTTAGCTACGAGCTCAGCTTTTCCAAGTAATTCAGAAGGTACATGGAGCATGCCGGGAGGTACATGGACTGACTTCAATAATGTATTGAACAATTCAACAGCAGTAATGATATCGCCAGACATTACTTCAAGCCCAAGCGAGAGAGTATACTTCGACAATATTTGCATCAAATCATGTGACGGATGTACAGCAGACTTTAAACTTGAAACATCATTCAGTACACAAGGTAATAACACAGGAACTGTGAATTTAACTCTTACCAATCCAATTCTTGTTTCAACACCCAATAATCCGGGCAGTAGCTACACTGTAAACTGGGGTGACGGAACAACATCTCCTTATGTTTTTTTCCACTTTAACCCATACTTATGCCACTCCTGGTACATATACGATATGTGTTACTGAAAAGCAAGGAAAACTACTGGTATGTACAAGATGCTTCACTTTCTGTTATTCCAAATCAACAGTCCCTTCCAGAGAGGCTAATATTGGCAATACAGCACCTCAGATTGATATCAAAGCTATTGGCAAGGCAGAGTTAACAGCGATGGATAATGAGTACAGACTGGTTCCTAACCCCGCTAAAAACTATGTGGATATTCAAACAAATCTATCCTCAAGAGGACCTGTTTCCATAAGAGTTCTTGATACATCGGGAAAAACAGTGCTGGAAAAATCAGAAAACCTTGAAAGCGGCCGCCAGAATATAAAACTAAATACTGAGCATCTTATTCAGGGGAATTATATTGTTGAAATTAAATCAGCCAATAAAATAAATTCTCAAAAATTGATTATTTCAAAATAAAATCCAAAGTTTTTAAAAAGAGCTGTTCATATCCGAACAGCTCTTTATTCATTTTCATGTTGGTTACAGTTAACCTCCGATTAACAACACTTATTAAAAAAACACCAACACTTACAAATTCACAGTATCGGGATGTTTACTATCATGATACTTTTAGTCTACCAAAAAAACAAAAACTTTAACCTATGAAAACAAAAACGCTTCTGGTCCTTGCCGGACTGGCAACTACACAATGTATGTTTAATTCTTGTGGCGAAGACAACACAAACCTGCAAAATGAAAACTACCAATCAACCCAATCATTACCTAAAACAGCTCTAAGCTTTACCAATGGTACTTATTTTACAGATCCTCAGGCTGTAAATGCAGGATTCGAATTTATCCGAAGTAAGTTTGCTCAAAATCCGGGCTATGTTTTAAATCAGCAGGATCTGAATACATTTTACGAAAAAGCTCAAATTGCAACGGATGAAAGATTACCACTTGATCAGGTTAATAATATTATTAACAAAACAGTAAGTTTAATGCAGGTACCTTTTGCACAGGCTGTTCAACAATTAAATATTTCAAGTGCTGCAAAATCATTAGCGATAACAATTAATAACGGTTCAATCATTCATTTAGAGGCGAATGCAGCATATAACAATCTTCCGGCTAATGAAAAATCAATGATTAAGAATATCAATGACTACAAATACAATGCTGAACAAGGAAATTACCTGATTACAGGAATTCCAACCGGTAAACAACCGTTATGGATTACAGGCGGTATGATCGGTATGGTAGGCGGTGGTATCATTGGATTTGCAGTAGCAGGTCCTGTTGGAGCACTTGTAGGAGCAGGAATAGGTGTGGTTGGTGGTATTATAACAGGAGCTATACTAGGAGCTAAGTAAACTATGAGAATTGCATTTCCTTATCAAAAAATAAATTTCTTAATTGCTGTTATGGGCCTTGCGCTCATAATAGCAGTTTTCTCTTTTCATAAAGACCCTTCTTTAAAATATAAAATTAAAAATATTGAACTGAATAGTGAGGCCATTTATTTAATACAAAGAGGTACAACAGGAAAACTGGGAAATGTCGCAAAAGACTTTAATATCAATAATAAATATGCTTCTCATTTGGGAATTGGTTTTGTCAACAATAATATCCTAACCATTTATCATGTGTATGTGGACAAAAATAAAAACAATAACAATCTTTATATTGATAGTATAGACGAATTCATCAGTCCTGAAGACCTGAATTATTTGTCTATCTGGAAACTTAAAAATATTGATACCGCAAGTTTTAAGCATATTAAACAGACCCTTCGCGAATCTGAAAAAGAAAATATCAATTTTGATTTTAAGTTTGAGGAAAACAACAAAGCCTATTATTGCTCGGAATTTATCGTAAGAATATTGGAGAAAAATAATATAAAAATCATGTCTGATCATAAAAAAAACATCGCCGGAATAATGAGCCAGATTTTAAAAAAAGATACCCTTACCTATTTCCCTGTAGATGGCTTTGAAAATAGTAATCAAGTAATCAAAATATTTGAATGGATAAAATAATCTTTTATATATACTCAAAAAAATAAAATCACAAATAATAAACATCAGGGTTATCGAATTGGGTAACCTTTTCTTATATCCATACTTCTGTATTGGAAAAAATAAATTAAATTCGAAGTATATAAAATACAGTCAATGATACAGCTTCCTCTTTCCAAGCTTTCCAATGTTGGAACTACTATTTTCAGTCAGATGACTCAATTGGCAAATGAAAATCAAGCCATCAATTTATCTCAGGGATTTCCGGATTTTATGCCGGATCCAGAATTACTGAATTACGTGGATAATTTCATTAAAAAAGGGTTTAATCAATATGCTCCCATGGGAGGGATGATTGGATTAAAGGAAGAAATTGCCAGGAAAATTGAAAACAGCCATCAGGCCATTTATCATCCCGACTCAGAAATTACAGTAACGGCAGGGGGAACACAGGCTATTTTTACAGCCATAGCCACGTTCATCAAGAGAGACGATGAAGTGATTATTTTTGAACCGGCTTATGATTGTTATGAGCCGACCGTAGAACTTTTTGGAGGAGTTATCCGGCGTTTTGAAATGAAGGCCCCGGATTATGTGATCGATTGGAATGCTGTAAAAGGAATGGTTAATGAAAAAACCAAAATGATCATTCTTAATAATCCTAATAATCCTTCGGGAAGGATCTTAAAGGAAAGCGATATTCAGGAGCTTATTCATATCGTAAAAGATACACCGATTCTCATTTTAAGTGATGAAGTATATGAAAATATTGTTTTCGACGGAAAACAGCATTTAAGTATCTGCAAATATCCAGAACTAAGGGAAAGAAGCCTTCTGATAGCTTCATTTGGAAAGCTTTTTCATGTTACAGGCTGGAAAGTGGGCTATTGTGCAGCTCCAAAAATCCTGACCGACGAATTCAGAAAAGTTCATCAGTTCAATGTGTTTAGCGTGAACACACCCATTCAGCTGGCGCTAGCCGAATATATGAAAGATGATGAACATTACAACCACCTGAATGAATTTTTCCAGAAAAAAAGGGATTTTCTACGGCAAGGGCTTTCGACTACTTCATTCGAATTACTTGATTGTGAAGGAACATATTTTCAGGCTTTAAAGTATGATAAGATATCGGATAAAAATGATTTTGACTTTGCCAGCGAATTGACAGTGACCCATAAAGTAGCCAGTGTTCCCTTCTCTTCTTTCTACAAAAACAAGATGAACGAAAACGTGATCAGGTTATGCTTTGCAAAAAAAGAGGAAACGTTAGAAAGGGCAATTGAAAATCTATCTAAAATATAGCACATAGGTAAAGGTACCTGGTCAGATGAGTGGAGAAAGCAAGCGGGCTAAATGTTCAAAGAAAATCTTTAGCTTAGGTCTTTTTCTCCATTCATTAAGATGAATTTCAGAGCAATCATTCATATCATGAAGAAATACCTGCTCAATCTCCCGGTTTGTTTCCTTATCAAATACAAGAGTATTCACCTCAAAATTCAGCTCCTGACTCCTCACATCCATATTTGCAGTACCTACTGATGAAAAAAGATCATCTATGATCATCGTTTTAGCATGTATAAACCCTTTTTTATAAAAAAAGATTCTCACATTACTTTCCAGTAATTCCTCATAATAGGAATAAGCAGCTGCATTTACCACAACAGAATCTCCGGACTCAGGAACCATAAGCCGTACGTCAAGTCCGGCAATAGCAGTTTGTTTGATGGCATTGAGAACTGTTTCTACGGGAATAAAATAAGGGGTAACAATATATACTTTTTCTTTGGCCGAAAGAATAGCAGAAGCTGTACTCAGCATGATGGAAGGCTTGGTATCCGGTCCACTGGCGGCTACCTGAATAATTGTGCTTCCTTCTTCATCATCCTTATAATTGAAATAGTCTTCAGACAAAGGAGGAATTTTTTCGGTTGCAAATATCCAATTGCTCAGGAATAAAAACTGGAAATAAAAAGCTCCGTTTCCCTGGATATATAAATGCATATCGCGCCAATATTGTGTAGGGTTAGGATTGATATATTTATCAGAAACATTGATTCCACCTGTAAAAACTTTTGTTCCGTCAACAATAATAATTTTTCTGTGATCTCTGTAGTTGACCCTGTTGGCGAGAACCCTGAAAGTAATTTTGTTGACAGGAGAAACTTCTACTCCGGCTTCTCTTAATCTTGCAAGCAGTTTCTTTCCGATTTTACCACTTCCCATATCGTCATAAAGAAAACGGATAATAACACCTTCCCTAGATTTTCTCACCAGTAAATCCGCAAGTCTATTACCTATATCATCATTTTCGTAAATATAATATTCAAGATGAATATGGTGTTGCGCATTTTCAAGAACCTCAAAAACTTTTTGAAATTTCTCCTCTCCGTTAATCAATACTTCTACCTTGTTTTTACGGGTCAGGGGTGAGTGTCCGCCATGATAAAGAAAATTAACGGTCGTTATAAAATCCTCCAGCTCTTTTTTTCTGATACCAAGAGTTTCATAATGCGTTTCTTTGATATATTTTTTAATCCTGTTATAGATTTCCTCGTTTCTTTCAATCTTGAATGTATAGAACTTATTCTTCCTGTAATTAACACCAAAAACAAAGTAAATCACGATCCCTATTATGGGTAAAAAGACGATCAGTAGCAGATAAGCCAACGTTTTGCTGGTGTTTCTGGTATCCATGATAATTCTCACCGCAAGAAAAAAGATCCCTGCAAGATAGAGTATTTCAATCGCAGGTAAAATGTAAGGAAACTGGCTTAAAAATTCTTTAATCATAACCGGTAAGATCGTTCATCAGACAATTATTATTCTACATTAAAGATAGCAAAAAGCAGTAGATTCCTACTGCTTTTATTCATTATTATATCCTTGATATTATCTTACAACGCCATTCCTCCCGACACTTCGATTCTCTGACCGCTGATCCATCCTGCATCTTCCGTACACAAAAAAGCGACTACTCCACCTACATCTTCCGGAAGTCCAGCCCTTCCTAAAGCTGTGATGTTTGAAACCAAAGCATTAACCTCTTTATTATCACGTGTTCTTCCACCTCCAAAATCGGTTTCTATAGCTCCGGGCGCCACGACATTAGCTTTAATCTTTCTCGCACCTAATTCTTTCGCCATATATTTTGTAAGCATTTCAACCCCTGCTTTCATAGATCCGTATACTGACGATCCCGGAAGCGCTACTCTTGCCAAACCGGATGAAATATTGATAATTCCACCTCCATCATTCATAAAAGGCAAGAACTTCTGACTAAGGAAAAATACTCCTTTGAAATGGATATCTATAATATCATCCAGTTGCTCTTCTGTAGTTTCAGTAATCGGAGAATATAAAGCAGTTCCGGCATTATTAATTAAATAATCAATGTTCGGACTTGCGGTGTGCTCCTGTAGATGATCTGTTACATTTTTTATAAAGGCATCAAAACTTTTCACATCTCGTGTATCCAATTGGAAAGCAGCAGCATTTCTACCCAATGCCTTGATCTCATTGACTACAGCATCAGCTTCTTCTTTACTGCTTTTATAAGTAATGATAACATCGAGACCTTTTTCAGCTATTCTCAAGGCTGAATTTTTTCCTATTCCACGGCTTCCACCGGTTATTAAGGCAATTTTTGTTTTTGAATTCATTTTTTCGTTGTTTTTAATGGGACAAAGTTCTGGTATTTGGAGACACAGATGTTTGCTTCAATCAATCTGAAATTTGCAAAATTCAAATCAGGAACGAAACTGTAATGGATTGTATGAAGTTTTTCTCTTAAAGAAATTTGAAAAATGAGCAATTTCCTCAAAACCCAACGCATACGATATTTCAGAAACATTCCAGGTGGTTTGCTTCAATAGTATTTTAGCCTCCTGGATAAGCCTGTCAGCTATAAATTCCGTCGTAGTCTTTCCTGTATTTTCTTTAAGTTTTTTGTTTAAATAATTAACATGCACAGACAGGCGGTCTGCGTAATCTTTTGCTGTTTTAAGCTGGATTCTCTGATCGTAGGATTCAATGGGAAACTGTCGTTCCAATAGCTCTATAAATAAAGAAACAACTCGTAAAGAAGCATCATTGGAGGTCGACAATTTTGTAGCCGGCTGTAACTTTTGTCCGTAATGGATCAATTCGAGTACATAATTGCGGATCAGGTCATATTTAAAAATATAATCAGACTCAATTTCAGTTTTTATTTTCCTGAAAAGTACCTCAATTTCATCTGCTAACGCTGCATCAATTTCAAATACGGGGAATGCTCCCGGTTGAAATATAGGCAAGTCTTCAAGCGTATTATGAGATTTATCCTTAATAAAGAAATCTTCAGTGAATACACAGAAGCTACCCGATTGATTAGGATCTTCAGGAACCCAGTGATAAGGAACCTTAGGCGTTGCAAATAATAGCGCATTCTCTTTTATGGGAATAACCTTATCTGCATATTCTGCTCTATTCCGTCCCCGGATCAGGCTTATCTTATAATATTTTCTTCTGTTATATGGCATTTCAGAAGTTGTCTTTACCTTTTCAATGGTCTGAGCAATATCAAATACATTAAAATGACCAATATCTTTATGCAAACCCTTTGGAAAAATACTTTCAATATCCTTCCCCAGCTTTGCAGTCATTTCCCTATAAAAATCTTCCAGAGAAGCATGCCCTATTTTTTCCATAATTGAGTATTTGTAAAATTCAAATATATAAAGTTACACAAATATTGAATTCCAATCATTTATTGTTAATGTAAATATTTTTCATAATATAGTGACATACAATAAATATTTTTCATAACTTAGTTTAAACTAATTTATTAAAATCATAATATGAAAAATCTGAATCTCCAAAAAGGAAAAAAATTAAACAAAAAAGAGTTAAGAACAATTACCGGTGGACTACAAATGTGTGTGGATCCGGATACCAATCAATGCATCGCTTACGGGCGTCAGTGTGCAGAATTTCAATGCAGATACATTCCTTAAATTGATATTTTTTACGAAGCCACTCTTCCAAAGAGTGGTTTTTTGTACTAATTCAATAAGGCTGAAAATTGATGTTTTCAGATTCAATAAAAGGAAATAGATTAGAAGCATATTTATTACTAAATCATTAACACGATCATCATGAAAAAACAAAATTTACAAAGCGGAATAAGATTAAATAAAAAAAAGCTAAGAACAATTACAGGAGGCCTGATGCAATGCCGTGATCCGAAAACCAACGGTTGCAGGATCTTTTCACTGGGATGTGCAGAGCCTGAGTGCCGTCCGGAACTTCCATAATCCCAACCGCAAAACTTTTCTTATAAGACCATTCTGCATAAGAATGGTTTTATACTATTTTAACGGATCAACTATTAATAAACACTTTAGTTACTGTAAAAATGCATTTTTAAATGTACAGGCACTTTAGGGATGATCATTTCTTACCCTGATTTATTAAACAATTACCAATCAATACATATGAAAAACCAAGACTTTATGAAAGCAAAAAAACTGACAAAAAAAGAATTAAAAACAATCGTCGGAGGAATGCTTGACTGTAAACAGCCTATCGCATGTCCTACTTATCCCTGCGACCCTCCGCTTCCGGATTATCCTAACGGTTGTACAACCATTTCGCCAAGCTGCGCACAAAAGGAATGTCGTTATTAACGGATGCACATTTTTGTTAAAAAAAAACGCTCCCAAATTAATGGAAGCGTTTTTTAATTACTATAACTTTAATATTTCTTTTATACTTTATACATTGAATCTGAAGTGCATAATATCACCATCCTGAACAATATATTCTTTTCCTTCCACAGATAGTTTTCCAGCCTCTTTTACTTTTGATTCCGAACCATATTGTACGTAGTCGTTATATTTGATTACTTCTGCACGGATAAATCCTTTTTCAAAATCAGTATGGATAACTCCGGCTGCCTGAGGAGCAGTCCATCCCTGTCCGATAGTCCATGCTCTTACTTCTTTTACACCCGCAGTAAAATACGTCTGAAGCTTGAGAAGATCATATGCTTTTCTGATTAATCTGTTAACTCCGGGTTCTTCTAATCCCAGCTCTTCAAGGAAAATTTCTCTTTCTTCGAAAGTTTCAAGCTCATTGATATCAGCTTCAATCTGAGCAGCCAAAACCACAATTTCAGATCCTTCTTTTTGAGCCATTTCATCAATTTTGGACACCCATTCGTTTCCATTCTTAATAGAATTCTCATCTACATTACAAACGTAAAGTACAGGTTTTTTTGTTAATAGCTGAATATCGTCAATAATTGGTTTTGTAAGATCATTTACAGGAAACTCTCTTGCATTTCTTCCATCTTCAAGAAACTTCTGAAGGCTTTGCAGCGTTTCATAATTAAGAATGTCTTCTTTTTTTCCTGATTTGATAAATTTCTTAGCTTTATCAACTGCTTTTCCTACTGTTTCAAGGTCTTTCAGCTGAAGTTCAATATCAATAATTTCTTTATCTCTCAAAGGGTCTACGGAACCTTCTACGTGAATGATGTTTCCATTATCAAAACATCTTAAAACATGGATAATTGCTTCACATTCGCGGATATTTGCAAGAAACTGGTTTCCTAAACCTTCTCCTTTGCTGGCTCCTTTTACTAAACCTGCAATATCTACAATCTCCACAACAGCCGGTAAAACTCTTTCAGGATTTACTAATTTTTCCAACTCGAATAATCTTTGATCCGGTACTGATACCGTACCCAGGTTAGGTTCGATAGTACAGAAAGGATAATTGGCAGATTGAGCTTTTGCATTGCTCAAACAGTTAAACAGAGTTGATTTACCAACGTTCGGCAATCCTACGATTCCACATTTCATAATGAAACTATTTTATTTTTAAAGGTCTGCAAAGATAGTGATTTTAACACGAGTTTCATAATAAAAAAATCTGCCGGGAATCCGGCAGATTTTTTTTCCATTTTATTTTCACCTTAAGGATTTGCACCTGTAGCGTTCTGAGCTAAGGGAGCATCATCAGGTGTTTTTTCTAATGTCTTATCTAATGTAAACAGAGATTCGTCCGTTGCACGATCTCCACCAGCAATTTTTAATTTATCGATCAGGTTCTGAGCTAAAGTTTCCTCTTCAATCTGTTCCTGAACGAACCATTGCATAAAATTCCAAGTTGCCCAATCCTTTTCCTGAAGGGCAAGATCAACAATTTTATATATCGATGTGGTATTGTCTACCTCGTGATTAAAAATGCCGTCAAAGCAAGCAGTCAGAGATTCAGGATCACTTGGAGGCGCAGGAATGGCATCAACTTTAGGTTTTCCGCCTCTGTTTAGTACATATTCCATAAATTTGATAGAATGGTTTCTCTCTTCCTGCGCATGCCTGTATAGAAAGTTAGCAATACCCTGGTATCCTTTGTCATCAGCCCATATTCCATAAGAAAGAAAAGTGTGTGCTGCATGAATTTCTTTATTCATCTGATCGCTCAAGGCTTTTTCCACCGCAGGTGAAAGTCTGTTCGTATTCATAATATTTTATTTTTAGTGATTATGAATATAATCCTGCAAAAATGGTTCCGATAAAGTTCTTATTCTTTTAAAAAAACACAAAAATAACAACATAAAATACTAGCAAACAATATTTTAAGCTAATAATTTATAGTTATTCTAAAATAAAAGCAGCTCTACAAGAGCTGCTTTTATTGTATCGGCACCAATAACATATCATTTATTCTTTGCTTTATAGTTTTGGAAGCCTTTTATTATTTTATTTTTTTTGCCATGTAATCACTTTCATTTCCCAGCCGGTCAATTGCTTTAATGGCAATTGCATTTAAAGTTTTTCCATCCTTATATTTAGGAATATCTTTTGAAAGTGTGTCTAAAGTCAGAATTTCAATTTCCCAAACGCCATTATATTGCTTAAATAATGCCCACTGAAATACATCTTTCAGATTTTTATTACTCCAGCTTGCCTGAGCAAAACTTCCGTTATCGGCCACAAACAATGTTGGGGTTGAGATAGGAGCAGCTTTAATCCATGGACTTTTTGGCACCAAAGCTTTTTCTTTATAGGGCCCGTTTCTCAGGGTGCTTAACATCGAAGGATTTCTCGTAAGCCCTGCAATGCTCCAATGGATTTCACCGGCATCACCTTTCAGAATCTGTCTGGAAAGTTCTATTTGGTTTTTAATCTCGGAAGGACGATCAGAAGTCCTGATTTCCACTGTATTTAATCCCGGCCATAGGTGGCGTTTCATTGTATTTTCAGATTCCCACCAATTCAGCAAAGCTTCAAAACCCTGCCCTTTAGAATCAATAGGCCAGTACAGTTGGGGAGAAAAATAGTCTACCCATCCTTTATTTAACCATAATTTAGCATCAGCATACAATTCGTCATATTGAGAAGATCCTGTAATTCCTGCAGGATAACCCGGTTTCCAGATTCCGAACGGGCTGATCCCGAATTTTACATAATTTTTTTCTGCATGAACTTCTTTGTAAATCCTTTCAACAAATTTATTGACATTATCTCTTCTCCAATCTGCCCGGGATAAAGTTCCTCCACTGCTTACATATGCATTCCAAGTAGCGTTATCAGGGAAATCACCGCCCTTATTATAAGTTGCATAAGGATAAAAATAATCATCAAAATGCACCGCATCTATATCATATCTCTGCACGATATCCTTTACCACATTAGAAACATGTCCCTGTGTTTTAGGATTCGCAGGATCAAACCAATACATCCCGTTTTTTAGTCTTACCACAATGTCAGAAAGCTTATTGGCCATAGAAAGGCTGTTCACAGCTCCTCCGTTTGTATGATGTGCACGGTAAGGATTAAGCCAGACATGAAGCTCCAGACCTCTTTTGTGGGACTCTTCAATCCAGAACTGTAGCGGATCATAATTGGGATAAGGGGATCTCCCGGTCTCTCCTGTCAGAAAATAAGACCAAGGTTCAATAGAACTGGTGTATAATGCATCCGCAGAGGGACGTACCTGAAATATTACAGCATTAAAGTTGTTATCTTTCAGCATATCCAGCATACTGATGGCTTCGGCCTTTTGCTGATCAATAGATAAATCGTTTCTTGAAGGCCAGTTGATATTCGCAACACTGGCAATCCATGCACCCCGGAATTCCCTGTTAATAGCCGGAAGATTAACTTTAAAAACCTCATCGGCTGGTGGTACAGGAACTGGTTTAGTATTAGCCACAGGAGGCTTTGAAATATTTTTAACGGGATTTGCTGTATTTGGATTTCTTGTTGGTTTTACCGTATTATTCTGAACGGTACGGGAACTTCCACAAGATGCCAGTACCCCCAGCAATATGATCAATTTTAAATTACTAACTTTCATAGGGTGCAAAACTACATTAAATTATTTTTTTAGTTTTTTAAAAATATTATAATAAATTGAATTAATTCAACTTTTATATATAAAAAAAGCCTCGAAAATCGAGGCTTTCACTTATATTGAATTTCATTATGCTTTCGCAGATCTTTCCAGTCTTTTTCTTTCTTCTTCAGAAAGTACTTTCTTTCTCATTCTGATGAAGTTTGGAGTTACCTCGATTGCTTCATCACCCTGGATATATTCCATACATTCTTCTAATGAGAATAAGATTTTCGGAGCAACACCAGTATCTTTATCTTTTCCAGAAGCTCTCATGTTATTCAACTGTTTTGCTTCTACGATGTTTACAACTAAATCTCCTGGTTTGTTTTGTTCACCAATGATCATACCTGCATAGATTTCCTCACCCGGATCAACAAAGAACTTACCTCTATCCTGAAGTTTAGCAATAGAATATTCAGTAGCCGGACCTTGAGTTTTGCTGATCAATACACCATTGTTTCTTCCAGGAATAGCACCTTTAAATGGCTTATATTCTGTAAAACGGTGTGCCATAATAGCTTCACCAGCTGTAGCAGTTAACATTTGAGAACGCAATCCGATCAAACCTCTTGAAGGAATCTCAAATTCCATATGTTGCATTTCTCCTTTAGTTTCCATAATGTGAAGATCCCCTTTTCTTTGAGTTGCCAAATCGATAACTCTTGAAGCATACTCTTCAGGAACATCAACAACCAATGATTCATAAGGCTCACATTTTTCACCATCAATTTCTCTTAAGATAACTTGTGGCTGACCGATTGTCATTTCATAACCTTCTCTTCTCATTGTTTCGATCAAAACTGATAAGTGAAGAATACCTCTACCGAAAACAAGGAATGTATTGGCATCATCAGTCTGTTGAACTCTTAATGCTAAGTTTTTCTCCAATTCTTTCGTTAATCTTTCTTTCAGGTGATTTGAAGTAACATATTTACCGTCTTTTCCGAAGAAAGGTGAATTGTTAATAGAGAACGTCATGTTCAACGTAGGCTCATCAATTGCAGTTCTTGGTAATGGTTCAGGATTTTCCATATCCACAAAAGAATCACCAATCTGGAAAGAGTCGAAACCTACTACAGCACAGATATCTCCAGCTTGTACTTCAGTTACTTTTTTCTTTCCTAAACCTTCAAAAACGTATAATTCTTTTACTTTTCCTTTTACAATTTTACCATCAGCCTGAGCAAGACCAATCCACTGAGATTCTTTAATCTCACCTCTTGTTACTTTTCCGATCGCAATTCTTCCTAGGAAAGAAGAATAGTCAAGAGAAGTAATTTGCATTTGAAGATTACCTTCAGATACTTTTGGAGCAGGAACATATTGTAAGATACCATCTAATAATGGAAAAATATCCTCCGTTTGCTCTAGTGAAGTATTGAACCAACCTTGTTTTGAAGATCCATAGAAGGTTGGGAAATCCAATTGCTCTTCAGTAGCTTCCAGGTTGAAGAATAAATCAAATACCTGATCATGTACTTCATCCGGACGACAGTTTGGTTTGTCTACTTTATTGATAACTACTAATGGTCTTAACCCTAATTCCAATGCTTTTTGCAATACGAATCTTGTTTGTGGCATAGGCCCTTCGAAAGCATCAACTAACAAAATTACACCATCTGCCATTTTAAGAACTCTCTCTACTTCACCACCAAAATCGGCGTGACCAGGAGTATCGATTACGTTAATTTTAACGTCTTTATAAGTAACAGAAATATTTTTAGATAAAATGGTAATCCCTCTTTCTCTTTCAAGATCGTTATTATCCATTATTAATTCTCCACTTTCCTGATTTTCTCTGAAAATGTTTGTAGCATGAATAATCTTGTCAACCAAAGTCGTCTTCCCGTGGTCAACGTGTGCGATAATCGCAATATTTCTAATGTTTTGCATGAATGATTTTTACGGGTGCAAAAATAGTGTTTTTTAATTAATTAATCAGTATGATTATACATTATTTAACAAATTCATAATGAGAAAGTTAAAATAAATCACATGGCAATGGGCTCCCTGGCTCCTTATTCCAAAGTACACATATACCTGACCATCCAGCTGTTAGGCGTTAATTACATCATACCTTCATCTGTATTTTCTAAAAAAATAAACCAATACCATCTGAATAACAAGAACCGCACAAAATCTTAATAAAAAAGATTTTTTCGAAATTTTATGTCTAAAGATAAAAATTCCGAATATTCCTCCTACACTGCCGCCAAACAGGGCCAATGCCAAAAGTGTGTTTTCAGAAATCCTTCTTTGATGCATTTTAGCCTTTCGTTTATCGATTCCGAATATAAAAAAGCACACGATATTAATAGCCAATAAATAATACATCATATCCTGCAAATGTACGACCCTTGTAAAAAATAAGGCATAGTAATTAAAATTTAACCACTATGCCTCATCTTATATTTGATCAGAAATTATAAATTAACCGTGCTTTCCTTCTCTTATTTCCTCAACCATCTTAGCATTAAATGCTGGCAAATCTTTCGGTGTTCTGCTTGTAACAAGACCATTATCCACTACAACTTCTTTATCTTCCCACAAAGCTCCTGCATTTTTTAGATCTTCGCTTATCGAATTCACAGAGGTCATATTTTTTCCGTCTACAACTTTTGCGTTGATCAGGATTTGTGGACCATGGCAAATCGCCGCAACAGGTTTTTTCTGCTGAAAAAAATCTTGTACAAAATGGAGTGCTTTGTCATTTGTTCTTAACTGATCGGGGTTGATCACCCCTCCAGGTAATACCAGTGCATCATAATCAGAAGCATTTGCTTCATTAAGATTTTTGTCCACAGTGTATTCTTTACCCCAGTCTTTTTCGGCCCATGCTTTTATGGTTCCGGAATCGGGGCTTACAATATGCGCAGTCCAACCTTGTTGTTCCAAAAATTCTTTTGGTGATTGTAACTCACTTTCTTCAAAACCATGGGTTGCCAGAATTGCAATTTTTTTCGACATAATATTAAAATTTTTGGTGTTATTAATTAAGAAGAAGAAAAAATGATGCCGAGCCCGTGTTATCAATTACTAAAAAAGTTAAACATAAAAAAAGAGCTGCTTAATAGCAGCTCCCTATTTAGTATATCTAACAAATTATTTTTTTGCTTTCACATTAACGCCGATCTCAATGTCTTTACTAATCATCCATTCAGCAGGGTCTGCTTCGGAAGTTCCGAATTTAATTCCCCAATCAGCTCTGTTTACAGTAAATTTAGCATCTATAGAAGCGGAATTAGCTGTTGCTTCTACTTTCGCTGGGAAAGTTACATTCATTGTTTTTCCCAATAGCGTAAGATTACCGCTTATTGTTTTATTTGCACCTGCCACAGCATCTTTAGGAGCTTCTTTAAGGTCCGTTACACTGGTAATTTTAAAATCTGAAACCGGATTCTTCTCTACATTAAAGAAGTCAGGAGTTTTTAAATGCGTTACCAGATCTTCCGGCTTCTTGTCCTTTTCAGTTACTGAAGCAGGATCCACTTTAATAGAAGTCATGTCAATAACAAAATTTCCTGCAGAAACCTGATTTCCTTCAACACTAAGGTCACCTGACTTTACATTAAGAGTTCCCCAACGTGGAGCAAAACCTCCTTTATGGTAAGCTTTCCAGTTAACCACAGAAGCTACTGTATCTACGGCAAGCACTTCTCCTTTGCTCTCAGCAACAGCCTGTTCCTGGCCAGCAGCCGAAGCCTCCGCTGATTTCTCTTTAGTACATGATGCCATAAGCAATCCTACTCCTACTAACGCGATAACACTAATTTTTTTCATATTTTATTTTTTTAAAAAGTTTTTGAACTGATCAGGATCGATTCCTTAATTCTGAAATTCAAAAGTAGAAAAACCTTATTACTTATTCTCTTATCATACATCAAGAAATTAAGTTTTTATTTTCAGATATCCATCATAAAGTCCTAAAACCATACAAATATGTAAGGTGTAAGATATTTCACTCACCATATAAATTGCCTATTTTAGCAGTCTAAAATTTAGAATGAATACAACCAGCTATATACAACAAACGCTTAATATACCTGAAAAAAGCATTACGAATACCTTACAATTATTGTCAGAAGACTGTACCATTCCTTTCATCTCACGATATCGAAAAGATACGACCGGAAATCTGGATGAATTGCAGATTGAACAAATTTCAAAACTCAGCAAGCAGTTTGACGAAATCATTAAAAGAAAGGAATCGATCCTCAAATCCATCGAGGAGCAAAACTCTTTAACGTCTGAACTTCAGCAAAGAATCCAGGATAGTTTCGACATACAGGAACTTGAAGATCTTTATCTTCCATATAAAAAACGGAAAAAAACGAAAGCCGATGCTGCGAAGGAAAAGGGACTTGAACCTCTGGCTAAAATCATTATGAGCCAGAAATCCCATGATCTGGATTCTGTAGTTTCCCGGCATATGAACGATTTAGTTTCTTCTCAGGAGGAAGCTTTGCAGGGAGCACGGGATATCATGGCTGAATGGATCAATGAAAATATGTATGTCCGCAAAAATCTCCGTCGTTTATTTCAACGCAAAGCAGTTATATCTTCTAAAGTTGTTAAAGCCAAAAAAGAAGAGGAAGGTGCACAAAAATTTTCTCAGTATTTTGAATGGGAAGAAAGCCTTGGCAGAACACCCTCCCATCGACTTTTGGCTATGCTACGAGCAGAATCTGAAGGTTTTGTAAAAGTAAATATAGGAATTGATAAAGAAGAGGCAATCGATTTTATTGAAAATGCCATCATTAAATCTAAAAATGAAAGTAGTGAACAAATTGCTCTGGCGATAAAAGACAGCTATAAAAGGTTACTGGAACCCGCCATTTCCAATGAAACACTACAGGAAGCAAAAGAAAAGGCAGATAAAAAAGCGATCGAGATTTTTTCTGAAAATTTAACCCAGCTATTATTAGCTCCTCCTTTAGGAGAAAAAAGAATATTAGCAATAGACCCTGGATACAAAAGCGGGTGTAAAGTGGTATGCCTTGATGAAAAAGGAGACCTTCTGCACAACGAAACCATTTATCCGCATGCACCTCAGAATGAATCGGGAATGGCAATGAAAAAGATACGCTCGATGGTTAACGCCTATAATATTGAAGCTATTTCAATAGGAAACGGAACAGCAAGCCGTGAAACAGAGTTCTTTATTAAAAAAATTGCATTTGACAAACCGTTGCAGGTTTTTGTTGTTTCAGAAGCCGGAGCATCTGTTTATTCTGCAAGTAAGATTGCCAGAGAAGAGTTCCCCAGCTATGATGTGACAGTACGTGGTGCTGTTTCCATTGGCAGAAGGCTTGCAGACCCATTAGCTGAACTCGTTAAAATTGATGCTAAGTCCATTGGTGTTGGACAATATCAGCATGATGTAGACCAGACTCAATTGAAAAACGAACTGGATTCTACGGTTATGAAATGTGTAAACTCCGTAGGGATCAACCTGAACACAGCCAGCAAATCACTTTTAAGCTATGTTTCCGGAATTGGTGAGAAAATGGCAGAAAATATTGTCAATTACCGCGCGGAAAACGGAGCTTTTGAAGACAGGAAACAATTGAAAAAAGTACCCAGATTAGGAGAAAAAGCTTTTCAGCAGGCAGCGGCATTTATAAGAATAAGCAACGGAAAAAATGCATTGGATAATTCAGCGGTGCATCCGGAAGCATACGGTATCGTTGAAAAAATGGCCAAAGACCTGGGAATAAAGCTGAATGAACTTATAGCTAACAAAGAGAAAATTGCATTAATCCAGCCGGAAAAATATATTAGCGAAGAAATTGGTATCTTTGGGATCCGGGACATTTTAAAAGAGCTTGAAAAACCGGGATTGGATCCCAGAAAGGCAGCCAAAATTTTTGAATTTGACCCCAATGTGAAAAGTGTAAAAGACCTGAAAATAGGAATGATCCTTCCTGGAATCGTTAATAATATTACAGCCTTTGGATGTTTTGTTGACCTGGGGATTAAGGAAAGTGGATTAGTCCATATTTCTCAGCTCAAGGACGGTTTTGTTTCAGATGTGAATGAGGTAGTGAAGCTGCATCAGCATGTTCAGGTAAAAGTAACAGAAGTAGACGAGGTAAGAAAGAGAATTCAGCTGAGCATGATCTTATAAAGAATTTAATTTGAAAATCTCGGAAATTAAAGAAAGAAAAGTCATTCACCGGCCGACTCGTTATTTTGACGAGTCCGGCCAAAGAATTTATCATGCATACGAGTATCATTTACCTTATAATCCAGGTTATAAAGGAAACGAGACCGAAAGACTTTTTGCCAAGTGGATAGATATGCTTCCTTTTGGTTTAATTTTCTACTTTCTCCTTCATAAAGTAATTGTTATCAGCATTCTGCTTTCCATACCCTGTGTTATCATTGCAGGAACCATAACGGAATGGTCTTGGGGAACAACTTTAGGCAAGAAAATATTTAAAATTAAAGTCCTGGATGATTACGGAAACTATCCCGGATTTTTAAAATCATTCCAAAGAAATCTTTTATGCCTTGCTAACTTTTCCCCTGTCTTCTCCGAACACACGACCAGAACAATTGCCATGGGAAGGCGAACCGGAACGCGGGTGAATTTCAGCATGCATATGAACAACACGATCTGTAAGACCTATATTGTAAAAGAAAGCAAAATTCCGGAAATCAGGGATCTCCTGAAATATCAGGGTGATCAGAACCTTTTATTGTAAAAGCTTTTTTTAAATAAAAAACCGCCCCAGTGTTGTGGCGGTTTCATTTATTGTTTATTTATAATCCTTTGAATCTCTTCTCGGCTGCTTTGCTTCAGGCCATTTTACAACCTCCCCTTTTTCATCTTGCGGCATTACCCTTCTCTCTCTGCTGGTAAACTCAGGATCTTCAGATGCCATATAAGCTAAGGTAGCTGTTAAAATCACATTATTTTTAAGTTCATCAAAAACGATCTTATCATATGTATCTTTCGTTGTATGCCAGGTATATCCAAAATATCCCCAGTTCAATGAACTTAATGAGAATCCCGGTACACCCGCTGCCACAAACGATGCATGATCAGATCCACCTCCTCCCGGCATTCCCGGAAAATCGGTTTTAATATTATCACGTACATTTTTAGGAACTGCATTCAGCCATTTCCCGATATAATCATATGATTTCAGAAATCCCTGTCCTCCGATATTTACTACTCGGCCAGTTCCATTATCCTGGTTGAAAACAGCCTGAGTTCCTTTCATAATTTCCGGATTATCAGCAACAAATCCTCTCGATCCGTTCAATCCCTGCTCCTCGCTTCCCCAAAGTCCGATTACAATCGTCCTTTTATTATTAGGGTAGTATTTTTTAAGAATCCTAATGGTCTCAAGCATGGTAAGTGTGCCGGTTCCATTATCCGTAGCACCCTGCGCTCCGTCCCATGAATCCAGGTGTGCAGAAAGAATAACATATTCATTGGGTTTTTCCTTTCCTTTGATCATTCCTATCGTGTTGAAGCTTTTAGCTTCAGGAAGTATTTTTGACTGGGCCTCAAGCTTTATTTTGGGTTTAGCCCCCTTTTCTGCCATTCTGTACAACATACCATAATCTTCCACATCAATATCAATCATGGGAATTTTAGATGTTTTCGCTCCGAATATTCTGTTTGCTCCCATAATTCCTGTCCAGTTGGAAATGGCAATCCCTGCTGCTCCCGCTTTTTCCAGAGCTTCCGGAAGTGTATTATTGTCATATCCTATATTCTTTACATAATCACGGAAATCTTTGGAAGCTTGTTCTTTTTCCGCCTTTAGCTTTTCATATAATTCCGGAGTAGCGAATTCTTTGATCTGATCATCAGAACGTCCGATTTTCTGATACTGCGCAATCAATACCATTTTACCTTTTACAGAAGGCAACCACTGATCAAATTCGGCCTTGGAAGATACCTTTGGAAGTACTATAACCTCAGCTTCAATTGCCTTCTTAGTTGCAGGGCTCCATGCAAGTTGTGTGGCAGATAATGATTTCACACGGGGATATACCATATCTACATGGGTAATTCCTCTCTGCCACCCTTTCCAGGTTCCAAATTGCTGAAGGTTTGCATCTACTCCCCATGAGCGAAGTGTTTTAGCTGTCCATTCATTGGCGGCAAGCATTTCCGGAGTTCCTACCAAACGGGGTCCGATACCATCAAGCAGCTCATAGGCCATATTTTCGAGTTGAGAATTATTATTGGCTTCATTCACAAAACTTTCCACAATAGGATTAAGCTTTTCCTGAGATTTTGCGGGAGCCTGTGCCCAAGAAAACTGCGTTGCCAGAACAACTGCCGGCATTGCAAAAAACGTATTTATCTTCATAGCATTATTGATTGGAATAAAGATATAGATTTCAGCGAAAATTGAAAAGAAAAGGAGAACTAAATAAAGGAAGAAAAGCCTTTATAGGAAAATAATTAAGAAATTAAATGGATAACAATTAAAAAAACAGCTTAAAACAACAGTTTAAATTTTTTTCAAAATTTGTTACTTTTCATTAATAAAAGCCTGCTCCTCAGCAGAAAGTATGATAGCATCTTCTTTCTCCTCTTTTACCGGAACATTTTCCCAGATGTTTTTACTGAAGTCTACTCTGTACGAAAGTCCCTCCTTATTTGACTTTTCAAAAGTATTGTAAATAATTTCTCTGCTGAATTTTCTTTCATGCTTCTTTCCCTGGTAAAAAGCAGAGTATTTTTCACCTTTAAGTCTTACCAAGGCGGGCAGATACATTCCGTCTCTTTTATAAAAATCAAAAGTAAGTGAAGCATCCCCTAATTGGTAATCATACTCTATTCCTCCTGCCATTTTTCTTCTGATTGGCGGATAATTTGTCTGCAGATAATTGACTTCAAAATAAGTAATCACTTTATCAGTCTTGTTATACTTAAGCTCTCCTATGAGCTCAATACCCGTACCGGATTTAACCTTAAAAGTCATCAGCTGCTCATCCCCTTCTTCAGAGATTATTTTCCCTGAATATTTTGAGTTAATACTATTAATATGATTAAGTGTACGGTTCAGTTCGAAGCTAAGAAAGTAATTTCCCATATACTCATGAGAAAATTCATTACTCCCCGGCGAAAAAATACTGTCTGACTTTAAATTTTTCAGGTATTTAACATTATTCAGTTGCATCTGGAGAATCTTGTCATAATTTTTACGAATTCCGTCATTATAATTGTAATGGTTACTTTTGCTCCATAATTTAGCTTCCGTAATAACTAAAAAGCAAAGTTCATCATTATCTGATCTTTTTTCTTTGAATACCACATTATACAAGGAAGGCTCATTATAATATCTTTTTTCATAATTCTTTCTTATATCATTAAAAAGTTTTTTTATATCTATACTTACCATTTTTACCTCTTCAATATTTTTGAATGAAGGTTTCAATTTGATAAAAGAATTAAAACCGGTTACTTTTCTTTTCTGATATCCGAAAGCTGATACTTCAAAGTTTCCTGCGTTCTGCCCAAGTGGAGCATAGCCGTCTTCATTGGTGTAAACAACCTGATTATTAAGAACAATCCTCGCATGAAATATGGCTTTCCCGTTTTCTGAATCTATGACTTTTACTTTTTGCGCGGAAAAAAGACCAAAAAAAAGAATCAAATATAAATAAGAATGCTTCATATGATGGGTGATTAATGTAAAACAACTAACTACACAAATATACCCACAAAGGGAAATAAGACAATACCTTGGTAAAATTTAGTGTTATTTAGCTTATATTTTCAAAATTCGCTAAAACAAAGAGATTGAATATCTGAAAGCATCCATAGAAAAATCCCGGCACAAAAAAAGCCAGCTTAAAAAGCTGGCTTTTAGGAAATTTATTTTTTTGATTCCTCAACAGAAACTTTTCTGAAATCTTTGAACAATTTGCTAAGTTCTAAAGCTGATTTACGAGCTCTTGTTCCAGCTGCTTTGTTTCCTTTTTCAGCTTGTTGGTTTGCTTCAGTTGCGAATGCTTCAAATTCCGCGTTGATTTTTTCAATTAGTTCTTTCATTTATTTTAAAATTTAGGGTGCAAATATAGGTTTTATGGTGATTCCAGCCTAACTGTGATGAAAAAAGTTTACAAAAATTTGAAAAAAAATAATCCTTTATAATACCCAATATAAATTCAAATTTTAGAAGGCGGGTGAAATTTTTAATTTAAAGCTAAATTTTTTCCAATATCCTTTTTAAATTAAGGTTTATCACATAAAAAATTCAAGGACCTTGCATCATTAATACTGTATAAAAATTGCAAAGCATTTTTCAATAGGAAAAGAAGCGGAATTTCAATTTTATAATAAGAGTACACAATTCTTTTTATCTGTTTTTATGTACCTTCGTTTTTTATAAATTATCTGCCTGTCCCAACCATGGAACTGCCAAAAGAATATATATTACGGAATACCCATATCAGCACGCTTTCAGTTTATGAACTTTTAAAGCATACTTCAACGGCAAAATTTATGGAAGAAAAAAACTTCCATGATATTGAACCTGTTGCCCTGGAGATTAATTCGGGGGTTTTTACGAAATCTGTTTCGACAATAGGATTTCCAAATATTTCCGTAAGCCAGGTAGGTTCTTCAATTGTAACGGCATGCTCTTGTGATCAATACGGAGAAAAACTTTGTGAGCATCAGGCAGAGATTATTTATTGTATTCTTGAACAGAAAAATTACAGAATATTCTACGATGCCAATCTAAGACAAAGGACATTGGTTTCACATGCTAAAAGTTTCGGGTTGGAAAATGAACCTGACCTTGACACTTATTTCCAGTTGGAATTACAGAACGGAAAACTCAACATTCAATCCAGGATAAAGGAACTTCTCCAGATAGATGAACCAGGCTTTAAACAAAATCTGCTTCCTACGAGGCAATCGGTTTTAAAGGAACTTGCTATACAAGAAACTGAGAGAAAAAGAATATTGGTTATTGGCAAGCACCGGTATTATAATCATCTCAATTTTTCATTAATGGAAGCTGATACTACCCAAAGCGGTAAGATCAAAAACCCGTTGACCCCTATTCATCCTATGCAACTCGTCTGGAAAGCGGATCAACCTGCTGAGATCAAATTCTATACGGCAATCGCTTCTTTTCAGAATAAATTTAATGAAGAAGCGGACGCAACGGAAATGGAAGCCCTGAAGTTAATTATCCGGAATCCACAGGGACTTGATACTTATTACCACGATCATACTATTTCAGAAGCCATTTCTTCTAAATCCCTGATTCCCGTAAAGCTCAATCTGCTGAAAGCCGAAATTCTGCTTACAGTGTTTAAAAAAGAGCCTTTTTATGAGATTACGGGAGAATTACTATTTAATGATATTTCTCTTTCTTTCAAAAATGTAATAATCCGCCATGATTGTTTCATCTATCATCAGAATACATTGAATCTCATTGACAATCCTGATCTTCTTAGGGTGATCAGATTTTTTAAGTCCAATAATGAGATTCTGCTGATTCATGCATCAAAGTATGAACACTTTTTACATACTGTTTTATCTCCATTAGAGACTCATGTCCAAATCAATTACAGCTACATTCGTACTGCCAGTCCGGTACAGCTTCAGGAAAAGGATTTCCAAATGGAAAAGATCATTTATCTTCACCAGGAAGGCAACTATATCTCCATCACACCCGTAATGAAATACGGATCCGTAGAGGTGGCAGTATACTCCCGGAAGCAATTATATGATACGGATCAGAATGGAAATCTGTTTAAAATTGAACGCAATTACGAAGCTGAAACAGCACTTACATCCATTGTCATGATACAGCATGAGGATTTACAGGACCAACTGGAGGGACATGAATATTTCTACTTGTACAAAGATAAATTTCTGGATGCCGATTGGTTTTTAAGAACTTTTGAAGCATGGAGAAATGAAGGGATAACCATCCTTGGATTTAATGAACTCAAAAATAACAAACTGAACCCTCACTCTGCGAAAATCAACATCCAGGTGACAAGTGGTATCGACTGGTTCAATGCTAAACTAAGTGTTCGTTTCGGAGGTAAAGAAGCTTCTTTGAAACAGGTACACCGGGCCCTTCGTAATAAAACAAAGTTTATACAACTGGATGATGGCACCCAGGGAATTTTACCTGATGAATGGATAAAGAAGATCGACAGGTATTTTCAGATTGGTGATATTGACGGAGAGTTGCTTAAAATTCCAAAAGTTAGCTTTTCGGAGGTTTCGGATTGGTTTGAAAAAGAGGTTTTATCAAAAGAGGTACAGACTGAAATTCATTCTTACTCCAAGCAATTCTCTGTGCTGAAAAAAGCACCTGAAATTCCCGTTCCTGCAGGATTGAGAACTACCCTACGAGATTATCAGAAAGAAGGCCTCAATTGGCTGGGGTTACTCGACCATTATAATTTCGGCGGCTGTCTTGCCGATGATATGGGATTAGGAAAAACTATACAGATCCTCGCATTTATTCTATATCGAAAAGAGAAATATCATTCCGGAACCCACCTGATCATCGTTCCTACTTCCCTGTTGTTCAACTGGCAGGAAGAGATTGAAAAATTTGCTCCTTCTCTTAGGGTATTGATGCATTATGGTCCGGACAGGGAAAAATCAACAAACCTTTTTCAGGATTATGATATCATATTGACAAGTTATGGAATGCTCCTTTCGGACATCCGTTTTCTTAAAACATTTCATTTTGATTATATTTTCCTTGATGAATCACAAACAATTAAAAACCCCAATTCAGAAAAATATAAAGCTGCACGTCTCTTACAAGCCAGAAACAGAATTGTTATTACAGGAACGCCTGTTGAGAACAACACCTTTGATCTGTATGGCCAGCTTTCATTCGCCTCACCCGGATTATTGGGGAGCAAACAATATTTTAAAGATACGTATGCCATTCCCATCGATAAGTTTGAATACAACAAACGTACTATTGAACTTCAACAAAAAATAAATCCTTTTATTTTAAGAAGAACAAAAAAGCAGGTTGCCAAAGAGCTTCCCGAAAAAACAGAAATGGTAATCTACTGTGAAATGGATGCAGAGCAACGTAAAATCTATGACCTTTATGAGCGTGAATTACGCGATTTCATATCCGCTTCCACAGATGATGAAACACTAAAAAACAGCATGCATGTTTTGACAGGTCTTACTAAACTCCGTCAGATATGCAATTCTCCTGTATTACTTAAAGAAGGCTACTCAGGCGATCACGCTGTAAAGATCCAATTATTAACGGAACAGATTGAAAATAAATCAAAAGAACACAAAATCCTTGTATTTTCACAATTTGTAGGAATGCTGGACCTCATCAAAAAAGAACTTGAAAATAAAGATATTCCCTTCGAGTATCTTACAGGACAGACCAGGGACAGAGGTACAAAAGTTCATAGATTTCAGACCGATGACAATGTGAGGGTATTCCTCATCAGCTTAAAAGCTGGTGGTGTAGGACTCAACCTTACAGAAGCTGATTATGTATATCTGGTAGACCCATGGTGGAATCCGGCTGCCGAAAACCAGGCCATTGACAGGAGTTACAGAATAGGGCAAACAAAACATGTAGTAGCCGTCCGTATGGTTTGCACCCATACGATTGAAGAAAAAATACTGAACCTGCAGAAAAAGAAAAGTAAACTGGCTCAAGGACTGATAAAAACAGAAGAATCAAAATTACAAGGCTTCAGTAAAGCAGATTTGCTGGAAATTTTAGAATAGTCTGACGGCATTTTCTTCAACCTCCTTTCTAATTTTACACAATACACATTGCTTGCAATATCTGTCGTTAGGTTTTCGTATCTTTGATTTTTATAATTTTAAAGTTATGAGCGATCGGCTGGAAACCATTGAAGACTATTACAGAAATATCAGAGAAAACCAATTAAAAATGTTTGATTCTCACGATTTTGAATTGGGGAAATCACACTTTAATATCTCTATGCGAAGATATTGCAGCTTCAAAAGCCCGTACAATCGTCGTGATTATTACAAAATAAGCTTCATCATCGGTAAAGGAACTTTTAAATATGGACAACAGGAATTGTATGTAGACCGTCCTGCTTTGTTTTTTCCCTCTCCAAATATTCCTTATTCATGGGAATGCGATGGGGATCTGCAGGAAGGCTACTTCTGCCTTTTCAATCAGGAATTCTTTAACGGAAGTTCGGAATTCAAGCTATTTAAGAAAACATCATTATTTAAGGAATGGAGCATGCCTATTGTATTTTTGACAGAAGAACAGACTCAGTTGACAACGGTGTATTTTGAACAAATGTACAAACTCAATAATTCAAATTATCCGTTTCGCTGCGGAAGCATTAAAAGTCATCTGGCATCTGTCCTTCATCTTGCCCTTGAAAACCGCGTAGAAGACGTTGATCCTGATGAACTTCCGGCAAATGTACGCCTGTACCGTCTTTTTGACGAATTGCTCAACAAACAGTTCCCTTTAGATTCTCCTGCCTATCCGCTTGCCCTGAAAACCGCATCAGATTTTGCCGAACGCCTTAATGTACACGTCAATCATTTGAATTCTTCTGTAAAGTCCGTAACCCAGCTTACTACCACACATATTATTAAGGAAAGGATGTTTGAGGAATCTAAAAACCTTTTAAAATACACCAACTGGGATATTGCGGAAATCGGTTACACTTTGGGATTCGATCAACCCTCTCATTTTAATAATTTCTTCAAAAAATATTCAAATACCTCGCCGCTCAAATTCAAGCACGCGATTTAATTCTTTGAATTTTGTAATTTTTTCTTTGTCTTTTAAAATTGATATCAAAAATTCCCGGCTTATTTTTGTATCATTAAAAAAGAGATGAATTATGTTGAGAGAAGCATCTGAACAAAGGATCAGATTGATCACCATTATGGCTTTTATATCCATTCCATTATCGGGGTTTGTTACAGATATATATCTGCCCTCCTTCCCCTCAATGGCTAAAGGAATGCATGTTTCTGAAAAAGATATACAAATTACCCTTACCTCCTATTTGCTGAGCTACGGAATTTCCCAATTATTCGTGGGAGGAATTTTGGATAGCATCGGCCGGTATCGCCCCAAGTTAATCGCATTGTTTTTATTGGTAATTACAAGTATTCTAATCACCATGACCAATAGTATTTTACTGATTTGCCTTCTCCGTATCCTTCAAGGGATAGCCGTATCAGTGCTGGTGGTCGCTACACGGGCTATTTTTGTTGATATTTATGATGCGGAAAAAGTAAAACATTATCTCAGTTATTTTACAATTGTTTGGTCCTTAGGTCCGATTCTCGCTCCTTTTCTTGGTGGATATCTGGAAAAATTATTCAACTGGCATGCTAATTTTTACTTTCTGGCTTTTTATGCCGGAGCCATACTGCTATTTGAATGGTTTTTTAGTGGAGAAAGTCTTCCACAAAAAAAGAAACTCAATTTTTCTGAAAACATCAGCTTGTATAAAATGATGCTCCGGAACCGTATTTTTATGCTGGGCATTATTATTTTAGGATTAAGCTACTCGATTGTTATGCTATTCAATATCACGGGTCCCTTTATTATCGAAAATACTTTCCATTTTACCCCTGTTGTTATCGGATACTGTACACTAATCCTTGGGTTCTCCTGGATGATCGGTGGGTTTATCGGTAAAAAAAGAGTATCATTAGGCTTTAAAGCAAGAATACTGCAACCTATCATATTACAATTAACTCTCATTACGGGACTCATTATTATAAGTTATTTTTCTGAAAGTTTATATATCATGATCCCTTTTGCATTTTTTATTCATATCTGTTCGGGGATTCTATTTACTTCATTCTTCACAACAAGTATGCTTTATTTCCCTAAGAATGCAGGGACTGCCGGTGGACTGATGGGAGGACTGGTGTATATTATTACTTCGGTTACAAGTTTCATTATCTCCGTAAGCGGAACTGTTAGTTTACAGAAAGATCTTTCCTGGCGGTATCTAATTATTGCAATAATCCTTCTGGGTATTATTCTTACCATGAACCACACTTTACAAAAAGAAAAAGCAGAGAATTGATCTCTGCTTTTTTATTTTCATACCTGCTGATTATAAAATAACCCGAATCAAATTGTTGATGCCGGGAATACAATTGTTGATGGATAATGTTTTATGCTAAAGAGTATATGAGTTAATATTGCACTGTCAAAATAAAATTATTGTAATTTCATAGAGAATACGGAAACTTATATTTCTTATTTCCCTATTTAATTAAAATCTAATTATAAAAAGCTCAAAATAAAGTATATTCATGATAACGTTCGCCAAAAAACAATGGAAGCAGATAATGATCATTCTAATGATCTATACGACGTGGAGTGTGGCGGCATTTCTATTTCTGATCCGACTACAGGGATTGGAGACCACCCTGAAACAATTCGGAACAGGAAGTCAGCTTTATATTAATTTTATTCATACTGTTGTAAAGGGAACCATTGTATACTATATTCTTATTTATCAGTTACTGATCCCTCTAATAAAAACCAGAAACTGGAAGAAAGCAATTTTACAAGGGCTTCTTTTCTTTACCATACTGACCATTTATGAATACATATGGAATTTCCAGATTCAAAACCCTAAACCCACAGATCCAAGTTACGTTTCACCCAACGTATTCTTTCTCACTGCTGCATTACTTGATCTTGTTATCATTTTGATAGCCGTCTTTTTTGCCACGATAATAACTTCCAATGAAATGCGTAAGCGTAAAGAAGAGCTGGAGAAGGAAAAATTAAAAGCCGAACTTGCTGCCATAAAATATCAGATCAATCCTCATTTTATTTTCAATTCGCTAAGTTTTATTTATACAAAAACCCTTAAAACAAGCCCGGAGGCAGCCCATGCGGTACATCTTCTTTCAGAGATTATGAGCTATGCTCTGGATGATTGGGATGAACTTGGAACAGTGCCTCTTGCATTGGAAATTGATCATATGAAAAAAGTAATAGAAATGAATCAGATCCGGTTCAATCATATGCTAAAAGTAAAGTATCATCAACATATTGAAACCGATGAAGCTTACATATCTTATGTCCCGACTCTGGCATTGGTTACTTTGGTGGAAAACGCTTTTAAGCATGGGGAATTGAATGATGAAAAAAACCAGGTAACCATTGAGCTGGAAGCCACAAAAAATAAGATCTATTTCCTTGTCAGCAATAAAAAAAAGAAAGGCCCCAAAGAACCCTCAAAAGGAATAGGATTAAGCAATGTGAAGCAACGTTTACAACTCATGTACGGTGATAAGCATTCCTTTGCTGTTAAGGAAGATGAAAACTATTATTTAAATGAAATAACCATTAATCTTTAAATTATGATTAACTGTATTGTCGTAGATGATGAAGCGCACGCAATAGAATTACTTGCATTGCATATTGAGCAAACACCATTTCTGAAACTTGTAGGTTCTGCTATGAATCCGGCAGAAGCTTTACAAATTTTGAATACTACGGAAGTGGATCTCATTTTTCTAGATATTCAGATGCCGGGTATGTCAGGAGTTGAATTTCTACCATTACTAAATGACAGGTATAAAGTCATCCTCACTACCGCTTTCAGAGAGTATGCTTTAGACGGATTCGACCATAATGTTGTAGATTATCTGCTAAAACCAATTTTCTTTCCACGGTTTTTACAGGCAGTACAACGGGCGCAGGAAATCATTTCTTTATCTACAAAAGATGCAGAAGACGATTTTATCATGGTTAAGACAGAATATAAAGGAAAACTAATAAAAATTAAAACCCAGGATATTGTATACATAGAAGGAAAAGGAAAATATGTATGCTTTCATACCAGAGATGGAGAAGAAATCCTGGCATTATTAAATATCGGTGGACTTGAAAATAAATTACCAGGTGATCATTTTCTCAGAATACATAAATCATTCATTATTGCAGTCCCTTTTATTATGATGATCCATGGAAATTTAGTCCAACTCGAATTTACTAAAAACCAGATACCAATCGGGCAGACTTACCGCGAATCTTTTATGAATCAAATGCTGGGTAAAGTAATTACCAATAAAAAAGAAGAAGGCCCGGAATAGGATTACAGACAATAAACCAATATATACACAAACAATCAATTTATAAATCAAAAAAATGAGAAAATCATTATTAATCCAATCCGTTGGAGTTTTAGCCCTTTCACTGGCAACATCATGTGCACCTTCCTATTTTGGGAAAACATATGCTGCCACACAAAACGTAGATGTTTATTTTGATGCTGCTGATGTAAAAAGAGAGCATGAAACAATGGGGACAACAGAAATCAATCAAGGTTTCAGTTCCATGGATGCTATGCAGCAAAAAGCGATTGAATTAGGCAAGTCACGAGGTGCAGACGGTGTTATTATGAAGCTTACAGAAGAGGTTACGGGAAGTTCGAAAAGCGATTTTGGAAACATGAAGAAAGGAAGTAAAAACAATACTTATACCGGTGGGTCGGTAACCACTAACATGAAAGTAAAAAAGATACAGGCTACTTTCATTAAGTATAAATAAGCCAAATGTCCTTCATTCTTATCAGGCTGCTCCTCTGGCTTCTTTCGCAGGCTTTATTTTAAAGATTAGCTGCTTTTCATTTATTTTTTTAATCGTTCAACATTATTTAACAGTTTACAACAAAACTGCAGGAAAAGTAATGTCCGAAAATTAATAAACGTCCCCCAGACAAAACAATGAAAAGCACGTGAAGCCAGTAGAGCCAGCCATCTATATGATAAAGCTCTCCTTATCGTTTAAATAGTCGTTTTCACTATAAACAATTCAGATTGTTTTCATCCGAAGTCACCTGTGGCTTCGGATTTTGATACAACGACCTGTTCCTTTAATTAATAGATGATAGTACCATATATAGCTCATTTTGATTTTTCAGCTCCATCTTTTTATTGATCCTGTATCTTCTCGCTTCAGCTGCTCTGATTGTAGAATTGGCATATTGAGATATTTCCTTAATTCCAAAATTCATCTTCAGAAGCGTACAGAAGTTGATATCCGAAATATTCAGATCAGGGTATTTACTTTTCAGGGTAGGATAAAAATTAGGATATATTTTCTGGAACTCTATGTAAAATGCATTGATATCTTCTTTAGCTAAAAGTATCAGTTCTTTTGTATTTTCTGATTTTGCATTTGAAATGTTATCCTTTACAGTTTCCGTTTCAGCTTTTTCGAGGTTAATGATATCTGCCGGCACTTCATCTGGTATTTTATTCTGAATAGAATTATCCTCTTTATTTCCTTGTTTCTTTTTATAATAAAGGAAACCAAAAAGAGCTGCTAAGAGAATAACACCTGCACCAATAGCAATATTTGTTGGTTTTGATGACACCTCTTCTACATTGTCAGAAACCTTACCATTTATTTTATTAATAAAATTTACATCCCCTGATTTTTTCTTTACCAGATCAACGCTATCTATGATCCGTTTATACTTTTTTGAAAAATAAGTAGATTGTTCATAATCTTTCAATCCTTCATATGATTCAGCCATCATGGCATACACCTCATACTGCTCATATCGGTTATGATCTTTTTGGGAGTCCATAATAGCCCTTGAAAAATAACTAATAGCTGCAGGATAATTCCCGGATTCTTTTTCAACGATTCCTTTATTTATTAAATTCTGGATGATAAATCTATCGTCCGGAAATGAAGCAAGAAACTGATCTGTGATAGCGATATACTTTCTGGCTTCATCTACTTTTTTAAAGCGTGCGAGGGAACCGGCCAGGGACTCAAGTGTACAGATTGTGGTTACCTTCTTCAATCTGCTTTCATTACCTATTTTTAGACATTGTGAATAAGCAAGTTTTTTAAGTCTGACAACCTCTTGCTTGGTACTTTCATTAAAATTTTCACTAATCGTCAATAGCTCAGCCTTTGCCACTGTGATGTGTATATCATTAACCAGCTTATCATTCTTTATAGTAACAAGTTTATTATACTCCTGACATTTATTTAAAATTTGTTTTGCAGCACTTAGGTGATCAAGCTGTAAGAGTACTTTATGATAAGATAACAAAATGCGACATATCATATTGTAATCATTTTGTTTTATCGCCAGATCAACACCTTCATTAATTTTGGCCAAAGCCGCATCAAAATCACCATTAAGTTGATATATCCTAACTTCTTCAAATATTGAATAAACTTGCCCAGGGTAAAATTTCTTTTCACGGGATAGATAATAAAGAACAATAGCATTCTTAAGCGTGAGTCCTGGATTATTATCTCCTGTTATATAATTTTTTTCCAACAACCGGCTTACACTATCAATTTCTTTACTGCTATTCTGTGCCCCGGTATTACTACAAAAAATAAAAAAAACAATAAAGAATGTGGATGTTTTTAATACTTTATTTATTAGCATGTTTCTAAATTAATTAAATATATACAATTGGTAATTATTTTACAGGACTATTGACTGCTTTTCAATACAACTCAATCCCTGTATATTTTGTGTATTTATATGTTTTTCCATTTAACCAATTTACATTTATGACCACAATCAATCATATAAAAAAATGCACTTACACAAATATACATAAATTAACACATCTCTGCACAATAGGCGCTTTAAGGTTTGTTTATAAGTTTTTTCATTATAGTTTTGTGACAGGAAATTATTTAAATCAGAAAGTAAAATAAAACAACAAAAGATCAACTTCAATAAAGATCACTTTAAAAAAAATTAACACAATCTCTTAATTTAACTTAAAAAAAACACAAATGAAAAAAAAATTGCAGTTAAACGCTAAAAAATACATTTAATTACTGATCATCAAAAAATTTCAAGAAGATATATAGTTTTTCTAATAATAAGCAAAAAACACAAATGATGAGAAAAAGTAATAATAAGTCAGTTTTTTATAATTGATTATTCTTTGAGACTTCAAGATAATCATTAATTAGTGTTAATAGTTTTAAACTGTTTTTTATCCGGGGCCAATTGGTCCCGGATTTTTTTAATGACTATTTAAATAATAATGTGTGATTTTTTCTTAAATCAAAAGCAGAACCTGTATTATTTCGTTTTCTTACAATAAACGTGAACAACAAATCGGTAGCTTCGTGTATCAAAATATTCAAAAACAACATTATGAAAAAGTTTCTCTTTAGTGTTTTAGCTTTATTAACAGCGCTGCTCCTGATCATTGGCATATTAGAACTTACCAGTTCTTATAAAGTTTCAGAAGATATCAACCGAAATGCTCCTGTTCAGACCCAACAACATATCAGATTCACAACTGGACATTTGTTCCGAATGGTGTAAACACGACCGTTGTTGTAGATGAAAGTATGGAAGGGTGGCTTGTTACCATGATGCATAAAAAATTCCAGAGCCATCTGGAACATTCTTTACAGGAATGGTTAAGAAATCTAAAAATACAAGCCGAAAAATAGTTTTTTTAATAAAAAAAACCATAATTATTCTACAGATAACGAATAATTAACAAAAATAATGACAATTAATTTTAAAATCTTTATATCTTTATAGTCTAATAACCTGTGTTATTATAATCTCAACAGTTTATATACCTCTCGCTTACCCGGGAGGTTTTATAAAACTGACTACTTCCACTCTGGATTACTACAAAGAATTTATCTCACCTGGTATGAAACAGGATATATAGCCTACCTCACATACATTCTTGATCAATTGGAATTGCCTGTACGATTTTTTAAACTACTTTCGCTTTTCTGGTAATCCTGGCCAGCCATGCGGGGAAAAATCTTTTAAGAAAAACACCCAGAACTTCCTTGCCTCCTATCGCTTTCTGGTATTTTTTCTTTTCAATCGCACGAAGCATTTTTCTGGCAAAAACGTGAACCGGCATACCATTTTGGGTTGCATTATCCATGGTTCCCTGTGAAGATCCGTCTCCGGTTACGGCATTCATTGAAATATTGGTTTGTATAAACCCCGGACAAATAATAGTTATCAGAATATTTTCTTTGTATAATTCTGCCCGAAGAGCATCAAAAAAGCCATGCAAAGCATGTTTTGCTCCCGCATAACCACTCCGCATCGGAGCCCCGAAAATACCCATAAGGCTTGAAACAACAGCAATTTGTCCTCCTCCATTCCTGATCATGTAAGGAATTATTGCTTTGGTAAGGGCCACTGTTCCAATATAATCTATGTCTATCAGACGTTTATCAACTTCAATATCAGTTTCCATTGCCAGAGACCGCTGAGACAATCCTGCATTATTAATAAGAAGATCAATACTTCCGAATTTTCCAGCTGCCTCTGCTGCAACAATAGCCATATTCTTATAGTTGTAAAGGTCCAGTGGTAATACCGCGTACCGATTTTTGGACAGCTTTGCTTTTTGCGCAACTGCTTCCAGCTGATCTTCTTTTCTGGATGAAAGAATTATTTTTGCTGTAGTCTTTGCAGCCAGCTCCATTACCAATGCTTCTCCTATTCCGGAAGAAGCCCCTGTGATCCAAACTGTTTTATCATCAAAGTAGGTGCTCATGATATTGTTCTTTATCTTATTTCAGCCCGGCAATATATTTTCCGGCTTTCATTCCTGAAAAAATACAGCCTCCTAAAAAGGTTCCTTCCAGGGCTCGATAGCCATGCATTCCTCCCCCTCCGAAACCTGCAACCTCCCCAGCCGCATAAAGTCCTTCTATTATTGTATCATCTTCTCTTAAAACCTGTCCATTCAGATTGGTCTTAATCCCTCCTAACGTTTTTCTTGTCAGAATATTAAGCCTTACCGCAATTAAAGGTCCGTTTCGTGGATCCAGTATCTTGTGTGGTGTGGCTACTCTTCCCAATTTATCTCCAAGGTATTTTCTGGTACTTCTTATGTAATTCACCTGTGTATCTTTTGAAAACGAGTTATCCAATTCTCTGTCCCTGGCTTCGATCTGAGATTTTACCTTTTCATAATCCAAAAGATGATCTCCGGAAAGTTCATTCATCCTTTTAATCAGATCCTGAAGATTATCCGATACAATAAAATCTTTTCCATGTTCTTTAAAAGCTTCCACAGGACCTGGTGCTTTTTTCCCAAAGATTCTTTTAAAAAAAAGACCGTAATCCTTATTTGTAATGTCAGGGTTTTGCTCGGAGCCAGAAAGGGCAAACTCTTTTTTAATGATTTTTTGTGTTAAAATAAACCACGAATAAGAAAACCCAGTATCCTGTATGTATTTCAGGGTTCCCAATGTGTCAAACCCAGGTAAGAAAGGCGCTGGAAGCCTGTTTCCATTCGCATCAAACCACAGGGATGAAGGTCCCGGTAATATCCTGATCCCATGATCCGGCCAAATAGGATTCCAGTTTTGAAGACCTTCCGTATAGTGCCACATCCGATCCCTGTTGATGATATCAGCTCCGACATTTTCAGTAATCCCTATCATTTTCCCGTCTACATAAGCAGGAACTCCAGATACCATTTTTTCAGGAGCTTTACCTAATCGTTGCGGCCAGTTTTTGCGCACCAGTTCATGATTAGCTCCTATTCCTCCGGAAGCAATAATAATATGGGGTGCACTGTATTTGAATTGTGAAACAACAATTCTGCTGGTTGCCTCACCTCTTTCTTTATTGTCATTTTCAAGAATGTCTCCTTCAATGCCTGTGACCTTACCATTTTCTGTAATAAGGCTGGTAACGCGATGCCTGAACCTCATTTCAAGAAGCCCTTTTGCTTTTGCTTCGTAAGCCTTTTCTACAAAAGGTTTTACAACCCCGGTCCCAGTGCCCCAGCTTACATGAAAACGAGGAACGGAGTTACCATGCCCATCCGCGGAGCCATCTCCTCTTTCTGCCCACCCCACCATGAACATCAGCTTAATTCCCATTTTAGAAATATAATCATACTTTTCGTTAGCTGCGAAATTCAGATAGGCTTCTGCCCATTGTTTCGGCCAGTAATCTTCTTTACGATCAAAACCTGCTGTTCCCATCCAGTCCTGTTTCGCCAGTTCATAAGAGTCCTTAATTCCTACTCTTCGCTGCTGAGGAGAATTAATCAGAAAAAGACCACCAAAAGACCAGAATGCCTGTCCTCCGATATTCTGTTCTGTCTCCTGATCGATCAATAATACTTTTTTTCCGGCGTTCGTTATTTCCATAGCAGCAGTAAGTCCTGCCAAACCAAAACCTACGATAATTGCATCTGGTTGAAATTCATTGTCCATTGGCGGTAAGTGTAACAAAATTCTATTAACTAAGATAATAGATTTTAACATTATAAAGCGTCAATTATTTTCAGCTTTACTAATTTTATTCCACTTTTATTATGTTTTGAATATTATATGACAAAAGACTTTAATGATGTAAAAGTTGGGATTTAGAAGTAAAAAATATAACAAAAGAAAGGGACCACTTTTGTTATAATACTTAATTTGATATAGTTAAATCCCTTATTATTCAAAAAATATTCGATAAAAAAACAGAAGAATAAAAAAATATATACCACACAACCACTTTAAACACGGGTTTTCCTGTATTTTCTTTATTTTTTACAAAATATTATTTCATATGCTCCGTTTACTATGCACGTGACTCATGTTTGAGTTTCATGGTTATTAGTTTTTATCCTCAACTTAGGTTGAGGATTTTTTATTATATTTGAACTTCTTGTGATTTAATCACATTTGTGTTTTTTTTAGGCCTTCTCCGGAAGGCTTTTTTATTGTCTATCGCCCTACTGTTTCCCATTTCGGACTACTTATAATAAATAATAAGAGGCTGTCATTTAAGACAACCTCTTGTATTGGTTATTAGTAAATACCCCCGACAATCTAAATTTTAGCAAATTCGTTCAGTTTACTTACTGGTTAAGTTTCGGCTAAATTACAAAAATTCATTAATTAGTGACAAATTATTATCTTTAATCTACCATTAATAAATAGTTACGCAAGTAATTTAATTCACTATAATATGAAATAAAAAGCATAATATTTACATTTTCTCATTAAAAATATTGGTTAAGCTTTTCCTCTTCAATATCCAAGAGAGATATTTACGAATTCATTTTTTGAAGGATATGTCTATTATCAGAATGATTACACTGAATAATCGGTATGAAATATTGATTACTCATTATTTACTAATGATATTAACTGGTTTTCTAAAAGGACTTTTATCTTTTAAATATTGCTTTTCTTCTTCTGTCAGGCCACTCGTTGCCAGTCCAATACTACCCGATATTTGTTCATTTTGATGATAATACGCAAATTCAATACTGTCAATTTTTACTAATTTATCTATTCCCACATTAGTCATGTCTATCAGGTGGCTTTGATTTATTTCACCATTGATAATTTGTCCTATTAGAAAAAAGGGCCTATTGGTAATTTCTAAAACAAAATCAAGTTTAAACTGAGCTGTTACTACATAATCCCATCTATATTTGCAATACCTGCATTGCTTTGCTTTTGGTGTACGCGCAAGTTTTCCGCATTTTGGACAATTGTTAAAAAATACTTTTTCAGGGTATTCAGATATAATCCTGGTTGCTACATTTAATCTAATCTTTTCATGATCATATTCTGAAGGCTCATCTGATTTTAGTTCTCCCAAATCTCCCGTTTGAATATCGGAAAAAGACATGAATGAATACATGCGATAAGTTAAGATTAACTTTTCATGATCAGTCATTAATTCGCTGAAATACGCTATGATATATCTGGCTGTTTCTTTGTCCATAAAGTAAATTATTAGAAACGAGAGTGGTATTTTTTTATCTTCACACAAGATACCCCTTTTATTTTTAGCTTCCTTCCTACTTTCTGCAGCAATCCCGTTTGCTGATTGCGTCTGAACACAAAAACATTTCCACTGGCAGCATTGGTCACGATTAAAAACTTCCCTTCTTCATCTATTTCAAATACTCTTGCCTGTTTACCAAAAGTGGGCTGATATCCTACAGTTTTTAAGGTACCATTTTCAAGTATTGAAAAAATAGCAATATTATTTTCATTACCCCTGTTTGAAGCATACAAGAACTTTCCATCAGGAGAAATATGAACATCTGAACTTTCAAAATTATCTATTACTTCATTTTTATGGGTACTGATTCTTTGGATGTTTTCTAATTTTCCGTTTTCATAGGAATACACATCAATCGCCCCGCCTAATTCTTCGATACAATACGCAAATTTACCATTAGGGTGAAAGGTGAAATGCCTGGGTCCCGTTCCCGCCATAGTAGGAATAAAAGCAGGTTCAGCATCATCCATTGGTTGAACCGCATCATTTTTAAATTGATAAATCCTGATCTTATCCGCACCCAGATCAGAAGCAAATACATAATTAAAGTCCGGTGAAAAAACGGTTGAATGAATATGAGAACGGTCCTGTCTTTCAGGATTGACACTTCCTTCTGAAAACTGGAACCGTTGGACCATCGGATAGATCTTTCCATTATCTGAAATTGGATATACAGAAATACTTCCTTCCGTATAATTCCCATTCAACAACCATTTACCATTTTTGTGAACAGTTACATAAACCGGATTTTCACCACCACTCTTTTGGCTATTGATAAAATTAAGTGTTTTTTTGGCAGGATCAAATTCAAAACTGCTTACACTGCCGGCATTGGGTGTTTTACTTTCCGTACAGGCAAAAATGTATTTTCCATTGGGCGACAGGGTGATATAGGATGGATTCAGGATATTCTTTGTTTTGACTACTTTTGATAATTTCCCGGTATCTGTATTCAGCTGATATACATAGATTCCATCAGCTGCTTTGTCACGGTTAAAAGATCCAAAAAAAACATAGGTGCTTTGAGAATACATATTAATCCATCCTGAAACAGCAATGGCTATACTTATAATTTTTTTCAATTTACTTTTGCTATGCTAATGAGTTTAATAAAACTATACGATGCTTGATTCAAAACTACATCTTTTTTTATTTAAAATTTTAAAGTTCCCTTTTCAAAAAGGAATTATTTTAAAAAAAGTTTCGTGAAAGAACTTAGTTTTTATAAAGTTGTTCAATAATCAGCGATGAAAAATACTTCACCCCTGTTCTTATGCTTTCTTCATCCACTTGAAAATTTGGAGAATGATTCATAGCAATCATTTCTTTTTCAAAGTTGGAACCTCCAAGGAGAAAATATACACCTGGTATTTTTTGTTGAAAATAAGCAAAGTCATCATTAAAAAACGGAACCTGTCCATAATCAGGAGAAATTGCATTGATCCTGTAAATATCACGAATGGTTTTTATTGCAGTGCCGGTCAGTTTTTCATCATTGATGACTGTAGGGTTTTCTTGTATAAATGAAACTGAAATAAGCTGACTTTTATAAGCATCCTCCACCAATCTTTTAACTTCAGGAATTATTTTCGGAACACGTGATGCATTGGTCTCATACAGATAAGCTTCGAGAAAGAAGTGATCATTTCTAGAATAGACACTCAACTTATCGTCCAGGATGCGATAATCTTTAAAAATAGTATTAGGGTTTATCAATCCTATATCCGGATCTATTATATGCTGAATTTCCCATGGCTTACTTCCTGCGTTCATGCGGGACAAAGAGGTATGAATTTTCCCGGTTAAACTTTTTATCTCCTCTTTTGATAATTCTTTTTTTAATTCAATTCGTATTCTTTTCTGATAAGCAAATACTTCATTCGGCTTCACTATTATTTCTCCTACCGGGAGAGCGGTTACGTGCAGACCATATATTTCATCAGGAGCTATTTTGGAAAATAAATTAGTATTCATTATTCCTTTAGCTCCCATAAAGGTTTCTTCTTCCGGTTGGAATACAAAGTAAACGATTCCTTTTAAATGCTTTTTATTTTTAGCAAGAATTTCAGCGATTCCCAGTCCGATCGCCATATGAACATCATGACCACAGCTATGTTGAATACCTTTTGTTTCTGATTTGAAAGGCTGCGGATCCGGAAAATCATTTAAAAGCGCATCCATATCTGATCTCCAGGCTATTTTCTTTCCTTCACGTTCACCCCTTAAGATTCCTACTACTCCATACCCATATATATCCGTTTCTACCTCAAGTCCTAAGGCAATCAAATACTGTTTTAGCATCTTCTGAGTCCGAATTTCATGACCTGCCAATTCCGGATTTCTATGAAAATCTCTTCTGATCTCAACAAGTTTATTAAAAATTTTATCGGTTTCGAGCTGAATAGATTGATGGGAAAAAAACTCTTTTTTAGAGTTGGATATTACTGGCTTTTTCAGTTTTTGTGCAGAAACAACAGATACACTAAGGTAAATTAAGCTTAACAGAAGTTTTTTCATAGTAAAATTGATCTAAGTTTTTTGAAGAGTTAACGTTGATTATTATATATAATAAACAATCATTGCAGTATTATCATTACAATTTACACACAAATTGTAACTACATTAGTGAAAATCTTAGTTTCCAAAAACTTAATAACTATCATCTTAAAATAAAAGTAAGCTTTACAAAAAAGACGATCATGTAAAAGTTACTTTCTTATATATAATAAAATACAGCCTAGAAAATAATCTCAGGCTGTATAATTATTTTAGAAACAGATATCAGTTATAAATGAAAATATTCATCTGCTTCTTGATAATCTTAGTATTGTTCGAATGCAACAACATATGTTTCGTTTTCGGCTCCTGCCCCATTATTAAAACTATCAAACCCATAAAAGTACCCCGCTTTTAAATCATTACTTCCCGGTATTACTCCATCTTTTGTAGAAATCTGAAACTGAAATCCCCATGGTCTTGTCCAATTTCCATTGTATGATAAAGCATTTGACCATGTATCCCAATTCGATGGAGTAAAGGTAACATTCTGCACACTTCCATTTGTGCTAGACCCAAACCACAATAAACTAGCATAATAAGTAACATCTGAAACAGGAGCTGACAATAATCTTACTTCAATATATGTATAGGAATTATCGCTATTGGCTCCAGGTGTTGTACCATTATAAGTTGCAAATCTGAACTCCAAATTCATGGAAGGCACTTTTAATGTTGGTTTATTAAAGCCATTAGACTGTAGATTCCTTCCTCTGTATTTTTGTTTTAACAATATGGAACCCGACTCATCGTCAGAAGGCTGATTTATTTTATCCCATTGCACTCCATCATTGACATATAAACCAGGACTCACATCATTTACTTTAGCAATGTTGTAGACAACCATACCTGCCACATGTTCGGACAAAGGAGATGGAGAATTTATAGATGATAATGCTAATCTTGGAGGTAAAAAACCTCTATTATCTGAAGTTAAATCAAGCACAGAATTCGAATTTGGTGTTGTTGTATTAATCCCAACTTGAGCAGTAAAAAATAAAGGATTAAAGAATAAAAACAATAATAATACGATACTAATAATCGGGTAATTTTTCATAATAATTTTTTTTTAAAATTTATGTCCTACAAAATTATAGGCACAATTTTTGAAAATCGAATAGTTTAAAAAAAGATATGTTTCATTTTGTAAAAATTATAAAACACTTAAAATCAACCATTTTTAAAGTTTACATCTACGGAAATGATACATGATATTATTCAATGAAATTATCAAAACATCACTTTTATATAATTATATATTGTTATGCATGTACTCGCAGATGAAGTAAAAAATAAAATAGAAAAATTAGAATATTCTTTCGCTAAAAAAATCATATTCTTATTATTGGTGAAACAGTTCATCACATTGTTGTTTGATCTCTATTTTTGGGGAACCAAACACCTTTTTTATGATTTAATATTACTTTTAACAGTAGGGCCTTGTTATATTTTCACTTTAGTTTCTGGGGATTATAACTTTCAGAAAGTTGGAAAACTTACCTTGGCTTATCTTATGCTTTTAAATACTTTTCTGACCATTGTATATTATCAGAATTTTCCAAGTATTATTGTATATGTCTTTATATTTCCTATTGCATTGCTATTATTTTACAACGTAAAGAAAACAGTTTATATATCGGCCATTTTACTTACAGGTCTTCCATTAAGTATTATATTTAACTATTATTTTATAAAAGACAATATAAATATCAATGATATTCTTTACTATGAAGTTTCCAATACTTATATGATTGTCTGGGCATTTATCATCTTTACTGTTTGTTTATACTATGCAATTCAAATTCTTAGATTGAAATCTGTCTACATTTTCTTAATGGAAAATAATATAAGCGTAGAAGGTTTCTTCTTACTGGAGAAACAGAAAAAAATGAGATTGTTTAAGAATAAATATTCTGAGGATGAGCTTTCAATCACTATTTATGAAAAATTATTTAAAAAAATTGAGCTGTTAATGCAAACTGAAAAACCATGGAAAAATCCGGAATATAGTCTCAAGCAATTAGCACGTGATGTGAATTCCAATACCCAATACGTTTCTACAACCATCAATAATTACACAAAAAATAATTTTAAAACCTATCTGAACGAGTTTAGATTAAATGCTTTTATTGCTTCCCTTGAAGACAAAAATGAAGAATTTTCAATGGAGGAAATATATCTTACTATAGGCTTTTATAACAGGTCAACTTTCAACAGAGTCTTTAAGTCTAAATTTAAAATGACTCCTCAGGAATATATTAACAGCAAGGAAATTTTGATTTGTAATGATGCATGAAAACTTTTTACAATTAATTTTTCAGATAATATTATTTAAAATATTTTTCAAAAAAAATCAATATTTCTTTGTGAAAAATCCAGAGAAATCACACAAAGATTAGATAAAATAACTTCTCAATATTAGGATCTAAGGCACTAAAACCACATACAATTTAAAAATAAAACGTCCAGATCCATTATAGATCTAGACGCTCAATATATTCAATTTTCAATCTTTGAATACTTTTATAAAGTATTGAAAAAATTAGCGCTCAGTGACGCGAAGTTCTATTTTCTGATTAAAATAAGTTGAAATAGCTCAGATTTTAACCTCCTGCTTTTTCATCTGTGAAAAACTGAAAACCTTCTTTTTTCTCAATAAGCTGCATCGGATATAATTTGGGATTATATTCTCCGTTGAGTATCTCATTCAGCGCATGCCTTTTAGACTCCCCAAATGCAACAACCACTATGTTATCCGCTTTATTGATCAATGGTGCCGTTAAAGTAATTCTGAACATTTCCTGAGGTTTCAGATAGTAAGCGGATACCCACTTTTCTTTTTCATCCAAAACATTTTCTCCCGGAAATAAAGAAGCCGTATGTCCGTCATCTCCCATTCCTAAAAGAATGAAGTCGAAAATACCGTCCGGCCCAAGAACTTTTCGGATCTGTTGTTCATATTCTTTAGCATATTCTTCAGGTGCCATACCTTCCTTATACATTGGAAAAACCTGATCTTTGTTAACCGGAACCTTATTGAGTAAGGCTTCAAAAGTCATTTTAGCATTGCTTTTGTCATCATCTAAAGGAACCCATCGTTCATCAACCCAAAAGAAATACACTTTATTCCACTCAATCTTTTCTGCATATCCGGGAGTTGCCAGCAAGTTGAAAATAGCCTTAGGAGAAGAGCCTCCGCTTAGCGCGACAACAAATTTATCGTTTTTCTCTATTGATTTTTTTGAAAGATCAACAAAGGTATCTGCTGCTTTTTTATACAGCTTATCCAGATCTTCAAATATCGTAATATTCATTTTTTTCTTTTTAAATTAATACTTGCTACACCCAGCTATGCCCCTGTCTTTCAACCAATGAAATACTGTCATCCGGTCCCCAGCTCCCCGCTTTATAATTAGGGAAAGAGGCATCTTTATTATTTTCCCACGCTTCCTGTATAGTAGTAACTACATCCCAGGCTTCTTCTACCTGATCGGAACGCATAAATAAGGTAAGGTCCCCGATAAGCGCATCCAATAATAAAGTTTCGTAGGCTTCCGGGGTATCCTCCTGACAGACAAAGTTATCAAAGATCATTTCTACCGGTTTTAGGACCAGCGAAAGCCCTGGTTTTTTGGTCATAAACTGAAGTCTGATATCCATCAGCGGCTGAATATTGATGATAAGCCTGTTTGCTGATAAAAGATGAGGACTATCCGAGAACGTTGAATGCGGCAAAGGTTTAAACTGGATCGTAATATAAGAATGTTTTTCTTTCATTTTTTTCCCGGTACGGACATAAAAAGGAACATTCTGCCACCTTTCATTATCAAGGTAGAATTTTACAGCCGCAAAAGTCTCTGTGTTGGAATCCTTAGCAATCCCATCTTCCTGGCGGTATCCCTTTATTTCTACACCGTCTATAATATTCTTTCCATATTGGCCCCTCACCGCATAATGATCGACCTGGTCAGGAGAAATTCTACGGATTGCTTTCAGAACATCTACTTTCCGGTCTCTAATCTCCCCGGATTCAAGGGATGCAGGCGGTTCCATAGCAACCATACAAAGGATTTGCAATAAATGGTTCTGAACCATATCCCGTAATGCTCCGGTTTGCTCATAGAAAGCTCCACGCGTCTCTACCCCCACTTCCTCGGCAACAGTGATCTGCACAGATTCTATATATTTATGATCCCATAAAGGTTCAAAAATAGAATTCCCAAATCTGAATGCCAATATATTCTGAACGGTTTCTTTTCCTAAATAATGATCGATACGATAGATCTGTTCTTCTTCAAATGTCTGTGCCAGAAGACTATTAAGCTCTATTGCCGATTGTTTATTATAGCCAAAAGGTTTTTCGATAATGATGCGGTCTTTTTTAGCATCACCGGCTAAAGCTGTATTTTTAATATGGTTTGAAATGGTAGCTATGAAATTAGGTCCTATTGATAAGTAAAACAATCTGTTGGCCCGTACGCCATACACTTTATCAAAAGCCTCCAGCTTCTCATACAACGACAGGTATGAACTTTCTTCATCCAGCTGATGCTGAAAGTAGGTAATATGTGCCTGAAAGCCTGCCCAGTCTTCAGAAGTCACTTTTTTTCTGGAAAAACGCTCCAGATTTTCTTTAATATAGCTCCTGAAATATTCATCAGTATTATCTGCTCTTCCTAGTGCAACAATATTAAAGCCTTTTGGCATTCTGCCATCGATATACAAGTTATAAAAAGCCGGAAAAAGTTTTCTTTTTGCCAGGTCTCCTGTAGCACCAAAAATTATAATGGTTGTTGGCTGCAAGATTTTATTTTCATTCATTTTTCCGAATTTATTGATTTAGACTTTGCCAAGAAGTATGAAAAACTCCTTCTCTGTCGGTTCGCTGATAGGTATGTGCTCCAAAGTAATCACGCTGAGCCTGGATAAGATTTACAGGAAGAGATGCTGTGGTATAGGCATCAAAATAACCTAAAGCAGTCTGCAGCCCTAAGCTTGGAATTCCATTAGAGGCAGCATAAGCCGCTGTTTTTCTTAATGAGCTTATTTTTTCTTTAACAATAACTGAAATATCCTTATCAAGTAAGATATTGGATAAATGAGGGTCTTGGGTGTACGCCAGATAAAATTTCTCTAACAGCACGGAACGAATAATACAACCTCCTCTCCAGATTTTTACAACATCTTTTAACGGAATTTCAAAACCATATTCCTCAGATGCTTTAACCAGTAAAGCCAGTCCCTGCGCATAACTGATCAGGGTAGCCAGATAAAGTGCATCTCCTACTTCTTTAATAAATGCTTTAGTATCTTCCGGATTTGTTATTTCGCGGTCTGAATACAGTTTAGAAGCGCGAACCCTCTCTTCTTTATATGCTGATAATATTCTTGAAGTAACAGCAATATCAATCGTCGGAATGGAAACTCCGATTTCCATGGCTTGCTCAGAAGTCCATTTTCCTGTTCCTTTTGCCCCTGCTTTATCTAAAATCTGATCCAACAGGTATCCATCGGTTAAAGAATCTTTCTGTTGAAAAATATCCCGGGTGATCTCTATTAAAAATGAGTTCATCTCGCCGCTATTCCACTCTTTAAAAACCTGATATAGCTCATCATTGTTAAGCTTAGCTCCTCTTTTTAGCAGGTCATAGGCCTCACTGATCAGTTGCATAATGGCATATTCAATCCCATTATGAACCATTTTCACATAATTTCCTGCTGATCCTTTCCCCATATATGCGGTACAGGCTTCATTATCCACTTTTGCAGAAATGGCCTCCAACATAGGCTGAAGAAGACGAAATGCTTCCAAATCTCCTCCTGGCATTATACTCGGTCCAAATCGTGCACCTTTTTCACCGCCGGAAACCCCCATCCCCATAAAATGCAGATTTTTTGAGGCCAAATCGGCAATACGTCTGTTGGTATCTTCAAAATAAGAATTTCCTGCATCAATAACGATATCGCCTTTACTTAAAAGCGGAGTCAGGCTTTCAAGAACTGCATCTACAGGCTTGCCCGCCGGCACCATAAGAATAATTTTCCTCGGACTTTCCAATGCGGAAACAAAATCTTCTAGGGAACCTATCCCTTTTATTTTCATTTCTGAAGTGGCCTCAGCCTCTAATTCTTTTACTTTCGCTACATCAAGGTCAAATCCTGCGATTGAAAAACCGTTATCAGCAATATTGTAAAGAAGATTTCTCCCCATTACACCAAGGCCGACCATCCCATAACTATATCCTTCCATTGTATTGGTATTTATTATACAAAGAATAAATTTACGCAAAGCCTATGAGGAAAAAAATAAAAGAATAGAAAAATTCCCTGACTTTTTTCATCTTCCTCATTTATAAGAAGATAGTTTAAAACAAGTTTTTACGGATAATCTTCCGATTTTTAAAAAGGAAAAAAATTCACCTTTATTCGAAATTTTACAGATATACGATCCCTACTATTGAATAACAGTCTATTTATTTCAGTATAACGTGAATAAATATAAAATTATTTCGCATTTCTCCTCTCCTGCTTGACTAGGACCTGATAATTATGAAAATAATCTATTGAAAAATGAATGCTATTTTGTGTAATTAAATCATATATTTGCCAAAATTTAAATTCATGAACTACAAACTTGCGCTTAATACGCAGGAGCCTAACTCTAACATTGTTTTTAATACAATTATGTTTGATTCTTTTAAGATCAATATAGTTGAGAGGTATGCTGGATCAATGAATGCTCGGCCGAAATTGTGTGAAGTTTTATTCAAGGTGAGAACTTTGGATGATGATATCATCCAGAAAAGAGATGGGAATATGAGGGTAAAAATCAAGGGAGATACTTTTGATGATTATCAGAAGTTATCTCAGAAACTAAATTCTTATGAATATAAAAATAAACTGATCAACAGAAAAGATGCTGAACAGGATTACGTTCACTTTATCCTTAGTCTGGTAATTGCAAATTACGATCTCAATTAATTTTTTTGTATTCTTACAATAATTTTTATTGCATATTATTCTAAATCTGTAAGAGGTATTCCTATGGTTATACCTATCGGATTTATTAGGCTCAGGCAATACTGAATTGTCGGACAACTATTCCTTTACGTATTCATCAAGGGAAAAGCTAGCCTTATATGCTGTGGAATGATGAAGACTTGCTATTTCATTTTAATTTTCTATACCGCTTTTTATGTATATTTAAAGCAAACTTTTAACTAAAATGAAACAACAATTATTCTTTAGACAGATTATCTTTCTTTATTTATTCTCCCTTTCTATTTTTTTATTCGGTCAAAATAATACCTGGCAGCCCCTGGGTCCCGATGACTCCAACCAACCTTCGTTCGGAACTTCTGACGTTACCAGCCTTACGATGACACCAAATGGTACCCTATATTTTGGATACAGAGATTATGTGAACAATAGTAAAGCCACTGTAAAGAAGTTTAATGGTACCAATTGGGAAACCGTAGGAACAGAAGGATTTTCGGATGGCATTACATCTCAGATAGATCTCACTACAGCCCCGGATGGCACTCCGTATATTGCCTATCAGGATTATGCGAATGGTAGTAAATTGACGGTAAAAAAATTCAATGGTACCAGCTGGGAAACAGTAGGAATACAAGGATTTACGAGCAGCGGCCCCATTTTTATCAGTTTAGTTATAGCCCCTGATGGAACACCATACGTAGGATATTCAGATAATAATAACAATAAAAAAGCTACTGTAATGAAGTTTAACGGAACGATTTGGGAAACAGTGGGAACATTAGGCTTTTCAGCTGGAGATGCCCAATATGTCAATCTTGCTGTAGCACAGAATGGAACTCTATATGCAGGGTACAGAGACATTGTTAGCGGAGGCAAAGCAACCGTGAAAAAATTTAATGGTACCAGTTGGGAGACGGTAGGAACATCCGGATTCTCGGTAGATCTCAGTGCCATGTATGTAAGTCTTGTAATCGCACCTAATGGTACTCCTTATATTGGCTATTCAGATTTCAATGACAGTGAAAAAACAACTGTTATGAAATTTAACGGTACCAGTTGGGAAACAGTAGGTCCGGCACAATTTTCCGCAGGCACAGCCATTTTTACCAACCTTGCCATAGCATCGGATGGCATTCCTTACATAGCTTATGCAGACGGTACTAACAATATGAGAACTACGGTTAAAAAATTCGATAACAACAATTGGGTAACTATAGGTACACCGGGGTTCTCAGCAGGAGGGGTTAACTATAATGTTGATCTTGTTATTAGCCCGGACAATAAAAAAATAATTGTAGGATACAGTTTATCGGCATCTAATGGCGTTTTTGCTAGGTATTACGATGCAGGAGAACTGAGTATCAAAGAAACCTCAATTCAAAATTCCGGCATATATCCAAATCCTGTAAAAGGCGAGCTCAATATAAAAACAGAGAAAAAGATCAAATTATGTACTTTATTTGATATGGCAGGGAGGATCATTCTAACCACCTCATCCCAAAAGATCAGTGTCTCAGCACTGACAAAAGGAGTCTATATGCTGAATATCCAATTTGCAGACGGCACTTCCTTATCGCAAAAAGTGATGAAAGAATAAAATCAATGTTATTTAGATATAAAAAGGGCCTCTTAAGAGGCCTTTTGTTATGATTACAAACGTCAACTTTTAAATATTATTAGCAAAAATTTTATCCCAACCCACTATTGAATAGTATAATCTTTGGTATCCACTTCTGATAATCTAAAGTAGCCCAATGGTGCATTAGAAGAGTTAGTCTGATTAATAATATTTCCGTTAACAGCTGTAGGAATCGTAGAAAACGGACCGCTTTCTGAGCCTGAGGCATTCAGTATTTTTCTGAAATAATCATAATACCTTTTGGAAACTGCAATTAATTTAATATTGATAAAATCTCAGGTTGGAACGTTTTCAAAAAGCAGTATAAAAGTCAAAAAGCTACTCCAAATTAATGAAAATAGATCAAAGTTTTTCCGATATAGAACCCAGTACAAATTATTATTTATTTGTCCGGGCAGAAAGGGTGAGTAAATCCTATATCGTTAATTCCATGCATATAAATTCTCTAGACAATAATACCATTTACATGAAGGAGAATGAAATCCCCTTTGGAAATATATACAGAGATTATTTCTTCAAAGAATTTGTAACAAAAAAGATGTTGGGAAATAACACCTCATAGAAAATTCTGCAATAATCATTGAAACCAATACTTACCGATTTGAAATCATTCCTTAATAGCTATTATAATAATCCTAGTTATACATACAGGGCTTATTTAAATCTATTTGTTTGTTCTGATCACTTTTCTTTTATTTTTTGCCTATGTTTCAAACCAAAATTAAGCAAGGCATCAATGACCGGAAGAATCTCCTCCATATATTGAGTGGGTGTATAAGAAACGGTAACCGGTTTCGTATTATTCACAGTCCGGCTAATCAGCAAATTGTCTTCAAGCTCCTGTAACTCTTTGGATAGAACTTTTGGTGTTATGCCTACAGCCCGAACCTATATCGCCGCCTTGAGCTCCATAAAGTGGTAATTACAAAATTTCATACTCTTTTAATAATTGACCGTCCTGAAAAGCACTTCTTTTAGAAAGGAAATAAAGAAATACCATAATATTATTATGGTAAAATGTTTTTTCCGTAACGAATCCATGTTCTAATTGTTGTTAAGATTATGGCTGTCCTTTACCTCCGGCTGCTCCGTAAATCTGTCCAGTTGCAAAACTGGCGTCATCAGCTGCTAATTGAACAAATATAGAAGCGAGTTCTGCAGGCTGTCCCGGCCTTCCGAGCGGTGTATCACCACCGAATTTTTCCAGATTTTCCTGTGTCTGCCCTCCGCTTACCTGCAAAGGTGTCCAAACAGGTCCGGGCGCAACGCCATTGACCCTTATCCCTTTCGGGCCCAGTTGCTTGGCAAGAGATTTCACATAATTGGTCGTTGCTGCCTTGGTTTGTGCATAATCATAAAGATCAGCGGATGGATCATAAGCCTGAATAGACGATAGACCAATGATAGAAGAGCCTGGTTTCATATGAGGCAGAGCTGCCTTTGTGATCCAAAAAGGTGCGTAGATATTGGTTTTCATCGTCCAGTCGAAGTCTTCGGAGCTAAGATCGAGTATAGATTCGTTGGCTTTCTGATGACCTGCATTATTGATCAGAATATCCAGACCTCCGAGTTGCTGTACAGCCTGGGTAACCAATTGCTTGCAAAAGGCTTCACTGCGAATATCCCCGGGGATGGCAATACCTTTACGACCTTCCTTTTTAATGAGCTCAATCACCTGCTTTGCGTCTTCCTCTTCTGCAGGCAGATAATTAATTGCTACATCCGCTCCTTCTCTTGCATAAGCAATAGCTGCAGCCCGACCAATGCCTGAATCACCGCCTGTGATCAGTGCTTTTCTTCCTTCTAATCTTCCAGAACCTACATAGCTCTTCTCTCCATGATCGGGTACCGGTGTCATTTTGTTTGCCAATCCGGGAAAAGGTTGCGATTGCTTATTAAAAGGCGGCTTGGTATATTTGTTCCGGGGATCCGTAAGCTCCTTCGCATTCGTTTTTCTTGTAGTAGTACTTTGTGACTGCGCTAAAGCACCGGGAGCAACGGCTGCCACGGCAACAGTTGCAGCTATTTTTCCGATAGCATCTCTCCTTGTTATTTTACTTTCCATATCAATATGATTTATTTGGTGTTTAAAGAATTTATGATTTGAAAATAAGCAGCAGGACACGCCAATATTAAGTGCGAATTATTGAAAATGTTACTGATTGCTCAATTGCCATATACTTTATTATATTCAGTGATAAAAGATTGTAATTGATTCGGTTTAATAATTATAATCTTATTACAATTATTTAGTGAGTATAAGTGTAAAGGTAATAGACTGCTCAACAAAAGTTTATGACACAGATCATAATTAAATTATTGTTCGAAGGAATGATGATTAATTGTTATTAAAATATCCCTTATGATAGACTGTCCAAAGAATACCATATAACCACAAAAAATTAAAATATGATGGAAAAAAATTATAACATAAGATTTTGTTGGCTGCAAGTTGAGCAGAGCCATTATTGAGTATTATGCAAACTTTATCTACAGTATTTGTAGCACTTCCAGAATGTTTATTTTAAATAGACTAAAATATCAAACACAACAGATTAAACATAAGAGTTGATAAAGAGATTTTACATTTATAAAAAAAAGACAACTATCAAATAGTTGCCTTTTTTTGTGACCGCAGAAGGATTCGAACCCTCACTGTCGGAGCCGAAATCCGAAGTTCTATCCATTAAACTATGCAGCCGATCCGTAATAGATTGAAGTAACAAGATCAGAAGGAATTAAACCTTCTTACTCCTATTCTTTAAAGTACTACTAGAAAGTAATCTTTACACCACCCAAAATCTGGGCTCCCAATACTTTATATCCTTTGTAGGTTTGGTAGTTTGAGTTCAGAAGATTATTTCCGGTTGCAAAAATACTGAAATTTTTGTGAAATTTATACTCTGCGGAAAGATTTAAATCTGCATAACCACCAACTTTATCATTAGTGTTCTCTGTAGACTGATAAATCATAGCAGGATTTGCCACTCCCTCGATAGAGTAAGAGTTTGTCGTTCTGTCACTTGCAAAAATTCCCTTGAACCCTAGCAATAACTTTTTATCAAGCATTGAATATTTTGCACCAATGCTGGCATTAAATAAAGGAACGTTATAAATATTATCGTAATTCTTCAAATTATACTTTGTGAATCTCAATTCAGCATCTAAAACAAGATTTGCCAGAGGAAAATACTGAATGCTTCCTTTGATATCACTTACATTACCGTCATCGTAAATAGCAGAGAATGTATTCGCAAAATTATATGCAGAACGGTTTAATGTAAAATCATTATTGAAAAGATCATTAGCCTTAAAGAAAAGGATATCTCTCATTTTTCCAAAACCAGCTGAGAAATCATACTTGATTGTTTCATCAATATCCCCTCTTAAACCTGCATAAAAATGATATTTGGTTTCTGTAGGCTTCAACATCTGATCGGAAAGGATAAATGGATTTTGCTGCAAAAGGTCACTGTAAGTGTTTAGTTTTAAACCTCCGTCTACCCCTCCATAGAATTTGAATTCTTTTGAAGCTGCCACCTGGAATTCAGCTTTTGGAAACCAGTAGCTTTTATTGTTTTTTACCTGCTCCATAATGGCACTTGAATTTTTACCATTCAGAAATGCAAATGAAGAACCCACCATTAAATAAGACTCTCCCTTAGTGAAAGTAACTTTCGGATCTAAAGTAGCGTTGAAATAATTGGATGAATTTTTATCCCTGATTTCGAAATCGGTTTTAACGGTTTCTAATCCTACTCCCAAATCAGCATTCATGAGAATGTCATTTTTAGACAATTCTACACCATGTTTTGATAAATTCACCAAAACGGATGCCTGGTTTTCCTGAGCGTCAAAATGATCCTTTAAAAAAGAGGATTTAACCCTTACATCATTTAAGATCTCATTTGAATAGAAATCATAGTATCCGTTCACTTTAAATTGGTTTACTCTCTGCGTCAGATCCACATCTGCTGCAGGTTCCAGAGCATAGATTCCGTAATACCTGTTGTTATCCAATCCATATTGGGCATTCAAATTGAATTTTCCTTTTTCTCCATAGGAGTTTAAGAAAGCCCCTATAGTGGCAGAACTCTGTTTGGAATCCCATGCATATTCTCTTTTCAGTCCCAATGTTGACAGAAAATGCACATCAGCCCCTACTTCAAGCTTATTATCAAGGGTTTTGGAAATATTGGCATCTCCTAATATCTTTCCGAAATTCCCCATCCCAAATTGCAGATAATTATTTTGAGCAGATCCTTCAAATTTCGGCGTTACATCCTGACCCTGAATTGTGGAAGTTTTAAAGTCTGAAACAGCAGGAACATCTGTAATCCTGTATTGTACAGGATTCTGAGATTTCTCTTCAGGCGGATAGTTCTTAATAGTTTCTATTGAAGTCTTTTTCTTTTCGATCTTTTTAACTTCCGGTTCTCTTTTTTTATTAAGAATCAGCCTTTCTTCCTTGATCTGGGAAAACGCAATCTGCGAAACCCCTAAAAATAATATAGATAATATTTGAATTTTCTTGTTCATTATTGCTTTGTATTTATGTATCTACGGCATGTATTAATGAAATAATACCCGTCGATACGACCGTACATTTTCTTTATTTTTTGATCTGTTTTTTCACTTCCTTAGCTTCATTAACAATTTCCGGGAAGTCCTTGTAGTTCGCAATGATCTGATCACAAGTATAACTTGCCTGGTAATTATCTTTTAAACCAATATAGTTTTTCGCCATCAGCACCAATGCTTTAGCTCCCCAATACTCCTCAGAAGAATAGTTATTAGCCAGCTTGAAGATGGTTTCGTTGGAAGATTTGAATGCTTTTCCTTTGTTCTGGTAAAATGCTTTTGCATATAATGCTTCTGCTGCCACCTCAGTATTGGAGGATTTTTCAAGAGAAGCGTAAGCTGCCTGGGCATCTTTATCTTTCGAAGAGTTCATGAGGCTTCTTGCCTTGATTACTTTTGCCGTTTCAATAACAGCAGCAGAGTTTTTAGTATTAGCAATAACATCATTGGCCAGCTTTTCAGCCTGAGAGAAGTTTTTCTCCTCAGCATACATCTTCATTAATTCCACATTCGCGTAGTTTTTAATATTGATATCCGAAGAGTTTTTAATATTCTCTAAATATTTTTTAGCTTCTGCACTGTTCCCCTGCGACACATAAATCTGGGCTAAACGGGTTTGTGCATCATCCTGGTAATCATTTTGAACATTAGCAACTTCCTGAAGCACCAATAACGCTTTTGTTGTATTATTTGTTTGATAATAACTTTCTCCCAGTTCATATTTAGCCTGGAAAAGTCCTTCTCCCGTAGGATTTTGTGTAAGGTATTTCTCATAATAAGAAATGGCATTCTTATAGTCTTTTTTCGAGAAATACTGTTTTCCTGTAGAAAGGTTGATCTCATCGATCTCCGAGGCATCTACATTAACCCCAATATTTTTTGCAAAACTTTCGTACCCTGCAACATCTCCATTTTTAGTAAATACAGGTTTAGCCGCCTGAACAATTTTCTGGGCGTATGCGGTATTCTTATACTGTTCTCCCAGCGATTTCAACTCAGCAATCGCTTTATCGTTCTGGTTCTGATCAATATAATTTTGTGCCCTGTAAATAGATGCGTTAGCAACAAGGTCTTTATCTGAAGAGGTTTTAATTACTTTTGCAAAATAATCATTAGAGTTTGTAAAGTCATCCTGTGCCGCATATGCTGTTCCGATCTCATATTGAGAATCATCGTAATAGTCGGATTGCGGATATTTGGACAGAAGGGATTTTAGCGTATTAATTTTAGCCTGCGTATCCCCTTTAAATCCTAAAGCCATCCCCTTCTGGTATAAGGTATAGTCCGTAGAATCCTCATTTTTATCATAGATAGCGATTGCATCATTCAGCTCATTATTTGCATAATGGATATCTGCCAAACGAAGTTCCGCATCATTTTTAAATTCCGGTTTAGGGTTGGTAAGGTATTGTTTAAAGTATGTTTGGGCCTGATCAAATTTTTTGGATTTGAAATAGGCATATCCAAGATCATAAGGCAGCTGTTGCTTCTCTGGAAAGGTAACGGTCAGTAATTTTTCATAACGCACAATTGCTGATGGATAATTTCCTTTCTGATAGTAAGTCTGAGCCAGCCAGTAAAGTGCCCTGCTGTTGAATTCTTTATTGATATTGAACGCAAGGCTTCTTAAGAAATATTTTTCTGCCTCATCATAATTTCCTTTGTTGAACTCCTCTGTTCCCAACAGGTAAGAAACCTCCTGATCTACTTTATCAATTTCAGGAGAAGAGCTTTGCAACCTGTCGATTGCATTTAATGTTTCCTTGTAATTCCCTGAATACAAATAGGATTTCACCAGCAAAGACCTCATCTCTGAAGCATTATCTGCATTCTGGTTTTCATTGATGTAACTCTGGATAACTCCTGAAGGACTTTCAAAAGGGTTTCCGATATCGTAGCTTAATTTTGCGTATTGCTCATGCGCCAGCTTCTTTACTTTTGCATCATAATTCATCTGGTAAGACGATCGGAATGCAGACAATGCTTCCTGTTTTTTATCTACTGCCAGATAAGCATTCCCTAACTGGTAATAAGCATTTTGAGCCAATGCAGAGTTGCTGTTCAGCAATTGATTGTAATAAGAAACCGCTTCATCATATTTCTTCAGCTGAGCAGCTACAAATCCCATTTCATACAAATCGTTCTCAGAAGGACTTTGCTGAACACTCAGGTAATCCTTCAGGTGCGGATATGCAGCAGCATAATCATTCTTCATGAAATAACTTTCCCCAATGATTTTATGAACTTCTGCTTTATAGGAATCAGAAATATTCTCATTCAATAAAAGATTTCCTTCAGAAATTGCTTTATCATAGTCCTTGTCATTGTAGTACATCTGAACGTAATAAGGACGAACCAGCTTTGAATATTTAGGCTGATCTTTTACAGAATCAAAATACTGGAATGCTTTATCATTCTGCCTGTTTGAATAATACAAATGTCCCAGCATATAAGCAATATCCCCTTTTTGAGATTCATCAGCTGATTTATAAGCTTCTTCCAGCGCATCTATTGCTCCTTTAGAATCTCCGGTCATGAATTTTGCATATCCTAATTTCAGAATATACTGAGTATTTTCTTCTTTTGAAAGCTGATACTGATTCACATTTTTCAAAGTCTCCAGCGCTTTATCAAAATCTTTTTTAGCCAGATAATAATCCGCCAGAGGTAAATTAGCCTGAGCAAAATATGCTGAATGCGGATATTCTTTGATAAAGGCCGTTAAACCTTCTTCAGCATGATTTTTCTGAAGAATAACTCCGATCACATTATCAAAAAACTGGGCTGCTTCTTTCCTGGATCTCGACAGATTTTGATTGTAAAAATATTGTCGGGCATATTCGTATTGAGAAGCGTTGTATATTTTGGTTTGGTAAAGATTTTCAGCTAGATTGAATCTGTAATTTTCTTTCTGTGTAAAGTATTGAGACTGTTGAGCATCGGAGATTCCGAAATAGATCACGGCAGCCGCTAAAAGTATTTTTTTTGATTTCATTCTTTATGGAATAAAAAAATTAGTCTATTATATCAACGAAAGTATTGAAAACTTATTGCTTAGGCAAATCCCGGCCAGGAGTTTATGGAAAAATATAGAAAATTTAGCTATTTTTTAACATACTTTTATAATTATCATTACATTTGTTTTTTTTCAACTTCAAATATAAATATTGAATGAATCAACTTTTCAGGAGGAAAAACTATTCAGAAACAGATACATCTACCAGTCTTTTAAGAGTTTTAGGTGTTTGGGACATCGTTTTTTTTGGTATTGCAGCCATTATTGGAGCAGGGAGTTTTAGCAGTTTGGGCGAAGCTGTTTTCAGAGGGGGCCCCGGAGTTATTCTTTTATATTTAATTTGTGGTTTTGCTTGTGGCTTTACAGCGCTTTGTTACGCTGAATTTGCCAGCAGAATTCCTACAGCAGGTTCTGCTTACACATATGCTTACGCAAGTTTCGGAGAATTAATTGCATGGATCATTGGTTGGGCATTGATCATGGAGTACTCTTTCGGAAATATCTACGTGGCTTTTTCATGGTCCGATTATTTTACAAGTTTCCTGGGACGTCTGGGTATGCATATTCCCGATTATCTTACCTGCAGCTATACGGAAGCCCAAAAAGCATTTCTCAACGGTTCAGAAAATAAGGAGTTACTCAACGCCTGGAAATCTGCCCCATTAATAGGAAGCTTAAAGTTCATCGTTGATGTTCCTGCCCTTGTGATCAATGGTCTTATAACATGGCTCTGCTATGTGGGAGTAAAGGAAAGTAAAAATTTCAATAATTCATTGGTTATTTTAAAGCTGGCAGTAATTGTTTTAGTGATTCTTGTAGGATTTTCTTATATCAATACCGATAACTGGACTCCGATAAGCCCTGAAACACAAACTCCATCCTTTATGCCAAATGGCTTTGCAGGAGTTATGAGTGCTGTTTCCGGAGTTTTCTTTGCCTACATTGGTTTTGATGCCTTAAGTGTTCTGTCTGAGGAAACGAAAGATCCTCAAAAAACTTTACCGAAAGGAATGATCATTTCCCTGGTTCTTTGTACAGTGATTTACATTGCTTTAACATTAGTCCTGACGGGAATGGTAGATTACAGAAAATTTGATGGTATCGGCGATCCTCTTTCGTTCATTTTTGAAAAATCAAATGCCAATGTAGCGTGGATGGAACTCGTCGTTTCCTTTGTTGCAATCGTTGCCATTACTACCGTATTACTCGTTTTCCAGATGGGACAACCAAGAATCTGGTATGCGATGAGCCGCGACGGATTGATGCCTGAAAAATTCAAAACAGTACATCCGAAATACAAAACACCATCATTTGCAACGATTGTTACAGGTATTGCCGTAGGAGTTCCTATCCTCTTTACGGACAAGACATTCATTCTTGATTTTACCAGTATAGGGACCATTTTTGCATTCGTTCTTGTTTGTGCAGGAGTTTTAATGCTTCCGGCAAAGGAAAAGATCAAGGGCAGATTCCACCTTCCTTATATTAACGGGAAAATTATATTCCCCGTAATATTTATCGGTGGATTAATAGGTTTTTATATGTGGCAGCCTCAGTTTTTCCACAACCTCATGGATTGGAATGATCCTAAAGAAGGTGAATTCAGAGCTTCAATCTTTGTGTTCATTATTATTAATCTGATCCTTTGTTTCTTTACTTTTGTTAAAAATTTCTCCTTAATTCCTTTGATAGGGTTAAGCTCATGTCTTTATCTTCTTACAGGAATGAGCCATGAAAACTGGTTCTGGTTCGGATTATGGTTCGCTATAGGTTTAGTGATCTATTTTTGCTACGGATATAAAAACAGTAAGCTGGGAAAGGAATCTTCCAGAGACTAATTACAAATAAGCGAAAAGGCTCAATGGCTAAATCGCAAAAAATACTAAAAGGCAAAGTTGCGATTCCGCAGTTTTGCCTTTTATTTTACTCTTAACGCCAGTGATTGATCAGACCTGAAGTCTATTCAGCATTCCTGTATTTTCAATTGTGAAATTTTAAAATTAAATCACGTTCAGGGCAGTTTCACCATTCATAAATCAGCGATTTGATTTCTCACCAAAATTGGCGAACTTATTGCTTTAGATTTTTGGAAACTTAAAAACCATTATACCATGTCTGAAAAAATAAAAACATACAAAGAATTTTATCAGTTTTATCTTACCGAGCACAGTAAAACCGGAACCCGTATTTTTCATTTTCTGGGAACCCTTCTGGTATTTTTAGTTATTGCTTATGTTATCAGTTCAGGAAAGGAAAGGTTCTTATGGTACATTCCTATTTTTGGATATGGTTTTGCCTGGTTCAGTCACGCATTGATTGAAAGAAATAAACCGGCAACTTTCAAATATCCCATATGGTCATTAATTTCAGATTTCCGCTTATTTTTCGAACTTCTGATCGGGAAACAAAAGTTTATCACAAAATAGTCACATTTCATGCACTATCTCAAACGTATAATAAATAATCAGCCCGGGTTTTGCTTAGCAAAACCCGGGCTGATTCAAACTTTTAGTTTTCAACCATTACCTCTCTCTACTTAAACCTCTTTTTAAAACTAAACTTCAGCTGGTTCATCAGTCCCGGTTCGATAATATCAATTCCAAGTCCGAAATTGCTATCAGCAACTGTATGATGTGCAGCCCTGAATGTTTCAAATTCTTCTTGCGGGATTTCAAGATTGACCAAAGGTTTATAGTCGATGAAAACAGTTGCTCCGTTTTTGGTGATCTTCTTACGGCTTGTATATTCAAAATAAGGGTTATTGATTGTACTTTCCTGAACCGTATATTTTTCCTCCGTATCTATTTTCTGATCCGTATACAGATTGATCTCATATTTTTCCGTATCAAAATTGTGCCAGAAAGGCAAATCTTTATGGAGGAAATCCCTGGCACTGGCTTTGATTACATTCCGGTCAAAATACATTAAAAACCGGTTGTTTTGCGGATCTACATAATAAGGATTTTCAACAGTTGCCTGATATTCGATCTTGAATTCGTTCAGCTTTTTGTCATCACTTATAATTTCTATTGAAGCGTCCTTAAAAATGTTCCTTACATCCATTCCGTTTCTGTCATTGGAATAATTCAGGCTGTAAAACAGGAAATTATTCCAGCTGTCTATCACCTCTCTTTTATTGGTATTTTTAAAATACCTTCTCATAGCGTTAGCCCTGTTGCCTTTGTATACCGTTGTTAGTTTTAATTTCCCGGTCTTATTTTCTGCATTGAACTCTACTTTTTCATCTATACAATAGTATGGATAGCGGAATGGTTTTCTCTGCTGTAATTCCTGATCTCGCTTCACTTCCAGATAGTGCATAAAATAAATAAAGCCCCTGTTTTCAATCATCCCGAACTCATCACGGATTGTAGCATCTATGAAATATTCCTCTCCTTTATAATTGATTTTCACAACCACATGATTGAATGAAAGCAACGAAGGCAAATAATATTTGATATAATAATCCGTATGATAATTAACCAAAACAACGGATGAATCGACTCCAATATAATCCAAAACAACTTTCAGCAAAACACATTTCGCCTTACAGTCCCCTTGTTTATTCTCGTAAGTTACTGACGGTTCCTGAGGCTTGTGACCATTCATTTCATCAGCATTGAATATATAATAGATATTATTCTGAACGTATTCAATGGCAAACTGGAGTTTCTCGTCCTGATTGCTAATTGCATCCAGTTTTTCGACAAGTTTTGGAGCAAAATCTTTTAATGAGGACTTATTATAGATATCTTCATATATAGGAGCAATATAATTGGAAAGATCTTTCCAGTTGCTTTCTGTTGCAAAATCAATGAAAGGAAAAATCTCACGGCTGGCATCTACAGGATTGATGTAATTTTCTTCCTGGATCACAAAACGCTCCCCTTTCTTCAGATGATGAGTTTCAGGTTTTAAAACATTTCCCTGCTCATCTCTGAAAAATACTTTTTTATAGGCAACCGGCTCTTCACGTTCATTAACAAAAGTGAACTGATAACTTCCGTAAGCCCAATAATTATCAGGGCTCACCCATACGTATTTAGAAAATTCCTTCCTTAAAAAATCCCGATCTGTAAAAGCCTTTACCCTGGAATCTTCAAGGATCAGAATATCATAAAGCCTCAGATCTTTTATTGTAATATTAATCTTCTTATTACTGCTTAAGATACCTCCGCTGCTTTGATTTTCACTATCCAGAACCTTAATTTTTGTATCTGGTATTTTATCGATCAAAACGCCTTCTCGTAATACACTGATTCTATGAATATGGTAAACTTCATTTTCTTCGACCACTACATCCATTACTGAAGCCCTCTCCAGATTGGAAGGTTCATTAAGGGTGTAAGCCATGCATACATACTCATTGCTTTCCGAATTGCTCGTGTAATAGATCTTGTCCAGAAAATAGCAATAATCCCGCCCTTCATTAATTTGTTTATTAGAGAAATCCGATTCTCTTATCTTTTCAATAAGCTGTTGATCGTCTACACTTCCCGCCCACGACTCAGGTTTTTGAATTTTGTAATTTTCAATGTGAATTTGATTATCCATATTATTATTTGCTATTTAAAATATTTTGGTTAAAATAATTAACAGAGCGGAAATTAAATAATAAATACATAAAAAGCAAGAGTAGAACTACGACTGTTGCATACATTCTTTCGGCACAATAATTGCCAGTAAGTTTTAAAATTTAGATTTATGAAAAATATGATGACGATTGTAAGAGGAGCGCTTCCTGTATTAGCTTTGGCTGTATTAACACAATGTACAACTTCTGCAAAAGTTTCCAACGGAAATGAAAAGACTTTTATTGTTGGGCCCCAGACTGCTGATTGTACGGGAGTGGCACCTATGAAATGTCTTCAGGTAAAAGAAAATGCTTCAGAAAGCTGGACGAATTTTTATAGCAATATTGAAGGATTTACCTATGAACCGGGTTACGAATATGTTTTGAAGGTAAAGACTGAAAAAATAGAGAACCCTCCTGCAGACGGATCTTCTATAAAATACACACTGATCCAACAAGTTTCCAAAACTAAAAAATAAAAAATGCCTCCTTAAAGGGAGGCATTTTTGTATAGTTGACTTATATTCTAATGTTCATGATCTTTTGGAGGTTGCGGGTATTTTCCCTTGGTTGCCTCTCCCACTGTATTAGCTGTAGTCATAGCAACAACAAGATCATTCAGCATTCCACTCGCTGCTGTAGGAGAATTAGGTAACAATACAAGATTACTTCTGCTGCTAGCCCCCACAGAATGGAGTGTATCATAATGCTGCGTCACTACAATCAGAGCAGATGCTTCATGGGAATTAATATCCACATTGTTCAGCATTCTTACAGATTCCTCAAGACCTTTTGCTATTTCTCTCCTTTGATCAGCAATCCCCTGACCCTGTAATTTTTTTGATTCTGCTTCTGCTTTTGCAACAGCTACAATCCTTATTCTTTGTGCTTCGGACTCGTATTCGGCAGCTGTTTTTTCTCTTTCAGCCGCGTTGATCCTGTTCATAGCATGTTTTACCTGTTCATCCGGATCAATATCCGTTACAAGAGCTTTGATAATATCATATCCGTAGCTTTGCATTGCTTCCTGGAGCTCTGCTTTTACAGCAATTGCAATATCATCTTTCTTTAAGAAAACATCATCCAGCTTTAACTTCGGAACCTCAGCGCGTACCACATCAAAAACGTATGAGGTGATCTGGTCGTGAGGACTTTCCAAACGGTAAAATGCGTCGGCAACCTGTGTCCTGATCACCTGAAACTGAACGGAAATTTTCATTTTCACGAAAACATTATCCAAAGTCTTGGTATCTATCATAACGTCCAGTTGCTGAATTCTAAGATTCATTCTTTTAGAAATCCTGTCTAAATATGGTATTTTAAGCTGCAAACCCGCATGGCGCACAGAATGGAATTTTCCTAAACGTTCTACAATAGCTGCAGTTTCCTGTTTTACCGTAAAAAAAGAAGCAAAGAGGGTTACAAGCCCTATAAAAACAATAATGCCTAAATATGTCATAGTTTAATAATTTTAATTGATAGGTCGTATAAGATACGGTTTTGTTATATTTTTTTAACAAAAAAATCAATTATAATTACATGGTCATGCCGATGTCGATTCCTTTGATCTTTCGGTAGAGATCAGTGGCATAATTATCGGTCATTCCCGAAACAAAATCGATCACTCCCAATACCTTCTGGTATTCTGTTCCACTATCATATAAAAACTGGTTAGGAAGAAGTTTTAAAGCCATTTTATCATATGATTTTCTTTCTTCTTTTGATTTTAAAACGGAAGGAATGAAATGATCCAACAATTCGTACATAACATTATACCCTGCGTTTTCAATTTCTACAACAGCTTTATGGTTGTATATCTTTTCGATCGAGAAGCTTTCGATATCCTGCAATGTTTTGTTATTGGATTTATAAATATCCAGCAATGCTTTATCCAGGTTCCCACGGAGAATATCTTCAAAGTTCTCTTTATAGGTTTCAATTGATTTATTGATCAGGGCATTAATAACTTTTGCCCGCAGATAAGAGATCCTTTCATTGTCATTCGAAATAGAAGCCAACTTCTGTTCTACTCTTCTGACATCCTGATTCTCAGATTTAATCAGTTCAAAGAATAGGTTTTCACAATCCGAGGTAGAGACAATCCCCAGACGATGGGCATCCTCCATATCAATAATGTTATAGCAAATATCATCTGCAGCTTCCACAAGCCATACAAAAGGGTGTCTTTTAAAAATATGCGGCTCGTTGCTTTCGCAGATCAGGTTTGTTTTTTCTGCGATTTCCAAAAAAGTTTCCTTTTCATTCTGGAAAAAACCGAATTTTTTCCGATGGATGATTCCTTTTTGTCTTGCAATTGCCTCACAAGGGTACTTGGCAATACTTGCCAGGGTAGTTAGAGTAAGCTGAACTCCTCCTTCATCCTTGCCTTGCTGCTGATGAGCCAAAACCCTGATCGCATTGGCATTTCCCTCAAAATTCACCAGATCCGCCCATTCTTTTTCAGAAAATTTTGGTTTCAGATCTTTTTCATTTCTTTCAAAGTAGCTGGCAATAGCATCTTCTCCGGAATGTCCGAATGCCGGATTTCCCACATCATGACATAAACATGCTGCTGCTATTACATTACCTAAATTGTGCAGATAAAAATTCTTAGACTCTTCTGAAAGATCATGACTGAAACTTTCAGAAATAAACTCTCCTATGATACTCCCCAAACTTCTTCCAACTGATGAAACTTCTAATGAGTGGGTGAGACGGTTATGAACAAAGACACTTCCCGGAAGTGGAAATACCTGTGTTTTATTTTGTAATCTCCTAAAGGCTGCCGAAAAGATAATTCTATCAAAATCCCTCTGAAAATCTGTTCTGGACGCTATAGTATGTGGATTATTTCCCGTACGTTGATTGGTGAAAATCTGATTTAAATTCATCATTTTTCAAAATTACTTCAAATTTTACTTTTACGGAATACTATTTGAATTTTTATAGAAAATTAAAGCTATGCCAGAAGGTCCGTCTATACTCATTATGAAAGAGAATCTCCAGGGATTTACAGGAAAAAAAGTTACCAAAGCCTGGGGAAATGCTCAATTTGAAAAAGAGCCACTTGTAGGAAAAACTCTTCTTGAAATAAGAACTTTCGGAAAGCAAACCTATCTTGTTTTTGATACAGTAAGTGTGCGTATTCATTTGTTGATGTTCGGTTCTTATGAAATTAACGAACAAACAAAGCCGGACAAAAGCTTACGTTTAGCGTTAGCCTTCAAAACGGGAAGCATGTATTTTTATACCTGTTCTGTAAAAATGGTGGATTCAGAATTCCTGTCCACCATAGATTGGGAAGCCGATGTTATGAGTGACCAATGGGATCCTAAAAAAGCAGAAAAGAAACTGAAAGCGAATCCACAAATGATGGTTTGTGATGCTTTGATGAATCAGGATATTTTTTCAGGAGTCGGGAATATTATCAAAAACGAAGTTCTTTTCAGAATCGGAGTTCAGCCTGAAAGCCTTATCGGAAATCTTCCTCCCAGAAAACGTAAAGAACTTATTCATGAAGCCCGGAATTACAGTTTCGAATTTTTACAATGGAAAAAGGAATTCGTGCTGAAAAAGCACTGGCTGGTTCACACCAAAAGCACCTGTCCGAAGTGTGGACGTAAACTTATAAAAAAGCAAACCGGTCTTGGTAAGAGGCGTAGCTTCTATTGCGAAAAAGATCAAAAACTGTATTAACCCCAAAACTTTAATTTCGAAACTACAACAAAACCGACATTCTGTCTTCAAATAAAAGCCTTTCCCATTTGCGAAGTCCTAAAATAAAATTAAAATTTTAGTGCATCTCATTTAACTTAGTTGGTAAATCATTATCCAACTCCCAACACAGCAAATTTTTTCACATTAAATATTGAATTGCCGCCAAAATAATGGTGGCCAGGTGAACTATTGTGTATTATCAAAACTTGTTAATTATTTAATTATGTCCATTCCAAAACAGATTTTTCAAACATTCAAGTCTAAAAAATTACCTTTAATTACTCAGTGGCACATTTGGCGAATGAAGAGAAAAAATCCGGAATACCAATATCATTTCTATGATGATAACGATATCCAAAAATTCATCACGGAGGAATTTCCTCCCCAGTATATTGAAAATTACAATAAGCTAACCATTGGCGCGGCAAAAGCTGATTTTTTCAGATATGCTGTTTTATATAAAAAAGGAGGAATCTATCTTGATGTAGACAGTGCCATCACAAGACCTTTAAGGGATCTCATTAAAGATGATGATGATGCTGTAATAAGCAGAGAAAGACATGATGGCTTGTTTGTTCAATGGGCACTAATATTCAATAAAAATCACCCTTTCCTAAAAAAGACTCTGGACCTTATGCTGGACAATATCGAAACCCACCGATATCCCCACAATATCCATGCTACTACTGGTCCAACGGTTTATAGCGAAGCAATCAGCCAGAGTTTGAAAGAAAATTCAAATATCTCCTATAGATTATTTCCGGGAATTGAGTTCAGAGGTTATCTACAATTCAAATATAAGCTGGGAAAATTCTTCCTGTATGAAAAAAAAGCAGAACACTGGAAGCTAAAACAAACAACCCAGGATATCATTAAACAAAATCAGGTAACATTGCTTCTTGTCATCCATACTTTGATGGAATTTATCATTTAATTATTAACGGCATTCTATTTCACAAAAAATTAGTGATCATTTCATTGGAAATATTTTAAAATCACAAACATAAATTTTAATTTTGTGATCCGCCAATAACGGTTAAATACAAGAGTTTCCTATGATTAATATCAACGATTTTATTGGTGAGTTTTTTGATTTCACCGGCAACACCCATCTTTTTCCCTGGGAAGTTATCAACCATCTGGATGATCTTCTGGCAGAAAAATTCAATCAACTGACTGATGAATATGAAATTTCGGGTAATATTGCTATCCACAAAACGGCTACAATAGAGCAAAATGTTATTTTCAAAGACAGGATCATCATCGGAGAAAACTCTTTTGTTGGAGCCAATGCATATCTCAGAGGTCCTGTTTTTGTAGGAAAAAATTCCAAAATCGGTCCCGGATGTGAAATCAAACAAAGCATCATATATAATGATACTGCCATTGCTCATTTTAATTATATAGGAAACAGCATTATCGGAAACCGGATTAATTTTGAAGCAGGTTCCATTTGTGCAAATCATTATAATGAAAGAAAAGATAAAGAGATTTCGGTTCTTTTTAATAATGAGATCATCAGAACCCAGACTTATAAGTTGGGCTCTCTCGTAGGTGATGATTCACGGATCGGAGCGAATGCCGTATTATCTCCTGGAACTATATTACCTAGAGAGAGTATTATCAGAAGGCTGGAACTTATCGAACAGGTAAAGGCTGATCAGTAAAAATTAATTCTTTTCTTCTTAGTCTTTCTTTCACTACCCAAATCATTGCAATAAAAGAAACTTTATAATCTGCAAAAGCGAAATTACATAACCCTATGTAAATGGTTTATTGAAATACCTATGACTTAACAGTAACCCATTCTGCTAGTGTGTCCCCATTTTAGAAAAAAGGTTAATCACAATTACTCCTATTACGATCAAGGCAATACCAATAATAGCAGGCAAATCAGGAACTTGCTTAAATGCTACCATTCCAATGATGGTAATGCATATAATTCCAACACCTGACCAGATCGCATACGTAATTCCTATCGGGACATGACGAAGTGTAAGACTCAGAAAATAAAAAGCCGCCGAATACCCTGCAATAGTAACAATGGAGGGTATAAGCTTCGAAAACTCCTCGGATTTCTTTAAAAACGTTGTGGCAATAATTTCAAAAACAATGGCAAGGATAAGAAAGAGATAACTGCGTCCCATTAAAAAATCTTTTAGTCACAAAAATAGCAAAAGTGACAGTCTTAATTCAGTTCAATTTTTGTCCATTATTAAATCTTCGTAATGATCTATTTTCTATACAGTTTGAAAAATAAATTTTATTAATATTTAATTTTTAATTTATCACTTTAAAGTGGCTTATCTCTTTTTCGATTTTCCGATAATATGCACTGCATTCCTTTTATCAATCTTTAAATACAGAACGGAAATCTTTTATCAAATTAATAATTTTTACGAATAACATAATAATAATACACATATTTTTTCAAAAATATATTAAATTAATGTAAACAAATAATCACAAAAACAACACCAAGCTAACACCTAAATACCTGATAAACATCACAATTATTCTATTTGGCATGTCATTTGAAAGCTGTAATATTGCAATTAGAAAATTAGCAAAGAAAGTATAATTAAAATTTTAAAAAAACAAAAATGGTAACCTACGCTTTTATCGCAACATGTATAGTAGTATTCGCTTCTTATTTTACAACAGTTAGAAGAGAAAGAAATTAATAAAAGAGTTATACTGCATTCAGTTTTACACTATTTATTAATTGTATTGTTTATGTTTGCCATCTGATTCTGTCAGATCGCCGCTCTTTTACTCAGTAAGAGTAAAAGAGCCCCAAACATAAACCCAATGATTCAAGAACTTACCTTTATAGAGAAATCAGTTTTCACTCAACTGAATCTAACAATTTCACATTTACACCCCGATTTAGAAAGCGAAGAATACCTAGGGTATAACTTCCGACTTAATCAATATCATATCAAATTCAGAAAGGCTAAGATAACTCCGATAAAAAGAGGCCAGTTTGTTACGCTGTGGAAAAGAAATCAACAGACCCAACAAACCGGACCTTTTACCATTTCCGATCCTTTTGATTTTTACATGATTTACACAGAACTCCAAGACAAGGCCGGTTTTTTCTTTTTTCCAAAACAAATTCTTGCAAGACAACATATAATAACATCCTCCGCCAAAGAAGGAAAACGCGGATTCAGAATATATCCGAACTGGGACATCCCGGTCAACAAACAGGCTGCAAAAACAAAAAGCTGGCAGGAAAAATTTTTCATTGACTTCTCAGAAACTGACCATATGGAAAGAATTCGGGAAATTTTATCTGTTTCAGATCACGCTTAATACACTTTGAAATATTTATCTTTGCACTTCAGTATATTCTGGTAAAACCCATCTTTAAATTATTCAAAGGCATGAATCTGTACAACCTTATTATTCAAGACAAAGAAGAAGTTATCCTTAATGATGTATTTCTTGAAACCTCCAATAGGGAACAGTTTGTACAGCTGATTAAAGAACATACATACATCAAAGAACTCCAGGAATATGGACTTCCTGTTAATAATAAAATTTTACTGCAGGGAAGTTCAGGGTGCGGAAAGACAATGACAGCAAAAGCTATTGCTAATGCATTGGGTAAAAATATCATTGTGCTCAATCTCAGTAACATTGTATCCTCCAGGATAGGAGAAACTTCGCAGAACATAAAAATGATCTTTGATAAAGCAGGGCGCGAAAGATCGGTTCTTTTTCTGGATGAACTTGATCAGATCGGAAAAGCCAGAGGTAGTGATGATAAGGATGTAGGGGAAATGAGAAGACTTGTTAATACCCTACTCCAGCTTATTGATTATTACCCGGAAAATTCTTTATTGCTTTGTGCAACCAACCATCCGGAAATTATTGACACCGCATTATTGCGACGTTTCCAATTGAAAATCAATTACGAAATGCCTTCCAAAGAATTTTTAGATCAGTTTTATGACAGCCTCTTAGCACGGTTTCCAGAGGATATTAAGGATATTAAGCGCCAATACAACATTTCCTTTGCCGAAGCTAAAGATTATGCATTTACTATTGTTAAAGGAAACCTTATTAAAAAGCTGGAAGCCCGGACAGAATCCGCCAAAATGTAAAAACTCATCATATCAGTTTTTTATCGCCGCTATTTTTTTGATATCTGTAAAACCACTGTACAGCTATAGTTTTGAATTATATATTATTCAAAACATATAACTCTATAATAATTCACATACATTCGGCATATTTATTGATGATAATCCACTAATAACCAAACATATATACACATGATAAAAAAACTACCCTCTATTTGCTTATTAATAGCAGCATTATTCCTATTTTCCTGTGAAAAAGGTAATAATAGTTACCACGGTAATGAAAGCCAAAATGCAATTGAAATAACCTCAATTATCACATTTAGCATTATGGCGATAGCGCTTCTGATAGCGTATACATCAACAAGAAGGAAACATTAGAAAATGTAAACAAAAACCCACTCAAAAGATGAGTGGGTTTTATATTTATTGTTTAGAACTTTTCTGTTACATATAAGCTTCAATAGGCTCACAAGTACAAACCAGGTTTCTATCTCCATAAGCTTCATCCACTCTTGAAACAGAAGCAAAGAACTTATGATCTCTTACCCAGTCAAGAGGATAAGCTGCTTTCTCTCTGCTATATGGTTTATCCCATGAATCAGAGATAACAAGCTGTTCTGTGTGCGGAGCGTTTTTCAATACGTTATTTGCCGGATCAGCTTCTCCGTTGGCAATCTCATCAATTTCTTTTTTGATAGCAATTAAAGCTTCTGCAAAACGGTCAATTTCAGATTTACTTTCAGATTCAGTAGGCTCAATCATCAATGTTCCTGCAACAGGGAAAGATACGGTAGGAGCATGGAAACCATAATCCATTAATCTTTTAGCTACATCAGCCACCTCAATTCCCAAAGTTTTAAACTGACGGAAATCTACGATACATTCGTGAGCTACTTTTCCATTTTTGTTTGAATATAAAATTGGGAAATGCTCTGCTAAAATCTCTTTCAGATAGTTGGCATTCAGAATAGCATGCTCAGTAGCTTTTTTCAATCCTGAAGCTCCAAGCATCTTAATGTATGCATAAGAAATATTAAGGATCAATCCTGAACCGTAAGGAGCTGCAGAGATTCCTTCAATAGCTTCTTTAGTTCCCACTTTAATGTTGGCATTGGTAGGCAGGAACGGCACCAAATGTTTTGCAACACAGATTGGTCCTACTCCAGGTCCTCCACCTCCATGTGGAATAGCAAAAGTTTTGTGAAGATTCAAGTGACATACATCCGCTCCAATGTTTCCAGGACTTGTATATCCTACCTGAGCGTTCATATTGGCACCATCCATATATACTTGTCCGCCATGCTGGTGGATAAGATTGGTAATTTCAATAATGTTGGCATCAAAGAATCCGTATGTAGACGGATATGTAATCATTACACATGACAGGTTTTCAGAATGCTGTTCTGTTTTAGCTTTTAAATCGTCGAAATCAATCTCCCCGCTTTCAAGGTTTTTAACCACTACGATCTTCATTCCCGCCATTGCCGCAGAGGCCGGATTTGTTCCATGTGCAGACTGAGGGATCAATACTACATTTCTATGACCTTCTCCTCTGGAAATATGATATTCTCTGATGACCATCAATCCTGCATATTCTCCCTGCGCACCAGAATTTGGCTGAAGTGAAGTTCCTGCAAAACCGGTAATTTTAGCCAGATCTTTTTCTAATTCACGGATCATTTCCTGATACCCTCCTGCCTGATCTACCGGTACAAACGGGTGGATACTTCCCCAGTTATCCCACGAAAGCGGAAGCATTTCAGTTGCAGCATTCAGTTTCATTGTACAAGAACCCAGTGAAATCATTGAATGCGTTAATGATAAATCTTTTCTTTCCAGACGTTTGATGTAACGCATCAACTCTGTTTCTGTATGATATTTATTGAATACTTCTTCCGTAAGAATCTCATCTTTTCTCAAATTCTCTTCAGGAATACTGTATCCTTCTTTTATTTCAAGTTTGAACGTCTGCTTATCTTTGAATTGCGCGAAAGAAGCCATCAGAACATTTAGTTTTTCCAATGTTGTACTTTCATTAATAGCAATACTTACAACTCCTTCTGTGAAATAGTTCAGATTAAGCTTATGATCAAGCATCATTCTTGACAATCTTCCTTTTTCATCTTCACTCATCTCAATTTTTACCGTATCAAAGATAGGCTCCTCAACAGTCTGATATCCTAAAGCTTTTAAACCTCCTTTCAGAGCATTGGCTTTAAAATGAATCTGGTCAGCGATATAATTCAATCCTTTAGGACCATGATATACGGCATACATTCCAGCCATTACTGCTAAAAGTACCTGAGCTGTACAGATATTGGAAGTTGCTCTTTCTCTTTTAATATGTTGTTCTCTCGTCTGTAAAGCCATTCTTAAGGCACGCTTTCCATACATATCCTGAGAAACTCCGATGATTCTTCCCGGAATATCTCTTTTATAATCTTCTCTACAAGAGAAGAATGCTGCGTGAGGTCCTCCGTAGCCTAATGGAATACCAAATCTCTGAGTAGTCCCTACGGCACAGTCAGCTCCCATTGAAGCCGGTGATTTCAACTTAACCAAAGCCATTGGATCACAAGCCACAGCAACCTGAAGGTCTAATTTCTTGTATTCTACAATGTCCTCTGTATAATCCAGAACAATCCCGTTCTTACCAGGATATTGCAATAGAACTCCATAATAGGATCCATCTAACTGGTGGGTTTTATGGTCACCTTCTACGATTTCTATACCAAGTCCTTCTGCCTTTGTCTTTAAAACGGAAACCGTTTGAGGCAAAACAAGATCAGAAACAAAAAACTTATTTGCATCGACTTTTTTCTGGTCCTTTGTTCTGTTATTAAAGAACATATGCATTGCTTCTGCAGCAGCAGTAGATTCATCCAGCAATGAAGCATTTGCCAAAGCAAAACCTGTAAGATCACAGACAACAGTCTGGAAATTCAAAAGAGCTTCCAATCTCCCCTGAGCGATTTCCGCCTGGTAAGGTGTGTAAGCTGTATACCAGCTTGGGTTTTCAAAAATATTTCTTTGAATAGCCGATGGTAAAAGCGTATTGTGATATCCAAAACCGATATAACTTGTATAATCAGTATTTTTTGAGGCCAATTCTTTTGAATGAATAAGCATCTGATATTCTGAAAGCGGTTCGGAAATATCAAGGTCTTTTTCTAAACGGATAGAAGAAGGGATGGTTTGAGAAATTAACTCTTCGATACTTGAAACGCCGACTCTTTCTAACATCGCCTGCTTATCGGCTTCATTAATAGAAATGTGACGGCTCACAAACTGTTCTGTATTCATTTTTTTTATTAGATTTTGTTTGTAAAAAAGATGGGTAAAATTACAATTTTTTAAGGGATTCTACAATAGTCAAAAATTACTGACAGATATTGATAATTACTATTATTCCATAAACGTGTGTTTAAAAAAACAAGGGCACGAATACAAAAAATACAAGAAAAATTTCACGCCATTTTTTCTAATTTTTATTTCATAATTCTAATAAAATACGGAATACTTAATGGGTAAAACTCCTTTTCATAGAATATTTATACTTTTCATTTTTACAAGGACTAAAATTTTCAACAAATACCCACAGAAAATAATTTTGTAGTTTCATCCGAAAATTTAGAAATACAAGTCCGATAAGAAGGTAAGCCCTACACCAATCAATATCATTCAGCTCCTATGAATACATAAACTACACAATTAAAAAATCAAAAACACAACACAATGACGAAAAAAAAACACAAAAGGCTGATGGTCTCATTTATCTTTATATCCCTATTCAACGTAAAAGGCCAGGTAAAAATAATAACCCGGCAGTCAGGAGGGTCATCTCCTGAAAATTCGGGTGATACATGGTCTGCCTACGTAAAAGGCTTTATTCAAACCGATGCCATGCTCGATTTTCAGGAAATGGGATTTAAAGACGGATTCATAGCTCCTTCTATAGCAATACCCCAAAACAATTCGGTAAACAGTAACTTCAGCATTAAACAATCGCAAATAGGCTTTGGAATAAAACAGATGGATGAAAATGGAAATTCGGATCTGTCGGCTTACACAGAAATCGATTTCCTGGGTCCTAACGGAACTACTGCCCCAAGGTTTCGCCAGGGCTATATCAAATGGAAGAAATTATTGATCGGACAAACCTGGAGTAATTTCAGTGATTTTGATATTTTCCCCAATATTTTTGATTTTGTAGGGCCTAACGGAACCATGTTCATCAGAACGGTTCAGATCCGCTATTCAACACCTTTATCGAAAAAAGAAAGTCTTTCCCTTTCTCTGGAAGATCCTAATGCGGCGAGCATATTTCTTCCTAATAACGCTCCGAACTGGAAGAAGAAATCTATCCTTCCCATCTTCACAGCTGTATACAGATATGGCAATACAAGAGACTACTGTAAGCTGGGAACAATGGTTTCACCCATAAGCTATGAAATAAAAAATGATGAACAAAAGCACACGGATGCCAATACAATTCTCGGATACAGCGGAATGGTTTCTGCCCGGCTTTATAGTGGGACATTAAGTAATTTCAGATTCCAGTCTTCATACGGAAAAGGATATTCCAGCTATAATGTAGTTTTAAACGGTGAAAAATATGATGCGATCCCTGATATGGCCAACAACAGGCTGGTGGCTTTGAATTTATTCAATATTGTAGGCATCTATGAACATTGGTGGAATCCAAAACTGAGCTCGGTCATTTATTACAGCTTCTCTCAATTGGGAAGAAAGGATTTTGTTCCGGATACGATGATCCATAATTTTCAGAACTCAGGAATTAACCTGGCCTTTCAACCGCGTAAGAAACTAAGAATGAGTATCGAAGGAACTTACGGAATGCTGAAAAACTTTGGCCGGCAAAAAGCAAATATATTCCGGATCCAGCTTTCATCTTCTCTATCTTTTTAAAAAACACTGTTAAAAAGGGGTAATCATAAAGATTTCAACAAACTGATTTTCAGTGATAAAATTTTTATGAAAATTTATTAATTATATTTATTCTAAATTAATATATTTGCAACATGAATATGATTACCCCTTTTAAAGTACCGCCCTTAAGCCCTGTATATTCTTTTAATAATGAAGATATGTATTGCGAAAAAAAATCCTGTTGCAAGAAATTCAAAAAAGGAAAAAGATGTAAAAAGTGTCCGGGAAGGAAAAAAATGGCTTAATCTAGCTAAAACTTTTTATCAGAAAATAACCGGCTAAAACCAAAAGTATAACCGCCGCAATAATCTGAATAACTTTCGGCTGTCCCTTAGGATTCACGGCTGTCCGTGGCTGACTCTTAAACAGATCTTCGGCGCCACTTCTAAATTTCTCCGTGTTACTTTCAAACACTTCCGTAATCGTAATTCCCTGCACCACCGTTTTGTGTAATAATGAATTGGTTGCGTGCAGCAAAAGCTGGAATTTACCATCTTTAAATTCCGTAATCTTAAACGTCCTTTCACCATAAGCCTTTTCCAGTCCAAACGGAAGAACCTTTACCACATCAGCATTACTTGTCTGCCAGTTGATAATGATCTCTTCTCCTTTTTTAGCATGAATTTTATTAGAGGTAAACGTTTTAATCGCCGGTGGAACATTATACCTGAAACTCTTCTGATGACTCTCCAAATTCTGATCATAGGCCCGTCTTCTTGAAGAATCGCTGAGCGTTTCGTAGGCTTCCTGAATTTCACGGAACCGGTCTGCAAAAAAATCATCATTTTCATTCTTATCCGGATGATATTTTAATGATAATTTTCTATAAGCCTTTTTGATGTCTTCTTCTGAAGCATCCTGAGAAATACCGAGAAAATAGTAGTAATCTTTCATGTAGAACCCTACAAAAGTAAGAATTTATTTTTCTAAATGCCCTTAAACATATACGATTTTTGTCATTGTAAACTAAGAGATTATTTCTTTATCCTCACTTTCAAGATACTCTGGACAAGTCTCAAAGCTCAGGTTGGTTTAAAGATGAAGGAAAATAAAAGACTTTTGTATCGTCCAATCTGCAGAGACGAAATCTCCTGCTTTGCCAATCCGTATATTCAAAATTTCATTAAAAAATTACGGCGCGGGAAGCTTTGCTTCCCGCGCCGTAATTAAACAATTTCAATTGAGTAATGATGATTAAGCTTTCGCTGCTTCATGTCTTCTGTGGCATCTGGATTTAAATTCTTTTTTGAATTTTCCTTTTAATTCCTCATACTGCTCATTATTCATTTCTCTGATTTTATCTGCAAGCCCGAAAGGTGATCTTTCTTTGATTCCGTATTCATCAAAAATACCTCTGATAAATCTTTTTCTTTCTGCCATTTTTTTGACTGCTAATGCTACGCCTACTACAGCTAATGCTCCAAGAGCACCTTTTAATACTGAATTTTTCATTTTTTCAAAATTTTAAATTTTACTACTTCTTGTTTTTTATAGAGACGAATGAATTTTAATTTTACTTTACTACTTCTTTAAAAATTTCAAACTATTCGTTATTTCTGTTATGTCTGTTAAAGAATCCGTTTTCGCATTTGCTTCTCCAGACTTCTTTAAATTTTTCACGTTCTTCGGGAGACAAATGTTGCATTCTTTCTCTCATCTTTCTTTCTTTAAAGTCCCGCATTCCTTTTCCGAAATGGAAACCTCCGAAAAGAATTTTACTTAATATCAGTATCCCCATCGCCTGCCAGTAGCTAATTGATTTTACTCCTAAAATTTCAGGCAAAAGGCAGTTCCAAAGCGACATTACAATCCATGTAACGGCTAAGAGAATTAATGGTGGACATAGAATTAAAAAAATCCAGCCTTTTTTGTGTTTATGATTCATAATATCTTCTTTCTAACTATTTAAATCTTCGTATAATTTTCTTAATCTGTTTCTTAAATGTTTTACTGCATAGTTCTTTCTGCTGATGATGGTTTTTATATTTTCCCCTTGTTCATCCGCGATTTGCTGGAGGGTCTTGTCATTCAGCTCGTTTTCCGTATATACCAATCTTTGTTTCTCCGGAAGCTCTTCTAAAGCTTCGAATAATTTCTTCCAGATTTCATCCTGAAACATTTTCACTTCCGGACCGGCACTTTCATCCATCAATAGAATATCCTTGATGGAGAAGTCGCCATCTTCATCTTCGTATACAAAATCTTCAAGATTCTCGGTTTTCTTTTTACGGTAACGGTCGGTAATTTTATTGGCAGTCACCCTGTACAGCCATCCACCAACGTTTACAATCTCAGACAGATTGGTAATACTGCTGAACTGATACCAGACTTCCTGCAGAATATCTTCTGCATCTTCTGTATTTTTCACTTTCGGACGAATGAAAGACATCAGTTTTCCTCCGTAGCTCGAAACGGTTTGTGAGATGATACTTTCTTTCTCTTTCTGTGGCATTGTTATTTTTTCGACAACCTCCATACTCACATGACGATCATCTGTTTTGTTTTACTTTAATAAATTTAAAATATTTTTTATCAAATATTCACTTTTCTTTTGCTAATCATATTTTGACTCATAGATCTTAATAAACATGGTTCATTTTACACTTCTATACTTTTTATCCTGAGCAAAAGAAAAGGACGGAGCTAAAATATACTCCGTCCTCTTATAAAAGTTTATCTATGTTGTAATTATTTATTAAAATTCTCAGCAAAAAATCCCAGCATATACTTGTATAGTTCCAATCTGTTGGGTTCTTTTCCAAAGCCATGTCCTTCATCATATTTTACCAGGTAAGGAATTTCATATCCTTTTGCACGAAGTGCTTTCACGATCTGATCAGATTCATTGATATTTACTCTTGGATCATTCGCTCCCTGAACTACAAAAAGAGGCTTTTTAATTCTATCAATCTGAAAAACGGGAGATACTTCTTTTGCAATTTTTGCTTCCTCCGGATTGTCCAGATCATACCATATCTGTTTTACCATTTCTTTATATGGCTTCCAATACTCCGGAAATGAGTCAAAGAATGTAAAGATGTTTGAAACTCCAACATAATCCACTCCGCAGGTATACAGGTCGGGTGTTTTTATCAATCCCATCAAAGTAGCGTATCCTCCGTGGCTTCCTCCATAGATGGCTATCTTATCTTTATCTGCCCATCCCTGCTCTATGACATATTTTACTCCATCTTCTACATCATCCATTGCTTTTCTGCCGATTTGCTTATAGCCTGCTTTCTGAAATCCTTTTCCATAACCACCCGAAATCCTGAAATTAACCTGTAAAGTAGCATACCCGCGGCTCGCGAAAAGCTGTGTTTCAGGATTGAAGCCCCATTCATCACGGATTCCCTGCGGACCTCCATGAGGATTCACAATTAAAGGAACCTTTTTTCCTTCTATGGCAGCTTTCGGTAGTGTTATATATCCGTGAATCGTCAGTCCATCTCTGCTTTTAAACTGTATAGGACGCATTTCAGCCATATCTTCCTGCTTCAGCTGAGGCATAAGATCATAAAGAAGGGTTGTCTTTTTCGTCTTTGGATCATATTCATAATAGGTCCCGTACAATTTATCACTGCTCACAATAACCAAAAGTTTGTTATCATTATCATCTGAGGAAACGACATAAAACTGTTTATCTCCAAATTCTGATGTCAATTGAGCATGAACATTTTTATAAAATGCACTCACGGGAATCGTTTCATTTTTATCTCCGGTATAGCTAATGTAATCCAGCTCATAATTCCTGTTCTTACCTGCAATGCTTATTGAGCTTACATCAAAAACAGGGTTAGAATAAACTTCTTTTATTACGGAATTTTTTTTCAGGTCATACAATACGATTTTTGCCTTATCACTATCAAGGTTAGAAACAACATAAGCATCATCTTTATTTTCTGAATGGTCATTAAATCCAATAATAGTAAAAGTATCGGACCAGTCGGTTTTCTTGATCAGATTAAACTTGCCGGTCTGTGTGTCTTTATAATAAGTATGAGTAGTCAAACCGTTAACCAGGATTGTATAGCCTCTTAAATTACCTTCTTTATCAAAGATATAATCATCTATAGGGTTCTTAGGATCTTTATTTTCATACAACTGAACCATATCTCCTGTCACGAAATTAATCTTATAAGGTTCAAAGATCTGTTTGTTGTTTTTATTCATGGTAACTACCACGAAATCCGTATCTTTTATTAATTTAACCATACCTAGTGTTACTCCTTCAAAAGGGGTAAGGTCTTTCAGATTACCTCCATCAAGATCTGCAGCATACAAATGAATATTTTCATTTCCTCCTTTATCCTGGGTAAAGAACAGTCGGTTTTTATTCAGCCATCCATAGCTCTTGATCAGATCTTCCTTCTCCTCAATAGCTTTCGTAACTTTTCCAGTTTTTAAGTTCTTTACATAAACATGATTCTTGCTATCCTTGTCTTTTTCTTTATAGGATAGGAAATTGCCATCGGGAGAAATTTTAAATTGTGACGCTTTTGGCCTTGCAAAATAATCCTCTACTTTGTACTTAAATGTTCCTTTATCATAGGAGATAAGCTTATCAAGGTTCGCTTTGGCAGTTGGCAGGGTGGCATCACCCGGTAATTTGGCAGTTGTGTTTTGTGCATTGATCATAATTGTAGACATCGCAACCTGAACGGTTATTATAATTTTGGTTTTCAGTTTCATGACTTGGATTGATTTGAATTAAAAACATTAGCAAAAAAAGATGCTCTATAAATTAGACGTTTATATAACGCAAATGTTACATTTTTTCTCTCTTTTATGTGAAAAAAAATAACGAAGACTGACTTATCTCCGTTATTTTTTATAATTACACTATATTTTTAATTTAAATAAATTCCAAAATACCATGTCCAGGCAATCAGTATGATCTGCATGGGAAGCCTTTCTTTGTATAAATAAGACATTCCCGGCCCCGTATAATCACCTTTGAAAAGATTAACTTTTTTTCTTGAGGAATTAATATTGGCAATAAAAACCAATACATAAAATATAATCAGCAAAATTGCCGTAGTTTCACGTAACGATGGTATCATCAAACCGATGCCGGCAGCAATTTCAATAATTCCCGTAGCGTATACCCAGAACATTTTAGCAGGTATAAAATCAGGAATCATCATTGCCATTCCCTTTTGGAATTTAAAATGAGCAAAGCCGGTAAACAGGATAAAAACAGCCATTCCCAGATTTCCGGAAAAAAGAAAGTTCCATTGTCCCTGAAACAGCTTTGTCCCGACCAAAGCTATAATAAACGTAACGAAAAGAATAGATAATAGTTTCATTTTTTTAAGGTACTACAGATTCAAAATTTATTTCTGTATAGTTACATAAAAATAAAACAAAAATCCTCTATATTCATCCTAACCTGTTTGGGGAAACTATTTAATTCATAATTAATTTTTCTCTGCAAGATTTTTTACAACTTCCAGTCCTTTTGTAAAACCCATATTTAAATGGTCTTTCCAGCTTTTCTCAACCTGGACTTCAGCATGGAGTTTGGTTTTTCCATCAAAATCAATAAGGATGTATTTTTCAAAGGAGCCACTCCATTCTTTTACTTCCTTACTCTCTGTGTCTTCCACTCCACCTTTCACCATGCCCAGATGTTTAAATATAACCTCATGCGGCTCATTGAGACTATCAATAGTAGATACCATTCCCTCATTATTAGGATCCAGGAAATACGTTTTTCCACCGACTTTCCAGTCAGATTTCATGTGAGATCCCGGACTGAAAAACTGAGTCCATTCAGTGTAGGTTTCTTTTCCCCATAAAATATCCCAGACCTTTTGTAAGGGAGCATTAATAACGATTTCGTATGATAAAGTTTCCATATTATATTTTTAGGTGATTTTAGTAGATCATAAAATTACAGCTGATTCTGGGAAAGATTTTTTATAATCTCCAGGGCTTTAGGAAATTTCTCTTCAAAAAACCCTTTAAATTCTTCAGGAGTCTGAATTTCACATTTTAAAGATGTTCCTTCATCGGTCTCTTTCAGGAAATAGGACTCTGTTGCCTCCCCCCATTCCTGAGGAGCTTCAACTCCGGCAACAATTTCTCCAAGGTGAAGAAACCGTATTTCTTTATTAGGTACATTTTTTTCCACCTTACTAAACATTCCATTATTATTGGGATCGAGGAACTTTACAATGCTTCCTTCTTCAAGATTTCCCTGATAAAATGATCCCTCAGCAAAAACTGCTGTCCATTGTCTGTAGGTTATTTCACCCCAAAGTACACTCCATATTTTTTCAGGAGTTGCATTGATTTGTATTTCGTACGATAATTTTTCCATGTTATATATAATATTTAAGTGATTGTTCTAAAATTGGCAGCATTCATTAACCTCCTACAAAATCCCCTCCGTTGATATGAATGATTTCTCCGGTAATAAAACTTGAATCTTCAGAAGCCAGAAAAACATAAGCCGGTGCAACTTCAGAAGGCTGTCCAGCCCTTTTCAGGGGATTATCTTTACCGAATGTAGAAAGGTCATCAAATGTTTCTTTTACCAGCGGTGTCCAGATGGGTCCCGGAGCGACTCCATTAACCAAAATTTTCCGGTCTGCAAGATTGGTTGCCAATGACCGTACAAATGTTGCAATAGCTCCTTTTGTTGCAGAATAATCAATCAGGTGATCACTTCCACGGTAAGCAGTGACGGACGTGGTACAAATAATTCTTGCTCCGCTTTCCATGACTGATAGAAAATCCCTCGTCAAAGCAATCATTGAAATAATATTTACATTAAAGGTCTCAAGGATCTGCTGGTCGGATATTTTCTCAATATCATCTTTAGGAAATTGTATTCCGGCATTATTGACGAGAATATCAGGGGTCTTCCACTCCTTTTTTACCTTTTCAATACATTTAGTTCTGAAAGTTTTTTTGGAAACATCACCCTTGAGTAAAATACATGACCGTCCTTCTTTTTCTACCAGCTTTAAAGTTTCGCGGGCATCTTTATCACTTTCTTTGTAAATAATGATTACATCCGCTCCTTCTCTTGCAAAATGCACCGCTACCGCTTGTCCTATTCCGCTATCTCCACCCGAAATCACGGCTTTCTTATTCAGAAGTTTTTTACTTCCCAAATAGTTTTCACGAATGATCTCGGGAAACATGCCCTCTTTGGGTACTTTAGATTTGGATTGTGATTTGTTCTGTGTTTTCATATGCCGATCTTTTATAAACAGCATCAAACAACAAGCCGAAAACACTTTATGATTTATAAGCCGCTTCTAAATTTTCTATAATAATTTTCTGCATTCGCATCATGGCCTGCACTACTTTTTGAGCTTTACCCTGATCGGAATCATTCATTAATTCGATCAGTCTTTTGGGTACTATTTGCCAGCTGACACCATATTTATCTTTTAACCATCCACACATACTTTCTCTTCCACCTCCTGAAATCAAGGTTTTCCATAAATGATCAGTCTCCTGTTGATCGTCGGTCATAATCACCATAGAAATCCCTTCATTGAAATCAAATTTATGATCATAAGAAGAGTCCATACAGTACAAGCTGTATCCATCTATTTTAAAGCTGGCATGTTGTACGTTTTCGGGATTTTCATTGGATTCACCTCCATCTTTATATTTCATGACATTTACAATGTTTGAATTGGGAAAAGTATGGGTATAAAATTCCATTGCTTCCATTGCTTTACCATTATTATCATGCATGAACATTAATGTCGGCACCACCTTCTGATCACCATCCTTTTCGCCGAAAAGCAATTGCCAGTTCACCCCATAACGGTCACTCAACCATCCGAATTTTTTACTCCATGGATAAGAATCCAGTGCCATTAAAGCAGAACCACCGTCAATAAGATGATCCCAATATCTTTGTACTTCATCTTCTGTTTCGCAGATTACCATGAAAGAGATGGAAGGATTTTTTTCAAATTGAGGGCCACCATTAAGCAGCATCAACTTTTGCCCGAATAATTCTACATTCATTACAACTGGTGTATCTGCTGTAATTCGTCCATTAAATACTTTGCTGTAAAATTCTGCAGCCTCTTTAGCCTCTCCGTCGCACCAAAGGCACGGAAAAATATCGTTATTCATAATTAATTTTTTTAGGGTGATTGATATTGTTTTATTTTGTAGTAATGGATATGCTGTTCTCTTACCGAACTAAAACCAATTCCTTATTTCGATATCACTTTTAACAGCCAACTGCATATCGATGACGTTATAGTCTAATGAAAATATACCTTTATAAAAAAGTTCATTCCTTATTCAGATTGAAAATATGAACCGCATGCGAAAGAACTGACAAGCTATTATTCTTTAAACTCTTTAAAGTAAATTTGATGCTCGTGCATATAAATCTTAAGCTTTTTTAAAGTGTTCTTTCCAAACCCATGAAGCTGCAGGATTTCCTCCTCAGAATAATCTGATAATTTTTCCAGGGAATCAATTTTCTCTTTTTCTAAGGCACGTCTTGCAGGCATGGAAAGAACGCCTTGCAGAAAAGTTCCGGGAACAACATGATTAACAGCACAAATGGAACTTAAACATTTTGCCATTATGACTAAATTGATCATGATTGTTAAGAAATTTAATGATTTTCAACATATTTATGGAAATTATCGAGGATCGCATACCAGCCATCCCTTTGCATTTCCACAGAATTTTGTTTTTCAGGATCAAAAATTTCGGTAACCTTTGTTGTATTTGCATCAATACTGTCAAAAATCACTTCCACATTTCTGCCATCTTCCAAATGATACTTGATCCTCTGATTCGGAATAACCACATCATAAGTACCTTCAAAATCGAATCCGAAACTTTTATCTTTGGCTTCCATTCTGTTTTTGAACTTGCCTCCTACTCTCAGATCATTTTCAGAACTTGGGCATTGCCAGCTTTCATGAGCAAAGTTCCATTTTGTAATATGGTTGGGAGTATTAAAATAATCCCAAACTTTTTCAACTGGAGCTAAAATGGTAATGTCTATTTTAATGGGTTCCATAGTTATATTTTTGTGATTGTTGTAAAAACAGGGCAACCAACTTACAGCTGCCCTTAGATAATGAAGTTAAATATAGGATTATTTTGCCGATTCATCATTATAGTTCACCATCCAATGAACACCATATTTATCCTGGAAACTTCCAAAATAATCTCCCCAAAACTGGTCTTCTATAGGCATTTCTATATTTCCACCTTCAGACAAACCTTTAAAAAGACGGTCTGCCTCTTCCCTTGATTCAGGAAATATGGAAACATAATTGTTGTTTCCTACGGTAAGTGTTTGTCCGAATCCGGGAACAATATCTGATGCCATTAAAAGGTCGTCACCGATAGGTAACGCAATATGCATTACTCTGTTTTTTTCTTCCTCAGAAAGGTTTTCCGTTCCCGGAGCGTTGCCCATCTTATGAACTTCTCCTCTGAACTCTCCCCCGAAAACTGATTTATAAAAATTGAAAGCTTCTTCTGCTGTACCGTTAAAATTAAGGTACGGATTTAATTTTGCCATGATGTTTGGTTTTTAAAGTTATAATTATGTTTATATTGTAAAAGAGATCATTACTAACAGATGAAGCAACCGTTTTGTCAGAATGATTGACTTCAATTGATGTTAAAGTTTAATGATTTAAAAATTTGACTACTTCGTTCACAGTCAAATCGATGAGCTTACTATCGGTTTTACCCTCAAAATCAGTCATCATATAAGAACCGTGAGTGGCAGGAAGGATCATAAGCTGAGAATAAGGAACCAACCTCCACATTTCGACAACATGTTCAGGTCTTATTACATCGCGGTCTCCCGAGATAAAAAGAGTCGGCGATTCAATAGATTTCAAAACTTTCTCATCCCAGTCTTCAAAAGACTGCATTCTCTTGCTATCCTTCTGAAACATATTTTCCAACTTTGAGAAGTCAGGATTTAATTCCAGAAAATTGATCTTTAAAGGTTCAGGCATTGAGTCTAAAGTGACTTCGGACATGGAATCGAAAAAGCCCTCTATCATTCCGCTTCTTTTAAAAAACGCAGAAGCTACAATGAGTTTATCCACCAAACCGGGATGATGATGAGCGATTTGCATTACTGTACTTCCTCCGTTACTAAAACCCCAGAATGAAGCTTTTCCTATTTTCAGTTCTTTTAGCAGTTGAGCTACATCATGAGCGTCCTGGTCAAATGTTTCAGGAATATCCCGGTGTTCACTCATTCCGTGATTTTGGAGATCAATTCCTATTAACTGAAACTGAGATTCAAGCCTGGAAATAATTTCCTTGTAATCAAATAAAATTGAAGAACCCCCGCCATGGATTAAAACCAAAGGTTTTCCTTCTCCATATACTTCATAATACATCTGAATTCCATTGACTTTTTTATAGCCTTTCTCTTTAAGATCCATGGGTTAGTATTTTAAATTTTCATCGGTAGTATAACTCATTCCCGGGTATCCTAAAATCTTCCTCATCAATCCCATTTGTCCGCACAGATAATCTTCCCGGCCTATACACATTCCCGTAAAATTGAGTTTTGTTTCTGAGTAAAAAGAAATATTCATCCCTATTTCAAAAATCTCATCCAATTGTTCATCTGTTGCCTCTAATAGTTTTTGATAAACCTTTGGTGAAATATGGTGAAAGCTTTCTTTTAATTGAGCAATGCTAGGATAGCTGAAATTTTCATCCAATGCTTTTCCCTGAAAGAAAAGGTCTGTGTATGGATCTTCTTTCTGAAGACCTAAAACTGATCCCAGTCCATAGCGCATATTAAGAAAATTACCTGCCATCCAGACAATGTGATTCGTTTTACCGTCAATTCTTTTCATTGCATCTTCCTCTGAAATGCCCTCTAAAACATTTAAAAAGCTTTGTGAGTGCATCCTGTAGGCAGGAATCACAATTTCTAATTTTTTTGATTTTGGTGTATCCATAACGATATGGTTTTAATTTTTAATCTTTAAAGGTCTGCTGTAAAACATGTTTTTAAAGTATATTATTACTTGATAGCTCCCGGCTTTCCGAGAATTCTCCGAAGATAACCGAACTGGCCACTGTGATAAATCTCATGAAGACATAATGTAGCTATATCGTTAACCTGATCAGGGTTGATTCTTTCTAGGTGGCTGATTTTTTGTATCAGCCGGTCCTGGGTTTCATCCAGATAGGATTTTAATGTTTCAAAATCCGCAAATTCATCTTTTCTTTGTAAAGGAATCTCTCCCCTGTTATAGCAAGAATATTTCTCTTCATCCCATACTGATTCTCCTCCCAGAACATTAATAAATGCATTTCGTATATAGATTAAATGTCCTAAAATCCAGTTCATACAGTTGGCATCACCATTGGGAAAAACCATCGCTTCTTCGTTGCTGATGCCATCGATATTCATCAGAATCACTTTATAGTTACTAAGAACCTGTAGATTGATGATTTCAATGTCGTTTGATTTCGATTCCATAATAGGTATTTTTGGGAATTAAACTATTCCGTTGGTAATTTGGACATATCTGCAAACATTACTTCCCACTGATGTCCGTTCAGATCGGCAAAAGCACATTGGTACATCCATCCATGGTCCTGAGGCTCACTGTATTTGGATCCTCCATTGGCAAGCGCTGTCTGAACCATTTGATCTACTTCTTCCCTGCTGTTAACACCTATAGCAAGAAGTACCTGAGTGGTATCGCCTTTTGCAACAGGTCTGTCTGTAAAGGTTTTTAGAAACTCTTCCATTAAGAACATGACATAAATATTGTCTTCTTTCATGATCACACAAACAGCTTTTTCATCTGAAAACTGCTCGTTGATTTCAAAACCAAGCTTCGTCCAGAATGCTCTTGTATCTTCAACGCTTTTTACCGGAAGATTTACGTAAATTTGATTGACTTTCATTTTTTGTAATTTTAGTGTTAAACTTTTAACCAAAATTACCAAGTCGATATCAGAATCATCTTGCCTTATGGCAAGATTTAATTTTTCTTTGGATGGGAAACTAATTCTTTACGGATTCTGCTTAAAGAAGTGTCTGTTACTCCAAGATAAGAAGCAATCTGCTTTAAAGGAGCATACTGAATCACCTGGCATTTCTCCTCCAGGAGATTAAGATATCTTCTGGTAGCAGATAAGGTAAACATTTCTACAGAACGCTGCTTATAAGCAAAGAGCTGCTGGGACATCCACGATCTCCCCCATTCCCTCAGGTTGGGAATTTTATGAAACAGGTTCTGAAAAGTATCATAATCCAGTTTCCAGCATTCACAATCAGTAATGCAGATGATATTCTCCTGAGAGGGAATTCGTTGGAAAAGAGATAATACTTCTATGATAATTTCATTCTCCGTAAAAAAATGAGTGGTTACTTCATTCCCGTTAAAATCATTAACAAAGGATCTTGCAAGCCCTTTATCTAAAATATAATATTCATTAGCCATTTTTCCTTCTTCAAGAATAAAATCTCCTTTCTGAAAACTTATTTTTTCATGCGCCTGAAAGATCTCATCGAGCTCTTCGTGCATAAAAAAAGGGAAATCATATGAAATTTCTAAGGACTTACTGCTCATAAGATGAATATTTTTTAGATTCTAAAATTAAAATTTTTATCGGAACTGAATCAAAAAAGTTGTTGAAAATGTAAATAGCCCGAAATCAAATCACTTTCTGCCTACATTATAAATAATTTCACCTGATATGGTGATTGCCTTCTCAAAACAAAGAAAGCTGAATATCATTAGGTTTGATTGGCTTTTTAGCATCTCCGAAAACAGTTTTCCCTCCAAATCTCCAGGAATTCTGCCTTTCTTCTTCTATAACCTGCTGAATATCAAAATCTGGTGTGAAATCTTTTTCCGTTGTTGCTATTACCTGATGCAGCTTATTTAATGTCTTAAGTTTATCTGAATTTCCCAGCTTAGATTTTTCAATACCTTTTCGAAGGATATCGATGCTCTGGTCATATACTTTCGTAGGAACAGGAAACGGATGTCCGTCTTTTCCGCCATGTGCAAAAGAAAATCTGGCCGGATCCGAAAATCTTGACGGTGCCCCATGAATCACCTCACTTACCAAAGCCAAAGATTGCATCGTCCTTGGTCCCACCCCTTCCAGCATTAAAAGATCTTCAAAATTTTGAGGCTGCTGTTCACGGGTAACATATAAAAGAGCCCCCAGTCTTTTTAAATCTACGTCAGAAGCGCGGACATCGTGATAATCAGGGAGAATCAGACGGGAAAAATCGTTCATAATCTCTGCGGAATCCGTATGAGAAATCTCGAGAATTCCTTTTCTGTTTTCTGAAGCCTGCGCATCGGTAAGGTTAAGAATTTTTCCTCTATGAACACCATTTATTCCCGTATGCGGTTCTTCAATAAACGATTTTATATTTTCCGAATGCCAATGATAGCGCCTTGCCGTTCCATCGGATTCATGCATTCCCTGCTGAACAACACTCCAGCTTCCATTGTCTGCCAGGATAAAATTATGCAGGTATAACTGATACCCATCATGAATTGCTGTATTATCCACTTTCGCAGAGAGCTTGCTCGCCTTTACCAGCTCAGTACCGTTCAGGCCTGTTTTATCAGCAATCTGAAGAAGTTCCGAAGGAGTTTCTCTTGAAAATTTCCCTTTTCCCCCACAGATATAAAGCCCCAGTGATTGTGAATTCGGATTAATAGAGCGTTTTAAAGCTCCCATTACAGAGGTTGTAATGCCTGATGAATGCCAATCCATTCCCATAACGGCTCCAAAACTCTGAAACCAAAACGGATCGGCCAGTCTTCTCAAAACCTCATCATTACCATAATCCATCAAAATTACTTCAATGATGGACAATCCAAGAGTAGACATACGCTCATACAGCCATGGCGGTACTTTGCCATAGTGTAAAGGGAGATCTGCTGTTCCTGAACGTTTCATTTAAGGTGTAAAGTTAGAGGTTATTTAATAAGGTTTTAATGATTTGAATCATTATTTTTTACATGACACTAATGTTTAGGACGAGTTTAATAAATAAGATTTGGCTAAAGCCATTGGACAGTTTTGTTGAAAACGGACTGAATCCCGCTTTTAATAATATTAAAAAATATTCCTCCCTTACGCTTAATCTTTTAATCTTTTAATCTTTTAATCCTTTCACACTTACCATTACTTTATCAAATAAACTCCACTTCCTTATGTTTCTTTGCATCAAATTTCTCATTAAAAATTATTTTATTTCCGAAAGGATCATTAACTGTGAAAGATACTGCATCATAAAATGTTTTTTCCAACCCCGGCCTGTTGTATTTGTATTTCTTATCAATCAGTTCTTTATGATAATCTGCCACGTCTTCACCCCAGATAAAAACACTGCTTCCAGGACTTGCATCTCCGTGATGTTCACTTAAATGAAAGATCATGTTTTCCTTCTTTACTTCCAGATAAACAGGGGTATTTTCTTCGAAACGATGTTCCCATACAATTTCAAAACCAAGCCAATCAATGTAAAATTCTATGGTTTTATTATAATCAAAAATTCTGAGGACCGGTATTACTTGTTCTGCTCTCATGTTTGTTAATTAAATTATTCGTGTGAAAGGATATTAATTAATTTTCCAAAGGGATCTCTGACAAAAAATCTACGAACACCCCATTCCTCATCTGTAAGGTCATAGGTTATCTCAAAGCCTGAATCTTTCATGTTTTTATAGATAGCCTCTACGTCATCAACTTCAATAGACAAATCAGGAACCGGCGTGTCATTTCCTCCCTGCATTGCAAAACTGATCTGAACCTTTGATTCTTCATTGCTTCCGAATGTTTTGATCCATCCGTGATTCATTATTATTTCCAGACCTAAAATACCATGATAGAAATGATCTGCCATGGACAAGTCTTCTGCCTTAATGTTAGCTACAATTCTTTTTACCATATTTTTGAAGTTCTTATCAATAAAAAAGCCTTGTGAAGATACACAGAATCATCACAAGGCGTATAGCTATTTTTACTAAATTGTCTTACAAGGCCGCTGCAGCTTCTAAGATCAATTGTGTTACTTCATTGGGATGAGACGCTAAGGAAGCATGCCCAGCATCTAAAGAAATAATTTTCTTAGGATTCATTCGCTCTGCCATTTCCTTTTCTGTTTCAGCAGGGATCATGCGATCTTTTGATGAAATCTGGTACCAGCTCGGCTTTGTTTTCCATGCCGGTTCACCTGCAGTATCACCAAAACATTGGCTATGAATCGGTTTTTGGGATAATGACATGACCAATGCCTTTTCATCATCAAGATCCTGGCAAAATGCTGATTGGAATTCATCGTATTTGATCCAAAGGAAGCCCTTGCTGTCCGGGTAAATGCTTGCTCCTCCAGGAGACTCTCTTCTTCCTAAAAGCGAGCCCAGACTATCACCGGCATCCGGTGCAAAAGCGGCAATATATACTAAACCTACAACCTTATCGTGATTTCCGGCTCCTGAAATGACAGCCCCTCCGTAAGAGTGACCAACCAGGAGAACTTTCCCATCCTGTGCATCTATCAAATCCTTAGTCTTGTCAATATCATCCTGAAGAGTTGTGAGAGGGTTTTGAACACTTCTTACCTTATATCCTGCTTTCGTAAGTGCAGGGATAACATACTGCCAGTGGGAACCGTCTCCCCACGCTCCGTGTACCAAAATAATGGTTAAATCTTTTTGATCCATAATTGCTATTTTTAAGTTTGACACTAGTAAAACTACGTTCTTAAAAACCAATACACGTTAACTTAAGTTAATTAATAATCCGGGATCTTATACGACTTAGTGACTGTTCCGTTATCCCCAGATAACTTGCGATATGCTTCTGGGCTATTTTCTGAACAAGCATAGGGTTTCTTTTTAAAAGATTCAGGTATCTGTTTTCAGGAGAATAGCATAGTAAATCATCAATTCTCTTTTTTGCATCAAGATAGATCTTTTCGCTCATCATCCTTCCGAACTTTTGCCAGTAAGCTTCCTTCTTATATAGATTTTGAAGATCATCTTTACTTAAAAGTAAGATCTCACAATGTTCTATAGCCTGAATATTCATATTGGAGACCGTATCACAAAGTATACTTTCATAGTCCGTAAAAAATTCATTTTCAAAATAGAAACCGAAGTTGATCTCACGGCCCTGATCATTGATGTAAAAGCTTCTTATCGTTCCGCTTTTAATAAAGCCCAGGTATTTGCATTTTTCTCCTTGTTTAAGAAAAAAATCAGACTTTAAAAGATGTGTATCTTTAAGGAGGGAAAAGAACTCCCCGAAATGTTCTTGGTCAACCTGGAATAGTGTACCATACTTAGTGTAGTTATCGGACATAATTTATTTTTCATTTGTTATTTGTGTATTTTGAATTTAAAAAAGCCTTGTAAAAATAAATCCCACAAGGCTCTTTAAAGAAATAAATTCTTAATTATTTTAATGCTTCAAGAGCAGCATTGTAATTAGGTTCGCTTCCAATTTCAGGAACCTGCTCCGTATACACTACTTTATTATTTTCGTCAGTAACGATCACTGCCCGGCTTAAAAGACCTTTCATAGGAGAATCTGTAATAGTTACCTCATAATCATCACCGAAGCTGCTTCTGAAATCAGATAGTGTTTCTACATTATTCAGACCTTCAGCTGCACAAAATCTGCCTAAGGCAAATGGAAGATCTTTGGAAACATTAATTACTACTGTATTATTTAAATTTGAAGCTTCTTCATTGAATTTTCTGGCAGAAGCCGCACATATTCCTGTATCAATACTAGGAAAAATATTAAATATTTTTTTCTTTCCCTCAAAGTCTGACAGGGTTTTAATATTCAATCCTGAATCCACTAATGCGAAATCCTTAATGGTATTTCCAACAGCTGGTAAATTACCTAATGTATGAACTGCGTTTCCTTTTAACGTTATATTGGACATAATTTATTTTTTACGGTTTTTCAAATTTAGTTAAAAATGCCATTTTTTTCGTTCAAATAAAGGTTAAATAATTCTTAAAGTATAAAAACTTATATAGGATTAATCCAAAAAAATTAAATTTTAACTAAATTTGTGGGAGTTAAAAAATCAAATAATAAATAACAGTATAATGTCAGAAAAATCAAAAATCTACTACACATTAACGGATGAAGCTCCAATGCTGGCTACACACTCGTTTTTACCTATCGTAAAGGCATTTACAAAATCAGCAAATATTGAAATCGCCGTTCCGGATATTTCTTTGGCAGGAAGGATCCTTGCCAACTTCCCGGAGTTCTTAAAAGAAGATCAAAGAATTGGTGATGCTTTGGCTGAATTGGGCCAGATTGCAACAACACCGGATGCTAATATTATCAAGTTACCGAATATTTCCGCTTCTGTACCTCAGCTTGATGGAGCTATTGCAGAACTACAATCCAAAGGCTTTGCGGTTCCAAACTATCCTTCTGAGCCTAAAAATGATGAGGAAAAGGCGATTAAAGCAAAATATGCAAAAGTTTTAGGAAGTGCCGTAAACCCTGTGTTAAGAGAAGGGAATTCTGACAGACGTGCACCAAAAGCTGTTAAAAACTACGCAAAAGCAAACCCTCACAGAATGGGAGACTGGGCTTCTGACAGTAAAACTGATGTTGCCCATATGAATAACGGAGACTTCTATGGTACTGAAACTTCAACAACTCTTGAAAATGCTACAAAATACAAAATCGTTTTCAAAGGAAATGATGGTTCTGAAAAAGTCCTGAAAGATTTTGCAAGCCTTGAAGCAGGAGAAGTTATTGATTCTTCAGTGATGAACCTGAACGCTTTGAAATCTTTTGTACAGGAAGCGATTGAGGAGGCTAAAAACAGAAATGTTCTTCTTTCTGCTCACCTGAAAGCAACTATGATGAAAATCTCTGATCCGATTATTTTCGGGGCTATTGTAGAAACTTTCTTCAAAGATGTATTTACAAAATATGCAGATACTTTCAAATCTTTAGATATCAACCCTAACAACGGTCTTGCTGATCTCTTTGAGAAAATCAAAGGAAATGCTCAGGAAGCTGAAATTAAAGCAGCTATTGAAACGGCTTTGGCAAACGGACCAAGAGTAGCAATGGTAAATTCAGATAAAGGAATTACGAACTTCCATGTTCCTTCGGATATCATCGTTGATGCGTCTATGGCTGCATTAGTAAGAGGTGGAGGTAAAATGTGGAATAAAGAAGGTAAGGAAGAAGATACAGTAGCGATCATTCCGGACCGTTCTTATGCAGGTTTCTATCAGGCAGTAATCGATGATATGAAAGCTCATGGTAAGCTGGATCCTACAACTATGGGCTCTGTTCCGAATGTAGGTTTAATGGCTCAGAAAGCAGAGGAATACGGTTCTCATGACAAAACATTCCAGGCTACTGCTAACGGAACAATTGAAGTTCAGGATGAAGCAGGAAACGTTCTTCTTTCTCAGAAAGTAGAAGAAAATGATATCTTCAGAATGTGTCAGACTAAGGATGCTCCGATCCAGGACTGGGTAAAACTGGCAGTAAACAGATCAAGACTATCCGATACACCGGCTATTTTCTGGTTGGATAAAGGAAGAGCTCACGACAGAGAAATCATCAAAAAAGTAGAAAAATATCTAAAAGATCATGATACTGCAGGATTAGATATCAGAATCCTTGACGTAAAAGATGCCATGACTGAAACTCTTAAAAGAGCAAGGGAAGGTAAAGACACCATTTCGGTTTCAGGAAATGTATTGAGAGATTATCTAACAGACCTTTTCCCAATCCTGGAATTAGGAACTTCAGCAAAAATGCTTTCTATCGTTCCATTAATGAATGGAGGTGGTCTATTTGAAACAGGTGCCGGAGGTTCTGCTCCTAAGCATGTTGAACAGTTTCTTGAAGAAGGTTATTTAAGATGGGATTCTTTAGGAGAATTCTTGGCACTTCAGGCTTCTTTGGAACATTTGGCACAAACTCAAGGAAATACAAAATCTCAGGTGTTGGCTGATGCACTGGATGAAGCTAATGCTAAATTCCTGGCAACCGATAAATCTCCTGCAAGAAAGGTAGGACAGATCGATAACAGAGGTTCTCACTTCTACCTTGCTATGTATTGGGCAGAAGCTTTAGCCAATCAGACCAACGATGCTGAAATTGCTCAGAAGTTCAAGTCTGTTGCTGCAAGCATGCAAGAGAATGAAGCAGTGATCAACCAGGAATTAATTGCAGCTCAGGGTAAACCTCAAAATATTGACGGATATTACAAAACTGATACCTACAAGACCTATGCAGCTATGAGACCAAGTACTGTTTTAAATGAAATTATTGATGGAATTTAGATCTCTAAAAAGTTTTTGGTTTTTATTTTTTGCATTAATATTTACCGTTTCATGCTCTGGTGATTCAGATGAAGTCGTTACACCGCAGCCCGTAGAGGAAAAAATCATTCTAAAAGATGTGATAGTTGTTAATGATACCACTGTCAGATTAGAATGGACCACGACGGGTAAAAATACGTATCAGAGTTTTCAGTTTTTAAGAAGCAATTCCGAAAACGGAACTCCTGAATATCTGAATCAGGAAAATGGAACTACATTTGTAAAATTAGATGCCAATGTTCCCTATTCTTCATATGTAGGTTACCAGATAATCGGGTATACTGCTAATGGTGAACCAGTAAAAAGTAACCTCGTTTCTTATAAAAGGCCTACCATTAAACCATTACTTAATATCAGACCTGTAGACGCTCTGTTTGATGCTGATAACGGAAGCATGTTTATATTGGGTTCTACTGGTAATATTATGAAGTATGATGTAACAACTGGTACAATTACAAAGGAAATATCTACCGGAGCAACTTTAGGTTATTCATTTTTAGGTTCTTATAATGGCCAGAAAGAATTATATGTCCCGAGAAATGATGGTTGGGTATATATCTACAATCCTAGTGATTTATCGTTAAAAGATCAAATAAACTTTGGAAGCGAATTAAAAAGTGTTGTTTTAGCAGACAATAAATTATATGGAACAACTGGAGCTATTTCTAATGTTTCTTTAAAATGTTTTGACAGAACCACAAAACAATTGATATCAGAGAATGGAAGCTATCAATTTGGTAGAATAAAAAAGATTGCTAATACAAGCTCTAGTTTCTTTTTTATTACGACAAATGTAAGTCCTACCAATCTTATTCGCTTTAATTATAATGCTGACGGAACATTCGTTAATAAATTTGAAGATACCTATCACGGTGATTATCCTTTAAATCCTAGAATATTTGAATCCCTTCCTACCGGAAATGGTTTCTTAACAGCTATGGAAGGAGTTATCTATAATTCTAATCTGGTTTATATAGGTCAATTGCCACGTGGCAACTCAGGACTATCAAGCTATGATTTTGATGCGAGTAACATCATTGCAGGAACCGATAAGAAAAGTATTGAGTTTTATAACCTGACAAGTTATGCAAAAGTAAACTCAATAAGTACCGAAAGATATCCTTTTAAAGTATTTAATTACGGGAATAAGGTTGTTTCCTTAAGCTCAATAAATGCGATTAATATCAACTCTGGTTATTCAGATCCACCTGAAAATGTTATTGTAGAAGTATTTAATAAATAGTAAAAATCCTCTCACTTGAGAGGATTTTTTATTTAGTTGTGCTTATCTACGATTACCTTCCGGTGCTCCCTCCCCCAGTTGATCATTTCCGTGATGATCTTCCCGAAAGTACAACAATACTCCGTGGGTATATATTCTATTAAAACCGGAGTATCGGGATATACATTTCTGGTCACCAGTTTATTCATCTCCATATCTTTTAACTCTTTTGAAAGCATTCTTGTTGTAATACCTGGAATACTGCGTTCAATCTCACGGAAACGCCTGTTACCATTGCAAATTGAATTGATAACCGGAATACGCCATTTACCACCTATAAAGTACAAGGTATCCTGCAACGCTCTGAGTTCTTCGGTCTGATCTCTTTCCATTTTAAAATATTTATTTTGATATACTCTGTGATACTGATTACAAAAGTATATCATTTTCACTATAACTTTGTCAAAAATTTTAAGAAATGAATAAATTTAACAACAAACTGGCAGTAGTGACCGGTGGAAATAGTGGGATCGGATATGCCACAGCAAAGGAATTAATAGCTGAAGGAGCAAAAGTAATTATTACCGGCAGAAGGAAAGACGCCATTGAAAAAGCAGCTGAAGAACTGGGGGCAATTCCATTCGTTGCAGATCAGGGCAAACTGGAAGATATTGATCTGTTGAAAAAGAGATTGAAGAAAAACACGGGAAAGTTGACATTTTATTTATCAATGCAGGAATTACGGGCACATTGACCTCTATTGAGAATATGGATGCCGATAATTTTGATAATGTAATGAATATCAACTTCAGAGGAGCTTATTTCACGTTGAGTAAGTTTACTCCTATTTTACATGATGGTGCTTCTGTGGTATTCTTATCATCAAATGTTGCAACAACCTATAAACCTAACAGCTCCGTTTATCAGGCAAGTAAGGCAGCCCTCAATTCTATTGCGAAAACAGCTGCCGCTGAATTAGCACCAAGAAAGATCAGGGTCAATATGGTAAGTCCGGGTCCTACAAAAACTGAAATTATGACCAAAGCCGGTCTCGATGACGAAACACTAAAAGGCATTAATGAGTGGCTCATCGATGCTATCCCATTAAAGAAAATGGGAACTGCTGAAGATGTTGCAAAACTTGTTGTTTATTTATCCGATTCGCATGTAGCAAGCTTTATGACAGGTACTGAAATTCTCGTTGACGGAGGAATGATTTTATAGTTAAACACTCTCCATATCATATACCGGAAGAACTTCCGGTATTTTTTGTTTTATATTCTGGGGCATAAATTCTACTTCACCCCCTAAATTGTCCGGTTCACCTTTTTTTAGGTTTCATTTCCTTTGCCAGCAATCTATTTTTGGATCATAAAAATAAAACGATTATGGATTCAGTAAAGAAAAAGAGAACAACAAAACCCATTGCTATATTATTTATAGCTATTGTGGGAGTCTTTGCAGGATTACAGCTTTTCAATTCTCCTATTGAAGGTAAACCTGTAACCGGCACCATTGAAGCACCGCACGAGGTGATTGCCGTTCTGGAAAGATCATGCTTCAACTGCCATTCTAATGAACAAAAACTAAGCTGGTATGATCAGCTTGCTCCCATATCATGGGGTGTAAAAAAGGATGTTGAAAGAGCAAGGGAAGTCATGAATTTTTCTGAATGGTCAAAGGTTTCACCAGGTGAACACAAAGGCAGAATGTATTCCATATTGAATATGATGCAAGCCGGAAAAATGCCTCTTCACGAATATACCTTACTGCATGCATCTGCAAAAGTTTCTGCAAAGGATATTGAAGTTATCAGAAAATACACACTATCTCTTTCAGGAAAAAGTCCTTCACCGGCAAACACAAAAGAGGTAAAACCCCTTCAACAAGATATAAAAACAGCTTCTGTAAGCCATTCTGGTTTTCCGGTTTCACCAAATGGAGTAAAATATACACCGGAGTTTAAAAACTGGAAAGTAATCAGTATGAGTACATTATTTGATAATTCCATCCGCGTTATCTATGGAAACAGCATTGCCGTAAAAGCAGTTGAAACAGACAATTTCCATCCATGGCCGGACGGCAGCATCGTCGTAAAAGCAGTATGGAAACAGACAGAAGCTCCTGATGGAGAAATCAGACCTGGCGAATTTGTTAATGCCCAGTTTATGGTAAAAGATTCAAAAAAATACACCGATACCGAAGGCTGGGGTTTCGCCAAATTCTCGGGTAAAGATCTTCATCCTACCGGAAATACGGCATCATTTGCCAGAGAATCATGTATTGCCTGTCATCGTCAGCTGGCAGAGCCTACAGGATATTTATTCGACGTACCGATGAAAGTAAACACCAAAAATCTAATCGAAAAACTACAGACAAAATGAATAAAATAATTATAGCCATGATAGGAAGTTTTCTTTTTTTAATTTCATGCAAAACTGAAAATTCCAAGGACAAGGAGCATGTTCGTCTCGTGTTTGATGCCGGTGGGCTACAGTTCATTGCCTCATCCTTAAATACGAAAAAAGAGACGATGTCCGCCCTATACGGAAACAGCCAGGCCCTTCAATCTTTATCCAATAAAAATGATAAGCCGCTGCCCGGAACAAAAATGAAACTTGTCACCTGGAAATATCATGAAAACCCGCAATATACCGGAGGTACTATCACTGGTGAGCTGGTGAGCGTAGAAACTGTTGAAAACGGTATAAAAGGATCAGTCTCTTACCGTAAAGAGCTGGATAACGAAAAGGAACCCGGCATCTTTCAGACTAAAGAACAAAGAATACAGTATATGATGGGCTATCAACCGGTCGTTATGCCGTAAAAATAATGCAATCTGAGATTCGCCAGCAGTCTCAGATTGTATTTATTTAATAGTTATCATTAAAAAATATTAATTTCACATTTTTAAATCCAATTCTTCTTAATGCAACAAGAAAAAATAAAAATATCACAGGCTGTTATCTGGATAAGCTCTATTGTTTTGGGAGTGCTTTCCTCGGTTCCTCAGCTTGCTTCCCATGATTTTAATCTCATGGAAGCTGTGGTTAATGCAGCCATTACTTCAGCATTTGCAGTTGTTATGTGGTACCTCAACATTTTTTTACTCAATCGTAATACAAAGAAACGTCAGGGAATCTCATACTCCCGGCTTTTGGTTGTCCTTGCCCTGGGAATGGTTGTAATGTTTGGCCTGGCCTGGATCCAGCAGCTTATTTTATCCCATATTAATTTCGGACCTGTTATGCTTATGGTGGAAGTAAGAGGAATCCTTATCAACCTTGTTTTCTATATGTTTTTAAATCTTGTACAGCATAATTACGCCGGCCAGCAGGTTCATCTGGAATTAGAAAAAGTAAAAAGCGATAATTTAGGTGCTCAATACGAATTATTAAAACAACAGGTAAATCCCCATTTTCTTTTCAACAGTTTAAATACGCTTAAATCCATGGTGGAAACGCATGATGAGGAAACCATTGATTTCATTATCAAGCTTTCTGACTTTTATCGTTTCACCCTGGAAAGCAGAAAACTTGACCTTATCACCGTTGAAGAAGAAATGAAAATACTTAATTCTTACCTTTTCCTGCAAAAAGCCAGGTTTGGTAACGGATTTACCTTTACGGATACTCTCGGTAAAGATACGCTCAAAACCCTTATTCCTCCGTTTACCCTGCAATTACTGGTGGAAAACTGTATTAAACACAATATTGTTTCCCAGAGTAAACCTCTTCATATCAGCATCTATGATGCTGATCAAAAGATCATTATTGAAAATCCTATCCAGCGGAAATTGGTTCCGGAAGATTCATTAGGAGTTGGCCTGAATAACGTCAATATGCGTTACAAACATCTTCTGGACCAGGAAATCGACATTTTAGATAACAATCAAATTTTCCAAATAAAACTACCATTTATCCATGAATATCATCATCATTGAAGACGAGTTCAGAGCCGCAAAATCCTTACAGAATTTAATTAAAGAACTAAAACCGGAATCTGTTATATCCGGAGTTTATGACAGCATAGAATCCAGTGTGGCAGCTTTGCAGAACAATACAAAGCCCGACCTGATCTTTATGGACATCCACCTTTCTGATGGGTTATCATTTGAAATTTTTAAGCAGGCAGATATTACCTGCCCCGTGGTCTTTTGTACTGCCTTTGACCAATATATGCTGGACGCTTTCAAAAGTAAAGGAGTAGATTACGTTTTAAAACCTTTTTCACGTGAAGATATTGCAGAGGCATTACGAAAAGTGGACGAGCTCAAAAAGTTTTTCCAGAAAACAGAAATCCCGGAACTGGAAGCACTTTTACAAAAAATAGCCCAGCCACAAACTGCTACCAAAAGTAGTTTCCTGGTCTTTAAAAATCAAAAATACACCACTATTCTTACCGAAAACATAGCCTATTTCTACATTCACAACGAAATGACCCATCTGGTTACTTTTGATAAACAACAATTTTCACTTTCACAATCGTTGGGACAGGTCGCTGAGCAGGTTTCTCCAAAACAATTTTTCAGGGTGAACAGGCAGTATATTGTGAATTTCAGCGCTATTAAAGAAATGGAGCATTATTTCCAACGTAAAATCTATGTAAAGTTAGTTATCGACACTCCGGAAAAGCTTCTTATCAATAAAGAAAAAACGCATAGTTTCTTTTCCTGGCTGGAAGATCGTTAACAGCTAATTTCTTAAATCTATATTTTTCAGGGTTCACCTTTCGATTTGTCTGGTTGAGCCCTTTTTTCATTTTTTAGCTTCCCACAGGTATCTACTTTTGAATAAAAATTAAAAGAAATGATATCTAAAAAACTTTTCATAGTAGGAGCATTTGTAGCTTTACTATTTACTGTTTCTGCCTTTATGCAGAAAGATAAACCACATGAAAGCTTTAAAAAAATTGCATCAGGTAAAAGCAATGGCTTTGCGGTCCTTGAACTCTTTACTTCTGAAGGATGTTCAAGCTGCCCTCCGGCAGATGCCCTGATGGGAGAAATTAAAGAGAACAACAAAGATCAGCCTGTCTATATTCTGGCGTATCATGTGGATTACTGGAACCGTCTAGGATGGAAAGACAGATTCAGCAGCATTGAAAATTCAGAGCGCCAACAGCAATACAGCAGAATACTGGATTCCCAGGTATACACCCCACAGCTCGTTGTCAACGGAAAACAACAATTTGTAGGATCAGACAGGGAAGCCGTGGAAAACTCCATTATCAATGCTGTAAGCCACACAGCAAGCAGTTCTATAGACCTTAAAGCTGAATCCGATTCTAAGCAGATCAATATTCACTATAAGGTATCAGGAAATGATTCTCATAGTAAACTCTTACTTACATTGGTACAGAAAAAAGCATCAACTAACGTTGCAAAAGGTGAAAATGAAGGACGACACCTGAATCACTGGCAAATTGTTCACAAGCAAATTCAGATTCCATTACAAAATAATTCTGAAGGTGTTTCTACTTTTTCAATACCTGAAAACTTCAATATCACAGACTGGGAAATTATAGGATTTGTTCAAAATACAAAAACCGGCCAGATCTCAGGTGCATCAAAAGCTACATTTCAATAACATACACATTAAACAATACATAACAATTTAAAACAATAAAAAAATGAAAACAAAAACAACAAAAATCATCTATTGGTCAGGCGCTATCTTTATGTCATTATGGTTTGGAGCAAGTGGCTTCTTTGAATTGACTAAAAATCCTGTAGTATGGGATATTACCCAGCAGCTAGGATACCCTCCTCACTTTATTTATATCCTTGGTGTTTTTAAACTTGCAGGAGTTACCGTACTTTTAATTCCAAACAAATTACTGAGATTAAAAGAATGGGTATTCGCCGGAATGTTTTTCGACATTATTTTCGCATTCTTTTCCAAAATTGCCGTTCTAGGATTTCCTTCTACGATCGATGCGATCATAGCATTTTCAGTCCTTTCCGTTACATATCTTATGTTCAGAAAAATGTACAGTCCGGAATTGATCTTTGATGAACCCGGATTTTAATTCAAAGTTCTCCTTAATAAGAAAATCCTACTGTTCTCAGTAGGATTTTCTTATTCTTTTTAGCTCATAAAAACCTCAGGAACCCATTCAAATGCATTCCCTTTCTTTTTAGTAAACCCTAAACCGGGCCATGGTAAATGGTACGCAAAAGCTCTGGATCTCGTTTCCGCCAGTTGTTCAAGTATTTTTTTCCTTGAAGCAATGGCTATATCGAGGTCCGTATCACCAAAGTATCCCCATTCAGGATGCGGAAATAAAATGACATCCGAGTGCATTAAATCTGCAATATATAGAAGTTGTTCATTACCTGAGGTAATCGTAACCAAAGTAAGACCTGGTGTATGTCCTGGAGCTAACTGAAAACTGAATTGATTATACAGCATCTTTTCAAGATCATAAAATTTTAATTGAGGTTGTATCACTTTAAGAATATTCTGAATGCCAGGAATAATCTGATTAAGAAATTCGGGTTGATCCTTTAGTGCGCTGTTAGCAAAATCCTTGATTGTTGCTTTCATCCAGAAATCATATTCAACTTTTGAAATAAATAACCGGGCATTTGGAAAAACCAATTGATTCTGCTTATCCACTACTCCACCTATATGATCAGGATGAGCGTGAGAAAGAAATACATCTGTAATATCAGAAGGTAAAAAACCAGCCTTTTTAAGGCTTTTCAATAAAAATCCGGTCCTGCTATCGGCAAAAATTCCCATCCCGGTATCCAGTAGAATCAATCTGTCTTTTGTTTTAACCAACAGTACATTCATTGCCATGTCGATCGAATTTTCCGGACGGAAATTATCTTTGAGTATTGCTTTCAATTCAGATATATTTCCACGTGGAGCAAAGGAATTAAGATTTTCCTCATGGATTAATCCATCTGTAAGAATAAATAAGTCCAGATCGTCCAATTTTATTTTTTTCACTCCGGAAAGATCATCTTCTGCGCTTATACTGAAGGAATTTTTCTCCCGCGCCAACGAGCTGGAAAAAGGAATTATACTAAAAGCTCCTGCTAAAATTCCATTTTTTAAAAGTTCTCTTCTATTCATGATTAAATGTGTGCTTTTCTGATTTTGATCATACTTAAAATAAAAAGCCCCAAAATACCCAGCACAAAGTAACCTTCTGCTACCTGCAGCTGGAACTGAGGTTTTATAAGACTTGCAATACCATAGCTTATGGCTGAAGTAATGATAAATGCCACTCCTCCGGTTAATCCTCCGGCAATACCTGCCGAACTTGGAAATCGTCCGATACAATAAGAAAAATAGTTATTGAAAATAAATCCGGCTGTCACATGAATTGCAAAAGCAAAAGCAACAAGGCTGTACAGATTACTTACATAGTAAGAAAAAATGAACATTAAAATAATTAAAATCAACTGAATAAAATTAGCATATCGGATCTTAGGCAGAAAGGCCTTGTTGATTAACGCTTTTCCCAAAAACCCACCTGTCATCCAGGCCAATCCCAAAATCAGAGAAACATATCCCGCAGTAACTTCAGAATATCCCATTTTATGCTCGATAATAAAGGCTCCGCATAGATTAAAGAATATTACCATCGCATAACTAAGCCCACACATCAGCATCCCATAGAAAAAATCTTTGGTTTTAAACATGGAATTATACTCTTGGATCAGGAAACTGATGCGAAAAGGATTCCGTACCTTTAAAGTCTCCCCCGAAAATACCAGTTCTAAAATAAGAAGCAGTAAACTGTATCCCGCCAGAACGTAGAAATTGGATTGCCATCCGAAACTCTTTTGGAGATAACCTCCGATGAACGGAGCGATGATAGGCCCTACAGACCATACGATCGTCATGATACTTAAATAATGTTTTCGCTGTTCTCCTTCGTACACGTCTACAAAAAAGGCCCGCTTGGAAACGACGGCAAAACCGGATAACATACCGTGGAGGACACGCATCGCATAGATTACCATAATATTTTTAGTCGTTGCCGTAATTAAAAAAGTGATCACAAAAAAGGCCAGTGAAAAAATGGACACCGGATAACGCCCAAACGAATCTACAACACTACCGGCAAAGAACTGCGTTATTCCATAGCTGATTAAAAATATAGAAAGTGTAAGCTGGATACTGCTTTCAGGTAAATGAAGTTCTGTTGCCATGCTGGGCATAGAAGGTAAATAAATATCCGTTGCCAGACCAGACATCGGAATTACTGCAAAAGCCAGCACAGTAGCTATCAATTGATTCTTTTCTTTAAGAGTTCTCATTCCTCTTTTTATTTTTCTTTCAAAAAAAATCTGGATTTCCGAATAATCAGAAATCCAAACTTAAAATTTATTTAATTATTAACCAGTTTCATCGAACCTTCATTATATCTCTCTCCCACATTTGGATATTTCTTCAGAATCGTATCAATAGTATCAAGTTCAGATTGTGAAAGTTCTACATCAATCGCTCCGATATTTTCTTCGAGATATTTAATACGCTTGGTTCCTGGGATAGGAATAATATCATCCCCTTGATTAAGTACCCAGGCCAAAGCCAGCTGGGTTCCTTTGATTCCTTTGGAGCTTGCCAGTTCATTAAATTCCTGAACCAGCTTTCTGTTGTTCTCAAGACTTTCTTCCTGGTAACGTGGTAAAGACCTTCTGAAATCATCTTCTCCAAAATTCTGTACCTCATTAATGTTAGCAAAGAGCCCTCTTGCCAGTGGAGAATAAGGAACTAAGGCAATCCCCAGCTCTCTTATGGTTGGCAAAATTTCTTTTTCTACATCTTTTGTTAAAATGGAGTATTCCGATTGTAACGCAGTAATGGGATGAATTTTATTTGCCTTTTTGATAGATTCTGCTGAAGCCTCAGACAAACCTATATATTTTAATTTTCCGGCCTTTACAAGTTCAGCCATGGCTCCCACTGTTTCTTCAACGGGCACATTCGGATCTACCCTGTGTGCATAATAAAGATCTATCGTATCGATTTTTAATCGTTGTAGACTTAAATCTACAGCCTGTCTGATCCATTCCGGCGAACCATCAAAATAAGTCCCGGGAGCACCACTATGGCTAGCTTTACCGTCCTTAAACCTGAATCCGAATTTTGTGGCAATGAATATTTTATCCCTGTTCGGAACAAGCACTTTGGAAATTAGTTTTTCATTTTCTCCGTTAGCATACATGTCTGCAGTATCCCAGAAATTAACTCCAAGATCCAATGCTTTGTGTAATGTATCAATGCTTTCCTTTTCATCTGCAGGTCCGTAAGCAAAGCTCATTCCCATACATCCCAAACCTATTGCAGATAGCTGCTCTCCTGTGTTTCCTAATTTTCTAAATTTCATGATTTTTTTGTGGTTTTAAATTACTGAAACAAAATTACAACAACATCAATGATGATTGCATATAGAATTCAAACTAAGAATTATAAAATTCAAACTAAGTTACTTCGCAGTGCATTGGGAGTTCTTCCTGTTTGTTTTTTAAAATAATTAGTAAAATAAGCAGGTTCCTCAAATCCTAACCCGTAAGCAATTTCAGAAATATTCCAATCCGTATGCTTCAGCAAAGCATTGGCCTCCTGAATAATCCTGGAAGTGATCTGTTGTGTGGTTGTTTTACCTGTAATCTCCTTTACGGAGCGATTAAGGGAGTTCACATGTACGGAAAGACTCTCCGCATAATCATTAGGGGTTCTTAGTTTTAAATAGGATTCGGGACTATCGATAGGAAACTGCCTCTCTAATAATTCCATGAACAAGGATGCCACTCTTTGTGAAGCATTCTGATGATACTCAAAGTTTTCGGCAGGGTTCATCTTCATGGTTTCATGGATTAAAAGATGTAAATAGCTTCGAAGCATATCATATTTATGAATATAATCAGAATCAATTTCTGTCATCATTTTTACAAATAAGTCAGAAACTGTTTTTTGCTGTTCTTCATTAACAAAGAAAACAGGTGTTCCCCCTATTTTAAAAAGCGGTGAATCCTGGAGGTTTCCCAAACGGCTTCCATTTTGAAGAAACTCATCGGTAAACAGACAAAACCACCCTGTCTGGTTATCATCATCAGCTTCCCAGGAATATGGTATTACCGGATTAGAGAACAGCAGCGCAGGCCTATCCACACGGATCCATTTATTCGCATAGTGAAGTTTTCCTTTCCCGATAATCAGGGATACTTTATAAAAATCCCTTCTGCTGTAAGGAGTAACCAATGCACAATTATCCCGTGAAAAGACATTAAAATGTCCCAGTCCGGAATTAGAAAGGCAGGAAGGATAAACCCTTACCTGCGTACGGTTATAAAATTCCTGTAATGACTCTGATGATTCCATAAGACAAAGTTATAAAATTCAAACAAAAACAAAATAACTTCCTTCTTATTCTTGCGACACAAAAAATGACTGATCTTACGAACAGCCATCAAGAAAAATTTGAATATATAGTGAAATGTGATTAATACGGTGTTCATGTCATTTCAATTAAAATGCCAAAGCAAAAGAAATCATTTATTAATATTTGTTAAAGGATCATAAGCAACTGAGAATGTAACGAATAAATTTGCCGGTGGAATGCAGGTTATGAAATCCGTTATAGAAAGAATAAGTAGGATTACTGATCATTATGTTCAAATACCAACTATTGCCTGGCTTAATTGAAAAGAATATAAATAACGATTAACTTCTTATAAATTGGTGAATTATATGATTATAATTTGTAATTTTAAAGAAGAGATCTGATTTTCAGGCTCTCAAGATCATTTATTACTCAATCTAATTTCAATACTTATGGAAAATATAAAATTTGAAATATCTCCATATCAGGATGAATTGCAGATATTAATTGACGACAAGAAGGCTGGCTATATGTCCATAGCAATTGATGGCAGACAATTAATTGTATATTATACAAAGCTTAATGAAGAACTCGAAGGACACGGATATGCCAAGATGCTTTTAGATGAACTGGTACGGTACGCAGAGGAAAAGGACCTGCTGATAGATCCTGAATGTGATTTTGTAAGACAACAGTTTGAAAATCACCCGAAACGATATAACGACATCTGGCACGCCTGATATCAATCCTCCCACCAGGCTTTGAACTGATGATCCTGCTCATCCAGGCTAACTGTTTCACCGATCATAGGAGTAAGAATACGTAGATTTTTTTCCTTACCTAAACTTGTTATTTTTTGCAATGGCTCATTCCATGGATGTAGGGCTAAAGCAAATTTCGAAGAGTGAACAGGAATAATATTCCTTGCATTAACATCTATACTCGCCTGTATAACATCTTCAGGAAGTGCATGAATGTATTTCCATGCTTCATTGTACTGGCCGTTTTCCATGATTGCATAATCGAAAGGACCATATTGATCACCGATCATTTTAAAGTGGGTATCATAACCGCTATCCCCTCCTAAAAATATCTTTTTAGTAGGAGTTTCCAAAACGTAAGAAGTCCACAATGTTCCGTTCCTCTTTATTTTTCTTCCTGAAAAATGTCTTGCCGGAGTAAAAGTAATTTTAATATTATTCTTTAAATATGCCATTCCTCCCCATTCTTCTTCAATAAGCATATTTTCTTGATAACCCCATTTTTCAAAATGTGCTCCGACTCCCAATGGCAAAATAACACTTCCTACCCTATCTTTTATCTTTTTGACAGTAGGATAATCCAAATGATCAAAGTGATCATGGGTAATAACAAGATAATCAAGTTCCGGGATATCCTCGGGTTTGAAAATATCAGACCCTGGAAAAGCTTTGTTAAAAAATTTAAATGGAGAGCCATACATACTCAAAACAGGATCTATCAGAAAGGATACTCCATCTGTCTGAATGAAATAAGATGAATGCCCTAACCAGACGAATACATCCTGGTCTTTTGGGATCTCTTTTAAAATGGTATGAACTGATGGTATATTTTTCAGTGGCTTTAAAAGCGGATCTTTTTTAGCCACAAAAAAATCATACAGAACCTTTGGCATGCTATAGCCTTCAGCAATTGATGGTGTATAACTAAGGTTTTGAAACTGTTTATCTTTATAAAGCTTTGAATGCTTCATTCTCTCCAGTCTTTTTCCAGCAGGTTCGGCACCAAAAACTTCCCGGCTTGTTATTATGTAGTATGCTAATATAAGCAGGATGGCAATCGCAATAAATAAATACATCATTTGATAAATAAAGTTCAAATGTATTAACTTTTACTGTGAATTGGTAGGCCGGCCTAATAAATAACTCATTTATTTAACGCAATATTATAGTTCACACTTAAAAAATTATTAGTATTTTAATATCAGGATGATTTTAAACGCCTAAATTTGTAGGTTTTAAACACAAAAATTTTGAAAATTACATTTATTTTATTTGGACTTATTTTTCTGTGGTCCTGTTCTTCTCTCACCAATAGCGAGCGGCAGGAAGGGACACTTATTGAGCCTGAGCAGCTCAAAAAAGATGTGGATTATGCATATACTAAATTAAAAGAAATGCATCCTCAGCTCTACAGATATATTACAAGAAAAGATCTGGATTTTAAAATCGACAGCATTAAGCAAACTATCAACGAACCTCTTACTCCAACACAGTTTTATTTCAAATTGCAACCCGTTATTACAAGCATCAGAGAAGGGCATCTCTCACTGATGATTCCTTTTGAAAAATTAAAGCGTGAATATGGAGGAAGAAAATTATTTACGTACTTCAAATATTACATCAAGGATGACCATCTTTATATCGTCGCGAATAAAGATTCCATTCAGAATATAAAACCAGGCACCGAAATACTGAGTATCAATAATATTCCGATATCTTTCTATATCAGCAAATACAGAAAGCTGATCAGCAGTGATGGCAGAAATACGACATTTACACCCTATTACCTGAAAGATATGTTTTTTGTTTTTTTCAGCATGGAAAACGGCTTTTTGGAACAGGTGAAAATTGAAACCTTGTATAACAATAAAAAACAAACTTTCATTATCGAACGGGATAAGCAAAGCGAAGCAGAAAAGGCTAAATCTCAAACCCAGGCTAACGGAAGCTTTCATTGTCCTATGAACAGAAATTTCAAATTTCTTGATGAGAACAATTCAATTGCATACATCAATATAAAAAAATTCTCAAACAATAAATCTGACAGGTTTTATAAAAATACATTCGAAAGAATTAAAGAAGCTAAATCAGACTATCTGATATTAGACATCCGGAATAATTACGGAGGTTCTTTACAGGAAATTAATAATCTTTATTCCTATCTTGTTTCAGAACCATTCACTTTAATAAAACCTTCGAGGCTCAATTCAGGCTATACCCCATTAAAAACAAATTATTTCAAAAAGAGCAGCCCTTTGGAATATGCATTAAAAGGAATTACCTATCCAACATACTTTTTCCTTAAAACCCTTCATACTTATAAAGGCAACGACGGCAAATTCTATTATAAGATAAAAGCAGACAATGTAACAAAACCCAATAAAAATGCTTTTCATGGAAAAATTTTTGTACTGGTTAATGGCGGAAGTTATTCTGCATCTTCCATTATCAGCTCAAAACTCAAGTTTGATAAGGTAGCAACCCTCGTCGGAGAGGAAACAGGCGGGGCAAATGACGGAACCGTAGCCGGATTTTATTCTTATCAGGTCCTTCCTAACTCCAAACTTACACTGCCTATCGGCTTACTGCTGGTAAATCCGAATATAACACTCACCAACTCTCAGAGAGGGGTGATCCCGGATGTAACGATCACAGAAACTTTACTGGATATCATCAACAAAAATGATGTACAGCTTGCGTGGGTAAAAAAGGAGATTGAAAAAGAGAAAGCCAGAAAGATTAAATAGATCTTCAGATGAAAAATGCATTTTTTTCCGTTCAAAAAAGAGATTCGGAATATTATAAAAATATCACCAGCGATTCTTTTTATCACATCTTCCTGTTGGAAGGAGTGGGAAAAATCATTGTAGATTTCGTGGAATATGATTTTGAGGGAAACATTGTCCTTTTTTCTTCCCCTTTCCAGAATATCCGGATCGTCACTGAGACCGTTCTTAAGATTGATGATCTCAGCTTCCACAGTGATTTTTATTGCATAGAATTTCATAAGAAAGAAGTAGCCTGTAACGGATTGCTTTTTAACAATATTTACCTCTTTCCTTATTTCAAACTGACTGCAGAGGTCTTTGAAGAAATTTCAGGCTATTTTTCTAAAATCCGGAAAGTAGATCCTGAGGAGGATTTTTCACAGGCCGTTTTACAATCTTATCTGCAGTTAATCCTGGCAATTTGCAGTAAAGAAAAAAATAAAATATTCCCGGACAAGGATCTGATAAAGGATGATTTCAAAGAGTTAAAATCTTTCCAGGATTTGGTAGAAATTCATTTCCTTACGGAAAAAAATCTATCGTTTTACGCCGATCTTTTACATATCACTCCCAACACGTTAAGCAAAAAGATCAAATCCCGATTTAATAAAACACCTTCTCAGATTATTCAGGAAAGAGTTATCCTGGAGTCTAAAAAACAAATTCACCTGACCCGGAAATCCATGAAAGAAATTGCAGCAGAACTTAACTTCAGTGATGAATTTTATTTCAGTAAATATTTTAAAAAACATACCGGCGTTTCCCCTACTCATTTCAGGAAAGAAGCAGGAATTTCCATCGTTGCAGATTTGTACAAATAACGTCCACAATTCTCCATTTTATAGGTTAGACATTCAATCTAATTTTGTCAAAAAAAATAATATGATTGAATTCTTAGCACACTCACAGAAAAACTTCATCCATATTCTAAGGGTTAGTGTTTTTATCGTTATGGCCTGGATCGGAGGACTAAAAGCATTTCATTATGAAGCGGAAGGTATTATTCCTTTCGTAGCCAATTCTCCTTTTATGAGTTTCTTCCTTAATACGAAATCTTCAGATGCAGATAACTACAAATTCCATAAAAATAAAGAAGGAGAGTGGATTCCAGCCAATGTAAAATGGCATGAAGCAAATGGTACCTACGTGTTTTCCTATGCATTGGGAAGTTTCATTGTTGGCATTGGAATTCTTGTTGTATTGGGTATATTCTATCCAAAGATTGGTTTATTATCCGGGATTTTAACCGCGGGAATGTCAATAGTAACGCTTTCATTTCTGATTACAACTCCCGAAACATGGGTTCCGGATCTCGGAGGGCCTGATCATGGTTTTCCTTTCCTCTCAGGAGCCGGCAGACTGGTGATCAAAGATATGATCATGTTGGGTGCCGGATTGGTAATAGCTTCTGACTCAGCAAAAAGTATTTTAAGCAGATAAATTTTCGGCGGGCATTCTGCCCGCCGAAAATTTATCCCTGAAATTCTATCACAAGATTTTCTATTGTTACAATATACTTACCATAAAACTTTTGAAACCAATACTTCCCAAGTAAATACAAAGAAAACAATCCAAACAATACAGAAACTATAAGAATGCCGGCAATCTTAAGATCACTTAACGGTTGTGGTCTTGGAATAAATTCAAGCACAATAATAATTTCACATACCAGAAAAGGGATAAAACTGAGATAAAATGAAAGGTAATATTGTTTATTGAGCTCAAATTGATGAAGCAGGTCCTTTAATCCATCGTAAGTTTTCATTTGCGGATTACTTATGTCCTTGTAAAGCTTAAAAAATTTACTGAAAAAGAAAAATGTAACTATGGCCATAGAAGCCAAAAGTATCGTGAGATAAAACTTAAATTTAAAAGGAGCACCACATAACCAGACAATGGCAAATCCAAAAATAAAAATCCCAATTGTGGAGAAGAATTCCTTTCTCATATTTTTACGCATCCTTTCCAAAGGAAGGCTAATCTTGTTTTTATTTTCAATACTGATTTCCGGTGTTTCCTCAAAAACATCATCATTCCAGGTATTTTTCAATTCATCTATATTCATTGTTATTGATTTAAAATTAGTACTTATTTGTGTTTAAGATATCTTTTAACTTATTTTTGGCGCGGTTCATTTTCACCCTTACATTACCTTCTGAAATTCCCATTTGTTCAGCGATTTCACGTCCGGGAAAATCTTCCAGATAATAAAATATAAAAGCCTTATCAATAGGATTCAATTGATGGATAGCCTGATACATAGCCGTCAGCTTTTCCTCTTTTTCGTGGTCATATTCCTCCTGTTCGATTTTGTAATGGGCAAAATCATCATTTCCTATAAAGCTTCTTTTCTTTTCGGATTTTAGAAAGATAATGGCCGTATTCAGGGCTATTCTGTACAACCAGGTTGAAAATTCACTTTGCCCTTTAAATCCTGGATATGCTCTCCAAACCTGATAGGTAATTTCCTGAAAGAGATCATCGCGGTCGTCTTTATCATCCATGTACATTTTAGAAATCTTAAAAATGATTCCTTTATGCTTTTCGATTCTTTCTAAAAATTCTTTTTCTAGTATGCTCATGGTTCCTGGCTCTATGGAGTTAGTGACATTTCATAGAAAATGTTACAATCTTTTGTAAAAAATAGTGAAATCTAATAGATCAATAAAAAGTTTGATATCACATTTTCTTTTTACCATTTGGTAAATCGAATAAAATACAGTTATGGGAAATTTGTATCATAAAATAAATAGAAATGATATCAACAACAAATCCCTTAGAAGGAAAACATGTCATTGTCATGGGAGGCAGTGCAGGAATAGGTTTTGCAACCGCTAAAGCTGCCGCTGAAAAAGGAGCTGTTATTACTATTGTTGCTTCGAATCAACAACGTATAGATTCCGCTCTGAAGCAACTTCCCGGGAATGCAAAAGGTCAGGTTGCAGACCTAAGCAAAGAAGAAAATATTAAAAATTTCTTTGCTGTTCAATCCTCTTTTGATCATCTGGTATACACCGCCGGTGAAAACCTTCAACTGAACCATATTGATGAAACTTCCCTTTCAGAAGCGCAAAAATTCTTTACAATCCGGTATTGGGGTGCTCTTGCTGCTGTAAAATATGGTGCTCCGAAAATAAATCAAGGTGGATCCATTACTTTAACGAGTGGAATTGCAGGCAACCGGCCGGGAAAAGGTTGGGGTATTGCAGCCAGCATTACTTCAGCCATGGAAGGTTTTGCCAGAGCAATGGCAGTTGAACTTGCTCCAACGAGAGTTAATATCGTATCTCCTGGCATAGTAAAAACAGATCTATGGGGAGCTATCCCGGAAAATGAACGGGAGAAAATGTATCAACAATATGCGGAGGCATTATTGGTAAGAAAAGTAGCCACTCCTGAAGATATTGCTCTTGCTTATATTTACCTGATGGAGCAAAGTTTCGGGACGGGTAATACAATAGTTGCAGATGGCGGCGGGGTGCTAGTTTAAAGAAGAATACAATTTCAGCATAGGGTTAAAGAATTCATATTGTAAGTTTTAAGCTGAACAAATAAAAAACCGTACTTCATTTAAATTGAGTACGGTTTTTTTATTTTGGACTGACCTACTGGCTAGAATATGTAATCTGTGCTTAAGAAATTAGAGTCATGTTCCCGGACAATTGTATTCAGGAGCTCTTTATTGGATTCTGTAAGTTTTGCAGCTACCAAAGATCTTATAGAGAAAGACCGTAGCGCATCAAATACAGAAAGCGTTCCCTCTGCACTATCTTTTCTTCCCGTAAACGGAAAAACATCCGGGCCTCTTTGTGCCTGGCAATTAATATTAACCCGGCTAACCAGATTAACGAATGAATCAATAAGTTTTGAAACTTCATGTGGATCTTCACTGAAAATACTTACCTGCATTCCATGGGAAGCATTCACCTGGTATTCAATAGGCTCCTCAATATCATCAAAAGGGACAACAGGTATCACGGGACCAAACTGCTCCTCATGGTATAACTTCATCTCACTTGTTACCGGATATACCACCGCAGGAAATACAAAAGAAGCTTCAGTATAGCCACCGTTTTCATTCAATACTTTAGCACCATGAGCAATGGCGTCATCAATACATTCTTTCAAATAAGGCGGTTTATTAACTTCAGGAAGCGGTGTTACTTTCACATCTTTTTCCCAAGGCAATCCGGGCTTCAAAGCAGAGACAGCCTTATTCAGCTTTTCTGTGAATTCGGCAGCAACCTCTTTCTGTACAAAAAGAAGCTTTAACGCTGTGCATCGCTGACCATTAAAGGACAGCGCTCCCAAAATACACTCGTTTACCGCTACATCCAGATTGGCATTTTTAGTAATAATCGCTGCATTTTTTGCATCAAGGCTTAAAATAGCACGTAAACGATTTACTTTCGGATGCAGCTTTTTCAACCCATTAGCCACTTTACTGGATCCTATAAACGCTAGAACATTCACTTTTCCACTTTCCATAATAGGAGTAATGATTTCAGATCCTTTCCCATAAAGTGTGTTCACAGTTCCTTTTGGAAACGCTTCTTTAAAGGCATTCAATAAAGGATAGTGAGCTAAAACACCATGTTTGGGAAGTTTAAACAGAATGGTATTCCCCATGATCAGAGCCGGAATAAGGGTTGTGAATATTTCATTTAAAGGATAATTAAAAGGTCCCATACTCAGAACAACACCAAGAGGAGCTCTGCGAATCTGTGCAATCGTTCCTTCCGCCTGCTGAAAACGGGAAGATTCCCGGTCCAGGTCTTTCAGTGCGTCTATGGTTTGGTTGATATAATCTACTGTACGATCAAATTCTTTTGTAGAATCGGCCAGGGTTTTCCCGATCTCCCACATCAAAAGCTTAATCACAAGATCACGTTGCTGAATCATGAGATACACAAATTTTTCCATACATTTGATGCGTCCTTCTACAGACATGGTCGGCCATTCCCCAAGACCATTATCATACGCTTTTACACAAGCCTCAAGAACCTCCATAGCATCTGCAGGACTGATATTAGGGATACTTCCCAGTAACTTTCTCTCAAGCCCATTTTCTGTAGGAATACAAACTGGGGAATAAATCTCCGTGACATCACCTTTCCACTCTATAAGTTCACCATTAAGCAAATAGGTTCTCTGATGAATTTCCGGAACTTTGAATTCTTCCGGTATTTCATTTTCGCTTTTAAAAATCTCATGGAATGATGTGTTCTGTGCTGAATTCATATTTTTTATCTTTTTAATAATTAAGTGTCCACTTTGTTAGAATAAAGGTAGACCTTACAAATGATTATAAAAATAGTCAGCTAATAGATTCGGTCTATTTAAAGACTGTTTGAATTAAAATTAATATTCAATCCAAAAAAAGAATAATTTTGTCTTAAAATAAAATCCAATGTTTTCAAAATTAATTTTCACCACGCTATTATCTGTTTCCGTATTCCTTTTTGCTCAAAACTCCCACAATGCCAATACCATTATGATGGGAGGGAAACCGGTACAAACGTATTCCAAACTACCGGCCGTAAATAAAGCAGCGCCAAAGTTCACCCTTACCGATGTTTCAATGAAAGATCAGACCCTGGATTCCTACAAAGGAAAATTTCTTATTCTTAACATCTTTCCGAGTGTAGATACCGGTGTTTGCTCAGCTTCAGTCCGACATTTCAATGAGGATGCAGCTAACCTTCCCAATACAGTAGTTCTTTGTATTTCTAAAGATCTGCCGTTTGCACAAAAAAGATTTTGCGGAGCCGAAGGGATAAAAAATGTGGTTATGCTTTCTGATTTCCGCTCTGATTTCGGAAAAACTTACGGTGTAGAGATCACCGATTCTATGATGAAAGGTCTCTTAAGCCGGGCCGTCGTAGTAATTGATCCTTCAGGAAAAATTGTATATGAAGAGCAGGTAGCAGACATTTCAAAAGAACCTGATTACGAAGCAGCTATTAAAGCTGTGAAACATTAAGTTTTCATCGTATAGGATAAAAACCTCCGTCAATTAGAATTGGTGGAGGTTTTTTATTTAAAATAATGAATCTAATTCATTAAGCTCGCTGAAGAATAATACAAAAATAATAAGGCCAATGCATCATCAACTGAATCATCTACCTCAATGCTGAAAACAGGATTTCCAAACCATTTCCTGTGGGTTTGAATATCAATGATTAATTTCTTTTGTTCGTACAACTGCATTCCTTTATCTGATGTGAAACGACAAATCTTTATATCCGATTCATCTACTTTTATAATCAGATCTTTTCCAAAATCTGTGTAATAAATCACTTTCCTGCCATCCGAAAGTTCAATATCATTCCATAAAAATCCTACATTTTTAATATGATATCGTTTAGAATCACATACAATGTATCTTCTCCATGAGATCAATTTGTTTGCTTCCACAATTTTTCCGATCTCTGAATTATTTTCTGAAAACAAGACCAACTGCCTCTTTTCAAATTTTGCGGTATATCTTTTCAAAGGCTTACTTTAAATTTAAACGGATTATACTTAATAAATAATTATCTACACCTATTCTTATTTTATTTTGCTTGAGATAACAATCTCCATGTGTTGTGGCAATCCCAAAGCTATTTTTTGTTAACCGATGAAAAATTTAAATTTCTGTTTAACTAATTTTCATTAAAATTTTCTACATGCATCCTTATCCTTATTCAAGTTCGTGATCAGATCTTCATTGGAAAAATTACTAAAGTCTTAAATCTCTTTACTGTGAACCCTTTAAAACAGGCTGTTTTGATTGGGTTGCATTTCATTCCAAACCTCATCACAAATATTAGCAGTTGAAATTTTCATTTCATCATGGTTTTATATAAAAATAAAAAAACTTTGCAATAAGCAAAGTTTTTTATTGAATATTTTTTCAAAAATTATAATAAATTATCATCGACTATATTAGGAAGGGTAACTTTTAAATTCGGCTCTACTTCCATTGCCCTTTTGATAGCAAAAACAGCCCCTTCATTTCTCGCCCAGCTTCTTCTTGAAATTCCGTTATTTACGTCCCAGAAAAGCATAGACTTTAACCTTCTGTCAGCATCATCACTCCCATCCAGCAACATTCCGAAACCTCCGTTGATTACTTCTCCCCAACCGACACCACCGCCGTTATGAATAGAAACCCAGGTCGCCCCCCGGAAACTATCACCAATCACGTTGTGGATAGCCATATCCGCTGTAAATCTTGAACCGTCATAAATATTGGAAGTCTCTCTGTACGGAGAATCTGTACCCGATACGTCATGATGATCTCTTCCTAATACAACCGGACCTATTTCTCCGTTTTTTATGGCTTTATTGAATGCTTCAGCAATCTTCATTCTTCCTTCTGCATCGGCATATAGTATCCTTGCCTGTGAACCCACAACCAATTTGTTTTCCTGTGCACCTTTGATCCATTGGATATTATCTTTCATCTGCTGTTGGATCTCCTCCGGAGAATTTTGCTGAATTTCTTCCAATATCCTGCAGGCGATATCATCTGTTTTTTGAAGATCTTCCGGCTTTCCACTCGTACAAACCCAACGGAATGGCCCAAAACCGTAATCAAAGCACATTGGTCCCATAATATCCTGAACATAACTTGGAAACTTGAATTCCCTTCCTAATGTCGGATTCTCGGCCATTACATCTGCGCCGGCTCTTGAAGCTTCTAATAAAAAGGCGTTACCATAATCAAAGAAGTAAGTTCCTTTTTCTGTATGTTTATTAATGGCAGCTGCATGTCTCCTTAAAGTTTCCTGAACTTTTTCTTTAAATAATTCAGGATTTTCTGCCATCATCGTATTTGATTCTTCAAAACTTTGTCCCACAGGATAATATCCTCCCGCCCATGGATTATGCAGCGATGTCTGATCCGAACCGATATCAATCTTAAGACCTTCTTCATCAAACTTTTCCCAAACCTCAACTACATTTCCTAGATAAGCCAAAGAAACAGTCTCTTTATTTTCCTGAGCTTTTCTCACTCTTGCTACCAGCTCATCTACATTTTCATGGATTTCGTTCACCCATTTCTGTTCATGACGAATCTTTGTAATTTTAGGATTTACTTCAGCACACACGGTAATACATCCTGCAATATTTCCAGCTTTTGGTTGTGCTCCGCTCATTCCCCCCAATCCTGAAGTTACAAATAAGCCACCTTTTGTTTCTTTATTTATTTTTCTGAAAGCATTCAGTACTGTTATTGTTGTTCCATGAACAATTCCCTGCGGACCGATGTACATATAACTTCCTGCAGTCATTTGCCCATATTGGGAAACCCCTAACGCATTGAACTTCTCCCAATCATCGGGCTTAGAATAGTTTGGAATAACCATTCCGTTCGTTACCACAACCCGTGGCGCATCTTTGTGCGAAGGAAATAATCCCATCGGATGTCCGGAATACATGACAAGGGTTTGCTCATCATTCATTTCAGACAAATACTTCATCGTTAAAAGATACTGTGCCCAGTTTTGAAAAACAGCTCCGTTTCCACCATACGTTATCAGCTCATGGGGATGTTGTGCTACCGCATAATCCAGATTATTCTGAATCATTAGCATAATAGATTTTGCCTGTTCCGATTTCCCCGGATATTCAGTGATAGATCTTGCTTTCATTTCATAATCCGGACGGAATCGATACATATAAATTCTGCCATACTGCTCAAGCTCTTCTCTGAATTCAGGTAATAATTCTGCATGGAATTTAGGCTCAAAATAACGTAAAGCATTCTTTAATGCTAACTTTTTCTCCTCTTCACCCAAAATTTCTTTACGTTTGGGAGCGTGATTTATATTGGTTTCGTATGGTTTGAATGGTGGCAATACGCTAGGTATACCTTGTTGTATAAGTTCCTGGAATGTCATAGCAATGAGTAAATTCTTCGTTTAAAATTCAAAGTTTTAAAGATATTCAAAATAGAAAACATAATGCAATGAAAACATAAAAAATTCCCTTTCTCCGAAAGCTATTACCAGAATGTATATCAATTTTAAGATCAACCCAAAAAAAATAAAGCCATTAACCTGTTTTATTATGTATCAGCGTTTTGAAGTATAACAACCAATCTAAAGGCAATAAAAAAACCTTACCCGGTTGAGTAAGGTGTATTTTACCATCTTAAATATATGAATGCAAATCTTTATCTTATTATGTAAGGACATCATCATTTTCCTCTTCATGATCATCATCGTTATCACTGGTACTCCAATAATTATTTTCTTCATCTTCGGATCCAATCTCTTCCATATCGTCATCTTCTTCAGATCCCGGAACGTCCAGATCCATTTCCATATCATAACTGTCTTCATTTTCATCGAGAATAGGATTTCCGTCCCCATCTAAAGGAACATGCTTTTCCTTATTGAAGAAATCTTCATTAGGATTGTAATCCATCTCTTTCAATTTTCTATTTTGTTCGTTGATGTTATCTTCTGGTATCATAGTATTTGTATTTAGTGTTAATGATAGAGAACAAAAATAATTCCAAGTTCTGTTTATTGCTCAGAATAAACATCAGGATTAGCACAATATGGCATTTTTTCTCCTTTTGAAAAAGCAATAATATTTTCCGCTGCTGATTTTGCCATTCCGTTCCTTGCTTCAACTGTTGCGGATCCTATATGTGGCAATACACATACACTGGAAAATTCGAGGATCGGATCGTCTTTTACAATAGGTTCAGGATTAGTAACATCCAGTCCCGCTCCCCAGATTTCCCTTGAAACCAAAGCTTCATAGAGATCACCCTGATGATGAAAACCTCCTCTTGCCGTATTGATAAAGATAGCATCGGGTTTCATATTCTCAAAGACCGATCGGTTAAAAAGTTCTTTATGTTCAGGAATAAAACTGGCATGAATACTCAGAACATCAGACTGCCTGATCAATTCATCAAAAGAAACATATTGTGCGTTCAACTCCCTTTCAGCTACTTCGTTATGGTGCCTGTTGTGATAAATGATATTCATATCAAAAGCTTTCAGGGATTTCTTTGCCATTTCAAAACCAATCCTTCCCAAACCGAAAATCCCCAGGGTTTTGCCGTATAGCTCTTGTCCTAATGCATGAAGGGGATCAAAATCTCCCCAATTCCCCTCCTTTACCTTCCCATAATTATAACTTGCTCTTCTTGCCACCGATTGCATTAACAAAAACGCAACATCAGAGGTAGCTTTACTTAGGACGTCCGGTGTATTTCCAACCGGTATATTTCTACGGGTCGCTTCCTGAATATCCACATGATCGAAACCAACAGAATATAAAGCAATTGCTTGCACATTAGGGCATTCGTTAAAAAAATCCTTGTCAAATGAATGGGTTCCTACATTGAGAATGGTATCGGTATCCTTGCAATAGTTTATCCACTCTTCATGTGAAAGTTGATCATTTTCAGGGATAATAACATCCATTCCAGCCTCTTTCAGCATTTTTATTCCTGCTTCAGGAATTCTTTTATTGATGAATACTTTCATTATCTTAACTTTTTTTCCAATAAAAAACCCCACCCATTGTCTAAGTGAGGCTTTAACTTTAATATAAAAATTACTTCTTCTCTTCTGATTCTCTTCTATTTTTATCGCCGACCCCGGAAGCCATTTTCTGAATTTCATCGCGGACCTCTTTCGCCGATTTCTGTGCTTGACTTATAAAACCCTGTTTTGTTGCTTCCTGATTTCGGCTCTTCATTTCATTGAAATAATCCTTTGCTTTTTGAGAATGACTTTCTACATTATATCCCGGATTATTGTAAATGTTTTTCTGAATATTACTAAAGTCGTGTGACGATTTAAATCTGTTTGTGTCCATAATCATAAGATTTAAGTGATTTCGTCATAGAAAAGCTTCAATTTCTGTTCCAAAAATCAGTGCCGATTTGTCATTTTTCTTTCAATCCTCCGTCACGAAAAGCCTAGAAACGATTATAGAAATTTTGAATCATATCACGAATTTATTTTAATCTTATCAATTCCCCTTTCCTTTTAACAATATTTTTATAGTCCCACTGAATTTGCTGAGATTTCATAAGCCATCTTTTCAGATCAGCTGTATTGATTTGTTCACGAGACGTATATCTTTTTTCTGCTGCCTTGAATGAACCTTCGGTCTTTAAATCGTCTTCATCAAATGATTGCCCGCTCCAGAACATCAGCCGTACAGAATCTTTAAGCTTACTGTAACCTACAATCGGATTCCCTTCCAGAAACCACACAGGATGCCTGTGCCATATCTTATTTTCAGCATGTTCCAGCTCCTGATCAATAACAAGTGAAAGCATTGTGCAGATCTCCTGATCTGATGGGGACTGTGCGTTATTATAATCTGATATGTCAGGATTTATCATTAACTAAGAATTGGTATTATTGAGCATAGGTACAAATTTATAGGCTCCGAATTCCTCTTTCTCAATTTCCGTAGGCGAAACTTTTGTAAACCTGTACAGTACCTGCTCATCTGTCGGTCCAAGTGGAATCACCATTTTCCCTCCTACTTTCAATTGTTTTAGTAATTCCACGGGCAGCACTGAAGCTCCACATGTAACGATGATCTTGTCAAATGGAGCGAAAGTTGGCAATCCTGCAAAACCGTCACCAAAACTCTGAAATTTTGGAAAAAGATTAAGCTCCCTTAATTTTTTCTTAGAAAAATCGAACAGGTCTTTTTGTCTTTCTACAGTATACACCAGGGCTTTCATTGCCAATAACACAGCAGTCTGATACCCACATCCTGTTCCAATTTCCAGAACTTTCTCTCCCGGGATTACCTGTAAAAGCTCTGATTGCTCTGCAACCGTTGAAGGATGCGAAATGGTTTGATGGGCCAGAATGGGAAAAGCACGGTCTTCGTAAGCGAAGTCTTCAAAAATACTTTCAATAAAAAGATGTCTCGGAACTTCATTCATTGCCGAAAGTACATTTTGATCCGTAATCCCAATTCTCTGTTGAAGATATTCAACTAAAATCTTTCTTTTTCCTTTATGTACAAACGAGTCTTGCGTCATTTAGATAGTAGTTATTAGGTTGCTGGTGCTAGTTTCACACAAAAGTAAGAATTAGATTTCAGATTTCAGGAAGCTACCTTAATTTTTGATGATTAAAGTCAAAAGTCTTTATATCTGAAATATCATACCTAATTTATATCTTTACACAAATTAAAAAAGCTATGTTGAAAGCAGGTTTGGTAGGTGCCGGACATTTGGGAAAAATACACTTAAAGCTTCTCAATCAATCAGATAAGTATGATTTTGTAGGTTTTCATGATAAAGATGTAGAAAACGGAAAAAAATTGGAAGCCGAGTTTGGCTATACCTATTTTGAAAATTTTGATGATCTGTTGAATCAGATTGATATGCTGGATATTGTAACGCCTACGGTTTATCATTATGATTATGCATTAAAGGCCATTGAAAAAAAATTGCATTTCTTCATTGAAAAACCGGTAACACAAACGCTTGAACAAGCTGAAGAAATCCTTTATAAGTGCCGTGAAAATGGAATAAAAGCACAGGTAGGACACGTGGAAAGGTACAATCCTGCCTTTATGGCAACTAAGGATTATATTAAAAATCCCATGTTCATTGAAATCCACAGATTGGCTGAATTCAATCCAAGAGGAACCGATGTTTCTGTGGTCCTGGACCTGATGATCCACGATCTGGACATTTTATTGAGTATAGTTAAATCTAAGGTAAAAAGCATCCATGCAAGCGGTGTATGTGTCGTAAGTAAAACTCCAGATATTGCGAATGCCAGAATAGAATTTGAAAACGGATGTGTTGCCAACCTTACCACTTCAAGAATCTCTATGAAAGCCATGAGAAAAAGTCGCTTCTTTCAAAAAGATGCCTACATTTCTGTTGACTTCCTTGAGAAAAAAGCAGAAGTAATCCGTATGAAAGATCCTCCGGAAACACCTACTCCATTCGACATGATCATCGAAAATGCCGAAGGAGAAAAGAATCAGATTTTATTCGAGTATCCTAACATCCAGCCCAACAATGCCATATTAGATGAGCTCAACTCATTTGCCGATTCCATTACTGAAGATAAAAATGTAGAAGTATCACTGGAAGACGGAACTGAAGCGCTAAAAGTAGCATTGGAAATTATGAAATTAATCACAAGCAAATAACTACTCTTTTCACTTTGGACTTTCACATTTAATCACTGATATTATTTTAAAACCTGTTTAATAAGGTTAAATCCCAGAAAGCCTTTCAGTTTAAATGGCTGTGGTAAAAATACAATCATACTTCCTCTTTAAATTGTTTATATATTTAAAGAGGATTTTTAATTTTAATTCAATAATTTTTAAATATATTTGTGATTAGTAAACTTATAATTCTAAAATCAATCCCATAATCTTATAAAATCCAACTATGAAACGAACCATCCTAATATCCGCACTTTTATTGTCTCAATTTGGGACATCACAATTATTGAAAACAAACGGTCAAAAAATAGTTAATGACAAAGGTGAGAATATCCAGCTAAAAGGCCTAGGCTTGGGAGGATGGATGCTGCAGGAAGGATACATGCTCAAAACAGCAGATTTTGCAGGTCCCCAGTATAAAATCAAGCAAAAGATTTCTGAATTGATCGGTGAAGATGGGATGAAAGAATTTTATAAAGCATACTGGAAAAACGGAATAACCAAACAGGATATTGATCTGCTTGCAAAAGCAGGCTTTAATTCTATAAGGCTTCCGATGCATTATAACCTGTACACATTGCCAATTGAACAAGAGCCCGTAAAAGGACAGAATACATGGCTTGAAGAAGGCTTTAAAATGACGGATGATCTTCTGAAATGGTGCGCTGATAACAAAATGTATCTGATTCTTGACCTTCATGCTCTTCCTGGAGGCCAGGGAAATGATGTAAACATATCAGACAACGATAAATCTAAACCGTCACTTTGGGAAAATGAAGAAAATCAGAAAAAAACCATTGCATTCTGGAAAAAGCTGGCAGAACGTTATAAAGATGAACCATGGATAGGTGGTTATGACCTCATCAATGAGCCTAACATCAATTTCACAGGAAAAAATCCTAACGGAACAGATGAAATGTCAAATGCCCCATTATGGAAATTCCAGAAAGAAATTACAGAAGCCATCCGTGAGGTGGACAAAAAACACATCATTATTCTGGAAGGAAACGGATGGGGAAACAACTATAACGGCCTGACTCCTCTTTGGGATAATAATCTGGTCTTCAGCTTCCATAAATATTGGAACAACAATGATGACGCGACCATAAAAGGAATTCTGGATTTAAGAGAAAAGCATAATATTCCGATATGGTTGGGAGAAACAGGGGAAAACTCTAATGTATGGTTTACGGAACTGATCCAGCTGATGAATAAACACAATATTGGCTATGCTTTCTGGCCAATGAAAAAGATCGATAATACGGCAGGAATTGCCAATGTAAAAATTACACCCGAGTATCAGAAACTGTTAGACTATTGGAAAAACGGAGGTGAAAAACCTTCAAAAGAATTTGCAACAAAAGCTTTAATGAAAATTGCAGATAATTATAAATTCAGTAATGTTGAAATAAAAAGAGACGTTATCGATGCTATGTTCAGACAGGTAACCGATGACTCTACAAAACCATTTAAAAATCATCAGGCACCGGGAAGAATCTTTGCTACCGACTATGATTTGGGCAGAATGGGTTCAGCATATCTGGATAAAGACTTCATCAATCTGTGGGTTAGTGATCCTGCCAAAAGATCTGAATGGAATGCAGGTCACCAGATGAGAAATGACGGAGTGGATATTTATTTGTGTAATGACAAAGTAACTAATGCGTATTATGTAGGAAAAACCGAAAAAGGAGAATGGTTGCAATACACAATTAATAGTAAAGCAGACAAAGCATATACCTTCGGTATAAGATATGCCGCTGGTAATGATTCGAAATTGAGAATTGAAGACGCCGCAGGAAAACAGCTTGCAGTTGTTTCACTGGCATCAACAGGAGGAAAAAATCAATGGAAAACTAGTTCTGTGAAGAACGTTAATCTTAAAAAAGGGGAAAACAAGATCAGAATCATTTTTGAAAATGACGGCGTTGATGTTAATTATTTTGAAGTAAAATAACCACAATAAAATAGAAGTATTTCAAAACAGCCTAAATAAATTTATTCATAATAGCGTGATTTAAAATAAAAAAAATAGAATTAACATTTTTTTTAAATTTTATTCCTTAAATAATTTATTTCAGCTTTATTTATTAATTTTTTAATTGAATTGTAGATTACGTAAAAAATATACATAAAAAAACAGACTTAAGCTCTCAAAACACAACACTTATTTTCACGTAAAATACAGTGTATCAGTCGTTGGCATCATTTTAGATATGCGTTATAATTGTAAATTAATAAATGATGAAAAAAAAAAATTTTCGGTATTCTTTAATCGGAATACTGATAGGATCTTTTGGTGCTCATGCGCAGGCACCAGGAGGAGTATCAGGAGATTTGAGAATCTGGCTTAAGGCAGATAACGGGTTTACTTCTTCCCAATGGACTGACCAGTCCCCTACCGGTAACAATTACACGCAAACCAACGCTTCACGACAACCTTTTTTGCAACCTGCCAATGCCAGGTATAATTTTAATCCGGTTGTCAGCTTTGGAACGACAGGTGCAGATGCACGATTTATGGTAGTACCATCGGGTAAGCCATTTACCGCCAACAGGCTCAATGGTAATATTTTTATTATTGTCAATAGAAACTCCGACACTACTTACCGGGACTACCTGGGATTCGGGAATACAGGAACCGGAGCAGGCCTTATGCAAGCCAATTCTCCTGTATTGACAGCAAGTTTTAACGGAAATAAAGCCATGCAGCTTTATCCGTACAATCCACCTAACAGTCCTAATCAGAAACTGGATATCGGAAAAACTTATTTATCAGATGTTTCCTGGGAAATCGGAGTTGCCGGTGGAATGAAACATGGACTCAATTCTTTTGTTACTTCTGCACCAGGGACTTTTGCGGCAGGATATGCATTAACAGCTAACGGTTCCATATTAGGTTCACAACCTGAAGTTACGGATGGGAATATGTCTGAGGTAATTGCATACGAACGGGTACTGACTGATGCTGAACTTCAAAGAGTACGGTCTTATCTTGCTATTAAATATGCTACTTCCATGGATCAGACCACACCATACAGCTATGTGAATTCGCAAGGTACGACCATATGGGATGCGGCATCCAATTCCGGTTATTCTAACAATATTGCAGGAATTGGTCGTGATGATGCAAGTGCCCTGAAACAAGTTCAATCTAAAAGCATCAACAGTACCAACGAAATACTGATCAGTTTAGGTAATTCTGCTTCCCAAGACAATGCAACACATGCTGCGGCTAACTCATTTGATAACGATAGGGAATTTCTCACCTGGGGAACCAATGGTACAGTTGGATTTACCCCTTATACCAACTCAGGATTCCCATCGGTTACGCATCGGTTTTCCAAAGTGTGGAAAGCCCAAACCAGCAATTACAATATAAATGGAAATGATGATGTATATTTCAATGTTCTTAGAGGTTTGATCAACAGTTTTACATTGAGTGAAAAACCACTGTACCTGATCATGAGTACAACGAGTGATTTTTCAAGTAACACTCACTTTATACCTATCGGAACCAATACCCATACTGTGGACGGAGAGGAGTATGTGAGCGAACCCTATAGAGTAGCTTCTAAAGCTTTCAACGGATTTACTTCCAATGGCACTTTTTACTTTACCATTGCAGGAACTCCGATAGGTCCCGGAGGAGTATTGGGGAATTTCTGGAACAGAGCAGATAAAGATGTAACTGCTGCCTCCGGAACAGTAAACCAATGGGTGGACCAGATGTTCGGGATTAAAACCTCACAAGTTGCGGATGTAACTACAAAACCCAATTATGTTCAGGTAAATGATGCTGCTACTGCTGCTACTTTTAACTTTAACCCCTATATTGATTTTACCAATACCAATCAGGCGATAGGAAATGAAGGCGTAGCACCTTTTGAAGGTTCTAATTCCGAATTAGAAATGTTTTACGTAATAAAAGATAATATATGGACTGCCAATAACCGTTTTTTTTGGAGTTAATTTTGACTTAAAAAACTCAGCGGCCGGGGCTGCAATCTATGATTGGAATACTCTTACACAGGCTAATTATCTATCGAGAGGAAATACCCCAACCAGTAATAATGCGACCAACACAGTACTTAATCCGGCTTTGAGCACAACGCTTTCCAATATTTCCAATGTGAGTCTTAGTGCGACCAATAGTACCGTACAACATAGATTAAACGGTAGTGGTATTGGAACCAATCTTACAGGGCAGACTGTATACATAGGACAAGGAGGGTTTGTATATGGCGCCAATAACCAGTCGAGTATGCCAGGTAACGAGGTAGGGATTACTGCACAGATTGCAGAACATCTTGCGTTCGGATTTGCTTTAACCGAAACAGAGCGCCGCCAGGTAGAAAGTTATCTTGCCATAAAATACGGAACAACATTGGTGGATCTTACCACGGATACCAACTATCGCAACAGTACCGGAAATCCGATTTTCACTGCTGACGGAATATACCAATATGACATTTTTGGGGTAGCAAAAGATTTACGTGGTGGATTAGACCAACGGATCTCAAAATCCATCAACAATGATGGCGGACAAGCTACCAACATTATTACTGCATCTACAGATAATAATTTCATCAATCAAAATGATACCCATGCTAATCAGCTGACTGATGGTCAATACCTTATTTTTGCATCTAATAATGGAGCACAGACTTTTACCGGTAAAACCATTACTGCGGCTGACGGTACACAGTTCAACAATTCGCTTGCTGTTCAATGGAAAGCAACCGATACGAATAAAGTAGGATGTACCAATCTCCGTTTCGATGCAACCAACATTCCTGCACTTGCATCAGGAGAAAACTATTATATGCTTATTTCTCAGGATCCGTCATTTACCAACTCTATTTATCAGAAAGTTGTAAGAACAAATAATACCATTGATGTTATCCCCAATTTTGCAGACAACAGTAATTCATATTTTACCCTTGCAAAAGCTAATCTTAATATAACAGGAAGTACTGTAAAAGGAGGTCAGGTAGGTATATCATCAATTCCGGGGTTATTACCATCTGCTTCTGACACTTGGCTGGAACTTAATGCCAAATCTAAAGGAATGGTAATTACAAGAGTTTCGGATGCTAATAACATCCCCGCAGGAAACAGACTTAAGGGTATGATCGTATATGATACCACGAAAAAAGAATTTAAAGTATATAACGGAACAGAATGGAGAACTTTAGGAACCTCTACTTCCACTTCTATTTTCTGTAATTAAAAAAACATACAAGATGAAAAATACATTCTTAATCTCAGTATTGCTAATAAGCTCAGGCATTAATGCCCAGGTTGCAATCGGTAAGAAAAGCATCACAAATAATAATACCATATTAGAATTCGGTAATTCCTCTAACAGGGGAATCGTCCTACCTAAAGTAGAAAATGCCACCACAATGAATGCAAGTGAGGGTACTATGGTTTGGGATACCACTACAGGAAGCTTCAGATATTATGGAGGTACCACTCCGGCCTGGAATCCACCTGCTGCAGGAGGTACTACGGGAGGTGCGCCTTCGGGTTCGGATGCTAATGGTAAAAAGATGATTATCGGGTCAGATACTTCTGATGCAGATGGAATACTTATTCTAGAAGCAAAACAGGGAGATAAAGCCCTTGTATTGCCATCGATAAGCCAGCCGTCGGAAAGATTCTCTTCTCCGCCAACTGGACTTATGGTCTATGATACGGCAACTAATCAGGTTGCTGTGTTCAATGGCACCAAGTGGACATACTTTTAATGTATTGCGCCTTATAAAAGATTAGCAATTAATCGATATTATTTAATCCGGAAGAGTACCTTTTCCGGATTATTCATTTCTATTGTCAAGACGTGAGTATATCCTAATAAATTAAGCTATGGTTATACATGTAAAGAGATTTATTTTTTAAATTTACGGCGATATAAATTGACCATTATGAAAAAAGCAGGATTTCTATTTCTCTTGATTTCTACATTTACTTTTGCCCAGCATACAGCCCTGGAACAAAAAATAAATTCTATCATCAATGACAAAAAAGCTACTGTAGGAGTTTCTGTACTGGAAATGGAAAATCAATCACTTTACAGCAAAAGCGGAGATAAAAAGCTTCCCATGCAAAGTGTCTTCAAGTTTCATATTGCTGCCACTGTTCTCAATTTTGTAGATAAAGGAAAATTGTTGTTAAATCAGAAGATTTTAGTTAAAAAATCAGATCTTCTTGAGGATACATGGTCGCCACTTAGAGAAAAATATCCCAATGGTAATATTGAACTTCCTTTAAGTGAAATTATAGACTTCACCGTTGCGCAGAGTGATAATAATGGGTGCGATATTCTTTTAAGGTTAATTGGCGGAACGGATACAGTTCAAAAATTTATGGATACCAAAGGAATAAAAAATTTCCAGATTCGCTTTAACGAAGAAGAAATGCATAAAGACTGGAATGCACAATATCAGAATTACAGTTCAACAAACTCCATCGTACAGGTTTTGAAAAAGTTTTATAAGGGACAGTTACTTTCCAGAGAATCCACAGATTATCTGATGAAGGTAATGCTAGGCACCAAAACAGGAACAAACAAACTGATTGAGCAGCTTCCTAAAAACACACCTGTGGCTCATAAAACAGGATCTTCAGGTAAAAATAAAGATGGGCTTACCGGTGCTGAAAACGACATGGGAATTGTAACCCTTCCGAATGGAAAACATTATGCCATAGCTGTATTTGTAAGCAACTCTATGGAAACAGAAGCTGCAAACTGTAAAATCATTTCAGATATTTCAAAAGCAGTTTGGGATGATTTTAGTAAGTAAATATTAAAGCTTAATTTTAAGCGAAATAAAAAGCGCTCAATTAGGGCGTGATTAAACCTAATCTTATTTATTACAATGAAAAAAATAGCAATACTTTTCAGCATTTTTTGTTTCAGCTTCTTTTTTTCTCAAAAGAGCCAGAACTATTTACAGGTAGGCTACGCAAGCATTTGTTGCGGAACACCTTCCGAAGATCCTGTGATTAATTACATATCAAAGTTTCAAAAAAAGAATAAGACAAAACCTTTTGAAATTTACAAACAAAGCGGACTGGGCAGAGAGGGGGAATTTAATCTTTATATCGGGATCGATTCCTTAGCAAAAACTAAAAAAAAGAAGTTCATATCCGGACTTAAGGCTGCTATATCTTCTCAAAATGCAGTAAGAAAAAGCAACAGCGGAAATGTGAACTTTGATGAAACTCAAATCGTCACAAAAGCAGATTTAGCCAATTCAAGAAATTTAACTATCTATAAAAAATAATTTAATTAAAGGAAAAATGATCAAAAACGTTGTAGTTATCGGAGCTGGAACCATGGGAAATGGTATTGCACATACTTTTGCGCAAAGCGGATTTAAAGTAAATCTTGTAGATGTTTCTCAGGATGCTTTAGACAGAGGAGTAAAAACCATTACCACCAACCTCGACAGAATAATTGCAAAGGGCAACCTTACAGAGGAGCAAAAAGCAGAAACTTTAGGAAATATAACCACTTTTACAGAGTTGAAAGAAGCTGTGGGAAACGCTGATTTAATCGTAGAAGCAGCTACTGAAAATCAGGATCTGAAACTGAAAATCTTCGGACAGATGGATGAATTTGCTCCGGAAAACTGTATTCTTGCGACTAACACTTCTTCTATCTCCATTACAAAGATAGCCGCTGCAACTAAGAGAGCTGATAAGGTGATCGGTATGCACTTTATGAATCCTGTTCCAATTATGAAACTGGTTGAAATCATTAAAGGATACTCTACTTCCAAAGAGACTTTTGATATCATCTATGATATGAGTAAAACTTTAGGAAAAGTGCCTGTGGAAGTAAATGATTACCCTGGTTTCGTTGCTAACAGAATTTTAATGCCTATGATCAATGAGTCTATTGAAACATTATATAACGGTGTTGCAGGCGTTGAAGAAATTGATACGGTAATGAAACTTGGAATGGCTCATCCAATGGGACCTCTTCAGCTGGCTGATTTCATTGGTCTTGATGTTTGTCTTGCTATTCTTAATGTGATGTATGACGGATTTAAAAATCCAAAATATGCCCCGAATCCTCTATTGGTAAATATGGTAATGGCAGGAAAACTGGGAGTAAAATCAGGAGAGGGTTTTTATGACTACTCCGAAAGCAAAAAAGCTGAAAAAGTTTCAAAAATGTTCTCGAAATAATTCTAGTGATTATCAGTTGTGAGTTATAAGTTATACATTTGAACAACGGTCTGTTCTGGCTGTTATCATTGATCACAACCCTAATGAAAATTAAAGAAAAAAATATTCAGATATCATTGGTCATCATTATTGTAATGATGACCATTTTACGTTTTTTACTCAATGAGAAAGGCAGGGTAAGCCCGGATTCAATCCGGTATATGAGATTTGCTCATGTATTCCCGACTATTGATAATACGACAACACCTGTAGGATATCCGTTAAGTATTAAGCTTTTTACATATCTGGGGATGGACGAATTCTGGAGCAGTAAAGTAATCGGGATTCTGGCTTTTCTTTTTATTGTGGCCTTTGCCTGGAAAAAAAACTTTTTCTTTAAAGAATCTGTTATCGTCAGTGCTTTATTCAGTTTCGTTTCAATTTACTCTTTTACGATGAGTGAAGCGCTCATCCTTCCATTTGTATTTTTATTCCTGTATACAGCACATTTAATTATTACTGGACAACTGGAAAAAGGAAAAGCTGTATTTTATCTTTCTTTATCATTAATTGCCTTATATAATATCCGCTATAGTTCATTGTTTATTATGGGGGGAACAGGGCTTTTCGGATTATTGGTATGGAAAAAAAAGTATGCCCGTACTTTCATTATTTCAGGTTTCATTGGTTGTGGTTTTGTAGCTTTATACAAGTTTACTTTTTTGGATTATTTTAATGAAAACTACATTAAGCAATCCTTAGAAATGGGTCTCCACCCTACTTCACAGCTGTTGGTTGAATTGTTTCAGGGTCTGGCTACTACTTTTAATCCTTTTATTCATATTGCAGATCCGGGAGGTGGTTTGATTAATAATGTGATTTATGGTATCGGATTTCTGAATATCTGTCTGATGGTATTTCTTTTTATTAAGATCCGGTTATCTGACAGTGATCTGTTCTTTCTTGTTATTGGAATTTCAGGAATCATATGTTCCTTTTTTGTTCAGTATTTTTATCCTGTCAATCCTATAGATTATCGGTTATTAGCTCCATTCAGCTTACCTCTGTGGCTAATGTACTTCAAAAGACTCTTTGATATCTTCAATATAAAAGTGTATGCAATCGGAGCATTAAGTTTGCTGTCAGGAATACTCTTTACCTGGCTTTCAAAAGGCAATTATCTGGAAAACAGAAAAAATATCAGTCAATTTTTAGAGACTGAAAATCTTAAGGATAAACCTATCACATTTTATTTGGAAACGACCGAAGACCTGGAAAAAATACAGGTTGCAGAATTAATAAGCACAGTCAATTCCAATATAAGCCTGACATTCAAGCCTCAAGATACCCTACAGAAAACTACACTTACCCAGTACAAAGTTTTACAAAAAATTAGGATCGACAAGAACAAATATCAATAATTTTATTATCTTTGAGAAAGTTAAAATATTAAAAAAATGAAATTACCAAAGTTTTTATTAGCAGACAATTCGGAATTTCCTGAGGATTTATTCGTGGTTCATACAGAATACCCAAGATTTATCTTGAACGTTGAGGAAGAAGAAGTTGAGTGGCTGGATGATTTGGAAGGAGACGATGAAGAGACCATGGCAGACGAAGCTACTAAAGTGGTAGAAGCAGCGTTCAAATGGTGTGACGAAGAATTAGCTAAATACGACGAAGAAGAGGAAGAATAAGAAAACCCTAAAACATAAAAAAGGAACTCAATTGAGTTCCTTTTATTTTTTATTCTGATTTATTAAATTTCAATAATAAAAGATTGTCCTTATACAATTCCAAAGTTGTTCCTGAAATTACGTATTTGTTTGCTTTTCCCATCATATCCATGAAGTTCTGCTCCACATTCATATTATCACAGGCCATTTTTGTAGAACCCATTTGCCCTGCTGAAAAATTACCTGTAGAAGCATCAAGCTTTACCGTACCAAAATAGTTATTACATCCGGCATTTCCATTGATCTTTTCTCCCTCGATATTCAATGTAGGAACTTTCCCTTTTACATTATCCGCTAAAGTCCATTTTGTATTGACCAATGAAGGCTGAGATTTTCCTACTTTTGAAGCAGATGCGCTTGACATAGTTCCGCACGACGCCAAAATCACGGCTGCACTTATACTTAAAAAAAGATTTTTCATTTTTTTCTTTTTTGATTTAACCAAATTTACGGAAATTATATTATTTAAACGGCTTTGAAAGAATTTTATTATTCTTAGAAGGCTAAAGCCTGTCCGTTATCAATGTATATAACAAAAAAACGGGCTTTAGACCGTTTCTTTATATTTATGATCTTAATTCTGCGTTGAATTCTTTCTGGAAAGATTTAATCAAAGAATCCATTACTTCGGAAATTTCTTTTTCCTCAAGAGTTTTTGCCTCATTTAATAACTCAAAACTCATCGCATAGGATTTCTTTCCTTCCGGAAGGTTTTTTCCTTCGTATACATCAAACAGATTGATGTTTTTAATGAAAGGAGATTTATTCTTTTTGGCTGTCTGATACAGCTCCTGATATGTTATATTCTTATCGATCAGCAATGCCAGATCTCTTCTGATTTTATTGAATTTAGGAATATCCCTGAATTTCAATTCATTCCCAGATCGTAATTGTTGAGCCAATTCAAGTTCAATTTCGGCATAGAAACAGTCCTGGTCAATATCGAAATCTTTCAATAATTCCGGAGCCACTTTTCCAATTCTTACCAATACTTTTCCATCAGCTTCATAAGCAATTGCATCCGAGAATCTGTTATCGGACAAAGCAACTTCTTTATAATCGATTGCCAATCTTTCCAGCAATACTTTCACATAAGCTTTCAGGTTGTAGAAATCCGTTGCTGATTTCGGCTGTAACCAGTTTTCAGCAACCTCTCTTCCTGAAACAAGAATAGCCAGCTGTTTTCTTTCCTCATATTGAGCTCTTTTGTGATAAATCTTTCCAAACTCAAAGAATTTAATATCCTGGTTCTTTCTGTTAATATTATAAATGGAATTTTGAAGAAGCCCTTCCAACAAGGATTTTCTCATGAAAGCCAAATCACCACTCAAAGGATTCAGAAGTTTCACAGCATCCGTTTCATCTTTTACAGAAGTAAGTGAGTTGTTCATTACTTCATTAAAACCTAAACTTTGTAAAGTTCTTGCCCAATTGTTTTCCAATTCATCCTGATCATTAGCGCTTAGCTTTACAGGTGTAAATGATATCTTTTGTGGAGCATCAATCTTATTATATCCGTAGATCCTTAAAATCTCTTCGATAACATCAATTTCCCTCGTCACATCAGCTCTGTAAGCCGGAACAGAAATTTCCAAACCATTTTGAATTTCGTTCAAAACTTTAATTTCAAGAGCTTTTAAAATCTCTTTTACTTTTTCTCTGTGAATTTTAGTTCCAAGAATCTGTTCTATTTTAGAGAACCTTATGATAACATAGCTGTCTTCAATTTTCTTTGGATATTCTTCCAGCAACTCTCCAACCAGTTTTCCTTCTGCAATTTCCTGGATCATTTTGATAGCGTGGGTAATAGCTGTTCTTGTAAGGTTAGGATCCACTCCCCTTTCAAACCTGAATGATGCATCCGTGTTCAATCCATGAAGTTTAGCTCCTTTTCTTACCGCTACCGGATTAAAATAAGCACTTTCCAAAAAGATTGTTTTTGTCTCATTAGAAACTCCGGAATTGGCACCACCAAAAACACCGGCAATACACATCGGTTTATCTTTTCCATCTTTGATCATGACTTCAGAACCGTTTAAAGTTCTTTCCACACCATCCAAAGTCGTAAATTTTGTTCCTTTTTTTACGGTCCCTACTTTTAATTTTTTATCAGCAATTTTGTCTGCATCAAAAGCATGGAGCGGTTGTCCGAATCCGTGAAGAATATAATTGGTAATATCCACGATATTGTTGATCGGGCTTAAACCGATTGCTTTCAATCTGTTTTTCAACCATGCCGGAGATTCTGCTACTTTTACATCTTCAATAACAGCTCCTATATATCTAGGGCATAATTCAGCATCTTCTACTTCTAAAGTAAAGTTATGAGCACCTTCATTATTTAATGGTTCCGAAGCTACCTTTTCAAACTGGGCTTTTTGCTGATTGGTTGAAAGAAAAGCATAAAGATCCCTTGCTACACCATAGTGCGACATAGCATCGGTCCTGTTAGGCGTTAAACCAATTTCAATTACCTCATCAGTTGCCAATTCAAAATAATCTGCAAAATTCTTTCCTACTTCATATTGTGCTTCGTCAAGAACCATGATTCCTCCATGATCCTCACTAAGGCCTAGCTCATCTTCTGCGCAGATCATTCCTTGTGAAACTTCACCTCTGATCTTTGCTTCTTTAATTTCAAAAAAGTTTCCGGTCTTATCGTAGATTTTTGTTCCCACCACTGCAACTGGAACAGTTTGTCCGGCTTCCACATTAGGAGCACCACAAACGATGTTAAGCACCTTTCCGTTTCCTACATCTACAGTTGTTTTCTTAAGTTTGTCAGCATTCGGATGTTTTTCGCAGGTTAAGACCTTACCTACTACAATTCCTTCCAGGCTTCCTTTTACACTTTCAAATTTATCTATACCTTCAACTTCAAGACCAATATCTGTAAGGAACTCACCGATTCTTTCAGTTTTCAATTCCGTTTTTATGTAATCTCTCAGCCAGTTATTTGATATTTTCATCTGCTTAAATCTATTTTTTATCGGTTAAATGCCAACCTTATAAGGTTTCATTCACTTTATTTTGAAAATTTTTACTTCGAATTTTGCGTTTACAAAGGTCGTGTTTTTTTAAGAAATAACGAAATTTTTAACTTCCCAACTGAACGCAAAAACAAAAAAAAGAGGTCCTGAAAATTCAAAACCTCTGTTATTTAATTGAGCTTAATCTTATAGTCCGATTACCGGCATTGATAACATTAAGATATTTTCGTTTTCTTCAAGACCGTCAAGAGGTTCAATGATTCCCGGTCTGTTTGGCTGAGACATTTTCATTGTGATATCGTCAGAACCAAGAATAGTCAACATTTCTGTTAAAAACTTAGAGCTAAACCCGATGTTGATATCTTCTCCGTTATAATCACAAGGGATCTGCATATCTGCTTTGTTTGCATATTCCGTATCTTCTGCGTGAAGGTGAAGGATGTTGGCAGATAATTTAAATCTTACCTGATTGGTTGATTTATTAGACATGATCGATGCTCTTTTGATCGCACCTAATAGCAGGTTTCTGTTGATTGTTAATACATTCGGATTTTCTTTTGGAATAACCGCAGTATAGTTAGGATATTTTCCGTCAATCAGTCTACAGATCCAGATATGTTTACCAAAAGTAAATTTAGCCATGTTCTCATTGAAATCGATAGTAACGTCTTCGTTGGAACTTGCCAATATATTTTTGAAAATATTTAAAGGTTTTTTAGGCATGATGAACTCCATAGGTTCTACGTTCATCAGGTCCATTCTTTTGTAAACAACCAGTCTGTGAGAATCTGTAGAAACAAAATTCGTCTCATTTTCCCCGAACTGGAATAGAACTCCTGTCATCACCGGACGAAGAGAATCATTACTTGTTGCAAAAAGAGTATTGGTAAGTGCTTCAGATAAAATACCTGCGGACATGGTCACGCTTTGTGAAGCATCAAATTCAGGAAGCTCCGGATAATCATCCGCATTATCCAATGCTACTGCGAAATTATCCTTTTCATCCAAAATTTCCAGCTGGCTACCCGTTCCCTCAGCATTATCCTTTACAGAAAATGTAAGCGGTTGTTCACCATATGTTTTGATAAAATCTTGAAAAATTTTAGCAGGAACAGCAAATTTACCCGAATCATCAGACTTTACTTCCAAAGAAGTTACAAGAGTTGTTTCGCCATCAGATGCTGTAATGGTAACCTGGGTTTCGTTTAATTCGAAAAGATAGTTTTCTAAGATCGGTCTCGATTGAGAGCTTGATATTACGCCACTTACAGTTTGCAAAGCCTTCTGCAATTCACCACTTGAAATAATAAATTTCATAGATTTAAAAATAAATTTTTACAAATATAATAAATAGAAAATAGATTAAAAAATATAATTCTGAGAGTTATTAACAACGAGTAAAAGATTTTTAAAACTACTTCCGGGATACTTTTTTAATGGATAAACCATCATTAAGGACTAAAGATAGGCATTTTCTTTGATCAATTAATTATATTTGTACATAATCTTTTTTATCATGCGTAAACCTCCTATTCATACAAGTTTCCGGAATGCTTTTCGAGGTCTTTTTTTAATGATAAAAACAGAAAGAAATTTTCAGATCGAGTGTATTGCTCTGCTGATCAACATTTTCCTTATTTTTTATTTACAGTTATCAAAATTCGATACTGCCCTCGTTCTCATCGTTTCTTTTGGGGTTTTAAGTACGGAAATTCTTAACACTGCCATTGAAAGGATCTGCGATATCATTCAGCCTGAATTTGACAAAAGAATAGGCTTTATTAAAGATATTTCAGCAGGTGCTGTAATTCTTATGGCTATTGTATCTTTAATTGTAGGGATTTTGGTTTATCCGAAGTATCTATTCAGCTAGAGAAAGCCGAAATCGTGCTCTGCTTAGAATAATTACTGTTACCTAGAATTATCTTGCGACATAAATAAAGCCCTTCCTTCCGGATTTAAAAATCGTTTCGATTCTTTTATAATCGTCCACTTCGTACGCATCAGCCAACAGAATTTCATCGTCTGTAATCTCAAAAAGCATCCCTTCTACCTGGTCTTCGACATGACCTGAAAACGTTAAAATAGGATGGTATTTCTGGTTACTTTTTCTCAGAACTTCCGGATCTGTAATCTCAAGCATTTTTAATGTATAACCTATGAGAACATCTTTATCACCTTTGAGCAATCTTCCAAAGGTTTGGGTCTGTACCTGCTCTTTCTGTAAAGTTCCGTATGAAAATAAATAAGGCATCTATAAATATTTTTCAATGGTTGGAATTGCAATTTCGGCCATCATTCCATACCCTTTTTCATTGGGGTGTACGCCGTCCTGGGAAAGAAGAACTTCTTTATCGTCTACCAATGCGGAATAAAAATCGATATAGGTTAAAGAATGCTTTTCTGTCATGCCTTTCAGAATACTATTGTAAGTAAGGACCTCATCATTGGTTCTCAGCTTTCCGGAAGCAACTTCAATTCCATCTACATTTTTAGAAAAAGGAAGAATGCTCACCAGATATATATCTGTAGTAAATTGTTTTGCAATTCTGATGGCCTCCTCAATATTAGCTTTAAAATCCTCAGGCGCTACCATTTTATTTCCATTTTTAATAGCTAGGTCATTTGCCCCATAGGCAATAAAAACAACATTCCCATCTGCGGAATTCCTTGCAGCCAGCTCATGAGGTATCCTCTTTATCAGACCTTCCGTTGTTTCTCCTCCGATTCCTAAATTATAAACAATCAATTCATTGTGACCTTCATGGAATTTCTGTAATGCATATCTTTTTAAAATATCAACCCATCCACCAAATACTCCGTCATATTCACCATATGTAATACTGTCCCCAAAGAACAGCGCATAAATCATTCTTTTCATTTCTAAGTCTTATAATTTAATCACTAAGATTTTAAAGCGGTAAGAAGTTACCTGACCATAATCTTTATCCCCTTTAATGGATTGTTAATTTCAATCCAAAATTAGCTTAATATTTTGATGTGATTCAATAATTTCTACGAGAATATCAAATAAAGTTTGTCCCTTTTGTGCTATCAGCTCGTTCAGTTTTTCTCTGATCATTTCTATATTAAAAGGTTTTCCCTGCCTTATTTTTTTCTCATAAAACTCGCGGGTGGCCTCGAAACCCAAATCATGTCCGGATTTTCCAGATTTCTTCCAGATCAATTCAATTTCTTCATGGGGTTCAAAAACTCCAAATCCACCATACAGAATATCATCAAAACCATCCAAAGTTCCGACTTTCCAGTCAGCATTTTTCATCAGTACTTCTGAAACTTCGTCATAGAAGCCCGCCAGATCAAAAAAATGACCGCCATTAATGACGATCATTTTTTTATTATTTTTATTTGAAGTACTCAACTCCATTTTTAAAGATATTGTGATAGTTCGCGGTTGGTATATTCTTCATGAGACCTTCAGCAAATCGTTCCGGATGCCCCATTCTACCAAAGATCTTACCACATGGACTGGTAATCCCTTCAATTCCGAATAATGAATTATTAGGGTTGAAAGGCATCCCGTGGGCAATGTTTCCATCAAGATCAATGTACTGGGTAGCAATCTGTCCGTTCTCATATAATTTCCTGATTTCATCTTCTGAAGCCATGAAACGTCCTTCACCGTGGGAAATCGGAATGGTGAAAGTCTGTCCTTTCATTCCTTTTAACCAAGGGCTTTCGTCATTTACTACCTGCACTGTTACCATCTGGGAGATGTGTCTTCTGATGGCGTTGTGAGCTAATGTTGGAGAGTTCTCATCCAGATCTTTGATTCTTCCGTAAGGTAAAAGTCCCGATTTCACTAGCGCCTGGAATCCATTACAAATTCCGATGATCATTCCGTCCCTGTCTAATAATTCGTGAACTGCATTTTTCATTTTCTCGTTTTTCAGAACGTTTACAATGAATTTTGCAGAACCATCCGGCTCATCACCAGCAGAGAAACCTCCTGAGAATGCAAGGATCTGAGATGTTCTGATTTCTTCCACCCATGCATCAATGCTTTCATCGAGTAACTGGTGATTGATATTGATTAAAGGTAAGCTGCTTACTACAGCGCCTTCTTTCTGGAATGCATTCAGTGTGTCATATTCACAGTTGGTTCCCGGGAATACCGGAGCAAATACTTTCGGCTGTGCGATTCCGTGTTTTTTAATGATGATATTTCTTGGGTTGACCGAGTTATGTTTTGCATCAATTTCAACCGTGATCTTTTCTTTTTCTACAGTCGGGAAAAGATTTTCAAATGTATTAGTATTGGCCGCTACAAGATCTATAATGTCTGATTCAATACCGTTAATTTTTAAGGTTCCTGAGTCTTTTACTTCTCCGATCAACTGAAGGGAAGCTGCGTTTAATTCCTCTTTCGCCTCGATAACTAAGCTTCCGATATTTTTCGCTAATAATACATTTTCATCAGCATTGATCTCTGCTCCTAATCTGTTTCCGAAACTCATTTTTGCCAAAGCTACGGCAAGACCACCTTCTTTTACTATTTTTACAGAAACAATTTTCCCGGATTTGATATTTTCGAAAATGAATTCAAAAACTTCTTTTAAAGCATCATAGTTTGGAAGTCCGCTTTCCTGAGCAACGTGATTGAAGAAATACAGTTTGTTCCCTGCACTTTTCAATTCAGGAGAGATGATGTTTTCTTTATCTCCGTTGGCACATGCAAAAGAAATCAGGGTTGGTGGAACGTTAAGGTCCTGGTATGTTCCACTCATCGAATCTTTACCTCCGATTGCTGCCAGACCCAATTTGATCTGAGCATCATAAGCCCCTAAAAGAGAGGCTAAAGGTTTGCCCCATTTTTCAGGGTTTTGTCCTAATTTTTCAAAGTATTCCTGAAAGCTTAACCTGATATTTTTATAATCACCTCCCATGGCAACAATCTTTGCCACACTCTCCACGACAGCGTAAGATGCTCCTAACAGTGAGTTTTGTTTTGAGATCTCAGCATCGAATCCCCAGCTTGCGAGAGAAACGGTTTTGATATCTTTTGCTCCTAAAATAGGTAGTGTCTGCACACTTCCTTCCATCAGGGTTTGCTGGTATTTACCTCCCAAAGGCATAGCTACCGTAGTGGCTCCGATAGAAGAGTCGAACATTTCAAGCAGTCCTTTCTGGGAAGCTACGTTTTTATCTTTTAAGATGTTCAGGAAGTTTTCTGTTGTGAAAGCTTTTGTTTCTTGTTTTACTTCTTCCAGGTGAGTGATTTTCACTTCCTGAGATTTTGAACATCCGTTGGTATCTAAGAATGCTCTTGAAAGATCTACAATTTTGTCCCCTTTCCAGAACATCTGCATTCTTCCGGAATCTGTCACTTTTGCCACTTCTACAGCCACAATGTTTTCAGCTTCACAGAATTTAATGAATTTTTCTTTATCCTGAGGATCTACCACCACAGCCATTCTTTCCTGAGATTCAGAAATAGCCAGTTCGGTTCCGTTTAATCCTTCATATTTTAATGGTAATACATCAAGGTTTACTTCTAAAGAGTCTGCGATCTCACCGATTGCCACAGAAACACCTCCTGCTCCGAAGTCGTTTGATTTTTTGATCAGCTTCGTTACTTCAGGGTTTCTGAATAATCTCTGAATTTTACGTTCCTCTACGGCATTTCCTTTCTGAACCTCTGAACTCATGGTGTGAATAGAGGTTTCGTCCTGTTCTTTTGAACTTCCGCTTGCTCCCCCTACTCCGTCACGACCTGTTGCTCCTCCTAAGATAATGATTGAATCACCATTAGCAGGTTTCTCACGTCTTACCCAGTCTACAGGAACAGCCCCGGTAACGAAACCTACCTCCATTCTCTTGGCTTTATAGCCTTCATCATAGATTTCAGAAACCATTGTCGTGGCAAGCCCGATCTGGTTACCATAAGATGAATATCCGTTGGCAGCCTGTTTCGTAATGGTTTTTTGAGGTAGTTTTCCCGGTAATGTTTTATCAACCGGTTCTAAAACATCGGCAGCACCTGTTAATCTCATGGCCTGAAATACGAAAGATCTTCCGGACAACGGGTCTCTGATCGCTCCTCCTAAACATGTAGATGCTCCTCCGAAAGGTTCAATTTCCGTCGGGTGGTTATGCGTTTCATTTTTGAATAATAAATACCAAGGTTCTTTTTTACCATCGTATTCTGCTTCGATCTGAATGGTACATGCATTAATCTCATCAGAAATAACAAGGTTATCAAGATTCCCTGTTTTATGGAAATACTTTCCGCATACCGTTGCCAGATCCATTAATGAAATCGGCTTCAGTTCACGCCCTAAGAATTTTCTTTTTTCGATATAATCATTGAAAATAGTTTCCAATGTATGTTTGAACTGACCTTCAAACTGTATGTCTGACAATTCTGTTTCAAAAGTTGTATGACGACAGTGGTCACTCCAATAGGTATCTAATACTTTTAATTCTGTTTCCGTAGGATTTCTTTGTTCAGTTTTGAAATATTCCTGAATGAATTTCAGGTCGTCCAATCCAAGTGCAAAACCATGATTATTATAAAAGTTTTCAAGTTCAGCATCATTGAAATTGATGAAGTTTTCGTGGATGATTACTTTTGATGGTGTTTCATCAGCAGGAATATCCAGAATAGATAAATCTTTTTCCTGAGATTCCACTTTATTGATTAGAAGATCTTTGATCTTAACCAAATCGGCTTCAGAAACTCCTTCAAATTCAATCAGTTTTCCACTTCTTACTTTTGATTTTTCATTTTCTGTCAGTAAGGCGATACACTGCTGTGCAGAATCTGCTCTCTGATCATACTGTCCCGGTAAAAATTCCATTCCGAAATGAATAGCTTTTGCAGGGTTCTCTGTATGCAAAATATCAGTAACAGGGTCTACAAAAGTGTTATTGACCACTTTTTCAAATTCTCCGTCATTCAGGTTGAAAATATCATACACATTGTATACTTTCACGCTTTGAACAGCCGGAACAACCGCTTTTACCTCATCAAAAATTTTTGGACTTTCAACATCGAAAATACCTCTTTTTTCTACGAAAATTCTTTTGTTATTAGACATTAGATGTCAGATATTATATTATTAGACTTATTTACTTATTTTATTAGGATTATCAGGATGTTCTTCCTGATATTTCTGAGCTTTTACGATTTCTCTCTTAAGCCATTTTTCAAAAGGAACCTTTTCATTATCATAGTCCAGTGCAAAAATTTCCTGGCCCTCTGCTGAGACTAAAAATTTGAAATCAAATGTTAATCCCACATCTATTTTCCTGTAATCATATGTATTTACCTGATAAAAAGGAAAGTTTTCTTTTGGTCTTTCAACGATTTCAAAAAAAAGTCTTTTTTCCTCTTTGGATAATTTATTATACCAGTTGACATAATAGATTTCCGAAAGTTTTGTATTTTGTTTTTCGAAAAATTGAAGAATACGTTTCTCCTTCTCATTATATTTGAATGGATTTGGATAAAATTTCCCATTAACTTCTACGGAGTTCGTTTGTGCCGCAACAGGTTGGATCACTTCTCCTTTAAAATTCATCACTCCCCATGTTCCTCCTACCATTGCTTTGTGCTCATCATTGGTTTTTTCCCAATCACATCCATCACAATAGGCTGCATATCCGTAATTAAATGGTGAAACAAAATCATGTTTGGCTTCAATTACCGTTGTACCGTTTCTGTCTACAAAACCTACCTTCCCATTTTTAACAAACCGTCTTACTCCTTCAGAAAAATAGTCAGCACCATTATCGTACAGGAAAGGTCTGTAAAGGAAATTCCCTTTTTTATCATAGACATATCCCCAGGCGTTTTTTTCTTTTATCTCATCCTTTTTAGACCCGTCGAAATAAATGGTTTCTTCTTTTACAGGATCGCCGTCTTTTAGAAATGAAAAGACTTTGAACTGCGCAGGAACAATAATTTTCCCGGTATGATCTTTTACCCCTACCAAAGAATCTTTTGATTTAAAGTAGGTTAAAACATCTTTTCCCTGTGAAAAGGAAAGAGTGGGTATCAAAAGGAAAAATAGTATTCTGTTCATACCTGCAATGAAATAAAAAATGCAGCCGAAAAGACTGCATATGGTATTATACTTTAAGATCAGCCTCCAGTCCAATCATGTCTTTGTTTTGCTCCAGTATCGGCTGAACTTCATTTTTAATGAATTCCTCCGTTTGAATAGGTGCAAAGCCAATGAAATTTTTAGGATCCAGAACTTCTTTTAATTTTGATTTATCGAGCTTTAAAGAATCATCATTCAGAATCCTTTCAATCAGATCGTTTTCTTTTCCTTCTTCTTTCACTTTTTTAGAAGCTTCCATAGAGTGAACCCTGATGACCTCGTGGATTTCCTGACGGTCCCCTCCTGCTTTTACTTCTTCCATGATAATATATTCTGTTGCCATGAAAGGAAGTTCTTCCATTATGTGCTTATTGATTCTGTTTGGATAAACTACAATTCCGTTCATAATGTTATTCCAGATCAACAAGATTGCATCCACAGCTAAAAACGCCTGAGGAATTGTTAATCTCTTGTTGGCCGAATCATCCAATGTTCTTTCAAACCATTGTGTTGAAGCTACCATGGCAGAACTTGTTGTCAGAGACATTACATATTTTGCCAATGCCCCGATTCTTTCGCTTCTCATCGGATTACGTTTGTAAGCCATAGCTGATGAACCGATCTGGTTTTTCTCGAATGGCTCTTCAATTTCCTTAAGGTTCTGAAGTAAACGTAAATCGTTTGTGAATTTATGTGCAGATTGTGCAATATTTCCTAATAAAGCTACCACTTTCGCATCAATTTTTCTATCGTAAGTCTGTCCGGAAACTCCGAAAACCTTATCGAAACCAAATCTTTTTGAAAGTTCTTTATCTAAATGTTTTACTTTAGAATAATCTCCGTTGAAAAGTTCAAGGAAACTTGCAGCAGTTCCTGTAGTTCCTTTTACTCCTCTGAAACGAAGTGTTTCAAGGAAGAAATCTAATTCTTCAATATCAAGAACCAAACTCTGCAACCACAGAGTAGCTCTTTTTCCAACTGTTGTCAACTGAGCCGGCTGGAAGTGAGTGAACCCTAAAGTCGGAAGGTCTTTGTACTGAATTGCAAAATCTGCCAGGTTTTTCATTACATTAACCAACTTTTTCTTTAAGATTAAAAGTCCGTCACGAATCTGAATTAAGTCTGTATTGTCTCCTACAAAAGCTGAAGTTGCTCCCAGGTGGATAATTCCTTTTGCTGAAGGTGCTACATCACCATATGCGTGAACGTGAGCCATTACATCATGACGGAATTTTTTTTCGTACTCTGCTGCCTTGTCATAATCGATGTTTTCAGCATTAGCTTTTAACTCAGCGATCTGCTCGTCTGTAATTTCAAGTCCAAGGTCTTTTTCGATTTCAGCAAGAGCTATCCAAAGCTTTCTCCAATTCTGGAATTTGTTATTATGCGAGAAGTTAAATAACATTTCTTCACTGGAGTAGCGTTCTTCCAATGGATTTTTGTAGGAATTCATTCTTTCTTATTACTTTTAGATGCACAAAAATACGGATTTTCAGTGAGAGAGAAAAATTGTTACGGAGGTTTTAGATTTTGATTAAAAACTATGGGTAATTTTAAAGAACACTAATTATTTCTATTGATTATTTTCAAAAATAAATCAGAGTGATCATTGAAAATTTCAAGGCAATGCTAGCCCCGATTGCAGAGGAAATCCTTTTTTGAAAAAAAAGATTGAAACGAAAAGCGGGAAAAAGCTCCAAATAAAAACCAATACGTAACTTTTTTCTCATAATGGTAAGCATTTCTGGCATCAAAATAAAAGGCCACTCTTTCGAATGGCCTTCCTGATTTATTGGTAAATAACAACATCATCTTTCTTGATCTGATAACCTTTTTTCTTATAAGGAACCAGGACATAGCTTTCTTTTATATGTTTTCCACTTTTCCAGATGTTTCCTTTCCCTTCTCTCTCCAGAATAATACTTTTGGCATTCCCATCCGGAATAAAAATTTCCGCCTGTTTCATATTTTTGCTAAAAATAACGGCGGTCATTGTGGTATAGCTTTTATCCGAGCCGACTTCTTTTAATTTGATTTTTTGTTCGAAAACCCGTACACAATCATTTTTAATCTGTGAGTAAGTGTAACCCGCAGAGCCTTTACAGCCATGGACATCTCTGTCCCCTCCTAAAACCGGAGCTTTTTGTTGTGCAAAAGTGAAAGAACCCAGGAACATTGCGCTAAGTAAAATTGTTTTTTTCATATTTAATTTTTTAATGTTTTCAGATTGGTAAAAAGTATGCCAAAAATAGGGTATTAGTTAATTTAATTCTAAGATACAAAAAAAGCCATTCAAAATGAATGGCTTAAAATTATTTGCTCCAATTAATTTTAGAGTGTTTTACATCCTCTGAATTGGTTCCGATCATAATATCAAATTCTCCCGGTTCCCAGTCAAATTTTAAATCCCCATTGTAGAATTTTAAGCTTTCCGGTGTTATATCAAAAGTAATTTTTTTAGATTCTCCTTTTTTAAGGAAAACCTTCTGGAATCCTTTTAATTCTTTTACTGGTCTTGTAATGCTTCCTACCATATCGCGGATGTACAATTGTACGACTTCTGCTCCGTCATAATTCCCTGAGTTGGTTATCGTAACAGAGGCCTGAACCGTTTGGTTTCCTTTCGGATTAGGATCAGATACTGTAATATCAGAGTAGTTGAATTGGGTATAGCTCAAACCAAAACCGAACGGATAAAGAGGCGTATTACACTCATCCATATAATTGGAACGGAATCTCTGATACTCACATTTATCAACAAGATCCTGACTTAACGGACGTCCTGTATTTTTAGCATTATAATAAATAGGCACCTGTCCAAGACTTCTTGGGAATGTCATAGGTAATTTACCGGAAGGATTCACTTTTCCAAATAATACATCAGAAATAGCATTTCCTGCTTCAGAACCAGAAAACCAGACGTTCAGAATGGCATCAGGAACATCTTTTACATTCGTAAGAGCTAATGGCCTACCCGTGAAAAGCACCATTGCAATAGGTTTTCCTGTTTTCTTCAGCTCATTTAATAGATCAACCTGAGACTGTGGAATGGTGATTTCCGTTCTCGAAGAAGATTCACCACTCATTTCTGCCGATTCCCCGATGGCTAAAACAATGACATCCGCTTTATTGGCAACATCCACAGCTTCTTTTAAAAGCACCTCTTTTGAGCGGTTATCTCTATCTGTTTTCTTTCCATGAGCTGCATAGATCTCTTCTAATTTAGCGCTGTAATCAATGTTAGCTCCTTTTGCTGAAATAAATTTTACTTCTTTTCCAAAATTGTCCTGAAGACCTTTCATCAAAGCAACAGATTGATCATGCTTTGCTGCGACACTCCAGGTTCCTGCCATATTCAAAGAATTGTTTACCAAGGGACCAATGACTGCTACGGTCCCCGTTTTTTTCAATGGAAGAACCTGATTATCATTTTTCATTAAAACCATTGATTGAGCAGCGGCATTTCGGGCAATCGTACGATTTTCGAGGTTATAAACCTCTTTTGCTGCTAATTTAGCATTGCCATAACGATAGGGATCATCAAACAATCCTAAATCATATTTGGCTTCAAGAATCCTTTTAGCTGCCATATCAATTTCAGCCTGCGTAACTTTTCCTTCTGACAAGGATTTTTTAAGGGTTGTCAAAAAACCTTCTCCCACCATATCCATATCAACCCCGGCCTTTAAAGCTAAAGCCGAAACCTGCTGAAGGTCTCCCATTCCATGATCTACCATTTCATTAATTCCGGTATAATCCGTTACCACAAAGCCTTTGAAATTCCATTTATTTCTCAAAACCTCTGTCTGAAGCCATCTGTTTCCGGTTGCAGGAACTCCGTCCACTTCATTAAATGATGCCATTACTGATGCAACTCCGGCATCCACAGCAGCTTTGTAAGGAGGGAAATATTCATTGAACATTCTCACATGGCTCATATCTACGGTATTATAGTCTCTCCCTGATTCACCGGCTCCATATAATGCGAAATGTTTTACACACGCTAAAATGGTATTGCCCACAGAAAGGTCTTTCCCCTGATAGCCATATACCATATTTTTGGCTATTTCACTGCCTAAAAAAGGATCTTCTCCCGAACCTTCAGAGACTCTCCCCCATCTTGGTTCACGAGAAATATCCACCATTGGGGAAAATGTCCAGTTAATTCCATCAGAAGATGCTTCTCTTGCGGCAACTCTCGCAGATTGCTGAATAATGTTCATATCCCATGAAGCTGCCAAGCCCAAAGGAATAGGAAAAGTTGTTTCATAACCATGAATAACATCCATCCCAAAGATCAACGGAATCTTCAATCGACTCTTTTCTACCGCAACTTTCTGAACTGCTTTTATTTTGTCCGCTCCTTTTATATTGAATAGTCCACCGACCAAACCTTGTTCTACTTTTTTACCTATGTCGGAACTTTGAGCCAATCCTGTGGTAAAATCTCCCGAACTTGGTAAATTCAACTGTCCTATTTTTTCATCTAAGGTCATTTTTGACAAAAGCTGATCTACAAAGGCCTTTTTCTTTGCTTGATACTGGGCCGTCTGATAGGATTGAACAGGTCTTGTAACCATTTCCTGAGCCGAAAACAATGGCGAAAGTGCTAACGCAGCTATTAAAACTAACTTTTTACTCATTTTATCTTCATTTTTTAATAGTAATTGTGAACATCAGATTCTTAATCCGGATTCTTACTTTTCGTTATTATTTATCTTACTTCTTCTTGGACAACATCCATTCGTATAATCCGGGGTCTGAATAAGCTGAGTCCCAGGAGTTATGATTATCATTCGGGAATATGATTAATTCCGCACCAGGGTTTACCGGATGTAACTTCTGGTATAATCTGAACGCATTTTCAGGCAAAACAATGTCATCCATTCCACCGTGAAAAATTTTCATATTCAGATCTTTATATCGATTGACATTTGCTGTCATAATCTGATCTGTAGGAGCACATACCGGGACTACAGCAGCAAACATTTCAGGATGCTCCATTGCCAGTTTTAAGGTTCCCCAACCTCCCAGTGAAAGCCCCGTAAGGTAAATCCTGGAAGCATCGATTTTATATTTTTTCTGGATTTCTTTAATCAGGTTATAAACGGTAATCGTATCCCACCAGCTATCTGCAGGACACTGAGGAGCTAAAATAGCGACAGGTTCCTTGATCAGATTTTTATAGGTAAAGGGACTATGGGCTTTTACCATTTCAAGGTCAGTTCCCCTTTCTCCCGATCCATGGAGAAAAACAATTAACGGGAGATTTCCTTTTACTTTTTGGGGATAGTCCAAAATATAAGATATCTTTTCTGTTCTTTTGATTTCCTTGTTGAGTTCTGCCTTGATCTCCTGACCATTGATCTGTAAAGAAAAAAGCGGAAGCAGAAACAAAGCATGTCTAAGTTTTAATTTCATATTGTTAGTGAGATTTTGACTTATTATAAATGGGAACAAAGTCCATTTTTTATCTTTTATTTGATTCCATATTTTTCAGATTTAAAACTTAATTTTTTCAAACCCTGTTGAATTTCAGGAGCATTCATAAACAGCTTCCATAAAAATCCTGTCCTGTAGTTTTCAATCATCGGAGCAATTGTTCCCTGGTCGATGGCAAGATACCGTGGGGTAAACCAATTGTTATAATGGATAGATGTCGCGTCATAAGGTCCTGCTGAACCCACAAATTCAGGTTTTTTAATATAAATAAATTTTAAAAAGTCCATTGATTCTTTCGGTGAATAAGGAAAACTGCTTAAAGCTGCAGTTGGAGAAATAACCCCATGGTCATTCTGAGGAAAATGAGCGTTATATCCGGTAGTTCCATCGTCATTTCTGGAATAGCTTGCTGTAAGCCCCCAATAATCCGGACCATATCCTTTCCATTGTTTTGGGTTTTCCAGACAATATTTATAATCAATAAGGACCTGGTTTTTATTTAAATCAAAATAATTTTTAATCAGTTTATCTGAAAGGCCGGTGGGATCTAACCCGATATATGAATAATGTGCCCAGAATAAAGGTCCGCCATAACCCTCAGCAGAGTTATGCTTCACATACATCGGAAGACCGTATTTCGTTTTATCTGAAAGAAAAGTTCCGTTTCTGGTCCATCCTTTATAATAAGTTTCTGCATCAATTGAATAGGTTGGAGAAGATGCCGCCAGAATATAAGTAATCATACATTCATTATATCCTTCCAATGGAAAATTCATTTCCCACTGATATTCCGGAGACCAATGCCAATACAAAACCTTCTCTCCGCCTTTGGTATACCAGTTCCATTGAATTCCTTTCCATAGTTCGTCACATTTCTTTGCCAGAGCTTTTTCTTCATCATTTCCATTTTTAAAATATTCACGGACCATTAAAATTCCAGAAGTTAAAAATGCGGTTTCCACCAAATCTCCTCCATTATCTTTTTTTCCAAAAGGAACTGTTTTGCCCGTTTCTCCATTGATCCAGTGAGACCATGCTCCTTTATGGCGATCTGCTTTAGCAAGAAAATCCATCATATGCGTCAATCTTTTCACCGCTTCTTTCCTGGGAACAAAACCTCTTTCCACTCCGACCAATATTGTAGCTAAGCCAAATCCTGATCCACCTGTAGTTATTACATGTTTATCATTATGTGGATAAATATCATCTTCATGGTAACGCTCTCTTCCCAACATAGAATTCGGTTGTGCATAATCCCAGAAATATTTCAAGGCATCCCGTTGAACCTTGTCCATCAGCTGTTCATCACTCATAGTACTTTTTACAGCTTCTTTTTTTACTATTTCCTGTTTTCCCATCTGGACATTTTTACAGGAAAATAATGAAGCCACTGCCAGAATAGAAATGATTCCTAACTTCATAAAATATACGTTTGCATAGAGTTAATTAAAAAAATAGCCAAAGCTAAACTTTGGCTATTTTTATGTGATTATAGATTAATAACCTGGATTTTGAATGAAAGCACCATGGCTTTGGTCCATCGCATCCAAAGGAATAGGAAACACCTCGTTTTTCCCTGCCTTAAATCCATATGGCGCCAGAACTGTTGCTGCCTGTCCCGTTCTTACTAGATCAACAAAACGGTCACCTTCTAATGCCAGTTCCACTCTTCTCTCATGCCAGATTGCCGTTCTTAAAGCTGCTTGATTTGACGCTGTAGTTCCAGCTAAACCAGCTCTTGTTCTTACTTTATTCAGATTTATAGTAGCAGCTGATATATTTCCTAATTCGTTGGCTGCTTCTGCATTGATTAATAAAATTTCCGCAAATCTTAATATTCTGATATTCTGAATAGAACCGTAGTCACAAGCATTATTATTCAATGCTTTCGGAACATATACTTTTTGATTAAATGTTGTTACAGATAAGGGATCTCCCATAGCAATCAAATCACCTTCAGGAGTAGTTTCCCCATTCCTAAGTATGGTAAGTTCTTTTCTAATGTCACCAGCTTCAAACGCATTTTCAAGCGCATTAGAAGGAGTAAAAAAACCCCATCCAAACTGATTTCGAACACCTTGAACCTGGGCATATTGACTTCCTCCATATTGAGATGAACACTGACAGTTCACTTCAAATACAGATTCACTACCAAATTCACCCGCAGGCCTGAACAAATGATTAAAGTCTGGATCTAGATTATATCCCATAGCAATTACCTGATTAGAGGTTTCATATGCCTTCTGCCAGTCTTTTTTATAAAGGTAAACTTTTGAAAGTAATCCTAAAGCTGCTCCTTTTGTTACTCTTCCAAGATCTGAGGAAGGATACGTTTGCGGAAGTACCTCAGCAGCCGCAGTGAGATCAGAAATGATAAAATTATAAACCTCCTCTACAGAATTTCTTGGCTTTTCATATACAGTTTCTACTTTGTCATAAATAGGAACTCCACCATAAATTCTTACTAAATTAAAATAGAAATAGGCTCTTAGCATCTTTGCTTCTGCAATCAGGCGATTCTTTAAGGTTGTATCCATTTGAATTGCCGGGACATGAGTAATTACCTGATTTGTTCTATTCACTGCCTGCCATTGTCCTATCCAGTAACCTCTTACTCCTTCATCACTTACAGTATAGGTAAAATTATCATATACATTAATAAAAGCAGAATCTCCTGGATTGGAACCTTTCACTACGTCATCAGCCGGCACTCCAAAAACGAATTGATAGGGAAAAGCAGAGTTCTCCCAACTTCTTAGGAAACTATAAATAGCACTGGTTGCCTGCATTGCATCATCTTGTGTCTTAAAAAAAGAAGATGCTTCTGTCTGCCCTTCTTGTTTTATATCTAAATAATCGTCTTTACAACTTACTACAAGTGAAAATAAAGCGACCGTTAAAAATATCTTTTTCATAATGGTTTCTTATTAAAATGTTAGGTTCATACCGATAGTATAAATTGCTGAAATCGGATAGATATTATTATCTATACCCATTTGTACTTTATCGGTGTTCAAAATCTCAGGAGAAAATCCATGGTATTTGAAACTTGTCCAAGGGTTTTGTGCACTTACATATAGTCTTAATTTAGTTATAGACATTGAATTCGTAAATGCTTTTGGTAAATTATACCCAACCTGGATATTTCTAATTCTAATGTAGCTTCCATCTTCTACATAAAAACTGTTAGGTAAAATAATAGACTGATCATTTGTAGCCATAGGATATTCAGTAGATGTCCCAGCACCATGCCATCTGTTATTATAAAAATCTAGGTCCCAGCTTTCATTTCCAAAGCGTTGTTCCCTATTAAAATTGTATATTTTATTACCAAACACTCCCTGGAAATCAATGGCAAAATCAAAATCATAAACATTTAAGTTTATACCGAAACCATAGGTTCCTTTCGGGATAGGGCTTCCCAGAAAAGTTTTATCTCTTGCATCAATTACGCCATTTCCATCGATATCTTTAAATTTAAATCCACCGGCTTTAGCACCATTTTGAGTAGCCCATGCATCCGCTTCCGCTTGAGTCTGGAAAATTCCTTCTACCTGATAACCATAATACGAACCAACAGGTTGTCCTTCTTGTAATCGTATGATTGCATTACCATACAAATTAGCCCCTGTCTGTAAATATGATCCATTAGCAACAGAAGTAATTTTATTTTTCAATGTGGTAATATTACCATATACTCCCAACTTTATATTGTCATTAATCTTTGTATCATAGTTTACAGATGCTTCAAATCCCTTGTTATTAAAAGAATAAGCATTGGTAATATAATTATTCCAGTTTCCAGCACCTGATACAGTTCCCTGAACAATACCATAAACGACATCTTTGGTATCTTTATCAAAATAAGTAGCATCAATTTTCAATTTATTATTGAACAATGCCATTTCTAATCCCAGGTCCCTACCCGTTGTCGTTTCCCAACCAATATTCGGGTCTATAATCTGATCTATGGTCTGTGCCGGAGAGCCTGTATTACCATAGTAAGCCCCTCCATTAATAATAGTCGTGTTTAGGGTATAAGCTCTTTGTACATCTGGGTTTCCCAGTTTCCCCCAACTTGCTCTTAATTTTAAAAGATTAAAAACATTTTGTTCACTCATAAAATTTTCCTTGGAAATTACCCATCCAGCACTTACAGCTGGAAATACACGGTATCTGTCATTACTGGAATATTTGGAAGTTCCATCCCTACGGATCGAGGCATTTACCAAATATTTTCCTCCATAATCATAATTAAGTCGTCCAAAAAACGATTCTATTCTGTCCTGATATGGAACAACAGTACGTTTTTCATCAAAAGTAGTTCTAACGATATCAGTTCCGTTGGCAATATCTAGTGAAGCGTTTGTTCCGTTATAATTTATATTCAGAGCATCAGCATATTCCTGAGCATAAGAGTTTCTTGTTCTTGAAAAACCAGCAAGTACTTCTACATTATGTTTTCCAAGGCTTTTTTTCCAGCTTAATGTGTTATCCCACACATAGTTTCTAGTTCTGGAATCTCTTGTTATGAGTTTCGTTGGTTTAGGATCAGGAGCATATGTAAATGATGGTGTAAATTCATATTTATTCGAATTAATATTATCAGAGGTATAACTGATTCTTAAAGTAAAATCTTTTAAAAATTTATATTCCCCCCAGATATTATTCAATAACCTTTCTTCTCTAGTTTGAGATCTGAACAAGTCAAGTTTAGCTCGGGGATTTGAAATATTGACAAGTGAAAAATACTGATATCCTCCTGTACCAGGATTAATCGGGGCATACACAGGTGGCGCTGAATAAGCATCCTGCAAAGGATTCTGTGCCTGATCGGTACGCATTTTAGAAAATGTAAAATTATTTCCGATCGTTATATTATCCGTAATCTTGTATATAAGGTTAACTTTTGAATTAAATCTATTAAAGCCACTTCCAGAATTAATACCTTGTCCGGCAGCCAGATTTCCTTCGTCCTGTAAATATCCTGCACTTAAATAATAATTTAATTTTCCAGCATTTCCTGAAGCGGATATATCATTAGAATTGATAATGCTTGGTCTGAAAATTTCCTTAAACCAATCCGTGTCCGCGGGATAGCTAGACCTGTTTAGAAACTTTGTAGGATCAGTTACCCCTTCATTACGTAACTTTTCGTTAAATAATTCGATGTATTGGTCAGAATTTACCATTTTAGGAATGTTCGTGACAGTTTTGATTCCCAAATAAGAATTAAAGTTAAAGACAGGCTTTTTGCCTCTTCCACTTTTTGTTTTAATTATAACTGCTCCATTTGATGCTCTTGCTCCGTAGATTGCTAAACTAGAGGGATCTTTCAATACACTCATGGATTCAATATCCTGTGGGCTCAAAAATGAAATATCATCAGTAATCATTCCATCAACAATAAAAACTGTTTTACCGGTGAGAGAGCTAATTCCCCGGATGTCTACCCTGGGAGATCCTCCTGGTGTTCCAGAATTTAAAATCTGAACCCCAGCTAATTTTCCCTGAATAGAGCTTATAGGATTAGCGTTCGGTTTATCTGCAAGATCTTTTGCTGTCACTAGACCTATACTTCCAGTAATATTTTCTTTCTTCTGGGAGCCATATCCAATCATCACCACCTCTTCGATCTTATGCTCTTTCGGAACAGTATCTTTCGGTGTCACCTGCGCATTGACATTCATACCAAAGTATAAAACAGCAATGAGCGATGAATACTTTAAATCACTTTGCTTCATATAGTTCAATTTTATTTCGTACAATCAAATTTCTTAGCAGATTTTTAAACTGCAAAGCTGTCTTTAATTAAATAAATATTGTATTTCTCAAAAAAAGACATTAATCCAAAATTATAAAAATATATGAAACATTGTTAATATATCGTAATAATTCTAAAATTAACATGATACATCACACATCATGTGTGAAAAGTCAATTTTTTAACGTATTATCACTAAAAATAAATTTAATTTAACATTTAATTTACAATGAATATTAAAGGGTTTTTCTAGAATAACTCCCCAAATCACTAACATTAAATTAATATTTTGTTAAACAGATTTTCCTGTTTACCTTTGGCCCGGTATTTGAAAAATTCAACCATTAATAAAAATCAATGAAAAAATATATTCTGGCAATAGCATTAGTTGCAGGAACTGCTACTGTAATCACAACTTCTGTACAATCCTGCACAAGTCTTGCGACGACTGATCTGGGATTATCCATCATTAAAAAGTTTTTATTGAACGGAATCGATAAAGGAATGAATATTTATGGCAATAAAGATGCATTTCTACAAAATAATCTGGTGGATAAAGCGTTACCAAAAGAATTAAGAGATATCAATTCGATGCTGGAAAAAATTTCCCCTTCACTAGTTGCTAAGGAAAGGGAATATGTTGCAGAAGCAGCTTCGTACACTGTAAATATTTCGAAACCAATCCTTCAGAATGCAGTTAACAGTTTGAATGCGCAGGATGTAACGAGAATCATTCAGGGAGAAAAAGGTACAGCTACTTTAATTCTGAAGGAAAAAACTTCGGATCAGCTTGTAGCTGCTATTACTCCAAAGGTTGATGAACAGCTTAACCGGTATGGTATCGTAAAAACGATTAATACAGCGTTGGCAGGAAGTAATTTCCTGGGTAACCTACTGGGTGGAAACAGCAATACTGTAAATTCGGGAGGATTAAGTAAGCTGGCCTCTGAACAATTGGTTAACGGACTGTTTAATATCATTGAAGATTACGAAATAAAGAACTCCAAAGCCCTGTTAGGTCCACTTGGAAAATAGAAAAAATTTCGTTAAATTTATATATAAATTAAATTGTTAGATGGATATCATTCAAGGAAATCAACACGCGAATCCTGAAGAATTTTATAATTCTTTAAAGGAAAAACTGGAAGGTCACCACGACTTTCCGGAAGATTATTTATTTAAATTTATAATTCCTACAGATCAGGCAAAACTTACAGAAATATATAAGGTTTTTGACGGCATTAAATTTACGCTTGGAAACAGAGAAAGTAAAAATGGAAAATATACAGCCTGCAATATCAATGCTTTTGTCTTAGACGCTGATCAGGTCGTAAATATTTATAAAGAAGTTGGAAAAATAGAAGGAGTGATCCTTTTATAAAAATAAAAAGTCAGCCGAAAGCTGACTTTTCTTATTATTTCATTCTGGTTTATTTCTCAATAAAATATTTTACATTTTCTATAGGCCTTCCCAGCATAGCGACTGAGCCTTTTATTAAGATTGGCCTTTGAATTAAAGAAGGATTTTTAGACAATATTTCCAACCATTCCTCTTCTGAGTAATTCTTCCCTGCAAATTTTTCAAGATATAATTTTTCCGTCTTTCTGATCAGATGAAAAACACTCTGGTTGAGTTTTTTTAAAACTGTTTTTAACTCTAAAATACTTAATGGGTCCTCCACAATATTGATGATCTCAAACGGCACTCCATTCTCATCAAGATACTCTAAAACAGCATTTGATTTTGAACAACTTCCATTATGTAAAACCTTAACTAACATATTTAATAATATAAAGAATTAAACTTGTATGTAACAAATTTAGATAAAAACCAAGTTACATCAATCCTAAAAGATCCTAAAGTATTGTTAATTAAAACAATCCATTAAGTTCAGCTTCAATTTTTTCCAGAATAAACCCAAAATCTTCAGGTTTTTCAACGAAATCAAGATCATCTACCTCAATGACCAACAATCTACCTTCGGTATAATTGGAAATCCATTTTTCGTATTTCTGATTTAATTTTGAAAGATATTCAATACTGATCGAGGCTTCATATTCTCTTCCTCTTTTATAGATCTTTTTAACCAGATTGGGTACATCAGATTTTAAGTAGATCAACAAATCGGGGGCTGAAACAAAAGATTTCATTAAATTAAAAACATCCTGATAATTTTTAAAATCCCTGTCCGAAAGCAAGTGCATATCATTTAAATTTTCCGCAAAAATATGGGCGTCCTCATAAATGGTACGATCCTGAATGATATTCTTTCCACTTTCTCTTATTTCTTTTACCTGGCGGAACCTGCTTCCCAAAAAGTAAATCTGCAAAGCAAAGCTCCATTTGCTCATATCTGCATAAAAGTCTTCCAGGTAAGGATTATGGTCTACATCTTCAAATTGTGCATCCCATCCATAATGCTTGGAGAGCATTGTCGTTAATGTCGTTTTTCCAGCTCCGATATTTCCTGTAACTGCAATGTGCATATTCTATTTTCCCTTATTTATTGATGTCCATGAAAAAATTATTAAATACCAACAGTCTGAACTTCTGCAGTCTCTTCAAGAAGCTTTTTCAACGTAGTATCTGCAGGTTTTTCCACAGACTGGTCTTTAATAAACTTGTCCTGAACCTTTTCTAATGATTTGTCTGCTGATTCTCCAGTTTGCTCTGGTGTCTTCTGAACAGGTTTTTCTGTATTTCCAGGTTCAGGCTCAGACTCCTGTTTTGCCTGTTTAATTTTTTCAAGGTTGTAAAGATAAAGGTTGTTCGCTTTGATTTCAAAATAAGCAAGCGTGTTTTTATCCACAATTTGTGCATCAGGATCTTCAAAAATTTTCACCAACCCTTTTTCCGGAATATATTTAAGAATTGAATTATTAGTTATGATCAGAACAGACTCATTCTCCCTTCTGAATCGTTTCCCGTTTTCTATGGGAATCTCTGTAAGTTTTTCAAATTTCAGGCTATAGATCCTGAAATGCTTTCTTGTCAGGATATATACTTTATTTTCATAAACCAGAAGATCCATCAGATCATCAAAGCTTGCATCAAAAGGATAGGAATTTATTGTGGTATCATTTCTGAAATTGTACTGAATGAGACGTTTTGAGCTCTCATCCAAAAGCCATATCTGCTGAAGATCTTCTGCATATGCTATTTTTATAAATGCAAACTTCTGTTTGAAATCTATTCTCTGGATCTCATTGAGATTCTGATCTACAAACTTTAATTCCTGGGCATTTTCTGAAAACAAGGGAACTGAAAGTGGATTTTGAACCCCCTGGATTTTAAATGGTACCGTAAGCATCATTTTCCCAATCTGCTTTCCTAAAGAATCATATTTGGTTAAACTGAAATCTTTATTCTTATAGATATACAAATTTCCGTAATCGTCTGCAAAAAGGTCTTTTGCTTCTTTTAATTTCAAGGTATCCAGTGGCAAAGCCTTCTGCGCAGAAATTGAGCAGAAAACAAAAGCAAATATCAGGGGTAATAATTTCAATGTTCTTTTACTAATATGATTTCCCGAAGGAATATGACCAATTTACACACTTTATTTTAATCGTGATTCAATTGTTATTATTTTAAATTATTTAATAGCAACCTCATAAATTTTGGGCCAGTTTTTTCCTGTTACCAACATATTATCACCTTTAAAGGCAATTCCATTTAAAACATGCTCAGTGTTATCTCCGGAATTTTCTGCTGTCAGTTGCGTAAAGTCAAATGTACCCACAACCTCTCCGTTCACAGGATTAATTTTTAAAATGATCGGTTTATGCCAGATGTTTGAATAAATAAATCCATTGTGGTATTCCAGTTCATTAAGCTGATCATACACTTCAGCGCTTCCTGCCACAGGCATTGTTTTTAATATTATAGAAGGATCATTTACATTCAGAAAATACAGGTTTTTTGAGCCATCTGTCGCTATCAGATTCTTACCATCATAGGTTAGTCCCCATCCTTCTTTCATCGCTGATGCCAAAGGAAATTCAGAAATCAGTTTCAGAGAACTTTTATCATATACAAAAACTTTTCTATTTCGGTAGGTTAACTGAAATATCTTATCTCCTGCAGTGGCACAGCCTTCGGAAAAAATATCCGCTGGTTGTTTTGTTACACTAACGGGTACGGTTCCACCCAAGTTATATTTTAAAAGCTTTGAAGATTTCTCCAACCCGACACTCTCGTACACCGTATTTCCTTCTAAGGTAAATCCTTCAATAAAGTTATCCGGATCATGCGGATATTCTGCTACAATCTGGTAGGACATCTGTTTTTCAGGATTTTTTGCAAAGACATTGATCGTAGCATCCTGATAGAGTGTTTTTCCTCCTTTTGTTTTAACAACATATGTAACGTCATTATCTCCAAGACTAAAAAAACGGGGATCAATAGTTAAATCTGAGGTTTCTTTATCTCCAAAACTAATGGTAACGGTTTCTGCATTTTCTAAAACCTCCGCAGGAATTTTCAGTTTATCATTATAATGATAACCTTTTTGCTCCATGGAAACGTTATAGTCATTTAAAGTATTTAAAATCTCTTTATCTTTATTACAAGACGTTAATAATACTAACGCCATAAGACCTGCTATCCGATTTACTTTCATTGACTTTCCAAATAATTCTCAAAAGTAGCAAAATTTATTGCTTTCTACTAATTTCATTTTGACACAATACCCAGAACACGAATTAATCTCTATGAGATTTATCGGTAAGTTCCTTCTCTGCTTTCCATTAAAATAGCGCTCTTAAGGAGCGCTATTCAAATATAATTTTAAATGAGTTGTCTGTATTACTTAATGGCAACTTCATATATTTTTGGCCAGTTCTTTCCTGTTACCAGCATATTTTCTCCTTTGAAAGCGATCCCGTTCAATACATCATCACTTCCCTTGGTATTCTGCTTGGCAATATCTGTAAAATCAAATGTTCCCACCACTTCTCCGTTTGCCGGGTTTATTTTAAGAATAATAGGTTTCTGCCACACGTTAGCATAAATAAACCCATTGTGGTATTCTAATTCATTTAACTGATCATAAGCCTGTGAGCTTCCTGCTACAGCAATATATTTAACCAATTTTGAAGGATCTTTCGGATCAAGGAAATACAACAATTTACTTCCATCGGAAGCAATCAGGTTTTGTCCGTCATATGTCAGTCCCCACCCTTCTCCTAATACGTTCGGATATGCAAATTCAGATAAAAGCTTCAATGAACTTTTATCGTAGATATATCCTTTTTTGCTTTGCCATGTCAATTGATATACTTTATCTCCTACAATCGTACTTCCTTCGGAGAAGTCTTCCTGAGCCTGCTTTGTTGAAGCTAAAGGAGTTGTTGTGCCCAGAGTATACTTCAGGATTTGTGAAGACCCGTTTTGCCCATCACTTTCATAGATCGTGTTTCCTTCGATCTGAAATCCTTGCACAAAGTTGGCTGGATTATGCGGGTATTCCGCAACGATTTCATAAGAGATCTTTTTTTCAGGATTTTTTGCAAAAACATTGATCGTAGCATCCTGATTTAATGTTTCTCCTCCTTTTGTTTTAATATTAAAAGTAACGGCATTATCTCCTAATGTGAAAAATTTAGGATCAATCACAAGGTTTGAGGTCTCCTTATCTCCAAAACTGATGGTTACGCTTTCCGCATTATCTGCAACATCTTTCGGAAGTTCAAGTTTATCTCCGAAGTGATATCCTTTGCTTTCCATTGAATTGTTATAATCACTTAAACTATTCAATATTTTTTTATCATTGTTACAAGACGCCAACATCAAAATCGCCGCAAAACCAACTATTATATTTTTTTTCATTGAATTTCTAAATATTTCCCCAAAAATAGCAAATTTTATTCCGTTCTGCCAATTTGTTTAGCGGGTTGACCAAATTGTAATATGTACCCATTGTTATCATAAATAGCGAATTCCCGCATGTCCCATTCAAAGGTTTCTATTTCATAGCAAATTTCAGCCTTGTCTTTTAATTCTTCCCATAAATCATCTACACTGTCGACGTTAAAGTAAAATGAGCCGGTAAATCCTATTCCATTGAATTTTTCATGATCGTTAGGCTTCGAGAGCATTACCTCAACGTCATCTTTACGGATCGTTGCCCATTCCCATTCATCATTCCTTTCTACCAGGTTAAACCCAAGGATATGAAGATAAAAGCCAAGGGTTTCATCAAGATTTTGTGTCCAGAGTATGGGACGAAGAGAAGTATATTTTATCATATTTTTAATTTATAAAGCAAAACGCAAAGACACTCAATCTGCGTCTTTGCGTTTTTGTTATTTATTTTCCAGATAGGATTTCAGACTTTCTCCAACGATCACATTCCATCCCTTTGTAAAGTTTTCTTTTGAAAATCCCTCTCCCAGGTTTTTAAAGAGATCCGTGTTTTCATGAGTCAGCGTTATCACTGTTCCTCCATCTTCCGGCTGAAGTTCCCAGATCACTGTAGTTTCAGCATCGGAAAATTCGGGATATGACCATGTATGTTTGAGTCGTTCATTGATGGCAAAATCCAAAATACTTCCCTGATGGTGGTATTTTTTTTCATTTCCGGGTTCATAGAAATTAAACTGTTTTCCTATTTCCAATTCAAAATCAGAGATATCAAAATACCAGGATTTCATCTGATCTCTATCTGTCAATGCCATCCAGACCTTATCAGGTGAAGCATCCACTTTCTGTTGAACAATAATAGGTATACTCATGTTATTTTTTTATTTCTCAAATCTATCCGTGGGTAAACCCAGTAATTTTAGCTTCATCAAAATCCAGCTGCATTTCAATCGTCCGCATCACATGATCATCAAATATCTTTTCACGTTTCATACGATGCAATTCATTTCGCTGCGCCTGTATTACCTGTCTTAAAACATCCTTATTCTCGTTCATGGCAGAAACGTAATCTCCTGTAGAAGCCATACATTGGGCTTTATCTGCCATCATCATCATTTCATTTTCCAATTTATGTTTCTGATGACGTACAAGACTGTTTCTTTCTGCAAGATCTGAGAAATCAGTATCCAGTTTTTGCAAAGCGGTTTCTTTTAATTTTCTCATTAAAATAACCTCCTGCTTTTCTTCAGGTATTTCACTTCCTGCATCACTTATTTTCAACAACTTTAAAATAGGAGACAACAAAAGCCCCTGCCCCACTAAAGTAATTAAAATAATAACGAAAGTTACGAATAAAATAATATTACGATGTGGGAACGCATCTCCGTTAGGTAAAAATGCAGGGATTGACAATGCTGCAGCTAAGGAAACAACTCCCCTCATTGCTGCAAAGCTGATGATAAAGGGCTCTCTCCAATCCGGTTTGGGGACCTTCAGCCTCAGTTCTTTTGAACAAAGTCTTGGAAAATACATTAATGCGTAACTGTAGATAATTCTTGTGAGAATAATGGCACCACCGATCACCACACTATAGAAGATTCCTTCAGAGATGGTATAATCTTGCATTGCAGCAACTACTATGGGTAATTCAAGACCAATGAGGATGAAAATGATGGTATTCATCAAAAAGATAAGAACACTCCATACGTTACCCGATTGAATTCTCGAAGTATGGCTCAGATAACAATGAGAGTTATAAGACATCAGTAAACCTCCAGCTACCACAGATAATACTCCTGAAAAATGAAAATGTTCAGCACCAACATACATGATGTATGGGACAATAAGCGTGATAATAGTGTCTATATTGGAATTGGAAGGAATGATACGAAGTAGAGCTCCGAAGAGGAAACCTACCGCAATTCCTATCGCAATCCCTCCAATAGCCATAATGAAGAAATCCTGGACAGCATCTCTAAAGATAAACTGCCCCGAAATAACGGCCGCTAAAGCAAACTTAAATACGATCAAACTCGATGCGTCATTAATCAGGCTTTCTCCCTCAAGAATACTCGTAATCTTCTTCGGGATCTTCATATTTCTGAGTACCGATGTAGCTGCCACAGCATCTGGTGGAGAATTTACTCCTCCCAACAGGAATCCCATCGCAACAGTAAGTCCCGGAATGATTGATGATGATAGATACGCCACTACTATTGAAGTAAGGAATACCAGCCCAAAAGCCATCGAAAAAATCTGCTTTCTCCATTTATGGAAGTCCTGCCATGAGGTAAACCAGGCGGCTTCAAATAAAATAGGAGGAAGAAAAATAAGAAAAACCAGATCCGGTTCTATTTCAATGTGAGGCATACCCGGAATAAAGCTTATCAATAACCCTGCTATAACAAGGAAAATAGGATACGCTACTTTCAGCTTTTGCCCGATCATTACTAATATCATCACAGACAGCAATACTGCGATTGATATTATTACGTAATTGTGAATCATTTATTTATGATTTTATTTAATTAATATTAGGTTAGAAATCTAAATAAATTCTTTTGTCATTGTGTTTTTTATTTCCTAAAGAACAATATTATTCTTCGGACTTATTGGTAAAGGAAGGTTATGTTCATCCAGCATATCTCTCATATCGATCTCAATTGTCCGGCTGATCTGTGTGATAGGAACATCATTAGGACTTCCTTCAAAAGGATTTACAGAAGCCTCTCCCACACTATCCAGTGTATGAAAGCACCAGGTTACCAAAAGTGAAAACGGAATATTAAACCATATGGTAAACCCTTCTAATAAAGTTCCCTCTCCTAGTTTATCAAATTCTTTCAACAATCCGAAAGGAACAAAAACAATAAACAGCAGCAACAGGTAAGTAGTAATCGATGAAAAATTCCTGGGATATGGGAAGTTTTTTATTCTTTCAGCTTTTCCCTGATCATCGGTGAATTTTACCAGTTGCTGGTTGATTTGTGTCCATTGAAAATCATTAATCTCTCCTTTTGCATAAGCCTCCGACAGTTCTTTGCTTTGGGCAGCCATCAATTGTGTAGCCCTGTTCTTTTTACTGAGAATATAATGAAGTTCACTTTCAGAAAGATAAAGTTTCAGTTCTTCATCCAGCTTGGAAAGCCTTTCCGGAATGTCATATTTTTTTGAGTATTCGTCAAACTGTACCGTATTCATATTCTCCCATGCCCTTGGCTCCCTTAGTTGAAAACGTAATGCCGTTAACCATGCATAATGCCGTGAGAACATTTCTTTTACTTTAGCAGGATCTTTAGCAAAGAGCGAATCCCTGAGAATATATCCAAAACTCCGGCTGTTGTTAATAATAGAACCATAAATCTGCCTTGCTTCCCACAGCCTGCTGTAACTTGCATTATTTTTAAAACCTACAATAAAAGCTACCGCTGTTCCCATGATTGCAATGGGCTGCCAGGGAAATGAAACGAATGTTAAACCGAAATGATAAAGTACCGTAGGAATTGCTGCTAAAACGGCAAGGACATAGATACTTCTCCTTGTCCACATAGCAAATTCACGGGCTCCAAATCTTTTTCCTGAGTGCATAAATGTGTTTTTACTTTTTGTTAAATGGTATGTTGTTATAAAATCCGATCTGAATCTGCCCCCTGTTTCTATTCTCCTGGAGCTGATTCATATATCCTGCTTCGATTCTTAAATTCTTACTGATCACATATCCCAACGCTCCGTACACCCTGTTCCTGTCAAATACCGGGCTATCAAAGTGAAGAAAAACTTCATTATAGAGAGAAGCATAAAAAGTTTTCGGAAGCATTTCTTTATTATTGATCGGAATATTTAGCCCCAGGAAATAACGAAACCTCATTCTGAAATCCTCTTCAAGAAAGCGTTCTTCCAAACGGTAACGATGCTGAAGATAAAATCTTCCAAATTGTTGTTTGGTGATAAACTGCTGAAAAATCCTGTGTTCAATATTTTCTTTTTTCTCGCCGTTTACATAGGGCTGACTTAAAATAAATCCGTAACCTAATAAAACATTATTGTTATTTTCCGACAGATCGTATCCGATCCCTGTACGGATTAAAAGCTGCTCAAGATCTCCAACCGCATCAAAGTTACGATACTGAATTTCATTGTGCCAGTTCCATTTTTTATTGATTTTATTATTCCCGAAATACATATACCAGGCCCCCAAATCATTTTTCTGAGCAAATGAAAGTGTTGTTGCTAAAATAAAAATGACGAGGGATACCGACCTTATAATCTCCATACTAATCTTCTATGTTTATATTTTATTAATTAATTAGCCTGACCTATTTCCAACTTGTCAAACTTTCCATCACTGTTGATATTAAATTTAAAAAAAGTTCTGAAATCCCCCCAGCTTTCTGTGTGAAACCGTCCATAGATGGTTTTACCTTCATTTTCAATAGTATCAATCGAAGTAAATTTCTCGTGTCCACAAGCATCTTTTACGAATTTCTTAAAATCCCTTGGATTACCATCGTCATACAATTTAGCATCTGCAGTAAAAAAAGAAGTAAAAGTTTCCGCATCACCTTTTTGCCATGCATCAAAAGCCTTTTTTACCGTTTCATTTAATTTTGTTGTATCCATATCATTTTTTGTCTGTTGTTGAGTAGGGGTTATTTTAATTTTAACATCATTTTTCTGGGCACATGCGCAATACATGGAAAATACCGTCAGTAAATAAATAATTTTTTTCATGAGAATTTAAAGGGATAATTTAAGAAAATAATAAGAAGATTCAAACCCATGAATGGAAGCTCTATCAAAGCACCTTTTATATCCCCGTGAAAAAGCTCTAGTCCCATAATAAGCAAGATCGTTCCCGCCATTAAAAAATTCCCCCAGAAAAAAGTCTGTGGAATTACGATCAACACTGCACTGATTATGGTAATTATCCCCAAAACCATGACAGCGGTATTGTTCATTCCTATTCTGCCAAGCATCTGTAGCATTTCAGGTTTCCCGGAAACCATTGCTATACCTTGTTTAAAGCCCATATACACTGCAAAAACAATCAATGCAATGGTGAGTATTTTTAAAATCATATGTTGTGTTTTTAATTGTTAAAGTTTGTTTAGAAGGAACCTGATTTATCCGGATGGCACTTATTTTACCGCCAATATATCATAATTGTTAAATTCATCATCTTTTGTTTAATGGGTTTAAAGTTATGAATTCCTTATTTAATCTTCCGAAAAAGTGCTCTTTGTAAAATTAAAAAAACAGGAATGCAAATGTATAATAAAATGAAAACCGACAGGAATTCCTGCCGGTTCTTTTTAACTATATTTCGTATACAAAAAATGAATGTTACGGATGTACCTGAGCTTTAGCCGGATCATCATAATTTACCATCCAGTTGATTCCGAATTTATCTGTAAACATACCAAAATAAGCACCCCAGAAAGTATCTGCAAGTGCCATTGTCACCTGTCCTCCTTCTGAAAGTCCGTTGAATAATTTTGTAGCTTCTTCTTTTGACTCTGCATTAATGGAAACAGAAATATTATTTCCTGCCACAAAATGAGATGCCCACTCTCCGCCGGTGTCACTTCCCATTAAGACTGTTTCTTTAGAAATGGGTAAAGAAACATGCATGATCTTATCTTTATCTTCTTCCGGAGTTTCTTTTCCTTCCATTGGCGGCATTTCTCCAAAAGTTCCGATATAAGGATATTCGCCGCCAAAAACAGATTTATAGAAATCAAATGCTTCCCTGCAGTTCCCATTGAATGTAAGATAAACGTTTACTGTTGCCATAAAGTATTTTTTAAAATTGAGTTTGTCTGATGTTTGAAGGCTTTTCGGAAATTCTTTTCAACATGGAAAGCCCTTGCTCATAGTCTTTTCCAATGGCACCATCCATATTCATAAACAGCTTCATTATGGTAAAAGGGTATGGAATTTGGGAGTTGAACCCCCAGGTCACCTTGCTTGCGTTTCCTTCATGAGCCACTATAACATAAGTATCTGCTTCACTTTCGTAAGGAGTCATGAATTTAATTGAAGTATCTATTCTTTTTAGGGAAGGATCTACTTTTTTTATTTCCTGGCACCCTTTTCCCGCTTTATCATTTTTACTGCTCCAGCACATTTTTTCACCCGGTTGTCCTTCGGTTCCGGTCCATTCCTTTTTCATTCCTGCATCCAGCCTGTTCCATGGACTCCAGAGATCCATTGCTTTTAAAGTGTTGGTATTCTGCCATACTTTTTCTACAGGAGCATTAATTGTTATGGTTTTTTCATATTTGAAATCCCCGGAAATCAAGGCGGCTATTACCAACCAAACTATCAGTATTGCGGCCAAAACGATCATGGCCCATTTTAAAATCTTCATAGGTATTTCTATCTGTGCTGGTCTATTAAAATCATATTCCCATCGGGATCTTTTAGGAAGATATGCTCCGGTCCTGAGGTGGTTTCATCAGCCTCTTTTTCCAGATGAATATTATTTTCTTTTAAATGTTTCTGAATCTCACGCACGTCATCGAAAGATTCCAGATTCTCTGCATTTTCATCCCACCCCGGATTGAAGGTAAGCATATTCCCGTCAAACATAGCCTGAAATAATCCGATCAATGTACTTCCGTTTTTCATGATCAGATAGTTCTGGTCCATGTTTCCTCCCATAGCACTGAATCCCAGCTTTTCATAAAAGTCTTTAGACTTTTGAAGATCTTTTACACTTAAACTGAGCGAGAATACTCCTAGCTTCATATTTCTTATTTATTTTATTAACAAGTTTTATCTTCAGTTTTACTGATTGGTTATATGGGTTTTGAAGTCCATTGTTCCATCATAGCTTTTCCAGTCACCAATGAATTCGATATAAGGGGACTCAATTTTCTCAGTAACTTTATTCCACTTAAAAGTATAAACAAATTTACCTTTGAAAATACCGGAATGTTTGCCTTTATTCTCCTCTGCCAATTCGTATTCACCATACACAGTTCCTTTTCTTTTCGTATCCTTATATTTTGTAATCGTCAGATTTCCTTCAAATTTAGAATAGGTTTTATCCACTAAAGAATATCCGGAAACAAAATATTCCTGATCATTTTTTCTGTTTTGTTCTGAAATATTAATCTTGAGCTTTATGGCCTGTTTATCATTTCCGATGGTTCCGGAGTATGCTTTACTGTTGTTGAGCCATACATTTGAAATATTAGGCATCTGAGCAAAAGCAAAACCGGAAATAAGAATGAGGAGTAGTACAAGTTTTTTCATATTGTTTTTTGTTTTTAATTGAGTATTACGTAAGCAATATCAATAAAAGGAAATTCTGTGACAGCGTAGGGAAGGCCAATATTTCCTTGAGTAATTTTAACCTATCATTACAGGTTCTAACTCATCCGAAGTTATACTCCGAACTGAGCCAGGTGGTGATTTAAATGTTTCGCAAACATATTGCTCCACTCATGGGATTTTAGTTTACCAAATGAGAATGATTCTTTTCCATCGAAGGCTTCAGCTCCCAGTTGTTGCGTTTTTTGGATAAATCCTATCAGCCTCTTTTTTTCTTCTTCAAAATCCCTTCTTCCCACAATCATAAACTGGGGTGCAGTAGGAGAATCTCTGGGATAGGCTTTTTCACTAGCGACTTTAGGTTTCACAAAATTTTTCAGGATAAATTTTGCTATAGCTCCGGGCTTCTTATGCTTCTCCGGTTCATACACCATCTCATAGGAAACGCAACAGTGAGCCAGCATCTGATCCACCATCATTTTTCCCCAAATACCGTGAGTATCTTCAATAAGATTATTGATCCTATTGATGTAATTCTGAGCAACTTTTGCATCAAATACGTTTTCCATTGTTTGTTAATTGTTCGGAAAACAAATATATCAGTTTTTTCTGATGATTTTATATCCTTTTTTAAAAACCGTAAAAACCCGGGCGATGATATATGGATACCGGGTCTGAGGTATAAGTTACGGGGTTACAAAGTACGTGGTATGGATTAAGTTTGGGATGCAACTGATGCGATGCACTTATCTGGTCAATTTTTATTTTGCTTAAAAATTTATCCGATTTCTTCGAAGGAATCTTCTTCTTTTGGATTCTCAGGTTTTACGTACCTGAATACCAGCCATAATTTGATCTTCAGGGCAATCCACCCTAAAAAAGCATAGACAAGTAGAAGAACCCCCAAATGCCTTAAATAGGGAAATGTAAGTTCTACCGATCCTTTTTGAATCAATAATATTTTGAAAGCCTGTAAGAATGGGGTTAAAGGAATAATATTCGCAATAAACTGTACAAAAGCAGGCATTGCATTCAATGGCCAGGTGAATCCGCTGATAATAAACGCAGGTGAAGCAATAACCATCAGAATTTGAGTTGCCTTCAAGGCATCCGGAATCAGGATACTGATAAAAACACCTAAGAAAGATGCTGAACTCACAAAAACAGAGGTCAGAACTATAAAATTAAAAATCCCCTGAGGCATAGGTACTTTAAAAATCATGTGCATAAAATAATACATTCCTACGATCAGTATAGAAAATATCCAGATCGGTATCACTTTGATCAGCATTGTAGGAAATGCCCATTTCCTCATTCCATAATATTCTTTCACGAAGGTTCCTCCCTGAAATTCTGCAGCAAAACTTACGGCCATAGCCAGCAATATCACCTGTTGTAAAACTACAGCCAACATGGCCGGCCACATGAAAATAAGGTAATTGCTGGTTGTATTGAAAAGGGTGATATAATTGGTTTTAAAGGGTTCAAACTGGGTAGCTGCCCTTGTTGCCGGCATTCCGGCTTTCTGAAGGGCCTTTATCGATGCTCCCGCAGAGAAAGTTCCAATCGTCAGCTGAAGGGCTTTTGTGGCAAAATTTGCTGTAAGAACGTTTCCCGTATTAATGTAAACATTGACTTCCGGATATTTTTTTTGCAGCATTCCAGCTTCAAATTTGGAAGGAATGATTACTACGGCTGCCGCATCATTTTTAATGACCTCATCTTTTATGCTTAATGGTTCCTGAACATACTTCAAAACCCGGATCCCTTTATTGTCCTGCAACATTTCCACCAGCTGATTCGACAACGGAGTATTGTCTCTGTCGATAACAATAACCGGCGTATGCTCTACTTTCCCGCTTTTGTATACAAAACCCAGCAATGTGGCATAGAATAAAGGCGCCACAAAGAATACGGTTCTTAAGGTGGAGTTTTTAATGAACATCTTAAACTCGCGCTTTAAAAGACGGAAAAATTCTTTCATTGTTTATATCTGTTTAAACAGCCTTATGGAATTTCAAAAATGCCATCGGACTGTATTTCATTATTATTTCAGGATCACATTGGCGTTGACGAGGATATTTTTAGCTTTATTCATATCCTTAGGTTTTACTTTGATCTCATAAATTGCATCCTGCAGCTGATAATCGGGATAGGCAGTAGTAATATCCGCATATCTTGTCAGCTGCTTAATATACAGAATAGTCCCCTCAATGTTTTCTTTATTATAAACGACCTGCATCGCAACGGTTTGCCCTTTTTTATATTTTGCTATTTCGCTCTCAGGAACGGTAAACCTGAAATACGTACTTTCGGGAATGTAACCGTTAAACAGAGCAAAACCTGCGGTCGCAAGCTCTCCGGCATTAAGGCTGATGGTTTCTATTTCCATGTCGTTTGTCGCAATAATGTAACGTTCAGAATAAGCAACATTCGCCTCCTGTAAAGCTCCTTTGGCTTGCGAAGCCTGTCCGGCAGCCATTTCCACTTTTTCGAAACGGGTTCCTCTTTTTACATCATCCAGTTCCGCGACTACAGCGTCATATTGCGCTTTGGCACCCTGTAATTTAGCATATACTTCATCATAAGCCTGCGGAGACATCAAACTATCCCTAAACATATTAGAGGCTCTTTTGAAAGATTTCTGTGCGAAATCATACTGCTCTTTTAATCCTTTATATTTAGCCTGAAGCTGTCTAAGCTGATCTGCGGTAGCTCCGTTCTTAGCCATTTGTTCCTGTGCCGTTGCTGCACTTACGGCTCCCTGAGCCTGTGCAATTTTTGCTGAAACTTCAGGAACATCAAGCAATGCCAGGGTATCGCCTTTTTTTACGGTCTGACCTTCTGTAACATAGATTTTGAGGATCCTCCCGGTTACTTTAGGAGCAAATGAAACAACATCCTTTTTGGTTTTTCCTTCCGAATCATTGAGGTTTTCTTTTTTCTGTGCACAACTTCCCAATAAAATCAGAAAGCCAAATAGTATAGAGATATTTTTTTGCATCATTTTAATTTTAGTGGGGTTAATACAATTTCGTGATATCCAGCTCCTGCGTGGACCTCATCAGTTCAATTCCCGCTCTGCGCTGGTTGAAAACCGCATTCTGATATTCAAGTTCCGCAACTTCAAGGTCACTTTCCGCTTCTATAAGTTGTGAAGATTTGCTCATCCCATACCTGAATTCTTTTTCAGCCTGTACAAGGGCATTTTTTGCCAATTCTTTTTCTTTACTTTTCAGGGTTATTTGCGCCGTGGCAATATCATAATTGGTTTGATTATTCGCGAGATTTAAGGTCAGTTTTTTCAAGGCATCTTCTTTTTTGTTTTGTAAAACTTCTTTACCTATCCGCGCCGTCTCTTCGGCATGCTTTCCCTCTCTTCCATCAAATATTTCCCATTTAAAACCTATACCGGCTGTAAATAAGGGCAGAATGTTAATATTCGTGGGCCTCCAGTCCAATCGCGCACCTTCATATCCAAGGGCAGGGATTGCGGGGATTACATTTTCAGATGTTTTGACTCTGCTTCCATATAGCCCGATATAGTATGCAGAAGCCATAAGCTGAACTTTTGGGATCATCCATGTTCTTTCTGCTTTAATTTTGTAATCCGCGGCTACAATTCCGTGATCCAATGCTCTGATTTCGGCTCTCTGCTCGATTCCATTTTCCCGGGAAAGCATTTCTAGAGGAGTTAAAACGGGTTCTATCAGGCGGAGCCGTTCTTTATTGATACCGGTTAAAATGTAAAGCTGGGTAAGAAGCAGCTCTTTTTTTCCTTCATACTCTACAATCTTAGCATCCAGGGTTGCTTGGGCAAGCTCTATCTTTTTATGATCGTAAGGTGTGATCAATCCGTATCCTAGGGCTTTATCGGCTGTTTTCCTGTTGATGTCCAGCCTCTTTTTACTTTCATCCAACACATTTTTAGACTGATGAATCAGGGCGAGCTGGTCGTATGCTTTAGAAACAGCAGCTACCACGTCATCCCTGGTCTTTTCAAGAAGGATATCCTCCGATGCTTTTTTCTCTTCAATCGCCTTTTTAAGATATTTCACTTTACCTCCTGAGTACACCAACATTTTGGCATCTGCCTTTGCAATACCCGAGAAACCGGAAATATTAAGGTTGCTATTATACCTTCCTTCAGGAATTGTTAAAAAAGGTTGTAGATTAATTTCAGGAGAAGTTAATCTTGCTGTTGCGTTCAGATAGCCGGCTTGCCCGCTTAATTCCAACGTCGGAAGGAAGATATCTTTCAGTTTATGACCGTCAAGATCGGTAAGTTTATTTTGGGTGATCTGCATTTTAAGATCCGAATCCCGAACCATTGCACTATCTAAAAGTTCTTTAAAGTCCGGCGCCAATTGTGCCCAACCAAAAGCTGGAAGTACAAAAAAACCAAGGGCAAAAATCAATAAATTGTTTTTCATGGTTCATGTTTACAACAAATATAATGCAAAAAAATGTTAAAACCCGTAGAATAATTCTCCGGTACAGTGAATTTAAAAGATGTTCAATGGTAATCGGCCTCCAACAGTATTTATTAAACAATTGTTTAAATATAGTTTAAGGGTAAAATAATTTTCTATAACCTGTCTCAAGATCCTTCCTATAATCCATTCTTTTTAGTGCTTCACAAAAAAACTCCTCAGAAAACTGAGGAGTTTTATATTTAGAAGTTGGAAATTACTTTTGAACTGCTTTCTTCATTCCAGCGTCCGGACGTAAAACCCTGTAACGTACTTCCAGGTCTTTAGGTACATAAAATACCAAAGGTAATTTACTGTTATAGCCTACAATTTCCGGTTTGATATAAATAAACTTTTTTGTTTCCTTTTTATTTAAACATCCCTTTAAAGTTCCGGCCGTCTCTCCATTGGATTCTACTTCATAATAGTTGTAGCCCCATCCCTGAAGATCCTGAGATTTTACGCTCCCCATCATAAAATAGTTATTACAATCAACCATTTTCTCCTTACCCACAAAATATTCAACTTTCAGATCTTTTTCATTTTTAGCGACAGGCAGCTGAATGTATACCTGCTTGTATCCGTCTTTAGCCTTTGGGAACATTTCAATTTCCAATTTTTCAAACTTTTCAGCTTTCTTTTGAGCAAAAGTATTTACTCCAACCATCATGACTAATCCCGCAACTAGCGTCTTTGAAAATTTCATATTTTTTGTATTTATTTTTTACTGATTCTCTAAAGCCAAAAATCATTCCAAAATTTGAACATTGTCTCCTTTTGTATGAGCATTCATCTGCGGAGCATAGTAATTCTGCATCGTTGTAGTACCATTTGAGAACTTTCCGGATGCATTGGCAACATAATCATACTCAAATACATATTTCCCTTTGGGCATATATTGAATATAAAAATTTGTGGACGCATCTTTAGTAGATTGATAATATCCTAAATTATTTTTCCACTGATATCCGGATAATACATTAAGAGGCTCAAATCCGGCTGCTCTCATATCTTTTATATGAATATACTCCATCGCACGGTCGGTATTTAAAATCATTCTTACTGTTACTTTATCCCCTACTTTCAGTGGTGTTCCCACAGCTATTTTCTGTAGCTCTTCACCATTTACTGTTTTCACTTTTTTATAAAGCTCTTTGGTAACGGAGATATAATTTTCTGATGATTTTATTTTATCCAGATCTTCATAATATTGCCAGAACAATCCTCCCTGCACAATTCCGGGACCCGGCTTGGTAACGGTAACCGTACTCAGGCTTTTGTCTACTGCATCCGTTTTCACGGTTGACTTTACATACCCCGTTGCCTGTGTTTGCGGTGCCAGTTCTTTTCCGCCCCAAATAATGGTTGCTTTATCACTTTCAGCACCGGTCCATGATTTTCCTGAATTTAATATCGTGAAAATCACTTCTGAAGTACCCCTTGAGCTTCCCCATGAATTAACTTCCTTCTGTGTTACCAGCCAGATCTTCATATCTTCAATGAACTTCTGATCGTTCGGTTTTAAGGTATTAAAAGCTTCTAATGCACCGGCATGGTTCACAACTTTTGAACTGAACCAGCCCCACTCATTAAGATTCTGCTTCCAGTACACTCCCTGGGTTTTGGTATCTGTGGAAGTTTCTTTAAGATAGGTCATAAGCTTATCAGAAGTTTCCTTCATTCCATAATCGTTCATCAATAAAGCTGCCCGGTGAAGTCCGAAGAATGTAAAATCAGTGATTTTTGCAGTTTTTGCTTTTTGTTTGACCAATGATTTTAAAGTTGCCCCTTTTCCTTTCAGAGGATATTGTTTCTCCCAATAGTTACGAGTGTCCAGATAATCCAGGATCCAGTTGTTCCAAACATTTTCTTTCGTATCCACATATTTATTGATCTCGTTATCTACATACTTTATCAATTGGGTTACCATTTCATTTTGTGTTGAACTTTGATAATCCTTGGCATTACCTTTTAACCATAAATTAATTTTACCCAGATTTTTAAGAATATACAATGACACTCCGTAAGAGCTAGGATACCCTGAATACCATGAAAAGCCTCCATCCGGATTTTGCAGTTTTTTGAAATCATCCCAATCCTGATTGATTGAATTTTTCATTGTGTTGGCATCAAACAATAATGCAAGCTTTTGCATCTGCTCCTGCTCATTTTTACTTTCCAGTACCCATGGAGTTTCCTCTAATAGTAACTGCTTTAATTCCTGATTTTTTTCAAGGTTAGAATTCAATAATCCTTTGTTCTGATATTCTTCAAAAATGGTTTTCATCTTTGGGTTTGCTTTGAAAATTTCAGATGCCAAAACATCAGCAAACCATTTATTAAAGATTACATCAGCTGAACTGTTCTGATCATTTTTCAGGCTTGGAAGGGCAAACATAATTTCCCAGATCGGATTGGTTGTGAGCTCCAGTGTATTTGAAACATTCGTTATTGTTGCTGAATTCGCATCTTTAAGATGATCCAGAACAAAAGTTTTAGTCTCTCCTTCTTTTACAAAAACAGGGACTGCATCTGTTACCAGCATTCTGTTCGGTAAAATAGCAATTGCCTGCTGCTCCCCGTCTGAGAAAGAACCTGCTTTAGCCACTACTTTAAGGATAATAGATGAAACATTATCCGGAACCTTTACTTTCCATGTTGCAACCGAATTTCCGTTTTCACTTACATCAAAGTTCTGGGTTCCCGCATTCAATCCGAATTTTGAAGAAATGTCTTCATTAGTAAATGCATCCAGGATTTGTAAAACAGCAGAACCATTTAATCGCTTATCCGTTAAATTAGAAAGTTTTGTCTGAAGGTTTAATTCATCACCTTCTCTTAAAAACCTTGGATAATTTGGAGTTACGGAAAATTCTTTCTGTGTAACTACTTCTTTCTCCAATGTCGCCGACCTGGCATCTTTTGTGTGAGCCAGGAACATAAGCTTCCATTTCGTAAGCGCTTCCGGAGAAGTAAATTCAAAATTCACATTGCCTTCTGCATCCGTTTTCAGATCCGGATAGAAAAACGCTGTTTCATTCAAATTTTGTCGAACCGGAACTTTTTCCAGAGATTCTTTTGACTGTCCACCTTCTTGATTACTTGTTCCTTTACGAACAACAACGACTTCATTTATTTCAGCCATCGCATCTGCTGCAACTTCCTTAGCAGCAACAGCCGGGGCTGGTAACGCTTTACTGTAAGCAGCATTACCCCTAATTCTTATTCCACTTGCTCTTCCTTCAAGACTCTGAAGAACAGCACCATCATAATAAAGCGAATTGTCAAACCAGTTAAATACCGGTACTTCCACATATTTACCATTCATATATTTCAGTCTCTTCTGATAATATTTTTGCAGAAGATTCTCCCTGATATCGTAAGAGGTTATGATGGTATACGGAATATATAATTTTTCCCAATCGAAGCTGTTGGCTGCAAACTGATCAAGAGACATATCATACATATTGGCCAGAACCTCAGCATTGATCTTCTCCTTATCATTTCCTGAAACTTTTACAGACCATTTCTCCTTTACATTAGGCTCCAGTTTATCTCTGAAAGTCACCGTCTCTATTTTAAGAGGCTTTTCAGAGTCCTTAATTTTTAAATTGACAGATTCAGTCTGCACATCATTAAATGCAACAATCTGAAATTGAACATTTAAAACAGATACACTTTTATCTTTAGGAATATCTGCTGAATACTCCAGCATTCCGTTTTTCAGCTTATAGCTTTCAGAAAGAGTGCTTCCTGACCCATTCTGAACAAATACATTGACTATGGCATCAGGAACAGCCGAGTACACATAGATCTTTGCTTTTTCACCTCTTCCCCCTTCATTTTTAGGTCCGATAACCTTTAGGAATGTTTTCTGACCGGGCTTTAACGCTCCTTTATCCCAAACACTGAAATTCTGTACGGATTTTATGGTATCTTTTCCTTCTATATTATACAATTCCAGCTGGTAATCCCCTGTTTCCAGTTTACCCAGTTCCAGATTGGTTGCCAATTGTTTCTGATCTCCAGATGGTTCCTGTGTTTTGGTAAGAACCACTTTTCCGACTTTCCAATTCTTTAATTCATCATTTTTGTCAAATAAATCATGTGGAAATTTCTTAATGAATTCCTCTTTGCTCAATTTGGGCTGATTCTGAACTTCTCTCAGGAAATTATCCCTGAAGATCCTGTCCGGAGACTCCAGTTTAGAAAGCTTTACCTGATACGATTTTTTAAGATCCTGCTCGTTATAGTTTCTTGTCTCTACTTTCACTTTTACATTCTCATCCGTAAAAGCATTATTAATCTCATCTGCCTTGATATAATGGGATACGGAAGCTACCTTCAATTGTGTATTCGCCGTCTGCGTTTCTCCGTTAATATCCGTTACAGAAGCATTGATCTCATAATTATCGATCTGGATACCTTCCAGTTTTTCATCTTTTTTAAGGTCAAGGCGGATAACAAACTCTCCTTTTTCATTTGTTTTTGCTTCACCCAGGATTGAATTTTCATTATCATCCCCTTCCGGATACCACCAGAAATATCTCCAACGGATGTTGCGTTTTTTGATTTCATAACTCACCGTAGTATTGCTTAAAGCAACACCGGAAAACATCGCTGCCTTTCCTTTGAGTTCTATAGTCTGGCCGTATTTATACTCATCCTTTACAGGATCGAAGGTTACCTCAAATTTTGGTCTCTTATATTCTTCTACCCTTATATCTTTATATCCCTGCGTATTGCCGTCGGTATTCAAATAGAACACCCCATTGAGTTGTCCTTTCGGTAAAATAAAGCTTCCATGATATGATCCGAATTCATTGGTTGTAAAATTTTGTGCAGAGACTTCTTGACCATTGGTATCCACAAGCGTTATTTTTTGTTTCAGGCCTGATACCACCCCTTCCGTTTCTTTATCAACCTTTGTATTGATCACTTTAAAATAGACTGTCTGACCGGGTCTATAAATTGCACGGTCTGTAAAGATCTGAGCTTTCGAACGGACCTGCTTATTAGGATCATAATTGGAATAATCATCATTCCCATACACCTGCATGATTTGATAATCTTTGGTTTTTGGCTGCTGTATCAAAAATGTCCTGTAGTAATCCTTACTTGATGTTGAAGGAAATTTGAAAACACCTTTATCATTGGTTTTTCCATCAACTTTATTTAAAGTTTTATTGGCTACAAATTCGTAGAATGTAAGATTTTCATTAGCTACAGGTTTTCCGTTTTCGCTGTTTACCAGTTTCAATTCGTTTGAAAGTTGATTTCTGTCTGTTTTCGACTGGTAGATCACCTTGTTGTTTGAAACCAGAAAGTAAAAATTCTGTTTGGCATCATTATCACTGGCGCCAGCCCCTGCAACAAGATACTCAGCAACGTATATACCGGAAGGTAAAGGCTGAATTTCCACTGAGGTTTTATGCATCTGGTAATCTTTAGGATCCGGAAGCTGATAGCTTTCTTTTCTTACCAGGCTTTTTTTCACCTGTCCAAATGTATTTCCATATGAGTTCCTGATATATTGCATGAAAGAAGTAAAATCATCTTTTACTTCGTAAATATTCAATGAAAATTCTGAAACGTTTTTATATTCAGCAACCAGATGGATAGGAAGATTGGCCTGGGTTTGCTCTTCATATTTGAGAGTAAGATTCGGATTAAGAATCTGATCTTCTTTATTTTTTATATTCTCAAGAAATGGAGATTTTGGATACTGGCTTTTTGCCTGGGCAGCAACTGCTAAAGCTTCTTTTGCTTGCTTTTTTATCAGGTATTCATTCATGATCCCTTCCATGATCAATACCTTATAATCTCCTTCGGTATCAGTCTTCAAAAGATTCTGAAGTTGCACCAGTTTATCTTTGCACTGATTGGCGTCACAGTTTTCAGAAAGCGTCTGGTGCATAAAATACAACTTTGCATTTCCTTTATTCTGTGCAATTAATTCATCAAAAATTGTATTGATCTGAACCCTGTTTTCGGCAAGCTCATTTTTTGTGAAAATTTCGTTATCCCCCAGAAAGTTGATTTTCCTCAGAGAATACCAATCCCACAATGTTGGAAAATAGATAATATCCTTAGTATTTGAAAATGCACTTTTATATTTATCCAAAGAGATTTTTTTCATTTGCTCTTTCTGTTGGTCAAGATCTTTGAAGTTTTTCGTCAGATAATTTTTAAAATCCAGCTTGCTCCAGGTTTCAATCTGAGAAACGTCCTGAGAGTTCAGGTTCGTCCGTCCATTAATTTCCCAGGAATGCCGTTTATAATAATCCTGAAAAAAACTACTTAAGAGTACATCATACACCACCCTTTCATCACCTTTCAGCTGCTTTTGTGTATCCTGAAGCTTACCGAAGAATTTAGAAGCGGAATTATTCTGATCATCGTCAGTCGTTTGATTTACAATACTAAATTCTGCTTTGAGGGATCTGATCAGCTGCAGTGTATTATTTTCTTTCATAGCTTGTTTTTGTATGTCTAAAACAATGGGAAGATTCGATTTGTACGCTCCTTTCTGGCTGTTGTCAGCAATTTTTTTCCACTGATCGTCGTAGTATTTCTGTGCAAAAACTGCTGAGAAATTCAGCATTAAAAGCAAAAGCATAAAAACCTTGGAAAATCTTTTCATAAATGTTATTTTTGATAAATGAATTTCTTAAAAATACTGAAAAAATATGTCATAGACAGTCAAATTTATGTCTCCGTAATGGGAACTCTTTTTGCAGTATTTTTCATGAAAGAGCAAAACACATTCCGTTTCCCTTCCGTTTTCTTAATTTTTATCACGTATTTCAGTGGTTATCTTTATACTAAGTATCAATACACTAAGCATTTCTTTAAAATATTAATTTTAAATGCTATAGCCGGCGTAATTTGTGCATTTCTCATCATCCATAATCACAATGAAATAAGATTAATCAAATGGTTTATCATAGTCGTCCTCGGATTGTTATACAATAGCTTTTTTCTGGACGTTTACATAAGAAAAATCCCCTTACTGAAGGTCTTTTATGTGGGACTGGTGTGGGCACTGGTAAATTGCTGGCTTACATTACCGGAATTCAGCCTTTCCATATTTCTGATCAGCTTCTTTTTTATTACGGCGCTTGTCCTTCCTTTTGACATCCGGGATATGAAAAGTGACAGGGTGCAAACCTTTCCCAAACTGATCGGTACCCAGAATACAAAATACATAGCGTATCTTTTGGTTTTTATAAGTAGCCTGCTGGCTTCTTTTTATCTGGATCCGCCCTACGCAGTTTCTTTTTTTCTGGCCAGTGTAATCACCTATATCCTGATCTACTATTCTGAAAACAAAAGAGATGAGGCTTATTTTTCTTTTGGGGTAGAAACCTGTTCTGCACTTCCCTTTTTATTTTTGGGAATAATGAAGTATTTTTGACAAATGATTATTAAGAAACTTTCTCTGTACAATTTCAAGAACCATGCTGAGAAAAAATTTGAATTCTCCCCTCAAATCAACTGTTTTGTAGGTAACAATGGTGTGGGAAAAACCAACATCCTGGATGCCCTCCACTATTTATCCGTGGGAAAAAGTTTCTTAGGGAACACCGATCTTAATAACATAAAAAAGGAGGAAGACTTTTTCACCATTGATGCCGAAGTTCAGAATGATGATAGTGAGGATACTTTAAAAATATCGCAGCCCAAAGAGGCTAAAAAGATCATTAAAAAAAATGATAAAAGCTATGACCGGATGTCTGACCATATCGGTTACCTGCCAAGTGTAATGATCTCTCCCTATGATTCTAATCTGATTTCGGATTCAGGGGAAAGCCGCCGGAAGTTTTTAGATTCTATGATCTGCCAGACTGATTCGGGATATCTTTTTGACCTCATCCAGTATCAGAAAATCATCCAGCAAAGAAATGCCTTATTAAAGTATTTTGCCAAGAACAGAGTATTCGATAAAGATTCCCTCGAGATTTATGATGCTCCTATCCATAATCACGGAACTAAAATTTTTGAGAAAAGAAAAGAATTCGTTTCCCAACTCAATCCTATTGTTCAAAACTTTTATCAGATTATTTCCGGAGGTAAGGAAATGGTATCCGTAATCTACGAATCTCATCTATTGGAATCTTCATTCGAAAATTTACTTAAGGAAAGCCTGGAAAGAGACAGAATGCTGACGTATACTTCCAGAGGAATTCATAAAGATGACCTGCTTTTCGAAATGGATGCCGCACTGATTAAAAAAATAGGATCCCAGGGCCAGCAAAAATCCTTTCTTATTTCGCTCAAACTTGCCCAAATGAGTCTCGTAAAAGAGCTTACCGGTAAAACGCCTATTCTTTTACTGGATGATATTTTTGATAAGCTGGACGACCATCGCGTGGCACAACTTATTGAGTTGGTCAATAAAGAAAATTTCGGGCAGATTTTTATTACAGACACCCATAGAGAAAGAACGGAAAGTGTAGTTAAGAAAATAAATGAGGAAAGTATAATTTTTGAAATCTGATGTGGGAAACAAAGTAGGAAGTTCAGAATGCGGGTTAGAATAAAATTGCTTTTGATCTCCTTTTAAAAACACATAAAAACTCACTTTTCTTTATCAAGCATGAACGTATTAGAGAAAACAGAAACGAAAATATACCATACATTACCTGCAAAAAATAAAAATTTAATCCACAATTTCTAATACATAATCCGAACCTCGGATCTAAAACAATGAAACGAAAAAAAAGAGAATTTCAATCATCTGACCTTGTTAAATCCTTTGCCAGAATACACGGTTTTGAGGATAAATTGATCGCATTTGAAATCAAGGATTTTCTGGAAGATTATCTTGATGAAAGTCTTTTTCAGGAAATCAGAAGTGTAGGGATTCATGACCAATGTATTGTGATCAAAATAGATTCCCCTCTTTTAAAAAATGATTTTAAGATGCGGAGAAGTTTTTACCTGAAGAAATTCCAGGATAAATTTGGTCAAGAGAAGTTTAATGATCTTCAGATTTTGTAGATATGGTATTGTTCATCAGGTCATCCGCATGTTTATCCAGCCTTGAACTTAAAGGGAAAAAGAACTTAAACGGATGACTTAAAAAATACCTGAATATTTCTTTATAAATCTCACTTACCTGTCCGAAATTCAGCTTTCTGGAACGGAACGCTAAAAACATAGACAGCCCGAAGCTTACCAGGAAGTTAAAGAATCCGATTAAGAATACCGTAAAGAAGGAAATCCAGAATGTGTAGGCATCCACAGAGAAATCTTTTCCATATAATCCAAGTGCCAGATTTCCTGCAGCAAAGGTAATGTGCCGGATATCCAGATCCAAACCAAAAAATAAACCTACCGGAGCAGTAGCACCGAGGAAAACCCCGAACCAAAAATTAGATATAATTCCCGGCCAGTTCTTAGCATAGTATTTAGAAAGGTTTTTGGCAAATTTAACCCCGAATAATTTTCTGATGGATATATTTTTTGCGATCCTTTCAGGGATCTGGTAAAATACGGAGTTGTTTCCTATATTTCCCGAAATAATTCCTGAGATGAAAAGATAGAAACCTGCAATACTTGCATGCAAAATAGCTTTTGACTGAAAAGGATCCAGGTCTTTAAGCAGCTTGTCGGATCTGTCGACAGCCAGGTTTTGGGAGAAAAAAACATCCAGCCCATAAATAATAGCCAGAGCTATCGGAAATGATAACGCTACATTTCCCACAAAAGCAATAAACTGACTTCTGAATAGTTTAGAGACAAGATGTGCAAATTCCGTGTTATTTCTTTTGCTGTTTCCTTCTTCGGCAAGTACTTTAGTCATAGTTGCAGCAGTCATTGCCGGCTGCTTGGTTGCTAAAGTAAATCCCATCAGGTAGATCATAACGAATCCCATGGCATAATTCATAGAATATAAAAATGCGTGGGAAAAGTCACTTCCCGGAATATATCCATACAACATTTTCAACACACAGAGTGCTCCTACGATAATTCCACCACCACTGGCTTTATAGAACATTTTCATATATTCTTTCCTGGTGGAGGTAATATAATGTGATCCGGCTTCTGCCGTATGATTTGTAATAAGATGGGAAATCAGTCTTGTACTGTCATTAATAAGCTCTGCGATATTATTCTTATGGGATTTATACCGGAGAATATTAAACATCAGCTGTTTGGATTTGATAATCACATCTTCATCACCATTGATGACCAGAAGCTTGATGATTTCATTAATTCTTTCAATCTGCTGACGGATTTTCAGAAGTGACTGATTGATCTTCCCTGAAATTCCATATTTGGAAGAGTTTTTAAAAGCTATATTAACAAACTCATGACATTGCTGGATGTAGATCTTGATCTGCTTGTAGCTGCTGTCTTTTGAGTGAAGCTGCAATCCGGGCTCGGCTTCCAGTTCTGCAGCAAGGCTTTCCAGCTCGTTTTGTAAAGCTAGAAAAGGATTGTCAAAATTCCTGTATTCGGGAGCCATTCTCACCACTTCCACCTCCATAGCCATTCCTGTAACACGCCAGGAAAGGATATTCATAGAGAAAATAAGCTCTCTTTTAACATTATTTTTTATAATAAAATCAGAAATCCCTAAAATAGTGAGGAACTCATTGACTTCATTTTCAGGAAGATTGTGAAGATATTCAAGATCTTTCTTTGGTCTCAGGCTGATATTATCGATAAGATACCATACCGTTTTCTCCTTTTCTACAGGAGGAAGGACTTTATTAAGGATTCTTTTTTTCAGTTCCGGTAAAAAGGCATTTTCAGAAAGGATATTTGCCTCTGTAAGCGAAAGGTTAAAAGGCCTCCCCTCAAAAATATTGTAGATATAATGTTTAAAATTGGCTGTAAAATCCGGATTACTTTTAAAAAAATTGAGGACATCTGTAAAATCAGCTCTCTTAATGCTTTCCAAAAACTCGGCAAACGGTTCTAAGGAAAGAGTTTCGTTCTTAAAAGAAAAATATTTTTTAAGAACGGTTTCAAAATTTGTGCTGGAATTGAAAAATTTCATTAGTACAAAGATACTATTTCAAACTTACATTTCTCATTTGTCTTAAAATCCAGTTGTGTTTCCTTGTCAGGTAGGCTGAAGGATTTTTAGGGTCATACTCTTTAGGGTTTGGCAAAACAGCCGCTATCCAGGCCGCTTCCGAACTTGTTAGGTCTTTAGACGACTTCCCGAAATAATATTCGGATGCAGCTTCTACTCCAAATACCCCACGTCCCATTTCAATGGAATTAAGGTATCTTTCCAGAATAATGTCCTTACCCCATACTTTTTCAATGATAAAGGTGTAGACAGCCTCTAATCCTTTCCTGATCCAGCTTCTTCCCTGCCAGAGGAAAATATTTTTAGCCGTCTGCTGGGAAATGGTGCTTCCGCCTCTTACTTTTTTTCCTTTTTCATTATGTTTCATCGCTTTTTCAATAGCCACATAATCGAAGCCGTTGTGTGTAAAAAATTTCTGATCCTCAGAAGCAATGACCGCTTTCTTCACATTATTACCCATTTCATCATAGGAAATGTAATCCCTTTGTAATTTTCCATACTGGAACAGGCCTCCGATCTGAGTAATTGTAATGGGTGGATTAAAGAATCTGCCCCATATAATGAACACCACATTCAAAATCAGAATGATAAACAACAGTTGTTTTATTTTTTTCCACATACCTTTAAAAAAAGCACTACAAAAATAAACAAATCCTCCGAGTTATTGCAATTCTTTCATATAGACAAGCTGATATCCCGGCAAAAGTTCGGGATGGAAAATCTTAATATAGTCTTTCAGAACCCAATCCGATCTTACCACACCACTTTCAAAAAAGTCATTCGCTTTTTTAATTTCCCTTCCCGAAATACTGTATATTTTCCCTTTCGAAAATACCCCCAGCTTACTGTAAAAAGGATTTATATTCAGCATTTCTTTTTTTGAAGTATGGTTTCCTGCATTGATCCAGTACTGAACTTTATCAGACTTTGAGAAAACTTCCTCAAAACTCATGGTCACAGCTTTCTCCTCATTGTTATTTTTCAGGATATATTCTGCATTGGCATCTGAAATAAAGTTCGCTACAGACGTTTTTCCTCCGGGTAAATACCAAACATCCCCGTACATCTCATTGGCAAGGACTACCGGCTTATCCTTAGCGGTTAAGGCAAGCTTTTTTAATTCGTTATAGTTCTTTTCAATTTCAGCGTATTTGGCTTCTGCTTCTTTTTCTTTTCCAAAAAGTTTTCCGAACACTTTGAGATATGCTGTTTTTTCAAGTGCTTTTTGCTCAAGGTACTCATCAAAAAAAACAACCTGAATTCCGTTATTTTTTAATAACTGATAGGTATTTTCGAAGCTTGCAATATAGTTGGTGAAAACGGCATCCGGTTGTAAGGAAATAATCTTCTCCACATCGTATTTCTGATCACTTCCTACATTCTGGATCTTCCCTTCCTTAAGCAATCCCTGAATTTTTTCCGAATAAATATATTCGGGACTTGAAATCCCTACGACCAGATTTTCCGCATCCAAAGCTGAAACATATCCCATCAAACTGGCGTTGAGAAGAACCACTTTTTTAAATGGAACCTGAGTATTTTTGAAATCATAGGTATAATTCCCCGACTTGATGTGTAAAATATTAGCTTCATCCTTGTATTGAAGCTTTTTTGAGATAACCGTCCAATCATCGGATGAAATTTTTTGCTCTCTTTTACAGGAAATTAGAGTACAAAACGCAAATAGTAGTAAAATTCTTAGTTTCATGTTTCAAAGAAAAGAAAAAAGTGCTATATTTGCAAACCTTTAAACAATAAGGAAACAATGGCCTCGTGGCGCAACTGAATAGCGCATCTGATTACGGCTCAGAAGGTTACAGGTTTGAATCCTGTCGAGGTCACAAACGCCCAAATGGCTCTAATTTAATCCAAATTGAGCCATTTTTTTGTTCTTAATTTCAGAATAATCCAGAATAATATTTGTTTAAAGCTGTAACTGACCTATTTAAAAATTCTTAATGTGGCAATTCATTACAAAATATAGCTCATTATTTACCTATTTTAGGTTTCCTATATTGTCGAAAATTAACTTGTATGAGTGATCAGAAATTTTTGGAAGAGGAAATAAAAAATGTTAATACCGGAACAAAAAACGCACAACATCATTAAATGTTTGGAGAATATTATTATCTCATTATACGCCAAAGGTATGATTGTGAGCGATATCGATGAGAAGGTTAAAGAACTATACGACTTTGAAATATCTTCCTCTGCTATTTCCATAATTACCAATGCCGTTGCTACCGAAATGGTGAGCTGCCAAAACCGCCCCTTAGAAGATTTGTATTTAATCGGAATCGTATTCGATGTTCGTGAAAACTCCAAGGTCATTAACAAAACCATCTATTTGGCAGTAGGATTACATCGGAAAGTAAAATTACCACTAGAATGCTTTCAAAGAACTAAAAGATATGGAGCTGAATAAATTGGTAAAATGCATCGTTTGTCCCGAAACACCTGTTTTAATCGAATATGAACCGACAGAATGCTGCCCAACTTTCGGCAAAATTATCAATGAAATGATTAATTGGGGAAGAGAACACAGAAAAATTATTATTCTTGATAAGAAAATTAATTAAATTAAAAGAAATTATCATCTTCAATTAAAACGTTTTTACTGCTTTTCACAATAAATAATTTTTTCCCTTTCCATATTAAAAATCAATTCATTATTAATTTCCATCTTCTTAATAAGTTGAAAAAAAGAACATAAATAGTGATAAAGAAGTACTTAACTGCACTCAAATTTTAGAACTGCTTTAAGCGAAAGGATAAATTTAGAAGATTAAATTTTATGTGTTTCAAGTGCCCAGTTCTCAAAAAGTATTTTGCCTGTATTGTATTGCCCAGTGGGAACTAAAAGTGAAGTAGGAACAACAAAATGCATATACTTATTTTCATTGTCTATAATCACTTTTTTATCCTGACCGGTAATTTGAATATACTCAGAGACAAAAGCCTCCATTTTGCCACGTCTTGGTCCTGCAATTTCAATGGTGTTATTTTTAGGTTCTTCCAAAGAAAATTGTACTATGAACTCGGCAACATCATCAAGTGCAATTGGTTGATAGTCTAAGTTCGAAACAAAAACTTTATCCCCTTCTCCCTGAACTTGGATGATGGCTTCCACATGTTCGTGAAATTGTGTTGACCTAATTATAGTGTAAGGTATACCTGAGTTTTTAATAGTATCCTCTTGAAGTTTTTTTGCTCTAAGATAACCGATTTCCAATGCATCATCTGTTCCTACAATTGATAGAACGATATGATGCTTAACACTAGCATTCAATTCTGCTTTGACAAGATTCTTTCCCGCAGTCTCAAAAAATCGAAATGCATTTTCTCCTTCGGGAGAAGATGAATTTGATAGATCTATTACTATTTCAGTTCCGGTCAAGGCTTCCTGAAGCCCTTCACCAGTAAGGATATCAACACCTTGTGATGGCGAGCCAATCACCACTTTATGACCAAGTTTTTCCAATTTGTTAGTTACAAGCCTCCCTGTTAGACCTGTACCTCCTACTACTAAAATTTTCATATCTGATTTATTTAATATTGTAAAGTTTTTTAAAATAAACTGCGCACTTGAACACCAAAGGGATTTTCAAACCAATATCTCCAATATCCATCGGCTCCTCTTTTAGCATAATCATTAGATGTTCCTCGCATACATATTTTTTCACCATTATTCGCAATACCCGCTATACTCCAGTCCAAGATTAGTGATGCTAGATTGCCATCTACATAAACATTCCTTGTTGTAATTTTGATTGGCAATCCGAATTTAAAGAAGCAGTCCAATTCTCGCGCAATCTCCAATCTTCCTCTCCGAGGCTCACCGTTATCACTAATAAAGATTGCATCCTCCTCATAGAAACGAAGCATAGTCTCCGAATGGAAAGAATTCATATGAGCAAGAAAAGAGTCGACTATTCCCTCGGGAGTTTTTGACAATGAGAATACTGAGCTTTCAACAAAATTCTGTCCAATCATAAGACTTAAATTTTCTTTAGAAGTAATTTTTTTGTCTTACAAAATTGAGCAATTGGCATATGCAACGCCACTCACAAATTAAGGTAAAAGGTGGACAAAATAAGGAACAATTTTAATGATCTAAGATTTGGTCTGAGTTTTTAGCGTATTTCTTCCGATATTCACTTGGCGAACAACCTGCTTTTTTACTGAACAGTCTAATGAAATATTTTGTGTCTTGATATCCCAGCTGATAGGAAATTTCCTTGATACTTACCTCCGTATAGTATAGCAATCTTAACGCTTCGTTCATCACTTCCTTTTGAATCAGTTCCGAAGCTGATGATCCAGTCACTTTTTTTACTGTATCGCTTAGATGTCCAACAGTAATATTAAGCTTTTCTGCATATTCAAATGGACGCTTAATACTCCGGAAATGTGATTTTACAAGATTCCTGAATTCCTTTGTGAGACTGATAGAACGTAGACTGATACTTTCGGGATTAATGAATAATTGACGTTCGTAGCACAAAACTGCCTGTTCAATAAAAGCTGAAAGCAATGGTTCTTCAACTTGCCTGTAAGCGATATCGTTCAGATCTTGTAATTTCATCATTGAATCAAAGATTGTTCTAAACCAATCCCGCTCATTATTAGAGAGAGCGATAATCAAGGTTTCCTCTAACAAATTATCCAAACTGGTTTGTGCCGTTCTACCGATATGACGGCTTTCAAAAGACAGATAACAACCGGTTGCGCTAAGAGTCTCTAGAATCTGATGAACTTGTCCAGGAGGAGAGATAAAAAGTGTCCCCACCGGCATTGTTAAATGCTTAAAATCAAATACAACTTCAAGCTGATCAGCTTCAATTAGCATGCAAGTATAATGGTCGTGCCTGTGGGGTGAAAGTGCTTTTATAATACCTGGTGTAGATCCGTTCCAAATACCAACAGCAATCCCACTGCTGTAATCCATTCTATTTAATGTAATTGAATCGTTTTTAGGCATAACAATTTCTTTGCACAACTAATTTAGTTTTTCTTTATTTAATAGTGTATATTATTCAATACTAAAATTAAAGAAGCTGACGAAATCTGCAATTTTTTCATCCGTCACAAAATTAAAAAACATCTATTTTTAACAGTTATCTAAAATTCCAACGTTGCAAAAAGACAGAATTTATAAGTAAAACAAAAAAATTAAGTATATCGTTGACTTTTATCAGTTGGACTTTCAGTTTATGAATCAATGAATTATTTAAACTTCATTTGAATTGTTTAAATAAAAACAGGTAGTATAAAGTAACAAGCAACTTTTACTATTTCAAAAAATAACTGTTACCTTTACATCTTCTTTAAAACTAAAATAGTTATGCAAGGCAATACAGCGTACAGAAAGAAAATAATCAGATCCAGCTATGTCAAATTAACCGGGATATCTATTATCGTTAGTATTATCTGTTGTCTTATATCTTATACTTTAAAACATTTAACAGGACAGGTACAAGAATACCTCTTTGAACAAATTATAGCCACGGAAAACAAATTGTTAATCTTTTTACCAAGTGTAGGTATTACAACAATCTACTTCCTACGTAAATATTTCTTTCAGAACAGAAAAAATAAAGGAATTAAAGAAATATATACTACCCTGGAAACAAGAAAAGATCATCTTCCTTTTTTTAAAATACCTTCTCATTGTGTTAATGGCTTTTTAACAGTGATTTTCGGAGGATCTACAGGAGTAGAAGTGTCAACAGTAGTTGCCACCGCAACAGTTGGTAATCAGGCCTACAAACATTTGCATAGTGCTTGGGCCTACAAGACGGAACTGATATGTGCAGGTATTATAGCGGGTGTAACCGTACTCTTTGGAAGTGCGCTGGGCGGTTTTTTATTTGCATTTGAAGTTATTGCACGTAAATACAATAAAACCTTACTGATCAGTGGAATTAGTTCGATGATTGTAGCTCATCTATTTGTACATTTTTATGACTCAAATCCACTATTTACATTTAAGGTACAGGACTGGCGTTGGCAATCCATACCTTTTGCTATGATACTAAGTTTAATCGGAGGTATATTTGCGCTTTATTTTACGAAAATTGTCATCTACGCAAAAACATTTTTTGGTGGGATTAACAACAATTTCATCCGTGTAAATTTAGGTGCTATAACTGTTGGGGTATTTATCTTTTTTCTTCCGGCTTTATATGGTGATAGTTATCACGGACTTGGTAAAATCCTCGAATGTAGTTCGTACGACATCGTTAATCTCGCATATTTAATTCCTCTGGTTTTGCTTATCTTCATAAAGCCATTGGCGGCTTCCCTCACTCTCGGTGCAGGCGGTGACGGCGGTGTATTTGCCCCTAGTATTGTTACAGGAGCGTTTTTAGGGGTATTTTTTGCCCAATTCTGCAACCATTATTTAGGTACCAATCTTGTGATTATTAATTTTGCGTTATTTGGAGCAGCTGCCATGCTTTCCGCAGCTATTCACGCCCCTCTTACTGCCATGTTTATTATTTCCAGTATAGTACCGTCTGGATATCTATTGCTGTTTCCTTTGTTCATCAGTAGTGTTATTTCTAAAATTCTGGCAAAGAAAATCTATCCTTACAATGTGTATACTTACAAAGAATTTTCAAGCAGCCGGAACGTAATAAATTGATTAAAAGTACCGTACGATATTTAAATACAACAATCATATCAATAACATCTTCTTTGTTTATATTGGATTATTACATTTACTAAAAAATTAATTTGCAAAAACTCTACAACTACAAGTGATTAAATATTAAAATCGGGGTTACTAATTCCTTTTTGATTTGGCTCAAACGAAGTAAATCATCGATAAAAGTGTTTGAAGATACGCTCGTCTTGGTCACAAACAGCCAAATGGCGCCAACTAAAGATAGTTGGCGCCATTTTGATATTTTTTAGTTTGGCATATAATGAATAATCAGATCGCACTTTTACTTTAGAATAGAAATATATATTGTATGCTGATAACAGCATTGATTTTAAAATAATAACCACTTGCATTTTTTTTATTTGACACATCAAAAAATATAGTTATCTAAATTTTTAAGGAACAAGTGTCGTAAAAAGATAAAGGAGAAAAATCGAAATCAAAACTAATCCCTGCATAATATTTGTACGTCCTGTTGCCAGCGAAATCGTAATGATAAATAAAGATAATCCTAACAAAAGCATCGATTTTAAATCTACACCTAATGTCATCCTGAAATCACCTATCACTGAAGACACAGCTACAGCCGGAATACTGAGACCAATACTTGCCAATGCAGATCCAAAAGCCAAATTAAGGCTCGTTTGTAGACGATTATTATATGCAGCACGGATTGCGGCAACTCCTTCCGGTAATAAAACAATTCCGGCTATAATAATTCCAACGATAGATTTTGGGGCTCCTACTTTGAATACAAGATTATCAACATCTTTTGAAAGATATTTAGCTAATAGAACGACAATTCCCAGACATAAAATCAAAAATATAATACTGTAAAACATCATCTTTCGAGTGGGCTTTTCAGGAAGGATTTCATTCTCTTCATTCTCATCATCACTATTTTTAGGAATAGGCGCAATGAAAAAAGCACGGTGTCTAATCGTCTGAACCATTGTAAAACCTATATACAGTAATAGACAGATAACAGATATAAAGATAAGCTGCAAAGATGTATATTCTCCTTCACTGTGACTTGTCGTGTAATTGGGTAAAATAAGAATAAATACAACAATCACAACAAGTGTAATCATTGCAGTACTCACACCCTGCAGTGTAAAAACCTGTTGTTTATAACGGATTGATCCAACAACAATACAAATACCAATAATCCCTGTAAGAATAATCATCACAGCAGCAAAGACCGTATCTCTTGCAAGGCTGATTGTTTCCAAACCTTTTGCACTCAGCATTATCGAAATAATAAGAGAAACTTCTATCACGGTTATTGCAAAAGCCAAAAGTAAGGTTCCATAAGGTTCACCTACCCGATAAGCAATGATTTCCGAATGATAAACCGCTGCTAAAACGGCTCCTATAAGAAAGAAAGTGAGGATCAAAGAATATAAATGTCCCGTTAGCGAATAATGCAGCAAATAAGCTATCCAAGCCAATATTGGGACAATTATCGTCCAGCCTAAAAGATAGATCTTTTTTTTCATATATTTTAATTATCCGATGATTGAAAACTTTGGTGGGTAAAATCAGATAACATAATAGTCGTTCAAAGTTGTTATAAAATGATAATCAATAAATCTTTGTGAAGCCTTGCACAATTCCAACAATTCTTCATCATTGTGGTATTCAAAATTAAAATCGTCAGGAACATCAATTGTATATTCCGTTATTATTTCTGTATCCAGAAGATCGATTGCCATCAGATCATTAAATGAACTAAGCATACTTTTTTCTTTCAGAAGAGGCATTTTCCGCGTGATAGAGTTTTTAAATTTATATAATATAATTGTTTTCATTTTTTTATTTTTTCTTTCTCGAAGGTAACAAGCTGCATTCTAATAGACGAAAGATATTGCTTTAGATCCTGAACCGTAATATCTTACTTATTTATAGACATAAACAGAGGCGTTTCATTCAACAGGAAATACAATTCTGGATGTGAAGACTGAATTTTACCCGTCACTTTAAAAATCTTTCTTGTAAGATTCTGTAAATTATCCGGTGGTCTCATATTTTTTTATTTAAATGAAGCATAACATAGTAGGATATTTTCAAATAAAAAAGGACAGGGGCTTTAAAAGCACCTGCCCCTTTTTCTATTAAATCCATCAAAACATATGTACTATTTCTCAGGATTTAATATGCTCATTATGAAAGTTGAGTATTATTAAGAATCTTAATAACCTCTTCACGGCTTTTGCTTAGTTTATTTTCTAATCTTCCCAGCAATTCATTTTCTTTTCCTTTTTCAAGCACTAAATCTGAATCTTTAAGCTGTGAAAATTTTTCTTTTAATTGTTTCGATTGTTCTTTCCAATCTCCTGTAATTTTAAAAGCCTCATTAGCTTTATTGTGACTTGTATTCATAATTCGAATTTATATGTAACAGAATTATTACAATCCAAAGATGATCTATTTTAATCTTATCCTGTTATACATTTCTAAAGTAGATTTGCATATATCATACATTTTATAAGTCTTCTAAATTTTTCAGCCGTTTTTGCTTCAGTTGCTTATAGAAAGAAGGAGAAAGTCCGGTTATTTTTTTAAACTGGTTGGAAAGATGCGCAACACTGCTGTAATTGAGTTTATAAGAGATTTCAGTAAGATTGAGTTCATCATATAAAAGGAGCTCTTTTACCCTTTCCACTTTATTGATAATGATAAAGTGCTGCAAAGTCATACCTTTCACTTCAGAAAATGTGTTGGCAAGGTAAGTGTAATCATAACCAAGCTTTTCACTTATATAATCTGAGAAATTTTCTTTAGGAAGAGATTCGGAATAATGGATCATTTCTGTGACTGCATTTTTTATTTTTTCGATCAGAATGCTTTTTTTATCATCTAATAACTCAAGTCCGGTTTTAAGGAGATTTTCTTTTAACAGCTGTCGTTGTTCATCCGTAATATCATCCAATATTTCTATAAGTCCTAGATCTACTACGGCATTTCTGATATTCAGTTTTTCAAGCTCCTGATGAACCACCATTTTGCAGCGCAGGCTTACCATATATTTTATATATAACTTCATAATCCTTACCGTATTTCGAGTTTGTCAATCTATATATTGACAACCACTCTTTCAAAGTTAGTCCTTTAAATTTTAATAACTATGATTTATGCAACAAATTGAAAGACTATTACAAACCTTTCTTTTTTTAATAGATGACCTTTACATATAATAAAAATATTTTAAAATGTCAAAAGAAAAAGATACAAAGAAAAAAACAGATAAAACACCTGCGGCAAAATCATTAAAAGAGAAGCGGGAAGACAAACAAAACAAAAGGAAAGAAAAAGAAAATGAAAGTCGCAACGCAACAACCTAAATGGTAGAAATAAAAAAAGAAGGAATTATACTCAGGAAAACCAACTTGAATTTTGAGAACGAAGGCGTTCTAAATCCTGCCGTTATTAAAGTAAACGGAAAGATACATTTGTTTTACCGTGCCGTGGCTAAGGGTAATTTTTCAACTGTCGGGCATTGTGTATTGTCAGATCCGCTTACGGTAGAAAAACGGTCAGATTCACCCATCATTGTCCCTGAATTTGAGTACGAAAAACACGGTGTGGAAGATCCTCGAATTGTAAAAATAGATGATTTATTTTATCTTACTTACACCAGTTATGACGGCATCAATGCTTTAGGAACATTAACGACTTCAAAAGACTTTAAATTCTGGAAGAATGAAGGAATCATTGTTCCTAAAATTTCTTATGAAGAGTTTAAGCTTTTATCAGAATCAGAGGGTTTAATACCTGATAAATATAGAAGATACAACGAATTTCAAATTAGTCATACTGACAGTGATCCTATTTTTTTATGGGATAAAAATCTGATTTTCTTCCCCAGAAAAATAAACGATAAATTTTATTTCCTTCACAGGATAAGACCTGAAATTCAGATTGTCAGCATAAAAAATATAGAAGATCTGAATTCTGATTTCTGGCAGGATTACTTTTCACATTTGAAAGACCATATTCTTTTATCACCTAAATACGATCACGAATCAAGTTATATCGGAGGAGGTTGTCCACCAATAGAAACAGAATATGGCTGGCTGATGATTTATCACGGTGTTTATGATACCGTTAACGGTTATGTTTACAACGCCTGTGCAGCTTTATTGGACCTTGAAAATCCGGAAAAAGAAATTTCCCGACTTCCTTATCCGCTTTTCAAACCCGAAGAAGAATGGGAACTGAAGGGTGAAGTTAACAATGTATGTTTCCCGACAGGAACCATTGTAGAAAATGACAGACTGCATATCTATTATGGAGCTGCCGACGAAAGGATAGCTGTTGCATCAGTTAGTATTTCAAAATTATTGAAAGAGTTGATGATGTACGCGGTATAAAGATAATCCATTAAGAATTATCCGATTAAAATTAAAGTAAATTATGAATAAAAATATCAATTCAGACGTGGAGGATAAAGCAATTAGACAATCTTATAATGACAAAAAGCACAAAACCAATAATATAACCAACATTGTCTATGTAAGCACTTTTCCTCCAAAAGTATGCGGAATTGCTACTTATACACAGGATCTTATAAAATCTCTTCGTTCGAAATTCGGAGAATCTTTCAATACGATAATTTGCCCGATAGAAACAGAAGAGGAAAACTATGAATATAATGAATATACCGAGTATAAATTAAATATCTCAGATGCTGTTTCTTATTTGGAATTGGCTGCAAAGATCAATAAAAACGATACAGTTGAGTTGGTGATGCTTCAGCACGAATTCGGCTTTTTTAATGAAACCCGAAATGGTTTGTATCTTTTTCTCAAGAACTTAAAAAAGATGTTATCATAACTTTTCACACTGTTTTGCCAAAACCGGATAAAGAGCTAAAGGAAAAGGTGAAAGAAATTGCCCATTTTGCAAAATCTCTTGTCGTAATGACTAGTATTTCTGCGGAAATTCTTTCGAATGATTATGAAATTCCTTTCGATAAAATTACGGTAATACCCCATGGAACACACCTTTTGCCATTCACAGATAAAATTGCGTTGAAAGAAAAGTATAATCTTAAAAACAAAAAGGTTCTTTCAACTTTCGGATTATTAAGTTCCGGAAAAAATATTGAAACGACACTGAAAGCCTTACCGGAAATAATTGCTAAAAATCCTGATGTAATTTTTTTAATTCTTGGCAAAACACATCCTGCAATAGTAAGGCACGAAGGCGAAAAATATCGTGATTTTTTGGAAGATCTCACTTGTAAACTTCATTTGGAAAACAACATCCGCTTTATCAATGATTATCTGCCACTCCCGGAATTACTAGAATATCTTCAGCTTACCGATGTTTATCTTTTCACGTCAAAAGACAGAAACCAGGCAGTGAGCGGAACATTTTCCTATGCAATCAGCTGCGGATGCGCTATTGTTTCCACTCCAATTCCACACGCTCTGGAAGTTCTAAAGGAAGATACCGGAATTATTATTGATTTTGAAGCTCCAAATCAGTTGTCTGTCGCTGTAAATACATTATTAGAAAATGAAAGCAAACGAGAGGAGCTACGTCAGAAAGCATTGGAAAAAATGGCTCCGACAGCTTGGGAAAATTCATCTATTTTACACGCTTTATTATTTCAGAAATTCAGAAATAATAGAACAGAACTCAATTATACTCTACCGGAAATCAATCTTGGGCATATTCAAAATATGACAACAGATTTCGGTATGATTCAGTTTTCAAAGATCAGTAGACCGGATATTAATTCAGGATATACGCTGGATGATAACGCACGGGCGATGATTGCTATTTGCAAGCATTTTCAAATCAGTAAAGACAAAGCAGATCTGCAATTGATTTCAATTTATTTAAACTTTATTAAATTTTGCCAGCATAATGACGGGAGTTTCCTAAACTATGTAAATGAACAAAAACAATTCACTAATCAAAACTATGAAACTAATCTGGACGACTCCAACGGAAGAGCAATCTGGGCTTTAGGTTATTTAATTTCATTAAAAGAAATTTTGCCACAGAAATTGTCTGAGAATGCAGAGGAAATCATTCAGAAAAATCTTGTCTGGGCAGAAAAAATCCATTCTACAAGAGCAATGGCTTTTATTATTAAAGGATTGCATTATCAAAACTCAGAAAAAAATCTTCCCTTATTAAAAGAATTAGCAAATCGTCTAGTGAAAATGTATCAACATGAAGCAAAAGACGATTGGCATTGGTTTGAGAATTATCTGACCTACGGAAACAGCGTATTGCCGGAAGCTTTACTGTGTGCGTGGATTTCAACCAAAGACACGCTTTACAAACAAATTGCGGAAGAATCTTTCCAGTTTTTGTTATCTAAAATTATGATTGATGATAATATAAAAGTGATTTCCAATAAAGGCTGGATGCAAAAAGAAAACACTGAAAAGGACACTCCAATTGGTGGAGAACAGCCTATTGATGTTGCTTATACTGTTTTGACATTATCTGCCTTTTACAAAATTTTTAATGATGAAAAATATTTACAAATGATGAACAACTCATTCAACTGGTTTTTGGGAAAAAATCATTTGAATCAGATCGTTTATAACCCTGCAACAGGAGGTTGCTATGATGGGCTTGAGGAAAAAAATGTAAATCTCAATCAGGGTGCAGAATCTACCGTCAGTTATCTGATGGCAAGGCTTAGTCTGGAATTTCAATAGAATAAATAACTTCCTTTAATGATTACAATGAAACATAAACTTAATAAAAGAAAAACTAAATTCCGTCTACTCAATAAAAAAAACAGCTTGAATAAAATCTCTCACGTTGAATTTGCCTCATTGCTTTATATCAGAAATACCAATATCGCCTTAAATAAAGACTTGGAAGAAATTCTTCGTATACTAAAAGAGCTGCAAAAAATAAATAAAAAATCCCGATTGGTTTTTAAGACCAACTGTACATTGACTCAACATATTCTTTGGGAAACTATTATCAATGAGATATATCAAAATCTTATGTATATCAAACTCCAAATTGAATTCATAAAGGAAAATACTGTACAAGCAAACCACTTTAATTTTTCTTTGTTTTGGCAGCAGAATAAAATTTTCGTAAAAACCATTGAAGACAATTACGAAAAACTGGAGCTATTAGGACATCAAATTCTCCCCAACGAAGAATTACTATATTGGAGAGCAAACATGTGTAATATGTATGATGAGTTTTTTCATATCATGATTTCACTTTTAAATATTTGCAAAATAGAGCTAAACTTTATCAAAACCCATTCTCCTCATAATCTATCAGAGATCATGCAGAACATTATTATAAATATTCCAAAAATCAAAAATAGTGATAAACTTAAAAGGTATGAACGAATATATATTGAGGCCTTAAAAAACTATAAAGAAGAATTTATTGAAAAGCATAGTTTTTGGAATATCATATTAAAAGCTTTGACCATGAATAAAGATAAATCTCCCTCAGAACATACAATGCTAGGTAGATGGATTGATGGTAAGGATAGAAGAAAGATTAATACCATTTAAAAACAATTTTAACCTCATAAATTAATAGCATGAAACTGTTCACCTAAAATTGCCTTGATAAACAGTCTTTAGGTTATTTCTATACCGTTACTTCTATCCTTCTCAAATTTTCAAATAAGGTGATTAGCCACCGCATTAATGAAAGATTCATCAGAATTATTATTCTTCAAATCCCTAATTATAAAATAAACCTATGAATACTATACGCTTATATAAATTTAAAGATTCAATCACCAGGAAAATACCTTTTTTGAATAAGGAATCTAATTTGGATATTTTAGATGATCCGAGGCAAATTACAATGGTAGAAATTCAAATTGTTACGGAATATGTAATTAATATCTCCAGCGCTTTTATTTATGAAGATCTGTCGTACAAAGAATTGATACACCTATGCAGTTCTGCAAAACAAACTATAGAACATTATTTTATTAAAAACAACAATGACTATGATCTGATATAATATTTCTGAATTACAAAATTCTATCTACAACCTGAAATAAGAAGCTTTTATTATTTCCAATAGTGCATCCGCCAACCTTTTCCACTGAATTTTAGAAATTTCAATCATTCCTCCGAAACCTGTGAAGAGCTTTCTTATTTTATCAAAAAATCCTGCATATAAATTAGGATACTCGTTCCTTTCATAGATTCCTATCTTTATAAATTTATCACCCCTGTATACCTCTTCCGCAATAGATTTCCCAATAATTAATATTAAAAATCTTTCTTTCAGTATCGTTAAACTTCCTTTTAAATATCCTTTTAAGCAAGAATAGATAGAGAAAAATTTAATCGAATATTATGGTTAAATAAAATCTGTTTATTGATATTTTATTTTGATTATCTTAAGTTTCTGCAAAAAAACCATTGTCTGAAATCCCATGTCCCACTCAAACCACTTAGTTGCATTATTAGGTCTATGCGGATGCTTATGATGATTATTGTGATAGGCTTCGCCCCAGAAAATAAAATCAAATGGCAAAATATTCTTTGAAGTATTTGTTAACTTATAGTTTTCATAACCAAATTTGTGTGCCCACCAATTTACTGCCATTCCCTGTAGAGAACCCATTATTACAGTCACTGGTAAAAAAAGCCATTGCCACCAAGCCGTTGCCAATAAAGCATAAATAATTATATATGCAGCAATCCAACAAAATCTTGTAATATAATTGTGTGCTATTTTATCAAACCTCTCCCATTCCGGAAGATTCTTTTTGTATTTTTCTGCGGCATCTGTTTTTCCTATATAAAGGTTAAAATAGTTATTTCGTGTCGTCCACATCATCACAAAAGGATTAGGATCGTTGTGAGGTGAATGTGGATCTTCGGTTTTATCTGTATGTGCATGATGCAAACGGTGCATTAGACCATACGTGTAAGCGCTGATGTAAGAGGAACCCTGAGTAAAAAAACAGCCCAGGTAAAACATCTTTTCCCAAAATTTTGACATTGTGAAAAGATTGTGTGCAGCATAACGATGGTGAAAAACCGACTGAAAAAAAAGAGATGCATACCAATGAATGAGTATAAAAATGAATATTGCCATAAGTTTTAAATTAAAGTGAATAATTATCGTAGAAGTATTACGGAAGGCAAAGAAAAAATTATGCTTTATTGATTAGCCACTATTCACACGAAAATTAATTTTCATTCTGCAATTTCTTCTATAAGATACGACAATTTTGTGAATTTGGTTTGATTTTCTTTCAAAGATTTATAAAAAATAAAATATGATGTATTTCTTTACTCATCTATAAATTTACATTCTATCACTTTCAAACTTTCTTTATTTTGCAAATAGAATGGTTTATGTAATGTTTCATGAGACAGATAACCTATTTCAATTATAGAAATTCATTATAAATATTTATCATATTTTTTAAAATCTCAGTCAAAATGTGAAAGACAATCGAAGTAAAACCAAGTCAAATTATATCAACTTCGATTTTTTTATATGCTTAAGATTATATTATAAAAACTCTATAACTATAAGAAATCAAATGCTAATTCGCAATAGCCAATTCTTGTTTAATTTGGCTCAAACGAACTAAATCATCGATAAAAGTGTTTGAAGATTTGCTCGTCAAGGTCACAAGACCGACATTTGAAGATTTCATTCTTCGATATCGGTTTTTTTATGTCCTAATCCGTTATATATTTCGTATATTAAATATATTGTCCCCTAATATTTACAAAAAATTGATTCCTTTTTCATGGATTCTAAACACTAATATACTTTTTGAGTACTTCAAGAAGATCTGCCTGCTTTACAGGTTTGGGAAGAAAATCATTCATTCCAGCCTCAAGGCACTTTTCTTTTTCACCCAACACATTTCCTGCCGTAATGCCTATGATAGGTATATGTTCATATCCCGGCAGCATTCTGATATTGCGTGTTGCCTCAATACCGTCCATTATTGGCATTTGTACATCCATCATGATAATGGAAAAGTGTTTTTTCCTGCATTCTTCCAAAGCCTGCAGTCCATTGACTGCTTCCGTCAGATGTATATTGGGAGCAAAAGATTTCATTATCCTATTATTCAGGACCATATTTACTACGTTATCATCAACCAAAAGCACTTCTAATTCCGAGGTAAATACATGCGTAACTTTCTCAGAATAATCCTTAGTAATTTCTACTGAATAACTTTGGTCTACTTTTTTTAAAGTTTTGTATAAATCATGTGATTTGATGGGTTTTAAAAGTAAATGTGCATTATCAATTTTTCTAACTGAATTAAGTATGCCCAGTTCTTCAGAAGAAGAAGAAAGTACTATAAAGGGTGAAGTCTCTTTTCGCTGATTGAACAGCTCTGTTATTTTATTTATTGTTTCCAATCCAGACATAATAGGCATATGATAATCCATCAGGATAACATCAAATCTCTCACCTTTCAACAAGATCTCTAAGGCTTTCATCCCATTAGAAGCCAAGGTAGACTTGATATTTTTATAGGTAAGCATGTGCTCAAGAATAATCCTGTTGGTTTCATTATCATCAACCACTAAGGCCGTTTTAATAGTTATTTCCTCCTCCTCTCTCACTTGAGGAATCTCGTAAGGAATCTCAATGTCAAAGAAAAATACAGACCCTTTTTCCCTTACGCTGTTCAGCGACAAATGACTTCCCATATATCCCAGGATAGTGTTAGAAATCGTAAGCCCCAGACCCGTGCCACCATATCGTTTACTGATGGAACTGTTTTCCTGAGTAAAGGCATTAAAAATATATTTCTGTTTTTCAACAGGGATGCCAATTCCTGTATCTCGTACCGAGAAGCGCAAAGCGATTGTACGATCATTCATGTGCAACTTCTCTACTTTTAGCTCAATCTCTCCCTTTTCTGTAAACTTCACAGCATTCCCCAGAAGATTGATCAAGATCTGTTTTAACCTTGCTTCATCCATAAAAAGTATTTTTGGAAGGCCCGGCTCAATATTGAGAAGTAGTTCGATATCTTTTTTCTGGGATTGATAAATGATCACATTTATTACCTGGCTTAACATATCATAAACATCACATTTTTCAATCAAAAGCTCCATTTTTCCGGATTCTATCTTAGAAAAATCCAATATATCATTGATGATGCTAAGCAGGTTTTCTCCTGACTCATTGATGTAATTAAGATATTGCATCTGTGTTTCATTCAGCGGTGTCGTAAGGAGAAGGTCTGAAAAACCAATAACTCCGTTTAAAGGAGTCCTAATCTCGTGACTCATATTGGCCAGAAATTCGGATTTTGCCTTGCTGGCTATATCTGCTGTTTCTTTGGCATTTTTCAATTCTTCATTTATCTTTACAGCATTTGTAATATTCTGTATAGAAATAATTACACCACCTATTTCATCTTTTGTAAGATACCATGGTCCAACTTTAAGGTCGTAATGCTGGATTTCTTCTTTTCCTTCTACTTTTAGCGTAAAATCACCGTTAATATACGTTTTCCCCAATAGTGCATTTTCATAGATCTCTTTTCCTTTTTCGGGAATATTAGGTGATATCGTGAATAGATTATTGCCGATAAGATCTACATTATTCATAAGAAATTCCTCTCTCCATCTGCTGCTTACAGCAATATAGTTAAGGTCTTTATCAAACATAGCCAAAGGAACAGGAACATCAGTGGCAAAAGATTGCATTATTGCCTCCTTCCGGGAAACCTCGAGAAACATTTTTTTGAATGCATCAATGTCCTGAATGATTCCGAAAACCCTTTTACAAATATCATCTTCAAATTCAGGAATACCTTTTACTCTTACCCAGGTCGTAACTCCATCATTACGTAAAAGCTGAAGCTCTTCATCAAAAGGAATTCCTTGTTGTATTGCCCTGTTAAACAAATATTTTATTCTTTCTCCACTTTCTCCTTTGTAAAATCCTAAGGCATTTTCAAAAGTAGGCTGAAGATCATCTTTCAGTTTGTGAATTTCTCTTGTACTTTGAGACCAAAAGATCTTTCCGGTCTTCATATTGACCTCCCAACCTCCAACTTGGGCTACTGAACTTGTTTCCTCAAGCATTTCTTTAGTATCAAACAAATCTTTTTCTAACTTACCACGACGAATAAGGTCAGATTTTAGTTGTATATAAACAAAAACGGTTACACCAATGGCTGCAATAGCTGAAAAAATGATGAACAAAACCGTCCACTGGGAAGATTTTTTCAGATCTTCATTTTTTATAGCAAGTTGAACTTCCTCGTGTTTTACAAATTTCTGGACGAGCCTGCGACATCTGTCCATAGCCTCCTTGTTTTGTACAAGTTCCTCCGGACTCATTAATATTCCTTGTTGACGATTCTTAATAAGTAAGGCATATTCCTTCATCATCATTTGTGAAGCGTCTAGCAGTTCATTTAAGACCTTAGTCTGATCTTTGTTTTTAAGATTAAGCCTATCTTTATTCGAAACGAGCAACGGATATTCATCCTTGCTTTTATTGAAAGGTTCAAGAAAATTTTCCCGGCCGGTAAGCTGATACCCTCTATTTCCCGTTTCAGCATTTAAAAGAGTATTTAATATATCTTTTGCTAAGCTTATAGATTCTTTACTTTTTATGAGGTTTTCCCTATTCTCCATCTGCTTATGTATGCTGATATAAGATGCTATAGAACTAGCAATCAGAAGTACCAAAGAAATCACTACACCAATTTTAAGATTTCTTATAATTTTTTTCGGCATGGAATAGTATTTTATAATAAAAATAGGTCATTTTATATTAGTAGCAAATTAATTTAGAAATTTGTCGGAAAATATTGGAAATGAGTACAGATCATAATGAGTCTATATTCCGGAGAGAAACTCTATATTAAAATGCTTATTATCAATTGCGAAAAATTTCAGTTCCGCATGAGAATTGATGCGTCATTCTCTCGATCTGACTGCTGCTTTGCACGAAGAATCAGATAAGGAGAAAGAAAAGCAGCATATTGCATTATTTCATTGAATCACAATCAATTTATGATAGAATATTTACTGATTATATAGCCTGAGAATTTCCACCAATTCAGGTATGGATCGTATCTTCAGCTTCTCAAACAACCTGTTTTTATAGGTACTGATCGTTGATGAATGAAGATTCAACTGATTAGAAATTTCTTTAAGGGGAAGGCCTTCTGCAAGTTTATTGGCAATTTGCAATTCCCGGTCTGATAATGCTTCAAGAGGAGAATTCTTTCCTGAACCGGTTAATGATTCAAAAAAAATCGCTTCTTTTATATTATCACTGATATATCGGCCCTTACTGACCATCGCCGTTAAAGCAGTCTCAATTACTTCAGCGGAGCTCAGCTTGCTTAGATAGCCTCCTGCCCCCATTTTTAGATAGCGCATCCCATACAGCTCTTCATCCTGTGAAGAAAATATTAGAGTTTTTAATTCAGGCTGGTGAATCTTTATGTAATCTATTGCTTCCTGAACAGTACCATTAGGCATATTAACATCCATAATGGCAAGATCCAGCTTTTCATTCAGAATTAATTTGTACAGCGATTTATAATCCTCTACTTCTGAAATGATGGCATCGGGTATCAATCGTTTGATCGTTTGTATCAAGCCCATCCGAACGATACCATGATCATCTGCTACTACAATACGAATGTTTACTTTTAAACCCATTATTCTATAAATTTATGTAAAAAAAGGGAAACCGTAGTGCCATTATCTTCAGTGGAAATGATTTGGATGTTTCCATGCAGCAAGGATATAAAATTTTTTACAATTTTCAAACTTAACCCAGCTCCTTTCTCGCCGGCAGTCCCCAGGAATATAGGATTACCATACGTATAGATTGCAGGTAAATACTTTTCATTGATTCCCATTCCGGAATCAATTACAGAAAGCACAACCTGATCACTCTCTGTAATTACCTGTAAATAAACATCCTGTCCCGGAAAGGAATATTTTACCGCATTGTTAAAAATTTTATCTAAAACATATTCGATCAACAGGCGGTCGCTTGTAAGAAACGCGTTGTGACCTCCCTTAAAATAAAATTGAATATTTTTTTCTTTTAATTTAGCAGCGTATTTTTCTTCTAAATAGTGAAAAAGATCTATCACCATAATTTTAACGGGTCTAATCTTAAACTCCCCGTATTGTGTTTTTAGCCAGGCAACGCTGTCCTGGATAGTTTGCAGATTCTTCTGGGCATCTTTTTTTACCTGCGGCAACAACTTAAAAAAATCTTCCTCACTTATGGTCTTCTGCTCTAGCTCCTCTATAAGCCACAGAAAGGTTCCAAACAGTTCTTTTGAGTCATGAGACAATATCGAGATCAGTCCGTTCTTAAAATTGATTTCGTTTTCGAGTCTTTCAATTTTCAATTGTAGTTCGTTGATAAAATCATTCATAAATTAAGTATCACAGTTTTAGAAGCTTTTGAATTACTTTTTTGAAGAAGGCAGAAAGGTATATTGTTTCAATATGATTAAAAAATACAGTTCAGCCCTTTCTTCCAGGAGTTAGCAAGTTATAAAAAATATCATATTAGTAAAAGAAAAATGAAATGGTATCTATTTGAAAAAAATAAATGCATTATTTTATTAACTAAAACTTGCTTTGCATGACGTGATATTTCGGCAGGGTTTCTATTCTGTAAAAACCGTTTACCGGCACTACCGGAAATGGTAAAAGATGGAGCATGGGACAATATCATCAGATTACTGATCGAATCTGGCTCAATGATGCAAATTAAAAATAGGTGCCTGAAGCGGTAATAATTGATAGCCAGACACCAAAATATATTAGGAATCCTGGACAGTTTTGTGTTTGGACCAACCGCTATAATTGACCCTCAGCCATGAAATATTGGAATGAAATACTTACAAAAAGAATTATTTGAAGGTATAAAGCTTATTTGTGCCTATGGAGCTTTTTAAGGAATTCCGCCGGCATTGAAAACAAGAGATGAAATTGAAGTTGAAATTCTAAAATATTGACTACTCTAAAGTATTGTTAAATTGCCGTAAAGCTATAATAAACATTAATAGAGTAAGTCGTATTTTCCTTTCCTACCAAACTTTGAGCACCTGCAGGTGGTATGGTGTATCTTATGTTCAGTCCCCGGTCCAAAACCGGTGCTCCGTTAAAAAGTATTTTTGAGGAGTTTTGGATAAGGGAACATTTACAGAACTTCCATCTATGCCTATTTGTAATATGTTGGAATTGATATCGGTCTGGAGGCCACCTTTCTTGAAATAATTTTCGTCCGATTTAACATAGAGCTCGAAATTTTCATTGTTGGAAAGCATAATTTGGTTTGGAACCATTTGTGACTGACCATTGGTGTAATGGGCAGCGGTATTAAAATTGAAATTTACATTTCGGCCGGAACTGGGAATGGTAATCTCCGACAGAGGGAGCACCTTTATCTGAACAGCCGTATTTTGTAAACTATTGATTGAGCTATCTATGCTTCTGGCATTGAAATTCAATTCAAACGTATAAGTTCCAGCTTCAAAAAAATAGTTTTTAAAATCTTCCGCAGACACATGAAGCTCTGGAATAAAGCTATTTCTGTTTCCCGCTACAACACTGAAATTAGCCGTGGAAAAATTCTGAAAATCGGCAGATAAGGCTTTGGTCGTGAGAGCTGAGCCATTGCTAGCCAATTTAATGCTTGCTATATTTCTGGTTCCTGAAACACCTTTAGAGGAAGTGAACTGAACGTTAGTGGAAGCAGCTTTTGCCCAAAAATTAAAATCGACCGTATGCGCGATTTCCGTATTCCCCAAATCCCATACCCGCGTGCCCGTATTGCGATAGTCATTCAAAGAAGATATTTCTATGTATTTTGTTAAAGCGTTTGTAATCCATCGTATAGATGAAGGAATCACTAAAATAGTTTTAAAATTACGTGGTGTAAAGTCATTATAATTTTGAGTAATTTCCATGGAGTAATTCCCAGCCCGAAAGGTATTGGCAGTAAATTGTGAAGCAGGAATTTTAAATGTAAAATTGATATTTCCCCGATTGAACCCTCCCCCAAGACTGGTCGATGGTGGTTCAAACCATTTTATGGCGCTTGTACTGAACGACTGAAAACCTGGTAAATAACCTGTTAATCCGGTATATGGCAGCTGCCCACCCATACTTTCCAACTGCCACAGAAGAATGGAAGCGGGTAAAGTAAGCGAGGAAGAAGAGTGGGTAAAAGTTGGTCCCGAAACAGAGGTAAATGTAGGAGCTGTCGGGAGTATCCCTAAAAAGGCATAATCCCAGTTTGTTCTGTTGGCGTTCGTCATTACCCTTGTAGGTACTGAGGTAAATTCGCTCCTGTTAAAAATATTATTTTCAGGAACCGAAAGGTACACATCCTGAGCTTTCGTAGCTGTAGATCCGCAAAGTACAGTAAAAATTCCTATTAAAAAAGCCCTCTTCTTTTTCATACTTTTAAATTTAAAACTTTTTCACCTTAATGATGGTGTCTTTCTTCTTGTATTCAAAAACCACGGTTTTTGAGTAACCTTCTTTTGTCACCAAAATGGTTTGGGTGGGTTGTGTATAGCTGTATTTGTCATTTTCAATATAGAGATCATACTTGCCGTCTTTGAGGAAAAACTCAAACTCATTCTTTGGGTTAACCACTGCGGTATAAATTTTACCATCTTCCCCTTTTGCATATACTACAATCCCTGTTACATCTGTTTCTACAGTATCGTAAGCTTGTTTAATCTCCGTTAATTTCCCAGTTACTCTGATGTTTTTTACCAAGCCCACTTTGCGGTTGATATTATTGTGCACCATAATGACAGGATCCGTCATCAACCGGGAGCCCGCACTTTCGTTCACCTTCAGTGTATAAGTACCTTCAGGAACATTCTGAAAAACTACTTTTCCATTCTTATCCGTCATCGCTACATAATTGTCCAGTTTTACAATTTCATTAGCAAGTACCGATTCACCGGACTCCAGAAGTCCATTATAGTTTTTATCTTCAAAGAACTGGAATGCCACTTTATGATTTCCTAGAGCCGTAGCGGTGGTAAAATATTTTTTAATTCCCACCCTGAACTGGTAATAACTGCCGCTGCTTGCATATTCAGCCGTAGATTTATAGCCGGAAAGATTAAAATAACCTGTGGTGGACCAGGAAGGCGAAATCTTATATTCCAGATTACCGGTAATATTGCTGTTTAAATTTTTATAAAGTTCCGAATAGAAGGCTCCGGCAGAAAAAGATCCGGTCAGATTATGATTGAGCATCTGGAAATTATACGAGGCGTATACATTGTAGTTGGCAAAATTACGGTCTGCATTGTAATAAGAAGTTAAATCAAAGACACTGGTAGCATTCCATTGGGCAGTTCCGTTAAAGGAAAATGATTTATATCTGTAAGATAAAGTTGTTTTCAGACTGTTGAACCAGTCCTGTTTATTGTTCTCTTTTGAATAAGAATATTCCGCCGTTAGGTTGAATCCATGAGCACCTAATGTCGTGCTTATATTGGCTTCCAACTTGTATGAAAAAAGCTCCTGTGATGTATAAAAATTAGCTGTTTTCTGGTTTTCAACCTTTGGAGAAAGTAGAAAATTCCACTTCTTTAAAGAAAACTGATAGCCTAACCCCAAAGCTTCTGTACTGTTGAAATAATAGCGCAAATTAGCGGTATTCCCCGGTTGGATTGGCTCACTTTGGAAACTTAGGAACTCAGGTTCTACCTGCGAATTCTGATATTGTATAAAAGCGCGTTGAGAAGCGGAAAATTGGTGACCGATTCGCTGATTTGAGAAAAAAGATCCCCGCTTGATCCCTGCATAGCTTTTAGTGGCAAAGGAATTGAAAGATTGTATATCCCATCTCCCTATTTTCCCCTCATAATTGGCTCCCATTAAAGCTCCAGCATTTTCATCTTTATTCGAAAGACCTTCTTCGTGGCTCAGGCCCATCTCCATGCGGATTGTGTGTTTGTCATTAATTAGCAATGAAGTTACTGCATTCGCTACCTGTGTATCTATGTTAAAGCGCGGATCATGGTCGAAAATATAGGATACTTTCCCGTTGAAAGATTTAGCATTCCCAAAACCATATTTTGCACCCACCATGGTAGATCCTTTTGTTTGTTGGAAATAAGTACCATACAAGTTATAATTATTTTCAAGCGCAAGAATTTCAATCTGATTGTTTTTACCAAATTTCGTAGAAACTTTCCCTCCTCTACCGAAAATCGGGTAATCGTAATCATTGCTATTAACATTTCCCACCCGTAATACGGTATTTTTTCTCTCCAATTCCAGCCAGGTATCATAGAAGTTATAACGGCCGTCTTCATGATAGTAATCTGCACTAATATTGAAACGCGATCTCAAATTATCTGTCACCCGAAACGCTGTATTTCCTCTCAATTGAAAATAATTGAAACCTGAACTGTTTTCATTATAACTAATTTCCGCAAAATTACTTCCGCCCATCGCTTCGTTTCCCCGGGCAATTTGTCTGTTGTGCGATAAAACGACCAGATAGAGCGTGTTGCTTCCTATTATTTTATTATCAAGCAGATCTGTGACTATTGCATTAATATTAAATTCGGGATAAATTGTATTCTGTTTTCTGACCGCAATTTTGATCTCAATCGTTTGTTTTTCTAAGCCCTCCAGAGATACGGTTTGTTGTTTTGGCATCATTTCCAAACCATCGGGAATGGATTGCAAATCAATCTTAACGGTTCGTTTACTGTACCCTTGGTTTTCTACAGTCAGCAGGATTGAGGATTCGGGCACAGCAGGGTTAATGAAATTTTCGTATGTAGCTGTATAAATTGCGACATTTTTGTTCTCGCCTTTGGTAACGAAGAAAGAGGCATTTTCAGTTCTGGTGATCGTCGGGGTAACGTACGAAATCTGGAATTGGATCTCATTGGACCGAAGTTTCATAAAATCCACGTTGGCGATCAGTTTCACAGGAAGATTTTTAGACTGGCCCGCACCTAAGATAAAATCATTTTTAGGATAGAAAAGCAATCCCGGATATTTTTCCTTGGGTACAATATTCTGAATGGTAATCTCTTCAGAACTTTTATTCTCAATAACCAGGAAATTGCTAAAAGTAGAACCTTTCTCAACAGCTACGCTGTCATTTTCAAAATGGATTTGAATATCCTTCTTTTCCTGTGCAAAGGCCAACGAAAAGTGCAGAAAAACAATTACAAAAAATAAGATTGTTCTTCTTAGCAATGATATCGGTATTCCATTCTGTGGTTTCAAGACTAAATTTTAAAATTTAAAGTTTTTTTCTCCTACGCGTAAATCATTTGATTCTGCCATTTTGATAATAACCACGCCAAGGAAGTTCCCTGAAATGTTCTCTGGCAAGGAAAATTGAACGACCTGATTGGTATCGGGAAGCATAGAGATGGAAATTGCGGGTAATTTTATTTCCTTACCACTGTCTGTATTAGTGAGTTCAAACTCAACGGTGGCATCATTGATGGTGTTTCCATCATTATGGATACTTACTGCGACTTTTCTGTTCGCTGCATTCTCATTACTCGCTTCTGAAATATTGGTAATATCCAAACTTTTTACGTGGTTACCCGGTGGAGTATAAAAGATGTGGAGTCCCACCTCAAATAAGGTGATAATACCAATACCATTCTGAATACGTGCCTTATCAGCCTGCTGAGGAAGTTGGGTGAAAAACAACATGCTGTTTGTGACGGCAGACTTTGATGCATTTGCAGGAATCTGCATGGTTACTACAATTTCCTTTGTACTTTTTGCAGGAACTGTTACAGTATTTTCTAAAGTAGATATCCAGGACGCATTGGAAGCTTTTGAACTGCCTGCTTCAAGATAAACCTTATTTCCGTCTTCTTCTCTAACCCAATCTTTATAGTTGAGATTAAAAACATAATCCTTATCGGAGCTGTTTTGAAGCGTGACTGTCTTTGTTACTTTTTCACCTGGATTACCTGTAAAAAACAACCGTGTAGGCGACATAGAAATACTTTGTGCCAGAAGTGAGGAATATCCCGCGAGGATAAAGAAAATGAAAAGATAAATGAACTTGTGCATGGTGTAAATAGTTTAATAATAAAGATTCCCAAAACTACTGAAAACGCATCAAAATGGACCTTTACTAACTAAAAATTTTATTATAAAGCAGTCGCTGTATAAGTTACTGTTTGCGTATAAGTTCCGGCCGGTTTACCTAAAATATCAGAAGATGATGATTTTGCAGCTGGAATGGTGTAGTCCAGATTCAGTGTTAATGCGCTTCCGAGAGGAGCGTTTGCTACTAAAGTTTTTTCTCCTGCTGATAAAATCACATCAGTTTTTGTTCCGCCCATATTTCCAGGAGCTGCTGCGGCTTTGATTGTCAAAACATCTACAGGGATGGAGTTTAAACCATTGACGAAAGTCGGGCCACCTGCTTTTACCTTTACATTAAAGTTCTTCGTTGAGGTGATTTTCAAAGCCGAGGCCTGAGCCACTGTTTTTTCCGAATTATAGTCCATTGCAGTAACATAGTTAAAGGCAACTGTCCCTCCCATTGCAGTACTTCCTGCATCAATGGAGATTACATCGTTTAGGGTAATGTTTACGGTTGTGGTTGCGGTTGTATTTTGAGTTTGAACATTGTTAGATCCTAACATGATTGCTCCAATAGTTAAGGCTGCGATTGCGATTTGTTTTGTCATGGTAGTATTATTAATTTTTATTCTTGTTTATTTGCTCTCTTTTGAACACTACAAATCTACAGTGGCGATAAAAGTTTCTTTGTAGTGGAAAGAGGAAGTTGATGTAGTAAAATAACTACAGTATTATTCATCTGGTTTGAATAAAAAACCCTCAACACTTTACCGGTATTGAGGGCATATTTATATATAATTGTGTTTTATTATAAAGCAGTCGCAGTATAAGTTACTGTTTGAGTATAAGTTCCGGCCGGTTTACCTAAAATATCAGAAGATGATGATTTTGCAGCTGGAATGGTGTAGTCCAGATTCAGTGTTAATGCGCTTCCTAGTGGGGCATTTGTAACTAAATTCTGATCCGTTGCAGATAAAACTACAGCATTTTTTGTTCCCCCCATGGTTCCGGCAGCTGTAGCTGCTTTGATGGTTAAAACATTGACAGGGATTAAGTTCGTTCCATTCATGAAATTAGCACCCCCTGCTTTTACTTTAACATTAAAGTTCTTCGTTGAAGTTACTTTTAAAGAGTTGGCTTTAGTAATCGTCTGATCAGAATTATAGTCTGCTGCAGTAACATAGTTAAAATCAACCGTGTTACCAATGGCTGTACTTCCTGCGTCGATAGATATTACGTCGTTCAGGGTAATGTTTACGGTTGTAGTTGCAGTTGTATTTTGAGCTTGAACATTGTTAGTTCCAAATATGATAGCTCCAAAAGTTAAGGCTGTGATTACGATTTGTCTTGTCATGATAGTAATATTTTATTGTTATTTTTTACTTAATTGTTATCTTTTGTATACTGCAAATTTATATTGGCGGTAAAAGTTTCCTTGTAGTGGAAAACGGAAGTTCATGTAGTAAAATAACTACAAGGTTTATTCATTTAACTTAAATAGTAAAGCCCTCAACACTTTCTAATTATTGAGGGCGTATATAAATTCCTGTAATTTCTATTATAAGGCTGTCGCAATATAAACTACCGTTTGCGTATAATTTTATTTAGGTTTTCACAAAAAATATTTACAGGTTGGTAAATGTGTTATCATTGTTATTTAAAACAAAGATTCTACTCTTACATCTGACAGATACTTATTCCCGGATTTTGAATTGTATTTATACCGGTACAATACATATAAAATCAAAGGCCTCCTGAGGAAGCCTTCGAAACACCAAATCACAAAATATTAATATGAAAAATTAATTTATAAAGCTGTTGCAGTATAAGTTACTGTTTGAGTATAAGTTCCGGCCGGTTTACCTAAAATATCAGATGATGATGATTTAGCAGCTGGAATAGTGTAATCCAAATTCAGTGTTAATGCGCTTCCCAGTGGGGCATTTGTAACTAAATTCTGATCCGTTGCAGATAAAACTACAGCATTTTTTGTTCCCCCCATGGTTCCGGCAGCTGTAGCTGCTTTGATGGTCAAAACATTGACAGGGATTAAGTTCGTTCCATTCATGAAATTAGCACCCCCTGCTTTTACTTTAACATTAAAGTTCTTCGTTGAAGTTACTTTTAAAGAGTTGGCTTTAGTAATCGTCTGATCAGAATTATAGTCTGCTGCAGTAACATAGTTAAAATCAACCGTATTACCAATGGCTGTACTTCCTGCGTCAATAGATATTACGTCGTTCAGAGTAATGTTTACGGTTGTAGTTGCAGTTGTATTTTGAGCTTGAACATTGTTAGTTCCAAATATGATTGCTCCAAAAGTTAAGGCTGTGATTACGATTTGTTTTTTCATGGTGGTAATATTTTATTGTTATTTTTTACTTAATTGTTATCTTTTGTATACTGCAAATTTATAGTGGTGCTAAAAGTTTCTTTGTAGTGGAAAACGGAAGTTCATGTAGTAAAATAACTACAAGATTTACTCATATGATAAATGAAAAGCCCTCGATACTTTTGTAGTATCGAGGGCTTTTCTATTTAAAATTGATATTTACTTACAATGCAGTGGCAGTATAAGTTATTTTTTGTGTATAAGTTCCTTGTGGTTTTCCTAAAAGTACCTTGGATGCATTTTCCGCAGAAATAGAGTAAGCAATATTTAAAGACTGTTTGGTACCCAAACTTGCATTACTCACCAATACCTGATCATTTGGAGATAAAGTGACCTCATTCAGAGTTCCCACCAAACTTCCGCCTGGTATCGCTTTTACTTGTAATATATCTACAGGAATTACGTTTGCGCCATTTACAAAGTGTGCCCCTTCAGATTTTACTTTTACATCAAAATTTTTAGAGGAAATAATGACTAAACTATTGGGAACGGTAACATTTTTTGATGAATTATAATCTTTTGTGCTCCCATAATTAAAATCTACGGCACCTTCTGAAGCAGCAGAGCCAATATCCATTGCAATAACGTCTGATAAAATAATATTGACTGATGTACTCACCTGCTCCGAATTTTGTGCCATAACCCGGTGGGTTCCTAAGGCAGTTGCTCCCAGAGACAACGCAACGATAAAGATTTGCTTTTTCATGATTAAATAAATTTAGTGAGGTGTAATAATATTGTCATTCAGAATTCAGAATTCATTATAAAGCTAATAACATTATATGACATTACCAAGACTTTTTCATTATTAAGTGTATTATCATAAAGATATTCAATCTGATAGTGTTATTTCATATTATAATCTTAAACTCCTTACTAGTAACTTTCTCGTTGAGCAAAAATTAATCTCTTTTGAAATTGTATCTATAATCAATACCTTTTGCAGGCTTATTGTAAAAAAATCTGATGCTATGGCCTAATAAACTTTGGCAAACTTATTCCGGTATTCAATGGGGGTAAGTCCGGTGATTTTTCTGAAAATATCACGAAATGCCTTCGTATCCGTATAGCCTACATCGTACATTACTTCCGAAACATTTTTCCGGGATGCTTCAAAAACTTTTTAGCAGCCTCTATGCGTACCCGCTGTATGTATTCTACAGGAGTATTGTTTGTGGCATCCTTAAACCTTCTTTCAAAGGTACGGCGTCCTATACCGGCATAGGCAGCAAGATCTTCAACCGTCATTTTCTCTTCATAATGATCTTCTATAAAATCCTGGACACTTTTAATCTGTTCATCCGTATGGCTTCTTTGACCACGGAAAATGGCAAATTGCGACTGGTTATCCCTGCTTATGTCCAGGGCAAAATATTTTGAGATCATAATAGCAGTTTCCCTGTCGGAATATTTTTCTACAAGATATAGTATCAGGTTCCATAAGCTGCTCGCTCCACCACTGCTGTAAATATTATCATGTTCTGTTATAATGGCCCCGTCTTCTACTTCTATCTGCGGATACCTATTTTTAAACTCGTTAATATAAGCCCAATGGGTAGAGCATTTACTGCCGTCCAGAAGACCTGTTTCTGCAAGAAGGAAGGCTCCGACACATAAACTGGCAAGGCTTGTTCCTTCAAAATAAAGTTTCCTGAAATAGGGAATTGCATCTGCATTTGCCGCTATGCCTTCCTCCATATCCCCAAAGGTAGGAGGAATGATAAGCAGATCCGTATGGGTAACGTTCTGAAGGAGCCTGTTTGTCTTTATCGTATACTCTCCGCTATTAGCAGGAACATACTCATTTAATCCTACATATTCTACTTTAAAGATTGGCTTTTTCCCAAATACGGAAAGAAACTCATTCGCAGTATGAAAAGTCCTGAATGCCGGGGTTATGGCTTCTATGGTACCATATTGAGGAACAAAAACTGATATCTGCATACCTTTTATTTTGTGATAAAGATACTTATAATTTTTGTCGTAATCCACCCCTTAGGTTGTCGTTTTTACAACACCCGTTTTTTTATTATCTGTTCGATCTTTGTCATAACAATAACAACAAAAAATTAAAACAATGAAAAACGAACAAAAAATTCAGGTACAGGCCGAAGTTAATGCTCCTGTGGAAAAAGTATGGAAAATGTGGAATTCACCGGAAGATATTATGAACTGGAATTCGGCACACCCAAGCTGGCATTGTCCCAGTAGTAATAATGATCTCAGAGTCGGAGGTACATTTACAAACAGAATGGAAGCCAGGGATGGAAGTTTCGGTTTCGATTTCTCCGGTACTTACGATAAGGTTGACCCAAACAGGGAAATAAGTTATACCATGGCTGATGGAAGAACAGCCTCTACCATCTTCGATATACAAAACGGAAAAACATTGATAACAACAAGCTTTGATCCTGAAACCGAGAATGATCCCGAATTTCAGAAACAGGGCTGGCAGGCTATTCTGGACAATTTTGTAAAATATGCAGAATCATCAAATAATTAATAATTACTAAATCCTTAAACATGAAAAAGAATAAAATAATTTTCTGGACAGCTACCATTGTACTGATCCTTTGGGAAGGCGTTATGCCTGCTGCAACTTTATTGTTTGCATCCGAATATGTAAATGCAGGAACAAAAGCCCTGGGGTATCCGGACTATTTTGCCTACGCATTAATTATCTGTAAGATATTAGGAATTGTGGCCATATCATTTAATAAGGTACCTGATAAAATAAAAGAATGGGCCTATGCCGGTCTGGCTTTTAACCTGATATTTGCTTTTATAAGCCATGCATGTGTTGACGGTAATCCGGGATATATGTTGATGCCACTTGTATTTTTGGCAGTACTGATGGTCTCTTATCGCTTCCGGAAATGGAATGTCCGAAAAGAAGAATTAGCCACTTCCTATGATAAAATCCCTTCAGTACAATAAATCTTTGGATAATTAAAAAAAAACAAAATATATTCAAACCTCTAAAATCAGAAAAAATGACAAACAACAGCGTTTCATTACACAGAATAATCCAGGCAGCTCCGGAAAAAGTTTTCCGCGCATTTGCCGATGTAACAGCTTATGCTTCCTGGATTCCACCCTATGGATTTATATGCACTGTGCAGCAGGCAGATTTTAAAGAAGGCGGACAGTTTAAAATGACTTTTATTAATTTCAGCACTGGTAACGGACATTCTTTCGGTGGTACCTATACTGAGATCAGAGAAGGGCAGTTTCTTAAATATATTGAGCACTTTGATAATCCGGCTTTGCAGGGAGAAATGACTACTACAGTCTCATTCGGCAAAGTATCGTGCGGAACAGAAATCAGAATTGAACAAACCGGTATTCCTGAACAAATACCTGCAGAAATGTGCTATCTGGGCTGGCAGGAGTCCCTTGAAAAATTAAAAAGGCTTGTAGAGCCTGAAATTCCGGATGCTTAACGTAACTATATGCTTAACCATCAAAATGAATCTACAAGATTTGGAGTATTCATAACGTTAACAGGAAACTGTAAAGAAGCATTTACCTTTTATCAATCCTGTTTTGGAGGAGAACTTTTTTTTGAATTACTGGAAATACCTCTGAATCAATATTACAATAAACCGGTGATTAGTGGTTCTCTAATTTCTGAACGAATTGTTCTTCATGGTTCCGACCTTGTTCATGATGAAGGTTACCAAACGGGCAACCAACTTGCAATTTATTTTCCCTGTCAGGATGCATCCGAACGGTCTAGGCTTATAATGCGGCTTGCTAAAGATAAAGAAAGTTCTTCTCCGGAGGTGGAAAAACAACGGTTCATCGAAATAACAGATCTTTTTGGGGTTCGGTGGATATTGGGGGTAGCTTATTAAAAGTAAAAAAATTAAGGATAAAATCTATCAAATTAAACTTTGATAGATTTTTTACAAATCCAACCTCAAACTCGCCGATTTCGTATTTCAGTATAACTCAAAAAATAGGCATCAGAAAGCAAGATTATATCATTCGTTTGAATTGTATTTTGATCATCCCATAAGTAGAAACATAATCAATAATATTTCCGTGAGGTTTAATCATCAACATAAAAATTAATTAAGTATTACACATTCTGTAGTCATAAAAATAATATCTTAGTTGCATGAAATATTTAGAAAAAATTCAGGGATTATTGCCATTGGGATATTTATATCTTATTATTCTTGGACTTTTAAAGGAAAGTATCCTTTTTTATCAATTAGATATTAATATTTTGAAATACTCGTCCATAACAGATATTCTTATAAGTCCGATTGCTGACATGGCCTCCAGTCCGATTTTGATAATCGTTATTTTTTCTGTTGTGCTCATTTTCTTTTTATTGCAGGTAATCCTTGTAAAGAATAGAGAGAAAAGCTGGAGCAAAAAGCTGTTAGGAAATTATAAAATAAACCCTGAAACAGATAAGACGGAGCTGAAAAAAATCATGATCCCGATTTTTTCAATACTTGTCTCCATTGAACTCCTCGCATTGTTTGTCGGTCTTGGAATAGGCCAGGGTCGCATGATAAAAAAAAGAATTGACACTCAAAACCTGAAATACAATTATACCATCACTTCAGAATCTGAAGGACCAACTGAAATCTATATGATCGATATTAACAGTACCTATTATTTTTATGTGACCAAAGGAGATAAACATATTAAAATTGCCCCTGTTGGAAAAATAAACGGTCTTGAAGTAATCCCAAAAAATAATTAAAGTAATTGATCACATTATAAAGTTATTGCAAAACAAGAAGGACTATATCACTGAAATTTATAATAGTGATGTTTGTTATACGATCAATTTAAACAAAAAAAATCCCGGATGATCCGGGATTTTTTGTTCTTGTATCTCAATTTATTTGATCTCCACAGGAACCGAGATTTTATCCCAATCCATTGTGAATCCATTACTGTTGATTTTATACACTAAATTTTCCTGTGTTGCCGGTAAAGCTTTTGTTTTTACATCAACACGTAAAGCATCTTTTGCCTGTTCATATTTGTAAGCACCCCATTGTTTCGGCTCTTTGTTGAAAATCGCAGTCCATGTTCCACTTTCTTTAGGAATCAGGAAGAAGCTGTATTTCCCTGCAGGCAGCGGTTTACCCTGAACAGTAATATTTTTATCCGTTTCAAAAGTAGTTGCTTCATTAGCTCCCGCACGCCAAACTTTATCGTAAGCTTCTAAACCACCCCAGATGGTACGCCCTTTAACAGAAGGACTGCTATAGTTTATGGTAATGGTGGCATCTTTGATTTTTCCTGTAGCAGTAGCCGGAGGGCTGGCAGGCTTTTTAGTGTCCTGTGCAAAAGCATTTACTGAAAGCGTCATTGCAGCAAAAACTACAGTAACAGATTTAATCATTGTTTTCATAATAATTTGTTTGTTTATTTGTTGTTTACGAATTTACATCTTTCGGCTTATAAAACACTAAACCAATTGCAGAAAATATAACGACTGCCACTGCGCCGATTACATTAAGCCAGAGGAAAGAAATGATATCCAACTGGTAAACGGCAATTACAGTAATTTCTGATACAATGGCAGAAATAAATACATTCGCGCCGTTGATTTTCTTATAATAAAATGCAACCAGAAAAATCCCTAAAATCGGGCCGTAGAAAAGAGACCCCAATACATTCACCGCTTCGATAAGCGAACCCATTTGCGTGGCAAACATGGCTACCCCGATGGAGAAAATGCCCCAGGCCAAAGTGTGCAGGCGACTGTATTTCAATTCGGTTTTCTCATCAGGAATATCTTTTCTGAATATCAGATGAACATCTTTTAATGAGCAGGCGGCGAGGGAGTTCAGTGCTGCCGAAATGGAACCCCAGCTTGCCAGAAAAATGACGGCAAACAGTAAACCGATCATTCCTACAGGCAGGTTATTTTTTACGAAATACAGGAAAATGTAATTCGTATCCGTTTTCTCTGCATTATAATTTGATTTATTAATTGCTTCCTCTACCCTTCCGTGCAATGCTTTTACCTCAGTTTGCGTATTTTTAAAATCCTGAATTGTTTTGTTGAGCCGGGGAGAATGAGTTTCTTTTAGCTTTAAAATTTCTTTTGATTCTGCGTTAAATTTTATTTGCAAATCCTGATGTTCTTTTTCAAAAACCGCAGCCTGTTCAGGTTTTGTTTCCTTTAAATACTGATAAGAACGTTCATTAAAATAAATCGGAGCCGGTTTCAGAGAAAAGAACGCGAAAAGCAGGGCACCGATCAGGAGAATGGCAAACTGCATCGGAATTTTAACCAATCCGTTCAACAGCAAACCCATTTTTGCATTGGTATTGTCTTTGGCCGTAATATACCTCCCGACCTGACTCTGGTCCGTCCCGAAGTAAGAAAGAGCCAGGAAAAAACCGCCAATCAATCCACTCCAGATATTGTATTTGTCTTTCCAGTCGAATTCTGTGGTAATGACATTGAGCTTGCCTGATTTCCCCGCCAGATACAACGCATCCTTAAAACCGATTCCGTTCGGCATATTCTCGATAAGCAGATACCCAGCAAAAGCCATTGTTCCCAAAATAATGAGAAACTGCAATTTTTGCGTGTGAGCGATCGCTTTTGCACCGCCAACATAGGTATAAATCAACAGAATGCCGCCCGTTAAAACATTGGTCAAATAAATATTCCAGTTTAAAACGCTTGATAAGATGATACTCGGCGCGTAAATGCTGATTCCTGTTGACAAACCCCTGGAAAAAAGAAAAAGCAATGAAGTGAGTACCCTTGTTTTCTTATCAAAACGGTTTTCTAAATATTCATAGGCCGTATACACATTCAGGCGCTGAAAAATAGGGATGAAGGTAATACAGATAACGATCATCGCCAAAGGCAAACCAAAGTAATACTGAACGAAACGCATACCGTCAGTATAGGCCTGGCCCGGTGCTGAAAGAAATGTAATGGCACTAGCCTGCGTAGCCATAATACCTATCAGCACAATGTACCACGGCATTTTATTATCTGCCTTCAGGTAGGATTCGTTGTTTTTTTGGCCCCGGCCGATGAATACGCCGTAAACCACCACTGCAACCAGTGTAAAAATGAGAACTGTCCAATCTATATTACTCATGCCCAGAATTTAGTAAACCAATAATAAAATGCGATCTGGAATACTAATGCTACTGCTAATAGTATGTACCAGATATTCCAGTTTTTAAGTTGTTTGTTCATCAGTTTTTCTGTGCACTTAAAAAATTAAAAAATAAACGTGCCGCCCCCACATTCCCTGAAGGCAGCTGTCTGAAAAATGCCAACGGCGTATAGATAAAATTACCCTTACCGTATTTGGCATATAAAGTAGATCCCTGAAGAGGCTCTTCATCGGTATCGTGCATTTCAAAAAGCGGTTCATACGCTGCATCCCATTGTGCAGGGAAATAGGCACCACGCTCCTGCACCCAGCCTTTAAAATCATCCGGAGTAATTTTGTTTGGAAAGTTCAGTAACTTATGATCAGGGTTTAAAAACGTAACCGCAGCATTTTCTTCGGTAACCCGTTTATTGGCAATACTGAAATTGTATATCCCCAATTTATCAACGGTTGTATCCTGGTTGGTGTTATACTGCATCACCAGATTACCTCCTGTTTTTACATAAGACCATAGAAAAGGCATCCAGCGACCCAGTTTTTTCTCTGTGTTATTAGCGCGAACCCCAAGTACGATGGCATCGTATTGCGACAGCTTGCTCTGACTCCCGTTTCCGGCAGACTCATCTATATTGCCATAAAAATCTTCATCTTTCAGGACGTCTACCTGGATACCTGCAATGCGTAGGAAGTCAGGAATGAAATCACCTGCACCTTCTATATACCCCACTTTTTTAACCTTCGCCTGAATATCGCCTTTCATGACGGTTACAGTGGCAGGTGCAAAATATTGTAAGGAAGGTAAATGCGGATACTGAATTAATATTTGCTTTTTATTATACGTAACTCCATCTGCAACAAAATTGGCTTCCAGTTGCAAGCGGGATGAATTAATTGAAGCCAGTTTCGTTTTTGGAATAACATAATCGATGGTAGTATCTTTTCCATTGAGCGAACTAATATCCGCGTTACCTACTCGCTCTCCGTTATACATGAGATTGAGGATACCTTTATTGAAGTTTTTGCTGGAATTCACCTTAACATTTAAACTCAAATGCAAATCTTCATTTTCTTTAACCACATACAGGGGTTGTATAAATTTCAGTTCCAATGCTGGAACAATACGCAGGCCTTCGACCACATCACCACGTACCGGATCTAATTTCTTAAAAGATAAAGGAAGTTTAACCCGAAACTTTTCCGAGCCTATTTTTAAACCAAGCAACACATTCAGGGATGACTCCGCCTCAGGCAAACCAATTAAAGTATCATTCGGAACAGAGAAAGTTGCTGCGTTGGCGGGAGGTTTTGCCAACCAGTAAGGTTCTGTAAGTGCCGCATCTGCAGGAATCTGAATGTTATGCTGAATGGTAATTAAAGAATCTTTTGACAGTTTTCTATTGAAGCTTTCTGATTGATGTAACCATTGTACATTTTCTAAAACAACAGGATCAGCAGCTCTTGAAATCAGATTTAACCTGAAATTATAATGGTCCCCGGCTACGGCCTCGGCCTGATTCGTCACCACCTCGCCCATAAATCCGGCACAGCTCAGAATGATATGGTCGAGAGATTTAATTTTATCCTTTTTCAGGTCTGCATCCTGAACTGCCATAACCTTTTTTCGTAAGGCAAGCAAAGCGGGTAAACTCAGATCAGGATTATTGAAATTGAAGGTAGAAATAATTTGATCTAAGGCCAGGTCAATGTCAGCGTTTCCTTTTGAGGTCCAGGTTTTAACGACTCCGTCAAAAAGTGTTGCTTTTGCAGGCTCTCCGATAACATGAGAAAAATATTCAGTTCTGATTCCGGCTACAGACTGTGTTCCTGCTCCCTGGCTTTTATGTAGGCTTCTGCTTAATCCTGCCAGTTCACCATAGCCCATTCCCAGCAGCGGATCATATTGCCCAACGGTAATTTTCAGTTGATTTTCAGAAGTTGTATTAACCCCACCAAACCGGAAAGTATTCCACAATACGCGTTTGGGTTGCCATACATTCACATATTTTAATTGATCCGGAAAAGCAGTTTTATCACCTGCCAGCCTGAAGGCTTTTTCCGCAACCACGGCCGAAGCCGCATGTTGTCCGTGGCCTGCTGCTGCAGTTGGAGGAAATCGACAAATGATAACATCCGGACGGAATTGACGGATGCCCCAAACTACGTCAGCGATAATGCTATTTTCATCCCATTGTTTGAAAGTATCGGTCGTATTTTTAGAAAACCCGAAATCAATGGCCCGGGTAAAAAACTGTTGGGCACCGTCTAATTTTCTTGCCTCCAAAAGCTCATGCGTTCTGATTAAACCCAATGCAGCTCCCTGCTCTGTCCCTAATAAATTCTGCCCCCCATCACCTCTTGTCAAAGACAAGTAGCCCGTTTCTACATTCTGATCGTTGATTAGCCACGAAAGCAATCCTGTATTTTCATCATCGGGATGAGCCGCAAGGTATAAAACTTTAGGGAGATGTTTAAGTGTTTTGAGTTCACGGTAAATTTCAGATGATTGGGAAGGCCGAACCTGTTGGGCCGAACAAAAAACCGTATAAAAGCCAAGAATAAATACAGCGCTTACTTTTTTGAACATTTAAATTTGCTTTGCGACAAATATAAGTAAATCATCTTTCTTGCAAACGTAAAAGAATCACACTGTGAATTTCACAAAAAAATGTTTGAATTTTTATTAAACCACAAACCGAAGAGGTTTAAATGATAAAACTTTTGTGATTTTTTGGTTAAGTTTAAACACACTTATGAATGAATTAGAATTCAAAGAAAATGTAAACTCTTTATTTTTTTTCTCATTGTATTCTGCGTAAGATAAATATAATTAAACATGCAAAATGTGGCTGCCGCTCCGAAAGTATGCCATAAAAAGTGGGTTCCGAAACTCAACCACCCCCACTGATCAGCGATACGGAAAATAAGTGCGAAAACAAACGACAATAAAGCAAAACCCACCCATTTTCCGGCTTTCCACTTTGTATACATCAAGTACCTTACTACCGAGAAAAGTACAAATGAAGCCATGATCGCATAATTGATGTTGATAAAGAGAGCAACGTTATCGACCAAAATCCAATTTCTCAAACCCAACATAAGGATCACATAGACAATAACCATTACAACAGCATAGTACCATCTGGTGCTCTTTGCTATAAAATAAAATCCGGCAGACAGACAAAGCAGCATAATGGGCATCCAATCCATCATGACAAATACCGGCCATTGCCTGAAAGAATGGTAAATAGTTCCGCCTATTGCACCAATGTACAATAAAACTAAACAGTAGGTTAAAAAAGGATATTCTTTAAAACGACCCTTCAATTTAATGGTCCAGAAAATGGCTATGGCTAAAAAAAATACAGCAGTTATTGCATTGAAAGGCTCAGGAAAAAACTGAGCCATATCGGTTTCTTTGTATAACATGCCTCCATCCGGAGGTATTGAGTTTACGAGCATTTTGTATTTACTATATACTTCTCCTAAATATAGAAAAAATATGGCATTATTAAATTCAATAGCGTCACGCTCATTGCCCATTCATACATTACAAATTTAAACGTACTACCAAAATTCCCTGATCATCTTTATGGTAATTTTTTGTAGTATTAAATTTCAATTATAAGATTCCACAAAAAAATACTTTCAGTCTTTCAAATACTAAAATAAAAATCCGAGAAAGTATACCTTCTCGGATCTATTTATTCGTTAGTGATAAAAGTCAAAATTAGCCATTCAATTCTTTTTTTATCATCATTAACCATTCTAAAGCATCATTAGAGTTTTCAAAATAACGATTAGCTTCATCTCCAACTTCTTGCCAGTAAGAAAGTATATCACCAATTAACCCGTCAATATCTATTTTTAGACTATCAATCTTTTGATGATTATTTAACTCTTTATGTTTTAAAACATAATTTGAGACAATTTGTTCATCCGTAAGATCTTCAAAATCTACATCTGGAAAATATCCTACAAAAAACTGAAATAGATTTGGATAATCTTTTTTAAATTCATTTTATTTTATTTTGGAAATGCTGTTAATATAAAATAATTTCCACTACCATTAGATTTAAGTACTATTCTTGCATTATTTAATTCGTTAATAATACCAGTATTTCTCATGATTCCTCGGCCTATATTATTCACTCCATTATACTCTAAAACTAAGTTATCCACGGAGTTACTGCCTTTTAGCCAAGATTTAATTGCCGTTCGATTGCTTCTTATTGTCGATCTAATAACCGATTCCGCTACTGCTTCATTAGTAAAGGTACTAGCCTCCGCTGGTGCGGGCGTAACGCTCGTTGCCATTCACATCACAAATTTAAATCTATTTCCAGAATTTTCTGGTCATCATTACAGTAGTTTCTTACACTACCATATTTCCATTTGTATATTTCTGTTATAAGGCTACTTTCAGGCCCATTAATCTTAAATACTAAAATAAAATCCGAGAAAGTGTACCTTCTCGGATTTTTATATAGATTGTTAGTCTTTATTCGGGCACGAGCGTGACGCTCGCGCCAGCAGAGGGAAGTTTTTTTGTTATCTGTTCCGAAGTTGCAAATTTTGGAGAGCAGCGTTATTCAAACCTATATAAGGATCTGTTAAAATTAATCTTCTTTTTAAATTATCTGGTAACCCATTTAATGACTTATCATCATCTATTATAATTAAATCATCAGGATCAATTTTATTATCATTTATCCATTTTTCTATTTCCTCTCTTCTTGAAAATTTGGAATCTAATTTTAAATTCATAATAGATATTTCTTTAAATTTAATATTTCTCCTCTGAAAAATATTTTCCCATTCTTGAATATCAAATCTAAATCTATGTGAAGTTGATAAAATTATTTCTAAATCATCAATTGAATTTATAACATCAATAGCATTTGCATTAAATTTATAAAATCCATCTTCTTCCATCTCCACTTTTTTATATGGATTAGCGTGAACCATTACACCATCAATGTCTAAAAAAAGCCTCATAACAAAATTTATTAAAGTAAAATGCAGCCAAAATCCTTAGGATTAAATCCTTTCGGCCAAATTGTAGTTTCATTATATACCGCTCCTCTAAATATTGCTTCCTCTATTTCTAAACAACACATATCTGCTCCGGATAAATTTGCATTACTAAAATCCGCAGAATTAATATTGGCATTATTTAGATTTGCTTTTTGTAATTTTGCGTGTCTAAAATCACATCTGTAAGCTGTTGCATTTGATAAATCTGCATTCATTAATAAGGTGTCACGTAAATCCGCGGTAATTAAATTTACAAAAGATAAATCTGCATTTCTCAAATCTGAATTATAAAGAAGTGCTCCTCGTAAATTGGATTTATGAAAAATCACACCTTTCAATTCAACATTTTCAAGCTTAACTCTATGTAAATCTAAATTATCCAAAATAGCACCTTTTAAGCTATTATAAGGAACATCTATTTCATTATTATTTTCACAATAAATTTTCATAATTATAATTTTATCGTTGCCCCCAATCAGTTGGGTCTACTTTGGTATCTTTTACAGGAGCAACTCTAGATTGTTGACTTGGGGATAAAGTTCCTGGCACTTGCTCTGGTTCCACACCTGTTAATTTCCCTGCAACGTATCTATGATTTCCTTCAACTATAACACCTTCACTTGTAACTTTTATAGGAGGTGCTACATCTCCGTTCATTATTCTTCCTACATAATTTTCAACTACGGGTCCTGAAACGACCCCTTGTGTTGTTTTCAAACTTGAATCTTGTAGCGCTTGAGTAACCGATTCCTGCGTTACTGTTATTGATTTAGAAGTGGATGCTTCTCCAGCTGCAGTTGCTTTACCTATTAAATTTCCAGCACCCTTCAATCCCGCAGTGACAGTTGCATCAATTACTTTTTGTGTCAAATCACTCCCGGCTTCTCTTCCCGCTGCATTAACTCCCTTTGTAGCTGCTGTATATCCAATACTGGCTGCAGATACCATTGGTGAAAAAGTTTTGGCTACGCTTTTTAGCATATTGGTTTGAGCTCCTATAGGATCTTTTGCCATTGCTTTGCTTGCTGCATTTATACTGTTTATTGGATGTCTGACAAAATTAGCGGTTCCTTGAACTGTTGCTTTTGCTCCTTGATATAAACCAGAATAATACGCTTTAGTAAGTTCCCATAATTTTCCACAGCACTGTTGTGCTTCTCTACCATCTGGATCAACAAACATTATAGGATTATCTAATGCATAGGTATAAGGTGAAAATCTTCTCGACTTTTCTGCCAATTCGTCTTCTACCCCCCATCTACCAATATCCGGCATATACATTCTCGCTCCATAATCATACATACCCGTCTCTTGCAGCTCCTTACCATTGTACTTATAATTCTTATAAGCACTTGGACTAAAAAAGGAGAATCCCGTTTTTAAATGGTTCATTCCAAATGGATAATAATCATTAGCATCTGTAATCTCAAGAGCGCCTGTGCTGTTTCTTGCGAAACTTATCCGTACATTTCCCAAATGATCTTTATACTGGTAAATATACTGATCTTTTCCATAATCATAAAATCCTTCTGCGGTTGGGAAAAACTGAAGCTCAGGATTCTTTGCTCCTAAACCGGGAACAACATTTAAAGTCTCTGCAGAATAAGCTTCCATTTCCAAAGCCCTGCTCGTTTCCAGATTTGCAGTAAACATTTCCGTGCTTCCTCCATTATTTCCGGATCCTGTTACATTTATATATTGAAATCCATCAAGATAATCTGTAGTTTCTGTAGAAGAAGTTGTGCCCGTTATTCCAACAAGTGTTTTTACGACTTGTTTTCTCAGCTTTGTCCCATCTGATCCGTACTTGGTCGTAATATCAGTATATGCCTGACTTGAACCAACAGATATTGCATTGGGCAGATTTAAATAATTGTATACTATTCCATTGATTTGTTTATCTGCCATATTGATCATATTCCCATTAACATCATATCCTATGGGAAGTCCTGTTGTTCATTCATAACCAGTCTTGTTACCACTGTTATCTTTTATGGTAGTGGCCCTGTTTCCTGAATAAGTATATTCTAAATCATCAATTTTTGTGGCAATTGTCCCTTGCAGAACTGAGGTTCTATAAAGATTGGTGATATTTCCATTCAAATCATACGTTAAAGATTCTGTATTTTCTTTGCTGTTAGGGTTATTTGGGTTTTGATAATATCCTGCTGCTGCAATAATCTTGTTCTGTTTCCATATATAAAACAGAACAAGATAAAAACCACCGCTTTCACAGTAGCTTTCTTTTTCGGGGGTACAAGCGTGACCCTTGCGGCAGCAATGGGATTATTTTACATAGTATAATCCTTTAAGGTTTTCTGTAGTATATATCTTTATTTCTTTTTCTTCACAAATTTTTGTATCTGTAAACATGTAACAACTTATTACATAGGGTGCAGTACTTGTATTAGTCAAAGGATTTTTATCCTTATCATAAGGACGATATAGATTTAATATAAAATTAAAGATTCTCCAATTTTGATTTTTTTGTATTTATTAATCACTTTATCTTTTGGCTGTTTTGAAACAATTTTATATTTCTGATCACCTCGCCCAAAATAAATAATATCATAAGAATTAAGACTCTCTATTTTATAAATCTTTGAATGGACTTAGCCCTTGGTTATATGCTAAGAATATTTAATCTATTAGAAGATATTTTATATTTATCAACAGTTTGAAAAAGGGGAAGTCTTCAAAAACAGGGAAGTTTACCATTGAAAATAATAATTACAAAGTTTGTTAGCTCAAATTTTGATTTATTCCAATACTAACATATGAGGATAGTCAAAATATTCTATATATAATTTGCTTTCCTTTTCATTGTAACAAACACCAATGTAATCATATCCATCTTTCTGATTAATAAGAAATTTTCTTCCATTGGATAAGCTTATTTTTATATTTCCATTTTTTTTCTCAAATGCAGCAAATCTTTGACCATAATGATTCTTATTTGAAATTTTAGGAAATTTTGTCTCATATCCATTATTTAATTTCAAGCTTTTGTCGAAAAAACAATTATACTGGAACATCAATATAATTTCAGATTCTTTTTTAGGTATTAATTTTTTAGCATCGGTAAGGTATTCATCAACTTCAGATTTCTTTTCCGAATCTAAATTCTCATATTTCTCATATAATATTACTTTTTTAGTTTGGCATGAAACAAGAGTTAAAATAAAAAAACTAATTATTAAAAATATTCTTCTATTAATTTCCATTTTGGTTTTGATTTGATTTTTGTTGTTCTTTTTCTTTTCTATCCCTATTCTCACTGATAATCTTAATATGATTTTGCATACTAGTTGATTGAGAAGAGGTTAAATCTGTTCCTGAACTATTACGCAGCTCTACCTTGTTATTTTCGCCAGAATTCATAAGATTATTTGCATTTGCTTTCAAACCCTTTATTATCTTCAGGGCGTTTTATAATTAAAAATTAGAGTACTGAAATTTCAATACTCTAATTTTTTATCAATTTTAAACTTATTAAACTGATTCCTTCAATTATATTTTTCGGTTTGGCATTGACTTTAATGTTATCTAAAGCCAACCAATTATATCTTCTTTCCCTTTCCCAATTGGGAGTAAATATTGTACTTTATTATTCTCAACTTTAACATAAATTTTATCTTTTATATTACTGTTTTCTAAAATATAAACATCCTTAGTAGCTCCATCTATGTTAGGTTTTTCTCCTTTATATTGATCATAATCTGTAATAATAAATTCGGAGTTGTATTTTTTAAGATTCTTTAGTATTGGAATATATAATTTCAAATATTCTGCTGGCTTATCTTTATAATAAGACTTGCAAAATTCATTAACACTACTATTCCTCAACTCTTCAAAAAAAGTTGCAAAAATAGGATTTTTATATTGTTGTTCTACTTTAGAGCAACTAAAGCAGGATAAAGCAACAAATACTAAACTATAAACTAATTTTCTTATCATTATCTTTATTTTTATTTCTAGATGTAGTTGAACCTTCTGGAGATTTACCTTTACGAATATTTTCATTTTGTTTACGTAAATCCTCCCCTAAATTACCAGGATTAGTACCTCCTCCATTCGGCCAAGTTGATTTAGTTTTGGGAAGATTTATTCCTGCTGCTGCTGCACAGTTTATAACAAAATCTGTACAATTATTAGTATTTAGGTCATATTTTGTATTTTTCTTTGATTCAACAAAATCTAAAATATCATTAAAATTTTTCTCATTAATAGGTCTTGTTTGTACAACTTCTTGTTCATGTCCCAAGTTATCTTTTATTTTTCCATCAGCCTCCGAAGCTAATGGATTTACAGATTGAGGATATGGATAAAAACCAAATGTCTTAGAATCCGTTGTTCCATCAGTATTTTTTCTATTTAAAGTTATAAATGCATGCCCTGAATCATTAGGTTCATATACATCTCTATCTCCTCCTTTTCCTGGCTGATCTACATGAATTACTAATTGATAGCTTTTACCTTTTTTACCATTGTCAAAAGCTTCTCGGACTTTATTCATATCAATAGCCTCTAAACCTTCTAATTCTCTATGTGAAACAACCTTGTTCTCAGAGAAGTTGTAATGCGATTGATAGGCATATTTCTCACTCAACGGGTCGACATTGAAGAATCTCCCCATCGCAGAGTCATAATTTCTCCATTTATAAGAACTCCATCCTGTTTCCATTTGTTTTTCTTGTCCTTGAGAAGAGTACTTATAGTTGGGTGATATTGAAAGAGAAGTTCCTAAATAATCTCCAAACTCCAATCCGAATGAATAATAATCGGTTACCCGATCAATTTTCGGGTTTCCGGAAGCATCTTTGTAATACGCCAGTCTGATGTTTCCTACCTGATCTGTATAGTTGTAAATATACTTATTCTGAACGAAATCAAAATACCCTTCTGAAGTAGGCACAAAACTCAGTTTATCATTGGTATATTGAAAGCCATCAAGATAATCCGTTTTTTCAACCGTTTCCATTTGGCCTCTACCAGATCCATAAGTGTATACTTTTCTCAGTTTAACTCCCTCCGCATTATATAAGTATCTTGTATTCACATTATAATCCAGAACTCCCGGATTCAGGTCTCGAGGTAGATAGGTTTTGTCGAACTTGACATAATCGGGCAGATTCAGGTAATTGTAATCTATCTTCAGAATCCCCTCCGCTGGCGCGAGCGTCATACTCGTTGCCATTCACATCACAAATTTAAATTTATTTCCAGAATTTTCTGGTCATCATTACCGTAGTTTCTTCACTACCATATTTCCATTTGTATATTTCTGTTACAAAGCTACTTTCAGGCCCATTAATCTTAAATACTAAAAATCCGAGAAAGTGTACCTTCTCGGATCTATTTATTCTTTAGTGATAAAAGTCAAAATTAGCCATTCAATTCTTTTTTTATTATCATTAACCATTCTAAAGCATCATTAGAGTTTTCAAAATAACGATTAGCTTCATCTCCAACTTCTTGCCAGTAAGAGTCACTGTTCTCAATGAGAATAAGTAATTGAGTTTTTTGGCTTAAGGTTGTAATGTTGCAGAACTGCGGATAAACTTAACCGTTGTTTGATTGTGGAGATTTCCATAAAAGAAAAATATTTTATTTTTTTTGATGTTACTATCAGATATAAAAGTATCTTTTTGTTTTCAATTTGCAAAATATTATCAGATTTTTTATATCCTTTAATTTCATATTTTTGATATAATATTTAATTATTAAGAACTTTTATATCTTTTTAGAGATGAATATAGGAAGTATTATAACTACATTAAGAGACAAGAACGGCTTCTCCCAAAGCGATTTGGCAGATAAAAGCGAGGTGTCTCGTGTAATGATCGGCAAGTACGAAAGAGGGGAAGCTATTCCTTCTGTTGATACTGCGAAAAAAATTGCAGATGCTCTTGGCGTAAGTTTAGATTATTTGGTTGGTGAGACCAATCAGGTTTCCTTTGATAAAAGAACCGTAGAAAGAATTAAGGATTTGGAACAATTAGAAGAGAGTAAAAAACAAACGCTCTACGATTTGATAGATACATACATTCGGGATTGTAAAACTAGAAAAGCATATTCGTAAAAATATTGCAATAAAATAACAACAAAGCCACCGCAATCGCGGTGGCTTTGTTGTTATTTTATTGTTCTTTTTCTTTATATCGTGTAAGGGTTAATACACCTTCGTAATTACTTCGCTTTGTTCCCTGCAAAATAATAGTATCCTTACTATAATAAAGTATTTTACTGGTATTCTTATGATAAGAACCACTTACCGGATTTCTCTCAGAATCTATACTAACGACCGAATCGTTTATAATAAACCATTTTTCAGGATTGTATATATCACTTCTTGGGATTGTATCTAAATTCTTAGTAGTATAATTATTGATATATTGGATTTGTCGTCCATCTTTGAAAAATTCTTTTACTCTATAAGGGTAAAATGAATGATCTTCGTCAATACTATAACAATACCATTTTTTACTGTTATCACCTGCAAAAGCTGACTGTATTTTATCTTGTTTACTTTCTTTACATGAAAAAACAATAAAAACTAAAAAAAGTAAACTAATCTTGAGGTTGTTTAATATCTTCATAGGGTACTGGTTTATAATATGTGTCTCCTACCTGAGGTGTTATTGTAGGTAAAGTACTTCCACCTGAATATAAGTTTATATATACACCTCCTGTATTTTTTTCATTGTATGTATCAATCATGTTCATAAGATTAGTTCCATACTTGGATTCTTTATCTACCGCGTTAAGAACACGTAATCCAAAAGCTGCGGCTTGCCCTGCCCGATAACTTTCTGTTGTCTTTCCAAAATCTGGATTCATAGCTTCATTTAAGTAAACTTTTGCATGTAATTCAAAAGTATAATCTCCCTTGAAATTTTCATTTTTATGCCCAAACTTTCCTCCTTCATGGTTTAATGTAGACCGGATGTTATAGGCATTATCATAATCGCCTCCTTTTAAAACTGTCGTATTAAAGAAAATATTTCCTCGTCCATTTGTGTGAGCATCTCCCTTAGAGTATGTTCCTACACCTACATAACCTCCAATTCCTTTTTCTCCTGCATAATGTGCTAAAACTTTTGAAACAGCTGTTATAGTTCCTTTCTTGCTGTAATCTAATTGTGAAAGACTTGCAGCTCCTGTATTACCATTTAATTGAGATAATTTTGTAGCAGAACTATTAGTATGCACAACAACATTATTCGTTTTTTTATTATCAGTTCCAATATAACGACCAAATTTATTAAAGTGATCATCAACAGGAGCTCTTCCGTCGGGGTCGATAAACCTCATAGGATTATTAAACGCATAATTATAAGGACTATGCCTTGTCATCTTTTCGGCAAGAGGATCCACCACACCCCATCTTCCAATATCCGGCATATACATCCTCGCTCCATAATCATACATACCAGTCTCTTGGAGTTCTTTCCTGTTGTACTTTTAGTTCTTATAAGCATCAGTATACATAAAAGCCAACTTTAAAGCTGGCTTTTTATCTTGAACTTATATCTTGTTATTCATCATCTTCTAAATTTTCATATTTATAGTCTGTTAAAACTAAAATTCCAAAATACTTCCATTCAAACTCATCTTGATAATTAATCCTTAATATTAATGTTTTTTTTGTTTTTTGAAGAACTTCAATAGAATTAATTATTTTATGGTGTGAAGGGTATTTTCCATAAGGAGAAGAAGCAATAAAACTTTTGGAATTTTCTTTTGATAAATTAAATTCATCAAATATTCCTAATTTGACTTTTTCTTGAGATTTAAAATTTTCAGATTTTAAGCATATTATTTTTTGAAAAACTTTATTTATATCATCATATTTAAATAAACTTTCTTTTTCAGAATCATATTTCAAATATTCATATTTCATTTTAGAAATATCTTGCTTAAAATAATCAAATACTCCTAAATTAACTTTTTCATTATTTAATATTCCCGATTTATATGTTACAATAATAGGTCTATAAAATTCTAAAATTTGAGCTTTTACGGGGATAGCAAAGCTCAGAATTATTATACACAAAGGAATAAGATTAATTTTTTTTCTCATTTTTATCTTTTTTTGCATCTTCTCTTACTTTAACAAGTTGGTTTATAATTGTCTCTGCAGGAGACCCTGGAGTAGTTGGAGCTGTTAATCTAAAAGCAGAAGATCCATATTTTGTATGATCTTGATCAACATCTCCTGTAGCATCTTCTATGTGAGACTTTATTTCATGATAAATAGTTTCTGCTAAATCATAATTATTATATCCAATAGTTTTTGAATTTCCTTCATCATCCATATGTGTTGCACTGTATCTTGAATCACTACTATTTTCTTTAAAATAATTTTCATTTAAAGAAACTAAATGAACTTTTTTATCTCCTGATTTGGATATGTCTAAATTGTTAAATTCCGAAGAATTAGAATAACCTTCAGGTATTGATACTTTCCCATCCTTAGCAAGCCCCATTGATTTTATATCATTAATTGCTTCTGCTACTGTAGATGAGCTAAAACCAAAGTTTTTAGAATTTATATAAATATCTTCTGTTTTACTGGTTCCATATTTATCCCATAACCTTCTGCCTTCTGCTGTCTTATAAAGTATTTCTTTTGAAGCTTTAAAAGATCCATTGGCTGTTAAAATAATAATATCTTTTCCTTGCTTTCCGTCGGGATCAATAAATCTCAGTGGATTGTTAAATGCATAAGTATAAGGACTCCAACGCCTAGCTTTTTCCACCAACGGATCCACCACTCCCCATCTTCCCAAGTCAGGCATATACATCCTCGCCCCATAATCATACATACCCGTCTCCTGAAGTTCCTTTCCATTGTACTTATAATAATAAGTAACCTCATAAAATACGAGGTTACTTATTATCCACCACACAATGCAATCGTGCGGGAGAGAGGTTTATAAGTTTGTATTAAATGTTTTTGCACTCTCAATAAATGTTTGAAGATTATCTTTTTTTATATTATAAAACAATATTTTATATTTTCCATTTGTGTATAACTTCGATACTCTTCCATTATGTCCTTCATAGAGATAATTTTCGTTATATTTTCTTTTATCCCAATATTCTCCTATATATTTTAAAACTTCATTATAATCAATATCTTTTAATTCCCAATTCTCAGATTCCTGTCCTTCATTTTTATAAGAAGAGTAAATATAAAATATCTGCTTGTCATCATATTCAAAGAAAAAATTATTACTTTTTACATTCCAGTTAACAATATTTTTAGGTAACGTTATTGAAAAGTGCGTTGTGTAATATATGTCTTGATCAGCTGAAGCATTAACTTTATTAATATATTTAAGTTTATTTTCATTGCTACCATAATCGAATACCATACTATTATTATTGATACTATTTTTTGACACATCTATATAAGATACACAAGAACTCATCAACAAAACCAATAAAACACAGATTGAATATTTCATAATTATTTATTTACTTTTTCCATTGCTTTTTTAAATGCTGAATAATCTATTGTAATAATAGAACCTCCTGAATTATAAAATCCTACTGTAGGAGAATATGTATTAGGAGAAGGTGTTCCTCCTATTTGACCTGGAGGCAATGATCCTGGGATTTCCGTCCAACCCAAAACCATAGATGGCTGATTTCCCTGCATATTTTTAGGATCTGTATCTTTGCCTGCTCCCATTGAAGGTGTTGGTTTTCCGTAAGCAACCACATTACCTTCACTGTCATAATCAAGAGGGTGTAAGTGCGCATCAGAAGCAACAGTATCACCTTTGTCTCGTAAATCTTTTTTAGCTTCGGCCCATGCTTTTGGTCCTACTTCTCCAGTCTTTTCACCTGTTACAGTTTTTGATGATTTTCCATTCTGCCCAAAATAAAACCCTTTCTCAGTACCTGTTTTGTCTGTTTTACCAAAAGCATATATATCATCGATCTGTTTAATCTGGTCATTAGTTATCTGATTAACAACATAACCATTGTTTATTGCAGCATCTGTATCAGCTTCCTTTTTACTAGTAGTTAATACTATTTTCTTATCCGTTTTACCATCTTCAACATGTTTTGTGAGTTGCCCTTTCAAATTGTAGTAATCAGTAAGAGGAGCTCTACCATCTGGATCTATAAACCTAATCGGATTATTAAAAGCATAATTATAAGGACTATGACGACGCATCATTTCCGCTAAAGGATCTACCACACCCCATCTTCCAATATCCGGCATATACATCCTTGCCCCGTAATCATACATCCCAGTCTCCTGCAATTCCTTGCCGTTGTACTTGTAGTTCTTATAAGCACTTGGACTAAAAAAGGAGAATCCCGTTTTTAAATGGTTCATCCCAAATGGATAATAATCATTAGCATCTGTAATCTCAAGAGCGCCTGTGCTGTTTCTTGCGAAACTTATCCTTACATTTCCTAAATGATCTTTATACTGGTAAATATACTGATCTTTTCCATAATCATAAAATCCTTCTGCGGTTGGGAAAAACTGAAGCTCAGGATTCTTTGCCCCTAAACCGGGAACAACATTTAAAGTCTCTGCAGAATAGGCCTCCATTTCCAAAGCCTTGCTCGTTTCCAGACTGGCAGCAAACATTTCTGAACCTCCTCCATTATTTCCGGATCCTGTTATATTTATATATTGAAATCCATCAAGATAATCTGTAGTTTCCGTAGAAGAAGTTGTGCCCGTTATTCCAACAAGTGTTTTTACTACTTGTTTTCTCAGCTTTGTCCCATCTGATCCGTACTTTGTAGTAATATCAGTATATGCCTGACTAGAACCAACAGATATTGCATTGGGCAGATTTAAATAATTATACACTATTCCATTGATTTGTTTATCCGCCATATTGATCATATTCCCATTAGTATCATATCCTATAGGAAGTCCTGATGTCCCTTCATAACCAGTCTTGTTACCACTGTTATCTTTTATGGTAGTGGCCCGGTTTCCTGAATAAGTATATTCTAAATCATCAATTTTTGTGGCAATTGTCCCTTGCAGAACTGAGGTTCTATAAAGATTGGTGATATTTCCATTCAAATCATACGTTAAAGATTCTGTATTTTCTTTGCTGTTGGGGTTATTTGGATTTTGATAATATCCTGCTGTTAATCTGTTCAGCTTATCATAAACATATCCATATCTCTTAGGAGTAAGAGAAGGATTGGCTCCGATTGTTTCCACTGCCCTCCAATCTACTTCTGCGATATTCCCATTGTATTTTGCCTCAACATTTTTTCCGGAGAATAAGACTGGATCCGGATTAGTGATTCCTTCTTTCTGATTGTATTTGATTCTATAAGCAAAAAGTTTCCCTCCTAAATCAGCTACAGACATCTGGTTTTTATTGATTTCTGTCAGCCAACCTCTGATATTGTAATTGTAATCGATGCTTTGGAGATTGTTTCCTACTTTTTTATTGCTTAACTGTGAAAGTTCATTATAGGTATTGTCCGTTAATAATTCTTCGGGGTTGCTATCTACCTGATGGAAATGTTGTTTTAGCCTGTTTCCATTATCATAAACAAAACGTTCTTTTATTTTGACTTCTGTTTCAGTTGGAGTTCTTTTATGATAAGTATAACTTTCTGTTGCTAATCCTGAAAAATCAAGTTTAGACTCCTTATTGGTGTAACCTTCTAAATGATTAGTAGTTTTTGTAGCAATCTGCCTTCCTTTGAAATCATAATAATGATATGTTTTGGTCCATTTATCATCTTCTATATTTTTTAGATAAGAAGCTGTTTTCAAACTTTTGGTAGAAGTTGTATTACCGGTTCCAAATGTTGCTAATAAAACATACTGGTCAAGAATTTTTTCAGGAATAACGGAAGGAGCATCACGCGGATAAGAATCATAATAGTTTACTGATAAAACAACAAAATTCGATGTTGGATAGGCCAGCTTATCATAGTAAATATCAATTCCCTGTTGATTAAAAAAGGTTGAAGTCCTTTTTTCATTATTGGAAGTATTTGTGGTTAAAGTATTTAGCGTATTCTGTAAAGACTGCCTTGTTGCAGTGCTGGAAAAGAATCCAGTATAAACAACCCTATTAAACTCATCATACTTAGTAAATATCCAGCCTTTACTGCCAAAGTTATTGTTTACAGTCCCTAAAACAGCATCCTGGTAAAGTACTACTCTGTCTTGTTTGTCATAAATGGTCAATTCCCAGCCTTTCCCAGGAAGCTTTTTTTCAACTTCCCTTCCTTGCCCGTCATAGCGGTATTGGTAGCACAGTGTATTTAAAATATCAGCAGTAACTTTATTTGCATTTTGCACAATTTGTTGTACTGCTTTTGGAGGGATGACAAACGCTTTTTGCCCATATTCATTGTACACATAATAGGTATCAATATTTTGTGTTCCATCTGTTCTTCGGATAAGAATCGTTTGTCCGCGACCATTGGTAAATTGAGTTACAGGATTTCCATCTTCATCCGTTATTGTATTTTTATAAAAACTACCCAGTCCATAGAATCCAAGGCTACCTACAGGTAATGCAGTTGAAATAGTTGTAACATTACTAACTGTGCTTGTTGAAGTAGTAGTGACAAACTTTATAACTTCATTTGCAGCATTAGTGCCATAGCTGAATGTTTGCGTATGTCCTGCTCCAAGTTTCCAGGCATCACCAGGATTTGCCTGTTGTAAAACCCGGTCTAAAGGGGATTTTTCAAGCTCTTTCTCACTGTATGCATTGGATACTCCGTAATAAGAGTTAGCGGTATTTTCATTGGTAACTCCAGAATGAATATTCCCATTCAATGTATTAATTGGAGTAGGTAAAATATTTTTTGTCTGTCTTCCAAATCCATCATACGTGACTGGAGTAACCATATCTTTGCCAGAAGGAGTTGCTTTAATGCTAACTATTTGTTTGGCTCTTCCTAATCCATCAAAGTAAGTAACCGTTTCTGATGTTTTTGCATTTGTAGTTGTGGGATCTGCTAAATAAGTTTTAGAATACACATAGTTTTCTGAATTACTCTGTGCATAAAGCGTTCCAGCTACAAACACTAACCCCAGCAATAACCACTTTTTTGTTATTAAATATCTATTCATACGTTGTGTTTTTATGGTTTGTAGTTGTATTTAAACTCTTTTACTGTTTTTAAAACATAAGTTCCTGTACTGTCTTTTTCTCTTATTCTTACTTCCTTTAACCGGTTTGCAGTATCGTATACATAAACCTCTCTTATTCCTGATGGTTGAGTAATACTTCGTACTCCAACTAGTGGATCATAAGTATATGTAGTAACCTGATAATTCGTTAAAGCAGAATTTTTTCTAAAATTATCTAAAGCGAGTAAAAATGATGTTTCATCATTATTTACACCCGCTGCTGCGTCCGTATTGGAAGGATTTACAATAGAGTCAATCAATGATTGTGATATATCGGATAGTTTTGCACCCTCTATTTTAGCTATTGGCTGTGTCTGGTTATATCCCCAGATAATTGTCGTTGGAACACCTTCTTTTGTTGTGTATTGTTGAATGTTTCCCTTTGAGTCATATTTGTTATAAGTAATCTCTATGGATGGGGTATTATTCACTATATCAAATGAATTTACTGATAATGGTAATACTAAATTTCCTGTCACTGCATGAGGTAAAGCAGTTGGATATATAGTCTCTGTTTTATCTACTACTTTATTTACACTTCCTGTAGTCTGGGTAGTTGTGGTCTCTAAAGGTATACTAACCATATTTTTATCAATCATTAATTGATTCCCTTTTTCGTGAGCATACTGGTAAATGGTTTCCTCAATTGTTTGATCTGGGTAGGTTGTTTTTTGAGATGTCACCTGATGATGACTGTTACTATCTTGTACAGTATTTACATACGTAACTAGAATAGGAGATCCATTAACATATTCAGTCTTTATTTTCTGATAATTTCTGATCATTCCACCATAGAAAAAAGCGGTTCTGTATACATCACTAGAACCAGCAGGATTAGGATCAGTAGGATCACTAAGATATTTTCCCCATTTATACATTGGGACACTTTTTATAGCATGAGATAAGATATAGCTGGAAGGAGCTTGGGTGGGAGGTGTTGGGATCAACTCAGTCGATGGTGCATTTGTAGTCAATGTACCGTCATATGTTTTAAAAAACCTGTATGGAGAAAATTCTTCACCCCAAAAATTATATTTATTTTCCAATGTCTCAACTATTTTTCCAGAATAATCATAGCTTATAGTTTTTAGATTTAAACCTCTAGCCCAATCTGTATCATCAGGAAGATGGTATGGGAATCTGTAATATTCTCCCCCATCAGAATAATTGGAAAAGGTATATTTCTTAGTCCATAATACAGAATCATCGGCAGATAAAAAGGACTCCGTTACCTGAGAATAACCTACTTGTCCTGCATTATTAAAGCTCGACATTGGTTGTATCCTGTTTGATAACTGCCCTGCCACCAAAGGAACATTACCATATTTTTTTATGACACACATATAATCAGGAATACCTAGCAATTTTCCTGAAGTTGTTCCATCATCCAAAGTATAAGTAAACTTTCTTTTTGTAATTCTACCATTTTCGTTAACTTCAATTCTTGAAATTCTTCGTCCCCCACCAACAAAACTATTGATCGGAATATTGGGTTTTTGTTCTTTCCAACGCAGTACAATAGAAAATGGATTGGTTTCAAAATTCTCAGAGTCACTTAGCGTAAAACTTGGGTTCGATACTTCCAGGCGATAGCTTCCACTTTCAATAGGTGGATTGATAAGATCAACGTTATTTCCCTGGGTAATAACATATGTCGCTAATATAGCTCGTGTATCTTTATTATATCTATAAAGCCTTACCTTCGTTTTACAGTCTGCGGTCTCTACAGAAGTACATCCTACTCCCAGCATTGCATTGAAAGAAAGCTTACTTCCATACATGGAAGGAATTTCAAATTCCTTTATATATTTACCAAGTGTTGGACTTCCATTGTTTAATACAAAAATATTTGAAGTCTTAGCAACTGCTGTTGATTTTTCATCATATACAATTCTAGAAGGATTAGATAGCATGAAAAGTGAAAAATAGTTTGGAACTAAAACTTGATTATCTTCATAGTAAAAATTCTCACTTCCTCCTGTAGGATAGATAATTTTAGTCAAAATGCCTGCTTCAGCAAAGTTTCCGTAAACATCCCTGTTTGCCTCTACCACATCAGTAAAAATGTTCATTTTATTGGGTTTTCCGTTAAAATAGCCCCAGTAATCAATTGAATTAGAGTGTCGGTTGGGAAGTTCCCCTGGATTATATTCCAGCTTATAGGTAGAAATTATACTTTCATCCCTGCCAACTTCATTGATTTGATTTAAAAATAGCCGTTTATCGGATTTCGTATCCTTACTAAGCACTACAGGATGAATATTGTTATTATCTCCGTTTCCTAAACGGTAGTTTTGAACAAGAGATACCTTTCTTATCTGCGTTCCTATTTTATCCTTTAATATAATATTATTAAGAGCTTTGCCCCCTTTTAAGTCTTCACGCTCTGACTGGTTAAATATAAATTCAACTGTTCCATTAGGAAAAGAAATAGTCTGAAGGATTTGTTGGGTTGTTGTTGTCGTACTTAATGAAATAGAACCCATATTATCACCCTTGTTAAGGTCTGATTTTGAATAAGTAACCACCTGTTCAGAAGCATAATTAAATACATAGGTATCTTTTTGAGTTTTAACTTCTTTTAAATGCCAAGCCGTTTTATACCCATTTTCCTCATTTTTAGGAGTATCTGTGATTATTCCTGAACTCACAGAAGTTACTACATCATACGCAGAATTAGTTCCTGTAGAATCTTTTCCAAAATAATATTTATTTCCTGATTCGTCTGTGATTATAATTCTATTAATTCTAAAATTTCCTGCACTCGCATCTTCATAATCTATGTCTATTTTCCAATCATCAAAACTTTGAACAACTGCTTTTTTAGTTACATTGTCAATAACGAATTTTGCAGACCTTCCTAAAAAATTGATGAAAAATAAATCAGGATCTTCATCAACAGGCGTATCCGAGTCTCCATTACTTGCATTTTCATTATTTAATTGTTGGCGTACGGTTGCATTAGTTTCAAAAGTAGAATTATATGAATAAGTCAGATAACCTCTTGTATATTCATCCGGACGCTGTCTTACCTGTCTGGTTATTAAGCCTCCCGCACTTAAACTCCAACCAGCCCCAACAGATGAAGCTACTTCACCAACACGAATTCCTTTGGTATCATATTGTATGGATACATTCAAAGGAATATCTCCAGTATCAACACTAATTAAAGGAATACCTATATTGGCTGAACCTCTATAATAAGAAACCGGACTTTCTACAAATTTTGCAATTGATGTCGCATTTGGAGATGGTGGAAGTATTTTGGGAACATACTGGGCATCAAGTTTATTGGTTAAAAATAACAATGTCCCTAAAAGTATAATTTTTCTTTTCATCCTTAGTTTATTTCTTAATCAATTTAGCATTAGCCGTTTTATTCGTATCCGTCTTGATCACCACCAGATAAGCACCTTGTATCAACGGCTGTGCATTAATCTTCGTTACCTTATTCTTGGTTTTTAGATTCTGAAGCTGTCTTCCGCCCATATCATACAAAGTAATATCAGCTTCCCTGAAATCAAAGCCTATTTCTACATAAGCATAATCTGATACCGGATTCGGATAGATCTTGATGTCTTGTTTTTCAATCAACTGATCCAGTTGCTTGTCTCCCAGCTTCACAATCTTCCAGTTCTCCTTCCCTAATTCTTCTGCACTGGTTCCTGCTAAAATGATGGAACCATCTCTGTTCAGCTTAATATCTGATAACCTTTCCTCTCTCTTTCTGGATTCTCCTCTTACATGCTTTCTCCACTGTTCATTTCCATTATGGTCCAGATACAGCATCCAGAATGTTTCATCGTCTCTATCTATTTTTCCTTCTGCCTGAGTATATCCACCCAATAAAATTCCTTTAGTAGCCTCTTGATTCCTGGCTCTTGATTCCTGGCTCTGTATCACACTCATACCCATCAAAACATCCCTGTTTTTGAAGTTGTAGGACTTCTGCCACTGTTCATCTCCTCTTTCATTTAAAGAAACCAGCCACAAATCTGTTCCTTCTTCTATTCCTACTGTTTTGTTTCCGGATCTCTCACTTCTGGATTCTCCTCCGATGATATAACCGTTTGACGTTAAAGCCAGTGTTCTTAGATGATCATCTCCTTTTCCTCCCAGGTTCTTTTCCCATTCTACCTTTCCTTCTTTGTTTAGTTTTATGATCCAGTAATCTCCTTCGCCAAAGTTTTCAGTGTTTTTTGCGTAACGGGATACGGAATCTGAGGTTCCTGTAGCTGAGTTTTGATTTCCGGAATCGGAAACACGAAACTCAGAGCTTCTTGAATAGATTCCCAGAAGTGCTCCACCGTCTCTTGTGGGTATCATCTTTTCCACTTCGTCTAATCCTCTTCCCCCTAAAATAAGTTGTGAGAGTTCTTTTCCGTTTTTATCGAGTCTGATCACCAGGATATCTTTTGAACCGTAACCTTTGGATGCATTCTGAACATTTCCGGCTACAACAAATCCTAAATCTGTGGTTTGGATAACTGCCCTGGCTTCTTCATCAGCACTTGTTCCCAAGGTCTTCTGCCACAATTCATCTCCAAATTCATTAATTCTAATGAGCCAGATATCTGACCCTCCTTTGGAGTCATCTTTTTTATCTATTCCCTTTCCGGAATATGAGGTTCCTGAAATTAAAAATCCTCCTTCCTGGGTAGCTACGGTAGAAGACAAATAATCATGATTATTTCCGGAGAAATATTTTTCCCAAACCTGGTCTCCCTGTTGGTTCAGTTTCACCAAATGAAAGTCATAGCCATTATTTTGCTGGGTATTGCTTCCAGTATCCTTCTTCTGGTTTCCTGACTGTATAACACTTCCTGTTATCAAATACTGCTGATCGATTGTTGTGGTTACCTGGCTCAGAAAATCCTGGGTAGAAGATTTAATATCTTTTTGCCAAACCACTTCCTGGGCCGATAGCCCGGAAATAATGCACATAGAAAGTACACTGAAGTAGAGTTTTTTCATCCTTTATGGTATATATTTTTTAGTTGAATTCCGTCTGATATAAAAGCGTGCAAATTTAACGCTTTTTATGACTTGTTAATTTCACTTTAAAAAGATTTAATATGAATTACATCATGTTGATTATTCATTTACAAAATGTTACGATTAGCATACTGCAAAGGTATTGCTGTATAACGACAGAAATTGACGCATTAAATTTTGAAATGTAAATAATCAAGAAAATACTCAAATGATATTTTCAGAAGTTTAGCATAGTCCTCTTATCCTGAATTTGTACCCGCCATTTTCTTTTCTCTCCTTCTTTCAAGGATAAGGTGTGCCGCATCCAGCATTTTAACCGTATGGATATATGGCATCACGATATTCCTTTCCGGTAGATTTTCATAGACACCCATTGAGAAATAGACGATTCCGGACATAAAATAATCAAATTCTTTTGGGGTGTATTCCCTGAATGCTGTTTTGAAAACCAGCAGCGGATTCCGGTATTCCTTCTCCGAAAGCAGGCCAAGAACCCACGGGGAAATCTTTTCCGGCCGGGTATCAACCATCCATTTCCTTTCCTTCAGCATCATGAGATAACCTGCCCGGATCAGTGACCTCATCGACTGGTAAAACTCAAAGATGACCGCCGGATCTTCATGGATCCAGCTATTTCTCTTTACAGCATAATTCATCAAGTTGCTGAGCCTTTCTTTGGAAACATCCAGCTCATTGAACTGAAAGAAATTTTCCATTAGCTGCAATCCGGAAGACTTCTTGTCTGCCCGAAACTGTGGATCGAAATGTGCTTTTATCTTTTTCATTGTTTGTATTTTTTTATAAATGTAATGAAAGAAATTCAATTACGTTCGATCGACCGTGATTTTTTATTATTAAATTATTTCATTTGTTTCTATGACAGATATAAACGAAAAAATTTGTTCATACATTACAAAAAAATGGTTGATACCTTGGCTTCAAGAAGGCAAGTCACAAACTTCTTTTGCCAAAAATCATGGTGTAGAAGAAAGTACCATTAGAAAAATAAAAAGTAAAGAAGCCTACAGAGTGCCTGTTGAAACTCTTTTCAGGATATGTGAAGCAAGAAAACTTAGTTTATCCGATTTCTTTAAACTTATAAATGAATGAATCCTGACGAAAGTTGGGATTTTTTACTTTACGGAAAACCGTAATATTCAAAAGAAATAATAAAATAAGTTTGTACTATAAAACAGTAAATAATTTTAATTATAACTAAATAATAAATCCATGAAAAAAATCACTTTCTTTTTGATAATTCTATTGTCAATGGTGTCTTGTACAAATTACTATACGGTATTATTAACTGAAGATACCAGTGTATATGCTAGCAGCAATACCGAAAATCTTTTAACAACAATCCCCAAGGACACTCAAGTCTATATCTCCAATAAAGCAAACAAGAAGAATTACAAAAAAATAAAATGGGGAAATTATTACGGCTTGGCCTATAATCCAAGTTATACTTCTTATAGCACTTATACATCGGCTAGAAGCTACAATACATCCACTCCTTCCTACAATTACACTCCTAACACAAGCAGCGGAGGAACAGTGCATGTAAAAGGCTATACAAGAAAAGACGGAACTTATGTAAGTCCACATACCAGAAGTGCCCCGAGAAGAAGATAATAAATCATATTCAATAAAATAAAACTGAAAACACTGACGAAAGTTGGGATTATTATTTTTACGGAAATCCGTAAGGATATGACTTAATGTCAATTTACCTTTGGGTCTCATTAACCCCAAAATTATTTATTATGAGCGATGATTTAAGTAAAAAAAGACCACAAGATGCAACAAAAGTGAATGTGAACGAGACTTGGGAGCTAGAATATTGGTCAAAAAAGTTTGGTACTACCAAAGACCAATTGAAAAATGCTGTTAAGGCAGTTGGAGTTTCTGCTGCTGCAGTTCAAAAGTATCTTGGAAAGTAATGAAAATTTTCCTATTGAAAAATTTTATTTTAGTAATAAATCCTAACGAGAGTTAGGATTTATTATTTTAAAAAGGCAGTAAATTAATTTTGGTATTTAAAGTACTTAATTATTCACTATTTGACATATTTAATTAATTGCAAATAATATTTTAGATAAATTTGAACAGTAAAAACTAAGAAAATGATAACAGAAAAGGTTAAACATATATTTTGTTTTATCGATTTTTTATATTCAAATATTGAAAATTTCAACAGACAAAAGTCTTTACTCAATGAAATTGCTGATTTAAGAAGAGAATATAATGATTTAAACCCTAAGATAGACTATAAACACAAATTTGAAAGGGAAGCAATAGTAGAAAAGGGAGATAAACTTATCAACATTTTTCGTAAAGAATGTAAAAATATAATTAATGCAAAAATAAATGAGCTAGAAATAACCGATTTAAATAATATTGGCAATAACCACTTTTATAATATTGGTGAATTAATAATACTCGTTGAAACTCAAAAGTATAATAAAGAAGACGTCCAATTAATCCTAGAAGCAAAACAAAAGTATATATCAATCTTTGAAAATCTACAATTAAGTTTAGATAATTTTTTACCCTATGATTTGGTTAAAGATTTTAACGAAACTTTATTTGACTGTTTTAAACCATTCCTATCTTTAGATGACAAAATGAAGATAGCGAAAAGTAAAGAAATACAGATTAATAGACATAAAATTATTATTGAAAGCCTAGATACAGAAGGTATTCAAAATGCTATTAATAAATTAAAATCGATTGAATTTGAAAATTTGTCAGAATCACAGAAATATGAACATTCGAAAAGAGTTTTTAAAGAACTAACAAAAGAAGATACTGAAAGAATTCCATTTGGTAAACAAATCGGAATAAAAAGCAATGACGAATATTCTCAACTTCCAGAACCTAAAGACAGACAGGAAGCAATTGAGAGATTAAAAAAATATGATGCCCAGAAAAGATTTGAATATCTAAAAGAAATTTTTTCACAGAAATATGGAAATAACATAAATATAAAAATAATCGAAGATGAGCTAAAGCCCATATACAAATTCATAGAAGAAGCAAATAAATTGTCAACTCTAGACGCTTTTGAAAATAAAGATGTATCAGATTATTTAGAATACTTGCGACTAGCAAATAGGTATTATGAAAATGCTAATTTACCATACTATAGCTATTATACATACTTTAACTATGGGCAAAAAAACAATTCTTTACTGACCTATGCAAAGTACTTTCTTTATAAAGGATGGTTAGAAGAAAAAAGAGAAATTTACCTTAAAAAAAACATGCAGACCATTGGTTATTTTTCTACACCTCATGATTTTAATATTGATGATGATTGGGATACACGGAAAAAGAAATGTGAAATACATAACCAGTCGATTTATCGGAGATATGAAAAGAATTTAAAAAATGAAGAAGAACAACTCTTAGATTTAGTTTCAAAAATGTTATCGGCGACAAAGAAACCATTGCACACCTCTGAATATGATTTATTAGAGCGCCAATTTAATCAGATAAAAAGTATTTTTACCACTGCATTAAATTCGAAAATAGATAAAGGATGTGCGATTGAAGGTGTAGGTAGCTCTATTATTGAAAATAAGTTCAACGAATTACAAGAGTTTCATAAAAAGTCAATAGTTGATATAGACATACATTTAAAAACTTTAGAAGGATTAAAGAAAAGAGATCTTGATAGAAACTACAATTCAAAACAAGATGAACAATTAAAAACAAAAGTGCAAATTTTGAACGACATCTTATATAAATACGGTTTTTTTGAACTTGAAAAATTGAGAGAGCTTTCGGAAAAAAGTCAGAATATTTTAGTTCAATTGATAAGTGACAGTAAATTACCTTATGTAGTCGCTATGCTTGATTATTTAGATTATTTCACCTATTTAGAGAGAAACCACTTTAAAACTAAATATAGATTACATATCGAAGTTTCCAAATGGTTTAATAGTGATAAGGAAGGAAGAGCGATTAAAGGTAATGTTAATAGCCTTTTGAAAAGTTCAAACGAAAACAAAACACGTTACACAGCCTTTAAACATAAAGAAAAAGTAATAAGGGACTATGAAGAATTAAAATAGGGAGTACGCCCATATTGTTGCCCTTAAATGCCCCCTATAATATTGCAAAGTATAAAACAATAAATACTTTGTACAATGAAAACATTAAAATTTAAGCATTTCCAAAAAACAGAAATGCGACTAACTAAAGAATTTGATAATCCAAAAGTTTTATTTTATCAAAAGAGTAACCAGCATTTATATTTTGAAAATCAATTGAAAATAATATTTCAATATTTACAAAACAATATCGCAACAGCTTCAATGACAGCTACAGCAACAGGCATTCCTCAAAAGAATATTTGTAGGTACAAAAGACATCTAGAAAAAGCAGGGAAGCTGTGGGAAGTAGAAAAAAAGGAATGCGAGGAAACAGGAGTTAAAGCCTGGTATCTCACAACAAATCCTAAATACTTGTCAAAATTTGAACAACTGAGCTTATTTTAATTTCACTTTCGAGTCTCCTAACTTTGAAGTAAATTTATTGTTTACCAATTCAAAGTCAGGAGACTTCACCCAGCTGAAAATCCATTCTTCAATACCGTTTCTTTTTATTAAAATTACAGTAAGTAAAAAACATTTACACTCCCAATTCAACTCCCCTTTATTATCTCCAAAATTTTTGATGCTGCCATTGTTCCCATGCTATATCCATCATTAATAATACATTCATAAGAATCATCAAGATACTTGGGAAGGATACCTTCCGTAATAGCAATTACCTTTACTGCAGAGGCCTGTAATTTATTTTTAACTAATGAACTGTGCAATCCTGCAAGAGTTTCGTCACTCATGGCAAAATAGCCGTCAAAATGTTCATACTCCAGAATGGTACTGAGCTTGTCTTTTACCTCATCGGCAGATTTACAGTAAATTACTTTGCACTGTATATCCGGATTGTCTTTTAGTTTTTCAAGAAAGAAATCTCTTCTGGTCTGTGTTATTTCCAGGTTTTCATCCCCAAAAACGGCCAATATGCTTTCACATTGGCTTTCTATCAGTTTTTCGGCAGCCATTCCGGCATTCAGTCCATTATCGAAAATAATTTCATCGAAATGATTTTGCGAGATCGTTTTATCAAAAATAACAACGGGAAGCTCAATGTCTCTGGCTTTTTGCAGGTGGGAAAGATCTTTCGTATATCGCGTAAGAGAAATCAGGATTCCGTCTACCCTGGAGTTGATGCAGGTTATAATATTTTCCTTTTCCCTCATCAAAGACTCTTCCGAGGAGAGCAGAAAGAAATGGTACCCCTCTCTGTGCAGCACAGAAGATATTCCTTTAATAATAGAAGGAATAAAGAACATTGACATTTCAGGAATGATAAGCCCGATCACTTTCGATGATTTCTTCCGGAAGTTGATGGCGAAATCATTAGGGATGTAATTAAAAGTCTCTGCGGCCTCTTTTACTTTAAGCTTTACGGCATTGCTGATATCAGGATGATCCTTCAGTGCCCGGGATACTGTAGATACACTAATGTTCAGCATTTCGGCAATGTCTTTTATTGTGACTCTTTTCATTATAAGTTAATTGAGACCATTTTTGGGTTAATTCAGGACTGTTTTCGGAGCAAATCTAAGTTAAAAAAACGTTAATTTTAACCATAAAAATGTTATTAAAAAGTTAAAATTCAAATAAGTTATCCACCGCAAACGATTGCGCAAACGTTTGAATTTAATTATCATTTAACATACGGGATAAAGCTCATTTTACATAGGGTAAAAAAAATACTTTTGGATCATAACAAAAAAACTCCGAAACGATATGGAATCAAAAATTTTTACCAGACTGCTTATTTTGGGTACGATGAATACAGCTGCATTCATGTTTTCCCAAAGTACAGAAAATGATACGATTGTAAAAAGTAAGGCCATTGATGAAGTGGTGATCACAGGAAATTCCAATCCTAAAGCTTCCATTAAAACCAGTACTTCTATATCCACATTAAAAATGAAAGATATAGAAAATGCTGCTCCAAGAACAACTGCGGAAATTTTCCGTACTATTCCTGGGATCCGTTCGGAATCATCCGGTGGAGAAGGAAATTCCAATATTACGGTAAGAGGAGTTCCGGTTTCGGCTGGAGGTTCAAGATACCTTCTGATCCAGGAAGACGGTTTACCGGTGATGCAGTTTGGAGACATTGCTTTCGGAACGCAGGACCAGTTTACCCGATTTGATTCTTTTGTTTCCAGAGTAGAAGCCTTACGAGGTGGATCTGCTTCTGTTTTTGCCAGCAATTCTCCGGCAGGGATCATCAATTTTATTACAAAAACAGGAGAAAAAGAAGGTGGAAGCATTACGCAGCAGATTGGTCTTAACTATAAAAACTACAGAACAGATTTCGATTACGGAACATCCATAGCGGAAAATACCTATATCGCAGTAGGAGGGTTTTACAGGATATCGGACGGACCGAGAAAAACCGGATTTAATTCCAATAACGGCGGACAGTTCAGACTTTCTTTACTGAAAAAGTTTGATAAAGGAAGCTTCAGAATATATGCAAAGCTCCTGGATGACAGAACAGCCGCTTATATGCCGATGCCGGTAGGCGTTACAGGAACCGACGGAGATCCTAAATGGTCTTCCCTGCCGAATTACAATATTCTCACAGGTGCTTTACAAACCATCAATCTGCAACACGACAGAACCTTAGGAAATGACGGAAATATTTTTAACAGCGATGTTTCGGATGGAATGCATTCCCTTTCAAAGGTGATCGGGGCAGAGTTTAATTATGACCTTGGAGAAGGCTGGAAGCTGGAAGAAAAAATTCGTTATGCAGCCAACAGCGGACAGTTTATTGCCCCTTTTCCAGCCAGTGTAAGCAAAGGCAGTGATTTCTTTACTGCTGCTAATTTCACCAATTTCGGAAGTGCTGTGTATGCAGGGACGAATACTCCGGTAGATATGAATGCCAATTATATGAAGCTGGCCCTTTTTAATGTAAAGCTGAACAACTTCAACAACTTCGTGAATGACCTGAATATCAACAAGAAATGGGACAGATTAAAATTGAATGCAGGCTTATATAAATCGACACAAAACATCAATATGTCCTGGATGTGGAACAATTACATTCAGGAAGTCAATGACAGCAATGCCCGGTTGGTTGATGTAAAAGATACGTCCGGAGCATTGATCACAGACCATGGTTTACTGAATTACGGAATGAAAGACTGGGGAAACCTGAAGAGGGATTACAATACCAAATATGATATCACCGCACCCCATGCCCAGATTGAAATCAATGCAACAGATCAGCTGACGATAGATGCCGGAGCAAGATACGATATCGGAAAAGTAACGGGAACTTTTTCAGGCGCCACCGTTACCTATACCAGCCTTGATATGAATGGAAACGGCGTCATTGATATTCCTGAACAAATGGTGGGATCCAATGATAACATTAATGTTCCGGTCAACTACAGATATGGCATTTTCGGATATTCGGTAGGCGCCAATTATGCACTCAACAATAAAAATGCTGTATTTGCAAGAGTAAGCCAGGGTGGAAGTGCTTCTGCAGACAGAATCCTGTTTTCAGGATATAATTATACTAATAATGACGATCCTGCACTGGATGCTGTAAAAGTAAATAAAGTTAACCAGATAGAAGCGGGATACAAACTGAGAGGAGCGGGATATTTCCTGAATACCACACTTTTCTACGCCGGAACAAAAGAAGCGAATTACGAAGCAACCACCCAGAGGAAAACAGAAAATAAATACCAGTCTCTGGGAGTAGAGCTGGATGGATATTACAGAATTACAAAAAGTTTTGAAGTAAAAGCAGGGCTTACTTATACCCACGCTGAGATCAAAAATGCACTTGACCCTTCTATTATTGGGAACACGCCGAGAAGAACCCCAAAGCTGATGTATTCCGTAAACCCGAATTTCAATATGGGTAAAGTGAATGTCGGGTTTTATCTGATCGGAACCACAAAAGCATACACCCAGGATTCCAATAAGCTGGTGATGCCGGGATATGCTATTGTAAATCCTTACATTTCTTATCAGATTATGAAAAACCTTTCAGTAAACGTGAATGCTAATAATATCTTTAACGCCATTGCAGTTACGGAGGCCGAAGAAGGATCCATCGCAGGCGGAAATGGAATCGTAAGAGCAAGAACACTTCCGGGAAGCAGCTACAGTGCAAGTGTGAAATTTGATTTTTAATAGTTGTTTATAGACGGAACGATTTTTTTTAATCCGCTCTGTATTTAAAAAAAATAAAAAATATGTTTAAACAGGAAGCCATTGAGATCATCAGAAAAGCCATTACAAAAGAGGGTATTCTGGCCTCAGCACAGCAAAAAGATAATTATGCAAGAGTATGGTCAAGGGATTCGATGATGACAGGATATGCCGGAATTTTAATCCATGATGAGCAGATCATTTCCGGGCTTAAAAGATCTATTCTCACCTTAGCCGAACATCAGGCAGAAAACGGACAGATTCCTTCCAATGTGGTGAATGGCAAAGCGAGTTACGGAACACATGTAGGAAGAACGGATGCTACGGCATGGTGGATTGTTACGACCTGTGAATACCTTAAAACAACATCAGATGACACGCTTAAAAGCAGCCTGAAAGAGAAGATATATCAGGCGCTTTCATGCCTTAAGACCTGGGAATACAATCAAAGAGGTTTGGTCTACAGCCCCCTTGGAGGAAACTGGGCAGATGAATATGTGACATCAGGATATACACTGTATGATAATGTACTGAGATACTGGGCATTGAAAAACACCTCAGAAGTTTATAATGATCCCGAATTAAAAGCAATATCGGAAAACACAAAAAATCTCATTCAGCAGAATTTTTATAAAAATGATTCCAATGTAACCAGGTATCATGAAACAGCCTACGCAAAAGCTTCAGCAAAATCCTACTTCTGGGCGTCATTGAATGCAAACGGATACGACGAACGGTTTGATCTGGCCGGGAATGCACTGGCTCTACTTTTAGATTTTGAAATGGATATAAAGGCTTTTTCAGAATTCCTAAAGGGTATCCGTGATGAGTTTAAGCACTGGATGCTTCCTGTCTTTTACCCGGTTATTTTTCCTGGAGATGACGATTGGCGTTTATTGGAAAACAACTACAGTTACAGCTTTAAAAACCAACCCTACCATTTTCATAACGGAGGATCGTGGCCTATATTTTTAGGATGGCTGTGCCTGGGTCTTAAGAAAAAGGGAATCAGGGAGATTCCTGAAAAAATTATGACGGAATACGAAACATTAATGCATGAAAAGGGTGAGCATTTCAGAGAATATTATTCAACAGACAAGCTCTTGCCACTGGGAACCGGGCAGCTTTGTTTTTCTGCATCCGGATATCTTTTCATGTCGCTGTAAAGCATTGTTTCAAATAACCAAGATAGGTTCAAAAAATTAAAAAAATGATTGGAGATATTATCGAACTGAAAGAAAAACACCTGGCCACCGCCAGAGAGATCACAGAAATACTGAAAAAACGTTTCACTTTACATAAAGACCAGAAAATAGCGATAGGAATTGCAGGAGAAAGCGGAAGCGGAAAGTCCGTAACAGCTTTTGCCGTTCAGAAGATCCTGGAACAGGAAAACCTGAAGAGCATCGTTCTGCAAATGGATGATTACTTTAAACTCCCACCGAAAACAAATCACGAAAACCGTCTGAAATCTCTGGACAACGTAGGCATACATGAGGTTGATCTCGATACACTTTCTCAAAATATAAGGGACTTTAAAAATGGAGATCCGGAAATGGAAAAACCTTTGGTGAACTACGGTGAGAACACTATAAGCAATGAAATAATGGATACATCAGAATATAGTATTATTATTGCAGAAGGCACTTACGTCCTGGAAATTGAAGCTTTTGATTTTAAAATTTTCATAGACAGAGATTATAAGGATACTTACAGAAACCGGATGAACCGTAACCGGGATGAACAAAGTGATTTTATAGAAAAAGTATTGGAAATAGAACATCAGATTATCAGAAATTTTAAAAATAAAGCAGATCTTATTCTGGGGAAAAACTATGAACTTTTAAATACCGGTTTATGAAAGCAAAAAGAATCATTCCCCATCTGAGCTTCTGGCAGATCTGGAACATGAATGTTGGATTTTTTGGTATTCAGTACAGTTTCGGACTTCAGCAGACGGCCGTAAATCCTATTTATTCTTTTTTGGGTGCCCATGCTGAGCAGCTTCCTATCCTGAATCTGGCCGGGCCTATCACAGGGTTACTGATACAGCCTCTGATAGGAGCCATCAGCGATAAGACCTGGAGTCCTAAGTGGGGACGAAGAAAGCCATTCTTTTTGCTCGGTGCTCTATTTTGCAGCATTGCTCTATTTTTATTCCCTTTCAGTTCTACCATCTGGATGGCAGCAGGTTTGTTATGGATCCTGGATGCGGCGAATAATACAGCTATGGAGCCTTACCGAGCTTTTATTGGTGATAAACTCCCTGAAGACCAGCAGACATTCGGCTTCCAGATGCAGAGCCTGTTTGTAGGGGCGGGTATTACCCTGGCAAATCTTTCACTGTTTGTTTTTCAGAAATATCTCGCAGGAAATTCTACGAACGGCGGTATTCCTGTCTGGGTTTACTATTCGTTTTTCTTAGGTTCCTTCTGCTCCATTGCATCGGTAGCCTGGTCTGTGTATAAGACACCGGAGATTCCGCCCACCGAAGATGAGCTTAAGGACATAAAAAAAGCCAAAGAAAGCAGCACGTTTTTTACTCCTTTTATAGAAATAATCATTGCCATCAGAGAAATGCCAAAAGTTCTCTGGCAACTGGCCCTGGTGTACCTTTTCCAGTGGTATGCCCTTTTTGTGTACTGGCAGTTTATCACGCCCATGCTGCAATGGTCACTGTACGGAGTTTCCGAAGCTGATGAAATGAAAGCCCATCATCTTCTGGAAAGCAATAAAAGCGGAATACCCATTGCAGCATCCGACCTGACTTGGGCAAAAAACATATTGCATCAGGTAGAAGTAGCGGTGGGACAAACGGGACTTATGAATGGCTCTTATAATATTGTGACCATGATTTCCGCATTGCTCCTGGTACCTTTTGCTAAAAAATTCAGCTCAAAAAACACCTATATTTTCTGCTTATTCCTTACAGGATTGGGAATAATGACGCTACCTTTTATCAGGAATGAATATGCTATTCTTGTCCCAATGGTGGCTCTTGGAATTGGATGGGCTTCCATGATGGGATTGCCCTACTCCATCGTTTCCCCTTCTATCCCTCACCGGAAAAGGGGAATCTACATGGGCGTTATCAATATGATGATCGTTATTCCCATGCTGATTCAGACCCTGTCTTTCGGAACTATTTTTAATTTCTTTCTGAATAGTAATCCTTCTTCAGCCATTATGGTCTCCGGAATATTATTTCTGACTGCCGGCGCATGTGTTTTTTTTATTAAACCTGATATTCCTAAAAGCGAATAATACCGGATGATAAGAATTATTCTTTAATAAAACTTCAATAAAAAAATCCCAACGAAAGCTGGGATTTTTTTAAGCCAAATAGCTACAATTCTCCGATATTGCAGCATTTATATTATTTTTTCACAAGCTCTACTCTACGGTTTTGCGCTTTCCCTTCTTCAAACTATTATCCCCTATAGCATTTAATACTGCTATAAGAAGGTCTTTTCCTATATCCAACAAGCAACTACTCGAACATAGAGTTTATGTTTTGCTTGTTATTTCCAGGCTGGCAACATTCAATATTGCAACAAAGTTTCATTTTATAAAATTTTATCCTTACTTTTACCGCTTCTTATGCAAAAAACATTGAAAATCTTTTTTACCTTTTCTCTGTTACTGATCTTTCTTTCGAACGTCAGTGGAATAAGCATATGTCTTGAACATGCGAAACATGTAACAACCAAGATTGTCACCAAAGATGATTCTAAAAAGGAAAAAGCCCCTACAGTTTCCCAGGACGACTGCCAATGTGCACTCCATTTGCAGATGAATACAAGTCTTCTTCCGGAAATTCAGAATCTAAATTTTGCTATAAACGATTCAAATGATAACGAAATACCTCAGCCAAAGGCCGTATCATACCGTTGTCTCCTTGATTTTTTCTCTTCCAGGGCTCCTCCCGTTCTCTCCTGATTTCTAGTTTTTCAAACTAAACTCTTTTAGCTACAGATTTGTTATGTGCAGTAACTGTCTTTTTGGGATATTTTATTTTAAAAGCAGAATAAGATATTCTTTACTCACCAGGTATTTAATTATACCTATTTTACTCTCTATTTATGTCATTTAATGCTTATAATCCTGGAATCATACATTTTATTCCCACTAAAACTTTTCATTTAGCAGGCTTAGGTTGTATCATATTCTCAGGTGTGATCCATGCTCAGAAAATTAAAAAAGATTCAATTCCCGTCACTATTCAGACGGTAGAAATTACAGGGCGAAAATCCAAAGATTATATTTCCGATTATTCATTTGCGGCCACTAAGATTGCGATGAAAAACAAAGATCTTCCGCTCACGCTGAATACGGTTACCAAAGAACTCATCAACGACAGGCAGGCGTTCAGGCTGGGAGATGTACTGAAAAATGTTGCAGGCGTTTCCAATGTAAGTTTTTATAATCAGTACAGCATCCGGGGAATCAGCCAGAATGAAGAAGGCCAGATCATTAATGGAATGCGCACCAGGCAATATTATTTTCTTCAGCCGATGACCCCACATATCGAGCGTGTAGAGGTTTTTAAAGGTCCGGCAAGTATTACCATGTCCAGCGTAGACCCAGGAGGAACCATCAACATGGTAACTAAAAAACCTTTGGCAAATTCCCGTTACGAAGTAAGTTTATCGGGAGGAAGCTTTGATACCTATCGCCTTTCCGCAGATGTAACCGGACCTTTGAATACCAGTAAAACGCTTTTATACCGTTTCAACGGTGCCCATCAGCATGCCCAATCGTTTCGTGATCATGTAAAAAATAACGGAATTTTAATTGCTCCCTCGATCTCCTTTATCCCTAATGATAGAACTTCGGTGAATGTAGAAATGATTTACAACGAAATGAACGGAAACCTCGACAGAGGACAGCCTATCTTTGGAGCAGTTGCCGGAAAAACCGATCTCAACAGCACTCCTGTCAGTTTAAATCTCGGGGCTCCAGGTGACTATTTTAAAACAAAAGATCTTACTCTGATGGGAAGCCTAGCCCATCATTTCAATAAAAACATCAGTTTTAATGCTTCTTATATGAAACAGTTCTGGAACGAAGACATCCATGAAACGAGGACTACAAATTCTTTTGTGCCGGATATCAGCAATAAACAGATTTCCAGCCTGGTGATGATGCAGTATATGGAAAGAATTCAGCATTGGTCGGTGGATAATATTAATGCCTATTTTAATTTTACTTACAGAACAGGATCCCTTGAACATCAGACGTTAGTAGGATATGACAGTCATATCTGGGAGAAAAAAAGCGGCGGAAAACAAGATGCTGCAAGAGGTTTCATGATGAAGGATGGAACAGTAAGCTCATCTTATAATCCGGCTAATGCTGCTTTATATCAGACATCGGTTTATAATGGCATTATATTTCCCACCCCCAATGTGAGCCCATTCGACCTGACGCCCGGAGCGGCAAACCATCAGGGGAATAACTATACTGTTTTGAATATCATCAACCCGTTACCAACGGCTTTAACAACTACTCATGCAGCATATGTACAACATTTACTGACGTGGAAAAAGTTTAAACTTCTGGCGGGACTCAGACAGGAATGGTTTCAGGACATTACCCAATATAAGCAAGCGGAAGAAAGTTCTTTCAGAAATCAGAAGATGCTTTACCGGGTCGGCCTGACGTACAGCATCACAGAAAATACAAACATATACGCAACATATCTTACAGGGTATCAGCCACAATCCAATACGGTCACCCTGATGCCGCAAACAGTAAATTTTACAGGTGCAATTTCCGCCTCATTGTACAAACCCCTGCTTTCCGATCTGAAAGAATTCGGGGTCAAAACCAAGCTTTTTGGAAAAATTAATGCCACATTTTCCATCTATGAAATCAATCAGAAAAATATCCTGATGAACGCCAATAATCCTGCGGAGCCCGATCAACTGATCCAGCGTGGCGCAGACAGAAGCCGTGGTTTTGAGGCTGAGTTTACGGGGCATATTCTTCCGCAATGGCACATTTACGCTGGTTACAGCTATATCGACGCAAGGGTTCTGGATGATTCTAATCCTGCTTTAATTGGTTTAGCTAAAGAAAATACATCAAAAAATTCCGTCAATATCTGGACGAGGTATAATTTCACCAACATTCAGCTTTTAAAAGACTTCGGAATGGGTGCGGGAATGCTCTATCAAAGTAAAAAAATTCCCTGGTTTACCAGAAGTTTCGAGCTTCCCGCTTATGCTACCGTGGATGCAGCAATTTATTATTCGGTACCGCAAACTAAGCTTCAGCTGGCTTTGAATGTAAACAATATGACCAATACAACGTACTGGGTAGGAGCTCAGAATTACCTGAGACTGTTCCCCGGTGCCCCAAGAAATTATCTATTTACAGCAACTTATAAATTTTAAACCATGGCTTTTTCAAACCTGAAACTCATTGTAAGAAAAACCCGGCAGGATTTATTTAAAAGTAAACAAAACCTGCTCATTGCCATTACTGTTCTCCTGTTCTGCTTTATAAGCATTGGAATAGGGTTTACAAAATACGGTGAAACCTATTCAAAAATAAGGGAATACCGTAAAGAAACCCGTGAAAACTGGGAACACAGGCCTGATAAGCATCCGCACAGGATGGCCCACTATGGTTATCTCGTTTTCAGAATCGGGCATCCGTTAAGTATTTTTGATAACGGATTGGACGATTACCTTGGAAATGTTATTTTCCTTGAAGCCCATAAACAAAATACCGCTAACCTTTCGGAAGCCGGAAGTTCAGGGATTCTCGTACGTTTCGGAGCGTTCAGTGCAGCATTCATTCTGCAGGCAATAGTTCCTTTGATTATTTTATTTCTCGGTTTCAGCCTGATTGTCCGTGAAAGAGAAGACGCCACACTGAAAATCCTTACCGTTCAGGGAGCCTCATCGCGAGCTATTGTATGGGGAAAAATCCTTGGTCTCTGGCAGTTTTCTTTGTTGTTTCTGATTCCTGTGATTGCCATCGTTTTAGTGGCCGGACTTATGGTTGAATCAAGCCATTTTACTGATATTTTATCAAGAATACTGATCCTTTTTCCGGCGTATATGATCTATTATTTTTTCTTCAGTACATTGACGGTTTTAATTTCTGCAAAAAGCAAAGCTTCGTCATCCGCCTTAATCAGTTTAATTGGCTCGTGGATAATCCTGTCGATTTTTTTACCAAAAGGAATTCAGTTTGCAGCGCAGAACCTCTATCCTACTCCATCAAGAATTGCCTTTGAAACCCAGGTAGAAGAAGATGTTATGAAAGTAGGCGACAGCCACAATCCCAACGATCCGCATTTTAAACACATTAAAGATTCGCTTCTGGCGAAATACAATGTGAAAACAACGGATGAACTTCCGGTTAATTACGGTGGAATTGTAATGAAAGAAGGAGAGAGAATCAGTGCAAAACTCTATGTTGATCATTTGAAAAGACTTCAGGATCAATACGATCAACAACAAAAACTGAATGAAATTTTCGGTTTCATCAATCCTGTGATGGCGATTAAAAATCTTTCAATGAACGCTTCGGGAACAGATTATTTTGCGTACCGGCAATTTCAGAATCAGGCAGAGGAATACCGCTACACACTCGCCCAGCGAATGAATGATTTACAGATTGAACACATTCGCAACACCCCACCCAAAAAAGGTGAAAAACAGGCAATGGTAAGCAAAAAAAACTGGCAGGAATTTCCTGATTTTCAGTATGAGTTTACGTCAGTTAAAGAAAGCCTGGGTAACCAGATTCTTCCTCTGGTTGCTATTCTTTTCTGGCTCCTTGCCTGTGTTCTGATGATTGAATTAAGTGCAAAAAATTTAAAATTAATCTAATGAATCATTATTTATTTAAACAGTTTTACCGCAACAAAGCCTACATTATTTCTTTGTTGATTCTTCTTTTTGCCGGTTTATGCTCTTTGTACACCGGTAAAAAATTTCTGGACAGGAATGAAGAAATTATGGCTAAAAGTGCAACCTATCAAAAAAGCAGCATCGCTAAAAATGTGGAATTACACAGCGATAATATCGGTCTTTTACTCTATTATGTGAAATTTAATCTCGTGAATGAAATACCCAGACTGGCTGCTTTAAATATCGGTATGAGAGATTTGAATCCTTCCATTCAGGGCGTTACGATACGAAACCTGGAAGAACAGAGAAACAATTCCGATTTTTTCAACCCTGCGAATGCAGCGGTTGGAAATTTCGATTTCTCTTTTGTGATGATATTTCTTTTTCCACTCGTGATTATTGCCTTGTGCTACAATATCATTTCCGAAGATCAGGAAAAAGGAACCTGGAAATTACTCTCAGTGCAAAGTCAAAATGTAAGAAAGCTGATTGATGCTAAGTTGCTGTTCCGTTTCCTGGCCGTAAGCTCGGTTTATGTTTTATTGTTAATTGCTGCCCTTTTTTACATTAAAATTCCGGTAGACCTGGCCTTCGCTATTTTTGCTTTGTCCGGTTTTCTATATTTGGCTTTCTGGTTTGCCTTATGTAGATGGATTATTGGTTATCAGAAGTCCTCTTCGTGGAATGCTTTAACCCTGGTGATTTTCTGGCTGAGCATGAATTTTGTAATTCCGATGACTGCAAATATGATGATACAGAAATTGATTCCTGTAAAAGAAGGATTGCAGGCACAAATAGAACAACGGGAAGGTTATCACAATAAGTGGGATGAACCGAAAATTCCTACAATGCAAAAATTCTATAAAATCTATCCTCAGTTCAGCCAATACGAGATTGCGGAAAACAGCGACTTTTCTTACGCCTGGTATTACGCAATGCAGCACATGGCGGATGTGGAATCAGAAGCTTCTTCAAAGAAATATCATGAAAAAATGCAGAGCAGAAACAATGCAGCCGTTTACTTAGGGTATATTTTACCGAATATTCAAACACAATGGATTCAAAGCAATGTTGCCGGAACAGGAATGGAAAATCAGCTAAATTATGCAGAAAGTCTGAAAAATTTCCACGAGAAACAAAGGCTGTATTTCTATCCTTATATTTTTGAAAATATAAACGGAAAAATGATCGACTGGAAAAAACAGACTGTAAAAATCTTTACGGATTCTGAGAAAATTAATCTTTTCAGCTTACTTCTTCCCTATTTCATTTTAATTTTTTTATTGCTAATCCTTTCACAAAACAAATTCAGAAAGCTATGTTAAAAACCATCAAACTTCACAAAAAATACAACGATTTTACCGCTTTAAAATCTCTTGATCTTGAAATTCAGGAAGGGGAAATCTTTGCCCTTCTCGGACAGAACGGAGCCGGTAAAAGTACAACTATCAATATTCTTTTAGGCCTGATTAAAGCTACTTCCGGTGATGCCTTCATTAACAATATTTCAGTAAAAGATCATCCCGAAAAAATTAAAAAACACCTGGCATACATTCCTGAAACTGTATTACTTTATCCGAATCTTACCGGAATTGAAAATCTTGATTTCTTTTCAAAAATTGCGGGATTTAATTATAATAAAGAAGAACTTTCTGGTCTTTTACAACAAACCGGTTTACAGGAAACTGCTCATAATAAACCTTTGGGAGGTTATTCAAAAGGAATGCGGCAGAAAGTCGGAATTGCTATCGCTCTCGCTAAAGATGCCAAAGTTCTGCTCCTTGATGAGCCGACCAGCGGACTCGACCCGATTGCCACCGCTGAATTTACAGAAATTGTAAGAATGCTAGGCCTAGAAGGACGAACTGTTTTAATGGCCACCCATGATATTTTCAACGCGGTAAGTGTTGCTACGAATATCGGAATTATGAAACAGGGAGAACTGGTGCAAAATATTCCATCCAAAGCGTTTTCAGCTGAAGAACTGAAGGAACTGTATTTGAAAACAATCTAATTATTTTGAATTTTAATTGAAATACATTATTGAATATGTATTGTAACTTCTCTGTATTATCTTTCTTTACAAGAATCTTATGAATACTTGATCTCATAGTAGTAATAAGATGGAGAGACAGGAGCTCCTATCAACTTTACGGCCCTTATTTAATGGAAATAATTACAATGAATTACTTAAAAAAGTTTAATATATTTGTTAAAGATACAATTCGTCTTTATATTGATTAAGAATTTCACCTCAATGAGAATATATTTTGGCTATTTAGTTCTTCTGATATTATTTCCGTTACAAATACATGCGCAGCAAAATCTGTCAGCCGACGAATTATTTGCAAAAGCAAGAACTGCTGCATTTGAAAATAAGGATTATACCAACTCTATTGTATTGGCTAAACAAGCCCTGGAAAAAGCCCCCGATTATACCGATATTTCAATTTTTTTAGGAAGAGTTTATACGTGGAATAAGGATCCGGAGTCTGCAAGAACAGTTTTTGAAGCACTTGGAAAAAAAAATATACAGGATGAAGATTATTTTATTGCCTACGCATCCTTAGAATATTGGAATGACCAGTATAGTAAAGCCAAAGAAATCCTCGACAAAGGGTTGTCTTTTCATCCGCAATCTGAAGCGCTTTTACTTTTAAAAGCGAACGTAAATTATGCGGACAAAGATTATATTGAATCCGAAAAAGCCATTAAATCCATTTTAGCCATCGATCCGAAAAACACGGAAGCCAACAGCCTTGCCGTAAAAGTGAAAGAGTTTACTTCTAAAAACGCTATAAGCATTCTTTATAACTATTCCCATTTTGATAAGCAGTTTGATGACGACTGGCATGTTGTAGGGATCAGCTATAAAAGGGCTACCCCTATTGGAGCCGTGATTATCAGAGGGAATTATGCCAACAAATTTGCTCAAGACGGTACCCAGATTGAGCTGGAAGCTTATCCACGGTTATCAAAAACATTTTACTTGTATGTGGGAGGTGCCTATTCCAATGATGTCGGGCTTTTCCCGAAATACCGTACAGGGGTATCCCTTTATGCTAATCTTCCTAAGAGTTTCGAAGGAGAAATCGGATACAGACAGCTTTATTTCAGCAACAGCATCTGGATGTACACAGCATCTATCGGAAAATATTACAAGAATTTCTGGTTTAATATAAGAACCTACATTACGCCGGATAACAAAAATATCTCGCATTCCTATACCGGAACAGTACGCTATTATACGAAAAGTGCTCAGGATTATATTGGCTTTCAGATCGGCACGGGAATAAGCCCTGAAGAAAACCGAAATAACCTTCTTGAAAATGAAACTTTTAAGCTTAAAACTTTTAAAATAGGTGCTGAATATAATTTTACAGTACAATCCAATATATTCTCTGTGGGAACCATGTATTACAACCAGGAATACCTTCCGAATACAAAAGGAAACCAGTTTGATATTACTTTAGGCTACACAAGAAATTTTAGACTGTTTTATTTATTTTTTTTCATAAAATTAATAACTACAGAATCAGGCATTAGTTTCTTCGTGGTATAAAAACTTGAATTCATCCTTTTAAACTGGTTAAAACGCCCATTGATCATATTCAGGGCAGAAGCATCATTAGAAGGTTCTTCCTCTGAGTTTTCAAGGGTAAACAACTCCCCGTCGTGAAGATAATATTGATCTGAAACAAAATCAGCCATCATATTTTTACTCTGCATCATAGGGATTCCTGCTTTGCCTGGTTGAAGATCCGGAGAAAAGCCCCGCCCTACCCATGTAACAGTAGATGGCGTACGGAGTTTATAATTATTTCTGTAATAGGCTACAATAGAAGGAGCAACATCAAAGTGACTTGCCGTTTTGTGAAAACGTTTTGTTTCCTTCAGTAATGGTGAATAAATCAGTAACGGCACATGAAACCTGTCAATCTTAGACTCCAGTGTGATCTCCGGCATACTATGATCTCCTGTAATAACAAAAATCGTCCGTTGAAAATCCGGGCGTTTACTGTAGTTTTCAAAGAAGTTTTTCAAAGCATCATCTGCATTAAGCACAGCAACCAATTGGTTTTTAAAGTCCGCCGCCCATTTTTTCTGCTCCGGATTTAAAAGATTGGATTGCAACCTTTCGTTATAAAGTTTTTCATAATATTCTTTGTTATTAATCAGAAACGGATTATGGGTGGAAAGGGTAAGAAGCATTTTAAAATAAGGCCTTTGCTGTAATTTCTGGGTTTCCAGCATCTTTCTGAAAACGGCCTGGTCTTCATATCCCCAACTGTCTCCATTGTTTGCCGGCAGTCTTTTGTAAGCCCCTCCATACGATCCAATGTCTACAATATGATCTACTTTACTGTACTCGAGGAAGTTTCGGTATCCGTCAAACAACAAATTTCCACCGTAGTGAAATCCTGTTTCAAATCCGTTGGCTTTCAGTATATTAAAAAGGTTAAAATTTTCCGGTGTTTTTTCAATTTCCAGGAATCCGTTTTTTCCGAAAGGAAGTGATCCTGTAAGCGAAGGTAAGGCTCCGAATGTCCTTCCCGCAGAGCTAAGGCAATTCTCCCAATACAAACTTTTATTAGACAAAGAATCCAGAAACGGCGTAAAGTTTCCGACATAACCTTTAGGAGAGGTGTATGCGTGTCCAAAACCTTCCATCACGATAAATACAAGATTCGGAACCTCATCGGATCTGTTGAAATAAGATCCCAAAAAATCGGGAGTATTCTCTTTTCTCCAGAAAGGAAATGACTTGTCGAGCATTTCAGCATTGGCTGTAAAGCTTTCTTCCCCATTAATTATTTCTCCGATTTCCGGGTGTTCGCTGATAAAATTCTCTTCATTGGAGGTAAAGAAATAGTTCCATTTACTCTTTGAAGCTGTCTGGCCGAAGGTATTATTTGTCTGGTTTAATTCCTTTGACTGAAACATATTATTGGGAACAAAAAAAGCAATCAGGCCAAGGCTTAAAAAAGCGATTCCGATATATTTCGACTTCAAAGCGGATTTTACGGCCATCCATAATGGAATGATACATATCGCAATCAAAACGATCAATAGCGCAATATTTTTTAAATTAAGCATTCCGCTTGCTCTTAAAATCTGTTTGATCTCATATTTGTTGTAATAAAAAAGATCTGCCCCAAGCATATTTTGAGTCTCAGAGAAATATAGGAACAGAATATACTGTGCTACGGTCACCAATCCGAATAGGACAAGTGCTGATAAGTTGGCCCAATTCTCTTTTACGGAATTGATAATTAAATAAATAATTCCAAAGCCAAATATCAGTTTAAACGCAAACAAAATATTTTCAAAAAAAAGATTTCCTGCAATTGAAGAAGGATTCAGCATTGGGAAAGAATATTTATACCAAAGCCACTCTGCTGTGATCCCTACCAAAAATAAAAGCAAAAAAACGGCTGATACCATTCCGAATTTTTTCAACCCATTATTAAGAATCGCGGATATTCTTTCTTTTAAAGGTAAATTTTTGGTATTCTGATTAAACCCCTGTCTTGTCATCTCACCCCAACCGTGGGATTTTTTAAAATAATCTATAAACCCCTTCACCCCGGCTTTCACCACGATGGGATGAAAATAAAACGGTTCTGAAAACGCAGTACCGATCAAGGTTAGAAAATCTTTCCTTTTGGTATAAACCTGATAGCTAACAAGATCCACCAAAATCCCATAAATAGAGTAAAGAAATCCCATCGATACGACCAGGGCAAACAAAATCACGAAAAACGGCCAATTGATAATTCCTAATAAAAGGAAAATAATAAAGAGTATATATCCAGAAAATTCAACCAAAGGCCCCAGAAATTCAAAGAAAAACCAATAAGGAAGACTTACCATGCCCAGCTTTCCGTATTTTGGGTTAAACATCATTTTCCGATGTTTCCACAAAGTTTCGATGGTTCCCCGCATCCACCGGTTACGTTGTTTTTTCAGGATATCTTTGCTTTCAGGAACTTCCGTCCAGCAAAGCGGATCAGGAATTGTAAGAACTTCATAAGGCTCATTCTTTTCTTCCATATACTTTCTCATACGGACTACCAGCTCCATATCCTCTCCTACCGTAGTTTTATCATATCCACCGCATTCCAAAACTATTTTTCTGTCGAAAACTCCAAAGGCCCCGGATATCAGGATTAATCCCGATGCCCGCGCCCATGCCATTCTTCCAAGAACGAAAGCACGGATATATTCCAACGCCTGGGTTTTACCGAGGAGCGTTTTTGGCATATTTACGCTTACTACTTTTCCATCTTCAATAACGCAATTGTTAGCGAGACGGATCACACCTCCGCAGGCGATAATTTTTTTATCGGTTTGTTCCAGAAACGGTTTTGCCAGTTTTAAAATGGCATCCTGTTCCAGGATACAATCCACATCAATACACACCAGATAATTTCCTGAAGAAACATTAATTCCTACATTTAGGGCATCAGCTTTACCCCCGTTTTCTTTATCTACGACAATAAGCTTTTTAAAAGCCTGGTTTTTACTCTTATAGATGCCTTTTATTTTATTGGTTTCAATTGTACCTTGTACAAAAAAAGACACTCTTTCAAGCTCATAAGCTTCGATCAGTTTCTGCATGGAATCATCTTTACTTCCATCGTTAATGATGATAATTTCCAGGTTGTGATAATAGAGAGATAACAGGGACCTTACATTTTCTACAATGGTCATTCCCTCATTATAAGCGGGAGCGAGAAGGCTGAAGGTAGGCGAATTGGGATTAGCGGCAATAATGCTGTAATCGGTAAATGTATTTTCTTTTTTATAACGTATTACAGCTCCTAACGCATATATTCCGACCCAGCCGTAAATAATGACTACTGCCGTCCCATACAGCAGGAATAACCATATAACAACTTCATAGATAATGTGTGAGAATTCTAACATACTTTTTCCTGGACTGCGTGTTTTATAATTTGAATTAATTCTTCGGACGACGTTTCATCTTCCGAAAGTTTTGATAAGTATTCCTTATATCCCAATGCAGCAAGAGCTTCCGCTGCATACAACTTAATCCCTGTATTGATATTTTCCGATAATTCTTTTTTGAGTAAGCCTATACAGGACTGATCCTTAGAAACTTTCATCACACGAAGAATTTCAAGCTGAACTTCATATGGCTGGTCAGGATACACTTTTGTAAGGAACTGAATGGTTGAAGGATCTTCCAATGACAAAAGGGTATGCACGGCCTGTATTCTGACCTCAACTGATGAATGCTCCAGAAGATCGGCCACCATCGGATAAAAAGAAAGCAATTGAAATTTCCTTACCAATTTTAAAGTAAAAATGATAACAGAGCTATTTGAACTTCTAAGCCAGCCTTCAATAGCTTCTCCTGAGTTTTCAGGTATGCTGGTAATGGAGAGAAGTAGCCGGAGCTGTTGCCATTCTGAAATTATCCCCGAAGCGGTACTCAAAAAATCCAATCCTTCAAAACCTTTAAAGCTTACCATGGCATATTGCGCTTCCTGGTAGACCTGTGCGGAAGGATGGGATAAAAAAGAGGAAATTTTGGGAAGGTCCTCCATTGCGTTCATGACCGTAAGTTCCTGTATCCCCCCGGCAATAAGATATGTTTTTTTCTGATCAAGCTTTTTAGCGGCTTCCTGCCGGAGATTGTATTCTTTAAACAGGTTTTTAATTTTAATTTTTGCAGCCCCTGAAAATTTCTTTTCGGAATCTACCAGTTTTTGCAGGAATAGATTTCTAAATGAAGGACTCCTGGAAAGAAGTGCAAAATTCTGATCAAGAGCAACTTCTTCATCTTCATAAACAATAACTTCCGATATTTTTTGATTAATAACCTTCATCCACCCCGAGATTCTTACAGATTCTTTGTACCGAAAAAAACTGTAAACAAGAATCCCTGTAATCAATAACAATACGAGAGACAACATCCCAAGGAAGATAAGAAACAGAAAATGTACAGAAGTGGTTAGCAGCATCGTTCTATTATTTAGGGGTAAATCTTTTTATCCTCAACATCAATTCATTGGGACTGAACGGCTTTACAATAAAATCAGAAGCTCCCAGATCAAAAGCGTTTAGTACCACCTCTTCCTGCCCCATACTGGATAGCATAATGACAGGAATCTCCTTTCCCATGGTTTGTATGGCAGAAAGTATTTCTATTCCTGAAGCAAAAGGCATCATGATATCGGTGATGGCAAGGTCTACATCTTTCTCTTTTAAGGTTTCGATGGCTTCTTTACCATTACGGGTAAGGATTACTTCATGCCCTTCTTTTAATAATTTGTGTTCTATCGTTTTTAGAATCAGTTCATCGTCTTCAGCGATCAGAATCAACATAGTCTTTTGTTTTTATTTTATTAAACCTTTTATTAAATTTAATCCGATTGTTATTTCATTGATAATTTCCTGCTGTAAAGAGGTGAAATCCATAGTTTCATCCGCTTTCTTTTCCCAGTATAAAGCAGTTTCTGCCAGCTTTATCAATCCGGCAGTTCCGGCTGTACCTTTTAGTTTGTGAAGGACTTTCTTCAACTCATCTCTGTTTTCTTCAGCCGATGCAGTTCTTATATTATTTTCCGCCTCAGAGAGCTGTTGGATTACCAGATCCAGGAAAATCGCTCTAAAATCATCATCGTCCCCCGTTTGATCATTGAGAAGATTCAGATCAAGATATTTCTCAGTTTTTACAGTATTTCCGGTTTCTATCGTTTGAACGGAGATGTATTTTTCTAGCATTTCCAAAAGATCCGACTGTCTCAGGGGTTTCGGAAGAAAATCATTCATTCCGGACATGATGCATTTTTCCTTTTCCCCGATGATGGTTCCTGCTGTTACACCAATGATCGGAACATCCTGATATCCTGGAAGAAGACGAATTTGTTTAGTAGCTTCAATACCATCCATTACGGGCATTTGGACATCCATCAGTATCACCGAAAAATGTTTGTTTTTACATTGTTCCACTGCTTCCAGTCCATTTACCGATTCTGTAAGCTCAGCATCGGGAATCAAAGATTTCATCATTTTGTTGTTAAGAACCATATTTACAGGGTTATCATCAACAAGTAAAACCTTAAGATGCGGTGGAAATAAAAAATTTTCTGCTTCCTGCTCTCCAACTGTGGGTATTTCTTTTACATTATCATGTACTACACGTTTTAAAGTTCGGTAGAGTTCTTCTGATTTTATAGGTTTTAGCAGGAAGTAAGAATTTTCTTCTTGCCGGAAAGAGTTGAGCACATCATGCTCTTCCGAAGAAGTATGAAGGATAACCAGGGGTGAAGTTTCATTTTTTTGAGCAAATAATTCCTTAATTTTCTCAATAGTTTCCAACCCTGAAATAATGGGCATATGATAATCCATCAAAATAACATCAAAATGTTCTCCATCCAATAAAATCTGCAAAGCTTCCATCCCGTTGGCTGCTAATTTTGACCCAATATTTTTATAGGCCAGCATGTGCTGGAGAATGATCCTGTTCGCCTCATTATCATCAACAATAAGAACTTTTTCTATTTTTAGTTCTTCTTCTTCAATACCTTCAGATTCCTCATAGGGAACTTCAATGTCAAAGAAAAATACGGATCCTTTTTCCGGTATACTGTTCAGGGAAAGATGGCTTCCCATATAGCCCAGAATATTATTGGATATCGTTAGTCCCAGTCCTGTTCCCCCGTAATGCTTGCTGATGGAACTGTTTTCCTGGGTAAAGGCATCAAAAATATGCTGCTGCTTTTCAAGCGGAATACCTATCCCGGTATCTCGTACGGAAAATCTTAATGATATATTTTGTCCTGTGATATTCAGCTTTTCTACTTTAAGCTCAATTTCGCCACGATGTGTAAATTTAACGGCATTACCCAACAGATTAATGAGAATCTGTTTCATTCTGGATTCGTCAAGCCAAAGTACTTTCGGCAATCCCTGTTCAATATTGAGTAGCAACTCAATGTTTTTTTTCTGTGATTGATAAAGGATCACATTGATGACCTGGCTAACTAAATCATAAACATTCGATCTTTCGATAAGGAGTTCCATTTTTCCAGATTCTATTTTCGAAAAATCCAGGATATCATTAATTATATTGAGTAGATTTTCCCCCGATTCATTGATATAGTTAAGATATTGAGTTTGTATTTCATTGAGAGGAGTTTTCAAAAGAAGATCTGAAAATCCGATCACTCCATTCAGAGGTGTACGGATCTCATGACTCATATTGGCAAGAAATTCTGATTTTGCTTTGCTTGCAATATCCGCCATTTTCTTTGCATTTTTGAGTTCTTCGTTGGTTTTTACAATATCGGTAATATTCTGTACAGAGACAATTATTCCACCTATTACGCCATCAGAAAGATACCATGGTCCTACTTCCAGGTTATAATGTTGGATGCCTTCTTTATGTGGAACTTCAATGGCAAAATCATCATTTTTATAGACCTTGCCTTCTAAAGCATTTTTGTAGATGGCCTTTCTTTCTTCAGGAACGTTAGGAGAAATGGTATAAATATTCTCTCCCATCAGCTCCATATTATTCATATTGAATTCTTCCTTCCAGCTTGTACTTACCGAAACATAATTAAGTTCTTTATCAAACATCGCTACTGCAACGGGAACATAAGTAGCAAAAGACTGCATCATTGCTTCTTTCTTCTCCAGTTCCAGATAGATATTTTTAAAAGCATCAATATCCTGAATGATTCCGTACACTCTGGTACATACTCCGTTTTCAAACTCCGGAATTCCTTTTACTCTTACCCAGATCGTAACTCCATCATTGCGGACAAGCTGAAATTCCGCATCATAAGGAATACCTTCTGAAACAGCCCGGTTAAATAAGAACTCAACTTTTTGTTTATCTTCTTCTTTATAAAAGCCGATTGCATTTTCAAAGTCAGGCTGGAATTCCTGATCTATTTTATGGATTTCTTTTGTTGTTTTGGACCAGATTACAGATTTATTTTTAAGGTTGACTTCCCAGCCACCCACCTGAGCGACCGAGCTCGTTTGCTCAAGCATTTTCTTGGCATAAAGAAGATCCCTTTCCAGACTCATTCTTTCCGTTACGTTCAATGCTGTACTTACCACATAAGGTTTTCCGTCTTTATCAATTTCCACAAGATTATGGTACATCCAGATCAGTTCTTCACCTTCTTTTGACTTGAGGATCATTGTTCCGAAATCTTCCTTATTCTGATTGATGCGTTCTAAATATTTTTCCAGCAAAGAACTATTTTGTTCAGGAACGAGATCTTTCAGATTTAATCCGTTTACTTCCTCCGCAGAATAATGCAGGGTTTCTCTACCTTTTTGATTCACCTCAAGAATATTTCCTTCCATATCGTGCATGCTCATCAACCCGATGGCATTTTCGAAGAAGCTTCTAAAACGGCGTTCGGAACTTTCAAGTTGGCGCTTTTCTTCGATATGCTGGGTAATATTAATGCCGAAACAAAAAATCTCTGAATGGTCATGGTTTTGCTTCAGGTACCATTCTATAATTATAGCACCAGCGTCATCAGTTTTTGTAGAGGTAGTAAAAACCAGTTCCTCATCTGTCTTAAGAAAATTTTCGAGTTTGAGTTGCCAATCGTCATCCTGCTTTTTTATAATCGTTAAAAAACTCTGATTAACTGCTTTTTTTGGAGCTATTCCGAATATTTTTTCAAAGGTGGGATTTGCTTCTTTAAGAATAAATTTGTTATCAAGAACGCAAATCAGGTTATTGGAAATATCAAAGGTCTGTTGGAAATATTCAGCCTGTTTATTCTTTTTTTTGCCGATATATAAATTGGTGATAGCTTCTCCAATTTTTTTCAGAGTATCTATTTGGTTGTCGGAGAGGTTTTTAGGCTTAAAATCAATAACGCACAGTGTACCTAATGCAAATCCTTCATCATCTATCAGCGGTACCCCTGCATAGAAACGGATACCACTTTCCAGAATTATAGAATTCCCGGATGATCTGTCGTCAGCAAGTGTATCAGGGATCACCAACACATCTCCGTTTGCAATAGAATACTGGCAAAGTGTATTTTCACGCTCCACACTATCCAAAGAAATCCCAATACAGCTCTGTATCATCTGGACATCACTTTCCATAATAGCAATAAGAGAGCTGGGACAGTCGGTAACCAGACAAGCAGTTTCTGCAAAAATATCTAATTGAGGATCCTTTGGCAGATTCAGAAGATCAAATAGTTCCAGTTTTTTTACTCTCCCCTGTTCATTATTAGGCACTGGATAATTCCCCATAACATTAACTAATATTTTGTTTTATGTTAAATATAGTTATAAAATCATTATGGGAAACTATTTTTTTACAACATCGTCAATATATTCAATTAATATTATTTAATAGTACATTACGATTACAAATATTCAAAATTACAGTTACGGAAAATTTAATCTTCAATAAAAATATCTGATAAAACGATTATTACATTTCCATTCCGGTTTAACTCATTCAATCGGAGTCAATTGTCGTTAAAATTATTTGATAACAATCCCGTCTATGTTTTCTTTTAAGATAGAGCTACTTGATAATTTTCTTTTTTAAAATTGAAAAGCCTTTTTACTGTTAAACGTTAAGACAATATTAAATCTATAAAAAAGCAAAAATCAGAGTAAAAAAATTTACTCTGATTTATTTAAATTGTAGACTCGCACATAAGTTTTAGATTAATTAAGTACGTTTCAAGCAGCTTGATATTTAAAATAATTTTTTAAGATCATGTACGGTCTTTTCATATCCAAGATATGGATTAAATACTTTAGATAATTTTTTATAAGTCCATAATTGTAAGGTTTACATTTTCATTGATATCAATTAATGAAAGTTTATCTTTTTCTCAATATCAGCATCAAATTTTTGAATTTATTTTTTCTCTTATCAGACAATACGTAATGCTAAACCACTATAGATTTTCTTAAATAAGTTCATACTGTTTTTTTGTTCCCCATATTGTGGAGACTTCCATGTTACATATTGATCTGTTATTTCTTTTATTACAGCAAAACAACCTCCATTTATATGTAAAAATGTAATTGCAGGCAGGGAGCTATTGATTAAATCATCAAGATTTATTTTTCCTACTTCATTTTCTATTTTAAAAGTCGATGACAAAATAGAATGTAAGGTTATAAAATCCAAATTTTCACAATCGACATTCTGAATATTTTTTTGCGGTTTATAATATTGAAAAAAGGTCTTAAAAATTTCTTGTGTTTTTGTTTTATTGTAATCTGCAGGTATCATTCTATTAGTTTTATTTATTGAGTAAATACATTGTTCCTTTTTCTGTGAATTTGAGATCTTCTATCTCAATTTTATAAGCTTTTTCATCACCTTTTAAGTAATAAAACTTAGCGAAATATTGAATATTATCAATCTTATTCCAACAGAAGTAATGATTTCCTTTTATTTGATAAAGAAAAATTTCATTGTATATATAATTATCTATACTACCAGTTGAAGTAAGCATGATAACACTTCTATCTGATTTTTTATAGAAGAACACTTCCCGATTAGCTGACTTATAGGGAGAGTCTTCTACAAAAGGAAAAGAAAATGATTTTCCGAATGTAATGGCTTTGGCCTTTGTTATTATATTTTTAATTCTTCGTTGATAAGGATTAATAAATAATTGAAAATTAAATTTTCGTTTTAAATCCCGGCCAAGAAATTGAGGCGATATATAAAATACCTCTGTTTTGTTTACCTCTTTCTTAGTGTATTTTTCTATATGGAAGGTGGGCAAACCTTTAATATTAATAAAATGAATTAATAAATAAGGCTTTTCTGTAATAAAATCGTATATGTTTCCATCTCTCCATATATGAGTATTTCTGCTGTATAAAAATTCCTGAGCCATGTCTACATGAAAATATTTGATTTTATTACTTAATTCCAACTTCCTTAATAAAAAGGCCATACTTTCTATTTCAGAATCAATATACTGTATGTCTTGAGTCTGAACGGTATTAAATTCAAAATTACATTCATCGAAACAGAAGTGACGGTCACTTTGTACTATTTTCTTAAAATCTTTACTTAACCTGAATATTTTATTTATAAAAGGAGTATTTCTATATAAGGTAAAGAATCCGGCAGGATATTTATCAACAGGAGAAATGACATCATATTGATTTAACATTTCATTAGTAATAAAAGCACGAATGTTCCCAAACATTAAATCGACATCACAATATCCCCAAAAGTCATACTTTGAAATATATTCTTGCAGTATCACCCCATACAAAGACTTGAAATCACATAATTTATAGGCATCTTTTATATTAACTGGAATTTTTAATTTTTCCGTTGCCATTTCATTAAACTTTTGTAAATCAAACTTAATGAAATGGACATTCTTTATTTTATATTGAGGAGCGATATTGGTGAAAATGTAAAAATCAATAGTTGGATTATACTCACAGCCTTTCAGGAAATAATCAAAATAGTCCGGCCATGCTTTCCCGAAAAAACAATTTATAAATGCTATTTTTTTCATAATAATTAGGATAATAATTAGAGGCTAGAAATGATATTAACTAAAGAACCCCCAGTAGTAGAAATAGGAAAGTATTAAAATAAATGAAAATAGTACTGAAATGACAATGATTTTGTATCTAAGTCGTCTGTAGGTCACAAAAAATAATATAAATGATAACCCGGATACGATCATATATACTTTTAACAAATAAAATAAATTGACAAACTTTTCGGGAATACCAAAAGCACATATAAAAAAATTAGTATTATTAGAATAAACTATTGCATAGATAAGCCCTGCCATAAGTACTATTCCTATCATACAATTAATAATTAGTATTATGTAGAAAGTTTTCATGATCAGCTTGTCTACATTTCGTCTTTTCCATATACTTACAGAAAAGAAAATAATAGCAACTAATAAAATTCCATAAGCCAGAATCAACGGAGCAACTTTCAAGATATCAAAACCACCAAATAATAACATGGCTAATTTGGTAATCCCTGAGTTAATATGAATATCTGTGATAAACCTCACTTCCGGAGAATTAATAACTCGTGTACTTCCTGAATTTAAAGGCATTTTATCATTGATGAAATTATTGATAAAATCACTTCCTTCTTTTCCAAATAAGAGAGCATGACCTTCATTTTTGAAGATGATCAGTTGGGCATTCAGTAATCCTGCCAGAGATTGTGCATTTGAAACAGGAGTAATGGGGTCAAATTCTCCTCCTATGATCATCGTTGGAATTTTAGACATCTTTCCATAGTCTAATATATTTTGCGGAACCTGTTTATTATTATTCCACTGGCTGCTCACAAGAAAGTCGGCTCTGTAAAATGATAATCCCCCTTTTAATCCGGGATAATTCGCTGCATCCTCATCATAATACTTCAATGAATTATAAGGAACCGCATCATTAAGTACCATACTATAATAGGTCCCAAAGTCCAATGCTTTAAAAACACCAGAAAATACACCTACAATTGAGCTGAGTGTTTCGGCATCTCTTTTATGAAATAAGGTAATGATAACGGGTAATACCTCTATTAATTGCTTCGTGTATAAAGCCTGGTGAATTACAATTTTAAAATCTTCGCTATTAAAAGTAAAGCTACCTTTTTCCAGAAGATCTTTAGGAACTCCTACCGTTAATGGATTTTTAGCCAGATCTTCTATTACTTCATAATAGGTCTTTTCAAGATTTGGGAATTTTTTATTTACAGCCGGATTTTGCTTACATTTTGCAAAAAATAGGTTTAGTTCTTTCACATAATGATCGTTGATTTTATTGTAATATTCAGAGATATTATCAACCGGAGAATCCAGAATCATTTTATTGAAATCTTCAGGAAATGAGTTCGCATATACCTGCGAAATATAGGTCCCATATGAAACTCCAAGTACATTCCATTTGTCATAATGTAAAGCCTTTTTAAGCGCATGAAGATCATTGGCAATATTGATACTGCTATAGTTAGCTGGGTCAATGCCTTTTCTTATGAGTTCATTTTTACAGTTCATTGCGGCAAATGACCTGTTTTTTTCATCTGCTGTTGAAGATTCGTTTGAAGATAAAATATTAAATATTTCCGTTCCAAGTTCCGGGCATAATTTCGGTAAAGAGTTCCCGACTCCCCTTGCATCCACCAATACAATATCTGAGTAATCCCTCAATGGATGGTTCCTAAAATACCCGAATGCACCTATGCCTGATTGTCCTGGCCCCCCTTCTATATATAACAGAGGTTTCTGAATGGATTGTTTTTTCTTCTTTAAAACAACATATGCTATTTTTATTTTGCTTGACGGAGCGATCCAGTTTTCAGGAACTGAGAGGTATCCCCATTCAACCGATTGATCATCTTTGAGGTTTTCAACGTCAAAAAATGGTTTTGTTTTTGTAATTGTGTATTCCCATTTCTGAGCGAACAAAAATGAGGATAACATCATGAGTAGTAAAAAAATTACTTTCTGGGTCTTCATATAGAATTATTAATTTTTATTTTTTTATTATTTATAGAGTCACTGTATCAACATGTTCGAACTTTAAAAGTCAAAATCAATGTCTACCGGATTATTGCTGTGGAAAAAATCCTTATACCCAAGCTCAGCTTCAGATCTCAATGTTGACAGGTATTTCACAAAATCTGTGTAGGCCTGTGAAAAATCTGCAATGATATGTTCTTTATACAGACTTTTGTTATAGCTTATCTCAAGCTGAATGCCTTGCGGTTCATTAATGATATTCATGATAAGCGGGAATTTATTGTAGGTGGTATCCTGCGAAACATTTTGTAAAGAAAAGTCCGCAAAATCACTTATTGTATTATAACTTAATTCAGGATCTTGGGTTACAAAAAGTATATCAATATTATTTTTCACGAAAGAATGGTCTGAAACTTCTTCATATTTTGTGACTTTTAAAAATTCTTGAGTCACTTTATGAAGCACTTCACCTAATTCTTCTTCTCCGAATGTTACCCGTACTAAGAGACTTTTAATGAAAACACCTAAAAGCGATTGTACCTGAGGTACAGACCTTCCTGAATCTATTGTAGCAATACAGATATCTGTCTTCCCGGAAATATTACGTAAAAATATCAACAAAGATGTTAACATAAGCAGATAAGGTGTTGTTTTCATCTTTTTTGCTAAATCAGATAATCCTTGTGTTACTTCCAGATCCAGAGGAATTGTAAATATATTCCCTTGATACGAATCAGCAGTTACAGTTTCTTTTTTTACAAAAGCTTCATATGGATATCCTTTTGTATAGTTTTTCCAAAAAATGTCATTCTTTTCAAGATCTGCATTCTGGTAATACCAATTTGAATAATCCCGGAACTGAATCTCAGGCCGCAGTTCCGCTGTTTGATTTGAATGATTATTATAAAGAGATATCAATTGTTTTATAAATATTCCTGTTGATATTCCATCAAAAATAATGTGATGAACAAGGAAAATAACTTTGTACTTTCCCCTGACTTTCAAAATCATCATTTTGAGTAATAATTCTTTTTCAAGATCAAAACAATAGCCTTTATAGTCATCAATAGCTTTCCTGTATCCGGATTCGTTTGCAACCTCATTAATTTCTAATGCAAAATGAATATCTTCAGAAGAGTGGATTTTCTGAATCACAGCTTCATCCTCCAGAATAAAATTTGTTCTTACAATTTCAGAAGCAGATATTATTTGTCTGACTGCTTTTTCAAATGTTACAACATTAATGGTTCCGGCTACATCGAACTCCATCAACATATTATACGAAGGAGAAACTTCTTTTCTCTGGCAGGCCAACCAGATATTCTTTTGTGTAGGTGTTGCCAAATATAGATCCTGATCTGGTGCTTTTAAGATCAAACTGTTCCTGTCATTTTTCTTTAAAATAGTATGACATAAAGAAGATAAATCAGGATTTTCAAATACGTCCTTCATAGTCAGATGGACAGAAAACTTCTTGTTTAACACATTCACTAGTCTGGAAATCAATAAAGAATGGCCTCCCAGTTCAAAAAAATTGTCTTTATCTTCAATATCTTTCTTATAGTTTAAGATTTCCCGCCATACATCCTTTAATTCCTGCATCATTTCTGCATCTTTAATGATCTGGATTGTAGCAGGTTCTTCAGAAGGAAAGTCTTTCATTGAAAGAGATTTCCTGTCTATTTTCTGATTGGGAGTTAGGGGAAATTCCTCTATTGGAAAAATAAATTGGGGAACCATATAATAGGGGAGCTTTTCATGCAATTTCTCATATAGAGAAGAGATCTCAATTGGTGCATGAGTTTTCAAGTATGCTATCAGTTGATTTTCGCCCTCCACTTCTTTAGCCACTACAACAGAATCTTCAATATTCTCCACCGTATTCAGATGGTTTTCAATATCTCCTAACTCTATTCTATATCCTTTTACCTTAACCTGGTTATCACTTCTTCCGAAGAACAAGATTTCACCTTGTTCATTCCATTTGCCTACATCACCTGTTTTATACATTAATTCTTCCTTCCTGAAAGGATTTTTTATAAACCTTTCAAGGGACAAGTCTTCATTATTATAATATCCTTTGGCAATCCCCTTACCTCCAATATAAATATCACCAACAGTATTTACCGGAAGTAAATTTAAATCTGTATCTAAAATATAGAAAGAAGTTTCTTTAATAGGTTGACCAATATTCTGAGGCAACGTTCCGGATTCAATCTTTTTTGTTGAGGACCAGATCGTAGTTTCTGTGGGTCCATACATATTCCAAAGTTCTTTGCATGATGCAAGCAATTCCTCAATAAGATCATTATTGATCAAATCACCACCACACATTATTTTTAATTCCGAATCTGGTTCCCAGCCTACACTAAGAAGTCTTTTGAAAAAACTTGGGGTCGCCTGAATAACAGAGGGTTTCACCTCGACAATTTCCTGTATTGTAGCCACTGGATCTCTCAAGGTCTTTTCACTGGCAATGTATAGTGTGGCACCATTAATCAGAGGGGTAAAAAACTCCAGAATAGAAATATCAAAAGAATAAGTAGTTACTGAATACATTGTGTCTTGATCGTCGATTCCCGGCTTTTCACTTATACTTTCTAACAGGTTTAACAATGAAGCATGCCCAATTTCAACCCCTTTAGGGTTTCCTGTAGATCCCGATGTATAAATAATATATGCAGTATCTGTTGGAGTAACATATACTTCTTTATTGCAAAGACTTTTGTTTACAATATCTGAAACTAAAATACTCTCGATATCAGTAAGATTAAGAGAAATATTTTCTTCAGATATTAAAAGCTGCGCCTTACTATCCTGTAAAATATACTGCAATCTTTGTACAGGAAATTCAGGATCGAGAGGTATATAAGCCTTCCCCGCTTTCATTATTCCCAGCAAAACACAAATCATATAAGCCGACCGGTTCAATAAAACAGCAACCGTCTTTTCATCGTTATGATGATGGAGAAGGTAATCAGCTATCTGTGTAGAGATCTTATTAGTCTCAGTGTAGGATAAAGAAAAGTTTTCATCGGCAATTGCAACTTTATCAGGAAATTCTAAAGTCTTCTCATTGAATAGATCAAGGAATGTTTTATTGTGGTCTTGATTTTCATCTTTAGATGAGAATCTTTCATTAAATAAGAAGAGACTTTCTTTTTCTTCCTCAGACAAAAATGAAATTTTATACAGAGGTTCAGCTGCTAATGTTTCGATGTTAACGATCATATAGTGAATATGTCGTACGCACTGTTCAATAGATTGGTCATCAAAATAATCGGTATTGTAATCAAAATCTATTTTAATATCCTCATTATCATCGAATTCCCTTACAAACAAGGCTAAAGCAGACCTCTCAGATTTATTGGTAAGCGGAATCACTGTAGTTTGAGTACCTTCAAAGTGATCAGCATAATTATGTTTCTCGTAAGATAGGGTAATATTAAAAAGCTTATTTTTTTCATTAAAAAGTTTCAGGTCACTTACAATTTTTCCCAACGGATATCTTTGATGCCTGTAGTCGGACATCAGTTGCTTTTTTGTACTATTGATCAGATCCAACAAATTAGCCTGATAATCCAGTCTCATCCTTAAGGGTGAAACTCCCATAAATAATCCAACTGTTTTTTTGAAGACTTTGGTGTTTCTGTTCAGCACAGGAATTCCAATAGCTAGATCATCACTCTGATTAATTCTTCCAAAATACAAGAAAAACAACCCTAAAAATCCGTGAAATGTAGAGAAATTATGCTTTTTACCCAATTCTATGAGTTTGTTATAATCTTCCCTGCGAACTATTAGTTCTTTCCTGTCGCTTTCATGAACAGCGTATTCTTTATTATCTTTCCTGTTAAAAACAACCGGAGGTAGTGTTGAATATCTTTCAGCCCAATACTGCTTATCTTTATAAAATTCATCGGAATCCTGATAAGCCAGATCGTGAGTTACAAACGTACTATATTCGTAAGGGTATTGGTCTTGAACCATATCAAATTTCAGGATGTCATTATAATTTTTAATCAATCTCTGGAACATAAGAGAGGTTCCCCATCCATCTGTGATGATGTGATGGTATACTGAGAAAAGGTAATAGTGAACATTACTGCATTTGATAAGAACAAATCGATACAGACAATCATCTTCCAACACATTGAAAGGTATTAAAAACTCCCTCTCCATAAAGTGTTCAGCGCTACTCACAGCATCAGTTTCATTTGAAAAATCGATCCATTCCAAATGTCTTGGTTCTTCTTCTTTTATATGCTTTTTTACCTCATCTTCAGATTGTCTGAAAAAACTTCGATAGGCATCGTGCTGATTGATCATCTCACGATAGGCCTTCTTAAAAGTTTCAATCTGAATTTCACCTTTAATTTCTATTTTGGCCCCTATATTATAGATCGGAGTATCGGGATACAGCAGTTGTTCAAAGAAAACATCCAGTTGGGGAAGTGTCAGTTTCATAAACCTATGGTATTAAAAGTAAGCATTTTGAAAATTTGCAGGAATATCTTCTTTCACGATTTTACCGTAATCAAATTTCAAAAGCTTATCACAGTAATGGAAATATCTATCGTCATGAGTAACAGCAATGATGGTTTTACCTTGTGATTTCAATTTGGGAATCAATTCTTCATAGAAATATTTTCTGAAATACGGATCCTGATCTGCCGCCCACTCGTCCAGTACTACGATCGGTTTGTCTTCCAATAAAGCAAATATCAACGCCATCCTTTTGCTTTGACCTTTTGAAAAACTTCTTCTGGCAGATTCTTCTGAATCGTCTTTTACGATATTTTCAAGTTTAAATGTTTCAAGTAATATTTTATATTTTGGATTATTTTCCAGTATATAATCATCATAATTTTGTGAAAAGAGGTGATTGCTGGTAAATACAGCAGAAATAAGATTCTGGATTTCCTTCTCTGAATTTATTTTTTCACCGTCAAAAAAAATATCCCCCTGGTCAGGAACATACAAACCTGAAAGAATATTGATAAAAGTACTTTTACCGCTTCCGTTTCCTCCTACAATAAAGATAACTTCTCCTTTGTTAATTTCAAGGTTGATAGGCCCTAACTCAAAATTAGCATCTGCATTATCATTTTTATAGTTAAAATGAATATTCCTAAAATTTAATTTTGAAAAGTCGGCAGCCAGTTCTTTATTATGTACATTAACAATCTTTTCATTTTTAAAATCCTCATAAAATGTTTCAAGACGTTTGTTCGCTACAAACAGTCTGGTGACCACATCCTGAAGATTGATCAGGTTATTAATAGGACCAGCAATAAATAATAAAACCAGTACATATGGAATTACAAATTCTCTTTTCAGCCATCCTAATTCAGGTAATATAAAAAGAATAATACCCATTATAATGTACATCCCATACTGACTGATAAGCCCTATTGATAAAAAGGAAAAACTAATTTTAAAATCCAACGCATAGGATGCAGTCCTGTTTTCATATACATAGTTTTCAAGCAGTTTCTTTCTTCTTTTATCACTGATCATTAATTCTTTAAAACCACTGATCACGTCCTGTACATACCCGAAATAATGCTCATTATATTTTTTCACCTTTTCTATCGACTTTGATAAGGAATTCATTACTAAATAATAGATTCCAGCAATTATCAAAATCGCAACAAGAATAATTACCGCAGATACCGGAGATAATTTGACGAGATAGAAAAGGCATAATATTACCATCAGTAAAGAGGAGAATGCTGCAGTTACCACAGCCGGCAGTGAATAAAATGTTCTTGTATCTTCCACAGCTGTATAAAACCTCTGAGTTCCTAATTTCTCGATTTTTATCAATGGTGTATCCAGTATTTTCTGGAATAATTTCTTTTCTAATTGGGAAAGCAATTCAAAGGTTATTTTATTGAGCTCTCTCTGAAAAAAGATACTTAATAAATAAGCATAGACAACAAAAGCAAAAAAGGTTATATAAATATAGCTGCTTGCCGAAAGCTGATTAGACAGTGTATTGTTTATTATATAAATAATAGCAAAACTCAGTAAACTGCTTATAACCGCATATACAGATATTAAGATGATGTGTTTAGATTTTATTTTTAACATAATTTGATTCTTTTAATTTAAAACAATGGTTAATGAGTTTTCCTATTTCTGGTCCGTTATCATGAATAAAAAAGTGATTTCCAGGCAATATTGAATGATGAAATTGAGACTCTGTAAATCCTCTCCAATTTTCAATTTTTGTATTGAGTGATTCTTCGCTGCCCATCATCGCATAAATGGGTGTTTTAATGACGACATCATTTTCAAAACACTGTTCTTTTTCTATGCATTCGAAATCAGCCCTCATGATTTTAGCGAAAAAAGAAAATGCATCGTGGTTTTCAAGGATTTCGATTGGAATTCCACCCATCTCTGATATTCTTTTTTTGAAAGTATCATCATCTAAATTGTATCTGATAGGAATTTTATGATTTTTTAAAGGCCCCGGATTTCCTAATACCATTAAAAACTCCGGGAAATCATGATCTTCTTCAAGCATCCGGGTAACAGAAAGGCCAAGCAAGGCTCCCATACTATGTCCTAATACGATAAAAGGAGAACCGTTCCTCTTTTTTTTTATCTGCAGAAAAAGGTCATCAATTGCTTCTTTTTTTCCGGTTATTAAACTTTCTCTAAATCTTTCTCCTCTACCCGGCAGTTCTATAGGAATAAATTCGACGTCGGAGGTTATTGTTTTTTGTAAAAAATTGTAAGAATATTTATTTCCGCCTGCAAAATGTAGCAAAAAAAGCTGTTTATTCATTATTTAGGGGTTGGTGTTTAGGGGTTAAACTTTGTCCATGCATCATCTTGCGATGCTTTTTCAAAACTGGATTTCATTTTAGATAAACTATCTTTTATAATGGTATCATTCTGAAGCTTGTTGATTGCTGAAATGATTCCTGAATTATTTATCGAATGAGTTTCTATTTTTATTCCTAATTGGTGGGCAGCTACCCTATCTGCATTTTCAAACTGATCAAGCCCTAATGGAATAACAGCCATCGGAATTTCATGCATGATGCATTCTTTAACCCCCCCCATTCCGCCATGTATGATGGCAAGGTCTGAATGTTGAAGCATGGCCACCTGAGGAAGCCAATGGTGAATTCTTATGCTATCTGAAGCCTGAGATTTATAGTTATCAAATAAGTTTCCGACCGATATATTAAGGATATAATCTTCCATAGATTCCTGTCGAAAACTATCGATAAGTGTTTGCGTAATGTATTGTGCTTTTTCGTTATCAATTTGTTCGGCCCATGAACCTAATGAACAATAAACCAACTTTTTTCCAGATTTCTTCTGTTTAGAAATCTCATTTTCAAGATTATCCATATCATAATGTAAATGAAATATATTCTGCTCAGGGATACAAGGTCCTACATACATATCATTTCCATTAACCACTGCATTTTCTATTAAGAATTCTTTTGAGGCAGGTACTACATTATAGAAGTTTTCAAAAACACATAAAACATCGTTCAGAGAATTCATTGCATATCCTTTATCGATAAGGTAATTAATCAGAAGATTAGTAGATTCCAGGTTGGCATCATCCATAAGCATATTGATGCTCCATTCTTTTACCTTTTCTGTAAATGATGTTTTACTGAAATCGTTATCAACAGGAAAGTGGCAATATACCAGGAATGTTTTTATCTTATATTTCAAATAGAAAGTGGCTGCTTCTATTGGATTATAGGCTGTAAAAAGAATAGCTGACGGATTAAAATCCTGCATCAGCTCATCAAGACCACCATCGATAATTGTACGAATAACATCCGCATTGATTTTACCAGACTCATATTTGCTGCCTTTCGGATAATAATCCCCAAAAATAGATGTGTATGGAAATGATGTCCCGGATATTATTTCTGTCACATCAGGTACACCGATATAATGAACATGGGCCCCCATCTGATGAAGTTTTTCACTGATTCCCAGCGTAGGAATTATATTTCCTCTAAATGCATCCGTATAAACCAATATTTTTTTCATAAGGTTATTGTTTTTTATGGTTATCTGCTTCTCTCTCTTTCACTTTCATTTCCAAGTGCTCTTTCTCCTTTGGAAATTTTATCATTTCCAAAACTATAGTTGATGGAAAATCTAAAGAATCTATTATTGGCGAACGATTTATAAGTCTGTGCGATCCCGTTAATTTCCGACAGCATGGTCCGTGGACTGGAATTAAATATATCGTACGCTGCAATGCTTAGATTTAATCCTTTATAGGGCGTCTTGTAAGAAAGAGCCATATCTAATGAATTGGCATCAGAGTAATGAAACAAATTTTGATTAGATGATGATCCGTACCAGTAATTGATATCCAGGGTCAAGGTTTTTGATTGATTAAGAGTCAATGAATTATTAAGGGCTCCAAAAAACTCAAATCCGTTCCTCAAAACTAGATTAATATCCTGGGTCTTTTTTGACTGGGAATAATTCAGGAAAAGAGTAACATAACTTTTCCACCATGCAAGGGCATTAAATTCATACGTTTCCGATAAAGAATAGCCATAACTTTTAAAATAATTATCAAAGGTTACGATCTGCTCTTTAGTTTCATCATTCATTTTAAAGAACACATTATATGCATTTGAATTTACATTAAAAGCCAATTTGGAAGTCAGGCTCTTATAAGTATGGGAAAGTTCAATATTATCTACATAAGATGGCTTCAGATATGGATTACCCATAGAAGAAATCTGGCTGTTGATATAGGATCTTGCCGGGTTTAGCTGCCCATAAGATGGTCTTTGTATCCTTCTGGAATAGTTTAATAATAAGCTATTATTTTCATTAATTGTATTTTTGATAAATACTGACGGAAATAATTTCAAATACTTATTATAATCAGTCTGATCTAAGATGACAGAATGTCCTTTGGTCTGTGTATATTCTGTTCTCAATCCTATTTGTCCCTCCCATTTATCAGAAAACTTCTTTGTTGCATTAAAATAGAGAGCCTGAATCGCTTCATCATATTTGAACTGATCTGATTGAGTTAGAGTATTATTGGAAGTAAGATCATAATTATTGAGTAAATAATTGGTTCCTGTAAATCCTACTTTACCTCCATAGTTAAGATTCATGAATTTTCCGGGATGTTCAATATCAAATTTTAAACTATAATTATTAATATCCTGGTTTGAAATCCCTCTATTAAAGAAATTAATTCCCTCAAAACTGTAATCCGGATTATATTGATTGGAAAGGATGGTATTATTCCTATCTGTTACATAGCTAAGATAATCCAAGTCTATATTTAACTTTTTTCCCAGGGTATCTAACTTCTGTTCCAAATGAAGGTTCAATGAGTGATTATTATTTTTATCACGGATATGTCCATCTCCTTTCAGAAAATAAAGAGGCACGTTTGCGTTGTTAACTACAGCTGTATTTACATTATCGTCAACGTAATTGTTGTATACTCCTCCCAGATACTGTAATCCAATCTTTGTTTTGGGCATTATGTCATAATCTATCAAAAACCTCCCGGAGAACTGATTATAATTCCACTTTTGCTCCGTCGTTAAGAAATAGGGATCCGAAAAGAAAATATCCGACATCTGTTTTGTAAAGGTGTCACCGTAGCTATATCCCGTGTTGAGTAAAAAACTGAGTTTATTCTTCTGATAGGTAAAATTGTTATTTACCGTCTGTAAGATATATTTTGTTTTTGCAACATCAGTTGTCAAAGTAGTATTGTTATTCCATGAATTCTTTTTGGTCTTTTTAAGAACAAGATTCACAATTCCACTGTTTCCTTCGGCTTCATACCTGGCTGATGGGTTACTAATGACTTCTACAGATTTAATGTTTTCGCTTGGTATAGATTTTAAAAAGTTTTTCAAATCATCTCCGCTTAAATTGATCATTCTCCCGTCAATCATTACTTTAACAGCGTCCCTTCCAAGCATTGATATCTGATCATTTTTCAAAACAAGCCCCGGTACAGATTTCATCGTCTCGAAAATATTCCCCTTGTTCGCAAGAGCATTGTTTTCAACATTAAACACGGTCCTGTCCAGTTTATGGGTGATCATTTTGGGTGAAGAAGTCAGTTTAACCTCTTCTATTAATTTAGATACGGTTACCAACTCTATGTCAGCCAATTTAGTATCCGAATTAATGATTATTTCTTTTTCAAAAGAGGTATACTCGGAGTTTTTAACGGTCAGTATGTATTTACCTTTTATGAGCTCTATACTAAAGTTTCCTCCATCATTTGTCATTACTTTCCTGTTATTATTTGAAGGAGTAGTTTTAAAAAGAAGTTCTGCATTTTTTACAGGTTCTTTTTCTTTGTTTAATACCCTTCCTTCTATTTTATATTGCGAATAAAGTAGAACAGGAAATAGTAAAATTAAAAGATGTAGTAGTTTAACGTTTTTCATAAATATGTAATTACTGCGTTTTTAAAAAGTCTGTGAATTCTTTAATATACTTTGGAAAATCAATACTGGCAGTAGATGCGGGTTGTGATAATTGAATTAAGACTCCATTAGAATATTCAAAGGCTTTCAGATTAATTCCGTCAAATTCTGTCATTTCTTCCATGTATTCATTAAAATAATCATATTCTTTTTCTTCATTCTGGCTTAAATAGCTATAAAATCCAAAAATATTTTTTTCGATATCTTTACTTTCCATGGATTCTATATCCTGTCTAATGACTTGATATGGAATTTTTTGCACTGATCTGCACTCAATCATTCTTACATAGTTCTTCATCATTTCCTCAATTGAATAATTTTCAGAATCAGCATGTGAAACCATAACAAGATTAGTTAATACCCCCATCATATTACCATACTCCGAACTTTCTCTATTACTGCTTAGCATTCCGAATAAATTTTTGTTTGGACTTTTATAATCGGTCATAATTCTGGAAAATACCGACAGGCATAGAGCATTCATAGGAACAGACGCTTTTTTAGATACTACCCTAAGATGTACGAAATCTTCATTTTTAATAAAAGCTTCCTTGATCATAAAATTCTGGAAGAAAACATGGTCACTACCGGAATCTTTATTTTCATACAAAGGAGTTGTCAATAAGGAATTAACCTGATTATTTCTAAGTTCAATCCCGTCATCGGATTTTAAAAATTTCTCCTGGGAATCAATAAAGGTAAAATGGTGAGGTTGCATACTAATTTCTTTACCAGAATTAAAGTAAGCCTCCAATTCATGTTTTAAATAATTAGATGAATAATTATCCAATAAGGAGTGGTGTATTCCGAAAAATAACGAAGCTTGTGGAGTACCGGAAGTTTCGGTTTTAACAACAAAAACTCTTATCAGTTCGCCCTCAAATAAGTCGTACGGCTGGAATATAAACTCTTTTCCAATAGCTTTAATATCCTCTTCTGACCTCACCTGTAAGCTTTCAATATGTATTTTTATAGCTACTTCTGTTTCGGAGATATATCGTTGTAAAACCTGGAGCTGATCCTGCTCATATTTCGTCATCAAAGAAGGAAATCTGGAAAAGCACTTTCTAAGGGTATGTTCAAAATTATTTTCATCAAATCTTTGTATGTCTATATTAAAGTTTACTGATGAATATTTATTCCTGAACAGATGATATTGGTTAGGAGACAACGTCATTGTATCTCCATATTGCCATTCATTGCTGCTTTCATTTTCATTTTCTTCCAGAATCTTTATCATATTTTTCTTATACAATTGAGATAGTTTTTCGATTGTAGATTCATGAAATATGTTTTTTGAATAAAGGATATTTACAGATAGCACTCCGGAAACTATGATCCCTGAAACATCCAGTAAAATAGAAGTTTTCAAATTGTCAGCAGAAACCGCTGTACCTATGCTTTCTGATGAGAAATCAAGCCTCATTTTTTTGTTGTTAACACCTCCTGCATCATCAAAACTTCCCATAAAATTAAAGCATATGCTCGGATCCGATGAGGATTTAATTTTTTCATTCAGGTAGTGAAGAACTCCATATCCAATCCCTTTTTTGGGAATGTTATTTAAGCCTTCTTTTACACTTAATATAAAAGGTTTGGTTTGATCACCAATATCTAATGAAAAAGGATAAACACTTGTAAACCAACCTACTGTCCTGCTTACATCTACATCAGCAGAAATGTTCTCTCTACCATGTCCTTCCATCAGCACCTTAGTTTTGCTTATCCCAAAATGTTCCTGCAGAGACATAGCCATTGCTGTTAACAGAATATCTTTAACTTCAGCATTATATTTCTTGCCTGCATTGGTTTGTAATAAATGAGTCTGCTCTTGATCAAAAGAGAATCCCATACTACTATCAGAAACCTGATTTTCTGCTAAAGGATAATCTGTAGGAATCATTTGATAATCTACGGATTCTATGCTCTCCCAGTAAGCACGTTCTTTTCCTAGAGAAGAGCTGGTACTATATTCCTCCAACACTTTACTCCATTTTTGGAAGGAATGTGTTTTAGCTGGAAGGATATATACATTTCCTAATATAGCCGAATCATACAGATTGTTAAGATCTTCCAACAGAATACGCCAGGATATTCCATCCGCAACCAGGTGGTGAAGGATTAACAGAATTCTGTCGCCGTCACTCATAGACACATGTCCTACATGGAACAAAATCCCCGAAGTGATGTCTATTGAAGTCTGAAGTGTTATTCCAATATCTTCTAAACGTTCAAGTTCTTCTGTTTCTGATGTGCTTGAAGTGATATCAAAATACTCATATCGATAATGCTTACCGGATATATCGGAATTGAATTGTCTCCAACTACCTTCCTCATTAGTATACATCATCCTCATCGCATCATGATGATTGACCAGCTGCTCTATACAATTCTCTAAAATTGAACCTGAGAGTCTTTCAGTGCTTTTTAATACAACGGATTGATTAAAATGATTTTTATTAACAATCTTTTCATCCTCAAAAAAACTACGCTGAATAGGTGTCAGGCTGATCTCTCCACTTACGACAGATTGTTCTATTGCTGAGACTTCGCTTGTAATATGCTTAGTCATTTCTTCCAAAACAGGATACTGTAAAATATGCTCTACTTTCAGGGTATATCCTTTTTGTCTTAATTTTGATACAATCTGAATAGATTTGATGGATTCTCCTCCAAGATTATAATAATTATCCTTCATACTGATAGGACTGTGTTTCAGAATCTGTTCACAAACTTCTACCAAAGCAGATTGCGCTGGTGTAACAGGAGCAACATATTCATTCTTTATAAGGTCGGTAGAAGAAACATCAGGCAGTTTTTTACGGTCAATTTTCCCATTGCTGGTTAAAGGAATATCTTCCAGCTCAACATAAAAGCTCGGCACCATATACTGTGGTAATTTTTCCTCCAGATATTTGGTTAATTCGTCTTTGTCAATCTCAGTATCTGCTACATAATATATCACAATGCTTTTATCACCTTCATGCTCTTTCACATCTGTAACGGCAGTCTTAATGGCATGGCTGTAAGAAATTACCTGGCTGTCGATCTCTCCCAACTCAATACGATGTCCGCGAACCTTTACCTGGCGGTCGATCCTGCCAGAATATTCAATAGTCCCGTCAGGAAGCCATCTTCCCGTATCCCCGCTACGATACATTTTAGTACCCGGTATAAATGGGTTTTCTATAAACTTCTCAGAGGTAAGTTCAGGATTATTAACATATCCCTTTGCCAAACCTGCTCCTGAGATATAAATTTCTCCTGTTACCCCCACAGCCACCAAGTCTTTATCGGAATCCAGAATATAAATTTGCGTATTTGCTATGGGCTTACCAATGGGTATGATTGATAATGCCAAATCACTTCCTTTTTCTATTTTATGCACAGTAGCACAAATACTTGTCTCAGTAGGCCCGTAAGCATTGTAAAAAGTACCATGCTGAAGAAATTCTTTTGTCTTCCCGATAACTGCCGATTCTCCAGCTGTAATTACTGCTTTCAGGTTTTGAAGCTTCTCTACATTGAGTAAGTTGAAGAATGCAGGAGGCAGCGTTACTATATCAATAGAATGCTTCTCTACATATTCTTCAAAGGCAAAGGAATCTTTTCTAACTACATCGCTAAGAATATGAAGGGACTTTCCACAAAGTAAGGTCATAAAAATCTCGAAAATAGATGCATCAAAAGAAAAAGAGGCAAACTGCGCTACATTGTGGTAAGCAGAGACTCCAAAGAATTCCTTTTGAAACTGTGTCATATTGAGTATACCTCCATGGGTATTCATCACACCTTTTGGTTCCCCAGTAGAGCCTGATGTATAAATGATATAGGCAATATCATCCTTTTCTAAAACTTCAGAATTAAATTCTGAATTAATTTCTCCTGTCAATTCTAAATCTATTGAAAAAGATCCACCGGAATAAAAATCAAGATCAAAGAAGTAGTAAGATTCAGTGATCAGTAAAGTCAAACCGGAGGTCATCACTTCTTTTCTGGATTCAGGAAGGTTGGCATCAATCGGCACATACACTGCACCCAGTTTTAATATTCCCAGGATAGAAATGACCTGATTTTCCCCACGGTTAAGCATCACACCTACATGGTCGCCTTTTTTTATTCCATGGGTATTCTGCAATTCCCAGGCAAGGCTAGACGCCCTATCATTTAACTCGGCATAACTTAATTTCAGATCCTCATAAATAATTGCAGTATGATCAGGAGTCTGCTTTACCTGATCCTCAAATAAACTAACGATACTTTGATTCTCAGGATAAAAAGAAGTGGTATTGTTGAAATCTTCTAATAAAAGTTTTTTCTCATTCTCGCCTAAATAACCAGCTTCTAAAATTTTTCTTTCGCCATCAATGAATATATTTTTTAACAAATTAGTAAAATGCATTCCGATGTTATCCATTAATACTCTGTTGAAGACAGAAGCATCATATTTAATATCAAGCATTACCGAGTCTTCTGATGGGAATACAGTAATCAAAAAGTAATAATTGGTTTCATCAACTACTTCTACGTTTTTGATCTCTTCAATTGATGAGCTGCTTTCATTATCCACATAGTTGTCCATGATAGAGTCCTGAACAGGGTAATTTTCAAAAACAATGATATTGTTAATCATGTTATTTCCTAACCCCGAAATTGTCTGGATATCTGAAAGTTTAGAATAATGATAAGGACTGCTTTGAATGGACTTGGTATGTAAATCAAGGAAAAATTCTTTAACTGTATCTTCCTTTTTATATTTTACTCTGATCGGAATGGTATTGATAAATAGTCCTACAATATTTTCAACATCTTCCAGTGCAGGAGGGCGGCCAGACACTACTGCTCCAAATACAGCATCTTCTGATCCGTTATATCTGGAAAGCAGATATCCCCAGACTCCCTGAATATACGTGTTGATCGTAATTCCAATATTCTTGCATAATTTTTCAATTCCTTTGAAAGAATCTCCTTCAATTTTAATCTTATTGCTTACAATTATCTTAGGTTCGTTGGCAGAAGCACGGTCTCGTTCAAACGGAATTACTGCTGGCACGTTAACACCGCTAAGATAGGATTCCCAATATTTCATTGTTTCCTGGTCATCTACTTCTCTTAACCACTCAATATAAGACGAATATTTCTTGGTTTCCGGCAGATTTATTTCTGTTCCGTGTTCCAAAGAACTTAAAATTGCGGAAAAATCATTGATCAGAATACTGAGGCACCAGCCGTCCATAATGATATGATGGTGACTCCAGATGAATTCATAATAGCCATCCGGTAACTCCACAATAACCAAACGCATTTGTGTAGGTTCACTTAAAACAAAGCCTCGGTTTACATCCCCTTGCTTTATATTGTCCAGTTCAAGTTCCGATTCTAATATCAAATGTTTGAAGTCTACATGAGCTTTTTTATGAACAATCTGTAAAGGCACTTCTCCATAACGGTTTTCAAAGGAAGTACGAAGAATGGAATGACGGTTGAGCAACATTCCAAATGCTTTTTCTACCAGAGATAAGTTCAGTTCAGATGATTTAATACGATAGGAGGTCTGCATATAGTAAATTGAGCCGTGAGGGTCTACCAGCCAATGGTAATACAAGCCCTGCTGCATCGGGGAAAGCTCATAAATATCTTCTATATCATTCCCTTTACTGATCTCCTCAATCGTGCTGAATGATAATCCTTTGTAAGTAAGGTCTGATGGAGTTAGAATCACAGATGAATCTTCACTCTCTTTCACTATAGCTTCCAGGTGAGACTGATAAGCGAATAAAAGTTTTTGTATCGTATTTTCTGTAAATAATTTATCTGAAAAACGGATATTGATACTCATCACTCCGTTCACCGTCATTCCTGAGACATCCAACAAGAGATCTGTAGATAAATTAGCAGAATCTACAGAAGAGCCTATATTTTCGGAACTGTAATCAAATAAGGAGCGCTTCCCTTCAGTTTCAGAATCTCCAATTTCATTAAAATCTCCAAGGTAATTGAACTGTATGGAAGGATTACTTGTTGAAGAAAATGCATCACCCAGATAATTCAAAATACCATAACCAATCCCTTTGTTTGGAATACCTCGTAAACCTTCTTTTACACTTACCAAAGCAGGCTGACTGTTATCGCTGATATCAAGGTTAAAAGGATATACACTGGTAAACCAACCTATCGTCCGGCTGATGTCAAGTCCTGTGTTCATCACTTCCCTACCATGTCCTTCCATTAATACCTTGGTCTTGCTAACCCCAAACTGATTCTGTAAAGCCAATGCCAAACCGGTCAGTAAAACATCATTGATCTCTGCACTGTATTTCCTCCCTGCACGAGTCTGTAATAATTTAGTAGCATCAGTACTTAAACTAAAACCTAAGCTTTTATCTAAAACCTGTTTGCCTTCTACAGGATAATCTGTAACAAGAGCTGTATAGTTTTCAGATTCTACGCCTTCCCAATATAAACGCTCTTTGGATAGTTCCAAACTTCTGCTGTATTCATCCAAGGCTTTACCCCAACTCTGGAAGGAATCCGTTTTAGAGGGCAGAGAATATTGTTGTCCTCTAATTTCTGACTCATATAAATTACCTAAATCTTCCAGCAAAATTCTCCACGAAACACCATCCATTACCAAATGATGAACAACTAAAATGATACGGTCCCCATCACTCATGGAAACATGACCCACATGGAATAAAACTCCAGACTCTATGTTGATTGTACTCTGAAGGTCCTTTCCTATTTGTTGTAATTGGAATAATTCTTCTGATTCACTGCCACTGTCCCGGATATCAAAAGACGCTAAACGGTAATGTACGCCATCAATTCCCGAATTATACTGATTCCATTTCCCGTCTTTATGACTATACATCATTCTTAAAGCATCATGATGCTCTACAAGACATTTTAAGGAAGTTTCTAAAACAGAAGCCGACAGTCTTTCACTGCTTTTTAAAATAACAGACTGATTATAATGATTTTTATTGGTGATCCCTTCACTTTCAAAGAAATACCTCTGGATAGGAGTTAGAATACTTTCTCCTGTAACTTCAGACTGGTCGATTTTAGCAACATCTGTTGTCATATAGCACGCCAGCTCTTCTAATACAGGATACTGTAAAATATGTTCTACCTTCAGACTATAACCCTGCTGACGAAGTCTGGAAACTATCTGAATGGATTTTATGGAGTCTCCTCCTAAATTATAATAGTTATCACGGATACTGATCGGACTGTGTTTCAAGACCTGCTCACAGACAGAGACTAATACCTTTTCTTCTTTACTGGTAGCTGCAACATATTCTGTGGTAATAAGATCTTCTGAACTTACTTCTGGTAAACTCTTTCTGTCAACCTTTCCATTGCTTGTTAAAGGAATCTGGTCAAGTTCCACATAAAAGCCGGGTAACATATATTGTGGAAGCTTGCTCTCCAGATGTCTCGCCAGATCCTGCTTGTCAATCGGGGTATCACTTACATAGTACACCACCAAACTCTTATCTTCTTCATGTTCTTTTACTTCTGTAACAACAGATTTAATCGATTCACTGAAAGAAAGCACCTGGCTGTCGATCTCTCCAAGCTCTATCCTATGACCACGGATCTTTACCTGATGGTCAATCCTTCCCAGATACTCTATTGTACCATCAGCTAGCCATTTTCCTAAATCTCCTGTGCGGTACATCTTCGTACCCGGAATAAATGGATTGTCTACAAACTTCTCTGCGGTAAGCTCTGGATTATTTAAATAACCCTGAGCCAATCCAGCTCCAGAGATATACATCTCCCCGCTTACTCCTGCAGGAACCAAATGTTTATTCTCATCTAAAATATAAATCTGCGTATTGGCGATAGGCTGACCGATAGGTATGGTAGAAGAAGCTAAATCACTCCCCTTTTCAAGTTTATGTACGGTAGCACAGATGCTCGTCTCTGTAGGACCATAAGCATTGTAAAAAGTTCCATACTTCAGATATTCTTTCGTCTTACCAATAATTGCTGATTCTCCTGCGGTTATTAAACCTTTCAATCCCTGAAGTCTCTCAACATTCAGTAAACTGAAAAATGCCGGTGGCAGTGTTACCAGATCAATGGAATGATTGTTTACATACTCTTCAAAGGCATAAACATCTTTTCTCACTGAATCACTCAAAATATGAAGACTCTTACCACTTAGCAACGTCATAAAAATCTCTGAAATAGAAGCATCAAATGAAAAAGAAGCAAACTGAGCAACATTCTCATAAGAGGAAACTTCAAAGAATTCTTTCTGGAATAACATTGTATTCAAAATACCGCCATGAGTATTCAAAACTCCTTTTGGTTCTCCCGTAGAACCGGAAGTGTATATGATGTATGCAATATCATCTCTTTCTAAAACTTCTGATGTAAACCCTGAGGCATCTTCTTCTGTAAATTCTAAATCTATAGAAAAAGATTCACCAGAATAGAAATCAAGGTCAAAGAAATAGTAAGATTCGGTGATCAGTAAAGATAAATCAGAAGTCATCACTTCTTTCCTGGATTCTGGAAGATTCGCATCTATAGGTACATAAACTGCTCCTAGTTTCAATATCCCAAGAATAGAAACGATCTGATTTTCTCCACGATTAAGCATTACTCCTACATAATCGCCTTTCTTGATTCCATGATCCACCTGAAGACGATAAGCTAAAGCATTCGCTTTATTATTCAGCTCTTCGTAGCTTAATACTGTATCTTCGAAAACAACAGCTCTTGAATCTGGATTTTTGGCCACTTCTTCTTCAAATAAACTAACAATATTTTGATTGTCAGGGTATGAAACAGAAGTATCATTAAATTCTTTTAGCAATACTTCCCGATCAGCAGAGCTTACATATTCTAATTCTGATAAAGGAGTATTGGGAGAGTCAATAAATTTTAATAGTAATTCTTTGTAATGTTTTATAAAGTTCTGAATAATATCTGAATCATACAGATCCTTATTATAGTTTACTTTGATGTATAACTGGTCATTAATAACACCAAAGTGAAACTCAATATCATTCTTACAGTTACCTCCTTTAAATTCCTGAATATTATCTGTTACTATTTCATGTATTGAATAAGGATCTGTTGTGGCTTCATGAAATGTAATTGAAATATCAAAAATTGAGCTTTTAGACTGATCTCTTTTAAAATCAATATCATTCAATATCTCACTCAGCGGATATATGGAATGCTCATAAGCGGAGATCAGGTTCTCTTTAACTTTTTCAAAGAAAGTATTAAAGCTATCTGTAGAACTTACTTTATTTCTTAACACTAATGTTCTTAAAAAATAACCGATCTGCTGAGAAAATTCATCTCTTTCCCTGATAGCCATCGGGGATCCTACAATAATATCTTCATGGTGGGTATATTTGTACAATAATGCCTTTAACACTGTAAGAACTCCCATGAAAAGGCTTCCATGACGTTTCTGCACCAAATTACTAAGCAGCTTGGTATTCTCAAGGGATAAAAACATCTGAAAAGCTACACTGTCATAGGTTTTGAAAGATGGTTTTATCTTATCTGTAGGAAACTGAACTACTTCCGGTAACGGTAACAAAACATCCTGCCAGTATTTTTTGTGATCCTTTGAAGCTGACAATTGTTCATAGGTCCAGTCAATATAATCCTTATACTGATATTTTACTTCTTTTTCCGGCTCAGCCCCGATTAAATAGGCCTTATATACTGAGAATATTTCATTTTCAAATATCTTAACGGACCATTCATCCGCTATAATATGATGTATATTATAATAGAAAATGCTATTTCCTTCAGGAAGATGAATTAAATAACATCGTAAAAGCAGACCGTTTTCTAAATCAAAATTTACAAGATTATCTTTATTGATAAAATCCATCCCGTCCCCATAATTACCATGAGTATAATTGACTTCATGTATATCCGCTTCTACTTTATGATGGATTATTTGCTCCAAATCTCCTGAAGCATTTAATTTAAAATTGGTTCTTAAAATTTCATATTTGTTTAGAACAAAATTCAATGCCCTTTTTAATAATTCAAGATCTAAAGTTTCCCGAATATAGAAATTTGAAGGTAAGTGGTAGGTTATGGATGCTGTAGGGTCCTGGCATGTTATCCATATTTCCCTTTGAACATGAGATGTTCTGTAATGGATATTACCTTGTTCATCTACAGAAACATTTGAGAGTGATTTATTTTTAAAAAATTGAACTAAAGAATCTTTATTTATTTTTATTTCCTTCAAAAGCTCAGTTGGAATATTCTCTTTCGTGGAAATGATTTCTAAATCATCATTCTTCAATACAACTTCTATGTTATTTTCTTTTAATTTATCAATAAAATTTTTCATAAATTTTGGTATAATTGATATTTCTGTTAAAAATTATCCTTAGTTAATGCAGCTTATAATCTTTGATTATTTTTTAATATATAAAACAATATCAATCTGTTAAGGGAGATAATATTGAGTTTACATAGAAATATCGTTGGGATTCAAGCAGACCATTTAAAAACTTTGCATTTTTATTTAAACCAAATGCAAAGTTTATAATTGATCATTGATTTAAAATCTAACTTTACATTACAATTCAGTAATTCCGTTATACATATTCTATTGTCTTTTCCCCGAATAATCTTTCTGCCTCGATGCCTCTGGATATACATTCTTCCAGCAGTTTATTGGATTCTACAATAGCTTTGGATTCATCTGTATATTTAATAGAACTGATGAATACCAGCCAAGGTTCCATTCCCATTGCATATACAAATACATCTTTAGGATTAAAAATATCGATAAAGGCTATTCCCTGATTGTAGTCAGATCCGGCCAGACGTCGGGAAAGGTCTTTATCCCTTTCTAATTTTTTATACATTAATGGTCCGTACAGCCAGGATAAAGGAGCTCCTTCACATTCCATTCCCAGGAATAACACATCCACTTCTCCAACGATTCCTTTTACTTTTTCATAGATCTTTGGCTCGATGTTACAAGAATCTGCTGCAAATAAAAGTCTGATGCCATTGTGTAGGGAAAAGTGATAACACAGTTTACTTCTAACATCAAGATCGGCATGTTCTCCTAAGAATGGAAGTCCTGTGATCACACAATTCTCCATTTCGATGCTTTCCAACTCATTCAATTCAATAACCTGCTTAAAGCCTATTTTCTTAAACATCAACTTAAGATCTGGATCCTGTAAGTTTCCTTTACTGCTGCTTGGAACAATAATCGTTTTTATTCTGTGGCGTAATTGTAATAACGTTTCCAAAAGAATATGATCCTGATGGTTGTGAGTAATTAAAACATAATCAATTTCTTCAGGAAGATCATTAATGGTATATCTGTTCACATCTGTTTCATATCCGTCATAGCTTATAACGGGATCTACCACAATTGATACTTTTTTGGTTTCAACCAAAACGCAGGCATGTCCGAAATATCTGGTTCTAACTCCCGGCCCGTTATATTTTCGGAATTCTGCCGGTTTTTCTTTAGTAAAAAAGGTTTTGAAAAGCTCTTCTTTTTCAGCAGGAATATTTAATAATTCTTTGATTCTATTATAATCTCCCGGAATTTTTTTCATTGTAAACAGCTCATCTATTACTTCAGATTTGAAAGGAATATCAAGATGAATAACATTTTCATCCGGTAATCTTGGAGTACTTAACACAAATGATCTTGAATCATCGGAATCAATTAATTGTAAGCTTATAGACTGAGCCGACTCATCGTAATACTTACTCGCATATAATAATGGTTCTATTAATCTGTAGTTGACATTATTATTTAAATCGTAATACAGCTCAACATATCCTTTTAGAATTTCAGGAATCTTTTCATACATACTATTAAGAGAGAAGCCCTGAACTTCTGATTGCAAAATCTCATTTAATTCTCTTAAGGCATTGTCCAATTCTAATAAATGTGCTCTTTTTTCGATGGTCTCGTCGTGTAATCTTGAAACCTCATTTACCCTTTCCGTCTGATAATCGATGAACGGACCTCCCAGCATTTTAGGATTTTTAACCGCTAAACTATGTGTTTTTGCATTTTTAATATAAGAGGACATAATTCTCAGGTGTCTATGCTTTATATTCATTGCTGCAGTAACCGGAGATATAAGGTGAGACCATGCATACCATAGATCTACCAATGGCTCAATTACGACATTAAGTTTTAAATAGGTATCGTTTTTTAAATTTTCCATTTTTTAATAATTTTTATAGTCTTTACTAGGTTAAATAATAGTTCTAAATGTGTTTTCTTCTTTGTTTTCTATTTCGTTCATCACTTCAGCCAGCTCCTTAATGGTAGGTTTCTCAAGGAAAACATTAATTTTCACCACCTTTTTCATTTTCTTTTGTATTTCTCCAATGATCCTTATGGCATTCATACTGTTTCCACCCAGTTCAAAGAAATTATCGGTAACTCCTATGTTTTCAATTCTTAATATTTCCTGCCAGATTTCTTTCAACTGTTGTTCTGATTCGTTGGTTGGTGCGATGTATTCGTTCTTTATTAAATCTGAACTGTTTACTTCTGGTAAACTCTTTCTGTCAACCTTTCCATTGCTTGTTAAAGGAATCTGGTCAAGTTCCACATAAAAGCCGGGTAACATATATTGTGGAAGCTTGCTCTCCAGATGTCTCGCCAGATCCTGCTTGTCAATCGGGGTATCACTTACATAGTACACCACCAAACTCTTATCTTCTTCATGTTCTTTTACTTCTGTAACAACAGATTTAATCGATTCACTGAAAGAAAGCACCTGGCTGTCGATCTCTCCAAGCTCTATCCTATGACCACGGATCTTTACCTGATGGTCAATCCTTCCCAGATACTCTATTGTACCATCAGCTAGCCATTTTCCTAAATCTCCTGTGCGGTACATCTTCGTACCCGGAATAAATGGATTGTCTACAAACTTCTCTGCGGTAAGCTCTGGATTATTTAAATAACCCTGAGCCAATCCAGCTCCAGAGATATACATCTCCCCGCTTACTCCTGCAGGAACCAAATGTTTATTCTCATCTAAAATATAAATCTGCGTATTGGCGATAGGCTGACCGATAGGTATGGTAGAAGAAGCTAAATCACTCCCCTTTTCAAGTTTATGTACGGTAGCACAGATGCTCGTCTCTGTAGGACCATAAGCATTGTAAAAAGTTCCATACTTCAGATATTCTTTCGTCTTACCAATAATTGCTGATTCTCCTGCGGTTATTAAACCTTTCAATCCCTGAAGTCTCTCAACATTCAGTAAACTGAAAAATGCCGGTGGCAGTGTTACCAGATCAATGGAATGATTGTTTACATACTCTTCAAAGGCATAAACATCTTTTCTCACTGAATCACTCAAAATATGAAGACTCTTACCACTTAGCAACGTCATAAAAATCTCTGAAATAGAAGCATCAAATGAAAAAGAAGCAAACTGAGCAACATTCTCATAAGAGGAAACTTCAAAGAATTCTTTCTGGAATAACATTGTATTCAAAATACCGCCATGAGTATTCAAAACTCCTTTTGGTTCTCCCGTAGAACCGGAAGTGTATATGATGTATGCAATATCATCTCTTTCTAAAACTTCTGATGTAAACCCTGAGGCATCTTCTTCTGTAAATTCTAAATCTATAGAAAAAGATTCACCAGAATAGAAATCAAGGTCAAAGAAATAGTAAGATTCGGTGATCAGTAAAGATAAATCAGAAGTCATCACTTCTTTCCTGGATTCTGGAAGATTCGCATCTATAGGTACATAAACTGCTCCTAGTTTCAATATCCCAAGAATAGAAACGATCTGATTTTCTCCACGATTAAGCATTACTCCTACATAATCGCCTTTCTTGATTCCATGATCCACCTGAAGACGATAAGCTAAAGCATTCGCTTTATTATTCAGCTCTTCGTAGCTTAATACTGTATCTTCGAAAACAACAGCTCTTGAATCTGGATTTTTGGCCACTTCTTCTTCAAATAAACTAACAATATTTTGATTGTCAGGGTATGAAACAGAAGTATCATTAAATTCTTTTAGCAATACTTCCCGATCAGCAGAGCTTACATATTCTAATTCTGAAAGGGGCTGATCCGGGGAATCAACGAGACTTTCTATCATGTTCTTTAAATGATCAACAAACTTCACAACAGACTCTCTGTCATATAAATCAGTATTATAGGTGGCAATTCCTAATAATTCATGATCACCTTCAGAAAAGTTAAATTCAATATCATTCTTAGAAATATCATAGGCATATGGATAGCTTTCGATCACCAGATCATCCATTTCTTTTGGCCCTTCAAATAAAGCCATGTTATTATGATTGTTCAATACTACAGACACATCATAAAGAGCAGATTTGCTAATATCTTTTTGATAGTTTATATCATTAAGGATTTGATCAAAAGGATAATTTCCATTAGAAAATGCATCTATAATATTTTTTTTCTCCTTCATCAAGAGCGTATTGAATGAGTCATTATTATCAACATTTGATCTTAAAGGAAGAGTATTTAGGAAAAGTCCAAGCTGATTTTCTAAATCCGGATGGTCCCTGCCGGAGAATGTCGTTCCAATGATAACATCATTTTGATGGGTATATTTATTCAGTAATACTTTGGTACAGGCTACTAAATAAGTAAATAAGGAGATGTTATTTCCCTGTAAAAAATGTTTAACTTTTTTTACATTTTCTCCATCAATTACAAATGCAAATTTATCACCATTGAAAGTCTGATACTTCTTTCTTTTTCCTGAAAAAGGCAGCTCAACTCTTTTTATATCATAGGAAAGCGTTTTGATCCAGAAATCCCTGCTCTCTTCAACATTTTTCTTATTTACCCAATCTGCGTAGTCTTTATACTGTATTTTAAGATCCGGTAGGTTGGGAGATTCATTTCGTACTAAAGAATTGTACGTTTTTATAATTTCTGAAGCAAAAAGATTGCTTGACCATCCATCGCAAATGATATGGTGGGTATTGAACCAAAGAATGTATTCATCATTATCAACTTTAATAAGATATACTTTGAATAAAGGAAATTCATCTAATCTAAAATTGATCTTTTTGGTATTCAAAAGCTCAGCTAACTCCTGATCCTTATTCTGAGAGGATGATAAATCAATATTCTCAATCTTAAAATCAATATTATCAAAAGGTAAAACCTGTTGAAAAACAGTTCCGTTGATATTAAGGAAAATTGTTCTTAAAATTTCATATCTATTAACCAGTAATCTGAATGATTCTTCAAGTTTAGATGCTTCCAGATCTCCTTTTAATTTATAGGCTTCACTCACATTATAAGTGGCAGAAGCTTCATAATTTTGCTGGATCACCCAAAATCTGTACTGAGCAGCAGTGATTGGGTAATATTTCGCTTCTGCAACATTGGGAATGGGTTCAAAGTTTTCAACATTTACATCTCCTGAGATTTTTTGGGCTACCAGATCGATGCTTGGGTTTTCCATGAAATCTTTTATTGAGATGGTTTTATTAAATGTAGTTTTAATCTTGTTGATAATTCTTATAAGAATCAGGCTATGTCCTCCCAATCCAAAGAAATTATCTGTAACTCCAATATTTTCTACTCCCAGTATTTCCTCCCAGATCTCTTTTAACTGCTTTTCAGTTTCATTTCTCGGAGCTATATATTCCTGTTTTATCAAATCTGACGGAGATACATCCCTAAGTTTTTTACGATCTATCTTTCCATTATTCGTTAATGGAATATTCTCCAACTGAACATAAAAATCCGGAAGCATATAATTCGGCATCTTCTTCTCAAGATAACCTGTCAGTTCTTTTTTATCAATCTGTTCATCAGATACAAAGTATACCACAAGATGGGCTTCTCCCTCATGATGCTTCACTTCAGTTACTACTGTTTTAATCGTAGAGCTATAAGAAAGTACGTGACTGTCTATTTCACCCAATTCTACACGGTACCCTCTTATTTTCACCTGATCATCAGTCCTTCCCAGATATTCTATATTTCCATCAGGAAGCCAACGTCCAAGATCTCCGGTACGGTACATTTTTGTTCCGGAAGAGAAAGGATTCTCGATAAACTTCTCATTGGTGAGTTCTAAATTATTCAGGTATCCCTTAGCTACTCCTGCTCCGGCTATGCATATTTCACCAGGAACTCCAACCGGAACAACATCATTTTTCTCATTACGAATGTAAACCTGAGTGTTGGATATCGGCTGTCCAATATTTTCACCCGCCTGCTCTATCTTACGGGCTATGCATCCTATGGTTGTTTCTGTAGGACCGTATTCATCATAAATGTCAATGTTTTCACGGATTGAACGAATAGTCTGAATATGGTCTGCATGAAGTTTCTCCCCACCTAAAATAATTTTAGACAGACCGGAAGAGGTAACTTCAGTATTTTTTATTAAAGAAATATGAGATGGAGTAAGCTTAAGAACATCCACCTCTTCATTTCCAAGCATTGAAAGTAAAGACGCTACATTATCTTCCTGCGAATTGCCAAGGAAAAGCTTTCCTCCTCTTGTAAGGGAGCAAAAAACAGCGGTCCCCGATAAATCGAACGAAATTGATGTAAATAACCCCCAATTACCTCTGTCTCCTGCAGTAAAATAAAAATCGTTACTCCATAGTATATAATTAAGGATATTAGCATGCGTGATAACGACTCCTTTTGGGTTACCTGTAGTTCCTGAGGTATAGATAACATAAGCAGAATCGCCAGAACCAATTGTCACAGAAGGATTATCTTTTGAATAGCCTTCCTTCTGTTTATCAAACTCTGATAAAAAAGCATCGTCTATAACTACTTTCGCATTACTATCTTCAATAATGTACTGTATTCTTTCAGCAGGATAATCGTAATCTACAGGAACGTAAGCGGCTCCGGATTTTAAGATCCCCATGATAGAAATAATCATTTGTTCACTGCGGGGAATTTGAATACAAACTAAATCATCAGGCTGGATATTATAGTGAGCCTTAAGATAGTGTGCCAGCTGATTTGACTTTTCATTAAGTTCCTGATAGCTTAATGATCTTCCATTATACTCAATTGCCTCAGCGTTTGGGGTTGCTGTAACCTGTGATTCAAACAGATGGACAATACTGTTTTTGTCTTCAAAATTAGCTGCCGTAGAATTGGTAAGTGCTATAATTTTCTTGTCTGCTGGGGTCAATTCCTGTTTTTGCTGGTACAATAATGTATCATATATTCCTTTGAACTGCTCTCCTAGAATTTCTTTTTCTACAGGTGAGAAAACATCACTATTGTAATAAATATCTACAGATAAAGCTTCACCGGAATCAATTACTGTCAACTTGTAATCAAAAATATCCTGTACGGAATAGGCATTAATGATACCAGCATGTGATTCGCTAAGGATTTTTCCTGTATTAACGTATTCAAAGCAATATTTGAAATAAACTGTATTTTGCTTTTTTCGGTTTAAGGTAAAGTAATCAGCCCAGCTTTTTACAGCTTCCACTTCTTTTTTGATTTTTGCAATAGCTTCTGATAAAACAAGATTTCCCGAATGTGCCTTAAGATTTAATGCTACCTTAGAGTTAACGTACCCTATGGTATGTGCAAGTTCTTCGTATGGCCTGTCCTGAGTTACATAACCGATGGTCAGATCTTTATCATCTGTTGAAAATTGTGAAAAATAATTACTTAAACACAACAACAGATATGATTCAGTAGTAAGATCGTTTTCCGCTAAATCTTTGATTAATTTCTCATAATTTTCCTTATCAACGGAAATGATATTCTCCCTTACAGGTTTGAAAGTTTCGAACTTTTTCCCAAAAGGAATAATTTTGTTTTCAGGATCTGCATTATAGGTTTCCCAGAATAGTTTTGCTTCTTCTTCGGGTTCTGCTAAAAGCTCGTTTTGCCAGGAGCAATAATTATAGAATTCTATTTTTTCATGATGTTCATAACTTCCTTTTATCCTTTGTATAATTTCATTAGCCAAATAGATACAACTATAAAGGTCTCCAAATAATGAATATATTCTAATCGCTATATACCTTGCTTCTCCGGAAGTACCGACTCCGATTTTAAGTGCCTTATTTTCATGATAATGATAAGAAGAATCAAAATCTTTATCAACCACTTTTATAAAGTGGTCCTGATCAATTTCCGTATCAAAATACCAATGTTTAATTTCATGCTCTTTGGTATCTTTATATTGGATCGCATTCTTTACATCATTATTGGAAAACAATGTATAAAACAATACTTCATGTCCTTTTATGGCTTCATTAATATGAGCGGTAATTTTTTCGTCAGAGCATTCATCATTTATTTTAATAATAACCTGATTATAAAGACAGTCCGCATTATAAGCCTGATTTGACACATAATTAATCTGATTCTCAGATAATTTATATCCTTCGATTTTCTCCATTTATTTAGTATTTTTTTGGGAATTAGCAAATAGAAACAATTATTTTACGCTCGCCTTCATACGCATTTCTTCCATGAGAAGACAAATAGTTGTCAAGGAATAATACATCTCCTTTTTCCCACGGAAAATCTATCGTTGCTTTTTGGTAAGCTTCATAAAGCTCTGAATATTCTTCTTTAGTGATTTCCTGTCCGTCACCAAAGTAGGTATTATTAGGAAGCTCATCATCTGATTCTATGGCTGAAAGAAGAACCTCATCGTAGCTGTATTTATTAAAAAATACTCCGTGATTAAACCATATTAATTCTTTGGTCACAGGATGCTCTATAATGGCTTTTTTCTTCCAGTTGATTACGAGATCATTATCATCCAGCCACTCATAGGTGATTCCATTCTTTTCACACTCTTGTTCCACCTCATTTTTATTTTCAGTCTGGAAAACCTCTTTCCAGGATAATCCTAACATCCCATTCATTCTTCTTCGGTACAGAATTCCTTTTTCAAGGAATTTATTCCTAAGATCATCACTGATATATTCCAATACCTTTCTGTTATCCGCAATAGGTGTTTCTCCTTTTAAGGTTGCCGGAGTAATGCAGCAAAATATAATTCTATTAGGTGGTACCGGAGCATAAGAATTTTCACTGTGCATATTGATGCTATAGCTATTAGGATAAGTTGTTGATACATAAACATTTTCCATAATAGAATGCCTTGGGGAAGAGCGGAATTTGTATTCCAGAAGAGGCTGATCAAAAACAGAAACTAAATCCTGAAATTTTTCCACAGTATCAATTTCAAAATTTCTGCATAATATGGCTCCGTTCTCTGATAAACAGGTATTAAAATATTCATTATTCTCAATCAGCCAGTTTTTTAAACCTGTATTGGGGTTTGAAGGCTGAACTAGCAAAGGAAATTTATTCTCATTAAAAAATTCCTTCAAAGCAGGCTCCTCCGAAGATACCGGAGCACTGTTTTGATTTTTTAATTTGTTTAATCTGTTCATAATATTATTGTTTTTTATTTTTTATAAATGCACTAAGCTTGTTTGAGTTCTTTTGCTTGATCACATCGGAATCTGTAGTGTTGACAATTTCTTTAATGTCCTTTTGTCTGATTGCTTTAAAATATATGCTCTGTTTCTCCAGTTCATCGTTAATTTCAGCAAAAGGGACATTTATATTTTCTTTGAAAAATGCAAGGATTTCTTTAAATACCCTTACAATATTGACCACTGAATAGTCATCAAAAACATTTTTATTATAATCAACCAGGATCCTTAAATCTTCATCTGTAGGAAAAACCTCGAAATTAAAAGGATAAGTTGTCTGCAACTGAAACTTAGATTTTTCAATTTTTATAGAGTCAGGATCTTTATCATTTTCAGGATCAACTGAACGCTCAGCCATTAAGAAATTTTCAAAGATCAGAATATGATTAATGAGATTTCTCTTCAAAGTACTTTTGTTCTGTATTTCCGCTAAATTCAGATAATGATATTTTGTACTTCCTATAGACTCACGGTGCATTTTATCCAAAAGGATCTGCGGGGTTTCGTCTTTATTGATCGCCACACGCACCGGAACGGTATTAATAAACAACCCCACCATACTTTCAATGCCAAGTACTTCTGGCGGCCTTCCTGATACTACTGCTCCGAAAGTCACCTCTTCAAAATCATTATAAGCACTTAAAAGATAAGACCATACTGCCTGTATATAGGTATTTAATGTAATTCCTGAGTTTTTGCAAAACTGCACAATCTCTTTATATACATCTTTGTCTACAAATGAAATATGGGACGACAGATCATACTGGATGGTATCTTCGTGAAATTCTTTTGCAAAAGGAATCAGGGTCGGAGAATCTTTTCCCTGAAGATAATCTTCCCAATAAGCCAGGACTTCATCCTTATCAATATTTTTCAACCACTGGATGTATGAAGAATATTTCTCTACCTCTGGTAATGACAAAATAGTTTCCTGTTGAAGGCTTTGTAAAATGGCAGCAAAGTCATTGATCAGAATACTCAGGCACCATCCGTCCATCACGATGTGATGATGGCTCCAGATAAATTCGTAGTAATCATCCGGTAATTCTACCACAACCAAACGCATCTGGGTTGGTTTATTCAAAATAAAGCCTTGATTTATGTCTTCCTGTTTGATGTTATCCAATCCAATTTCTGATTCCAGGATCAAATGCCTGAAATCTACACGGGCTTTTTTATGAACAATCTGAAGCGGTACTTCTCCATAACGGTTTTCAAAGGAAGTGCGAAGAATCGTGTAACGGTTTAGTAACATTCCAAAAGCCTGTTCTACCAAGGATAGATCCAGATTGACAGACTTGACTCTATATGAGGTCTGGACAAAGTATGCTGAACCTTTAGTGTTCATCAGCCAGTGAAAATATAATCCCTGCTGCATTGGGGAAAGTTCATAAATATCTTCTATTTCATGACCAACACTGATCTCTGTAATGGTATTGAAGGATAATTCTTTGTAAGTAAGGTCTGATGGCGTCAGAATTACAGATGAATCTTCACTCTCTCTCACGATAGCTTCCAGATTTGTCTTATAAGCAGATGAAAGATTCTCTATGGTACCTTCTTTAAATACCTTAGTTGAGTAACGGATGCTGATATTCATTTCTCCGTTCACCGTCATCCCTGATACGTCGAATAAAATATCTGTTGATAAATTGGAAGGATCGACGGAAGAGCCTATATTTTCAGAGCTGTAACGGAATAAAGAAAATTTCTGTGTTGCATCGTCCTTTTTATCTCCTTCTTCATTGAAGTCCCCAAGGTAATTGAATAAAACAGAAGGTATTGATTGTGAATCGATCTCTTTTTTTAGATCACGTAAAATACCATAACCGATTCCTTTGTTTGGAATACTTCGTAAACCTTCTTTTACACTTACCAAAGCAGGCTGACTGTTATCGCTGATATCAAGGTTAAAAGGATATACACTGGTAAACCAACCTATCGTCCGGCTGATGTCAAGTCCTGTGCTCATCACTTCCCTACCATGTCCCTCCATTAATACCTTGGTCTTGCTAACTCCAAACTGATTCTGTAATGCTAATGCCAAACCAGTCAGCAAAACATCATTGATCTCTGCACTGTATTTTCTCCCCGCGCGAGTCTGTAGTAATTTCGTAGCATCAGTACTTAAACTAAAGCCTAAGCTTTTATCTAAAACCTGTTTGCCTTCTACAGGATAATCTGTAGCTAGAGGAGCATAGTTTTCAGATTCTACTCCTTCCCAATACAAACGTTCTTTGGACAGTTCCAAACTTCTGCTGTATTCATCCAAAGCTTTACCCCAACTCTGGAAAGAATCCGTTTTCGATGGCAGGTCAGAAGATAAGCCCTGAACTCCCGATTCGTATAGTTTTCCTAAATCTTCGAGCAAAATTCTCCACGAAACACCATCCATTACCAAATGATGAACAACTAAAATGATACGGTCCCCATCACTCATGGAAACATGACCCACATGGAATAAAACTCCGGACTCTATGTTGATTGTACTCTGAAGGTCCTCTCCTATTTGTTGTAATTGGGATAGCTCTTCTGATTCACTACCACTCTCCCGGATATCAAAATATGCTAAACGGTAATGTACACCATCAATTCCTGAATTATACTGATTCCATTTTCCCTCTTTCTTGCTATATACCATTCTCAGAGCATCATGATGTGACACCAAAGTCTTTAGAGAGGATTCAAGTATCTTTTCGGAAAGTCTTTCCCTGCTTTTTAAGATAACAGACTGGTTGTAATGGTTTTTATTAGTGATCCCTTCACTCTCAAAGAAATATCTCTGGATAGGAGTTAGAATACTTTCTCCTGTAACTTCAGACTGGTCGATTTTAGCAACATCTGTTGTCATATACCGAGCCAGCTCTTCTAATACAGGATATTGTAAGATATGTTCTACTTTTAAACTGTAACCCTGCTGACGAAGTCTGGAAACTATCTGAATGGATTTTATGGAGTCTCCTCCTAAATTATAATAGTTATCACGGATACTGATCGGACTGTGTTTCAAGACCTGCTCACAGACAGAGACTAATACCTTTTCTTCTTTACTGGTAGCTGCAACATATTCTGTGGTAATAAGATCTTCTGAACTTACTTCTGGTAAACTCTTTCTGTCAACCTTTCCATTGCTTGTTAAAGGAATCTGGTCTAGCTCTACATAAAAACCAGGAAGCATGTATTTTGGAAGCTTGCTCTCAAGGTGTCTGGTCAAATCCTGCTTGTCAATCGGGGTATCACTTATATAATACACCACCAAACTCTTATCTTCTTCATGTTCTTTTACTTCTGTGACAACAGATTTAATCGATTCACTGAAGGAAAGTACCTGGTTGTCGATCTCGCCAAGCTCTATCCTATGACCACGGATCTTCACTTGATGGTCAATCCTTCCTAAATATTCTATTGTGCCATCAGCTAACCATCTTCCCAAATCTCCTGTGCGGTACATTTTAGCACCTGGTATGAAAGGATTTTCTACAAATTTTTCTGCTGTTAAGTCTACACGGTTCAGGTAACCTCTAGCCAAACCATCTCCCGAAATGTATAATTCTCCGGTCACCCCTATTGGTACTATACCATTCGCATCATCTAAAACATACATCTGGGTATTATCAATAGGTTTACCGATGGGTATTATTGTATTTTTTATGTCTTTCTTACAATCATAGTAAGTAACATCTATGCATGCTTCTGTAGGTCCGTATAAGTTAACCAATGAAATATTTTCAGGGAACAGTCTGTAAAAAAACTCTTTCTGATAAACAGATAACGCCTCACCACTGGTAAAAACGGTCTTCAGGCTTGTCAGTTTTTGTTTTTCTTCAGGATAGGTATCTATGTGATTCAGGAAAGCGGTAAACATAGACGGAACGAAATGGATAATACTTACGTGGTCCCTTTCTATTGTCTCTATGATAAGAGACGGATCTTTTTCGGCTCCTTGTTCAGGAACAGATAACGTGGCACCATATATACACCACCAAAGAAGCTCCCACACAGAAACATCAAATGTATAAGGTGTTTTCTGAATGAGTACATCTTTATCAGCTAAAGGATAACGCGATTGCATCCACATCAACCGATTGACAAGAGAACCATGCTGTATCATCACTCCCTTTGGATTTCCCGTTGTCCCTGAAGTGTAGATGATATAAGCTAAATGATCCTGTCGTATTACGGACTCTTGATTCTCTTTTGAATATAGGTCTTTACAAGATTCGAACTCCAAAGAAAAGATTCATTAATATTAACTTTAGCCCGGGTATCGGATAAAATATAATCGGTCCTGTCTTGTGGATAATCCTGAGAGATCGGTACATAAGCTGCACCTGATTTCAATATTCCTAAAATAGATACCAGCATTTTTTCACTGCGGGATAATTGGATACAAATCAGATCGTCTCCTTTGATAGAAAACTTTTCCCGTAAATAATATGCCAGTTGATTTGCTCTTGCATTTAATTCAGAATAACTAAGAGAAACTCCTCCATAGATAACTGCCGTGTGATCGGGAGCTATTAACACCTGTTTTTCAAATAAACTTACAATAGTTTCATCTGAGGGATAATCAACTTTTGTATGGTTGAATGAATCTAAAGCTATTTTTTCCTCAGCACTTATATAATCCAGAGATCGTAAAGGAACATCCGCTGCACTGACAAACTTCTGAAGAACCTGCCTGAAGTGATTTATAAATGAAATAATAGTTCCTTTATCATAAATGTCTGCATTAAACGCTACAATCATTTCTAAAAATGAACCTTTATTTATAAATTCAAAATTGATATCAAAAGCCCTTTTTGTGAATCCAATTTCTTCTATTTCATCGCTGTACACTTCACCTGATTCGTTATCCAGATAGTCCTGGAAAACCACCGTAATATCAAATAAAGGATTCCTCGAAGTATCTTGGGATAAGTGTAAGTCTTCAATTAAAAGATCAAAAGGGTAATCCTGATGCGTAAATGCTTTTGTAAAAGAATCCTTTACCTTTCTGAATGTATCTGTTAAGGTGTCTTTCTGGTCCAGTATATTATTTAATACAATGGTATTTACAAAAAGTCCGGGCATTTCATTAAGGCTTGGATGATTTCTTCCGGAGGTAAAAGTTCCTAATGTAATATCATTTTCTGAAGTATATTTATTTAATAAGACATAAACAGCGCTCAGTAAACTTACATTTAAAGTTCCCATGTTCTGTTTAGCAAAAGCATCAAGCTTTTGGGTAAGTTCTGATGAAATAACTGTTTTTAGCGTGTAGCTGTTGAATGTTTTAACAGAAGGCCTCTTAGCATAAGAAGGTAAATCGATCGTTGAAATTTTCTTTGATAATAGATCTGTCCAATACCGTTGCGCAGCATTGTAATTTCCATTATTAATTCCCGCAAGTTTCCAGTACGTATAGTCCAGATACTGGAGCTTTGGACCACTTATTTCTTCTGAATGCACTATTGCATGGTAATAGCTTAAAATGTTTTGCTTTACAACATTCAGAGATACTCCATCGATAATAATATGATGAAAGATAAAATAGGTGACGATCTTGTCTTTAAGTTCAAAAATTTTACATCTAAGCAAAGGACCTTTACCCAGATCGAAAGCCTGTGAATTCAGATTTTTAACAAGGTCTGCTATGGATCTAATATCAGCGAATTCTCTTTTAAGATCTATAATCTCAACATCAAGTGCGGCATTATTTTCTTCCAAAATGATTTGCCTTACTTCATCCTGGTCATTGAGATGAAATACCGTTCTGAAGATCTCAAAATTTTTGATCAATTGTAAAACAGCAAGCTTCACCACATGCGGATCATAAGAGGAAGGAAATTCAATAGGAAAATTGATATGATATGATTTGGATCCTTCTTCAGTAAGACTTTGCAGCCACAACCTTTTCTGAGCATCTGAAACAGGATGATCTTCTCCGGTAGAGGTATGTTTGGCAATACTGTTAGAATTATGTTTTAAAATATAGGATATGATTTCCTCTTTATAAACTCTAATTCTTTTAATAAGACTTTCTTCAATATCTTCTGTGGTATCAATAACAAGGTTATTATCTTTTACAGATATATGAATATTTTTATCTTTTAATTCTTCTAATAAATTTAACATATAAAGAATAGGATTTATATAATGATGGTCTTTCTATTAGGCTCACTGCTTACTTCTGTTTTTGAAACATAGGATATCATTTCTATATGCAGAGCAAGATCTTTAATAGTAGGTGAAGTATAAAGATCCTGTGGCGCTAGCTCCAGATTGAATTCTTTATTGATATTCTTCAAAATGCTCATCGCTTTTAATGAATCCCCGCCCAATTCGAAGAAATTATCGGTAGTTCCAACCTTTTTAGGTTCAAAAAAGTTATTAAATAGGCTACACAGCTTAATTTCTGTTGCAGAAACAGGGGCCACATATTCAGTACTAGATAGGATGCCTCCCGAAATTTGATCTTCCGGTTTGTTAATCGTTTTGTAATTATAGGTGAGGTATTGATTGGGATTTTTTGCCGATGCAATGATCTGATGATTTTGAACATTGGAAAGTACTGTAGCCTTAAAAATATCGACGAGTTCAGTCTCATTTATTGCACCCTCACTAACTCCATCCAGATTTACACTGACCCAATTCTGAGGTTTGGATTTTCCAATAAAATAATCTATATAAGAATTGGCTACTGAATACGCTCCAAAAGTCTGACCACCAAGGATTGCTGATAAACTGGAACTGATCCATACAAAATCAGGGGTTTTGCCGGAGAATACTTTATACAAATTAATGATTCCCTGTACCTTAGGAGACAACTGATCCTGAATCATTTCCATATCCAGATGCTCTACTAATTTTAAAGAATTACTTGAAGGGTTTCCTGTTAAATTCAGCACACCATGGATTTTTCCATATTCCTGTTCTATGAAAGCTATCGTTGATTCTAAAGATGTCAGATCTGAAATGTCAGAAGTAAAGTAAGACAATTCATTTCCTATTCTGTTTCTGAATCCTTCATCCAGTTGATCAATTAGTTTCCTACCTACAACGACAACTTTAGCTTTGTTTTCTAACAGGTAACCGGTCAAAACTTTTCCGATCTTACCTGAACCTCCAATGACAACGATAACTTTGGAATCGAGCTGAACATCACCTCTATCTTCACTCCATCTTTCATAAAACGGAACATATCTCTGATCTCCTTTATAGGTTACAAGAGGATCAGAAAAGTTGTATTCGATTTCATCAATGATCTTTCCATAAGCAATATCATTCCCTGATGGAATATCTAAAAGAAAACTGAAGATATTTTTATTTTCCTGCGCACAGACATACAGCTGACCAAATGAAGACAGCAATGTGATGTTACTGTTTTTATTGATCTCCATATTATTGAAATCCCCTACCAAAGTAATCTTTGAATTTAATGTAGGATCATTAGAGATTAAGAATTTCCCGATGATATTAAACAACCTGAAAACAGAGACCATGGAACTTAATTGATCATCCTGTATATTCCAGGTGAAAATAATCTGATAATTAGTATTGTCTGAAATATTAATTTTATCCAGATAATCTACAATACTTCCTAGCTCTATCTCCCCATTTGCTTTTAAAAATTCATTTTTTTCTAATTCAATAAAGCCTATCTCCCTGCTTCCTAGTTCGTTAATGATATTTTGCGATACAGCACTATTTTCAGAAAAAATAATAAATGTTGCCTTTTCCTCCTTCTCGCCTTTAGACAATAGGTTGCTCTTCCATTTTTTCTGATAAAAAAGGTCTAAAGACGAACGATTGTTATCTACCGTAAATCTTTTAAAAGGATTGACATGAAAATCCAGTTTATTTTTTTCAAATGCGTAGGTCGGCAATGAAATTTTCTTTCTTTTCTGATTTTGATAATATTTCTTCCAATCTATCTCAATACCCGATTGCCACAAATCACCCAAAGCTTTGTTTAAAAATTGCAGTTCCTCATTTTGACCGGATCTTTGCAATAAGCGAATAATGGTATTATCATTATAGAACTCGTTTTGTTTAATTGCATTGGTTAGTGTAGAAGGTCCTAATTCTATGAATATATAGTCTTTTGGATCCTTAAGAATATTTTTAATTCCTTTTTCAAAAAGAACAGTATTCAACATTTGTTCTTTCCAGTATTGGGGAGATTTAGCTTCGTCCCCTGAAATAAAGTTGGCTGTAAGATTTGATAGATACGGAATCTCAGGTACCGACAACTGAATATCAGAAAATAAATTTTCAAAATCTGCAGCAATACTATTCATCATTCGGGAATGAAATGCATGTGAAGTTTTTAAAAGAGTGGTTGTAATATTGCTTTCATTAAATACATTAATACATTCCTGAATATCTTCTTCTGTTCCAGACAAAACTGTTGTATGATCCGAATTGATCGCTGCTACCGAAATTCTATCCGGGATCTCATTTTTTATCTGTTCAAAAGAGGCATTTACAGCAACCATTTTTCCGGTTGGTACTTTACTCATTAATAAAGCTCTTTCTGCAACCAGCAATAGTCCATCTTCAAAAGAAAGTACTCCGGAAACGCAAGCTGCAACATATTCTCCCAAACTATGACCTATCATTAATGAAGGTTTTATTCCAAGTTCAATAAGAAATTTTGCTAATGCATATTCAATAAGGAATAATAAAGGCTGGGTATATTGAGTTTCATTAATCTTTAACGGATCAGAAGTTTGAGTATTACCATATCCCAGGACTTGAGAATAGTCTGCATTGAATTTATTCTTCAGGATTAAAAGCCCTTCATCTATATACTGTTTAAAATCTTCTTCCTGATGATAAAGATGTTTCCCCATTTTAAAGTACTGAGCTCCCTGGCCTGGAAAAACAAAAACAATATGTTGGGAAGATTTTGCTTTTTGGTAAAAATCTTTTTTAGCTTCTAACTCATTTAATAAATCTTCTCTGTCTTTGAAAACAATTGTATTTCTATAGTCAAACTGAGCTCTGCCTGTATTTAAGGAATAAGAAAGATCTGAAAGATTCATTTCCTGATTTTCGGTGATGAACTTTTTTAGTTTTATAAAATATTGTCTTACCGCTTCCGGTCTTTTGGCAGAATAGGTTATGACATTACTTACCTGTTTGTCTTTATGGTGATCGTCTGAATGATCAGCTACAAAATTTTCTAAAATCGCGTGAGCATTGGTTCCCCCAATTCCAAAACTACTTACTCCCGCAATTAATGGACGATTGTCTTTTGTCTCCCATTGTTTTGCCTGAGTATTAACATAAAATGGACCTTTGCTAAAACTTATTTCTGAGTTAGATTTTATATAATGTAAAGATGGTGGTATGACCTTTTTCTCTAAGGATAAGGCTGTTTTAATAATTCCTGTAATTCCTGCCGCATTACCGGTATGACCAAGGTTTGACTTCACAGCTCCTATGGCACATTTCAAAGATTGGTCATAGTTAAATGACTTATTCAGTGCCTCGATTTCAATAGGATCTCCCAATTTTGTTCCGGTACCATGGGTCTCGATATAAGAAATCTCATCAATAGAAACCTTTGCAAAATTATGGGCTTGCTTTATACAATCAGATTGTCCTGCTATGCTCGGTGCGGTATACCCTACTTTTCTTTTTCCATCATTGTTAACGGCAGTTGCTCTTACAATAGCATAGATATGATCATTATCATTGATAGCATCTTCCAGCCTCTTCAAGACAACTATACCACCGCCTTCTGTACCTACTGTTCCACTTGAATTTTCATCAAACGCCCTGCAATGTCCATCTTTAGAAGAGATCATTCCCTCTTCATACATATATCCTTTTTCATCTTTGGTGTTTAAAGCAATTCCTCCTGCTACCGCCATGGAACACTCTCTTAATAACAAAGCCCTGCATGCAGTATGCATTGCTACCAGCGAACTTGAGCATGCCGTATCCATAAAAATACTTGGCCCTTTTAGATTTAGATTATAAGAAATTAAAGAACTGCAAAAGTTTTTATTGTTGATTTGTGACAAATAAAAAGGATCCACCGTATCTTTTTTATTAATGGTAGTATGGGCAATCCAGTTGAAATTATCCGGAGCAGTAAGATACAAACCTACTTTATCCTGAATTTTTGATGGATCATAACATGAATCTTCAAATGCTTCCCAAACCAATTGATGTAAAATTCTGGTTTGTGGATCCATACTATTGGCTTCATCTTTTGTGTAGCCAAAAAATGTATAATCGAAAGCATCAGAATGATCAATAAATGTCTTTACTTTCACATAATTGGGATCCTGAATAAGCTTGGGTTCTACTCCGCTTTCCAATAATTCCTGATCTGTATAAAACTCAATCAGCTCATTTCCATTGGCGAGCTTTTCCCAGAATGTATGGGGATTATCGCAACCTGAAAACATACAGGCAACACCTATTATGGCTATGTCTCTTTTTAAGGATTCTCTTTGCATAGTAAAATTTAATCGAACAGGTTATCAATAAGGTTATCTACGTGATCCGACAGATTTTGATCTTCTGCTGTCGTTTCTTCAGTGTATGAGTTCATGCTTTGTATGAAGTGTGCTAACTCTGATACACTTGGGTAAGAAAAGAATTTGGCAATTTCTATTTCTAAACCAAAATCTTTACGCAATAGCTGGGAGAGCTTTACAATAGACAATGAATTTAATCCCATATCAAAGAAGTTGTCCTGAATACTGATCTCTTCTTTCTGATAATTCAAAATTTTTGCTAGTAATTCAACCAGTAGTTGCTCCGTTTCCGTTTGAGGTGCTACATATTCGTTCTTGATTAGATCCGAACTTTCCACTTCAGGTAAGCTTTTCCTGTCAATCTTGCCATTGCTGGTTAAAGGAATAAAATCCAGTTCCACATAAAAACCTGGCAGCATATACTGCGGAAGCTTTGTTTCCAGATATTGAGACAAGTCTTGTTTATCAATCGATATGTCTGAAACATAATACACTACCAAACTCTTATTGCCCTGATGTTCTTTAACGGCAGTAACTGCATTTTTGATAGAATCTCCATAAGAAAGTACATGAGTGTCTATTTCTCCTAGCTCTATCCTATGACCGCGGATCTTAACCTGATGATCAATTCTTCCCAAATATTCGATATTACCGTCTGGTAACCATCTTCCAAGATCACCGGAACGATACATTTTACCGCCTTTTACAAAAGGATTATCAATAAATTTCTCTTCAGTTAAATCTTCAAGGTTAAGGTAACCTCTGGCCAAACCATCACCGGAAACATACATCTCTCCAATCACTCCTACAGGAAGCAAATGACCGTATGGATTCAGAATATAGCAGCCCAACGTTGGGATAGGTTTTCCTATATTAGATAAAGAACGGGTCATGTCTGCAGTGTTAAGCTTTTTATAGGTAACATGGACAGTAGTTTCCGTGATCCCGTACATATTGATCATTTGGATTTCCGGATATTTACGATGCCAATCCTGCAATAGAACAGGATTAAGAGCTTCTCCTCCAAAAATGACATAGCGTAACGACAGTTTCTCGTTATTAAATTCACTGTCAAATTCCAGAAGATTATAAAAAGCAGCAGGAGTTTGATTTAATATCGTGATCTTGTTCTCAATCAGATAGTTTAAGAAGGCTCCGGGATCCTGAGCCGTCTGCTTTGAGATGATATGCAAACTGCCTCCGTAAAGTAAGGCACCATAACATTCCCATACCGAAAAGTCAAAATTATAGGAATGGAATAAAGTCCATGAGTCATTACTGTTAAAATCATACAATGCTTCGTCATTGAACAATAAACGAACTACATTTTTATGTTCAATCATTACCCCTTTTGGATTTCCTGTGGTCCCTGAAGTATAGATAATATAAGCTAAGTGATCTGGTCTGATTACTGTCTCAGGATTCTCTGTGGAATATTTTTCTTTTAAAGAATCAAACTCTAAAAGGAAAGATTCATCAATACTAGCTTTAGCCTGGGTGTCACTCAAAATGTAATTGATCCTTTCCTTTGGATAATCAACATCTATTGGCACGTAAGCTCCTCCCGACTTCAGTATCCCTAATATTGCAACCAGCATATTCTCATTACGAGGTAACTCAATACAAATCAAATCATCTCCCTCTATAGAATATTTCTCACGTAAATAATGAGCTAACTGATTGGATCGGGCATTGAGGTCAGCATAGGTCAGCGAAATATCTTCATAAACAACTGCTGCATGATCCGGAGTCGTTAGTACCTGTTTTTCAAATAAACTTACAATAGTTTCATCAACAGGATAATTAACTTCTGTATTATTGAATGATTCTAAAACTGCCTTTTCTTCAAGGCTTACATAATCCATTGTTTTTAAAGGAGTATCTGCTGCACTTATAAACTGATGAAAAACTTCTCTAAAATGAGACAATAAAGACGTCATTGAAGATGGAGCAAATACGGAAGAATTATAGCGAAACTCAATATGCAGACTGCCATTATCAGGAACCACAACAATGGTAAAAGGATAATTCGTCTGTTCAAAAGAACCTGCTGACTCAGACGATAAGCCTGCATATGAACTTGCTTCTGCATTCCCTTGCTCATTCTTTACATAATTCTCAAAAACAATAATATGATTAATCAGCTCTTTACCTAAAGAGGATAAAGACTGGATCTCTGCCAGACTATTAAAATGATAACGGCTGCTCTGAATAGAGTCCTGATGAAGTTGGCTTAACAGACTACGTGGAGTATCCTCCTCACCAATTCGGGCACATACTGGTATTGTATTGATAAATAACCCCACCATATTCTCAATTCCAGGAATTTCAGCAGGTCTTCCTGAAACCACACTCCCAAAGACTACTTCTTCGGATGCATTATAAGAGCTTAACAAGTAAGACCACACTCCCTGGAAATACGTATTCAACGTAATACCGGAACCCTGACAGAAGTCTTCAATAGCCTCAAAATCATGTTTTCCTATGGTAAGGGTTTCAGTAAGGTAATGGTTGTGGGATGATTCATTGGTATTAATAAAAGGAATTAATGTCGGGGAATCGATTCCCTGGAGATAATTTTTCCAATAGGTTAAAGCTTCTTCTTTATCTACGCTTTCAAGCCATTTAATATATGAAGCGTATTTCTCAGTATCCGGTAATGGAATAGCAATACCATTTTGAAGACTGCCTAATATTGTAGAAAAATCACTGATCAGAATACTAAGGCACCAGCCGTCCATAATGATATGATGATGACTCCAGATGAAGTCGTAATAACCATTAGGTAATTGTACAACCAGCAAACGCATCTGTGTAGGTTCACCCAAATTAAAACCACGATCTATATCACCTTGTCTGATATTGTCTAGTTCAAGTTCTGATTCTAAGATTAAATGCTTAAAGTCAATTCGAGCTTTTTTATGAACAATCTGTAAAGGCACTTCTCCATAACGGTCTTCAAAGGAAGTGCGAAGAATCGTGTAACGGTTTAATAATATCCCAAATGCCTTTTCTACCAAAGATAAGTTAAGCTCAGAAGCTTTAATGCGGTACGAAGTCTGCATAAAATATGCTAATCCTTTAGGATCTACCAGCCAATGATAATACAAGCCCTGCTGCATCGGGGAAAGCTCATAAATATCTTCTATATCATTCCCTTTACTGATCTCCTCAATGGTGCTGAATGATAATCCTTTGTAAGTAAGGTCTGATGGAGTTAGAATCACAGATGAATCTTCACTCTCTTTCACTATAGCTTCCAGGTGAGACTGATAAGCGAATAAAAGTTTTTGTATCGTATTTTCTGTAAATAATTTATCTGAAAAACGGATATTGATACTCATCACTCCGTTCACCGTCATTCCTGAGACATCCAACAAGAGATCTGTAGATAAATTAGCAGAATCTACAGAAGAGCCTATATTTTCGGAACTGTAATCAAATAAGGAGCGCTTCCCTTCAGTTTCAGAATCTCCAATTTCATTAAAATCTCCAAGGTAATTGAACTGTATGGAAGGATTACTTGTTGAAGAAAATGCATCACCCAGATAATTCAAAATACCATAACCAATCCCTTTGTTTGGAATACCTCGTAAACCTTCTTTTACACTTACCAAAGCAGGCTGACTGTTATCGCTGATATCAAGGTTAAAAGGATATACACTGGTAAACCAACCTATCGTCCGGCTGATGTCAAGTCCTGTGTTCATCACTTCCCTACCATGTCCTTCCATTAATACCTTGGTCTTGCTAACCCCAAACTGATTCTGTAAAGCCAATGCCAAACCGGTCAGTAAAACATCATTGATCTCTGCACTGTATTTCCTCCCTGCACGAGTCTGTAATAATTTAGTAGCATCAGTACTTAAACTAAAACCTAAGCTTTTATCTAAAACCTGTTTGCCTTCTACAGGATAATCTGTAACAAGAGCTGTATAGTTTTCAGATTCTACGCCTTCCCAATATAAACGCTCTTTGGATAGTTCCAAACTTCTGCTGTATTCATCCAAGGCTTTACCCCAACTCTGGAAGGAATCCGTTTTAGAGGGCAGAGAATATTGTTGTCCTCTAATTTCTGACTCATATAAATTACCTAAATCTTCCAGCAAAATTCTCCACGAAACACCATCCATTACCAAATGATGAACAACTAAAATGATACGGTCCCCATCACTCATGGAAACATGACCCACATGGAATAAAACTCCAGACTCTATGTTGATTGTACTCTGAAGGTCCTTTCCTATTTGTTGTAATTGGAATAATTCTTCTGATTCACTGCCACTGTCCCGGATATCAAAAGACGCTAAACGGTAATGTACGCCATCAATTCCCGAATTATACTGATTCCATTTCCCGTCTTTATGACTATACATCATTCTTAAAGCATCATGATGCTCTACAAGACATTTTAAGGAAGTTTCTAAAACAGAAGCCGACAGTCTTTCACTGCTTTTTAAAATAACAGACTGATTATAATGATTTTTATTGGTGATCCCTTCACTTTCAAAGAAATACCTCTGGATAGGAGTTAGAATACTTTCTCCTGTAACTTCAGACTGGTCGATTTTAGCAACATCTGTTGTCATATAGCACGCCAGCTCTTCTAATACAGGATACTGTAAAATATGTTCTACCTTCAGACTATAACCCTGCTGACGAAGTCTGGAAACTATCTGAATGGATTTTATGGAGTCTCCTCCTAAATTATAATAGTTATCACGGATACTGATCGGACTGTGTTTCAAGACCTGCTCACAGACAGAGACTAATACCTTTTCTTCTTTACTGGTAGCTGCAACATATTCTGTGGTAATAAGATCTTCTGAACTTACTTCTGGTAAACTCTTTCTGTCAACCTTTCCATTGCTTGTTAAAGGAATCTGGTCAAGTTCCACATAAAAGCCGGGTAACATATATTGTGGAAGCTTGCTCTCCAGATGTCTCGCCAGATCCTGCTTGTCAATCGGGGTATCACTTACATAGTACACCACCAAACTCTTATCTTCTTCATGTTCTTTTACTTCTGTAACAACAGATTTAATCGATTCACTGAAAGAAAGCACCTGGCTGTCGATCTCTCCAAGCTCTATCCTATGACCACGGATCTTTACCTGATGGTCAATCCTTCCCAGATACTCTATTGTACCATCAGCTAGCCATTTTCCTAAATCTCCTGTGCGGTACATCTTCGTACCCGGAATAAATGGATTGTCTACAAACTTCTCTGCGGTAAGCTCTGGATTATTTAAATAACCCTGAGCCAATCCAGCTCCAGAGATATACATCTCCCCGCTTACTCCTGCAGGAACCAAATGTTTATTCTCATCTAAAATATAAATCTGCGTATTGGCGATAGGCTGACCGATAGGTATGGTAGAAGAAGCTAAATCACTCCCCTTTTCAAGTTTATGTACGGTAGCACAGATGCTCGTCTCTGTAGGACCATAAGCATTGTAAAAAGTTCCATACTTCAGATATTCTTTCGTCTTACCAATAATTGCTGATTCTCCTGCGGTTATTAAACCTTTCAATCCCTGAAGTCTCTCAACATTCAGTAAACTGAAAAATGCCGGTGGCAGTGTTACCAGATCAATGGAATGATTGTTTACATACTCTTCAAAGGCATAAACATCTTTTCTCACTGAATCACTCAAAATATGAAGACTCTTACCACTTAGCAACGTCATAAAAATCTCTGAAATAGAAGCATCAAATGAAAAAGAAGCAAACTGAGCAACATTCTCATAAGAGGAAACTTCAAAGAATTCTTTCTGGAATAACATTGTATTCAAAATACCGCCATGAGTATTCAAAACTCCTTTTGGTTCTCCCGTAGAACCGGAAGTGTATATGATGTATGCAATATCATCTCTTTCTAAAACTTCTGATGTAAACCCTGAGGCATCTTCTTCTGTAAATTCTAAATCTATAGAAAAAGATTCACCAGAATAGAAATCAAGGTCAAAGAAATAGTAAGATTCGGTGATCAGTAAAGATAAATCAGAAGTCATCACTTCTTTCCTGGATTCTGGAAGATTCGCATCTATAGGTACATAAACTGCTCCTAGTTTCAATATCCCAAGAATAGAAACGATCTGATTTTCTCCACGATTAAGCATTACTCCTACATAATCGCCTTTCTTGATTCCATAAGCACTTTGAAGCTGAAGAGCAAGGCTGGATGCTTTTTCATTCAATTCGATATAGCTTAAGCTAAGATCATCAAAAACAACAGCAATATTGTCAGGAGTAACATTCACCTGATCTTCAAATAAACTAAGAATTGTTGTACCTGCAGGATAAGCAACTTCTGTAGCGTTAAGCTCATTGATCAGGAACTCTCGTTCAGAGAAACTTAGATAATCTAATTCCGAAAGAGGAGTATCAATGTACGTTTTAAATTGGTTAAGAGCATTTTTCAAATGAGAAACCAGAATCTTGATAAAAGAAGAATATACTGATGCATTGTATTCAAAATCCATATTTAAATGATCCTCATATGGTTCTGCGACTAATGTAAAGTTATAGTTGGATTGATCAAAAACTTTTACTTTTTCAAAGTTTTCATTCGGTTCATTCTTTACGTAGTTTTCAAATATAATAATGTTGCTTAGCAAATCTTTCCCTAAAGAAGATAAGGATTGAATTTCCGCCAAACTGTTGAAATGATATCCTGTATTCTGTATAGAATTCTGATGTACTTTTTTCAAAAGGCTACGCGGTGTATCATCTTTGTTAACCAAAATCCTTACAGGGATGGTATTGATAAACAATCCGACCATACGTTCTACGTCCTCAATTTCTGCCGGTCTTCCTGACACAACAGCTCCGAATATGATTTCTTCTGAGGAATTGTATTTACTTAAAAGATAAGACCACACACCCTGTATATAAGTATTGAGAGTAATTCCAAGTTTCTGACACAGCTGATCAATTTCTTTAAATTCATCTCCCACCACACTAAATTTTTCGGTAACAAAATGAGGAGGTTCTTCTTTGGAGTTCTTTTCAAAAGGTATAAGCGTTGGAGCATTAATTCCTTCTAAATAGTTTTTCCAATGCAACATTGCCGAATCTTTATCAATCCCGCTTAGCCATTTAAGATAAGCAGAATATTTCTGAGGTTCTGGTAAATTGGCTTCCAGACTTTGTTTAAGCGAGTCTAATATTGCAGAGAAATCGTTGATCAGGATACTCAGACACCATCCATCCATAATGATATGGTGATAACTCCAAATAAACTCATATGTATCATTTGATAATTCTACTATTATCAAACGTAATTGTGTAGGTTGATTCAGAGCAAAACCACGGATAATATCATTTTCTTTAATAATCTCCAGATCGTTTTCCAGGGAATCTTTAGATCCTATTGTATGATATTTAAAGTCAACTTGTGCTTTTTTGTGAACGATCTGCAAAGGAACTTCTCCATAACGATTATCAAAAGAAGTCCGTAAAACCGTATAGCGATTGACAAGGATTCCAAATGCCTTTTCTACTTCTGACAGATCAAGACCCTCGGATTTTGTCCTGTACGAAGTCTGCATGAAATACGTGGCTCCTTTGGGTTCCACAAGCCAATGGTAATACAAGCCCTGCTGCATTGGCGAAAGCTCATAAATATCTTCAATATCCCCTTTCTTATTGATCTCCTGAATCGTATTGAATGACAATCCTTTATAAGTAAGATCTGATGGTGTTAAAATCACCTCTGAGCCTTCACTCTCGCCAATCATTTTCTCCAATTGATTCTGATAGCTATCCATCAGTTTCTGAACCGTAGCTTCAGTAAAGAGATCTCCTGAATAACGGATCGTGATAGTCATGGCACCACTCATCGTGATTCCTGAAACATCCAATAGAATATCGGTTCCTAGGTTTTCTTCAGATACCGGATTCCCGATAAACTCTGAGCTATAATTAAATGCTGATCCTATTGTATCATCAAAATCTCCAAGATAATTGAACTGAATAGTAGGACTTCCTGTTGAAGAAAATGAATCCCCTAAATAATTTAATACTCCGTAACCAATCCCTTTATGAGGAATACCTCTCAAATTTTCTTTGACACTCACCAAAGCCGGCTGACTCTCATTGCTGATGTCTAACGAAAAAGGATACACACTGGTGAACCATCCTACTGTTCTGCTGATATCAAGGTCAGTACTCATCACCTCTCTACCATGACCTTCCATCAGCACCTTGGTCTTGTTAATACCAAACTGATCCTGTAAGGATAAGGCCAATCCCGTCAATAAAACATCATTAATCTCTGCACTGTATTTCTTACCTGCACGCGTCTGTAATAATTTCGTAGACAATTCATTTAAGGAAAAGCTGATGCTGCTATCTAAAATATGTTTGCCTTTTGCAGGGTAATCGGTTGGAATAACCGGATAAATCTCTGATTCTATACCTTCCCAATACAAACGCTCTTGGGATAAAGAAGAACTATTGCTATACTTCTCCAATGCTGCTCCCCAACTCTGGAAAGAATCTGTTTTGGAAGGAAGTTCATAAGATACTCCTTTCATTCCCGATTCATATAAGCTTCCTAAATCTTCAAGCAAAATCCTCCAGGAAACTCCGTCAACCACAAGGTGGTGAATAACCAATATGATTCGGTCACCATCACTCATCGAAACATGTCCTATATGGGATAATATTCCGGATTCTATATTGACGGCGCTTTGGAGACGATCTCCTATTTTTTGTAAAGAACTCTGCTCGTTTTCAAAAGAGCCTTCTTCTCTGATATCAAAATATTCAAAATGATAATGATGACCTTCTGATCCTGCATTATATTGATTCCACTCACCTTCTTTCTGGCTATACACCATTCTTAAGGCATCATGGTGTTCTACAAGACGTTTGATCGAAGATTCCAAGACAGAACCTGATAGTCTTTCATTGCTCTTTAAAATAACAGACTGATTATAATGATTTTTATTGGTGATCCCTTCACTTTCAAAGAAATACCTCTGGATAGGAGTTAGAATACTTTCTCCTGTAACTTCAGACTGGTCGATTTTAGCAACATCTGTTGTCATATAGCACGCCAACTCTTCTAAAACAGGATATTGTAAAATATGTTCTACTTTTAAGCTATAGCCACGCTGACGTAATCTGGATACGATCTGGATTGACTTAATCGAATCGCCTCCAAGGTTATAATAATTATCACGGATACTGACAGGACTGTATTTTAAAACCTGCTCACAGACTTCTACCAATGCTTTTTCTTCCGTTGTTACTGGAGCCACATATTCAGTCTTGATTAAATCTGAAGTGCTTACTTCTGGCAAACTCTTTCTGTCGATCTTTCCGTTACTGGTCAGTGGAATATGCGCTAACTCAACGTAAAAACCAGGTAGCATATATTGGGGAAGCTTACTCTCTAAATAATAAGCTAGTTCTTGCTTGTCAATAACAGAATCACTGACATAATACACCACTAGCTTTTTGTCTCCTTCATGTTCTTTGACTTCCGTAACTACAGATTTAATAGATTCACTAAAAGAAAGCACCTGATGATCAATCTCTCCAAGCTCTATTCTATGCCCACGGATCTTTACCTGATCGTCAATCCTTCCCAGATACTCTATTGTACCATCTGGCAACCATCTTCCCAAATCTCCGGTACGGTACATTTTTGTACCTTCAACAAACGGATTGTCTATAAACTTCTCTTCTGTCAGATCTTCACGATTTAAATAACCTCTTGCTAAACCCGCTCCCGCTATATACAATTCTCCATGAATTCCAACTGGTAACAGATGACCATATTCATCCAATATATAAATCTGTGTATTCGAAATTGGACCTCCGATCGTGTTAACAGATAGCTCAACTTTCCGGGCAATACAGCCTACGGTTGCCTCTGTTGGGCCGTACTCATCATAGATCTCAATATCTTTATTGATAGCGTGAATAATCTGAATATGCTCATTATAAAGCTTTTCTCCTCCTAAAATAATTTTTCGGATACCCGTATTATTGATTTCTACATTCTTTAATAATGAAATATGAGAAGGCGTTAATTTTAAAATATCTATATCTGGATTTTCAAACGCATTCATAAGAACAGCTAAAATGTCTACTTCATTCTCTCCCAACCATAAAGAGCTTCCTCTCGTCAGAGAACAGAATAGTGCAGTAACTGAAAGATCAAAGGATATTGAAGTGAATAATCCCCAGTTGCCTCGGTCTCCACCATTAAAATAATATCCATTACTCCAGGAAACATAGTTCATCAAACTAGAATGGCTGATACAAACTCCTTTAGGGTTTCCTGTTGTACCCGACGTATAAATAACATAAGCCAGATCTGAACGATGAATCTCTGTAGAAAGATTTTCTATTGAATAATTTTCTTTCAATGAATCAAACTCTTTCCAGAAAGACTCATCTATACACAATTTAGACTGTGTATCTTTCACAATAAAATCTTTTCTTTCCTGAGGGTAATTCACATCAATCGGAACATACGCTCCTCCTGATTTTAGAATTCCAAGAATCGAAACAATCATCTTTTCATTACGTGGCAGTTCAATACAAACCAAGTCATTAGATCTGATATTGTAATGATTTCTCAGGTAATGAGCTAGACGGTTAGATTCTGCATTTAAATCATTGTAGCTAAGCTTTACATCATCATATATTAATGCTACACTATTCGCACAGCTATTAACCTGTTCTTCAAACAATTTTACAACAGTCTTTTCAGAAGAATATGAAGTTTCTGCACCATTGAAGTCTTCCAATAATTCCTTTACTTCCGGATTACTTAAATAGCTGAAGTTTTTGATTGCCTGATCAGGAAAAGCTGCAAACTGTCCCAATATATTCTTAAAATGCCCGGCTAAAGATGTTATTAAAGATTTATAAAATACAGATGAATTGTATTTAAAATCTATTGATAAGCTATTTTTTCCCGGAACGGCAATAATATTAAAATCATAATTCGTCTGTTCAAAAGTATCTGCTTTTTGATCAGCCATTCCCATGATCGAAAGATGATTATTAACATCTCGCTTTGCATAGTTCTCAAAAACGATAATATTGTTGATCAACTCTTTTCCTAATGAAGATAGAGACTGGATATCGGATAAACCGGTAAAATGGTATCCGGTACCCTGAATAGAATCGTGATGTAATTTTTCGAGTAAATTTCTTGGTGTTTCATCTTTACTTACATTCACACATACAGGAATAGTATTGATAAAGAGTCCGACCATATGCTCAACCTCTTCAATATCTGCAGGTCTTCCTGAAACCACACTCCCAAAAACTACTTCTTCAGATGCATTATAACAACTTAACAAATAAGACCAAACTCCCTGGACATATGTATTGAGAGTGATTCCCAGATTTTTACAAAGATTGCTAATACCAGCGAATTCCTCATTTTCTACTTTTATTATTTCGGTAATAAAGTGAGGATCCTTTTCTGATGTACTCTTTTTAAAAGGAATAAGTGTTGGAGAAACCACCCCTTTGAGATAATTTTCCCAGTAACTTAAGGCTTCTTCTTTATTTACTGTTTTCAGCCAGTTGATATAAGACGAATATTTTTTAGATTCCGGCAAATTAATCTCCACATCTTGTTTCAGGGAGTTCAAAATAACAGCGAAATCATTGATAAGGATACTTAAACACCACCCATCCATGATAATATGGTGATGACTCCAAATGAATTCATATTCTCCATTAGGAAGCGTGATAACCGTCAGGCGCATTTGGGTAGGTACACCCAGGCCAAATCCTTGGGCTATATCCTCTTCTTTTATAGTATCTAATTCAAGCTCTGATTCTAAGATTAAATGCTTAAAGTCAACTTGTGCTTTTTTGTGAACGATTTGCAAAGGAACTTCTCCATAACGATTATCAAAAGAAGTCCGTAAAACCGTATAGCGATTGACAAGGATTCCAAATGCCTTTTCTACTTCTGACAGATCAAGACCCTCGGATTTTGTCCTGTACGAAGTCTGCATGAAATACGTGGCTCCTTTGGGTTCCACAAGCCAATGGTAATACAAGCCCTGCTGCATTGGCGAAAGCTCATAAATATCTTCAATATCCCCTTTCTTATTGATCTCCTGAATCGTATTGAATGACAATCCTTTATAAGTAAGATCTGATGGTGTTAAAATCACCTCTGAGCCTTCACTCTCGCCAATCATTTTCTCCAATTGATTCTGATAGCTATCCATCAGTTTCTGAACCGTAGCTTCAATAAAGAGATCTCCTGAATAACGGATCGTGATAGTCATGGCACCACTCATCGTGATTCCTGAAACATCCAATAGAATATCGGTTCCTAGGTTTTCTTCAGATACCGGATTCCCGATAAACTCTGAGCTATAATTAAATGCTGATCCTATTGTATCATCAAAATCTCCAAGATAATTGAACTGAATAGTAGGACTTCCTGTTGAAGAAAATGAATCCCCTAAATAATTTAATACTCCGTAACCAATCCCTTTATGAGGAATACCTCTCAAATTTTCTTTGACACTCACCAAAGCCGGCTGACTCTCATTGCTGATGTCTAACGAAAAAGGATACACACTGGTGAACCATCCTACTGTTCTGCTGATATCAAGGTCAGTACTCATCACCTCTCTACCATGACCTTCCATCAGCACCTTGGTCTTGTTAATACCAAACTGATCCTGTAAGGATAAGGCCAATCCCGTCAATAAAACATCATTAATCTCTGCACTGTATTTCTTACCTGCACGCGTCTGTAATAATTTCGTAGACAATTCATTTAAGGAAAAGCTGATGCTGCTATCTAAAATATGTTTGCCTTTTGCAGGGTAATCGGTTGGAATAACCGGATAAATCTCTGATTCTATACCTTCCCAATACAAACGCTCTTGGGATAAAGAAGAACTATTGCTATACTTCTCCAATGCTGCTCCCCAACTCTGGAAAGAATCTGTTTTGGAAGGAAGTTCATAAGATACTCCTTTCATTCCCGATTCATATAAGCTTCCTAAATCTTCAAGCAAAATCCTCCAGGAAACTCCGTCAACCACAAGGTGGTGAATAACCAATATGATTCGGTCACCATCACTCATCGAAACATGTCCTATATGGAATAATATTCCGGATTCTATATTGACGGCGCTTTGGAGACGATCTCCTATTTTTTGTAAAGAACTCTGCTCGTTTTCAAAAGAGCCTTCTTCTCTGATATCAAAATATTCAAAATGATAATGATGACCTTCTGATCCTGCATTATATTGATTCCACTCACCTTCTTTCTGGCTATACACCATTCTTAAGGCATCATGGTGTTCTACAAGACGTTTGATCGAAGATTCCAAGACAGAACCTGATAGTCTTTCATTGCTCTTTAAAATAACAGACTGATTATAATGATTTTTATTGGTGATCCCTTCACTTTCAAAGAAATACCTCTGGATAGGAGTTAGAATACTTTCTCCTGTAACTTCAGACTGGTCGATTTTAGCAACATCTGTTGTCATATAGCACGCCAACTCTTCTAAAACAGGATATTGTAAAATATGTTCTACTTTTAAGCTATAGCCACGCTGACGTAATCTGGATACGATCTGGATTGACTTAATCGAATCGCCTCCAAGGTTATAATAATTATCACGGATACTGACAGGACTGTATTTTAAAACCTGCTCACAGACTTCTACCAATGCTTTTTCTTCCGTTGTTACTGGAGCCACATATTCAGTCTTGATTAAATCTGAAGTGCTTACTTCTGGCAAACTCTTTCTGTCGATCTTTCCGTTACTGGTCAGTGGAATATGCGCTAACTCAACGTAAAAACCAGGTAGCATATATTGGGGAAGCTTACTCTCTAAATAATAAGCTAGTTCTTGCTTGTCAATAACAGAATCACTGACATAATACACCACTAGCTTTTTGTCTCCTTCATGTTCTTTGACTTCCGTAACTACAGATTTAATTGATTCACTGAAAGAAAGCACCTGATGATCAATCTCTCCAAGCTCTATTCTATGCCCACGGATCTTTACCTGATCGTCAATCCTTCCCAGATACTCTATTGTACCATCTGGCAACCATCTTCCCAAATCTCCGGTACGGTACATTTTTGTACCTTCAACAAACGGATTGTCTATAAACTTCTCTTCTGTCAGATCTTCACGGTTTAAATAACCTCTTGCTAAACCTGCTCCCGCGATATACAATTCTCCATGAACTCCAACTGGTAACAAATGTCCATATTCATCCAATATATAAATCTGTGTATTCGAAATAGACTTTCCAATATTTACATTTGGATCATTGACAATGGAAACAGATGACCATACTGCACACTCTGTAGGACCATATTCATTATACAGAATAGCATCGCTATGTTTTTGATGATTTAATACTAAATTTTTACTTAATTCCTCTCCTGCAACAATGACATGTTTCAGCGTATTTTCTCCTGAAATGTTTTCATTGAGATAAGGAAGCAAACTGGAGTAATAATTGGGAACACATAATATTCCCTCAATTTTATTTTTTATAATCCGATGCGAAATATATTCAACATCTTTAATATTCATATTGCTTTCAATAAATAATCTTCCGCCACTGCACAGTGTTCCAAAGATTACGGCTACCGAAGAGTCAAAAGAGAAAGAAGGGACAAGTAACATACTTTCAATATCATAGAAAGCAATTCTGTTGATCGTAGAATGAAATACATTCTGATGCTCAATCATTACCCCTTTAGGTTTTCCGGTAGTTCCTGATGTATAAATAACGTATGCCAGATGATTTCCTTTTATTGCACAACCACAGCTTTCCGCTGAATATGCATGTTTAACTTCATTAAACTTGGCCAGGAATACTTCATCTATATTCACTTTAGCTTTAGTATCAGATAGAATGTAGTCAATCCGTTCTTTTGGATAATCTCTATCGATAGGAACGTATGCTCCTCCAGATTTTAATATACCCAGTATGGATATGATCATCATTTCATTCCGGGGAAGTTGAATACAGATCAGGTCATCAGCCTTTATATCATATTGATTTTTAATATAATGAGCCAACCTATTGGATTCCATATCAAGATCAGCATAACTCAATGCTACATCTCCATAGATTACTGCAAGCCCGTCGGGATTTTTCCTTACCTGAGAATCAAATAAATCAATAATTGTCTGATCAGAAGGGTAATCAGTTGTCAAGTTAAACCTGCTAAGCATTTCTACTCCCTCCTCTTCTGAAACAAGGGCATAATCGGTGAGACTTGTATCTAGTAATTGATCATAATTGGAAAGAATATGCACTAAACTCTTCAATAAATTCTCAATTAAATATCCTCTATAAATATCTTTATAACAAATACTTAAAACAACCTTTTCTTCAGATTCGTTATACAAAAGAGAAAGATTATCCTGTACGGATTCAGATCCCTTCCCATACTGAATCGAAAAATTAGAGTATTTCGTTAAATCAAGATCATTGTTATTGTAATCAGAATGAGAAACAGCTTCTTTAATATTGCTGGCAAAACTCTTCAAAAGGTCTTTAAATGTTATCTCTGTATTTTTCTCAACATCCAATAATATTTTATTTTTTAATGGAATATGATCAGATGCAAACACCTTAATAACACCTTGAAAATCTTCACAATATCTATCAAGTAAAAAAGAAAAAACAGATGAAAGAATGGTTAATTTGGATAAAGAACTGTTTTTTGAAATTTTCAGAAAACTATCCAGATCACACTTCAAAATCTCGATTTCCAAAGATGCAGTGTTATCTTCAGATAAGACAACAATTTCTTTATTTTTTGTCTTATTTAGCCAAAAAATATTTGATAAAGAGGATGTGTTTAGCATTATATTAAATGATAAGGTTGGATTTCAGCGATCAGACTTTGTTGTAAAGAATCTATTCTTACACAAATCTTTTGATTGTTATTTATTATAGAATTTTACATGGATAAGACTCGAAAGGGCCGGATATTATAACTTTCTTTTTCTTCTATATTCAGTTCATGTATCCCTTTACACTCATAATAATGGTTCAGACATACTTTAATGCGATTTATTTCTTCATCTAAAATCCGGACTAATTTGCCTCCAGATCTGATAAATAATACAATCTCATCCATTATAAATGCTTTGAAATAATCTTTTATTATTTCCAGATAAATAAAGACATACAAATTAAAAAGAGGCTTTTCTACTTTCTTTTTACGGTCACTCCATTGTGACATTATTATATTGAGAGATAGATATATCGTGAAATCTCGCTCAGCTAAATTCTGAGCTATTTTTCTTTGGAGATGGGATTTGGTATAGATTACATACCAACCTTTGATAAAGTTCATAATGTTAAGCAATCACGGTTATTACAGCTTCGCCACTTAAGTCACAGTTTCTTGTGACAAAAGAGATATTAAAGAACTAAAAAAAAGAGAGATTATTAAAGAGACTTTAGATGATAATATTTTTAATCTTTGATTTTTCCGATTCTTAGTGTTTAGTTTTTCTGAGTTGCTAATGTAAAAAAAAAACATTTAAATTATGTCACTAAATTTTGAATTTAACAAAAAATTAATTTCTCATTAGCAGACAACACCTCTTATTATTCACTTTTTTACAGTAAGTTAGGTAAAATAGTTAAAATATTAATGTACAATATATCAACAAGTAATGAAATGAACAATCGAAAATTCGCCCCTAAATTAAATCAAAAACTAGTGACATAATAAGATTTAAGTAGACTTTATAAATTTCAACAAATTAACAAGATTAACAAAAAATTATTTGATAACAATCTCATCAAGGCCACAAGACCTCATGCGAAGATTACATTCTTCGATGCCGTTTTTCAATTTTAAAATTCGTTACTGTAATGACAGATTAAGCGACAATATTCATTTTGAGTTGATAACTTAAAAAAGTCACTTTTTTGCTAATCTCCTTACCATACCTTTAAAAATAATCCCATGAAATGGTAAAACAGAATACCAGTATAATCTCCCGGTCAGTCCATGCGGCCGGAAAACCGCTTTTTGCCAAAGCTTTCCTTTATAAGTTTTAAACATGAGCCATGCCTCACCGGGAAGTTTCATTTCTGCGAAGAGAATAAGTTTTCCTTCTTCTTTGTTTGCATATAAAACACGCCAAAAATCCAAAGCATCACCTTCGTGAAGTTGATCGGGATGTGTTCTCCCACGCCGCAATCCCGGTCCGCCAATCAATAGATCCAAAAACCCCCGTATTTTCCATAGGCTTTGCCCGTACCAACCGTTTGTTCCTCCTAAAGAAAAAACCCGGTTCAGACATTTTTCACGATCATCGTATTCTGCAGTTCTTAGATCCGTAAAGCATCCATATTTTGGGACATCAAGATAATTTTTCAGATTGGAATCACTTCTGCTGCTGATAAAGCTATCCTTCCAGCTTGATATAATTTCCTTATCCTGAATTTTAGCGAGAGTTCTTCTTAAGGCTGTATCATATGAAAATGGCTGAACACCCGTAATCTGTTTTATTTCCAGTAAGCTTTCTGGTCTGCATACCACCTCAATTTTCATACTTCCAACCAGTGCGGAAGCCAAATTATAGGATGTCGAAGTAATAAAATACAACCAATACGAGGACAGTTTGGGTGTCATTACGGGAACTGTAAAAATCTTTCTTTTCAGCCCTCTGATTTTAGCAAATTCCAAGAGCATTTCTTTATAAGTCAAAACATTATCACAACCTATATCAAAATTTCTGCGATAGGCCTTTTCTTTAAATAATGTAAAAATCAGAAAATCAAGAACATTGGCAATTCCTATCGGCTGACATTTTGTGTGAAGCCACCTTGGAGCGATCATTATGGGTAATTTTTCTACCAGATCTCTTATAATTTCAAAAGAAGCACTTCCTGATCCAATAATAATTCCGGCTCTTAAGACCGTGGCAGGAATTTTACATTGCATAAGAATCTTTTCAACCTCAAACCGGGAACTTAAATGTTGGGATAATTCTTTTTCGTTGACCAGACCCGAAAGATAAATGATGTGTTTGCATTCCGTGTTCTCAATAAAATTGGAAAAGTTAACAGCGCATTCTTTTTCTTTTTCAGCATAATCATTGCTATTGCTCATCGAATGCATAAGATAATACGCTCCTGAAATATCTTTCGGAATATTTTCCAGGGTTTCAGGTTTTAAAAAATCTACTTCCACTACTTCCACCTGACTATCGTTAATATCGACACTTTTGGAAAAACGATTTTTATCTCTGCAACAACAGATAACCCGATAACCCTGAGCAGCGATAACGTCGATCATTCTTTTTCCGATGTATCCGGTTGCGCCGGTGAGCAGAATTTTTTTCATAGGATTAGGCTTTGGTGGTTTGACAATGTTTGCCGGTGAAAGAAAAAATTATACCTTTTCTAAAAGATGTCCGAAATAATCTTTCTTTTTTGCCAGGTAACTTTCATTGACCTCATTCGACTCTATTTCCAGCGGAATTCTATTCTTTAGCTTAATTCCACTGTTATCAAGAGATTTCAGCTTTTCAGGATTGTTGGTCAGCAGATTAATTTCATTTACTTTTAAAATCTTCAGCACTTCTATCGCGATATCAAAATTTCTGCCATCAGCCGGTAATCCCAGTTTCAGATTAGCTTCTACCGTGTCAAAGCCTTTTTCCTGAAGTGCATAAGCTCTCAATTTGTTGATGATTCCGATATTCCGACCTTCCTGACGCAGATAAATAATCATTCCGCCGTTCTCATGCACATATTTCATAGCAGCATCCAGCTGTTGCCCGCACTCGCATTTTTTAGAATGAAAAACTTCGCCGGTGATACACTCCGAATGAAAACGCACATTCACCGCAGTACTAAAATCTGTATTTTCCGCCACCCAAACCAGATTCGGATTCCAATCATCTTCGAACTCTGAAAATGCATAAACAGTAAACATTCCAAAATCAGTTGGAATATTCGATTGCGCTTGTATTGTCAACATAATTTAAAAATTAAAAAATCATATAGTACAAATTTATACTTTATTTTAAATAAAAATAAAATTATTTACTAAATTTGTAGATAAATACATTTTCTTATGCAGGAAAATCCAATATCACACAGGAAAAAAAACTGAATTATATATTGAATACCAAAAAGTTATAATAAATGAAAGAGAAGTCCCGGATCAATGTTTCACTAATTACAACCTTTCGAAATTAATTTTTTTGACAAGGTGAAATAAAATAAAATTGAGCACTGATAAATAACAACCGGCCTTTTAATCCAGAGAACAGGCAAAACTTTACAACCCTAAGCAAGAATTCAGACGATTATGGCTAAAATAATAAAACATACCGCTCAACTGATTTTTCCGCATCAGCTTTTTGAGGATACTGATTACCTTATCCAAGATCAGCCGGTATTTTTGATAGAGGAATTCTTATTTTTCAGGCAATATGCGTTTCATAAACAGAAGATAGCTTTTCATCGTGCGACAATGAAGTTCTATGAACATACATTGAAAAAATCCGGTTTTGAGGTTGAATATATCGAAAGTTCATCAAAATACTCAGACATCAGAAACTTAATTCTGAAACTGGAAAACGACCATTTTAAAACTATAAAAACGACAGATGTTTGTGATAATTGGCTGGAAAAAAGATTAAGACAAACCAAATTAGATCTTGAAATTCATGACAGCTCTCTTTTTTTGAATACCAAAGAAGAGCTGAAAGATTACTTTGAAGGGAAGAAATCATACCATCAGACTGATTTTTACAAGCAGCAGAGAATCACCCGGAATATCCTGATGAAGGCAGGAAAACCGCTGGGAGGAAAATGGACCTATGATACGGAAAACCGAAGAAAATATCCTAAAAATAAAAAAGCACCTTTCATATATTTCCCGACAAACAATCAATATTATGAGGAGGCGAAAGAATATACCGAAAAACATTTTTCAAAAAATTACGGAATTCTTACAGATGAACAGCTTTATCCTACAACTTTCAAAGAAGCTGAAAAATGGCTTGAGCAATTCCTGGAAATGCGTTTTCCGGAATTTGGCATTTATGAAGACAGCATCGTGGAGAAAGAAAATTTTCTGCATCACAGTGTTCTTTCTCCATTAATGAATGTAGGACTTTTAACTGCGGAAAATGTTTTGGAAAAAGCCATTTCCTTTGCAAAGGAAAATGATATTCCGGTAAACTCACTGGAAGGTTTTGTTAGACAAATTTTAGGATGGAGAGAATTTGTCCGGGGTGTTTATCTTTATCAGGGTGTGCATCAGCGGAATAAAAATTACTGGAAACACAAGCAAAAACTTCCGGCATCTTTTTATACCGCTAAAACGGGAATCCAGCCAGTTGACAGCTCAATTCAGAAAATTCTAAAAACCGGCTATGCACACCACATCGAAAGGCTGATGATTTTTGCCAATTTAATGAACCTCTGCCAATTCGATCCTGATGAAGTATATCAGTGGTTTATGGAAATGTTCATTGATTCTTATGACTGGGTAATGGTTCCGAATGTATATGGAATGAGCACCTTTTCGGATGGTGGCAAAATGAGTACGAAACCCTACATCAGTGGCAGCAATTACATCAAAAAAATGAGCGATTATCCTAACGGAGAATGGGCAGAACAATGGGATGCACTTTTCTGGAACTTCATCAATGATAACAAGGATTTTTTCGCCAAAAATCCAAGGTTGGGAATGATGTTGAGAACGCTTGAAAAAATGCCGGAAGAGCAACGGAAACAGCATATAAAAAGAGCAAAAGAATTTATTGAAAATCTGAAATAATAAATAAAAAGTTCAACATACGGGAAAGGGACCGGATTATCGAGATGGCCTGGGAAGACCGTACTCCATTTGAAGCTATAGCATTTCAGTTTGGGATCAGAGAATCTGAAGTGATTGAAATAATGCGTGCTGAATTAAAAGAATCGAGTTTTAAACTTTGGAGAACGAGGGTGAATTCCGGCGTGAGTCAAAAACATTTAAAAAAGCGAAATGAAGATATCATTCGCTTTAAATGCAGTAGACAAAGAACCATTAGCAACAATAAAATTTCTAAAAGATAATAGAGTAATCATGAAAAATATTGTCATCGTCGGATGTGGAAAAGGAATTGGACATGCAACAGCAGAAATCCTTTCCGAACAAAATAAAATCATAGGAATTTCAAGAACAATAAATCCCGGGGTAAATCATGCTAATATAACATTCCATCAAATGGATATTCTTTCCGGAAATTTAGATGAAATTACTTTTCCTGAAGTTGTAGACGGACTGGTATACTCTCCCGGAAGCATTAATCTGAAACCGTTTAACAGGCTTACCATAGATGAGTTCAAGAATGATTTTGAAATTAATGTGATAGGAGCAGTGAAAGTTATTCAAAAGCTTTTACCGAATCTTAAAAAATCTGAAAGTGCCTCTATTGTACTTTTCAGTTCTGTAGCGGCAAAACTGGGAATGCCGTTTCACTCTTCAATTGCTGCCAGCAAAAACGCTGTGGAAGGTCTTACCAAAAGTTTAGCGGCTGAATTTTCGGCACATAAAATCAGGGTAAATGCCATTGCCCCTTCTTTGACAGATACTGAGCTCGCCTCAAGCCTCTTATCAACTCCTGAAAAAAAGGAAGCATCCGCTAAAAGGCATCCTCTGCAAAGAATTGGAAATGCCGAAGAAATCGCGGAAATGACAGCTTTTTTAATTTCCGATAAATCTTCCTGGATTACGGGCCAGATTTTTGGAATCGACGGTGGAATGGGAAGTGTGAAACTTTAACGTAAAAAAGATATATTTTTAGATTAAATTTGTGCCATGAATACCGATTTTTTCATTGATTTGCTTCATCAGGTAAAAGAATTTGAAAACTCCGAAGCTTGTAAACCTCATTCTACCACTGAGGATTTCCGTCTTTGGCTCAATGATCAGAAATACAGAAAAGAAAGCCCTACAAAGCTTTTTAAAAATGAAGAGCATCAGGTTGCTTTTACCGAAAATGAAATCTGCAAACAGGTTCTGCTTTTGGCAAGATATTCCAAGCAACTTATTAGAAAAGGGCTGAATGACTTTCCTGAATTAGCCAATGAAGAATTCACCTATCTGTATAGACTGAAAGATGAACCAAACCTGACTAAAATTCAGCTCATTGAAAGAAACGGACACGAGAAACAGACGGGAACTCAAATTATCAAGCGTTTATTGGAATACGGTTTAATTGAAGAAAAAAACGACAGCGAAGACAAAAGAAGCAAACGTCTGAACATCACTAAAAAAGGAGAAGATTATTTCCACCGTTCTGTTAAAAAAGTAAATATCACTTCAAGAATTCTTGCCGGAAAGCTTGAAGATAATGAAAAAAATGAGTTTCTGGAATTACTCAGAAAGCTTAATGATTTTCATTCTAATCTTTACTTTCAATATAAAAATTCTAATATTGACGAGATTACTGAAGCATTCGACTAGATCCAGAATTACGTGAAGTTTAAACCATGATCTCCTTAAATCGCCTATTCCCGGACCGACACCGGTTGTAAAGGCTAAACCACCAAATAAAGATTCTCTCTTCGAGGTTGCTTTTTTGTTTCTTTAAATGAGATCTTTTTCTCAATTTTCCTATCTTTAAATTTTCAAGTAAGAATTTTCTATGAGCAAGCCTTCTGATCCTAATGCAGAAATGATGAAACGCCTGCAGGGCATGCAGAAAGAACAGCTTATCATTGCCCGTTTAGCCAAAGACTTTTCTACCGTTTTAAACAAAAAACAACTTCTTTCTGTTCTCAATACCTCTTTCAAAAATGAACTGGGCTTTAATGATTGTATGATTGTCAGGGATTACAGAGGGATTATTGAAATGCTCATCAGTGGGATTGAAAATCAAAATTATACTATAGATCATGCACTTGATACGTATTTAAAAAAATGCCTTGATTCCGCGGAACCCCTGTTTTTTGATCTTAAAGAATTGTCATCATTTCCTTCCTGTTTTACCGAAGTTAGAAATTCGGGAATGCGAATGGCTGTGGGATTAGGTCTGCCTGCTGTTAATGAAAATAAAAATGTGCTTTTCCTTTTCTACAGAAATTTTATCTCAAGAGATGCTATTCCGGAAAGAATTTTAAACGGCGTTTCTACCCAGGTTTCCATTACTCTTCATAATATTGATGTTCAGGAACAATTGAAAGCGTTTCAGGAAAATATCCAGAACTTTCCTAAAGAAACTGAAGAAGAAAATAAAAGTGAGTATGGTTTCCATGGAATTGTGGGACAAAGTGAAATAATGCAGACTATTTTTGAACAGATCTCGCAGGCAGCTCCATCACAATCCAATGTCATCATCTTTGGAGAAACGGGTACAGGAAAGGAGCTTATAGCAAAGGCTATTCATGAACTTTCAGAATTTTCGGGAAAGAAGATGGTCAGGATAAACTGTGCAGCCATTCCTGCCAATCTGATAGAATCCGAACTTTTCGGGCACGAAAAAGGAAGCTTTACCGGGGCAACCGAACAGCGGAAAGGAAAGTTTGAACAGGCGCACAACAGCACCATTTTTCTGGATGAAATAGGTGAACTTCCCCTGGAATTGCAAGCCAGACTTCTGAGGGTTCTTCAGGAAAAAGAAATCGAAAGGATCGGGGGAAACAAAAGAATAAAAGTGAATGTAAGGATCATTACGGCCACCAACAGGAATCTTGAAAAAGAAGTCGCGGAAGGACGGTTCAGAAGTGATCTTTTTTACAGGCTGAATGTATTTCCTATCCATCTTCCTGCCTTAAGGGAAAGAAAAGATGATATTCCTTTACTGGCTGACTATTTCCTTGAGAAACTCTATACTAAGACAGGCAAAAAGATTAATGGTTTTTCTCAGAACGTGGTCAAAATGATGATTGCTAATCCATGGTTGGGTAATATCCGTGAACTGGAAAATATGGTTGAAAGAAGCATGCTGACGGCAAAAGGAAATATGATCAGGAAAATGGATTTTCCGAAAGTTATTAACTCTCAAAATACGGATCAGGATTTCCGGATCAAAACGCTCCAGGAATTCGAAAAGGAATATATTCTAAAAATAATCAAAAAATGTAACGGCCGTATTTTTGGTGAAACAGGTGCTGCAAAGCTGCTGGGATTACCGCCAACCACGCTGATTTCCAAAATGCAGAAACTCGGAATAGAAAAAAAACACTATTTCAAGGGATCTGAATAATGTTTGTCAAGCTCCATTTCTATTTTCCCGGAAGACAAAGCCCAGAAAATCCAAAGGCCTAAAATGATCAGCAGCGACAAGACCGGGATCCAGAACGACAGGATTAATGCAAGCACATAAATCGGAAGCCCGTAAAGGTAATTATTATGGATTTTTTTTATAGCAGCATCGGTAATACCGGGACGCAAAAGTTTTTTATTCCGGGTGGCCAGAAACCATAATAAATTATAAGCAAGATTGATCAGAACAAAAATACCGGTATAAAGTGCCACAACAACAGAGGAAGCTTCACCGTCAAAATACCTTGCCAGCAAAGCGGTAGGATAAGAAACTGCTGAAACCAGAAAAAGGATCAGTCCATTCGCAAACATAATTGCGGAATTCCGACTATAGATCTGTTTGAAGATCTTATGATGGTTTACCCACATGATGAAAATGCTGAAAAATGAAAGGATAAATGCCAGAAATGCCGGCCATTGATTCTTCAGAAAGACCAGCAGATCGTTCCCGTTCTGTATTGAATGCTCTTCAGGGAAATGAAGATCCAATACCAAAAGCGTAACGGCTATTGCAAAAACGCCATCACTGAATCCTTCTATTCTGAGTGTTTCTTTTTCCATAATTACCTGATTGATTTATTATCTGATACTCTGCGTAGTAAAGGCATAATGATTTTGTCCTCAATTATTTGAAGAATTATGATTAAAAAAATGAATGAAAATATGGTCTCCGGTTAGCTTTGCCCGTGATTATTTATAGCCTTTGTCAATTCCTAATTTTTTCATTTTGGAGTATAAAGTCTGAGCTTGTATTTTCAGCAGCTCTGCAGCACCGCCCGGTCCGGAAACTTTTCCGTTAGAAGTCTGAAGCGCACTTATAATATGATCTCTTTCCATATCTTCCAATGATTTCAGCTGGCCTGGCATTTCAGAAGATTTTTCAATGATTTTGGGCAGATCAAAGCTTTCTATTTCTGCGGTTTTGGCCAACAGAACACTTCGTTCGATCAAATGCTCCAGCTCACGAATGTTTCCCGGCCAGTGATAATTCAGCAACTGTTCTAATGCTTTTTCACTGATAGAAGTGATATTTCTTCTCGAAGCAGCGGCATATTTATTCAGGAAAAAATGGGCCAGCAATACGATATCTTCCTTTCTTTCTCTCAGCGGAGGCAGTTCTATAGGGAAAACATTCAAACGGTAATACAGATCCAGCCTGAATCTTCCTTCCGCCACTTCTTTTTCCAGGGAGCGGTTGGTCGCTGCAACAATTCTTACATTTACTTTAACTGTATTATGTCCACCAAGCCGTTCAATTTCCTTTTCCTGTAAAACTCTCAGTAATTTAACCTGTGAATCCAGTGGCAGCTCTCCTATTTCATCCAGGAAGACGGTTCCTCCGTTGGCTTGTTCAAATTTTCCGATCCTCAATGTATTGGCTCCGGTAAAGCTTCCTTTTTCATGTCCGAAGAGCTCGGATTCGATAAGCGCATGCGGCAGTGCGGCACAGTTGACTACAACAATAGGATGAGCGCTGCGGTCTGAAAGCTCATGAACGGAATGAGCCACTTTTTCCTTACCCGTTCCGCTTTCCCCGACCACCAGAACAGAGGTATCTGTAGGAGCGACTATTCTTATTTTTTCAACAACATCCTGAAGTACCTTACTTTTCCCGATAATTCCTTCAATCACTTCACGATTTCCGTTATCTGTACACAGTTCACAGCCTCTTTCCATATCATAACGGTATCTGGCAATGTCAAGCATAACAATCATATCACGCTCCCGGAAAGGTTTTACCATAAATCCGTAGGGCTGCGTTTCTTTCACTGCTTCCAGGGTAGACTGGTTGGTATTGGCTGAAATATAAAGAAAAGGCAGATTCATTTCACGCAGTTCCCAGGCAAGATCGATTCCTGTGAGGTCTCCTTTTAAGATGATATCAAGAAGTACCCAATCCGGCTTGCTGTCTGCAATCAGTTTTCTGGCCTGAACCACCGAAGATGCGATTCCTGTGATCTGGTAACCGGCTTTCATCAGCATCAGCTTCAGATCATTGGCTACAATAAATTCATCTTCTACAATTAATATTTTTTCTTTCATGATAGTCAGCCTTTAGTTGGAAGGAGTTATTTCTGTATTTCTTCTGAATGTAATTGTAATTTTTAATCCACTTTTATTTTCGAGATGGAAGGTCCCGTCTAACTGGTCAGTAAGCCCCCGCATCAGGTTCATTCCCAGAGATTCCGTTTCTTCAATATTGAAATCATTGGAAGCCCTACTCCATTATCTGATATAATCAGTTCACAAAGATGGTCATCCGTATTTTTGAATGAGACGGAAACTTCACCTTTCCGGTCATCCGGAAACGCGTATTTTACCGTATTATTGACTGCTTCATTAACAATTAATCCCATAGGAACCGCCTGGGCGACGTCAAGTAACACTTTATCAGTATCCACTGTGAAATTAATTTTTTTGTCATATGAATAACATTCTTTGATATAAGTGATCAACTCATAAATATACCATGACATATCAATCATCGAAAGATTATCGGACTGATAAAGTTTCTGATGGATAATGGACATAGCATGCATTCTGTGCTGGCTGTTCTGGATGGCCATCAGGGCATCTTCATTATCCAGGTAAGCAGACTGCGTATTCAGCAGGCTGATCACAATCTGCAGATTGTTTTTGACCCTATGATGGATCTCTTTTAAGAGCCATTCTTTTTCGGCAAGTAATTTTTTCAGCTGTTCGTTCTGTTCATCAATCTGCTTACGTTTCAGTTCCAGGTTTTTATTGGCATTGCTTTTTAATCTTGATCGGTTATACAACAAGGCAGCAAAAAGGATCAGTGCGAGAATACTTCCAATGAAAACATATCTGATAAAGGTATCATTCGCAATCTTAATATCCTGTAGTTTTGCTTTCTGGGTCAGCAGCTGAATGTTTTTATCTTTCTGTTCTGTCTCAAACTGAATTTTAAGGCTGTTGATCTGCTTGCTTTTTTCGCCGTTAAAAACAGAATCTGAAAGTTTCTTGTACAGCTGATAATGCTGTATGGCATCCAGGTATTTTCCCTGTACAGAATCTGCTTTGAACCACATTAAATGGTTTTCCGAACGAAGCATATCATTTCCGTTATTTTTAGCTATCGAATCAAAAAGCCTCGCTTCGCGGTACATTTTATCAAAGTTACGGGTCTGGTAATGATAAAAAACAAAGCTTCGCAGCAATGAAGCCTGCTGATTGTTCTTTTCTGCATTTTCACCGTAATAGGCGACCAGTTTTTTGTAGTAGGCTTCGGCTTTATTAAACTGCTTTAAAATGGTATAGGTGCTGAACAGGATATAATTTTCTGACATTTCAAAATCCTGGTCTACGATAGGGTAACGTTCTCTATATTCTTCTATCATGGTAATAGCCTGCTTAAACTTTTTCTGCCTGATCAGCATCGTAGAAATATTATTGGCAACGGTTCTGATGTAGCTGTTATCTTTATTTTTTTTAGCAGTAGCTAAGGATTTTTCCCAATATCTCATGGCATCGTCGTTCTGGCGGAGATAGTAATACACCATTCCGATATTGCTGTAAATAGAACACATCTGCAAAGAATAATCATTTACGCTTTCTGCTGTTTTTTCTGCCAGAAGACCATAACGGAGTGCTTCCCCATAATCCGCCTTCTGAATTTCAACCTGGGAAATAAGGTTATAAACACTCTGTAATTCTCTGAATTTCACCGACTGATAAACAGAAAGGGATTGCCTGAGCAAACCGAGCGCTTTATCAGGATTTTCTTTGATATAATATAGTTCTCCAAGATCTTTTAAAACGCCTGCCTGATTCAGTTTTGATCCTGAATTTTTAAAAAGTTCCAATGCTTTTTCTTTCAATCTAATTTTAGTATCAAAATACTCGGGTTTATTGTCATACATATACGATAACTCGTTATATGCCTCTCCGGTCTGTTCCTTAAATTGATGGGTTTCAAAATAAGCAAGTGCTTCTTTCATTTTGGATAAAGCAATGTTTTTACTGCCTCTTTCTTTATCTAGTTTAGCATCCAGAAATATGAGCTTTCCGGCAGACATCGGATCTCCGGATTTTATATTCAGTGCTTTTGCCTGTCTGTTCAGAATAGCGGCACTGTCGAGATCAGCCTTCAACTCTCCTTTTTTACTAATATAATAGTTACTCAGCCGCAACAATAAAGTGGTTTTCTGAGTAGTATTGGGGGAAGAGGAAATCTGTTTTCTCAACAGTGCAGGATTTTCTTGGATTTGTGCTTTTATACTCCATGAAAACATAAAAACCAATGAAAAATATACTACCTTAAATAGATTTTTTGATAAAAAATAAAGCCTGAAATTCATTTTTTAAAGGTAATATTTTATACCGTATTTTGCCATAGTCCCGTACTAGTTTTTACGGTGATAAAAATAGCAGATGATCATGGCCAGCCCCGGTAAAATCAATGTTTCGAGTCCAAATTGTTTTCCCGCATATGCTCCTAAAAAACAGCCTATCAGAAATCCAAGTATGGTAACCAACTGCTTCTTCAGGCTTGCCCAGGCTTCAGGGTGTTGAAAGCCACTTGACAGAAGCGTTCCAAAATCCAGGGAAGCCTGGGTTACATTTCCTGTCATCATGGTAGTAGGACCATGGGTTTCCTTTGCATAGAGTTTCCCGAAAGCATTCTGAAGCCCCATCGCAAAAACGGTCATCATAGCCACAGTATACATCATAACTTCTGAAAACGTTCCGTAGTAACTGAGAACGGCAACAATAATTCCGGCTAAAAAAAGCAATGTTCCTTCCCAGAATAGCAGCGTGTAATGATTGATAACTTTCCCGGCAATCTTCCCTCCTGCCATAACCGCGAGAATAAAGACCGGAAAAGTAAGCAGCTTTACCCAGGCATGAATATCCGATCCCTTCACAAACTGATAGGCAAATACAATAAAGTTCCCTGTAACATGTGCCGAAAAAAGGGCATCTGCCGCTACAAATGTCACGGTATCACAGTATCCGGCAATCATGGTTAACAATAAGGTGACAAAACCGATATTATGTTTTACTTCCATTTTTCTATTTTAAATGTGAACGGAGCATCCAGGCCATTTTCTCATGGGCTTCCAGTAATCCTGTAATGTAGTCGCTTGTCCCTGAATCACGGAATTCCACAGCGAAGTTTTCAATATTTTCACGAAGATGAATGATGATACTTTCGTGGTCGGAAAGAAGCGCTCTGATGTAAGTTAGGCTGTCGTTCGATTCAAGATGGTGCTCAGACAAATGGGTTAATTCAAGATATTCCCTTAAAGTAGCCGGTGCATAATGTCCCAGCGTCCTGATTCTTTCAGCCAGATCATCAATGATGTCGTCCAGCTGCCCGTATTGTGCTTCAAAAAACAGGTGTTTATTGTAAAAATCCGGTCCTTCGACATTCCAATGTGCTTTTCTAGTTTTGGTATACAATACAAATTCGTCTGCTAAAGTGGTAACCAGTACCTCAGCAACTTTTGCTAAATTTTCGTTTTTAATTCCGATTGAAGTTTTCATTTTATAAAATATTTAATAAGTAATAATCAAGTGAATATCTTCCTGCACCCAATGCAAGAATCAGTAACAGGGAAAGGGTGTACATAAAAGGAACATCCCGCACTTCCAATGAATCCTTTCTATGAACCACAAAATATCCGATAGCCGTCACGCCGATTGTCGGTAAAACCGCAAGCCTGGTTCCCAGTCCTAAAATAATCAGAAACGGAACTACCAGATCAGCAAATGAAGCAACTATGGCATTGAGTTGATCAGGCAATCCCAGAGGGTTTGGAATGACTTCCCTTTGCCCGTTTTCCAGTCTGAATTTCTTTAAGCCATGCACTCTGAACAATTGAATCGCAAGGAGTACCCGGAAAACCAAGAATGAAGCATCATTACATGGTGAACCTAAATCCGATGAAAGGATCTGTTTTAAAATTTCCATATGTATTGATAGTTAAAAAGCAAAGCACGAACAGCCTAGAGCTCCCCAGAATGTGTGGTAATTATTAACGGGCACATTGCTCATTCTTGCCTGGTTATGGTTATGATGGTGAATATCGCAGCTTCCTGCACAGCTGTGAATTTGTGAGGTCAGCGGGGCTTTTAAATCCTGTTTCGCATTTTTCTCAATTTCTTTCTGAAAATGTCCGCCTGCAGGGTAATATCCGTTGTAAAGATTGGTGGGAGACCAGTCCGGAAGCACAGGAATAGATGGTGGTGCATAAGATGAGAATGTTCCTTTGGCATAGACTATTTTCCCGTCTACAATGGTCATTTCCGCTTCAATATTTTTGATATCTTCATCATCAACCGTAAAATAATCCTGATCAAGAACTGCCAGATCGGCAAACATTCCTACCCTGATATCACCTTTTTTCTGCTGTTCCTGAGAAAACCATGCGCTGCCTTTTGTGTACAGTTCCAATGCGGTTGATCTGTCCAGCTTTGATTCATGATACAATTGAAGTCCGCCAACAGTTTTACCTGCGGTCAGCCAATACATGGAAACCCACGGATTGTAGCTGCTTACCCTTGTGGCATCTGAGCCTCCACCTACAGGAACTCCCATTTCCAGCATTTTTTTTACGGGTGGTGTACTTTCTGCGGCGCCGGAACCATAACGGTCTGCAAAATATTCTCCCTGATAAGCCATTCTGCTCTGGATGGCGATTCCTCCGCCAAGCATTTTTACACGTTCTATATTTTTTTCATCAATGGTTTCTGCATGATCAAAAATCCATGGAAGACCATTAAAAGGAATATCCCGGTTTACTTTTTCAAAAACATTTAAAAAACGGGTGATGCTTTCATTATAGGTTGCATGAAGTCTGAATGGCCAGCGGTTTTCTACCAGTAAACGGACTACTTTTTCGAGATCTGCTTCCATGTTTTCAGGCAGGTCAGGTCTTGGCTGAAGAAAATCTTCAAAATCGGCTGCAGAAAATACCAGCATCTCTCCTGCCCCGTTGTGACGGTACATATCGTCCCCCTGATATAATTTTACCGTGTCGATCCAATCGCTGAAATCTTCAAATTCATGCTTAGGTTTCTGGGTAAAAAGATTATAGGCGATCCTTACGGTAAGCTGTTTTTTCTCATTCAGTTCGTTCACCACCTGATAATCATCCGGAAAATTCTGGAATCCTCCGCCGGCATCAATGACACTGGTAATTCCGAAGCGGTTCAGTTCTGTCATAAAATGCCTTGTGGAATTCAGCTGGTGTTCGTAAGAAAGCTTCGGGCCTTTTGCCAGTGTTGAGTATAAGATCATGGCATTGGGTGTGGCAATAATCAACCCTGTGGGTTCACCGTTAGCATCTCTTTCAATATGTCCGCCTGCCGGAGCCGGAGTATCTTTGGTAAATCCTACTGCTTTTAATGCAGCTCTGTTCATCAATGCCCTGTCGTATAAATGCAGAATAAAAACTGGTGTTTCGGGGGCGATAGCATTAATCTCTTCCAGGGTTGGCATCCTTCTTTCTGCAAATTGGAATTCGGACCATCCTCCTACGACACGAACCCATTGCGGAGAAGGCGTACGGTCTACCTGGTCTTTTAACATTCTGAGCGCGTCGGCCAGTGACGGAACCCCGTCCCATCTTAATTCCAGGTTGTAATTCAATCCGCCACGAATCAGGTGAATGTGAGAATCATTGATTCCCGGTACTACTCTTTTCTTTCTGAGATCAATAAGTTCTGTAGATTCATCTACAAACTGGTCTGCCAGTCCGTAATTTCCAACCGCGATAATTTTCCCGTCTTTAATGGCCACTGCAGAAACGTCCGGAGTTTCTTTATTGAAAGTGTGTATTTTTCCGTTGTATATGATAAGATCTGCTTTCATCTTTAATTATTTGGTGTTCAACTTTGAAATAGCTTCCTGAATTCCTCCTCCGGCAACGGTGAAAAAAGACGGTCCGGCCAGCAGAATCAGTTTTTTTAGTTTCATTGTATCGGATAAATGCTGAGCTTTTAAATAAGACTGTGTACGGTAGGCATCAAAAGCGCCCAAAACCACATTTTCTGCCACTAAGGCGGTTGGAGAATCAATTCCGGCATCTTTGATATCACTGGCAAAGGATACGGTATGTACCTGTAGTTTCAAAGCTTCTCTCATGGCAACACTTCCTACTTCTTTCATCAGTTCGGCATCGAAAGAGTTTCTGTTACCCAAGCCTATCAACAGCAATTTTCCGGAGGCAAGGCTTCCTTTCGGAGGATTAATTAATAAGGTTTCTAAAGCGTGTCCCTTGAACTGTCCTTTTTTACGGACTTCTGTAATAATTCCTTTTAATGCTTCATCCAGATGAACCATGCCGTTCAGTTCTTTGGGAAGCGCAGGAGGATTGAAAATATCTCCTTCCGTATACTCGAAAACACAGGCGATCTGTAAATCTGCTTTGGCCGCAGATGGCCCCTGTACCATACCTATGACAGAAATCCCGTCAACAGTTCCCCATGTTTTTGAGGTCCCGATAGCTGTTTTTCCTGCAACAGCCTGTGCTGAAACGAATTGGGTTCCCGCAGTTGCCAACACCAATACTGTAAAGATTGTTTTTGACCAATTGATGTATTTTGAAATTGAATTTTGCATAATAAATGATTTAGTAATGATTAAAATTTGAATCCCAGCCTTATATTCCAGAAAACACCGCTTTTTGCATCCTGAATGATATCTTCGATAAAAGGTCCTTTGTGTAAATACTGAAGTCCGCTCACCAAAGAAAAATGTTTGTTGAAATTATAGGTAAAGCTGGTTAAATAAGCCGTTCCGATATACCTTTTATCTGAGCTGCTTCCGGGACGGTTCAATGCTCCGCTTGGCCGGTAAACTCCGTCGTTCAGGGAATATCGCCAGTTGAAGACAACATCCATCTGCATTTTGAGTTTGGAAGTCAGATCAAGGGTCATATACGGATGAATATCAATTAAATTGACAGGACCCACCTGCGGACTGAAGCCGAAATACCCTCCTTTTGGATATAAAGGATTAAATGTACCGAGCTTTCCATCGTTTTTAGAATGATCTCCTGATATATAATCGTTTCTCAGATTGATGCTTGGGCTGAATCTAACGTTTTCAAAGAGATATCCTACATCCACAGAGCCCGTCCAGGCACTGATATTGTCGTTTCCAAAACGTCCGAACTGATAGGCCGCTTCCAGGTTATAGATAAATCCGCCGCCATATTTCCAGAGCCTTCCGCCAATTGTGTGACGCTTTTCTCTGGCTGTTCCGGCTTCAAAAACAGATTCATCTCTACGGATTCCGAGGTAATATAGATCCAGATTTCCGGTTTCAGGAATAATAATTTTGGAATAAAGTCCCCAAAGGTTAAGCTGCTTTGAAATGGTATTATCAAAAACGCCGGTCTTGATAGAGTCTGCCATCATCGCAAAAGCATCTACGGAAATATTTTTATAGGAATACATGATTTTGGCTCCTGTAAAAGACAACCTTGCATTCGGCCCTTCCCTCACAGAAATTAATCTTCCGGAACCGTAGTCCAGCTCCTGTCTTCCCAGTCTCACTATCAGCTTCTGATCTTCCATATTCACCAAACCTGCATCCAGAAAGAGGTTCTGAATATTCATCTGGTCTTCATCAATGCCTCTTGAACCGTTTTTTCTTCCGTTTTGCAAAGCACTTCTGATCTGTGAAAATATTCTGAAGTTTTTCCCGAAATGCCAGTCTGCATGAAGATCATAGCGTTGGAGAAAAAAGTCGTTGTGTCCTATGTTAAGCCTTCCCCAATCTTCGTTGTTGAAATCCACATATTCATACCTTGCCTCACCACCCAATGAGAGATAGATATCTTTCTTTTCATTGAGAGGGAGATATTTAATTTTATCATAAAAGCTTTTGGTGGAATCTTTCAGATATTCATAATTTTCATCATACCGCAGAAGTTTAAAGCTCTGGGAGGAGAAAGTTTCAGAACATAAAAGAACTGTCATGATAAAAGCTTTTAAAAACAGTATTGAAGGTGCAGATTTCAACATTGAAAATGGTATATGGATTTTAGTGATTCAGCATATGGTGAGCATAGTGGATTCCCAATCCGTAAGAAGCACCATATTTTTTCATAAGGTCAGTTACAGGACCATATGTTTCCTGACGTGCCCAGTCTCTCTGAAGTTCCAGGATATACTGAATGGAAGTCATAGGCTTTACTCCTGAATGGATCATTCTCTGTACAGCTCTTTCGTGTGCCTCATCGCTTACATCGCCACAGGCATCGGTAATGACGTACACGTCATAGCCTTCCTCAAGTGCAGATAATGCCGGCCCCACAATACAAACGCCTGTCCATAATCCTGCGAGAACCAGTTTTTGCTTCTTGGTTCCTGTAATGGCTTTATAAGCGGCTTCATCTTCCCATGTATTCATCGTTGTTCTGTCTATATAGCCTGAGGTTGCCATAGGATATGCTTCCTCGATTTCCGGGAAAACAGGACCTGAAAAGCTTTGTTCTGCAACTGTAGTAATGATGGTCGGAACATTGAATATTTTGGATGCCCCACACAGTACTGCTACATTGTTACGCAGTTCGTTCATAGAGATACTTTTGGTTGCAAATGCCATTTGTCCTTCAAAATCAATCAGTACCAGTGCATGATTTTCAGGAGAAAGTAGTTTTGATGATGGTTTCATAAAGTTTATTTAGATGTTATTGAGTTTGAATTTTATTGCTTAAGAAATTTTAATAATTCTTCATTGAATTTGTCTTTTTCTTCGAGGAACAGTGCATGTCCGCTGTTTTCAAAAGGAATAAGCTTAGATCCTTTAATAGCTTTGTTCATTTGCTCTGCTAAAGCATAAGCCACTATCCTGTCCTGTTTTGCCTGCATGATAAGGGTCGGAATCTTGATTTTCGGTAAATCTCCACGAAGATCTTCGTCTCTTAAAGCGATTAAAGCCTGCTCCATTGCATAAGCAGATGACTGCATTTCAATCCCTCCCAGCCAGGTACCTACCCCTGGTGAAACAGAAGTTGCGGATAAAACAAATCTTTCACCTATCGTATTCAGTAATCCCGGTCTGTCTACGCTTACAAGGTCTATCCATTTGGTAATATCTTCTTTTGTAAATAGCGGATAAGGATAATCAGGTTTTTTGGTATGAACAGGTGCCGCAGCAGCGAATAATGCCAATTTACTGACATGAGCACTGTTGTATTTCGCCACGTAATGCAAAGCAATCGCACCACCCATAGAATGGCCGCCCAACGTAGCATCTTTGATATCCAATTTGTCTAAAACAGTTTTGATATCAGAAGCAAACTGGTCATAATCATATTTTCCATAAGGCTTGTCCGACTGTCCGAACCCTCTCAGAGTGATTCCTATAACCCGATAACCCGCTTTAATTAAAGGAAGATACTGGTACTCCCATGAAGCATCACTTACCGGATAACCGTGGATTAAAACAACCGGCTTACCTTCTCCAAGGTCGGAAACATGAAGCCTTACATTAGGTTCCACTTCGATATATTCTGCTCTGGCTTTCGTAGATTTTGCCGTATTTTGTGTATTAATATTGGTAAGGAATACCGCTGACAATAAAACGGCAGTACCAAAAATTGTTTTTAGTTTCATAATGATGATATTTTTAATGGCTGATTTTTGACAGATTTATTGTAAACATGTCAAAGTGGTATTGAATCAGCTGCCTTCCCTAAAAGGATCTCCATTTAAAAAGAAGACAGCAGATTTGAAAAAGAAATTATCTTTTTAGTAAATATTTATGCTGCCCTTCCAGAACGAGTTCAGATTTTTGGTTATAGACTCTCACTTTTGTGGTCACTATACCTCTGTCTTCCTGTGGCGTTAAATCGGTGATTTCCAACGAAGAATACAACGTATCTCCTGAATGTACCTCTTTCAAAAAATGGCATGATAATTCTAAAAAAGCAATAAAAACACTTCCGAAGTAATGAGGCAAAAGAGTCGCGCCCGGTGCGGTAAAAGCCAATACCTGCAAACCGTGAACTACCGGAGCTTCATGGCCATATCTTTTTGCATATTCCACATCGTAATGAATCGGATGATTATCACAGGAAACCGTTTGAAAAGCTGAAGCATGTGCATCAGTAAGAGTTCTGCTTGGCGCCCTGAACAATTCACCTACTTTCAGTTCGTCAAACGTACGGGCAGGAACAATAGCAAAATCTTCAGGATTGAATTCCGCTTCGTGAGTTTTTGAGTTTTCCATATATTTTGGATTTGAATGGAATGATAATTATTCAGCAATAAATTCCAAAAGGTCTTTATTAATGGTTTGATGCTCTGTAGTGGGCATTCCGTGAGGGAACCCCGGATATGTGATCAGTTTTCCGTTCTTTAGTAATTTAATTGATTTTAATGCCGCATTGGCAATAGGGACGATTTGGTCATCCTCACCATGCATCACCAAAACAGGAATATCCACAGCTTTTAAATCTTCGGTTAAATCTGTTTCTGAAAAAGCTTTGATCCCGTCATAATGAGCAACAATTCCTCCCATCAATCCTTGTCTCCACCAGTTTCTCTGAACTCCGTCCTTTACACTCGCTCCTTCTCTGTTATAGCCATAGAAAGGGAAAGTAAGATCATAATAAAACTGGTTTCTGTTGTTCATCGTCTGTTCTCTGATATCATCAAAAACTGACATCGGAACACCGTCAGGATTATTTTCACTCTTAACCATTACCGGCGGAATGGCACTGATCAGAACCGCTTTCTTAGCTCTTCCGTTTGCATATTTGTTAACATAACGGATCACTTCTCCACCTCCTGTTGAATGCCCGATGTGTACAACATCTTTCAGATCTAAAAATTCAACCAGTTCTGCAGCATCAGAAGCGTATTGTTCAATAGTATGATTGTAGATATTCTGGCTGGAGCGTCCGTGGCCTCTTCTGTCGTGGGTAACCACTCTGTAGCCTTTCTGTAAAAAGAAAATTACCTGTGCATCCCAGTCATCAGATGATAATGGCCACCCGTGGTGAAACATCAAGACAGGTCCTTGTCCCTGATCTTTGTAAAAAATTTCTGTTCCGTCTTTTAATGTTAATGTGCTCATTGTTGTATTATTTTTTGAATTAAACTTATGAGCATAATGCCAAAAAATAACCCAAAACAACAAAACACCTGATTTACAGAATATTATTTAAAATATCATAATAAAAAAAACTACGATATTTCGTAGTTTTATGATTGCATTATTTAGTTTTGTATAAAGAAAGTTCAATGGAAATAAATTCCATTAAAATTCCGATCATAAATAAACAAAAGCCTTTGAGGTTCCAAAGGCTTGTCTATTGTTTGCTATTTGATGTTTTCTTATTGCTGTTTTACAAACTGTAAATCGCCCGCAAGTTTCACCTGATCGCTTACCATTACTCCTCCGCCCTCAAGCGCAGCATGCCAGGTAAGTCCGAAATCTTTTCTATTGATTTTGCCTTCAAAAGAAAATCCTGCTCTTGTATTTCCGTATGGATCTGCTTTAATTCCGTTGAAATCCACATCAAGAGTAATTGGTTTTGTAATGTGGTTAATGGTAAGATCACCCTTTACTTCATTGCTTAATGCAGAAGCTTCAAAAGTGATTACAGGATGTACTTCAACATTAAAAAAGTCTGCCGATTTCAGGTGATTGTCTCTGTCGGTATTGTATGTAGATATAGAATCTGTCTGAATAGTTGCTACTGTTTTTACATTGGTAAAAGTATCGTCTTCTGCTTCAAGCTGCACATCAAAATTGGTGAAATTTCCTTTGACATTTGAAATCATCATATGTCTTACCTTGAAAGTTATTTCACTGTGTGTCGGGTCTAGGTTCCATTTTGTAGCCATTGTAATTATATTTTAAAGGTTATTTATATCACAAATTTACAGGTATCCAAGTCTGGAAGTTGTTGATATTTGATAATAAATATTTTGCATCAAAATGATTCAATGATTTATTTTGATAACGGATTTGATAATAACTTTTAATGACCAGATAATTTTCATTAAATTCGTAAATCAAGAAATCAGTTCAGGACCTAACTATGAATATCAATCAGGACAGTTTTTTAATTCTTTTCAGTTATATCGAAGCTCACAGCTCATCCACATTAAGTTCTGATGACAAAAAATTTATACGAGAGTTATTTGTTTACAAAAAAATTGAAAAAAAACAGTTTTTTCTAAAGCAGGGAGAAATTTGCAAATACTGTGGTTTCATCATTAAGGGAGCAATGAAACAATATTCTGTGGACGACTCTGGAAAGGAAAATGTCATCAACCTTTATCTGGAAAACTGGTGGGTAGCTGATCGAGAAAGTCTATTAGGTTCAAAACCGTCCATTTATACTATTGAAGCCTATGAGGATACTGAGATGTTGATGATTTCAAAAGAAGACATTAACGAAATGACAAAAGTTCCGGCTTTAAACGAATTGACAAAACGATTGGATATGAACCACGGCATAGCGATGCAAAATCGCATCAATAATGCAATAAGCCTTTCCGCAGCAGAACGTTATCATAATCTTTTTAAAACTCATCCTGCATTTTTACAAAGATTTCCACAACATCTTATTGCATCGTATTTGGGAATTACAAAAGAAACTTTAAGCCGTATCCGTAAACAGAAATAGATTTGAGAAAAATTTAATAAGAATCACCAATTAAATAGTTAACGTTATTTTGAGCGTTAATGATTAAATCAAGCAAGCTATGAATGTTTATCATGCTCTCCCATTCTTGATAGAATCACTCTTCTCAGTCTATCTTCATTCTCGTCGCCCCAACCGCCTAATACAGAAATTACAGGAATTAGTGTCTTACCAAAATCTGTGAGTGAATATTCAACTTTGGGAGGGACCTGAGCATAGATTTTTTTAGTGACAAGTTCATGCTCTTCAAGTTCCTTTAATTGAATATTTAATACACGCCTTGATGCATCCGGAATTTTACGCTGTAATTCACTTGGACGCAGATGTCCCTGATAGATAAACCATAGCAGACGGATTTTCCACTTGCCATAAAGGACTTCACCAATAAGGTCAAGACCACAGTTCAAATTCAAAGGTATTTTTCTTTCATGCATATACAAATGTAGCCCAATGTACCAAATTGTACAATAGGGGAATAAATTATCCCTATGCAATTCGATTTTCCGTTATTGCCTAAAATAGTGATACTTCGGAAATTTGTATCAAAGAATTAGACAATGGAAAATCAATTTAATTACAACGATGAACTTCAAGGTAAAATTGCCTTGGTAACAGGAGGAACAAAAGGGGCCGGACAAGCCATAGCAGAGAGATTGCTACAAGCCGGTGCAAAGGTTATTATTACAGCGAGAAACAAGCCTGAAAAAGAAAATGAAAACCTGCATTTTATTTCGGCCGATTTAAGTACAGCTCAAGGAACACAAAATGTCATCAGCGAAGTGCTGTCTACTTATGGCAGACTCGACATTCTTGTGAACAACCTTGGTTCTTCATCAACACCTGCGGGAGGCTTCATTGCACTGAACGATGAAGATTGGGAATCAACTCTTCGAGCCAATTTGCTTGCTCCGGTGAGACTGGACAGAGGGTTTTTACCACAAATGATAGAGCGCAAAAGCGGTGTTATTATTCATATTGCTTCAATCCAGGGTAAACTGCCGTTGTATGATTCTACTTTGCCGTATGCAGCTGCAAAGGCAGCATTGATCAATTACAGTAAAAGTTTGTCAAATGAAGTAACCCCCAAAGGTGTCCGCGTGCTGACTGTTTCACCGGGATGGATCAATACAACGGCATCCACAGCGTGGCTGGGTGAGATTGCAAGAAATGCAAATAGTACAGAAGAAGAGGCCATGCAAAGTGTTATGGATGCATTGGGTGGAATACCTTACGGCAGACCCGCAGAACCGGGAGAAGTTGCTGAATTAGTAGGTTTCCTAGTTTCATCAAGAGCCAGCTATTTAACCGGAACTGAATTTGTAATCGATGGTGGCACAGTGCCAACAGTTTAATCATCTTAAAAAAATAAAAAATGAACCTACCAAAAGTTATCACAGATTTAATCGAAGCCCAAAACAATTTTGACAGTATTGCTTATGCCAATTGTTTTAATGAAAATGCAGAAGTATTTGATGAAGGCAAAACTCATAACGGAAAAACCGAAATTGAAAAATGGATTGATAAAGCCAACAAAGATTACAATGCTACTATGAAGCCTTTAGACTATAATGAAAATGAAAATATTTTATCGGCAGAAGTTTTAGGAGACTTTCCTGGCAGCCCTATTGTTTTGAAATATCATTTTCAATTGTCTGACGGATATATTCAATCATTGAAAGTAACCGGTTAATATAATAACCGATACAATTAATTAAAGCTGGAGATTTCACTTCAGCTTTTTGGTTTATAAATCCTGCTATTCATTCTCTTTTAATAAAAAATGGCTACAATGAGTAGCCATTTTTCTAAATATTTTTATGATATTTCAATCCTTCTTGGTGGTTTCTGCTTTGCATCTTCCTTCTTAGGAATAGTAAGCATAAGCAATCCGTTTTCATATTTCGCGTTAATGTTATCCTGGTCAACAACATTTTTCGGAAGTTCAAAACTACGCTGGAAGGACTGATAACTGAACTCTCTTCGGGTGAAGTTCTCTTCTTTTGTTTCACTACTGTCCTGTTTCATGGATGAAATGGTCAGCAGGTTACCATCAAGGCTGATATCAAAATCATTCTTATCCATTCCGGGTGCAGCAACCTGAACCTCATACGCATCCCCGTTTTCCTTTATATTTACCGATGGTACGGTTGTACTGGTAGATGAGTAATTGTTATTACCCCAGTTAAAAAGTTCACGACTAAAAAAATCATCAAAGATGTTTGAAATGCCTAAATTGCTGTTTCCGTTTCTTTTCATTAGATTATTCATAGTAATCTCTTTTTAAATAAGTTTAACAATTATTTAATAACACATCAGCTGGCCAGCTGTACTTAAAAACCAGCAAAAAAAATACCACCGGATAAATGGTGATATTTTTTCAGAATTTCTGTCAAAATTTCATTTTTGTGACACAAAATGAGTCCTGATTTCAATCCCATATCTCTCATTTCTTATTTTAAGTGCGTACAGGTTTACGAATCTTAACGAATGCACCGCAACTGATCCAAAAGGTGGATAGCAATAGAGACAAACAGGTAATACCTAATCCGGCTTTATACAGATCATATCCTACCATATCGGATTTATAGGCAATAGATAGTGCCAGGATCCCAAATTCCCCGGTCTGAGAAAGCAATGCTCCACCATAAAAACTGTCTTTCCAGCTGAAGTTCAGAATCCGAAAGAAAACGGATGACATAATACTATTGCTTATTAAAACGACTAAAGTACCGATACCAATCAGCATATAATTGGATAAAAGATAATTAATATCCAGTCTTAGACCAATGGATACGAAAAAAAGTGAAATAAAGAAAACCTTGAAGGGCAACAAAGAGTTTTCAAGCCAGTGGAATGCCTGTATTTTTCCAACCAGAACTCCTGCTATAAAACTTCCCAATGCGGCACTAAGACCAATGGTTTCCGCAATAAGACCAAAGCCAAGACAGATAAAAAGGCCAAAAAAAACCTGCAGATCATGGTCATTTTCAAGAAAAGTATTTGAAATTCTGATCTCCCTTAAATTTCTGACCTTCCTGAATATTAAAAAAATACCGATGCATAAAGCTAAAGGAAGCACAAAGTTAAAGATGTTGAATTCTTCACCACTCCAGAACTTCAGCAGGGTCAGTACCGGAGCAAGAAGAAGGTCCTGCAATAACAGGATATTGAGTATAATTATTCCAAAGGCGGTATTTAACGTTCCATGCCTTTTCATAAAATCGACAACAACTGCTGTACTGTTGAACATAAAAAGGATGGCAATCAGGAGAATACTTTTATAGTCCAGGTGAAGTATCCTTCCGAGGAGATAGGCAAATACAAAGCTCAGCAACACTTTAATACTCTGCGCCATCACAGGCTTAATAATAAGACTTCTTTTATTCGGAATATTGATTTCCATTCCGATGAAGAACATCAGCAACAATATCCCGATCTCTCCAATAACTTCTATTTCATCTGGTTTATCTACAATTCTGAAAACATAGGGTCCCAACAATACCCCGGCAATAATATAAGCGATAAGATAGGGCTGCTTAAGTTTTTTCAGCAAAAACATCAGACCTAAAATTGTCATACACAAAACACATACTGTCCAAAGCATATCTCTATAACTATTAGGGTTTAAATATTTCAATCTTTAGATTCAAACAAGTAAAATCCGTTTAAACGGCAGTGTAAAGGTAGCTGGCCGGCTATGTGGAAAGTCAACAAAAAAAATACCAGTTGATATGCTGTGATATTTTTTCTGAAATACTGTCAAAATTTCATGGTTCCTGGCTGCTAAGATTTATTGAGGGAGGCATCCAGTACACATTAATTAACTGATTATCAAAAATATATTCGTACCTTACACCCATAAATCTAATTGTTTGCAAAGAGCGGATAATTTTATAATTCCAGCATATGCAAACCACCGCAGTACAACCGCATCCCTTATCCCACAGATCAGATAATAACCCATCTTCTCAGATCCGAATTGCTTATTTTATCATGGTACACCACAAGCCGGAAATATTTAAGGCAATGTTCGAAAAAATCTACACCCGTGATCAGTTTTATCTGGTTCATATAGACCGGAAAGCCAAAGAAGAGTTTACCGAGGAAATCCAGCAGTATCTGGTACATTTTCCCAACGTTTATATTCTGGAAAGCATAAATATCGTAGCTGGCGGATTCAGTATGATTCAGGCAGAACTTAATGCCATGGAATACTTACTTAATGTGAACGCAGAATGGGATTATTTTGTCAACCTAAGCGGAGAAGATTATCCACTTAAATCACAAAATATTATTCGTCAGTTTCTCACAGTAAATAATGGCAGGAACTATCTTTTTTATTATGATCAGAAGTTTTACAGACCTGCTACGCTTCAGAGGATACAGAACCACTTCACGGAACTCACCCATAAAATCTCTTCAATGATTTATAAAAGGGCATTCATGGACGGTGTTACTCCTTATATCGGCGGAAAATGGTTTATGTTCACCCGAGAAACATGTTCCTTTTTAACCAATAACAAACGGGTAATGGATTTTGAGGATTATTATTTACATACGCTCTTACCTGCAGAATCATTTTTTCAGACCGTGCTCATGAATACGGTTTTTAAAGATATTATTGTAAATGATGATAAAAGAGCATCTATTGAAAAGTCTTTTTTTAACAGGGATCAATCCCAAAATCATCTTATCGGATTATTAAAAACTACTAACCAGCTTTTTATCCGAAAGTTAAATCATGAGATCCATCAAAAGATTCTTAAATATATTGATGAAACTTACGATCTTCCATTAACTGATGTGAACGAGGTGGAAAGAGAATTAAAAAGGGATGAGCGTAACGATAAATGGTCGTAATACATTGAAAAGCTAGTCGGAATGGTTGTTTCGTAAAAAATGCAGTCCGGGTTATAACCCATTTCACAAAAAATTGTTTCCCTGCCTATTGTTTTCCGGAATTTTCACCCTGAAATACATTGGTATTAAAATTAAATGTGCAGTTATTTGTTAAAATATGAATTTTGAGATTTTCCACATAAACAGGATTTCCTTTTTTGACGTTATCCGTATTTGTTTGTCCAATATCTTTCGCATCCATTATCCACACTGATCCCGATCCGAAACAGCTTGCATTAGCCCCTCTTTCTATAAGCAGAGCCGTGTCTTCCCCCAGACCGATTCCCCAGCAATTTTGATGTAAGATTATGGCGTGTGCAAGCCTCCCGAAACGTGCCCGATGTACAAAATGTGTATCGACAATACAATTTTCTATAAACCCCAACCCGGCACCTAATTCAATATCATGTTCCAGAATAGCTTCCCCGTTGATGGCTTCGAGAATGACTATTTTAGGGATACACATTGCTCCTGCACTGGTTCCTGCAATCATAAAATCCTCCTCTTCAAAGTATTTTTTCTTTAGCATATCTGTGAGAACGGATTGTGTTAAATATTCACAGATACGGTTTTGATCTCCTCCGGTAAAAAATACAGCTTTGGCAGCCTCCAATCTTTTTAAAAAATAATCTGTATGGCAATGATCATCGGCTATATGAAGAAAATCAAAATTTGTGAATCCGATTTCTTGAAAGGTTTTCATATACGTTTTCTTTGCATCATCCGGTTCAGAGGTGGCTACTGTGATCACTTCTATCCGGTCATCTTTAGATTTTACAAGCAATTTAAGAATCTCATAAGGAGAAAAATCATTATTTTTTTCCTTCATTTCAGGATCATTTCCATCCTTATCTTCTTTACCACCTATAATTAGTAATTTTCCTTTGGGTGTCATTTTAAACCGTATTTAATTAGTAGTTATTGAATATTATTTCTATTGATAAAATTTAAATTATAATGAAGTAAATCATCCTTTATCCGATTTCCACTAAATAAATTAAGTGTGGCTCCTCCTGTAAGGATATGTCCTTGTAAATTTTTGGCATAAACAGATGCTCCTGCTTTTATTCTTCTATTTTTTATATTTCTAGCATTGACAACCATTACAGTACCTTTACCTAAACATGAAACTTTGTAGCCTTTGTCAATAATTAATGCCATTCCTCTGTTTAAACCAATGCCTAAGCATTCCTTATTAGCTATGATTGCTTTTACAAGACCTTTACATCTTTCACCATGTTGAAACTTTGTATCTATGATACAGTTATGTATAAATCCAAGACCGGTACCAGTTCCTCCTTCACTTAATATAACCCTTGAGATGCACATGGCCCCGGCATCTATTCCCACAATGGTAAAATCCTCCTCATCATGGTACCTCTTAAGTAAAAGCTCCATTATTGCTGATCTCTTCATCATTTTCCATATTTCAGGCTCTCCACCGGCCAAGAAAACAACTTTAGCTTCACTTATCTTTGTATAACAATTGTGAAAATCTTCGGTATGCTGAACATTTATTATCCCAAAGTTGCTATACCCCTCTGCTTGTAGCATTTTAATTAGCCTTTCGTTAGCGCATCCACCAGAATTGGAAGTTGTAAGGATTTCGAGACGACTATCCTTTTCCTCTGACAAGAAGCTGAAAATTTCAAACGGAAAATCTGGTGATGTAACTTCATTTTTAGCATCATGGAAAATACCCATGTCAGCACCTCTCATGATTATAAGTCTACCTTTTGGATTCATAATAAATAGTGATTAATTCCCTATCTCACGACAGCACTATCTTTTGTAAGTTTCGTCGTGTCTGAGATTTCGTTTAATGTTTGGATCGTATCTGATTTTTTGTCGTTCACAGTCTCTTTTTTATTGGACTGATCAATATACTGTGTTTCAGATTTTGTACATGCCGACAAAACCGACAACAGGAATAAAAACTGTATCAAGTATTTCATAATAATGGGATTTGATAATAGCAAACCTAGCCATTGAAAAAAGAAAAATATATGATCAAAATCACAAAACAATTAAAAAAATTAACCAAAACAATAAACTACACATTGAAAATAAATTTATTATGACATGAATCATAAAAAACGCTTGAAGAGGAAGAAGATACCGACTATAACCTGACAGAGATTGCTGAGACATATATCAATCTTGACGCTGAACAGGAAGATTAATGTGAAAAGAAGGGAGGTTTCAAAAATGGACAATATAATGCAGTGAAAAATCCAATATGACAACCAGTCAATATGGTTTTCATACTTAAGAAAGACAAAAGCAAGATTATATGGTTTTGAGACCTCCCTTATTTTATCATCGAATGTAAGTGATAACAGTATTTATATGCAAAATTTCCGCACAATTCCATTTTTCCAGACCGTGTATTATTTTCTAACCGGAATATGGCCTTTGATCCATCTGGAAAGTTTCTTATTTGTTTCAGGTCCAAAAACAGATATTTGGCTTGTTAAAACCGTAGGCTTACTTCTTTTACCTTATTCATTACTTCTTGCGTACCTTACGATAAGTGTTAGAAAAAATAAGATAATTGCTTTATCAATATTAATTTGTTGCCTCAGTTTACTAATTATCGACCTATATTATTACATCCAAAAAGTTATTAAATGGGTATATCTTGTTGATTGTTTTTTACAAGCTATCTTTTCAGCATATTGGTTATATTATCTGTGTATCAATTCAAACAAAAAACATCTCTGATTTTTTGATTCCCATAAAATAATGTGCTGAAGTAGCAGTGTTTATTATTAATCTTTCAATATATACTCTTCATATACGGTATTGATCAGCTGATCGGAATGGATGTTCCGTGAAAAAATGGGATAATGAAAGCGATCCAGCTTATTGAGAATACGTATAAGTTCCATCTTTTCATTGTAATTAAGGTTTCCTGCCACAATATTCGTGGCCTGGCGGATCTTTTCCATTTGTTTTTCTAAAACCGATAATCCTCTTTCCGTGATACGGATCAATTTACTGCGTTTATCGACCTCGGATTCCGTCTGCTCTATAAGTCCCTGACGCAGTAATCTTGCAATAATAAGCATACCTACCGGTTTATCATGAATATTTTTCTTGATAAGAGCCATCTTCGTCATTTCTCCGAACGCCTTTAAATTAATTAAATAAATAAAATCTTCCTGGGTGGAAAATTCAGAATCCAGAATAGCAGATTTTGAATAGGTTTTTGCATACCGATTCAGATGAACGAGCAGTGTACTGATAGCACTTTCCGGCGTCCTTCCGTTCTCTTTACCCTCCCAATAAGGCTCCTCTAAAGAATTTGACCCCATATTTCCCTGAGCAGAAATCCATGTTTTAAAGCCCTGGATATTGCCCGGATATAAATCAGGATTGGAACGGACTTCCGTTTCAAACTCCTGTAACAGATCTATACAATCTTTAATAAGCGTGTAATTCATTTTAATTAAATAGTTTACAAATATACCAAATTCCTCATACAAGTCTATAGCTTACCATTATGAGCTAGACCAAATAAAATTGATTCAGCTGTTCTTCGCAAAGTGTCCGGATGACTTCGATCCACCGGTCTTCATCATTCAGGCAAGGTATATAATTGAAATTTTCACCACCTGCTTCGAGAAAGAGTTCTTTTCCCTCAACTGAAATTTCTTCCAGGGTTTCAAGGCAATCTGAAACAAATGCAGGACAAACAATAGCAAGATTTTTAATTCCTTTTCCGGGAATCGTTTTTAATGTATGATCTGTGTAAGGCTCAATCCATTTGTCTTTTCCTAATCGGGACTGAAAAGAGACAATCACTTTATCTTTAGGTAATCCCAGTTTTTTGATCACCTGCTCGGTGGTATTAAAACACTGATGGCGGTAACAAAACGAATGGCTGGGAAGGGTATCTTTATAACAGCAATCATTCATATTGCAGGTCTTCGTTGGATCCGTTTTGTAAATATGTCTTTCCGGAACCCCATGATAAGAGAACAACAAGGCGTCAAAATTTTCAGGAAGTTTCTCCCGGATACTTTCTGCCAGACAATTGATGTAAAGGTCCCGATGATAAAAAGGCTGAATGTAATTGATCTTTATATGGGGAAATTTTTTCTTTCTTATTTCTTCAGCTTTTTCAATCACAGTTTCGGTAGTACTCATCGCATATTGGGGATAAAGCGGAAGTAAAACAATTTCTGTAACTCCCTTTTCAGCCAGGTTCCTGATGCCTGTTTCAATGCTGGGTTCAGCATACCGCATTCCTATTTCAACGGGAACATCCACGAGCTTTTGCAGCTTTTGCCGTATCTTTTTTGTTATAACAATAAGTGGAGAGCCTTCATCTGTCCAGACGGTTTTATAAGCTTCTGCTGATTTCGCCGGGCGGGTATTTAAAATAATTCCACGAACCAGAAGTGCCCGGAAAATCCACCGGTAATCAATCACTTTTTCATCCATCAGGAATTCATCCAGATATTCTTTTACATCCTTTACCGCCGTTGATCTTGGTGAACCAAGATTGATTAATAAAATTCCTTTTTTTGCCATGTCTTTTTCGTTATTCTGCTAATGCTTCCTTATAAGTTTTTAATGCTCTTTCTCTGGCTTTTGCATGTTCTACAATCGGTTCTTCCTTGTAATCTGCGGGAAGCCATTTTGTGATATATTTAGTTTCTTTATCAAATTTTTTAGTCTGCTCATATGGATTAAATATCCTGAAGTAAGGTGCAGCATCACAACCGCAACCTGCAGCCCATTGCCAGTTCCCGTTATTGGCTGCGAGATCGTAGTCTAATAATTTTTCAGCAAAATAGGCTTCTCCCCATCGCCAATCAATGAGCAGATGTTTGGTAAGAAAACTTGCAGTGATCATTCTTACCCTGTTATGCATAAATCCGGTTTGATTGAGCTCTCTCATTCCGGCATCCACAATAGGATATCCTGTTTTACCTTCACACCAAGCCTTAAACTCTTTTTCATCATTCCTCCACTTAATATCTTCATATTTCTTTTTAAAACAATGATGAACAACATCTGGAAAGTGATACAGAATTTGCATGAAAAATTCCCTCCAGATAAGCTCATTAAGCCAGACTTCATTATGCTTAATAGCGTACCGTATACATTTCCTTACCGAAATGGTACCGAAACGCAGTGCGATCCCAAGGTGTGTGGTATGATCCATAGCTGGAAAATCCCTGTATTTTCCGTAAGAATCTATTATATTCTTTTTCAGCTCAGGTTCTTTAAATTCAAGGTCTGTTTTCTTAAATCCGATTTTTTTCAGTGAGATGATCTCCGAAGGCCCGTTATAATCTGCAAACTGATCAAATTGTATGGTAAAAGTTTCTACGTTTTTCAAATTTGCCTTCCATTTCTTAGAATACGGAGTAAAAACGGTATAAGGAGAAAGGTCATCCTTCACAATATCATTACCCTCAAACAGTACCTGATCTTTAAAATCTTTAAAATCAATATGACTTTTCAGCAGCAGATCAGCTACCCGTTGGTCCCTTTGTATGGCTGAAGGTTCATAATCCCTGTTGCAAAAAACCGTATCAATAGTAAAATCCTCCGTTAGTTTTTTAAAAACATCAACGGGACTACCATAATAAACCCTAAGTCCGCTGTTGTATTTTTGCAAAGTCTGATGCATCCGTTGCAAAGCCTGATGAATATAATCTACTCGTTTATCATTTTTATCCGGAAGACGGTCCAGGATCTCAGTATCAAAGATAAAAACAGGAACAACCTTTAACCCTGAGGTAAGGGCATGATGAAGACCAACATTATCTTCCAGCCTAAGGTCTCTTCTGAACCAAAAAATATTTACTTTCTCCATGAGGTATCTTTTACAATTAAAGTATAGTATTTGTTTAATAGCTGGGAATTTTCTGTTCTTTACTTTCAGTCAGTTTTTTAAAGAAATAAATAATAAGCAAAAACTGACTGTAACCATACACAGCATCTTCGACAGGAATGGTCCCCATTCTGATTCCCATAAACTCATCAGGGTTATAATTCACCACCGGAGATTGAATCAAAGAACCGGTAAGTATTCCATTTACAGCAAAGAATCCCGGCATTAAGACCAGATACACAAAGCTTGCTTTCCCTATCCATTCTTTTTTACCTATAAAATGGAGATAACAAAGGGTGAAAATCGTAACAATGATCGTTACCAGGGTATATATTCTGTCATAAAAAAGAAGTCCTGTAACACTGAGGATAATAACGGCAGCAAATACGATCAGGTTATTGAAAGCATTGGCCCAGTCCAGATTAAAAAATTTGTCCAGACAGTAGTAGGTAAAAACACACGCAAAGGGAATGCAGAAAAAAAACAGCCACTCTTCAATAGGAAGTCCGGCCATCTTAAATCCCATAGTGTACCTGAGATCAAACCACCACACCCCTTTTGCAGTGAACCATATATCCCAGCCAATAAAAGGAATGGCTACAATAGCAGAGGAAATCAAAAACTTTCCGAAAAGCTTATGAAACTGTATTCTCTTATCAAAAGAAGCCAAAAAGCAAATGATAATAGTGAAAAAATTGATTAGTATGTAAGTATAAGGCATCATTTTTTATTGAAATACATTTTAAAATACTTTACAGGAACCCACAAAAAACCAAAGCACTCCCCGCTTTCCTTTCCCAGATGTTTATGATGCTGTTTATGGGCACGCCTGATGGCAAGGAAATACGGATTCTTTGTCTTAGTAAAGACCTTTGCCCTTTGATGAATAAAAATATCATGCACAAAGAAATAGGCCATTCCATAAAGGCTTATTCCAAGGCCTACAAAAAAAGATAACTGAATTCCTGTTTTACTCCAAGGTATAATAGAGCAATAGCCGGGCTTGCGAAAATGAAAAAGAAGAGGTCATTTCTTTCCAGTTTTCCATCGTGACTATGGTCATGATGATCGCGATGCAGGCTCCAGAGAAAACCGTGCATAATATATCTGTGGATCAGCCATGTTGCGCCTTCCATTGAAATAAAAACACCTAAGACGATCAGAAAATGCATGTTAATAATCATTATTGTTAAAAAGAGCATTTAAAACGCCGGACCTTAAATCGAATATACTTTCGAGCTTTTTCTTTATAAATAACCGATGGGCTATTCTTCCTATGATCCCCAGGGGAAGTTCATAATCTACAGTATCTTTCATCAATACTCCTTTATCATTTGGAATGAATTCATGAAAATGATTCCAATACTTATACGGACCTTTTTTCTGGAAGCCGGTAAAGCTTTTATAATCTTCTACCTGGCTAATCATCATTTCCCATTTGATCGGGCTTCCTAAAAAAGAAAAGGCCCTATACTCTATTTCCATTCCTTTAAAGACCGGCCGGTCCAGAATACCCGAAACAACCAGAAAATTCATTACTTCAGGAGTTGCTTCAGAAAAATGATCATGCGATGAGAAGAAATTCCAGACCGATTCGATAGTACAATTTAATTGTTGCTCCCTGTATAATCTGTGTAACATTCTTTTTATTAATTAGAAATAAGCAGCTTTGTATCTTATATAGCTTTTGAACGCAACAAAAAGTTTCTGTGAATTAGCGATTCTGACTCTTTGCTGTAAAATACGATGAGAGCTTGTCTTCTTTATTTTTTCAAACAATGACAGATAGTATCTGTATGCGAGATATACTCCGAACATAGAGGAACCCGGTAATTTTTTAATCCCCTGTAATGCTTCTTTAAATTCTCCTTCAATTTCTTTTTCGATCTGCCCTTTCACGGTGTTATCAAAGACAGACATATTTACAGACGGGAAATAGGTTCGTCCAAGGACCTGATAGTCATCTTTCAAATCCCTTAAAAAATTAACTTTCTGAAAAGCAGAGCCCAATTTCATGGCAAACGGTTTCAGCTTTTCAAATTGCTGCTTGTCACCTTCAGTAAAAATCTGCAGACACATCAAACCCACCACTTCAGCAGAGCCATAGATATATTCATCATAGAGTTCCGAGTTATAATCAATTTTATGAAGATCCATTTCCATGCTGTGTAAAAACTGCCTGATCAGCCTTGTATCGATATCATACCTGCGAACTGTTTCCTGAAAGGAATGCAAAATGGGATTCAGCGATATACCCTCTTCCAGTGCCCGGTAGGTTTCAGCTCTTAATCTTTTCAAAAGTCTCTCTTTATCATAGCAATGAAAACTATCAACAATTTCATCTGCCAGACGTACATAACCATAAATAGCATAAATAGCAGGTCTGATGGATGGCTTCAATGCCAATATTCCTAGTGAGAAACTGGAACTGTATTTTTGTGTGGTGCTCTTACTGACTTCGTAAGACAATTCATCAAACAATTTTTTCATATTAATTTATTTTTAGTTTACTAACTTCAGCCGCTACAATTTTTCCGGAAATTACTGACGGAGGAACACCCGGTCCCGGAACAGTTAATTGTCCTGTATAAAAAAGATTCTTAATCTTTTTGTTTCTTATTTTAGGTTTTAAAACAGCCGTCTGCGATAATGTATTGGATAATCCGTACGCGTTACCTTCATAAGCATTATAATCTGAAATAAAATCGCTGACACAATAGCTTCTTTTGTATTCAATTCTGGATAGGAGACCGCTTTCTCCCGTATGTTTTTCAATTCTTGCAAGCATTTTCATCAGATATTGCTCTCTTAGAGACTCTTCGTCATGTATTCCCGGAGCAAGAGGCAACAGCAAGAAAAGATTTTCGCCATCCTGAGGTGCTACATCCGGATCTGTCTTTGAAGGACAGCATACATAAAACAAGGGTTTTGACGGCCACTTCTTATCTTTATAAATACAATCTATATGATCATCAAGCTCATTTTCAAAAAACAGGGTGTGATGCTTTAAATGAGGAATTTTCCCTTTAACACCGAGATAGTAGATGAGACATGAAGGAGCAAAGGTTCTGGTTTTCCAATAGGCATCGGTATAGTTTCTTAGGGATTCAGGAATTAATGTTTCGGTATGATGATAGTCTGATGAGGCAATGACGGCATCAAATTCATGGTCTTCCCCATTGATCCTGATGGAAGTAACTTTGCCTTTTTCCGTATTGAACTGCTGTACGTTATGGTTAAAATGGAAAGTTGCGCCTTGTTTTTCTGCCACCTTCTTCATGGCAAGAACAAGCTGATAAAATCCTCCCATAGGATATTTTGTTCCCAGGACATATCCTCCGTAATTCATCAGGCTGTACAATGCGGGAATATGTTGCGGTGAAGCACCGAGGAATATAACCGGAAATTCCATCAGTGATCTGAGCTTCGGATCCGAAAAGTATCCCGAAACATATTTTCTGAAATTACTTACAAGATCAAGTTTCAGAGCACTACCCGCTATTTTTAAAGAAGCGAATTCAAGCCAGCTGTAACATGGTTTTGTCACAAAGTCTTTCATCCCCGTTTCATATTTGAATTGAGCAGACTGCATAAACTGATCATAACGCCGGCCAGCTCCGGGTTCTATTTTTTCAAATAAATCCCGGATTTCACTGTTTTTCTCGGGAACTGAGACTTTCTCTTTTGAAAAAACCATTTCAAACTGAGGATCTAACGATACCAATTGAAAAAAATCGGATGCTTTATAATCAAAATCACTGAAAAAGTCTTCAATGATGTCAGGCATCCAATACCAGCTTGGTCCCATATCAAAAACATACCCGTTTTCCGTTTTAAATTGTCTTGCCCGTCCGCCAGGCTGGTTATGCTTTTCAAATACATGTACTTCATGTCCTGATTTTGCAGCATACGCAGCAGCAGAAAGTCCGGAAAATCCCGAGCCTATCACGGCAATTCTTTTTCTTAAGCTATTGGTATTCGTTATCATTTATTTAATCATTTTAACACAGACTTTTAAACTTCATCAGTTCAGCTTTTTATAGACAGCGTCCAGTAATTCCTGGGCTTCCAGATTCATACGGTAAAGGGAATGATGAAATTCATCCAATTTAGAGAGTATGGCAATGAACAGCATTTGTTCAGAATGGGTAAGGTTTCCTACTACAGCCCTTGAGGCTTTACGGATTTCATCCATATGCTCATTTAATACAGTAAAGCCTTCCTGTGTTAGCTGAACATGTTTTGTTCTTTTATCTTTTTGAGAAATCTCCTGTTTTACCCAGCCATTTCTGATCAAACGATTAATAATAAGAATGCCCGAAGATTTTTCATGCACATTACGTCTTATCAATTCCATTTTGGTCATGGGTCCTACAGACTTCAGGCTTATAAGGTAAATGAAATCATCCTGGCTTGAAAAAACGGAGTGGTAGGTTGCTGATCGCGAGTAAGATTTTGCATATCTCCCCATCCTTGTCAATAAAGTATTGATAATACTGTCGGTGCTCCTTCCTGATTCCATCCCCAGCCATCCAGGTTCTGATTCAGAATCCTCAGGATGCGAAATAATTAACCATTCCGAAAAACCCTGGATGTCGTTACTGTATAGAGCTTTGTCTTCATTTTGCTCCATAAATTGCTGAATAAGCTCTACCACTGTTTTGATAAGATCATAATTCATATCGAATAAATTAGTATACAAATATACTTATAAAAGAATATAAATATACTTTTATTGTATTTTATTTTTGTTAAAAGTCTTATAAGTTAATCGGTAAGAGCATTTAAATTAAAGAATACCATGTGATCATAAAATCCAATAATATTTTGATAAACAATTAATTAAACAATTTTAAAACACCAAGGAACAGAATAAAAAGAGAGGAAAAAAAAATGTCTATTAATAAACTATAAACAAGCTTATAACCAAAATTTTATATACAAATCTCATAATTAATTAAAATCTCATTAATTTTTTAAGTTAAAAGACAAATATCAAATTCGGAATCTTTAATTGAGTAATTTAGCATTGGACAAATGCACTAAGATTTTTATGAAAAATATCTTCTTTTTAATGCTGATTTCAACGGTTCAACCCTTATTATCACAAACTAAACTGGAAAAAGCAATCACTAATCTTGAAAATAATTACGAACAGGAAAAAGTATACCTCCTTACCGATAAACTTCAATATGCAGCGGGAGACCAGATCTGGTTTAAAGGTTTTGTATTTGACGGTTACAACCGTTCGACATTATCCACCACCCTGTTTGTGGAATTGTACGATTCCGATAAGAAGTTAATAGACTGGAAAACAGTACTTCTTACCAATGGCGAAGGCAGCGGAGATTTCAAGCTTAAAGCAGACCTTCCGGAGCAGGTTTATTTTGTAAGAGCCTATACTCCGTACATGACGAATTTCAGCGATGATTTCCAAATTGTTAAAACCCTTCCGGTTTACAATCCTACCTCAACTAAAGCATTAGAAGTTGCTAAAAATTCAGATTGGTCCGCCAAAGCGTTTCCTGAAGGTGGAAACTTCATTAATGGTACACCTACAAAATTTGCTGTAAGACTTTATGGCAATGTTTCTCTTCCGGAAAAATGGAGTGGAAAAATAATAGACGTACAAAATCCAGATGTTCCTATAACCACTTTCACCTCGCTTGATAAAAATGTAGCTTCTTTTAAAATAACGCCGGCATCAGGAAAAAAATACCAGGCCATCATTGAAGATAATACAGGAAAAAAGCAAACCATCAATTTACCCGAAGTTACAGACAGTGGTCTCCATGTAGAAGTTTCCAGCTCGAATGAAGGGATAAAATACAGTTTAAAAGGAGTCAATTTAAAACAACAGCTTCAGAATTATAAAATTGTAGGGACCATTAATAATCACTTAGCTTACAAAGCAAATATTACCCAATCAACCGGTGAAGTCTCAAGCACGATCCCTACAAAAATCAGCAATGGGGCCAACGGTGTTTTACAGCTGGCTATTTTTGATGAACAGGACAATCTGGTCGCAAAAAGACTTTGCTTTATCAAACCGAATAATTTAAAGATTGAGAAAGCAGAAATTGTTGGCCAGAATTTAAAAGAAACACCAAGATCTTTCAACAGTATCGACCTTTCACCGGAGTCTTATTTTAAAAATTATACGGTTTTGGTAAGTGAGGATGACGGAAGTAACACAACTGAAGAAGAGAATATCCTGAGCAGCCTTTGGTTAACAGGAGATCTTTCTTCAAAAATAGACAGTCCAGCCCAATACTTCTCTAAAAATGCCAACACCGAAGCTTTGGATGCCCTGCTTATTTCTGAAAACTGGAAAAGGTTTGACTGGAATTCAGTACTTAGCGGAACGGTTCCCGCCATTAAAGCCAATTCTCAGAAATTTCTTTCTTACAGGATAAAACCCCTTAAAGACAACGCCCTGATGAGAGATACCAATGTAAATGTAGTTCTTAAATTAGGGGAAAACGAACCCAGTATCAATCAGTTCAGAACCGATCAGATGGGATATATTTATTTGAACAATCTTAGTTTTGATGAACCCCTGAACGTTTCCGTATTTGCAAATTCTGAGAAGGGTAAGGAATCAGAAAATGATCATTTATTCGTAACCGTAGAACCCTTAGTTATCCCAACACCCTTTAAAGGAAGCTTGCCGGCTACGAAATACACATTGGTAACAGCCCCTGAGAATAAAAAACTTCCTCCGGCCATTTCAAAAGCCATCAACACTCAGAAAAATATTAAAAAGCTGGAACATATTGATGTCCAAATTGAAGAAGTACAATTAACAGGAAAAAAGAAGGATCCCAAAGAAGAATTAAACAAACAACTATCCTCGGGAATGTTTAGTTCCGTGAATTCCACTATATTCGATTTCGTTAACGAGGACCAACATGTCGCCGGATCAACCAATATATTGGACTGGCTGCAGGGAAGAGCTGCCGGTTTAACATTCCAGAGAAATAACTCAGGGATCAATGTACCCTATATCCGTGGTCAGCAAGCCAAGCTTTACCTGGATGAAACCCCTACCGATGCAAGTATGATCACCAGCCTTCCGGTCAACAATATTGCCATGGTGAAAATTATTAAGGGTTCCGGACTAATCGGTAACGCTGTACTCATCTATACAATGAGAGGCAATATGAAATCTAAAAATAATGAGAAGGATCCTCAAAAGAATAACCTATCGGTTATAAAGGGGTACGACAAACCATCAGAATTTCCTATTGAAACACTGGATACGGATGATCCTGCAAAGAAAATTGAAAATGATACCCGGGAAACGCTTTACTGGAATCCTAATCTGTATGACAGTGATTATGTTCCTCCAATAATTAAATTCTTCAATAACGACACCGCAAAACAATATAAGGTACTGATCATCAGTTTTGATGAAGATGACAATATTCTGTATGAAAACAGGGTGTTTAAATAGTATTTATCTATCTCCAAATAAAAAGATTCGAAAACGTGCAGTTTTCGAATCTTTTATTATTTGTTAATCCGTAAGATTAATAAAATAAAGCCACAGGATCGAAAAAAAACGGTTCACACATCATTCTAAGATTTACGTTTCTTACAATTTGTGGCTTTATTTTTACTTTATTCCTGATTTTGTTTTTTGTGCTTCCATTAAATGGTGATCCAAGGTTGGCAAGGTTTTGCTTGCAAATGACTTCAGTGAAGCTTCCTGACCATCAGCAGCTTCTTTTTTGAACTCTGCAATATCTTCTTTGTGGTCACTCACCATAAGATCACTATACATACGATCGAATTCTGCTCCTTTTTTAGACTTCAGCTCATCGTATTTCTTTTGTTTTTCAGCATCTAAACTTGTTGGTAAAGTATAACCAACTGTTGACGCCCAGCTTTTTAGTTCTTCATTCGCTTTACTGTGATCTTTTACCATCATTTCACCCAGGTTTTTTACATTTTTGTCGGAAGCATTCGTCGCGACAAGCTTCCCCATCATTACCTCCATCAAACCTCCCTGAGCTGCCCCGTCGGCAAATTTCTTATCCTGATCCGAAAGAGAGACTTTGGTATTGGTAGTGCCTGTTACAGTGGTAGAATCGGCCGTCACGGCTGGTGAATCAACGGAGGGAGCCACTGCTGTACTGTCCATCGGTTGATTAACTGTCGTTGTTTCGCTTTTCTTACAGGCCAACATCGTGGAAACTGCAAGAAGGGTTAAAATTGAATTTTTCATAATATAATTAAATTGGTTTGGTCAGTAAAATAAAAAAAATCATCCCTTACACCGGAGAAGATCATTTCTGTTTCACATCGAATTTAGAAAAGTAAAACCGGATACTTTATGACCTGAATCATATTCATCAATCACTTTTTATCTTTTTTATGTTTCTCAAGGGGTAAATCTTTTCTTATGGTAAAACATTGTAAAACCAATACCTCGGTAGTCTAAAACCTATATGCTCAATTCATTAAGAAAAAAGAAAACAATACCCCAACCCAACACCTGATTTACAAAAAATAGGGGTATGCCCTGACCCACAAATTCAATTTTCATAGGAAATTAGCAATACAAACCTGGTTTATGGATATGTTTCGGGATTCAGTTCAATAGAATTCCAGAATCATAATGTCCCATAAGATGGAAAATCAAACCACAAAAATGGAGAGATGGAAATATTACATATCGCTTAAGAAATAATACTATGAAAGAAAAACTTGTAAAGCAAAAGGAAGAACTATCTCAGATACGAACTATTTTACAAAGCCTGGATATTGACAACGATGAAAGATTTCAATGGGGCTCAGAAGGATCACTACAGGACTATGAATATGACTTAAAGGTTGTAAAAAAAGATGTCAGCTTTTACCTGAAAGAGGATTTGTATTACATAAACCGTATAAGGCAAAATTACATCTCATCTGCACCCGATACGGAAGAGCAAAAAATCTTAGAAGCTGAGTTAAGCAGAATGAAAAAAATGTACAATTATAAGATCAATTATCTGACTATTATGTCTCACCTGAAAGATATGGAGGATAAGCCTAAGATTGAATTGGCTAAACTTGAAAAAAGATACTCAGATCAAATTCGCCAGCTGGAATATGAACGTTCCAGACCAATACATTTCAGGCAACGTACCCATGAAGGATACAAGAGGAAAATAATCAGAAAGTCTGAGCGATCATATGATCAAAAAATAAAAAAAACAAAAAAGACCTCGAAGATGAGAAAAAAGAAACAGCTATCAGGATAAAAAAAGAAGAAAAAGAGCTGTTCAAAGAAGTTACTCAGTTTCTGAAAATTGATGAACGTTATATATCGCTTATAAAATCCGGTGTTATGTTATTGCCTAGTGATTCACGCCTGGCAGCAATTTTCCCAAAAAACCGGTGGCTCACATTCAACAGTTTCAACAAAATTAACAGACATGAGATCATGCATCAGTATGCGCGCAAACTTTTAATGAAGCATAATTTGTTTACAGGAGAAACAGGCATATTACCTGGTAGCAGGAAAGGATGTATTTGTATTATGTACATTAAAGAGGGACATATGAAAGATCGTAGTGGAGCAACTTTCAGACCCGTCTTTGGAGCCTCTGGCATCAGGCCTTATGGTGAAAAATTTAATTTAGAAGAAGTACAGATTGAAAGAAATAGTTATATCAGCATGGGAGTCCCCGATCCCATAGATGCAGCCGGTAATTCTTATGAAAAAACAGTCGAAAGGTTACTTAAGCATGTGGATATTATGCAACGCCTTGGCATAAAACCACCTTCAATGCAATCCAGCTTATATTTCCTGCAAACTCCCGAATATAGGGACAATAAAAATAGACAAAACAGGATCACTATGCTTGAAAACTGGATGCCAAGTAACTGTGCTGAACCAGCTATTATGACGGCCATTTACCAAATGTACAGCCGGCCGGCTGATATTTACCTGTCCGTACCTTTTGAAGGTTATTTGTCTGAAGGGAAACTTTTACTTAAATATACCTGTGCGAGGTGTGCCCTATCGGAACCTGCTTTTATGTCACCAGTCGACACAAGCACAGGACAAAGGCTTACCGACATGCGCTTACAGAGTAATAGATCGTTCCTGATAAGCGATCGTATATTATCTAAAGGGCTAATGTATAATCATGCCAAGAAGAAAAACAATGAGGAGGACAAAGCTCATCCTTATAGTAAAAAGGATGTTGCTATAAAACGTACAGCTCTTCTCAATCAGGCATATGGTTTTGAACATGTAAAACGTGGACACGAGCAAGTCGCTATGGATACCACAATGATACTCATGATAGGTCTGAAATTTAAATAAAATAGATACTGACCATATACTGCAATAGTAAGATGCGGATATCCATAGGACTGCAACAATAGCATCGTTAAAGAAAATCCACATCAATTTTAGTACAATACCGCAAGTTTCGGATTTCTTATTTCTCTGTGTAAAGCTAATTTTACTTCATAAAGATTATGATATGAAAGATATAGAAAAGAGGCTTGCTGCGAAGGATTGGCATTCAGTAAAAAGGGAATTGCACGATAAGGGTTTTGTGATTGTCCGGGATATATTAACAAAAATGGAATGTGACAATTTAATTGCTTTATACAATGCAGACAACACGTACCGCAAAACCATCAATATGGAACGGTGTCGTTTTGGCCGGGGAGAGTATAAATATTTCCAATATCCTTTACCTGAACTCATTACCACAATACGGGAACAGGTATATGCTGAAATAGCACCGGTGGCCAATCAATGGATGCAGGAACTTGCTATTGAAAAAACATTCCCTTCCACGCATAAGGAGATGAAAAAACTCTGTATGGAACATAACCAGGAAAAGCCAACAATATTAATATTAAAATATAGTGAAGGTGGATTTAACACCTTGCATCAGGATCTGTATGGTGAAATTTATTTTCCGATGCAGATCGTTTTTATGCTGGATCAGACAGAGGAAGATTATACAGGTGGAGAATTTGTTATAACAGAGCAGATTCCCCGTGCGCAATCCAAAGCTAATGTATTAAAACCCAACCGGGGCGATATGCTGATACTCACAACCAATTTCCGTCCGGTGAAAGGGTCTAAAGGGTATTACCGTGTTAAAATGAAACATGGTGTAAGTCTGGTTCACAGTGGACACAGGCACAGCCTGGGTATTATTTTCCATGACGGATTGAGTTAAGTCTTACCTCCATCAAAACGGTTTAAAAGACTTTTTGAGATAAAAATAAATCTGGAAACCAATATCAAGCAGTAAGATGATAAAGCATACCGATCTCGGCCAGACTTCCGAGGAAAGAAAAAAAGCACTCAGCTCTATGATCCGTAATGGCGTTATAACACTTGGTGGTTATAAAAAAGCAAAGATTTATGGTTTACTTTCGTGTTCTTCAGGTAAAAGAATGAAGACCGAAAACCGTGTTTTTCTTTAAAAACGAAGAAGAAGCGCTTGCATATGACTATAGGCCTTGCGGAAACTGCATGAAGGAAAAATATGAGGAATGGAAAAAGAAGACTAGTAAAGTGAGAACCACATAAGAATCATCAGATCATACATAATAAAGTGAATATTAATCCTATATTGCTGTATCCATTATTAAATACTTTGAAAAGGAATTTACGGAATCCTCATTCGCTCCTCACATCATATTTTAATAAAGTTTATTTATGTATATTGGATATGTATTTTTATAAAAAAATAAAAACTAAATACCAATTTTATGAAAAACTTAAAAAACTTACCCCAAAAGCTCACCAAAAGAGAACTGAAAAAAATTACAGGAGGAAATGATCCGGATCTATCTTATCCGATGTGTACGCCAAGACAATGCGAGACGCTTGATATGAAATGTGACCGCCTTAACAGCTGTCCACCACTCTATCCGGATCCGGACTAGTAATGAAATATTGTGATCCACTCATATAAAAAGCATCATTATTTTAATGGTGCTTTTCTTATATTTATAGTATATCTGATTACTTAAGCCTGCCATTCATCTCCTTAACAAAATCATCCCATTGCTTATTCAGATACGTCAATGACTGTTTCTTTTCACTTTCATTCAGAGACGAATAATTAATTGAATTAAAAACAAGCTTCTTCAGGGCTTTTACATCAAGTTCCCAATACACATACGCGACCCAGAAATCATATCCAAGACCTTCGTATCCGTAAACACTAGGATCATCACTGTTAATGGAACACTGTATTCCGTTACTTAACAAAACTCTTGCAGGATGATTTCTCAGATCACTCACATATCCTAAAACCTGGTTACTGATCGGGCTAACCTCAACAAGCTTATTTTGTTTTTTGATCAGTTCCATAGTTTTGGGAAAATAGATCAGATTCAAACCATGTCCGATTCTTGGGTTATCCAGTGATGCAATGTCGATCATATTTTTATTAAAGACAGAAACGCTTTCCCCTGCATGAAGGAAAAGAGGCATCTTTACGCCATACTTTTTACTGAGTTCATTCAGCTTCGCCCAATCTTCCCGAAAAGAGTAAATACTATTCCCGGCAGCCTCATCGGCCACAAGGTCAAAACCTGAAATAACATCCGGAAATTCTTTTTTAAGTTCAAAAGCTGTTTCAAGTTGTTTTCCTACAGCCTGTGGATCTAAAAATTTAAAACTTGAGTAAATTAATTTCAGACTGAATTCCGGGTACTTTTTCTGTATCTCTTTCACTACTTCCTGCAAATCTGTGACTGAAGTTTTCAGAGGGTATTTTCCATGCTGAAAATCGTACAATTCATCAAAAACATATCTTATTTCTACATGCTGTACTTTATTTGCCGCTAAATCTTCAAATCCTTTTTTATAATACTCTTTGAAAAAAGGACGGTAAGGCAACAGGAGGCTTATCCTTGTAAAGCGTTTTTCAAATTCAATCCAGTAATCCGAGTACGTACAGAGTGATTCCCGCTTCAGCAGAAGAAGTTCTGTCAACTGTTTTTCAAAGCCGGGTTCGGAACTCAATTTTTGATCAAGGCTGACAAATCCTTTTGGGACTTTCCCATCTTGAAAAAACGCCAGCTGCCCGAAAATAAAATCTTTGGTATCCGCCTGATCATAGATATAGCATTCTTTATATTTTCTTGCTGCAGCAATCACCCATTTTGCATCCGTGATCCCGCCACTATGTGTATGCAGTAATCCTCCTTTAGGCATTGATTGAAAGATCTCAAATAATCTACTGCTTTCAATCAGAGGTTTTAATTCATTAAATGAGCTATTATATAAAGATACTTTTTGCTTTTCTGCTCCGGCCAGGAAATCTTTTCTTATCTGAAATAGCTTTTGATCCAAAGAAATTTCAGCATCAGATAACTTTACATCAGCATCAAAAGCAATTGCTTTATTCTGCTGTTCCAGCTGCATCCAGTTTTGTTGATATGCAGAATTTTCAGCCACTTTGCTTTGGCATCCAAATAAAGGAAATCCAAAAAATAACAGATAAGTAATATATTTTTTCATCATAATATCGAGGGTTATATGGCATAATTCGGCATGCCTAAGAATTAATTATTATCAAAAATATAATTAATTTTTTGAGTAAAACAACTTCAACCTGGCAGAATCTCAGATAAAATAAAGGAATGCAGCCGGTAAGAACTGAGTCTCAACGACTTTATTTTTGATACTCCTGATTTATATTTTGTTCTTTTAGGATCATCAAAATTATTTCAATCTGAATGAACCCAAACAGCCTCTTAGTAATAAGGCTTCTGAGATTATACTTCAGAAGCCTTATTTTTCCATATTTTCCAAAACTAAAAAATTCCTTTTTTGTGATTTGCTATTTTAGCCGTCTGGGCTGGGGTAATTCCAAAATGATCTTCAACAAGTTGCGCCGGATTAGAGGCCAGCCAGTCATTCAAGGATATATCCTGATATTCGTCAGAGTTGAAAACAATAATCAATTTAAGGGTTTCAGTGCCGGTGTTTTCTATATAGTGGCCAAAGCCTTGCTTGATAAAAGAAACCATACCTTTTTTATAAGGCATTGTTTTAACCCGTCCATGTGAACCAAAAATACTCAGATTTCCCTGTCCGCTCATAACGTATTGCCACTCGTCGGCATTAGGATGCCAGTGCAGTTCACGGATTGCTCCTGGTTCGATATCCATCCGTAAAGCAGTTAAAGTCTTTTGAATAGGGAATTCCTGAGCGGATACTTTTATAGTAGAACCACCAGGATATTTTTCATAAACACCATCGGTCTCCATGCGAAATTTATGGGCCGCATAACTTGGAGGTATATTGGGATCTATGTTTTGTGGTTTTTTGGCTGTAGCTATTTTCCCCGTACCAATATAAAGCTCTTTATGAGGAGAGGATGCAAATGCATTTGCCGGTAATCCGGAATTGCGTGCCAGTATTTCAGGAGAGAGATGGTTGATCCAGTCTGTGGAACTGAAAGTTCCAAATTCAGAAAAGTGACCATTGTCAAAGACTAATAAAAACAGGCATGATTGATCACCAATACACTGCAGGCAATGTCCGTGGCCCTTCGGGAAATACCAGATATCACCTTTCTCGAAATCATCTGTTGCCGTAGTTCCATCCGGAGCAACAACAGTTGTACGTACACTTCCTTCTAACACATAAGCCCATTCTGCTGCGATTGAATGCCAGTGTAATTCACGGAAGCTACCCGGGTTTAACCGCATAATTACTCCTGCAATACTTTGCGATACCGGAAATTCTTCTACAGTCGCTTCTTTGGCTGTACCACCGGGACCTACCCAGCCCTTACTACCATTTTCAATGTCGTATACAAAATCTTCCAATTCTTCTACCTTGGGACCGTTTGACCCATTTTTTACTGAAGTTTCGGCCTTTTTTGGAATTAATAAATCTAGGCCTGTTGATGCTGTTACCAAACCAAAGCTTGATAAAGATACTGCGGAAAGAAATCCACGTCTTGTTGTTGCCATATCTTTTTATATTAATATTAAAACAAATGTAAAATTTAAAAATGACATCTCAAAGCAAAACATCATATGTTTTTAAAAAACATCATATGTTTAATTTTTATACTTATATAACTGTATTGAAAGGCGTTTTATGGTAAAATAATATTATCAACGAGTCCAACTACCTAAGAATCCTAAGGAATTATATGATGTTTACCAGAAATGTCGTATGTTTGCTGTAAAGGAGTTAGCGAATCATGAAACTTTACGAAAAGGTAATCAGTCTGATAAAGAAAGATATTTCTCAAGGGAAATACAAAGCGGGTGAAAAGATACCTTCCGAGCCTGAACTGATGAAGTTATATGGCGTAGGTCGTTCAACGATCAGAGAAGCGATTAAAACCATGGCCATTTCAGGGATTCTGAAAGTACAGCAGGGATCAGGGACTTTTGTTAATAATAGCTTCCAGGAGGTCAGCATTGAGCAGCGCTTAAGACGTGCAGATTTTGATGACGTCAATGCAGTAAGGAGACTTCTGGAGAAGGAAATTGTAAAATTGGCCGCACAAAATCGTACGGAGGAACAACTTCAGGAGATCGAACAATATTTAGAAAATCGCAGACTGGCTATTCATGCTGAAGACGCTCAGCTTTGTGCCGATACAGATATTGCTTTTCATACAGCGATTGCCAAGGCTTCCTCAAATACAGTATTATCTGATTTATATTACAGTTTCACCTTAATCATGCGTAATTTTTTTCTTGCAAGAGAAAAGCAAGGAATCAGCCGTTTTGCAATGAATCATCATTTGCATGAACAATTATTTAAAGCGATTAAGAACAAAAAAACCAACCAAGCCCAATTAGTTCTTCAAAGAATTCTGGACAATAACTATTAAGATTTTTTGATATACACCAGCCGTTATTTGTGAATCTTGTGTACAACAATAGCTACAGCTAATAATTATTGGACAGTTTCACTTTTAAAGAAAACAATAGCCCCTCTGTATTTCAGAGGGGCTACCCTTATTGCATTTCAGCTAATACATCCTTCAGTTTTTTAAGGTATTGTCCAAAATATTTATTAAATGTGTATTCACTGATCAGATAATGGAATCCGAATATCGCCGCATATATACATAATCTGAGAGGAAAATCAATTTTAGCCAGCAGGTCAAGTCCCTGAATCCAATCCACCCTATTATATCTGAGTAAAACTTCCGAAGAAATGATCAGCAATAAAAAAAGGAACCTTGTTGCTATAAGATAACGGCTATTGCTTTTGATAAGTTTCCTGATCTTCATTTCAATATCTTTCTTTACCGGGCCATTAAACGTTTCTAAACCATTGATCAGTTTTAAATTGAAAAAATGATAAATGATCATTACAGGCAGAATGGCGGCCGCCACCCATATAAAAAAACTGTTTCCCGTTTTATTTGCATTTATGCCTGCAATTATTAAAAAAACGAAAAGAGCGGGTAAAATCATCAGCTGCTTTTTTGTTCTTTTTTTGAGGGCATCAAGTGGAGAGGCTATCCCTTTTCTAGTAGCAGAAATAATATCAAATTCGTTCTGATCTACATTTACTGAAATTGTTTTCCAGTTGTTTTTCAATACATCTAATTCCATCTTATTTGTTGTTTGTTAAGGTTCTTAATTTGTCTTTAATCCTGTTCATCTTTACTCTCAACGTTGCATTGCTGATCCCCAGAATCTCTTCCATTTCATCGTAAGATTTATCTTCCAGGTACAACATTACAACCGATTTTTCCACATCATTCAGTTGTTGTATCGCTACATACAACTGTTGATGCTGCTCTTCTTTCAATCCCGTATCTTCTTCATAGGAGACCTGAACGTACTGCAGTTCAATATCACTGATCTGAATAGAACGTTTCGGTTTGGAAAGACTCATCAGAACCGTATTAATAGCAATCCTGTAGAGCCAGGTACTGAATTTTGACTCACCTCTGAATTTCGGATAAGATTTCCACAACTGAATAATAATATCCTGATACATCTCCTGAATAGTATTGGGATCATTGCTATACATCCTGCAAACCTTATAGATTAAAAGTTTATATTCTTTTAGCCTGAGCTCAAACTCTAATTCTAAATCTGTCTTTTTCAAATCTTTAGATTTTAGCTATTTGTTACCCGTTGTAACAAAATGTTACGAAATAATTGATCAAAAAAAATAATCCCTCCTGATGTTTTCCGGAGGGATTATTTTAAATCTTTTTCTAATTTATATTAATCAAACTTGATGAACATCTGATCGAAATTCATCGTCATTTTATTAAATTTTCGGATAACATCCTGCCCTATATTTCCATACACGGTTTCTTTATTGATCTTATCTTTTAATAAACGGATATCCCTTACTTCGATTTCTTTTCCAAGGATATGGAAAGTATGATTTATTTTAAATCCATCGTATTCGGCTTTTCCACCAGCTCCTCCCATGCCGATCTTACTTACTTTATAATGCTCATCGATTTCTTTTTTATTCTCCTGGTAAAAGGGAGCATATAACATCGTCTGATCTGCTCCCGTATCAAAACTATAGTGTTTTCCATCTATAAAAATAAGAGGTGAAAGACCGTCGATCGCCATATTGGAAGGACTACTTATTTTGGTTTCAGCCTCCGGTACAATAAAATAGTCATCCTGTGTCAGCTGTACTTCACGAAGTGCTTCAATAACAGGAAATCCAAGAATGCCATTGATCTGGTATTTAATTTGCGGAAAGCTAAGCGCAGTATCTGCAAACACCAAAAAAACAGCATTTTCTATGATGATATTCCCTAGCTTAAACTTTTCACAAACCGCAAGGTCAGCCTTTACGGATAGACCGGTAATTGCATCCACATCTATGCCTGCGGGAATAATCCTCATTTTCAAACGCTTAGCCGCAGATTCTGAAATAGTAGATATATTAGCTCCCGTATCGAAAATAAAATTCATAAAATCGTCACCAATCTGCACTTTGAGATTTTTTAAATTAGCCACATCTTTTTCCATTTTCATGTTTGTACTCCCTTTCATCGTAACTTTCTGACGAGGCTCCTTTTCAAGTGCCGTCCAGATTTTCAGGTTATTCTTCAGATCACTCCTCTCTTCTTCTGTCAATATCTGATCATATTTTTTCAGGGTATTCTGTACCGCAGTTTTTGCTCCCGCATAATCATATTGCTTCATACTGTTATCCTCTTTAAGATGAGATATTTTCAACAGTAGTGAATCTGGTAACGTTATTGTTTTCAACTCTTCCAGTTTCAAAATCTTCAGGTTAGACTCCCGGGGCTTATTGAATGCATTGTTAAGAATCGCTTCCGTAAAGTATTGGTATTCTACCGGCAATTTTTTCCTGGCTGTTGTAAAAATTTCACGTGCACTAAAGAAGTTTTTTTTCTGTATTTGCGCATACAAACTATTAAATTCAGAATTATGGGTCTGGCTAAAACTAAAGCTACAAACCAACAGGAAGGTCATTACCATAATTTGACCAATAATCTTATTCTTATGAAACAACTTTCCTCTTTCTAAGTTTTTTCTAAATCTTTTAAACTTAATTTTATAATTTTTCATAATAACAAACTTTTCACTAATAATTTAAATAGTTAGTCCGCTAATTTATTAAATACAGCAACGCTGCACATATAAATTACTTAAAATTTTAAACACTTACCTTCAATCCATTTTCCCTGATCATCCCTATTATCAATAATCTTGTCATATTGTTGCTGCAACCCTGTTCAATTATCAGCACTTAAACTGACCAGCTTGGTACCAAATTATTGAAGCAATTCCTCGAATTGATTCTTATTCGTTTTGTAAAAAAGACGACGTTTTTAATATTATATTTTTGTAATACAAAAAACAAATCCCTACCCGTTGAAATATTTAATTTTTATTTGTACATTTGCGTGACGTTACCGGATAATTGTAAACATTTTACAATTGAAGTGACACAGATTGTACCCGTTTAATGACCGGAATAAAAATTTAAGAAACAGATAATTAGCATTATTTGGAGTATGGATTTTATGATATGGACGTGACCATCTTTATACAAAATCAACTGAATTTTCTACCAATTCAGCCTGCTCATTTTTTCCAAATATACCCCTATTTGTATGTTATCTTTTTGTAATATTAAAAAAACAAATCTCCACCTATTGAAATATCACATTTTTATTCATATATTTGCTTAATATTGCTAAATAATTATAAATATTTATAATTATTATCACATAGATTGTACCAGTTTTTTCATAAGAATAAAAATATAAGTTTCAGGTGTTTAATGATATTTGAAGGCTAAAAAGAGGCATTGTTAAAAAATCATTACCAAATCGCCTTTATTATTAAACATATCACAGAATTAATTATTTTTATTCCATCATAACAGACGATCGTTCTATATATCGGACGTTCAGCATCCTGCTATGACATTTCCCGCCGTTTATCTCAAAATTATAAATGTAATGAAAAATCTAATCACCATCGACTTAAAGCCCCATGAAAAGAGCAATGTAGAATGCATGCCTTATAAGCACCGCTCAATAGCATTTTGGAAAACCAATTCTTTTAAAATTAAAGAATAATCATTAAATACTATTTATTATTGAATATATAATATAATTTTACTATTTTTATTCCTCCATAACAAAACAACCGGATATAACATTAAACGTTTTACCGATTGGTTATAGGAATCCTGATCACTCAATATAAAAACGCCATGAAAAACATAACTATTATTGGGCTTACTCCTTTCGAGAAGCCGGATGCCCATCTTATATTAAAACTACACCAGGCAGGTGCATTTGCTGTTTTAAGCTTGGGACATGAGTCAGCAATCGCCCAGGCAGCACTTCATCAATTAGACCAGACCGATATACCTTCTTACGGTATTTATTCCTCCGATGATAAATTCGAATCCCTTCAAATCTCTGAAAAAGTAGAATTTGTGATCCTTCCATTTGGCACTTCCGCCAATCTCTTCCCGAATTTACCGATTGTTTATCAGGTAAGCAGTCTGGAAGAAGCCAAAGAAGCTGAACGTATGGAAGCTGCAGGTATTATTATTAAAGGAAATGAAGCCGGTGGACTTGTAGGATATGAGTCAACATTTGTTTTATTTCAGCGAATCATAAAAGAAGTAACCTCTATCCCGGTATGGATCCAGGGAGGCGTAGGACTTCATACCGCTGCCGCCGCAAAAGCACTGGGAGCAACCGGTGTTGTACTGGACAGCCAGCTTTCGCTGTTTCCGGAAAGTTCTGTTCCACAGGATCTAAAAGATCTCTGCTCAAAGCTTAACGGAACCGAAACAAAAATCATTGCTAACCATCGTGTTTTGGTAAGACCCAACTCACCTTCTTTACCGGAAAATACCACCGCAGAAGACCTTAAAGAATTTTTCACAGATCTTGACCCGGCTAACAGCTATATCCCAATGGGACAGGATATTTCATTAGCAACAGATCTCTTTGAAGACTTCAAAAACCTGAAGAAAATGGTTTTTGGATTTAAAGAAGCCATGTATGGCCATCTTAAACAGGCAAAAGCCCTACAGGTAATTGACGAGGAAAATGCTTTAGCGAAAGAGCTAAACCTTCGTTATCCTATTGCTCAGGGTCCAATGACCCGTGTCAGTGATGTTCCTTCGTTCGCTAACGCTGTAGCTGATGCAGGCGCCTTGCCTTTCGTTGCCCTTTCTTTACTTAAAGGAAACCAGGCTAAAGATTTGGTTATGGATACTAAAAAGCTTGCGGGAGAAAAAACTTGGGGTGTAGGAATTTTAGGATTTGCTCCCCAGGAATTACGAGATGAGCAAACCTCTTATATATTGGAGGCAAAACCTCCTGTAGTTTTAATTGCCGGAGGAAGACCTGCCCAGGCAAAAATATTTGAAAAAGCGGGAATAACGACCTTTCTTCATGTTCCTTCACCGGCTTTGCTGGATATTTTCTTAAAAGAAGGAGCCCGAAATTTCATATTTGAAGGACGCGAATGTGGCGGACACGTAGGACCGCTTTCAAGCACTGTTCTTTGGGAAAAACAAATTGAACGTATATTAAAAGAAGAACACCCTGAAAATATCAGCGTCTTTTTTGCAGGTGGGATCCATAATGCATTTTCAACAGCATTTGTTTCTATCATGGCAGCACCTCTTGCAGCAAGAGGTGTAAAGGTTGGAGTATTGATGGGTACAGCATATCTTTATACCCAGGAAGCCGTACTTACGGGTGCTATCCAGGAAGAATTCCAGATACAAGCCATGCAGGCAAAAGACACTGTTTTATTGGAAACCGCACCGGGACATGAAACGCGTTGCCTGAACACGGCATTTGCTCAACATTTCAGTGCTGAAAAAACAAAACTTCTGGCAGCCGGAATAGATAAAAAACAGGTTTGGGAGCAGCTTGAAAAGCTCAACGTAGGCCGTCTGAGGATTGCAGCAAAAGGAGTAGATCGTCAGGGGGACCAACTCGTTAATATTCCTAAAAATCAACAGCTGGATCTTGGGATGTACATGATTGGTCAGATCGCTACCATGCACGACCGTGTTATTTCGATTTCGGACCTTCATGAAGATGTTGCTGTAGATAATTTTAAATATATACAGGATGCCGCTTTACCGGAAGAACCATCTTCTCATGAAAAACCGCTTGACATAGCAATCATAGGTATGGAATGTATATTTCCGGGTGCAAAAAATCTGGAAGAATACTGGCGTAATATCATTTTAGGAAAAGACAGTGTAACAGAGGTACCCGATGAACGATGGAATAAAGAGCTTTATTATCATCCGGATTCAGATGGACCGGATGTATCCCATTCCAAATGGGGTGGATTCATTCCGAAAATTGATTTTGATCCGCTTGCCTTCGGAATACCTCCTCAATCTCTCGCCGCTATTGAACCTACACAATTATTAACATTACTGGTGGCCAAACGTGCCATGGAAGATGCTGGTTATGGTGAGAAACATATCAACAGAGAAAATATCTCTGTAATCATAGGAGCTGAAGGTGGTAATGACCTTGCGAACAGCTACAGTTTCAGAGGGTATTACAAACAGGTTTTCGGGGAACTTCATGATGAAGTAAAAGAAGCATTCCCACATACTACAGAAGATTCATTCCCGGGTATTTTAGCCAATGTAATCGCCGGAAGAATCACCAACCGTCTGGACCTTGGAGGAAGAAACTTTACGGTGGATGCCGCTTGCGCATCATCTCTGGCCGCAATAGAACTGGCATGCCAGGAGCTTGTATTAGGCAAATCGGATATGGTGCTGGCCGGTGGAGCAGATTTGCATAACGGGATCAACGATTATCTTATGTTTTCAAGCACACATGCACTTTCCCGAAAAGGAAGATGTGCAACTTTTGATAGTGAAGCCGACGGAATTGCCCTGGGAGAAGGGGTTGCTATTCTTGTCCTGAAACGATATGAAGATGCCTTACGTGATGGTGACCGCATTTATTCGGTAATCAAAGGTGTCGGAGGATCCAGTGATGGTAAGGCTTTAGGGCTTACTGCTCCACGGAAAATTGGCCAGGTAAGAGCACTGGAACGTGCTTATGCCCAAGCAGGTATTAGCCCTGCAGCTGTAGGATTAATAGAAGCTCACGGAACTGGAACTGTAGTCGGAGATAAGACCGAACTTAATGCATTAACCAATCTATTCAGCCGCTCTGGAGCGATACCGGGCCAGACTCACCTGGGATCTGTAAAAACCCAGATCGGACATACCAAATGCGCGGCAGGATTAGCAGGGCTGATCAAAGCATCATTAGCAGTGTATCATGGTGTAAAACCACCTACCCTTCACCTTCAGCAGCCTAATGCTTATTATAATGCACAAACCAGTCCTTTTGCATTCTATGCAGAAAGCGGATTGTGGGGCGATAAAAACCGTTATGCGGGAATCAGTGCTTTTGGATTTGGCGGAACCAATTTCCATACTGTGATTGCCAATCATTCGAAACAGGAAGAGCCTGTGACCATGCAATCATGGCCATCGGAATTATTTGTATTCCGTGGAGATACTTATGAAGAAGCAAAAAGCCAGCTAAGCCAAATCACTTCTTTACTGGAAATCAATGATGATATCTCATTGAAAGATATAGCATACAGCTTAAGCGTAGGTTCTGAAAAGCCTGTCCAGTTGAGTATTGTAGCGGACACAGCTGAAGATCTGATGATGAAGATCGAGCTGATTCTGTCCGGCATCGAAACCAAAGACACTTTTACCGTTAATAAGAAAGCCGGTAAGGTAGCCTTTTTGTTCCCTGGACAAGGCAGTCAGCGTATCAATATGGCGCGTGATCTGTTTGTCGTATTCCCTGCAATGCGTAAACTTCTGGACCAGTACCCTGAGCTTGAAAAAGTAGTTTTCCCTTCTACGTCTTTCGATCCGGAAACTTTAAAGCAACAAAAAGAAACCATTAAAGATACCCGCCTAGCACAACCTCTTTTAGGAATTGTGGATCTTGCACTGGCTAAATTCCTTCAATCTCTGGGGATTGTTCCGGATATGCTGGCAGGTCACAGCTACGGAGAACTGCCTGCATTATGTTTTGCCGGTGTTTTTGAAGAAGAAAAACTTGTAGACCTTAGCAGACGCAGGGCGCATGCTATTCTGAACTCTGTGGAAGGCGGAGATCCGGGTACCATGGTAGCTGTAAGCATAACAAAAGAACGTTTATTACCGATCCTTGAAAAAACCGAAGGCTGCTATCCCGTAAACTATAATGCACCTTCCCAGTGCGTGGTTGCAGGAAGTACCAATGCAATCAATAACCTGATGACAATCCTTAAACAGGAAGGAATTTCTGCTAAAAAGCTGGAGGTTGCCTGTGCATTCCATAGCCCTGTTGTTGCCAAATCCAAAGATCTGTATACAACGGTACTCAACGATATTCCATTTGAGGAAATGCAAATTCCTGTCTGGTCGAATACTACCGCAACAGTATATCCGACAGAATCTTCAGAAATAAAGGAAAGGCTAACAGACCATCTTGTACAGCCGGTGAGATTTGTAGAGCAAATTCAGGCGATGTACGAAGACGGAGCGAGAATATTCATCGAAGTAGGACCAGGAAAAGTACTTACCGGATTAACGCAATCTTCCTTAGGTAAAGATCAGTTGACCCTGTATGTGGAAGACAACAGTCGTAATAAATTCAGCCATCTTCTGTGCATGCTTGCCCAATATTTAGGTACGGGTCGAAACTTTGACATCAGCAAGCTTTTCGATGGCCGCAATACCCGATTTATTCAGATTGACCAACCTGATCTTTATAAGAAAAACCCGGCCATCTGGCGTGTTAACGGACAAACAGCACACCCTACTACAGGTAATTTGCCTGCCAATGGTGCACTACCCATTTTAAACCCTATCCAAATGAACAACTTTACTAATAATCAAGCACCTGCAACCGAGAATTTACCCGCTGCCGAGCGTATGCTGCAGGAATATTTAAATAGTATGAAGATGATGATACAGGCTCAAAGGGATGTAATGCTTTCATTCCTGGGTCAGAATCCTCAAATTACTTCTGCTCCCGTGTATCACGCACCAGTAACAAACGGAACCAATGGAACCAACGGGGCTAACGGGGCTAACAACGTGGTTACTATACCAACTTCGCAAATCGTTACAGAAAAACCGGCAGTTGTTACTCAGACAAAACAAGCCCCAACAAAAGACGTTAAAACTTTATTACTACAGGTTGTAAGTGAAAAAACCGGATACCCGCATGAAATGCTGGGCATGGAAATGGATCTTGAAGCGGACCTTAGTATCGATTCCATCAAAAGAGTTGAGATCATAGGAACACTTCGAAGTGAGCTGGGTGCTTTATCTATGGACAGTTCTAATGAAGACACTGTAATGGAGCAACTTGCCTCTATCAAAACTTTAAACGGGCTGGTTTCCTGGCTTACGGAATTTATGGGAGCTCCTGCTGCAGTGAATACAAAAACTGAGGCCGTAGAAGTTGCAGAACCGAAAAATCAGTCTTCTTTTTCCCTGGAAGACCTTCAAAATGCAATCCTGGATATTGTAAGTGAAAAAACAGGATATCCGAAAGAAATGCTGGGACTAGACCTGGATCTTGAAGCAGATTTAAGCATCGATTCCATCAAAAGAATGGAAATTATCGGAGATCTGAAAACCAAAATAGGATTCGGACAGGATTTAGAGCAGGCAGATGACATCATGGAGAAACTGGCAGCAATTAAAACCCTTCGGGGATTGGCATCATGGATCAGTGAGCTTAATGGAAAAAGCAGTGAAGCCAGCCATGAAGCAGAAGCTAAAATTACTGAACAGATATCAGGAGAAGCTCAGGAACAGGCCATGTTATCACGTCTAAGATTTGACCTTACGCCAAGTGATGTTTTAGCAATACAAAATACAGAAACAATAAAAGGAAAACGTTTTGCCATTACTCCTGCTACGATTATAGAAACATTAGCCATTAAAAATATACTTGAAAAATGCGGAGCCATCGGTGAAGTGATCGATATGGAAACGGACCTTAAAAATTTTGACGGGCTTATCATTCTTGACATCTTCTCTTCTGAAGTAAAAAACGGCATCATTGAATACGTTGACCTTATAAAGAAGCTGGACTTCGATAAAGTAAAATGGGTATACCTGATATCCGATATTCCTGCACATCTTCAGGAACTGACCGATATTAAAGTATTACGCCATTATCAGGGATATCCAGGCTTCTTTAAGAGCCTTGCCAGGGAGTATGAGCAAACTTCATGCAGACTGATCAACCTGAGTACTCCTCAGGATCTTGATCAAATTGCAGAAATCGCGTTAAAAGAAATACTTACGACAGACAAGCCATCCGAAGTTATTTATAAAGATGACCAACGTCACAAGGTAGATATTATACCATCTCCTCTATCAACCAGCCTGGAGGAAGCACACATCCAATTGAACAAAGAATCTGTAGTGCTTGTATTAGGTGGTGGACAGGGCATCACGGCTGAACTTGTTAAACACATGTCCGAAGCCTATCCTTGCACCTATATCCTTGTTGGCCGGTCTGCAGATCCGCGAGAAGGAACGTCTGATCTTAAAGAATTGGAAACCCTGAAAACGAAAGAAGAAATCAGAAGTTACCTGATTAAAACAGGACAATTTACTTCTCCTTCAGAAATAGAAAAAGAAACGGTTAGGGTATTTAAGAGCAATCAGATCCTACGGACTATCAGAGATATGGAACAACTTGGAAGTACGGTAGTTTATCATTCCCTGGATCTTTGTGACGAAGACGGATTATGCGATCTTATCAATACTATTTATGAAAAATATGGGCAGCTGGATGGTGTGATCCACGGTGCAGGCCTTTTGGAAGACAAACTATTTAAACAGAAAACAACCAGTTCGTTCGGACGTGTATTTGATACCAAAGTAAAACCGTTACGTGTATTAGCAGAACAGCTTCGTCCGGAATGCCAGTTTGTAGTTCTCTTCTCAAGCATTGCTTCCGTATATGGAAATAAAGGGCAGACGGACTACGCAGCAGCCAATAGTGTATTGGATGATTATGCCAAAGCTCTGGATAAAAAATTAAAAGGAAAAGTGATCTCCATCAACTGGGGACCATGGAAAGGTGCCGGTATGGTTTCCTCAACCCTGGAAACAGAATATGAACGTCGTGGAATCTCTCTCATTCCATTGGATCAGGGAAAAGAAATCTTCCTTAATGAGATCAAGTACGGAACGGAAAGCCAGGTGCTGATCATGTCAGGAAATAATTGGTAAATCGCTGTATCAGATAACTATGAAAAAAACAGATATTGCTGTAATTGGCCTATCCTGTGTCTTCCCCGGAGCACAGGATGCCAACACCTTTTGGCAAAATATCATTAATAAGGTAGATTCTACCCAAACTGCACCTGCGGATCGTATTGATCCGATCCATTTCAGCGATACACCAGGTTCGGTTGACCGTTTTTATTGTCAGCGTGGCGGATTCATTCCCGATTATGAATTTGACCCCACCGCCTATGGTATTTTACCGTTAGCTGTAGAAGGCACCGAACCTGATCATTTGCTAACCCTTGATCTGGTGCAAAAAGCATTAGACGATGCCGGTGTATTCAAAAAACAGGTTTCGCTCGAAAAAACAGGAATCATCATTGGTAAAGGAAATTATACAGGCCCGGGAGCTACCCGTGCTATCGAAATCGTTAGGACCGGGGAACAAATATCTTCATTGCTTCAGGAGCTGCTTCCACAAATATCTCCTGCAGAAATTGAAAAAGTAAAACATGCTTTCCAGGAAAGAAAAGGACGCTTTGCTGCAGATACTGCAATGGGACTCATCCCTAACCTTGTTGCTTCTTTAGTGGCCAACCGGTTCAATCTGGGAGGAGCCGCGTTCACAGTAGATGCCGCTTGTGCCAGTTCTCTGATTGCAGTAGACCACGCTGTTCAGGAGCTTAACAGAGGCCGTTGTGATATGGTTATTGCCGGAGGCGTACACACCGGACAAAATGCAGCTTTTTGGAGTATTTTCGCCCAATTGGGCGCCATGTCACGCCAACAGCAGATCAAACCTTTCAGCATGGATGCCGATGGATTATTGATTGGAGAAGGCTGCGGATTTATTGTCCTGAAACGTCTGGAAGATGCCATCAGGGATCAGGATAAGATCTATTCCGTGATCAAAGGAGTTGGTGTAAGCAGTGACGGCAGTGGCACCAGTGTTATGAGCCCATCTGCAAAAGGCCAGCTGAAGGCACTACAACAGGCATGGATCAATGCAGACCTTGATGAAAAGAAAATCGGTTATCTTGAAGCCCATGGCACAGGGACACCGCTTGGAGATAAAACAGAACTTCAGACGCTCGCTCAGTTTTTTGGAAAAGAAGAATCTGCTCTTACGGCAGGTATCGGATCCGTTAAATCCAATATCGGACATGCCATGCCGGCAGCCGGTATTGCAGGTTTAATAAAAACGTGCCTGGCCCTGCATCATGATATCCTTCCTCCAACATTATATTGTGAGAATCCTATTGCCGATATGCAGCAAACCAGATTCGCACCGGTCCAGGAACCTACAAGCTGGTCTAAAACCGGCTTACCGAAAGTAGCCGCTGTTAACGCATTTGGGTTTGGAGGAATCAATGCCCATGTGGTTCTTGAAGGATACGATATGCCTAAAAAAGACCGCGTATTGCTACTGGCCAGAAAAACACATCAGGAGTTACTTTCAGCTTTACAGAATAACGAAAGTACAACCGGAGAAGGGAACTACAGAGTGGCCATGTTTGATCCTACTCCTGAAAGAATAGAAAAACTTATTAAAATTGTATCCAAGGACAAACCTTGGCGTAATAAACAGGATATCTGGTACACCAATACTCCGTTGCTTCATGATGGAGGAAAAGTTGCTTTTGTATTCCCTGGACTGGATGGACTGGCAAAAGGCGAAGTAGAAAGTGTAAGCCGTTATTTCGGATTAACAGAACCAATACAAACAGAGGGCGAAGGCTTACTTACGGACGCATTAAACATATTCAACAACTGCAGCATCCTGGATAATTCATTGAAAAAACTAGGCATAATACCGGATATGAATGCGGGACACAGTTTGGGAGAATGGCTGGCCGGCTACTCCTCTGAGCTGGCAGAAGTGAATTCTGTAAAAGCACTGATCGATGTTCTGAATCCTGAAACATTTGAACTAAAAGATTCTAAGTTTATTGCGATCGGGGCAGGTATTGATATCATCACCCCCATTATTGAAACAATTCCGAATATCTATATTTCCAATGATAACTGCCCGAATCAGGTAATCCTTTGTGGCAGTAATGCTGCACTGGAAGAACTGGTCCCTTTATTAAAAGCCCAGCAGATATTTCATCAGATACTTCCCTTCCAATCAGGATTCCATTCACCTTTTATCGCAGATAAACTGGATATAATCCTGCAGGGAATGGAAAAAGCACAATTCCAGAAAACGAAAATCCCGTTATGGTCTGCAACGACGTTGGAGCCTTATCCTTCGGACGAGGAGGCCATCAGAAAACTAAGTGCGGAACATTTGGTTCAGCCTGTACGCTTCAGGGAACTGACGGAGAAATTGTATGAAGAAGGAGCCAGATTCTTTATCCAGATAGGTACCGGAGGACTGATCGGCTTTATAGATGATACCTTGAAAGGGAGACCATTCAGTACATTAGCATCAAGTGTCGCTACCCGATCTTCTCTTGCCCAGCTACAACGTGTAGTTGCCGCATTATTTGTGGAGGGTAAAGATATTTCACTCGACTTTTTAGAAATACATCACGCTTCTAAAAAATCATCAGGTAAAGGTATTAAACTGGAATTAGGATCACCTATCATCCGTAATTTTAAAGAAGCTAAAACACTGGCTAAATCTTTTGATGTACTAGCACAAAACGGAACTTCCGCCATCGCAACGAAAAGCGGGCATCCTCTTGTGCAGGCTTTCCAGGAAAATATTGCGGATATGATCCGTATGCAAGAAGAAGTTTTAACGCTATTCCAGCACGGACCAAAGACGACAACTCAAAGTCCGGTAATTACTCAACCTAAAGCACCTGTAAGCAAGAATTTTTCAAAATCCCTGCATGTGAATCTGGATACCCATCCATACCTCATCGACCATAGTCTGCTTAGACAACCTGCAGGCTGGCCTGATGTAACGGATATGGAACCTGTGATTCCCATGACCATGATCTTTGAATTACTAGCAGAAATAGCCCAGGCTGAGATCCCGGAAATGCAGGTCCATAAAATAATGAACATTAGCGTATTCCAATGGATGAACGTAGCCAAACCATTTGAAAAAACAGTGAATGGAGAATGGCGCTCTTCAACCCACGCTTATCTTGATATAGAAAATTTCGCCAATGCTGAAGTCATATTAAGATCTTCACCTCCTGTCGTACCGGTTTTTGATCTTTCGATCGGAGATCTGCTACCCATCCATCGTACTCCTGAGGAAATCTATGATAAACATATGTTCCATGGAGATGCTTATCAGGGAATTACAGAAATTTTATCCGTTGGAAGTAAAGGTATTATAGGAACTATTAAAGGAAATGGCGGAAAAGGTTCCCTGTTGGATAATGCAGGACAGCTGTTTGGCTTGTGGCTGCAACTTACCCTTACTAAAGACAGGATTGCTTTTCCGGTAAAAATAAGGGATATTGAATTCTTCGGAAACATGGAAGGTCAGGACGGATTATTCGAATGTACCTGTATTCTTACCGATTTAAATGAGGAATTTGCCACCGCCAATATTATACTGAAAAGAGATGGAAAGGCGTGGTGTGCCATTACAGGCTGGCAGAACAGAAGACTTGAAATCGATGAAGCATTATGGAATGTTTCCATGTCTCCTCTTCACAACCGTCTTTCAGAAGAAATAGCACCCCAGGTATTTTCTTCCATCAGGCTTATACCAGAGTGGCTTCCTGGGACTTTATCCTGAAGCGATATTTCAACCAGACGGAAAAACAATACCACCAAAAACTACTACCCAACAAGAAGAAAAACTGGATGGTGAGCCGCGTTGCCGTAAAAGATGCCGTAAGGAATTTACTCCGTGAACAAAAGAATCACGCCTGCTATCCTATTACATTTGAAATAGGCTCAGATGAACTGGGCAAGCCTTACCTCATCAGCGATTTCACACAGGATATCCACGTATCCCTTGCCCATAAAGGAAAGGAGGCTGTAGCTATTGCACGCCATGGTAAGTCCGTAGGAATTGATATGGAAACGATCGAGGAAAGAAGTTCCGGTTTCTATGATCTGGTATTCACAGATTCAGAGCTGGAATTATTAAAGGACAGGGATCAGGCGGAATGGACGACCCGATTCTGGGTTGCCAAAGAAGCCTATGGAAAGTTCCTGGGAAAAGGACTGCAAGGCAATCCTAAAGCATATGAAGTACAACTAATAAAGGATGATCATTTGTGGATCAACCAAACTGAAATAAAAACCATAAAACATCAAAATTATATTATCGGATGGACACTATGAACAACACATTAAAAATGAATCACGAGGAATTATTCATTCTTTTGAAAGGTTTTATCACTGAAGTTATAGGAGAGGAATTTGTTGAAGAGATGGATATCACTCCGGAGAGTTCATTTACTAAAGATCTTGAAATGGACAGTATAGAAATTGTCTCTTTCTCAGAAAAAATAAAAGCACATTTTGGAGATCAGATTGATTTTACAGGTTGGTTGTCTTCTATGGACCTCGACCAGCTGATCAACCTGGATCTCCGTATGATCATCAATTATATTTACGAATGCCAATAATTACAGTTGATAACAGGAAAATTCATATTCAGGAACTTAATAAAGGTGCCCGGGAAACGGTTGTGCTTATCCATGGGATGTTCAGCAATCTGTCCATTTACTATTTTAACATAGCACCCATCCTGGCACAGCATTACCACGTAGTAATGTATGATTTAAAAAGCCATGGAATGAGTGAACGTATACTCGATGGATACGATCTTGAAAATATGGCTTCCGATCTTCTTGGCCTTATTGATTTCCTTGACCTGAAAAAAGTTCATTTGGTAGGTTATAGTTTCGGGGGACTTATTGCTTTGAAAACAGCATTGAAATATGCAGACCGCATAAATCAGCTTGTAATTATGGAAGCTCCTGATCCCAGGGATGAAGAAACCCGGGGGATTATCGATCAGTACAGTAAGGAATTCCTGGAACATTATGTAGCCAATTTTACAGACACTACAAAAGTGCAGATGGGCAAAAGGCAAATGGAAAAAAATCACAGAATGTATGAATTCCTGTTTTATGAGACCAGTATCAAAGCGGATATGATCAGAGAGAAAGATTTCTTTACTGAAACCGATCTTACAAAGATAAATGTTCCGGCATTGCTTTTATATGGGAATCAGTCCAATTGTCGTCCTACGGGAGAATGGCTAGAGAAAGAACTCGGCCAGGCAAAACTTGAACTCATTCCTGGAGATCATAATATCCCGATACAGGAACCCGCTCAGATCGCTGAGGCTATTGTGCATTTTTTATCCAAATCATTATCTAAATCTAACACCTTAACACAAAATCATGGCTAAATTTGTATTTGTTGTTCCACCGTTGACGGGCCATGTCAACCCTACCCTGAGTATCGGGGCTGAATTATTGAACAGAGGACATGAAGTGGCATGGATCAGTCTTGACAAAAATCTTAATACCAAACTTCCGGCAGGAGGAGAGCTCCTGCTTATCCAATACGATCAAACTGACGAAGAAAAAAGAGATAGCGAACAGTACCTGGATATTATTTCCAAAAAAGTAGTATACGGAATAGACAGCATCAAATTTCTTTACGATGATGTACTTATCCCACTGAACAGGCATTGCTATAATGGTATTGTCCATTTACTCGATTCTTATAAACCTGACCTTGTAATCGGTGATCATCAGCTATTTGCAGCTGCTATTGCTGCAAAAAAGCTAAACCTTCCTTACAGCACTACTGTTACTGCTCCCGCTGCCATCAAAATCATGGATGAATTACCAAAGGTTCATGAGTGGGAAGTAAATAAAATCATTGAACTGCAAAAGGAACTGGGAATAATGGAAGACCATTCTTTGGCTTCCTCAGACCTCTTAACAATGGTTTTAACGTCCAGATATTTCTTTGGTGAAATGGAACTACCCTCCAATTACCAGTTTACAGGTCCTGTTCTTACGGAACGCCGGATATCCTGTGAGTTCGACTGGGAAAGGTTTAACAGCAGAACTCAAAAGAAAATTCTTGTAAGTATCGGTACGACTTTCGATCATGATCATAAAAAAGCTTTTTTCCAAAAAGTAATTGATGCATTTAAAGATGAAGACCTAACGGTTGTAGTTGTTTCAGATCCTCAGCTTTTCGACAGCTGGCCGGAAAATTTCATGGTATATCAGCAGGTTCCTCAATTGGATCTCTTGCCGCATCTTGATGGTGTCGTTTGCCATGGGGGACATAATACGGTATCCGAAACGCTTTCAAACGGACTGCCGTTGGTTGTTATTCCGATTGCCTATGACCAGTCCCATGTAGCAGGACGTGTAGTACGTACAGGAGCTGGTGAGCGTCTTAATTTTAACCGCTTCAAATCAAACCATTTAAAAGAGGCGGTACAGCAGATCCTTAACAATCCTGATTATCGTAAAGCAGCAGAAATCATCCGTCAGTCTTTTATTGAGGCCGGAGGTACGGTAACAGCTGCCAATTTACTGGAAAAAGCTATTACCGATGCCACACAAAAGATAAAATCCCGTTCGAAATTCCTGTTTGTTATCCCTCCTTTTTTTGGACATATCAGTCCTACTCTGAGCGTCGGTGTAAGCCTTATCGCAAGAGGACACGAAGTAAAATGGTTCGGGATTACCCCGCTAGGAGATGAACATATTCCGGAAGGAGGATCGTATTTCTACCCTGAAGAAGATCTTATTCCGTATCAGGATGAGATCAAACGTATTTTAAAAAGACAGGATGACGGACCCGCCTGTTCCGGGCCTGAAGTTATGAAACTGGCATTAGAGGAAACTTATGTTCCTTTTGCCAAAATGATGATGCCCGGATTAAGCCGTCTTACTGAAAACTGGAAACCTGATGTTATCGTTAATGACTGTATTACTTTCGGAGGTGCCCTTTTTGCTCATAAACACAATATTCCATGTGTAACAACTACTCCTGTACCCCCGGATGTTATGGGAGATACAGAAAAAAGTGCTCCGAAAATATTTGAATGGCAACAAAACCTCATCAAAGATCTACAAAAAGAAGTGGGGATTGATGATGATGGAATTTTCATCCATTCCCATAAATTAAACCTTGTATTTACATCTCAGGCTTTCGCAGGTTTTGAAACAGTACCTGACCATATGAAATTTGTAGGTCCTGTGAAAGGACGTCCCAATGATGCTCCTTTTGACTGGGATCGTTTGCATGCGGCTACTACACCCAAAATATTTGTATCATTAGGAACACTCCTTGTAGACATCAGAAAAGCCTTTTTCGAAAAGATCATTGCGGCATTCGCGGATCAGCCGGTAACTATCGTTGCTGCCACGCCACCGGATATTTTTGAAGAATGGCCTTCTAATTTCATTGTAAACAGTTTTGTACCTCAATCGGCATTAATGCCTCATATGGATATGGTAATTTGCCACGGAGGTTTTAATACAGTTAATGATACATTCCGTAACGGATTACCAATGCTGATCACACCGATTGCCTACGATCATTTCCACATCGCAAAGCTCATCGAACAGGCTGGTTGTGGCAAGAGTATCCGTTATAAAAGATTACGCATAGATTCACTCCGTGAAACGGTTTTTGAATTGCTGGAAGATCCTGCTTACCGCAATGCAGCAAAAGAAGTTCAGACAACATTCCTTACTGCCGGAGGTAATGATAAGGCTGTAGAGCTACTGGAGAATTTTGTACAACAAGAACAATCAACATTAGTTTCTGTTTAAATCATGAAAAGAAGATTGTTATTTGGTGAGCGCATGTTGCTGGGGGATGGAACGGAACCCTTCAATGCAATTATTCCCTTCCGGTTAAAAGGAGATTTCAGGGAAGAAGACGTGCGGCATGCCTTATATCAGATCCAGGCCAAGCACCCTTGGCTGAGAGCACTCATCATACATGATGAAAAGAAAGTACCGTGGTTTGAAGTACCGGATCCTATTGTTCCTATTCCTGTAAGAACTGTGGTCAGAAAAGGGGAAAACGATTGGCAGGAAGAATCCATAAAGGAATGGCAAACCGTTTTTAAGTATGACCAATTTCCTCTTATCCGGTTTGTATGGATCAAGGGAGAAGGAGTATCAGATATGCTTTTTGTTTTCCATCATTGTCTGTCTGACGGTGGTTCTGCAATGGCATTTTTAGATGAATTTCTAAAGGTATTGGATAATCCATTGACAGATATTGGAACAGAGAATCCGATATTGGGAATTGAGGATGTGGTTCCATCAGCTATTTTATTGAACCGGAGACAGCGTCTGAAAGCAAAATTTATCGGGAGAGTCGCTGCCACAGCGATAAAATACATGCCCGTGAACAAAAAAGCCATTGACCGGAAAAATGACTACTTTATCCACTGGAAATTTGATCGTGAGACAAGCAGCCAACTGATCTCTTACTGTAAAGCCATGAAGGTTACCGTGAATACTTTTTTGAGCGCTTCATTACTTAAGGCTTTTAAGAAAGTAAAAGGTCCGGCGGCTTTCAATAAAGTTTCCTGTCCTGTAGATATCAGACGTTTTGCCTCACAGATAAAAGAGGATCATATCTTTGCTTTCGGGCTGATGATTACCCTGTCATCCAATGAAAAAGTGAGCTTTGAAGACAATCTGACGCTTATGCAGGAAGATGTGGAACGTAAAACATCCAAGCTTAACCCGTACATGGTAATGATGGTAATGGAGTCCGGACACGATGCCCTGAAAAACTTCACCAGGCTTCTGAAACAAGGAAGGTCTACCAATGATTGTATGTTCTCCAATCTGGGAAGGATCCAGATTCCTGAGAACTATAAAGAATTTTCCGTTGAAACCATATTCAGTCCTTCTGTAATCGGTCCTCTGGGTAATACAACAACCATGGTAACATCTACCTACAGGGGAGAAATGGATTTTTCTTTTATGGGTAGTGAGGGATATTTACCATACACTGAAGCTTTAGCCATACGTGATGAGATGATTGAGTCCATTCAACTTAAACTGGAATATGCCGAAGTATTATGATCAGATAAAAATCAGTGATATGAACTAAAAGATTGATAAAGTTACTTCTTGTCCGGTATTATTCGGGAAGCAGATGAAGTAAACGGAATGATATAAAACTAAAGAGATCCATTTTGGATCTCTTTGCAGCAGACAGCAAGAATGTAGGTTGGAATGATCAGAAAGCTTTTTGCATAAAAAACAAGAAAAACATTAATTTGATATAACCTATGAAAAGAAAACTACTATTTGGAGAACGAATGATATTAGGAGATGGAACAGAGGCTTTTAATGGCATTATCCCGTTCAGATTAAGGGGTACGTTCAAATTGGAAGAAATTCAGCGGGCTCTGGCTTTGCTTCAAAATAAACATCCCTGGTTAAAAGCACATGTAACCCATGACGAAGAAAACCTTCCATGGTTTGAAGTGCCCCAGAAAGTTGTACCCATTCCTATAAGAATTGTGATCCGGCAGGGAGAAGACGACTGGCAGAAAGAATCCATGAAAGAATGGTATATGCCTTTCGATCATGAAAAGTTCCCCCTGATAAGGTTTGTATGGATCAAAGGAGAAGAAGTTTCAGACATGTTTTTCTCATTTCACCATTGTTTATGCGATGGAGGTTCCGCAATGACATTATTGTATGAGTTTTTACAGGTATTGGACAACCCTTCCGCCGATATTGGTGTAGAGAATCCTATCCTCGGAATCCAGGATATTGTTCCTGCAAACATCTTAAACAGCCGAAGGCATAAGCTTAAAGCAAAAGTACTCGGCAGAGTGGCATCTACCATCATTAAATATGCTCCTGTAAACAAAAAACCAATAGAGAGGCAAAACGATTATATGATCCATTGGAAGTTTGACAAGGAAATGACTCAACAAGTAATTTCCTATTGTAAATCCAATGGTTTTACCGTGAATACTTTTCTTTGTGCAATTGTTCTTCAGGCATTTAAAAAAATAAGGGGGAAAGCTGCATTGAATAAAATTTGCTGCCCTGTGGATATCAGACGTCTAACAACACAAATCAAACATGATCATATTTTTGCCTTCGGGCTGATGGTTGAAGTTTCGATTAATGAAAAATTGAATTTTCTGGATAATGTACGGAAGATGCAGAAGCACGTGAAGCGTAAGACCTCAAAACTGGATCCATATACCAAGATGATGATCATTGAATCATGGCATTATGCCCTGGATAATTTCACGAGAATCCTGAGAAATGGAAAAGCAACCAATGACTGTATGCTTTCTAATCTTGGCCTTATTCAGGTGCCCCATGAATACAGGAACTTTACCGTAGATACCGTTTTCAGCCCTTCAGCTTTGGGCCCTCTGGGCCAGACTACCGGATTTGTAGTTTCAACCTTTCAGGGAGAAATGGATTTTTGCTTTATCGGTAGTGAAGGATATCTACCTTACTCAGATGCACAGGCCATTCGTAAGGACATCCTTGATACTATAAAATTAAAACTTGAATATTCAGCAGTATCATGATCAAGAGAAAACTAATGATGGTGGAGAGAATCATGTATGTTGATTCCGGAACACCCCTCAATTGCGTATTTACAGCAAAGATCAAAGGAACACTTCATGAAGCAGATTTTAAAACAGCTTTAGAAAAAATCCAGAAAAAACATTCTTTGCTCAGATCCAGGATCGATACCGATACTGAGCAATATCCCTTTTTTATAGAAGAAAGAGAGATGGAAGCCATTCCCCTTCGGATCATAGACCGGGAATCCGATGAAGATTGGTTGCGTGAGTCTGAAAAAGAATGGTTCCGCATGTTTGAAGATCATCGGAAACCTTTGGCTCAACTGGTATGGATTAAAGGAAATGAGGTTTCCGAAATTCTCTGGGTACTTCCCCACTGCATTTGTGATGGAACTTCCCAGGTAACTCTGATGCGGGAGCTTCTCTGCCTGCTGGATGATCCAACTATGGAACTGGATACATACCAGGCATTCAGCTCAGTTGATGACTTCCTGCCTTCCGGTTTTAATACCAAAAAGAAAGTACGCAAAGCAAGGCTATACCTGCTTATGGCCAGGCTCTTCTTTCTGATGCAAAAGAAAAGTAAAAAAAGAAATCTTGGAAAAAACTATGTGATCCATTGGAAACTGAACCCGGAAATAACGAACCAGATCACCAGCAAGTGTAAAGCGCATGGTGTTTCTGTACACTCGCTGTTGTGTGCTTCATTCATGCAGGCATTTCAGGAAATCCGGGGAGCTGAGGCTAAAAGAAAAGTGATCAGCCCCGTGGACGTGCGCCATTTTATTCCGGAAATAAAGCAGGATCATGTATTTGCTTTTGCTCCTACCATAGAACTATCATTGAAAAAAGGAAATCATGGGATATTTGACCAGGCAGGACACATCAAAAAAGACCTTCTTGAGAAATTAGAAAAAATAGAAGCACGGGAACTTCTTTGGATGGGTGAACAGATGCACCCGCTTGTCGAACGCATGATCAGCATGCTTAAATCAACCCATGGCGGACATGATATTACCCTATCCAACATGGGAAAAATTAATATTCCGGATCAATATCAGCGTTTTGAGCTCGAAACGATTATGAGTCCCACCGTTGCTTTTCCTTGGCTCAATTCGAACACCCTGGTTACCACTACCTACAAGCAGGAAATGGATTTTACGCTTATGTCGAATGAAGATTTCCTATCCAGACAGAAAGCCACAGAAATTAAAGATAAAGCCCTTGAACTACTTACTGTATCTTTACAGAACTAAACATGAAAACGGATAAATCCCCTACTATAAAAAAGAAAACCACTCTCAAACGCTTTTTATTAACGCGGACGATCTACTATGTTCTTCCGAATGCATTTCTTAATTTTATTATTGCCTATGCAAGCTTTCACGAGCTGGGTTATACTCATTTCTTCTCAGGTACCCAGAATCTGGCCCGGCTAACCTTGCCAATGGCCATTTTCCTGCCGGTTATCCTCACGATCGATATCACCAAAAGAGTCACTGCCGCTGCAGAAGAGGGAACAATAGAATTCATGGTAGATAACAAGCTGAATACAAAAAAGTTCATGACGAAATTCAGTATATTACATGGTGTTATCAGTGGGCTTCTTGTACTTTCTCTTCTGGTATTTGCTCAGTACAAATTTTCAACAAACTACAAGCTCGATGCTATGGCAATGGCCATACTCGTAGGAGCACTTGCAGGAATACTGTCTGTACTTTCCGTCTATTTACCCGTTAATAAACTAAGGAAATACCTGTATAAACCTGTTCCAGCAAACACTTCAGAATAATTGAATAGTAAATTCCGTGCTTATCAGACTCATCTATTCAAAACATAAAGACCTGCCATTGTAGGGTCACTGTTCAAAAATTTTCCAAACTTTTGGGATAAATTGAATTAATTAAATTTAATATCATAGATTTGTCTTAGTAACACAATTAAAACACATGAAAAATTTATTTTACCCATTTCTTACCGGATATCTATTCCGGGTGATCTGTTCCCCGCAACTTTCTGTTATCCAAAATCATATTACTCTTTTACATTTTCGTGAACAGCCGGGTAATTCAGCGTGATTCGGAATAAACTCTTTTGCGTTAGAGTTAGATGTTGCGCATAACATAGCGCATATTTCAAAAATAAATATCAAAAAAAAATGTTACTTTTGCTTTAGGGACGAAGTTTTTAATGCTATCTGATCCCGGAATTGCAAGGACGCCATATTATAAAATGTTAAAAATCAATCCAATGAGGAAAATAATTTTACTATTTACTTGTCTGTTCGGTATTTCAATTTTTGCACAAATTAAAGTGTTAAAAAATGAGACTCTAGTGGAAATTGGTAAAGATAACTCTGTTGGCTTATATAAAAAGGAGGATAAATTCACTATCAATTACCAGGATCTTAATACCAGCAACCTCAATACTTTCAGATCTTTTTCTTTTCAAAACCTGAACGGAGATGTCTCTGATCTATATAAACTGATTACGGACGGGTTTATTTCCCTTCCAGAAGGAAACATCGCTTTGGAGCTTCCAAACGATATCATTGAGCTCCATTACGAGAAAAACTATGGCCAGCCAACCGTTCAGTTTATCCAGTTCATTAATAAAAACCGAAAATATGTTGGAAAATCTCAATTCTTAAATAAGAAGCAGGTCGATAAAATCTTCGGAAAAACAAATGGGAAATCATCTCTGTATGAGAGGACTGCCATGATGAACAATGTTCATTCCAATAAGCCGGACACTTCAGCATCATCTTATAATTCCGGCAATAAAAATAAGAAAACGAAAAAATAATAATTATTTTTACAATATAGCAGAGCTCATTCCTAAGAATGAGTTTTTTTATTTTATTTTTGCAAAAAGATCATTACACCCTATGTCGCTTCAAATAATCAATTTAACCAAAAAATTTGGTGACCAAACCGCCCTTAACCTGATTAACATCTCCATTGATAAAAATGAAATCATTGGCCTTCTGGGACCTAACGGCGCAGGAAAATCTACTTTAATGAAATCCATTGTCGGAGCTTTAAAAATAGATGAAGGGCAAATCATCTTTAATGATAAAGAAATTTCGGAATATGAGATAGAAGCTAAGAAGAATATTGGTTTTCTTCCTGAAAATAATCCTCTGTATCTGGAAATGTATGTTAAAGAATATTTGCAATTTGTGGCTAATATTCATAAAATCCCTGAAACACGAATTAATGAAGTGATAGAGCTTGTAGGGATCACTCCTGAAAAATCGAAAAAAATCAGTCAGCTTTCCAAGGGATATAAGCAGAGGGTTGGTTTGGCACAGGCTATTCTACATCAGCCTGATCTTCTCATTCTTGACGAACCTACCAACGGTCTGGATCCTAATCAGATTATTGAAATAAGAAATGTAGTAAAAGAGATCGGTAAAGAAAAAACCGTTCTGCTGTCAACCCACATTATGCAGGAGGTTGAAGCATTATGCTCACGGGTAATTCTTATCCATAAAGGAAATATCCTTCAGGATTGTCCGATTGAAGAATTCAAAGGAAAATTCGGCAGCCTGGAAGAAGCTTTTGCAAGCCATACCAGCTAAGATTTAAATTGTATTGATTGTTTAATGGCTTTATATTTGATTAGATTCAGGTAATCTAATTTTAAAACCTATTGCCATGATCAGAACAATCTTAATGGGCACATTTATTATAGCATTAGCTTCTCCAGCTTATGCATACGCTGCTAATGAAAATCCGGTTATAAAAACTGAAAACAGTTCAGAATATATCCAGCAGGTTCCCAAAACCGTTATTATTAAAACAAAGAAATTTAAAATACGGATCGATCTTCAACCTAACGGAAAATACCTTTATCAGGCATGGGGAGCCAATTCAAAACTTACCTCAAAACCTAATATGATCATCAGTGACGGAGAGCTTGTTCCAGATGGTTCCGGAGGTAATTATTATTATGATTTCGTAAATAAAGGATTTCATTACCAGGTCTGGAGAAATTACCTCACCGATTCAGCAACGAAAGCACCCTATACGCTCGTTGTAAGTGATGAAAGTGGTAATACTGTGGTACAACAGGATGGAATCGTGGTAAAAAAGTAAAATAAAAACTCCCGCATTGGATGCGGGAGTTTTTATTTTATGTACCTAATTGTTTGATCTGGGTATAAAAATTACTCTCTGCAAAACTTTCTTTTGCCGAATTATAGCCTATATTGAAAATCTCTTCAAGACGATCCTTTTTCCTTTCAAAAGTTCCGTAATTGGAAAGATCCTGTGAGGTAATGAACCAATCACAATAATCGAACTTTCCTTTTTCTATTCTGTACGAAAGAAGGTCATAAGAGCGTGAAACAATAGCTTTAATGGATTTTAAATCTTTAATATCGATTTCATGGGGCGGAGATACAAAAACCCCGATCAGCTTATCACATTCCTCCCTGATGATATCTGCAGGAAAGTTATTTAATACTCCTCCATCACAATACATCTCTTCGCCGATGATATAAGGCGTTGTAATCCCGGGAATAGAACATGAGGCAATAATTGCATCTGTAACTTTAAAATTTTCATCAAAAATTTTCTGCGTCCCGGACACCAGTTCCGTAGCTACGATCTTAACCTCTTTATCCAGATCTTTCAGCTTCATATCCTGAAAAATGGGTCTTAAATAGTTGGTAAAAATAATGGAGGATACCAGCCCGGGCTGGTTGAATGTAAAATGCTTCCAGTTGAAAAAATAAACCGAATTGAAGAATTCCAGAATTTCTTCAGGTGTTTTACCGACTGCATACAGGCATCCTACGATAGAACCTGCACTGCAACAAGACAATACATCAATATCAATATTCTTCTCAATCAGGAATTTTAAAACTCCGGCATGTGCAATACCCTTGGTACCGCCACCTGATAAAACAAGCCCTACTTTCTCAAGATTCATAGAATAAAATTAAGAAAACAGGGCGAGAAAATCTGATTATTTTTTTGAAATATTCTAATTTTAAAATTATTTTAATAAATATTCCTGCATAAACTATATTGAAAAAGCCCAGAATAATCTGGGCTTTTAAATATTTCTGTATTATAGATTAAATGTGGATCACTTCTCCATAAGCTGCCGCAGCTGCTTCCATGATTGCTTCAGAAACAGTTGGGTGCGGGTGGATAGATTTAATGATCTCGTGCCCTGTTGTCTCTAATTTTCTTGCAACAACAGCTTCGGCAACCATATCAGTTACTCCGTCACCGATCATATGACATCCTAACCACTCTCCATATTTAGCATCGAAAATAACTTTGATGAAACCATCTGTATTTCCGTTTGCAGTTGCTTTACCACTTGCAGAAAGAGGGAATTTACCTACTTTGATTTCATATCCTTTTTCCTTAGCCTGCTTTTCTGTAAGACCTACAGAAGCAACTTCAGGGTGACAGTAAGTACATCCAGGAATATTGCCATAATCAATTTTCTCTACGTGCAATCCTTTGATCTTTTCAACACATGTAATTCCTTCTGCAGAAGCTACGTGTGCTAAGGCCTGAGTCGGGATAAGGTCACCGATGGCATAGTATCCGGGAACTGAAGTTTCGTACCACTCATTAACCAAAACTCTTCCTTTATCTGTCTGGATTCCTACTTCTTCCAATCCTATATTTTCGATATTGGCAGCAATACCAACCGCTGAAAGTAAAATATCAGCTTCCAGGGTAATGTTTCCATTAGCAGTTTTTACATTTGCTTTTACACCTTCCCCGTTGGTATCCACGCTTTCTACAGAAGCATTGGTCATAATCTCGATTCCTGATTTTTTCAAAGATTTCTCAAGATGTTTAGAGATCTCTTCATCTTCTACAGGAACAATGTTCGGCATAAACTCAACAATAGTCACTTTTGTTCCCATCGTGTTATAGAAATCGGCAAACTCTACTCCGATTGCACCTGAACCTACAACAATCATAGATTTTGGCTGCTCAGGAAGAGATAATGCCTGTCTGTATCCGATTACTTTTTTACCATCCTGTGGTAAATTTGGTAATTCTCTTGAACGTGCACCTGTTGCAATGATAATATGACTTCCTGCATATTCAGTCACTTTACCGTCTTTATCTGTAACAGATACTTTTTTATCTTTTAAAACTTTAGCCGTACCAAGGATAACATCGATCTTATTTTTTTTCATTAAGAACTCGATTCCTTTGCTCATTTTGTTGGCAACACCACGGCTTCTTTGAATTACGTTTGAAAATTCAAAACTTGGCTCTACTTTATTTAAACCATAATCTTCAGCATGATTAATATAATGAAAAACCTGAGCAGATTTCAATAAAGCTTTAGTTGGTATACATCCCCAGTTAAGGCAAATTCCACCTAAATTCTCTTTTTCGATAATTGCAGTTTTGAAACCCAACTGTGCCGCTCTAATCGCTGTAACATATCCACCAGGACCACTTCCGATGACAATAATATCGTAATTCATTAGCTTAAAATTTTTATGCGAATTTAAGGAAAAAATATGGGATGATTCACGTTTATGCAAATTCATCCAATAATGAATCATATAGAAAATTTCATTTGATTATAATTAATTAAAAACATAACACAACAAAATATTCATAACAAATATTATATTATACCAAAAATTTCACAATACAAAATCTTCTCCCGAAACAATTTCAATTTTAATAATCCTAAAAAATCCCTGTTATTTCAGCTTTTAAATAATCACCGGTACTTTCATAGTCTTAGCTAATTGGTGATTACAGGTTATAAGAAACAGGCAATAGAAATGCGTGCACTAGTTACTATCTTACAAAAGATTTGGAAGTTCCGTGCCGATTGGTTTAATTAATAACGATCCGATATACTGAGTTTTAAAATAACATAATAAAAAGAGCAGGTATTTCCTGCTCTTTTGAGTCGTATATAAATTCCGGAGTATTATAGTTTTTTCAGTAATTTTTTTTCAATCCTGTACTTCTCATCCAAAGCCTTTAACTGGTCTCTTTTCATCTTTTTGGTAGCCAGCGGATGGTTCAAAATAAGTTTCCTTTCCCGATTGTATTTTCTTTCCAGCTCTTGCGATTTCTTTTCTATCAATTCGGTTCTCGAAGGATGTGGCGGAGGTGCCGGGCGCCTCTGAGCCTGAACATTCATCGATAAACCTATTAATACTACTGTTGTTATAAAAAACTTGTTCATGACCTTTACTTTTATGAATGATTTTAATAAAAAAAATATAATTAATTAATTTCATTCAGGTTCGGAGTAAATATTACATATATCATACCACAATCTTAAATTACTGAACTTCAACATCCTGCTTTAAAGTCAGATTTTTGGAAGAGTTCCCAATCATAATACGGTAAGTCCCTTTTTCTACGATCCAGTTCATTTTCTCATCCAAAAACTTCAGATCTTTTACGGGAACTTCTATAGATACCTTCTTTAATTCTCCCGGTTTCAGATATACTTTCTGAAATCCTTTTAGTTCAAGAACAGGTCTGGAAACTGAAGCCAATTTATCTCTTACATAGAGTTGGACAACTTCGCTTCCACTCACCTTTCCGGTATTTTTAATAGTAACCTTCGCAATAATGGTATCGTTTGTGTGATATTGGGTCTTGTTCAATTGTAAATCCGAAATCTCAAAAGTCGTATAGCTCAATCCATATCCAAAGGGATACAATGGCTCGCCACTCAGGTCATAATAATCATTTCCCCTGCCGGTAGGATGATGGTTATACGTTAACGGAAGCTGCCCTTCTTCCTGTGGAAACGTAACCGGCAGTTTTCCGGATGGGTTTTCGTCCCCAAAAAGAACTTTTGCGATTGCATTTCCCCCTTGCTCTCCAGGATACCATACATCTAAAATAGCTCCGACCTCATCTTTCCACTTTGTTGTTTTTATTGCTGAACCTCCGACTAAGACCACGGTAGTCGGTTTACTTAACTTCGACACCTGATGAATAAAGTCTTCCTGATTTCCGGGAAGGGCTAAAGATGAGCGATCCTGAAACTCGCCTTCATGAATTCCTGCGGTGACAATAATATGATCTGCCGTTTTTGCCAGTTCCAAGGCTTCATTAAAATTCTTTTTCTGATCTTCTACACCATAATTCCATATCAGTTCTATATGAGCTTCGCCCCTGTTTTCTTTAAATTCGATCTGAAGATCATAACTTTTATTTTTAACAAAATCTATTTCTGTGGTTTGAGTGGAATAGCTTAGCTTTTCCCACTGATCTACAACCAGTTTGCCGTCCAGATATAATCTGAAACCATCATTTCCACGAAGGCCCAACCGATACTTGCCTGAATCCGGAGCTTTTAATTGCCCGGTCCAACGCACACTGTAATTATCCGGCTGAAGCTTTTCCACATCAGGAGAATACAAAGTCCATTGAAAATTAATCTGTTCATCCTGTCTTTCAAATGCAGGATTTCCTTTGAATTCACTATTTGAAAAATAAAATCCTTTCAAGCCCTTTTGATTTCCAAAAGATAAAAATTCAGCAGGAACAGTCAGTACATCTTTCACATTCCGCTCAATTCCTTTAGCATATACTACCTCAATCCCTTTCTTTGAGCAAAAGTTCTTAATGCCTTCCAATATACTCACCTTATGATTTCCCGGTCCTGAATACCCGCCTAATCTGGCTTCCGTCGCATCAGCACCTACTAAAAGGATTCTTTTTGCATTTGCGGAAACAGGGAGTGTGTTGTTTTTGTTCTGAAGCAAGACAAAAGACTCTATTGCAGCTTTTTCTGCAAGACTTGCATAATTAAGCTTTTTTAAGCCCTCAATATCTTTATCGGATATGTATGGATCGTCAAATAACCCGAGTTCGAATTTAGCCCTCAGTACCCGCGAAACAGCATCATCTATTCTCTCCTGAGATATTCTTCCGTCCAGGAATGATGGAATAAATAATCGGTAATGCTCGTAATCCGTCTGAAAAATTACGTCCAGACCTGCATTAATTGCCTGAGCTGAGGCATCCTCATAATCTTTTGCCGTAAAATGCAATACATTGGCACCACCAACTGCACTTGCATCACTGATTACAAATCCTTTAAAATTCCATTCTTTTTTCAATTTTTCTGATAACAACCAGTGGTTTGCTGTGGCAGGTCTTCCATCCAACAAATTATAAGAAGTCATTACAGATCTGCTTTTTCCCTCTGTAAATGCTTTAAAAAACGGAATAAGGTGGGTTTCTTCCAGATATCTTTTGCTCCAGTGGATAGGATAAGAATCTCTTCCTCCCTCCCCCACGTTCGCAAGAAAATGTTTAGGCGTTGTAATGATTCCTGTATTTTCGAATGAGCTTACAAAACCGGTTCCCATCACGGAGGTCAAAAACGGGTCTTCTCCATATGTCTCCTCTGTTCTGCCCCATCTCACATCACTGGCCAAATTAACTACAGGAGTTAAGATCTGACGGATTCCCCTCAGTTTCGATTCTTTTGCAATCGCCATGGAGACTTCCTTCATCAGCCCTTGATTAAAAGATGAAGATAAAGCAATGGCTTGTGGAAAGGCCGTAGCGCCTTCTCTCATTAAACCGTGTAAAGCTTCATCAAATGGAATAATCGGAATTCCCAATCTTGATTCTTCAATAAAATATTTCTGAATACTATTGATTTTTCTCGCCAGTCTCTCTGCATCCTCATCTGCATTATATTTTAGCATTTGTCCGGCTACACCATCTCCTTGATTGGTGGCACTCACCTGTAATCCAAAAATCCCATGCCGGTACTGATCTTTGGAAACATGATCCAGGTCTCCGGGAATCATAAAACACTGCCAGAACTTTTCTTCAGGCGTCATTCTTTTGAGCAGATCCTGAACCCTTAGCTCAACAGGTTGTTTTGAATCTTTATACAGTGGTTTTTGAGCGGAAACAAAGCTTAGACTTAATAGCAAAGCGATTCCTGGAAATCGAAAACGGAACTTCATTATTTCTGTAGTTGAATTACAGTTGAATATATGAGCTGTTTACGTTCTGAAGGCAGGTGCACCTCAATGCTGTTTCCTTTCTGCTTCCACTGTACCTTCGAATCAATACCCAGAATTTTCAGGGATTTAGGGGTAAAGTTTTCAGGGACTGAAAAACTCAGGTCAGAAGGAGCTGCATAACTTGTTTTTTCATCGGTATGGAATACATTCACCGTTTTTCCGTCTTTGCTCGTGGTGTAATAAAAGTCCCCTTCATGAAAAGGAGCCAAGGTTCTTGTTGCAAAAACAGCTGCCCCATTCTTATCCATCCAACCGGATATTTCTTTCAGCCTTTCATATACCACAGCATCATAATCCCCATTAGGACCGGGAGCAATATTCATCAGATAGTTTCCTCCTCTTGAAATGATTTTAATGAGGGTTTCAATGATCTTTTGGGAGGACTTATAATGATCATTAGGTACGTAAGAAAAAGAATCTCCCATGGTAATACAGCTTTCCCAGGGAATTGAAAGAGGCTGATCGGGCACTGCCTGTTCCGGAGTTACATAATTTTCCCATTTTCCGGGAACCGTACGGTCTACGATAATGATTCCCGGCTGGTTTTTCCGGGCCATATTACCAATCTTATCCATATCGATATCCTGTTCCACCTTAATGGTTTTTTGCCATTCTACAGCAGGATCAATTGTTTTAAAGGGGCGCACCCAGCCACCATCCAGCCACAGTATATCTATTTTACCATAATTTGAAGTAATCTCATTGAGCTGATTCCAGGTAAACTTCTTAAAGCGTTCCCATCTTTCCGGATATTTTTTAGGATCATAATTTACATTCCGGTCTTTTGGAGGAAAGTAAGGCCACCAATAATCATCGGAATGCCAGTCCGGTTTAGAAAAATAAGCTCCGATCTTAAATCCCTCTTTACGGAATGTGGTAAAAATTTCTTGTACAACATCTGCTTTGGGATTTTTAGAAAAAGGAGTTTTAGCAGACGTTATTTTGTAATCAGATTCTTTCGTATCAAACATGGAAAATCCATCATGGTGCTTCGTTGTAAAAACTACATATTTCATTCCCGCTTTTTTAGCTGCATCAGCCCACTTCCGGGGATTAAACTGAGTTGGATTGAATGTTGTCTGAAGATTTTCATAATTCTTCACATATTCATTATATGTTTCTCCGTGTTCAGGCTTACGCTGAGTCCACGATTCGTCTTCCGGGCATAGACTCCAGCTTTCTACAATTCCCCATTGGCTGTACGTTCCCCAATGCATAAAAAGTCCGAATTTAAGATCCTGCCATTCTTCCAGGTTTTTCACAACCAAAGGGTCCGTTGGCTTCTCATAGCCTTTTGAAACATTATGGGCCTGTGAAAGAAAGGTTGCCGATATGAAAAGTGATGAAAGAAAAAAGGTTTTAGTTTTTTGTGGAATCAGCATAAAAAAATACTTTTTGCTAATGTAATCATCCTGCTGTAAACTCGCAAAAATTACTTCCCTGTATGACTCCTGATGAGTAGCTTCAGAGCTTTTAAACATTCAGGGTTTTTAAAAATATTTTCTCCCCGCGGATGAAATTTCTGTTTTTAGCTTACTAAGACTAATCCTTTATGGGGTTTCAAACCTAGATAAGTTTCTGTAAAGCAGAATCAATATCAGGATAGAGGAATTGAAAGCCATTTTTCATCAGTATTTCCGGATATACATTTCTGCTTTTAAGTAATAATTCTGTTTCTGTATTGAGAAATACAGACGCCAGTTCCAGTTGCCACACAGGGGAATTAATTCCAAACGGAATTCGTAAACGTTTCCGTAGTTTTTTCATTAATTCTTCATTAGTTAAAGGCTGAGGAGCGGTCACATTAACACAACCTGAAATGTATTCATGATGTATGATCCATTCAATGGCACGACAAAAATCTTCAATATGAATCCAGCTAACATGCTGATTCCCTCTTCCCTGTCTTCCTCCTAACCCTAGTTTTGTAACCTGGCAAAGTTTTGGGAAAGCTCCTCCGTTTTTCCCCATTACTATAGAAGTACGTAACGCCACTTTCCTTATCTCATCATGATGCACGGCAAAGAATTCCTTTTCCCAGCTTTTACAGATATTCATCGAAAAATCATCTCCTATAACTCCGTTTTCTTCTGTATTCAGATTCTTTTCAGAGTGCACATAAATGGTTGCCGAACTTGCATTCAGCCATATTTTCGGTTTGTCAGTGCATTGGTCTACCGCTTTTTGAAGAACTCTTGTACTTTCAATTCTTGAGGAATAAATTTCTTTTTTGTTTTTATCATTATACCTGCAGTCAACAGATTTCCCCGTAAGATTGATCAGGACATCACAGCTCTCAAGCTTATGTGACCACTCGCCGATATGGGTTGCATCCCAATACATTTCGTGTTCATTTTTAGGATTTCTGGTTAAAATATAGACCTGATTTCCTTTCGCACGGAAATACTCTTTCAGGTTTTCACCAAGAAATCCTGTACCGCCTGCAATAATGATTTTCATAAATTTAGGGTTTTAGAGGGTTAATTATTCTGAACTCCGTTTCAGATAATATATTTTTTTATTTTTACTTTAATCTCGGAACCTTCTGCAAGCATTACAGACAGAGGATCCTGAATGTTCAAAAATTTAAAATCTTTTCCGTAGATTCTTTCAAAATCTATCTTCAACTGATGATCTTTTACCAGATAATATTTCCATTGAGGGTGGCAAACTTCATACTCGGAAGTCTTGTTATCATTTTTTGTAAATCCGTAATAGTGTTCGGTAATGAACTCAAATTCAGAATCAGATTCCATAGGAAGTGCCTGAAGATCTGCAGTAATTTCCATAGAATGCCATGTTTTATCTTTCCATGAATATGTAACCAACATTTCGTGTTCCTTTTTTGCTATTGCGTTTTTCATCGGCAGCGTTTTATAATTTTCATTATAGATAGCATTTGCAATAAAGCTTAAGGCCGGTTTCGGAACAATCTCTTTAATAAAGACCACTCCTCTTTTCCATGCATTATTTTCTCTTTTTTTCACATAAAACCTAAGGTTAACTTCCTCAAAGTTGCGGTGAAAAGGGATGCGTAAACCGAGTAATCTGGTATTTAAAAACATAAATCCGACAAGACTTATATAGCATTTCCCTTTATAGAAATCAAGTTCTGTACCTTCAGGAAGATATTTTATCAGTATTTCAGGATCTATTTCATAATTGATGATCGCCAGTTTGCGCCATTCAGCCTTTAAAAAGTTCATAATTCTGCATTTTTTTGATGATTTCATTTCTTTTTACTAAAAAATCTTTGAGGTAATTTTTAAGAAAAAAATAATTAAACAGCATACCGATCATTCCCAAAGGAGATTCAAATTCGAAAATATCGGTCATGATCGTGTAATTTCCTTCCTGTTTGAAAAGGTGCTGATGCTTTAATGATTTAAAAGTTCCTTTCAGCATAACATCAGTAAACTCCAGAGGCTTTTCCATACTGATTATTTTTGAAGTGTGCGTCTGATATATTCCCAGATGCTTTGCACGCCATGTTACCGTTTCATTCAGTTCAATAAGTCCGTGCATACGTCCGGCAATAGCTTTCTCCTCTGTACCGGATGTTGATTGCTGATGCAGATCAATATCCCTTGATAGATCAAAAACTTTACAGATGTCTGCCTTAATGATTGTTTTTAAATAAATTCTAGACATAGTAATACAATAAAGTGATCAAGACAATAGTTCTGTAAATAATCCAACTTATGGACGGAATAAAATTCAATTCCAATATTTTGCAACGTCTTATGTGCTCTAGAAGCATCATGAAAACCACAATTCCAAAGTAAAAAATATAAAATAGAGAATTGAATTCTGTAAAGAGAGCAGGCAATAAAAGCAGGGTCCCGATCAGGGAAACAGTCATCATATTTCCGATATAATCCCATATTTTATCTTTCAGGTAGGCCTTTAAAAAAACAGTTTGCCAAGCGATCTGCCCTAAACAAATGGCCAATTCCCTTAAAAAATTCCGGCTAAAACCTAATCCCGTTTTTGTAACAAATACACTTAAAATACAGGAGGAAAAAATCACCACAAACAGGATGTATCCGATCCTGTACTTCATGTTAAAATCGGGAACACATGACTCTTCTGTATAAGGTTTAGATGATGGAATAATCTGTTTTCTGTTATATGACACAAAAGAATATAATTTTCTGAAAAACCAGTAAAAAGGTTGTATTCTCACTATCTTCTCCAATACCGGAAATGAGTTTCCAATAATAGCAAGCAGGCTGTCCAGACCGTATATCACTTCATTTGTGCTATGATCAATCAACGCAATTTCATTTTTTGCCCGCTTATAATCAATAACCGATCTGCTCTTAACACTCAATTCACTAAAAGCCTCTCTCCCATTTTCATCAAGCATTCCACATTGTATAAAACCTTTAGAGTAAATATTACACATAGGACATTCATTGTCGTAGATGAGGGTCTGGTTCTTTAGAGTTTTCATATCCTTAATTTTAAAATGATTTTCTTTTCGAGAAGTACAAAATCAAAAACAAATGAATGATTAAATTTTTCATAATTATTATATTTTCAATAATTTTTGAAAGTTTATTTGAAATAAAAAAGGAACACTGTCCTTTTTAGCCTTATTTTAATAGATTCGTGATCTTTCCTACCAGCCAATGATCATCACTTTTGATCGCGAGATCCATAATATTATTAATCTTCCCCGTAACCGAACTAAAATCTTCCATCAACTTAATAAACTCTTTGGCTTCATCAGAATCACGGTCTTCAATATTCTTTAATTCTTCTAAAAAAGAAATTACCGGTTCGATTTCCCTTTTTCTTCTTTCTTTTGTGATTTGCTTAAACAGAAACCACACATCTTTTTCAGCAATGAAATACTCTTTCCGGTCTCCTTTTACAAATTCCTTTTTTACAATTCCCCAGTCCATCAGAGCCCGTAAATTCATATTGGCATTTCCTCTTGAAATTTCAAGCTGCTCCATTACCTCATCTGTTGATAATGGCTTTCCACTTGCCAAAAGCAATGCATGAACCTGTGCCATTGTCCGGTTAATCCCCCAATTGGTAGCAAATGTTCCCCACGTCTGAATATATTTTTCCTTCGCCTCTGAAAGTTGCATATTGATCTCTTTTTGAATTTCTATTACAAATGTAATAATAATTTTCGAACTTTCAATAATTTTTGAAAATTAAATTTAAAGTTTTTATATTATGGTAACATAGAATTCCTGCTTTTTCACCCAAATAACTCCAATTTAAAATTTAACCTTTTCCTTTGTAACAAATCTTGTATTACAACGACTATTCAATAATAATCTTTTTAGTAATGAAATATAACAAAATTGCCTCATTACTTTTTGTTTTGTCTGCAGGAAGTATGATGTTCGCACAGGATGACTTGATCAACAAGTTGAAAAACAATCAATCCCAAAATGCTAACTTTAAATTTACGACTCTTAAAGATGTTGGTGCTACTTCAGTAAAAAACCAGGGATCTTCAGGAACGTGCTGGAGCTACTCGGGGAACTCTTTTCTTGAGTCTGAAATGCAGCGTATGGGTAAAAAACCTGTAGACCTGGCAGAAATCTTTACCGCAAGAAACTCTTACCATGACAAAGCAAAATTATATGTTTTAAATAACGGAGCTATCAGTTGGGGAGACGGAGGTGAATTGCACGATGTAATCAATATGTACAAAAAGTACGGTGCAGTTCCTCAGGAAGTGTATACAGGATTGAAAGCCGGACAAACCACCAACAACTTCAAGGAAATGCAGGGTAAATTAAAGACTGTATTAGATAGTTTGGTTCAGGCTTCATCTAAAGGAAAACTTTCCGACAACTGGATGTCTTCTGTGGATGTTATTCTGGATGAGTACCTTGGAAAAGTTCCGACTAACTTTACATATGAGGGGAAATCCTACACTCCGAAAACATTTGCTAAGGAGGTCGTAGGAATCAATCCTGAAGATTATGTAGAATTATCTTCTTACAAAGATTATCCTTATTTCCAGAAATTTGTAAACCCGATTCCTGATAACTGGAGCCATGATTCTGACTGGAATATTCCGATGACAGATATGACTGCAATTGTTGACAATGCAATTTCAAAAGGATATTCTGTAGGTTGGGCAACAGATGTATCTGAACCTTATTTTTCATATAAAAACGGAGTGGCCTATGTTCCGGATGTAGATCTTGACCAGATCACTCCTGAAGTAAAAAAAGAATTGTTTACAGAGCCTAAAAAAGACAAAGCGATCACAGAAGATATGCGTCAGAAAGCTCTTAACAACCTTTCAACCACGGATGACCATGGTATGCATATCGTAGGTTTAGCAAAAGATCAAAGCGGAAAAGAATATTATATGGTAAAGAACTCATGGGGTGTTACCAATGATTTTGAAGGATATATCTATGTAACAAGACCATACGTTGAATATAAGTCAACTGCTATTCTTGTACATAAGAATGCCATTCCAAAAAATATTTTAAGACAATTAAAACCTACCAAAAACATCGGTTTATAATTAACAAAATCACTTTGTCATTTGATGACAATTTTAAATATTTACTCGGTTAAAAAACAGCTTCTGTAAACCAGAAGCTGTTTTATTTTATGTATAAGAATTATTTGATTAGTCATAAATCCAATAAGAGTGAAACCAAAACTGTTATATTTGTAATCTAATCAACAAATTAAAGCAATATGAAAAATTCAAAAAAATTATCCAAATCTGAATTAAAAAGAATTAGTGGTGGAAATCCACCGGACTGCGCAGAAGGAATAGCTTGTTATCATCGTCCCAAAAACGGATTTCCGGGTTACTGGACATGTAATGCAGGATCAAGCAGTTGTCCTGAAGATTAATTGATTCTACAGCCAAAATCCCCAAATTTTCCGGGGATTTTTTGTATAATAAATTTCTGAATTAAAATTAAATGAAATCAATAATGCAAAAAAAAGCTTCCGGGTTACCCGGAAGCTTTTTTGTATATTTTTTTGTCCTTAGAATATCGCCGGATATTTTTGAGGATTGGTTTCATTAAACATCGCATAGATCTTTTCTACCATATCATCTGCAGAAGGTTTGCTGAAATAATCTCCATCACTTGCATAAGCAGGACGGTGGTCATTTGCGGCAATTGTTAAAGGATCAGAATCAAGATATCTGAAAGCTTTTTGCTTCTCCAAAATCTGCTGAAGAATAAATGCTGAAGTTCCTCCTTCCACATCTTCATCGATCACCACTAATCTGTTGGTTTTCTTCACACTCTCAGCAATTTCGTTTGTTAAATCAAAAGGAATTAAAGACTGAACATCAATAACCTCTGAAGAAATTCCTAATTTCTCCAGCTCTTCTGCTGCCTCCATTACAATTCTCCATGTAGACCCATAGGTTACTAACGTTACATCCTTTCCTTCTTTCGTTACTTCAATCTTCCCGACAGGAACAGTAAACTCTCCCAGGTTATCAGGCTGCTTCTCTTTTAAACGGTATCCGTTCAGACACTCAACAATTACTGCCGGATCATCACTCTGAAGCATTGTATTATAGAATCCTGCAGCTTTTGTAAGGTTTCTTGGTACTAGTACCAGAATCCCTTTTGAAAGATTAAGAATTCCTGCCATCGGAGAACCTGAATGCCATACCCCTTCTAATCTGTGCCCTCTTGTTCTGATAATTACGGGTGCTTTCTGCCCTCCTTTTGTTCTGTACTGAACTGTTGCCAGATCATCACTCATTCCCTGCAGGCAGTATAGGATATAGTCTAAATACTGGATCTCGGCAATTGGTCTCAGACCTCTCATTGCCATACCGATTCCCTGGCCTAAAATAGTCGCTTCACGGATTCCCGTATCTGCAACACGAACTTCACCATATTTCTCCTGCATTCCTTCAAGTCCCTGGTTTACATCACCGATGTTTCCGGCATCTTCTCCAAATACAAGGGTTTCAGGATATTTTTCAAAAATTTTATCAAAGTTGTTTCTTACCACTACTCTTCCATCCACATCTTCTGAGCTGTCTGAATATACAGGCTTGATCTCTTTAACGTTTTCGGCCTTCCACTGAGACTGAGAATACAGATGAGAAGAATAGTTGTCTTTTTCTACTTCCAGGATCTCATTGTACTTCTGTATTAGCTGGTTTCTTTCAGGAGTATTGGTTCCTCTTGTTGCCAGTAAAGACATTCTTACCAAGTGGAAAATATCTTTTTTAGCTTTTGAGACTAATTTATTAAAATGAGTAATGTAATTTTCTATTTCTGCATTTTGACCTTTAAGGTTTTCCACCAAAGGTAAAACTGCTTTTGACAGGTCTGAAATGGTTTTCTGATAGTTTTCCCAAGCCAGTTTCTGTCCGGCTTTTACTGTCTTTTTAGCCTCGTCATCGATAGCATCCAGTTCTTCTGCGGTTGCAATCACCTCTTCTTTACCTTCAATTTCAATGGAATAGTTGAGAATCCACTCTCTGAACTTGACCAACCCGTCAAAATCTGCTTCCCATGAAAGACGTTCTTCATTCTTATATCTTTCGTGAGATCCTGAAGTAGAGTGCCCTTGTGGTTGCGTAACTTCAATGACGTGAACAACTACAGGAACACTTTCAGTTCTTGCAAAATGTTCAGCTCTTGCGTAGGCATCCAATAATGCAGGATAATCCCATGCTTTTACCTGAATGATCTCGCATCCCTGGTTTTCTCCTTCTTTTCTCTGGAAACCACTTAGCATTTCAGAGATATCCGCCTTTGCTCTCTGGTTTTTAGTAGGAACAGAAATCCCGTACCCATCATCCCAGATCGAAACGATCATCGGAACCTGAAGTGCACAAGCCGCATTCAGAGTTTCCCAAAAATGGCCTTCTGCTGTGGAAGCATCGCCAATTGTTCCGAAAGCTATTTCATTTCCATTGTTTGAAAACTTTTCAGAACCTTCAAATTGTACTGATTTATATATTTTAGAAGCCTGAGCTAACCCTAATAATCTAGGCATTTGTCCTGCTGTAGGAGAAATATCAGAAGAAATATTTTTTTGAGCCATAAGGTTTTTCCAGCTCCCGTCCTCATGTAAGCTTCTCGTTGCGAAATGCCCGTTCATCTGTCTTCCTGCTGATGCCGGCTCTCTTTCTACGCTGGTATCTGCATATAGCTGTGCAAAAAAGCTTTCAACCGTTAACGCATTGACGGACAAAGCAAAGGTCTGATCCCTGTAATATCCTGAACGGAAGTCGCCATTTCTGAAAACTTTCGCCATTGCCAGCTGTGGTAATTCTTTACCGTCACCGAAGATCCCGAATTTAGCTTTTCCTGTAAGAACTTCTCTTCTCCCCAGGTAAGACATTTCACGAGAGATTCTCCCTAATTTATAGTCTTCAAGTATTTGATTTTTAAAATCTTGAAAGGAAATCTTCTGTGTTTCAATATAGGTTGTTTGCATAGCCAAATATAAAAATTTTTAGTTCTAGAAGTATTTTGCTAATATACACTTTTTAAATTAATTTTAATTTTTAATAATCTTTTTTAAAAATTTGATAATAAGGCAAATTGTGTTTTATTTTAAATAAATTTGTATAAATGGAAAAAAAATCACCTCATATATTAAATGCATCCAGCAATCTTTTAGGATTTTCTCTGATTATAATCACTTCATTGAAAATCACTAAAATCAGTGGTAGTACGTATCTGGACGAATTTGCAGGTGTTGCTTGTATACTTTTTGCCTGCAGTTGTTTTTTTTCATTTCTGGCTATCAGAACGAAGAATGAAAAAAGAGAAACCAAGTTTGAGAACATTGCGGATTATTTATTTTTAATTGCTTTATTCTGCATAGTCCTGGCAGTTATCATCGTAACCATAAGAATAATGTAATCATTTATCCCGAATTGAAAGATAAACATTAAGTAGAGTTGAATATAAATGAATATTTAGGCCATATAATCAAATTCACTTTATTTTAAGATAATCTGATTATAAAAGCATTTATAGAATTTCCCAACGGATGGCAATTACAGAGAACTGTAACAGGAAAAACCGCTTTAAGGATTAATTATTTACGGGAGATAAAAAAAGTACCGGCACTTTTAGAATTTTCTTTCGATCACATAATCCAGCATGCTGTGGAGTGATCTTTTAGCATCTGAATCGGGGAATTCATTAAGCAGGTCTTTTGCTTTTTGCTGGAAATCTTTCATTACACTGATAGCATAATCCAGCCCACCTGAGCTCTTAACAAAAGCGATAAGCTCTTTTACACGCTTCTGATCATTATTATAGCGTTTGATCGTATTGAGATAGTATTTTCTGTCTTTTTCACTTGCTATTGTAAGGGTATGGATCAAAGGAAGTGTCATTTTCTGTTCCTTAATATCAATCCCCACCGGTTTCCCGATAACATTTGAACTTAGATAATCGAACAGGTCATCTTTAATCTGAAAAGCCATTCCGGTATAAGTTCCAAAGTCCTGCATTCTTTTTGCAAGCTTTTCATCAGCGTTATTTGACAAAACACCTATTTCGCAACATGCGGCAATCAGGGTTGCTGTTTTCTGACGGATAATTTCATAATAAACATCTTCAGTAATATCAAGCTTTCTGGCTTTTTCCAATTGAAGAAGCTCTCCTTCAGACATTTCCCTGATGGTCCTTGAAATAACAGAAAGTAAATCATAATCTTTATGGTCGGTAGACAACAGAACTGATTTCGATAAGAGATAATCCCCAACCAATACTGCAATTTTATTCTTCCATAAAGCATTAATAGAGAAAAAATTCCTTCTTTTAAAACTTTCATCCACTACATCATCATGGACCAATGTTGCGGTATGGATCAACTCTATCATCGAGGCTCCGCGATAGGTCTTTTCTGTAACTTCACCTACCAACTTTGCGCAAAGAAATACAAACATAGGACGCATCTGCTTCCCCTTGGTCGTAACAATGAAACGTGTCACTTTATCCAGTAAAGGAACTTTACTTTGCATAGATTCATAAAACTTTTGTTCGAAAAGTTTCATTTCTTCATTGATCGGTTGCTTGATTTCTTCTACGATGTTTGCCACAATCTGTGAGTGATGGATAAATAATAATTAATATTCACAAAGATAATTTTTTTCAGGCAATTTTAGTAGAAAATTCAATCTTTGAATTCTTCTTTTGGAATAAAATACAGACTCTGCTTTACAGTTCCGAGTGGATAACGGAATTTCTCCCCGGAAATATAGACTCCTTTTTCATCTACGGCAATTCCTTCGATCTGCCCGATTGAGGTGGCACTTCCCAGATAATAGTGCTTTAATCTCTCTTTAAAAAAGATTCCCGGTTCAGTTTCATTAAAAATATCAAGGAAAACTTCTGTTTTTTTGGTGTATCCAACCAAATAGAGTTTATGATCAAAATAAGCAGCATCGGTTACTACAAAATCTGTTTTATAAGTTTCTATTTTTTCGGCTTTCTGCAATTCATCCGCTTTTGGATCGATGGTATAATGTGAGGTTGCTTTTGCGGACCATTCTTTGGTAAAAATATGCAGTTTACCATTCAAATAAATCATAGCTTCCGCATCGAAATCATTATTGGTGTTTTTGGGGACAAATTCTTTTTGTTCAGGATAATAAAAAGAAAGGGTTCTAATAGAGTCATTTTCCATCCTGCCATTAGAAAAAGGAACTTTATAAATTTCAAGGTCTTTTCTTGTTCCTGTATTATTTCCAAAATCTCCGATATAGAAATGAGAGTCATCATGAGTAAGCGCTTCCCAATCTTTATTTTTAGCTTTAATTTTCAGGATACTCAACACCTTTCCTGAGTCCTTGTCTATTTCAAAAAGCTCCGGGCTATTACCACTATCATTAAAAGTATAAAGTTGACCATTAAAGAAATCCAATCCCGATGTTTCTTTAACCTCATCTTCTAAAAAGGCTGTTCTGTACCTTTTTATTTTAAGAAAATCTGTCTGTTGGGAAAATGAAGTCTGAAAAAACAGAAATACAAAGATGAGGATAACCTTTTTCATTGAATAAAAATACTAATTTACCGGTTTAGCATAGCAAAATTGATGCTGTAAACGATGCACTTATCATATTGCTAAAATAAAACGGGCTTTTGGGCCCGTTTTACTGATTAAAAAAGTTGTTTGAAAAAATTTATGCTGACTTTTTATGTTGTTTGCGGATTTTCCTTGCAAAGTAATCTTTCTGATATTGCCTTACCGTCTTTCCTGTACCGTCATGTCTCCAGCCGGGAGAATTGAAAATATAATTGATCCTGTCTGAGAATTTCAATCCCGGTTGTTTGATATCTTTCCATATTTTTCGCCATTCATAGAACAGCACCGTATCAGGTCTGTCATCGGGCATTTTAGGGTATATCCCGTATTTCACAGGAATATTCGGATCCTCTTTTTCAAAAGTTCCGAACATTTTATCCCAGATGATCAGGCACATTCCCATATTTCTATCGAGATATTTGATGTTGCATGCATGATGTACACGGTGATGGGATGGAGTCACCAGAATATGTTCCAGGAAACCCATCTTTTTTACCGTTTGCGTATGAACCCATGTTCCATATACCTGTCCGATAGCGTACACTACCATAATATGCCATGGATTGAATCCTAAAAAGGCAAGCGGAGAAAAATAGAGGTACCGGTACAACGGTTGTAAAACAGGACTCCTGAATCCCGTTGTCAGGTTAAAGTATTCGGAATTGTGGTGGGTAATATGAACTGCCCAGAAAGCCCTGGAATGATGATCTACATAATGAAGCACATAATATGCAAAATCCGTGATAACAAAGCAGATCAGCCAGTACCAGATGGTGAAATCCCAAGAGAAAAGACGGTGATTGTAAAAGAAAAACATCACCCCCATTGCAAAAACCTTCATTACCAGATCCAAACCAAAATTCAGAAGAGCTAAAAAAACGCTTGTTGCTACATCTTTTTTATTATATAGTTTAGCCTCAGAAACGTGGCTATAAATCATTTCAGCTAAAATTACGGTGGCATGAAAGGGAATTGCCCAGGCATAGACATTTTCTAGTCCATCTTCGCCCAAAAAGTAATTCATCGTTACTAATTTTTGTACAAAGGTAGGACATTCTGAAAATCAGAGTCCCATTTTAGATAATTTTTTAAGGAAATTTTAATCGGTCGTCTTATTGGCCAATTGTCCGCATGCGGCATCAATATCTCCACCTCTGCTTTTTCTGATCATTACTGTAATACCCGCATTTTCAAGCTGACGAACATAATTTTCTTCTGCCTGTTTATTGCACTGGTCATATTTACCATCACCGATCGGATTGTACTGGATAAGATTAACTTTGGAAGGAACCTGCTTGCAATATTTGATCAGCGCTTTGATATCTTCATCACCATCATTAATGCCTTTCCACACACAATATTCAAAAGTGATCACGTTGCCGGTCTTTTTGTACCAGTATTGAAGAGCCTCCATAATATCAGTTAAAGGAAACTTATCTGAAAAAGGCATGATTTCGTTTCTCTTGGATTCTATCGCAGAGTGAAGCGATAATGCCAGTTTTACCCTAAGGTCATCATCGGCAAGCATCTTGATCATCTTTGGAATCCCGGAAGTAGAAACCGTAATTCTCCTTGGAGACATCCCCAAGCCTTCAGGCTGGGTAATTTTCCGGATCGCTTCTACCACATTTTTGTAATTCATCATTGGCTCTCCCATTCCCATAAAAACGATATTGGTAAGAGGGCGGTCGAAATACATTTTGCTTTGACTGTCAATAAGTGCAACCTGATCCACGATCTCGGCGACTTCAAGATTTCGCATTCTTTTTAGTCTTGCGGTAGCACAGAATTCACAGTTTAACGAACATCCTACCTGTGAGGAAACACAAGCGGTAGTTCTTGTTTCAGTAGGAATCAGAACAGATTCTACCATAAGACCATCGTGAAGTTTCACCCCATTTTTAATGGTTCCGTCCTTACTTTTCTGAAGCAGGTCCACAGATACCGGATTGATGGTATATTCTGCTGAAATTCTGTCACGAAGCTGTTTTGAAAGATTGGTCATCTCATCAATAGAATGGAGGTTTTTACTCCACAACCAGTCATAAACCTGTTTCGCGCGAAATGGTTTTTCTCCTAAAGTCAAAAAGTAGTCTTTAAGCTGGTCCAGTGATAAAGTTCGAATATCTTTCAAAATAGAGTTGAGTATAGATTTTAAATTATAAATTTTAGATTAAAATCCTCAAACGAAGTTAGGACTTAATCTAAAATTTACAATCTATCATTTAAAATTATTATAAAATAAGCATTGCGTCCCCGTAAGAATAGAACTTATACTTTTCTTTTACGGCTTCTTCATATGCATGCATTACAAAATCTCTTCCAGCAAATGCCGCAATCATCATAATTAATGTAGATTTTGGAGTGTGGAAGTTTGTAATCATTGAGTTGGCTACTCCGAATTCATGAGGCGGATAGATGAATTTATTTGTCCAACCGTTGAATGCAGAGATTTTTTTGTTGGAAGAAACAGAAGTTTCCAATGCTCTCATTGTTGTAGTTCCTACAGCACATACTCTTCTGTGTCCTTCTACTGCCCTGTTGATGATTGCAGCATTTTTCTCATCAATGATGATTTCTTCAGATTCCATTTTGTGCTTGGAAAGATCTTCAACCTCGATCGGATTAAATGTTCCCAGACCTACGTGAAGAGTTACTTCTGCAAAATCGATTCCTTTGATCTCCAATCTCTTCATCAGATGTTTGGAGAAGTGTAATCCTGCAGTCGGTGCTGCTACTGCTCCTTCTACTTTTGCATAGATCGTCTGGTATCTTTCAGCATCTTCAGGCTCTACAGCTCTTTTGATATATTTTGGAAGCGGAGTTTCTCCTAATTCTTTTAATTTTGTTCTGAACTCTTCATAAGAACCATCGAATAAGAATCTTAAAGTTCTTCCTCTTGAAGTGGTATTATCGATAACCTCAGCTACCAAAGATTCATCTTCTGTAAAGAACAATTTGTTTCCAATTCTGATTTTTCTTGCAGGATCTACCAATACGTCCCAAACACGTGTTTCTTTATCAAGCTCTCTTAAAAGGAATACCTCAATCTTAGCACCTGTCTTTTCTTTATTTCCATAAAGACGCGCAGGGAAAACTTTAGTATTATTGAAAATAAACAAGTCCTTCTCATCGAAATAATCCACTACATCTTTAAACAACTTGTGTTCTATAGTTTCGGTTTTTCTGTTAAGAACCATAAGTCTAGCATCATCTCTATGCTCGGACGGGTGTTCTGCCAATAGTTCATCAGGAAGGTCAAAATTAAAATCGGATGTTTTCATTTTTTTAAATTACGGTTTAAAAATTATTGAAATTACTGGTGTAATTTTCGGTGTGCAAATATACGACATTGAACACCCCTTTGTCAAGCTTTATTTGATAAAGCTGTCAAATGGTTAATAATTACTATGTATTTTGGTCTGAAAAAGATGTAATTTGGTCGCACAAAATTGATTAATTATGAGCAAATATTCGTTAGAATCATTCATTAAAGAAACCAAAGAAAATCCTGAAGAGCGGGACTATTTTGAACTTGAAAAGCCTCAGCTTTTAGAGATAAACCTTACCAATCAATCGGTTTGGACTAAAAGGGGAAGTATGGTGGGCTACATCGGAAATATAAATTTTGAAAGGCAAGGCATGCTTGCAGGAGGTATCGGAAATCTTCTGAAAAAAGCAATCAGTGGTGAAGGTACGAGATTAATGAAGGCAGAAGGCACAGGAAAACTGTATGTGGCTGATTCAGGAAAAAAAGTACGTATCCTTTACCTGAATAATGAAGCATTGTGTGTGAACGGCAACGATGTCCTGGCCCATGAACAAAGTATAAAAAGTGATATTACCATGCTTAAAAGTATTGCAGGAATGCTGTCGGGCGGATTATTTCAGGTAAAACTTTCCGGAACGGGACATGTGGCTATTACAACCCACGGAGAACCTTTAACGCTTATGGTAACTCCTGAAAACCCTGTTTTCACAGATCCTAATGCCACAGTTGCATGGTCCGGGAACTTAACTCCTGAACTTAAAACGAATGTTTCTTTTAAAAGCCTTATGGGTAGAGGAAGTGGTGAAGAATTTCAGATGAAGTTTTCAGGAAACGGATGGGTTCTTATCCAGCCCTATGAAGAAGTATATGCAATAGAAAAATAATAATACCTATAATGGGCTATTAACAAAATTAACTTCATATTTTTATTAAGCTTTAAAGCCGAAAATAAAATGAAAAATCTTTTAAAAATATTTTTTGCACTGATTCTTCTTCCCAATTTGGCAACTGCCCAATCGTCAAAGAAAAACTATCAATACAATATCGATCTTATTCATACGGATAATGACCAGGTGACGGTTTCTTTTACTCCACCCAAAAATAAGCTGGAAAAAGGTAAGTTTATTATACCCAAACTCGTTCCCGGATTTTATCAGCCCCTGAATTTCGGGCAATATGTTTCCGATGTTACAGCAATCGATAAAAAAGGGAAAAAAGTGGTTACGGAACGCTTAGATACCAACAGCTGGTTAATCCACGATCTCAGGCATGTAAAAAAGATATCCTATCGTGTTGCCGATGGCTGGGATTCCCTAAAGGAGCATACAGAAGGAGCAAAGTCAGCAGGAAGTACTTTTAAAAAAGACAGTGTTTTTGTGATCAATTATAATTCATTGGTAGGTTACTTTGAGGAAATAAAGGATAAACCATATGAAATCAGCATTAAGAAAAATAAAGATTTTTATGCTTCTTCTGCGTTGGATTATGAAAGAAAAAATGACAGTACAGACATCGTCCGGGCAAAAGATTACAGAAGCCTCGTAGATTCTCCTGTACTGTATTGCGTTCCTGATACGACCTGGTTAAAAATAGGTACCACTGAGGTGCTTGTATCATTTTACAATAAAAAGGAACGGCATTATTCCAAAAAAATAGCAGATCATATAAAGACGATTTTAGAAAATCAACAGGCCTACCTGGGTGGAAAATTGCCTGTCGAAAAGTATGCTTTTCTGATTTATTACGAATCTTCAGATAAAAAAGGGTTTATGGGAGATGGCCTCGAACACTCCAGGTCGACCGTATGTCTTTATCTTTCCGGGAATATCGGCTATCTGCCGGATGCATTGGACAGGGTTGCCTCCCATGAGTTTTTCCACATTATCACTCCGCTTCATATTCATTCAGGAGAAATCCAGCATTATGGTTTCTTAAATCCTTCGATGTCGAAACATCTCTGGCTGTATGAAGGTATGACGGAATACGCAACGATACACATGCCCATAAAGCAAAAGATGATCGGTATTCCTGAATTCGAAAAAAAGCTGGAAGAAAAGATAGCCGGTATGAAGGAGTTTGATCCTCATTTGTCCTTTACCGATCTGAGTAAAAACGCTATGGAAAAACAGGACCAGTACATGAACGTTTATCAGAAAGGCCCATTAATCGGGTTATGCCTGGACATCAGATTGCGTGAGCTTTCGGGTGGAAAAACGGGAACCCAGGATCTGATGCAACGCCTTATGCAAAAATATGGAGAGGATCGCTATTTCAATGACAATGATTTATTTGATGAAATTACAAAAATGACTTTTCCGGAAATCCGGGATTTTTTCAGGGATTATGTAGAAGGAACAAAACCACTTCCCTTAAAAGAATACCTTGCCAAAGCCGGTTTTGCCTATGATGACACTACGGGAAAGGTTACCGCCTTAGCTCATCCTGATCCGAAGCAAATTGCATTGAGAAAAGCCTGGATCGGCCAATAAGTTGTATGTAGGTAGCTCACTGAAAATACTTTTCCTCATGGATTAAAAATATTGAGTTTCAAAAATTGTTCTTTATTAAAACTGTTTACTATGAAAAAAACCTTTACCACATTTCTTTTATTAGCAATAAATGTGGTCTATTCTCAAATTTCAAATGTGGAAAAAGTAATTGATTCCAGTGTGAAGAATGATAATTTCAACGGAGCAGTTCTGATTGCCCAGAATGGCAGGACCGAATTACTTTCGTATAAAGGATTATCCAACAGACATTATAACATCAGCTTTTCAGACGAAACCAGATTTCATATATTTTCTCTCACCAAGTCATTTACTGCAGTCCTGATCATGCAGCTATATGAAAGAGGTAAAATCAACCTGGACGCTCCCATTGCAACTTATCTTCCGGATTACAAAGGGGAAGCCGCTAAAAAAGCAAGCGTAAGAAACCTTCTAACCTATAGCAGCGGGAGATTTAATAAGGACATCAGTTCTCCGGAACTCATTCACGAGGCATATGACAATACAATTTGGAACCTGGATGATTTTATCAAAACCTTTCTCTCTGAAAAACTGATCGATAAACCCGGAACAAAATTCAGCTATAACAATGGTGATTATATCCTGCTTGGAAAAATTATTGAAAATATATATGGTAAATCTTTTGAAGAAGTTCTGAAAGAGCAGATCCTGGTTCCTCTTAAAATGAATAATACAGGTCTTTTGCACCACAATGATATTATCCAGAATATAGATGACGGATATTCGGAAACAGATTCGGACCCATTTGCTCTTCATATCCCAACCAACACCTATATCGACAATTTTTATACGGCCGGGGGCATATACTCCACTCCCAAAGATCTTTTAACCTTTGACCAGGCCGTTTTCAATCATGTTTTATTAAAAAAATCAACTGTAGACACCATGCTTACTCCTTATAAGGAGCTTGGGGATACTGCTTTTAGCTTTTGGGTTTATCCTAAAAAATTCGGAAATATGACTACCCTATTTGTAGAACGTCAGGGTGAAGGTTACGGACATAGTGCGAACTGGGTGCATTTACCTGAAAAAAACCTGACGGTGATTATTCTGTCCAATACCAAAAACATCAACTACCTCAACAAAATGAGAGAGAGGCTAATAAGTGCATATTACGGACAATAAATAAAAATAAAATCAATTTTAAGAGTAAAATGATTCACTGGTTATTGATATTTTAATATCTTTAAATTTAAATAACATATTTAATCAAAAATATCATTTATGGATAATTCACGTAGAGACTTCATCAAAACAACTGCATTAGCTTCATTCGGAGCACTTGTTTTACCTCATTCTTTATTTGCCTATTCAAAAGGTTTTGTATCTGATAAAAAAGTAAGAGTTGGTTTTATAGGAGTCGGATTACGGGGACAGGAACATGTAAAGCTATTGGCTAAAAGGGACGATGTTGAGATCGTTGCTTTTGCAGACCCTAGTCCAATTATGTTATCTGCCAGCCAGAAAATCTTAAAAAGCAATGGTAAACCGGAAGCCCGTGAATTTTCAAATGGAGAATATGATTACAGAAATCTCCTGAAACTTGGCAACATCGATGCGGTTGTTATCGCTACTCCGTGGGAATGGCACCTTACACAGGGAGTTGAAGCGATGAAGGCTAAGAAAATTGTTGGAATGGAAGTATCCGGTGCCATTAAACTGGATGACTGCTGGGAATTCGTAAAAACTTATGAGGAAACAAAAGTTCCCATTTTTATGATGGAGAACGTATGTTACCGTAGAGATATCATGGCTATCCTGAATATGGTCCGTAAAGGAATGTTTGGAGAATTGGTCCACGGAAGAGGAGGTTATCAGCATGATCTTCGCGGGGTTTTATTTAATGACGGTGTTACGCCTTACAATTCCGGAGCCGAATTCGGGGAAAAGGGTTTTAGCGAAGCAAAATGGAGAACGGAACATTATGTAAAAAGAAATGGAGAACTTTATCCTACCCACGGCCTTGGTCCGGTTTCCGTTATGATGGATATTAATCGTGGAAACCGATTAACACGCTTATCTTCATTTTCTTCAAAATCCCTCGGCTTGCATCAGTATATTGTGGAACATCCGAAAGGTGGAGCCAACCATCCTAATGCCAAAGTGAAGTTTAACCAGGGTGATATCGTTACGACACAAATAGCTTGTGCTAACGGAGAAACTATTCTTCTGACACACGATACCAGCTTACAGAGACCTTATGATCTTGGATTCAGAGTGCAGGGAACTGACGGAATCTGGCAGGACTTCGGATCAGGAGGCGCAGATCAGGGACATATTTATTTTGAAAAGATAATGAATCACACCCATAAATGGGATAATACCGAGAAATGGATCAAAGATTACGACCATCCGATATGGAAGAAATTTGAAAGCAAAGCAACTGGCGCAGGACATGGTGGAATGGACTTTTTCGTTATGAACACCTTTATTGAATGTATAAAACGTAATATAGAATTCCCTATGGATGTATATGATCTTGCCACCTGGTATGCAATCACACCGCTCAGCGAAAAATCAATTGCTAAAGGAGGACAGGTTGTTGAGATCCCTGATTTCACAAAAGGACAATGGAAAAATCGTAAACCTATATTCGGAATGACAGATGAATTCTAAAAAAACACTTCTCATAGTAGCCGGAGGCTTAGGCACCCGCTATAAAGGCCTTAAACAAGTAGATGGAATATTGGGCAATGGCTCTCCTATTCTGGAATATTCTATTTATGATGCTCTAATGGTCGGCTTCAATAAAATTGTGATTATTATTAATCGTTTCATCCCTGAAAGCTATATAGAAAGGCTGGAAAACATTTCCAAAACCAACAACTTTGAGTTGCAATGGGTCTATCAGGATATGGATAAATACATTCCTTCAGGGTATGATTATTCGTCCCGGGAAAAACCTTGGGGAACAGGCCATGCCGTACTTTGTGCAAAAGAATATATTAGTGAACCTTTTGTAATGATCAATGCAGACGATTTTTACGGTAAAGAAGTTTATCAGTTAGCATCGAGTGAAATCGACAATCAAAATGTTTCTGATTCCCAATTTGAACTCATTGCCTATCCGCTTTCTACCACGTTAAGTAACAATGGTACGGTAGCCAGAGGTATTTGCACGGTGGATGATGATCATTTTTTGCTAAAAGTAGAAGAGCAGACTTCCATCCGAAAAGAAAATAATACTATTGTCTATACCGATGAAAACGGGAAAGACATAGAAGTAGCACCAGATACTTTGGTTTCTATGAATTATTTTATTTTCCATCCCATTATATTCGATTCATTAGAAATCTATTTTAAGGATTTTATTACATCCAATCCACAACCCAAAGAAGAATTTTATATTCCTACTGCTCTGCAGAAAATGAACGAGGAGAATACAATCAAAATTGCAGTCAGAACCTCGCCATCTCATTGGTTGGGAATGACCTATCCCGATGATAAAATTATTCTAAAAAGTTACCTTGAAAAAGAAATCCAAAACCAGCGATACCCTGAAGATCTATGGAGCTGAAGAATATTATCTCAAAATTTATAGGCACTGACAACTGTACAGTTACTCAGATCAATAACGGTTTGATCAATACTACCTATTGTGTAGAAAATAATCAAAACCGGGAAAAGTATATTTTACAGAAGATTAATACACAAGTCTTTAAAAGGCCGGAGCAGGTTATCAACAATCATTTGAAAATAAATAAGATTCTTAAAGAGGGTCAATATCATTTCAAAATGACACAACCGATTGCTTCGTCTTCAGAGGAGTTTTTAATCAGGGATGGAAATGGAGATTCATGGCGAATGACCAGCTTCATTGATAACAGCATTACCTTTCTTACTGTTCCTTCAGCAGAAACAGCTTCCAAGGCAGCAAGGGCTGTGGGTTATTTTCTTAGCATCATTAACACGCAAAGTCTTCCCATCATTGAAGATCCACTACCCGATTTTCTCAATTTTGAAAAGAGACTTACCGACTATAAAATTTCATTAGAAAGCGGATCATCTTCTTTAAAAGAAAATGCAAAAGCTGAAATAGAAATGATGAACCAATTGTTGTGGTTACCTGATCAATGGATCAAAATGCAAAATAATGGCCAACTTCCTAAAAGAATTGTTCATGCAGATGCGAAAATCAGTAATATTCTTTTTGATCAGAACCATGACCCGATGGCTATAATTGACCTGGACACAATCATGACTTCTACTATTCTCTATGATTTTGGAACCATGATCCAATCATACACCAATACCACTAATGAAGATGATGGAACAGCTCAAAATAATTTCAATTCAGAAATTTTCGAATCGGTAAAAGAGGGCTTTCTATTTCATCTTAAGGATCTATTGACTCCAGACGAGTTTGAAAATCTTGATTATTCCGCACAGGTGGCTATCTACATTCAGGGGCTTCGTTTTCTTACAGATTATTTAAATGGAAGCACTTATTATTCTACAACCTATCCGGAGCATAATCTCGACCGTACGAAGAACCAGCTGGAGCTTCTCAGGGGTTTACGCAGTTATTTAAAAGTAGATTAAAGTGCACATCTTATGATGATGTTGCTGGAGCATAAAGGAAATAAGGAAGGAGGTTATTTTAGAAATTCCATGATCTTTGACCATCCTTCTAATTTCTTTTCCAACGAAATGGTATGCAGCGGGCTTGTCGAAGGCAGCAGAATCACAGGAAGCCGATAACTTTTTCCTAAAACTTTCTGTAGGTTTTTATAAGATTTTCCTCCATTACAAAATATGGCAGTGATATTCGGATATTGTTCTAAAAGTTCTTCAATCTGATTGGCTTCTTCATTTCTGATCTCCGAATCAAGACTTCCTTTTCGCTCACAGGAATCAATCACATCCCAAAGTGCGATGTGATGTTTCTTCAATGTTTCAATCCTTACTGTATAATCTTCCGTAAATTTTTCATGAAGCAGCTCAAAAATAATCTTCCAGAATTTATTTTGAGGATGTGCATAATATTGTTGTTTTTCCAATGATTTGACCCCGGGAATAGAACCTAAAATTAAAATTCTGGAATGGACATCAATAATAGGAGGAAATGAAGAAATACGGTTTTGCATAATTCAAATATAAAAAAAACGGGCCAAAAGCCCGTTTTCGTTTTTATTGTTTGTTATAAAGTTTCTTTTAACCAGTCAAAGAATTCTCTTTGCCATACCAAACCATTTTGCGGGTGAAGCACCCAGTGGTTTTCGTTCGGGAAATACACTAATTTTGTTTTAAGGCCTCTTAATTTTGCTGCCTGGAAAGCCTCTTGTCCTTGCTCATAAGGCACACGGTAATCTATTCCTCCTTGGACAATCATGATCGGCTTATTCCATTTTTCAACAAAATTGCTAGGGTTAAATTCTGTATAAGCTTTTGGAAGCGGCTTCTCCCATGGAGACCCTAAATCCCAGTTGGCAAACCAGAGCTCTTCAGTGGTCAGATACCATGATTTCATATCAAATAGCCCGTCGTGAGCAATAAAGGTCTTGAATCTGTTATCGTGAATCCCCGCAAGCATAAATACACTGTATCCTCCATAACTTGCTCCTACTGCAGCTACTCTTTGTCCGTCCACATAAGGTAATGTCTTAGCATAATCTGTAGCGGCAAGATAATCCCTCATAGGTTGTCCACCCCAGTCTTTAGAGATTTCTTCATTCCACTTTGTTCCCCAGCCCGGCATTCCTCTACGGTTCGGCGCAACTACAATGTATCCGTTAGCCGTCATAAGAGCAAAATTCCATCGTACACTGAAAAACTGAGTCAATGCAGATTGAGGTCCACCCTGGCAATATACCAAAGTAGGATATTTTTTATTCGGATCAAAATTCGGCGGATAATGGAACCATACTCCCATTTCTTTTCCATCCGATGTTTTCACCATTTTTAGTTCAGATTTCCCTTGAGCCAGTTTGGAATAAGTATCTTTATTGGCTTCCGTAACCTGTTTCATTTCACCGTTTTTAATGTTTACAGAAAATAAATCTGTAGCATGGTTGACATCGGTTCTGCCTACCAATAAGGTGTTTTTATTATCAGCAAAGATTTCATTTACATCAAAATCTCCTTTTGTGATCTGTTGAACCTTTGCATTTTTAGGATCTAAGGAAAACAATTGTTTTGTTCCTCTGAATGCCGCTGTAAAATAGATGGTTTTGGAATCACCACTCCAGAAAACATCACCGGAAACACTTTCGTCCCAGCCTTTTGTTAGGTTCTCTGTTTTTCCGGACTTCCAGTCCATGATTTTCACATCATTTTTATCCGCTTCATAGCCATCTCTTTCCATGCTCTGCCATACCAGTGATTTTCCATCCGGACTGAATTTAGGATTGACATCGTAGCCTTTATTTGATTCTGTAAGGTTCTTTGTAGCACCGGAAGCAAGATCATAAGCAAAAATATCCGTATTTGTACTTGTAGCATACTCTTTCCCGCTTTTAGGCTTGGTAACATACAAAAGCTGAGAAGAATCAGGACTCCAGATGAAATCCTCAGCTCCACCAAACGGCCTCTGCGGAGAATCCCATGTCTTTCCTTCCAGTAAGTCTCTTGATGATTCCACTTTATCTGAAGTATTTACTACAAAAACATGATTGTATTTTCCCTCATTGAAATAATCCCAGTGTCTGTGGTTCAAGTCAGTATACACCTGTGCTGTTGTTTTAGGAGTATCGCTGTATTTATCTTTCCCCATTACCTTCTCCACTAAAACCTGCTTGCTGAAAGCGATTTTCTTTCCATCAGGGGAAATTACAATATTATCAACCTCACCGATGGTATAAAACTCCGTCCAGGTTTTTCCGTTATCTTTAGAAAGGAATATCTTATCTCCTTCCTGTGCGTAAATTCCATTCTTATCCCACTGAATAAGAGCTTTTTTACCTAAGTCTAATTTTGAAGACTGATTATTGATAACATTAAGGAAATAGTTTTCGTTTTTCGTTTTCTCTGTTTTCAGATCTACTTGTCCTACTTTATAAATAAGTGAAGACTGATCAGGTGAAACTGCCTGTACTCCCACTTTTTTCAAAGTCCAAAGAATTTCAGGCGTCATTAACTGTTGTGCATTCATTAAAAGTGGGGCTGCTAAAGCCAGCAGGCTGTACTTAAGTTTCATAAATTGCTTTTTAATTCAAAGATTGCCAAATTTAGTACTTAAAATAAAAATATGCGAAGGAATTAACAATTATCTTGTTTTTTGTTAAAGTGATGAATTGATTTACCTGTGATACATTTGATGATAAGACGCTTGTACAGTTGCTATTTATGTTATTTATATCCTTTTTGATGGACCCAATAAAAAATCCGCCAGCTCAACTGACGGATTTATATTGTTATGCTATACTTCTGTAAGCTTAGTCCCCATCTGAGAACATAGAATTGGCCAGTGAAGTGATCAATGATAAGGCGATACTAAAAATGAATGCCCACCAGAATCCATCTACAACCATACTGTCTATGAAATAATCTGCCAGAAGGATGATCAATGCATTAATGACTAAAGCAAATAATCCTAGGGTGATGATCGTTAAAGGAAGTCCCAAAAGACTTAAAACAGGTTTTACAATTAAATTCAAAAGTCCCAAAACAATCGCGAAAATAATCGCAGATGAAAAGCCTTCAAAATGTACTCCCGGTAAAATTTTCGTTAAAAGAAACGCAACAAGCGCAGTAATCAGTAAACGGATAATTAAGTTCATATGTTAATATTTTTAATAGTTTGTATACAAGTATCAAAACTCATTCCATCGGATCTCGGTTTGAATGATTAATAAAAGTCTTTATCCATCATGAATTGCTAAAGTTTATATTTTCAATACAATAAGGGAAAACACTGATTTTTCAAAAATGGGTATTTTCCCTTTGGGTTATGATCTTTTTATTCCTGAATTTTAAGTCTGCAAACCCCTTAAAAATTATGATCATGGACGCAACACACACAACCAATCTCACCAGAGTTGATGCAGGAAAAGATTCATCCTGGCATATTCACAAGGATCACCTGAAGTATTCCAATATTCAAAAAACAAGAGTGGACTTTAATGGACGGAGCCTTGAAAAAATTATGCAAAAAATTGCAGACAACGCATTTATTAATGCACCTTATCTACAATCTGATGAGCAAAACCGCTATTACCAGGAATGCCTTAGATGGATTGAAGAGAATTATGATTAATCATTTTTTTTAAATGGACAAATTGCCTAAGGTATCCTTAGGCATTTGTTTTTTTGGCAAGTAAGACGGCTGAAGTAAAAGTTACGTGTCTTTTTTTTAATTTTATAACAGCTAATAATCTTATATGAAAAAAGAATACACCCATTATTTCAGATATATTATGCTTGCTTCTATCCTACTATTAATCATATCAATGATAGTGCAGGTTAATCTGTTGGTCATTAGTGCTCTTTCTGTGGTTTTTATTTTATCTCTTATTCTTGTGCTTGACCAAAGCGAGTAGATTTAAATAACGGTGGATGCCCTGTAAATCAATTCGGTTTCCATAATAACCGTCTGATCCGGTGATGACGCATTTTGTATTTTTTCCAGCACGAGACGGGCAGCGGTTTCTCCCATTTTTTCTAATGGCTGCTGTACTGTTGTCAGCTGCGGATGCACAATAGTTGCTAGTTCTGTTCCTGAAAAACTTGCAATCGCTATCTCTTCAGGAATTTTTATATTCTGCTCATGAAGATAATTCATTGCACCAATAGCTAATGTATCGGAAAAGGCAAAAATACTGTCGAAATGGATGTTTCTGTTTAATAGTTCCTGTACTGCCTTTCTGCCATCTTCAAAAGTCATTCCCTCTGTAGAAACAATCAGATCAGGATCAGTAAGACTATATTTCTCCATAATACGCTTGTATCCGTTCACTCTTTCAGTTACGTTCCTTATCGTTAAAGGCCCCATAATGTGTGCGATCCTTTTTCGTCCCGTATTAATCAGATGCTCCACTACTAATGATGCTTTGATCTGATCATCTACGATCACCCGCGAAGCCTGTATTGATTTCCCGGGTATCCTGTCAAAAAATACCATGGGAATATCATTATTGATCAGCTTTTTGTAAACTTCTTCATTAAGACTTTCATGACAAAGATTAATAATGATCCCGTCCACATTAAATTCTTCTAAAAGCTTAAGATTCTCTCTTTCTATCAATGGATTTTCATCCGATTGTGTTATGATAACACGATACCCTAACGGATCCAAAATATTCTGAATCCCCTTCAGAACTTTTGAAGAAAATGGTGTGATCATTTCCGGTACCACCAATCCAATATTTTTGGATTTCCCATACTTTAAATTCAAAGCTGTTGCATTGGGTTTATAGCCCAATTTCGTTGCTGCTTCCAATACCCTCTTCTTAGTTTCCGGGTTGATATTTTTATCATTAAGCAGTGCTCTTGAGATGGTAGAGGTAGATAATGACAAAAATTTCGACAAATCTTTAATGGTTACACGCTTCATCAGGGACTCTTTTTTATCAAAAATAACAAAAAAATAAGCAAATGGGAACGTTCCCAAATTCTGGGAACGTTCCCATTATCAATTTCATAACAAAAAATACCGCGCAATAGATTTATTAATATAAGTTTAGCAAACGATTAACATTCAATTAAAAACTATAATATATGACTCCCAATTCTTATCCCTATAACCGTGAAAATATTAAAACCGGCATTGTACATATTGGTGTCGGAAATTTCCACAGGGCTCATCAGCAGTATTACACCCACCTTCTGCTGGGAGACAAAAGTCAACAGCAATGGGGAATCTGCGGAATTGCCTTACTTCCTTCTGATGAAAAAATAGTACGTGATTTAAGATCCCAAAATCTGGACTATACCCTTACGGTTTGTGGAAGGGATGGAAAAGATGAAATCTATACCATAGGTTCACTCACAGAGTTGATATGGGGAGTAGAAGATCCCCAGGCAGTAATTGCTAAAATCGCTGATCCGGCGATAAAGATCATCAGTCTTACCATTACGGAAGGAGGATATAATCTCAATAAAGAAACGAATGAGTTTAATCTGAACGACAGCCACATACAAAACGATTTAATGAATCCGGGTACTCCTGAAACGGTTTTTGGATTTATAGCAGAAGGTCTGCGATTGCGTAAAAAAAATGGAGCCGGAAGTATCACGATCCTGTCTTGTGATAATCTTCAGCATAATGGCAATACCGCAAAAAGGGCATTCACCAGTTTTATAGAATCTCAGGATAAAGATCTTGGAAACTGGATCAAATCCCACGTTACATTTCCGAACAGTATGGTGGACAGAATTACACCTGCTACCACAGCCAAAGATATTGAAAGGCTTAATGAAAAAAGCGGCTGGAATGATAAAGCCCCCGTTTATTGTGAAGATTTCATCCAATGGGTGATAGAAGATCAATTTATCGCAGGAAGACCTGAATGGGAAAAATCCGGCGTAGAATTCACGAATGACGTCACTGCTTTTGAAAACATGAAACTCAGTCTCCTGAATGCTTCGCACACCCTATTATCCTACCCTTCTTTCTTAAAAGGCTACCGCAAGGTAGATGAGGCCATGCAGGATCAAAGTATTGTAAAGCTAATCAGGGATTTTATGAATATAGATATTACACCATATGTTCCGGCACCTGCCGATACTGATTTAGATCTTTACAAACGTACACTGATAGAAAGGTTTTCCAATCATAGCGTAAGTGACCAGGTGAGCAGATTATGCTTTGACGGTGTTTCTAAATTTCCGGTATATATTATGCCCAATCTCGCAAAAATAATCAGTGATGGAAAAGATCTTATGCGTCCGGCATTTCTTATAGCTTCTTACAGGCATTATTTGAAATACAAGACAGACGATAAAGGTTTTACATATGAAATTGGCGAGCCATGGCTGGCTTCGGAAGATGAAATTTTAATCCAAAGTGATAACCCCATTGATTTTTTAGATCTTTCTGCCTTTAAAAGCATCGATTTGAGAGAGGTAAATGCATTTACCGGTCTGTACTTACAGTTTGTTGATGATATTAAAAATCAGGGGATCGCACCTGTTTTAGAAACTATTGTAAACTAAAGTATTATGCAAACAAATTCCGAAATAAAAGCTTTGAAAATAAAGTCTGACAGCAGTATCCTTCCTTTTGCTATTATTACTTTCATTTATTTTATCGTTGGTTTTCTGACAACTGTTAATGAACAGTTGCAGGCTCCTTTAAAATTTACTTTTCTGGCTCATGCGGGAGGTCTGAAAAACACCTTCACCACGCTCATTTCTTTCTTTTTCTTTTTAGGATATTTGTTAAACGGCACTTTAGGAAGCAAATGGGTCAATGCCTTTGGATATAAAAATACGATCCTAAGAGGTTTGTTTTTTATGATCTCCGGATTGATGATGTATTTATGTTCTTCGTGGGTGGGTTATCAGTTTCCTTCGGTGGATTTCAGGATCGGTGATGCCATTATTCCCTTTGGGTTTATCATTTTTGTAGCCGGATCTTATTTAATGGGAACTTCTGCAGCAATTATTCAGGTGGTGGTAAATCCTTATGCTGCCTCTTATCCTTTAAAGGGGACACAGCCCGTACAACGACTGAATATTTTAACAGCCATCAATTCTATTGGTACGACCTCAGCACCTTTCTTTGTGACCATCGTGATGTTCAGTGGTATCTCCATTGAAAATATTGAAATAAAACAGCTGCTACTACCTCTCTCTGTACTGATCATCTGTATTGTTACGGTGATGGCTATCACCAAGAGACTGCATCTTCCTGATATTGAAAATACGAGAGCCGTTGCAGGAGAAAAACTGGAAAGAAGCATCTGGTCATTCCGCCATTTTGCTTTGGGTGTGGTTGCCATTTTCTTTTATGTAGGAACCGAAGTTGCCATCGGAGCCAATATCAACCTGAATGCTTTTGAGCTTATGGAATCGGGAAAGCCGATCACTTTCTTCGGAAAAACGGATATTATTATCGGCGGAATGGACCTTGGAATTCATGCATTATTATCTACTTTATATTGGGGAGGCTTCCTTGTTGGAAGATCTATTTCTAGTTTTTTCAATAAGATCTCAGCGAGAACACAGCTTGCAACGACAACAGTTCTTGCTACCATCCTGGCGATTACTTCAATGATCACCCAGAACCTTTGGTTCCTTGTTGCCATCGGGCTTTTACATTCTTCTATGTGGAGCTGTATTTATACACTTTCTATAAAGGGTCTGAATAAATATACCTCAAAAGCATCCGGTGTATTCATTTCTGCTGTATTTGGCGGTGCGGTATTTACTTTACTTCAAGGAGGACTGGCTGATCTTTTCGGCTCATGGAGATGGACCTGGATATTAACGGTCATCTGTGAACTGCTTATGCTTTCTTATGCACTCTTCGGATCTAAGATCCGGGAGAAAGATATTATTAACTAACCATTCATTTCTTTTATACATTCCTTTTTTCCGGTATTCATTTACCGGACAGGAATGTTGTAATCAAAAAGACACTCAGCATTATGATTAAAATTAAAAAGTTGATGATTATTTCCATCATCATTGGAAATTCATGGGTTTATGGCCAGAAACTGCATTCTGCATTGCAGCTCAGAAACAGTCATTTGTGGCGAGGTCAGGAAGTTTCCTCAGGTTTCATATATACCGGTGATGTTCATTTAGATGGTAAGAATTTTTACGGAGGATTCTGGGCCGGAGGAAATGCAGATGGCTCCTATAAAGAGTTTGACAATTATATTGGATACAAAAATAAGCACCTTATGGTGGAACTCTGGGATATTTATAATTTTTCACCTGGTGCCACTTATAACAACAAAGAATTTTTTAATTACAATGCAAGTGAAACAGGGCGCTTCTGGGATTTCAGGTCATATTATACAATAAGTGAGAAACTACCCTTAGTCTTAAGCTGGAATACGGTAGTCTTTGGCCGGGATAGGGATAGGGACAATACACACAATAAATATTCTTCTTTTGTTTCAACAGAATATCCTTTCTATACAAAAGAAAACCTCGCGGTACGAGGGAGGATCGGATATGCCTTTGCCTTACATAATCCCAAAGGTGAAAAAGGAAACTTTTTTGCTCAAGAAGCAGGTTTTAATGAGATCAGTCTGATCATTACCAAAACATTTTCCATTGCGGGTTATCAGCTTCCGGTTGGAATCTGGGGAATGTTTAATCCTGTAGGAAATAATGCTTACCTGCAGTTTTCTGTTCAGGCTTATTCTTTTTAAATCTTATTTAAGTCTCATCATCGTCACCAATGATGTAGCAACATGAGTTTCGGATGATCCGTTTTCGTCCACTGTATAAATTTCAGTTCTGATCACGCTGATCTTCCCGCCTCCTTTTACTACGTATGATTTTGAAATCAAAGCATCTCCCATTGCAGGCCTTAAATAATTAACCTTAAGTTCTATGGTCACTACGTAACAATCATCTTTATAATTGCTTACCGCAGCATATCCCGAAGAAACATCAACCAGAGAAGCGATCATTGCCCCATTAAACATTCCTGCCTTACGGGTCATCATTTCCATCTTTGGGATTTTAATGGATATGAAATCGGTTTCTACTTCAAGAAGCTCAGCTTTGTAGAATTTTAAGGTTTCGGAGCGGTTGAAACTGTCTATGATCAGTTGTTTTTTCTCAGGTGTCATGGATTGAAATATGATTCTTACAAATGTAATAAAAGGATTGAAAATCCCAGCAGCACTTTTTAAGGTAAACGCATATAAAATATCAAATCACAAAAATCAAAGATCAGAAAGATCTTGTCCTCTTGTGATTAATCAAAAAAAACTTCAGTTCACAATGATAATGTGAGTTAACCTAGTTGCACCGTAAAATCATCAGATAATGACAGGACACCTTCCGTAAGGGCACCCGGATGCGTACTGAAACCTTTTAATTTAGATGTTTTTGCCTTAAGAATAAGATCCAGAAGTTGTTTTTCGGATAACTTTTTTCCAAAGAGCTCAAACGGTATTTTAAAACCACAATTTTTAAAATCTGAACATCCAACTGCGGTTTTCCCCTTAATCAGATTGTGTTCTTTGCATTTCGGGCATTTTGTTTCCTCAAAAGACTGAAGTTCCTTTTTAGGAGCAGGTTCGCGTTTTTTCTTTTCAACCACTTTCTCTTCTTCCTGTAAAGTGATCACTTTTCCTTTCCCGTCCACTACTTTTCTTGTAAGCTCAGAGACCATCTGGATCAGTTCTTCTTTAAACTGATTGGCTTCATATTCACCACTTTCTATTTTCCTAAGCTTTAACTCCCACTCTCCTGTAAGTTCAGGGCTTTTCAGCAATTCATCTTCAATAGTATCAATTAGTTGAATTCCGGTGTGCGTCGCAATAAGATTTTTTCTTTTCTTCTCAATATATTTTCGTTTGAAAAGAGTTTCTATGATATTGGCCCGGGTAGAAGGTCTTCCGATCCCGTTGTTTTTCAGCATTTCACGCAGCTCTTCATCATCAACCTGCTTTCCGGCAGTTTCCATTGCCCTTAACAACGTTGCTTCGGTATATGGTTTTGGAGGGGATGTCTTTCCCTGATGGATTATTGGATCATGCGGCCCCGTTTCTCCTACTGTAAATTCAGGAATGGTTTGCTCTTCTTCTTTTTCTTTATCCTTATCTGAAGACTCTTCTTTCGGTTCTTTGGCATATACAGCTCTCCATCCCGGCTCTAAAACCTGTCTTCCGCTTGTTTTAAAAGGAATAGTTCCCACTTTTCCTTCTACCAATGTATTGGAAATTTTACATTCGGGATAAAAAACAGAAATGAAACGCTTGGCGATCAGATCATAAATAAGCTTTTCCTCCCTGCTCAGGTTCTGGGATGGTGGAACTTCGGTGGGAATAATTGCATGGTGATCCGTTACCTTCGAATCATCAAAAACAGCTTTGGATTTCGGTATAGGAGCTTCCAATAGTGGAGCAATTAAATCCTGATAAAAGTACATTTTCCGAAGGATTCCTTCTATTTTAGGATATAAATTTTCAGATAGATACGTCGTATCCACACGCGGATAAGTCACGTGTTTTTTTTCATAAAGGCTTTGAATATAATTAAGCGTATTTTCGGCTGAATATCCGTATTTTTTATTCGCTTCCACCTGAAGTCCCGTAAGGTCAAAAAGCCTCAGGTTCTTTTCTTTTCCTTCTTTGATCTCAAATGAAACGATTTCAAAGGGATTTACTTTAAGATATTCCAATCCTTTTTCAGCTCGGTCCAGTGTCTTTAAACGATCAATCGCAGCATTGAAAATAACATCGCGGTATTTCGTTTTAAGTTCCCAATACTCTTCTGTGGTAAAAGCGTCAATTTCTTTCTGACGCTGAACCAACATTGCAAGGGTTGGAGTTTGTACCCGGCCGATAGAAAGAACGGCTTTATTCCCTCCGAATTTTTTCGTAAATAAGCGTGTTGCATTAATACCAAGCAACCAGTCTCCGATAGCTCTGGCATTTCCAGCCAGGTACAGATTTTTGTAATCTTCCGCAGGTTTCAGGTTAGCAAATCCTTCTTTAATCGCATCTTCGGTTAGGGACGAAATCCATAATCGTTGAATCGGCTTATTGCACTTTGCCTTCTGCAATACCCAACGCTGGATCAATTCTCCTTCCTGTCCGGCATCCCCGCAGTTAATGACCTCATCACATTCTTCCACCAGTTTTTCAATTACTTTAAACTGATTTTCAACTCCTTTATTCGGAATCAGTTTTATTCCAAAGTTATTGGGAATGATCGGTAATAAAAACAGATTCCAGGATTTGTACTGCGGACCATAATCATGCGGTTCTTTCAGCGTACATAAATGTCCGAATGTCCAGGTTACACAATAGCCGTTTCCTTCCATATAGCCCTGTTTAGGTGTAGTAGCACCTAAAACTTTGGCGATATCTCTGGCAACACTGGGTTTCTCGGCAATACAAAGTTTCATGAATGTTCGGGATTATTGAAAGGGTTGCAAAAATCGGGATTTTTTTTGACTTTAAAAAACTTATAGCTAATCAATACCGGGAAAAGATTAAACATTGGTAACTGATCATTATAAAGTACAAAAAAAGCTCCCACAGGAAGCTTAATCAATTATTATATTTATTCTTTCAACCAGACATCATTATATTCTTCCGGATGTCTTTTGAACTGCGCAAAAACATAAGGACATAGAGGAACTATTTTCAAATTATTTTCCCTGGCATAAGAAACAAGTTTCTCCAATAGTATTTTAGCAAAACCTTTTCCTTCATGTTCAGGATCTACCTCTGTATGATAAACGGTTAATTTTTGTCCTATAACTGAGATATCCATTTTTCCTATCTTCTGATCATCAGAAAATAACTGAACTTCTCCCCTGTTGTGTGTATTAATAATTACTTCTGTTCTTTCCATTTCTATATTTTTTATCTGTTTTACTATTTAATAAAGTAAAGATAGAATGATTGTTTGTACTACGTCATATCCTATGATAACTTCTCTGTATTTTATATTTATTGTATTCCAAATGGGTTTACAAAATCAAAAATCCCTTTTAAACCGAAGTTTAAAAGGGATTGGGTTTATCTTCTAATAGAATTTAGAATTAAGGTTATAGTTGTGGAGTATTTGTTACAATCAGTTCCAGATCTCCTTCCTTAATAAGAGTTCCGTTTCCTACACGCATTGAATCCACTTTAAAACTGGAGTAATACACGTTCGGTAACTTAAACCAAAGATAAATATGGGAATCCGCTCCTACATATTGCCCCGCAGTAATCGCGGTACTTGTATCAAGACATAGATAACAGTTTATAAGTTTCGAAACTAAGCTTCTATAGCCTCTGAAAATCTTGTAATAGAATTAATGTTAACAGATAAGTTAGCGTCTGTACTACTTGCAACTACTTCTAGTATATATCCATTCGCTGAAGAGATTGAGGCTGCATCAGCAATAGTATCATAATATAAAGAAAACTCGCCTGAACTTTGTTGTGGAGCAACCGTAATTACTCCCATTAGAGAAAATCCACTCACAGGATTTTTCAGTCTGATTCCAAGGGTAATGTATCTGATAAAGCATTTGTTCTATCAGAAAAACTACCCATAATTCTCCATCTATGATTCTGTCCGGGAATTGGATTTTCTATTAATCTACCGGAATAAGTTGTTGATCCTCCATTTCTTCCCGAATCAAAGATTCCTTTATAATTATTTGGTGTACTATTGGGATATTTTGTGACGGGTGAAGATACAATTGTTGGAGTAGCAATATTAATATTAAGTTGCTTATATGTATTGGCTGTAAAATTAGAAACAGACAATCCTGCATAACTTACTTTTATCTGCCCAGATTCATTTTTTCTGGCGAATGCAACATTCCAGTTGTTAATATTTTGCTGTGAAAAATCATTTGAATCCCAGTCTTTTGTCCATGGTGACCATGTTCCATTATAATAATACCTTCTGTAGGAATCATTGTATATTGAATACGTGATATACTCCTGAACGATATGAGTGCTTGTTGCAAATACTTTTAAAAGTCCAGCGAGCAATACGGGGTGATTATTTTCAGGAGTAGCATTAGCAGTACCTCCTTGTATCCGAAATCCAGTTGTCGTAATAGTATTAAGGTCAACATTACCAACTAATCCTCTGTATATCAACCCCTGTGTGAAAGCATTGTTCCATTGAGAGGAATCTCCGTGATTTAAGGTAGTAATAGTACCTGTATTATTAATCTTAACAACTTCTGTTAAAGACACCGAACTCCCGTTGGTTCCAGAGTTTGTTGCATAATTAAATGAAAAATTCTTATGATTGTTTACTGTAAATCCCCATGATGCTAAACTTCCTCTGGGCTGAATAAAGTTTGTTCCATTGAACTGCAAATTATGTCCCATCCATAAACCATATCCTGGTGTTGCACTTGCTACATTAGTATGAAACAATGCAGATCCAGTAGTCGTCTGGGTACCAAAGTTTAGATTGTAAGCATCAACATATTGTGTGCCAGCTGAACTAAGAATAACCTGACCTGCACTGGTACTATCGCCCTGTGGTCTTAAATATATGTTTCCTGCGGCTGTCTCTCCAGAAAGAATCAAACTATATGTATTGGTTCTCACTTTATTTGTACCTTGCCTTTGAAGAATTAATTCTCCGGTGGTGCTGTTTATGTTTCCACTTAAATCAACATTTCCTCTCGTATATTGATTTCCTACAGTGTCTAGGGCATATCCCGTAGTTGGAACAACAGAAGAACTGGCTCCGACAACGACACGTTGGTCAGAGGTCCATCTGATTGCATTTTTACTGTTATAGGCTGATCCTCCAATATATCCCCAACTCAAATTTACAGCTCCGCTACTTGTAACGGTTCCGTAGTATCCAAATGTATCTATATCTCCGTTAGAACCTATTAGCTTTGTAAAATATCTTGAAAAATTAGAGCTAGTTGTTACACCGGACATATCTCTGGATATTCCGTTTGTATTTGTTTGCCCAAGATTTATGCCGCCCGTCATTGTTCCTCCTGAAAGAGGTAAATAAGGTGCATTATTTGAATCTAGGTGCACATAGCTATCTATAAGGTCTCCAAACTGACTTTCAGTTGGTCTTTTTCCTGACTTAAAATAATTTTTTAATTCTGTGATGGATTTCTTTGCCATGATTTATTTAATTTATTAAATTTTTTAATCTCTCAATTTCTTCATTTTGAGAAATCATATAAAGAGTCAGTTCTTCAATTTTCTGAAGTAATTTCATCTGGAAATCTCCGACTTTAATTCCACTTTCTATAATATTATCTCCAGATGGAATTTCCGGAAGGTGTTTATTTTTTTTTATAAATGATTTCAGCTCATTTAACGTAGGCATTTGATAATCCGGTCTGATGGAAGAAGTATTATCAAAATACTTTTGAAATACATAGTCGGCAGGAACATTGGTATCTACAATTACATCTTCTGCATGTATTTTTCCTTTTACAGTTAGCTTTTGATCCGGATTTTGGGTTCCAATTCCCACATTACCCGCATCTCTGTTTAGCACTAAGGTATTTCCTAAGGGATTAATATGCAATTGAGATCCGGCATGACTCTGAATCCAAGTGTTCTGTGTATTATATCCCATTCTTAAGTTAGGTAATGCGGTATCTCCAATGATAACTGCGCCTGGATCTTGCGGTTCACTAAAGGAACTGATAACCTGTAATCTGGATTGAGGATTCGCGGTTCCTATTCCAAAATTATTGCTATAATAAACATAGTGTTTGTTCTGACCTGCAACAGGCTTGGCATATATTCCTGAAACTTTTGCATTATCTACAACTGCTGTTCCTTGGGATTGCTGCACGATCCTGATACTGTAAGGATTCCCTGTCGCTCTGGTATGATAGATACTTAATTTATATTGATTTAAGGTAGCATCCCAGATAATATCTCCTATATAAATATTGTCAACAATGGGTCCTGAAGCTTCCATAACCCTGGAAACCGATGGATACCAAATATTGTTATCAGGATTTCCCCCGAAAATAATCTGTTTTCGGATTATTCCAATCGTATTTTCATTACTGTACGAGCCTACAATCTGAACTTCAAATTCACCATTGACATAACCATTTCCCAGTAAGATATCAACGGCAAGGTCATTCTGCTGATGAGGAAAAAAAATGAAGAAATCCTTGTATTTGTAATTTTCAGAAGATAATCTCGGATCGTCCAAATGTAAATAACTATCAATGAAATCACTAAATTGACTTTCAGTTGGCCTCTTGCCCGTTTTAAAATAATCCTTTAACTCTTGTATATCTCTTTTTGCCATAATTAGTTTCGTTGTAAAACACCAATTTCTTTTTTTAGAGAAATGATGTATAATGTTAATTTTTCTATTTTCTGAAGTAATTTGAAATCTCCAAGCTGGCTTTCTGTCGACCGCTTTCCAGCTTTAAAATATTCGTTTAAAGCTGCTATTGTTTTTTTTATCATAATTTTTATTTTTTCATGATCAGTTCCTCCTCCCATAAAGTAGGGAGGAACTGATTCATTTTTATTAATTACAATTAAGGGTTAATTTGGACTAACGATAAAAGTTTGCTCTATGATCATTCCATCTGTTCCATCTGAAGAAATCCCTCCAATATCTGTCCAACTTCCAGCATCATAAACAGTTAAAACCTTATCTTCCTTACTTAACATACCTGCCGTATTTTCAGTGATCATTTTAAAATGATGATAAATTGGATTTCCATCCGGATCAGCAATTGAAAGAGGATCTAGGCCAAGTTTTTCTAATCTTAGGAATAAAGTATGATCATTAACATCAAAAACTTCTTTAGGCATCCACATTGGTATGTTGGTGACAGGATCATTTTCAAAAAGATAGAGCTGAACTTTAGAAACATTATCCGCAAGAATATTCATTCTGGCAATTTCTTTCCAATTCCCTTGATTATTCAATTTATAAAGATGGTATTTCCCTTTATAACATTGCTCTTTCCAGTTAAGTATTGCAGACGTAACCTCATTCCCGGTTATCGCATCGGACTCGAATTTTAACTCGGGAGATGAAGGCAGTATATTTTCAGTTATTATTGTTATCATAAGCTTAGATGCTTCCGAAGGTGCATATTCCGTCACAATCACATCAGCAGAGCCATCGTAATTTGCATTAGCATACTCTACTTCAGCTTCTACAGTAACTTTATAATATAACGGATCACCAAAAGGTACCTCCGGCAGATCGGAAAAATCATCTTCCATTGTCCAGATTTCGCTATTTAATACTCCCTCAGCTTCAAGATCAAGTTCCTTTACAAGAGTCATCGTACGTATGGAGGTTGCATCGGCCATATTAAGAGCGCGATAAAGTTTTGCTTTCTTAACATTATGGATTTTGTCATACGGATTAATATTCACCTGCATTTTCGCTGAGCTGCTTAAAATAGTGTTTTCCAATACCGGAATAACACTTTTAATTTCCGGAGTTCTTAATGGGAATGAGTTTACCATCTTTATCGGTCCGATTGCCGGACTCGGCTCACTCTGAACCATTTGTGCATTGGTTTCTCTTACCGAATAAAAATAAACACTCGTCGAAGCTCCATCCAGGGTATAATCTACAAAAAGGGTCTTATGACTAGGAGTTGTTGATAACACTTTCATCATCGGAGCCATATCAAACTCTGGAGATGTAGGGTTAAGGAGCGTACCATTTCTGTCTCTAATGACTTGTGCTTTAGGAATCGGCTGATAGCTTCCACCTTTGATATGTTGGTAAATAACAGGTATTTCCGTTAATGGAACGTAAGTATTCTGAATGGTCTGCTTTACGAAATCATAGAATTTCAGCTGACCATACCTTCCATTAGGATCGGCTGGAATAATAATATGATTCATTGAATTGACCTGTGAAGAAGAAACATCTGGTAAGTTTTCCTGATAATGCTGATTATGTTGGCTGATAAACTCATTGATTCCATCAAAAAGCCTCGGATTATTAGGTATTGGCAAACCGTATCCATTATACGTTTTAAACTGACCAGTTCCTAAATCTATTGTCGAATTGGCTAAATCCGATAATCTTGAATTAAAAAATTCATCTCCGTTCTTCATCCTGATATCTTCTACAGAGTTAAGCTCAGGTACTACCCCATAATCTTCAGTATTTTTATATAAAGATGTTAACAGAATATCATCATTACTTCTTAAAAATGTTACACTGAACGGCCTATGGGCATATTCTGTAGTAAATGCATAGCTTGATCTTCCAAAATAATCCGGCCTTGTTGCATATTGGGCACCTAGTGGCAACTGAGGAACCATTGGGGCTTCTATTTTTCTTCCAAATAACAATGACGGTGTAGATATCCTTGACTGATAGGCATATTGCAGATCAGAGCTTCGCAATCCGAAAATGGAATATTTTTCAAGCGTATCCGCATCTTGTGGAAGAAGATGACCTTCAGTAAGGCGGCACGGAGCATTATAATAAAGGTAAGCTCTATAGCCCGGATAAAAATTAACATCTACAGTTCTGCTCACTGAAGCCTGCAACGGATCTGTTGCAAAAGTTTCATCCTGTGCATATACTTTTAATTCTCCCGTTCCAATATTATCAATCCTAAGAACCTTTAGCGTCTTTCTTTCCCCTCCCGGATCATTATCTCTGGCAATACGAACACTTCCTCTATACCATTGTATACTATCAGCACCTGGAACATTGGAATACTGCAAGTGATTATTTAATGTGAATCCAGGAAATGTAATCTCATACACCCCAGAAAAAACAGGTGTAAATTGATCCGTATATTGCTTAACAGATGCATTTCTGTTGATGCCTCTGAATTTCCTGAAATATGTATTTTCAGTTATATCCGGAGCTTGCCCTGAAGTAATGTTTATCTCTTCTGTATAAATAGGCCAGTTATTCCCTATTTTCACTTTTACCTGATGTGGATTAACAGATCCCCATGTACTTGTGTTCTGCATGTTTTCTACAATCATAAAAGCTTCATCTACAGATGGGGTCACAAAATTCAAAGGATCAAAAGGAGCTGTTGTACTTTGACCAAAAGCATTTCCTACCTGCTTTTTCAGAATATGAAACACAGGATAAGTAGGATTGGATCCTGAAACAATATCATGAATAAAATATTCATCATTTCCTACTTTAAATACTCCTCCTATGTAATTCTGAAATTGCCCGGGAGGAATGGTCGGGGAAAGGGACTGATTAGCACTCGTTAGGGGAAGGTCTTTTGATTGAATAACCGAAACCAAAGGATTTCCGGACAGATCAGAGATCGCATCAATCATCCCGAACACCTGTTTCGGCATTTCTGGCCTGAAGAAAACTTCTATTTCATCTGCAAATAATTCCTCGTTATCAGGAAGCGGATTAAAATCAACCAGCTGCTCACCATTGATTGCTTTTTGATAAGAGACCATATCCTGAGCAGCATCATATTCAAAAGTCAGTCGTACAAGGGTTTTATCGTTTCCTGTGATCTGGGCAAGCAATTCCTGCTCATTCTGAGAGGTCAGCAACAAAGGTTGTTCTTTCTGAATAAGGAATGCATTAACACTTGAAGGAGGCAAAAGTGTATTAGCAGGCTTAATATCTGATTCTATTTCCCAGGTTATGGATGAAACTTGTGATCTGGAGAACCAATTGACTCCATAGGACCCATATACATGTTTTCCTGATTTTGTTTCTTTGTGCAAATAGGCAGGCACACCAAAGTCAGGAATACCGATAGCAACCGTTTCATTTTTAGAATCGTTTCCATTATTGTCTACATTAACGAATCCAGGGTCATGAGGAAGTTCAGGAACTCTCCATTGACTTTCGCTAATATCCCTGTATTCAATACCCACATATACCGGATACGTAAATTTAGACATATCAAATTCTGCATTCGAAAAATAAAACGGACTGTCTTCCGGCTCATCAGGATTGAGTTCTTCAGCTAATAAGCTAATATACCTTCCTGTACCATCATGAGTATAGCCTTCAGCATCAATAATACCTGAAGCTGAACCTCCTACTGTAGGATCTGCAGAAAAAATCCCAGGAACAGGTTCCTTTAGATCAACTGGTAAGCTAGGTCGTTCATCCTCAATGGAAGTTGGTAATGTGATATAGGCATGATGTACTTCTTTTATTCCTTGTCCGTCCTTAAGATCTGCAATAGTAGTATATTGAGCAGCATATATGAATTTCTCCCCTTTATACACCTGATCATTAAGATCGAGACAGCCCAATCCCAACATCCTTGCCACATGATAATCCAATGACGCCATCTGTAGAATGGCTAAATGTGAAACCTCCAAAGGGGTGTTTGGGTCGCTTGAATCATCATTCAGATAATAGGACTCCAGTGCCTGAGGGTTTGCAGGATCATCACTTAATTGTAAATATTGTTTTACAGAATCTTTGATTGTATTCCTAGGATCGGGTAAATTACTCCACTTCTCATGATAGTTTCTTATGTTCACATACTCGCCGTCATTATACCTGGACCATGTTGCATGGACAGGACGGTTGCCAGGATCCGGCTCCAGCCTTCGGTCTATTACCTCACTATCATCCAACGAAAGGCTGTACTTTCCTATTTCCTCCCATTTTGTTCTCAGGGAAACCTGATCATAAAATTCAAAATCAATTCGTTCTATTATACAATTGGCAGGTACAAAACGGATACTACGTCCATTTTCAGCAAATATTTTTTCTGAAAAATCAACAATGTTTTTTCTGAATGTTACATTCTTAGGAAGATTCAGTTTATTGGTTTCTACAGAAAGAACTTCTGTTTTTGAAGAACCATTGGAAGATGGATATAACTGTGATGCAAAAAACAACATTTCTTTACATTCAACCTCTATAACATTACTACCGTAGTGCTCGAAAAAAGCAGCAGGATCTGAAAAAGGATCAATATTAGCGCGTACTTGTTGATACTTGCTGGTGTTTCTGAAATATACATAAAACTTTCTTCCTTCTTTATTTCCATATAACCATAAGGCCTCATTGTCAATTACCGTAGTGGGTTGTTCTTTCAGAAAAAGAGATGTTACTACCGGATAATATGGTGCCCTGAAAATGGAGATAAAATCGTCTGGTTTATTAAAACCTTCAGGAGCATTTTGAAAATGATCTCCTTTTGGAAGGTGTTCAGCAGCTGGGCCTTTTAAGGCCCATCTGAGGTGAATTCCTGCTGTACTGTCATTTCCTAAAGAACCTGCAGACTGAATATAAAGACAATCTGATTGTAAAAATGAATCATTGATAGGAGATGCAGCAATCATGCTTGTATTATTTTTAGTTGATGACATTATTAATTTATTTTGATATTGTATACTATTCTTGAATCCGATATTTCATAGATGGTTCCGTTCCACACCCTGTAAACAAATTGGAAGTTCAATTCTTCTGCAGTAATTGATTTACCTGCATTCATAACTATTGCCTGGGCATAATCTTTGGAATAGATCACCTTATAATTTTGATCTACAGCTGGTTTTCCTCCTCCTGCTGCAATTTTCATTACATCTATCATCCCATATTTATTATTTATACTCCTATTGATATATTCTAAAGGAATTTTAGGATGATTAAACGGTTCAGGATTTCTGATCAGTAGAGCAACTACATTGCCTGTAACAGGATCCACAATTTTATTAAATTCCGTAGTAGGAGCATCTTCTAATGGGGAAATTCCAAATAATCCCTGAAGTATCCTGTCAAAAGGATGCTGGTATTGAAGAGCAATAGCCTCACTCAAAGGATTAGAAACTCCCTGAATAACATTCCATGCTGCTTCAAGTTTGTCTGCTGTAATCGATTTTTCAATTTTATAAACTGCCTGTTTGGTTGCCTCATCTCCATTTTCATCAAAATATGGTATAAAGCAGCTTTGTACCTGCTCATTAAAATCTTTGTAACGGGAAGTCTGGAATACAAACTTGTGAACTTCTTTAGCATATCTAAGCTTAAGATCTTCCGTAATTTGAGAAATATTTACCTGTTGATCTTTCCCCCAATAGAAATTGAGTACCTGTGCAGTATATAATTTCTGAGGCTTAAGTCTCTTAGGAGTTACTATACGATAGAAAGACTTTGGCTTTACCAATGTTACAATTCCTGTACAATTCTCTCCACTATTCAGCATATTAAAATACTGATTCAATACCGGTGGTATGGCCGGATTATCATCTTGTGACCATTCTTCGATAGTTTGTGGTATATCTACCTGTGAAAGCTGAATATTTTGTTCTGTTGTATCTAATCTAGGCGGATTAACAATAGACACCCCTTCTACAGGATCTTTAATGATAATCTTCATGGTTCCTCCAAGCTTTCCTAATCCCTGATAATCTTCCCAACCGTCAAGTAACTTAGATACATAGCTGGAAGTAAAATACATAGAAATTTTAGTCGTTACATCGTCGTAAAACAATGGTTTGGCATTCACAATATTTCCATCCGCGTTAGGATACGATCGCTGATAATCAATATAAGCCCTCAATGACGTATGCGGATATAAATCAGGATGTGGTGTAAGATCGTTTTGAACAACATTGCCGTTAGTGTCTCGAATGATCCCTACGGTATCTTCAAGAATATGACTAGAGTTGGCTACCGGAATATCTCCATAGGTAGAATCTTTATCCAAATGGAAAAATCCAAGTGGACCTCCTGTACGGAATGCATAAGCATAATCAAAAGTCTGCTGTCCTTGCCCGTTATCTACTGTATCTTTTAGTTTAAATCTTACAAAATAAGATGTATCGGGCCTCCAGATAGGCTGAATCGATTTGGTAATCGCATCAACTGCCGCTTGGGTATCCTGTGTGATAGCTCCTTGTGAAGGGATACTGATATTATAAGCATAATCTTCTACAGATAACCATTTTATTTCATGAAATAAGGTAAAACAGCTTTTATTTGCGGAACAGTTTCCGAGATCCGCAAGAGTTGAAATAATTTCTTTACAAGCATTATCGAAAATTACTTTAAAGTGATTATAAGTACCCCAGCCTTCTTTGATAATAGTTTCAAGAGTAGCTATCTGCCTATGTAAAATTTCATATAAATAGTTATACTCAGGATTTTCCTCTATAAACTTGTATAAAGTCTCTAATAGTGGAGAACGGCTTACTGGAGGTTTTGGACTGAACTCTCCAAATTCCTGATAGGAAAGGGAATCACTTAAATTACAAAGCTTTCCATCTTCACAAGGATTCATATTTTTCAACAGGTTATTAATCTGTTTGAATTTCGTTCTCAAATTATTAAAACGTCCAACAATCTCTTCTAAATTATCAGGATTCTGATCAAGATACTCCTTTAAATTCTTTAAATAGTCGTAATACTGCTTTACATAAAGTTCAAATAAACTTGACGGAATACCTGCTGATGCCAGAATGTTGAAAACCTCTTCAAAAATTCCCGCTTCTATATTTTCCCTGATAAGCTGTACATAATTGTATTGTTCTACTCCCGGCGATACCCCTTTGGTATTGAAAGGCAGGAAGAAATTGTTATTGTAATACCTTACCAGATCAGGAAATATTTTACAGACAATTTCATATTTTTCTTGTCTGCTTTCACCACCACATCCCTGAGATTGTAATTCCTGAAGCTGTTTCACCAACTCATTATATAAATCCGGGTTACTCGGTTTCACATCATCAATAATCCCTCCATGAGCTAAGGCATCCTGATATCCCTGATCCATAAGCTGTGCCATCTGTTCTAATATCAGATTAATTGCAACACTATCTGCTACATCAGGAGTAATTACAATTTTAGTAATCCCGTTTTGTAAACCACCTGGTGCTGTTACAGGATTGATAAGTTCATCTCTGTAATAATATTTTTCTGTAATATCATATTGTACAAAGGACTGGCTATCATCGATTATCGGACTATAGAATGCAACAGTTACCCCGGAACTGTACGTACTTAATTTAAGTTCAATATCAGTAGAAGGTGCCGGCAACATGATTGTCAACTTAGAATGGTTTTTAAACTCTAGTGATTGTATGAAACCATAACTATTGATAGCATCAGATACTTTTGCAGAATCTCCCTGCATCGTAATACTTCCATCAGGATTTACCGTGTACTGTACATCTCCTGAAATCTGATATGACGCTCCTTTACTTTGAAAGAAATTATTTGTAGATGCATAATACAGGGTATTCAATGGTTTATCTAAAAAATCTGAAACAGAGTTTTCTACATGCTGTCCCTCGCAGAATAACGTAGATGCATTTACTCCGTATTGCTCAGGTATAAACCATCCAGGATTTCCTTGCTCCGTATAAGTGAAAGGAGTGGTTGCCAACAATCTGATTGCATTATATTGATTATCTTTTTTCTGCCACTGTCCGGCTTTAAGATTATCCAAAAGAGAGTTAGCAGGTTCTATTGCCTTGAAAGGATTATAGTTGATCCATCCGGATCCGTTATGGGCTTTTATTTCAATATTTTCCAGAGTATACTGATGTTTTACCTGTCTTAATTCCAGACCCTTCATTACCTTATCGGGTGGAACAAGATCTACATAATAGTCTGCAGGGTTTGTAAATCCACCAATCACTGCATTTGTAGCCGCAGCCGGCAATAAGCCTTTTGTGGTTTTGATATCAATGTAGGTATCCAGCGGAACTACATTATGAATCGTATTAGGATTAAGATTATCTGCACTGGCGGCATTCACTTGCAACAAATCAAAAGTTTCATTTGTTAGCATACTGATTCCTTTTACAAGTCCTTCCACCTGTTCTGGTACTTCCGTAAATGGATTGACAGGCGTTCTGTCTACATCCTTATTAAATTCCCATTTTAATTCGATCTTCGCTTTGAATTTAAGTTTAAAGAATAAAATTTTCACTTTAAATTCTACTGTAAATGCACCATAAATCATAAATGGCCGTGGAGACTCTACGGCGAGCAAGATAGTTACTGCTGCGTAAATACGAATGATCTTCACATTGATATCAATGGCCAGTCCTGCTTCAAAATAAGCTCCCATCTGAGGCTTTTGGAAACTGATCTTTCCTCCCAGTTCAAGGTAAGCCAATACGAAAATACTTACAGGTCCGAACTTTCTGTCAAACCTGAACTCTCCTCTTGCTCCGGCCTGGATTCCTTTTCCTGAAATCATCAAAAATGCTTTCAATGTAAACAGATCCTTTAATAATTTCGCAGAAATCGGTGCCTGTTGTGTTCCAAAATTAATATACCATGCAGAAGGATTATTAAAGAAGAAACCAGCCTGAATCTCCGCGTAGATTTTAATGATATCCCCTGAACTTTCCGGGAACTTATAATCAGCCCCAAAACCGAATTCCAAAGAATTATCCCCAAAAATAAAGAAGGCAAAGAACGGTGGATCATCTGTGAAGGTTACCCTTTTTGATAAAAGCTTCATTCTTGCATCTACCATCACCATGGAAGGTAAGGATAATAAAAGCATAGCATTTGCTGAAATAATACTTCCGTTCGCTACGGTATCTCCCAGTAGTGCGCCAACTCCAAGAGAAAACGGAAAACTGTAATGTTCCGTCTGATCAGGTCTACTGAATTTATTAACGTTTACACCTCTTTGTGGTGCTGTATAATATTGATACCAAGTGTTTTGAGAAGTCATTCCTATCGCCTCTTTTTCAGCTACATAACGGTATCCTAATAAGCCTCTGAATCCGAAAATAGAAACGGGACCTAATGGAATCGGATTAGGAAGTTCAATATTAGCATCAATAAGGAATCCAGGATATTTAGGAGCTAACCGCATATCTACCCCTCCGGCAATACGTGGATTTTTTACTTTTAAGCTCACTCCCCCTTTATATTCCTGGAACTCTCCCGGTTCAGGAATAGATAACCAGCCTTTAATGGCTACATTCGGATCACTGGAATTTGCAGGAATAACCATATCCACGTAGATCGTCTGAATATGAAGATAAGCATCATGCGATTTTCCGGGACCATCATCTATGGTATAATAATATTTAATCCCATCTCCACGGGCATCAACACCGGCTATACCTATACTTACGCCGCCATCGAAGCCAAAATAGTTATATTTACGGATCATTCCCCCTTTCTCTCTTTCATGCGACCCAAAGTGAATCGCTGTAACAGATACATCAACAGGACCAATCGGGATCTTAATAGGTTTAGGTAATGTCAGATTTCCACCATTTACACGGAAATCAATATGACCATCACTATAGATTCTTAGGGTAGATATACTTAGAGTTTGACCTTTTAATAAATCACCAAGGAAACCTAAAAACTCCACATCCGCAGAAGCGCCAATGAAAAGTTTCCCATCTTCTTTCCCAAGTTCTACAGACTTTAAGTGAAGTTTGAAAACATTGGGTAAAGTTAAAGTAGGATCAAATGGTGGTACTGCCGCAGCAGTTAAAAGAAAGTCTCCGTTTGCATCAATATGCCCCAGAACATCTATTTTAGCCCCATTCCCATTAGAATCCGTGAATCTTGGAATATCCAGTTGGGCCCTGATATTGGAAGAAATCACATCATTTTGTTTGAAAGTAATATCAAAAGAATTAAAACCAATTCTCCAGCTTCCCATATCTGCATACAGATAATCATCACTTGTAGTAGGAGTACCGTTTACAGCTTCCAGGCCAATTGTCCCGGAAATACCTCCTGTTCCAACCAGCATGTTATATCCTGCAATACGTAATGTTGTATTATTAACATTATTAAACCACTTAGAAGGAAGTGTGATGGCTGCATACTGTGCATAAACTCCCATGAAATTCTGAGGTCTTCCATCTAAATCTGCTTCCAGAATATTTTTATTTTTACTCAGATCCAGCTTTGCTTTAACGATATCTATTCCCAATCCTGTGTTTCCGATCTGTGAGGGATGATTTAAGCTAACAGCCATTTCTTCCTGAAAATTAATTCCTCCCTGAGTACTGAAATCCAGGTTTCCTACATCAAATACCAAAATACTTTGTTCCGGTTCTGGGATAGCATTTCCGGAATTATCCACAGGAAGTAAAATATTTCTCGGGAAAGCAAGACCAACTGATAAACCTAAAGAGGCTTCAATTTTTGGAACAATAATTTTTTTGATGTAATCCTGAATACTTTCTCCTGTTACGCTCTGAGCCAGGGTATTTAAGTTATCAGTATAGGTGGAGTTGTTACCGGATAAGATATAAGCCTGATTGATTACCTCCTGAATATCATCTGTAATGAAAGTATTAGCCTCTACTGCCAAGCGTATATCCTCAGCCATGTTTAAAGAATCATCTTCAACAGGATAAGGAATTGAATTACTTCCTGAAAGTCCATAATGCAGGTTGATTTTATCAACAAGATTTTTATAAGCCTGAAGATCCTGATTTCCTTCAAAAACTCCTACTGCAGTCTGCACTAAATCAGAATCACTCAGATTCAGGGTTTGATTAAGGATACTTTGTAATTCGGCCGGTAGATAGGAAAAAGTTTCGAGATTAAAGTTACTGATCAAAGCCAATACAGGCCAGTTATAATTTAAAGTAAGCGGAATCAGGGTTTCACCTGCGCTTCCGGGATTGATCACAATAGAAAAACCTGATCCGAAAAGATCTAATTTCAATTGCTCTCCGGTAACCAGGACAATGTTATAATAGCCCTGGGAACCGTCATTGCTTTGAACATATTGCAGTTCTTTGTAATAAATTTTGTCTAATACATTTTGTAGTCCGTTTTCCAGAAATTGTAGTTCTTCCGGAAAATTGTCAATCGTAACCAATGTACCTATATTGGGGTAAAAGGATTTTGTTGCCATGGTGTTTTGGTATTTGTAAGTTTAAGCGACATGCTTATTTTGTTAGTTTGTTACTTGGTTTGATAAATTCTATACGATCTATTGCATTGTTTTAGTTTGACTGAATATTAAAAAATTAAAAGATTTTTGCCCCTGAAATAAGGCACTGGGAATAATGTACTACTGAAATGAATCAATAATAAATTGTATTCCGGATTTGAAAAAATGAATAAAAGAACTAGAATGAAGAAATGATCGGAATTATTTATGATGAAAAATCTCTATTACTCTGAAGTTTCAATAATTGTCTTATTTCATGACATTATAATACTCTCCACAGAAATCCCATGAATGTAATTCTATCCTATAGTTAGAGAAAAAAGAGTAGACAGAGCTATTCTGTATTTAAGATAAAGTACTTAAATTTTTGATACTATCACTAATCGTCAATAATCAAGTCAGAAATGATATTAATTGATCTTACGGAAGATATCACGTAATTTTTTCGCGGATATCATTTTCGCATTTGAAAAAGGAAGCGTTACAACCTTCTTTCCGATTTCCTGATGAGTATAATTAGCTTGTTCTTCAACCTTTAGAAAGTAGGTACCCGGTACAAAATAAAAATGATCCAGGTAAATGACTTCTCCTTCCGATAAATTACGATTAAAAGAAAAATAAACCGTCATTACTTTGTCATTATGAACTATCTTTAAAATACTTACATCATTGCTATTATTATAATTAGGGTATAAAGGAACGTAAATATATTCTGTTTCTCCCGAATTATGGTTTTTATAATTGTTTATCGTTTGCTTTGTTTTTGCTTGCTCTTCATCATTCGAAAGTTTATATGAATAAGAATAAAATGAATAGTTTTGCTTAACCGATGGCAAATCCGAATTCATATCTGAGATTTTTATCGCATATCTTTGAGGTACAAATTGTGCATGGAGAAAGCTGGTTATAAAAAGTCCTAATGCTATAATGTAATTTTTCATAGTTTATAAATTTGTAATGACCTGTTTTAAAACATCTTTTATTATAGGTACATTTGATCTCTTTCACTTCCGCTAACATCACCTTTATTAAAGCCAACATGAATATGCCCCGTTTTAAGACTTGGATTATATTTTGTCCTTAAAAAGGCAACTCTATAATAAATTTCATTTGATAAATAATCTCCTCCCGTACCTTCCAGTGCTTTAAGTTGATCTGCGGTACCAGCCCTAAATAGAGAGGTATTATTCTACCTGATAATTATTTATTTTATTTTCTGGGGTTGTAAAATTTATTCGTTCAATTTTATTCACTCCGTTTAATAGATATTTTAATTTATTTAAACTATTTTTATTTGCACAGATATCTTCGACTGATATAAATTGATTGGATTTTTTAAAGCTGCGCATCGATTTGTTATTTATTTTTAAAACAAAATTTGAAAACGGTGCTCCTCTTTTCACTCTAGGAATCCATGAATCTGTAATCCATTGGTAGTATCCTATGAAATAGTCATTTCTGTTAGATATATTTACATCCAAATTTACCAGATCGGAGGAATCATTAGTATTTGTTTTTTTTGAATTTGAAACTTTAGCGAAAGATGTTGCATTGATTCTTATTTTACTGTCGATTTCCTTTTTATCTTCAAAAAAATTCACAAGGTAGGTTCCTTCTTCAATATCAGCTGTTTCTATTAAAAACCTGTTGATATAGAAATCTCTTAATAACCAGTAGTCTTTATGCAGATGTATATAAATGGCTGTCTTCTCACCATTGTTCTTATTTACAAGTGTTACCAGATAAGTCTTAAGAAAATCATCATCCCTGTCTATTAAGAATAATTTCAAAAATTTTTTGTCCTTTAAAATTTTCCCACTAGGAGATGAACTATTAAAATAAACAGGTTCCTCATTACTTACTTTGTATTTTTGGATCGAAAGTAGATGTTCAGCCGAATAAGAAATAATTTCTATGTCCTTTAATTCGTACTTATTATTCTGTTCGAGTAAAAATTCATAAGGCTCTTTGGGAAGCTGGCTTGGCTGTGAGTATAATTTTACTGCTATCAGCAACATGCAAATTAAAATAGTATTTTTCATGCTTTATATAATATCATTAAACTTTTTAATCATTTCTTCAATATCGGCTAACATTAAATTTCTCTGATTTGCAGTAAGCCATCTTGGATCATCTTTCAGAAAACCAATATGAATATGTCCCGTTTTTATACTACTGTTATGTTTTTTTCTTAAATAAGCAACCCTATAAAAAATCTCGTTGGACATATAAGTTCCGCCTGATCCATCCCTTCCTTCTATTCTTATATCATTATAAAGTAAATCTAAGTTATTTTGTTTATAATTTGTCCATGTTGGATGAGGAATATAACTCGAACTAGATTGTTTAAAGTATTTTGTTTCAACATTATCGCAGCCAAGAAGCCCCTGATAGTAGAATGGCTTGTCAAGATCTAACTTCTGGGTTTCTTTTACAACAAAAAGTTTTTGCCCATTTGAAGTAGTAATAGTACCAGTGGTAGGCTGTGTAAATGGAGGGAATAATCCTGCAGGCATGCCCATTGTCAGCTGATCGGTAATATTCACTTCTGTACCTGAAGCATTTTTTCCAAAAACTTCCCACTCCAGAAAACCGTAATAAAAATTATATTTTGTTCCATTCACCGTTTGTGAACCAGCAAGCTTCGCTCCGCCATGATTTACCACAGCATCGTAATTCGTTACCTTAATCTTGCCTGTAGTCCCTACTTCCAGCTTATCAAAAGGTAATGTAGATTCGATAAATGTCCAATCCCGTTCATCTGTGCTTCCCGGTGCAGGAGGAACTTTTGGTAAATTAACAATGTAAGACGCATTATCTAAATTTGATCTTGTCGTTTCCTGGAAAGAATTGGTTGAAAAATATTTCGATGAATTATTATTATCTCCACCATTGCTTCTCCAATTACAGGCAAATCTTTCAAGATGATAATCATGAGGCATATTCTTATCATAATGAATACCGTAGCTTATTGTTATAATCATATGAGGTTTATTAGGATCGTTATCCGGTAAATCGATATAACTTTCAAAAAAATCCTCAACAATGTTACTATCAAAGTCTTCCCAACGAACAGGAAAAATACCGGATCTGATTATTCCTTTAACTGTAGTACCGGACTTCAGTTCTTTCCCGTCTAGTGCTAAAGCAATATTCCCACTCGTATTAGAAAGATCTCCATCCTTATCTATACCATAGTTTCCTATCCCTAGATTAAATGGGTCGAATCCTGAGATTAATACTCTTTTCAGATTCTGAGGATATGCGGAAAAATTCGCTTTTGAATCTCCTTGTAACCCTCTACTGGTCTTTTCAAAATGCCCAACAAAAGTTTTTATCTGTGATGATAAATTAGTAATAATCTTTGGATGATTTTTGATAATAACCTGCATTTTCAGTCTTACCAGGTATAAAATCCCATCCTTATTGGTGTAGGGTTTATTGGCTTCGCTAATTTTTTGCTTGGCAAGGACGTAGAGTTCCGTTCCTTTTTGTTTTAGCAATGTAGAAATATCGTCTGCATTTTCAGCTACCAAATTAAGTTCAGTCCGCAATTCTGAAATTAATCCTGTCAATTCTGTATTTTTCGCCAACAATCCTTTATTAATAGTAAATACCTGTGAGCTTTTATGTAACATATTCATTTCTTCATAGGTATAGTTTTTTAGCTTTGAAATATCATTTTGATTTAAAAACAGATCTAGGGCTTCATTTGCCTTTTGTTCTGAAATAGTTTCACTTTTTGCATATTCCGGAGAAGTAAAAATCATACCATCTCTTGAATAAATCTCTTTAAATGTTGTTGTTTCAGCGTAATTACCAGCATTATTAAGACCCGCTACTACAACATTATATTTATAATAAGCTTCATAATCCTGATCTCTCAGCCGGTTTCCCTGAGGTTTTAATTTTAAAGTCTGAATATGGTAGGGAGATAATTGTGTAGCTGCCGCAGTTTTCAGATCTTCAAATTCTGATTTTTTAAGACCCAAAATGAGAATATTTTCCCGCACATTTGTCGCTGAATTATAAGCTAGTGTAGCAATAAAATTTCCAGCAGTTGGTTGCAGGCTATATTTTTCAATCTGAAAGTCTGAAGAAAATTTCTGAATGGCTTTAATAAAAGACTCATTTTTGCTGGTTGCTCCCTTGAAGTTAAATGCATTATTATTTTTGCCTCCTGTATTTTTAAAATAATATTGCGGAACTGCATAAAACAATACATTATCGTTATCCGGAGGATTAGGCCCGGTAGCAAGATCGGTTTCTACAGCCATTCCTGTAAGCATAACACTTCCAAAACCTTGTTTATCAAAATTATTTAAAACAATCTCTGTATTTCCACTGATTAAAGAAGAGCTTACAATAGTTTGAATTGTTTCAACCGATTTTTTAACCATCAACTTTACTTTTTTCCCAGCTCCAAAAGCTGAAACATTGGAAAGGTTGATATTTTTTGCAATAACTTTTTTATTCTGATAATCAAAGATTACGGCTGCTTCGATAGCAAATGCTAATTTATCTCCTGTCTGTAAAGATGATGGAAAGCTTTCAAGGACTGTAATTTTTGTACTTGTCAACGTCGGGTTCTCCACTTTAATTACACTGTATTCTCCCACATTCTGCGTATTTGCAGTATTTACAATGTTTACTTTATTGGTAATCTGAGCATCTATTTTTTTATTGATGGTAATAGTTTTCAAAGAAATGTCGAGAGCGCTGATGGTTTCTTCCATTGTTCCGGAAATAAATCCCTGGTTCAAACCATCAAAATACTTATAGTGATCGCTTCCTATCCATTGTACACCATCCTGGCTATTCCAGGGAATACTTATATTGATAGGACCAAACAAATAATCGGTGGAATTTTGTTGAGGAAAAGCATCCACTCCGTCGTTTATCCTTATCTGTTTAATGTAGTCTAGTTTTATGATCGTTGCCATCTGCTCAGCGGTAGAACCAGGCACATTAGGGATCTTAAAAGACACAGTATTGGTAAATTCGGAAGCAGAAGCAGCCAGTAAGTTGGTTTCGTCCGCAAAATAAACCCTATTAGTAGTCGTATTACCTAAAGGTGGGTTTACTACCACATTAGGAGTAAGAGGAATATTCCAACCCGCAAGCAACGGTTTTTCATTATCATTAACTCTTAAAGCCAGAAAAACATCATTTTCAGCTGTTGTTCCGGGAGTGACAGCTACCATATGGACCGCCCAACCATCCGTATAATATTCCTTATTGGTCATGGAAGCAGCAGACTGTCCAATCTTAATATTCTTAAAAGCATCGGTTCCAGTTCCTTTATAATTATTGTAGTAATTATAAGAATATCCGTTTTCATTTCTTATATCGAGATATACTTTATTTTTAGTAGAGAATTTCTGTACAATATTTTGAAAAACTAAAGCTGGCGTATTGGCTACTAACTTTGCATTAGTATTTGATCTATATTCTATTCCGCCATCAATATTGTGATGGAATCCGTAAAAAGCGGCAGGATCAACAAAATGCCTCGCCAGATCCTTGATCCATTTTTTTTGTACCGGATCAGAAATAGAGGTTACGTCTAATTCGTGATTTCCTCTTTTTGCAAGTTCTACTGTTACAAAAAATTCAGGATTCTCAAGAACAATTTCTATACTCACGTTATCTGTAAATTTACCGAGGTCTGTTCCGCAATCAATAGTAAAAAGCTGAGAAGAAGGGGCCAGATTTTTAAAGAAGAATTCATCAATATTCTTTGTCGATGCTGGAGCGAGCTCATTTCCAAATAATGCTTCTACCGGGATTGCGGTGCCTGCAGCTCTTTGAGCCTGGATGGCCTGCATTTTTGTTAGCAATTCACTACCAGATGTTTTTACTTTATTAGCAGTATCAGAAATATTTGTACTGTCTAAAAATTCTGAAGTTTTTAAACCCCTGTAAATAATATATTTAACAGGCAGCTTGGTATCTTTTTGATCGTGGGGACGCAATATAAGGTTAACCTTATTGATATCGGTTTGTTGTTGTAATAAAATCGTTCCCTTCAATACGGCATACACATTCTGATCTCCGGTAGCTGTAAAGGGACTGCTGACTTTAAACTTATCCGGACCAGAGGCACCATACGACTGTCCAGGTGTCTGGACAGGAGCTGGGGATGTAAAATAGGCTAATGATGGCATATTATAAGTTTTTAATTAGATATTATTTTATAGGTTAAGTTTGAAACAACTTCTCAAAAGTTGAATCACAAGAATTCATTGAACGCTAAATACCGTTAAATCCTTATTGTAAGGCGCCATTTACAATGAAGTGATCTATAAGCCGGTCAATTATTCAGTTCTAAGATGAGGGCAAAAAAATATGGAAAGTCATTAGAGTATTCATGATTAATAATAATTTTAGTGATTAGTGGATGTATTGCTTTGTTGAAGGTGAATAAAAGATCTGCAGATCAATTTCAATCAGCAATTGATTATTGATTTTATAATGTTTAAACTTTTACAAATCTATCAGGCTGTAACGACAAAAACTGACGTGTTTTTTATTATTTTTTATTCTTAAAAGTTTTCATTAAAAATCAATAATAGCTTTTAATTTTTATTATTCTTTGATTCTAAAGCAAAGCTATTCACCGAGGACGCCAAAACTCGACGTATTAAAATTTTGTTTAACTATTCGTAAGTGATTTGAGGTAGTTTTTATAATAATTTCAGGTATACCCAATTTAAAACACGCATATAAATAATTAAAAACCAAACATATACACATTAAAGCAAATTAATTTTATAAAAAGTCTACTTTTTTAGTAGACTTTTAAAAATTTATGTTCTATATTTGCAAACGTATTCAGGAAATAAAAAAATGAAACCGGAATTTAAACATACCTATTCGCTAAATAAACAAGCCATCACTTCTGTGATGATGCAGTGCAGTATGCCTATGTTCCGACATTGCCGTGGTTGACCTTACTTTTATTATGACATATTTTATAAGGCCTTACCACATTGTAAGGCCTTTTTTATTTACATGAACAACATTAAAAAAACATACAATGAGTACAACTAGCTCTAAAAATAATTGGTTGATCCCAATAGCATTTACCAATATTTATGTAATCTGGGGGATTACATTTTTGGCTATTTCTTTCGGATTACAGGGGTTTCCTCCCTTTATCCTTTCAGGTTTCAGATTTTTGGTTGCCGGAATACTTATACTGGGCTATTTGTCGGCCAAAGGAGAAAAAGCCAATTCTTTGGGTAACTGGAAAAAAAACGGTATTACCGGAATTCTCATCCTTACCGGTGGAACAGGGCTTGTGGCCTGGGGTGAACAATATGTGACGGCTTCTGAAGCAGCCATCACGATAGCAACGGGACCGTTTTGGTTTATTGCTATCGATAAAAAAAACTGGAAATATTATTTTTCAGATAAGTTTATACCTATTGGACTTATTATAGGCTTCATCGGACTGATTTTATTTTTAAAAGGAAGTGTTAGCGCTAATGTTCATCATGCTGCCGTCAGTGATTCTGTTCGGGTTACGGCATTTGTTGTACTTGCATTAAGTTCGGTTGCATGGGTTCTAGGATCGTTATATTCAAAAAAGAATCCTGCCAGTCAGTCTACTTTTATGAATATTGCCCAGCAGCTTATTATCGCAGGAGTAGCTTCCTTTGTTATTGCATTTTTCAGAAATGAATGGAATAATTTTTCCTTAACAACAATTCCGTTATCGGCTTGGTTGGGAGTTTTATTTCTGATTTTCTTCGGATCAATCATCGCTTATCTTTCGTATATCTGGTTATTATCCGTAAAACCTGCGGCTCTGGTAAGTACGCATACTTATATTAACCCAATTGTAACGGTATTGGCCGGATGGATTATCGCTAATCAGACCATCAACGGAAACCAGCTGTTTGGACTGACCATTATATTAGCCGGCGTCCTGCTTACCAATATCACCAAGTATTTCAAGCTTTCAAAACGATCAAAAGTAAAGATCAGGAGGGTGTTGCGATTTGCAAAAAGGAACAACAGGCCGTATCAGCCCATATAAAATTTCAAAGTAATTAAAACTATAATGATAGAGATCAAGAACATTTCAAAAACCTTTCACAAGAAGAAACAGGCCTTTAAGGCGCTGGATGATGTCAGTCTCAGTATTGAGCAGGGAGACATTGTCGGAATCATCGGATTTTCAGGAGCCGGAAAAAGTACATTAATACGAACTGTTAATCTGTTGGAAAGGCCCGACCAGGGACAGATTATTATCAATGGAAAAGATTTCGTTCAGCTAAAATCTAAAGAACTGGCTAAAGAGCGGAAAAAAATAGGAATGATATTCCAGCATTTCAATCTGCTTTCTTCAAGGACTGTTTTTGAAAATGTAGCGCTGCCACTGGAACTGGATCATGTGAACCGGTCAGAAATTCAAAATAAAGTCAACGAACTTTTGAAAATTGTAGGGCTTGAAGAAAAAGCCAGTGAGTATCCTAAAAGCCTTTCCGGAGGACAAAAACAAAGAGTAGCAATTGCGAGGGCATTAGCTAATGATCCGTACCTTCTGCTTTGTGATGAGGCAACAAGTGCATTGGATCCCGCTACAACCCAGTCGATCTTACAATTATTACGCGATATCAATCAACGATTAGGAATTACTATTTTATTGATTACTCACGAAATGGATGTAATCAAGTCGATTTGTAACCACGTCGCTGTTATTGATAAAGGAAAACTCCTTACCAAAGGAACCCTGCAGGAAATTATTTCGGATAAAGAACATCCGGTTATTAAACAATTTATAAACCCAGGCATCATGACTATACCTCAGGAGCTTAACAAAAAGCTGCAAAAAGAGCCAAAAGACGGTCTGTTTCCGCTTGTGGAAATAGAGCTTAATGAACATATTACAGTAGAAAAACTACTTTCAAAGATCTATGACGAATATAAAATTCCATATAAGCTATTGAAAGCTGATGTAGAATATTTGGGAGATTCCAATTTTGGGAAGCTTCTTCTGCAGCTTCAGGGAGAATCCGAAGAAAACCAGAAGGCGATCTATTATTTTAATCAAAATAAAATTCAAAATACAGTAAAGGGCTATGCTTAGTGATTCGGTAATTTCCCTTTTATCAAAGGGCATTTGGGAAACAGTATATATGACATTTGTTTCCGGTTTTTTTGGTTTTGTTTTAGGTCTTCCGGTAGGGATTCTTTTGTTTCTTACGAGGAAAGGACAGCTCCTTGAAAATAAGATCTATAATAGAATTGTATCCATCCTGGTTAATATTTTCAGATCCATTCCATTCATTATTTTGATTGTATGGATGATTCCTTTCACAAGAGCTTTGGTGGGAACCTCTATTGGAATTAATGCTGCCTTGGTTCCGTTGAGCATAGGAGCGGCACCGTTTATTGCCAGATTGGTTGAAAACAGTCTTCTCGAAATCCCTTACGGACTTATTGAAACCGCAAGGGCTTTAGGAGCTACTCCACTTCAGATCATCAAAAAAGTACTGCTGCCGGAAGCGCTTCCTTCACTGATCAATAATGCAACCATCACGCTGATCACTTTAGTAGGCTATTCTGCCATGGGAGGAGCTGTTGGTGCCGGTGGATTGGGACAAATTGGTTATCAGTATGGATACATCGGCTATGATGCTGTGATCATGAACCTTGTTTTGGGGCTTTTGGTCACTTTGGTTTTTATCATTCAGTTTTCTGGAGATAAGCTGGCAAAGAGATTTGATCACCGATAAAGAGTTGGAGCGTGTTTGTGTTGGAGCGTATATGGGTTCAATGGGACCAACAGTAACTCCACTCCCACAATTAAACAGTTTTGCTTTAAAAATTTACTAAAGAGTTGGAGAGAATATGTGTTGGAATTCAATGCGATCAACAACTCCACTCCCACAATTAAACAATTTTGCAGTTCCGCAATTCGCGATTCTGCCTTTAAATAAAAATAGTATATAATGAAGAAATTAAAAATCTTAGGACTTCTTACAGTAGGTTTGCTGGTATTTAATGCATGTAATTCAGCTAAAAAAGATGATCCTAATTACATCAAAGTAGGAATTACCTCAGGACCAGAACAACTGATCGCTGAAACAGCGAAAAAAGTAGCTAAAGAAAAATACAACCTTGAAGTTGAACTGGTTGCTTTTAATGACTATGTAGTCCCAAATGAAGCATTGAACAATGGTGATATTGATGCCAATGCCTTTCAGCATGTTCCATACCTGAATGAACAGTCCAAACAAAGAGGCTATAAACTGGCCGTTGTAGGAAATACCTTTGTCTATCCTATTGTTGCCTATTCAAAAAAGATTAGAAATATCAGTCAGCTACAGAATGGAAGTACTATTGTAATTCCCAATGACCCAACGAACGGAGGGCGTTCATTGCTGTTATTACAGAAAAATGGTTTATTAAAACTAAAAGAAGGTGTAGGACTTCTTCCTAAAGTAACCGATATTACAGAAAATCCAAAACAATTGAAAATCCTGGAAATCGAAGCACCACAATTACCAAGAGTGCTGGATGATAAAGAAGTGGTGATCGCAATCATCAACAATAATTTTGCGGCACAGGCAGGATTGGACGAAACAAAATCCGGGATTTTTAAAGAAGATAAAGATTCACCTTATGTAAATGTAGTGGTTGCAAGACATGACAATAAAGATGAGGAAAAGGTAAAAAACTTTTTAAAAGCTTACCAGTCTGATGAAGTGGTGAAAAAAGCAGCAGAGATCTTTAAAGGGGGTGCTGTGAAAGGATGGTAATTTTTTAATCTATCAATATAGCAGCTGACATGATGTACTATTTCAATTGCTATATTGATGTTACTTTTTATCTTTTATCCTTTCCGAATAAAAAAATATATGATTTTTTATTACCCATGAAAATCCTTACAATACGGAGTTTTGTGATTTGTTCGTTTGAATAAGAACCTGGTATAATTGGCTATTTCTTAAAAATTTTCATTATCTCAATTTGAGATAATAAATAAATTTCCTATTTTTGTTACGAATCAAAAAAAGGTTTTATGTTTAAGAAAACTGCCATAGTAAGTTTATTCACTCTTATTTCAATTTCTTCAATGGCTCAGAATACTACCCTCCCGATCTATTTAGATGAATCGAAACCGGTTGAACAACGTGTTAAGGATGCTCTTTCCAGAATGACACTGGAGGAAAAAGTAGCCATGCTTCACGCACAATCAAAATTCAGTTCACCAGGTGTTCCAAGATTGGGAATTCCTGAATTCTGGACAACAGACGGACCTCATGGGGTACGTCCGGAAGTAATGTGGGATGAATGGAATCAGGCAGGCTGGACCAATGATTCAATTATTGCTTATCCGGCATTAACCGCTTTATCCGCTACATGGAATAAAAAAATGTCATGGAACTACGGTAAAGCATTAGGAGAAGAAGCGCGATACAGAAAAAAAGATATCCTTCTCGGACCTGGAGTTAATATTTACAGAACTCCACTCAACGGAAGAAACTTTGAATATATGGGGGAAGACCCTTACCTGACTTCCAAGATGGTGGTTCCTTATATCCAAGGAGTCCAATCGAACGGAGTTGCAACGAGTGTAAAACATTTTGCCTTAAATAACCAGGAAATGTTCCGCCATACCAGCAATGTTACCGTGGACGACAGAGCCCTGTATGAAATTTATTTACCGGCTTTTAAAGCAGCAGTAACTGAAGGGGATTCATGGACGATCATGGGCGCTTATGATATGTATAAAAACCAGTATGCCAGCCAGAACCAATACCTTTTAAATGATATCCTGAAAGGAGAATGGAAGTATAAAGGAGTTGTCGTTTCAGATTGGGGTGCGGTAAACAATACCGAACAGGCGATTCATAACGGACTGGATCTTGAATTTGGAAGCTGGACAAACGGTTTATCGGCAGGAACAAAAAATGCATACGATAACTATTATTTAGCAAAACCTTATCTGGACCTTATTAAATCCGGAAAAGTAGGAACTAAAGAACTGGATGACAAAGTGAGCAGACTTTTAAACCTGGCTTATAAAACAACAATGAACCGAAACAAACCTTTCGGAAATATTGCTTCCGCTGAACATCAGGCTGTAGCCAAGGAAATCGGTGAAGAAGGAATTGTTTTATTAAAAAACCAGGGGAACGTATTACCAATCGATCTCACCAAAACTAAAAAAATAGCAGTGATCGGCGAAAATGCGATTAAGATCATGACTGTTGGTGGTGGTTCTTCATCATTAAAAGTAAAATATGAAACATTACCCTTAGACGGAATCAAAAAAAGATTCGGAAAGCAGGTTGATGTGCAGTATGCAAGAGGATATGTTGGAGATATCGGCGGAGAATACAACGGGGTAAAATCCGGACAGGACCTGAAAGATACCCGCTCTGAAACCGAACTAATCAATGAAGCTGTAGAGCTGGCAAAAAAATCTGATGTTGTTATTTTCATTGGAGGATTAAATAAAAGTGATTTCCAGGACAGCGAAGGAAATGACCGTAAAAGCTATGGACTTCCATACAACCAGGATCATCTGATCTCTGCGTTGGCAAAAGCCAATAAAAATCTTGCTGTTGTTTTAGTTTCCGGAAATGCAGTAGCGATGCCTTGGATTAAAGAAGTACCTGCCATTGTTCAATCCTGGTATCTGGGTTCTGAAGCAGGAAATTCGATTGCTTCTATCCTAGCAGGCGACGCAAACCCTTCAGGAAAATTGCCATTTACCTTCCCGGTGAAACTGGAAGACAATTCCGCGCACCAATTAGGGGAATATCCCGGTCAGAAAGACCAGTTGGCAGCAGGAAAAGGAAAAGATCAAAAGAACCCAATCAATATTACCTACAACGAAGGAATTTTTGTAGGATACCGTTGGCATGATACAAAAAACATCAAACCTTTATTCAGCTTCGGACACGGACTAAGCTACACGACTTTCGAATTTGGAAAAGCTAAAGCAGATAAAACAACGATATCCCAGGATGATAAAATTACATTTACCGTACCGGTAAAAAATACAGGGAAGAAAGCAGGTGCTGAGGTCATTCAATTGTACATCAGTGACCTTAAATCCTCTGTTCCCCGTCCGGCAAAAGAGCTCAAAGGTTTTGAAAAAGTATTTTTAAATCCTGGAGAGCAGAAAGAAGTAAGCATTAGCATTGACAAAACAGCACTAAGCTATTTCGATGCCGATAAACATGACTGGGTAGCTGAACCGGGAGATTTTGAAGCCTTGATTGGAAATTCTTCAGATGCCATTAAAACTAAAGTGAAATTCACTCTAAAGTAGATAATTTTTTTTTCATCATTTGTGTTTTTTGACCTCCCGAAAGGGAGGTTTTCTTTTTATATAAAATTATTTGAAATTGGTATTGTAAAGAAATATAAAAGCAAAAATCCAGGAATTGCTTTCCTGGATTGATATTTATTAAAACCAAATATACCTTATTTCAATATCTATAGTGGATTTTCTTTTTTAGCTATTTCGATTGCTTATTCAGGTCATACTCAATTTCTAAGTATTGAAGCGCATCAAAGGTTGCCAAATCTTCCAGATAGACAAATTTTTCTTCAAAAATTGAGTATGCAAAAACATTCACAGGTATTGCAGGCTGTTTATTATTTTTCAATTGCTTAAATAAGTCATTACAAGAAGTTGCCTCTTTTGCATTAATCCCAAAATTATTTTTGTACTGTTCTGTTTTTCCAAAATTTTCATCAGATCTATCAAAAAATACGATAAATCTGTTATCGGTAACTTTAAAGCATTTACATTGCTTCTGATCTATGCTAGAGCTTGGTAATTGATTCTTTAAACTGACAGTAAAAGATCCATCATGAATCGGTGTTACCAAAGCATAAATAGTAGATTTTTCATAATCATTTAAAACAATTGTATTAGATTTATTAATGAACGCTAATACATTATTTACTTTTCGATATAAGGAATGGCTTTTAAAAAAATCGCTTGCATTCTTATCTTGTGCATTTAATTTTACACCTACTAGTAATAAAAGTAGTATAAATGGTTTCATTCTATTTGAAGTTAACATAATTATCTGAAAATCTTTTATTATTCATATCTCTTAAAAAATGATCCATTCTCAAAATTCTTTCTATAAATATAAGCTTAGCCAGCTATTTCGATTGCTTATGCAGATCATATTCAATTTCTAAGTATTGAAGAGCATCAAAGGTTGCCAGATCTTCCAGATAAACAAATGTTTCTTCAAAAATTGAGTACGCAAAGACATTCACAGGAATACCAGATTGCTTATTATTTTTTAATTGCTTAAATAAGTCATTACAAGGAGTTTCCTCTTTCGAATTAATTTCAAAATTATTTTTGTATTGTTCTGTTTTTCCAAAATTTTCATCAGATCTATCAGAAAATACGATAAACTTGTTATCCGTAACTTTAAAGCATTTATATTGCTTTTGATCTATGCTAGAGTTTGGTAATTGGTTCTTTAAACTGACAGTGAAATATCTTTCATGAATCGGTGTTACCAAAGCATAAATAGTAGATTTCTCATAATCATTTAAAACAATTGTACTAGATTTATTAGTAAATGTCAATACGTTATTTACTTTTCTATACACAGAACGGCTTTTAAAAAAATCGCTTGCATCTTTATTCTGTGCATTAATTCCTGTACATATTAGAATTAATATAAAATAAACTGTTTTCATTTTATTTAAAGTCACTATTATTTGAAAATTTATTATTCATATCTCCAAAATTTCTTTGTTTAAATAATGAACTGTTATCAAAGGGTTTTCCATAAGGATAGACTTTACCCATTTCATTGCCATTAGTCCTAAACAAAAACCTTATAACTTTCTTAGATAAGGCATGTTCTAAATCACCAGATGATGGTCCATTCGTTCCCCATTTGCTTCCATGTGAATGCATATCCCAATTTAATGTACTCGAGGAATATCCTAACTTATCTAAACTTAAATAATTAGGTGACAATGTAGGATTTAGTTGTGCTCAAGAGATACATTATATATTCTTTTTTATAAAAAAGACTTTGCTTCATTTGTATATTCAATTTTGTAATTATTTCTATCCTTCCACATATATATAAACTTATATTTTGGTAATTGTTCTTTGTTTAATTTTATTTCATGCTTATTATCAATAACAATTTCAACATCTTTATTATTAAAAATTACACAAGAGTTTGTATATCCTAATATTGGCAATGTTTTACTTTTTTCATTGAGAACTATACTATCTCCATTTTTAACTGTTATAAGATTATCAAACTGCGATGCAAAATCTAAAAACGACTTATTTTTGTCTTGAGCCTTAAATTTTTTAATCATAACTCTTGATCGTACATTATCGACAATCTCCATCTCTGTACCATATACTTCAGTTGTCTTTACAGTAGAGCAGCTTATAAAAGGAAATGCGAAACAAATTATTATTCTATTAAAAGTTTTCATTATCTTGTTTATGGTTGTTGTTTTTCTATTAGTTTTATGGACTCAGTCCTTTGTTATGGAGTCATTTTTGTACCAGGAGCTCCCATTCGCATTAAATTATCTGGAGGTGAGGCTAAAGTGACTTTACTGTCATGTTTCTGTCCCGCCGTATGAATATCTTCGTGAGCCCCTGTTTTAGCTAATTGTTTACTATCCCTTTTATCAAAGAGTAAATTACCATTTGCATCCTGAGGCATTCCTTCGGTTGTATAAAAATTAATTTGGTTTTTATTGATTTGTGTATTGTTATTAGTATCAGTCATTCCACTAGTACGGAGTACAGCATTATCAATAAATTCTTGGCTTTTTCCTTTAAAATCATCTAAGCTATTAGTATCGTAACCAATATTATATTCTCTTATAATAGTAGCTTTATTGCTTTCACTAAAAGTAATTTATCTGATCCCTTTCCGGAATATGAGGTTCCTGAAATTAGAAAGCCTCCTTCCTTGGTCACTACGGTAGAAGACAAATAATCATGATTGTTTCCTGAGAAATATTTTTCCCAAACCTGGTCTCCCTGTTGGTTCAATTTAACCAAATGAAAGTCATAGCCATTATTTTGCTGGGTGCTTCCAGCATCCTTCTTTTGGTTTCCAGCCTGTATGGCTCTTCCTGTTATCAAATACTGCTGATCAATTGTTGTGGTTACCTGGCTCAGGAAATCCTGGGTAGAAGATTTGATATCTTTTTGCCAAACCACTTCCTGGGCCGATAGCCCGGAAATAATGCACATAGAAAGTACACTGAAGTAGAGTTTTTTCACTTATTTTTTAATTTAAAGTTACTAGCAATTCACATTATAAAAATCGCGCTAATTTAACATTTTTTAATACACATAATATAAAATTTAGAGATATTTGACAATAATTTAATTCGCATATAACTTTTTAATAATTAGTTTATTATTTCATAACAATTTTAATATACCGATGCGCCAGAACATATCGTAAAAATGCCCAGACTAATCCGGGCACACCTATAGCATTTACAAGGAAAAAATTAAATATGCTGTTCTATTCCTTCAAAATAATGGATCACTCCAACATCAGGCAGGTTTTGTTCCTCGTCAGTATAAAAATTACTGCTGCTCTCTGTACTTTCAAGGAAAGAATTGCTGAATAAGGCATAAGAAGGTTGCTTTGCAAAATCGTTTTTCAACAGCTTATGAGCTTCCACCACAGGTGCACCATACAGCTTTCTAAAATTTCCAATCTTATATTGGGAAAACTTTCCGTAATGAACAATAAATTTTAACGATAGATCGATGGAAATGCTTAATGCTTCATTGAGCTCAGCTACTTTTCTGCTAAATGCATTCTGCATATTCCGAAGCATATTGGAGATTTTTTTAAAAGATGGGTTTTTATCATATCTGAAAAATAAAATGGCATCCCCTTCAATTTCAGAAATTTCAAAATACCTGTTATTAACATCTATCAGAATTGATAATAATTGTCTTACAATATACTCTCCCGTGTATAATTTCGTATTCAATACAAATTCGGTAAATCCATTGAAATCCGGAATCAGTATAATACCCTCTTGTATATTTGCATCCATGATGTTGAGTTTAAAAACCTGTTGTATCTAAAGACGTAACAAGTTTCATTTTACTTTATTCACAAGCCATATAATGATCGGGGTGAGGCAATGGCAACAACCAGAAAGCAAGGTTCAATTCCACCTGAAATTTATCTACTCATGTGAAATCAACTCCAAATAAATTATCAAATTATTTAAGTATTACATCAACATTTACAATATTACACCTCAATAATCAGCTCTTTCTCATACCCGTTGTATTTCTCGTCAATATATCCATGCGGATTACAAATAATTTCAGTTTTTTCAAACACATATCTGCAAGGCGTGTGAATATGGCCATGAATCCAATAAAGTGGCTCATATTCTTTAATCATATCTTCCAAATCGGAAGCATACGCTGAGGTTAAAGGATCATTCTTATATTCTTCAGGAACTGATTGAATACTTGGGGCGTGATGAGTAACTATAATATTTTTTAATCCTTTTGAATTTTCCAGATTCTCTTTTAATGTTAATTTCGAGAGCTGATGAATTTTAAAAGTATCAATTGTTCTCAATTTTGAATAAGAAGGATCCCTACGGATTTTAAGGTAATCATTCATTCTTGGCTGACAAAGCATTCCATACTTTACCGGATTTCCAAAGATCGAAAAATCTGTCCATAATGTGCAACCATGAAACCTGACTCCTTCAAAGTCTACAAAAGAATCTTCGAGCACAAAAACTGTAGAATCCTCTGCTGCTTCTTTTATCTTATTCAATGTTTTTGGATAAGAACCTTTATAATATTCATGGTTCCCAAGCACATAAATAACAGGTTTATCAGAAATCTTACCCATAATCCATTCAATACCTTTAGTCCCTAAATTAATATCACCAGCCAATACAACAATATCTGCTCTGTCAAAACATAATTCAGTGGAGCCAAATTCCTGGTGCAGATCGCTGATGATTTGTATTTTCATATTTTTAAATTGAGGATAACATAGTTTGCAAGCAACAAAAATACTACAATATCAAAAACTATATTTATATTTATATTTATCTTTATCCCTTTAATGCAGGGTACCCATGAAAACAGTCATAGCCATTCTTTTTGCTTTTCTTCTCACATCAAATTTTTTAAAAGCTCAACAAAAACAATATATTTTCTTTCTCCATAACAAGTTTCTTGAGGGGCATTCATTGACCGAAAAACATCCGCAATACGGTATTGCTGAATATACACCGATCCTGAATAAGCTGAAAAGCAAAAACACTGTAGTGATCTCAGAAAAAAGAGCTGATCAGACCGATCCGGAAGTCTATGCCCGAAAGATCATTGCTCAGATTGACAGCCTGCAGATAAAAGGAGTTTCTTCCCGTAACATCAGCATAGTCGGAACATCGCAAGGCGGCTATATTGCACAATATGTTTCTTATTATGCTAAAAATCCGGATCTGAAATTTGTAATTATCGGCTCAAGCTTCAAGGATGATTCGTTAAATAAAATTGCCGGTTTCAAACTATACGGTAAAATACTTTCAATCACGGAAAAATCTGATGAGGGCCATGTCCCTTTATCTTCCGAGAAAAGATATCAAAACTCAAAATTAGCGGCATTTAAAGAAATAGAACTTAACACTGGAATGAAGCATGGATTTTTGTTTAAAGCTTTAGATATTTGGCTTACCCCCACCAAAGAATGGATTTATAAGAATTTTTGATCCGGGTTTCCGGATAACAAGATTGCAGTATGTCCAGTAACAACAAAACCATCAACTCACAATTCTCAACCTTCAACAAATTTCCGCTGTGCCGCCCTCATTCCGAAGAAAAACATCAGAATGACTGAAATTCCAAGAAAAGCAAATGAGTATTTCCAAGACGGATCCCAATCGTGCAGCTTTCCAAAAACAGCAGGCCCGAATGCAGCAATCAGATAGCCTACAGACTGGGCCATTCCTGAAATTTTAATGGCATTGGCACTTGATTTTGTCCGTAAAGAGAAAAATAAGATCGATAAGCTAAATGATAACCCATTTGATAGCCCCAATAAAATTGCGGTCGCATAGATCCATTGTGACTTCAGCAAGGCAAACATGACAATACTTGCAAACATTAGGACACAAAGGAAAATGATCATTATTCGCTGATCTTTCATCTTATTGGCAATGATCGGTCCTACAAAAGTAATGGGAATCATGGAAATCTGAATGACGAACAATACCCAACCCGGAGCATTTCCATTCATTCCATAGTCATTAAGAACAGCAGGCAACCAGGAAATTAAAGAATAGTATACCAAAGACTGTAATCCCATAAAAATACTGATATTCCAGGCCTGAGCCGATTTGAACATATTAAAATCAGACTTTGCCATTGAGCTGTTAGCCTGTCGTACGCTGTTTTTATTTAACAATAACTCCAAAATAACGACCAATAAAGCCAAAAGGGCAATCACCAGCCATATTCCAAGGGAACCACGCCATCCATACCCTGTCCATTCTCCAAGGCTCACGCTGTATCCCGAAGCCAAAGCCGCAGTAAGATTCATTGCCACCGCAAAAATACCGGTCATTAACCCGATCTGTTTGGGAAAATTATTTTTGATATAACCGGGTGTAATTACATTCCCTACACAGATTCCTAAACCGATAAATACGGATCCTGTAAATAGGGTCCAAACCGACCCGAAAACCCTTAAGAATAATCCAAAACTCAGAATAATCAATGCGTACAATAAAAACCTGTTGATACTGAACCGGTGTGAAAACCGGCTTACGAGTACAGAACAACTTGCAAACATCAGCAAAGGTATGGAAGTAAGCAGGCTGCTTTGAAAATTATCCAGGTGTAAAGACCGGCTGATCTGGTTCAGTACCGGTCCTACTGAAGTAATAGGTGAACGCAGGTTACTGGATACCAGAATAACCACCAAAACATTGATCAGTAGTAGGAAATATGATGCTTCTTTTCTTGTTTCGTTTTTCATAATGAGGATCAAAATTGTTACAGCAAAATTAATCATGTTATTTTGCATACATTTGCCATAATATTAATCTAAAACGACATGATGTCTTCCAAACCTCTATTGAATGTCGATGATATCAGCAACCCGTATTTTGTTTGGTTTGAAGATAACTGGCGGCATGATGATGTTCTTCATATTCATGAGAAAAAAGGACAGCTTGTGTATGTGGAAAGCGGATTTCAATATCTTACAGTAGAAGGGAAAATGTATCTTTTACCCCAAAACCATGCGGCCTGGATTCCACCACAGGCTTTGCATAAAACCAATTCTCATTCTGAAAGTATCCGGCTGATGATTATGTTTTTTGATGTTGATACAGAAGATCCTTTTTACCATCAGGTTCATGTATTTTCAGTACCAGCAGTGTTGAGAGAAATGATCAGGTATGCTGAAAAATGGTCGATGAATACTACCGAAAACAACGATGAAAATATTTTCCTAAAAGCATTGTATAACGAGCTTCGTAACTTTGTGGCCGATTCTATTCAGCTTCACATCAGCCTTCCTCAGGATAAAAGATTAACGCAGGCGATCAATTACCTGAATACCCATTATACCGAAGATCTTAAAATGGAAGATCTGAGCGATATTGCTTCATTGTCACTCAGGTCCCTGGAAAGAATTTTTAAAAAAGAAACAGGACTTACGCTGATTAAGTATCAGCAGATGCTTCGCATCATCAAAAGTATGGAATTACTAAGTGCCAATGAATGGACCATTTCTGAAATCGCTTTTCAGGTCGGATATAAAAGCCTGCAAGCCTACACCAACAGTTTTCAGTCGGTCATGCAATACAGGCCCAGTGATTTTATCAAAAACTTATGATCAGACCTCATCCTTAGAGATCCATTTTTCAACATTTGGAGCCTCGTAATTCTTCATTTTCATTAAAAGGGTATCAATGTTGTCATCTACGATCAGCATCTTTTGATTGGTTTCTTTTAAAAAACCTTTATCAACCATGTTCTGAGACATCTGTAACAGGTCATTATAGAACCCATTGACATTCAGAACAGCAATTGGCTTTTGATGCAGCCCAAGCTGTGCCCAGGTCATCATTTCAAAAAGTTCTTCCAGTGTTCCATAACCGCCCGGCAGAGCAATAACCCCATCGGATAATTCGTTCATTTTCGTTTTACGTTCGTGCATCGTTTCTACCAGAATGAGTTCACTTAATCCCAGGTGGGCAATTTCTTTCCCCTGCAGAAAATGAGGAAGTATCCCTATTGCTTCCCCTTTGTTTTCCATAACCCCGTTAGCTACTGTTCCCATCAATCCGCTGATCGCACCGCCATATACCAAACCTATCTGCTCTTCCGCAAGCTTCTTTCCAAGCGCATAAGCTTGTTCTTCATAAACCGATTCGTTTCCAAAACTTGATCCACAAAATACGGTTAGTCTCTTTATCATGATTTCTCTTTTTTAATAATTATTATCTATACAAACACTTCTTATAAAACGGCAACCTGCTCTCTTTTCACTTTATGTTCCCTGATGATCAAATATACCAGAATTCCAAGTGCACACACTGCATAAGCAGATAAAATAATGATACTTAAACTGCCAACTGCCAGATCTGACGGGAACAACTGGCCCATCAAAGTCATAAATGAGAGACCGATTCCTGCTCCCAGAAAATAGTTGGTGCTCGTTAAGCTTGAAGCAATCCCATAATGCGATGCATCCACATCCCGGATTCCCAGAATGGATAAACTTGTAAAGCAAAAGGTCATTCCTATTCCGGATATGCATGCGGCACCCAATAATACAATCGTTAATGGATGTCCCCAATAAATAGCTCCCAACAGAGATAAAGCTCCTGCCAGCATAAAAGACCATCCGAAAATTCCCATTTGTGCAGGATTCAGCTTTTTGGAAATCGCAGGTAATACAAATTTAGCCACTAACGCAGACATAACGCTGAAAGGAACCAACATCAATCCTGCGGAGGCGGCACTGTATTCCATATCTTTCTGAAGCATCAAAGAGATCAGGAATAAAAATCCAATGAAAAATGCACCCAGTGTAAAAAAGGCAATATTGGAAGCCATGAGTGATCTGTGTTGGAATAATTTGAGATCAATCAACGGCTGTTTGATGGTTCTGAGACGGTAGATTACAGAACCTAAAAGTATAACCGCAACCACAATTGATCCGATGACTAAAAAAGGCTGTTCCATAATCAGAATAAGCTCGTGTGTTCCATAGGTAAGGCTTAAAAGGCCTAAAACCAGCAATATTCCTGAAACGGCATCTGTTTTCTGCGTACCTTCTGATTTTTCATCTGCCGGAAGATATTGATAAGCAAAAATAAGCGTCAGCAAAAGGATAGGTACATTGATCAGGAATACCCAATGCCAGCTTAAATAAGTACTGATGATCCCTCCTATCGACAATCCGCTTCCAGATCCGATTGCGGCAAAAGAGCTGAAAACACCCAATGCTTTATTTCTTTCCTGATTTTCCGTAAAAGTATGGGTTACGATAGATAATGCTGATGGCATGATAAATGCCGCTCCGAGTCCCTGTAAAGCCCTGAATATAGCCAGCATTTCGAAATGAGTCGAAAGCCCTGCTCCCAATGATGTCAGCATAAAAATTAACGCTCCCAGTAAGAACATTTTTTTACGTCCGATCTGGTCAGACAGTTTCCCTCCGATAATCAGAAAGCCTCCAAAAAATAAAACATACAAGGTCTGAAGCCACTGAACAGTTTCTGCTCCGATATTGAACTGTTTCTGAATAGCAGGAATGGTAAGATTAATGATAGCAATATCCAAAGCCTCCACGAACGTTCCGATCGATGCGAGTATTAATATTAAATTTCTTTTTGTTCCCATACTATTCAAATTTCCTGCAAAATTAAAATTATTAGAACGTATGTGAAAATTTAGTTTTAAATTTGGAACAAAATATTCATACAAGACAAATAAAAAGACAAATGTTCTATTAAGATAATATTACCATAAAAAAACAGAACAAATGCAACCCGAAAAATATACCCTCGACGAAAAAGACCTCTCTATCCTGCGTTTGCTGCAAAAAGATGCCAAACTAAGTGTAAGGGATATTTCCACACGCATCAATCTTAGTCCTACACCCACCCATGAACGGATTAAGCGTATGGAAAAATCAGGAATTATTAAGGAATATACCACTGTTTTAGACCGGAAAAAAGTCAATAAAGGGATGATGGTCATATGTATGATCGCTTTGAAGGCCCATAATAAAAAGATGGCTACAAAATTCATCGAAGAGGTCTGCAAATTAAAAGAAGTTGTTGAGTTTTATAACATCAGTGGTGATTTTGATTTTATGCTAAAGATCCTGGCTCCCAATATGGATGAGTTTCATGAGTTTTTTGTGAATAAACTTTCGGAGATTGAAGGGATCGGGCAGACAAAAAGTATTTTTGTGATGAACAGTATTAAAGAAAGCACCCAGATCATTTAAAGTTTTGTAAGTACAAAGACATCCTTTTTTGAAGGTCAGGTTTTAAATTACAAGGTTTCAATCACCGGTACATGTAAAGAAAAAAACATTTTTGTATAAAATACAGATCGCAATTAAAGCCATTCTTCACCACCTTTGAGGGGGAAATCTACGCATAAAAATTCTATTTTAAAAAATACTATAATCAACGCTTTCCATTTTAATTTAAGAAAGTTTTAATCAAATTTATCCTCCCATTTAATCAGGAATAGCTAAATTCAGATGATCAATTAAAAATATTTGTTATGCCTTGGAATCCTGACGTTTACAATCAATTTAAAAATATCCGTTTCAAACCTTTTTTCGACCTTGCGGAACTCATTACCGGGGAAACGCCGATGAAGGCCATAGATTTAGGTTGTGGGACGGGAGAACAAACGGCTATTCTCACAGAAAAATTTCCCCAAGCCGAGTTTATCGGAATCGACTCCTCTCCGGAAATGCTTGAAAAATCCAAAACCCTGGAAAATGACCGGCTTCATTTCAGAATGTCCACCACGGAAGAGATGCTCACGGGTAATGAAACCTGGGACCTTATTTTCAGCAATGCAGCCCTTCAATGGTCTGATGATCACCCTCAGTTATTCCCCAAGCTGATCTCAAAACTTAAAACAAACGGACAGCTCGCCATCCAGATGCCTTACCAACCGGGAAACACCCTGAACAAGATCTTAACTGCTATTGCCGGAGAAGAACCTTTTAAAAGCTATTTACAGGGATGGAACCGGCCTTCTGCAGTGCTCACGATAGATGAATATGCTCAGATCTTATTCGAGAACGGAATTGAAGAATTAAATCTTTTTCAAAAAGTGTATCCTATCATTGCTGAAGATCATGATACTTTGTTCAATTTTATTTCCGGTTCAGCTTTAATACCCTATCTGGAAAGGCTGGATGAAGAACAACAAAAAGAATTTATCCACGAGTTTAAAGCCCGCATTGCTACAAGTTTCCCCAAGCTTCCTGCCATTTATGCATTTAAAAGAATCTTACTCTATGGAAGAAAAAAATAAAGAGCTTCATCTGCGCAAAGTAACCTTCGGCGATTTAAAGACGGTTATAGAAATGCTGGCTGATGATGTACTGGGAAAAAACAGAGAAGAAGTTTCGGATCCCCTGAACGAGCAATATATCTCAGCCTTCAGAAGCATCGAACAAAACCCTTATCAGGATTTACTGGTTCTGGTCAATCGGGATGATGAGATCCTGGGAACCCTGCAGGTCACGTACCTTCAATACCTCAACCACAAAGGAAGTAAACGTGCATTAATCGAATCTGTCCGTATCCATTCGTCGATGCGGGGAAAGGGTTTGGGTGAAAAAATGTTTCACCTGGTGATTCAACGGGCTAAAGAAAACGGAGCTGATGTCGTACAGCTGATGTCGGATAAAACAAGAACTGAGGCACTCAGGTTTTATAAAAAGCTTGGGTTCACCGCTTCCCATGAAGGCTTTAAAATGAAAATTTAAAATAAATCCGAAACTTTATAATTATCGTATATGCTTATGGGACACCGTATTAAAAAATAAATTAAATCAAAAGACAAAAATATTTTAAAACAGATGCAAGATTTTCGGATTACCGGATTTAAGATATAAACCAACTAATGTTACTTCGAAACCTGCTTTGGTATGGGCTTTGAACAAGAAAACAATATAATAAAACAAGGTTAAAAACTTAAAATAACAACAAAAAGCTATCATACAATGAAAAAAATACTAGCATTAGCGATTTTAACATTAGGAATATTCAACATGAACAGTTGTACGGCAAAGCCATCCGCACAGTCAGGAGATCAGGAAAAAGATATGACGATCGAAGCAAAAGGAAAGATCACGAAAATTGAAAATGGAAAAGACGGCTATATGGCCACCATTCAGGATGCTGACGGGAAAGAATACGTGGCAACGATCAGTATTGTGAACCTTCAGAAAAGCGGCAGTACCTACAAACGTTATGAAGTAGGTGATTCGATCTATGTAAAAGGCCCTTCCTGGAAAGATGATCAGGGCAAAGTATATATCAAGGCTGAACAGCTTAAACAATAAAGCAACCATTTTTTTAATAATTCTCTATCATGATATCCTTCAAAAAAAATTTGAAGGATATTTTTTGATGATCAGATCCAGGCCAATACGTTCTACATAGTAAATATACAGATAATTAGATGACATAAATAAATAGAATAGATATTAACCATAATCCAAAACAACCCTTTCAGTACTAGATTCCAAACACTTACACCTATAAAATACATCCCACAAAAGTGACTAAAATATTATTTATGCCATAATATTTCCTAAATTAGTGACAACTAATAACCATCAAAACTCAAATTTATGAGAACATCACTATTATGCGTGAAAAATAGCATAGCAGCGGCTATGGTATTTCTAACGGGTATGGCTGGCGCCCAACAATGGCTGGTCAATGGAAACAGCGGAATTGCACCCAACAATTACGTAGGCACCGTAGACAGCAGAATTCTGTATCTGAGAACAAACGGCGCCACTTCAAATCCCAATCAGGCACTTCTGAATGAATTCGGTTCGTTTATCGTAGAAACAACGAATAATACCAATGCCTCAAAAGCCAAAGGAAGCATTATTGCGGGAATATCCAATACTTTGGGAGGCCAGGCCGGCAGCAGCATTGTTGGTGGATGGACCAATAACCTCAGTAATGCGGGAGGAGCTAATATCGTAGGCGGACAGGATAATGCTGTTTTGAACAATGCCAGCAAATCGGTTGCACTGGGTTGGAAGAACATCATCAGGAACCATAATGAATTTGCACTCGGAGTGGGAATCGATCTTACCGAAGAGTATTCCGGAGGATTTGGAATCGACCTTGCAGCTACCGGTAACCGTTCATTCGTTATCGGAGCAGGAACCGGCGGAGCCAAGCTTACCAATACCATCCCCTATTCTATTATGCTGGGAATGTCCGGTAATTCAACAATGCTGATCAAAGACCAGAGTGTAGGAATACGGACCAACGCCCCTACAGCTAATTTCCATACCGTAGGAACCGTAAGGCTTCAGGATCTGCCCGTAGGAAGCGGACGCGCATTGGTTGTGGATTCTAACGGCAACGTCATGGTATCCAACTCAATTCTCTCCAGAACGGCCCCTTCTGATGAAACTGTTCAAAAGCTTGAAGACCGTATCAAAACCCTTGAAAATACTGTTGAAGAACTCAAGCAACTTCTTGTAAGCAAAAATACCATCACTGATATTTCCCTTTCGGATACCCCTTTCCTGGGGCAAAATGTCCCTAACCCGGCAAAGAATGAAACAAGTATCCGGTATTTTTTACCTCACCATATAAAAACCGCTTCACTGGACATCTACAATATTTCCGGACAGCTTATTAAATCTGTTCCTCTTCGTGAGAAAGGAAACGGGACGATACGACTTTCCGGGTCAGAACTTCAGTCCGGCACTTATGTGTATAAAATGACAGCAGATGGCAAAGTAACTGATGCCAAAAAGCTTATCATACAGGATTAAATTCTTGATATATTTTTTTCAAAAAAGCGGTCGCTGAGGTCATGCCTTCAACGACCGTTTTTCTATTTCTCTGTATTTTTCAGATTTTCTTCGAAATACCGTCGGATTGCATCATTTACGTAGTCTTCATTTTCTATATCATGTCCTTTTCCGGGAACCAGGATGAGGTCATACCTTTTTCCGGCTTTCGTTAGCGCATCAATCATCCGGATGGTTGTTGAAAGCGGGGCATTTATATCGCTTGTTCCATGTATAAGAAGCAATTTACCTTTAAGGTTTGCGGCATGATGGGTATTCGTTCCCCATTCGTATCCTTCTTTATTATCTTCCGGCAGTCCCATATAAGGTTCATTAATTTCTGCGCCTTCTGTCAGTTCACCCGGTGCCGAAGCAATGCCGACCTTGTACAGGTCAGGCGCCATCTGCATAGCCCGGATGGCAAAATAGCCTCCCCATGAATGGCCGCAAATACCAACACGCTTCATGTCCATATAGGAATATTTTTCCCCAAGCTGCCTGAAAACAGCCACACGATCTGCAATTTCATATCTTCCGATATTCCTGTAAACAACATCCTGGAAAGCTTTGCTTCTTTCAACCGTTCCTCTTGTGTCCATCATTACTGTGATATATCCCAGCTGAGCTAATGCCTGCGCCTGAACCGAAAGTGATGTTGTAGGCCCGAACCGGTGAGATACAATATTGATAAAAGGGCCGGCATACACCATTTCTACGACAGGATATTTTTTAGATGGATCGAAATCATAAGGTTTGTACATGATTCCATAAAGATCCGTAATTACGTCAGCTGCCTTAGCTTTAAAAATTTCAGGAGCCCTGAATCCTATTTTCTGCAGCTTGGTGATATCAGCCTGATGAACCTGTTGCAACCACTTTCCATCCGTTGTCCTAAGCTCAACGGCGGGAGCTGTATCCGGAGAGGATTGGGTATCCAGAAAATATTTCCCGGAAGGTGAAAACTGGGAATAGGTATGGATCCCGGGAGCGGGCGTTAATCTTTTACCATTTTTTCCGTTAATACCGACGCGATATACATTGGTAGAATACACTTCTTTTTCGGCATTCGCTGTGAAGTAAATCAGTCCTGATTTTTCATTCGTTTTGATCACACTGGTGACCGGAAAATTTCCTGATGTCAGCTGGCGGACCAGTTTCCCATCCATACTATACAGGTAAAGATGTCTCCATCCGTCACGTTCCGACATCCATATAAAAGAAGGGCGCTCCTTCAAAAGGGTGACCTGACGTTTCCAGTTGCCGGTCAGGAAATCCAATCCGGCTACAAAGGTTTTAGCCTCTTCGCTCAGAATTGTTCTGCCTGCTCCGGTGTCAGGATTCGTGGCCAGAAACTCCAGCTTTTTCCCAAGACGGTCCAGGCGCATAAAAAGAATTTCTGAACCCTCCTGTGTCCATCCTACCGGAAATACATATTGGGGAATGCCGGAACCTTCTTTTATGGTAATCATCTTTCCGGAATCAATGTCCAGTACATACAGTTCGGGAATTTCAATAGCCCCGCCTGTCTTTGCATACACAGTGTATGTCACAGATTCCTCAGGTTCCGAATAATCTATGACAGGCAAGTGATGAACCTTCCTTCCATCAGACCTCTTCAACAGCAGCCTTTTACCGTCTTTTGACCAGCACCCATTCTCGACGGTCCAGGGATAATCATCCGTTCCGCCGGTAGTAAGCTGTTGCTCTTTTGGGCCGGAATGGCTAATCAGCCAGATATTGTGATCTTTCATAATAACAGATTGTTGCCCATCAGGCGACATAATGCCTGCCAATGGCTGTCTTACTTCTTCCTTTCCGTCAATTTTTAAGATCTTGTAATCGTTCAGGTACAGCCTAAACTTTTTATGTTCAACAAAAAATTCCGCAGCATTATCATCCTCTACAAAAACAAAATCACTGAACGGTAACCCCTTATTTTCCGGTTCCTTATCTAACCATGGAGTGAGTGCTTTCCTTAAACGGCCCTGATCAAAAAAAGGACGCTTTGTATTATGTTCCGGATCCACTTCATAGACCACTGTATTTTCAGGAGCTCCCACCGCGAACCAGAAGCGGCTTCCATCCTTGTACCAATGCGGAATAATGTAGGTATCCCGGATCAGGGAATGGAACTTCAGATAATTCCGGTACCGGCCTTTGCTCGTTATGGTATCACTCACCTGTGCATGAGCAAAGGAAACCAGAAAAACGATCATAAGACCCATCTTCAGGATAGCATGTTTACACAAAATTTTCATGGAATGGATTTTTATGTGGAACCTTACAACTCATCTGTCCTGTTTCAGCTTCTGCAATTAGCTGTAATCTTATTAACAAGCTTTCTCAGCAGTTCAATCTCCTCCGGAGAAATGCCTTCAACTGCTTTTTTCCTGTTTGCGTTCACGATGGGCTGAATATCGTTTAAAATATCTTTTCCCTCCCCGGTAAGGATGAGGTTAAACCGGCGTCTGTCTTCTTCAAAAGAATCTCTTTTCAAAAAATTCCTTTTCACTAATAGCTCGATGATCCGGGTTACCGAAGCATGATCCTTAAAAGCCCGCCTCGCAATATCTTTCTGGGCAATTCCCGGATTTTCATTAATTATACTCAGGACCAGTCCCTGATCGATCGTAATGTCAAATCCCCTGTCATTGATCTGCTTCTGGGCAAACTGACGATAAGATTTGATCGATTCCTCTATGCTGTAAAAAATAGTATGTTCCGATTGAGCCATTATAAATTATTTAATTGATATAAATATAATTGATATATCAAATATATAAATAAAATAAATACCAGGTAAAAAAATATATAAAAATTTAAAAGCCTGCAGCTGCAGGCTTTACACTGGGTTTATTATTATTCTTTTCGGGACTATTTTCCATTTACCAGGTTTCCATACAATACTTCTCCACCTTCAAGAGACATGATAATGGCTTCGTTGCTGTATATTCTCATTGCATCTTCATAGCTTTCAATCGCTAAAGCAAGCTCTGTATTGCCGAAAACGGCTTCACTGATATTAGTTGTCAATAATGCGGCATCCCTGAATGCTGTATTGGCTCCTACTCCGCCGGCGGGGCTCATCGCATGCACGGCATCCCCTAAAGCCGTAACATTCCCGGACACCCATTTTTCTTTAGGCAATGAAGATCTGATCGGGCCCATGACTAAGGACTGCTGATCTCCGAAGTCCAGGAGGGCTTTTAATTGGGGGTGCCAATTATCGGTAACCCTTCGAATATGATTAAAAATCTCCTGTGAAGAAAGCGTATAAAAATCCTGCAAAGGCCATCCAAAAGCAGCCGGCTTTCCGATAAAGGCCCAATAGAAATAATCCTGCAACGGACTTAATGCATCCCATGAGCTATTGTATTTCAAAAAATCAAACTGCATCGCATCGGCAATTAATGAAAACTGATCTCCAAGAATCACAGAAGTCCCGGTCCACAATTCGGCAGCAATTGCTTCGCGGTTTTCATCCGTTAGGAACGTCCTTCCGTAGATGGTTATATTTCCGGTATTTACTTTTTGGTCTCCGCAACATTCAGTGCCGATCCGGGAATTTACGCCATCTGCCGCAATAACGAGATCAGCAGTATAAGAGCTTCCGTCAGCAAAAGAAAGCAATACTTCCCCGCTTTCCAGCCTGCGATAATCTGTTACCGCTTTTCCAAAATGAATCTGCTCTTCCAGGCCCTGGACCAATATTTCCCGTAAAGTCAGCCGGTTGGGCTTCAGATCGGGAACTTCCCGGATGCCGTCACTCCAGGAATCGACCAAGTCTTTTCCTGTTTTTTCAAGATGGGAAGTAAAAACTTTCAGTCCTTTGGTACGCGCGGCACAAGTTTCTATAAATAGCTGATACAGCGATTCCGGAAGACAATCTTCCAGTGCCTGCCTGCCCTGCTCATTGATCCTGATCCGGTATCCCTGGGTTCGTGTGTTCATCGCTTCGTCCTTTTCAAAAAGGACACATTGGATTCCTTTCTTTTTCAGTCCCTGGGCCAGGCATAAACCTCCCAATCCTGCACCTGCAATAGCAATTCGTATTTGCTTCGGTGCCGGTATTCTATTCATTGTATCCATCGTTCTCGTTTTTTTGATGATTGACAGTTACAAAATTATCGGGTAATACAGGGGATTCCTATAGCGGATTAATGGTCTTTATGAGACAAATCTTTGTGATGGGACCTGAACTGAAGGGCAGTCATCCCTGTTCCTTTTTTGAAAAACCTCGAAAAATAAACAGGATCATCATAGCCTAATTCAACCGCGATCTGCTTAACGCTCATTTTCGTATAAAACAAAAGCCGGCGGGCTTCCAGCAACACCTCCTGCTGGATCCAGTAGCTGGCAGGATAGCCGGTTACTTCTTTGATCGCTTCGTTCAGATAAAGGGGCGTAATGACAAGGGATTGCGCATATTGCTGTACCTGCTTGATCTTTTTAAAATTTTCTTTCACCAGTTTTTTAAACTGCCGGGTAATGGTATACTTCTGGCCGGTACTGGTCTGCTCGGAAACCTGAAATTTCATGATCTGGGAAACCATCATTCCAATAACGGATTCTACCAAAGACTGTTTCACGGAAACCGTATGCAAGCTATCTGTTTCATCAATCTTTTCAAGTATTCCCGGAATATCAAAGACGACATCCCTTTCATTAACCTCCACCGATTGGCGGATCCATTGATAGGTTTCCAGAACTTCCCGGTAATGCTGAGGAATGGCTCCTATGTCAACAAACAAAAACCAACCTTCCGTATCCTGCTGATGCACATACCGGTGAATCTGTCCCGGAGCTACAAAACACAGGAAAGCCCCTTTCAATTCTACGGTGTTGAAATCTACTTCAAGGGTAAAATCCCCTTTTTGCTGAAGGATAAACATATAATGATCGTCCCGGTGAATTCCGGTTTCCTTTTCAGATAAAACCGATAAAGGCATCAGCTTTATTCCAAAATCCTGCAGCTGACGTTGATGAAGCGATATGTTGGAGTACTTTTCCAAAGGATCGGATTGTGAAACTAAAGATAGTAATTATTCGTATAGATCCGGTTTTTTATGAACGAAAAATACAACAGATCATTCTTTGCTGATCACATGATCAAACAAAAGCTCCGCAACCTCTTTATCACTCAGCTCCTGATGATCCCTGATTTCCTTAAGCACATTCAAAAAATAAGGAAACCCAAATAAGCTGTAATATCTTATCCCATCTTTCACAAACTCCAGACTTCCTTCTGTCGTCTCAATCTCAAAAAATGCCAGATTATTGTTCAGCTCTAAAGGTTGTTCCATATAGACTTCGATCGCTTCGGAAGTCTGATCCAATGATTGTTCCTGACAAAAGTCTCTATAGGATCCTCCCTTGCGGAAGTAGTTGATTAATTCTTGTAGATTCATGTGGTTTCTTTATTTCATTCTTCTTATCATAAAAAATACCACTTCATTGAAGCAGTATTTATTCTTTATGATCTATTATCCTTAAATAAGGAAGATTACTTTTCTGATTTTAATTTCTCAACTTCCTGTTTCAAAGCTTCAACTTGTTCTTTCAGGAGTTTAATGTAATCCTGTAGGTTGTCCATTACTTGATTTGGAATGTTATAATATTGTTCATAATAGTTCCCAGCAGTAGCACTATCGCTAAGAGTAAAATTTTCATTATGAACTCCGCCAGACTTTCGCTCTTCCTTAATATCCTCCACCGGAACATCAAGAGCTTTTGCTAGCTTTTCCCACTCATCGTCAAATATTCTAACATCTCCACTTTCCTTTCTGCAATAGTTGGAAACATCCGTTGATAAGATGTTAGACATATATTCCTGAGTGTATCCTCTTTTCTTCCTTAGACTTCTTAGCTTTTCCATAGTGGTTGTGTTGTGCTTTGTACAAATATAGAGAAAATTTGGGTTTAGTTTTTGTTAATTTCACGATAGATGATATATCAAAAAAAATAATTTAGGTAATTACATATTACGTTAAACAAGGGTAGGAAATAACAAAGAGAACTAGATCAGTTCTCTTTGTTATTAATTTATATCCTCGATATAAACTTACAGTCTACAATATTCCAATCTCTTACATTTATACTCACTCGATTTTTATTTTATTTATAAACTTTAAGTGTTTTAAAAATAATGCCCTTTGCTAAGTATTCATAAAGTCAATTATTACTATGTAATCTATTGATATATCATCTCAAATTTGACTGTATCTATATTTATTTGGACATCTGTTAATTCACTAGCTAAAAATGTAATTTTCATATTTATTTATTTTCTCTAAATATAAAATTAGATCACTTCTTTTTTGATGTTACTTACTATATCAACAACATTAAAAGGTCTTATTCGCAGAAGAAAAGTGGAAGAGAATTTGTTATTTTCTAAATATTCCTACGGCAAACCGTAATTATATTTAAATCGTTTTACCTTACTTTGTATTTAATACGACAACTTTCGACGTGTTGATTAATTACATTTGTAAATATATAGAGAGTACAAATAAATATTTATATTTACAGATCAAACTATGAAAATTTAACATAAATATGAATTCAGAAAGACAAGTTTTATATAGATTATTGAAGTTATTCCCAGTAAAAGTCATAAAAGATCATTTTCAAAGAAATGAAGTTGGAGAAGCATTGTATAGAGAAGTACTAAATTCTAATATTAATACTGTTATTTATGATTTTGCCTATTTAAATTTAGATTTCACAAAACAACATATTTATGTATTTAATATAGATAATAGAGATGGCAATGTTTTGCTTGATGGGTTTCCGTACGAAATTGTAAGCAATAGAGATATTGAAGGTAGTAAAATTTTAATTATCAATCCTTTTATAAATTATAATACCGTATTAAGTAACCCATTTGAACAAATTGTAATAAATTTTCACCAGCCTATTAAATTAGAGATAACCAATGAGCATTTAATTTTTTATGTGACCATTGTAGAGAAGAATATAAGCACATATGTTGAAGAAGGCCGAAAAGTTTATAATGTTGAGAAGAACAATGATGAATATGAAGTGATAAGAGCAATTACAGATTTCTTAACTGTGAAAAGACCAAGGTTATGCGATTTAAATAGAGGGCTAAAAAAAATGTGGGAAGATGATGTTATTGATTGTAAATATGCACAATGGAAAAAGTCAAAATCAACAACAACTGAGACAATGGATGAAAATTATACTCTTAAAAGTCAGTATGCTGACGTTTATAGAGGGATTATTACAGCGCCATTAAAAAAAACTATCTTTAAATATTTGCTAGATGACGGTGAAATGCCTGAGCATTTTACAGCAGATCCAGGAATTGGACAGATTAGTATACCATTATTTCCTAAATCATTAAATCAAAATCAAAATGTGGTTAAAAAAATTCTTTCAGATAATTGACAAAACTCCAATAGGAAAATTTGTTGATAAAAAAATAGAATTGATCGAATCAACTGATCCTGATCGAATCTATGTGGAAAATATAAGGAGCTTCTTTAATTTAACAACACCTATTGCAAAAATACTATGTGAGATGGCAGTAAAAGATAAACTTTTTAAAAAGAAAGTAGGAATTGAATGTCCAAGTTGTGGCCGTATAATAAATACTTATAATTCAACAAGTGAAATTCCTCAAAAGATAAAATGCGACACTTGTGAGTTATTAGAAAAAGAAGATTATTTATTCCCTGAAGTGAGTGTTAATAAAATTACGTTTTATCAATTAAATAACATTGCTCATGACTAATAGGCCTAACAGAAGTCCTTTAAATGAAAAAAAAATGAAAGTTTATGAGGCCGGTTTTAATATGCTGATGAAATTTATTTTAATTGTTGTGGGAATTGTAGCCTTCTTTATTGTGCTTTTTAAGATGCTTAATTCAAACTCAGACGAAGCCTTAAAAATATATGGTGCTTTTGAATTACTGCTTGGAGGTACATTATATATGGCCTATAAACATTATTTTCCCTCAAAAAAAGAATAGGCAAAATCCCCACTTAATTAGATGGGGGAATTCTTTATTCAGGATTAAAGTAATAATTAAAAGCTAAAGAGATTATTTTATCAAAATATAAACCTGATGCTTTTAATATCAGAATGAATTGTGGTGCTGATGTAGGACAATCTGTGTTTCATTTCCATTGTCATTTAATTCCCAGATACAATGGAGAAATGGATAATCATAAAGGTGGGCGTATGATTCCTAAAAAAGGAAAATATTAATTATAGAAAATTGTAACTTTTGATAAGTACATGATTTAGAAAATATTTTGTTTTTTCAACACCCTCACAAACACTCCCACTACATTAAAATCAACCGTCTCCTCATCCCTAAGAACAATAGGTTTAAAATTCGGATCATTCGATTTTGGTAATAAAACTATTTCATCATGATGCCAACCTTCTTCATCAATCGATTTTTTACTTGAATATTCTTTAACGGTATAATTACTACCAAATTCTATATCAGAAATATTTCTGCCTTCAACTAAAGTAATAAGCCCATTACGTGAACCTCCTGTATACTTTTTAAATAAACAAATACTGTTGTTAGGTATAATTTTATTCATCGATTCACCTACTACTTTACAAACGAAATAATCATCATTACCACTTATTCCATCTACTTCAACAAACTTTATATTTTCTAGTTCTTGCAGTTCAGAAAAAGATCCTGCTGCAATATTGAGATCATAAAAGGGTATTGAAGTTTCAGTTGGATGATCTAGAAATTGTATTGGATTCTCTTCTTTTGAAATGGAATTAAAAGATTGGATGAACTGACTAAAGAAACGTCTTAAATTATCATTGCAAACATAAATATAAGTCCCCTCGATTCCCCGTAACAATATTGTTTTATAAATATTGATGATAAAATCTAATAACTCATCTTCATTCTTAATGGAATTTTTTCCATTCTTATCCTTGTATTTTTGCTTGTCTACAGTTAGCTTTCCAAGTTCAAAATCATAATCCAATTCTGGACCGATAATAACTCCGGTATAGTTCAGATCATAACCTTGCGTTGTATGAATACACCCTACTTCGTTGATAGAATTTACAGAGTTAACCCAATCTATAGAAGTACTGTTCCACTTTAACCTGTTCTCACCAATAATGATATCGTACGCTTCTGGATTTTTATTTGAAATCCATTCCCAGGCATATCCTGCAACCATTCTTGACAAACTATGAATTTCATTTTTCTTTTTTATTCGATCCACCATCTCTCCGAGATCATCAAATAAGTAAAATTCATAATCATCAGTTCTAAATTTTTCTTTTGGAAGAATTGAAGGCTCATCAAAAAGTTTATGAATCAGAGTTATATAATTATTTCCACCACGAACACGAAATTGAGTTTTTAGTTTTTCGACCCGAGTATAAGGTTCTAATTCAAGTTTTTGAAAACTCTCTTTAAGAGTATCTGAAGGTTTTATAGATTGATATTGGTCATAGAAAATGATTGATTTTTCACTCTGCTTAATAACCCAATCTAATTCTGAAGAAGTATATTTATCTAATCCTAACTTCTCACTATTAGTATCAAATGTTCCAAAATAGGAACCCAGATTCACCCTTCTTCTCAAACGATGTCCTTCATCAACAATGATGAGGTCGTATTTATTTTTTGATAGTTCTGACGGTCCAATAACCATCTTACTGGATAAACCATTAATATTTTTAAATACGTTAGAAATGGTTTTTCTAAAAGAAGCCATTGGGATTACCAATGCCATATTCAAATCAGAAAACTTCTCTTTAACTTTTTGTAATAAAGAAAAAAGCTCCTCATCTTCTTCATCAAAATCTGCGTAATTAAAGTCTTCTAAATTAGTTTTAAGAAGTTTGAATAAAAAAATAGCTAAAATAGATTTACCAGTCCCTGCTCCTCCATGAATGAGACTTACTTTAGCCCTTTCATCCAACAAACAATTAAAGATTGTTTTCAAACTTTTAACTTGTTCTTTAGAAAGCGATTTATAAGGTGAGTATTTGAAAAGGTCAGAATTATTAATATGGTCTAATGAATGTCGAGCAATACCTAATTGTCTAAGTTCATCCCAAATATCTTTAAATAGCTCCCAATATACTTTCTTTTCATGATATTGATGATTCGAAATTCCCAGATTACCATTTTGCAATGTATATTGTCCATCCGCTGAGATATATTTAATCAAGTTAGCTTCAAGGTCTAATGTAGCTGACTTATGAAAAAGTTCACTTAAAATAAGATTTACAGATGATAGCTTTTTCTTTTCTTCCGATTTAAGATGCGTGTTTAGTCGGGTTATTATATCAGTAGTTTCTCCGACATATGCAGACTTATCCTGCCTATTTTTAAGCAGGTACACTATTGGCCAGGATGTATAATCTTTATGATTAAAATTAATATAAGTTTCAGCGAGATAATCGAAGCCGTATTCTTCAGTAATTGTAAAATTTTTCATTTTTCAAAATCTACAATTCATCGTATTTATCCGACTTCCCTTTTGCTTTGTCTACAGGATATTTCTCACCGTTTTTCTGTAGTTTTTTTAAAATGATATTGTTGATATCTATTTTGTTCTTATCTGCAAGAAGAATCCCATACATAAATACATCAGCAAGTTCCTCTTCTAATTTGTCTTTATTAAAATCTTCATTTTGTTTCCATAAAAAAACTTCTAAAAGCTCAGACGCTTCAATGGATAGTGCTAATGCCAAATCCTTTGAATTATGAAACTGTTGCCAATCTCGTTCATCACGAAATTTTAAAAGCTTATCTATAGTGCTTTTGTCTATCATAAAAAAAGTTTAATAAAGTAACAATTCAAATTAAATTTAAAAATAATAAATCTTGGTAATAAATATCTTAAAAATATTAGTTTTTCAGGAACTTTTCCTAAAACATCATCTCTCAACATCATCTGGTTAGCAACCGTACCACTCATCGTGTACTATTTTCAAGAAAATCCATTTCATTTATCAACAATGTTTCACTCACCATCAGTTCACTCCAGGGTATTCCCAACAAATGTACTCAACAAAACAGGAACAGCAATCCGTAGAAAAACTGATTTTTTCAGAAAGAAAACAACCTCTTTAGCCAAAAACAATTAAAAAAACAAAAATAATTCACATTAGAGCTGGAATTCTCAATATTTATAAACAATTACATATCAATACATTAACTAATACAACACCGTTCTCAAAGCTACCTCACTCCACCGGTAATTCACAATCCGGTAACACAATTCCTCCTATTTCTTACCCGCGTGATTTAAAAACCATTTTTTTTGTAAATTTCAAAAATAATTTATTATTACTTACAAATAACTAATACCATGACAACTGAAAGTATTTACCAATCCATTAAAAAATGGAAAACTTTAATTGACGCTTACAAGAGCGGAATTGACGGAAGCGAGGCGGAAATCCTGGGCTATCTCAATCAAGGCACGCACTTTTCTGTTTCCGGAAAGGAGATTGACCAATGGAAAATTAATCTTGGAAATTCAGAAGACCCAAAGATCCATGCGTACCTGGGTATTGATGAGGACCGGCTTAAGTTCTTCCTGATCGATTCCGAAAGCGATAAGACCTCAGATTTCACTGATATTGTCATCAGGGAGTTCACTCGCGATTCCCCAAATGTCACTGTACAAAACACCACCAACCTGGAAGTTGATCCGCCGATCACTTCGGAATCAGCGATCAACCGCAATTTCAGATGGAATATGTATTGTACGACCTGGCTGAAGGCCCAGAAAGTTCAGGACTTCGTCCAGATAGTAGCAATTCCGTTTGCAGATTTTGACCGTCTGGGACTGGATGGTGATCAATCCGGCACCTGTTTCTTCGGACTTACGGATGATCCTGAGAATGCCTCTGTTTTCGCCTATCATGTTGAGATCATTACCGTAAAAGACCTTACGATCAGCGAAATGAGTAAAACCGCAGAGAACTACTCTACTCCGCGACCTCCGTTTACTGCTGCTGATCCTGTTGACAATTACCAACTTTTGAAAAAAAGCGGTGCTTTCTTATAATGACCTATCCCTCTGTTTACAGGTACTGATCAACCTCACCCTATTCACCGGGCTGATCCTATTGGTAAGAAGGGGGATAACCTCCAAGGAAGCGATCCTGCTATTCCTGCTGGGTGAATTGGCCCTGGAACTGACGGACCTCGTGGACCGCCTGCTGAAATTAAACACACTGAACACCTACAACTATGCATTGAGCCAGTCTTTTGGCCTTATAATGCTCACCGAGATCTACAGCAAATACTGTATTAAGCTTCCCCAACCGCTCAGGTGGATGATCTACCTCTATGCTGCGGTATTCCTGGTCATCAATATCGTGAATGTCCGGGACCATACACCCGCTACCTTTTATTCCAACATTATCAGCAGTATTATCATCTGTAGTTTTGCGGCAGCTTATTTTGTGAAGGTATTGAAAAGAGGAAGCGTAGAAAAAAGCGTGTTGATCCTCAACATCTCTGTTTTTCTTTTTTTTTCTGTTGAATGCCTGATCTCCACGACTTTTGATTTCCTGATCAGCAATCACCTGGAATGGGTGGCTCCGATCTGGCTTTTCAGAGGGATCCTGTTATGGTGTTTTTATCTTGCTCTTATTAATCTGGGATGTTGCAGTGGGAAAATCCGGGCCTGGTAGTTGAATGGATATGGATTGGCATTGGTTTATTCCTTTTAACAACAATACTGATCACCGTATTGGTGGTGAACTACCTGAAAAGCATCAGGAAAAGCAGGCAGAAAGTAATGCAGCTCGTCCGCAACACCCAGACGGAATGTTGGGAAAATACCCTACACATCCAGGAAAAGGACCGGGAACGTCTTGCGGAAGAACTTCATGATAACATAATCTCCAACCTGAACCTGATCCGCCTGAATATTAATCATAAAAACAAGGACGAACTGAACCTGGATCTGAAACAATCGATGCAGCTGATCCGGGAATTATCCCACAACCTGACGCCTCCGGATCTGGGGGAGATTACGTTAACGGATCTGATCGCCGATTACCTGGACCAGATCAGTAAAACCATAGAGATCGATTACCGCCACAGGGTTACCGATGCATCGATCAGCAGTCCGGTAAAATTAAATATGTTCAGGATCGTCCAGGAGCTGGTCACCAATACTTTAAAACATGCCAATGCCACCAGGATTGATGTATCATTAAGGATATCCCTGGAATACCTGATGCTGACCATAGAGGACAACGGAAACGGATTCCGCCAGGAAAACAATTACAACGGGATCGGCCTCAGAAATATCCAGTCCAGGGCACAAAAGATCAGCGCAGCGTATAAGCTGAAGTCGAAACCGGAAAAAGGGACAAAGTTTATAGCGTGTGTGGTGATAGAGTGATGAGAGTTCTAAGGTTTGAGGGTTTGGGGGTTTGGGGGTTTTGGAGATGGCGGGTGAGAGAGTGAGGAAAAGTGGGAAATTTAAAGTGGGAAATTGTGAAATGGCGGAATTGCTGAGGAGGCTGAAAGGCTAAACTGCGGAAACGTGAAATCGTAAAATTGTAAAATTGTAAAATGGCTGAAAAGCAGGGGCGAAATGGCTGAAAGAGGAAAAAGCAAACTCGCCTATTTGCCCATTTGCCTAAATAAAAATTAAAAAATGAAAAACTTAAAAATTAAAATTGGTATCGTAGATGATGACCTGTTGTTTGTACAACTTTTAAAAAACTATATCGATCAGGATGATCGTTACGAAGTGGTAATGACCTCAACAAGTGGTCATCATTTTCTGAATGAAACGAACATTGATCTGCCGGACGTCCTTTTGCTGGACCTCAGAATGGCTAACGGGGACGGTATTGAAGTTATGTCCGCCCTGCCACAAAAGGAAGCGGAGGTAAAAATCATTGTCCTCTCCAGCTTTTACCGCCGGTCATTTATGGGACAAATGCTGAAAATGGGAGCCCATGCTTTTTTATCCAAGGAAATTGAGCTTGATGAGCTTTTAAAGGTGATTGATGCAGTGCATCATCATGGTCATTATTTTTCCGATGAACAAGTGGATGTGATGCGCGGACAGCTGTCCAATAAGCTTCCGGAGTTTCATGCCTACTCTAAAGACGATCTTACGGAAAGGGAAATTGATGTATTGCGATTGGTTTGCCAGCAGCTCAGCACCAAAGAAATTGCAGATCATTTATTCATCTCTCCCAAAACAGTGGAGACCCACAAAACCAACCTGATGATCAAAACCAGTGTGAAGAATATGGCCGGGCTGGTGATCTATGCGGTACAGAATAATTTTGTGAATGCTCACGAGATCGTACTGCTGGATAAATAGCTGGAAAACGGTGGTTGAGAGTTGATGAGTGATAAGTGATAATTGATGAGTGATGAGTGATGATTGATACTGAAGAGAATACAAATTTGTGAGGGTTATTTTTACCGGTTATACAATTTGTATTCTTTTTCAGTATTATCTGTTTTGAAAGATCCTTTTTGAAATTTGCCCTGAAATTATATTGTAGGAGCACTAATTACTGATTTCTTCAACCGTATGCTTTATACGGGGAAGGTTACGGTATTCTCTGTATGCTTCTATATTGGCTCTTCCCATATTCGGAAATACCCAGCTTCCAAAACCTTGATTTATGGTAGAAAAATTATTGTATCCACCTCCTTCAAGGATAACATATGTATTCCCGTCATTCTCATCTACAAATGCCAGATCCAAATACCCTTCACTGAAAACGTGTCCCGGCTCAGCATAATTTCTCATCGTCATGTTTTCATCATCATGAGTCATTCTCACCTGTCCGCCGAACATAGCCGTTGTGACTACGTTCTGACCTCTTCTTCCCATGAAGACTCCTCCTTCCCCTCTCATCGCACCGGGTACTGTTTGCCCTACAAAATTCTTTGAATGTTCAAAAAGCAAACGTGCATTCAAATCGTAATCCGTAGGTCCTGCCAGTATTTTAAATTTAAATTTATGCTCGTCGTAACAGATCTTCCAGCTCAGGGCTCTCCCCAGAATACGGAAAGGTTCCATGAACGGTGATCCCACTCTTCCTGCGGGCGAAACAATCTGATCAACAAAACGAAGTTGAGGGGCAAATTGCGGCAATCGCAAGATGTGTCTGTAAACCGGTGTTGCATTATCCCAACGGACGCGCATAGCTCTCGTTACCAGCACCACTCCATCTTTTAAAAATCCCATATTAATTTTATTTTAGGTTATTAAGATTTTATCCTATTAAAAAAATCAGGGAGAATCAATAAAGCATTCTCCCTGAACAATATAATTCTAAAAACACGCTCTGATTAAGATGGATTCAGCATCTTAGCGATAGAAATAGCATCTGCTACGGTATCCACGCTATAGATCTGCATCACGCCTTGTGTAGTCGCTGCCTGACCTAGGATGTTCTGTTGATTTTGCGTATTTACTGCATTTTCAAACATGATCCCGGTAGAGTGCGCTGCTGTCTGATACACATTCCCTAAAGCGATAGCCGGAGCTTCTGCCACTACTTTTACGTTGGACTGCGTTACAGCATCTGTGATTTGTTCATTAACTACTGTTGCCATAATGATAATTGTTATTAGATTTTATACGGCCGGACTCTCCGGCCGTGGTTGTATTGTGTTTCCCGCTATTGCAGAAATGAGGTATTAAGATCCTGCATTAAGCATTTGAGCAATAGAAATTGCATCTGCTACAGTATCCATGCTGTAGATCTGCATCACCCCTTGTGTTGTTGCAGCCTGTCCTAAAATATTTTGCTGGTTTTGGTTATTTACCGCATTTTCGAACATGATCCCGGTTGAATGTGCCGCCGTTTGGTATACATTTCCTAAAGCGATTGCCGGAGCTTCTGCTACTACCTTTACGTTGGACTGGGTTACTGCGTCTGTAATTTGTTCATTAACTACTGTTGCCATAATGATTGATGTTGATTAGAGTTTTAAAAATGATCAGTCGATCCGATCATGGTTATTGATTTTTAAGAGTTCGGGTTAAGCATTCTTGCAATAGAGATTGCATCCGCTACGGTATCCAGGCTATAGATCTGCATTACACCTTGTGTAGTAGCCGCCTGTCCTAAAATATTTTGCTGATTTTGATTATTTACTGCATTCTCAAACATGATTCCTGTTGAATGCGCCGCTGTCTGGTATACATTCCCTAAAGCGATTGCCGGAGCTTCTGCCACTACTTTTACGTTCGTTTGCGTTACCGCGTCCGTGATTTGTTCGTTAACTACTGTTGCCATATTATTAATTTTTAATTTGATTTTGAATAACAACCGGATGATCCGGTTGTTAAAAGGTTATATTTTACTTTTACGCGTGGGAGCTTTTATGCCGGATTCAGCATCTTTGCAATAGAAAGAGCATCTGCAATGGTATCTATACTATAGATCCTCATTACGCCCTGCGTATTAGCCGCCTGTCCTAAAATATTTTGCTGATTTTGCGTATTCACCGCATTTTCAAACATAATTCCCGTTGAGTGAGCGGCAGTCTGATACACATTACCCAAAGCCATAGCCGGAGATTCCGCCACTACTTTCACATTCGCCTGGGTAACGGCATCCGTAATTTGTTCATTAACTACTGTTGCCATAATGATTGTTGTTGATTAGAGTTTTCTTTAACCTGATATTCCGGTTAAGGTTATCGTTTTTCTACTAAAGCAGAAACAGGTTATTAAGAATTAGGATTCAACATTCTTGCAATAGAGATCGCATCTGCTACGGTATCCAGGCTATAGATCTGCATTACACCTTGTGTAGTGGCCGCCTGTCCTAAAATATTCTGTTGGTTTTGCGTGTTCACCGCATTTTCAAACATGATTCCCGTAGAGTGAGCCGCAGTCTGATAAACATTACCCAAAGCCATTGCAGGAGCTTCTCCTACTACTTTTACATTCGATTGAGTAACCGCATCTGTGATTTGTGAATTAACTGTTGTTGCCATAATTGTAATTTGTTTTTTTTGAGATTTAAATCCCGGTTAATAATTATTTGATTGTTAAACTAGTTTTCTGTTTCTTTTGATCTTTGCGATCTTTTTTTCCATATCTCACCGATCAGACAGATGGAACAGATCTTTTGATTATCTGCTATACCTGCTGAATCAACAAGAACTTTACAATCACCATTTTTGATGAATCTTATCTGCATTATCCGCGAAACCGGCAGAAATTAAAATTCTGTGTTGGTTTGATAAACACGTGGGCACTAACTATCACGACCTGATGTGTTTTTTATATTACTTTTATTTTTTTCCGCGGATCTTGCGGACGGGGCAGATAGTATATATACATTGTTATTTTAAAAAAAGGATGCGGTCCCTTCTTTGGTTCTTACCTCTATATGAAAGAAACCATTCTTCTCCTGCAGGCTGTTGTACAGTGTTTACATTTTGAGCGAGAGATTGCATTTCCACATGATATTTGCTCTTTGGGGGCATCGGCAACATTCTAAAAGCGGGTGGGAGGATGAAAAATTTTGACTAATATATATGTTGAGGTCACCAGCTTTTATTTCTGCAGGGAAGAAAACCGCATCCGTAATCTGAGTATTCAGACTGATCAGAAATTAAAACGTCCTTTTCTGAAATTCAGCAGCTCTTTTTTTAATTTCCGGGAGCCTATTTTTTTAATTCCCATAACTGAATTGCTTAAACCGATCAGGGCATCCCTTTGTTGGTGCGATACAGATTGCTCGTACATCAATCCTGTAGAGTGCGCATTCACCTGCATAGATATCGCCGTAGGTACAGTGGGAGCCATTCCTACAACTTCCAAATTGATTTCATTTTGATTGTGTATCATAACTATTAATTTTTGGTTATTTGATTATTTACGGATATTGGCAAATCTTGCCTGCAGCTTGGTCATCCTTTCGGCGATCTTCAGTTCTTTCTCTTTTAATTTTCCTGTGGAAGCCTCCTGAAGTTTTTTCAGCTGTTCTTCATAGGTCATCGCAACCGGATTTCCTGTGGCCGGCGCTGCAGCCTGATAAGCCTGCTGCTGTTTAACCGCTTCCTCAAGCTTTTCCAGCAAAGGAGCTAAAGATTTCAACGTTTCCTTGGTTGCTTTCTCCTTGATGTAATTAATGATCTCATCCTCGTTCGTGATCACGAAAGGCATTAAGTCTTCTTCCACAATTTCCGGCTCAATGGTCTGTATAGATTCGATGATTTCTACAGGTTCAGTTTCTATCGGAACCGGGGCAGGATCAGGGGTACGCGCAGGTTTGGAAGACCTGTGATTGATTCTTCTTCGCATAGGTATTATTTTTTGATGGTGAGTGAAAAGAGACAGCCGCGCAGGAATGATCTCCTACAGCAAATAGCCGAGAAAAGCGCCTGCAGTCGTCCAGTCCCTGTTAAGGTCCAGAATCACATTGGCTCCGATAATTTCCAGGGCAATACATCCCGTGATCGCACACGCTGTCATCATTTCCTTGATCTGGTCGTTGGGAAGGCTCAGGATATAGTCGTCCGGAATTACCGGCGGCTTGCCATGCACGGGAACAGCTTCATTAAGGATAATATCAAGGATTTCCTGGAAATAATGAGCCATCAGTTTTGATCCCTGGAATTCCAGCTCCCTTTTTAATTCTATAATTTCCTCCGGAGTCACCAGGTTAGCAATTGCGTTCACATCTACATCATGCACTGAATAAAGGGCTTCACCTGTATTGGATGCGGTGATCGTAATATCGGTCTTGAGAACACATTTCGATTTTTCGAGATTAATGGTAAGAAGCCTGGAATCTACTTCCGGTTCGGTAATATCTGCCAGGGTGCTCAGAGGAAGGATCCTTATATTACAGAAAAAAGTCTGATTTTCTTCCAGTTTGATCATCACCACCACAATTCCGGTCGCTTTGTCTTTAGGTTCGATAACAAACGACTGATAGTTGTTGGTTCTTTTGCCTTTCATACTAATGACCGGCCTTACCGTAGGCTGAATGGTGACATTGGAGGTTTGCAGACCGAATATATCACGATCGCTGTTATTTTCCGGCTTCTTTACGCTGAAATAGGCATTGTCATCCGTTCTGGTAAGATAAAGGCTTTCATTCAGCTCCCTGAGGGTGCGCAGGTTTAAAACCTTCGCTGGTTTTGGTTCAATTGAATAATTCATCTCTTATTTTTTTAAGTTTTTCGATTAGTTTTGTTAGTATAGTTTTTTTGGTGTGTTCACTGATGTGTTGTTCAACAGGAACTACCGCTTCTTTGATTTCCGGTTTTACTAATGGCTCCGTTAATTTTATAGATTTCAGCACAACTCCCCCTCCCTGCTCGTCAGCCACGGTAAAGTTCTTTTTCATAGGATCTTCCGGTATCGGGGTTTCTTCCGCTGCCGGCAGCGTTACTCGTTTTTTTTTTCGGGATCCTCACTTTCCACGGTTACATCTGCCAAAGGGGGAAGGTCTGTGTTTCCGTTTGAAAAAGGAGTAATGTTGCTGTTGTAAATGGTCCCGGAGAGCTTTGTCTTGGCTTCTGCATAATCACTTACTATTTTGAAAAGGTCCTTCATCATTGCATTTCCGTTTCCTCCTGCCGGATCATATTCCGGCACTTCCATATCTTCATCATCTTCTTCCTTTGGACTCTTTTTTTTCCCGCCGGGATAGTAATTTCCATATGTTAAATAATTGAAAGCCAGTTTACTCAAAGCTACCAGACCCACCTGTTCAAATCCTTTTAAAAATGACTGTAAATCCTGCACCATCATCCCGGTCGACTGATCAATCATTATTTTCGCAGCGCCTAACATCGGGTCGGTAGGTGGCGGCGATAAAACTTCTGTGTTCACAAACACTACTGCTTTCTCCTCCGGAGTGGTGGGATCAGCTTTTGCAGCTTTTTTTGTTGCATCTTTATCATTCTCAGCCATGGTTGTAAGGTTTTAGGTTATCCTTTTAAAATCTTTATGGCATCCGCAACAATCGCAGGGTTTAATTGATTCAGGTTCTGCTGATTGGATACCGAGTTCTGGATAGAAATCCCGCTGGCGTGTGTGGCCATCTGATAAAGCATACTCATGGCCTGTGCCGGAGACTCACCAAGCACGGTAACATTCGTCTGCGTAACTGCATCTGTAGTCTGGTTGTTTACTGTATCTGCCATATTTTTCGTTTAAATGGTTATTTTAGTTTTAGTTTTTTTTGACATTCTATAAGATTTCTCTCATCTCCATTCAGTCTTTTGTTTTATATTGCGATTGAAATGGTAAGTACTTCGTTACTTTCTCTCTTTTGTCTGATACAAATTTCATAAACTAAAAGAAGTCATCGTTCAGGGAAAAAACTGATTTTTAAAAATGAGGGTATTCTCCTAAAGGTGAAATGAAAAGCAGATTACATTGCATAAAAAGCCCTTCCTATAAGCCTTTTGATACTGTTTTAGAATTATAAAGTTCTTTGGAAACATTAAAAAAATTTCAATTTTAATAGTAAAATCCATTTAATTTCTTTCTTCAGGATTTAGTAACCGGTATTCAGGATGAAGATTCTTAATTACGCATCTGTATTTTTTACCTCCTGTTCTCCATGTATAATAACCGACACCAGATACACTTCGGGAAATATCGTCAACACCGCGGGAAATGCAGGTACCACTTCTGAACGGATGTCCCAATATCTTTGCTTTGTAATTTAAAATACTTAAGCAAATGAAAATGAATAAATTAAAATCCAGTTGGCTGACATTAGCTGCAATACCTTTGGTCCTGCTTTCGTGCAATGACAATGATGACAGCCCTATGGAAAATGGAATGCCATCAACGATCACAGTTGAAAATGTTCTGGACTCAAGACCCTTGGTGGAATCCGGAACGTTTAAAAACAATGGAGCCTCACCGGTTATTATGCCCGGAGAATCTATCTCTTTCCAGTTTTCTGCTGCTAAAGGACAAGCTTTAAGCTTTGCTACGATGTACGGCTGGTCCAACGACCTTTTTTTCGCACCGGAAAATCCAGGAATCAAATTATATCAGGATAACGGCACTCCTATAGAAGGGGATGTTTCGGCCCAGATCAAATTATGGGATAACGGAACAAGAATCAACCAGACACCGGGAGCAACCCTAATGCATCCGGGAACGGCAGAGACGACCGCCAAAAATATCACGGAAGTAGCAGGAACAGATGCCCAGGGACACACCTATGCACCGGCTTCTTCTTTAATGAAAGTATCTTTACATTACGATGGAAACTCAACGTTCACGGTAACAATTGCCAATACATCCGGAAATACCACCAATCCTACTCCTTTCAGTCCCGGCGTTTGGGCCATCTCTTACATTGCAGGGGGGAATCTTCTGAATCCGGAACCCCTTTATAAAAAAGGAATGCCATCCGTTAACGGGCTAACCAAAATCGCAGAAGCCGGCGATCCTACTGATCTCGGAAATTACATCAAGGGGCAAACCGGAATTTTCACTCCTCTTTCCCCTATTCTTGTAGTCGTTTACAATGGTATAGACAATCCGATCTACAAAAACGGAGAAAATGACAGAGGACAGGGATTAAAAGAACTGGCACAAAAAGGAGATGCAAGTATTTTGGCAGGATATCTGAAAAACGTGCCCGGCGTTAAACAAGTCTATGTTTTAGCAGCAGCCGGTTCAACCGTATTATTGCCTAAAATAGGTGGACAAGCAGGCGGGAAAGTTTCCCAGCAGTTGAATGTATCACCAGGCGATAAAATTGCTGTCGCTACCATGTACGGCTTCTCTAATGACTGGTTCTTTGCAACCAAAGGAAGTGGTGTGGATGCTACGCAAAAAGGTGATATTTCATCTTCAATAGCTCTGTATGATAATGGGACAGCCCTCAATCAGTTTCCGGGTGCAGGTATAACGCAATTCAACCTGGCAGGTACTCCACTTACGGAAAGTAAACCAATACAGGAAGTACCTAATCCGAATGCATTTACAACCTTACCATCGATTTCCAATATCATTAAGGTAACCCTGCAATAGATTGAGCTCTTAGAAGAAATAAAAATCAATAAAAATTGGACACTTAAAGGTGTCCAATTTTCCCAATTAAAAAAAATAATCCAACGTGAAAAATTTAATACAGCGCACGATCATATCAGGAACATTAGGCTCATTGTTCCTTCTTATCCCTTCATCATTCCATGCACAGAAACAACAGAATCACATGGAAATGACGGAAAGTGAAATGCAATCATCCTCTTACACCATTCCTCAAAAACCTGAAGATATCAGTCCCCTACTTAATGGAGAAAAAATTCCTGTGGCCACTTTACCGGACGCAAACGGAAAGCGTTTCGATCTCAATGCTGCAGTATCCCAAAAACCGACTGTCCTGATATTTTACAGAGGAGGCTGGTGCCCTTATTGCTCCAAGCAGCTTTCAGGATTACAGGAAATTGCACCCGATCTTGAAAAAACCGGATACCAGATCATCGCGATCAGTACGGATCAGCCTGAAGGACTTATGCAGTCTGCCACTAAGGAAAAATTAAGCTATACCCTATTATCAGATGCAGACCTGAAGCTTTCCAAACAGTTCGGGATTGCTTTTAAGGCACCGAAAGGATATTGGGAAATGCTTCCGAAAACGACAGGTGGAAAGAATACCGATCTGCTACTTCCCGTGCCATCCGTGTTTATTTTAGACAGAAAAGGAACTATTCATTTTGAATATATAAATCCCGACTTTAAACAGCGGCTTAATCCCGAACTATTAAGATCAGCAGCTCATCACCTTATAAACGATTTATAGACATGATTACCCATAAAAAATATCAATTACTCTACAGCCTTCTGGCCTTCTTATTCACGGTAAACTTTTGTACGGCTCAACAAAAAACAGCCAAAGCCAACATTTCTCCGGAAGAAATCAATTTCAGAAACATCAGCTGGAAAGAAGTCAGTGCCGAAGCAAAGAAAAGTGGTAAAACCATTTTTGTAGATGCTTACACAAGCTGGTGTGGTCCCTGTAAGCTATTAAAATCAAAGACTTTCAAAGATAAGATGGCAGCCGGCTATTTTAACAGAAATTTCATCAATTATACAATTGATATGGAAAAAGGAGAAGGTATTGAACTGGCAAAGGACTGGAAAGTAAACTCTTATCCTTCATTACTGTTTTTTGATCCTAATGGCAAGCTTGTGCTGAGGCAAATAGGATATGTAGACGGTAAAGGCCTTATAGAATTAGGAAAGGAAGCATTAGAAAAAAAATAATTAATTTTAGTAACCAGGATTACCTATATAAACAGAGTACTGACATCATAATGTAAAGATAAAATGATCCGGAAATACGAAGACAAATCTACCCTCGCCCGTTTTATTATGCATATCAATAACGAGGAATTAAAAGGGATCGGATTGCGAAATGGCTCACCAGTTCCTATCAACACATTTGTTTACAACAAAGGCGAGGCACAAACTGTGACCATAGATGAAATAGAATATACGCTGCCGGAAGGTTGTATTTTACCATTGGTTGCCAGTTTACATTTTGTTTTCGAACGTCCGGATCAGCTCGTTGCCTGGCAGTTCAACCGTGAATTTTACTGCATTGTAGATCACGATGCTGAGGTGGGCTGCGTAGGGTTTCTTTTTTATGGAATACAACATCCGATGTTTATCCGGCTGAACCCTTCCGAAAAAAGAGCGATGCTTCAGCTCGAAAAACTATTTCAGGAAGAATGGGAATCTACAGATAACTTCCAGGGGGAAATGTTGCGAACACTCCTCAAACAGCTAATTATTAAAACAACCCGGATTGCAAAACAGCAATCTGAAAGTTATCAGTTGTTTCCCGATGAAAAAATGGATTTGGTAAGGAAATTCATGCTGGTTCTTGAAGCGCACTTCAAGCAGGAACACGGTGTCAATTTTTATGCAGCAGCCCTTCACAAATCTCCCAAAACACTAAGCAACATCTTTGCTATCCTGAAACAACCCGCACCATCAAAGATTATACAGAGCAGAATTATCCTGGAAGCTAAACGTTATCTTCATTATTCAGATAAATCCGTAAAAGAAATAGCTTACGAACTCGGATTTGAAAGTTCAGCTCATTTCAGCCGGTTTTTTAAAATGTACTCGGGAAAAAATGCTTCCGAGTTCAGAAATTCTTAAGAAATATTCTTTTCTTCTTCTCAAATCTCCCGAAATGCCTTCTATCAGGGCAATCATCATTTATATCTCTAGCCATTCAGTTTTGTCGGTACTTTTATGCTTTGGATGAATACCATTTTTCCACTGGAAAAATCCTCATTTTAAAATATCACAAAGTAGAGAATTAAAAATAAAATAATGCCTATTTTAACCTGAAAAACATAGAGTTACGAACCGCCCGCCATATAAAAAATATTTTCCATTAAAGTTTTACAATTTAACATATTGTAAATAAAATAATCTTATTATTTTTACAAAATAAACAAATTTTTAAGATTAATTAATAAAAACAAACATGGTCGTAACTAATCGAAAAAAAGTCATTTTCAAGATGAGAATTCTGATGGCTTTATTGATAATTGATGTATTCTTAGCCATTGCCGGCTACATCCTAAAATCATTTATGGAAGAAAGTATTTTATGGACAATACTGTCTGCTTCTCTTGTTGTATTCGTGCTGACTTTAACCAGTATCATCAGGTTAAGAGTTTTTCATTTTGAAAACACCGGAGCTGTCTTCTCAATTAAATACTATCATCCGCTGAAAAAAGGAGTCATATTCCCTAGTGTTGATTATCCGGTCAACCGTCTTCGTGCATTTAAAATTGAAGAATCCTTAATGGCAAAAAAGATTGTAATCGAAGTCAACAGCCAGCAGAAAGAATCTCCGGTTCGCATTAAAGTGAAGGCATCCAATATCAGCGACAAGGATTATCACCGTATGATCAAATCATTTGCATAAATATCCCAAACGACTATCAATTTGCACAAATAGAGATGTGAAAAACGTAGCAAATACATCTTTTAACGCATTTAACCCTACAATATATGGCATAAAACTACACTTTTAATTCCCTTACTGTAATTCAGAAAAATCATTAATATTACAATACACCATCTTAATCCTCAATAAAAACTAAACAATGCATGTAAATATTCATTAATAAATAGACAACAGTTAAACAAATATAAATTTTAATTTTTTTTTAATTTTTTCATTCTATTCATTTTGTGCTGAACAATTAGATTTGCGGTGTCAAAAAAATTAAAACTATTAAATTCAAAATTATGAGAAAAGCATTTCTATTTGTATTTGCGCTGGCAACTCTGGGGTTAACATCATGTGGACAGGATGAAGAAAATGTACAACAAAAAGAAAACAAGGTCGTAAAGAATGATCTTAGTGCCAAATTTAAGGCTTACATTCAATCTAAAATAGGAGATAAAAAAACATCTAGAGTTATAGACTCTACTATTTATGATACGGATAATGTGTATTATAACAAGGAAGTAGATGCTTATTATTTTCTGCAGAGGGATTTCAATTTTGATTCCAAAGAAGAGCAAATGGCCATATTTGCAGTTCCTGATGATCAGGGAAATTTCGGAGGAATTTTAGAAACAGGAATGAGTAAGGTAGATGATGAAAACTTTACTGTTAAGTATTATGATGGTGAGGAATTAATCAATTCTGTAGATTATGTTTTAAATAAACAGGAAGGACGCATCTACTTCAGAAATATTCAGGATCTGAGCACATCCGGCACAACAAGCAGAGGATGTGGGCAGGCAGTAGCTAATTGCATTGCGGGGACTTATGTGAACCACGGCTGGATGAGTGTAACACTGTGGGTTGAAACAGCCTTTATTCCGCAGACTTCTATTGCAGTTACGGCGGCTTGCGCCATCAAAAATTGTTCACTATGAAAAATGCATTAGTTTATTATATTGTTATATTGATGCCTCTGTTAGGACTTCTTTTTATCAGCAGCTTAAATTCTGTCTATTTTGTGATTTACCTCTTCGTTTATGTCATCATTTACAGACCTGTCGTTGATATTGCACGTTTGAAAGAAAAAAACATTCATGTAGCGTCCATCAAATCACTGATTCCGTTTTATTTACACGTGAAATATTTCAAGCAATTATATACTTAGTATAACATCCCATTAATAAGCTAACAAACATAAAAGCAGGTTTTAAAAAGCCTGCTTTTTTTATGTGTTATTATAACAAGTAGATTGAGTAAGATTACCTATTCTGTAAATCGCATGCAAAGTATGGGGTAAGTATTTGTACGGAAAGTTATATTTGGTTATTTCTACTCTAAAATTCATCTCTTTTTGTTTGTTACTTTGAGCTGTTCATCCGGAATAAGACAAAAATGGTAAGAATCCATACATGCTCCTCTCATGCACGTATGCTCTTCCATTAATACCCTTTTCAATCATATCATTTATACCCGTAAGGTGAGCTTCACAGCTCATCTTTTTTGTTTTAACACATTATTATATGCGCCCGATTAATCAATCAGGGTATACCCCCAATTTCTAAAAATGGGTATTTACTCTCTTTTACAGGCTCACTATTCCTTCGAACTTTGTGATGTAAATAAGATCATTGATCATCACCAAATTATACAAAATGTTAAATTACCAGAAACTATTAGAACCGGGCGAGAAAAAAGAGATATTACCTTTAAAGGCTTATGAGTATGGGATAAAAGTAATGCATCTTCTACCCAGAGATTTAAATATAACCTATCTTCAGGAAACGTTTAATGAATGGATACGGTCTGAGCCATGGCAACTGCCTTCAGGAATCATGCTTGGCTCCGTAAAACCCTCGATCGGATTAGACGACGACCAGCCAAAAGCTTACTGGAAATCATTTCCGGATAAGCCATCTTTTTACAGGCAGCTCATTTACGATTCACATCCTTCTTTGCGGAAAAATAAGCAAAAGGAAACAGAGCTCGCCATAAAAATTTTAAGTAATGAGAGAATTGCTGCCGTTCTCAATGAATTACGAAGGGCCATAGCAGCTGAATTATGGAAAAAAGAAAGTATTAGTGGAAAGCTAAGTTATTACCTGACCACAAACCCTATTGCCAACCTGCTCCCGAATATGGGCGGCAGCTACAACCTTGCCAATTCCTATCCAAGATTACGGACCGAACCTACCATAGATAATATTGGAAGCATACAACCACTATTAGAAATGATGTTCATAAAAACAGACAGGATCAGTCTGGCTTTTTCAGAAAAGGATTTTACCGTGAGTGAAAATATTGCTATCCTTCATGATATTAAAGAACTGTTTAGCCCCCGGGGAAACAGCAGAGCGCTACCTACGGCACATCCTGTCTTAATCCCACATCCTTACCAGGGTAAAAACAGCCCGCCCAGACCCATGAGATGGGAATTAAATGAGGATTTTGATTACGAACGCGTAGCAGTACTCCAAAAGAATCTTACTCCTTTTTCAAAAGACCCTAAAAAACACAAGGGAGAAATCAAATGGGATCAGGGAAGATTAGGAGCAGGAACAAGGAACGAAGCTTCACCGGACACCATAATGGCAAGAAGAGCAAGAATGCCTATTGAAACAGGCCGTTCCCATACGGCTGCAAGACTCTTTGAAATGGTTTCTCTTTTAAAACCCGGGTCAAACGCTTCAATAGAAGAACATAAACTTTTCAAAAGGAGAATACAGGCAATAGCCTATGGAATATTCGCTTATTGGAACGCACCAAACGAATATGGCGGTTATCCTAAAAGTCTTACCCCGATTCATACCTATCATGAAGTCATGGATCCTGCAGAAGATTACGCACCGGGAATATATAGTCAGCCATTTTCCTATGAGGATCTGAAGGATTATCTTCAAAAATCAAGCAGCCATGGCTACGCAAGACTCTAGAAAATGAGATAAGCCAGATTGTAAATTTATTAATTACACATGCGTATTGCTCCTGGTGACCTTACTTCAGCATTTATACAACAACCTAAATAACTATATCATGAAATTAAGCAACGAAGAAGTGGCCTTACACGATAAAATGGCCGAAAAATTACCCGAACTTATTGAAGAATATTTCCAGAGACCTGAAATAACCTCGGTTGGGGTTTCTCTGAAAACCGTTAACGACAGCCTTACCAAAACACTGAGCTATACCTTTGGAGTGAAAAATAAACTCCCTTTATCTGAGGTTTCACAGGCTATTCCCCTGACCATCTTTGGGTGCCCTACAGATGTTATTGAACTGGAAGTAGATCCTGAACCTTTATCTTATGAAGTAACCGAAGTAACCACCCGCAATGAAAAAACCGATCCCCTGATCGGTGGAATCAGTATCTCAGCCAATGGGACACTCAGACAAAATGGTAAAAAAATGGCAGGCAGTGGTACTTTGGGGGTAATGGTAAAAAAGGGACCCGACGAACATCCATATATGCTGACATGCGCCCATGTTCTTGCGGGTGTCGGTACCGAATTGGATTCTGATGTTTGCCAACAGTCTAAATGGAGAACCGCTTTAAATTACTGCCACAACTGTGCAACCCTCAAGGATTATTATTATGAAAATGTTCTGGTACCACGCGGAGACTTCAAAACGATCAATGTTTGGTTAGACGGTGCCATTGCCAGAAAAGGAAAAGACAGAAATGCCACGATAGGAAAAGTATTTGGAGCAGAGGAAATCATTAGTGGATTTGCACAGATTGACGCATTTCTTATAGGAGCGGAAGTTCGTAAAAGTGGGATCACCAGTGATATCACCACCGGAAACGTCACGAGTATTACAACCTCCCTTAGACTAACAGACTTTAACGGAGATCAGGTAATTGCCAATAACCTGGTGATGATTCAGGGAAATTCAGGACTCTTTTCAAGACCGGGAGATTCAGGATCTGCTATTTTTACTACAGGAGATAGTCCTCAACTGGTTGGCATACTGGGAGGAGCAACTCTCAGCGGCAGCCCAACTTATGCATCTGCAGCAGATGCTATTCTAAGTAAATGGCAGGACTTAAGCTTTTAACAAAAAAATTAAAAAATAACAATGCCCTGATTATTTTCAGGGCATTGTTTATTCTATTGATAATTTCACCCGGAATGATCAGGAAATCTAAGATGAAATGATTTCCTCCTTTCCCTGATTCGGCAGCTCGTTCCGCTTCCTCCAGAAGAAATAAGCCACCACCACTGTTGCAATCGGTATCGCAATACCAAATTCATCGATATAGTAATTGGTGTTCCCGTTATCCACTGTAAGAGGTGTGAAAATCGATTGTATAAAAAGATTATGGCTGGCATGCATAATGGCTGCCGTCCAAAGGCTTCCCGACTTCAAACGGATCCATGTAAAAATAAAGCAGCTCGCAAATATCATAACGGTAAAACAGACAAGTGCCAACCATTTAGGTCCTCCTGTATTGTAGTTTGAAAAGAGCAACAATGGATAATGATACAATGACCAGATCAGTCCCATCCAGAGTGAAGTAGCGGTATAGGAATTGATTTTTGCCAGCTGAGGAGTGAGAAATCCCCGCCATCCGATCTCTTCACCTAAAGCAGAACCGACAGATCGTACCATCCCAAAACTGCTCATCAACAGGATATACAAGACGAGAACCGCTCCATCGGGCAGGTCCCAGCCCATCCCTTTTCCTGTTTCCTCTATAAACTGGTGATTATAAAAACCTCCTGCCCCGCTGATCCAGATGATCAGGTAGGGCACAAACGAATATAAAAACGGAACTCCGTACGCCAGCAACTGGTATTTTGTAAGCCCCCATTTCCAGCCCAGTGATGAAATGGGAATACCACGTAAACGACATGTAAGTAAGGCAGCGATAGCCGGACACCACATAACAATGGTAGCATAAGATATGATTCCTCCGCCTAATTTACCTGTACGGATGCACATATAATAAACCGGCAAACAGAATAGAAGGGTAAATCCAAGATAAGTGAGGATGTTTTTCCTGATGGAGGACGTGGTGTTGAAAGTATTTTTCATAAACAAATTGGGAATAGGTTAAAAAATGACTCCCACACCATAGACCATACTCATGATGAATCACTTAGATAAAATTACACCTATTTTCTATATTCCAATGAATATTTTTTGATATAAATACAATCAGAGTTGAATACAAATCAATGTATTGATGAAAGGCCATCCAATACATGATAAAATATTTTTTTAAAATATACTGAGATGATATTGCTTCACCAGATCCAAAATCATATGATAACCCACCAATGAGTTACCATGCTGATCCAAGGCAGGACTGAAAACCCCGATACCCATTTTTCCGGGAACGCTTATCGCGATACCTCCCCCAACTCCTGATTTACTTGGCAAACCTACAGTTCTTGCATATTCCCCACTGAATTCATACATCCCTGCAATAAGCATTTGGGATTCTATCAACTGGGCTATTTCTGCATTTTTATACTGAGAATCACCATCAAAACGAACACATCCGTTCGCAAAGAAATATCCTATTTTGGCAAGATCTTCTGCTGTGAGTTCGATGGAGCATTGTTTGAAGTAATTATCAAGCTGATCTTCATTTCCTGAAATCAACCCGTTATTTTTCATCAGATAGAACATTCCCCGGTTACGGTGACCGGTAGATCTTTCCGATTCATACACGGATTTATTATAGTCCAGTGTCTGATTTCTGGTAATGTACCGAACCATGTCTAAAATCTTAAGAAAAGGTTTCTCTCCATCCCCGGAAATTAAAGAAGTCGTAAGAATGGCTCCTGCATTCATCATAGGATTAAGAGGTTTTCCGGATGTTTCCAGATTGGAAAAAGAATTAAAGGGCTGACTTGTCCCGAAATATCCCATCTTATCAAAAACATGAGCTTCTCCCTTTTCACTAACTGCAATCATTAATGCTATGATTTTAGAGATACTCTGCATGGTAAATTTCTTGCCTACATCGCCCACATTCAATACTTTTCCGTTTTTTCCGACGATGGATAAAGCAATAGACTGCGCATCCATTTTTCCCAATTCGGGAATGTAGTTTGCTACTTTTCCCTGTGTATAAAACGATCTGTTCTTTTCTAAAATATGGGTGAGATCTTTTTCTGAAATGGTGGAAATATCTTCTGTTTTCTGGGCATTTGCACCGATGTGTAAAGAAAAGAAAAGGGCAAGAAAAATTCCCTTTCCGGGAATTAAAGAACTATTTATTTTCATATCCTGAAAAACCTTATTTTACTTTTTCCAAAAGATATAGTTTAGCTCCGGTAAATGCCAGTTTAGGCATCAGGTTTCCTTCCAGAACCATTGTTTTATTATTCACGTCAATAACTGAGATATAATTATTGGAATTATATTCTATATAATTTTCTTTTTCTTTGGTTACAGGATTTTTCCCGAATTCCATTGAATATTTCACCCAGTCTTCCTTCTCAGAGCTGCAGTGTACCGGCTGAAACTTAGATTTTTTAGCCTTGAAAATAATCTGATCAAAACTATCTGTACATTCTGATGTAAATGAGCTTTCAGGATTCTGATCTTTTGAAAAGTCTTCAAAAGAACCTTTGTAAACCCCTACTACTTTCCAGGTACCATCCAAACGGTCTTCATCAATCTTTCCTTTTGCTTTGCTCACTGCCCAGCTGATTCCGTTTACTGTTCCTTTTACCGCTTTGTAGCTTACATTTACAGCTCCCTTCACCACTTTTGCCGCAGTAGAAACGACACAAGAATTGAGTACAAGAACCGCTAAAGCCAGAAATATTACTTTTTTCATCATGCTATTTTTATTGTTCACAAAGATAGTATTTTTAGAAAAAAGACCTCCGGGAAAAACTATCAGGATTGTTGTTCTATCAAATTTAATGATTTTCTATTCTTCTCAGGAACTATTGACATCTTTTAAAAATTCCCTTTACACTTACTTAAATCAATTATCGTATTGTCTCGTATTGTCTTTCTCAGACATTATTTGTAAGCTTAAAATTAAAGAAGAAAACCCTACAATGGGTAGTTGATCACAAATTTAATTACCAAACTTTTTAACCCTGATGTTTTTTTCTTTCACCTTAATAATGAACGGTTCCAGACTAACGATCTTTCCTGCCTCCACTGTAAAATCAGCGGTCATGCGTTCACAATAAGTATTGGCGGGCAATGAATTCCCATTAAGTTCGATCCTGTAATTTCCTGATTCAAGAAAAGAAATAAATTCTCCGTTATCATCAGTTATTACCCTTTGCAGGAACTGATCATTACGAAATATATTAAGAATAATCCCTCCGATTTTAGGACTGAATTCTAAAGCTGTTTTTGCATCAAACTGATAGATAACTTTTCCTTTCGAAGTCCCATTCTGAAGAAGGGGAATTTCCAGGAAATAATGGTGTTTATCCACTTCAAATGATGCCTCATCATAGTACCAGCCTTGCTGGATAATCTGTTTTAAAGCATACTTTCCAAAAGGAATTGATTGATACCTGATATTCCCTTCTTGATCTGTTTTGAATGAAATATTATTCAGCATAATTAAATAATCCTTTGCCTCCTGATCTTCCCCATCATATACATTGTTATTATTACGGTCATAATAGACAAATGCTTTTATTTCTCCTTTTTTTCCGGGATTTAGTGTACTGGTCTGAAAATTTATGGTAACACCTGCTTCGATCGTTAAAAGGTTATTGGTAAAATGGTTAGAAGAATAGTTAAACCATGAAGAGTTGAGATACAGCCCGTAGCGTTCCTTAGAATATTTCAGGTTGACAAAACCGGACGGCGACCTTCCATATAAAACATCATGGGTATAAGATACTCCTGAACTTATATTTACTTTTTCCCGGAAAAGATTTTTATTGACAAAAGCAGAAAGAGAAAGCTTTTCATAGGGAGTATTTACATTCATCATTTTTGAAAAAGCATATTCTGAAAGAAAGTAGCTTCCATATTGGTACGTACAATTTACATTGAGCCACTTATAATTGTAGTTCCCATTAATTTTCATCTGATAATCCGGATGATCTGTATTAGGGTAATTAACAAGTCCGGTCTCAATCCCAATAATGGAAGAATGCTTTTTATCCGGACTTAACCACGTTATATATTCAGTAAGCCTCTGTGCTTTCAGCTGTTTTGACTCCTGGTTACCCGGAACATTAAAAAGTTATTATAGGAATTGGACCTTTCTTCCTGATACTGATATCCTACCCCTAACCCAAAATTACCTTTTTTAGGAAAATTGATTCCGGTATCCACTCTTATATTATCAGACTGCATGGCTGTATTATAAAAATAAAATTTAGGAGAAAAATCAGACACCGTTACATTAGCATACACATAATGATCGGTAAAAATATGGGTGGAAAAATTCTGCTGAATCTGTAGCATTCCCCTCCTGTTTCCAGGATAATAATCGGTACTGTAAAAATAATTTCCGTTCAGGTTCACCTTCTTTATCCTTCCTGAATACTGAGATTCCAGTGCTAAAGAAGGCTTAGTAGTATTGATATCTTCATAAAAGCTAAGTCCAGTGTACATTTTAGCATTCATTTTCCAGTCCTGATTGAAAGCATATTGTACATCTGTACCTGCAAGATGATGCCTTGCTTTGTCATAAGGATCGTTTCTGAAAATATAAGTTCCCGATATGCTTCGAGATGCATTTTGTGCTCCCAGGGTTCCTCTGGTATAAAAACCATAGCCGTTTTTTAAAATGAATTCCTTTCAATCAGACTAAAGCTTTGATCTACAAAACCTACCTCTATTTTCTTATCTTTATCAGAAGATGTAAATGCATACTCTGCTCCTCTTCCAAAGAGGGAGAGTTCAAGTAATTTGCTCATGTTACCCAGGGTAAATTCATTATTTTCCCGATGGTACGATATATAAGTGTTATTCACAACGGGATCACTATGATTGTTCATTGCATAGATGTTCCCTCTTATATAGAGATATCCCGAAGGAAGATTAAAGCCTCCCGACCCGATCATCTGGTACATATCCAGGTTTTCACCCACACGCCTGTAACTGGCTGTAATACTGTTCTTACTGAAATTTGAGAAAATATCGGTTTCCCTGTCTTCATAACGTTGGGTGGAAGATATATTCTGAACCGAAACAGAAGTATTTCCGAATATTTCCTTATCCGGCTCTCTGAAGCCTGCAATCTGGACTGTAAATTGTGGGCTCCGCATCAACACTTTAGAAGGAAAAAAACGAAACACAAATACTGAATCTTTCTGTACTTCAATGTTACCGCTTTTTTCGATAAAAATACTTCCCTGGGAAACTTCCGGAATTTTAAATACCAGCGTGACGTTTTGCCTTTTATTACCAAGATTAGAAACCCTTGCTTTCACTTCTACAGAATCATTTACATTATTCATATAAACGACCGGGTTTTCAGGAGTGATCCGCATCATATTATTTTCGGATACCACGTAGGGTATCTCCTGCTTTGCGATCACAAAATTTTGTCCATCTATAAGTTTACATGCAATATGAGATTCTCCGGCAACAACATTGTTATTTACCAGGATCTTTACCGGCAGATATAAATTTTCACCCGGCTTCATATGTACTTCCGTTTTGCCAGGTGAGATGTTCCTGAACCCTGAAGGCGTGGTGATTTCAACCTTCCCGCTGAATAGATCGTTTCCGGTATTTTTTACCACTACGATAAGATCTATTATATTCCCTTTATCCGCCCTGGATTCATTACGGATCTCCAAAATAACCCCTGCATTATTCTGTGCGGGAATCAAAACAGCAATAAGTATCAAAAAAACAGAAAATGTCCTTTTGAAAAGATTATATAGCATGGTTATTGAGGAATTATCTCGTATTGAATTGTAGTGGTATATTCTTCCGATCTGGCATTAATCAACCGTTCATCATTAGCGTTCGTGGAATATCTGATATCGTAATAAACATTAGAGCCTTTTGTAGAGCCTCCCGTTGCGATCAGTTGAGGTGTGGAACTTAAAGTAACCGGATATACATTTCCTTTATTATCTGCAACAGGCGTAAGACCCATTTTAACGGTTCCCAGAGGAATCGTATTCCCTGTCGGAGAATTAAACTGCCCCTGAAGAGACTTCATCCTGATCTGATAATTCGTATTACTGCTTACAATCAAAGCATTGGTATACAATACACTCACGCCTTTTATGTAATCTTCCATACTTTTAAACTCCAGCGATCCATTGGTTGCATTCGCAGAAAATTTTAGTGAAAGCTCCGGAACTTCCGTTGGGGTTCCTGAAAGAACACCGTTCTGAAACTGGAAATTATGATCCGTTTTTCCTATGATATTATTGTATTGATCATAGGCCGTGAACTGTACAGGTGCCGTAAAAGTGATCCATGAAGGGTAATTTCCAAGGTAAGATCCTCCCGCTACATTCAGGCTGTATTTCACCTGAAGATTATAATATCCGTTAGGCTGTACAGGCTGATTATTCAATGGTGCATTGGACTGGGGGATTAAAAAAACCTCCTGTCCTTCCTGAAGAAAAACATGTAAAGGCATTCCGATCTGGGGAATCGTGGGAACAGGTCCGGGATAGGCCTGACCTGAGGAAGATACCGGCTGAAAAGAAATTTTATTGGCAGGCATTACATATTTTCCGTCATTGGAAGTAATGGGTTGCTTTAGTCTCATGGATACCCTCCAATGAGGAATATTGAATTTACCATTCCCTGCCAAAGTAAAAGTATAGGCATCCGGATTGGTATTACCGCCATAAGAATTGATCTGTAAATAGCTGTTTATCCATGAAGTATATGTTACTTGCGAAAAACAACCCACAGAAATCAGCACAAAGAAGAGGACGAGCTTTTTACTTTTCATAAGTGAAGCTTAGCTCTCCCAGTTCAAGATTGTTACTGTCCCCATAATCGATCATTACAGAAGCAGTGTATTTTCCTTTTTCAAGAGTGGAAGGCAAAGAAATATTCATTTCCCTCTTATTTCCCGGCATTGTATAAAAGATAACAGGATCAAGTGCCGTTTTCTTACCGTTTTCCACATTCACAAGGTCCGTATATACTTTTCCGTCAATCCACACATCTCCCTGGTTTTCAAAAAACAGATCCAGCCTGTTGCTCAATTTCCCGTAGACAAGATTCTGAATTTCAATTTTTTTAGTCCCCGGTAATAGCAGCTTATGAAAAAGCTTGATTCCGGATCGTATGCTGACCTTTATATGAGCCCCTTTACTATCTACATCATCCACAGGATTCATTTGACTGACATACAACACTGCAGTATGAGCTTTTAAATTATCAGATAAGGTGGTGGGAGCAGTAATGGTAACATCAATATCTTTTTTTTCGCCGGGAGCGAGCGTAAAATAATTTTCTTCTTTTTTCACAGACACCCAGCTTGCACAGGATGCAGGTCTTGTATTGGCTCCATAGGTCATATTTTCCCCTTTTTCATCATACTCCCAATCACCGAGGCTTATGGCCAGATCCAGAGAGTTCTTTGCGCTTACATTCGTTACAGTTACTTTTTGAGTATTGCTATGTCCCGGATCAGATTCGAAATACAGCCGTGGTGGAGATACAGAGACTCCTGTTTGTGCAAAAATTGTAGAAAACAAGCCACAGAACAAGGAGCAAAAGAAGAAAGAAAATTTTTTCATTACAGATACTTCATATTAAGAATAAAGTGCAGCAATAGACCTGCAACACTTTATCCTGTAATCGTATTTACATTATCTTATTGGGAAATAATAGTATACGTTAGCTCTGTAGTGTATACTGTAGGATCCTGACCCGCGATATAATTATCAAGATATGCGTTAGCTCCGGCTCCTTTGTATTCAATATTGATTTTCTTATCCACTCCTCCGTTAGAAGATGTTACCAATGTTGTTTCATTCGCTGATAGCTGCACGTTTTGTGCATATTGAGCTCCGTTTACTGCCTCAGAACCAGCACTTGCTTTGATCTGAATGGTATTGGCCTGGATATTTTTACCCGCATTCTGTAAAGCAGCATTGGCACTTTTTACTTTTACCTGAAATCCACCGGTGCTGTAGATGCTCAAGTGATCTGCATTCACAGAAGAAACTCCGTTTACGTAATCGTCTTTGGTTACATAGTCTAGGTTAACAACCTTCTGTGCATTATTCACAACAAGGGTCTGAATAGGCTTCAGTCTTACGTTTAGGGTTACATTCTGTTGAGCTTTCAATGTTGCAAATCCTACTAAAGCAAAACAAGCTAAGACACATTTCTTCATAGTTTAAAATGATGTTTGTATTAATTTTTAAAATTCGCTGCAAATGTATAGAGAAAGAAAGCCTGCATTCTTGTGAAAAAACACTTATAACTTGTAATTTTATGTAGTGAATTATTCACAAAAAGAAATAGCCTTTTATGAAAAAATCATAAAAAGCGTCGAATCATAAAACGATAGAACCGTTATTCCGTAAAAGCGCTATTATTTTAATCTCAAATAATTCACTTTTACATACATATCGGTAAAAAAGGTATTTTAAAAAAATACCACGTATTGTGTAGTAATTTCCACAAGTCTTATTAAAATTTTACTGAGAAATTAGCGTAAGCACGACGTGATCAGCTTTAAAACCCGAGTCACAACCTGATTTTTTTAGTACAGCTTCTAATTTCTCATGTATTTTATATACCTTCTGAATTACTCCCTTTTGACGATCAATCAGATTATGTTCTTTGTAACAGTTATCATTGTTTTTAAGATTTGCACTATCCTCATTAAAGGTCTCATGATGTACTTTTACTTCAAAACCTGAGGGACTCGATACGGTCACGGATTTAAATTCCGGTAATCGAGACGTTGTTGCTCCGGAATCTTCTTCATCATTATTGATAGAAAATATCTGTGCCGGATACAACCGTACATTTAATCTCAAAGCATCAGAGTTCTGAGCAAAAGATTTTGCACAAGCAAAAAATAAAACAATTAATAAAAACCATTTAAAAAGCATATTGCCTGGATTTTTCACCAATCGGTTACATAGGTAAATATACAATAAATTCTATACCCACCTACAATAAATTCGATAATTATTTCATTTCGGAGGGATTTTTACCGGTATGTTTTTTGATAAAGTTGCTGAAATTCCCTTCATCGCTGAAACCCAGCTCATAAGAAACTTCGGAAATCGTACAATTGGAAAACTTCAGGGCTTTTATACATTCGTTCACCAGTTTTTCAATGATCACCTGTTTTGCAGTTTTTCCCAGCATGTATTCAGTCATCTCCGTCAATCTCCTTGAAGATATACTGAGTTCATTGGCATAGTAAGAAACCTTTTTTGCCGTTTTATAATCCCTTTGCAAAATCACTTTAAACCGATTGACATAATACATATAATCGAATTTAAAATCATTTTTTATTTCTTCGGTAGGAATATGCAAGAAGGCATCCAGTATAAGCCTTTCAATGGCATTATGGGCGGCGGAAATATATAAGCTTTTATCTTTACGCTGAAAGCTTTCCATTCTTTCCATGAATACCACCCTCATCTGTTCTATATTGATAAAAGGAGCAACAAAAACATCTGAATTATAGTTAAAGAAAAGCTGGGAGTTGATAAACAGGCTGTCTTTTGTCGATCTTTCATAAAAGGTTGAAGAAAATACGATCGCGAAGACATCGGATCTTTTTGTCTTGCCAAAAACGATTTTCTTCTGGGGACCTACAAATGCAATATTACCGGCTTTAATGCCGTACGCAACATCTTCCACCGTTAATGTAATATCTTCTAAAACAATATAAATACAAAAGTATTCCAGCGTGTTCATCTCCCTTTTGTTGTTATTTCTTTTTATGATATAATCCAACCGGTTGATACTAAACCCATTATCTTTTAACTGATCCGTTATTATATACATATTCCTCCCAATTCTGTAAACGAAAAATTCCTTTTAAATAAAACGAATATATAGATATAAAAATTTTGCCAAAATGGCTTTATAAAAGGAAAAATTATTAAAAATAATTTATTATAATTTAGTATATCATTACAATATCCATTAAAAACTTTCTGCAAATCAAAAGGGAAGCACGAAAATATCTGTACCGATTATATTTTCATTGCTTATCAAAGCCATTAGTATTTTCTATTTTCCAACAGGTATGTTGAAATGATATTTTCATAACTTGTAGTTTTTTAAATTCAATAAAAAATTAAGGAATATTGCAAATACATTTCGCTTTGATTCAGGACTGAAACAATTACTTGGTTCATTTATTACATTACAATTTTACTAAACAAAAAAAAGCAGTTAACCGAAAAACCGCAATGTCTTATGACAAACAAATATTTAAATTTTCAAAAAGGTTTTACTTTCAGTAAACATATTCCGGAAGAAACATCAGATTTTGACCGGGTCTTTGATGTTTTTAAGGATCTGCTCACCCACACTTCCGGAGATATCGAGGAAGCCTTTCACTGGCTTGATCTTCTCGATAAGGAGTATGACATTTTCAATGATGAATATACGCTTCAGGACTTTGAGGAAGATCTGAAAAAGCGTGGGTACATCAAAGAGGAAGATGATCCGAAAGACGGCAATACAGGATCCGGTAAAGGGAAAAATATATTAACCGCCAAATTAGAGTCTGCATTAAGAGAATATGCACTGGACCAGATTTTCGGTAAACTGAAGAAAACGGGAATCGGAAATCACCGCACTTCAAAAACGGGAATCGGTGATGAAAAAGATGGTGAGAACCGATCTTACCAATATGGAGACGAACTATCTTTGGTTAATATGACGGAAAGCTTAAAAAATGCACAGATCAATAATGGCATTTCTGATTTACGCATGACGGAAGATGACCTCATCGTAGAGGAAACAAAACATAAAGCTCAAATGAGCACCGTATTGATGATTGACATCAGCCATTCCATGGTTTTATACGGTGAAGACCGCATCACTCCTGCCAAAAAAGTAGCCATGGCATTAGTTGAGCTGATCAATAGAAAATATCCTAAGGATTCTATTGACATTATCGTGTTTGGTAATGAAGCATGGCCTATTAAGATCAAAGATCTTCCTTATTTAAAAGTGGGACCGTATCATACCAATACGGTGGCAGGTCTGGAGCTTGCGATGGATATTCTCCGCAGAAAAAGAAATACCAATAAACAGATTTTCATGATCACCGACGGAAAACCGAGCTGCATGCAGCTGCCTAGCGGTGAGTTCTATATGAATAGTGTTGGTCTTGACGAAAAAATAGTTACACAATGCCTGCATAAAGCGGCCCAGGCCCGAAAGCTGAAAATTCCCATTACAACCTTTATGATTGCCCAGGATCCCTATCTCCGTAAATTTGTGGAAGTATTTACAGCACAGAATAAAGGGAAGGCGTTTCTTACAGGCTTGTCTGGTTTGGGGCAGATGATTTTTGAAGATTATGAAAAAAACAGGATAAGGAGAATATAGTTTGATGCTAGATTTTAGATCTTAGAATTTAGAGGTTAGAGGTTAGATATATAGATTCTCATCCTTTTATACAGTATATAGATTATTTATTTAAAAGAAACAATGAAAAACGATATTACATTCAAAGAGTTAAAAGATTCCGGATATACCCATAAAACGATTAGTCAGGAGATTCAGGCGAACCTTATTGCCAGGATTAAAGCTAAAGAACCCGTATTTAAAGGGTTACTGGGTTACGAAGACACCGTAATCCCTCAATTGAAGAAAGCCATTCTAGCAGGACACCATATTAACTTACTGGGCTTACGCGGACAGGCAAAAACAAGAATTGCGAGAAGCATGGTAGACCTTCTGGATGAATACATGCCTGTTGTAAAAGGATCTGAAATTAATGACAGTCCATTTCATCCGATCTCAAAATTTGCCAGAGACCTTATTGATGAATTGGGAGACAAGACCCCTATTTCATGGGTACACCGATCAGACCGTTTTTTTGAAAAACTGGCCACACCAGATGTAAATGTTGCCGACTTAATCGGAGACATCGATCCGATTAAAGCTGCCACTCTGAAGCTTCCATATTCTGACGAACGCGTGCTGCATTACGGAATGATTCCGCGTGCCAACCGTTCGATATTTGTTCTCAATGAACTTCCTGATTTACAGGCCCGCATCCAGGTTTCGTTATTTAATATCTTACAGGAAGGAGATATTCAGATCAGAGGTTTTCAGTTGAGAATGCCTCTTGATATTCAGTTTGTATTTACTGCAAACCCTGAAGACTATACTAACAGGGGAAGCATTGTAACTCCTCTTAAAGACAGGATCGGTTCGCAGATCTTCACCCATTATCCCCGAACCATTGATCTTGCCCGTCAAATTACGGAGCAGGAAGCTCTTATATCACCTGAAGACAAATCAAGGATACAGGTTCCGGGTCTTGCAAAAGATCTGTTGGAAGGTGTTGCCTTTGCAGCACGTGACAGTGAATATGTGGATGAAAAAAGCGGGGTAAGTGCCCGATTGACCATCAGTGCAATGGAAAACCTTGTGGCTGCCGCAAAACTGCGCTTAATAGAAACCGATGCAGAAAAAACAACGGTTCGCCTGCTTGATTTTATGTCCATCATTCCATCGATCACAGGGAAAATCGAACTTGTCTATGAAGGGGAGCAGGAAGGAGCAGATTATGTAGCGAAAATATTAATCGACAGAGCCGTGATGGTACAGTTTGAAACGATTTTCCCACGCATTTCCAAGCTGGAGAAAGAGGGCATCAAAACTCCTTATACTGACCTGATCAAATGGTTCAACAAAAATCAGCTGGAACTGAACTACACGGATACGGATGAAGAGTTCTATTCCAAGCTTAACAGTATTGCTCCTCTGGTGCAGGTGGTTGAGGAAAACGCCTCCGAATTAAGTGAAGAAGATCAGAACTTCTGTAAGGAGCTTGTTTTATGGGCGCTTACCATTAACAAAAAACTGGACAAATCTGAAAATCAGACTGCCTTTACTTTTGATTCTTCAGGGGTAAGCCCTTTTTTCCGTAACTAAAGCTTTCGCTTATTCATCTTAAGATAAGCGTATCAATAATAAATCCTCCGTTTCGGAGGATTTTTTTATGATCAGTTCTTTTCGATGACAAATGCTTTCAATTCTGCCATCTTTCCATCACGGAATCGCCAAACATCACAATAAGAATAGTCAACAATTTTCCCTTCTTTATTCTTCATGCTTATTCTTCCTATAGCCACCACATAATCATTTTCGGCTACTAATTTTTCTACTTTAAATTCAGGTGGTTCTGTATAAGCAACTGCCATATATTTTCGCACTTCTTCCTTTCCTTTCAAAACCTGTTCACCTACAAATGTCCACTGTGTATCATCGGTACAGTAGGAAAGAAAACCTTCATAATCTCCTTTAGCGATAGCTAGATTTGCTTTTTCAAGTACTGTTTTATTGTCCATATTCAAATTACTTTTAAAACGATGCTCTGATAAATAATAAGGTGACCGGACAGCAGATAAAAAATCAGTTGATCCCATCATCAATAATGTTATAAATACTATTTTCATGCCTATATTGCTTTAGATCAGGATATTCCTGAACTCATCACAGACAAAGGTAAAACAGAGATTCGGGATCATGAATAAGAAAGGCTAAATGTAAGATACTAACAATAATGTAAGGAACAGACTTATGCTCCCGTAGGTCTCAGTAAATCGTTACAGGTCCTGCCAGCCCCAAAGATTGCAGGGGCTGGTCTTTCTTTTTCTGGTTGGTCCAGTACTGAGCCACTTCATTATCTTTAAGCGTTTTCATATAGTTTACCATAACGGTAATGACCTTAATTTCGATTTCATTTTCACCGATATGGAGCAAGCCATCGAGAGCATACACCCTTCGGCCGAACCATTGGGTTCCGGCTTCTGTTCCATTCACCTTTACTTCACAGATTCCATATACACTTCCAAGATTCAGGAAATCCTTGGTATCATGATCTCCAAGTTGAAATGTAGTACGGTAAACTACAGTTCCGGCAAAATGACTGTAAGAAGACAGCTCCTTAAGATCAGTAAGACGATCCAGCTTTTCTTTGTTGACGGTCCCGTCATAATGCCTGAACTCCACATCCCATCCAGTGCTCAGTTCTTTTACTTGAGTTCCTGTTAACGGATGAGCTTTCCACATGGTTCCTTTTCTATGATGATCAAAAACAATCAGTTTTGAGTCTGCAGGACCTAAATTTATATGAAAAAGCCCCTCTTCTACTGCCAGCTTATTTCTCCTGCCTGTTGTCGCATCCCACAACCACGCCTGTTTACGCTTAATGATCTCCTGATCAAATTGAATATCCAGTGAAGCACTATGCCTGCTGCTCGAATTGGTCAGTAAGAATAGCTCTGCATCTGTTGTCTGATAACGCACTTGAGTTATAAAGGACTCAGGTTTCCGGATTTTCATATAGGGCTTTAGGCTGTATTTCTCCTGTACGGTTTTATACCACCCTGAAAAGTCAGCCGTAGGTTTATGCAATACAATGAAACGGTCAGGATAAGCCTCCATCTTTCTCACCCATTCCTTCACTTCCTGATCTCTTTTTTCATAATTATTCCAACCCGTTGATCTTTCGGGAACCGTTTCAATGCAAAAGACTCTTCCACCCTCCCTTATAAAATCATACAGTTTGCTTGCTGTGGCTGTATCCAAACTATGCACTTCAATTAAAAAAAGAGTATGGTATTTTCTGCTTCCATACGTAAGGAATCCTTTTTTTACTTCCGAGTCTTGGATCACACGTTCGGAAACATAATCACAAGCGTTACCATTCTGATGAATGGATTCCCAGATCAAAGCCTGATATGCCGGCGATACGATAACCGGAAAAGGTTCCATCTGGGCACCGTATTCCGACCACTGATCAGCAAAGGGAGCTAACAGCCCAATGTCGGCAAACATGGTAGCCTGCTGCAATACCGCCGATAACCGGGCACGATAATCTGTGTAATGTTTAAAATAAGGCCACATCGTGTTCTTTTCATTAAAATATCCACCATAGGTAATCCAGCCTGGAAAAGCTGCTTCCGGCGGAGAATAGTTAAATCCATGAAAAACGGGATGTGTAACTCCCGATATCGTGCTCTGATCCCCCGCTATTTTGAAAATTTCCAGAGACTCATTGAACACCATGTCAGTATTGGTAAGCTCTTCGGAACTGATCAGTTTTTTATTCTTCAGATGGGCTGCAGAAGAAACCAACTTATTGATCATCGTGTTTCCCCTGCCAAGATGCCAGGGATATTGTGTGAATTTCTCTTCACTGATATCTTCTCCGATACCGTATTTCAGCCAGGTTTCACATTCTGGAATATCAATTTCAAAACTTCCTTCCAATGGAAAATAGCCTCTTCCATAGGCCTGCGCTCTCGATTGTATTTTATTCTCTTTGCACCAGTCTACATAGGGAGTAACAAACCTTTCTTCAAAAAGCTCTGCTTTGGTAAGCTCAAAATCATACCGCATACGGTCTGTCATTTTTTTGAACACTTCGCCCGTCTTTACGGGATATTGGATATTCTGCCCCGTGGTATTTCCCATTGCTCCAATTTTAAATAATACAAAGGGCAAATAAGGATAAATATCATATCCTCTCCTTCTTTTAAACTCTGTGATCATATCCTCACTCCAGTTGGCCCCCTCTATTTCCAGACTATCCACAAAGAAAGAGCGGACATAGCCTGCAAGAGGTCCTGTTTTTCGCTGAATGCTATCACTCATCCTGTTGAGGTATTTTTTCACGGCAGCAGAATTATAATGATTCAGAACGGGTCCCATCCCACCCGGCGCCCCCTGGATCACCCGCATAAAGCGTTCTATTTTCACCAATCCATAAACCGCATAATTACCTTTGGGTATAGAAACTTTTATCATTCCGCTTTTAATCTGATCCGAAAGATCCATCATTTCGTCTATCCTATTGAGCGGATCCGGCACAAGTTTTACGTCCAGCATTTCCATCGTCCTTCCGCTGTATGGGCTGGTAATCGCCGGATCGGCTTCTTTATAAAGATCAAAAAGAGAAAATTCCGTGGTAAGAGGACCCTTTAATTTTTTTACGGCGATCACCACTATTTGTGAGCATTCTTCTTTTTCTAAAAAATCGCCACCCATGGGAAAACCCGTACCCACCAATATATCACAGGTCATCTCCAGAGATTTAGCTTCTTCCAGCGTAAATTTCAATAAGTCTATCCATTCGTCACTTAGCCAATCAATACTTTGCTTCCCCATGTCATCCGTACGCGAAGGAAATGATATCGGATTGATCTCAACCCCTCCTATTCCCGCATCCTTTAAAATCCTGAGCTCCCTGGCAAGTTCTGATCTTTCAATCTTATTGCCATTCCACCACCAACGTACAAATGGGCGGTACCGATTTTCCGGATTACTGAAAACTTCAAACAGTGATTTACCTGACCGTAAATGTTCTTCCCGCAACATGGCACTGGCGTAGGATGGTAGTATATTCGCAAGAACCAAGCCGGATGCAGCAACTGAACACTGTTTCAAAAATTCTCTTCTTTCCATGGAGCGGTTTTATATTAAAATTACACCGGTGTAATGACTACATAGGCTATGTCCTGTTTATGAGAGAGCAGGATTATCAAATTTAAAAGATTTGCCTATAATATAACAGTTTTGTAAAAAATAATAAAAGAGGATATCTCTGGAGATATCCTCTTTTATACTTCACCTTTCCGGTGTAACATCCGATAAATACTAATTTTAATCAAGCTGATCTAGATTCTGTTTAATTACCACGGGGCACCATTTCGGGCACATAAAGTAGAGCACTCTTCAAGTCCTCCCGGATCAGATGGTGAGCTGGGTTGATTTGAGGCCCAAGCTACACAGCAATTAAAACAAACATCATAACTATCATTGGACCAGTCATCACAAATCCCACCACCAACGGCTTTTTTTGCGCCTGTTACATTTTTCAATTTAGTTCTGCTAAGTAATTTTGCATTTTTCATATTAAAAGATTTAGTGTTATGCCATTCAATCATGCAAGAACGGCTTTTGCAATCAGTGATTATATCTATATTTTTTAAATATCATCCTTCCTATTTAGCCCTTTGGTAGGGTTTTAATAACTCTTTCAACGAATGTATTTATAAAATACTTCTTAAAATTGTAAAAATGTAACTTACAAATAAAAAATCCAGGAAAGTGATTCCCTGGATTAATTTATAGGTTAGGATTACAGTATAATGAAATACTGACTTTTTATGTTTTAAATCAGAAACTAATTAGTTAAATACCTGTCCTTTGATGTAATCAACATCCACATCCCTGATATAATCGATAAGATTGGTATATTGGGAATGGAAATGGTAGCCTCCTTCTGTCATTTCTTCAGTGGCATCCTCTTTACTCCAGTTCTGGAAAATAATACGGTACATCGCCATCGTAACACCGGTTCTGTCACTACCATGAGCACAATGCACATCAATAGGTTTCGGGGCGGTTCTTATTATGCGCAAAGCTTTAATGATCTCAACATCTGATACGGATGAAGCATTCATGGGAACATTATACAGGTTACCTGCATAGTTAGTTCCTCCCACATGATCTGTATGACCTTCCCTCAGGTTAAGTATCGAAGCAATATGTTTTTGCTCAAGAAAATTAAAGCCCGCATTGTCAGGCTGCTCACTTCTATACACATCATTATTTACTTTATACAGATTATCAAAAGGAGAACCTGAAACTTTTTGAGCCCAGGTCTGGGGCCTTGAGGTTTTGGATGTGACGGACAAGTTGGAACTTTGGAAAACATTGCCCGATTTTACCAGTGCATCATCAGAATTTTCAGGAGCACAAGCCAGTGTACTTAATGCTAGCAGGATAAAAATTGCTTTTTTCATGTTTTATTTTTATTATTAAAATGATCTGTTTATTGGCTACCATCATGACGTGACCGGAATTCCAATGGTAAGGAATCTTCAACGATCTGTCATATATTATAGGAAATAAGCGGGTACAATCGGGATGAAATAATGGAAACAAAAGTATAAATAAATCACAATATATCAACACATAGAGAAATATAATACATTAAAATATTATTAAATTTTCTTTGTGTAGGTTAAGATCTCTTCGTTCAATTTTGATTTGGCGCCAATTATAATTAGCTTTATGTATTAAATATAGAATTATCATTATGAAATATTCAAAAGAATATGTGACTAAAGAAGAGCACATTGATGTACAGGGAATTATGGACGGTTTATATTATCCGTTTTATATGGAATATTGCAGACACCAGTATATTGATGAGGTTTTGGGGTTTAACCTTGAAAATGAAGCAAAAAATGGGGTTAATATGGTATTATCAGGATACACGATCAGTTTTCTCAGGTCTCTGAAAAAAGGAGATACCTTTACGGTAACCTGTGAACTGTTCAGGGATAAAGGTGACGCTCCTAAGATTCATTTTAAGCAATCCATTATCCTGAATGGTAAGGTGACGACAAAAGCAACTTTTACCGGAACTTGTGTGCCTTCAACCGGTGGCAGGCCTTTTCTTCCTGAATCTTTAAAAGCACTTATTGAAGAGGCACCTGTTTTGGAAGACTAGTGTCTTTTCCATCACATTATAAAAAGCAGGTATAAAAACCTGCTTTTCAATTTTCATATCCAGTCCTGTTGAAGACAAGTCAATTTAAAGTTATCTCCAATTCCTTACTTTTGTAAAGTATTAAACGGCTTAACAGTTTATTCCATCATATGAATCCTATATTTTCCAGCAGCAAACAAATTGAAGTGGTATCTTCCTTTTCAGAACTCATCGATACCGATTTTTACGGAACTATGAATGCAATCTGCTGGCACAGGAATTTAACCGGAGACTTTAAAGAAATTGTCTCTAAGCTTCATTTAAAAGATCATATTACGGAAGTTTCCACTGACGATCTTTTGGCATTACCACTTTCAGAAAAAGGAATTACTGCGAGGGAAACGATTCTCAATGATTTACGTTTATTGGAAGACTTCGGAGCATTGCCTTCCCTCAACCTGCTTAAAAATTATGACCGGGACGAAGAACTGGATTTCATCTCAACCGATGTATATTCATATCATGTAGACCGCTCCCCCATCGGCACCGATACTTTTTTGTGTACTTATCACGGGGCTCCCAGTGAAATTATACCCAATGACCAGGTGGAGCAAAAGATTCTGATCCCCGAGATCAGGGAAAAGCTTAGAAAATTACATAACGGTCCGGAAGCAGAATTTGAAGATTTCCTGAAAGAATACTTCTTCGACCTGCACTATCAGCCAAAGATTAATGCTGAACCGGTCAGTCTCGGATCAGGGCATCTTTGGCGACTGGCAGTAGATCATCCGGAACAAAAAGTTCTTCCTTGTGTTCACAGGGCCCCCATTGAAAAAGATGGCGAATACCGCTTACTTCTTATTTGCTGAAAACGTTATTGATATTGACGAATCTCTTTTTATGATCCGGAACATATAATGATACATACTGAATTGCTTGCAATGCTGCTTAATTTTTGGTACCTTGAAATCCTATTTTATCCATTAATCATGACCTCACAATGGCCGATACCGTAATACTATCTGAAGGAGCAGAATTTGACCACGTTATACAAGAAGTTTCAAAGTATATCCACCTGTATGTAATGGCATTCCAAAAAGATGAAAGAACCATTACCCGCGTTGATAAACGTGAAGGTATGTATGGCGGAAAAGGAACCGTTTATATGTTACAAATGTTCGGCGATAAAGAGCTAGCCAATAATCGCCTGGCTGCTTATATGGTCTTGCTGAACAAAGGAGACGAATCCGGATATCATAGCCACCATGCAAGAAATGAAGAAGAACTTTATGTCGTTGTTCATGGAACAGGAGAATACCGGGAAAGAACAGGAACTCACGGACCCGAGCGTAAAAAAACACTTCAGAAAGGTGATATTACAGCCATCAGTTCAATAGGTTATCATTCCATCGAAAACACAGGCGATGAACCTTTGATCATGTTTGTTATTACGACTAACAATCCCTAGATCAATGTGCTAAAGCCGGAAATTCCTCCTATGATCAGTAATAGGAACTATACTCTTTTCTTCTTTACAAATACAAACTCCAGAAAGCAGAAAAACTTGCCAATATTTTTATAATATCGGACTCAGTATTCCCTTGGCTATATTTAAAATACCATCTATTTCCTTTTGCATAATCATTTTCTCGAATTATTTTCCAAATGATCTACCATGATTTGGGATCATATTACACCAGCACAACTAATACAGTACAAACGGTTTTGTTCACCAATTTATTTCCTATATTTTTGGTATATGCCTGTCATTATGCTATCAATACCTTATTCTATTTCGTAGAATTACTTACTTACATTACAGATGAAATTGGTAAAAGAAATTACTTCTGACACAAAATTGGAGATTTATAATACTATTATCAATTGTTTTTATCTCTTTCTCTAAACAAAAGGTTCAGTGATATAATCAATGTAACTGGTATACTTTATTATACTGGTAACAAAAGTATATCATTTTTACTATAAATTTGTCTGAGAATTATAAAATATAAACAATGAATATAACACATTTAGAAAAATTAACAATCACAGACGATATAAGAACAGTCATGGCAAAATATGTCCGTCATGCCGACAGCAAAAACTTCACTGAACTTGCAAATTTATTTACGGAGAATGGAATATTTACTCCATTAGATGTTAACGGTGAAACACTCGTCCAAATGGCAGGGAGAAGAGAAATAGAAAATAAGATTTCGGAAAGTGTGGGAAATGCGACAGCAATTCATCATTTATTTTCTTTTGAAATAGACATCGAATCTAAAGAAATGGTCCATGCAGTATTTTCTATGGAAGATCATCTCATAAGACCGGAAAATGAAGAAAATATATTATTGAAAGACAGCAATGTACCAGTATTTAGAACATTACATGGTTTTGGACATTATCATGGTGATTTTGTTAAAATCAAAGACACATGGTTTATAAAAAAACTCATACAAACCAGATTAAAATTAGATTTCACATATTAAAAAAAGAAAAATGAATACAGACTTAAAACCTTTCGAAATTAATGTATCCGGGGAAATCCTTAACGACCTGGAAACCAGATTAAAAACAACACGTTGGTCAGAGGATTTAAATAATGAAGATTCTTATTATGGCATCAGTACTGCATACCTCAAAGATATTGTTCATCATTGGATTAATAGTTATGACTGGGAAGCAGCACAAAAGGAACTAAATTCTTTTAACCAGCATAAAATAGAAATTGATGGCCAGGCTATCCATTTTATTTACGAAAAAGGTAAAGGACCAAATCCTACACCGATTATCCTATCTCATGGCTGGCCTTGGACTTATTGGCATTGGAGTAAAGTCATTCGCCAGCTTACCGATCCGGCTTCCTACGGTAGAGATCCTGAACAGTCATTTGATGTGATTGTCCCATCGCTTCCTGGGTTTGGTTTTTCTACGCCTGTAAAAGATGGAGAAATGAATTTTTCGAAGATGGCAGAACTTTGGCATAAACTGATGACAGAAACTTTGGGTTATAAAAAATATGCTGCTTCAGGAAGTGATTATGGAATGCTGGTAACCGCTCAATTGGGACATAAATATGCAGAAGAGCTTATCGGTATCCATTTGGGACAGGAAATGCCATTAACAATTTTCCAAAGCGAAAGACCATGGGACTTAACAGAAGGACAGATGATACCTAAGGAAGCCTCTCCCGAGCTACGTGAAGGCATCATCAAGTTCCAGCGTACCTATGCTTCCCATGTTGCAGTCCATATGCTTGATGCTCAGACCATCACACATGGATTAAATGACTCTCCTGTTGGAATGTTGGCATGGATTCTACAACGTTGGAAAAGATGGAGCGACATCCATGGAAATTTTGAAGATGTTTTTTCGAAAGATGATATCATTACATTTGCCATGATCTACTGGGTAAATCAGGCTATTGGTTCTTCTATACGTGTTTATTCGAATGCTAACAGATATCCCTGGAAGCCATCACATAATAGAACTCCAATAGTAGAAGCTCCAGCGGGATTTACTTTCCTTACAGGAGACGCTTACCCGCCTCTGGGTACTGAGGAAAACCGTGTTGGTATTTTCGAAAACGGTCCTATGGCATCACAATTTAACACAATCTATGCTAAAGCATTTAAAAAGGGTGGACACTTTGGTCCATGGGAAAATCCAGAGGCCTTTATTGAAGGTATAACAGATACTTTTAGATTACTTAAAAATTAAACGTACACGCAAGGCCTACTTATTCCAAATCCTTGTAAATACCCAAAATTCTTAACCCCAATATGTGTTGGAATCAATTCATAAGGGGTTATTTTTTATTATCATTACTAAACGCCAGGAAAGATGCCTGTAATTCTTCTTCTGTTTCAGGTAACTGAACTTTTAACCCCCATTTAATCCGAGATTGAATGCTTTCCGCAAAAGGTTTGAAGGTTTCATTGTATTTTTTGAAAGCAGTTTTATAATCATCATTTGCATCAAGCTCCTTTGCTAACAAAGTCGCGCCTTGCAATGCGAGACTTGTACCCATTCCCGTAAAAAAACTTGGCGCATGCGCAGCATCACCAACCAGGGCTACACGTCCTTTAATCCAGGTCGGCATATGGATCTGGTTCGCCTCATCAAAATATAAATCGTCGGAATGAAGCATGGAATCTAAAATTTCAGGAATTTTCCAATTCGTATTGTTCCCAAAATATTCTTTCAGAATTTGTTTTTGTTGTTCTGTATTTCTGTAATTCCAATCCAGTTCCGGAGCTCTGAACATCAGTATTGCATTAGCTCCATCTTTGAAATGGTATATTACAGCCTGCTTACCCAGCTCACGATATACGATTCCCGTATTACCTGACCTGCCTGTTTGTATATGATCTGCTTTGGTAAAAGCAAAGTAAACACCGAAAAACTTTTTGAAATTTTCTTCAGCACCAAACACCAGTTTTCTTACTATTGAGTGGGTGCCATCTGCCCCAAATACAAAATCAAAACTTCTGTTCTCCCCCTTTTCAAAGGATATCTCAATACCATCTTCATGTTGTATCAATGTCTTTATGCTGTTTCCGAAAATAAATTCTACCTCCTTCTTAGGTACAATATCAAAAATAAGTTCTACCAGGTCACTGCGATGGATTTCAATATCACCAAGATATTCTTCCATTGCATTTATTGAAAAACGACTCAATGTGTCGCCTTTAGCATCCACGATTTCATCGGTATGGATAAACTCACGGTCTTTAATTTTTTGTAATATTCCCATTTCTTTTACCACATCCAGTGCTTTACCCCGGACATCGATAGGTGAACCTCCTTTCCGAAGACCTTTACCTATTTCTACGACAGTTACCTCATAACCATATTTGTTTAACCAATAAGCCAAAGTTAATCCGGCGAAACTTGCACCTGATATCAAAACTTGTTTTTTCATAACTTAAGAATTTAATTGTTCTATAACATTTGTTATATCAAAATTACCGGTAACTTTACGATTAAAACACCTCAATAACTACTAAAAATAGTCGTAAAAACATGAAAGACGAAGATCATAAAGCTATAGACAGCAGAATTCTTGAGTATGCAAGCAAGGTAGGACTGACGACAAAAGATGAGCTACAGCATTTCGAGGTCAAACTTTTTAAAGCTTTTATTTTTTTACCCGATATGGCGCTGCACTTTGGTTCAATGATCGCTAAAAAGAATTTTACACGACAAACTGCAACATCCGTGATTAAAGACAGTATTGGTTTTTTATTTTACAACATCTTTGAAGATCATAATCAAAATACGTCCGGTACAATCAAACCGCCTTCAGATGCCACATTTGTACGTATATTTCCATTTACGATACCACAAAAAATTCATTTCATAGAAAATACACAGGCTACCTATGTTTCAATTAGCATCAGTGCCGAGTATTTGAAGAGTTTTTTAAAAGAGGAATCCGAATATTTTCAGTTTCTTTTCGATAATACCAACAGCTTTCTGATTGAAGAATTGATGACCGATGATATTTTGCGCACCGTAAATGATATTGTAAAAAAAGAAACTCCGGCAACAATGAGAAGCTATTACTATAAAATCAAGGCTATGGAGTTGCTTTTTTATTTATTTGAGAGTTTACGAAAGCGGGAAAATTCTACCCATCAAAAACTAAGTCGGAAGGAAATACAATCTATTTATCAGGTACGCGACAAAATTGTTTCCTCATTAAGCCAGCCAACCAGTATTGCAGAACTGAAACAAATGGCCGGAATGAACGAACTTAAGCTCCGCCGGATATTCAAGCAGATCTTTGGTATGGGAATTTACGATTACTATCAGCACCTACGTATGAAAGAAGCTGCACGGCTTTTGCGGGATGAAAAACTGTCGGTATCAGAAACAGGCTATCAAATGGGGTTTGAAAACCTAAGTCACTTTTCAAGGGTATTTGAAAAGCATCTGGGTAAAAAACCGAAAAAATATAGTCATGATATGAAATAGAGGAAGATATTTTTAGTAGTTTGAGATTGTGACCAATATATATCTGTGTGTAATTAAAAAATATTAATCAAACAAACTAATTGTTTATACACATTTCGAGAAAAGTAGTATCATGATTAGTGAATGATTTTGTTATATTTTAGCAAATAAGAGATTTCCAAGTGATCACAAAAAAACAGGAAGGAAAAATTCCCTCCTGATTATAAATAATGTAAAGTTCAAAATTAAAGGCAGAGCATTTATTGTAATATTCTGTAATTAGCCACTTGTTAAATTACATCTTAAATATCAAATTTTTATTTACTTTTTTTTGTCATAGAATATCTCCTTACAAGAGAATTAATCATATTTTCTTAAACTATAATAACCAACATAATCATTTAAAGTTATTATGAATTCATCTTCAAACATTCTGTACAATATTGTATATCTCTCAGATGAATTTAAATTTGTTAAAAACAATAAAAACTGTCCATTTTTCGCTTTTAAATACTCTTTTTGGATATCCTCAATGTTTTTCAAATTAATATTATTATCAATTTCACTAAAATTGATTAGATAATCTGCTCCTTTATATTTTGTTAAATCATTAACTTTTACAACCTCATTATGGAGAAAAAGAGCTTTTAAAAAATCTTTCAAACTGGAATACTTATTCGAATATTCATCTTTATAAAGCTCAAACAATAAATCAATATTAGTTTCTAAAATTTTATTATTATCAATTGCTAAATATAGCCTATAATTAAAATGTGGAGACGGTAATCCATTTTCAATAGAAGATAATTTATCAACTAAAATTTCTTTTTTAAATTCACTCTTACATGAAGAAAACACTAGTAAAAGTAATAGCAGCAAATTTTTTAAAGATATTTTCATAATTATCTGCGTTTTTTATCTTGATTAGCAGGTATTATATAATTTTGAGGATTTGGATTAATCCGCACTCCTCCATAGGTAGTTCCTCCCCTAGCGCGAGCGTCACGCTCGTTGCCCCATTCACATCACAAATTTAAATCTATTTCCAGAATTTTCTGGCCGTCATTACAGTAGTTTATTACACTACCCTATTCCATTTGTATATTTCTGCTACAAAGTTACTTTCAGGTTCATTAATCTTAAATACTAAAAATAAAAATCCAAGAAAGTGTACCTTCTCGGATTTATATATAGATTGTTAATCTTTATTCGGACACGAGCGTGACGCTCGCGCCAGCAGGTGGTTACTAACTCTCCTTAATTTTTATAAAAACTTTGATACACTCTAATTTATAATAAAAGAATAAACATCAAATTACCTATCAGATTGCTTCTCCTTTCGGTTCGCAATGCCTATTATTTTCCGATACAAAAATAGTATATTATGAATATCAATTAGTTAAGAAAAATAGTAACAATATAGAATCAAATGATTTGAATTTTGAAATTTTTCATCAAAATTTCGTCAACTTCCAAGTTACAAAAATATTCATATAGATATTATATAGTAGTGCAATTTGTCATTGTAAAATTCTGAGCATTTTATCTCCATTACACACACTACTAAAAATTGTGGAAAATTATTATTTTGAAAAAAGAATACATAGAATTACTTGATACCATTTTAAACATATAGAATAATAAAGCTGTTGATTAAGTACTATGCCAGGAAAAGAACACTTTATCACCTCACTACTATATATTAATATTCGTGGTTATTTATAAGATGAGTGGGTGATACCTGTTTTGCTTCATATTGTGAACATATTGAAAAGATTTCAAAAAAATAACTGAACTTCAAATACGTCCGAAAATATTTACTCTAATTTCCAAAGACGGGGGTACTACCAAAAACTTGCCCTATGGTGGGGTACTTTTGCTTAGATACCTTCTATATTGACTGATATTAAGTATATTTGAAAATATAGAAAAATAATATGGCAAAGAAAGGTGGTGACTTTGAAATAATTGCAATTGATTTTCTTGAGAGAATCTTCCAAGATTTAGATTTTGAAGTTGTAAGAAAAAGAATACAAAAAACAGGTTCTCAAGATGGATTTGATAACCTTATAGAAATAGTTGATAGAAAATTTAAAACTTACACTATTTATTCTGAGTGCAAAGACTATTCAACTACTCTTAACTATACTATGGCTATTGAAAAAATTCCACATATTATTTCAACGCATAAAAAAATTGATTTGCTCCTTTTCATTTCACCGCATGAAAATTTTTCAAATACCAATGAAGATTCAAAACTGGAAAGTTTTTATGAAATAATAGGTGATGAATGCCCAATTGAATTTCTAACACCTGAATCATACATTAAAGAGTATTTTTCGTTGTATCCTGATTTATTCAAAAGGATTTACAAAGAGGCTATAGATGAAATTTCAATTGAAAACAGAACAAAACTTTTAGAAAAGTTCAAAAAACTAATTTTTTCTGATAAAAATCTAAAAAAAACTATAATTGAAGAAGAAGATAGAAATTTATTTATTGATGACTTGAAGAAAGATGAATATCATGTTTCTCGTTCTTTTAGAAAATATCAAGAAAGAGAAAGGTTTGTTTTTGACAATCCTGATTACGAAATTAAGCTAGAGGAACAATTAAATAAATCAAGGTTTGGAGTTATAGTACTCGGAAACCCAGGAAGTGGCAAAAGTCATGAATTAAAAAACTTTGCCATAGAACTTTGGGAAAATAGAGATGCTAATAATAAAATTCCGAGATTTCGTATCCTAAAAAACTTTTCATCTGAAACAAAATTTACAGATTTACTTCCTGAGAATTACAAAAACATCTCAAACCTTATAATTATATTAGATGGAATTGATGAAATTCATGACATTACAAATTTTACTGTTAAATTAAGAGCATTTATTTATGATAATCAACATATTATTGAGTCAAATCAAATCAAGTTCGTTGTTAGTTGTAGAACAAATATTTACAATAATCATATAAAAAGCATTGATGGTTTTGACATATGTTTTATTAATGAAGTTCCTGAGAATTTAGCTGTCAACTTTCTAAATAATAAGTATAATCTTGATGTAACGAAAGATGAAAGATTTAGTTATTGGAAATTTAGAGATATACTACAAACTCCTTTTTATTTAGAATTACTCGGACAACATTATTATAATACACATGAAATTTTATTAAATAAGTCAAAACTTTTAGAAACATATGTAAAAAACAGGTTGAATGATGATGAGAAAATTAAATATTTAAATGATAGCTCATTTAGCAAAGCAGAAATTCTAGAGTATTCTAAAAAAATTGCATTGTCAATGGAGGCAATGCAAAAATCCTTTATCTCAACAAGTCAATCTTTTGGATTATGTGAAAAAAGAATAGATTTGCCAAAGAACTCATTTCTTCAACAAAATCTTGATGAAACATGGAGTTTTGAGTACAAAAACATACAAGAATATTTTGTCGCAAAAACTTTGTCTCAATTAGATTTTGAACAAATAATTAATTTCATACAAATTGATTCTAACACCCTTAAAGTTCATCCAACTTGGTATAATGTTGTATCATTTTTATTAAACTTAGAATTAGCAAAAACCGATTATGAAAACTTAGTAGACTGGATAATTGAAAATGATTTAGAATTGATTTTTCAAGTAGATTCTGACAGAATCCATCCAGATATTCGTACAAAATGTCTGGTTAAGAGATTTACAGAAATTTGTATAGAAGAAACTTTGTGGTTGGACGGAATATCTGAAATTGCAAGATTTTCTAATACAGAAAATAGTGTAAATTATTTAATTTCTCAAATAACAAATATATCAAACCATTCAAGAGCAAGAGTAACAGCTATGGAGCTTTTATCACACATGAGCTTCTCAACGGAACAAATAAATATAATTGGAAGTACAATATTAAAAATAGTTTCTGAATTTCAATCTAGTAAAGAAAGAAACATTCTGTTTTTACAAAACATTTTAAAACTATTCAAAAACCCAACGTTTACATCTACTTCTACCTTCTATTCTAAAATATTTAAAAAGTTACAGTTAGAAAATGATAAAGATATTATTCTTAATTTATTAAAAACAATGCCCCAAGAAGTAACAGAAAAAAATCTTAAGTATATTCTCAATGCTTTAGACATCTCTTTACGGGAAGAATTTGAAGTTGTAAGCTACAAACATACCTCTACATTGAAACATTATGTTTTTGAATTATTAAAACACATTGAAAATTCTAAATCATTACTAATTATCTACACTTATTTAATTAAAAATTACGAAATTGTTGATAGTAAAGATTATGATACATGTGAATTTTTAGACCACTTAAATCAAAAATGTTGTGATAAAAAAGAAATATGCAATGAACTTGTCGAAATAATCTCAAAAACTGTTATTAATGATAAAATATCTTTTTATGCTGATAATTTATTAATTGAGATAACAATATCTTGTGAACTTAATATTCCCATTTTAAGAAAATACTGCATAATAATTCTTTAGAAAACTACGATACTATCCTTTTTTTGTCAAAAATTTTAAAAGAAGATTTATTTTGTGAAATTTTAGAAGTTTATAAAGAAGGCAATATTAAGGATGATTTTCTCACAAATTTTCGCAATTTGATTCGTGGCAATGACTTTCAGTTAAGTTTACTTTTTGAAAATTATATAGAATCAACTTTAAGCTATAAATTTAATGAAAAACTGACAATAAATGAATACGAAAGTAGGACCGAGTTTTATTTTCTTAAAAGACAAAGAGAGTTTGACATATTGTTAAATTTTGAAGCTTTGCGGGATGAAATATTATCCATTTTTAATTTATGTAAAAAGAAACAATTTTTAATAAAAGATTGGAATGATTTTTATAAAAAGTACTCAACTAATTATAATATTTATAAAAATATCACAAAAAATTCTACACAAATATTAAAAGACTTTATATTAGATAAAAAAAATGGTAAAGCAGTAAAAGATTTAGAGATACCAAAACTTATTCTCAATTATGAACTTGAGATAATGAGAGCTGTTGAAAATTTTTTACCAAAAAGAAATGATACAAGTATTCTATTAACAAATGAGCAAAAATTAGTAATTGAAATATGGTGTAAAAATAATTTAGAAAAATTAAAAGAAATATATGGTCAGAAAATATCTGCATGTATAGAAAAAACGTCAAGTAAAAGAGACTATTTATTGTTCAACTTGTTATATCTATTTCAGAAATATTTTAAATTCAATATTGAGGAAGAATTTTTATTAGAAATGATAAGTTTAAATATCAGACATAAATTAAGCTTAGACTATTTTCCTGAAAATTTTGACTTGGAAAAAGTAAATTTAAGGATTATTCAAAATATTAATCATGAAAATGATTTAACAAATATCTACATTTATTTGAAGTACTTAGTTAATTCCAAAAAGAACCTTGATAAAGTTACAATTGATATAAAAGCCAAGATTATTAATTCCTTTAGTAATAATAATTATTATTATCCTCAAAAATTGATTGAACTACTATATTTCAAAGATATTAAATTCATAGATGAAATTATCAATATCGAAAACTTAGGGATTAAAGATGGTAATTTTTTAGATGATATTTTAAGTATGTTAATTAGAAATGAAAATTCAAATTATGCTGAGAACTACATTTTAAAGCATTATAATTACCTAATTGAGAATCAAATTATGATGAAATCATCCTTAATTAAGTTATTGATAGATTGTAATTCTGAACATGGATTCAAAAAGCTACTTGTAGTTCTTGAAAATAATATTTTCTCATATCAAGAAATTGAAAAAAGTTTTAAAAACTCAAATTGGCAAAACTTCTCAAATAAGAATTCAATTAATGACTTGGTGAAAATTCTAGAATTAGCAATGACAAAAAGAGAAATTATAAAATTGGAAAGTAATTTTTCTCCTCTCAGAATCACATATGAAGTTGTTATTAATATATGTCAAAAAAATGATTTAAAAACTTGTGAAGAGGTTTTAACAATAATAAACAATATTAATATTAAAGAAATCAAAAAGCTTAATGGAGATTTATTTTACCTTAATCAATTAAAGAAAGATTTAAAAGATATTATTTATAACCATAAGTCAAAAGCATTTAATTTTTCTGAAACCTTAAAATTGATAAAAGACTACAATTATATTTTTTATTAATAATAAAAAATTAAGGCACAAAATTTGTAGTTTTGCGCCAAGACATCAACGAAAAAAATAAAAGTGTAAAACTTTTGCTTTTGTTCTGTGAATCGGCAAAATTCTTAAATGTTACAAAACGCAAACAGTTTAGCGCACTTGTCATATAGGCAAGTGGCTTATCCTGTTTTTATGTAACATAGGCTTTGCCGAGCCTTCAGAACTAAAAGCAAGTGAGAACCACTTGCTTTCTTGTTACATAAAACAAAATATATGACATCAATTCCAGATTTAGAAAGAAAAAAAGACTACAAAGAATTATCTAAAATTCTTTACACGGACGGCGTTATTCCGCATTCACATTTATTAGAAAACCGAGACGCTAAAGTTCTAACGTATAAAGAATTTATACGACGTACAATTATAATGCTTGATGAAAATTACAACAGGTTATTAAGAAATGATTGTGAAAGAAATCTTGAAGATTTAAAATACACTAGTTTATTACTAATAGATGCTTATAATACCGTCGGTGGTATTGGTGACCCTATTTTTTATGATGAAAAACAATTTCCAAATGAAGGAGCATTAACTAGACTGATGTTCAACCCAACAATTTTTTTTCTAACCCGTGAACTATATATCAATATTGAAAAATATAAACAACAAAACAAATAATATGAAAAAATTACTTTTTACACTTTCATTGGCAGTCTTGCCATTATTCTCATGTTCATCATCTGATAATGACGAACAGACAACTAACCCTACAACCATAAACAATAGCAAAATCAATCCACCTTCATGGATAATGGGTAAATGGACGAGTTATTTAGGAGGTACGGCTTACCAATCATACACATTCTCAAACGGAGATATTGTTATGTCTATGAGTGGATATTCGCAGAGCTATAAATACATAGCTGACAACGGAGGATATTCTCAAACTTCAAGCGATACGGAATTTACTTTCACTCTTGCTAATGGCGGAGTTTCACAAACATTCAAATTCAAGAAAGTAACAGCAACAAAACTCAACTTTGACAACGGAAACGGAATTACAGAATTTATTAAAGAATAACAAAATGAAAAAATTAATCTTTACTTTACTATTGACAGTACCAACACTTTATTTTGCACAGGACACTCAAAAAGACAAGAAATGCGATTTACCTTCAAACTATCAAGAACCAATTCCTGATAAGAAAATTCAGTCATTTTTGAAAAAAGTTGATGCAACTATTTCAGACCTCAGGAAACATGTTGCGATAGATAATGATTGTGACGAAAGTGATGTAGTTTTCTTGCGTATTTCAGAGCAAAAAGGAAATGGGATTTATGATGTATGTGCAAATGGTAAGCCTGTGAAATATAAAAGAATGGGCTCTGTTTTCATGAAAAATAGTGAAAACCCGTTTGATACTAAATGACAACCTTTAAGTAGATGTACATTATCATTATCAGGTGAAGTAAATAAACAAGATTATAATATTTTCTACTTTATAATTTTAACTTTAAATATTTGTATTTTAATGTATTATTCAAAAAAAATGAATTTTTAGCCAATTAGGCGAGAGGATAAATACCGTAAAAATACGGATGTATCTAATATTTTTTTTGTCGATATTGTGTCAGTCAATTTTTATGAAATTTTTATGAAAGATAATTATAATTTTTCAATCAATCTTAGATGTCAAACTTGCGGTAACAGCGATTTTGAATACAATGAGGATAGAACATGGGTAAAATGCAATAATTGCAATCGTGAGTATAATGGTGGATATGAAGAACTGGTCGAGGCTAACAAATCAGAAATTGATGATGAAGTTTCAAGAATGAAAAAGGAAGTAACTGAAGATTTGCAGAACGACATTAATAAAATGTTAAAAAATGCTTTTAGTGGCAACAAAAATATAAAATTTAAGTAAAATGGTTTTGCAAATTTTTGCCCTTTGCATATCAATAAGTTCATTGGCTTTAGCAGCTTTCACCTATTTTAAACATGATGCTAAGTTAAAAAAGCAAAGTGCTTTATTAAATAAATTTCAACTTGAAAAGATTACGAAGGAAAAAGATGATGAAAAAAAAGCAAAAGTTGAAGCAAATATTTTACAAAAAAGTAAAGGAGCGAGAGTTATTAAGGTTTATAACAAAGGTAAATCTACAGCAAAAAATGTTACAATTCACTTCCCAAATTTAGTAGGATTGCAAGTTGTTACTAATCCTTTTCCACTTGATATTAAACCACAAAACTCTTATGAAATAGTACTATTTTTAACAATAGATGCTCCAGACACTACGAAAATTGAATTTGAGTGGCAAGATGATTTTGCCGAAAAAAATTTAGAATACCAGATTTTACAATTTTAAAAAATAAATGAATGAAAATCCTATTTAATGTAGATTATCTGTCAAAACGATTAGATACAATTAGAAAAAATATTATTAGAAGATTCGAAACTTTTCCAGAAGGTGAGATTTTAAATCTTGACCAAGATAAAATAATAGAATCAAATCTTAAAATGTATCAAGTAAAAAACTTATCCATCGATTTCACAAGTAGAAAAGCAGATATAAAGATGGTAACTTTACGAAGACAAGAGTTACCTCCTCAGATAAGCTTTTCCATGGCAGCGGGAGAAAAGATTGATTGTGCAAAGGTGACATATTCTTATAATATTACAGGAGACGAAGAATATTTTTATTTACGTCCATCAAAATTTTACGCCCAAAATAAAACGGCTTCTACTATCGAACAAAAAAAACTTATCGTTCATATACAAACCTATTATGGTTCTGAGTCTTTAAGTGACAAAGTTAAAAATGAAGTTAAAGGTATTATTCAACGGTTTGAAGATGAAGTAAAACCAAATTTAGAAAGTATCAATCAGGAAATAAATGACTTCAATGAAAGCCTTCCAAAGCTCATGACGGAATTAATCAATGCAAGAAAATTGAAGATTAACGCTCGAAAAGATACTGAAAATGACTTGAATAATTTCTAAATCATAAATTACATAATAAAAGTAGGAAAATAATTTCCTACTTTTTTGTTGTAACAACAGTTACGGTAACTTATACAATGTCCGTAAACTAACTATCTAATAACTCTCCAAACTTACTATCCATCAGGTCTAACAGTATGTTTTTATGTTCCAATAAATTATTTTTATCAAAATATGGATAGACTTTTTTTGATTCAATTTTGAATTTATCGTCATCCAATTCCGACCAAAATTTATGGGCACAATATTTATAAAGTTTGTTTTTCTTGTAACTTGTGAACTGACCGTTTTCAATATCATCTACACACATTAGCTTAAATTTAACAAGATTGTATAGCTTATCATACAAGAAAATAAGATTATCCCTATCTTCCAAATCAGTTAGCATAAAGATTCCATTTTTATTAAATTCTCTCTTATCTAAAAACTTAACTTCAACTCTCAAAATATTCTCTCCATTACATTGTTGTCTACCTTTGTGATAAATTTTCAGTCTGTAATTACCTTTTTGAAATTCTTTATACACTTGTTCATCATTGGGTGGAGGTAATTTTGACGCAGGGCAAAAATCGTAAAGCACACATTCATTCAGAATAAAGTGGTCTAAATCAAAAGGTACTCTTAAATTCAAACCAAATTCTAAACCCTGTGAAAGATGTAGATTTTCAGGAGAAATTTTAATTTGTTCCTCCAAAAAATCAATGGAATTTACAATCGCCGAGCGACTAAAATCATTATAATTTCCATCAATGTTATGCACAAATTTATTATAAAAATGATGTAAGGAATTATGAATATATGCACCTTGATTGGTAATTTTTAGTTCCATATTTTCAAATTCATTTTTGTATGTTTCATACAAAACAGCTTCATTTTTAGTTTTATCAAATCGAGAATAGCTGATTTTTTCGAGATTGTAGTTTTCTTTCATAATTCCAAGAATTTCATTTTTATCGGAAAAATATGCTTTGATGTAATCTATCATGTCTACAGAATTAAGATTAAACATATTTTCTATTATCAAATCCCTGATTTACTTCAGTACTTATCATTGAAATTGATTTGTACTGTGTTCCTGAAGCAATCTCTTTGATTAATTCACGCTTCAAAACAAGAAACTTATTGGTAATCTTGCATTTGTAAGCAGGAATTAAACCTGAATTAATCTTTTGAACTATTACTCGCTCGTTCATATCGAGAAGTTCTGCAACATCTTTTACTGTTAAAACAGCTTTTGAAAGAGCTATCTCACTCAATTTTTCTAATTCTGTTGCATAAGCAGTTAAGTATTTAGTTACTTCTGTCTGCACCAATTTTTCGATTATAGAACCGAAATTTTCGTTATGGCTGGTTTTCGCCGTCATGATTTCGTTTGTCATGAATCGGTTACATCAATAACTTAGCGAGTATGCCAAAAACGAAAAAACTCCTACCTTACAGTAAGAGTTTTAAGTATTTGATTTTAAGAACATTATAATTATAATAAATTACTATTTGATTAATCAGCTCAAATTTTATCGGAAAAAATGAAAAAAAATGAAAAAATTTTCAAAGGTGGAGTGAAGATTATGCGATAATTTTTTTCAATAAGTCAAATGTGCTTTCAAGGTCAGTTAAAATTTTAAAATTTGTTGACTTCTTTTTGCTTTTAAGTTCTTCTCTTGAAATCTCCGAATTATTTTTAAGAATAAAATAATCAGCCAAAATTTTCCAATGCTCTCCTTCTGCATCCTGAATAATTTTATCATCTTCCATTATTTTATAAAATGTGGCTAAAGATGTAATATCTTTCTCCCAAAGGATTTTTGGTAATTCTCGTCTTTTGTTGTCAAAGAGGTCATAAACCTGTTCAAAAGTGGTTATCTTAGAAATGAATCCTTTTTCTATCAAATTTTGTTTAATGGATTCAACAATTTTTGTTCTTGCTTCCATATCTTTTAAATTCCGATAGGTTTTTCTGGGTGCAAATCTAAAGGACTGAACCTCTTTTTTTGAAGGGTAAACAAGTTTTTTTAAATCTTCAAAATTTTCAGTTGTAAGATAATCTACAAAATTTGAATAAAAGTCTCTAAACACTTCTAAATAAACCTCTTTAACAGCCATTCCATATTTTGCAAAGACATTTTTCTCTTTCCTAATTGCATCATCTAAATCGTAGTAATCATTGAAAAGTATTTCTGTAAGCTTGTTTATGTATAAATACTTATTTTTAGAAACAATATATTCGTGTCGGAGTAATTTCTGAGATTTAATTTTCTCGTCTATTAAAGCATTATATAGTGGCTCAAAAAAGGAAATTGTTTTTAATTCTCCATTTTTATCTGCGATTTTCATTCTTCCTTCAACTTTATACTCAAACTCATACTCCTTAATATTTATAAAATAATGATAAGCAATAAGATAAAAATAATCTCCTCTAATAAATATATTTCTAAACATATCAAAATTCTCGATTTTTTCTTCATCAATCTTCAATGTCATTATAGGTAAACTTTTTTTATCCAAAAAGAAATATCTAAGCCTGAAAAATGGGTACATACCAAATTCGGTGGTATCTGTATGACCTTCTTCGTAATTTTGAAATAATGATGAAAATGTAAAATCATCATCTTGAATTGGTAAAAAGTCTATCATAGTCCTAAAATAATATTATTAATAGTACTTATTTTTCGTTTATCAACAATTTTTGCGTAAATCTCTGTAGTACTAACATTTTTATGTCCCAACATTTTTGAAATTAAATAAATATCTGCACCTGCCTCTAATTGTGCTACAGCGTAAGAAGTTCTGAAATTGTGAAATGTTACTTTCTTCTCAATTTTTGCTTTTAAAAGCCATTTTCGTAAATTGTCATTTAGAGAATGGTAAGCAATTCTTTCAAAAACAAAATCAGTATTATTTTTTCTATCTCCCATTATACTAATTGCTTCTTTAGAAATTGGATGATATTGAAATACTGAAGTCTTTTTCATCCTGAAATCTATAAAATCAGTTTCATGTCGTCTTACAACATCTTCCCACTTCAAATTTGATATATCCGAGTATCTAAGACCTGTTAAAAGAGCGAAAACACAGTATTTTTTCAAAACTCCATCAGGAAACTCAGTTCCAAATAAAGTTCTACATTCATCGAGTGTTAGAAAATTCTTCATCACTTCTTCCTCTTCAATCCAATCTATTTTTCCTTTGAAATTTTCAGAAAGATAATTTTCTTCATAAGCTATTTCTAAAACTTGTATAAACCTGATAAAATAACTTGCTGCTGAATTTCTACTAATTTTATGTGTTGTACTTTTTAGCCGATAAGCATTAAGCAATCTAGATTTAAAATCTTCAATTAGAGTTTTGTTAATATCTTGAAACAAAACATTTCCATAAAACTTAACAAAGTGTCCATAACAACTACTCCACGCTCCTTCAGAATTAGTTGCATTCTGAGCTTTTTTCTTAAAATATTCTGTAAAGATTTTACTTCTATTTTCTGTCAACTCCAAAGTCTTCAGTTCTGCTTCTGTATAAATATCTGGACTAATTACCTCCTTAAACCTCTTTGCTCTGTACAGCTCAATCATCTCATTAGTCTCCTTATTATGGTGTTTTTGAGCAGGAGTCAAAGTTAATTTCTTAGGATTACCTTTTTTATCTGTTAAAATTTCAATTTTTGACTGCTTCTTCCCATTTGCATCTGTATAATATACAGTCTCACTTTGAAATTCATTATAAATAAAATAGCTCGTTTTTTCATAGCGAGTCTTTTTTCCAGTTTTTCGATTGAAAACAGGAGGATAAAAATTTAGTGAAAGATTGCTCTTATTTCCTTTTACAAGTTTTTTTAGCACTGTTACTTTTTTACTCATTATTGAAAATTGTATTTACTAAGTTTTTGGGAACATACACATTTTTACCTTTTGGAATTTTCGGAATATTATGTTTTTTGCATAAATGATAAAATGAACCTGAACTTACTTTAAATGCGTCTAGGACTTCATTAATCGTGTAATAATTATCATCACAGAAATATGGTAAATTATATTGTTTTTCTTCGTTATTTTCGGCTTTTTGTCTAAAGAGTACATCTAAGTCAATTTTCCTAATTCTAACCGATTTAAAGCCTTCTAATTTGCTTAATCTGCCATCTTTTAACATTCGATAAATTGACGTTCTACTAATATTGAGTAAAAGCATAACTTCTTTGATGGATAAGTAATCTTTCTTTTGGATTTCTTCAATATCATAACCTTTAATTTGTACTTCCAAATCCTTATCACTCGCCTGAATCTTTTCATCACGCTTTCTCTTTTTGTAGAATTTCTTAGCACAGTCATCGGAACAGCATTTTGTTGTAGTTTTTTTAGCTACAAATCTATTTCCGCAGAATTGACAAATTTTATTGACTTCCATAACGTCTAAATTCTCCCCAAAAATGTTTCATATTGTTTCCCCATGTTTCCCATTGTTTCAAAATGTTACATTTTTTAACGATGAAATTACAAATTTTATTCCAAATCAAATTCATAGAAACGAAATAGAAACAAATAGAATATATATGTTCTGCAATATTAAATTTTGAAACAAAACGAAATGCAAATAAAAAACCCTTTAAATATTACATTTAAAGGGTTTTTCGTATTATTGTAATTGCAATCTATATGCAGTCTAAAACGTTATCTACTTTCCGATACAAAACTTAGAAAAAATATTCCCCAGCACCTCATCATTCGTCACCTCCCCGGAGATCTCTCCTAAATGTTCCAATGCATTACGAAGTTCATACGCCAATAGCTCTGTGGAAATCCGGAAAGTGATTGCTTCATTTACTTTGTGTACTGCACTTAAAGATTTGTGTAACGCTTCGAAGTGACGCTGGTTGGTGATCACCACATTATTTTCGAGGGATTTCAATTGTTCAACATAGGATGACAATTCATTTTTCAGGTCCTGGATATTCTGATTCTCTACTGCTGAGATTTTGATGAAATCAAATTCGTGGTCGATTTCCTTTCTGAAAACATTTTCCACATTCTCATATTTTGTAGGAATAACCTCATCAATTTTAGTGGCACAAATAATCAGCTTTAGATCTTCTCGTATCAAGGACCGGATCATTTCAATATCTTCTGTGAAATCTTCTGTAGCGGCATCTGCCAGATAAACGAGAATATTGGCATTTTCAACTTTCTCTTTGGCTTTTTTAACCCCTATCGCTTCAATTTCGTCCGCGGTTTCACGCAATCCTGCGGTATCGATCAGACGGAATGCATGTCCCTTAATATGTAAAACCTCCTCGATTGTATCTCTGGTGGTTCCTGCAATACTGCTGACGATCGCTCTTTCTTCTTTCAGGAGGGCATTCAATAATGTGGATTTACCTGCATTCGGCTTACCAATGATGGCAACAGCAGTTCCGTTTTTAATTGCATTACCGTATTGAAAGCTTTCAATAAGTGAATTTAATTTTAATTCAATTTTGCTTAAGAGCTGATTGAGGGCTGACCGGTCTGCAAATTCTACATCTTCTTCTGCGAAATCCAATTCCAGCTCGATCAATGAAACAAAATTCAGCAAATCAGTTCTAAGAATTGATATTTCGTTGGTAATTCCTCCCTTCAGCTGATTGATGGCCACTTTCCGGGATGCTTCATTCTCAGAAGCGATGACATCTGCAATAGCTTCTGCCTGGGAAAGATCGATTCTTCCGTTGATAAAAGCACGAAGTGTAAATTCTCCCGCCTTTGCCATTCTTGCTCCGTTTTTGGTAAGGGTTTCAAGAATACGTTTTCCAATATGCGGAGATCCGTGGAATGCTATTTCCACAGAGTTTTCAGTTGTAAAACTTTTGGGTGCCAGGAAAATAGATAACATCACCTCATCAATAGCCTCTTCCCCATCCATAAAATACCCGTAATGAATGGTATGCGATTTTTGCTTCCCAAGATTTTTCCCGGGAAAAGACTTCTGTACCACAGATAAAGCATCGTTACCCGAAACTCTGATAATGCCTAAAGCTCCTACTCCATTGGCCGTAGCCAACGCACAAATGGTATCGTTATTCATGCTGCAAATTTACGTTTTTTAATGGAAATCTTTATGCAAAATGCTTATACGGATTGTCTATAATAACGATTTGAAACCACGGCTATAAACAGCAAAGATTTTATTTGTTTTTGGATTTAAAAATATGATCCAGATGTTTAACATAGGAAAGCTGCATGGTAATGGCAGTAAGGCTTAGCTCTTCCTTTTTTACGGGATAGACGGTTTTATTGTTAATGAGGATCGCAAAAGAAATACCCCAGTTATTTTTATGATAATTTCCGGCAATCCGGGCAAATGCAGTAGGATACACTTCAACCCTGCCTTTTTTCAATGATTTCAGAGCATTCCCAAAATTAGCCCCTGCCTGAATAGTTCCTGTCATCATCCAACGCTCACTCATGACCCAGGAATAAGCATATCCTCCATTAATTCCCAATTGAAAATTTTCTAATCCGTACGTTCCTTCAGAGCCGCTTCTTTCCATTCCCTTCAACTGATAATAATAACCACCGCCTCCTACCAGCCAGCTTCCGGCAGAATGCCGCTGTATTTCGTCCAGGTCAAAAGCAGCCTTGGATGAGAAGCGTTTCCCATTAAAAAGGTAGGTCGCTTCCATACCGATCTGCTTCACGGACATTTGCTGATAGATATCGGGATTCTGGTCTTTATCTTTCTCCACATAAAATCCCCTGTAGTCCTGGAAGAATATATCGAATATCATCTTCCTGCCGTAGTGGTGTATCTGAAAATCACGCGTTTTCGTTTTTCCGTATTTCTTTTTATCCGTTAAAGGAATAAAACCATATCCCAGCTGAATTCCCACGATCGTATTTTTAATCGCGAAACCGATACCTGTATTCAAAGGGTAATTGGGAGTATAATGCCTATCCGTATCGTCTACCTCTAAGGAACTGGTAGAAAGATATCCGGATATCCTGTATTTCTGTGGATAGGACTTGATGTACGATGAATCGATCTCCTGGGCATGGATATATGAAACGGAAAAAATAGCTGTTAATCCGGTTAAAAACTTCTTAAGACGCATACACTAAATGATTCCATTATATTCTACTGTTTTTGCTATCATTTTTCTTTAACGGACAGCAATTTAAGTATAATTTTCAGTTTTTAACCTATCAGAATCATTTAAGCTTTATTATAAATATTTAATATACATGCTACTTTTGCCTTTGTCCTGCCTTTTGTATTTTTTTCAGCCATTGGACACGCTGCTTTTCATCAGAGGTCTTGATGATTCCGACATAGCTCACTCTAACCGGTTTTATTCCACAAAACTTCAATGTTGATTTTCTGAGCTGATTCACACTGGGACGGCCATACATCAACCGGTAATACCAGCCCGGTTGATCTAAAGTGGTAATAATGTGTGCCGTCTTTCCTTTCAAAAGCTGATCCCACCACAGCGAATTTTCTCTGTATTTAAAAGCCATACCCGGAAGAAAAAGCCGATCAATGAACCCTTTTGTAATAGCTGGCAGACCTCCCCACCAGACGGGATGAATCCAAACCAGATGATCCGCCCATTGTATTGCCTCCCATGCTTTCCGCAGATCCGGTTCCAGTTCCATTCTTTTCTGATAACCGAATGTAAGATTAGGATTAAACTCCAGATCTGAAATAACAATTTCTTTAATTGCTGCTCCTGAATTAACAGCTCCTTTTTTATAAGCACTTGAAAGTGCAAAACAAAATGAACTCTTGTGAGGATGCCCGTTGATAATTACTATTTTTTTCATCCGATTGTTTGTATATGGATACTTTCGTAAGCATTTAATGAGGCCATTAAATCATGGGGTTCATGCAGCTGGTGACTAAAGTAAATCCTGTTATCATGTTTTTCACTTCCTAGTAATTTTTCAGCATGGAGAACAGCAGATAATGCCGTTAATTCTGCCTGGCCGTTTGTGCTTTTCAGGCTGATTGTTTTATTACCCGTATGGCCTGAGATTACGATATCGAAAACAGATTGATCTCCCTTTCCACTTGATCCAAAGATCATCCTGCGTTCTTTCAACGATAAAATACTGAAGATCCTCATAGATTGAAAAGCGCCCAGCAGCCAGGTAACAAATTTTGAGTTATAGGTCATTTTAACCGTTACATCTGGTATTTTCTCAATTTTATTTAAAATATACAAATCCGGCACATCAAAATTGTAAGCCGTTCTTTTCCCTATTCCAAAGGAATACTCAAACAATTCGGAGTTTAAGAAATGTTTGACAGAAAAAGGTTGATTATTTTTATACATAAAAAAGGGTTTAGCCACATTTTCAGCCATAAAATGCGCTGAACTTTCTCCCGCAAGATCTTTTATAGAGTAATAAACGAAAAGCTGCACCTTGTTTATCTGGCCCGGCAATGTATTGGTTAATCCACTGACGATACCTCCCATCCAGCCTGAACTAAAAACAATCCTGCTGTTGATCCTTTGTTTTTTCGCCAGTTCATAGGCATTCATAAGATCCGGTGTAGGCTTGGTAATATCCAGGTAATCAATTTTATTTTCTATGGCAAACCGGAGAATATAATCCTCCTTGTCATTCACGGAAAGAATGATCAAATGGATCTGATGATCCAGAATCGTTTGAAAAGTATCGGGTTTGGTAACATCCACCAATAAATCATTTGCGGATTTTCCTGTTCTTCGGCCTCCTATAAAAACTTGATGGTGAGGATTTCTCGATTTGAAAATACGGGCAATGGTTTTCCCTACTGTTCCATTCCCGCCGATAATTAAAATATTTGACTGCATCTCTGATTTTTTTGACAAAACTAGAGAGCTGGAGGATCATTTAACAGGACAAATGTCTAAAAAGAAATTTCTTTTCGGATACGGCTTAAATGTCTTTGTGTAATTCCAAGATAAGAAGATAAATATTGAAGAGGAATATCCTGGATATAATTAGGATGGTTCTTCAGCAGAGAAAGATACCTTTGTTTAGCATTATCCCTTTGCAGTTCGAAAAAACGTTTTTCCAGCTCCAGGTATTCCTGTTCAGCAATCATTTTTAGGAATAAGACCCATTTCGGATTCCCGTTAACTAATTTTTCTATCTTCTCTTTTTTCAAAACCAAAAGATGAGCCTCTGAAATAGCCTGCATACTTTCAACACCCGGATTTCCCGAAATAAATGAAGAATAAGAAGCAATCCACACATTAGGAAACCTGAAGCAGTATGTATTGTCTTTTCCCTCACTTGAAGTATAATAAGACCTGAAAATACCGGATTCTATAAAAGCTATTTCCTTGCATTGATCTCCCTCATGAACAAAATAATCATTTTTATTGAGTCTTCTCACTTCAAAAAGCTGCAAAATGCCTTCAATTTCAAGCTCGGTAAATAAATTAAAGCTTCGAAAATATTCCTGTATCATTTTTGATTATCTGGTCATTACAATTACAGCTCAAAGGTAATGAAAACCTGATTATTCCTATACCCAACAAAAAAAATCATCTCATGACTGAGATGATTTACCGTTTAAATTTATTAAATGTATATATGAAGATATGAAAATGGTGTCTCTTTTTGTTATTTCAAAGATAGTTTCCATCATTTCGAAAATCATCAGGGGAATCCCTAGAAATATATCCGTAAAAATACGGTGGTGTAATTCAGATATTATTTTATATTTCCGGAAAACCCTTGAAAAGCAAAATTGATACATGGGAAATATCCGGCCATTGACGGCTATTTGGCTACGATTGCTGTTGGCAGACGGGTTTTTAAATCTCAACGGTCATAAAAAAATCATCTCAGGAACGAGATGATTCAACTGTTTGTGTTCTGAAAATATATAAAATGAAGTGGTGTCTGTTTTAATTGATACAAAAATAGACGGGATGGCATTTCTAATTTTCAGGGTAATCCCTAGAAATACATCCGTAAAAATACGGAGAAGCTTTTTGAGATTACTGACAGGATTTACAACGGGAGGTAATAAGACCGGGATAAATAATTATAAAAAAGCCCCGTAAATAATATTCACAGGGCTTTTCATTTGATCTAACAATTTTTAAAGCGGGCTTACCAATTGTAAAAACCACTCTTTAACGTCACCTTCTAAATAAGGAGACAGTTTCTGTTCACATGTGCTGTGATATTGATTAAGCCATTCAATCTCTTTTTCAGAAAGAATTTCTTTTACGATCGTATCTTTGAAGAAAGGACAGAATGTAAGGGTTTCAAAATCATAGAAAGTTCCTGATCCCGTCTTTTCAGCTTCTTTTACTGCAATAAGGTTTTCATGACGGATTCCGTACTCTCCTTCCAGATAATATCCCGGTTCATTAGAGCAAACCATCCCCGGAAGAAGTTCCTGTGGATTAAGGTCCTTTCTGATATTTTGCGGTCCTTCGTGTACATTCATAAAACTTCCAACCCCATGTCCGGTTCCATGATTAAAATCTTTTCCCTCCATCCATAGCGGAAGTCTTGCAATGGCATCCAGCTGTACGCCTTTAGTTCCCTTTGGAAACTTTACCATGGATAAACGGATCATTCCCTGTAGTACTAAAGTTGAATTTCTCTTAAATTCCTCAGAAACATTTCCTAAGGCAAAAGTTCTTGTAATATCAGTTGTTCCTTCAAGGTACTGACCTCCGGAATCAACCAGGATACTGGCATCATTCGTTACTTCTTTACTTCCTTCACTTTTTGCAGAATAGTGCATGATGGCTCCATTATCTTTGTACCCGACAATGCTTCCGAAACTTTCCCCTACAAAATTTTCTCCTTCTGCACGGAAGCCTAGGAGTTTTTCACCGATAGAATATTCTGTCATTGCTTCTTTTCCTGCGTTATGAGTGAGCCAGTAAAGGAATTTCACCATTGCGACTCCATCTCTTACCATCACCTTTCTGAAACCTTCCAGTTCGGTTTCATTTTTCTGAGCCTTCATTAAATTACCCGGAACAGGAGCTTTTACAAACTGATTATCTGCTTTTAATGTTTCAAAAATAGACTGGTTGCTGTTTGGAGATACCAGGATTTTTTCGTTCTTAACTGTTGTAAGGTAGTTATAAAACTCTTCATAAGGCATCATTTTTACGAAAGAATCGTCCAGTTGTTTTCTCGCTTCTACCTCTAATTTTTCAAGATCGGTAAAAAGGATCGCGTCGTTTTTTGTAATGATGATATAGCCTAAAAATACCGGATTGCTTTGTACATCACTTCCTCTCAGATTAAGCGTCCATGCTACATCATCAAGGCTGGAAATAATATGATAGGTAACTTCCTGTTCTTCCATTTTCTGACGGATGGCAGAAAGCTTATCAGTTACGGATTTTCCGGCTCTTTCTACAGGTTGAGTATAAATCGGATTTTTTGAGGGTGTTCCTCTGTCCTTCCATACTTCCTTCAGTAAAGGAGCGTCTGCAAGAACGATATTTTTATTTTTTAATTTTTGAGAAAGGAGTTCCCAATTGGCGTTGGATGTGGCTACTGCATTAACAGCTACTTTCCCACCAGCAGGAATTTCGGAAATAATCCAGTCGATATAGTTAGGCGTCCCTTCAATTCCATCTTTAAAAAGATCAATCCCCGAGTCCTGAAGTTCTATTGCAGCCTGGGTAAAATACCGTCCGTCCGTCCAAAGTCCGGCTTTGTTTTGGGTAACCACCACAAAACCTGCTGACCCGAGAAATCCTGAGAGCCATGCTCTCTCCTGCCATTCTTCCGGTAAATATTCACTCATATGCGGATCTGCAGAATATACTATAAATGCATCAACATTATTTTTCTGCATTTCTTCACGAAGCGCAGCTACTTTTTCCCTTGAAGTCATTTTTTAATTTTTTAAAACCGAAAGTTACAAAAAATTTGAGCTTCCGGATTCAAATTATTAACCGTTTTTTCCCGAATTAAAGGTTATTTTTTATTTTTTCACTGATCATAAAACTGAGAGATTCTCATTCGTTTGACATAAAAGTTCAATGTCCCGTCTACATCTGAATGATTCACAGCTAAAAAAATTTATGTAAGAAAAAAAGAATTTAATGAATACATAAAAAATAAATCATTTAAGCCAAAAACAAATACTTTAAAGCATGAAAACAACAATTATTATTAAAAATATTCTATTTTGGAAAGATTCTTGCTACATCATATCCTATGGGAAAGCAGAATTATAAAAACCACAGAAAATTTTATCCTCCACATCACTTCATTTATCTTCCTCTGCTGTTTATATTGGAATGCGTAGGAATTTATAATATCTGGAATGATGGTGAGAACAAACTTACCTGGATCCTATTTTCTATAATCATTTTTCTGATTCTCTATTTAGCCATTATGCTGCGGCAGCACTATGCACTCGGCAATCAAAACCGTATTGTAAGATTTGAATTCAGACAACGGTACTTTGAAATTTTTAATAAAAGATCCGATGAGGCTTATGAAAAATTAAGTTTCGACCAGATCGCCGCTTTGAGGTTTGCTGATGACGATGAATTTAAAGAGCTTTTGTATAAGGCTCTGAATGAAAATATTTCCGGAGATCAGATCAAGAAGTCTATCAAAAACTGGAGACCTGATCACCATAGAATTTAAATCAAACACTAAAAAAATCAATATGAAAAAATTACCCTTATACAGTATTGCAATATTCAGTTTATTGTTACTAACAAGTTGTGAAGCCGTCGAGACTATCTTTAAGGCTGGAATGTGGTGGGGAATTTTGCTCGTTGTAGCGGTTGTCGTTATTCTATTATTAATTTTTTCGAAGGGTAAAAACTCTTAACCATGCTTTATTATGGATAATGACGACTTTGAATTGATCTCCCACCTTAAACCTTCTAAGATTGTTAAGATCATGAAAGATCCGGTGGCTTCTGCAAAGGCAGTAAATCTTATTTACACCTCCGATACAGAAACCGCCGGAATTATTCGTAAAAGAAGGGGAAAAAAGTATTCGTACTTTAAAGACGGTGAACGCATTAAAGACAAAGATGAGATCACCAGGATCAATAAACTGGTAATTCCTCCTGCATGGGAAAATGTTTGGATCTGTGCCTTGGACAATGGACATCTGCAGGCTACAGGATTTGATATTAAGAAACGAAAACAGTATAAATACCATTCTTTATGGAGTGCCTTAAGAAATCACACCAAATTTTACAGGATGCTTCAGTTTGGATATGCCCTACCTGAAATCCGCCTGCATGTGGAAAAAGATCTGGCACTGAGAAATTTTGAAAAAAGAAAAATCCTGGCTCTGATCGTAAGCCTTATGCAACGTACGAACATCAGGATTGGTAATAACGCGTATGAGAAACTATATGGCTCATTCGGTTTAACCACCTTAAAAGATAAACACGTAAAGATCAACGGACAGAAAATGACCTTTTCTTTCAAAGGAAAAAAAGGGGTGATGCACAATGTCGATCTGAAAAGTAAAAGGCTGGCAAGACTTGTTCAGAAATGTAAAGATATTCCGGGGAAAGAGCTTTTCCAGTATTATGATGATGAGGGCAACAGACATTCCATTGATTCCGGAATGGTGAATGATTATATTAAAGAGATCAGCGGCGAAGATTTTACGGCTAAGGACTTCAGAACCTGGTCGGGGACCGTCAGTGCTTTAATCGCATTCAAAGAAATCGGCTATGCGGAAAGCAATACGGAATACAAAAGAAAAGTAAAGGAGGCATTGGATATTGTAGCTTCACACCTGGGCAACACCAGCACGGTGTGCAGAAAATACTATGTTCATCCGCTGGTGATCAACCTTTACGAAAATAATACGATTAAAAAATACCTTGACGAGCTGGAAGACATTGAAGTAAATGATGGCAAGGCAGATTTAACACAAGAAGAAAAATTAGTGCTGAAAATTCTTGAGAACGAAAAAATGTAATCCGCTATTGAGAAACAGAAGTACTCGGCGGGTAATCATACTCTTTAATTTCAATAACGGACTCTTTTTCATCATATAGAACATCCAGATTACTTTCTAAGAAGGTGATCAGGCTTTCCATGCATTTCTGATTTGTTTGGGAATTTACTACAAACGGGCGATGACCAAAAGTGACTGCAATCTCTTCAGTTTTCCTGAGAATCTGATAAGTCCCTTTTACGATGCTTTTACAGTCTTTCTGATTGATATTCATTTGGAAATTCTTAGCATCAACAAAGTATAAAACATCAGGCTTCATCTTATCTTTATCCAACAGGATGTGAGAATTATCAAGATCCTTTAAATCAAAATTCCATTTTGACTTTTTAAGAACATTATTCAGAAGTTCGTCTGTTGAAGATGAACTGCCAGACTGTTTTACATTTTTCTTGGTATGCTGAGCAAAAACGACCTGGGAAAAGCATAAAACGATAAAGAATATTATTTTCATAAGTTACTGTTTTAAAACACATTAAATATACTTATTCTTTCTAGTATACAGGTTTATCTTTTTGTAAAAACTGAATTCGATCATAGGATTCTGCATTATTTCAAACTGGTATAAGCTGTGTCCGGGCAATATTAATTAATATTCAAATGAGATACAGATCCTTCACTCATTATAAAATCGAAACAAAAACACCACAAAACGATTTATTTTCGCTGGTAAAATACCGTATTTATTATAGAGTATATGAATGTAAAGGATAATTTATAAAAACTATGGTTTATTTTTTCTTTGTCTGAATTATCGTAAATTTGTAGTACAGACTTAATTAAAACAATTAAAATATATGTCAAAAGCAATTTCGCAAGTTCCACTTGCAGTAAATGAGCCTGTAAACTCTTATGTACCAGGTTCAGCTGAAGTAAAAAGCCTTATTGCCACATACAAAAAAATGTGGGCTGAAAAGATAGAAATCCCAATGGTCATCAATGGAAAGGAAGTAAAAACCGACGAGAAGGTTCAGCTTCAGTCTCCACAGGATCATGCTCACGATTTTGGATTTTACTACAAAGGAACAATGCAACATGTGGATGATGCGATCAATGCTGCATTAGCTGCAAAAAAAGAATGGAACGAGCTTGGATGGGAGCAGCGTGCTGCAATCTTCTTAAAGGCTGCTGATCTGTTGGCAGGACCATACAGAGACGTGATCAATGCAGCAACCATGATCGGACAATCTAAAAATGTACACCAGGCTGAAATTGACTCAGCTTGTGAATTCATAGATTTCTTAAGATTCAATGTTGAATTTATGACGGAAATGTATTCTGAGCAGCCTATCTCTGATAGTGGGATCTGGAACCGTGTAGAGTACAGACCATTAGAAGGATTCTGCTTTGCAGTAACTCCGTTCAACTTTACTGCAATCTCAGGAAACCTTCCTACCTGTATGGCTATGCTTGGAAACGTAGTGGTTTGGAAACCTTCAGATAAGCAGGTGTATTCTGCAAAAGTAATCATGGATGTATTAACGGAGGCAGGTCTTCCTGCAGGGGTAATCAACATGATCTTTACAGACGGTAAAGAAACTGCTGAGAAAGTATTGGCACACCGTGATTTTGCAGGACTTCATTTTACAGGTTCTACAAAAGTTTTCCAGGGAATGTGGAAAATGATCGGAGATAATATCCATAACTACAGAACCTATCCAAGAATCGTTGGAGAAACTGGAGGTAAAGACTTTGTTATCGCTCACCCATCTGCTAACGTTGAAGCAGTAGCTACAGCTTTAGTAAGAGGAGCTTTCGAATACCAGGGACAGAAATGTTCTGCGGCTTCAAGAGCATATATTCCAAAATCTCTTTGGGCAGATGTAAAAAAAGTAATGGAAGCTCAGATGAGCACAATTAAGATCGGTTCTCCGGAAGATCCTTCAAACTTTGTCAATGCTGTTATCGATAAAAATTCTTTCGAAAAATGTAAAGGATACATCGAGAGAGCTCAAAACTCTAATGAAGCCAATGTAGTGATCGGAGGAAAATGTGATGATTCAAAAGGATGGTTTGTAAATCCAACCGTTATTGAAACTACAAATCCTCAATACGAAAGTATGGTTGAAGAAATCTTTGGCCCTATCTTAAGTATCTATGTTTACGAAGATAAAGACTGGAAAGAAACTTTACAGCTGGTGGATTCTTCATCTCCATATTCATTAACAGGTTCTGTTTTTGCTCAAGACCGTTATGCGGTAAATGAAGCTTTCAAAGCTTTAGAAAATGCTTCAGGTAACTTCTACATCAATGATAAACCAACAGGAGCTGTAGTAGGACAACAGCCTTTCGGAGGAGGTAGAGCTTCAGGAACCAATGATAAAGCAGGTTCTAAAATGAATCTTCTGAGATGGACTTCCGTAAGAAGTATCAAAGAAACTTTTGTTTCTCCTAAAGATTACAAATATCCATATTTAGGATAAAAAAATGAGTAATCATTAATATATAAAAAATGCCCGAAAGTTTTACTTCCGGGCATTTTTTGTATGATATATTTTAAAACTTCATCACATCTTTTACCACTCCGTTCTTTTGGGTATGTGGCAATAGTTCAGATTCAATAAAGGTCTTGATCTTTTCTTCAGCACCATTATTCGGAAATAACAGATGAACATTTGCTCCCGCGTCCAAAGTAAAAAATAAAGGTAACCCCGTCTCCTTTCTGAAATCCCATATTTTATTGATGACTTCCAGAGTTCCTGTTTTCATCAAGATAAATGCAGGATCGCTCATCATCATCATTGCATGAAGGGTAAGGGCCTCATGTTCAACCAATGTAATAAACCTTTCCATATCCCCGTTTTTAAGAATCTCTTTCATCGGAATAAAGTTTTCTCTTGCTTCCTGAAATCTTCTTTCTGCATAAGGATTTGTATTCATCAAACCATGACCTACTGTAGAAGAAACACTTTTCTGTCCTTCATGGATCAGCAGGACCCAGTCATTAAAATCTTTGAAAATAGCATGAATATCTTCATCCGGGTATCGGACTGCAAACAAATCGGAACTTCCCTCAACCACATCAGAACTTCCCCATACGACCAATCCGTTATATAGACTTCTGCATGCACTTCCACTTCCCAGTCTGGCCAGAAATGACGCTTTCCCTAAAGATTCTTCTTCCGATCCTTTCCCTGAAAAAAGTTCATCGAGCGCCATAAGACATTTTGCAATGGCTCCAAAACCCGAAGCCGAGCTTGCAATCCCTGAACTGTGCGGAAAAGTATTTTCTGTTTTAATAATATACCTTCCTCTTAAAATCCAAGGTAAGTACTGTTCTATATTTTTAAAATATTTTTCTATTTTTTCTCCGAATTTTACCTCTTCATTTCCTGACAGAAAAGTTTGAACTGAAAAGGGCTGATCCGCTAAGAACTCTAATATTGTATTTGTTTTACAATGGTTAAGGGTATAGCTGATACTTGGGTTGGCTGGAATCTGATCTGCATATTTCCCCCAATATTTAATCAAAGCAATATTTGACGGACAGCTTTCCGAAACCGTTTGTGAAGTAACTGTATAATTTTCTTTTCCTAGAAATTCCTGTGTTGTCATAATTTAATTCAAAATGATGAAGCCTGATTTATTCCCTACGAAAAAGTTCTAAGATCAATTTGAGTATTAAAACTTCATAGGATCAAATTTCATCTAGTACATTTTTTCAATAATATCCTCGTATTTCTTTAAAACCACATTCCTTTTAATTTTCAATGTCGGAGTAATTTCACCGGTATTGATATCGAATTCAGACGGCATTAAAGTAAACTTTTTCACTTTCTCAAAGTCCGCAAGCGGCTCCTGTAATTCTTTAATTTTATCTTTATAGAGACTGATAATTTCTTCTCTTTTTACAATGTCCTCCCAGCTGGTAAAAGGAATATTGTTTTTCTTGATATAATCTTCCAAAAATTCGAAGTTTGGAACAATTAAAGCGGAGACAAACTGTCTTCCCTCAGCAATTAATATAATCTGCTGGATATAATTGTTATTGGTCAGAAGATTTTCAATTTGCTGCGGGGCAATATATTTTCCGTTTGAGGTTTTCATCAGATCCTTGATTCTGTCGGTAATGATCAGATTTCCTTTATCATCAATCTTTCCGGCATCTCCTGTTTTGAACCATCCATCTGATGTAAATACAGCTCTGGTTTCATCCGGTTTATTGTAATACCCTTTCATAATTCCGTTTCCTGTTGCCTGGATCTCATCATTTTCCCCAATGCGGATCTGAACACCTGGTAAAGGTCTTCCGCTTGTTGCGTGCTCAAAATGCGTTAAAGGAAACAGCGTCAGAGTAGCAGTCGTTTCAGTAAGCCCGTAACCAACCGTTACATGAATTCCTACAGACTCAAAAAAGCGTGTTACTTCCGGAGAAAGCGAGGCTCCTCCACAAGGTAAAAACCATAGTCTGCCACCCATCTTCTCTTTGATTTTACTAAAAACAAGCATATTGGCAATAGATTCTTTTATTTTAAGTCCTAATGGTGCAGGCTGATCATTTCTCCTTAATTCGGCAGTCTGCTTACCGGTTTCCAAAGCCCAGTTAAAGATCTTTTTCTTTAGTGAAGAGCTTTCTGTCACCATATCATTCACTCCCGCATAGATCTTCTGAAAAAACCTTGGGACCGCACACATCATAGTCGGCTTTACTTCAATCAAGGCTTTTGCTATATTTTTCGGATCCTCCAGAAAATATACTCTGGCGCCGCCATATAATGAGAGTAAGCTCCAGCTTCTTTCAAAAACATGACTCAACGGCAAAAAGGCTAATGACAATTCCTCTTCAAAGTTTTTAAACCTGAAAAACTCAAAATGGGCATCAAAAGCTTTTATAAAATTCCCGTGGGTAAGCATAACTCCTTTGGGCGTTCCCGTTGTTCCCGAAGTGTAGATCAGTGTGGCAACATCTTCATATTCTTTTTTACAGAACTCCGGCTTTGCAGTAGCTTTCGCAATAAAATCTTCCAGATAAGAGGCATCTTCTTTTTTAATCCACACCGACTTTTTAGAAACCACAATACCCTGAAGGCTACTGCTCTCTTTTTTTAGAAGTTCAAAACATGCATCATATTGAGCCTGATTCCCTACTAAAACAATTTTAGACTGAGAATCATTGATGATGTATTCTGCCTGCTCAGCATTATTGGTAGAATAAATAGGAACTGTAACAGCTCCGATTGACAGGGAGGCAAGATCAAAGACCATCCATTCTGCAGAATTATCGGAATAAATAGCGACCCTGTCACCCTCCTGAATTCCCACCTCTTTGAGTGCATTTGCTGTTTTAAAGATCATCTCACTGAATTTCTTCCAGCTCAACTCTTTCCAAACCTCTTTCGTTTTAAAACCAATCGCTGACTTTAACGGGTGTTTTTCTATATTTTTACTGATAATAGCCTCTGCAAGATTCATTTATTTATTCCCCTTTTTGTCGTTAATATAATTATTGAGATGAAAATCAATACTTTCCTCAATAGGAATGAACTGATAATTCAGCTTTTGCTTAATTTTTTCGTTGGAAATGGTATTAAAGGATGTGATGGATTCAATATTAGATTTTGTAACCAGCTTTAATTGTGGAATCAGCCACCCAAAAAGGATATTGGCTATTCTTCCCGCATTAAGTTCTGCTTTAGACAATATTCTGGCATTTTTCAATCCCAGTTTTTTACGAATATAATTCCCTGTTTCGGCATATCGTTTATTCTCCGAGACCAGAATAAAGCGTTCTCCAAAAATATTATTTTCCATCAGCTCTACAGAAATCCGGGCAACATCCCGGACATCCACGTAAGACGATCCCCCGGAAAAGGTAAAATTATTTTTTTCAAAAGTCGAAAAAAGTTCACCACTGCTTTGGTTCCAGTTTCCACTTCCTATGATAATTGCAGGATTGATGATGATGGTTTTCAGGCCCTCGGCTGAAGCTCTCCATACTTCCATTTCAGATAAATGTTTTGAAATGGCATAGGCAGGATGGTCAACCTTCGGATTAAAATCAGATTCTTCGTCAAGTTCCCCTTTTTCATTATAACCGTCCAAAACAGCCACAGAACTCACATGAAGAAATTTAGTAACAGACGAACCTTCACAAGCAAATAAAAGATTTTCTGTACCCTTGATATTCGTATGGTACATTTCTTTCTCATCTTGTGGATGAAAGCTTACTTTTGCAGCACAATGATACACTTCTTCTACGCCTTTCAGGGCATCTTCTAAAGAGTTCATATCATCAAAATCTACATCTACCCATTCAATTTTATTAAAAAAATCATCAGAGTTTTCTGTATAAAACTGATATGAATGCTTTACTTCGTTTAAATTACTTGTTCTCCTTTTGGCAGCGCGTACTTTTTTTCCTCTTTTTAAAAGTTCCAAAATAATTACACGACCCAAAATTCCGGTTGCTCCCGTTACAAAAACCATCAATTATATTCCTACTTGGTTGTTGACTAAATTATAATAATATTTTTGATTCAGCAATTCTTCAATGTATTGAAAAATCATGTAAAATCATATATGCAAATTTGCGATTTTTAAAGGACAATTTTACTTTAGTTTGTTATTTAATTACACTCAAACATAATAAGATCATTGAAAAATACTCTTTTTCAGGTTTTGGTTAAAGCCAAGTGTTTGATTAAAATGATAAAAACGGGCTAAAGCCCGTTTTTTATATAATGAATTAACATGTGATGACAAATTAATAAATAGTGGTTACATATAATAATCATATTCTAAGCTAAGACCATATTATTTCTTCGTGGTGCTTTATCACATAAAAGATCAGCAATGCTCTTCGAAATAAGATTTTCTTCCGTAAGATTATCCAGCCAGAAAAATTCTCCGGCACCATTAATTTCAATAAAATAATATTCATCTTCAGGAGAAACAATGATATCCATTGCTCCATAATCAACATTATATACATCCAGAAGCTCTAAAACTTTAGCTTCAATATCTTTGGGAAGATCTGTTCTTACCCATTTATCGATCAGGTTTACACCATCCTTTCTCCAGTCTACTTTTGCATCTTCAAACTGTTGCGAATCAATTTCGAACGCATATACATCCTGCCCTACTGCGGTTACTCTTAGCTCTCTTTTCTTTTCAATTTTCTTTTGGAATTGCATAGGGCAATACAACAGCGAATCCAGATCATCCAGCTTGTCCTCTTTAATCACGTTGGTAAATACAACACTTTCCACCCCATCTTCATAAATAGCAAAACCCGACTGCATCTTTCCGATAACATTCTGATGTTTCAGGATAAAATTTCTGGCTTCTTCAGGATTATTGGTAATACAGGTTTCCGGAATTTTAAATCCTATCTTATCCGCAATTTTTAACTGCTCCTCTTTACTGTCTAATCTTCTGTAAACACTTGGCTTACCCAGAGCATACACATCTATGGATTCTAAAAATCCAAAAAGGGTTGTTCGTATTTCACCCATCGCAGCACCATAGAATTTGGCATCTAACTCTTCCTTTAGCCCATCGCCCATATTGTAAGCTCTTCTGTACCACACCGCAGCAATATCATCTAAACGATGTTTAGCATCCGGAGTTTCGAGAATACTGATCCATTTTCCATCTTGGAAAGTAGTCGACAGTTTATTTTGTAAGGGATATAAATCGACATCAAAGCGGATGACCTCAAAGTTATTTTTAATAATATACTCCGTTACTTTTTGTATTGAAAAATTGTCCCCGGTATGGGTGATGATTAAAATTTTGTTATTCATTGGTTTTCATTCTTTTGATAAGGTTATCGGCAATTCTTTCCGCAATGGGAAAGTTAAGTTCTTTTTGTAACATTCCCCACTCTCCTTGTGGATTAACTTCAAGAAAATAGTAATTTTCATCTCTTCCTTTGATCATATCGATCGCTCCCATGTAGAGCCCCATTTCTTTCATCATTGAGGTAAGAGAAGACTTAATATCTTCCGGCAATTCGTAAGCTGACCAAATATAATTCCCTTGATTAACACGCCAATCGGCATGTTCACTATTATTAATTTTACCCGTAAAAAACTCACCATCAACATACATGATCCTTAGTTCATATTCTTTTTCTATATACGGCTGAAAAATCATAGGACAATACGCAATATCTGCCAGTGATTCTAAATTATCTTCTCTTATAATCGTTGTGGATAGCATATTTTCACCTCCCATAGATTTGGCAATAACTCCATGCAGCTTTGCCACAGCTTTCCCATTACAATATGTATGAAAGAAGGCTGTAATCTCTTCTTCATCGTTTGAGAAAAGTGTTTTCGGTATCGTTAATTTATTTTTTTTAGCAATTTTCAGTTGATATAATTTGTTTCCATCCGTTTTCTTTTCAGCTTCAAAAGGATTGATCCAGGGAACATCTTCAAGAGCCGTGTAGAGATTATAACGAAGATTTCCATATTCATTGATGAAAATTTTCACATAGTCATCATCAAGCTCTTCAGGAATACTGATACGCCATCCTTTTCTATGCCACACTGCCTTGATATCGCTGGAACGGAACGTATTTCCAAACTCGTCAGTCAATTCAAACGAATGGTAAGTAATACTAATTTTCTGAAGGTAATTCAGGTGGTCTGAATTTAACCTGAAGTAGGGAATATTTTTAGAAGTAAGATATTCAAAGAAAATATCTATAGTATAAAAGTCATTGGAGTGCGTGATACAAAGAATCATTTTTTGCTTTTTATTAAAAAAGGAAACTTAGAGTGTAAGTTTCCTTTCTTATGATTGTTATGTTTTATTTTTCTTTAAAACAATTCACTATAATGGCACTGTTGGTGAATCATCATCTCCATCTGATGGATATTTCAATGTATGAGCCATATCCAAAGTTGGCTTAGTAACAACATCTCTTTCAGGAATTGTGATATCTGGTCCACCTCCTGTTACAGATTGAGGATCTTTCAGTTGTTTTTCAAGGAATGCTGCGAAAAATGGTTTTTTCTTTGAACTCTTGTTTTTCATAATGTTTTAATTTGGTTTAACTTAGTATTTTGTTGAAATTATTAAAAAATGATCGATTGATACAAATGGATCTGATCTATAATTCTATATGATCTAAAGGTCCACCCTCATCACTATCAGAAGGATATTTCAAGGTTACATTATCATTTCTTACCGTGGTAACATTGTCAACCAAAACGGAAGTGATATTATCCTTGGAAGGAATCGTAATATTGTCTGAATTAGGTGAAGTAATAATTTCCCCACCTCCGGTTACTTTCTCAGGCTCTTGAATTTGCTTCTCCAAAAAAGAAGCAAAGAATGGTTTTTTTTAGTTTTTTTGGTTTCATAAGTAAATATTTTTAACTTTTTTGATAAATCTAAAGTACAAAATTTCCCTTATGCAAAAAAATATATCACTCTTTTAAGAAAATTTTAACAATACAACAAACAGAGAATCAAATCAATCCAAACCCAAAAAATTCTTTACTACATGACTAAACTCTGTAGGGTTGTCAGCCTGTACCCAATGAGCTGCATTTTTAACAACGACAATTTTAGCCTTAGGAAACTGTTGTTTAATGGCAAATTCATCCTGTGGGAGAATATAATTGGATTTTTCCCCGGAAATAAATAAAGTTTCACCCTCAAACACTCCAAATTTTATTGCATTGGATACAAACTCATTATATTTTTCGGATAAAGTCTTAAGGTTAAACCTCCAGTTTAGTTTTTTGTTATCGTCCCAATATAAGTTCTTTGTTAAAAACTGAATGGTCGATTTCTCAGGAATATACTGACTAAGAACTGCTTCCACCTCATTTCTCGAGCCTACATTATTGAAATCCACCGTTTCCAATGCTTTAATAATTCCCTGATGGTGCGGAGGATATGCTTTTGGAGAAATGTCAACTACAATAAGCTTTTCTACCTTTTCCGGATACCTTATCGCAAATTGCATTACTGCTTTTCCGCCTAAAGAATGTCCCAGAACATGAGCTTTCTCTATTCCGTAATGATCCATATAATGCGCAATATCATCAGCCAGATCATCATGTGACATACTCTCCGAATGAAAACTTCTTCCATGATTTCTGAGGTCCAGTAAATGAACAGGAAGATATTCCCCTAAATCTTTTCCAAAGCTTCCCCAGTTGTCAAGCATTCCGAACAATCCGTGAAAGACCAATAAAGGAGTAGACGATTTATCCTCGCCAAATATTTTTGAATGTAAAATTTCCATAATTTTTATATTAGATATTAGGTGGTAATTGCAATGTGAAATGATGAATATTCTATTAATTCCCAAAACACAGGAAATCTTACCACTTAGCCAATCTCTTCAAATAAGCCTGAATCGTATTTTCCATACCCATATACAAAGCTTCCGAAACTAATGCATGTCCTATGGAAACTTCCAGCAAATTTGGTATCGTATCCGCAAAGTATTTTAAATTATCAAGACTAAGATCATGCCCCGCGTTAACTCCCAGGCCGAATTCGCCGGCAGCTAAAGCCGTTTCAAGATATGGCTTTATTGCCTGTTCTTTATTCGCGACATAATCCTTTGCATAAGCTTCCGTATACAATTCTATCCTGTCAGTTCCGGTTTTTGCAGCGTATTCTACTAATCCAGGATTAGGATCAAGAAAGATTGAAGTACGGATTCCTGCATTTTTAAATTCGGCAATAACATCAGTAAGAAAATCTAAGTGTTTTTTTGTATCCCAGCCGGCATTAGAAGTAATGGCATCATCTGCATCAGGAACCAATGTTACCTGCTCGGGTTTCACTTCAAGGACCATATCGATGAAGGCACGGTGTGGATTCCCTTCAATATTGAACTCCGTAGTTACCAAAGGTTTCAGATCATAAACATCTTTTCTGGTAATGTGTCTTTCATCAGGTCGAGGATGGATGGTAATCCCCTGTCCTCCGAATTCCTGAATTTTAATTGCAGCTTCTGTTACACTTGGCAATTCGCCTCCTCTTGCATTTCTTAAAGTTGCAATTTTATTAATGTTTACACTTAGTTTTGTCATTTTTATAAGTAGATATTAGAGCTTAGATCCTATATGTCAGATAAAATCCATTGAATATCCAACATGTAAGGTCTAATCTCTTATTTATTAAACTTTCACTGCAACCTGCATTACCTGCAGGTCAAATTCTTTTGAAGCAACCAACAGATGGTCAAAAATATCTGCCTGGATTTGCTCAAAACGCTCCCATTTGGAGTCGTTGGCAAAGCAGTATATTTCCAAGGGCAGCCCATGCGGAGTAATATCCAGCTGACGAACCATCACCACTCCTTTTTGATCAATATCCGGGTCATTTTCTATATATTTCTGGGCGTAATACCTGAAGACTCCAATATTGGTCAGTTGTCGTCCGTTCACAATTTTATCATTATGAGCCAATGATTCTTTTTCCTTTCTGATTTCTATACTTTTTCCTTCCAGGTATTCGGAGATGAGATTGATATCCTTTAGACGAGTGATTTCTTCATCGTTTAAAAACTTAAAAGAATTGATATTAAAATAAATTGATTTTTTTATCCTTCTGGTATTCGATTCGGACATGATCTGAAGATTTTTGATCTCGGTAGTTAACAGATCGTAAGTAGGAATCGTAGAAACCGTTTTATCAAAATTGGTGATTTTGGTCGTTAACAGACTGATATCTGCTATATTACCTTCGATATTGTATTTGGGAATACCAATCCAGTCTCCCACTTTCATGTTTTTAGAAGTGGCAACATGAAGCCCTGTTACAAATCCTAAAATAGTATCTCTGAAAACAAGTACAAGTACAGCAGTGATAGCCCCCAAACTTCCCAAAATTGTTCCTCCTTTGATTCCGAAAATCACACAAATACCAACTACAGTAAGAATAAAAATTCCAAATATCTTGACCGATTCTGAAATAGCATTTAAAGCCATTATCTTATAAAAATCCTGTTTGATAACAAAATAATTCCTCAATGCTGTTAATGCCCTGAATAACATCCCGGCAATAACAAAAATGATCGCTACACTAACAATTAACCCCAATAATTCAAAACTTTTCGGATGTCTCCAAAAGACTGATTTAAGAGCATATTCAGCAAAATTCAATGCACCTAGATGAACTATTGAGTTTGTAATTCTTGACTGATAGATTGATTTTAGAACAGGATATTTTTCTTTATCAAAAAAGAATTTGAATATTGTATTGACAAGAATTTTAAAAATAAAATCTATTACATAGACAAATCCTGCCAAAAATAAAAATTTAAGGATAATCTGACAGGTAAGTACCAAGTCATTGGGCACATTTGCGCTTACAAAATAATGGATCTGATCACTTATATCCTGTAAAAAGTCTTTGGTGTCTTGTAACTCGTCTTTCATTATCGCAAATTTATGAAATTTAAGGATCATTTTAATTAAAACCTATCCATCAATTTTTATCCCAAAATGGATTTCATTTCCATTTTTAATAAAATTTTAAAATCATTATTTTAAAAAATTATTAATTTACTTAAAACATCAATAAATAGGTAAAAAATTAATTAAAAAACATTATTTAAAATAAATAATACTCAAAATTTATCATATTATATTATTTTATATTTAATTATTTATTAAATTTGGTTCAAACTAACCCCATAAAAATCAATCAGATATGAGAAAACACTACTTATTTATTTTATTGTGTGTATTCACACTGTTTATCAACTGCTCCGGAGGAGATGATTCTGCAACACCTTCCGAAAACGTTGGACCAACTGCTATAAAGACAGGAAAACTTACCGGTAAAGTGATGTCACAAAATGGCACTAAACCTATTGGAGGTGCTTCAGTTTTTACATTTGACGACCAGTATAAAATTTATTATACCACTTCAGATGCCAACGGTAACTTTACATTGGATGCTCCGGCTGGAAATCGGACTATCCATATTCAGACGGGTAATGGTAGTAATTTCCGTACGGAAATTTCCGCAACTGTAAAAGATCATGAAACCTTAAATCTCGATGTCAGCCAAACCAAGCTCAATCAGGTTGCAAAAATAGCTTATGTAAAGGGAACGTATGATAAAATTGAGGATATCATTCAGACTTTAGGCTATAATGCCACCGAAATTACTAATGCCGATCTTGCCAACTTAACTGCTATTGCACAATATGACATTATATTTCTCAACTGTGGTTCAAGAAATAATTACTCTTCAAATCCGGGACTTTATACTGTAATTGATGCTAATCTAGCCACTTTTGTTGCTAATGGCGGGAGTATCTATGCTTCGGATTGGGATGTTTCCTATCTGGTAGGTGGGACAAGCAATACGAGTAACTGTTCAATGACCGGAGGGTTTGTTCCTGATACCAAGTTATGTTCTAAAAACATCGGAAGCACAGGTACCCTGGATGCTACGGTAAACAATGCGGGACTTACAACGGCTTTAGGATTTAATACACTTAATATCAACTATGATTTAGGGGCATGGCAAAAAATAATTAATTACGACCCTACTTACTGGGAAGTGTTGGTTAAAGAAACCTCATCAAATGATGCCCTGATGATCAGAACCAATCATTTCACTGCAACAGGCATTCCTACCACTCCAATAGGAAACGCTCCCAATTCAACATTTGTAACGGTTTGTATTACTTTACCAGGCAACATTCAGATCAGTATTTCAGTTCCTCAGGTACTGGTTCCTTATTTGGTAGCGTTAGGGGCCACAGTAGGGCCTTGCTCGGGATCTTCAACCAGTGGGTATATTTATTATACCACTTTCCATAATCATGCTTCAGGAAACATTGGCAACGCAGGTGTAATTCTGCAATATGTAATCTTAAACTTATAGAAAATTCTCAACTTATATGAAAAGGTGGCTTTTTTAAGGCCACTTTTTTTATATTGCATTATATTTTTAAAGAATGGATACTACATTAATTAATACTCTTTGTCTTATTTTACTTGTCCTGGGTATACTGGGCACCTTTCTCCCGGTTCTGCCTGGACTGCTACTCAGCCTTTGCGGATTGTTGATTTACAAATTCGGTACAGATGCGGATCTACCGATGTTGTATATCTGGGTTTTCGGGATTCTTACCGCAGCTTCTGCTGTTCTAAATTATGTGATCCCGGCCAGAACCAATAAAAAATATGGCGGCACAAAATGGGGAAGCATCGGTTCAGTAGTCGGAACTATTGCAGGTATGTTTATTCCCATCCCTTTAGGATTTCTGATCGGTATGTTTGCAGGAGTATTTATTGGAGAACTTCTTCACGACAGTAAGGACATGGATAAAGCCCTGAAATCCACAAAAGGAGCCTTTATTGGATTCATATACGGTACGGGATTCGGTTTTGTGGTAGGTGTGGCAATGTTTTTGGTAGTAATATTGAATATGCTTGATTATATTTAAAAAAGAAATACCATGATATACAAAACCATTGTACTCAGTTTAGGAATGCTTGTGCTTACCAATTGTAATGCACAAAAGGGGTCTAAGCCATCCGCAGCAACTAACACAAAAGAAAAAACAATGAATAAGGAAGGAGACATTATTTACTTCAATGAGGGAGAAAACAGATTCCTCAAAGAATATCAGATGAATGTTACTTTTACCAATATTTCCGAAGACAGCCGTTGTCCGGAAGGCGTTAATTGCATTTGGGCAGGTGTCGCGGTGGCCAATGTACTGGTTATGGGGACTACAACGAGACCTGTAACGTTAACATTAGCCACAATGGATAATCCGGGAAGAAACTATGTACAATCTGCAGAATTTAATGGATATACCATCTCATTAAAAGATGTTACCCCCTATCCGACTGCACAAGAAGGAACAAAAGGACTTCCGGGAAAATACAAAATTGGAATTACCATCAAAAAAACAGGCGAAAAAACTACCACGAAATAGGTTTCTTCCCTTTTGAGATAAGATATTCATTAATTTTTGAGAAAGGCTTGCTTCCAAAAAACCCCCTGTATACGGAAAAAGGTGAAGGATGCGCCGATTTCAAAATAAAGTGCTTGGCCGGATCAATAAGTTCGGCTTTTTTTTGTGCAAAAGCTCCCCAAAGCACAAAGACTACATTTTCTTTTTTATCTGAAATCTCCTTAATGATAAAGTCTGTAAATTTTTCCCATCCCAAATCTTTATGGGAATTGGGAGAATGAGCACGTACTGTTAATGTTGCATTTAGCAACAGTACTCCCTGTTTTCCCCAATCATCCAGCTCTTTAGAAGTCCTTACTACTCCAAGGTCATCTTTCAATTCAATAAAAATGTTCTTTAGAGAAGGTGGAGCCGCCACCTGCTCTGAAACAGAAAAGCACAATCCGTTAGCCTGATAATCATTATGATAAGGGTCCTGGCCAATAATCACCACTTCAATATCATCAAAAGGTGTAATTTCCAGTGCCCTGAAAATTTGATTTTTCGGGGGAAATACTTTGGTGGTTGCATATTCTTGTTTTACCTTCTCCCAAAGGTTTTTAAAATATTCAGTACTTTTTATAGGTGCTAAAACTTCTGTCCAGGTCATTGTTTCAATTCAATAATTTGAAAATGGGTTAATTTATTGATTAAATGCCTATTGGCTAATTACTCCGCTACAGGTCAATTATTTCTTTAAGCTAAAAATAATTCCCTCAGGAAAATCTTCATCTTTTTTATCCTGTTCTAAAACAAAATTATATTTTAAAAGCAGGGTTTTTGAACTATTATTATCTTGATGGGTAGTAGCTATAATCTCCTGCAAATTTAATTCATTAAAACCAAAATGTAAAACAGCATCCAATGCTTCAGACATAATTCCCTGTCTGTGATAGTCCGGCAAGAGCTCATAGCCTACTTCTGCTATCTTTCTGTCTTCAGAAAAATTCCACAAACATATCGTTCCGATAAGGTTGGGTTGATCTTTATATGAAATACCCAGATATACAGTTTCGTTATTTTGGGTATTTCTTTTTATCGTTAAAATAAAATCCAGTGCATCATAATTCGTTTTTGGTGAATTACGCAAGATGTATCTGTTGATTTCTTCATTGCTACGGATCCTAAGAATGTCTTCAACATCGGTTTCTTCAATATTTCTTAAAATCAAACGATTGGTTTCTATTCTCATATTTCAAATGTACTAAAACATTCATTTAAAAAAGATCAGGACCATAAAATTTTCAAAATATCTCATTTTCAAATTATCATCTCATCAAATTCACAATTTCTCACTAAATTTGCATTGTGTATATAAATAAAGAAGATTTAGACGAATTAGAATTTCCGCAATTGCTCGCGGAAATTTCTCCTTTTGCGTATTCTCCGAAAACGAGAGAAAAAATTCTTCAACTTCGTCCTATGGAAATCGACGAAGCAGAGCTTTCTTTGAAAAAAACTTCGGAATATCTTTCAAGTTTTGAAAGTTCAAATGCTATCCCATTTGATGAATATGAAGATATTGAAGCGGAACTGAAATTAATGCTGATTGAGAACTATCGACTGGAAAACAGCGCATTCATCAAGATAAAAACACTCACGGAACAAATCGGAAAGCTACAAAAGTTCTTTCCCACCATGCCGGATACTTTTCCCAATCTTCTGGAAAATGTTTCAGTTCTTGAATTTAAAAAAGAGATCATTGATAAGGTTGATAAAGTCTTCAACCGTTTTGGAGAGGTAAAAAGCGAAGCTTCACCCGTTCTAAAAACATTACGGACAGAAATTCAGCATGCCAAAAAAGCAATTCAGGAAAATTTCAACCGGGCCTTGTTCAATTATGGGCAAAGTGATTTTCTGGATGACATCCGTGAGAGTATTATAGAGGACCAAAGAGTTTTAGCAGTAAAATCTGCGTATAAAAAAAGGGTTTCCGGAAGAGTCTTGGGACTTTCAAAAACCGGATCCATTACCTATATACAGCCGGACAGCGTAGTCAGCCACTATTTTAAATTGAAGGAAGCTGAAGAGGAGGAAAAGAAAGAAATTGATAAGATCCTGAGGAAACTTACAGCTGAATTAGCCGAATTTCAACCTCAGCTCTGGAGGTATCAAAAATACATTTTTGATCTTGATTTAACGAGGGCAAAAGCCAAATTTGCAGAATTAATCCATGGAGTACTGCCTAAAATCAACCGCCATAAAACCCTGAGATTAAGAGAAGCTTTTCATCCATTGTTATGGCTAAGGAATAAAGCAGAGAACAAAACGATCCACCCACAAACATTGAGTCTGACGGAACATAACAGGATCATCTGTATCTCCGGTCCCAATGCAGGGGGAAAATCAATAACCTTAAAAACGGTAGGATTACTACAGCTGATGATCCAAAGTGGAATCCTCGTTCCCACTCACCCGAAATCCGAAATGTTTTTCTTTGACAAAATCATGACTGATATTGGAGACAATCAGTCTATAGAAAACCATCTTTCGACATATTCTTCGAGATTAAAGAAAATGTCCGGAATCATCAGGGAATCAGACGCCAATACGCTCCTGTTAATTGATGAGTTTGGAACAGGTTCCGATCCGGAACTGGGAGGTGCCCTGGCAGAAAGTTTCCTTGAATTTTTCTACGACAAAAAAAGTTTCGCGATTATCACCACACACTATACCAATATCAAACTGGTGATAGAACAACTCCCTAATGCTGAAAATGCGGCGATGCTATTCAATGAAGAAACTCTGGAACCGATGTACAAACTGGAGGTAGGCCAGGCAGGAAGTTCCTTTACTTTTGAAGTTGCCGAAAAGAATAAAATTCCCAGATTCATTATCCATTCTGCAAAGAAAAAGGTAGAACACGATATTGTAAACCTTGATAAAACCATTGTTAAGCTACAGCAGGAAAAATTTGAAGTTGAAAAGCTTAAAACAGATCTGGCTGAAAGAAAGGAATCGGTAGAAGATAAACGGGATAACCTTCAAAAGCTGAATGAACAACTTCAGCAAAAATTATTCAATTTTCAAAAGCTGTATGAAGAAGAACATCGGAAGCTTCAGTTCGGGAACAAAATCGAATCTTTTATCGAAAGCTACGTTAAGGGAAAATCCAGGAAGGATGTGGTAAAAGATTTCGTGAAGATTTTAGAACAGGAAAAATTCAGAAAAATAGGTGCTGATAAAGATGAAACCAAACGTCTTCAGATTGTAAAAAGAAAGATCACCCAGCAGCTGAAAAAAGAAGAGGTTATTGAAAAAATCGCAGAAACCAACGAAAAAATAGAGGAAAAACGCAAAACCGATCGTGAGATCTGGATGAAAGTGGGACAACGGGTGCGTATTACAGGAAGTACCAGTGTCGGCACGATTGAAAAAATTTCAAGAAATAAAGTGATTGTCAATTATGGAACCTTTAAAACAACCATTGATGCCGATGAGCTTGAAAGAATTTAAAAATTGATTTAATAATAAATGAGAGTGCTTTTAGCACTCTCTTATTCTTTACTCTTTACTCTTTACTCTTCCTTCTTCCCAAAAATTTCGCCTTACCGAATTTCTATCCTCCTCCAACCTAACAGAATAAATTCCTTTTGTAAAACTTTCTTTAGCAAATAAAGAAGATTTAGGAAGCTATAATTATGTTCCGAAATGCTTTTAATTTATATATTTGAAGTATCAAAAATTTTTCATGATGATTTCCGTAAACAAAGCATTCTATTTATCTGCCTTCAGTTTATTTTCATTAGCCTTCCTAAAAGGGCAGCAAAAAATTCCTTTTGGAGTTGTAAAAGCAGAAGAAGGCTATGCCAATGTACGGGTGGCAAAGGATAATTACAGAAAAATTGTAGACAAAATCAGAATGCGTAAAGGGGATGTTTTTCTTTATGTAAAACCGGCTCCCGGAGAAACAGAATGGCTATGGATCAAATATCCCGATAAGCAGGATACTGAAAAGCCTTTTGTGAGATATGAAAATCTTGATAAGGAAGGTATGGTGAATAAAGACCGTGTAGCCTTTATTGATCAGTTGCCTCAATACACACCTTCCAAATCCAAAAACGGAAGATCCCTCATTTTCACAGATAATAACAACCCCAAAATACCTACCGCTCAAAGGAGTAAAGTAATCATCGATATTTATCCTTCTAATGCCAGCTACCGTAAACAGGAAAAAGATACGGATGGAACGATATTAACCATTGATAAAGTTAAACCCTGGGGAATAAGCAAAGAACTTCCGGAAGGGATGACCGAAATCAAATCGATCCGGGTACAGCAGGTGGGGCGTGGCTCTGTCTTTGTGAGAGAAGCCATCAAAAATATGTTCCAGCCTACTATGGATTTCAATAACATCAGTGTAGCTGCTATTGATAATGATAATATTTTCCTTTATATGGTGAACGGATCAGGTGAAAACAGGTATACCACACTCTGGACAATCAAACAGGGCCGGGTGGCTCATCAGATTATTTTTAAAAATCCGGAATAATTCACCTTACTTCTCTGTATTATCCTTATTTTTGCACCTGAAAAAGTCTTACCACTTATTCATCACAGGAATGGGTTCTGCCTAACGCAGATTAAAAGGGAATCGTGTGAAAATCACGAGCTGTCGCGCAACTGTAAGTAACAAAAGTCTTTATGTAGGATCCACTGTGCCATGCATGGGAAGGGATTAAAGATGTTACAAGTCAGGAGACCTGCCTTTTCTTTGAACAAGAAACTTTCGCGGCCTGAAGTTTATTGATCTGATGGATGTTTTCAGGAATATACTAATTCCTAGATTATTCTGTTTATTTCAATAATTTCATCCCGCTTTAATTTAATAATGAAATATGACTACAGAAGAAAGAATTCAAGCATCTGAAACCAGAATCTTTAAAGCGGTTTTCCCCAACACAACCAATCATTACGATACCCTTTTTGGTGGTACAGCGATGCAATTGATGGATGAAGTGGCATTTATTACCGCTACCCGCTTTGCAAGAAAACGAGTGGTAACTGTAAGCAGCGACAAAATTGATTTTAAAAAGCCTATTCCTGCAGGAACTATTGTAGAATTGATAGGAACAGTTTCCCATGTCGGGACTACCAGTATGAAGGTAAACGTAGAAATTTATACAGAACAGATGTATTCGTATGAAAGAGAAAGAGCTATTGTTGGAGATTTCACTTTCGTAGCTATAGACGAATTTAAAAAGCCTGTACAGATACTATAATCAGAAAAAAACGCAAGCCTTCGGCTTGCGTTTTATTTATCTTAAAACTTTTTCTGTTTCTAAACTTTTACTAAGTAAAAACTGGAATGCTTCTCCCATTTCATCAGAAGCCCGGCTGATGGCATTTTCCAGCATATTCCTGATCTGGCTTTCTGTTACCTTAGCTTCTGTCCAGCTTTTTCCTGAAGTATGCGAATTCAGGATAAACGGCATGATCCTGTCTATTGCACAGGCAAAAATAGCATCAGGGGTCTGTTCTTCTTCAAATTCCAGCCACAAATTAAAGAATTCCGAACGCAAAGGTTCATCAAGAATCCCGAAAATTTTCTGGGCAGACAATTTTTCTCTTTCAAATTTGCCCACCATGGCTTTTTCGTCAAATAAAAATGTATCTCCAGCTTCTATTTCTACCAGATCGTGGATAGAAAGCATCCGTATCACCCTTAACAGATCGATATCAGCCCTGTTTTTAGCATAGGGGAAAAGTACCTGTGCTAAAATAATGATCTGCCATGAGTGTTCAGCAGTATTTTCTCTTCTTGAATCATCGGCATTATAATTCCTTCTCTGTACATTTTTTAATGCATCTACAGCAAGAATAAAATCAATTTCCTTTTGTATTTTCATGTTTCCTATTCTTTATAATATTCTTTGATTGGATATCTCTTTGTTTTTATGATCCATTTATTTTTAATCTTTTCGCGTCGGGTTACTTTTACAGATTCATCATTCATGGCATCTTCTTCCAGTTCAAAGACCTTATCAAGTCCTTTTCCGGGCAGCACTCTGTATTCTGTGGTTAAATGCCAGCAACAACCGGATTTAGAAAATGTTATGAGTCTTTTCCTTTTTGGATCTGTCTGAAACATTCCCAGATTTTCGCGGGCAAGATCAGTTAATTCCTCACTGATCACGAATTGCTTTCTTGTCGTATTATAGACATATACGTCATAGGAAGGACCACCATAGCTGCTTTCATTACCATTTCGGATAGCAATATCTTCAAAACCGTCAAAGTTAAAATCTTTAAATATCAGCGGGCTCTGTTCATCATAAAGCTGAATAACATTAACACTAGGTTGTTGATCCTTACCAAGGTAAAAATAAAGATCATCAGAAGTGAACTCCTGTAAAGTCCGCGAGGTCCTTTTATCTTTCAGTATAATTGTACCATTTCCACTACATTTATCAGCATCACAATCCTGAACAGTGATCTCCGCATTATACAATAAGGATCCATCTTTAATTTCAAAATGCTGCTGACCGGAGCAAAAAGATCCTAAAATAATAAAGATGATCAAGATTACAGAACTATTCAAAATTAACTTTTTTGCTCAGTATACAGATGACTGAAAATTTCCATAACAAAAATAAGAATAGCGTTAAGAATGACCATCATTTATCTTCTATTTTAATTGATTTTAGTTTTCTTAAAAAAATAGATAAAATTTATTTAATTGAAAATCAGTTAATTAAATAAAAGTAAATAAAAATTCCACTACTTTGTATTGCATAATACCATTTTAATTACATATCTTTGTAATGTAAAATAAGAATAGGTTCAACTAGCTAGGAACCGGATTCTAAATATAACTAATTAAAACCTTATTAAGATGAATACTGAAAATACCAAAGCGCAAATGCGAAAAGGGATTCTGGAATTCTGTATTTTAAGTCTTATCAATCATCGTGAAATGTATGTTTCCGACCTTATAGATGAACTAAAAAAAGGAAAACTGGATGTAGTAGAAGGCACACTCTACCCTCTTTTAACAAGATTAAAAAATGGTGAGTTTCTCTCTTACAGATGGGAAGAATCAACAGGAGGCCCACCGAGAAAATACTACCAGATTACAGAAAAAGGAAAGTTGTTTTTAGGTGAACTTCTCAATACCTGGAACGAATTAACAGATTCAGTAAACCAAATCACTCAAAAAAATTAAAAAACAAAGCTATGAACAAGACACTCTCAATAGGACTCGCAGGTTTTTCTTTTACAATAGAGGAACACGCATACATAAAGCTAAGCGATTACCTTAATGCACTAAGAAGCTCTCTGGATGCTTCAGAAGCAGATGAGGTAATGCATGACATAGAAATAAGAATGGTTGAAATCTTCAGAGATTCATTAGGAAAAAGAGAAGTTATCAACGATACTGATGTAGAAGGAGTAATTGCACAAATCGGAACACCGGAAAAAATCGAAGAACAGGAAGAAGCATATTATTCAGAGAAAAACTCTAAAAGAACAAGCCACTCAGGCGCAGAATATTCAGACAAAAGACAATTATTCCGTGATCCTGAAAGACAAAAGATCGCCGGTGTGTGTGCAGGTCTGGCCCATTATGTAGGAATGGATATTACTGCCATGAGAGCAATCTGGCTTGGAGTATTTATCCTGGGAATATTTACAGCTGCTATATCCTCTTCACTTATTGCATTACTTTATATTATTCTGTGGATCGTACTTCCCAAAGCAGAAACTGCTGCAGATTTTTTGAAAATGAAGGGAAAGCCTATGAACTTCGACAATCTTAAAAATGAATCGAATAAGCTGGTACAATTTGCCAACGAATCTACTCAGAGAGTCGGAGAAATATACATCGAAAACAAACCTTACATTAATAATGCAGGAAGCGGGATATGGAACGTAGTGAGATATGTTCTTGGAGGAATCTTCGCACTGATCTCTTTTTCTTGTCTGATCGGAGTATTTGTAGTCTTCGGATTTATGGGAACTAATGATTTCCCTCCTATTAACGAAATGAATTTCTATTTCGACAATGACGGAATGAAGTATACCATTATGGCCATGATCATTTTAGGAAGTTTAATTCCTGCCCTGTTATTTGCCTTATTAAGTATCAAATTAATTTCGCCTAAAACAAAATTAAGAAATACGGGTTGGGTTTTGGGAGCATTATTCCTTGGATTGATCGCATTATCTACTTATTTTGGAGTGAGTATGGCAAGAAAAGACATGTTTCTAAAAGGCCACAAAGAAGACACCGAAGAGGTATCTATCAATACAACATCAGATAGTGTTTATGTAGACCTTAAACAAATTGTTATTCCACAAAACTTCCTTGGATATGACGATGACCTTTACTCAGATAAAGTAAACGTTTTCAAAAAGAACTGGATCCATGTTGACGTAACAAGAAAAGCCGATATAAAAACCCCTTACTTAATCATTAAAAAAGAAGCAAGAGGATATAATATCCCGTTAAACGTAAGTGTTCCTGTAGAAGTTGTAAATAACAAGGTGATACTTCCTAATTACATCAAATATCCATATGAACATCGTTTCAGAGATTACAGTATAGAATATGAGCTTGTAGTTCCACAGAATGTAGTGGTACTTCCAATCAAAAAAGACGGAATTAATTTCGACGGGGACCTGAACGGTGACGGAATAGATGACGATGATGAAAATTCTGATGATGATCAGGCAAATATCAGAATCGAGAAAAATAAGATCTCCGTTAATGGTTCTACTATAGAGTACAACTCCAATGATAAGGATAGCATCATTATCAACGGAAAAAAAGTTCCAAACTCTAAAGCAGAAAAGATAATGGATTCCGTAAAGTCTGACATCAAGAAAAAAGGTAAAGTAGACATCCAGATCAAGGATGGAAAAGACGAAATTTCCATAAAAACCAAATAATAAACTGCAGAGAGTGGCAGAAGGTGTGAATGGAAGACAACAGTTTGAAATTCACACTCTTCTTCTTTCAAAAGTGACAAAAAATATTATTTATTAGTTCTTTATGTTAAAAAATTGTCATACCTTCGTATAGTTATTTAATTCATAACCAAATCAATTAAAAAAACCTCAACCATGGTACAAGTAGCATTAGAAATTATAATGAAAATCGTAGATTTAATCAGCGGTTTATTTTAAGAGCGATAATATTTCAATATATTTGTAAAGTATAACCTTTTGGTTATACTTTTTCTGTTTTAATACGAAATCTATGAAAAAACTAATCGGCAAAATAATGTTGAAACTGATGGGTTGGAAAGTCGTGCTTCAGGGCGACGTCAACAGCCTTAACAGGTGTATTCTTGTAGTAGCACCTCATACCCATAACATGGAATACATTTTAGGGAATTTTGCTTATTGGTCTTTGGAAAAGCCATTGAAGATAATCATTAAAGATGCTCATACCAAAGGATGGTATGGCGGAATCGTGAAAGGTCTGGGAGGAATTGGTATCGACAGAAGTCAGAAAAATGATCTTGTTAATTTTGTTGCCAAGCAATTTGCAAAGGAAGATTTCAGTTTGGTTATTACTCCCGAGGGAACCAGAAGTTGGGTTCCGAAATGGAGAAAAGGTTTTTACCATATGGCTTTAGCTGCAAAAGTTCCTATTGTTCTGGCTGCCGGGGATTTTAAAAGGAAGATTATTTATCTCGGATATACGATCCCTTATGAAAGAATTGCTTCGGCTCCTTTTTCAGAAATTATGGATGAGATCCAGAATTATTATATAAAAATGATATTGTCCCGAAAGTTCCTGCCAACTGGAATCCCAATATCATGGGAACAGAAAATGGAGCACAATCATAAAATAATTACCGCTATATGAAAGATATGACCAAAGAGGAGTTATTGAACTTTCTTAACAACTGGGGTGAAGAAACCTTAGCAAAAGCACTTGAAATAAAATTTATCGATATTGATCAGGAAAACGAAGTCCTTACGGCAACAATGCCGGTTTTACCCAGAGTACATCAGCCATTTGGAATTCTCCACGGCGGAGCAAGTTGTGTATTAGCGGAAACGTTGGGTTCAAGCCTGTCCAATATTTTTATCGATGGTGAGAAATACTATGGTGTCGGTACCAACATCAACTCCAACCACTTAAGAAGCAAAAAAGATGGAATTATTACCGGCACGGCACGTTTCATAAGAAAAGGAAAAACAATGCATGTTTCTGAAATTGAGATCCGTGACGAAAAAGGACAACTCATCAACCACACCACAATGACCAATAACATCATCAACCGGTAATTTCATTACTAATAAAAATACAAAGGCTCAAGTATATTTGAGTCTTTTTTATGATATAGCGCAAGAATTTCAAAAAACAATCCAATTGATTTTGACGTTTCTAAGACTAACAATACCTTTGCATAACGGAAAAGCAGCTTAACATTTTTATTTTTCCTAGGCATTTTTCTAAAAGCAGCAGACTCATGATTTACTTCAAATTTCCTTTCAACGAAAAGCTATATACCACCAATAAAGAATCTTTAAAGAATTCAGTAACCGTTTATCCATTTCATAACTCAGGCCATCTCCGTTTCAAAGGTGATATCATCGAAGTCAAAGCAGAAGATTTTCATAATCGTACAATCACAGAATTTTCTTTACCCCGCGATCCCGATGGTTATACCGGCGAAACTAAAGATGAGTATCTGGATAAACTGGACAAAGTCATTAAAGTAATCAGAGAAAACAATCTCCCAAAAATTGTTCTTTCGAGAAGAAAAATTATTAAAAACTTTTCTGAAATCAATGTAAAAGAAAGTTTTAAAAATCTATGCAATGCTTATCCCAATGCTTTCAGATATGTTTTTGTGAATGGAGATAATTCCTGGATGGGAGCTTTTTCAGAGGTATTAGGAAAGTTTGATAAAACTACCCATACTTTTGAAACGATGAGTCTGGCAGGCACACTACCGGTGTCTGAAACCTGGTCCGAAAAGAAATTGAGGAACAAAAACCGGTTTCAAACTATATTCAGGATATTTTTGAGAAGTATGCCATATTGGGTCATATAGAAAGATCTGCAACATATGATCATATTTCAGGAAATATTAAACATCTCAGAACGGATTTTAAAGCAAAGATCAAACCTGAAGATGTAGACCATATCATTAAAGAGCTGCATCCTACTCCTGCCGTTTGTGGAATCCCTAAAGACTTCTGCAGGGAAAAGATCGAAGAATATGAAAAATTCCCCCGTGAATTTTATGCCGGGTATATCAAAATCGAGACTGAAGAAACCATACAGTATTTTGTGAATTTAAGATGTGCAAAACTTTATAGTAACTCAGTGCATTTATTTGTAGGGGGTGGAATTACGGCACAAAGCAATCCTGAAAAAGAATGGCAGGAAACAGAATTAAAATCTGAAGCTGTTTTAAAAAATCTGATGATTTCTTAAATCCGAACCTTCACACAAATAAGAATATGGCGCTCTTTGTTGTTGCTTATAACAAGAACAACAGTTCGTATAAAACCAAGACGAAAGCCACCCTATCCTGAAGGCTACTACCAGATACTTTTCTTTAGGACCTACCCATAAATCCTATGTTGATCAAGGGTTAAAAACGAATACATTAAGTAATCGCTTACTAAGAGATCAAAAGTTTTTGAAAATTAAATAAATTATTGTGTAATTGCTAGGTTAAATTAAAAACTAATATTCAATTATATGATTTATTGGAAATTTTCCTAATAAAACATCTACAAACAACAATATAAACATTTGATAATCAACAAATAAAATACGATTCATTTATTTTTTTGTAATTTTGCATAAAACAAATGAATGAAAAAATCTATCTATTATCATAGGAGGAAGATCCCTGATGCTCTTATTTCATTAATATCCTTCCTCACTTTCGCAAATTTTACTGAAATTCAAAAAATGTAGTTCAAACTATATCCATAACTGATTGAACTAACATATGTACTTAAGATAAGGCTTTGCTATTATCCTGAGATCTGATGTGACTAATAAAACAAAAAAACAAAATGATGTTAAAAAGAAGTAATAAAATTACAAAAGCTATTGTATTTCTAATGATCGTATTATTAGCTGGTTATGCAATACAGTATTCACCTTTAATTTTAAAGCCCATATTTACTTTAGTAAATCAGGAAAAATAGGCTTCAGCACAATCCATAAAATATAGGAAATAAAAAACCACTTTCGAATTTTATTGAAAGTGGTTTTTATATTTATTTAAAAAAGATTATTTCTTTACTCCTATCTTACTCCAGGTATTCAATACGAAAAGTAAAATGAGACCGATCACCGCGGAAGCAATTGAAAAAACAAACTTTAGGTTATCTTCAGATAAAACTTCTGACTGCCAGTCCAACGCGTAAAGATTAATTGCGATGAAAACGATAAATAGTATTAAAAATACTTTATAAAACTTCTGCATAATTCTTAAAAATTAAAATAGTTTTGCACCAATTGGGCAAAGTTAGCGGTAAATAATTTAATTGAAATAGCTAAAAGGATAATACCGAAAACTTTCTGTAGAACAGCTAATGTAGCTTCTCCCATTTTCTTCTCCAGCCACTTAGCTGATTTCAGCACCAAATATACGAAAATTGTATTGAGAATTATTCCACAGATAATATTAATATCATGAAATTCAGCTCTCAAGGATAAAGTCGTCGTTAATGTTCCTGCTCCTGCAACAAGAGGAAAAGCGATAGGAACAATAGATGCTGACTTGGCCTCCGTTGTTTTATTGATTTCAATTCCCAAGATCATTTCTATAGCAATAATGAAAATGACAAATGCCCCGGCAATGGCAAAGGAATTAACATCCACTCCAATGAATTTGAGGATTTTATTTCCTACAAATAAAAAAACCATCATGATAATCCCTGCTGTAATTGATGCCCTTCCCGCTTCAATCTGTCCGAATTTCTGTTGAAGACTTACAACAATAGGAACCGACCCGATAATATCAATAACAGCAAAAAGAACCATAAAACAGGTTAGAACTTCTTTCAAAGAAAACTGATCAAAAATTTCCATCTTTCGTATTTAATAATTTCGCAAAAATATGAAAAATAAATAACTATTTGCTAATCTTTGAATACAAATTAACAATAGCGATCAACAGCTCATCCATTCCTTCTGATGATTTCACAGGAGAGAACTTTTCTATCTGGATCTTTTGTGATAAAGTTCTGTATTCTTCAGCAACAGCCACCCCTTTATAGCTTTCAAGGAAACTCACAAAATCTTTTGAAGAGCCCTGGAAATACTCTTTCCTTACTTCTGCATCCAGTTCATCAACCGTCTGAAAGAATTTCTGGTAATCCTCACTGTCTTTAAGATTTTCCAGATAACTGAAATAATCATTAACATCAGTTTTAAGCCTTTGTCGTATCTCCTTTTCTGTTTCCGCTACAGATCCCAGAGGTTTTACAGCTACAGTTTCTTTAATCAATTTACGCTTTTTTTGCCAAGTCTTGAATAACAGATATAGAACAAACAAAGTAAGAAGAATAGCAATGTTCGTTAAAAGAATATTCCAGTGAAACTTATTCTTTTCTTTAACTTTAAACGTTGTCGTCTTAAGAACTGGTGTATTTACCGTTTCTAAAAGACTGTTTGTGTACTCATTTACTCTTTCAACCGTAGATCGGGCTTCCATGATCTGGTCATGGGAGAAAGCGTTTACCGATAATGTTTCCTGTCCCAGGTCTACATATTCTTTACTTGTCGGATTAAAGAATGCAAACTGTTCCGTTTTAATTGAGATGGGTCCTGCTTTCTTAGGAATAACAACATAATTTGCCAGAATTTCACCTTTAATCCCTGCTAATCCGGGAACTACCTTAGTTGTAATCTTAGGCTTAAAAACTTCATAGTCCGGAGATTCCGCAATCGTAGGTAAACTCATATCCGTTAAATTCCCTTCTCCTGAAACCTTTATGATCACATTCAACGGTTTTTTAACTTCAACTTTTTCTTTAGTCGCATTAAAAACACTCACGTTAAAGTTTCCTACTGCATTTTTAAAGCATTCCGGTGAGCCTTCAGGCAATCTTTTTACATTAAGTTTTACTTTATTGGAAAGTATTTTATTTTTATTGGCATAGCTGCTTAATGAGGCTGAAACAGAAGGAACTTCCACATATCCTGCTTCATTAGGGAATATCATAAACATGGCTAAAACCTGTGAAGCCATATTTCCATAGTCAGAAGGATCAATTTCAGATCTGTTGAAATTAATTGCGTGAACATTGATGTTTCCCTGGTTGGGAAGACGAATATTTTTTACCCTTCTGAAATTATCAATATTTCTGGAATAAACCTTTAATACAGCAATGGTGGGCTGATCCTGATATACTTCCCTGTCTTCAATTTCCATATTAAGATATACATCATTTGAAGCGCTGGCTACGGACTTTTTCTCCACATCCCTTACAAAAATATCGAACGGTTCGGTTTTATAGATTTTATTGTTGATGGTAACCAGTACGGAACCGATTTTTACTTTCCCTTTTTGTTTAGGCTCCAAAGCTACCCGGGTCACGTATTGTGTAATAACCGTATTGGTTTCGGGATCCATATAGCCACTGCTAACAGATCCGCTCCCAACCATATTGAATTTGGATAAGTCGGGTAAACGCAGTGGAGTCTGCTGGTTATATTCACTCCCGTTCAATTCAAGAACGATGGTGAGATTTACAATATCCTTGCTGCTATAATCCGTTTTATCAGGAGTTACGGAAATATTAACCTGTCCGTAAGAAATTACGGAAGTCAATAGAAGTATTATGTAAATCAGTTTATGTTGCATCACCAATCTTTCTCGTTGCTTTCGGGCATCGAATAAGAATCTTTATTTAAAATTCTTCTGGCGGTTTCTTTTTCTTTTTCGCTTACTTTATTTAATATTGCGTTTTCAAGATTTTTGGGCATTTTGCCTTCATTATTCTTCTTCTGGTCAGGGTTATTTCCCTGCTGGCTTTCTCCCTGATTTTGCTGGCCTTTACCTTGGTCTTGCTTTTGATCTTTTGGATTACCTTTCTGATCATCATTTTGTTGTTGGTCTTTGCCGCCACCGCCTTTTCCAGATTTATTCTGTTGATTCTTCTTTTCCTGGCTTTCTTTTTCCTTCAACTTCGCAATTTCATAATTTTTTCGAGTAGCTTCGTTATAGGGGTCCTGTTTTAAGGATTGCTTATACAATTCTGCTGCCTTATCCGGCTGGTTTGTCTGCATATAAGTGTTCCCTAAATTATAAAGAGCCGCTGCTTTATCCGGCAGGGTTTGAGAGAGCTTTTGTGCTTTTTCAAATTCAACCCTTGCCTCTTCATATTTTTTACTTTTATACAACGCATTGCCTAAATTATAATGGGCCGTAAAATCTTTATCATTGGATTTTATAGCCTCCATGTATTTAGAAGATGCTCCATCATAATTTTTACCGTTGAATTTCTGATTGCCCTCATACACCAATGTTCTGTAATTTTCCTGAGCAAACAGGGAATTTGATGTGAGAAAAGCAATTATAAACGATAAAAAAATGATTTTAGTATTCATCATATGCAAAATTATTCCTTTATATGTTAATAAACAGGCTTTTATTTGTTAAAATTCGGTTAAAGTATCTTTTAAAAATACTGGAAAAAATGGAGAAAATTAAACATTAAAATCTCTCTTTGGATTAAAAATGTAAATTAAGAAAAAAAACAATATAGATACCCCTAAAAAGTACTGATAGTAGTGATTGGCGTTTTGCGATTTCACAAGGGTTTCTGATGATGACATTTTTTTATTCAGCGCATCAATAATCCTGTCCGGAGCTTCATTAACGTTATTTCCGTCAATATATGATCCACCGGTAGATTCAGCCATTTTTTTCAAAGCGCCGGTCTGTCTTTTTGAAATAACAGTTTCTCCGGTCCTGTCGGATTTATATCCCATCAATTGTCCGAAAACATATTCCGGAACAGGAGCGCCTTCGTCGGATCCGATCCCCACGGATGTTACCATAATCCCTTCCTTATTGGCAAGCTTTATCGCAGCGTTATCATTTCCTTCGTTGTCTTCACCGTCACTTAGTAAAACAATCTTACGGGCTCCCTTACTTACATTTTTAAACTTATTCACGGCTGCCTGCATGGCTTTCAGGAAATCCGTTCCCTGGATTTGCATAGAACTCGTTTCAATAGCGTTAATATAGGTTTCAGCAGAAGTATAATCTGTGGTTAGAGGCATAATGGAAGTAGCTTCGCCTGCAAAAATTACAATCCCCACTTTATCGCTTCTCATTTTTTGCATGGTATTGATCATGAGGTTCTTTGCTTCAGTCAAGCGGTTAGGATTAATGTCTTCCGCATTCATCGAATTGGAAACATCCAAAACAAAAATGACATTATTCAATTTCTGATTGGTCTTGATTTCCTCAGAACCATTTAATAAATCGATGATCGCAAAGATTAAAAATAATGTTCCTAATAGATACAGCGTCGGGAAAATCTTTGTAAAGCCTGATTTTTTTTCGAAAAGCTCCTCATGAAACTTATGATCTGCAAAGATGATTTTCCTTTTATTCTTCCATTTAAGATAGCGAACCAATAAAAATCCGAGCAGCGGCAAAAGCAACAGCAACAACAAAAACCAATAATTTCCTAAATACCAATCCATCAGCTCAAAAATTTATAAAACATCCATCTTAACAATGCATCCATAACAAGCATTCCCAAAGCGATCCAAAGAAATATTTTAAAATACTCCTGGTAATTATACAGCTTGGAAACCTTTACATCAGATTTTTCCAATTGGTTGATTTCATCATACACTTCTTCAAGACTGCTGTTTGATGTAGCCCTGAAATATTTTCCTCCCGTAGTCTGAGCAATTTCCCTTAAAACAGGTTCATCTATCTTCACCTCAGTTTCGGTAAATACAAGATCTCCGAAAATATCGGTTTGGGTAGGCATCAGTGCATATCCATTCGTTCCAATTCCTATACAATAGACTTTGATGTTATTATTCTTAGCCAGTTCAGCACCAACTTGTGTAGGCATAGCATTTTCGATCGTATTCACACCATCTGTCATAAGAATAATAATCTTACTCTTTGCCTTACTGTTTTTTAAGTGATTCACCGCTACGGAAAGCCCTTCACCGATAGCAGTTCCGGGTTGAAGCTCCAATGGATTGAGATTTTTCAATTCATCGATGACCACCTGATGATCAGAAGTTACAGGAACCTTAGTAAATGCCTCTCCCGAATAGGTAACCAGCCCTAATCTGTCATTAGGCCTTTTTTCAACAAATTTTACAGCAATATCTTTAAGTGCCGTTAGACGGTCGGGAGTCAAATCTTTAGCAAGCATACTTAAAGACACATCTACGGACATCATAATATCAATTCCCTTTGTATCATCTCTATCCTGTGAAATCGTAAAGGTCCTTGGCCTTGCCATCGCAATAATAAGTGCCGAAAGTATGATATATTTTGAAATCTTAAGTAAAAAAAGCACAGCAAGAATACCACCGCTGTTATCCATATTTTTTACAGTAGGTACTTTTATACCTTTTTTCTTCTGTTTGCTCACATCCCTGAATAAAAGGGGAATAAACAACAGGAAAAGCAGCAAAAACCACGGACTATAAAACTCGAAATTAAACATCCTTTCTTAAGTTTTCAAATTCAAGATCTTTGGAAGATCTTTTTACAAATTCTCTGATATCTGCAAGATCCCTTTCCATGGTCTTCTGATCGGGGAATGTTTTAGCAAATTTCACCAGATCTCCTCTGAAAAATACCTCTTCCACTATCTTTTCATTTTCCAGAGATATGGTATTATTCTGTTTCATAAGATTCACCAGATCATCCGTAAGTAATACATCAGCTGGTAAATGATATTGTTTGGTAATAAACTTCCTGGAAATATCAATAAGTTCTACATAAAAAGAACGGTAATTGCCTTCTTCTATATATTTTTTCTTTTTAAGTGAATCCAGCTCTTTCAACGTTTGGTTTGTTGCTACAACCGGCTCACTTTTTGACTTCCTGCCCCATTTAAGGTACATAATAATCGCAATAATCAATGCAATTAATGCCAAAGCAGCCAGTATATACCATTTATAGAGCTCCCAGTAATCCCTGGTTTCCAGTTTTACTTCCTTATTCTTCATGATATCATTAATCTGATCTCCTTTTTGAGCCGTATTAATAACATCTATTTCATAGGGAATGGTCTTTAGGATTTTATCTCCCACTTTAAATTCCAATACCGGAATAGTAAATTTTCCCTCTTCAAAAACCGCAAATTCTATCTTTCTTTCATAAGTATTTGCATTCGTTCCGATGCTGTCCTTCACCTCTTCAAAATGAAAAGGCAGGAGCTCATTTTTAGGAGCTGCACCCACCGGCTGATTATTGAGATTATCAATTTTGATCACAAAGTGATTAACCTCTCCCAAAGCCAGTGTCTGTTTTTCGAGGTGCGAAGAAAGTATCTGTGAAAAAGCATTAACACAGATGAGAGAACATAATATAAAAAGTATTTTTTTCAATTTCAATTCAATTTTGGCTGTAAGCCCCTTTAATTCAATTATTTCTTCTGAAAATAATTATACAATAGTTTTGAATAATCCTCACCTGCAGCTACATTCATAAAACTGGCAGAACTATTGGCAAAATCCTCTTCTATGGCCCTTACTTTCTGTTTCTGGGCTTCAGCAAAAGTATATCTCCATCTTGCATTTGAAGTATTGGCCCAAACCTGCTTCCCTGTTTCAGAATCATAAAATAATGCATAGCCTACATCCGGAATCTCGTTATCTTTTTCATCATAAATCCTCATTCCTAACAACTGGTGTTTTTTAGAGGTCACCCTAAGCATTTTAGAATCATAAGCATCTTCAAAATCAGAAAAAAGAAACACTAAGGATTTCCTCTTGAAAATGCCCATCATATATTCCAGAGCTTTATCTATTTTCGAAACAGCAGGAACATAATCTGCGGTTAAAATATTACTGATAATAGAAAGGATATGCTTTCTTCCTTTTTGCGGCGGAATGACTTTGTATACTTTATCAGCAAACAGGATTAGGCCAACTTTATCATTATTTCCAGCCGCTGAGAAACCCAGACTGGCAGCGATTTCCGCCACATATTCTCTCTTTAACTGGGTTTTTGTCCCATAATCCATGGAAGCTGAAATATCGACCAAAATCATCATAGTAAGTTCCCGCTCCTCTTCCATCACTTTTACAAAAGGCTCACGGAAACGGGCTGTTTTATTCCAGTCAATTCTTCTGATCTCATCTCCAAACTGATAAGGCCGGACTTCTGAAAAGGTCATCCCCTGCCCTTTAAAAGCACTGTGATATTGTCCCATCAAAGTAGCTTCCGTCTTCTTTCGGGTACGGATCTCTATTTGTTTTACTTTTTTTACAATATCTTTTATCTGCATACAATACTAGAAAATTTAACGTTCATGGCCTGGAAGAAAATGTAAAATTTCAAGCATTTAATTTTCAACTTCCTGTTCCTTATTCCAGCTTCCGTCTTTGAAATCAATCGAGACATTCAGCCACTCATTATCAAATTTAGGATGGTATTTTTTATAGAAATTAATTGCAGGCTCATTCCAATACAATACCTGAAACATCATTCCACTGTAATTATTGGATTTTCCAAATTCCACGGTTGCATCAAATAATTTTTTACCGATCTGTTTACCTCTCATCCTTTCTGTAACCACAAGATCTTCCAGATACAACCTTCTTCCCTTCCATGTTGAATATCTGTTATAGTATAAGGATATTCCGACAATTTCAGCATTTACCTCTGCTACAAAAGCTCCCCAAACAGGTGCATCTCCAAATCCGGCATCAATAAATTCTTCCAGAGTTACCGTAACTTCATGCAAAGCCTTTTCATATTCGGCAAGTTCCCTGATCAGCTCCAACATAGGAACACAATCTTCAAGGACAGCTTTTCTAATCACAACATCATTCATAAATATTAAGGTGCCTGGATTTTTGCTAAGATCCTGTGAACAATTTCTTCCGATGATATCTCTTCTGCTTCTGCTTCGAATGTTAAACCAATTCTATGTCTTAAAACATCTTTGGCCAATTCTTTTACATCTTCAGGAATCACAAAAGCCCTTCCTTTAAGAAAAGCATATGCTCTGGAAGCAATTGCTAAGTTAATGGAAGCCCTTGGAGAGGCTCCGAAGCTAATATAGTTTTTAAGATCCGCAAGACCGTAATTTTCAGGATAACGGGTGGCAAAAACCATATCAAGAATATATTTTTCGACTTTTTCATCCAGATAAATCTGGTTGATCAGTTCTTTAGCATCTACAATATCCTGCAGTGAAATGACAGGCTGAACAGATGGTTGATGAGAGGTGGAAACCATTCTCATCACCTTTCTTTCATCTTCAAATTCAGGATAATCAATTTTACATTTCAGCATAAAACGGTCGCTCTGTGCTTCAGGTAATAAATAAGTTCCCTCCTGGTCAATAGGGTTCTGGGTAGCCAATACCAAAAACGGCTTCGGAAGCTTCATCGTTTCATCTCCTATCGTCACCTGCTTCTCCTGCATTACCTCCAAAAGAGCTGACTGCACCTTGGCCGGAGCTCGATTGATCTCATCCGCAAGCACAAAGTTGGCGAATACCGGACCTTTTTTTATAGAAAAGTCATTGTCTTTGATATTAAAAATCATGGTTCCTACCACATCCGCAGGAAGCAGATCCGGAGTAAACTGAATCCTTGAAAAATCACCGTGAACGGCATCAGCCAAAGTTTTTATCGCTAAAGTTTTAGCCAATCCAGGAACACCTTCCAACAAGACATGCCCATTTCCTAAAAGACCCACCAAAAGCCGGTCTATCATATATCCCTGTCCAATAATAACTTTATTGATTTCCTGTCTCAGAAGCGTAAACAAATAATTCTTTTCCTTTACTTTCTCCGTGAGCTGGCGAATATCTTCTGCCTGGTATGTATCTGACATAGCTTAATTTAAAATAGTTGGTAAATTTCTAATAAATACTTGCATTAATCAACATAATGAATGCCATTTTTGAGTTAAAGTTTGTTAAATATTTTCGGGATTTAACAGAATATCTAGAAAATCTATCTCAGTCTAATTTTTAAATCAATTAAGCAGATAATAAAAAAATAAAGTATTTTATATTGATATTTTAATATTAATTAGTATTAAAAACACTCATAATGATCCACCCAGGTTTTAGAATCTTTAATATTATTTTCTTTATCAAAAACAAGAAGGTATTTATGAACACTTCCACAATATTTTAATCCATTAGGTGAGTTAGAAATAACGTCTATTCTTAAAGAATCATTTATTGATTTTGTGAACACTGCAATATGAGAGGGACCTTTGAATTTTTCTTGTTTGAAAGCTTCTGGATTTTTATAATAATCCGATGATTGCCAAGATTTTTGCCAGTATAGTTTACTTATTTTCGACAAACATTTATCTTTCTTTAGAACTTTGTCACTACTTTTATCAATGTTTAACCACTTTCTATAATCTTGAGTTGTATTAATAGGATATAATCTACTGTAGACCGTTATTCCATAAGCTTTAGCAAGGAGTATTTCATTATAAGACTTTTCGACTCCCTTATCTTTAAAGTCTTGTTTTATAAATTCATACCCCTTCTTATATTGATCACAATTACATTGCCCCAACAAAATATTAAAACACAATGTTAATAATACAATTATATATTTCATTTTCTTAATTTCTTGGAGTTAATATGTATAAATTTTTCTTACGATCAATCTTTTTAAAATCTCCGTCCATAATTCCGGATTCAAAGGGACTAAAATTATATTTCTTACTATTTAGAAGAATACTTGCAGGACTATAAGATTTTCTTTGACCAAATGGTAGTTTAAAAATTTTTGTTGCATCTAATTCTGTCCTAATAGTATTTATAACTTTTTCATTTGCCCCAGGCAAACCATAAATTACATTTTGATCCTCAAGACCATTATACATATGACTTACTTCATGTAAAGTTGTCATTCCATATCCCATTGTTAAGGGATTTAAAGCTGAACTTGCACCACTAATAAAATTATCAACTTGATTTGTATTGATGTTCAGGTCGAAAACTTGTGTATATCCTGCTTTTCCATCAATAGTTTCACCTCTTCCCTGTATTTCTTGTATTGAGGAACCTCTCGTATTATCTGAATTAATTTGGTAATCTGTCCTATGATTATCAATAGCTCCTTTTAACATATCACGAGCTGTTTTACTTCCTTCTGCATCAGCAGACTCTTTATAACTTAGCTTTCCGTCCTCACTAACTGATAATTTTAATCCTGTTTGTTGTTCTAGATCACTTACAATTTTATTTCTTGTTTCTTCTGAAATATTTTTACCAAATGTAATATCCTTATTTTGCATACCATCCGGATCAATAAATCTAATCGGGTTATTGTAAGCATAAACATATGTTGACCATCTTCTTGAAGTTTCCGCCAGCGGATCTACTACACCCCATCTACCTAAATCAGGCATATACATCCTTGCTCCATAGTCATACATTCCTGTTTCAGTCTGTAACTCTTTACCGTTGTACTTATATTGATACGCTGGATTTCCGGCTAAGCCATTATATCCTTCATGTTTCAATCCAAACGGATAATAATTATTTTCTTCAATAATCTCTATTCCTGATATCCCTTTCTTATAGCCCAATCTAACATTTCCTAAGTGATCTGTATAATTGTAAATATAAGAATTATTTGTAAAATCATAATAACCTTCAGCAGTAGGAACAAACTTCAAATCTAATGTTGGCTTTGGACACTTTGGACAGTTTACTCCCGGAATAGATTCCATAGAATATTGAAATCCATCGAAGTATTCTATTGAAGATTCGGAAACATCAAAACCACCAGTTGGATTTTTTTGTTGATAATTGTACTGTTTTCTTAATTTACTTCCATCTGCCCTATACAAATATGTACTTGTACTGGTAAATATTCCTGATCCTTTATCTATTTTTATATTAGTGGGTAAATTTAGAAAGTTATAGGTTATATTTTGAATACCTTTATCCTTATGACTTGTCATATTTCCATTATTATCATAAGTAATTTCATTTGGAGTTGCAAAATAAGGATATCCTGATGAATTCTGAGAAGCTTCTGCGACTTTTGATAATCTGTTTCCAGTGTATGAATACGTAAGATTATCTATCTGCATGGCAAGGCCATTGGTTGTATTTTTTGTATTTCTGTATAATCTTGTAATATTTCCATTTAAATCATATTCCGAAGATTCCCCGAAATGATTTTCCTGTGGTACTGTACTATTAGGTTCAGAATAATGTCCGTAATTAAGTCTGTTTAAAGTATCATAGGAATAAGAATATCTTCTTAATACGCTATCTACAGAAGTTTTCCAGTCTACTTCTGCAATATTCCCATTGTATCTTGAAATAGCAAATAACGTATTAACTGGATTATTATACCTAACCTCGTACCCAAAAAGTTTTCCATTGAGATTTGAAGGATCGTTAATTTTAGTCATCCAACCTCTAATGTTGTATTTATAATCCACTTGCTGCAATGGAGTTGTAGTACTTACTCCTCCTACTTTTTTAGATTCTAACTGGGAAATTTCATTGTATTTGTTTTGAGCCAGATATTCAATAACACCACCATTAACCTGATGGGTGTGGGTTAATAACCTATTTTGCGGGTCATAAGTGAAATTCTCGACAATAACCTTTTCAGTATCTGCGGCTAATCTTTTATGCCTTGTTATAAGCTGTTTAACTGTGCCGGCAAAGTCCAGTTCAGTTTCTGTTTTAGTGTATCCTCCCAGGTGATTAACGGAGTGAGTTCCTACCACTCTTCCTTTGCTATCATAATAGGTATAATTACTGGTCCAGTTATCATCTTCTATATTTTTAACCACACTCATCACAGGAAGACTTTTGGTACTCACTGGATTTGATGTGGAACTATCTGTTATGACAGGTGTCCCTAAAATATTGGTTGGAAAGGTTGGATTAAAGCTGTATACAGGATAGGTATCATAATAGTTGATACTTAAAAGAGTGGTAATGGTATTAGGATAACTTGAAGCATTATTCGTGTAATAAGCTCCCCGGCCTCCCACAATAAATCCTACGGAAGTAGTTCTTGTTACGTTGTTACTTCCCACAGCATCGGCCTTTACTTGCTCAGCAGCCCTCCCTATTGTTCCGGAGGTTTCTGTGGAGGTGTAGATTCCTGTATAAGCAACTCTTCCAAACTGATCATACTTGGTAAAAAGCCACTGTTTATTAGCTCCCATTACAGCATCCTGGGTCATGATCAGCCGATCCTGCTTATCATACACCATAAACTCATAATCCTTACCCGGAAGTTTCTTAAGAATAAGCCTGTTTCTTCCATCATACCGGTAAATATAACACAAACTTCCCAGCACCGTATTAACGTCAGCAACCACAGCCGCTTTAGGAGGAATGATAAAGGCTAACTGATCAAATTCGTTATAAACATAATAAGTATCTGCATTTTCAGTAGGGCTAATAACTTTTCTAACCAGAATAGTCTGACCTTTTCCATTCTTAAACTCTATGGTCTTATTGCCATCTTCATCTGTGATTGTATTTTTATACAATTGACTCGCGCCATAGTTTACTGATTGGCTGATGGCAGAAGACGTGGTTCCACTGGCCCAACTTGTTACTGTTACGTATTTTTTAACTTCTGTTGCGGTGTTGGTTCCATATTCAAACCTTACAGGTTTATCATTCCACGCTGTTCCTACTTGTTTTTGTTCTAGTAGCCTATCCAAAGGAGAATTTTCCAATGTCTTTTCAGCATAGATCTTCTCCTGTCCGTAAGGAGTATTTATGACATTGGCTAAAGGGTTTGAAACAATACCTCCGTTTAAGGTCTGTCCCTGAGGAATAGGTAAATAATCTTTTATCTGCCTTCCAAAGCCATCATATTCAATAGGGGTAACCACATCTTTTCCCTGGGGAGATGCTTTTATATTCACAACCTGCTTAGGTCTACCAAGACCATCAAAATACTGAACGGTTTCTGAAGTTTTAATCGGCTGATTATTGGCATCATAATCAAGAATGGTCTTTGAATATACATAGTTTTCCGTTGGAGAAAGCTGGGCTTGAAGCATTCCTGTCACAAGCACTCCAATAGGAATTATTATTTTTTTCATCGTGTGTTAGTTTTTGTAATTGTACTTGAATTCTTTAATCAGGTTTCCTGTTTTAGAATCCTGTCTTATTTCCTTTAATCTATTGGCCGTATCATAGATATATACTTCCCGGATCCCTGATGGAGGAGTAATACTGGTTACTCCGATTAAAGGATCATAAGTATACGTGGAAATCTGATATGCAGACAAACCAGAATTCTTTCTGAAATTATCCAAGGCTGTAATTAGTGCCGGTTCATTAGCTGGATTAGCTGCATCCTGATCTGAAGCATCTACTATCGCTGTAATCAAACCTAAACTTACCAATTGAGCATAAGTGGCACCTTGTACTTTGGCAATAGGTTGTGTATTATTATATCCCCAAACGACAGATGTCGGAATTCCGTCTTTGGTGGTGTACTGTTGGATATTTCCTTTAGAATCGTATTTATTATAAGTAACTTCTGTAGATGGGGTATTGTTTTGGATGTCATACGATAAGCTAGATAGGGGAAGTATTAAACTTCCTGTTGCTACAGTGGGTAGTGATAGAGGATACAATACTTCTATTTTAGAAATTGTTTTATCATTCAGCTTATTGTCTATGCTAATAGGAATGCCTACCATATAAGCATTCATCATTGCTTGATTACTAATATCAAATGCGTATTTATAATTAGTCTTATAAACATTTCCATCACTCTGTGTTGTCCAGGTTAATGTAGGAACATTATAAATATAATTATAAAAATTTTGCTCGGTTGTTTCTACATTTTCAAAAATTGTTTTTTTTTGATTTAGGAAACTGGTATTAAAATTCACATAATGTGCGTCTAAAAGAGAACCATATGTAATACCATCTAAAAGGACAAACGGAGGATTACTAAATTGTTGACCAAATTGTTTATAACTAAAGGTATATGATTTTATATAATCAATATGCTTTAAATAAGAGTATGTCGTTTCAGAGATTTTCTTAGTAGATGAATATAAAATTTCTCTACTAGGCTTTCCTCTCATGAGGGAGAATGAAGTATAAGGTAATTGTTTGTACATACCTATATTATTCCATCCAAAATAAGCTATTCCTGCAGTATCATTAAAATCCGAATTATCAAAATTAGTAAAATAGGTTTCTTTTTTTCCACCATTATCGTCTATCTCAGTCACTTTACTATAACCTATAGAATTGTCTTCGTCTTTTAGCCTCTGATAGGAATGAGAAGACCATTCCCAAAAAGACAAATTAGGTGATACTTCACTACCTTCAATAATATAAAGAGGTTTGTATGGTAATATACCGCTCGATCTTCCGTCGTCATTAAGATATGAGTAATTTTTTTGAAAACAATTATTGTTTTCATTACAGGATTTAATTTTTTGAATTCTAAGTCCCCCTGCAAATTCATCATTAGCAGTTGAACTTATTTTGAGAGGACTTTGTGTTATTTCTTTTTCTCCATATTTTGAATAAGTGTTCAGCTCATAAGTAAAATATGTACTCCCACCAGTAGGATAAATTACCTGTTCTAAAGTACTTGCTCTAGAAAATGATAAACTCGGCGCTTTAGATTGAGGATAATTATTTTTAAGAAAATCCCTTAATTGTTCAGGGGATAAATTAGATGTGTTAGATGATAAAAGTGTATTTCCATTGTAGTATCCCCATTCATCTGTAGAAGTACTTAGATAATCAGGAAGTTTTTGTGCATTGTACAAAAATTTATATTTCTCTATTCCATTTATTATCAATTCATTTAAGAGTAAACGATCGCTTGGAATATTATTATAATTAAACAGAATACTTTTAACTACATGCCCCATCTTGTCTTCTATGCTTATATTATCTAATTTATACCAATGTTTAAAATTACGATAGCTGCTCATATGATGAGTATAAAATCCACCCCAAGTCCCAATGGCATAATCAAAATCTCCATATTCTTTTTGATTGGAAAGACTTTTATTAAATCGGATTATAAAATCTTCACCCTCAATTTTATCTAAATAGGTGTTATGAAGCCTATTCGTTCCAATCTGATTAAGGTTTCCACCTGATGAAGAATTGTTTGTCCAAGGACCAGCATCTTTTTTATTGTAGAATACGTATCCCCCTTTATTATTTAAAAACACAGCTCTTTCATCTCTGACATATGAAAATAATATTTTTTTATTATCAGTAAATTTTATTTCTTTTAAATACCAATTACTTACAAATACTTGAGGATTAAATGTATCAATATTTTCATCAGTTGATGTAAATTCTAAAGCATTATCATCATTTCCAAATACAGCTTCAGTCCCATCATCAAAAATGATAGTAAAACCATATAAAATTCTTTTTATTGTAGTTGTTTTGGGAGCAATATAATCTCCTCCTAATATAGCTTTCTCATTGAGTTTAAAATCATATTTATAACCATATGTAATTTTAAATGTTCTACCGTCTCGTGTTCTACCAATCCATTGACCTTTTTCATTTAAATAAAAGCTACCCGTAATTCCACAAAAATTTAAAATAAATTCATCTGGACCTGGAACTACTCCCCACTCATTACTTGCAATATATTGAAGATTGTTTTGACTATAAGTTTGTAAAGCCTGCTGACTAGCCCAAGAAGGATTGTCTAAGGTTGAATAATTATCTAAATAAGAAAATTTGTTATAAGGTGGAATATTATTTTGATAAACTTCGTCCACTCCGCCGTTCACAATTCTTGAAATAGTCCCTCCAACTTCTAGATTCCATCCTAACCCTGTCCAAGTAGGTATTATTTCTGGCTTTACAGATTTAACATTATAATTTAGTGATATTTCAAAAGGTTTTCCACCTATTGAATTACTAAATAATGGAATACTAAGCGACGGTGTCCCCTTATACATGTTTACGGGGATCTTACCATTTATTGCGAAAGCAGTGGAATTAGGACTCTGAGGAAAAAAATTTGTTATTTGTGAAACTTGTGAATAAACTAATATAAGGTTTGATAATATTAGAAATACAATAATAAAATATTTTCTCATGGTTACTTTTTAATAATTTTATAATTAACTTTTTTACCTGTATCTGCCTTAATCACCACAAGGTAAGCACCTTGTATTAGCGGCTGTGTATTAATCTTCGTTACCTTATTCTTGGTTTTCAAAGTCTGAAGCTGTCTTCCTCCCATATCATACAAAGTAATATCCGCTTCCCTGAAATCAAAGCCTATTTCTATATAAGCATAATCTGATACCGGATTCGGGTAGATCTTGATATCCTGTTTTTCAATCAACTGATCCAGTTGTTTATCTCCCAGCTTCACAATCTTCCAGTTCTCCTTCCCTAATTCCTCTGCACTGGTTCATGCTAAAATGATGGAACCATCCCTGTTCAGCTTAATATCCGATAATCTCTCCTCTCTCTTTTTGGATTCTCCCTTCACATGCTTTCTCCACTGTTCATTTCCATTATGGTCCAGATACAGCATCCAGAATGTTTCATCATCTGTTTCTATTCTTCCTTCTGCCTGAGTATATCCGCCTAATAAAATTCCTTTAGTTGAGGGTTGAGAGTTGTCAGTTGATAGCTGATTTAGGGCAGTCATACCCATTAAAACATCTCTGTTTTTGAAATTGTAGGATTTCTGCCAGTGTTCATCTCCTCTTTCATTTAAAGAAACCAACCATAAATCTGTACCTTCTTCTATTCCTACTGTCTTGTTTCCGGATCTCTCACTTCTGGATTCTCCTCCGATGAGATAACCGTTTGAGGTTAAAGCCAGTGTTCTTAGATGATCATCTCCTTTTCCTCCCAGGTTCTTTTCCCATTCTACCTTTCCCTCTTTGTTTAGTTTTATGATCCAGTAGTCTCCTTCACCAAAGTTTTCAGTGGTTTTTGCATAACGGGATACGGAATCTGAGGTTCCTGTGGCTGAATTTTGATTCCCGGAATCGGAAACACGAAACTCAGAACTTCTTGAATAGATTCCCAGAAGTGCTCCTCCGTCTCTTGTGGGGATCATCTTTTCCACTTCATCTAATCCCCTTCCTCCTAAAATAAGTTGTGAGAGTTCTTTTCCGTTTTTATCCAGTCTGATCATCAGGATATCTTTTGAACCATAACCTTTGGATGCATTCTGAACATTTCCGGCTACAACAAATCCTAAATCTGTGGTTTGGATAACTGCCCTGGCTTCTTCATCTGCACTTGTTCCCAAAGTCTTCTGCCACAATTCATCTCCAAATTCATTAATCCTGATGAGCCAGATATCTGATCCTCCTTTGGAGTCATCTTTTTTATCTATTCCCTTTCCGGAATATGAGGTTCCTGAAATTAGAAAGCCTCCTTCCTGGGTAGCTACGGTAGAAGACAAATAATCATGATTGCCTCCTGCGAAATATTTCTCCCAAACCTGGTCTCCCTGTTGGTTCAGCTTCACCAAATGAAAGTCGTAACCATTATTTTGCTGGGTGCTTCCTGCATCTTTCTTCTGGTTTCCTGCTTGTATGACACTTCCTGTAATCAAATACTGCTGATCGATTGTTATGGTTACCTGGCTCAGGAAATCCTGGGTTGAGGATTTGATATCTTTTTGCCAAACCACTTCCTGGGCTGATAGCCCGGAAATAATGCACATAGAAAGTACACTGAAGTAGAGTTTTTTCATGCCTTGTGTTTAATTGTTAATTGATTTTTATAATTGCCATAAAAGTAATCTTTTTTATCTCACAACGAAAAGACTTATCTATAATATTTAGTATTAATTATTTATTATAAATACAAACCTAATGCTTCAAAGCGCCAGAACTTGTCGTCTTATAATAACATTAATAACAAGTTATAGGTTGGAAAAAATTTATGACCATGTATTAATAAAAAGGTTGCTTGTCTGAATTTAATAACTTTTATCTTAATCCTCCGACCAAAAAATTGTCATTTCCAGTTTATTAAACTATTTTTGGAGATTAAAATTTTTGTAAAATGAATTATCATTTTCAGGCTCACAGACAGGTAAGGAGAAACCTTTTGGATATACTGCAAAACACCTCTCATGAAGATCTTTTGCTGATTCCGGACGGTTTCAACAATAATATGTATTGGAATATTGCACATACCGTTGCTACCCAGCAGCTTTTGCATTATTATCTGAGTGGCAACCCTTTCAGGATTGATAAATACTGGATTGAAACATATAAAAAAGGAACGCTGCCTAACCTGAACGTTCAAAAGTCGGAAGTTGAAGATTTAGAGTTTCTATTAACTGAAACTTCAAAGATTTTAATGAAGGATTATGACAGTGATTTCTTTTCGGATTATACACCTTATACCACAAGTTTTGGAATGGATCTGAAGAGCATTCAGGATGCAATTATTTTTAATAATATGCATGAAAGCCTGCATTATGGTTACCTTTTGGCACAAAAAAGAGCAATTTTAGGAGAAAAATATTAAAATGACAGATAAGAAAGACGATTTTATTTTCGGACTGCGTCCGGTAATTGAAGCTATTGAAGCGGGAAAAACTATTGACAAAATCTTTTTGCAGAATGCATTGCAAGGTCCTATTTATGCTGAACTGAAAACAATTTTAGCTCAAAATAAAATACGTCCCAATTACGTTCCGATTGAAAAGCTTAACCGCTTTACAAGAAAAAACCACCAGGGTGTTGTCGCTTTTATTTCAGATGTTCCGTTCCATAAAGTAGAAGACATAGTACCCCAATTATTTGAAGAGGGAAAAACTCCTTTTCTATTAATCCTGGATCGATTAACTGATGTAAGAAATTTTGGTGCTATATGCAGAACAGCAGAATGCGTAGGAATTGACGCTGTGATCATTCCGGAAAAAGGTGCATCCCCTATTAATTCTGATGCCATTAAAACTTCAGCAGGTGCTATTTATAATGTGAAGATTTGTAAAGAGGCCAATCTTGCTCATACTGTAGACTTTCTTCAGCAAAGCGGAATTGCTGTATATTCAGCAACAGAAAAGGCACAAAAGCTTATCTATGATGTAAGCTTTACAGAGCCTTGTGCTATTGTAATGGGTAACGAGGAAACTGGAATTTCCAAGGAAGTTTTACACCATTCCGATGAAAAAATAAAATTACCTATCGAAGGAAAAACCCAATCTTTAAATGTTTCTGTTGCCTGTGGTGCGATTTTATATGAAGCGGTAAGACAGAAAATGGCTGTCTCTCCAAATCTTTAATCCATGAAAACAATTCCGGAAACAGCGTACAGATAATCTAATGCGAGGGAAACAATTTGTCGGCAATATTCCTGAAAAGATTTACCGTAAAAACTATGAAAATCTTTTTTCAAAATATATTACCGGTCCGTTAAATATAAAGCAAATGATAGTTGGCACGAACTCTGCTGACTTATTAACCGGCTATAACGAAAAATGGATGATAATATCTATACCAGGAGTAACTGTAAGGATATTGCAGACAAAATAAATAAAAACAGTAGTAAAAAATTAAAATAAATTAAATGAAAAACATAGCAGCAATAGCGCTAATATCCATAGCATTGGTTTCGTGTAAAAAGGAAACAACAAAAATTACAAAAGTAGATCCCAAAACAGGAAAGACCGTTACAGTGGAAGTTCCGGCTGATTCACTTGCAAAAGTTGCAGAAAATGCTGCAATTAAAGATTCTGCAGGAATTTATACCCAGACTTTTAAACTTGAAAAAGGAAAAACCTATCCTTTAACAACATATCAGAGGGATGTAAAAACAATGACAGATCCTCAGGGGAAAACATTGAACGGAACAAGTGAATCCACAGATGAGATGAGTTTTACTGTAAATGACGTTAAAAACAATATTTACGACATTACACTTAATCTTATTTCCAAAAGAAATTCTCAGACTGCAGAAGGAAAAACTATTGTAGTAGATACTAAACAGCCTATTCCTAAAGAAGATGACCTTAAAATGATCTGGAACATCAACAGGGCATTGACAAGCAATAAACTGAACATGAAAATGGATACAAAAGGAAATGTAATTTCCATTACCGGTTTTGAACCAGTTTATACAAAAGTTTCCAATGCAGTAGGTACTATCGTAAAGGATGCCAATCAGAAAGCTAGTGTTGTAGCAAGTCTGAAGGAAAGTTTTAACGAAAAAGTATTGAAAGACCAGTTCAGCAAAAACCTTACAATTATACCTAAAAAAGGTGTTAAAATAGGTGAAAAATGGACCAATACCGAAAATGCTGATCCTAACGGTAAGATTAAAGTGACTTCAAATTATGTATTAAAAAGTGTTGGAAATGGGATTGCTGAGATTGGCGTAACAGGTGGAATTCCTAAAAAGACCGATAAACAGGCCCAGGGAGCAATGACTCACAGCATCAGCAGTGAGCTGGTACAGAACGGTACTATAAAGTTTGATGAAAATACAGGATGGATCAACAACCAGAATATTACAGTAAAAACAACTCAGATAGAAACCATTTCGGATGGGAAACAATCTCAATCCATGAAAAGCGTTTCCAATTCTTCTGTAATGGTAAATCCATCTGCTAAATAATTGAGGCTTATAAAATAAAAAAATATGAAGTGGATTCTTGAGCTAGTACTTACAGCTATTATTCTTTTCTTTGTCTGGAATATCCTTAGAAGGCTTTTTTTTAAGACTTTTTACAGTTACCGTTTCAACAATAACAATGATAAACAGCAGCAGGATATACAAAACTCAAAAAAGAATGCAAAGATCAATTGGGACGCAGAAACTGTGGACTACGAGGAAGTAAAAGAAACGAAGGATAAAAGGTAAAAATTCCAAGAAAATAAAAGATAATAACCAGCATGGCGAAAAATAAAAACTTAATTTATATTGCAATTTCATTAGTTGTATTTATAGTTTTAGCATTTTTATATTCCACTCCTGTTTTTACGGGAAAGCAACTTTTCCAGCATGACATTGTTCAGTACCGGGGAGGAGCAAAAGAACTTCTTGATTACAGAGCTAATAATGATAAAGAAACTTACTGGAGTGATTCCATGTTTGGGGGAATGCCTACCTACCAGATGGGTAGCCAGTTTAAGGGGGATATCATAAAAAAAATAGACAGTAATCTGAATTTCCTGCCAAGACCTGTTAATTATCTTTTTTTACTTTTTGCAGGATTTTTCCTTTTGGGAATGGTGGTGGTGAGAAACTGGAAGTACGCTCTGCTGGGGGCTACCTTCTTTGGTCTCTCAACTTATTTTTATATTATCATTGCAGCAGGACATAATGGTAAAGTAAATACGATTGAGTATTTTGCGCCTCTTTTAGCAGGTATATTACTGGTGTACATCAGAAAAAAATATATTACCGGATTTATCGTAACCACCCTGTTTATGGGACTTCAGATTGCTGCCAACCATCCACAGATGACCTACTATCTGTTCCTTGCATTAGGATTCCTCTTTATATCTGAATTGGTACGGGTTATCAAAAAGAAAACCCCGATGAAGCACTTTATTGTTTCTTCGGCTATTATAGCAGTATCATGTATCATCGGTGTCGGAATGAATTCGCAAAGGATCATGGCCAATTCCGAGTATATTAAAGAAACTGTACGCGGTAAACAAATCTTAAATACAGAAAGTCATACTGCCGGAAAATCCGGAATGGATAAAGAGAGTATGCTAATGTGGAGTTACGGAAGACTGGAAACACTAAACCTTTTTATTCCAAGATTAATGGGTGGAGGAAGCCAGGAACCTGAAGCCAAAGAGGTAATGAACCACATTCAGGAGATGATTCAGGAAAATGTTTCTTCTCAGGCAGAAATGGACAGGATTTCCAAAGGATTTGCAAGTGTTACCTACTGGGGTGACCAGCCGGGAACTTCGGGACCTGCCTATCAGGGAGCTATTGTTTGTTTTTTAGCTATTTTAGGATTCTTTTTTGCCGGAAAAAAATACCGCTACTGGATTTTAGGGGCTTCTATACTGACTATTCTGCTGGCATGGGGAAGCAACTTTATGCCATTGTCGGACTTCTTTATAGACTACGTTCCGTTTTACAATAAATTCAGAGCACCCTCTTCCATTCTTGTTATTGTTGAGCTCTTATTCCCGTTAATTGCAATTATTGGTTTGTATAAATTCTTTACAGATGAAAAATTGACAGAAGAATATAAAAAGAAAATTCTTTTTTATGTGAGTGGCGGGACACTAGGTTTGCTATTAATTCTTTTAATTTTTGGAAAGAGCATTCTTGGCTTTGCTACGGACAATGAAAAATTGTATTTCCCTCCTTTCCTATTAGACTATCTGGTAGATGAAAGATTCAAATTATTTAAAGTTGATGCATTAAAAGCATTTATCTATGTAGCAATAGCTGCTGTGGCTTTATTCCTCACGATGAAGAAAAAGCTAAATCAGAATATCGCATTGGTCATTATAGGTGTTGTAAGCTTATTTGATCTATGGACTGTAAACAAACGCTATCTGAATGACGACAATTATGTAGATAAAGTATTTGCAGAAAATCCTTTTCAGACGGAAAGCTCGGATCTTCTTGCTGAAAAAGTACAGGCAAATCCAAATCTTGGTTCTATTCTGGCCAATGTGAATGTCAACAAAACATTGGAAACCATTGCTGAAAAAGACAAAACACACTACAGGATTTTCAATAATATTCTTGGAACTTTCAGTGAAACGAATACTTCTTATTTCAAATCTTCAATTGGTGGTTATCATGCGGTAAAACTAAGAAGATATGATGATGTGATCAATGAATATTTCCAGATTATGGATTCTGTAAAAGTTCCTAATATGCTCAACCTTTTAAATGCAAAATACTGGGTTGTAGGGGGACCGGAAAAACCTCAGGTCATTCCTAATACAAAAGCTAATGGAAATGCATGGTTCGTATCAGAAGTTAAAGTGGCCAATACTCCGAACGAAGAACTAAAGCTGATCGGAGAGGTTGACACCAAAAAAATTGCAATTGTAGGAAAAGAAGACGGTAAACCTTTTTTAGAAAGAGATAAATTTATCCTACCCGATTCTACAGCATTCATTAATCTAACCAAATATCAGCCTAACGAATTAGAGTTTAAATCTAAATCTAAAACACCACAATTGGCGGTATTCTCAGAAATTTACTATCCTCACGGATGGAAAATGTTTATCGACGAAAAAGAAGTCCCTTATATCAAGGCAGATTATCTTCTTCGTGCGGTTCAGATTCCTGCAGGGGAACATCATATCAGAATGGTCTTTGAACCTGAAGTGATCGAAAAAGGAAAATGGATTTCTTTATTTTGCTTCGGATTATTTATCGCATTAAGTGCCTTTGGGATTTTCTGGATGAATAAAAAGAAGAAGGAAGCCTTAACCGAGGAAAAAGTTTAAATTATTTTTATACCCGATCATCTTAATTGCTGGTTAAAAAACATATTAAGATGACCGGCATTTATCTCTGCAATATTTCCATCCATGGAAGAGAAGAAAGTCCTTATTATTACTTATTACTGGCCTCCCGCAGGAGGTCCTGGTGTTCAGAGGTGGTTGAAGTTCGCAAAATATTTACCTGATTTTGGGTGGAAACCTATTATTTACACTCCGGAAAATCCGAGTTACCCGTTATTGGATGAAAGCTTGCTGAAAGAAGTTCCAAGAGACCTGAAAATTGTAAAAACAACAATCTGGGAACCTTACCAGCTTGCTGAAAAACTAAATAAAAGTAATAAGAAGTTTAAGGCCGGCCAATTTGATGTAGGCAAAAACCAAAGCTTGAAATCTAAGCTTTCCATTTGGGTAAGGGGAAACTTTTTCATTCCTGATGCAAGAGTTTTTTGGGTAAAACCATCGGTTAAATTCCTGGAACATTATATAAAAGAAAACAAAATTGATTTCATTGTAACTTCAGGTCCTCCCCACTCTTTACATCTTATAGGCTTACAACTTAAAAAGAAGTTTTCCACACTAAAATGGATTGCAGATTTCAGGGATCCGTGGACAGAAATCTCCTATTATAAGCATCTCAAACTTACCAAAAGATCTGATCAGAAACACAGAAAACTGGAAAGTGAAGTTTTCAGAAATGCAGACATTACCCTTGCAACCAGTTATACAGATGCTGAAAATTTCCGAAAAAAGGGTGCTAATGCAGTTTGCATTACAAATGGATTCGATGAAAGTGATGCTGTATCTATTGAACAAAATCTCGAAATTCCACAATTACAGAATACTAAGACCGAGGATAATCAAACACATTTCACCTTGAGCTACATTGGTGTTCTGGAACAGCTTCGTAACCCTGAAAATTTATGGACGGTCCTGGATCATCTTATAGAAACAGATTCATCATTTGCCCAACATTTTATATTAAAATTCGCAGGAAGAATCGATGACAGGATTCTTGAAACCTTAAACAATTCCAGTTTAAAAAAACACATTCATGATTTGGGATACCTTTCTCATGAAAAAGCCATTGAAGAAATGAAATCTTCAGACATGCTTTTAATCACGAATTTTCCTAACGAATCTTCTAAAGGAATTATTCCCGGAAAAATATTTGAATACCTGGCTACCGGCAAACAGATCATTTCGTTTGGTCCTGCCGATGCTGATGTATCAAAAATATTGGATGATACAAATGCAGGAAAGCACTTCAGTTATCAGGATTCGGATAACATAAAAGACTTTATACTTGAAAAATACACGTTGTGGAAAAAAGGAAATCTTCTCGAAAACACTCAAAATATTGAAAAGTTCTCAAGAAGAAATCTTGCTAAAAATTTATCTGAAATATTGGATCAGACAGTCCACTGATCATTAATTACAGCTATTATATAATATTTTCCTTCAAACTCTTCATATACAAAACGAAGAGTCTTCCAGTCCATTTCCCCGTATTTTTCTGTTCCTTTAATATAATTCTCTGTGAAATCATGGCCGGGGTAAATTTCTTTTAAATTATTAAGAGAATTTCCTCCTCCCTGAAATTCATTAAAAGAATAAGTGGAACGTGTAAAATCTTTTGAGAAAACCCATTTTTCAAGATAATCCTTTATAGTCTCTTTATACAGTTCTCCTGATCCATCATGAGATCCCCAGGTAAACTGCGTTTTCGTTTGAACATACTTTTCAAAGTCTGCTTTGGAAAAATGTTTATCATCTTTGAGATCTACAAAAGCATACATAGAAAAACGAATACCTTTCTGGGGATGGATGAACTCTGAAAATTTCTGATAATCCTTGTTTTTTAAGGCTTGCAGAATTTCATCATTTGTTTTCTTTATGATATCTTTCTTTTCTGCCTCACTCATTTTCGGAACAGCAACAGTGTCAGTTTTCACGTGGCCAGCAGAGTCTGTTGTATTTATGGTAGGATTTGCTGTATTCTTTTTACAAGCTACAAGGCTTATGATCAATAATAGTGGAATGAATAACTTCTTCATCTTTTTTAATGTTAATTACAGAAAATCACCAAAACTAATGCCAGAAAAATAAGTAAATTTGTTATATGGAAGTTTTAGATATCCTCATTATCGGAGGAGGACCTATCGGATTGAATTGTGCCTTAGAGGCGCAAAAAAACAATCTCTCTTACATCATTATCGAAAAAGGAACAATTGTCAACTCCCTGTACAATTATCCTTTGTATATGCGTTTTTTTTCTACAGCTGAAAAACTGGAAATTGCCGAAATTCCGTTTATATCAGCGGCCCCTAAACCAGGCAGGCAGGAAGCTCTGGAATATTACCAGGGAATCACGAGACAGAAGAACCTCAACATTCGTCTTTATGAAAAAGTAATCAGAGTTTCTAAAAAAAATGAGATTTTTGAGATTGAATCTTCCAAATCCATATACTATGCAAAGAATGTGATCATTTCAACCGGATTTTACGACATCCCTAACCTGATGAATATTCCCGGGGAAGACTTACAGAAAGTCAGACATTACTATTCCGAACCTTATCCGTATGCCAAGCAAAAGATTGTTGTTGTAGGTTCAAGCAATTCAGCTGTAGATGCCGCGCTGGAAACATACCGCAAGGGCGCGGAGGTTACCATGATCGTACGCCAATCCGAAATATCGAAAAGTGTAAAATATTGGGTAAAACCCGATATTGAAAACAGGATTGCAGAAGGAAGTATTACCGCTCATTTTAATTCTGAATTGATAGAAATCAAAGAACATAGCGTTGTATTTAAAGATAAAAACGGAGAGATCAATGAAATTCAAAATGATTTTGTTCTCGCTATGACCGGATATCTGCCGGACTTTGGTTTCCTGATCAATGCAGGAATTGAGCTACAGGGAGAATGTCTCAATCCTGTATACGACCCTGAAACCATGGAAACAAATATTCAAAACCTCTATCTTGCAGGCGTGGTTTGTGGTGGAAAAGACACGCATTTATGGTTTATTGAAAACTCAAGGATCCACGCTGATATGATTATAAAGAATATCCTAAAAACAAGGGAAAATTAATAGCTTAAATTTTCGGCAATATTTCAAAAGTCAGCCTTTACACCCAAAATAAAATTCCGTCGGGCAGCAGGATTATAAAAACGATTTCCAAAAGCATTGGTATCAAATCCTAAAACATAATCTGTATTGTAAAGATTTTGAATCTGAAGGTATACGTTCAGCTTAGTCTTTTCAAAATAGACGGGAATTCCCAGTTGTATATTTCCAACGATACTAGATTCAGACCAGACAGAATTGGGGTCATTTAAAGGAATCTTCGAAGTATAGAAATGAGAGTAATCTACAGAAACTTTCCTTAACACAATAAAATTAAATAAACTGCTTATCGTAGTTGACGGAACACCCGTTACATCATTTCCGGAAAAATTCTGATTTCCCTGCGCATAATTTTCAAACCTGAACCGGTAAAAACTACCTGAAAATCTGAACTTAAACCTGTTAAAAGTAGTATTATTTACATTAAAGCCTTTTGATTCTATCAAGACTTCTACCCCTCTTTGCTTGATATTTCCCTGATTAATAAAAAACTCCTCGCCTTTCTCATTCTGTCTCCTTACAATAGCATCCATCATCCGAAAATCGAAATAGTTTCCTTCCAGAAATAAAAAATTACCGAACTGCTTACGGATCCCAATTTCCTTATTCCATCCATATTCAGGAACAAGGTCCAGATTAAATTCCTGATTAGAAGAACGGATTTCTTCATTAGTAGGTGCTGAATTTCCTTTCCCGATCTTAGCTCTTACTGAAAGTCCTTTTCCCAAAACATAAGTAAGCCCGATATTGGGAAGCCATTGTTTTCTGAAATGTACTTTTCCACTGCTTGTTCCTGGATAAAGCCTTTCCCATTCATAAGAATTGGCGTTCAGGCTAACAGATATATCCGTATATAATCTCTCATTAAAATTTAGTTTCTGGGACAGAAAATAAAATCCGGAAGTACTCTTAAGGTTATCAAAATTTTGAAAGTCTTTTTTTATTCCCTTAATATTGTCATAGTTTCTGACCATTATCGAATTGCTACCTCCTTCAAATCCTAAGCGCCATTCTGCTGTAATCTTGTTCCAGTGTTCTTCATAATTGAGGTGTGTCCTTATGGCAAAGTTTTTTTCAAACCTCCTTTCATAATTGGTAATAAAAGGATTTGAAAAATCTACATAAGAGCCCTGCACCATTATAAAATGGGAAAATTTAGGACTCAAGCTGAATTGATTTGAAACACCTGCCAGTAACATTTTATTCCGTATGCCCGCGTCTTGTTCCACGGCACCGGGAAGTGTGGATGTTGCCGGCCTTGCCTGTTTCCTATCTCTTTGCATCTGCTCTAAAGTAAGTCCTCCGGGAGTTTGGTAGTCCAGATCTGAAAACAGAACCATCGCATTCATAGTCGCTTTCTCACTATATTGAAAACGGTCTTTTAAAAAAAATTGTTTTCTTTCGATAGCTGATTGCTCACGGTAAGAATCACTCCGATAATAATTTTGAAAAACTTCGAGAAAATGTTTTCCAAGCTGTTTTGAAAAATTAAAGCTTTGATTCAATGTTCCGTAACTGCCTATTGAAATATTTGCTGATGTATTTTCCGAAGACCTCGTTTTAAGAAGAAGGGTTCCTCCTGTAGCTGCACCATAATCTCCACCCTCCGGTCCTTTGTAGATCTCCATCCTATTAATAAGTTCAGGAGAAATAATATTAAAATAAGTATTTCCCGATGCGTCAGAAAGGATAAAATCATCAAGATATACTTTAATATTACGTACCCCAAATGGAGACCTCAGCGTACTGCCACGAACAGAAATCCTGTAACTTCCCGGGGAACGCTCTTCCATTCTTGCTCCGGCAATTTGATTAACCGATTCCAGAAGCCGTTCCGGTGTATTCTGGCTCAAAAGATCTTGAGTAATGACAGCAACAGATTTTGTCGAACGTAAGTATGAAGATGGTTTTTTATAGGCATCAATTTTGATTTCCGAAATCAATTCAGCAGAATCTCTTATTTGGGAAGAGAAAAATGAACTGCAAATGATAAAGAATAAAAAACTGATCCTCACCATTCTACAAATCTAATAAATGATTTCTTAATCAGCCTCTTCTTTCGATTTTTTTTCAGATAACATCCATGGAACAATAAAATAAAAAGCAACTGCAATAAGAGCAGCGAGGGTTCCTGTTCCCAACCATAAAACCTTAAATCCCAATTTCTCTGCAATCAAAGTTCCTACATAGGGAGTAACAATAAAAGCTATAGAAAATGATATCCCGTTCAATCCCATATAAGCACCTTTATTATTAGAACCTGACCTTAAAGCTGTAATCGTAGACATAAAAGGTAAGGTCCAAATTTCACCGACGCATAGCATTGTCATGGAAATAAGCAACGTTAGCATTGTGTAATCAAAAGCAAGCATCGCGTATGAAAATCCACAGAGCAAAGTTCCTACCAGCATGGTGATTCCCAAGGTAAAATATTTCTCAGCAATCTGAACAAAAGCCATTTCAAGCAATACAATCAAGAAACCGCTATATCCTAAAAGATATCCTATATGTTCCTGGCTAAGGTGAGCTGTATCCTTATAAAATATCGTAAGTGTGCTGAAAAGCTGGAAAAAACATATCGCAAACAACATACAGAAGAAACAATACAGCAGAAACTTTCCGTCCCGGTAAGGAGATCCTTCTTTAACATGAACGGTGCTTTTTTTCATGTTTTGGGCTTTCCTCAGGGCTAATGTATTTCTCTTTTTAAAGAACACAATATAAGTGATACCAGCTATTAATGCAGCCAAGGCATTACTGTAAAAAAGAAATTCATAAGAAATGGCCGATAAAATACCTCCTAAAGCCGGTCCTATAGAAAACCCCAGATTCACGGCCATTCTGTTTAAGGAAAATGCCCGGGTAATATTTTCAGGTCTTGCATATTTGGTGATTGCTACCGAATTGGCAGGACGAAACGTTTCACTTACAATACTTTGTGCAAGGATAATCCCCGCTAATCCAACCTCGGTCGTAAAAAGAGGAATCATACAAAACAAAGGTACGCTAAGGAGCAAACTTAGACTTTGAACTCTATACTCTCCGATCTTATCCGTGATCATTCCTCCCAGCCATGAACCCAATACCGACCCAATTCCAAAAAAACTCAAAACAACACCTGAGTTCTCTATGCTGAAATGTAAATGCGCAGTCATATACACTCCTAAAAATGGGAGTACCATTGATCCGGCACGATTGATGAGCATTACCAACGCCAGCATCCAGCTTTCCTGAGACAGTCCTTTAAAAGAACTTGTATAGATCTTAATTAATTTCACGGGAATAAATTCTTGGGAACGGTTTTCGAAGACACAAAATTAGGCAAATTAAGTCAGAGCATGGTCCTTAAATTTATTTTCTCTGAAAAATAATTGAATCCCCGATTGCAGGAACCATTCAATATAAAAATAATTCAATTGATAATCCAACGGGTTCCTTTACAAATTTTGTAAATTGCAGATAAACCTTGTTGAACAAATACAAATGTAAATCAACAATTTTTCACTATCCAAATTAATTCCATTATTAATGACCACCAAAACAAAATTGTATGAATTTTAAAAATGTAACTGTTGCGGGCAGTGGTGTATTGGGATACCAAATCGCTTTCCAGGCAGCTTTCCATGGTTTTAATGTAACCGTTTATGATATCAGTGACGAAATTTTAGAAAAGGCAAAGGAAAAATTCAATATACTCAGTGAAGCTTTTACAAAAGACTTAAAAGCAACAAAAAACCAGCTGGACGCAGCATTCACAAATCTTACTTATACATCTGACCTGGCAGCATCTGTACAAAATGCAGACCTTTTGATAGAAGCCGTACCCGAAAACCCGAAAATTAAAATCGATTTTTACAGGAGTGTAGCAAAATTAGCTCCTGAAAAAACCATCTTCGCAACGAATTCGTCATCATTACTACCCAGTCAGTTTGCTAAAAAAACAGGAAGACCGGAAAAGTTTATTGCACTACATTTTGCCAATGAAATCTGGAAACATAACACAGCAGAAGTTATGGGACATCCGGGGACCTCTTCTAAAGTGTTTGATGATATCATGGAATTTGCAAAAGCCATTGGAATGGTCGCATTACCTATTTATAAAGAACAACCCGGCTATATTGTCAACTCATTGTTGATGCCGTTACTAAGCTCTGCATTGGAATTATGGGTAAATAAAGTATCAGATATCAAAACTATTGATAAAACATGGATGGTGGCCACCGGAGCACCAATGGGTCCTTTTGGGATATTGGATGTTGTAGGCATTACTACTGTTTATAATATTAATAAAATTGCAGCAGATTCTTCCAGATCACCTGTAATGCTTAAAATATCAAAAAAATTAAAAAAGGAATATATTGATAAAGGAAAATTAGGTGCCATAAGCGGTAAAGGCTTTTATAACTATCCCAATCCTGCGTACGGGAAAAAAAATTTCCTGAAGTAGTTTCTCTCGTTCTTATACGGGTAAAACAATAATAAAAAACAGGATCTATTTTGTAGATCCTGTTTTTTTTATATGATAAGAAACTTATTCTGGTTTATAAGAATCTTTCAGTGTCACGGTACGGTTAAATACCAGGTTCCCTTCAGTCGAATCCTGATCTTTCGTAAAATATCCAATTCTCTGGAATTGAAGCGGCTCTCCTACTGCAACATCTTTAAGGCCCGGCTCCGCAAAACCTTGAATAACAGAAACAGATTCAGGGTTCACAAAGTTAAGGAAGTCCACATCTTTTTCTGCATCAGGTTGCTCAACGGTAAATAGCTGATCATAAATTCTTACCTCCACCGGAATTGCATGGTTTGCTGATACCCAATGTAAGGTTCCTTTTACTTTTCTCAAGCTTTCTTCTGTTCCGCTTCCTGACTTGCTCTTTTCATCATACGTTGCATAGATGGTCGTAATCTCTCCGTTTTCATCTTTCTCTACTCTTTCAGCTTTGATGATATATGCAGATTTCAAACGAACTTCACCTCCTAATTTTAACCTGAAGAATTTATTATTTGCTTCTTCTTTAAAGTCTTCACGTTCAATATATAGTTCTCGTGAGAAAGGAATTTCTCTCGTTCCGGCATTTTCCTGCTCCGGATTGTTTTCAGTCTCCAACCACTCTTCTTTACCTTCCGGATAGTTTTCAATCACTAATTTTACAGGATCAACTACGGCCATAACACGTTTAGCTACTTTATTCAGGTCCTCACGAACGCAGAAATCCAATAGCTGAATCTCAATAAGGTTTTCTCTTTTGGCTACTCCTACTTTTTCAATAAAATTCCTAATGGATGTAGGGGTAAATCCTTTTCTTCGCATTCCTGAAATTGTAGGCATTCTTGGGTCATCCCATCCTGTTACTACTTTTTCAGCAACTAATCTCTGTAGCTTTCTTTTGGATGTAATCATATAGGATACATTCATCCTTGCAAATTCTCTCTGCTTCGGAGCTACTTTAGGCTCTTCATATACCTGATCCAGATACCAGTTATACAATGGTCTGTGATTTTCAAACTCCAAAGAACATAAAGAATGTGACACTTGTTCCAAATAATCTGACTCTCCATGAGCCCAGTCATACATCGGATAGATTTTCCAGTCGGTTCCTGTTCTGTGGTGAGGTCTTTTCAGAATTCTGTACATTACAGGATCACGCATATTCATATTAGGAGAAACCATATCAATTTTTGCACGAAGGGACATCGTACCTTCTTCAAACTCTCCGTTTTTCATTCTCTCGAATAAATCCAAAGATTCTTCAACAGGACGGTTTCTGAAAGGGCTTTCCACTCCGGGTTCAGTTGGATTTTTTCTTTGTTCTGTAATCACTTCAGACGGTTGCTCGTCCACATATGCTTTTCCTTCTTTGATTAATCTTACGGCCCAGTCATAGAGCTGCTGGAAGTAGTCAGATGCGTACAATTCTTTATCCCATTTGAAACCTAGCCATTCTACATCTTTTTTAATAGAATCTACAAATTCCTGTTCTTCTTTTTCAGGATTTGTATCGTCGAAACGAAGGTTTACAGGAGCGTTGTATTTTTCTCCCAGTCCAAAGTTGATGCAGATGGCTTTGGTGTGCCCTACATGTAAATAACCATTTGGTTCTGGGGGAAAACGGAAACGGATTTGATCTCTGTTCAAACCATTTGCCAAATCATCTTCTATAATTTGTTCAATAAAATTGAGCGATTTTTTTTCTTCTTCCATTATTTAATTAAAAGTTAAAAGTTATATTTAAATATAACCCATTCGCAAATTTAGCGAAAATTTAGGGTTTATGAAAGGGCTGATTTAAAAGCATATTGACTAAAAATCCAATATTTTTTCCGAAATTTATACCACCAAAACCTATCACAAAATCATTATGGCTGTTTATATCTTAAGTAACAGGAAGATCGTCCGTCATAAAAACGAAACCGTTGATTCATTTTCCAATGATGAATATTCTATTCCTAATTTCAGAATCGCAAAATGTGATTTTACCAATTATACGGAACCAACTGCCCAGGAAAAGAGAAAAAAAAATTACACCAACAGGAATATATTAAATTATCAGCTTTTTTCAGAACCTGAAAAACAAGGATACCAGGAAGTCCTTGATGTTTTATTAAGCGAAAAAAATATCAAAAAATCAAAAGTTACAGCCGATAACCTGGGGGGAACCCAAAGGATGTTTTATGAATTGTATAAAAACATGTCTTCTACCAAATCCAGAAGTGACGTTTTAATATTTATCCATGGTTATGCCTACGATTTCGACGATGAACTGGAAGCTATTATTGATCTGAAAAAACTGTTTATCGATAGTCCGGAATCTCCAGTTGAGCATATCCTGTTTGTGAGCTGGCCGGCTTCAAGCAGTATTGTTCCGCTTACCTACTTTGACGATAAAGCATCCAGCATTAATTCCGGAACCTCATTAATGAGGCTGTTCTATTTTTACACTCAGTTCCTAAAGGATATTTTTTCCAACCGGGATTTAGCTCCGTGTAACCAGAGAATTCATCTGATGGCTCATTCCTTGGGAAACAGGGTGCTTCAAAGTATGCTGTACAGTCTTAAAAGCGAAAATATTCTGAGAGTAATTGATCAGGTTCTTTTATTGAATGCTGATGTAACTTATAAAGTATTTGAAGACTCTGAAGACTCCTTTAACAAACTTCCTTTACTTGCCAATCGCGTTTCAATTTATTTAAACCGAAAAGATGCCGTTCTAGGAATTTCCCAGTTTACCAAAAATATTCTCACTCCGAGACTGGGAAAAAACGGCCCCAGTGATATTGAAAAATTTAAAGATATTGTGTCTATTGTAGACTGTACCTTTATTGAGAACAACCTCAAAGATGGTTTAAAATTTGAGCTAGGAAACCACTGGGGATATCTCTCTAGTTCACAGGTACAAAATGACATTTTTCAGACCCTGAACGGAGTTGATAGAAACCTCATTACCAATAGAATAAGCAATTATGAAAATATTTTCACAATTGTATCAAAATAGTGACTTATACAAAATTAACAATAAAATAACAGAACAATAATTGCGAAAAATTCAATTTGGCACGAAGATTGCTTATATCTAAAGATAGAGAATTAATTAAAATTTCCGGTCATGAAAAAGTTTAAAGAAAAGGTTTCTATTTTAATAGAAAACATCAAAAAAACGATTTTCATAAATGATGAAGTTTAATCAATGTACACCAACAGAAAATAACACAATTTCATGTTGAAATCATGCTTTAAAAAGCAAGCGTTCCCCAATTAGTTCCAAATGATTGTCAAAATTATTAGTAAATAAGCCTCCGGTTCCTAAACCTTGAGGCATTTTACTATTTTTAGTATAGGTATACTGGGCTATTGCATTTAATCCTATATTACTTTCCAGCGCCGAAGTTATCCACCATCCTATATTATTTTGTTCTGCAAGAGAAATCCATTCGTCAGATCCCGAAAAACCTCCAATCAAAGACGGTTTAAGAATAATATATTGCGGTTTAATTGCTTCCAGTAGTTTATTCTTTTCGCCGGTATCAACAATTCCGATCAATTCCTCGTCCAGAGCAATTGGTGTTGGTGTATCGCTGCACAACATGGCCATATCATTCCAATTTCCAGCCTTAATAGGTTGTTCTATAGAATGAATATGTAAATCCGATAGCTGTTTTAAAACAGTCTTTGCTTCTCGTGTATTGAATCCTCCGTTCGCATCAACCCGCAATTCCAAACTGCTTTCCGGAAATTTCTTTCTCAATTTTTTCAGCACTTCATGTTCGGATTCCCAATCAACCCCTATTTTCAATTTAATGCAATGGAAACCTTTTTCAAGTTTTTCCCGGATCTGTTCTTCCATAAACCCGACACCTCCCATCCAGATTAGCCCATTGATCGTAATGGGAATCTGCCCCTGTGTAAATTGACTGGGAAAATAAAGATGTCCTCCATTCTTTAAATTAAGGATAGCCTGCTCGTATCCAATCCAGATGGATGGAAATTCTATTAACTCTTCTCTTAAGAATTCAGTAGTCTGCCCGATATTCTCACAAAGCCATTTGAGTTTTTCTTCATAATCTGGTCTGTCGTCAAAGCTTAGCCCTCTGAAAACGGCACACTCTCCCACTCCCTTTCTATCATTTTCCGAAATTTCAAGAATAAAAGTTTCTTTTTCATGCAAAACGCCACGAGATGTTCCACTCGGGCGTTTGAATTTTAATAAATATCTGAAGTATTTTGCGATCATTTATTTCACATTATCTATTCGCATAAATTCCTCTGCTTTTTCTACCATAGCAACACTTCCACAGAAAAATGGAATTCTCTGATGAAGCTCTGTAGGCTCAACTTCCAGAATTCTTCTGAATCCATCCGTTGCTTTTCCCCCAGCCTGCTCAGCAAGGAATGCCATAGGATTACATTCATAAAGCAGCCTTAGTTTACCATTAGGAGCTTGTGAATAAGAAGGATAAATATAAATCCCTCCTTTTAGCATATTTCTATGGAAATCAGCAACAAGAGAACCAATATATCTTGATGTGTAAGGGCGGTCACCTTCTTCCATCTGACAATATTTCAGATAGTTTTTAACTCCCTGAGGGAATTTAATATAGTTTCCTTCGTTGATAGAATAAATTTTCCCCGTTGCCGGAAATTTCATATTGGGATGAGAAAGATAATAAGTACCCAGAGAAGGATCCAAAGTAAATCCGTTCACTCCGTTTCCTGTGGTATATACAATCATTGTAGAAGATCCATAAATTACATAACCTGCTGCAATCTGGTTCACTCCTTTCTGAAGGAAATCTTCTAACTGAACAGGTGTGCCCGGCTCAGAAACTCTTCTGTAAATAGAAAAAATAGTTCCCACAGAAACATTCACATCAATATTTGAAGAACCATCAAGAGGATCAATCAAAACTACATACTTGCTAAGATGCCCATTTCCTACACATTTAATATCAATAAAGTCATCATTTTCTTCGGAAGCAATTCCACAAACTACCTCTCTTTGCGATAATGCCGTAATGAATATCTCATTAGCAAGGACATCCAGCTTCTGCTGCTCTTCCCCCTGAACATTCTCATTACCTGCTTTTCCAATGATATCTGCAATTCCTGCTTTATTTACTTCTCTGTTTACAACTTTTGAAGCCAATCTTATAGCACTTAGAAGTCGGGAAAGTTCCCCTGTAGAATACTGAAAATCTTCTTGTTTATCTATAATAAATTCTCCTAAAGTCTGCAACGATTGATCTGACATATTTTACTTTTTACGATTTGCCCAAATTTCGTAAAATTTATCACAATCTAAAAAAAATTCTTTCAAAAGCCATTACAATCTGTATATCAAATACATACAACATAACAAACATAACATATTGTCTTTAACCTTTGTATAATTGATTCCCGTTTTCGCTCCCAGCTAAATTTCATCAATTCACACTATTATTAACAATATAGCATCATTACGTCGAGATAATATTAATAAATCTGGAATAATATTGCATAAAATCCATTCATCTTATCATTTATCATAAAAATCTTTATCTCATCCTACCCTTCGGGTATTTCATATCTCATTGTAAATTTATAATTTTGACCTCCGTAAAAAACTCAACTATTTTTTATCTAACAATTTTATTTTTAATATTTTAATGAAAATTTTCAAGTTTGGTGGAGCATCTGTAAAAGATGCTGAAAGCGTAAAGAATGTGTCAATGGTTTTAAAAAGCCAGGGATTTGCCAAATGTTTGCTGGTAATTTCAGCAATGGGCAAAACGACGAATGAATTGGAAAAGGTTGTGGAGCTTTATTTCAAGAAGGAAAACTATCAAACTGAAATTAAGATTATTAAACAGAAACATATTGAAATTGCTGAAGGGCTTTTTCAGGAAAATCATCCTGTATTTGCAGAAATCAATTTATTTTTTGACGACCTTGATTCTTTTTTAAGAAGAAATAAGTCGCCTAATTACAATTTCGTTTACGATCAGGTGGTAAGCTGTGGAGAAATGATTTCTACAAAGATAGTAAGTGAATATCTGAATGAAATACAGTTTATCAATCAGTGGCTGGATGCCAGAGATTATATTAAAACAGATAATTCTTACAGGGATGGTAATGTAGATTGGAAAAAAACAGAGGAATTTATTTCTACCCTGAATTCTGAAATTTGTTATGTAACGCAAGGATTTATTGGATCCGATGAAAATAACTTCACGGTAACATTAGGAAGAGAGGGTTCAGATTATTCTGCTGCTATTTTTGCTTATTGTATGAATGCAGAGGCAATGACCATATGGAAAGATGTACCAGGCGTAATGACAGGGGACCCGAGAAAATTTAAGGATGTTACCCTTCTTTCCAATATTTCATATGAAGAAGCAATCGAAATGGCTTATTACGGAGCGAGTGTAATTCACCCGAAAACCCTTCAACCACTACAGCAAAAAAGCATTCCTTTCTACGTAAAATCTTTTGTAGATCCTACAAAAGAAGGAACAAAAGTAGGAGCTTCAGAAAAAAACCAGCACGAAGAAACATATATTTTAAAAGAAAATCAGAATCTTTTAAAAATATCTACAAGGGATTTTTCATTTATTGCAGAAGATCACATGAGTCAAATCTTCAGTCTTTTGTCAAGACATAAAATTAAAGTTTCCTTGATGCAGAATTCTGCAATTTCACTAGCTTTATGTTTGGAAGATAAATTCAATGCAATTGATGAGCTGAATGAAGAACTACAGAAAGATTTCAGAACTGATGTAGTTAAAAATGTGTCCTTATTCACTGTAAGAAATGCGAAGATGGATAACATTGATAAATTTTACCAGGAAAAAAGTGTATTATTGGAACAGATTTCAAAGAATACGCTTCAGATGGTAACACAATAAATATAATTGCGACTAAACACATATGAGCTTAATTTCGAAAAACGATTTAATCCAGGCTTCCGGCTTAAGTAAAATAGGGTTCCTAAAGAATCCTGTGGCATCTGCTATCATGAGCGTTGCTAAAATAAATGAAGTCAATAAACTATATGATAAACTAAAAGACAAGGAAGGTAAAGACTTTTTCGATTCATTTGTGAGGGAAAGAAACTTAAGCTATATTGCTTTTGAAGAAGATTTGGCTAAAATTCCCAAAACAGGTCCATTTATTTTGGTATCCAATCATCCTCTTGGAGCAATTGATGGGATATTGATGTGTAAAATATTAACAGAAGTGCGTCCGGATTTCAAAGTAATGGGTAATTTTCTACTGGAGAAAATAAAACCAATGGAACCGTATGTAATTTCTGTAAATCCATTTGAAAACAGAAAAGGTGCTTACAGCAGCTCTTCCGGAATGCGTGAAACTTTAAAACATCTTGAAAACGGAGGATGTGTAGGTATTTTTCCAGCTGGTGAGGTTTCCAATAAAAACAATCCTTATAGTGAGATTTTGGATAAGGAATGGGAAAAGCCCGCTCTAAAACTGATCAAAATGGCAAAAGTACCGGTTGTGCCCATGTATTTTCATGCAAAAAACAGTACTTTATTTTATCAGGTTGCAAAGATCCATGCTAATTTACAAACCCTGATGTTACCATCAGAAATGATGAATGACAGGGAAAAACCTATCCGTATCAGGATCGGTAAACCGATTGCGGTAAAGGCTATGGATGAAATGGAGACCATCGAAGAGTTGGGTGAGTTTTTAAAGCGTAAGGTTTATATGATGAAATCTTACTACGAAAAGAGAAAATCATTAGCGCAGGTTATCAACCTGCAAAACCTATCATTAAAATTCCCTTTACTTAAAGAAGAAAATATTGTACAGAATATTATTGATGAAACTCCCAAAGAAAATATTCTTTCTGACATCAATAAGCTGAGAGGTACGGATAAAATGCTTTTCAGTAATGGCAATTACGAAATCTATTTTACAACCTATGAAGAAATTCCTTCCGTAATGAGGGAAATAGGCAGACAAAGGGAACTTACATTCCGTGCTGTAGGAGAAGGCAGCAATCTCCCTTTTGATCTTGATGAATACGATAAACATTATCACCATCTTTTTCTTTGGGACAATACGGCAGAGACACTTGTCGGAGCTTACAGGATGGCTTTGGGTAAAGATGTCATGAAAAAATATGGCATCAAAGGATTCTATACCAGTTCACTTTTTGAATTTGAACAGGATATCCATCCGTTCTTCAAAAAGGTTATTGAAATGGGGAGAGCCTATATCTGCCAGGAATATCAACAGAAACCTCTTCCACTTTTTTTATTGTGGCGGGGAATTGTTCATGTATGCCTGAGAAATTCTGATCATAAGTTCCTGATGGGTGGCGTGAGTATTTCCAATAAATTCTCCGAATTTTCAAAGTCTTTAATGATTGAGTTCATGCGCTCAAATTATTATGACGGAGCCGTTGCCCAATACATTACTCCGAGAAACGAATACAAGGTAAAGCTTAGAGACCGTGACAAAAATATCTTTTTCGAGGAGATGGAATCCGATCTTAATAAGCTTGACAAAATCATTGATGATCTTGAACCGGAATTAAGATTGCCTGTTCTGATCAAAAAATACATAAAGCAAAACGCAAAAGTAATCGCATTCAATGTGGATCCAAACTTCAATGATGCTATTGATGGACTTATGTATATTCGAATCAGTGATCTTCCGGAAAGCACGATTAAGCCGGTATTGGAAGAAATGAGTGAACAAATCAGAAAAGAGCAGGAAAATAATCCGGCTGAGAATCAGTAGGTTTTTGTTATTGACAGAAAAAAAACGTCTTAATACTTGCGTCATATACTAAAACTTACTACTTTTGCATCACTTTAAAACAACGAAGTAAGACAAACAAAAATATAATGGTTTCTTAGCTCAGTTGGTAGAGCAATGGATTGAAAATCCATGTGTCCCTGGTTCGATTCCTGGAGAAACCACAAACCACCTTTTATAAGGTGGTTTTTGTTTTTATCTAATGCTCAGTTTTTAGTATTCTGAAGTATATCGTTTTCCCCTATAATAAATCCTTCCAGAAACAAAGGGGAAATTTTACTGATTTCATATCTTGAGCAAAATATGCATTAAGATTAAGCTTGTAAAGTTTGAATAGAAGGTTTTGAAGTGTTGCTCTTGAAACCAGTAAGCTTCCCAAAAAATCCATCAACCCATTTTGAATATAAATCTAATTATTTGGTGTCAATAATTGAGAATTTGTAAATAGTTGAATGTTTATATACACTTCTAGGAGTTAGTACTGGTGATGGAAAATGAGATTGATTAATTGCGTCGGGAAAGTTTTGCGTTTCCAAACAAAACGACTCTCTTTCCTGATATATGTGATCCTCTTTTCCTTTTTCGTTTTTTATCCAATTGGCAGTATATAATTGTAAGCCCGTCATAGTGGTAAATACCTCCATTTTTCTACCCGACCCTGGCTCTATAGCGGTAGCTACTAAATCTAAACTATATATACCGTGTTTTAAAACAAAATTATGATCATATCCACTAGCAATAGCAAGTTGATCGTGATCACTATTAATTCTGTCTCCAATACATGTCAGGGAGGTAAAATCAAACGGGGTATTTTTTACAGTTAAGATCTCACCCGTTGGTTCATGATTTTTTGTAAGAGGAGTGTAAAAATCAGCCTCGATCTGCAATTGGTGGTTATTTATTGTTCCACTACCTTCTCCTGCCAAATTAAAATAAGAGTGATTCACAAGGCTGAGTATAGTTTCCTGATCTGTTGTTCCTGTATAATCTAATCGTAATTCATTATTTTCATTAATAGAATAGGTTACTGTTACAGTTACTGTACCCGGATAACCCTCTTCCCCGTCAGGAGAAGTATATTGAAAGGTCACTTTTGAGACAGAAGTCTTTTTAACATCCCATATTTTCTTATCAAAACCAATCAAACCACCGTGCAAATGATTACTCCCATCGTTAACTGTTAATGAGTATTTTTTTCTGTTTAATGTAAATTTTCCTTTTTTGATACGATTAGCATATCGACCACAAATAGCTCCTTGATAAAGTTTATTATTATCAATATATTCTTGTGCCGTATCATATCCTTGTACCACATCTGTCAATTTCCCCTCTTTATCTTTAACATTAATACTAACTATGATTGCACCATAATTAGTTATCTGTACAATCATCCCATTCTTATTTTTCAAAGTGAATAATTGTACTTTCTGATTATTGTGAACTGTATTAAAAGCCACTTCACTGATGATACCCATTATTTCAAAAATCTAATTTGACGGCTCCTTTTTGCCTAATAAATAAAGGATGGCAAGAACCAGCACCAAATAAATGATTTAAAGTTGTAATGTATCTTTCAAGCAAATATTCAGGAACAAAAGCTTGTATGGTTCCTGCGAATCCTCCTCCATGCACACGCCAAGCTCCAGTACCTTTTAATACTACTTCGCTATATGCCAATCCCAATGAAACTGCTTGTTCTTTTATGTTACTTGATACATAAACATTTTGATTGTACATATATGAACTATGCCCAGAATCTATTACCAATTGTAAAAATTTTTTAAAATCATTCTTCTCTAATGCCATTACTTCATCTACTACCCGGTCATTTTCGCATTCAAAATGAATTGCTCTTAAAATAGCCCGATCTCCCACTTTCTGACGGATCGAAGGTGCAATATCCATTACTTTTTCCAAAGTAGTTTCTCTCAGCACACCGCATCCTAAATGGGTTGCAACGTCTTTCATCTCTTTAGGTAAAACAGCATATTCATTATTCAAATTGGTATGATCCCCTCGGGAATCTGTAATTACTAAAGAAAAGCCGGTAGATTCAAAATCAAAATCTACTTTTTTAACAATAGGATTTGCTATATCAGCAAAATCAATGGATACCAATCCTCCTACCGAACAAGCTATCTGATCCATTAATCCACAAGGTTTTCCAAAGAAAACATTTTCTGCATATTGTCCTACACGAGCATTTAAGATGGGATCTAATTTACCTTCGTTAAATAAATGACTAACAATTACCCCGATTAATACTTCAAATGATGCAGACGAACTTAATCCGGAACCTTTAGGAACACATCCATCAATTACGGCATCGAATCCTCCTATTCCATATCCCAATTCCTTTAATCGAGCATTAATTCCGCGAACAAGAGCATCTGGAGTTAAAAATTCATTTTCGTTGGGAGCAAGATGATTTAAATCTACTTCAAATGATTGATAGCCTGAAGATTCAATCCGGATTATATTTGAATTATTTTTAGCTGCAATGGCAATATTATCTAAGTTTACCGCACCCGCTAATACGCGACCATGATTATGGTCTGTATGATTACCTCCAATTTCGGTTCTTCCCGGTGCGCTGAAAACAGAAATCTCTTTATCCCCAAAAACTTCTTTGAAACGGGACAATGTTTTGGTATACCGGACTGCTTGCTGATGTAATAATTCTGAATTCCGCCCATATAATTCTCTAAAAAGGGGGATATTACCATCTTTAATTATAGAATAAATATATTTAATATTTGACATTTTATTTGTATCCAATTTATAAAACAGTCTATTTTTATTAAGAGCTATTTTATTTAATTTTATAATGAATTGTTGAACTTTTTTTAAGAATGTCTGCGCTTTGTTCCGGAGTAATATCTCTTTGTGCTTCTGCCAGCATTTCATATCCTACCATAAATTTCTTCACACTAGCTGAGCGAAGTAAAGGGGGATAAAAATGCATATGAAAATGCCATTCCTCATGTGATTCTAGATCTGTAGGTGCCTGATGTATTCCGGCAGAATAAGGGAAGGAAGTAGAGAAAATATTATCGTATTTCACAGTTAAATCTTTCAATATTTGAGCAAATAAAACTTGATCTTCATGTGAAAAAGCCAGTAGGCTATTTAAAGGCATTTTACTAATAATCATTGTTTCAAATGGCCACGTTGCCCAAAATGGAACCAAGGCCACAAAAGCTTCATTTTCTAATATAATTCGCTCATTAATTCCTATTTCCCTTTGAAGATAATCAGACAGAAGGGTTGTTCCATGTTTATCATAATAGTTTTTCAAATTTTGTTGTGTTCTAGCTACCTGGGAAGGAATAGATAACTGTGCCCAAATCTGCCCATGAGGATGAGGATTACTACAGCCCATAATTGCCCCTTTATTTTCAAAAATCTGAACATGATTAATGTAATCTAGCCTTCCCAGATTCTGATATTCTTCTTTCCAGACAGACACAACGTTTGTAATTGCTTCTACAGACATTTCAGGAAGAGTCAATGAATGGTCATGTGAAAAGCAAATTACACGATTAATTCCTCTTTCAGGTTCAGTTTTAAATAATTCATCCTCGGTTTTATCAAAGGTTACTCCTTCGCTCAATAAAGCTCCAAAATCATTATCAAATACATACACACCCTCATACTGGGGATTTTGGACTCCGTTAACTCTTGAATTTCCCGGGCATAAATAACATTCGGGGTCATATTGATTTTGAACGTTTGGCAATGGTTCTTCCTGTTGTCCTTGCCATGGCCGCTTTGTTCTTTGTGGTGATACTAAAACCCATTCATCCAATAAAGGATTATATCTTCTATGTGGATGATCTTTGCTGTTAAATGAACTACTCATATTGAGTTTCTTTATATCAGTTTAGCCCTTTTTCAGGGTTTAACTTGTCCAAAATAGGTTCGGTTAATGTATTTAATTCTTTATTAATTTTATTATTTTTCTGCTCAAAAATAATAATCTCATTATCACCATTTCTTAGATAACATCCTGGTAAATATAATGTCTGTTGTGGTCCTACTGACCAATACCTTCCTAAATTAATTCCATTAACAAATACAATTCCTTTTCCAAAAGGCCGCATATCCAAGAAAGTATCTCCCACTTTTGATACATTAAAATTTCCTTTGTAGATAGCTGGTCTATTCTCTTTTAGATCTGATTTTTGTTTTGCATCAATTACCGGAGCCTTTTCAAAAGGAAGTCCATACATCTCCCAATCTCCGGTGATTTTTCGGTCATTAATAAATGCAGGAGAAATAATTCCTTTTGTATTTTTATTAATAGCAGCTCCGTAGTTAATTCTTCCCATGTTTTCTACCAAAATGTCTAATTTTCCATTGAAGGGTATATTAACTTCACATTCATATTTTTTATAATAACGATTAAGCTCTCCAACTTTTTCTCCATTCACATAAACAATCGCATAATCTCTTAATCCATCAAGTTTTAAAGTTCCTTTAATTGGTTGATTAAAGTTTTTGCTGTACCAGACATAGCCATACCCCTGATTTAATTGCTCAAAAGTCAAAGGATCATCATTAATTACTGGCTTTACATTATTTTTTAAATTTTCTAAATCTATTGCCTGAGACAATTTAATACCCTGAATCTGAATGACTGGAATTTTTGCAGGAATAGGAGGCGTAGAAGAATTTTTTAATAATTCTCTTAATTTCAAATACTTTTCAGTCTCCCAACCTGCCTCAGTAATGGGAGCATCATAATCATAACTGGTCATACTCGGTTGTATGTCATGATCTTTATCGTAATTAGCTCCAGAGGTAAACCCAAAGTTAGTTCCTCCATGAACCATGTAAATATTAAAAGAAATATCGTTATTCATGAATTTTTCAATATGGCTTTTTACTCTTTCCGCGGCTTTACGAGGGAAAGGTTCTGCCCAATGATCTAACCACCCGGGATAGTATTCCGCTACCATAAAAGGACCTTCTCCGTTATGAAATTTCTTTACCTCTTTCTTAATATTTTCTGGATCTTCGTCTCCATTTGCAGTTGGCAAAGCGCCAGGTAAAGCACCTCCTTCAAATAGCCAGTCTCCATCTGAAGTAAAAAACTCCATTCCTTTGAAGCCAACTTCTTTTAATTGATCAAATACAGATGAACTATATTTTTTATGATCTTCCATTTTAATATCTTCCCGTTGACTAACGAAAGATCCAAATTCATTTTCTCCCTGCACCATTACAATAGGACCACCATTAACAATCAGATAAGGTTTTACCACCTTATAAAGTTCTGTGAAATATGCTTTTGTTGAATGTAAAAAAGGTGTATTGTATTCTCTAATTTTCATATCCTTGTCATTTTGCAAAAACCAAGGATAACCTCCGAATTCCCATTCTGCACACACATAAGGTCCCGGGCGAAGAATTACCATTAAGCCTTCTTCTTTTGCTATTTTTAAGAATTCAGGTAAGTTTCGATTCCCGGTTTGAAAATCCCATTTTCCAGGAGCTATTTCATGATAATTCCAAAATACGTATGTAGCTATTGTATTTAGTCCCATCGCTTTAACCATTTTTAAGCGGTGTCTCCAATAATCATGAGGAATTCTGGCATAATGAATCTCACCTGAATGCAATTTAACTGCCTGTCCGTTAAATTTAAATTCTCCATTCTCGATTTTGAAAGATTCATATTTAATAGGTTTCTGCTGTGCGCTGATCAAACTTGCCCCTACTAAGCACAAGGCTAAAATTATATTTTTAATAAGCTTCATCGTAATGTATTATAAATCTAGTTTAGTTAATAAAATAAATTTATAAATTTACCAGACACTACCATACTAGTTCCTACCGGTTTTTGTAGCTTTACTACCAGTTTAAAATTTGGAAATATTTCGAAATAATTTGGGATTCAGTTCTACCCAAATACCAACAGATTATAAATTCCATTGAGCAAGGCTAAAGGATGAAAAACTATTTTCTATAAAAGTGTCTATGTGATAAATTATAGCAAAAAACCAACATTTCTCATTTTCCTCAAATACAAAACTCAAAATTTCTATTACCAAAAACGAACATATATAGCAGTTAGAAGTAATAAAATAATGACAATCAGAAATAATGTTCTATTGTCCACACTGAACATATTTTTGTCTGTGACAAAAGCCTTTGGATTTACTTTTGGTTCAAAAAAACTTAAGAGAATCATTACAACTGCAGTAATGAAAAATGACCAGCCCATATTGATAAGGAAAGGAATCTCTGTAATGGTTTTCACCACACCGTTTTCCAATTTTTCATAAGTGAATGCTGTATAAATCCATGTTTCTTTTCCAAACAGGCCAACTGCAAAGCTGTTAAAGAAAATAGATAATAAAAAACCAAGAATAACTCCAACTATAGCAGCGGTTCCGGTAGTTCTTTTCCAAAACATTCCTAAAATAAACATAGCAAATACACCCGGACTAATAAAGCCAGTATATTTTTGTATAAATGTGAAACCGCCTTCTCCACCGATTCCCAAAATATCTGTCCATGTAAATACCAAAGCAATAAGCATAGCCACTATAATTGCCCAACGTCCTGTTCTTACCATTTGCATTTCAGAGGTGTTGGTGTTTAAATATTTTTTATAAATATCTAAAGTGAAAATTGTAGATATACTATTTACTTTTCCAGCAAGTGATGCGACTATTGCAGCTGTTAAAGCAGCAACCGCAAGACCTTTAAGCCCAGATGGAAGCAACCCCAATATTGCAGAATAAGCACTATCTTTTACCCCATTAAAAATTGACAAATGACCTTTTGTATAGAGTACATAAGCTGCAATCCCAGGAAGTACAACAATTACAGGCATAAAAAGTTTTAAAAAACCTGCAAATAAAATTCCTGTTCTTGCTGTTTTCAAATCTGCTCCTAATGCTCTTTGGGTAATGTATTGGTTACATCCCCAATAATTAAGTTGTACAATCCATTGTCCAGCAAAATACATCGCTAAGCCTGGCAAAACCACATATTTCTGCACCGCTAAATTTTCCGGCATTGATAAAGAAGTTGTTGTTATTTGTGGTTTATTTAGAATGAGTTTGAAATGTCCCGGAGCTTCTTTCAAAAGGGTATCTAAACCCGTTAAGGCATTTCCAATAGCAGCACCATTAATTCTTTGATCCACCACCTGTAATGCCATATAAACTGTAGCAAAACCACCAATAACAAGAACTGCTACTTGAATAACATCCGTGTAGCCAATGACTTTCATTCCCCCCAATCCAATAAACAAAGCCATTAGTAAAAGTGCAATCATGATGATATGCAGGTGGCCTCCACCAAGCAATGAATCAATAGCTACAGCTCCTAAATAAAGAATGGAAGTAAGATTAACAATTACATACAAAAATAGCCAAAAAACAGCCATAATAAGGGAAACAGACTTATTATATCGTGTTTCCAAAAACTGGGGCATCGTATAAATCTTATTTTTGAGATAAATCGGAATAAACCATACTGCAATAATGATTAGGGCAATTGCAGCCAGCCATTCGTAGACGGCAACAGCTACTCCTATGAAGAAGCCTTCTCCACTCATCCCAATAAATTGTTCTGCCGAAATATTAGATGCAATCAGGCTCGCTCCAATTGCCCACCACGTAAGTGAGCCTTCTGCAAGGAAATAATCTTTACTTCCTGTCGTTTTTGATTTCTTTCGCTTGTATATCCATAAGCCATATGCTGTTACAACCGAAAAATATATTAGAAATATAACAAAATCAAGAGTCGAAAGTTTTCCCACGCTTAAAAATTTTTATAGTAAGTTTATCATAGATTTGTACACTTTTTAGCACTTTTATATACTCTAAAGTATTTAATAATTTAGCGTCCCTAATAGATCATTTAAAATAAAATTGAATCTTTTTCAGAAAAATCACATAAAAGGAAACATTATCTTACCAAATATATAAATTTGGAAAACGCATCCATACTTGTTCCTACCAGTTTTTGTATATTCACCACTAGTTTTAAAAAATTGGAAATATTATGAAACTTATTAAAATAACTCCCGATTCGGTTATCCCTAAATACCAACAGATTATAAATTCCATTGAACAGGCTCTTGCTCAACAACTGCTAAAAAAAAATGACAAGCTACCTTCCATAAATAAAGTATGCATGGAATTTGGCATTTCTAGAGACACCGTTCTATATGCCTACGAAACATTGAAAAAGAGAGGAATAGTAAATGCCATTTTAGGTAAAGGGTACTACATAAAAAGTACTGATTGGGATTTTGAAGAGCGAATTTTTCTATTATTTGATGAGCTTAATGCTTTCAAGGAAACACTATATAATTCATTTTTGGAAGAGTTACAACAAAGATCTAATATCCATGTTTTTTTCCACTACTTCAATATAGATGTCTTCAAGAAATTAATCGAAGAAAATAATGGAAACTACACAAAGTACATAATTATGCCGGGCAATATGAATAATACGGCGCCCATTATTAAGATGCTTCCAAAGAAGGATGTTTATATATTAGATCAAACCAATTTACATTTAAGAGAATATTCATCAGTCTATCAGAATTTCGCAAAAGACATGTATAATGGTCTATCAAAAGCGAAAGCTTTGCTTAAAGCACACCAAAGACTGATTCTTATTTTTCCAGGAGAAAAAGAACCTATAGGTATGGTAGAAGGATTTACCAGTTTTTGTGAGCAGCATAAAAAGAAACATATCATTATCAATAATTTTACCGACGAGGAAATACTGGATGGAGATGTATTCATAATTCCTGATGATAAACACTTGGTAAATGTTATTAAACAATCTAAAAAGCAGAAGCTAAAGATTAAAAAGGATTTCGGAATTATCTCCTACAACGAAACGCCTCTTAAAGGTATTGTAGAAAGTGGTATTACTACAATTTCCACGGATTTTTGGCAAATGGGAAAGATCTTAGCAGAAATGATTCTTAATTCCAAACAAGAAAGGATCGAAAATGCGTCTGATCTAATTATCAGGAATTCCTTATAAATGATTTGAATTAATATTTTTTACCTGAAATTATTTAAAAAAAATATAAACAAAAGCTAAATAGGGCATCATTCTGAACGAATTTATGCTTGTTTTTGAAAAAAGGCTCAGATTCTAAAATCCAAGCCTTGACTTTTTAACTTACTCATATTGTGAGATGTTGTCAAAAAATGTAAATTCTTTCTTTTGCTTTTAAATAATTTCGTAATTAAAAGTTAATAGAGTTCAGTGTTTTATCAACAAGTAATCCTTTACTCGCTTTTATATTAAATGATCCGTTTCTTTTTGCTTTAAATTTAATAATGAATAAATCCGTTGTGCCTTCTAAAGGAAGTTTTTGTCCTACATTGACCAGCGTAGGATATAATACCTTTTCTTTGTTGGTATGCAGTCTGTCATAAGTCAGGTTTTCCATTTGTCCGATATTTAATGGGGTAATTCCTATATATTCCAAGTCTTCCTGTTTATATGGAATAGCGAAACTCAATGCATTTACAGATTGCAGATTACTACCTTTTACTACTACTTCAATGATATCATTCTTAGCATATTGTTGCTTTGAGGCAGAGGCTGTAATGCTACCTTGCAGTGGTTTCAATTCTTCATCATTTACTCCTCCATCTATTTTCGTAGCGACGTTAGAAATATCAAAGGCATCAATGAAACCATTTTTATTTATATCTCCGTTGCTAATATATCCTTCAAAATCAGAATCTCCTTTTCTCAAACCTGTATAATTAATATATGAAGTAAAATCATTCATATCAATTTTCTGATCATTGTTGATATCGCCGGGAAGCAAGCTTGAAGACCCTGGAACTTTGAATACATATAATTCGTTTCCACTTCCAAAGTTTTTGAAAGCATTGCTTACTACAATCTTCATAAATCGTGTAGTTGGATGTGTGGTGAAATCTAAAGATTTACTTTTGTTATTTCTATCCCATGTAAAAGAGCCAAGTTCTATCCAATCTTTTTTATTATCACTATACGAAATTTTACCATTCATCCATATTCCGTTGTAACCACTGTTTCTAGGAATATATTCTAATTTGCTTATGGTATTAATAGAACCTAAATCTAAAATTATCTCAAAAGGGACTTTGCTTTTTTCATAATCCGAGTGCCAGCCTGTGCTCACATCCTGATCAAAAAGATTCTCCAGTCCTTCTCCTTCCTGACTTGGAATTGTGGCTGTGGCTTTTATGCCTTTAATTACAAATTCATAAGGGTTTTTATTGGTTTGAGATGAAAAAGGAACCCAATCAGAAGTATTTGTTTTATTTACGGCTCTTAATTTGAAATCATATTTCGTTTCAGGATCTAATCCTTCAAATAAGAAAGAGGTATTTTTTATATTACTGTATACCATATTATTATATAGTATTTCGTAATAATCAGCATTAGGAATTGTATTCCACGATGGTAATATAGAATATGCGGTGTTTGTATTTTCTGAAGTGATTGGTTTCAAAGCTTCTGCAAATGCTCCGGAATTCTTTTTTAGTTGATTAGAATTAATAAATTGGTAGTCTTTAATGACAAGCTCTACTTTGTTTTTGCTAACATCTGTGATTCCTGATTTTACCCACAATTGTGGATTTCGAGAAATCGAAACCTTTGAAAATTCAGAATCTTTTGTAGAAAAATTATTGAATTCAGGTTTACTATTGTAAAAATATACGTTTGTAGCATTATTGAATTCATCTAAAGTATTTACTATATTCAGTTTTATATTTTTACCTCCAATAGAAAGCTTTACACCGGATGGTTTCTTAGTAACATTGATTCTAAATTCTGTCATTTTTTCTTTTTCAAAGCCATTAAAGTTACCTTGAGTAGAAGAGATGCTTATTGTTGCAGTATTTTTTACAACATTACTTTCTATAAGAGTGCTTACAGATTCTTTTTTCATGTAATTTTCGGTTACGCCATCGTCATCATATTCTATAAAACTGGATTTGCCTGAAGGATATACCTCATAAATTCTTAATTTTTTATTGATTTGATGAATGTTGTTATTGGCATTTACCATCGGAATAATAGCACCTGGTTTCACAAATAGAGGGAGTTTCCAAATTGGGGCATCGAAATGATTTAAAACAATCCCTCCTTCATAAGTTTGCCCTGTAAAGTAATCAATCCAATTTCCTTTAGGAAGGTAAATATTATTTCTAATATCATTTCCTTCTTTATCCGTTTTTGTAGCCTGATATACTGGAGCTACTAAGAAATAAGGTCCATACTGATACTGGTATTGAGTAGATTTTCCTAGGGTATATTCATTCGCTTCATCTAAAAATATTGCTCTGATCATTGGCAATCCCTCTACGGCTTCCTTCGCTATACTATAGCTATAAGGAAGCAGACTGGATTTCAATTTTAAATAGTTCCTGTTAATAGAAGCAGCAGACTCACCCAAAGCATGGGGATACTTTTCGTTTGTTCCCCAGCCGTCCATGTTTAACTGCATAGGAGTAAAGGTCTTCCATTGGAAATCTCTTGTATTAACGATTGGGTTTTTCCCTCCAAAAATACCATCCATATCCGAAGTAATGTTAGGCTGGCCAGACAAACCAGAACCTATATAGGTAGGAATGTGAAATCTGATGTATTCCCACTCCCCTCCGGTTTGATCTCCTGTCCAAATACCTGCATATCGTTGTGAACCAGCCCAGCCGTCTAACGAAATGATGAAAGGACGACTTCCGTTTCCATAGCGCGGCATTATTTGAGCTACATCTGAAATACCATTCAGTCCGAATGAATAGCCAGGACCTACCCAGGCAACATCCGTTTTTAGTACTCTTACACCTGCGTCACCTACTTCCTTTATGATATCTCTCTGTAAAAGAGCATTTATACCATCTTTAGGGTGCAAATCTGATTGGGTCCATAACCCTATTTCTACACCGTTTTTTCTGGCATAATTTCCGAGAGATTTCAAGTTAGCTATATTGCCATCCAAGGTTTCTGTCTGCCCGTATCCAGCACTGTAACCATCATTTGGCAATATCCACCCCAAAGGCATATCTGTATTTTTATAACGGTCTATCACTGCTCTGGCAGAAAACTGATAGTTATTTTTTTCTCCATTTAAAGATTCTTTAACCCCTCCATTGTCTTTTTGGCTCTCTTTATATCTTTTTCCGTCTTCAAATAGGATTCCTTTATCATCTTCTTTCCAATAATCTCTATTGTAGGCATTAAGATGTCCTTCATAAAAACCAAATTTGGGTAAAAGTACAGGATTTCCTGTGAGCTGGTAAAAATCATTCAACAAAGATTTAGGTTGATCATTTACCATAAAGAAAACATCCAGGTAATTAATCTCATGAGCCAGTTTCACTTCATTTTTATTTTGTTTACCGAAATCATAATATCCTTTTTTGAAAGTATGCCACATAAAACCATACCCATTTGTAGACCAATAATAAGGATTTGGAGATGCAACACCACCATCAGTCCAGTTATTTTGATTCACAATAAAGATGGTATTTCCTTTATGAGAAAATCGACCGTTTTGTACTCCGCCTCCATAGAAATATTCATCCTTTCCTTGAGATAAAGTAAGCACTGCTTCTTTAGAATTAAATTCAATGGGAGCAACAAAAGACAATATCTCTTTATTAAGGCTCAAGTTGAATACTTTAAATAAAGAAGTTGTTTTTTCAATTTCTATTTTAGTTTTACTGGTGGAAATAGAAACAGTGTGCGGTAAATTGTTGACAGCAATTTCTTTTACTTTTCTTCTGGGCTGATCTACCAAAATCTGAGCAGGAGGTATCGCTTCAGGATTTCTTACTTCTCCTCCTTTGGGATCGAAAAATAATCGAAAAATATTTTCTCCATAAAAATCTATTGTCATTTTTTTGTTATCAGAGAGCAAAACTTCTACTGAAGTTTCTCCTTTCTTAGAAACATTTTCAATTTTTTGAGCCTGAATTTTTCCAATGAAGAAAAAAAGAAAAGAGCTCAGTAGTAAAATCTTTTGAATTTTTGAATTTAAAACGGCATCCATTTACCTTGATTTATTTATTAATTACATTTTACACTACTCTAAGAATAAGATCGATATTGAAGATAAAATTAACTGTAGCTTTCTGTGATATTAAGAATTTCAAAAATAGTTTTTTATCAAGTAATAACTATAGTCATTTATATAAAATTAATATCCTTTTGCTGCTTGAGCTTCTTTTAGTTTCGGATTTAAATCCACAGCTTTTTGAGGATAAGGAAATCTGTAAAATCTGTTATCCCAAACTCTTGTTGCAACCTGCGTATTGGTAATATCGTAAACGGTTTTCATTACATTTGGGGCAATCTTCCATCTCCTGATATCATAAAATCTGTGGCCTTCATTTGCCAGCTCTATCCTTCTTTCATTTCTGATAATTTCTCTTAAGGTTTCTTTTGTCTGTGTGTTGCTAACCCCTACCATACCTGCTCTGCCTCTAATCTGATTTAATGCATCATAGATAGAAGGATCTGGGCCAAAAAATTCATTTCTTGCTTCGGCATATATAAGTAATACTTCTGCATAACGGATAAGCATAAAATTGTTGCTCATATTTAAATTCTCGTCCAATGAGCCATAATCCGCCATTTTTTTATAATTATAGCCTACCTTGGACGTATTGTTTGCACCTTCATTCCATTTGAACAGTGTACTTGTCCCAAAACCTTTTAAGTAAGACCAGGGCCCATTTGGATGCATTATACTTGCATATAAACGGGTATCTCTGTTTTTAAATTCATCCAGATAGGCATTATTTGGGTTACCATGATTATAATTTGAAGCTCTTGTAGCATTAGAAGGAGGTGTAAATGCCGTTCCATCTTTGTTCCAATAAGCATTTACTAAATCAATTGTTGGTGTTACAGAACTCCATCCACTCTCTTCATTTGGCAATAAGAAAAGCGCCATGCTATTACTAAATACTCCTTTAGAGTCCGGTACAAATTGAGCTTCTAAAATTGATTCTTTGTTGCCATTATTTTTAGCCCAGAACAATGCTTGATAATTGCTCAATCCTCTATAAAAATTATCTTTATCTGTTGCAGAGGTAAAGGTAACAAAGCTATCATAATTTGTACTTGTGTCTACTAAAGTTGTAGTGAAAAGATTATAAGTACCGGAATTAATTACTGATTGAGCAGCTTCATAAGCTTCTTTATATTTTCCTGTGTATAAATATATCCTTGCCTTAAATGCCAATACTGCTCCTTTTGTTATTCTGCCTTTATCCTGGCCGGAGGGGTAGGCAGTTGGTAAATCATTTTCTATAGCATTTAATTCACTGATTACAAAATTATCAATTTGAGTTTCAGAAATAGGGGTAAGGGTAGATCCATCCAATTCACCTGATTTTTGTACGAGTGGAAGAGCTCCAAAACGTTGTGATAAATCAAAATAATTAAAAGCTCTTATAAATCTGGCTTCTGCTTTATATCTACCAGCTAAATTTTTGTCCATTGGGATCCCATCAATTTTTTCCAAAAAAGTATTTACTCTTCTAATTGTAGTAAAATCATATCCGAAATCTATAGAAGGAAGTATGTTTCCCGCAGAAGCATCTACTGCAGTTGTTTCCCAGGGATATTGAGCAAATGAATTATCGGTAAAACTATCGTTATATAAATTGCTGTAAGCGGCATCAGAAAAATATTTGTAAATACCATTTAATGCCATGGTTGCGTCTTTTTCCGTCTTCCAAAATGTTTCTTCCGATACTTTATCTTCCGGAAACCTATCTAAATTACATGAACTAGTCACTATAGCCAGGGAAGCTGATAGTAATATAATTTTTATCTTTTTCATTTTCAGATGTTTAATTTTAAATTAAAAAGTTGCATTGATACCAAACGATATGGTTTTTAAATATGGATATGTTGAACGGCTACTGGGCATTTCAGGATCAAAATCTTTCATTCGTTTATCTCCCCTCAATGTAAAGTAATTCTCTAAGTTGGCATATATTCTGAATTTTGTCAGTCCTATGCGGCTAATTGTTTCCTTAGGAATAGAATATCCCAAAGTAATAGACTTAATTCTAAAGTAACTTGCATCAAAAAGCCAATAATCTGAAATAACACCTATATTTTGAGTTCCTCCCCCTGATGGCAGTATTCTAGGATACAGGGCATTAGGATTCGGGTTTTCCGGAGTCCATCTGTTATCTGAAACATATTGTTTTGCACCGGCACCATTAAAAAATGCCTGAGAAGATTCTTTATCCAGATATACCTTAACATTAGCCACCCCCTGACCCACTACGCTAAGATCAAAATTTTTATATCTACCCCCTATACTTAGACCATAGGTAAGACTTGGAACATCATTTCCTATTACTGTTCTATCTTTTTCATCAACAACTCCATCTCCATTAATATCCACATATTTTATATCACCAACTTGAGAACTACTGTATAATTTAGGATAATTATTGTTGATATCTTCTTGGGTTAGGAGACCTGCAGTCTTATATCCGTAGAAATCACCAATTGAGCCTCCTACTTGTGTTATCCAATAATCATTATATAAGGTCTTACTATTGATGAGTGAAAGAATATTATTTCGGTTTTTAGCAAAATTTGCATTGATGTAAAAGTCCCCATTTTCAAAATTTTTATTATATCCCAAAGTAATTTCTATCCCTTTATTTTCCACATTACCCGCATTAATGGGCGGTGCTTGGTTTTCTGCTACACCAGTTTCATATTCTAATTGGTTGCTCATTAATGCTCCTTTTGTAAGACGGTTATATAAATCTACCGAGAAAGTGAAAGCATTATTGAATAAAGATCCGTCCAGACCTATATTTTTGGTAACAATTGTTTCCCAGCCTATGCCTAAAAATCCAAGCTTACCCGGTACCACACCCCCTACTATAGTATTCCCCAGAACTGTAGAAGTATTATCCATATAGGTCTGATTGTCATAATAACCAATGGTATTGATAGATCCGGTGCTGCCATAAGAACCTCTTAATTTTAGTGTATTGATAAAACTCAGGTTTTTTATGAAATTCTCCTTATCTAATCTCCAGGAAGCCATAATTGCAGGAAAATATCCCCATCTATTTTCTTTGGCAAAACGTGAGGATGCATCTGCCCTTATGATACCTTCTAAAAAATATTTTTCCTGATAATTATAATTGATACGAGCGAAAACAGACTGGAAAGCATATTGCTGAGTATTAGAATTTAATTCATCCAAGGTTCCGTCAAGGGTACTAAGAGCACTTAAAGAATGTAATCCATCTTTTGGTATATTGGATTTTTTACCAGATATGGATCTAGTTGTATAGTCTTCGTACGAAGTACCTCCCAACAATTTAAAATAATGTGATGATATGTTTTTTTCATAACTTATCAGGACCTGAGTATTAAGTAATTCATCAGAATTCCAGGACTCAGAATAGTTATTAATTGCTCTCGCAGTTGAACTAATAGGAACATTAGTTAAAAAATTGTATACGGGGTTTAGTGTATTTACAAAAGTCCCTAAACGATAGTTCCAATTTGAATAGTTAATTTGAGCATTTACATTTAATCCTTTTACAGGAGTGTAATTGGCAGATAATGCCCCCATAAATTTTTGATCATTTGACTTAGAATCTCCTCCCTCTACATTGTTTCTTACAGGATTGGTATTTGCAAATGTATTATCTACTTTACCCGCATTAACAGATCCCCACCATCCATTGGATTGTCTTAATACCATAGTAGGAGTTATTCTTGCTAATTCTCCAGTATTAATAACACCGCCCTGATCATTGATCATTTGTTTGATAAATGATATATTAGAATTTACTGTAAGTTTATCACTCAATTTAGAGGATGTATTTGTCCTAAAAGAATATCTATCCATACCCTTTGTAGGTGATAGAGACTCCTGTTTCAAATACCCTAAACTTGCGAAATAACGAGTTTTATCTCCACCTGATATATTTATCTCATTATTAAGCACATTTGCCATTCTTCGATAAGTTGCTTTATACCAGTCTGTGTTTGGGTATCTGTCGGTGTCTGTACCGGCAGCTGTAAGATTTATTTGATCTTGCGTATATTGAGAAAAATGACCAACATTATTATTAGCGTTATAATATGCTTCATTTTTCAGTTTCATATATTCAACAGCATCTACATACTTAGGCAAATAGGTGGGCGTCTGATAACCATTATACATATTATAACCTATACTCATCTTACCTCCACCGCCTTTTTTAGTCTCAACAAGAACCACCCCATAGCCAGCTCTTGCACCATAGATAGATGCTGAAGCATCTTTTAAAATGCTTATATTTTCAATATCAGCTGGGCTTAATCTGGAAAAATCTGCAGCACTAGAGGGAATACCATCTATAATATAGAGTGGAGAATTACCAGCAACACTCCTTCCCCTTACATTCAAGGTAGGAACAGAACCTACATCTCCCAAAGAAGACTTAATTGTAACTCCTGGTAAAGCACCTTGCAGACTTGCTGTTAAGCTTGTTGTTGGGCGATCCTGTAGTATCTTTTTATCAACAGAAGCTATAGATCCGGAAACAGTTCCTTTTTTCTGTTTTCCGAATCCTACTAAAACAATTTCTTCCAGATCTTTTACTTTTTTAGAGGTAGAGTCCGAAGGTTTGTTTTTAGTTTTTTGTGCATCCACTAATGTGATAGATGACATTAAAATTGCACTCAAAATACAAATTGTAGTTTTCTTCATATTTTATTGACTTTTATAACAATATTATCCAGATGATGTTGAATTCTAAAACCGTATCACTTACCATTTTTTCCAGGCAAAAACAAAAAAATGGTGATCTTCCATATTTTACAGTATCCGGCACAAATGGAAAATATGTAAAGTGAAACCTCCCGATTATATCCAAATACACTATATACCCTCTTCTTATTTCCTTTTCTGAATGTGAACTAACTATTACTTTAATATTAACCCTATGTAACCCAAATGTATAGTTTTACACCATACCTCCATACGGGTAGCCACCAGTTTTTATCCCTTTACCACCAGTTTGAAAATCATTTGAATACGGCCTTATTAAGAAGCTCTTAGAAATTGGTTATAAATTGGCAGCCATGCCTATTGCTTCTCTATTTTTCAAGAGAAAAAACCCATTTACATATTGATTTTTTCCATTACAAAAGTGTTTTCAATTTGTCATTCATGGATCACTATCAAATATTAAAACGAATTTTTTAAAGGTTAAAAATCTTTATAAGCATGTTTAGAATTAATTTTCAAAGCGTCTTAAATAAGTCAACTGGTAGTGAACATTCAAAAACAGGTAGGTACTAGTTTGTGCAATTACTTTAATTGTTAATTTTGGAAAGGAGGTTTTTAGTTCAGATATATCGCAAACTTAACAGGAGTGTAATAGAAGTATTTATCTGTAAAAAGTCTTTTTAGGATAAAGTTTTGAGCTATCAACTCACAAATAGTGGATAATTAATATCTGGGAAGATTGCTTAATACAATTACTATTCAAAAACAAATCAAAGCTGGATTTGTCTAACAGCTATAGATTATTACTTTGTTATTTTTTTAATCAAAAATCTACACCAAATGAAAAACAATTATTTTATTCTCTCATTTCTACTCGTTTTACAGACAGCTTTCGCACAGCAGTATAAGATGTCTGTAGCATATGTAAATTCGTTACAGCCCGCACAATCAGGACAGGAGGCTGGACAGAGTATTGATAATAATGTGAATACTCTTTATCATTCTCAATACAATTTGAGTACAGCACTTCCGGACCAGTTAAATTTCAAATTTTCCAACCGGGTAAAAAGTATAAAAAGGTTAGTCTACAAACCTAGAACAACGGGCCCAAACGGAATCTGGACAAGTGTGAAAGTTTCTTATTCTACCCAATCCGATCCTACAGTTTTTATAACAGCAACCGGGGTTATTTCCTGGGCAGCTGATAATACGGCAAAAACTATAGATTTGCCGACAGCAATAGTTCATCCTGCTGTTATTAGGATTGATGTCCTCAGTGCCCAAAATAATTTTTCAAGTTGTGCTGAGATGGAATTTTATTCTACAGAACAGATGGATCCTGTACAAACAGAATGTACACTGGCAACCAATGAGTTTTCAGCTTATGCAGATATCCCAGTATTGCCTCAGGTGGCAGGATCTTCGGCCTCAAGTTTCCAATCGGGAGAAAATATAGAGAAATCCTTTGATGGTGATGTAAGTACACTTTATCATTGTAGTTGGAATGCAACAGCAGCTACTTTTCCTATTTCTCTGATTTACAAGTTTAATGGACAAACAGCTATAAATTATTTAAGGTACACACCCAGACAGGATGGCGGACCAAACGGACTTTTTGGAAATGTAAAAATAAGTTATAATACAATTTCTAATCCAGCATACATTACTATTTCTACTCAAAATTTTGGGCAGACATCTGCAATAAAAACGGTAAATTTTCCTTCCGCCATTACTCCTTTAACTATAAAAATTGAAGTTCTTGATGGTAAAAATAACTTTGCAAGCTGTGCCGAAATGGAATTTTTTCAGGCGAGTTCTAATAGTTTTGATCCTTCAGCTTATTCAAATATTTTTAATGATTCTATTTTCAGTGCTTTAAAAACAAATGTAACCCAGCAGGATATTGATGCCATTTCCTCACCTTTCATAAAAGGATTAGCTCAGTGTTTATTTAATAATACCTACAATAAAAAATATAGGGTACAGACTTTTACGGCATATAAGACAATTGAATCAATAAATACCCAATATAAAATTGGAAATTATAACGGATATGAAAACCCTACAGGGATAGCATTCCAGCCTAATACCACTGCTATTGTTTTTGCGAAAGATATTACCTCTGAAAACAAAGTTTACTTAAAAATAAGAGATTTTGCTACTGAAGGGGCGTCCCCTGAAAAAACATACGAACTAAAAAATGGAATAAATATTCTCGCTATTGCTAATACAGGTTTGGGATATATTTCATATTACACTGATAATGTAAATGCCGCCCCGGTAACTGTAAATATCACAGCAGGTATTGTAAATGGTATTTATAAAAAAGGTACAACCCCTACAGAATGGGCAGAAATGCTGACTAATGATGTCTATCCAAAAATTGATATAGAAGGTTATTATACAAAACTGGTTACCAATAAGTCTGCGGTAAGCAATTTCCATTTCACAACCGCCCAGCCTTTGATAGATAAGTATGATGCAATTGCCAAGTCTGAAAGAGAAATGATGGGCTTCTATAAATTCAATAAAAACTTTAAAAACAGGCAGCTTGTTTATATGGAATCTACAGGAGGATGGTTTGCTGGAGGTTTAGGAGTTCATTTAGATCTTACTTGGGGATTATCCAATTCAACCTCAGCATCAGGACTTGATATTTGGGGTGTGGGACATGAATTAGGTCATATCAACCAGGTAAGGCCTGGATTAAAATGGGTTGGTACAACAGAAATCACTAACAATTTATACTCATTGTGGGCCTATTATAATATGTACTTACCTACAGGGAGTAACAGATTTACAAGGCTGGAAGGTGAAATTGCCGATAAAACAGCCTTTCCTAAAGTAGCTGGAAACAGATTTGGAGAAATTATTATTCAGACACAAATTAACGGGAAAAGTATTATGGATCAATTCAGAACAGATTATGTGAATCCCGCTGATGCGAATTTCAGAAGCCTTATTCCATTTTGGCAATTAGAATTGTATTATCAATTGGCAGGCGCTTCAAAAGGTGCTGCAACCCTTGCATTTGATTCAGATATGTCTGATGAAGATACCCCTACAGTTACCCCTACAGGTCCGGGAGTAGATTATGCACATTGGTTTGCTACAGTAGCTGAGAAAGTAAGAAATACAAACGAAAGCCAGTTTACCCAAGGGCAATTGGTAATGAATTTTGTAAAAAATGCCTGTGACGCCGTACAAGAGGACCTTACGGATTTCTTCACTAGCACCGGTTTTTTAAAGCCAATAAACGGTACAATATCAGATTACACCAATGCTCAAATGACAATTACCCAAAGCATGATTGATGATGTGAAAAGCTATGTCCTGGCAAAGGGATATGCCAAACCTGTATCTCCGGTCATCAATTATCTTTCAGCGAATAGTGTAAATGCATTCAAGAATATGCAGCCTGTTTCAGGGATTACGGGTGTTGGTGCACAGATCACAACCAATACACAAGGACAGTTCTTATTGGTAGATAATTCTAAATGGAGTAATGCTGTTGCCTTTGAAACCTATAATTCAAGTAGCCAGCTAATCAGTGTTTCTATTGTAGGAACAGGAGATACTACATTGACAAATACTTATGTAGATTATCCTTCGAACGCAATGAAGGTCTATGCCGTGGGATACAATGGACAAAAAATACTGGTTTATCCGGCAATTACATTAGTTGTTGATGATATTAAGAAAAATAATAATGAATTTACTGTTTATCCGAATCCTTTAAAAAATGGCCAAAAATTAGTTATTGATTTTAAAAATTCAAAAGAAAATCTGAAAGCAGGATTGTATGATTTGACTGGGAAGCCACTTATTTTAGCAAAAGGCTCTTTAAGAGAGATAAATAAGGAAATTAACGATAAAATTCAAGATTTGAAAACTGGAATTTATGTTGTTTCAATAAATGATGGAACTAATACCTATCAATCTAAGATTATTAAAGAATAATATTCTTTATAAGCTTTACAATCCAGCAAATTGTTACAGTTTATAATATTTAAAAATAATGAATGCTTGAAGCGATTGCCGAAGATTGTTGATTAGTAAAAAGTTATTTTTTATACTGCCGAGCATATTATTGTCAGCAAATAAGTAAATACCAATTTTTATTTAATATCACTTTATAGTTAGTATTACAAAATTGGTGTAAATAAACTTATAGCATTTTGTATTAATTTAATCAAAATGATAGCCATCAGTAAGTAAACTGGATAAATTAACACATTAAAATGGTTGAAATAAATATCTGATTATGTTGTAAATCCCTTTGTTTTGTACAAAACAAAGGGATTTAACCATGGTTAAAAAATACATAAATTACTACTGTAATTATTTCTTCTGGAAAACAACCTATGATAAGCCCTCTATTTAAAGAAAAATTTACAAAATCGGTGGTTTATGGGGATATCTAATGAGTTTTTAATGCCTCCTCTAAACTTCTTTAATACATGTCTGATTCCTGAAAAGACAAAGTATAAAATCTTTAAAATTATACAACTGCACTAACAACTTTTTAATATTATAAATTTAGATTTTTATTTAATCTACAATATGTGAAATAAACTTTTATTATATCCATAAAAAAATTAAATTAGTAGACGTAAATCAAATTACAAACATATTATGAGGACAAAAAAATTAACAAATACCTTTTTAGGTGTTGCCTTACTTATTTTTCAGTCGTGTGCAGAAGCCACTGTAGTAGCGGAGGACACTGTTACTACACAAAAAAGCGCTTCAGCTTTAAAAACCACGTCTTCCTTCAATGTTCCGGTCGCAGGAAATTCTTTTATAACAGTAAAGCCTTCGGGTGCATCCGAAGTTATTACTTCTACAAAATTGGGTAACTGGACTAATTCCAACACTGTGATCAGTACTTATTTCAAGGTGGGCAATACTGGAGCCTTACATATCGGATTAAAAGCTTCTGTACCTTCCGGTACCAGCACAGTAAAAATAACAATCGGTAACACATCCAAAAATGTTACTTTAACTGGATCAGCTTATACAGATTATTCTGTTGGAGATTTTACTATTTCCTCTCCGGGTTATGTAAAAGTTGATCTTCAGGGCGTCACCAAAACAGGCGGATACTTTGCAGATGTTACGGATATTACTTTTAGTGGAGCAGCTTCTACCGGAACCAATATTTACAGTAATGATCCTTCCTACTATTATTGGGCACGCAGAGGGCCGTCATGCCATCTGAACTATACAATTCCAACAACCAGTAATGTGAGCTATTACTACAATGAAGTAACTGTTCCGGCCGGAGAAGACAAGATAGGCTCTTATTTTATGGCAAACGGGTTTAGTGCCGGCTATTTTGGAATGCAGGTAAACTCTGCTACAGAAAGAAGAATCCTTTTCTCCGTATGGAGTCCGTTTGACACAGATGATCCGAATAATGTTCCTCCTGATCATAAAATCATTTTAAACAGAGCCGGAACCGGAGTAACAGTTGGAGAATTCGGCAATGAAGGTTCGGGAGGCCAAAGCTATTATAAATACAACTGGACAGCAGGACAAACCTATAAATTCCTGTTAAAAGGAGAGCCGGATGGTAGTGGAAAAACTGATTTTACAGCCTGGTTCTTATCGCCTGATACCACAACATGGAAACTTATTGCCAGCTGGAAGAGACCTCAAACCAGCACTTATCTTAAGAGCTTCTACAGTTTTGTTGAAAATTTTAATCCGGAGAATGGATATCAGGGACGAAAAGCAGAATTCAAAAATCAATGGGCAAGAACTTCGGATGGCAACTGGATCGCTATTTCAGGAGCAAAATTCAGTGTAGACAATACCTACAATGCACAACAAAGAATAGATGCAATGGGAGGAACGAGTGGCAATGCTTTCTTTTTACAAAATGGAGGATTCTTTAATACTGTTGTTGCACCCGGTTCTCAATTTTCTGTTACTGCACCTACCCAGGCTCCGAATATTAATTTTTCGACACTTCCTTAAAATTACAACATAAAAATAACCAGCCAGTTAGTTTTAAACAAAACGAAAACTGGCTTTTTTATTTTATTTATTTTCAGTTTTTATTGCATGGTAAGCTAAAAATTACTATTTTTGCACCCACTTTAAACAACGAAGTAACACAAAACTATCATATTGGTTTCTTAGCTCAGTTGGTAGAGCAATGGATTGAAAATCCATGTGTCCCTGGTTCGATTCCTGGAGAAACCACAAAACCACCTTTTTTAAGGTGGTTTTTTTATGATTTGTATTTCAAGATTACTCTGAAATAATACCATTATCATTTCAAAACCTAAAACAACAAAAGGCACTTTCCTTTTCTTTAATCTTTCATATAGGAAAACAACTCCTAACTTCCCCGGATGATTTTTACTATAAAAAGTTTACATTTAATCGTTTGACAAAGATCGTCTTTTCCCTGATATCTTCATTAGCCGCAATACAGCATTGATATTTTTTGTCAAGATAAATCTCTTTCAAATAAAAAATTTCATTTTCAATAATAGCCTGACCATGATTAACTTCAAAAGAATCTAAAGGAATAAACATTCCTTTTCCATGTGCTTTAATAACAGCCTCTTTTTCCGTCCAGTACGTAAAAAAAGACTGTACTTTATCCTCTGAAAAATGTATTTTTTCCAACTCACCAGAAGTCATTTGAAATTTGAATTCTTCATAATCGGCTTCCTGATTGATATATTCAACATCAATTCCTACGGGTGATTCATTAATACAGCAAATAACCAGATTACCAGCATGAGATATATTAAAATGCAGGTTGTGGTTTTTTATATAGGGTTTGTAATACGGGAGTGCGTCCAATTTCAAAATCCTTGCTATCAAAATAATGATCTAATCCATATTTTGGAAGAACTCTTCCCAACAAAGACAATTGTGCATCCTGCCATCTTCTGAATTTTAATAGTCTTGTAACAAACTCATCAGAATTCATTATCAGATATTTATCCATCAGATACTGATGTTTCGCTTCTTCGATAAATGTATATAAAACCCGCATTAAATTAAAGCTAATATCGGCAGAATTTTTCAATTATTTTCTATGTCTAAATTAATTAATAGCGATAAGAAACACATGCATATAAAATTATCGAGTTTAACTCTTGTTTTACTTCAAAATTATCAAAAACCATTTTATTGTCATCACTAAAATTTCGAAAAATTTGTACTATTGCCGATGTAGCTTATGGGATTATTAAGCTAAACTGAAACAGAATTTAAGAAGTACTATCTGGGAGCATAATTAGCTACAAACAATAGTAAAATGCCGGTAAAATCCGGCATTAACACTTAAAAAGGCAAGTTGTAATTATATCCAACCTGCAAAAGATATGGCAGTTGTGGTTTCGTTTTCAAATCCTGAGAAACAATCCCTCCTATTTTCAGATATATTTCCTGGTTGCTGAATGTATATCCTCCTTGTATGGCAGCATAAAAGTTTCCTCCGGTCGCCGGTTCATACCAGCCATCTTTTACTGCCGGATAAATTTCTTTATAGTGATCGGAATGTTTGAAATGAGTAACAATGGCTTTATCAAAGCCAATTTCCAACGCTCCAAACCATCTCTGCCTGTAATACCCAATTGTTCCGGACATATCCACCCCAAAATTCAGAAGCTGAACATTCTCGTTTTCAAACTTCCGGAAAACTCCCTGAACTTTTGTTGAAAATTGGAAATCCCTAATTTTTATCCATCTCACATGAGCTCCTGCTTTTATTTTAAAGTCATCAAATAAATCTTCACCAGCCGGTGTGGAGACCTCAATATTTACAATTGTGGGAAATAACTTACCATGAAATTTATATCCGTATCCTAGCCCCAAAACAGCACCATATTCGGCACCAATGTTTGCATTAAGAATATGTCTTTCTCCATTTTCAAGCCCAGCCCAGTTAACCGTTTGTGATTTCACAACATTAAAGATCAGTATAAAAAAAGCTATTTTTATATATAGTTTATTATTTTTCATTTGTTAAAGATTGTTGATAAAATTGATAATTTTAGGTTTGGTCTGGGAATTCCATACATTCTGATTGGTAATAATACCATCATGTCCAACACCGGAAACCTTAACCTTTTCCACATGATTATAATCTGAAGTAATTTTCTGTGCCCAGGAATCAGGATAAGCTTTATTTCTTTCACTGTAAAAGAATAACACAGGAGCATTGTAATTCTGCAGCCCCTTAGAAAAATCGGAATTGTATTCCTCTCCTACATCAAATAATGCATCCATAATTACAGCCCCACTTCTCCAGCTCATGCCGGGATCAAAGTCTCCTTCACCAGTAATATCGTTTTTCGATGTCAGCATAGACATTTTATAATCCAGTATTTCGTGCTGATCCTCCTTTCCGGATATAAACTGATCAATATAGGCTGCATCATTCAAGATCTCACTCCAGAGTTTAAATGATCTGGACTCTTTTACATAGTCAGTAATATCATCCCATTTCAATCCGCCCGGTTCACATAAAACAATACCCTGAACAGCATTTGGATACTTTCCCACATATCCTGAAGCCAGTATGGCTCCCCAGGAATGCCCTAATAAGATTACTTTTTGATTAGAGCTTTTACGGTAATAAGCTATTACTGAGGATAATTCGTCATACATAAGATCAATAGCTCCTGCTCCTAATGATTTATATGAATTCTTAGGAAAACGCTGGGAAAGACCAGAACCTCTCTGATCATAAAAAACGACTCTGTATCCTTTATTAGCGAGATCTTTACAATTTAATAAATATCTGTAATCACCTCCCGGTCCTCCATGGATAGCAATAATTAGGGTCCCATTTTCAGGGCCGAATGCTTCGGAATGGAGCAGAGAGCCATTCACGCGTATTGATGGTAATGAAGAATCCTGATCAACTGTCTTAGGAACTAAGTTTCCGGGTTCATCAATTGTTCTTCCATCAGTACAGGAGAACAGTAATGCAAAAATTGTAAAAGAGGTCAGTAACCCTCTTTTTTTTCTCAATGTTGTCATAGTTTGGGTTTAAAATATTGATGCAAAGATTCATCAAACCCAAAAGCTATACGCCCCAACAGGAAAGCTGACCCAAGAAAAACAACCAATATAAAAACCTGATTACCAATATTATATGAAACATGAAACCATTCCCTGGAAGATGAAACTATAAAAAGATAAGAATTACAGCTTTTTTTGGTATTCAGTAGGGGTAATACCCGTATATTTTTTAAAATTCCGGTTGAAGGATGTTTTGGAATTAAAACCACATTCAAAGGCAATAGCCAGAAAAGTATATTGCCTGCTTTCCGGTTCCGAAATTTTGTGCAAAAACTCTTCTATCCTCTTTTCATTAATTAATTCGTAGAAGTTTTTATTTTCCTTAGAATTAATTACCTGGGAAAGATAGTTCGGATGGACTTTAAGCAACTGAGACAATTCATTTAAGGTGAGATTGGGATTTATGAACGGTTTTTCTTCGCTTAAAACCTCAAGTAATCTGCAATGGATATCATCAATATTTTCCTGTGTTAATCCTGATTTTTGATACTTTTTATCTTCACCAATTGCTATTGGAGATCTAAGTACTTCTGTCAGGCTTTCTTCAGCAGTAAAAAATGAATTAGAATGATTGAAAACCTGTACCTGCTTGATCCCGAAATATCCCAACCACATGATAAAAACAGCAACTGCACCATAAATAATATTTGCATTGTCATTCCAAAGAACCAATCCCCAGATCAGCCCAATCCAGATAATAAGATACAACAACCACTTAAAGTTTATTTTTTCTGTATTTGAAAACTGCTGGACCATATTTTTGCGGAATCTATATAAAATAAATAAAGAAATGATCACATAAATGATTCCTGAAATGTATATACCATATAGCCTGAAAAGCAATTCAATCTCGAATTCCCTTCCCTCATGTTTAAAAATACTAACCCTTTCATCAAAGGGTGCCATATAAAATGAAAGAAAAGATAAATTACATATCACAAAAGGTAAAAAATGTAACAGCTGTACTGCTGAAAAAGGTTTAGGAGAAGTTTGTTTTCTTACATAGAGGTATAAAAACGGTCCATAAAGTAACGGTAGTGTAAAACCTAAAAGTATAAAAGAAGGATATTCTTTATACTGATGAGTAAGAAAGAGATAATGTGTTAATAAATTGACACCAATTGTAAATAACCATCCACATAAAATAAAATCAGCAGAGCTTTTATTCCGTTTTGTAAGCAAAAGAAATGTCAAAAAGAAAGCAATAAAAACCCCGGAAAGATAAAGCATAAACAGCTTCAGTTTTTTAGTTAATAGTCCAATAAATTATAATCATCTAATTCACAAAAATAAAGAATAACTTCTATTGAATGATATTAAATAAGACAGGATACAGAAAACAAGTTTTACAATTGATTAATTTAGTTCTTAAAATTAGTTAATGTCCTCTATCTGGCCTTCTCATTTTCAATCTATCTCTTGAAAATTAACTATCTTCGCCTACAAATTTTAATCGAATGAAGAAGATTATCTCCGGATTATTTGTTTTTTTCACTGTAATTCTTTTTGCGCAGGAATCCATCCAGTTTCAGGATATCCCTTTTAAAGACCTAATTGCCAAAGCTAAGAAAGAAAACAAAATAGTTTTCATTGATGCTTACGCTTCATGGTGTGGCCCTTGTAAACTGATGGAGAAAAATGTATTTACAAAGAAATCGGTGGGAGATTATTATAACGCCAATTTTGTAAATGCAAGATTTGATATGGAGAAAGGAGAAGGGAGAGAAATTGCTGCCAAATACGGAGTTCGTTCCTATCCGACTTACTTGTTTCTGAACGGTGATGGGGAGCTCATCTCTCAAAATCTCGGTTATATGGAAGAAAGTGTTTTCCTAACGATGGCACAGGACATCAATTCACCCAATAACAAAAAAGGGTCATTAAAAGATCGTTTTGCATCGGGTGAAAAAGACCCTGAATTTTTGATCAACGTAATGAAATTAAATTCTACTTCAGATTTTGATTTTGCAAAAAAAGCCTCTGAAAGATACTTTGAAAATAAAAAGAAAACTGAAGAACTGTCTAAAGATGACATTGGATTTCTTTTATTCTTTTTAAAATCCGTTGAGGATCCTAATTATAAAATTTTCGCTTCCAGAAAATCAGAAATTATCAAATATCTTCCTGAGGAAACCTATAAAGAATTTGATCATCAGCTTATTTTATCCAAGGTAGTAGCCGAATCGATTGACGACAAAAATAAGAGGGTAAATGATGACTATTTTCTGAAAACAGCAGAACCCTTGGTGGGGAAATATGAGGCTGAAATTAAGCTGAATCAGACTAAACTTAGTTATTATGAACAAAATAATAATTTTCCTGAATATGAAAAAGCAGCTTTAGCATATTACAAAAATTCTGATTCCTTTGAGCCTAATCAATTACTTAAAGCCGCGTGGATATTCTCCGAGCATGTAAAAACAACATCCTCATTAAAGAAAGCGGTTGAATGGGCAGAGAAATCTGTTATGAGAGGAGAGACTTCTGAAAACACCTTTATTCTGGCAAAGCTCTATTTCTTAACAGGAAATAAAGATATGGCAAAAACGTATGCTGAAATGTCGAAAAATATGGCTGTTCAATCCAATAAAGACGCAACTTTGGCCGATGGATTGCTTAAACAAATCAAATAAACTTCAGAATGAAATATAAATTGTTGGTAAGTTTTATAAGTCTGTTTTCACTAGGAAATTTGAATGCCCAGGAACAGGAACAGGCTACAGAAAAGGGGAAAAGTTTATACGTAAAAGGCAATGCCCTTTTTCTTCCAATAGGAGTTCTAAACGGAGGATTAGAATATCAGCTTAGTAAAAAATATACTTTACAGGGTGATGTGTTTGTTTCTCCATGGAAATCTTTCGCCGGACATGAATTTCAATATTATTCTGTTTCCTTAGAGGGTAGATATTATTTTGATGAAGCTTTCAAACACTGGTATGTGGGTGCCAACCTTGCAGCATCTTCTTTTGTATTGCAAAAATGGAATTACTGGGGTTCTGGTACATACACTAATGACAGAGGCGAACAATTTAAAAAATCAAATCTGTATCAAAAAGGACTTTCTGTAATAATTGGTGTTACCGCAGGATATCAGTTTCAACTTTCTGAAAACTGGAATCTGGATGTATATGGAACATTGGGCACATCTCAAGATTTTTATAAAGGTTATGACCGTGCAACAGGAAAACGTTATGATGAAGCTAAAAAGTTCAACAAAAGTGGTGAGTTTTTACCATATAGAGGTGGAATAATGATTTCTTACAAAATAAAATAACACGATGAAACTATTTGGAAAAAATCACATTATTATATTGGTTATCACCTTTGTTATCCTTTTTTTAATGAATTACATTGGAAATGATGCCCCAGACAAATTACAAAGGGCAATAATGACCGCTTCAGCAGGAGTGATCGGATTAACAGTGGGGCTTTTTATCCTTAATAAAGGTAAAAATGACAAAAACCCACCACAAGATTTCGATTAGTTTTCGTACACCACGTATTTAGATCTGATTTTCTCAAACTTTTCTAAATCTGACTTCCACGAAGCCTTTATTTCTTGTATTGATTTACCGGCAATGATTTGTTTTCTTAATTCATCAGTTCCGGATAAAGTATCGAACCATAAGTTTTTAAGAAAGAAATCCTGTTGAGGATTCTTGTAATTTTTATAAGCTTTGATCACCCATTCCAGACTAAGTTCCCTCAAATCATTCGGATACTCAGATAAATTTTCTCCATAACATAGTTGCCCGTTCAGGAACGGATCTTTTGCCCCGAAATTAGGCTTTGGAGTAAACTGATAAGGAAGACTTTTTGTCCAGGGAGAACCATATACCTGAAAGGGATTATCTGTACCTCTTCCTACAGAAACCTGTGTTCCTTCAAAAAAACATAAACTCGGATATAAATTTATTGCTTTATCATTAGGTAAGTTGGGAGATGGCTTATCAGAAATAGCATATCGCAGCTTTTTATGATAATTCTTCATAGGAACCAAAATATATGTTGCCTGCATTCCATTCTTCAGCCATTTTTCACCGTTGACCATTTTTCCATACTCACCAATGGTTAAACCATAGACAACCGGAACTTCATGCATTCCTACAAAACTAGCCCATTTCTTTTTTAAAACAGGTCCATCAATATATCCATCGTGAGGATTAGGCCTGTCCAATACCATTATCTCAATATTATTTTCAGCTCCGGCCTCCATAAGGTAGCTTAACGTTGAAATATAGGTATAGAATCTGACGCCGACATCCTGAATATCAAACACTACAATATCAATTCCTTTTAACTGTTCAGGTTTCGGCTTCTTATTACTTCCATATAAAGAAACAATAGGCACACCTGTTTTTGAGTCTACTCCATTTTTAACAGTTTCACCAGCATCAGCATTTCCCCTAAAGCCATGCTCAGGGGCAAAAATAGCTTTTATCTTAATCCCGTTTTTTACTAAAAAATCGACCAGGTGAGTACGATCTTTCATCAAACCCGTTTGGTTGGTAACAATACCAATTGTTTTTCCCTTTAGCAGCGGTAAATAAACTTCCGGCTGGTCGGCACCGGTCTTAAAACCATCTTTTGTTTGATTCTGAGAATAATATTGATTGAATACTCCTAAAAAAATTAGGCAAATAAGAAGTAAATTTTTAATTTTGAAATCTAAATTCATAAGCTTGAACTTTCCTTTATATTTCTCTAGAAAAATAGCGTTTTCCAAAGATAACAAAAATAATCTTTCAAGGGTTATCATCTTCATAGGCAGGCTTTCTGTAGCTTTAGGAATCATTGTATCATTGATTACCGTATCTACAGGATTTGGCTCAAAAAAAGCTATTAAAGAAAGACTGGCAGATTTCAGCGGACATATTACCGTAAAGTCCACACGATCCAATTCTTCATACAATACTTCTGTGCTTGATAAGCAGGGATTAAATATTCAGAAAATAAAAGCACTTCCGGATGTTGAAAGTGTTCAGAAATATGCTATGGTTACAGGAATTATGCGGAATGAGCATAATTTTGCAGGCATTATTTTCAAAGGTGTAGGCAAGGACTTTGACAGTGCCCGTTTTAAAAAATTTCTCGTTGCCGGCACAACACCCAAAGTAACGGAGGTCGGCTATAACCATGGGGTAACTATTTCACAAAAGATCGCGAATGACCTTCATTTAAAAGTGAAAGACAGTATTGTTACCATATTTTCAAAGGCGGATCAGAAACCTATTTATCGAAAATTTGAAGTTGTGGGAATTTACCGAACGGACATTAAAATGATTGATGAACAATTTGTGATCGGTGGAATCAACCATGTGAGAAAAATTCAGGATATGAAACCGGATGACATTGGTGGTCTGGATATCTTCTTTAAAAATGTAAATGATATCGATAGTGATTTCCCGGAAATTGAAAAGCTTATCGGCTATAAAAATTACGCGGAAAAAGCAACAGAAAAATTCCCACAGATTACAGACTGGATCAGTATTTTTGACACCAATATTGCATTGATCATTATTATCATGCTTATTGTGGTAATCATTAATATCATCATGGTTCTTTTGATCCTTATTATTGAAAGGACGAATTCAATCGGTCTCTTAAAAACTTTAGGAGCTAGCAATTCCCAGATCAGGGCTACATTTATTAATTATACCTTAATAATAATGGTTCCGGGGCTTTTATACGGAAATATTATAGGCCTTGGTCTCTTACTTTTACAGAAGTTTTTTGGAATTATAAAGCTGAATCCTGAAAATTATTATGTAAGTACAGTTCCCGTAGACCTTAATCCTATTGCTATTATTTCAATCTCTGTAGGAATTTTAATTATATCGGCACTGGCATTGATCGTTCCAAGTTATCTGATCAGCAAGATTTCACCGGTTAAAGCGATCAAATACAATTAATTTCAGATTGTTTATTCTTCCCAATTGAGGTAATATACTTTATCTGTTAATAGTTCATTTTACATGTGGCCAAACTTCATAAATAATTTTAAAGCTGTATCTTTGCAAGGCTTATAAATTATGTATGAAATACGCAAAAAATATTCTTGAAACTATCGGAAATACTCCATTAGTAAAACTTAACAAAGTTTTGGGCGAGGATTTCCCTGCATTAGTTTTAGCCAAAGTAGAAACTTTCAACCCGGGAAATTCTGTAAAAGACAGAATGGCCGTTAAAATGATCGAAGATGCCGAAAAAGACGGCAGATTAAAACCGGGCGGAACAATCATTGAAGGAACTTCCGGAAATACAGGAATGGGATTAGCTCTTGCCGCTATCATCAAGGGGTACAAATGTATTTTTGTAACCAATTCCAAACAATCTAAAGAAAAATGTGATATTTTACGTGCTGTAGGAGCAGAAGTTATTGTTTGTCCTACAGATGTGAAGCCTACGGACCCTCGTTCTTATTATTCGGTTTCAAAAAGATTAGCCAAAGAAACTGAAAACGGATGGTATGTGAATCAATATGATAATTTATCCAACCGAGCAGCACATTATGAATCTACTGCTCCTGAAATATGGGAACAAACAGAAGGAAAACTTACTCATTTTGTAGTCGGAGCCGGAACAGGAGGCACCATTACAGGATGTGGAACGTTCTTCAAAGAAAAAAATGAAAATATAAAAGTAATTGGTGTTGATACTTATGGTTCTATTTTAAAAGAATTCCATGAGACCGGTGAACTTCACTATGATCACGCATATACTTACATTACTGAAGGAATCGGAGAAGATATTATTCCTGAAAACTATGATATGTCGGTTATCGATCATTTTGAAAAAGTAACGGATAAAGATGGTGCCATTTATGCAAGAAAGCTTGCAAAAGAAGAAGGAATTTTCTGTGGATATTCAGCAGGAAGTGCTATATCAGCATTGGTACAAATGAAAGATCAGTTTACCAAAGATGACGTGATTGTTGTTTTACTCCATGACCATGGTTCAAGATATGTAGGTAAAATCTACAATGATGAATGGATGAAGGAAATGGGCTGGCTAGACTAAAAAGCAAATAAAAAAATCAGAGCGATCTGCTCTGATTTTTTATTTAATATTTTTCTTTATTACCTGTTTCAATACGCTGTAATCCTGTTTACTCATTGACTTTTCAGGAAACATATAGTTGTATTTACCTTCCATCGAAATATAGTCTTCATGGGTTTCTGCAGTTACAAATTCACTCCACCTGCTGAGTTCATGCTGCTCATTAAGATTAACATTGAAAGTTTCATTATTGAATCTTATCTCATAAATACCGGCATTCTCAAGTGATTTAAGATATCTTTTGACCTGTTTTTTCCATCTGGACACCTTATTGATGCTTACCGAAAGATATACAGCACAAAGAAGAAAAACAAAACTTATAAAATATAGAATTCCAAAGCTTTCTTTACTTAAATTTTCTTTTAAGGAAAATGTAATCAGAAAAATCAGAGCGACAACAATAGTGATAATGGTTTTACTTCTGGTCTCCGATGAGAAAAACAAACTTCCCTGGTTTCCTTTAAAGTAGATCTCTTCAAAATCTTTTCTGTTTACATGTAGTCTGATCACTTTCTCGTCACCCATTGTATAAAAAATTTAATTTGTTTACAGATTGCAAAACTAAATTAAATATCCTCATATCGATCACTTATTGCAGAAAGTTTGGCCAGTAAGTCTCTATTTTTTTGTTTAAGATCAGTCATTTTCTGAAGCATATCATTAATAACTTCTAAACCGGGAAGGTTTATTTCCAGATCATAATGCCAATTCGTGAATCTTTCAAAAGCAGGTAAATCTTCATACATCAAATAGCGCACATCATTTTCAGTCTGTACCTCAAGTAAGCCGCAGTCTACCAGCTCATCAAAGAAAGCAATTTCTATATTATATATTTTTACGAGTTCTTCCCGTGATATTCTTTCTTCCATGATCTAAGAATTTTTAAGTTGTTCAAAAAGTTCTTTTTGTTTCTCAGTAAGGTTTGTTGGCAACTTCACTTCATATGTTACGAACAGGTCCCCAAATTGACCTTCTTTCTTATATACGGGAAACCCTTTTCCTTTCAACCTCACCGTTAATCCACTTTGAGTCTCAGGTTTAACCTTTAAATTAACGCTTCCGTCCAGGGTATTTACTTTTACATCACCACCCAAAACAGCTGTATAAAGATCAATAGTAACTTTCGTTTTAAGATCATCTCCTACCCTCTCAAAATCAGGATCAGGTGAGATATTAAATGTAATGTACAAATCTCCCGAAGGACCTCCATTGATACCGGGGTTTCCGTGACCTTTTAATTTGATCTGTTGACCATCATAAACTCCGGCGGGAATTGTAATCCGTACTTTTTTGCCATTAATCTCAAACGTTTGGGGATGTGTTTTGGCAGCATCTCTAAGATGTAAATTAAGCTCAGCCTGTACATCCTGTCCTTTAAATTTCCCGGAAGCACTACCTCGGGAGCTTCTTCCGAAACCTCCGCCTTGTCCAAACATACTCTGGAAAAAATCTGAAAAGTCCTCTCCTTCTCCAAAATCTGCACCGGAGAATCCACCACTGTAACCTTGCCCTTGATTTTGATATTGTCTTTGTTGCTGTTGAGCCTTTTCATATTCCTCACCATGTTTCCAGTTTTCTCCGTACTTATCATATTTGCTTCGGTTTTCCGGATTACTGAGAACCTCATTCGCTTCATTCAGTTCCTTGAATTTTCTCTCAGCCTCTTTGTCATCGGGATTAAGATCGGGATGTAATTTTCGAGCCAGCTTTCGGTATGCTTTTTTGATATCTTCCTGCGATGCTTTTTTATCTACCCCCAGAATTTTATAGTAATCTATATAAGCCATAGAAACGTTTATTTACTCAAATTTAAAAAATTTAACCCTGAAAATTATACAATAATATGTTAAAAATAAGCCTATCTTTGGTAAAAAGCAATACATGAAAGAAGTATTTAAAAACTACTCTGGAATTTTATTTTTACTCTTGGGAATCATAGTTGGAAGTATTATCGGGATCACTGCTCCCGATTTTGTAGGTTATATAAAACCGCTTGGAGACATTTTCCTTAATTTACTTTTTGTAAGCGTTGTTCCATTGGTATTTTTTGCTGTGTCTAATTCTATAGCATCTTTAGAGCAACAATCAAAATTTGGAAAGATCATTGCGATGATGTCGTTTACCTTTTTATTTTTTATATTAACAGCAGCTGTTTTTACCATTATTGCTGTTTATCTTTTTCCTATGTCTCCTATTTCAGGAAGTTCACAGATCATTTCTGAAGGTAATGACAATGAAACCTGGGGAAACAGGATTGTAAGCTTCTTTACAGTTGGTGAATTCACAGAGCTGTTTTCCAGAAAGAATATGCTCGCCCTGCTAATATTTGCTTTTTTAACAGGTTTTGCGGCAAGAAAAACGGGAGAAACCGGCCAGCCATTCAGACTTTTCCTTGCTTCAGGATACGAGGTCATGAAAGAGCTGCTTTTACTGGTTATGAAGCTTGCTCCGATCGGGCTCGGGGCTTATTTTGCCTATCAGGTTGCTACTGTGGGTCCACAGCTTTTTGGTTTTTACGGAAAGCCACTAGGTATCTACTACATAATGGGAACCATCTATTTCTTTTTATTTTTCACACTATATACCTTCATGGCCAACGGGCAAAAAGGAGTCAAGGATTTCTGGACAAATGCACCCTATCCTACGCTAACTGCTCTAAGTACCTGCAGTAGCTTTGCAACAATGCCTGCAAATTTGCAAGCAGCTTCGAAGATCGGAATACCAAGTTCTATTGCGAATCTCGTTATTCCGATTGGAACTACTTTACATAAAAACGGATCATCCATATCTTCAATCATCAAGATTTATGTCGCATTTCTAATTATCGGAAAAGATTTTTTTGAGCCTTCCAACCTGATTTTAGCTTTGGGAATTACAATATTTGTAAGTATTGTTGAGGGCGGAATACCTAATGGTGGTTATATCGGTGAGCTCCTGATGATTTCTGTATATAAATTACCTCATGAAGCGATTCCTGCCGTAATGATTATCGGAACATTGGTAGATCCATTAGCTACCGTTCTAAATGCCGTAGGAAATGTTGTGGCCGCCATGTTTGTAAGCAGGTTCATAAAGGTAGATGGTTGAGAAGCTACTATAATTTTTAAGAGGAATACTCAAAATTAGTTTCTATCACTCTCTCTGATTTTACAGATCAGCTAGAGTTATTCGCTGCGTTTTACCGGTTCCAAATTTTTGTATTCTTCAGGAGTAAAAAGCTTGTAATGTACTTTAAATGTTTTTCCTAAAGGTGTTTCCAGAGAAAAACCACCTGGTCCGAAACCATCTACAACATCTAATGTAAAGTGAGAATATTTCCAATACTCAAACAAATCGCGATCGATCCAAAATTCATGTCTGTTGACTGTACCTATCATAGCATCATTCATTCTTGGAAAAAACCCTCCTTTTTCAAAACATTGAGGCTGAGTACCTTCACAACAACCGCCTGCCTGATAAAACATCAGGTCTCCATATTTTTCTTCTAGCTGCCAGATAACTTCAAGCGCTTTTTCCGTAGCAGATAACCTGGATATTTTGGGTTCCATTTCTGTAGGTTTAAGTTGATTTTTATACTGCAATAAACTACCAATTTTTCATGTAAGATTGTTAGTAAAGATCATCATTTACTCTTAGAATTATTCAAAAAACCTGACAAAAATGTCAGGTTACCTAAACTTAAGTATTAATCATAGGATGGCGAAAAAATTCTCCCTCATAAGTTTATTAATAATGAGCCTTATGGAACGGATACGAAACATGATAGTATCAGATTAGGCCGGCCGTTTTGCTCCGCTTAAATAACGGAACAAACGGACATGCCCTGATGTTAAAAAAAATTAAAAGAACCCTAATTTGTTTTTGTTGTAAGAGATCAACATATTTTTAGTCTGACGATAATGGTCCAGCATCATTTTATGATTCTCCCTTCCAATTCCGGATTGTTTGTATCCTCCAAAAGGTGCTCCTGCAGGATAAGAATGATACTGATTGACCCATACTCTTCCTGCCTGGATCTTACGGGGCACATTATACAATTGATGTGCATCTCTTGTCCATACTCCTGCACCAAGACCATAAATCGTATCATTAGCAATCTTTATTGCTTCTTCCTCATCTTTAAAAGTGGTAAAAGCTAAAACAGGCCCGAAAATTTCTTCCTGGAAAATCCTCATTCTATTATTACCTTTAAAAATTGTGGGTTGAATGTAGTATCCATCTTCTAAACCTTCCCCGACATTATTTACATCACCACCCACAAGAACTTCAGCACCTTCTTCTTTCCCTAATTTGATATAGGACAATATTTTATCTTTCTGAATCTGGGAAGCCTGGGCACCCATCATTACGGTTTTATCTAAAGGATTTCCAACTTTAATCGCTTTTACCCGTTCAATTACTTTTGCTATAAAAGCATCAGCAATATCTTCCTGAACCAGTAACCTTGAAGGACAAGTACAAATCTCTCCCTGATTAAGAGCAAAAAGAACGGCACCTTCAATAGCTTTATCCAAAAACTCATCATCCGCATCCATTACAGAGCTGAAGAAAACATTCGGAGATTTGCCTCCAAGTTCCAGTGTGACAGGAATAATATTTTCAGTTGCATACTGCATCACCAAACGTCCTGTAGCTGTAGAACCTGTGAAAGCTGCCTTTGAGACTTTAGGATTGGTTACCAAAGCCCGGCCAAGCTCTGCCCCGAAACCGTTTACGATATTTACTACTCCGTCAGGTAGCAAATCACCGATTATTTCCATTAAAACCATGATAGAAACAGGAGTACTTTCTGCCGGTTTTAATACTACGCAATTTCCAGCTGCCAATGCAGGGGCCAATTTCCAGATAGCCATTAATAAAGGAAAGTTCCATGGAATGATTTGTGCGATAACTCCCAGGGGTTCATGTACGATAAGAGAAACGGTATCTTTATCCAATTCATTGTGAGAGCCTTCTTCTGCACGGACTACAGAAGCGAAGTACCTGAAATGATCTACTGCTAAAGGTAAATCTGCAGCAAGGGTTTCCCTCACAGCTTTACCGTTGTCGATAGTTTCTACTGTTGCCAGGTATTCAAGGTTCTGCTCTATTCTGTCTGCAATCTTATTTAAAATAATACTTCGTTCCGTTGAAGAAGTATCCTTCCAGGTTTGAAATGCCTTGTGAGCCGCGTCTACCGCTAATTCTAAATCTTCCTTGGAGGAATGAGCCGCTTGGGTAAAGTTTTTTCCGTTAACTGGAGAAACTACATCAAAATATTGTCCGTTCACCGGAGCTGTAAACTGACCATTAATATAATTATCATATTTACTTTTGAAATCAGGCCACTGTAAAACAGTTTCTGATTTTTGTTCTGTTATTGTGCTCATATCGTATTGTTTTTAATTTCTGTTAAGCCAAATTACATTTCCCCACTAAGAACAGATAGCATAATCCTACAAAAAAACTTCAAAATCGTATTCGCCAGGAATTTTATACTTTTTTAACAATACCTCGATTTTATATTTTCTTATATTTGATAGAATGGGTTTTAAAAATGTATAGAAATGAATGATAATAAGTTTTTATTAAATACTCCTGATCTGAAAAAAGAAAATCAGCTGATGAGCCTTGTTGAAAACCAAACGAAATTCAATCTCAACAATTGTGAGTTCAGTATCTATGAAACCCATGAAACTGCTTTTGGTGTAAAACTTCATTTTGATACCATTGCATTTACCGCTATGCTGAGAGGAAAAAAGCATATGAAACTGGAAAATAAAACAGGATATTTTGATTATTTTCCAGGAGAGAGCATACTGGTAGCACCAGGAGAAACAATGATTATTGATTTTCCTGAAGCTGATGAAACTCCATCACAATGTATTTCATTAAGTCTTAATCCTGATTTTATAGAAGATTCGCTTAACCATTTAAATTACACATTACCAAAGGTGGATGAAACTTCTCAATGGAATATTCAGCTGGATGAGTATTTTCTATTCAATAATAAATCTCTGGCTTCCGCTACCAACAATATCATGAGGATCGCTATGGATGATAATTCTCAAAAAGACATCATGGCTGATTTTGCCCTGAAGGAACTTTTGATAAGATTGATGCAGACCCAGGCCAGAGGTATGGTAGAGAAGAATATTGCAAAAAATAAATCGAGAATAGGTTTTGCCGTCGATTATATCAAAAAAAATCTTCATCAGAAACTTTCCATTGACAGCATTGCTAAACTTGCTTATGTCAGCAAATCAAATTTCTTTAAAATGTTTAAAGATGAACTAGGTACTTCACCCAATGATTTCATTTTACAAGAGCGAATCAACCGGGCTAAAGAATTATTGGCTACTCAGAATAGCATTAAAGAAACCGCTTATCAAACAGGTTTTTCAGATACAAATTATTTTACAAGAGTATTCAAACAACTTGTGGGAGTAACACCAAAGACTTATCAGAATAAGGTTATATACTTTGAATAAAAATCTTATTTCTTTTAGAAATATGACATGAAACGACTATTCGCCTTCGCGACCATATTACTTTTCTCAAGTAGTAAATACAATTCCCAAACTTCTACAAACAAGTTTGAGATTTCATCCGATCTGGAGCAAATTTCCTTATGGGCAAAAAGCAATATGCCTGATCAACTAGGTAGTATAAACGCAGAAATGATAACTAATAAAGGGTCTGTCACTCATGTTTCTGATCCAAGGTTAATTATTCATCGACCTAAAAAACCAAATGGTATAGCCATTTTAGTCATTAGTGGTGGCGGATATGCTCACATAGAATTAGGAAAAGAAAGTACACCAACTGCGAATTGGTTAGCATCAGAAGGAGTAACTGCCTTTGAACTTATTTATAGATTGCCACAAGAAGGTTGGAAGACGACCAATGTTCCTTTTGAAGATGCACAAAGAGCTATGCGAATAATCAGAAGTTCAGCCAAAAATTATGGTATAGATCCTCATAAAATTGGCATCTTAGGGTTCTCAGCCGGTGGACATTTAGCCGGAATGATTGCCACGCAACCTAATAAGATGTTTTATAAACCCGTCGACGATATAGATTCTCTATCTGCAAGACCCGATTTTGTAGGATTGATTTATCCGGTTATTTCAATGCTTCCCCCGAATAATAAAACCCATGCTTTTAAGAGTATTCTTGGGAAAAATCCATCAACTTCCGAGGAAATAGAATTCTCTGTGGAAAGGCAGGTGAATAGTCAAACACCACCAACTTTTTTAGCACAAGCAATTGATGATCCTATTTCTCCTGTGGAGAATAGTATATTAATGGATGATGCATTAAAGAAGGTGAATGTTCCTGTTGAAATGCATTTGTTTAAGAATGGAGGACATGGTTGGGGATTGGGAAAGAAAGGAAGTGAGGTTGCGGCGTGGCCGGGGATTTATAGGGAGTGGCTTTTGAAAGCAAATAAAAAGATTATGATATATAACAAATATTAAAAAAGAGATTCGATTTTTTATTTCGGAAGAATTAATAAATCCAAATATTTATAAAAAAAAGAGACTATCCAGAAGATAGTCTCTTTTTTTTACTTTTAAGTACCTTACTTACCACCCTGGATTTTGTTGGCTGGCAAGAAGCGGGTTAACACTAGTTGTCATAAGCGGTATGGGCCATAAAAACCTATAATCAGTATAAGCAATACCATTAATCAGATTTCCGGAATAAGGAATTCCTACAGTATAGCTTGTCGCTGCCGGGAATCCATTAGGCACTTTTGCCGGAATCCCTTGAGTAGGAGCAATATCATCATTAATTAACCGATGAATATCTCCCCAACGAACTCCTTCACAACTCAACTCGATTCTTCTTTCCATTAAAATCCCTTTTACCATCTTCTCTTTATCAGGAAACGAAGCAAGCGTATAGGCTTGTGTATCAGGATTTGCCAATGATCTATTTCGAACCTCATTAAGGAGTGTTAATGCATTGGATAAATTGTTCGTTCTGGCATAAGCTTCTGCAGCCGCCAATTTCATTTCAGAAAACCGGACAATCGGTGCCGCATCTGTATAATTAACAATATCCGTATATTTTCGGGTAAATCTGGCACCAGAAACGACAGCCGTAATATCCCTCCGTTTATCATTTCCCAGCCAAAGAGGATCATTCCATAAAATAGGACTGATCGCGATCAATGCTCTGTTATTAAACTGGGCTGCCAATGCTCCATTCACCCCTGGATTATTATTTGCGGTATTAATAATTGAAAAAATAGACTCTGTATTTGCCAGGTTATTATTGAATACTGCTGCAGGATTAGCTTCTAAAGTATACATAGAAGTAAGCTTATTATATTCTGCGATCACTCCATTCCAGTTTCTCATATTCAAATAGGCTCTTATTTTAATCGCAATAGCCGCCCCTTTCGTGATTTTGCCTATTCTATTAATTCCTTGTCTTTGAACATTGGTAGGAAGACTACTTTCTGCAAAATTCAGATCTGTCAACAATCGTTGATAATCCTCAGCGACAGTCTCTCGGCCCACCTGCATTGCTTGCTCAATGGTAGCTTCAGTATCAACTCCTAATGTCCTGTATGGCACCCCCATAGAAGCGCCATTATCCAAATGATAAGGTCTTGAAAAATGTTTTAAAAGCTCAAAATGAGCTAATGCTCTGAAAAATAAGACTTCTCCTTTGTATTCATTTCCCTGAGCTTGAGATATAACATTATTGCTAACCGCTCTGTCAATCCCCTCATTAACAAGATTAGCTCTATTAATCAATCGGTAAGCATCAACCCAATAATATACATTATTGGCAGTAGTCGCATCATAATTAGATTCATACGTTAATTGATAAAATGCCTGCGTATTGACTACATCTTCCCCTCTTGCCTCATTTTGTTGAAAGTAAGCCGCTCCAAAAACATACCCCCTTGGTGTACCGTTAAAATTTCCAATTTGTGCGGCATTGTACACTCCATTTACCGCTAGTTGAACCAATTCAGGAGAAGTAAATGCCAATCCAGGATTAGGGTTATTAAAGGAAGTTGTATCTAAAATATCTTGCTGACAAGAAGCCATAGCCAGTCCTGCTGAAGCTAATACTATATATTTTTTTAATGCATTCATTATGATTCTATTTAAAATTAAAGTGTAACATTTAGTCCTATTGAAAAAACTCTTTGTCTTGGAATTCCATTAAAATCGAGCCCGTTCACCTGCATTTCAGGATCTGGTCCTGAATATTTCGTAATAATAAATGCATTTTGTGCCTGAATATAAAGTCTCATTTTCTGAATGTTAATCTTGTTTAAAAACTCTCGCTCTAAACTGTATCCCAAAGTGAGATTATCAAACTTAATAAAATCTCCTTTCTCTATAAATCGGCTATTTGAAACTGCCGGGCCATTAACCCCTGGATCATTACCTGCCATCAATCTTGGAGTCCATCCATCTCCTGGATTTTCCGGACTTTGCCATCTTCCAAGTATTTCTGTAGAGTTGTTCACAAAGTTCTGGCTCAAGAGTTCTCTTCGGGTAATATTCATAATATAATTACCTCCGCTAAACCTTACCAATGTTCCCAAATCAAAATTGTGATATTTTACAGATATATTGAAAGCACCGAAATATTTTGGAATGGTATTTCCTAATAATTGATTTTCCGGAGCACTTCCCGCCTGAGAAACATCACCTGGGTTATTCGGGTTAAATGTATTATACCTTCTCGTATTTAAATTGTATTGTACCAAAGACCCGTCTAGTTTGTAATAAACAGGGTTTCCATTGGCAGAATTGGTACCCCAGTATTTTATACCATATAATTGATTCATAGAATATCCTTCTCTATGAACTCTGTAGAAGCGATCCACATTGCTCCAGTCAGCATTTCCCGGGAAGATATCTGCTCCTTTGTATAATGTTGAAATGGTATTATTAATCAATGAAAGATTAGCTCCTATATTGACTTCAAAATTTTCCCTCTTGATAGGGGTATAATTCACTGAAAACTCCCATCCTTTATTTTTTGCAACTCCAATGTTTGAACTGTATTGATTATCTGGAACCCCTAAAGATGGATCTACAGGAACCTGTTGGATCATTTCATCAATATTATTCACAAAATAATCTACCGTTACTTTCAGCTTATTTTTAAAAAAACTCAAATCCATCCCATAATCCATCTTCTCACTTCGTTCCCACCTTAAAGTATTAATTCCCATTTGAGAATATCCTAATCCATTAGCGTCCCCATACCTAGCTGGTCCATACAATGACATATAAGGATAGTTTCCAATATTACTATTTCCAACTCTACCATAAGATGCCCTTAGCTTTAATTCGTTAACGTACATTCTCGCTTTTTCGAAAAAGCTTTCATTACTAACATTCCATCCTAATGAAGCTCCGGGAAAGTACCCAACCCTTCCTCCTCTAGGAAGAGATGACAGCTCGTCTCTTCTTATAACTCCCTGAAAGAAATACCTTTTCCCAAAATCATAATTAAATCTTGCTAAATAGGATATTAAAGCAAACTCTGTCCTTCCCCCTCCAGAAAGAGGAGTTCCATAAGTTCCCGTCACTACATTGGTACTAAAATAAGAATCTCCTAAATCAGTTCCTCCTCCAAAAAACGTATTTTGATTTTCCTTTTGGTATTCGTTCACCAATGTAACCCCTACCTTATGATCTCCAAAGCTCTTGTTAAAGTTTAATATATTTTGGATATTATACCTTTCCAAGGTCGTATTGTTGTTTTGGATTCTTCCGTTACTCCCTCTTCCATCACCATGAAATGCATTCCAATACAATAAGCCTTCATTTTGAGAACGATCTATGCTCATCTGAAGCTTATAGGTTAGAAATGGTAAAATTTTCACTTCACCAAAAACATCTCCCAGTACTCTTAGCACTCTGGACTGTAATCTATTGGTATTCATTATATACACAATATTCGGAAGGTTATTGGCAACATATTCTGTATTTTCTCCTTTACCTGTAATAGTATTAGTCCCTACCACATCAATATTGTACCCGAATGGTCCTCCTTCTCTGTATATAGGAGTATTAGGCAATTGTCTTAAAGAATTAGCCATTGCACCAGAAAGGGAATTCACTCCAGAATTAAGAGCATCATATTCTGTTCGCGTTACTCCAATATTAGCTCCTACTTTCAACCAATCATTTACCTCCTGATTGATGTTAAAACGAGCTGTAAATCGCTCCATTCCATTGCTTAAAATGATTCCGTCTTGCTTTGTATAGCCTACAGATCCAAAATAAGAACCTTTGCCTAAGCCTCCCTGAAGAGAAATATTATGATCCGTTTGTGTTGCTGATCTCAATACAGCTCTTTGCCAGTCTGTATTGTATTGTGAACCAAAAGCCCAAGGTGATCTCCCCGCATTTGTCCTTTTCTCATTGGAGATTGTTAAAAATTCCGGTGTTTGAAGTAAATCAAATTGTTTTACGACTTGAGCAATTCCAGTATATGTATTGTAGTCTAGCTGAAATCTTCCCTTTTTTCCTTTTTTTGTAGTAATAATCATTACTCCGTTAGCAGCTCTAGAACCATAAATAGCTGCTGCAGCCCCATCTTTTAAAATCTCAATACTTTCTATATCTGCAGGGTTAATATCACCCAATGCATTACTTGGAGCATACCCTCCCGTATCTCCTGTAAAAATGGGCATTCCATCAACTACAACCAAAGGATAAGTTCCTGAGTTGAGAGAATTGATTCCCCGAATATTGATAGCAGGTGCTTGTCCTACCATCCCCGAGTTAGTGGTTACACTGACCCCTGCTGCCCTTCCGGCCAATTGAGACTCAAAACTGGCAGTAACTAAGCCCGCCATATCATCAGCTTTCACCTGAGATACTGCTGCCGTTACCTCACTCTTCTTTTGTGTTCCATATCCAACCATCACTACCTCTTCTATTTTTTGCTCTTTTGTGGCTGTATCTTTTAACACCTTTTGAGCATGTACAACTTGTCCCGTAAAAAATAAAACAGCAGTTGTTATCATGCATAATTTTACATTCATGTTCTTTTATTTAGTATTATGGCTGTAAATATGTTAATAAAAATTAACATTAACAAAATTAAAACACTGATAAACAGTGAATTACAAATAAAAAAAATCACTTTTGTCGCCAAAAAAAACTAATATTATAATCTTTAAACTCTTTATAAGCTTTATATTTTTTTTAACAAATTAATATTTAAGTAAAAAAAATAAACATCAATAAGACAAATAAAAACTTCACAACTATTAAGAAAGGAATCAAATAATATTAAATAAATAAACTTAAAATATTAAAATATTAAATAAAATAAAGACTACTTTAGGCATATTAAAGTAATTTAACACCTATAACACCCCTTCTTTTTCACCAATTTATGTACGTAACAAAAAAAACATCCCATAAAGAGATGTTTTTCATGAATCCGTTTTTTAATTTACTCCTATTTTATTTCTGATATGAATAGTATCTTGCTCCTTTTAGCAATGGATTTTCAAGCTCTACCGATTGCAATCCGAATCCTGCATAATTTTCATTAACAGATTGATCCAGTTGCTTTCTGTGTAATTTTTCATATGTTTCAAAATTAACAGGTGTTCTTTTCTTTAGGTTGTCAAATAAATTCCATTGAGAAACAACAGTCTTCCAGTTTCCGGAAATCTTAGCGGCAAATACCTTGGATTTCGACCCACTTCCATAGCCTAAAAATCCTATTTCCTTACCCTCTAATTCTTCATTTTCATTGTATGATATCTGTAATGCGGAAAGCAAAGCCATAAATATGGAAGCAGTATACATGTTTCCTATTTCAGAGGATGCCCTTTGGGTTCTTTCTATTTTATTATTGATAAATTGCAGATATCCTTTAGATTTAGCCACTGTTTTTTGTTCTTCAGGGGTTTCGTAGCTCAATCCATTTTCCAGGCTATAAATCTCTGTGAATACCCTCTTTCCATGGAAGGCATAAGGCAGGTGGAAAATCAGATATCTCCAATCTTCATAAGGCTTATCCTTACCACTGATTTCTTTATAATGATGATAAGCTTCTCTGATTCGATCCTGATAACATTGGTTAGAATATTGTCCGTCAAAAACCGGCTCATCCGTAAAAACCTCTATCTTATCCGAAAAAGAGGCTGGAGCATCTTTCAGATCTTCTTTTTTGTAGTGACGTCGGGGTTTGAAAAAATCAAAAACACTCTCGGTTGCGACTCCCCATTGATTCTCAATCTCCAAAAGGTTAGGTTGGGAAGAGACCAATAGGGCTACAGCTCCTCCTCCTTGTGTATATTCACCCGATGAAGCCAGCTCGTATTTTGCGTAATCACTCGCTATGACAATTGCTTTTTTTTCAGGGTTTACCCTCACAAAATCCAGGGAATTGTGCAATGCATCGACAGCTCCTACACAAGCAAAGGTCATGTCCACAACATCACAATTTCTAAAGCATCGTTCTCCATATTTTTCTTCTAACACTTTTTCCACCATCTGCATAGCATAAGATGCTGTTGGTTTTGCGGCATCCAAAGCACTTTCAGTTCCAAGATAAATTCTTGCAATATCCTTAGGATTGATGTTATAGTCTTTTATCAGTTTAAGTAACGCTTCAGCAGCAAAAGTAGCTGCATCTTCATGGACATCAGGAAAGCCCATTTTATGTAAACCTAAGCCCTTTTCTAATTTTGCAGGATCAATTCCCCTTACCTCAGCTAAATCTTTAATTTCCAAATACAAAGAAGGCACATGATAGCTAGCTGCCTCTATTCCAAAAGTCATACAGTAAAATTATAAAAGGCAAATTTAGAAATTATTGATAACAACACCCCTAATTTTCAGATTAATATTATTACTTTGCATTCCGATGTACGCTATTGCAAAAAATATTGTAAAAAAAATACTGCCTCAAAAATTTCTTTTTGAAAACGAAATGTTTTTCAGAAAAGCTTTGTATCCCCTTTACAAGGGAAAGGATTATGAATGCAATATCTGCCGTTCCAGACTTAAAGAGTTTGTAAGATTAGAAAACGGAAATCTATTGTGCCCTGTTTGCGGAAGCTTACCAAGATCACGAAGGCTATATAAAATCCTGACTGAAAATTATCTGAAAGAAGGATTTACCGTTTTAGATTTTTCGCCTTCAAGAGCAATCTTCCGTGCTTTAAAACATAAAAAGCAAATCAAGTATTTTCCAACAGATTTTGAAAATGAATTTTTAGCAGATTATCATTTTGATATTACTAAAATTGATGTGGAAGCCGAAAAATTCGACCTTATTATATGCTATCACATTCTTGAGCATATCGAAAATGATGGTGCTGCAATGAAAGAATTACACAGGGTTTTAAAAACAGGTAAAACACTTTTAATTCAGACTCCGTTTAAAGAAGGTGACATCTACGAAAACCCTGAAGTTAAAACATCAGAAGAAAGACTTCAACACTTCGGCCAGAAAGACCATGTACGAATCTATTCCGTTAATGGATTGGTTCAGCGATTAAAAGATTCCGGATTTCAAACAGAGATAAAGACTTATGAAAAAGACACTTATTGGGGCTTTTCTGATCAGGAAACCATTATCTTCTGTACTAAATAGATAAAATTCGTGAAAACCAGGATATTTTTTCTGGTCCGGATAGAAAATATAAAAGGGCTGCTCATACTGAGCAGCCGTTATTTGATTATTTGTAATCCTCTATACTTTTATTCAAGGCATCGATTTGTTTATTAATGCTTGCAGCATTTTGTGGGTTTTGTTTTAAAAGTTCCATTTTTTTACTAAGACCATCTTTCAACATTTGAGAGATCATCATTTTAGCCTGAGGATTCTGAGCGACCTGGCCTTTTGCCTGCGCCAGCAACTTGGTAATGCTTTGTGTTGCCGCAATATTGTCGGAGGTCATGATCCAATTGAAACCTTCTTCTGCAGATTTTCCTAATTCAGGATTCTGGAATTTAATGAATGGATAAAATGCCGCAATAGGAGCTATATTGGCCATTTGTGAGGAAACCTTATTCTTTACGACAATGGGTAATAATTGTGCCAGAAGTTCATCAGAAGCTCCTTTTAAATCGATTTTATCCGCTAATGTACTGGCCTTGGAAGGATCAACAGTAAGTATAGCTGACAGGGAATTACCGCGTACAGAATTAGAAACAGCCCCCACTCCTTTTTCAAAGACCGGAAGATACTTTTTATCTTTTGTTTTTGCTAAAGCAGCAACCGCAGCACCCTGAACTAATGTTTTAGGGTCATTTGTTGCTAGTTTTTCAACGTCAGCAGCCAAAGCTTTTGCTTGCTCAGGGTTCGAAAGATCCATCAGTTCCAAGGCTTTCATTCTTACTCTGAAATAAGGGTCTTTCAAAGCAGCAGACAATAATTTTGTAGCTGCGGGATTTTTACCAACCTGATCTTTAATGGCTTTTAGCGCTGTATATCTGCTCTTAAACTCTTTGGACCCATTGAATTGCATCAGGTTCTGTTCAGGAGTTTTTGTTTCCGTAATTTCTGAAACTAATATTCCGTCAGCATTGATATTAACAAGATCCGGAGTTTTTGAAACATCAAAATTAAATGTATTCTTTGCTTCAGCATTTACCCACACATTATATCTTTTCGGTTTTCCGTTTTCATAAACATCTATTGCCAATGGAAACTGAAAAGGCTGTTCCTGGCTTTGACTGATCACCAAGCTGATCTGTTTTTTAACGGGTTCAAAAGTATAAGAATAACTCAATTTGGGATGCCCGCTTCCAAAATACCATTGATTGAAAAACCAATTCAGATCCTTTCCGGAAACCTTTTCAAAAGAAAGTCTTAGCTGATGAGCCTCTCCGTTTTTGTATTCATTCGTTTTCAGATAATCATTCATTCCGGCAAAGAATGCGTCGTCCCCAAGATAGTTCCTCAACATATGAAGGATGCCACCCCCTTTCTGATAAGTTACCAAATCAAAAACATCTTCACGGGAATCATAATTAAAACGAACCAGGTTTTTATTAAAATCAGCCGGATTATGAATGTACATATTCACATCGCTCATCTGATGATAGTCCGCCTGATCTTTACCATATTTATATTCGTTCCATAAGTACTCTGAATAATTGGCAAATGATTCATTTACGGTAAGATTACTCCAGCTTTCCGCAGTTACAAGATCCCCAAACCAGTGGTGGAATAATTCGTGAGCAATTGTATCTTCCCATTTATTTTCGTCAATTAATTGTCCCGGTTTCTGTAAAATATCACTTCCATGCAGTGTTGCTGTCGTATTTTCCATAGCCCCACTTACATAATCCCTTCCGGATATCTGTGCATATTTTGCCCAAGGATAATCGTAACCCATTTTCTTTGAGAAAAATTCGATCATTTCAGGAGTATTTCCATAGATCTGCTTTGCATAAGGTTCATATTCTTTTTCAATATAATAATCCACCGGAATATTCTTCCATTTATCTTTCACGATCGCATAATCCCCCACTCCCATAAAAAACAGATAAGTTGAATGTCTTTTATCCATGACCCAATGATCTGTTCTCAGTCCATTCGCTTCTTTCTGGGAATCCTTTAATAATCCATTAGAAAGAGTCACATATTTTTCAGGAACCGTCATATAAATTTCCTGCGTTGTCTTTTGATTCGGTTTATCAATGGTTGGAAACCAGGCGGAAGAAGATTCGGTTTCACCCTGTGTCCAGATTTGGGTTGGTTTATCCGGATCTTTCCCCTGAGCATTAATGAAATATAAACCTTTTGCATCATTGATGGCTGCACTTCCTTCTTGTTTTACTTCATTTGGACGGGAAGTGTATTTGATGTACACTGTGTAATCCTGATCTTTCTGATATGTTTTATCCAAAGTAATGGTTAACACATCATCTTTATATTCATACTTTAAAGGAGATTTCTTACCATTGTTATCTAAAGCGACTTCATGGATCAGCATACTTTTCGCATCAAGAACCAGCTGATTGGCGGAATAAAAATAAGGTGAAGCGGTAAGCCACTCCTCTCCGTTCATCTGTTCTTTCTGGTAGTCAAAATTGACTTTAAGTTTGGTATGCTTTAGTTCTGTTACTTTAGTGTGTGTGGCCCTGTAGACTTTTTCTCTACCTGAAGTTTCAGTTTGTGCTGATACGTTTGCAGAAAAGAAAATCGCTAGTACCGCAATCGATAAAATGGCTTTTTTCATTATTACTTAGAATTATTTTTAGTTAAAATCTCAAAAATGTCATTGACTAATGTTTCATAATCACCTTTTTTAAGTTGTTCCTTTGTTTTTGCAAAAGCTTTCTTCAACTCGCTTTCAGGGTTTTCTTCATCAATAATTTCAGCAGAATTCACTCCTTTTAATTGTAGAATGGCATTCCTTAGCATTTCGAGATCTGCTTTTTGATCCGTATTTATTTTTATATATTTCATTATATTATTCTTTAATAAATTTCACTTTATTACCTCCCTGCAAAATTAGAAGCTGCCTTTTTGTAACATCAAAATCAATAACAATTCCCGCAGCATCAAACTTAAAACTTGTTTGAGAAGTTGCTTCTAAAGGAAAAGCACCCTGTCCCGTTGCCTGGGCCATTAATACTTTTTCTTTAATGAAAATGGTAATTTTCATCGGCATTTGTGCCGTCGCGTATGTTCCGGTAAATTTTTGAAGCTCACTTTCCGGAAGATTCACTACATTAAAATTCGGAATTTCAAAGCTTTTTCCATAAGCTGCATTTAAAGCGGTGATCGAAATATTATTATTGTCAAAATTACTTTGATTACTGATCATAGCAAAAGTTTTCTCGCCATCAGGGAAGTAATACAATATAGAGCTAAAATGATCTATTCCTCCGTTATGCCCAAAACCTGTTTTTCCCATAAACGGAACTTCGGCCAGGCCAAAACCATAATGGTCTTTAAAATTACGCATTTTATCTAAACTTTCTCTGGAAATCAATTTTCCTGAAGCCAGTGCATTTATAAAAATAATCAATTCTGAAGGAGTAGAAACCAAATTTCCTGCGCCCAAGGGAACAGACATATCCGTTTCGGCACTTCTTACATAATTCCCATTTTCATAAGTGTACGAATGGGCCATGTTTTCTAAAGATTCTATCTTTCCTCCTGCTTTTGTATATTTTAGTTGTAAAGGTTTTGCTATAAACTCTTCAATAAGCTTTGCGTAAGATTTTTTATAAACTTTTTCCAGAATAAAACCCAGCAAAGAATAATTCGAGTTGCTGTAACTGAATTGAACACCAGGTTCAAAATCCGAGCCTGCCTTTTGAATAATATCGATAAGCTTTTCCTTGGAAACAGGTTGTAAATAGTAGGATGCATACAAGGCATCATCAGTGAAATTATGAATCCCGCTTCTATGATTTAAAAGATTTTCTACTTTGATCTTCTCAGCGTTCTTTATTTGAGGAAAGAATTGACTTAATGAAGTGTCCAGTGTTAGCTTTTTATCTTCTACCGCCTTCATGATCAAAACGGCTGTAAAAGTCTTTGTTATGGAACCGATCCTGTAAACCGTATTAAGATCTGCTTTTTTCCTAGCCTCAACATCAGAAAATCCAATCGCATTGGAATAAATTATTTTTCCGTGATCTGCAATGGCAAAACTTCCCATCACCTTGTGCTCGCTATCCAGAGCTTTAAAATAATTGTCCAGTTTTTCCTTATCAATATTCTGGGCAAAACTGAAACTGAAAACTCCGATGGAAACGCAAAGAAATATCTTTTTTAACATACTAATGACATTTCATTAATAGGTCATAAAATATGAAGATTTGTTACATATTCAGTAACGTATGAAAATAGTACTAGATCGCCACAGGAGCCTTAATTCCAGGATGTGGATCATAATTCTCCAATGTAAAATCTTCAAAATTAAAGTCGAAAATATCCTTGATTTCAGGATTTAATTTCATTGTCGGAAGAGGTCTTGGGTCTCTCGAAAGTTGTCTTTGAACCTGTTCGAAATGATTATTATAAATGTGGACATCTCCAAAACTGTGGACGTAATCTCCAACTTCAAGATCGCATACCTGAGCCACCATCATTAACAACAGAGCATAGCTTGCAATATTAAAAGGAACTCCAAGGAATACATCAGCACTTCTCTGATATAGTTGTAAAGACAATTTCCCGTCAGCAACGTAAAATTGAAATAATGCATGGCAAGGTGCTAATGCCATATCAGGAATTTCCGCTACGTTCCACGCAGAAACGATCAATCTTCTGGAATCAGGATTTTTTTTGATCTGATCGATCACTTCTGAGATCTGATCAACCACTTTATTATCGGCACCTCTCCAGCTTCTCCACTGCGCTCCGTAAACAGGACCTAAGTCTCCATTTTCATCTGCCCATTCATCCCAGATGCTCACTCCGTTATCTTTTAAATACTGGATATTGGTGTCTCCTTTTAAGAACCAAAGCAATTCATAAATTATAGATTTCAAATGCACTTTCTTGGTGGTTACCAAGGGAAAACCTTTTGACAAATCATATCTCAGCTGATATCCGAAAACGCTTCTTGTTCCGGTTCCTGTTCTATCAGTTTTATCTGTTCCGTTATCCAGAATATGCTGTAAAAGGTCTAAGTAGTTTTGCATTGTGAAAGTTTAATTATTGTGCTTTTAGTAAATTCTAACAGATGTCAAAGTTAATAAAAAAACAGTTGTGAATTTATTTTTCACACTGTTTAACTTTTATTTTTATCCGGCTTACGATTCCCAGATCTCATGACAGGAAATCAATTTTCAGCCATTCAATAAGTAATTAACGTATAACTACCGCAACATCCTTTGTGTTTCCCTCTACTGATTTGATTTTTCCAAATTTTTTCTTTTCCATTATGGTATCATTCCAATAATCCAGAGTGACATTTCCAAATTTTATAAGTTTTTTATACTTACTCTGATCTATAATTTCTTTTCCACCAAAGTCTATTGATATATCTCCAATCGACTTTAATTTTCCAAACTTACTATCATCTATAATATCATGATCCCAATAATCTATAGACAGATTTCCTATCTTTTTTACCTTTCCGTTCTTTTCCTGATCAAAACGATCCCAGTAATCTATAGCAATATCTCCAATATTTTTTACTTTGCCATCTTTATCTATATCAAACTGATCATAATAGTCAACTTTAGAATTTCCTATTTTTTTTATTTTTCCCATTTTCTCCCGGTCGAAATATTGATCATCATAATAGTCGATATTCCCATTTGAAATGGAGTTAAATCCTGCAATTGATCCGTCATTATTAATGGTAATAATTATACCCCCCATTGTAATATCCACAGATATGAGATCGTAGGATTTCCCAGAAATATTAGCTCTTACCTGAGCCAGCAATAAAGAATTTGATATCAGGAATAAAAAGACGAATAGAATGTATTTTAGTTTCATAGCTTACCAGATATTTTCAATCGTTTGATGAACATTATTGATCTCAAACTTCTCTGCTATTTTCTTGCCAAACATTGCTTTTACTAATGGAGATTCAGCAGAAACGGTCATGATCTTCTGATTTTCAAATGTAATTTCTCCAATTGAAACCGAAACATAAAACAATCCCTTATTCGTTTTTATTAATGCTCCATTTTGAACTTTAAAAGATGGTTCCGTAACTATTTTTTGAATCAGAGCCTGTTGATTCAACACTTCATTGAGCTGCCTTTGAAGATGATTAATTTCCTGTTGCAACATCTCACGGCCAGTTTCATATTTATCTCCCATGGAGCTTTTAGTATCATTATTTGAAGCGCGGGTTTCAGCAATCAGCAATTCAAATTTTTGTGCTCTTTCTGAAAGTTTTTCCTTAATAATATATAGTAGTCCTTCTTTATTCATATGAATTAAATGCCGTTATCCGAATTAAAAAGCGGACCTTGGCCCGCCTGTGTAAGTATTATTTTTTTTTTAAATATAATAAAAATGTTCTTAGATTTTAAGCCAGAATCTCAGAGGCTCTGGTCTTCATTTTTCAAAAACCACATAATCAGAAACTTTAAAATTAAAATCTTTTCCTGTGGTGAAATCCCTTTTTGTACCATCAAAAACGTTTCGGAAAACTCCTGACAGATTTTCATCTTGGATGCTGAAACTTACATCTTCTTTAGACATATTCAATACAACAAGAACTTCATCTTTACCATTTTTCCTGACATAAGCTAAAATTTTGTCATTGGCCGTTGTATTTAAAAGATAAGTTGTTACATGAGTGTCTCCACCTCTTAAGGCAGGATTTGAAGATTTCAAAGCCAGTAAGGTCTTATAAAAATCTGCCACCTGATAATTGGCAGTCCACTCAATAGGATCTTTTTCAAAGAATTCCAATCGTTTCATATTAGGTAATTCCTGTCCGGAATATAACAACGGAACTCCATTCCAGGTCGCCGAAAAAACAGCCATAGGTTTTGTGATGACACCATACTTTTCATATTCTGTTCCGTTCCAGGAGTTTTCATCATGATTGGTCGTGAACCAGGCTCTCATTGAAGCATCTCCAATGTTGGAATATTTCAATAATAAATCTTTCAGATCTTGTAATGGCAGGTTCTTTTTATAATAATCTTCAGATTTATGCATCCAGGTCCACGAGTAACTTGCGTCAAAAATTTTCCCGTATTCTGGATTCTCCAATTCGTCAAATTCGCCTAACCAGAAAAGAGGCTTTAGGGTCTCTACCTCAGGACGGGCCTGCTGCCAGAAATCAACCTCAACCCATGAAGCAAGATCGCACCTGAAACCATCAATATTAGTTTCTTTAACCCAGAACTTCATTGCATCAATCATTTCCTTACGCATCTCCTGATTCTTATAATCAAGTTCGATAATATCATCCATTCCCGATGCAATATGGAATTTTCCATCCGGATCTTTTAAATAAAATTCAGGATGTGTTTTTGTCCAGACATGGTCCCAACCGGTATGGTTCGCCACCCAGTCGATGATTACCTTAAATCCTAATCTGTGGGCTTCATTTACCATGTGCTTAAAATCATCGAGTGTCCCGAATTCAGGATTAACAGACGTATAATCTGCAGCAGCATATGGACTTCCCAAGCTTCCTTTTTTATTTTGCTGAGCAATCGGCGTAACCGGCATAAACCAAAGAACTTTTATTCCCATAGACTTTAAACGGGGCATCTCTTTTTCAAAAGCTCTAAAAGTCCCTTCTTGTGTATATTGCCTTACATTGACTTCATAAATATTTGCAGAGTGTTTCCAATCTTTAGGTAAATCCATAGTCTTATTTGTATTTTGTACAGCACAGGAAACAATTCCCAAGCCAATAATTGCCAAAAAAATTAATTTTTTCATTAATTCCGGTTTTAACAAAAGTAAGGATTGTTTTATGATTAAAAGAGGAAAGATAGAACGGAAAAAGGGTTAAAAGCAAATTTAATTCTACCTTTTCAGCATTTCCGCCTGGCATAATTTACAAAAAAGCCCCGGACATTAATCCAGGGCTCTATATTTTTATTGTGTTACCAATTATCTTTCGTCATCGTTGTCATCATCTTCATCGAATACATCGTCATTGTAGTCTTCTTCTTCCTCATCATCAAAACTGTCGTCTTCATCGGAAAAATTCCCTCCGCTTTCGAAATCGTCATCAAAATTAAATTCATCATCGATAAGAGGCATTGCAGATTTCTTTTTAGATCCACCCCCGTTTCCGCTCTTGCTTGGAGCTTTTAACGGAACGTTTCCAAATCTGTATACTGTTATAGGATAATTAACTCCTTTGGTTTCCTCGATTACTTCAATTAATTCACAGAAGAATTCCCAAAGATCCAGAAGTCCATATTGAAACTGAGCTTTATTTCCTACACTTGCAAAAGCTTCATCAATATAAACATCTGACATAATTTCCCCATCACCGTCATCACTCATATCTTCTAATGGAACACTTTTTACTATCGTACCATCTTCTTCCAATAAATTAAAAGTTGAAAGTTCATCTCCCTGCAAGCTGAACGCACTCTTAATTCCCAGATGTAAATTCCATAGTGTCTGTTTTCCCTTCACTTCGATATCACGGAAAATATCTTCTTTCGCATCTAATATTACGCGGATCTTGTAAACCATATCAGTCTTTAAATTACTTTTTGCCTTTATTTATTATGATAAATTTCTGTTGCAAATATATAATAAATGACATGTCACAAAAAAATATTTCAAGATTTTTTAAAATATTTTTTTTCCTTACATTTTGCCCAGATTATTTACTTTTTTCAAGCATAAAACTGAATTTTGTACCTTCAAGGTACACGCTTTCAACTGTAATATTTTCTTTATGAGCTTCCAAAATATGCTTTACAATAGCCAAACCTAATCCGGAGCCTCCTTCTCTACGATTCCGGCTGGTTTCTACACGGTAAAACCGCTCAAATATCCTCGGAAGAATTTCTGACTTGATTCCCATACCGTTGTCAATAACTTCAATTAAAACTTTATTCTTAAGGACGCTGGTTTTCACTACAACCTTTGCTTCCTGCCTGTTAGCATAGTGAATAGCATTAGAGATCAAATTAATAAAAACCTGTGAGATTTTTTGTTTATCAGCTTCCACAAAGATCTGAGGATGCAGTGTCTGAATTTGTAATGTAGTATTGTGCTTTTCTGCTTCAAGATCAAGCAGGTCAAAAACTTCTTTGATTAAGAGATTAACATCAAATCTCGAAACCGTAAGATTGATTTCTCCGGCCTCAAGCCTGTTAATCATATCCAAATCGGTAACAATAGCAATCAGTCTTTCTACGGATATATCTATTCTTTCAAGATATTTATCGCGAATGGTCAGGTTATCTACTCCCCCATCCCTCAACGTTTCTACATATCCCTGAATTGAAAACAATGGAGTCTTAAGCTCATGAGAAACATTTCCTATGTACTCTTTACGATAGCTTTCCATTTCCTTCATCATATCAATCTCAGAAACTTTTTGCTGATTGAGATCTGAAAATCGCTCTCCTAATTCTTTAATGGTAATATTCTCGTCATTGGTATTTACAATTTCCTGTGGCAGGAGCTGGGAAAGCCCACGAACCTGTTTTTTACCATAGTAATTGAACAGCAGTTCAAGAACGAGGTAGTTCACAATAAATATAACAACGAGACATATGATCAGCCCTATTTTAAAAAACGGTGTTTTATAATAAATATCCTTCAGCGAATCAAAGATGATCACCAATAGAAACATCACCAATGTGATAAGACATGATGCTACAAGAGTAAGCCTGTAAAATTTCAATTTTACAAATTTTTTATGGTTATAAGGTAAAGGTAGGCTATTTCGATTAAACGATCAGTTTATACCCTATTCCTTTTAAAGTCTGAATGGTATTAATTCCTAATTTCTCTCTTAATCTTCTGATATGAACATCAATGGTTCTTTCTCCGACAATCACATCATTTCCCCAGACTTTCTCAAGAATTTCTTCTCTTTTGAAAACTTTTTCCGTATTGGAGGCTAAAAGATACAGCAGATCAAATTCTTTCTTAGGAAGTAAAAACTGCTGCCCGCTTTTAGAAACCCTGAAGTTATCTTTATCAATAATCAAGTCTCCAATTTCAATTAGCTTAGCATTGTCTGACACCTGAGATGTTAGCTGTAATAGGGCATTTACTTTAGAAATAAGGATTTTCGGTTTGATCAGCTTTACAATATAATCATTGGCTCCGGCCTGGAAACCTGCTAACTGAGAAAACTCTTCGCTTCTTGCAGAAAGGAATACAATCAATGATTTTTGAAGTTCCTTTACTTTTCGAAGTTCCTGACAAGTTTCGATACCATCTTTTTCAGGCATCATTACGTCTAGTAAAATTAGATCCGGAACAATTTCTTTGGCTTTTTCTATCCCTTCATTACCATTGGTAGCGGTATAAATATCGTAGCCTTCCTTTTCTAAATTGTAAGACAGAATCTCTAAAATATCGAGTTCATCGTCTATTAAGAGTATTTTCTTTTGGTTCATTTTCAATTTTTACGTGTCAAAGTTAATAATTTTTGTACCATAGAATAACAAATCATCTATCGTTCATATAAAGTTAACAATTATATTGTTTTGTTAATGTTTAGTTAAGGAAAAATTAAATTTAACTAAACCATTAAGACCGATAAACTTTTATTCCTTTGCACCGAAAGAATATAGTAAAATAAAATGAATTTTAGAAAAGCTAGTATAGCGGTTATTTTTTTAACCGCCTCATCGACTGCGTTTTACGCTCAAGATACCAGGCAGGACACCATCAAGAAAGAGAAGAAAATCGAAGGTGTTGTCATCCAGGGAAGTAGCAATAAAAAAACTGAAACTGCTGTATTAGGAGAACAGAAAAAAGCAATTATCCAGAAGCAGGCTGTAAGTGCTGAGGAAATTTCCAGAAAGGGAATTTCTAACGTAGAACAAGGCCTTACAAAGGTAACCGGAATTACTACAGTAGAAGGACGAGGGCTTTTCGTAAGAGGTCTGGAGGAAAGATATAATTATCTTTTAATTAACGGTCTTGGCTCTCCTTCCAATAACCCTTTCCAAAAAATCATTGCATTAAAGCAATTCCCTACCGACGTTGTGGGTAAACTCAATATCTACAAAACATTCAATTCTAACCTTTACGGAGATTTTGCCGGAGCTACTTTTGATATCGAAACTTTAACGATTGATAAGCCCTTTTCGAAAATTGAATTCAGTGTTGGAGTTAATACATTGAGTACATTCAGAGATAACTTTAAAGTGGCTGAGGGTGCAGATGGGATGAATGGATATTTGGGTTTAAATTCCAGAGATAGAAGACTTCCAAATGAAGTAAGAGATTATAGACCAAATACCCATAATTTTACTAAAGATGAATCATTAAATTCATTTAAGGATTCATGGAATGTAAATAATATTAAAACTCTACCAAATACAAGTATAGGTTTTACTACAGTACAAAAGGTAAAAACTGGTGAAACGGGAAATATTGGAATCTTATTTTCTTTGAATCAGGGCTCTAAATATTCATATAAAGAAGGAGATAATAATCAGTTTAGAGATAACGGACAGATTATAGAGGTAAGTAATCTACTCAACAAGAAAAGTTATATCTATGAACTTGAGTCCTCAGCATTGTTGGGAGCAGCGTATAAGAATAGGGGTACAAATATTAACTTAAACGCTATTTATTTACAAAACTCTGCTAATATTATTGAAGATTTTAAAGGTTATAAGAACTTCAGTGTGGAGGACAATCGTTTTTTTAGAACCAATCAACAAGATATTTCCAAATTTCTAAATTTACAATTAACAGCTTCTCAAAAAATCGGGGAACGTCATTTGTTTAAAGCTGGAGGCAGTTACGTTCTTAATAATTACAGCCAACCTGACAGAAAAATATTTGAACTTACTTATCCTCAAGATTTTAGTCATGCTGCATTTTCTTATGGTGGTAACAATTTAATCAGACAATATCTAGATGTTGATGGAAAATTCTATGCGTCAGCTTTTGGTGAGTACTCTGTTTTCCTTGGAGAAAAGGGTGATAAAAAAGAGTTCCCTATGCAATTGTCTGTTGGATATAATGGCTTTTCTGATATCAGAAAAAACTCTTATCGCTTTATTTTTGGTACGCCTAAAGGTACTAACACCCCTGTCTTTATAGATATTGACAGTCCTCAATCTACCTTAGAAAATTCAATTAAAAATGATAAACTATTTTATAAAGAAGACTCTGATGCATATTCCTATTTATCAAATATTTATCAGTTCGTAAATGCAGGATATCTAAATTTTGATTATAAACCAACTGAAAGTTGGGATATTTTAATTGGAGGAAGATTCGAAAATGACATGAGAATTATTCGTTACAACAAACCAGGGGTTTCTGATAGAATTAACCTTACCACGAATAAAAATTATTTTCTTCCTTCCCTTTCCATAAAGAAAGCTTTAGATAGTAAAAACAACTTAAGATTATCATTAAGTAAAACGGTTACTCGTCCTATCTTAATTGAAACAATGCCGATTGAATATATCAATCCGGATAACACAACTGTGAGAGGTAACGAAAATATTAAAAATAGTGAAAACTATAATATTGATTTAAAATGGGAGTATTTCCCATCTAATAAAGAAATGTTTGCAGTAAATCTATTTGCTAAAAGAATTGATAATGCAATTGAAAAGTCTATCGCTCCATCGGGAAATGCAAGTGGTGTAGTTATTACTTATTACAACTCCAAGAAAGCAACGCTTGCTGGAATAGAGCTAGAAGGTATATTAAGTTTAGGTAGAATTTCTGATGCACTTGATAAGTTTACGTTTGGTGCCAATGCAACATTTATGTATTCTGACGTAAAAAGGAGTGAAGAACAATTAAAAACAGAACGACCAAATATTGTTGGATTTACAGACGATCAGCTTCATAAAAGAGGCTTGCAAGGTGCTGCACCTTATACTATAAATGCTGATTTAAAGTATGAGTATAAGAATTCCAAAAATCTTAGCAGTACACTTTCTCTAGTATATAATGTTTCAGGATCAAAAATTTATGCTGTAGGTGGGTCTGGAACTGATAATTATTATGAAAAACCGTTTAATCAGCTGGATTTTGTTTACCAAAATCAAATTGATAAAAACTGGAATATAAAATTCCGAGTTCAAAATATCCTAAACAGTAAATATCGTGTTGAGTTAGGAGATGATAATTACTATACACTAAGAACAAACGATAACTATTCTCTAAACAATTATTTCAACGGAGTCAATTTTAACTTTACAGTTGGCTACACATTTTAAAAAATTATAAAAATTAAATCTTACTATAAAATGAAAAAGAATCTTTTAACTTTATTTTCCTTAGCTATAGCTTTGAGTGTAACATTGACTTCATGTACCATAGATATTAACGATGGGGACAACGGTAACGGAACAATAACAAATCCTGGCACCACTGAAAGTGTACTAAGTGGTAGCGGAACCCTTTCAGGTACAATTACAAAAGATATATTAATTAAGAAAGGAACTTATATTCTTGATGGTGTTGTGAAAATAACAAATGGTGCAACTATTACCATTGAGCCTGGTGCTGTTTTCAATGCTGTAACTACAAAATCAAGTAGCTTGGTAGTATTACAAGATGGTAAAATAAATGCTGTAGGAACTGCAAGTGAGCCAATTGTATTTACAACTACAAATAAGCAGCCTGGGGATTGGGGTGGAATTACATTATATGGAAATGCCCCAATTAAAGCAGTTAATGGGTTATCTCAAGCATTATCTGAAGATGGAAATAGTGTTTATTATGGAGGAAATGATGCAAACCATAATTCTGGAACAATGAAATTCGTTCGTGTAGAATATGGAGGAAAGAAAATTAATGATGGTACTTCAGAAACCAATTCTATGACATTCTATGCTGTAGGAGCTGGAACTACATTAGAAAATCTTGTAACTTACAAAGGAACAGATGACGGGTATGAATTCTTCGGAGGGACTGTAAGTGCTAAAAATATTGTTTCTTATGGCAACTTCGATGATTCATTTGACTGGCAAGATGCATGGAGCGGACAAAATAACACAAACTGGTATGCTTTCCAAACGGGTACAGGAAATTTCGGAATGGAGATTGAAGCTTCTGCAAACGTTGATAATATTGCACCAAAAATCTCTAATATAACTTTAATCAGAGATGCAAATACAAATCCAGAGGTTGCAGGTTCAGTAGAAATTTCTGCTATCCAATTTAAGAGACAAGGAACTGGTATTTTCTCTAACGTTTATATTAGCGGATACAAAAACTTAGGTGGTAAAAGTGCTTACTCAGTTCTTATACAAGATGCTGCAACTGAAACAAATCAAGTAAATACAGGAAAAGTAGTAGTTGCACCTATGACCTATCTTAACTCTGATAACGCTGGAGTTTGGGGATATGCATATAATCCAAACGGTGGAAAAACTTTCACAAACGCAACAACAGTTACAAAAGTTACATTGGTACCAGGAGCTTGGGCTACGGTAGATGGTGTTAACCTTTTAGCTGGATTACAATAAGCAAGTAATAGTTTCTCATATCACATTAAAAGCCATCAGAGAGTTTTCTGATGGCTTTTTTAATTTATTACACAAAATAGGCATTGAAAATCTTCAATACCTTTTATATAATTCTGTTTTCTAGGAAATCACAAAGATATATCCTAACATGTTTACATTAGTAAAGTTTGGTCATAGTTAATTAGTTTCGTTGTTGATCAGATCGTAAAAAAATCTTTTGGAATTACTTCTTTCATTTCCTTTGTCTTGAGCAGTCGGTTTTGTCCATAATGCTCTATGGAAATCACCTTCTTCAAATCACTTTTAGTAATTTTAGGTTCCAGAAGTAAGGAGTAAAATTTTGCAATGTCTACCCTTAAACTTTCAGTCTCTATGCTGTATTTTTCTTCACCCGACTTAAGACATTGATCAAATAATTTTAGCAGCTGATGAAAATGAATCAATTCTTCTTTTGAAAGAGTCGTTTTTTTGTTGAAAAGCTTAAATTTACCTTTATTGTTCCTGGTCTCTTCCTGGGCAGGAAAGTCGTTAAAATCCCCATCGGGAACATTCAACTTAATCTTCAGATAGCTAATCATTTGTTCAGGGGATATTCTTTCCTGATAGTAATCGTGGAGTTCTTTAAGGGAAGTCCACCTGCTTCTATCAAGTGATAAATCCACTTGTCGCAGAAAAGCATAGAAGAAAAGAATTTGTTTGTAATCTACTTCTAATTCATTCATAATATACAGTAATTTATAAGGGCTTTCCCCCTATTAGTAATAATGTTGGGAAAGTAAAAAAATAGTTTTTCGTAAAAATATTTGTGTGTAAGGTGTGTATTGTATACTGCAAAAGTACACGGTAATGACAATGCGAATTTATTTCATTATTAAATAATAAACATATATTCTTATGTAAAATTAATATTAAAATTACCTTAACTGTATTTTTTTCAACATAAAATAAAAACACCAAAGTAAATTACAATGGTGCCCGGTTACAAAAACAAGTATTAAAAAATTATATTAAAACTCTTTCCAGAGTAAATGATCCTGGATCAGTAATCCCTCTATTTTAGGGACTCTTGCTACAGCTTCTGCAGAACAGCTCGCATTTAAAAAGACAGCATTTGCCTGGTCTCCTGCTTTTGGCCACTGCATTTCTCCTTTTTCATTTAGAGGAAAAACATTTCTCGTCGCAAATCCTAAAGTCCTTGAAAGTTCAAATTCTGTCTCATATCCATATAACTCAGCAATCAAATTAGCCTTCTGAAGCATATTTCCGGATCCGAAAGTGCTCCAGTGATCCTGGACATTATCATTTCCTACCAGAATATTCACTCCATATTTTTTGAACGCTGGAACAGGCATAATTGTTCCTCTGAAAGGAATAGAAGAGGCTACTCCCACCTTAGCATTCGCAAGTCTTTCAGCGATTTCATTTGTTTCCTTTAAAGATAAATGCCCCAGGGCAAAAGCATGGCTGATGAAAGTTTTTTCCTTGAGAACCGGATTTTCAATAACCTTATCGATCAGATAACTGATGGTTTTCATCCCCGATTCACCTATTTCATGCAAATGAATATCAATTCCTTTCTCATAATCCAGCGCCAACTGAACGGTGAAATCAATTACCTTTTCAATATTCCCATCAATTGAATAGGGGTCTAAGCCACCTATAAAGCTTACACTTTTTAAGGCAGCCGCTTCTTTCATCAGGTGAGCCGAATCGGTATAATACAATCCATGTTGAGGGAAAGCCACCAGTTCAGCACTGAAAAAATCTTTTTTATGTTCTAATGCTTTTTCTAAGTTTTCCAGGGATTGTAATCCTGAAGTAGGATCGACATTAAAATGAGTCCTCGCAAAAGTGGTTCCGTAAGACTGCAATAAAGAGATCAGCTCTCCTCCTCTTTCAACCGATGTCTTTAAAAGCTCAGGAATGATTTCCTGTTCATAAGCAATCATGTCTTTCACTGTTTTTCTTTTCGGCGATATTGCCTGCCATGGAAGTCCATATAAAGTTTTGTCCAGATGGATATGCATGTCACTAAATGCAGGGAGCATCAGTTTGCCATTTACATCAATCCCACCGGAATGTGCATCACCAGGTAGGATATTTTTTATTGTTCCTTTTTCAATTTCAACACAAAACAAATCCGTTTTTGTTCTGATAACGTCTTTCTCATCGTAATCGAATCCGGTTTCCAGGCGTACGTTTTTCAACAGATAGTTTCCGGAGGCAATAACCTTATAGTCTGGCTGCATACTTCTCATTTTATGATAACAAAGTTAAGCCCACCATTTCTAAAACAGGTGTACCAATTATATGATGCTTTGTACGGATTATTACTCTTTAAATTGTGAAGGTGTCATTCCGGTTTGAGCCTTGAAAAATTTTGAAAAACTGGCGTGATCATAAAACCCAAGATCATATACAATATCTTTTACAGACATTGCAGACACTTTCAGCAGACGCTTGGCCTCAAGCAAAATGCGATCCTGGATCAACGAGGAAGCCGATCTATTCAGGTTCTTTCTGCATATTATATTTAAATAGTTGGCAGAGATATTTAATTTTTCCGCATAAAAAGAAACTGAACGTTCTTCTTTAAAATATTGGTCAATAAATGACAAAAATTTAGATATTACGGGATTGGAATTAAAAATTTCAAAATCATTAAAAGCTCCTTCTACTGATTTACTGATCAGCAAACCAATCACTTCTCCTCTTTTTTGAATCAGTTCCCAAAATACAGGCTTATTATTTAAAGAATCTTTAATAGCCTTAAATTCGTACAAAAGCTGCTGAAAGATTTCCTCAGAGACATCAATCACGGGATGATTCTGATAATAAGATGCTGAAAACCGTAATACCGGAAGAAAATTTTCAAACCATTCACGGCTGATCATCAGCTGATATCCTATTGTCTCTTTCTCTATCACCCATTGATGGACCTGTCCGGGAAAAACCAGGTGAATCTGACTATTTTCAACTTTGTACCCCACAAAATCAATTGTATGAAAACCTTTACCTATTTTAAAAAGGTTAATAATGAAAAAATCATGCTTATGAGGCTCATCGATTGATCTTTCACCATACAGCTCATTAAACAAAAGATGACAACCTTTTGACTGGTCCTCACTGAATTCATGAATACCTAAGACGGGAAAATAATCTGACTGATGGCTCATTCCGCTTTTAATTTACTCTCTAAAATAAGTAAATTCTGCCAGAATAGATCACAACCTCTATCAAAAAACAATCGTACCCTGATGAACGAGAGATTCGATATGGGAAATTCTTGAAACCGCCTCAGCAGAACAGCTCGCATTTACAAACACCATATTGGCATCATCCCCTTTTTTAGGCCACTGCTGATTTCCGTTATCATCCAGCGGAAGTACATTTCCTGTTGCCAGTTTTAAACTCCTTGATAGTAAAAATTCTGTTGAATATCCATACAATTGCGCCATCAGATTTGCTTTCTGCAATACGCTTCCTGAGCCGAAAGTATTCCAGTGATCAACAATACTGTCATTACCCGTCAGAACTGTTACACCATATTGATACAATAATGGAATCGGCATAACAAGGCCTCCGAAAGGAATGGTAGAAACAATTCCTATTTTAGCGGCAGCCAGCTTTTCTGCAATTGCTTCCTGTTTTGGTTTTTCAAGCTTCCCCAAGACAAAGCAGTGGCTCAAATAGGTTCTTCCTTTGAGAGATGGGTTTTCATTCACTTTATTAATAAGATACTCTACTGTTTTTAAGCCGGATTCTCCGGACTCGTGCAAATGAATATCAATTCCTTTGTCGTGATCCAAGGCAAGCTGAACTGTAAAATCAATTGTTTTTTCAATAGCTCCGTCAATCGTATAAGGATCTACCCCTCCTATAAAATCAATATCCATAGCAGCTACTTCTTTAAGATAAGGCACCGAATCCGTATAAAAAACACCATGCTGAGGAAAAGCAACCAACTCCGCTCCAAATGTTTTCTTTTTATTCTCCAATGCTCTTTGAAGGTTTTTCAGGGAATCCAGTTTGGATGTAGGCTCAATATTGACATGGCTTCGCGCAAAAGAAGTTCCTTTAGATTGTAAGAGCTCAATCATTTTTTCTGCTTTAAAAGCTGAATTCTTCAACATTTCCGGAAGTATCTTCTGCTCCAGGGCAATCATTCCCTTTACTCCGCCTGTTCTTTTCCTTACAGCCTGCCAATGATCTCCATAATATGTTTTGTCTAAATGAATATGCATATCTTTAAATGCAGGCAGCATTAAAAATCCCTTTGCATCAATCGCTTTAGCATTAGGCTGGTTTGGAGTAATGCTTTTTATTTTTCCATTTTCTATATAAACACAAAACAGATGGGTCTGCGTAGAAATCACCTCCCCTTCTTGATATTGAAAACCGGTTTCCAACCGAACATTTTTAAAGCTCAGTTTTCCATTACTTAAAGTTTCATTTTCAAAAAGCAGGCTTGCAGCATTCATTGTTCCGGATGTTAATGTTGTTAAACCTGCCATTGCCAAGGCAGAGCTTTTAATGAAGTCTTTACGGGTTATATTGCCTGAGGTGTTCATATCCAATCTATTTATTACAAAAATAAATATAACAGAGATGAAGGACAGGTATAGTTTATAACAATGTCTGTACAATTTATTGTGAAACTCATTTTGCGGAAAATTTTATGTATACCGGTATCTGGTGTATTTAAAAACAAAAAGGACAAGATTGATAAATCCTGTCCTTTTTTATTTTTGTTTCTATTGAGTTAAGAATACTCAAATTTCCTTACAGCTTCCAGCGTCATATCGATTTCCTTCTCTTTGATCGCATCACTGATAAAATACGTTTCATAACCGCTTGGCGGAAGGTAAATTCCATTGGTTAGCATTTGATGGAAAAAGTTATTGAACAAGGAATGATTCGCTTCCTGCGCTTCATCAAAGTTTGACACTCTGTTGATATGAAAGAAAACAGACATCATAGAACCTTTTCTGTTGATTTTATGAGCAATCCCTTTTTCATTTAAAATTTTTCCAATTTCAAAATCTAAAGTTTCCGTAGTTCTATTAATTCTTTCAAAAAAGTTCGGATCATTTTTAATCAGCTGAAGTGTTTTTAATCCGGCTTTCATAGCTAAAGGATTTCCGCTCAGTGTTCCAGCCTGATACACTCCTCCTTTCGGAGCCAGGTGATCCATGATCTCATTTCTTCCCGCAAAGGCTCCTACAGGAAGTCCTCCTCCGATTACTTTTCCGTAGGTAACCAGATCTGCTTTTACATTGAACAACTCCTGAGCACCGCCAAAAGCTAATCTGAAGCCGGTCATTACCTCATCAAAAATTAATAAAGCTCCATTTTCATCACAGATTTTTCTTAAATTCTGTAGGAAATTATTTTCAGGTAAAACACATCCCATATTTCCGGCAACCGGTTCTATGATTACGGCAGCTATTTCTCCCTGGTTATGACGGAACAGATCTTCTACCTGCTCAAAATCATTGTAGCGGGCCAAAAGAGTATCTTTAGCAGTTCCCTGAGTTACACCGGGTGAATTTGGGTTACCAAAAGTAGCAGCTCCACTTCCGGCTTTGATCAAAAATGAATCTGAATGTCCGTGATAGCATCCTTCAAATTTTACAATCTTATCTCTTCCCGTGTATCCTCTTGCCAGCCTGATTGCACTCATACAAGCTTCAGTTCCAGAAGAAACCATCCTGATCTGATCAATGTTCGGAACATTTTCTACGATGAATTTTGCAATTTCCGTTTCCAGCTCTGTAGGAGCACCAAAGGAAAAACCTTTTTCTGCCTGTAATTTAAGTTCTTCCAATACCTCAGGATGGGTGTGTCCAAGAATAGCGGGTCCCCATGAATTAATGTAATCCACATAGGTGTTGTTATCCTCATCTGTAAGATATGCACCTTTTGCAGACTTCATAAAAACGGGAACACCTCCCACTGATTTGAATGCCCGTACCGGAGAATTTACTCCGCCCGGAATGTATTGATATGCTTCATTGAATAAAGCTGAACTTCTTTGATATCTCATGTTACGTAAAGAAATGCGCCTCTCGGCGCATATATATTTTATTATTTAATTTCTCGGCTTTTTATCTATCAGATAAATCAACTGTCCAGGCGAAGGTTGTTGTCCTTCATCCATTCTGTTTTTTGCGTATAGCTTGTGTAGTTTGATCCCGAATTTCTGCGCGATGTCGTGCATATCTTCACCAGACTCGGCTTTATACACGGCCGTATTTCCTGTGGAATTTTTAGATTCAAGAAATACGATATCATTTTTCTTTAAAGCAGTTCCTTCTAATTCGTTCCATTTGATCAATCTGCCTTCGCTAACCTTAAATTTGTTGGCAATGTATTTTACATCTGTATCCTCTGGAATAACGATATATTTCAGTCCGTCATTAGGATGGCTTTTTATCAGTATAGAATTAAGGATTTCAGCTTTTGTTTTAATTCTTTCTACCCTTTTCTGCTGTTGTGCATAAGAAGTCTGTTTATAAGGTACATTCACTGTAACAGGATCTTTTTTTGCGACTTTAGAAGGTTCTAATTGTGCCATGAAAGTTCTGTCATCCTTAAGGTTCGGATATAAGCTTAGTACGGCATAAAGAACCTCTTTGGAATTGGTATTGTCAAACTCATACAGTTTATATCTTTCAATTTTACCAATAAGAATGGAAGCATAACGCGGATTGGTTGCATATCCTGCTTTTTTTAATCCGTACGCCCATGCTCTGTAATCTTTCATATCCAGCTTGAAAAGATTGGTGTAGTACTTTCTTGTTGAAAGGAATATGGAATGATCTTCATAAGACTGCCTTGGATCTTCATACACACGGAAACATTCGTTCGGAGCATCATCCGTATGCTTCATTGTTTTCCCTGTCCAGTCTTCTTTGCATTTTATCCCAAAATGATTTTTCCCTTCCAGAGCCAATCTGCTTTGCCCTCCCCCTGTTTCCAGAAGCCCCTGAGCAAGCGTAATAGAAGCAGGAATTTTATATTTTTCCATTTCTTCTACTGCATATTGTGCAAATTTCTGGATGTATTGGTCTTCAGTAGCCCAGGTCTGAGCTGAGAATTTTGATAAAACTAAAAGGCTTACGAGTAAGAAAAGTCTTTTCATGTTTTTCAATTTTTACTTTATATAATTAATTTTCTATTTTGTTTTTCTAAAAGCAAATTTGCGCCTTCAATTCCCTGCAAACCGCCGGTATGGAAGCATAAAATTCTACTATTCTCAGGAAAATATCCATCATCTATCAGTTCAAAAACCTTCTGCATCATTTTCCCTGTATAAATCGGCTCCAGCGGAATCTGGTATTTCTCTTTAAAATCATTTATAAAACGGATATTCTCATCCGTTATTTTCCCATAACCTCCAAAATCAGAATCTATTAGATGATAATTTTTCTTCAAGGTTAATTGGGCTATGGTATCCTCCAATGAAGAATCACCAACCACCTTAAATCCTATAACCTGCTGATTATCTTCACAAAAATTAGAGATCCCGGCAATTGTTCCTCCGGTTCCAACTGCGGTGCAAAGATAATCAAAATCTTTTGTTTCATGATTCAGCATCATTTTCACGCCACGAACGGCATCTTCATTGGTACCTCCTTCGGGAATGATTAGGGCATCCGGAAATTCATGCTGCAAAAACTCAGATAATTTTTCTTTATTACGATATTCCTCACGCGAAACAAATTTCAGATTCATTCCATTCCTGAATGCAAAGAGAAGTGTTGGATTATCACGCCATTTTTTAGAGAGTTCTTCTCCTCTTATAATTCCAACTGTACGAACTCCTGCTAACTTCCCTATCGCTGAAACTGCTGAAATATGATTAGAATAAGCACCGCCAAAAGTGATGATGAGTGGATTTTCAATTGGTTTTTGAAGATAGGTATTAACATTATGAAAAAGTTTCCAATACTTATTCCCCGAAATCAGTGGGTGGACAAGATCTTCTCTCTTAAGAAAAAGACTGATATTCTTATCCATCTTTATTTCATCAATCGGAATAGGCTCTGCAGGAATCTGTAAAATCATTTGTTTTAAAAGTAAGACTGAAACTAAAGGCAAAATTACCATTTTTAAATCTTATCTATCTGTACTTCCAAAAACTCCAAAGTTTTCTGCTCTTAAGATAACCTCCATCATCTTCCATAGCATAGGCTTCTTTTTCGAATGAAATACTCCGGTAAGCCAGATAAGCATCTTTTAACCTGAAAAAGTGATAGTAATATTCTATAACATAAAAGATATAAAAGAAAATAATCAACAGTTCCAGTTGTTGTCTTAAATGAATTTTTTCGTGATTGATCAATACATTATTTTCCTTATCTTCGGGTTTTCTTACGAAGATAAAAGGAAAAAGAGCAATACCATTAATTTTTAATTTTTTTAATGGTTTTTGGCACACAATTATCATAATAACAAATATAAAAGTTTTTGATCAAGATTTAACTTATGGCTCATTTTGACATCAAAGAACATGAAGACTTCTACTATAACGAACAGGGATATAAAGTCTTTACGGAAAAGTTTCATCTGAAGCGAGGATATTGTTGTAAGAGTGGCTGTAGACATTGTCCTTACGGATACGATAAAAAGACTGATACATTCATTAAAAACGATAAAAAAAATAAATAAAATGAAAAAATATATTTTTATTTTGTTAGCCGCGGCTACTTTAGGTTTAACCTCCTGCAGCCCTTTTCAGGTTCGTTCTGACTATGCCGAAACTGCTAATTTCACTTCTTATAAAACATACAAAATAAGAATTGATGATTTGAAACTTAACGATATTGATAAAGACAGGGTTTTGAATGAATTATCAAAACAGCTGCAGAGCAAAGGTCTTTCATCGGGAGAAAATCCGGATCTTATTGTTAATGTAAAAGCTAATCATAAAAAAGTAACGGATATCAACAGTTATTCACCATACGGAATGTGGGGATGGGGAGGACCTTTTGGATGGGGTATCGGAATGAACAGAACATGGACCAGTAACTATAATGAAGGAGCATTAATTGTAGACCTGGTAGATACGAAAAGCAATAAGCTGGTTTGGCAAGGTATAGGAAGCGGAATATCTGTAGACTCACCAAGAGCTAAACAAAGACAGATCCCTGAAATTATGGCGGAAATTATGAAGAACTATCCTCCACAAAGAAAATAAAGATTATTTTAAATCAATTATACTGAGCCAATGCATGATTTTGCATTGGCTTTTTTTATTAATTTGTAGTTCATCACGGTAGTTATCTTATCAAATATATACCATACATAATATAAACGGCCAAAATTAACAGAAATGTAATTTTTCATTTCATAAAAATGTAGTAATCTTACACCCTAAATTTTTATTAAATATGAAAAAAATTATCTTATTTCTTGCTTTAGCAGGTATTGCTAAAGCCCAGGCTCCTGCAGGATACTATTCTTCTGCCAATGGATTAACAGGGGCTGCTTTGAAAACAGAACTCAGTTCCATTATTACGAATGGTCACCAGGACAAAGGTTATGGAGGACTTTGGACCGGATATAAAACTACCGATATTGATAAAACTTATGAAAACGACGGATCTATCATGGATATTTATTCCGAGAAACCCAATAGTGCGGATCCGTACAACTATACTCCGGTGACGAATCAATGCGGAACTTATTCAGTAGAAGGAAATTGCTATAACCGTGAACATATTGTACCACAAAGCTTGTTTAATGAAGCATCACCGATGGTTTCGGATATCAACTTCATCAGAGCTACCGATGGTAAAGTAAACGGAATGAGATCCAATTATCCTTTCGGAAAAGTAGGAACAGCAACATTTACATCCAAAAATGGATCAAAATTAGGGAACTCCGTATCTTCAGGGTATTCGGGAACAGTTTTCGAGCCAATTGATGAATTCAAAGGGGATGTGGCCAGAATGATCTTTTATTTTGTAACACGTTATCAAAGTAAGCTTTCTTCTTTCTCTTCAGGTAACATGCTAGGAAACACAGCTTTTCCGGGGTTACAAACCTGGGAGCTTAATGTTCTTTTAGCATGGCATAATCAGGATCCTGTTTCTCAGGCAGAAATCTTAAGAAATAATGCTTCTTATACTTATCAGGGCAATAGAAATCCTTTTATTGACAATCCTGCTTATGTAGATCAGATCTGGGGATCTCAACAACCATCAAACGATACTCAGGCACCTACAACAGTTACGGGCCTTAGTGTTTCAGGTAAAACATCAAGTAGTGTATCTCTTTCATGGACTGCCTCAACGGATAATGTTGGCGTTTCCTCTTACGACGTTTATATGAACGGAAGCTTAAAAACCAATGTAGCTTCAACTTCTGCAACAATTTCAGGATTGAGTTCATCCACAACTTATACTTTTTATGTAGTAGCTAAGGATGCGGCTGGAAATACTTCTTCCGACAGCTCAACAGTTTCTGCAACTACAGAATCCGGAGGAACAACGAATCCAGGTACAGATTGTGTCAATGAAAATTTTGAAACCATTCCTACGGGAAGTTCATCAAGCTATTCTACAAGAACATGGACCAATGGTGGAATTACCTGGACTGCAACAGATGCAAGAACCGATCAGACGATTTCCAATAAGGCGATTACTGTTCGTGATGGTTCTTTAAAATCGAGCAGCTCAGCTAGTGGTATCGGATCATTAACGGTAACTACTCAATTAAAATTCAGCGGAAGCGCAGGAACGTTTAATGTTTTGGTAAACGGAGTACAGGTGGGAACAATTCCTTACAGTGCAACAACTGCAACCACAACAATCAATAATATTAATGTTTCCGGGAATGTAGTAGTGACATTGGATAATAATTCATCAAGCAATCGTGTAGCTCTTGACAACCTCAGCTGGACTTGCTATTCCGGAACAGGAAAGCAAGGCAAGAGTATCTCTTCTGATGTTCAGCCTGAGTCAAAAGATTTACAGGTTTATCCTAATCCCATTTCAAATCAGGAGATCTTCATAAAAGGAGAAACTCAGAATATTAAAAAAGCTGAGATCTATAATTTGCAAGGAAAAGTAATGGAAACAATTAACAGCCCCTTCAAAAACAGCAGGAATTCAATTAAAATTAAAAATCTTGAGCAAGGTATCTATATCTTAAAACTGGATAATTCCAGTCTTAAGTTTATCGTTAAATAAGCTTTCATGATTTTATTTTAAATAAAAAAAGCCTTCTCTTTATTAAGAGAAGGCTTTTTATTGGTAGTTTAAATATCAGGGAATCAAGACCGCTCTGCCTTTGATTTTCCCTTCTCTTAACCGGTCATAAACCTCATTAGCCTGATCGAGCTTATATTTTTCAATTTCAATATGGATTTTCTTTTGTCTGGCAAGTCCTACAACCTCCATCAGTTCCACCCGGGAGCCCCAGTAAGGATTAGTCATACTTACCCCAAATGGCAATCCGGACATATTGTATTGATAATGTCCTCCTCCCAATCCTACAATGGTAAGGTCTCCGTCAAGGCTTACAACCTTAGTTCCCAACTCAATGGTCGAAGTTGCTCCAACAAAATCCAATACTACTTTAGCCTTTTTTATTCCGGTAATCTTTTTGATCTGTTCTGCAGCATCAGCATCTTTGGAATAAATGGTGTAAGAAGCTCCAAGCTCTCTGGCAAAGGCCAGCTTATCTTCTGTGACATCACATGCAATAATTTCAGCTCCGCTGATCTCCCGTAAGATCTGAAGTGCAACATGCCCTAATCCCCCAACACCGATCACCACCACATACTCATCTGCCATCAACTTATCCAGTGACCTTTTGATCGCTGAATACGGGGTTAAAGCAGCATCGGTAAGTGGTGCAGCTATAACGGGATCGAGATCATAAATAGGAACCAATAAACGGGACGATGGAACAAGCATATATTCTGCCATCCCGCCATTCAGTCCTAATCCTCCACCATACGCCATTTCTGACTGATGGTCACAATAGTTCTCTTTTGATTGCTGACAGGGTTTACAATGCCCGCAGCCCCAAGGTCCATAGACTAAGACAGCATCCCCTTTTTTATATCCTTTGACATCTGAACCGATTTCTTCAATCCATCCCGCATTCTCATGTCCCAAAGTAAAAACAGAACCTGAAACTGTACCTTCATCTATAATATGCAAATCCGAATGACAAACACCTGCACCTCCAATCTTTAATAATACTTCTTCTCCTGATGGTTTTGGGATTTCCATATCATTTACAACACGGACATCTTTGTGTCCGAAAAAACGTACTGCTTTCATACAATTAATATTTGAAATTTATATACTTCAATTTACTAATAACATACTGGTTTACATGAATAAATACCATTAAATAAATCATGTTTCCAATAAAATTTCCTATATACGTATTACATTAAAGAAAATTACAAACAACCCACCAACAAAAAATGACCGCAAAATTGCGGTCATTCAGTTCGATCATATCATTAAAGTTATTTTCCCATATTTTTAAGCTGATTAATCTGCTCCATATATCCGTCCCAGCCGACAGTAGAAAGGACAAAGATCATATAGGCAAGACTCAGAACTCCTATAATCAGACCAATGATGCATAATATTCTTCCTGTTTTAAGGTTATCATAGTCTGAATATACTCCCGGATTCTGAAGATACAGCGCATTATCCTTATTGTACAGATTCATTCCGATTAATCCACAGATTACACCTACAATCCCGTTACAACAACAGCTTCCGAGGATAGCGACGATTCCTAGTACTAGTACGGTTGTCGCGTTTGGTAATTTTTGATTCATAGTTAGTTATTTTAATAATTTAATGTAATGTTAAAGGATGTTTATAAAAATAAGAAACCACCATGATAATTGAATTAATAATGGCTAAAAAAACCAGTATATTACCATAGCTTCTTTTTTTATCAATAAAGTTCACTCCTACCATAAGCAAAAAAAGAAGTAAGGTGTAGACCGCAGGAAACATATGAAAAGCCTCTGAAAATTTTCCTTCAAAGACTAAAACAATTGCCCTTTGGGTACCACAACCAAAACATTCAATTCCTAAGAATTTTTTGCTTGGACAAGGTAGCATAAAATCTTCAATCTTCATTTCCTGAACTTTTATTTTGGTTTCTAAAATTAAGAAGAAATTTTAGCTCTTAGATATTGATGTGGGAAAAAACAGTTTTCATTCATTTCAAAGGATCCCTGAACTGCAATATATGGATTTCTAAGAATTTCCCTGGCTACAAAAATAAGATCGGCATCACCCTTCTGTAAAATATCCTCAGCCTGCTCTATTTTTGTGATCAAACCTACTGCTCCCGTCTTCACTTCAGCTTTATTTTTTACCTGTGATGATAAAGGGACCTGATAACCGTCAAAGACAGCAATCTTTGCTCCATGAATATTCCCACCACTTGAAACGTCCACTAAATCCACCTTATGCTGCTTCAGTATTTTTGCAAGCTCTACACTGCTTTCGATATCCCATCCATTTTCAGCATATTCTGTTCCTGAGATTCTCACAAACAATGCAGTATTATCATTCAGTTCCTCGTTTACCGCATCTACTATTTCTATTAAAAATCGTATTCTGTTTTCGAAGCTGCCTCCATATTCATCTGTTCGTATATTCGAAAGCGGAGATAAAAACTGATGAACTAAATATCCATGTGCCCCATGGATCTCTATAATATCAAATCCTGCTTTCACAGCTCTTCTTGCAGCTTCTTTAAAATTCTGAACCTGAGTTTTGATTTCTTCCAGCGTCAGAGCGTGTGGAATTCTTTCTGTAGGATGATAAGGAATCGGGCTAGGTGCCAGGGTTTCCCACCCCTCTTCCACTGGAATTTGAATATTATTCCAGGTAGAGCCTTTTCTTCCGGCATGTGCCAGCTGGATTCCGATTTTACTCTCAGAATTGGAGTGGACAAAGTTGACAATCTGCTGAAGTTTTTCAGCCTGTTCGTCATTCCATATTCCCATACATTTATTAGTGATCCTTCCCCGGGGTTCAACACCCGTTGCTTCAATCATTATCAGTCCGGTACCACCTTGTGATCTGCTTCCGTAATGTACGAAATGAAAGTCATTAGCCATTCCGTTTTCACTTGAATACATACACATAGGTGACATAACCCATCGGTTAGAGAGTTTAATATTTCTGAATTGTATCGGAGTATATAACATTGTCTATTAATTTTTGAATTTTACTAATGAAGAGGAAATAATCCCGGGTTGCCCACGTGATTAAAAAGAACTAATTTTACCTCCCCTTTTTAGGCTCCAATAAATATATGAAAAAAGATATACAGATCGGCTACGAATATTTTAAAAATAGCTCTGAACTGAACGATATAGAAAAAAAACTTTTCGAAAGAGCAAAACAAGCCCGCGAAAATGCTTATGCCCCTTATTCCCAATTTTTGGTCGGGTGCTCCGTATTACTTGAAAACGGAGAAATATTTTCCGGTAACAATCAGGAAAATGCAGCTTTTCCATCCGGACTTTGTGCTGAAAGAACAGCTCTATTCTGGATAGGTGCAAATTTCCCTGAGGAAAAGATCAAAAAGATTTTTATCGTAGGAGGCCCTAAAGAATCTTCTGAAAAAACACCACCGATTCCCCCGTGTGGCGCCTGCAGACAAAGTCTTATTGAATACGAAACAAAACAAAAAGAAAATATTGATCTTTATTTTTCCAGTATGAATGACGAAATCGTTAAGGTAAATTCGATTAAAGATCTATTGCCATTTTACTTTGACTCGACGTTCTTGTAATCGTGAAACTCTCAATTCTGAGGTTCTGGGAATCGTTATTTTTTCTGCAGACCATTGTTTTGATTACAAATTAACAGATACGACTGAGATTTCTTTTTAAAAACTTATCTTTGCAAAAATTTTGGTTTTCAAGCTATTGAAATAATAGGGAATTGGGTGAAAATCCCAGACTGTCCCCGCAACTGTAGATCGCAATTAAAATTTCTATAAGAAACCACTGTGAAAACGGGAAGGTATAGAAATGCGAAAGTCAGGAGACCTGCCAAAATGATAATATCAAAAATATATTGCTTTCGGTGGAAAAGTAAAATAGTATGAAAAAAACCTTAGTACTGCTTTTATCGTTATCTGCTTATTTTCTTTGTCTGGGACAAGAGAAAGCAATCGATACCGTTTATATTTTTGACAACCAGATGAACAAGGTAAAACTTTTTCATAAGGTTACTCCAATTACTCCTCAGGATGCTGAAAAGAATTCCACGAATCTTTCAGAACTTTTACGTTTCCAATCCAGTATTTATATCAAGGAAAACGGACGAGGTGCAGTTTCTTCGCCTTCGTTCAGAGGAACCTCTGCTCCACAGACAGCCTTTGTTTGGAATGGAATCAATATCAATTCGATATTTCTTGGTCAGGGAGACATTAATAATATTCCTCTTTTCGGATATGATGAGATCGGAGTGAAAGCCGGTGGCGGAAGTGTAATATACGGGAGTGGTGCAATCGGCGGGAGTATACATCTCAATAATAATCTGGGTTTCAATAAAAGTTTTAAAGCCTCCCTGTATTCTGAGGGTGGATCATTTGGTACTTTTAATAATTTCGGAACGGCCTCCTACAGCAATGAAAAGCTGAGTTTTAAAGTCTCAGGAAATCATTCGATCAGTCAGAATGATTATAAAGTCGAAGAAAAAAACTATATTAATAGAAACGGCAAATACTTTAACAGTACCTTTAATGTTGGAATCTCCTATAAAATTGCGAGACATCAGACGATCTCATGGCAAAGTCAGTTTTTTGACTCGACACAGAATTATCCGATTTTTGTAGAGAATGGCAACCGTACAAAATACGAGACACAAAGCACCAGAAGCTTACTTTCCTGGGATATTACTAAAAATAAATTTTCAAATAGCTTAAAAGCTGCTTACACAGAAGAAAATTTCCAATATTTTGGCAATTACAATGCTCCGAAGACCAGTGGTTCAACAGGGAAAAATTATATCTTTAAAAATGATTTTAATTATTTCATCGTACCTGAACTTAATGTCAACATCATCACCGAATTCCAGGTAAACAAAGGTGAGGGGTATCAGCCTGATCTCCAAGGTGTAAAAACTGAAGGAATTGGTAATGTAAGTAGAAATGTAGGCTCTTTAGCGGGGTTAATACGATATTTTCCGACGAAAGATCTGCGTTTTGAAGCTGGTGTTAAAAAGGATTTTGTAGAGAATATAAGTTCGCCATTGCTTTACTCATTCTCGGGAAAATGGAGTCCGGTACAATGGTATAATCTTGGAGTAAATGTATCCAGAAATTTCAGATTTCCAACATTCAATGATCTGTATTGGAATCCCGGAGGAAATCCAAACCTAAAACCGGAAAGGTCTTACCAGATGGATATGGACCATGAGTTTAAATGGGGTAATATTAAACTTGCATTAAGTCCGTATTATCTTTATATATCGGATAATATAGTGTGGTTGCCGACAGCTTACGGATATTGGTCCCCAGTTAATATCAATAAAGTGAAGTCTTATGGTTTAGAATCACAGATTACTTTTGATAAACAGCTTAAAGAACACCATTTTAGATTTAATATAGGATATACACTTGCAAAATCCATCAATCAGGAAACTAAAAAGCAAATGATGTATGTCCCTCTCCATAAGGTTTTTGGAAATTTTGATTATCAGTATTCTTTCCTAAAACTTTATGTTCAGGGAGTTTTTAATGGTCTTACATACACTACAACAGATGAAAAAAGAGAAGATGCTATAGATTCTTATTTCGTCATGAACACGGGTGTATCAGCAACGATCTTAAAAAAATATGTCTTAGGTTTTAAAATCAATAATTTAACCAATACTGTTTATGAAACGGTGTCTTATTATCCGATGCCAAAACGTAATTACAGTATTTCCGCAACGATAAATTTTTAATAAAAAATAACATGAAAATAACTAGACTTTTACAACTTTTATTTGCTGTAGTACTACTTTTCAATATTTCCTGTAGTACTGATAGCGATAATACTTTGCCTGTAGTAACTTATGAAAACGGATATTTAATTTCGAACGAAGGAAATTTCGGAAAGCCAAATGCAGAAGTAACTTTCGTTTCAAGAGACTTAACTTTTAGTCAAAACAGCATCTTTTCCAAAAATAATAATGGAAACCAATTGGGTGATGTTTTACAAGCTATGGCATTCAACGGGGATAAAGCGTATCTCTTGTTAAACAACTCAAATAAAATCCAGGTAGTAAATCGATATACTTTTAAAAGTGCAGGTGAAATTACCAATCAAATAGATAATCCCCGTTATGTTGCAGTTGCCAATAATAATATCTATGTAACCAATGATAAATATCAGGGAGCTAAATATGTAAGTATTTATAAAAATTCAGATCTATCTTTTGTTAAGAAAATTACATTCACGGATAACGTTGAAAGAATTGTTGAAGCAGGAGGAAATATTTTTGTTCAAAATGCAAGCTTTGGATTCGGAAACAAAATAACTTACATCAATACTTCGAACAATGATGTACAATCTGTAATTACATTGCCCAATGTAAACATCAACAAAACAATTTCCTATAATGGTAATGTATATGTTATTGCTACAGGAACTACTGACTCTTATATTTATCAAATTTCAAGTACCGGAAGCATTACGAAAACAACAACGTTGACAGGTATTCCTAATGCTACCAATCTTCAGATTGATGGTGGAAGATATTTCTTCTCTTCAGCAAATAAAGTATACTCAATGGTTATGGCGGCAACTACTCCTCCTACAACTCCTATTATTACTGCTGTAGACGGAGGACAATACTATACACTTTACGGTTTCAGTGTTGTAGATGGAAAGATCTTTACGTCTGATGTGAAGAACTTTACTGAAGACAGTGAAGTTACAGTATATACTACTTCAGGATCAAAAATCAAATCCTTTACAACAGGTAAGGGGACTAATGGCGTGTATTTAAATTAAGAAGTTTCTACTTTTTAATAGACTAATAAATTTTATTTTTTTTTCATCATTTGTGTTTTTTCCGGGCTGCCTAAGGCAGCCCGGATTTCTTCTACAGAAACCAGACAACATCCAAATAAAAAAGATCCGGAAATGAAATCTCCGGATCTTTTTCTTTTTTCAATTGATAGTTTTGGACTCAGATGATCAATCCTAACTTTTCAGCTTCTGCAATAACATACTTTTTTGCTTCTTCATGATCATTCTGGATTTCACCTTCAAGAATAGCTTCTTTAACCTTCTCTTTCAGAATTCCAATTTCACGTCCCGGCTTCAGCTGAAACATCTCCATGATTTCTTCTCCGGATATAGGTGGCTGAAAGTTCCTTACCTGGTCCTTTTCCTCAACTTCTTTTATCTTTACCGCTACATATTCGAAGTTCCTCTTGAACTTTTCCTGTTTTTTTGAATTTTTCGTGGTGATATCCGCCTTACAAAGCGTAAACAGATCTTCAAGATCTTCACCAGCGTCGAATAAAAGTCTTCTTAGAGCAGAATCAGAAGCATCATCCGTAATCAAAGCGATCGGGCGGGATGAAAGTTTGACCATTTTCTGTACATACTTCATATCTGGCCCTAAGGGAAGTTTAAGCTTTTGGAAAAGGGTTTTCACCATTTTCGATCCCAAAAATTCATGACCATGGAAAGTCCAGCCGGTTCCTTCAACAAATTTTTTAGTGGGTGCTTTTCCAATATCATGAAGTAATGCTGCCCAACGCAACCAAAGTTTGTCTGTATTGACGGAAATATTATCTACAACCTCCAAAGTATGGTAAAAGTTATCTTTATGGGTCTGTCCTTCCACCTCTTCTACCCCTTTCAGTTCAATCAATTCAGGAATGATGTATTTTAAAAGACCGGTTTGTTCCAGCAGGCTTAATCCAATAGACGGCTTTTCAGAAAGCATAATCTTATTGAATTCTACCATAACCCTCTCCTTCGAAACAATTTTAATCCTTTCTACCTCCTGGCTGATTGCGGATAACGAGTTTTCCTCTATCGTAAACTGTAAGGTAGAAGCAAAACGAACCGCTCTCATCATTCTCAAGGGATCATCAGAATACGTCTGTGCCGGTTCCAAAGGGGTTCTTAATATTCCTTTTTCTAAATCTTCTACTCCATTAAACGGGTCTATAAGTTCCCCAAAATTATCTTTATTTAAAGAAATTGCCATTGCATTGATCGTGAAATCCCTTCTCTTCTGGTCATCTTCTAATGTTCCCCCTTCCACTTCCGGCTTTCGGCTGTTTTCATTATAGCTTTCCTTTCTTGCTCCCACAAATTCCAGCTCAAGATCTTTATATTTGATCATTGCGGTTCCATAGGTTTTGAACACGGAAACCTTCATTTTCGGATCAATTTCCGCAGCCACGCTTTGTGCAAGCTCTATTCCGCTTTGTTCAGTAACAAAATCAATATCTGTAGACGCTTTTCTTTTCATCAGTAAATCCCGCACGTATCCGCCAACAATATATACTGATTGATTATTCCGGGCTGCAACCTCCGAAATGATTTTAAAAAGCTTTAGATTTTTATTTTGATTGAGATTAATGAACATATTTATTATTTAATGTAAAACCATTAAGAAACCAGGTTATTGGACTTATTTAAAATTCCATGCATTTTAAACAGACTCCACCTCCCACTCTCTTAATGGTTATAATGATTTTGCAAAGATAATTAAAATCTTGTTTTCTACTCCCGAAGTACCTTGATTCTATTATCACTCCAGATTTTGATAACTGAAGATCCGGAATACCTGGAAACCTTTTCCCTGTCTTCTTCCACTGCATAATCAACCATGTTAATGATCTCCGGAGAGATATCCGAAAATTTTAACGGACTCTTGTCTCCGCTAAAATTTGCTGAAGTAGAAACCAACGGTTTATTCAGTTTTGTGATGAGTTTTTTACAAAAATCATTTTTTACTAACCGAATTCCAATACTTCCATCTTCTGCCAACAGTTCTTCAGGTAAGCCTCTTGGATTTTCATAAACTATAGTTACCGGTTTTTCACTTAAATCAATAATTTCCCAGGCCATTTCCGGAACATCAACCAAGTCCTGAAGTCTTTTTTCAGATTCCACCAAAATGATCATCGACTTGTTTTTTTCGCGCTTCTTAATCTCAAAGATCTTATTAACAGCCTCTATATTAGTAGCGTCGCAACCAATTCCCCAAATTGTATCTGTAGGATAAAGAATAGTTCCACCGGATTTTAATATATTGATAATGTTTTCCATTTTTAATATTTAGAATTATGAGAAAAATGAAAGAGAAAGAATCTCTTATATACAATTTTTCAAATTGAATTTACATGTCAAAAATACGGATTTTCCGTTAGGTTTTGGTTGAAGCCATCGGAATAAAAAAATACATCAATACAATTTTATAACAAGAGCATATAATCAATAAAGGTGGGCTAAAGCCCACCCAAAAAATGATAAAAAAATATCATTCTATTTTTTCAAATTTGGTAAATACCTCTCTTCAATAACATTCAGATGGTGATAATTATGCCCTACAATTAACTTACCTACTGTCTCTGCTGAAATAGAATTTCCGTTAGCGTTTCCTACCGTAGCCAAAGCATCAGGCTGTAAACTTTCAAGGAGGATCTTAGAAGATTTCCTTACCAGCTGATACTCATCCAGTAAAGATTTCAGGCTTCTGTCATTAGCATGAGAATTATTTGCGTATTCATTTTCATCAAAACCTGGTAAATCTTTCTGCTCGCCTCTGGCGATCGCCAAAATCCTGTATTGAAAAACTCTTTCCGTATCGGAAAGGTGTAATAATAATTCCTTCAAGGTCCATTTTCCTTCTGCGTACGTAAAATGAGATTGCTCTTCAGAAAGGGCGGAGTAAATATTGGTTGTCTTTTCTTCTGATCTTTGTATTTCTTCCTGCCATTTTCCGGAAGGAATAAGATCGAGGTATCTTTGAATGTATTTTTGAAATTCAGTCATGTGTGAGTGATTATGGGTTATTGATGATAATTGATGTGTGATGAGTGATAAATGATGAAATTTAGACCAATGTTTATATGATGTTTATTACATCAAATCTTGATTCCTGGCTCTTGGTTCTTGATTCCTGGCTCTTGGCTCTTGATTTTTGGTTCCTAAATCTTTCCCTCCTCCTTCTATTCTTCCGGATTACTCCATTCATAGAAATTAACAGAATCGTAGAGCTTAAAACCACAAGCCGGATATAATTGATTTCCTATGTCATTGCTTTTTCCTGTTTCCAATAACACTCCGCAGGCATCAGAGGATTTGCAAAGCTCCTTTGCTTCTTCTATCAACTGTTTTGAATAGCCCTTTCCTCGATATTGGTCATTAACATAAAGATCATTGAGCAACCAATAGCGTTTCATTCTGGTTGAGGAAAAAATAGGATATAACTGAACAAAACCAATTAATTTATCTTCTTCCTGAGCAACAAAAATTTCAGAATCCTGATTCAGGATCCTTTCTTTTAAAAAGTTTTCAGCAGCCGGGATATCAGATACCTTATGGTAGAAAATCCTGTATTGATCAAACAATCCGGATAACTCTTCTATATCCGAAATATTTGCTTTTCTTGTATTTTTCATATGATATAATGCTTATCGGTGATCATAGCTCAGCACCCGCTTGAGTTTCCACTGGTTATGGTCGAAGATCCACAAGTGGGTAAATTTTGCTTTTCCGGTCTTATTCCATTTCCCATTGTTGTTTTCGAAAAACTCATGGTCACCTTCCTGTATAAATCCATATAAGGTTTTATTATTATACAGAGGATACACTTTCATACTTCCGGGAACAAGTTCTCTTTTTATTTTACCGGGAACGCTGCAGATGTTATTTTTTACAGAAGCTATAAACGCTTCTTTACCCAGAGTAATACCACCAATATCATGATAGAACTCAAGGTCATTACTTATGATATCATTATAGTGGGAAGGGTTACATTTATTAAATCCTTCTTTGAAAACCAAACTATCCAATTTCATGGCGGTTTGAAAGAGTTCACCAGTAGATTTAACCTGTGCATATAATAGCTGGTTAAAAATACTCAGGATAAAAATAATTGTAATCCTTCTCACTACTATATTATCTCAATTAAGAAAAAGCTCTTTCCAGGTCAGCGATAAGATCTTCAGCATCTTCAATTCCAACGCTTAGACGAACCAAATCATCTGTGATGCCTAATTCAGCTCTTTTTTCAGCAGGAATGGAAGCGTGAGTCATCAATGCCGGGTGATTAGCAAGAGATTCTACTCCACCTAAAGATTCAGCAAGGGTAAAGACTTTTACTCTTTCAAGGAATTTGATGGCATCTTCTTTCTTTCCGGATTTAAAAGTAAACGAAACCATTCCTCCAGCTTCCTTCATTTGGGATTTTGCTAATTCATACTGTGGATGAGATTCCAATCCCGGATAGATTACCTTATCAACTGCAGGGTGGCTTTCAAGATATTTTGCGACTTCCAGTCCGTTATCCGAATGTCTCTGCATTCTTAATGCCAGGGTTTTAATCCCTCTAAGAACCAGATAAGAATCATGTGGTCCTAAGATACCTCCACTTGCAAATTGGATGAAATGTAGTTTCTCTCCCAATTCTGCATCTTTAGCAATAAGAGCTCCTGCAATAACGTCTGAATGTCCTCCTAAATATTTTGTTGCAGAGTGCATAACAATGTCAGCTCCCAGATCGATAGGTCTTTGTAAATAAGGCGTTGCAAAAGTATTATCTACGGCTACCAAAATATCTTTTCCTTTAGCGATATCAACAACAGCTTTGATGTCCACTAATTTCATCAGAGGATTCGTAGGTGTTTCTACCCAGATCAGCTTTGTTTTATCTGTAATAAATTCTGAAATTTTAGAAACATCATCAAAATTCACGAAAGTAAATTTCAATTGGTATTTCTCAAAAAGTCTTGTAAACATTCTGTATGTTCCACCATACAAATCATCAACAGCTATTACCTCATCTCCCGGGTTCAGTAACTTCAAAACACAATCTATCGCTGCAAGACCTGAACCGAAAGCAAGACCTCTTGCTCCATTTTCAATACTTGCCAAAGAATCTTCTAAAGCTTGTCTTGTAGGATTGGCAGCTCTCGAATATTCGTAACCGGAGTGAACACCCGGACTTTTTTGTGCAAAAGTAGAAGTTAAAAATACAGGAACATTTACGGAACCTGTTGCAGATTCATGGTGCTGGCCACCGTGAATAACTTTTGTATTAAAATTCATAATATTTTTTTTAATCCAACAATCCAATAGTGTAATTATTTAAAAATGCTATTGATGCATTACACTATAAGATTGATATATTAGTAATTGGTTTACATTTTTATCGCAGATTTTACCGCAAATTCCTCTGCCATTTGTTCGATCCACTGCGCCACATCTTCTTCTCCTGTCGCTCTCTGATAGGTATTCCCTAATGAAACTAAAATCTGGTGAATGAACATTTTCATCTGATCCACAGGCATTTCTTTTGTCCAAAGATCAATTCTTAATGCTTCCATTGCTTTTTCATCCCAAACAGAAATCATCGTTGCCTTAGTTTCCTCTTTTTCAATTCCTCCATCCTGAGCATTCCATGTTATGGTTTCCGGAATGTGATTTTCATCTAATTCAACGTCTATCGTTATCTGAGTCTTTCTCATATCAATTTTAAATTTTTCACAAAGTTAATACTTCTTGAGCTTATCTAAAATTTCTACGAAATTATCTTCATCAGGAAAAGGGCTGTTCATGTTAAAAACTTTTCCATCAGGATCTATAATAATAAATCTGGGAATAGTTTGAATTTTATATCTGTTCATAAACTCCTGAGCATCCGCCAGCCAGTATTGAGGTACTTTGGATGGTTTTGTTTTTAGATAATTCAGCCATTTTGATTTATCCTGGTCAAGACTTATTGAAATAAACTGAATATTACTATAGTATTGATATTTAATACTTCTCATGTCAAATATCGGCCGGATCTGTTTACAAGGGCCACACCATGTTGCCCATAAATCAATGATCACATATTTTCCACGATATTGCGAAAGCTGGTGCGACTTCCCTTTGTTATCCAGAAATTTTAAATCTACAAATGCGGCTCCTTTTTGAGAGATGGTCAGCTGTTCATATTTCGATGTTGCCAGCTTTTTATAATCATTATCTCCTAACATCCGGAATTCTCTTTCAAAAAGCTGCTTCCTTAAAGTACTATCCGATTCCAGCTCCATGGTCTTTATAAGATGTTTACTAACCAAACGGTCTTTGTCGATATTATCGGGTAACGCGTTTAATTTCACAAAAAGAATACTGTCAGGATTGGACAACCGGTCCCTGTCGGTGAGCATTTTATCCAATCTGTATTGTAAGTAATCATCATTTTTACTTAACAGAACCGTCGGATTTTTAATTTTAGCATTCAGTTCGTTTAAAAATTCTTTCGGAGCAGCAAATTTAGGGTCATCCCAGGAAGTCATTTTCCGATAGTTATTAATCTCGTTCAAATACTGAATGGCAAGAAGCTGCTTCCTGTAAGATTTATATTCATCAGATAAGGCATTATTTTCAGCATCTGTATAATGTTCCAATCTCTTAATATTTTTATTCCAATCGGATTGCGCTAGCTGATAAAACTCTGAAGGATTATCATTGTATTTCTGTTGCTCCACAGCATATGAGAATTCATATCCGAATCCATCTTCTTCTGTATTATACTGCTGTTCGGCAGACCTGTTGGAGATTAGAAAATATTGAATTTTTAAAGGATTACAACGGATGTCAAAATCAAAATGGTCTCCGCTTCCCATCATGAAATCGATTCTTTTGGTTCCAAATTCAAGACTATATTGATCAAATGGAATCTGTTGACGGGTTTCCCACAGGAATGATCCGTTTTTTACAATGGCACTTCCTACCTGCTTATGAAAATCCTTAGAGAATATTTTTACAGAATCAATCTTCAGATCAGTATATAAGGTACCTTTGATAACAACCCCTGCACCTTTACTTTTGTAATCTTTAGGTTGCTGTATAATGAAAAATATTCCTGCTGAAACTACAATAAAAACAGATGAAAGTACTATTTGCTTTTTATGACGTAGAAATGCAGATTTAAATCCTTTTCCTCTGTACCAGAAATAACCTATAATAAAAAATACAATAGCCCAGAATATACTTAGATATTCACTGTAAGTGATAAAATAATTCAGGTTTCTTACATTAGGTGTTTTGGACAGAATATACATAGAGTTGTAGGGGCAAAAAGGAAATGCTGCTCTTTGTACCAAAGAATAGGTATTGACTATAAGTCCTAAAATACCTACCAAAAAAGCCCATATAAAACCTGGAAAAGCTACTGATATGCAGAGCTGAACAGCTGCCACACCCAATACTCCGATGCATAATCTTATGAACATCTTAAGCATCCAGATTGTATCGAAGCTTAACAATTTTGTTGTACTTGGGTGAATATAATAATCCAGAAATGAAAAGATATTACTGAATGTAAAATAAGAAGCAATACATAAAAAACTTAGTAATAACAATACCACATATTTTGCGAGATACAATTGCAGTTTGCTGATGGGCTGAGTTTCCATAAGCTGCCATCCATTATTTTTATGATCTACCTGAGCGATCCTGTTGGCCGCTATAACGATATAAAGCAAAAGAAAAAAGATGGAAAAGGCTTTAAAACTATCCGTTATAGAGCTTTCAAAAACAGAAAGAGGAAGCTCTTCCTCTGTAATAAATCGGGGATTAAAGGTACTGGTCAAAAAAGCAAGAAGAGGAATCAGCATACCAAGTACTATTGCTAAATAAACCAATCCCAAACCTTTTATTTTAAGCCATTCCGTATTGATGAGTGTTGTTAACTTTTTCATTTGTGCTGTTTTTAATTTTTTGTTATTTCCATGAACCAATCTTCCAATCCCGCACTATTTTTGATTTCAAAAATCTCTGCTTCATTTACAACCAGTTTCTTGGTAAGTCTGATGATGTCTTCCCTGGATTGCACGGTAATTTCTAAAGTATGATCATCAATTATCTGAGGGGCATAATATTCAGGAATATGTTGTAAAAATTGAGGTGCATTATTAAGTCCTATCCTCATATGGTTATGGCGGTAATGCGTGTTAAGCTCTTCAACACTTCCGGAAAATTTGATGGCTCCATGCGATATAATAGCAAGGTGGGTGACCATTTTTTCCACTTCCTGCAACAAATGACTTGAAATGAATATCGTAATACCCTGTTCTTTGTTGAGTTTAAGCAATAGTTCTCTGATCTCTAACATCCCGTTAGGATCAAGACCATTCACCGGCTCGTCGAGGATCAGAAGTTCGGGATTACCAAGAAGTGTCATAGCGATTGCAAGCCTTTGCTTCATCCCTAATGAATATTTCTTCATTTTCATTTTCCTGCTGTCCCAGAGATCTACCAGATTCAAAACTCTTTCACACTCAGAATCAGGGAGGTTTCTTAATTTGGAAAGAATAGTAAGATTATCCCAGCCGGACAAATGATCATAAAAGGCAGGGCTGTCTATAAGGCTTCCGATCCTTTGAAACCCATCAGGATAAAGTTCAGGTAATTTCTGACTAAAAATTTCAATGGTATTGTTTTCATCGGGAATACTGCCCAGCATAAGCTTCATGGTCGTTGATTTACCCGCTCCGTTAGCTCCCAGGAACCCAAAAACACTTCCTTTCGGAACCGAAAGGCTCACATTTTTAAGAATAAGTTTATTTTTTGAAAATCCGTAACTGAGGTCCCGGATTGTAATCAGATTTTCCATACATAGGTATTTTTGATTAGTGTCTAAAAAATAGAAAAGACCTTTTGTGAAGAACAAAAGGTCTTATATAGGTCTTAAAAATAATCTATTTTGTTACAGCGGGTTTATAACCAGATTGGTTAAAAATTTCAGTTGCATCCATTTTAAGAAAATCTGTAAGCTTTACCTCAGGCTTTTCTTTCAGATATTTTTTACAGATCTGCCATCCTGTATAAATACCGATCTGCGGAGAGGATTCATTGTCAATATCGGTATAAAATTTAGAAAAAGGTCCCGGAGAGATAAAACGCTCCTCCAGTCTGTGGTCATCCCCAAACAATAAATTATTCTCGACAAAATAATTCCAGATGTTGCCTTCATTGCTTACTGCCCACTCATACTGCTGTTTCGTATAATTCATTTTAAGGTAATCAGGAGTATCCGGAAGAAATGCGTCCTGGAGGATCATTACTTTTCCGTTATATATCAGCAGGTCAATAAACTTCTGATGATCTGTAGAGAAAGGAACAATGTTTTCGGCAAACATCCTTGATACTTTAGGGACGATATTGTTTGGATTCATGGATTTCTGGAAATACAATTCCAGTCCTTTGTAATTTGGGTTTTTGTCCCCCATAAATCCGGTAATATCTATAAACAAAAGGTTTCCTTTTTCATCATAAAAAACCGGATCCTGAATCATCTGCAACGCTGATGAAAAAAGATACACTTTAGGGCTTTTAAATTTAGGGAAATAATTCCTGATATGTGAAAACAGATCCTGAAGCTCTTTTTGGAGTTTCTTCTGATCAATTTTTGCAACGGCCTCTCTATAAATCTTTATTTCTTCTGCGTCAGCTCTTCTCTTTCCAAAATCTTCATCAGAAACAGTACCCTGAAACCAAGGAAACTCCGATTTAAATTTTTCCAGCGGTATATTCTGGTCGTAGAACTGACTAGAAATATCTGTCATCTCCACTTTTTCGGCAGGTTCCTTTAATTCTACTTTCCATACATTGTCCGCTTCTTTCTTGCAGGAATACAATCCTAAAACTAATATAGAAGAAAGCGCTATAGTTCTAAAAATCTTCATTATTTTTACAGAAATTTAAGGTTACGAAAATACGGATTTAAACATAATATCATGATGAAAAATAAATAAACAGCTTGCTTTGCTGCAATATTTTCCTTTTTTCATGATTTAAAATACCCATTCCATTTCGAAATCTGTTATTGATTAAAAAATAAACATATGCAACTGGAAACTGAAAGACTGATTCTAAGAAAATTCGAAGCTGATGATGCCGAGCGTCTTTTTCTTCTGGATTCCGATCCGGAAGTGGTAAAGTATGTATGTACTCCCCCGGCAAAAGATATCAGTGAATCTGAAAATGTTATTAAAATGATCCAACAGCAATACGAGGATAATGGTGTGGGAAGATTTGCAGTGATTGAAAAGAAGAGCAATCTTTTAATCGGATGGAGCGGTTTAAAATTCATCACTACAGAAATAAATGGCTACAAGAACATTTACGATCTTGGTTATCGTTTTATTCCTGAATTTTGGGGTAAGGGATATGCGATTGAATCTGCAAAAGCTTCTTTGGATTTTGGGTTTTATGATCTTGATCTCCCCGTTATATATGCCTGTGCGCATTCTGAGAACAATGGTTCCAATCATATATTGAGTAAGTTAGGGTTTGAAAATAAAGGGGAATTTGAAGAACCGGACGGTATATGCTTTTGGTATGAACTGAAACGTGAAAAATACAATTCAAAAAAATGATTGTAAGACAGGAACTGGAAAAAGATTATCCACAGGTTTTTGAATTAGTGGAACAGGCATTTAAAAATGCGGAACACAGCGACCATCAGGAACAGTTTTTAGTAGAAAAGCTAAGAAGATCGGATGCTTTCATTCCAGAATTATCCATTGTCGCCGAAATAGAAAACGAAATTGTCGGCCATATACTTTTTACCAGGCTGTCTGTTAAAAATAATGACAAAGCCTTCAATTCATTGGCTCTGGCTCCTGTTTCCGTGAAACCTCAGTATCAGGGACAAGGAATAGGTAGTCAACTGATCAGTTCTGGACATAAAATTGCCAGGGAATTGGCTTATGAATCAGTGATTTTAATAGGCCATGAAAAGTATTATCCGAGATTTGGATATAAAAAAACAAGTAATTTTGGAATATCATTTCCTTTTGACCTTCCGGAAGAAAATGGGATGGCTATAGAATTGATACCCGATGCTTTAAAAAATGTAACCGGGATTGTAACATATCCTAAAGAATTTGGAATAGATTAAAAATATCATATATAATGCAGACACAAAAAGTAATTGATCATATTGTAAGCTGGTTAAAAAATTACGCAGAAAAATCAAAAGTAAACGGATACGTGATTGGAGTATCGGGAGGTGTTGACTCAGGAGTAGTATCAACACTAGCAGCGATGACCGGTCTGAAGACTTTATTAATAGAAATGCCGATCCGTCAGAAAGAAGATCAGGTAAATCGTGCATGGGAGCACATGAATGATCTAAAGTCAAGATTTCCTAATGTAGAAGCCATGTCTGTTAATCTGACTCCTGCTTTTGAAGAACTGTACAAGACTTTCGATGTAAAGGATGATTTGTATCCGAATGAAAAATTAGCTTTTGCCAATACAAGGTCACGTTTGCGTATGCTTACCTTATATTATTATGGACAGCTTAACGGCTTATTGGTTTGCGGAACCGGAAATAAGGTCGAGGATTTCGGAATCGGATTTTACACCAAATATGGAGACGGAGGTGTTGATGTTTCCCCTATTGCAGACCTTTATAAAACGGAAGTTTATACACTTGCAAGAGCCTTGAACCTTGTTAAAAATATCCAGGAAGCTATTCCTACAGATGGACTTTGGGATGTAGACAGGACTGACGAGCAACAAATTGGTGCCACCTATCCGGAACTTGAAAAGATCCAGAAGGTATATGGTTCTAAAACTGCAGAAGATTATGAGGGACGTGATCGCGAGGTATTCTTAATATTTGACAGAATGCATAAAGCAGCCCAGCATAAAATGAATCCTATTCCTGTTTGTGATATTCCTGAAGAATGGAGATCATAAAATAATCAGTATGCTAATATCACCGTCTTGGTAAAATTGGTAGATTGTTTATATTGGTAAAGTATATAATAGAGTATGAATAGTAAAATGAGACCCGTATTTTTTGCCTGTATCGGCCTTCTGTTTGGAATGTCTGTGATGTATATTTTCAATAAGTTTTCTGGTACAGAAAAAGATACTCAGAATCCAAAAGCTGAATACAGCACAACTGCCGGTACAGCAAATCAACAATCTATCGATCAGCTTACCGCAGAAAAAACGGTAATCAGTTATGTAAAGGAACATCATCAGTTACCTGATTATTACATTACAAAAAATGAAGCCAGAAAGCTTGGCTGGAATCCTTCGAAGGGAAATCTTTGCGATGTTCTCCCCGGACGTGCCATCGGAGGAGACCGCTTCGGAAACAGAGAAAGAAGTCTTCCGCAAGGGAATCAATACTATGAAGCTGATGTAAATTACAGTTGTGGAAGTAGAAATGCCGACCGTATTATTTTCACAAAAGATGGGGATGTATATCTTACCAAAAATCATTATAAAAGTTTTGAAAAACAGTAGCTGCTTAATCAGCATTCTGATGCTGATGCTTATTCTATTTTCCTGTTCAGATAAATCGCATAAGCTGACAATGGAAAATAAAGGATTGATAGTATTGGTTCAGCCATTTAATGATTTAAAACCTGAAAGTGTAAAATTCGTAAGCAATGAGATCAGGAAAATATATCCGGATATAAAAATTCTGAATGCTATAGATTTACCGAAAGAGGATTATTATCCGGAGAGAAAACGCTACAAGGCTGATTCTGTTATCAGATTTTTAAATAACAGAACCGACAGAGGTTATGTCACAATCGGCTTAACATCAAAAGATATAAGCACCACTAAGGGTAAAATAAAAGACTTTGGTATAATGGGACTCGGTTATAGACCCGGAAAAGCATGCGTAGCATCAAATTTCAGATTAAATAAAGCAAAAGCTGATGAACAGCTTTTTAAAATTGCCATTCATGAACTTGGTCACACACAGGGATTGGGGCATTGCCCTGAAAAAACATGTTTTATGAGGAGCGCAGAAGGTAAAAATCCCACAGATGAAGAGGTGGATTTTTGCAAAAAATGCAAAGCCTTTTTAATAAATAAAAATTGGAAATTCAATTCAATATGAAAACAGTATATATAGATTTTACAGATATAGGAGATTATGAAGATTTCTATAGCCAGTTGAAAGAGAAAATCAGTCTTCCGGAACATTTTGGGGACAATCTTGATGCCCTTTATGATGTTATTACGGGTGACCTGGAAATGCCTCTGCATCTTGAGTTTGTTAATTTAACGGTAGATCAGCTGGAATTATTTGAGGACCTGCTCACCACCCTGGAGGATGCAGAAGAAGAGCTTGAGGGTTTTACTTTCAGCTATTATCTGGAGCAGTATGAAGATGATGACGAAGAAGCTCCCGAAGAAGACTAAACTTAAATCCCATCAAAAAAATAAAACTCGCAGATGTATCTGCGAGTTTTTTTGGCCTGAGTCAAATAAAAGTGTCCAATTTTTATCTACTGTTTAATGAATTTTAGACTTTGTAAAATTTCCCCCTTCACAAAAATCTGCAGTATGTAATTCCCTGTCGACAATGAGGAAACTTTAATCTGATTTCCTGCAGAATCTGAGGTCATTACTTTCTGACCGACCATATTATAAATTTCAGCTTTTTCTATTTTTTCAATTCCTTTCACGTAGAGGATATCTTTTACCGGATTGGGATAGACAGATATTCCCTGACCTTTTTTGATTGCTTCGTGGGTAGATAAGAATTCAGAAAGGTCCAGATAGAATGCTACAATCTGATTGGAAGAATTGGTTCCAACACCCGCTATTTTTTTTCCATCATGGGAAATAGCCAATGGCAGGGACATCATTACTCCTTGAGTATTGATCCCCAGGCTTGTCGCATAATCATTTAAATTGATTCTTCCCCCGGCAGCTGTCCATATAAAGCCTTCTCCAGACATCGGAGGTGCTGCAAAAGGCCTGAAATAACCTATTACCGTTCCGCCATCAGCAGAAATTCCGGTTGCACCGCCTCTGAAGAAGGCTGAGGAATTAGGATGTGTAATGTAAGTAAGTCCTGAAGTACTGTTCCATACATAAGGATTGGGCATACCTGCCCCTATTATTGTATTTCCGTCGGCGGAAACGGCTCCTGCTTCGCCAACATTATTTCCGTTACTGTCTGTAATATAGCTTTCTGTTCCATTCACCCATTTAGCACCACTTCTGGTTCCGTTGTCTTCATCCTGCCAGCCAACCACTACCGTCCCATCAGCATTTACGGCATTAGCCCTCGAACTTCTTCCCGAAACCATGCTTCCCAGGTCTACCATCCCGTTTTGTACAGTCCATTTTACCGCATGAGCATTGGCAGCAGTTAACCATCCTAATCCTACAATGATACTTCCGTCATACGAAAATCCCCAGGTAGAACTTACAGAGCCGTCCCATCCTGTAGGAACAAGTCCTCCCAGGGAAGTCCATGTTGAATTAGCGATATCATAAACTGATATCTCATTAAATCCCGTACCCGTATTGGTCATTGTAGAGGCAATTTTTGTCCCGTCATTAGAAATTACAGCCCTCCCTGCACCGGGATAGCCATTAGAGGTTGCTCCGATCTGAGACAACCCGTTAATGGCATCCCATTTAAAAATCTGACCACCACTACTCTGCATGCTTACAACCCCATTATCAGATACTGCACCGGGTGAGTAATTGGCTGTCGCCATCACCGTCACCTGAGCATTCATGATCAAAAACAGGTTGAATAAAAAGTAAGCGTATACTGTTTTTGTTAAAATCTTGTAAAAGTTTTCCATATTTATTTGGTTTTAATATTTTGAATTGGCGGAAACAATATTAATATTATATTTACCATTTAAAAAGAATTTGGCTTACATAATTCGTGAAATCCAAAAACATTTAAAATTTAAATAATTAAAAATCAACATATTATAAAAATTCAACTTTGAGGACAGATTGTAAGACGATTGAAAAAAGAAAAGCAAAAAACGAATTATTTTTATCTTGTAGTGTCATAAAATGTGCGATTTTACTCCTGACTTTTTTATCCTCCGTTTTTTACCATGCACAATCCGGCCCCGATTTTTCCATTTTAGCAGATAAAGCATTTCAGAAGCTTTACCAGAATCCAGATAACTGTATCAGTTATACCCAAAGCTTATTGATCAGCGACCAGAATACAGAGCATAAAATGATTCTGCAAAATATAATCTCACAGGCTTACGCCATGAAAGGGGATTATGTACAATCCGTTACAACATCAGCACAGCAAAATGATTCCGAAAGAAAAAACCTTTCTTATTTTATGCAACTGTTCAGCGATTATAATCTCGCGGATCAATACCAGAATTTAGATTTGTATAACCAGTCCGGAGAGATCATTTCCCGTCTTTTATCAGATCCTAAACTATTAAAAAATGACAGTCCGAAGTCTAAAATTACCGTTGCCAAACTGTATCAACTGCAAGCCATCAATTCTGCCATTATAAGAAATTTTGATACCGCTTTTGCGAATCTTAGCAAAAGTGATCAGTATATTGATCTTCATAATGAGGAAAACCGCATGATCAGCATAGAAAATAAAATCTTCCGTGCCTCCTATCTGCTTCGGCAAAACAAGTATATTGATGCTAAAAAATTATTGGATCATGTTATTTCTGATGTTGAGAGAAGCCCCGACCAACCTTTTCTCTCCGCGTTAGCCAATGAAAATTTATCCCGTTATTATTTTCTTAACGGAAATTATAAAACAGCCCTTGCCCATCTTGAAAAAGGACTTTCTGAAATTGAAGATCTTCCTTATAATAATTTGAAACTGAAAATATATGAATCACTGGCAAAAACCAATTTCGCTTTACATAATGATATAAAATACCATCAATACAATAAGCTGTATACCGAATTAAGATCTAAACTTGATTTCAATCAAAAAGAAGGTATACGGTATATCGTTAAATTGGTAGAAACTTACCAGAATAACAACCTTGAATTCCAGAAACAGAATGAGTCCAGGAAATTATGGATTTTAACCTTTATCATTCTTGCAGTTATTACAGCATTGGTTATCTATTTCTTTCTGGAAAAAAACAAAAATAAGGACCTGAAAAAACAGCTGTACTTTTTTGAAAAACAAAAACTGCGGGCACTTTCCGCTCCTCTTAAAACAGATCATGTGGAGACCGGAAAAGAAAACAGAATTGACCTTAACTCTGAAAAAGACACCCATAAAATTTCGAAAGAGAAAGAAAAAGAAATTCTCCAAAAATTGAATGAGTGGGAGCAATCTCACCGGTACCTTAACCGCAATATGTCTCTTTCATCTTTATCCGCACAGATGGGAGTTAACACCAAATATTTATCTGAAGTAATCAATACCAGCAAAGGTAAAAATTTCAATGGGTACATCAACGAGCTCAGGATCAACCATATCGCTCATTTATTAAAGACAGATCCCAGCTTTCTTCACTATAAAGTAAGCTATCTGGCAGAGTTTTCAGGATTTTCGTCGCACAGTGCTTTTACAACAGTATTTAAATCAGTAACGGGAATGTCTCCCAATGTATATATTCAGGAAATCACAAAAAATAAAGCATTATGAGAATAGGATCCCATACCATTTTTATGATCATATTATTTGTTAACTCTTTTTTCGTGTGTGCTCAGAGCATTTCTCATGATTCACTGCTCAAAAAGGCCCGCCTCGATATTTATGATAACCCCGATCACGCTATAGCCATTGGAAAAAATTTATTGAAAAAGGAAAAGGATATTAACAAGTCCATATCTGTTTATCTGTTATTGTCTACCGCAAATATTGCAAAAAGAAACTTTGATGAATCATTTCAATATATTCTGAAAGCAAAAGACCTGGCTCAAAAGACCAACGATCTGAAACTACAAACCAGTGTTTTGGTTTCCGTAGCTATACAATACCAGCAAATGGAACTATTTAGTAAGAGTTTGGAAACCCTTAATGAAGCTGACCGTTATTTAGAGCGTCTTCCAAAAGAATCTCCTGAAAAACTTATTGAAACAGCTAGAAGCTATGCTATCCGGGGCATGATTTATAAAAGCCAGTCCAACTCGGAAATTGCTCTGGAAAAATTCCTGATCTCTATCGGGAATTTTGAAAAAGTAAAAATGAAGAAAACCACCTTTGCCAATATGAGTGTGGTTTATTACAACATAGGATATTGTTATCTTAATCTGAATGAACAGGAAAAAGCCAGGCAGGCATTTATCCGCTCTATACAATACGCAGAAAAACTCAATGCCAAAAGTCTCAAAGCATTTGCCCTTAAAGGCTTGGCAGAAATGTACAAGCAAAACCGGGAAAATGAAAAAGCCCTGGGACTTCTTATCCAGGCAGAAAGCCTTTCTCAAAATACAGGAGACCTCATCCTCAATGAGGGAATCTACAAAGAAATGTCAGAAAACTATCTGGCCATGGGAAAGCCTGACCTTTACCAGGTTTACAACAAAAAGTATTTTGAAATGCGATTTAAAAGGGAACAAAGTGAATTAAGCTCCATTAATCATTCCATCAATAACCACAACAGGGAAACACAGAAGAAAGCGAAAGAACTTAGAAATAAATACAACTATCTTAGTATTGGGATTATTTTATCCGGTTCAGCAATTATTGCTATTCTCATTTACTTCATCGTAAGTATTAGGAAACGAAATAATAAATACCATAAAGAAATTCAATTACTGATCAGATCATAATCTGAAAATTTCAGCATGACCAACAAAAAAGCATCCCGAAAGGAATGCTTAATAATGTATACTATGTGGTAAGTTTATTTTCCAATCACTTCCGTAATAGGATTTCCAACCGTACCACTTGGAAACTGAATTTTAAGTAAAGAAGACACTGTAGGAGCAATATCCGTCATAAAATAAGGTTTATTACTTTCTCCGTGCTGAACTCCCCATCCCATAAATAATAACGGAATGTGAGAATCATATGAATTCCATACACTGTGCGTTGTCCCCGTTTTTGCATAAGACGGAAGCATGGAATCATGAGAGATCAGCTGAATATCTCCACTTCTCTGCCTGTTGATTCCGTTGATAATTCTCTGCTTAATCGGCTCCGGGATCGAAGATTCCTGTACTTTGGTTACAGAAACAGCATATAAAACGGTAGGATCATTTTCCAATTCTTTAACTGTAAAATTTACTACATCATCTAATTCGATCTTATTATCTTTTAATAATTTTCTATCAAAATAAATCTGATAGTTGTCTACAGCATTAATCAGTTTGTCTACTCCGAATTTCTCTTTTAATTTCTGATTGATATCTTTCTGGCTGTTTTCTCCAAAGAAACCTGTAGCTATTTTATGCTCTTGCAGGAAACCTACAGAATGTGCTCCACCATGGTCTGCAGATAGAAAAACAGTATATTCACCCTTTCCTACCTTAGAATCAAGATAATTAAAGAATTCCGCAAGATCCTGGTCTAATCTTAAATAAACATCTTCTACCTCAATCGAGTTAGGTCCGAACTTATGTCCCGCATAATCCGTTGAAGCAAGATTGATCGCTAAGAAATCTGTAACATTATCATTTCCTAACTTCTCCCCTTCCACTGAAGCTTCAGCTAATTTCAGTGTCAAGGTATTACCAAAAGGAGTGTAGCGTATATTGTCTTTTTTATCCTTATAATCTTTTGCGAGATTACTATAAGGGAATGTTGGCGTTTTTGAACTTCCTAAAAGACCTTCCCAAGCAGAGTTATCCGGTGCACTTTCTGTATACTGATTAATAGGCAATAAAGTATTCCATCCGTTAGCAACCAGCTTTTCAGGTAAATTTTGTGAATTGAAAGATTTCACCCACTCTGGCAGATCATTCATATACCAAGTACTGGTAATAAAATTCCCTGTGGAATCATCAAACCAGAACGCTCCGTTTGGAGTATGTCCCGCCGGAAGAATGGAAGCTCTGTCTTTTAAAGATACCCCGATTACCTTTGCCTGGAAATTGGTTGCCAATTTTAGCTCATCCGTCACAGTTGTCGACCAAAGATTCTTCGGCGAGTGGCTTCCTATTTTAGTATTTTTGGTTCCAACAGGCTGTACACTTTCATCGGTAGTACAATAGACATTCTTTCCTGTCTCCTTATCGGTCCAGTCGTTTCCTGCAATTCCATGAATAGCCGGAACAGAGCCTGTATAAATACAAGTATGTCCTAGAGCTGTTATCGTAGGTACATAAGGAATATGAACATTATTTAAAGCATAACCTGTATTCAGCAATCTTTTAAAACCATCATTTCCATACTTATTATAAAAGCGGTAAAGATAATCCCAACGCATCTGGTCTACAACTAAGCCTACAACTAATTTGGGTCTTTCTAATTGAGAATTTTTGTTCTTCTGAGCATCAATTGTAACTACGGACAACATGGTAAGTGCCGCAATTGAAATTTTCCTAAGCATCTGGTAAATTTTTATTGCTAGCAAATTTAAGGGTTTTGAAAGTTTTGTAGTATGAAATTTTGATTAAATTTGGATTTTATATCTTAATTAAAACTGATATACTTAATGAGTCTAAAGATATTCTCCGTATCTGTCTTTTTCTATTGAACGGCTGAATATGCGATATGAAAATAAGATTTAGTATAAAAAAAGTGAAAACGGATTATTAGATTTTTTGATCCTGAGTTAAGAAAAAAGTAAAAAATAAAAATTACGGAAATGGAATTATCAAAAAATTACAATAATTTTCAAGAGCCGAAATAGACGAATATTAATACTGGCCTAATATCACAAAAATGCATTCACAAGCAATTAATCAAGAAGAAGATAATAACCCTTCATTTGATCCTTCTCTCTGGAACTCTCATTATATCTATGGTTTTATCAATGGTAATCCAATGCAGAAAATTTCAGATAAAGAAGCAGTTTCGGAAATTATAAGAAATACCGTTGGTAATCAAGGTTTCATTGCAATAGATTCTATTTTTCACCCTTATTATCTTGTTAATCAAAATGGAGCAACGGCATGGGACCTTGCCTGGTTTTCGATTTTTCTTAAGGAAAAAAAAGTGATCACAGAAGTTGCCAACAATGAAACTGCAATCGTAGTAGAATCTGATAACCTGGGATTAAAACAATTCAGGGTTTGGCCAAATGATAGCCTGGATCCTAATAAATATCAACAATATCAGAAGTTCGTCCCTTTTATTTTACCTTATCTTACTTATTCAAAGAATGAAGAGACCCCTCCACATTGGACAAAAATGATCGAAGCAGAGATACAGTTGCAAGGGCATGCCGAAACCTATATTGAGAATTTCAATTCAGTATTTTCACAATTTGTTTCAGGGCATATCATGACTTTGGGATTTGGTCAATTTGACAGGGAAAATCCCGATGATCTCCTTGAAAGATTTACTGATTTTTATGAAAATAATATTGCTAACCGATAGACCTTTCAAATGACAGAAATTAAGAAGTTAGAAAAACTGATATCTGACCCAACAGTCAATTGGGGACTTAATGGATATGAGACAGATACGATATTTGTTGTTTCCGCCATTGCGATGGGTAATATTTTTGAATTTTCATTAAGAGAGAAAAAACAGCATTATAAAAAAAACTGGGAAACAGGTCCTGATGAGATTAATGATCTCAATGAGGTTATAAAGCAGGGACACTCTTTCGGGGCCTTTATCAATGGTGAACTTGTAGGATGGCTTATTGCCGAATTCCGGGAGTGGAATAATAGCTTTTATATTGAAAATATTTTAATCAGTGAAAAATTTAGAGGACAGGATATTGGAAAGCAACTGATTAAAAAGGCAAACAGAGAAGCCCGGGATTTAAATTGCAGAATCGTAGAACTGGAAACCCAAAACACCAACTACCCTGCCATAAAATTTTATCTGCGTGCAGGATTTAGTTTTACTGGGATCAATACAAAACTCTATAATGACTCTACGGAAACAGCAATATACATGAGCTTTGATGTCTTATAGCTCTACCATTCACTTAGAATTCTTGATCGGTGAGAAAGTCCCCAGAAGTGCAGCTCGTCCAAAACTTTTTCAAGGGACATGCCGTGCTCTGTAATGGAATATTCTACTTTAGGCGGAACAGTATCAAAAGCTTCCCTTTTTATCAGTTTATTTACCTCCAGAAGTTTCAACTCTTTGGACAGAATTTTATCTGTAATACCGGTTACTTCTTTAGAAAGTTCGCCAAATCTTTTGGGTTTTTCAGATAAAGAAAATAAAATTAATAATTTCCACTTTCCTTCTACTGCTTCAAGAGCATCCTTAATAGAAAGCATTGTCTTGGGGCATCCTCCTTTTGCCAGCATAACTTATTGATTTCATTATTACTTTCCGGCCGGAAAGTACTATCCAAAGGGAAAGTAACCATGGCCGCATAACAAATGTAAGTAATTTTGAATCATTAAAATCAATAGATCATTAGAAATGAAAACCTCAAAAATTTTAAGCATTACCATTTGGGCTGCAAAAATCTTTTTATCCGTTTCACTACTTTGGGCAGCCTCTATGAAATTATTCCAGCCTGCTGAAACATTAGCTCAAATGTGGCCATGGACTGAACAAAACCGTAGTTTGGTTTTGGTAACAGGAATTATTGATGCGGTGGCTGCGATCGGGATTCTTCTTCCTGATCTGATAACACTCAAATCAAGGCTTACCTTATACACAGCATATGGAGTAATTATATTGATGATTTTCGCAAGTGTATTTCATATTTCACGGGGAGAAGCAGGACAAATTGGTATAAATATATTTTTTCTGCTGGTGGCTCTGTTTATTATCTGGACGAAAAAGAGATGCTCTCATTTTTAACTCAATCGACAAAATCAATTAAAGATATTACAAATTCCATTTTGTACCGAACGGTACAATTGCATACCTTTGCTCTGTTAAATCATTCATCATGGCAGGAAGACCTAAAATATTCGACGAGCATCAGGCAATTGAAAAGGCTACTGAAGTTTTCAGAGCAAAGGGATACGATGCGTCTTCTGCAGACGAATTGCTTAATGCGATGGGAATAGGAAAAGGAAGTTTTTATCATGCCTTTAAAGGAGGAAAACAGGAGCTTTATGTACGTTCCATTGAACAGTTTTCCGAAGGTTTTCTTAGTAGATTTGAGCAGCAGCTTTCAAGTTCTGATAACGAAATTGAATTGATTAAAACATTTTTTTTACAGCTTTCCCAAAAACCTGATTGCGATAGAGAGACAGGTTGCTATCTGGGGAATGCTTTAGTACAGCTATCCGAAAAAGATATTGAAGCCAAGCACATCTCAGGAAGGCTTTTGAAAAAACTTCAGCAGACCTTTAAAAAATCGATCAAAAAAGCTCAGGACACCGGACAAATAAAAAATGCAGAAGATCCCGAAATTCTTGCGTGGCATCTCACCAATTTATGGAATGGACTTCATGTTACAAGACGTATGGAGAATTCATCTAAAACACTTCGTTCAATCATTGAAATGAATTTGAAAGTGCTTGACTAAATTTTTTTGGACAATTTTGTACTAAATAGTACAATATTAAATAAATATTTTAAATCAACAGTTATGAACATTACAAACAACACCATCCTTATCACAGGAGGAGGATCAGGAATCGGCTTAGAAATTGCAAAATTGTTAAATCCGTCCAATAAAATTATTATTGTAGGTAGGAACAAAGAAAAACTGGACAATGCTGCCCAGGGATTGGAAAATGTATTCACTATTCAGGCAGACATCACCGATGAAAATGACATCAATCGTCTGATAGAAGAGATCAAAATCAATTTTGGGACATTGAACATCCTGATTAATAATGCCGGCCATGCATATGCTTATACTTTATCGGACTCTTCTGACACCTATACTAAAGCGATTGCAGAATTTACAACCAATTACTTTGCTCCTATCCGACTTACTGAAAAATTACTCCCTTTACTGAAACAGCAAAACAACGCGGCAATAGTTAACGTATCCTCAATTGTTGCATTTATTCCGGGATCTCATGTGCCCACCTATTCGGATTCCAAGGCAGCTTTACATTCCTATACAAGATTATTGAGATATGAACTGGCAAAAGATACGGGCATTAAGGTTTTTGAGCTTATGCCTCCTTTGGTTGACACAGATTTCTCTGTAGAGATCGGTGGCCGTGAAAACGGCATTCCAGCATCTGTTGTTGCTGAAGATCTTGTAAAAGCCCTTGAGCAAGATACCTTCGAAGTTCGCGTCGGAAATACCGAAATGGTTTACAGTAATTTCTTTGCAGGCTCAGAAGGCGCTTTCGAGGTATTCAATAAATAATCAAGAATTAAATAATAGTTTTTAGAAGTTAATAGTTCTTTTATATAAATGCAAAGCCGGTGTTCAATTGAATATCGGTTTTGTATTTGTAATAAAAGAGTTTAAAATTATAGTGAAGAAGCATAGGGTATTTCCAGATTTTCAAATTAACTATGAACCCCACAACAAAGAAAATTTGAACTCCTCAACAAAGCCAATAGCTTAGTTTATTATGAACTTTGTCCTGTAAAATTAAAAAAATGGAAAATTTAATATCAGGAAAAACGGTATTGGTAACAGGAGGAACCGGATTCGTGGGAATACACACAATTCTTCAATTATTACAACAAGGATATACAGTAAAAACAACCCTTCGCTCACTTCATAAAAAAGATGTCATATTGAAAGCACTGAAAGAAGGTGGAATTTCAGACTTCTCACACCTGTCCTTTTATGAAACAGACCTTACAAGTGACCGTAATTGGGAAGCAGCAACCAAAAACTGTAATTTTGTAATTCATATAGCGTCTCCTTTCCCTGCTCAAGATCCTAAAGATGAAAATGAGCTGATTATTCCTGCCAGGGATGGAGCTTTACGCGTATTACAATTTTCGAGATCTGCAGGGGTAAAAAGAGTAGTTCTTACCTCATCTTTTGCCGCAGTTGGTTATACTAATAATACAGAAGGACACATTTTCACAGAAAGAGACTGGACAGATCTCAATGCTGAACTTCCTCCTTATATAAAATCGAAAACTGTTGCCGAAAAAGCAGCTTGGAAATTTATACATACAGAAGGTAATAATATGGAATTAACCGTAATAAATCCCGTGGGTATTTTTGGTCCTGCGCTCGCTGGAATTTCTTCAGCTTCATTGGATATTGCAATTACAGGAATTATTAACGGAACTACCAATTACAATCCCAATTTCACTATGGGTGTAGTAGATGTAAGAGACGTTGCGGATATTCATATCAAAGCCATGCTCCATCCTAATGCTGCTGGAGAAAGATTCATTGCCACTTCAGAAGGAGTTATGTCATTTTACGATGTAGCTGAACTAATAAAGGAAAAGAGAAGCGAATATGCTTCCAATATTAAGGCGTTAAATCCAATTGACATTCATTTCTACAAAGAAATTTCTAATGAAAAAGCCAGATCTTTACTGGGATGGAATCCCAGAAGCAGAGAAGAAGCAATATTAGCCAGTGCAGATAGTTTAATGTTAAAACCATAAATTTGTCATACTAAAGCAATAGTCCATTGAAATTTAACAACATACAATCCTGCCACCTTGGTCCTGAAATATCACCGGAACAATTTATTCCAGAACATTTCTTTCTGTTTTTGCTCAAAGGATCAATGGTTTCATATGATGGTTATAAGCATTACACTATGAGACCCGGGGATTACTGCATTGCAAGAAAAAATCATCTGGTACGTTACACAAAGCACAAGGAAGACGGAGCCTTTGAAAAAGTAATTATAGCTTTTGATGAAGCATTCCTAAAAAAATTTCTGGAACGTCATCCCTACTCTGTAGAACCAACGGAAAACGACGACTCCTTTTTGTTTATAGATGAAGATAAACTGATTAAAAATTTTGTTCAGTCCTTAGAGCCATATTACAACGGAACAGAACAATTAGACAGTATTTTTGTTGATATTAAAAGAGAAGAACTTCTTATGATTCTGTTAAAAAACAATCACGAACTAAAGAATATCTTCTTTAATTTCAGCGCCCCTCATAAAATTGATTTGGAACTATTTATGAATCATAATTTTAAATTCAACATCAGCCTTGAACGCTTTGCATTTATGACAGGAAGGAGTTTGTCAACATTCAAGCGTGAATTTAAAACGATCTTCAACATGGCTCCCGGTAAATGGCTAATAAAAAGGCGTTTGCAAGAAGCTTATTTTCTATTGGACAAAGAGCATAAAAAACCGACAGAAATTTATATTGATCTTGGCTTCGAAGATCTCTCCCATTTTTCTTATGTATTTAAAAAGCAATATGGATTTTCTCCCGCATATTTGAATAACAGATCCCACTCCTCATCAATGACCCATCAGTCGCATTAAATTGCCTTAATAATTTTAGTATATTAGTAATCAATAAATTAAAATACTATTACTATGAAAAATTCAAAGAAATTATCAAGAAGAGATCTGGTATTGATCAGCGGCGGTGATACAGCATATGCATTTTGCCTCGATGGCGTTTGTCCTCCGGCGGGTCCTGGTTATGATACTTACTGTAGTGGTGATGTATGTTATAAAACTCCCAAAACAGGTGGGGGCCCAATAGGTGGATGTCATGAACCCAAACGTTTCTGCCAGGAATGGGAAACAGGATGTGGATGCGTCTATTAATGATATGAAAAAAGAGTGGTTACCCACTCTTTTTTATTGAAATCATTTCAACAAAAGAAATGTTTACAATGTAGCTATATAATTTTCGTAGCCGCTTTTGCCAAGCACCTCTTTAGGGGTCAGTTTGTATATATCCTTCCACGATTCAGGTCCATGTTTTTCTACATATTTTTCTACAATCCTGAAGCCAAGCCAGTAATTTAAAGTTTTGGGAGCTTGGGGGAAAAGTTTTTTCCGATCATTTCTTAACAATGGATTATCTCCGGAGGTATCCTCAAAATAAGGTTTTACATTGGTGAAGATTTCCTTTTCATGATTTAGATACCATGTCCAGTTTTCCTGGGACATATTTTCTACTGCATTATGCTTCTCCATTTTCCCTTCGAAAAATACCCAGGTAAAATAACAGGCAAAACCCTCATCAATAGTCTGGCTTAATGCTGAATTTTTATCCTTATCCTTATTTCTGAACTTTTCATATACCAAATGATTGAGTTCATGAGGCAACCCTTTCTCGAGTATAAATTCAGGATCAATATTTTTATTATTGAGTTCAAGAGCAAATTGCCCGGCATTACAACCTCCAAAACCAATTCCTGTTAGTGGGCTGAAAAGTATACTAATAGTTGCTTTAGGCTGGTATGGAACCATTCTGCCAAATTTCTTCAAATTAGTAGTCAGCACACGGTTGATATTCACCTTTAGCAATTCTTTTGTTTTATGATCAAACTCAGCTTTATGTTTGGGATAAAGTGTTTTATTCCATTCAACCATTCCTTCCGGAGTATTGTATAAAGAAGCATTTTTTTCACCAAAGATCATAGCATAGCAACTATCCCAAAGCCTTTTATGAGGATGATAAACCTTTTGAACAATCATTTTTTCATCAAAAGAATTATTGTGATGCGCCAGTATCTGATATTTGAAAAGGTTTTTAATGACAATATCATTCACTTTAATACTGTCTGCCACCTTCTCAACATCTTTTTCGAAAGAATTCTCTGGGCTAAGCTTTTGGTTGGTAGAACAAAAATACACTGTAATAACACTGAATATCAATAATGTAGTCCTTTTCATCTCGTGGTTTTAGGTTTATCTTGGTATCTATTTTTTTCTTTAGCGCGGTAATCTTGATGCTTTTATTTCACTTATCTGAACTTTAGGTCATATTTACTCTGATCAAGAAACAGAAGTGGATTTTCCATTTCGATCATTTCTTTTAAAGCGGATTTTTTATCTGTGGCATTTTCATAATAGGCTTCGGCCAGATTGTAGCCCATTCTGTAACCAAGATCTCCCGGCCGGTCCTTGCTGACAGAAGCATTAAAAAGCCAGTTACTAAAATCTTTTGTGCATAACTCATTTTTGAGCTCATTCCAAAGTCTTTTCTCATTTTCTTTACCATACATAAATGCTCTGCTGTTATAGTTCTTTTTTTCCAACAATACTTTCTCCGAAATATATGATGCCACGCCTTCTTTTATGATATGTTCCAGAAGAATGCATTCACATGCATTTTTATCAGTTTTTCTCTGTTGGGTATGGATGTATTCATGAACCGCTGTTTCTTTAATAAAATCAACCACATCCGATTCATTATTCCGGGATAAAATATCCGCTTTTAGGTTTTCATTCGTTATTTCAGATATATCACAATCCTTATTTCCAGCAAGCATTTCTACGCCTATCAATATATAATTACCCGAAATTGTTCCTCCTGTTGACATAGGGCCAATAACAAAACAGATTTTAGCAGGTTTTGCTTCCGGATACCATTTTTTGAATTCAGTGATCACTGATCCTATATTTTCCATCTGTATGGCTATCATGGTATTGTTTCTGACACTAGTATAGAATTTACTGTATTTTTTTATCCGTTCAACAAAAAACTCTGCAGAAAAGTACCTTACTTTCTCAAATTCCCTAAGCCCATCTGTTGCGCGGTCCAGATATATTTTTTGGATAACATCTATGCTATCCTGTTTACTTTTTGCCAGCTTCAACTGATCATATGCTTCCCAAAAATGCATGACATCTACAGTCATGATATCTTTAGCATTTTCTTTCTTCAGACCAAGAGCTACCTTCTCCCGGTTTTTCAATTCATTTTTGGTCAGTTTTTTTGAAGTAATTCCAATCACCCCATTTGGTTTTTTCTCTTTTTCAACAGAACGAATAATCAGCTTGTAATAATCATCTTTTTCGGGTGAAAACTCCATTTTATCATAACCATTGTTATCGTCTGCAAGATCTACAGAAGCAACTTTTTTCCCTGATGAATCCATAAGTATAACTTCAACATCTATATTATTTTGATAAACTGTAAAGAGATAAATATCTCCTTTTTTCAAATTCAAATGATAATGAGCATCAGAAGATCCATCAAATGACAGATTTGGATATGATTTCCCGAGTTCTATTTTTTGTCCGTGCGAAAATGCATATACGATGAATAAGAGAAAAAATAATTTTTGCTTCATATTGAATTAAGGTGTCTATCATAATAGACAGTTCAAAAATAAATTTTATTACAAGTGAAATAGGTATTTACAATATTTTTTAATAATATTTTAATTATAGGTTCAGAAATATAGAATATAATTTTTCACTACTTTCAATTTTACATAAAGAAAATTTGCTTCTTTTATTTTTATAAACACACCCACTTTTTCGGCTACAGAAAAGTAGATTCAGTCTTTTAGCTGAAATCTATTTATTATTCAGATTTGTTTATTTTAAGAGAGAGGTTTTATTAAATTTGCGATCTTAAAAAACTACGATCTGATTTAAAATGAGCGTCAATAAAAATGTCTTAGAAAAAATGTCAAGCCAGGAGCTTGAAAAATATATAAAACCAGATACTAAGGTTGTGCCTCAAGCTATTCTATATGCATTTGATATATTGGAATCCAGAGGGAAAGAATTCAGTCCTGAAGAAATTGAACGAAAGAATTCTTTGATGACAACAGAAAAAGAAAAAGCAGAGGTCATTCCCCACTCTAACCATATGAAAGCAGCTAACTTAATTTATCTTTCAGCTGCGTTAGGTGTCGGTAATATGATCTGGACCTATGAATCTCTTAGTTCAGATTCTGCAATATTTACAGCTGTAGTAACAATTGCAATCATTTTTGGAATTGGATATTTAGCAGGAAAAGGTACAGAATGGATAAAATATGTCCTTTTGGTTCTTTTAATTTTAGGAATTCTTGCAATCCCAATTGTAATAATGAATTTTTTAGCAGATCCTGTTCTTGGAATTATAAATGTTGCTCAAACTATTCTGCAAATATGGGCTGTGGTTTTGTTATTTAAGGTACCGAAAACCGTAGAAATATAATCCTACAAGATCTGGCTGGATTATTTTAAAAGTACAGAGACCTATCTTCTATCTCTTAAGATAAAAGAGGTGTAATAAATACCTGTTATAAAATGTTATATTCGTATAAAATTGTATACATGAAATTTATTTTCTTTACTCTGCTATTATTCATTAATACTATATCAGCTCAATCCAAATCTGAGGATTTTTTTCAGACAAGTGATCATGTACAGATCCATTACAAAGTTTCCGGAAATGGTGAAGCCTGTATCTATATTCCTGGAGGACCGGGTCAGGGCTATCCTTCATTTGAGTTAATGGGAGGGAACCATCTCGAGAAAAATCTTAAAATGGTCTACATGGACCAGAGAGGATCCGGAAAATCTGCACAATCGGATGATTATCATTTGGATAAAATGGTACAGGATATTGAAGAATTAAGACAGCATCTAAAATTAAACAAGGTTTTCTTAATGGCTCATTCTTTTGGAGGAATTATTGCCGTAAGCTATGCTAAAAAATATCCTCAAAATGTAAAAGGCATTATTTTAGCCAATGTGACTTTACATTTCTTAAATAATGAATCTGTCAAAGAACAGATTGAATATGCCAATGAGCTTCTTCATTTGAAAAACCAAAAGATTGCAAAAGACAGTCTTTCTTCTGAGCTTTCCAAATTAAGCAAGGCTTTAAGATCCAAAAGAATGGGATTCAGATTCCTTACGGATGATATTGAAACGATCAAAGAAATGGATAAGGTTGATTCATTACATCCAAGAATCATTGACTTTGGGATGGCAGTGATTACAAAGCCTAAAGAATTTCCCGAATACTATGCAGATTATGCCCCGATTACAAAAGACATCAAAGTTCCAACATTGATCATTACTGGGAAAAAGGATAAGGCTGTAGGTACAAAACACTATCAATCCTTTAAGTTCCCTGATAAAGAAATTGTTTCCATTGATGGCGGACACCTGCTGTATTATGAAAAAAATCCTGAATTCATTAAAGCGGTCTGGAATTTTGTAGGAAGGAAAAAATAATAAATCTGCAAATTGTCAATAAAAATAATTCAAACATAGCTGCTATTGGTATTGTATTAGCTGCCTTAATCATACACCATAAATATTAAGCTATGAAAGCATTAAAAAAAATTGACGAAAACACCAATGTTATTACATGGTTTGAAATTCCGGTCATCAATACGGAAAGGGCGAAAACATTTTATGAAACAATTTTAGATATTAAAATGATCACACGCTCTATTCCGGAAACTCAGGAAGAACTTACCTTCTTCCCTTATAACCCTGATGTTGTGCAGGCTACCTCGGGTAGAATTACAGGAGTTTTATCAAAATCAGAAAACAATCAGCCTTCGGACAAAGGAACATTAGTCTACATCAATGCTTATCCGGAAATCCAGGTGGTCTTGGACAAAGTAGAATCGGCTGGTGGCAGGATCGTAAGTCCGGCGATGAAAATGAATGCAGGCTATATTGCTGTAATTAGAGATACGGAAGGCAACCGAATTGGCCTTCACGCTGAAAAATAAGAGATTACCTAAAAACGCACAAATTGTGCGTTTTTTATTTCTCCCTGTCCCATAATACTCATAGCAATGTAACATTTGTTCATTTTCAGTGACTTACTGATTATAACCAACAAATAACTATACTATGAAAACAAGGTTTCTTTCCTGCACAGTTCTCATGATGATATTAGGCAATTCCCTATTTTGTGCACAAGATAAAGTTCAGACTCCTGAAAAGAATGAAGTGATCAATAACTTAATCAAAAATGAAAAAGAAGCAATGATCTGGTATGCCTTAAAGGATGGGGCTAAAATTGAAATTGCTAAGATAAACACAGAAATTACCCGTAGCAATACCACAGTGGATGTAAAAACTACCGTAAAAATGGCTGGTAAGCCAGATTGGGTTGATGAAACCATTGCAGAGCTTCCTCAATTAAAACCAATAAAACATACTTCTTTCAACACACAAAGGGACATGGCTTTACATTTTGGGAAAACAGTAACCGGATATTATACAGACAAAGCAAGCAATACCAAAACCGAAATTAACGAAAAGGGAGAGGGAGGATTTTTCGATAGTAACATCTATCCTCAGATCATCCGGTGGTTACCGCTTAAAGATCATTATAAGACTGATATTGCCATTTTTGACTACAATCCGAAATCAAGCAAGAGGTTAATGAAGGCCCATATTACAGATACACAAAAAGGAACTTTTCTCAATAAAGAGGTCTGGATGGTGAGTGTGACAGATGATATTTCTGACAATGCTGTAAAAATGACTTTTTATATTGACACAAAATCCAACCAGGTTTTGAAACAGGAAATTGATGCGGGTGGAAGAAAGATGTTGATCGAAAGAATTGATTAAAAAGACTACATAAAAAAACGCGCCTTTTGGGCGCGTTTTTTATATATAAAGTTTAATGTAATTAAAACTTCAGATCTCCGTTCACTTCTCTTACCGCTTTAGCAGCCTCAGCAAACTTCAATTGCTCTTCTACAGTAAGTGTTACGTTTACGATCTTTTCAACACCATTTTTACCGATAATAGCAGGAACACCTAAGCAGATATCAGTTTGGTTGTATTCCCCTTCAAGCATCAAAGAACAAGGGATCATTTTTTTCTGGTCACATGCAATTGCCTGAACCATTACAGAAACAGCCGCACCTGGAGCATACCAAGCTGAAGTTCCTAATAATTTAGTTAATGTAGCTCCACCAACTTTCGTTTCTTCAATTACATATTTTTGTTGATCAGCATCAAGGAATTCAGTTACAGGAACTCCGTTTCTTGTCGCTTTGCTCAATAATGGAAGCATTCCTGTATCACTGTGAGCAGCGATTACCATTCCGTCTACATCAGAAATAGGGCTTTCCAATGCTTCAGCCAATCTGTATTTAAATCTGGCAGAATCCAATGCACCCCCCATTCCGATGATCTTATGTTTTGGAAGACCGGAAGTTTTGTGTACTAAATATGCCATTGTATCCATAGGGTTAGAAACTACAATGATGATTACATCAGGAGAATGCTTTACCAGGTTAGCAGTAACGTCTTTTACGATTCCTGCATTAATTCCGATCAATTCTTCTCTTGTCATTCCAGGTTTTCTTGGAATCCCTGAAGTGATTACTGCTACATGAGATCCTGCAGTTTTGCTGTAGTCTCCTGTTGTTCCCGTAATTTTGGTATCAAAACCGTTAAGCGACGCTGTCTGCATCAAATCCATTGCTTTACCTTCAGCAAAACCTTCTTTAATGTCTACTAAAACTACCTCTGAACAGAAGTTTTTCATAGCGATGTATTCTGCACAGCTTGCTCCTACAGCGCCTGCACCTACTACAGTTACTTTCATAATGTATACTTTTTAAAATTATTTATTTTTAGTTCAGTCTAAAAATTTGACTCCCAAATTTAACAATTCCTGAAAAATTGAGCAATCTTTCAGGAAGTTAATTATCTGCAAAGGATATATTTGGATTTCAGACCAGAAATTAATTTACATTCAGTAAAAAAGTGTATAATTTTTTGGCTCCCGATAATACCTCGTTGTAGTTCTCTTCAGAAACTTCAGTATCCAGAACCTCTTTAAAGTTTTTCCACATGGGTCCCGTGTTCTCCTGATAACAACCGAAGAAATTGAAAGTTACCTCATCAAAACCCTCCGTTTTAGAAAGTTGTTTCGCAATAACATTTCCTCCTAATGTAGAACCTTCAATTACATACATCATTCCCAATGCCTCATGCTCATTATTTACCTCAAGTCTCTGGGATGTCTTTTGGTTTTCCAAAGCAAGACTTTCCAGATCTTTTTCGATAAGGGGAAGTTTTACTCTCTGTTCCAATTGAAGTTTATCACCAAACTTGTCATGAAGGCTGTTGAAAATTTTATCTTCAGAATGCAAAAGCATCAGGTAATTCGTATGAATGATTTTTTTATAATCTTCTAAAGTAAAGGTCTTATTAAAAATCTTTTCAGAGTTAAAAAGTTTCTCAGCAGCATCGTGATATTCAGCTGTATTTTGTTTAAGATATTCAGATACCATAATTTGGATTTAAAAGTTCCTCAAATTTAGGGCTTTTTAAACGTTAAAATGAAAGAAGTACCCTCTTTATCACTTTTATAATCCACATTCCCTCCTATTCTCTTCATAATCCTATGAACAATAGACAGCCCGATGCCATTCCCTTTAAACTTCTTGGCATTATCCATCCTGTTGAAAATCTTAAACATTTTATGCTTTTCCTCTTCAGGAATTCCGATTCCATTGTCTGAAATTTTATAAACAACCGTTTCTCCCACTTCCTGCCCTTCGATTTTTACTGTCGGTTGCTCCTGATGAGAGGAATATTTTACGGCATTATTAATGATATTTAAAAATACCTGGTGCAACATGGTTTTATCTGCCAGGACCTCGGGAGCTTCCTTGATGATAATCTCTGTTTTCGGGCTATCAAAAGTGATTCTGGCATTTTCAGAAATTTTTTCGATTGTCTGATGAGGCTGCAGGCTTTCCAGTTCAATTTCACTGTGCTTTGCACGACTCAGTTGAAGGACATCATGCATCATCTCTGCCATATTATCAATTTCTTCGATAATAGACTTTAGCTTGTTTTTTTCCTTTTCGGACTTGTCAAAATTAGAAAGAAGCATCTGGGCATTAAGCTTCATTACGGTAAGTGGTGTTCCCAGGTCATGAGAGATGGTATAAGAAAAACTGTCCAGCTCCTCATTTACCTTTTTAAGCTGGTCATTCAGCTGTTTTATGGTGTTATATTGCTTGTGGGATGTTTCTAAAATTACATCACGGACCACCTGTACTCCGCTTATGTTTCTGGAACTCCATCGTTTGGAATTACCTTTAATGTTTTCCTTAAATACTTCAAAAGATTTTCTTGGAGAAACGATCTGCTTTTCCTCCCCGTTTTGAACGAAAACATCAACCTTCTTTTCAGGATTTCCGGCCCAATCTATATGTTCGTCAAATTCCCGGCGGAACCAGATCAACATTTCATTCTTAACCCGGTCTATGAAGTATATGATAATCCCTGCACTATCTTTGTCGAGTTCCAGATCATTACCGTACTCTTTCAGGAAACTGCGGTTAATGTAAATACTTTCATCTGTGTTTTCGTAAGCCCAGTTTACTATTTTCTGAATAACTGCGTGGGCTGGAGTAATTCCTGTTTTTACAATATTGTCATCCGAAATAATTGCCAGACCATCTGCTTCTGCAATATTCATAATTTCTTTCCTGTTCTGAACCAGAGAGTCGAATAAAGAATTTTGTTTCAGAAACTCTGTTTTCAGAAATGCAGATTTTTCATTCAGATCCAGGCGATACTTCAGTTCTCTTTTGGTTTTAAAAGACGAATAGGCATTAGATGCCAATGCCGTAAAAATCCCTGCCTGAACGCGGTCTTCCAGATCTATATGTTTAGGTTCGGTATTCTGACAGGTTACCAGTCCCCATAGCTTATCATCGATAATGATGGAGACACTAAAACTTGAAGAAGCTCCGGAGTTTTTGATATACTGCCCATGAATAGGCGACATTCCACGTGACGCAGCGAATGTAAGATCTATATTTTGTTGTATTTTGCTTAAAATAGGAACAGTTTCAGAATATACATTACTGAAAATCCTCTTTCTTTTTTTAAGATACAGTTCCCTGGCCTGTCTTGGGATATCCGTTTCAGGATAATGCAATCCGAGATAACTATGTGTACCGTTACTTCTTTTTTCAGCAATCACCTTTCCCGAACCATCGGTCATAAACTTATACACCATCATTCTGTCATAATTCACAATTTTAGAAAGTGTGTTTAAGAGCTGATCCCAGATTTCCTGAGCATTGTCTATAATATAAAAGTTATCGTACTTATTGGATATCCGCTTATTGGGATTTTCAATAACCTTCTCAAACTCTAAAAAGATGCGGCCGCTATTTCGGAAAACAGAAAAATGATATTCCGTTCCGTGGATGAATATTTTATCGAAATACGTCTCATTTTCTCGTCTTGTAAACGTATTCAGTGAATTATAAATCTCTGATTCTATAATACTTTGGAAGCTTTCCGGAAAATCACTGATCTTTTTATCGAAAAGGATGTTTACATCTTCGATAGCAAATATATCCCTTATATTTTCACTGAAAAAAGTAATGAAGTGAGATTCTGCATCAATGCCAATCAGGTATCCAAAACTTTGTACATACCCCGGAATATGGATGGGTTCTTCGTGACATTCTACAAAATTCATAGTATTCTAAAATCAATCAAATATAACGATTTTTTTGATGAAATATTACTTTGTGGTATCTAAACCTTTTATAAATTCAACTATTTAAATAACAGCACATTAGAATACAATCCATTGTTATTAATATAATAAATTTTGTTAAGAAAATCACAATTTTTTTCATAAAATTAAAGGAAAATGATTATTAACATCAAACTAATATTAAATTAAAATAATTCTAATAATTAAGTAAAATTCACTAGTTTTATATCACCAAAACATGAAAACATAAATAAATAATCAAATATTTTTAAAAGAAATATATTATTTATTTACCTAACACTCAAATACATCAGTATGAAAAAATTATTTATAATCCCTCTTATTTCCTTTTTTCTACCTGGACTCATTAATTATTCCGAAGCTTGTACAAGAGTCGTTTATAAAGGTCCTGATAACACAGTTATCACTGCCCGGTCTATGGACTGGCGTGATGAAATTGCAGTAAATTTATGGGTACTCCCGCGAGGAATACAACGTGACGGCGAAGTCGGCGCAAAATCAGTTAAATGGACTTCTAAATATGGTAGCCTTATCAGCACAGCATGGGATATTGCAACCGCTGACGGAATGAACGAAAAAGGACTTGTTGCCAATGTACTATGGCTGGGTGAAAGCCAATATCCGAAATTTAATCCCAAGGGACGCGAGAAAGGCATTTCCATTTCGATGTGGGCTCAATATTTCCTCGATAATTTTGAAAATGTAAAAGAGGCTGTCGATTATATGAAAAAAGAACCGTTCGTTGTTGTAAGTGATTATATCCCGGGAACTGAACGATTTACTACTCTTCATTTATCTTTATCAGATGCTTCCGGGGATAATGCTGTTTTAGAATACATCGACGGAAAACTGGTTATCCATCACGATCCGTCTTACACTGTAATGACAAACTCCCCTGTTTTTGATCAGCAACTCGCTTTAAATAATTACTGGAAAGGAATCCCGGGCACTATTATGCTTCCCGGAACCAATCGTGCAGCAGACCGTTTTGTAAGAGCTTCCTATTATATCGATGCGATTCCGAAAACTTCTGATACCCGCTCTGCGGTAGCAAGTGTTTTCAGTGTGATCAGAAATTGTTCGGTACCATACGGTATAAGTTCAGAAACAGAACCTAATATCTCTTCAACAAGATGGCGTTCTGTCTCCGACCATAAAAATCTGGTTTACTACTTCGAAACCGTATTCACTCCCAATACCTTTTGGGTAGATCTTAAAGAATTTGATTTCAGCCCCAAAGGAAAAATATTAAAATTAAACCTTGATAATTTTAAAACCTACAACGGAAAAACCAATAAAGACTTTGTAGAAAGCAAGCCTTTTAAATTCCTGGGACTTTAGATCCTTTTCAATCTTTAAACTCAATATAAAGCACTATGACCTTTTTTTCACTAAAAAAAAGAATGCAATTACTTTGCCTGATTGTCTTCTCGATATCAGTAAGCGGGCAGGTGAAAGACTCTGCACAGACCCAACCGGAAGAAGATAATATAAAATATCCTCAGCTACAGATCAAAGGGCTTTTTCAGGCGAGATATCTTGTTGGTATGACCAAAGATGTTGATGTAAACGGACTTCATCATGAAGACGGATCCGGAACTGATAATAATTTCATGCTCAAATACATGAGGGTACAGGTAAGAGCACAGATCAGCAAACGCACTGAAGTGGTCGTATTGGCTAATCTGGCAGATTTCAAAAATGATCCCAAAAGCAGGGTTCTCGAAAATGCTTATTTGAAATACACTTTCAATCCTAAACTTGCCATCACTGTCGGGCAATTCCGTCCGTGGTTCGGGATTGAAGAAACTTACCCTATAGACATCATCAAGTCTTTGGACTGGTCCAATCAGTACACTGAATTCGGAAAATTGGGATGGACAAGTTTCCAGATAGGGATGTCTGCTACCGGGCAGCTTGAGCTGGGAGAAATACCTTTCCAATATGCGGTTTCTGTAGTTAATGGTAATGGAAAGAATCAGGTTAATGATAACGACAACGGAAAACAATATTCAACCCGCCTGGTATTCGGGCTTTTAAAAAAATACAATTTTAACGTTGGTTTAAATGGCGGCATAGGTGAAGTCTTTGGTAAAAAGGTTTACGCCCTTGGAGTGGACCTCAGCTCATTGGTTACTTTTGATCCTAAATGGAGCCTCGATATGCAGTTGGAGGCGAAACAGGCAACAAATCATGTTTTGTATAATTCAATAGCAGCCGAACAAAGGCCCGACAATCCGGACAATTATCTGATTCGTGGCATTTATTTTTTACCAAACTTAAGATATGAAATCAACCATAGAAACCTCAGCGCCTTCGAATTATCCTGCCGGTATGAATACCTGGACACCAATTTCAGGATGAACTCCAATCCCCGGCAAACGATCACTCCGATGTTCGGTTTAGAGTTTCTTAAAAACTATGGCGCAAGAATTCAATTGGGTGTACAGTTCGACAGATATAAAAAACAGATTGAAAATACCTCACAATACAATAATAATCTATTCATCGTTCAGGTGCAAAGTAGATTTTAATCATTAACACATTACTACTATGAAAGAAATAAATATCAAGAATGTCGCAATAACTTTTGCTGTTGCCCTTATCATCTGGTTTATTCCTGAGCCCGATGGTGTTACCGCAGATGCGTGGCACCTTTTTGCCATTTTCGCGGCAACAATTTTAGGAATCATTCTAAAAGCAGCTCCTATGGGAACCATGTGTATGATGGCTATCGGATTCACTGCACTAACCCAGGTAATTGCACCGGGTGATGCGGGAAAATCAATCACTAAAGCACTCTCCGGTTTTGGAGATAAAGTGATATGGCTGATTGGGATCTCATTTTTTATTGCACGGGGATTTATAAAAACCGGCCTGGGAAATCGTATTGCTTTTTTATTCATAAGGATTTTCGGTAAAAGTTCCCTTGGGCTGGCTTATGGTCTGGGATTAGCGGATGTCTGCCTGGCTCCCGCTATCCCTAGTAATACCGCACGGGGAGGAGGTATCATCTACCCTATTATGAAATCCATGGCTATCAGTTTTGATTCTGTTCCGGAAAAACCGGAAACCCACAGAAAGCTAGGGGCATTCTTAACGCTGAACAGCTATTATATGAACCTGATCGCTTCCTCTATGTTCTTAACAGGAACCGCCAGTAATCCGATGTGTCAGAAATTTGCAGCCAATCTGGGCATCAACATCACTTGGATGTCATGGGCTGCTGCTGGTTTCCTGCCTGGTTTGGTTGCCTTTTTTGTAGTTCCGTTAGTACTCTATAAATTGTATCCACCGGAATTAAAAAAAACAGGTGACGCTCCTAAAATGGCTGCTCAAAAGCTTAAAGACATGGGGCCTATTTCAAGGAACGAATGGCTGATGCTATTGGCATTCTTCATTTTACTGGCACTCTGGATATTTGGCGGAGCACTTTCAATTGATGCTACTACAACCGCTTTTATAGGATTAACCTTACTGCTTCTGACTTCTGTCCTGACATGGGAAGATGTAAAGTCAGAGAAAGGAGCCTGGGATACCATCGTATGGTTTGCCGTACTGGTTATGATGGCAAGCTCACTGAATGAACTCGGCTTTATCGGATGGTTCAGTGACCTGATCAAAGTGAAAATCGGTGGACTGAGCTGGCAGGTGGCCTTTCCTGTAATTATTGTTGTATACTTTTTCAGCCATTATATTTTCGCCAGTGCTACTGCCCATGTCGCTGCCATGTACGCCGCATTGTTAGGTGTAGGTGTTGCCGTGGGGATACCACCAATGTTACTGGCCATGATGCTCGGTTTTCTGGGTTCTATTTATGGGGTACTTACGCATTATGGCCACGGTCCTGCTCCGGTATTTTTCGGAAGCGGCTATGTAGAGCTGAAAGCCTGGTGGCTTCGCGGTTTGGAAATAGGAATCGTACTTCTTATTATCTACATGGTAGTAGGTGGCTTATGGATGAAAGTATTGGGATATTATTAAAAATAAAAAAACAAAAATTATGCTGTCTACCTTGTCAAGAAAAATGCTGATGTGCCTCACAGGATTGTTTCTGAGTTTTTTCTTGCTGATCCATTTCCTGGGAAATCTTCAGCTGTTCCTGCCGCAGGAGCAGGCACATTTGCAATTCAATGCCTATTCTCACTTCCTTTCGGGTAATATTGTAATCAAAATCGTTTCTTATGTCCTGTACGCAAGTATTATTCTTCACGCAGTAGATGGTTTAATCATCACTTTAAAAAACAAAAAATCGGGTGGACGTTATTCTGCCGACAGACGCGGAAGAGCAAGCAAGTGGTATTCCAGGAATATGGGAATATTAGGAACTTTATTACTGATCTTTCTGGTGATCCATTTTCAGAACTTCTGGTATGTATATAAATTCGGTAGTCCGCCATTAGACAATAACGGGAATAAGGATCTTTATATACTTGTGGTGACGGTATTTAAAGAATGGTGGTATGTGATCATTTATGTAATTTCCATGGCTGCCCTATGCTATCATCTTATCCATGGGATCTATAGCGCAGTAAGAACACTGGGACTTTATCATCCGAAGTTTGTAAAATGGTTTAAGACCATAGGAATTGCTTATTCAGTCATAATCAGTGTCGGATTTGCGCTCATGCCTGTTTATGTTTTCTTTACCGCTAATTAAAAATAAAACCGATGAAGTTAGATTCTAAAATACCCCAGGGACCATTAGAACAAAAATGGGCTCAATATAAAAAAACGGCAAAACTCGTTAATCCTGCAAACCGTAAAAAGCTGGATGTTATCGTAGTCGGAACAGGACTGGCAGGAAGTTCCATAGCTGCATCTCTTGGAGAAATGGGCTATAATGTAAAATCATTCTGTTTTCAGGACAGTCCGAGAAGAGCCCACTCCGTAGCAGCTCAGGGAGGAGTAAATGCTGCTAAAAATTATAAAAATGATGGAGACAGCGTGTACAGAATGTTTGTGGATACCCTCAAAGGAGGAGATTTCAGAGCTCGTGAGGCCAATGTATACCGCATGGCTGAATGTTCGTTAAACCTTATTGATCAGGCAGTAGCGCAGGGAGTTCCTTTTGGCAGGGAGTACGGAGGCTACCTCAACAACCGGTCTTTTGGCGGAGTCCAGGTAAGCAGAACATTCTATGCCAGAGGTCAAACTGGTCAGCAATTGCTTCTGGGAGCATATCAGGCATTAATGAGGCAGGTGGGTAAAAATACCGTACAATTGTTTTCCAGACATGAAATGCTGGATCTTGTGCTCATTGATGGCAAGGCAAGAGGAGTTATTGTAAGAAATTTGGATACCGGCGAGATTGAACGGCATTCTGCTCATGCTGTTGTATTAGCCACCGGCGGATATGGTAAAATTTATTACCTCTCCACATTGGCCATGGGATGTAATGGCTCAGCAATCTGGAGAGCCCATAAAAAAGGAGCTTTAATGGCTTCACCAAGTTGGATACAGGTTCACCCGACATCATTGCCCCAATCCGGAGATTATCAATCCAAGCTGACCCTGATGTCCGAATCTCTCCGGAATGATGGAAGGATATGGGTTCCTTTAAAAGATAATGAAACCAGATCTCCAAATGATATTCCTGAGGATGAACGAGATTATTATCTGGAAAGGCGGTACCCTGCTTTTGGCAATCTGGCACCAAGGGATATTTCCTCCCGGGCTGCTAAAGAAAGAATTGATGCCGGATTCGGTATCGGACCTCTTAAAAATGCAGTATATCTTGATTTTTCCAAAGCAATTAAGGAACAGGGCAAAGAAAAAATTAAGGAAAAATATGGAAACCTGTTCGATATGTATTTAAAAATAACCGGATATGATGCTTACAAAGAACCCATGATGATCTCTCCTTCTGCCCACTTTTCTATGGGCGGATTATGGGTAGATTATGAGCTCATGACAACCATTCCGGGGCTGTTTGCTCTGGGAGAAGCCAATTTTGCAGATCATGGAGCCAACAGACTGGGGGCCAATTCCCTTCTTCAGGCTTCCGTAGATGGCTATTTCATTGCTCCGTATACGATCGCAAATTATCTTTCCAATGAAATCCATACCGGAAAAATATCAACCGATAACCTGGCATTTGAGAATGCGGAAAATGCCGTTAAGCAACAGATTGAACACCTTATCAATATCAAAGGGAACAAAACCGTTGATTACTATCATAAAACCCTGGGCAAGCTGCTTTATGATTATTGTGGGTTAGCAAGAAATGAAGCAGGCCTGAAATATGCCATTGAAGAAATAAAAAAACTGAAAGCAGAATTTTATAAAAACGTAAGAGTTTCCGGTGATGAAAACCACATGAATACAGAATTGGAAAAAGCCGGACGTGTTGCAGATTATTTTGAAATCGGTGAACTGATGTGCTACGATGCCCTCACCCGAAACGAATCTTGTGGAGCCCATTTCCGTGAAGAATATCAGACTCCCGATGGAGAAGCCCTGAGAAATGATTCTGAATTTCAGTTTATTTCTGCCTGGGCATGGAAAGGTGAAAATCAGGAACCTGAATTAATTAAAGAACCGCTTGTATTTGAAGAAATACAACCCACTGTAAGAAGTTATAAATAAAAAAAGAAATTATGGATTTACATCTTAAAATATGGAGACAGAAAGACAGAAGCACGGAAGGAAAGCTCGTAAATTATGATTTAAAAGATCTCAATTCCCAAATGTCTTTTCTCGAAATGCTCGATACACTTAATGAAAAGCTGATCGTAGAAGGAGAAGAACCGGTAGAATTCGATCATGACTGTCGTGAAGGTATTTGCGGACAATGTGGAATCATGATCAATGGCTTGGCACACGGTCCCTTAGAAAACACGACCACATGCCAGCTCCACCTGCGTTCTTTTAAAGACGGAGAAACTATTGTTATAGAACCTTTCCGGGCGGAAGCATTTCCGGTAAAAAGAGATCTAAAAGTTGACCGCTCGGCTTTTGACAGAATTATTTCTTCGGGAGGTTTTGTTTCCGTGAATACGGGACAGGCTCCGGATGCCACGGCCATTGCAGTTACTCACCAGATTGCCGAAGAAGCTTTTGATTCCGCGGCCTGTATCGGATGCGGAGCTTGTGTAGCCACTTGTAAAAATGCGAGTGCAGCATTGTTTACCTCTGCAAAAATAAGCCATATGGTACTTCTTCCCCAGGGAAAAGAAGAAAGGAGCGAACGGGTGATTAAAATGGTTCAGCAGATGGATAAAGAATTATTCGGTCATTGCTCCAACACAGAAGCTTGTGAAGTGGAATGCCCTCAGGGAATATCAGTTCTTAATATCGCGCGTATGAACTATGAATACAGCAGGGCTTTATTTTTCAGAAAAAAGTAAATAAAAAAAGCAAAAGGACAAAAAGGTGAATTTTCTTTTTCGTTATTCTACCCTTTTGCCCTTTTACACCTTATGTTTTAACTTCCTTAGACTTCCTTATCAAAGTACAGCATATAATACTTTCCTTTTTCATCCTGTCCCTGTTCCAGCATCTTCCGGTCACCATGAATGTAGATATGAAAATTTTTATCTAATTTGATAATGCTTTTAAAATGTCGTTGTGTCTTTTTTACAGCCGCTTCACTGATCGGAAATTCTTCAGCAATATTGATCTGCATATCCTGTTCGTAATCTGTTTTAAAGTTAACAAAACTCTCAATCACGTGTTCATCACCAAGTACCTCACTCGCAAAATCATCAAGCTTAAACTCTTCTTTTTCTTTAAAGAAATTGATGGATTTATTCAAAAAGTCAGCCTGATCCGCTTTAGAAACCTCAAATTCCTGCGGAAGCTGCTTGGTAATATAGTCCTTGTACACCATTAAAGCTTCCTGAGTATGGAAATACTCATCATCACGCTGCTTTACTTTAAGAAAATCCTCAAACCAGTAATACATATCACCGTTCTTGTTATTATCCACTACAGATAAAACATATCCGCTTTCTTTGTTATTATTATAGATCAAAGCTGCCTTATCAATTTTTGACAAGCCAATACCCTGATCTTTTTCAAGTCCAAAAGTTTCTTCCTGAGGAAATATCTTTAAGAAAGATTCTCTTTTTTCAGTCTTAAAAATACCTATTTTATCCACTTTCTCATCGCCTTCCCTTTCATCTTCAAAGAAAACAATAAACAATTCTCCTCCCTGCACTCTCGGATTTTCAGCAGCTTCAAAAAGGTGTTTGGCAATATTCTCCGATTCCCATAGAAATTTGGCCTTATCCTCAAAAATTTCTGTTACAGAACTGTAAACAGGATTATTGACAAGATAAGTATCACTGTAAAACTGGTACGTTTCTTCTGTTTTAAAAGAACCTAGAAAGTAATCTTCCAGCATTTCTGCCATCCCTTCTTCCAACTGCAGCTCTTCCTGGGAAAGTGTTAAAGACTCACCGTTAATCTTATTTCCTACTCTGTGTACTATAATTTTTGAAAACATTTTTGATTTTTATGGATTGCAAAGATATTAATAATATCAAATACCGGACAGCATTTCATTCTGATAATAACCTTATCATTTTGAATGGTTTTCTGGCTGTATAAACATCAGCAATATCAGTTCAATAAATTGATATACAGCATATTAAAATAAAAACATTTTCAAAGGAACACATTTGGCATCACCATTCTCAAAACATAAAAAATGGACTTAAAAACCTTAAACAGAATAGACCGGCTGCGAAGATTAAAAAGCAAAGGACCGAAAACCCCGAAATGGATGAAGCCTTATCACTTGCTATTCATAGCATTTCTTGTACTCTTTATTTTCGGAGGATTTATCAGATTTTTAGAACAAAACCATTATTAAATAAATATGAATTACTTACAGGCCGTTCAGGAAATTACAGAAGTTATTCCTGATATACAGTACGAGTTGGATGAGCACAAAACACAAAGTTCTTATTATGCCATGAGCACTTTTACAGATCATATCAAGCGAATGATTCGTCAAAATGAAAGGACACTCCTTTTTAAAAGTTTAAAAAAGATGAGTAACATCTATAAAAACGGAGATGCTATGCTTAAGAATGCTATAGAATGTACTTTTATTTATTCCCTCGATAATGTCACTATCCTTTGTAATGAAGAATACCGGAAAGCAATCTTTAGCCACATGTCCAGGGATTTGCAAAAAATATATGCCAAGCAGATTTACAATCATGGCATATAATGACAGCATTTATCATCAGAAAAAGAATCCTTTTGTCACTTTAAGGAGATTTTCCGTGGAAAACGGTTGATAAAAACCGGCCATCTTATTTTTTTATTACATTTTTCAGGTATTTCATTACACAATTATCATCACTATGAAGACAAAAATCAGAAAACAATTCGACTGGAAACAGTGGAAAGAAGCGAATTCCAGACACAATATCGAAATATTGGCAACTCATATTGCTTTAATAATCGGAGTATTTATTGTTGCATCATACTTATAAGTTTGGTATAATTTTGGCGGCAATAAAAGTGTTTGAAAAATAAAATATTATTTATGATGAACGAGCCAATGCAAACTATTAATGAAGAGACAGCTGTAGAGTATTTAAAATTTTTCTATCCCACTCTTAGAAGTGAAATTACTCAATTATCAATGCAAAAAAATTTCGCCGGTATTATTCAATCCACGGTAAATTACTTGAAGAACCTCTTACGGGAATCCAAGATTAATATTATCGGCCATCATATCAAATTGATGGAAGGAATTTACCGTAATGCGGATACTTATGTTAAAGATATTATCGAAAATCTTTTCGTAAGATCATTTGAAAGCTTTAAAAAGCATACTAAAATACAACACTGGAATGCGATCTTTCAGTATATGCCGGTTAATTTCCAGGAAATTTACCTGGAACAGCAGAAAAAAGATCAGATATTTTTTGGTAAAAAATAAATAGCAAAATGCCCCGGAATCGAAAGATTCCGGGGCATTTTTATTGGATGATATCAATCTCTTTACTGATCTTTTTTCTTCACGAAAACTTTTTGAATGGTTTCAAGTTCTTGTCTGTTCAATTTTGTAGTTTTTTCAAGTTTCGCTAAAAAAACATCTACTTCCTCCGGAGTTGCTGGGGATCCCAGATTTTCTCCTTTGTCATTAAAAGAATCTGTAAGAACCTCACCTTTAGAATTCAATACCAACCAAAAAGGAAGGCCTGCATTCTCACCTTTATATTGATTCATCATTGCCTCGCCTCCGGGATTTTCAAGAACTTTCTTTTCACCTCTTTCCTGTACATCCACATAGGCCGTAACATAGTTTTTATCAAACAAAGGCTTTGTTTCCGGAAGATTCATATTCTTTTCCATCAGTTTACACCATTGGCACCATGACGCATGGAATACAAGAAGTACATTTTTATTTTCCTTTTTAGCATCTGTAAGAGCTTTGTTAAGGACTACATCTGCTTTTTCCTGCGCAAATCCCAACTGAAATAAAAGTACAGTAAACACCAGGATTATTTTAGAATATTTCATTTCAATATTTTTTTAAGTTAATACAACACGAATTTAGGTAATTTATCAGGAATTTATAATAATAAAATATAAAATCAAAAAACTGCTGGTTTTCCGTCTGGTATCTATATATATTTGCACTATTATTTTAACACTGTTTCATCCACTGAAATACGTCGGAAGACAATCAAAGGTTCTTTTTTCCTTACAATGTCCAATGTGTTCTGAACTAAAAAAGTGAGCAGTATATAAAAGAGAATCAGGATTGAGACAAATGCAATTCCATGCTGTCTGTATCCAAAAATCCCTTTTCCCCATGAAATCAATATCCATTGTATCATATACATGGAGGTGAGGTTTTTACTGCAATATTTTAAAACTTTCATCCATGTATTTTCCTTTGCCTTACTTGTCAGTCTGAAAATAGCCCAAAGAAATATCAGCGTCCATCCTGCAAAATAAATTACACCTCCAGGCCCCATATGATAAAAACCATTGTAGTGATAATTCCCATACATAAAAACCAAAGGAGCACCTAAGGCAATAAATATAAGCCCGACGCAGAGCATATTTTTAAACAATTGCGGCCCGTTATAATTCAGCTCCTGAAACCATTTCCCAAAAAACATTCCGATAATAATAAAAGACATCCATGGAAAAACAGGAAAATACACATAAGCAGGAAAATCATTATTAAAAAGAAGATCCAGAATATAGTTAACGACGGGAAAATTAATATGAATACCGCTTACTTCTCTTGATACAAGGGCCACCAAAAGACCTATCGCAAGGATACCATATTTATTCTTCACATATTTCCTGATAAATCCTACAAAAAGGAGAGACATTCCTGCCAGTTGCAAGATATCCCCCAGCAGTGCCAGATATAGATATTGCTGCTCTATCGGACCATGCCATCCATATTTTTCGATAAAATGTGCAGGAGCAAAACCTAAAATTACGGGAACAATGAACTTCATAAAATTCATAAAAAAGCTGCTAATAAAAGTAAACCTCCCCGTTTGATGGCACTTGTTAAACTTTGATGGCTGGAAGTCATGAATGTGATTCCCATACAAATCAGAAAAATAGAAGTTCCTCTTCCTAAAAAGACAATAAAACTTCCAATTGCCGTATCTGATTGTGATTTCACATTGGCAAATATGAGTAAGGTATGAATGATAATCATCCCTATTACACTCATTCCTTTTATCAGGTCCAATGTTAAGATTCTTTTGTTGAGTTGTTCCATAGTTCTGTTTTAATTCAATAGATATAGTTGATAATCAAACTGTTTTAGTTTGTTAAAATTTAATTTTTATTAATTCTAAATAAAAACAAATATACTTATTTAAAATAAATAATCAAGTTCCATGATCAATTTCATCGGTATTTTATCCAATGGTTTATTAATATTATTTCCCGCTTATTTTTTACTTTAACTTTTTTGTAATTTAGATGAATGCATTTCCGGGCTCATGCTGCTTACATTAGAGAATAAACAAAATGATTGATATAAAAAAATACTCAGATCAAAAGGGACACCCTGAACCTAGGCGTGTCATTAGGTATACGCTGTTCTGGTGCAAGAGCGGGCATGCTGAAATTCTGATTGACGAGCATTTTTTTATTCTGGAAGCCAATCAAACCGTAACCATTACCTCAGGACAATTTCATCAGTTAAAATCTGTTGAAGGCGAATTAACGGCTCTTGAATTCACGCTTGATTTTTTCAGTAAAAGCGACAGCGATATAGAGCTCATTTTCCATAACGGACTGTTCTGCCATTTCGGTATGAATGAAAAGATCACGATACACCGTCCGGACTTCTTTACAGAAACACTTAAACAGATTGAAGATGAAATAAATGAAAAGCCTTATCAATATCTCATTTCTACCCATTCATTGGTTGAATTATTGTTAATAGAAATCAATCGCAGTAAAATTGCAAATGGTGATGAGATCTGGAAACCTGATGCTTTATTTTTAAAGTTTCTGGAAAATGTCCGCCGTAATTTTTCGCAGAACTATCCGGTATCCTATTTTGCCGATATTCTGGGGACTACAGAAGCAAAGCTCAATGAGGTCTCTAAATTGCACACCAATAAAACAGCACTGAACGTCATCTACAGTCTTATTATTTCCGAATCTAAAAGATTATTGCTCTACGAAAAGCTCACGGTTAAAGAGATCGCTTATCAGTTGGGATTCAATGATCCTTTTTACTTTTCAAACTTCTTTAAAAAGCATACTTCCTTATCTCCCAAGGATTATCAAAAGGCAGTGAAAAACTAAATCTTATATGCTTTTCCCGGGATTGTCTATTCTTTAGCTACGAGTCATTCGCGAAATTTGTACTTATAATTCAACCAATAAAATAATGAGTATGAAAGCGAGACAGGACATAGCTGTTTTTCTATTAAGAATAGCCCTTGCTACCGGATTTTTATCCGCTACTGCCAGCAGATTGGGACTTTGGGGAAACCGGTCTTCGGGATGGATAAATTTTGTAAACTATACCGCAGAAACCAATTCATTCTTACCCCGGTCATTAGCACCATTCATTGCAACGGCATCAACTATTATAGAGTTGTCGCTCGGTATTTTATTATTGGTGGGATACCAAATCCATAAAGCAGCTTTATTTGCATCATTCCTCACTTTATTATTTGCTTTAGCAATGTCTTTTTCTTTTGGACTTAAAGAGCCTTTGGATTATTCAGTATTTGCATTCAGTGCCGGAGCATTTTTACTCAGTACTTTTCCACATTATAAGTGGACCCTTGAAGATCTTTTGAATCAATAACAATTAAAAATAAATTACAATGAACACTAACATTCACGATTACATCGTAAAAACAGAACAAAAAGAATGGCAACCTTTAATTGAAAAAGGAATTCACTATGAAGGCATTTTCGTTAAATCTCTGAAATTTGATCCTGAAAAGAACAGATCAACCACAATTCTTTTAAAATTTGAACCGGGAGCAAGCTATCCTTATCACAATCATCCGGCAGGAGAAGAATTGTTTATTATGGAAGGAGATGCTATTATTGCCGGAGCACGTTTGGAAAAAGGAGATTATTTGTATACACCTCCTAACTTTAAACACTCTGTAAAATCAGAAAACGGATGTCTGATCTTCTTTATGATCCCTGAAGAGGTTGAAATTCTTTAAAAGACAACTCCTCTATTATAAAAAAACCGCAGTAAAAAAATCTTTTACTGCGGTTATATTATTAAAGGTAAGTATATACTTACAACTTATTATTTCACTTCTTCTAATATAATATGATCTAACAACCAGTTAGTTACATTTAAATGATACAAATATGGTACAAATTTAATAATATATTTTCTAGACAAGATAATAGTAAGTTCTTTCTTGATATATAAATTTGATTTACTATTTAATTTTAATAAAATATTATAAGGATTCTATTGTTTTTAATTTTTTTTGTTGTTTCATCATTATTACGGAAAGCCGTAATATTTAAAGTTTATAATTTGTAAATTGCGTTATAAACTAGAAACCGTTAATGAATGTTATTTTTCAACAGATAGACGCTGGTCATCGATCTTATCACGGCATATCCTTGGATGAAAATGAATGTCGCGAACACTTAAAAACAAGTGTAAAGGACAATTTACTTGATCGGGAGGAGTGGCATGATTCGCTTGCTCGCCTTAGAGCTCTCCAAGAAGAAACGGGATTTGCTGCCAACGCGGACTTAATAGCCGATATTCAAAGTTTACTTGACGAACAAATGGAATTAAAACAATTTCGCATTGGTGAGGCTTATGCTGAAATCATGCTTGAACAAGAGTTTGTCTGTAGATTTCATTGGAATGAAAATCGCGATGCGAGAAATCCCAAAGGAAATAAAACCGGAGCAGATTTAGTCGGATTCACAGAGATTGATGGACAAGTAGTTTTTCTTTTTGGAGAAGTCAAAACCTCGTCTGAGACAGCTAACCGCCCTCCGCAAGTCATGACGTATGCGGATGGCATCGAAAAGCAGTTAAGTGAACTTTATAGTAATCGAAATAAAAGGTTTATACTTATTTCTTACCTCAAAAATAAAATGCGACACTATCCGGATGGACATCCTTTCAAAATAGACTTTGATGCAAGTGAGCGTAGTTATTATTCCGGACCATCTAATTTTCAGCTTTATGGAGTATTGGTACGAGATATTGAATCAGATATTAGAGATGTATCAATAAGTTATGACAGGTTAAAAAATCATATTTTGGAACCGAATGGGATCAAGCTTTTAGCATTATATTTGCCGATTCGTAAAGAAGAGTGGGAAACCATTATAAAAGAATAAAAGAATGAGTATCAATTTAAAATATAGCTATTTAGAAAAGGCATATCCAGATATGCTTGAATCTATTGGCGTGCTCATTCAGCAAACAAAACTTTCTGCTCGTTTTACTGATACTGGAATGAGCGAGGAAAACTCACACCGCTTATCCATTGCTAAAGAGTTATGCGAATTGAGAATTATCGAAATTTGGGATGAAAGAACAGACAATGTTGAATTCAAAGCATTATGTTCTACTTATCTTGACATAGCTAGCCAACTTCCTATTTCAAATGAAGATGAGTATTTTATCTACGAGCAGTTTAAGCTAATTTCTTTCGGCTATTTAGGTGAACATTGGCATTTTGTAAAGCAGTATTTAAAGAAAAACATTGAAGTATTCAACGCTTTAGAAGCAGACTCAAACTGGAGTCTGAGAATCTTGACATTATCTTTTAAAGCATTAGTGCATTTGGTAAAAAAAGATTCATGGCATGAAATAAATCTTGGTGTAACTTATATAAACCAACTGAGAGAAGAGCAAGCGGAATTTGAAAATTCTTTTTTAAACGAAATAAATGAAGAGGGGCGTGGTTATGGAGCAGCTGAATTAGTCTCTTTATATCATTTTGCAAAAAATGTTGAAATTCTGGCAAAATATTTATTGGAAGGTCGCCCACTCGAACCTGAGACAGAAATTCGATATCACCTAAATTTTGCAAGAGAATTTGCTCAAAAATCGGGAAACATTAGCTTAAATCTTTTATATCAATTTTTTGATGCTTTCGCTCAAAAAATTATAAGAAATACAATATGGTATACAACTCGTGGAATTAATAATTGGGTTACGAGATTTAATAATTACATCTCTCGAAAAGAGGATCATGGTTTATTCGAACTATTATATCCTCAGAGGGAGTCTATTATTGAAGGAGGGCTGTTAAATCCAGCGCATCGAGCGGTGGTAATTAATCTACCAACTTCTAGTGGAAAAACCCTAATAGCTGAGTACAAAATCCTCCAAGCGCTAAATCAATTCAAGGCACAAGGAGGCTGGGTAGCTTACCTGGCACCTACGAAAGCTTTAGTAAATCAAGTTTTCAATCAATTAAAGAGAGATCTTGGATCAATCGGAATAAAAGTTGAAAAAGCAAGTGGCGCAATAGATTTAGATGGCTTTGAACAGCATTTAGTCGAGGAGAATGGAAATCATACGGATTTTGACATTCTAGTTACAACATACGAGAAAATGAACCTTTTGATTCGTCAAGGGCTTGGTACTTCAGCTGAGAGATCATTGGTACTTACAGTTGTTGATGAAGCACATAATATAGAGGAGTCATCTAGAGGTTTAAATTTAGAGTTTTTACTTTCAACTATTAAAAATGACTGTGAGGAAGCTAACTTCCTGTTAATGACTCCAGACATTGCCAATTCTGCAGAAATCTCTTCTTGGCTTGCTGGTGACCGAGGCCATGTCATCAATCTAGAATTAGACTGGTGGCAGCCTAATGAAAGAGTTGTAGGAGCAGTAGAAGTTAAAGGTCAAGGCAGGAATTATGATATAACACTACGGCCACTACATACTGATAAGGGTACTTATGAAATTGGAGAAACCATACAAATGGTTGAATACGTAAATGCCAGTTTAACTAAAACACAAGTTACGGGATCAAAGTCAAGAATTTCCTCTTCTCTTGCATTAGGTATTCTTGATGTTAGTGCCCCCATTATTATTTTAGCTTCTAGTCCAAGCGAAACTTATAATATAGCAGAGAAACTGTATAATGATTCTCCTGCTATTGATGAGGAAGACGAAGATGTAGATTTGCTACTGCGACTCGTTAAGAGCGAATTAGGAGAAGACTTTCCGCTTGCCAGATATTTAGAAAAAAGAATTGCAGTTCATAGTTCAGCACTTCCTGATGATATAAGGTTTCTTATTGAAGACTTAATGGCTAATGAGAAGCTTCAGGTAATTATTGCCACTACAACGATAGCTCAGGGCATAAATTTTCCTGTTTCGGCAGTTATAGTAGGATCATATAACTATCCTTTTTCGGGGGCTATGCCAGTTCGAGACTTTTGGAATCTTGCAGGTAGAGTTGGCAGAGCTGGTCAAGAAAGCATGGGCTGGGTGGGAATGGCTGTTAGAAATGAAAGAGATCTTATTGAGGTGACGAACTATGTTCAAAAAGCATCTGATGAACTTCATTCTCAGTTGGTGAATGCCATCGATGTCGCATTGAGATACGCAGATGCAGACTTTGATAGATGGCTATATTTTGATGAACGTTGGTCTGCAATATTGCAGTTCATATCTCATTTGAGAAAACAGACTACTCAGCGAGAAACATTTTTAGCTCAGCTTGAACTTAAACTTCAAAGCACATTTGGTTATAGTCAGTTATCCCAAGATAAAAAAGTATTTCTACGTGATCATTTGCGGAGATATGCTTCAAATTTAAGCCTTGCAGAAGCAAATCTCGCAGATTCTACAGGCTTTTCATCTGTCTCTGTGCGACAGATGATTGGAAGGCTTAGAGGAAGTGAAATTACAGCTAATGACTGGAACAAAACTCAACTCTTTTCTGAACAAAATCAGACGATGCAAAAACTTGTTGGGATTATGCTTAACACCTATGAAATAAGAAAATCAATGGATGAACTCAATGGTGGCGAACAAGTTCTTGACAAAACATCGATTGCAAGATTAGTAATAGATTGGGTTAATGGAAAAAATATGTCATCTATAGCTTCTCGCCTTTATCCTGGTGAAGATTCAACTACTGCAATACAAAAAGCGACAAAAGCTCTATATAAGGTTGTTGCCAATTCTGCAACTTGGGGATTGGCCGCTTTGCAAAAAATGCCTACAAGTGGTTTGGATTGGGAAAATATGTCTGAAATAGATAAGAAAAAGATGGCTAATTTGCCAGCTTATCTTCATTATGGAGTTAATACCGACGAAGGCGTATTGATGAGAAAAAATAATGTCCCCAGAAGTATTGCTAAAAAGCTAGGTGAACTTTACCAAGCCAGCGTCGGGGGTAATATTTTTAATCAACCTTCTGATTCAGTCGGCACTTGGTTAAGTACCCAAACAATCCATGTTTGGAATGAAGCTAAGCCTCTAGATTCTTCTTTATCCGGAGAAGATTATAAAAAGGTTTGGAAAAAACTAAATGGCTTATAGTATGACTGTGATTAAAGTATTGAACACTATTGTCATATACAGAATTCTTAAGTACGTTCCAGTTTCGGGAAATATCTGAATTCCTATAAAAGGTCTTATGAAAATTATCTTTTTCACTATACATTTTCAATGACGCAGTTTAATAATATAGATCGAATAGGTATCAATAAAGTTGAGTCTATAATTCTTTCAGCCTTCGGCTGGATTCCACGAACAATTCTACAATCAGATGTTGGTATTGACATGGAAGTAGAGATTGTTGATAATAAAAAAGCGACTGGGCAATTATTTGTTCTGCAAATTAAAACAGGAGAAAGTTATTTCGATGAAGAAAAGGGCGACTGTATAATATACAGAGGTGATATTAATCATTATAACTATTGGACAAACCACTCTTTACCTGTCTTTATTGTTTTATGTAATCCCTACACTGATATTGTAATCTTTGAACAGATTATAAACGAAAACTGTGAACTATTGTCAAAAGGTTTTAAAATATCCATTCCTAAAACTAATATCTTAGACTCATCGAATATTGATAAATTTAGCACAATTAAAAATGAATCAAGTTATAACAAACGACTTCAAAGGTTAATTATCCAAAAAGAATTAATCAACAAAGTTAAAGAAGGAAGGCGTATTATGATTGAGATCGAAGACTGGTGCAATAAGCTTGGATATGGTATGAGTTCCAAAATTTTTGAAATAGATGAAAATGATGATGAAATAGAAATATCAAACTCCGAATCAAATTCCATCGGCTATATTGAGCAGCTAGCTCTTATATATCCTTGGTCTGAGTTCATCGTCGATGATGATTTTTATTATGATGATGAATATGATTCTTTCATGGAAAATTATGGAATTTGGGATCCAGAAGATAAATGCTATGTTGGAGCTCGTGAGAATTTTCGTGATGTACGGCCACCTGCAAACGAAATAAGACCAGTTAATACTGGCGGAGGTGAAATCAATTTGTATCGATTAGAATTTACCCTTAATGAAATTGGAGAAAGTTTTATTCATTTGGATAAATATTTAGATGAATCAATACAGTTGAAATTAAGATTACGATAGCCTTGATTTAATATTAAAAATGAATCTTTAAAACTTCAATATGGATAAAAAAAGACTTGTAATCAAAGGCACGATTCTGATCGGTCCTCAAAGTTTTAAGGTAGGTGAAGATATTTTTTCATCAGTACTTCTATCCGTAATGTCCTCCTGGTATTATTCAACTTACTCGAGTGCCGGTGAGCCTTTAAGAGATTATTCGGAACAAGAATTAAGAGAATTTGGTAAAATTAGATTAGCACTCAATGGCTATACTAATGACCTTCATAATATATCTATTAATTACGGGTTATTTAAGGAAATTAATAATAATACCGAGATTGGTATTTATAAAGGTAATATTTATTAAGAGTCTATATTTGAGAATATTTTTACTAACCTAAGAAGTTTGTATGATTTCTTCTATCACTTTATTAAAATTTGTCTTAACGAAAAACAGCTTAAACAATATCCAGTAACAGATTCTATAAACAGTTTGGTAACCTATGCTAAAAAACCAAATAATATCAACAAATTACCATCTGAAATAATGAAATATTTGGAATATATTGAATCGGATTTAAACGATATAAAAAAAATTAGAGACAGTATTATTCACAAAGGAAAAGATATTATGCTCACTAGAGATTCAGGAAAACTCTACATGAGAATGCCAATCAAAGACTTATTTTCCGAAGACAATTTACTTCCAAATATTTTAGAAGAGGAAAATCTTAATTATGATGTTGAAAAATATCTTAGTAAAATTGTCAAAACAACCTTTAAGAACATGGAAATATTAGGTGAAATTATTTACTCAGAAATCTGTAATAATGAAAATTATAAATGGGGACTTTATGCTATCAGTAATTACTGTATAGACGATTTTAATGATTTTCTAATTTTAAAGAATTTTGATTAATCTCTGATCAAACAGTTTCATTTACAAAAAACAGTTATCTCATTTCGAATTGCAAGATAACTGTTTTTTAAAAAAATAAGATTCAATCCCCAATAATTATGAGCTACTTATTTCAAATGTAGAATTTTAAGTAAACTTTCTCCTAACTGCATTAGTTTTGGAATTTTATCGTGAAATTCAACCGGAAGAACAGCTATGTTTTTCCAGTCATTGGTTCTCTTACCAATATCTAGAATATAATCGTGGACTTTTCTTAAAGTACTTTTAGACTTTTCCTGCTCAGGTTGTGTCTGCTCTTCTGATAAAGATGTTAAATCAGCAAGACCTTCTGTAAAAATTTCCTTCCATTCTTCATTATCAGTTTTGAGCTGTTCAAATTCTTCTAATATCTCTTTTGCCTTGTTAAAATCATTATTATTTGAATACACATTTAATGTATTGCCTGTTCCCCCAAATTGAGAATTCTTAAAATCACCTCCGTTAAAATTAAAAGTATCACCCATAAATATTGTTTTTGGTATATTGTCGTTTTTTATATTGTCTAAATAGGTTTTCGCCTCTTTAAATGTAAATGGCTTTGAAATCGACGCATAATATGATAATTGAGAATCATCTATTAACATATTAACATAAAAGAACTTATCATCATCATCAGAAATTTTTGATTTTAAATTATAAAGTATACTTTGAATGGCTTTATAACCTTTTTCCGTATCTGATAAGCTTGAAATTAAAGCTTTAAGAAGGTTTTGAGAATGATGAAAATCAAAAGTATCTTTCTTTAAAGTTTCATCATATACAATCTCAAAAATCTCTACCAAAATAGGTAATTCGTCTAAACGTCTATAGTTAGAGATATCTTTAATATTATAATCATCCCTGTAGTCATTCCTTACAGTCTGGCTGAAAGCACGAAGTAATTCCAAATATGTTAATAAAGTACCTTCTGCATTGCAATGAAAAAGAACATTTAAAGCATCCGAAGCAAAGCTAAAAGGGTCTTTTTTTTCAACAAGATATTGATTAGCAATGTCCAAAACAAAATTTTCATTGATCTTTTTCTCCATCATTACTTCAACAGCTTTCCAACACAAGTAAGAATCAATTTCTGTACAGCATTTTTCCAGAAAAACTATCTGTTCTGCTTTAGGTATTAAATCTATATATTTCGACAGAAAATCTTTTTGTGAATATATGAACCTGTCGTTTAAAAAATTCTCTTCAATTACATCATAAGTTTCTTCCAGTTTATTTTCTATGGCATATTCGATATGATCTTTTAACGAACCTGAATCCAACACCTGATTGTTTAGATTGTAAGCTACTTGTTCATTAAACAGCTTAAGATTATCGACCCTCTCTTTAACATATTCCATAGTACCTTCGGCATTACTAAAAATATTGCAATATCTTAATGTCTTTAAATAAAAATCCTGCGAATACTGTATATTATACTTTTTATCAAAAAAGTATAACAATTTTAGTAATCGATAACCATTGAAAAGACCTAAATTTCCATCACTTTTAATATTGATTACTTTATTAAACTTAAATTCTTCAGAGAATTTAAGCACATGAGTTTTTTATATATGAAATATGCTCTTCTTTTACTTCAAAACCCTCACTTTCTCTGTCTTTGATTTTATCTTTTATCTGGAAAAGCAGAAAATAATCATTATCAACATATTTAATCACATCTTCCTTAGTCTTGCTTTCGGTATTTCTTACAGAAGCTGCAATCGCTTTAAAAACTGAATATTGAATCCCATGAACATCCTCGTCTATATACCATCTCCATTCAATATCATGAATTATATTCCATGTCATGTCTTCGATATTATTTTTATCGAAAACTTCTGCCACTTTCAAAGCCATAGCTTTTTTTATCGAAAAGAATCTCAAAATTATTTTGGACGAGTTCCCGTCTCTTCTCCTCCTCTTCAGCCATCTGTTTTCCATTTGGTAAATCATCCGGAAATTCATATCCAGCTTCTTTGAAGACTTTTTCAAAGTAATATCCCAACTCAAATGAGCTTCCAAAATACCTATGTCGCAAGTAGTTAATATCTGTAGATTTCTGAATTTTCAGCTCCTTACTTTTATATTTTTCTAATAAGAAATCAACGCACATTTTATTAGTAAACAGACTTAGCAGAAGAAAATTTTTATCAGAAAGCCCATACGTATTCACGATATATCTAAAAGCATTGATCTCTTTAGGCGTACGATTAATTATTTCAACTAAAATATTATCCTTTCTATAGATGAAGCTATCCTCAGGTCGTAAAAAAGCATCAATTATTCTGAATAAAAAGTCGTCTTCTTTATTAACAAATAGTAGAATTTTTTCTATAAGTTTTTCTCTGAAATCTTTGTTGTAGAAATCAGAGAGCTTTAAATCAAATTTGGAATTAAAAATTACATTTAATACTGCTAAAAAACTCTCGGGATTCTTAATTTTTAAGATTATTTTTTCTAAAAGATATTTAGTTCCACGCATCGTATTGTCTTTAATTCTTTCAGATCTAATCTCATAAAGCTTATATAGTGAATTGATGAAAATATCAAAATGTTCGTCTGCATTATGAAAGTCAGCAATCATTCCAATAATCTGATGATTAATTTCTGGTGAAAATTCGTCGCAGAAATGTTTTGCTATTTCCTTAAATAAATCATTATCGTTTTTATGAAAACCTTTTGATCGGAATGACCTTAGAGCTTCATCTTGATATCTTCCTCCAGAAAATATCAGATCTTTAAATAAATCCTTAATTTCAGTATCTCTACTATTTGAATTGGTAAAAGAAAGAACATCTAACGCTGAAATAACACTTCGAAAATGATCATTTTTTTTAATAATTTCTATCAAAAAATCAATATCTGCAAATTCAGCTATTTTGTCAATTGAAAACCTTCTATCTTTTCCAAACCAAAATGTTTTTTCTACAGCAATCTCTTTAAAGTATCTTCTAAATATCAGCTCCTGTGTAGTGTCACTGAGCCTACCCTTTTCTGCTAAAAATAAAATTTCAGGTTCATTTTCTTGAAGCCAGTCTTGTATGATGGACAGCTTATCATCCTCAACAATATTCAGTAAAAACGTGATTGTGTTAAACAATGACGGTTTAGTCACATTTTCTTCAGGAGTAATTTTAATAAGTGAAATAATCTGTTCAGCACTAAACTCTGCCAAGAGTTTGGCAGAAAAAAACTCTTGATAGTTCTTGTGTCTAAAAGTATAGTTCTCAGAATTCGGTAGCTTTTCTATAAATGATATCTGCTCAAAAGTAGATTTATCATCCTTACCTAAAAGTTCATATACATGATCTTCTGAAATATAATTTTGCTGCATTAATTCACTCGTGAAAGCGACTTTTTTAAGACATTCCTTGACGTGAGGAATAACGATTTCGTCCCTTTTCTTGAGCTTATCTTTAGTTAGCTTTTTTAATTCATTTTCAATAAATAAATCCCATGATTCTGCTTGAGTTTCAGGATAAGATCCTTTATCTTCGTAGAATTCACAAAATAAATTTAAGTTAAATGGGTTTTCTAAATAGACTCTGAATTTGTTCAGTTCAGCGTTATTTAATAGTTTAGAAATACGTTTTTCCAGTATGTTATTGATCTGCCTGTCTGTCAATCCATCAAGATAGAAGTATTTAAACCCTGAAATATTAATTAAATATTTTTCATAAATATTTGTTCTGCAGCTAATAACAACATTTATATTCTTATCCTCATTCCTACTTAGAAAGCTTTCCAACTCTGAAATAAAATCTTGAATAGCAGCAATTTCATCCAGTCCGTCAAGGATAAAGGTTATGCATGGAAGTTCTTCCCATTTTTTAAAATGAATTGAATCTTCAAATCTTGAAACTGTGCGAAAGTTTTTCAGATCAATTCTAAACGGAAAATTTAAATCGTCTTCCTTCTTTACCTCTAAAAGATTAAATAAAATATTAAGTTCGGTTGACTTGCCTATTCCTGGTTTTCCAAGTAAAACAACTCTGTTATTTTGGGCTAAAATATCTGAAAGAGTATCTTTGCTCTGCTCATCAACAAGCTTAATTTCTGAATTACTTTCTGGTGTTTTTATATATCGTTGTTCGTAAAACATTGTATTTCTTATTCAAGGTGTTAAATTTAATCTATTATAATCAAGCGGAAAGTCAAATTAATACGTTCTTTCATTTTTACTGTTGATTTGGCAATTCGACGTTCCCAGCTTTCCTGTAAATCACCTTTCATGATTTTATAATCGTGTTATCTGTTTTCATTAATGTTGTTTGCTGATCATACATTTACACTTACCACAGATCATCTTTATCAAAAATAGCAGTTTTACTATTAAATATAAATAACTTAAATTGATAGTGGACGATTAGTATTTTGATTTATTACATTGAAAAATAGAGTTGCCTAAAAATATTTCGGAGGTTCGGCTTTATTATATATTTTTATAATTATTAATAAAAGTTATTAACCATGTATTTATTTAATAGAAATCATCTACAACAATTTGATATTATTCTAGTAAGATTTCCGGAAGTTGAAGAAAGTAATAGGATTAGAGAAAACTGCGGTTCGCAGTATAGTCATGCCATCATATATTTAGGCAATGGATCTTTTGTTGAGGGAAATGATCCTACCGTCTGCTTATTCTCATATCACCGATATTATTTTCAAGACTTGGAAAATGTCAAAGTACTCAGATTATCAGAAGAATTAGCAACTGGGTTCGATTCTGAATTAGCTGAAAAAGTGTTAAGAGGTCTATCGAATTGCAACTACTCGCGACGTCTGCTTTTGTATACAAGAAACCGAAACATAGACCAAAGTATTATAGACAACTTTCATGAAAACTTTAAGTGGAATGGTGGGATTGTATGTACATCTTTAATAGGTCTGCCATTGTACGCTGGCGGTATTGACCTTTCCAATACAAACGAACCCTATTATATAGATTTCTCGAATATCGAATCGTTCCAATCATTTGAGGACGTAACGAAATTAGTACTTGAAGAAACTGATTCGGTAACAGCTGATACATACGACTATATCAGTATGTGTCCAACAAATACAAACCTAGAAAAGCAGGGAGAGGCTATTTACGAATTGAATCGATTTGTTGAAAGTACATTTCGCAACTTAAATAAAAATTATGAACTATTACAAAATACACAACTTAAGGTTGAAGATTTACAGTTTTCAACTTGGGAAGATATAGTCCCAGTTTTGATGAAAATATATTTGACCGATGAGGGTCAAACAATTGACATAGAAATGTCGGAGCTTCTTTTATCAACAAAATATAATCTACTTTGGTTTGAAGAGGTACATAGTAAGAAAGAACAATTCTTTCCATATTACTACTTTCCATTTAATAGATTTTTAAGAGAAGACTTAGAATTTATGAAAGAGACTTTGAGTGTAACATTAGATCGCAATTCTGCCAACGAGGATGTTTACTTTCAAAACTTTACCAATTGTCCATGCAGAACTTTACACATATTACTAGACATGTATCGTTCTTTCTCAGATCTTATCAGATCCACTTTAACCCAGTATGAACAGTTAATTATCAACTATGAACAATTACCTAAAAATCATATAGACAATCAACTATAGGACAAAGAAATAAAATTGCTTAGCTGAAAAAACCTGCAATTGCAGGTTTTTTTGGTTTAAAATAGATCTGTCTAATAATTATTAACCAATACGACAAGAAATTTAGTAATTACACAAACATTATCAATTAAAACGTAAGTAGATAGGTAACAAAAAGCGGGATAAAACAAAATCCTACCCGCTTGTATTAGCTCAAAAGAATTTTATATTACATTATCGGACATATTCAGATACATTAACAAGTATTTCTTCTATATTTATTTTTTACTGTTTAATCATTGGAAGGCTGAGGGATGCTAGAATTTTAATTACAAAAACGATGAAAGAAGACCGAATCTTGGCCTTCTTTCATCAAAGCATCGAATAATGAGGATTAGATAATCGACTCAAATAATTAACAAAGCTTATCACTAGTCACCCAGTAAAGATTGAACGCCTTTGAGATTATTTTCCATTCTCCATCAATCAACAACATAGATAGGTAGTCGGTTGAACCTACCTCGCCCTGTAGATTTTCCAGTTCCACTAAAACCACAGCAGCGGTTTCAGCCTTATGTAGTATACTTATATGAGATTTTACATCTGATGCAGGTCCGTTTTCGGCAGTGAAATCAAATAAGAATTGAAGTTTTGTAATCAGCTTGCCATCCGGCATTATACCTGACATAAGTCCATCGGGATGAAAAGTTTGTTTTAATTGATCTATATTACCGGTTTTTAAGCCCTCAACGTATATTTGTGCTACATTAAGGATCGCATTGTAGTCAGCGATTGAATTGACATTGTCAGTGTTTTGCATTGTTATAAAATTTTAAATGTTTATGTTTAATATAACCTGAATTACTCAGGCAGTCTTTTTTATGTGTTTGATTTAATGGGCATGAGATAATTGATATACCTTCGATATGATTTTCCAAGATCCATTGACCTTCATCAGAGAAAGGTGATCTGTGGAATTTTGGCAAGGAGAGGTATTTTTAAGTTCAGCAAGTACCAAGGCCGTATTGTTCGTCAGATGCAATATGGTATTCTTGGAAGTAACATACGGTAAGGGACCATTTTTTTCAATGGTACCATATAAACGTTCAATATTTCCTTCACTAGTCTTATTTTCGACAGATAGCCCGTACATGATTGCATTATCATGGAAAGCATTCTGGAGCAGATCTACACGACCAGATCTCAATCCCACAATATAAATTTCGATTACCGCAAGGATTGCTTTTTTTTCTTCCGCATTTGGAATGAGCGAATCCGGGGATTCGTGTTTAGGCATTTCCATAATTTTTGGATACAATGGTTTACTTTGCGTAGGACAAATGATATACCTTCGAAATGATTTTCCACTCTCCATTGATTTTCATTAGTGAAAGATAATCAGTAGAATTCTCATGCGAAGCGGTGGTTTTAAGTTCTGCCAGTACAGAAGCTGTATTGGAAGTCTGATGCAACACGCTATTTGTAGAAGTAACATTTTTAAGGGCACCATATTTTTCAATGATGTCATAAAGATGCTGTACGCTGCCCTCCGTTATTTTATTTTCAATAGAATAACCGTACATAATGGCTTCTTTGTGGAAGCATTTCTGTAAGAGGTCAACGCGACCAGTTCGCAGACCTTCAATGTATGTATCGATGACCGCTAAGATGGCTTTTGTATCTTCGGATCGCGACGTTAATAGCTTGTTAGATTTCGGGCTGCTTATTTCCGCTTTATTTGCTTGGCGGTGCTGAGGTTTTTGATTTGCTAGTACTCCCAGAGAGTATAGGCTTAATAGAACCAGGAATGCATTTTTCATTGCTTTTATTTTTATCTAAAGCAAAATTATGCTGATTTCCTCGGAGTTATTTTTCTAAACAGTCTATAGTTTTGTTCTATTTGGTTCAATTTTAACGATGATCCTTTTGTTAATCGCAATCTAGTTATCCTGCCTTAAACGGGTTGGGATAATACCATGATATTGCTTAAAGATCCTCGAAAAATGGGATACATTTTCAAAGCCTACAGAGTAGCAGATATCGGAAACAGTCATAGATGTAGTTTCGAGCATCTCTTTTGCCTTATTTAACCGTTTTTCACGTATATAGGTAGCAGGTGGTACATTGAAAGTCTGTTGAAAATCACGTTTAAAACTGGACAGGCTCCGACCAGACAGATAGGCCAGGTCCTCTAAACTGATGGGAGATGCGTAATGTCTTTCGATCACTTCGCGCAGGTCTGCGCGGACAGGTTGTTGCAGATGAAGAATCTGTTGAAATATCGTATCGCTGCAAATAGCTGTATCATATAACAACTCCATCATTTTACGACGCAATTGAGTTGGTTGAACCTTGTCGATATTTTTAAAAAAGGGGCCAGTCCATGCGAAAACGAGATCAGGCACTCATCCATCGGTTGAACAGAAGAAAGCAGGTCTCCAACAAAATCGTGTTTAATGATCTTTAAATCTGTACTGATTAAAAAATTTTTAATTAGATCATCTTTTAGGTAAACCATAAGGCAGTGAAACAATTTATTATTTGAAGAGTTACCTTGGCTTTGATATGTGATCAGTGTTGCTTTTTTAAGGAGCATCATCTCGTTTTATTGGCTTGAAATGATTGCTTTCCATACGCGACCTTTAGACTTCCCTCTAATACAAAAATAAGCAGGTTATCCTGGAGATACATAGTACCCTCTTCATCAAAATAATGTGTGCACTGTTCAATAACAGAGTGTCCATCTAGTGATAAAACGGCATCCGCAACTAAGTCATTATGATTCATGTCGAGCATTGTCTTTTTTTTCCTTTACAAATTTAAGATTTTAAACATCTCGTAAATTAGGATTTTAGGGTACTATTTCAATATGTTTTTTTTATCATCAAAGAAAAGAGAAGACGACATTACACTTCTCAATCTCACTCCGTAATTACGGATTAGTACAATTTTTAAATGCACAACAGATTATTAATTATAATCATTGTCACTAATGTCAATTCGAAAATCTAACCTGTCGAGTTATATTGCTCTTAGGATAGCAGGTTGATAGATACAGAAAATACAGTGCTACTTGCACTTAAGTGAGATTAATAACGAAGTGAATTATGAGATAGTTGAAGTTGTAGCACTGTAATTAAATTAAAAAGAATCTTCATCGTGCAGCGGTAACTGCGAAACATTTTTATAATAGTTTTTAGATTTACTAAAAACAAAAGCAATTAATGTAATAAAGAAAATACAAAATAGTAAAAGGGCTAGAGTTTGAAATAAACCTGTGTTATCTTCATTAACCAAATAATCTTTGAAATTTTGAGGTATCATTTAAATAAATTTAAATTAATTATTAGCTGTTTTAATTTGTGTTGTTTTAATATCTGTACCTAATCGTTGGAGATATGAAATAAGGGCTATAATTTCTTTCTTTTCAAGATCACCCTTCGGCCTTTGAGAATAAGCCTCTTTCAAATCGCTTGCCTCGGAAAATATGTCTTTTACAATTGAAGCGGCTTGATTATTAGCCCAAGAATCAGCAGAGTCAATTTGCCCTTTGGTGTAAGGAACATCATATATTGTTTTCATAAATATAACCTTATCTTTAGTTTTTGATCTGTCCAAGTCTTTACTGATTAACCATGGATATCTTGGCATAATCGATCCTGCAGAAGTTGATCTCGGATTATACATATGTTTATAATGCCATGAACTTGGATTCCTGCCTCCTTCTCTGTGCAAATCGGGACCCGTTCTTTTTGATCCCCATAAAAAAGGCCGATCATAAATAAACTCACCCGCTTTTGAGTACTCGCCGTTCTTCCCATTAAATCTTAAAATCTCATCCCGAAAAGGCCTGATCATCTGTGAATGACACACATTACAACCTTCACGAACGTAAATATCCCTTCCTTCCAATTCCAGAGGTGAATAAGGTTTTACGGTAGAAATTGTAGCAACTGTTTTATCTAATGATAAAGTGGGAACAATTTCAACTCCACTTCCTATAGATATTACAATCAGGGATAATACCAGTAAAATATACGGACTTCTCTCAATCCACAAATGAATTCCCTCACCTTGTCTTCTTTGAGTGCTTACAACAGAAAGTGCAGGAGCTTCTGCTTTAACAACTTTTTGAAAAGAACCCTTCTTGATTGTTGCAATCACATTGACAAGCATCATTATTGCTCCGGAAATATAGAATAAGCCAGCTACAAACCTCATTTTATAATATGGAATAATAGCAGCAACAGTATCCAACCAGTTTTTCCAAACCAGTGTACCATCGGGATTAAATTGCTTCCACATCAATCCTTGCGTAAAACCCGAGATATACATTGGAACTGCATAAAATATTATGCCTAAAGTACCTAACCAAAAATGCCAATTTACCATTTTCACAGACCATATCTTAGTCCTCCACATGATCGGAACCAAATAATAAATCATACCAAAAGCCATGAAGCCATTCCATCCCAATGCGCCTAAATGAACGTGCCCGATCACCCAATCAGTATAATGACCAATTTTATTAATTGTTTTTGTTGCCAAGAGTGGACCTTCGAAAGTTACCATCCCGTAGCATGTGACCGCTACTACGAAAAATTTCAGAATAGGATTTTCTCTAACTTTATCCCAGGCCCCTCTAAGAGTTAGTAGGCCATTTAGCATTCCTCCCCAAGATGGCGCAATTAACATAATAGAAAAACCAGTTCCCACAGCTTGAGCCCAAGCAGGAAGCGCTGTATATTGAAGGTGATGTGGACCGGCCCATATGTAAACGAAAATTAATGACCAAAAGTGAATGATTGATAATTTGTAAGAAAAAACAGGTCTTTCAGCAGCTTTAGGCAGGAAGTAGTACATCAGTCCTAAAATCGGCGTTGTTAATACAAAAGCCACTGCATTATGTCCATACCACCATTGAACCAGAGCATCCTTGACTCCAGAATACATTGAATATGATTTCCAACCTAAAAATGATAATGGTACTTCTAGGTTATTAAAGATATGCAACATAGCTAATCCGATCCAAGTTCCAATATAAAACCAAATGGCTACATAGAGGTGCCTTACTCTTCTTCTAGCTATAGTCATAAACATATTAATTCCAAATATGATCCATGAGATTGCAATCATTATATCAATAGGCCATTCATGTTCAGCATACTCCTTAGATGTATTTATTCCCATAAAGAAGGTAATAAATGTTGTCAGAATCATAATCTGCCAAGTCCAAAAGTGAACCCAAGATAATGTGGAACTAGCCATAGGCGTTTTTAACAATCGGGGTAAAGAATAATATACTCCGGTATAAACGCTGTTGCAAACAAAAGCAAAGATCACGGTATTTGTATGCAACATTCTTATTCTCCCAAACCCAAAAGCACCACTCGTATTTATTAATGATTGAATACCTCCGCCTCCTAGTGTTCGTATCGTACTGTCATCCGTCCCAAATAAAAATTCCGGAAGTTCGGGATAAAATAGCATTAATGCTGCTGTTAGACCGAATGTAAATCCTATTAAACAAAATGCTATTGTTGCATACAAGAATGCTTTTACAATTGTATTATCGTACTCAAACTTTTGCAACGTAACGCTGTTATTTTCCATTTATATTACATTTTTTAACGACTTAAAAAAAATTGAATAATATTCTTATATTTTGTAAGTCCACCAAATAATTTTCAAATGTATAAATAGAACAAAGTTCAATTATGGTACTATTTATGGAAAATATGGTCATATATAAAAACAAATAAAATAGCAGCTCACATGAATGATTGAAACTAAAAATTTTTCAAAACGTCAAATTCAAGGTAGACATGAAAATAAGTAATATATACTATTTTATACGTGATAATTACCTCCGTTAAAAAAAAGCATTAACTATTTTTGTAAGCTAATTTATTTTTCATTAAGATACCAATGATTAATATCGAAGTCCAAAAAGATTATTTGTAAAATTCAAAATGGATTTTCGGTTTGAATCTCTAAATTATGAACACTAATTTTAATATTGTAAGAAATATTCGTGAAGTGCACCTATTAAATTTAATTGAGAATGAATAAAACTTACCCAACATTTGATATTTGTAATCTAATTAGTAATAAACTTTCAAATGACGTTTTTAACGCAGATCGCTTTGAAGGTTATTTGCTAAATAATCCACCAATTGCAAATATCCATAAACATTCATTCTATCATCTTGTATACTTCACCTCTGGTACAGGAAATCATACAATAGACTTCACTAATTATAGGATAAAGGAAGGATGTATTTATTTTATGTCCCCAGGACAGGTGCATAATTGGGAATTTGAAACTGATGTAAGTGGTTTTGTAGTAAATTTTTCCGATATTTTTTTTAATCAATTATCTTTGAGCTCATGTATTCTCGATCAGTTTACATTTTTTGACGTTTTTTCAAGTATTCAAATGCTGGAAATTAAAACAGCGCAAAGGACAAAAATTATAGAAATTTTCGAGAATATTCTTCAGGAATTAGCCAATATAACTCAATTCACACCATTAATGATTGCCTCAAAAATGATTCAGTTGTTTATTCTTGTTAGTAGAGAATTACCTGAAGAAAGATTAGGAGCAATTAGAAATAATCATAATTATATTGTATTGAAGCAATTTCTCGATCTTATTGAAGATAATTTTAAAGATTTACGTTTACCACGTGATTATGCACCCTTGTTATACATAACTTCAAATCATCTTAACTTTTTATGCAAAGAGCAATTTAATATGCCCGCTGGAGAAATAATTAGAAAAAGAATATTATTGGAAGCCAAGAGATTATTGATAAATTATGAACTTTCAATAGCTAATATAGCGATGGAACTTAATTTTTTTGACACCTCTTATTTTATAAAATTCTTTAAAAAATACACAAATCTGACGCCCGAAGCCTTTAGGAGACAATTTTACGGTAATGCATAACCAATAAATATGAACTTAGGTGCTAAGTTTAGTCCAAATGACAGATTTTTATTAAAAAAAGTGTTCCAGATTACCTTTACCATTTTGTTCTATGAGCTGGATTCCATTCTATTAAAACTTTAGTTTGACTTTTAATCAAATTATTGCTCAAATATATTCTTCCTATTATAATTCTAATACATAACCGACATTTAAGTAATTTGTATAATAGGTAATTCTCATTGAAATTTGCAAACTCAATATAGAAATCTATTTAAGTTTATGAACAATAAATTTTTTGACAAGAGAATATTACCTCTTGCTGTGGGAGGATTGGGGATCGGAACAACTGAGTTTGCGATAATGGGACTACTTCCTTACATTGCTAAATCTTTAAAAATCACTATTCCTGAGGCAGGACATTTTATATCTGCCTATGCGATGGGAGTGGTAATAGGTGCACCAATAATCATTTTGTTAACTATTAAATATCCTCCAAAGAAAGTTTTATTTGCAATAATGTTACTTTTTGCTGTTTTTAATGGATTATCAGCTGTTGCAAATACTTACTCTCTGATGCTTATTTCACGTTTTTTGTCTGGGTTGCCACATGGTGCTTTTTTTGGAATCAGTACTGTAGTAGCCTCAGGCTTAGCTGAGCAAGGAAAGCAAGCGCGTTACATATCAATGGTGTTTTCAGGATTAACTTTAGCAAATCTTGCAATGGTACCTTTAATGACATATATTGGGCAAGTATTTCAATGGAACTGGGCGTTTGCAATCGTTAGTATTATTGGAATTATATCCTCTACCCTTATAATATTATTATTGCCAAATATTGGCTCAAAGAATGATTCACGTAGTTCTAAAAGTGAATTATTAATATTACAAAAATCTCAAATTTGGTACGTAATTTTTATTACAGCAACAGGATTCGGTGGACTGTTTGCTTGGCTTAGCTACATTTCTCCATTGACAACTGAAGTATCTCAAATCAGTATTGATAATGTTCCCTACGTAATGATAATAGCGGGAGCAGGAATGGTAGCAGGGAATTTGTTGGGAGGATATCTTTGTGACAAAATTGGTGCGGCCAAAGCAGCAATTACAATTTTAATAGTAACATCAATAATACTTCTAATTATTTTCTTTTTCTCTCATTATAAATTTATAAGCTACGTCTTTACATTTCTTTGTGGTGCGCTTTCATTTTCATTAATATCTCCTGCTAATCTTTTGATGTTTAAAGAGGCACCGGGTTCAGAGATGATATCCTCATCATTTATGCAAGCAGCATTTAATATTTCTAATGCATTAGGCGCATACTTAGGAGGAATTCCTCTATTATTTGGTCTGTCATATTCTTACCCTTCATTAGTTGGTGCAGGAATGACATTAATTGGACTGTGTATATGTTTGATATACATCAAAAAATATAATATCCAGTAAATCAGTTAAATTTATATTCAAAATCAATTACAATGAAATGGAATCTGGAATGGCTGCGAACTTTCAAAGCAGTATATGAAACAGGAACCTTATCTGCCGCTGCTCAGCTGCTTTTCATATCTCAACCTGGAGCAAGTTTACACTTGTCTTCTTTAGAAAGCTTTATAGGATACAAGCTTTTTGATAGAGCTGTCAAGAAAATGGTTCCCACAGAAAAAGGAAAAATACTTTATAATTTTATATTGGATCCGCTGGAAAAATTAGATGTTGGAGAAAAGCATTTCCATAAAAGGTCTTTGGATGAGAGGTCTACCCTATCTGTAGGAATGTGTTTTGAAACTTTTCAGTTTACACTGGAAGAAAATATGGATCAATTACCTTTCAATTTAATTATAAAGTTTGGAGATTACCGCCAGATGGAACATGATCTTGATAATGGTATTGTTGATTTGGTCGTAACGCATCAGCCTTCTACTCTCCCTAATCTTCAATATAAGGCATTCTCAAAAGAAAGAATTGTTCTTATTGCTGGAAGCGAAACAGAGACTGACAATCTTAAAGAACTATTTGCTAACGGGAATTATAAAGAAGCCACAGAGTTTTTGAAAAGACAATTATGGTATAGTACTGCAGCCGATATGGAACATCTAAAACATTTCTGGTTAAAACATTTTAATGGATTGCCCGATTTTAACCCTAATTTTATTGTTCCGAATATTTGTTCAATAATACGAGGGTTGAGCAATGGTAAAGGATTTTCAGTAGTTCCTGATTTTCTTTGCTATGAAGCAATTAATGAAAATAAAATCAAATTGATCTGGGAGGGTAACAATCCTCTAGAAAATACATTGTACTTCGGGACAAGAAAAAAAACTTTTTACACGAAGGAGATTGCGGAGCTCGAAGAACTTTTTAAAAAGAAAATGATTATCAAAAAATGAAACCGTATAGTTTTTTTAAATTTTGTTCTACTAGCTTATAGTACATAACAATAAATTCACCTTTCTATATAAAAATTAATTGCCATATTTAACTTAAAAGACCATAATGTAATAATGCAGCTTCTACTCCATTATTATCAACTTCTTCGGTAACAAAATCAGCTATTTTTTTAACATTTTCTCCAGCATTTCCCATCGCCACACCTATGTTCACAAATTTTAGCATAGAAATATCATTTCCACCATCGCCGAAAGCCATTGTTTCAGATACATCAATATTAAAATGTTCGCAAAAATATTGTATTCCTTTTTGCTTACTTACGCCACCTGGATTAACATGTGCAAACAAAGGTGTCCATCTTGACGACAGTGAATTTGGCATCACTTTCTGCATAAAAGATTCTTCATTCTCAGGGTCTATAAAAATGCTGACTTGCAAAACATTTTCTATATCTAGATCATCTTTATCGTACAAAGGTGGCACCGGTAGATTTAGATGAGTATACAATTCAACAACTTGCGGACTCACTGCACTTATTTTCACTTTATCTTCGTACATCAACGTAAACGTAAGCGCTGACCTTTCTGAATAATGAACCAAATTTTTGATATCATTAGAGTCGATAGACTGTCTATGCATTACATGACCGTCAGTTGTTATACAAAGAGCTCCATTATATGTTAGAAAGCCATCGAATTCAATATGTTTTATATGTCCGAGATCATTTATAGAGCGGCCTGTTGCCACAATGACTTTAATTCCTTTTTTGCGAAGTCTTTCTATTGCCTTTTGAGCAGACTCGGGAATTGTTCTGGTTTTTAAACTTATTAATGTACCGTCAACATCAAAAAAGACAGCCTTTATATTTGCATTACATATATCAAGCATACAATTATTTATAATAAAAATCTTTTAAAGATAAATTTTACTTCCTAGCCAAATGCGCTATTTTAAACACAAAGACTATTCAACATTATGGTTTTACTGACAAATGTTTATACATTATTCACAGCCATATCTTTTTTCATTGTACCATATTATTTAAAAATTTCCTTTCTGATTCTACTTAATGATTGTGGAGTAATTTTCAGATAGGAGGCGATGTGTTGCTGAGGAACTTGCAAACTTAATTCAGGATAGCGCTTGACAAATTCAAGATATTTGGTTTTTGCACTTCCAAAGTTTAAAAAATCATTGTCTCGCAATTTATTCAAGAGTGTAGATTCTGAAACACTTTTGAAAAAAATAACGAGATTTGGAATTTCACGCAGTAATTTTTCAAAATCTGTGAAATAGATCCAACATATTTCTGATGATATGACGGATTCAATAGAATCGGTAGCAGGTTGTGCAGAATAATAACTGATCATATCTGCAAAGAACTGGTTTTCTCTAATGAAATATTTTGTTACGTCATTACCTTTTTCATCCGTACAGAAAACCCTTAAGATTCCCCTCTCTATAAATACTATTTTATCGGCCGTATTTCCAGATTCTTGAAAATATTCTTCCGATTTTAATTTTTTTATTCGAAAAGAATCGGCAACAATTTTAATATCTTTTTCAGAAAGAAGACCGCCAAATGATAATGCTATTACTAATTTTTCCATTTAAACTACAATTTTATTCTCCAATACACTTTTAGCACACGAGAGTATGGCTTCTTTAGCAGATAGCGGCTCCCAGTGTAACTCTATTCCAGCTTTGCTAGAGTCAATTTTTCGTTTTACATTTTCAAGTAACACAGGTTTCAATAGTGGTTGAAAAATAGAAAATATTTTTGTAATAAAATCAGGAAGTACAAAAGTGGGTATTGTTCTTTCAGGATATTCCTGTTTTAGGATTTGTGCGATTTCTTTATAATTGTAATGCCCTGCAGATGCAATGTATCGATTATTTGCAGCCTGTGGCATCTCCATAGCTTTTACTAATAGATCAGCCACAGATCGAACATCTACAATATCGAACTCAATTTTAGGCAACGCCGGAAGACTTCCATTAAGAAGGCCTATGATAATATTTGCAGATGTGCCATAATCATTATCTATTACGGGTCCTAAAATAGCAGCCGGACAAATAGTAGTGAATTCTAATTTCGATTCTTTTTCATCAAGATAATCCCATGCCGCTTTTTCAGCAATAGTTTTGCTTCTATAATAAGCTGTCGTATCTTTAAGATTTGATTCATCTGTCCAATCATCTTCATCAAAGACAGCACTCAATTCATCTTTTGTCTTACCATAGGTTATAGTGCCCAATGCAGAAACCATAACTACTCTTTTTACACTGTTAGCAGTAGCGGCTTTCAAAATATTTAACGTACCCTTTTTAGCTGGCTCGATCAGATCATTTTCGTGCTTAGGAAGCTCGCGAGGAAAAGGTGAAGCAATATGCAGTACATAATCTACATCTTTTGTAAGATCAAGCCAGATTTCTTCATCACTTAAGTCGGCCTCTGCAAAAGTTAGATTGTTGATGTTCGTCGAGTATTTTCCTATTGTTTCTCTAATAGAACTAATTCGATCCTTGCTTCTCAATGTTCCAATTACATTAAAGCCTTTATTCAAAAGTTGAATAGTTGTGTGAGAACCTAAGAATCCTGTAACACCTGTTAATAATACTTTTTTATTATTCATTTTCTAATTCTTTTTACAAAGTTCCAAATCAATTGATGCTCAGCAATTAACAATTGGTAAAAAATAACATAATCTATTGCAAAACTGCTTATTGAAATAAACTTTTTATAATGAATATGAACCTAATATTCCAACACAGTGAAAACCGGATGCAAAGCCTAAACAATTTCAGATATGATCAATGCTATTTCCATATCACATCATAGTCGATTCGGTAGTCGGCTTTATTTTTTGTCCAGCTCAGTCTTAAAGTATAACCTCCGGCTTTTAAAACCTCTTTAGGAATAGTGAATGACTGATTACCATCTAATTTTATCGCCTTTTTGATGTCTAAATTCTGGTCCTCTACTCTGTTTAAAACAAAACTGAAGGTAGAATTTGTATTATTAATATCCTGAGGAAATTTCAGAGTAATTCCGTCTGCTGACTGAGAATAAACCGGTTTTTCTGCGAGATTGTCTGCTCTTTTTTTAGCATCAATAACGTTCTGGTACTGAAGTTCCTCTTCATAATAATATTCAGTTACCAATTCGGAGTTTTTTTGCCCGTTCGGAAATAAGAATAGCATTGATAAAATAAATATAATAAAAGAGGCAAGGGCTAAAACAATACCGTGTCCCCAAGTGAAATTTTTCATAATTTAAAATTTAAACTGTAATTTAAAAGAACCTTTAAAATATATTTGATAAGAGTTGACTAATTTTCCTTTCATGTCGTAAACTCCGATGTTAATGCTTTGTTTACACAAATTCAATATATCCTCACTGAAAGATCATCTACTCTTTCATTTCGTCGTCAAAAAGTATACGTACCGCCGGAGATTCATCATCTTCAAACTGGCCTCTTCTAGCATAAACAATAAATATTATTAGGAAAACAACAGCTAAAGATACGCTGCATAAGATCATTAAATATAGAATCTCCATATTGTGACAAATTTAAATTTTTAAGAAATTTTGCAATACTAATTCCGTTGGTTTTTATTGTGGGATAGCGGTAGCGGAAGTTGCAGAGATAAAGTCAGTATTAATAAAATCATTATCTCTATATTTTTTTTTCATTTTATTAAAATATCTGCGACCCAAAATCCAGGTCGAAAGAGTTGTAAATGAAATGACTGTAATGGAACTCATTGGCATTAGGATAGCGGCAAACAATGGTGAAATGTTTCCGGTGACAGCAAAACTTAATCCAAGAATATTATAAAGAATACTGATGCCGAATGTCATTTTCACGATGGTAATCGACCCTTTGCAGACATTAAAATAATCGTCAAGTCTGTAAACTCTGTCACCCTTCATAATCACATCAGAAGATGGTGTAAAACTATTCGTATCATCAGATATAGCAATCCCAACATTACTTTGCTTCAAAGCTCCTGCGTCATTTAATCCATCTCCGAGCATGCCAATTTTCATTCCGGCGTTCTGAAGTTTTTGAATATAATTGAGTTTATCCTCAGGACTTTGATTGAATGCCATCGAGGTAACATTTGGAATGATTGCTTTCAGCTGTAATTCTTCAGAAGAATTATCTCCGCTTAAAATAAATATTTTATAAAAGTTTAATCTCGAAAACAAGGTTTTAAGGTTTTCACGATATTCATTTTTAAATATAAACTTCCCCAAAAACTTTTCGTTTTTACTTATATAGACCGCCGTTTCAAGATTTTTTGATTCTTGCCCAATGTGTTTTGCAGAACCGATCTTATATAAATTTCCACGAACATTACCCTGATAACCTTTTCCTGAAATTTCATTAAAATTTTCTACCGGAAAATAACCATCATTGCAATTAATAAATTCGTAAAGAGATTTTGACAGAGGATGGTTTGAATTTTTCAGTAAGGTCTTCACATTACATAAATCAAACTCTTGCATGTCTCCTTCAAATTTGATATTCGACTTCTTCCTTTCAGTAATGGTTCCTGTTTTATCAAAAACAATAGTATCCAGTTTCGCTATTTTTTCAATTGTCAAAGTATCTTTTACATAAAATTTATTTCTACCCAAGATCCTCATAACATGTCCGAATGTAAATGGTGATGAAAGTGCCAGGGCACACGGACATGCAATAATTAAAATTGCAGAAACTACCTGATACATTTTTTCCAGATCGATGAAGTACCAATAAATTCCGGCAATGATTGCTATACCTACAATAATGAAAGTAAAATATTTACTGATTTCGTTGATTAGAGTGTCCAATCCTGTTTCATGCTTTTTAAAAGCCTCTTTGTTCCAGAGTTGGGTAAGATAGCTCTGGTCTACATTTTTAATTACTTCCAACTCTAAAGATGAACCGATTTGCTTCCCTCCGGCATAAATTTTATCACCAGGTTGCTTGCTGATGCTTTCACTTTCTCCTGTTATGAAACTGTTGTCTATATTACCCTCACCATTGATAAGAACTGCATCAACAGGTATTATCTCTTGGTTTCGGACCAAGATCCTATCCCCTACTTTAACTTCAGAAAGTAAAATATTCTCCTGTATCCCACCGAAGTCTACTTTTGTAACAGCAATTGGGTAGAATGACTTATAATCCCTATCGTAGGACAATGAGCTATAGGTTCTCTTCTGGAACATTTTTCCCATAAGCATAAAGAATAATAACCCGCATAACGTGTCAAAATATCCTGCGCCATAATCAGTCAAAACCTCATAAACACTTCTGCCAAACAAGACAAAAATTCCAAGAACTATCGGTACGTCAATGTTGACTATCTTATTTTTTAAGCCATACCAGGCAGATTTATAATAATCTGAAGCCGAATAAAACACAACTGGTAAAGCTAATATAAACATCAAAAATCTGAATAAGCCTTTATAATTTTCCATCCAAACATCATTACCCCCAATATATTCCGGAAATGCGAGAAACATTCCGTTACCAAAACCAAAACCGGCAATTGCCAATTTGACAAGCAAAGATTTATCTAAATGATCTTCATTTTTGTCAGCAGTTTCCAAACTTATAGAGGGTTTGTACCCCAGGTTAGTTAAAAATTTTGCCAATTCACTTAATTTTAAATCCTGATGATTAAATGAAATCTTCAAAGTTTTTCTTGTAAAATTCACCTGTGAATATTTTATATCCTTATTTAACATCTGAAGACTTTCCAGAAGCCAAATACAAGATGAACAATGAATTACAGGAATTTTAAACGTCACCAAACTTGTAGAACCTTCTGAAAAATCCGTAATAGTTGCAAAAATACTAGGAGTATCAAGGTAATCAAACTGAGAAGAATTCTCGTCGTTTGGTCGTATTCCGGCTCGGGCATTTAGTTCATAAAAATTTGTCAAATTATTGCTGTTCAAAATTTCGTAAACCGATCTGCAACCGTTACAGCAAAAAATTTTTTCATCAAAAGGAATTCTATCCTTTTCAATATCAAGCCCACAATGAAAACAATATTCAATCATCTCAAATTATTAAAAATTAAAAAAGAACTCAACTATTCTTGCTTACCAAATTTTGAACTGTAACGCATTGCTTTGATTATATGTTAAGATCTAGCAGAAGATGTTGTGCTTTATAGACTCTATAAATAAAATCGCACGATTGATCACAGTTTACTTAAAATCTTTTTGTCTACGTAAAAGGTTCCAAATGGGATCATACACGCAACCAATACTTTCCATGTAATCTCTTTAAATTTCCAATTTTGCTCAACACCAACACTTAAAGTATTAAATAAAAATAATAAGAATAGCGAACCGTGTATCGGTCCCATCATCTTGACCAGACCCGGATTATCAAAACCATATTTTAAAGGCACCGCAATAAAAATCAATGTTAATAATGAGATTCCTTCAAGAATGGCAATAATTCTCAAACGTCCGACTTTTGTTTTTAATAGATTTATCATAATTATCTCAAATAGGGTCTGTTGGCAAATGGTGAAAATGGCCATGGAATGGCTATGAAAATAATAACTAAAGCAATAATAAAGTAAATCAATATTGTTTTAAACTTCTCTCGATCTGTTGTTTTTCTTTTTGAAATTGAGGATCCGATAGTAATCAAAATGATTGAAAGCAGCATTAGGGAAATATGGATCATCCCGAAAAATAATACATCCGATGATTCTTTTGCTTCATCAAAATTGTTCCAAAAGTATTTAATGATCGGACTTTGAGAATACAGTATAATTCCCAAAACCAATTGAATATGAGCAATTGTAGCTGTCCAGTGTCTTACCGCATTATCAATTTTTAAAAATTCTCCCGAACTAAAGTAACCCTTGTAAGCTCTAAAAATAGAATATAATAAACTTAGTAAAACCAACCATCTAAGGATGGAGTGTAGAAATATAAGCGTCTGATACATTGTTTAAAATTTCAATGACGCAAAGATAATACAAAAACATACTAGTTAGAATGTTTTTTGATAAAAATTTTATTTTAGGCTAAGAAAATAGGTTTTAACCGCATTCAAAAAAGTAATGTAAACTGATTTTGAATTCTTAATTTTTCCAAGGTTTCTCACTCCCCAATAACCCGAAAGTATAAAAACTGCTACCTCGTCCCCTTTGACTGATCTATTTATATAACCTTTGTCTTTCCCTTTTTCTATGGAATTGATAATTGTTTTTTTCCACTCTAGAGAAAGCGTGTTTAGGGCCTTTGTGAATTCAATATTCCATGGAGCCATTTCCTGTGCGAAATTTGATGCCGGGCAACCATATTCAACCTTTAGATCTTCACTTTCCATCAACAGAAAATGTAGTAAATTATAAATGGTATCTAATGGATTTTCGTCCACATTAAAAGGATCAAGAAAGGTCTTTTTGAAACCAGGTATCATCAACTCATTGATAATTGCTAGACCCATATCGTCCTTAGTTTTGAAATGATAATAAAAAGCGCCTTTTGTTACTTGTGTTGTGGCAATAATTTCATCTACACTTGTTGTCTGATAACCGTGCATGTAAATGACTTCAAATGCTTTTTGAAGAATATTCTGCCGGGTTGCTTCTGATTTTTTCATATATAACGGGTTGAGCAAAGTAACAAATTTTTTAGAATTTTCACAACGCCACTATTTATAGTGATTGCTAATTTGGCTAAAATCTGTAATTGAAATCCTACTTATGAGAATGAATCTACTCTCAAATTACAACTTATCCAAAAAATGGTAATGATTGATATGAAAATTTAAGCTTGCTCTGTAAAAGCGGGCACAAATTTACCCTTTTCTGCTACAATTTCATTTCCCCAAATAGTGATTGCCTCTAATACAGGAATAAATGACTTACCAAAATTGGTCAAACTATAGACAACTTTTATTGGTGGTTTTTCCCCATATACTTTTCTTGAAACCAAACCATCTTTTTCCAATTGTTTCAGTTGAATACTTAAAGTCATTTCCGTGACAGAAAATAATTCCTTACGAATTTCACTAAAACGTTTCCCTTCATCTTTTAAATGGTAAAGAATTACTGTTTTCCATTTTCCTCCAACTAAATCCATTGCCAAACTTACGGAACAAGGGTAAATTTTTTTACCTAATACAACGTGTTTTCCTAAATATTCTTTCTTCATAATTCATAAAATTGAAAGCTATCTAAATTGATAGTTATTGCAAATCTATAAAACTAAAAATAATTTTGTAACTATAATTATTATAGTTTACAATATCAATAAAAAATCTTATGGCATTACTCATTCTAGCGCACCCAAATTTTGAAAAATCATTAGCGAATAAAGCAATTGTAGAGGAGCTTATAACAAGCGACATCAATGTAGAAATCAGAAACATTGCGTCATTATATCCAGATTACAATATCGATGCGAAAATTGAACAGGAATTTATTTTGAAACATAAGAATATTATTTTTCAGTATCCCATTTATTGGTATAATATGCCTGCTATCTTAAAACAATGGTTTGATGTTGTTTTAGAGTATGGTTTTGCTTATGGTAGTACGGGAGACAAATTGAAAGGTAAAAATTTCATTCCTAGTTTTACAGTCGGAGCCCCAGAAAAAGATTACAAAGCTTTAGGAGAACATCATTTTAAGGTTCACGAATTTTGCAAAAACATTGAACAAACTGCCTATTATACCCAAATGAATTACATTGATCCAATCTATTTTCACGATACATCCGTTAATTCGGGTTTCACCAAAGAAGAAATTATACTAAAAGCAAAACATCAGGCAAAAAACCTAATTGAATTCCTAAAGTCAATAGAATAAGTAATTTCATAATATGGTAACCAGAGATAAATAAAATTATAAGGTGATTAATACAGTTAATTTTTATTTCTGAAAGCAAATTATTGTCAATCGCAAAAATTATAAAAATCGTCATTTAGTTATCATAAGTGACGATTTTTCATTTTTAAATAATATAGCGAAAAAGCATCTGCCATAGTAACATGGCAAATGTTTTTTTCTATTAGACATTTATGTTTGAATACAATATTCATTTTTTTGAAATAAAATTTCTAGATCTGGAAATTGTAACCAAAATATCTTCTGAATCGCCAATAGGTACTCTCTGACAATACCTAACTTATATCAAAGAAACCAATTCGGCTATTCTGTTGGAGATACCAACTTCATTGTCATACCAGGCAACCACTTTGACCATTTTACCAATTGTCTTGGTCATGCTGCCATCGACAACGGAAGAGTGTTTGTTACCTAGAATGTCTGCCGACACAAAAGGTACTTCAGTATATTCCATAATACCATTTAATGAATTTCCGGCATAATGCTTAAAAAGATCATTAATCATTTCAGTAGATATCTCTTTGCTCAGATTTATTGACAGATCTACTATGGAAACATCAATAACCGGAACGCGGTACGAGAAGCCATCCAGCTTACCCTTTAAATTAGGCAAAACATCTCCGATAGCCTTCGCTGCACCTGTTGTTGTGGGAATAATTGAATACGACGCAGCTCTGGCACGACGTAGATCACTGTGAGGTGCATCCTGCAAGTTTTGATCTGCAGTAAAAGCATGAACAGTGGCCATAAAACCAGATTCCACTCCAAATTCCTTATCAAGGACATAAAGTATAGGCGCAATGCATCCAGTGGTACAAGATGCGGTAGAATAAATTTGATCAGTATAGACAGGTGGATTATTGACACCATGAACAATCGTTTCAACTCCACCTGACGCCGGAGCTGTTATAAGAACTTTTTTTGCTCCAGCCTCAATATGTGAATGTGCCATTTTTTTGTTAGTAAAGCGTCCTGTGGATTCAACTACCACATCTATCCCTAACTCTTTCCAAGGAAGATCGATAGGATTTTTTTCGTTGGTTATTATGATCTTCTTGCCGTTGATAAATATACTATTGTCATCAGTTGATATTTGCGACGGAAAAAGTCCATGAGCTGTATCGTATTTTAATAAATGAGCCAATGTTTTCACATCAGTCAAATCATTTATTGCCACTATTTCTACCTCGGGATGATTTTGAAGAGCTTTTAGAGTCATTCTTCCTATTCGGCCAAAACCATTAATTGCTATTTTCATAATGTTTAAATTTTAATTTTATTTATCATTTTTTTGTTCACTAATTTTTAAAAATAAAACTGAGCAAGGGTTGAATAAATTCATTGTTTTTTTTTAATGAAAGAATATTGCTGCTACCAGTTGCTTGTGTCTATGTGAGAATAGTTACGTATTCATACTCAATGCAATGATCAATTTACCCCTCCTCCGAGACTTCGATAAAGTTCGGATATTGCATTCAGTTCCGATCTTCTTATCAGTGCCAAATCCAGTTCGCTTTGCAGGACATTCCCTTGAGCAATAATAACTTCCAGATATGTAGCCATTCCATTATTGAACAAATCATTTGCTCTTGTTATAGCTTGTTGAAGCTTATTCAGTCTTTTTTCAGCAATTATTTCTTGTGATTTTAATTTTTCAATTTTGACCAGCGCATCTGAAACTTCACCCACAGCATTCACAACCGATTGCCTAAATTTCAGGACTGACTTTTCACGTTCTACCAGATCCACTTTATATTGAGTGCTCAGTTCTTTATGTTGTAAAAGAGGCTGCACAACACTTGCACCAACGATACCGAAGAGTGCCGCAGGAATATTAAACCATTCGCTCACCTTTAGAGAATTTACACCGCCACTTGCCGTTATTCTTAATGACGGATACAATTCAGCTTTACTTATACCTACTTTGGCGTTCGACAATAGAAGTTCGTATTCCCTACTTTTAATATCGGGTCTAAGCCTCAGTAATGTAGAAGGTAAACCAGCGGATAATGTTTCAGGAAGTATCACTTGTGCTGACAAGTTACTGCGGTTAATGGTAGCAGGGAGATCACCACTTAAAATGCGTAGAGCATTTTCCTGCTCAATAATATACTGTTCCAATTCCGGAATCAATTTTTGTGTTGCCAAAAGTTGGGCTTCAGCCTGCTCTACAGCAAGTGAGGTAACCTTACCCGACTCAAATTGTAAATTCATCATCTTAACAGTACTCTCATTCAGTAAGATGTTTCTTTGCGCAATTTTCAATTGTTCATCTAGCATTATCAAATTATAATAGCCCTGAGTTACATTTGCAATTAATTCAGTCTGTATTGCCTTACGTGCTTCATTGGTTAACAGATACGAAGCAAGAGCAACTTTGTTTTTGCTACGGATCTTACCCCATATATCTGCTTCCCAAGACAAACTAACTCCTGTAGTATAATCTTCCAGATGATTGGTTCCAAGAAACTGTGAAGTTGACATTCCATTCAGACTGCTATTCGAAGGATTGGTTATTGAAGATGTAATATTCAGCCCTACAACCGGTACATTATTCCATTTTGATTGTTTCAATCTTAATTGAGATTCTTCTACGTTTTTAAGTGCGATTTGCATATCATAATTTCTGATAATTGTACTGTCAATTAACTTCTGAAGTATTTGATCTTTGTAAAATTCTTTCCAGGGAACAGAAGCGATCGACATTGTATCCTCAGTCAACACATTACGAAATGTCGAAGGCAGTTCGGGTGCAGGTGTTTTCAAGTCCTTGGAGACTGTACAACCGATAATAATTAAAAGGATATTTGCTGTGACAGTTATTTTAAAGTATTTTTTCATTTCTTTAAGATGAATTTGATTAAAGTTTCAATCTATTGTAAGACCGGTTCTGCAGTTATATTTTTAGGCTTTCCTGATACCTTTTCATGCAGAGCCTGAAAAACGATAAACAAAACAGGAATAAAAAACAGTCCTAACACAACGCCGCCAATCATTCCTCCAGCGGCACCTATGCTGATGGAGTGGTTACCCATTGCAGAAGGTCCTGTTGCTCTCATCATCGGCGCAATACCGGCAACAAATGCAATCGACGTCATAATAATTGGACGTATTCTCAGTTTGGCAGCTTCCAGTGCGGATTCTACCAGTGAGTGTCCAGCATTTCTTCGTTGGGATGCAAACTCCACGATCAGAATTGCATTTTTAGCAAGTAATCCGATCAGCATAATCAAAGCAACCTGAATATAAATATTGTTGTCAATCCCTGCCAGACGTATTGCCGCAAAAACTCCGATTATACCGGTAGGTACCGACAGAACAACGGCCAAAGGCAGGATGTAACTGTTGTATTGAGCGCATAACAAGAAATAAACAAACAAAAGCGATAATGCAAATATTAACACAGATTGTCCACCGGATAAAATTTCCTCTCTTGTCATTCCGGAAAATTCAAAAGAATAACCTGTAGGTAATTCTTTTTCTGCGACTTCCCTAATAGCCTGAATTGCATCTCCTGAACTGTAGCCTGGTTTCGGCACTGCATTTACCCCAATAGAGTTGTAAAGATTGTACCGGGTAATGACTTCAGGGCCAAACACCCTTTTCAAACTCACTATTGTATTAACGGGTACCATACTTCCTGTTTTATTTTTGACATAAATTTCATTCATTGAAGCAAGGTCGGCGCGTTCTTCTTTTTCCGCCTGGATCATCACCCGATAATATTTACCAAATCGGTTGAAATCTGATACCTGAGCACTTCCAAAATATGCCTGCATACTGCTTAATACATCTTTTTCATCAATACCGAGCTGTTCGATTTTTTCGTGATCCAATATCATTTCAAACTGCGGATAATCCGCGCGAAATGTTGTAAAAGCTACTGCGATTTCAGGTCTTTTCATCAGTTCTGCAATAAAACGATTTGCAATACCTCCGAATTTATCAAGTTTTCCGCCTGCTTTATCTTCAAGAACTATATCCAGTGCATCTACATTACTGAATCCCGGTACTGTCGGGAATGAAAAGACAAAACATTGCGCACCTTTGATCGTATTCATACGTTTCTGAAGTTCTGCAATATTTGCGGATACGTCATTCATATCACCGCGTTCTCCGTCTTTCTTCATCCTGAAAAATGCAACACCCGAAGATGGACTTGTAGAACTTGTCAATATGTTAAATCCCGCTACCTGGTTGAAAGCAAACTTTGCGGGCATATCTCTAACTTTGTCAGCAGCTTCATCAAGAATTGCCTGCGTTCTCTTCATCGATGAACCGGGAGGAAGATTAACTGAGATGGCAATAAAGCCCAAATCCTCGGAAGGAATAAATCCTGTGGGAGTTTTTCTTATTAATAATCCTGTTACCAGCATGATTACCACAAGTGCTCCAAGGCTTATCCATTTAAATTTTATCATTTTCTTTACGCTACCAACATATCGTGAGGTTACATTTTCAAAACCTTTGTTAAATGCGAAGAAAAATCTTTGTTTGAAATTTTTCGGCTTTTCGTGATGGTCATGATTGACATCTTTCAAAAGCAAAGCACACAAAGCGGGACTCAAGGTTAATGCATTTACAGCAGAAATAGAAATAGCTATTGCCAGAGTAAAGGCAAATTGACGATAAAAGACCCCGGCTGAACCGTCCATAAATCCAACAGGTAGAAAAACCGCCGCCATTACAAGAGTAATGGAGATGATTGCGCCGGTTATTTCGTGCATAGCGGACATGGTAGCTTTTCTCGGTGTGATGTTTTTATGTTCAAGTTTTGAATGAACGGCTTCCACCACAACGATTGCATCATCCACAACGATTCCGATAGCAAGAACAAGTGCAAATAAGGTTAGAAGATTTATTGAAAATCCGAAAATCGACATGAAAAAGAATGTTCCGATAATTGCTACGGGTACAGCAATGGCGGGAATCAATGTGGATCGGAAATCCTGTAAGAATATGTAAACGACAATAAATACAAGGATAAAGGCTTCCAGTAAAGTTTGTTGAACCTGTTCAATGGATTGATCCAACATATCTTTGGTGTTGTACAGAATTTGCTGCTTGATTCCGGGTGGAAAATCTTTCTCAGCTTTTTTTAGATATTCACCCACTTTGGTTTGTATTTCCCTAGAATTTGACCCCGGTAATTGAACTACCTCAAACAAAATACTTTGTTTGTCATGTACTGTGTTCAAAGAATTGTAAGTATAACTTCCCAATTCAACTTTGGCAACATCTCTTAATTTCAAGATAGTTCCATCTGAGTTAGATCTAATGATCATGTTTCCATATTCTTCAGGTTTGGTATATTTTCCTGAATACTTAAGAACATACTCAAAAGATCGGTTACTTGATTGTCCTAATCTTCCTGGTGCCGCCTCTTGGTTCTTACTTTTGACAGCTGCCATGACCTCGTTAGGAGTAATACTATATGCGGTCATCTGTGCCGGATTTAGCCAAATACGCATGGAGTAATCTTTATTGCTTCCTAAAAATCTTACCTGTCCAACTCCTTGTATACGTTTTATCTCTGGAATTACGTTTATTTGAGCATAATTTGTTAAATATGTTGCATCATATAGTTTTGGATTTTCACTCATTAGATTGATTGCCATGACCAGTGAATTTTGAACTTTTTGCGTGGTTATACCGGCCTGAACCACTTCGGTCGGCAACAATCCTGTTGCAGATGAAACACGATTTTGAACATTCACCGCAGCCTGATCGGGGTCTGTACCTAACTTAAAATAGACCGATATGGTGAGTGTTCCGTCATTGCTGGATGTTGAACTCATGTAAGTCATGTTTTCAACTCCATTGATTGATTCTTCGAGAGCGGGTGCAACGGCACGAACCATTGTTTCGGCATTGGCGCCGGGATAGTTTGCGGAAACCTGAACGACAGGAGGTGCAATGTCCGGAAATTGTTGAATGGGAAGATCCATGAGACCTACGACTCCCAAAATGACCAGCATAATGGAAACTACTGTCGCAATAACCGGTTTGTCTATAAAAACTTTTAACATAATCTTTAGTTGATATTTATTTTAGCTATTTTTTCTGTCGACTTTTCAGGTTTCACCACAATGCCTTCTTTTAGAGACTCCATCCCTTTTAACACGAGTTGATCACCTGCTTTTAGTCCTTCAGATATATAGTAGGTTGTGTCCGACGTTCCTGATATGGTTAAGGCTACCTGTCGGACTTTGTTATTTCGATCGACCACAAAAGCGAATAGTTTATCCTGCATTTCAAAAGTTGCGGATTGTGGAATTCCGATAACGTTCGATTGCTGCAGGCCCAATTTTATTCGCCCTGAATTTCCGGAACGCAGTAAACCTTGCTCGTTGGGAAATGTTGCACGTAAGGTTATTGCTCCTGTTGTTTTGTCAAAAACAGCATCGACCATATCCAGTTTACCGGCCTGAGGATATACCTGTCCTCCTGAAAGAATGATACTCACAGCAGGAGCATTTTTTATTTTTTCTGCAATTGATGCCCCCTGGAGTCCGTCCTTAAAGGTTACAAAATCTGATTCAGATATGGAAAAATAGGCGTGAATCTCTCTGTTATCGGATAAATATGATAAAGGCTGTACATCAGAAGGAGAAATAATACTCCCCGTCTTTTTAAACAATCTACCTATGAAGCCACTAACCGGCGCCTTAATAGTAGCAAAACCAAGTGTTATTTTAGCATTGCCCGCCTTTGCTTTCGCCTGTTTGAGTCTTGCAATTGATGCTTGATAGGATGCTTGAGCAGTCTTTAACTGATATGGTGAAACAACTTTGTTTTGAACCAAAGGTGTAAGTTTATCGACTTCCAACTTTGCTGTCATGAGATCTGCCTTTGCAACAAGCAACTCACCTTGAGCAAAATTGGAATCTTCTGTGAAAGGTCTTTGATCAATTTGAAACAGAGGTGTTCCTTTTTTTACGTAAGATCCCTCCGTGATATAGATTTTTTCGAGAATTCCAGACACTTGAGCTCGTAATTCAACATCAGTTTGTCCCTCCATTTTGGCAGGATATTCAAGATAGACCATTGCATTGCCTGGATTAACGGTTGCGACAGGAACCGAGGGTATGTTGGCTGACTCTGTTTTGTCATCACCGGATTTACAACCCAGCAATACAGCGATGGCGAACATGCCACCTATTACAGTTTTTTTCATGAAATTTTTATTAAAATATTTGAAATTGTATAAATGTTTAATAGTCTAAAATTGGATTTCTCATTTATAAGGAGATTAATAATTCTGATTTTTACATGTATACTTTTTTGCAAAAGATCTTCTCCTGATCTATTATTTATCATTTTAAATAAGTAATTGTTGTAAAAAATTATTTTGTTCATAAAAGGAAATTATAAAAGTACCAACCGGTATGTTTTAAACACAAGCCTCATAAAAACATACTAATTAGTATGTTTTTAATTAAAAAAAATGCTTTTAGTTTGCAGATTATAAATTAAAAGAGATAAGGATGTCAAAATAACATGTACAATTGATAACATTTTAATCAGTTTAATTTAGAGAATTTATGTAAGTCTTAAATTCTTTTAAAAATGTGTAGTAATATTTTTTTCCCAATATTTTACCCATATTCCTTACGCCATGATATTGAGTTAGGATGTTGAGTGCAATTTTTTTGGCTTCATGATCTGAGCTAAACTGACCTGCCAACTGGCATCTTATTATTTCATTTTCAATTGCTTTACTCCATTTGTTTAATGATACTAACAAAGCCTTTCTAAAGGCTTCAGACAAAGGTGCCATTTCCTGAATTAAGTTCACATTTGGGCATCCGTTTTCAGCTGTCATGAAGGAATGGTCTAACAATAGTCCATGCATCGTATCGTACATGTTCTTCCTGAAATCGGTACTTTTAGACAATGAATTTAGTATAAACGGCAGAATCTGATCATTTATAGTTTCACTAATTAATGCCATACCCATTTCTTGCTTATTACGAAAGTGATAATAAAACGCACCTTTGGTAACCTGAGTTACTCGTAAAATGTCGTCAATACTAGTGGCTTGATACCCTTTTTTGTATATCAGATTCAAGGCGCTTCTTAGAATATTAGATCTTGTAATTTCTGCTTTTGTCATAAAACATACCGATTAGTATGTTGCAAAGGTATGTTTTTTTGATATTAAAACAAAAATTATAAAAAAATAAAATTTATGCATATGTAAAGAAGACAATCAAATTAAATTTCAATTATTCATTGTTTTATTTTGACAGGAAAAAATTATGCTTAGGCAGATCTTGACCGTTAACGTAAATCAGCAGAAGAATAGCGCTGAACGATAAATTTACTTAATTTTGGGCTTATTTGAGAGAATTTTATTAAACAATAATCAAGCATAAATTCCTTACAATAGAAGCATCAGTGGACTAAATTTGGAAAAAACAGATTTGAAATTTAAAAGTCATGCTGATAAGCTTGACAAAATGTCAAAAAATGATTAATAATTATGAAATGTTTATTTTGTTAACCTGCTACTAGCCCGAAATTCAGATGGACTACTTTTAGCAGATCGATAAAAATTTTCTGTCTAGGTGATTTGGTTGATTTTGCGCCTTGGCCGAATGAAGTTATAGAAGCAGAGAAGAAGACAGGAAAGCGACGTATTGTATCATCTCTATGGATCATAATAGAATTCACAGTGAAATCGTCAAACTTGATTATAACGTCGAATATGTAGCTGATGAAGTAAAAAAAGTGAAATACCATCTTTTTATGCAGATTTTCTTTGTAAATTGTATAGAAAGTGAGGATATATAAATGAAAAAGAGGCTCATAATCTCAGAAAGAGCATTCTTAATTTGCTCATCAATAAGCTGAATTTCCAAACTTTCCTTTGGAGTTTTATATATCGTTGCTCATATTACATTATATTTCGCATTGGTGTATTATTTTTAGGCTATATTAATCAATCTAAACGTCAGGTTGATACGCTCCTTCATTGGAATAGTTGATTTAGCGATCCTATGTTCCCAGTTTTCTTGTAGGTCACCTTTCATAATGAGCAATGATCCATGAGGAAGCGGAAGACTGTATTTGCTTTGGTGATGGTCTTTTTTTCTGAAATCAAAGTTCCGGGTTTGCCCAAGGCTGATGGATGCAATTACAGGGCGTTTCCCATATCTGCTCTCCTTGTCTCTGTGCCACGCCACAGAATCATTATTATCACGATAAAGATTTAATAAAACGCCGTTGAATTGATAACCGAATTCTTTTTCTATCCTTTCTTTTAAAGCATATAGTTCGGGTGTCCAATCATTTCTTTTTGACGTATTATTATCGGCTGAATCATATGATTTTGCATCACCATACCAAGCTGTAAGACGCGGTGTCAAAACTTCTTTATCATACATTTTCTGAGTACGCTGTTCCCAAGATGCCGTTTGTAACAAGTTATCTTTTAGAATGTTAGCATCTTCCCTGATCAAAAAATTTTCTTTATACTCCAAAAGGTCTTTAGGAAATTCATAAAACTCTTCGGGATCAAATAGGCTTAATTGAGTCATAATGTGTGATTCTTTTTATTTTTAGATGTGTCGACCTCTGTTAACAGAGAGTTTTTCATCATTTTTGTTACTTTCCTTCGGGGAAGTTTCTAAATTTTGAAGCTTCTAATTTAAGGCACAGACTTCTAGTAGAAATTAACTTATTTCCTATCACCCATTTGTACTTTGATTTCCTTTATATCCGTTTTAATCTCTGTGATAAATTTTTGCATATGATGCTCTGCAACCTCATCGGGTTCATATTCCTTTGTGTTGATACTGCAGGCAAATTCCCAGATTTCCTTGATTTCCGATAAGGGAATTTTATAGGGCTCATAAAATTGATTATCAGCTTTAACCCAGATCCCATCTGCTTCGTGAAACTGAAACCTTTTATAACTGATACCGTCATTAGTTGTAATGAATACATAAGTTTTATCCGTTTTCAACTCTGAAAGATTCTCCACATATTTCCCTACGATGTAAGTACCATTCTTATAGGGAGGCATTGAATCGCCATCAGCAGGAAATGCCCTGAACTTACCACCTTTTAGGAAAGGCAACGATATAGTTTCCAGACTTTCTATGTATTCCGGATCTCCGTAGCCGTTCAAGTAACCCATTGAGGCTTTTTGTGGAATAATCTCAATCTGATCATTACCTTCGTTATCGACCCTAATCGGCAGAAGGATTCTCTTATCAGGAAGTTCAACAATTCCATCGATAGGAAATTTTCTAATATCTACAGTCAGCAGAAGATCAATGCTGACACTATAGTATTCGGAAATTCTAATCAAAACCTCGTAAGGAGCCTCTGAACGACCATCTTCATACTTTGAATAGCGCACTCTGCTCAAAAAAATTTTTTCAGCCAGCTCTTGCTGTGAAATTTTTTTTTGAGCTCTTAAATACCTGATGTTTTCTGAAAAAATTGACATTGATACAATTTGTATCTGCAAATATATAAAAAATGATACAATTAGTATCTAATTTTGTCAAATGGAAAGAGCAATTGCACATATGGATCTAGATACATTTTTTGTATCCTGCGAACGGCTGAGAGACTCTGTACTGGACAAAAAGCCTGTAATCATAGGAGGTGGAGACCGCGGTGTGGTGGCATCATGCTCATATGAAGCTCGCAAATTCGGTGTCCGTTCTGCAATGCCCATCCGTATGGCGCTGCGTTTATGTCCCGAAGCTATGGTAATCAAGGGAGATATGGAATACTACTCCCAGATGTCTCATGTGGTAACGGAAATTATTCAGGAAAAAGTACCCATAATGGAAAAAGCCAGTGTGGATGAATTTTATCTTGACCTCTCCGGAATGGATCAGTTTTTTGGATGTTATCAGTGGACCACAGAAATTGCTGATACTGTCTTAAAAAACACAGGACTACCGATAAGTTTTGCATTATCCACAAATAAAACGGTTTCAAAAATAGGAACCGGTGAAGCCAAACCCGGAAAATTAGAATTGAAAATGAGAGAGATCCAACCTTTTTTGAATCCCTTGTCTGTCAAAAAGATTCCGATGGTTGGCGATGTTACCTTTCAGCTGCTTTCCAGATTGGGCGTGAGAAAGATTGAAACGCTTTCCAAAATGCCTGTAGATGTTTTGCAGGAAATGATTGGAAAAAATGGAATTGAGCTTTGGAAAAAAGCCAATGGCATAGACAACGATCCTGTAGTGCAATATTCTGAACGAAAATCAATATCAACCGAAACTACTTTTACAGAAGACACGATCGATGTGCTGCATATCAACAGCATTCTCAGCGGAATGGTAGAACAATTATGCTACCAGTTAAGAAAAGAAAAATGGCTGACCTCTACTGTTTCGGTAAGAATCCGCTACGCCAACTTTGATACGGAAACCAAACAATGCAAAGTGCCCTACACCTCAGCCGACCATACACTGCTCAACTATGTGCTGGAATTGTTTAAAAAAGTCTATACCCGAAGGATGAGAATTCGCTTAGTGGGAGTCAGGTTTACTGGACTGGTTCATGGTAACCATCAGATGAACCTGTTTGAAGATACAGAAGAGCTGATCTCTTTATATCAGACGATGGATAACCTTAAAAATCGATTTGGAGCTAAAAGCATTGGACGTGCTTCCGGACTTTATTATTAATAACTACTTATGTTTCTTAATTGCCATACTTATCACAGCCTTCGCTATGGAACTATTTCTGTTGAAGATCTGGTACAGCTGGCTGTGGACTATAAACTGAAAGTTTTGGCGTTGACTGATATCAATACTGTTACAGGAATATATCAGTTTTATAAATTGTGTCAGGAAAACGGCGTCAAACCAATTGTAGGTGTTGATGTTCGGGTTGAAAATGAGCAGTATTATATTTGCCTGGCTAAAAATCCTAAGGGTATTGCAGAGGTCAACAGACTTTTAACCGATTATAATTGTGAAGGTATTGAAATTCCCAAAGCGAATCCCGAATTGGAAAACTGTTTTGTGATCTATTCATTGGAGAATATTCCTGAAATATTATTAGAACACGAATACATTGGGATAAAACAGAATGAAATTAATCTTTTGATTAAATCTGAACTGAGATCTCTAATCCATAAAATGGTTATTCTACATCCGGTCACTTTTAAAACCAGTGAGGAATATGAACTTCATAAAGTATTGCGCGCGATTGATGGAAATACACTTTTCACCAAATTGACTGAAGATGATTATTGTAAAAGCAACGAGTACTTCATTGCGAAAAGTAAACTTAAGAACCAATTTGAAAGCTACTCCGAAATCATTGAAAACACCAGACATATTGTTAATGAATGCAGTTTTGATTTTGATTTCGAAACCCCAAAAAATAAAAAGTTTTATACCGACAGCAGGGAAAATGATTTTAAACTATTAACAAAACTGGCATATGAAGGTTTAACAAGACGATATCCTGATAAAAACAGACAGGCTATTAATAGAGTTGAAAAAGAGCTGGCAGTAATTGATCAGCTCAATTTCTGTGGTTATTTTTTGATTACCTGGGATATTATCGAATACAGCAAAAGCATGGGGTTTATGCATGTGGGTAGAGGAAGCGGCGCTAACAGTATCATAGCCTATTGTATTGGGATCACCGATATATGTCCTTTGGAACTGGATTTATACTTCGAACGGTTTCTAAACTTAAATCGAAAAAGCCCACCTGATTTTGATATCGACTGGAGCTGGAAAAACCGGGATACGATCTTAGAATATATTTTTAAGAAATATGGAAAAGATCACGTTGCCTTTTGCGGAACAATTGTAGAATTCAAAAGAAAATCAAGATTCAGGGAAATTGGAAAAGTGTTCGGGCTTCCTGAAGATGAATTGGAACAGCTTTCTAAAAAACCGAAAGAGCAGCACGACCAGAATGCAGTCGTACAGCAGATCTACAAATTTGAACAACTACTAGTAGGATTTCCGAATCAAAGAAGTATGCACTCCTGCGGGATTTTGATCTCCGAAGAACCTATTACCAATTATTCAGCTTTGGAGTTTCCGCCCAAAGAATTTCCTATCGTACAGTTTGATATGCATACTGCTGAAGAGATTGGTCTCGAAAAATTTGACATTTTATCACAGAGAGGATTAGGAACTATCAAAGACGCTGTCAAGCTGATCGAAGAGAAAAGAGGAATATTGATAGATATTGAGGACACCAGAATTTCAAAGAATGAAGAGAAATGCAATGAGTACCTGAGTATCGGAAAGACCATTGGTTGCTTCTATATCGAATCACCTGCGATGAGAGGACTATTGAGAAGACTAAAATGTAACAATTATAAAGTACTCGTTGCTGCGTCATCCATCATTCGACCTGGAGTGGCACAAAGCGGTATGATGCGGGAATATATTTTCCGGCACAATCACCCTGGCCAGTTTGAATATTTCCACGAAGTATTTGAAAAAGAATTAGGAGAAACTTACGGTATTATGGTCTATCAGGAGGATGTGATCAAAATTGCCATGCACTTTGGCGGGGTGTCGGCGGCCAATGGCGATGTTCTGCGAAGGGCTATGAGTGGAAAAGGGCGCTCACTTTCTGCCTTACAAAAGTTACAGGATGACTTTTTCGCATCGTGCAAGAGAAAAGGTCATCCCGAGCAATTGTCCCAGGAAGTCTACAGGCAGATCGAGTCCTTCGCAGGCTATTCTTTCTGCAAAGCACATTCGGCTTCCTATGCGGTTGAAAGCTATCAGAGTCTTTATCTAAAGGTCTACTACCCTATTGAATTTATGGTATCCGCCATTAATAATGGCGGTGGCTTTTACAGAAAGGAAGTGTATGTCCACGAAGCAAAAATGGCCGGAGCTGTGATCCACAACCCCTGTGTCAATCTCAGCGAGTTTCAGACAACCGTCTACGGCACCGATGTCTACTTGGGATTAATGCACATAGAAAATCTGGACGCTTCTGTAAAACTCTTTATTCCGGAAGAACGCAAAGAAAATGGTAATTATAATTCATTGGAGGATTTTGTCAAAAGAGTTAATATTGGTGTTGAAGCCTTACAGATATTGATCTTTGTCGGAGCTTTTAGATTCACAGGTAAACAGAAGCACGAACTGCTGATAGAAGCAAGATTTCTGCTTTCTAAGAATCAGTACAAAACAAGGATTGTATCATTATTTGATGAACCTCAAAAAGATTATGAGTTGCCATTAATCGAAAGAAATCCTTTTGAAGATGCATTTGATGAAATTGAAATATTAGGATTTCCTGTATCTTATTCTATTTTTGATTTATTAAAAACTAAGTACAGAGGCGATGTTTTAGTTAAAGACCTTCTGAAATACCATAAAAGAAAGGTAAAAATGCTGGCTTATTTGATTTCCAGAAAGCACGTTCCCATTAAAATGAAAAATCATCCCGGTAAAAAGGATGATATGTACTTCGGAACTTGGATCGATGCGGAGGGTCAATATTTTGACACAGCTCATTTTCCGGACAGTCTGAAGAAATTTCCTTTCAAGGAAGGTGGTATCTACCTTCTATTGGGAACAGTTGAAGTCGATTATCATTTCCCTACAGTTACCATAACAAGAATGGCAAAAATGCCACTCATTTCTGACCCACGATATTCTATGGATGAGGAAAAGTCTAAAGAAATGGAACAAAGTCTTCGAGAGGATATTAGTATGACTCACCGCAACCCTTATCCACAGGAATATGAAATTGGATTACCGAGAAAAAAGATGAGCTAAATATAACGTTCATAATGTAAAGAATCCATCAGAGCTTACTGCGGATACTATACTTTATCAACAACTTCAAGAAATTCACTGATTGAGAATGTATCAACTTTTTTAGCCTTTTTATCTTTCAGATTGATAAAATTTTCATAGACTTGTTTTACTTGGTTCATACTTGATGGGGAAATTTTAATTACTGCTTTACAGTCTCGACATTCGAAACTAGCACCAGCAATTAGTGCCTGGACATTAAAGTTTATAGGTCCGTTACATACAGGACATTGTATAGTTTGATTTAAGTTCATGATATTTAGATTTAACTTTAATTAATTACTAGACTAAATTATAAATTTTGAAGTAAAATTATCTCCGTATAAACACGCAATTAACTTCCATTCTTCAAAATATATAGATTCTAATCAAAGAAATTAGGATTACCTTCATTTGCTTTAAACTTATTCTCTAGAAGTATTTCCAAAGTCTACAAATGATTACCATAGATTAATCATATGTGATAATCTTCAATATAGTCATTCGTAATATTAGCATTAGTAAAAACACAAAATGAATTATAATAGAGATTAACCTGCTCGAAGTTAAAAAAGATTTCCGTTCTTAAAATTTTATTTTGAATATTATGCTCCTACGTTTCTCTATCAATTTAAATAATCTATTATAAATCTTTCTGTCATATTCTCATCAACTTGTTTCACAAATCGATCTGGCTGATTTATGTTTTTTCTTTATATTGAATATAAAAGATCAGAAAATGTAAAAAATAAGCTAATTTTCAAAATTTGTTGATAATAATGTCTTTTATTTTAGAAATCTATTATTTAAGGATTTATTGAATATTGTAATGGTTTAAAATAAAAAAGAGACATCATTAAATGATGTCTCGATATTTTCTTAAACTTAATTACGTTGCTAATAGCAAGAGGCTTTAATAAGTATTACTCTGCAAATATACAAAACATTAATTATATTTGCAACACCCATGAAATAAAATAAATTAATGCGAATCAATATTGTAACTAATCATTTCTCTTATCCCCGAATTAGTCGATACTTAGCGGCCACAGCAAATAATAATCAAAGAGCTATTAAGCTATACAAACATAATTTAAAAATTAGTCAGTCATTCTACAATATACTAAGTGTATTAGAGGTAGTTTTGCGCAATAAAATAAGCGAAAAACTATCATCCCATTTTTCCGATCCCGACTGGATTATTACACAAAAAACAGGATTTATGATGGACCCTAGATTAAGTCATATTCATCCGGTAACAAGAAGAATGGTTCACAATCATTTTCTAAAAAAATCGGTAGAAAAAGCCGAAGATAAGCTTACTAGAAGGGGAATAACAATCACAACGGGTAAAATAATAGCAGATCAAAATTTTGGATTTTGGACTGAACTATTTGAAAGAACATTTTACATAATACTTTCTGGAGTACCTATACAAATTTTTAATCATCTACCAGCAGGAACAAGTAGAGTCGATATTTTGAACAGACTATCAAAAATAAGAAAGTTCAGGAATAGAATTAGTCATCATGAACCAATTTGTTTTAATGCAACAACTATTGATTTTACATATGCAGAAGATGTATACAATACAATTATTGAGCTACTAAATTGGATTGATCCAAATTTAACAAAATTTACAGCCGATATAGATCAAGTTACCAAGAAAATAAATATTGCAAGAAGGGTCTAAAGAAATTTCAGAACTATATTTACAGTCAATTTAAAATATACAGTAATAATTTTATCAAAGAACTTGTAAAAAAGATTAATGCTGAATTTACAGCATTTTCAATTGAAACAAATCAATAGTCAGAGAAAGGAAACAAGGCTGTAGGAAAAAGAGCGAGAAAATCAGCATTGGAATTAGGAAAATTATTTAAAGAATTCTGAAAGGTTTCAGTTGAAGAATCTAAAAATAAAAATATTTAAGAAAAAAAATCCCTACGTTATAGGGATTTTTTTTCGTATTACTTTACCAAAAAATTGATTTTGAACACTTTGTAATCCTACTGATTAAAACGCAGATATATTGGCTTTAAAAAATCATAGCCTTCCATTGTAAGCTTGTTCACAACATGGTTCCCTACAGAGTTTTGACCAGTTTCATATAAGAATGTTACAAGATCAATTAGAGGTTGTTTTTCATGAACATACTTGATATTCATTATACTCACTAATCTGCCTATTAATTCTGGTGAGCTGTTATTCATCCAATTTGATAGAGCTCCAATAAAGTGAATATTATTGATATCATTATGAAATTTCAATAAATTTTGCTCAACTAGAACAACATTTTCGTCAGTAAGCTTCTCAATAAAATCAGTTAGGTAAACGATTCTATCAAATGATTTTAGATCCTTTGAAATTAATTCAAGAGAAGCATTAATTAAACTCCAAATCTTCAGAATTTTTTGAACCAGAATTTCTTTGTTAGGAATGTCATCTCTCAAAATGGCCTTCTGTTTAACTAATAGTTGAATCATATTTTGAAGAATATCAACATTTGAATTTTGAAGAATTTTATAAAGAAGCGTTTTTTCAAAATTTTCTTCGTAATCCCAGAAATAATATGCTAAAAGATGTCTTAAAATTCCATGATTATAGCGAATAATACTAATATTAGAATCTACAGCTCGTTGATAGCTAGGATACAATATATTATAATATACAATATTCAAGGGCTTTCCAAAAGTAAGACCATTCATAAATGCCAGCCATTTTACACCTTCTACATTATTTAAAAATAATAATTTTTCACGTAGCCATTCTTCATCCAAATACATGAATTGCGGAATATGCTTTCCTATTAAAACGAATGAATCAATGAACTTATCGAAAGATTCATCAAAAATATTTCTAACATCATCATCCCATCTATTCAGTTCGTTTTCAGATCCTTTGTTACGAGCCAGTTTTAATGAATAATTCAAGAGAGCGGCCATAAGTTGACCTTGTGTGGAATTTAAACTGTACATAATAAAATCAGTATCATCACTGATTTTAAAATCTGACTCTGGTAATTGTTGAAATATGTGAAAAAGTATTTCTTTGCATATTGGCAATAACTCATTTGAAATACTATGACTTTCATTTTGTGTTCCATTAGTAATCAACATACTAATAGCTCCATAAATCCAATCTTTATTGACTCTAAAATCATCATTCATTTGATTACTATGATCTAAAAATGATGGAGCTGTGATATACCTAAAAGAAAAGTTTAATACATTTTCCCAATTAAAAAATTTATTAGCTTTCCAAGCATTAGAAAAGGCAGATAATATTTCATTAACATAGATATATTTAACATTTAAAAACAGATTAATACAATTAGAAAATTTATCTGGTTCTTCTTCAATTGCTTCTTTTATAACCTCAGCAAATCCCTCAACTGTTGGATTATCCCAGCCACCTTTACTACTAAAATTTTCAATATTATGTACAATATCTTCAATTTGCATACTTAAAATCTCTTCTTTAGTAAAAGGAGTTATATGCCCAACTCTAACAACAAATTTACCCTCCTCCGAATAATCATTTATTACATTATATTTCTCTTCCAGAGCTTTATATTTCGAATTAAAAAATTCATTCTCCTGAAGTGCGTCCAGCCATCTATGCTGCCATTCTTCTTTACTTGAAGAGTAATGTCTCTTACCGACAGGACCTTTTTCAATTATATTATTAATCAATTCCTGTTCTTGAGTATTTAGATTTTTACTTACTTTGGAAAGCATATAATACAATTCTAATCTATAAGAAAAAGAAGAAAATAAATTTATATTATCTTCTTTATCTACTAAATTCCAAAATATATATTTTAAACTATCCCAGTCTTGCGCTACAACATAAAGTAACAGTCTTTTAAAATATGGCAGATTAAGTTCATTCTTATAAATAAAGTCCTTAAGAACATCTTTCAGCCTTTCAGGATTCACTTCAATCAATCCCACTAACCACTCTCTAAGTATATAAGAAAAAACACCTAAAGTTACATTATGGAAATGAGAGTCTTGCTCAAGATCCTTAAAACCTTCATAACCTACTAATGAGGAAAAATCATTCCATAATGCGAAACTTAATTTTTCGTGTAAATCATTATAAATTTGCAGTTCGATTGAATGCTTAGTAAAGATATCGGTCAAGAAATGATTAAACCAATCTACATCTAACTTCAAGTAGTCATTAATAACAATTCTATCAAGAAGCTCTTTTTCATCATTTGAAGATCTTTCCAATGTAAAAATCATTTCCTGATAGACCCTGTAGAACTTAAAAGTATAATTCAGTTCGTTAGTCACTCCCTCAGCAACAATGACATTATCCCTTAATAAAATATTTATCTGGTCAATTAATTTATACAGTGGTTTAGAACTGCAAATATTTATGATCTTACTTAAAATCTGTTCGTCATGAAAGGCGTGGTTTATTTTATAGAGATAAAAAGGCGATCCATATCTTAAAGTGGCGATCGTCTCTAACTGTTCTAAGGAATCGAAACATCTAACTTCAAACAGGTGGGAAATTATACGCTCTGCCTTTTCAATGTCTTCGGAGTTTTTATCCTCCTTTAAAAACTTAGGTAAAAGCGAATCTGTAATCTCAGCAGTTTGTAATAATGTATCAAAACGACTTGTAACGTACACAGGAATAAAATCTAAAAATTCATCCGTTACATAATCATTAGGAATCAGTGATAAGATTTTGATCAATTTATACCAGGTGTGATAGTTATCAACTGGATGTTCAGAGATATTTTTAACGATTTCCAAAATTTCTGGAATCAATTCAAGATTTTCAGAGTACTTTAATTTTTCTGATATCGCTATTAGATAATCAAGTACTTCCCATGAGGGTATTTGATATCCATCTGAGACCTGTATTGGAGAAGGATTATTTTCAGGATTGAAAAAATCTTGCTCTTTTAAATAATTAAACCAGTCCATATTCTGCTAATTTTTTTAAGAAATACTCCTTATAACGGGGATTCAGATCAAATAGAAATTCCAAAATATTATTGTCTAATTTAGTCCTTTTTTTTGATAGCAATATTCTGTCAATTTGCTGCGTGTTTGAAATAAAATCATCATCTACCACATCCATTTTCATTTGCTTTTCCATTTTTCTTTCAGCAAGAATGCGGCTTTCCTCCTTTTTCTTCTCATCTTTGAGATAATCTGTAAAAGAAGGAACAAACGGTCGAAGCTTAACATCAAACAATTTTCCTGAGAAGGTCTTCAGAGCATTATCAAAATATACGTATTCCAGCTTTCCATCCCTAAAATCCTGCACAAGATGACTATGGAGCTTGTATTTATCTGGCAAATCGCTAAAATCACTGTGATTTATTGTTGTAAAAATGCACAATGGATAATTACTATCCATAACATGCTTTTTTAATGTTAGAATATTTAATGTATCTCGGAAACTATCCTTTGAATGGTTTGGAGCAAGACAATCGATATTTCTCTTTACGGCATCCAGATATATTTCATCAGATTCTTTTGCTACAATTGCAGCCGTAGAAAACAGTTTGTCAACTCTAGCTATACGCTTATTAAGGGCGTCTTCCACCTTATCAGGTTGGTAAACACTGTTAAGTTTTTCAGTGGCACTTAAAACACTAGATATTTCTTTCTGCTTTTCTTTGAACCTTCTAATAATATCCTCTCGTTTAGAAATTTTATTTCTATCCCACTCTCTAATTAAATTTTGAGTTGTGACACATTTAATATGTCCATTTTCAATCCAAAACAGTAACTCATCGAAAAAATTATTTTCGTGAGCAAAGTCTACTTTAAGTAGTTCCAGCCAAACACAAGTATCAACTGCGAGATAAATCATGAATACACGTTAAATGTTAACAAATATACTTAAAACGCGATAATTTTACAGCTAAATCTAACTCTAATTATACGAAAAAATATCGCCGGAGAAGGTTTAGAATTTTATATTTTCACAAAAAAAGCCTGAATTGATATTCAGACTTTCGAATGCTTTTAAACAGAGTTATTTTTTTGATGTAGAAGGCTTACTACTTCCTCCGCTTGAAGTCTTAGCAGGATTATTTCCCCTGTTTCCTCCTGAAGGATTTCCTGTTTTACTTGGCCAGTTTTTGTTTGAATTACTCATTTACATTAATTTGTTTAATTGCCTACTACTTTTAACGTCGATGTTGGGCTAGTTTTGACACGAACGTATATTCGAATAATATGCCAAATGTTAAAAAATGTTAAAATAAATTATACTGGTTTATGAGCTTAACTATTATAATCAAAATTCGCTAATGGATGTTCTATTTTTTCAGTAGTCGGAATAAGAGAATTGAATCTTATAATCACTTTAAGAACCTGCTCAATAAGGAGGAGTTGCTCTTTTGTAGTAATATTATTAGTTTGGTTTTGAATCAGTTCTAGTTTAACTTTTGACTGATCAATCAGTGAAGTTTTATCATCAATTTCTAAACTATGATTGGGCTTGGTGTGAATTCCAAAATTGTGCATTGTATTTCGCAAGTAAAAAAAATAGAAAATTACATCTTTCTCATATGTTGTAACACCTGTAAAGAATGTAATCATACTTAATAAGTTTTCAATGGTCGTCTTTATTGAAGTTTTATTGATCGTATCGGTCCTTGCCTCAAAATGCTTTGCAACAGCTCTAAAGTTAGTTTCAATGGCGATAAAAAGTGCATTATAAAAAGCATCTTTTATAAAGCCATTAAAATTATGATCTATAATTTCAAGATCATCTTCTGCAAACCCTTCCCAAATTTTTGCATTTATATATCCGATATCATTCAAGTGTTCTGATAATTTTAGAGCAATTAGGTAATTTTGAGTACTCTGCGCAATAGCATCCATTGTTATACTTCTAATATCATCCTGATCGGCGTAATTGTTATTTGAATAGGAGTAATCTAGTAACTTAGATACAAGTTCAATTTTTTCTTCGAATTTCATAGAATAGTTTTTTTATTTAAAGTTGTTAAATACTATTTTCCGTTCTCTAAAAGAATCTAATTCTATTGAGAACATCCAGCAGATATTCTGTTATTTTTTCTTTTTAACTACTTCCCATTGTAGAAAGATGTAGTAGATATATTATATGTTCCTTGAATTTTATTCTTTCTATAATCTATATCACTTTGTTTTGTTTTTTCCATAATTTAAATTAAAATCATTAAATACTATCTTTCATTAGCTACTTTTTAAGATATTGCTGTAGTACTTTAAAAATATTCTCTGCCCTATGTTTGGTAGAGAATTTATCACCAAAAGAAACCTTTTCATCGTTAGCTAATGCTTTAAAAATTTCTTCTTTCATACTATCAGGCATTTTATCTCCAAAATTCATTCTCTGAAATATCTGATCGCATTCAAAGAATAAATTAACACGATAAGATTCGGCGGCCTTGGCATGAAAGCTACCATTTAATTTTAGAAGTGTATCTGTAGTAATAGCTAAAATTTTCTCATCAGTTTCAGCGTTGCTATTTTGTTCTGCCTCTCCTACCGGAAGTTTAAATCCATAAAAATCCATATTTTCCACATCAGTATTTAGTGATAAATAAACAATAAATTCATCCACTACTAGTAAATAAGGATTTTGAGATTCCGGATTTATGTGAAGAAGAGTACTTGCTTTTTCAGGTACATTTTGAGCTCTCAATATTTTATATTTTACCTTATCAAGGTCGGAAATGATTTGATTTTTAGAAAAGTATTCATTTAATATCTTTCGTAATGTATCCTCATCTTCAGGTAAAAGACTTACTCCTGAATTTTTTGATATGCTAAGTCGAAAAAATATAGAGATCCAAAACAATAATGCCTGTTCAGAATTAATTCCACTTGAATAGTTAATTCCAACAGATTGGTTATTTTTTGAAATACTAGAAGAATAATTATTTTCCAGTACAGCCAATTTAGCCTCACATCTGCTGCAAAATATATAATCCTCTACCAAGGGGATCGAATTATTAGCAATCCTATCATCGTCGATTTCTCCATATATTTTTTCCAACGTTTCAAGATTTGTTGCTCTACCAAAATATGAAGAAGGATTTCTTTCTGAAATAACAAATCCCATTTCTTTATCTCTACCCTTATGCTCAGAGTCAATTCTTTTCAAAAGAAAGTGAGGAATAATATGCGATCCTGTTTTATCTGCTGTCGAGTTACATATTTTACAATTATTCATAAGCTTTTATTATGATTTTGTTTCTTAAATATTATTCTTACAATTTTTTAAAATCATAGAAATCCAAAAAACATCCTGTATAAATGATTTTTTAGAATTAAGTTTATAAAGCGTTATTCTATATAAATGATTGATTCCTCTCTATACACTTCTTTGGTACCATTAATCGGGAAAGAAAACCAATATCTTTCAACTGGATCTTCGTCAGAAATAATATGTAATAAATTTGAAATAAAGTAAGAAAAAGAAAGATTCTGCAGATTATATTTAATATAACAAGGCGCGTTCCTCATAAGCGGTGGAACCAAACCAGAAGGGTCTTCCCAAAATTTGATAAATCTATTGCTTCCCAAAGCAAGGTGATTAACTATTCCATTACTACTTTCTAATATCTCCTGCAGAGAATTATGGTTATAGTCTTGATTATATTTGTAAGAAAATATTCCAACGAATTTTTTCCTTGGGGCATGATTTGAAAAGGTTTGAAAATTATTTAATAACTCAAGCTTATTGATAATCTTATTCAGACCATTACTATTTGTACTTTTATTGACAACTTCTGCTTTAACTTCAATAACAGCTCTAACAGAACTTTCTGTCAGAATAACAAAGTCCCCCTCTCTAAAAACAACAGGTGTCTTATCCTCGTAAATAATAATATCTAATTGCTTAGAAATTTCACTTTCTGTACCATTTAAATGATCATTATTTCCGACAATAAAACCACTTCCAATTTTAAGATTGGAAGGTAAAAATTGAGAAATTGTCTTTCTCAGAATTGCTTCCTTATATCTTCCTTCATCTCCCCAATTGGCATTTCCAATTAAATCTCTAACTCTTTCATGAGTTGCAATTAGTTCTTTTGTAATTGATTTCTGAAATTTGAGAATGTTTTGATCTGGCATACTAGTTTTTGATTGTCAGACCAATATACGGATATTTCAGTGCAAATTAGTTTTAAATTTATCTTCTCATTTAAGTTATTTTGAGTAGTCATTAAACAACCAATAAGGATCATCTTTAAATTTGGTATACTGTATAGTCAGATTTTGTTGAAAATCTTCCCATATAGTTTGCCCTGGTGCATCTTTAAAACGTAGAGACCATCTCAGAAGATTATAGCAAGTGGTGAATTGACCGCAAGCAACAACAGCCTTTGGCTGTCCTTGTTCAATATGATGAGCATCGTACCACAATGTTGTCTCCATTTTAGCTGCAAGATCAGCGGCTTTACGCATTTTTTCAGATGGAGTCATAAAATCAAATGCTTTTTCCATCTTATCACCTATTGGAAGTTCTAGTTCTTTTTTGACCCAAACTTCACCCTTAAGACTTTCTTCAAGTTTTGATTTATTCTTAGTACTAAGCATATAAATTGCATTCATTACTGAGAACTGTCCCCAAAATTTAAGATTTGTTACTCTTGGACCCTCAGGATTTGCTGTTCCTCTTCTATCTCCTACAGAAGTTACTCGTTGAAATAAACCACCATAAGATGCGCGTCTTATTTTTTTCAAAAAGATTACGGCAGCCAATTCCCCTGCGGAAGTTAGACGAGCATATATCTCTTGTATAAGAATGCTTATATCAAGTCGTAGAAAAAACCTGAGATGTTTTAGAATGAGCAGAACAGCCGTCGAATGATCTGTCTCAGCTTTTTTCTTAGACGATATTAATTTTATCCCAACAAATATGATTAATGCTGAAAAAAAGGAAGTGATTCCAATAACAGCATATGAAAGTCCTTTACAAACGTCGAACACAGCACCTAAAACACCCAGAGCTAACAGCAAAAAAATAGTGCCAATATAAAATAGCAAACTTCGTCTGCCGAACCAGCCGGATTTGCTTTGAGAAGGATATTGATAACCGTTAGTGTAATTGCTGCTTACATCGCATGTCATATAAAGATCGTAACCAAATTTGTTTTTTAGTTCCAGCCTTTCTTCTGCATTCATAAATGAATCGATACCCTGATTATCATCGATACCTCCATCCATCAATGGAAAGAGATCTGTAGATTCTCTTTCATTGTTTATATATTTATTATTCATCTCTACAGCCCTCTCTAAGGCTTCTCTGTCCAATCCAGCATAGCTAAAATCCTTTGGATAAACAAACGGTTCAAAACCTACTGGAAAACAAGATGAGCAAGCTAAAATATCACCCAGTTTAATTTTTTGAAGATTCTCTTTTAAAACACCTTTAATAAAGTTATTCCCTATTCTACCTTTATTTTGAAAACGGAACAATAAACCATTTTGAAATTCTGTAGTATTAACACAAATATCTGGGATTCCTCCATTTTCCCATAGAAAACCAAATTTTTCACCTTTAAAAATCTTGAGATCATAAGCTATGGAAAAAGCATTAATCAGATTTCTTGATTTATTTGGACGCGAGTTCCATTCTGATGACGAACGCATAATGTCGAAAACCTGATTTACCAGGTTTTCTCCATAAAGCACTTCATTTACCATCCATTTATAATAATCCTTAAATTCCTCACCATTTCTTTTCGCAACAGAGTAAGAAAGTAATGTGATTGTTCCTCCGGAAGCTGAAGAAGCGAATTTTACCATATCCATAAATGGCTTATCATTGAAGTTCAATTGTTCTAAATAAGATAAACATCCCAGAGAGAAGGAAGCTGCTCTGAAGCCACCACCTGAGAAACTCAGTGCAATATTCTCAGGCATTTTAGGGTCTATTGCTTGATAGGTTTTCATGATATTTTAGTTTTTAATGGTTACTTTTATGTTTTTACATAAAGTCTAATAAGAGCAATATGGTAATCTACTTTAACAATGAACAAAATTTTTATTTCTTCTCTAATTTAACTACAATTATATAACGTTTTTTGTTTACCGAAACAGATTATTCGTTACGATTAAGCAGCCTTTACAAGATTTGTTTAGGTATAAACTCAACTTAATTATATACTTTTTAATATGACATTTTATAGCTATCTCAAATATACTTTATTTATCCAACTGTGTGTTTAAGCGATAATTACCGAGCCTTAGCAAAGCAACTATTAGCAATAGCATTGTGGCAGAGCTGTAATTCTCTGTTTTATAAAAACAATGTGCAATATTATTTCTTAGATTCATACCTTCTGAAGTAAACAAATATTTAAAAAAAGCTATATCATTAGCTGGTATTACGTTCGTGAGTTTATCGTTGTCTAAAAGCTTATCAAATGAAATACGCTCTTCTGTTGCATCGGCTTTGAAATCTATCGTTTGGGCTTCAATTGCTCTGGAAAACTCTCGTAGTAAACCTTCAAATTTTAGGACCAAACTGTCTATAGCAAGAATATATCCCTGATTATGATTTGTTGTCGTTTTAATATCAGCTTCGATCTGATTAAAGAAAACTTGTAAAGAAGGTGCAAGTAATTCAATCCAGTCAAATCCCTGCTTTTCATCATTATTATCTACATAAGTAAAATCAGATCCGTACCAAGTATAATTTTTCAGGTAATCAATCAAAGATTGGAATGTAATCTTTTCTTCCTTAATACCTTCCAAAAATACACAGCTAATCTGTCGAAATGTAAAATTGCTAATATGGAGATGATAATGGTTGATCATTCCGGATTTATTTTTATTCACATTTTTATTGATATCAAATGTCATGGTCGTCACTAAATCAGCCAATCCCGATTTAGGTTTATCTTCATCTGAATTTGGTTTAGGTAAAAAATCCTCTACTATAAGATATTCATAGATATCCTTACTTGATTTTTCAGTTACAATACGCTTAATAATATCGTAGGTTAGTTTCCAATATTGATTAAGTTTTTCTAGTATTTCCTCGTCTTTAATTTCGAAAGTTACTTTCTTTAAATCAATAGTCTTCTTGGCTTGTTCAAGCATTACACTTGTCTGTTCAATTTTCTCTTTATGATTTGCTTTTCTATACTCTTCTAAAGCATTTAAATAGAAATGATGAGCCACAAAGCCTTGTCTATCTTCTTTTTTCAACTGTGAAATATGCCAATCACCAAGTTTTTCGTGAAAAATTGCTGGAGATTTTTTAAGTTTTTGACTGATAATTATCAATAATTTGAGAAAACTTTCTAACAATCTATCTTCTGCAATTTCCAACTGACTATTGGCATAATCGAAAAACTTTTCAAAAAGCACAGCATCATTTTTTTTTATATTTTCAACTATAAATCTCATGATTGCATATTTGCAGAACTCGCTTATTTTACTTCCTGCTAAAAGTGTGGTAAAGTAGTCAATAGTTTCAGCACTTTTATAGTTTATACTCTGGCTTAAAAGAAAAAGATTTTCGAAATATGTTCTAAAAGAATTATTTAACAGATTATCATCAGCAGCAAAATTGGAATTTTCAAGAAGTGTCATGTAACTTTCAATCGCTTGCTTTGCATAATTATAGTGTTTTTGTGGACTCAGCCAAAGAATATGATTATATCTAGATTTGTATTTTGGATTGATAGTTTCCTCAGCTCTTTTCTTAAGATAAACGAAGTCATCATCAAATAGTTCCAATGTTGGATATTTATAATCTCCCATTTGATATTGGGGAATGTGTTCACCCTTTTTAATTGAAAAGTCGCAAAAGAATTGCTCGTAAGAACATAGTTTCTTAAATTCTGGATCGGAAGAGCCGTCACCAAGAATTTTTAGATATTTAGTGGTATTAAAATCGAGAATGGAAAAATTTTCATCTTCTTCCAGATAAGTGTAATAAGAATCAAGATCTGTAAATTGCATTGCAATGTATTTTTAGGTTATTAATTTAATTCATTTAAATTCTGAAGTCGATCAAATTTTCAGGTAATGAACTGTAATCTGTGTAATTTTTTTTGTTTTCTAGAACACGTAATTAATAGGCTAATTCAATACTCTAATTTTTTAATTTTCATTTAATAAAATTTCCGAAGAAAATTCATTCATTTTGATTTCGTGTAATCTTATTTCATTAACAATAGTATTTATTTTCTCACTATTTAACGTTAATGTCTCGTCAAAAAGAGACTCTTGTAACTCTTTCTGTCTTTCATAACAGAATATTAATTTATTGTGAAGATCTTTTTTATGTACAGGTACAGTTATAGATTTTAATTTAATTATCGTATCCTCTAAATATGAAATTAAAGAAATTATATTTTGTTTAATCTTAAATAGCTTTTTTTCAAGATTTGATTCATTACTAATTTCAAGTTCACTATGAACTGACTTATATTGTCTTTCTGTAAAAATCTTTTTTATTTTTATTCTCCAATTTTCAGTTAAAAAGACAGATTGAAAAGATTGTAAATCAATAAGAACTTTTGATAATAACTTTTCGTGTAGCTCACGAAGACTTTTCAAGTCCAAATCTGAAATAGTTCTATTATGAGCCTCCTCTCTTCTTAATTTATTTAAATTTTCCATTAAGATTTCAAATTGAGTCTGAGTTTGAAAATAAGATTTGAATAAATTAAAGTGAGTTAAGATGATTTTTTTTAATTGTAAAGTAAATGTATAGGCTATTAAGATATCACCATTAGTACAATCAATTCCAAATTGTTTGGAATACATATCTTTCACTTCTACTCCCAATTTATTATTTAGCCCAATATCCCACCATTCCTCTCCAAACTTACTTTTAAGCTTGCTTTTTACTATCTCTCTAAGGCCGTTCTCAATTTCAGAAATTATTTGCTTTGCTTGAGATAAACGATAATCTTCAGTGTTCTCTTGAAAAAGTGTTAATTTGAGCCACTCAATTGATTTTCCTTTTCCTATATATTCTGCAGCTGATTTAGTTGATAGTGCGTTCAGTATTTCCACATTATTTGTATCATATGCTCGAACTGCATAATAATTGAAGTTAATGTTTTCATAAGAAGTGTTTCTAAAAAAGCCGTTGAAAAATCCCATAATTGTAGCAATCTCCAATTTAATATCATTTGATTTCTGCGAAACGGGATAAAAACTACAGCAAAGAGTATCTTCATTTAGCAAACTAACTTCCTTGACATTTATTTCATCACAATTAGTATCCAAAATGTGCAGTATTTTAAGCCCACCTGAAACTGCGTTAATTAAATTTTCAATAGTCATCATGTTAGTAAATTTTTGGAATGTCATTTTTAAGTAGTTGATTGCTATTTCTATTTGGAAGTAGTATTTATATTCTCAATTTTAGATTTTGCTACAACACCAATAAGTCGATCTAAATCTGATAAAAATATATTCGTTAAATCTTCTGTGCCCTTAATTCTATACTCTGCAATCAAATTAATCTGATCTACATCTTCAGATCCAATTACATCAGACGGGTTGTAACTATTACCATTGAGTATAAATGAATATAAACTAAAGTTTTTTAAATTATTTAATTTGTCAATTTGTTCTTTAGAATATGTTGCATTTTCAAGTATCTGATCACTTAAAGCTCCATCTTTGGCCCAGAGTGCAAAAACATCGATGTTTGTTGACAGATCAATTTTAGTTTTGTGCTGCCTAAATTCAGTATCAAATTTTTTCAATTTTTTATCTGAATAGTCATTGGCCAATAAATATTTAAATATCACATATACTTTTCCAACCTCCTCAATTGCTAGATGGAAGAGTGTATAGGCTCTTGCGTATTTTTTTTCACGTTTAAGTATTTCACCTTCCTCATAAAGTTCCTTTGCATTATTTAATGCATTTAAAATCGCTTTTTCTAAAGTCTCTCTACCGACAGTCATCTTTTACGGTCTAAAAAATTAGTATTAAAATCTACGTCTCTTTTCTAATTCAATTAGATAATCCCAATAATCTTGTCCCATTTCTTCTGGGGTAGTCAACATTATAGAAGGAACTTGTAATTCTACAGAACCAATAAGGCCATCGAATTCTTGCCTCAAATCTTCTAAAAAACTATAATTTGTTCTAAACTCTTTGCTGTAATCAAGAAGAGCATCAAGAGCGTTGTCGATAATTAACATCTTGATATATATTTTTAAATCCTTATCCTCCAGACTATCATTTGATTTAAGCTTAAACAATTTTTCATCTGAGCTATAATCAGGTCGATAGAGATAAGAAATTGTAAATGGGTTTCCATGCTTAATACTACTTAAAACAGTATATTGCATATAAAAATTCTTTTCTTCAAAAGGTCGTTTGGTTGTAATGTTTTTAGTTCTACGTTCATTCTCTAAAACATCACAAACCATATCGTAAACTCTCCAAGGTGTTTTCTTTGTTAGTGCATGATCTGTATGAATTTGAGCATTTGGAATAGGATCAATCAAAATTTTCCTCAATGTTAAAATACGTTCCCAACATGCAGTAGCAATTGAGCCAGCACTTTCAATATAACCCTTATCCATTACGTCACGCAGTGTATGTAATAGTTCTACAATCGAACTCAAGTAAATTCCGCAGGTTCCTAATACCTTTTTTCTTTCTTCAGTCAGATTGGCGACATCAATGAATCGTATGGCATCCTCAAACTGTCCTAGAATTATATCATACATTGAATTGTAAACTGTTTTGTTTTTGTCGTTTACTAATAGCTCCAAGTCTTTAACTGTTATATCCATAATGCAAAGTAATCTATAATATGCGCAATCTTTTTGCGTACTATAAAATATTTCGTGATTTTTTAATTTCTATTTAAGTTTTGGATTTTATTTAGATTTAAATCCTTGTTTTATAATAAGAAAGCAATTAACAGTAAGTTTTTACTTAAATGTAGATATATATAAATTGTTATTAATGGTTCTTTCCGGATTTAAAGAATCTAATACAATCGCTTTTAGATCATCTATCATATTATCGTAATATTTATCTATTAATCCCAAAAATATAAATTGTAAATCTGCATATATGTAGCTGTAATTATTGTCAGGATACACTTCTCTTCCGAAATATTGCTCATTCTTTTCTTCTAAAAATCTTATTGAACTTCGTATCTCATCATTAAAGATCATATTTAATTCTTTTTTTGAATTTATTTCCATGTTATTTTCATACAACCTCTCAAAAAGTTTAAATCTGACAGTGGCAAACTGTCTTTTTAAATATGGATTGTCTTTTTCGACCTCCATAATTCTAATATCTAGTAAATTTTTCCACTCATTAAATCTGTCCTGTTTCACCTTTTCTTGATTCGCTACCTCTGCGGCTGTTAATCTAAGTATTCCAAAGTAGGCTACGATTAGTGTTATTGTTGTAGCAAATAATTCCTTGTAATTACTGATTTCATGTAGATAAAAATTTAATCCTTGGACACTTAGATCAAGATCATAAACACTAAGATCATTTTGAACAATTATAATCACGGCTAGAGATAATAATACTAATATTAATGATGTTGTAATAATTATTATATTGAAAACAATTTTTATAAAAGTGAATAATTTTGTTAACATAAGGTTTAGTAGTTTTTATTATTCTCAAATATACACCTATTAAGATTTGGATTAAATAAATAAATTTGAAAAGAATGTATACTAAAATTTTATGGAAATCTTACATTACCAGTTAATGAAGAAATAAATTAGCTTCATTAATTGTAGTGTAGACACCGGAAAGCTTTGTTATCTTTTTGTATATTTACAAAAAGCACATCTATGAAAGCATTAAAAATCTACAGTATTATTTCAACTATTGCGGTTATTATCTTATCAGTAAGTCTTTACAATACGACAAAGAATTACAACAAAACTCAAAAAAAGTTTGATCAGAAGAAAAAAGAGTTACAAGAGACAGAAGAAATTCTTCAACAATGTTCTGATCGTTATTACGAAGAAATTAATAAATAAAAAAATCCTAACTATTTGTTAGGATTTTTCATTACTATATTTTTCGAAATCAAATTTAAAGTCAACTAAGTCTTTAGGCTTTATTCTTAAAGCAAGCGACAATTTTATAAGTGTTTTCATAGTTAGATTTATTTTACCTAACTCATATTTACTAATGTCACTTGAATCAATTCCTGTCAAAAATTCAATATCATCTAACGTCTGTTCGTTTTTATTTCTTATTTCAGAAATTCTCTTTCCAATTTCAATCAGAAACTCCTCAGTAATATTCATTTTTATGATTTGAAGCTAAAATCCTGACTTTTTTAAAATTTCTTTTGGGGATATATCCCCAAATTGGAAATTATTTAATATATTTGTAACATTAGTTGCATATAATGTAACTTTGCGATACTTCAAAGAATAATAGAAGCAATTGCTTAGAATCTTGTAATAGAAAACTGGTAATTTTTAAACACACAAGACGATAAGTAAGCGGCTCACGACCTAGGCGTGGGTCTCTTCCTCTTATCTGTGTGTAAGGTATACCAGTACCCCTATTACGGATAATGTAGAGAACCCACGCCGTCTTTTTCCAATGCAGTTCGCTTTATCTCTACATAACAATCTAAGCCCGCTTACTAAATAGTATCAGATTATATGATACAATGAGGTGTACAACTCATTGCGGCTTTACAGCTTTCTCGGGACACAATTTCATTCATATTAAATGGCTTTCGGGTGCCTTGCTGCAACCTTACGCACACAACCTGTAGCATAATTGCTAATAGGCACTAAGAAAGTTTTGTTTTCAAATACCTGAATCCAAGAGTAATAATAACTAAAAAATGAAGTAAAAAATAATCCTTGCTAATAAAAAAGCCCTCTCCTATTCAGTTTGCCGACTTCAGGAAAGAGCTAGAGTTTATTCAAGGAGTTTAATTAAAAACCCATACAAAACTATGAAAAAATCCTATTCTAACATAGGAAGCATCGGTCTTGTGTTTATGTTAACCGCAATTTGTGGAAACACTAAAGCACAAACCAAGACAGTGACGGGAACTGTTACTGTCGACGAGAATCAATCACCACTTTCGGGAGTCATTGTATCTCAAGAAAGTAGCGATCAAGTTGCTCAGACAAATTCAAAAGGCATTTATCATTTAGAAATCACAGGAGAAAATCCATCCATAATCTTTCGGCATCCAGAATACGCAGAAAAAAGAATTACCGTAGGTGGCAAAACTATTATTAATGTTTTGTTAGATCAAAAAGTACAGGGCATTGAGGAAGTTGTCTTAAATGCTGGATACTATAAGGTTAAAGAAAAAGAAAGTACGGGTAGTATTGCAAAAATATCAGCAAAAGATATAGAAAATCAGCCCGTAACTAATGTCCTGTCTGCAATGCAGGGAAGGTTGTCGGGAGTAAGTATCACACAAAATTCCGGTACTCCGGGTGGGGGCTTTGATATTCAGATTAGAGGAAGAAACAGTTTAAGAAATAAGGATAACAGCACAATTGATGGTAATCAGCCATTATATGTCATCGACGGTGTTCCGATGGGAGGAGAAATGACCTCGCTCTACTCTACTGCTGTTTTACCAGCGAGAAGTCTTAATCATTTAAATAGCATCAACCCTAATGACATCGAAAAAATTGAGATTTTAAAAGATGCCGATGCTACAGCGATTTACGGTTCTCGCGGTGCAAATGGAGTTGTTCTGGTAACAACAAAAAGAGGAAAGTCAAAACGACTGAATTTGAATTTCAATACATCATATGGCTTGAGTACAATAATTTCAAACCTTAAGCTTATGAATACTACCGAGTATTTAGCTATGAGAAAGAAAGCATTTTCAAATGATGGCATTTCAACGTATCCAGCTACTGCATATGATGTTAATAATATTTGGAATCAGGAAAGATATACTGACTGGCCTGACAAATTAATTGGTAATACAGCAACATTATCCAACACACAATTATCATTAAATGGAGGCAGTGACACCACAAACTTTTTAATAAGCTTATCTAATGACGAACAAACTACTGTTTTCGGCGAGGACTTTAAATATAAAAGTAAAAACATTTCAAGCCATATTACTCATAAATCTGTTGACAACAAATTTCAATTAAATATTGCTAACAGTTTTTCTATTCAGAAAAATAATGTGATCAGAACAGATATTACTAAGCAGGCTTATAATCTAGTGCCCAATGCTCCTGAACTCTATAACTCAGAAGGAGGATTAAATTGGGAAAACAACACATTTGCAAATCCCGTTGCTGCTTATAACAGCACATATAACAATGAAAACAAGCAATTCTTAAACAGCATTACCACGCAATACGAGGTTTACAAACAGCTTTTTCTAAAACTTAATGGAGGGTTCAATTATCAGACTTTTGAGGAACTATCCTTACAGCCAAATACAATCTATAATCCAGCTTTCGCTGCGGGACAGTCTAGCGCTACTTCAATAGCATCCAAAAACAATCAGGATAGATTTTCCTTTATTGTCGAACCACAGATTAATTGGAACTATCAATTGGGAAATCACAAGTTTGATGCTTTAATTGGAGGAACCTTTCAAAAGGAAGTTAACAAGCAAGGGTCAATCGTTGGAGTTGGATTTGAAAGCAATGCTTTTATAACTAATGTTGGCGCTGCAAGAACAAAAACAGTCTCGGATCAAATAACAAATGAATACAGATATGCCGCTTTTTTTGGCAGGATAAACTATCAGTATCTAAGCAGATATATTATTAATATAACAGGACGCCGTGATGGAAGCAGTCGTTTTGGCTCTAATAACAAGTTTGCAAATTTCGCAGCGGTTGGTGGAGCTTGGATATTTAAAAAAGAAAAATTTGCAGAAAACCTCAACTGGTTAAGTTTTGGAAAAATTAGAGGGAGTTACGGAACTGCTGGCAGCGATAATATTGGGGACTACCAATATTTAGATACATATACAGTTTCATCAGCATATGTGTACAACTCAGTAACAGGACTAATCCCTTCTAGATTATACAACGGAAATTACAGCTGGGAAAAGACAAAAAAATTAGAATTTGCTTTAGAACTTGGTTTATTTAACGACAGATTAAACCTTAATACTGCCTGGTATAGAAATCTATCATCGAATCAGTTGGTAGGCTATCAGCTACCTTCTATAACAGGATTCACGAGTGTCCTTGCAAACCTTAACGCTACCGTCGAAAACAAAGGATGGGAGTTTGAACTTTCGGGTCGTCCACTGAAATCAGCTGCTGTAAAATGGGATACAGGTATAAATATAAGCTTTCCGACAAATAAACTAATCTCATTTCCTGGTTTAGAAGGTTCTACATATGCAAATCAATACATTAATAATCTTCTGCAAAACTGGGTCAACCGAGATAAGAAGATCATTCAGGATATTATTAACAATGCAAATCTTTACTAATATGAAAACATTTTTAATCGTATTTATTTTCCTGTTATCCACTAATGCAAAGTCACAAACCTATTACCAGCTGTACTATAACTTAGAGTTGCAGGCACAGGTAACAGCCAATCAGGCAGCAAGAGTAGCTTCTGAAAAACTTTATCAAAAATCTTATGAAAAACAGAGAAAAGCGTATGATGATATCAAGGAAAAAGCAACACAGGCGGTAGTTATGAAGAATCACATCTACAACCAGCTTCGAAATGTTAATTCAGCACTGAAACAGGGCAAACAGTTAGAAGGAATTTATTATGACTTTACCAAGCTTGTGGGGAACATGGAGAAAATGCTGGAGCTGTCTGCTCAAAAACCGCAATATGCTGTATTGGTTACTAATTATTATTCCAAGCTTTATCTGCACGCAATGAATTCTTATGAAAATATAAGCGAATCGGTACTCAATGAAGAAAATGATTTTTTAATGGATAGTTACGACCGTCAGAAGGTTTTATCAAAAATACAGCATGAGATAAAAATCATGAATGGCTGGACAGTACATATCATCAATTATCTGAAGAATGCAGAAAAGAAACCCTATTTCAGACATATAGGAGTGTTCAACAGCTGGTATATAAGAGATAAGGGTTTAATTCAAAACATCATTAATAACTACAACTATAATCTAAATGGTTGGTAAAATTTTATCTTATGAGAAACACACTTATACTACTAACAATACTTTTCTTTTTACCTTTTGTTAAAGGACAAACCATAAGAAGAATAAAGGACAAACACATTGTAGGTCAGGAAAAAAGACAGGTTTTTTACCAATGGGGAGACTGGCATCCGGAACCTAAATATTTTTTAGGTATCCAGACCAATTATGCTTATGCGATGGTCTGGGGATGGTTAGCACCAAGTCGAAATCGCGACTACAAAGGTGGGAGCGATATAAGACCTCTCAATTTAACGGGGTTACAAAATCAGCGTTATGCGACAACCTTAGTACAACAAGATAAGACAAGTGATATACAGGCAGAAGCAAAGCTGACCTACGAAGAAAACCTTAAAGAGTTCTTTCACTTTTCGAATGCAACTTCATCAGCCGATCCTCTTTATCTGTTATACTACAAAGATGTGCTTAGCAGTCTGGACAATTTCGATACAAACTCTTCCGCCTTATCACAATGGGGTTTTACATCATCTAAAGCTTGGGAAAGATTTAATAACTACGGCATTATTGGAGAATGCAGACGAAAAATTAATGTGATACAAGACAAATACAAATTTGCCAAAAGTGTCGATATGCCAAGAGGAAAAAGAATTCTTGCATATCACGACTGTCTCATTGAATGGCGAAAAATGAAAAAGTATCTGGCTTATTTAAACAAGCAAGGTGAAAACAGATTCAGAGCCGAAGTAAAACTAGAAAGTTACAAAACAAAAAATCCTGGAAAGATCACAAAGGTAAGGAGAGATGCAGAAATATTTATGGATGTACTTATGGGACACTTATAACCAATAAATAATATGAAACGAGAAACAATTATAAAAAGCATTATGAAAATAGTGCTTTTATTCATTCCCTCCCTTGCATTTTCACAGGATACCCACAGTGACGAATATTACCAGAAGGCAATGGATTTTCTACAGGGGGAAGGTATTTTGGAAGGATGGTTCACTGAAAAATTCCTACCACTATATGACAGTTTTATGACAGCTGAATATGGGCAATTTATTCTATTCGGACAGGCAATAGCAGGATTGGGAGCCCTACTCTATTTAGGTAACATAGGTTGGCAGATGGTCAGTGGAGATCGAGAATGGGAAATTGTTCCAATGCTTAAACCCTTTGCTATCGGACTGGTCATTATGAACTGGGTATCTTTTGTAGGTATTCTGAGAATGCCGTTGATAAAGCTTCAAGATGTATCAGAAAGCAGCTTTATCGAAAGTCAGCAGGAGCTAAATTCATTGCGATGGGTAAGGTTTAAAAAACAACAGCAGATTGTTGACAGAATCGTTGAGGAACAAGCAAAAGCGCAAGCTGAGATTCAACAACAGGAAGCTGGAGATCAATCTTTAATAGAGGAAGGTCTTGATATGGTTGGTGATGGACTAACAAGTTTAATGAGCCCAGTTTACGAACTATATCTTAGATTACAAGTCGGATTGCAGTTAGCCATCTCAAGTGCATTAGAATTAATTGGATTGTGGATATTAAGAATCTGTGTATATGGGATATTTTTCATCCAACTCATATTTTCTACCATTCTGATTATTATAGGTCCAATACCTGTAGGTTTATCAGTATTCCCCGCATTTTCAAGTTTTCTTACACAATGGATTTCAAGGTTTATCAATGTTAATCTCTACGGATTTGTTGCATTCGTCATCTTAAAAATAGGAACGCTTCTTCAGCTATTTGCTTTTGAAGCGGAAATCGAAAGATATGACCAAATTATTAATACAGATGGAAGTATTAAGAATATGGATCTTCTACTCACCTATTCGAGCAGTGGAATTATGTCTTTCGGTTTAGTCATTGTCTGCTTCTTAATTACTGCAGTCGGAGTTTTGTGCGTTCCGACTTTAGCCAATTACATAATTCCATCAGGCGGTGGAAATACTGGAGCAATGAGTAAAATGAAAAAAGCAGGTATGGCAATAGCAACAAAAGGAGCATCACTAATAAAAGGATAATTATGGCAGTTGTAAAAAACATAGAAAAAAAAATTAAGATTAACAAAGTAACCTCAATCGGTTGTATAGTTTTATCAGTCATTATAGTTATAGCAGGTTTCATTTTTTCGTATAAACAAATTAAAGATGCGAGAAAATCCATTTACATTCTGGATAATGGCGTTCCGGTTTTAGTCAAACAGACCGATTTACTTTTGAACAGACCTGTAGAGTACAAAGCTCAGATTGATATGTTTCACGCATTATTTTTTACATTATCTGCGGATGATGATTACATAAAATCACAAACAAAAAAAGCTTTGTATCTGATTGATGATAGCGGTATGAAGGAATATATGAATCTGAAAGAGAAGGGCTTCTACAATCAGATTATTTCTTCCAACAGTGTAATGACAATTAAAGCTGACAGTATAGTATTAGATGAGCAGAATTTGAAATTCACATACTATGGTAAGCAGACTATTAACCGAAAAACACAGCTTATTGTAAGAAAATTGATTACTGAAGGTTTTTTGCAGGACCTTCCTCGTTCACCCAATAACCCTCATGGCGTATTGATTGAAAAATGGAAAACATTAGATAACTCGGATATTTCCGTAAAAGAAAAATTTAGATAATGGAAGAGCAGAATAAAATTGTTGAAGCAAATACAGATTCTCTTTGGAGAGGTCTAGAACGATTTGCAGAACGTCAACCTAAAAAAACATTTTACCTAATGTTCGGATTAATTTTCTTTTCTACTGTATTCTCTGTCGGAAATCTGATATACATCCAAAAAGTTTCAATTCCGGAGTATGAAAAAATGAAGAAGCAAAATGTTCTTACAGATGCATCAACATCATTCAGCTCTTCGCTTAAAGAGACACAAAAGATAATGGATATACGCGAAGCGTTAAAAGAACTGGAATACTATCAGAAAAAAAAGATACTGAATCCGTCCGATAGTTCGAGAATCAAATATCTACTTGAGAAATACAAAATAAATAATTCAAGATGAAAAAACTCAATTTTAAACAACCTAAATATATTCTACCTCTGATAGCCCTTCCATTTTTTTTGATGATAGGGTATTTTTATATCCAATTCACAGAAAATTCCGTGGAAGACAAAAACAAGCTTGCTGAAAGTAAAGACATTTCTACCGATTTTGGAAAAGTTGGAGAACGTTCTGAAATTAAAGATAAAGCAGATGCCTACGCAGATTTCTTCGATAAAAGAACTGATGGAAGAACAATGATTGACGGCTTCGGTGATGAGCATGAAAGTCTTGAAAAGTTTGACGATGATCTTTCTGAACGTCAAAAAAGACATATCGACAGTATGAATTACGCTCGAGAAAAAGAGCGTCTCAGTAATCTTTCAAGACAGGCTAACAGACAATCCTATTATAATGCTATGGATGCTAAACAATCCAAAAATCGGGAAGATGAGCAATATGACAGAAGTATGAAAATGCTTAAAATGTTAGATAATGAAAATAATAGAGATGCAAATTCCGGAAATTCAAATAGGAATACTGAAACATCAGACTGGAAAAAGGATCAGATGACTTTGATGCGAGAGCAGATGATGCTCATGGATAGTATTGAAAAGGCAAATAATCCCGAGCTGAAAAATCAGGCGAAAGCGATTGAAAAAATGAAAAAAAACGAGAAAGAAATGGACTACTTTCTTAACTCAACATTGGATGTTACAAAAGCTTCCAAAAGTTCTGACTTTAATTCGATTTACAGACAACAGGAAAATAATTTTATCAAAGCAGTTATTGACGAAAACATTAAAGGTTTTGCAGGAAGCAGAATACGTATCCGACTATTGGAGGATGTACATGTCGGAAACACAAAAATTACAAAAGGTACTCCTCTATATGCTCTGATCAGTGGTTTTTCACTGCAAAGAGTGAATCTTAATATCGTATCGGTAATGCATCAGAATGAAATTCTACCTATAAGTCTCAATATTTATGATGTTGATGGTATGGAGGGATTATATGTACCAAGTTCGGCATTCCGTGAAATGACCAGAGCAATGGGAGAAAATATCGTTCAAGGGCAAAATCTATCAAGTGGAAGTGCCGATTTTTTTACAACAACGTTAAGTTCTGTATATCAATCTACTTCAAAAACTATATCTGATGTGATAAGAAAAAATAAAGCGAAAATTAAATATAACTCTTTCGTATACCTTATTGATAATAAAGAACTTGAAAAGAAGAAAAAAAATATCTATAAAAAAAATACCAATCCATAAACTATGAAAAATTTTATAATAATGTTTATGCTGATGCTTGTTTCAATACAAACCATGGCGCAGAATCAAGTAATTTCAAAAGTATATAAAAGCAACCTTCCTGAAATTTATATCACGGGAGATGTGAATCTTCATTTCAGAAGCCCTCAGCCTGTTCAGTTTGTTGACTTAAGTACGAAAAATCTTATCGGGGATCTTCCAGCTGAGAATGTTGTCAGGATTAAAATTCAACAATTTGAAAACGAAAGTCATCAGAGAAAAGACAGTATCAGAGAAAAAGAAGAAATCCCCATCTATTATTTCGACAATCAGGAGCTCGGAATCGTCACGGTTGTTGGACAGTCTTTTTTGGCACAATACAAACTAATTTACAAAAGTGATAATAGTGCCAACATTATGACCAATATTGAAATTTTACCGGAGGATATGCAGGCTCTTGAATATCCGGATTACCAGATGTCCGGTGCTGAACTTAGAAAATACTCACTGGATATTATTAGAAAAAAGGAAGGAAAAAAAATACGAAAAAACAAAGATCTAGGAATCGAATCACGGCTCAATAATGTCTACGCTTTCTCTCCATTGTTCAGTTGTATGAATGATTGCGAAATCACTAAACTCACTTGAATCAATTGATTTAATAAAAAGATAGTCAGTAGGAATTTTTGATATTTTCATTGTTTTTAGATTTAAAAATTAAAATGGTAAATCATCATCTTTATCTTCAAGTAAAGCACCTGCTGTTTGAGGTTTGGCATCACTACTTGAAGTTGAGTTAATCTCAACTTTATTTCCTCCACCGTGAACCTTAATAATTGATGTTAGAAAGTTAAGTCCTGAGCGAATCTCCCCATCTTTTCCAATCCAAGCACTGGCACTAGGTTTTCCCGTCAGTTCCACTAAAGTACCTTTCGTGAGAATAGTAGCTACCTTTGCACTAATCCAATAAGAGCAGTTATAAAAAGTGGTTTGTTCTACTCTGTCTCCTTGTTTATTCTTAAAACTATCATTGATAGCTACTGAAAAATTAACAACTTGTCTGTCATTTGCTAATGCGTTTACTTCCGCATTCCTTGTAATTCTGCCTACAATGTTCATAATGTTTGTTTTTAAATTGTTAAAAATTATTTTTGTTCATTAAAATTTTTTCGAGTGATTTGATTTGGTATCGAGGACACTCGGTTTTCTTTATTTCTATTTCCAATTGGAAATCATTGTTTCTATATTATTTTGATATTTCCGAAGATGTCAAAGAGCGTTAGTTGAATTGATTCGTATAACTGAGGTTCCGGTTTTTCTTTGCTGATGACCATAGAAAAGAAGATGGCACTCAAAACCCTATGATTTGAAATCATCAAATGAATTAATATTTAGGGCTTGAAATATTTTTGTCCGAAGGATTTAGGAGAGTCTGAAAAATTAGCGGAGTGGTACGGAGAAAATTTTTTAGATACCCAAAAAGATTTTTTTGTGAGACAGCTTCTGTTCTACATTCGCAATTGTAAAAACAAAAACACAGTTAGAAAAATCGACAGCGCTTCTACATAATAAGCAATAACAAAATCAATATGTTAAACAGTATTTACAAATAAAAAAATGCTAAATTATGTAAACAAATTTGCTTATATTTGTAGTATGAAATCAAACTTATTGAAATATAAGGGTATTCATCCCGGAATTGTACTTGATAGAGAACTTAAGAAGCGTTCTATCAAGGAACGTCCTTTTGCTCTATCGATAGGTGAACATCCTCAAACTCTAAATAAGATAACTGCAGGTAAAAGAAATATTCCCATTGGACTTGCCTTAAGAATTGAAAGAACATTAAAATTAGCAGAGGGAACTATATCGTTACTTCAAACATACTACAACATAGAAAAGGAAAAAAAGAAGGAAAAGATATCACCTGATCTTTCTTTAATTAGAAATATTTTATTCTGGGATACCAGCATTGAACAAATAGATTGGCAGAAGCAGTCAAGAGCTGTAATAGAAAGGATTTTCGAAAAGGGAAATGATGATGAGAAAAATGAGATTACAAGATTTTATGGAAAGGCAAAAGTTGCCAGTACCATAAACACAATCAAGAGAAGACCAATGAGAATTCAATCTAAATCTAAATAATGAATGTTATATTATAATACTGTCAATGATCTTTTAAAAAGCAGTCTGGAAACTTTAATGTCTGCACCTGTACTTGAAGACTTTAGATTAGTGGGAGGAACTTCTCTAAGCCTCCAAATTGGACACCGGATGTCAGTGGATATTGATCTGTTCAGCGACGCTGCTTACGGCAGCATTGATTTTGAGGAAATCGACAATTATTTAAGAGAGGCATTTCCTTATGTTGAAGCTTTTTCTGATTTAGCACCTGCTTTGGGGAAATCATATTCTATAGGAATTGATAGACAAAATGTCGTTAAAGTCGATTTTTACTACACTGATCCATTTATTCAACCAGTCATTATAGCTGACGAAACTATTAGGCTTGCAACTGTAGAAGAGATTATAGCAATGAAAGTTGATGTTGTTCAGAGAGGCGGGAGGAAGAAAGATTTCTGGGATCTGCATATGTTTCTTGACAATTACAGCATTAGAAAAATGCTTGAACTTCACGAACTGCGTTATCCATATGATCACGACGAAGCACTGATTATCAAAAATTTTACAAATTTCAGAATTGCAGACGGAGACTTTGATCCTATTTGTTTACACGGAAAATTCTGGGATTTTATAAAAGATGATTTTCAAACTGCCGTTTCAAAATATAAAAAATCGTAGTTGTTTTTTCTTTTTGAAGCAAATTCTTATTTCCTGATTCCTTTTTAAATAAAAAGAAACTTTTTATTACTTTTATTATATACTTTTATATTCCTCACGTATTGATTTGCAGTAAGCGTTCCGGCTATTTTTAAGAATGAGCGCTTTTCCGTAATTAAGATGATGGCTTTTCCGACTTTACGGGAGCGCTTTTCCGAAAACATTGCCATATAAACATCAGTGCTTTTCCGAAAGAATGATCTTTATAGATTAATTTTATCCACAAGTATATTATTGTGTTCGTCTTAAAGAGTGCTTTTCCGAATTCTGCGATAAGAAACGTGTATTTTTATCTTTACAGCCTGATTAACGAGTGCTTTTCCGAGAATACCCGAGTGCTTTTCCGAAATATAATGAGTGCTTTTCCGAAAAGATTATCAGACACCTCACATTATCATTTATAACTTTTCACTATTCTTATCATTATACAGCTAGCACGCCTATTAAAACTGCATTAATATGCACTCTGAATTCATTTAGAGCCAGCAGTGTATTTTTTTAGCATTTACAGATAAGTTTTTATAATCATAAAGAGTCAATTGGCTATTCAGAATGTTACTTTCAGCAATATTTAATGAATTAAATAAGAATTTTGGAGCAGCATTCTAAGAACGCAATTACTATGAAAAAAAACTTAATTCTCTCTGTTTTTATATCGGTAAGCTCATTAATTTCTTCGCAGGTTGGAATTAATACTTTATCTCCTGAGACCACCTTTGAAGTTGCCGGCAAACCTGATGACCCCAATCATTACGATGGAATACTGCCACCAAGAATCACTGGCGATCAGTTATCAAAAAAAACATATTCTGCATCAAAAAAAGGTACATTACTGTTCATTACCGAGCCACCAACGAATTTGTCAGGACAGGTAGCAAAAATAAGTGAACCTGGACTATATTCTTTTAATGGTAGTTTATGGCAGTTAGTTGGGGAGCAAAAACAAATAATAGATTATAGAATCATTTTGAATTTCGATAACAGCAGCGACCATATTCTTACTTCTTCTTCTAAATGGTCCGAGCCTACTGACCTATGGGGAGACAAAAACACTTATCTAACTTCCACAAAGTTCTATTCTATTGGTACCGAAAAGCTGGGTGGTTTGCAGGGATCAGTAACCTTTAATAAAGTTGAAGGACTTGTTAATGTAAAATTTCAGATTTCAAGTGACCCGGATTTGAATAGTACAAATGATATCATACTTGATGTTTCTGAGATTTTTAACGAAATGGGATATTTTCCGACAGACGTTATTTTTCTACATACTGAATATCCTACATTTATCATTCCTATATATCTTCAAAATAATAGCATTCTAATTCCAAAAGTGAACTTTAGCTATTTAACATCAATTTTTTTCGGTGAAACTCAAGGATATTCAAGCTGGAAAAACCCGCATCTTAAATAGAATAAATATACACGATGAAAAAACAATTATATATTGAAATATCGATTCTAAAACCAAAATGATTTTAAAACAACAAAACATAATGAAGAACAATTTTCTAAAATTAATATTTGTCTTAATGGCTGCTCATCTGTTTCCGCAGGTGGGCATTAATACACAGAGACCAAAAGCCACTTTAGAAGTAGTAGGCCGCCCAGATGACACAAACCATTACGACGGGATTATCCTTCCTCGGATTTCTGGAGATCAGCTATCAGCCAAAACTTACACATCAGCACAAAAAGGAGCCATAATCTTTGTAACATCGTCAGCATCTAATTTATCGGGTCAGACCTCTCATATTGAAAAATCTGGTCTATATTTTTTTGATGGTCAGCAATGGATACCAGTTCTACAGAGTGACCCACTGGAAATTGTAGCACAAAGAGGGAATACTTCATCTATAGAGCTTATTGTGAAAAATAATCTGGAGCTTAATTTTGATCAGAAAGAAAATTATATACTAGGAAAATCAAGAAGTATTATAACAGGTGAGTATAATTCCATCTTCGGCACAGATTCGAAAATTACTTCAGGTAAAGGTAATTCCGCAAGTGCGTATGCAATGTCTCAGGGAGAAATTACAGGTAAACTTAATTATGGAGCTGGAGTTTCTGCATTAAACGGAATTGTGAATGGAACAATTTCAGGTAACAGAAATATTGGAATTGGCCCGGGAGCAATGTCATACATCACTTCAGGTAACGATAATATTTCAATTGGATATCTTTCAGGAACAGGAAACAGAACTGGTTCAAATAATGTTTTCATTGGAGCAGGTGCAGGTAGCCCAGCATCCGGAAACAGAAGTATCAGCAATAAGCTGGCAATTCATTCAACTCCTGTAACAACAAGTTCAACAAATTTTTGGGATAGCATCACAAACAACTATACAGATTATAAATTCGCACTAATTTCAGGGGACTTCTCTGAAAGATGGCTTAACATTAATGGAAAACTTAGCGTTTCACCTTCACAAATGCCTAATGCAGATGGAGACCCTGCCTATACAAAAAAAGTTGTAGCCAAGGCAGATGGCTCATTTGGTTTTGCGACAGAAGTAATTCCTTCACCACCTTCAACAGGAACTTTTATCTTAAAAAGTGTGAACGGAGTACCTAGTTGGGTAATTCAGTAGATAAACAATTAAGAAACCGCTACATTCAATTTGTAGCGGTTCTCTAATCAATATGTCATCTCGTGAGCCACTGATTCAAATCTTCATAATCGCTATAAAGGAGAGAACAATCCTCGACGTTTTCATTTATCTCCGAGATCTTTGCTACAGCCGCTCTTCCCGCAGCATTATTATCAAGGAATAATGAAATTTTTTCATATCTCTTTAAAATATCTTCAGCAGCAAAAAACATTGAAGTAGAATTGAGCACTAAATAATCAGTATCTGACAATAAGATGTCGTTCTCAATGCTTTTATAAGAAAGAAAATCAAAGAAACCTTCAAACACAGTCACCTCATTAGACGCCATTTCCCCGGATTTAATATGAGTAACATCCTTTGGGCCTAAGCACATTTTGGAATATTTGTTACGGATTTCCATACCTCCCGAATTATTAAAAAAAGCTATTGCAAAATACTTTTTCCCTTGCATTTTGTAATGTACTTCTTTAATGAAACTTTTACCCCTTAACACTTTTCTCGATTCGAGGTATTGTAGCAATGCGGGATGCTGTATATCAATTATTTTTAAAATATTGTAAGAACTACTTTCTTCATCTTTAATTACATCCTGGATATTAGTGGAAAAATCAAATTTTTGTAAATATTCCAACGCTTCTGCAACACTGCATCTATTTTTCGCCTGGACAATTGATATAATATCATAGTTTTTACCTGTTCCAAAGTCAAAGGCCGTATTTTTAATAAAATCAACTGAAAGACTTGCTGTCTTTTCTTCTCTATCAAGTGCGAAATAGAAAGCAGTTCTTTTATTTTCTTTAACAGGAAACAAACCGAATGATTCCAATACCGTCCGAATACCGACCTTTTGTTTAATCTGTTCACAATTCATATTTTATCTCTGCTATTATAATCAATAAATACCAAACTGTCATATTATAACCGGGTAACCTTCTGGTAATAATTTGCCCATTCTAGTTGTTCTGTATAGGTCTATCATTATGTCCTGAATTTCTTTTAAAAAAAATTTTCCTTTAAAATCAGATGACTTTCGTTTCAGTTTTCGGTTACCTTTGATAAAATAGTTATAAGATTTTTCGATAAGATCTCTTGTCTGAACCAAATTGCGATACTGATACGCAAATTGTTGCATTTCCTGATCTTGCAAATGGTATCTTTTCTTGAAATAATTAATTCGATATGTTATGTATAGATGTTCTTGATCAATTATCAGTTTGTCCGTAGGTATTGAACTTGTTGAATACGGTTGTATTGCAATACTGTCTCCATTGTATTTAAAGTTAAAAGACAGGGTGCTATAACTGTCAAGATTTGATTTAACCGGCTTTAAAAATTTAAAACAAAAATCATTTGCTGTTCTATAATTTAAATCAAACTTATTGTTAAATGTTGAAAGCTTTAGCGCCGTACCTGTATGAGGAAGTTTTGCAAGCCACATTGCAAAGATGATATGCTTGTTGTTTTTAATATTATACACAAGGTGGTATAGCATATAATTGTATTCAGGAATTACTATTAATTTTTTCAACCAATAACTACTAATCAGAAAAGAAGTATATCCTCTTTCATCATAAGTAGGTGTAGAGATAAGACCAGCAAAAGTTTTTATTTCTCTTCCTTTTTTATTCAAAGATCTATACCACCCCATTTTAAATTTAGCTAGAAATTCGTAGGCACTAACCACTTGCTTTGTTGAACCACTTGGAGATATTTTACTATTCTTTATTTTCATCAGGGCATAAGTATTATTTTCGGTCTCAAATTCCTCATCAAATAATGAAAGTTGCACAGGACGATCTTCCGGTCGAAATTGCTCATTGCTAATAATAGAAATAATATTAAAGATTACTCTTAAGGCGTTAATTGGAATATCAGCAGCTTGATTATTTTCGTCAAAAATAAAATCGTCGACAAAATTATTACCCAGTCGAATGCTTTCAGGAATTCTTTCACTTGAAAATTCCTTACGTACAATTTTGAGGTTTGTTTCTTTGTTTAACATTGTACAAGCGTGGTTATGAATTTCCGCTAAGTATCTGATTGCTCCTGATTAAGAAGAACAAAGGTTTTTTGAACATCAACAATTATCTTGCGTCCGTCCTGAATAATTGCTTCATTAATTTTACCACTTTTCTTAAGTCTCATAGCTGATGAAACACTACAACCTAACAACTTGGCTATGCCTTTAAGACCATACACATACTTTTCATCAAAAATTTTATTTGCTATTCCACTGCTCTTTGTACGATTGACAGTGTAAATGTTCTCATACTTAAGCAAGGTTATCAATTCATCACCTGTCATCTGCCAAATCAACTTTCTTTTCAATATTTTTATTTCTTGCGTGCTCATTTTTAAGAGATTAATTGTGCTTTTTTCTACTATTATTTATGCAATAAGCTGCAGATTCTTCACTGATTTCCTGCAACGTTTTTTTCTTTCCATTTGAAATCCAGTTTAAGATTTCTTCCTCGAAAAAATAAAGTTTCTTTCCGTTTTTATAGCAGGGAATTTTTCTTTCTCTAACAAGAGTATAGATTGTTGGCTTTGCTTTCCCAATAAGAATAGAGACTTCCGAAATTCCTATGGGGACTTTTTTAGGTACGATGGCAACTTCATCCTTAGTCACCAACACTTTGATTTCAGCAAGTTCTCTAATTAAAAAAGCAACTGCTTTAGGTAAATTCTCAAATGAAATATCTTGTTGATCCATAATAATTGATTTTGATCATTATGGTGCAAATGAAAAAAGTGTTTTCACTGTGTTAATAAAACACAGCGAAAACACTTAAAACACAGTAATCTTAATTATCGGTATTAATCGGCTATATCTGAACAGAGCTTAATAATTCCTCTACTTTCGTCATCCTTCAGATGGCTTTTGATAGAATTAGTCTCAACATCTTTAAAAGAGTTAGCAAAAACAGTTTTTAAAAATATTGCAATTTCATCCTGTTTTCTTTTATCAAAATGTCTCCAAATATTCCAGCCAAAATGATACAAATCAGTGTTAGAAAGTGTATGTACTTTTACAGGCTTTATATCCCCTCCTATCCTTTCTTTTTTTGAGTAGATGGTTATATATTCACAAAGAGAATATAAATCTTCTTCAGAAGTATAAAGAGTAAATTGTTCTCTGGTATATTTCAACGCATTTTCTAACCGATCATTTAATTTTATCATTTCATTCGCCTTCACTTGTTCTTTAAAATCGGCTATAAATGGTTTTAAAGTAATTACTTCATTAACCAAAGCTGGCTGTCTCCTATTTGTAATTATTCGTTTGACAATATCATAGACAGTATGTAGAAAAAGATTTAAACCAGCATAGATGACAACTCCAACAAAAATTACAACTATAAAAAATATATTTGCTGTAAAACTGTCTGCTCCTTTACTTATAAAGCTGATTCTCACCAGAGTGCCTAAAAGGATGCAAACCACCATTATTGGTAAGTACATACAGATTGATTCGAAATGTTTAACTTTCATTATTATTAGTTTGTTTGGATAATTTCCTGAGTTTGTGTTATAGCACTTTCATTTAATTTTATTGCGCCTGCAGCCCTATTTTTGAGCTCGTCAACGACTTTGGTGTAAATTTGAGTGGTAGTAACTTTACTGTGACCAAGCATCTTACTAACAGTATAAATATCTGTGCCTAATGTCAATTGTAACGTTGCAAACGTATGTCTAAAGCAATGAAAAGTTATATGTTTTTTAATTCCAGCTGCTTGAATCCATTTTTCAAGAGGTCTTGAAATCCAGGAGCTATCCTGCAAATTCTCAAATACCAATTGCTCAGGCAATCTAGGAGTTCCACACAATTGAATTGCTTGCTCTGAAATAGGTGTATACTCTACACCTTTAGTTTTCTTCTGTCTAAATTGGATTTTGATTCGATTGGATTGAACATCAAGTTCCTTCCACTTGAGCCTCTTAATATCACAATGTCGCAAACCTGTAAGAGCAGAGAACAATGAAGCTCTTCTCAGCTCATCATTTTCACAAGGAGTATTTACTAAAAGATTAAGCTCTTCCAGCGAAAGGTGTTCACGGAAGGACTCCTGCCCTCCAATACCTTTAAACTTAGCAGATAAGTCTATAGCAAAATATCCATCAATAAAAGCCTGTGTAACAATAGCTTTAAAAATTGAAAAATAGGTTGAAGCAGAATTTTTAGAAAGAATACCCTTCTTAGTCCCTCTGTAGGGAGCTGATAAAAGGTATAATTTAAAATCTTCAGCAAAACTCAGATTGATTTTGGAAAATGGAAGATTTTCTCCACCGAATTCAATAAGAAACTCAATTAGACATTTCCAATTAGTTCTGATGGAATCTGAACTATTAACTGATCCGTGCCTTTTCTTTAATAATCGATTACAGTAGTCTACAAATTTTTCTTTTTGTTTTTCTTGTAATTCTGCTTTTACAGCATCGCTTTCACTATATAAGTCTATATTATCATATTCTTTTTGGCGAAGTTTACGAATCCCATCTGCGTACAACATCGTTTCACTGTCTAGCTCACTCTTGCAAATAATTACACCATTATCATCGCGCTTCGGTTTAAATGATTTTACACCATTCTTTGTGTTCGTACGACTTGTTCTTTTCTTATCCCATTCTACGGTTCGTACAATTCTATTTAAATACTCCCTGCTTCGCTGAGGCTCATCTTTTCCAGCTACAAATATTGGATAACTCTCCAAATAAACATACCATTCGTTTCGATCCTCTACTTTTCGCAGTCGAACTGTTACTTGGGTCTTTGAAAGTATTTTCATACGATTAATTTATAATTCCGTTATACAGTTTATCAATTTCACTTTTAGGAGCATACACATAGTTACCTATTTGTCGAGTTGGAATTGAATACTTTCGAATATGTTTATAAACACTGGTATCGTGTAGCTGAAATTTCTGGGCAATTTCTCCTATAGTATAGCAATTCTCTTTTGCAAGATCATACACAAAAGGATTTGCGTCGATTCTTTCAGTTTTAGATTTTGTAGATAAAGGAAAGAGTTTTTCCAAAGCTTGTCTATCAACTCTTATTAAACGAGAACCTTCATTAACAGAAGGAACACTTTTATTTTTAATTAGTCTGTAAACAGTTGTTTTTGCAATATCAAAAATTAATATTGCTTCAGGAACGGTAATAAATGTTTTATCAGCTGGAATCTTTGCAATCAAAGATTGCCTTCTTAATTCCTTCTTCTCTTCGGTTTTTCTTTTTTGATATGCCCTCTTGGAACACTGTTCTGTACAATATACCGAAGTAACAGTTTTTGGTGTAAACAACTCTGAACAATGTGGACATTCTCTCTTAACTCTTTTAATCATAGTTTTAGAAAAACTAAAGATATAAAAAATTTCTTAAGTTCCACTTCTTCGCATCTTAAGTTCCGGTACAAATATGGTACAAATGTCTAATTAAAAACGATTAAAAAAACATAAAATGAGAAACATCAAAAAAAATAAAAATCCCCACAGGCCTCTGTCTGTGGGGATTTTCTATGTTTTGTTAATTGATACTAATCAATATCTACTTGACTTCTTCGAAGTCTGCATCCTGTACATCATCACCTCCTGCATTTCCGCCAGGATTCTGAGCTCCTGCATCAGCACCCTGAGCTTGTTGTCCTGCTGCATACATTTCTTCTGAAGCTGCCATCCAAGCTGCATCCAAAGCTTCAGTTTTAGCTTTTACATCGTCAGAATTTTTAGCTTCAAATGCTGTTTTCAGTTCTGCTGCTGCAGCTTCTATGGCTGCTTTTTTATCTGCAGATAATTTATCCCCAAACTCTTTCAATTGCTTTTCAGTCTGGAAGATCAATCCGTCTGCTTTATTGAAGATCTCAACTTCTTCTTTTCTTTTCGCATCCGCTGCAGAATTTTCCTGAGCTTCTTTTTTCATTCTTTCGATTTCTTCGTCAGAAAGACCTGAAGAAGCCTGGATTTTGATAGACTGCTCTTTACCTGTACCTTTATCTTTAGCAGATACACTTAAGATACCGTTGGCATCAATATCGAAAGTAACTTCGATTTGAGGAACTCCTCTTGGTGCAGGTGGAATATCTGTAAGATCAAATCTACCGATTTCTTTATTGTCATTGAACATTGGTCTTTCACCTTGTCCTACTCTGATGCTTACAGCTGGCTGGTTATCAGAAGCTGTAGAGAATACTTCAGATTTTTTCGTTGGGATCGTAGTGTTCGCTTCAATTAATTTAGTGAATACAGAACCCATTGTTTCAATACCTAAAGAAAGTGGAGTAACGTCAAGAAGTAATACATCTTTTACATCACCTGTTAATACACCACCTTGGATAGCTGCACCAATAGCTACAACCTCATCCGGGTTAACTCCTTTAGATGGTTTCTTACCAAAGAATTTTTCCACTTCTTCCTGAATGATCGGGATTCTTGTAGAACCACCTACCAGGATTACTTCGTCGATATCAGAAGTTGATAAACCTGCATCTTTTAATGCCTTAGCAACCGGCTCCATAGATCTTCTTACAAGATCAGCAGATAACTGCTCGAATTTAGCTTTAGTTAAAGTCTTCACTAAGTGTTTAGGACCTGTAGCTGTAGCTGTAATATATGGCAAGTTGATTTCAGTTTGTGGAGAAGAAGATAATTCGATTTTTGCTTTTTCTGCAGCTTCTTTCAATCTTTGAAGAGCAATAGCATCTGCTTTCAAATCTACACCCTCTTCAGCTTTGAATTCATCAGCCATCCAGTTGATGATCACATCATCGAAATCATCACCTCCTAAGTGTGTATCACCGTTTGTAGACAATACTTCGAATACACCATCTCCTAAATCAAGGATAGAAATATCGAAAGTACCACCTCCAAGGTCATATACCGCGATCTTCTGATCTTTGTGATTTTTATCAAGACCGTACGCTAAAGCTGCAGCAGTAGGCTCATTGATAATTCTTTCTACTTTTAAACCTGCGATTTCACCCGCTTCCTTAGTAGCTTGTCTTTGTGCATCATTGAAGTATGCAGGAACAGTAATTACCGCTCTTGTTACTTCTTGTCCAAGATAATCTTCAGCCGTTTTCTTCATTTTCTGAAGAATCATTGCAGAAATTTCCTGTGGTGTATATTCTCTGTCGTCGATTTTTACTTTTACAGTATCATTTGGTCCGGATACAACTTCGTAAGGTACTCTTGAGATTTCTTTAGCATCTTCTTTAAAATGAGTCCCGATAAATCTTTTAATAGAGTATACAGTTTTCTTTGGATTCGTTACAGCCTGTCTTTTTGCAGGATCACCTACTTTTCTTTCACCATCTTCTGTAAACGCTACGATAGAAGGAGTTGTTCTTTTTCCTTCCGCATTAGGGATAACAACAGGGTCTTTACCCTCCATTACAGCAACACAAGAGTTGGTCGTTCCTAAGTCAATTCCAATTATTTTACTCATAATATTTTTTATTTTTCTAATTTTTAATTTGATTTACACTGTACATTTCTCAATATTCGTACCATTCAAATATATATGACAAATTGACATACATCATCAGAGAACATGGACGCAGCCGGCCATCGCATAAGTCAGCACTCAAAAATATTCCTTTATATATCAACAATTTATGAATAATCTGGTTTAAGACTTTTTTGCCATATTGAGCTAACCAGCATGACCATTCTGGCATATTAATTGCTTGGATTTGTCCAATATTCTATTTACACAAACACACACGATGAAAAATGAAATTAACTACTTCCTGTTATGGTATGAGCCTACCCTAAATTCTAATACTATATAACACTCCCAATTCAACTTATTGTCTAAAAGATACTGAATACGGATATTTCACATCTGTTTTAGATAACACATCCATGTCTTCCAGTTGTGTTTTGTTGCTATATCCATTCTTAAATTCTTTAACAGTAACTATATAAGCTAGCAGCTTTTGCTCCTGGCCGGGTATTATTATTTATAAAAAGCCTTCAATACATAATGTACAATAACATATAAATAAACACATATGAAAACAAAAATGCTATTTTTATCCTCAATTTTGTTGTTTGAAATAACATCTGCACAAATAGGGATCGGAACACCTAACGCAAGAGGAGCTCTTGATATCAATAAACCTACAACCAATGATCATGGATTGGTATTACCTACAAATTCAAGTACTTCTAAAATATCTAATCCTTTGGGTGGAGAGGTAGCAATCGGAACAATTATGTATGATTCAACAGAGGATTGTATAAAAGTTTATAAATCTAAAGGATGGTCTCAGTGTCTGGGTGAAGGCATTAATCAAGGCTTTGTTTTGGATTGTAGTAGTGGAACACTAACAGGAACTTATACGCAGTCTATACCTAGCAGTGGAACTAAAACCATTAATTACACAGGAGCAAGCGGACAAAGTTATAACGCAATATCTGTAGCTTCAACAGGAGTTACAGGCCTTACAGCTTCGGCACCCGTAGGGGCTTTAGCCAATGGAAACGGGTCAATCACTTTAAATATTTCAGGAACGCCATCCGGAAGTGGTACAGCTAATTTTACCATAAATATAGCAGGACAAACCTGTACTTTTATAATCAATATCGGCCAACCACAAGTAAGAAACGTAAAAATATTATCAATTATTCCTGATGCCTGGAATTCCAATTTATCCAATGGCAGATATACAAATATTGCAAGATCCAAATTAAATAATTCTTCTAACTTTGGCCCTTCAGGAAAAGTTAAAGTAACAGGATTTACCTACGACACCTTTAATATATACTCTAACAGTGCCCAGGAGCTGGAATATGCAATAGACAATGCAGATATTATTTGGATAGGCTACATAAGCAATAGCTATTTTACTCCGGAAAAAAGACAAATGCTGGACAAAAAAATCAGAGAAAAAAAGAAATTCTTCTTTATTGGTAACGATAATTACAACGGAGGATATTTTCCGGGTAAAACCAGTTTTGCAGGGCACACGTTTGATTATTTCAGATTCGGAACCATTTCGAATAATATCATATCAACGACAAACGGACCTGATAAAGGAATTTTCGGGAACCTATCCGACGGAGCTCCTATAAAAATGTACAGAGCTATTGGTAAAGTAACGAATTACCCTTCCGGATCTACCGCATTTATACGGAATACAGATGGAACAACTAATGCAGTAAGCAGTGATAATTTGGTAATTGTATCAGATATTAATTGGTATACAAACTATGAAAGAGCAGACGGTTTTTATGGAAGCTCAAGCAGCTGCTCAGACAACAACAACTCTATATTATTCTGTAATATTTTTGAAAAGGCAGTACAGTACGTCTTAACTCATTAAATAACATTTAAAATATCTCCAGACTTTAAAAAGGTTGCCCATTGTGGCAACCTTTTTCAGCATATTCTCACAATACAAATGGTAAAAACAGTTGTCGTATACAAAATCGCATTCTAGTTTCTACATACGTATAAGAAAATGATATTTGGATTTTGGCACATATATTGATAATAGGAGTACCCAACACAAACATTCAAGATGAAAACCAATGAAATTTCTTATTTTATAAAAAATTATTCATACCCTATTTTTCTTTAGGGCACTGATAAACCATATTCATATTATCGGGTTCACCTAATTTAAAAAGATCAATATCAACAATTTAGACCATAACCGGTAAGAATATATTTCATTATAAACATAAATAAATACAAATATGAAAAGAAATTTTTTTCTACTTTCAATGCTTTTAGCATTTAAAACAATTTATTCCCAAGTAGGTATAGGGACAACAACTCCAAGAGGTGCACTGGACATCAATAAGCCGACGACTAACGAATTTGGGTTTGTACTACCAACCAACACCAGCACAACAAAAATAATCAATCCTCAAGGAGGAAATATTGCTGTTGGAACAATGATGTATGATTCTACTGAGGACTGTGTTAAGGTGCATAAATCTACAGGATGGTCCAATTGCCTTAGTGATAACAACAACATAGCAGGTAAAATAGACAATCTGGAATGCAATGGTTCTTTGACTGGAACTTATAATCAAGGGACACTTAGTAATGGTATGAAAGTAATCAACTATACGAACGGAAATGGAAAGGCTTATGATGCTATAAACGTCGCATCAACAGGAGTTACAGGACTTACCGCTACCGCTCCGGCCGGAACATTAAATAATGGTAACGGAAGCATTACTTTAAATATTTTTGGAACACCAACTACATCCGGAACAGCAACATTCATAATCAATTTTTTAGGGAAAACATGCACATTCACGGTCAAGGTTGAGCAGCAGATCCGCACCATAAAAATACTATCGCTGGTTCCTGATGCCTGGTCTACAAACTTATCAAATGATCCCTATACAAGTGTTGCCAGGTCTAAACTCAATAATTCATCCCACTTCGGACCGTCCGGAACTGTAAAAATATCTGGATTCACGTATAGTACCTTTGATGTTAGTACAGGGACTGCACAGGGACTGCAAACAGCTATTGATAATGCTGATATCATCTGGATCAGTTATATAACCAACGGAAATATCAATGCGGAAATGAGGAATGCTCTGGAACAAAAAATCAATGAAAAGAAAAAATTCTTTTTTATTGGTAACGATAATTATAATGGTTCGGTTTTTCCGGGAAAATCCGTCTTTTCAGGACAGACATTTGACTACTTTAATTATGGTAATTATTCTGGTTCTATTGTATCAACAACAGTGGGACCTGATAAAGGTGCATTTGGTACGCTACCAGCCGGTACACAAATAAATATGACATTAGCCGTCGGAAAAATGACGAATTACACATCCAATTCCACTCCTTTTATGAAAAATATGGATGGAACTGTTAATTCTATCATTGCTGATAACTTAATCGTTGTTTCGGATATTAACTGGTACATCAATTACCAATCAGATGATGGTTTTTATCAGGGATCCTCAAGTTGCTCCGATAACAGCAAATCCATTTTGTTTTGTAATATATTTGATAAGGCTATCAAATATGTATTGAGTCATTAATTTGCTATTACATATAATTTTATAGAAGGCTGCTGTAAAAGCAGCTTTTTTATTTACAGTAAAATATGTGATATTCTCAGGGATCAAAACAATTACATTCTTAATCAAAGTTTAATCTTGTTTATCACTTTCAATATGTATTAATCCTTATTTTTGATAAATTTTACACACAAATATGTCAATACACTTTAATCCGAGGGATATTACCTGGCTGGCTTTTAATGAAAGGGTTTTACAGGAGGCAATGGACGAAAATGTTCCATTGCATTTAAGAATACGTTTTCTGGGAATTTTTTCCAATAATCTTGACGAATTTTTCAGAGTACGTGTTGCCGGATTAAAGCGAGCCATGGATTTTAAGGAGAAAGTAATTGCGGAGTCCTTCTACCAGCCACCTTCGAAAATTTTACAAAGGATCAATGAAATTGTGATCAGACAACAGCAAAATTTTGATAAAACCTGGAAAAAAATCCAGAATGAAATGGCTGATCAGAATATTTTCATCAAGAATGCTAAAAACTTAACCGTACTCCAGAAAGAATTTGTCAGAAAATATTTTGATGAAGTGGTAGAATCCAATGTCATTCCTATTCTTCTTCATGAAAATACATCAATGCCATACTTAAGAGATAAAAGTCTTTATCTGGGTGTTGCCATGAGAAAAAAAGACTGGCAATACCAGAGTAATTATGCTATCATCGAAATACCGTCACGCTTTGTAGGAAGGTTTGTTTTGCTCCCTACTGAAGATCCGAAGGAAAAAAATGTAATGTTACTGGAGGATGTGATCACTTTCAACCTTCCTCATATTTTTTCTTATTTTGGATATGACGAATTTGCTGCAAATGCATTTAAAGTAACTAAGGATGCTGAAATGGATCTTGATAATGACATCAAAACCAATTTTGCAGAAAAAATAGAAAAAGGGCTTAAGAACAGAAGAAAAGGAAAGCCTACAAGATTCGTTTTCGATAAAGATATGGATAAAGCTTTACTGGAATTATTAATCCGTAAGCTCAATCTCACTAAAAAAGACAGCATTATTCCCGGTGGAAAAATTCATAACTTTAAGCATTTCATGGATTTTCCGGATGTTTTTGAAGCTTATGCCAGACCTGTGGAAAGAACTTCTTTTAGCCATCAGGCTTTTGAACATGGCGAAAGGGTAACTGATGTGATCATGAAAAATGATGTGTTGCTCACTTTTCCATACCATAAATATAATCCGGTTATTGATCTTCTTCGTGAGGCGGCAATGGATCCTGATGTAAAATCAATACAGATTACAGCTTACAGACTGGCAAGCAGTTCGAAAATTATCAATGCATTGATCTATGCTGCACGAAATGGAAAAGAGGTTACGGTAATGCTCGAACTTCAGGCCCGGTTCGATGAGGAATCCAATCTTGAATGGAAAGAAATGCTGGAGCCGGAAGGTATTACCGTTTTAGTTGGAATTCCGGATAAAAAAGTTCATGCTAAGCTTTGTGTTATCAAGAAAAGAGCTCACAACAAAACCATTCAGTACGGATTTATCAGTACAGGGAATTTCAATGAAAAAACGGCCAGAATTTATGGAGATCATTTATTAATGACTGCAGACAGAGGAATTATGGCAGATATCAATAAAGTTTTCAACGTCCTTAAAAAACCTAAGGAAGATTACCTTGCTGTTCTGAAAACCTGTAAAAGTTTAATGGTCTGCCCACAATTCATGCGTGAAAAGATCGTCCATCATATCGATAAAGAGATCGAAGAAGCAAAAGCAGGGAGAAGAGCAGAAATTATTGTTAAAGCTAATTCGGTAAGTGACCGTGCTTTAATTACAAAACTATATGATGCGGCTTTAGCAGGAGTGGTTATAAAAACAATTGTGAGAGGAATTTATTGCGCTGTCAATCAAAAAGAATTTAAAGAAAAAATAAAAGGTATAAGTATTGTTGATGAATATCTGGAACATGCCAGGGTCATGTATTTTTATAACAAAGGGGCTGAAGACATGTATATTTCATCAGCAGACTGGATGACCAGAAACCTTGATTACAGAATTGAAGCGGCAGTAAAAATAACAGATAAAGAACTGAAAAAAGAGCTGAAGGACATCCTCGATATACAATTGAGAGATAATGTAAAGGCCAGGATTCTGGATAAAAAACTGAGTAACGAATATGTAAGAAATGACAAGCAGGAATGTCGTTCTCAAATTGAAACTTATAAATATTTAAAAGCTAAAACGAGTACAAAATGAAGATCGCAGCAATAGATATAGGAAGTAATGCAGCAAGACTTTTAATCAATGAAGTAAAAGATAACGGCAAACACCCGGAATTTATAAAGCTTAATCTTTTACGGATTCCTCTAAGACTGGGTATGGATGTCTTTACCCGTGGAGAAATAGGACCTGAAAGGGAAAAAATGGTGATCGATTCAATGAAAATTTTCAGTGACCTGATGAAAATTTATAAAGTGGAACACTACAGGGCATGTGCGACAAGTGCCATGCGCGATGCTGTAAATGGAAAAGATATCATTGAACAGGTTAGAAAAACTTCAGGCATCAACATTGAAATTATATCAGGAGATGAAGAAGCTACCCTGGTGTATGAAAATCATGTGGCCGAAGGTCTGGATAAAGACTTCGCCTATTTATATATCGATGTTGGCGGTGGTTCTACTGAGCTTACATTCTATGAAAATGACAAAATGGTGTATGAAAAATCTTTCAATATTGGAACCATCCGGTTACTCAACAATCTTGTTACTCCGGACAACTGGTATGAGATGAAGCAGGAGGTCAAGAAAAATATAATGAGCAAGAAACCGATTGTTGCTATCGGATCTGGAGGAAACATCAATAAAGTGTTTTCAATGAGTAAAACCAAAGACGGAAAACCAATGTCTTTAGCTCATCTTAAAAAGGTATATAAAGAATTTGATGAACTCAGCGTCGATGAAAGAATGACAAAACATAATCTGAGAGAAGACAGAGCTGATGTGCTGGCCCACGCATTAAAGATTTTCAATAGTGTAATGGCATGGGCAGATATCAACAGAATCTTTGTTCCGAAGATTTCCGTAGCGGACGGGCTCATCCATAATATCTACAGTAAGCTACAAGAAAAGAAATAAATGAATAGCACATTATAAAAATAAAAGTCATTTGCCACTACGCATCTGACTTTTTTATTTTTAAAACCAATTTTTATTAAATCTGCCTTCTTGGGCCGTCTTTTGGGGTAATTTAAAACAATCGGTCAAGGACACTGCACCCTTTTACAAGAATTTTCGCGATGTTCTTTTATTAAAATTTACTTAAAATATGGTTATGTTTGAAAATTTCATTATTCGGAAAACATGGGTAACCTCTTGGAAGAGAGCACATTTACCTTTTATTTTAAAGTTAATCAAACGCAAATGTTTAATTTTTTTTATAAAAGTTAATTTTTTTTAAAGTAAATTTAAGTGCGAAATCGTTATAAAAGTATAATCTTAGTAACATGAGTTCAAACCCAATTAAAATAATAATAACAGGTGCCACAGGAATGGTAGGAGAAGGCGTGCTGATGGAATGTCTTGAAAACCCCGGTATTTCAGAAATTTTAAGTGTCAGCAGGAAACCATCAGGAAAAAAGCATGCTAAATTAAAAGAGTATATCGTTCCAGATTTTCTAAGCATCACTGAAAATGATGAAAACCTGAAAGGTTATGATGCCTGTTTTTTCTGTGCAGGGATCAGCAGTGTGGGAATGAATGAAGAAGATTATACTAAAATAACATATGATACAACTCTCCATTTTGCAAATGCTGTTTTGAAGCAAAACCCCGGAATGGTTTTTAATTATGTTTCCGGAGCCCATACAGACAGCACAGAAAGTGGAAAGACAATGTGGGCAAGAGTAAAAGGAAGAACCGAAAATTCTTTAAAGAAGTTAGGATTCAGATCTGCCTATAACTTTCGTCCGGGATTTATGAAACCCGTAGAAGGTCAGGTTCATGTCAAATGGTTTTTCAAACCTATTATATGGCTTTTTCCTGTTTTACTCCCGTCTCAATCATTAACATTGCATGAAGTAGGAAGAGCTATGGTCAATGTAGTAAAAAAGGGGTACCCAACATCAGTTTTAGAAATTCGAGACATTAAAAAACTTGCGATATGAGAGAAATGTTAAAAAGAATTATCCTTGTTATTTTTATCCTACTGGTTTTGACAGCAATTTCAGGTTTTCTGTATACCCAGAAACATCCGCTTGAAAAAGCATCCAATGAAAAACAATGGATGCAAAAAGCCATTAATCAAAAGCAGGTTGGAAACTAATAAGCATAGACCCCTACATTATTATTAATCATTTGTTAAGATTGCATTAAAATATTTACAAGGTATAAAGTTCATTTTTGCATTAATCAAAATTTAAAGTAAAAATGACGAAAAACTATCTTTTTAGAGGCTTCCTGCCTATTGCTGTCCTGTTTCAAGGCGGTCTTTTCGGACAATCGTTGATCCATTACTGGAATTTCAATAACAATGCTTCTCAAGCCTCTATTACCACTCCGACATCCTCGCTGGTAAACGGTTCTTCACTTGCTGCTATTGCAGGGGGAACAAGTGTTATTGATTTTGCAGGAGGATCAGGTCAAAATTTCGACACCCATAATTTAAATGCCAGGAATAATGATCCTGCCGGAACCCATTTAAGGTTTAACAACCCTATTGGTGGTGGACTTCAATTTTCCCTGCCTACTACCGGATATAATAATGTAGTGGTAAAATTTACAACCAGAAGATCTGGTTCAGGGGCAGGAACACAAATCTGGTCATATTCCCTTGACGGAAATACTTTTACTACCTACCAGAGCGTTACTCCGGTGGATGACGTCCCTCAGTTAGTTACTTTTGATTTTTCAAATATTGCAGGAGTTTCCAACAACCCCAATTTTAAATTAAAAGTTGAATTTGCTACGGGATCGGGAGGAAATGCTGGAAATAATCGTTTTGATAATTTTACGGTAGATGCTGTAGCAAACGGTTCCACAGATACTACTCCACCTACAGTAACGTATCTTCCGGCTAATAATACCAATAATGCATCCACAACAATAAATCCGAGTATTTCGTTTAATGAAAATGTAAGACATATTAATAACGCTGCAATCACTGATACCAATGCACAAAATCTTGTTGAATTCAGGGTGGCAAATGCTTCAGGCGCACAGATACCGTTCACAACTACTTTCAGTAATAATACAATCACGATTATTCCTGGCACTCCCCTACTTCCTAATCAAACATATTATTTATCACTAAAACCCAATACCGTTGAAGATTTTAGTGATAATGCTATTACTTCAGCTACTTCTACTACTTTCACTACGGCAGGTACCACTATTTCACTCGATAAAAATTTCATCAAAGTAAACGAAAATGCAGGTAACCTAAGTTTCAAGATCAATATTAATAATCCTTCCGCCTCTACTGTAAATCTTGTTGTAAAGCCGACTCCTTTCAGTACAGCCAACAGCAGTGATTTTACATTAAATAATCAAACAATCACTATTACACCAACCACTACCAGCTATATTGTAAATATTCCGATTATTGATGATACACTCGAAGAACAGCAGGCAGAATATTTTGTAGTAAGCCTTGAAAACCCGGTAGGTGCAACTATTACAGGAGATAATTCAGCCACAATTTATATCGTAGATAATGATAAGGCCGCACCTGTTCCTTCAAATCAAATTCATTTGAACTATATTGGAAGCTTCGATCCTTCCGGAAACAACAACAGTTCGACAGAAATTGTTGTTCATGATCCTGCCACTCAAAGGTTGTTTACGATCAGTTCACTTACCGATGTTTTTGATATTATTGATTTCAGTACTCCAACGGCTCCTGTGGTTATCAAAACGGTAAATATGGCTTCTTATGGGGGAATCACTAGTATCGCGGTTAAAAACGGAATTATCGCAGCTTCTTCTCCAAATGTAAACCCACAACAAAACGGATCTGTCATCTTTTTTGACATTAACGGAAATTTCCTGAAACTAATTACTGTAGGTGCATTACCTGATATGATTACTTTTACTCCGGATGGAACAAAGGTTATTACAGCCAATGAAGGAGAACCTAATGACGCCTACACAGTTGATCCTGAAGGCTCAATCAGTATCATTGACATTTCCGGAGGAATAAACAATCTTACCCAAAGTCAGGTTACCACACTCAATTTCACCAATTTCAACACCCAGGAATCTTCTCTTTTTGCAACCGGATTAAGAAAAGTAAAGGCAACGAGTACGCTGGCCCAGGATCTGGAACCGGAATATATAACGGTAAGCTCAGACAGCCAAAAGGCATGGGTTACTCTTCAGGAAAACAATGGGATTGCTGAAGTAAATCTGGTAACGAAATCCATAACGAGTATTTGGGGATTAGGCAAAAAAGATATGAGTTTACCCGGAAACGGTTTTGATGCTTCGGATAATAACGGAGAGGTACTGATTGCCAATTGGCCGGTAAAAACATTTTATACTCCCGATGCTGTACAAAACTATAAAGCAGGTAATACCAATTATATCGTAACAGCTAATGAAGGTGATGAAAAAGACCTTTCCGGGTTCAGCGAAAGAACAACTGTAGGAGCCAATGGCTATCCTTTAGATGCTACAAATTTCCCTAATTCATCTATATTAAAAGCTTCTCACAACCTGGGAAGATTCAGGGTAACCAATGTAAATGGCAATACAGACGGAGATGCCGAATACGAAGAAATTAATGCAATGGGAGCACGTTCTTTTTCCATTTTCAATGCCGATACAAAACAGATTGTATATGATAGTGGAGATCAGTTTGAACGTTATATTGCATACAGCCATCCATTAATCTTTAACGCAGATAACGAAAGTAATGCAGTTAAAAGCAGGAGCCGTGCCAAAGGTCCGGAACCAGAAGGTGTTGCTTTAGGAACCATAAACTGCCAGACTTTTGCCTTCATCACGTTGGAAAGAACCGGTGGTGTAATGGTTTATAATATTACAGATCCAAATAATGTAACTTTTACGGATTACAAAAATTCGAGATCAACTTCAGCATATGGTGGTGATAACGGCCCCGAAGGAATTATTTACATAGCTCCACAAAATACAGCAACAGGCAAAGGCTATGTAGTTATTGCAAATGAAATCAGCGGAACTTTATCGATGTATGAAGTAGTAACACCTCCCACATTAGGAACGGGTGAGGTAAAAGCTGAGCAGGCCACATTTAATGTATTCCCTAATCCTGTGACAAAAGGAAATACTCTATATTTCAACCGCGCACAAGGTTATGAATTGTACGATATGTCAGGAAAACTTTTGAAAAAAGAGAAAAATTCTTTACTTATTGAAACTTCATCACTTGCTACAGGTGTGTACCTCATTAAAACTTCAGAGGGTATACTGAAACGGTTTATCGTAAAATAGAATATACATTAGATTGATAAAAAAGCTCAGGATTTTCCTGAGCTTTTTATATTAATGCATATCATCATAGATCCGAACAAGATCTACGACATTCTTAATTTTTAGCTTATCAAAAATTTTCTTTTTATAGGTACTGATCGTAGACATTTTAAGGTCGAGAATGTTGGCAATTTCTATATTCCCGTTTCCTTCAGCCAGAAGTTTAAATATCTGGAATTCCCTTTTAGAAAGCTTTTCTACAGTACGCCCATCTTTAGAGTGGGACAACAATTTATTAACCATCTTTGACGGGTAATAATACCCTTCTTCAAAGATCGCTGTAATGCCTCTCAATATTTCAGATTCTGAAGCACCCTTATTAAGAAACCCTTCCGCCCCTTCTTCAATATATTGAATGCCTACACTTTCATCATAAGTAGAAAAGATCATGATTTTAAGATCTTCCTGTTTTCCTTTTAATTCCTTTACCATTGTTTTCGAAGTGCTGTCAGGCATATCAATATCCAGAATCACCAGATCATATTGTTCTTTAGAAACTTTGTCCTTGGTCTCAATATAATTTTCAGCAAAATCTATTGTACAGGGATATTGAAGTTTCGATTCCAACAGCAGCGCAGTACCCGTTCTCACAATATAATGGTCATCCGCAATGAGTATTTTTTTCATAGTTCTTAGTTTTTGATCATAACTTCCAAAGGAAACCATGGATATGATTTTTTTGGAGTGCATTTCCTCGTCCGATTTTTAGCAAGATGCAATACAACATGTAGGCCGATACGATCTTTTTGAAAATAAATTTCTCCGTAATAAAGATCTTTCGCTGCATTTATACAGCGATTTATTATTTCTTTAGAAAATCCATACCCAAAATTGGCAATTTTGACGATTCCCCATGTGTTTTTAGACTTTTTCATAGTAAACCTTATTGTGATCATTTTTTATTTGTATTGTCAATTAGTGTAGAATCATATATTTGGAAATAATATGGGTTTTATAAGGTATACAAAACCTGATTTATCTTCTGAAATGCTTTGCCATCTTTTTTGTAAAACGATACTATTCGCTCCGAAACAAATTGAAGAGTTTTGTATATAAAACAGGGAAAGAAAAAACATAACAGAAGCAGCCCAAACCTCATATAGTGTTGTAAATAAATTTTTTACAAAAGTAACATTAATAAAACTCACAAAAACATAGAATTATTTCTATATGAATTTAATATTAATTCTAGTTTAATATACCCTATTGGACAAGTATAATCAATAAAAAAAGACAGGCTATAAAAACCTGTCTTTAAACATATTACATTATTTTAAATGAATAACTTATTAAAAATAATAATTCACTGGAAATTTTTAAATATATACAAATATGAATTCCTTTTTACGGCTTAGGAAAATCATCTTTTGAGCCATCATTTTCAAGAGTCATGTCATCAAAATTCTTTTTCTCTTTCTTCTCAATGATCTTAACAATTTCTTTTTGAACCTCCTCCGGCTTTCCTTTTAAATAGTCCGGTAAATTAAGTCCTGCCATATTGAACAAATCATTTAATGGCGGAACTGTTTTCATCATCCCTGAAACAAAATTAGCCGTAGAATTGTTTCCATCTTTCCCATTTCCACTATCCCATACAGTAACCTTATCAATCTTGATATTTTTAACTGCTTCCACCTGGGTTTTTACCAACTCAGGAAGTTTTTCCAATAGCAATAGCTGGAATGCACTGTTAGCATCACCCCCAGCAGCTTTAACCACCTGATCATATCCTTCAGCCTGCTTGGTAAGGATCTCATAAAGACCCTTCGCTTCAGCTTCCATCTTAGCAAATATGGCGTCTGCTTCTCCTTTTGCCTGCAATCTTATTTTTTCAGCTTCAGCCTCTGCATCGATAATCATTTTCTGTTTTGAAATCTCTGCGGGAACTACAATATTAGCCTGTTGTGTAGACCGTTCTCTTTCCGCTCTCGCAGCCTCTGCTTTCTGTTCAGCCACATAAGCCTCTTCCAGTGATTTCGCTGCTTGTACCTTTTCAGCAGCAGTAGCAATTCTTAATGCCTCCGCTTCTCTTTCCCTTCTTTCAGCATCGGAATTTGCGATGGTAATCTTTGCTTCATTTTCTCCTTTTACAGCAATAGAGTTAGCCAAAGATGTAGCAATACGTGCTTCTTTTGCAGCTTCTGCCTTACCGATAGCCTCATCTTTTCCTGCGGCCGCAATACTGATCTCTCTGTCTTTTTGAGTAATCGCTATCTTAACATCCCGGTCCCTCTGTGTCTCTGCAATCTGAGTATCTTTCTCGCGATCAGCAAGAGCTTTTCCTGTTTCACCGATCTTAGTCTGTTCCGCCACACTGATAATCGCTTCATTGATCGCTTTTGCAGCAGCTTCTTTTCCCAGAGCTTCAATATATCCGGATTCATCCCTGATATCCGTAACGTTTACATTGATTAGCTTCAGGCCTATTTTCTTTAATTCCGTATCAACATTTTTAGAAATATTATCCAGAAATTTATCCCTGTCCGAGTTAATTTCCTCAATGGTCATTGTAGCAATAACCAAACGCAATTGCCCGAATAAAATATCTTTTGAAAGCTCCTGAATCTGCTCGGGAGATAATCCTAGTAAACGCTCTGCTGCATTTCCCATTGAATCAGGATCTGTAGAAATGGCAATCGTAAAACGACAAGGAACATCCACACGGATATTCTGGCGCGAAAGCGCATTGGTAAGATTGGCTTCAATAGAAATTGGTTTCAGATCCAGATAAGCAAAATCCTGGATAACCGGCCATACAAAAGCTCCCCCTCCATGTATACACTTTGCAGAGCTTCCGCCTGTTTTACCGTAGATCACTAAAATTTTATCTGAAGGACATCTTTTGTATCGCGAAATAAGGGCTAAAAATGTGACAAATAGTACGACGACTATTACAACTGTTAAAATAAGGGTTCCGGGAATTTCCATATATCGTTTTATAATTTTAATTAAACTTTCGAAACAACAAGGATCTTGTCATAAATGTATATCACTCTTACAGAATGACTCGACGGAATGCTTTCTTCTGCTTCCGTCATCGCCTGAAGCTCGTGGTTTGTTCCTTTTAAGGAGATCTGTATCTTCCCCATTCCACTCATCTTTGGAGGAATCGTGATATACACCTCACCCGTTCTTCCGATAAGATCTTCTATTTTAAAGGTATTGTCTTCTGTTAATTTTAAAATCTGTAGAATAAGAATAAAGAAAAGGAAAAGAAAACCTGTTCCGATAAGAATAGCTACAAGAAACAACAGTGCTTTGCTTCCTATGGAATCATAAAAGGCCACTCCACCCCATCCGAATCCCAAAAGGAAATTAACCAGATTCCTGAAGGAAAACAGTTGGAAAGGACTGTCACCATGCGGTGCATCACCACTGAAATCTGTATGAACAGCCCCGGTGTGATCACCTCCGATAAAAGTAAGGATTGTCTGAATTAAAAATATTAAACTGGCACCCAAAGCTATATACCAAAAGCCTTGATTCAGAGGTTCTAAATTTTCTATAAATCCAAACATATCTATGTGTTTTAACAAATATAACAAAAACCACCATATGATTCGGAAAAGGACCATAATAAAAAAGACAGGCTATAAAAACCTGTCTTCGTTATCTTTACATCTTAATTGATGTTACTCTACGCTTATTACCTTTTCGATCTCCGGAGCGTGCTGCTTTATTGTATTTTCTACACCCAGTTTAAGTGTTGAAAAGTTCAAAGAACATCCGGAACAGTTTCCTAAAAGTTTTACATAAACCGAGTTATCTTTCACATCAATAAGCTCAATATCACCTCCGTCTTTATTCAAAAACGGACGGATACTTTCTAAAGCCTCCATTACTCTTGTTACAGTATCTTCGTGTGCTACGTTTGTTTCCATATTTTTCAGTTCAATTCGGTTTTTTTTCAAAATTTAATTTGAATATTATTTTTTTGCCTTTGGAGAGCATCCTGCCATAGTTGTGATCTTTACAGCTTCAGTAGGTGGAAGATTTTTATTCCTTTCTACAAGACTTTCTACCATATTACGTGCTGTTTCCGTATAAATATCTGCGATTTTGGAATTTTCCTGCAATGCTGCCGGCCTTCCCACATCTCCTGCCTCTCTTATACTCTGGATCAGAGGAATTTCTCCCAGTACCGGAATTCCAAGATCATCAGCTAAATATTGTGCTCCCTGGTTTCCAAAAATATAATATTTATTATCAGGTAATTCTTCAGGTGTAAAGTACGCCATATTTTCGATTAATCCAAGAACCGGAATATTAATACTTTCCATCTGGAACATGGCAATACCTTTTCTTACGTCTGCCAATGCAACATGTTGAGGTGTACTTACAATCACAGCTCCTGTAACAGGCACTTCCTGAATAATTGATAAGTGAATATCTCCTGTACCCGGAGGTAAGTCGATCAATAAAAAGTCCAACTCTCCCCAATTCGCATCTCTAATCATTTGGTTCAGAGCTTTAGAAGCCATTGGACCTCTCCAAACTACTGCCTGATTAGCTCCCGAGAAATATCCGATTGAAAGCATTTTCACACCATAGTTCTCTACAGGCTTCATTAGATTTTTTCCGTTAACCTCTACAGAAATCGGCTTTTGTCCTTCCGTATCAAACATGGTAGGGACAGATGGTCCGTAAATATCTGCATCCAATAGACCCACTTTAAAGCCCATTTTAGCTAAAGTAACTGCCATATTTGCAGCTACGGTAGATTTTCCAACGCCTCCTTTACCGGAAGCAATTGCGATAATATTCTGAATTCCCGGAATCTGCTTTCCTTTGATCTGGCTTTGCTGAATTTCACTTGGCTCAGGAGAAACTATTTTAAGCTTTAAATGGATATCTTCTCCAAACTCACTGGCAAAAGCCTGCTTCATTGCAGCCTCTAATTTTTTCTTTTCATGCATTGCCGGTGAATGCGCCGTCATATCTATATATACATCATTTCCTACAATCTGAAGATTATTAACTAAATCATCTACTTCTATTTCTTTAAGGAAATCTTGAACCTTTTCTTTCGTCAACATAAAATTGCTATAAATTGTTTACAAATTTACGGATTTTTTCTATAATTTAGAATGAATAAAATCTATAACTCAAGGTGATAAATCGCATCACTAAAAATATATCAATCAATTTTTCCGGTTTCCCTTTTCGGGAAATAAACTTTTAAACTCTATAAAAATGAACACCAATCCTACATCTTATCCCTCTAAATTTGCTGCATTCGATGGTATTTTTAACGTGGGAAAAACAAGATTCAAATGGTACAATTTAGCTGAAAACACACATGACATTTCTTCTGAAGATATCAGCCATGCAAAAACATGCATCGAAAATGCAACTGAACATTTTCAGGACATTGAAGATCTTGGTTTTGTAATTCTCCACAGATGCGGCAGCAATTATTTGCTTCTGGTTTGTACCTGGAGAAGTGAAAACGAATTATGGGAAAGTGTATATTATGACGGAACCGGAAAATTCGAAACCTGGGAAAGAAAGAACAATCACATTCCTACCTACTGTGTCTGGGAAATGGGAATTGTATACCATGAATCCAGAGTCTGGAAAAAGTTTCTGGGAACTGACAAACAGGAAAACAACAGACAGCAGTATCTGGATGATTTTTTTGAAGGAGAAGTATAGGGCTGCAATCATTTCATACTCTTAGTTCTTCTATTTTTCAATATATTCACCGTCATAAAATTATGATATGAGAAAAGGTTTCATAGTAGTTTCTTTATTTATTACTCAGGTTATTTATTCCCAGAATTATTCCCGGTATGTTAATCCTTTCATAGGAACCGGAGGTCATGGCCACACCTTTCCGGGAGCGATTGTTCCTTTCGGAATGGTCCAGCTTTCACCCGACACCAGGATAGATGGCAGCTGGGACGGGTGCAGTGGTTATCATTATTCCGATTCGGTCATTTATGGGTTTTCCCATACCCACCTCAATGGTACGGGAGTTTCAGACTATGGTGATATTATGCTAATGCCTACCATGGGAAATCCAAGCCTGGACAACAAAGACTATTCTTCAAAATTTTCCCATAAAAATGAAACTGCTTCTGCCGGATTCTATTCTGTAAAATTGGATAAAAACAATATTGATGTCCGTTTAACAACAACCAAAAGAGTAGGATATCATGAATATACTTTCAACAACAGCGGAAATGCCAATATCATACTTGACCTTAATCACAGGGATAAACTTCTGGAAGGAGAGGTGAAAATTATTGATGATAGAACGATTGAGGTCTTCAGAAGAAGTGAGGCCTGGGCCACAAACCAATATATTTATGCCCGGATTGAATTTTCCAAACCATTAAAATTGACGAAGAAAGAAGCTAATGGAAAGCAGGAAAATAATATGTATACCGGAACAAAGCTGGCTTTAGCATTTTCGGCTCCTGTTAAAAAAGGAGAGAAAATCAGCGTAAAAGTCGCTTTATCTCCAACAGGCTATGAAGGTGCAGGAAAAAACATGCTGGCAGAAGGTCAGTCGAATGATTTTGAAAACATAAGAAAACAAGCAGACAATGATTGGAACAAGGAACTTTCCAAGATTGAGGTAAAATCAGACGACACTAATAAGCTGAGTATTTTTTACACCGCTTTATATCATGTTTTTACGCAGCCTAATATTTATATGGATGTTGATGGAAAATACAGGGGTCGTGATAATAAGTTCTATACGGCAAACGGATTCGATTACTATTCTGTTTTTTCTCTATGGGATACTTTCAGGGCTGCACATCCGCTCATGACCTTAATTGACAGGAAACGAACTGCGGATTTTATTAATACCTTCATCAGACAGTACGAGCAAGGTGGAAAATTGCCGGTATGGGAGCTTGCCTCTAACGAAACAGAATGCATGATCGGTTATCATGCAGTTTCTGTAATCGCAGACGCCATGACCAAAGGAATCAAGGGTTTCGATTACGAAAAAGCGTATGAAGCTTCTAAAAATTCTGCAATGCTGGATATTTTCGGACTGAATGCTTACAAGCAAAACAATTATATCAGCGTAGATGATGAACATGAGAGCGTTTCCAAAACGCTGGAATATGCATATGACGATTGGTGTATTGCACAAATGGCTAAAATTTTAAACAAAAAAGAAGACTACCGGTATTTCATGAACCGTTCCCAGAACTGGAAAAACCTCTACAATCCTGAAAACGGCTTTATGCAGGCCAGAAAAAACGGGAACTGGTATCAACCTTTTGATCCAAGAGAGGTAAACAACAATTACACGGAAGGAAACTCATGGCATTATTCTTATTTTGTTCCCCAGGATATTCCAGGCTTAATTGATGCCCATGAAGGAAAAGAAAAATTCGAACAGTTCATCGATGCCATTTTCACCGCCCCTAGCACAACAACGGGCAGGGAACAAGCTGATATCACAGGTCTTATAGGACAGTATGCGCAAGGCAATGAACCAAGCCATCATATTGCTTATCTGTATAATTTTGTGGATAAACCACAAAAAGCAGACGAGAAGATCAGATACATACTCGATCATTTTTATCAAAACACTCCGGATGGATTGATCGGAAATGAAGATTGCGGACAGATGAGTGCATGGTATGTTTTAAGTTCCCTGGGTATTTATTCTGTAACTCCGGGTAAGCCGGAATGGGAAACCGTTACCCCTTATTTTGATGAAATTAAGCTTCACCTTGAAGACGGCACTACCAGAACGATTACAAAAAACACAGGCAAAGAGGAGCTCAGAAAACTGGGATTTGAAAATGTAAAATCCATAAAAGATTTTAAATACAATGAACAAACCGCATCTCCTGTGATTGTAGCTGACAGGCTTTTTGATTTTTCTACTAAAGTACAGATCACTCCCCTCAACCCAAAAGACAAGGTTTATTACATGACCATAGACGAAAATGATAAAAATGTAAGAAAAACTTTCTCCACGTACAAAGGTCCGTTTACCATTAATAAAACCACCCAGGTTTCTGCATATGCTCAAAGAAACGGAGAAAAAAGCTCAGTTACCACTGCTAATTTTAACAGAAGGCCTAATCATTGGGATATTACTGTAAACTCAAAGGTGAATCCTCAATACACAGCAGGAGGCAAACTCGCTCTTATTGATGGCATCAATGGTACTGAAAACTGGAGAAAGGGAGAATGGCAAGGCTATCAGGGGCAAACTTTTGAAGCTATTCTTGATTTTAAATCTCCGCAACAGCTTACCCGACTGTCTTCAACCTATCTTCAGGATAGCAGGGCATGGATTTTAATGCCTAAAAAGGTAGAATACTATGCTTCAATGAACGGAAAAGATTTTATACTATTGAAAACCGTTGATAATACTGTTGACTCTAAAGATGAGAAAGTCCAGATCAAAGATTTTACCGCAGATATTCTGCCTACAGAGACCCAGTATATTAAAATAAAAGCTTATCATTTTGGTAAACTTCCGGAGTGGCACCAGGGAGCCGGCGGTGATTCTTACATCTTTATAGACGAAATTTCCGCTCAATAACCGTATTATACATTAAAAAACCTCTTTCAAATTGAAAGAGGTTTTTTTATTTAGATCATAGGAGAATCTTCAATTCGTCATATTGTAAACTCTAATACTTATATTCAGAATAAGTTACGCTTCTACAGCAGGATTTTCAAGCTGTCCCTCCCATTTGGATACTGCGGACGTAGCTAAAGCATTTCCTAATACATTTGTCATACTTCTTCCCATGTCACAGAAATGGTCAATAGGTAAAATCAAAGCAATTCCCTCCGGTGGAATTCCGAACATGGAACAAGTTGCCACAATAATTACCAGTGAAGCTCTCGGTACACCTGCAATTCCTTTAGAGGTAAGCATTAAAACCAAAAGCATCGTGATCTGCTGTCCCAGGGTCATTTCAATTCCATAGATCTGAGCAATAAATATTGAAGCAAACGTCATATACATCATGCTTCCATCCAAATTGAATGAATATCCCAAAGGTAAGATGAAAGACACTACCCTGCTGTTACAACCAAATTTTTCCAGTTCTTCAACCAACTTTGGAAAAACAGCCTCGGAACTTGTTGTAGAAAAAGCAATAAGCAAAGGAGCTTTAATTCTTTTTAATAACTCAAACAAACGATTCCCTAAAATCAGATATCCGACCAATAGCAACACCAGCCAAAGAACACCTAAAGCAAAGAAGAAATCTCTGAGATAAACTGCATATACTTTAAAAATTTCAAAGCCATTCACCGCTACCACAGCAGCAATAGCACCAAGTACACCCAATGGTGCAAACCACATAATATATCCTACCATTTTCAAAATGGCATGGGCCACAATATCAAATAGTTTGATAACAGGTTTTGCATATTCTTCACCCAGATTAGCCAGTGCAACACCAAACATAATCGAAAATACTACGATCTGCAATACCTCATTGGTTGCAAAAGCCTCAAATAAACTTTTCGGGATAACGTGCTTTACGAAATCTTCCAGAGTAAATCCTTTACTGCTTTTTAAAAGCTCTTCGGCTGAAGCAGCATCCTGAATCGGAAGTTTGGTAACATGCCCGGGTTCAAGCCAGTTTACCAACATCAACCCGATAAAAAGAGACATCAGCGATGCAGAGATAAACCATAACATTGCTTTTGTTCCTACTCTGCCTATCATTTTGATATCGCTCATCTTGGCAATTCCCACTACAAGAGTGGTAAATACCAATGGAGCAATGATCATCTGTACCAGCCTGATGAAAATAGTTCCGAGTAATTTAATATTTTTAGAAAAAGGTTCTGCACTTTCCGGATACTGTACGTGAACAATTCCTCCAATTCCTACACCCAAGATAAGTGCAATAATAATCGCTATAAAAAGCTTATTTTGTCCTTTCATATAAATAATTCAACTTGCGCAAATATAATAGTTTTTAAATTGTGTGCTATTACTTATTAAATTGGACATAGTTAAAATTAAAATACTGGTTTTAAAAACTTTGTAAAAAAATTAAGAAACATTTAGTCAATTTTTAATCATTTGGTATAAATTTTATTGTTACATTTATAGTATCAATACATTAAATTAAATATACAACTATGAAAAAAACTATTGCAATGGCTGCCTTAGCTCTGGCAGTATCGTTCGGTGCTATTTCTTGTAAAAAGAAAGTTTCTGATGCTGATCTTCAGACTCAAGCTACCACGATTGTAACGTCCAACCCAAGTGCTTCCGTTGAAGTAAAAGATGGTGTAGCCCACCTAAGTGGAACATTTCCTGATCAGGCTTCTAAAGATGCAATGATCAAACAACTAAAAGCAGTAAATGGTGTAAAAGACGTTATGGATATGGCGACTATTGCTCCTGCAACTCCTCCGGTTGAAACGCAATCTGCAGTAGATCCGGCAGTTCAGAAAAAAGTTCAGGATGCTGTAAAAGATTTCCCTTCTGTAAAAGTAGAAGTTGTAAACGGTGAATTAACGCTTACTGGAAACGTTTCTAAAGAGCAGGCTAGAAAAATCAAGCAATCTGTGGATGCTTTGAAAGCAGGAAAAGTAAATTATAACTACACTGTAAAATAATTTAAAATGAGCACATTACAAGATAAATATTCAAGTGTAATTTCAGCAGCTCAGTCTGCAGGAATTTCAAACCTTCAGGTTCAGGAACAGGATGGAATTTTATACATCTCAGGAGCAGCTTCCAATACTGCAGCAAAAGATGCTGTATGGAATGCTTTGGGGACTATCGATTCTACTTACTCTGCTTCCGATATTAATGTAGATGTACAGGTTGCAGGTCTTGCATCAGGGGCAGCGCTTACAGTGGCTACTGAAGATTCAAACCTGAACATCAGACAAGAGCCTTCTACGGAAGCTGCTGTTGTAGGAAAAGCATCAAAAGGTTCTTCTGTAACTTTAATTGAACAGACTTCAGACGATTGGTGGAAAGTAAAAACTGCCGACGGACAAGAAGGATATGCTTATTCAAGATATTTGAGAGCTTAATTCATGACAATAAATATTGAATCCCTGAAATTTCTTTCAGGGATTTTTTTTACTTTTGAGTCGAAAAAGTAATAAATGAAGAAAATTTTGCTGGTATTGATTATTTTGATCAATACTGCGATCTTAAACGGTCAAAAACTCGCCATCGATGGAAAAGTGATGGATTTTGAAAAAAAGCCTGTAGAAAACGCAACCGTTTATCTTCTCAAACAAAAAGATTCTTCCATTATCAATTATACCCCCACTAATAAAGAAGGTAAATTTTCTTTAAAAACAGATCCGTCCAATGAACCTACCGTTCTGAAAATTGATGCTGAAAAATTAGTATCCTATTCTAAAAATATAGAGAAAATAAATCAATCGCTCTCATTAGGCTCTATTGAACTGGAAAAAAATTCTGTTTTTAATATTGAAGAGGTGAAGCTTACCGTTTCTCCGGTAAAAATTAAAAAAGACACTATCGAATTTAATGCATCCTCGATCAAAGTACGGCCTGATAGTAAAATCGAGGAACTGCTTAAACAGATTCCCGGAGTTGAAATCAGTAACGAAGGAAAAATTACAGTAAACGGTAAAGATGTGGATCAGATCATGATCAACGGAAAACCTTTTTTCGATAAAGACGGCAAAATTGCATTACAGAATCTTCCGGCAGATATTATAAAAAATATTCAGTTTACGACCACTAAAACCAAAGAGGAAGAGCTCAATGGAAAAACGGCGAAATCAAACAATACAACCATCAACTTCAATATTGACGAAAAGAAAAACAAAGGACTTATTTCCAGGTTAACTCTGGGCTATGGTTCTGATAAACGTTATGAAGGAAGCGGCCTTATAAGCTACTTTAAAAAGGACACGAAAATAAGCCTGCTGGCTTCATCCAATAATATTAATTCCCAGGGCTTTTCTAATGATGAGGTCTTTGACAGCATGGGACGTGGAAGAAATTCCTGGATGATGCAGGGAGGAAGCGTAATGACAGTAGGAGGCAATACGTATTATTACCAAGGAGGAGGCAACACCAAAGGAATCCAGAGGTCTACAACGATAGGATTTAATTATAGTGATAAATTGGGAAAAGATGCAGACCTTGAGACCATGAGCTTCATGCATTCGAATAATAATCTGAAAACACGATCTAAAGTTTCAAGAACAACCTTACTTCCGGATTATACATTAAAAACCAACTCCGAAAGCAGTGGAGAAAACGAAAACAGACAATATAATTTTGATACTGCTGCACGGATTAAATTAGATTCGTTAACCAGTATTTACATTTCACCTTCATTTTCCAGAAGCGAAGGATCTAATTTTAATAATTCAACATCATCCACTTTCAGAGACAATACCCTTCTGAATGAAAGTAATGCGTACACAAGTACGGATTCTGAGAGCAATTCATTCAATCCGAATATCTATTTTTCGAGAAAGTTCAGAAAAAAAGGGCGCGTTGTATACGCCAATATCAACAGCAATATTTCGGAATCTAAAAGTAATAATTTAAACCAGTCCAGGACTGTATTTTATCAGAACAACGGGACTAATGATGACAGAAATCAGCTCGCTAAAAATAAAACACAAAACAGCAATTACCGTTTTAGTACAGGATATACGGAACCTCTTTCAGATTCTGCTACCGTAAGCCTTAATTTAAATTATGAAGCAAAGATCTCCGGAGCCGAGAGAAACGTTAATGACTTTGATGCCAATACCGGGCAGTACTCGAAATACAACTCTGTTCTTTCAAACAGCATGGATCAAAAAATTAATCAGCTTTCCCCGGAGTTGAGTTTTGAGCTCAATAAAAACAAAATCAACATCTGGTCTTCCGTGAATCTTCAGATTTCCGATATGAAAGTGAACTCTGTTTTTAATGATCAACAATATGACCTTCAGAAGAGCTTTGTTCTTCCCAGCTATAATCTTAACCTGCAATATCAATTTTCCCAGAATAAAAGGCTAAGCCTCTACAATTATGCTGACTTTAATATTCCAAGTGCTGAGCAGCTAACTCCTTATGAAGACCTTTCCAATCCTTTAATTACCTACAAGGGAAATCCGGATCTTAAAAATACCTGGACCAACAGAACCTACCTTTACTTCAGTAATTATAATATGGTAAAAGATATCAATTATTATGTGAATATTGGATTTACCTACGGAAATAATGATGTTACCAATTATTCCTATTATGATAATTCGGGAAAACAGTTTGTTACATATGCCAACATAAGTGGTAATAAAAATATCAACCTTGGTGGTGGATTCAGTAAAAGTTTTAAATGGAAGGAAAATAAGCTTGTGATTAATCCAAGAATTAATACGAGTTACGGCTATAACAGAGGTTTTATCAATAGCCAACAATTCAGCAGCGGGACATACAGTATTAATCCCGGATTAAATCTTACTTATGAAGTTAAAGATAAGTTCACCATAAAGCCCTCCTACTCAATCGGATACAACTTTTCTAACTATACCAATTATAGTATTGAAAAAGTTCAAACCACCAATCAGATATTAAAACTCCAATTAACCAATTATCTTTTTAAAAGCAATCTTGTTTTTGGAAATGATTTTGAATACAATACAAATTCTAATATTGCTCCGGGATTCAAACGCGATTTTTATTTCTGGAATACAAGCCTCGGATACTCTTTTTTCAAGAAACAGCTTACTGCAAAAATTAAAGTATATGATGTTTTGAATCAAAATCAGAGCGTAAGAAGAACCATTACCAATTCATATTTTGAGGATCGGGATGACCTTATCCTGAAACGTTATGTTATGTTCTCCTTAAGCATGAAGCTGAATAAATTTGCAGGAAAAAAGATGCGTAATCAGTAACCATAGGATGATAATATAATAAAAATGGCCGAATTGATTCGGCCATTTTTATTATTTGGCAGTAATGGGTAATATTTATCATGGTAAACGCGTTTTTATTTTTAAATTAGCTTCAAATTTTATTTATGAAAACCCATATTTCCATTTTATTTATTTTCTTTTTCATTTTGGGTAATGCACAAAATGCAACACAAAAGGACAATTTTGTGAAAGATAATTTTACCAAACAAGAATTTTATATTCCCATGCGTGATGGTGTTAAACTTTTCACAGCAGTATATATTCCTAAAGATATAACCAATAAAAACAAATATCCGTTTCTGATGCAGAGAACCTGCTACAGCATTGCACCTTATGGTGAGAATGAATATAAAACTAAAGTAGGCCCAAATCAGTACCTGATGAAGGATAAATATATTTTTGTGTACCAGGATGTCCGCGGAAGATATATGAGTGAGGGAACTTTCACGAACATGACTCCTCAGGTAGAACGTCAATCGAAAAAAGATGTCGATGAAAGTACGGATACTTATGATACGATAGAATGGCTATTGAAAAACGTCAAAAACAACAATGGAAAGGTAGGTCAATTTGGAACTTCTTATCCTGGTTTTTATACAGCTGTAGGGATTTTAGCGGATCATCCGGCACTGGTTGCATCATCACCTCAGGCACCTATTTCTGATTTCTGGAATGACGATTTTCTTCACAACGGAAAATTTATGCTGGGATACTTCAGAACCTTCCCTGTTTTTGGGGTTCAGAAGACCAAAGCTGAAAAACAGGCATGGTACATGGATACTTTTGTAAAGCAGACATCAGAAGACGGACTGAAATTCTACAGGGAAATGGGAACCTTAAAGGACGGCTATGACAAATACTATAAGAACAACTTCTTCATGACCGAAATAATGAACCATCCCAATTATGATGATTACTGGCAGAAAAGAAGCCTTTTACCTCATCTTAAAAATGTTAAGCATGCAGTAATGACCGTTGGAGGATGGTTTGATGCTGAAGATTTATCAGGTCCTTTGAATATTTATAAAGCGATAGAAAAATCCAGCCCGAAAGCAAAAAACACCATTGTTATGGGACCTTTTTCTCATGGCGGATGGTCACAGGAAATGGGAAAACATTTCCATAATGAAATTTATTTCGGAGACAGCCTCGCTACCTATTACCAGAAGAACATCGAGACAAGATTTTTTAATCACTACCTGAAAGGAAATACCAAAGAAGATGCAGGACTTCCTGAAGCTATGATGTATGATACAGGAGCAAAACAGTGGAAAGAATTTGCATCTTATCCTCCAAAAGATGCTAAAAAAGTTAATTTCTACCTGGCTGACGGAACATTAAAAAGTACTTCTCAACAAGGTTTTTCAGAATATTATAGCGACCCGAATAATCCGGTATTAAGCTCAACAAGCTTAAAGGATTTTAATGGATTTACTCCCAGAAATTATATGTCGGAAGATCAAAGGTTTGCGGAAGGAAGACCCGATGTTGTTACTTTTACAACAGATGCTTTATCAGAAGACATGACTTTCGCGGGAGAGATTATGGCAAAATTAAACATCGCCTCTACTTCCACAGATGCTGATTTCGCTGTAAAACTCATTGACGTATATCCGGAGGATTTCAAACCTGTTGAGAAAAAAGACGGTGTTGTGTATGGTAATTATCACCAGATGGTAAGAAGTGAAATTATGCCTGCGAGATTCAGAAACTCAAGGGAAAAAGCCGAAGCTTTAGTTCCTGGTCAGAAAACAGCGGTTCAATTCAGACTTCAGGATGTGGTTCATACGTTTAAAAAGGGACATAAAATCCAGATCCAGATCAGCAGTACATGGTTCCCGCTCTTTTCTGTAAATCCACAGAAATTCATGGATAATCCGAACATGGCTTCTAAAGAAGATTATACCAAAGCATTCATAAGAATTTATAATGACAGCTCAATTGAAGCTGAGGTGATAAAATAAAAAAATCGGGTGACTTCAAGAACTTTAGTCACTTCTCTTCTAATACTTGTAGTATGGTTTTATAATAAAGACCATTGTTTATAAACAAAAAGGTGGCTTCGAAAATCTCAGCCACCTTTTTTATTCTTCAATCGTTCTGAATGTAAGGTTTATTCTTGGAGTTTTTACCTTTGTAGTTGGGGGAAGCCTGTGAAGCCAGTTATCCTGTGTTATTCCTTTCATTACCAATAAGCTTCCGTTTTGTAAGAAAATCTCCACTTTCTCTTTGGTTTGTTTGTGTTTAAACAAAAATTTCCGTTCCGCTCCAAAGGTTACCGATGCAATGGCACCATGCTTTTTCAGGTCTTTTTCACTATCACTATGATAAGCCATCCCTTCACTGCCGTCATGATATAAATTGAGAAGACATGAGTTATAAGTTTCTCCTGATATTTCCTCACACTTTTTCTTTAATTCCAATAGCTCAGGCGTCCATAGCGTTGCATACTTGGTCCTGTTGGAATAGGTATACTCAAATGCTTTTTCCCCGAACCACGCCACTTTTCTTTTGGTTAGAATAAGTTTACCGAAAATAATGGCTTCGTCATTTTCCCAGGGAATCTGATTCAAAAGATAGTTATAATAGAAATCGGATTTTTCTTTAGAGAAAATGGTTCCGTAATAATTAACCGTTCCGTCTTTGGGAAGGATATTGACCGGAAAATCATATATTTCTTCAAATAAACTCATTCCTGTTTTTTTATAGCACGGATACACATGAAAGCCGGAAACTTATTTAGTTCTTTAAAATGTTTCGGATCCAGTTTTTCAAATTCTTTTGTAGGTTTTGGTTCAACCAGTTTATCAATATAAAAACCATTGTCTGTAAGCGGAGTGATGCATTCACTAAGAGGTCTTCTGAAGCTGTTAATTTCAACAGGTTTCCCGAATCCGTTCCATATACAATTTACATGTTCAATTTCGAAATATTTTTCTGAATGAAAGTAATTGTATTCAAAAAATGGATGCTCAATCGATATAACAAGACTACCATCAGGTTTCAAAACCCTGCAAAATTCTTGAATGGTAAAATTCCAATCCTCTATATAATGAAGCGCTAATGCACAAATAACAGTATCAAAGCTTCGATCCTCAAACATTTCAAAGGGTAAAGATAAATCGTGGACGAAAAAATCTTTTTCATTATTATTTCTTTCACGTGCCAGCATGACCATTTTCTGACTGATATCAAAACCTTTTACTGTCGCTCCCTCAGATATTAGGATTTCAGCATATTTCCCCGGACCACAAGCCGCATCAAGGATAAATTTACCCTTTACCTCCGGAATAAGCTCCAATGTATTCGGTCTGTCATAATAGGCATTATGTGGTTTGTGATCGATCAGCTCATTATATTTCTCAGCGATCTCCTCATAAGCAGATAAGATTTTATGTTTGATCATGATTGTATCCTTTGATTTCTAGATTGAATCTATTGCATTGGAAGTGCGTGAACTTTCCCAACCAATAATGAGCTGCTTCCGATCCTTTCCCCAACGGTAACCGCCCATGTTTCCTGATGATTGAATGACCCTGTGACAAGGAATAAGAAAGGCTACAGGATTGCTTCCAATAGCTGTTCCTACTGCTCTGGAAGCTTTAGGATTGCCTATTTTCCCGGCCAGATTACCATAAGTAGACAGTTTTCCCATAGGAATTGTCAGAAGGCTTTCCCAGACTTTTAACTGAAAATCAGTGCCCTTAAGGTGAAGTTTTACGGTATTTAACTTGTTCCAGTCTTTACCGAAAATAGACAAGGCATCTTTTTGAAACTGATCCTGCTTCTCATAAAAAGAAGCATTAGGAAACTGGGCTTTCAGATTTCCTAATGCCATTTCTTGATTATTTTCAAAGGCCAGATGGCAAATTCCTTTTTCGGTAGAAGCTACCAGAATGTTTCCAAATGGACTTTCTGAAAAACTATGGTTAATTCTCAGGCTTTTTCCGCCATTTTTAAACTCAGCCGGAGACATTCCTTCTATTTTTACAAATAAATCATGAAGCCTGCTTGTACTGGAAAGCCCGGTCTCATAAGCAGCATCAAATACGCTCAATTTCTCTTCTTTCAAAAGATTTTTGGCATGTTCTATACTGATGAACTGTAAAAATTTTTTCGGACTTGTTCCTGCCCAATCTGTAAAGATTTTTTGGAAATGGGTAGGACTAAGATGCACTTTTTCTGCTACTTCTTCCAGACTCGGCTGAAGTTTAAAATTACTTTGGATATACTCTATCGCTTTAGCGATTCTGTTGTAATCTATTTGACTTTGTGTAGACATATCTTTGTATTTTATCTCACAAATTTCCAAAGAAAATCCCGCAGAAAAAATCCGATTCTTGTGGAATTTTAATCCTGGCTGATGTGATAATAAGCTAACATTTTGTAATATAGTTTAGCGGCAAGGAATGCGCTTGGCTTAGCCATCGGAGAATCCATCAATTCCACAATATCAAAAGCTACAACATTACATTTTTCAAATACTTTTCTTAATAATTCCAACGTTGGATACCATTGCAGACCTCCGGGTTCTGGTGTTCCGGTAGATGGACAGATAGATGGGTCAAAAGCATCCAAATCGATTGTAATATATACATTTCCGGAAACTTTTTCTAAAACATCATTGATCCAGTTATCATTGACAGCAATTTCATGTGCAAAAAATACTCTTCCTTCAGGTAAATACTGGTATTCTTCAACATCCATTGAACGGATACCCACCTGAACCAGGTTGTGCTTCTGATTAGCTTCAAAAACAGCACATGCATGATTGGAGGTAGAACCATGGAATTCAGGACGTAAATCCGTGTGAGCATCCAGTTGTAATACTGTTAAATTATCATATTTCTCACCTACTGCACGGATCGAACCAATAGAAACAGAGTGTTCACCACCAAAAAGGGTAAACAACTTTCCTTCATTCTGCAAAAGCTCTTTTGTTTTTTGATAAACGGCCTCGGTCATCGCTTCAGGTGTAGCATTTTCAGATACTTCTCCGGCAAGATAAACACCATCAAGGTAAGGCTCGGTTCCTGTCTCTATGTCATAAAGCTCCATGTTTTCAGAAGCATTAAGGAATAATTCAGGACCTTTATCCGCTCCTTTACCCCATGTTGAGGTTCCGTCGTAAGGAACGGTAACCAACATTACTTTTGAGTTTTCTAATGACGCATTTTCTTCAGGAATTCCCGCGTATGTTTTCATGTTTTTATTTAAAAATTAAATGATTTAAAATTTGAAATACTTCCAGCAAAGATACAAAGAAGTTGGAAGCCGGAAGCAAGAGAAGGGAAGTTTTTGAAGGTATCAACAAACTCACAGCCTCTATAAAATTCTAACTTCTTCCATCTCCTCTAAAATTCACTACCTTTGCAAAAAAAATCAAATATGTCCTTAAAAGCGGTGCTTTTTGATATGGATGGGGTAATTGTAGATACAGAACCTTTGCATAGAAAAGCTTACTTCAAGATGTTCGAAGATCTTAAAATTCAGGTATCTGAAGAACTTTACACTTCATTTACCGGAGCTTCCACCAAAAAAGTCTGCGAAACATTAATTCAGATATTCGGGCTTAACCATACTTATCAGGAGTTGACCAATATAAAAAGGGATTATTTTAAAGATTACTTCTATAATGATGCCGATTTTGACCTTATTCCCGGGGTGAGAAAACTGATAGAACATTACTATGAAAATAATATTCAGCTCATTGTGGCCTCTTCCGCAAGCATGGTAACCATCAATATGGTTTTTGAAAAATTCGGACTTGAAAAATATTTCAACGGGAAAATCAGTGGTGCTGAGTTAAAAGAATCAAAACCTCATCCTGAAGTTTTTCTTTTGGCAGCCCAGCTGGCTGAACAGCCGATAGAAAACTGCCTGGTAATTGAAGATTCTACCAATGGAATTCTGGCCGCTCATAATGCTAAAATTTTCTGTGCCGCCTATAAAAGTGAACATTCCCATAATCAGGATTATTCCCTGGCTAACATTACCATCTCAGATTATACTGAACTGGAATTAGATAAAATCTCAGATTATTTTAAATAAAAAAGGTTCTCGATCGAGAACCTTTTTTTATATTGATCCGTCTCTGAGAGGAGCGCTAGTATCCCAAAAGTTTTAAAACATCTTCCGGCTCCTGTCTTTCACGGAATATTTCATATTGAAACTCTCCGTTTTCATCTTTCTGAATCAGAATATGTCTTGGCTGAGGCATTAAGCAATGATGCACTCCTCCGTATCCTCCAATCGTTTCCTGATAAGCTCCTGTATGGAAGAAACCAATATATAAAGGTTTTGTATCACTGAAAACAGGCAGGTAGATTGCATTGGTATGCTGTTCGGAATTATAATAATCATCCGAATCACACGTTAAGCCTCCCAGAAATACTCTTTCATAAGTATCTTCCCAACGATTCAGAGGAAGCATGATAAAGTGTCTTGAAATCGCCCATGTATCAGGAAGTGTCGTCATGAATGAAGAATCGATCATGTTCCACTTCTCTCTGTCGTTCTGACGTTTTTGCGAAATAATTTTATAGAGGTTAGCTCCACTTTCTCCTACCGTGAAACTTCCAAATTCAGTATAAATATTCGGTTCCTCTACTCCCTCTTCTTCACAGAATTTTTTAATCTGGGAAACGATCTCTTCAACCATATACTGGTAATCGTAATCAAAGTTCAAAGAAGTCTTAATCGGGAAACCTCCTCCGATGTTCAAAGAATCCACCTCCGGAGCAATTTTCTTCAAACGTGCATATACACGAAGACATTTATATAATTCATTCCAGTAATACGCAGTATCTTTGATCCCTGTATTGATGAAAAAGTGAAGCATTTTCAATCGCGCATTCGGGTGTTCAGCAATTTTCTGACTGTAATAAGGAATAATGTCTTTATATCCTATTCCTAATCTGGATGTATAAAATTCGAATTTCGGTTCTTCCTCGGAAGCAATTCTGATCCCTATATCAAAAGTAGTATCGATACTCTCTGTAAGTTTGTCTAGTTCCCTGTAATTATCAAGGATCGGAGTAATATTTTCAAAACCATTATTAATCATCTCCGAAATTTTTGCCAGATAATCATCTGTTTTGAATCCATTACAGATTACTTCAATATTTTTATCTACTTTACCTTTTTTGTAAAGAGACCTTACAATATCCATATCATAAGCGGAAGATGTTTCAATAGAAATATCATTCTTCAGAGCTTCTTCAATAACAAAATTAAAATGACTGGATTTCGTACAGTAACAATATCTGTAATTTTTCTTATATTCGATTTTCTCAAAAGCCTCCTTGAACCAGCCTTTTGCTTTCTGAATATTCTGAGAAATCTTCGGGAGGTAACTAACCTTTAAAGGAGTTCCAAACTTTTCAACAACATCCATCAAAGGAATATCGTGAAACAACAAATTGTTTTCAGAAACGTTAAATTCTTCTGTTGGAAAATATAACGTCTGATCAATAAGTTCCGAGTATTTTATTTTCATTTTTTAGCAAGTGAATTAAGAATGCAAAATTGCTAAAAAAGTTTGATTTTTTGATGTTAAAATTATTATAATTTTATTTGATCTTCATGAAAGGCTCTATCGAAATCAGCACCCGCTAATTCACCGTTTATTAATATGTAAACTTACGAATATAGAATTGTCTTTTATCATCAGAAATCTCCAACACTTGTTGAATATATACATCTACAGAGCCGTATTTCTTATCAATTTCATTAAATGCAGAATCCAGATAATTCCTCTCTACCCAGCTGAGCTTTTCCAATACTTTGATATCCATTTTAGGATATAGAAAATGCAGGTTTCCAGCCAGCTTTAATCGCTTCATAACCATATCTTCCCTGTAGTTGTTAGACATCAGATAATCATTATAAATTGTTGCTTTATCAAACTTTAAAATGGTCAGAATAAGAGCTGTAATAATACCTGTCCTGTCTTTCCCTGCCGTGCAGTGATATAAAACAGGTTGATCTGAATCCAAAATTTCACTAATAATCTTTTTGATTGTTGCCGGATTTTCGGTTACATATTCACGATAAAAATCAACCATTCTTTTATCAGCATCGGCAGAATTTACCTTTCCCTTTAAAACCAGCTTCCTTGCTTGTGATAGCTGGTCTCCCTGATCTTCAAATGCTGAGTATTTTTTATAGCTAAGCTGAGCAGGTAGATGATCAGGCTTCAGACCGATTTCTTTTTCATTTCTGAGATCTATCACTTCCGCTATTCCCAGTTTTTTAATCGTGTCAAATGATTTTTTCTTCAGCTTATTAAGATGCCCGCTCCTGTAAAAAACACCTTTTCGTAATGTTCTCCCGTCAACATTTTTCATTTCTTCCAATGTCCGGAAATTATGTACTTTTTTCACTCCTGCATTTTCAGCCTGGCTTTTTCCATACTCGGGTGCAGAGAAGTTCTGTATTTTACAGGAAAAAGCACAGAATAGCACAATAAAAAGGAATAGTATTTTAAGTAATTTCTTCAATATTCTAGAAAAATTAAGTCGATGTCGATACAAGATACAAAAGTTTCTCCGAATACTCAATTTCAAAGGTATTCAGCTTATCGTTCTAAAAACAAACATCAGCTTAATATATTGGTGGATATTCTATATCATCGCGTCCTACAAAAAACAACAAATCGCCGGATTCATAGTGAACGGATACTTCATCTTCAACAGCAAAATTTCGGGTTCCGATCCTTGAAGTAATGCTTAAGCTACCATTTGTAAGAGGCCAGTTCAATCCTTTTGTCGTTATATTTTCCACAATAGGGAAAGGATATAAAGAAATCATTCTATTCTTCACCTTTTGCACTGTAAAATCTTTAGGAATAAAATAATATTCAGAAAATTCATCATAAAATTTTATCTCCAATCTGTCTTTAAAGGTATAAGCAACCGTAAGGTTTCCTAAGAAATGGTCCTGCTCTCCACCACTGGCCCCAAAAACATCTATAGCGCGAAACCCCTTATCCAAGATAATTTCCAGAGCTTTATGAAAGTCTGTTTTATCCTGATCCAGGGTGAGAATAAATTTTTCCTGATATACCTCTTCATCGGATCCTGTGTGTGAATCAAAATCACCGGAAATGAAGTCCAATTTATCTAAAGGAAATCTTTTCTCTTTTAAGTAATGAAAAGCTCCATCCGTACATGCAATTAAATCATATCCGGATAGGTCAGGAAAGGACATGGGAGGTTCTCCGTTAATAAAAAGTAATACTTTATCTTTCATTCGGATTCCAGTATTCTTCCGGTTCGTTATTTAGTTTTGAAATATACCGGGCAAGAACAAAAAGATAATCTGAAAGCCTGTTGAGATATTTAATTAATTCAGGACGAACCTCTTCAGCTTCATTCAGGAAAACCAGAGAACGTTCTGCCCTTCTGCAGATTGTTCTTGCTGCATGAAGAAATGTCGCAGATTTTCCGCCACCGGGAAGTATAAAATATTGAAGAGGATCCAGCTGGGTATCAAAATCATCCATCCAATGCTCTAATTCTTCAATCTCATTTTCTGAAATAATCAACGGAAGCCTGGATTTTCCATTGGCAAGCATTAATTTATCAACCGGAGTTGCTGCTTCAGAGCCCACAGTAAATAAATCAAACTGAATTTTCTTCAATTGCTTTAAAACCTCAACATCTTCAATATGACTTTTTGCAATGCCAATAAAAGAATTCAACTCATCGATATTACCATAACTTTCTACTCTGGCGCTGGCCTTGGAAACTCTTGTTCCTCCGTAAAGAGCGGTTTGTCCTTTATCTCCTGTTTTTGTATAAATTTTCATACGACTAAATTACTTTTTTAAAATTAGCTTTACAATACTTACGGGTTTGTTTCTTATCTTGTTTTGTAATTCTGCTAATAAAAAATGACCGGTAAAAACCAGCCATCTTCAAATTATTTATCTACCTCAACATATTGCAACACTGTCTTGTTTTTAGAATTATAAATAATGGTACTTTTATTGGGAAACCGCTTTAATTTATAATACTCGATACCATTGTCATTCTTTATATCTTCTAAAATGCTTTTATCAATTGTATTTTCAGGCAGGAACTTTTCAATAAAACTTATTTTATCTACTATATTTTGTCCGTCTACCCTTCGGGCTGCCTTATCGGACCGGGTTTCATCCGTTGTAGGTTGAGACTCCAGAAATGGAATGATATCTTTTTTGTCTGCTTTATACTTAAAAATATATCCTGTAGTGCCATTTGGAAATACAAACTTTTTCCCGTTTTCATCGGATACAACAGCTTTCCCTGAACCAGGAAAAACCTGATTAAATTGAACATCTTCAGAATTTGTCAGGGACTTGATGGACTCATTCACGGTCTTTTTCACCCTCTCTTCCACTGCCTGCTGGGTCCTTTGCTTTACTGTTTCGGTTGTTTCCTGTACAGTCTGATCTATTTTATCACTGATTTTATTACACGATAGTAGTGACAAAGCACTTGTAATTCCTAAAATTAGCTTCTTCATTTCTCTGAAATTATAAATAATACCCGGTACATCTCTCTTTTAAACGTAAAAAACGCAATGATATTTTAGGAGAAAAAAATATTTTCAATGTGCCAAATCCTACTGACAAACTGTTGTCATAACCTGCTCTTATCTTTGTATCAACAATAACAAATTAAACAAAAATATTATGGCAACTACAGCAACAGCAACAAAACAGTTTATGACATCAGACCAATTATTAGAGCACTGGCAAGGACACAGAAATCTGACAAGAAGAGTAATTGAAGCGTTTCCTGAAAAAGAATTATTCGAATTTTCTATAGCAGGTATGAGACCATTTGCTAAACTGGCAGTTGAGCTTATCAGCATTGCAGGACCGGCATTAAAGGGAATCAATGAAAAAAACATGGAGGCTTATAACGAAGAGGGATTCAACCCTAAAACAAAAGAAGAAATACTGAAAAAATGGGACGAAGAAACAGAAGTAATCAACCATTATTTTAATCAGATTTCTGAAGAGCGTATGCAGGAAACGTTCAATCTGTTTGGCCAATATGAATTTCCGGTATATCAGAATATCCTATATTTCATCGATAATGAAATCCATCACCGTGGACAAGGTTATGTCTATCTAAGATCATTAGGAATTGAACCTCCGTTTTTCTGGGAGAGATTTTAATTCTGTTTAAAAATATTTTTCTTCTATCAAATTATTAAATTTAGTGAATGCAAAAGCTTTCAGATTCTCTGAAAGCTTTTGTTTTTTAACCCGGCAAAATATTTTTAAAGAAAGTAATAATGTTCTCTTTTAACTGGGCGAAGGCACTTGAGGCTCCAAATTCTTTGTTATCATATCCTATAGGAAATCCCTTGGCAACATACTCATTATTTTTATTTAAAGTAAGCACCTCAAAGTCATCATTTACTTTACCCAGCTTATCTGTATGAATATTCAAATATTTTATAGAGGCCTGTTTTGAAAAATCGAGTTGAGTAATATCAATTGTTTTAACTCTTTCTTAAGGTCGGACCGGAAATAAAGATTCATCTTCTTGACATCAATAACGGTCTGCCATTCTCCCGCATATACAGAATTAAGAACATTCCAGGCATATTCTACAGGCTTTTTATCATACTTATAACTATAAAGCATATAGTAAGCTTTACTATATCTGTCTTCCCATTTATTTTGCTGACCAAGATCAAATTTTTCATTACCTCCTAAAAAATCAAACCTCTGAACCCGTTCAATATCTTTCTTATACTGATTATTGCATAGAAGAGGCATAGGCATATCCTTTCCTGTAAGCACCTTATACTTTCCATTTAGCAAAGCTATAGTTGCTGTATTTCCTTTAGCATCAGTAACGAAGAAGTGGCTTCCTCCAGCACTAGGCCACCAATCAATATTAGGACCGCCATTCAAATGATCTATCACTTCCTGAACAGATTTATAATTATCCAACTGGTATTGAATCCATTGTGCCCAAAACATATTAGGCTGTGTGGGATTAAAAACTTTTGTGGTTTCCTCCAGAGAAAGTTCAACCAGAAAAAGACCTTTTTCATTTACACCGTAACAAGGGAAATCATAGCCTAGAAGATTAAAGGTTATAGAACCATATAATGATTGCCATTCCTTTTCAGCATTCAGATGTCGGGAGGTAAGATTTTCCCAGCTTATATTTCTTTTGGCAATCCCACGTTTATTGACGACGATCATCCCCGGCATTGTTTTCCAATTCTCATTGAATCCGATTACACAATAATCATTACCCTTTAATAAAAATGCTGAGCAGGCGGAAGAAATCCCGTAATGAAGAAGAGCCAGGAGCAGCATAGAACGCATCAATATAAATTTCATAATTAATCAGTTGGTTATTGTAATTTCGTAGAAATATTTGTGATCAGCTCACCAATTTTTGTTTTGAGTGTTTCTGGTTCCAAAACTACAGCGTAATCCGCAAATGTAATCAGCCATCTTGGAAATCCCTCTTTGATCCACTCCGTTTCAAAGGTCATCACAACTCCTTCATCGGTTTCAGTTTCGTCTATTAAACCATAGTATCTTTTAGAATTAACGAGATGCCCCATTATTTTCTTATCTACCAGCAATTTTACTTTGGTAACATCATTACCGGAATTTTTCCTATAATCATTAATTCCACCATACTCTTTTGAAAAAGGAATACTGGTTTTGGAAACCTGAAGAATCCGGTCTACCCTGAATTGTCTGAAATCCTGTCTTAACGTACAAAAAGCCATAATGTACCAATAATTAAATTCAAAAAATAAACCTACCGCTTCTACAATCCGGTTAGATACCTTTGAATCCATACTTCTGTATTCTATGGAAAGTTGCATTTTTTCTGCAATACTTTCAAGGATCAGGGGGATCACATTTTTAACAGAATCCGTTGATTGAGCATGGTAATTAAAAACATCAACCTGCTTTTCTACTGTCTGTATTAAATTTTTATCGGAATGCCTCAGCACTGAACGCACTTTTTCCATAGCCGTCCGGTAATGAGAGCCCAAACTCTCGTGAGAAAACTTTTGCATCAGCTTTTCGGCTGTAATAAAGCTCAAAACTTCTTCTTTTGTAAACATGACAGGAGGAAGTTTATATCCGTCCATTAAGGAATATCCGCTACCCGCTTCTCCGACAATCGGAATCCCCGCATTTTCAAGTGTTTTTACATCCCGATAGATCGTTCTGATGCTTACTTCGAACTTCTCTGCCAGATCCTGAGCCCTTACCAAAGGTTTGGATTGCAGTTGAGTAAGAATTGCTGTTACCCTGTCAAGCTTTTTAAGATAATGGTCATTCATTTTATCCGGTCACTCTAAACTTTTATACAATAATTCCAGATATAGTAAAACCAACAATTTTAGCTATATTTAGATATCCAAGAATCACATATTATTACTAATGAGCTACACCAATTTCATCCAGACTATTGAAAGGATTTCGAATCCTGAACAGGCTGTCATTGATGAACTGATTTCAAAGTTAGAATTAAAAAATTACAGAAAAGGAGATTTTTTATTAAAATCTGATGAAACCTGTAAACATTTTTATTTCCTGCAAAAAGGACTGGTAAAATTGTTCTTTGATAATGGGGATAAAGATTTTATCATGACTTTTTTTGCTGAAAATTCTTTTTTTACGGAATTGAGCGGATTTCTTACTGGTAAACCATCCAAATATATGTTTGTAGCACTAGAGCCTGTGGAAGTATACTCCATTCGCAAATCTGTTGTCGACGACTTATGTAAAAAATACCATTCTGCAGAAACCCTTTTCAGTAAGCTATATTCAAAAGCACCTGTTAACATGATGGGTAGAATAAGTGAAATGCTGGAAGATGATGGCAAGAGGAGATATCATAATTTTCTGAAACAAAAGCCGGAACTTATCCAGCGTATCAGCCTGGGAGACCTTGCGGACTATATTGGCATTACCCAGGTTTCACTAAGCAGGATCCGTGCGCAAAAATGATTTTTTATCATTTGTAAAAAAATCTGAATTAATTGCAATCTACATTTGTCACATAATTAATCAAAAAAACAAAATTATGTCACAAAGAATCAACGCATTTGCTATGGGAAATAAATCTGTAAATGCACTTCACACCATGGGATATCATGTAGAAAACTCATCTCTTGACAATGCTTTTCTGGAACTTCTTTATTTTCGTGTTTCACAGATGAATGGCTGTGCTTTTTGCCTGGATATGCATTCGAAACAATTAAGGGCAAAGGGTGAAACCGAGCAGCGAATATTTTTGGTAAGTGCCTGGAGAGAATGCCCATTCTACACAGAAAAGGAAAAGGCAGGTCTCTTATGGGCGGAAAAACTTACCGAACTGAACGGAAAAGAAATTGCGGATGACCTATACCAGGAAGTAAGCAACCATTTTTCTGAAACAGAAATGGTGGATCTTACCATGGCTATTATCGCGATCAACAGCTACAATAGGATAAATATTGCCTTCGGAGCTGAAGTAGGCACTTATCAGGTTCCTCAAAAGAACTAAAAAAGTTTTACAAATAGAATGAAACCTGTATTTCTTGTACAGGTTTCATTTTTTATTATATTAATCCTGTTTAAAAGAATTCATCAATTTATCAAGATTCAGACTTCTGGCAGATGCTTCAAAAATTTCACGGTAAGTCCCGTTTTCCTGAACCAGTTCATTGTGAGTTCCACTTTCAACCACTCTTCCCTTTTTCATAACATAGATTTTATCAGAATCCAGAATCTGAGACAAAGAATGTGAAATAATGATTACTGTTCTTCCTTCTTTAATGGCATCTAAAGAGTTTTTGATCTGTTCGGTTGCAATAGCGTCCAGGCTTGCAGTAGGCTCATCGAGAAAAATAATTGGCGGATTCTTAAGGAATAATCTCGCAATAGCAATTCTTTGTTGTTGTCCCCCTGAAAGCTGGGTAGCATCGTGGTTATACTGATCCGGTAGATCCTGGATCTGTTCATGGAGGTATGCTTTTTTTGCAGCTTCCCGGATTTCATCAAAACTGGCATTCATATTTCCATACCGGATATTATCTTCTATACTTCCCTGAAAAATATGATTTCTTTGAAGTACAAGACCTATATCATTTCTTAAAAATGTGTTATCAAAATCATTTAAATTGACATTATCAAGTAGAATATCTCCTGAATCCGGAAGGTAAAATTTACACAAAAGATTGATAATTGTGGATTTACCGGCACCACTTAATCCTACCAAAGCCGTTGTCTTTCCATTTTCAATTTTCATAGAAACATCATGTAAAGCTTTCGTTCCGTTTGGATAGGTAAAGTCTATATTTTTAAGTTCAAATGTTCCCTTAATTTCCCTTTCTACAAATGTCCCGTTTGGTTCTTTTTCATCGTCAGCATTTAAAATATCAAAGTAACCTTCAGCATAAATCATTGCATCATTCATATCATCATAAATACGATGAAGTTGGCGTATCGGGGATGAAACATTATTGAAGAGCATAATATGAAGCATAATTGCACCAATTGTCATCTGCTGGTCCAGAACAAGATAAACGGTGAGCAAAATGATGAGTACAACCCCAAACTGTTCTATAAAAGTCTTAAGCCCATCATAAATAAAATTTGTTTTTCTGGTGAACATCTGGCTCTCCATTAATTGCATCTGAAGATCATACTGCTTTTTACCCTCGAATTTTTCACGGACAAAACTTTTAATCACCATAATCGAATTGATCAGGTTCAGAAGGCCCGAAGTCTTTTGCTCACGCTGGTTTCTCAGCTGCCTGCGAACCCCACCCAGCTTTTTAGCCTGTAATGAACTTATATAAAAATAAATAGGAACAATTATGGTGGATACCATGCCAACATATACATTTTGCATATACATGATGATCAAAGCAATGATCGCATTGGAAAAGAGAGGCAAAATATCTATGAAAAAATTCTGAACAAGCTTAGTGAGACTTTCAATCCCACGATCGATCCTGATCTGCAATTTTCCTGATTCGTGGTTTTCATCATTAAAATATGCAACCCGGTACGTCAGTATTTTATCAATAGCTGACTGAGCCAGAACAGAACTTACATTGATCCGGATCTTTTCCCCATAGAATTTCTGTCCGAAATTGATAAAAATATTCAACAGTTCTTTTCCCAGTAATATTATGGAAATCACTACCAACACATGAATTCCTTCCGACATAGGATGTGGAAGATGTGTTAGTAGGGTTACCTCGTCAACAGTATACTTCAAAACCAAAGGATTGACCTGGGCTGCAAGAGCTCCTAAAAACGTCAGGAATAAAGTTCCGTAAATCATCAAACGATAAGGCCTTATAAATGGAATAAGCTGTTTATATATTCCAAATAAAGTAACTGTTCTATTAAAAGGTTTCGCCATTATTATAAGATCTTTAGTAAAATTAAAGCTTTTTTAAAACAATCTATAAAAAAAGCCAGCATAAAAGCCGGCTCATTCTTTTGCTATAAAAATTTCTCTTTAATATCGGGTTTTCAAAACGATCTTTCCTAGTTCTAAAAGCTCATCCTGCTGGGTAAAGTGAACACGTCCTTTCTTCGAAAATACTTCCCATGCGATCATGGAAACAATATCATCAACAACTCCCTGTTCTTTAGAATCGTCAACGTACTCAAATGTACGTTCATCAATCATTTTTACCGGCTGTTCATAATCCTGATGTACGATCAGCAGATCACCCCTTCCGTCCAAAGCGGCCTGGTAAATTTCCTGAAGATCCGTAAGAACCGTTCCATGAGACACCGCCTCTTTAACTTCCTCAATAGCCAATGCACGACTTTCTTTTTGTTTAGCCTTAATAATTTCATAAGCCTGCTCTACAATGTGATGCTCATCAGCAGATACATAATTTTTATTATCATGGCCAATATAGATCTTAGGAATGTCAGCAACTTCAAGAAGTTTACTATAATTATCCGCAGTACTAATAACAACTACGTTTAAATTTGATTTTTTGTAAATTTCAACAATGGATTTATCAACCCTGTTAAAATATTCTTTGATCTGATTATCTACCTGTTTGGAATCGCTTCTCACATCTGAATGGGTAATATAAAAGGGATTCTGGGGAAATGGAAACCCTTCCTCTCGGACTTCCCCGACAATAGAATCATTTAATGCTTCGTACAGCTTGGTACCGCTTTGCGTTAAAACTAAGATGAGATATTCCTGAGCTCTTACTGCAGCCTTGATCAGAGGCCTTACAGCAAACTTCTCCTCCACTTCTGTTACATTTCCTCTTGAAGCCCATGTAGATTTTATAATTTCTTCTGTGTCGTTCGACAAAAAAATATGCAAACTATCCAGATTGTACTGATGGTCAATTTTCCCTGCAATATGATCCAGCTTTTCCAAAACTCCTGCGGCAGGTCTTTTTCCGTACTCATCAATAACACGGTTTTCTGCTTCTTTGATGAGGTTTTTTAAAATGATTTCGTCTTGTTGGTTTTCAGGAAATGTTCTGTGGGTATTTAATGAAATACTTACACAAGGTTCATTTCTTTCATTGGCTAGTTTTTGTAATTTTTCTTGTAATGACATATTTGTATTTTTTATTAATAATGAAATTTAATGATTTATTTTATCATTTTAACACAATTAAATACAAAAACCAGGCCTTTAAAACAATTTAAAAGTGCTTTTTATATAAAATACGAAAAATATCAATTTAAAATTTATTCTATATTAAAAATTAGCTATCATTCTTTCTTGGAGAGTAATAATGTACTTTAAAAAATTTCCACCCTTTCTCCTAGGTATGTAAAATATCATATTTTAATTGTTGTATTTAAAATATAACAATTAAATATTTATAGTACATTTGTTTTATCATTAAAAAACGACAAGATGAATAATAAACAAAAAGCCTTAGTAAAGTCAACCGTTGCGGTTTTAAAATCAAACGGTGCAGATCTCACTCAATATTTTTACAACAGAATGTTCAACCATAATCCAGAGCTCAAAAATCTTTTAACATGAGTCATCAGGCAAGTGGCAAGCAACAACACGCACTAGCCGGAGCAGTGCTTGCCTATGCTGAACATATTGAAAATCCAACTTTACTAATTAATATTTTAAGATCTATAGGCAATAAGCACGTCAGCCTTAATATAAAACCGGAACAATATAATATTGTAGGACTTCATCTGATCTCATCGATAAAAGAAGTTTTAGGAAAAGCGGCTACTGACGAATTATTGGAAGCTTGGACGCAAGCCTATCATGAACTTGCCCAAATAATGATTTCTATCGAAGACGAAATATATTGTTCTAACCTAAACAAAAATGGGGGATGGAAAGGTTGGAGAACATTCATCATCAGTAAAATCGTAGAGGAAAGCATGGAGGTTAAATCCTTTTATCTTAAGCCTAAAGATGGGCAGCCAATTGCAGAATACTTTCCCGGTCAATTCATATCTGTAAAAACATATATTCCATCACTGGGATATGAGCAACCAAGACAATATAGTCTATCATCGGCCTTCACTCCTAAATATTACAGGATATCTGTAAAAAAAGAGAAAAATCAATTTAATCCGGATGGTATTGTATCCCATATCATGCATGCTAAGTTAGCAGGAGATGAAATAGAAGTGAGCGCACCTGCAGGAATCTTTCACATTAATCCTTTATCGGAATATCCTTTAGTGCTTATAAGTGGAGGGATTGGAGTTACCCCTCTTTTAAGTATGCTGGAAACAAATGAAAACAACAATCGTAACCCTGTTGTATGGTTGCATAGTTGCCGGGATCAAACAGTTCATTCCTTCAAAGATCATATTGACTATTTAGAACAAAATAATGAATGGCTCACCACCCACATCTTTTATGAAAATAAAAATAAAGAAGATGACCAGGCAATACATGAAGGAAGAATTAACCTCCATGAAGTGAAAGAAGAAATTCTTATTGACAATGCAAAGTATTATATTTGTGGTCCCGAAGCATTTATTAAAGTGCAGTACAATTCTTTGATGCAGTTAGGAATTGCCGGAGAAAATATTTTTTACGAAGAATTCGGACCTCAGTTCCTTCATTTAAATTAGCAATTAATGAAATTGAACCACTTTACTGATTATAGTTTGCGCGTTTTAATCTATTTAAATAAAAAAGATAAGGCTCAGTCCTGCTCATTGGACGAATTATCAGAAAAGTTGAATATTCTTCGCAATCACCTTATTAAAGTGGTTCAGTTTTTATCTCAGAAAGGATTTGTTATTACCAAAAGAGGAAAAAATGGTGGAATCATTATTTCTGATAAGGCCCGTACGACAGGGCTTGGTGATCTTATTCACCTCCTTGAACAGGATGATAGTCCGATTATCAACTGCCAAAGTAAATCTTGCATATTTATATCTTATAACTGTCAGTTAAAATCATTTTTAGACATCGCCTATCAGGCATTTATCGATAGTATGAACAAGCATTATTTATCCGACCTTGTTTTTAATAATTGGGATATCATTTTTGCGAGCCAGCATACCAGTAATTAAAACTTAACCTTCGTAAAGATATGTTGTAAGGTAATGAAGCTCGGGTTTACTTGCTTCTTTTGATTCCGCTTCCGCCTGTTCCAGAGAATATTGGGAGGTAATTTCTTTGCGCTGGAATACAAATGAATTATTTGCATTTTTATCAACCACATCATTGAAGATGTGTTCTATCTCTGAATTTGCCAACGATGCAAAACTAATATCCTCAAATCCATACATCAACCTTAAATCATCAAATTCTGAAAACTGATTATCAACAAAACTTTGAAGCTGTGATTTCGAATCAAAATTCCCTGCCCAGATATTGTATGCGTATTTCTTCTTTTTAGGCTTATCCAGGATACTCTGATACACAAAATTTTCACCCAGATAAGCTTCCCTTACTTGCGGATCATTTGCCAGGTCCTCCGGAAGACCTTCTTTCAGGATCCTGCCTTCAAACATGATGTATGTTTTATTAGTAATAGCGAGAGTCTGCTGAACATTATGGTCGGTGATTAAAATTCCGATATTTTTATCGACAAGACTTCTTACAATTTTCTGTATATCTTCTACTGCAATCGGGTCTACCCCTGCAAAAGGTTCATCCAGAAGGATAAAGTTCGGGCTGGTAGCAAGACAGCGCGCAATTTCAGTCCTACGTCTTTCTCCTCCGGAAAGAAGATCTCCTCTGTTTTTACGAACATGCTGCAATGAAAATTCTTCGATCAGCTCATCACATTTGATTTGCTGTTCACGCTTGGAGAGATTGGTAAGCTGTAAAACTCCCATAATATTTTCCTCAACAGAAAGTTTTCTGAAGACAGAGGCCTCCTGAGCAAGATAACCAATTCCTTTTTGTGCTCTGCGATACATCGCATCAGTTGTTATTTCCTGTTTATCCAGGAAAATTTTACCGGATGTCGGCTTAACCAATCCCACGATCATATAAAATGAAGTGGTTTTACCTGCTCCGTTAGGACCTAGCAAACCAACAATTTCTCCCTGCTGGACTTGTACAGAAACGCCTTTTACAACTTTTTTTGGACCGTATTCTTTGATTAAGTTTTCTCCTCGTAAAATCATAGTCGCAAAGATATAAATTTGTTTTAAGTTATGATTTTGTAACTACTCATATTTTTCTTCGACTTATGTTAAAAACAATTCACTTTATCATAAAAAATACTAAAATGGAAAATTACGGTTATACAAAAACAGAAAATACCCGGGATCAGCAGGCCCATGTACCTTATCGCTCTGAAAAAAAGATCCCTGCTGCAATACTAGGTATACTTGTAGGATGGCTTGCCCTGAATAAATTTTATCTTGGCTATACTAAAGAAGGTATTATTCAGATTGTTTTAAACCTTGTTACTTTTGGGGCAGCTTCTATCATTCCTTTCATTGAAGGTATATTGTACCTGTTTATGAGTGACAAACAGTTTGATGACACTTATGTATATGGTAAAAAAGGCTGGCTGTAAATCCAGGCATCAGATATTCTAACGAATTTGATACATTTACTGAACCAACAGCAAATTAATTTTTATGGAAAATAACAAAGAATTAACAGAACTCCTTGCATTAGATTTAGGAATCAACCTGGTTGACCGTAGACCTTATGCTAAGGAAGTTTTTAAATGGCAGGATATGGATCTCCTTCCCCATTCATCCACAGACACCTTACTTTGTGAAATTTTTGAATGGAATGGCAGAAACTGGAGAACAACCAGCAATAATCTTATTGGGTATCTCTTTTCAGGAGAGAATCTGACTACAATAAAAAACCAGTTGATTAATGCTCCGAAACATCCTGCTCTGATTCCTGATTTTGAATTTACCAAAGACAGCATGATCGAATACGGCCTTTCGCTGCCTTCTCTTTTTAATATCGGAGTTAACGGAAATATAAAAAATGCTAAAAACTTTTCTGTCCGTGTCAATGGAGTAACAAAATCAAGAATCACCAACATTGATTCTCCGGGAATTGAAATTTTAAAAAACTATTCAGCATTTACCCAGGATAAAACAAAGACGTACAGAAAAAATATCAAGTTTAATTATTTGAGTACTTCTTTATTTTATGCCGAAAGCGTTGAGATTTATTTAGAAAAAGAATCTTCAACTGTTCTGGATGTAAGCTTTCAAACGCAGGACGTTGAAGTGGAATCAAAGTTAGATACGGATACTAAGAAACATTTTGTTCTAAAATATATGGGTAACCAGGCTCCCTTTGCTGCTAAATTTACAAAAGGTAAAGATTTCAATATAATGTGATAAATTTTAACTATATTTAGTTTATCTAAAAAAATAAATATTATCATGAAAAAATTAACGAAAAAAAATCTAAAAACCATCAACGGTGGAAATATAAGACCACCCGATGCAAATGGCAACTGCCCATCAGGTTGGTTTTTATGCCCAAGTAATATCTGCGTTTATGACAATGGAGGTAAAGACCCTATAGTTCCGGGAAAACCTCATTACAATGCCTGTTTCGGATAAATAAAAAACACCTCTATATAGAGGTGTTTTTTATTTATCTGTTTTAAAACTATTTATTTAAAAGCATTGCTGCTTCCTTTGCAAAATAAGTGAAGATCATATCTGCACCAGCTCTTTTAAAACATGTTAAGCTCTCAATGATCGTTTTATCATTATCTAGCCAGCCGTTTTGGGCAGCCGCTTTTACCATTGCATATTCTCCACTTACATTGTACACAGCAATCGGAAGATCAATTGCTTCACGAACTTTAGAAACAATATCAAGATAAGGAAGCCCCGGTTTAATCATAATGATATCCGCTCCTTCATCAATATCTTTAAATACTTCATTTAAAGCTTCCCTGGAATTATGAAAATCCATCTGATAAGTCTTTTTATCTTTTGGAATTTCCATATTATCTTTTGGAGCACTATCCAGAGCACTTCTGAAAGGTCCATAAAAAGAACTTGCGTATTTTGCGGAATAACTTAAAATTCCTACATCTGTAAATCCACTTTCTTCTAAGGCTTCACGAATCCCTAATACTCTGCCATCCATCATATCACTTGGTGCGACAATGTCTGCCCCGGCTTCTGCATGAGATACAGACATTCTTGCCAGTGCATCTACAGTTGCATCATTTACAATTTTTCCGTTTTCGATTATTCCGTCATGTCCATAAATAGAATAAGGATCCAGCGCTACATCAGGCATAACGATCATTTCGGGAAGAGCATCTTTTATGGCTTTAATGGTGTTCTGCATTAATCCGTTTTTGTTCCAAGCTTCTTTTCCCGTATTATCTTTTAAATGATCTGACACCTTCATATACAGGTTGACAGATTTTACCCCCAAAGAAAACAGTTCTTTACACTCTTTAACTGTAAGATCGATACTCCGCCTGAATATTCCCGGCATTGATGCAATTGGTTCCTGCTTGTTTTCACCCTCCATTACGAAGATAGGCATTACGAAATCATGAGTTGTAAGTACATTTTCCCTTACCAAACTTCTCATTGATTCATTTACTCGTAGCCTTCTGTTTCTTGAATGTATCATTTTGGAATACTTTTTGAATAAGTTTATGCAAATTTACTACAAGTTAAATGAAAAAATATGTTGGAGAGTGGTAGATTTTTTATATTTTTGTTTTATAAATACTTGAGAAATTATATTTTGATGAAAAAACTTTTACTTTTATTTCTTTTCGCAGGCACTTTTGTTGGATTTTCCAGCAATCTAAATGCACAACTCAGGGAGCCTGGTTCCATCTCACAAAAATCTGATGATGGAGTTTTTATTGCTTACCCTAATCCTGCGAAAGATTTCCTCATTATTCGAGCAAAAGACCCTTCTTTGAAGGTTAAAAATGTTACATTCTATTCTATTCTTGGTACACAGGTTGCTACTTATGCGGTTAATATGAATTCGGGAGAAATTAATATTGAAAAATTAAAACCCGGTAAATATTTGATCCGTTACATTTTAAGTGACAACACTCAAAAAGTTACCCAGATCGTAAAACAATAAATTAAATCCTGATAATCATCAGGATTTTTTCTTTTACGTTAGTAGTCCTTTTAATTATTCCGTAACTTTCGGGACATTTTTATACTAATAGTAAAAAAACAATTTAATGCTAAAAGCTGAACATATTACTAAAACCTACAATGCCGGAAAAAAAACCGCATTGGATGATTTTAGCATACATGTCCCAAAAGGGAGCATCTATGGTCTTTTAGGCCCAAATGGAGCGGGAAAAACATCATTTATCCGTATCATCAATCAAATTACCCAGGCAGACTCCGGAACTATATTCATCAATGGAGAGAAGTTAAATCCCGATCACATCAAAAATATCGGTTACATGCCTGAAGAAAGAGGTTTGTATAAAAATATGAGTGTAGGAGATCAGATTCTTTACTTCGCAGAACTAAAAGGAATGAGCAAAAATGATGCTCTCAGTGAAGCAAAGAAATGGTTTGAAAAACTTAATATTGATCAGTGGTGGAAGAAAAAGCTTTCCGAGCTTTCGAAAGGGATGGCACAAAAAATCCAGTTTGTAGTTACGGTATTACACAGACCACATTTACTTATTCTCGATGAGCCCTTTTCAGGTTTTGACCCCGTAAATGCAAATTTAATAAAGGATCAGATTATTGATCTTAAAAATAATGGAACTACCATCATTCTTTCAACCCACAGAATGGAAAGTGTAGAAGAGATGTGCGACTATGTAGCACTAATCGACAATTCGAAAAAAGTTTTGGATGGCAGAGTTTTCGACGTTAGGGAAAAATTCAAAAAGAACATCTTCGGTATTACCCTTTCGGCTGTAAATGATTCAAATTTTGAGACATTCAAACAGAAATATGAGGTGTTTAATTTCTCAAATGAAAATGATCTTATTTCTTTTGATCTGAAAAACGAAAGTGATCAGAACAACATCCTTTTAGATTTGGTACATGTGGGAAAAGTCAGATCATTTGACGAAAGAATTCCGAGCATGAATGAAGTATTTATTAACGCTGTAGGCCATCATTCTTAATTTTATGAATAATATTTTTTTAATAACCAAAAGGGAATTCCTTACACAGGTCAAGAAGAAATCCTTCATTATATTAACTTTACTTGCTCCTCTTATGATCATTGCTTTTGGAGCAATTATTGGACTGATGTTTAAAGCCAATGAATCACATAACGTCATTGAAGTAGTAGACCGAAGTGGCTTATTCAAGGATCAGCTACCATCAGATTCCAAACTCAATTATATTTTTGTTCCTGTTGCAGAAGAAAAATCGAAAATCAGTACATTAAAAGGAAATGAATCTTTGGATGGAATCCTTATTCTACCTGAACTGAATAATCATAATTTTGATGATCTTGAAAAAAACACAAGGCTTGTCATCAACAGCAAAATAGGTTTTGATACTAAGCAACGTATCGTTTCAGATATTTCAAATGTCATTAAAAAGGAAAAAATCAAAGAATTGGGTATTGCAGAAACCCAGCTCAATAATCTTGATAAAAGCTTCTCTTTAAAAACGATTAATGTTTCTGAAGATAATAAAGAGGATTCTGACCTTACTTTCGGGGTAAAATCCGGACTAAGTATGGTTTTGATGTATGTAACTTTCATGTTCATTATTATCTATGGAGTACGGGTGATGAGAAGTGTACTTGAGGAAAAGAATAACAGAGTGGTGGAAATCATTATTTCTTCCGTAAAGCCGTTTGAGCTTATGATGGGAAAAATTTTGGGAGTAACGATGGTAGCTTTAACTCAGTTTATTATCTGGATTACCATGTCCGTTATCGGAGCCCTGGTATTGAATACCGGCTTTTCATCTATTCAGAAAAACATTCCCGGAAGAAGCGAAGGAATGGCAAGTAAACTGGATGTAACACAAATCGCTACACAGGTTTCCCATAGTCTGCTTGAACTTAATTTCCCTTTGATTATTTTTGTATTTATTGTTTTCTTCCTTCTTGGATATATCTTTTACAGCTCTGTATATGCTGCCATTGGTTCTGCCGTGGACAATGAGACAGAAACACAGCAGTTTACCTTATTTGCTATATTGCCATTAACTTTGGGGATGTATGGCAGCTTTTCATTAATGAATAACCCTGACGGTCCGTTGGGATTCTGGCTATCCATGATTCCTTTCACGTCTCCTGTCGCTATGATTGCCAGGATTCCTTTTGGAGTTCCTGCATGGCAAATCGCACTGTCAATAACACTGTTAGTAGTGACAACATTTTTTATGATCTTTTTAGCCGGTAAAATCTATAGAGTCGGTATTTTAATGTATGGAAATAAAGCAACCCTTAAGGAGCTTTGGAAATGGATTAGAAATTAATTCTATATAGTCAAAAAAATAACCCCGGAAAATGGTTCCGGGGTTATTTTTTTATTTTAAGTGTTGTCTTAGTTGAATATGTAACTTAAGCTTACACTAAGAACTTGTTCAGACTTACTTTTGCTAGTTCCGCCAGGTTCTTTTCCCAGATCAGGATAGGTATTTGAAAATCCAAAATCGTATTTTAAAGCTAGTTCGAGTTGTCTCTTATAGCTATATCCTACTCCTACACCCAGTCCAAAATTAAAACTGTTTGCTTTGCCACTTACTCCCGGATTTTTTGGATCTGTTACATCCGGATCATAGTATGGTCTGCTTACAGGAACATTTTTAACATTTTGATTTAGCAAAAAATTAAATCGAGGGCCTATCATTCCAAAAAATTCAGATTCTGCCTCTGAAAAATATCCTTTGAAATAGATAGGTACACTTAGATAATTATTGGCATATACCGCATCATATCCGTCTCTTCCTTTAACATCTTTATCTTTTCCTGTTTCCCCTGCACCGTAGTACAAAACTTCAGGTTGGATATAGAATTGGTTTCCCTTTCCAACAGGAATCAAAGCTAAGGCTCCTGCCTGTACTGCGTATCGGGGACCGGAAGGGTTGTGCGCATTTTGCACCCGGGAATAGTTTCCTCCTGCCGTGATACCGAATCTTGTCCCGCTGAAATTAATCTGAGCAAAAGACAAGGTAGAGAAAGCCAGGGCAGAGGCTAATAAAAGTTTTTTCATATTGTTTTGTTTTATGGTTTATCCTAGCACTTTAGCTACAGTAACGCCAATGTCAGCAGGAGAATCTACAACGTTAATTCCATTTTCTCTCATGATTTCCATTTTAGCCTGAGCAGTATCTTCAGCTCCACCTACAATAGCACCAGCATGTCCCATTGTTCTTCCTTTAGGTGCCGTTTGTCCTGCAATAAAACCTACTACAGGTTTAGTAGAACCACTTGCTTTGTACCATCTTGCAGCTTCAGCTTCAAGTCCACCACCAATTTCACCAATCATCACTACTGCTTCTGTTTCAGGGTCATTGATAAACAACTCCAACGCTTCTCTTGTCGTAGTTCCAATAATTGGATCTCCACCAATACCGATAGCTGTTGAAATACCAAAACCAGCTCTTACAACCTGGTCAGCAGCTTCGTAAGTAAGAGTACCAGATTTAGAAACGATACCTACTTTACCTTTCTTGAAAACGAAACCTGGCATAATACCAATTTTAGCTTCTTCTGAAGTAATAATCCCAGGGCAGTTCGGACCGATCAATCTACAGTCTCTGTCTGCGATGTAAGATTTTACTTTTACCATATCCGCTACAGGAATTCCTTCAGTAATACATACGATAACTTTAATTCCAGCTTCAGCAGCTTCCATAATAGCATCAGCAGCAAATGCAGGTGGTACGAAAATAATACTTACGTTAGCTCCAGCTTTTTGAACAGCATCAGCAACCGTATTAAATACAGGCTTTCCTAAGTGTTCGCTTCCTCCCTTTCCCGGAGTAACCCCACCTACTACGTTGGTTCCGTATTCAATCATCTGACCAGCATGGAAAGTACCTTCGTTTCCTGTAAATCCTTGTACAATTACTTTAGAATCTTTGTTTACTAAAATTGACATTTTATTGTTGTTTTTAATTTATTTACTATTTTATTAATGCTCACAAATTTACTTAAATTTCTTTGATTTTAGACTAATCCAAAAGAATTGTTTATTTGAGATTTCTCAGCTTTACCTCTTTCTTCAAATACTCACGAAATTCTTCTGCAATCATTCCAAAATAGGTTCCTTTAGTCAGGTCTCTGTTCACTCCCACCTTGGCCAGAAGGATGGTTCCTTTCTCCAGTCTGATTCCTGATGCAACTCCAACCTGCCCCCACATGGTGACCTCATCTTCAACAATACAACATCCTGCTATTCCTACCTGAGAAGCAATCAAACATCTTTTACCAATTATGGTATCATGACCTATCTGAATCAGATTGTCTAATACAGAACCTTCTCCTATTATGGTAGAATCCGTAACACCTCTGTCTATAGTACAATTATTACCAATTTCAACGTTGTTTTCAATAATAACATTTCCTACTGAAACAAGACGATCAAAATTACCATTCAGCTTTCTGTAATAAAATGCATCACCTCCCAATACCGTTCCGGATTGAATAATAACATTATCACCGATCACGGTCCTGTCACCAATCACAACATTGGGGAATATGTGGGTATTCTTCCCTATCTTCACATTATTGCCAATCACTGCAGAAGGATGAATTCTGGTTCCTTCTCCAATTTCAACATCATGTAATTCTTCTGTAAAATTGTATATTCTTGTAAAATGAGTATTGATAAAATTAAAATCCCTGAACGGATCTTCAGAAACAAGAAGAGCTTTTCCTTCCGGGCACTCTACCTCTTTATCGATAAGAATGACCGTTGCTGCCGAATTCAGTGCTTTGTCATAATATTTCGGGTGGTTAACAAATACAATATCCCCGGGGGTTACCCTATGGATCTCATTGGTTCCCAACACTTCAAAATCTTCGGAGCCAATAAATCTTGCCCCAATTAAATCAGCTATTGTTTTAAGCTTTTGTGGAGAATGGAATCTCATACATTAATCTTATTATAAAATAAAATTCGGACTGCAGGTGCAGACCGAATTTATGTAGATTATATTGTTATTTTACTCTTTCTAAATAAGTACCGTCTTCAGTATTTACTTTGATTTTGTCTCCCGGCTCAATAAACAGTGGAACCATTACTCTTGCTCCTGTTTCAACGATTGCATTCTTAAGAGCATTCGTAGCAGTATTCCCTTTTACTCCCGGATCTGCTTCAATTACATCTAAAAATACAGATTGTGGAAGTTCAGCGGAAAGAGGAGTTTCATCAGCTTCTTTCAGGATGATTGTAACTTCTTCACCAGCCTTCATAAACTGAGCGTTTTCAATCATTTCCTTATTGATATACAACTGGGAAAAGTCGTCATTGTTCATGAAGTGGAATCCATTCTCATCATCATAAAGATACTGGAATTTTCTTGTAATTACTTTTACTTCATCTATTTTATGTCCCGCTGAAAAAGTATTATCAATTACTTTTCCATTAGTTACAGATTTTAATTTGGTTCTAACAAAAGCAGGTCCTTTTCCTGGTTTTACGTGAAGAAATTCAATTACCTTGAAAATATCATTGCTATATTCAATGCAAAGTCCCTTTCTGATATCGTTACTTGTTGCCATTAATTTTTTATATTATCTTTTTATTTTAAAATGAGTTACTCTTTTCCAGTACCATAACCTTTTACGATACCTCTTGGAGAGTTTTGTATAAACTGAAGGATTTCATCTCTTTCAGCCGTTGGTAGCATTTCTTTTTCAATATGACTAATTGCCTGAGACACATTCATCTTCATCTGGAAAATAGCTCTGTAGATCTTTTGGATCTCAAAAATTTTCTCATTTGTGAATCCTCTTCTTCTTAAACCTACTGAATTAATCCCTGCATAAGACATCGGTTCTCTCGCAACTTTTACGTAAGGAGGAATATCTTTTCTTACCAATGTACCCCCAGAGATCATTACATGTTTTCCTATTTTCCCAAACTGATGAACAGCACTTAGTCCTCCCATTACCGTATAGTCACCTATTTCTACGTGACCGGCAATACCGCAACCGTTTACTATGATAACATGATCTCCAATTACACAATCGTGTGCAATATGAGAAGTAGCCATAATCAGACAGTTTTTACCTATTTTGGTATAGCCTAGCGCTTTAGTACCCCTGTTTACGGTAACACACTCTCTGATTGTAGTCTCGTCACCGATAATTACCTGAGTATCTTCACCATCAAACTTTAAATCCTGCGGAATCGCAGAAATTACAGTTCCCGGAAAAATCCTGCAATTCTTCCCTATTCTAGCTCCATCCATAATGGTAACATTGGGACCTATCCAGCTTCCTTCTCCAATTTCCACGTCCCCTGCAATAGTAGTAAAAGGTTCTACGATTACGTTCTTGCTGATTTTTGCACGTTTATCTACGGCAGCTAATTGATGAACCATTTAGTCAACTTTATTTTTTGCAACTTGAGCCATTAATTCGGCTTCTACAGCCACTGTATCTCCTACATATCCGTATCCCTGCATATGAACGATACCTCTTCTAATCGGCTCTATCAATTCAATTTTGAAAATCATCGTATCTCCCGGAACTACTTTTCTTTTGAATTTTACTTTATCCATTTTGATGAAATAAGTAGAATAGTTTTCAGGATCCGGAACACTTGCAAGAACCAAAATTCCTCCGGTTTGAGCTAAAGCTTCTACTTGCAAAACCCCCGGCATTACAGGTTCTTTTGGAAAATGCCCAACAAAGAATGGTTCATTCATTGTAACGTTTTTCAAACCTACTACGTGAGAATCCGAAAGCTCCAGAACCTTATCGATCAATAAGAACGGAGGTCTGTGAGGCATCAGTTTCATGATTCCGTTAATATCAAAAACCGGTTCTTTTGTAAGATCAAAATCAGGCACATTTTTCTTTTTTTGCAGTTTCCACTGACGATTCAGTTTTTTTGCAAATTGAGTATTCACGAAATGTCCTGGTTTATTTGCGATAACTTTACCTTTTATTTTAACACCAGCTAAAGCCAGATCACCAATTACATCAAGTAACTTATGTCTTGCTGCCTCATTAGGATAATTTAAAGTAAGGTTATCAAGAATACCATTTGGTCTGATAGAAACATTGTCTTTACCAAATGCTTTTTTAAGTTTTTCTGTGGTATCCGGAGTTAAATCCTTATCAACGTAAACAATTGCATTAGAAATATCACCTCCTTTAATAAGACCATGATCTAAAAGCATTTCCAGTTCATGTAAGAAGCTGAATGTTCTTGCTGATGAAATTTCCTCTTTAAACTCAGAGATATTTTTAAGTGTAGCATTTTGGGTACCTAATACTTTAGTTCCAAAATCTACCATCGTTGTAATTTCGTAGTTATCTGATGGAATAATGGTAATCTCAGAACCCGTTGCAGGGTCTGTATAGCTAAGAACTTCTTTTACCACAAGGTATTCTCGGGCAATGGCCTGCTCAACTACCCCTACACTTTCGATAGCTTCAACAAAAAACTTTGAAGATCCATCCATAATAGGAGGTTCTGAAGCATCCATCTCCAATATAGCGTTATCGACATCGCAGCCTACTAAAGCTGCAAGAAGATGCTCGCATGTGTTAATTTTAACGCCTAGCTTTTCTAAGGTTGTCCCTCTTTCTGTTGCTACAACATAGTTAACATCTGCTTCAACCTGAGGGTGCCCCTCTAAATCGGTTCTTACAAAAACAAAACCTGTATTTTCTTTAGCAGGTTTAATGGTAAGTTTTACTTCTTTACCAGTATGAAGGCCAATTCCAGAAAGAGTTACCTCTTGCTGAAGTGTTTTTTGCATATCACTCATTAGTATTATCTTTTGAGGTATTCTCAAGATTATTTATTCTTCCTACGATTTCAGTAAAATTCCTGAAATGAACATAATTTCTCAAATAGTCATTATAACTGATTGCAGGTGAACCATATAAAGTTTCTTTATCACCTACACTGGAGTTCACTCCACTCTGAGCCTGAATTTTCACCTGATTGCCGATCTTAATATGACCAACTACACCTACCTGTCCTCCAATCTGATTCCAGTCTCCGATCGTTGTAGAGCCTGCAATTCCGGCCTGGGCTGCAATTACATTATTCTGACCAATCTTAACGTTATGCGCAATCTGAATCAGGTTATCTATTTTTGTTCCTTTTCCAATAATGGTAGATCCAATGGTAGCCCTGTCTATACTACAGTTTGAACCAATTTCCACATCATCTTCAATAATAACGTTCCCAAGTTGTGGAATTTTTTTAAATCCTTCTGCTGTTGGCTGAAAACCAAATCCATCTCCCCCTACTACCGTATTGGAATGGATAACACAATTATCCCCAATAACACAATAATCATAGATCCTTGCTCCGCTATCTATTTTGCAGTTCTTTCCAATTTTAACACCTTTTCCGATGTATACTTGTGGATAGATTTGTGTCCCCTCTCCGATTTTAGCTTTTTCTGAAACATAGGTAAATGCTCCAATATATACTTTATCTGCTATTACAGCGGTATCGTGAATAGATGCTCCGTCTTCGATTCCTTCTTTTTTTCCCTGCATTTCCTGATACAGATTCATAAGAACCTGAAAGGACAGATATGCATCTTTTACGGCAATAATAGTAGGAGTATAACTATCTTTTACAAGAAGTTTTTCTGAAGCAATAATTACTGAACACTTGGAAGTATCCAAATAATGAGAAAACCGGTCCTGAGCTATAAAAGAAAGATGTCCCGATTCTCCATTTTCAATTGGTGAAACGCCATTAATAAGTGCATTTTCGTCACCTATTATTTTCCCGTCAATAAAACTTGCAATTTGCGAAGCTGTAAATTCCATATTCTGCAAAGATAAGAAATTCTATAATTCGTAAACATTTTTTAGTTTTCGGATCGATAATTTTAATATTCTTTAAGAATTTATTTTGGAAAAATCTCTTGGAAATGTTAAAATATATCGTGTCGTCTTATTAACGATCAATCCCGATAAAAGCTGGTCTTCAGACTCATCGAGTCTTATTTTCTCACCATTTTTCTGTAACAAATAGATGGGTTGCATTTTGGTATTGTATGGCAAAAGTTTTCTCTTAATTTCGTGAACTAATTCTTCCCCATTATCAATTCCAAAAAACTCGTTCGTATTTTTTATTTTTTCCTCAACAAATTCTTTATCAAATGGATGTGATGAAATAATGGTTTTAGGAAGATCTCTTTTAATCACACTTTTGCACCAGTAAGACAATATAAAGTCATCGGAATTCTGCCATAGCTTCATCGCCTGGATTACGTCATTATCATCAAGCTGGGTAAACCTTTCAATATCTTCATTGGTTGCGGCACTTTTTCCTCTATATAAAAAGTATTTCAGATTTTCAGTGGCAGGCAAATCGATTCCCTGGGAAACCAGATATTTGGCCCTTTCCAGAATTTTCACCAAAATAAATTCTGCTAATGCTGATGTTTTGTGATAATAAACCTGCCAATACATAAACATTCTGGCAGTCAAAAAGTTTTCAATAGAATAAATTCCTTTTGCATCAATCACCAATTCTCCCTCTTCACAAACATTCATCATAGAAATGATCCTTTGTGTATTGATGTTTCCTTCAGATACTCCCGTGAAAAAGCTATCTCTTTTTAAATAATCCAGACGGTCAACATCCAACTGAGATGAAATCAGCTGATTAAAAAACTTCCTGTGATATTTACCCTGAAACATTTCAATTGCTACCGTAAGCTGACCCTCAAACTTTTCATTAAGCCTGTTCATTAATAATAATGAAAGGTTTTCATGATGCCAGTCATCCATCAGCATGCTTTCCAATGCGTGAGAAAATGGCCCATGTCCTATATCATGCATCAAAATAGCTAACATAGCTCCTTTTTCTTCTTCATCAGATATTTTTACGCCCTTTTGCTTTAAAGTTTCAAGAGCAGTAAACATAAGATGCATCGCTCCAATAGCATGATGAAATCTGGTGTGGGTTGCTCCCGGAAAAATAAGATTAAGAAGTCCTGTCTGTGAAATTCTCCTCAACCTCTGAAAATAAGGATGCTCAATAACATCAAATAAGATTTCATGTGGGATTTTAATAAATCCATGAACAGGATCGTTGATAATTTTTAGCTTATTCTGCATTTGAAAAACTGAAGTATTAAGCTAACAAAGTTAGGGAAATTTAATCTTAGGTTTTGCTTTCAAGAATAACCCACCATAATGCAGAGATCTTTATCTTTGAAATTATAATTGACGAATAATTTATGAGGGCGTTTTCAATTGTTGTACTACTGTTTATCAGTATAAATATCTTTTCCGCTCAAACCATTTCTGAAGTTCAAAAACTGGAATCTCTATGTAAAATATGGGGTTTCTTAAAATACTATCACCCTCATGTTGCTGACGGCACATTCAATTGGGATCAGCAATTGCTCCAAAAGATAGATGAGCTAGACGGCATTCAAGATAAAAGCCAACTGAATATCTTGTATACTCAATGGCTTGATAGCCTTGGTGCTGTTGAAAAGTGCAATTCCTGTAAACTGACCAACACCAAGGTCTATTTTCGTAAAAATTTTAATCTGGACTGGATAAATGACAACAATATATTTATTGAAAGTATCACCAACAGGTTACAATTTATTGAGGAAAACAGATATGTAGGTACCCCTTATTATTTTGGGAAAGGGGGCCGAAAAATATTTTTCCGCAATGATGATTCAACGGGTTCCAAATTCATTTCTAAAAAGATTGCACTCCTGGAGCTTTTCAGATATTGGAATTTTGTGGAATATTTCTTTCCTTATAAATATGAAACAAATCAGAACTGGGATGATGTATTAACAGAAATGATTCCTAAATTCCTGGTGATAGACAACGATGTCAATTATCATTTAACATTGGCAGAGTTGGTAACAAAGACTGATGATTCTCATGCTTTTTTATTTTCACCACTCATTAGTATCAACCAATATGGACGAAGGAGAATCCCTGTTGAATACTCTTACGCAGAAGGGAAACTTATTGTCACTAAAATCAATTCTAATCAATATAATGAGGAATCTGTCTTAAAGCCGGGAGATATTATTTATGATATTGACGGTAAAACGATCTCTCAAATGGTTAACAGCTTTTCAAAATATATTCCGGCCTCAAATACCTGGGGGAAAATTAAAAAAGTAAAAAATCTTTTTCTATTATCCAATTCAGACAGTGTCGAAGTCAAAGTAGAAAGAGAAGGACAAAATATTGCACTTAAAGCAAAAACGTATCTATTAAAGGATATCGTATATGAAAAGAAAATTGCTTCCCGGAAATGGCAATTTTATGATGAGGAAAAAAAGATTGGAATTGTCAATATGGGAATTATTGAAAGAGAAGATCTGGATGAAATGTACCAAAATTTAAAAACTACCGAATCTATTATTTTTGATCTTAGAAATTATCCCAAACAAACAATAAGACCTTTAAGTCTATTAATTCTACCGAAAACAAGTTTATATTATGAATTTACTTTTCCGGAAACGACCTATCCGGGATTATTTTATATCAGAAAAAACAGCATCGGGAAGAAATAATGATCAATACTATAAAGGAAATGTAGTAGTTTTGGTAGATGAAAACACCCAAAGCCAAGCTGAAACAACAACCATGATGTTCAAACAGCATCCTAAAGCAAAAATCATCGGAAGTCATACTTCCGGAGCCAACGGAGATGTTATCCGGTTTAAAATTGCAGGCCTGGAAACCAGCTTTAGCGGCCTTGGTGCTTATTATCCTGATCAAAGGGAAACACAGAGAATCGGAATTATTCCTGACATCATTGTCAGACCAACTTTAAAAGGAATAAAAGCAGGAAAGGATGAGGTTTTGGAAAGAGCCCTGGAGTATTTAAAAACCGGCCGCTAGATGTAATCCTCAAGATAAGTAGTAGAGGGAGTTCCATTTAACTATAATTTAACTTTTTATCTGTTCATTTTGACAGATTTTATAATGAGTTGGTCGCACTTTTGATACTATAACCATGTAAAAAATATATATTATGTCCGAAAAAATATTATGGATAGATGATGAAATAGATTTACTCAAACCTCATATCGTATTTTTAGAAAAAAAAGGCTACCAGGTAACTCCTGTTAATAATGTGAATGAAGCACTGGAGCTTATCGATTCTGAGAAATTTGCATTGACACTGATAGATGAAAATATGCCCGGGATTTCAGGTTTGGAAGCAATTCCTATGATCAAAGAAAAAGACAATTCCTTAAAGATAGTAATGGTTACTAAAAGTGAGGAAGAGCATATTATGGAGGAAGCAATAGGTTCACAGATTGCCGACTATATACTGAAGCCCGTTAATCCGAATCAGATTCTTTTATCATTGAAAAAAAATCTTCAGGAAGATAATCTGGTTGAACAAAAAACCATTTTGCAATACCAGCAGGAATTCAGAAATCTTTCTATGGAACTTTCTTATTTAAAATCTTATCAGGAATGGGCGGAATATTATAAGAAAATTCTAAACTGGGAAATTAAATTTGATAAGGTAACTGATAACGAATTTGCAGATCTTCTACAATCTCAGAAAGAAGAAGCCAACATTCAGTTTGCAAAGTTTATTGAAAATAATTACGAAGAGTGGTTAAGCGGAAGCGATAAACCATCTATGAGCCATACCCTTTTCAAAGATAAAGTAAAACCTGAGGTAGAAAAAAATAAGGTTCTTCTTCTTATGATAGACAATCTAAGATATGATCAATGGAAAGTAGTTGAGCCTCTATTTACAAAGTATTATAATAAAGTGTCTGAAGATTATTATTACAGTATTCTTCCAACAGCTACTCAGTATGCAAGAAATTCATTCTTTGCAGGCTTATTACCATCTGAAATAGAAAAACGTTTCCCAGATAAATGGTTTAACGATAATGAAGACGGAAATAAAAACGAATTTGAACGTGATTTTCTTGAGGATCAGATGAAAAGAATTGGCCTCGGTTCCAAATCAATGAAATACTTAAAAGTATTGAATGCAGATTTCGAGAGAAAGATCTATGATGATTTTAATCAACACAAGAATAATGATTTATTAGTGATTGTTTATAATTTCATTGATATACTATCTCACGCCAAAACAGATAATCATATTGTAGACCAATTGATCCGGGATGATAAAACTTTTAGATCTTTAACTTATAACTGGTTTGAAAATTCATCCATCTTAAAGATCATTAAACTTGCTGCTGAAAATGGTTATAAATTGGTGATTACTACTGATCATGGAACGGTATATGTGAAAAAGCCAAGCAAAGTAGTAGGTGACAGAGAAACTTCCACTAATATCCGTTATAAAACAGGTAAAAGTTTAACTTATGATGACCGGGATGTATGGGCTATTACCAATCCTGAGAAATTATTTTTACCCAAAGGAAACCTGAGCTCTAAGTATATCTTTGCAAAAAACAATATCTTCCTGGCTTATCCAAAGAATTACAACCACTTTGTCAACTATTATAAAGAAACATATCAACACGGAGGAATATCATTAGAAGAATGTATTATTCCCATTAGTATATTAGAACCCAAGTAGTTTTTTCATAGTTTATTAATTTTGGGTTCAGGGCGGAAAAAATCAATTGATTTTTTCCGCCTTTTTTAAGGCATCTATTTTGTATACTAATACATACACAATAATTAAATACACTATTATGAAAAGAAGCATTTTTGCTACAGCTGCTATAGCAGCTTTGTTTTTAACCTCATGTAATAAGGAGAAAACTCCTGCAGATACTGCAACAACTGCAACCGTAGATACAATATCTTCAAAACCATCTGATTCAGCTGCTATTTCAGCCGGTAAGGATGAAATTGTAAAAAGTACCTCAACAGACAGTAGTGGAAAAACACTGGAAATGACGTTCAATAACACCAAAAACACAGCAACAGTAGCATTCAACAAAGAAACGATTGAATTACAGGGTCAAAAGCCCGCATCTGGAATATGGTATAAAAATGATCACTATGAATTGAGAGGAAAAGGAGAAGAAATTGAACTTACAAAAGATGGAAAAGTAGTTTTTAAAAAATAAAATCTATTATAATAAGATAAAAAGTCGGTTTTGAAATTCAGGGCCGGCTTTTTAATTTCCCTACATTTGAAAAAATTTATTTTTTGTATGAAATTAATCACTTATAATGTTAACGGAATCAGGGCAGCTTTTACAAAAGATTTTTTGGGTTGGCTAAAGACTGCTGATCCGGATATCATTTGTATTCAAGAAAGTAAGGCAGGAAATGACCAGATAGACATCGACAGTCTTCAAAAACTTGGTTATCATAGTTACTGGCATTCTGCTATAAGAAAAGGATATAGCGGCGTAGGAATAGCTTCTAAAATTCAGCCCAATCATGTAGAATATGGTTGCGGAATTGAAAGCTATGATAATGAAGGAAGGATTATCAGAGCAGATTTTGATGATTATTCCGTAATTTCGGTATATGTCCCCTCTGCATCTAATATTGAAAGATTAGACTTTAAGATGCAGTTTTGTCATGATTTTCTGAATTATATTAAAATCCTTAAAAAAGAAATTCCTAACCTCATTATTTCGGGTGATTTTAATATTTGCCACCAGGCTATTGATATTCACGATCCTGTGCGCTTAAAAAATGTTTCCGGCTTTTTACCTATGGAACGTGAATGGATGACCAATTTCATCGAAGAATGTGAACTGATAGACAGTTTCAGGTTTTTTAATAATGAGCCTGATAATTACACATGGTGGAGCTACAGGCAAAATTCAAGAGCAAATAATAAAGGCTGGAGATTGGATTATAACTTTACCTCTTATGCTTTAAAGGATAAGCTGTCAAGAGCTGTTATTTTAAAAGAAGCCGTTCATTCAGATCATTGCCCCGCATTGCTGGAATTAGACATATAAAAACGTTCAAATAAAAAAGCCAACTGAATCAGTTGGCTTTTAAAATTTAATAAATCATAAATTTAATCGACAATTTCATATTCTACCGGAATAGTACCAAGATTGGTATTTCCGATTTCATCGAACGCGGCTCTGGAAATATCCAAAGCTCTTGATGAATGGAAAGGTCCTCTATCATTTATCCTCACTGTAACCTCTTTTCCATTGCTTAAATTGGTAACTCTAATTTTAGTCCCAAAAGGAAGCGTTCTGTTTGCAGCGGTGAATTTTGAATTATCAAAAATTTCTCCGTTTGCAGTTTTTCTACCATTAAACTTATCGTGATAGAACGATGCATAACTTGTTTTTTTCGCATCTGTGGCATTGTTCTTGAAAGAATAAATACCAAAGGCTGAAATCATCATTATGATTACGAGAATGAATCTTTTCATCATTTTGAATTTTATTGGTTTTGACTTGGCAAATGTATCATGAATCTGCTTAAGACCATAGCCGATATGTTAAAAACTGTTAACAAAAACCCAATTCAAAGTTAACAACGTCTGTAACCCTTTACAAATAGGGGTTTTAGAACCCACTGTTAAAAAGTGTTAAAAATACCCTCAAAAAGTTAACATAATTAACTAATTGCGATACACATCATCCATAGATAATATATAATTGACTGATATACAATGTAATAAAAAAAATAAATCATTCTTTATATAATACAAAAAGACCAATGAAATATTTCATTGGTCTTTTTAAAGAAGATAAATACTCTTATTTTAAATATTCTAATACATAATCATAGGTTCCTGCCGGATAAACTACAGACATACCTTGAGATCCGGTAACCGCATTTCCTTCTGCAGTTCCTAATGTATAGGAATACAAATCTCGCGAATAAACTGTTCCTGAACCTGACTTGTAGATTGTAATACCATACATTGATTTCATCCCATCTGGTGAAGGGATATTTACCGCACTAGATGTTCCTGTAGCTGCAAACGTTCCTTTTACAGCATATATCTGCGAATTGTTTATTAGAGTATGTGTGGCTGTTTCAGAATTTGTTATATTAGTTTTACTTGAGCTTCCACCTATTGCAACCCATCGGCCATTAGAAATATTTCCAGGATTTCCCGGGTTTGAAAAATAATAAAACCCCGGAGAAATTTCCGTAACAATACCTTGACCTGCAAGAGTCTTTCCACTTGCTGTATTATATACTACCATACCATCAAATTCAGAAACAATAGTTTCATCCTCCATAGCAGCCGTATTAAATTTAAAATTCGTTAGATCCGTACGGGGAAATCCAAGCCCTCTACCATAATTTTTATTTGCTAATCCTTCAAAATTACTGGCATCCATAAAATAATTTGTATCTCCTAATGCCGGTGTAATAATTCCATTACTCAAAAGCTGGGCATTACCATTAACGCTAAAAAGCAATAAAAAAAAACCTGTTATGTCCAATAAAATCTTTTTCATTTCGTCTTTGTGTTTTTAATAATTAATTTCTACCTGAGAATAAATACCATGTTGTTCCATTACTATAAATTCTAACTGCTGCTTGCGCTGTAAAAGAGGCCAAACCTTTTGGCGTTCCCACTCCATCTGTTCCGTTAAATTGTACAGTACCTCCGGTATTATTTCTTATGTATATTGTTCTCCCATTGTATGAAGAGGGTGCTGGTAATGTTAATTGAGTTCCTGATGTAAATTCCCAGAAATCAAAATCAGAGTTTGACCAATCATAAGAAGTAGAAGCAGCTTGTGCCAGATTTAGTCTAAAAGTAGTAGGAGCTACTGTAGTCCCCCCTAAAGCAGTCCATTTTGAGGTGGGATCATCATAATAATAGAAACCAGTACCGTTAATGTTTTCTGTTTTACTACCCGGAGTGCCAGTACCTGATGTAACAAAAACGAGAGCTCCATTTTGAGCAGATTGATATGCCTCATCTTTATCTGCCAATTGTGCAACTGTCATTCTTGGAACTAAAACGGCATCTGCCATATTCCTATCCCTAACATTTGCTACTACGTCAAGAGTAGCTGCCGGCGAAATTGTATTAATACCAACTCCTTTTTGTTGCGCTTTTGAAAGCATAACAAATGAAACCAGCATTACTGCTGTCAATAAATTTTTTTTCATACGTGTTTTTTGAATTTTTAATTATTTTTCGTGATAATTATTATACAAGATTCATAGTTTGTACAGATCCCAACCTATGCTATATTAATCACAAAAACAAAAATAAAATTACTCTTAATCCAATATTTTTTGTGATTTAATGTTGCAGATCTAGTATTAATTATTACTTCTGCAAAGTTAGAGTTAAATTATTAAAAATTCAAATCCACCCCGTCTTACTCTAATTTTAAGGAATGAAAAAGGAACACAACAAGCTGGTAATCAAAACAATGTAAAAAATAAATCAAAACAAACAAAAAACAGAATTGTTAATAAATAAATCAATATTATTTTTTATAAAAAAAAAATAATGTAAAGTTTAAAGACTCTACATTATTTTTATGAAAATATTTTTTTTATCTATTTTTTTTAAATCAGCTCCCCATATAAATCAAATTCTTCTGCAGAGGTTATTTTTACCATAGCGAATTCTCCAATTGAAATATAGGTATTATCAGCAGGAACTAATACAGTGTTATCTACATCAGGAGAATCATATTCAGTTCTTCCTACAAAATAATTTCCTTCTTTTCTATCAAAAATACATTTGTAAACTTCCCCGATTCTTTCTTGATTTTTTTCCCATGAAATCTGAGATTGGAGCTCCATGATTTCCTCAACCCTTCCTTCTTTAATTTCCTGAGGTATATCATCATCCAAAACATGTGCTGATGTATTTTCTTCGTGAGAATAGGTAAAGCAACCCAATCTATCAAATCTTTGCTCTCTTACCCAATCTTTTAATTCCTGGAATCTTTCCTGCGTTTCTCCCGGATATCCAACGATCAATGTAGTCCTGATTGCCATGTCAGGTACTTTTTCTCTGAACTTTGCCAATAAAGCATCTGTCTTTTCATGAGTAGTCCCCCTTTTCATTGATTTTAAAAGATCAGAATTTATATGCTGAAGAGGAATATCAATATAATTACAAATCTTAGGTTCTTCTCTGATGATATCTAAGACATCTTCCGGAAAACCACTAGGAAAAGCATAATGAAGTCTTATCCACTCGATTCCGTCCACTTTCACAAGCTCTTTTAAAAGATCTCCAAGTGCCCGTCTTTTATAAATATCTAATCCATAGTATGTAAGGTCTTGAGCAATAAGGATCAATTCTTTGGTTCCAACTTTAGCTAGTTTTTCAGCTTCACGCACTAGTTTTTCAATTGGTGTAGAAACATGTCCGCCTCTCATTAGGGGAATCGCACAAAAAGAGCACGGCCTGTCACAGCCCTCAGATATTTTAAGATATGCATAATGTTTTGGCGTTGTAGTTAATCTTTCACCTACCAGCTCATGCTTATAATCTGCACCTAAATGTTTTAACAAGATCGGAAGATCTCTGGTTCCAAAATACTGATCCACATCAGGGATTTCCTTAACCAAATCCGGTTTGTATCTTTCGGAAAGACATCCGGTAACGAAAACTTTCTCCACCTCTCCCCTGTTCTTCGCATCAACATAATCAAGAATAGTATTGATAGATTCTTCTTTTGCATTGTCTATGAAACCACAGGTATTGATGACCACAATATCTCCCTTGTCTTCATGTACAACTTCTTTACCATTCGCCTTAAGCTGACTCATCAATACTTCCGAATCATATACATTTTTAGAGCAACCAAGGGTTACGATATTAATTTTCTTTTTACCTACAGATTTTGTGCGCATCTTTTTGATTTGAGTGTGCAAAGATACGAAATATTAAAAAGTTTGAATCAAAAAATAAAAACCACTTTAATAAAGTGGTTTTCAGTAAACTGTTTAGAAGTTTTTTTCTTTAAGGCTGGGAGCATTTTTATCTTTTTCGGATAAAAGCATATCTTTTTCATCAACCATCCAATCAATATTAAGATCTGTATCATTAAATCTCACTGCACCTTCCGATTCTTTATTATAGAAATTATCACATTTGTAAGCAAAGACAGCAGTGTCACTTAATACAGAAAAGCCATGTCCAAATCCTCTTGGTATATACAACTGAAGCTTATTTTCTCCTGTAAGCTCAATTCCAAACCATTTTCCAAAAGTGGGAGAATCCTCTCTTAAATCCACTGCAACGTCCCAAACCTTCCCTTCAAGACAAGACACTAATTTTGATTGTGCGTGTTCACCTTTTTGCAAATGTATCCCTCTTAAAACTCCATAAGATGATTTAGAAATATTATCCTGAACAAAATGTCCATTCATTCCCGTCAATTCTTCAAATCTTTTTTCATTATATTTCTCAAAGAAATAACCTCTATCATCTTCGAAAACCGTAGGTTCTATAATGTAGCAGTCTTTAAGTGGGGTTTCTTTTATTTTCATATTTATTTGTCATATAATTGTTATAAATTATGATTTGAATTATAAAATATTGTTATTATATTTTAATGACTATTCATAGTCAAAACTACTTTCACTGTTTTTAATAGTGTATGTAGATCCAAACCAAAACTATAATGCTTAATGTAATAAAGGTCGTATTCCAATTTCTTTAAATTATCTTTCGGAGTAGCCTTTGGTAAATGTACTTGTGCCCAGCCGGTAACACCCGGTTTAACCAAATGTCTTAAATCAAAGTAAGCATTTTCTTTTACAGATTCTTCAACAAACTTTGGTCTTTCCGGTCTGGGACCAATTAAACTCATATCTCCATTTAAAACGTTGTAAAGTTGCGGTAATTCATCAATTTTCGTAATTCTTAAGAACTTTCCTACTTTCAAAAGCCTATCATCATTCTTTTGTGTAAAATCACCATGATGATGTAGTTTCATTGTTCTGATCTTAAAAATTTTGAAGGGGACTGAATTTTTACCCACTCTTTTTTGTGTAAAAAAAACACTTCCTGGCGAGCTAATAAAAACCAAAAAGCAACCAATAGTAATTAATGGTAGAGCAAATGGTAAGATTGTTAAGCTCACAAAGATATCAAATATCCGTTTAAATATTTCAGCATTTCTTTTAAGCCCTATTGAAAAAACATTATCAGCAAAATATTCATTAGTTTCAAACTTAACTAGCGGGATTCTCTTATTTACAATTTCATAAAACTCCTGAGCGTCATATACCTTAACCCCTTTAATTCTACTTTCAATTATTTCATTAGTCACTTTCTCTGAAATATGATTAATGTTTGAAGTTTCGATGATTACAGTTTTAATTTTTAATTTTAAAATATACTCTGAAATACTTCTCTTTTCCGTTTCAGTATTAAAGAAAATAAATTTATTATTTTCAACAAAGTGCGTATCTTTAATTAGTTTATGTGTAATATCACTAACATTTACAAAAAGAAGCCTCTTTGAAGTTGATAATTTTGAAATATTCATCATTTTGTGTTATGCAAATACAGATCTAAATATTTATCATACATCTTTTCGATTGTAAACTTATCTTCGAAAATTTGTCTTGACTTTTTCGCAAATTTCTCATAAATATTTGGATTAGAAAGAATAAAAGTAATGGAATTTATAATTTCCTTCAAACTTTCATTGGATACTAGTTTCCCATTATTATCAACAAGTTCGGAAATACCTCCCACATTGGATGCTATTATAGGTTTTGAATAGCATAAAGCTTCTATTAATGATATAGGAAGCCCTTCATAATCTGATAATAAAAGGGCTAAATCAGCATATTGATAATATTTATGTGCTTCCTTTTTTTCACCCAACATGATAACATTTTTTGGAACTTCGGCGACACTCTCTTTATTACCAATCCAAACGAATACATAATCCGACTCCAAAAAATTCTTTGCTACTTCGCAAAATAGATCAAATCTTTTAGGGGGAGCAAGTCTAGAAATAGAAATGATTATTTTCTTACCTACACCATTTTTAATTTCAGATAAAATATCATTGTTATTATGTTCTTTTTTTAAAGCCATGTAATCTTTAATTCCGTTTTGAATCAAATGAATATTCTCTTTAATTCCTTCATTTCTGAGATTCTTAAGGTCATATTCACTGACTCCAACTATGGCACGACATCTTTTTTTCAATGACCTTTCTATTGATAAAAATTTCCGATACCTTAATCTTATAGAATCGAACCCATGCACTGTATAAATTATTTTAGATTTTGGAAAACATAGTCTCCCTAAAATTCCAATTTTAGAAGAATGTAAGTGAATGATATCCGGTTTAATTTTTTTATAGAGAATCATTAGATCTCTGGCAACAAGAATATCCTTTAAACCTATTTTGTGTTGAAGACTTTTTAATTTAACTTGTATTATATTTTTGTTTAATAAATCCCACATTTCTCCATGAACTGAAGAAACTACAAAAACTTCATGTCCTTTTATTATTGATTGTTCAGCCAAATTTATTACTACAGATTGCGCTCCGCCCAATTCTGCAAGTGTAATAACATGTAAAATTCTCATCCTTACCGGGTTAGTTTTATATTCTTTGATTTTCTTACATTAAGCTCAAAATCTTGTAATTTTTGTGTATCATTAATTTTAATTCTTGAAAAAATAATATTTACACGATGTTCTTGGGGAGTCTTCCAATAAGCTATATCTCTACTCGATATCCATTCTGCATTTTTTATTATGATATTTCCTGCCGTATCAAATTTATTTTTCTCCGCATTTAAAGAGGTCAAAAATCCATGCCTGGATCCAAAATCCGTATGTCCTTCAATTAATATACTAGTTATTTTAGCATCTTTTAATTCATCAGCACCTAAAGCATTAAGATTTACTGAAATCCCTGCAGAGCCATTGTTAAATGTATATACATTTTGAACACTAATATTTTCCAGTATATCTTTATACCAACTTGGTTCTATATCAATACCTGATTCAGGATCATGCCCATATGTATTAGATATAAGTATATTTTGAACTTTTACATTCTTTCCGGAAGTAATAGAAATTCCATTTCTTCTTGCACTATCAACCCAGCCACCCGAAACTATTACCTCCTCGGAAAAACCACCGTCTTCTGATCCTATAAAGATTCCATCACCATAAGTTTCAGATATTTTGGGATTTACAATCTTTATATTTTTAGAATTCAAAATAGAAATCCCAGCACTCCATTGTCCGGTTTGTTCTATTTTATTATTCCTACTTCCGACGATTACCGCATTTATTATTTCAACATTATGAACATTATATATTTTAAGTATATCGGAAAATCTTTCATGGGCTGGTCCTAAAAACTTAATCTTTGTATTTTTCTGAAAAATTATTCTTTTATTGGATCCAATTTTCAATCCGTTTTTATTAATAAATAACGTAGCATCCGGAAGTAAGATATTTTCATTATTATCAATAGCCTTTTGAATTATATCAGTGTGATCATTCTCTTTTAAAAATGAACTGTCTACACCAACAAAAAAAATATTACTATTTTTATAATATTCATTTGTATAATTAGGGGAATAATATTTTGAAATAAGATTTTGAGAAACATTTTTTATCGAAAAGTTTTGTGCACTTCCTTTGCAGCTTATTAAAAATCCACAAAATATGCCTAAAATATATGTTTGATTTATTTTTTTATACATATTATTCATTTGCTATATAAAAAATTTGTAGTTTTTTTTCTCTATTTTCACCCTATTCCTATTTTGGATTAGTACGTTTTCTTTTCCTATAGAAGCAAAAATAAAATATACAACACAAGATAATAAGTATTTTACAGAGAATTTAAAATAATCCAGAGAAAATTTATGTTTTTTCAACATATACCAAATTCCAGGAAGTCCTTTAAAATACTTTTTGTAATAATTATTACCAATCTCTCGATAAAAAAGCAGAGGCTCTCCTGTTACTTTAAAGGAGCTTTTATTCTTTGTTCTTAACCAAAGTTCTGCATCTTCAATCCGAATTGCATTAACGTCATAGGGATTATTTTTAAACCAGACAGTTTTTGCAATAACAGTTGGATGAACAAACGTATTTGCAGAAACAAGCTTATCATCCAATAAATCATTTCTCTTTCCAACGACATCATTATTTTCATCAATAGAATAAGCATTGCTACCTAAAACATCAATTTCAGGATTATCTTTTAAAATTTTGATCTGCCGTTCAATTCTTTTCGGATGCATAATATCATCTGCATCCATTCTTGCTAAAAATATCGTCTCTGTCATATCGGGAATTTGATTTAAGCGATACCCCAGATTAAGATTTAGACCATCCGAGAAAACTTTTACTCTCTGGTCTATCAAATATTTTTGAGCAATTTTTAAAGATGAATCCGTAGAACCATCATCGATTAACAATAAAGTAAAATCTTCGAATGATTGAGATAGGACAGATAGAATTGTTTCCTCAAGATAGTCTTCGGCATTATAAAAAGGAATTGCTATAGTAACTTCTGCCATTATTTATTATAAATATTAAAAAATATAAAAATAAATATAAGAAAGGTAACAGTAAACATACCAAATTTTGCAGTATTCTTTACACTAAATAGTGGAGATAGCAAAAAAGGTATCGTTATCCAAGACATTACACCCCATCGATCTGAAAAAGGAATTTGAAACATCATAAAAAACACACCACTTATCAGCATATAATATTTCAGGAGTAATTTATAGTTGTTATTTTCATTTTTTAACAACTTAAAGTTGATAAATGAAAAAATTAATAAAAAAATTGTATTAAAAGCTGCAAACTGTAATTTAAAACCCACTACAAATTCCTCAGCTCCTATACCCTTGATGTAATAATCTGACTGTCTACTATCAATTACAAAGTTCAATAAAGATCCTAAAGATATAATACTTCCGCCTAATGCCGAAACTACTAATAAAATGAAATACCAGAAATAATAAAAATTTAATGTTGCCTTCTTAGCAAATAAAACAATTAGAAATAAAACTAGAACAACAATAGTTGTTGAATGAAACCCAATTGCAAGAATAAATGGAATTATCCAGCTGATTATATTTCTTCTCTCTTTAAAATAATAACTCACTCCTAATAATACCAGAGCAAGAGATACCCCTTGCCTAATGATATTAATACCCAGAGATAAAAAGAAAAAAAGACTTACAAAGGAAAAAGCTACCAAAAGAAAATTGGTCTCAAAACTTTTCAATAAATTATCAATACTCCAAAAAATAATAAGAGTATATAATATACTTATACCAAATAAAAAGTACCTATAATCTTCAGTAAAAAAATGGAATAAAACAATAAGATATTTAAAAGCAATCTGTACACCCAAATCTGCATAATGATTCAGAAACTGCCATTTATACATTTCTGTATCAGATCCTACTTCTGAATCTCTAAAGCCAAATAAAACCGCTATAATTATAAAGAGTATTCCAGTAACAAAACGAGAAATATTATTGTAATTCTTTTTTTTTATGTCTACATACATGGAAAAAATAAATGCTGCCACAGCAAATACAAAGTAAATAATATAATACTTTAAATTAAAAACCTCCATTAAATCTCTTTTAACATCATATTGGCTACTAATTACTTTTTACCAAAAAACGATTTCAATTTCCCTAAAATAGTAGTTGATTGACTTGTATTTGTATAACCATAACCGTGTTTATTTCCATAACCGAAATTTTCGGATTTCACATCATTTAAAACAAAATTTGCGTTTTTTAATTTATTGTCACCAGCTATATTATTAGCATATTCAATAAATGCTTTTTCCGTTCTCTCTGATCTAACAACATACAATGAAACATCAGCAAATTTTGATATCACAAATGTATCCGTTACTGGCATCAATGGAGCAGAGTCTATAATTATATAATCATACTTATCAGCAAGATTATCCAATAAAACTTTATAATTACCATTTTCGAAAAGCTCAACAGGATTTGGAGGAATAATTCCTGAAAATATAAAATCACAGTTCGGATTAAAACCACTAGGATGAATTATGTCTTCAACTTTATTAATACTACCATACAAAAATTCTGAAAGTCCATAAGCATTTTTCATTTCAGGCTTATACCTTTGTAATTGTGGATTTCTAATATCTGAACCTATTACAAGCACCTTTTTCCCGGGCTTAGCAATACTTAGTGCCAAGTTAACAGATATAAAAGTTTTCCCCTCTCCTTTTACGCTTGATGTAACTAATACGATTCTATTCTTTTCTTTCGAAATCGGCAGAAGTAAATTAACATTTGTAGCCAGAATTCTAAATGCTTCTGCCAGTTGTGACACATCATTAACCTGAATCAAATTACTATCCTTTGAAGTTAAGTGAGGTATTTCAGCGATCACCGGAATATTACTTACCTTATCAATACTCTTTTTATCAGATATTCTAGTATTAAAAAAATGTTTTAGAAAGATAATCAAAAATGGAATGGCCAGACCTAATAAAACCGCTACCCCTAAAATAACCATTTTCATAGGTGCTACAGGTTTTCTTTTGTTGTATGCTAAATCAAGCACTCTAGCCTTATCTGATGACATTGCTAAAGTAATTGCAGTTTCTTCTCTCTTTTTTAGTAGGACCAAATACAATTCTTCTTTGATTTGTTGTTGTCTTTCAATATTTCTAAACAAACGCTCTTGAGAAGGGACTTTTTTTAATTTGCTATCACTTTTTTGTTCTACGGAAGAGACGTTATTAATAGTTAATAAAATATTTGATTTACTTTTAGCAAGACTTTCTTTGATTGCGGATCTTACAACCTTTATCTCATCATTCAATGCTTTAACAAGTGGGTTTTGAGGTGTTGCATTTTCAAGCAATCTGTTTCTGTCAGTAATTAATTTATTATATGCAGAAATACTGTTAATAGCAGCACCATTATCCAATCCGATATTTGCAGGTAACACCTCATCATAAGATTTGCTATTCAAGTAATTAATATACATATTATTGAGTTCCAATTGAGTATAAAGCTCTAATTTCCTTCTTTCAGCTTCTGTACCGGTTTGCAAATCTATTCCAGCTTGTGAAGCAATATCGACGATTTCATTGCTTTTTTTGAAATTTTCTTTTTGAACTTCAACATCCCCAAGCTCTTTAGAAATTAATCTTACCCTCTCATCTATAAACTCCTTAGTTTTCTCAGATTCTGTATTCTTTTCAGTAATAGCCTCATTATTATACTTCCCTACTAAAGTATTCAGAATATCTTTTGCTTTGTTAATATTTTCATATTTTAGTGATAAGTTAATAACTGTAGCTTCTTTGTTACTCAAACTAACATTCAAAGCCTCCTGCAAATTATCAATAGTAGATAATTTATCTGTATAATTAAAATATAATGAATTAAAATTCGTAGTTTTTGATAATTGTTTAGGATTAAAAAGAGGGTTTTTTATAATCATCAGATTAGCATAAGGCAAACTAATCGTCTTATTAAAAAAAGTTTTTATTGGTTTATCCAATTCATCAGAAGTTAACTCTAAGGCATTACCGTTAATTTCCAAATTAATTTTTTTCTTTGGTAAAAGAGAATAGGGTTTCTCGTTTATAACTTGTATAATAATTGGTGATTGTGTTCGGTATAATTCTGTGTCATGAAAGGTGCCAATACTGTATATTGTACATTGTAACGGTAAGTCATTAACCACCTGAGAGAGGATTTTTTTAGAGGCTAAAACTTCCATTTCATTTTCAACTGTATTCGAAGTTAAGCCCGAAAAACCTGACAAGCCTTGCATTGCTGCTATATCAGCAGCCCCATTACCAGATTTTTTTGCATCCTTAATTAAAATTTTCGTTAGTACTTCAAATACAGGGGTAGTTTTCTTTATGAGCAAAACTCCTAAAATCGCCATAATAAAAACTCCAATAACAAACCAATACCATTTCTTAATATATGGTTGTATAATATCCCTTAACGAATCTTCTTTCAGAATATATTGATCTTCCCTCATTTCTTAATTTTCCTTAATTTTTTGATTGACGAAGATAGATAAATTTGCTTTTAAAAAAAACTTTAGAAAAAAAACCTATTTCAGGTAAACAACTTTATCTATCTCACTAAAATAATTATTTATAATATTTTGTTATTGCATGTTTTAGAAGAAGAATATACCGGTCATCATTGTAATAGTTTTGGTATATTTTCTCCAGCAAAGGTCGTAATTTATTAAGATCAAGATTCGATTGATGATGTTTTATTATTTTTTCAGCAATCATTTCAATTGTCTCTCCATCACTAACTTTAACACAAAAAGAATCAAGATTTAAATTTTCTTCAAATGAATTTACAACATTACTATAGATCGGTAGTATACCAACAGATAAATAGGAATTCATTTTTGTCGGAGTAGCTACATTGTTTACCTTTATATTATCTCTTAATAGAAAGCCATATTTGTATTGAGATAACTCATCATCTAATTTATTCAGCGAAACGTACTTAATAACAGCATTTTTAATTTTGTATTTCTGTAAAAGCTTTTCAGCTACAGATTTTTCACCTGTCAATAAAGTAAGAGAAGCATCCGGGTATTGATTCTCTATCACTTTAAAAACTTTTAATGTTTTATCTATGCATTGCCACGCAAACATTCCTCCAGCATAAACAAATTTTAATTTTTGATATCTACTATCCTCTGGAATTATTAAGTCATCTCTTAAATTTTTATTATAGCATGGAATAACTAGATAATTCCTGGGCACTATCTCATATTTATCTTGATAATGCTTTTGCATGGCATGAGAAACAAACAATGAAATATCACTTTGAACTAATGCTTTTTTTTCGAAAAATTCTAAATAGCGTTTCATTATAGATGACCTTAAGCTTCTGCCATGCAACAAAAAATATTCTTCAGGGCCTATCCCTTGAAACCATGTCATAATTTTACTTTGAGGATTAACTACCTTTATATGGTATGCGTCTGCAGGTGTTATTGCCACTATAAAATCAGAATCAGATGCTTTAAATATTTTTAATTTATCTTCCACAATAAAGCCTAAGCTTATAAAGGCTCTTTTTATTAATTCCGTATAGTATATTGTAGCGTCATTTCTTGTCTTTAAGGGCAGATAGAATGTAACTCTTTTTTGCATCATTTAAAGAAATTTTTAATTAATAAAAATTGGATTAGGGTATGAACTAAATAACTAAACAAGTATGCTAAAGAAATTCCTACGGCCCCTAAATTAAAAACCATAACCAGCAAATAATTCCCACATAAAAGACTGATACCCCAAATAAAATTCACCCAAAGTCCTAACCACATCTTTCCCTGGCTAGCAATAAGTTGTCCTATAACATTATTTACAGCGATAAAGCCTGTTGTTATAAACATTATTATCATCGGAACTTGAGCATCATTGTATTTATCACCATAAAACCACACAATTACAGGAGATATAATAACAAGTATTATCACTATAAAAAGCGATATATAAAGATTCAACTTTATATTTTTTTTAAATATTAATTTATAATTTCTTTTATCATCTAAGCTAGATGTAAGCATGGGTAAGGCAATTTGAGAAAGAGCCACAGGAATGAACAAAACAGTATTACGCCATTGATTAGCAATGTCAAAAATAGCCATTTCTTTAAACCCATTAACTTGGTTGACTAAAATATTATTACAAATCCAAATAACGGGACCAACCATAATTCCCGCCAAAATTGCGGGCAAACTAAAGTTCCAAATAATTTTAATTTCTTTAAAGTTATCTTTATGAAAAATCCTTATTTTATAATCTTTATAAAATAACTTTTTTAAGCTATAATAATTAAGAATAAACAAAAACACAAAATTACTTCCAAATGCTATGATTATTTCATACAGTGAGAAATAAAAGGTAGATATAATTAGTAAGATTGAAGATAATAATCCTGCAACCGTAGTGTTTATTGCGCTTTCCCTAAATTTTTCCAATCCATTAAGAATTCCACTTTGAATACCATTAATTGATGAAAAAAAAAGGATAAACGAACTCATCTTTATTTCCCTAGTTAATTGAGGAGCTGCTATTTGTGAAGCTATTATAGTTGAATTAAAATATATTAATAAAGCAATAATTAAGCTTATAGATATTGCAAAAAAGTTAGATAACCCAACAATCCTTTCTATTTTCTGCTTGTCTAGGTTTTTATACTGTGAAATATATTTTGTAGCAGTAATTCCCAGTTCTAAACCTGCAAACATGGCAAACATTAGTATGGTAGACTTAATAATACCAAATTGACCATATTCTTCTTTATTCATGATTCTAGCCATGATAATAGTAGATACCAATAAAGATAATTTTGACACAATGTTGCCAATTAAAATCCAAAAACTATTGTTAAAAATTCTTTTGTTGATTTCAGATGATTTCAAAATCAGAATTTTCTCACTAATCCAGCCCATTAATAATATTTAATTTTTCATAAATACAATAATACTTCATATATACATCATTCAATAAAATTAATCTAAGCTTCAAAGTAATATCATTTTATCATTCTTGCAAATTTCAACTTTAATAATGACTTTATTCTCATCTTATTGATATGCACTCATCTGTTATTAATATTCTAGAAGAAATATTAATGTAAAGTATAATTATAAATAATTCACAGCCGCAAATATATCCAATATTTATATATTTTATTTTTATATTGGTTAAATATATTAAGTGCAAATATTTTTATTGTGCTACTTTTTAAATTATCGTATCCCTAATAAAATGTTCTAATAATCTAAAATAGGATTACATTGTTCTCTATTTTATTTTATAAGTCAACATCAAACCACCCCGGGTAGGAATCAGCTCTCCACTTTTATTAAATTTGGTTGCTCCTTCGTACCTCTGATTATTATCTTTAAAATATCCTTTATAGAAGGATTGTGTAGTCCCTATTCCTGCATACAGATCCAAACCCCAACGATCATTAATAGTAAAATGATATCCTCCACTTATCCCAAAAATAAAAGCAATACCCTTCTGATAACGTCCCGTAACACGAAAGCTTCCATCAGGCAATACTTCAGGGTGTCCATTTTCGTCCAGTACACGCTTATCATGCCAGTAATTCCATTTTTGAAGGTTAAATGCGGCCATCGAAACGTAAGTCCCGACATACCATTTTTTCAAATTCTCTTTAAAATAATATCTTCCTTCAACGGTCCCCACATACATTTGTAAATGTCTTCCAGCAAAAGATTTCCATGGGGAAACAAACGCTTCGGCTTGTAATGAAATCTTATTTGTAATTGGCTTTTCAACGGCAATATTGTAGATACCTATCGGAGCAAAAAGAGTGTTTACTTTTACTTCTATTTGTGCATTCAGGACAGATGCCAGAAATAAGCTGCTTATAAAGCATAGTTTTTTAATCAGAGATTTCATTAGAATATAACATTTTTCTTATTAATATATTATGTTTTGAGTACTGAAAAGGTCTTGAGGAGTATATAAAGGTCATTTTTAAAGGAAAGATGATGATAGTAATCAAGGTTCATTTTTACTTTATCCGGAAATAAAATCTCATCATTATATTGTAAAGGATTTTTCTGCTGAGCAAGTATTTGTTCTTCATTCCGATATTTAATTCCTGCTTCACTGGTAAGCCCAGGTTTAAGAAGCAGAACAAAACGATTTTCTCCTTCAAGTTTATCATAATACCCGGGAATATCCGGGCGAGGTCCAACTAAAGACATATCCCCTTTTAAAATATTAATCAACTGAGGAAGTTCATCCAGTTTATATTTTCTCAGCCATAGGCCGATCCTTGATTTTCGAGATGTTTTAGGATCCAATGTTCTGAATTTGTAGACATTAAAAATTTCACCATTCAAACCTATTCGCTTCTGAACAAAGATCCCAGGGAAACCGGTATCTATAGAAGCTATAATTACTAATAAAAAAAACAGAGGTAATAAAAGAATGACAGCAAAAAAAGCTATGCTGTAGTCCATCAACATCTTCCAAATAGGGTATTTTTTCACAATCTCTGGATTCATTACAAATATATGAAATATGTCTCTAATATGAGAAAAATAAGCAAAGTGTACCGATTTATTAAAAAAATATTCACCTGGAATTTTTATACAATGACTGTGACATATTTTAGAATCAACTGTGCTTGAAAAAATCTTTTAAAACTCTAGCAATCCTTTCTTTATGCTCAATGGAAAGATTAGATCCGGAAGGTAAACAAAGCCCCGAATTAAAGAGGTTCTCAGCTGTTTGTCCTCCATAATATGGAAAGTTTGAAAAGACAGGCTGTAAATGCAAAGGCTTCCAGAGTGGTCTTGATTCTATATTATCATTAAGAAGAGCGAGACGTAAATCCTCTCTTGTTTTTCCCGTTTTTTCAGAATTTATTGTGATTGCAGATAGCCAATGATTCGAGTAGAAATCTTCATTAGGTTCTGTAAAAACATCAACTCCGTCTATATTTTCAAATAGAGCAGTATAAAAATTATGAATACCTCTTCTTGCCTGAATCCTATCATTTAGAACTTTCATTTGTCCACGTCCTATTCCTGCAATAATATTACTCATTCTATAATTATATCCTGTACTTGAATGCTGATAATGAGGAGCATCATCTCTGGCCTGTGTGGACAAAAATATCGCCTTATTCTTATCTTCTTTAGAATGGCATATCAATGTCCCTCCACCAGATGTTGTAATAATTTTATTCCCATTAAAGGATATGATACCAAATTGACCAAAGCCACCACAAGGTTTACCTTTATATCTGGATCCAAGTGATTCCGCAGCATCTTCTATCACCGGGATCTTATATTTTTCTGCAATAGATAAAATTTCATCCATTTTGGCAGGCATTCCATAAAGGTGTACAACAATAATAGCTTTGATTTTTTTTCCTTGTAAAAGCCTGTCTTTAATAGCCTCTTCCAAGGTAACAGGGCACATATTCCATGTTTCCGGTTCGCTATCAATAAAAACAGGATTGGCATTGCAATAGATAATCGGATTGGCTGACGCAACAAAAGAGAAAGTTGAGGTCAAAACATCATCCTCATTACCTACCCCTAAAAGCATAAGAGCCAAATGTATTGCTGAAGTAGCAGAATTCAGGGCACAAACTTCAATATTGCCTCCAAGAAAGCTCCTTAGATCATTTTCAAATTCATCAATATTATTGCCTATTGAGGTAACCCAGTTTTTCTGAAAAGCATCATCAATGAATTCCAATTCATTTCCTGAAAGATGAGGAGGGGAAAGCCAAATTTTATCGTGCATCGTGTGTTATTGAGAAGCAAATATAACTTTTCCTACTGAATTTTGACATTCATTTTTTCACTTATGGAAATACTGGTATTTTTTAGTAAAATAGATTTATTTTTTGATTCTGTCTCCCTGACCTTTTCCACCAACTGTGGCGAAAATATATTTTAAATAATCCGATACCGTTAGATTTTTAAGCATTTCAGCGTCTTTTTCTGCCAATTCAACCGGTGTTGACATATCAATTTCATTGATTTGAGCCAGACCTGTGATCCCAGGAAGGAAATTATAAACACCTCTTTTATCTCTCTCTTCAATCAAATCTGTTTGATTAAAAAGGTTAGGTCGAGGACCTACAAGACTCATATCCCCTTTTAAAACATTAATAAGCTGAGGAAGTTCATCCAGCTTAGACTTACGTAAAAATCCTCCGAATTTAGTTACAGAAGAGGTACTTGAAAGATGCGTTGCTACAGATTTTGTATTCACATGCATCGTTCTGAACTTCATTAATTTAAATGGCCTTTTTTGCTTCCCCACTCTTTCCTGGAAGAATATAGGAGAGCCGGTGTCAAATAAACCGATAATATACAATATTACTCCTATTGGCCATAAGAATAAAATTCCAAAAAAGAGAACAAGAAATCAAGTACGCGTATCATTATAATAAAATGTTTAAAAGTTGATTTTAATTAAATATTAAAACTTTGAATGGTCTTTGTTAATCCCTCCTGAACTGTTACAGGCAAAGATTTAATTTTCAGCTCTGTTTTTATCTTCTGATTGGAAACGACATAAGATTCCGTAAGCTTTTTTAAGCGTTCTGAATTTAGGGGTAAATGTAATTTATCCCCCAATTTAGCCATTCCTTCAATCATTGTTTTAGATATACTCCACAACTTTGCTTTTTTATTTACTGCAGAATTAATTGTCCTGATGAGATCATTTGTCGATATAGCATCATCATCTGCGAAATTATAGATCCCTGAGGATACATTTTTATTCATGAGGATTTCATTGACAAGGAAGTTGAGGTTATCAATACTTAAAAAGGACCTCTTATTCCCAAATGCAGCTAAAGGCCATGGTAATCCTTTTTTTACCACTTTATACAATAAATTCAGATTCCCCTTATTTCCGGGACCGTGGATCATACATGGACGAATAATATATACTTTTTTCCCTTCTGGTAAAGATTGATTAAAAATATATTCTTCAGCTTCTTTCTTGGATTTCCCGTATGGAGTATAAGGGTTTGCCTCAGCTTCTTCAATTAAAACATGATCTACTCTATCTGCTACAGCTTTTACTGAGCTAAAGTAAAAAAACTCTTTAATTTCTGAGTTTAAGAATTTGTTAAATAATTCAATTGTCAGATCCCTGTTTATTTTATAATACTCCTGGTCATCAGAAGTGTTGGATGTATCATGTGCCTTCCCTGCGAGATGGATTATTGCATCACCATTCATAGGAAATTCATTTCTCCAATTTTCATTTCGGAGAGATAAGGAAGTAACATGATGATCCTTTGATTCTAAGAACGTTGAAAGGTTTTTACCTACAAACCCAGATGCACCGGTGATCGTTATATTCATACTATATTTTTTAATCTGACAAAGGATATTATTTTCCTTTGATGATATTTTCTAAATTGGATATACAACTGGACATTCTGAAATTATCCTCATAATACCTCCTGCTGTTTTCTCCTAATTGGGTAAGTACTTCTTTTGATAAACCGGAAGCCTTTAAAATGGTATTTGCAAGCGATTGATAATCTCCCGCAGAAACTGTAAACCCACAATCGGCCTCTTTAACATTATCTGCCCCTTCTCCATTCAGCATTGCAATTACAGGTTTGGAAGCACTCATGTAGGCCTGTAATTTCGCAGGCACTGTAAGGTTAAATATCGGATCATCTTTCAGAGTAACAAGCATCACATCAGCTTTATCAAAAAAACTGGACATCGCTTCTACAGGAAACCTACCCATTGTAAAAACCGTTTCCTGTAACTGGTGTTCTTCTATAAATTCTTTTACGAAAGGCATTTTCCGGCCATCTCCTACCAGTATAAATTTAATATCCTTTTTGTCTCTTAGTTCCAAAGCTGCCTTTACAATATTGTCCAGATCCTGTGCTTCTCCGATATTTCCAGCAAACATCACTTTAAATCCATCGGGTAAGGATGGAATGGGAAAATCTTTATTCCCTTCTGATATCGTATCTTCTGCCCAGTTAGGAAAATAAATGATCTTGTCATCAAAATTCCCTTTCTGATTGATTGACTTTCTGAATCCCTGGGAAGTAATCAAAATTTTCTCTGAATTCTTATAAAATCTTTTGATAACATTTTCATAATAATTCAATATCCATTTGTTTTTTACTCCACCCGCGATGGATAAACTTTCAGGCCATAGATCCATAACCCAGAAATAGACCGGTGTCTTCCATATTTTATTCATGAGAAGAGCAGGATAATACTGTGTTATTGGAGACGGTTCGTGTACAATAATAGCATCAAACTTATTATTAAGACCCATTAAAAAGGCTTTAATCGAAGCAAAAACAGCAAAACTATAATAGTTGATAAATAGCCGTATTCCACCTCCTTTCCCTCTGGGAAGAAGTAGTGATCTTATCACTTTTACACCATTAACAATTTGTTTTCTATTTTTAAAAACACCGTACCCTTCAAAGATCTTACCCTCAGGATAATTGGGAAGTCCCGTCAATACAGTAACATCGTGACCTTTCTTTTTTAGTTCAAAAGCGAGGTCATTACTTTTGAAATTTTCCGGATAAAAATACTGTGTTATTATAAGAATATTCATAAGTTTATTCTTCGCTCCAAACTACTCTCTTGATGTAATCCGTATATGAGATGATAATTCTTACTACTTTTTCAGATACATTAGGCATCGAATAATCGGCAACAGGTCTGAAATTACGTTGCTGCCCTATATTCTGTTGTTGTACCTGCACAAGCCCTTGCATAATGCGCTCCGGAGATAAGCCTACCATCATTACACTGGCTTCTTCCATAGCTTCTGGTCTTTCATGAGCCTGACGTATGTTGAGAGCTCTAAAGTTAAGAATTGAAGATTCCTCTGAAATTGTTCCTGAGTCTGATAATACAGCATAAGAACGTTTTTGAAGGGCATTATAGTCGTGAAAACCAAGCGGTTTTAAAAACTGAATTTCAGGACGAACCTCTATTTTCATCTTATCAATCATATTTCTGGTTCTTGGATGAGTAGAAACAATGATAGGATACTGATAATGTTCTGCAATGGCATTTAATGAATCTATAAGTCCTCTGAAGTTTTTTTCAGAATTAATATTTTCTTCACGATGAGAAGATACTACAAAGAATTTTCCTTCTTCAAGGTTAAGCTTTTCAAGGACATCGGAAGCATTTATTTCAGGGAGATAATGATTCAGTACCTCATACATTGGCGACCCTGTTTTAATAATTCTGTCAGCAGGTAGTCCTTCACGCAATAAATATTCTCTTGCAATATCCGAATATGTAAGATTCACATCAGCTGTGTGATCTACAATCTTACGATTGGTTTCTTCAGGTACTCTTTGATCAAAACACCTGTTCCCTGCCTCCATGTGGAAAATAGGAATGTGTCTTTTTTTTGCAGGAATTGCACACAGGCAGGAGTTCGTATCTCCAAGAACAAGGAAAGCTTCTGGTTTTAGCTCTTCCAGCAAAGGATCTATTTTAATAAGGATATTACCTATGGTCTCTGTTGCTGTTTTTCCAGCTGCTTCCAAAAAGTAATCAGGTTTCCTTAATCCCAGATCGTCAAAGAAAATCTGATTAAGTTCATAGTCATAATTCTGACCCGTATGAACGATGATATGTTCTATTGCTTCAGATGCATCCAAAGCGGATAATACTCTTGATAATCTAATAATTTCCGGTCGTGTTCCAACAACCGTCATTACTTTTAATTTTTTCATTAATTAATATTTTAAACTTCTACAAAATAGGTGTCGGCATCTTCTGGATTATATGCTTCATTAATCCAGAAAATAGTGTACAATTCTTCTTCACCAATATTCTTAATATTGTGGGTATACCATATCGGCATATCCACATATGCGGGATCCGACCCGTCCAGATAAAAATCAAGGACTTCATCAGAATCTATTTTTCTTAGCTGAATTAATGCTTTTCCTTTAATTACAGCAAAACGTTCGATTTTTCTGGTATGAAAATGATTTCCTCTTGTGATATTAGGCACTGTAGTTGAAAATGAACATTGCCCTCCTATGCCTAACCGGATGATCTCAACAAAAGCACCTCTGGGATCTGTATGTTGGGTAAACTTTACCGGGTAGTGCGTTTTATAATCAATATAAGAACGATAAGTATTAAATAAATTATGTTCAAAAGAATTCTTTAATGTAGGAATCTCACCATTCTCAAAATACAAACTTTTGAATTGATTAAGCAGCTCCAACACCTCAGATACTTTTCTGGATGCAGTAGCTTCTATAAAAAGTTCTTCGGTACTTTGTCCTGAACGGATTTCTTTAATAATACGATCAACCAGTTCCTGAACATAAATTAATTTTACCTCACCATCGTTTGCAATGTTAGGGGTTTCTCCATGGGTTAGCTGATGGCAGAAAGTAGCAATAAAAGAGTTATAATATGGCTTACCAAAAGCTCCAAAAACATTTGGAATGATCAAGCCTGTTACTTTACCATCATTTGCCTTCGCCCAATTGATAATTGCTTCCCTACCCTCACGTTTTGATTTGCCATACAAATTATCTCTTTCCTCTTGCGTTGAAGATGAGATCAGGACATGCGCCCTGGAATTTGTACGCTTTAATGAACTTACTAAATTTTGAGCTAGGGCTACATTGGTTTCATAAATCACTTGCTCACTTTCATGACGGTTCATCGCCGCTAAATGAATAATGACATCACATTTAGAAACGAAATCATCTAGCTTGTCCTGACTTTCAAAAAATTCTTTTTTAAATTCAACGCGCTCAAATTCCTCTGGAAATAATCCTAAAGTATTATATAAGTGACGACCAACAAAGCCATTTTGTCCAGTAATTCCAACTTTTCTCATTTAATTATTTTTAAAACAAATATTGGGTTATCTGTTATTAATTGTTTAAGATTATTACTTTATTTAAAATAATCTAATTCAAACCGATACTCATCTTCAATCTCCCCCAATTCATAATCAGCTAATACAAGCAGTTTGCTTTCTTCTTCCAAGCTTTGGATAGCAGTTAAACAACCAGCATGAATATGCAGATAGGTTAAGGCTTCTGAAGAAAGTATATATTTATTTATTTTCGCATTTGTTGAAGGATTGTCAAAATCATCTATTACGATAACAGATATTTCAAATTTCCCTTTCATACAAGCAAACCAACGTTGTTCAATTTTATGCCCCTGCCACCCTCTGACAAATTCAGTTGAATGATTTTCTATTGTATAAATACGTTTAATTTTCGTAGCATCAAACTCATTGTTATAGGTTATAATGCCTCTTATATCTTCGTGCCTGTTTCCTTTTAATATCATCAACTATATTTTGATAATTGTTTGAACTCTAATTTTAATTGATAAATTCTAAGGATATTGCATAACATCCTCTCCAAAAACTTCTTTCCTTATTAGCGGAAGAGTAGATATCAATTTTTTTAAACCTTCTACACCTTGTTGTTCTGTATTATGAGAATGATAGTCTTCTATTCTGGATATATCTTCTTCTCCTTCAGAGAAGTATTTCGCATAGTTCAAATCACGATTATCTGCAGGAATACGGTAAAAATCCCCCATATCTTCTGCTTTGATCATTTCCTCACGAGTGCATAGTGTTTCGTAAAGCTTTTCACCATGACGTGTCCCAATAATCTTAACAGGGACTTCTTTACCTGTCAGTTCAATTAGTGCTTTTGCTAAATCTCCAATACTACCTGCAGGAGCCTTGTTTACAAAGAGATCCCCCGGATTGGCATTTTCAAAAGCAAATAATACCAGATCTACAGCATCTTCTAAGGACATGAAAAAACGAGACATATTGGGATCTGTAATTGTTATGGGCTCTCCCTTTTGAATTTGATTTAAAAATAAAGGAATAACAGATCCTCTGGAAGCCATCACATTTCCGTAGCGTGTTAAGCAAACTGTAGTATCTTTTAAATTACGAGCTTCTGCTACTGCTACTTTCTCCATCATAGCTTTGGATATTCCCATTGCATTAATAGGGTAAGCAGCTTTATCTGTTGATAAACAAATAACCTTTAAAACTTTGTTTGCTGCAGCGGCAAGAATAACATTTTGAGTTCCTTCTACATTAGTTTTTACAGCCTGCATAGGGAAAAATTCACATGAAGGAACCTGTTTCAATGCAGCAGCGTGAAAAATATAATCCACTCCTCTTGTTGCCGGTTCTACAGAATTATAGTCTCTTACATCACCTATATAATATTTTATTTTTTCATTTTTATATAGGTTACGCATATCATCTTGTTTTTTCTCATCACGAGAAAATATACGGATTTCTTTAAAATGATCCGTTTGTAAAAATCGATTTAAAACAGCAGTTCCAAAAGATCCTGTACCGCCTGTTATTAATAATACTTTATCTTTAATTCCTTGCATTACTTTGTATAGTCGTTAATCGTTATTTCTAAATTTTCTTTTAGCATTTTTTTGTGCTCATCAATTTCTTCTTCAGTAAATCTATATTTAATAAACTTAGCTGGAGAACCTCCAACAATTGTATATGGCTCTACATCTTTTGTAACAACAGAGTAAGCAGCAATAATTGCTCCATTACCAATTTTAACACCTCTGCTTATAAAAGCACCATACCCAATCCATGCGTCATCTCCTATTATGGTCTCTAATTCTGCTTCTCTACCAGAAAAAATGATTGGTTTATTTGGATTCTTATAGTAATGATCTCCTCCAACAATCTTAACTTGAGGAGCCAGCATTGTATATCTCCCGATTTTAACTTTGGGATAGATTACACACCCTGGTCCGATGTAAGAGTATTCTCCGGCTTGCAGGTCTCCCGATATCTCTGACTTTCCCCCCATATAAAATGTTTTATGTACATTTTTGAGTCCATAAGATAATCTAAAAAATCTCATTTTTAAGTCTCTGTATAGTTGTCGGATTATCCCTTTCATTGATTTAGCTTAAAGATTTATTAATAGCTCTTTTAATTTCATTGGCCATCATTTCAGGAGTTCTATTATTGATGTAATGGTTATATGCATTTTCATTCATTTTATGAACTTGCTCCTTATTATTGATAATCCATTCCATTACATCTGCCAAGTTCTCCTGCTCTTTGTATATTATACCGTTATATTTATTTTTTATATTAAAAATTTCACCTCCCGTAATAGCGTCCTCTCTCGTTACGAATGAAGTACTATTACCCATAGAGTTTAGAACGGATAAACCTGCCTGATTAGGTGATATACATGCGATGGATTCAGCAAATATTTTAGAAAGTTCTTTAGCATCATAAATACTTCCAAACAATACAATTTTATCCGCTATGTTCTTTTCCTTAATAAATTCTATAATTTTCTCTTTTTCCGGGCCATCTCCTACAATTAATAATTTAGGGCAATCGTTCCTTTTTGTGTACAATAGATAATATGCTTCAAGTAACTCTCCTATTCCCTTCTGCGGATACAATGTTCCAACAAAAAGAAAATCTTTTTTATTGTTAACATCTGATTTAATTACATTTTCAACTTCTGTAGTATTATGAGCCACAAACAGTTTTTCTTCAGGAATTCCTGCTTTTATATATCTTTCCAACGGATAAGAACTATAAAATAGCGTAAAATCAGATTTTCTTGAAATATAGTACCTAAATTTATCCCATGTCGTTTTAGAGTCAAAACTATTTTCATATGAAGCAGTCACTCCGATTCCCCAATATCCAATCTTATATTTTCTATTTCTTCTTAAGCAAAGTAACATAAGACTAATCCATCTGAGATTAGATAATCCAATTACCACATCATATTGAGATGCAATATTGTACAAATTATCTTTATGAAGCTCAAAAGGTCCTGCTTTTTTAACGGGCAGATACATTGTTTTAAAAGAAAACTTTTTATTTTTAAATTTCTCATCAGAATAGGCAACAGTTAGGTCAAACTCTTCATTGATCAGTTCAAAAATTCTTTCTCGATAAGACCATACTTTGTTGTAAATGATTAAAACTTTGGTTTTCATATTTTTTTAATATTATTCATCGGAAAATTTAATCCGAAATGCCCTTTATTGGTTTAAAATTTAGAATTATTTAGTTGCATTATAATATGTTTTAAAAACATCTAAATCATATTGTTCAACGTCTTTTACATTTGAATATTCTTTCTGAAGTGCTGGGTATTTTTGTCTATTTAAATAAAAATACTTTTGACTATCCCACCATATTACACCACTTACTTTTTTCCCGGAAGAAACACGAGAGGTGATCATCTTATAATAATTTTTAAAAATATCGATTGGAATAAGTGACATCGCCATATTGGAGTTTCCTGAATTTCTCTTTTGCCATATAAATGGATAAACGTCTTTATTGTACTTTTTACCTACCTCTAAAGCATAATCAAGGTTAGTATATAAATAATCCCCACTTCCCACTTCTAATATTGGAGATCGGGCATTATATACTCTTGGATTAGCATTATACATATATAAAGAAGGAGCTATAATATCTACAGCGTTAAAAACCGGAGCCAGCCTCGCATTTACATCTTTCCATCCACTACTGTTTCCTTTGAAGGTTCTAACAGGTAATCCATAAAACCCCCATTTTAAATTGGGACGAAGTTTCTTAGCTGTTTCAACAGCTTTAACGAACTGCTGGATAGCCAAATTGGCACTTTTATCATCAGAACCTGAAATTGCTTTAATGGCAGGACCTTCCCAATCAATAACTGCAATCCCAGTACTTCCAGCAGATGTCTTATCATTAATATTCTTTGTAAATAATTCAACATCAAGATTACTTCCATCTGTTGTAACATCTTTTTGATAAAAGATAATTGCTTTTTCTAACCCATTCTGTTTAATGTATGTCTCCTGCAATTGATTCAGGCCGGTCATTCCTATGTATAATTTAGGTTGTTGTCCATACATTCTGTTTGAAAATACCAACAATATGATTGTTATTAAAAATAACAATGGACTGTTTAATTTTAAGTATTTTGTTGTTTGCATTGTTATAAAATTTAATTATTTCTTATAAACGTTTAATCTGGTATATTTATACTTTTCTCTTTTATTGTCTCTCCTGTACGTTTGTGATATGCATTCTTATTGAGATTGCTTCTATAACTTTTTGGTAGGTGATCTGATGACAAAATATGATATATACTGTTTGTATAAGGGAGATATTGATAACTACTCCAAATTGTTTTAAAAATAGTTAAGCCTATTAATAGATAAAGAGAGTATTTAATTTTGAAATTTGCAGATTTTATAATTATTGCTAAACAAACGGCAAAAAATAGTCCAAAATATAAAGTAATTCTAAAGCCTGTTGGAAAGATCAATAAAATCCTAAATAAATACATGTATAATAATGCAAAAAAATACAGTATATCACCATGAGGATTATTTAAAATTGCTTTTCTATAACGTAACAAAACGAAGAATAAGAAAAACATAATCAATGAACCAATAGTGAATATTGCGTTATTAGATTCCGCTACATAAACATTTAATAATTTATATGCTATTGTTGGAAACAAAGAGGCAAAATAATTTGAAAACTCATTTAAAATTTGTGGAAAAAAACCTATAATACAAGCTATAATATACCAAATTGATAAAGTAACATTTGACCGATATATCATTTTTTTCCTAAATACAACTAGTAAGGATAATAAAATTGGAGCAATTAATGAAATGTGAAATAAAAGTCCTAATAATGCAACAATAATAAATTTAACATACTTCTTATCCAGTAAATATACTGTACTCCAAACTAATATAACTGACCCACACATAAACCTTAAAGGATTATCAATCAGCATAAAAAGGAGGTTATAATTAAGCATGATCCCAATCGCTAAAAACTCACCTTTAATAAATCTTTTTATGAATTTTATAACTGAATATAAATAGAGACATTTTACAAGTCCAAGAAACAACCAAAAATCAGGTATAATATGTCGTATCAAGTATATGAGATAATAAAATCCCTGCTCATAATCTCTTCTTAAAAGGTCTTTATCTGTAGCAAAATTATATAAGTCTTCATAATGTCTCCAGTCTGTTCCAACAGTATAGCCAAAACATAAAAATATATATATCCATACAAGAAATAGCTTCTTACCCAATATATGTTTTCTATCGGGTAGATTATCCATAATGATACACAACAAGAATGTTACAATATAGAAAAGCATTATAATGTATTATATAAATTCAAAATATACTCTTTACCATAAGTGTGATTAAAGCTACTATTTTTTAGTTGGCCATTTTTATAATCATTATAAATTTTTTTAAATTCATTATATATCATACTATGATCACTAATATCTGCAAAATATTGTACATCATTTTTTTGGTAAAGATCATTTAAAACACCAACTGAAGGACTAATGCTAAATATCGGCGTATTGTGAGACATATAATCACCAACTTTAGTAGGCAGAAAAATACCTTCACCACAAGGTGCTTCAATTATTAACGCTACGTCGTACTCTTTTAAAAGTTCTAAACTCTTTTTGTATTCCACAGGAGGTAACAGATTGATTTGATTATTACCTTCCACATTTTTAATTAATTCCTTCAAATCATTATCAAATATTCCTATAAAATCAAGAGTAATATCTTTTGCACCACTTTCTGCAATGAACTTGGCAAATGCCTGAACAACAATCTTAGGATCACGCGGAGATCGAACATTTCCAGAATGAATTAATCTTAACTTCCCGTTGTTTTCTTTTTTCCAATAATTGGCTCATATGCCAAATGAGGAATTATTACAGTCTTTGACTTATCGGGATTAAGATAGTTCAACATGTAATCTCTTAACCGTTCATTAGGGAAAATATGCTTATCTGCAAAATCCATTATAGTAATAATACCTTTGTTATAAAACGGCATCTTGGCATCTAATCCTCCACCATAAGGAACTGGATATTTAAGTGGCGGATAAGGATCATTCCATGTAGAAATCCATTTTAACCCCAGTTTCTTTTTAAGATAATATCCGATTAAAAAACTAGGCGTATCTTTTGTAATAACATAATCGTATTTTTCATTTTTAAAAAATGACTTATTATTAAAAATGACTTCATAGGCCCAGTGAGCTCCTTTAAATACTGTTCCAAACAAAAAATAAACGTATAAATGCTGAAATAGTGTTTTTAAGGTAAATTTGTTATCTACTTCTACAACAATACTTCTATTAATTTTGACATTTAAATCTTCTAAAGACTGAGTGGACGGATAATTACTCCATTTTATTTTTTTAGAAATGAGGTCGATTTCATATCCATTATTACTTAATAATTCCAGCAGCTTAATGTTAACAATAGCTTCAGGAGAATTAACCGGATATGAACTGGGTGCAATAAAAAGTACTTTCTTTGACATTATTCAAAATTTCTTAAAACATTCAATACATCTTCCACCATTGCGTTTGCTCTGGCATTAAGAGTTTTATAGCTATTTCTTATATTCTCTTGATGTTGCTGATAATTACCTTTTATATTTTGTATGTATTTATCCAGAACAGAGATTTCTTCTTCAGGATTCCAATAATAAAATCCACTAACTTCGTCACAAAGCGCTTTTAGTTTTGGATCAATTCCTAAACATATAGTTGGTATTCCCAGATTAAGAGCAAAAATTGCAGCATGATAACGAGATGTAATTAAAATATCACATTCATTTAAATACACATAAAACTCTACAAATTTGTACTTTAAGGGGTGCCAGATAATGAGATTCCTTATTCCTAAATCAGATCTTTTTTTAACCTGTTGAATTAATACATCATCTTTTGATTCAGAAAACATGAATAAATTTCTTTCGAAATCTTTTTGTTCAGGTAACCAATTAAAGATTTTGCTGTTAATGAGTTCTCCTGTATTGTTATGAGGCCAATCTCTAAGTACTACTCCAAGCTTTAGCCTGTCTTCTTTAGTGGCTTCATGATTTAATGGATATTTATTCTTGAACAAGTCCGTTAAGCATAGATCTGCTCCAAATTGCCTGTTTTTTAAATCCCATTTTTCTAAATATTGCAATGAAATACTATCTCTGCAATAAATTTTATCATACAATGCCAAGTCATTCTTAACATTAACTTCATCCTTCTCTGTACCAAAAGGTCCAAGCCCTATTCCTAAAGCCAGTTTTAATTTGATATCTTTTTTCTTTTTACCTTTTGAAGTTAAAAAGCTGATCAACAAAGATGGTTCTTTTAATAAAAGATTAAAATAAAGTTGGTATCTGGAGCTTAATGATATGTCTCTTTGTGACTTTTCAAATGAAAAGAACTGGGTTCCACCACCTAAAATATAAACATCAGCTGACTCAAAACGAGATGCTGCTAAACTTAGAAATTTGGCATTGCTGAATTGCTGTTTAATATATTTTTCCTTTTTACAAACAATCTTTGCATCTATATTTCGATTAACATGAGAAAGTAGATCCAAAGTCATTTCTAACAATAAATCATCACCTACATTCGCATCTCCATACGCTCCTTTAATTAATATGTCGATTTTTCTATTTCTCTGCATTTGTTCAATTCTTTATATAAACATTATACCACCGCTTAATTGTAAGTAATACCAATAATAAACTCACCAACAATAAAACCACTCTAATAATTACGGAGACATTCATTTTAAAAAGAAAAAGCCCCCCAAGTACAATTCCAAAGTATAATAGATTATACCATGTTAGCACCAGTTTCTTATTTACCAGTTTATTTTTAATAAAATAAGGAATAAATAATACGGTGTTTAAAAAATAGGCAATCACAAAGGCTACTCCTCTGCCAATGGCTCCATAATCAACAAGTAAGTAACTGAATGCTATTGCCGTAATACCCCAGAAACCATTACTAAAAACACTAAACCACATGAAATTACCTGCAGCAAAATTTCTGGCAATACCCTGTTTTTGTGAATTTATAATAGTAAATATAGAAACTAATATTGTCGTAATATACATATCATTGTTATGATACTGTGATCCAAATAAAGAGGAAAATACCTCAGGTAAAAAAACAGTTGGCAGACATATAATTAAACCAAAAAACATTGGATGGATTATATTTAGAAATTCAAACTTTTTATTTCCATTTCCAAAGTTCTTCATAGCGTAAGGATAAAAAACCTGTCCAATAATACTCAATAAAATCATTGAAATTTGTGAGTAGTTATTGCTGGCATTAAAAATACCCATTTCGTATAAACCATTATGATTTCTCTTTATCAAAATACTATTACAAATTAAAATAATTGGGTTAACCATTAAACTGCTAATGAATGCAGGTAAGCTAAATTTTAGTATAATATCAAAATTTGATTTTATATTATCAAGAGAAAACCATATTCCATGTTCTTTGCATACTTTTCTAAGTAATATCGCGGAACATAGCCATATAGAAAAATTAGTGATTAGAAGTGCAAAAGCAAATCCATTCACTCCATATCTTTCCGTTAGTATAATAATTAAAGGAAAGGATAATAATCCATTTACAATATTAATTATAGAAATGGATTTAAAGTTTTCAAATCCTGCCAATGCACCGGTTTGCAAACCATTCAGAGAAGAAAATAAAATAGCAATAGAACAATACAACATAGGTTGCCATATTTCTTCTTTGCCTGTCAATAATACACAAAGCTCCTTATTAAAAAATAAAGAACACACTAACACAAGTATGGCTAGTAAAAAAGAAGATAATCGTACTAAAGAAAATATTTCACTTGTTTTTCTCTTATTTTCATGAAGATTTATAGCAATGTATTTAGTGGCAGTAACTCCAAAGCTTGCAAGACTTAGCAATGAAAAAGTGGTAATATAGGATTGTAGAATCCCAATATTACCAAAATCAGCTACGGACAATTCTCTTGCAACAAAAAACATTGCTAGAAAGCCTAATCCTTTAGAGGCTATTACTCCTAAGAAAGACCAAAAAATACCTTTTATAAGCGTATTTTTTTTAAAATCGTTAATAAGATTTTTAATTTTTATCATTAAATATTAATGATTATAATTTAACGCCACAAAAATCTATAACGATTTTATCGTCAGCAATTTCCAACTTCTTAAATTCATTATGAGCAACAAGGAAAACAATGATATCCGCCTTCTTTACTGCATCTTTGTAATCTGTTAATTTAAAAATCTTGTGTTCTTGTACATTAGGTTCAACAATAAACAAGTCAGCATCTCCTGAATCTTGTAATACCCTTTCTGCAATATGAATAGCTGGAGATTCTCTCAAGTCATCAATATTGGGTTTAAAAGCAAGTCCCATAATAGCTATAGAAGGTTGACGCCCTTGTTTTAATTCGAATTCTAAACGTGCTGTCTTAATTTTTTCAGCACACCAGAATGATTTATAATTATTAGTTGCACGGGCTTGCGCGATGATACGAGATTCCATAGGGAAATCAGCAACAATAAAGTACGGATCAACAGCTATACAATGTCCTCCTACTCCGCAACCTGGTTGTAATATGTTTACACGTGGATGTTTGTTCGCCAATTGAATTAGTTCCCATACGTTAATACCTGCTTTATCACAAATCAATGATAATTCATTAGCAAATGCAATCTGAACATCTCGAGAGGAGTTTTCAGTTAACTTACACATTTCTGCAGTTCTAGCATTTGTCGGATGAAGGTCTCCCTTAACAAATTGACGGTAAAATTCAAGTGCTTTTTCGGTAGATTCTTTATTTACACCTCCAATTACACGATCATTATGAACCAGTTCATACATTACGTTCCCAGGAAGTACTCTTTCTGGACAATAAGCCAAATAAATTTTATTTTCCAATTCCGGACGCTCTGAAAAAATGTATTCCATCATTTTTTCGGTAGTCCCAATAGGGGATGTAGATTCAATAATATACAAGTCTCCCTCTTTTAATAGAGGGATCAACACCTTTGTGGCTGCTTTTACATATGAAATATCAGGTTCATGATTTCCTTTAAATGGTGTTGGAACGACAACCAAATAAGTATCAGCAATCACTGGTTTTGTGTCCGCCTTTAAATAGCCATTTTTAACTGCATCTGCCACAGCTTCATCTAAATCCGGCTCTACAATATGAATTTTACCAGCATTAATGGTATCCACTACATGTTGAGAAATATCTACTCCATGTACTGGTATGTTATTATTAGCAATTAAAGCGGATGTTGGCAATCCGATATATCCTAAACCTATCGTTACTACTTTTGGTTGCATACTTTTATTTTAAATATTACTATTTTGTTTAATGAATTGGACAATACGTTGACATGCCTTTCCATCACCATAAGGATTATGCAAGGCACTCATCATTTGATACCGTTGGGTATCTGTCAGTAAATTTTGTGCTTCAGAAACAATTTTGTTTTTATCAGTTCCTACTAGAATTACCGTCCCAGCATCTACAGCTTCAGGACGTTCAGTTGTATCACGCATTACTAATACTGGTTTTCCTAAGCTCGGAGCTTCTTCTTGTACGCCACCAGAATCTGTAATAATCATATATGATTGTGTCATTAACCAAACAAAAGCCGGGTATGCTAAAGGATCAATTAACTTAATATTATCTATTCCTGATAAAATTTCATAAACAGGCCCTTTAACGTTTGGATTTAAATGTACAGGATAAATAATCTGAACATCAGAATTTACTACCGCTATTTCCTTTAATGCTTCACAAATATTAATAAAACCTTGTCCGTGATTTTCTCTTCTGTGTCCGGTTACTAATATTAATCTTTTGTTAGTATCTACAATATTTTTTAGAGATTCAATCTCATCGTTTTCTATTTTCGTAACTCTTTCTGAGCTATCCAATAATGCATCAATTACAGTGTTCCCGGTTACTAGGATATCTTTCTCAGCTACACTTTCCGAAATCAGATTGCTTTTTGACTGCTCAGTAGGTGCAAAGTGATAATCAGCAATACGTCCTGTAACCTGGCGGTTTATTTCTTCTGGAAATGGAGATCGTTTGTTATAAGTTCTTAAACCAGCTTCTACGTGACAAACTTTTGCACCGGAATAAAATCCAGCTATACTTGCGGCCATAGTGGTTGTAGTATCACCGTGAACATAAATAAAGTCAGGTTGAAAATCGTCCAAAACAGATTTCATTTCTGTAATAATATCTGCTGTTAATGAATATAAATTTTGATTAGGTTTCATCAAATTTAAATCATAGTCAGGTTTGATATCAAAGAATGACAGAACCTGATCAAGCATTTCTCGATGTTGTGCAGTCACACAAACCTTGGTTTCAAAATCAGCATTCTTTTTAAACTCTTTTACCAACGGAGCCATTTTTATAGCTTCAGGACGTGTCCCAAAAATGATAAGATTTTTAATTTTCATAAGTTAATTTCCCATTCTTTTTTTAATAAATCTATGATGAACTCTTAATATTAAAGTTACAATCATCAAAAAACACGTGCGATTTTTAATTTTGCTAATCTACCGCACAGTAATATAATTTTATTTTTTAGGGTTATAGTCTAGAATCGTAATGACTTAAAAAGCCTTTAACATCATAAATGACTCCCTCTTCCTTTAAAAGTTTTGATAAATCAACGTCTAAAAATTCCTTATGAGATACAGTAAGTACTATGGCGTCAAACTTTTGAGAGCTTATTCTACCATTAATTTGTTCAATATCTTTAATGATTTCAAATCCATACTCCTCTTTGACCTCCTCATTTTTTGCCCAAGGATCATAAGTTGTGACTTCTACACCATATTCTTCTAATCCCTGAATAACGTCAATAACTTTAGAATTACGGATGTCCGGACAATTTTCCTTAAAAGTGATACCCAGGTTTAAAACTCTTGCACCCTTTATTTTAATATCTCTTTTAATCATCAACTTAATAACCTGAGAGGCTACAAATGCCCCCATAGAATCATTTAGTCTTCTTGCTGCCAGTATTAATTCTGAATAATATCCTATTTCCTGAGCTTTTTGTGCTAGATAAAAAGGATCTACCCCTATACAATGCCCCCCAACCAAACCAGGCTTAAAGGGTAAAAAATTCCATTTAGTTCCAGCTGCCTCTAAAACATCATTAGTATCAATGTTCATAAGCGAAAAAACCTTAGCTAATTCATTTATAAAAGCAATATTAATATCCCTTTGGGAGTTTTCAATAACTTTAGATGCTTCTGCAACCTTAATGGATGGAGCCAAATGTGTTCCAGCATTAATGATTGACTTATATAAGTCATCTACAATAATTGCAACTTCTTTTGTAGAACCTGATGTTACTTTCAAGATATTTTCTACAGTATGATTTTTATCTCCAGGGTTTATACGTTCTGGTGAGTATCCTGCAAAAAAATCTTCATTAAATTTTAAACCAGATACTTTTTCTAACACTGGAACACACTCTTCTTCTGTGACTCCGGGGTATACTGTGGATTCGTAAATAACAATGTCACCTTTCTTCAGAACTTTTGCTACCGTTTCTGAGGCTTTATATAATGGTGTTAAATCGGGTCTGTTATGTTTATCAACAGGTGTAGGTACTGTGACAATATAAATGTTTGCTTCTTTAATATCATCTACTTCTGATGAACAATACAATCCTTTTTGTGAGATGTTAGAGTTTGAAGCCTCTTTAAAAGGGTTTGTTTTAGATAAGACAGATTGTAGTATATTGTTATCTACTTCTAATGTATGATCTGTGCCGTGATTTAACTCTTCGATTCTTTTCTGGTTAATATCAAAACCAACAACTGGATATTTCGTAGCAAATAAACGTGCTAATGGTAACCCAACATATCCTAAACCAATTATACTAATTCTAATCTGTGTATCCATCAATATTGTACCTTCTAAAAGTCACTCCTAATATTATAATATCTCTTGTTAATCCCATAGCTTAGTAACAAAATTATTTTTTAAATAATCTTTGCCACCAGCTTTCCTTTTTATCTTTAGTATATCCATATCCATAACCATAATTATATCCATAACCTCCAGCACTTTTGGATACATCATTAATAACAAAGGATACATTAGAAAGTTTAGAATCTTTAACTAAATCATTTGTAAAATCTATTAATACATTTCTTGACACCCCAGACCTTACCACGTAAAGAGTTGTATCCGCAACATCTGCAATATTAAGAGTATCCGATACTAGTACAAGGGGTGCAGAGTCGATAATAATATATGCATATTGTGATTCCATTTGGTGGATAAGTTTTTGGTATCTACCATTAGAAAGAAGTTCCTGAGGATTAGGAGGAATACTTCCAGCATAGATTACATCACAATTTGGATTGGTATCTGAAGTATGAATAAGATCTTGGACATTAGTTGATTCATCGTATAGATATTCTGTAAGCCCCTTTCTTTTCACTGGTTCACTATCATAACGCTGAATCTGCGGATTTCTGATATCAGAACCAATAAGTAGAGCCCGCCCATTTTTATTTCCTAATGTAAGTGCTAAATTAACTGATACTAAAGTTTTTCCCTCTCCCTTAACAGATGATGTAACCATAATAATTTTAGCTGATTCCTTAACAGGTAGCACAAATTTAAGATTGGAAACCAATACTCTGAAAGATTCTGCTAATTCAGAAAAATCATTTTTTTGCACTAAATGATTTTCTTTATCATTTAATGTTGGTATATCTGCTAAAATACCTAAAGAAGAACGCTCCTTAATATCGTCACGATTATAGATTTTATCATCCCACATAAAGAACAAATAAAATATGGCAAAGGGAAGCAGTATTCCAAGGAACAGAGCTCCCAGAAAAACAATACTCTTTTTAGGTGATATGGGAATATCATCGGTAAATGCGGGATTTACAATTTTTGCTTTTGGAACATTTACAGATAAGTTGATTGCATTTTCTTCTCTCTTCTGTAATAAAAATAAAAATAGTTGCTCCTTAAGATTCTGCTGACGCTCTATTCCACGATACACTTTTGATTGTCCAGGTACCTTCTCAATAAGTCCGTTACTTGTTGCAATCTGATTATTAAATTGTGATATAGTTGCCTGCACAGTCTCCTTTTGCTGGCGAATATTCTCACGAACAATCTCTTTTAATGAAGCTATTTCTTTATTCATTTCCACTACAGCAGGGTTTTCATTAGTCGCCTGCTTTAGTGTTTTATTTCTGGTAATAAGAAGTGTATTATATTGAGAAATAGCTTGTTCCAGTGAAAGATTGAGTCCAAGATTGGAAGGCATGAGCTGGTTTCCACCTTTTGCAGCTTCTTGCGCTAAAGAGTTCAAAAGCTCCAGCTGCGCTTGTTGCTGTAAAAGCGCTTTGGTATTATCGTTTGTATTTTGAAGTGCCAATTGTGCCTGGATTTCAAGATCAACGATACGATTGCGATTCTGGAAATCCTCCTTTTGATTTTCTACTCCAGATAGATCACGGGTAATAACCTCTAACCTTTTATCAATAAATTCTTGTGTATTTTTTGCCTGTAAATTTTTATCTCTCAGACCATCCAAATTATATTGCTTTGTGACTTCATTTAGAATAGCTTCTGATTTTTCCGGAACTCCACCTATCAAACTGATATCCATCAACAATGCTTTTTGATCCGGTAGATCTACTTTAATCTTTTCCTCTAATTTTTTAACTCTCTCAATCGGATTCCAAAATACTATTATATATTTTGAACGAAATTTAATTCCAGAATTTTTATGTAGAATAACTGTTCCGAACTTCAAATGTAGAGGTTTGTCAAATTCTCCTTTAAACTCAGCTTTCTTATCATCAATTAATGTAAATTGATGATCACCTACTTCACTAACATTATATTCTGCAGATTTAAATTTCTTTTCATTTTTAAATGAAAGTATTTTACCTGTAATCGGTATCTGTGTAAATAATTCCGAATCCTTAATTTCTCCCGCACTAAAGTATTGAACACTTAGGTTTAAGTTTTTAACAACCTGCATAAGTATTGGACGGGATGTAACTACAGCTACTTCACTTTTCATCTCATCAGCATTTCCTAAGCCTATCCCCAAATTATCCAAATCCGCAAGTGCAGAAGTAAGATCTGTTTCCTTTTTATCAAATTTAAGAGTAGTTTTTGATTGATATTGAGGAATAGAATATCTTAGATAGATGTAGGCTCCAATCATAAACATTAAAATGGATCCAATAAACCAGGGCCATTTTCTTAGATATTGCCCGATAATTTTCTTTATATCTAATACTTCTTCTTTTTCCTGAAATTCTATATGCTGCATGTTCTAGTTTATCGGGTTAAAGAAATAACGAGGGTTGCTGCTGCCAATGCTGAAGCAATAATTTGAAATGTAAGAGCTCTATTTGGATTAGAGTTTGCCTGTATTTGCTTATTATGATCAGGTTCTACATAAAGAACATCATTTTGTTTCATGTAGTAGTAAGGTGAATTTACTATATCCGATCTTGATAAGTCTAAATTAACAACCTGATCCGAACCATCGTCTCCTGAACGAATAAGTTTTACGTTTGTACGATTTCCAAAATCTGTCATATCTCCCGCAAGACTTAATGCCTGAAAGATATTAAGCTTTTGTGTAGGACTTTCTTTTTGGCCAGGAAGCTTAACCTCACCTAAAACACTAACATTGAAATTTTTCAAAGTAATGGTAACTAAAGGATCTGTAAGATATCTTTTTAAACGGGACTCTAATTCCTGCTTTAACTGTATTTGTGTCATCCCTTTTGCATAAACATTTCCTAACACAGGAAAATTAATATATCCTTCTTCATTTACCATATACTCACTGGGTTGTACATATTGAGTTATACCATTTGGAGACTCACTTCCAACACGATTTGCAGTATTTAGGTTAAATGGTTTTACTGCTATCTCATCAAGCGCAGAAACGAGAATCAGAAGCACATCACTTTCTTGTATATGTAACCCCTGAAATTTTGCTTTAGCCACTTCCTCCTCCATATTATGCTGTGCCATATATACCATATTTTGTTTAGGCTTGCAAGATGCCAAAACCGCTGACAAAATTATAAGGTAAGTAATAATAGTTTTATTCATGATATTATTTAATCTACTGTCGCTTGACTTTAATTTTATTTATTGATTACATTCCGTACAAGCTATTTTTTTCTACTAATTTGTGATTTAATGTTCACCTGCTGGTGACAATCTATTCTAAAATTTTATTTATTAATTTTTAATCAATGCCAATATCCCCACAGTTATTGAAGCAATTACAGAGGCAACAGAAATGTAAAGTCCAGTATTAGGATCTACCCTAGCTGCTTTTTCCCTGTTAGCATTTGGCTGAACATATACTACATCATTTTGTTTCAGATAGTAGTAAGGAGAATTTATAAAATTAGCACTTGTAAGATCTATTCTTTCTTTGCTGATCTGTCCGTCAACATTTCGAACAATTAAAATATTATTTCTTACTCCATATGCAGTTAAATCTCCTGCTAGACCAATCGCACCTAATAAAGTTGTATTTCCATCAGGTATTACATAAGTTCCGGGTTTAGCAACCTCACCAAGAACAGAAACTTTAAAATTAATCAGTTTTATGTCTACAATAGGACTTTTTACGTACTCCGAAATTAATCCCGTAAGCTTGGTTCTTAATGTTTCAATATTTTCGTTTTTAGTGCTTATTTTTCCAATCTGAGGAAAAACAATATCACCATTGGTATCTATAACATAAGTCGGTCCTGACATAGGAACCTGTTGAGGAAGATTATTGGAACTCGGCAAAGTATACTGAGCAACTGTACTAGCTGAAGAATAATTCTGATTAAAAGGCTTTACTACATCCATATCTTTTGCTGAAACTGTAATAATTAATTGATCCCCAGGCTGAAAATCAACTCTGCTATTTTTAATCGAATTTTCGAGTGTAATACTATCAATATCTTTCATATAATTGATATCCTGTCTCGTTGTACAAGAAAACATTGCTAAACTTACAGCACCATAAATAAAATACTTTAAACTCATTCCTGATAATTTTTCCACAAAAATAGGATAATTATTTTTTTACAAACTATTCATTGATTTCATTGCACTCAATTACTCTTCTACTAATGGTTCTTTATCCAAAATTTCAAACTCGGAGTTATTGCTTATAAACTCCTGAACAATAGTTTTTAAAATTCTAACTACCTGTAATTTATCTCTTTTAACAGCAGCTAATATAATCTGCTTGCATAGCATATCCACCTCATCGAATTCCATTATAGGATCTCTTGAGATCAAAATCTTTTCATGGTGTGTAGGAATGGTAACAGTATTATTACTTAAAAGTTCCTCATATAATTTCTCTCCCGGTCTTAAACCAATGAAGGTAATTTTTATATCTACATCTGGCGTATAACCAGATAGTTTTATCATTCTTTTAGCAAGATCTAAAATCTTAACAGGTTCACCCATATCAAATACATAAATCTCTCCTCCATTACCCATAGTTCCTGCCTGAAGTACAAGTTCACATGCTTCAGGAATTGTCATAAAGTAACGAATAATGTCCGGGTGAGTAATCGTAACGGGACCTCCCTTTTCTATTTGCTTTCTAAAGTGAGGAATAACCGAACCGTTTGATCCCAATACATTCCCAAAACGCGTAGTAATAAACTTAGTAGTATTTCCCGGTGAATTCTGTAAAGACTGAACAAACAATTCTGCTGCTCTTTTTGACGCCCCCATAACATTGGTAGGGTTAACAGCCTTATCGGTAGAAACCATCACAAAACGGTTTACTTTATACTTTTTTGATAATAAAGAAACGTTCTTTGTCCCTAAGATATTTACAAAAATAGCTTCATGCGGATTTTCTTCGATTAACGGAACGTGCTTGTATGCAGCGGCGTGATATACCATTGAGAACTGATAGTCTTCAAACACTTTTTCTAATCTGTAACTGTTAGAAATATCCGCCAGTACAAATTTAAACCGTTGCTCAGGAAATTTTTCCAGAAGCTCTAATTCCAATTCATATAATGGGGACTCTGCCTGATCAAGAACTACAATTAATGCAGGATTGAACTGCGCAACTTGCCTAACAATTTCACTTCCAATAGAACCAGCACCTCCTGTAACTAAAACATTTTTATCAAAATGTCTCTTTTTTACGTCTTCACTCTCTATTTTTATAGGTTTACGATTCAATAAATCTTCAATCTGAAGCTGGCTGATTCCTCCAACGAGATCACTATCTCTCATTTTACTAAGTGTCGGAGCTTTCAGTACTCTCAAACCGCTGTCCAAAGCTAAGGTCATCCACTCTTCGATTTCCTGCTTTGTCATAATCTCCTTAATCAACAATACAGCATCAAACTGCTTGATTAATTTTTCGCTTTTAAAAAACTGATTTTTATTATAAATCTTGTAGCCCAATAGTAAAGCTCTGTTTGAGTCCGATCTTCCTGTAAGAAAACCCTGCAAACGATAGGGATAGTTAGGATTATGCATAATGGCGCGAGCCAATGCTACAGAAGCCTCTCCAACGCCTACCACTGCTATTCTTACTTTAGAAGAAGCACCTTTAATATCAATTAGCATATTAAAGAATTGCTTAGTAACCATCCTAAAAAAGAACATGATGGATACCGAAATAAGGAAATACAAAAACAGATTAGGATACAGGAAAAGTGATGTACCCATGGCCATCTGTGAAATGTAATTGATAATCAAAAGACTGACCAATGTACTTCCTGATGATAGTATAATCTTGAAAAAATCAAAGAAAGTAGAATGTCTTATAATACCTGCATAGGTTTTGAAGACATACATAAACAGGATATTAATCCCAATTACTAAAATCCTTTTCTGAACAACATATTCCGGAAAATTAACTTTTACATCCAGATTCCTTAAGAAAAGACGTGAAAGCAAAATTGAAAAAAAGATAATTAAAATATCGATAATGATAACCAACCATCTCGGTATATATCTCAATTTCGTGATTTTCACAATGTTATCGCCATTGTAAAGAGCATTAAAAGCTTCATGCAACTTTTTCATTCAACATTAGGTGATTTTATTAGCGGGGCAAAGGTAATAGATATTATTCATAATTTTAATGCAATTGTTTAATTTCTTTTTTCTACTTTATCTATTTCCAATAAAAACTATTTCTAACACATATTATTGTCTATAAAAAAATTTATATACAATCTCCATACTTTTTACGCTATTTATATCATATTTTCATTGTTTTTCAGATATAAATTTCAAAATATAAATATTGCAAACCACATGCATTTTTCGTGCCACTTACTTTAATTTCTATTAAAATTTTAATTTTTTTTTAAGGAAACAATGTAAGATATTACATATAAAAGTCTTATAAAAACCAATACTAAATTCACAGTATAATTATTATAATTTATTATCCTTAAAATTTCAACAAAGCTATTTTTTTTAAACAGAAAATAAACGGAACGTAAATTACATATATATTAATTCTCAAGAACCTGCAGGATTATTTCATATTCGTACCCCTTGCCTATTAAATAACTGATTGTTTTCGTTTTTCTCTGGTACTCTTTCAGCTCACTGGATTTGGAATAGTGATCATCAAACATCTTTTTAAGGGTTTTAAAATAATCGTCCTCATCTATTTCATTAAAGCAGGATTGAATAAGCTTTTCGGAAATTTGCTTTTGCTTTAAATTCATCCGAATCTTATTTCTCCCCCAGTGCTTTATATAAAACTTTCCCCTGATATAACTTCTTACAAACCTCTCCTCATTCAGATAATTTTCCTGAATCAGATATAAAAGAATCTCCTCTTTAGCTTCGTTGATCAGCATGAATTCTTTCATCTTTTGTTCAACTTCAGCATGACATCGGTCCTGATAAACACAATAGTTAACCAGCTTTTGTTTGATTTCTTCAAAAGTATAAGATTTCTTATCCATATATTATAAAAAAAGAATGAGCAAAGTGCCCATTCTTAGTATTTAAATTGAAGTAAAATTTAGTAATTAAACAAAGCTTTCCCTTCCATTAATTCATTTACTTTCTTTTTTACAGATGCAATAACTTCTTCATTCTTGATATTATCAACAACCTCGGAGATTAGCTCTGAAATAGTTTCCATATCCTGTTCTTTTAATCCTCTTGTTGTAATTGCTGCCGTTCCTAGTCTGATTCCAGAGGTTGTAAATGGCGATTTATCATCAAAAGGAACCATATTTTTGTTACATGTAATATCTGCCAGAACTAATGCTTTTTCAGTCTCTTTACCATTAACGCCTTTATTTCTAAGATCCACAAGCATTAAGTGATTATCTGTTCCCCCGCTCACAATATCAAATCCTCTACTGATCATTGCTTTTGCTAAAGCCTGAGCATTAGATTTAACTTGTTTTGCATAAGTCTCAAACTGAGTATCCAAAGCTTCTCCAAAAGCAATTGCTTTACCAGCAATCACATGTTCAAGAGGTCCTCCTTGAATTCCAGGAAATACTGCACCATCTAAAACCTGACTCATCATTTTGATCTCTCCTTTAGGTGTCTTATGACCATACGTATTTTCGAAATCTTTACCCATCATGATCATTCCTCCTCTTGGCCCTCTTAGTGTTTTATGAGTAGTTGTAGTCACTACGTGGCAATGTTCAAATGGGGAATTCAGTAATCCCTTTGCAACCAAACCTGCCGGGTGCGCAATGTCAGCCCACAGAGTAGCACCTACTTCATCTGCCACCTCTCTGAATTTTGCATAATCCAGGTCTCTGGAGTAAGCGGAAAAACCGGCAATAAGCATTTTCGGTCTTTCTCTCAAAGCAACTTCTCTCATTTGATCGTAATCAATCAAACCTGTTTCCTGTTGTACGCCATAAGAAACAACATTATACTGAATTCCTGAAAAATTAACGGCTGAACCATGAGTCAGATGTCCTCCCATGGAAAGATCCATTCCCATAATTTTATCTCCGGGTTTCAAAACGGCAAGGTAAATAGCTGCATTAGCCTGAGATCCGGAGTGAGGCTGAACATTTACATAGTCAACTCCAAAAAGCTCCTTTGCTCTGTTTATTGCTAATGTTTCGACCTCATCTACTACTTCGCATCCACCATAATACCTTTTACCAGGGTACCCTTCTGCGTATTTATTTGTTAATACACTCCCCATCGCCTTCATTACATTATCAGAAACAAAATTTTCCGATGCTATAAGCTCCAATCCATGAGTTTGTCTTTGTTTTTCCTTTTCAATCAGGTCGAAAATAATATCCATTTACTTTTAGTTTTTGAGATTTTTCACCCCAAATGTACGGAATTTTCAACAAGATTTTATTCATAAAAATATGATTTTTGGGATAAAATAATATAAAACACAATTTATTTCTCAATCCCTATCTAGCTTAAAATCTTAGTGAAAAAGTGCCCATCACTTCTTATAAAAAAATATTCCCTGCTATACTAATACAGCAAGGAATACTTAAAACACTTAAAATTTAATTAAAATTCTTCTTCAATAAGCTCCTTATTTACCATAGCACCAACGGTATTTCCAGATCCGACAGCATTTGCTACAGATCTCATCATTGAAGAGCTATCACCACAGGCATAAACACCATACACATTGGTTTTATAAAAAGCATCTGTTTTTATATGGCCTGACTCAGTTATTTCGATGCCTAAATCCTGTGAAACGTTTATATTTTGCTCAAAAGGAACTTTAGCATAGACAGCTTTTAAAGAAACTTTTGATCCGTCTTTAAAGACGACACTTTCAATGATCCCGTTCCTATGCTTCAATTCCGTAATTTCATTTTCATTGATATTAATTTTTTTTTCTTGTAACTTTCTGATCTGATCTTCTGTGAGCTCTGCCTTTCCATTGGTAAACAGAGTAAGGTCTTTCGTCCAATGTGAAATCATTTTTGAAAACTCATAGGCAAAATCGCCATTACCCATAATTCCTGTTTTCTCATTTTTCACTTCGTACCCATGACAATACGGACAGTGTAAAACAGAAATCCCCCAACAATCTTTGAATCCTGGAATAAGTGGCTTTATATCATTAATTCCAGTGGCAATAATCAATTTCTTAGATTTGAATCTTTCTAGTGACTGAGTTTCGACTTCAAATCCGTTATCTATTTTCAGAAGTTTACTCGCAATACCATCATAAAACTTTACAGAACTATATTTTTTCACCTGAGATTTAGCCTCATCACTAATCTCCCGGGGAGTCCTTCCATCTTGTGTCAGAAAATTATGAGAATAAGGTGTTTGCTCATTGCAAGGTTTTCCTCCATCAATAATTAATACATTTCTCAAAGATCTTCCTAAAGCCATTGCAGCTGAAAGACCAGCATAACTGCCTCCAATTATTATAACATCATAAGGGTTTACTTCCATGGTCTGAAATAAAATTTAAGACAAAGATAAAATAATTTTTTAATAATGCAATAAAGTTGCAATAATGAATTATTTCAAAATTCCCTTTTATTATCATCGATCTCATTTTTTAATTTCGGCCTAACATCTATTTTTGCCCGACTGAAACTAAAAATAAGAGTACCTTTTTCTCTGGCAAAAGGATTGGTAATAGAATCAGCTTTTCTTGAAATTTCAAAGTAAGGACCAGTCTCTTTTAACTCATCATCATTATCATTATCTTTTATTCTTATCAAGTTAAAATATTTGTCTTTAAGATCAAACCAGTTGATATAATCGGCATTAAATGAGACAGCTTTTATTCCCATCTTTGAATAATAGTTAATAGCTCCAGCTTGACCATAATTATCACATAAAACTAAAGTCTTTCCTATCTTTGATAATTTATAATATTCTTTATCTACTTTTTGTGCTAATTCTTTCCACCCTTGCATATCTGCAAAATCCTGAGGTAATGAGTGATCCTTTCCATCCTCCCATCTCAACAATCCAAATTTTTTATAACGCTCCGGATTATTCACAATAAACTCAGGACTCTTATTAGGAAACAAAATACGATACATGGGAATAAATAATAGTATGGGAAAAAGTATACAGAGTGGTTTAAGAAATCTTTTCCATCCGCTTTCTAAAATGTGATCCAAATAAGCTGACCCAAAGGCAATATAAACAGGATAAAGACCAATTGCATAATAATCTTTAGCTTTAAAAAAGACAAACAGAGATATTGCAATTACATATCCCCAAAAGAAAAATCTGAACTTTTCAAATGGTTTGTAAAATAACAGGGCGTAGAAAGCCAATATGATAACAAACGTAACTCCTATAAAGAATAGTAATTGAGATTTAAAAAAGTCAAATCTATTCACATTGACCAATTGATTCTCTGAAAGCTGCTTCATATGATGAATAACAGGGAAGTTATTATTATACTGCCATAAGAGATTAGGAAAAATAATAACTAAAGTTACAAGTGCAGCCCAATAGGTGTGCTTGTTTGCAAAGATCTTTCTTTGGCCTGTTAACAAAAGTGCAGGGATAAAACCCAATGCCAGAAAAGCAATATTATATTTATTTAAAATACCCAAACCAAAAATTATCCCACCGGAATAAAGCCATTTTATTTTCTCTGTATATATGTATTTAATTAAAATATAAAAGAATAAAGTCCATAAAAACACTTCCGAAGAGTTAGGCTGAAAAAACATATTTAATCGCAAAAGCACAGAAAATAATAGCCCAAAAGAAGCCAAAATCTGAGCAAACAATCCTCCTTTTAACTCTTCAATGATCTTCCACACCACAACTATAGTCAGCGCCCCAAATAAAGCCGGAAAAAATCTAACCCAGAATACTGATCTACCTAATATTTTAATTAACCATGCCACCCAAGAACTAACTGGTGGAACGGACAAATATCCCCACGCAATATGATCTCCCTGATCAATATGAAGAAACTCATCCCGGTGTAATTCGTATTCGGGGTTAATCAATAAATATTGAAGAATAAATTTTGCAATAATAAAAACGAAAAGAATAAGATAGCTTTTCTTCATAGGTCAAAGTTTGAAATTAAAATTAAGACATTTTAAGCTTCTTATTCATTACATTTTCAAACATTGTTTAACGGAATAGGCAACAACCTTCAGGAGCAAAAAAATCCCGGAAATAAATTCCCGGGACTGTAGATAAAATGTATCTGATTAGTTTATTATTTTTTCTTTTCTTTAAGTTCCTCTTTGTCCTTATCTGATGGGTTCCACACTTTCACTTCAGAATTTTTATCTATTCCTGAAAGAATTTGAACATTGATCCCGTCACTGGCACCTAATTTCACATATACTTTTTTGAATTTTCCATCAGGTTGCTTTACCTCAACAAAAGATCTGTCTTTACCGTTGTTTTTCTCATATTGAATAAGAGATTCATCAAGCAATAATGCATTCTTTTGGGAATTCAATACAATCTCTCCATTTGCTGAAAATCCAGCTCTGATGTATTCATTATTAGGATTGGTTACATCGCCTTCTACAGGAAATTTTATCGTTCCCAGATTGTCTTTTCCCTTAGGAGCAATCATTGTTAATTTCCCCGGAAAAGTTTTGTTCTGCAAGGCACCAATCACAATATTCATTGGCATCCCCTGCTTCAGTTTTCCCGCCTGAGCTTCATCAATCTCTCCCTGAAAGATCAGTGAATTAAGATCGGCAATAGAGCAAATCGTTGTTCCCGCGTTGAAAGAGTTCGCTTCAATAACCTGGCTTCCTACTTTTACAGGAACATCAAGTACCGTTCCTGCAGCTTTTGAACGTATTTGCGTTGTAGCAAAACCCTGAAGTTCAGGAGTTGCTCCGGTTTTCACAATTTGTAATCTCTTCTGAGCCGTCTGGAATTGCTGGTTTGCGTTTTTAAGAGTCTGTTGCTGAGAATACAATTGTTGTTGAGAGTTTAAATAATCCTGCTTGGAAATAACTCCCTGACTATACAATTTCTGTTGCATATCAAATTGTTTCTGCATGTTATCTACATTCAGCTTGGCATTGCTGATCTGAAGCTGCGCATTCTGAACTTCCTGCTGTGCATTGTTTACATCCGCGATATTTGGAATAATCCTAACCGTTGCAACCAATTGTCCCGCAACTACTTTATCCCCTTCATCAACTAAAATTTTATCAATAATCCCTGCAATATTAGGCTTGATCTCGATTTCTTCTTTTGGTATAATTTTCCCTGTCGCCATGACTTTATCATCCATATTCTGGACCGTTGGTTTTCGCGTAAGGAACGCTTCACTCTCTTTAGAATTGGATTTGATCAGATAACCGATTCCCGAGAATAATGCCACTGCAAATAAAAGCCCCAACAGTATATAAATGGCTTTTTTCCAAGTGAATTTCTTTTTCATATATCTAGTTTATTTTTTATTTAAATGGTTTTTATTCAGTTCTTAACGCTTCAATAGGTCTGATTTTAACAGCTCTCTGAGCTGGAATCATTCCGATAATCAATCCTAAAACTACCATCACCGCCATGGCAGCAAATACATTTCCGTAGTTTACCGTAGGATTATAAAATGGAAAGGCATCCTGATTCTGTGTAGCCATATTAAGGACCATCAGGACAAATATTCCCAACATGAATCCTAATAACCCTGAGGATAGTGTAATTACAACACTTTCCAGCAGAATCTGATTTCTTACTTCTGAAGGTTTGGCTCCTAATGCTCTTCGGATCCCTATTTCTTTTGTTCTCTCTTTTACCGTAATCAGTAAGATATTTGAGATCGCAATAACTCCCGCAAGAATCGTAAGTGTTCCTACAATAATTGTTAATAGCTGCATTCCGGTTAAGAATCCGGTTAATTTTCCAAATTCTTTTCCAAGGTTGAAGCTTCCAAATGCATTTGTATCTTCAGGTGAAACTTTATTTTTAAGCTTTAATACCTGTTTTACTTTTTCTTCCACAATCTTTAAATCGGCATCCGGCCTGCTGACAATAGCAAACATATCGATATTGTCTCCCGCATTATACATTTTCGTGTATGAAGAAAGAGGAATGAAAACAGTACGGTCATTTTCAAAACCGCCTCCTTTTTTCACTCTGAAAACACCGATAATATTAAAGAAAAGCCCTTTTATATTTATTGATTTACCAATAGGATTTTCTTTCTTTTTGGAATTAAAAAAGTTTTTATATACCTCTTCTCCGATCACGGCAACATTTTTATTGCCTGATAAATCGGCATCGTTTATATAGCGTCCGAAAATAAGTTTCTTTTCAGAAATTTTATTTCCCACAGGATAATCCCCTGTAAGAGAATAGGTAGCACTTTTCCCGTTTCTTGACATAGATTCTCCGGGTGTTCCTGTAAAACTTCCCCGAGCATTCTGTGGTGAAATGTAATCTATTTCAGGAATTTTTCTTTTAAGCATTTCCATATCCGGCAAGTGCAGTTTCATCTCTCTCCCTTTTGGAAAACCTTCGTATGGAATAGAGGTTTTCTGAGCCCATAGAAAAATAGAATTCGTTGCAAAGCCTGAAAATAATTTATCGAAACCATTCTCCATTCCTTTTGCTGCTCCCAGCAAACTTACGTATAAAAACATACCCCAACCCACCCCGATCATGGTAAGGAATGTCCGAAGTTTATTATTTCTCAGTGAATAATAAATTTCCTGCCAGGTATCCTTTTTAAATAAGATGTTCATTGGTGTTAGTTATGAGTTTGATTTATACTTTTTTTATAATTATGTACGAACATCAGCTATTACTCTGTTCGTAATGCCTCTATAGGTTTAATTTTCGATGCCCTGTAAGCGGGAACAAAACCGGCAATCAATCCTGAAAAAACCAATGCCAGAAATGCCATAAAGATCTCGGTCCAGCCGACACTAGGGTTCTTGATAAAAAATTCTTCAAGACTGTCTCCCATAAGGCTAAGCGCTAAAACTCCCAAACCTACCCCAATTAAACCTGAGATCACAGTGATCACAACACTCTCCTGTACAATTAATGCCACAATGCTTTTTGGTTTCGCTCCAATAGCCTTTCTAACACCTATCTCCTTGGTTCTCTCTTTAACGATGTAAACCATAATGTTACTGATTCCAATGATTCCCGCGATCAAAGTCCCCATCCCGATAAAACCAACAATACCTGTAAGTACAGCCATAAACATAAATGTATCATTCATATTTTCTGCATTATTCCATACCCGGACCCCATTTTCATCGTCAGGAGAAACATTCTTCCTGGCTTTTAATCTATCTTTAAGCTCGTTACCATATTTTATAGCTTGCTGAGGTGTTAGCTTTTCGTTATAGGCTATATAAACCGTTGTTACAGTATCTGAACCTTTTTTCATCTGTTGCAAAGTAGTAATGGGTACTGTAATATGTCTTTCGTCCCAGTCTCCACCGTCGTCGGAAAATACTCCAACTACTTTGAACATTGTTCCGTTAATATTCAGTTCTTTTCCTACCGGACTTCCGTTTTTGATCAAATCTCTCTGTACCATTCGTCCGATCACGGCAACATTTTGTTTTCTTTCAAGATCGGAAGGATTGATATAACGTCCCTCAAGAATTTTCCTGTTTTCAATGAACTTTTCTTCAGGATCTCCTCCGTTAACCTGATAATTCCCACTTTCTTTTCCGTACTTCACCAGCAAACTGGTTTGATACCTTGGAGTTGAATAGCCTACTTTTTCCTTATCTGCTTTAACCAGAAAGTCATAGTCATCATTATTCATGGTTACGTTACGATCCGACTGTAATCCTTTGTAGGCAATGGTTGTTTTTCCTGTAAAGATGGAAATAAGATTTTGAGCATCCCTTGCAAAACCTTCTGTAAAAGCGTTTTGTAAACCTTTACCGATTCCGAAAAGAACGATAAAGATAAACAGCCCTAATGCCACCGTAAATCCGGAAAGCACCGTCCGCAATACATTACTGCGAATGGAACTGAATATTTCCTGCCAACGATCCAGGTCAAACATATTTTTATTTTTTTACTTTTTTAAAGTCAATGTACATTCACTATTTATAGAACAACCTGTTTGATAAATTCATCACTTTCGATAACTCCATCCTTTAAAATCACATTTCTTTTTGTTTGTGCTGCAACATCAGGTTCGTGGGTTACTACAATGATCGTTTTTCCTTCATTATTAATATCCTGTAACAATTTCATGATATCATGGGTTGTTTTTGAATCCAAGGCACCTGTAGGCTCATCGGCCAATACCACTTTAGGATTTGTGATCAGCGCCCTTGCAATAGCTACCCTTTGTTTTTGTCCACCAGAGAGCTCATTGGGAAGATGGGTTGCCCATTGGGCGAGTCCTACTTTCTCCAGGTATTCCATGGCGATCTGATTACGTTCTTTTCGGGGTACGTTCTGATAATATAAAGGGAGAGCAACATTTTCTAAAGCCGTTTTATATCCTATCAGATTAAAAGACTGAAAAATAAATCCTAAAAATTTACTTCTGTATTCTGCAGCCTTTACTTCGGATAAATGCTCGATGGGAACACCGTCCAGCTCATAAATCCCGGAATCCTTTTCATCCAGAATCCCTATAATATTAAGGAGGGTAGACTTTCCGGAACCCGAACTTCCCATAATAGAAACAAACTCGCCTTCGGAAATATTGAGATTAATTCCTTTGAGAACGTGCAGTTTACTTTTCCCTGTATCGTATGATTTGTTTAAATCCTGAATTACTAACATTAAGTGATCTATGTTTTATAGTCAATAAGTAGAAGATATTTTCAATTTGTTACAAGAATCAAAATTTATTGTATTTTTTTAGTGTTTAATATAATACACCTTTATTTATAGTATTTTATGATTTTATGTTTAACTGTAACTTATCAAAAATATTTATTTTATGCTTATTATTGTATCTAAACCAATATCAGTGCTTGTTTCATGTAAATGTGGAAAACTTTTACGATTAAAAGTCAACCAATTAGTGTTTAGCCCTTTCAAAATCGTTTCTTTTTTTCGAACTTTGTGCTTCGCACTAGCAAATAATAAAGACACTTTTCTTGTGAAAAACTTTTAAATATAAGTTCCAACAAATCAAGCTGTTATTTATTCTTTGATTTTTATCCACAGTGATCTAATTAGTTTAATTTAAAGACATTTTTAATATGGGAATTTTTGATAAGAGAGTAAGTTACAAGCCATTTGAATACCCTGAGGTTCTTCAATTTGTAGAAGCGATCAACAAATCGTTTTGGGTGCATTCGGAAGTGGATTTTACTGCAGACATTCAGGATTTTCATTCGCAGCTGGAACCACACGAAAAAAATTCTGTGAAAAATGCTTTACTGGCTATTGCACAGATCGAGGTGTCTGTAAAGACATTTTGGGGAAACCTATACAATCATATGCCAAAACCTGAACTGAACGGTTTAGGTGCTACTTTCGCTGAATGTGAATTCCGTCATTCCGAAGCCTATTCGCGTTTATTGGAAGTATTGGGATATAATGAAGAATTTACCAACGTTATAGCAGTTCCTGCTGTAAAAAAGAGAATAGACTTCTTATCAAATGTTCTGAAACATGCTAATTCTTCCACCCCTAAAGAATATGTTTCTTCTCTTTTACTATTCAGTATCCTGATTGAAAATGTATCGCTTTTCTCACAATTTGCGATCATTCTTTCTTTCACAAGATTTAAAGGATACATGAAAAACGTTTCCAATATTATCGCGTGGACTTCTGTTGATGAACAAATCCATGCTAACGCAGGAATTTATCTGATAAACAAAATCCGCGAAGAACAACCTGATTTATTAACTGATTCAGACATTGAAGATATTTATACTTTAGTAGATCAATCTGTAGAATTGGAAGGTGAAATCTTAGACTGGATCTTTGAATTGGGAGAATTGAGTGTATTCTCAAAAGAAGACTTACTCAACTTTATGAAATACCGTGTTGACGACAGCTTAAAGAAAATCAATATGGATACACGCTACAACATTTCGCCGGAACAATACCGTCCGATGAAATGGTTTGAGGAAGAGGTTTTTGCTAATTCTATGGATGATTTCTTTGCTAAAAGACCTGTTGACTATACGAAACACGACAAGAGTATTACAGCCAACGATTTGTTTTAATTAAACAAGCTCTGTATATAGCTCAACAATCTTTCATTAGAAAGTATCCTTTTCGGATGAAATAAAAACCAAAACACAAAAGATGATTAATGTAATTGTAAGTTATACCGTAAAACCAGAATTTGTTTCAGAAAACAAAGAAAACATTCAAAATTTCCTGAATGATTTCAGACAATTGGATCTGTCGGCATTTGAATACAAGGTTTTTCTTAAAGAAGACGGTGTTACATTCTTACATTATTCTAATTACAGCAATGAAGAGGTACAACATGAGGTTTTGAATACACCATCTTTTAAAGAATTTCAACGATTAAGAGATGAGAGTGGACTTAACGGTTCCCACAAGGTAGAATTTTTAGAATCAATTTAATAACACAAAATTCCTGGATATTACGACATGGATATCCGGGAATTTGAAAATATAACAACTATGGAGGAACAAAATACTAATATATGGTGGCTCAACGAGGAGTCTGAGCAAATGCTAAACAGAGGATATCTGTTAAAAGGGGAAACTGTAGACGGAGCTATCGACAGGATTACCACTGCTGCTGCCAAAAAGCTATACAAACCGGAATTACAACCTGCTTTTAAGGAAATGATCACCAAAGGATGGATCAGTTTTTCCTCTCCGGTCTGGGCAAATATGGGAACACAGAGAGGTCTTCCTATTTCATGTTTCAATGTACACATTCCGGATAGCATTGAAGGGATTACTCATAAAATGGGTGAAGTCATCATGCAGACAAAAATCGGGGGTGGAACTTCAGGATATTTCGGGGAACTTCGTAACAGAGGAACTGCAGTAACAGATAATGGAAAGTCTTCGGGAGCGGTTTCCTTCATGAAATTATTTGATACAGCAATGGACGTAGTATCACAGGGAGGAGTGAGAAGAGGAGCTTTTGCAGCTTACCTGGATATCGACCACGGTGATATTGAAGAGTTCTTATCAATTAAAGATATCGGAAGTCCTATTCAGAATTTATTTACCGGAATTTGTGTTCCTGATTACTGGATGCAGGATATGATCGATGGAGATATGGAAAAACGTAAGATCTGGGCAAGGGTTTTGGAAAGCCGTCAGCAAAAAGGTCTTCCTTATATTTTCTTTACGGATAACGTTAACAGAAATAAACCACAGGTTTACAAAGATTTGGGACTTACTGTAAATGCAAGTAATCTTTGTTCTGAGATCATGCTTCCTTCTACGAGAGAAGAATCATTTATCTGCTGTCTTTCTTCCATGAACCTGGAATTATATGATGAATGGAAAGATACGGACGCAGTGAAGTTGGCTGTTTATTTCCTTGATGCTGTTTTAACTGAATTTATTGATAAAACAGAAGGCAATTATTACCTACAGGGAGCAAGAAACTTTGCAATGCGTCACAGAGCTCTTGGGCTTGGTGTTTTAGGATACCATTCTTACTTACAAAAGAACATGATCCCGTTTGAAAGTTTTGAAGCAACTCAGTTTAATGCAAGAGCATTCAGACATATTAAAGAGCAATCTGAACAGGCATCAAGAGAACTGGCTAACATCTATGGAGAACCTGAATTGTTAAAAGGTTATGGGTTAAGAAATACTACCACAATGGCTATTGCTCCTACGACTTCAAGCTCTGCTATTTTGGGACAAACTTCTCCGGGAATTGAACCTTTCGCATCCAACTACTATAAAGCCGGTTTGGCCAAAGGAAATTTCATGCGTAAGAATAAGTACCTGGCAAAATTATTAGAAGAAAAAGGACTAGATAACGAAGAAACATGGAGAACGATTATGTTGAACCATGGTTCCGTTCAGCATTTAACTGAACTAACTGACGAAGAAAAAGCTGTATTTAAGACATTCAAGGAAATTTCTCCGATGGAGATCATTTCCCAGGCCGCTCAGAGACAACAATATATCGATCAGGCACAATCATTGAACTTACAAATTCCATCTACCATGCCCGTAAAAGATGTAAACTATCTGTACATCGAAGCATGGAAAAAAGGAGTAAAAACATTATATTATCAAAGAAGCTCATCAGTATCTAAGGAAATGATGGTGAACTTTGTATCTTGTTCAAGCTGCGAAGCTTAGACTACAAATAATAAACAATTATATATTGAAGCACGTTTTTTAAACGTGCTTTTCTTATATCTTGTTTTGTAAAGAATTACAAAATAAAAAAAAGCCCAGAAAGAAAATCTGGACTCTTGAAAGAATATATAAAGTAAAAATTAAAAATTATATCGAACTCCCAGCTGTGCCTGGAATCTTGATGCAAACTGATCAATCGTATAAGGCAACCCCGGAGATTTGAAATTATAGGTTGGATCTCCAGCTCCCGGCTGTCCCGCTGCCACATTTCCAACTTTAGTTAATCCAACACTTGCTGTTGAATTAAAAGTATTCGGTACAAAATAGATCTTACCCCAATCCTTATTCAACAGATTGGTGAAGTTGATGATACTTAAAGAAATCTGGATATTATTTTTAGACTTCCGGCTCAGTCTGATCTCATCCATAATTCTGATATCTGCCTGAATATTCCAAGGAGTAAAGTCTCCGTTTCTCTGAGTAAACGTTCCTCTTCTGCTGCTCAGGTATTTATTATTATTAACGAAGCTTTCATAATCAGCCACCTGCTGTTGGGCTGTTACCAAAACATTCCCTGCAGCATCTTTTATCGGAACAATATACTTAGCAGCTTCAGCAGCATCATTAAAGATATATGCCAATCCGGCAGCTTGTCCTGTATTAGCAATCGTACTGTTTACAAAGCCCCATGAGAAAGGATTTCCTGACTGAGCATTGAAATATACGTTGGCCGACAATCTGTTGGACTCTGAAACATTGAAACCATATCCGAGATTGGCAACAATTCTATTTTTAATAGCAAAGTTAGAAGTTGTCAACTGAGGATTATTAGGTGTAAGGGATTGATTCATCTGCCAGTTACTTTCCATTGAGTTTCTGATCCCGTTGGTAATATCTTTAGCATCTCCGTAAGTATATGCTGCAAAGAAGTTAAATCCGAAATTATAAGATTTAGAAATCTGTGCTGTTATATTATACCTGTAACCTTCTTTCGTATTGGATAACATGTACGCATTAGAAAAATTACTGTTGATATTCGTTGTATAAATAGGCATTTGGTGATTCACGTCATAACTGTAATACGTTACGTTATCCGTTTTATTCACCTGCTGGAATTTCAGATCATAAAGTACTTTAGTATAAATACCTTCTAATGTCAACTTATATCCTCCAACGGTATAATCTACTCCTAATGAACTTCTCCACACTTTAGGCATTTTGAAGTTATTATCAATAAGGTCTACCTGAACTTTGGAAGAGTTTTGCCAATTAGCAAAGTTTCCGCTTACCAATGGGTCTCCATTAGCTGCCATTTGAGCTGCCGTCGGACCATTATAATCATAACTTCCGAAACCTACTCCATCATTATAATAAGCATAACCCAGCCATGCAAACGGTATTCTTCCTACGAAAATACCAGACCCCCCTCTTAATACAACTGATCTGTTTTCTGTAAGATCCAAAGTAAATCCTAATCTTGGAGACAATGTGGGTTTATTAAGATATTTGTTTGTAAGCTGATTTAATGGTGTATAGCTGTAGGTATTCCCCATATTAGGATCGGTAGGAGAATTAGTAACTTTTGAACTCAAAAGAGGTTTGTTTGGTAAATCAGTATAATCTACTCTTACACCCGGAGATAAACGGAGTCTTCCTAAATTAATCTCGTCCTGAAGGTATAATGAAAGAAGGTTCACTTTATATGATGCATACGGATTATTAAACAGCGTCTCTCTGCTGTCTCCATTGAAAGGATAAGTCCCTCTTATCCTTGCTGGTTTTGAGTTATAAAAATCATCAAGATTCTTATAAGAGATTCTTCCGTTCAATGCATTTACAAAACCATAATCGATATTGTATAATTCATTATGCGTTCCTAATAAGAAAGTATGATTTCCTGTCTTATACGTTAAATTATCGGTGATCTCAAATGTTTTCTGCTTCATATTGAAAACCGTTGCCTCTCTATCATTTCCTAATAAAATAGTTCCTCCATTATACCCTATTTCCACTTGTGGAAACATAGCGTTGGAAGAAGTAGGATCCCTGTAATCATTAATAGAAGAATATCCTAATACTAAGTTATTATTCCATTTATCATTAAAACGGCTTTTTAGTTCCAAAGTCGTCGTTGAAGCATTGTTCTTTTGAATATAGTCCATGCTTGAAAACCTGAAATTGGCACCATCTCTTTCAAGGTTGGAAGCCTGGGAGAATACAGTGTTATTTTTAATGGACAATGTATGTTTATCATTAATCTTCCAGTCTAATTTGTTGAAAAGCTTTGCACTTTCAGAAAAATTAGTGTACTGATTAAAGCTTCCCACATTAAAGCCATACTTGGTTCGAACAAAATCTGAGATCTGTTGAGCAACAGCGTTATTAACCAACGCATTAGGATCATCAGCATTATAAAAAACAGGATCTTTTCTTTTTGTATATTCAAGATTGGTGAATAAAAACACCTTATCTTTAACGACAGGTAATCCTACTCTCCCTCCATAAATAAAATCCTGAAAAGAGCTTGGCATTTTTGAATTATCTCCTACCCTATTTCTTCCTGTAATAGCAGCATTACGTCCGTATACATAAAAAGATCCTTCCACATTATTACTACCACTACGTGTAACGGCATTGATACTTCCTCCAAGGAAATTTCCTAATTTCACGTCATAAGGAGCAATATAAACCTGTACATCCTGAATCGCATCCAAACTAATTGAGTTGGAGCGTGTACTACTTCCCGGCATTCCCGATGTTCCCGTTTGTCCACCCAAAGACGGACTAAAACCAATCGCGTCGTTATTGATCGACCCGTCAATAGTAACGTTATTATACCTGAAATTGGTTCCGTTGAAAGAGTTGTTAGCACTTTGAGGGACCAACTTGGTAACATCCTGGATACCCCTGTTAATATTTGGGAGTCCGGAGATCTGAGCCTGGCTAATTGCAACTCCGTTTTTCACAGTGGTTCTCTTCGAGGTAAGCTTTACCTCGTCGATCACTTTTTCTCTGTTTTTGATTTCTACTACAGGCAAATCATTACTTCCTAATGAAAGCTGTAAATTGGTATTCGAATAGATAATTTGCGAACCATCGGAAATCTCTATCGTGTAGGGTCCTCCGGGTTGTAGATTATCCAGACTAAATTGTCCTTTGTTATTACTTTTAGTTTCAAAGGTACTGTTGGTGGGAACGTGAACTACTTTTACCGTAACTTCAGAATTTACCCCTTTTAATCTTCCGAAAATTTTAGAGCTGGTTTCTTGTGAAAACGCTAAGCCAAAAGACAAAACAGCAAAAGCACAGATCAATTTTCTCTTCATATTTTTATACTTCTAAATTTTATGGCAAAATTAGAAGCAACAATCATGAATTGTGGTAACATACAGTTAACATTATATAACATAATGTTTAATATTTCCTTAAAAAAAACTTAATTGCTTAAAGTAAATATGTAAGATGAGATCTAGGTAACATTTTACAAATAAATCTTTTACCGCATTGAAGCTATTTTAAGATATATGAACACAATATGAACAACGTTCATTTTACTAAATCAATGCCTTGATAAAAAAGGAAAACATGGTAGAGGCACTCATCAGTATTTGTACGGATAACAAATATAGTATTAATACTATAGTAGTATTTCTAAGTTGCTAGGTTTAAAAATATAGTACTTTTGTAAGGTTGAGGTTTATAATTTCCTTCATTGGATATATCCTTATTAAAATTAGCAACCCCTTAAAAACACAATATGTACAAAATGCTATTTATCTTCTGTGTAAGCTTTTCCTGCATGGCTTATTCTCAGAACCTTAATTTTACAGATGCCAAATTTAAGGCCTTACTACTAACTTCAGGTCCGGGTAGTCAGATTGCAAAAGACATCAATGGCAACAATATTAAAATTGATGCAAATGGAGATGGACAGATTCAGCTTACTGAAGCCCAGCAAGTAAAAACTTTAAATATAAAGTTCAATGTGCTTCCCACTTACAATAGTCTTCCAAACCAAATCACCGATGCTCTTTTATTCCCCAATGTCGAAGAACTTTACATCCATGACACAAAATCAGCGGTCATTAGTTTTGTTAACAACAATAAAATTAAAAAAGTTCTTTACACCGGAAGTGGTGGATTTGTAAACAATGTAGGAGTTAGCCACCGTGTTCCTATTGATTTTTCATTCGATAATTGTGGTGCCGTAGAGAATGTGAATGACTTTGTTGCAGACATCAATTTATCTCCTTACGACCCCTCCACAATTTTGAGATATAAAAACTGCCTTCTCATCAAGGATGATATTGTCTTAAACAATAAAAACATTAAGGAGCTTCATATCAAAAACTGCCATGTAAAAACGCTCACCTTCACATCCTGTAAGCGTTTAAATAAGATCAGTGTTCCAAATTTAAATTCACTGACCAAAATTTCAGTTTCCGGATCTACCGGAACCATATTACCATCCGGAAATCAGAATATCCACCTTGTTGCGAAATCTTGTACAAACCTGGAAGAAGTTATAGCAGATACGGATCATTATGAAACCACAGGAGCTTATTTTACTTCCGTAGATCTAAACGGCTGTACTTCGTTAAAAAGAATCAAAGGTCTTAATGCATCCTCAATCAATTTTTCCAATGCTGGATTAATCAATTTAGAAGAGCTTGATGCATCATTCTATAACCGGTATGGCTATTATACTACTTCAGGAGTATATTTTGGAAATGTAACCTCTTTGGATGTATCCGGACTTCCCAAATTGAAAATACTAAAAGCTTTCAATCAGCCAATAACCAATGCTACTTTTAATAGTGCGGCTGCTTTGGAAGATATGGACATCACAAATTCCTGTGGCTACATGGCTGTTTTGAATGTAGACAATCTTACCCATCTCCAAACTCTGAAAGCAGATATTCCCGGTGATCTGAATTTCCTGAATCCACATACTGATCTGCAGCAGATTTCTGCACAAAACTGTATTTCTTTGGTCAATCTATCGATAAAAGGAAATAAAGACCTGAAAAGCTTAGACCTTCAGAATTGTTCGGCTATACAAACATTGAACCTTGGACCTAATTTACCAGGCAACTCACCTTTTGATACCTTTACTGAATTAAATAGCCTTAATATCAATCAATGTAACTCCTTAAGGGAATTAGGTATTGCTAACACAAAAATTTCTACGATAGACCTTTCACAATGTCCACAATTGGAATCTGCTGATCTTGAATATAATTCATTAGTAAACAATATTAACTTTTCACAAAACGGTCAACTCAAGTATCTTACCCTGAGAAGCTGTCCGCTCATTACCAATCTGAATTTATCGGATTGCAATGTTTTAGAAGCTATTGCATTCTTTAACATGTCCGGATTAACCCAGGTGAATATCAAAAACAATGCATTGGAGGGTTGTGAATTTTCCGGGTACAATAGTAATTTAACCATTTGTGTTGATCCTGCTCAACTTACCGATCTTCAAACTATGTATCCGGACATTAATTTCAGTACTAATTGCCCGGCTACTACCAATTCAAAAAATACGAAGCTAGACCATATAATAACCAAAATTGATGTATTTCCTAATCCTGTAAAAAATATCCTTCAGATAAGATCCCCTGAACCCGTGAATACAATAGATATATTTGACAGTATGGGGAGATCAGTATCACATCAGAGCTGTGGCAAAGGAGATTGCACTATTAATACGTCAGGTTATCCTGCAGGAATTTATCTTATCAAAATAAAGACGAAATCTACTGAAATTTCAAAAAAAATAATAAAAAACTGATTCCCTTTTCCTTGATATCTTTAGCTTAAATTCATAAAATAATTGTCTTATTTTTATTTTATATTTGTTAGATACTTAATTCTTAAAAACTTCAAATATGAAATTCGGACAAGTAGAAGATCCTTCAAAAATAGATTTTACATTACCCAAAGATCACAGCAGAACCAAAGAGATCCTCAAACAAAATAAAAAGGGATTAGAGAATATCTCCATCGGATGTGCCAAATGGAATAAAACCGACCTCAAAGGATTTTATCCAAAAGGAACCAAGGACGAATTAACCTATTATGCTACCCAGTTCAATTCTATAGAACTCAATGCGACATTCTACGGAATGCCAACTCCTGACCAGGTATTGACATGGAAAGAAAAAACACCGGCAGGGTTTAAATTTTTCCCAAAGATTACCAATACAGTTTCCCATTTCAGGAGATTAATTGATGTAACAGAACCTGTAACCCAATTTGCAACATCGGTTCTTAATTTTGATGAAAAACTGGGTATGGTATTTCTTCAGCTTCATGATAACTTTAAACCAAAAGATTATGACAGATTAGAGAAGTTTGTCAAAGAATGGCCAAAAGAAGTCCCACTAGCTATAGAGCTCAGAAATACGGAATGGTTTAATGATGAAAACATTTTAAATACAACCTGCGATCTTTTTGAAGCCCATCATATCACTAATATTATTGTGGATACTGCCGGAAGAAGGGATATGCTTCATATGCGTCTTACCACTCCCAATGCTTTCATCCGCTATGTAGGAGCAAATGCAGAAAGTGACTACGAAAGATTGGATGATTGGTTAAAGCGTGTTACACAATGGAAAAAAGAAGGCCTCCAAAATTTATATTTTTTCGTCCATCAGAATATTGAAAAGGCGTCCCCTTTATTATCTGCTTATCTCATCAAAAAAATGAATGAGGAATGGAAAACCGACCTCCATGTGCCTCAAATGGCAACAGAAAGTATCCAAAGTTTATTTTAGCATAAAAAAAATATTCAGCTATTTAATCATTTAATTTAAGATTTTATAGCTTTTTTTTATGTTTTAACAGTAAATATATCACTGTTTGGTGTGAAAAATTTTTTATCAGCAAAAGTCAATATTTTTCACCAATAAATGATATATTGTAAGGTATAAAACCCTTATTACCAACTGTAAAAATCAAAACTATGGAAAAGGAAATATGTACTATCAGCATTACAAACAATTCTCTTGGTGACAATTACACCTTTTACGAAAATGAGAAGATTAAAAGAATCTACGACAGTACCAGCCAGCATCAGGATGTAACAGAATGGCTGACCTATGACCAGATCAGCAGTCAAAGCAAGGATAAGCTCATCAAAAACTGCCCGGAAGAGCTTAAAGAAAAAATCATGATAATTTTAAATTATCCGTGATGTAACAAGAGACATCGACACTATATTTAACTAAAAAAGAAAGATGATCTGCTGGCTTCAGCAGATCATCTTTTATTTTGAAAGGTTTACATTTATTTTTTAATTCTAAAAAGCAAGACCAAATTCAGAAATAGCAAAAGAAAATCGAGAGATACCCAGATCCCCAGTTTTACATTTTCATAATTATAGGCTTCCACCTGCTTTTTAGCAATTTCAGATAATTTTACACTTTGATTGATATAGTTGTTCACCTCAACGATCTGATCAATATTTTTGTTAGGAACAGAATGCTGTGAAAAATAAACCAGGTTTTTCTTTCCTAAATATCCGATAACCCAATACTCATCAGATTTATCCATCTTGAGGTATTCTATTCTGTAATATTCCGGGCGTATCTTTCCAATGTGCTTTGCCTCGTGCATTGCATTTTTATCCGGATTATTGACGTTGATGACATAAAAATCCAGGGTCTGAGGAAGTTTATTAATAACCTGCAAACCAACGGAATTACTCACCACTCCAACAGCACTTTTCTTGATAAACCAATAAGTGAATACCGAGATTGAAAAAATAAGCGTTGCGATACGGAACAGTTTTGCCCATTCAGCACCTTTTCCTGATTTTACCTTAGATAAAATAAGAGAGAGGACAGAACAAAGAAAGATAACAAAGATGATTAATCCCATGCTGCAAATATACTGATTTAAGAATTTTAAGAAAGAACGTTAATCAACATTCCATTCTTTATAAAACTGATCAAGAAATTGAAGCATCACCTCATGCCTTTCCTGAGCCAGTTCTTTTCCTTTCTCTGTGTTCATTAAATCCTTTAAAAGTAATAATTTCTCGTAGAAATGATTGATTGTAGTGCCGTCAGATTTTTTGTATTCCTCTTTCGACATATTCAGCTTTGGCTTAATATCCGGATGGTACATCAGGTTATTTTTAAATCCACCAAAATTAAAGGTTCTTGCAATACCTATTGCTCCTATAGCATCCAAACGGTCTGCATCCTGAACAATCTTTAATTCAATAGGTAAATTCTGCGGAGCTTCTCCTCTGTTTTTAAATGAAATATTCTTAATAATAAAAAGGACCTGCCCGATAATTTCTTCTGAAACATGCTGCTCTTCCAAAAACTCACGTGACACTTTTAACGCAATTGTTTCATCACCATCATGAAATTTAGGATCTGCTATATCGTGAAGCAAAGCTCCCAATTCTACTACTTCTTTGTTACAGTTTTCATTTTCAGCAATTTTCCTGGAAAGCTTCCAGACTCTTTCGATATGAAACCAATCATGTCCTGCTTCTGCTCCTTTAAGTTTTTCCTTTACAAAATCTATTGTCTTTTCAATTACACTACTCATTATGTATTAATTCATTTAAAATAATATTCCAAAGCTTCTTGTTATAGCTCCTGAAAAAATTAACATGTCCTATTTCTCCTTTTTCAGATTCTGAAGTTTTTACCAGGCGATATGTCGGTTTAAGGTTGGGATACGTGTCGTTTAATAGACTCTTTACTCCTTTATCCGTAAGCCAGACATCATCTTCAGCCCTGATTACAAAAACTTTTTGAGTCAATTTTTTAGAATAATCATCAATTTTCTCCAGTAAACCGTTTGTTGATTTTTTATTCAAAATTAAGGTTCTCCAATCATAAGCGCAATTTTTAGGAAGACTTTCTCCAAGTCCAAACCAATGAGCCGGAAAATAACCCAGAAGCTGCGTGGCTAAAGGCTGGACAATCCCAAATCCAAGATAAGCTTCTATTTTCGTCCTGAATTTCAGATTCCCAACAAACGCATTTTGTGTTCCCACAAAAAAGAATTCTTTAAACATCTCCGAATCCTTATTCATCCCAAGGATCAATGCTCCAACAGAATGTCCCAGGCAATATTTCTCATATCCTGTAAAGCGGATTCTGATGTAGGTGGTTACTGCTTTATAATCCTGGGAACCCCAAATTCGCATGGAAGCCTCGAAACCTTTCATCTGCTCCGGTTTTGAAAGCCCAATTCCCCGATAATCATACGTGATCACTGTAAATCCCTGCTCTGAAAAATATTGTGCAAAGGAAAAGTAAACGTGCTGTTTTACGCCCGTGGCAGAATTGATTAGTAATATTTTATTATTGCTCTGTTCCGGCAGGAAAAGGTGGGCGACAATAGAAATGTGATCTGTGGTTTTTAGAATTAGTTTTTCCATAGTGTAAAAAGAAAAAATCCACTCAAAAGTGGAAATTTTTACTGTTTATTTTATGTTAATTATATACTTTCGATATGTACCAAATAGCTTTAAATAACATAATCGGACATTCTAGGCAATCCGGTTTGCGATCCTTTTCTCGTAGAGACTTTTAAAGAAACTTCATTTCCAAACTTTACACACTCCTCAATAGGATTATTATGACATAAGGCTATGGCAAATCCGGATGTAAATGCATCTCCCATTCCCATTTTATGTACCGTTTTATTATCGTTATGGTTTCTGAAGTATTTCATTTCAGTTCCATCAAAATAAATCGTGGAATTCGTATCATCTCTTACAAAAACTTTATTAAAATATTTTTCAAGAACCCGCTCTTTTTCCTCCTCACCAAAAACAATATAGAGTTCACTACTTTTTACGATTACAAAATCTACATTTTCCAGTACTTCTTCACTAAGCTTCATAGCCGGTGAAGCATAGAGACCAACTTTTTTTCCGTATTTTTTTGCCTTTCTAATGGTATATTCAACAACTTCTATAGAAACTTCTAACTGAACCAGGATAAGATCTGCCGTAGGAAAATACCGGTCTGCATCTTCAATATGTTTGGTACTTAAAAGCTTATTTGCAGCCGGTACCACAACAATGGCAGCATTACCATCAGAAGTCGTCACATAAGCTGTTCCTGTAGCTTCTTTGTCTGTTTCTGCAACAAATCCCACATTCACATTTTCATTCACCAGATTACGCATAATTTGCTGTCCCAGTGGGTCCATTCCCACACATCCAATGAAATAAACACTGGCTCCCAATCTTGCAGTTCCTACAGCCTGATTGGCTCCTTTTCCACCAAAATAACTATCCGAATTAATGGCTAAAACAGTATCGTTAGGAGCCGGAAGTTTTTCAGTTTCCAGAACAAGATCTATGGAAGAGCTGCCAACAACTATAATTTTGGGTTGTACTGAGGAAAAGTTCATTGCGGTTAAATTGGTTTATACAAAAATAAAAAATTAGGAATACTAATATAACAATAATTAACTTATTTCAATAAATTCCGTAACTACCTTTACAGGCGCATTATTTTTATCATACGCGATATAGCTGGCATAGAAACCTTCTCCATATCCTGTCTCGAAAGCAAAGATAGTTCCCGGATGCTCATCCGCAGGTTTCAAAAAGGCATATTGATCGATCGCTCCGTTTTCATCGAAAAAATATTCGTGGAAAAACTCCTCATAAATTCCTATAAAGTCGGCACCTTTACTGTGATACAATCTTTTTTCCAGTTCATTAAGTTTTTCTTGGGTATCAACATCCATAAAACAACCCATCCCACTTTCTACAGGATAACCAAATATCTCACCCTCTGCAAGGTCTTTTATATCCTGACCGGAAGTAGTTGCCAATTTCCATTCTGTGATTTCTGAGTGACTGAAAATAATTTCAGCATAGGCTACGCAGTTACTTTCTCTCTCCTTATGTAATAGAACTGCAAAATCCCCTTTTGGGAAATCTGTAGTAAAGGGCTGCATATCATTTGTGATCAAGGGGTCACAAGCTACCAATTTTCCACTGGAAAGGTAAATTTTCCCAACCTCAAAGCTTTCTAACAATGGACTTTCTACAAAATCTCTTGAAAACAGCTTTTTTATATTCTCTACGTGCGTCATTTTTATTGTCTTTAGTTATTTTGGCAGCTCATCTGCTCTTCAGATATTATGTCTGAACTACTGTATTAAATTCACAAAAGAAGACAAGTTAAACTGGTCTTCTTTTATGGATATAGTTTCCGGGATTGTCCGGATTGATATTTGTTTTATTTCAAGATAAGTGCCAAAAGATTTATAAGCTCTTCAGCTTCTCTTCCAAAATAGCAATTTTATCCTGTGCATCTTTCTGTTTCTTACGCTCCGCTTCTACAACCTCTGCTTTAGCATTGGCAACAAATTTTTCGTTGGAGAGCTTTTTTTCTACAGAAATTAAAAATCCTTTCAAATACTTTATTTCATCTTCCGTTTTTGTTTTCTCTTCAGCAAGATCCAGATTTTCGCTCAATGGAATGGACACTTCGGTAGCACCTACCAGGAATGTAAAACTTGGTTTATTTGTTTTTTCACCAAAATAAATGTCTGAAATATTCGCCAGTTTTCTGATAACAGCTTCATTGGCAAACTCTGAAGAACCCGTATAAATTTCAGCTGCCTCTTTAGGAGAAATTCCCTTCGTCTGGCGATAGTTTCTAACTCCTGAAATAAGTTCCTGAGCCATTTCAAAGTTTTTGATAATAGTCTCATTAAATTCTCCTGCTTTTTTCTGCTGAGAGATAATCAACGCTTCCTCTATACTTCTTTCCGAAATCGTCTGCCATAATTCTTCCGTAAGGAATGGCATAAAAGGATGAAGTAATTTCATTAATTCTTCAAAGAAATAAATAGTCTTTTCGTATACTTCTCTCGAAATCCCTTCACCATAATTAGGTTTGATAGCCTCCAGATACCACGAACAGAAATCATCCCAGATTAACTTATAAACCAAATGCAAAGCATCAGAAATTCTGAATTTCTCAAACTGATCATTAATTTCAGCAATCGCTTTGTTCAATTTATTTTCGAACCACTCTATTGTCTCGTTTTCCGTTACGTTAGCCGGTTTATCTTCATGATTCCACATATTGATTAATCGGAAAGCACTCCAGATCTTGGTCATGAAATTTCTCCCCTGAAGCATAAGATCTTCATCAAAAAGGAGATCATTTCCTGCAGCTGCACTTAGTAAGATTCCAACACGCACACCATCAGCACCATATTTATCAATTAATTCCAAAGGATCCGGTGAGTTTCCTAAAGACTTGGACATCTTTCTTCTTTGCTTATCTCTAACAATACCGGTAAAATAAACGTTTTTAAAAGGAACTGTCTTTTTATATTCTAATCCGGCCATGATCATTCTCGCTACCCAGAAGAAAATAATATCCGGACCTGTTACCAGATCAGAAGTAGGATAATAATACTGAATATCTTTATTTTCAGGATCAAGAAGCCCGTCAAATACAGACATAGGCCATAGCCATGATGAGAACCAGGTATCTAAAGCATCCTGATCTTGTGTAAGGCTTTCAGCTGTAAGATTTTGGTTCCCTGTTTTTTGTTTTGCTAATTCTAAAGCTTCTTCTTTTGTTTCTGCAACTACAAAATCTTCATCTCCGCTTCCATAATAATAAGCAGGGATCTGCTGCCCCCACCAAAGCTGGCGGGAAATATTCCAGTCACGGATGTTTTCCATCCAATGTTTATAGGTATTTTTGAATTTTTCAGGATAAAACTTAATTTCATCGTCCATTACTACATCCAAAGCAGGCTGAGCAAGTTCAGACATTTTCAGGAACCATTGAACAGAAATTTTAGGCTCGATCACTGCTCCTGTTCTTTCAGAAGTACCTACCTTATTTACATAATCCTCAGCTTTTAAAAGAAGATCTTTTTCTTCCAACTCTTTTGCAATCTGTTTTCTTACCTCAAACCTGTTTTTCCCGGCATAATGTAATCCATACTCATTAAGATTTCCATCATCATCTAAAGCATCAATCATTTTCAACTGATGTTTTTGCCCGATCTCGTAGTCATTGGTATCGTGAGCAGGAGTAATTTTCAGTGCCCCGGTTCCAAATTCAATATCCACATATTCATCTTCGATGATAGGTACCGCACGGTTCACGATAGGTACGATCACATTTTTACCTTTCAGGTGAGCATATCTTTCATCATTAGGATTGATACAAACAGCAGTATCCCCAAAGATTGTTTCAGGACGCGTCGTCGCAACAGAAAGGAATTCTTCTGAACCTTCTATTTTATATTTCAGGAAATATAATTTCCCGTTCTGTTCTTTAAATATTACTTCCTCATCAGATATGTTCGTTTTTGCTTCCGGATCCCAGTTAACCATTCTGTAGCCTCTGTAGATCAATCCTTTATTATAAAGATCAACAAAACTTTTAATTACCTGTGCTGAAAGCTTATCCTCCATCGTAAATCTGGTTCTGTCCCAGTCGCATGAACAACCCAATTTTTTCAGCTGTTCGAGGATGGTTCCCCCATATTTGTCAGTCCATTCCCATGCATGTTTTAAAAACTCCTCACGGGTAATATCAGATTTATTGACTCCCTCAGATTTCAGTTTAGCAACAACTTTAGCTTCAGTAGCAATTGAAGCGTGATCTGTTCCCGGAACCCAGCAGGCATTAAAGCCCTGCATTCTTGCACGGCGGACCAGAACATCCTGAATGGTATTGTTCAACATATGTCCCATGTGTAAGATCCCCGTCACGTTTGGCGGAGGAATTACGATGGTATATGGTGGCTTGTCATTAGGCTCCGAATGGAAAAACTTGTTTTCCAACCAGTAGTTGTACCATTTTTGTTCTGTTTCCTGTGGATTATACTTTTCTGAAATCTGCATAAATTCTATTTCTTTAGCTTACAATTTGCAAAAATAGCTTAAAGAAAAAAAATTTTCAGTATGAATTAAAATAATTTTTAACTTTGTTTCTTAAAGTTTATCTAAACAAACATATTAACATTCAAGAATATGAAAAAATTAATTGCAGGAATTGCACTATTTGGAACATTTGCTATTGCATCTGCACAAACTATTACTTTTGATAAAACCACTTTCGATTATGGTACTATTAAGCCTAGTGCAGACGGTACAAGATTTTTTACAGTAACTAACACAGGTGATAAGCCTTTGGTAATTTCTAACGTAAAACCTTCTTGTGGATGTACAACTCCTGAATTTAGTACAGATCCTGTAATGCCAGGAAAATCTGCTAAAATCAAAGTTGGATACAATACGACAATCAACGGACCATTCAACAAAATGATTGAAGTATTTTCTAATGACCCGGCAAACAGCAGAAGTGTAATTTACATCAAAGGAAATGTAGATGCTAACGCTCCTGAAGTTGCAGCTACTCCTGCAAAGGTTGAAACTGCAGCAGATGCTAAAGCGGCAAAAAAAGCGGCTAAGGCAGCAAAAAAAGTTGCTGCGGCAAAATAAGCTCTACTCAGAAAAAATAAAAAAACCGTCTACACGTAGACGGTTTTTTTATTACATTTATTTCAAATATATAAGTTATGGACACCAATTTCTCAGACGATTTTGAAGTAAAAGGAAAATTTTCCATCAAAAAAACCTCAACGGAATATAAGGGACCTCTTACTAAACAAGAGGGACAGGCAATGCTGGCTATAGAAAAAGAAAAACTTCGTAACCTTCAGGAGAAGTTGTATGCGGATGGAAGCCAGTCTCTCCTTATCATCTTACAGGCGATGGATGCCGCAGGAAAAGACAGTCTTATTGAGCATGTGTTTGGTGGAGTAAATCCACAGGGCTGTAATGTAACAAGTTTTAAAACCCCAAGTTCAAAGGAATACGCCCATGATTTTTTATGGAGACATTATATTGCACTACCTCAAAAAGGAATGATCGGAATCTTTAACCGTTCACATTATGAAAGTGTTTTGGTTTGTAAGGTGCACCCGGAATACAATCTCAGTGAAAAAACATGGAAGTCCGTAAAAGATTTTGACGCCAAATTCTGGGAAAACAGATATGAGAGTATAAGAAATTTCGAAAAACACCTCTCTCAGAACGGAACTAAAATCATTAAAATATTTTTAAATGTTTCAAAAAAGGAACAAAAGCAAAGGCTGCTGGACAGAATTAACGAGCAAGAAAAAAACTGGAAGTTCTCGGCTGCTGATCTTCCGGAAAGGGCATTGTTTGATCAATATATGAGCGCTTATGAGCAGGCTATTAATGAGACTTCAAAAGATTATGCTCCGTGGTATGTGTTACCTGCAGACAATAAATGGTTTGCAAGAGTAGCCGCTATCCAGATCATTATTGATGCATTAGAAAAGATGGACCTTAAATATCCGGCACTTTCTGATAAGGACAAGAAAGGACTTGTTGATGCTAAAAAAGCCCTTGAGAACGAATAGCATCATAAACAATGCTTCAACTTGTAAAATTCATATTTTCAAGTCGATATTAATTATCTTAACAGGCTCAGAAATACAAAAGCGGGGAATAATCCCCGCTTTATTTATAGTCATTTCGTTATCTAAAAAAATCACGAGAAAATCTATAAGCCGGATTTTGTACTTCCTGAGAAGTGCCTGTTATTTATCTGCGTCTTACATTGCTGCAAAACTTTTGCTGATTACCCCTCGGCTTTCAGAGCGAGCAACTCCTATTTTCATTACTGAAAAGAACCGATATACTTATCATTGCACCGCAAAGAGTTTACCTGGTTTCACTACAGCCGAACTGTACTTGCTTTCTGTTGCACTTGTCCTACCCTCACGGGTGACGGATGTTATCCGCTTTGCTGCTCTATGGTGTCCGGACTTTCCTACCCTTGCCGAAACAAAGATCAACAGGCCGATTTTCTCGTGGGCGCAAAGATACGAATTAAAGGCTTTACATTATATGTTATGACGATTACTTATAAGCCTGCCGAACAATACGCTTTCTTAATCAAAGACAAACAATCCGATAAAGCTTAAGTATATGGTAAGTGCCGATTACCAAAACTTGCAATTTATAATTCATAACCCTTCACTAATTAGCACATTATTATTATCTTCGTGCCGTTATACATCTAATTGTGATTTCCAAAGAAAAAGAATTTGCGCAGCTCATAAAAGATAATCAGGGATTGATTATCAAAGTTTCGCGTCTTTATACCAATTCTCTGGAAGATGAAGAAGATCTCTTTCAGGAAATTGTCCTGCAGCTTTGGAGAAGCTATGACTCCTTTAAAGGGAACTCAAAGATCTCCACATGGATGTATCGTGTTGCCTTAAATACAGCCATTACCCTTTTCAGAAAAAAAAGCAAGAGCCTTCCTACAAATGAGCTGGACATCAATCATAAAGACTTCATTGAGGATGATGATGAAAAACAACAGCAGATTTCACTTCTATACACCGTGATCAAGACATTGCCTAATGTAGAAAGAGCTATTGTAATGATGTATTTAGATGATTTGCCCTATAAGGATATCGCAGAAAACCTCGGGATAACTGAGGTAAATGCCCGTGTGAAAATGAACAGATTAAAGAAAACCCTTAAAGAACAGATGGAAAAATATGCCTGATTTTGATTTAGACAGCTTTAAGAAAACATGGCAGGAACAGCCTGTTCAGCAAAAATACGACAATAGTGAGATTCTTAATATGCTCAACAGAAAGTCACGTAACTACGTGAAATATATTTTCTGGATAAGTGTTTTTGAATTTTTACTTTTCTCCGTAATGGGGCTATTTTATTTCTTTCAGGGAGAAGAAACCAATGGATTCCTCAACGTTTTAGAAAAACTGGGTGCTCGAAAAACTCCCGAAGTGGAAAACAGTTTTGACAAGATATATCTGATCCTTAAGATTCTTAGTTTACTTGTTACTGCCTATTTTGTCTATAAATTTTATCAGAATTATCGAAGAATAAAAATCGAAGAAAACCTTAAAGGCCTTATTACCCGAATTATTAAGTTCAAGAAGACGGTTAATGCCTTTATTTTAATCAGTATTGTTTTACTCGTTGCTTTTACTTCTATTTTTACAGTCTTTATTTTTTATGCGTTAAACTCTCAAAATGTAGAACCTGCCAACTCGGCCGTTATAATTTTCATCATAGGTACTGTATTGAGTACCGGACTGTGTGTTTTGCTGATCTGGTTATACTACAGACTTGTTTATGGAATTATCATGAGAAAACTTGATAAGAATCTTGCACAGCTAAGAGACATTGATTCCCTGGAAAATTAACTTTTCCCAGGCGCTATCTTAGGATTTATTTGTTATTTTAGATCAATAAATCTTTTTGTATGGCTTTATCTTATGTATCCGGAGCTTCAAATATTCCTTTACTTGGAGAAACAATCGGTAAAAACCTTAAAAGAACAGTTGAAAAATACCCTGATCATGAAGCTTTAGTTTCTGTTCAGCAGAACTATCGATCAAGCTACAAAGAATTTTATTACCAGACCACAGCCGTTGCTAAAGCTCTTATTCACTTAGGCACAAAATCTGGTGACAGGATAGGAATCTGGTCTGCCAACAGGTATGAATGGGTACTGCTTCAATATGCTACTGCAAGAATTGGCAGCATTTTAGTGAATATAAATCCTGCATACAGAACTCACGAACTCACATACGTTCTCAATCAGTCAGAAGTTCGTTTTATCTTTTCTTCTTTATCCTTTAAGACCAGTAATTATAAAGAAATGGTTGAATATGCAAAGGAAGTATGCCCTACATTGGAAGGTGCTATTTTCTTTGACGACAGTTGGGAACAGTTTCTGGAAAAAGGAAATTCAGTTTCCGATGAAGCCTTACGAAATTTTGAAGAAAATATCGAATTTGATGATCCCGTCAATATCCAATATACATCCGGTACAACCTGTTTTCCCAAAGGAGTTACCCTTTCCCATCATAATATCCTGAATAATGGTTACTTTATCGGAATACGGCTGCATTACACAGAAAAGGATAGAGTTTGTATTCCAGTACCTTTTTATCATTGCTTTGGGATGGTTATAGGAAACATTTGTTGTACTGCACATGGCGCCTGTATTGTAATTCCCAATGAGAGCTTTGATCCGGACATTACCCTACAGGTGGTTTCTGATGAAAAATGCACGTCATTATACGGAGTTCCTACCATGTTTATCGCCGAATTGGCAGTAAAAGATTTTAATACATTTGATTTCTCTAATTTAAGAACCGGAGTTATGGCAGGGTCTGTATGTCCACCAGAAATTATGAAAAAGGTGGAAAGTCTTATGAATATCAAAGAAATGAGTATTTGCTATGGAATGACGGAAACCTCACCGGTTTCAACCCAGACATTAATAGGAACATCTTTGGAAAAACAGGTAAGTACCGTGGGTACCGTTCAAGATCACCTTGAAATAAAAATCATAGATGAGAATGGCAGAACGGTGGAACGTGGTGAGCATGGCGAACTTTGTACCCGGGGATACTCTGTAATGCTCAAGTACTGGAATGATCCGGAAAATACAAGAAAGGTTATTGATGATGCCCGATGGATGCATACCGGCGACCTTGCTGTAATGGATTCTGAAGGTTATATTACCATTTCCGGAAGAATAAAAGATCTCATTATCCGTGGCGGTGAAAATATTTCCCCAAAGGAAATTGAAGATTTTCTATATACCTATCCCAACATCCTGGATGTGCAGATTATAGGTGTTCCCAGCGAAAAGTTCGGAGAAGAAGTAATGGCATGGGTGAAGGTGAGGAATGGCTTTGATGTGACCGAAGATGAACTTCTTAACTACTGTACCGGGAAGATTGCCCATTACAAGATCCCTAAATACTGGAAATTTGTAGAAGAATTCCCAATGACGATTTCAGGAAAAATAAGAAAGGTTGAAATGCGTGAAATCTCTGTCAAAGAATTAAAACTAGACCACTTAAGGAACAATTAATATAACCATAAAAAATGCCCGGCTCTCCGGGCATTTATATTTTTTAAAGTTCTTTTCTTAATCTTGCAACTGGAATGTTAAGTTGTTCCCTGTATTTTGCAATTGTTCTTCGGGCAATATTATATCCCTGTTCTTTTAAGATAACCACTAAGGCATCATCGGTAAGAGGCTTTCTTTTATTTTCTTTACTGATCACTTCCTGAAGATGAGTTTTAATTTCTTTAGTAGAAACTTCTTCTCCATCATCGTTTGTTAAACTGTCAGAAAAAAGGTCTTTAAGATAAATAATACCGTTTGGTGTATCAGCATATTTACTTTTTACTACTCTTGAAATCGTAGAAATATCAAAACCTGTGATATCTGCAATATCTTTAAGAATCATCGGTTTTAGAGATTTTTCATCTCCGGTAATAAAATATTCCTTCTGAAACTTTACAATAGCCGTAATCGTCTGCAATAAGGTATTCTGACGCTGGTTGATTGCATCAATATACCATTTCGCTGCATCCAGCTTTTGCTTGATAAATAATGCAGCTTGTTTATGCTCTGAAGAGTTTTTATCATGAGAATAGGTGGTAAGGATATCTTTATACTCCTCAGAAACCCTTAATGTAGGTGCATTCTTACTATTAAGCATCGGAATAACCACCCCATCCTTCACCTGAATTACAAAATCCGGGATAATTTCCTGATTGATCGTTATCGTTTGCGTATCAAAATTACCTCCGACTTTAGGAGATAGTTTCGAAATTTCTTCCAGAGCATCTTTCAGATCTTCTTCTTCGATATCATACTTCTGGATGATTTTATTATAATGCTTATTGGTTAAAGCATCAAACTGATGTCTCAAAATATTAGCTGCTAAAGAAACAGCTTTATCCGAACTTACCTTCTTCTCGATTTGCAGAAGAAGACATTCCTGTAATCCCCTAGCTCCTACTCCCGGCGGGTCCAGTTTCTGTACATAATTTTCCAGAATATCTTCAGCCTTTTCTATAGTTGTATAAATACCCTGTGAGAAAGCAAGATCATCTACAATAGACTTGATCTCCCTTCTAAGGTATCCATCGGTATCCAGATTCCCAATGATATACTCGGCAATTTTTATGTCCTCAGGATTGATGTTGGCCAGGTGGATCTGTTCCAATAGATAATCATATAGAGACTGCCCTTCGGTCAGAAGGCTTTCATTATCGAATTCCTCATCGTCCGCAGAATAATTACTCGAAGCAGTTTTATAGCTTGGCTCATCGTCATAGATATATTCATTCACATCAAAATCAGTTTCAATGCTTTCATTTCCTTCATTCTCATAAGAATCCTCAAGAGAAGCATAATCATCCTCTTTAGATTCCTCCTTTGCGATTTCCAGGGCTGGGTTTTCTTCTAACTCTCTCTCCAGTTCCTCTTCAAATTCCAAAGTATGGAGTTGAATCAGCTTCATTAATTGGATCTGCTGAGGAGCCAACTTTTGTCCTAGTTTGAGTTGTAAGTGTTGTTTAAGCATATTACTCTTTGTGTTTTAACATAAGATATTCCACGAATTTAATCAATTTTTTTTAAAAATTTCATATTTAGCATGATTTTTGCATTATATAATTTAACATAATAAGCTATTATTAAAAATAAAAAAGCCTTAAATTAAATTTAAGGCTTTTTTTGTATCTAGAATTCAGCACTTTTCGGCGTTCTTGGAAAAGGAATCACGTCTCTGATATTCGTCATCCCTGTTACAAAAAGAACAAGCCTTTCCAGACCTAATCCAAATCCTGAGTGAGGTACCGAACCAAATTTTCTGGTATCCATATACCACCAAAGTTCTTCTTCCTCAACATGCATTTCCTTCATTTTCTGTCTAAGAACCTCAATTCTTTCCTCCCTTTCAGAACCTCCGATGATTTCTCCGATTCCAGGGAAAAGAACATCCATTGCTCCTACTGTTTTGTTATCATCATTCAAACGCATGTAGAATGCTTTGATATCTTTCGGATAATCAAAAAGAACTACCGGACTTTCAAAATGTTTCTCTACCAGGAACCTTTCATGCTCAGACTGGAGATCAGCCCCCCAGCTTTCGATTGGGAACTGGAATTTTCCTTTCTTATTCTCTTTAGAATTCAATAATATTTCAATAGCTTCCGTATAGCTTACACGCATAAAACGTTTAGCCACTACATTTTGAAGCTTCTCTATAAGACCTTCTTTAGCTCTTTCCTTTTCAGGCTTAGCTTTTTGTTCTTCGGCAAATCTTTTATCTAAAAATTCAAGATCATCTTTACAGTTATCCAATACATACTGGATCACATATTTCAGGAAATCTTCTGCCAGATCAATGTTATCTTCAAGGTTGTTGAAAGCAACCTCTGGCTCTACCATCCAGAATTCCGCAAGGTGACGGGTAGTATTTGAATTTTCAGCACGGAACGTAGGTCCGAAGGTATAAATCCTTCCCAATCCCATTGCAGCAGTTTCGCCTTCCAGCTGTCCGGAAACAGTAAGATTGGTTTGCTTTCCAAAGAAATCCTGACTATAATCAATAGCTCCATCTTCTGTTCTCGGAATATTATTCAGATCAAAACCAGTCACCCCGAACATCTCTCCCGCTCCTTCAGCATCTGCACCTGTAATGATCGGTGTATGAATGTTGAAAAACTGATTTTTGTTAAAGAATGAATGAATAGCAAAAGTTACCGCATGACGTACTCTGAATACAGCCCCAAATAAATTGGTTCTGAATCTTAAATGCGCCTGCTCACGAAGTTTTTCCAGACTGTGTTTCTTTGGCTGAAGAATCGTTGTCTGTAGCTCCTCCGTAAAGTTATCTCCTAAAATAACAATCTTCTTAGCAATAATCTCTACCGTTTGTCCTGCACCCTGGCTTTCAACAACCTCTCCTACCACTTTTAGGGAAGAAGCTGTACTGATCTTATTAATAAGAGCCTCATCAAAATTTTCAAAATCAACAACTATTTGCAAATTATTAATTGTAGATCCATCATTTAATGCTATAAAGCGATTTGAACGGAAAGCTTTTACCCAACCGTATACCGTAATGTCATGATGTAATACCTTTTTGTAATCCTGTAGGATTTCTTTAATCGTTTGCTTTTTCATTTGTTGATTATAAATTTTCGTATAAAAATTAATGTCTGCAAAGTTACAAAAAAACAGCGCAAGTTGATGATTGCGTCGTCTTTAAAAAATCACCGACCCATTATTTAATATAAAATCTATTATTTACCTGATTTTAATTAAAAAACAGGCCTCATTCTTTGTTTTTCACAGCTTATTTTCCGTGCTGGGGAAAAGCTCAACAACACCATACCGTCACTTTGAAAGTAACTAAGTGATTAGATCAATCAAATCAATTTTCAAATATTTGCCAATGATTTAATAGTTTCTAAACAATTGCATTGTAAAATACCATATAAGAGCCGATTAATAATTTAATAGAAAAATGATAATGAACACACTTCGTAAAGGTGAATTTTCGGGCAAACCAATCAAACTCTTTATTTTGATGGTTTAACCAAAATTAAAAGTAAATAAATCACTTGATTTTCTTCATAGAAATTATGGATCCCCTAACAGATATTGCTCTTGAATGCGGTTTTTCTGATCAGAGCCATTTCATCCGTTGCCTCAGGGAAAACATGGGAGTTACCCCCGTTAAAATATAGAAATCTTTTAAATAAGTAATGCAATATATTTTACTCGTCCTTCTTAGATGGAACTAGAAAGACATCAATAAGCCCTTCAGGCAATTGCATCTTAATAAACCTTTCTTCTCTGTTTACTTCGAGAATCCAGTCTTTAATGATAGGAATAACAACTTCTTTTCCATCCAGGTTGGTTACGAAATACGTTTGAGCCGTCTGATCATTGATTGAACGAATAACACCACAGTCATTATCATGTTCATCAAAAATAGTAAAACCAATTACTTCGTGGTAATAAAATTGTTTTCCGGTGAGTTTAGGAAGGGAAGCAAGCGGTAAGTATACACTTTTCCCCAATGACTGATCCACTAATGCTTCAGAAGAGTTTCTAAACGCAATATTCAGAGCATCAGACTTGCTCCAGGATGATTTTTCAATAAAAAAAGGAACCAATAGTCCGTTGATTTCAACGAATATTGATTCCAGTTTATTGTAAAGTTCGGGTTGATCGGTATCCAATTTAAGGATAACGTTTCCCGCAAGGCCATGTCTGCGTGTGATTTTACCTAAAAAGTAGCAATCTTCTTTACGCATACAGGGTGTTTCTTAAGCTTCAGTGTTTTCTTCAGTTTCAGCAGCTGGAGCTTCTCCTTCTGCAGTTTCTTCAGCAACAACTTCTTCAGCAGGTGCGTTAGCAGCTTCCTCAGCAGCTTTAGCATCAGCCTCAGCTTGTGCAGCAGCAGCTAGTCTAGCTTCATTTACTTTAACTTCAGCTTCTAAAGCAGCTTTTTTAGCATCAGCCTGAGCTTTAGATAAACCTTCTACTTTCCCTTGCACTTTTTGTTCTTTAGCATCTACCCAAGCAGCAAATCTTTTTTCAGCCTCAGCCTCATCAAAAGCTCCTTTAGCAACACCACCTTGTAAGTGTTTTTTGTAAAGTACTCCTTTGTAAGAAAGGATAGCTCTTGCAGTATCAGTTGGTTGAGCACCGTTGTTTAACCACTTTACAGCAGAATCAACGTTCAAATCAATTGTTGCAGGGTTAGTAATTGGGTTGTAAGTTCCTAGTTTTTCGATGAATCTACCGTCTCTTCTAGCTCTAGCATCTGCAACCACGATGTGGAAAAAAGGTTTTCCTTTTTTACCGTGTCTTTGTAATCTGATTTTTACTGACATAATGTTTGAATTTTAAGGGAACTCGTCCCAGTTAAATATTTAAGTGTGCAAAGATAAATAAAATTTCTAATGTATCAATAAAAATGTAATAATTTATCTGTCTTATCGTATAACAAGTAAAAAAGAAATCCGGATTACAGCCAGGTTCGTTTAAAGTGGAAACAATTATTTTTGGAGACAGGTCCCGGATACATTATTTTTTTAGATATTTGGGAACAAAATCTAAATTGATGAAAAATTTATTGCTGTTTGCTACAATTCTGTTGTTCTGCCAAAATGTACAAAGTCAATCTAAAGAGGAAAAGATTGAAAAATTAATTAGCGCTTACAGCCAACTCAATCGTTTTAACGGGAGTGTTCTGGTCTCAGAAAAAGGAAAAATAATTTTTGAAAAAAGTTACGGTATCAAAAACTTCCAAACACAGGAAAAAAACACCAATCAAAGTATCTACAGAATATACTCTACAACAAAGTCATTTACTGCCACAACAATTTTACTATTAAATGACATGGGGAAATTATCCTTACAGGATAAACTGACAAAGTATTTCCCTAACTTTCCAAAAGGAGATAGTATTACTATTGAACAATTATTAACACATACCTCCGGAATTCAGAATAATGCTAATCCTGAAGATACAAAAGATGAGGAAACATTTATAAATTTTATAAAAGCTCAACCCTTGGATTCTTCTCCTGGCAGCCAATGGAATTACAGTAATTCCAACTATTATTTATTAGGATATATCATCAACAAGACTGCTGGAATGTCTTACCAGAAAGCTATTCAAAAGTACATTATCGATCCGTTGAAAATGACCAATACAGGTTTTGGGTTTAAAGAATTAAAAAATAAAAACAAAACAGCGGGGTATGAATTTTTATCAAAGAATAATTTCCAGGAAGGTATAGTTTATGATTACGATCATCCTCATGCTGCAGGAGCAATGTATTCTACAGTGGAAGATTTGTATAAGTACCAGGAGGGACTTAAGAGTTATAAAATTCTGAAAAAGGAAACTTTAGAAAAAGCACAAACACCATTTCATAATTACCATTATGGTTATGGCTGGGATATGTCTCCGATAAAAGGAAAAGAAACTGTTGGGCATGATGGTGGTGGCCCTGGATTCGTTTCAAGATTCTTTACAATTCCACAAGACAACATCAGCATTATCATATTAAGCAATCTGCGAGATGACAGTCTTTATTCAATGACAAGCAAAATAGTCTCTATTTTTTATAACCTGCCTTATCAGATTCCTACCCGTATTAACATTGATTTCAACAGGCTAAATCAATTAAAAGGAATTTACAACACCTCAGACTCTAATTTTTATATTTCCGTTAATGATGGTATGCTTACTTTGGTTGATTCTGACACAAGAAACAAGGTTTTCTTCCCGGAAAGTGACAGGAAGTTTTACACTGAAGATAATGACGGGAACAAAATTCGATTTGAATTTGAATCTGATAAAGACGGAAAAGTCAATTTGTTAAAAATAACCTCTCCAGATGGGAAGATCACAGAAGCTAAAAAGACCAGTGATTCTTTTTCTTGGGGAATTACAGGAAGTGCTACTCCAAACGGATGGGGCGGACCAGATATAAAATTAATTTCTGAGAACAAAAACACCAATATTTTGAAAGCTCAAAATATCCTTTTGAAACCGGGTGAAATAAAGTTCAGAAGCAATAATGAATGGGTAATAGAATTAGGTATCAACGGATATGGGAAACTGGTAGAACATGGCAATAATATAAAAATAGCCAATGAAGGTACTTATGATGTAATTTTGGATATGACCGATGAAACTAATCCTACCTATCAGGTGATTAAAAAATAACTTCCTTCGGTAGAATTAATTTCACAGACATAATTAATTTAATCCTGTCTTCCCATATAGAAAAGCCCTAAACATCTTTGGTTTTCTTCAATGGTTAAAGAATCTTTCAGGTGATTGACAATTCCAGGAGAACTCCAATAACACCCTATTTCATTGGCTGTGCAAGTAAGATACATATTCTGTACAGCCATTGAAACAGCTGCTATTTCCTCCCATTCCGGTACCATTCCACTGAAGTTGACGACAATGGAAACAACAACATCAGCTTTGTTTATTTTAAAGCCTATGTCATCATATTTCTTCTGCAGGAAAGTTTGTTCGGACTGGGTTGCTTTGTAAATATTCTGCATTTCTAAAGCCAGCTGAGCTTTTTCTTCACCCCGGAAGGTTTTAAAACGCCATGGTTTTGTACGTTTATGATTCGGAGCCAGTGTTGCGGAATGTAAAATCTCATCAAGGATATCCTGAGAGATTTTTGTTTCGGTATAATCTTTAGGGAAGATACTTCTTCTTTGTTCTATGATCTCTTTTAGAATTTCTGCTTTATTCATAGAGACAAAATTACGAAAAAGTTGATGTGAGACGATTGCGAATAAGCATATTATTAATTATGAATATTAATTTTTCTTATTCAGTAATCGCCGTATTATTGATGTTTAATGATAATCATAAAATACATGGTACTAATTTAAAGTACTTCAACAATTTTCTGATGAATATTATTCAAGGTAAAAGCATCTCCCGGTTTCATTCCCATCATCTTTTTAGCCATGGGGCTTTGCGGTGAAATGGCATAGAAACGATCTCCTTCAAAAAAGAATTCACCCAAAGAAACCGAAATGTAAAATCTTGCTTTATTGGTTATCACCAAAGAACCCAATTGAACTTTTTCCGTGGCATTATTTAGAACTTTCGACATATTCCTTTTCAGGTCATTAAGTGCTCCAAGCTGCTTCTGCATCTGATAAATTTCTTCCTGCATTTCTTCGCGCATGCTGTCATATTTTGGAGTCTTCTTAATGTCTCGGCTCGCATCCAAAGTGAATTCTATAAAATTCTTTAGCTTCTCAATCTTTTCGGCGATCACGTTTTTAACATAATTTCTTATGTCACTTTTCTCAAATACGATCTTCTCCATAAATCTAATCTTTACATAAAGATAATATTTTTTTAAATAAATATATTTATCTCCGAAAAATTAAAAATCAGGTTTAAAAAGCCCTGTCTGCTGACAAGGCTTTTCTTATTTTACCGCTCTGTTAATTTCTTAAGTTCCCCGAGCCCCTGATCAAAAGTCTTTCCCATCTGGCTATCCATCATAGGCTTCATAGGTTTCATCATAGTGCTGAGCTCATCATCCATAGTCCAGGTTACTTTAGTTCCGTTTCCTTCCGGAGTCAGGATAAAATTTGCAACTGCTTCACCTTCGAAAGGTCTGATAAAGTGAAGTTTACTGGTTATTTTTTCATTGGGGGTTACTGCAGTAACGGTTTGTACTCCTTCTCCAACATCGTTATTCCCCTTCCATTTGTAAGAATCTCCTACTTCACCACTGGTACCGGAATAGCTGATTGCAATGTTTTTATCCGGTTTAATGAAAGGATTCCAGGTATTAAAAGCTTTTGTAGATCCAACATGTTCCCATACTTTTTCCTTCGGAGCATTGATAACTACTGATCTTTCGAAATGATACTTGTTGCCGAAAGCCACCATAGCAAATACGGCATACAAAATAGCTAAAACAATGAGTATCCCTAAGATTTTCAAAATTGTTTTCATAGTTTTTAGATTTTAATGTTAAGCCAAAATTACGCATTCCTGTTATAACACTGCTTTTCTTATGACAAGATTATGCTGATCGCTACTTTTTGTCATAACCGATAATTAAGGCATTATTTTTGACGAATTCAAAAATCAAGTTTACATCAATAAAAAATAAAATAATGAATATTTTAACAGAAAACTTCAAAACACCTTACCATACTGCTCCTTTTGATCAAATTAGAAATGAAGATTATCTTCCCGCTTTTAAAGAACTTATACAGAGATCTGAGGAAGAAATCAACGCTATTGTTGATAATAATGAAGCTCCCACATTTGAGAATGTTATTGAAGCACTCGCCTACTCCGGTGAAAAATTAGATATTCTTTCCAATATTTTTTTCAATGTAAATTCTGCAGAAACAAACGATGAATTACAACAAATCGCAGAAGAAGTTTCACCTATTTTAAGTGAATATTCTTCAAAAATTTCGCAAAACGAAGCACTCTTCAGCAAAATCAAAAAAGTGTATGAAGAGAAGGAGAAATATAACCTTAACGAAGAGCAGCAAATGCTTTTGGAGGAAACCTATAAAGGTTTTGTACGAAGCGGTGCACTACTGAATGATGAGGACAAAGAGAAGTTAAAGAAGATCAACATGGATTTATCTTTGAAATCCCTGAAATTCGGCCAAAATGTACTGGCATCAACCAACGCCTATTTTAAGCATATTACCAACAAAGAAGATTTGGCAGGTATTCCTGAAGCCATCATAGAACAATATGCTGAAGAAGCAAAAGAAAGAAACCTAGAAGGCTGGGTCCTTACATTGCAATATCCAAGCTATGTACCATTCATTACGTATGCTGAAAACCGTGAACTAAGAAAAGAACTGGCTTTGGCCAATGGTAAAAAATCTTTTGATGGCGGAGAGTTTGACAATCAAAACCTTATCAAAGAAATTATTAATCTGAAACAGAAAAAAGCAGAATTGCTCGGATATAAAAATTATGCTGACTTTGTATTAGAAGAAAGAATGGCCAAATCTCCAGCTAAAGTTTTGGATTTTTTAAATGAATTACTGACCAAAGCAAAACCTTATGCAGGAAAAGAAATTGACGAATTAAAAGGATTGGCAAAAGAAGATGGTATTGAAGAAATGCAAGGTTATGATCATCCTTTCTACGCTGAAAAACTTCGCAAAGAAAAATTTGATCTTAATGATGAAGAGCTTAAACCTTATTTTCCTTTAAATCAGGTTCAGGATGCGGTGTTTGGATTAGCCAACAAGCTATTTGGATTATCTTTTGAGGAAAGAAACGATATTCCTAAATATCATGACGACGTAAAAACCTATGAAGTAAAAGAAAACGGAGAGTACAAATCATTGCTGTATGTCGACTACTTCCCCAGAAAAGGTAAGAGAGCAGGTGCCTGGATGACCAGCTATAAAAGTCAGTATAAAAAGAATGGTGAGAACTCACGCCCACATATTTCAATCGTCTGCAATTTCAGCAAGCCTACCAAAGATACTCCAAGCTTATTAACATTTCAGGAGGTAACCACGTTATTCCATGAATTTGGCCATGCTTTACATGGTATGCTTGCCAATACCCAGTATCCAGGATTATCCGGAACTTCGGTAAAGTGGGATTTTGTGGAACTACCATCTCAATTCCTGGAAAATTTCTGTTACGAGCCGGAATTTTTAAAAACCTTTGCCAAGCATTATAAAACAGGTGAAATTCTTCCTGATGATAAGATTCAGAAAATTGAACAATCTAAAAACTTCATGGAGGGATATCAGACGATGAGACAGTTAGGTTTTGGAATACTTGACATGATGTACCACACCAATGCAGGTGAATTAGAGAGTGAAAGCGTAAAGAACTTTGAAGATAAATACACCAAAGCAACCCAACTCTATCCCACGAATCCGGAAACAGCTATGAGTCCGAGTTTCTCTCATATCTTCCAGGGGGGATATTCTGCCGGATATTATTCTTATAAATGGGCGGAAGTTCTGGATGCGGACGCATTCCAATATTTTAAAGAAAATGGAATCTTTAATCCGGAAATTGCTGCCAAATATAAAATCCTTCTGTCTTCAGGTGGAACAAAAGATCCCATGGAATTATATAAAAACTTCAGAGGAAGTGAACCGAGAGTAGAAAGTTTATTAAAAAGAGCATTTGGATAATTACCATTCTAATTATGAGGCACTAAAACCGCTAATCTATACAACAGATTCACAAGTACATTTTTATTATGAAAGAAAACAAATACGATGATCCTTCTTTTTTCAGACAATATGAAAAAATGCTTCGCTCTCAACTTGGATTGGAGGGAGCCGGAGAATGGTATGTTTTAAAGGATATGCTACCCGATTTTACAGAAAAGAATGTACTTGATCTCGGTTGTGGTTTTGGCTGGCACTGCCGATATGCTATAGAGCAAGGGGCAAAATCTGTAATTGGAATTGATCTCTCTGAAAAAATGCTTGAAAAAGCCAGAGAGATCAATAACCTAAAAGGTATTGAGTACTTTCGGAGTGCTCTTGAAGAGGTAACTTATCCAAATCAAACCTTTGATGTAATTTTAAGTTCTCTTACCTTACATTATGTAGAATCATTTGATACCATTGCTCAAAATATCTACAAATGGTTAAAACCCGGAGGTCAGTTTGTATTTTCTGTAGAACATCCTGTTTTTACTGCCGAAGGCACTCAGGACTGGAGTTATGATACCCATGGAGAAAAGCAACATTGGCCGGTGGATAAATATTTTATCGAAGGAAGGAGAAACACTACATTTCTTGGTGAAAATGTTGTTAAATACCACAGAACATTAACGACATACCTTAGCTGTTTATTAAACCAAGGATTCAAATTAAAGGAAGTTGTAGAAGCCCAACCAAGTGAGGAAATGCTCAAACAATTTTCAGAAATGAAAGATGAATTGCGAAGGCCGATGATACTCATAATGAGCTATGAAAAGTGAAATTAATTTTTAATGAAATTTTAATCTTAAGTCATTCAAAAAAAAATTATTTTTACTGCCTAAAATAAAAACACAAACAGTAATGATCAAAAAAATTAGCTTAATAGTCATCTATTTTGCGCAATATCTTCTTATTCATGCACAGGTAGGTATAGGAACAGTTTCACCAAAAGGCATTTTACACCTACAAAACACAGACAAAGAATTGGGAATTGTTATTCCAAGAGTTTCCACTACGGAATCTGTAACAGGAGTTACTGTAAGCCAGCCTTTAGAAGGCACTCTTGTTTATGATGACAGTAAGAATTGTTTAAGGGTCAGAAATTCAGCAACAAGCTGGTCGGATTGTCTGGCAGACGAAAATGATATAACTCCGGAAATAAGATTAGGCCGTAAAGGAAGAAAAATTGGTGTCGTTAGGGATAATGCGATGGTGTATATTAATCCTATTGATAATGATGCAGTCTATGGTCTAGGAGCAAATACCGGTGGACAAATTCCTAGCTCAAATTCCTCCAATTATTCAATACCCGTTATTAAAAACAACTCTTTCAAAGATGTTTCTATGGGACAAACTTATGGACTAGCAGTTGCCAAAGATGGAACTTTATGGGGTTGGGGAACGAATACTTATGGAAGAATCGGTGATGGAAACACCGGAAATGTTTTTGCCCCAAAAGTTATTCCGTTACCTGGTGGAGTTCTTGCAGAGCGTGTTACAGCCGGATATTTTAATGCCCTCGTTTTGGGAGTGGATAAAAAGTTATACGTTTCAGGATACTATGCTTATTCTGTAACAGGAGGTGGAGAAACAGCTGATGTGAGACCTTTTAAGAAAATAGCCTTTTTTGATGACAAGGAAGTTGTTGATATGGAGGTTGGAATGCAGCAGGCAGTAGCCGTTACCAGTGATGGAAATATTTACGTATGGGGACTAAACGGTGGATATGTAAAACGTATCGGGCTTCCTGATGGAAATGTTTATCTTCCAACTCTACTCGACACATCTTCTATATTCAATTCTGGAGAAAAAGTCTTACAAATTACCATGGATAATACAACCAACGGTGGTGGATTTATTACCAATCAGGGAAGATATTTTGCTTTTGGATACGTGTACGATTATGGAATACAAGGTGTAACCAATACTACACCCATCGAAGTTACTTCAGAACTACTCGCTGCTGATGAAAAATTTGTTGGATTTGATTTAGATTACTACGGTGTTGCCTTAATTACCAATAAAAACAGACTTTTTGTGGCGGGGCGAAACACCAATGGAAGACTTTCCACAGGTGGCACCACACATCTTAAAACTTTAACATTAGCTGATACAAGTAATATTGACGGTCAGATGATTGATGTTGCCTTTGGAGTCAGCAATATGTATATTCATGTAAAAGATAAAAATGGGAATTTCAAACTGTATGGAGCTGGAAGCGGCTCTAATAACCAATTAGGCAAAGCCGGAAATTCTGGTAACAATCCATTACTCATAGATGTTTTACAATAACACTCACAAAAAATAAACTTATGATAAAACAATTGATAATACTATTAATATTTTTCAGCCTGTGTCCATTATTTTACGCTCAGGTAGGAATAGAAACAGAAAAACCAGAAGGTATCCTTCATATAAAGAACAAAGACAATAAAAATTTAGGACTTGTACTCCCAACAGTACAGAATGTAGATTCTGTAACTACACCCGATAATATGACCCCTGTGGAAGCAACCTTAGTATATGATATGAGTAAACATTGTTTACGAATTAAAAACTCAGAGACAAACTGGTCAGATTGCCTGCTGGACAAAACGCAACTTACACAAATGTCTGCTGGTAAAAGTTTTAACAATCCTAAAAATAATATTGAAACAAATACAAATAAATAATGGCTAATAAAGTTATATTATCAGTATTTCTACTTTGTTGTGCATTAGGAAAGGCACAAGTGGCTATCGGAACGAATAAACCAGAAGGTTTACTCCACCTCCAAAATAGGGATAAAGAAATGGGTCTTGTTATTCCACGTGTAACCTCTGCTGAATCCACAACAGGATTAACAAGTCTGATTCCTGTTAAAGCTACGCTAGTGTATGATAACGATAAAAAGTGCCTACGGATTAAAACCTCTGAAAACACTTGGTCTGGTTGCTTAATAGACGCTAGCAAACTAAAAAAAATTTCAGCTAAAAACTGATCTAAGGATTTATAAAAAATGAAATCATATCAGGCTACCAAATTGGGTAGCCTATTTTTTACCTGTATATCCACCTTCTATTCCATTCATTTTATTCTAATAGCAATCCAAGTTACCAATACCTATAATTAATACAAAAGAAATAACTATATTGTATTGCATAGTAATGAAATTAAATTATATCTTTGTATAACACAATAGATTATTATGAGCTCAAATAAAACTTTTAACCGATTCATTTTGTTATTCTTTTTTCTTCAAGTCTTATTTTTGCACAAACTCTGGAAAAAAGGATCGATGATGTAATTCTTAAAGAATTCAGTGATGCAAAAGCTCCTGGTGGTGTATTTCAGGTTACACAAAAAGGTAAAGTCTTATATCAAAAGGCTTTTGGAAAGGCGAATCTGGAACTTGATGCTAATCTTCATGCGGATTATGTATTTGAAATCGGCTCCATGACCAAGCAATTTACTGCTATAGCCACTTTAATGCTCGAACAACAAGGAAAATTAAGCGTTAATGACCCTATTTCTAAGTACATCAAAGACTTTCCGAATGGTGATAAAATTACTATTCATCATTTACTGACCCATACTTCAGGAATCAAGGATTTTACGAAAATGAAATCGATCACAACGATTGCCCAAAAGGAAATGAAGCCAGAAATGATGGTTGATTTTTTCAAAAATGAGCCGGTAGATTTTGCTCCCGGAGAAAAGTTTGATTATAACAACTCAGGATATGTTGTATTGGGTCATCTGATTGAATTAATTTCAGGAGATTCCTATGAAAATTTCATACAGAAAAATATTTTTGATAAAGCCGGCATGAACCATTCTTATTATGCATCGGACAGAAAAATAGTTCTCAAGAGAGCATCTGGATATCATAAGAAAGAATCCGGTTACGTAAACAAGACCCTTATCAGTTTCAGTGTTCCTTTTTCCTCAGGCTCACTGATGTCCACGCTTGAAGATATGCTGAAATGGCAAAATGCATTAAATAAAAATATTTTACTAAATTCACAGGAGACCGAAAAAGCATTTCAAAAATACAGGCTTAATAATGGTGAAGAATTTACCTATGGTTATGGCTGGCACCTTAAAGACATTAACGGAGTTGCTTCCAGAGAACATGGAGGCAGTATTTTTGGATTTAAATCAATGGGGGTATATATTCCGTCAGAAGACCTGTATGTAGTAGGATTCAGTAATTGTGATTGCCATTCACCTACTGAAACGGTAAGGAATATGACCAGACTTGCACTTGAAAATATCAACAGAAATTAATTAAAAGAAAAGTATCACTATTTAAAATCTTACAATCATGTTACTAGCAATTTTATTACCCTTTTTATCTTTTATCGTTCGTGGAAAAGTCCTAACCGGAATATTATGCCTGATTTTACAGATCACTGTAATCGGCTGGGTCCCTGCTGCAATTTGGGCAGCTCTCTCCCTGAATAATGAAAGAGCAGATAAGCGAAACCGTGACCTCATCAAAGCAGTAAAAGAAAGCCAGAGATAATTATTCTAAGCTTATGATGTTTGGAAAGAAGATCAATTACTGAAATGAAGGCAACTGAATTGCTATTGATTATTAATAAAAACACACTTTACTATGCTGAGTTTTTATTGTATTTATGATGATCAGCCCACTCCTGTCTACCCTGAAAAGATTGATCTGGAACTAGCTGGAGATCTTTTTACACCTCTTCAAAATAAAGGAAGATTAAGCAGAAAACCAAACTCAGAAAAAGTCAATGCAGACTAAAAATAATATCTTTTTTGGCTTTCGGTGCTTCCTTCATAATGGAAGCATAAGAAGAGGTAAAAGCAGAAAGACTTTTATATCCTATTTTAAAAGCTATTTCACTTAAGGTATATTGCCGGGTATCGATAAGCTCCACACTCTTTAAAATCCTGATCAATTGTCCGTACTTCTGAAGAGTAATTCCTGTCTGCTCTTTAAATATCCTCTGTAAACTTCGGACAGACATTTTTGCAAGGTCTGCCATATCGCTCACATTAAAACTTTCCTGATAATGGCTGTTAATATAATCACAAACAGGAATTAAGCGATGATCTTCAGGAACAGGAATTTCCAGAAAACGACTTTCATTACAAAAGTTAGGCAAACTATTTAACAATGCTTTTAGAAAAACGGTTTGCTCCTGATCTTCAGTATCCAGTTTATTCCATTTTGAAGCATATAAAAGCATCTCTTTCAAAACAGGAGGTGCCGCAAAAACATGCACTTCTTTAAAAAAATCAGATGGTAAAAGCTTTTTAAATAAAATGACCATCAGATTTACTGATCTTGCATCAGAAGTAGTGCGGTGCTTAACTCCGGAAGGGATCCAGATCACATGATTTTTAGGAACAAGATATATTTTCTGCTGAATATGCAGATACTGATACCCTTCTTCCACATAAGTGAGTTGGGCCCTTTCATGAATATGCTCATATTCATCATGTTTCCAGTTTTCCTCATACCACACATAGGCATCCTTCGAGATGGTATCATTGTAGAAACCCTGATTCGTTTCAATCAATCCGCATTTAAGTTTGGCGTTTTGCATATTCTTTTTGGCAAAGTTAATAAAAACGACATTATTAATTTTGTATCTGAATGTTAGACCTTAAAAAAATATGAAAAATATAAGCAAGATCATCACTGCTTTCCTACTTCTGATAATAACCCAATCTATGATGGCACAAGAACATAAAGCTAGAGTTCTGGTTCTGTTTTATTCGGATAATGGAGGAACTTATGAATTAGCAAAAGAAATATCAAAAGGAATTGAAACCCAAGGAAATGTACAGGCTGTAATTAAACAGGTAAAAGCGTCAACCCATCCCAAATTAAAAGATATCCCTATAGCCAGCGTCGAAGAACTCTCTTCCTACGACGGAATTGCATTTGGATCACCCGTTTATTTTGGAAATATCAGTACGGGAATGAGTGAGTTCTTATCAAAAACGGTTGGATTATGGACCACCCATGCATTAGAAGGAATGCCGGCGACCGTCTTCATGTCTGCAGGAAGTGGTGCAGGAAAGGAGCTGGCTATTCAGTCTTTTTGGAATAGCCTGGCCGTTCATGGAATGGTACTGGTATCGAATGGTATTCGTGGTGCAGAAAACACAGACAAAAATACCCCACAGGGAAACACCGTTCTTGGAGTAACCAGCCTTGCTTCAGTTAAAAATGTAGAACGCCCCAGCGAAAGTGAACGTTATATTGCCAGAATGCAAGGAGAAAACTTTGCTAAGATAGCAGCAGCATTGAAAGATATCTTTCCCCATAAGATGACATCGGAAAATGATATCCAAGAAAAAACAGCTAATATCAACACTGTCTTAAAACAAAAGCAGATCATTCTTCCACAGGTTCCTAAACCTGCAGGAAATTATCAGCCCTATGTACGTTCAGGAAATCTGGTTTTCATTAACCAGGTTGCATTAAAAGACGGGAAAATCCTTAATCCTGGAAAACTAGGACTTTCACTTACTGAAGAACAGGTAAAAGAAGCTACGAAAGTGACCATGCTTAATGTTCTTTCTGTATTAAATGAGGCCTTGGGTGGTGATTTAAACCGTGTAAAACGTTGTGTACAGCTTACGGGAATATTTAATACAAAAGACGACTATACTAAACACGCAGATCTTATGAATATAGCATCCGATCTTACTGTAGAAGTATTTGGAGAAAAAGGAAAGCATGCAAGAGCTACCTTTGGAGCATCATCGATTTCTGTTAACTCTTCTGTAGAGATTCAGGCCGTATTTGAAGTGGAGTAAAAAATATTAATTAACTTAAACAAAAAATCATGATCAAAATATTCGTTGCAGGAGCTACCGGATGGGCCGGCTCTGAGCTGAGCAAAGCTATTTTTAAACAAGAGGGAATGCAGCTGGTCGGTGGATTATCCCGTTCCGGCAGTGGAAAAAACCTCGCTGAGATCCTTGATTTAGGGAATGAAAAAATTCCGGTATTTGATACCATTGAGAAGGCTTTAGATGCCCTTGACTTCGATGTGTTATTTGACTACACAAAACCTGATGTCGCCAAAACCAATGTCCTGGCGGCCGTAAAAAGAGGTAAAAAAGTTATTGTGGGAACTTCAGGCCTTACAGGAGAAGATTATGCAGAAATAGAAAAAGCTGCCATTGAAAATGATACTTCCGTACTGGCGGTAGGAAACTTTGCGATCACAGTTGTTCTTCTTCAAAAGTTTGCTGAAATTGCTGCAAAGTACATTCCCAACTATGAGATTATAGATTATGCACATGAGCTAAAAATTGATACCCCAAGCGGAACGGTAAGGGAACTCGCTCACCGATTAGCCCAGGTTCAAAAACCCGTTGTCCCTATTCCTACGGATCAGATGGTTGGTGAAAAGGCAACTAGAGGAGCAGAAATGGAAGGGGTTCATGTTCATTCTGTAAGGCTTCCGGGGCATGTTATTGCTGTAGAAACTATTTTTGGGTTAAAAGATGAAAAATTAATCATCAGACACGATTCAGGAACCAGTGCAGAACCTTATGTAAAAGGTGGGTTACTTGCTATTGAAAAAATAGGCACATTCAAAGGCCTCAGAAGAGGACTGGATACAGTAATGGATTTTTAAATAAAATTACAAAGGGTAAAAAAAGGAGACTAAATAAGTCTCTTTTTTTTGTGATATTTCCTGAAAACAATAACGGAAGTTACTCATAAAACAATATCTTTAATTTTTTAAAATCTCGATTTATTTATGAAAAAAATTTCACAGGTCTTACTTTTTTTATCATTCTGTACTATTTATTCCCAAACCAATTTTAAAATGGATATCAGTGCTCCGGTATTTGCTAAAGATTCCATAACCATTGCTCCTCCGATGGGAATGGGAGAAACTCATAAACTGTACAATTTTACCATTCAACCGGAAAAAGGTGTAAGATTTATGAAGGGTTTTAATACCGCATTTATCACGATCGATGACTCAAAGACAGTGACCGGACAAATAGAATATCCTCAGCCTGTTATCTTTGGATATTTTAATGCTGTAGAAAAGGGAGGATATGGTTCTGATATTTTTTTCATTGAAAAAGGGGATTACAAGATCAGTATCGTGGATAAAAATCTGAATTTTACGTCAGGTTCTGAAACGCCAACCAACGCCGAATACAAAAAACTGAAGAAGTTACTTGAGATAGCAGACAAAAAATTAAAACCTTATGAAGACAATAATCCTGGTGATATTGAAAGTAAACAAAAGCTGCTGAGAACCTATATCACTAAAAATCCAAACTCCTATGTGGCGTTCTGGGAAATCGTAAATGATTTCTCAAAATACGGTTTTAACCCAAGCTATGTGGAAAATATGCCCTTATTTTCTAAAAAGATAAAAGGGATATTCAGTTATAAAGAATTTGAGAAAATCCTGAAAATAGAAAATGCTACAAGTGTCGGTGCAAATTTCCCGAACCTGAAACTTAATTCAACCGATCAGATAAATAACTCCAGTTTTTCTGACCACAAACTTACCTTGATAGATTATTGGGCTACAACCTGCAAACCTTGTATTAAAGATTTGCCCAAGCTGGTCACCTTATATGAAAAATATAAGGATAAAGGTGTGCAATTCATAAGTGTTGCTGACGATACTGTGAAAGACAGAATGGATCGGGCCAATAGAATACTGAACGAAAATAAAGTAAGCTGGAAAAATTATTTCGATGTGAATCAGGCATTCCTCAATAAGCTTCATGCTACCGGATATCCTCTACAAATTCTGGTAGATCAAAATGGAAAGATCATTGCCAGAAAGTTCGGTGAATTGGATCAGATTGCTGGGGAAATAGAAAAGCACATTCAATAATAAAAAAATGACAGCCAAACAGCTGTCATTTTTTTGGCCATCAGTAAAATCAGAATTGAACTTTATCCGACTTTGAAAAGACAGAAGAAAGCATTGCATACAAAACCAAAAAATATATTCAACTTATATCACCGCATATTTGTATCTTTAAATACATCTAAAGGTTTTATTGTTAATTTTTTGATACAAAATTATGGCAGAAAAAATTTATTTCATAAAAACTAACCCTACTATTGCCAAGATCAATTTGTACAATAAGCTTTGCCGTGAGGAAAATTCAGCACTCAGATATCTGGATGATGACAAAAAAACCAGCCTGGAAATTATTAAGGCTAAAGTAAAAGACAGTGTCGAAAATCTTACACCTGATGAACTATGCAGTATTTTTCACTGGTTTCAGGGTGAATATCATGATACAAGTGCAGATCCATCAAATTCAAAGGAAGAAGTAATTAATCAGCTTTTTATTAATGGGATTGATCAGTTTTACGAAATTTCTCCTCCTGACGTTACTCCATTCAACCAGATTATTTCCGATTATCAGAAATATTCTCAAAGCACTTTACCCTATAAGTTCAATACAGAAGAATTCAGTCCTTTTCTTATCTATGGAATATTTTTTACCGGACTACTCAGCCGGTTCCATAAAAAAGAAAACAGTCATATTCTTTTAATGGACTTTTTAAAGCCGGATCATAAGGATTTATATTCCTTCGCTGAAGACAAATTCAATGCTGTTCAAACCAATCCTGAAACAGGATCACTCTTTGACAGTGGTGTTCAACTTTCAACATACTTCGGTGAACTCTATGACCTAACCCGATTTTACAAAGACCCAATTATCAAACTTCACGACTCTTAATATATAGATTTATCTATAAGGATACCATATTTTTTTATAAAATTCACTATCAAATGAATAATGATGTAACATTATTTTCTTAAATTGCCCCTGTCAGTAAATAATGATATGGTTCGAAAGATATTTACCTTCATATTTTTCTTATTTTCTCTTTTCATCTATGCTCAAAGCATTGAAGGAAGTATTATTGACGGACATCACAAGCCTGCGGTAGAAACTGAAGTGGTTATAACAAACGATACTGAAAAATTTTCTGCTATTACAGATCAGAACGGAATGTTTAAAATAGTTCTGAATAAAAATGGAATTTATTTATTAGAGGTTATTCATGACGGAATAAAAGTAGAAAGCGAAAAAATAACTGTTAGCGGAAATCTTACTAAAGACATCCATATAAAAGAAAATACACCTTTTGAGCAAAAGATAGAAGGAGTTTCTGTTTCCATAAAGAAAAAGCTATTTGAAAGAAAAGTCGACCGATTGGTTTTTAATGTTGAAAACTCTATTGCATCACAAGGAATAGATGTCGTGGAAGCATTAGCAAAAACTCCAATGGTACGGGCTACAGATGATGCTATTTCTATTGCAGGAAAAAGTAATATTGCAGTGATGTTGAATGATCGGATCTTAAATTTATCCGGGCAGGAATTGATCAATTATCTAAAAACATTACGCTCGGATGATGTCGCTAAAATTGAAGTTATCACTACACCTCCTGCCAAATACGAAGCAGAGGGGAAAAGCGGGCTGATAAATATTATTCTGAAAAAGAAGGCTGATATGGGATGGAATGGCTCTTTACAGACATCAGGAAGTTACTTTTATGGAAAACCTACCGTCAGTGCAAGAAGTGGAGCCGGTTTTAATTACCAGGGGAATAAATTATCTCTTACAGCCAATTTATCAGCAGGAGATAATTATTGGGACAGTTCATCTTACAATTATTTAACAGGGACTAATAACTCAAATTACTGGAACACCGATTCCAAAGAACTGTATAATAACAAATACAAAGGAGCCAATCTGAAAGGAGAATATAAAATCAGTGATAAACACCTTGTAGGATTCAATTATAATTATTCTTTCGGCAACCCATTCGAAAAGGCTGAAAATTATACATCTATTTTTAATGAAGGAGGGAAACTCAATGTATTCTCCGACAGTAAAAATAAAAATCACAGAAACCTTCACAATACCAATGCTTTTTACGATATAAAGCTTGACACAATTGGAAGTAAACTTAGCATATCAGGTAATGTATTAATTAATAACGCACACGCCGATAACTTTTACAATACCGTCACCGATACCAAAGTTTCTACTCTTACCAATCCTGTCAGCAGGTACCGGATCTATTCAGGCCAGGCTGATCTGGAAAAGAATTTTGTCAAAATAAAAACGGAATCAGGCTTGAAATACACCAAAATAAAAAACGCATCTGATTTTAATTTCTTCAACATTGAGAATGGACAATATATTTTGAATAGAGAAAGGACCAATACATTTATCTATAATGAAGAGAACTTTGCTGCATACCTGTCTACCAGTTTTAAAATCAATGATAAATGGGATGCAAAAGCGGGCCTTCGTTATGAGTACACTACACTGGAAGGCGTTTCATTAAATGATAATTCTTCTGCCAACATCAATTACGGAAAATTTTTCCCTACGGCTTATTTAAGTTATAAACCTAACGAAAACAATACATTTACATTAAATTATTCCAGAAGAATTTCGCGCCCCTATTTCGGAAACCTTAATCCCTTCAAATATTATACTTCAGAATATGAATACAATACCGGAAACCCATATCTTCTCCCCTCTTTTTCAGACAATTTTGAGTTGGGTTACGTGCTCAAAAATAATTTAAACATTACACTCTACTACAACTACAATAAGGATAATTGGGATAGAATACAGGTGGTAGAAGGAAATCTGAAATACAGTATTGTCAAAAATTTCTATAACCAAAATCAGGCGGGTATTAACATCAGCTACAATTATAATAAGCTTACGTGGCTGGAATCTAGTGCATTCTTAAATGGGTTTTATGCCAAATCCAAATCATATCTTCCTGAAGCGGTGGCAGCACCGGCAGGATATGGAGCCAGTATTAACCTGGATAATAACTTCTTTCTTAATAAGGAAAAAACATTGACTTTAATGCTAGGTATATGGGCAAACATTCCCAACAGAAGTGGAAATACTTATTTCAATGGAAATGGATCGGTTTATACGGGAATAAAATTAAACCTGATGGAGAAAAAATTAATGATCAACTTATACCTGAATGATGCTTTAAATACCGACCGTAATAAGGGAACAGAATATTATCCCAATTATAATGTAGAGTATTATTCCAAAGGAACCTCACGAAATATGTTATTTTCAGTAACCTATAAATTCGGTAATAATGATATAAAGGGAGCAACCAAACAAATGAAGTTCGAAGAATCAAACAGAGCTGGAGGAAGCAATGGTAATTAAAATAAGTAGGACAACAACAGTTTAGATTGGTACTTTTTTATACTGAAAAAGAAGGTATCCAATTCCTCCGATGGAATAAGCCAGTACATCAAAAAAATCTCCAACAAAGTGATCAGAAACCAATGGACAAAACCATTCAAATAAAAGAGAGAGATAAATAACCGATCTTATGATAAACTTTAGATCGGGCTGCCACCGGAAACCCAATATTTTATTCATCCCATATTCTATCAGATAACCGTACATGGGAACTGTAATAAGATCTGTAAAATAATCATTGAACCAGGGAATAATAATTCCATTCTTTCGGAAAATGATAATGGCTGACCAGATGAATAAGCCACATAAGAATAAGACCGAGATCCTGTATTTTCTAAGCATGTAATACCGCCATAATGATTCCTAAAATGACCTGCAGAACCTTGACCATCACTTCCTGCAAGTCTTTTTCATCTTTTCCTCTCTCTGCCGCTTTTTCGTAATCAAATTTTTGTTTCCCTTCCATCGCATTTTGATTTCTGAGTACAAATATATAAAAATTAGAACAAATGTTCTAATTTTTAAAATATTCAGAAAATCTCTCTTATATTTGAGGCATGAAAACCAGGGAAAAGATTATTTCAACAGCAATCCAGCTTTTCAACGAAAAAGGATACAATACAATCACGACAAGACATATTGCAGCTGAACTCAATATAAGTCCGGGAAATCTGCATTATCACTTCAAACATTCTGAAGATATTATTAAAGTTGTTTTTTCCGAACTCCTACTGGGAATGGATGAAATGATGAATACACTTCAGCAAACTGATCATAAGACCTTACAAAACTTATTTGACTTTACTTACCGTACTTACGAAATTTTCTATTCCTATCGTTTTATCTTCCTCAATTTCGTTGATATTCTAAGAAAAATTCCCGAAATAAAAACTCAGTATGAACAAATTAATTTGCACAGGAAAACTGAGTTTGAATCTATATTTCTGGATTTTCAGAAGAACAGGATCTTCCGGGAAGATATCCCTGATTTTATTATAAACAACCTTAGCACCCAAATATTTATTATTGCTGATAATTGGGTTACCCATAATAGCCTAACACTCAATCTACCAAAAGAAGAAGCAATTAAGCATTACAGCCTTATCCAGATGAATTTGTTTTACCCTTTGTTAAATCCTGAACAGCAGAAATTATATCAAGTGAATTTTATTCAAAAACTTAAAAAATAAATCTCAATTTGTTTTTAATTTTACCATTCAGTTAAAACGATGTAGTAATAAAAATCCTTTATTTTTACATCATAATAAATGGCTTTTAAATGTCCGGATCATCAACACAATATAATGGTTACAGAATCTCAGTTCCGCCGGAATTCGAGAATATATTTTCACATTTCTATTTTGCTGAAAACAATTCCGAATTTCCGGTAACCAAGACATTGCTGCCCACGTATCAGACGATATTGCTATTTTGCTTTGGGGAAAGTGCATCAATGGTAACCAAGGAAAAAACGATGATAACGGTAGATAAATGTATCGTTTTTGGTCCTATCAGGCACTCTTTCGACTATACGTTGCCTTCCGGAACTTCAATTCTTGTAGCTAATTTCAAAGATGATGCTTTTTATCGTTTTTTTGGAAAAGCATGCATCTCATATCAGGCCGCGATAAATCCTGACGAGCTTCTTGAAGAAAACTGTTTTACCAATCTATGGCATCAGATTTCAAAAATTAATTCTACTCAGGAACAGGTAGATTATATTCTTGCGTTTTGTAAACCCTATTTGCAGGAGCGGGATCTCACAGGTCAGCTCTTGAGTGATTTTACAAATAAAAATTTAAACCCCATTAAAACAATTGCTGAAAAGACCAATCAAAGTGAACGAAGTATTCAGCTAAAACAAAAAGAGCAATTTGGATATTCATCCAAAGAGATCACCCGGTATAACAGGTTTTCAAAAGCCATCCAGCTTATTGAGAAAGAAATTGCCAATCAAAACAAAGTCGAATGGTTTACCATTGTTGATGAGTGTAATTATTACGATCAAAGCCAGCTTATCCATGATTTCAAGCACTTCATACATCTTTCACCTTCACAGTTCCTGAAGTTTCAGCAGGACATCTGCAATCCAAAATCGGATTAGGCACTTCGTTTTCTTACAATTTTTGTGTACTCAGCTATTCTACCTTTGTCCTGTAACAATAAAAAAGTAGAAAAAATGAGACATCTAATTATTTACGCACATTATAACGAAAACAGTTTAAACCACCATCTGTTAGAAACTGTTGTTGAAAGCCTGACTTCCCAAAATCATGAAGTTATTGTAAGAGATCTTTATGCAATTAACTTTGATCCTGTGTTTTCTTTAAAAGATATACAGGAACAGAGAATGGGAATTCTTGCCGATGATATCAAATATGAGCAGGAGTTCATCACATGGGCAGAGCATATTACCTTCATCTATCCTATCTGGTGGACCGGAATGCCGGCTATTATGAAAGGATATATCGACAGGGTTTTCAGCTATGGTTACGCTTACCGTTATGACCAGGGCATTCAAAAGGGTTTATTGGCAGAAAAACAGGCCGTAATTATCAATACGCATGGTAAATCACATGCAGAATATGAACAAATCGGAATGGATAAAGCACTTTCATTAACTTCCGATAAAGGTATATTTACATACTGCGGTTTTGAGATCAACCAACATTTTTTCTTCGATAAAGCAGACAGGGTATCTCCTGAACAAGTGGAAATATGGAAAGAGCACATTAGAAATACATATTATGAAATCAATGATCGCTTAACGAATGCTAATGAATCTGAAATATTGAACACTCATCCATTGCAAACCCGTCAATCTTCTTAAAGAAAATAATCAGCCAGTTTCCTGATTGAATTCTTACAATAGAAAAAACTTTCTATCTTTGATGTTCATATGAAACATTTAAACAGCATATTACGTCTTCCTTTCTTTAATAAGTATTATTACCCGATGTACTGTTCGGGAAGACTGTCTATGTGTATAATTCAATAACAAAATATTAATTAATTATATAGAGCCCGAACATTATAGTTCGGGCTTTTTTAATGCAAAATTTTAAAAGAAATGATTCATTTATTACAAGAAAATGTGGAAATTATTTTACCACAAAACGGTCTGGAAAAAAAATTACAACAGGCTAAAGACGAAAACAGGAAACTAAACATCAAACTGGGATTCGATCCTACTGCTCCGGACCTGCATCTCGGACACGCTGTTGTTCTAAAAAAACTCAGACAATTTCAGGATCTGGGACACCGGATTATTATTGTTGTCGGAAGTTTTACAGCAAGAATTGGGGATCCTACAGGAAAAAACAAAGCACGAAAACCGCTAAGCACCAAAGATGTTAATGACAATGCCCAAACTTATATCGATCAGCTATCTAAAATAATTGATATTAAAAAAACAAAAATTGTTTTTAATTCCGATTGGTTGGATCATTTGAACTTTTCTGAAGCGATCGGATTGCTTTCAAAAGTAACTGTAGCCCAGTTAATGCACAGAAACGACTTCAATAAAAGATTTTCGGAAAATACACCTATTGCGATGCATGAACTTGTATACCCTATTTTACAAGGATTTGATTCCGTAAAGATTGAATGTGATATCGAAATGGGAGGAACTGACCAGCTTTTCAACTGCACAATGGGTAGACAATTACAGGAAGTGTATGGGCTTTCACCACAGATTGTGATGTGCCTGCCTTTATTAAAAGGACTTGATGGAAAAGAAAAAATGAGCAAATCACTACATAATACCATTGGCCTGACAGATGAACCCAATGAGATGTTTGGAAAAACAATGTCTATTCCTGATTCTTTAATCGAAGAGTTTATGAATCTCACCACAGACTTTTCGGCTGTTGAAAAACAGAATTTGAAATCGAGGATGGAAAACGGAGAAAATCCCATGAATATTAAAAAGTTACTTGCTAAAAATATTATTACTCAATACCATGACGAGTCTTCAGCAAAAAGAGCAGAAGATTTTTTTGCTAATCAGGTTCAAAATAAAAACTTTGAAGAAAAGACATTCAAACCTGTTGGTATTGATTCCCTGCATCTCTCGGAAAATTATGTCCTTCTTACAGATTTGTGTCACCAGCTTAAGAGTGATCTGAGTAAATCAGCTATAAGGAGATTGATTGAAAATGGAGGAGTACAGATTAATCAGGAGAAAATAACAGATATCGATCGAAGAATTGAATTGAAAGGAGGCACCAAAATCAAAATCGGAAAAAGATTTTTTTTCGAACTTTTTTAAATCTTAAATTCAATATATTCGTGGTATTGAAAAGGCTGAATATACTATGAACTTTGCATTGAAATACAGGAAAGCTAAGGAAAGCGATATTGAATTCCTGCTCGATCTGAGAATGAAAACGATGACTGAGCATTATGCCACTTCGAATCTGCCAACCACAAAAGAATATGCTCTTCAAAGGATCCTTTACCAATTTGAAAATGCTCATATCATCATTTTAAATGATAACCCAATGGGATTGTTAAAAATAAACAGAACTGCAGATAATATAGATATTTTACAACTTCAGATTCATCCTGACCAACAAGGTCTGGGTATTGGAAAATCTATTTTGGAAAAAATTATCCGTGAATCGGTTTCGGATCAGAAATCAGTTTCCCTTAGTGTTTTAAAAACTAATCGGGCACAGAAACTTTATTCCAGCTTAGGTTTTAAAATCATCGATGAAGATGATCATTCTTATAATATGAAATTTTTTAATTAAAAAAAGTATGCTTTTCAGCATACTTTTTATTTATACGTATAAGGCACCAGAACATCTATAAAATTATCCGTACTGTAAGGATCTCCTATTGCCCTGAATTTCCAGTCTCCATGATGGCGATATGCTTCAGCAAAAACCATCGAGCACATGCCATTCATACTGCTATCTCCGGAAAGACTATATTTTGTAATTTCTTTTCCTCTTGCATCAACCGCTCTGATAAAAGCATTATCAATCATTCCGAAATGCTGTCTGTTGGTCCTTCCCTGATATATAGACACGACAAAAATTATCTTTTGATAACGTTCGTTTAATTGATCCAGCTTCACTATAATCTGTTCATCATCTCCATCGCCTTCCCCTGTTCTATTATCACCCGTCAACCAGATGTGACCTGAAGGATGACGCATCGAATTAAAGTAAATAACATCACTTTCATAAAGCACAACCTGTTTTCCATTATGCCCATGAAGAGTTCTTCCCATATCAGCAACTTTCCCGTTTTTATCCAGAAGAAAAGCAACAGCATCGAGATCATATTCGGGTTCATTGCTGAATAACCTCCCAAAGAAACCTCCCTGCTTGCGAACGTCCCAACCCAATCCGATAGTGACCTGAGAAAGATCATAAACGCTTTCACCAAGATTGTTTTTCCTGAGATCTATCGTTTGGCCTTTTTGTAAATTAATTGCCATTGTTATTTAATGATTTGCCCTTTATAATATTTTTCAAGGAAGAAAGAAAGGTCTGCCCTGTAACCAATTCCGGAAGCCTCAAATTTCCAGCTTCCATTCCTCTTGTATAACCTGCCGAACTCGATTCCCGTTTCTATAGAAAAATCCTCATCCAGTTCATATTTGGCGATTTCCTGGTTGCTATTATTATCAATGATCCTGATATATGAATTTCTTACCTGACCAAAATTTTGTTTTCTTCTTTCAAAATCTTCGATGGTAACCACAAAGAGTATTTCTTCTACTCTTCCATCAACTTTTTCCAAATCGATAATAATAGATTCATCATCATCCCCGTCACTGTTCTTTCCACTCGGATCATCACCCGTATGAGTCAATGCGCCATCCGGAGAGCTTAGATTGTTATAAAAAACAAAATAATCTTCACTTACAAGTTTTCTTTCCGCATCGATCATAATTGCAGAAGCATCAAGATCAAAATCATATCCTCTTCCATCATTAGGATCCCATCCTAGTCCAATCGTTAGTTTTGTTAATCCTATATCTATTCTTTGTCCTTTCTGTAGGTTAATTGCCATAATAAAATCTTAAATATCTAAGATAAATTTGATTTCCCGAATATCCAAATATTTTAATAGAAAAAGCCCGATCTAATTGACCGGGCTGTATTGTATATCAGAATGGATATTAACTTTCAAAATTATTGTGACTGACTCTGCTATTTCTTGCTTTCGCCAGCATTGGAATAGAAATCAATCCCATGACCAGCATAATTACAATTTGCAGAGGTAAGGAAATAAAAGAATAAGTAAGTCCCATTTCACCTCCTAATTCCGCACTTTTTCCCATGGATATAAATAATGCCATAAATCCGAATTTCATAGCCAGGTTGAAGGCTCCGATACCTCCACTGGCAGGAATGATCATTCCCAATGTTCCTACTACAATAATAAAGAAACCGTCAGCAATGGTGAAGTTTGAAGTTTCCGGAAGTGCAAAACATACAAGATAGGCTGCAAAATAATAGGATATCCAGATTCCCAGCGTATACAAAATAAACTTTCCTTTCTGTTTCAGCCTGAAAATCGAAGTGATCCCCTGGAAGATTCCATCTATAAAGCCAATAATCTTTCCTAAAAGAGGAATTGTTGCAAGCTTCTTTTTGAGAACAAAAAAAAGTATTGTTCCTACTACAAGAATTAAAAGAATGATTAAAATTTTATTTGGGTTGATATCTATTCCTGAGTTTTCGTAAAAAGAAAGAATGGCCTTGTATTTAAAGATTAAGGTTAATCCCAAGAATCCCAACATACAAATAAGATCAACTACTCTTTCCAAAATAATCGTTCCAAAAGATTTATCTACCGGAACTCCTTCCACTCCATACAATGCCGTAGCCCTTGCTACTTCTCCACTTCTGGGAATGGTAAGATTCATCAGGTAGCCAAATGAAATAGACCACAATGAATTGGAGTTAGAGATCTGATGCCCCATAGGTTCTAATAAAAGATTCCAGCGAACAGCCCGAAACCAGTAGGCTAAAATCCCAAAAACAGAAGCAAATAAAACCCACAGGTAGTTTGCTTTTGCCAATGATTTCTGAATCACCTTAAAATCAAGTCCCTTTAAAGCAAGCCATAAAAAAAAGCCTGCAAAAGCAAGCGAAATTACGACTGTAATTATTGACTTTATGGGATTCGTTTGTTTTTTCTCCATGAATCAGGTAAGAAGGTTTGTCTTTTCATCCGGGAAAACGATCTTTGGCTGGAAACTTTTTGCCTCCTCCGGCGTCATTTGTGCATAAGCTATAATAATGATGATATCATCCTTCTGAACTTTTCTTGCAGCAGGCCCGTTTAAGCATACCTCTCCGGATTTTCTCTTACCTTTTATAATGTATGTATCGAAACGCTCTCCATTGTTTACGTTTACGATATAAACTCTCTCACCTACCACCAATCCGGCAGCTTCGATAAGATCTTCGTCAATCGTTATACTCCCGATATAATTAAGGTCTGAGGCAGTAACCCGTACCCTGTGAATCTTTGACTTGAAAACTTCTATTAACATGCTGCAAATTTATTAATAAAAATTTATAAATTGAAGTTTATAACCATTTTAAAAGCATCAGATACACAGGTATTTATTTTTTTTTAAATTAAAATATTTGGATTTTACTTACTAAATCTACAATCATATCACCAAATACATTAATACTTAATACAAATTCAAGATTTAATAAATACAAAAAATAATATTCCGATTTAGCTAAAGTCAATACACATAAGCATTTGGCATGATTTTAGTAACGGGTAACGTAGATTTTTGGTGAAAAACCGAATTATGATATTTTGATGTTTTTTCGCCAAAATCAAAAAAATAACACAAAATTTAATAAAAAAATTGCACAATTAGAAAATAGTATTATATTTGCTATAATTACGAACCAACTTTAATATTAAAAATTATGAACAAGTCTGAATTAATCGACGCAATCGCAAAAGATGCAGGAATTACAAAAGTTGCAGCAAAGTCTGCTCTTGAATCTTTTATTTCTAACGTAACTACTACTTTAAAGAAAAAAGACGGAAAAGTTTCTTTAGTAGGATTCGGTACTTTCTCAGTAGCTGAGAGAGCTGCTAGACAAGGTATCAACCCTGCAACTAAAAAACCAATCAAAATTGCTGCTAAAAAAGTTGCTAAATTCAAAGCTGGAGCTGATCTATCTACAGCAGTTTCTGGAGCTAAGAAAAAATAATCATTCAGATTAGAAAATGCAAACCTCATCTTTTGATGAGGTTTTTTTATGTTTATTCAGTTTGATAAAGGGATTAAGGCGCTAAACGGGAAATTTTCCAGTCGAGACCTTCAAGCTGATAGATAATCCTGTCATGTAATCTATTGGGTCTGCCCTGCCAGAATTCTATCTCATAAGGTTTTGCGATATAGCCACCCCAATTCTCGGGTCTTGGAACTTCATCCGTTTCATATTGCTTCTCCAGCTCTTTTAATTTCTCTTCCAGAAACTCCCTGTTGGGAATAATCTGGCTTTGAGGCGACACTACTGCACCCAGCTGGCTGCCTTTTGGTCTGGAATGAAAATAGCCATCACTCAGATTCTCCGCTACCCGTTCCAAATTGGCTTTTATGATGATCTGCCTTTCAAGTGTTGGCCAGAAAAAATGGAGACAGGCCTTATGATTTTTTTCAATTGCCTTTCCTTTCTTGCTTGAATAATTGGTGTAAAAAATAAACCCTTCATACGTATATGCCTTTAAAAGAACCATTCTCGTCCTTGGGCATCCATCTTCCTCTACAGTTGATATAGCCATTGCATTTGCTTCGGAAACACCTGGATTCTCTGACGCTGTAAGAAACCAATCCCTGAATTGCTCAATCGGATTTTGTTTTATCTCACTTTCAATAAGTTGGGATTTCTCATAGATTTTTCTCTTATCGTGAAGGTTTTCCATAAATATTTTTTATTAAATTTGAGTATGCATTACTCATACAAAGGTAAAATATTAATTTCCACACCTGATATTTCCGGAGATATTTTTTCCAGATCAGTAGTCCTTATCGTAGAACACAACGAAAGCGGCGCATTTGGTTTAATATTAAATAAGAAAAACAATCAGGTGAGTGGCAAGTTCAAGAACTTCTTTGATTTTAAAATCGATGTGTACGATGGTGGACCGGTGGAAAATGATAAGATATTCTTTATTGTAAAAGGCAAAAAAGTAACGGAACTATATACTGATATTGCTGATGGATTTTATCTGACAGAGGATATTGAAAACATCATTAGCGCCGTTTTAAGTGGAGACCTCCTTATAGATGATGTCAAGATCTTTTCCGGATATTCAGGATGGACAGCCAATCAGCTGGATAGTGAGGTTCAAAGAAAAATGTGGACTGTAGTCGATATCTATAATCTGGACTATACATTACCCAATGACCAGACCTTATGGAAAACTATCATGCAGAATCTGGGTGGTGAATATCTACTCTGGGCTAATTCCCCGGAAGATATTTCATTGAATTAATTCTACTTATATTGGGAATTAGAGAGAAAATATTAACAAATTTTAAGCTTGCTTTAACCAATTTTTAAGAAAGAATTTCCGTTATTTGAATAACCAAAAAGTCGTGAAAATGAAAATCTTAAAACAACTTATTTTATTTTTCTTTCCGGAAGTATTTTTAACTCTTAAGCCTATTAAGGTGAAGCGAGGCAATAAATAAAAATAATATTGTAAATAAGTCTGCCAGATACATCTCAGCAGGTTTAAAAAAATACAATTTCTGATATATTCAGAATAAAACCCGGTAAAGGACTTTGGAACTTTTGTTGTTTACCGGGTTTGTCAATTTTAAAAACTTTCCTTCCATTTTTCCACCAATTCGGTGAATCGGGAATTTCCAAAAGTCTTATTTCTTATCTTTCCTACAGAAAATATGCCTTTCTCATCTGAAATCATTAAAATTTCTTCAGCTTTCTGAGATTCAAATGCAATAATTTCATGCTCCTGAATATCAGCAAGATTATTCTTATGTAAAAAAGTAACAAAATTTTCCAGTAAAGGAGAAATGTATGCACCTTCAGAATGTTTTGGAACTTTAATGATATTTCCTTCTAAAAACAGAAGGTTTCCAGAAGTAGATCTCGCAATCCTCTTATTCGGATTAAGCAGAATCACATCATCCAGATCGTTTTCCTGAGCATAAATCCCTCCATAGATGTTTTCCGGACAATGAACCCTGATATTACTCAAAAGATTATTATTTACATTAATTTCTTTGATAAGATCAAGCTCAAGAAGCCTTTGATGAATGGCCAGAATATCATCCTTTTCATCGACTTCATAAAAATAGGAAATTGATGATTTTGCTAAAGTAAGTTCATCTGAATTTCTGAAAACCTGAAAATTAATAATCGCATTTTTACTATTCTTTCCTTCAATCACCTCTTTTTGAAAAAGAGTTTGAAAAAATTCAAGAGTATAAGTCAAAGGAATATTCATTCTCATTTTTCTCATTGAGGCCATTAGGAAGAAATAACACTCTTCGTCCATAATGAGCTTAGAGTTTCTAATAAAAAAAGAAACCTTTACAGCATCTCCCAGGAGAAATGCCCTGTTCTTCACATTCAATTCGTCTGATGTAAAATATTGATTTTCCAATGTATGATTTATTTATAAAAAAATAATGAACGATAAATCGTTCATCAGTTTTATCATTTTGTACAGCCCACTATTAAGCAGCCCCTAGTTTTATTCTTAGGTTTTCTATAAGATTCTCCCAATACATCGCATTTTCTTCTTCATCTCCTTCTTCACAAAAGTCTGTGATATTTAAAGCCAAATCTTCAGTAATATCATCAATCGTGATGGTCATTTCAAAGAAATTCTTTGTTCCCTCATCTTCTTCCCATCTGAAACGCACGAAACCTTCTGGCTTATATCTAATCAAAGTCGCCTTTTCAGCAGGGCCTCCACCCCAGCTAAAAAAGAAGTCATCTCCTTTCTCTACTACCTCATCCGCAAACCATTCAGATAATCCTTCTGCCGTCGCCAGATACTCATATAAAATCTCTGAAAGACAATGCATTGGAAATTCGTAATGGACTTTAAGTTTCGCCATATAATCTTTGTTTTATCGTCCCGCAATATATAAATTAATTTTTTTATTACACAAAAATGTATTTACTTTTTTATACAATATGCATGATATTTGTCACAGTTGTTCTGACACTATCGTGAAGGATTTTAAAAGCAAAATTTACAGTGCTTGGCATAAAAAATTCTCTTCTTTGAAAGAAGAGATTGATATCTAATTTTCGTTTAAAACTTCAAGGATAATCTGGCATCCCTCTTTTATTTCCTCAAGAGATATGGTTAATGGTGGAGAAATTCTTAAATATTCATTCCTGTACAGTTGCCAGAACACTACAAGACCTTTTTCCATACACTTCTGAGCAACTTTTAAAGTATATTCCGGGCTTCCTAAATTTACAGCGAGCATCAACCCTCTCCCGTTTATATTACTGATCTTGGGATGCACCAGTAATGCCCTGAATAGTTCCTCTTTCCTGTCCACCTCATTCATTAACCCACTTTCTAGCACTTCTTTTAATGTTGCATAGCTGGATGCCGCTATAAGAGGGTTCCCTCCGAATGTAGTGATATGTCCCAACTTCGGCGAATGTGACAAACTATTCATTATTTCCTTAGAGCTCATAAAAGCCCCAACAGGGACTCCACCTCCCATTCCTTTCCCCATAACAAGGATATCCGGAACAATTCCATAATGCTCAAATGAAAACAGCTTACCTGTCCTTCCAAACCCCGGTTGTATCTCATCCAGGATAAGGAGAGCCCCCACCTCCTCACATCTTTTTTTTAATTTCTTCAGATAATCGTTCTGAGGAACTAAAAATCCTGCCGCACCCTGTATCGTTTCAAGGATTACACAGGCTGTCTTCTCTGTAATCTTATCCAGATCGTCTTCATTATTGAATTCAATAAATGATACCATCGGTAAAAGAGGACGAAATTCCCTCTTATGATACTCATTTCCCGAAACACTTAATGCTCCATGGGTATTTCCATGATAAGAATCTTTAAAGGAAATAATTTCTTCCCTTCCGGTATATCTTTTGGCCAGCTTCAGACTTCCATCTATAGCTTCAGCTCCACTATTGACAAGATAAGTAACTTCCAGCGGATCCGGAGTAGCTTCTGCCAGCAAACGACATAATGCCACAGGTTTATCCTGCGCATATTCACCATATACCATTACATGAAGGTACTTTTCCGCCTGTTCTTTGATTGCATTAACGATTTTAGGATGGGAATGTCCCAAAGTATTGGCAGAAACTCCTGCTACAAAATCAAGATATCTCTTTCCGTCCGTTCCAAAAATATAGCTTCCTTCTGCTTTTTCAACTTCAAAACCTGCTGCAAATTGTGTAGTTTGTGCCTGGTATGAAAAAAAACCTTTTTGCAATTCCATTTTAAATAAAATTTTAGCAAAGCTAAAAAACATTCATTAAATCCCGAAATTATCATTACACAAAAAAAGCCTGCTTTTTGGCAGGCCTTTTATATTTTACAGAAACTTATTTTCTGACTCTCTTAGGTTTTTTAGCTTCTTCCTTAGCTTTTTCCTTTTCAACAGCTTCTTTAGCCGCATCATAAAGTTCAGTGTCGGCTTCGTATTTTATCTCTTCATATCCAGGAGTATCTACGAGGATATCCTGCCATTTCCTGATTCTGTCTTTTGTATTCCAGTTAAAGTCCTGAAACTTTCTTCTGGCAGGTTCTATCTTACTCATAGGATATGTATCGGACGTTGCCCCGATATTACAGGATACAATCTGAAGTACTCTGCTTTCAAATATAGCATCAATAATTCCACATGAGGTAAGGGTAATACCTATTCTTTCATTCTCTTTAGTCTTTTCGTTAAAGTCATCCGCATAACTTATAGCCTGTGCATTTCCTATAACTTTGGTTTCTTTGACCTCGCTTTTTTCATAATAAACGGTCATGAGCTTTCCTTTTACCTGGTTGAACTCATCTTTCAGGTTCAAAGAATCAACTTTACTTATAGCAAATGCATTTCCTATTACTTTCAAGGAGTCAAGATCCTCGGTTGCCGTATTAAAATAAGCTTCGATTTTATCTCCTGTCACCTGCTTTTCTCCACTCCATAAGATTGGTGCAGTATACATATGCATAATACCATCCGTTTCGTTAAATGCAATGGAATCTGCTCTTCCCTGTGCATTGGACTTATAAAACCTTCCTTTCCTGAATGCTCTCAAAAAACTTTTTTTCTTTGTAGCATCAGTTTCATCAGGTTTCTGATAAGAGATTATCTTTTCAGCTGCAAAATATATAGAATCCTTTTCAAGGATCTTTACGGCATATGGATTTTTGGTAATGATCGAAGAATCTTTCTTTTGAAAAATTTCTCCATAACCTCCTTTCACATATCTTTTTTCTTTAGGATCATCTAATGTCACATTTCCGGTAGCTGTACCAAACCCTGTGAGCTGATTAAAATACATATCATCTCCGGTCAGAATTTTATCGTTATAATGTATCCTCGAATTTTTATTAAGGTAGGATTCTTTAGAACCCATTTTATAGGTACCTCTTTCGGTGTATATATAGTTTTTCGGATTGGCCCTGTTGGTTATCGTTGTCGGACCAAAGAACTCAGCAACTTTAGTATTCTGGTTCTGTTTAATGTTGGGACCTTCGATAACATAGTCCGGAGTATCAATTTTTACATTGCCTACAAAATCGATCATCTTCGTATCCAGAAAATAGGTCGCAGATTTTGTATACATCACATTCTGTCCGTCAGAAATCGTTCCTCCTGTATTAAAATAGGCAAGATTCGAAAGTTTATCGTAATAAAGAATATCGGTTCTGATGGTTTGCTTTGGGTCGGTAAGTACTACGTTCTTACGTGCAACGCCCTTTTGGGTATTCCCATCGTATTCCATTTCCCCAGCAGTAATTACCGATCCATCTGTGTTCTGGAGCTTTGTATTACCAATCGCTTTCGCAAAGTTTTCTTCGCTATACAGCACAACTTCATCTGCCGTAAGTATAGAACCCTGATTTTCGATTTTTACATTTCCCTCAAGATATTGGTTTCCGTCATACTTTGCAGGATCTTTTTTTACAAAATCCGCATGGATGATTTTAATTTTATCTTCAGGTCTTATTTGCTTGGGTGCATTATTATTTACAGGAGCTTTTAAATAAGGATCCCTTTGCGCAGGCTTTTGTTGATCTTGCGCAAACATAAAAGTAGAAACAAAGAGTATCAGAAAAAGAATCAGTCTCATTGATTAGTCATTCTTAATGCCATAAAAATACAGCGAATGAGAATCAATTTTTACGCCAAAAGCATCTTCTATAGCTTCTTTGATCCCTTGAATCCTAGGATCACAAAACTCTATAATTTCCTCAATCTCCTTATCAGAATCTTTTTTGTAGATCACCAAGTGATCGTGTTGCTTATCAAAATAAGACTTCTCATAAGATGAAGACGTCAGTGTTTTTTCTCCAAATTGGTGTTTACGAATTAGCCCTGCATCCAGGAAGATCTCAATTGTATTGTAAATTGTTGCTTTAGAAACATGATATTTCTTCTGCATCATCAACAAATAGAGATCATCCACATTGAAGTGGTGATCCATATTATAGATCTCTTCCAATATGGTGTATCTCTCAGGTGTGTTTCGGAAACCTTTTTCTAAAAGGTAGTTTCTCAAAACATCTTTGATAAGAGCTATATTTTTTTCTTTTTGTATAGTATCCATTAAAATAATTATCTACAAATTTATTAATTTTTATTTAAATAGATAGTATGCTTATAAAGTGGTGCTTAGAAGTTATGGCGTAAAAATCCCGCCTGTTCAATTTTTTTATCATATAATGTCTCCTCTGTAATCGGAGCAGATTCCACCACTACATTGTGTGAAGTGACTCCCCAGGCCTTGAAATCGTCACTTCCGATATACTTCACAAAATTGTAAATATTAAGCGTGATTTTTTGTTTTACTGTCAAAAGTATATCATTGATATACGTATTATCTATAATCACATACTTAAGATCCGGAGGTATATTATGTGCTCTCAAAGAAGGGTGACTGCTTCTTGATGGAATAGTTCCATCAGCCATAAGGTCTTTCAGAACCATACCGAAATAATCATTGATTCTACGGTCTACTTTAAATCCTAAAAGAAAATTCACTTTAAATACAGTTCCTGGTAATATTTCATCTACCGTATATTTAAAAGTATAGGGATCTTCCTGATTTACAATACTTAAAACAAAATAATGATCTGCCCTTTTAGGCTGTTTCTTGATGATGGAATAAATAATCTTTGACTCTACCTCGTCATTTCTTTTTGCTCTGCTTAAGTAAGCCAGATTGGTAGCATATTTAGGAATGGTCTCATCAAGTTTCATATCCTTAATAATAGACACATATTTATCGATCTTTACATATTGTATAAAGTTAGCCTTGATCAGTCTGCCGTTATACCATGCATACATACATACTGCAATAAACCCACCTAACACCATTGTTAGCCATCCTCCATCAACAAATTTGATGACATTGGCATAGAAAAATCCTGATTCAAGGAAAAGATAAACCGCTCCAAAACCGATGATAAAGAATTTGCTTACCCGTGTTCTGCTCAACCAGAAAAGTAATAGTATGGTTGTCATCAACATGGTAATGGTAATCGTCAGACCATAAGCCGCTTCCATTCTTTCAGATTTTTGAAAAAATATAACCACAACAAAACAGAATACCATCAATCCCCAGTTTACTCCCGGGATATACATTTGTCCTTTAATACCCGAAGGATATTCAATGTGCTGATTAGGCCAGAATGAAACTGACATGGCTTCCGAGAACATGGTAAATGATCCGGTGATTACGGCCTGACTGGCGATAATTGCAGCAGCTGTTGCAAGGATAACCCCAGGTAAAACAGCCCATTGCGGCATAATTCCAAAGAATGGATTCACTCCACTGAACACCTGATGATAATTATCCAGCAGCCATGCCCCTTGTCCCAGATAGTTCAGGATAAGCATTAATTTTACAAACACCCAGCTGATTCTTATATTTTTAGCACCACAATGCCCCAAATCCGAGTACAAAGCTTCCGCTCCTGTTGTACAAAGGAACACTGCTCCCATGATAACAATAGCACTTGGAGAGTGTGTAATAAGATTGTAGGCATATATCGGGTTGAATGCTCTTATAATTTCAATGTGATCAAAAAGATGGATTGATCCGAAAACCCCTAAAGCCAGGAACCAGGTTACCATAACGGGTCCAAAGAATTTCCCAATAGAAGCCGTTCCAAACTGTTGTACCACAAAAACTACAAACAGGATGACCAGGGTAATGAGAACTACCGGTGTCTCGGGATTATATATTTTTAAACCTTCAATAGCAGACATAACCGTTAGTGAAGGAGTGATTACACTATCTGCAACAAGTGTTGCCGCTCCTATAATGGCAACCACATAGAGCCATTTCTTCTTGAGTTTCTTTACTAGTGAATAAAGTGCAAGAATTCCCCCTTCTCCTTTATTATCTGCTCTTAGAGCAATAATTACATACTTTATAGTAGTTTGAAGGGTCAATGTCCAGATAATACATGATAATGCACCTTCAATATATTCATCGAATGGCATTGCCGCACCATCTTTTCGGGCATTCACAATTGCTTTCATTACGTACAATGGTGACGTCCCAATATCCCCAAAAACAATTCCGAGGGACACAATAACCCCTACAAATGAAAGTTTCTTTAGGTCAAAATGATGACCACCCTCTGTAACTTCTGACATATCAGCTAATTTTAAAAGCGCAAATCTACACTAAATTTATGACCTCATGAATTATTCTTCATGAATATAATAAATGAAAAAACTTCCTTTCGGAAGTTTTTCTCTATGATTTAATATACAACGCATTTTTAATCTCCTCTTTCACTTTTTCAAGTTTAGGGAACCATTCTGCAAATAAAGCTGCTGAATATGGAGCAGGAGCATCAGGAGTCGTAATTCTCTTGATTGGTGCATCCAGATAATCGAAAGCTTTTTGCTGAACCATATATGCAATTTCAGAAGAGATAGACGCAAACGGCCATGCTTCTTCCAAAATAACCAGTCTGTTTGTTTTCTTAACAGAATTTAAAATAGCATCATAATCCAAAGGACGGATTGTTCTAAGGTCGATCACCTCTACAGAAATTCCTTCTTTAGCCAAATCTTCAGCAGCCTGAATCGCTACTTTCATGATCTTACCAAAAGAAACCAGAGTTACATCCTTACCTTCTTTCTTGATATCTGCCTTTCCGATCGGTAGATAGTATTCTTCTTCAGGAATCTCCATTTTATCTCCATACATCTGCTCGGATTCCATGAAGATTACCGGATCATTATCCTGGATTGCTGATTTCAATAATCCTTTTGCATCATAAGGATTAGAAGGTACGATCACTTTCAATCCCGGACAGTTTGCATACCAGCTTTCGAAAGCCTGAGAGTGTGTAGCTCCCAATTGGCCTGCAGAAGCAGTAGGACCACGGAAAACAATAGGACAATTCCACTGTCCTCCACTCATCTGACGGATTTTTGCTGCATTATTGATAATCTGGTCAATTCCTACCAAAGAGAAATTGAATGTCATAAATTCTACAATGGGTCTGTTCCCATTCATCGCTGCACCTACGGAGATTCCGGTAAAACCAAGTTCTGCGATCGGTGTATCGATTATTCTTTTAGGACCAAATTCATCCAGCATTCCTTTTGAAGCTTTATACGCACCGTTGTATTCTGCAACTTCCTCCCCCATTAAATAAATGGATTCGTCTTTACGCATTTCCTCACTCATTGCCTGTGCAATTACCTCACGAAAAGTATATTCTGCCATATTTCTTTGAAAAATTTAGACTACAAAAATAGTGTTTTTTTATTACACACATCATAAAAACGGCATCTCATTTAAATGAAATGCCGTTAATTAATTTTATTTAAAACAGATTAGTTTACTTTTTGCCAAGTCTGCGTTCTTCCCAACAGGGATAAACCTATGTATCCTCTTACATTCAACTGATCTCCGGATCTTGTAATCGTACATTTATACGTTTTCCCAGTCTTCGGATCTGTAATAGTTCCTCCGCTAAATTCGTCACCTTCTTTTTTTAATCCCCTGATAATTTCCAGTCCAAGAATAGGTTTTCCTTTTCTGTCATCTTTACAATTTGTACAGTTAGGATCAGCAGGCTTTATAAGTAATTGCGATACCTTGCCATAATAAGTCCCATCTGTTTTTTTATAGATTTCAACAATAGATTTTGCCTGTTTGGTTTCATCATCTATAGTTTTCCATTTTCCTTCTATCTGTGCAAAAGATAATATACTTGCCAAAGAAAATGCCAGGGTAAATAATAATTTTCTCATATACTTGTTATTTTAATTTTGATATACTGTTCTTGTTATCTATTTAACGTTAAAAATATAAATTAATTTTAAACAAACAAAAACATTTATTATACTAGGCATATATAACAAGACACATACCAATTTAAAAAATTAAACACCCTCTTAGTTCAGTTTACGGTTGATAACCCTGTCCATATAATCCTGATACCAGGCTTTGGCAATCTCCTTTCCTTTTTCAGTCTCCGGTGTATTCAAATGATCTGCCAGATTTTTCTCCAATCCCAGATCTGATTTATCATAAATGCCTACTACATTTTTTCCGTCGAAACGATAGATATAATTCCCAATAATAAATTGTTCCACACCGCCATCTGAATTTGCTATGATAGCAGGGTATTTTTTATCACTTACGAGACTTCTTCCCCAGCTTCTTATCCTTTTATTATATCCGATCAGATCTGCCAGTGTTGGGTAAATATCAATCTGCTGTGCTTCTTCCGTATTTACTCCTTTCAAATGATATTCGGGATTGGGAGAATATAAAATAATCGGAACGGCAAAACGGTTCATACTTTTCTGATATTCCGGATAATAGATTTCATTGGTATGATCTCCGGTAAACACGAAAATAGTATTATTATACCAGGGTTGTTTTTTAGCCGTTTCAAAATATTTTTTTATTGAATAATCAGTATATTGTATCGGTTCATGCATTTGATTTTTACCTTTTTTAAATTTCCCCTGGTATTTTTCAGGAATTTTAAAAGGATGGTGAGAAGAAGCGGTAAAAACAGTAGCCATAAATGGTTGCGTTTTCCCAACATTTTTAGCAAAGTATTGCAAAAATGGCTCATCCCAGATCGCCCACATTCCGTCAAAATCGGCATCATTATTATATTCGGTCTTTCCAAAATAATGTTTGAAGCCTAAAATATTTCCAAAGCCCAGGAATCCCATGGATCCATTGGGTGCTCCATGATAAAATGAGGTATCATAACCCAGATCATTACATATAGAAACAATAGATTGTATTTTCTGATTGGAATATGGTGAACTTGTAAAAGCATCCGTAAGACTCGGAATTCCGGCAAGCACACTGCTCATTCCATGGATAGACTGTCTTCCATTCGCAAAGGTGTTGGGAAAAATTAAACTTTCACCAGCTAAACTATCAATAAACGGGGTGTAAGAAACATAATCTTTAATATTCTTATCCTTATTAAAAGCTCCGGAATATTCCCTGCTGAAGGATTCAACAATAAATATTACGATATTCGGACGGTTGGTTACCTGCCTGTCGTATATTTTATAAGGCTGGATATTATCCTCTATAAACTTCTGGTCTACAAAGTGAACTTCTTTAAAATTATTGGTTCCTAATGTTCTGAAGAATGAAAACGTACTGTTCAAAACCATATTCCCCTGAGATGGAATTTTCACGAAACGATTTGCGTCCACAAGATTAATAGGCCTTGTGCTGTGTCTGAAGTCTCCACGGATCCCTCCTACTACCAAAACTGTAATTCCACATAGACAAAGGACAGAAAGGATAAAATAAGGAATAAGTCTTACCGGCTTCTGTTCTGTGATCTTTATCCTTTTGTAAAGAAAAACCCATAGTGCCATAAGAACAAAAAACCATATAAGAACAAAAGGATTCTGAACAATGGAAGCACCAAACACTTTTCCGATATTAGTTTCATGCTTGGCCACCTGAAATGCAGCCGACGTTAATCTTGTCTGGGCAAATTTATAATAAACAAAATCACCGAAGTTCATGGCATAGGCAATTCCATTTGTGATAAAGTAAAGCCAAAATAACATTTTTTGATATCCCTTTCTGGTATTGATTATAACAGGGATAAGACTCAGCAAAATAAATAAAGAATTGACATATAAAATTGCAGTAGTATCAAAGGCAATTCCATGAAAAGATAAACTAAAATAGTCTGAAACCGAATCTACCTTTATGAGCTCTTTATTAAAATACCAGAACAAAAATCTGGCAATCTGATAAAAAACATATGCCAAAAAAATCCGATATACCAATACCAGAACTTCCTGTTTTCTAAATTCTTTAAAAAATTTCATTTGGCAAATTTACATCAATTTCAGATTAATGTATTTTTTAGTGGGGAATATTTTAACCTAGAATTCTTAAAAAATGTAATTTTGTGACTATGAATTTTATTAAAAACAATCTTGCGAACGTCCTAACCTTAGGAAATTTATTTTCCGGATGCATAGGGGCAGTGCATCTTATCCTTGGTGATTATAAAATAACTGCTATTTGCCTTATCCTTTCGCTGGTTTTAGACTTTTTTGATGGCTTTGTTGCCCGTGCTTTAAAAGCTAATTCGAATCTGGGGGTTCAGCTGGATTCACTAGCGGATATGGTAAGCTTTGGTTTTATTCCGGGATTGACCATGTTTGTTGCTCTCGCAGACAATTCTTATTCTCACATTCCATGGTATGCTTATTCAGGATTTTTACTTACTGTATTTTCATGCCTGAGGTTAGCAATTTTTAATCTGGATGAAGATCAGAAGTATTACTTTAAAGGTTTAAATACACCTTCCAATACTATTTTAATTTTTGGCTTGTATTATGCCTTTAAAAAAACTCAGAGCTATGAGTTTATATTTTCCAATCTATATCTGATGATAGCCATTACCATTGTCTTTTCGTTACTTTTGGTAAGCCCTGTTAAAATGATTGCCATGAAATTCAAATCCATGAAACTGGAAGACAATTATCCAAAACTTGCTTTATTAATAGGTTCCATTATCATTCTGATCATATTGGGAACAGTAGGAATCCCTATGGTTATACTTTATTATATTTTAATTTCACTTATATTTCAAAAACAACTTACATAAATTCAGAATTTTGACTAAAATAAATTGAAATATTATTACTTCAAAATTCACTATCTCAACTTATAAATCTTCAATATGAATTTAAAACTATATAAACCTCTTTGCATTTTCGACCTTGAAACAACGGGAACAAATATCGGAAAAGACAGGATTGTTGAAATCTGTATTCTAAAGGTAAATCCCGATGCATCCAGGGAAAGTAAAACCTGGCGTATTAATCCTGAAATGCCAATTCCTTTGGAATCGAGCCAGATTCACGGCATTTATGACGAAGACGTTAAGGACGCTCCTACTTTTAAATCCATTGCTTCGAAGGTAATGGAAATGATTTCAGGCTCAGATTTGGGAGGTTTCAACTCCAACAGGTTTGATGTTCCTCTTCTTGCAGAGGAGCTTTTGCGTGCAGGAATTGATTTTGACCTGAGTAAATTCAAGTTGGTGGATGCCCAAACCATCTTCCATAAGAAAGAACCGAGAAACCTTGGAGCCGCTTATCAGTTTTATTGTGGTAAGACATTGGAGAATGCCCACTCGGCTGAGGCTGACGTTATGGCAACCTTTGAGGTATTAGATGCCCAGGTAGGAAAATATGATGACGTGCCGAATGAAATTGCTGCTTTGAGTGAATTTACATTTCATAATAAGAATGCGGATTTAGCAGGGTTTATCGGATTCAACGAGAAGATGGAGGAAACTTTCAGCTTCGGTAAATATAAAGGACAATGTGTAAAAGTAGTTTTCCAGAAAGACCTGGGATATTATGGTTGGTTACAGAACGCCGATTTTCCTTTGTATACAAAGAAGGTCTTTACAAAAATTCAACTATCAAGTAAATTCTAAGGATGTCAAAACTTGTTCGTTTTAAATTTTACGAAACGGCTCTTGAAGCCAATAGGGATAAACAGATATTGGCAGAAAAAGGCCTTAACAGCTTCATAGCTAATGAGCAGCTCATTCAGTCGGACTGGCTATTGTCTCAGGCAGTGGGAGGAATTCAGCTTCAGGTTTTTGAAGACGACCTGGGTAAAGCAACGGAAATTTTGAAAGATTACAAAGAAAACGAGAATATAGCTCTTGAAGTGGAGCATACCATCGAAGATCCCGAATTCGATTTTGTATGTCCAAAATGTGGCTCCAATCATATTTACAGAGATGATAGTGCTACAAGTTTTTTCGGAGTTTCTATCTTAACAAGTCATAAGTTCATCTGCTATTACTGTGAGAATGAATTTACCCATTAACAATTAAATAATTTTTGCAAGGTATCATCGTCAATGATTTCATACCATGCAATAAAAAAATATAAGCATATGAAAATTATCTGCATAGGAAGAAATTATAGTGAGCATGCGAAAGAATTAGGAAATGAAATTCCTGAAAAACCTGTAATCTTTATCAAACCTGATACTGCTGTCCTGAAGGGTAATGATTTTTACCTACCCGAATTTTCTAAAGATATTCATTATGAACTTGAGGTGGTATTGAAAATCTCAAAAGGAGGAAAATACATCCAAAAAGATTCCGCCCATAAACATTATGAAGAAATCGGTTTGGGGATAGATTTTACAGCAAGGGACCTGCAGACAGAGTTAAAATCAAAAGGCCTGCCTTGGGAATTAGCTAAGGGGTTTGATGGTTCAGCTGTAGTAGGAAACTTCTTTAATAAAGAAAATTATAATCTGGAAAGTTTAGGCTTTTCATTACTGCAAAATAAAGAAAAGGTACAGGACGGAAACACAAAGGATATGATATTCAGTTTTGATGATATCATCGCGTTCGTTTCCCAGTATTTCACATTAAGAGTGGGAGACCTTATCTTTACGGGAACTCCAAAAGGAGTTGGGAAAGTTGAAGAAAATGATATTCTGGAAGCATTCCTTGAGGATGAAAAAATTCTGGATATCCGAATATTATAAGTATTTAACAGCGTATTTCATATTTTTTTCACTATCTTTAGTTAACAAAATTAAAGGTTATGATAAACATTATATTGCCCGTGGATTTTGGGGATAAAACAGAACAACTCGTAGATGGTGCGATCAAATTTGCCAAAGAGATAAATGGCAAGATTCATCTGATCCATGTAGCACCTACTGACATTGGATTTGCTATTGGTGATATGGGATTTCAGTATTTTCCTGAAGTTGAAGAAAATGAGATCAGAGAAGAACTGGTACAGCTGAATAGGCTTGAACAGAGAATTATTTCTCACGATGTAGAATGCGAGCATCTTTTAAAACAAGGTATTGCCAAAGATATTATCCTGGAATACGCTAAATCAAAAAATGCCAGCTATATCGTAATGGGCTCTCACGGAAGAAGTGGAATTTATGATGTTTTTGTAGGCAGCCTGACTAAAGGTTTAACGAAAAGCTCTACAATTCCGGTTTTGGTACTTCCTATTCACGAATAAAAAAAGTAAATTTTAACCGTTATAAAAAAGCCGATCAAATAATTTATTTGATCGGCTTTTTACTATATAACCAATTAATTAACCTTCTTTTTTGTAGATACTTGGATCATAATAAGGGTGTTTTCCCTCTGTTGGAGAATAGTAGTCTTTATCTTTATCACCTCCCAGTGTAACCACCAGAACGTAACACCAATAGGTGAACAACACACAGCAAACAATAAATAGGATCCAGTTTAAAACATTTCCAAAGGAATCAAAAAAACCGAAAGACCATTTGAAAACTTTGCTTAAGAATAGAAAGAAAGACGTCATTATTTTCCTTTTTTAAATTAACTTTGTACAAATTTATAAAAAATGTTTAAATTACTTTCAAAAGAAAGCAATATTTTTTCAATTCCTGTTTATATTGGTTTTCTTCTTTTAATAGTAATAATATTTAACATCCTGAATTTCAATACTTATGAAGCAATTGTTGCCGGAATAACATTTCTGGGAATTGCTTTGGGATATTTCTGTTTTCACAGTATTGCACTTAATCACCAGACTCATCTTCCCTTATTTTTATATTCATTTTTCATTTTCGGGCTCTATCCGGGAAATCTTGATATCGGAATTGCCGTATCATTACTTACTAATTCCTTTCTTTTGCTTCTTCTGACGAGCGCTAATGAAGATACCCGGAAAAAATCATATGTCCTGGTAGGTGCCATCGTTGCATTGAATTTTATTTTTTTACCTACTACATGGCCAATGGCCGTTTTTGTAGTTATACACGTTATTGCAACCTCTGAAAAAATAAGTTTAAATATATTCAGATTTTTACTTGGAATTATCCTGATCGTGTTCAGTTATTTTTCTGTCATGTTCTTTATGGACTTTACCACCTGGAACCTTGATTATTTCCCATTTGGAAAGATGAAACTGATTACAGATTACAGAGGAATTATCCCTTTAATCCCGGTTGCATTAATGCTGATCTATGCGGTATATGATCACTTTAAAAATTACAACAAAAAAAGCCCGATAAGCAGATATAAATATACCTTCCTATTGGTTTTCTCTTTAGCTCAGCTGGTTACTATTATCCTGTATATGAATAAGAGCTATGAATATTTACTGCTCCTCGCATTTCCTTCCAGTATCATACTGAGCCGGATGATGCGTTTTTTGCCCAAATACTGGATGCAGGAAGTCAGCCTTTGGCTGATTATTTTGAGTTTGGTTACCTTTAAAATAGGTACGTATTTTAATTTATTTTAAAAAGATTATGATTCAGATAGACGATAAATTAATCTCCGAGGAAATATTTTCCGAGGAGTTTGTTTGCAACCTTACCAAATGTAAGGGAGCATGTTGTGTGGAGGGAGATGTTGGAGCTCCTTTAGATAAAAACGAGCTTGAAATTTTAGATAATATCTTTGATAAAATCAAACCTTATCTGACGAAAGAAGGTGTAAAAGCTCTTGAAGAACAGGGAACATGGACAACCGATCCCTCTGACGGAATGTATGTAACGCCCATGGTAGAAGACCGCGAGTGTGCCTATGTAACATTCGATGAAAAAGGTATTACAAAATGCGGAATTGAAAAAGCGTATGAAGACGGTGCTATTGACTGGCAAAAGCCGATTTCGTGTCATCTGTATCCAATACGAATTACGGAATACTCTTCTTTTACTGCTTTAAATTACCATGAATGGTCTGTGTGCAGCGATGCATGTACATTGGGAAGAGAATTGCAGGTTCCTGTTTATAAATTCCTGAAAACACCCCTTATCAGGAAATACGGTGATGAATTCTATACCGTTCTAAGTGAAGCTGCTGAAGAATGGAAAAAAGAATATGGAAATTAAAAAAATAAAAACCGCAGATTTTGCGGTTTTTATTTTTTATAAGCTGTAGGTTTTACCTTATTATAATTTAAAATCAGCGTCCGTAACACCGGAATTCAGAACAATTTTAGTGGTTTTAATAACTACCTTCTGTCCATTTCCTTCGGCATCTACTTCTCCAGGGAACTTCAATCCGTCTACAGTCATGTAATCTTTTACAATCGCTGTACCTTCTTTTGATTCGGACTTGTATAACAATCCTGTAGTTGCATCAAAGAAGTATTTTCCTTTATCTGAAGTTAGCACATTATAATCTTTACCATCTATCTTCTCTACATTTACGGATTGGAAAGAAGCAGGATCATATCCCAATGCATCAACTGTTTTGCTTTTTTTAAGGTCAGCAATTTTATCCGCAGGAATATCCATTTTTTGTCCCATCTGGTCAAAAGTTCCTTTTTCGCCATCGAAAACCTGAGTCATTTGTTGCCCCATTACGCTTTGTACGGACTTGAATTTATTTCCCATCTTTTTAGTCGTCATAGCAATTTCCATCCCTTGTACAGTAACGGTATTTTCTATAACGGTTGTTTTTATAGCTTCTAATTTATCTCTTCCCCCAAAGCTTTAAGATAATTATCTATTACTTCTTTAGGTGTCAGTTTCGATTTTACTGCTTCTGTTTTAGCAGCGGTTGTTTTTTGCTGTGCTGCTACTGAAGTGGAAAAAAGCACTGCACAGAAAAACGGAATGATTATCTTTTTCATATAATTTATTTATTACGTAAATATAGGAATATTGCCCGATATAAAATCTATGTTTTTTACAACAAAAAACCACCAAAATTGGTGGTTTTAAAATATTTATTTAAAAATAAATTATTTTTTAAGTTCTTCTAAAAACTCGTCATGCGAAATTGCAGTTTCTTTTTTGCTTGCCTTTTCAAGAATTACATCTTTCAATTTAGTCATAGCTACTTCAGAAGAAATCTGTCTTACCTGCTCCTGGTCTTTCAACATTTCAACAGCATACTTTTGAATTTCTTCATCTCCTAAATGGTGAATTCCGTAGATCGCCAATTGGTTTCTTACTAATTGTTCAGCTTGTGCAAGAACATCAGCATAATCCAATTTAATATCGTTATCATTCATCAATTTACCTTCGATGATCTGATAGCTTAATTGTTTTTTCTCAGATTCAAGGATTTCTTTTGCCTGCTCTTCAGTCTGGATATTCTGGTTAGAGAATAGTAACCATTTTACAAGGAAATTTTCAGGAAGTTTTACTTCTTCTTTTTCTGTAATTTGTTCCAATACTTTATTCACAAAGTGAACATCAGCATTTTGCTGGAAATACTCATCTAATTCAGCCTTAACTTTATTTTTAAGCTCTTCTTCAGACTTGATGTTTCCTTCTCCGTATACTTTATCAAAAAGATCCTGATTAAGTTCTGCTAAGTTCAGGCTATAGAAATCTTTTACTTTAACTTCAACTTCAGCGTGGTGTAAATGCTCAACTTCTTCTTTAGTAAACCCTAATTCTTTAGCTAATTCTTCATCACCTGCCAATGTTTCTTTAGAAACTTTTACAGAACCGTCCATTTTTAAAGCTTTAACTAATTTGAAAGCTTCTTTGTTTTCAGCTGTAATAGTAACATTTTTCGGATGGTGGTGGTGTTCTCCTTCAGCATCTTCTTCTACAACCTGAGAAACCTCTAAAGCAACATAAGAATCCTTAGTGATCTTATCTTGAGGAACCTGCTCAGCGAAACGCTTCTGCATGTTTTCAATGCTTTTTGTGATTTCTTTATCAGAAGCTTCTACTTTATAGTGAGGCGCTTCATATTTAGCTAAATCTATAGTGAATTCAGGCTCGTATCCTACTTCAAAAGCAACTTCAAGTTGATCTGCATTATGATTGAAATCATTTACAGGTTGAGGTACAGGCTGGCCAACTAATCTTAACTTGTTTTCGTTTACATAGTTATTTAAAGCATCAGAAACTTGTTTGTTGATCTCTTCGAATGCAATACCTGCTTCATATTGTTTTCTAACCATACTTAAAGGCACTTTTCCTTTTCTGAAACCAGGAACTTGCGCATTTTTAGCATAATTAATCAACTGCTTCTCTACTTTGTCTTTGTAGTCAGATTTTTCCAATGTTACAGTAAGTAATGCACTTACGTCATCATGGTTTTGTGCGGTAACCTTCATTATTGATTAAAATTTTAGGTTGCAAAAATATGAAATTTTTATCAAAATAAACTATTAAAGATAAATTCTTCGGCATCAAATATTTATAAATAAAAAACCACTGAATTTTTCAGTGGTTTTATCTATTTGCTGTTTTTTTAATTTATAATCGTATAAGTAGCCTGAGCATCGGTTTCTCCTCCTGTTTGAGCTCCATACACTATTCCGTTTCCACTTACTGAAGAAGCTTCGGAAACGGTGGCTGGTTCGTGATACAGAGTAAGAATAAGCTGGCTTTGTGCTGATGCATTTTTTACGGCCTTGGTCACTACCCATTTTGTTTTAAGTCCTACATGTTTTCCATCACCTCTTGTAGAACTTGCATCATCGGTTCTGGTTAGTGTAAGATCAGAATTAGGGAAATTGTACACTAAAAAATGTTCATCTTTTGCATCTTTAATTTCCTGGGTTGCATCTTCATTACCATTCTTGAACTGCACTTCTACTTCATATGTCTTCCCGTTCTCTAATTTTATCGACTGTGCCCCTCCGGCACCTACACTATAATTGTAAGGTAAAGTTACCTGTGTGGCAACATCTTTTACCAATAAAATAATATTAGTAAGATCTTCCTGAGGCAGATCATCTTCTTCCGCTGAGTTATCTCTTTGACAAGATACGATAGAAACTGCGATGAATAAAATACCTATTAGTTTGATAATATTTTTAGTGTTAAATAATTTGTTCATTTTTTTTAATTTAAATTTTTAAAATCTTGATTTGTAATGGTAAAATATTAGAAACGATATCTAACATTAAGTATAAAATTTCTTCCTGCTTCATCTGCAAAAAATCTCATACGATTAAGATAATCTCTGTATGAAACGTTGAATAGGTTATTAACGATAAGTCCTGCAGAAAGGTTTTTGCTGATATTAATACCAGTCTGAATATTCCAAAGTGAATATCCGCTCGGGGGAGTGCTGAAATCTACTATCTTTTCTACTTCTACACCATTTTCAAAAATAGTAATGGGAGCATTATGAATAGGAAATCTATTTTGCTTTAAAAAGGTTTGATTTTCAAGGCTGAAATAGAATTGATTCCATTTTTCCATTTTAAACTGTAAGGCATTGGAAAAATTAGGAGGCATCATCAGGATTAGTGGTTCGTTATTTGAATCGTCCTGCCCATTAACATAACTTCCTCTTCCTATATAGGTAAGATTTTCTGTAAGTTTCCAGTTGACATCCACATCTACACCATACATTTTGGCATCAATCTGTTGATAAGACCATACAGGAAAAACACCTCTTATCGTATTCTGAACCCCGGTAGGAATTTCATTAATGTAATTTTTAGTTATGAAAAAATAAGGGTTTACTGATATGTTTAATCCCTTCAGTACATTAAATTTAGCATCAGCAACTAAATTAAATTGATGTCCCTGTTCATTTTTCAAGCCCATATCTCCAATTTCTATTACCGCTGCAGAATGATGCAACCCATCGGAAAATAATTCAGCAATATTAGGTGTTCTTCCTACTTTAGCATAATTAAATTTCAGATTAAAATTTGAGCTAGGATGATATTCCAGTCCGGCATTAAAAGAAATATTTTCATAATTAAGTTTCGGACGTGTTAAGACTCTGTTTTTATCTGTTTTCACATAAAACTGAGGATAAGTCGCTTTATATAATTTATCCCAATCACTTTTGTCATACCATTTTGTTACATCATATCGGTTAAAGTCATATCTTACACCTCCCTCTGCATTCAATTCATCTGAAATTTTGTATTTAAAAACAGAGTAAACGCCCGCAGAATATTTGTCATAATTAGGGATCAGACGTCTTGCTTTTGTGGCCGGATCTGAATAATTGTTCTGAAAACTTGCGTCAATTCCAGTTTCCAACGACCATTTTTCTCTTTCTAATAAATCGTTCACATTAAACTGATGAGTCATCAATGCCAGATCCAAAGAGGGAATATCTTTTAAATCTCCCCTTCTTATATCATATTCTTGCCTATGGTTGTATTGAAAGCTATAACTTGCAGATACCTTCCCAATATTTTCAAATCTTTTAAAAGCAGAAACTTTGGCAATATGATGTTCTATAACCTGTCGTGGGTTATCAATATCATAACTGAAATTTCCCGTATATACAGGAATATTCAACGTCATCGCATTATAAAAATCATTATTATTTCCAACATGCGAACCTCTGTAAATCCCAATATTCTGATTAGTAAGATAATAATCAAAAGAAATTCCCTGTTCATAGCTATTCTTCTGAACTGTAAAATTAAATGATGAAAAATCCATCCCGGTATTCATTAAGTTATAATCAGGAGTATGCTGATCACCTAATTTTTTAATGGATCCTCCGGATTTTACCGCCCATCCGTTTTTCCAGATCTTGGCAACATTTACATCTAACCCAAGACCTTTCCCGTTTGAAATACCTGAAAGATTCACAGAACCTTTTAGCGTGTCTTTTTTAGGGAAAATTTCAGGTTCCATAACTATAACTCCTCCGATTGCATCACTCCCATATTTCAGAGCAGACGCCCCTTTGATCACGTCTATATGCTGGAAATTATTAATATCCACATTAGGAGCATGCTCTACTCCCCATTCTTGTTCCGCTAGCTTTACTCCATTATTCATAATAGCTATACGGCTTCCATATAATCCGTGAATAATGGGTTTCGAAATATTATTTCCCGTCTTCAAAGCATTAACACCTGAAATCTTGGATAGTAAATTCCCTAAGTTATCAGTGGAATTTTTTTCTATTTCAGATTTATCAATGGTCTTAATAATCAAAGATCCGTTTGATTTATGGTTTCCATGAATAGTCACCGTCTCAATATCCTGAATATGATGTTCCAGGACGATGGTTAAATGAAGATCCTGATCCACTCCTATATTTTCAGTATAATCATGGCAATCAGGATGCTTTGCAATGAGATTATAAGATCCCGAAGGAATTTTGCTGAATAAAAACTTACCCTTTTTATCCGTTTTAGCCGTAAAGTCTCCTATTTTCACGACTGCATTTTCAAGCATGCTTTTATCATGAAAATCCTGAACGGTGCCTTCGACAGTATAAGTTTTTTGTGCGTTTGTTAATACCAATCCGCAAAAGATCAGTAATAAGCTATATATCAATTTCATTGTAAATAGATAGATTGCGTACTTAAAAAGTACATTTTTTCGTAAAAGTTTGTTGCTTTATTTTTTATACAATTCTAAATTGTACGAAGTAAAATGTATTGATGTAATGATAATTCTCCAATACATTTAGTCTTATTTCTATCGTACCTCATAATACCTACCTGATGTTTTTCTTGTCAGGCATACATTGAAGTCTCAGATATAAGACAAATCCGATAAAGATCTATGAATTTATGAAATTGCGGGTGGTCCCCGAAGCTGAAAAGTAAATTTGGTTTGAGACCAAATGATCTCCTGAATGGTAATAACCTGCTTTACCTCTTGTGTATACCCATCGAAAGAAAAATTAAATTCTTCGGGTACCAAAGTATGACCAGTAGCCAGGAAATGACAAGCTAAACAATCGCCTACCTTCTCTTTCGCTACATTTTTTGTAACGGTATTTTCAGATTTTTTGAGGTTAAAATTTCTAAAGTTATCCACTACATCATGGTGGTGAAAGCTTTGAGAAAACAGAGCAAGAAAATAGATCCCAAACAAAAGTCTGGAGATAAAATTCTTTAATTGTCTGGTTTCCTTAAAAATCATGCACCAAAAATAACAATAATAATTGTAATTATTCAATAAAAATAATAACCTCAATTAAAACACCTGATCATATTTCGAGGTTTACTCGAGTTGAGATGCTAAATGTTCCCACTCCTGTAAAGCCAGCTCCAGGTCTGCTTTTACTTTATTATATTTTTCCAGGCTCTCTTCTGAAGGGTTTTCTTTTGCAAAAGAGGCTTCCATTTCTTCAGATTGAGTTTCCAATTCAGAAATCCTTTCTTCTACTTTCTTTATTTTGTTCTGGATATTTTTTTGCTCCTTACTTACAAATCCTGATTTTGGCTGAGATACTGCTTCAGTTTTTTCAGGTGTTTCAACTTTTGGCTTTGCCTCTTCTTTTACATCATCATTATGAAGCTTTGCCTTTTCCGCAGAAATTTCCCTGATGGATTCTTTTTGTCTGTACTCCAGATATTCGTTGATATCTCCCAGAAATTCTTTCATTTTCCCATCACGGAATTCAAAGATCTTATCACAAAGACCCTGCAGGAACTCCCTGTCGTGAGAGATTACGATCAATGTTCCTTCAAACTTTTGCAGTGCCAGCTTGATGATCTCCTTAGACTGGATGTCAAGGTGGTTGGTCGGTTCGTCCATAATCAAGGTATTGAACGGACGCAATAACAATTTACATAATGCCAGACGGTTTCTTTCTCCCCCCGACAATACTTTGGTTTTCTTGGTAACAGCTTCCCCCTGAAATAAGAATGATCCCAGCAAATCTCTTACTCTAGGTCTGGTTTCTTCCGTAGCAGCATCTTCCGCTTCTTCCAGAACCGTTTTATCCGGTGTTAATACTTCTTCCTGGTTTTGGGCGAAGTATCCGATATTTACATTATGTCCTAAATTCCAGGTTCCTGTGTAATCTTTGATTTCTCCTGCAAGAATTTTTGCCAAAGTTGTTTTACCCTGTCCATTTTGCCCTAAAAGAGCAATCCTGTCTCCACGTTGGACCATAAAGTCTACGTTATCGAATATTTGCTTATTTCCATAAGCTTTTCCAAGATTTACAGCTTCAAAATTAACTTTCCCGGGAACAACCGATTGTACAAAACGAATATTGAATTTGGAAACATCTTCATTTTCCACCTCGATACGTTCTACTTTCTCAAGCTTTTTAATCAACGACTGGGCAAATGCGGCTTTGGAAGCACTTGCACGGAATTTATTGATCAGGTCCTCGGTGTGTTTTATTTCTGCATCCTGATTCTTTTTAGCCTGAATCAGCTTTTCTTTTCTGTCTTTTCTGAGTTCAAGATACTTGGTATAATTTGCCTTATAATCATCAACCTTTCTGTTATTAATATCAAAAGTTCTATTACAAACAGAAGTCATAAACTGTTTATCGTGACTCACCAGTACAATCGCTCCAGGATAATCTTTAAGAAAGTTTTCAAGCCAGATGATGGATTCCATATCAAGGTGGTTGGTAGGCTCATCGAGAAGCATTACATCATTCTTTTGAAGAAGCAGTTTTGCCAGCTCTATTCTCATTCTCCATCCTCCGGAAAACTCATCCGTAATTTTCTTAAAATCATCTGCTTTAAAGCCTAACCCGAATAATACTTTTTCCATATCGCCTTCCAGATTGTAAGCATCGTGGTGCATTAAGAGGTCGTTTAACTCAGTCATTCTGTTGATCAAATCCGTATAAGAATCACTTTCATAATCTGTTCTTACCGTCATCTGATGATTCACCTCCTCAAGTTCATTTTTCCAGGCATTGATCTGTTCAAAAGCCTGCATGGTTTCATCCCAAACAGTTCTTCCTTTCACAAAATCCAGATCCTGCTTTAAGAAACCAATGGTGATATTTCCATCAGGGACTACATTTCCTTCGTAGAATGTAATTTCTCCGGAAAGCATTTTCAATAAAGTGGATTTCCCAGCTCCATTTTTACCTACTAAACCAACTTTATCATCCTTTTTAATTGTGAAATTCACATTTTGAAACAAATAGTTTCCCGAATGATGTAACCCTAGACCTTGAACCGAAAGCATTTAATGATATAATTTAAGAATTAATACTGAATATTTTTCGGGTGCAAAAATACGGAAAAAGAAATGAATAGACCAGAAATAAAAAAAGCCTCCTGCATGCGGCACTTTATTATATAAGTTTCAAGTAAAAAAGGGCGAACATCTGATTTATCGGTTTACTTAATAAATAATAGACCGTATCCAATCATCATTGTTTGGAATATTACTTTCATAAGCAAAATCTGTAATGACCATATCTTCCGGAAAAAACATTTCGGTCCGGAGAGCAGAATGAAAGTTATTATCTAAGGATTTAAACGGAACATTCAGCCCACTGTTTATGATCTCCTTATACATTAAAGCTTGTGATTTTTGAAGTTGCCCTTTTTTATACAAACCGAAATTGGCTGAAATATGAATATAGCATGCAAGCTTTTCATAATCATATAAAGGTTTCTGGCATGATTTAAGATTAACTGCGTATTTTTCCAGCTCATTATAAAGGGTTTCCAAATAAAAATGTTCCGGATCTAATGTAAAATCACTTTCACTAAAGTCAGTGATAAAAACCGGAGCCACGGAATTTGTCTGCATGAGCATTAAACTCCCGTACACTTTTGAAAGATCATTATATACCATTTCTTTTTCAACATATGCCTGGGACAGGATATCCCCCTCATCGATCCGGTGATTCCTTAAAGGTATATCCCATATTTTATTTTCTTCTGTGTCTTTGGCTGTCTCTTTTACATGAGAAACATAATCATTAACATCTGAAACCTCAAAATAATTTCCTGAAATATATACCGATTGTGAGCTATTAAGATACCCTCCACCAACATCCGCATGAACACCCGGAACAAAAATTTCTTTCCAGACGCATTTGTCAGTCATAAATTCGGAATCATTCATAGTACGGGAGTTCTCAAAAAAACCGGTCAGCGGAAAAAAATACCGGCACTCGTTCATCGCACATAAGTGAAGGGCATTTTCCACTCCTTGCGATAACTTTACGTGGTATTGGTTAAATGGAGCTGATTCTACAGTATCGAACACTCCAAGGAACTTTATTTTTATATGCCCTGAAATTGAAGACCCCCGCTTTAACAGTTCATAGCAAAAATTCCTCGCCAGCATACCTCCTCTTCCAAATCCATAAACATAAAACTGATATTCTTTGGTTGTGTCTCTCATTTTATCTTCAATAAAAGCATATGCTCTCCGAAGTTTATCGTCTGAAGAATAGCCGGAACATCCTATAGGATTTTTACAGGTAGCCTTTGCAAAATCACTGTCTTCGGAGCCTGTTATTGTTCCTATTCCTTCTACATATAATTTTTCATTCCCGTCGAATACTTTAAAAAGTTTATATATGTTGGTTGGCAAAGCGTGATAACTTATGTGATCCGTCAATGTTTTTTTATCTGAAGTTGCATTGAGTCCGTTACTTCCTGCCCCATCAAAAAAAATTCCGACGGATATTATAGTATTCTCCATAATAACAATTTTAAACATTTACCCTCTGCACATTTAACAGTAAGCCTTAAAAATTTTAGCTTTCAGCAGGATAAACATTTCAAATTAACCGTGAAAAAAAATGGAATAGTAGAGTAAAAGCTACCAAATAAAAAATTCCGTATTTCTACGGAATCATATTTTTTCTATTGAATAAATATGATTGATGATGGCATAGATCACAATACCAACTGTATTTTTAGCTCCGATCTTTTCAAGGACTCTTTGGCGGTGGCTTTCCACTGTTCTAGGGCTTATAAAAAGTTTTTCCGCAATTTCATTATTGGTAAACTCCTGGCAGATGAGTTTTACAACATCTTTTTCACGCTCGGAAAGTTCATCTTCCATTTCAAATAAGGATTTCTTTTTACTGGAAGAATTCATATATGAAAAAAGCATTTGATGATCTTCTGCCGTAAAATAAACTCCGTTTTTATGTACCATGGTAATGGCCTCAATAAATGTTTTTTTATTGGAATTCTTCGGAAGGAAAGCAGACACGCCCAGTTTTACCATATACCCCAAAATGGAACTTTTATAATGAGAGGAAAGAATAATAATCTTAAGATCTGGATATTTCTCTTTAAGAATTCCCACCAACTCAAAGCCGTTCATAGGTTGCATCTGCACATCCACGAGGGCAATATCCGGAAAACTATTCTCCGCAAGACTTTCTAAATTATTTATAAAATCGGGACCGTTATCTGAAGTAAGGGTCACGGAAATATTCTGCTCGTTTGATAACAGTAACTTTATTCCCTCGAGAATTAACTGTTCATCATCTATCAGTGCTATTTTAATCTTGGAATTCATTGTTGCATGGAATTTTAATAATTAGACGACTTCTTTTACCCGGTACATTCTTCCACTTATGGATGGCATTAATGGATTTGATCCTGGATTCAATATTTTTGATGCCCATCCCTTTTTTTACCAGGTTATAATCAAATCCTTGTCCGTTATCTGAAACCACGAGTGCTGTAATTTTCGAATAATCTTTAAGATAAATCCAAATCTTCGTGGCTTCTGAATGCTTGATAACATTGGTCGTAAACTCCTGTATAATCCGGTAAAGCTGAACCTCAATAAATATATCTTTCTTTTTATAATGAGATGCCACATGTAATGAAATATTAACCCTGTTGGACAGATTTGCAATCAGTTCTTCGATGTATAAGACAAGTCCCACCGATTCCAGATTCACCGGATAGAGTGAATGAGATATTGTCCTTGCTGAATCGATAAGGGCAGACATTTGCCCGTTGATGTTCTTTTTGATCAGTTCATCGCCTTTTGTATCGAGATTATTAAGCCACAAAGAGAGAATATTGAGTCTGTTTCCCATATCATCATGAATCATCACGGCAATCCTTTTCCTTTCTTCCTCCTGGGCCTTAATATTTTCCAGTACAAGCTTTTTCTGATGAAGGACTTCAGCTTCATGCTGCACATTCTTTTCTTTGATGATCCGGTCGACAAAAGTTTTGTATGCCAACAAAATAAATACTACGATAATTGCTATGGTAACAATTATAAGTATTAAAAAATCAATATGTAAGGTTATTTCTTTAATTTGATAAAAGTGTATATAAATGAACCATACAAAATGCTTGACAGTATATTATTGGTTCCTAAAATTGTATAATAATCATCTTCTGACAAGGTGGCTATCTGATGTTGAATGATAAAAATAAAGACCGAAACAGAGTAATAGAAAAAAATACAGGCATCTACCAGGGTAAACCTGTTGATGGCTTTATTATTTTTAATTTGTTGCAGTAAAGTAGATCCTGCAAAGCAAATAATGATGATGTTGGAAGTTACTTTTACAACATCATCATTAAAGTAAATCTTAAACGTTTTATTCATCAGTAAAAAACCGAGAGAAAGAACCGCTACCGGAATCCATCCGTATTTAGATATTCCCAGCTTTCTAATGAATAAACTTGTCAAAAGGAAAAATTCGCCAGCTATATAAATAGGGTACAAAAATGAAGTGTCCTTGTAATGCAGAACAACCGTTAAAAAATTAGTGGCCGCTTCAATGAAAAAAAGAAATCCGATATAAAAAACATATTGTTTTTCTTCCTTTTTAAGAACGGAATACTTTGCTATCCCAAAAATAAGGGAAACAAGAAGTAAAAAATTAGTGATACCCCACGTAGTAATAAAATAGCTATGCATTTATTGTTCTATAATTGACAAATTGGAGGACATGGTCTGGACCAGTCGTAGGTATTGGAAATAACTTCTACACTTCCTGTATTTTGCAGATCTTTATAAAATGAAATAAAGATGAGTGTTACCAATGGTCTCTGATAAATTTCAGAAAATTTAATTCCGAAAGAGCATATGATGTAGCTCAATCCTTCTTTGGATGGACACAAATCTTCAACAGGTACATAGAATCTCTTAAAAATCCTTGCTCCTTTGAATTCATCACATTCCCTGTAAAACCAGGTAGATCCTTCATCTCTCCAGAGCTCAATAGCAGCAACAGCTTTATCCTGCTCCATTATCGGCATATTAGCTACCGGTAAATACATATCCGCTGTTTTATCTACCTGCTGAAGTTCCTTAGAAAGAACGGCGTTTTTTACTAATGTATATTCTTTGGTTTCTACTAAAGTAAGATTCGATGTAAGTTCTGCAAGAATACTGTATGGATATTCATTAACAGCAATTTTTTGTCCGTTGACATCAAGAGGGCAAAGGATCAGTACAAGCTGATTTTTGTAAACCCCTATTTCAGAACAAAAATCATCACATTTGTTGTTCTTTTTTAACCAATCAATCTGATCAAAGGAAAGGGTAAAAACATAATTGGGGGGAATAAGTTTTTTTATCGTTGAGTAATCTTTAGAACTGGTATCCCATGCGGCGATTGCAGCGGCATACTCTTCTCTGTTGAAAATTATCATATTTACATGGTTTTAGTGCCATAAAATTATGTAAACTAAACTACCTATGCAAATATCCCATCTATAATTGAAGATTTATTAATATTTTTAAATACATAAGAATAGCCTATTCAAAGGCCTTTCCAAAGGAAGTGCTATTGTTTCTTTTCAAGCAGACTTAATAGTTCCTCACTGTAATATGGTAACAGCTCTGTTGTTTTTCTTTGATGTAATAAATCCTCCCGGCATTCGCATAAAATTTCAACACCTTTTCAAGGGCAATTTCCATTTTAGGATTATACTTCAGGACATCATTAAACCGTATATAGGAGATATCAAAAGAGTTACCATAGTTGTGGGAGCTGATTCCGAGGGAAGCATTGGAGTTTACTCGTCTTAGCCTGCATTGATCCTCAAGCGTTCTTGTCATGGATGAAACCGTAAAAGTATGTCCTTTTGTTTCTTTACTGAACCTGGCTCCCATTTTCTCGAGTGTTGTTTTTGCCTTGGAAACCATATACGGCCTACTATAATCCAGTTTTTGAACCCGATAACCTTTTCCTGACTTTTTTATTTTATGAAATTTTCCACTGTTGATGTATTTCTGAACCGTTTTACTATTTGTTAATAACTTTACACCAAAGCTCCTTGAAGCATCGAGATGTGGCTTATAAAGCGGAGTCGGCTCTACCTTTAAAACCTCTGCAAGATCGTAACAGATCCCTATTTTTTTTGAAGATTGCCCATAATGAAAACATCCTATAAAACATCCAAAAATCAAACAAAGAATTTTTTTCATTCGCCGTTTTTTTTAATTAAAAAAATGAAAAATAAACATTTATGCAATGTAGTTCAACCATAAGAGATGTATATTTAAAATATATACTTCAATAAATTTCATATTACATTATCATATTCACACTTGTTAATCAAATTAATTTAATTCTTTTTAAAAATTAATTTGAAAATCTGAAATTTAAACTATAAATTTGGTTTCAATATAAAAATAAACATTATGATAAAAAAACTTTTTGCTGAATTTTTCGGCACATTTTGGCTTGTTTTTGGCGGTTGCGGTAGCGCAGTCTTTGCCGCCGGAGTTCCCGATATCGGTATAGGTCTTTTAGGTGTTGCTTTAGCATTTGGTCTTACAGTGCTTACCATGGCATACGCTGTAGGTCATATATCAGGTGGACATTTTAATCCTGCAGTTACTTTCGGCCTTTTAGCCGGAGGAAGATTTTCTTTCAAGGATCTGATTTCATATGTTGTCGCACAATGTCTCGGAGCAATTGCAGCAGCAGGATGTCTTTGCATTATACTGAATGGAGCCGGAGCTTTCAGCGCCGAAGGGCCCGGAGCCTTTGCAACGAATTTCTATGATATGCCAGGTTATAACAACAGAAGCTATTCAATGGGGGCAGCTTTCTTAGCAGAATTTCTGTTAACAGCTTTCTTCCTTATCGTTATTATGGGCGCAACGGATAAATGGGCTAACGGGAAGTTTGCAGGAATCGCTATTGGTCTTGCTTTAACCCTGATCCATCTGATTTCCATCCCAATTACAAATACTTCTGTAAATCCTGCAAGATCTTTGTCTCAGGCATTATTTGTAGGAGGAGCTGCCATGTCCCAATTATGGTTATTCTGGGTAGCACCTATCCTTGGTGGAGTTGCCGGTGGGATAATTTATAAGTTTTTACTTCAGCGGTCAGACAATGAGGTCGCTGCTTAATCATAAAAAAATCCTGTCGATCTGACAGGATTTTTATTTTCTTTTTTTAATATCGAACGGGTTTTTAAAAATCAGTTCTTCATGTTTTCCTTTAACTTCCATTTTTTTCTGAAGTAAATTCAAAGCCATTTTCCGGATAAAAAGGTCTTTATCATTAAGCTTCCAGTAAGAATCCATATGTACCTGTACCGGTTTTTTAATGTGATAAAATTCCGTTTCCCATGTATCCTCATTATGATAAAACTCAATAAGCCCACAATGTTCCGGAATCTGTTCATGATCGACCATTCCCATAGGAAGGAGAAAGCTAAATGCGTTACAAACATAATCACCACATGAGATTTTGTCGTGTTTTAAAAATTTTTCTCCTGTAGATGCATTCTGATAAGATTTTTTGAAATCATTCTTAAAATCACTTTTAGAGAGTTTAATCTCTATTTCATGACTTAACCCCATAGCATCAATAATCAGAATATCAGCTTCCCAATCTGAATGAAAATGATTGGTTAAAACAAGTTCTTTCTCAAAGTCACAATGAGAATGAATGAATGCATGAACAAGTTCTTCAATTTTTAGCATATTTCTTTTGGGCATAAGGTTGGGAACGAGAGATTTCAGAGGGTAAGCTCTGGAAACTTTGAGATGAAATCTAAGGCTTGCACATTACGCATACCTCAGCTCACCAATAAACTGCATCCCCTGATATCTGAATGATCTATCCTTCCGAGGATCTGAAATTTATTTTTCGGAAGCATCTTACCCAAATCCTGAGTCGCAATAAAGGAGCAGGAATGAAAATTCGCCAAATCGATAATATTCACAGCACCTGTTCTTCCTTCTTTTTCATAGGTTAAAGGATCTTCAGCATTTCTCACCAGCACCCGCATCCATTTCGGACATTCATACTCGTTATTTCCTAAAGAGTACGCCTGTGATAAAAGTTCTGTCATAGAATACTCGGAATATATGGCATTGGTGTTAAAACCTTTTTGTAAAATCACCAACAGTTCATCCTTTGTCATTTCTTCTTTACGCCCCTTCATTCCTCCTGTCTCAATTATTATAAGATTTTTAGAAAAACCAATCGGCTCATCACCTTTTTGGGAGGCACAAAAATCCAGAAAATCTAAAAGCGCAAAAGAAACCCCGAAAAGAATTACTTTTTTACCCTTCAGAATTTTTAAAAGTTCAAATAAATCAGCATGATTGTATAAAAAATATCCGTTTTCAGACTGGGCAGAAACATTCATTAAGTAATCCACCATATAAATCAGAGAAGAATTTTTCTTTTCCAGGTAGCTCGGAAGAAGGCCAAGAAATATAAAATCCTCAGGTTTTCCGATAAACTGTTCAAAACTCTTATAAATACTTTCCCTATACAGATTTTCATTAGCAATGAAATGTTTTGACAAATTCATCTGCGTGGTTCCGGAGCTTTGAAAATACAGATCAGCGACTACTCTTTTATCGAGGATCTGATGATTTTTAAACATCTCAATGGGTAAAAATGGAATTTTTGTCACTGTGTCAACAGTGTCAGGATCAATTTTCAGGTAATCTACAAATTTCCTGTATACATCAACATTTTCATATTGATAGCGAAATGTTTTTAAAGAAGCATTTAAAAAATCCTGTTCAGTTCGTATGTTGAATATATTTTCCAATTTTCTAAATTTTTAACATTCTTTTGATCTCATTTTTAACCGGTTATCCTTACAACATTCTTTTTTAATATTTTTTTAATATAAATTGAAATTTTTGGTCAAATTCTTGCAATACTATTTTCGGAATATGGATTAAAAACAGAGTGAATTTATTCATTCGAAGATTACCTCTTTTAGAGGTAATTTTTTTTTGCCTTATCGTCAAAAGTTTTTAATTCAAAATCTTTTTCAAAGACCCCGTAGGTAAAGTAAGAAATCCAATCTCCGAGATTGATGTATTTAGCTTTATGTTCGAGCTCTAAAACCATAGGAAGATGACGATGTCCATAAATGAAATAATCAATTTTCTCTGTTTTCAATTTTTCTTTTGAATAGATGATCAGAAACTCTTTATCCTCTCCTAAAAATGCTTTATCCTCTTCACCGGAAATCATTTTATTTTTCTGGGAAAGATATAACGCAATCTTCATGGCAATATCCGGATGAAGCCATTTAAAAGCCCATTGTGCAATAGGATTGGTGAATAGCTTTTTCATTCTTTTATATCCTTTATCCCCCGGACCCAAACCATCTCCATGAGCAAGAAGGAACTGCTTGCCACCCATTTCAAAATATTGCCTCTTATAGAATACAGTACATCCGATTTCCTCTTCCAGATAATCTTTCATCCATAAATCATGATTTCCCACAAAGAAATAAACATGAATCCCACGATCCTTCAGTTCAGCAATTTTTCCTAATACACGAACGTATCCTTTGGGAATAACATATTTCCATTCATGCCAGAAGTCAAAAAGGTCACCCATTAAAAATAAAACCTGAGCATCTTCCTTTATCTCATCCATCCAGCGTATAAACTTCTCCTCACGAACCTTGCTTTGTTTAGGATCAGGAGCGCCAAAATGCTGGTCGGATGCAAAATATACTTTTTTTCCAGGTTGTAAATTGATGGTTGTCTTTAGCACCGGTTGAGTTTTTTATTGAATACAATTATACATTATCTTCTGCAAACCATTCTCCGTAAGAGTTTTCAGTTTCATGAAGTTTAAGATAAGCTAAAGAAACCTCAGCAGGAAGCTTAGATTTTATTTTAGCAGCGATAGCATACAGCATATTTTCGCATGTAGGCTGGAAATTACAATAGATTACTTTATGCCCTCTTTCTTCAAGATCTTCACCCAGTTCCTTATGCGGCGATAATCCGTTGATCAATACTGCATGATCCCAAACATCTACAATTTCAGATTTTACGATACTTTTAATATCACCAAAATCCACTACCATCCCATTTTTAGGGTTTTCCAAATCATTAATAGGCTTTCCTTTCACTGTTACAAACAGCTTATAGGAATGTCCATGCATATTTTTACACTTTCCATCGTAATTATATAGCACATGTGCTGTTTCGAATGTAAAAATTTTTGTAATACGTATCATGATGCAAAGATAAGGAATTTGGGCTGAGTATGGGCCACATGCCAAGGAGTACAATCAAATGAACGGTGATATTTAAATCTTCTCCAGCCAATCACTTTTCAGCCTTTGAATCCTTTGTGTTTTAGAATCAATAAGAACCCAAAGTGTTAATGAATCTACCACAAGCTCTCCATTACAATAAAATTCAACCTTTCTGGGTTGCCTGATTCCTTCAGGATTTTTAGGATATGTTTTTACAGTAATAACATCATTCAGATAGACTTGCTTTTTGTATTGGATATGATGATCAAGCAGCATCCATATATCTTCGGGGTATTCAGTTAAATGCTTTACAGAATCCCAATGTTCGGTTGCAATTTCCTCTACCCAACTCACATATTGTACATTATTGACATGCTTATTCTGATCTATATTTTCTTCTGTTACCTTGATCTGCTTTTCATACACTAGACTCATCTCTCTTCAAAATTTATCCAAAAATAAGGCATAAAAAATAAAATCTGCTAAAACAGGAAATACCTTTCCTGTTTTATTATTTTAATTTGATCAAAAAAAGCAGAATCGAATAAATCCGATTCTGCTTTTATATTATAACTTAAAAGTTTTTACTTAGTTTTTGCAGCGGGTTTAGTGGCTGTTGCAGTAGCTCCCAGTTTGGTTTTTACAGCCGGTGTAATATCCTCGCTTCCGTCTGTATATACCAGATTGTTGGCTCCCTGCGCGGATGAAGTATCGAATACATAGCTCAGATTTCTTTCTTTTGCTACAGCAGAAATCGCATTTTGGATTTTTTGCTGTACAGGAGTAAATAACTCGGTCTGTTTAGCAGAAACCTCCTTCGCCGCCTGACCTCTGGCATCTTCTATCTTTTTACCTAATGTCTGTAATTCTGTTTGTGCAGCCATCAGCTCTTTGGTAACAGCCTCTTTATTGGCTTCACTCAATGTCTTCTCTTTATCTTGAGCTGCCTTAAGTCTGGTTTGATATTCTGTGATCAACTTCTCAATTTCAGCCTGCTTGGTTTTAGTCAGGTTATCAATAGTAGAGGTTACCGTTTTCACTTCAGACATACTTGCAAAAATATCATCAGAGTTTACATGGCCAATCTTCTGTTGGGCGTGAGCAGCGTTAGCCGTTAGCGTAAGTCCTGCTGCAATAAAAAGTACCTTAATTAACTTCATTTTTTTATTAAATTGTTTAAAAAACACTATTTTTTTAGTTTTCAAATATAATACAAATTTTCATTAGTTTTTTAAACCTTTATTCCCGTCCAAAAGCCTGCAAACCTGAGAATATTTAATTTCTTCATCGCAAAAATCCTTCCCAACATGGAGAAGGATTTCAAACAATATGTATAATGTGGAAAAAACTTACTTCTTAATGAAACTGTGCTATTTCAGTAGAGTCTTTCATGGCGACAGTTGCTGAAGAACCACCTGTTACCACATTCTGAATCTCATCAAAATATCCGGTTCCTACAAAAGACTGGTGTTTCACGGCCCTGAACCCTTTTTGCTGTAAAGCAAACTCACGTTCCTGTAACTCGGAATATCCAGCCATTCCTTTTTCTTTATACGCTAATGCCAGCTCAAACATTGCTGTATTGAGTGCATGGAAACCAGCCAACGTGATAAACTGGAATTTATATCCCATTTTGGCAAGCTCCTCACGGAAAGTAGTCATTTCCTCAACACTTAATTTGGCAGCCCAATTGAATGAAGGTGAACAGTTATACGCTAACATTTTTCCAGGAAATCTGGCATGGATTCCCTCAGCAAATCTTCTTGCCTGTTCCAGATCAGGATTAGACGTTTCCATCCAGATCAGATCAGCATAAGGCGCATATGATAAACCACGGTCGATTCCTTGTTCTACTCCGTTTTTCACTACATAAAATCCTTCTGAAGTCCTCTCTCCGGTCACAAATTTCTTATCTCTGTCATCAATATCTGAAGTCAGAAGGTCTGCGGCATCAGCATCTGTTCTTGCAATAATGACACTCGGAACCCCTGCTACATCGGCAGCTAAACGGGCAGCTACTAATTTATTGATGGCTTCCTGAGTAGGTACCAATACCTTACCTCCCAAATGTCCGCATTTCTTTGCAGAAGACAGCTGGTCTTCAAAATGAACCGCTGCTGCTCCGGCCTCGATCATCTGTTTCATCAGTTCAAACGCATTCAGATTACCTCCAAATCCAGCCTCTGCATCAGCAATAATAGGAACAAGGTATTCTTTATCGCCACCTCCGTTTACAGACTGGATCTGATCCGCCCTTAACAGAGCATTATTGATTTTCTTAACTACAGAAGGAACGGAGTTCGCTGGATACAAAGATTGATCAGGATACATTTCTCCTGATAAATTCGCATCAGCAGCCACCTGCCAGCCCGAAAGGTAAATAGCCTCCAACCCGGCATCTACTTCCTGTACTGCCTGATTTCCTGTTAATGCGCCCAATCCGGCTACAAAATCCTGAGTCGTAAGCTTCTCCCAGAATTTTTTAGACATTTCAGTGGCGATCGTGTAATCGATCGTATAAGATCCTCTGAGCTTTAAAACCTCTTCAGCTGTATAAGGTCTTTGTACTCCCTTCCAACGTGGATTGTTCAGCCAATCCTGCTCTAAAGCCTGAATTTTTTCTTGTTTCGTTTTCATAATATTTTGATTTGTATTTAGTTATAAATTATTTTTATAAAATTCGGAATACGAGTTCTACAGGTTTATCATTGGAATTCCATCAGCTTGACCAAAAAGAACATATCGCTCATAGATTCAATGATTTCAAAAACCAACTCGAAAAACTATATCGGATTCTTACCCACAACTTTTCTTTTCCCCAACGCTCTTATACGTTAAATAAAAGGATACGCTTTCAAAGTGAGGAATTCTTCAAATTTTTCTGAGAAGATCAATTCGTTAAAAAGCTCTTTAGCCAGATTAAATTTCCCGTTTTTAAAGCGCTCTTCACCTACATATTTTTCAATGGTATCCATCTCTTCTCTTTCCCACTGAAGAACCATTTCTCTGGTAAGAATCCGGTCATCAATTAAAACAGCCTCATTCTTCAGCCATTGCCAGATCTGTGTCCGTGAAATTTCTGCGGTAGCTGCATCCTCCATAAGATTATAAATAGCCGCTGCACCTATACCCATCAACCAACTTTCGAGATAAAGAATTCCTACATTAATATTTTTACGAACACCTCTTTCACTAATCTCTCCCTTAGGAATTTCCAGCAGATCACTTTCCTTGATTTGATAATCCACTTTCTTGTCAATTTGGTTTTTTGAAGGCATATATTCGTCAAAAATATCTTTAGCCAAAGAAACCAAAGCAGGATGGGCTACCCAGGTGCCATCATGCCCATTTTTTACTTCACGCTCCTTATCTGCTTTTACTTTTTCAAAGGCAATATGATTCGCCTGATCATCATTTTTTATAGGAATCTGAGCAGCCATTCCTCCGATGGCATGCACATTTCGTTTGTGGCAAATTTCAATCACCCTTTTGGAATAGGCAGTCATAAACGGAGAGGTCATGGTTACCTGATCACGATCCGGTATTATAAATTCAGGAAGGTTTCTGAATTTTTTAATAAATGAGAAAATATAATCCCATCGTCCGCAGTTCAATCCTGCGCTGTGTTCTTTTAGCTCATATAAAATTTCATCGATCTGAAACGATGCGGTGATCGTCTCTATTAAAACCGTAGCCTTAATCGTACCTCGTGGAATCTGAAGATAATTCTGGGCAAAATCAAAAACTTCATTCCACCATCTGGCTTCTTTATAGTGTTCCAGTTTGGGAAGATAAAAGTAAGGACCACTCCCCTTTTCAAGAAGTTTTTGTGCATTCCTAAAAAAATAAATCCCAAAATCAACCAATGAACCGGAAGCCTCTTCACCGTTGATCTCAATATGCTTTTCATGAAGATGTAATCCTCTTGGACGAACTAGTAATACGGCGGTCTTTTCCTGCAATTGATATGCTTTCCCTTCTCGGGTTGTAAAATCTATACTTCTGTTAATAGCATCTGAAAGATTAATCTGCCCTTCCATGCAGTTTTTCCATTTAGGAGCATTGCTGTCCTCGAAATCTGCCATAAATGTGGATGCTCCAGAATTAAGCGCATTAATGATCATTTTACGATCTACCGGACCCGTAATTTCAACTCTCCGGTCAAGTAAATCTTCAGGCAATGGCGAACATACCCAATCTCCATTTCTTATTTCTTCTGTCTGAGGTAAAAACCTGGGAAGATTTCTGCGATCAAAATCAAGCTGAGTTTCTTTTCTTTCTTCTAAAAGATCAAGCCTTTTAGCATTAAAGTTCTGGTGAAGTTCAATCAGAAACTCTATCAATTCGGGATTGAAAATCTCTTCAAACTGGCTTTGAGCCTTTATTCTTAATTGGGTGGTTGTTTCCATAACTCATTGATTTTGTGATTTGATATTACAAACATAAATAAAAATTTTCACAATTAGCGAACGTTCGCTAATTATTTTTAAAAATTATTATGCGAATAATCGCAATCAAATATCTATATTTGAGTAATGAATGCAGAAAGTGATTTTATTAAAACGGTTTTCGGTCTTAAACTGAAGCAGCTGAGACAAAAGAAAAATTGGTCTCTGCAGGACCTTGCCGTAAAAACAGGGTTATCAAAATCTTACCTCAACGAAATTGAGAACGGAAAAAAATACCCCAAGCACGATAAGATTATCCAGCTTTCCGAATCTCTGAACTGCACATTCGATGATCTGGTTTCTACGAAACTAGACAAAAGCCTGGCTCCGTTTAATGAAATTTTACAATCGGATTTTTTTAAAGAAGTTCCTCTGGACCTTTTCGGAATAAATAAAAATAACCTCATCAGCATCATCAGTGATGCCCCCAAAAAGGTCACCGCCTTTATCAATGCACTGATTGAAATATCTCAAAACTACAATCTGGGAAAAGAGCGTTTTTATTTTGCCGTATTGCGATCCTTCCAGGAACTTTATGATAATTATTTTCCTGATATCGAAGAAAAAGTATTATCCTTTGCTCAGGAGCATTGTTTAGAGTTCAGTAAAAATCTGGATCCGGATATTTTACAAAATATCCTCAATGAAAAATTCAATTACACGATTCAATCCAAAGATTTCGAACCTTTTGGAACATCCGTGCATCTCCGTTCATTATTTATTCCTGAAAAAAAACTTTTACTGCTCAACAGCAAATTAGAAAAAGACCAGAAGACATTTATTCTCGCTAAAGAAATTGGTTTCAATGTTCTTGAATTAAAAAACCGTCCCAACACCTACTCATGGCTGGATTTCGGAAGCTTCGAGGAAATCCTGAACAATTTCTATGCGTCCTATTTCGCCGGCGCACTATTGATTTCAAAAGAGCAGATTATAGAAAATACTTCTGACTTCTTTTTACAAAATAGCTGGAAATCCAAAGGCTTCACCCATCTCATTGAAAGCTTTACGAATTCTCCGGAAACATTTTATTACAGGCTAACTAATGTCCTTTCTTCAGAATTAGGAATAAAAGATTTGTTTTATTTATGCCTGGTTAAAAAGAAAGATTCCGAAAGAATTCAGATTTTAAAAGAACTGCATCTGAATCACCAGCAGGCTCCTCATGCTAATGCTACGAATGAACATTATTGCAGAAGATGGATTGCTGTAAAAAATCTTCAGGATTTAACGGAAAATGAAACATTAACGGACGCTCAGATCTCCCATTATAAAGATCAGGGAATAAGTTATCTCGTTATTTCCACTTCCCAGAAAAACCCTTTTTCAGACGGCAGTAACCGAAGCTACTGTCTGGGAATATTATTAAATCCTCAAACAATAAAGAAAATAAACTTTATCAAATCTCCAAGTTTACCGACGATCAACGTGGGGGTAACCTGTGAATCCTGCAGTATTGCAGATTGTGAAGTAAGACAAGCTCCACCGGTTCGTCTTGAGAAGGAATATTTTAATCAGAGTATGAAAAATTCCATTGAAAAAATACGAAAGGAAGTAGAATCTCAGGGTTAAAAAGCATTACATTCTTTCATTACTTCTTACCTCTTTCATGTTTCAGCTAATAAACTTATATTAGTAAAAAACACAAAAATGATTCTTGACCTTCTTTTCCCCAATCGTTGCATCCACTGCAACCGGATCATCGATGCTGACCTTCTGGTATGCTCCTCCTGTTTTGAACATATTCACTTTACCCATTTCAATTATTTTGAAGATAACCTGTTTAAAGAAAAGTGCAAATTATTGTTTCCGGTTGAAAATGCATATGCGCTCATGTATTTTGAGGAGGAAAACTTAAGCCGTAAGATCATCCACGAATTAAAATATAAAAACAGGAAAAAAACCGGGAAAGTAATCGCAAACTGGACAATCGGTATACTGGATTTTAAAAATAACAAACCTGATTTACTGGTAAGCGTTCCACTTCATCCTAAAAAAGAAAGAGAAAGAGGATTTAATCAATTGCATCTGTTTACAGAAATACTATCCAACCAATATCATATTCCATTTGACCATCACCTGATCAAAAGAAACTACTACTCACAAGCTCAGGCCCTAAAAGATAAAAAACATCGCCTAAAAAATGACAACACTTTTTCAATATCCCGAAAGGTATCTGATAAACATATTTTATTAATTGATGACGTTTTTACCACCGGCAATACGATCGCAACTATAGCATGGGAAATCTTAAATAGCGGCAATAATAAAGTGAGCATTCTGGTAATGGCAATAGATTAACCTCTAACTTCTAACCTCTAAACCTTACTTCCAGCTTTCAATTCTTTTTCATAATTTTCCGGATAAACTAATAGATATGAAAAACCTGCTTTTACTGCACGGTGCTCTAGGGCACAGTGATATTTTCAAACCTTATCTAAAGGACTTATCAAAACAATTCAATATACACACCCCTCTTTTTTCAGGGCATGGAAACACTGAAATTCCGCAAGATGGTATCAGCATAGAAAAATACACTCAGGAACTGGCTGAATACTGTAAGCAACAAAAACTCAATGATGTTTATATTTTCGGACACAGCATGGGTGGCTATGTTGGTCTCTGCTACGCTCTGCAGGTACCGGAAAATGTAAATTCCGTATTGACATTAGGCACAAAATTCGACTGGACAGAGGAGCAGGCTTTAAAGGAAAGTACAATGCTTGACCCTGAGGCCATTCTTTTAAAAATTCCGAAATATGCTGAACAACTGGAATTACAACACGGCTCCCAATGGAAAGAGCTGCTTCCCGCAATTGCCGGCATGATGGTTTCTTTAGGTAAAAAACCACCGCTAAATTCAGATAGTTTATCAAAGATTACAACTCCAGTCCAGATCATGGCCGGAGACCATGATAATATGGTAACATTGGAAGAGACCGTTCAAACCTATCGTCGTATTCCTAACGCAAGATTAATGATACTTCCGGACACCAGACATCCAATGGAAAAAGTACGTCCGGTATTATTGATGGATATTATAATGAAGGATTTCTGGAATCTGTATTAATTACCGCTGTAATTTTTCACCATAGCTAAGGTCACCGGCATCTCCCAATCCGGGAGTAATGTAGCCTTTGGAAGTCAGTTGATCATCAATAGCACCTACCCAAATTTTTGCTTCAGGATAAACTTTTTCAATTGTTTCTACTCCTTGTTTAGATGCGATGGCCGCTACAATGTGCAATTGAGTAGGTGTTCCGTGTGTGAGTAAGTCTTTGATTGCTTCAATTAATGACGCTCCTGTAGCCAGCATAGGATCTCCCACGATTAAAGGTCTTCCTTCAATACTTGGACAAGTAAGATAATCCTGCTTGATCGAAAAATAATCGTTGGCATCATGTTTTCTATAGGCTGCTACAAAACCGCAATCAGCTTTATCCAAATAATTTAATATTCCCTGAAATAGAGGAACTCCTGCCCTAAGAATAGTAGTAATCACTGGTTGTACTGCAATTTCCCTAACCTTTATCGTATCCAGAGGAGTCTGGATTTCAACTTCTCTTTGCTCAAGTTCTTTACTGATTTCAAAAGCGGCAATCTCTCCGATACGTTCCATATTTCTACGGAATCTCAATCGGTCATGTTGAACATCTACATTACGCAGTTCGTTAATCCACTCATTAACAAGAGAAAAGTTTTCAGATAAAATAGTAACCATGAAATTTTAAATTTTAATTAGAGTTGGTGGGCTTTAATTCCTGCAAAATTACAATTAAAAAACGAAATCCGAGATTGAACGTAAACAGAAATAAAGTATATTTATGAAAGTTTCCCAACACATCTTTACATAAAAAAATCTTGAATGATGAAAAGTTTAATTTTAGGAAAAATAGCTCCTGAATTTTTAAAGGAAGAGACTCTTCCCGGGTTATTAGCTCCTATTTTTGAAAAATACAAAAATAAAACAGCATTTATATTTAATGGTAAAAAACTCTCTTATGAAGAACTCAATAACTGGAGTAATGCAATTGCTTTACAGCTTCACAATGAAGGTATAAAGCCGGGCGATAGTGTCGGGGTTTGGTATCCCCGAAGTATGGAGCTTCCAGTTGCTATTTTAGGAATATTAAAGGCCGGAGCCTCTTATGTTCCACTGGACCGGGAGATGCCTGAAGACAGGATAAGAAAAGTTTTTACAGACATTCATGTAAAAGCTTATTTCTCTGATGCAGATGCCGGAATCCATTGTCGGCCTCTAGCCATTGCCCCACAACCGGACACCACTATCCCTCCAATCAGCGATCCGATTAGCTCCGATCAATGGGCATACGTGTTATTTACTTCCGGAAGTACCGGAAATCCTAAAGGAATTCCAATTTCCCACAGGAATATCTGTCATCTTATAAGATCTGAAGAAGATTTCATAGGAATAAAAGATACCGATATTGTATATCAGGGGTTTTCCGTCTCCTTTGACATGTGGTGTGAAGAGGTATGGATCAGTCTTTTTTCCGGTGCAACGATATGGATTGCAGATGCCCTTACTGTAAAAGCTATTGATGAATTAAGTGAGGTATTAATCAGGAATAAAATCACTGTTCTTCATGCAGTGCCCAGTATCTTAGCCATTATCGAGGAGGTTCCTTCAGTGAGGATCATCAATACAGGGGGTGAAGCATGCACAAAACAAGTACAGGAAAAATGGGCAAAGCCTTACAGAACCTTCATCAACAGCTATGGTCCCACGGAAACTACAGTATCATCCAACATGGCTAAGCTGAAGGATGATGACGAGCTTACGATTGGCCATCCTCTACCCAATTATCATATTGCTGTGGTTGATGAAAATCTGAATATCGTACCACGAGGAGAAAGGGGTGAAATGATCATTTCTGGTCCCGGAGTCAGTAATGGCTATTTCAACCTCCCGGAACTAACAGATCAAAAATTCCTGAAAAATCCATTTCCTGAAATTCCCGGCGATACCATTTACAAAACTGGAGATGCTGTTATTATACGGGAAAACGGTTTTATAGATTTTCAGGGAAGAATAGATGACCAGATCAAACTCCGTGGCTACAGGATTGAATTGGGAGAAATAGAAGCCAGGTTGAATCAGCTTCCCGGCATTTCTTCAGCAGCTGTTGCCGTGAAAGAAGACGCTAACGGACAGGGGCAACTCGTTGGCTATACTGTAATGAGTGACCATCATGAATTCGATGAAAATACAATACGTAAAGAGTTAGCAAAGTTTCTGGCACCTTATATGGTTCCCGTCTCGATCATCAAAATGAGGGAAATGCCCAGGATGCCGAGTGGAAAAATTGACCGAAAAAAACTGCCGGTTCCTGAAAGCTTCATCAGCCATGAGAAAAGTGAAGACATTGAAATAAATCCTGAAGCTCCTATCGAAGAAAAACTGTTGCAGACCCTTCATTGGATGTTTCCGGGAAAAGAGATCCAATTACATCAGGACTTTTTTACGGATCTGGGAGGACATTCCTTACTTGCTGCAACATTAGTTTCTCACCTCCGGCAAAAAGCAGGGATTCCTTACGCTTCTTTAAAAGATATTTATGAAAACAGGCCGCTTTCCGCTTATTCAGATTGCCTTAAAAATAAACACACTGAAAAGGCATCCGATCAGGAACCGTTTACAAGAGTTTCGTCATTTCAATATTATGCCTGCAATCTTGCCCAGACTATTTCCTTACTGGTTGTTTTTGCATTATTTAGTGTACAAATATTTTTCCCCTATCTTAGTTATTATTATTTCCAGCTTAACGGGTACGGAACCGGATTAGCCCTGTTAAGTGCTATTCTTTTGTATACACTCATACCACCGGTTTATTCTGTTATTATTCTTTTAACAAAGTGGCTTGTTATCGGAAAAATAAAAGAAGGTGATTATCCGTTATGGGGCTGGTATTACTTCAGATGGTGGCTCTGGAAAACCGTAAAAAGACTGATGCCTTCAGAATTTATTGTTGAAACCCCATTGTATCCGAAATATCTGAAATTATTAGGTGTACACGTTCATCCGAGCGCACAGCTTAGCCTTTTACCTATTGCAGCTGAAGATCTTGTTACCATTGATCAAAACGTAACCACGAGCTCAGGATGTAGTATTGATAATGCATCTGTAGAAAATGGAGTGCTTAAAATAAGAAAAGTACATATTAAAGCACACGCTTATCTTGGTTCTTCAGCTATAGTATGTGGTAATACTGTCATTGAGGAATTCGGAGAACTTCAGGATCTCAGCTGTTTAAATGAAGGAAATACGATCGGATACGGTGAAGTCTGGGATGGTAGCCCGGCTGAAAAGCTAAGAACAAAAAGTAAGGAAGAGACGCAGATTCCACAGCTGGTTTCTACCGCAAAAAGAAACAAATATGCTATCATATATGCATGTTCTCTTTTTTTCTTCCCACTTTTAATCGTTTTACCACTTGCTCCAACATTGTACACCTTGTATTATCTGGACGACCGTTCAGCGGATTACAGTTTCTATTACCTATGGCAGGCACCTATTCTATCTACAATCTACATATTAATTTTTATCGGGGTTGTCAGTATTATCACAAGGTGCCTGCAATACCGTATGAAGCCGGGAATATATCCTGTTTACAGTTTTATCTATTATCGGAAATGGGTAAAAGATCAGATATTTAATCTTGCATTAACCGTCGTACATCCTCTTTTTGCTTCGATTTATATCAGTAAATTTTACAGGATGATGGGAGCCAAAGTTGGCAGAAATTCAGAGATCTCCACAGCAAGCGATGTTTCCCACAATCTTCTGGAAATTGGAGAGGGATCTTTTATTGCTGACGCGGTCATCCTGGGGGAACATGATGTAAGAAATGAAAAACTGATCCTGGCAAAAACCAAGATCGGCAACAATAGTTTTGTAGGAAACAGCGGATTGATCCCACAGGGATATGAATTAGGAGATAATATGCTTATCGGCGTGCTAAGCAAAGCTCCGAATGAAGAACAACTTAAAAACTCTTCTGAAAAAGACTGGTTTGGATCTCCGCCAATCGGACTTCCCTCAAGACAAAAATCGGAGCGCTTTGACAATAGCCTTACCTACAACCCTCCCTTCGGTCTTAAGTTTGCACGTGCTATTGTGGAGGGAATCCGGATTATTCTGCCTCAAACCGTTATTATTATCTGCAGTGTATTATTTATTGCCTACACCAGCAATTATCTTGAAGGAAGAATCCATCATTTGATCTTATTTTCTCCATTTTATTATCTGGGAATTGTAGCCCTACCTTCCTTTTTCTTTACGGTAATCCTTAAATGGGTTCTCGTTGGAAAGTATAAAAAAACAGAAATGCCCATGTACAGCCTAAAAGTCTGGTTGAGTGAAGGAATAACTACAGTATATGAGGCACTCCCTGTAATCTTCTTTCTTGATTTCCTGCGGGGAACGATGTGGCTTCCTTTCTTTATGAGATTTTTGGGTGTGAAGATCGGTAAAAGGGTGTGGCTCAATACAACAGATATTACAGAGTATGATATGGTAACGATAGATGACGAAGCAATGTTAAATGAAGACTGCGGGCCGCAGACGCATCTTTTTGAAGATCGTATTATGAAAATAGGAAGTGTAAAAATCGGTAAGCAGACAACCATTAATTCAAGAACCATTATTCTTTACGATACCGAAATAGGTAATAACGTAAATGTTGATGCCCTTTCACTGATTATGAAGGGCGAGGTACTTTCTGATAACACATCCTGGCACGGAAGCCCGATACGAGGAAAATAAAACATTATATTATGAACTTTACAATCCGAAAAATAAAAATATCAGACCATCTCCCCATTGTGGATGAGTTGGTAGGAGAGCTTCATGTTTCTGAAAAGGAAATGAATGAGAAAACAGCCGACTGGGGCAAGATCAGAAAACATTATTTGCGCTTTATGACCGACTGTGAGGAAGAGAATAACGGAACATTTCTTATTGCTGACGCAGAGGGAAAAGCTATTGGTTTTTTATTCGGGTATATTGATGAAAAAGATGACAGCAACTTTGAACTAGGAGATGCAGACGACCTGTATGTTTCTGAAGGATATGTAAAGCAGGAATATAGAAAACACGGAGTTTACACTGCCCTAAACAAAGCATTTGAAGAAACCTATAGAGATTTTAATATCCGGAAAATTTACAGATTTACTTTATGCAGTAACCATATTATGCAAAGCTGGCTTGATAAACAAGGCTATAAACCTGTCCGGTTAATGTATGAAAAGTGGCTGTAAAGGATAAAATATATTTGATGAAAGAAAAAAAGTTCTGGTAAGATATTCTTACCAGAACTTTTTAAATATCGATTATTACTTTGTGACACTTTTTTAATAAGCGCAGCCGAAGTAATTATTTTTGTCTGAAATATACCTCGATAGGAACTCCGGTAAATCCGAATTCTTTTCTCAATTGATTTTCAGTAAATCTCTTATACGGTTCTTTTATATATTGTGGAAGATTACAGAAGAATACAAACTGCGGTGACGGCGTAGGAAGCTGCACACAATATTTGATTTTAATGAATTTTCCTTTATTTGCCGGAGGTGGAGTTTGTTCGAAAATAGGAAGCATCACTTCATTTAATTTCGAAGTTTTAATCTTCTTCTTACGGTCTTCATATACCTGCATCGCCACTTCTACCGCCTTCAGTATTCTCTGTTTCGTTAATGCAGATACAAACAGAATTGGAATATCCTGGAACTGCCCGATCTTATCTTTAATTGCTTTTTCAAAATCACGGATCGTATTGGTTTGCTTATCTTCAATCAGATCCCATTTGTTAACCAGGATCACAATTCCTTTTCTGTTCTTCTGTGCTAAACCAAAGATATTCATATCCTGAGATTCCCATCCCTGAGTAGCATCTACCATAATGATCACTACATCAGAATATTCAATAGAACGAATTGATCTCATTACAGAATAAAACTCAAGATCTTCGGAAACTTTAGCCTTACGACGCATCCCCGCAGTATCTACCAATACAAACTCGTGCCCGAATTTATTATATAGTGTTTGTATACTGTCTCTGGTTGTTCCCGCAATATCTGTTACAATATTTCTCTCTACATCCAATAAAGCATTCGTTAAAGTGGATTTTCCTACATTCGGACGACCAGCGATCGTAATTTTAGGCAATCCTTCAAAAGGGTCCTGATAATCCGTGGTTGGGAAATCTTTAACGATATCATCTAACAGATCTCCTGTTCCTGATCCTGTAGCAGAAGAAAGAGTATAATATTTTTCGATTCCTAACTGATAAAATTCTGTAGCTGCCAATTCTTCTTTTGCAGAATCTACTTTATTTACAACAATATAAACCGGCTTATTGGATCTTCTTAATAATTCATGAATTTCATAATCCGTATCTGTAAGGCCTTCCTCTACATTAAGCATAAAAATAATAGAAGTAGCTTCATCTACTGCCAGCTGTACCTGTTTACGGATTTCTTCTTCAAAAATATCCTCTGTCCCCACATCATAGCCTCCGGTATCAATTACCGTAAATTCTACTCCGTTCCAGTCGGATTTTCCGTAATGACGGTCTCTTGTAACACCTGCAGTAGAGTCTACTATAGCTTCTCTTCTCTCCAGGAAACGGTTAAATAATGTGGATTTTCCTACGTTGGGACGCCCAACGATAGCGACAATGTTTGACATAAAAAATGTTTAATAATCCTTCGATTCTCTCAGGACAAGTTATTAATGAGTTACTCCAACCTTTGGAGCTCAATTTTTTGCAAAGATAGGGCTTTATATCTAGCAATTGAAACTCAAAGTATTAAAAGTATTTAATCCCTTCAATTTTTTATAAAATTTAGCTGATCAAAAATTTTCTATATCACTAATAAATACAAAAATACCATCCATTTAATTTTTTTAGAAAGTTGAAAAAATATTTTAAAAAAAAGCAAATACCAAATATCATAATTTAGCTTTTATATCAGAAAAATTAAAAATTTAATTTTATTATTATTTTGGCATGTTTTTTCCTTCTGTAAGAAAAATTCATTGTTATATTCATACATTATAACTTATTTAAGATAAGCAACTTTAAACTCTCCTTAAATTTTCAGCATATCCAACATAAACAGATCTAACAAACACATTGATAATTTAAAATTTACGTTATGAAAAGAAACATTACCTTAAGTATTTGTTTATTACCAGCATTCTATTTTGCACAGGTAGGGATTAATACACAAGTTCCTGATGCGACCTTACATGTAAAATCTCAAAATACAGCCTCAACCGACAAAACATTTTATGTACAAAACGGGAAAGTATCAGATTCCAATAATTTAGAAGTCTACGGTGATAACAGGACCTACATAGGAAAACCAGATAATCAGACACCTGATGCTGTAAATGATGCATTACTCAATCTGTATGGCGAAAGCTCACGATCTAATCTCAGGCTCATTAACCCTCCTTCCACCGAAAACCAGTCGGATGGAAAAGTTAGACCTGGTGTAAACTATAATAAGTTAGCCCCACTATACATTGATGCAAATGGACATATTGTAAAAGCCTATGATCCTTCTTCTCCTACTGCTTTAAGTTTTGATGGCAACTACACAGTGCCTAATAATTCTACGGAATAAAAATTATAGACATCACAGCTAAAGGTGTTGTAACATTCAAAGTTTATTCAGGTTTGGTATTGGGTCCGGCTGGTACAGGATCAAATATTCTGGCAACGATAAATTTCGGAGTTAATTCCGGATTTTCAGTATCTAATTTCAGTTCCGCTTCCGGTTCTACATCAACTCGCTATCCGGTAACGAGTTCAACATCTGATAATGGTGATACCAGTATATCTTCTTATACAGCTGATGCAACTTTTAACTTTGGAGCCAATAATACCAGCTTGGTCTTTTTTTATCAAAACGGAGCAATATATGCCAGATTATCTGGAGGGAATATCAATTCTGTAGCGATCAATATTTTTGAATCAAAACGTTTTAGATAAAAATAACAGAAACCTCATTATTAAAATTAATCCGTGGAACAGATTATTCCACGGATTAATTTTATAAAGTACAAACGTCAACTTTGCTTTATGATTTACGAGAAAGTAATTGTAACGAATATTGCAACTCAGGATCTTTTCGTTCTTTTAACACTTTTAAAAAGAAATTATTATCAATCTTATAGTCCGGAATTACACCTGTGCAATTGGGAATATTATCATTTTCATTATTATTGAAAAAGATTTCTGTACGCGGAATAGATATGGTCATTTTAGTATTCGGTAATTTATAAGTAAGAAACCAGGCTGCCGTCGTAAAATTACTACAAGAACCCGTTTCCTTTCCAACGATTTCGCCTCGTTTTTCCTTTTTAAACAGAGAAGCAAAGTAAGTAGCCGCTGAAAATGTACGGTTGTTAATGAGGAGAATAACTTTTCCATCGAAAAACAGTCCATCTCTTGGATAGTTTTTGATATAGGTATCATCCAACCTGTTATTCCCAAAATAATAATCTCCCTTTTCAGATTTATCAAATCGTTGTCTCATAAAATTATTAGAATCCCTGATGTCTTTCTCAGAGTAATATCGGTCAGTTTGGGGATCTATCAGGTAATCACTATAATTGATATCAATGACTTTACTCCCGTATTTATAAGAGTTTGTAAAGATCTTTTCTTTTGACATAAATGAGTACAAAAGTGGAATATTGGTAACAGAACCACCAGAGTTGTTACGGATGTCTACAACAAGATTTTTGTATTTTTTATTTTTAATTTTATGAAAATATTTCTTCAGCTTCTCGTAAAAAAAACTTTCATCATAAGAGAATGATCTTACAGATAAATAAAATGTATCAGGACTAATTTCATACCCAAAGATTCCATAGATTTCGGAACTCACATCAATTGGTAAAACAGCATGCCGGGATTCGTAATTAAATCGTGTAAATGTAATGCCTTCCAGACTAGCTTTTTTCTGTTCTCCGTTAAGTGTCTGATATTTGATCGTAAAAGTATGATCTTTATTTTCATTAATAAATGAAACATACATGGATATATCCAAGTCTTCTACTTTAATATTTCCATCTGCTTGTTCAGGAATTTGTTTTAAAATATCCGCAACACTTCTGTTGTTAATTTCCAAAAGCTTACTCCCAACCTCAATGTTGTATTTATTATCTGCATTTACATAAATATTTCCGTTGTTAACATAAGTAATTAGTGGAAAAAAATAAGTAGAATTAAGGTAGTCTTCATGATAATTAGAATCTGGAATAAAAGAAATATGTCCGTCACCTAATACCCTTCCAGGATTATTAATATTAAAATTAATATAGCTGGGATCTTTTTCAATTACTTTCCGAAGGGAATCCAGCTTCTTTGCAATAGCTTCTTTGCTATGAAATCTATAAGGATTAGGGTGCTGATTTAAAAGAATAGCAGTAGCAATATCAAAATCTTTAAGATAAGCATCTTTGTTTATTTCAGAAATTGAATATTGACTAAAAAGAGAGGTAAAAAAAGATAGTAATGAGAAAACAAATATCTTTTTGATCATAATATTATAAATTGAATTAAAAAATGAATCATGATTTTCATGACTTTACAAATTGGATTTAACAAAAAGCTTACACCTTTTATATTGATTCTTCTATGGATTTCTCGGATGTCCACGAGCATTACTATAATCATCCAACGGTTGATCTCGCAGATGATCAACATTTCTTTTAATAGTGTTTTTCACTACTAGCGTTAATGTTCCACAGATCACTAAAGGTGTAAACACTAAAAATGGAATAAGTTTAAACATTATTTTGTTTTAAATTAGAATAAATAAAAATTAAGAAACAAATTACATACCATTGATCCCAAACTGATAAATATCATTTGGCTAAAAAGCCTTTATTTATGGCGTTTAGCATATCCTCATAAGTCGAAAGCTAACTATACTTAATTTATTATGAACGCAAAATATCTGAGCCCCAGTAAAAAAGCCACCCTTATCAGGATGGCTCGTTATTATATATTTAATACAACTATAAAATTAAGCTATATCAAAGCGGTCCAAATTCATCACCTTTGTCCATGCTGCAGCAAAATCTTTTACAAATTTTTCTTGTGCATCAGCACTTGCATATACTTCCGCAATTGCTCTTAATTCTGAATTGGATCCAAATACGAGATCAGCACGGGTAGCTGTCCACCTTGGCTGTCCGCTTTTACGATCAGTTCCCAGGTATAATTCATTGTCACCAGAGGCTGCTTTCCATTGAGTTCCCATATCAAGCAGATTGACAAAGAAATCATTGGTAAGAACTCCAGGACGATCTGTAAACACCCCGTTTTTAGAGCCGTCAAAATTAGCATCTAATGCTCTCATTCCACCGATTAATACTGTAAGTTCGGGAGCAGTAAGGGTCAGCAATTGCGCTTTATCAATTAATAGGGCTTCAGTAGAAACCGTATATTTCCTTTTTAAATAATTACGGAAACCATCTGCTGCCGGCTCCAGATATCCCATCGATTCAATATCCGTCTGCTCCTGAGAAGCATCCATACGGCCAGGCGTGAAGGAAACCGAAATATCGTGCCCTGCAGCTCTTGCTGCTTTTTCTACAGCTGCTGTTCCTCCTAAAACAATAAGATCTGCTAAAGAAACCTTCTTACCGGAAGTCTGTGAAGCATTAAATTCTGCCTGAATATTTTCCAACACATTCAGAACTTTTTGTAATTGTACAGGATTATTCACTTCCCAATCTTTTTGAGGAGCTAAGCGAATTCTTGCTCCGTTTGCTCCTCCCCGCTTATCACTTCCTCTGAAAGTCGAAGCCGAACCCCATGCAGTTGTGATCAGTTCCTGAGAACTTAACCCCGAATCAAATATTTTCCCTTTCAAAGTTTCAATATCAGAACCATCTATTAAGGCATGATTTACCGCAGGGATAGGATCTTGCCAGATCAGTACTTCATCCGGCACATCCGGTCCAAGATAGCGGGCTCTTGGCCCCATATCTCTGTGCGTAAGTTTGAACCATGCTTTTGCAAACGCTTTAGCCAAAGCATCAGGATTCTCGTAAAAATGTCTTGATATCTTTTCGTAAACCGGATCAAATCTTAGGGAAAGGTCCGTTGTAAGCATGGTAGGTTTATGTTTTTTAGAAGAATCGAATGCATCAGGAATGATCTCAGCTCCATCTTTCGCTACCCATTGATGAGCTCCTGCAGGGCTCTTGGTAAGTTCCCATTCATTTTCAAAAAGATTTTTGAAGAAGTAATTACTCCATTGGGTAGGAGTTTCTGTCCAGGTTACTTCCAGCCCGCTGCTGATCGCATCTGCTCCTTTTCCGGATTTATAACTGCTCGCCCATCCGAGCCCTTGCAATTCAATACCTGCTCCTTCAGGTTCTTTATCTACATGGTCGGCCGGTCCTGCACCATGTGTTTTACCGAAGGTATGTCCTCCTGCAATAAGGGCCACAGTCTCTTCATCATTCATCGCCATACGCCCGAATGTATCACGAATATCTTTAGCTGCAAGGATTGGGTCTGGATTTCCATCCGGACCTTCAGGATTTACATAGATAAGTCCCATTTGTACTGCTGCCAAAGGCTTTTCAAGATTTCTGGAATGTACTTTTCCATCCGCGTCATCATCTGTTGGTAACACAGCATGATTTTCCACTACTCCCTCAGAACCATGTGCATATCGGAGATCGCCTCCCAGCCATGTTGTTTCGGAGCCCCAGTACACATCCATATCCGGTTCCCAGACATCTTCACGGCCTCCTGCATATCCAAACGTTTTAAAACCCATGGACTCTAACGCAATATTACCGGTGAGAATCAAAAGATCCGCCCATGATATATTTTTACCATATTTTTGTTTTATAGGCCAAAGTAACCTTCTTGCTTTATCCAGACTTACGTTATCCGGCCAGCTATTCAATGGTGCAAAACGCTGCTGACCTGCTCCGGCTCCTCCTCTTCCGTCTCCCACACGATAAGTTCCGGCACTATGCCATGCCATACGGATAAACAAAGGACCATAGTGTCCGAAGTCTGCAGGCCACCAATCCTGTGAATCCGTCATTAATGCATGAAGATCTCTTTTTACAGCTTCAAGATCCAGGCTTTTAAATGCTTCAGCATAATTAAAATCTTTATCCATGGGATCTGATAAAGAGGAATGCTGACGTAAAATATCAACTCTTAACTGATTAGGCCACCATTGTTGATTTTGAGTTCCGCCACCAGCTACATTTTGTTTCATTGTTCCATTATGAAACGGACATTTACTGATGTCATTTGAATCTTTTTCCATTGTCGTTTAAATTTTAATATTGATTAATACCGTTTATCTGATCTGAACAAGACAAACTTACAACAACCCATTCAATAAATACGATCTATTGATAAAATTTTTACGATAGTTAAAAACTATAATAAAACTTCTACAGCCCTTGTCTTATTTATTGCAATAAGTTAGCTATATTTAATTGAAAATGAAGCAAAATCAAAACACAGGCCTCCTATTTAGAATGATTCTATCCTTCATAATAAGGAAAAAAAGATTACATTTAAACATATAAACACTAAAATTCAAAAGCATGAAAAAAATATTGATCATCCTTCTGGTAGCTTTTATTATCATTCAGTTTTTTCCTATTGACAAGACCAATCCACCGCTGAATCCGGGTATGGATTTTTTAAAAATAAAAAAAACACAACCTGAGGTCGCCAAACTCATCCGTACATCGTGCTACGACTGTCACTCCAACGAAACGAAGTATCCATGGTACTCAAGCATTGCTCCTTCATCGTGGTTTCTCAAAAATCATATTGATGAAGGCAGAAAGAATTTAAATTTCTCTACCTTTGCAATGTATGAACCTGAAAGACAGGCACACAAATTGCAGGAATGTATTGAAATGATTGAGAAAGAGGAAATGCCTCTGGAATCCTATATTGTCGGTCATCAGGACGCAAAATTAACCCCTGAACAGAGAAAGCAGCTTATACAATATTTTAAAAAAGTAAAAGCAGAAACGGAACGGTCGATGGTATTTTAAAAAAAGTGTTATGCAGGAAAATTGGCAGGATAAATATATTGTCTTCTTTGACGGAGATTGTGGAGTTTGTAATTTCTGGGTACAGTGGATCCTGGAACGCGACAAAAAAAACAAATTCCTTTTTGCTTCTTTACAATCGGATTTCGGCCAGAAGTTCTTATCAGAAAGAGGATTGGAGACTACTGTTTTCAATACGATGTATCTTTGGAAACCTAATCAGTATTATCTGGTAAAATCTAGAGCTGTTCTTCAGATTGCTCAACTCCTGGGTGGCGTATACCAACTTATTGCGGCCGGAAAAATCATACCGACTTTCTTAAGTGATAAGGTATATGATTTGATTTCAAGAAACAGAATGAAACTTGCTGCTCAAAAATGCTATCTGCCTGATCAAAATCAGAAAAGAAAGTTTATAGAAGTTTAAATTCCTGAATTAGAAATGGCAAGTATCATGATATGATTTCACAATACCTGCCATTAAGTAATATTACATATTCTGATTTTCGTATCGAAATTCTAAAATTCTAACTTCACTTCGTTATTCAACATAACAAAATCTCTCCGGAATTTATTAACTAAGTTTACGATTCTGTTCTACAATTATTGATTTAATGACCAAACAGAATAACTATTAGGAGGACATTGAATTTTCACTCTCTTATCAGCCTGTGTTGTAGGATACCAGGTTGATGCTCCTGTAAAATCCTTGATCTGCTGATTGCTCCAATTGGTGTCTACCCATCTTTCCTGCCAGCTTGATGAAGTGTTAATATACACCACCAGGCCAGGATTACCATTATACCCGTTACGTCTCGCAATATATTCATCATTATCTGTGTAGAGAATAGAGGTTGTCCCTGTTGCTTTATTGTTATGAATCCAGATGAGATTATTTAATCTTTCTTTATTAAGCCACTCCTCGTAATCCCTGTAAAATATGGTAGGATACCCTTCATGAGTCAGGATATAAGCATATGCTGGCATCTTATTATAAATAATATCAGTATCATGGTTGGCGACAAAAGTAACGGCTTTATATGGATTTCTTTTCCACATCATATCATCATTCAAAACATTGAGATTTCCGTTATCAAATGCTTCATCCATTTTATAATAGGCCGCAAAATCAAATACAGAACTGTTTGCATTATTTGCCCATGATTCCAGTGTATTAACATTGGAATCCCATAATTCTCCTACCGAAAAGCCACCTACCTTTGCATTCCAATTATTAACCACCCACGCACCAAAACCTTTTACATAATCAAATCTCCAACCGTCGAACTTCATTACATTCTTATAGTATTTACCAACGGAATCGTCTCTTCCCCAAAGCCAGTCCTGCACATGGGGATTAGCATGGCATAAATCCGGAAAACCGCCGAAAGAGCCTTCGTCGTTATTTCCGTAGGCATTTTTATAAAAATCATTGTAGTTTCTGGTAAATTTTCCTGAAGCTATTCCTGAAAAATTCGTCCATGTATTGGTTCCAGTATAAGGATTTGCTTCCGACTGCCCTCCACTGTTATGGTTGATCACAATATCCGCATAGACCTGCATATTTTCTGAATGGGCTTTAGTGATCAATGCTTCCAGCTCAGCTCTTGAACCAAAACGGGTTTCTACACTTCCGTTTTGATTAAAGTTTCCAAAATCATAATAGTCGGTAGGATCATATCCCATTGAATAAGCTCCGTTCTGCGCTTTGGATGCGGGAGGTAACCAAACTGCCCCTATTCCTGCATTGGACCAACCGGTAAGTTTATCTTTTACTGTATTCCACCAGTTTCCGCCATCCGGAACATCCCAGTAGAAACCCTGCATCAGAACACTTCCTCCCGGACCTGCAACAAATTTACCATTTACTGACTCCTTTCCAGTACTGAACGGCCTTCCATCATGACGAGTGACCTGTACTATTTTGGAATGAACTTCTTGTTCCCCCGAAGTGTTTCCGACTCCTTCATCATTGGTTTCACAGGAATTCATGATTCCTAAAGCCATTAATGAAAATAAGAAAGATGTTTTTTTCATAGTCCGTTTTTTAATTATTAATATAATAACTAAATTACACTTTTATTAAAATAAATTCCACTTAACGTGAATAAATTTACTTAGACTCAAAAATATGCTCTAAAATAGTATCATAAATTTTCATTAAAAAATCATAAACTTTTAAGATTATCGGCACAATTTTTCTTTTAATCCATATATTTGCATATTATGGAATATAACACCCAAAAAACGCAACTTAATATGCCGGAATACGGCAGAATTATACAACAGTTGGTTGAGCGTTGCAAAGAACTCCCTTCTAAAGAGGAGAGAAATGAAATGGCAATGGCAATCATCGATTTTATGGGACAAAGAAACCCACAACTTCGCGACGAAGAAAATTATAAACATAAGCTTTGGGATCATCTTTACATTTTAGCCAATCATGATCTTGATGTAGATTCTCCTTATCCTTTTCCGACGAAAGAACAGCTTGAAGAAAAGCCAAAGAGAATGGAATACCCGAAACTTCAGGGTGATTTTAAATTTTACGGAAAAAGTATTCTTCAATTAATTGAAAAGGCTATAGAGCTTGAGGCCGGAGATGAAAAAGAAGCTCTTATTGAAGTGATTGCCAACAACATGAAGAAATCCTATAATGTTTATAATAAAGAGCATGTTACTGATGATGTGATTTTCCGTCATTTGAAAGAGCTTTCGGAAAACAGACTGGACCTTACAGGTATAGAATCCCTGGAGAAAAGTAAAATCTATTACAATACCAACAACCGAGGCAACAACAATAACAATAGTAATCGCAACAGCAATAATAAAAATCAAACCAACAAAAGAAGACATAACAATAACAACCATAAAAACAGAAAGTAAATGAGTGGAACGTTTCAAATAAGAGGAGGAAAAAGACTGCAAGGTGAAATTACTCCACAAGGGGCAAAAAATGAAGCTTTACAAATTTTATGTGCAGTTTTACTAACTGATGAGGAGGTAACCATTAAAAACATTCCTGACATTCACGACGTAAACAGGTTAATTGAAATTCTGGGCGATTTTGGTGTAAAAATCACTAAAAACGGGCCTGGAAATTACACTTTTAAGGCTGATCACGTTAATTTCGACTATGTAAAATCCAGCGAATTCAAAAAGGACGGTGCTAAATTACGCGGTTCTATTATGCTTATGGGCCCTATGCTGGCCAGATATGGTGAAGCTTATATGCCAACTCCGGGTGGAGACAAAATCGGACGACGACGACTGGACACTCATTTCCAGGGGTTAGTAGAATTAGGTGCCGAATTTCACTATGACGAAGAAGAATATTTTTACTCTTTAAAAGCTAAGGAGCTCAACGGGAAATTCATCTTACTGGAGGAGGCTTCAGTAACCGGTACTGCAAACATTGTTATGGCAGCAGTATTGGCGAAAGGAAAAACAAGAATTTACAATGCAGCTTGTGAACCTTATCTTCAGCAACTTTGTAAGATGCTGAACAGAATGGGAGCTAATATTTCCGGAATAGGTTCAAACCTATTAACGATTGAAGGAGTTACCCATCTGCGAGGTACGGAACATACGATGCTTCCCGACATGGTAGAAATAGGTTCATGGATTGGTCTTGCTGCAATGACAAAATCCGAACTTACTATAAAAAATGTAAACTGGAATCAGCTGGGAGTAATCCCTAATACCTTCAGAAAATTGGGAATCCAGCTTGAACAAAGCAATGATGACATTTATATTCCTGCTCAGGAAAATTATAAAATTCAGAAATTCATTGATGGATCTATCCTTACTATTTCGGATGCTCCATGGCCGGGATTCACTCCTGACCTTCTTTCTATTATCCTGGTAGTTGCTACACAGGCGAAAGGAAGCATTCTGGTTCATCAGAAAATGTTTGAATCAAGATTGTTTTTTGTAGATAAGTTAATTGATATGGGAGCGCAGATTATTCTATGTGATCCACACAGAGCGACCGTAATTGGCCTTAACCAGGAAGCTCCTCTTCGTGGGACAACCATGGTTTCCCCGGATATCAGAGCCGGAAATGCTCTTCTTATTGCAGCTTTATCTGCCGAGGGAAAATCTATTATCCACAATATTGAACAGATTGACAGAGGATACGAAAATATCGACGGAAGACTGAAAGCAATTGGAGCGGATATCGAAAGAATATAAAAAAACATTTGTTTACAATATAAAAGCGTTCAGGGGTCCTGAACGCTTTTTCTTTTTATAAGGCCTGGTTTACCAGCCGCCGCCTCCACCGCCACCTCCGCCGCCGCCGGAGAAACCTCCACCGCCAGATCCGCTTCCGGAACTGGAAGGTTGTGTAGATGCAGATTGTATAGATTTGGTAAGGCTCGAGTTCAATGTATTTCCAAAGTTATAATGATTTATAGAATTTCCAATATACCAGCTATGAACATATTCTGTTCCGTTAGCCATATTTTTCAACAAGGTATCAAATTTTTCACCCCAGATTTCATCTACTCCCAAAACCATAGCAAAGGGCAGAAGAGTTTCAAAAACCTGCGGTGTCAATTGTGGTGGATTATGGAATTTCAACTGTTCATTTTCCGCTGCTCCCATATACATTTTGAAACCTTCAATCAGTGATTTTTTCTGTAATTTCTCTTCTGACGGCCTTTTGATCAGATATTGATAGATCATCAGTGAAGTAAATGCCAGGGCAATGAAAATATAACAGATATTGAAATTACTGCTTTCAGTTATTTCATGACCGTTACTGATTAAGCTACCTATTCCAAATAGTATGCAAAATGGAATTGGAATGAGAAATTTCCAGGAAAGGCTTTTAAATAAAAATGCAACTAAAATAAATGCCACAAAAAGTATAACATACACCGCAATTCCGATGACAACCTTTTCCGCTTCCGGATAAATAGTATAACTTATATATAATCCAAGCATATACACTATTGTAATAAGTAAAGTAGGCAATACTAATTTTCCTGTGTTATTTCCTTCATTGAGAAATTTATCATGTTGGAATTTCAGCGTTTCCTTAAAATTCGTAACCACTCTTTCAATTCTGGAATCATATTTCCCATCAAACTTTACAGTATCGATGTTATCTGAAAAAAGCGTATTCATGAGATTAATTTCTTCTTTTGGTAAAGACTCATCTGCTTCTTTCAATTTTTTAAGGGTAAATATTTTTGAACTGAAAAGACCAAGAATTCCGGAATCTTCTCCTTCAATGATCTGAACATATCCTTTTATGGCCAGATTGACAATAGCTGCCGTCAGATATTTATTTTTGAAATTCTCATTTCTCAAATACCCTAAAGAAGCAGGAGAAAGATTTTCGGGAACATTAAACTGCGGATAAACTATTGGTTTTTCAGGATCCACGCCATATTTTCTCCATGTTGAGTAATAATAGAAGATCAATCCGATAAAAACGATAAACCCACCAATTAAAATTCCAAACTTTTCAAAGAAAGTGGGTGGCGGAGGAGGAATCATCACTCCTTTATTAAATCCTACGGCCACAGTAAGCCCTTCATTAGACTTAAGATCTGCCGCGGTCCATTCTATCGAACGATCAGACAAAACCTTTACAGTACAGTTCTGCGAACTGCTGCCATACGCTCCTGTATAACAGGAGTTCTGAAGTATTTTAGCGCCCTCCGGAAGATTAATTTTAGCAGAGACAAAATCAATATCAAAATCCCAATAGGTTCCGTTTACATTCCAGTAAACCTCATCATATTTATCAAAAAAACCGATCTGGTTCTCTGTTTTATACCTGATCTCATATTCATAATCTCCCGGATTCAGTATAATGTCTTTATTTCCAACATATATTTTTAAAAAGCCATCTTCTATAACGTCATGATAATCTTCTTCTACTCCATTTTTTTTAATGGAGAGGATGGTATACTTAACTTTCTGATTTTTGTTATTCAGATTTCTGGAAAGCGGCAATGCCCGATAGATCCCTCGTTTAATCTGATCTCCCAGACTATGAACTTTGATATCTTCCTTTATCGTAAGACCGGAACTTTTATCGACATCAATATCAGAATGAAAGGAGAGAATTTTTTCGGTATTTTCTACCATGGCCATTTGATCGGGACGCCGGGGCTCTTCCTGACTAAAACCCAATACAAATGCTAACAGAACAAAAAGCAACAGATTTTTTTTCATTGCTTAAAATTTCACAGATGGAACTTCTCTTTCAGCTATATTTTGTAATTCAAAGAAGGCAGATTTTTCAAATTTATACATATTAGCAATGATATTACTTGGAAAAGATTCTACCAGCGTGTTATTCTCACGAACCGTTCCGTTGTAATACCTTCTTGATTTTTCAATATCATTCTCTATAGAAGTAAGCTCCGATTGCAGCTGCTGAAAATTGGTATTGGCTTTCAGATCAGGATACTGTTCAGCTACGGCAAAAAGATTCATCATGGCTTGGTTCAGATTTTTTTCAGCTGCTTCCTTAGCTTCAACAGAATTAGCTCCTATAGCCTGAGACCTCGCTCTTGTAACACTATCTAAAGTTTCACGCTCGTGGGTTGCATATCCTTTCACCGTTTCTACAAGGTTCGGAATAAGATCATGCCGTTTTTTAAGCATAACATCAATACTGCTCCACCCTTCCTGAACCAGGTTCCTCAGTTTCACCAAACGATTATAAATAGAAACTCCATATAAAAGAAACAAAACAATTACAGCGACAATGATAATTAGTATGGTCATAGATTTTTAATTTATTGTAGTTAAAAGTACTATTTTTTCAGATACTGTTTACCATAAAAAAAAGTGCCCGGTAAACCGGAACACTTTCGTAATTAAAACTATATGAATCTCCCCTAAAAATACTTCCTGCAGGTATACTCCACACTGGTATTTAAAAGTTTATTTTTATTCAGATAATGCTCAAGCTGCCGGCAATCATCTGAATCTGCATTAATGTACAACTGTACTGAACCAAAATTACGTCCCTCTATATATTCCACATTGGCAGATAACACCCTGTGACAAATTCCGAACTGGTTATAAATGACATTCAGAATGTTTTCAAACTTCATTTTGCCATTTAATTCTATTTCCAGTATTAATTCTTTTTTTGGCAGGTTAATTTTATTTTGTAAAACCTGCAGGTTCGGATTTGGTGTTATCATCACTCAACTTTTTTTGGTTAGACTACTTTGATTTCACATTTTCTTATTGCGTTAAATCTTTAGCAAAAATATAAAAAAATATTAGTCCACCAAATTAGTAGACTAATATTTTTCAATTTTAACATAAAAAAAGAGAAGCTCTTCACTTCTCCTTATTTTTACAACTGTTTTATTCTTTCCAATTTATCTGAGGCAGCCAATCCATTAGGATTACAACCGGGTTCTCCTTCAGGTACTTTAATTTTCTTTTTTTCATAGAATTCTTCCCAGAACAGGTTGGTCTTTACTGTCTTAGGATCAATAAATGTCATCGGCTCCAGCTTAAAAATATGATACTCTCTAAATGCTCTTTCAATAAAATCCGAACAATAATAGGAATTGTCATCCAGAATATAATTGAAATTATAAGGTTTCCCGATCATTGATTCAGCTTTTGCAATAGCAGACGGAATGGTATATTGATAATTATCTTTTAGCCGGTACACTACAACATTTTGCTGATCCTTCACCTGATCCTTTACAAAATTTTTAAGGGACTGTTTTTGAGATCCTCCTTCAGGCGCTGCATGCAATACAAAAAATGCATTACCTTCTTTTTTCAGAATACCGATATGATCAAAAGAAGCATTTTTTTGCCTTTGTGTTACATTATTGATCGCTCCCGACAAACCAGACTCTTTTGCCGTTACAAAAAGTAAATCCCCATTTTTAAGATCTTCATTTTTAATGCTTTTGCATGCTGATATCAGAAATAAAAGAACAATGCATACAACAGGATAAACCGGGTTATTTTTTAAAATTTGATTCATAACATTCAATCCAGTCTTCGACGGTCATTTTTTTACTTAGCTCAGCAATTAGTTCAAAAGGAATATCCTCCATTTTTTTAAAACGGATACAGGATTTCCCCATATCAAGCTTTTTCGTTGAATGCTTCGGAAATTCTTCAACAAACCACTCCAGAAGATCCGGCTTTGCGTAGATTCCCATATGATAGAGAGCAATAAAATTCTTTTGGGAAGCCAGGCTGATAAACGGAAGAGGTGATCCGGGTGTACAATGGTATCCGGCGGGATAAGTTTCCAACGGAACGCCCCACCCTACCATTCCATAACCAGTATTGCTACTAAAGCCTTTGGGTAAATTATTGTTTACAGCATCAAACAGTTTTTTAAAAGCCTCTTTCCTTTCTTCAGGAATCCGGGCGATATACTCTTCTATAGAGGTTGTATGGATTTGCATATTCGTTCAGTTTTATCAGTTTTCAAAATAACAAAATTAAAAGACAACTTCATATCATTATATATAAAATAAAAAAGGCAGTCATTCTCATAACTGCCTTTCTTTATAATCTACATTAAGGATCTATTGTTTGATAGCCTTTACTGTTGTTTTTGAACCGTCTTTAAATTGAATATTCACAAAATACAATCCTGAATTCAATGTACTTAAATTGATTTCTTTCGTCGGATTTTCAATTGTTTTCACCAACCTTCCTGCCACATCCGTAACCGTAACAGCTTTAACATCTTTGGTATCTGAAATATACAATACATCTTTGAAAGGATTCGGATGAACATTCACCATCTTTTTGTTTGCATTCACTTCAGAAGTGCTTAGTTGCGCAGATTCCACCGTAAAGTTGTCAACAAAGAAATTATAATCCGGAGCATCATCTACTGTTCCGTCCGTTCCATAAAAGGCAAAGACTGTATTTGCACTGGTGTTACTTACCAGATCATAAGAATAATTAGTCGATACATTAGTAGCCGGGCTGTTTACATCCCAAGTCTTCAATATATTCCAAGTACTTCCACCATCATTGGAGACCATAAAATGTATTATATCATCAGAACCCATTGGAGAAGAAGCAGTTCCTGAATAGGTTGTTGCTCCGTAATCAAATTTTACTTTGTAACCACCTGCTGAAAGATCAAATGGTACTGTTTTTAGCCATCCTGTGCTATTTGTCGTGTAAAGATTGATTCTTATGGAACCTGTGGTCCCTACATTTAAAAATCCATCCTGCACCCAATATGTTGTAGATCCCGTAGGGCCTGTTGTAGGGGTACCTCCGGAAAGATTATTTGCCCAGCAATTTCCAGGTATAGAATCAAAAGTGTTTGTATACGGAGGTATCATTGCTCCGCATAAGGTTGTAAAAGTACCACCAATTGACCATCCGCTCTGGCTTGTTGCCGTAGTACAATTCGTTCTCACCCAATAATAATAGGTTGTTGATGAAGACAAACTTCCAATAGTGGTTGATGTTCCGGTAACTCCCGTAATATTCGGAGTTGTAGCACTTGTAGGAGGCGTGTTTGTTGTACTGTAATACACATCATAGCTTGCTGCTGTTGTTGTCGGAGGAATTGTCCACGAAACCTGCGCTGAATTTGAAGTAAGTGTTCCTACAGGCTGAAGCGTCGGAGCCGAACAATCTGTGAAAGCATCCGCTGAAAACGCAAAAATATTCGAAATTCCTGACCCGGCACTTTTCGCAATGGTTATGCTTTGTATCGGTTTCGTAACATTAGCCGCATCAATGGTAAGTACAGATTGATATAATCTGGGATTTGTCGTACTGGATTCCAATACGTTATTTGTCCTGTTAATCCTTCCGATTCCCTGGATGGCATAATTCGATCCCCCATACCAATCCGAAAGGGCAAGGCCTGAAAATACCTGAGTAGTATTATCTGTAAAAGTTACCGTAGCACTTACGGTAGATGTTCCACTACCACTTGTTGAAAGCATGTACAGTTTAAAAGCCGCCTTGGGAGTCCCAAAAACCAAAGTTCCGGACTGGCCTATGGTTGCAAGCCTTAAAGAGTTATTTCCACTTAGATCTCCCAACTGATAGCTGAGGCCCGGTGTACTTCCCACTACTGAATTGATAATTCCATTTACAGGAATTCCATAATTAATAGGGGTACTTGACGAAGTAAGCTGGAAGTCCCTTGCCACAAATGCAAAGGAAACCCCATCTACATCCATTGTTGTAGACGTCATGGATGAACCTATCCCATTCGCAATAACATCTGCAGTATATCCTGATTGTACAGGCATTGTTTGAAAGTTTTGAGCCATCGCATCTGACCCGAAAAACAGAGCACACGTACTTAATGCTCCAAAAAGTAGATTTATTTTCATAGTATTTAACATTAGCTCAGTAAATTTATAAAAAAATCAACACAAAACAACTTTATTTAAACAATATATAATAATTTAATATTATAATACACATAATCAACAATAATTAAAATAAAAATTAAAAACAATCATCAATACTAAAAATTAAATAAATATTGAAAAGACAATCAAGGGATTACAGATTTCAACCTCAAAGAACAATTTAAAGCATGAAATATAATTATATAGTGTTCCTTATAATTTTAATATTGAAAAATTAAGTGTTATTTTTGCCATACAAATTTTTCAAACAATGCCGAATATATCAAACAGAGCACAACATATGCCGCCATCGCCGGTAAGAAAGCTGGTTCCTTTTTCTCTTCAAGCAAAGCAGAAAGGAATTAAAGTATATCACCTTAATATCGGACAACCGGATATTGAAACTCCGGAAACGGCTTTAAATGCTTTAAAAAATATTGATTTAAAAGTATTGGAATATGCTCTTTCTGAAGGAAACCTGGAATATAGAAAAGCACTTACAGACTATTATCATTCTTTGGGGTTTGCGGATCTTACTCCTGATAATTTCATTGTAACCAACGGAGGTTCTGAAGCATTAAATTTTGCCATTTCCACATTATGTGACGATGGAGACGAAGTTATTATCCCTGAGCCTTACTACGCCAATTACAATGGATTTGCAAGCACATTCAATGTCAACGTTGTAGCTGTTCCATCGACTATAGAAACAGGCTTTGCTTTACCTCCAATTGAAGAATTCGAGAAAAAGATCACTGAAAAAACAAGAGCTATCGTTATCTGCAATCCCGGAAACCCAACCGGATACCTTTATACCCGTGAGGAGCTCCAGAAGCTGGCAGAAATTGCTTTAAAATATGATATCGTTGTAATTTCCGATGAAGTATACAGGGAATATGTATATGATGGGAAACAGCAGGTATCTATGCTTTCTTTTCCGGAATTAAGTGAAAACTGCATCATTATAGACTCAGAATCAAAGAGATATTCCATGTGTGGTGTAAGAATCGGCTGTATGATTACGCGTTCAAAAAAAATACACGATGCAGCAATGCTATTTGCACAGGCCAGATTAAGTCCTGTTCTTTTAGGACAAATTGCAGCTACAGCTGCACACCACAATGACGGAGCATATATCCGCGCGGTAAGAGAGGAATATACCCACAGAAGAAACGTTTTGGTGGATCTGTTAAATGCTATTCCCGGAGTAATCTGTCCTAAACCGAAAGGAGCCTTCTATTGTGTGGCACAACTTCCTGTAGATGACACTGAGAAATTCGCTCAATGGTTGCTGGAAAAGTTTTCGCTTAATAAAGAAACAATCATGGTAGCACCGGCAGGTGGTTTCTATAGCGATCCTGAACTGGGTAAAAAACAAGTAAGAATTGCTTATGTACTAAAAGAGCAGGATTTAAGAAGAAGTGTTGAAATTCTAAAAGAAGCACTAAAACAATATAAATTAGAGTTCAATCTATAAATAACACAATGTCAGCAGTAAGAAATTTAGTTTTGAGAATATTATTTTCAATGTTTTTATTGCTGACATTTTTGTCATGCTCCCAAAAGGAGAAAAAAGCTCCTGTTCCACAAAATCCTAATGAAATCACTTTCATAAGCGTTTCAAATATTGGTGGCATTCTTGGAGACTACAGGATTATAAAAGTTACTAAAGATTCCATTTCCCTAGAAAAAGGCACCACAGCAAAAAAGACACACCAGTACTGGAGCTCTTCAATGCATGCTAACAAATGGAAGCATCTGGTTTCAAGTCTTGACATACGAACCCTGAACAGCATTAAAAGCTCTCCCAGCGCCCAATCGGTAGATGGAGTTGACGAAACTTTTCAGATCAGGACACCGAAAAAGGCACATGTCTACGTGAATGCTTATCAGGACACGATTCATTATTCCCAACTGCAAACTCTTAAAAACAGAATAGAAGAGATTCTTCCTAAAGAATACCAACAAGCCTATGCACGATAATTTTTCCCTAAAACCCTACAATACCTTTGGCGTTGAAGCGAAAGCAAAATATTTTACAGAAGTAACAACCATTGATGAGCTGAAAGAAGCAATCCTATTCTCCAGATCTCACTCTTTACCGCTCTTATTTTTGGGCGGCGGAAGTAACGTTTTACTTACAAAAGATTTCGATGGTATTGTCATTCTTCTCAATCTGAAAGGAATAACTGAAAAAAATCAGGACGAAAACAATATCCTGGTAACAGCAAATGCTGGTGAAAACTGGCATGGGTTTGTCATGTACTGTCTGAATAATAATTATGGCGGACTGGAAAATCTATCTTTAATCCCGGGAAATGTGGGTACCTCTCCCATGCAGAATATCGGCGCTTACGGAACTGAAATAAAAGACATCTTCGTTCAATGCTCTGTCCTGAACCTGGAAACCCTTGCAGTTGAGATATTTGATCTGGAACAATGCAGGTTCGGCTATAGGGATTCTATTTTCAAACAAGAAGGAAAAGGAAAGTATGTGATTCTGGACGTAACGTTCAGGCTGACAACGAAAAATCATATCATCAAAACTGAATATGGTGCGATTACAGGAGAAATGGAGAAATTAAACATTAAAAATCCTACCATACAGGATGTTTCCAATGCTGTGATCAATATCAGACAAAGCAAACTTCCAGATCCTAAACTGATCGGAAATGCAGGCAGTTTTTTTAAAAATCCGACAATTCCGAAATCCCAGTTTGAATACCTTAAACTAAAATTCGAAAATATTCAGGGATACCCTAATGGAGATCAGGTAAAAGTTCCCGCAGGATGGCTGATTGAGCAATGCGGATGGAAAGGTAAGCAAATAGGAAACGTAGCTTCACACCGATTACAATCGCTTGTTATCATTAACGCTACAGGAAATGCTACAGGAAAAGAAATTTATGATTTCTCCACATTAATCATTAACTCTGTAAAGGAAAAGTTTGGAATAGAGCTGGAGAGAGAAGTAAATATCATATAAAATAGAAAAACTAATTACAAAAAATAATATTTTCGTTTAGAATTAAAAAAGCACAATATGAAAATAGCCATTCTAGGAGCAGGAAATATGGGGTTATCATTTTCAAAATCTTTCCTGAAATATGAGTTAATAAAACCTGCAGATCTGCATCTGATTACAAGAAACGAATCTAAATTTGCCAAAATATCGGAAGAATTTCCCCATTCAAAAATTTCTACGTTCGATGAAGTTAGGGAGCTGGATGCTGATCTTATTATTATGGCTGTAAAGCCACAGGACTTTCAGAATGTGGTGGATAAGATTCAGTTTACTCTTAAGGAAAATCAGATGATTTTATCCATTATGGCCGGAATTAAAATACAGAAGATTCAGAAATTATTAAACCATCGCATGGTAGTAAGAGCGATGCCTAACTCCCCCACTCTTTTAGGAATGGGCATTACGGGATATACCTCCGCGGAAGGTATTTCTTTCAGCCAGCTTATTATTATTGAAAGGCTTCTCAACAGCACAGGAAGATCGGTTTATTTGGAAGACGAAGAACTATTGGACGGTGTAACCGCTTTGTCCGGAAGTGGTCCTGCTTATTTTTATTACATTGTTGATGCAATGATTAAGGCCGGTGTAGAAATGGGAATTGATGAAAACCTCTCTAAACTTTTCGTTAAGCAAACCATGTTGGGCGCCTACCATCTGATGAATAACTCCGAAAAAAGCCTTGAAGAATTAATAAAAGATGTTGCCTCGAAAGGAGGTACTACCGAAGCAGCTCTAAAGACTTTTGAAGAAAAAGGATTAAAGGAAGCTATCGGGAAAGGGATTCTAAATGCAGAAAATCGTGCTAAAGAACTAAACGGCTAAATCAACAGCATCAGATACGTAAAAATAGTGTTCGAGGTATAATAATAAGCCTCTGCAATTTCTTTACCCTCAATTGCAGATTTATTCATTTCAAAAACATTAAATTTGTATGTTAATCTAATGTAATGAAATACGTTCTACTTACGCTCATTTCAGCGATGCTGCTGTCCATATCATGGCCAACTTACGGGATTCCGTTCTTTATTTTCTTTGCTCTTGTTCCTCTCCTTATGATGGAACATGGCGTTTCTAAATTTTCAAGCTTTAAGAGAAAAAGCTGGGTAGTTTTCGGACTTTCCTACCTATTTTTTGTGATCTGGAATATTGTGACAACAGGATGGCTGTACGGTTCAAGAAACCCGGATGGCAGTCATTCATTAATGGCCGTCGTATTTCCTGTTCTCGTCAATTCATTTTTATACTCCCTGATGTTCCAATGTTACCATTGGTATAAAAACGCACAGGGAACTTATTGGGGATTTGCATTTCTTATGGCTATCTGGATGGGATTTGAGAAATTTCATATGAGCTGGGAACTTACATGGCCATGGCTTAATCTCGGCAATGCATTCTCCGATTATCCGAAATTAATCCAGTGGTATGATACCCTGGGAGCTACAGGAGGCAGCTTCTGGATCCTGATCGTCAACCTTTTTATTTTTTATACCATAAGAACCTGGGAAGCAGGGCGGAAAAGAAAAGATCTTATCAAAAATACATCGATTGCCGTAGCTATAATCGTCATTCCAATGATTATTTCAATAATTAAGTATAATAATTTTGATGAAAAACCGACAGGCCAGGTAAATATTTTATTACTCCAACCTGATCTTGATCCATACGCAGAAAAGTATTCGACGGACAGCCTGACAATAGAAAATGACCTTCTTGGTCTTGCGGAGAGAAACTCCAAAGGTAAGATTGATTATTATATTGCTCCGGAAACAGCACTTCCGGGAAGAGGATCTATTTCGGAAACTGCTTTTGAAAAAAGCGTACTTCTGAATAATATAAAAGACTTTCTCTCCAAACATCAAGGTTCTGTTTTTGCTACCGGAATTTCTTCGCACCGTTTTTACCTGAATCAGAACAATCTTCCTAAGGAAGCTTATCAGATCAATCAGGGACTTTGGGTTTCCAGCTACAATTCAGCCATTCAGGTCATTCCCAATCAAAAAGTTGAAGTCTATCACAAAGGCAAATTAGTTCCCGGTGTGGAAATATTCCCCTACATGAATGTTTTAAAGCCTATTTTGGGAGATGCCATGCTCAACCTTGGAGGAACCGTAGCATCATTGGGTACAGACAAAGAAAGGGTAGCCTTTTCAAACCCTTACAATAAAGGAAAACTGGCTCCTATTATTTGTTATGAAAGTATCTACGGAGAATTTGTTACGGATTACGTGAGAAAAGGAGCTAACTTTTTAGCCATTATGACCAACGACTCCTGGTGGGGTGTTACAGAAGGGCATAAGCAACTTTTGTCCTATGCCAAATTAAGAGCCATAGAAACCCGTAGAGAAATTGCCCGCGCAGCCAATAGTGGAATTTCAGCACACATTGATGCAAGAGGAGAAATTGTTGCCGACACTTTCTACGGAGATAAAACTACTTTATTTGCGAAAGTGAATCTGTATGATCAACAGACTTTTTATACAAGAACAGGGGACCTTTTATCAAGAATTTCGATTTTTGCACTCGGTTTCTTGCTTTTCTATTTTTTAATTAAAAGAGTTCAAGGTAGACTTCAAAAAAAATAAAATTCAATTAACTAAAAGGGAAGCTTTTGAGCTTCCCTGATAGACGTCTCTTCGATTGAGTATATCGAAGATCCGACACAAACAAATACAAACAATAAAGAGAAAAACCAGCTGGACACCTGGTTTTTCCCGGTTAATAAAACGTTCAATTATTTAATGATAAGTTTTTTAACAGTCCATTGATCTTTTATTTTTACTTTCAGAAAATAAATCCCTTTCGGAAAACCGGACAGATTTACAGACTGATCCGCATTCTTTTTTACAGTCAACTTTCTTCCGTCTACTGCATACATTTCAAAATCAGTAATTTGCTTTCCTTTAATAAATACTTTTTCCGAAGCAGGATTGGGATATATTAAAAACTCATCATCTTTAATAATATCCTGAGTTCCCAAGGTTCCTTCTGCAGAAGGATCTGAATATACTCCTGAGGCATCTATTGATCTTACGCTCCAGTATACATTCTGAATGGATGGATCAAGATCTAAGAACCATGAGGACGTTGTTATTACATATCGGGCCACATCATGAGCTCCGGGAGTCTTTCCAACTTTGATTTCGTACCGCAAAGCATTTACAGGCGTCTTATCATCACCTGCTCCACTCCATGAGAAATTAAACTTGTTACCGTTTCTGGTAAGATTCAGGTTTACAGGAGGCGAAGGTTTTAGGTTTGTTTCCGCAGAAACATTTTTGAAGATCTTAGTTAATGAGGGCATTCCCAGATCTGCCCAATCAAATCCGGACAATACAACATCAAGATGATGATCATTGTTATAGTCAAGTAAATGCACAAAACCAGGGCCTCCTAAAGTATGTAAACCTGTTGTTATATTTTCAGTAAATGTTTGACCGGTAGGATTAAACAAAAACACTTTAACCAAGGCATTATTATTTTCATCATTTCCAGACAGTATAAAATCATAATACCCGTCATTATTCAGATCTCCTGTTGCCAGGGATGGCTCTGAAAATTCCGGAATGTTAAGTTGCTGAAGATTAAAATGGCCGGCACCATCATTCATCAGCAGACCAAGATATCCTTCATAATTTTCATCCTGAGCAGCTACCACAATATCCTGATAACCATCTGCATTAAAATCGGCAAATTCAAGCTTTCCGTTTGCTAAAGGTAAAAGCGTCTGAGACAGGGTAAGTACCCCTGAATTATTGAGATAAACCCTGAATAGCGGATTACTATTGATATCATATCCCAAAATTACCATATCCAGCAACTGATCATTATTCAAATCCACCATTTTAAAACTGCTGTTTTGTGTGCCTTCCATCCAACCCGGAATCAAAAGAAATCCATTCCCTGTATTCTGATAATAATCCAATTTATTAACGAAACCTGTCCCGCTAATGTATTGCGCTCCATTAATAGCATAATCCTGCAGCCCGTCATGATTAAAATCGAAAACTTCCATTGAACCATATACCTTACCGGGAAGCTCAGCTTCCTTAACAAATCCCGAACCGGTATTGCGGAACCGGTAATGTTTGTAATTAACGATATCCATATAACTTAAGCCGGTAGAAATAATATCAGCAAGCCCGTCATTATTATAATCAATAAATTTGATATCTCCCAGATGAGTAACATCTACTCCCAGATTGGCATAGGAAGTCATTGTAGTACCGTTATTCTTATATATTTCATTGAATGAAGTATCCGCACTACTATCTCCATCTGTGTCTATTGCTCCATTAACGACTATATCCTGAAAACCATCTCCATTAATATCCGCCACATCACAGGATGAATAATAAAAATTCTTCATATCCGTTTGTACTTCAGAAAAATTTTGTGCCATTATACCGACCAGTAACATAGATAGTAAAACACAGACCTTCTTCATGTTATTTTTATTTAGATTAATTAAAAACAAAGATATATGATAAATTTATCTAATGTTATGATCTTTACATGAAATATATCAGTTCCCGCTCTCTGTCAGGAATCAGCTGTTATATAAGGTAATCTTCAATATTATTAATCAAGATGTTATTTGTAAATATTTTCTAAAAGATTTGCCTATCTAAAAAATTCTTCGTTATTTTGCAACCTCAAATATTATACAAATAAGAACATCGAGATATGTCAAGAATTTGCCAAATAACAGGAAAGCGTGCAATGGTTGGTAACAACGTTTCTCACGCTAATAACAAAACGAAGCGTCGTTTTGAAATTAACTTATTGGAGAAGAAGTTTTACCTTCCGGAGCAAGATAAGCACGTAACACTGAAAGTATCAGCTCATGGATTGAGAGTGATTAACAAGATTGGAATCGAAGAAGCTCTTGAAAGAGCTGTAAGAAACGGATTGATTAAAAAGTAATTGAATCATGGCAAAAAAAGGAAACAGAGTTCAAGTAATCCTTGAATGTACAGAGCACAAAGAAAGCGGTATGGCAGGAATGTCTAGATACATTTCTACTAAAAATAAAAAGAACACTACAGAAAGATTAGAGCTTAAAAAGTATAATCCTGTTCTTAAGAAATATACTCTTCATAAAGAAATCAAGTAATTTATAAAATATAATTTACCATGGCAAAAAAAGTAGTAGCAACCCTACAAAGCGGTCAGTCAAAAAAAATGACTAAAGTTGTGAAAATGGTGAAGTCATCTAAATCAGGTGCTTACGTTTTCGAAGAAAAAGTAATGAATGCAGACGAAGTTGATGGTTATTTGAAAAAATAATCCCCTACTTTATTTACAATATAAAAACTACTCATATTTTGAGTAGTTTTTTTGCTTATTACATATTTTAAGTTAAAACAACTTATTTTAGTAAAAAAATATTGATGAAAAATTTCATTTTATGTGCATTCCTACTACTTATAGCTAGCTGCAATAGTAGAAAAGCACCAACAGCAGAGAAAAGTAAAACAGGAATACAGCTCATTGTATTAGGAAATGTTCAGGACGCAGGTTCTCCTCAATTAGGATGCAACAAAGAATGCTGTAAAGACCTTTGGAAAAATCCTGATTTAAAACGAAAGATCATATCCATGGGAGTAATGGATCATCAATACCAAAAAAACTATCTTCTTGATGCCAGTCCTGATATTTCTTCTCAGTTACAATTACTGCAACAAGAACATACAACACCAAAAATAATTGATGGAATCTTCATAACGCATGCTCATATAGGACATTATACAGGTTTAATGTATTTGGGAAAAGAAGGTGCATCCACACAAAATATTCCCGTATATACAATGCCCAAATTAGCAGGATTTTTAAATAACAACGGACCATGGTCGCAATTGGTGACTCAAAAAAATATTGTGGTTAACGAAATGCAAAATGAGCATCCTGTTACTTTAAGCCCTAATCTAAAAATCACCCCTATTCAGGTCCCTCACCGAGATGAGTTTTCAGAAACGGTTGGTTTTTTGATCGAAGGTCTTGAAAAAAAAGCGTTGTTTATTCCTGATATTGACAAATGGGGGAAATGGAAATACAATATTACGGACTTCATAAAAAAGGTGGATTATGCTTTTATTGATGCAACATTTTACAATGCCACAGAGCTTAATAACCGGGATATTTCAACCATTCCTCATCCCCTGGTTGAAGAAAGCATGCAATTGTTTAACAATTTAAGCCCGGAGTATAAAAAAAGGGTATATTTTATCCATTTCAATCACACCAATAAACTATTAAATCCGGAGAGCAACGAAAGTAAGACTGTCATTAAAAACGGATATAATATTGCAAGAATGGGTGATATTGTAACATTATAATTTCATATATATGATGTTTTAAAACTGCTGTAATAAGCTTAGCCAAAAAAGAGCTTTCAGGAAGTTTTTTTGTTATCTTTGCTCACCAGATAATTTAATACAATTGGATATGAAAAAGATTGTTGTTCTGGTTTTTACGTCAATGTTCCTTTTTTCATTCAGTCAAAACACAATGAATAATATAGAATATAAAAATTCAGAAAATGTTTTCCCGATAAAAGGACTCTCCCAATCTGTAAGCATAGATTGCGGATCCTCAAAAATGATCCTTTTATCAGGACAGGTTCCCCTGGATGCCAAAGGAAATTTAGTCGGGATGGATAACGTAGAAAAGCAAACGGAACAAATCTTTAAAAATATCGAGAGCATTTTAAAAGAATATGGAGGAACCACGAAAGATATTATCAAGCTTGGAATTTTCATTACAGATATTTCCAAGACTCCAGACTTCAGAAAAGTCAGAGATCGGTATATCCATCTTCAGAATCCTCCCGTAAGCAGCCTTGTGGAAGTAAGCAAGCTCTTCAGAGATAACGTGCTTATCGAAGTGGAAGCAACTGCAGTTATTAAAAAAAATAAATAAGAACGGAACTATGAGTTGGTTTAAAAATATTTTCAAAAAAGAAGAAAAGGAAACTTTAGATAAAGGATTGGAAAAATCCAGCCAGGGTTTCTTTGAAAAAATAACAAAAGCCGTAGTCGGTAAAAGCACCGTAGATGATGAAGTATTAGATGACCTCGAAGAAATACTAATTGCTTCGGATGTTGGTGCATCCACAACGATCAAGATCATTCAGAGAATTGAAGAACGTGTTGCCAGAGACAAATATGTGAATGTAGGTGAACTCGATAAAATTCTTCGTGAAGAAATATCAAACTTACTTCTCGAAAATCCGCATGCAGGAACCGGAAATATTGATACGTCAAAAAAGCCGTATGTTATTATGGTTGTCGGTGTAAACGGAGTCGGAAAAACAACAACTATCGGAAAACTGGCCCATCAGTTTAAGTCGGAAGGCAAAAAGGTAGTTTTGGGAGCCGGAGACACTTTTAGAGCTGCAGCTGTGGATCAGCTGACCATTTGGAGTGAAAGAGTCGGCGTACCTATTGTAAAGCAGGAAATGGGTTCTGATCCTGCCTCCGTAGCTTTTGATACCGTTCAAAGTGCAGTTGCCCAGGGTGCCGATGTTGTGATCATTGATACGGCAGGAAGACTCCACAATAAAGTGAACTTAATGAACGAACTTTCAAAGATCAAAAGAGTAATGCAAAAGGTAATTCCTGATGCTCCTCATGAGATTCTTTTAGTTCTTGACGGTTCTACCGGTCAAAACGCATTTGAGCAGGCAAAACAGTTTACAGCAGCCACAGAAGTAAACGCTTTAGCCGTTACAAAATTAGATGGAACAGCCAAAGGAGGAGTGGTTATAGGCATTTCTGATCAATTTCAGATTCCAGTGAAATACATAGGGGTTGGGGAGAAAATGCAGGATTTGCAATTGTTTAATGGTACGGAATTTGTTGACTCATTCTTCAAGAAGAGATGATTTATATCATATTCTTCCTGAATTTGCAAAACACATTTCATACATATTAACAATTAAAATTTAAAACTATGGGAATTTTAACTTGGATCATTTTTGGTCTTATCGCAGGTGCAATAGCTAAACTTATTATGCCTGGAACACAAGGTGGTGGTTGGCTTATGACCATTATACTAGGAATCGTTGGAGCTTTCGTAGGTGGATTTGTTGGAAGTTTAATCGGCTGGGGAACAGTTGAAAACTTTGACTTCAGAAGCATGTTATTAGCAGTGGGAGGTTCACTTATCGTCCTTTGGATTTTTGGAATGGCCTCAAAGAAAAGCTAAAAAAATATTTTATCAAAAATTAAAAGACCGACTTGAAATTCAAGCCGGTCTTTTTTTAAAACAATATAATAATTTAGTTGATCTTTATCTGATAAGGCATTTCCATTTTTACCTCAGATCTTAGTTTCTCTTCTGTAATCTGTTGTAAAATTTCATAATTGGCTTTACCTATTTTACTTTTGATAACTCTTGCAGAAATATCATCTTCATTCAGGTCTTTAAATATTTGTTCAAAAGGAGACATCTTCTTAGGATACGATGCTACATTATAAGATTTCAATCCGGCTTTTTGCGCTGCAAATTTTACGGCATCATTTAATGTTCCCAATTCATCCACCAAACCGATTTGTTTAGCTCTTACACCACTCCATACTCTTCCACCACCGATGTTATCGATCTGCTCAAATGTCTGTTTTCTGTTTTGGGTTACAAAGTGTACAAATCTTTTATATGTTCCTTCCACACTTTTTGTAATCATACTTACACCATATGGAGTTACACCGTTCAAACCTGAATAATATTGAGAATTGGCATTTGTAGCGACAATATCTGATCGGATTCCATTCTTATTGGCAATATCCTTAAAATAAGGAATTACTCCAAAAACTCCGATAGATCCCGTCAAGGTATTAGGTTCAGAATAAATTTTATCTGCAGCCATTGCAATATAATACCCTCCTGACGCAGCATAATCACCAAAAGAAACAATCAGTGGTTTTTTCTTTTTTAGCTGCTGAAGCTCAAACAAGATCTCATCGGATGCATTAGCACTTCCTCCCGGGGAATTGATCCTGAATACAACTGCTTTTACTTTATCATTTTCCTGAAGATCCTTAATATACTTAATGTATTTTTCAGAGTAAATTTCATTATAACCATCTCCATTGTTTATAGAACCGGAAGCATACAATACCGCTACTTTATCTCCTGATTTTTCATCATCAGAATAAGAGTTGATATACTTTCCTAATGAAATTTTGTTCAGCTTATCTTTTTCTTTTAAGCTTAGCTTAGATTTAATAAGCTCATCATATTCCGTTTTCTGAATAAGCTGATCTGCCAGTTTATACTTCAGACTTTGTTCAGGAATCATACCATACAAACTATCAACAATAGTCTTAAACTGTAATGAATCAATTTTTCTTGATGTTGCAATTTTCGAAGATGTATTTTTCCACAGATCGTTAAGAAGAGTACTTAATTGCTCTTTATTTTCTGGAGAAATATCATTTCGTAAAAACGGTTCTACTGCAGATTTAAATTTTCCATGACGGATCACTTCAATTCCGATTCCGTATTTATCAGCAAAATCTTTGAAAAAGGTAACTTCTGTAGCCAAACCTTTTAATTCGATCATACCGGAAGGATTCAGAAAATATTTATCCGCTACAGATCCCAGGTAATAAGATGACTGTGAAGCCGCATTTCCATAAGCATACACAAATTTTCCACTCTTCTTAAAATCCTGTATCGCATTCCTTAAATCATCGATTTGCGTAATTCCCGCATTTAGATCATCCGCCTCAATACTGATTCCTTTAATATTGTCATCCGTTTTAGCTTTTTCAATGGCTTCTAAAGCTTCATATATTAAAATGCTTTTATTCTGATTTCCTATATTAAATACACCCGTTTGTTCTTCAGTAGGGCTATCAATTATGATCGTCTTTAAATTGATCGTTAAAACTGAGTTCTTTTTTACCACTACCGATTTATCACTACTCATAGAACTAAATACCAGCATGACTATAAAAAAGAAGAAAAATACAGCACATAGTATGACAATTGCCACTATATTTGCTAAAACATTTTTAAAAAACTTTTCATATATCAATCATTTTTTAATATGTCGCAACATAAGGTAGTTTTGTTACTAGGGAGTAACCTTGGGGATGGAAAAAAAAATATAGAACAGGCTATTGAAATGTTAAAAGCCGGTGGAATTGAAATGTTAAATATTAGCATTTTTTTAACATCTGACCCCGTAGAGTTTGTTAGTTCTAATATTTTTTGTAATATTGCAACAATAATACGCACACATCTTTCGCCTATTCAACTGCTTGATTTTGTTAAAAGTATTGAATTTGAAATGGGAAGAACTAGCGATTCAAAATCCTCTGGAGGTTATAAAGACCGCATTATTGATATTGATATTGTTAAGTATGATGAGTTAAAATTTATATCAGAAAGGTTGGAAATCCCTCATACCAAACATCTTTATGAAAGGGAATTTTCCAGAGTATTATTAAATGATGTTATCAAACAAAACATAAAACATATTGTATGAAATTAGGTTTATTATTATTGGCCGCGCTGCCTATTGCTACTTATGCTCAGGACAGTACTACAGTAAATTCGTCGGACAAGTACCCTAATACATTCTCCTCGGGTTCCGCTAATGTTCAGCCTTTTGATAATAAGGCAAGAAGATTTAACGATTGGTCTATATCAATCGGTGGAGGTGCTGCATTTATGCCACATGCCGATCTTACTTCATTTTATGATGGAAAGATCAATTGGGGATACAATGCATATATCAGTTTGGACAAACAAATCTCTCACGTTTTTGGGGTAAGCCTTATCTACCAGAGAGGAGAAACGAATCAAAAAGCTAAATTAGCCGGTGCTGCCGGTGTAGCTGCTGGAGTGGGTGTAGCCAACACAAGATACGATCAGATAGCTTTATTGGGGGATGTAAATTTCTCAAATCTATTAAGAAGAGTTGATAATCATTCTCCATACAGATGGGCTTTCCATGGATATGGGGGAATTGGTGTTATGGGATATAACACTTCCCTACATGACAACAACGAATTCAGATGGAGTAATGCTCCAAGAAGAGTTCCTTTATTTATCAAACAGGATATAGACATCAACTCTATTTTCTACCAATTCGGGTTTGGGGTGAAATATAACGTTTCAAAACTTATCGATATTGAAGCCAGAACAATGTATATCATCAGTGGTGATGACGAGTTCGACGGTGGAGGTAATGCCGGACCTGCTGATTATGATCCTGCATCTAAAGTATCCAAGTACAACATGATCAACAAATCAAGATCTGATAATATGTGGACCGTAAACTTAGGGGTATCCTTTAAATTAGGAAAACATATGTCGCATCTGGCATGGCATGATCCTTTACAGGAAGCTTATTACAGAACAGAAGAGCTAGAAAAAGCGACAACTGATCTTGTAGTTTGTGAAAAAGGAGACAACGATAACGACGGAGTTTGTGACGATTGGGACAGAGAACTTAATACTCCTGCTGGTGCAAGAGTAGATGGTGCTGGTGTTGCATTAGACATGGACCTTGATGGCGTTATTGATTTGTATGATAAATGTGTTACAGTTCCGGGACCTGCTGAAAACAACGGTTGTCCGACAGGAAAGTAATCACAACGACTAAAGAAATCATTTAATTAACTAAATAAAAAAAATACACTATGAAATTAAGTTTAGCAATTGTAGCATTAGCATTAGCTGTTCCAACAGCTTCTTTTGCTCAAGACTCAACGGCAGTTTCAAAAGGAGAATATCCTAATACATTTTCTTCGGGTTCTGCCAATGTATCCCCTTTTACACAGAAGTCTAAAAGATTCAACGACTGGGCGATTTCATTTGGTGCCGGGGTACCATTAATGCAATCAGCGGATTTAACATCTATCAAAAATGGTAATGGTAAAAATCTTTTCGGATATTCTGCATATGTAAGTATCGATAAAGCTATTACTCATGCTTTTGGTATTAACTTACAATACGACAGAGGAGAGACCAGACAAGGATTCTTCAACACAAAAAATTCAGCTCCTACTGATTTGGCTGTAAGAGACAGAATTGGTGCAAGAACTCAATACGATGCGATCTCAATCTTGGGGGATGTTAACTTCTCTAATTTATTAAGAAGAGTTGATAATCACTCAACTTACAGATGGGCGCTTCACGGGTATGCAGGTATCGGTACTCTAGCATATAGAGCTTATTTAAAAGATCCTTCTGGGCAAAAGCTAATGACAGAAGTTAAACCTTTTAAATTCAACTCTCTGTTTGGACAAGCCGGAGCAGGTCTTAAATTCAAAGTAAACAGAAGCTTAGACATCGAAGGTAGAGTAATGTACGTAGTTACAGGTGATGATTCTTTCGACGGTGGAGGTGCACCATACAGTGCGATCAACCAAAGAGAAGAAGGAACGTCTGATAATTTCTTCAATGCTACTTTAGGGGTTTCTTTAAAATTAGGAAAACACGAGTCTCATTTAATGTGGCATGACCCATTACAGGAAATCTATTATAAATTAGATGTTTTGGCTAACAAAAACCAGGATATCGAAGTTTGTAAAAAAGGAGATGCTGATAATGACGGAGTTTGTGACGATTGGGACAGACAGCTTGATACTCCTGCCGGTGCAAGAGTGGACGGTGCAGGTGTTGCCCTTGACACAGACCTTGATGGTGTAATCGATCTTTACGATAAGTGTGTTACTGTTCCTGGACCTGTTGAAAACAACGGTTGTCCTACAGCAACTACAGGACCTGTAAAAGAAGAAGAAAGAACTCTTGAAGGAATTGAATTCGATTTAAATTCTGACAGAATCTTACCTTCAAATACACCAATCCTTAACAATGCTGTTACTTATATCAATCAATCAACTGGTTCTTATAATGTAATTGGAGCAACAGATACAAGAGGAACTGATGCTTACAACAAAAAATTATCTGAAAGAAGAGCTAATAACGTTAAGAATTACTTAATCAAAAATGGTGTTCAGACAGGTAAGTTAAATGCTATCGGTAAAGGTGAAAAAGACCTTAAATATCCTGAATGTGAACCAGCTACTAAATGCCCTGAATGGAAAAACAGAGCAAACAGAAGAGTTTACTTCGAGGCTAAATAATAAACTATTTATTCATTATACAAAAGTCACGCATTGCGTGACTTTTTTTGTTGTGATACTTTCCTTATTTTTATGCCATGATTTCTTCAAGCGATTTTGACCAGTTAAAATATAAGACCCTTAAATATTTCTGGGGATACGATAGTTTCAGAGATTCTCAGGAAGAAATTATTAATTCTATTATTAACGAAAAAGACACACTGGTTTTACTTCCTACAGGAGCCGGAAAATCCCTATGCTATCAGCTTCCGGCTTTGTTCCGGGAAGGTGTATGCCTCGTAATCTCTCCCTTGCTTGCCCTGATGAAGGATCAGGTAAATCAGCTTAAATTCAGAGGAATTGAAGCGGAATATCTGTCTTCGGAACTTGATGACTATGATGCAGAAGTTATTTTTAACCGATGCAAAGACGGATTAACCAAGCTGCTTTACGTTTCACCGGAAAGATTAACGAACAGACAGTTTATCCAGAATATGGAAGAAATACAGCTTTCGTTTATTGCTGTAGATGAAGCACACTGTATTTCGGAATGGGGACAGGATTTCCGTCCAAGCTATCAGAATATTAAGGAATTCAGAAAAAATAATCCCGACATCCCATGCCTTGCTTTAACTGCTACTGCTACCCCCAAAGTTTTAGAAGAAATAAAGATAAAGCTGGGATTGATCAATCCTGTAGTTTTTCAAAAAAGCTTTAAAAGAGAAAATATACGGATCTTTACTGAAGAAGTGTCCGATAAATACCAACGGATTTATGATATTTTAAGGTACAATAATGACTCAGGAATTATATATGTCCGTACCCGAAAAGAAGCTGAACTGCTAACGGAATTTTTGCACAGGAATCAACTGAGAAATGTAGATTACTTTCACGCAGGATTATCCACAAAAGAAAAAAATGCTAAACAACATTTATGGAACACCCGTAATGATTATGTTCTGATCTCAACTAATGCCTTTGGTATGGGAATCGATAAGGATAATGTCCGGTTTGTAATTCATTACTCCCCTTCTCCATCGCTTGAAAATTACTATCAGGAAATAGGACGGGCAGGAAGAGACGGGCAGGATAGTTTTGCATATTTATTATGGAACCAACAGGAAATTGTAAATTTTGAACAGATATTAAAAAATCAGATTCCTAACAAAGCAGAGTTTCTGAAGATCATCAGTTACCTTTACTCAGTTTTTCAGGTTGCCGAATATGAACTTCCTGAAAAAGTATTTCAATTGAACATGAATGGTATTCAGAATTTTACAAAATTATCTGTTGCCAAGATTAAAAACGTTCTGAACTTTCTTCATAATCAGGAAATCATCTATCACAACGACAATAAAAGTTTATCTTCACTTGAGTTGCTGATACAGGCTGATGAAATAGATCAGCTTCCTAAAAAAGATGCTTACTTTATCGAGCTTATGCTTCGCACTGTATCAGGAATAACAACTCATAAAGTAATGTTCAGTGAACAAAATGTAAGTAACAAAATTGGAATTGCAATTCCTTTAATAAAGGAACGTCTTAAAGAACTCCAGCAAAAAAATTATCTCGAATATGTAGACGGAGCCCTATCCAGTATTAAGTTTTTAAAACCCCGGGATGAAAGAACCATCAATGGCGCCTACTGGAAGCTTTTTGAACATATTCAAAGAAATAAAATCCAAAAATGGGAGGAGATGAAGTTTTATGTAGAAAACAAAGATTATTGCAAAATGAAGCTTATCTTGTCCTATTTTGGAGAGAAAAATTCAAAAACCTGTGGGCAATGTTCTATTTGCGAAAAGAATAAACAAACCATCTTTGGAAAGAATATATCGACTCAGCTGATAACATTATTGGCTAAGAGACCGGCTACTATTGAAGAGCTTTCCATCCAGCTGAGTTATCATTCCAAAGAGAACATCTTGGAAAACCTGATTTTTCTATTGGACTCCGGAAAAGTAAAAATGCTGAATTTCAGGACGTATGCTTTGGCTTAGTTGAAAAATATATTTATGTATTTATGTATTTATGTATTTATGTATTTATGTATTTATGTATTAATGATAAAATTAATATTTCTAATGAGTTTTCAATTAGCAACCTCTAACCTCTAACTTCTAAATTCCCACCATTCAACTTCAACTAAAAACTTATCTTTGCAGTATGAAATCATTAAAAGTCGTTTTTCTAGGTACTCCCGAATTTGCTAAAACTGCTTTAGAAGCTATTCACCAGTCTCATCATGAAGTAGTTGGTGTTGTAACAGTTGCCGATAAAGCGAGTGGACGGGGCCAGAAAATCCATCAATCTCCTGTAAAAATATATGCTGAAGAACATAACCTTGCTGTTTTCCAGCCGGAAAAATTAAGAAATCCTGAATTCTTACAACAAATCAAAGACCTGAATGCTGATGTATTTGTGGTTGTTGCTTTTAGAATGATGCCCAAAGTTCTTTTTGAAATGCCAAGAATAGGGACATTCAATCTTCACGCTTCCCTCCTTCCCGATTACAGAGGTGCGGCCCCTATTAATTATGCTGTAATTAATGGTGAACAAAAGACAGGGGTAACTACTTTCTTTATCAACGAAAAAATAGACGAAGGAAATATCCTTCTTCAGGAAGAATTACAGTTGCTGCCGGATGAGAACGCCGGAAGTCTTCACGACAGATTAATGCAAATAGGATCAAAGCTTGTTGTACGTACTTTGGATGGCCTTGCTGAAAACTCTATTAAGGAAATACCTCAACCACAGGTTGAGCATCCTAAAAATGCCTTTAAAATTTTTAAAGAAGATACTAAAATCAACTGGAATGCTCCGTCTAAAGTCATCCATCAGTTTATTCTAGGAATGTCCCCGTATCCTGCTGCTTTTACGACCCTGAAGATTGGAGAAGAAGATAAAGGATTAAAGATTTTTGGAGGAAAATTTGAGGTTTCCCATCATAATGAAACTCCCGGAACACTGGAGATATCCAAAAATACTTTTAAAATTTATACCCAGGACGGAATCTATGAGCCATTAGAACTCCAACTGGAAGGTAAAAAAAGAATGAATATCAAAGATTTCCTGAATGGTTTTAGAAATTTTGACGAAATAAAAATGGCTTGATTACTCAAGCCATTTTTTATATTGAAATGTCGTAGATATTTCTATAATTTCACCATCTCAGTAACTTCCACATCATATCCTCCTACCTGTGGTTTTACATCAGGATTCTGGGTAAGTACTTTGAATTTATTAATTCCCAGGTTTTTCAGAATCTGTGTTCCGATACCGTAATCCCTGTAATTATAGGCTAATGTCGGATGTTGCTGCTGACCATCCTGATAATCTAGGAACTGCTGTAATTTTTTCAATGTGTTTTCAGAATTGGAAACATTATTAATAAAAATAATAACTCCTTTCCCTTCTTCATTGATCATTTTGGTTACTTTCTCTAATAGCGGAGTTTCCCCATTATTCAGTCTTGTTAAAACATCAAAATAAGAATCAGAAGACTGTACTCTTACCAATACCGGTTCATCTATAGTCCATGCCCCTTTGGTCAGTACAAAATGAATCTGCTCATTAGAGGTTTCCCTGAATGCATAAAAATCGAATTCCCCATAATGGGTTTTCACTTTTCTTTCTTCTATTCTGTCAACTAAATTTCCTTTTTTAAGCTGATAGTGAATAAGATCCTCAATTGATACAATCTTCATATCATGCTTCTGAGCAAATGCGTACAAGTCGGGAAGACGGGACATCGTGCCATCTTCATTCATAATTTCACAGATTACTCCACCTTCTTTTAAACCTGCCAAATGTGTAAGGTCAATAGCCGCTTCAGTATGTCCGGCTCTTTTTAGTACTCCCCCTTTCTTTGCACGAAGCGGAAAGATATGTCCCGGTCTCATAAAGTCAGTAGGTTTGGATTTTTCGTCCATTAAAGCAAGAATGGTTTTAGCTCTGTCACCTGCTGAAATTCCGGTTGACGTACCATTTCCCAAAAGGTCCACGGAAACCGTAAAAGCTGTTTCTTTAGGATCACTGCTTCTGCTCACCATGATGTCAAGACCTAGTTCATCACATCTTTTTTCAGGAAGAGGCATACAGATAAGTCCTCTCCCATGCACTGCCATAAAGTTGATCAGTTCAGGAGTTGTAAGTTCTGCAGCACAAAGAAAATCTCCTTCATTTTCTCTGTTCTCATCATCCACTACTATGATTATTTTACCATTTTTAAGGTCTTCAATAGCCTCAGGAATAGTATTTAATTTAATATCAGACATTTTTACTTTAAATTTTTGCAAAGATACTCATAAAAAAAGGCATCGCCAATTAATATAAATGGTTTGTTATTTTATGATTAAAGAGTCCTTAGCTTTTCTGAAAATCCCGTAAGAATCAAGTCTTTTCTGATGATCATAAATATGAGAATTGATGATAAGCTCGTCTACATTGAATTTTTCCTGGAAGTCTTTTAATTTTTTTTCAATTTCAGATTGATCCCCGATAAAACTGTATCTCAATTTCTGTAGCACAGCCGATTTTTCCATAGGCGACCATATATCATCCATATCCGTCACAGGTGGAGCAAATGGCTTTCTATCATTTCTGATAATATTAAGAAATGCCTGAAATAATGTGGTAGAAAGCTGATGAGCCTCTTCTGAAGTTTCTGCGGCAGTTCCATTCACACAGGCCATAATATAAGGATTGTCAAGCTGTTTGGATGGCTCAAAATGTTCTCTGTAAATACTGAAAGCCATTTCCATCTGTTCAGGGGCAAAATGTCCCGCAAAAGCATACGGAAGACCCAATTCTGCTGCAAGCCACGCACTGTCAGTACTCGAGCCCAGGATATACAATGGAATATCCAGTCCCTCACCAGGAATCGCACGAACTAAAGAGTTGGAATTTTCTTTGGAAAAATATCTTTGCAGTTCCAGAATCTGTCTGGGAAATTGTTCGTTGATAATTGCAGGATTCCTTCCCAGTGCCTGGGCGGTAATGCCATCCGTTCCGGGAGCCCTTCCAAGCCCAAGATCAATTCTGCCTGGGAATAAAGACTCAAGCGTCCCGAATTGTTCGGCGATGACCAGTGAACTGTGATTGGGAAGCATAACCCCTCCCGACCCTACTCTTATTTTTTGGGTTCCATTTGCAATGAAACCAATAAGAACAGAGGTAGCCGAACTGGCTATGCTTGCCATATTATGGTGCTCTGCCAGCCAAAATCTTTTATAATTGATATTTTCAGCATAATTTGCCAGGGACAGACTGTCCTGAAAGGTATCGTGGATGCTTTTTCCCTGCTTTACCGGAGCAAGATCCAAAACAGATATTTCAAAATTTTTCATAGATGATCATTATTTTCTAAAGAAGATCTGAAACCTCCTTTGCCAATTTCGTAATTATAAATTGAGATTTAAAAACATACAAATTTACCACATAAAAACTGCATTAGTTACTTTTTGTAATTGATAAGTCTGATGACCTATTTCAGGCAAAAACTATTAAAAAATCCTTATCCGTACCTCTTATGGATTTTCTAGAAATGAGATCGAAAAATACTTTTCCAAATCCCCTTTTTAAAAGCCTGTAGCATCAAAAAAATCAACAATAAGTAAAATTTATATTGCATCCATATAAATAAATCATATATAAGAGAAATAAAATATTAAATTTGTATATGATCCTATCATATTGGATCATAGTTTAATACCACAAAAAATATTATTATGAAAAAACGATTTGAAAAAACATTCTTAAGCAGAATGTTAACCAAAAGAAATCTATCGATCAGCCTGATTGTTGCCTTGATTCTTACATCATGCAGTAAAAACAATGAAGAAATGATGACGGAAGCACAAACTGATGCTTTCAATTCAGCTAACATTAAACAGGGCAAATTAGGAGGACAGGTTATTACCTACGAGAGAAAGAATGGAATGAATTTTTTCCAGGGAGACATCGTGTTGTCCGATAAACAATTAGCGGAAGATAATTCTGCAAATAAAGGTGGAGCAACTTTGTCAAGGTGGCCGAATGGCAAAATTTATTATACCGTAGCCAGCAATATGGGGTCTATTAATGCAAATAAGATTACTTCTGCAGTCAATGAGTATAATACAAAAACCAATACCCAATGGATTCCCCGTACCAATCAATCCAATTATGTAGAATTTATTTTCGGAAGCTCTTCCGGATATGACGGGTGGGCTCATATCGGATACCAGGGAGGTAAACAAAACATCTCATTGGATCAGAATATTTCTACGGCGTCAGTGATCCATGAAATGGGACATACTGTAGGGCTTTATCATGAGCACTGCCGTAAAGACCGGGATCAATATGTAAGCATCCAATGGGATAATATCCAAAGCGGACAAGCTTACAATTTCAATATTTATAATTCAGGAACAGATATCGGGCCTTTCAATATTAATTCAGTGATGATGTACTGGCCAACCTCGTATTCTAAAAATGGATTACCTACCATTAAAAAAGCGGATAATACCAATTTCACCTACAACAGGACAGGCTTTACGACAGGAGACATCAATACGATCAATGCAATGTATCCTTAATTTTCAATATGCTATAGACAGGAAAAGAATTCTTAGGAATTCTTTTCCTTTTTGTAATTATAGTGGTTGATAAGAATTCTTATTTCATTAAATTCAAAATCATTCGGCAAAGCATTCTTCCATTCCGTCAATGTCTCGTGCGGTTTCTGGTAAAATTCTTTTTCAAAAGCTTTAATCTTATCTGAAGTAATGACTCTGGAGATATCCAGTAAACCCTGTTCTGCAAATTTCGCCAGGTGCCCGATAACGGTTTCTTTTACAAGCCCTCTTTCCAGTGAGATTTCACCAATTGTTTTTCCTTGCTCAAATAGTTGAAAGGTAAGCACCTGAGATGGAACTTTGGCAATTTTCAGGCTGACCTCCTGGTTGTTTTTCTCATCCAGAAGTTTAGTATCCAGCAAATGAATATCTTTCAGGCTATTCAGGTATTCTTCAATATCTTCCAGCCAGTCTTTAAATTCTTCATTATATTGCTTAAGTCCTTTTGCTCCTTTTATTTCAGCATAAAAATCTTTCAAAGGATTAAAAACCTTGTCACGTATCTCGGTAAAAAAGAAATTAACAGCCCCTTTTGCCTTATTTTCAATTTCAGACCATTCCTCTTTCTTATCAAGAAGAAGCTCTATTTTTTGAGTTAATACCCTTTCCAGTTTTCCAAAAATCTTTCCAAGCTGAACGATTTCATGCTTTAGCTGAAGATAGAGCTGGTTGGTTTTTACATGATCAATATTTTTTGTAGCGACAGACAGCTTATTCCATTCTTCAACTTCTTTCAGAAACCATAAACTATCAATTGTACGAAGCACTTTTTTAATACTGTAATCGTATTTTTCTCTGTTTAAAATATCTTCTACATGATCATTAGCAAAAGTGTCGCCCTGGAATTGAAGTATCCTCGTATCTTTAAATATGACTTCAGGAGTAATTTTTGATTTTAAAACAATCCCCTCCAACGTCCTGCATCGTGATAATGCAACATACACCTGCCCTGCCGTAAAACTTTTCCCGGCATCAATAATTACCTTATCAAAGGTTAATCCCTGGCTTTTGTGGATGGTAACTGCCCATGCCAGTTTTATAGGAAATTGCTCAAAGCTTCCTAAAACCTCTTCTTTAATATTTTTATCAGTATCCAGGAAATATTTCTTCTGTTCCCATACTTCTCTTTTGACGACGATTTCTCTTTCACTTCCTTCTAAAGCTACACGAATCTCATTTTCATCCAGTCCCACAATTTCCCCCAGCTTTCCATTAAAATATTTCTTTTCGGGAGAAACATCATTTCTGATAAACATAATCTGAGCTCCTATCTTTAGCTCCAGAAACTGATCATTCGGAAACTGGTTTTCTTTAAATTCCCCAAAGAGTTTCGCTTCATAAGTGCTGGGATCAACTTTTATTTCTGCGAGTTTTTTCTGATTGATCTCATCTGCCATTTTATTGTGAGAACACAGATAGACATATGAATCCTGTCCCGTTTCGAAATCGGGGTCATACCTCTCATTAAGATGTTCAAAATCAATATTGGCGATATCGCCATCCCGGATAGCATTCAGGATTTCCAGAAATTCCTGATCGGACTGACGGTAGACTTTTGTCAATTCAATAGTAATCAAAGGAATTTCCTTGATTGCAAGGCTATCGAAAAAGAACGGAGACTGATAATACATCTTCAGAATATGTTCATCTCTTACCACCGGCGGAAGCTGATACAAGTCTCCAATGAACAGCATCTGAACCCCTCCGAATCTTTGATTGTTTCTTCTGACAAATCTTAGAGAAAAGTCCATCATGTCAAGGACATCAGCTCTGAGCATCGAGACCTCATCGATGATGATAATTTCTATTTCCCTTAAAAGCTTGAGTTTATCCTTACGGTACTTAAAATGAGGCATCAGATCAGCAATATTATTTGCTAAACTTCCATCGATTCTTTCTGTGGTAGGTAAAAATGTTCGTAATGGCAGCCCAAACATGGAATGAATGGTAACTCCACCTGCATTAATGGCAGCAATCCCTGTAGGTGCTATCACAATGTGCTTCTTCTTGGTCCTTTTTACAAAATCATTCAGAAAAGTTGTTTTACCTGTTCCTGCTTTTCCAGTGAGGAAAACACTTCTGTTGGTGTGCTCTATTATGTCAAAAAAATGATTGTTCATCGTCTTCAAAATTACGGAAAATGAATTTGAAATCGCTCTTGTGGCATAACTTTTGAGTTCGTTTTTTAAAGATAAAAACTAATATGGGAAAAGTACCCGCTAAGATTTCTGTGATATCACTATGTATAGCAATGGCTTTGGCTTCTTGTGGCACAAAAAATATGACAGATAATTTACCTAAAGATATTTCAGAAAGACCCGCTGATGAAAACAGCAAGAAATATGATGAGGTTCAATTGGAAAAAGCAAAAGCAGTAGTAGAATCAGAAATTGCCAAGGAAAAATGCAGTAATCCTGATGACTGGAAAATAGCACCGATGGGAGCAAAAGCTTGTGGTGGTCCTAAATTTTACATTGCTTATCCTAAGGTTTCAGAAGAGCAGATTTTACCTTTAATAGAAGGCTACAATAAAAAAGAAGCAGAGTTTAATACCAAATACGGGATTACTTCGGATTGTTCTGTAATTGCGGAACCCAAGGGCATAAAATGCAAGAATGGAAAAGCCGAGCTCATATTTGAAGGACAATAAAACAATATTTTTATATACACGAACAGGAGTTTTTACTAAGGATAAAAAAATGCTCTGTCAGATGACAGAGCATTTTTTTATATCATATTTTTAATCTTATCCCTTATACCATGAGGAATACTTCACATAATTATCGGCAATCCTGTTAACCTCTCCTTCAAGCAACTGGGAGGAAATATCTTTTATTTTCCTGGCCGGTACACCACCCCATACTTCTCCGGATTTAATATGCGTTCCCTGAGTAACAACCGATCCTGCACCAATTATTGAATTTTCTTCCACAAGGCAGTCATCCATCACAATTGCTCCCATTCCGATCAGAACGTTATCCTGAACCGTACATCCGTGCACAATGGCGTTATGCCCTATAGAAACGTTATTTCCTATAACCAGTGGATATTTTTCATATGTACAGTGTAGCATGACGTTATCCTGGACATTTACCTTATCCCCCATTTTTATGTAGTTAACATCTCCCCGTATTACTGCATTATACCATACACTGCATTCTTTTCCCATAGTAACATCTCCAATGATAGTTGCCGTTTCTGCCAGAAAAGTATTTTCCCCTATTTGTGGTGCTTTGCCCAAAAGTTCTTTTATAAGTGCCATATTGTTAATTTGATATTTTGAAAATGAGTAACTTCTGAAATCAGGTGAAGCAATCACTATTTTTAAATTACAGTGATAGCAAAAATCTAACTTCTTCCTTCTCCCTCCTAATTTCTAATTGCGTATTTTTGTATCTCAAATTTAACGAAAAAATGCGTAAGATACTTATAGAGCCAACAGAAAACCCAAAAGTGATGAAATTTGTTGCTGATTACAATTTGATTCCCGGGTCTCTTGAATTGGACAGAAGTTCAGATATTTCAGAAATTCCTATTGCTCAGGAACTTTTCAACTACCCTTTTGTAGAGAGAATTTTCATTACGGCTAATTTTGTGGCTGTTGCAAAACAAGATACTGTAGAGTGGGAGCATGTTGCTGAAAGTCTGAAAAATGTAATTGAAGATGAATTGCTTGCTAACCCAAGGGTTTACCTTCAGAAGAAAAAGGAAATGTATCAGATCTATGCAGAGATGACTCCTAATCCTAATGTGATGAAATTTGTTTCCAGCAAATTATTACTGGATGGTTTTGTAGAGGTTAAATCAAGAACTGAAGCTGATGGAGTTCCTTTAGCTCAGGCTATCTTTAAGGAATTTGATTTTGCTAAAGAAGTATTTATCTCTGATAATTTCGTTGCAGTAACAAGAAACGATTCTGTAGAATGGCATCAGGTTATGATGGCTGTACGCGGGCTTATTGCTGAATATCTTCAGAACGGGGGTGAGATTTCAAACCTTGAACCTCAGAAGCACGAGAATCCGGTAGAAAAAATCATCAACAGGGATTATACGGATGATGAACAGAAAATCTCTGATATATTAAATGAATACGTTGCACCGGCAGTGGAAAATGATGGCGGGAAAATTTCATTAATGGAATATGACGAAGCCAACAAAACAGCGAAAATGCTGTTACAGGGTGCATGTTCAGGATGTCCAAGTTCTACTGCTACCCTAAAAAACGGAATCGAAAATATTTTAAAACAATTCGTTCCTGATTTAGTAGAAAGAGTGGAAGCTGTAAATGGATAATTGATGTCTGGAGGAAAGAAAATCGTAGTAATCATTGGTAGTGCCACAAAGAACTCAAGTAATTGGAAACTTATACAGCAAGCCATTAAAACGAGCAGCATTGATTTCGAGATTTACGACGATCTTTCCATTTTTCCTCATTTTGACACGCAACAAACGGATCATAATACACCTGTAGAAATTTTAAAGATCAGAGAAGATATTAAAGGTTCTGCAGGTGTATTATTTTCTACACCGGAATATATTTTCAGTATTCCAAGCAGATTAAAAAACCTTCTGGAATGGTGTGTATCAACTACGATCTTTTCTGAAAAACCTGTGGCTGTTATTACAGCTTCGGCTCAGGGAGAAAAAGCACATGAAGAACTTTTACTGATTTTAAGAACACTCGGTGCTGCAACGGAGAGTGATCATCAACTCCTTATAAAAGGGATCAAAGGTAAATTTGATGAAAATGGTAACATTGAAAATAATACCTTTGCGATGATATCAAAATTGATGATCAGTTTCGAAAACTCTATTTTTCATAATTAAAATAAAAAAATTGGCTAAAAAAGGAATTTTACTTGTAAATCTTGGTTCTCCCAAATCTACAGCTGTAAACGATGTAAAGGAATATCTTGATGAGTTTTTAATGGACGAAAGGGTTATAGATTATCGCTGGATTTTCAGAGCTCTCCTTGTGCGTGGTATTATACTCAATACAAGACCGGCCAAATCTGCTGAAGCTTACAAAACCGTATGGACAGATGAAGGTTCACCATTGATAGTGATCACTGAGAAGATTCAGAAGAAGTTACAGAAGCTGGTTGACGTTCCTGTGGAAATCGGAATGCGATATGCACAGCCGAGTATCGAAGCCGGAATTCAAAAACTGGTTGATCAGGGAGTTTCCGAAATTGTTCTTTTCCCATTGTATCCCCAATATGCTATGAGTACGACGGAAACGGTGATTGAAAAGGCAGAAGAAGTAAGAAAGAAAACTTTCCCGACTGTAAAAATCAATTATATCCAGCCTTTTTACGATAGAGATATTTATATCAACTGCCTAGCAGAAAGTATCAAGGAAAAACTTCCTGAAAATTTCGATGCCTTGCAGTTTTCATATCATGGAGTTCCGGAAAGACATATCTATAAAACAGACCCTTCCCACACGTGTAAGATCGATGATTCCAACTGCATTAACAGTACAATAGAAGCCCATAATGCCCGTTGCTACAGACATCAGTGCTATAAGACCACTGAAACTGTTATTGCAAAAATGGGATTACCCAAAGAAAAAACCATTGTTTCATTTCAGTCCAGACTGGGAAAGGATAAGTGGATAGAACCTTATACCGATGAAACGTTAGAAACAATCCCTAAAAAAGGAGTCAAAAATCTGGCTATTGTTTGCCCGGCATTCGTTTCAGATTGTCTTGAAACCCTGGAAGAAATTTCAGTAGAAGGCAAAGAACAGTTTTTACATGGCGGTGGAGAAAACTTCCATTATATACCGTGTTTAAATGATGAAGATCGATGGATTGAAGTGGTAAAAACGCTATGTGAAGAAAAACTGAATGAGTTCTATTTCGTATAAAATTCAGATCAATACAATAAAAGAAAGGACATAAGAAATTCTTATGTCCTTTCTGTAATTAAATATATTAAGATTATTTTTTGATTAAATTCCCAGCTTTCTGGCCATTAACCACTACAACATATACTCCAGGAAGCATTGTAGATGGAATCTGTAAACCAAGTTTATTAACCCCGTCTGTAAGCTCTACTTTTTCAGAAATTTCTTTCTTACCTGTTAAGCTTACTACCTCAACAACTCCTTTTCCTGCTTTACCTTCAAATATTACTGTAAATTTATCAGTCGCCGGATTTGGACTAATGGTGTATAGCGAAGTATTTGGCTCAGCAACAGCACGTCCTGCAGAGGAAGTACCACCTCCAACTCCTACGGCATTCCAGGCATTGGTTACCTGAGTAACTTCATTACTACCTGTACCATAAAGATCTGCTGCAGCTTGTAATGAAGAAGTTCTTGCATTGGCATAAGTAGATGAAGAAGTAAGATAAGAAGTCAATGTTCTGTAAGCAATAGCTCCCGCTTTATCCAATCCTATTCCTGAAACATTGTATGCAAAACCGTTATCATTAGTTCCTGAACCACCGGTTACTAACAAGTAATACCAAAAGTTAAGAACTCCTGAATTGGTATGTACTCCACAATAGTCGTTATATCCAGGTAAATTAGGATTTCCCTGAGGAGTACAAGAGCTGCTCGCATCTTTCCAATACGTTCCTTTATACGTATCAGGCTGACGGTAAGCATTAGGATTAGACATATCTCTAATGACATAATTGAAATCTTCTCCTAATTTCCAGCTTGCCTGTGAAGGTCTCGCCCATAATTCTATTGAATTTCCAAATACATCTGAGAAACCTTCATTTAACGCACCTGACTCCCTTTGGTAGGCAAGGTTTGCAGTTTTAGAAGTCATTCCATGGGTAATTTCGTGCCCACAAACATCCAGAGCAGTTAGTGGCAATCCGCCAGTGGTATTAGAGGCGCCATCACCATATGTCATTCTGGATCCGTCCCAAAATGCATTTGTATAATTGGTAGAATAGTGAACATAAGATTTTATAGCAAAATTATTGTTGTCAATACTTTTTCTGTTAAATTTTGTGTACAAGTAGTCTAAAGTTGCTTCTGCTCCCCAGTGGGCATCAGTAGCGTACTGGTCTTTATTGGCATTTACATTATTCCAATTGTTATCAGTATCCGTAAAATCTACAGCAGCAGAATAATTAGTTCCTTTCTTTAAATTATACGTTTCTACAGCAGTCCCTGCACCACTCCCTGCATTTCTTCCGGTTTCTCTCAATCTGTAACTTCCATTATACGAATCTGCAACAATACTTCGGTTTCCGCTATACCCTGTAGTAGCAGTTCCCGGAGCGTTCACATCATGAATTATTGCATCAGTTCCCAGGACCTTCCCGTTCTTAGCGTCTACAAAAACATACTGTCTGCTCAATGGCTTTTCCGCATAAATATCAAACTTATAGGCTAATTTCAAATCACGAAGCTTTTCATCAGTAGGATCTGAGTAATAAACCAACTCTGCCTTTGGGGCAAAGCTTGCGTTAGGATCATTGGATTCTTTTTTAATAAAATCCTCTTCCTCCTTATTCTGCCATTTGTACGAATCCGCTCCCACAAATGATAATGCATTTTGCAATGCTATATCCTCGGAAATATTCGTACTTTTTTCAATCTTCTCAGGAACTTTAAGAATCCATTTTCCAGATTCTCCTACAATTTTTCCACCCTTGGTCTGAACAGCTATTGTTCCATATTCTACAGGAATGTTATTAACAGTTTGTTGGAATCTATGGGTTTCAAATCCCAACCTATCCTTTTCTGTGCCGAGTTTTTTGGCTTCAGCTGGGATATACCTTTGAGAAGCTTCATCAAACAAAACCGGACTTCCCTGAAAAGAAGGCCCATTTTTATCAAATCTTAAAAACTCTGCGTGTAACCCGTTTTTACCGGAAATCAGTTTTGACGGTTTGTCCTGCCCAAATACGAAAGAGCAAGCGGCAATACTTGCCACTAAGATAAATTTTGTTTTCATAAAAATATTTATTAAATGGTCTAGCGAATTTATAGACTTTTTACAATAAAAAAAATAAACCATTGAAAAAAAATCAATTTATATGGTAAATCCATAAATAAAATACAATGTGTTTTTTCAATAAAAAAAAATTAATTAATTATTATTTCAAATCATAACTTCTTTTTTATTAATAAATTAAGTTAAAAATCATGCACAAGTGAAATATTTTTTTGCTATGCTATGCATATTAATTGCTTGGTAAAATATTAGTGAAATTTCTTAAAAATCCTTATCTACAAATGGTTTTTTAAAAAAAAATAGCCATCTCAAATGAGATGGCCAATTTTTTAACCGTAGAGGTATTATATGCTATTTGATTAAATTTTTAATATAAATTATTTTCCGATTGGGGTTCTGAACTCTCCATACCCCATCAGACCATCATAATTTCTTCCAAAAGGAGCATAATATAGAAATGCCTGATATAGATTCTCTGTTTGCCAGAAGTTTCCGTTGATTTCACCAAAATTTAAGGTTCCATTACTCTCTTTTGTTGCGAGAATGTAGTTATAAAAGCCTTGTTTAAGAAAGATCTTCGCCACATATTTCTTAGCCGCAGCATCATATTGCATTTGATTCAGTTTGCTGGGCATAAAATTATTGAAACCTCCCAATACATAAATTTCCTTGTCTACAGGATCTGAGTCCAAAGAGAAATATACCCATGAATAATCCGCTTCCCTTTCTGCATTTCTTTCAAGCCCCAGGTCATTTCTCCTGAAGTAATAAGCTCCGTTTACATCAGGCTGGTATTGGTAATTCAAAGGAAAAGCCCATACGGGATGCAAGTATGTTTGATTCACTCCGTCTTTTACTTCCGTAGCTCGAACCATGTCAGCAGCCATATTCATGTTTTTATTATCAAAATAATAAAACTCATTATTCCCGGGGAACGTGAGGCTCATTTGTTGGAAAAGTAATTTATTCCCAAGAGTGGAGCTCGGCTTCAGATTATTAACAGCCACATTGGGATTGTTATTCTGCATGACATTCAATGTCATTGAATTTACATTTGACGACAGATCATTTCCTTTTGCTAACGCCTGCACCTCTACCCTTTGATTGATGTTCGGGTTTTTATCAGTGATCCTCGATACATTTAAGGCCAGGGAAACATTGTCTTCAACCAAATAAAACCTTCTTTTAAAAAGAGGTTTATCCGCAGAATCTTTGTACACAATCAGTTCAAAATTTCCGGAGATCTTCGGTTGTATTTTATCATTAGGAAACACGAGTTTATAGTGGGTATAAGCCTGAAGCGTATTGAATGAATATTCAAATTTATCCAATAAGCCATTAAGACTTCCATTAGCAATTTCCGTAAAAAAAAGATTATCATCATTCCAGTTGCGGTCATAGTGTTTTATGGTATATCTGTAGATCTCACTGGCATTTGTAAGATCATCAAAACTAAGAACCAATGTCTGATTAAAATTGATCACAGGAGTTTCATCATTGGTTTGGGGATTAAAAAGCTGAATGCTCTGGATGTTCTGTCCGAACACCCATCCCCCTAAAGAAAGTAAAAGTAGTCGCAATGTTTTCATTATGACGAAGATAACGAAAAATCACCACTTTCTTAGGAATATCGTATTTTTGGATAAAAAAACAATCAGAATATGCTGAAGATCCAAGCCTTTGTATTCAACTTTGCAAGCGAAAACACCTACATCCTATATAATGAACATAAAAATGCCTGGTTAATTGATCCGGGAAACATGAATGAGCAGGAAACCAACCTTATCAGTAATTTCATTAAGGATAACGACCTAAAAATTCAAAAAATACTTCTCACCCATGCCCATATTGACCATGTTTTTGGTTTGCAGTGGGCATATGACACGTTTAACCTTCCCGTACATATGCATCAGCAGGATCAGGAAATTCTGGATATGCTTCAGATGAGCGGAATGAGGATTGGAATTAATATTGACCCTGTAAAAGTAGAGGTTCAATATATCAATGATGGCGACGAACTGGACTTTGATGGTGAAAAATTCAAAATCTATCATGTTCCCGGGCATTCTCCCGGAAGCATTGTTTTCCACAACGAAAAACAGAAATTTATGATTTCCGGAGATGTTTTGTTTGAAGGAAGTATTGGAAGAACAGATCTGTACAAAGGAAATTACGAACAGCTGATCAACGGAATTAAAACCAAACTTTTTATATTGGATGATGAGACCCAGGTTTTTTCAGGTCACGGAAATCCAACGACTATTGGTTTTGAAAAACAATATAATCCCTTTTTGAAATAAGATTAGCAATACCTTATTTTTCAAGATTTTAGTCATAACACTCAATAAAAAAACCGTCAGACTGGTCTGACGGTTTTTACATATATAAGAAATAGATCTAGAAATCAAATGTTACAGATGCTCTCACTGCAGCACCCATGATCGGTCTTGCCATTCTTATATCTCCGGTTCCTGTAAGCGGAGATCTTGGATCTCCTTCAGTAATACCTATGGTATTAAAAATATTGGTTCCGTCAACTGCAAAACGGATATTACCTAACTGATAGGAGGTTCCTGCCCCTACCTCACTGAATGAAGGCAAAATATTTTTATCACTGTTCGCCTCATCCTGGAAACGCTTTCCATAATAATTATAGCTCACATATGCTCTCCACTGCTTCGTAATATTAACGGCAGGGGAAATATTAAAATAGAATTTGGGAATCCTTCTTACCTGGTTACCATCGTAATCAAATGTTGATCCATCGGCATTTCTTCCTGTGAAATCCTTGTATTTCGGGTTTTGGAAAGTTCCATTGAATGATAATTCCAAAAGGTTATTGAATAATCTGGCAAATCCTTCAAGCTCTACTCCAATGTTTGTTGTATTTGCAAATTTATTTTCTGAAGTTCCGTCAGAATATACATCTGTAAAAGAAAGGTTTTTCAGAGTTGAATAAAACGGGATAACTCCAATGTCGAATGTACGGGTGTAATACTTATATCCAATTTCCAATTGATTGGTTTGTACCGGTTTGATCTGGCTCAGGTCTGCCATATTGTTATAATATGATTCTTCATTAGGAGATCTGAACCCATTTGAGAAGCGGGCATAAACCGCATTTTCTTTATTGATCTTATAGTTGGAAGCTACTGTAAAAGATACTCTGTTAACATCATAATTCCAGTATTTGTATTTATTTCCCAGTACAGACATATTGTCATCGGCTGTCGTAGTAGCAAAACTATGAGTTCCATCTGTCGTTAATCCAGAATTATTCAGATTTGCTGTTGTTGTATTTACTCCATATCCTTTATAATAATCACGGCTGTAACGAATTCCTCCGTTAAAGCTTAAATTATCTGTAATATTATAATCCAGATTTAAGTAAACATCATTCAAACTTCCCTGGATTTGAGAATCCCTCACAAGAAAAGACATATCTGTAACCCCGTTATAAGTTTTAGAATATCCTACATCAGTAGGGCTCAATGAGGTATCTACCAGATTAAGAAGCTGAGGCCTGTCTGTGGCTGTGGTCAAAATATTGCTCCAGTTCCAGTATTGATGAGACTTCCAGTTTGATTTATAAAATCCGGCCGTTACATTTCCTTTATCAAATTTATAATTGAACTGTAAATCATTGACAAAATTATTCATGTGCTTATCAATCGCCCAGAATCCTAGCTTCTGCACATACTGCGGATTTACAAGAGCCCCGTTGCTTACCAGAGAATATTGATAATTATTTCCCGCAATTCCGTTGCTGTTGGCAAAAGCGCCTGCCTGTTGAGGTGCTCCCGCAGGAAATATACCGGTATAATTCATATTGATATTCGTATATCGTGTCTTGTTCAAAACGGTAAAATTGTTTCCAAGATCATATTTGAATTCAGCGCCTACGACATCTACTTTCGGATGAATTCCGTCTTCCAGATTTCTTCTGAAGAAACCTCCTCCGGGCTGTGGAATATTCAGCTGGCTGATGGATCGGTAACTGTATGTCCCGTAATTAGCATCGAAGCCAGGAAATTCTTTCAGGTCATTTCCATTCTGTACTAAAGGAATCGGTAAGAAAAAGGTATTTCTGTCATCAAGTTTCTTATAATACACTTTTGCGTATCCTTTATCAAATACATATTTTAAGTTCATCCTGATCTGTCCCCCGTCATTGGCCTTAAACCCTGTTTTCCTGATTCCGCTGTCCGTTCTGTAAAACCCTCCGATATTAAAGAACAATTTATCCTGTACCAAAGCGCCACCTACGTTTACATCAGTACGCATTAATCCATAAGTACTTGTTTCTAGTTTAGCACTTCCCCGGAAATCATTGGTTCCTTCTCTTGTAATAAAGTTGATTAGCCCACCGGGAGAATTGTTAGCATAAATTGATCCCGAACCTCCTCTTAATGCTTCCAGTCGGTTTACAGAATTGTCAACCCGGAAGAAGTTGTCGGCATTGGCAAACTGCAAAGCTCCATCTTCAAAAACCGGTAATCCATCTTCCTGTACCTGAACAAATTCGTATGCTCCGGCAGAAGGAATTCCTCTTGCGAAAAGGTTATTTCCCACTTCCCCCCCAGAAGTTTCAACAGCAAAACCCGGAACACGCTGCAGCAATGCCGCTGCACTGATAGGATTTTGTTTTTGGATTTCTTTTGCACTGAACGTAGAAATTGCCGTACTTGATTCTATTTTCTTTTTCGGGTTTGCATTACCCGTGATAACTACCTGATCAATAGATCCTGTTCTGGTGGAATCCTTAACCGTTTCCTGTGCATACGCATTATTAAAATATAGCGTAGCGACTCCTGCGAGTAAAAAGATTGATTTTTTTTTCATGCCCATATAGAATTTAATTATTGTTTTAATTTTAAATAGACTCCGTTTGTCCAACCAAATCCATCCTGATTAGGGTACTCTCCTCCTCCGGCTATCGCTTCATTGTCTAATGCATTATATTTTTCCATAAGTTTACCTGTATTCGCATAAACTCTCTCGACATTAGAGCACCAGTTGTTTTTTATATCATTAGCTAATTGTGTAAATCCATAATTTTTCATCGAAACAAATCCAAGCCATTGGTAAGGTGCCCAGGCATTGGGTAGATCCCATTGTTGGCCGGAACGTTTTGTTGTCGTAACGAGACCGCCTTTGTAAAGGAATTTTTCAGCGATAATTTCGGAAACCGCCTTTGCCTGTTCATCGCTGGCCACACCTAAAAATAATGGATAAAGAGCAGCAATATGTTCGGACACTGTATTTTTGTGTTTCTTAATATGATAATCTTTATAAGTCCGGGCATCCTGATCCCAGAAATATGTATCAATTACCTGTCTCCTTTTTGCTGCCCTTTCACTGAAATATTTTTCTTTTTCTTTAAAATGTTTAAGACCTGAAGCTTTCACCAAAGTTTTTTCAAGATGCCACAAAAGGCAATTAACATCTACCTGCGAGATGTTCAGGGTTTCTATACTTTGTATGGTTTCCCCGTCTGAAAACCATCTGCTGGAAAAATCCCATCCAGACTCACAGCCACTTCTGATGTTTCTGTAAAACTCTTCTCCCGTAGCATTTTCATGATCTTCAATATCGATCAGGTAACTCTCGGGACGGGGTGTATTTTCAGCATCATAATATCTGTTCAGGATATCACCATTGTCGGTTTTCAACACCCTTTTGCTTTGGGTATCATTGTTTAAACCTTCTTCCCCATCCATCCAGAACTCATATTCTTTTTCAAGGGTATCATAATATTCGATATAAACATTCTCATCCCCTGTACTCTCTGCAAGCAGATCAAGCATCAATGAAAAGTAAGGGGGCTGCGAACGGCTTAAGAAATGGGTCCTGCTCGCATTAGGAACAAATCCTATATTTTGAATTAGATAAGAACAGTTCTCAACGATATTTCTCATCATTTCAACCCTTCCTGAAACCTGCAATCCAAGCATAATGAAATAACTATCCCAATAAAAAAACTCATTGAACCGCCCTCCCGGAACGATATAAGGTTTTGGAAGCTTTAAAAGTGTTCCTCTTTCTTCATAAGCTGTCCTGGTAAGCTCATCCCATAGTTTTTCTATATGCTGATCAATCGGCAAATGATCCTCCCGTTGGATAGATACTGTGGCACCTAAAAAATCAAAGTTGGAAAGTACAAAAGCTTTAAGATCAAAATCTGGTGCAACTCTTTCCTTTTCATATTTCTCGTTGATTTCTGCGACAGGAAATAAAGGCACTGCATCTGTCATCATCTTTTGATCTTCAAAGATCCTTGATCTTTGGACATCATCAAAAAGTGCCTGGATATCCCTGATATAAAGTTGTGTATTCATTCTATTTTTTAGGGTTTATTTTTAATTTATTCATAATAACAGCTGATATGATCAACAGTGAGAGTGGTATCAATGAAAGATAAAAAGCACGCTGCCCGCTGAATTCCTGAAATACAAAACCGGTGATGATCGAACCTATCGTTCCTCCAATTGCGGAAAAAACAACAATAAGCCCGGACATCGCACTATGCAAATATTTAGGTATGGATGCTAAAATAACAGAATTGATACTCGGGTAGATCGGAGCCAACAGACCTCCCATAAGGGGAAACAGATAGACTACAACCGGGGCATTGAACCATGTTGTACCTGTACTGATTTCAATGTTATGGGTTAAGGGTAAAACAAATAGCAAGCTTACGGCAAAACCTATCACACAAAATGACACAACATAAATCCAGCTGAATTTCTTGGAAAAGAAACCCGATAAAAACCTTCCCAATGCAAATGCTCCGGCTAAAACAGCCCCTGCCTGTATACTCATAGAAGTGGGTAATCTGAGAATCTCCTTATAAAAAGTGGGTGTCCAGGTTTGAAAGCTCTGCTCCACTAAGACAAACAGAAAAGCACACACAAGAAAAAACAATACTTTTTTGTAACTGAATAAGCTTATACTATTCTTAATATCTCCTAGTAAATCTGTCGTTTCACTTCTGGCTTCCCTCTCATTTAACCTTGAGAAGAATAAAAACAAAAACGACAGAGCAGACAATGCACCCAGGACCCAATATACATTAAGCCAATGTGTGGATCTTGGATTATGATCATCAATAAATAAACTAAAAAGTACATTTCCCGCTAATACACCGATCATGAAAAAGCCTTCTAGAAAACCCATAAAACTGGAATGTTCTTTATCAGTATTGGTCACAAGCCCGATGGATGTAAAAACTGAAATTTTAATCAATGCAAAGGAAACTCCTACAATGGCAAATAACAATTTGAAAAACCAGAATGCATTTGAAAAAGGCATGATAAAGCACATCCCACTAACCAGAAAAAGAGCAATCAGCATGGAATTTTTAATTCCGATTTTGGGTAAGAATGAAGCAAGAATAAAGGAGCAGATAGCAATAGGCAGATCTTTAAAACCCTCCAAAACACTCGCTGAGGATTTTGAAATCCCGAAATTCTGCTGGACCTGCAGGATCACCGTTCCTACTGAGTTCAGAAGAATGGCAAAAACAAAATAGTTTAAAAACAGAATAGCCTTTATGTTGAAATTTCGCATTAAATTAATTTCTTGTTGGCTAAGATAGAAGCATTTGCCTTAACGTTAATTTAACATAGTAAATATATATTTGAACTATATTAATATAATTATTATTTTTATACCATAAATATCATTAATCTAATGAAAGTTAGCTTTGAAAGAGTTTTACCTAACGAGAAAAGCTCCTTTCGCACATTACATAATAACTCCCCCATTTCTGAATTTAAATGGGAATACCACTACCATCCCGAAATTGAATTGGTGTGCGTAATTTCCGGGAGTGGAACCCGGCACGTAGGCTATCACAAAAGCAATTATTCAAATGGAGATCTGGTACTGATAGGTTCGAATATTCCCCATTCCGGATTTGGTCTGAATTCCATTGATCCGCATGAGGAAATAGTCCTTCAGTTCCGTGAAGAGATATTACAATTCCCTGAACAGGAAATAGAAGCACGCTCTGTTAAAAACTTACTGGAGCTTTCCAAATATGGAATTCATTTCAGCCCGGCTACAAAAAATGCATTACTGCCTAAGCTGAAAAAAATGCTGGAAACTGAAGGCTATAAAAGATATCTGCTTTTGCTTGATATTCTTTTTGATCTTTCTACCCGTAAGGATTATAATCTGCTCAATAAAGAGATTATGCCTTACACAATCATTTCAAAAAATAAGGCCAGGCTTGAAAATATATTCACCTATGTGGAACATCACTACGATAAGGACATCAATATAGAAGACGTCGCAAAGCTTGCCAATCTTACGCTTCCGGCATTTTGCAATTTCTTCAAAAAAGCTACACAAATTACTTTTACAGAGTTTGTCAACCGTTACCGTATTAACAAAGCCTGCCTGCTGATGGTTCAGGATAAAAGCATTTCGGAATGCTGTTACAGCTGTGGTTTCAACAATGTAACTTATTTTAACAGGATGTTCAAAAAATACACCGAGCAAACACCTTCAGAGTTTATCAGGAATTCTTCACATGAGAAGATTGAGAGCGTGGACCCACCTCTAAAAGTAGTTCAGAAATCTTTTTAGATATTTATACTTACACAAATAAAAAAGCCATTCCAAAAAGGAACAGCTTTACTATCTTATTATTATAATAGGTTGAAAAGAAAATATAAAAAATTCAGGTTTGAATTTCAATCTCTATTTCAATTCAATAATTATTTCCATTTAATGTTACATCCCATGCTCGGTCTTTGAATCTCTTCCTGTGGTTCTCCCAACAGAAGGTTTTCAAAAGCAATGATCAGGTCTTCACCTGTAACATCTTTGTGATTTCCAGGTCTTGAGTCATCCATCTGGCCTCTGTAAACAAGATCCAGTTTATCATCAAAGAAATAAAAATCCGGAGTACATGCTGCATCATAAGCCTTAGCAATACTTTGACTTTCATCATATAAATAAGGAAAATCAAATTTTCTTTCAATCTGGAACTCGATCATTTTTTCAGGAGAATCTGCGGGATACTTTTCAATGTCGTTTGCATTTATAGCTATAAACTCAATCCCCTTTTCCTGATAGTCTTCATACAGCTCATTAATCTTATCGATTACATGCAAAACAAACGGACAATGGTTGCACATAAAGATCACCAACGTTCCTTTTTCTCCTTTCAGATCATCCAATGACTGAATTTCATTACTTTTTGACGGGTTAGGAAGTTCAAAAAACGGAGCTCTTGTTCCTAATGCCAACATATTTGAGGGAGTATTCATATCCTTTATTTCTTTGCCTACAAAGATAAAATTTCTTTTATGATTTGGCAATTCAGGTTTTTATAAAGTTCAGTTAAATGTTAAAATAAAAATATTATTCAATATTATTTGGAAGTTACAAGTTAATATTCGTAGTTTTGCTAACGCTGTTAGTAAAAAAATATCATGGGATTACATGAACGCCGTCAAAGAGAAAAGGAGTCTATCCGTGCAAACATTTTGCAGGAGGCATTCACTTTGGCAAAAACAGAGGGCTGGGCTTCACTTTCCATTAGGAAAATAGCTGACGCGATTGAATACAGTGCTCCGGTTGTTTATGATTACTTTGAAAATAAAGAAGCTATTTTATTTGAGATTTCTTTAAATGGGTTTAAACTTTTACACAAAGAATTGGTAAAAGCTCAGAAAAAATATGACAGTCCTGAAGAGCAGCTTACTGCCATTGTAGATACATATTGGAAATTTGCTTTTAAAAATAAAGAATATTACCAGTTAATGTTTGGATTGGGAATGCAATGCAGTGGTAAAGGGCAAATGAAGGAAGAATTTTCTTCTTTCCAGGATATGATCTACGACTGTACATACAATATTATTAAGAAAAACGGATCTAATCCGGATAATGCATGCCATATGTCACATGCTTTGTTTTCTGCGGTACATGGTTTAATATCAATTATGATGATGCGTAATTCTGATATTCCTGCCACAATGAACAAAACTACCCTGGATGAAACAGTGGCAGCTTTTATTAAGTCTTTGTAAATTTTTTTTGAACCAAACCTTAACACTGTTAGGAAAAATAGCACAATTAAATTGGATTTTTAAACAAAATTAGCATTAAGAACTTCAAAGGATTTAACGATAATACAATCATAAATTCAACCCTGAACATTAACACTGTTAGTAAAATTAACGCGATACACCTCACCTTTATATACTTAAAAACAACATTAAAAACTTTATGATTATGGAAATGACGATCTAATTCTAGTATTAATAATTCTGTAATTTTTTTTAAACTTATCATTAACACCGTTAGAAAAAATAACACGAATTATTAAAAAAAACAACATTATTAAATTTTCAAACGCTTAACAAAACAAATTAAATTTTAATGAAAATACCTGGAACAATGAGGATCTTATTACTTATAACAAGTATTATCCTTTTACAGAACTGCAGTAAGGCCGCAGAAAATTCGAATCAGGCCCCTCCTGCACCAGAATTACCGGTTTATACTGTAATTACTTCTCCAGCTACAACATATCAGGAATTCCCGACTGCATTGGAAGGAAAAAACAATGTGGAAATCAGATCACAGGTGGATGGTTACCTGGATAAAATATATGTAGAAGAAGGAGCCTTCGTAAGAGCAGGCCAGCCCCTGTTCAAAATCGATTCAAGAGCTTATGGTGAACAAATGAATATGGCACAGGCCAATTTACAGGCGGCTAATGCTAATATTCAGAAAGCCAAAGTAGAAGTAGACCGCCTTCAGCCGTTAGTAGCTGCGAAAGTGGTATCTGATGTACAGCTTAAAACAGCAAAAGCCAATTATGCAGCCGCTGTTGCAGCCGCATCACAGGCTCAGGCATCGGTAGGAAATGCGAGAATCAATGTAGGATTTACAACAATCACAGCACCGGTAAGTGGTTATATTGGAAGAATTCCTTATAAAAAAGGAAGTTTAATTTCAAGAACAGACCCAAACCCTTTAACTTTATTATCCGACATCAGCGAAATATATGCGTATTTTTCTCTAAGTGAACTTGATTTTATCGCTTTTCAAAAGAAATACCCGGGTGCGTCTCTGGAAGAAAAACTGAAAAATATGCCGATGGTAGAATTGGTAATCGCTGACAACACCATCTATTCTGAAAAAGGAAAAATGAGCATTGTAGACGGTCAGTTCGATAAAAGTACGGGAGCAATCAGTGTACGTGCGGTATTCCCAAACCCTCAGGGGGCGCTAAGAACGGGAAATACAGGAAGAGTGCGTATGCCTCAGCTTCTTACCAATATTGTGGTTATTCCACAGGAATCTACATTTGAGATTCAGGATAAAACATATGTATATGTCGTTGGAAAAGACAAAAAAGTAACGAGCAAACCAATCACTATTTCTGGAAAAACAGAAAGCTATTACTTCATTTCCGACGGAATTTCTGTAGGTGACAAGATTGTATATCAAGGTCTTGGAAGCTTAAAAGATGGTGCTACGATACAACCGAAAGCAGTATCTTCTGACAGCTTGTTCAAATCAAAACCTTTGTAAATACCTGTACCATTACAGAAGACTTAAAAAAATAAACTTCTTATGTTAAAACAATTTATAGAAAGACCAGTGCTCTCTACGGTCATCTCCATAATATTACTATTACTGGGAATACTGTCGGTTTTCAATCTTCCGATTACATTATTTCCGGATATCGCGCCTCCTACCGTTCAGGTAACGGCCTTTTATCCGGGTGCCAATGCGGAAGTGGTAGCACGTTCTGTCGCTGTCCCTATTGAGGAAGCGGTGAACGGGGTTGAAAATATGACCTACATGACTTCCAATTCAAGTAACGACGGATCGATGACTTTGAGCGTTTATTTCAAACAGGGCTCAGATCCTGACAATGCTGCGGTAAACGTTCAGAACAGGGTATCAAAGGCAATGAGCCAGCTTCCTCAGGAAGTGGTTCAGGCCGGAATATCAACTCAGAAAGTACAGAACAGTATGATCATGTTTATGGGATTATCCAGTGATGATCCGAAACAATATGACGAACTGTTTTTACAAAACTACCTTAAGATCAATGTAATTCCGCAGATACAACGTATTCCGGGGGTTGCACAGGCACAGGTATTTGGTACACAGGATTATTCCATGCGTATATGGCTGAAACCGGATCGTCTGGCAGCTAATAATTTATCTCCGCAAGAGGTAATGACAGCTATTAAAGATCACAACCTTGAAGCTGCTCCGGGACGTCTTGGCCAGGGAAGTAAGGAAACTTACGAATATATCCTTAAATATAAAGGAAAACTGAACAAGAATGCGGATTATGAAAACATAGCTATTAAGGCAAATGATGATGGTTCCTTCCTGAGATTAAAAGATGTTGCAAGAGTAGAATTCGGCTCTTATACATATACAGCAACCAACAGGGTGGACGGAAAACCTGTAGCAGGTTTCGCAATTTTGCAGACTGCAGGTTCTAACGCGAATGAGATTCTTACTGAAATTGAAAAGCAGGTAGACGAGCTTAAAACTACACTGCCGAAAGGAGTCAATCCAATTATTATGTATAATTCCAAAGACTTCCTGGATGCTTCTATTGATCAGGTGGTGGAAACATTAGTGATTGCGTTTATCCTTGTATTTATCGTAGTTTATATCTTCCTTCAGGATTTCAGATCTACGTTAATCCCGGCGATTGCGGTTCCGGTAGCTATTATTGGTACCTTCTTCTTCCTGCAGTTATTCGGATTCAGTATTAACATGCTTACTCTGTTTGCCTTAATTCTTGCGATTGGTATTGTGGTGGATGATGCCATTGTGGTGGTAGAAGCAGTCCATTCCAAGATGGAACATACAGGAATGCCTGTGGAAAACGCAACGGTAAACTCGATGAGTGAAATTTCAGGAGCGATCATTTCCATTACTTTAGTAATGTGTGCTGTATTTATTCCTGTTGGTTTCATGCAGGGACCTGCTGGGGTCTTCTACAGACAGTTCGCTTTCACTTTGGTAATTGCGATCCTTATTTCAGCTGTAAATGCATTAACATTAAGTCCTGCTTTATGTGCTCTTTTCTTAAAAGATCCACAGGATGGAGAGCATGGTCATGAGAAAAAAGGATTTGGTGCAAAATTCTTCAATGCATTCAATACCAGCTTCAATAACATGACTCAAAAATATATCTATAGCCTTAAATTTTTAATTAAAAATAAATGGGTAGCTGTAGGTGGATTAGCCGTATTAATTGCAGCAAGTGTTATCTTAATTAAAAAGGCACCGTCAGGATTTATTCCAACAGAAGACCAAGGTTTTGTTTTATATGCGGTAAACACTCCTCCGGGAAGTTCATTGGACAGAACCCAACGTGCAACAAAACAAATTGATAAAATCGTAAACGGAGAAAAAGCAACCAACCACTTATGGGTAGCGGATGGAGTAAACTTTATCAGTAATGCGAATGCTTCTCCTTACTCTGCCGGATTTATCAAATTAAAAGATATTGACAAAAGAGGTGATGTAAAAGATCCGGATCAGATTGCTGCCGGGTTAACGGGAAAAGTGAGCCAGGTAAAAGATGCTAGCGCATTCTTCTTTAACTTCCCTACAATTCAAGGTTTCGGTAACGTAAGTGGATTTGAGTTTATGTTACAGGATAAAACCAACGGATCTTTTGAACAGTTGGGAGCTAATACCCAGGCGTTCATTGGTGAGCTGATGAAACGTAAAGAAATTGCATTTGCCTTCACCACTTATGCTGCAGGAAATCCACAATACACTATAGAAGTGGATGCGGATAAAGCAAACCAGCTGGGTGTATCTGTTACGGATCTGATGCAGACCATGCAGATTTATTTCGGTAGTAGCTTCGTTTCGGATTTCAACAGATTCGGTAAGTACTACAGAGTAATGGCACAGGCTGATATTCCTTATCGTACAGACATCAATTCTTTAGAGGGAATTTATGTTAAAAACAAACAGGGAGAAATGGTTCCTACCAAAACATTAGTAACCTTGAAAAGGACTTTCGGACCGGAAACCGTAACAAGAAATAACTTATTCAATGCGGTAACCATTAACGGAACTCCAAAACCAGGATACAGTACCGGTGACGCGATTAAAGCTGTGGAAGAAGTCGCTAAACAGTCTCTTCCGCGTGGATATGGATATGAATGGACAGGTATTACCCGTGAAGAGATCAAAACCAGCGGACAAACTGCTTTCATCTTCATGTTGAGTATTTTATTTGTTTACTTCCTATTGGCAGCACAGTATGAAAGCTATATTCTTCCTTTTGCGATTATCCTTACCGTTCCGACGGGGATATTCGGAGTGTTTGCCTTCACAGGGTTAGCGGGAATAGATAATAACATTTATGTACAGGTGGGACTGATCATGCTCGTGGGATTACTGGCGAAAAATGCGATTCTTATTGTAGAATTTGCTGTTCAGAGGAGAAAAGCGGGAAAAACATTGATCGAGTCGGCTCTTCAGGCTTCAAGATTACGTTTAAGACCTATCTTAATGACCTCATTTGCCTTTATCATTGGTATGCTTCCATTGGTTTGGACACAGGGAGCTTCCGCAAAGGGTAACCACTCTATCGGTATCAGTACTGTGGGGGGAATGCTAACCGGAGTAATTTTCGGGATCTTCATTATCCCTGTGATGTATGTGATTTTCCAATATCTGCATGAAAAAATGCCAAGCAGAAAAAAACGCAGACTTCAAAAACAAAATCAGGCTTTAGCGCCAGGTCATTAAGGTCCACTTAAAAGAAAAACAATGAAATTAATAAAGAATATTTTTCTAACTTTTATATTGGCTGTAATAGCGGTTTCGTGTGTGACTAAGGTCGCTTACACGGAACCGGACTTACAGCTTCCGGAAGACTTTCGCTTTACGGCAACGGCTGATACAGCCAGTGTAGCGAATTTACAATGGAAAGATTTTTTTAAAGATCCTATTTTACAGGGATTAATAGAAAAAGGAATTGCAAATAACCTTGATCTGCAAATTGCTTTAAAACAAGTTGCATCATCACAGGAAAAATTATTACAGGCTAAATACCTTCAATATCCGGATATAGGTTTTGCTGTCTCAGGACAGATTTCAAGGCCATCAAAAAACAGCATGAACGGGCAAAGTCTTAATCTTTTTATAGGAAAAAATCATGTAGAGGATTATAACGCAGCATTCAACCTTTCATGGGAAGCAGATATCTGGGGTAAAATAAAAAATCAGCAGGAAGTTTCAAGAATGCAGTATCTGCAAACTTATGAAGCGACCAAAGCAATCCAGACCCAGGTTGTTGCAGCTATTGCTCAGGGGTATTATAACCTGCTTATGCTGGATAAGCAGCTGACTATTGCACAATCTAACCTGGAACTAAGCACCAATACATTATCAATCACTGAAAAAATGTGGGAAAGTGGAGACACTACATCTCTTGGAGTTCAGCAGGCTACCGCTCAGAAGCAGTCTACAGAGCTTTTAATTTCTCAATTGCAGCAAAATATTGCAATCCAGGAAAATGCATTGAGCATATTGGTCGGTGAAGCTCCCAATAAAGTCAACAGAGGGATCGAAATGTCTGATACATCTTTGTCTCAGGATCTTTCCACAGGACTTCCGGCAAAAATGGTAAGCCGTCGCCCTGATGTACGCCAGCAGGAATTGGTATTACTGGAGTCCAACGCCATGGTAGGAATTGCACAAGCTAACATGTATCCTTCATTAAAGATTACAGCAAACGGCGGAATCAATTCTTTTAAATTTGACAATTGGTTCCAGATTCCGGCTTCATTATTCGGATCCGTTTTGGGAGGAATTACACAGCCGATCTTTCAAAAAAGACAGTTGAAAACCGATCTTGCGGTTGCAAAAATTCAGAGGGAGAAAAATGTACTGGCATTCCGTCAGTCTGTTTTAAATGCAATGGGAGAAGTTTCCGATGCGTTGGTTTCCAATGAAAATTTAAAAGTTCAGGAACAAAAAGCAACTGAGCAGGTAACTACATTAAAAGATGGTATTAAAAGTGCTCAAATGCTTTATAAAGGAGGTTTAGCTAATTATCTTGAAGTGATTACGGCGCAAGCCAACTCTCTTCAGGCAGAATTAAACCTGGCATCTGTAAAAAGACAAAGATTAAGCAGTATTGTTGATCTGTACAGAGCCTTAGGTGGAGGATGGAAGTAGTCAATTAAATTTAATATTGTTGATAGTGCGGTCTTTAGGGATCGCACTTTTTTTTAATCTTTAGGCGAAAAAAAATTCTGTAGGTATGGTTTTCTAAACAAAATCAAAGAGACGTTTCTTAATCTTAAAACATAGTTAAACTAAATTTACTTTTTAAGTTTAACAAGTACTAAAGACTAAAAAGAATTATTGTAAAGCTTTCCGATTAATATATTCAATCAGGTTATTGAAATCATTTTGTGAATACCCTACCTGCAAATAATGAATATCATCCGCTTTCCGATACCAGGTCAATTGGCGTTTCGCATATCTCCGGCTATTTTTCTTAATTTCTTCAACAGCAAAATCAAGACTCCAGGTTCCTTCAAAATATGTAAATAATTCTGCATAACCAACAGTATTCAAAGCAGTAAGATGTTTAAATTCTTCAAGCCCTTTAGCTTCATCCAGCAAACCTTTCTCCATCATGATATCCACTCTCCTGTTGATTCTTTGATATAATTCTTCCCTGGGAGCTTCAATTCCCACCCTGATTACATTAAAATCACGGGAATCCTGAGAAACAGATATCAGTTCCGAATACTTTCTGCCAGTTTGCCAGATGATATCAATGGCTCTTAAGAGTCTTCTATGATTATGAATATCAACAACTGAATAGTATTCCGGATCAAGTTCTTTTAAAATTTCCTGTAGTTTTTCAATGCCCTCAGTCTCAAAAATATCCTGTAATTTTTGTTGATTTTCTGGATTGGCCTCAGGAAGGTCGTTCAGTCCTTCGATGACCGCTTTTTCATACATCATGCTTCCTCCGACAAGGATCACGGTATTGTATTTCTTAAAAAGTTCGTTTAGTTTTTGTAAGGCGTCTTCTTCATATTGCCCGATAGAGTAATATTCTTTGACCGAAAGATTTCCAATAAAATGATGAGGAGCTTCGGCAAGTTCCTCTGCTGATGGAGAGGCGGTACCTATTTTCATTTCCGCAAAAAACTGGCGTGAGTCACAGGAAATGATTTCCGTATTGAAATGCTTAGCCAGATCAATTGCCAGTCTTGTTTTTCCAATTCCGGTGGGTCCCACTACTGAAATCAAATTTTTCATCAGTTCACTTTCATTTTTTATCGTCAGATGGAATCTTTATAGATTTCACAGTGCTAATTTAAATGTTTATCTTTGTACGACAATAAAAAACTATGATTTTATCAATGACTGGCTTCGGTAGAGCCGAAGATGTTTTTGAAGGAAAAAAAATATGCGTAGATATTAAATCACTGAACAGCAAGAGCTTTGATTTAAATATCAAAATACCGTTGCGCTATAAAGAAAAAGAATTCGAAATCAGAAAAATCCTTAACGACAGAATTATCCGTGGAAAAGTAGATTGCTACATCTCTGTGGAAAATCTTGAAGAAACCAACGATGTAAAGATTAATAAAAATCTTATTGACTCTTACATCAATGAACTTCGTGCTATCGCCTCAGACGGGCCGGATTTCGAATATCTTAAAATGGCAGTAAGACTTCCTGATGCCATCACTTCCAGACCCGACGAACTAACAGAAGGTGAATGGGAAAATTTAGCTGCTATTGTCAACAGTTCAATTGACAGATTTGAAGAATTCAGAAAAGCAGAAGGAAAAACCTTACACCTTGAACTTGAAAAGAATATTCAGAATATCGACAAATATTTATCTGAAGTTGTTCCTTACGAAGAAGTAAGAATCAACAGTGTAAAGGAGCGTTATCAAAAGTCCCTGAAAGAGTTTGAAAATGTAGATGAAACACGTTTCTATCAGGAAATGGCATATTTCACGGAAAAACTTGATATTTCTGAGGAAAAGGTGAGACTTTCCCAACATTTAAAATATTACAAAGAGGTAATGGATAATGAAGATTTCAATGGGAAGAAATTAGGTTTCATTTCTCAGGAGATCGGAAGGGAAATCAATACATTAGGTTCAAAAGCCAACCATGCTGAAATTCAGAAGCTGGTTGTGATGATGAAGGATGATCTGGAGAAGATTAAAGAACAAACGTTAAATGTATTATAAAATAGTTGACAATTGATAGTTAACAGTTGAAAGTAACCTATTAACTATCAACCAGCAACTGACAACTATATGGAAAAAGTGATCATATTTTCAGCACCTTCCGGGAGCGGGAAAACAACATTGGTAAAACATTCATTATCCGTATTTCCGGAGCTTAAATTCTCCATCTCCTGTACAACAAGACAGCCGAGAGGAGGTGAAGTACATGCTGTAGATTATCATTTTCTGACACCTGATGAATTCAGACAGAAAATCAGTGAAGAAGCTTTTGTAGAATATGAAGAAGTATATACAGACAAATATTATGGTACTTTAAAATCTGAAGTAGAAAACATCTGGAAGCAAGGTAAAGTAGTTATTTTTGATGTCGATGTTAAAGGAGGGATTTCCCTAAAAAAATATTTTGGAGAAAAAGCATTATCTATATTTATTGAACCTCCTTCCATTGAAGAATTGGAACGAAGATTGATCTCGAGAGATACAGATGATGCAGAAACCATTAAAACCCGTGTAGAAAAGGCAGAAGAGGAAATGACCTACGCCGGAGAATTTGATAAAATTGTCGTCAATACGGATCTGGATCAAGCAAAAAAAGAAATAGAAAGTTTAATAAAAAGTTTTATCAGCAACTAATCGCTGGAAGATCAAAGTAAGAAATGAGCACTAATGCCCAAAATCACACTTCTGATTTCTAACCTCTAGCTTCTGGTAATTAAAAAAATTGAGGTTGATATGAGTACCGAAACATTAGAAAAAGCTAAATCTGCAATTCCTGTAAGGGGTTTTTTAGATATTAAAGATATAGCGATTCCTCAGGGAGAAGAGCTCGTGAAAGCTATTCTTAAGCTTAAAGAAGAGAAAAATGCGGTTATCTTAGCGCATTATTACCAACCGGGAGAAATTCAGGATATCGCAGATTTCCTGGGAGACTCTTTGCAGCTGGCAAGACAGGCTAAAGAAACCAATGCAGATATGATTGTATTCTGCGGTGTCCATTTTATGGCAGAGGCAGCTAAGATCCTTAACCCTACAAAAAAAGTTGTTCTTCCTGATACAATGGCCGGATGTTCATTGGCTGACGGGTGTAGTGGTGAAGGATTGAGAAAAATGCGCGAACAGCATCCAAATGCTTTGATCGCAACTTATATCAACTGTAATGCAGAAACGAAAGCAGAAAGTGATATTATTGTAACCAGCTCCAATGCGGAAACGGTGATCGAGGCCTTACCTAAAGACCGACCTATCATTTTTGCACCAGATAAAAATCTTGGAAGATATCTTTCTAAAAAAACAGGCCGCGATATGATCCTTTGGGATGGAAGTTGTATAGTTCACGAAGCCTTTTCAATGGAAAGAATTGCTCAGCAATTGGCCGATAATCCGGATGCAAAACTAATTGCACATCCTGAAAGTGAAGAAGCTGTTTTAAAATTAGCCCACTTTATAGGTTCTACTTCTGCGTTATTAAACTATGTAGAAAAAGACGACTGCCAGAAATTCATTATCGCTACAGAAGAAGGTATTCTGCACGAAATGAAAAAACGTGCTCCTCATAAGGAACTGATTCCGGCATTGGTTTTCGATGAAAGCTGCAACTGTTCAGAATGTTTCTATATGAAACGAAACACTATGGAAAAGCTCTATTTGTGTATGAAATATGAACTTCCGGAAATTCTTATCGACGAAGAACTTCGTTTGAAGGCCTTAAAGCCAATTGAAGCCATGCTTGATCTTTCAAAAAGCATCAAATAAATAAAAAGCACTGTTATCACAGTGCTTTTTTTGATTTATTTTTATTCGAAACAATAAGTGTTTACCTCTGGATTAACATTGGGGAAGTTCTATTAATCTCGCTTTACAGCATTCCGGCATTGCATTGAATACAGCACATGATTCCGGATCCGGACCAAACGGACCTCTCTATTCAATCAAAAAGCAAACAAAATAAAAAGGTTACTCATTTAGAATAACCTTTTCTTACGCTACATTGTAATTGGTCCGGCGCATGCAGGACTCAGAAACGCCTCATTCTTACAACACTGTGATAACAATTGATAGGCAGCACAGGAATGGGCAACTCCTGACCCCGGTGGACCGTAAGTATTTCCCGCCGGACAGCCACCAGGGCAAGATCCTCCGTTAATCATTTTTAATTTTACTCGTGATAATTTTTTCATAATGAATATTTTAATCAATTTAAATTCTAAAAGTCAGATCATCACACCATGGGTGGGTAACAGGTTCCTCCAGGGGTGCGCCAGCAACCCCAGCCTCCTTGTCTGAAACACACATATGCTGCTCCGCCACAAGTATCAATCTGAAATTGGGTAAATCCACCATTCACTTTTTTTTGCTCTTCTCTGGAGAGCTTCTTTAACTTTTCCATACACTCAAGTTTTGTTATTTGTATTCGGATTAAATTTTTGATATAAAAGTGAGAATCATAAAATCCAAAACAAAGCAGTATTTAATATCTGTACAGGATCAATAAGTAAGTGTAGAGATTTTTATTGTTTTCGTGATTTCCCAATGACCGTACATATAAAAGCAATCATTCTAACAGTCTAAAGGTGGTCATAAAAAAGAAATGCAAAATCGTATTTAGCTATGTCTATCAAAGGATTACAATACATCTGCTAAAATTTGAGTCAAAAAAAATTACATTAAATTGGATTAAAAATTTTTATTCTCCAAAATAACTTCTACATTTGTTACTTCAAAGATGCAATCAGTACAAAACATATCTGTAACTATTTATCCGGAGTTCTCTACTTCGGTTGCATCATCCATTATTATTTCTACTACAACTACAACCCCATAACGGGGTAGATTTTCACATATTATTTCAGGTACCTCGTACTCTTTTTTTAAAGAGTAACATTTTCAATTTTTCCCAACCTTAAAAATATACAATGAAAGTCTTAAAATTCGGCGGAACTTCTGTTGCCCATGCACAGGCAGTTCTGCAAGTCGAAAAAATTATAAAAAAAGAATCTTCCGCTAAGCAAATTGTCGTTGTAGTTTCAGCATTACATGGAGTAACAGATTTATTGATCAGGGCAGCAGAGCAAGCTTCCGAGGCTAATGAAAGTTACCCTCATCATCTTAAAATCCTTGAAGAAAAACATCTAAACCTTGTAAAAGACCTTCTTCCCATTTCAGCACAAAGTGCATGGCTAAGTTTTGTAAAAAAGCACTTTAATGATATTGAAGATATTTGTAACGGGATATTCACCTTGGGAGAATTTACCCCCAGAATTAAAGATAAGATCGCTTCTTATGGCGAGTTCCTCTCTTCAAATATCATTACGGCTAGGTTTGAATCTGCCGGGCTGGACGCCGTATGGATGAATTCAGCTGATTATATCAGAACAAATACCCATTATACCCGGGCAAAAGTTGATTTTAATGTGAGTAATAATAATCTCAGACATTATTTCGAAACCAATCCAAGGCAGATTTACGTAGCACCAGGCTTTATAGCAAGTGATGAACATGGCAACAGAACAACTCTGGGAAGAGGAGGTTCAGACTACTCCGCTGCAATTATTGCTTCAGCCATTAACGCTGAGGAGCTTCAGATATGGACCGATGTCAGCGGAATGATGACAGCCGATCCCAGGCTTGTATCCCAGGCAAAAGTTATTCCTGAAATAACTTATCAGGAAGCAATGGAATTATCCCATTTCGGAGCAAAAGTACTTTATCCGCCAACCATTCAGCCGGTCATGATAAAGAATATAGATCTTCGTATCAAAAATACTTTTAATGCGGATGCTTCCGGAACTTTAATTTCTCATGATCTGCAGAATACTGATCCGGAACAAATAGCTGTCGGTATTTCCAATATGAATAATATTGCTCTTCTAACTCTTGAAGGAAGCGGAATGGTTGGAATTCCCGGAATCTCTGCCAAGCTTTTCCAGTGTTTAAGCCACGAAAAAATAAACGTTATTCTAATCACCCAAAGTTCTTCTGAGCATTCAATCACCCTTGCAATTGATGAAAAAGAGCTTTTTCACGCGGAAAGCGCAATCAATCTTGCATTTGAAGATGATTTGAAACTTCAGAGAATTGAACCTGTAAAAATTGAAAACAGGCTTTCCATTGTGGCGGTTGTAGGAGAAAATATGAAAAGCAGAAGCGGTGTAAGCGCCAAGATGTTCAGCTGTCTTGGAAATAACGGGATAAACATCAGGGCTATTGCACAGGGTTCTTCGGAAAAAAATATCAGCATCGTAATTGCTGAAAATGACACAAAAAAAGCAGTAAACATTCTGCATGAAGAGTTTTTTGAGTCGGAAATCAAACAGGTACATCTTTACATCTGCGGAACAGGAAATGTAGGCACTAAGCTTATACAGCAGGTGTATGCCCAGAATAAATACCTTAGAGATCATCTATCCCTTAACCTGAGAATCGCCGGTCTTTCCAACAGTCGGAAAATGGTATTTTTGAATGAAGGAATTCCGGAAAATGATTATGTCAACCTGCTTGAAAACGGAGAAAAAGCTTCTGCTCATCAATTTAGCAGGGAGATCGTAACGAGGAATCTTAGAAACTCGGTCTTTGTAGACCTTACAGCCAATGCTGAGATCCCGGAAATTTATGAGAACCTGTTAAAAAAGAGTGTCAACATTGTAGCCTGTAATAAAATAGCAGCCGCATCAGATTTTGAAAATTATAAAAAGCTGAAAAGCCTAGCTAAAAACCACAATTGTAGATTTTTCTTTGAAACCAATGTAGGGGCAGGACTTCCTATTATCGGAACTATAAATGATCTGGTGAGAAGCGGCGACGCTATCACTTCCATTAAGGCCGTGTTAAGCGGTACTTTGAATTTTGTCTTTAATGAGTACGATGGAACCCAATCATTTTCAGAAGTTGTTGCCCGTGCCCAGAAAGAAGGATTTACTGAACCCGACCCGAGACTGGACCTTGCCGGAACTGATGTGGCAAGAAAAATTTTAATACTTGCACGCGAAGCCGGTTTTCCTCTGCAGTTTAATGAAATTGAGAACATTAGTTTTTTACCGGAAGAATGCATGCAGGGTGATGTAGAAAGTTTTTATACCGTGCTTGTAAAATATGAGGATCATTTTAAAAATCTATTTGACCAGGCTAAAAAGGACGGAAAAATTTTAAAATATGTCGCAGAGTTTGACAATGGGAAAGCAAAAGTTGGATTACAGCATATAGCGCCCGACAGTGATTTGTTTCATCTGTATGGAAAAGACAACATTGTTATTTTCAAAACTTTAAGATATTCCGAGCAACCCCTGGTTGTAAAAGGCGCCGGCGCCGGTGCTGAAGTTACAGCAAGTGGTGTTTTTGCAGATATTGTACGTTCCGTTTAAAAAAAAATCTATGAAAAGTATAAAAATTAAAGTCCCGGCAACCGTCGCTAATCTCGTTTGTGGTTTTGATATTCTGGGCATGGCAATCAATGAGCCATATGATGAAATGGAAGTAAGACTATTGGAAACACCAGATATTATTGTCCGCCATACCGATGGCTTCAATCTTCCGGAAGAAGCTTCAAAAAATGTAGCAGGAGTTGTCCTTATGAAAATGCAGGAACATCTTCACCTGAAGAACGGATTTGAAGTCATTATTCATAAACACATCAAGCCCGGCAGCGGCCTCGGTTCCAGTGCTGCCAGTGCTGCAGGTGCCGCTTTTGCGGCAAATATCCTGATAGGAAATATTTTGTCCAGGGAAGAAACAATTCATTTTGCGATGTTTGGAGAAGAGCTCGCTTCCGGAGTACGGCATGCGGACAATATTGCTCCGTGTATTTATGGAGGGATCACCCTTGTGAAATCCTCAGATCCTATTGATATTATTTCCCTGAATACTCCTGGTTTGTTCATTGCCGCTGTGCATCCGCAGGTTGAAGTAAAAACATCTGACGCAAGACAGATCCTTAAAAAAAATATTCAGCTGAAAGATGCCATAACGCAATGGGGAAATATTGCCGGACTCATTGCCGGTATTGAGAAAAATGACCTGTCCCTGATTGGGAGAAGCCTGAATGATGTTATTGTAGAACCGGTTCGAAGCATTTTGATTCCGGAATTTGATACCATTAAAAGAAAAAGCCTGGAAATGGGGGCACTGGGGGGAGGAATTTCAGGATCAGGGCCTTCTGTTTTCATGTTAACGAAAAAGAAAAAAACGGCCGGGGATATTGCCATGATGATGAAATCGGTTTATGATCACATCAACATCAATAGCATGGTGTATGTATCGGATATTAATTCTACCGGGATCATCATAGAAGAACAGAATAACTAAAAAACAGAAAGATGAACTATTACAATTTAAAAGATAAAAAGGAAAAGGTAAGTTTTAAAACCGCTTCAATTAAAGGGCAGGGAAAAGAAAAAGGGCTGTTTTTTCCGGAAAACATTCCGTTGTTCGATACCTATTTTATTCAGAATCTGAACCGGTTTTCAGATGAAGAGATTGCTTTTCAATGCATGAAAGACTTTGTAGATGAGGAAATTCCGGAAAATGAATTGCGACAAATTATTTCGGAAACAATTTCTTTTGACATTCCTTTAAAAAAAATTACGGATAGCATATCCGTACTCGAATTATTCCACGGTCCTACCCTCGCCTTCAAAGATGTAGGAGCAAGGTTTATGAGCCGCTGCTTATCTTACTTCTTAAAAGGAGGACAGAAAAAAGTAACAGTCCTGGTTGCTACATCCGGGGATACCGGAGGGGCTGTTGCCCATGGTTTTTATAATGTGGATGGAATCGATGTGGTTATTTTGTATCCGAAAGAAAGAGTAAGTCCTGTTCAGGAAAAACAATTGACAGCCTTAGGAGGAAACATTACTGCTTTAGAAGTAAATGGAAATTTCGATGACTGCCAGAGCCTTGTAAAACAGGCATTTTCAGATCCGGAAATCAATAATAAATTATTCCTTACTTCAGCCAATTCCATTAATATTGCTAGATGGTTACCTCAACAGATCTATTATCTGCTGGCTTTAAAACAGTGGCAAAAAACTGAAAGAGAAAATCCTGTCATTTGTGTTCCTAGCGGAAATTTCGGAAACATCTGCGCCGGATTGATGACTTACATGAGAGGACTTCCTGCAGACCATTTTATCGCTGCATGTAACGCCAATGATGTAGTGCCCCATTATTTAAAAACACAAATCTTTGAACCTAAAGAAACAGTAGCAACCCTTTCCAATGCAATGGATGTCGGAAATCCCAGTAATTTCATCCGTATTCTTGAAATGTTCCAGCACCAATTTGAAGATCTCAATCATGTTATTTCCGGATATTCCGTAAATGACGAAGAAACTTTAGCAACCATCAGGGAAGTCTGGAAACATCATGCATATCTTCTCGAGCCCCATGGAGCAGTTGCCTATACTTCTTTAGAAAACTATCTGAAGCAAAATCCTGAAAAGAAAGGTTTTATCCTGGAGACAGCTCACCCTGTAAAATTCCCCGATGCTGTGGAAAAAGCCATTGCACAAAAAATTGATATTCCGGAATCATTGGCGGACTTAATGAAAAAGGATAAAAAAACCGTTGAAATTAATTCAGATTTTCAAGAATTAAAACGATTTTTGCTGAACAAAAACTGAATTTTATGAGCAAGATCTTTTTGGAAGATGTGAAAATATATGCGTACCATGGTGTTTTACCTGAAGAAAACATCATCGGTACGTACTACATTTTAAATCTAGAGATCCATACCGATCTCTGGAAAGCTGCAGAATCAGATGATCTGAATGATACCATCAGCTATGCGGATATCAATGATATTATCCTTGAGGAAATGAAAGTTAAATCAAAACTTCTGGAACATGTGGCCGGAAGAATTATTTCAAAAATTAATCAAAACTTTCCTGAGGTTTCTTATATCAAGCTTAAAATCACCAAAACAGCTCCTCCTATGCAGGGAGAAATGAAAGGTGCAAGTATTGAACTGGAAAAAAGTTTTAATCCAAATAATTAAAATCATTAATTTCACTCTCTAAAATTTAAAGAATTGAAATCCATTAAAATTATATTATTACTGCTTTGTATCAATATTTTTGGCCAGGCTAAAGTTGACAACCAACTGGCTGATTATAATTTTCCAAAGATAAAATCCAGCATTACCATGCCGGTTACCATTCCGCTTGCTGAAATTGGTAATATCATCAATTCTTCAGTAAAAGAATTGATTTATCAGGATGATTCCTACACGGATAACAACAATGACCAGTTTAAGGTAAAAGTATGGAAAACCCGGCCTATACGACTTGTAGGGGGAACGAATCAAAACCTTTTAATTGAAGTTCCTCTGAAAATATGGGCAGAGAAAGGGATTGGTACCCTGGGACTTTATACTTACCAGAATACTACATTTGAAACGGTAATGTATTTCAACACCTCCCTTAATTTCAAAAATAACTGGACTATTGTTACCAATACGCAGCCTATGGGATTCAAATGGGTTACCAAACCGGTTCTTAATTATGGAAAAGTACAGATCCCGATTACCGCACTTGTTGAAAAAAGCCTGAAAGAGCAACAACTGAAATTTTGCAAAACAATAGATCAGCAAATGGGTACCCAGCTTAATTTCCAGCAATATGCAGTGATGGCCTGGAATGTTTTCGCGCAGCCTTTTAACATTTCGGAGGAATACAACACATGGCTGAAAGTAACCCCTGTAAATGTAAATATTACTCCATTGAAATTCTATGGAAATCAGATTGATGCCAATATCGGAATTGACATTTACTCCGAAACCTTTACCGGAAGTAAACCGGCATCTTCAGCTCCTATTAAAACGGCAGCTAACTTCAATTTCACCCCTGTACTTGGAGACCAGTTTTCGCTTCAGACAACAGCCAATGTTCCTTTTACCGAAGCGTCTAATATTGCCAGAAAAATGTTCCTAGGAAAAGAATATGATGTTCGCGATTCTAAAGTAAAAATTACCGATATCAGGGTATACGGCATTGAGAACAGAATTATGATCGAAGCTCAGACCGAAGGGTATATAAAAGGAACTGCATTTATTTCGGGCATTCCTGTTTATGATGATGCCAGGAAAAAAATTGTACTGTCCGATACTAAGTTTAAGCTGAAGACAATGAATATCCTCCAAAAAACAGCAAGCCTTCTATTTCAGGGAAAAATCGTAAGAATGATAGAAGAAGAATATGGTATCCCAACACAGGAACTGGTGGATACTTCAAAGAAAAGTATTGAAGAAGCTTTTAATAAAGAATATTATAAAGGGCTAAAGATGAATGGAAGGGTTTTTAATCTGAAGCCAGGCCAGATCCTTCTCGGTACATCAGGAATTACTGCAGTCATTGATACTAACGCTTCTTTAAAACTAATTATCAATGGCATTTAAATAAAAAAACAACACCAAAAACTAAACTATTACCATGAGAAAATACTTACAGATTGTTGACAGACACAGAGCGTCGCAAGGCCTCAGACTTGCGAATTATATTATTGACCTTATTTTCAGTTATATTCTGATCCTTATATTATTAGGTGTATTGGGAATTGCCTATGCATTTATTACAGGAAATACCGTAGAAGAAATAGGTTATAGAATGGAAAATATGAATCCTTTACTGGACCGGCTGATCACCTTATCCGCTTACCTTCTGATGATGTTCTTCACAGAGCTGATCACCCAGGGAAGAAGCTTAGGGAAACTGATCACCGGAACAAAGGTGGTCATGATAGACGGAACCTCTCCCGGTGCAGGTAATTATCTCCTTAGAAATATCATCCGAGGAATCCCTTTCGTAGATCAGTTATCTTTTTTAGCAGATAAAAGTGGATTCCATGATAAATGGAGTGAAACCTGCGTTGTTGTAAAGAAAAATTATGAAGCTGAGTTACAGTTAAAAAGCGATATAAACACGTTGGGAACTAAAGAAAATATCTAAAAAACTTTGATTAAGTCAGAAAAATTTTTATATTTGCACACCTCAAAAATGGTACTTTGGCCGAGCGGCTAGGCAGTGGTCTGCAACACCATCTACAGCGGTTCGAATCCGCTAGGTACCTCAAAGCTTTCCTTTATTTTATTGGAAAGCTTTTTTTATATATCTATGATATTAAATTTCAAATATAATTCACCTTCTTATGATCTCAGTCATAAAAAAAATCAAAAACTACTAGTAAGTTTGTTGTACAATCCTTTAATAATCATCACTTAGTGTCTTTAACTAAAATGGATAATTATTACTTCCTCTTTATGGGGAAGTTTTTATGTGAAACACTTTTTTAGATCTTATAATATTACAGCCCCTGGAGTCTTCCAATTTTTGGAAGGCTCCTTTTTTTGTAGAAAACTAATAATGAACATTTATGATTTAAGTCATAAATAAGCTTGAAGGTTCAGAATATATTTGATTAGAGTTCATCACGATCTCGCAGCCCTATTTTAAACAAATACGTATATTTATTTTTACGTCCTAAACGTCTTTTAAAATTAAAAGACATCTTTGAATAAAAAATCCCCAACCGAAGTTGAGGATAAAAACTAATAACCATGAAAACTCAATTTAAACATGAGTTACATTTTACATTGAAATATCGTGCCAAGAATTTCATTTATTTTATTTTAACTTAATTTTAAGATTTCGCATTAAATAAATATTATTTCTTAACATTAAAAGACCCCTCAAATTGAGGGGGCAAACTTTTACCTTTGTTCAAGGTTACAACATATATGGAACAGTAAAGATACCTGAACCGGAAAATACACATTATGATCAGAATCATAATTACTAATATTACTTAGTTTCAATACATTCCGCTATAGTATTCCTCTTTTGCCAGGAGGTTTTAATTTTAATGGAGAATTTACCTTTAAATATATTTGTAAGCTTGGAGTTATATGATGGTACAGTATCATAAAACAAGACCTCCCGTCATTAATACAAGAGGTCTCAAAAACAATAAAAACTTTTATATCATATCATCATATTACCTGTGTATACAATCATCCAATTCTTAATAAGATCGTTTGACTTTTTGTTTAAGTTTGTCTCATCTTGGCTAAATGCTTATCTAACAAAATTGAAAACTAACGCTCAGAAAAATCAAAAACTCATTTAATAAGAAATAAACAACTGAATACCACACCATTAAAGGTAAGATTTTATTTTTAAATATTTCAACATTTATTGAAATATTTTTCTTTGCTTTGTGACAGTGACTTGAGAAAAAAAATAAGCTCCCATATTTGGGAGCTTATTTTTTACTAATTATTTAATGTATTATTCCTTGATAAATTTCTTTTGGGCTGTACCCTGAGTATCATCAATATCGATAACATATACTCCGTGGATCAGGCTGCTTACATCTATTTTGTTATTTAAGATGATCCCGCTTGTCACAAGCTGACCCGCCGCATTGTATATCTTATAATTAGCTCTTTTGCTAATATTTTTCACATTCAATATTGTATGTACCGGGTTAGGATAAATCAATATTTCCGTTTGGTTGGTTGCATTAGGTACCGGATTTTTAGAGATTCTTACTGTATAATCCTCAACTTCCCCGTTGGCAAATCCTGTACAATTTACAGGGATACCATCTCTCTGCATGGCAACTCTCATTACAACATACTTATAATCTGTCGTACTTATAAACGCATCAGAAGGCACACTGAACGTTCCTGTAATAGGTGTTGTCGTATTAGGTGAAGACACAAGAATTCTCTCATTGATATCAAAGCTTCCGTTCCTGTCAAAATCAATCCATACAGCAATACCTTCATTATATGTATTTCCTGTCCAAGACTTTTCAATGGAAATCTCATTACCTGTAGATCCCTGAATCAGCTGAATAAATTTGGATGTATCAGCTGTAAAGTCTGAATACGTAGTGGCATCTGTACTGCTCTCCATAGTCGGTTTACCGCTTGGTTTTACCGTAACTTTTGAAATATATTCAGATGCTGAGCTTCCGGATTTCATCGGGCAATAGATTACTGTAGGTGTTGTGAAGTAGTAAGGAAGTGTATAAGTTCCCGGTGTACCACTACAAACATTGGCTACTTCCATTTCATATTTTGTTAACTCCAATAATCCTGTGATCACATAATTATTGTTCGTTACTGCAACTGTTGTCCAGCTTGGTATACCCACTTTTCTATATCTTAAGATATAAGTTGCACCAGGGAAAGAATCCCAAACTACAGTAGCGGTAGTAGTTGTAAGATTAGTAATTGTTAATCCTGGAGGAGGTAAATCACATGTTCTTTCAGTTGTGAATACAGCAGGAGAAGACCATCCGTTATAAGTTGTTTCATTATCACACTTATTGGCAATCTGAACCTCGTAAGTTGTATAGACATTCAACCCGCTTAATAAGTACGTATTTGTCGGCGCTAATGGTAAAATAATATCAGCGCTCCATCCTGCATTACCACTTCCTACAATTCTATATCTCATTTTATAAGATGAACTTACCGCAAGTGGCGACCATGTGATCAATGCAGATGTTGTCGTAATGTTACTTGCTGTAACATTCGGAGGTGTCGGGTCACATTTCGTTAAAAATTCATTATGAGAATATGTTCCAGGAATACTGTTACAAACTGCCGCTACTTCTACTTCATATAGTGTAGCCGGTAATAAACCTGCCAGGTTATATGTATTAGTAGTTGCAGGAGCCGCTGCCGCTGCCACACTTACCTGAGTCCATGCACTACTAGAACCTACCGGTCTGTATCTCACAATGTATGAAGCTCCACCGCTATCTTGTGGCCATGTTAATATTGCTGTATTATGTGTAATAGCACTTACAGCTACAGTTGGTGTTGCTGTGCTACAGATTAGTAATTTAATATTATCTACAGCTACAGGAGGCTGATTACCACCACTGCTGTCGTTTCTCCATTCAAATACCAGACGCATTGTTGTTCCTGCAAAGCTGCTGATGTTTAATGTACTGTTAAGATATGACTGCCATGTGGTTTGCTGGTTATAGTTATTTCCTAACTGAATTCTTCCCGCACCTGCAGTAATCTGAGCTCCCGCAACAGGCATAAAAGATGATGGAACTAACCAAACTCTTAGGTAATCATAAGAACTTTCTCCATCTGCTTTCCAGTCAAAAGATAATGTGGCAATCGAAGCTCCGGCCGGTACAAGAATATCACGGTAAGCCTGTACTACACTCGTAGAACTTGTAGAATATTCATTCGTAGTTCCGTTTGTATTGGATATATAAATGGAATTAGCAGGGTTTCCGGTTGCTGAACCATAAGCCCATTTATTGGTTTGAGTTCCGTTGATGAATCCAAAATCATTCGCTCCTGTAAAGTTTTGATTATATGGGATCGTTGCCGGAATCTGCGTAGTACTGAAACTTGGACCCCCAATCCAGAAACTGCTGTCCGTAGGGCTACATACAGACTTCACCCACCAGTAATAAGTGGTATTTGGCGTTAATGTCGTTAAGTTTACAGAAGTCGTAGCACTTGTTCCTGTTGGAGCAGTACCTGCAACAGGCGGAGTATTCGTTGTTGTAAGATAATAAGCATATCCATTGGCAGGTGCCGGCGTCGGACCTGTCCAGCTCAGTACAGCACCTGTTGCAGTTACCCCATTTACAGCCAAAGCTGAAGGTACCACACAAGTAGGAATTGCTAAATTGATATTATCTAAAGCTACAGGAGGCTGAGTACCACCACTGCTATCATTTCTCCATTCGAATACCAAACGCATTGTAGTTCCGGCAAAACTGCTCAGGTCTAAGTTGGTATTAAAATAAGTCTGCCAGGTCGTTTGTTGATTATAATTACCTCCAACCTGGATTCTTCCTCCTCCGGCAGTAATCTGAGTTCCTGCTACAGGCATAAAAGATGCCGGAACCAGCCAGACTCTTAAATAGTCATAAGAACTTTCCCCATCTGCTTTCCAGTCGAAAGACAAAGTCGTTGCAGTAGTTCCTGCCGGGATAATTATATCTCTGTAAGCCTGAACAATACTGGTTGTTCCTGTAGAATAAGTATTATCGGTTCCGTTATTTGATATATAGATGGAATTCGCAGGATTTCCTGTTGCAGAACCATATACCCATTTATTAACCTGGGTTCCATTCGTGAATCCCAGATCATTCCCAGTCGAGAAGTTTTGACTGTATGGAATAGTTGCCGGTATTTGAGTCGTGGTAAAATTATCTCCATTCGCCCAAATACTGCTGTCTGTAGGGCTACATATTGCTTTTACCCACCAATAATAAGTAGTATTAGGAGTTAAAGTTGTTAAGTTCACAGAAGTTGCAGTAGTAGTTCCTGTAGGGGTTGTTCCTGCAACAGGCGGAGTATTTGTAGTCGTAAGGTAATAAGCATATCCGTTCGCAGGTGCAGGCGTAGGTGCTGTCCACGATATCGTTGCAGAATTGGCTGTAATGGCTGAAACCGGCGATACTGTTGGAAGTAAACATGTTGGAATCGACAGATTAATATTATCGATTGCAACAGGTGGCTGGGTTCCTACACTTCCATCATTTCTCCATTCAAACACTAAACGCATAGTACTTCCTGCGAAGCTGCTGATGTTCAAACTTGTATTTAAATACGTTTGCCAGGTTGACTGCTGATTAAACTGTCCCAGCTGAATATTTCCCCCACCAGTGCCAATCTGTGCACCGGCAGTTGGAGTTAATGTAGCCGGAACCAACCAAACTCTTAAATAATCATATGTACTTTCCCCATCTGCTTTCCAATCAAATGCTAAAGTTGCAATTGTAGATCCTGCAGGAATTGTGATATCTCTATAAGCTTGTACAACGCTGGAACTTCCAGTATCATAAGCATTCGCCGTTCCTCCGTTATTTGAAATATAAATGGAATTGGCGGCATTTCCTGTTGCGGAACCATATTCCCATTTATTTGTTTGACTTCCATTAACCAATGTCAGATCATTTGCCGTCGAAAAATCCTGAATATACGGCAGCGTGGCGGGGGCTTGCGCAAGCAAGTTCACGTTGATCAAACAAAGAAGAAGTATTAAAAAAATAGAAAATCTCTTCATAAGTTATCATTATTAATATTAATCCTACAAATCTAAATCGTTTTTTTATAACATTTAGTATATAAATTAATATTTTTTATATGAATGTTATAAATAACAAATATTGAGATAGCGGAAAAAAGTACGGATTAATCACTCTTTACAGAAATGACAACCAACAAAAAAAACGGGAGTTCCCATTTAACTCTACTTTTTTACTAAAAAAATGAATTGTAAAATTCACTGTTGGAAATTATTTTTACTAAAATTAAAAAACAAACGGCCTCCTGAGAGGCCGCAAAAAACACAAATGATGAAAAAAATCTATTTCTAGAGTCGAAATAGAATATCTTAAATATAAAATTTAGCTTTCTATTGCTTTTGATCCGCTCAATTAATGCTGTATCATGTACTCATTAAGCTTATTAAACTTGTAATTATTGAATTTAAACTACAATGTACGATCAAAATTTGTATAAATATAATTTTTAAAAAACCAAAAATACTATTTATTTCTAAAATCCATTAATAAAATACTGTTAAATCCCATTTTAGGAAATGATCACAATACTTTGCCGTACTTAATTTCATCAACAATATTTCAAAAATATACTTATCCTCAAAAGTACTTATTTAATATGAATTTAATCAAAACCCATAATTAAATGAAATGTACATTATAAAAGATTCCTGGTATATCCGAGGGATCTTGATGAATAATATTTTAGAAGATTAAAACTTTTTAATGATTAAAAGCTTTGGATTATGCGGCAATTTTCATGCCTACACATAAAAAATTAACAACCTTCACAATAAATTAACTTTCTTATGATTTTATTATAAACAACCAACCCATAACTAAATGACAATAAAGCACTTACAAATAAAAACTTTTTATTTTCTGAAATTTTTAAAATATATTTTTACTTTTTCTGATTCTTTTCTGATTTTTTAACTTTTGTTAACTAAAATTTGGCTTCATAATTGAAAATACCTAGAAAGCTATCATCTTTTTGATGAGGCAACCTTAGACTAAAAAATTTGAATTATGAAGAATATAGTAATAACAGGTTTATTGTCAGTATTTTTACTGACAGCTTGTAAAAAGGATGATCAGGTGGCGGAAAAGTCACTGGAACAACAGAAAATTGAATTCCAGGCCAAACAACTTGAAATAGAAAAACAAAAGTTGGCGATTGAAAAAGAGAAAATGGCCTATGAATCTCAGAAAAAAGCAGACAGTATTGTGGAATCCAATAAAGCAAAAGCTGTAGCTGCAAGAAATTCTGAACCAAGAGTTATCACAAAAACCCGAACTATATATAGAGACAGAGAATCAGGTTCAAGCAATAGTAATAATGGAAACTACGCAAACAACGGAAGCAATGCTTCTCAGGGAACAACTCAGAAAAGAGGAATGAGTAAGGCTGCTAAGGGAACCATTATCGGTACCGTAGGTGGAGCTGCTGCTGGGGCTATTATCAGTAAAAACAACAGAGGTTTAGGAGCTGTAATTGGTGGTGTTGTAGGTGGTGCAACGGGATATGCGATTGGTAGATCCGGAGACAGAAAGGACGGAAGAGTACAACCTCGTAATTAATAATTATACATAAAAGAATAAAAGATTGCTTATTTTTAAGCAATCTTTTTTTATGATTCTAATGCTGTTTTCCTCTGTAATTATTATCTCCACCCTTCTGGGATGGGGAAAAATTATGGATATGCTTTCAGGAACTTTATTTTCAGGTATTTCAGGAAAAGCTTTTTCGGGAATATTTATCATAAGTGTTATATGGACCTTAATCGCATTTTTCATTCCGCTCAATATCAACGTAGAAATAACCACGATTGCAATAGGTTTGTTCTTTTTTTTTAAAAATAAACTCTATCTGGAATATTATGGGTTTTCAAAAAAAGACATGATTCTGCTGACTGCCATCGTGTCGATCATTCTTTTTTGTGGTTCTTATTATCCTTATATTCTGGATCACTTCGGCTATTATGTACCCTCTATAAAATGGCTCACGGAATACGGCCTTGTTAAAGGAATCTCTAATCTAGACCTTACATTAGGGCAAATGTCGGTATGGCATATATTCCAGGCAGGGTTTTCTAACTTTTCTGATCCTTTTCTACGGATCAACGTCATTATATTAATCATTTATGCATTTTATATCATTGAAAAAAAATCCTGGATTCAACTTGGTTTTCTTCCGGTTATGCTTCTCTTCTCTCAGTCCCCAAGCCCGGATCTGCCGGTTATTATTTTTTCGCTGATTATTTTAAATGAAATTTTATCAGAAAATAAAAAATCAACTCTCCTTTTCGCACTCTCTGTTTTTATTTTCACAATAAAGCCAACCATGATATGGCTTCCCGTTCTTAGTTTGCTTTATTCAGTCTTTATTATCAAATCGTCTGTAAAGAATATTTTTTTGGGAATTGTAATACTTATTTTGTTTTTCGTAAAAAATATCTGGACATTTGGATATCCTGTTTTTCCTATTGCTTTTGTTGACCTGGGAATATCCTGGAAAACCAACCCTGAAATACTTAAAAGATCATCTCAGTTTGCCATTCAGAAAACCTATGACATGCAATACACTTTTGAAGAAATTCAAAAGTTTTCTTCAATAGATTATATTAAAAACTGGCTCTTTTTAAAAGGCATTAAAGCAAAGATCAATATTTTATTTATAGTGACTCTTCTTCTTTTGATATTGTATTCTGTTCGAAAGAAAAACAGAGTTATTAATATTATCACCATTTCAATAATTATCAAGACAATCCTTGTTCTTTTATTCTCTGCACAGTACCGGTTCTTCATTGATGTTTTCTTTATTGTAGCCTTTATTTTATTATCTCATTATATTAACAGAAGTAAATCAATAGCCATATTTTTAATAGCGGGCGCTTGTGTTATATTCTTTTTCTTATTTCCATCATTGATTGCAACGCATATTCCAAGCTACAAAATGGCCCGTTTCATGGGTAAGTTTGAAAAAAAACAGATTTACCAACCCTCTGTATATCAATATACCCCGTTCAGGTCTTTCAGAATCGGAAATCTTATCTTTAATGTTCCTGAAAACTATCCTTATAGTTTTGGCACTCCACTTCCTTCTATGACCATTAGTTATATTATTGATAATGCTAACGCAAACATCTTTCCGCAACCCATCAATAAAAATAATATCAGGGAAGGCTTTGTATGGAAAACGATGAATATGAAGGAGAAAAAAGAAGCAATGCGGGTTATCAATATTATCATTAACAACAATAAACAGAACTAAACACAAAGGCATTATTATATTAATAAAAAGCCGTAAATTTGTGCTATGTTCAATACTTTAGGTAATCTTCTCAGTCTTACAACATTTGGAGAAAGTCACGGTGTGGCTTATGGTGGAATAATCAATAACTTTCCGGCAGGTTTAACAGTTGATCTCGATCAGGTTCAATATGAACTGGATCGTCGCAAGCCTGGCCAGTCTGCTATCGTTACTCAGCGAAAGGAAAGTGATACGGTAAAATTTCTTTCCGGAATATTTGAAGGAAAAACCACAGGTACTCCCATTGGTTTTATCATCGAAAATGAAAATCAGAAATCAAAAGATTATGATCATATTGCTAATGCATACCGTCCAAGTCATGCAGATTTTACATATGATCAGAAGTTTGGGATCAGGGATTACCGCGGAGGTGGAAAATCATCTGCCCGGGAAACAATCAACTGGGTTGTAGCCGGAGCGCTTGCAAAACAGCTCTTATCAGATATCGATATCAATGCTTATGTTTCTTCCGTAGGTGACATCTTCTGTGAGAAGCCTTATCAGGATTTGGATTTTTCCAAAACAGAAAGCAATGATGTACGTTGTCCTGATACTGAGACAGCTGAAAAAATGATTGCCCGAATTAAAGAAATTAAAAAAGAAGGAAATACCATCGGGGGAACCATCACCTGTGTTATAAAAAACGTTCCTGTAGGAATTGGAGAACCTATTTTTTCCAAATTGCAGGCTGAACTTGCAAAGGCAATGCTGAATATCAATGCCTGTAAAGGCTTTGAATATGGAAGTGGTTTTTGTGGGGCTAAGATGACCGGTAAAGAACATAATGATGCCTTTAATCCCGATTTTACTACAAAATCTAATCTTTCTGGGGGAATACAAGGTGGTATTTCCAATGGTATGGATATTTATTTCAGAGTAGCTTTCAAACCTGTAGCCACCATATTAAGACCACAGGACAGCATAGACAAAGATGGAAATCCTGTTGTTGTTGAAGGAAAAGGAAGACATGATCCATGTGTCGTTCCAAGAGCGGTTCCCGTAGTTGAAAGTTTAGCCGCATTTGTATTAGCCGACTTATTTTTGATCAACAAAACAAGAAATCTAAATAACTTTTAAACACAATAATATACACCATGAAAGATTATTGGGATAAAGCAATCAATTTTGAAGAATATGTTCATATTGGAAGACAAAGACTTGAAACTCCCGACAACCAACATGACATCGATTATAAACAATATTATGAACTGGGGCTTCAAAGGATGGACAGAACCCTAAAAAAATATATCCTTGACGAAAACCAGGTTAACGAATTAAAATCTAAGAATTTTAACGGGAAAATTCTGATTATTTCAGAAGTATGGTGTGGTGACGCCAGCTCTACGGTACCGGCACTTGTTAAATTTTTTGAGGGTCATAATGAGGTAAGAATTTTCCTGAGAGACAGTGATAAAAGTTTAATTAATCAGTTTCTAACGAATGGAACAGAGTCTATTCCTAAAGTTATCATCCTGAATGATGATTTTACGGTAAAGAACTCATGGGGACCCCGACCTCAGTACGGCAAAGAATTGTTAATGAAATATAAGGCAGATCCGGAGGCTTATCCTAAAGATCAGTTTTATAATGATCTGCAAATTTACTATGCTAAAAACAGAGGTAAGGATGCTGTTCAGGAAATACTGGAGTTATTGTAATAAATGTATGCGTCAGAAATGACAATAAAAAATAGCAGATGAAAAAAAATATACCATATCTTGTACTTATCATTATTATAGGAATTATTGCTTTTATTCCAGGAGTAAGAAATTTTGTGAAGGACCAGTTCTTTCCTGTTGCTACTATAGAAAATGCAGTAACTGTAAGTAAGGAAGATTATGATATCGATTTACAGGGGATTAACGTTCCAAGTACAAATCTGAAGAACTTTAAAGATAAGCCTATCTTTCTAAATTTCTGGGGAACCTGGTGCCCGCCATGCAGAAAAGAATGGCCAACCATTCAAAAGCTTTACGACACCAGAAAAGGGAATGTAGACTTTGTACTGATTGCTATGAAAGATGAAGAATATGCAGTAAGGAAATTCCTTCAGGAAAATAATTATACGGTCCCTGTTTATATTGCCCAAAGTCCGATTTCAGAAAAGCTGTTACCAAAAGCATTCCCGACAACATTTTTACTGGATAAATCGGGAAGGATCCTGATCAAAGAAGACGCGTACAGAGATTGGAATACAGAGTCTGTACATCAGTTCATTGACAATATTATTAAATAAATCTTTTAACGAATTTTTATAATTATTTGGTATAGAATTTGCGAATTTTGTAAAGTCAAGAATTTATTTAAACCAAACACAAAATGAAATATTCTAAATTAAACCTGGCTAAAGAAGCCATCAACCATAAGGGCTTTGTCAAAAAAATACCTGACATTTTCAGAATGGTTAAATATTGGAGAAAAGGAATTTATCCTATGAAATCCATTGATATTATTTTACCGATGTTAGGGATTTTATATATCATTTCTCCAATCGACTTAATTCCAGAAGTAGCTGTTCCTGTTTTGGGAGTCCTAGATGATCTGGCTGTTTTATACTTAGTGATCCCTAAACTAATCAAAGAAGTGGACAAGTTTTTACTTTGGGAAGCTGAACAAAAACTAAATACAGGTAATACTAAGATAATCGATGCTCAAATTATAAAATAATTGACGCAAATATATTATTTGAAGCCATTCCAAAAATTTGGGATGGCTTTTTATTTATAATTTAGGGATAAATTTTTGAGCCTTATTACAAATCCTTAAATTTGCAACATCTAATAAAAAATAATGGAAAGTAAAAAAGAGTTCTTTTTAGAGTGCTACAAGCTAGGTATCATTAAATTTGGGAGGTTCACTTTAAAAAGCGGTATTGAAAGTCCGTTCTACGTAGATCTGAGACCTTTGGCTTCTGATCCTAAAATTTTGAAAAATCTTGCAAATTATTTATTGGAAATGCTTCCTCTGGATAATTTTGACCTTATTTGTGGAGTTCCTTATGCCGCTCTTCCTATGGCTACAGCCATGTCTCTGGAAAGTTACATTCCACTTATCATTAAAAGAAAGGAGGCTAAAGATTACGGGACCAAGAAAATGATCGAAGGAATTTATCAGAAAGGACAAAACTGTTTATTGGTAGAAGATGTGATCACTTCCGGAAAATCTTTATTAGAAACCATTGCTGAAGTAGAACAGGAAGATCTAAAAGTAGCAGATATCGTTGTAGTTCTTGACAGGGAACAGGGAGGAAAGCAGCTTTTGGAAAGTAAAGGATTCAGAGTTCATACCCTATTTAATATTTCAGAAGTATGTACTATTCTTCAGGAAACAGGAGAATTATCAGATGAAGAAGTAAAAAGGATCCAGGATTTCCTTTTAGGAAACCACATCCAATTTGAAGAAAAAATCAGAGCTTCTTATGAGCAGAAATTAAAATCCGCTCAACATTCTGTTTCTAAAAAATTATTAGAACTAGCCATCAGTAAAGAATCGAACCTTATCGCTTCAGCAGATGTTACCACAACCAAAGAGTTACTGGAATTTGCTGAAAAAGTAGGACCTCATATTATTGCTCTCAAAACACATATCGACATCATCTCAGATTTCGAATTTGAAAAAACAATTACTCCGTTAAAAGAATTAGCCGAAAAGCATAAATTCTTACTCATGGAAGATAGAAAATTTGCCGATATTGGAAACACACAGGAATTACAATTCACGAGTGGAGTTTTTAAAATTACCGACTGGGCAGATTTTGTAACGTCACAGGTTATCGGTGGTTTTGAATCTCTTGACTGCTTTAAGAATGTAGGTGTTGTCGCAATTATAGGAATGTCTTCAAAAGGAACGTTAACAACGAATAGCTACCGTGAAGAAGCTCTTAAAGTATCTCTATCCCATCCTAATGTAATCGGAGGAGTTTCTCAAAACCCAATTCCTGAAGAATTATTGTTATTCACTCCGGGAGTAAATCTTTCAGATTCGGGAGATGGAAAAGGACAACAGTACAATACTCCTGAACATGTTTTTAAAAGCCTGAATACTGATTTTATAATCGTAGGAAGAGGAATTTATAAATCTGAAAATCCTGAAGCTGCCGCATTAACTTATAAAAACGAAGGCTGGAAAGCTTATATAAGTTCTTTAAAAAAAGGTTAATTCGAGAATAAAAATTTATAAGTCTATACAAAATGAGTTATATTTGATGCTTTATCACCACATTGAGAAAGATCAGTATTTGTCTTATTTTGTTTTTGGGAATTGTGCAGGTTTCTGCGCAAAAAGACAGCATTTCTATTGAAGCGAAATTATCTTCAGATAAAAAAACGTTGGATATAAATCAGGAAATTGTTTATTACAATAATTCTGAAAAAGATTTAAGTACCGTTAAACTTTTAAACTGGGTTTCTGCTTATCAAAAAAGAGGAACTTCACTTGTTTACAGAAAACTGGAAGACCGTAATACTGATCTTCATTTCGCAAAGCCTGAACAACTGGGGAAACTTTTACAATTTAGCATAAAAGGACCTGATGATGAGGCTACTCCTGTAAATAATTTAAGTGCGGAAAATCTTTTTATTCCTTTAAATGCACCTCTTCAACCGGGGAAAAGCATAAGACTAAAACTGCAGTATCAGATACAGCTTCCGGATAAAAAATTTACTGGATACGGTACAGCTGATCGAAATATAGCTTTAAAATATTTCTTTATTGTTCCGGATCATTTTGATCCGGACAATATTTTAGGAAGATATTACCATGATATCGAAGAGTCCGTAAGTTTCAATACCTACTGGACCGTCCAATTTGACCTTCCTACCCAATCTTTTATTGAAAGTAATCTTCACCAGGATCAATCCAATTTATTCAAAGGTTATCTGGATTCAGATCCCGAGTTTATCATTTCCCAGGACGAATACCCTTTCATTAATGTAAATACAGGAGATATAAGCACAGAAGTACGGTTTGGATATCCTCTAACACCCCAGGAAAAGGAAAATTTAGAATTCTATCTTCCGCTGCATTTAAAATTTATAAAGGAACAGATCGGTTATCTTCCATCAAGACTTTTTATTTCTGAAAAGTTCAGAGCGAATGAAGATTTTTTTGGTAATAATGATATTAGTTTCTGGAAATTCCGGTTTCAATTATTTACAGATGCAGAAAAGGCAGATCTCGATTATCTGGGAATTATCACCAAAAAAGTTCTTGACGAAAGTATTATTACAGATAAACAGGATAATCACTGGTTTAAGAATGGATTGAAATCCTATATAGAAATTCAATACATCAAAAAATTCTATGGCGAAACAAAGCTGCTGGGAAAGCTACCTGAATCGAAAATATTTGGAATCAGACCATTAAAATTATTTCATGCCTCTAATTTGAAATTAATTGATCGCTACGGCCTTACCTACCAATATATTATGTCTCAGAATCTGGATCAGAAAATCGGAGAAAAGTTTACTGTGCTTAGTAATTTCAATGTAATGGCTATAAGTAGCTTTGAAACAGGAAGCTTATTCAACTATTCAGCTGATAAAATGGGATATGAAAACTTCAATACCCTGTTGCAGAACTACATAGCTAAAAATACAGACAAGCAAATTGATCCTAAAGATTTCCTCAGAGAACTCGCAGAAAAAGATAACAGGACCGCTTACTTAACCGACTTTTTAAAACAAAAAAACAGGGTTAACTTTAAGCTTCAGAAATTGAAGAAACAAGACGATTCACTGCATATTAAAATCAATAAAAATACCTCTGCTCCTATTCCTGTTAAATTAGAAACAAAAACGAGAGAGGATGAAAAAAAAGAATACTGGGTAGAGACCGACGGTGAGGAAATGACAAAAACGGTTTCCATTCCCGCATTAGATATATACAAGATCACTTTAAATAATGATTATATCTTTCCGGAGTCGAATTACAGAGACAACTTCCTTTACTCCAAAGGCTTATTCTCAAATGCAAAAAAAATAAAACTTAAACTTATAAAGGATATTCCTAATCCTGAGTTTAATGAAATCTACATCAGTCCAAGAATACGTTTCAATAATACTTATGATAAATTTCTTTTAGGATTTAATTTCAAAAACCAATCTTTTTTTGATCAGAAATTCCTTTATTCTATTACGCCTACGTACAGTACAGGAACCGGAAAATTAACGGGTTCAGGTGCCGTTTCATATTCTTTTCTTCCTGCAGAAAGTATTATCCGCAGTTTAACCTTCGGAGTATCCGGAGCATATTACCATTATGATTATAATCTTGCTTACAGGAAAGGCTCTGTTTTTTCCAATATCAGTTTTAGAAAGAATCCGAGAAGTACGGTAAGCAGAGGAATAAGCATGTCATATAATTATTTCGAGAGAGACCTGAGCCCTCTTATGATAGCTAATAATGACTATGACAAGTATAATCTGTGGAGTATCGGATATGGATATACGGATAACCAGATGATCCATGAAAAAAGTCTCAGCATCAGCACCCAGGGAATGGAAGACTTTAATAAAATAACTGCCGAAGGCTTTTACAGATGGGAATTTGCACCTAAACAAAAGCTCAGCCTAAGATTATTTGCAGGATACTTCGTGAGAAATGACACGAGAAATAATACTTTTAATTATGGGATTTCCAGGGTTTCCAATTACTCTTTTTCATATAATCTTTTAGGGGAAAGTGCCAACAGTGGTTTTCTTTCACAGCAGTTTATTCTTGCTGACGGAGGATTTAAATCTTTTATTCCCGGAAGTGTAAATCAATGGATTACTTCTTTAAATGTTGATACCAGCGTATGGAAGATATTCCATTTGTATGCTGATGCAGGAATTTATAAGAACAGGAACAACCCTACCCAATTTATCTGGGATAGCGGAATTAAATTAAAAATAGTTCCTGATTTTCTAGAAATTTATTTCCCAATCCAATCCTCGCTGGGATTTGAACCCGCATTTAAAGATTACGGAAGGCGAATCAGATATACTTTAGTTCTCAATCTCGGATCCATTATCAATGCCGCAAGAAGAGGATGGTATTAAATAAAAAATCTAAAATTTTATAAAAACAAAACGGCCGCTTTAAAAGCGGCCGTGTTTATATCTGAAAAGTAGAATTAATCTTTTAAAATTTTCTGCGAAACAGGCTCATTGTTCACAATTCCCGTTACGATATAATTTCCTTTTTGTAATTCTGAAACATGTAAAACCTCATTTTCTTTTACAGAAGCTGTTTTTACAACCTGTCCGTACATATTATAAATTTTCACATCACGAGACTGAGCTCCAAACGTTATACCATCATTCTGAATAAAAGTATTTTTAACAAGCCTGTGTTTAGATACAGAAACCTCGCCGGTTGCCAATGTTCCGGTTGTCAATGAAAAGTCATCAAAGCTAACGGTTGAATTGCTGTATGCACGAAGATGTAGCTGTAATCTATTAACATTGGCCGGTGCCGTAAATGTGATTACTTTTTGTTGCCAGGCTGCACTTTTAGGTAAATATTGATTGTTATTTCTCAATGGGTCATTAGCAGCGTCCGTTACAAGATTAACCGGATTATCACCAGCATCTAAAAAATTACTCCAGATTCTTCCTCCATTACCTGAGCCGCTTATTTTATACCAAAAGCTAAGTGTATATTGCGTTCCGGCTGTAATATTAACATTTTGAAAAAAACCAGTCGTAGCTGTTGGTACATAATTAGCTCCAAAAGAGCCGGTGTGTGCATCTGCTGTAATATTAGGTGCTGTATATACCGTATTCCAGCCAGCAGCCCAAGGTGCTAAAGTTCCTGTTTCAAAACCAGGATTTTGTACGAGATTTTGTGCATTCGCAAAAATCAATGATGTAGCAATGCTTAAAATTGTAAAGATTTTTCTCATAATTTTTCTTTTTTATGTTTGTTTTTTTAATCTCTACAACAAAATTACACCTAAATTAAAGCGACTAAATTAAGGATGGATTAAGTTTCTATTAAGAATATTAAATCAATATGCTATTATTATAAAAAAACCACCGCTTTTTAAACGGTGGTTTTTCCATTCAAAAATCAAAATTAATCTTTCAGAATTTTCTGTGATACCGGTTGATTATTGACGATACCTGTAACAATATAACTTCCTTTTTGTAGCTCAGAAATATCCAAAGTCTGATTTTTATTGACCTTAGCTGTTTTTATAACCTGTCCATACATATTAAATATCTTGATATCCTTCACTTTTGTTCCGAAAACAATACCTTCATTTTTGATGAATGTATTTTTTATAAAACTAAATTTCTCACTACCGGCATCAAGAACAGATAAAGTAGTGGATGCTGTTCCGGATATGGTTACATTATCCACCCTGGCGGCTCCGCTTGTACTATAATTTGATGAGGCACCCACCGCAGTATAAGTACTGCTGTTCGCAGGATCAAACACGGATACAATCCTTACCGCAAATTGTGTGTTATTATTGGCTCCAGCCGGAATAGAATTATTCATGCTGACCCAATTAGAGGATGATGTAGGTCCGATTTCAATTACATTCCCTACATTAAACCATTCCGTACCATTGGTTGTGTATTGCATTTGAAAATATTTTGAGCTCGTATTGGAACCCGCAATATTAAGAGATACGGAGATTGCCGAATATCCTGAAGTATCTACTTCAAATTTAAAACCCACGGTACCCGATGCAGAGCCTTGTCCAGGAAACCCATTCACACTCCATGCTCTGCCCGGAGACCCTGAGGCAAATGTTGGATTATTACTTACTCCGAAAACACTTGCTGTTCCCGAACCTGTGGTGGCAGCATTTGTATTTCCATCAAAATTCCATTGAGTAATAACAGATTGTGCGGACATAACTGTTGTGGTTGCCAAAGCAACAAATAGAGAATAAATCTTTTTCATCTTTGTATTTTTTATAATTTTCTATTTTAAATATAAGAGTATTCTCTGACGAAAAACAATAAATATGGCGATTTTTTGTTAATAAAGCTAAACTGGCTACCTTTAACATTTTTTAAGTATTTTTACCAATTATTTTGGAAAATTTGCGGAATTTTATTCTTGTATTCTTGTTTCTTTTCATGGGCACATTGGTAACAAATGCTCAGATTTTCTCATGGAAGAACCCCAATATTCCCGAAGACACCATAAAAAAGGATAGTATTTTAGCAGCAAGGCTTGAACAGGATATTTTTTCAAAGGACACACTGGATTTCGTAAGAACAAGAAACAGAATAATTGTAGATGAGGCCGTACTTGCCAAAAATGACAAAAAAAGGTTCTTAGGCGAGCTTAACTCAAAAGGTTCCATCATCCGGGGAATTACCTTCGGAAACAATCAGGGACAATCTGTACAAAGTTCAATGGACCTTCAGATATCGGGAAGACTTTCTAAAGACGTTACCATCCTTGCGAGTATTTCTGATCATAACCTTCCCATCCAGGCCGATGGTTATACTCAAACACTCGAAGAGTTCGATAAAATCTACATGCAGCTGAACATTAAGGATAAGTCCATCCTTAGAGCGGGACATCTGGATTTGGTGGAAGCTAAGAATTATTTTGCAAAATACCAGCGACGTAGCATGGGACTTGAGTTCCAGACGGAATTTGGGAATGAAAACAAAACATTTGTAGATGTTTCAATGGGTGTGGCCCGAAGTGAGTTTCACAGGGTACGTTTTCAAGGGGTTGAAGGTAACCAGGGCCCTTATCGTTTAACGGGAAAAAATGGAGAGCAGTTCATTACTCTGATTTCAGGATCTGAACAGGTATTTATTGACGGAATATTAATGAAGCGTGGTGAAAACCAGGATTACATCATAAATTACAACACCGGTGAAGTTACTTTCACCAGTTTCCGACCAATTTTCCAACAGAACTTTATTACTATTTCTTACAATTACACCAACAGAAACTATTCCAGATATCTTTTCACAGGAAAAGTGGAACACCGTAGAGAGAAAATGAAGGTAGGCTTAAGCTGGTTCATGGAAAACGATAATAAAAATGCACCGCTTGCTCTGAATTTATCTAAAGAGGATGAGCAAATTCTGGCCAATGCCGGAAATGATCCTAATCTGATGTATGCCCCGTCAGGAGTCATTACAGAATATGATGTTAATAAGATCCTATATCGATTGGTTCAGAATTCAGGAGTCAGCCATTATGAATTTTCCACTAATTCTGCCGAAACACTTTACCAGGTATCATTTACTTATTTTGGCCCTAATCTGGGAGATTATAAATTATCCCAGACCACAAATAACGGTCGTGTTTTTGAATATACAGGACCAAATTCAGGAGATTACAGAGCAGTAAGAAAACTGCCTTCACCCCAGAAATCGCAGGTGTTTTCTGTCAATTCAGAGTTTTTGCTTAAAGAGGGTAAAATTGGCGCTGATATATCTTTAAGTAACTACGATGTCAATCTATTTTCTTCGAAGGATTCCGATCAGAATATAGGCTATGCAGGCCGGATTTACGGGAATAAAACTTTCACCAAAAATAACTGGAAAGGAACACCAAGTTTTGAATATCAATATATAGATAAGCAATTTCACATTCTTGATAGAATTAATGATGTGGAATTTTCCAGAGATTTCAACTTAGCTCAGGAATTCAGCCAGAAAACGCAGAACAGATTCATATTCAGCTTCCTTAACAAGTGGAATAACAAATCAACTTTAAATTATCGCCTTAACTATCTGGATGAACAAAACTCATACAAAGGTTTTAAAAATGATCTTGATTTTGGCTGGATTAAAGGAAAGTTTTTCACAAAGGGAAATCTGTCTTACTTAAGTACCAATGCTATTCTCCAGGACACGAAGTTCATACGAGGGGGAGCTTCTACAGAATATACCGGAAAAAAAGGAAGCTGGGCCTTTGGTGGAAGTATGGAACATAACGAAAAAAAATACAATGATTCTCAGCTGATGGATGTCACCAGTTTCAGCTGGAAAGAGCTTTTTCTTCAAAAGAAGATTGGTGACAGTACAAGAACAAAATTGCTTGCGAAAGTATATATGAGAGATAATGATTCAGTTCGTGACAACAGGCTGCAGAATATGAATAATATCCTGGGAGTCATGGCGGAAAGTCAACTGATCAAAAATGAAAAAACAACCTTAAATGTGTTAGTGCATTACAGGAAGTTTTTCTATCAGATTCAGGATATGCAAACAAGTCGAAACAATGATTTTGTTGTTGGGAACATTCTTTATAATCAGCAGCTTTTCAGAAATGGTATGCGTTTACAGGCATTCTATGAACTCGGAAACGGACAGGAAGCACAAAGAGAGTTCCAATATATCAAAGTAACCGATGGACAGGGAGTTTACAAATGGACGGATTACAATGGGGATGGCATCCAGCAGCTCGATGAATTTGAGATTGCCGAATATTCCGATCTGGCCAAGTACATCCGGGTATACACCAATTCTGTCCGGTATATCCCATCCAACAAGAATAAATTACAGCTGGCGTTGTTTGTTAACCCGGCCATTGTCCTTAATTCTGAAAATGCATTTTTAAAACGGTGGAATTTTAATATTTCCTTGAATTCTCAAAACTCTTTTTATAAAAAAGATAAGGTACTGGTCATCAATCCGTTCGAAAAAAACAGCGACCAGATTCTAAAAAATCAAAATATCCTGGCTTCCGTACAGTTTAACCCTACGGAAAAATCGGGTTGGAATGGAAATTACCGGTTCATTTCGAATGATAATCTCATCAATGCCAATTTCAGTAATGAAGAACGGGAGCAGACCTCCCACTTCCTGAATTTAGGATATTGGTTCAATAAAGAATTCAGGGTCGATTGGGAAAATTCCGTTCATGATATTAAAAATTCTTCACAATTATTTGCAACCAGGGATTACAGACTGAATAACTTTGAAACCAAGCCAAAAGCCACCTATAAATTCACAGACGCCATACAGGCTGAGCTTTCCTCCGCCTTCCGCCAGAAACAGAGAATAGACGGAGAGGAGTTACTAAAAGCTTTTGACGTTACAGGAACCATACAATGGGAGCGTAAAAAAACCTCTATCAGAGGAAATTTCTCATTCATCAACAACAACTTTACCGGAAACAACTTCAGTATTGTAGGAAATCAGATGCTGGACGGCCTTAAGCCTGGAAAAAATCAGGTTTGGAGTGTCTTTATTCAGCAGGCAATCAACTCATTCTTACAGCTGAACCTGAATTATGAAGGACGTAATTCCGGAGACCGTACCATACATATTGGTAGCATGCAGGTAAAAGCAAGCTTTTAAAAATTTAAGTCCCAGGCTTAATTCTTTTTGTTCCTATCTTAAGACGCTTATTGTATCCAATTGGGTTCTCAAACTCATCATTCACACCAATAGATAATATCAGTCTTTATGAAAGTTTAGAATTTCGTAAATTTGCACCATGATAAAAATAGGCAACATAGAACTGCCGGAATTTCCGCTTTTACTGGCTCCTATGGAGGACGTGAGTGATCCACCATTCAGACGTTTGTGCAAAATGCATGGAGCTGATATGATGTACTCGGAGTTTATTTCTTCCGAGGGCTTAATTCGTGATGCAATAAAGAGCCGTAAAAAACTTGATATTTTCGATTATGAGAGACCAGTCGGAATACAGATTTTTGGAGGTGATGAGGAGGCTATGGCCATGTCTGCAAGAATTGTGGAAACAGTAAATCCTGATTTGGTAGATATCAATTTCGGATGCCCTGTTAAAAAAGTAGTTTGCAAAGGAGCGGGAGCAGGAGTACTAAAAGATATAGACCTGATGGTTCGTCTTACAAAAGCTGTTGTAAGCTCTACGCACCTGCCTGTAACTGTAAAGACCCGTTTAGGATGGGACAGTACTTCTATTAATATTGATGAAGTAGCAGAACGTTTACAGGAAACAGGTATTAAAGCTTTAACCATACACGCAAGAACAAGAGCCCAGATGTATAAAGGGGAAGCTGATTGGGAACATATTTCAAGAATAAAACAAAATCCTAATATTGAAATTCCTATTTTCGGAAACGGTGATATTGACTCTCCGGAAAAAGCATTGGAATACAAACAAAAATACGCTTGTGACGGTGTAATGATTGGCCGTGCCGCTATAGGATATCCATGGATTTTTAATGAAATCAAACATTTCTTTAGAACCGGAGAAAATCTTCCTGAACCCACTATTTCAGATAGGCTACTGGCGGTTCGTCAGCATGCGGAATGGAGTGCGGAGTGGAAAGGTGAAAGATTAGGCCTGATAGAAATGAGACAGCATTACAGCAACTATTTCCGTGGTGTTCCTCATTTCAAAGAATTCAGAAAAAAATTCCTTGAAGTATTCACTCTTGCTGAGATGGATGCTCTGATCAAAGAAACCCAACATTTCTACGAAGAATATCAGGAAAAAGTATAAAATAAAAAAACCATCAGATGCTGATGGTTTTTTTTATAATTATAATTGAATTATTTTTTAGTAAGCTTCAGAGGCTGACTGATTTTTGATTAAAGATAGAGCTGAAGAAGTTCCTATCCTCTTTACTCCCATCCCGATCATTTTCTCCGCATCTTCAGGTGTTCTTACTCCACCAGCTGCTTTTACAGGAAGTCTGCCGGCGTTATCAAGCATTATTCTGATACCTTCGAAAGTAGCCCCATTTGGCTTTCCATCTGTAGTTTCATAAAAACCGGTAGAAGACTTTACAAAAATGGAAGATAAGTCCTGGTCAGAAAAATTTTCTGCTGCCCATTCTGAGATATGTTTAGTAAGGTCTGCAATTTGTTCATTGGTTAAAGCGGCAATTTCAATAATCCATTTTGCTACTTTATGATGTTGTACACATAATGCAGTACATTGTATAAATTCTTTTTTTACTAAATCTACATCTCCATTGAGATAAGCATTATAATTAATCACAAAATCCAGTTCGTCGGCTCCGTCATTAATTGCCTTTGTTGCTTCTGCCATCTTTTCTTCCACAGAATACGTTCCTTCGTGGAAACCAATCACAGTACCAACAACAACATTTGAGTTCTTTTCCAGAATATATTTTTTGATCGCGGATACATAATCCGGACGGATCATCACTGCAAAAATACCATTATCAATAGCTTCCTGCGTAAGATCTATATCTTTCTGTAAAGTTTCATTTTCTGAAATCCCGGACTGTGCAGGAGTTTTCAGGTATGTTGAATCCAAATATTGGGCAATATTCATAACTTATTATACTTTCAGTTGTCTGCTTATTCCCTGTTCCAGAGATATAAATGTTTCGGTTCTTGTTACACCTTTTAACTTTTGAAGTTTACTAAGGATCTGCATCAAATGGTCGTTGTCTTTACAAAGAACTTTAAGGAAAATAGTGTAATTTCCTGTGGTGTAATGAGCTTCTACTACTTCATTAACTTCTTTTAAAGATTTTACTACATCTGGGTAGTGGCTAGGCTGATCCAAAAAGATTCCGATATAAGAAATAACTTTATATCCTATTTTTTTTGGATTTAAAAATGAAATAGAATTCTCAATAACTCCCGCGTGCTCAAGCTTTTTGATTCTTTGGTGCACCGCAGTTGTCGAAATCCCTACATGTTTTGAGATATGGGCTAAAGAAGTTTTAGCATTATCCATCAGCATGTAGATAATTTCTTTGTCGATTGAGTCTAAATGATAGCTAGCATTTGTTGAATTTTTCATCTTGTAATTTTTTTTATTATTTATGTTTTTTTTATTCTTTAAATTTTACAAAAACCGGAAAATGATCACTATATCCACCTAAATATCGCGTACCTGCATATGTTCTGAAAGGTCGACCTGAAAATTGTTTATTCCGGCTGCTTATCTTTTCAGATTTAAATATTTCGGCACTTTGAAATGACAATCCTATATTGTTCTGATCATTGAAAAATGACTTCGACAATATAATCTGATCAAACAATAAGCCAGATTTATAATGAAAAGTAGAAAAATTTCCTGTTGAAAACAATTCATTAAACGGATTTTCTAATATTTTATTATGATTATCATCATAAAGGATATTAGTTAAATTTTCATCATCCGGATTTTCATTAAAATCGCCGCACAAAACAACATGCTCATTGCTGCTATTCACAATATTTAAAATTCTGTTACGAATTTCTGCTAATATAAAGTCTCTCTTAGGCTTATTAACATCTTTTTCTCTCTTTGAGGGAAGGTGAGCGATAAAGACATTAATAATCTCTCCTTTATATTTTAATTTTGAATAGAGTACATCTCTAGTTGTATCGTAATATTCTGTGTTTTTATTTTTAATTTCAAAAAAGAATGTAATAGCCTCCGAGTCTATTACTTCTATTTTGCTTTTATCATATAGCATAGCTACATCTACCTTTCTTTCATCCATGGAGTTATAATGCACAATTCCAAATTCAGAATGAAAAGGATCCATCTTCACAAGATCTTCCAGTACTTTCCTTCCGGAAACTTCGGACAGACCAATTAAAAATGGTAAGACTCCATTTTCTTCTTTGATCAATTGAAATACATTTGCTATCTTGAAAAGCTTATTATTATATTTACGTTCATCCCAATTCCTCAAACCCGATTTCGTCGGATCTAATTTATGAATTGGTTTTATGTCCGGTAAAAATAAATTTTCTACATTATAAAAAGTAAAAAGCTCCATCAACACATATTTCTATTCAATCAATAGTTTTAATTTTGAAATTACGAATTTTCCCCGGGTTAAATTACGAAATATTCGTTTTGATTTTGTCTTAAAAAGAAATTTTTTTCAAACAGTTTAATCAAATCAATATAATATATTAAAACTTTTAACAAATTCGTTTTAAAATCGCACAAAACAAAATCAAAACAGCAAATAATACTTAATATTAATTAAAAACAACTATAAAAACATAATAGTTGTTATTTTATTATTCTGCTTTCTATAGCAATTATTATTCCATTTTTATATGAAATTGCAAAAAAAGAAAAAAAACAGGACGAAATTTAAAAATATGATCAATAAATTATAGCAAGTCAGGACGTTTCTCTTTTGTTATTCTTACGGCCTCTTCATGTCTCCATTCTTCTATTTGCTTAAAATTCCCGCTTAACAAAACCTTAGGAACCTCCAATCCTTTATAATTTTCCGGTCTTGTATAAATCGGAGGTGAAAGAAGATCATCCTGAAAACTATCCGTTAAAGCACTCTGTTCATCGTTAAGCACTCCCGGAATCAGCCGGATGATAGAGTCAGCCAAGACACACGCCGCAAGTTCTCCCCCGGTTAGAACATAATCTCCGATTGAAATCTCTTTGGTAACATGCAGATCTCTTACTCTTTGATCGATTCCTTTATAATGTCCGCAAATAAAAATCAGGTTATTTTTTATAGAAAGGGAGTTTGCAATTTTCTGATTAAGGGTAACCCCATCAGGGGTAAGATAGATTACCTCATCATAACTTCTCTCTGACTTAAGTTGGGAGATGCATTTATCCAATGGCTCAACCATCATTACCATACCGGCTCCTCCTCCATAAGGCTCATCATCGATTTGCCTGTGCTTGTTTATTGCCCATTCTCTCAGATGGTGAAAATGTACTTCTACTAACCCTTTTTCCATTGCTCTTCTCAAAATAGAAGTCTGAAATGGACTTTCCATCAACTCAGGAAGTACGCTTATAATATCAATTCTCATTGTAATGTTCCATTTTTCTTAGTAGGTGAGATAATGAGCCTCAGGGACGAATCTTTATTAAAATAGCTCCACATCCAATTAAAAAATACCGCCAGCTTATTTCTTACACTTAAAATAAGCATTAAGTGTAAAAACATCCAGAAATACCATGCCAGGAACCCCTGAAATTTAATAAATGGCAAATCTACTACTGCCCGATGTTTTCCAATGGTTGCCAAAGAACCCTTATCTTTATACTCGTATTCTTTCCACTCACTTTCATTGCTTTTCAAAAGATTTTTACCCAGATTTTTTGCCTGATTTATCGCTACATTCGCAACCTGAGGTTGACCATGCGGATATTTAGGCGTTTCCATATAAGCAATATCTCCGATCGCAAAAATGTTATCGTATCCTTTAACTCTGTTATATCGATCTACTATATATCTGTTTCTGATTAATTTTTCTTCAGGAAATCCTTCTACTACATTTCCTGTAACACCTGCAGCCCAGATCACATTGTTCGAAGGGATTTCTTTTCCACTTTTCATCATTACCTTATCTCCGTTATATTCGGTAACAACTTCTCCACTTAGAAAAGTTACCCCCAGGTCCTTAAGGTATTTTTCAGATTTATTCTGAGCTTCGTCACTCATTACGGCAAGTGGTTTTTCCGTCGAACTGACCAGAATAATTTTAAGCTGGTCAAAATTCATGTAAGGATAATCCCTCGGCAGGATTTCTTTTTTCATTTCGGCAAAGGCTCCAGCCAGTTCTACACCGGTGGGACCACTACCTACAATAACGATGTTCCAGTTTCCATCGTCACTTCTGCTTTTCTCAAGAATTAGTTTCTCAAAAGTCATTAAGACATGATTTCTGATACTAATCGCTTCCTGAGTATTTTTCATTCCAAAAGCTTTACCCTCCAGATCTTTATTCCCAAAGAAATTAGTCTTACAGCCGGTTGCGATAATTAATTTATCATAACGAAACTCTGCTTCATCGGTAATCACTTTATTCTGAGAAGGATCGATCTCTTTAACATCTGTCAAACGAAATTGAATATTTCTGGATCTCTGGAAAATTTTCCTGAACGGAAAGGAAATATTGGAAGGTTCAATCCTTCCACACGCTACCTGATAAAAAAGCGGCTGAAACATATGATGGTTTACCCTGTCGAGAACAATTACTTTTTTATTTTTATTGTTCAGTGTTTTCGCAAGTTGTAGCCCCGCAAAACCTCCTCCGATGATGATGATCTTTTCGCGTGTTTCCATAGTATACAAATTTACAGATTTTATTTAGCATTTTACTTGTTAAAAAGTTAGTTTTGCAAAACTTTATGACGAAAAAAAAGTACACCAAAAAAGCGGCCAAAAACATTCATAATAAAAGACGGAAAAACTATTTATTTCGTCGAAAGATTTTATTGGCTATTCTTATCGTAGCACTTATTGGCACAGGTTTTTTACCTTAAACAATCCATCAGTTACTATTATGCTTTGTACTTTAATAAGTTTTACCCATAAAAAGCTTCATAATAATGAAAAGGAAAACTCTGAGAATTCAAAAAATCCTCACTGATAATCTCGATAAAACATACGGATTCGATATTTCCCATTATCAAAATAAAGAAGATATCAAATGGGATAGTTTAAGCATTGGAAAACAAAACCATTCCGTTGGAATTTGTGGTTATGAGGGCTACCATGGGAAATAAAAATGCTGATAAACATTTTGATGAATTCTGGTCCCAGGCCAAAAAGCATGAGCTTATAAGAGGCGCATATCACTTTTACAGAGCAGATGAAGACCCTATTATTCAGGCTAATAACTTTCTTGACAATGTAAAGCTGGAAAACCGGAGACCTCCCTCCTATTCTGGACATTGAAAAAAATTCCAAAACGAAAAACCAATAAAAAAACTGGTTGAAGACCTTAAGGTATGGTGCAAAATCATAGAAGAGACATATGGTACAAAACCCATTATCTATACTTACTACCATTATTATAAAGATTTTCTGAAAGGTGAATTCGACGGATATCCTCTGTGGCTGGCAAATTATAATGATGTACCCACTCCGTCTCCTGATGACGCTTGGGATTTCTGGCAATTTACTGAAAACGGAATCGTCCACGGAATCAATACTAAAGTTGACCTGGATATGTACAATGGTAGTTCCTGGTCTTTGAAAAGAATGACATTGGATTAATTATTTCCCCAAAAAACTTCATCATATCTTCATTCAGCTGTTGAGCTTCTTCAAACGGCACAAAATGGGTTTGCATTTTTGTATATCCTTAGTTTTTGCATTCGGAATTTCTCTGGCGATCAATTCGGTATGGTCTTTTTTTATCACATCATTTTTCACCCGCTATAACCAACACGGGATTATGGATTTTATGTAAAGATCCTGTACTGATGTTAGGTTCCTTGAGCATAATCTTTAAAATCCTGGTCTGATTAAACTTTTGAGGATTATTTTTCAATTTCTAAAACCTGAAATTCTGTTTTCATATGGTCTACAAGACGCTTATCTACACCATCAGGCTGAATGTTAGCTCCGATAATCACTAATTTGTTCACCCGTTCAGGGTATTTCAGAACAAACTCCAGGGCTGTATTCCCGCCATCACTCCAGCCTGCTATATGTATCTTTTCAAGTCCTAAATGATCAATCACCATTTTAAGGTCATCGGCAAATCCCGAATAAGTCAAATCTTTTTTCGATGAATCTGTACTTTTTCCCTGACCTCTCGTATCTAAAGCAATAACTTTGTAATGCTTGGAAAGAACAGGAATCTGCTGATAAAAATCTTTAATACTTCCCGAATTTCCATGCAGCAATACCAGTGGTTCTCCTTCACCATATACCTCATAGTATAAATCTGCATTTTTTCACTTTAACTATTTTACCTATGTCCTGATTTTTTACCATAACCTGATTGATCTGCCTCACCAACATATTTGCTAAGGTCGGGAATCAGATCAGCAAGACTCTCATCCTCCAATTGTTCTTCCATATTTTTTTCCTGTTTTTATCTACTTTTACATCGATATTTATCGCAGGAGCAGCTAAGGTTACTTTTTGCCATTCCCCGTAAAACTTCCTCAGGAAGCCTGTTCTGAAGAGAGCTGCACTGATATTCACTTTACCGTTAAACTCCTGTAAAAACTGAATTCCTATAAAAAATTTACCCTGTACCCAAATATTACGATCATCAACACTCAATGTATATGTTCCGGATTGTATCATATCTTCTGTAAGCTTTACTGTAATCTCTTCATTGAGGATGTTCTTGTCTGGAAAACCATTCTTTTCACTATAAATACTGTAACGCATTAACACGGGCCTGTCGGAAACATAACTTGCAATATTCAGGTTGATATTCTTTATTTTTGATCTTTTGTTTGCATTAAATTCCAATGCTGTTTCACCCAAAAAGTCTTCCTTCTTAAATTGTGGATTTACAGAGTACATGACACTTTTCGTCTTTGTATTGACACCCCAGTTTTTATCTACTAACTTTTTAGGGGACAATTTCACTTCCCGGATATGCTGTACTTTTTCCTTTAAAAAAATCTTTTGTGTACTGTTTTTTATAAAATCCTGAAAACCTACTGTATAACTATCATATCCCGGAACTTCTATCCTTATCTTTCCTGAAGTATTCACCTTGGAAAGGTCAATAGTAAAATTACCTTTCTCATCGGAAATTACACCTATATTTTCTTTTTCAACTCCTATTTTAACATATGGAATAGGCTGGTTTTCGTCTCTCGAAAGGACAGTTCCTGAAATTATCTGGGCATTAGCAAACACCACACAGAATAGGAACAATGAGGAATTAAGTTTTTTCATGGTAAAGGTTTGACACAAAAATCTTTATTTACAGGATTAAAAGCTCATAACATATTATTAAATTTTATCTTTGTTTAGTTAAATTTTTCAAAAGCAATACGATAAGCTATCGTAGTAAGACCTTATTAGCTTTGATTTTATAATTCAACATGAGACAGACAATTCCCACCTACGATCTCAGTACGATCTCCGATCATGGTTTTATTGTGGAAAGAATCACGGACCGAATCAACAGTTCGGAGGATAATCTTTTAGATAAAGGAATCCACAGGGATAGTCATTATATCTTTACATTTCTCCAAACCGGACATGTAAAAATGATGGTGGATTTTAAAATCATTGAGGCTAAAAACGGACATATTTACTGTGTTTTACCTGGTCAGGTCCATCAGGGGCTTCTTATGAATAATGCTTGTGGATGGTTCATTGCTTTAAACGTTGATCTGGTTCCTGACTTTGTCCGCTCAGCTTTTGAAGAATATCTCGTGGATATTATGCCTTTACCTGTAAGCAATTCCGAGTCTGAAAAATTCAACAAATTGGCTCAGGTTCTTTTTGAATCATGCACAAAAGAGATGATGGCCACAAAGAAAATTTCTTTATCATAAAATCTTTGCTTAATGCTTATACCGGAATGTTTGCATCTCACTTTCTGAATGAAAGCTCTCATAAAAAACAAAAAGAAAACAGAACATTAGAGCTGGCCAGACAATTCAGGATCCTGGTAAGAAAAAATTTCATTACACAGAAAAGCGCATCTGGGTATGCAGAAATCATGAACATTTCACCAGGATATTTAACTGAGGTAATCAGCAAGGCAACAGGAAAATCTCCATCATACTGGATTCAACAGGAAGTTTTGATAGAAGCTAAAAGATTATTGTTTTTCACCAATTGCACGGTTAAAGAAATAGCCTATCAGCTTGGATATAATGATCACACTTACTTTTCACGTCTCTTTTCCAGATCGGAAGGAGTCTCTCCATTATCTTTCCGTGATAAAAGCAAAAAGTAATTCGTAAACCACGAATAGTCCAACCAATTCCATAAAATGGCCATTGATATTTTTGTCATTTGCAGCTTCCTTTGCAATAAAATATCATTATGTCTAGTTTACCAAAATGGATCAACGACGCTGTTGAAAATCTATTACCATCAAAATTTAAAGACTGTACCGTTACAAAAGCTACCTATATTTCAGATGATCTTAAACAGATAACTTTTGAAACCGACCTTTCAGATGTTTACTTTGAGCCTGCATATGCGGTAGGCTTCCGTATCAATGACCGGGATTTCAGAAACTATTCCCCTTTTCATTTTGATAAAGAAAAGGAAATTTTGATATCCTTTTCCATGTACATGACACCCAAGCTGCAGGATGTCACTTCATCAACCAACTGACAGCCGGGGATTCTATTAAAATGATTATACCGCGTGGAAAAAGATTCTTTGATCATGAGGCTAAAATTCATTTTTCAATCGGAGATGAGACTTCCCTGGGAAGTTCAATTGCCATCCGGGAGGCCGCAGAAAAAACTTCAAAATCCTTTGTTTGCCTGCATGAGCTTGAAGATCCTTTAAGCCTTGAAAAACTTGATTTATACGGCTACTATACTTCTAAAAACAACTGGATGGCAATATTAAATCAAATCAATGAATTTCTCCACGAAGAGCGAAAAGCCATTGAAAACCAAGAAGTCACGTTTTATTTGACAGGAAACGGAAAAACGATGTCCTTTTTACGCAGATATCTGAAAGAAAAAGGTGTTCATTCCACCAATTTAAGATCACAGGCTTATTGGATCGAAGGTAAAAAAGGATTATAAATTAGCAAACAAAATCTGTCAGCCCTTTACCTCATTCAAAAAACCAAAGAAAATATTTTATCCGGTAAAACCTTCAATATTTCGTATTTTCGCGCTACGAAATCTTTATAGAAATGAATTACGTTGCTGCTGAAAACCTTACCAAATCTTACGGACTAAAAGTTTTATTCAAAAATATTTCTTTCAATATTAATGAAGGAGACAAAATAGCCATTGTTGCTAAAAACGGAAGTGGAAAATCTACCCTGCTCAAGATCCTTATGGGAAAAGAAATTGCAGATAGTGGAAATGTAATTATCAATAAAGATATACAGGTTGTTTTATTTGACCAGGAAATTGATTATGATCCGAAACTTACCATTGAGGAATTCATGATGACCCTTGATTCAGCTCCCATTACAGCGCTTAAAAATTATCATCAGTCACTCCACTCAACGGACCTTGATTTTATCGAAAAGGCTCTTGCGGATATGGAGGCCCATAAAGCCTGGGATCTGGAAAATGAGATGAAACAAATCCTTTCCCAACTTAAGATCACAAATCTCGAAGCCAGGATGGGAACACTTTCCGGAGGACAGATCAAGCGCGTTGCACTGGCCAAGCTTTTAACGGAAACCAGAGCAGAACATCGTCATACATTACTGATAATGGACGAGCCAACCAACCATTTGGATGTAGAAATGGTAGAGTGGCTTGAAAATTATCTTAATAAAGCCAAGATTACTTTACTGCTCGTAACCCACGACCGTTATTTCCTTGATAGTGTCTGCGGTATTATCTGGGAGATGGAAGACGGAAACCTTTATTTCCATAATGGTTCTTATGCTACCTATCTGGAAAATAAGATGATCAGAGAGGATAATCTTAATGCTACCATTGACAAGGCTAATAATCTTTACAGAAAAGAGCTGGAGTGGATGCGAAGACAGCCTAAGGCAAGAACCACGAAATCTAAAAGCAGAATTGATGCTTTTTACGAAACCGAAAAAGTAGCAAAAACAGACACTTCAAAACAAGGTCTGGAATTGGATTTTGAAATGAAACGCCTTGGGAATAAAATTCTAGAATTAAAGAATATAGATAAAAGTTTTGGTGAGAAGGTTTTACTAAAAGATTTTAGCTATTCTTTCCAACGTGGGGAGAAAGTTGGAATCGTAGGTAAAAACGGAGCGGGAAAATCTACTCTTTTAAATATTATCCAGGGGCTTGAAAAAGCAGATAAAGGAGAAATAGAAACAGGGGAAACCATTTCTTTTGGTTATTTTTCGCAAAAAGGGCTCACTTACAAAGAAGATGAGAGAGTCATTGACTTTATTAAAGAAATTGCCGAGTTCTATCCTTTAGCCAACGGAAAAAGTCTTTCGGCATCCCAGTTTTTAAGGTTGTTTTTATTTGATGATCAAACGCAATATTCTCCTATTTCAAAATTATCCGGTGGGGAAAAAAGAAGATTGCACCTGATGTATATCCTGTATCAGAATCCTAATTTTTTGATTTTTGATGAGCCTACGAATGATCTTGATCTTCCAACATTAACAGTCCTTGAAAACTTCCTTCAACAGTTCCAGGGATCTTTGATTATAGTTTCCCACGACAGATATTTCATGGACAGAATTGTAGATCATGTTTTGGCTTTTGAAGGCAATGGAAAAATCAGAGATTTTGTAGGGACCTTCTCAGAATACAGGGAAGCCAGAAGTCGCGAGGAAGCATTAGAAAAAAATACAGCTGTAAAGACTGAGCCGGTTAAGGAAACTGTTCCTGTAGTGGAAAATACACCACCTTCCAGTACGAAACGAAAATTAAGTTTCAAAGAGCAGAGGGAACTTGACACGATTGAAAAAGAAATGCCTGAACTTGAAGAACAGCGCTCCAAAATTCTGGACAAACTTAACAATGAAGTAGATTATGAGAAAATAGCTAAACTTTCTTCAGAGTTGGAAACGGTTTCAGAAAAACTGGAAAACCATGAAATGAGATGGCTGGAACTTCAGGAGCTCCTTTAAAATAAAAACGATGAGTTATGAATGAGTTCAAAGAGTTAGAGAGTAGGATAATTTTAGTGTTAAAGAATATCAACCATAAACTCTGAACTCATTCACAATTGATCTTTATAGTTTAATTACTTTTTCTTCTTTTGCACTTTCTAAAGAAGCATCAATGATTTTCATATTCTGAATGACTTCTTTTCCAGGAGATGGCAATCCATATCCAAACACGATATGTTCGTAAATCTGCTGATAGTAATTCATATAATCTCCAGCTTCACTTGAGGTAAGCACTCTTTCTGTTTCTGAACGATCATTCAAAAAGTTTAAAATTCCATCCGCTTCTTTCAAAGGCTGTGTCCAGTCTTTTCCGTATGTGGGGGTAGCGCCTGCTACCAATTCATTTTCCTGATTATCGGTTCTCTCCTGCAGGAAAGTTCCCCGGTCTCCATGAATGGTATAGGCATAATGGCCTTCTTTACTGAAAACAGAAGATTTAAGCCTTACTCTCAAAGCGTCTTTATAAAATAACAGAATCTCAAAATAATCGTTGGCAAACGTCGATCCTTTCATAGAAAATACATCTGCAAAAAGTTTTTCAGGATATCCAAAATATTGTACAGCCTGATCTACCAAATGAGCTCCTAAATCATGAAGTGACCCGGCTCCCAATTGATCGGGACTTTCTTTATGTTTTTTTCCGCTGGGTGTAGTGCGGAACCGGTCAAAACGAATCTCAACCTCTTTAATGTTTCCTAATTTTCCTTCATCCAGAATTTTTTGAACCTGTAAAAAATCCCGGTCGAATCTTCGGTTTTGGTATACACTAAGAAACAGTCCTTTTTCTTCAGCCAGCTGTACCAGTTCTTCCGCTTCAGAAACATTTACGGTAAAAGGTTTTTCCACAATAATGTTCTTACCCGCTTCCAATGCTTTTTTGGCATATTCATAATGTGTCTGAACCGGTGTATTGATAATGACCAGCTCTACATCTGCATGCTGAAGCATTTCTTCTACTGAACGGTAAATGGTTACTTCCGGATATTGATCCTTAGACTCTTCTTTACTTCTTTCAACCACAGCAGCAATAAAAAATCCCGGATGCTCCTTCAAAAAGGGTGCATGGAAAATTTTTCCACTCATTCCAAAGGCACAAAGCCCTGCTTTTACCAATTGCATATTATAATTTTTAACAAATATATTCATAAAAACTTCTCTATTCCCCTATCTAAAGGAACTATAGAAATAATCCATCTCACCAAGTCGGAAAATATGATTAAAATCATAAAACTATTTTTATCTATTCTAAACAAATACTTACATTTGCGGCTTATTTAAAACTGTTCTATATAAAAATAAAATGAAAAGACAATTACTTTCTTTAGGTCTTCTATTTACTGCTGTTTCAGTGAGTTCACAGATGAAAAATGCTGAAGCAGATACCATCAGAATTCAAACCATTGAGGACATCAATCTTCATAAAACAGGAAATCCTAACCAGGCAAGAACATTATCTACAAAATCAAACCTGACAGTAATGGAAAACCCTCAGCCCATAGCTATTGTAACTCATGAAATTATTGAGCAGCAACAAGCAAAGCAGCTAAGTGATGTTATTAAAAATGTGAATGGTATTTATTTGACATCTGCAAGAGGAGGATCTCAGGATAGCTTTGGAGGAAGAGGTTTTATATTTGGAAATGATAATATCTTCAAAAATGGAGCAAGAGTAAACAGTGGAGTTTTTCCTGAAGTAAGTGGACTTGAAAGAGTTGAAGTTTTAAAAGGTGCAAATGCTATGTTATATGGTAATGTAGGGCCAGGTGGAATTGTAAACCTTATAACTAAAAAACCAAGATTTGAATTTGGTGGATCTGTCGGATTAAACGGTGGAAGCTGGAATTCTTATAAACCTGTATTTGACATTTATGGACCTTTAAGCCAAAAGGTAGCCTTCAGAGTCAATGGAACTTATGAATATGCCGAAAGTTTCAGAGATATGGTAGAATCTAAAAAGCATTATTTCAACCCGTCTTTTGTTTTTAATTTGAGTGAAAACACACAACTAATTGTAGAGGGTGATTATTTATATCATAATTTCACTCCTGATTTTGGAATTGGAAGTGTTACTGATAAAACCACTGGAATATCCAGGTTAGCTACTGAAGTTGACCGCAGGAGTTTTTTAGGTGCCAACTGGCAATATCAAACCAACCAACAAGCCACTACAGACGTTGTTTTAAACCATCAATTGAACAGTAAATGGAGTCTAAATGCAGTTGCTTCTTACCAGAATTATACAAAAGATTATTTTTCAACAGAAAGAATTCAATGGCAGTATGAATCCGCAAAAGGAAATTTTGACCCATCCTGGAACAGAACTTTGGGAAGAAATTATACTGAACAAAATTATACTTCATTACAAGTTAACCTAAATGGAGAATTTAAAACCGGAAATATTATCCATAAGGTTCTATTTGGAGCAGATGGAGACTATGGTTTAGCTGATACTTATGCTTACAACTTTACTAATCCTACGAGCATTAACTATGGAACATTATATTTAAATAATTCTTCCACATGGTCTAATGAAGGTGTTATGCCTGAAACTTATAGATCATCAAGAAACAGAATAGCAACGAAAAGATTTGGTCTTTATGCACAAGACTTGATCAGCCTTAGCAAAGAGTTTAAAGTATTGGCAGGAATAAGATGGTCTTATTTAAAAAATGAAGATACAGAAGTAAAAGATTTCTTAAAAGGAACAGAAACGCCTACAGTAAACAGCGGTTTACAAGCTCATGCCTTATCGCCAAAAGTAGGATTAATCTATAATCCTAATGATAATTTATCTGTTTTTGCAACGTATACTAATTCATTCTCACCTAATTCAGGGTTTGATGTAAACAATCTATCTTTAAAAGCATCAACAATTGATCAATACGAAGTAGGGGTTAAGAAAAATTTATGGAACAATGCTATCGCTGTAAACTTAACAGCTTATCAAATAAATAACAGGGATGCTTACACATCTCCATATCTTGCAGATAATAAGGTGGCATTATATAAAGTATATGCCGGCAATATAAGAAGTAGAGGTGTTGAATTGGATATCACAGGAAACCCAACAAAATACCTGTCTTTAATAGGAGGTATTTCTTACAATAATACTGTGTATACAAAAACTCCAGATAACGGATTTGTTGAAGATCAAAGATTGGTAAGAACTCCTGCCCTTACAGCAAATGCGTCTATTTTTTATACCTTCACGGATTTTGCAAAAGGCCTGAAGCTAGGAGCTACAGCATTCTATACCGGAAAAAGACAAGCAGGCTGGAATGATGTAAAAGGGCAATTACAACAAACAAGAATGATTGATATCAACGGATTCACGACGGTTGATATAAGTGTCGGTTACAGTTGGAATAAGTTCTCTATTCAGGGTAAAGTGGGCAACCTGTTTGATGTCATAAACTACAATGTTCATGAGAATTATTCAGTGAATCCGATCACACCTAGAAACTATTATTTTACGTTGACTTACAGACTCTAGAATTCTTAATATAAAAATTCTTTCAATAAAAGTGGGAACTGCATTTTTGCAATTTCCACTTTTGAAATTAAAAAAAATAAAAGCAAAACAATAAAATATGGATAAAATAAAAGATACCAGAAGTTTCATGAGGATTACGCATCGTTACTTAGGATACTTCCTTGCGGGAATTATGGCTGTTTATGCGATAAGCGGTGTATTGCTGGTTTACAGGGATACAGGCTTTTTAAAAAAGGAGAAAAATTACGACAAAATTGTAGCTAAAAACCTTTCTGAAAAGGAATTGGGAAAAGAATTAAAAATTAAAAACTTAGAAATCGAAAATAGAATCGGAAACATCGCATATTTCAAACAGGGAGCCTATAACCTGACAACCGGGGAGGCAAAATACGTAAAAAAAGAGCTGCCATTTGTCCTGGATAAAATGACAAAACTTCATAAATCCCAGTCAAAAGAGACACTATCACCTCTTAACACTTTTTTTGGAATTGCCCTATTCTTCTTTGTGATCTCAAGCTTCTGGATGTTTAATCCAAAAACAAAAGCATTCAAACGCGGAATGCTTTTTACTGCTCTAGGACTGGTTGTTTCCATTATATTACTTCTTGTCTAAAATTATATTTTATTCAATAAAACAAGGAAATTAATTTGATTTTCATTTTTCTTAATTTAACATTATTTTAGTAAAATTAGCTAAAAATGAGTACTATGGCACATTTATTGATTTTCACCACCCATAGAATAAATAAGCATTAATTATTAAAATTATAAATTATGAAAAAACTAATTTTAGCAGGAATAGTAGCGGTAGCAGGATTAACAACAACAGCCAATGCTCAGATTCAAAAAGGTAACTGGATGGTTGGTAGTAGTATTGTAGCTAGTAATTTTGGTCTTAATACGGGAGGAGGATATAACATCTCTTTACAACCGAAAGCGGCTTATTTCATTGAAGATAACGTAGCACTTGGAGGATATGTTGATTTAGGATTTAACAAAGTTGCAAAAGGATCACCAACAAACTTTGTGTACAAAGTAGGGGCTTTAGGTCGTTACTATGTATCACCAGGTGAAAAAGGTATAGATAATCTTTTACATCACGGACGTTGGTTCTTCGAAGGTAACGTTGGTATTGGAGGAACGTCTACCGAAGGAGGAAACTCTACCACTGGGTTAGATTTCGGTGCAGGTCCGGGATACTCTTACTTCATCACACCTAACATCGGTGTTGAAGGACTTGTTAAATACAATGGTGTTGCAGGTTTCGGTAAAAACGGTTTAACTTCTACCCTTACCTTCAACGTAGGATTTAGCATTTTCTTACCTACATCTAAAGGAAAACAAATCATAAACGACGTTAAAAACTAGTCGTTAAGAAAATTATTTTTCTTAAAAAAGATAAAAGCACCTCGAATAATTTCGAGGCGCTTTTCGTACAAATTAAAACTAAACTATAAAAAATCAAATAAATCATGTATTCGGTTGAGGCGTATATCTTAAATACGGCTTTATTTCTGTAACGCCTTTAGGAAAAATTTCCCGGGCTTCTTCTGTTGATATAGACGGTGGAATAATAACATCTTCTCCATTTTTCCAGTTTACAGGGGTAGCCACTTTATGGGAATCCACCAATTGAAGAGAGTCAAGAACCCTTATAATTTCATTAAAATTCCTTCCCGTAGAAGCAGGATAAGTTATAATCAAACGTACTTTTTTATCCGGATCAATGATAAGCAAAGAGCGTACGGTTGCAGTTGCTGAAGCATTAGGATGGATGAAATCATACAATTCCGAAATTTTCCTGTCTTTATCTGCAATAATAGGAAATTGCACATCCGTATTTTGAGTTTCATTAATATCCCGGATCCAGTTCTGATGGTCTTCTACTCCATCTACACTCAATGCAATTACTTTGGTTTTCCTTGCCTCAAATTCGGACTTTAGCTTTGATGTAAAGCCAAGCTCCGTAGTGCAAACCGGAGTATAATCTGCAGGATGCGAGAATAAAATCCCCCAGGAATCTCCCAGATAATTATAAAAGTCAAGATCACCGGCAGTAGTTTCTGCCTGAAAATTGGGTGCGGTATCTCCTAGTTTGATTGACATAACATTATCGTTTATTAGTCTACAAATTTAGTAGACTTTTTGAAACTGGCAAAATTTTTGATGAAAAATTACATATTAAATTAAAAAAAATTAATACATGGAGAAAATTGGTTTAAGCTATGTTGAAGTGGTCTACAGAGTTCTACAAAGCTGGTATTTAAAATTTGCAGAACTGACCCCTAAATTGATTGTGGGCATACTGGTTTTTTCTTTCTTCCTATTTTCAAGTAAATATTTAAGTAAACTTGCCGTAAAGCTCTTTCATAAATTATTTCCTAAAAGTGAAAAAGAAAGTTCATTGGTAACTTTACTGGCCGTATTCCGGTTTATCATTATGCTAATGGGTAGTTTTATTGCATTAGAAATAATGGGTTTCAGCAGTTTTCTATGGAAATTCATCGGAAGTCTGGGAGTTGCGGGGGTTATCGCCGGGGTTGCTTTAAAGGATCTGGTGTCCAGTATATTTTCAGGAATGCTTATCGGAATCGATAAAGCCTTTAAAGTAGGTGATTATGTATCTATCGGGAATAACTCAGGGACAGTACAGGAAATTGGTTTTCTGACAACAAAGATTATAACCGATGACGGTAAAAAGGTTTATATTCCCAATCAGGTCATTTTTAATTCTCCTTTTTCAAATATCACTGCTTCTCCGCAGAGAAGAATAATCCTAAATTTTGAAATTCCGGCTGATGAAGATATCAACAAGGCGCAAATGGGAATTCTGGAAGTAATAAAAGGATTAGAATATGTGGACAAACTGGATACTGCTGAGGTTGTATTTACCGATCTTAAACAAGGCATATTCAATTTACAGGCTAAATTCTGGATGACCATCGGAGCCAACATTACCCGCGTAAAGAGTGATGCATATATGAAGATCAAGCAACGTCTTGATTCGGATAACATCCTGTTAGTAACCCCGACCAGCATCAATATTACAGGAGGAGAAAGCAATAGCAGTCCTACATCAAATCAGGACAAATAGAAAATAAAAAAACCGCTTTTTCAAGCGGTTTAAATTTTTATAATAAGTAGCTAGCTTATGCTAATACTTCTTTTACTTTGTTAGCAGCTTCCTCTAAAGTAATTGCAGAGTGTACCGGAAGACCAGACTCGTCAATTAATTTCTTAGCTTCAACTGCATTGGTTCCCTGTAATCTCACGATCAATGGAACTGGTAGGCTTCCCATCGCTTTGTAAGCATCTACAACACCCTGAGCTACTCTATCACATCTTACGATACCTCCGAAGATATTGATTAAGATTGCTTTTACGTTCGGATCTCTTAAGATAATTCCGAAAGCAGTCTGTACTCTCTGAGCATCAGCAGTTCCTCCAACGTCAAGGAAGTTAGCAGGATTACCACCTGATAATTTAATGATATCCATAGTCGCCATCGCAAGACCCGCACCGTTTACCATACAAGCAACGTTACCATCTAATTTTACGAAGTTAAGACCAGCTTCACCAGCTTCAACATCCATTGGATCTTCTTCTCTGGTATCTCTTAGCTCAGCTAAATCTTTGTGACGGAACAATGAGTTGTCATCTAAAGTTACTTTAGCATCTACTGCGATAATTTTATTATCAGAAGTTTTTAAAACAGGGTTGATTTCGAAAAGAGAAGCATCAATTCCTGTATATGCGTTGTAAAGAGAACCGATGAATTTTACAAATTCTTTGAAAGCATTTCCTTCAAGACCTAAGTTGAAAGCAATCTTTCTAGCCTGGAAACCTTGAAGACCTAAAGCAGGATCAATGATTTCTTTGTGAATCAAATGAGGTGTTACTTCAGCAACATGTTCGATATCCATACCACCTTCAGTAGAATATACGATTGTATTTTTACCTTCAGCTCTGTCTAATAAAATAGAAACATAGAATTCTTTAGTTTCTGTTTCACCCGGATAATATACATCCTCTGCAACCAAAACAGAATTTACTTTTTTACCCTCAGCAGAAGTTTGTGGAGTTACCAACTGCATTCCGATGATGTTCTGAGCGTTTTCTTTAAGCTTATCCATGTTTGGAGAGAACTTTACACCACCACCTTTACCACGACCACCTGCGTGGATCTGAGCTTTTACTACCCACCCTTGAGCGCCAGTTTCAGCAGTTAGTTTTTCAGCAGCAGCTACAGCTTCATCTACGTTGTTTGCAACGAAACCACGTTGGATAGCTACTCCATACTTTGATAAAATCTCTTTTGATTGATACTCGTGAAGATTCATATTATTTTTATTATTTTATTTTAAATTATAAAGGTTGACAAATTTACTAAAAAGACATGGAAGTTCAAGATTCTAAGTCCAAAAATTAAATGGTAAGCACCTTGATTTTTAACAGGTCCTGATATTTTCTTTATTCTTCGGTTATTTTTTCTGATTGAGATCCTATAAAAGGGATTTTCGGAGCCAGGAAATATCCTGTTAAGCTCGCAAAAAGTATCGGAACAAAATAAGTAAATCCTGTTAAAGTCCCAAGAATAATAGTTGTACTCATAGGCGTCCTGGTCACACAAGCGTTAATTGCAGCCATGCAGCTTACAATTGCCAGTGTGGTATCTACTGATGGAAAAAGATGATGTATGATCAGCCCCAAAGTAGTTCCCACAAAAAACAAAGGGATAATGAACCCTCCTCTCCAGCCCGAAGTCACTGTGATTGCTATCGCTAATATTTTAAAGACCAGAATTAAAAGTAAAAAGTTCAGAGAAAAATTCCCTCCGATCAGCTCATTAACTTCATGGTGTCCGAAGTATCTGGTAATGGGAAAGTAAAACGCAATAATACCCAAAACAATTCCACCTACTAATGTTTTTACATAGATGGGAAAGTTTCTGTACTCGAAGACTTTTTTGAAAAACTTAACTACAAAAATAAACAGCCATCCTACAAATGTTGCAACAACAGCAAACATACAAGCGTACATAAAATCGTAAACTCCGGAATAGTGATACGCTTTCAGGTTCCATGTAGCACCTATCCCGAGATGAATAATCAATGCAAACATTACATAGCTGAAACAGCTTGCGACCAATGCAGGAATTATTGCTTTATAATATTCAACAGCATGTTTATGATGTAAAATTTCAAGTGAAAAAAGACTTCCACCGAGTGGTGCACCAAATAATGCAGTGAAACCGGATGCCATCCCTGCAATACTTAAAGATCTCAACTCCTCGCCCTTCAATCTGAAAATCTTCCCTAGCCAGGTTCCTGTAGATCCTGTTACCTGAACCAGGGGAGCTTCAGGCCCTAAACTACCTCCTGAAGCTACACAAAAAAGTGACGACAAGATCATGGAAGGGTTATTTTTAGGATCGAGCTTTCCTTTATTAAATCTGATATTATTAACAATCAGATGAATTTCACCCGGATCACCGATGAAGTGAATAACCAGACCGGCTAACAATCCGCAAACGGCCATTGTTGGAATCACCATCCAACCTTGATACTGAGCTAAAAAGTCAGTAAAATATTCTAATACAATCCAATACAGTCCGGCAATGACTCCACCTACCAATCCGGTAAAAGCCCACATAAAAAATGTCCGGCTGAATACAAATGGATTAAATCTGATGGGCTGATCTAAAAGATTAAACGTTCTGATTAACCTTCGCCTTCTGTTGATTTTCATTGCGTTTAGATCCTATTTTTAGCAAAATAAAAAATAAGCATTCCCCAGCTAAGGATCATTAACAGCCCTCCAAGTGGAGTAATCGGTCCCAGGAATTTCAGATTAGCTCCCAAATAGTCCTGCAAACTCAGGAAGTATATACTAAATGAAAACAGCATTGTTCCTGCAATCATCAAAATAGAAACCCATTTTTCTGAAGAGGTTTCAAATTTCAAAATAAATCCAATGATCAACAGAAAGAAAGCAGCATACATTTGATATCTTACTCCTGTTTCAAAACTTTCCAGCCTTTCAACTGACAATATTTTCTTTAAAGCGTGCGCACCGAACGCACCTAAAATAACCGATAACATGCCATAAACGGCACCAAATACTAAAGTAATTGTTTTCATTATATCAATTTATGAGATCAGATCTTCAATTAATCTGTCTTATTTATAGTTTAAAATTTTAAACACCAAAGACAAAGCTCCGATAGCTATTAACATCCAGGCCATATTTTTACTTCTTGCAAAACCGGGGTTCCGGGTTATTTTCAGAAAAATTCCGAAAACTAAAATAAATGCTGACAATATGATTCCAAACATATTATTGGGCTCTCATTCTGTTAAACTCTGTGATAACCTCATGATGGGTAACTGTTTTGTCTTTGAAATAGGTAACAAAATGCTGCTTTTCCTCTTCCGTTGCTCCCATCTGATTCAGAATATTCAATAAATGCATCTTCATATGTCCTTTCTGAATTCCCGTGGTCACTAACGAACGCAGTGCCCCGAAATTCTGTGCTAATCCTGAAACAGCAAGTATACTCATTAACTCCTGAGCAGATGGCTTACCAAGAAGAGCTAATGAAAACTTGACTAACGGATGGAGGTTAGTCAGTCCGCCAACAACACCTACAGATATAGGAAGATCGATCCAAAATCTGAAAATTCCGTTATCAGTGGTGCAATGAGTCAAAGACCTGTACTGACCGTCTTTTGCAGCGTAAGCGTGTGCACAGGCTTCTGTTGCTCTGAAGTCGTTTCCCGTAGCAATCACCACCGCATCCACTCCATTCATAATTCCTTTATTATGAGTGGTTGCACGGAACGGCTCAATTTCAGCAATCGTTACAGCCTGTTTAAATTTTCTGGCAAATTCTTCGTTGGAAATCCCGCTATCATCTTTAAGATCATCAATTTTACAAGAAACCTCAGCACGAACCACACAGTCGGGAGTAAAGTTGGAGAGAATATTCATTACGATCTGTAAAGAATCTTTTTCCTCTTTGGTAAAGTCTTCTTCTTTAGCAACTTCTTCTTTCAATGTTTTCCCAAATTGCTCCAGACAAGAATTTATAAAATTGGCTCCCATTGAATCCACTGTATCAAAACTTGCCTTCAATTGGAAGTAATGGGCCATGTCAGCAGTCTTATCCACCAGCTTAATATCCAGAATTCCACCACCACGATTTCTCATGTTAGCGGTTATTGCTTCCGTAGCCTCAAATAGTTTTTTCTTTAGTTTAAAATTAAAAAAATGCAATAGTTTATGAGATTCTCCATTAAAAATGAAGTGAGTATGCCCCAATTTTTCTGTATTAATAATGGTTGTTTTAAAACCTCCTTTATCGATCCAGAATTTGGCAGCCTTAGATGCAGCAGCCACTACAGAACTTTCTTCAACAGCCATCGGCAAAGCCACCAATTTTCCATCTATTAAAAAATTAGGTGCTATTCCGTAAGGCATATAAAAATTAGAGATCGTATTTTCCGAAAATTCATCATGAAGCTTCTGAAGTTCTGTATTATCGTTCCAGTATTGCTTTAATATTTTTTGATATTCCTGATCGCCGTCAAGATATTCATTGACTAGCCAGTCTATTTTCCCCTGTTTGGTCAATTTGGAAAAACCTTCAATCGGTTGATGATTCATAGTATAACTTTAAAGAACCGTAAATATACTGATTTTGATACTTTATTCTGTTGATAACTTTATGTTAAAAAGGGTGACATTTCTCAATTTTGGAATTACTTTTGAATTAAAATTCACAGAGTTAAATCGTCCTTATATCATAACATATGAACTTTGACCGCCTAAAAGAAAAACTCGAAATCCTTGCTGACGCAGCGAAATATGATGTTTCCTGCTCTTCCAGCGGAGGAACACGAAAAAATAAAAAAGGTGCTTTGGGAGACAGTTCCATAAGCGGGATTTGTCATACCTATACAGAAGACGGACGATGTGTCTCCCTGCTTAAAGTTCTTTTGACCAATCATTGTATTTATGATTGTGCATACTGTGTTTCAAGAAGCTCCAATGATATCAAAAGGGCAGCTTTTACGGTGGAAGAAGTAGTGGATCTTACCATTAACTTTTATCGGAGAAATTATATAGAAGGACTTTTTTTAAGTTCAGGCATTTTTAAAAATGCTGACACGACCATGGAACGTCTGGTGAGAGTTGCAAAAAAATTACGACTTGAAGAAAATTTCAATGGATATATTCACTTAAAATCCATTCCTGGAGCAAGCGATGAATTAATGCAGGAAGCAGCACTCTATGCGGACCGTCTGTCTGTCAATCTTGAAATTCCAACCGAAAGCGGACTCAAGCTACTCGCTCCTGAAAAAAACAGGGCCGACATGATAAGTCCTATGCGTTATATTCAGAAAGGGATATCCCAATATAATGATGAAAAAAAGATTTTCCGGAAAGTTCCGAAATTTGCACCAGCCGGTCAGTCGACCCAAATGATCGTAGGAGCTACCAATGAAAACGATCTTCAGATTATAAAAGTCGCGGATCATTTTTATAAAAATTACAACCTTAAAAGAGTCTATTATTCAGGGTATGTACCAGTACTAGAAGACAAAAGATTGCCTTCATTAACTACTGAAGTCCCAATGCTTAGAGAAAACAGATTGTATCAATCGGACTGGCTCATGAGATTTTACGGCTTTAAAGCAGAAGAAATTTTAGATCCCAATCTTCCTTTTCTCGATCTTGAAATTGACCCCAAATTAAGCTGGGCATTAAGACATCTTGATCAATTCCCTATCAATCTCCAGACAGCTGACTATCAAATGATTCTTCGAATTCCGGGAATTGGTGTAAAAACAGCTAAAAAAATAGTACAAGCAAGACGTTTTCAGATTTTAAACATGGATCATCTTAAGAAATTAGGAGCAGCTGTAAACAGAGCAAAATACTTTATTGACTTCAATGCAGGAAATGTTTTTTTGAAATATTTAACGAATCAAAATTTAAAGAAATTATTGATTGGAGGAAGCTCGTCGAAATTTCATAATAAATTTTCACAGCAACTTACCTTGTTTTAAAAAACAATGATTTTCTCCCTGTTTAAAGGCAAACTGTGATAAAAATCTCTAAAAAGTTTATAAATTTTACATCTCTATATTATTAAACTACCATATAAAATAAATGACTACCCTACTTTACGACGGAAGCTTTGACGGACTTTTAACTGCAGTGTTTGAAGTATTCGAATACCGTTATAAAGACGTTGAAATTTTCGGCAAAAATCAATATCATCAGGAAAACATTTTTGCAGAAACCCACGAAGTAGTCACTCAGACAGAAAAGGCAGAAAGAGTTTTCAAGAAGCTGGAAGAGAACATAGGGAGATCCGGAATCCATCAATTGCTGAAAGTTTTTCTATCAGAAGATCCGGAATCAGAAAGAATTATCCTTTCAGCCATACAATTATCTGTACAACATCCTCATGAAAATATTCTTCAGAATTATGCGGATAGTGATATTTTAAAAATATCGAAAATATGTAAATCCGTAGACAGAGAAAGGCATCGGATGACGGCATTTGTAAGGTTTGAGAAAATGCAGGATGGTGTTTTCTTTGCAAAAATAGATCCTGATTTCAACGTTATTCCCCTGATCAGAAAACATTTTAAAGATCGATATCAGGATCAAAAGTGGATGATTTATGACCTCAGAAGAAATTATGGAATTTTGTATGATCTTGAAAATTGTGACTTCTTTTATCCTGATGAAAAACTGGATCTTGATCAATATGAGCAAAAATTCCATGATGAAGAGAGCCAATATCAAAAATTATGGCAACGTTACTTTATAAAAACCAATATTACAGAAAGAAAAAATCTAAAGCTCCATATTCAGCATGTCCCGAAAAGGTACTGGAAGTACCTGACAGAAAAGAGGTAATGTAAAATAAAAACACCATAAGATGGCAGGAAAAACTTTATGTACAATTGCGTTAATCAGTATTATCAGCTGTATTCCTGATAAGAAAAGAAATGCAATATCTGAAATAGATAACGGGACAGGATCAGAAATTTTGGTTCATACCGATAAAAATACTATCAAAGAAAGATTTTCTGCACCTCAGGGATATGAATGGATTGATGAAAAACAGGAATCTTTCGGGTATTTTCTCGAAAATTTCACTTTAAAACCCTATAAAAGCAAGATACTTAGATATGACGGAAATCCAATATCTACCCAGCATCTGCATGAAGCAATTTTTGATATCGATACCGGAGATCAGGATCTTCAACAATGTGCAGATGCGGTGATCCGGCTAAGGGCAGAATATTTAGTTAAAAATAAAAGACAAGATGAAATTCAATTTCATTTTACAAATGGTGATCTGCTGAGCTGGAAAGATTATAAAAACGGAACACGGGCCTTTGTCAATGGCAATTCTGTTAATTTCAAAAAGACAGCCTCTTTCGATGACTCGCCTCAAAATTTCAGAAGTTATCTAAATCTGATCTTTAATTATGCAGGAACTATTTCATTAAATAAAGAAACAAAACCGGTTTTAAAAAGTGAGGATTTAAAAAGCGGAGACATTCTTATTACACCAGGAAGTCCTGGACATGTTGTATTGATAAGTGGCGCTTGCAGAAATAAAGAAGGGAAAAAGTTATTTTTACTAAGTGAAGGTTTCACTCCTGCCCAATCTATCCATGTTCTTTCCAATCCTTTTGATAAAAACAGATCTCCGTGGTACAACTTAGACGTAAAAGCTAACGAAACAAAAACTGCGAGATATATTTTTAAACCAACAAACTTTAGAAGTTTTTAACAATTTATATTCAAAAGTATTATCAACTTACTACTATAATCTGAACTTGTTTTTGTAAATTTGTGTTCGAAATTTTTTACTAGATGAAAGAAAGTGCTGTAAAAAAAATTGCAGTTCTTACTTCCGGAGGAGACTCCCCGGGTATGAATGCTGCATTAAGGGCGGTGGTAAGAACGGCAAATTATTATAATATCGAATGTTACGGAATAAGAGAAGGCTACAATGGGCTTATCAACGATGATTTCTTAAAAATGGGTCCTCGTTCCGTAAAAAATATAATCAACCAGGGCGGAACTATCCTAAAGTCCGCAAGATCCCAGGAATTCAGAACTAAAGAAGGACGTCAGAAAGCCTACAATAATTGCGTTAAACATGGTGTTGATGCAATTGTGTGTATTGGTGGAGATGGAACTTTCACAGGGGCGAAGATCTTCAATGAAGAATTTGGTATCAGAGTAATTGGTGTTCCGGGGACTATCGACAATGATATTTTCGGTACCGACAATACTATTGGATATGATACGGCTTTGAATACTGCCATGGAAGCTATTGATAAAATCCGTGATACAGCCACTTCTCACAACAGAGTATTCTTTGTTGAGGTTATGGGTCGTGATGCTGGGTTTATTGCATTAAACAGTGGACTGGCAACCGGAGCTTTGGATATCCTTATCCCTGAAAAAAAGGACAGTGTAGATGAGCTTTTTGCGACTTTCAGAAATGCTGAAAAAACCGGAAAAGCTTCCAGTATCGTAGTTGTTGCTGAGGGAGAGAAACTGGCGAATATTTATGAGCTGGCAGAGCAGACAAAACAGGAGTTTCCTGACTATGACATTCGTGTAGCTATTCTGGGACATATCCAGAGAGGAGGATCTCCGAGCTGTGCAGACAGGGTTCTTGCGAGCAGACTGGGATACGGAGCCGTGGTAGGATTAATGGAAGGTAAAACAAATGTAATGGCAGGAATGCGTTCTAACGATATGGTATACACTCCTATTGAAGAAGCCATTAAAAAACATAATGAAATCAATAAAGACCTTTTACTGATTTCAGAAATATTAGCAATCTAATTTTTATAATTGTAAAAATCAAAATATTATGTCAACAATTAAAGTAGGTATCAACGGGTTTGGTAGAATTGGACGTCTTGTTTTCAGAGCAATGACTGAAAGAGATAACATTGAGGTAGTAGGAATCAATGACCTTATCAATGCAGAATACATGGCTTACATGTTAAAATATGATTCTGTACACGGAATCTTTCCAGGAGAAGTATCTGTAGAAGGTAATGATCTTGTAGTAAATGGAAAGAAAATCAGAGTAACTGCTGAGAAAGATCCAAATAACCTGAAGTGGAATGAAATCGGAGCTGATTATATTGTAGAATCTACAGGTCTTTTCTTATCTAAAGATTCTGCTCAGGCTCACATTAATGCAGGTGCAAAAAAAGTAATCCTTTCCGCTCCTTCTAAAGATGATACTCCAATGTTCGTAATGGGTGTAAACCACAAAGAACTTACAGATGATATTAAAATCTTATCTAACGCTTCATGTACAACAAACTGTTTAGCGCCTTTAGCTAAAGTTATCCACGATAATTTTGGAATCGTTGAAGGTTTAATGACAACTGTTCACGCAACAACCGCTACTCAGAAAACTGTAGATGGTCCTTCAATGAAAGACTGGAGAGGAGGTAGAGCTGCATTGAATAATATTATTCCTTCTTCTACCGGTGCTGCTAAAGCTGTAGGAAAAGTAATTCCTTCATTGAACGGAAAACTTACAGGTATGTCTTTCAGAGTACCTACAGTAGACGTTTCTGTAGTTGACCTTACAGTAAGAATTGAAAAAGCTACTTCTTACGAAGAAATCTGCGCTACTATTAAGGCAGCTTCTGAAGGGGAACTAAAAGGAATCTTAGGATACACTGAAGATGCAGTTGTTTCTCAGGATTTCGTAGGTGATAAGAGAACTTCAATCTTCGACAAAGACGCAGGTATTATGCTTTCACCTAATTTCGTAAAGCTTGTTTCTTGGTATGACAACGAAATGGGTTATTCTAATAAATTAGTTGACATGCTTGTTCACGCTGCTTCTTTATAAGAATCAAACATTTAAAATAACACAAACCCCGCTCATGATGTGAGTGGGGTTTTTAGTTTACCATTTCCAAACAACTAATAAAGAAAGTATAAACCATTATTTTCCTGAAAACATTTCCTTTCCGTATTCAAACTTAAAATACAATTATTAAAAACCAAATAAAAACAAAATAATATATTATTTTATGCTTATTTTAGTTAAATAAATTAATGCATTTTACAAATAAAATTAATTACCATAACAGATAATCAAAATAAAATTTCTCAAACAGTTTTGAAAATCAAGTTTTCAGGGTTATTAGTTTATAACAAATTTTGCATTTTTTTCAACACAAAAAAATCCCCCTTTAGGGGTATTTTTAAGAAAATATTAACTATCTAAAAAAGACTATTTTCATGAAAGACGCTGAAAAAAAACATCCCTTGATTGAAGTTTGGGAAAGATATCCCGCTACAAGAAAGGAAAAAAAAGAAATACTGAAGACGCCCCCTATCGAACGTATCATTGGTGAGATGTTTGCAATCGGAGAATTTTATTATTATGTATTAAATCTTACAAACAGTACCCTCTCTCATCATCATGAAAATATTTTAAAATTACATGGTTTAAAAAAAAATCCTGAAAACCTTAAAGAAGTCATAGATCTCACACATCCTGAAGACATTCCTTTTGTAATAAAAGCGGAACAGGCCGTTGTATCTAAAATGATTGAAATTGGCCCGGAACATCATCTCTACTTAAAATCGAGTTACTGCTTCAGGATGAAAACTGCAAAAGGAAATTATGAGTTGTTCCATCACCAGGCTATTCCTACCCTAGAGGATGAAAATGGGAACCTCGTACAATCCATTAATATACATACCAACATTAATCATATAACAAAGCAAAATCCTTATACCGTCCTGATTTCAGGGATTGGCCCCAGAGCCGATTTTCACCAGATGACAATAGACAATCCCTCCTCATCAACCCATCAGACACTCGAAAATCTCACCAAAAGGGAAGTAGAGATCCTTTCTCTGATTGCAAAAGGATATTCGGGAACAGAAATATCCGAAATGCTTATTTTATCTCAGCATACTGTCCGTTCTCATCGAAAAAACATCCTTACAAAAACCAATTCAAGAAATGGTAAAGAGCTTTTGAAAAAGGCTTTTGAATGGGGCATTATATAACTATTATAAAAAGATATATTTGAAGTAAACATATACTCTCCATGCTGATAAATCTCACAGAGGTATTTCGGCGTAAAACTTGTACTTTTATAATTGATGGAAAGATCAATCGTACATCCCCGTTTTAAAAATTCACCTCATTTCAAAGATTTCTGGCAAAAGGGTAACGGAAAACTGCTTATTGAATTTTCCGGTGCAGAAGTGAGTTTCAGCGAATTTGAGCAATTTTCTCCCTATTATTATCACGTTGACGAAACCGGTGACCAGGTGGTAAAAGATGTCTATTTTACTAAAAAATTTCACGAAGCTACAAGGGAAATCGAGAAATACATCAGAAATGGAGTTTCTGAAAACGATCAGGTTCCGGACAGTGTTAAAAGACTTTTCAAAGAAGTTCAGAAAAAACCTGAATGGCTAAATGAAGAATTGCTGAAAAGTGGCGCTGAGCTTTGTATGCGAAGCGGACTAGATGCCCTCATCTCTCTTAGGGATTATTGCTTGATCGGAGGTTATGATTACTCCTACCTGAATAAACCCCTTATTGTAACAGAAGCATTGAAAAAAGGAGCCGTAAAACGTCTTTCTGAAACATTGGATTTCTGGGTGAATGTAACCCGTTACCATGCCCTGGATATTCATGCCAAAGGCTATGGATTTGCTATAAAAACACGTCTTATTCATTCATATGCAAGACTTTCGATCAAAAAGCATTATGCTGATTGGGATACGGAAAACTGGGGAGAACCTATCAACTCCTGGGATATGATGGCCACCTATATAGGTTTTAGTTTGGTTTTTCTTCACAGCTTAAAAAAACTGGGCAATAGCTTTTCAAATGAAGAGGAGCTTGGTATTTTTCACCTATGGAAATATGTCGGTTATTTGCTGGGCATTCCCGAACACCTCCTTCCTGATCATAAAAAACAGGCTACGGAATATTTTTACCTATGGTCATCCATCCAGCCTCCTTCGGATAAAGACTCTGTACTCCTTGCCCATTCATTACTCGATGAATCCCTGGAGAATCCTATATTAAAGTTCAGCTTTCAAAGAAGAAATCTACGGTATCTTCATATTTGCTGCACCTGGTTTTTACTGGACGATGAGGTTTGTAAGCGATTGAATATTCCTGATGTCTCCAATAAAAAAGTTTTCCCTCAGGTAAAAAAAGCAACTAATATTATATATAATACTTTAGTAGGACGAAAAGCAAGAATTGAAGCGGGTAATAAAAAACACCTTAAAGTTCTGGAAGACTATTTAAGAATAACATCGGGCTCCAACTTCCATTAAATTGATCTGCTTTTTTAGTTTGCTATTATTTCATTCATAATAAGATAGGCACTATTTTACCAAACAGAATTATTGTTTTTTTAACTTTAAAAAGACGCTTTGAAATTGAAAAATATTAGCTTTTGATTCCAAAATTATGTACTTTTGAGAAATTATTTTTTAGAAATGAGTAACATTGACGATAAGAAAAAAGCACTGGCTCTAGTGCTTGATAAATTAGATAAAACATACGGAAAAGGAACTGTAATGACTTTGGGAGATAATTCTGTTGATAATACAATAGAAGTTATTCCTTCCGGATCCTTAGGATTAGACATTGCATTGGGAGTAGGAGGATATCCAAGAGGAAGAATCATTGAGATTTATGGACCTGAATCTTCCGGTAAAACAACTTTAACACTTCACGCTATTGCAGAAGCTCAAAAAGCAGGTGGAATTGCAGCATTTATTGATGCAGAGCACGCTTTCGACAGAACTTATGCTGCAAAATTAGGAATAGATTTAGAAAACCTTATTATATCTCAACCGGACAATGGTGAACAAGCCCTGGAAATTGCGGACAACCTTATCCGTTCAGGAGCGATTGATATTGTAGTAATCGACTCAGTTGCCGCTCTTACTCCTAAAGCAGAAATTGAAGGAGAAATGGGTGATTCCAAAATGGGTCTGCATGCAAGATTAATGTCTCAGGCATTAAGAAAACTAACTGCAACAATTTCAAAAACAAAATGTACCGTAATTTTCATCAACCAGCTGAGAGAGAAAATTGGTGTAATGTTTGGAAACCCTGAAACGACAACCGGTGGTAATGCCTTGAAATTTTATGCTTCAGTAAGAGTAGATATCAGAAAGGCAAGTGCACCGATCAAAAATGGTGACGAAGCAATCGGAAGTCGTGTAAAAGTAAAGATTGTTAAAAATAAAGTAGCCCCTCCATTCAAACAAGCTGAATTTGACATCATGTACGGAGAAGGAGTTTCTAAAACAGGAGAAATTCTTGATCAGGCTGTAGAGCTAGGAGTGGTAAAGAAAAGCGGTTCATGGTTCAGCTATGATGAAACAAAATTAGGACAAGGCCGTGATGCGGTAAAAGACGTTCTTAAAGACAATCCTGAACTTTCTGAAGAACTGGAGAATAAAATTAAAGAAGAATTGAAAAATAAATCAAAATAATTTTTCAAATCAAAATCAATAACAAAGACAGCCTTCAAGCTGTCTTTTGTTTTTACTCTATTTCCTACCCTCACAAGTGAGAAATACTCTTTGGCGCGCCGGTATTTTTGTAAGATATTGATGAGATTTACTAAAAAAATCTTTTAATCTTTTAATCTTTTAATCTTTTAATCTTTTAATCTTTTAATCTTTTAATCTTTTAATCTTTTAATCTTTTAATCTTTTAATAAAAAAAATCGGCGGAACATTTCGTCCGCCGATTTTTTATCGTTAAGGTTTATCATCCGTCAGTTCAAAGCCCCAATCTTTTCCTTTTTGGGTTGCAGAGACTCCTTTTGTCATCCATACCGGAGCTTTAGCTCCTTTAAGATAATAATCAAAAAACTGCTGCTCGCGGATTTGTATATCTTTCCTGTTCTGTCGTTTTACAAGATTATGGTCGTCACCATTATAGTTAAGAAGCCAAACGGGTTTTCCCAGACGTCGTAATGCCGTAAACATTTCAATTCCCTGATACCATGGAACTGCTCCATCTTTATCATTACTCATAATGACTACCGGAGTTTTCACCTTATTAATCGTGAAAAGCGGTGAATTTTTAATGTAAAGATCTGGTGCCTCCCAAAGATTTTTCCCTAATCTGCTCTGTGATTTTTCATACTGAAACTGCCTGTTCATTCCTGAGGTCCATCTGATCCCTCCATATGCAGAGGTCATATTGACAACAGGAGCACCACTCCACGCAGCAGTATACATATCTGTGTGAGCAATAAGGTAAGCAACCTGATAACCGCCCCAGCTTTGTCCTTGGATTCCGATTTTAGTACCGTCTACCCATGAATTCTGCTTTAATTTTTCAACTCCGGAATTAATATATTCCATTGCGGATTCCCCCGGAAAACCATCGGTATATGAAATATCCGGTGTAAAAACCAAATATCCGTTGCTCACAAAGTAAGAAATATTTAATCTTGATGGTGTCGGAGCAGGAGCAACATAACGGTTCAGATTGTCCGAAAGCTTCTCATAGAAGTAAACAATCATAGGATATTTCTTGTTGGGATTGAAATCTTCAGGCTTGTACAAAACTCCTGTAGATGAATTGCCTTTTGGTGTTGTCCAGTTGACCAATTCATTCGTCCCCCAATTATAAAGAGCTTGCTGTGGGTTTGTATTGCTTAATTTTTGTTGTTCCAAGAAATCTGATGTTGCGAAAATATCAGGCGATTCTGTATAGGATTCTTTTACCAAAATATATTCTTCCGCATTTTTAGCTTTTTGAATGCTTCGATACCCCCAGACATTTTCCATTTGGATTTTTACAGGATCAGCGTCTGACTGAATGGTTGTTCTGAAAATTCCGTTTGCTTTGGATGTATTATCAAAAGCTGATAAATAAATGGAAGATTTCCGGTTCAGGCTTTTTACATCTTTATCTAAATCGTATGTGTCGAATGTTATTTTATGTTTGCGCCCGAAGCCATTCGTGATATTCCTTGGCTTTTTTGAGCCGTTCAGGAAGAATTCCCAAAGATCGTAGCGATCTCTTATAATTACAGATTCATCTTTATCCGTCCATGATGCGATACCATAAGAATTTGGAAAATCCGGCATATCAAATTCTTCATCAACAAAAGAAACCGGCAACCCGCTATTGAGAGGAAGAGTTTGTTTTGTTTTAATATTGTAACTCAACCACATTCCTTTTTCTTTGTTGAAAATCACAAGAAATTTTCCAAGCGGAGATATGGCAACTGCCCCGTCAAGATTTTTTATAATTTCTGTTCTTTCGCCCGTCTTATTATCAATCAGAAAATAGGTTTTCTTTGTAGAGCCTTCCCATTGAGAGGAAATACGGTTATTGATACTGGTAATCCCTAATGCAAATTCAGCATTTCCTTCGTTCACCAATCTTAAAGTATCTAAATCTTCTCCATCAATATTTCTGAAGAAACCAGGCTTTTCTGTCTGCATTACTGCGGCATAGGATTTCTTCAGATCGTTTTTTAATTCTTTTAACTGTACCGTCTGAAGATAATCATCTTTATAATTCCAGATGTCCACAACAGCATGATTGTTGGCAATCATCGCAGTATCTTTTGCAACAGGTTTTGGCGCAACACCGAAATACAATTGTTTTCCGTTTTTGCTGAATAAAGGCAACCTGTTTTCAGAAACTACCCAATTCTTTTTCATCTGTTCATTTTCATTGCTTATAACCTCCTTCTTATTTCCTTTAAAATTAAAGTAATACAGCTGATATAATTTCACCAGGTCATTTTGTGCAGAAGCAGTTCCCACAAATGCCAGTTGGTCTCCTTCTTCATCGAAAGACAACTGTGAAAAATCGCCCTCCATTTCTGAAACCTTAGATACAGTCCCTTTTTGCAGATCAACTATCTGTACGGTTTGAAATGCATATTTCTTTGGCTTTGATTTGTCAGTTTCTTTTTTATCTGCAGATTTTTCACTCTCAGAATCCTTATCTTCTTTTTTCTCTTTTTTAGCCTTTTCTTCCGGCTTTTTAGTTACAAAAACCAGTTGTCTTCCGTTTTTACTGAACTCATAACGCACTACATTATCATATGTTGTACTTTTTCCATCCAATAAATTCCGTACCACCAATTGTAATGGTTTTACATTTTTATCTTCATCATTATTTTCATCTCCATCTTCTTTATCAGAAGCATCATCCGAGGATTTATCTTTTGTATTTTCCAAAAGGTATGCAACAAAAGAACCTGCTTTTTCAGGAACTTTAAATGATTTCACATTAGGAATTTTCTCAGTTTTATCATTGAGAAAATCAACTATTGCAAGACTATCTTTCGTTAATTTATTTTTTTTCAGCTTTTTATCTTTTACCGCCTTTATATCTTTATACTGTGGACGGATTTGAAAAACAGCAAACCTGGAATCATTGGTAAAATCCAATTTTGTTGCTCTTGCAAACTTCTTTGAGGTTTTATTTTTAACTGAGTGCAGAAAAAGGTTAGAATTTCCCTCCTGAGCATCTACGGAATAGGCAATCCATTTTCCATCATTTGAAATTTTTTTTGTCCCGATATTTTGCCAGCTGTCGTAAACGGAATGATCTAGAGGTTTTTTCTGTCCATACATAAAACAGGTCATGATGAGCAGAATAAAAACTGTACATTTCAACTTCATTTTTTTAATAATTTTAAAGATTTAAAAGTAAGATATTTCTTTGACAAAATTACATGAAGCTCCTGTTTCATTATAAGTTCAAGAGTGTCATTCTGTCACTTTCTTCCTCATGGTATTTTTTTTGAGAAGAATTATGCAAATCAAAACTAAATTATTATGACTAAAGGAAATATTAATGTTTCTGTGGAAAATATTTTTCCACTTATCAAGAAATTTCTTTACAGTGATCACGAAATATTTTTAAGAGAATTAATTTCCAATGCCACTGATGCTACTCTAAAATTAAAACACTTAACAAGCATTGGTGAAGCTAAGGTGGAATATGGAAATCCTAAACTTGAAGTAAAAATCAATAAGGAAGAAAAGACTCTTCATATTATTGATCAGGGGATAGGAATGACGGCCGAAGAAGTCGAAAAGTATATTAATCAGGTGGCTTTTTCAGGTGCCGAAGAATTCTTGGAAAAATATAAAGACAGTGCAAAAGATTCAGGAATTATCGGACATTTCGGTCTTGGATTCTACTCTGCTTTCATGGTTGCTGAGAAGGTAGAGATTCTTACAAAATCTTACCGAGATGAACCTGCTGTTCGTTGGATATGTGACGGAAGCCCTGAATTTACACTCGAAGAAACTACAGATAAAACTGAAAGAGGAACCGAAATTATCCTTCATATCGCAGAAGATTCAACCGAATTTCTGGAGGAATCAAAAATCCGCGAGTTACTATTAAAATATAATAAATTCATGCCTGTTCCGATTAAGTTTGGAACAAAGACCCACACTCTCCCATTACCGGAAGGTGCTCCGGAAGATGCTGTTGCTGAAACAGAGGAAGTGGACAATATCATCAACAACCCGAATCCGGCATGGACAATTGCTCCTACTGATCTCACGAAAGAGGATTATGTAAAGTTCTACCACGAATTGTATCCAATGCAATTTGAAGAACCCTTATTCAATATTCACCTGAATGTTGATTATCCTTTCAATCTGACAGGGATATTATTTTTCCCAAAGCTGGCTAACAACCTGAATATTGAAAAAGATAAAATCCAGCTGTATCAGAATCAGGTATTTGTTACCGATGAAGTAAAAGGAATTGTTCCGGACTTCTTAATGCTTCTTCGTGGTGTCATTGATTCTCCTGATATTCCATTGAATGTTTCACGTTCTTATCTGCAGGCTGACGGTGCTGTAAAAAAGATTTCTTCTTATATTACTAAAAAAGTAGCAGATAAAATGGCTTCCCTTATCAATGAAAGCCGTGAAGACTATGAGAAAAAATGGAATGATATCAAGATCGTAATTGAATACGGAATGATCTCTGAAGAGAAATTCTATGAAAAATCCGATAAGTTTTCTTTATATCCTACAGTTGATGGAACTTACTTCCTATGGAATGAATTGACTGAAAAAATCAAACCTGCACAAACTGATAAAGATGGTAACCTGATCATTCTTTATGCTTCCAACGCAGATGAGCAACATAGCTATATCCAGTCTGCAAAAGATAAAGGGTACGAAGTGCTTCTTTTAGATTCTCCTATTGTACCTCACCTTATTCAAAAGCTGGAAAGTACTAAAGAAAAGGTTTCATTTGTAAGAGTAGATGCGGATCACGTTAACAATCTGATCAAAAAAGATGAACCTGTAATCTCCAAGCTTAATGATTCTGAAAAGGAATCATTGAAAAAGAATGTAGAGGAAACCATCAGTGATGCAAAATTCACGGTTCAACTGGAAGACTTAGACAGTACGGATGCTCCTTTTACGATTACACAGCCTGAATTTATGCGAAGAATGAAAGATATGCAGGCAACAGGCGGAGGTGGAATGTTTGGAATGGGAGGCTTCCCTGAAATGTATAATCTGGTAGTAAACTCTAACAGTGAATTCGCTGGTCAAATCTTAAAAACAGAAAACCATGAAGAGAAAGCAAGCCTTATTAAATACGCTTTAGATCTTGCAAAACTTTCTCAGAATTTATTGAAAGGAAAAGATCTTACAGATTTCATCCAAAGAAGTTACAAGCAGCTTGAAAAATAAAATAACAAAAGCGATACAGATCATCTGTATCGCTTTTTCTTATAAGACTATTCTATAATATTTGTCTAAATCCTAGTTAGTTCTTAGAAAACTAAGCTTCATCCTTGATCGCTTATTCTATACCATTTTTATTTTCTGATCTGTTCGATTTAAAGATTGCTAAAACAAGCATTATCATCAAAAGAATTACCTGAACAAAAAAGTACCTATCTTCCTTATCAAATAATTGAATAGTTGAAATAACTATTAAAAAAGTATAAGCAATAACAGCATTTTTATTACGTTCCCTCCAGGCTGACATAATAAGGATAAAGAAAATTATAAAAGAGATACATTCAAAAATGATACGCCATATACTATCCCTTGTAAACAGTGGAGTAAGTATTAACATAATCATTACTATTATTATAATATACTTATTAAATTTCATATTCTATCTTTATGGTTTCCCTCCCTCTCTTACGCAACCTCGATAATCTGTTTCTGCATCTGAATTACACACAATCATATTAGTAGTAGCTACTGCTCCTCCAATTACAGCCCCCGTTCCTCCTGAAAAAATCCCTACTAAAGCAGCTCCTCCCATTGTTATTGCATAATTCCTCATACATCTATTTGATGCTTTAACAAAACCTGCCTGACAGTCTTTTCCATTTGCCATACGAGTACTTTCATCATAATTCAATTGCAAATCTACCTCATTTGTCAGCATCCTTGTTCTTTCTTCTTCTGTATATTTTGAATAAAAATCAGCATTAGATTCTCTGAAGGCTAAACTATTATCATTCATTTTCTCATACATAGAGATCAATTCCCTGCTTCTTCCAATTTTTGCAGAATTATAAAGACTTTCAAGTTCTTCTACGGTCTTAACCCTATCAATTCCCGACTGAATCAATGAAAAATCTGCGTCTTTTTCATTATCCAACAGATTCTTGATTTCCGACTGAATGCTGAGCTGGGTAGATACATAATCTGATAAAGTTCCGGAATCTGATCTCGCAGTTCTTAAAACATTTTTTTGAATTGTCTTTGTGCTGGAATTCTGTCCCGTTGATAAATCTTCGTTTGAAGAACATGCCTGAAAAATCAGCAGGAATAGCACTCCTGCCATAAGTAATTTTTTTCTCATTGTGTTGTTTTTTTATTTGTTGTACTCCAAAACTATAAAAGTCAAAACATTCAAAATGCATAATCCTGTTGCAGATTTTTTGCATTTTTCATGTACAACACAGATACAAATTTGTGTGATTTTTTGCATATTTGTATAAAAATGCGAGATGCAAAAAGAAAAGCTACGATCAATCAGAAAGAAAAAGGGATATACTCAGCAACAAATTGCTGATATCATTGCTACGGATGTTTCCAATTACAGCAGAAAAGAAAGTGGAGATGTAAAAATCGTAAGGGCTGAATGGGAAAAGATTGCTAATTTCCTCGATGTTACTATGGAGGACATTTATGAAGAAGATGACGCCCAAATTGTTGTCAATAATGATCATCCAGTATTTAACGACAGTTCTGCATCGGGAGTGTATCAATATAACAACAATACGATTCCACTTTCCATTGTTGAAAACCTTCAGGAATATATTTCTTTATTAAAAGCCGAGAACCAGAAATTACAGGCAGAAATAAAAACGCTGAAAGCAAGAAAGTAAATTCTACAATTCACTTAAAGGATCCCAAAAAAGTTTCTTGAAATTTTTAATTCTAAAATTTTCAACCACAATACCCTCTGCTTCCAGCTTAGGCTGAAATTCTTTTACAGATAAAACTCCTGAACTGGAAATTACCCTATGGGCAGGAACATCTTTTGGGCATCCACCCATAGCCTTTCCAACATGACGTGAATGATTGGGATATCCTACTGCTTTTGCAATGGCTCCATAAGAAGATACTCGCCCTTTGGGAATAAGCTTTGTAATTTCATAAACCTGTTGTTTAAAAATTTCGTCCATACACGATCATTTATATTGGTTAAAATAATTGCATCATTTTTGAATGATAATAATTTCAATGATGTTTCTCATTAAAATTATAAAGTTATGAAAAAATCATTTTTCCGCATTCTGAATGCGATCAATAAAAAGATCTTACCCAAATTAAGCGATAAGGATCCTTCTTCATTAACGAAGTTACAAAAAGGAATTCTTGCATACCGTTATTTTGTGCTTATTAATTCTATGGATTAAATTCTATAAAAAGGAAAGCTTTTATATTTTGTTAAGCCCGATATGACCAATCAATTTCTGAAGCCTCGGAACTTTTAATGATTTTAGCTATTTTAGAATAATTTTTTTAACATCTAAAAAATAAAAAACGCTCCATAATATGAAGCGTTTTTCTTATTTTATGATCCAGGATATCCCGGAAATTTCATCTTAAGAATTCTCAAGAATATAGGAGAACATTAATGGTGCACAGATCGTTGCATCACTTTCAACGATGAACTTAGGTGTTGTAATATCCAGTTTACCCCAAGTGATTTTTTCATTTGGAACTGCTCCGGAATATGAACCGTACGATGTTGTAGAATCGGAAATCTGGCAGAAATAAGACCAAAACGGTACATCATGCATCTCCATATCCTGATATAGCATCGGTACTACACAAATTGGGAAATCTCCTGCGATTCCTCCTCCAATCTGGAAGAATCCTACACCTTTCCCTCCTGAATTTTTAGTATACCAATCAGCAAGATACATCATGTATTCAATTCCTGATTTCATTGTTGTTGCTTTAAGCTCTCCTTTTATACAGTAGGATGCAAAAATATTTCCCATTGTGGAATCTTCCCATCCCGGAACAACAATCGGAAGATTTTTTTCTGCAGCAGCAATCATCCATGAGTTTTCTCTTGGAATCTCATAATACTGCTCCAAAACTCCAGAAAGGATCATTTTGTACATATATTCATGTGGGAAGTATCTTTCTCCTTTAGAGTCAGCGTCTTTCCAAATCTCCACAATATGCTTCTGCAACCTTCTGAATGCTTCTTCTTCAGGGATACATGTATCTGTAACTCTGTTTAATCCTCTTTCCAATAAGTCCCATTCTTCCTGTGGCGTAAGATCTCGGTAATGCGGAACTCTTTCATAATGAGAATGCGCAACCAGGTTCATTAAGTCTTCTTCCAAGTTTGCTCCGGTACAAGAAATAAAGTCTACTTTATCCTGACGGATCATCTCAGCAAGAATCTTTCCTAATTCAGCAGTAGACATTGCTCCCGCTAAAGTTATCATCATTTTTCCGCCATCTTTAAGATGCGCAACATAACCTTTTGATGCATCCACCAATGCAGCTGCATTGAAGTGCAGGTAATATTTCTCTATAAATTCAGAAATTGGCTTGTTCATTTATTTTGATTTTTGCAAAGATAAAACTTAAAATCGGAATGTAGCGGCAGCACTCAGAGAAAGTCTTGTTAATCCTTCCTTTTGATCATCCTCCAGCTTAAAAGATCTTCCGTTAATTGTCATTTTGCTTAATGTACCGGCTGTAAGACCGATTTTAGGACCAATAAAAAAGTTATTCAAGACTGCATATTGGTAAGCAAAATTAGCTTCCAATCCCAAATTTGACCCCGTTCCTTTAACGCTACCGGTTTTTGTTGTATAGGTAATAGCTCCCAGTGCAACATCATAATAGAATTTATGTTTAAACTCATCGTTAAAGTTAGAATACATAAATGCTGGTCCAAAGAAATTGATATTGTCTTTGGTGCTAACATATCCTGAAATAGTTTGCCCATTATTATCTCTTACGGTAATTCTTCCATCACTGGATGCACTGTAATTGGAATATTTTAATCCTAAATGTATATTCCCCTTCACGTTATAATAAGCAGAAACATCAAAATTCATCCCGCTTTTTAACCCTTTAATGTAGTTTCTTGTATCCCCTGAAATATTCGATGGAGTTTTTGCTACCCTCCATGCATATCCCACGGATGGAATGATTGAAAATTTTTGTTGTGCCATGGACATAGCAGTAATCGAAAACATCCCTAAAAGTGTAATTTTTTTTATCATTTGTTTTAAATTTCGGCAAAAATAACATTTTTTCCGAAGTGCACAATCAGAATTTAAAACGTCTGTTTTCCTTTTTGTCTGAGAGTTTCTTTTTATTATCAAGCCTTTTCTGCTTTTGACCTTTGGAAGGTTTGGTTGCGAGTCTTTTCTTAGGAATTATTAAAGCTTTATTTACAATTTCTATAATTTTTTCAACTGCTTTATTTTTATTCATCAATTGAGTTCTACTCTCAGAAACCGTCAAAAACATCAAGCCTTCTGCATTGATTCTGTTTTTTAATTTATTTTGAATTAAAACTTTTTCATCTTCAGTAAAAAACTCAGATCCGTTTACATTCCAAAGTACGGTGACAGATGTTTCCACCTTATTTACATTCTGACCTCCCGCTCCACTGCTCCTGGAAGTTCTATAGCTTAGTTCTTTTGAAAAATCTTTCATGGTTTTGAAACAAGGGTTATAGATAAAAATTTCACGACAGCATTTTCATTAATTCTAGCCGGTTCACCTTACCATTCGGAGTCCTCGGTACTTCGTCCACAAAAATAATTTCTTTAGGTTTATGAAAGTTTTTTTCAAATGGTATTTGTGAAATCCTCTCAATCAATTTTTCCGAACGTTGCCCTTCGATAACCAATACTAATCTCTGGCCTAAAATTTCATCTTTTAATCCTAAAAATAAAACTTCGTTTGCAATTTCTTTTTTGACCAATCCTTCCAGTTCTTCAGGAAAAATTTTAGCCCCTCCGGAATTAATTACATTATCAATACGTCCTAAAAATCTGAACTGATTATAATTTTTAATTTCAACTAAGTCATTAGTTTGCAGGACCTCACTGTTGACATCCGGAGCAAATATCCGGAGACATCCCCGATCATCTTTAGAGATTTCAACATGTTCAAAAGCGGTAAAGTAATCTTCAGCCTTTGGCGACAGTTGCTTTAAGGCAATATGGGATAAAGTTTCTGACATTCCATAGGTTTCAAATATGTTTGTATTGAGGTGTGATATCCTTTTTTTCAGGCTCTCTGAGACGGATGCTCCACCAATGATCAGGTTCTTTATAAGGTGAAGTTTATCCACAGAGTTTTCCACCTGTAGAGGAGTCATTGCACAAAAATCTATTTCTGCAGTAATTTCTTCAAGTGGCTGTAAAGATGGTTCTTCCACAAGCAGCTTCATCTTTCTCTCAAAGGAGCGAACTACCATCATCTTACCTGAGATATATTCTACAGGTAAACAGAGCAAAGCCGTATCTCCTTCTTTTAACTGTAAAAAGTTACACGTCATCACTGCTGAATTCATCATTTTCCTTTTTTCAATTTCAAAAACTTTAGGCGCTCCTGTTGATCCTGAAGTTTGGACATCAACTGTTTCCGAACCGGAAGTCCATTTTTCCAAAAAAAGAATGACTTTTTTTTCGAATTCCGTATGTGGATATAAGTTATTAATTTTGAGATTATTGAAATCTATCACCATGTTTTCCGCAAATAAAATGTGATGTAAATGTAAAAAAAAGTTTAAAAAGTTCTTGTATGTAGAGAAAAAAGCTTTAAATTTGCACCACTAAAAACAACACAGACCCATGGTGTAGCGGTAACACTACTGATTTTGGTTCAGTCATCTGGGGTTCGAATCCCTGTGGGTCTACAACCACTCTTTCTTAAGAGTGGTTTTTTTATTATATATGTTTAAAATCCCATTAATAAAATACTAGTACACAACTACTTATTATTTCAGGATGTATTAAAATGATTTTTTTATGCCAGATTTTTGTGTATCAAGAAAAAATTTATAAATTTGCACCACAAAAAATAACACAGACCCATGGTGTAGCGGTAACACTACTGATTTTGGTTCAGTCATCTGGGGTTCGAATCCCTGTGGGTCTACAAGCCACTCTTAAAAAGAGTGGCTTTTGTTTTTCTATTATTGATCAAAATTTTTGGATAACAAACGTAACATATCCATCAAACAGCCATACTCTTAGATAAATTTTAATTTACCACTTAATATTGTCTGAAAAGCACAAAGAGACTTTAAATAAATACCCCTGATCTAATAGATCAGGGGTATTTATTTAATATTATTATCATTATTTAGCCAATTCTCCGGCAGGTTGTTGTTGGGTTACACAATGTACCATCCCACCATTTTCATATAGGTTTCTAACATCAATTCCAATCACTTTTCTAGTAGGATACTGATCCTGAATAATTTTGTTTGCTACTTTATCATTGGGGTCACCATAATTTGGAACGAGAACAATTTTATTGGCCACGTAATAGTTTACATACGAGCCCTTTTCATCCAGTTGTTTACCATAAGCTGTTTTCACCTTGTTTTTTGTAGCAGGCACATAAACTTTTTTATATTCTTTTCCCTCCACGTTTGTGGCAGTATACAATGTATTGATATCTTTATCCGACAGCCCCATTTCTGCAAGATCCTCTTCATCCATCGTAATCATGGTATCCTTGTCTATAAACTTCATAAATCCATCAATGTGCATATCAGTAACATCCAGTCCTGTAACGCCATCCAACCAAATCACCTTTGATACTCCATAATAGGTTTTAAACATTTCCTCAGCCTCCTGCTGTGTTATCCCTTTTGTCCTTACCGAACCTTTTTTCTGGCTGATCACGGAACTTTTACATGCCATTAAAACCCCATCTCCATCAGTTTCTATTGCACCTCCCTCATTTACCATTTCTTCATTCAGATCTATAACCTTTGCCCCGATGTCTTTTCCGATACGTTGTGGAATTTCATCACAATTTTCAAAATCAAACTTTTCTCCCCAACCATTAAATCCCCAATCTTCGATCAGGAGGTGTCTTTTATTATCTTTCACGAAAATAGGTCCATTATCCCTGATCCATACATCATCTGTAGGATAGATCTTAAAATCAATATTTTTCATCGGTATGGCATTCTCCTCTAAAATATTTAAAATCCTTTTCTTCTCTACCTCATCATAAGCAATAATATGGACCTTCTCATTAACCTGTAAAGCTTTGGTCATATCAATCCATGTCTGCTCGACCCTTTCCCTGTAAGCCTTACCATGCTGGTGATGATGTGGCCACTGTAGCCATGTTCCTTCGTGAAGGGATGACTCTTCCGGGAAATAATACGTTTGTGACATACAAAACACTGAGTTTAATGTTAAAAAAAATGCAAAAAATTTATTATTCATATTATTAAAATTTCTTTCCTATAAATATTCCAAAGTCAATTGTGGTTTCAAAATTATTTCCGGTCTGAGAAACGGTACTTCCGATTCCGAACTGCATCTTCTTTTGGGTTTCTATTCCCAATCTGATGACCTGATTACTCATCTGATGCTCCTTAATGCTAAAATCAGAATCTATAATCAACATACTATACAGGCTAAACCGCTCATTAATCCTGGGTGTATATTCCATTAATGTATAAAGCCCGAATCCCATTTCTTTCCCATCGAAAGAATAAGTCAGCGCCGGATATAAATTAATTCCAAAATCTCCTTTCTCTTTAATAAAGGCAAATCCAAGCGAAGGCATTACATCTTCAGCAGATACATGAACTCCCCCTGAAATTCCCCAGTTTCTTCCTATATAATAATTAAGATTCTGATATAACTCTGCATTCCATTTCTTTGACTCATATTCGTAGGAAACTGTACCTGAAGCGAAATAATTCCATTTTGTCTTAAAATCCTTATCAAAAATCCCTAAAACTTCTGTTTCCTTGATACCTGCATAACCTTGTACTGAAATTTGAGCTGTTGCTCCATATGAAAACAGAAAAGCTACGGGAAATACTATTTTTTTCATCATTATTGTTTTCTAAAGTCTTTACTTATAAATCATCTTTGTTATTGATGACTGCAAAATTATATCGTTAAAAAACAAAAAATTGTCCTAAAAGGACAACCTCATGAATACAACGGAAAATAAATGTGTGTAATAATTTCTCCTGTTGGGGACTGTGTATATTCTTCTATAACATCGGAATTATCCAGCATAAACAAAGACTCCGTCAGCCAAAATCTATAAAAAATCCTGTACGTTTCCAGAATACTATCAAAGCTTCCGTAATGGGTAAATTTGATATACTTGCCTCCAAAAATTTCTTTCTTTTGAAATCCTGATATCCCGGAAGAAATATGTGTTATACCTGCTCCGTATCTGCAGTGAGGTACGCTCGTAATAAGGGGCTGATCCCGAATAATCCCATAGGCAGAACCAGAAATTTCATTTTCATTCTCAATACTTTCCCACAGATCATTAATTTCCTGATTATTATAATCCATAGCTTTAATAAACCTACAGTATACAGAAACCGGATCTTTATATCTTATTTCATGTGGCAGATTTCCTTGGGTATTACCAATAAACTGACTAAACATTTCCTGTTTATTTTTCCTGGCTACTGCCGGTGAAATATGATATTGTTGTTTAAAAGCTTTAGAAAAGGATTGAATATTAAAATAACCAATTTGCCAGGCAATGTCAGAAATTGTATCGGTTGTATATATTAGCTTTTTATAAGCATTCTCAAGGCGGAGCCGTTTTTGAAATCCGGAAATGGTTTCATTAAAAATCCTAAAAAAGATCCTTTGGAAATTCCTATAGGAATAATGAGACATGCTCTCTATTTCATAAGCCGTGATCTCTCTGTCAAAGTTTTCCTCAATGAGGTCTACAATCTTTTGTATTTCACCAAAATGATTATGCATGAATGTATTTTATAAATTCAAATGGGTTTTTCAATTTATACAAAATGCCAGCCACATATGAATTAATAACCCTATGAATTTAGTAAAAACATCTTCACAAAAAAGGACAGATAAATATCCATCCTTTTTTATATTATTTTCTGTAAAAAAGCTAGCTGTTTTTAGGCTTGTACAATTTAAACAGTATGAAGAGGAAAATCAACCACACCGGGATCAGGATAACCTGGATCTCCATTCCTGTAATGCTCATTAAAACTAAAATAGCCAACAGGAAAAAGATGCATATGTAATTCGATACAGGATAAAATATAGAAGGAAATTTGGTTTTTGTTCCTGATTTATTTTTCTCAGTTCTAAATTTTAAATGGGTGTAACATATCATGAGCCAGTTGATGATAAGAGTGGAAACTACTAAGGCCATCAGATATTCAAATGCTTTTTCCGGAACCAGCTTGTTGATGATAATACAGATCCCAGCAAAACATGAGGAAACAAGGATTGCATTGGTAGGCACACTATTCTTATTTAATTTTGTAAGAAATTTGGGTGCATTTCCTTGTTGCGCTAATCCAAAAAGCATTCTGCTGTTACTGTAAACACTGCTGTTATAAACTGATAAAGCTGCGGTTAAAACAATCAGATTAAGAATATTTGCTATGAGAACATTAAAGTGTATTACTTTTCCAAAGATGGTAAATTCAAATCCATTCAGATTTTGGAAAACCATGACAAACGGGCTTGTTCCTTCTGTAATTTCTCTCCATGGACTTAGTGAAAAGAGAATAACCAATGCCCCCACATAAAAAATTAAAATTCTGTAAATAACCTGATTGGTAGCTTTAGGAATCGTTTTTTCCGGACTTTTAGCTTCTGCAGCAGTAATTCCAATTAATTCCAATCCTCCAAAGGAAAACATGATCATGGCCATTGCCGCAAAAAGTCCGGAATATCCATTTTCTGTTTTATTAAAAAAACCTTTTGGAAAAAATCCTCCGTCATTCCACAGATTTGAAATACTTGCCTTATCTCCTCCGGTACCACTAATCAATAAGTAAATACCAAAAACAATCATTCCTATAATTGCAACTACCTTTATAATAGAAAACCAGAATTCAGTTTCTCCGTACACTTTTACAGAGGCAAGGTTTAACGCATTAATGACGATAAAAAAGAACAAACTGGAAACCCAGAGCGGAATTTCAGGCCACCAAAAATGGATATAGTGTCCGATGGCTGTAAGTTCTGCCATACTCACCAGAATATAGAGAATCCAATAGTTCCAGCCTGAAGCAAACCCCGGAAAATTTCCCCAATATTTGTATGCAAAATGACTAAAGCTTCCGGACACAGGTTCCTGAACTACCATTTCACCAAGTTGGCGCATAATAAAAAATGCAATGATCCCTGCTAATGCATACCCTAAGATAACGGAAGGGCCGGCTAAAACAGCTGCAGGACCAATACCGAGAAAGAGACCGGTACCTATAGCTCCACCGAGAGCAATTAATTGAATATGTCTGTTGGTTAATCCCCTAACCAGATTCCCATCATTAGGTCCGGTTTTTTGTTCGTTGTTCATACAATGAATTAAGCCCTAAATATATAAAACTTTAAGAAATTTGCTTCTATAAAGCAGCATGAACATTCAAATCATTCAGTTTTAAAGAATTAAAAAGTAAAATACTCTGTTTTCTTACAGATATTCTTCCGGAACCGAAATATTATTCTTTTTCATATATTCCAAAAGAGACTGGTATTTGTCTTCATAATCATCCATTCCGCATTTATGTGAAATGCTGCAGATATCCGAAGGCTTAATTTCCAGAATCTGCGAGATTTTATTTAAGATATCCAGATTGATCTTCACTTTAGAATTCTCAATATCCGAATAAGCCTTTTGTGAAATCCCCATTTCAAAAGCCATATACTCCTGTGTCAAATCTTTAGTTCGTCTGATTTTCCTGATGTTCTGACCGCATACTTTCATTGTATTTGTTTTAGTAGTTTTTGGTATAGTTTAGAAGGATATCTACTAGCCTCTAACAAAGTTAATAAATACCTTTGGCAAAACATTATACACGTTACATGATATTTATTTCTTAATGGAATTTAGCTTCACAAATAAGAGCTGATCACTTATTAATGATAAATATTTTTCTCTACAACAACTATTGGAATTATGGAGACGCAAAAATTTAATTATGACAATACCATTGTCAGAGCATTTCTCTATGCTACTATCGCATTTGGTCTGGTCGGTTTTTTACTGGGACTTACGGCAGCACTAATGCTTTTCTACCCTGAGCTACCTGAATTTTTATTCGGAACCGATGACACAACGATTCAGAGTTTACGAAGCGGCAATATCCAGGGGCTGATCAATACACAGGGAGCAATGGGATTCGGAAGAATACGGATGCTGCATACGAGTGCCGTAATTTTTGCCTTTGTATGTAATTCATTTTTCTGTGGTGCCTATTACAGTATGCAGCGTTTACTAAAAACCAGAATGTATAGCGATACACTTTCGTGGATCCATTTCTGGTCTTGGCAGATTATGATTATCAGTGTGGTTATTACATTCCTGATGGGAATCAATACTTCAAAAGAATATGCGGAACACGAATGGCCAATTGATATATTAATTGCTTTCTCATGGATCATTTTTGGGTTCAATATGTTTGGAACCATTGCCAAAAGACGGGTACGACACCTTTATGTAGCCATCTGGTTTTATATTGCTACATGGATTGCTGTTGCCATGCTTCATATTTTTAATAACTTAGAAGTTCCGTTATCTTTCACAAGCTGGAAATCTTATTCTGTATATTCAGGAGTAAAAGATGCCCTTGTCCAGTGGTGGTATGGTCACAATGCAGTAGCATTCGTATTAACAACTCCGGTTTTAGGACTGATGTATTATTTCATGCCTAAGGCTGCTAACCGTCCTGTATTCTCATATAAACTGTCTATTATCCATTTCTGGTCTCTGATATTTGTCTACCTGTGGGCAGGTCCTCACCACCTTCAGTATACGGCACTTCCTGCATGGGCACAGGCAGTAGGAACCGGGTTCTCTATCATGCTTATCGCTCCGTCATGGGGAGGAATGCTTAACGGTCTTCTTACTTTAAGAGGAGCATGGGATAAAGTAAGAGAAAATCCTATCCTTAAGTTCTTTGTAGTCGCTGTGACCTGTTACGGAATGGCAACATTTGAAGGACCGCTTTTAGCCACAAAATCTTTAAATAAAATCGGACATTACACGGACTGGGTAATCGGGCACGTACATTTAGGTGCATTGGGATGGAATGGTTTTATGGCATTTGGAGTTATTTATTATCTGATTCCAATTATGTGGAGAACGGAACTCTGGTCTAAAAAACTGGCTAACTGGCACTTCTGGCTGGGGACTTTAGGAATTATTTTCTATGCAGTACCAATGTATATTTCAGGATTTACTCAAGGTTTGATGTGGAAACAATTCAACCCGGACGGAACCCTATTGTGGAAGAACTGGCTGGATACGGTAACTGCAATCATTCCTTATTTCAAAATGAGATTTATTGGAGGTATCCTTTACCTTTCCGGCGCCATATTAATGGTTGTGAATGTTATTAAGACCATTAAGGCCGGATCATTCCAAAGAGAAGTTCCTGCAGAAGCTCCTGCTTTAGCAAATATCGGAAGCCAGAGAAAGGAAGGTGAAGGCGCTCACCTTTGGCTTGAAAGAACACCAAAATTACTTTCTATATTGGCTTTCATTGTAATTTCAGTTGGCGGATTGGTAGAAATAGTCCCTACCCTTACCATTAAGAGCAATTTACCACAGATTACGGCAGTAAAACCTTATTCTCCTTTGGAGCTGGAAGGTAGGGATCTCTATATCCGTGAGGGATGTAATTCATGTCATTCCCAAATGATCAGGCCTTTCCGTGATGAGGTAATGAGATTTGACGGTAAAAACGGGCAATACTCTAAAGCAGGTGAGTTCGTGTATGACAGACCGTTTTTATGGGGTTCAAAAAGAACAGGACCTGATCTCCACCGGGAGGGAAGCCGAAACCCTGACTCATGGCATTTCAAACATATGTACAATCCAAGAATTACATCTGCAGGATCCATTATGCCTCGTTTTCCATGGCTGATCACCAACAAACTTGACCGCTCTGAAATGATCAGCAAGATGGAACTGATGAAAAATACTTTTGACATCCCTTACACAAAAGCGGAAATAGATTCGGCAAACCAATGGGCAGATCATCAGTCCCAGGCTATTGTAAAAAGAATTTATTCGGAGGCAACAGACGTAAGAGACCAGGTTCAGAAAGATAAAGCAGCAAAAGGCTCTGCCTTTATCCCGCTTGAACAGAGAGAAATTATAGCAATGATAGCCTATCTCCAGAGATTAGGTACTGATATTAAAACCACGGACATTAAAACAGCAAGTGCGGATTAATTATTAAATACATGTAAAAATGAAAACACGGACACCCATTTCTATATACATCATTGTAACCGTAGCATTAACAGTTATGGCATTCGAAATGTTTGCTCACGATTCCGGTTATTTCAGTTCCCCATTCTTCTGGGCATTATTACTGATTGCCACCATTCTCCTTTTGATCATGAACTCGATTGGAGATCTGGTGGAAAATGAAAAATTCAGCAGATTGAGTTCGTATGAAAAACAAGAATACCTTAGGGATAAAAGTACTCCTTATTTTCAGAAACTCTGGAATTCTGCTTTTAAAAAGCAATCACAAACTGAGGAAAAAGACATTCTCATCGATCATGGTTTCGACGGAATTACGGAACTGGATAATTCATTACCCAAATGGTGGATCGGACTATTTTATTTCGGAATTATTTTCTGTGCTGTTTATATGCTGGCTTTCGCCTTTACTGATTATGCACATCCGGATGCAGAATATGATAAAGAGACTAAAGTAATGCTGGCTTCCATTGAAGAATACGAAAAAAATGCTCCCACCATTAATCTGGAAACAGCAAAATACAGCGCTGATAACATCGCAGAAGGTGAGCAACTTTTTAAAACCAATTGTGTAACCTGCCATGGTGATGGTGGCAGAGGAGGTATTGGTCCCAATTTAACGGATACATACTGGATCAATATTAAAGAAAAAAGCCTGTTTAAAAATGTTTTCTGGATGCTTGAGAATGGTTCACCGAACAATCCAGCTATGAGGCCATTTATTAAAGAAGGGACAATTACCGGAAGGGATGCTGAAAAAATTGCCGCTTATGTTTATCACATCAATCAGGAAACCACACCCATTACTGTTACTCAGGGTGGCGCTGCATCCCAAGGTGAAGAAGTAAAATGGGAGAATAATAATCAGTAAAAATATAAACTAAACTTTTCAACTATGTCTCGCCCCCTTTTGAAAACTAACTAACATTATATTATTTTCGATACCTTTTTCATACTTGAAAATAAACAAAAGGGGGCTTTTTTAAAGAAAAAAATCAATCCTTGCTTTGGCTGTTGTCTCAATTATTCACTTCACTTCGACACAACTAAAATTCCATAAATGGCAGCCAAGGCAGGATTTTTGCATTCTCCAGAGGGTACCACACCAGGTAATTTTTTAAATAGTATTAATTATCTTTGTTCTAAACCCTATCACATTTGAAACTGAAAATCAATAAAAGAAAACTCCTAAGACGCACTGCCATTACCATTATATCGATATTGGTATTTCTTACCTTACTTATTTTAAGCTTGAGACTTCCGGCAGTTCAAAACTTCATCAAAGACAAACTTATTGTTTATCTTGAGAAAAAAATCAAAACAAAAGTAAGCCTTGAAAGGGTCTATATAGGTTTCCCTAACAGCCTGGTTATGGAAAATCTTTATTTAAAGGGGCAGAATATTGATACACTTCTTGCTGTAAAGAAACTCGATGTAGGCCTGAACATGCTTAAACTTATTAATTCTACAGCAGATATTACTTCTGTTGATCTTGAAGGGGTACAGGCCAACGTGGTAAGAAAAAAAGACGGAAAATTCAATTTTGATTATATTATCGATGCCTTTGCCACTTCTGATAAAGAAGAAAGTCCTTCGAAACCGTTTATTATTTCATTGGATAAAATCAAATTAAAAGATATCGGGGTTACTTTTAATGACCAGCAATCCCGAAACGATATTAAATTATATTTTAAATCTTTTGACACCAGGGTAAAAACTTTTGATTTAAATAAAAATAGCTACGCCGTTAATGATATCAACCTCGATGGACTGAAGCTCAAATTAAAGCAGGATATTGTAGAAGAGGTTTCAAAAAAAGTTGAAAAGAAAGTAGATTCTCTTAACCAGAAAAAATCAATGAGTATTGGATTAAGAGGAATTAAGCTGACAAATTTTGATATAGATTATGGGGATGACAATACCAAAACCTTTGCAAAAATTGTATTTAAAGAATTAAGTACTAAGGTCAATAAGCTGGATCTTGATAACAACTCTTACAACGTAGCCAATCTGTTTCTTTCCGGAGCAGATATTAATGCCAATCTTTATCTGCCGGCTCAAAACGCCAATCCCAAAAACTCAAAAGAAGAGCCTAAGCCTTCTGCGAATGCTGAAAAAGCAATGAAAATACTTTTGGGGAAGATGGTTTTGAACGATGTGAAAGTAGCATACAATAATACCGCGATTACTCCTACAAAGCAGGGAATGGATTTTAACCATCTTAATTTTTCAAAAATGAATGTGGAGGTCCGTAGTTTCAAGATGGAAAACAATACGTTTGCAGGAACTGTAAGCTCTGCGGAAATTAAGGAAAGTCGTGGGCTGGATATACAGAAATTCAATACAGATTTTGTATATGGTGAAAGACAGGCCTATCTGAAAGACCTCTATTTGCAGACTTCAAAAACAATTCTAAGGGATGAGGTTGTTTTGGAGTATAATTCAATCGAACAACTCAGTTCAAACCTAGGCGCAGTAAAAATATCAGCTAACATTAAAGATTCCAAAGTAGGATTTGCCGATATTTTAAATCTGGTTCCAACTTTAAGGACAACGGTTCCGTTTAATAAATATCCTAATGCAATACTTGCAGTTAATGCAAATGTAAAAGGAAATGTAAATGATCTGCTGATCCAGAATTTTAAATTATCAGGGCTTGATCAACTAAGGGTTTCGGCATCAGGAAGAATTAAAAACGCAATGAATCCCGATCAGTTATATTATGATCTGAAAATTGGCGAACTGTCATCTTCTGCAAAAACAATCTTTAACCTGGTACCTAAAAATACTATTCCATCAAATATTTCCCTTCCATCAAATTTCAGCATCAAAGGGGCAGCGAAAGGAACCACGAAGATGGTTGATACCAACCTCAACCTGTATTCCACTCTCGGAAATGCTGCAGTTATTGCCAAGGTGGATATGCGCAGAAAAAATCAGGAACTCTATGATGTAAAGGCTAATTTGCAGGGAATACAGGTGGGAAAAATTATACAGAATAAGGACATTGGCTCGGTTACAGCACAAATCTCTGCAAAAGGAGAAAGTTTTGACTTCAAAAAAGCAAAAGCAGATCTTAAAGGACATGTTGCTTCAGCAACCTACAAAGGATACCAGTACCGAGATATGAACCTGACCGGAAAAATTGATAATGGAGCTTATAATATCCTATTGGATTCTAATGATCCTAATGCCAACCTGAAATTAACAGCCTCGGGAATATATAATGAAAAAAATCCTACGGTAAAGGTTAATGGAAATATTATCAAAGTAGATCTCAATAAACTAGGCTTCTACGATAAACAAATGATTATCGGTGGAAAAATAGAGGGTGACTTTACGAATCTGGATCCGGATCATCTTAATGGTTATCTGAATCTCCAAAATTTCGCGTTCTCGGATACCAAAGAAGTTTATCCTGTTCAGGAAGTAACGCTGAAAGCAAGTTCGGCAAATGATTCAACAAGCATTGTCCTCAATTCTCAGATTGCTGATGTCGAGCTCAAAGGAAAATACAGGTTAACGCAGATCTTCGGATCTTTGGCTCAGACCATTAACCAGTATTACCAGTTTCAGAAACCTGATAAATCTCAAAAGATCGATGCAGGGCAATATTTTACCTTTAATGCAAAAATTAAAAATGATGATCTGATCAGAAAGTTTGTTCCGGATCTTAAAAGTTTTGAAACAATCAATTTAGCTGGAAATTATAATGCTGACTCCCATAAAATTGAAATCGACGGACAAATTCCTCAATTACTATATGGTGAAAACTCCATTGAAAATGCCTCACTTAAAGTAACGAATGAAAACGAAGCCCTGCAATATAATTTGAATGTTGCCGGATTGAAAAGCTCAAGTTTTGCTTTAAATAAAATAAATATTGGCGGAGATATTTCTGACAACACTATTAATTATAACATCACGACCAAAGATCAGAAAGATGTGACGCAATTCCTGATAGCCGGAAATGCCAAATCACTGAATGACATTACAGAAATCTCGTTAAATCCAAACGGCCTCAAATTAAATTATAATGACTGGACCGTTGCGGAAGGAAATAAAATACAGATCAGTAGCAAAGGAATTGTAGCAGATAACTTCAGACTTTCCAACACGGGAAGCGAAATTTCCCTTCAGTCCGAAAGCACATCTCCTAACAGCCCTTTAAATATTTCATTAAAGGATTTCAAGATAGAAACAATCACAGAGATCGTTAAAAAGGATTCTCTACTGGCGAAGGGAACGATCAACGGTACAGCTCAGTTAAGGGATCTTACAAAGGACATGACATTTACCTCAGACCTCAACGTTTCTGATCTTTATGTATTTGGAAATCCAATCGGGAACCTTGCTGTAAAGGTTAACAGTACTTCACCTAAGCTTTTAAATGCCAATATCGCATTATCAGGCAATGATAATGATGTAAAGATCATTGGAGATTATAATACATCATCAAGCACATTTGATTTAGACATGGCTATCAATAAGCTTCAGATGAAAAGTGCCCAAGGCTTCTCAATGAATGCCATTACCAATACGGAAGGATACCTTTCCGGAAATCTTAAGATTACAGGAAGTACGGATAAGCCTAATATCCTCGGTAAGGTAAAATTTAATAATGTTGGGCTTGAGATAGCAAAGACGGGAAGTGATTTCAGAAAACTGAATGATGAGATCGATTTTACCAGCCGTGGAATTGAGTTCAATCAATTTAAAGTGAATGATAAGGATGGAAATGCACTTGTCGTAGACGGGCAGGTCCTTACACAAACCTATAGAGACTTCGGCTTCAATCTTGATGTAAACGCTAAAGATTTTAAGGTTGTAAGTTCTGAAAAATCCAATGATGCCATGATGTACGGGATTCTTGCTATCGACGCAGGACTGCATATCCGTGGTAATCTGGATCTTCCGAAAGTAGATGGAAGATTAGCCGTGGCGGATAATACTGATTTTACATTTGTCCTTCCTCAATCCAGCCCGTCATTGCAGGAAAGAGATGGAATCGTGGAGTTTGTAGATCAGGATCAGGTGGTTTTAAACAAAACAATCAAAGCTGACTCTTTGAAAGCTCAGAGCCGCATTAAAGGCATGGATGTAAGTGTCAATATCGAAGTAAGTAAAGAAGCAAAAATGTCAATTGTTATTGATAAGGCCAATGGTGATTTTGTAAAACTGCAGGGAGAGGCGGAACTCACCGGAGGCATTGATCCATCCGGAAAAACTACCCTTGTGGGTGTTTATCAGGTGGAAAAAGGATCTTATGAGCTTTCTGTAAGTGTACTTAAGAGAAAATTTGATATTCAGAAAGGGAGTACCATTACCTGGACAGGAGAGCCTACTGCAGCCATTATGGATATTACGGCCATTTATAAAACCGAAACGGCTCCGATTGACCTAGTTGAGCAACAATTCACGGGCGATGCTGCTACATTGAATCAATTCAAACAAAGAATTCCTTTCAATACGTTGTTAAAAATGAAAGGTGAATTACTGAAACCACAGATTACATTTGACATCACTACAGATAAGAAAAATAATGCTGTTTCATCTACTGTAACTGATGCAGTTGATCAGAAACTTACCCAGCTCAGAACCCAGGAATCGGAAATGAATAAACAGGTCTTCGCTTTGTTATTATTGAACCGTTTTATTGGAGAGAATCCATTCCAAAGCAGCGCAGGAATGTCTGCGGAAGCAATGGCAAGACAAAGTGTAAGTAAAATCCTTTCGCAGCAACTGAATAACCTGGCTTCAGGACTTATTAAAGGAGTTGATCTGAATTTTGGGCTGGAATCTTCCGAAGATTATTCTACCGGGCAGAAAAATACAAGAACCGACCTCAACGTAGATATTAGTAAAAAGCTACTAAACGATCGTCTTAAAGTAACGGTGGGAAGCAATTTTGGCCTGGAAGGTGATGCCAGACAAAATGAGAACACAACCAATATCGCAGGAAATGTTACTGTGGATTACAGTCTTTCCAAAGATGGCAGATATATGCTGAGGGCTTATCGTAAAGATGAATATCAGGTAGCCCTGCAAGGACAAATTATTGAAACAGGTGTCGGTTTTATTATTACATTGGATTATGACCGATTCCGGGATATTTTCAGGAAATCAAAACAGGACAAACCAAAAAAGAAAATAAAAATAACCAAGTGGTAGAGTTTAAATAAATGGGAAATACATTCAAAATATATCTTACATCTTTATGTGCATCGGGATTCGCTGCCATTTCATTTTCGTGTAGCAATACAAAGTTTCTGAAGGAAGGACAAATGCTATACACCCGTGGTGAAGTAAAAATTGAAAATGATACCATCTCCAAAAAAGAGAAAAAAGAACTTCAGGCCGCTTTGGAAGAAAATCTGGTTCCCAAACCTAATTCAACCATTCTGGGTCTACGACCTAGGTTATATTTTTATAATATTGCCAGAGAACCTAAAAAAGAAAAAGGATTCAATTACTGGCTTAAATATAAGGTGGGTGAGAAACCTGTATTATTAGGAGACGTTGACCGTGAATTCAATAAAGACATTATTGTTAATTACTCAGAGAATAAAGGATATTTTAATGCTAAAGCCACTTATGATACCATTTCCAAGAACAAGAAAGCAAAAGTCATTTATACGTTAAAACCAGGAGCCCAATATCTGATCAGCAACGTAAAATTTCAAAAAGATTCTACTCTGGTTAATCGCGAAATTCAAAATTTAAAAGATAAAAGCTTACTGAAAAGTGGAAACCCATTCGATCTTGGTGTTATTAAGTCGGAACGTGACAGGATTGATAACGGATTGAAGGAAAAAGGATTTTATTATTTTCATCCTGATAATATTATTGTTCAGGCAGACAGTACAGTAGCCAAAAATCATAAGGTTGAGCTTAATGTAAAATTAAAAGATGATACACCTGAACTTGCAACACAACAGTTCGGTATCGATAAGGTTATTGTATTCCCCAATTATAATCTTCAGGATGTAAAGCAAGGAAAATACAGTGTCCCTATGAATCCGGATTCACTATCAAAATATGTTTATGATGATATCTACGTTATAGATCCGCAGCATAAATTCAAACCTAAGATCTTTGACAGAGCATTATATTTTAAAAAAGGAGATCTTTATAACCGGACAAATCATAACCTTTCATTAAACAGGCTGATTAGTTTAGGGGTTTTTAAGTTTGTGAAAAATGAGTTTATCGTTTCGGATTCTTTGCAACACAAATTTGATGCATATTACCTGTTAACACCTCGGGAAGTACAATCTTTACGCCTTGAGGCTTTAGGGAGAACCAATTCAGCAAGCTACGCGGGTAGTGAGCTCAACTTAAACTGGACCCACAGAAATTTTTTCAAAGGTGCTGAACAATTCAAAGCATCTGTATACGGAGCATTTGATGTACAGATGGGAGGGCAATCCGAAGCTAAGAATATGTATCGGGCGGGAGCCAATGTACAGTTGTCAATTCCTAGAATTGTCGCTCCTTTCCGCTTTAATTCTTCGAGTGCTTTTGTTCCAAGAACAAATATCAGTTTAGGATATGAATTCCAGAACCGTACGCAATATTACACATTGAACAACTTTACAGCATCTTTCGGCTATGTATGGAAGGAAAATGCTCGCAAAGAACATGATCTGAAAGTGATTGATATTACGTTGGTTTCCCCTGCCAATGTCACTGAATTATATAACACAGAGAGTGACAATTATCCTTATTTAAAAAGAGTGGTTGAAAAACAACTTATTTTTGGTCCTACCTACTCTTACACTTATACTAATACAATGTTGCCAAAAGCCAATACTATCTACTATAAAGGTACGCTAGATTTGGCGGGAAACATTACAGGTTTAGTTACCGGAGCTAATGCTAAAAAGGGTAAGCAAAAAGAAATCTTCGGTGTGCCATTCAGCCAATATGTAAAGATGGAAAATGATTTTAGATTCTATCACAAGTTCTCCGAGAAAACCAATTTTGCATCAAGAATTATTGCAGGTATAGCCTATCCTTACGGAAACTCACAGGAAATTCCATTTTCCAGACAGTTTTTTGTGGGAGGAAGTAACAGTATCAGAGCATTTAGGGCGAGAACTCTAGGTCCTGGTAGTTATGATCCAAGGAATTTAAACTCGAATTTTGCATTCGATCAGTCTGGGGATATTAAACTGGAGATGAATGCTGAGTATCGGGCTAATCTTTATAAGTTTCTAAATGTTGCAGCATTTGTAGACGCGGGAAATGTGTGGTTAATTAATGACAAAAAAAATCAGAGACCAGGAGGAAAATTCTCCAAAGATTTTTTAAGCGAAATAGCTGTAGGTGCAGGAGTTGGCCTAAGACTTGATTTCTCTATTTTAATTCTAAGGCTCGATTTAGCAATGCCGATACGTGTTCCTTATTATGAAAAGGGGGACCGATGGACTTTTAACAGAATTAATTTCGGGGACAGCAGCTGGAGAAAAGATAATCTTGTATTAAATATAGCAATCGGATATCCATTTTAATATGATCAATAATATAAAATTTTTCTGGGAAGTTTTAAAAGAAACGTTTAGTGAATGGAATAGTTCAACCGCATCAAGGGATTCGGCAAGCTTAGCTTATTACGCTATTTTTTCAATCCCGGGACTATTAATTATTATTATCTGGATAGCCGGAAACTTTTTTGGTGAAGAAGCCATCCGCGGGCAGATCAGTACTCAAATCAGCGGATTAATGGGGGAAGATGTTGCTAAAAGTGTAGAAAATATGATTGCCGGAGCATTGATCGATAAGCAGAATATTTTCATGAAAGCAGTGGGGATCGGTTCTTTGGTTTTTGGTTCTACTACTTTATTTTTTCAGCTGCAACATTCGTTAAACACTCTTTGGGATGTTCAATCAGCGCCCAAAAAAGCATTGATCAAATTCCTTCTTGATAGAGCGAACTCACTTGGAATGATCCTTATTCTTGGATTTTTATTAATGATCACGATGATTCTTTCATCAGCGATTAGCCTTTTTAATACATGGATCACCAATTATTTCGGGTTCGAGACGTATATGCTGGTTGAACTGGTCAATTTTGCCGTTGGCTTTGCACTCGTTATGCTTCTATTTGCTTTGATGTTCAAATTTCTCCCGGATGTACAGATCAGCTGGAAACCCGTATGGAAAGGTGCAATTTTAACAACTATTTTATTTACATTGGGTAAATTTTTATTAAGCCTGTACTTCAGTAATTTCAAACCGACTTCGACCTTTGGAACGGCAGGAACCGTGATCCTTATTATGATGTGGATTAATTATTCCTGTATGTTGATATTTTTCGGAGCTGAATTCACTAAAGTATACTCTTACAAAAAAGGCTATAAAATTGTTCCTTCCAAACATGCCAAATGGAGTGATGCAAAATTATATGAAGACAGTCACAGAGATGTATCAAAACAAAACCAACAAACTTAATAAAAAAGCCTCCCGAATCCGGAAGGCTTATATTTTACATTCTGTTTACGGTTCCTATTCCCAGTAACCCTAAAGATTTTTTTATAGTTTTTGCCGTCAGATCAGATAAATTTAAACGGGTTTGTTTTAAATCTCCTTCTTCAAGTTTTACAATCGGTGTACTTTGATTCTGATAAAATGAATTATAAGATTTTACCAAATCGTAAACATAATTAGCGACAAGAGCAGGACTTAATGCCTCGGCAGCTCTTTCTACAATAGTTTTATAATTCGCCAGTAACATGATTAGCTCTTTTTCAAATTCATTCAGCTCTACTGCAGAAGCTTCTTTATATTCATAGTTAGCTTTTGACAATAAGGACTGAATACGGGCATATGTATACTGAATGAATGGTCCCGTGTTTCCATTGAAATCAACACTATCCGCCGGATTAAATAGCATTTTTTTCTTTGGATCTACTTTAAGCATAAAATACTTCAATGCACCTAACCCAACAGTTTCATAAGAAGATTCTTTTTCTTGATCCGAAAGCGTTTCAAGTTTTCCTAATTCCTGAGCCTTTGATTTAGCTGTTTCGTACATTTCCTGCATCAGATCATCAGCATCCACTACAGTTCCTTCACGGGATTTCATTTTTCCTTCCGGAAGTTCCACCATTCCATATGATAAGTGGAACAGCTGATCAGCCCACACATAACCCAGTTTTTTCAATATCTTGAACAACACCTGGAAGTGATAATCCTGCTCATTCCCTACAGTATAAATTAGTTTCTGAATATCATTCTGCTTGAATCGTTCTACTGCGGTTCCCAAATCCTGAGTCATATAAACTGATGTTCCATCCGAACGCAATAAAAGCTTTTGATCCAATCCCTCATCCGTCAAGTCACACCAAACCGATCCGTCTTCTTTCTGATACAAAATCCCTTTATCAAGTCCTTCCTGAATAAGATCTTTACCTAAAATATAAGTATTGCTTTCGTATTGAACCTGGTCAAAATCAACTCCCAATCTTTTATAGGTTTCATTAAAACCTTTATAAACCCAGCTGTTCATTTCTGCCCATAAACTTCTTACCTTCTCATCACCATTTTCCCAATCCTGCAACATTTTTTGAGCTTCTTTCATCAAAGGAGCTTCTTTTTTAGCCTGATCCTCTCCTATTCCCTGTTCTACAAGATCAGAGATTTCTTTTTTATAGTTTTTATCAAATTCTACATAATAGTTTCCAACGAACTTATCTCCCTTGGTATGAGTGGTCTCAGGAGTTTCTCCATTTCCAAATTTTTCCCAAGCCAGCATTGATTTACAAATATGGATTCCCCTGTCATTAATGATCTGCGACTTGATCACATCATATCCGGCCTCCTTTAAAATCTGGGCCACAGAAAACCCTAACAAATTATTTCTGATATGCCCCAGGTGAAGAGGTTTATTGGTGTTTGGCGAAGAATATTCTACCATAACTGTAGCATTTTTCTTATCAATATTTGAAAAGTCTTCACTTATTGATTTGAACTGATCTACAAAGAATTGGTTTTTAACCTTTACGTTCAAAAATCCTTTAATAACGTTAAAGCTTTCAAACAAGTCGGTCTGTGCAGTAAGTGATTCTCCCAATTCTACTCCGATACTTTCAGGATTTTTTTTCAACTGCTTTACCAATGGAAAAGTGACAATTGTAAAATCTCCCTCATATTCAGTTTTATTTTCCTGAACTTCAAGGTTGATATCTTTCAATTGATATACATTCAAAATGACCTCCGAAAGTTTTTCCTCTATTATATCTTTAATATTCATGTAATTATTTTTATTTTTCCGCTATAATACTAGCTGTAACAAATCATGAGCAAATGAAACACTTCTGAGGTGATTCATTTCAAAATTTTGAAGTACAAATATACGGAAATAAAAAAACCGCCCGAAGGCGGCCTAACATGAATGTGAAATATATTAAGGTGTTAAAATTTATCCCAGAATAACTTTGTTTGTAACTGATCTCCTCCAATTGCAGCTGCTGCCTGATTATAATTACTTCCATTCAAAGTAGTTTCACGTACAGGATAAGTAAACCTGTTTGGCACAGGTGCTTTTGTTGCTGCAGGTAATCTTAAAGCAGGAGCATCATATTTTCTCCATACAGTCCAAGCTTCGAATCCTCTATTATACATCGCAATCCAGAATTGCTTACCAATTTTTTGCTTCCATGTGCCAGATGCTGTAGCATAATTTACATTAGCCTTAGCAAGATAAGCCGCTATATCCACAGAATCTATGCCCCAGTACTGCATATTTGCAGTAATCGCTTGTGTATAATAAGCCGCTGCAGGTAAAGGGACATTATAGCCTCTCTCTTTCGCTTCAGCAAGTAGAAATGAGATTTCGGAATAATCCATTAAATCTCCTTTAAGGTCAGGATTAAAAAAAACTTTCCCGATATGGCTGTAATCTGTATAGGTATTAAAACTTCCATAAATACCTCCAACATAAGGAGTTTTATTATTGTCAAAAAATACATTCCTTCTTGGGTCCTGTAAATCATTTAGGTAGTCTACCAAGGTATCCGCAGGAACAAAGTCCTGTCTTCCGCTTAAAACCAGATCAGCATACAATGGATTAGCATTAGCAATATTACTTTCGTACCTTAGAATAAAGTTATCCTGATTAGAAGAGATGAGCCCCTGTGTGAAAGCGGCTTCTGCTTCTGTCTTTGATAATGAAGGATCGGCATCTGCTATTCTCATAGCAAGTTTGAATCTTATTGAAGCAGCTAATTTTTTCCATTTGGTATGGTCTCCATCAAAAACAAAATCTTTTTCAAAACCAGTCGACTTAGGATCAATATCGCTATAAGCTTTTGTTATCTTTAATAACAGGTCTTTATAAATAGTAAAAGCATCATCATAAGCAGGCAAAGTTCCTTCTACCCCTTGTAATGCTTGTGAGTAAGGAACATTTCCAAATAGATCAACCAATTGCTGCCACGTATAAACCTCAATGATTGAAATGTAGGCAGTCTGATTTTTTTTCTGTCCCAATGTAAGTTTAGGATCTTTATTAATAGATTCCTTGGCTTGCTTTAAATTATAAAGAACTTTAGTATAAAGAATGTTCCAATGATTATCCGGAATACTTCTGTTTCTTATACTATAATTGGTTTCATCAACATATTGAGTCTGTGTCCATTGCTGAGCAAACAACCGGAATACATTTCGATTAACATTGGTATTACCCATTTGATCAAAAAGGCTTTTCACCCCATTTGTAAAAAGAAAACTCCCGGGAACTTCTGCTGGATTTTTCGGATCTTTATTTAAATTTTCGTAGTCTTCATTAGTACATGAAAACAGGGATAAGCTTAAGAATGAGCCTATAATTATTTTTTTCATTTTCTTAACTTTAAAATTCAACTTTTATACTTGCACCAATTTCTCTCATAGATGGATGTGCTCCATTTTGAAAACCTAATGCATTTCCTGAACTCATTAAGGCTTCGGGATCGGCGTACGGTAAATTCTTATGAATAATCCATAGATTCCGTCCAATTAAAGAAAGTGTCATGCTGTCAATGAAAGAATTTCCAAAAGTTTCTTTAGGTAATTTATAGGAAATTGTTACATTTCTAAGTTTTACAAATGAGCCATCATAAACATGCATTGCCTCTGGTCCACCATAGTAGCCATATGGATTTCTATAGTTTGTAAAGCCAGCCCTTATATCATTAGGTATTCCGTCAGCCTTCACTCCTGGCAAAATAACTCCACCTCCATTTGCAAGAGTATTTCTTAAAGGATTACCCAGATCATTAAGTCCTGCTGTTTCTTTGTACAATCCTGTAGCAAGACCAAACGCCATATCTTGCGAATACACATCACCTCCCTTCTTCACATCAATTAAAAAGCTTAAACTTAAATTTTTATACCGGATTGTATTGATAATACTTCCTCTCCAATCCGGCACTGCATCACCAATTTTTTCTTGTGGATTTGTGCTTATCATATATTTACCATTACTATCAACTACACGTTGCCCATTTAGGTAAACATAATTAGTTCCTCTGATAGTCCCAGTAGATTCTCCCAACATTGCTCCGGAAGTAACATTCCACATTGAAGCAAATGGTAAGAAATCTGTTTCTCCATAAATCTTAGTAACCTTTGATTTGTTTTTAGACCAGTTGGCAGTAACTTCCCAGGAAAATTTAGTAGTTTTTATTGGGACAACAGTTAACCTTGTTTCAATACCTCTGTTTTGAATATCACCTGCATTTATCCATCTGCTTGTAAAACCTGATGCTCCTGAAATATTGGTTGGGGTAATCAGATCCTTGGTTTTCTGTTGGTAAACCGAAACATCAAAACTTATTCTATTTTTAAAGAAACCCATTTCTAAACCTGCTTCCATCTCATCCAGCATTTCAGGTTTTAGATTTGGATTTGCCGCTACATCTCTTGCACTTGCATTGAAAGAACCGTTAAATGCAGGATTAAAAGCATAAGTATTTAATAAATTATAAGGTCCTGTATCATTCCCTACCACTGCATAATTTAATCGAACTTTACCAAAGCTAATTTTATTTTTACTAGCTAAAAGTTCAGAAAAAACAAAGCTTACAGAACCGGAAGGATACCAGTATGTATTGTTACTAATCGGCAAGGTTGATGATCTATCTCTTCTAATAGATCCGTCTAAGAATAACATATTTTTATATCCTAAACTAGCCTGGGCAAAGATTCCGTCAACACTTTTATTTTCATCGAAATCGCCAACATTCACTTCTGTCAAGGGCTCCGCACTGTTTGTGATAGAATATAACCCAGGCACCTTTAGGCCTCCATTGGTTAGTCCTGAATTACCATACCTTCCGTTTCTTCTAAGATTAAAACCTACATTTCCATTCAGGCTAAAATCTGCTCCCAAATTTTTATTAATGTTTAAAATAGCATCATAATTCATTTCATAAACCTTGTGGGTCATAAAATAATATTCACCTTTACCTCCGTTACTGCGACGCCCCTGATTAGATGAACCGGTTGCTACTCTTTCCTGCCTAAGCTCGTCGAAAGTATCAAATGCATATCTTCCCATAAAACTTATCCAATCAGTAATCTTATAGTTAAATCCAAAGTTTCCGAAATATCTATTTCTTGTATCTGACTGATAATTCTGGTTTCTATTAAAGAAATAATTATCCGTATATCCTACTTCTTGCTTTGTATAATCTTTAATATTCCAGGTTATATTTTGACCTGTAAGGTTGTAGGCTTCTCTTTGCTTATCCATGTCTACAGACATATTCCACCATTGCCTGAATCCCTGCATAGGATTTCTGGATTCATATCCTGTGTATACTCTTCCCCTTCCGTTAGTATTTATATAATTTATATTACCAAAAATATTAAGCTTCTCTGTAAAATTATAGTCCGCGGAAAAGTCAATTGTATTTTTTCTTATTTCGCTATTATCCAAAGCTCCCTCTTGTAGAAAATTGGTATACCCCAATCTATATTTTCCTTTTTCATTTCCTGCAGAAAAGGCAATGGAATTTTGATATGTTGCTGCAGTATTCCAGATCGAATTAGGATCTTTGCCTGCTACCCAGGGAGTAGTCTTAAGATATCCCGGTAATTGAGGATATTGGGAATCCCAATTATAAACATAAAGATTAGGATCAAAACGGGTTCCGAAAGAAGCATCATCATAGGTGTAAACAATATTATTCTCCACAACACCATTCCCTTTAATGTCACCACTATAAAAAGAATTCCCTGTATAGCCACCACCATATTCATGTTGATACTTTGGAAGTGTAGACTTATCCACAAATCCTAAAGTTGTTGAGCTGTTAAATTCTATTCCAATTTTTCTGCTCTTTCTTCCCTTTTTTGTCGTAATCATGACCACACCATTCATCCCCCTTGATCCGTACAAAGCACTTGCCGCCGCACCTTTCAATACATTGACACTTTCAATATCATTAGCATTAAGATCTGCTAATCCATTGGAATAATCGTACCCTCCACCTCCGGAGCCAATCCCACCTTGATTAAATGTTTCATTGTTAATTGGTGTTCCATCAATTACAATTAATGCCTGATTACTTGAGGTTAATGATTTAATGCCTCGTATAACCATATTGGTGGATCCTCCCATTGTGCCAGACTGAGTAATGTTTAAACCTGCAACTTGTCCTGCTAATGCATCTGAGACATTAGCTACAGGTACTGCGGAAATCTGGTCTCCCTTCACTTCCTGTGTTGAATATCCTAAGGATTTTTTCTCTCTTTTAATTCCAAGAGCGGTAACAACAACTCCTTCAATGTTTTGTGTTCTTACTGTATCACTTTTCCCTTTTTGTGCATATGAAACAGCTAGGGATGAAGACAATACAAGTAAGAGAACACCAGCAGTAGTTTTCTTCATATATAATTAATTTTTTAGCCTCACAAATTTGTTAAACTTTAATTAACAAGACAAAAGAAAACGACACAAAATTACCGATTACTCAAAAACTATGAAATTAATCCATTATTTTGTTAATATTTTAAACCAAAAATTAGCAAATAAATAAATATAAGTAAGCTAAAAATTAGCATATCCCTGTAAAAAAGAATATCAAATTGGATATATACATTACAAAAAGAGCGAAAATTAACATCTTTTATTTTAAAATAGTTATAATCTGACAATATGATTTACATCTTGTATGTTCATTGCTATTAATTGGTAAAAAACGAAATGGCCGGGATAAATCCCGACCATTTTGACACAAAGTACTGTTTAATATGAATCTTAAATATATTATTAAAACTTGTCCCAGAATAATTTTGTAGTTGCTTTATCGCCACCAATTTTATTCGCAGCTGCCTTCACATTTGCACCGTTTAATACATATTCCTGATCGGAATAAGGCATTCTGTATGGTACAGAAGACAAGTTTGATTTTGGAGGGTTCACAAGAATTGGATTATCTAAGCGTCTTGTAAAGTTCCAACTGGCAAATCCTTTATTAAACATGGCAATCCATGCCTGAACTCCAATCGATTGCTTCCAGTTAGCCGCATTGTAAGGATTAGTTGCCAGATATGTTGCTATATTAGCAGTACTAACACCATTCTCTCTTAAAGATTCTGTAACAGCAGCTGTATAAAGATCTACTGCTGTACCCCCAGCTGAATAATTTCTGGCAGCTGCTTCCGCTTTAAGAAAAGCAACTTCTGCATAGCTCAATAAATTCGACGAAGCAGTTGCAGATCTAAAATAGGGACCTAATTGAGAAAAATTAGTATATGGATCATTTAACTCACCAAAAACACCTCCTTTATAAGCACCTGCAACTTTTGTAAACCATACATCCATTCTTGGATCTGATAAGTTTTTCATCGTATTCACTACCAATTCGCTAGGTAAGAAGTCATTTCTGTTGGAAGCCACTAAATTATCAAATACGGGATTTGAAAAAGTATTTCCATCATATTTAAACTTGTAGGCTTCATCATCTGAAGAAATAACACCACTAGCAATTGCAGATTCAACCGTAGTTTTTGATAATGTAGGATCAACATCTGCTAAATTCATCCCTAATCTTAGTTTAATAGAATTAGCAAATTTTTTCCATTTGGCCATGTTACCTCCGTAAACCAGATCAGCATAACCAGTAGATGCAGGCTTTATGGTAGCTGTAACAGCATCGATTCTGTTAATCAAATCAAGATAAATTGTTTTCGCGTCATCATATTTCGGAGTTAGAATTTCATCAGGCTTAAATGCTTCTGAATAAGGAACATCACCATATGTATCCACCAAATTTTCCCAGATAAAAATCTCTTCAATTTCCAGCGTTGCTAGTTTATTTGTTCTGATATCGTCTGTCTCCACCTCGTTTTTCAGATTCAATTTTGCTTGTCTCAGGTTATTAATACTGTAAACATACATCCTATTAAAATGGTTACGAGGCTGATTACGAGTCACTAAATTATACTGAGTTTCATCTGGATATTGAGTTTCAGCCCACTGCTGTGTAAAAAATCTGTAATTATTAAAATTTACACTTGGATTATCCATATAGTAGGAAGACTGATACATTGCAGTAGCTAGCAAATTATCAGATGGAAGAACTGAAGGATGCTTAGGATCATCGTTAAGAGACGTTAAATCACTTTGACATGAACTTAAAGTCAACCCAATACATACAGATACCAAACCTAGTTTTATAATATTTTTCATTTGTAAAGTAATTTAGAATTTAAATGTTACATTAACACCAATATCTCTTGTTGTTGGCATCGAACCGATAGACCACCCATAAGAGTTAAGGCCTCCACCTACCATCGCCTCAGGATCAGCATATGGCAAATTCTTGTGAATAATCCACAAATTCCTTCCAACTATTGAAATTTTAGCATCATAGATTTTAGTCCCTGCTAACAGAGATTTAGGAAGCATATATCCGATGCTTGCTTCTCTTAGCTTGATGAAAGATCCATCATAAACAAAGGCGCTTGCCGGTTGTGTTTTATATCCCATAGATCCATTGTTATCAACCGGCGATAAAGCAATAGTATTTGGGCTGCCATCAGGAAGAACTCCCGGCAGAACAATAGGCTTATCCCTGTAATCTCCGACAGCTGTTTCTTTATAAAGACCTGAAGAAAGGCCGTAATACATATCCGTTGAAAATACATCACCTCCTTTTCGCATATCGATCAAGAAACTCAAGGAGAATCCTTTATAACTGAAGCTATTTCTAATTCCTCCAATCCAATCAGGTGTAGTGTTACCAATAATCTGATTAGGATTTTGTAAATATTTACCTGTTTTAGGATCAATAACTTTTTGTCCGTTTAAATATGTGTAATCAGCACCAACCAAGGTGCCCCAAGCTTCTCCTTCTCTTGCATTTAAAGAAACACCACCCTGGAAACTATTTACTAAAAGATTAGAAATTCCTGGATATATACTTACAACCTGGTTCTTATTTTTTGACCAGTTTGCATCAATATTCCATGTAAAATCTTTAGATTTTATTGGAACCAATCCTAGCTGTACTTCAACTCCACTATTATCAATTCTACCTGCATTGAATACTTTACCTAAATACCCAATAGCTGCCGATGTAGGAAGTGGTGAAAGAATCTGATTTATAGTTCTTGTTTTATAGTAAGCAAAGTCAAGCGTTATTCTATCCTTTAAAAAATGAGCTTCTGTTCCGATCTCAAATTCTTTAGCTCTTTGAGGTTGTAAATTAAGAAAAGGCTGATTGATAATCGGATTATATATTCCTATTCCAGATAAGATTCCAGAGGCTCTATAATTATTAACTAATTGATAAGGATCTGCCGTACCTCCTACCTCTGCGTAGTTTGCTCTTAATTTCCAAAAGTTCATCCAGTTTTTCGTATTAAGAATTTCCGACATGATTAAAGAGCCGGTTACTGAAGGGTAATTATATACATTATTACCAGCTAATAATGTTGAACTCTGATCTATTCTCCATGTTGCATCCACGTAGAATTTTTTATAAAAATCAAATGAAGCAGTAACGTATCCTGAATTAGTTTGTGTGGTATATTCAGTTTCATCTGATGCTAATGGTGATTTTTTGGAATTTGATAATGCATAGATCCCAGCAACGATTAATCCTCCCTCTGTTGAAGCATACACAGAATTATAGTAATTTCTTCGAATATTTCCACCCACAACCCCGGAAACATTAATATTATCAGTTATATCAAATTTATAATTTACCATTAAATCATAATTGGTCTCTGTTCTTAGCACATCACGTCTCGCGTAACCTGAACCAATAGAATTATTTGATTGCCCGAAAGCCTGTGGTAAAGATCCAACAGCTAATCTATTCTCTGCTAAAAGATTTGATCTGTCATATGAAACCTTTCCAGTAATAGAAATATTATCTAATAAATCATAATTTAACTGTGCGTAAGTAAAGTTTCTATATCTTTTATCTGATGTATAATTTTGATAGGCCTGGAAATATGGGTTATTCCAATATGCAGGTCGTCCATCAGCGGCTGATTTTCTACTCCAGGTAACATTTCCATAATTATTTGCAGCACTGGCAACACTAGGATCAACATTTGCAAAATAAGCCCTTTCTAGATCGGTCACATCTACGTTAGTTTGCCACCATTGTCTGAAACCTGTTGCTGTATTATTTGAATATCCTGTAATACTTCTACCTTTAGTATCCTGCAAAGTCATTGTAGAATAAAAAGTGGAATGCAATTTTGGAGTCAGATCGTAATTAATTTTTAGGGAAAGATTATTTTTGTTGAGATGAGAGTTAGGCATTAACCCATCGGACATCATATTTTCGTAGGTAAAGCTTATGTTTTTCCCCTTTTGTCCTTTTTCCAGTGTTACGCTATTAATGTATGTGGCAGGGTTCTCGAAAAATTTAATAGGTCCATTTTTTGCAGCCACCCATGGTGTCGCTTTTTTATAGTTAGGAGAAGTTGGATCAAAAGAATCCCATTGGTAAACCATTAGATTAGGGTCAAATTTTGGCCCCCATGATGCATCAGCTCCATAATTAGCATTATTAAGACCATCTGCTGCCTGCGATCCAAACTTTTGAGAATAACCTGCTCCATATCTTGTCTGATATTCAGGGAAGGTGGATTTATCAATAAATCCTACTTGTATAGCAGATGAAAGTGTAATTCCCCAAGACCCATCATCCTTTCCTTTTCCATTTTTGGTTGTGATAACAATAACCCCATTTAATCCTCTTTCTCCATATAATGCGGACGCTGCTGCTCCTTTTAATACATTAATCGATTCGATGTCATCCTGATTGATATCAGAAAGAGCATTACCATAATCAATATTTTTTTCCTGAGTATTGGAGTTATTAACAGGCGATCCGTCAATAACAATTAACGGGTTACCTCCTCCTAATGTTTTCATCCCTCTGATAAGCAGGTTGGAGGACCCTCCAAAATTATTATTGGTAGTAACGTTAAGACCAGCTACTTTTCCAGATAGCTGAGCTGCAATATTACCCGTATTTGTAGTACCATCGGAGAGTGCACTCGCTTTAATCTCCTGGGAAGCATACCCCAAAGACTTTTTCTCTCTCTTAATACCCAAGGCAGTCACAACGACTCCCTCAATGTCCTGGGTCTTTACCGTATCATTCTTCTTCTTTTGCTGAGCGTTTATAACAGCTAGGGATGAAGATAACACCAGTATAAGGATACCCGTAGTTACTTTCTTCATATCAAATTATTTTTAGCGTTACAAATTTGTAAAACTTTTTCTACAACACAAAAGAAATAGACGAAAAAGTAACGATTAGACAAAAATTAACAAAAATTAATGAATAGAAAAATGCCAAATATGTTAAAAACATGCATTTTAACAAAATATAGATAATTATAACATGTATTAATTACAAAAATAGAATCAGTCTATTAAAAAGCCATACTAAATCATTAATTGGTGATATTTATGTATGAAAAAATTCAAAATAAATACACAAACAACTGTATATCATATATTTAAGAAAGAACAAAAAATAAACACTAATCTTTATAAGCTATATATTAAGTACTCATTATGAAGTAATCAAACGATAATTATTATGCATTACATAATTTATTTTTCTCCCTATAACCTTAAATAATTCATCATTCTCTGAAATTTAGAATAAAAAAAACATTATAGTTTAAATCAGATCAGATGATTTGTAAAAAAAATAGCCGGAATAAATTCCAGCTATTTATCTATTGCATTTCTTAGTTTAAAATTTATCCCAGAAAAGTTTTGTTGTAAGCCTGTCACCGCCAATTGCAGCACTTGCTGCAGCGTAGTTCGTACCATTGGTTGTCGCCTCTGCAGCCGGATACTGAAGTCTTACCGGTACTTTTCCATTAGCATTTGGAATTGCAGTTGCAGGCGCAATCAACTGTGGATAATCTAATCTTCTATAGAAATTCCACGAAGTTACTGCCTGATTATACATAGCTACCCACGCCTGCTCACCAATAGACTTCTTCCAGTTGGACGCATCATAAGGATGAGCAGCTATATATGCAGCTGCGTCAGCACCCACACCCCATTCAGTAAAGGAAGCAGTGATTGCTTCACCATATAAAGTAGCAGGATTTCCTCCTATACCCCATCTTGCAGCAGCTTCAGCGAGATAGAAGGCAACCTCTGTATAGCTTAAAATAACACCAGGAGTAGTTGCAGTATAGGCAAATTCACCAGCATTCGAGAATTCAGAAAACTCACCAGGTGCCCCAATAACCTGACCTACATAATTACCATCAACATCAGTATAGTACTTAGCAATTCTCGCATCATTAGAATTATTCATATAATCTACCAACGTTTTACCTGCAATAAAGTCATCTCTTGAGCCTGTTTCTTGAAACATAGGGTTCTCATTTGGAGATGCTGCTAAATATTGAAATTTACAATCATCCAGAGAAGAAGCCAGTACTCCACCAGTAATCGCCTTGTTAACTGTTGATTGAGCCAAGGCAGGATTAACATCAGCAAGAGCAATTCCCAACTTTAAAAGCAGCGAATTTCCAAACTTTTTCCATTGCGCGTTATTCCCTTTATAAAAGATATCTCCGGAAGCAAACGAACTCCCTCCAACAACTAAATTACTTAAATCACTTTCTAATTTACTTATCAGAGAAGAATAAATATCAGATGCTTTATCATATTTAGGAAGAGGATATACATCAATATTTAAAGCTTGCGTATAAGGAATATCTCCGTAAGTATCAACCAATACCTGATAAGTATAGATCTTCATCATATCCACTATAGCTAGTTGATTTGTTTTTTTTGCAGGCCAGGTAGACAATTCCGAAGGTGGTGGTACATATGCTTTAATTATCTGCTCTGCCTGGTCTAAATTTTTCAAAACATTTACATAGTTATCAGTCCAGACATTATTGGATACATTCCGATTGGTAAAATCATAATTACTTTCATTCACATAAATCGTTTCCTGCCAATATTGCATCGTCAATCTGAAATTATTCTCATTTACACTTGGCGTATTCATGTAATCACTAAGTTCTTTTTGTGCAAAAGTAACTAAAGACTCCTGAGTCGTATTATAAGCTGCATGTGGATCCAAATTTACATCATCTCCCGTTGTACATCCTACAAATAAAAGAGCTAATATTGGTGTTATTATATATTTTTTCATATTCTTTAAAAATTAACTTTTACATTAAACGAAATGTTTCTTGTTGCTGGCATAGGACCAGATTGATACCCTTGAATATTACCTGAAGACAGCCCTGCTTCCGGATCTGAATATGGTAAATTCTTATGCATAATCCATAGATTATTCCCAATTAAACTCACTGACATTCCCTGTATAAATTTAGAATTGAAAAAATCTTTATCAAATCTATAGGTGATAGAAACCTCTCTTAATTTTATAAAGCTGGCATCATAAACAAAAGCAGCTCCCGGAAGATCTGTTCCCAGTACCTGGCTTGATTGTGATTTATCCAATCTTATTGTATTTGGAATATAGCTACCTGGGTTATTAGGATCTTGCATTACACCTGGTAGTATGACCCCTCCACCATTTGCTAAAGTATTTCGAATTGGATTTCCAAGATCATTTATTCCTACAGAATCAGGATAAACACCTGTTCCATATCCATAGAACTGATCTAATGAATATACCTTACCTCCTTTTTTCCAATCAATTAAAAAACTTAATGAAAAGTTCTTATAGCTAATTGTATTATTCAAACCTGCAGTCCACTTAGCCTGAAAACTTCCCTGATTATATGTCGGCGTATCCGTAACTAAATAAGCTCCATTTGCACCAACAATTGGTTGTCCATTCGAATCTCTCACATAATCAGAAGTCCAGATTGAGCCATAATCTCCATTTAAAGGAGCATTAATACTTACACCGCCCTGTGATCTACCCATCGTTATATTTTCAATTCCCGGGCTAAGAGCCGTAACTTTTGTCCATGGATTTGACCAGTTTAAATTAAGATCCCATGAAAAATTACTTGTTTTAATTGGTGTTGCATTAATGGATACTTCAAAACCTTTTGTCGTTAATTCTCCTGCATTTTGAGTTTTAGCAATAGCTCCGTTTGCAAAAGATACTGGTAAAGGTAAAATTTGATCGAAGGCTTTATTACGGAACCAGGCAACATCAAAGCCTAGACGGTTTTTAAACATTCTTGCCTCAATTCCGAATTCTATATTTTTCAAACTCTGAGACCTCAATTCAAAATTTCTTAACGTTGTATTGTATGCATAAACAGGAATATCTCCATAAGAAGGCTGGCTGAAATATCTATTCAACAGTTGATCAGCTTGAGTATCTGAACCCACTTCAGCATAAGCAGCTCGAATCTTACCAAAGTTAAGCCATTTAGCATTGATAAGATTAGAAAATACAACACTGGCAGATAATGATGGATACCAGTACACTGCATCATTTTCAGGCAATGCCGTAGACTGATCTCTCCTGTATGTCCCTTCTAAATAATAGGTATTTTTATAACCTAATGAAATCTGAGCAAAAGCACCATAAACATATTTGGAAACATCTGAAATCAATGGTCTAACTGGGGAAGATGCTGAATTGGCGATTGTATAAATACCTGGAATGTATAATCCTCCTGAGGTCGATTGTTGATTTGAATATACTTTCTGAACATTAATATTTCCTCCTAACAACGCATTAATATTGAAATCATCGGTAATATTCTTTTTATAGGTACCAATGAAATCATAATTTGTTTCAGAAAATTTATATTGACTTGTGGCATAACCTGAAGGTTGATCAACAGTCCCATTGAGTCCAAAATCATTTCCAATATAAGACCCTACAGCTTTCCTATCTTCCGTTATCATTGTATAACCATCTCTTCCCATACGGAACAGTAAATTGATGTCCTTTGTAACATCATAATTTAAACTAAAATTTCCAGCAAACCTATCTCTTGAATCATTCTGATAATTCTGGTATCGCTGAAAATAAGGGTTATCCCAAAAAGCCGGAGTTAAGTCCGTAATACTTTTCATGTTCCAAGTATAATTTTTATACGATCCCATATAGAGATTTCGCAAATCATTTATATCAACATTTGTTGGCCACCACTGTCTAAAATTGGTCATAATATTATCATTATACCCCGTAGTATTACGCCCAACTGTCTTTTGAGTTACATAATTTGCATAAAAATTTGCCGTTAGCTTATCTGTGAGTTTGTATGATGCATTTCCACTAAAGTTATTTTTTATCAGTGAGCTATTAGGCATAATATCTGTGGCATCAGTATTTGCATAACTCAATCGGTAAGTTGCTTTTTCGTCACCTCCACTAAAGGAAAGGGTATTTACATAATTGGTTCCGGTATTAAAAAATTTAATAGGACCATTTTTTGCGATTTGCCAAGGGGTTCTTTGTCCTTCAGTTGGAGAACCTGGTATAAATGCACCATATTGCCAAACCATGGAACCATCATATGCTGATCCGTAAGAAGCATCATTTCCGAAAACAACCCTTGGACTTCCCTGATATAAAGCACTGCTAAAACTGTTACCTGTATAACCTTGCCCATACTGTGTTTGGTATTTAGGGAAAGTAGATCTGTCAACCGTTGACATAGTAATGGAACTTGAGAACTCCATTCCTATACCTTCCTTATTTTTCTTTCCTCTTTTAGTTGTGATAATAATAGCTCCATTTTGGGCCCTGGAACCATAAAGAGCAGTCGCTGCAGCTCCTTTAAGGACATTTAAAGTTTCTATATCATTTGGATTAATATCCGCAACTGAGCTTCCGTAATCATACCCACCGCCACCAGTCGCCTGATTGGCAGTGTTTATATTTTTATTTAAGATAGGAACCCCGTCTACAACGAAAAGAGCCTGATTATCACCTAAGAGCGATTTATAACCTCTTGTAACAACGTTTATAGACCCCCCAAAGTTTGTACTCTGTTTGATTTCCAGACCTGCTACTTTACCCGATAAGTTGTTTAGGAAGTTGGTGGTAGGATTTTTATTTACAGCATCTCCTTTTACTTCTTGAGTTGCATAACCGAGAGATTTCTTTTCTCTTTTGATACCGAGGGCTGTCACTACAACACCTTCAATATCTTGCGTTCTTACAGTGTCACTTTTCTTTTGCTGAGCATTGGCAACAGCTATAGATGAGGACAATACCATAATCAGAACACCTGATGTTATTTTCTTCATATTAAATTGATTTTTGTGATAATACAAATTTGTAAAACTTTCTTAACAACACAAAAGAAAATAGTAAAAAATTAACAATACTTCAATAATCAATAAAAATAAACATCATTAAATAGTTAATTTTTGTTAAAAATTAACTATTTAATAAAAACCACTTAACCAATAGCTCAAATAATTATTGAAATACAACAAGTCTACAAAAACACTATACTAAATCAATAAAAAGTGATATAAATGGAATAAAAACACAAGAAATACAAAATAACTATTTAATAAACAAATACTTATAAAACAATTAGAAAAAATAAAAAAAGAGTAATACAATTTAAAAGATAGAAAAATAAGCAATCATACAGATCCAATGATTTGCATAATAATATTTTTTTTCAATTAATTTATTAATATTAGCATAAATTATGAAAATAATAAACTAAAAAAACCGCCAAAAGGCGGTTTTAAATATATCAAAAAATGTTCTTAAATTAATTTTGATTCCAGAATGGAGTATATTGATTCTTAACAAATACTTGTGCACTTGTAATATTTGGTACATGCGCGGAGTTTGCAGCATATTCAGAGAATGGATATACTAATCTGTAAGGCTTGTTAGGGTACTGTGCTGTTGTTGCCATTGGCGTGTACGGATATCCTGTTCTATTGTATTCAATAAACATTTCTGTAGGATTAATATTCGTTAAAGCAATCCATTTTTGCGTCATAATAGCCTCCAACTTCTGAGCATCACTACCCATCCACCCAAGTCCTGGCCTTGTACTAATGCCAGTTAAATAAGTTGCCATCTGACTAGTATTTGCTCCTAACCAGTTTGCATTTGATGTAATTGCATCAGTAAATTTAGCTTGACCTACTATTCCAGTAAAAATGGTAGGCCAACGAAGAGCTGCTTCAGCTTGCAGTAAATCACTCTCTGCTTTGGAAAAGAGTACTCCCCCTCTCGCATTATTATTAGTAAGTATCGTAAGCCAAGAAGTTGTAGCAGCAGAAGTAAAGTTACCTACTCCTAATTTAGAAGTATTAACATTATTAACTGGCACACCCGGTTGCCCAGGTATATTCCCTTGTCTAATCCCTTTTAAACCAACAAAAGGATTCCCATTTGCGTCAACAGAATTTACATTCGTAAACAATCTACTTCTTCTAGGATCTTTAAGCCCCGTAAACTTTGCATAATCACTGCTATTCAAAATAACATTTCCTTCTAATGCATTTGCCATATGCTCGGAGACAACTATAAAACTATAGTTCTGTACTGATGTATTTGCCGAAGTCCTAGCCCACGTAAGAACATAAGGATTCATTTGATCATCATTTCCAGAAGAGTATCCAGGATTAACAGTCACTTCCGATTCAATAAATCCACCATGCTGATCCGGATTCGAAGGCGAAGTTCTAGCAGCAAGCGCTTGCAATTTCTGGTTTCTATAAGTCTGCAAATCTCCCGTAACTTTAGACATCCTAATCAAAAGCCTCAGCATTACTGTATTAGAAAATCCTTTCCATTTATCCATATCTCCTTTAAAAACTATATCAGGAGCAGTTATTGGCAAAGCATCTGGATGCGCCGCATCCAGCAGAGCATTAGCTTCTTCTAGTTTAGAAATTAAGCTTTTGTAGATATCTACATCATTATCATACACTGGCGAGGTATTTACCTGTCCTTTGAAAGCCTCACTATAAGGAGCATCTCCATACAAATCTACAATATACTGCATATAGTATGCCTTCATAATTTTAGCAACAGCAATATAATTATCTTGTTTATGATCAGGATTTGCAAATTTTTCCATCTGGTCGAAATTAGCAATCCTAGGATACAATCCCCAGATTCCAGTATAAAAAGTATTATCTACACTATTAAGATTAAATTCTCTCTGAAAAGGACTGGTGAAAGTATAAGCATTTCCAGCCCAGCTGTTCATCATTAAATTACCAAACTGCACCATTGTACCAGCCTGAGTTCTATAAGCAGTACTAATAGCACCTGGAAGCATAAGTTCCGGAGTAATATCTTCCGCTTGAATTGCATTCGGATTGTCATTGACATCCAAATAATCATTGGAACAAGAGGTTGCTGTAAGACCTAATGCTGCAACTAAAAGTATTGTTAAAAATTTATTATTCTTCATGTTATTCAAAAATTAAAAAGTTACATTTAGGTTAAAACCAAAATTTCTTATACTAGGATACTGTCCATTAAGAGCAATACCAGCTGCATTTCCAGAAGTTGAAGCCGTTTCAGGATCTGAATAATTTCTGTTATCCTTAGCATAAATGAAGAAAGGATTTCTTGCATAAACACCAATTGATAGCGAATTAACAAATGTGTTGCTTAAGATTGATTTTGGAAGGTCATAACTTAAGGCAATTTCTCTTACTTTTAATGCCGTCCCATCAACAACAAATTCTTCCCCAACAGACCTGTATGGCCCAGTGAAATACGCATTTACACCAGTATATGAAGGATCATTACCTACCGGCGTTGTATTAGGAACATACTGCCCATTCACTAACTGAACAGAATTCGGAACCACATACCCTTTTGATCTGTCAAAATCAGCAGTTTTCTCCGATGAACCCATACTTCCTAATAATGACTTATTGAAAGCAACAAAGCTATTCCCAGTTCTATAATCAGCCACCGCACTCAAGGTTATTCCTTTAAATTTGAATGAAGTACTAAATCCTAAAATATAATCCGGATTTACTTTACCTAATACTTCAAAAGTAGAAGTCGCCAAAGGAGTACCGTTTGCATTTACTATAATATTTCCATTAGGATCTCTTTGATATTTAGTTCCCTTAATTACCGGGAAATTTTCTCCTTTAACAGCAAAAATACCCACACCAGGCGTTCCATAGGTTGATAATGCTACTTCATCAGCACCATCAGCCAATCCTAAGATCTTAGTTTCATAAGTAGTATAAGACCCTCTTACTTTCCATTCAAAATCTTTCGTTTTGAATGGCGTAAATCCTAAATCCAATTCAAACCCCTGGTTTCTGCTATTCCCAATATTATCTTGGAATGCTACAATACCAGAAGCTAGAGAGGTAGTAATTGTTGTAATCAAGTTATCTGTATCATTTCTATATACGGAGCCATCAAAGGTAATACGATCATTAAATAATCCTAAGGACAATGACGCCTCTTTAGATTTAAGGAATTCAGGCTGAATCCCTTGATTATATAAAGTTGTAGCTGGTAGATAAGATGATAAACTATTAAAAGGATATCCAGTCGGGAAAACCCCAACACGATCCAATCCATAAACAGGCACAGTTCCCGCGTTACCCACTTTACTATAAGATAAACTCACTTTAGCATAATTCAACACCTTTCCTTTAATGGAGGCAAACGCTTTAGTAGGAATGAATGATGCACCGAAAGAATAGTATGGGTAACCTTTATTACTAAAGCCCAATTTCTCTTTGTTAGGACCTACCGGATTTTGACTTAAAACAGAGTTTTTCTCATATCTGAAAGTAGAGTTGAAATATAAGAAATCTTTGTAGCCCAAATCCAAGTTAGCAAACCAAGCATAAGATCTTTGCTGGTTCTTACTATTATCAAGGTTATAAAATTTATCCGGCTGTAGTACATTATTAATATGATACCAACCTGGTACCTGCAAATTCTTACCCCCAACAGAAGTTATTGAAGAAGAAGTATCCTGAATATTATGCCCAACATTAAATTTCAAGTTCAGATCATCAGTAAGGTCATAATTAAAATTAGCCATCAAATCTCCATAATATCTAAAGCTAGATGCAACGCTTTTATAATATTCAGAAACAACCGGCTCCGGACCATAATCTGTAGGATGGGTTCCGTCGATAGGAGTTCCAGTTCCGTCATATAATCTATCGTATGCGAAATCATTTAAATGACTTTCCGTTACAGTAGACCCCATTACCGCAGTCCCAGCATAAGTAAAGGATACATGATCATTTAATTTATATTCTAAATTAATCAAACCAGAAAATGTTCTGTCTTTTGTATCCGTTCTATCATTTTCAATTGTCCAATATGGATTAGTTGCATATATTGTATAACTGGCATCCGGTAAAGCATTTTTAAATTGCCTTACGTCTACATTGGTAGGAGTTTGTATTAACTGACCATATAAACCCGAGGAAGTTGTTGATGTTTTCAAGTCCAGGTAATTGATATTACCATCAATTCTAAATTTACCAAGCTGCTTACCTGCTTTAAAAATAAAATTATTTCTTTTCAAATTATCACGCTCAACTACGAAGTCATTTTCCGCTCTGTTTAATGACAAGAAAGCATAAGAATCAGCTCCACCAGCTGTAACCGATAGTCCATTCTGGATCAGTACACCTGTTTTAAAAAACTTGCCAATATGATTATTCTTTGGACTAAAAGTCTCAGTCTTCCAAACATTATTAGCATCAGGCATACCCACTATTAAAGTCTGACCTCCTAATGCTGATGAATAAGCAGGCCCCCAGTTAGAGTTCTCATAAGGAGTCCAGTTTGTTCCCCCAAAATCAGTAGTGTCAAATGTATCACCAGGATACCCTTGTCCATATTGCTTTTGGTAAATAGGCAGTTTAAAAACAGAAGAAAAGTCTATTGAGTTAGTAAGACTAAATTGAAGTTTTTCTGATCTACTTCCTTTCTTGGTAGTAACAACAATTACCCCATTACTTCCTTTTTCACCATAAAGAGCTGCTCCTTGCATCCCTTTGATAATATTCATATTATCAATGATTTCAGGAGGTAAATTTTGCAATATCCCTAATGTAGAAATTACACCATCTATAACAACTAATGCCTGGTTATTTCCAGAAATTGATCTAGGCCCTCTTAAAACAACTCTAGTAGTTGAGTTTACCGAATTATTCGTTGTATTAATTTGTAAACCAGATACTTTACCTGTGAGAGATTGCACTGCATTCGGGTTATTCGCCTGTGTAATCTCCGCATTATTTACAACCTGATTAGCAGATGTAATCGCATCCTGTCTTTTCTTTAATCCAAGAGCTCCGGTCACAACGACTTCCCGTATGTCCTGAGTTCTTATAGTGTCAGTCTGCTTTTTTTGCGCGTTCACGACCATAAAAGAGGAAGTAAGAACTATAGCCAAAACACTTGTAGTTAATTTCTTCATATTTAAACTGATTATTTTTTTTATTAAATGCAAATATGTAAAACTTTCTTAAAATAACCAAATAAATTGTTAAAAAGATTTAAAATAATAAATGATCAAATACACATATGAATTATATTTAAAGATTTAATAAAATTAAGCTAAATTTAACATAAATCACTAATTCGTGTTATTTTTTAAATATGATAAAAATTTTATAACTCAACTAGAAATATTAAATAAATAAGATAAATATACTGCCATTTACACATATTGCCCCAAAATATATTTTTCTTTATTTTTACAAAATATTATAGTGTTTTATATATTATTTTAATGGATTTATTACAAAGTTGGTCAGAGAGTTACATAGAAGCAGGATGTGATGAAGTTGGAAGGGGGTGCTTGTCAGGGCCTGTGGTTGCTGCAGCTGTCATCTTAGACCACAGCTTCAAACAAAGCTTAGTAAATGATTCTAAAAAATTGAATTTTAAAACCAGAATGGATCTGGATAATTATATAAAAGATAATGTTAAAGATTATGCTATCGCAGAATTACCTCCAGCATTCATTGACTTACACAACATTCTTAATGCCAGCATCCATGCAATGCATCTGGCATTAGATAAATTAACAACAAGACCGGAACTAATTCTGGTGGACGGAAACAAGTTCCATCCTTATAATTATATTCCACATCAGTGCATCATTAAAGGAGATTCTAAAATCCTTTCAATTGCTGCAGCTTCTATCTTAGCTAAAAATTACAGAGACCAGCTGATGATTAAATTACATGATGAGTTTCCCGAATACGGATGGGATACTAATTTTGGATATGCTACTAAAAAACATCAGGACGCACTTATAAAATTTGGCCCCACAGTACACCACAGGCAATCTTTCAGACTTAAATATGATTAAAGAGGTGCAATAAAAAAGAGGTGCAAATAATTTGCACCTCTTTTTTATTATCATGATAAGATTATTTCTTCTTATTTCTCTGTTGTTCCTGAGCTCTTTGTTGTTCCTGAGCCTTCTCCATCATCTCCCGCATTCTTTTCTGGAATTTACCTTCAGTTTTTGGTTTTTCCTTATTCGCCTGGATCTGGGCATGAATTTTCTTTTCATCCAGGATCACATATTTAATAACAAGGATAATCAAGATGTTAATTGCATTGGATACAAAGTAATACCATGAAAGACCAGATGCAGAAGTATTCAGGAAAAATAAAAATGTAATTGGGAAAATGTACATTAATACTTTCATATTTGGCATTCCCTCCTGTTGAGGTTGCTGGATATTTCCTGATGTCATGATAGTATAGATTAAAATTACCACCGTACACGCTAAAGCAAAAACACTCAAATGATCTCCCAGGAAAGGAACTTTAAATGGTAATCTGATTAAATCATCATAAGCGGTCAAATCTTTTGCAAACCAGAAACCTTTTCCTCTTAAATCAATAAAGTTCGGGAAGAAACGGAATAATGCATAGAAAATAGGAATCTGTACCAACGCCGGCAAACAACCCGCCATTTGATTAACACCAGCCTTTCTGTAAATTTCCATTGTAGCTTGTTGCTTCTTCATCGGATCCGCATCCTTTAACTTCGCATTAGCCTCATCAATTTCAGGACGAATTACCCTCATCATAGCACTCAATTTATGTTGCTTGTACATAATTGGCGATAGGATAAGTTTAACAATGATCGTCATAAAGAAGATCACCCAGCCTGCTGTTAATCCCCAAGATGCAATAATATTATACATTGGCATGAAGAAATAGCGGTTCATCCCACCGATAAATGACCAACCCAAAGGTAATATCTCATCAAAGTTTTTATCATATGATTTTAATAACGGTAAATCTAATGGCATAAAATACCATGTAAAATCCTGATTCAATTCACTCCCTGTCATCTGAACAAATCCTTCATAGTTGAATTTCTTCAAATATTCACCCTCTTCTATTGATTCCTGATTTCCTTTACTTTGTGTAAATCCGTTTTTAGCTTCAATCACAGAAGAGAAGAATTGCTGTTTTACACCAACCCAGTTAAGAGTTTCTTTCTCTTCTTCCATGGTCGTTCTTCCATCATAATCATAGCTCTTATAGTTATTAAATGCATAAGAAAATTCTGAGTGGGATTGTTCCTGAGCTCTACCTTTTTCTAAATTTCTCACATTATAATTCCAAAGAAAATCAGCCTTGGTATCAGAAGTTACTGAAGCCAACCCCTGAGTTCTTACTTTAAAGTCTAATGTATATTTAGGAAGTAATGTATAAATAAACTGAATAACAGCACCATTGTAATTAGCTGTCATCGTTACAGCATTTCCATTCACTGTCGGAGAGAAAACCAGGTCTTTCGTATTAATAACCTTACCCGTTTTATCCTTAAACTGAAAACCGTAGTTTGAGTTATTCTTATTGATTAAATAAAGAGGGAGATCAGCCTGATCACTTTTGTGATCATACGCTTTGTATTTTAAAAGTTCTACTTTAGAAACTTGCCCTCCCAAGCTGGAAAATTCCAATTTCAATTCATTATTTCCTAAAGTAGAAACCTGAATAGCGTTAGGAGTTACATTTGGATTGATATTACTTGCCTGAGTTTGTTTTACGGCAGTTTTTACCTGTTCAGTTTTTTGTTGCTGAGCTTTCAACTGTTCCTCTTTCTGCTGTTTATTCTGAAAATAAAACATGAATCCGAAGAGAACCAAACATAAAACCGCAAAACTAATCATTTGACTTTTATCGAGTCCGTTGTTCTGTTGCATTTTGATTTTATTAAAATTATTTTTTCATAATCCACCGTAAAATTCAACATTAAATTCCACCCTGGATTTCGAGCTGACAAAAATACTGATTTTTTATCAAAACTCTATCTTTTACTCTATTACAATATGATAAACTCAGGCTGATAATAATCAACCTGAGTTTAAATATGACGTTTAATCGATATAAATTCCTTTATTTCTTCTCACATGCTTTAATAAAAGCTCTGAATAACGGATGCGGTGTTGCAACCGTACTCTTATATTCAGGATGATACTGCACTCCTACATAGAACGGATGATCATTAAGCTCAAGAGCTTCAACCAGTCCGGTTTCAGGATTAGTACCTGTTGCAAAGAATCCGTTTTTTTCAAATTCTTGTAAATAATCACTGTTGAATTCATAACGGTGACGGTGTCTTTCAGCTATATTCTTACTTCCATAGATATTGGAAAGTTTAGAGTTATTCTTCACAGAACACTTCCAAGAACCAAGACGCATCGTTCCTCCTTTATCAACAACATTCTTTTGCTCTTCCATTAAAGAAATCACAGGATGCTCTGTAGCAGTATCAAATTCCATAGAATTTGCTTTAGAATACCCTAAAATATTTCGTGCAAATTCAATAGTCATAATCTGCATTCCTAAACAAATTCCCAACATAGGAATTTTATTTTCTCTTGCATATTGAGCTGTCAATACTTTACCTTCAATACCTCTGTCTCCAAAACCAGGAGCAATAAGAATTCCATTAACTCCTTTTAAAGTTTCTTTGATATTTTCCTGGGTGATATCCCCACTATAAACCCATCTCACTTTTACTTCCGTCTCAAGATCTGCTCCGGCATGCTTAAATGCTTCAGCGATAGAAATGTAAGAATCCTGAAGAGAAACATATTTACCTACTAAAGCAATTTCAACAGTCTTTTTTGGATTCTGGAATTTCTTAAGGAAACTCTTCCAATCTTTAAGATCCGCTTCTTTATCACTCTTAAGATCCAATTCTTTTAGAACTACATCATCAAAGTTCTGTTTCTGAAGGTACATAGGGACTTCATAAATAGTTTCCAAATCTTTGCACTCAATTACATTATCCAAAGGAACATTACAGAACTGAGCTAATTTAGCTCTCTGATCTTTTGGTATTTTATGCTCTGTTCTGCAAACCAAAACATCTGCCATAATTCCGCTTTCCATCAATTGACGTACGGAATGCTGAGATGGTTTTGTCTTTAATTCTCCACTGGAAGCCAGATATGGCAACAGGGTTAAGTGAATTACCATAGAATTCTTTTCTCCCAATTCCCATTTTAGCTGACGTACAGTTTCAATGTATGGCAAAGATTCGATATCCCCTACAGTTCCTCCGATTTCAGTAATAATGATATCGTAGTTCTGCTTGGATAAAATTTTAATCCTACGTTTGATTTCGTTAGTGATATGAGGAATTACCTGAACTGTTTTTCCTAAAAAGTCGCCTTTTCTTTCTTTTTCAATTACAGTCTGGTAGATTTTTCCTGTAGTAACGTTGTTGTTTTGAGAAGTGGGAGCATCTAAGTATCGCTCGTAATGACCTAAATCCAGATCCGTCTCCGCACCATCTTCGGTTACATAGCATTCTCCGTGTTCATAAGGATTCAAAGTTCCTGGGTCAATATTAATATAAGGATCTAGTTTTTGGATCGTTACATTAAAACCGCGTGATTTCAGCAATAGTCCCAGAGAAGCAGAAACAATTCCTTTTCCCAAAGATGAAGTTACACCTCCTGTCACAAAGATGTATTTAGTATTCTTTTTACTCATTAGATTAGGTTTGTGCAAAGTTATGGGAAAAAGAAATACGAGGCAATTTATTTGCTAAGAAATAAAAAAAAGGTTCCTCAAAATTACTTGAGAAACCTGTAACCAAACCAAATTATATTTAAAAAAATTATTGCTTTATTAATTCAAAATACAAATTAACATCTACATCCTTTGCAACACCCGCTCCTGTTGGATCATATTTAATATTATAATCTAAACGGTTTACTGTAAATTTTGTTTGAAAGCCTAAAATTTCTTTCCCTTGCTGATTTTTTGTTACACCACCATACGTTACCGGAATGCTGATTTCTTTTGTCACATCTTTAATGGTAAGTTTTCCTTTAAGGATGTAGGTATTATTTTTATCTTTCGTAATAGATCCGCTTTCGAATGTCATGGTCGGAAATTTCTCTGCATCGAAGAAGTCTGCACTTTTCAAATGCTTATCTCTCATTTCAACGCCTGTGTTTACCGATCCGGTTACCACATTAAAATTGAAGGTTGCCTTATCCAGATCTTTCCCTGAAGAAACCACTGTACCATCGAATTTATCAAATCTTCCTTGCACAAAACTAATCCCCATATGCTTGATATTGAAGTTAACTGAAGAATGCATAGGATCTACTTTCCAGGTTGATTGTGCAAAGCCTGCGATGCTTAAAAAAGCAAACATAAAAGCTAATAGTATCTTTTTCATTGTAATATATTTTATTTTTTACCCATCAAAGATAAAGTGATAAACCCATTCATCTCTTGACCTATGATAATTTTTTCTTTGATTTTATTTTCACATACATAAAATGAATAGCAATAACAATCAGAAAAACGACAACTGCATTCATATACAAAAGTACATTCAGAAGTTTCGCGTTTGTTTTTTCAGAAAAATAAGTGAAAGGATTAGTTCCTGATATCATCAGCATAAAAAGATAGAGTACTTCAAATAAAATAGCAATCCTAACCACCGATTGATATGTGCTTTTAAATAGGATAACCGTTACAAGTCCCACTCCGCTGCTTATTATACACCCAATAAGAACAGCCAACGAAAGCATTCCAAAATCACCGCCGGGTAAATGCAAATATCCTACGAGCCAATCTGCAAGCCATGTAGTAAGGATTGTCATTATAAAGAATATAACCACGCTTTTTATTAAAATATTTTTCATACTAGAAAATTAACCAAAAATTCAGAAGTAAAATTCAAAAAAAATTTTGAACTTCGCAGTATGGCAAAACTTAAAACAGCATATTTCTGTCAAAACTGCGGAACCCAATACTCACAATGGATGGGTCAATGCAAAAACTGCGGGCAATGGAATACATTAGTTGAAGAGGTCGTGGAAAAGGTATCCAGCAGAAGTCTTCCTTCCTCGAAAACAAAGCAACACGTCATTAATATCATTGAAGTTGAAGCAATTGAAGAACCCAGGATTAAAACACCCTCCGAGGAGCTCAACCGGGTAATGGGAGGTGGAATTGTTTTAGGTTCTGTTACTTTGATCGGAGGAGAGCCGGGAATCGGAAAATCGACATTGCTTTTACAGCTGGCATTAAAAATGAAGAAGAAAATATTTTATGTTTCAGGAGAAGAAAGCGCCTCACAGATTAAAATGAGAGCAGACCGGTTATCTGAAGTTCAAAACCCAAATTGCTTCCTTTACACCGAAACTTCACTGGAAAAAATATTACATGAAGCCAAAAAATTAGAGCCTGATTTTATCATTATCGACTCCATTCAAACTTTACAGTCCCAATTGATAGAAAGCTCACCGGGAACCGTTTCCCAAATCAGAGAATGTTCGAATGAGATCATTAAATATGCTAAAGAGAACAATACTCCAGTTTTTCTGGTAGGTCATATTACTAAAGACGGACAGATTGCCGGTCCAAAGGTTTTGGAACATATGGTAGATGTAGTTTTAAATTTCGATGGGGATAGAAATCATCTTTTCAGATTATTACGGGCTAATAAAAACCGTTTTGGCTCCACCTCGGAAATTGGAATCTATGAAATGATTTCCCAGGGTTTAAAAGAGATCAAAAATCCATCTGAAATTTTAATTACAAAAAAATTCGAGGAGCTTTCCGGAAACTCCGTAGCTGTAACGCTTGAGGGAAATCGCCCTATGTTATTGGAGATTCAGGCACTGGTAAGCACGGCTGTTTATGGAACACCTCAGAGGAGTTCTACCGGATTTGATGCTAAAAGATTGAATATGTTGCTTGCCGTATTGGAGAAGAGAGCCGGATTTCAGCTTGGTGCTAAAGACGTTTTTCTCAACATTACAGGAGGAATAAAGACAGATGACCCGGCCCTTGATCTCGCTGTAGTAGCCTCTATCCTTTCATCTAATGAAGACATTGCAATATCCGAACATTTTTGTTTTGCCGGGGAAATCGGACTTAGCGGCGAAATCAGACCTGTTGCTCAAATTGAACAACGCATCTCGGAAGCTGAAAAATTGGGATATGAAAAGATCTTTGTCTCCAACCTCAACAAAATACCTAAAAGAAAATTCGGGATTAAAATTGAGGAAGTCAGTAAAATTGAAGATTTCCATGAACGAATCTTTTAATTAAAAGACAGTCCTAAAACATCCTTATTTAAATTTACCAAGAAAACGTACTAGTTTCCAATTTATCGCCAAAATCCAGGCAGGGATTAAATAAACATCATCACTCTTTATCAATATGAATATTCGATAGAGAGTGATGATGTTATTAAAAACAATCTTCAACCGTGGTTTCTTAGATCAATTTAATAGCAACAAAGCGCTGAAATTAAATATTTCGCAGAAATTTCTATCATCCATTGAAAAAAAATCACCACATGTTGATATTTTATATATATTTGTATATCACCATACTAAATCACATAAAATGAAAACAAAATTCACTATTTTCGTGTTGTTTTGCGCCGGCATGCTATTTGGGCAAAACAAAATTTTTCAAACAGCTATTAATGAGAATAATTTAAAAAGTAACCAAAAAGTAAGCAGGGAGCTATCCTCTTCTTATTTAGTTACAAAATACTATTCCCAAGCTCCCTTTAATTTAAAATCCGATTTACAAATCAACCTCCCGACCGGTAAAGAGATCACAGCCAAATTCAGCCGTTCTTTAACGTACAGCAATAAGAGTGAATCTTATATTTACACTATTGAAAATGATCCCAAAGCCGAACTTGTACTTTCACAATATGATCGCGTGGTAACAGGAATGTACGCTTCAGGCACAGGTGAAAAAGTAATATTCCACCAAACTGATGCAAACGTTTTTGCATTATCCGAAGTGAGCGATTCGACAATCCTCAATCAGGACTCGATTGATGATTATGTAATGGACAAAAACGAAAACTTTAATAAAGCAAATTCCAACGTTTGCTTATCAACAACCCCTGTATGCTCTGCTACCAGAGTAGATGTGATGGTAGTTTTCACTACCGCAGCAAAAAACGCATGGGGCGGGCTTTCACAGAGTAATTCGTTTGTAGCAACTGCTATCACCAATTTCAATACTGCATTAACCAATTCCGGGGTTTCCAATGTCACCATTAATCTTGTATACTCAGGAGAGATCAGCTACACTGAATCCGGAAGTTTGAGTACGGATCTTCCAAGGCTCAGAAATAATAATGATGGGTATATGGATGATGTACATACACTAAGAACCACCTATGGAGCGGATCTATGCGCTTTAGTTACCTCAACACCAACTAACACTTGCGGCTTAGGCTATGTAAATACAAGTTCTACCAACTACAGCAGTAATTCAGGGTTTTGTGTAAGCCTATACAATTGTGCTGTATCCAACTACTCACTTGCCCACGAACTTGGACACAATATGGGATTAAGACATGACTGGTACGTAGACACCAGCACCACACCATGTGATCATCATCATGGATACACCAATAAAAAAGCAATAGATCTTGGAACTTCGAGCACTTCTTCTCAAAGATGGAGAACTATAATGGCTTATAATGATGAATGTTCCTCTAAAGGATTCAACTGCACCAGAATCAACAGGTGGGCAAATCCGGACATTAACTACAATAGTGATCCTACGGGGGTAGCAATAGGAAACACCAAGCCGGCTAATGAAGCTTTTGGATTTGCACGTTTCGCTTGTGTCGTTTCTAATTTTATGCCTGAAACACAATCTTTCCTCGCCACAAAGGAAGCTATTCATGAAACACAAGAGTTCTTACTATATCCTAATCCTGCTCATTATATGATTCAGATTTCAGGAAACAGAACCGGCAAGTATTCTTTTAAAGTATACAATTCTGCAGGCCAAAACGTAATATCAACTACGGAAACTACCATCCACCTCAAAGGATTAACTTCCGGAGAGTACTTCCTAAGTATTTATGATGACAAAAATTCTTTGATAGAAAGTAAAAAGTTTATTGTTAGATAATTTCTTTTAAATAGTTAGTTTATAAACCTTCAAATACCTTAACTTTATTTGAAGGTTTTATTTTTATAACCTGATATCCTATGAATTATTTAGCACATTCTTTTCTCTCTTTTACAGATCAGCAAATTGTCGGACAGTTTCTCGAAGATTTCATCAGAAACAAAGAGCGGTTCTCATTTCCAAAAGAAATTCAGGATGGGATTACCTTACACCGAGCTATCGATACCTTTACAGACTCCCATCCGGCTATTCATGAAGCTAAAAAAATATTCAGCCCTTTGGTTAGACTATATGCAGGAGCATTTGTAGATGTATCTATGGATCATTTTCTGGCTAATGACTTTACTCTTAACTCACTGCAAGGCTGGAAAAACCATTCCCTCCGGGTTTACAAGGCTCTTAATGAAAATCAAGAATGGCTTCCTGAAAATTTTAAGAGAATGTTAGTAAAGATGGAAACAGAAGATTGGCTATATAATTACAGAGAAGATTGGGGAATAAAATTCAGCATTCAAAATGTTCTTAATAAAGCACAATATCTGGAGAAAGATATTCCTGTATTCGAAGCATTTTTAAAAAATAAAGATCTTCTTCAGGAATGTTACAATAATTTTTTTCCGGATTTGCTTGAGCACACAAGAGGAATCAATACCCTATTACAAATAGACAAATAACGCTTAAAATAAAAAAGCACTTACGTGAGTAAGCGCTTAATAATCTTCTGTATTTCGCTAAAAATAATTTGATATGAAGATTATATTTTAATTAGTCAATTTTATTGCCAAAATGTTACAAACAAACATTTGTTAGTTACAAAATAAAAACATTTATCCCATTTATGCAAAGAAAAACTAATATTGAAATCCATACAAAAAAGCACTTACCATTAAGATAAGCGCTATATATATGTCGAATTTGTGTTGTTAGAATTTTTTGTGCCTGATCCTATCCGGAGTTTGTGGGAACTATTTCTCCAAATAGCAATAAAATAAAAATATAATGTTCTGTTTTACTATTTCCAATTTTTATAATTACGTTGAATCCATCGATAGCCCAATTGTGTCATTTGGAGGATTACCTATTTTCAGAATCCGGGTTAAATAATCTTTTGCTTCATCTGCATAAAAAACACCTGATGTCTTTATTGTATTAACCCCTACTTGTTCTTTAATTAAAGTACATGCGGGATAAAAATGCAAGAAAAAATTACTTTCTTTATTTTCCATATGCAATATTGTTATTTCTAACAACTAAGAATTAATACAATTTTTAAAACTTCTTTAAATCCAATGCAAAATATATAATATATATAATTTTATAAAAAATTAACATATCTAAACCCTATCAAATATAAAAAAATTATTTAATAAACACACATAAAGATCAAATATTAAAAAATATTAATAATATTAATTAGTCACTATTAATAGATTTAACAAAATATAGAAAATCCTTAATTTGCAAATATTTAAGACCTTTAAATATCTAAAATAAATGTTAAAAAAAATAAAAATCCTTTATTTTAATATTTCTCAAATATATAAATTTAATATTTATCACGCAATGGTGTATTAATTTTCATCAAAAAAGAATATTATTAGAAAAAATACACATGTACAATTACATATACACTTGAAAGCGTATTAAATACATCATTGGAACTGTTAATACAGATATCGATTGGGATAGGATAATTTTTCACTTTTCCTTTTCCCATTCAAAATAATATGGACAATGTTGATCTGATCATCAAACAGATTATACAAAAAACTAACTGCAGCTTCAACTTTCTTAGGCATATTAACAGATTCCGTTTCCAAAAAAATATTCACAGACTCATTATCCTCTTCATATCCCAGATAATTTACCCTTAAGAACTTACCGTCGGACTTTAGTTTCAGATATTCTGCACTATAATTTTTTAAAGCGTCATCTAACTGAACCTTATAATTCGGATCATTAAAGTGGAAAGACTTGTTGTATTTTTTACCTAGGGCATTTTCCAGATCATCCAGAAAAAAACGCCCGGTAACCTCGAATGTCTTTGATTTTGTATTATAATTGATTTCAACGGAACCTACATGATAGGGATGCTTTATAATAGTAAAAGAATACAAAAAAACAAGAGGAATAAACAGTATCCACAAACCTTTCATAAAAACAGACTTAATTATTTTTCGAAATTAATCATTATTTTCGTACGTTTTACAGTACATTATATCATGCAGGACTTTTTATTCTATTTAAAACTTGGTTGGGAACATATCATTTCTTTAGATGCGCTTGATCACCAACTTTTTGTTTTAGCTTTAATTGCGGTTTATTCTTATAAGGATCTCAAGAAAATTCTAATCCTGGTGACAGCATTCACAATAGGTCATTCCATAACATTAGCATTAAGTATCCTTGATATAGTAAGAGTGCCTTCAAATTGGGTAGAGTTTTTAATTCCGCTAACAATAGTCCTTACAGCATTAGGTAATATTATTATGAAGAATAAAAAGCAGGCCCTGGACAAAACAAATTATTACCTGGCTTTATTTTTCGGACTTATTCACGGAATGGGATTTGCCAATACTGCAAGAGTGATGATTGCAAAAAGCCAGAGTATTGCGATTCCTCTTTTAGGATTTAATATTGGTTTGGAAGTAGGACAGATTGTAATTGTTTGTGCTATTTTAATCTTGCTGTTTATTGCATTAACATTATTCAAAATTAATAGAAAAGATTGGATACTCTTTATATCGTCCGGTGTTTTTGCCCTGGCATTAAAAATGACAATAGAAAGAATTCCATTTTAAGACTTATTGATTGATATTTTTTCAAGTAGTTATTGTTATATTTGAAAATTATTAAATCATTTCGGTCATGAGACTAAAAGTAACCCTACTTTCTGTATTCACATTTGCAGGTTTAGCAGCCCAAAATATTCAAAATAACCCGGGAAGTAATCACGGAAATAAGTTTGAACAATTAGGAACCATTTTACCTACTCCAAATATTTATAGAACTGCTTCCGGATCTCCGGGACATGGTTACTGGCAAAACAGAGCAGATTATAATATTTCCGCCTATCTGGACGAGGATAAAAGAAACCTGAAGGGCTCCGAAACGATTACTTATTATAACAATTCTCCTGACGACTTAGATTATATATGGTTACAATTGGACGAGAACGAGGCATCAAGTATCAACAAAGCCAATTATCCTACTTCTACAACCCTTCCTAAAACCATAAATGACCAGAAGTTAAAGATAACGGAACTTCCGGAAAAGGACAATGGTTACGGCGTTCATCTGGAAAAAGTAACCGACGAAACCGGTAATGCATTACGGTATACTGTAAACAAAACCATGATGCGTATTGATTTGCCTAAAATCCTGAAAAAAGGAGAAAAATTCACGTTAAAAATAGACTGGAATTACAATATCACCAACAGAATTAAAATGGGTGGCCGTGGTGGTTATGAAAACTTTCCTGAAGATGGAAATGATTTGTACACAATGACACAATGGTATCCAAGGATGTGTGTGTACAGTGATTTTCATGGATGGCAGAATCACCAGTTTACAGGAAGAGGAGAATTCGCCCTGGCCTTTGGAAATTTTAAAGTTTCAATGAATGTTCCTGCAGATCATGTTGTAGGAGGTACCGGAGAGTGTAAGAATTATGAACAGGTATTATCTTCAGACCAACTATCCCGATATAGAAAAGCCCAAAGCTCATCAGAGCCTGTAGAAATTGTAACGCTCGATGAAGCGAAGAAAGCAGAAAAAAACAGATCGAAACAAAGAAAAACCTGGGTTTTTGAATCCAATAATGTAAGGGATTTCGCATGGACGTCATCCCGAAAGTTCATCTGGGATGGAATGGGCGTGGTAATACCGGAAAACAATAATAAGGTAATGGCTATGAGCTTCTATGGAAAAGAGGCTTACGGACTTTACAGAAAATTCTCTACAAAAGCTGTTGCACACACAATAAAAACTTATTCGGAATTCACTATCCCCTACCCTTATCCGGTTGCTCAGTCTGTAGAAGCGGCAAATGGTATGGAATATCCTATGATCTGTTTCAATTTTGGAAGAACTGAGAAAGATGGAACTTACTCAGAAGGAACAAAAAATGGTATGATCGGAGTAATCATCCATGAGGTGGGACATAATTTCTTCCCCATGATCATTAACTCGGATGAAAGACAGTGGACCTGGATGGACGAAGGATTGAACACCTTCACAGAATATCTTACGGAAGAAAGATGGGATAACAAGTTCCCTTCAAAACGTGGACCGGCGTGGACTATTGTGGATTACATGAAATTACCAAAAGATCAGCTGGAGCCTATTATGAGTAACTCTGAAAACATTGTTCAGTTTGGCCCTAATGCCTACTCAAAACCGGCAACTGGCCTGAATATCCTTCGTGAAACCATTATGGGCAGAGAACTTTTTGATAAGGCCTATAAAACTTATGCAAAAAGATGGGCTTTTAAACACCCGGAACCTGCCGATTTCTTCAGAACAATGGAGGATGCAAGCGGAGAAGATCTGGATTGGTTCTGGAGAGGATGGTTTTACGGGACAGATCCTGTTGACATAGCTATTGATAAGGTAACTATTGCCACTCCCGATTTAGAGGCCGTACCTGCACCTAAAGAAGTAAAGTACAAAGTCGACAAGGCTCTTGTTAATGACTTTGAAGACCTTTCCAAAATCAGAAACAGAGAAGATAAAAATATTACGTTCTATGTAGACAAGGATAATGAAGCTCAGGATTTCTACTATCGTTACGATCGTGGCCAGGAAAAAGTGGATCAGAATAAAGAATATTCCCTTACACAGGACAATGATATGGCTCTTGATAAACAGCAAAAAGAAAAGTTCAAAAACATTCAAGCTTATCAAATTGACTTCATAAACAAAGGAGGACTGGTGATGCCAATCATTCTGGAATTTACTTTTGAAGATGGAACGAAATTATACGATAAATCTTCCGCTCAGATCTGGAGGCTCAACGAACAAAAGGCCACAAAGACTTATTATTTTGAGAAAAAATTAAAATCTATTCAGCTGGACCCAATGCGTGAAACAGCAGATATTGACACTTCAAATAATTTCTGGAGCAATGATGGTAGTACGTCTGAGACTTCCAGATTCCAGGTATTCAAACAAAAACATGAAGGGGCAGTAAGAGGCGGTGCCAATGGAAAAGTAAATCCGATGCAGGCCGCAGGAAAAAATAAAAAACCGCTTTAAAAGCGGTTTTTTATTTTCCCAAATGCTCTTTCAGTATCTTTTTATAAGTTCTTCCCAGAGGAATTTTATCTCCATTTTTAAGGTAGACGCTTTTCACATCATAAGATTCAATATGAGAAGCCAATATGATATAAGATTTATGCACTCTGATAAATCCAAAAGCCTGAAATTTTTCTTCAAAATTTGACATCCTGTCGAGGATCATATATTTTTTCAAAGAGGTTACTAAAATAATATACTCCCCAAATCCCTGTACCCAAAGAATATCTTTAAGAAAAACCTTATTCATGATATAATTGGATTTAAACATGATGAAATCTTCTTTTTCTGAGTGTTCTGCAGAATTTTTAAACTGTAAAAAATCTTTGGCTTTGTTGATGGCTTTCCTGAAGGTTTCAAAATCTACAGGCTTTACAAGATAATGCACAACATCAAGCTCAAAAGCTTTTACCGCATGTTGGGTCTCCAGGGTCATAAAAATACAGAGAGGTTTATAAGGAAGCTGTTGCAATAGCTCTACTCCATTAATACCCGGCATATTAATATCAAAAATAACAAGATCCACCACATTCTCTTTTAAATATTCCAATGCCTTCTCCGGTTCCTGAAAAGAGCTTTGGAGATCTACACCTTCTATTTGATCACAATATTGCCGGACAAGTTGCAACGCAGGATATTCATCATCCACATTAATCACGGAAAGATTAGCCATTCAGATCAATTTTTAAAGTTGTTTTGTATCTGTTATTTTCAATCATTTCTGAGGAAAGGGTATATTTTCCCGGATAGTATTTTTCCAGTATCTGGGTGATTGCTTCATTTCCCAACCCGTAATATCCGGTTTCTCCCAAAGCTTTTTTTTCCGGAACAGAGTTGATCATTTCGAAGAACAAATCACGGTCGTTAATAGCATATATAACTTTTATGAAGCTATTGGGATCCAGACCGATTCCTGAATGTTTCAAAGCATTTTCAAAGAAAGTCAAAAAAACGGAAGGTGGAATTTCAATTAATTCCAGTGTTTCCTCATTCCGGATATCAAAATCTATATTCAGTTGGTTATCATATTTCAACTGGTACAACATGGTAAGAGAATGAATCGACGAAAATTCCTGGGCCAGACTAATCCTTTCTTTTCCGCTGTCATAGATAATATATTGAAGGAGCTTACTGAGCTGCAGGATGGAATCTGAAGTTTTTCCCGATGGGATAAAACTGTTCGCATATATATTATTTAAAGTATTCAATAAGAAATGAGGATTCATCTTTGATTTTAAAAGATCAAAATAAAGCTGTTCTTTTTGCTCCCCAAGATCCACAACATTCTGCTCTATAAGGAATTTATCTTTTGTAATCCCTAAAAAGGAGGCAACAAGAATCACAATTCCCTGCGCCGTATATACATTAAAAAGGAAATTGGTGTTGGAAAGAGTTTCACTAAAATTCATTTTAAAAATGGTAGGCTGTAACAAAATCCTGAAAAGACTTGACATCAAAAAACAGATCAAGGCATACAGGATAAACTCCGGATATTTATTCGATAGGTAAAAGTGAGGAACCAGATAATAATACACCAGATAATAAATCCCAATATTAAAAATCATTACAGATAAAACACTCCAAATAAGCTCCGGGGTATCAAGAAAGTAATTTTCCGTAAAAAAAGTGATTAAAATAAAGACAAAAAAGAAGAAAACATGCTGAAACCTCAAAAGAAAACCCCAACGGTAGTCCATCAGTTTTTTCAGAATCTTATCACTAAATAAAACCCTGAAAAACAACAGTATAAGTATAATATTTACAATTAAAAACATTCTAAAAACGTGATTTCTTGGGTTCTCAAATATAAGATGTTTTTTAACAGAAAATGCAGTTCGCTGATAAAATAGGTCATTGATTGAAAAATTAAAAACCCGGTAAATCGAATAAATATATTTGAGAAGTAACAATATTAACCCAATATTATATGAAAATTAAGAGAAAATTAATTTTTATTTTTTTATTAGTGCTTCATCATTTTTATCAAGGTCAAAGCACTGATACCTACAATATGTGGTTCCAATATATCATGACTGCCAAGGTGTCTGACAAAAGTACTTTAACAGCCCTTACACAATACCGTTCTTTTGACCTGGCTTACGACAAAAGACTCTTCCTCGTCAATGCATATATGGATTATGAAGTAACCAAAGGAGTAAGACCTGCCGTAGGAGGTATGTTTCTCATTTTGGATTCCTACCAGACAGAAGATCAGAAAAAGACCCGCTATGAGAAAAGAGCCTTTCAACAGGTAACCCTGGACCATGATATCGGCAGATCTTCCGTTTCCAGCAGATTCCGTGTAGAAGAGCGTTTCCTGAATAATCCTGACGAATTTGTATTAAGGGTCCGGTATCTCATCTCTATGAGAATCCCTTTCAACAGAAAGGGTGAAAAAGAAAGGCTGTATGGAATTCTAAAAAATGAGATAAGGATGAACATCAAAAAGGAAGACCCTTTCGACAGTAACCGTATCACCGCAGGGCTTGGAATAAAAACAGGGAAAAACTCGGCAATTGAACTGGCTTTCATTAATCAGTTATCTCCGGGCAGAACCAGTAATTACGGATACATAGGGTTCAGAAACAGTTTTGATTGGAGAAAAAAACAAAAATAACCAGACATCAATTTAAAAAATTTAATATTTAATATAATGCTATGCTAACATTTCTTGGGTTTCTGATGATCTTTATTTTCATGGTTCTCATCATGAATAAAAAAATGACACCACTTACTGCTTTGGTAATTGTTCCAGTAGTGATTGCTCTTATTGCAGGATTTGGCGATGAGCTGGGTGACATGATGAAAAATGGGGTTAAAGAAATCGCACTTACAGGCGTAATGCTGATTTTTGCAATTCTCTATTTTAGTTTAATGATCGATACCGGATTATTTCAGCCTTTAGTTAACCTTATTTTAAAAGCAGTCGGAGATAACCCAATCAAAACAACCATCGGAACAGCGATCCTTACAACATTAGTTTCTCTGGATGGAGATGGCTCTTCTACTTATATTATCGTAGTGGCAGCCATGCTTCCCCTATATAAAAAACAGGGACTGAATCCCCTGATCCTTACCTGTATCATAATGCTTGCAGGAGGTATCATGAATATCCTTCCATGGGGAGGCCCCACAGCAAGGGTTATGAGTTCCCTCAAACTGGGTCACACAGAGATTTTCGTTCCCATGATTCCGATTATGGTCCTTGGTATTTGCTGGGTAATCTTTGTGGCTTATATTTTAGGACTGAAAGAAAAAAAGCGTATTGCAAAATATGGAAAATACACAAAGTACAGCAATAGCGATATCGCAGGTGAAACGGATCCGGCCCTTCTTCGCCCTAAACTGATCTGGATTAATCTTGTCCTTACCATTGTATTGCTAACGGTAATGATTTTAGATATTGTTCCTTTGGGAATTGCTTTTATGATTGCTTTCTGCATAGCATCTGTTATCAATTACCCTAAATTAAAAGACCAGCAGAAACTCATGTCCAAACATGCGGGAAATGCATTATCTGTAGCAGGAATGATCTTTGGAGCAGGGATTTTCACAGGGATCCTCAATGGATCGGGTATTATGCAGGCTATGGGAAATAGTATGATAGAAATTGTTCCGAAAAGCATGGCAGGCTCTTTAAATATTATTACTGCTGTCTTCAGTGTTCCCCTTACCTTTTTCCTGACTAATGATGCTTATTATTTCGGGATATTACCCATTATTGCAGCAACCGGACAACAACTGGGAATCCCACCTGATATTCTGGGAAGAGCAAGTCTTGTCGGACAGGCTTCTCATCTTCTGAGCCCATTGGTTCCGTCAACTTACCTATTGGTCTCTCTCGCCGGTGTGGAATTTTCTGATCATTTGAAATACACATTGAAATGGGCTATCGGATCTTCCATTATCATGTTATTAGGAGCTTTGCTTCTTGGGATAATATAAAATTTATATATATTTATATTGAATTGTCCGTTTATCCAGCGAAAAAAAACTCAAATGAATCTTTTCCATACAAAAAAAACATTCACCAGCCGATATTTAAAGAATCTTTCTTTGTATGTTTTCGTGGCTATTATCTGTGGTGTTTTTACAGGACAATACCTTCCCGAGATAAGCAGTAAATTAGGGATAATCAGCCAGTATTTTTTTTGGGTTCTGGAGTCTATCATCCTGCCTATTATTTTTATGGCAGTTATTTACGGGATCTGTCACCTGGCAGATATAAAAAATGCAGGGAGCATTGTATGGCAAACAATTCTCTACTTTTTTATCATCAGCTCTGTGGCTATTACCATAGGATTTATTTTTGGACTTGCCATTCAGCCCGGTTCCCATACGGGAATTCAGATCGTTAAAACAAAAGTAATTCTTCCCAGTAGGTTTGAAATCAATGACCCCTCCCTATCTTCTGTAATGTATCGCAACAGGTACGCTATTTTCCTTATAGCTTCAATCATTATCGGCATATGCATGAACCTTTCAAAAAGACGAAAGAGTTTCCTGAATATCCTTGATAAAGGACTTGTTGTTTTTTATCATATTATTAAATATTTATATATCATTCTTCCGGTTATCATTTTCTGTAACATTGCTTACGGTATTTCTGTATATGGAATTAATACCCTGCTGCCATTAAGCAAAGTTGTGGGAACCGTATACCTTGCCGATATTGCTTTTATCTTCGGAGTTTTAGGACTGGTTTCTTATATCTTTAAATTCAATTTGCTCAAATTTTTGGTAAGCATTAAAGAAGAGATCATTTTGGTTATAACCACTTCTTCTTCCAAAACAGCTTTTCCGATCATTTTTGACAAGATGGAATCTGAGGGATACAGCAAAAAAATTTTAAGATTTATTATTCCCCTGGGGTACAATTTCAACCTCGCAGGTGCCTGCATTTATATTTCTGTAGCCTGCTGTTTTCTGATTCAGTTTTATAATATTTCATTAAGCCTCAATGATTACTTATGGCTTTTTGTTATCATTTCTGTTACATCTAAAACAGCTTCCGGGGTTCCGGGATCAGGTTTTCTTGCTCTTATTTTTACTTTGAACAGGTTTGGAAAGATCCCTGCGAATGATATTGCATTGCTTTATAGCGTAGACCGTTTCATGAACGAGGCGAGGTCAGTAACCAATTTTATTGGTATTGCCGTTTCCGGAGCCATTATTTCAAAAATAAATCAGCCCGTAGAAAAAAACGCCCCATAAAAATGAAGCGTTTTTTATATTAGTTGTGTTTTGTTTTTTCAAGCTGATTCTTTCAATTTCCCCAATTATTTCTTGCCCAGATCACAAGTGCCGGCAACATATCTCCCCCTGAAGCCACAGAATGAAGATCAGATCCGAAAAGTTCCCAGTCGGTTTCATTGCCATGATGAACGCCTATGGCATACATCTGTCCATTGGTGAACCAGCTATATAACGGTGATCCAGATGCACCACTTGCCTCGTCTGCATAGCTTTCTATCTGTGTACTATCCACACTATTTCCATCCGGAAGCTTTACATCATCTCCGTCATCATCATCCACAACACTGATGCTGCTCTGATAAGTAGGTCGGTTTTCTCCTTTATCATAAGGATATCCCGTCATGGTCCACACATTCATATCTTCCCAATCGTCGTTATAACTTTTTGCCCCGAAATAACCTGTTGTATCTCCGATATTATCATACAGTTTCACCACCATAATATCATTTCCCACGTCACTTTGGTAAGCCACATAGCTTTCTCCATAAGTATAAAATGAATTTCCATAAATGGATCGTCCATCGTAATATGCAGGAATCACTTTGATCATCCATGATGCATAAGGCTTTTGAGGCCTCATATGTCCGGAGGTCATTAGAATTTTTCTGCCTACCATAAATCCGGTTCCCCTGCCCTGATAATTCCATGATGAGGCACTGGTTAATTTGGTATATACTTCTACCCTGCACACACAGCATTCCGGATAGGTATTAGGATAAATATTTACCCTGTCATCATTTCCGAAAATAGTTACGTGATTGGCACTTTTCGTAACCAATCTGTTCAAACGGTTTCTCTTCACAGACTTCGTATTCGGAAAAACCACTTTAGGATGAAGTCCCAGTATATGAGTTTCCGGCACAAAAGCTTCAGCTTCGGTCACTTTTATTTTCTTAGTTTTAATTGTAGCACGAAGCTTTTCTACGGTAATGATCTCTTCGGATTTCCCGGGAATACCCCAGTCAAAAGGTGAAATCTGGTCCAGCTGGTAAAATTCCCGGTTCAGCTTTGATACTGAGATTTTTGCTGAGTCTTTTTTTCCGGTTAGTCTGAAGTTTTTGGCAGAATCCGTAATAAATAAATTGCGATCCGGTTCTTTAGTCGGAAGCGGATTCTCATACTCCAATAGCAATTCCCGGGGAACCGGTGAATCAGCCGGAGCATCCCGAAAGATTTTTTTTAATTTTTCCATTGTTTCAGTTTTTATGATATTTGGTCTCACAAAGTTGAAGGAATGCATCACCAAATACCATAGTAATATCCCTGTTTTTGCACAGTATTAACCCTGCTGCCCTTTACAGTATAATCCACTGGTTATCAAAATACAAAATACCAAAAACTATCTACAAACAACATCATTTTGATTGAATAAAAAGCTTATATTTGATCATGTCAAAAACTCCTGATTGACAATAAATGTTCAGGAACATCAGAAAAACAAAATATTAACTTATGAAAAATGCTAAATTATTAAGCAGAGATGCTCAGAAAACCATCCACGGTGGAGCTGCAAGACTTGTTTGCTGCGAACGTGATGAAAACGGAAAATGTACATTATGGATCGGACCGGGACAATATTGTCCTTAGTCTCATAAATTGATCAGTAAAGTAAGCCGGAATTTTTCCGGCTTTATTTTTTTAATCTGCCAAAATTTCACACCAAAAATAAAATTCTGCCATTTTTAACCATGAAGCATCGCCTGACAAGTACCAACCTCATTTGGCACACATTTAGAGAATTTGAAAGCAGAAATAATTAAAAAAACAGATATATTATGTCAGTAAACTTTAAACCATTAGCAGACAGAGTTTTGATCGAACCCATCGCTGCAGAAACTAAAACAGCTTCAGGTATTATTATTCCGGACACAGCAAAAGAAAAACCACAAGAAGGTACAGTAGTAGCAGTAGGTCCTGGAAAAAAAGATGAGCCTACAACTGTGAAAGTAGGTGACAAAGTTCTTTATGGAAAATATTCAGGTTCCGAATTGAAATTGGAAGGAAAAGATTACTTAATCGTAAAAGAAGGAGACTTACTGGGAATTATCGGATAAGATTCCAGATATAAGACACCAGATTTCAGATTTAAAACTGAATAAAAAATAATTTTCAAATAATGCTTGGCGTCTAACATCTGACGTCTAACATCTAATATCTAAATAAAATGGCAAAAGAAATAAAATTCGATATCGAGTCAAGAGACGCTTTAAAAAGAGGGGTTGATGCATTAGCAAATGCAGTAAAGGTAACTTTAGGACCAAAAGGTAGAAACGTAGTGATCGAAAAATCTTTCGGTGCTCCACACGTAACGAAGGATGGTGTTTCTGTAGCGAAAGAAATCGAACTTGAAGACAAGGTAGAAAATATGGGAGCTCAAATGGTAAAAGAAGTAGCTTCCAAAACTAATGATATTGCAGGAGATGGTACAACTACCGCTACTGTATTGGCACAGGCTATCGTAAGAGAAGGTCTTAAGAACGTAGCTGCAGGTGCCAACCCAATGGATCTTAAAAGAGGGATCGACAAAGCAGTAACTGCAGTTGTTGAAAACCTAAAATCCCAGTCTCAGGAAGTGGGAGATTCTACAGATAAAGTGAAGCAGGTTGCTTCTGTATCTGCCAACAACGACGAAACTATCGGTGCTTTGATCGCTGAAGCTTTCGGAAAAGTAGGTAAAGAAGGTGTAATCACTGTAGAAGAAGCTAAAGGTATCGATACAACGGTAGATGTTGTAGAAGGTATGCAGTTCGACAGAGGATACCAGTCTCCTTACTTCGTGACTAACCCTGAGAAAATGGTAGCTGAAGTAGAAAACCCATATATCCTTTTAGTAGAGAAGAAAATCTCTTCAATGAAAGAATTGCTTCCTGTTCTTGAGCCAATCGCACAAGGTGGTAAGTCTCTATTGATTATCTCTGAGGAAGTGGAAGGCGAAGCTTTAGCAACTTTAGTGGTAAACAAACTAAGAGGTTCTCTTAAAATTGCTGCTGTAAAAGCTCCTGGATTCGGAGACAGAAGAAAAGCAATGTTAGAAGATATCGCGATCCTTACAGGTGGTCAGGTAATTTCTGAGGAGCAAGGTTTCACTATGGAAAACATCTCTCTAGATATGTTGGGAACTGCTGAGAAAGTAACAATCGATAAAGACAACACAACAATCGTAAACGGTGGTGGTGACGAAGCGAAAATTAAAGGAAGAGTAGCTCAGATCAAAGCTCAGATGGAAACTACAACTTCTGACTACGACAGAGAGAAACTTCAGGAAAGATTAGCTAAGTTAGCTGGTGGTGTTGCAGTTCTTTACGTAGGAGCAGCTTCTGAAGTGGAAATGAAAGAGAAAAAAGACAGAGTTGATGATGCACTTCACGCTACAAGAGCAGCTGTTGAAGAAGGTATCGTAGCTGGTGGTGGTGTTGCTTTAGTAAGAGCCATCTCCGCTTTAGAAAACCTTTCAGGAATCAACGCTGACGAAACTACAGGGATCAAAATCGTAAAAAGAGCGATCGAAGAGCCATTAAGACAAATCGTTGCCAACGCAGGGGGTGAAGGTTCTGTAATCGTTGCTAAAGTAGCAGAAGGTTCCGGAGACTTCGGATACAATGCTAAAACTGACGAGTATGTAAACATGCTTGAAGCAGGAATCATCGACCCTACGAAAGTAACAAGAGTTGCCCTTGAAAATGCAGCTTCTGTATCTGGAATGCTTTTAACAACTGAGTGTGTAATCACTGAAGTGAAAAAAGACGAACCTGCTATGCCAATGGGAGGTGGAATGCCAGGAATGATGTAACAACGTGTCGTTGAGACAATTTAATATACTAACCGTTCTACTTTGTAGGGCGGTTTTTTTATACAGAAAATCCAAGGAACTTCTCATTGAAATTTTATTTGCAATTGTATACATGGTATATGGATGTAATATGTAAATTTGGATCTTAGTGGCAATCCGATGAACCAATGACAGACAAAACTTAATAATGAATTGAATGATAAAAAAAATAGTAATCTTGGTAATAATCTGGTTAGTTTTTGTTTTTGTCGACTACTTTTATCTTCCCTATTTTATTCAACCCTTTTCTTGGTTTTTAGTATGTATAATCTTGCTAATTTTAACAGTAAGACAAATAATAAAATTAATTAGGGAAAGAAAGTACATAAAGACAAATAGAATAGTAAATCTTTCAGTAACATTAATTTTATTAGTTCTAACGTCTTACAATTTCAACAAAATCCCAAACTCCATTATTGAAAAAATTGACTGGCGTATTTCATATAATAAGCGCAATCAAATAGTAAAAGAAGTTTTGACAGAAAAATTGAAACCAAATACAAAAACGAATAATGGTATCTATAAACTTTCATTTGACTTCCCGATTATTTCAAATGGAGGAAATGATATTTGGATTTATCAGAATAAAACTGAAGGCACAAAAACTATCAAATTTTGGATTTCTCGTGGCTTTTTCGAATCACCACAAACTTATTTTATATTCACAAATGATAAGGAGACACAAAAGCAATATGAAGAACTAATAAAAGTAAAACCAGAATATAATTGGAAATTAGAAAAAAACTGGTACCGGATAATGGAAAGGGATTAAAATTTCTTTCTTACAGATAAAATTATATTGGACAATTTATATACATCGTTCTACTTTGTAGAACGGTTTTTTGTTTCTCGAAAATAACATTGTTAGTATAATTAAACGTACATAATATTTCTGTAATTCGTAGATTTGGACCATCTACAATATCATGAAAAAAATATTCCTCATAAGCATTATTCTATTTTTAGCACAATTACAGGTATTTGCCCAAAATAAATTACCCAAAAACTTAAAACAAGTTGTAATGTATTTAGATAAAGACTGCCCGGATAGTATTAAAATACAAATTAAAAATACTCATCAAGACAGTTTAATTTATACTGTTTATCCATTTGCAAAAACAAAACCGTATAAAAACTATGAAACAATTTTTAATTGGACAAGTGAAAATGGTAATCCAAAAATCACTAAATATTTAGATAAAAAAGGAATTTTTGATCATCACTCTCAAGTCTTGCTATATAGTTTTAAGCAATATCTTGTAAATGGTAAAATCAAAGAAAAAGATATTCTTAACAAGTATATTAAACTTCAAAAACAACTAGATGATAAAAACAAGATAAAATATATTACAGACACCATTGACAAAGTTTACATTCCCAAAGACTTGGAGGATTGCTTTGCTCAGATCAATACATTTTGGAATGATAGTATAAAAGCAAAAGTTAAAACCTTGGAAGAAAAAGAGTTTACCGGTAAAGTTCATTTAGGATTTGGAATGTGGATGAGGAATAACTGGCAGCTTTGGGGAGGCTCAAGACTATCAAAATATTTTAATGATTTAAATATTTATCATCCGGATAATATGTCGGGAATTATTTTGGTAAGTTATCACAGACATTTAAACAATAGAGAGATTAGGCTCGAAGAGCAGGTAAAATACTATCAGGATTATTGGGAGAATGCTAAAAAGACCGAATTGAAAGGAAAAACAGAAAGCTTTTCAAAATATAAAATTGGTGATACAATTAAGTTCAACTATCAAAAAGGATTTGTGAGTAAGGAACAGGAAGATAAATATGATAATGATATTTGTATTGCAACAGGAATAATTACCGAACGTAATGAAAAGGACTTTCTCATTAAAGTAAAAATCATTGAAACTTGCGACAAAAAAGGAATCATCTATTATGACAATGATGGAGATATGATATATGATCCAAAAACCAAAAGGTCAAGCAGACCTTCAAAAAGAATTATTAAAAAAATTAAACGTAATAAAGAACAATGGTTTGACTATAAAAGTTGGGAACCCTTTGAATAATAAAAGCACCATAAATAATAAGTCTTTGCATTCATTTTCTCTATAGAAGAGTATGTTCACATTCTTGAAGCAAGGATCATTGACCCAACTAAAGTAACGAGAGTTGTCCTTGAAAAAGCAGCTTCTCCCGCAACTTTACTTATATTTGTTTCGAAACCACATTAAATATACATAACCTGAAGATTAATGGAATGAGAAAAATATTTTGGGTGTTAATTGTTGTTCTTTTTACGGTGAGCTGCTCCAAAAGTAAAAAACAAGAAGAAACAGAACTAAACAAAATAGTGAGTGCTGTTTTGAAATACGAATCCAATCGTAATCCTTCAAAAGAGAATCCCTATTTAGTTGATCCTAAATTGCTACAATTAAAAATCTACACTCCCAGTCCAAAAGAAATGCTGGGAGAAGAGCCGGGACCGCCACCGTTTTTTAATAAAAGTGTTGTTCACTTACTTGATTTAAAAAATAGTAAATCAGGAGAAAGAAAATCTGATTCGCTGCATTTATTAATACAAAATAAATATATCCTGGATTCTTTGAAGATTGATGATAAAATAAATTCCAATATAAGGCTTGCTCATAAGGAAGAGGTTGATCATCCTATAAAACTGTATCAATTCTCAAATCCGTTATATTTCAATGATAGATTTGCTTACATAGAATATAAGTATCATGACACTTCTTTTGTAATTGGTTTTGGTTATCTGCTGGAAAAGCAAAAAGATGGAAGCTGGGAAGTAAAAAGGGTAACTAATACTTTTATGACGTAAAAGGCTGCAACCATCCCGAAAACAACTCTGCCATTCTAATACATTTACTCTTACCCCAGACTTATGAAATTCAAATTTTTAGTTCTATTTCTAATCATATCTATAAAAATTTTTGCAACTGGCCAGCAGTCTAATTTTATCACAATAGACGGAAAAAACCATAAATTACTGAATGATCCTTTAGAAGGATATTTTGTGAAACATCCAGAAGATCATCCTGTTTATGGAGAAAAGTTTGTAAGAAAGAATGAAAACGGAGATGAAACATTTTTAATGACTACCTCAAACCATCGTGGGTATATTGCCTATTTTGAAATAATAGATAATGAGTTATTCCTGATTGATCTTACAATAGCAGATCCGGACAGTGATTCAGAAACACAAATTTCTGTATTCAATAAAATCTTTCCTGATAAAAAAACTAAATTGAATTATTCAGGAATTCTTACCGTACCGAATGGAGATTTTATTGATTCTGATAATTTTGGTTTTTCAAGCTACTATTCAAGTTATCTGATTCTTACTTTAAGTAATGATATTTTAATCAAAAGCAAAGAGTTACAAAAAGAGGATTACATAAAGTTTAAAATAAATCAGTTCAAAGCATTTCAAAAAACCGAGGAATATAGAATTGAATATAAAAACTATCTCAAGCGTCACAAAGAAGACAAAGAATGGGATCTATCCCATGAAAACACAAAAGAATTATCAAAAGAGGAAATTAGACAAATAAGGAAACAGTATGCAAAAGAACCTTCAAAAGATGAGATTGATGGTTTCTTATTTATGATGTCGAATTTGGAAAAAATATATGTTGATTATTAATTAACTTCATAGCATGAAAACAAAATTATTACTTCTTTCATTTTTTGGCTCATTGCTAACGCATGCACAAATGCTCAATTTTAAAAATCTCAGGAATATGTCCATTGGCAGAGGTGCTATAACCAGTGTAATCGTGAATGATAATATTTATGTAAGCAATGGGTATCAGGAAAAAGCAAGCGATGCCAAGTATATTGAGAAATACAATATTACCGATAACAAATGGAGTGTTTTCAATTCTACCCTACTTCCTAAAAGATTTGCTAATTCAGAAACTTACAATAATAAAATTTATATTTTTAACGGTTGGGGAAATAGCCATCTTGAAATTGTAGATCTTGACACCAATACCATCACGAAGGGTGCGACCAATCGTTCCTATACAGGAAATTCAGGTTCTGCAATCTATAATGGCAAAATATATGTGTTTGGTGGCAGCGGATTAAACGGAGCCGCAACCACTGTATTTTCTAATAAATTCCAGTATTATGATATTGCTTCAAACACCTGGAATTCATTACCCAATATGCCTACGGCCAGGGAAACAAAGGGGAAAATTGTTAATGATAAGCTGTATGTAATTGGCGGTTTTAATGGCACTCCATCCCGCCTGATCAATGTTTACGATCTCAAGACTAACCGTTGGATCGATCAATATACGATGCCTGTTGGTATATCCGGACATTCACTAGCTGTATCCGGCAATAAAATTTTTATTGTTGGGGGCTATAATTATCAAAATTTCATTGCCTATTTTGACACGACAACCAATAAAATCCATCGGTTATCCTCCAATATGATTCCGAGAAGACATGCTACAGCGGAGGTATATAATAATAAATTATATATCATCGGTGGAAGTACAACGTCTCTAACCAGTTCAGCTATTAAAAGTATACAAGTGGCAGATATTAGTGAAAATATACTTTCTGGAGATACACCTGCGGAAGATCAGGCATTGAAAACAAAAGCCTATGTCAATTCTTATAGAGACGGCTTTATAATCAGTAATAAAAATAATAGCAATCAATTTGAATACTCCATTTTCTCAATAGATGGAAAATTAATCTTTAAAGGTTTTACCAACTATAATCAAAATATAGATTTATCAAAGTTCCGAAAGGGAACTTATATTTTCCGTTTTAAAAATGAAAAAGGGGAGTTAGAAAGCATTAAAATTGTGAGATAATGGATCTTTGCTAAAAACCTCTCGATTTGAAAATGCCATTAAAATAGTAAATAGAGAAATTTATTCTGAACATTAATAGTGCAAACAATTAAAAAAACAATTAAGATACAATCCGTAATGTTTTGTAATATCTTATTGAAAAATACAAAACTAAAGTTCCTGGCTCCTATTAACTTTGTTATAGTTCTATTATTTTTTTCATCGTGTAATTCACAGAAAAAATTACAGGGAATCTATCGATCAAACAGCATTGTATTAGGTTTCTTTACTACAACAGTTGAATTAAAGGATTATAATACATTTAACTATGAGTTTTCCGGAGATTTGCAGCACACTGAACTTACCGGCGTTTATGAGGTAAAAGGAAACGATCTTTATTTAAGATTCAATAAGAATAAAGGGGAGGTAGAATCCGAAAATGATTCATTAGCAATAACAGATATATTGTCGGGTAATTATCATAATTATGATTTAAAAACTGATAACAATATTAATTATCATTTAAAATATAAAATTAAGGGAAACAAATTGTTTTCTTATAGGATTAATAATACAGGACTCGTTAAAAAAGCAAAAGTATATGGTACCCAAAAGAAATTTTTGTTTTTTGGTACCAGGTGGAAAAATAAAAGAAGCTATCTTAAAAAATTTAATTAATTGAATTCCTGGCTATTCATACTTTATCACTATGAAATATTTTACAATTATTTTAATGCTCGTATTAGCAAGTTGCAATAAAACAACGACTCAGCCTATTGTTGATTATAGTACCAATCATGCAGAAAATGAGCGCATGCTTTCGTTTTTGAAGGAACTTAAAAGGCAAAATAAACACACCTTAGTGCTTATAAATCAAAAAGAATCTGATCTCAAAAGGCTGACAGATCTTATTCAGAGGGATAAGATAAACAACGTTAAGGTAATAAAGGACAGCTCAGAAATAAAACGATTGAATTACTCCTACAACACAATAAAGACCATAATTTTCGCTACAAAAAAATAAGAAGGATTATATAAAAAAGATACTGCTTAAAAAACCCGATCTCATTAATCATCCTGATTTTCAGAACAGTTTTTCTTGTCCTTTTAAATTTATGAATGTATTATTGCAAAAAAATTATTATCATGTACATTCAGGTTTCTGAGGATTTCAAAAGGAAAAGTAAATCTGCTGTTTCAGCCATTGTTGTATTCATCCTCATATATCTTCTCATGTTCCTTTTTACCATAGCCTTGGCAGTAGGATGCATTATCGGAGGGATCGGATTAATTGCTGTAAAACCCATGTTTATTACCATCATGCTGGGAGCAGGGCTTGCAGGCACAGGAGTTTTCGTATTCTTTTTTATTATTAAATTTTTGTTTAAGAAACACATTAACGACAGAAGCTTTCTGACTGAAATCAGAAGATCAGATGAACCGGAGCTTTTTAAAATGATCGATGAAATTGTAAAGGAGGCTGAGACTGATTTTCCTAAAAAAGTATATTTAGCATACGATGTCAATGCAAGTGTTTTCTATGACTCCAGCTTTTGGAGTATGTTCTATCCTATTAAGAAAAATCTGACCATCGGACTTGGGCTGATTAATACTTCGACAAAACAGGAATTGAAAGCTGTCCTTTCCCATGAGTTTGGGCATTTTTCCCAACGCTCGATGAAAGTTGGAAGTTATGTATATAATGTGAATCAAATTATCTTTAATCTGGTTAATGATGATGAATCGTACCGTAACTCTATTGAGAAATGGGCAAATATGAGTGGTTACTTCTCAATTTTTGCAGCATTAGCACTTTTTATCACAAATAAAATCCAGTGGGTGCTCACCAAAATGTATTCTTTTGTGAACATCAGGCATATGGCACTTTCAAGAGAGATGGAGTTTCATGCAGATGAAGTAGCCGCGAATATTGCAGGATCACTCGCTTTGGAGGAGTCTTTATTAAGAATGGAACTGGCTCACAATTCATACCAGAATGTTATCAATTTTTATGACGCTAAGGTTTCAAAGAACCAGGCAAGTCCAAATATTTACAAAGAACAATTTTTTGTAATGAATTTCCTCGCAAAACAAAGTGAGCTCGAAACCCAATATGGGCTTCCTTATGTAAAACTTTCTGAATCCGGACTTTTCAACAAGTCAAAACTGAATATTGAAAATCAGTGGGCTTCACATCCCTCCAATGAAGACAGAATCGTAAGGCTTAGAAATCTTAATATCATAAAAGATAATGAAAGCACACCGGCTAAAAACCTTTTCAGGGATTTTGAAAAAACAGAAGAAAAGTTGACCGCAAAACTTTTTTCCAGAGTAAAGTACCAGAAGGAAAGAAGCGAACTTAATTTTGAAACATTTACTACAGAATTTGAAGAACAATATAACAGAGATTCCTTTGATAAAATCTTCAATGGTTATTATGATAATAAAAACCCTGATTTCACTGTTACGGAAAATTCCAATGACAATCTTTCTTTCGAAGAGCTTTTTTCAAAAGACAAAGTAGAACTTGTTTATACTTTGCTTGCTTTGGAAAATGATAAAAAAACAATAGAAGCCATCGCTAAAAAAGAAATCATTCTAAAGACTTTTGATTATGACGGGAAAAAATATAATTCCGGAGAAGCAGGAAAACTTGTTCCACAATTGAATGATACCATCTCTGAAATCAAACAACAAATCCACCAGAATGACTCGGATATTTACACCTACTTCCTGAAATCTTCCACTGTTCTTAACAGAAAAAATGAATTTGAAAATAGCTACCGTAATTTTGAAGAATATGATGGTAAATATGAAGATAAATATATCTTATATTCTGAATTAATCAATGCAACATCATTTATTAATGAAAAAACTCAATTTGAACAAATCAAAAAGAATTTTACCAACCTGAAACCTCTTGAAACAAAATTAAAAAATGAAATTCTCCCATATTTAGAGAATACACAAGTAGCTGATGATATTGAAGAACAAACCTTAAAAGATCTTAAGTATTACATCGAGAATGAACTCGTCTATTTCAGCAGCGATCAGTATATCACGGCTAATTTGCAACTATTAATAACGGCAATAAACATACTTCCTTACTTTCTCCATAGACAATATTTTCTGATAAAAAAGGAATTCCTGACGGTTATAAAGGATATTGAAACTATCAAATCAGTTTCAGAACCAATCACTATATCAACCACTTCCAATTTTGCCCCGTAAATTAATGTTCATACAATGCTCTTAAGTCTTCAGACTTCAAAGAGGATTATTTATTCAATCTAAAACCGCCTTGTTTTTTCAAAGTGGTTTTTTTATTTACAAAATTAATTTATCTTTGTAACTAAGATATTTAGCAAATAAGAATAATGGAAATTAGTGAAGAAGCAATTCAACTGAGAAAACTTAGTCAACAGTTTGCCTATACTTCGATCCAAATGCACGAAAGTATCGGTAGAAAAATAGGCCTTAGCGGAACCGATCATAAGTATCTGGGATTTCTTGTGCAAAAGGGATCAATGACTGCCGGAGAACTGGCTGTCATCACAGGATTGACAACAGGTGCCGTCACGGGCCTGATTGACAGGTTTGAGAAGAAAAAACTCGTCTGCCGCCAACCGGATAAGGATGACAGGCGAAAAATAATCATTGTCCCGGACAACGCCAGAATAGCCCAACTTATTATTCCTCAATATCAGGATTTCCAGGATAATACAGATCAGCTTTTTGCCTCTTTTTCACCGGAAGAATTAAAAACCCTGGAAAAATATTTCCGGAGTGCCCTGGAAATAATGAATACCAAAATTGAAAAAATAAAATCTTAAGTAAAATATGAGTATCATGGAAATGAATAATAAAGAACCTGAAAATAAAGTTTTAGACAAAGGGCCGTTTTATCATGGAACAAAGGCGGATCTGAAAACTGGAGACCTGCTGACCGCCGGATTCGCATCTAATTACTATCCGGAAATTATTATGAATCACATTTATTTTACCGCTTTAAAAAACGGAGCAGGACTTGCCGCCGCATTGGCAAATGGAGATGGTAGTGAAAGGATATACATTGTGGAGCCAACCGGTGAATTTGAAAACGACCCTAATGTAACAGACAAAAAATTTCCAGGTAATCCTACCCGTTCTTACCGCAGCAAGGAACCTTTAAAGATTATCGGCGAAGTAAAAGAATGGATCAAACTAACAGATGATGAACTTCAGAGATGGCGTGAAAACATTGCAAAAATCCGTGAGAACCCTGATGCAGAAATTATAAACTGACAAGCAGCACTACTTGATCTTTGACTTCAGGTCATCACTTAACTCGCGGATAACACCTATTTTGTCCTGTTGGATTTTTTTCCCCAGCTCTTTTCGCGGGCAGTTGGCATTGTATTTTGCTCCCCAATCCATCAGTTCAATGACGATTGGTAACAAATCTGCCCCTTTTTTTGTGAGGCTGTAGATAAATTTTGATTTGTTGAGCGGTGATACTTCCTTAACAAGGATTTTCTCTGCTTCCAGAACACTCAATCTGTTAACCAGTATATTTGATGCTATCCGCTCTTCAGAATGTAAAAATTCGCTGTACGACATTTTACCTCTCAGCATAACATCCCTGATGATTAAAAGTGACCACTTATCCCCGAAAATATCAAGGGAACAACTAATCGGGCAATCTGATCTCTGTTTATCCATATAAAAATAAGTTATTGCAAAATGCAATAACTTTTATATCTTTGTTATTGCATTTTGCAACAACAAAGATAATCACAAATTTTAATACAATGGAAAATCAAACAAACACAAGGCAACTTCTTGAAACTTATTACAAGGGATTTGCAGCAAAAGCCAATTGGGAAAGTACATTAGCCGACGATTTCGAATATACAGGCGGTGACATGACCAACACAACTCCTGTTGTTGGAAAGCAGGCTTATATTGAAATTATAAAGCGGTTTTCACAACGTTTTGAAGCCATGAGAGTGAAACAAATGGTAATTGAAGATGATAAAGCCAGTGTCATCGGAAATTATGATTTCCAATTCCCGAACGGTGCTAAAATTAATGGTAATGTTTCTGAAAACTGGACCGTGAAAAATGGGAAATTACAATCTCTAACCCTGTATTTTGATACCTTAACTTTTATGGAGAATATGAAGCCATAAACCATCCGGCTTTCATGGATATTTTATATCAAAAAAAAACCATTCTATTTTCAGGAGTGGTTTTTTGTTATATTTATCGTTGTTAAAAAGAGACCAATGAATGTAAAATTTGATACCTTGATCTTATATGTTCAGAACATTCCATTGATAAAAAAATTTTATACTGAAAATTTTAATCTCCCAGTGATTGAGGAAGACGCCAGCTGGCTGCTCCTTAATGCAGGATCGGTCCAAATCGGATTTCATAAAATTGGAGACCGTTATCTGGAAAAAATTAATGCAGGTCATCAATTCGATAATAATACAAAGATCGTTTTTGAAATTGACACAGACATCGAACAGGCAAGAGATGAGTTCGTATCGAAAAATATCCTGATGAAAGAAATTAAAACCTTTGAAAACTATGATTATTGGTTATGTGACGGAACTGATCCTGAAGGAAATGTATTCCAGCTAAAGTCTAAACAGTAATTACACAACCTCTTTAAATTCTCCGCTTTCATGAAAACAATAATCATCATGTGCTGTCTTGTTGTACTGTGGGTTTATATGTATTATCCGGTTTTTGACAGTGAAGGGATATCTTATTTTATCATTTTTTCCTGTTTTACAGTTCTTTGTTTTTCCATTGCTAAAATATATTCTTCTGACACTAAGACAGATTATGAATCAATTGAAAAGGAAACCGACAGATTAGAGAAATTAGATGGGAATTTTAAATACACTGCAGATGGTTTTTACCATAAGCACAAAAATCAGCCAGAATTTATCCGATGGGATGAAATTGTTTCTGTCTATTCATTCAGCATCCCTTTTTTTGACGACAGACAGACAGGCCTTGAAATCATAACCGACAAAAATCAGTATGAATTCGATCAGGAAATACCCGGAATCACAAAACTGACGCACATGCTCGAGCAAAACCTTCCGGATTGGGATTCAAATGCACCGACTCTTAGGATCAATAATTACGGGCTTGAAAAAGCAAAGCTATACGAACGGAAGATATAGTTGTAAAATAAGAAATAAGAAATAAGAAATAATAACATCACATGGATAAATATATCCCGGCATCTTTGATCTCCTGATTTTCACGTATATTTATCAAAGCATCATCAATCACAAAATGTACTATGAAAAATATTGTAGCAGTATCAGTTATTTTATTAATGCTATCCTGTGAAAGCAAGGAAGCAAAAAAAGAAAGGATTTTTAAAGAGTTCCAGGAAGAGGCAAAGGCCATGAAGAAAAATCAGATCGATCTGTTTGTGGGTTCAAAGCCCATACCTTTTTCAGCTAAAACGATCAGTGGGACTTCTTTTAATTCACGGGATTACCTGGGGAAAAACCTTGTTATTTTTATTTACGATAAATCTTATCTGAAAAAGAGCGAATCCTATGATATGGCGGAAGAATTTAATGCTTTATACAGTAAATACAATAAGGAAGCTCATTTTATTGGTATTGTAGAAGGGTTTGTGGAAAATGAAAAAGAGTTTAAAGATTACCTTGCCCACTCGAATGTTCTTTTTGAACAAATTGACAATACAAAGTCGTACAATAAATCTGAGAAATTAAATTATAATGTATTTTGCAATCCGGCAAAAGTACTTATTGGCATAGATGGCAAAGTCCTCCATTCTTCATGCGGAGGAGGAAATATTTCGGCTATTGCCCAAAAACTTGACAGCATAAAAAGCCAATAAGAAATAAGCTCATTGATGAATCAATAAAACAAAAAGATGGAAAACACAAATTACGAAAGGGTTTACAACATGTCGTTCGCCGGGGTTTATCCTCACTATATTACCAAAGCAGAAAAGAAAGGGCGCACAAAAGAAGAAGTACATGAAATTATTTTTTGGCTGACGGGCTATACTGAAAAAGATCTTCAGGAAATAATTAAGAATAAAACTAATTTCAGGGATTTTTTCGAACAAGCCCCACAAATTAATCCCAGTGTTACTTTGATAAAAGGAGTTATTTGCGGATACCGTGTGGAAGATATTGAAGATGACCTCATGAGAAAAATCCGTTATCTCGACAAGCTGATTGATGAGCTCGCCAAGGGAAAAGCAATGGACAAAATTTTAAGAAAATAATTATCTTAAAAGTCTTAACTCCACTTTAAGCTACTATAAAATTTTAATTTCTCCATAAAATAATCTACATTTGCATTATAATTAAATGAATATTCATTTAATTATAATGAGCTGAAAATAAATAAAATGAGAAACAGGGATCTTACTAAAGAAAATACAATTAAACAAAAAGCAATAGAAATTATTGTACAAGATGGATTGGACGGCTTTACAATTAATAAACTCGCAAAAGCATGCAACATTTCTGTGGGAACACCTTATGTATATTATAAAGATAAAGATGATCTCATTGTAAAATTGGTTATTGAGGAAGGAAACAAAATGGAAACCCTCATCAATGAAGGATTCGATCCTAAATCCAGTCTGGAAGAAGGGTTGCGCGTACAATGGGCAAACAGATACAACTATGCTATTAAAAACCCTTTGCTCCTACCCTTCTTTGAGCAAATCAATAATTCTCATTACAGTCAGCAATTTGCTCAAATGTTTAATGAGAAACCGGGAATGTTTATGAGTGAATTTAAAAATAACCTTTTGAACTTTATTTCAAATACGATACAGCGGGGAGAGATTGATGATACCCCATTTGAAATTTATTGGTCAATTGCATTTGCTCCTCTGTATAATTTACTACGTTTTCATCAACAGGGAAAAAGCATCAGCGGATTACCTTTTGCTCTCACAGATGAAATGGTATGGACAACTTTTCATAAAGTGTGTAAAGCTTTAAAAAAATAATTAAATCAAATAATAATTACAATGACACATTCATTTTTAATGATAGGTCAGTCTAATATGGCCGGACGTGGATTTCTAAAAGATGTTCCTCCAATCCTTGATGAAAAAATTAAAATGCTAAGAAATGGGAGGTGGCAAATGATGGCAGAACCTATCAATTTTGACAGACCAACTTCAGGAATCAGCCTGGCTACAACATTTGCTTCATCATGGCGGTTATTCCATAATCAGGAAGATGATATCGGATTGATTCCTTGTGCTGATGGCGGAACAAGCCTGGATGACTGGTCAGTGGAGGGAGCATTATTTCAAAATGCTATTTTTCAAGCTAAAGCGGCACAAAAAATCAGCACATTAAGTGGCATTCTTTGGCATCAGGGGGAAAGTGACAGTCATGGACAAAAATACAGGTCATATACCGAAAAATTAAGCTACATCATAAATACTTTGAGAGAAGAGCTTAATACTCCGGAAATTCCATTGATCGTTGGAGGATTAGGAAGCTTTTTAACGGAAGGTATGTATGGACAATACTTTAGTGAATACAGTAAAATTAATGAGGCTTTAGTTCAATATGCGAAAGATAACGAGCATGCCTATTTTGTATCTGCAGAAGGTTTAACAGGTAATCCGGACAATATCCACTTTGATGCTGTTTCTCAAAGAAAATTGGGCATCAGATATTTTAAAGCCTTTCAGCAAAAAAACAATATTATAGGAATATTGTCTGATGAAGAGCAGATAATGAACAAGATTCACAATCGTCCGTTAACAAAAAATGAAAAATACGAATTGCTTCAATATGATTTTGCAATGGGATTGGTGAGTGCGAATGAATTTCAGGTACAATTTGCCCAACTTAAGTAACATTACTTTTTAGCTATCATAAAAATGGAACCGGTTTTTTAACCGGTTTTTCAATTTGAAAAAATTCAATCAGTATTTTACTTATTTTTAGTGCTTAATTATACAGTAAAAAAACACCATAACAATAAAACAATAATTATGAGCTTAAAAACATTAGTCACGAAAAGTGTTCAGTACAACAACTGGGTGGTGAACAAATATATTGACTGGCTTTCTACCAAATCGGATGAACAGCTTAATCAGGAAACGATTTCCAGTTTCCCTACCATCCTGAAGACCCTGCATCATATCTGGCAAACTCAGGAATATTGGTGGAGCCATATCAATGAAAATAATGACTTTGATTTCGCTAAAATTTCCAACACCAATACTAAAGATGAAGTTTTCAGTGCAATCAAAAATAACTCTCAGAAACTTGTAGATTACGTAGAAAGCCTATCCGAAGAGGATTTAGCAAAAAATGTAAAAATAGAGTCTCAATGGTTTCAATGTGATTTCTCTAAATATGAGTATATCCAGCATGCAGTTATCCATGGAACTTACCATAGAGGACAGATTGTAACCATGGGAAGGAACATAGGTATCACAGACGCCCCCATGACAGATTATAATTACTGGAATATTTATAAAGATCAGCAATAATTTCAACCTTAGCATATTTAAAATTATTATGTCATTCAATTTAGATAAAGCAACAGAAATTCTTGAACGTACCCCCGATGTTTTAACCTCATTACTGGAGGGATTAAGTGATGAATGGATCTATACCAACGAAGGAGAAGAAACATGGAGCCCTTTTGATATAATCGGCCACTTGATCCACGGAGAAAAAACAGATTGGATGATCCGGGCAGAAATAACCCTATCTGACGGACCGGAGAAAACTTTTACTCCGTTTGACAGATTTGCACAGTTTGAAGAGAGCAAAGGCAAAACACTATCCCAATTACTGACAGAGTTCCGTGATCTGAGAAAGAAAAACCTCATCACTTTACAATCTAAGAATATAACTGATGAAGATCTTGACAAAACCGGAATTCACCCGGCATTTGGTGATACAACTTTAAGACAGTTGTTATCAACATGGGTTGCTCATGATCTTGGCCATATTGCACAAATATCAAGGGTAATGGCAAAACAATACAAGTATGACGTTGGCCCATGGAGAAACTATCTGCCTATATTGGACCGGTAATATCGGATAGTATTTGGAAATATATTACCATTAATAAACTGTCAATACATTACAATGGAAATCATCAGAAAGTTGTTGACTTCAAATAAAATTTATAAAATCACAAACCCATAATATGGAAAAATATGCATCATCATCGGATGGACAAAAAATTCATTACAAAGAAACAGGCACCGGAGATACAGCCTTAATCCTGGTTCACGGATGGCTGGGAAATGCGGAATGGTGGGAAAACCAGAAGGAATATTTTAAAAATAAATACCGTATTGTTCAGATGGACCTTGCAGGCCATGGAAAATCTGACAAATCCAGAAAAAACTGGTCGAGTGAGCAATATGCAGAAGATATTAAAGCCGTTGCCAGCCAGATCGATTCAAAAGACATTATATTAGTTGGCCACTCAATGTCGGGAGCGTATGTTCTGGAAGCTGCCCTGAAAATTCCCAATTTAAAGTCAGTGATTTTGGTGGATACCATAAAAAACCTGGACGAAACTTTCCCAATGGAACAGGTGGAAGAGGTTCTATTTGTTCATTACCGGAATGATTTTAAAAATGCGGTCGAAAATATTCTTCCCCAATTCCTTTTTGTGGAAAAAACTCCGGAAACAGTAAAGGAAAGAGTACAAAAAGAATTTCTTCAGAATACGGGAGAGATGGCAATAGAACTGCTCATTCCCTTATACAAAACCGATTTCCGGAAAGCCGCATCGCAGATTAAAGTGCCCGTAAGAGCAATCAACTCCGATGCTTCACCTACAAATGCTGATGCCAACCGCCAATACTTACAGGATTTCGATTATGTAAATATAAGTGATGTAGGCCACTACCCTATGCTTGAAAAGCCTCAGGAATTTAATATACTCTTGGAAAATATATTGGAACAAACAAACTGAGCATCAAAATTAATACTAAAAGATCACTAACAATCCATTCAAATAAAGTCTTGAATGGATTGTAATTTTAGAGCACAGAACGCGCTACAGAAACAAGTTCTACCCTATGAAATACCATTTGTAAGCATTCTTTAATTAGCAATCGAAAAGTAGTAGCGTTCCTTATAGGATGATCTGTCCTAAAAAAAAATCTTTTCCATTCAAAAAGGACCGATTTATACAATTTTCAATGTCCTCTATGAAATAATTTTGTTTCATAATACCATACTTTATTATGAAGCTTTTTATTTTATATCTCTACATCATGATCGGAAGCGGAATATTATTTGTTAACCTTTACAATTCCCTTGTCGATGCCCCGAACTGGGGTAGAAACATTCCCGATTCCCTTGAAACGGCAAAAAATTATTTTCAGCAGAAAACACCGGCAAATTTCTTTAAAATAACAGGACCTCTCCACCACCTCATCGGATTAGCGGTGATCATTTTTTTGTGGAATCCATATCCTCAGATCCGGGGGTATATAATTTCGGCATTCATCCTTTTTGTTCTTGCTGATGTATTTACAGTAATGTATTTCTTTCCGAGAAACAATATTCTTTTCGGACAAAAACCTGTCGATCCCAAAATTGCTTTGCAAACGTGGAAAGAATGGAGCCACATGAATTGGATCCGTTCATTGATACTTCTTTCCGGAGTTGTAATTGCGTGCATTTCTCTATATAAAATATACCGGTAAAACATCCTGATACTCTTAATTAATTTCAAAAATCATTTCCCATTTCAAAAAACTTCCCGAAATTAGCAGCCTGTGCGTTAAATACTAATTAATGAATTAAAAACAAGTAAACAAGACATACAGTAAAACTTAGCATAAGTTTTCTTCGGGGCAGGGTGAAATTCCCTACCGGCGGTTATAGTCCGCGACTCCTTTTTCATTAAAGGACTGATTTGGTGAAATTCCAAAACCGACAGTTAAAGTCTGGATGGGAGAAGAAAATGAAACGATCAATAAGCTTGCCTTATGGACTTATTGGTGCGTATTTCATTTCCATGTACCGAAGTGTATTTTAACTTTTAAAGTAAAATAACATGGAAAAATTATTAGAAAAATTCGGAGTTTCCTCCAGAGAACGTGTAGAAAATGCACTTTTAAAATTACAACAGGGCAAAGGCATCCTTCTTGTGGATGACGAGAATCGCGAAAACGAAGGCGATATCATCTTCCCTGCCTCTACCATTACAGAACAGGATATGGCACTTTTGATCCGCGAATGCAGCGGAATTGTTTGTTTATGCATTTCGGAAGAGAAAAGCAAACATCTTAATCTGCGACCAATGGTAGAGACCAACAACAGTAAAAATCAAACCGCATTTACCATTTCCATTGAAGCAAAAGAAGGAGTGGAATCCGGTGTTTCTGCAAAGGATCGGGTAACCACGATCAGAACTGCCATAGCAGAAAATGCTTTGGCGGACCATATTGCAAGCCCGGGACACGTCTTTCCTCTTGTTGCCAAAAAAGGAGGCGTCTTTGAAAGAAGGGGTCATACGGAAGGAAGTGTTGATCTGGTAAAGATGGCAAATCTTGGGGATGATGCGGTTCTTTGTGAACTCACCAATGAAGACGGCTCTATGGCAAGACTACCCGAAATTGTAGATTTCGCGGAAAAAAAAGGAATGAGTGTAGTCACTATTGAAGACATTCATGCTTATCGCAGAATGATCGCGCAAAATTAAAACAGAAAATATTTAACGTACAGAAAACAGCTCCGGATTCTCCGGAGCTGTTCTTATGATAAAAATATGCATGATTAAAAAGTAGCCGCAGGAGCTGTAGAATTATTAAGTTTTTTCTGCATATCCGTTTTCTTTCCTTTTGAGAAATCATAGCTGAAGCCCAGAACAAACATCGACTTATTATTCATAATCTGGCTATTTCGTGAATAGTTGACCACGCTTTCAGGAAGACTTTTTGTCTTGTATTCCGAAGGCATTCCTATCCAGTACAATCCTGTAGAGAATGTCCAGTCTTTGTGTTTATAATTGACGAAAACATGATTCGCATTCTCATTGGTATTGAGAAATGCACCACTAAGTAAATACACAGGAATATTGACCTGATATTGTAGTGAGAATGATTTGTACTCCGAAGATAATTCCAGATTATTGGCGATATAATTATTTTTGATCAATGCGCCCTTGCTCGTTCTTACGGTTTCAGATGAAGGAGCAACCATAGCTTTGATCACAAGAAGATTATTCCCAAAAGGCTTATAGGATCCCGTAAGCTGCAGCCCATATTGTTTCGAGCTTTTTGCATTTTCGTAGGTAAGGGCATATCCTCCAAAAGTATCGTCCATCACATAAAACTGGTTGATCGTACGTCGGGTATCTGAATAAAATAAATTAGCATTAAAATCAAAATACTTATTGTTCAGTGAATAGATCAGGTTATTTCCCCATGTCAGCTGTGACTTAAGAAATGGATTTCCTTTTTGCACAATGTTCGGTGCCATCTGTACCACATTACTACTTAATGCAGCACTCCATGGACTCTTTGGTTTATAGCTGCTTGTAAAACGAAGACTCTGATTTCCTTTCAGCTGATATCCTAAAATAACTTTTGGAGTAATAGACCATTCATCAAAAGTAGTTTCAGCACTTTTATTATGAATGTTGGTAAGGCCTGCACCAACACGGTATGTAAACTTTTCAATTTTACCGGAAAATTCTGTGTAGAAATATTGCTCTAAATAATTCACTTTGTACTGTGAAAATCCTGCAAGGTTTTGGAGATCATTGGAAATAGAGGTGTTCGAGATACGATACCCTGAAGAAAGTTTTCCACCTTCAAAATCATGAGTATGGGCAATCTCTCCAACAAAACCCGTCTGTTTAGCTGTAAGATTCATATCATTATCAAAAACTGAATTCCCTGAAGAGGTGATCCATTCCTTTGTAAATTCTGAAGTATCTGTGGTAAAATGGGAACCCACGACATTCAAACTTAATTCATCTTTTTTACTCAGTTTTTTTGAAAAGTAAAGATCAAGTGTCGGTGTTACGTAATCCGTCCCTCCCCTTTTCATCATGGTATGCCCTTCCGTAACATCATCTTTTGTGAAAGTACTTTCTCCCTTACCATTCACGAAAGTATGAAGGATATCCATATTCAGTTTTGCCTGAAATGAATAATTATCAGGCACCATACGGGTATACCTTAAAGCAATATTTTGAGAGGTATATCCAAAATGATCTTTCTTCTTTTCATCGGAAAGATAATGTGAATTATCAAGCTGATAGTCATAGATACTGCGTACTCTCCGGTTGTCATAATCTCTTAAATTCATGGAATATTCCAAACCGAAATTATTTTTGCCTTTTGTAAAATTGGCATATGCTGATCCATTTACGAATCCTGTATTCAATGCGGTCATTACATCGGTTCCAAAAACATATCCTGTCTCTGTAGACCGTGTAATCACATTAATAACCGTATCCGCTCTTGTTGCCCACCTTGCGGGTGGAATATCATAGTATTCAACTTTTACTACTTCACTGGGTGCTATACTCCGGATCTGCATATCCGTTGCTTCAATTCCATTAATAAGAAATAAAGAAGTTCCTCCTTTCGTACTTTTCAAAGTATTCGAAACAGGATCCAACTGTAATTCCGGTAATGTCTTTAATAGGTCCTTTGCGTAACGGGCCTTTTCTAACGCTGCTTTATCAAAAGTATATACTGCTTTGTCTGCAAACTGTTTTTTACGTTGGGACTTTATAATCACCTCCTGGATTTCTGCCGTCTTTGTTTGATCAATAGTATCGCTTTTGATGTTTTCCTGCGAAAACACAAAAACTCCACAAAGAAAAAGGGCGGCACATACTGTTTTTTTCATGTCAGAAATTGAATAATATAAAATAGGACAAGCAGAATCTGATATGTATTACATGGTATACGGATTCAAGTCATCAATAAATTCCTAACTAACTTTATATAAATAGTTTATTTTTCATTTAATTATTCATTTCTATACACTATTGCCCATTTTTTGCTGCTATTATTATAAACTCCAGTATTAAATTTAGAATCATGAAAAAATATCTCCTGCTTATCCTCCCTTTTCTTTTTTCGAAAGTCTGTTCACAGGAGGTCACTCCTGTTTCTGAAGAAAAAATGAATATCATTAAAACCAATGTCACAGCATATGCATTCAGGAACATTAATTTGTCATATGAAAGAGCCTTCAATCAGTGGTTCTCTGTGAATGTAGGATTTGGAACAATGCCTGAAGGAAAGGTTCCGTTCATTAATGCATTTTTAAAAGATAAAGATGAAGAGCGGTTTCAGAATTTAAGGATTAAAGCAACTAATTTTACTTTCGAGCCTCGTTTCTATTTAGGAGCAGGATACGGGAAAGGCTTTTACGTAGCCCCGTATTACAGATATTCAAAAGTAAGTTCTAATACTTTTGATTTCTATTATGATTTTAAACCCACCAATGGAGTTACTTATCAGATTCCATTGAAAGGATCAGGAGATACCAATGGTAATAGTGGTGGATTAATGGTCGGGGTACAATTCTTTCTTACCAAAAGCCAAAATCTTGTTTTAGATCTCTGGATTGCCGGTGCACATTATGGTAGTGGAAAAGGTGACTTTACGCTGACAAGTGATTATCTGCTGACCCCTGAAATGCAACAACAGCTAAAAAAAGAGATCGAAAATCTGGACATCCCGTTTGTAAAATATACCGTAGAAACCAATCCCAATGGAGCCCGGATAAAAGTAGATGGTCCCTGGGCAGGCTTCAGAAGCGGATTATCATTAGGATATCGTTTTTAAAACCTGGATACATAAAAAATGATTGATCAGGTAGTGTTCTGAAAATTAGAACACTTTTTTTATATCTTTAAGCCCTAATAATGTATTTCGGATTATAATTTTATGAAAATCCTTATCATCGAAGACCATAAAGATCTTGCTTCCAACATCACAGATTATCTTAAAAAAGAAGACTATGTTTGTGAAGTGGCGACTAATGCAAAAGAAGCTTTAGAAAAAATTGAGCTTTTCGAATATGATTGCATCCTACTTGATCTGATGCTTCCGGATGGAAATGGATTGGAAATCCTGAAACATATTAAAAATGATGCTCCGGAATCCAGCATCATCATTGTATCCGCCAAAGACTCCCTGGATACCAAACTGACAGGTTTGGACGAAGGAGCCGATGATTATATGACCAAACCTTTCTCATTACCGGAACTGCATTCCAGAATAAAAGCCGTGCTCAGGAGAAAAACACCGGAAACCAACCGCATCTTAAGTTTCAATGAATTTACTATTGATCTGGAATCAAAAGAGTGTAAAGTGAATGAGCGACTACTGAATCTCACCAAAAAAGAACTCAACCTGCTGATCTATTTTATTAATAATCAAAACAGAATGCTTTCCAAACAGGCTATAGCAAGTCACCTGTGGGGAGATTATACTTATAGTGTGGATAATATAGATTTTGTATACCAGCATTTGAAAAATCTGCGAAAAAAGATTATTGACGGAGGAGGCAAAGATTATCTGCAGACTGTTTATGGGTTGGGTTATAAATGGATTGATAAATGAATTTAAGCTTTCGTTTTGCCAGAGCATTTACTATCCTGGTTTTCTTTGTCCTTACCACAGGCTTTACGATTTTGTATTTTGCCTTTGAAAGGGCAACGATGCGTTCAGCGATCCTCAAACTTGAAGATCTTAATGCTTATGTGGCCAATAAGTTGGCACAAGATTCCACATACGATTATCTTACCATACACCACAGACAAACCCAGGTTAAGATCCTACCGTCCGATTACAAGAATACCAAAGAAAAAATTATTGAAGAAAAGTACATCTGGAATAAAAGTGTACAGTCTTACATCAATAAAATTACCGTTATTACCTACCCTGTCATTCATAAAAAAAGATATGCCATAACCAGCGTAAGATACATCACCATCATTGAAAACCATTTTCTGATAAGTATTATTATGGTGGTTGCCTGGATCATGGTGTTCCTTATTATTCTTACGATCATTGTCGGGGTCCTGGTTTCAAAGAAGATTCTTGAACCGTTCTATCATGCCATAGAAGAGATCAAAAAATTCAGTCTTAAGAATAACAGGCCTATGAGCCTTATGAAAACAGAGACCGAAGAATTTAAATCCTTAAACAGGTTTTTGCTAAAAATGTCCGAGAGTTCAAAAAAGGACTATCATTTATTAGAAGAACTTTCGGAAAACACTTCCCACGAGCTCCAAACTCCACTGGCTTCCATTAAAGGAAAGATCGAGTTACTGATGGACAGTGATCTCTCAGAAAAACAACTGCTTACCCTCTCCTCGATGAACGATGAACTGGACAGGCTCTCTTCTATTAATCAATCCCTTATTCTATTAGCTAAGCTGGAGCATTTTGAAAAAAGCGAATCGAATCATATCAACTTTTCAGAGCTGCTTAGTGAACGACTTCAGTATTTCGAGGATATCTTTGAAATTCAGAACCTATCATTAACCAGAAATATCCGGGAAGAGGTTTACCTTAATTTCGATGAGAATTTGGCTATTATTGTGATCAATAACCTCATCAATAACGCAAAAAGGCATAATATCGAAAATGGAAAGATCAGAGTAACTCTTACCGAAGATTATTTTGAGATTTCCAATACCGGAAATCCTCCAACTATTCCTACGGAAGAATTGTTCAAAAGATTCAAGCGCGGAAACCCTGATCAAAACTCAATTGGGATCGGTTTGGCACTCGTGAAGAAGATTTTGGAGATTTATGACACTGAAATTACTTATCATTTTGAAAACAATTTTCATACTTTAAAGATCAATTTCATAAAATAAAAGATTGAAATTCAAAAACATAACAACAAATATTCAATTCTGATCAAAACTTCAGAAAAACTTCAGAATTTATGTATTGTTTAGGTGCAAATAATAGCATCAATGAAAAAACTTTTCATCATTTTCGGCCTGGCTGCCTTACAATTACTATACAGCCAGGATACTGCAAAGGTCAGTACAAATCCTGAAGAAGTTATATCAGAAAAGAATCCTTTAGATATCGGAGAGCTTAAAATCAACCTGAATCCCAAAGGAGACAAATGGCTGAAATTCGGTATTTCCAGTCAGATCTGGTTGCGAAGTATTGACAATAATCCGGGAACACTCGTGAATGGCGTTCCCCAGCAGCAAACATATGATGCAGGAATCCGAAGAATGAGGCTAACTATTCAGAGTCAGCTTACACCATTTTATTCAGTTTTTCTACAAATGGGAATTAATAACCAGTCTTTTATTTCCGGAGGAGGATCGGGAACAGGAAATAATGGAGCCGGAAAGAAAGCCCCTTTTTTCTTTCATGATGCTTATAATGAGCTGGCTATTATACCACGAAATGATTTTCAGACCGGAAAACCCAATAAAAACAATTTGTATCTGGGTGCCGGGCTTCACTCCTGGAATGGCGTAAGCAGATTGACTAATGCAAGTACTACAAAAATGCTTGCCGGTGACATCCCTGTTTTCAATTTTCCGGCCATCGAAATTGCAGATCAGTTTTCAAGACAGTTCGGTATTTTTGTACATGGAGAATTTGATCGGTTAAATTACAGATTCAGTGTCAACAAGCCTTTTGCTACTAATCTGAAGCCCGTTGTAGGAGGACCTGCTGTGGATAATAACCAAAGCGGAAAGCTATCTTACTCAGGTTATGCATTCTATCAGTTTTTCAATAAAGAAACAACGGTAACTTCTTTTCTACCGGGTAATAATCTGGCTGCCAGAAAAGTTTTGAATATCGGAACGGGTTTTTACAGTACTAAAGATGCAACACAATCTCAACCCTCAGAAAATGTTTTCGAGTCTCATGCTGCCAATGTCTTCGGAGCAGATATCTACTCGGAGCTGCCTTTGGGAAATAAAAGTAAGGAAATGGGACTGACCTTGTATTCTGTATTCTATAATTATAATTACGGACCCAACTATTTAAGAGTAAGCGGACTCCTGAACCCAGGAACTCCTGATCCACAATTTACAGGGCAAAAAGCACTGGAAGGTGCCGGAAACAACAGGATTTTGATGGGTACGGGAAATATCTGGTTTTCACAGGTAGGATTCGTTCTTCCTAAATTCAGTAAAATACTGAAGGTTCAGCCTTTCTTCAATTATGCTTTAAAGGACATGAAAGCATTAAATCAGAACGGCAGCTATTATGACGTGGGAGCAAATTTTTACTTATACGGCCAAAATGCCAGAATTGTTGTACAATACAGCAGCAGACCACTCTATGATCTCGTTTCCAAAACAATTTTTGACAGAAAAGGAGAATTTTTACTATCACTTCAGATTATACTTTAAAAATTTAATATATTACCCCTATGAATACTACTCAAATTACAACAGCCCAAAGGATTAAAGCCATTGTGGGTGGTTCTATCGGAAATCTAGTGGAATGGTACGATTGGTATGCTTATGCTGCCTTTGCCATCTATTTTTCCAATTCATTTTTTCCTGATTCGGATCTTAATGCACAACTGATGAATACTGCCGGAATATTTGCAGTTGGATTCCTGATGAGACCTATCGGCGGATGGTTATTCGGAAGTATTGCAGATAAAATAGGGAGAAAAAGAGCGATGACCCTTTCAGTTTTACTAATGTCATTCGGATCTTTACTTATTGCCCTTACGCCTACTTATGAAACTATAGGAATTCTGGCTCCGATTCTTCTTTTAATTGCAAGGCTACTGCAGGGATTGAGTGTAGGTGGAGAATATGGTGTTTCAGCCACCTATCTCAGTGAAATGGCGACAGAAGACAGAAGAGGGTTTTACTCAAGCTTTCAATATGTAACCCTGATCGGAGGGCAGTTAATTGCATTGGGGATCCAGTTGGTTCTACAAAAGGTACTTCTTACAGAGGCACAGCTGGAAGACTGGGGCTGGAGGATTCCTTTTATTATCGGCGCAGCCCTTTCCGTTATTGCATTATATCTGAGGGCTAACCTTCATGAAACGGAAGCTTTTGAAAACAAAAAGGAAATGAGTGAGAAGAAAAAAGGAACTATAAAAGAATTGCTTAAACATCCTAAAGCCCTTCTCACCGTAGTAGGTTTAACATTAGGCGGAACGTTGGCTTTTTACACGTATACCACCTATATGCAGAAATTTTTAGTAAATACGGTTCATCTGACAAAAGAACAGTCTACCCTTATCTCTTTCGTATCATTATTTATTTTTGCCTGTCTTCAACCTGTTTTTGGTGGATTATCAGACAGAATAGGAAGAAGACCTTTGCTTCTGGGATTTGGAATTTTAGGAACTCTTTGCACAGTACCTTTGCTTACAGCATTAAGCACAACAACCTCAATGTGGGGAGCCTTCTTTTTAATTATGGCAGCATTGATTATTGTAAGTGGATATACTTCCATTAATGCAGTTGTTAAGGCAGAACTTTTTCCTTCGGAAGTAAGGGCACTTGGTGTTGGCTTACCTTATGCTTTAACAGTAGCTATTTTTGGAGGTACGGCGGAATATATTGCCCTTTGGCTTAAGCAGGCCGATATGGAACCTTATTTCTATTGGTATATTACAGCATGTATCTTCTTTTCGCTGATTGTTTACGCCAGAATGAAAGATACCAAAGAAACATCAGCATTAAATAAGGATTAAAAAATATACTGACCCTGAATGAAACGCGCCGCAGAAATCTGCGGCGCGTCTTTTATTTTAGCTATAAGCTTGTCTGAATTTCACAATAAGATCATCCAGATTATGACGCTGTACATAAATTGTTTTCACCTCTTCATATCTTGGCGATTTGTAGAAAACCTCATGAAAGTCCATGCTTCCGTTTCCTACTTTTACTACTTTCTTTACTTCAATATTCAATTTTCTTAGCTCGTCCTTCAGAACTTGAAATTCATCTTGTATATTATTCATTGGTATTTTGGATTTAATTAAAAAACTACGATTTTATCTCCAACACCCCTATCATTATAAGGGGCAATTGTAAATATTTATTAAATTTAGTGAATTTTCGAATACAAACAACAGGCTTCACAAAATTTTTATTAATTTCTATAGTCTGCAAAAACCGTACCTATTATAATAAGTAATGCATAATATTTTAAAAAAAATAACCGATAACCTCCACAAAATGAGGACCAACCGCAAATTCAAGGGTTTAATCTGATTTCTTTCAATTTAAAATACCCTTTATTAAAGGGGTATTCCGGAAATTATTCATAAGATTTAAAATTATTTTAAAAATTTTGTAACATTTTTTTCAGGCCTGTATCTAAAAGGTAAATTAACCATTAAATCTTAAATGAAATGAAAAAATTGACATTCCTTGCCGTGATATTATTATTTTTAGCTCTATGTGCTAATGTGTTCGGACAAACAAAATCCTATCCTTTTGAAGTTAAAAAATCAGGAAGTGGGAAACAAGCCCTGATTTTGATCCCCGGTTTTGCCTCTTCCGGAGATGTATGGAATGAAACGACCCTAAAGTTTGATAAGAATTTTACTTGCTATACTTTAACAATGGCAGGATTCGCAGGTGCAAAGCCTCAGCCCGGCGCCAGCTTTAAAAACTGGGAAAACAAAATTGCAGAATTCATCAGTGACCAGAGAATTGACAAGCCTGTTATCATCGGGCACAGTATGGGTGGAGGCCTTGCCCTCGCTCTGGCTGCAGATCATCCACAATTAGTGGGTAAGATTATCGTTGTAGATGCTTTGCCGTGCTTATCGGCATTAATGAATCCTTCTTTTACATCTAAGGAAAACAATGATTGCTCTGCTACCATCAATAAAATGACAGCCATGACAGATGATCAATTTCGTCAGATGCAGCTGAAATCTATCCCCCAGCTTTTGGCGGATACTTCCATGCAGGAAACTGTGATCGGATGGAGTCAGCAATCAGACCGTAAGACTTTTGCAGAAATGTATTGTGACTTCTCGAATACTGACCTCCGGGAAAAAATAAAAAATATACAATGTCCTTCACTTATATTATTAGAGTCTTATTTTACTAATTTTAAACCAGCCATGGAAGATCAATATAAGAATATGAAAAATGCAAATTTACAATATGCTACTAAAGGTTTACACTTCATCATGTATGATGATAAGGAATGGTATTTCAACCAGTTGAATAACTTCTTATCTGCAAAATAATGGTATTTGAGGAAATCTACGAAGTATACTGGCAAAAAATATTCCGCCTGTGTATGGGATATGTAAACAATTCCGAATGGGCACAGGACATTGCTCAAGAAACATTTGTCATTGTATGGCAACAACTTCCTAAATTCAGAAATGAATCTTCTGTGGGAACCTGGATTTTCAGGATCGCCTCCAATAATTGCCTGAGACAGATTGAAAGGGAGAAAAGATTCACAAAAGCTGATTTACCAGGTAATTTAGAGGAAAAGAAACAGGAATCCATGGAATCTGAGATACAACTTCTTTATAAATTCATCTCCGAATTGCCGGAAACAGACCGTATTATTATTTCTTTAGAACTGGAAGAATTAAAACAGGCCGAAATAGCCAATATCGTGGGATTATCAGAATCCAATGTCAGGGTAAAAATCCACAGAATAAAAGAAAAATTAACTCAAAAATTCAGGGAACATGGAACCTACTAATATAGATTTTAAAAATATCTGGCAACAACAAAAAGTAAATAAGCCCGACCTTAAAGATTTGCTTGCTAAACTGGAGTCCTATAAAAGCAAAAATCTGAAAAAGCTTATATTAACCAATATAATGCTACTTTTAACCAGTATATTTATAGGTCTGATATGGTATCACTATCAACCTCAGCTAGTCACCACAAAAATCGGAATCGTACTGATTATTCTGGCAATGGTAATTTTCCTGTTTGCTTACAACAGGCTGTTTACATTCTTTTATAAAACCAACACCGACCAATCCAACAGTGAATATTTGCATAGCCTGTATGTTTTGAAAAGCAAACAGGGTTTTGTACAAACGTTCATGACCAATCTTTACTTCACTATGTTATTGGCAGGAATCAGTCTCTATATGTATGAATACACTTCAAGGATGACAACATTTATGGCTGTTTTTGCCTATTCATTAACTTTTATATGGATTGCCTTTAACTGGTTTTACATAAGACCTAAAACCATAAGGAAAGAACAGTCAAAACTCCATGAGCTTATTAAAAAATTCGAAGAAATCAACAAACAGCTGGTTGAATAAAAATAAATCAATTAAAATATTTTCTTTCATCAGGTCTTTTGTAATTTAGCCCTGCTAAAAACAACACTCCTTATGGATTTGTCAAAGAATAAAAATCACTGGGATATAGTATACGAGACAAAAAGTCCTGATCAGGTAAGCTGGACGCAGGAAAAACCTGAAATATCACTGGATTTCATTGCATCATTTGACTTAAAAAAAGACGCTAAAATAATAGATATTGGCGGAGGTGAAAGTCGTCTTGTAGATATTTTGATTGACAAAGGATATCAGGATATCACGGTGCTGGACATTTCTGCGAATGCATTGGAAAAGACAAAAAAGCGTTTAGGAAAGAAATCCGAAAAAGTGAAATTTATTGTTACGGACATTACTAAATTCGAACCTGAATTCCAATATGATCTTTGGCACGACAGGGCCACATTTCATTTTTTAACCGAAGAAGAACAAATCTCCAGCTATCTGGATATTGCAGGGAAAAGCATAAAAGAATTTATGGTGTTAGGAACTTTTTCAAAAAACGGACCTACAAAATGCAGTGGTCTGGAGATTAAGCAATACGATGAGGAGTCCATGGAAAAGCAGTTCGCCAACCATTTCGAAAAGATACAGTGTATTTCATCAGATCATACAACTCCTTTTGACACGATTCAAAATTTCACATTCTGTAGTTTTAAAAAAAAGATCCCCTATTGAAATCCTTAATAGACCCGATCGTCTTTTTTGCTAATTTGAAGTAAGCCTATTAAAATGAAAAATTTCCTCACTGTCTTTCTTATATGTATATTTTGTTTATTTTCTGCACAAGACACCATAAAGAAAATGCCTCCCATGACAAAAGACACAAAGTTTGGGTTAGCGCTTAGCGGAGGTGGTGCCAAGGGCTTTGCACATCTGGGAATTTTAAAAACAATAGATTCACTAGGGATTAAAATAGATTATATTACCGGGACCAGTATGGGTGGAATTCTTGGTGGATTATATGCTATGGGATATAATGGTGAAGAATTGAAAAAAATGGTGTATGGCATGAACTGGAAAAGGATCCTAAGTAACAAAATCCCCTACAACAAGGTCAATATCAGCGAAAAAGATGAGTACAATAAATATATTCTTGAATTTCCGGTAAACGATGGCCGGCCTTCCCTACCGGGATCCTTTATAGAAGGGCAATACATGGGTGAAGTTCTCAATACATTAACGTTTCCTGCAAAACATATCAACGACTTTAGTAAACTTCCTATTCCTGTTCAACTTACATCATCCGATATTGTGAATGGTGGATTGGTTATGCAGAAAAAAGGTTCTCTTGCACTGGCGATTCGTTCTACCTTAGCCATACCTGCCGCTTTCGCACCGGTCTATATTGATGGAAAACTTCTTGTAGACGGTGGCCTCGACCGTAATTTTCCGGTAAAGGAAGTAAAAGATATGGGAGCTGATTATATTATCGGAGGCTATACAGGATTCAGGCTTTTCACAAAAGATGAGATCAAAAATCCGATGAAAATGATCTATCAGACACATGCATTCCATTCCGTACAGGATTTCAATGAACAAAAGAAGATGTCGGATATCATGGTGGATTTTGTAACTCCGCTTAATGATTACACCACTAAAGACTTCAGAAAATACAAGGAAATCATAAAAATAGGAGAAGCAGAAGCTAAAAGACACCTTCCGGAATTTATAGCCTTAGCCAACGAGCAACGCAGACTGGGAATTATTTATAAGCACAAACTTGTTGAAGAGGTTAAAAAACCGACCATACAGTTTACTTATAGTGAAGATAATGGTACACCGATCACTAATCCGTCCGAGATTGAAACTATTAAAAACCTGATGGGATTAAAGGAGGGTGTATATTACGATGCCAAAACTGTAAATGCTGCTATCGACAAGGTTTTTGGAATTCGACAGTATGACAGGGTGTATTATACTTACACAGATTCGGAAAACGGTTTAATTATGAACATTTTCGTAAAGAGATCCACACCAAGCATGCTTAAATTAGCCCTACACTATGATAATGAACAATCCGTAGGGATCATCCTGAATTATACCTACCGGGATTATGCAGAAGCAAAATTCCGGGCCATAGCAACTGTAGATATTTCGGAACGTTTCAAGGCCCGTTTGCAGTTTCAGAAATTTCTGGATACGGATTACCGCTGGTGGTTAAGTACAGAAGGAAATATTTCTTTTCTTAAAAGTAATGACCTCCTGTTGAGATTCTCAGAAAACAATGATGTTGAAAATAATTTATTTTTCCCCAACTATATTTACAGAAGCATTAAAGCGAATACAGCGGTCAATTATTCGATTCATCCGAATACAATGGCTTCATTCGGCTTAGAGTTCAACGCTGAAAAATTAAACCGGTCTGTAGACAGGATTAGCCAGACCTTTACAGACTTGTACAGCAAAAAGGTATATTATCATACCAATCTTGACCTGTATTTTAAATTCAATCAAAATAACTTCAATACCAGATATTATCCTACTTCAGGAAACAATTTTCAGTTCATCACGAAGTATTATTTTGGAGATCAATACAACCTTTATGATCTGAAAGAAATACAACCTACACTCTATGAATACTTAAATCCCGGGGCTGAAGGATATTATAAACCCAAGAATCTGATCACATTAGCGCTCAATGAAAATTATATTATTCCAATCAATAAAAAGGTATCTGTTAAGGCAAATGCTTTTTTAGGAACAAACTTCTCTCCTCAAACTCTTGGATCTTCAGAGGGTATCCCTTATCTTTTTCTCAATCAGAAATTCAATCTGGGAGGAAGTGAATATAATTTTGACGGAATGAATCCTGAATTTAACGGGTTCAGGCAAAAAGAAGTTCCTATAAATTCAGTTGCCAAGCTAGGACTTGAGGTTCAGTACCGGATTTATCACAGGATTTTCCTCACTCCCTCTTTTCACTATGCTGCAATAAGTGACGAGCTATCCCCTTTCAAGAGCAATTCCAAACTTATTGGTTATGGACTTAATCTGGGATATGAATCAATTTTAGGTCCCATTAACGTAAATATATCCAGAAACGATGCACTTAATTTCTGGCGGGCTTATTTTAGTATCGGATTTAAATTCTGATTTGTATCCACAAAATAATGGACGATGAAATTAAAGAAATAGGCTATTGTGAAATATTCAATATCATCTTTTTCGAATCCTTCAAGGTCTTTATAAAAGCATTAAATTATTTCCCACACTATTGATATTTTTGTTTATTTTTAATATGAATATATTAAAACCACTAACAATTATATTATGAAAAAACTACTATTAGCTATTATTTTAGGCTCTTCATGCAGCCAGTTTTACGCTCAAAAAACTGAATTAATAGAATGCGGTACCGACGAATTAATGCGAAAACATTATGAACGGCATCCCGAAGAAAAGGCTCGGGATGATGCTTTTAACTTAGAGTTATCCAAACTGATTAAAAGTGGAAAACTAGCATCTACCCTTAATAAGAATCAGGTATATGAAATTCCCGTTGTTGTCCATGTTGTAGGGGACGGAAGCGCGGTCGGAACAGTAAACAACAAGTCGGATGCCGACATTATTGCATGGGTTAATTACACTAACGGAGTATTTTCCGGAAGTTCTTCAAGCGGCATGTCATCATCCAGTGCCATACTCCCTGTAAAATTTGTTTTTGCGAAAATCAGTCCCACCTGTACAGCGACCAACGGGATCAACAGGATCAATGCTTCCCATCTTCCAAAATATGTAAGCGGTGGTGTAAACAATGATAATACGACCAATGCTGTAACGGCATCCGAAATTACAGCCCTTGGAATGTGGGATACCAGTAAGTATTATAATATTTATGTGGTAAAAAAGTTAGCCTCTAATTCAGGAACCCTTAATGGCTTTGCCTATTACCCGGGTGGCAGCAATGATTATGCATTTATGTCTACAAGCGCATCATCTGTAAACGCGCAAACACTGGCACATGAATTCGGACATGCGTTAGGACTCCGTCACACCCATGAAGGATTCAACGACTCTACCGGGGCCTGTCCTGCTAATACCGATTGTACATTACAAGGAGACCTGGTATGCGATACAGAACCAATGAAAAGCCTTTACCACTCTTCCGTTCCCTATACATGTCAGACCGGTCAGATCAACCCATGTACAAGCGTTACCTATGCAGGAGGTGAAAGAAATGTAATGTCTTATACTTTCTGTTTCAGAGATCTCTTTACCCCGGGACAATCCGACAGAGCTACAGCCCAGCTTTTACAGTACAGACAATCTTTAATCAATTCTCCGGTCGCAAGTAGCACTACACCTAACAACAATACATCTTTAACCACAGCTTGCACCCCAACAACAATAACGAATCCAGGAAATTACAACATAGGAATCACTTCTGTCAAATTTGGAAGCATTAATAATTATTCAACCAATTACAAGGCTGCCACTAATAATTTCTACGAAAATTTTACGGGAAATTATTGTCTGGGAATTTCCAAAACCACAATACCTTCAGGCACCTCAACGACCCTTACCATTACTCCCGGAACAAACAATCCTCATATTATAAAAGCATACATCGATTACAACAACGATGGACAATTTAATGAAACAACGGAGCTGGTTCTGAACCAAAGCAATATAGCAGCAGGTTCCACTGCAACAGCATCAGTAACTCCACCTTCAAATGCTGTAGCCAATACTCCTTTAAGAATGAGGGTAATTGGTGAATATAACGGAACAACCGTTACCGCTTGTTATACTCCTAAATACGGACAGATAGAAGATTATTCAGTGATCATTGAACCAAGAACCCTATCCGCTAAAAATGCAATTGAAAACAAAACCTTTATTACACAGGCAGAAAATTCAGTGTACATAAAAAGTGACCTGCAAATTACCTCGCTGGTAATCTATGATGCCTCAGGAAGAATTCTGGTGAACCAAACCAATATGAAATCTACAGAAATTACCGCTCCATTAAATGTCAAAAATGTAGTAGTAACAGTCCGGGCAACATTGGAAAACGGAAAAGTGATCACCCAAAAACTAAAATTCTAAAAACAAAAAAGAGAGCAACTTCAGCTCTCTTTTTTATTTCTGTTATCTATGACGATTATTATTTTGACGCCCGGTTTTCTTCTTCCATTTCTACTTCATGTCTCAGCTGTGCTTTATACAATGTGGAATAATACCCATTTTGATCAAGCAACTCCAAATGCTTTCCTTCTTCTACAATTTTACCATGTTCCATTACGATAATCTTATCCGCTTTTTCAATGGTTGAAAGCCTGTGTGCAATAATAATCGAAGTCCTGTTTTTCGTGATTTTCTCCGTAGCCCTCTGAATCAGTTTTTCACTTTCATGATCAATTGAAGAGGTAGCTTCATCGAGGATCAAAATTTTCGGATCGGACAGATAAGCTCTCAAGAAAGACAATAACTGCCTTTGCCCTAATGAGATCGACGAGCCTCTTTCACTGACTACATAATCATAACCACCCGGAAGCTGCTGAATGAATTCATCTACTTCAATTTCTCTGGCCCCTGCTTTTATTTTATCCAGGGTAATACTTTCATCTCCAAAAGAGAGATTTTCAAAGATACTTCCATGGAAAAGGAAAACATCTTGTAATACCACCCCAATATGACTTCTGAGATTATATAATTCATAATCTTTCAGCTCTACATCATCAATAAAAATCTCCCCGGAATTGATATCATACAGCCTCGTGATCAGACTGATGATCGTAGATTTACCTGCTCCTGTAGCTCCGACAATAGCAACTGTTTCTCCCGGATTCACTTTGAAATTGATTCCTTTCAGTACTTCCTGCTTTTCATCGTAAGCAAAACGAACATCCCTGAATTCAATTTTACCATTGAAGTGATCTTTTTTTACTGTTCCGTGATTAGGCATCGCATAATCCTCATCCATTAATCCCAGTACCCTTTCTGCACCTACAATTCCACGCTGGATATTATTAAATCGGTCTGCGATCTGGCGTAAAGGTCTGATCAGCATTGAAATATACTGGATAAAAGCAATAACCACCCCCGCACTAATGGTAATATATCCTCCATAGAAAAGGATAAACCCAATAAATAGGGATGAGATAAGTTCTACTACAGGAAAAAATAATGAAAAGATAAAAACGGTTTTCAGCAATGCAGCCTTTAGGGTAATATTGATATCATCAAATTTTTTAAATTCAGCTTCCTGTCTGTTGAACACCTGTATAATTGGCATTCCGGCTAATCTTTCCTGAACAAAGGAATTCTGATTCGCCGTCCAGGTTCTTTCATCTCCAAATGCTTTTTTCAGCCTCTTTTGAAAAAAACGGGTAATAACCACCATCAAAGGAAGTATAGCCAGTGTAATATAGCTCAGATGAACATTAGTACTGAACATCATCACTAATACAAAGACGATTCTCAAAATATCCCCGAAAACCATAAGGAATCCGTCCGTATAAACTGTAGCAATGGTTTCCACATCCCCAACGGCACGTGTTACCAGTTGTCCTATAGGTGTTTTATCAAAAAATGATGTCCTGAAATAAATAAGTTTAGAATACAACCTCTCTCTGATATCCCTGATTACATTCTGAGAAATATAATTGGAGAAATAGACCAGGAAAAAGTTTAAAACAGTTTCTGCAACAACCAATCCTACCAAAATGTAGATATGCTTCATCATCAGAGCTTTATCCTGCAGCCTGGTGATATCATTATCTACAACTTCCATGGTAAGGTAAGGTCTGTAAGTAGAAACGATGGAAAGTAAAACGGAAATGATTAAAGTAAGGATAAACCAGGACCGGAATTTCATTCCGATAAAGAAAAGCCTTTTAATAATTCCCCAGGTATCTTGTTTTTTCATTGTACAAATTGAAAGAAAGAATTAAATAAATTCCATGCAAAAATAACACTTTATAATTTGAAAGCGAGAACAACTTATCCAAATACCAATAGAAAATAACGGATATCAATTATTTAAAATATGAATATCCTATTGTTATGCATTTTCCTTACTCCCTATCTCCTCAATTTCCAGGCTTGGTTTATGGATGGTTTCTTTTGTAAACTTTTTTTCAAGAAACTGGTAAATTCCCCACACAACAGCTATTGCACATAGCCAGCTTATTACATTCACAAGGCTATATCCGGTATAATCGTTATCATGTAAAGAACCTGGGTTAGTAAGTGCGATATAGAAACCATAGCAAAATAAAAACGCAACCTGAAACCCCAGATAGATCCCTATACCCAACAGTCCAAAATGCCATTTGGTTTTCCCAAATCTTTCTGCCAGTGCAGCATAGTATCTGTACGCTCCAATCAGGATAAAAATAGACATCATAATGATTATAGTTTTTTGTTTTTTAAAATTCGTAGCCTACATCTACGAGAAATAATCCTTGTGCCGGAGCAGAAGTGCCGGCCGAGTTACGGTTTTTATTTTCAATAACTTTTCTCAGATCTTCGGGCTTCATTTTTCCTGCACCGATTTCCACCATTGTCCCCACGATTGCCCGTACCATATTCCTGAGAAAACGGTTGGCAGAAACGGTAAATTTAAGTTCGCTTCCTTCCTGTTCCCACTCTGCTTTGTAAATGTGGCAGATATTGGTCTTATTATCTGTTTTCAATTTGGCAAAACTCGTAAAATCCTTATACTCGAATAAAATTTTACAGGCTTCATTCATTGCATCGATGCTCAAAGGTCTTTTCCAATGTTGCCATGCAGATTCCAGTGTAAATGGATTTTTTTCTAAAGAAATATAATATTCGTATGTTCTGTAGGTGGCATCAAACCGGGCATGAAAATCATCTTTTACAGGAAAAATCCTCTTAACAGCAATATCAGGCGGAAGAAAGCTGTTCAGCCTGTGACTGAGCTGATCATTAAAAGCCACCTGGGTATCAAAGTGGGCGAATATTTTTTTTGCATGAACACCGGTGTCCGTCCTTCCGGCTCCTGTAATTTTAATCTCTTCCCGTAAAATAGTGGATAGTGCTTTTTCCAATTCTTCCTGTACAGAATTGGCGTCCGGCTGGATCTGATAACCGAAATAATTTTTACCGTTGTAAGAAAACTCTATAAAGTACCTCAATGTAGTATAATAACTCCACAAAAATACTTTAATTTTATGAAATATTTGTTGAAAAGTCATTGAGAATATTCAGCCAAATCCTCTTAAAAATTACTATTTTTGCAATCGTATGAAAAGATGGTACCTTTATCCCTTCTCTGTAGGTTATCATTTGGTAACGGGTATCCGAAACACAATGTATGATCTGGGGATCTTTAAATCTACGAAATTCAAAACGCCGATCATCAATGTCGGCAATTTGTCCGTTGGCGGAAGTGGAAAATCGCCAATGGTGATGTACCTTGCTCAGTTTTTATCCAAACATTACAGAACCGGTGTCCTTTCCCGAGGTTACGGAAGACTTACAAAAGGTTATGAGGTGACCAATTATGACAGCAACTACAAAATGGTAGGTGATGAAGCGATGCAGCTTTTTGAACGTTTTAAGAACCGTTTCGTTATTGCAGTTTCTGAGGAAAGAGTGCCTGGAGCCAAAAAAGTCATTGATGACATGGACCTGGATGTTCTTGTACTGGACGATGCTTTTCAGCATAGGGCGATCAAAGCAGGATTTAATATTCTGATGACGGATTTTAATGACCCGTATTTTAGGGACCACCTTCTTCCGGCAGGGGATCTCAGGGAATCAAGAGCCGGGGTAAAAAGAGCCGATCTTATTATGGTCAGCAAATGTCCTGATGAACTGACGGAGGAGACCAAACAGTATTATATTTCCAGAATAAGACCTGAGCGTCACCAGAAAGTATTCTTTTCATCTATCGGATATGACGAAAATGTATACGGAAGAGAAAAAATGCTTCCTGACAACAACCTGAATTATTATGACATTCTTTTAATTACAGGGATTGCCAATCCAAAACCATTGCTGGAGCATCTGGCAAAATTTTCACATAGAGTAAAACACCTTAAATTCAGGGATCATCATAATTTTTCCGACGAAGACATCAAAAAAATAATTGCTGAATATAAGAAACTGGGCGAATATAAATTGATCTTAACAACCGAGAAAGATTATGTTCGTTTAAAAACCTTTGACTATCTTAGAGATATTGTTTATTACTGGCCTATCAATGTAATCATTGACAAAAAGGAAGAGTTTAATCAAATCATCTCGGATTATGTTAGGAAAAATTAAAGAAACCGCAGCCTTCATCAAAAACATCATTCAGGATACGCCTGATTTTGCAATCGTATTAGGATCCGGCCTGGGAAAACTGAAAGATGAAGTTCAGCCAATACACATATTGGAATACAAAGACATTCCTAACTTTCCTCAAACAACAGTGGCTGGTCATGGAGGTCAGCTGATATATGGTATTTTAGAAGGTAAAAAGGTATTGATAATGAGTGGACGCTTTCATTATTATGAAGGCCATTCTATCGAAACTGTGGTATTTCCTGTAAGGATTTTTCATCTGATCGGTATTAAAAACCTACTTCTTTCAAATGCCTGCGGAGGAGTAAATCCTGAATTCAGGGTCGCCGACATTGTTATTCTGAAAGATCACATCAATATGATGCCTGAACATCCTCTTCGTGGTAAGAATATAGAAGAACTAGGCCCGAGGTTTGTCGATATGAGCGAGCCTTATAATAAAAAAATGATCAGTATCGCAGAACGCACTGCTTCAGAAAATAACATTAGAATTCACCAGGGAATCTATGTCGCATTACAGGGACCTACCTTTGAAACACCCGCAGAATATGGAATGATAAAAGCTATAGGTGGTGATATGGTAGGAATGAGTACTGTTCCGGAAGTTATTGTTGCCCGTCATATGGATATGGATGTTTTTTGTATTTCAGTTATTACGGATCTTGGCGGACCCGATATTGCATTAGCCGTTTCTCACGAAGAAGTTCTTAATGCAGCCAATAAAGCAATGCCCAACGTAATCACGGTAGTAAAAGGTCTGGTTAAAAATTATCAGTAGTTCTTTTTTATCGAATTTTTCGATTTCTTAAATTTTTGCCAATTAATCCAAAAAGCAATTCATAACTTCGTTTCATTGTTTAGATTTGTAAAAAATGAAATTGAAAATGAAAAAGCTATTCATATTTTTTATGCTTGGAACATTTGGGACATTTTATTCTCAGGAAGTTCCTAAAGTACTTAAAACCAGTTTTTCCAAAGAAGCTTTACAACAAAAGCTTGAAAATGAAGAGGGAAAGAGCATTACTATGCAGGAAATTCTTAACCAGCACAAAGGAAAAGTGGTGGTCATTGATTTTTGGGCCGGTTGGTGCAGAGATTGCCTGAAGGCACTTCCAAAAGCACAGGAACTCGAAAAAAATAATCCGAACATAGACTTTGTATTTCTTTCTCTGGAAAGATCGAAAGAAGGTTTCGATAAAAGCCTTGAAAGATTTGATATGAAAGACAAAGATAATTATTGGTTTGCATCAGGATGGAAAAATGACTTTAATAATTATATTGACCTCAACTGGATTCCGAGATACATGGTGATCGACCAGAAATCAGCTATTGCAAAATACTACGCCATCTCACCGGAAGATCCTGAAATACAAGCCACCATCAATAAACTTTTACAATAATATGGTAACTTTAAGAGAAGCAACAAAAGAAGACCTGAAAACTCTTCTTGAATTCGAACAAGGTGTAGTTACTGCAGAAAGGCCCTATAATCCAACCCTTATTAACGGTACCATTCATTATTATGATTTAGTTTCTTTGATTGAGTCTGAAGATGCTACCCTTATTGTAGCGGAAAAGGATCATGAAATCGTTGCGTCGGGATATGCGATGATTAAAAAAGCGGAAAAGGATTATTTTAATTTCAAAGAGTATGCATATCTGGGGTTTATGTATGTAAAACCGGAACACAGGGGACAGGGAATCAATCAATCCGTTATAGATAGACTCATAAAGTGGTCAGAAGAAAGGGGAATGAAAGAAATAAGATTAGATGTTTATGATCAGAATGAATCTGCTGTAAAAGCTTATGAAAAAGTAGGATTTGAACCTGTGCTCCTTACCATGAGATTGAAAAAATGATATTAATTTATTGAAATATAGAAATAAATGAATCCATATCTTTGTGATATGGATTTTTCTTTTCCCATTCGCAAGATTATACATGTAGATATGGATGCATTTTATGCTTCTGTGGAGCAGCATGATAATCCTGCGCTTAGAGGAAAACCAATTGCCGTGGGAGGAGAGCATCGGGGTGTAGTTTCAGCTGCCAGTTATGAAGCAAGAAAATTCGGTGTCCGTTCTGCCATGCCAAGTAAAACAGCAAAAGAAAAATGCCCGCATCTCATTTTTGTTCCTCCCCGCTTCGCCCGTTACAAAGAAATTTCCAGAAAGATAAGAGAGATCTTTCATGAGTATACCGACCTGGTAGAGCCATTGTCCCTGGATGAAGCTTATCTGGATGTGACTGAAAACAAAAAAGGAATAGAATCCGCCAATGATATTGCGAGAGAAATCCGCAAAAAAATCTTTGAACAAACAGGTCTTACTGCCTCAGCCGGTATTTCAGTTAATAAATTTTTAGCAAAGGTAGCTTCGGATATCAATAAACCGAACGGACAAAAAACCATTCACCCCGACAAAATTGAAAGTTTTCTGGAAGAACTACCCGTTGAAAAATTCTACGGGGTAGGAAAAGTTACGGCCAACAAAATGTTTACGCTGGGGATTTTCAAGGGAAAAGATTTAAAGAAAAAAACATTACAGGAATTAGTAAGCCTGTTCGGAAAATCCGGAAACTACTATTACAATGTTGTTCGTGGAATTCATCATTCAGAAGTTAAACCTCATCGCATCCAGAAAAGTGTAGCTGTAGAAAGGACTTTTTTTGAAGATCTCTATGATGAACAGCAAATCAATGAGAAACTGGAAAGCTTAAGTGCAGAACTACATCAAAGGTTACAAAAAAATAATATTCTGGGCAGATCCCTCACTTTAAAAATAAAGTATAAAGATTTTTCACTGTTTACCAGGAGCATGACAAAAGAAGATTACTATGTTTCTGAAGAAGAATACTACAAAACCTCCAAAAAGCTTTGGGAATTAAGACCCTTTGATAAACCTGTCAGGTTATTAGGCTTATCCCTTGCCCACCTTAATACTGAGGAAAAAAAGCAGGTTTCTGTTCAACTAAAAATACCGTTTCAGGAGTTTGGGCATTAATAATTAGAAATTTTCACTACATTGTAGTAACCAAATTCTATAATGTATGAACCCAACGATGATTCAGTTTTTCCACTGGTACTCAGACGGAAACCAAACACTCTGGAAGGAGGCTCAAAAACAATCTGCTTATTTAGCCGAACTTGGTATAACTTCAGTTTGGTTCCCACCCGCTTACAAGGGAACTAGTGGAGGTTATTCAACAGGATATGATGCTTATGACCTTTTTGACCTGGGAGAATTCGACCAGAAAGGAAGTATTCCCACAAAGTATGGAACCAAAGATGATTACTTAAAAGCAATAAAGGCTTTAAAGGAACAAAATATCCAGGTTATTGTAGATGTTGTATTAGGGCATAAAGCCGGTGGCGACGAGCTGGAAACAATGAAAGCAGTAAAAGTGGATGAAAATAACAGGGAAAAGGTAATTTCAGATGTTATCGAAATACAGTCCTATACCAAGTTTACTTTCCCTGGAAGAAATAAAAAATATTCTGACTTTGAATGGAATGCAACTTGTTTCAGCGGCGTAGATTATGCCGAAGGAATGGATTCGCATATCTTCAAAATACAGTCCGAATATGGAAACGACTGGGAAGAGATGATTGATGATGAAAAAGGCAATTATGATTATCTGATGTATAATGATATTGAGCATCGCAATCCATTTGTTCGTGAAGAACTCAACGCATGGGCCAAATGGTATTTTGATCAGACCGACTTTGATGGTGTAAGGCTGGATGCTTTAAAACATATTTCTTTTGATTTTTATAAAGAATGGCTAACACTTATCCGGTCCAATTCAGGCAAAAATATCTTTGCTGTTGGAGAATACTGGGCACCTGGATATTTGAATTTACTCCAAAAATATATTGAAGTTACGGAAGGGTGCATGAGCTTATTTGACAGCTCTCTTCAAAACAATTTCCACAATGCTTCCAAAGAGGGAGGATCTTATGATCTGAGAAGGATTTTTGATGGCACTCTCACTCAGGCTGACCCGCTGCATTCCGTAAGTCTTGTTGATAATCATGATACCCAGCCTTTACAAGACCTTGAAGCTCCTGTAGAAGAGTGGTTCAAACCTCTTGCCTATGCTTTGATCCTCCTCAGGGAAGACGGCTATCCTTGTGTATTTTATCCCGATTTGTACGGAGCCCATTACGTAGATAAGGACCGGGAGGGAAATGATCAGGAAATTTTCCTGAATAAAGTAAATGGAATTGAAGAACTGCTAAAGGCGCGAAAAGAACATGCCTATGGAATCCAGAAAGATTATTTTGAAGATGCTAACTGCTTGGGATGGGTTCGTGAAGGAGATGACGAGCACACGGGCTGTGCTGTTGTCCTAAGTAATAAAGATGCTTACAATAAACCCATGGAAATGGGGGAAAAGTATTCGGGGCAAAGTTTCTATGATCTGCTTGGAAGATTCGAAGACAGAGTAGTTATTGATGAAAAAGGCTGGGGAAATTTTCCTGTTCCTGCTGGAAATGTAAGCGTCTGGGTCCCTGAATAGATACAATTAAATTAAATGTACATAACCAGGAAAGCATCATCCGGTTATGTACATTTGAAATGTCTTTATACTATTGGCTTTTAGCAGTAGATATATCTGCAATTCCATATATCACTTGCCCATTCACAGCATTGGTTGTCTTCATTTGAAGTACAGCATACTCTGTCACGGATAATTCCTCCGGCTTTTAAAGCTTTAAGTTCCTGCCGCTCTATTTTTCTTATACGGCCTGCTGGTAAATTAGTTTTTTTCATTTTGTAAAATATTTGATTAAGTTTAGTCACTAAAACAAGTATATGGACATGGATCAGAAGTTACATACGAGTAAGTTCCGCAGTAACAGGTATGCGTTGGACCTGTCGGCCCTCCTCCTGTTCCACCTCCGGTACTTCCGCCACCGGAAGGGTTATAAGGAACACACTTCCCATTCTCACAGATATAACCCGGGTTGCATCCTCCTTCTCCCGGACCCGTATCCGAAACACAATAAGCAGGTTCCCCAGGAGATCCAGCCAGTAAGTTTTTGAGTACTTCCCGGCTCAATTCATTCCATTGAAATTTTGTTTTCATAATTGCTTGGTTTTATATGGTTAAAAGATTTTAGTCTTTAATTGTCTCTCTCACCGCCTTACCGTTTCAGCATTTATTTTATTAATAATTTGTGAAAATATTTTCCATAATTATTACATTCCAGGGATTAATAACTCAAATATAACAAAATAACACACACAATATTGAATAAAAAATACCAAATACTGGATTTCACATATGAAAACACAAAACCAAAGCAATAAAAATAAGTGGTAACAAGGAATGAAGTAGCCATACCCCCGCCTTACATAATTTTCACATAGATAAAAAAAATTGAGCACCTAAATGATAAAAATATTTAGTGATACGAAGGTCGGAACCAAACTATATTTTTCTCAATGCCAAAATATCGGGTTTCAATGATTCTCCGGATATCCTTCCAGTTCTTGAAAACTCTGCCCACACAGCTCTTAATTTTCTTCCATTATGATGGATATACTCCCAGGGAATGTTTTTTATAAGCCCTGCAGACTGCCATGCTTCTTCATTTCCAAAAAGCAAAGGAAGATCAATACTGTGCGCAGCTCCTATTTCATTATCCGTAATTCTGGAATAGATCCTGAACAAATAAACATTACCTCCGGCTTTAGCATAATTTTCAGCAAAAAGTTCTGCAGGTTTCCCATAGATTTTTTCTGTAGTCAGCTGAACTGTTTTATTAATGATCTTCTGACCAAAACCTTTACCAAAATAAGTATTGAGTGCTTCGGAAGTTTTTAGATAGAATGCAGTTTCATCATTATTGAGTCCAATTAAAACATCAATTTTTCCAGCACTCGCTTTCCATCTTTCCTCTGACTCATCTTCATTGCATAAAGGAGGAAATCCATATTGAATACCAAAAGGCATCACTGCTTTTAATCCGTATTTAATAACAGAAGGAATCCTTTTTTTGTATTCTTCCATCATCTTTAAGACATCGGTTTCATGTTTTATTGAATCCGTATTTTTAAGAAATTCGGCTGACATTTTTTGTCTTTTGTGGCGAAGACCTAACGGTGCACTTTGAATGATCACCCTTTTGAAAAGGCCTTCAACACCTTCTGAAATCATCAGATGGGCGATCGCATCTCCGCCGGATGATTGCCCCAGAAGTGTAATATTTTCAGGGTTTCCTCCAAAGCTTTCTATATTCGTTTGAATCCATTTTAATGCTTCAATAATATCAAATAACCCAAGATTAGCAGGCCTTTCTTCATCGCCTCCTAAAAAACCGAACAACCCCAGGCGATAGGAAACCGACACTACAATGATATCTTGTTCCTTCACCCAATTGCTCGCATCTGATGTGGAAAGATCCCCACACCCTATTTCATGAGAGCCTCCATGTATCCAAACAATCACAGGCAAGCTGGTATGCTCATTATCGGGACGAATAACAGAAAGAAATTGAGTAGATTCTTCAATCTCAAAACCATTAAGATCCGTGGGGCCAATCATTTTTTCAATTAAAGGGCTTATACTTTGTGGACAGACCGGTGTTTTATCCGGAAAAAGAAGTTCCGAGGATGACGGCTGTACAGGAATAGGTTTTTGAAATCTTACAGACCTGGCATAGCGAATACCTTTGGCTTTAATTACACCATTTTCTTTTAAAGCAATAATTTTCGCAAACGGGGTTTGAAAAATATGAGTACCGATATTCTGCTGTGATTTCATTATCCGGAAATTTCTTCCTTTAAAAATAATTCACTTTTCTGAAAAACCCGAATCTATTTGAAAGAAATTACCTATTCTCACGATTCGTTTAAACGCAAATGATAGAAATCTATAAATAAACTTCGACGATAATTCAATCAATTTAAAGTTTTGTATTCACTTGGTGATACTCCGACTTTTGCCTTAAACAACCTTGTAAAATGCTGGGGATACTTAAAACCCAGGTCATAAGAAATCTGGCTGATTGATTTCGATGGATTATAAATTTCCTCTTTTGCAACATCAATCAGTTTATTATGGATAAATTCCTGGGCAGAAACTCCTAATTCTTTTTTAATTAAATCACCAAAATAATTCGCCGAAAGATTAAGTTGTTCAGCAAAATAATTGACCATTGGAAATCCAATATTCTTGGGTTTATCGGATTTCAGGTAATCATTCAGAAGATTTTCAAACTTCCCGATAACGCCTTGATTTACATGATCACGGGTAATAAACTGGCGATCATAAAAGCGCATACAATAGTTGAGAAATAATTCGATATTGTTTACGATAAGGGATTTACTGTGTTTATCAATGGATTGCTCCAGTTCAAGCCTTATATTTTTAAAGCATTCCAGGATAATTTCTCTTTCTTTTTCGGAAAGGTGTAAAGCTTCATGAACATCATAAGAAAAGAAAGAATAATCTTTAATATTTTTCCCCAGATTAGTTCCTTTTATAAGATCGGGATGAAATATCAGAGCATATCCTCCTGGTTGCACATAGGTCCCGTCATTACTCATCCCATACACTTGCCCCGGTGCTATAAAAACCAGCGTCCCTTCCTGATAATCGTAGTTATTCTTTCCGTAATACATATCTCCACACATTACATCTTTCAGAAATACGGTATAAAAACCATAGCTCCTTCTATATTGGGAAATAGGATTGGACTTAGAGAAGTCAATAATGCTCACCAAAGGATGCAAGGTTTCATGATTCATCATTTTATTATATTCCGAAACACTGTTGATTATTTTAATATCCTGATTTTCCATAGCATCCGTTTTAAATCTTATTCAAAATTACCACTTTCTGTTTTACTTTTAATAGAGTCTGTAATATTGGTAAATGTTTCTGTAATCTGTATAAGTGCTGTTTAACGAAAAGAATCGACTTTTGCATTGTAATGATAACATTCGAAAACAAAAGATGTTTGCCGGATAAGAAAGTCAATTGGATACTTTCCCCGAGGAATTAACCGGGTACGTATCTTAAACAGTTATACCAGACCGAAAAGGTAATGCAAAGAAATAACGACATTCTTATGCCTGAGACTGATCTTAATAACAAGAAACTTTCTATCATCCTGAAAAAGGATAGTATGTATGGATTTCTGAACCCTGAGGCTATCATCAACATTCTTCCAGGTAGTTACTAGTCCGGAAAGTAAATGTACAAATAGTACCATCAACCCGAATACTCCAAACGGTATTATTAAATATACGGATCCGGTGACTGAGAAGAATACAATTTATGAACAAAAACACTAACTTAAAATTTAAAAACAAATGAGCACATTCACAGTAAAAGCGTACGGAGCAGAGTCTACCACAGCGGACCTGAAAGAAATGAATATTGAAAGAAGGGAACCAACTCCTAATGATGTGGAGATTGAAATACTCTATTGCGGAGTTTGCCACTCTGACCTTCACACAGCAAGAAACGACTGGGGAGGAACGATCTACCCTGCAGTTCCCGGACATGAAATTATAGGGAGAATTACTAAAATCGGAAATGAAGTTACAAAATTCAAAGTCGGAGACCTTGCAGGTGTTGGATGTATTGTGGATTCATGTGGGACATGCGAGAGCTGTAAACATGATCTTGAACAATATTGTTTAAATGGTTTTACAGGAACTTATAATGGAAAAGACAAACATTTGGGAGGACATACTTTTGGTGGTTATTCACAGAAAGTGGTTGTAGATTCCGACCACGTTTTAAGAATTCCTGAAAATCTTGATCTAGCAGCAGTGGCTCCGCTTCTTTGCGCAGGAATTACAACATGGTCTCCACTAAGACATTGGAATGTAGGACCAGGATCAAAAGTTGCTGTTATCGGATTGGGAGGATTAGGACATATGGCAATTAAACTGGCTAAAGGATTAGGGGCTGAAGTAACTCTTTTCTCAAGAACTCCCGGAAAAACAGAAGATGCCAAACAATTAGGAGCTGATCATGTGGTTATTTCTACAGAGCAGGCAGAAATGGATTCTGTAAAGGGAAAATTTGATGTGATCATCGATACCGTTCCTTATGTTCATGACGTTAACCCTTATATTACAACATTAAATATCAGCGGAACATTGGTTCTTGTAGGATATCTCGGAGGTCTTGAACCTATCCTTCAAACAGTTCCAATGATCATGGGGAGAAAATCTGTAGCAGGCTCTGTAATTGGGGGAATTGCTGAGACACAGGAGATGCTTGATTTCTGCGGGAAACATAATATTGTTTCTGAAATTGAAATCATCAAAATGAACGAAATCAACGAAGCTTATGAAAGGATGTTAAAAAGCGACGTAAGATACCGCTTTGTGATTGATATGCAGACTTTATAATTCTTCGGATATTTTTTTAATAGAAAGGCCCTTCAGATGAAGGGCTTTTTGTTATGTTGTATTTTAAAATATGTATTAAACAGGTTTCCAGTTATGCTGTCCCTTCATATCCTGAAAAGCCCAGTCTGCCATAGCATCGATTACAGGAGCAAGCTTATTCCCTGCTTCACTAAGTTCATAGGTCACATGAGGAGGCACCACAGGCTTTGCAGTTCTGATGATCAAACCATCCGCTTCCAATTGTTTTAAATGCTGGATGAGCATTTTTTCTGTGACTTCCGGGATTGCCCTTTTTAACTCACTGTAACGTTTCCCTCCTGTAGACAACTGAAATAATATAATTGGTTTCCAGAAACCTCCGATTTTTTCCATAACGTACATTACCGGGCACTGGTCCAGTATATTCTTTTTGTTTTCCTGAATTGTAGAACTTTCTTTAATTGCTGTCATGACACATACTTTAGGGTAAGTACTTGTATAAAAGTAAGTACAAATATAACTTTGTTCTCAGAAATAAAAAAATACAAACAATAAAAAATTTACATATGAAAATCATCATCACAGGTTCATTAGGAAATGTTGCCCAACCATTAGCTCAGCAACTTATTGCTGAAGGGCATGATATTACCGTTATCAGCAGCAGCGAATCTAAAAAAAATGGAATACAATCCTTAGGAGCAAAAGCAGCCATCGGATCCATTACAGATCTGGACTTTTTAATTAAAACATTTGAAGGTGCAGATGCCGTATTTGTAATGACCCCGCCTAATTTGGGAGCTACTCAAATCGTTGAAGATACAATCAGTGTTGGAAAAAACTATACAGAAGCCATCAAAAAAACAAATGTGAAACACGTTGTTATGCTAAGCAGTGTAGGTGCAGCTTCTCCGATAGAAAATGGTCCGATTAAAGGTCTCCATCAGATTGAAAATCTTTATAACGGATTAGAAAACACATCGGTAACATTCGTTCGTGCTGGTTATTTTTATAATAACTTCTTTAATGATATTCCATTGATACAAAACGCAGGAATTATAGGAGGAAATTATCCTGAAAATACAAATATTCCTGTAGTTCACCCGGTTGATATTGCAAAAATAGCTGCTGAAGAACTGGTTAAAAATACCGATGGTAAAAAAATAAGATATGCCGTAAGTGATATCCGTCCAGGTTCTGACTTTGCCTCTGTTTTAGGCTCAGCCATAGGAAAGCCTGAATTGCCGTGGGTAGAATTTACAGATGAAGAGTATTTGAACGGAGCGCTACAAGGAGGCCTTCCTCAGGAAATGGCAGAATTATATACTGAAATGGGAAGAGGAATACGAACAGGAGTTGTCCAAAAAGATTTTGTTGAACACGGCTCGCCTGTCACGGGAGGAACTAAATTAGAAGAGTTTGCTAAAGAGTTTGCAACTCAATTTAATTTTTAAAATTAACTTTTCAGAAAATGATGCGGAAGAATCACAATCTGAATCATAGAAAAAGTTTCGGCGCACCTTTGGTGCGCCGAAACTTTTTATTAAGAAGTAAACTCTAATTATCTTTTAAAGTTCCTTTCAGAACTTTTAGTTTTCCGTCAATTGGCTGATCATTTTTTAAACCCAAGATTTCTGCTACTAAAGGATAAACATGAACATTTGCAAATTCATCAATCACCACATTACTTTTAAATTGCGGCCCCCAGGCTAAAAATGTTGCTTTCATTTCTGGTACAAGCCTTGGATTATATCCATGCTTTCCAACGGAAGTCGTTTTTCCTTTTTCCAAAAATATCTTGGGTGCTTTTGGTATCAAAAGAATCTGTCCGATTCTATGGTATTGATCATCTCTGGTTCCAAAATGCAGGTATTTTGGAAGCCTTTTATCTAAATACACGTCATAGTCGTCTGTCTTACCGGCTTTGAGTTCATTGTAAACAGTTTTAGTTTCTTCAGGATTCTTTACCACAACCCTCAATAACGTCTGGGAATTATAGAAATCAAACCTACTTTTATCGAACAGCATTTTAGGAATTTCCAAAGGGGTTCCCCTATCTACTTTGATCATTCCATGGTCTGAAACAAAAATAAAATTCACATTTTTCAGTCCTAAGTTATTTACTTTCTGAACAAGCTCTCCGATGGCTTTATCTATCAAATGCACGGCATCTTCAGTTTCTTTTGAATCCGGTCCGAAATGATGGCCGCTCCCGTCTACTTCAGGGAAATACAATGTAATAAAATGAGGTCTTTTATCCATGGGTAATTTCAGCCAGTTCACCACCTTATCTACTTTTTCAGAAGGAGTAAATTGGTCGTGGTAAGCATAATAATAAGTAGGTCTTTCTCCACCGGCATCACTTGCTGAGCCTACCCACATCATTGTCGCAGAAATCATTCCCTGTTTTTCTGCCAGCCCCCAAAGAGGAAGCCCTCCATACCAGCTCCCGTCTTCAGCATTTTTCTTGTCACTCATTGCATAAAATTCCTTTCTCTTGTAATCATAGAAGAAGTTATCAATCAATCCATGATGGGCAGGATATAATCCTGTGATCAGGCTCCAATGGTTAGGAAATGTGATACTCGGATAACTTGGAATCATTGCTTTTGCCTGAACCCCGTTATTGGATAAGTTTAAAAGATTTTCAGCATGATATTTTTTAGCATAATCATATCGGAAACCATCTGTAGAAATCATGATCACATATGGTTTGGTTTGAGCATCAACGCTGTTGTATCGGTTTGGAGTTATGATCTGCGTGGTATCAACAGGAGCTTTCTGAGCCCACCCTATCATAGAAATAAACAGAAGTAAAATTTGTATTCCGCGCTTCATTATAAAAATTTTCCGCAAAGTTACACCCTATCTTCTTCCCGGGAAAGTTTAATGGATTAAAACTATATTAAAGAAATTGAAAACTCACGAAAATTATACACAATAATTAAAAAGTTGACTATTCTCCATCTCAAACTGCGACACCCAATTTTCAAGCCCCATCGCATTAAGAAATTTAGCGGTAGATTCAGAAGAATCATCAACATTATTTATACTTATTATCTTTCCTTCACTCTTCTCAGCAATACCCCTTAAAAGATCCATTCCAATTCTATTTCTCCTATGCTCTTTACTTACTGCTATCTGATATACTTTTACGATTACGGGATTAAAAATAGCGTACCCTATTAACTCATCTTTTTTATATGCACCGAGAATTATCAAGTCTTCACGCATTTTTTCAAGTACCATGACGGAACTTTGCCAGGAAGGTTGAATATCCCAGAAAGACTTAAATACTCCCCATTGAAAACTGTTTAACTGCTGTATAGTAATATCAGGTCCTATCTCTGCAGGCTTTATATTTCCTTTATAACAATCTAATCTTCGGGTAATCTTGAATCCCAGATGAGTATAGGCACGGATAGCAGGCTCATTTCCATTAATGACTTCAAGCATTATCAGATCTGTTTTTCTTTCCTGAAGTACAGGAAGAATATAATCATACATTTGTCTCACCAATCCTTTTCCGCGAAAATCAGGTACAACTCCGGTTCCGGCATTGTATATCATCCGCTTTCCATCTTCTGTTTTTTCGGCATGCAGAATAAAAGCTACGATCTGCCCTTCATTAAAGACACCTACTGAAAGAGTCATGTCTATTTTCTCTGTATGAATCTTTGAAGAGAGCTGTTCTTGTGTTAAATGGAAAGGGACAAGGTAATCAGAAAAAGAAAGATTAAACACATCTAAAAGGTCCGTAAACGTAAGGTCTGCTAAATTTCTGAATTCCATTGATTTTATTTTGTGGGTACTAAAATTATTGAAATAATCTGAATTCGAAGCAGGCTTTCTATATAATAAAAATACCTCTATTTCTAGAGGTATTTTTAAGCTTTAATTTTTTCTTATTCCTTGATCAGTTTTTCAAAAGATAAAGTCCCATCTTTCAATGTAATTTCAAAATAATAGTTTCCGGATTTTAAATCAGAAACACTGATATTCTCACCGTTTAATTTTACAGATCTTACTTTTCTTCCCGTTGCTTCATAAATATCGACCGATTTTATTTTATCAGCATTTTTGAAGTTTACAGTTTCTTTTGCAGGATTAGGATAAAGAACCACCTTATTATTTTGAGCAATAACCTCACCGGTTGATAAGGCTCCAGCCATGTTTAATGTTGCATAACCTCTGTTTGCACCACCGTGGTAACTCAAGTTCAACGTGTTATTTCCTTTTGCGTAAAAAATGTTAATCGAACCCGCAGCATTTGAAATAGCAAAATCTTCTGCTCCTCCTGTTAGAGATCTGGTAGCAACAACAGTTCTTATACCACCACTTGTCGTATTGGATGTCATTGTCCAATTTTGTGTAGCATCCGGAGAAATAGAGCCAATTCCACCAAAGGTATAATCTAAATTTGTGTTCGCTGTAGAATTTGCATTATAAACAAACCCGTCAGCCCCATTAGCCATACCAACGTTTCCAAAACCTATTCCCAAAAAAGTTGTATCCGGTCCCTTTAGGGTTATTGTAACCAAACTTGGTGAAGTATCTAATTTTACACTCATTCCGGTTGATCCCAGGTTTACAGTACCTGATGAGAAAAACTGTGCCGAGACCATACTCGCCATTATAAGGCCTAATGTTAGTAAAACTTTTTTCATATTCTTAATTTTTTAAAAGGTTAATGATGTCTTTATTGTTTGTTTGTAAGGCATATTCAAATGGTGTCATCCCCATTGAATCTTTGATTTGTTTATCAGCTTTATGCTTTAATAATAATTCTATTAGTTCTTTATTTCCGAATTTTACGGCCCAGAAAAGAGGCGTTGATCCGGTTGAATCCTGGATATTAGGATCTGCATTTTTCTTTAATAAAAGCGCTACCAATTCCTTATTATATTTAACAGAAAGACCCGCAAGGGCCGTTCCTTCCCGGCTCTTATAATTAACATCTTTTACATTTTCAATGAGGAATTTAGCTACTTCAAGATTCCCTCTGTAACAAGCTAAAATAAGAGGAGAAAAACCGCTTTCATTTGTCTTATTAATAACATCCGGGTCTTGCTTCATCAGCTCTTTAACCTCAGCAACAGTTCCGCTTCTGGCAATATCAAAAATTGATTTTGCTTTTTCCTGGGCAGATGTCAACGAAAAGCTCAGGAACATACTTACGATCAGAATTAAGTTTTTCATTGTTTTACCAGGATATAATTGTATTCAACATTAATATTCTCAGCAATCTTTTTGGTCACCATCTTTGGAATGGTCACATTAAAATCAGCGGGTCTTGCTACAAATGTTCCCTGCATATATATTTTGCCGTCCTTGGAAGAAATACTTGCTGTAGAGGTAACAGGTTTATTAACTCCATGAAAGTTTAATGTTCCCTGTACTGTATATTTCTGTGGGGTTGCAGAAAGTTTGCTTTTATCAAAATTTGCAATTTTTCCGGTAAAGGTTGTCTTTGGATATTTGGCTGTTTCGGCATAGCTTTCATTAAAGTGTTCTTCCATAAGCTTTACTTTGAAATGAAAGTTCTTTACAACCGAAATGGATGCTATATCCCCGGTGTCTGCATTGATTACTGCTACATTATTATCATCCTGGGCATACACATCTTCAAATAACGGTACCGATGCTTCAAAGGTTACCTTACCCGTTTTAGAGCTGTATTTCTGAGCTATAACAAGATTGCCGGATAACAGGGCAATCATTAATACTACTAATTTTTTCATTTTTTTCAATTTTAATTTTCGACAAGCCCATCAGCTTTCCATTTGATAAATAAATTAATCTGAGTCGCGGAAAGTGATCCGCCCTGTGGCATTTTCCCGGGATCTCCGTTAGGTCTCTGTATTCGATCTATTATTTTATCAATATTATTCTTCACCTGATTATAATTGGTTAGAGGCTGAAAAGAGCCCGGCCCGTTTGCAGAATGGCAACTAATACAGTTGGCATCGATAATCGGTTTTATGTCGGCTATAAACTTTACCTGTTGTGTAATAGGCGTATGATCTGAAATCTCATCATAGGTTCTGCTTTCACACGAGATCAGTAAAACGGCCGAGGATACGATGTATAATAACTTCTTCATATTAAAAAACTCTGTAAAGATTAAACCCAAAATAAATATGCCCTTTGCCCCAATTTCCCACAGCATTGGAAAGGTAGCCAATATCAGAATTAAGTTGTGAATTACTGAATACAAGCTGAAATACATGACCTCCGGTCTCTATATCCATCCCTACCGATAAAGGATTTTTATAAAAACTATGGTTATCAAAATTCACGAAATATTCAGCATTCACAGAGATTCTTTTAGAGATCTTATAACGTCCCCCAAGCCCCGTTAAGAATTGATTTTTATCTTCAATATTCTGGTCATAAAGATTTTTATGGATATAAGAAGGAGTAAGCTGAAGAGACAAACGGTCATCAAATCTTCTCGAAATCAACGCCTGAGTAAGATAAGAAAGCCTGTCACTAAAACGAAGATTTGGATAATTATCCTTATCCAAATCCGTATTCAAAGCCAAAACATTATATCCTACGACATCGACCGGAAAGTTTTCATTTTGCTTGAGAAGCTTATATTTCGCCCCAACCTCAAATGTTTTTTGGTTGGTCTCTCTTGAAAGGTTTAAAGATAGCCAATCAGTTACACCATAGATTGCTCCCAATTTTGTAGAAGCATCATCTAAGCCAAAGAAGTTTTTAAACCCGGTACTGATGTCACCGAAACGGTGCGCGACTACAATATACCATTCGTTTTTAGCAGCAAGTTTTGTGGACTGTCCTGTGACAATCTGGAGCGCCTTAAAGGCGGGTTGAGAATTTTCAGTATTTGTTTTAATGGTGTCAATGTCCTTCAACAAATCTTCCTGTGAATAGGCAAGAGTTGAAGCTAACACTGACAAAAATAGGAGAGTTTTTGTCATACAATTCTTAATAAAATATTAGTATGGCAAACTTATAGAGTTACGATTTTAAAAGTAGGTGATAAAAGTCACCTAACAAATTGTATTTATCAATTACTTTATTAAAAATAACTATTAAAAACAATTATTATTAGAATTGGCTAACATTTTCATTAACGGCAACACGTATCCCATCTTTTCCCTGCAGTATTTCTCCTTCGTTTTCAATTTTCTTAAGAACCCTGCTCACCACTTCTCTGGATGTTCCAAGATTGTTGGCAATTTCCTTATGCGTTAATTTGATAGGATGACTTCCCGTTATTGCAATTTGTTGTTTGATATAATTTAACACCCTCTTATCCAACCGATGGAAAACAGCCTCATTCACCATATTCATTACGTCAATAAACCGTTTGTCATACTCTTGATAAAAAACCCTGTTAATTGCCGGAAAACGGATTAGCCATTCGTGCATTATGGCAACAGGAATCAGCAATACTTCAGAATCTTCTTCCGTAATAGCATAAATCTTACTGATATAGTTACTGAAAATAGATGAAAAAGTCATTACGCAGCTTTCATTACGTCTTACGTAGTAGTAGATCAGTTCACGGCCATCGTTAAGGCAATATACTTTTACAGAACCTGAAATCATGAAAGGAATAAATTTGATTTTCTCCCCCTCACTGATCAGTTCAGTTTTTGCTTTGATCTTATCTGTAATACCATGTTGATGAACTTCATTTATAAAATCATTGCCTAAAAAACCGAATTTATTATTAATAAATTGATGATCTATCATATTTTATATCAAATTATATAAGAAAGCAAATATATAAAATGAATTCTTTAATAAATGTTAATTTTTTATCATTTGTATTTAAATTGTGAATAATTTACTTTATTTAAAGTCATGATAAATAAAAATTCCTTTATTGATTTAATTTAAATGAATTGGCTATTTATTTCTGAGAATCATAATCATGCGAATATTTTCACTTAAAATAAGGCATAAAAAAATGCCTCAATACATTGAGGCATCTTGTTGTTTTATGTAAGAAAAATCTTATGCTTGTACATTGTTACCACCTAATACGAAAGGCTCAACTTCTTTGATTTCTCCAAATTGCTGCTCATAGTTAGCAATGTTCTGTTGAAGAGCAGATAATACTCTTTTAGCGTGAAGTGGAGCAAGAATGATTCTTGATCTTACTTTAGCTTGCTGAACACCTGGCATTAACTGGATGAAATCCACTACAAATTCAGATGGAGAGTGGTTTACTAATGCTAAGTTAGCATAGATTCCAGCCGCTACCATTTCATTTAGTTCGATGTTGATGTTTCCGTCCTGTGGATTTTGATTTTGATTGTCCATGTTTTCTTTAAATATTTTTGTTTAAAAAGTTTCAGGCCTCTAATTTAGAATTTAAACTTGAATCCTGAAACTTTTATATACATTTTAGTTAATATCTTCGAATTCTTTTTTAGAACCTACGATAACATTCTGATACTCTTTAAGACCAGTACCTGCAGGAATTCTGTGTCCTACAATTACATTCTCTTTAAGACCGCTTAGGAAATCAATTTTCCCAGCAACTGCTGCTTCGTTAAGAACCTTAGTGGTTTCCTGGAACGATGCTGCAGACATGAATGACTTAGTTTGTAGAGCCGCTCTTGTGATCCCTTGCAATACTGGCGTAGCCGTAGCAGGAAGTGCTTCTCTTACTTCAACAAGATTTTGATCTTCACGCTTCAATTTAGAGTTTTCATCTCTCAATTCTCTCGCTGTAATCATCTGACCTGGTCTGAATTCTTTAGAATCACCAGCATCAACAACTACTTTAAGACCAAATACTCTGTTGTTTTCTTCTAAGAAATCGTATTTATGTTCTAAAGCTCCTTCAAGGAATTGAGTATCACCTCCATCAACAATAGATACTTTTGTCATCATCTGTCTAACGATAATTTCAAAGTGTTTATCATCGATTTTCACCCCTTGCAGACGGTAAACTTCCTGAATTTCATTTACAAGATATTCCTGAACCGCTGTTGGACCTTTAATTCTTAAGATATCATCTGGAGTGATTGATCCGTCAGAAAGTGGTGAACCAGCTCTCACGAAGTCATTCTCCTGAACAAGGATCTGGTTGGAAAGTTTTACTAAATAAATCTTTCTTTCTCCAGTCTTAGCCTCTACAATAAGTTCACGGTTACCTCTCTTGATTTTTCCGTAAGAAACTACTCCATCGATTTCTGTAACAACCGCTGGGTTTGAAGGGTTTCTTGCTTCGAATAATTCGGTTACCCTTGGAAGACCTCCGGTGATATCCCCTGCTTTTGCAGATTTTCTTGGGATCTTGATCAAGACTTTACCAGCCTTAATTTTCTCACCATCATTAACCATTAAGTGGGCTCCTACCGGTAAGTTATAAGCTCTTTGCTCAACACCTTTAGAATCTACCACCTTCAAGGTAGGTACGGCTTTCTTATTTCTGGATTCAGAGATTACTTTCTCTTCGAATCCTGTTTGTTCGTCAATTTCAAGTTGGAATGAAATACCCTGGATAATATCTTCATATTCTACTTTACCGGATGTTTCCGCAATGATAACCGCGTTATACGGATCCCATTTACAGATCACATCACCTTTCTTCACTTTATCACCAGGTTTTACAGCCAATACTGAACCGTAAGGTACGTTAGCAACCATTAAAGGAGTTCTGGATTCGTTGTCAGCAACCAATCTGAATTCCGTAGAACGAGATACTACAACTTCAGCTGTATTTCCGTTTTCATCTTCAGAAGTAATTGTTCTTACTTCATCCATTTCAACGATACCATCTCTTCTTGCTACGATTGATGGGTTTTCTGATACGTTACCCGCAGTACCCCCTTGGTGGAAGGTTCTCAATGTTAACTGAGTTCCCGGTTCCCCAATAGATTGTGCTGCAATTACACCTACCGCTTCACCCATGTGGATTATTTTACCTGTAGCAAGGTTTCTACCATAACATTTAGCACAGATACCTTTCTTCGCTTCACAAGTTAATGGTGAACGAACTTCAACCGCTTCCAGTCCTGCATCTTCAATTCTTCTCGCTAACTGCTCGTTGATTACCTGATCTGCTTCAGCAATTAATTCATCTGTTTCAGGATCATAGATGTTATGAAGAGAAACTCTACCTAAAATTCTTTCAGAGATTTTCTCAACGATCTCATCATTTTTCTTAAGAGCAGTAACTTCAGTACCTCTTAAAGTACCACAATCTACTTCTGTAACGATAACATCCTGAGCTACGTCTACCAATCTTCTTGTTAAGTAACCGGCATCAGCCGTTTTAAGAGCGGTATCCGCAAGACCTTTACGTGCACCGTGGGTAGAGATAAAGTACTCAAGGATCGAAAGACCTTCTTTAAAGTTTGCAAGGATCGGGTTTTCGATGATTTCCGCACCGGTAGAACCTGCTTTTTGCGGTTTTGCCATCAAACCTCTCATCCCTGATAACTGACGGATCTGTTCTTTAGAACCCCTCGCACCAGAATCAAGCATCATGTATACAGAGTTGAAACCACCTTGGTCGGTTTTCATTCTGCTCATGATCATTTCAGTTAATCCTGCGTTGGTGTTCGTCCAAACGTCAATTACCTGATTATAACGTTCTGTATCTGTGATAAGACCCATGTTATAGTTGGCTCTAATCTCATCTACAGTTCCGATTGCCTGAGCAACCATCTGCTTCTTCTCAGCAGGAACCACAATATCCCCAAGTGAGAACGAAAGACCTCCTTTAAATGCGTTAGAATAACCTAAGTCTTTCATTGCATCAAGGAATTTAACCGTTGTAGGAAAGTCTGTATCGGCAAGAATTTTACCAATAACATTTCTCAATGACTTCTTAGTTAAAAGTTCATTGATATAACCAACCTGTTTAGGTACGATCTGGTTGAATAAAATTCTACCAACAGATGTTTCAATTAATCTTGTAACCAATTCTCCATTTTCTTTAACAGGTAATCTACATCTTACCTTAGCATTTAAAGAAACTTTTCCTTCTGCATAAGCAATTTCTGCTTCCTCCGGAGAATAGAATGCTAAACCTTCACCTTTCACTTTCATATCTTCAGTAGAGCTCAATTCTTTAGTCATGAAATAAAGACCAAGAACCATGTCCTGAGAAGGTACCGTGATTGGAGAACCGTTAGCCGGGTTCAAAATATTCTGAGAACCTAACATTAATAACTGAGCTTCAAGGATTGCTTCAGGGCCTAACGGTAAATGTACCGCCATCTGGTCACCATCGAAATCGGCATTGAAGGCCGTTGTTACTAACGGGTGTAGCTGGATTGCCTTACCTTCGATCATCTTAGGTTGGAAAGCCTGGATACCCAGTCTGTGAAGCGTAGGTGCTCTGTTCAGTAGAACAGGGTGACCTTTCATCACATTTTCAAGGATATCATAAACTACAGGTTCTTTTCTATCAATAATTCTTTTTGCAGATTTTACTGTTTTTACAATCCCTCTTTCAATTAGTTTTCTAATGATAAACGGTTTGTAAAGTTCCGCAGCCATATCTTTAGGAATACCACACTCGTGAAGTTGTAAGTTTGGACCTACAACAATTACGGAACGTGCAGAGTAATCTACCCTTTTTCCTAATAAGTTCTGACGGAAACGACCTTGCTTACCTTTCAATGAATCAGAAAGTGATTTTAATGGTCTGTTTGATTCAGATTTTACCGCAGAAGATTTTCTTGTATTATCGAATAATGAATCTACTGATTCCTGAAGCATACGCTTCTCGTTTCTTAAGATTACTTCCGGAGCTTTGATCTCTAAAAGTCTCTTTAAACGGTTATTTCTGATAATAACTCTTCTATAAAGGTCATTCAAATCGGAAGTAGCGAAACGTCCACCATCCAATGGAACCAAAGGTCTTAACTCTGGTGGGATTACCGGAAGTACACGCATGATCATCCACTCAGGTCTGTTGATCATTCTTGTATTAGCACCTCTCAATGCTTCTACAACATTTAATCTTTTCAGAGCCTCAGTTCTTCTTTGCTTAGAACCTTCATTGTGAGCTTTGTGTCTCAGATCGAAAGATAATGCATCAAGATCGATTCTTTTTAATAATTCCTCAACAGCTTCAGCACCCATTTTGGCGATGAATTTGTTAGGATCGGAATCATCAAGATATTGGTTCTCAACAGGAAGGGTATCCATGATATCAAGGTATTCCTCTTCTGTTAAGAATTCCATTTTATCAAAGTCAGAACCGTCCAATTTTTTAGCAATACCCTGCTGGATTACAACATATCTTTCATAATAGATAATCATATCCAATTTCTTGGAAGGAATACCTAAAAGGTAACCGATTTTGTTTGGTAAAGAACGGAAATACCAGATGTGAGCGATAGGAACTACAAGATTAATGTGTCCAATTCTCTCTCTTCTTACTTTCTTCTCCGTAACTTCAACCCCACAACGGTCACAAACGATCCCTTTGTAACGAATTCTCTTGTATTTACCACAAGCACATTCGTAATCTTTAATAGGACCGAAGATTTTTTCACAGAACAAACCATCTCTTTCAGGCTTATGCGTTCTGTAGTTAATAGTTTCCGGTTTTAGAACCTCCCCTCTTGAATCCTGAAGAATGGATTCGGGAGAAGCTAAACCGATGGTTATTTTATTAAATCTACTTGATTTATTTTTATTTGACATAATTTTTATTTTGATTAAAAGATTAAAAGATTGAAAGATTTAAAATTACTTTCTCTCTTATCATCTCGGAGTTTATTAATTCTTTAATTTTTAGTAATTAAATCTTTAATTTACTCCTCCAATCTTACGTCTAATCCAAGACCTTGTAACTCGTGAAGCAATACATTGAATGATTCCGGAATACCTGGTTCAGGCATAGACTCACCTTTTGCAATAGCTTCATAAGTTTTTGCTCTACCAATCACGTCATCCGACTTCACAGTAAGGATCTCTCTAAGGATATTGGATGCTCCGAATGCTTCAAGAGCCCAAACCTCCATCTCTCCGAATCTCTGACCTCCGAACTGAGCTTTACCTCCTAACGGCTGCTGAGTAATCAATGAGTAAGGACCAATAGAACGAGCGTGCATTTTATCATCTACCATGTGTCCTAGTTTCAACATATAGATAACCCCAACAGTAGCAGGCTGAGTAAATCTTTCTCCGGTACCTCCGTCATAAAGGTGAGTGTTACCGAATTTAGGAAGACCTGCTTTTTCTGTGTACTCAGTAATCTGCTCAAGACTTGCTCCATCGAAGATTGGTGTAGCGAACGTCATTCCTAATTTCTGACCAGCCCATCCAAGAACTGTTTCATAAATCTGTCCGATGTTCATACGGGAAGGTACCCCAAGTGGATTCAATACGATATCTACCGGTGTTCCGTCTTCAAGGAATGGCATATCTTCTTCACGAACAATTCTGGATACAATCCCTTTATTACCGTGACGTCCTGCCATTTTATCTCCTACATTCAGTTTACGTTTTTTAGCAATATAAACTTTAGCTAACTTCATGATACCTGCAGGAAGCTCATCTCCGATAGAAATTGCAAATTTCTCACGGTTTTTAACCCCTTGGATATCATTGAACTTGATTTTATAATTATGAATCAATTGCTTGATCAATTCATTTTTATCGTTATCAACAGTCCAATCTGCTCCGCTAACGTTTACATAGTCTTCAACTGAAGTCAATAATTTATGAGTAAACTTCACTCCTTTTCCGATAATTTCTTCGTCAAGGTCATTATGAACCCCTTGAGAAGTTTTACCGCTTACAAGAGTATTTAATTTTTCAATTAAAGTATTTCTCAATTCATCAAACTTAGCCTTGTAAGTGTTTTCAATTTCTTCAAGTTTAAGTTTTTCTTCAGTTCTCTTCTTTTTATCTTTAATATTTCTTGAGAACAATTTTTTGTTGATCACAACACCTCTTAATGAAGAATCTGCTTTTAATGAAGCATCTTTTACATCACCGGCTTTGTCACCAAAAATCGCTCTAAGAAGTTTTTCTTCAGGAGTTGGGTCGGATTCACCTTTAGGTGTGATTTTACCAATCATAATATCACCAGGCTTCACTTCAGCACCAATTCTGATCATACCGTTTTCATCAAGATCCTTAGTCGCTTCTTCTGAAACGTTTGGAATATCTGCTGTTAATTCTTCCATACCTAATTTGGTATCACGAACTTCAAGAGAGTATTCGTCTACGTGGATTGATGTAAACCAGTCTTCACGAACAACTTTTTCATTGATTACGATCGCATCCTCGAAGTTATATCCTTTCCAAGGCATGAACGCAACCACCAAGTTTCTACCAAGAGCTAATTCTCCGTTTTCAGTAGCATAACCATCACAAAGTACCTGTCCTTTTTCTACTGTTTCACCTACTCTTACGTTTGGTCTCAGAGTAATCGTTGTACTTTGGTTGGTTTTTCTAAACTTAGTTAGGTTATATGTTTTAGTAGCTGATTCGAATGATACTAAATCTTCGTCATCGCTTCTTTCATATTTAATAGTGATCTTATCTGCATCTACATACTCTACAGTACCTGTACCTTCAGCGTTGATCAAAATTCTTGAGTCTCTTGCAACTTGTTGCTCAAGCCCTGTACCCACGATCGGAGCCTGTGGCTTCAATAGAGGAACAGCCTGACGCATCATGTTAGATCCCATCAATGCACGGTTCGCATCATCATGCTCCAGGAATGGAATTAATGAAGCCGAAATACCAGAGATCTGGTTTGGTGCTACGTCAATAAGATTAACCTGAGAAGGTTCAACTACCGGGTAATCTCCATCCAGTCTTGCAATAATCCTGTCTGTAACGAATTCACCGTTGTCATTCAATTCAACGTTTGCCTGAGCAATTACTTTATCTTCTTCATCTTCTGCATTAAGATAAATAGGAGCCGCATTAAGATCAATCTTACTGTCTTCTACTTTTCTATATGGAGTTTCGATGAAACCTAAATTGTTAATCTTTGCATAGATTCCCAAAGAAGAGATCAAACCAATGTTTGGTCCTTCCGGAGTTTCAATCGGACAAATTCTTCCATAGTGAGTATGGTGAACGTCACGAACCTCGAAACCTGCTCTTTCTCTTGATAAACCACCAGGCCCTAGTGCAGATAATCTTCTCTTGTGAGTAATCTCTGACAATGGGTTAGTCTGGTCCATGAACTGAGAAAGCTGGTTGGTACCAAAGAATGAATTAATTACAGAGGTTAAAGTCTTAGCATTAACAAGATCAAGCGGTGTAAAGATTTCGTTATCTCTAACGTTCATTCTTTCCTTGATTGTTCTTGCAATTCTTGAAAGACCAACACCGAACTGACCTGCTAATTGCTCACCAACAGTTTTAATTCTTCTGTTTGATAAGTGGTCGATATCATCAACTTCTGCTTTAGAATTTACCAATTCGATCAAATGTCTTACAATCGCAATGATATCTTCTTTAGTAAGAACTTCAGTTGTAGTAGGAATATTAAGACCTAACTTTTTGTTCAATCTGTAACGTCCTACTTCTCCTAATGAGTATCTCTGCTCAGAGAAGAATAATTTTTCAATAATTCCTCTAGCGGTCTCCTCATCTGGCGGATCTGCATTTCTTAACTGACGATAGATGTATTCTACCGCTTCTTTTTCAGAGTTGGTAGGGTCTTTTTGTAATGTATTCTGGATGATAGAGAATTCATTGCTGTTTTCTTTGTGAATCAAAATAGATTTCACACCAGCATCAAGAATAAGATCTAAATGTTCTTTTTCAAGAATAGTCTCTCTGTCCAGGATGATTTCGTTTCTCTCAATAGAAACAACTTCACCCGTATCCTCATCTACGAAATCTTCGAACCATGTGTTCAATACTCTCGCAGCTAATGTTCTTCCTTCTACTTTTTTAAGAGCAGCTTTAGATACTTTCACTTCTTCCGCAAGGTCGAAAATCTGAAGAATATCCTTATCAGATTCAAATCCGATAGCTCTAAGTAGAGTAGTTAATGGTAATTTTTTCTTACGGTCGATATACGCATACATTACGCTATTGATATCCGTAGTAAATTCCATCCAAGATCCTTTAAAAGGAATAATTCTTGAATAATACAGTTTGGTTCCGTTTGCGTGGTAAGTTTGCCCGAAGAATACACCAGGAGAACGGTGTAACTGGGTAACAATAACTCTCTCAGCACCATTGATGATGAAAGAACCACTAGGCGTCATATAAGGAACCGGCCCTAAATATACATCCTGAACTACTGTTTGGAAATCCTCATGCTCAGGATCTGTACAATACAACTTAAGTCTCGCTTTAAGAGGAACTGAATACGTTAAACCTCTTTCCACACACTCGTCGATTGAATAACGTGGAGAATCTACCAGATAGTCTAAGAATTCCAATACGAATTGGTTTCTTGAATCTGTAATTGGGAAATTTTCCTGGAAAGTCTTGTGAAGACCTTCTTTTTTCCTGTCTTCAGGAAGGGTATCAAGCTGAAAAAACTCCTTAAAAGACTCTAATTGGATATCCAAGAAGTCTGGAGTGATAATTTTTCCTTTTGCTGATGAGAAATTAATTCTCTGATTCCCCCTAATTGATGCTGCTGTTTTACTCATAAAACTTTTAAGAAGGGTTAAAAAATATTTTGATTTATAAAAAAATATCAGAAGAAGACAAAAAGAGAGAAGAGGTAAGAGCAAGAATAAGTGTGAAAATTTTGGCGCAATTATCGGTCTTTATTCTTTGTTCTTTATTCTAAAAGTCTTTAATCCAACTTCTAACTGCAACACTGGTATATCTTTTCACAGCGTAATGCAAAATATTTTTAATACTTTTGAGGCAGAAACGCCGCAATATCTATAAACATAAAATCCCTTTCATTACCATGAAAGAGTTGATTTACAATATTTTATAGATTTACAAACAATTATTAGCGCCAAAAGAGGAGCAAAGATACAAAAAGTTATCCACATTCACAACATTTATTCTATAATATATTAACACAAACTATATTACAGATGTCCTCAATGTAAATAAGCAGTAACAATTAGTACTCAAATCTACTCAATACTGCTTACAATAACCAGTAGATCAATCTATCTACTTGATGATTCTATTCCATAAAAAAACCCGGACCGAGGTCCAGGTTTATATTTGTAAGGTAAATTGAATTATTTCAATTCTACTTCAGCACCAGCTTCTTCTAATTGCTTCTTAAGAGCTTCAGCCTCGTCTTTAGAGATACCAGTTTTGATTGGAGCAGGAGCACCATCTACGATATCTTTAGCTTCTTTAAGACCAGCACCAGTTAAATCTTTTACTAATTTAACGATAGCTAATTTAGAAGCACCTGCAGACTTAAGAATTACGTCGAATTCAGTTTTTTCTTCAGCAGCTTCACCTGCACCTCCACCTGCAACTACTACTGCAGCAGCAGCTGGCTCAATTCCGTACTCATCCTTAAGGATAGCAGCTAATTCATTTACGTCTTTTACTGTTAAGTTTACTAGCGTTTCAGCTAAATTTTTTAAATCTGACATTGTTGTAATGTTTTTTGTTGATTATTTTATTTAATTTTTTGAGTCTAATTATTCAGCACTTGGAGTTTCTTCAGTGCTTTCTGCAGCAGGAGCTTCAGGAGCTGCCTCAGCAGGAGTTTCTTCTACAGCAGGTGCAGCAGCTTCTTCAGCTTTAGCTTCTACTGTTTCAGGTTTGTTTTGAAGAGCAGAAACAACTCTTTGAATTGGAGATTGAAGTAATCCGATGATTTCTCCGATCATTTCTTCTCTAGACTTGATATTAGCAAGTGTACCTAGATTTTCGTCTCCAACATAGAAAGTTTCCTGAAGATAAGCAGATTTTAAAGCCGGCTTTTCTTCTTTCTTTCTGAATCCTTGGATTAATTTTGCAGGAGCATTTGCTGTTTCAGCAATCATAATCGCAGAATTCCCTTTGAAAGTAGGGAACATTTCAGAGTAATCTACTCCGTCAATCTGCTCCATTGCTTTTTGTAAAAGTGTATTTTTTACCACTTTTACTTTGATATTTTGTTTGAAAGCCTGTCTTCTGAAATCTGAAGACTTAGCAGCGTTCAACCCTTCTAAATCTGCTACGTATACTACTTTTGCATCCTGAAGCAAATCTTTGATCTCTTGTATTGCTACAACTTTTTGGTCTTTTGTCATTGTCTTAAGGATTTATATTAGTTTACAGATTTTGTATCAATTGCAATACCCGGGCTCATTGTAGAAGACAAATAAATGCTTTTTACATATGTACCTTTAGCAGCAGTTGGCTTCATTTTGATCAATGTCTGGATTAATTCCTGAGCATTTTCTTTGATTTTAGCAGCATCGAAAGATACTTTACCAATACCTGCATGGATAATACCATATTTATCTACTTTGAAATCAATCTTACCTGATTTTACTTCAGTTACTGCTTTACCAATTTCCATTGTTACAGTTCCTGACTTAGGGTTTGGCATAAGACCTCTTGGTCCTAATACTCTACCTAAAGGTCCTAATTTACCCATAACAGCTGGCATAGTAACGATCACGTCAACATCAGTCCAACCATCTTTGATTTTTTGTAAATATTCGTCAAGACCTACATAATCAGCTCCAGCTTCTTTAGCTTCAGCTTCTTTATCTGGTGTTACAAGAGCTAATACTTTAACATCTTTACCAGTTCCGTGAGGAAGAGATACTACACCTCTAACCATTTGGTTTGCTTTTCTTGGATCTACACCCAATCTTACAGCGATATCTACAGAAGCATCAAACTTTGCAGTGTTTACTTCTTTCACAAGAGCAGAACCTTCTTCAAGATTGTAAGCTCTTCCTTTTTCTACTTTGCTTAAAGCTTCCTTTTGCTTTTTTGTTAATTTTGCCATTTCTCTAAGTTTTAAGCGTTAGTTGGTTTAGCTCCTGTTACTCTCAATCCCATAGATCTAGCAGTACCTGCAACCATAGAAAGAGCAGAGTCCAATGTAAAACAGTTAAGGTCTACCATTTTGTCTTCTGCGATTTTCTTTACCTGATCCCAAGATACAGAACCTACTTTGTTTCTGTTTGGTTCTCCGGAACCTCCTTTAATTTTTGCAGCATCCATTAACTGAATTGCAGCTGGAGGAGTTTTAATTACGAATTCAAAAGATTTGTCTTCGTATACAGTAATTACTACTGGCAAAACTTGCCCAGGCTTATCCTGAGTTCTTCCGTTAAATTGTTTACAAAACTCCATGATGTTTACACCGGCAGAACCTAATGCAGGACCTACTGGTGGAGACGGGTTTGCAGCCCCTCCCTTCACCTGAAGCTTTACCATTTTAAAGACTTTTTTAGCCATTTTTTGTTTTTTAAATTTGAATAATTAATGAGTTTGGAAGCATTTATTATTCAGCAGGTTACCGCACTCACATATAGTAAACCTACTTTTCGGACTGCAAAATTATAAAATATTTTTGAAATAGCAAATGGAATCGATTGATTTTTAGAAAGTTTTTACAGAACTTTCAAGAATAAAAAATTTTATTTCTGACTGTAACCCATATCAATAGAAGAAAAAAACCATATCCTTTACTAGAATATGGTTTCTTATTTTAAAATTATTTTTTTCTAAAACCCTGATGGTTTATTAATTGTTTGTGCAGATCCATTTGTTCCGCCAAGATCAGTATTAATATCGCCGATATTCTGCTTAGTGATCAATCGCTTATAAACCATTAAATAAAACTCTACAGTAAAGTTATTATAAGTTCTGGAAGGATTAGCTGATGTAAAAGCAATTAACTTGCTGTCTGTAAATCCGGCCTTCAAATGCCATGTACCATTGCTTTTAAATGCAACCACATTAGGAGACCCCTGTGCATTATCATTAATACCATTATCTTTATAATCCAAAGCAACACTGGTTGTTCCGTCATTAAGCTTAAATGAATAGTTGTGAGGAACCAAAAGGAAGTTATCGGCATCGATCTTTGTATCATAATCCGTAATTCCTGCACCTGGTACCCCTGTAAGGGTAAGTTTAATATAATTAAACAACCCGCTGCTCTCCAGATTAGGATCATATATCTGCAATGAATTTTGAGAAGTAGCCAGAAAGTGACCTCCCGTAGTGGTTGGTTCCCCCGGATTTCTCATATATAAGGAATTTGTAAAGGAATCCCCGTTTACGTCCAGTGTTTCCGTTGGAGTTGTTGTTTTGATTCCTACATTTCCGGTTTGTGCATGCATGATTATTCCCATGCAAGCCATACTGATGATATACAATTTCTTTTTCATAAGTTTTTTATTGAAGTCCTGCTGGGGTGTTAGTTGATACTCCTGAATATCCTGGTGAAGCCGAAGCTGAAACCGATCCGGTAAATGTGCCCCAGTCTTTAATCAATGATCTTTCGTATACATTCAAAGTTAGTGTCCATGTTCCATTTTTAGAAGACACAGTTCCTGCACCTTTAAAAGAAAGGTTAATGCCGTGATAAGTATTGGCTCCGCTCACAACCTTAGTTATCTCTGTAGAATAGGCTCCATATGATTTTGGAGTTGTGGAAGTATTTGCTGCTGAAACAGCGTCACTAAATACGGCACCAGTAATAGCGACTACATATTTACTAGCATCCAATCCTGTATTCAGGTTAACAACTTCATCTTGTTTCACATTTTTCAGGATAACATTGTATGTGTTTACGGGAGCTACATCTCTCAGTGAAATATCAAGCATCTTAACTTTACCAACAGGCGTGGTATCCTTTGACCTTGTAAGAAGAAAATAATTTCCTGTCGCAGGAGAATTCGTGGTATCTATAATGTAAGATTCAACCAATGTTCCTCCTACAACATCTAAAGTTCCCTGAGGATTGCTTGTATTGATTCCCACCTGAGCTTTGGTAGCCATGAAGGCATAAGCCATAAAAAAAAGTATGGTGATTTTTTTCATTATGTAAATGTTTTTATTGGATTAAAGGAGATGATGCAGATCCTGTAGTGGAAGCACCCATCGCTTGTGTTTTATTGATTTCTTTAGCATAAGCTCTGTCGAATACCAGTAAGTTAAGAGTCCACTCTCCTGCCGGCAAATTGGAAGCGGGAGCAAAACCTTGGTAGTCTGCCTTTAATTTCCACGTTCCATTATTATAGTAAGCATATATCTGGGGGACCGGAGTTATCCAGTCCGGACTGTTGGTTCGTACCGGCTGCGTAAAACCAAAAGAAGAGATAACCACCAGAAACTTATCTGAATTGATCTTCGTATCATACTGGTTAACCCAATCCTTATCTCTCGGATCACAGGCTATCTTATACTGGATAAGATTAATTGGTGCCGGTGAATTGGGTACAAAAGAATCATTGTATGCGGTAATCTTGTTTTCAGGAGCGGGAGACTTAATGATAAAAGTATAGTTTTCAGTGGCTCCTAATTTCTCTATCGGATCTTTAAAAAACATTCCGGATGTTTTCATTGTTCCGTTTACAGATAGTTCTTTTTCGGGCGTTTTAGTATTAATACCCACTTTTCCTGTAGCCTGTGCATTCATCAGTACAATGGTACTTGTACAAAGTACCATCGAAATAATTTTCGTCATTGAATTAGTGTTTAAATTAGTGTTAAAAAAACAATCCAGGAATTCAGAACAATGACCCTAACCTAGTATAAGGTTAAAAATCACCACATTAGAAAGCCATTTATGTTTTTCGGAGATATACTTCACAATAAGTATGCCACACAATTTATTTTTTAATCTAAACATTTAGTTTTAATTAAATAACTATGTGAAACACGCCTGGATAAAGCATAAAATAAACAACAAACTTATTTTAACTTAAAACAACATTATTTCTGAGAATCTATAAATACCTGAAATAAATAAAAAAAGCCACTCTAGATCTAGAGTGGCTTATATATTATAAGTATTTACTATACTTTTTCTACTTGCATGTAGCTAAGTTCCATTGGAGTTTTTCTACCGAAGATTAAAACAGAAACTTCAATTTTCTTTTTATCTTCCAGAATTTTTTCAACTGTTCCATTGAATCCGTTGAAAGGTCCGTCAATTACTTTTACGTTCTCTCCAACTACATATGGAATTTCAAGGTCCGTAGCAAATTCTGATAGCTCATCCATTCTTCCAAGCATTCTGTTAACTTCAGACTTTCTCATTGGAACAGGGTCTCCCCCTTTAGTTAAGCTTAAGAATGATATTACCCCTGGAATATTCTTAATAATGTGAGGTATTTCCCCCATTAAATCTGCTTCAACCATTAAGTAACCAGGATAGTAAGGTCTTTCTTTAGGAACCTTTTTTCCATTCCTAAGTTGAATAACCTTTTCCATAGGAATTACTACCTGAGTAACGTACTGCTCAAAGCCTAAGCGTTTGATTTCTGTCTCAATGTAGTTTTTCACTTTATTTTCCTGTCCGCTGATTGCTTTCAGCACATACCATTTCAATTCGCTCATTATGGGAAAATACTTTTTTAGTTGAACACGTTAATTAGCATTCCTATTATGTTGCTTATTGCTTTTGAAAACAATTCGTCAACTCCAAAGGTAAATAATGCCAGAATAACTGTTGCAATAGTAACTACAATTGTAGATGATTGCAGATCAGCCCATTTTGGCCATTCAACTTTATGTCTGAATTCGTTATAAGAACCTTTTAAAAAATCGATAAATGAACTCATAATTATTATTTGCACGGGCACAAGGATTCGAACCCTGATCAACGGTTTTGGAGACCGGTATCCTACCATTGGACGATGCCCGTAGATTAAAGCTCCGTAAAGAAATTCCTTACGGAAGCTTTATTTATTTAAGATATTAATCTAAGATTTCAGTAACCTGACCAGCACCAACTGTTCTACCTCCTTCTCTGATCGCAAATCTAAGACCTACGTTAAGAGCGATTGGTTGTAACAATTCTACAGTGATTGTTAAGTTATCACCAGGCATTACCATTTCTACACCTTCTGGTAAGAAGATCTCACCTGTAACGTCAGTAGTTCTTACGTAGAACTGAGGACGGTATTTGTTGTGGAATGGAGTGTGACGTCCACCTTCTTCTTTAGAAAGGATATAAACCTCAGCTTTGAATTTTTTGTGTGGCTTAACAGAGTCTTTCTTAGCGATAACCATACCTCTCTTGATGTCAGTTTTTTCAATACCTCTCAACAATAGACCTACGTTATCACCAGCTTCACCTCTATCTAGGATTTTTCTGAACATCTCAACCCCTGTAATTGTAGAAGTTAATTTTTCATCACCCATACCAACGATATCTACAGGATCACCTGTGTTGATAACACCAGCCTCGATTCTACCAGTTGCTACAGTACCTCTACCTGTAATAGAGAATACATCTTCAATTGGCATCAAGAATGGCTTATCCTGATCTCTTACAGGAAGCTCGATCCAAGTATCAACAGCATCCATTAATTCTTCTACAGTTTTGAACCACTGATCATCAGTTTGAGGAGTAGCAGCTGTAGCAGCAGTAAGAGCACCAAGAGCAGAACCTTGGATTACTGGAGAGTTATCTCCGTCATATTCGTAAGTAGATAATAGATCTCTAAGTTCAAGCTCAACAAGCTCTAATAACTCAGCATCATCCACCATATCAACTTTGTTCATGAACACAACAATTCTAGGTACGTTTACCTGACGGCAAAGTAGGATGTGTTCTCTTGTTTGAGGCATTGGTCCATCAGTTGCAGCACATACTAAGATAGCTCCATCCATCTGAGCAGCACCAGTTACCATGTTCTTTACGTAATCCGCGTGACCTGGACAGTCAACGTGAGCATAGTGTCTGTTTGCAGTTTCGTATTCGATGTGAGCAGTATTAATAGTGATACCTCTTTCTTTTTCTTCTGGAGCAGAGTCAATTGCAGAGAAGTCTTTTTTCTCAGCAAGACCTTTACTAGCCAATACAGCACTGATCGCTGCAGTAAGAGTAGTTTTACCATGGTCAACGTGACCAATAGTACCAATGTTCAAGTGTGGTTTGTTACGATTAAACGTTTCCTTTGCCATGATTTAAATTATTTATTTATTGTTTATTCAAATTTTCGGTGTGCAAATATAATGAATTTTTAAATACTAAAATCTTTTTTCTCAAAAATTTTAATATTCAAATCCAAAGAATTACAAACCTAACTATACTTCGATGTATTGAAGTGCAAATTTACACAAATTTCTCGATTGAAAAAATCCTCACAACCGTTTTCTTTAAAATCTCAACTATCTGATTAATTCTGAATATTATAGCAGATTAAAAATAATGAATAGGCGAGTAAATAAGAAAAAGATTTCATATAATTTTAGATTCTGGTTGGTGAAAAAATCACTGAAGAATATCGTAAAAAAGATTCTTATCGATTTATTGACAATAAGAAATCCCGGAAGGTTCATTCCGGGATTTTTTAAATTTTATGTAAAACCTGAAAAATATTATCCTTTGTAACCTTTTTTATCAGATATACTTCTCAACGACCGGATAAAAAGATATCCCCCAAAAAGGAAAGATCCTCCCAAAATAATTAAAGATGAAGCATAAGCAGACCCAAACAGGCTAAAGAATTGATTAAAAATGTAATTGATCGCATTACAATCAAAAAAGACAATAAGTAAAAAGTATAGAATCACAAATGCAATTCCCAACAAACTGTACTTAGGCAGGAATACAGCCTGCAAAAAGTTTTTGATTTTCATTTTAAATGTTGAAGGTAATACCCTTGTGGGAATAAACAATGCATAGAATCCTACAGCATAGGTAAATGCTATATTAAACATCAAAAGAACATTTAAATGAAAAAACAGAGTTATTAATATCATCAATCTGAAAAACTTCGGCTTTAAAAAAGCAATAATAAAAACAGATTCAAAAATTACAGTACTATAGTCCAGAAATTCCCAGAAAAACCGGGAGTTGATCTTATCAAACGTATCAGACATCAAATCATGCCACCCTACTCCATATCGGTATTGATAGAAAAAAATCTGTGTGCTCTGTATATCCGTATTAAGCCAGCCTCCTAAAATTTTAGCAAGGCCAGCCGTAAAAATTCCAAATCCCAAAAACATACTAAGCAGAAACATTGGCCAGGATCTCGAAAGTATATCGGTTTCTTTTTCAGGCTCCGGAAAAAAACTATAAGTAGTATTCCATGGTGAAAAAGCCATCACAACAATAGGTAGGGCATAAACAAAAGTATGGTCAATTTTACCAAAAGAAAAAGCGTAATTACTGGTTATAAGGTAAACGACCATATAAGTTATGGCAAATCCCCTTGGCTTAAAGCCTATTAAAATAAGTAACAGGCACAGATACATGCCGTAATAACAAACCGTAAAAAGCCATGACGCGGGAACAGTATCCGTAAAAGATAAAATGCTTATTGGTGGCTGCATCGCACTAGCAGGAATATAAGATACCCAATCCGCATTGGAAATCCCCATCCATAATAAGTACAAAGAGAAAAAAATTCTGTAAAAAGCTAAAAATTCGTAGCTAGGCTTATAGCTTGTAAAGACCAGTTTTTTAATTTTTTCAATCATTATGTTTGTTAGAACTTGAAGTTGATCAATGTGTCTTTTGTTATCCGGTTAGTAAGCTGTTTCGTCGCAATGTCAAAATCCTTGTTTTCATTGGTAACGAGGATCTCCGTGACCTCTTTATCCGGAAAATTTTCTTTCAATTTTTTGATAACAAAAGCCTTACTTTCTTCCAAATTAACTTTTTTAATATTTCTGTTAAGAATAGATTTTTTGAGTAAATACAATTCCTTTTTATAAGCTGGTAAAGAATTGATTCGTGCATCAAGTATCGGATATTCTTTGGGAAAAAGCAGATTTTTAATCAATGTAACCTGGATGGTTCTTGGAATTTTCTCTCCCAGATAACTATTTTTTACTAAAACAGTATTCGTTCCGTCTTTAAAAAAAACCTGAGCAGTGGTTTTTGTAAATGTAATATATCTTTCTTCTTTAACCGGAAGAGAAGCAAACCCAGGAAAGTTAAATGACGGATAGGGTTCTTCCAGACTTATTTTAAAAAATAATTGAAGAGGTAGAAGTATACCAAAGAATCCAAACAACAGGAGTATATTATTCTGATAACGTTTCATCAAGGGGATTATCGTGTTTTAATGAGGGAATGTGTTTATTATGTTTGCAAATATAATTTTTTTTTCAATTCGTCGAAGTAAATTGAAGCCTGTAAAACATATGTTTTACAGGCTTCAAATATTTTTCATCATATTCAGCAGTCAATTAAATTGACGTTGATTTTTTAGTTCTGTTGAAAATCCAGAAAATAATTGGAAAAATAAGTAAAGTAAGTACCGTAGCTGTAATTAATCCTCCAATAATAACAATCGCCAGTGGTTTCTGAGATTCAGAACCAATACCTGTAGATAAAGCTGCAGGTAAAAGACCTATAGAAGCCATCAAAGCGGTCATGATGACTGGTCTTGTCCTGGATTTCACTCCGGTCATTATTGCTTCATCCAATGCCAGACCATTTTTAATATTTTGGTGGAATTCACTAATAAGGATTACTCCATTCTGTATACAAATTCCCAAAAGTGCAATCATACCCACACCTGCAGAGATCCCAAAGTTCATTCTCGTTACATGAAGTGCTATGATTCCACCGATTAATGCAAACGGTACATTAGCAAGTACCAAAAGAGAATCTTTTATGTTTCCGAAGAGTATAAACAACAGGAAGAAAATCATGAGGATACTCACAGGAACTACCTGTGCCAGGCGATGAGAGGCTCTTTGCTGATTTTCAAACTGCCCGGTCCATCCTATAGAATATCCTTCTGGAAGCTCTATTTTAGCTACCTTTTTCTGAGCATCGGCAATTGTGCTTCCCAGGTCACGGTCACGGATAGAGAATTTTACACCAATGTATCGTTTGATATCATCTCTGTAAATGAATGCTGCCCCATTATTCTTAACAATATTACTTATTTCCTTTAGCGGTATTTTTGCCCCATCTTGTGTAGGAACCATCAATGAAGCAATATCATTTTCATCTTTTCTATACTCCTGGGAATATCTCAATCTTATTGGAAATTTACGCTCTCCATCAAACATTTCGGAAGCTGTTTTACCTCCAAAAGCCATCTCAAGAACAGCCTGTGCGTCAGCAGGCATTACACCGTAGGCTGCCATTTTATCTCTATCCAACACCACACTTACCTCCGGCTGGCCTATATTCTTTATGATTCCCGGATCTTTTACTCCATCTACATTTTTTATTTCTTTCAGAACCTCTTCAGCCAATCGATCCAAAGTCTGAAGATTATCCCCATAAATCTTGATCCCGTTTTCGGCTTTGAAGCCGGCTACCGCCTCAGCAACATTATCAGAAATAGGCTGTGAATAATTAAATGTGATTCCCTGATAATTTCTTAGTTTATTATCAATCTCTTTGATCAGTTCATCGTATGAAATTTTCCGCTTCCATTCTTCCCGGGGTTTCAAATTTACAGCGAATTGAACAAAACCAAATCCATTAGGATCTGTTCCGTCATTACTTCTCCCAGTTTGTGCAAGAACATCCGTAACTTCCGAAAAGCTCATAATATCTTTCTTCAAAAGATCTGCGGTCTTTAAGGATTCTTTCAGAGAAGAGCTCATTGGCATTTCGGCGGTGATCCATAAAGATCCTTCATTAAGCTGTGGCAAAAATTCAGTTCCCAGAAATTTCCCCGAAAACAAAGTAACGACCAAAAATGAAATGGCAACGATTAAGCTCATCTTCTTATGTTTAAAAGTATAACGAAATCCTTTTAAAACAATCCGGTCCCAGAAGTTCACAAAAGGATTATTTTTTTCTTTTACATTCTTATTTAAAAGGATATGGGTAAGAACGGGTACTAATGTTAAAGTAAATATTAATGCTCCTGTCAAAGCAAATCCCAATGTAAATGCCAGAGGTGAAAACATCTTACCTTCCACTTTCTGGAATGAGAAAATAGGGATCAAAGAGGTAATGATAATAAGCTTGGAAAAGAATATCGCTTTACCCAAGCCTGTTCCTGTTTGTTTTATCCATCCTCCTTTAGCCAGTTTATTGAACTTCTCCATTCCATATTTATGGGCTTTATGATCAAGCATTACAAAAATACCTTCTACCATGACGACGGCTCCATCAATAATAATCCCAAAATCCACAGCACCTAATGAAAGAAGGTTCGCACTCATTCCCGCAAGCTTCAGACATAAAAACGCAAATAATAATGACAATGGAATAATAATAGAAACAATCAACGTAGTTCTCCAATCTGCCATAAAAATCAGAACCATTACAGTAACAAGCACAATTCCTTCGATAAGGTTATGCATTACGGTACGGGTTGTGAAATCCATCAGGTTATCCCTGTCATAGAATGTAACCATCTTCACATCTTTCGGAAGAATTTTCTCATTAAGCTCTTTGATCTTGGCTTTTACACCTACCAAAACTTCACGCGGATTTTCCCCTTTTCTCATTACGACAATACCTTCCACCGTGTCTTCGTGGTTATTCAGTCCTGCCTGTCCTACTCTTGGCATTGAGCTTTCATGAACATCAGCAACATTTTTTACCAAAACAGGGTTACCGCTATCATTTTCAATCGTAATATTTCCAATATCAGCTACCGATTTAACCAAACCGATTCCCCGTACTACATAAGCCTGTCCGTTCTTTTCAATAACATCTCCTCCCACATTCAAATTGCTCTTTGTGACAGCATCGTAGACCTGAAGCGGGGTCAGGTTGTATTTATCCAATGCCCTCGGATCAATACTTAATTCAAAAACTTTATCCTGTCCACCAAAAACATTAATATCAGCCACACCTGGTACTCCTCTTAAAGCACGATCCACTACCCAGTTTTGCAGGGTTAATAGTTCCCGGGAATCTTTATTTTTACTCTCCAGTGTGTACCTGAAAATCTCACCGGTTGGTCCGTAGGGTGGTTGTACTTCGGGATCTACCGCATCAGGAAGGCTTATAGTTCGTAGTTGGTTATTAACCTGATTTCTGGCAAAAGTATCGTCCACCCCATCATCGAACAGAATCTTTACAATCGAAAGACCAAACATGGTGGTACTTCGTACACTTGTCTTTTTCTGAACCGGACTCATTGCCAATTCTATGGGTGTCGTTACAAAACGTTCTACTTCTTCTGCGCTTCGTCCGTTCCATTGGGTGATAATCACAATCTGGGTATTGGTTACGTCCGGAAATGCTTCAATCGGCATATTTTTGAAACTGATAAAACCCGAAATGGCCAAAATTGCGACCCATATGAAGGTGAACGCTTTATTTTTAAGCGAAAAAGCAATTATATTTTTAATGAATTTATTCATAATAGTTTAAATTGATGACTCGAAAAGCCGTTTAAAAAATGACTTTGATTTAGTTATTAAGAGAACGATAAATCAGCAATTGATTCTCGGTAATTACCTGTTCCCCCTCAACTAATCCATCAGATATATATGTTGTATCGCCTACTTGCTTCAAAACCTTAACTTCTTTAACCTTAAGATTAGTTCTGGATTTAAAAACCACCACAAAACTTCTGTTATCATCAAAAATAACCGCCTTGGAAGGAACCGTTAAAGCCATATCATTTTCGGAAGTTGAAACTTTGATTGTAGCTTTACTATCAGGAATCAGCAATCCGCTTGCATTGTCCAAAACAACTCTCGCCTGCATGGCGTTGGTTTGAGGATCGATAATTTTAAATATTTTATCAATTTTCCCATAAAACACCTTGTCAGGATATGACAATGTAGAAACTTCAGCCTTCATTCCAAGACTTATTTTATCAATATCCGATTCATTAACGTTCATAATTGCCCATACATTGGTTGTATTGGCTACGTCAAAAATATTATCACTCCTATCTGTTCTAAGCTGCATATCCTTATTGATATTTTTTTGAACAATGTATCCACTGATAGGAGCTAAAACATTATAGATATTTCCTTTTTTCACATTATAAACCGTACTTATCGCACTCGCTCTCTGCAGTTGGTCCTGTGCCTTTTGCAGCTGGCTCTTGGCTTCCAGAACATCTCTTTCAGTATTAAGCTTACCTTCGTACATTTCCTTGGCAACACGAAGATTGTTCTGAGCAACGACCAGATCCGTTTTTGCATCACTTACATCTTTCTGTACCTCAGCAAGCTCAGTACTCCTGATTGTCGCCAAAACCTGCCCCTTCGTTACATGATCACCCAATTCCACATTGACACTTAAAACATTTCCTCCTACCAAAGGATATACATCGATGTAACTGTTTTGATCTGCGGATATTTTACCGTAAAAATTATAATTATCTTCAATATACTTCTTCTCAACTTTTGCAAGGACGATCGATTTAAGCATAGTATTGCTTAGTTCAAAACCTTTCGGCATTGTCACTTTCTGTTCTTCTTTTTTTGAGCAGGACAATAATGCAATGGCTACCAATAATACAATTATATATTTTTTCATTTTTTTAATAGAAGATTTTAGTTTGTACTAGCTGATTAAGTTGTTCAGCCGATTGGATAATATCGTTTTTCATATCATAGATCTGAAGGGCCGTTTGTCTGTAACTTTCCATAAAGTCAGTAAACTCAATAAGGCTTACATTTCCCTTTCTGAAATTGTTTAACATCCCATTATAAACAAGATCCAGATTATTGAGATCTGTTGCTTTAATTTCTGCTAATTGATCATATTGATTTTTCCATGTCCTGTACAAGGATTGTACTTTTGTTTCCAAATTGAGTTTTTGATACTCTGCATTTTTTTGGTTCTGTTGGATAGCGTAATTTGCTTTTTCAACATTTCCCTGATTGCTTTTCCATAAGGGTAATGGAATTCCTACCATTAAGTTGATCTCATTTCTGAATGTTCCTCCATTCTGATCCCATCCGGCTCCCACATTAATATCCGGAACATTTAAAGATTTCTGCCATTGAGCATAGAGTTTGCTATTATCAATTAACTTCATGTTATATTGATAATCTGCATTATTCTCCAATGCTTTTCGCTTCAGATCTTCTTCATCTCCGATGGGTTGGGTAGCCAAAATTTCCCTGGCCTCAGCCTCAGAAAGCTCAGGTTCTATATCTTCCGTAATTCCGGTTAAAACTTTTAAATTTTGTTCAACATCCAGAATATTTTTATTGATTTCTACTTTGTCGTTATTTAGCTGAATTACAATACTCTGCAGCCTCACCTCATCTTTAAGTGATACATTTCCCTTTGCAGACTGGACCTTATAAGCGCTTAAAAGCTCTTTCATATAACCCAATTGCTTGTTGATATTTTCCAGTTTTAATTTTTGGAAGTAGAGATTGTAATAAGTAGTATGCAATTGTGTTTTGAGGTCAACGAGAAGTTGGGAAAATTGAAGTTGAGCCAGTTCTTTATTAGATTTTGCAAATGCAATCTCATTTTTCTTTTTTCCACCCATATGAATGAGCTGGGTAACCTGTGCTCCCTTTGCGTGTCCAACATCAAACATTTTCTTACCTTCAGGATTATAAGCATTGATCTGCCCGCTCAATTGTGGAAGATCCCAGATCTTAGCCTGTAAAATATCAGCATCGGCCATGTTGATATTATACTGCTGGGCGAGCAGCTGAAGGTTGTTCGTCTGGAAAGCTTTTTCACAATCCAGAAGAGACATTTGCTGTTGTGCTGTCATGAATGAGGAAATGACAACAAACAATCCTGCAATTTTGTTCATTCTTTCAATTTTATGAAAACAAAAGTGCTAAGACATGATTAAAACGAACTTAAATGAGCCTTAAAAAAAAATTAAATTTTAGAAAATATCACACTAAACTTGTTAATATTTTCCGATGGCGAAGAGTAAATAATATCTGCACCATGGTATTCTAAAATTCTTTTTACAATCCGAAGTCCCAATCCGGAACCCGAAATATTCTGTGCATTATTCCCCCTCATAAAAGCCTCAAATAATTTCGACTGTTCATTCTCAGAAATTGTACTTCCCTGAGAAATAACATCCACAATCAGTTTTGAAGCAGTTTCAGTAATGAGAACATCTACTTCAATATTATCCGAATAAACCGCCGCATTTTTGAACAGGTTAATAAATACGATGTCCAGCAATGATTGTATTCCTTTTATAGTTAATAATGCTTGTTCTGAAGTTTCTTCAGAAATTAAAAAATCCATTTTCAGATCCGGATAACTTTTTTCTACTGTTTCGAAGGAACTGAATATAACTTCATCAATCCTTACTTCTTCATATAAACTTTGAATGTTCTCTTTGTCAAATTTAGTCAGAAGCAGCAGGGAATTAGTCAGGTCAGATAATTGATAAACATCTTTCTGAATCTGCTTTAATGAAGATAAGGTCTCCGGAGAATGCTGTTCGAACTTGATCAGATTCTCCAACTGGAATGCCATTCTTGTAATAGGCGTTCGGATCTCATGCGAGGCACTCGCCGTGAAATCTTTTTGCGATTGAAAAACATCGTTCAACCGTACAATCATGGTGTTAAATGATTGTGCTAATATACTAATTTCATCTTGTGATTGTTGTACGGGCACTTGTGTAGTTAATTTATGTGCGGTAACCTCTGAAATCTCTTTATTAAGATCTTCCAGGGGACGTAAAAACTGCCCCATAAAATAATAACTGAAAAGCCCAATGAGAAGCGTACTCATTACATAAGCCGTAACAAGCAAATATTTTAAATAAGATAATTTGGATTTCCCATTGCTGTCGTAGGCACTGGTTAGAATATAGTAGTTTTCTCCTTTTATATTTTTAAGTGCAGCATATATTTCGGGAATGGTTTTCTCGGTGTATATCGTTTTTCTTTGATCCAGCTCTTTTAATAAGGCAGCATCCCAGGTAACATTCCGGTCTTTTATTGTACTATAGATTAATTCTTTGTCTGCATTAAAAATCAAGATTTTCTCATTGAGAAGGATATTATCTGCATTTTCATTGAAAAAAAGAGGAGCTTCAGCTTCGAAGTTTTTAGATTCGGAGATAAAATGAGAGGTAAACTCGAGTCTTTGGCGAAACCTTTCTTTAAATTCATCTCTTCTAAAATCATTAAAAGACATATATATAATCATCATCACTATACCAAAAAGTAGTGAGAAGGCAATACTTAAATTTAAAGCAATCTTCCTTTTTAATGACATTTATAGTGGACTTAAATAATATCCAAAGCCTGATCGGGTATGAATAAGTTTAACTTTAAAATCTTTATCGATTTTCTTTCTTAGAAAATTAATATATACCTCAACAGTATTTGTATTTGTATTAAAATTGTGTTCCCATACATTCTCCGTAATCTGTTGTTTGGATACCGTTCTTCCTTGGGCTTCTGCCAGGTAAGCTAACAATTGAAATTCTTTCAGAGTTAGGGTAATTTCGTTTCCTCCTCTATAGACTTTTTGTTCAGTCTTATTAATGATGAGATCATCAATTCTTATGATTTCCTGATCTGAAGTATCTACCGGCATTTTTCTCCTCAAAAGAGAATTTACCCTTAAAAGCAGTTCTTCAAACTGAAAAGGCTTGACAAGATAATCGTCAGCAAGTCTTGTAAAGGCATCTTTCTTATCAGAAAGATCTCCATATGCCGAAATAATGATGATAGGTGTATTTTTATCGAATGAACGAATGGTTTGGCAAACATCCAATCCGTTTATTTTGGGAACATTAATATCCAGTAAATAGAGATCGTACGAATTATTTTTTATCTGACGAAGAAAAGTCTCACCATCATAAATCTTATCACATGAAAAATTGTTTGATTCCAAAAACTTACAAAGTTCCGCGGAAAGAATGAGGTCGTCTTCTAATAAAAGTATATTCATCAAAAAATATTTATACGAATTTAACGAAAATTTTTATGATTTTTAAGGAAAATCATCTGCAGATGATTGAAATGAAAAGCATCAGAAAAAAGAATATATTTTATTAACAGAAAATACATTAAACAAAAAAATCCCGAAACAATTCGGGATTAAAGCCAGAGCCAACTACGGGACTTGAACCCGTGACCTCTTCCTTACCAAGGAAGCACTCTACCGCTGAGCTAAGTCGGCATTAAGCAAAAAAATCACACTTTAATAGCATGATTTTTTTTGAGCGGAAGACGGGGGTCGAACCCGCGACATTCAGCTTGGAAGGCTGACGCTCTACCAACTGAGCTACTTCCGCAATTTTGTTTCCAAAACTATTGGTAAACGCTGTGCAAACTTATAAAAAACCTTTTAAATCTGCAAGTTTTTTTTCAAATATAAAATGTGGGAAGAGCAGGATTCGAACCTGCGAAGCCGAAGCAACTGAGTTACAGTCAGTCCCATTTAGCCACTCTGGAATCTTCCCTCATGTTTATATTAAATTGAGCCTCCAGAGGGATTCGAACCCACGACCCCGAGATTACAAATCACGTGCTCTGGCCAACTGAGCTATGGAGGCAATTTAAACTGTCTGAGGCTATCCGAAGGCAATCTATCTTAAGCTGTATCAGGTTTAAAAAAAATCACGCCTTGTGGTGTGATTTTACTGAGCGGAAGACGGGGGTCGAACCCGCGACATTCAGCTTGGAAGGCTGACGCTCTACCAACTGAGCTACTTCCGCAATTTTGTTTCCAAAACTATTGGTAAACGCTGTGCAAATCTATAAAAAACCTTTTAAATCTGCAAGTTTTTTTTCAAATATAAACAGTGGGAAGAGCAGGATTCGAACCTGCGAAGCCGAAGCAACTGAGTTACAGTCAGTCCCATTTAGCCACTCTGGAATCTTCCCTAGTTTATATTAAATGAGCCTCCAGAGGGATTCGAACCCACGACCCCGAGATTACAAATCACGTGCTCTGGCCAACTGAGCTATGGAGGCAATTAAAAAAAGAATTCAAAAGATCACTGTTCCCTTTTTGCGAGTGCAAATATAGAACGGATTTTTTGAATTCTCAAATTTTTACGCGATTATTTTAAACTTTTTTTCTAAGCCGTTTCTTTTTTCTTGATTAATAGCTTCTTAGCAGTATCAACACAAAGATCCAAACTCTCTTCAAAACTTACAGCCGTCTTTTTTACTACGATATCATCACCTGGAACCGCCAAAATAAGTTCAGCAGTTTTGTTTGATTTATCCGAATTATTTTCAACCTTCAGAAAGATTTTGCACTCGTGAATTTTGTCATAAAACGTTTCAAGTTTGCTTACTTTTTTTTCGATGTGTGATTCCAATGGTTCGTGTGGAGTTAAACCAATTGATTGTACTGTGATCTTCATAATTCTTCTTTTTTAGACGCTCTAGGATGAGCCTGATTAAACACTTTTTTCAATTGTTCTATATTAGCATTCGTATACACCTGCGTACTGGCCAGACTGGAATGTCCTAATATTTTTTTTACTTTTGAGATCTCCGCCCCATTATCCAAAACATGTGTAGCAAAGCTATGTCTTAGAATATGAGGACTTCTTTTTTGCTTCGAAGTTATAAGACTAAGGTACTTATTTACGACTACATAAACAAATTTTTCCGTGAGTTTTTTCCCCTTCTTATTAACGAAAAAACAGTTCTGAAACTCATCGAGAGGTCTTCTTAATGTTAAATAACTTCTTAATAAAACAGTCAAATCTTCAGATATGGGAACATATCTTTCTTTGTTCCCTTTACCTATAATTTTCAACTCATTTCCATCTAAGTTTACATTCTCAAATATCAAGCCACAAAGTTCGGACTTACGGATTCCCGTCTGGTACAGAACTTCTATGATACACTGATCAAGAACATCATGCGGCTCTTCAAAAATGGTATTATTAAGGACCTCCATTTCTTCTTGTGAAATAGGAATTTGTTTTTCGGCATAAAACTTAAGAGAAGAAATACTTTCAGTGGGCGAAACAGTTATTTCACCGATCTTTAAAAGAAAAAAATAAAAACTTCGAAGAGAGGAAAGCTTTCGGTTAATACTCCTCTTGGATATATTATTTTCACTTAGTGCCACTATGAAATTCCTGACTACCCTTTTATCGGCTTTGGAAATATCATCGGAAGATTCTGTTTTGAGAAAAAAATAAGAAAAATCTTCCAGGTCTTTTTTATAGCTTGTAATAGTATGAGGTGAATACCTCTTTTCGAATTGTAAATATTCTAAAAATTTATTCAGCATCATGGATTACATATAATATAAAAAATTCACTCCTCAAATATAAGTATATTTAAGAAGTGAATTTAATATTTGTTTAAGAAAAATTTCTTAAGCTTGCTCCTCTTTGCTTAACGCTCTTTGTTTATAAGCCGCTTTTAATCTAGCTTGTCTCAAAGTTACAGAAGGCTTAACAAACTGTTGTCTCGATCTTAATTGACGAACTGTTCCAGTTTTATCAAATTTTCTTTTATATTTTTTTAGTGCTCTATCGATGGATTCACCATCTTTTACAGGAATTATTAACATACTTTACATCTCATTTTGGATTGCAAAAGTAGATATTTTTTTATTAATATGCAAAATTTATTTCTTTTAATTTAAAATAACTCTTGTTTCAGAATTGCATACATTTTTCATACCTTTGGGATATACGATTTTAAAAACACAGTTTAAATAACAAAAAACATGAAAAATTATCTATCCTTAAAAGCTTTGCCTTTAGTTTTTGCTTTGACATTTCCTGTAATAACCCTTGCACAGGTTGGCATTAATACAACAAATCCCAATACTAATGCCGTATTGGATGTAAATTCGGCAAGCAAAGGACTTTTACCTCCGCGGGTTGCTTTAACAGCCACCTCCCAGCCCGCTCCTCTTACTGCACATGTAGCCGGAATGGTAGTTTATAATACAGCTTCTGTAAACGGACTATCTCCTGGCCTCTATTTAAATGACGGAACAAAATGGGGACAATTGAATGTGGTTTCAGAAACGGAAGGTACCGTATTGACTAAAGTAAAATACAGAGGTCGAAATCTTGACACCAATGGATATGATAAACCAACACTCAAGGTTCCTTCTATGAATATGGAGTTCAGATTTGCAACAACTTCCGGATCTACTTATCTTGAAGTAAGATTACTGTCAGCACCTGCAGCTACAATCACCTACTATGCAAATGAGCTATGGTTTGGAAACAGTACAAATGGAGGCAAACAATCGGTTACCTTTACTACAACAAACTGGGATACGTGGTCCAGAAGCCTTTCCAATGGAGTTTGGAATAATTCATGGGGGTACCAATATCAGATCTCCACAGGCAGTGGCGTAGTACCGGGAAGCAATGACTTACTAGCAGGAAATTTTTATGGCTTTAATAATTATGCAAATGGTGCAGGCCCGGATAATGAGATGTATGTACTCGCATTTGAACAGTATTAATCTCATAACATTATTAAAATACAACAATGCCGGAAAAATTTCCCGGCATTTCTCATACAATAGAGTTTATGTAATATGAACTTTATTTAAACAAAAAGTAGTATCTTTGCACTCACTTTATTCATGGGGTTGACTGGTTTCGACAGCAAGATCAATGGGTAAGTAAGCATGCAGAGAACCGTAGCGCGATCTCTATAATCCCTTGCTACAAAATTTTAACTGGCAACGAAGAGTTCGCTCTTGCAGCTTAATATCGAAGTTTAGTAGATTCAAGCGCTTTCCCGAAGATTTTAGTAGGGAAGCAAGATATTCCACAAATGCTCTGTTCTGCGGCGTTTGATCCTGGGATATAGGAATGCAGAAATAAGGTTTTAGATGCTTCGGCTAAAACTCGAAAACCTCAGAAGATAAGCTGGAAGTTGGGTGTCTGCTCTCTGCCTCCAGTCGAAAACCAATAGTAGAATAAGCATGTAGAAAGCTTATGTATTGCTTGTTTGGACGAGGGTTCGAATCCCTCCAACTCCACATTTTAAACTAAAGAGAATTTGTAAATTATTGAAATTTAAATAATTACATTTTCTCTTTTTTGTTTTTGTACCCAAAATTGTACCCAAATCTTTGAAATGTACTTTTTTAAACCTGTTTGAATTTAATTAAACCTTTCTGAACTTTAGAAAGCACAAAAGAGTTTATAATGATACAAATATACTAAGATCTAAAATAATACCCATCACTACTGTAATAATCATACATCACATTTCTAGCTGTAGACTCCCAATCAATACAAATGTAGGGAGGAAGATTTTCAGGTATATCTCCACATTCTTCTAAAAGCAACTGTACGAAAGTTTCATCATCAGAATACTCACCAACATACCTATCCATTACACCTTCATAAACACCTTGAAAATCCATTTTTCCGACACAATCAATATAAGCTTCAAAAACTTCTAAATCATAGCCAGAAGAGCTTATTTGATCCATTATTTCGAATATCTCTTTTGATATATAACTTTCATTTATTAATCCAAGTTTTTCAAATAAGTCACAGTGTTCATAGTCTTGAAACATAAACTCTGGATCATCTTCATCATTATGAAGTTTATACATTGCTTCTAACAGTTCGTCATAATCTAAATAATCTGAAAAATTGAGCCATTTGCCATAAAGACTTCCGTTGTTATACTTGTAATAAGTACCACAGTAGACAGCACAGTTTTGTAGACAATTTTGTAAATTTGCCATGTTGATAAGTTTTAGGTATGTTAAAATTTATTGATTTTCGCCAAGTGGTACTCCAATACTACTTGGCTTCTTTTTTTATATATTATTGTAAAAATCTATGTAGAAAAAAGAACTTGAAACAGTTCTTTGACATACTAACAAAGTCAACATTCATGCCACTTAACAAAGATTTTAATTAAAAAATTAAAGTTTTTAGAATATTTTTAAACCCAAACCGCAACAAACAAAAACTGTCATAAAAGCTAATAATAAAACATACAGTTTGAAGAGTAGTACCAGTACAAAAGAGTAAGTGGAAAATAAAACTACATCAGCAAAAACTACTAATAACAAAACAACTGTATGAAATTTTGTTTTGCAGTTGGTAGGGGTATTGAAAAAAAAGCCTCGACAGGGTATCACCTTGGTCTTAGTAGGTTGTGTCATTACACTTATAATGAATATATTGGTGTAAAATTGTCACAAAGTCTTCTATAACGGGAGTTAATTTTTCTGAGATGTTTGGATGGGGGTACATTTGAGAATTGAGGTTAACCATTGTATTTTTTCACTCGAATAATAATGTAGTATAGCTTTTTGACAGTTTGTTTATTTTTATATTTGTAGCAAACTATAATTATGAAGAGAAATAATCTATCTATTTGGGCGTTTGGCATCTTGTCCATCTGTTTTATTTGTTCAGTACTACTATTCACATTTATTATATTTATTAATGAGGACGATTATGATAAGAGAGGAACTTTTGGTGATATGTTTGGAGGAGCCAATGCTTTATTTACAGGTTTGTCTTTTGTAGCTCTTATCGTAACAATATTATTACAACGAAAAGATTTAAATACACAGCGAGAAGAACTATCTAAACAAACAAATTCAATTCATGTACAAAATTTTGAAAACACTTTCTTTCAAATGTTAAATCTTTTTCATGGAATTGTAGATTCTTTGGAAATAAAAGAAAAAGGTGAAATAATAAAAGGTAGAAGGGTATTTGCTTTTCTAAATGAAAAAATAAAAGACCTGTTATATGAATTCACTTTAACAGAAGAATATCAAGACAGATGCGATTATGAAATCGAAGATATAATAAGATATACTTTTATCCAAAAAGAAGATGCTATTAAAGTGTATGATGAACTTTATAGTCAATATAGTGATGTTTTAGGACATTATTTTAGGGCTTTATATCACATAGTTAAGTTTACTGATAAATATCCTGACATAGATAGACAAAAGTATATTTCAATAGCAAGATCCCATCTATCAAATTCTGAACAGGTTTTACTTTATTACAATTGCCTACATTCAAATGGGGTATTGAAATTTAAACCACTAGTAGAAAAATATGCCCTTTTAAATAACATAGATTGGACATATTTTCCTGAAACAATTTTTAGTTTGTTTTACAATATTGATGCATATGTAAATAGAACATCACCTTAATTGGACTTAAATTATTCCTAAAAATAATGTTTGTTAAATTTTTAAATTCAAATAACAATACAGACACTTGTTTGAGTATAACATTGTGTAGAAATCATCCCACACCCATCAATATTAAACCAACTGTCATAGTGTTTTCAAAATATATCATTTCAATCAGCCTTATAACAGCTATTCTTTATCTCAAGTGCTTTCTCACATTATCCAAAAGTTAAAAATTTATCTAGAGCATCCCACATCTATACGTATTACATTTACTGCTCTTGTTGGTGGAGTTGTAGGAGTAGTTCTTATTGCTCTTATTATTAATTCTTCTAAGAATATAATACTCTTCAACTATTTCTCCAAGGTAGCCACCATTCCTCTACCTTACTTCATTGTTATCTATCCAACCTATATAATTTGAGTTCTGTCAAACAAACAACCATTATGATACAATCCAAAGCATTGTCCGTTTGATCCAAATATTTTAGTATTCATTTTATCTTATAAAATTTTAATTGTTAACAGTAATTTTAGCAGGTTATTTTTTTCAGATCTCACAACTAAACCACTTAATTAATTATTTTGAAAAGTTTAAATATTCTTTTCTCACCCAACCAGTCATAGCTGTATTAGTTTTTATAACTAAACACCACTTTACATTATCTTTTAAAACTTCTACTTGATCGTTTTCTTGTAAAACAAACATTTCTTTAGAAGAATTCCTAGGATAATTTCTCATTGAAGATGGTCTAATAACTTTTGCTATGACATTCTTATCGCCATAGTAATTATTAGTAACTTGAACTGCAATGGGGGTGATTTCATTTTCTCCTTTAATTTTTTCCAATATTATAGGAACAAGAATTTGCTGAATAACAAATAGGATAAATATCGCTGAATACTTTACTGACGGATTAGCCGTTATATAATTTTTAATTGTTGCTATTAAATTATTAAATATTTCGAGTGACGTCCTATCTAATTCTTCAAGATCTAAATTAATACTTTCATTATTGATTCCTAATTCTGCAGTAAGCATTCCAATTTCCCTATTCCCTCCTGATGCCTCAACAGCTTCATATAATGATATATTTGCAACCTGTCCCCAATAACCAATAGAGTTAATTTTTTCAATCAATTCATTGTCAAAAATCTGCAAATTAATATCCTGAATCATTTTAATATGAGGATTATTTAAGCTTTCCAAATCCCTGATCATTTGTGAAACATCCGGGTGTACAAGTCCATCTTTTATTCTCTGATTAAATTCATTAAAAAAATTATATGATTCACTAATTGCACTGACTTGTTTCGCCATCCCCAAAAAGGGTGAAGGTAATAAACTATTAATTCTTTCTGATAAAGATTTGAGCTTGTCAAGGTTATTTAATTTTTCCATATTAAAAAGATCATTTTCGAATATATTAAATTTATCTTAAAATATAACACAATAATATATCTCTTATAACATAGTTAATAACTATTAGTTTCTTCTAGTTTGATATGAGGAATACTTGTTTAAGTTCGTCTAAAATGATTTTCATATCAACAATGAAAAAAACAACCATACATAAACAATCATTGTAATTGTGAGAGTAAATATTCTGAGTATAGTAGTAGAGGAGTATATTATATTGATTTTTTCCATCATTTATACAAACTAATCCACTAATGCTATACCAGTTAAATAAACTGTATTTAAACTTTTCCAAAGCAGTATAATGATTTGTGAACTGCATCTGTTAGGTCAATTATGTATTAAACAGACATTTAGTAGCATCAATTTTGATATTATAAAATTTCGATTTAAATTCGACTTCCTCTAGTTACAACTAAATACAAAAGATATTTCGATCAATGAAGCTTCCTCCAGAATTAGAAGATAGTTATGTAAAAGAAGTTCTTTACAATAAATCTTTAGAAAACCTTCCTGATGAACAGTGGAAACTGATTGAAGGTTTTGAGAACTATGCAATTTCAAACTATGGACGGGTAAAGAGCCTTGAAAGAGACGCTCCTTCATTATTCGGTAGGGAAAGGACATTGCCAGAAATGATTTTGAAACCAGTTTTTACTAAACATTTTAACAAGTACCTTAATCGTTATTTTTATAATGTCAATGCTAGACTATCACTGGATGGAAAAAAGACTGAAAAACCTATATCCCGTCTGGTATATTATCATTTTGTGGAAAAATTTGATATGAATGATCAGCATATTTATATAGAAACTATGGATGATAACAGGCTTCATGTGAATAGTAGTAATTTAAAGATGATTTCTGCCAGTGAAAGGAGTTTAAAAACTTTTCGAACAAACAAAGCTAAAAATCGACATGTCTTTTATTTGCAACCTATTAGTCAATATACACTCGAAGGTGATCATATTGCTGATTTTGATAGCTTTTACGATGCTGAAAAGGCATTTGGTATTGATGTAACTGCTATTTATTCAGCAATCACTAAAAAAGCTTTAATTGCAGGAGCATACAGGTGGTTCTTACAAAGTGATCCTCCACAAAAAGATGATCTTTTTTTTCCCGACCAGCTACTTAATGAGAAACTATGGCAAAGGCTTGGCAAACCTAAAATCGATAAGAAAAATCCGCCTCCTTGTATGAATTTATCGATTAAAAACCTTATTGATGAAAATTGGAAGGCCTTACCTGGTTTTGAAGAACGTTTTTCTATTTCTAATAAGGGAAGGATAAAAAGAATGGGTAGTTGGAATACTGTCGGAAGAAAGATCTATACGAAAGAACATATTGTTCCACAAATTATAGAATTTAAGGATGATACTTTGTATACCATGCGTGTTATATTAGATGATCTAAAGGAGAGAAAAAGAAAAACTAGTATAGAAATTAGTAGACTGCTTTATTATTGTTTTATAGAACAATTTGACCTAAATAATAAAAGGCTTGTTATTGTAAGTAAAAATCATCCACAATGGAAGATAGACCTTTCAAAACTTGAACTACGATATATTAAAGATATTCCTAAGAATAAAAGATTAAAGTCGATTCGAATAGTGAATACTTCAAGAGAAGTATTTAATGATGTCCTTTGGGAAAAGTTAGGCAAACCTACAATTGATAAAAAGAATCCACCAGCCATTATGAATCTATCTTTGAAAGATCTTCAGAATGAACGCTGGAAACCATTAACAGGTTATAAAGAAAAATATGCCATTTCTAACAAAGGACGTGTAAAACGATTGAGTGGCTGGAAAGCAGGGAATATGTTTTTTGAAGAAGAACAAATATTAAATATCAATTTGATGAAGGTAAAAAATGCTTTTTATCTTTGTTTTAGATTACATGAACGGTTACGCAGAAGTTCCATAGTACTTCCCCGTATTCTTTATTATTCTTTTGTAGAGGAATTTGATCTAAATGATAAAACACTTATTGTGGTAAATGAAAATGAGCCAATGTGGGATATAGATTCCTCAAAACTTTCATTGCAGTCTTCTCAATCTGTTTTTAGAAGAAAAACTTATTAAATTTAAGAGTTTTATTGGCCTCCATAAAAGATTGTAACTGATCACAAAACAGGAAAGAACAAATTTCTTACTACAGAATTTAGTTCAGAAATAAAGATTCTATTAATATTTTGTTAAAAGAAATATAATTATATATTTTGCTTGCTTGAGGCTAAATTTGGTAATTGATTTGCAAGCAATAATTAAATATATAGTTATGAGCGAAAATAATGTCAAAAGTCTAATTGACTCATTTAAACCCCGCCCTTTTATATACATGGAATTGCCACTTGAGGTAATAGAAGGCGATCCAAATCAACCTCGCAAAGCTTTTGGTTTAGGTGTCGGTGGCGATTATGATCGTCTCCTGAAATCAATTCGGCATTATGGTATCGAAGATCCTATAAAAGTAAGTGAAGTTGAAGAAGGGCGTTTTTTAATCATGGATGGTCATAGAAGGTTTGGTTGCGCAAAAGAACTTAAACTCAAAACAGTCCCTTGTCGAGTATATCCGAAAATGAGTGATGGAGAGTTCGAAGCTCGTAGATACGAAATGCAGAATAATCGCAGAAGCTGGAAGCCAATGGAAAAAGCGAACGCAATACATAAGATAAAAGCAGAATATAGCCATGCAAGTAAAAAGGAAATAGCCGATTTAATAGGGATATCCCAAGTTCATTTGTTTCACTTTATTGAGTTACGGGATATGAGAATGGAGTATCTAGAATTAATGTCCGAGTATAATATGAAAGAGTACCAACGTATAGCTTTTATGCAGTTGCTTCCTAAATTACGAAAGATTAAAGAATATGAAATTGATGATATTGTAAAAGTTCTCTTTAAGAAAATAAGTGATAATGTAACTTATAGAGCAAGTGATTTCAAAGACTTGTCTAAAATATTCGTAAATGCATCTTTACATGAAGAAGAGATCTTATATTTTCTAACAGAGCCTTTAATGACTGTTACTGAATTGTGTGAAAGTGCAAAATTGTCTGGATTTTCAAGTCACATCAAAATTTTAATAAAAGAATTTAGTACAAAAAAAAATTCAAATATTAAACTGACAGAAAAAGAACATGAATTATTTGAGGATTTATACAATCTTATGAAAACATTTGAATAGTTAATGTTAATTAGTTCTCAGCAAATCACTAAAACAGCGATCGCATATTATCGACATTCTGCTGAAGACAAACAAGAGAATTCAGTTGCAATTCAACGTGGACATGTTGAAAAATTTGCAAATAAGCACCATATTGAAATAATACATGAGGAGGTTGACGAGGGAGTAAGTGGACTTCTTGCTAATAGGCCTGGTTTTGAACGGCTATTTACTAACTGGATAAAAAAAACTAATTCTCCTCGTATTGATTATGTTTTAGTCTATGATGTTTCACGATGGGGACGATTTCAAGATCAAGATCAAGCAGGATATTATACTTACTTGTGCAAGGAGCATGGGATAGAGGTAGTATATGTTTCTAGAGGTTTTACTGATACAAATAATCAATTATTGTCAAATTTAGAAATCAATATTCAAAGGTATATGGCGGCAGAATATAGTCGCCAATTAAGTGAAAAAGTGTTTCATGGATGTGTAAAAGTCTCACAACAGGGCTATTCAGCAGGAGGTGCACCTGTTTATGGAATGGCAAGGCAGTTACTTGATGTAAACAAAGAACCTATTCGTATTCTAGGAACTGGCGAACATAAGCAAATTGCTAATGAGCGAATTTCCTTTACACCAAAAAATGACGAAACAACTGAAACAGTAAAAAATATATTCAACTTGTTTGTTAAAGAAAGAAATTCATTATCAAAGATTGTATTAGATCTAAATCAAAAGGGTGTATTATCTGCAAATAATAAACAGTGGGATAGAACAAAAATTGTAAAGATCTTAACTAATGAAACTTATGTTGGTACTAGATTATATAATAAAACATGGAAGAGGCTGAAGCAAAAATCATATCGGAATCCCCGTTCAGAATGGGTAATAGTACCTAATGCTTTTGATGGAATAGTTGATAAACTGCTTTTTGAAGAGGCACAGAAAAGATTATATTGGTTATTTCCCAGTAATTGGCGCAAAGGAATTAATGCAATAAAGCGAGCTAGGAAAAATATTAATAATGATCTGCGAAGATGGCTTATAAATAAGGGTGCAACGGAATTTGAAGCCGATGAAATAATATTCAAATTACCTATTGTTTTTAGTATTAAACTTGAAATTAAAACCAATTCACATTGGTGTTTTCTGATTTCTGATAAAATGCGAAATAGTGATAATGTTTTAGGTATAGGCATTATTCCAGGCTCGCAGAATATAATTAATGATTTTTTCTTGCTTTCAGTAAAGGATTTTACGTGTACAAATTTTCTTATTTTATCTGAAAATAGTCTACTATATCAAAAGAGCAAAGTTGAAACTAATAATTTAGAAGCAACTATTGTTTATATAATTAAACAGATCAAAAAATCTAAGCAATGGTATAAAAGTAAATACATTTTTATAGATAGATTGTAATTATAGATTTACCTTTTAAAATTAAACATTAATTCACGGTTTTTTTCTTTCCTACTTTGAATTGGCTTTTCTATTCTGGCATCAATTCTGTAGGAGCTGTTTTTAAGATATTCTCAGATTTTTTTACCAAAGTTTAAGCCTTTGCATGGTACCGGTGGTTTAAATATAGAATTATAACAGAATTTGACAAAATTTTCTAAAGCCTGCTTAAACCTAAAAATTAAGAAAAAATAGCTTCCAATTTTTAATTAATAATTATTATTTGTAAATTTATATTAACCAAAAAAACAAATAATTATGGCAAAAAGATACAGAGATGCAGAATCTGGCGAGTACGTTACAAAAGAATATGCAGAAAAGCATAAGAAAACTACAGTTCAAGAAACTGACAAGTCTAAAACTAAAACAATTCCTAAAAAATCACCTCCTAAGAAAAAGTAATGTTTTCATCATCTATGTTTTTTAAGTCTCTCTTTTATGAGACACTTTTTGTATAATTGGTAAAAAAAACCTTAGCAAAATCGATAAGGTTTTTTTTTGATTCCTAATTAATCATAATTTTAATTATTTATAAGGAGTATGCCAAGTATTTTTGTTGGTATTGCGTTATTGTTTTGTTAACACAATTTCTTCAGGTAAGGCTTTTGGAAAAGGAGTAGTATTGTAATATTGGCAATCTGTAGTAATCATATTACTTCCTTTGTTAAACTTCCAGTTAAGTTTAGTTTTACTTGAATCTGTAAAATTGATAATAATATTTCCAGAAGTATTACATAAATCAGAGTCTATATAAACAAGAGAGTACTTAGTATTATATTTTCTAAAATTCACACCGTTAATTTTAGTTTTATCATCTGATAAATTCATATTATCATACATAACTCCTCCACTAGCATTTAATATTTTAAATTTTCCAATTAAATAATCTTTATAATATTTAAATACATTATCGTAGGCATTTGTTATTTTTTTGAAAGTTACAAAAATAGTCTTGCCATCCCAGGTTCCTTTCCAGGTTCCTTCGTAGGCGGGAAGCTCATTATTTGTATCTTTTTGATAAGAGTTTTCAGGAAGCTGAATTTCTGAAGGCCTTAATGAATAGATTTGTTGTGCCTGACAAGACATTGAAATATAAAAAAGAATGGCAAAAAATATATTTTTCATAATGTAATTTTTTTTATTTAGGGACATGGTGTTGGATTTACTGGTTTATCTTTTCCGTCAAATTTAAGTTTAGTTGTGTTACCCGTGGCTTTGTCACTTTTATAAAATTCTAAACCATTTATTTTTACTTTTTCTTCTAAAAATTGGGTGAATATTTTTTCCACAATACCTGAGTTAGCTAATTCGCTTTCTTTAAGGTTACTATATTCTTTTTCATACCATGACTGCCAATTAGCTAGTGTATTCGGTCCTATACCAAAGCTACCATCTCCTGAATATTTTAGAATATAGTTACCCTGTGACGTTATCACCATGCCAAAAGCATCTACCATTAATCCTTTATCTTGAGCGTTTCTAACACATGATGTAAGGAAAGTAAAAAGATCTGCTGGTGAAAAAATTTTTACAACACCTTCTTTATCAAGATGAACATGCATAAAACCAAAATATTTATTTCCAGGTGGGAGCTTTAAGTTATCGTTATCCGTATTTGCTAAAGATTCATAATTTATTTGAGGACCATAAGCAACAGCATATCCCGTTTCTTGTGTCTTCTTAAAAATCTCTGGCTTATCAAGTTCTGTAACTTTATTTTTAAAGTCTACACTTGAATTCTGTGTTTTCATTTTATCACATGGAGTTTCAGGGGTATCTGGATATGGATAGCCTGTACCACCTCCACCACCAGTACCCATGTCACACAGCCCTGTTACAGGATCTACTATACCTAAACAATCAGAAATTTCTATTGGAGCGTCTATAACTCTACATGTAGTAACACGGCTAGATACCCATTCCCCATCTCCTCCATCTGGATCAGGATTGGATTCATTATTAGGCAACCATACAGAAATAGTCTTGGTTGAACAGACTAATCCACCTTTATTACTATTTGATTCAGTATTTATAGCTTTTTTAACTCTTGGAGAAATATAGTTCTGAAAAAAACTAATATCATTTTGTGACTGTTTGTATATAAAATAAATTTTACTTCCGTGTCTGGGAACTTGAAGTACAGAAAGAACTTTTCCATTATCTACTACAGGAACCATCAAAAAACTTTCATCAAAGCTATCCATGGTTGTAGCATAATCCCAAAGAGGTGTTCCATTTCCTTTTTTGATTTCAGATTCATTTTCCTGATAGACTTTCATTACATTTTTAATATACTTTTCGTCTTCTTTCCAGAGGCTTTTGTTAGTATATTCTTTAGAACTAGGGTCAGATGCCGAAGTAACTTCATCATGAATACAGGAATACAGTGAGATGCTGAAGACTACTAATAGCAGTAGTTTAAGAATAATTTTGTTTTCCATTTAATGTTTATAATTTTTAGGTTACTAATATAAAGATATTTTTTAGTTCACAGTTTAGGGTTTTCCGTATTGTTTTGAATAACATTTTTCATATACAAAATACTTTTAGTAAATGACAAAATTTGTCGTATTATAAATTTTTATACCTGTCAGTAAACTCAGTATAATTGCTTGATGTGTGTATTAAGTGAAAATACCTTTGAACAAACTTGTTCTTATCTTTTATATAATCACTATAACTTATTATTTCATCCACAAGTCCTGTAAGTGCCAAAAAAAATAATATTGGAAAAGCTGGAATTAGTAATATACACCACCAATACTTTTTCAAAATTGCTGCATAAAGGTTCTCAGGAATTGGAGGAAGGGTTTTCTTTAAAAGGAAATATTCATTTTCGGATACAAGTTTATAAGGCTTATTAAAATAATACCTGTATTGTTTGACTTTGTGAATTGCCATAATAGTTCTATTATTTAATAACAGCATAGATAATTCTTGGTAGATACTTTCTTCGAAATCATTAGGTTTGATAATGACTGCCCTCGAAAATGTTCCTTTGTCAAAATTGGCATTATATTCATTTTCCATCACCTCAATAATTGTGGTGTCCTGAAAACCTGGATTAATAATATGATTATCTTTCAAAAATCGGTGAATTCTAATAAGTACGATTTTTGATCTACAACAAGTAGGTTGTGATTTTAATCTATGAATTCTTGTCTTTCAAAATATTCAGTGAAATTCTTAGAGTAGATTTTCTAAGTTAGAAAAATGCTATTTGAAATGAAAAAGTAATTTTTTTCATCATTTGTGTTTTTTAATTCTCTCTTTTATGAGAGGCTTTTAATAAAAGTTGAAATAAAAAAACCTTGACCAAATTTGGTAAAGGTTGAATTGTAGTTTTATATTAAGTAAGAAATTTATATAATTAAAACAGGAAAGCATAATGGATTAATTCATATAAATTAAGATATGTAATGTTGAATATAATTTATTTTATTCTTGTCTGTCAAATATTTGAATATGATATCCCGCATCAGAAGGATAATATAATTCTAACTTTTTATCCTTGAGTATAAAGTGATGGTCACCTCCAATTCCACGGCACTCACTAGCCTCCAATCTGAAAACTTTGTCTGGATTTCGTTTCTTTTTAAAATAGTATTTTCCTACTGACTTATTTTCTATCGTTTCTTTCCAATTACCAGTACATAAATCACGATTAGATATAAAAGTTCCATCTTTTTTTAGAGTTAGAAACATATTGCTTTCAACTTTTTGTGGAATTAAAGAGGAACGCATAGCATAAGCATCATCACTATTTACCACACTCATAAGTTTCCAATTTCCTGTTACTGAATTTCTATAAGATTTACAATTTATTAATGATAAAAGAATAAATATTAAAAATAAATATTTCATAAGATAATTATTTAAATTTAATCCATTTTTTAAAAAAACAAAAAATAACCCACGAAGAGCTTAATATAATTAGAATTGCTCTAACTATATTATCAATTCTTTCATTTCGTGCTGTAAAAAACTCTGCAGATAAATAAAATATAATTACACATAATAAAACAAAAATGTAATTAAATCGAATAATTTTATTTTTAAATAAATAAAAAATAATAATTAAGTAAATGAATACGTATATGAACAAATAAATTATAAGAATGGCAAAAAGCCAATAGATACTTATAAAAACATCCATTATATCATTATGTATAATGTTAAAATCTATATTAAAAATTACTACTAGCAATATGAGTAAAATAGATAATAAAGCAACTTTTAATATTTCCTTAATTATTTGCATCCTAATGAACTTAATGATTTATTTCCTTTTATATAATCCTTTATCTTAACCCAATCTGGTCTGTATGTTTTTGGTGACATGATTGTAGCTCCATTTTCTCCACCTCCATTATCTTTTACAAATTTCTTTAGCTTAGTTTGCATTCCCTTCCAAAGTTCATCAGCTCCATTAAAAGCAGGATTCTTTTCTGGTGGAAATGCATTAAAAATAGGTAAATTTACTCTATCAACACCTCTTGTGTAAATATACATATCTTGACCTGACATATAATAACTAAAGAATCTATTACCAGACACTGGATGTTCACTATCCCATGGACTTGTAATTGTTGTAAATACCCACGCATTAGTACTCACTCCAGAGCATATTACTGTCCCGTTATTATGACCTACTATTACTGGAATATAAATACTGATGAGTGCATTTAAAGGATTTGCTGAATTCCACAATGCAGTATCATTAACTCCTAAGTTTGTATCTACAACAGGCGTGAACTTTTCCGCGAAATCATTAAGATGTAGCCTGAAATAATCAAAAAATTCCTTTGGTGTAAATTTTTGAGTAGTACCAGGCTTATTGGGTAAATTAGATATTTTAACAGAAAATAAGTCCATATTTAATGATTTACCCTTTGCATTATCTAAATTTTGTATTATTAAATCATCTTGATACCAATGGGTTTTTGTGTTTATACTTTTTAATTTATCCTTAACACTTTGGGGTATTTGGTGATCTGCAACATTTTTCCAATCATCTAATTCACCACAAGGGATATCAACTAATAAATTGGGATTCAGTGTTAAGGCATTATCCAAATCCTTTAATCTTGTAATAAGCTGGTCATAAGTTGTATCAGGATTTTGAATAAGAAACTCAAGTGCCCAACTTACAAATTTATCTTTCTCTATGCCAGACATGGATGCATTTGCCGGATCTCTGTACCAACCTGCCAGTTGATTCAGCTTTTCAGTAAGAAAAGAATCACCACCGTTAATTTTAAAATAGCCTTTTATTGTTAAAAAAGTGTAAAGATAAGCACTCAGCATACTCACTTTTGGATTTAAGGTCAGTAGGTAAGCTTGAAGCTGAATATTAAGCTGTCTATTTTCTTGACATTGAACATCATTAGCTTCACATACGTTATATGCTTCTCCAAAATTTTGAAATATAAATGTGTTATAAAGATTTTCAGGAAGCGTGGTATTTCCTCCTCCCGTAATTCCACCTCCTCCAGAACCACCTCCTCCATTAGAGCCGCCAGGACTTGTTCCAGGATTTGAACCTCCTGGAACTGTTCCTGATGGAACACAATGGGTATCATCTACAGACATTACAATAATCTGGGGTGCTGATGCTCCTGTTAGTTCACATTGACTTGGATTAGTATGATGGTCAGAACTTACACAAGGAATAACTTCATAATTTACAACTAAACATCCTATATATTCAGAGTAAGTGTATCCACTTCCTTTATTTGAATTATTTGAGCCAATATTAAGATTATTAATTTTGTAAATACTTACTTTCCCCTTAATATCTTCAGGTTTAGTAGCATTTTGGAAATTTTGTACTTCCTGCTTTGAAAGATGATATTGAATAAGGAAACCAGAATAACTTCCATCAGTTTTTTTTCTTATTACAAGGTTTTCAATATCCTGAGAAGGGGAGATTCTATTAACCTCGAATGTGTATGTAGTAGTGCCACTTTTTTCTATCACTCCAGCATAATCTGTCATAATAACTGCTCCATCTAAAATAGGATCATTATTTTTGTTTTTAGGATTAGCTCCAAAAAGTTGCGTTTGTATTCCTGAAAGTTTTGACCAGAGCACTTCATCTTTTTTTATTTCTCCACCATTAATGACATAATTCTTAGAAGTATTGTTTTGAGATTCCTGATCAACATACAGACTTTCCTGTCTACATCCAAAGAATAAAAATACTGAAACTATCAGTAATAGAAATTTGATTTTTTTCATCCGTTTTAATTATTAATTTTAAAATCTTGCAAATTTAACATTTTTTAGCATTTAAATTCACTTTAAAAAGATTTAAATGAATTACATCATGATTTTAGTCGCTAATTTTCAAATTTTTACATTTTATATAATACAAATATATTATAGCGTAGCGACGGAACTTGTCGTGTTAAATTTATAATTCAAATAATACAATAGAGGCCGGAAATCTTTGCTATATGAATAGTGTTTTGACAGATTCTGATTATAATGGCGAGGCTTTTTAGTAATGCAACGGGAAAGGTGTCAAGTTTAATACCTGATATTAACAGATTAGATAATTCTTTGTATTTTCCTTATAATTATTCCAAATATTTAATTAATTTTATAGTTATTTATATTTTGAATTATTAAAATTAATTTAATAAAGATTTTCATTTTTTTATTTCCACAAAGCTAATAAAACCGAAACATCATAAAATTAAACATATAAATTATGAAAATTAAACAATTATTTTATCTGGGAATCTTTATGCTTTCCATTTCCCTGGGGAAAGCACAGGATTTTTTTACTACTATTAGTGAAAGATCCATTAAAGCAGATCCTAAAAGCAGAACGGTACAACCTGAAAAGTTCCTTACGTACAGCCTGGATGTCAATGGCATAAAGAGCTATTTCAGTACTGTTCCTGAACTAAAAGACAATGACCCTAAAGACAAAGCACCTATCATTGTCCTTCCAATGCCAGATGGTACAAAAGCAAAATTTAAAATCTGGAAATCTTCAGTGATGGCTCCCGAACTTGCTCAGAAGTTTCCACAGTTGGTTACCTTTACAGGGCAAGGAGTTGACGATCAATACGCTACTATAAAGCTGGATTTTACAGAGCTTGGATTTCATGCTCAGATAAAATCGATTGTAAATGGAGATACTTACATTGATCCTTACGCAAAAAACAACATCAACAATTATATCATTTATAAAAAAAGTGATCTGATTGACAGAAAACCAAGAACTTGTGCAACCAAAGACGAAGATATTGTTCCTGAAAAAAAAAGCGTACAAAAAAGCGTTACTCCAAGCGTAGGTACTCAAATTAGAATTTTCAGATTTGCAGTAGCCTGTACCGGTGAGTATGCCCAAGCTGCAACAGGATTAACATCTCCCACGGTTGCTCAAACTCTTTCAGCTATTGTTACCTCAGTAAACAGGGTAAACGGAGTATACGAACAAGAGGTTGCGGTAAGGCTCATATTAATTCCCAATGAAACTAATATCATCTTTACAAATCCAACAACAGATCCTTTTACAGGTAATGATGACGCATATACTTTGATTGATGAAAGCCAGGCTCAGATTGATGCATTAATAGGCAATGCCAATTATGATATAGGACATACTTTCAGTACCGGAGGTGGTGGACTTGCCGGATTAGGAGTAATATGCAGTACAGGAAATAAAGGAAGCGGAATTACCGGATCTTCTAATCCCGTAGGAGATCCGTATGATATAGACTATGTTGCTCACGAAGTAGGACATCAGTTTGGAGGGCCACATACATTCAATGCAACAACAGGAAATTGCGCGGGTAATCGAAGCGCTTCCAATGCTGTTGAACCAGGAAGTGGTGTTACCATCATGGCTTATGCCGGTATTTGTGGGGCAACCAATAATCTGGCACCTAATAGTATTCCTACTTTTCATACCAAATCATTTCAATCAATCACTACAAAAGTTCAATCGACAAGCTGTCAGGTAACAACTCCGGTTACCAACACAGCACCTGTTGTGAATGCAGGGAACGATTACACAATTCCCAAAGGAACTCCGTTTAAATTAACAGGTTCTGCTACAGACGCGCAGAATAACGCACTTGCTTATTCATGGGAACAAAATGATGTAGGACCGGCAGGAAACTGGAATGCACCAACAGGTAATGCTGCTATATTCAGATCATTTTTACCGGTAACAGTTCCATACAGATACTTTCCAAAACTTACAGACGTAATCAACAACGTTACCACCAAAGGGGAAATCCTGCCTTCGTATGGAAGAACTATGGAATTCAGATTAACAGTAAGGGATAATAACGCAGGCTGTGCCGGAGTTGCTAATGATGACGCCATTATAACAGTAGATGGAAATTCTGGTCCGTTCACTGTTACAGCACCTATGACAGCCGTAAACTGGACAGGTAATTCCACTCAGACCATTACCTGGAACGTAGCAAATACGACCGCTGCTCCCGTTAGCTGCGCTAATGTGAGTATTTTACTTTCAACAGACGGAGGTCTTACTTACCCAACGACGATCGTTGCTTCTACCGCTAACGACGGTACAGAAACAATTACTATTCCTAATGTAAATACAACACAAGCGAGAATTATGGTTGCGGGCCAAGGTAATGTATTTTATAATATCAATCCCGTAAACTTTACCATTACTCAGAATCTGGCTGTCAATGAAGTAAATGGAACCAAAGATGCATTTGTAGTGTATCCTAATCCAAGTAAAGGAATTCTAAATATCAGGTTTACCAACTCTAATGAAAATTATGACATCATGATATATGATACGAGTGGAAGACTGGCATTCAGTCAATTGAACAATACATTAAATGCTGGTAAAATCGGCACTTTCAATTTAACTCACCTGATGACAGGAGATTATCTTATTAAGATTAAAACCAAAAACATAGAGAAAACCGTGAAATGGGTTAAAGAATAAAAAAGAGCTTACTCTGAATTTAGTATAAAAGGTTGTTTTCATTGTAAAACAACCTTTTGCATTAAAAAAATAACTGGTATTTAATTCCGGTGATTACTAACTAAAAAAAGGCCTGAGTCAATTAGACTCAGGCTTTCTATTTTAAAATCCGCCAATTTTACTCGGTGATAATCCATACTGTTTTTTAAATGCAAATGAGAAGTGAGAAAGATCTTCAAAACCGAGATCCATATAGATATCCGAAGCCATTCTTCCTTTTTCAGCAAGAAGATAATGTGCTTCCTGAAGTCTTTTTTGCAAGAGCCATTTTCCAGGAGTTTTTCCAAATATTTTTTCAAAATCCCGCTTAAAGGTAGCCAGGCTTCGTCCCGTGAGATAAGCAAAGCGGTCGAGATTTACATTAAAATGATAATTTTTACTCATGAACGCTTCAATATCTATTTTTCCAGGCTCATTAAAATCAAATAGAACATCTTTTAATTCTGGATTTTCCTGAAGCAACAGAAGAATTGCTTCTTTAATTTTGAGTTCGACCATTCGTGGATCTGAAAGCTGCCCGGACTTCTGATACATCATCAGAGTATCCATATATGTTTTCAGTTGAGGGCTGGAGTCAAACACAACTAAAGAGTTCGTAGAACATTTTTTTTCAGAAGCCACATCATAAGCAAGACTGAAATCCTGCAAGGTCTGCTGGTCCAGATGAATGGATAATGATTGGAATTCACCACCGGGAGGGGGTTGTTTCGTAAACTTTAAAAGTTGATTGCGCTTCAGAAAACGTATGGAACCTTTTTCGGATCGGTAGTCATTGACCCCATCACTTAAAATTAAATCTCCGGCAACCTGATAGCTGATTACATGATCGGATACAAAATGCTCTCCCTGCCTGCTCAACTGAACATAACAGGAATACACAATATTTCCGTAATCTTGTCTTGTGGTTTTCATTTGATTACAAATATAATAAAGGATCTTCAGAATAAATTAATAAATAAGTGCAAGTATTTCTCTTGCACTTATTGAAGATTTGGACATTAATCCAAACGAATTCCTTTTTTAGCTAAAAACTGTTTCCCTTCTTCCGAATGCAACACATTTACCGCTTCATCATGATCGGTTGAAATACTTACATCGCGCCATTGCTCAAATTCTTTCTTCCTGTTTTGATCTGCACTTTGAAGGATAGCTGCAGCTTCACTTCCTAAAACCAAATGCATGGGTGGTGAAGGATGATCAACCAGGTCAACCATTACTTTTGCAGCCTTTGCCGGATCACCCATCGGAAGAAATTTTCCGGAAGTTAAATATTCTTTGATGCTGCCTACTGTTTCTTCATAACCCTCCACATCTTTAGCAAAACTCATAGAAGCTCCGGCCCAATCAGTTCTGAATCCTCCGGGCTCAATAGAAGTCACTTTAATTCCTAAAGGCAAAACTTCCTTGCTTAGAGACTCTGAAAAACCAGCGAGACCAAATTTTGCCGCCTGGTAAATAGACAAGCCAGCATTCCCTACTCTTCCTCCTACTGAGCTTATTTGCAAAATATGTCCGGATCGTTGCTTACGCATATAAGGCAATACTGCTCTTGTCACCTCAATAGGTGCAAATAAGTTAACTTCCAGCTGGCTTCTCACCTGCTCATCGGTAAACGCTTCTGCAGCTCCTGTAATTCCAAAACCGGCATTATTCACTAAAACATCAATTCTTCCAAAATGATCAACCGCTTCCTTAACCGCTGAATGAATCTGCTCCTTTACCTGAACATCAAGTTTTACTAATAATAACTGTGAAGAGTATTCCTCTAATAAACCTTTTAATATTTCGGGGTTTCTGGCTGTAGCCACCACGTAATCTCCATGTAATAATACTGCTTCCAAAAGACTTTTTCCAAGACCTTTTGAACTTCCTGTTATAAACCAAACTTTTTTCATTGTCTTTTATTTTAAATTTTATTGAGACAAAGTTCCGCCAAACCGATAACATTCATTTTGTTAAAAAGCTCAAATGCACTTTGTTAAAACAATCATTTATTCCCATTCCCATTGCATGTATTTTTGTGCTATTATTCAGCTGAAATGAGCTAGTTATCTACACCTCCCCTCAATAAATTTGTATCCTTAAATAATGTAAATACAAAATCATGAGTAAAACAATTTTTATTACAGGAGCATCCAAAGGGTTTGGAAAATTATGGGCACAAGCACTTTTAGAACGCGGAGATAATGTGGCAGCCACTGCCAGGAATATTTCTGCCTTGGATGATCTTAAAAAAAAATATGGAGATCAGATTCTCCCATTAAAACTGGACGTAAACAACCGTCAGGATGTTTTTGATACTGTAAATACTATAGAAAAACACTTCGGAAGTATTGACGTTCTGATCAACAATGCCGGCTTTGGATTATTTGGGACAGTAGAAGAAACTACAGAACAACAAGCCAGAGAACAAATGGAGACTAATTTCTTCGGTTCACTATGGGTAACCCAGGCTGTATTACCAGTAATGAGAAAACAGAAAAGTGGTCACATCATTCAGATTTCCAGCTTCCTAGGCTTGACTACATTACCTTTACTGGGTCTCTATAATGCTTCTAAATTCGCAATTGAAGGATTAACTGAAACTATAGGAACGGAAACAGCCCATCTGGGAATCAAAACGACATTAATAGAGCCCAACGGATATGCTACAGACTGGGCAGGAGCTTCGGCGTTACAAACTCCATCTGATATTTTCGATTACAACCCTGTAAGAGAAGAATTCGCCAAATCCGGAGATAATCCTGACATCTGGGGAAAACCAGAAGCTACAATACAACCTATAGTAGATATTATTGATTCCGTAAACCCACCAAAACGTTTACTGCTTGGCAAAATAGCATACCACACAATGAATCAGGTATACAGAGACCGCCTTGAAGATATTGAAAACTGGAAAGAAGTAAGCGTTAGGGCACACGGCTACTAATAATATATTGTACCTCTTAATTGACAAATTCAATAATCTGCAGATAGATCCTGTCTGCAGATTATTGTAAATTAGTTTTTTGAAATCTGATGAAACATTATAATACTCTTACCGAACTTCATTCAGAAAGCAACTGGGAAGCTCCACAGCACCCTCTTTTGGGCATCGTGGGATGCTTATCCGGATGCACGATGGGAAACCGGGAGTTCACCACAGACTGTTACATGGTCGCCTTCAAGAAAATCAAATCCGGAATTTTTATGTACGGACGTACACCTTATGATCATGACAATGGCTGTCTTTTTTTTACAAAACCAAGGCAGGTCATTGAGATGAGAGACCTGGAGTTCGAGGAACAAGGATTCATGTTGCTCATCCATGAAGACTATCTTAAAGGACATGAGCTGCATAAAGCTATTGAACAATACAGCTACTTTGATTACGAAGTTACTGAAGCTCTTCACCTTTCTCCAAAGGAAGAGCAAAATATCATTGAACTTCATGATAAGATTAGTAATGAATATAGAAACAACCCTGATGAATACAGCAGGGAGATTATATTAAGCCACCTTTCAACAATTCTGAAATACGCACAACGGTATTATAAAAGACAGTTTATAGAACGGGAACAGATCACCGGAAAAATGGCATCAAGATTTAATGATGCTCTTAAAAATTACATCCATAATGGCCATTTAAAAAAGGATAGCGGACTACCCAATGTCACCCAATTGGCCAGCCAGCTTTCTGTTTCCCCCAGATATCTCAGTGATCTTCTAAAACAGGAAACAGGTAAAACAGCCATGGAACTAATCCACATCTTTTTGATTTCAGAAGCCAAAAACCTTTTAAGACTGGGTGAAAAAGGCGTTTCAGAAATTGCCTATGAATTAGGATTTGAAAATGCATCTTATTTTACCCGCCTTTTTAAAAAGCAAACCGGAATGAAGCCTTTAGAATTTAAAAAACTGCAGATTAATTAATCTCAGCTATTCTATAAACTTCAGTCTCTCAGAATAACAATAAAAGCTGAATATACAGCATCAAAAGAACGGAATTCCATACCTGGATAAATGCATAAGTTTCAAAACCATGTTGTTCACTCTATGATTAATTTCATCTTCTGCTGAGCATACTAATTATAAACACCTGAAAACGAAAACACTATATCCCCTCCTGATAAAATACGGATAGTCTATCCACAAAAAAGACTAAAAAAATGTTTTATCGTAAAGAATTTTATATATTTGCACCATCTAACAATTAAAAAAATAATTTACTATGTCAGACATTGCATCAAGAGTAAAAGCTATCATCGCTGATAAGCTTGACGTTGAAGAAACAGAGGTAACTCCTGAAGCTAGCTTCACTAACGATTTAGGAGCTGATTCACTGGATACAGTTGAACTTATCATGGAATTTGAAAAAGAATTCAATATTCAAATCCCTGATGATCAAGCTGAAAAAATTACTACTGTAGGGCACGCTATCGCTTATATCGAAGAAGTAGTAAATAAATAATATTCTTCAACAAAAGAAAATTTAAAAAGTTTATGGAATTAAAAAGAGTAGTTGTAACCGGTTTTGGAGCAATAACACCGATTGGAAATAATGCGAAGGAATACTGGGGAAATCTTGTTAAAGGTGAGAGCGGTGCAGCTCCGATTACTCTTTTTGATGCCACAAACTTCAAGACAAAATTCGCTTGCGAAGTCAAGAATTTCGATCCGTTGCAACATTTCGATAAGAAAGAAGCAAAAAAAATGGACCGAAATACCCAGCTTGGGCTTGTAGCTGCAAGAGAAGCTGTAGAACATTCCAGAATTATCGAAGATTCTGTTGATAAAAACAGAGTTGGTGTAATCTGGGGCTCCGGGATCGGTGGTTTGGAAACTTTTGAAACAGAAGTTTTAGGATGGGCGAATACGGATATTCCAAGATTCAACCCCTTCTTTATTCCAAAGATGATCGCGGATATTACGCCTGGACACATCTCTATTGAGTATGGTTTCCACGGACCTAATTATACTACTGTATCTGCGTGTGCTTCTTCTGCAAATGCACTAATCGACGCTAAAATGCTAATCCAATTAGGGAAAGCAGATGTTATTGTATGTGGTGGCTCTGAAGCCGCTGTTACAGCGAGTGGTGTGGGCGGATTTAATGCTATGATGGCACTTTCAACAAGAAATGATGATCCGAAAACAGCTTCAAGACCTTTTGATAAAGACAGAGATGGCTTTGTATTGGGTGAAGGAGCAGGATGTATTATTCTTGAAGAATATGAACATGCAGTAAAAAGGGGCGCAACAATTTATGCAGAATTAAAAGGAGGCGGTCTGAGTGCAGATGCACATCACATGACAGCACCTCATCCTGAAGGTTTGGGAGCTTATCTGGTAATGAAAAGTTGCCTGGAAGATGCAGGGTTAACTGCTGATGAAGTAGACCATATCAATATGCATGGTACGTCTACTCCATTAGGAGACATTGCAGAATCCAACGCAATTTCAAGATTACTTGGAGAGCATGCTTACGACATTCAGATTAATTCTACGAAATCAATGACAGGACACCTTTTAGGGGCGGCCGGTGTAATTGAGGCTATTGCTGCTTTAGGAACTATTATTCATGGTATTGTTCCTCCTACCATTAATCATTTTACTGATGATGAAAATATCGACAGCAGACTTAATTTTACATTTAATGAAGCTGTGAAAAAAGATGTAAAAGTAGCCATGAGCAATACTTTTGGATTTGGTGGGCACAATGCCTGCGTTCTGTTTATGAAAATCTAAATTTACTGAATGGAGTTACAGAAATACTTTTCTAAATTCCTTCTCAAACAAAGAAAAAGAAAATTATCGGAGAGAGACTATTTCCTTAGTACCGAGCTAAATAAACTGCTGGGTTCTGAGATACAAAATGTTGCACTTTACCGGGAAGCTTTTTCTTTGAAAAATTCTTCTAAAAATCAAGACAGCAATTACGAAAGACTTGAATTCTTAGGAGATTCCGTTTTGGGTACAATTATTTCTTGTCATTTGTTCCAGACTTATCCTCAAGCGAATGAAGGATATCTTACACAAATGAAATCTAAGATTGTTAATAGGAAAAATCTTAATAAATTAGGGGAAGATTTAAAGCTTACAGACCTTTTAATTAAACAAAATTCTGTAGCTTTAGGTGAAAATATCTCCGGAAATTTATTTGAAGCATTAATCGGTGCTGTTTATTTAGACTTCCAATATGACACCTGTAAAAAGATCATTTTGGAACGTTTGCTGACGCCATCTGAAATTAATAAGCTCGAAAATAAAATTGTGAGCTATAAAGGCCTTCTTCTGGAATGGAGCCAGAAGAAAAAAGTAAATATAAAATATGAAACCTGTGAAGAAACTCAGGGGAATAAATCAATCGTTTTTCGTTGCCACGTCTGGCTCGGAGAAGAGAAGATAGCCAATGCCACTGAAACTTCAAAAAAGAAAGCCGAAGAAAAAGCAGCACAACGAGCATTTTATATTTTAAACAAAAAAGAGAACATACTTGGAAATTCAAAAACTTTATGATCACGACGATATAGAATTTGAAGATATTGCCATCGGATTGGTAAGATTAGCAAAAAATGTATTCGATCATGAATTTTTTTTCAAAATAAATCAAAATAGCGATCTTAAATTTTCAAGGATAGACGACCTCGTCTTTCACGGATCATATTATGACTATTATTTCTCAAGATTCGAGGGTTATCACAAGTTTTCAAAGACTTACTTTACTTTCATTTCCAACAAATCCTGTGAAAGTAGACAAAAAAAAATACAAACTGAGCTCTTCGCAGAAGAAGAAAATATTAAATTTTTATTAAATAATCAGGTAGATGTAGAATATATTCTGCATAGTTCGGAACAATTTCCTGATTTTTCCGTAATTTTGCTCCCTGAAAATCTTGTGTTTCCAATTCAAGATTATACATTGAGTTCTGAAGAGGAACTATATCAAATTATCCAGTATTATGAATAAGTATTTAAAGAAGACAAAAATTATTGCAACGCTTGGCCCTGCATCATCATCTAAAGAAGTCATGTTAGGACTTATGAAAGCAGGAGTAGACGTTTTTAGAATAAATTTTTCACATGCAGATTACGACTTAGTTCGAACTAATATTGATATCATTAGAGAACTTAACAAGGAACATGGCTACTCTGTAAGTATTTTAGGAGACTTACAAGGTCCTAAATTGAGAGTGGGAGTCGTAAAGGAGGGATCATATCTTAATCCTGGAGATATTTTAACGTTTACGAATGAAAAAATTGAAGGGGATTCTACAAAAGTTTATATGACTTATCAACAGTTTCCTCAGGACGTAAAAGTGGGGGAAAGAATCCTTATCGATGACGGAAAGCTTGTTCTAGAGGTTATTGAAACCAACGAAAAGGATACTGTAAAGGCCAAAACCATACAAGGGGGACCTCTGAGTTCTAAAAAAGGGGTAAACCTTCCTAATACGAATGTTTCTCTTCCTGCATTAACGGAGAAGGATATCCAGGATGCTAACTTTATGCTGGACATGGAGGTAGATTGGATTGCTTTATCTTTTGTACGTCATGCACAGGACATCATAGATCTTAAGGACCTTATTGCCAAGCATCCGAACGGTAAATTTAAAACACCGATCATAGCTAAAATCGAAAAACCTGAAGGAGTAAAAAATATTGATGAGATCTTATTGGAATGTGATGGATTAATGGTTGCACGTGGTGACTTGGGAGTAGAAGTTCCTATGGAAGAAGTTCCTGCGATCCAGAAAAACCTGGTTGAAAAAGCAAGATTCTATTCCAAACCGGTTATCATTGCCACTCAGATGATGGAAACCATGATCAATAGCTTAACACCAACAAGAGCTGAAGTAAATGACGTTGCCAACTCCGTATTGGATGGTGCTGATGCTGTAATGCTTTCAGGAGAAACTTCGGTGGGAAGATATCCCATCCAGGTAGTTGAGAACATGGCTAAAATCGTTCAGAATATAGAAAAGACAAATTTCTATCAGCACAAAAACGAGCCTATCGAAAAAGATTATAATTGTATTGATGAAAGGTTTATTACCAACAGGGTATGCCTTGCCGCAGTTAGAATTGCTAAAACAACAAATGTTACTGCAATTGTTACTTTAACACACTCCGGTTATACGGCATTCCAGCTTTCAGCCCACAGACCTAACTCACATATTATTGTGTACAGCGGTAATAAAAGGGTAATTACGATGCTTAACCTTCTTTGGGGTGTTCATGCTTATTATTATGATATGAACAAATCAACGGATGAAACAATTATCCAGGTTAATATGCTTACACATAATTACGGATATATTGAAAGCGGGGATTTTGTAATCAACATCAATGCGACTCCGTCATATGAAGGAGGAAAAACAAATACGCTGAGATTAACGACAGTATAATAAAGTAAAGGCGAAATCGCAAAAATGGCGAAACAGCTTTTCAAAATTGATATAAAAAAGAGCTCCTGAAATAATATTCAGGAGCTCTTTTTATAATTATAATTTAGTATTAAAATCTTTAATACATCTACTGTTCAAAAATCAATTTCCCACAATTGTCTTCGGAGTAACAAACTCTTTTAATGCAATTAAAGAAAGCTCAGTACCGTATCCTGATGCTTTTGTTCCCCCAAAAGGAAAACGGGGATCAGAGCTGGTCATTCTATTGATGTTGACAGTCCCGGATTCCAAATTTTCAATAAAAAACATCTGACGGTCTGCATTTTGTGTCCAAACCGAATTGGAAAGTCCGAAAGGAATATCATTTGCCATTTGTAAAGCCTCATCATCATTCTTAGCAATCATCACCATACCTAATGGTCCAAACAACTCCTCCTGTAAAATAGGATTACCTTCCTGTACTCTTATCAGTCCAGGATTGAATTCATGATCGGAAATCCTTTCAAGAGGGATAATAATTTCTGCTCCGTTTTCTAAAGCTTTATTAAATTGTTTTTCAAGATCATCAGCCAGATCAGGTCTTGCCATACCGCTGATCTTTGTGTCTTTATCCATCGGATCAGCCGGAACAAATTTTTTGTACTCCTCTATGAATTTCGGTAAAAACTCATCCTCAACTTTCTCATCAATAATGAACCTTTTAGCAGCAACGCAGGTCTGTCCGCAATTTTGAAGTCTTGCCTGAGCTCCTACTTTTGCAGCTTTATCAAGATCAGCATCATCCAGAATGATAAAAGCATCACTACCTCCCAATTCAAGCAAAGATTTCTTAATATTCAATCCTGCAATAGAGGCTACCTCCCCTCCTGCTCTTCCACTTCCGGTTAAGCTTACTCCTTTCACGGCATCGTGTTCCAGGATTTCTTTCACTTCCTTATGTCCCACTTCTAAATTCTGGAAAACTCCTTGTGGAAAACCAGCTTCCAAAAATACCTGCTCTATGGCATTACCACTTCCAAAGCAGATAGAAGCATGCTTCAATACAACAGTGTTTCCGGATAAAATAGCCGGGGTTGCAAATCTTAAAACCTGCCAGAAAGGAAAATTCCATGGCATCACACCAAGAATCACTCCCTTCGGAATATAATGGACTTCAGAAAACTTATATTCAGATTCTATTTTTTCCGCCTTTAAAATATTTTCAGCCTCCGCATAATAATTCATCATTAACGCAGATTTCTCTACCTCAGCAATTGATTGTGAAATGGGCTTATTCATTTCCCTTGTAATGATCTCTCCGAATTTTTCTGAATTCGCTTTTAGCACCTCCGCAGCTTTTGCAATTAATTTTTGCCTTTCTTCAAAGGGCACTTTTTTCCATTCTGAAAAAGCCTTATCTGCAATAATAAGTTTATTTTCAATTGATTGTTCCATAATGTAATTTTTGTTTCAAATTCAAAATAAATGAATTAGAATGCTTTACCGTAAAGCATGGATGAAAGCAACAAATTTTGTTCCTTTAAGCAAAATAAAATAATGATTTTCTCTATTAAAAGAATATATTTTTTGTTATACCATAAACCATTCGTTGATCAGGCTAGCCGCAAGTCTTGCTGTTCTCTCCTGAATATCGTAAGAAGGGTTAACTTCTGCCACATCTAATGCGACCAGTTTTTCATTTTTCAAAATATGCCTGTAAAAATGCATAAATGTACTATCTGCAAAAATACCGTTATAGGCGGAAGCTGAAACTCCGGGCGCTACAGATGCATTAAAAACATCCATACATATGGTAAGATAAGCAACATCCACCTCATCCAACAAATCATTAATGCGTTGATAGATGGACGGCAGATTCTCAAAGAATAGTTCGTCTGCCAAAATATATTTCATTCCATATTGATGGGCCGTATCGAACAATTTCAGTGTATTGGAATTTCTTTGGATCCCGATATGCAGTGAGTGAATATCTCCTTCCTGGGCAATTTGCCAGAATCCGGTTCCGGAACTTGCTCCTACCCCTTCTTCCGGTTGGCGGTTGTCGAAGTGAGCATCAATATTTATAATCCCGATCTTCTGTTCGGGAAATGCAGTTTTTACACCCAGATAATGGGCATATGTAAGTTCATGTCCACCACCGATAACGAGAGATTTACCTCCTTTTAATAAAACCTTTGATACGTTTTTAGCAAGACTCTGCTGTGCTTTTTCAAGATGAGTATCCTCGCAGGTAATATTTCCAAAATCCCAAAACGAAAAATCGGGAAGGATTACAGGAAAATTAGACATGTTCTTTCTTATAATATCCGGAGCATCTTTCGCTCCCAATCTTCCTTTATTCCTTTTTACTCCTTCTTCTACAGCAAAACCATGCAAAACGAAATCATTAGTAGAAATAACATCGTAATCATTTTCAATTTTTACTCTTTGAAAAATTCTGTGATAAAGTAATTCTTCACCATCCAATCTTCCTTGCCAAATCATGATTTTATTTAATTTTTTAATTTATATAGTGTAACGTTCAAAACTTTGCCAGTATTTGTCTTTATAAATTTCAAGAGAAATTTCGTATTCGGGATGCTCAGCAATTACTTTCGGAATAACTCTGGAAGGGTCGCGGAAATCTTTGCTTGCAAAATAGCATTCTCTGAGATTATCTGCACTTTCGTGCCCTATATACAAATGTCCTTCCTCTACTTTTAATTTATTTATAATTTTTTCTTCAATCTCATTCAGCCTTTCATGATCATCATTTTCCGGAAGTCCGTTATTGCTTCTTCCTTCATATTGCATTCTTATCACTGAAATCCATGGATAGGAAGCTTTGGCATCATAGGTCAACAGTGATGTGTTCACTGTAGCAATAAGTGGCAACCCGTTTTGCAAACTTGCTTCCAACACCGAAAACTGTTCTTCATCATCAATGTTCTTTACATTTTTATATTTTTCTGTAAACTCTCTCTCCCTCCATGCAAGGAAATCTTTTAATTTAATGACTGGAATCAGTTCTTTTTTCGCTTCTTCCTTACTTATAATATTAAATGTGTCAATCTGTGTCGCAAAATTCAATTCGCCTAAAAAATTATCCAGAAAAACACAAATCCCTTTTACAACGGATTCTTTATTCTCTGGCATTAAACCTTCATATACAAAGGTAATGTCTATTTCATCAGGATACCCCTCGCTTTCATTCGGATAAAATAAAATGTTTTCACCGGTAAACTCTAGGCCGTCCATTTGAATTCCGTGAGCAGCATTCATCTCAGGTTTTAAAGCGGTAAATTTCCAACGCTTCAAAACAGGAGAAGCTTCAACAATTTCTTCTGCAAAAACAATATTTTTAATTTCGCCATCTACGGTAATAATGAGTTCTAAAGTAGAGTCATCGTACATCCCAACGAGAAAGTAATATCCCTGATTAATCTGTTTAAGTCTGGGAGAAATAATATCGAAAAAACCACTTTCAATATGATCATGATTTTTTATAATTTCATAAAAATCCTTTTCCTTAGTCAGAAACCAATCCCAAAAATCATTGTAATTCCTGGTCGCATTACCGATATTTCTTATTTCCTTACCGAAGAATCCCATACTGTTTTATTTTATTTTCATCAATAGAGTTTTGTCCGGTAAAACTATATAATATTGTGCATATACTCAAACTCCTTTTAATCAATTACACGATGTTTCTTTTTATACTTTATTCTGATTGGCATTGCTGCTGATAAACATTTCATTCTTTTCTTCCGATACAATCTCCAGAAACCTCTCATAATGTTTCAGAACATCGGAGATCAATTCATTTTTAGTAAAATATTGTACATCATAACCTTCTCTTGCATCACCAAAATATGATTTCGGATAATGGGTGGTATTATGTTCCAGGTCCGGAAGATTTTCCTCATGGATAATATATTCTGATACCGTCTTTTCCTGGTTTTTAATTCCATAAATAAAGTTATTAACAACTCCATGATGAATTTCTATTTCTATTTTTGTAGGATTATCGCCGTAATTCATCTTCACTTCAATCCCATTATCTGCAAATTCTTTCTGCAGCTCCAGAAACCCTTCTTTCACTGTGGTATGGATAAAGCTATCCACGGATGAGTTGTCCTTAAAGGAAACAATACGCTTCAAACGTTCTTTCCAGAATTCACCGGACCATGGAACTGCAGAAGCCGAAAAGTTCCTGTCATAATATTTCTGATCGATGATCAGCGCCTTCATTAAGCTTACAATGAATAAAAGTACAATAATTGAAAATGGCAGGGCTGTGATTAATGTCATACTCTGGAGTGCTTTCAGGCCTCCTACATTAAGCAATAATAGTGACAGTACAGCTAGCAAAAGCCCCCAGAATATTAATTGCCATTTTGGAGATTTCTGCGCATTTTTGGTTGCGATACTATTCATTACAAATATTCCTGAATCTGCTGAAGTCACAAAAAAGATTATAATGATAACGATGACGAAGAAGCTTGTAATCGTAGATAAAGGCATGTATTCGAGAAAACGAAACATTAAAGCATCAGGATCAGATGCAAATTGGCTCAATTTACCATGCGCGATATTGAAATCAAACCAAATAGCACTGTTCCCAAAAACGGACATCCATATAAAATTAAATAATGTAGGCAGTATTAAAACAGCCAGAATAAATTCTTTAATGGTTCTTCCTTTTGAGATTCTAGCAATAAACAATCCTACATAAGGGGACCATGAAATCCACCACGCCCAATATAGAATCGTCCAGTCATAAAACCATGGCAGTGTATCTTTTTCGTAAACATGGGTACTAAAAGTAAGATCGAAAAAATTATTGATATAATTTCCCAAACCTTCGGTAAAGCTTCCGATCAAGTAAACGGTTGGTCCTAATATCAGCACAAACAACAGAAGAACAATTACACTGATGACATTGATATTACTCAATATCTTAACACCTTTGTTTACCCCGCTGATCGCCGAAAAAACCGACAGAGAAATGAGAATGAAAACAATAATGATCTGGTATATGAATTTATTTTCCGGGATTGCTCCCAATATGTGTAAGCCGGAATTGATCTGGACGACCCCAAAGCCTAATGTGGTGGTAATTCCAAAAAAGGTACAGCAAAGGGCAAAAATATCAATAACGTTTCCCCATTTTCCATTGATTCTATCTTTAAGCAAAGGATAAAAACAACTTCTCAGAGATAGTGGCAACCTGTATCGATAAGCAAAATAAGAAAGTGATAATCCTACAATCCCATAAATAGCCCACGCGTGGATTCCCCAATGAAAAAAGGTATAAAGCTGTGCCTGTTTCGCCCTGTTTACATAATGGTTATTACCAAAAACTTCAGAGGAGTAATGCTGCATAGGTTCCGCTACACTAAAATATATTAAACCAATCCCCATCCCTGCAGCGAACAGCATCGAAATCCATGAAAACAGAGAATACTCCGGCTTGCTGTCATTGGCTCCCAGTTTTATATTAGCATATTTACTAAACATAAGGTACACAAGAAAAATCACAAAGATGGTGACTGCCCAAACGTAAACCCAATTCAGGTTAACAAAAATGAATTCCTTAATTTCATTTAAGATACTTTCTGTAGATTTCGGGTAAATAGCTGACAGAAAACAAGTTCCTATAATAAAAATAAGACTTGGAATTGTTACTCCTTTATTAAATGTTGATTGCATACTTCGGAATTTCATCATATCTATTTTTCAAATTAAATTATTGATACATTATTCAGGCATAGCCGCAACAAAAGCATTCAAAAAGTAAGAAAAATAATATGATCTTTCTTTATCAGTACACTTAGGAACTACAGAATTACTTTTCACCCATGGAAAAATAACAGGAGCATATTAAGGAAACTTATAATAAGATAAACGGGAGAAAAGGTACTTTATATTACACTTTCCACTTTTCCCCATTGATATAAATATTTTCAGCGGTTAAACTTCCCTGATTATATAATACGTTTTGAAAATTATCGGTTTTAAAAGTTACAAAATCCGCTTTTAATCCCTTTTCTAACCTTCCCCTGTCTTCTAATCCCAGAGCATATGCCGAACGAAATGTAATACCTGCTAAAACTTCAGCGGTCGTTAACTTTTCGTATGTTGCTAAAATGGAAGCCTGGGTAATCAAGTTACCCATTGGTGCGGAACCCGGGTTCCAGTCACTGGCTATTGCAAGAATAGCTCCTGCATCCAACAACTTTCGTGCCGGAGTGAACTTCTCTCCCAGTCCTAAACTCGCTCCGGGCAGTGCTGTGGCCACTGTATTGGAATGAGCAAGAAATATGATGTCGTCATCAATTGTTGCCTCTAAATGGTCCGCAGACTGTGCTCCTACTTCTACTGCAATCCTTGAACTTCCGGGAGTAAATTGATCTGCATGAACAGTTATTTCAAAACCGAGCTCTTTAGTTCTTAATAAAAAATCCTTACTTTCTTCCGGTTGGAATGCTGACTTTTCAATAAAAATATCAACTCTCTTAGCAAGTCCTTCTTCTTTTACTTTAGGCAAAATTTCTGCGATAATAAAATCTAAATAAGATTTATTATCTCCCTCAAAATCTTTCGGCTTCAAATGTGCGGAAAGACAGGTAGGAATTAATGTGGCTGTGGTTAGGGTTTGTGCTTTTTTTATTATTCTCAGCATCTTGAGCTCATTTTCCACATCCAGACCATAGCCGCTTTTTACTTCAATGGTTGTAATTCCCAATGAAATAAGAAAATTGATCCTTTCTGATAAAGTTTTAAGCAACTCTTCTTCTGACGCATTTCTTGTATGTTGTACAGAACTCCAGATGCCTCCTCCGCTTTCAGCAATTTCAAGATAAGTTTTTCCTGCATTTCTCATGGCAAAATCATTTGCTCTGTTTCCTCCAAAGCAGATGTGAGTATGGGAATCTATGAAAGCAGGAAGCACGATCTGTTCACCTTCAACCTCTTCAATTGTTACATTGGGATATTCAGATCTTAATTCTTCGAAATTTCCAACTTTCTGAATGGTTTCACCTTCAATCAAAATACCTCCGTCAACTATAATTTCAAGTTGTTGATCAGATAATTTTCCTCTCAGTGAAAGATTAGCGAGTGTAATGATTTGCTTAAATGGTCCTATTAATTTCATAAGTAAATGGTCAGAAAATATTGTATTGGGATTTAAATTTCCATTCCAAAAATACTTAAAAAATATCTTTTAACCTTGATTTTTTAGCATAACCTTTTCCCCAACCTAAGTCTAAAATCCCTATCTTTGAGGTAAATGAAATGAATTAATGCCTGATTTTTTACATCCAGATAAGGAAAACTTTTCTCATGAAGAGCTCATGCAGGAAGAACAGATTCGTCCCCAGAGTTTTAAGGATTTTGCGGGACAGAGAAAGACGTTGGAAAATCTTGAAGTATTTGTAACTGCGGCTAAAAAGCGAGGCGGAGCCCTTGACCATGTTCTTCTTCACGGGCCTCCGGGACTTGGAAAAACAACTTTAGCGAACATCATTGCGAATGAATTGGGTGTGAATTGTAAAATAACATCAGGTCCAGTTCTTGATAAACCGGGAAGTCTGGCCGGCCTTTTAACCAATCTGGAAGAAAATGACGTTCTCTTTATTGATGAGATCCACCGTCTATCACCTGTTGTGGAAGAATATCTTTATTCTGCGATGGAAGATTATAAGATTGATATTATGCTGGAAACAGGTCCTAATGCAAGGAGTGTACAGATCGGGCTCAATCCTTTTACACTGGTTGGAGCAACTACAAGAAGCGGAATGCTTACCAAACCCATGTTGGCGAGATTCGGTATCCAAAGCAGGCTTGAATATTATACCATAGAACTTTTATCCATGATCATCATAAGAAGTTCCAGAGTTCTTGGAGTAAAAATTTACGAGGATGCAGCCATTGAAATTGCAAGAAGAAGCCGCGGAACTCCCAGAATTGCCAATGCTTTATTGCGAAGGGTACGAGATTTTGCAGAAATAAAAGGTAATGGAGAAATAGAGATCAATATCACAAAATATGCGCTCAATTCTCTGAATGTTGATGAATTTGGGTTGGATGAAATGGATAACAAGATCATGCGTGTCATGATTGAAAATTTTAAAGGAAAACCTGTAGGTATTTCAGCACTGGCAACCTCTATCGCTGAAAACCCGGAGACATTGGAAGAGGTTTATGAGCCTTTCTTAATTCAGGAAGGATTTATTATCCGTACCCCAAGGGGAAGAGAGGTGACAGAAAAAGCCTATAAACACTTGCAGATTCCGATACCTAAAAATCCGGGGGAGCTTTTTTAGGCTTGTTATTTAAAATATAATCGAGCTGATAAAGGTGTTGATCTTTTAGCCTTATGATAAGAAATATAAAGAGTTATTAATTAATGTTTATACCGAAGCTATACAGAAGTGAGGATTATAATGTAATGCGTGAAATCATTAGAGACAATGCTTTCGCTTTACTTATCTCTTCAGTCGACAAGATACGGGCCACTCATTCCATGATGATGCTTAATGAGGATGATCCGGATCACATTTATATTGAAACTCATATTTCCAAAGCCAATCCACAGGCAAAAACACTGAAAAAAGGAGATGAGGTATTATGTGACTTTTTAGGAGCACACACTTATATTTCCAGTAGCTGGTATGATCATATCAATGTTTCAACATGGAATTATGAAGCTGTACAAATTCATGGTAAAGTAGAACTTATGAATAATGAAGAACTTTACGCGCATCTGGAAAAGTTAACCAATAAGTATGAAAAGTTTCAAAAATGCCCTGTACTGGTAAAGGATATGGGTAAAGATTTTGTAGAAAAAGAAATGAAAGGAGCATTTGGAATAAAAGTAATACCAACGGAGATCTTTATTAAACAAAAACTTTCCCAAAACAGGAAAGAAAAAGATTATCAAAATATTATTTCCCATCTTGAAAATTCGGATGAGCAGGGAAAAAAGATTGCTGAAAAAATGAAACTTAACAAAAATTAAATACATAAAACATAATATTATATGAAGCTATATCCAATACAATGTGGAAAATTTAAGCTGGACGGCGGCGCTATGTTCGGAGTCGTCCCAAAGAGTCTGTGGGAAAAAACCAATCCTGCAGACGAAAGAAACCTGATAGAACTGGGAACTCGATCTTTGCTTATTGAAGATGGTAAGAAACTGATTTTAGTGGATTGCGGTCTGGGAAATAAACAGGATGAGAAATTTTTCGGACATTATTCTCTTTGGGGAGATGATAATTTAGATAAAAACCTTAAAAAATATGGCTTTGTAAAGGAAGACATTACTGATGTTTTTCTTACCCATCTTCATTTTGACCACTGTGGAGGAGCCATCGAATGGAATAACGATAAAACGGGGTACAGACCGGCTTTTAAAAATGCTCATTTCTGGACCAATGAAAACCACTGGCAATGGGCTACTGAGCCTAATCCGCGAGAAAAAGCAAGTTTTTTAAAAGAAAATATCATTCCTATGCAGGAAAGTGGTCAACTGAATTTTTTACCACTACCAACGACAGGAAACTATGGTTTCGCCCCGGACTTGAAAATGGATGTTATTTTTGTTGACGGACATACCGAAAAGCAAATGCTTCCTGTAATTCAATATCAGGAAAAAACAATCGTTTTTGCTGCAGACCTTATCCCTACAGCCGGACATATCAACCAGGTTTATGTGATGGGATATGATACAAGACCTCTCTTGACAATGGAGGAAAAAGGAAAATTTTTAAAGCAATGTGTCGATAACGAATATTTATTGTTTTTCGAGCATGACGCACATAATGAGCTGGCCAGTCTGAAAATGACAGATAAAGGAGTAAGGCTTGATGAAGTTCACAGTTTTAATGACGTTTTCGGATATTAATTGAAGTATGGAAGAATTGAATTCAGAAACACAAAAAGCAGAACCGGAACCAGCACCCAAGATCATTGGCCTTACTGGTGGAATAGGTTCAGGAAAAACAACGGTAGCCCATTTTATTGAAGAATGCGGATTTCCGGTTTATTACTCTGACGACAGAGCAAAAACCATTGTCAATGACAATGATACCCTAAAAGAAAAGATTAAAGAGCTCTTAGGAGCACAGTCTTATGATAATACCGGCCTTTATGACCGGAAATATGTTGCAGACAAAGTTTTTAATAATTCGGATCTACTGCAAAAATTAAATGAAATCATACACCCCGCTGTACGAATTGATTTTGAACAATGGGTAAAAGAACAGTCAAAATATTTAGTTTTTAAGGAAACTGCCTTATTATTTGAATTAAAGCTTAATCTGCAGTGCTACAAATCACTTTTAGTAACTGCACAAGACAACATAAGAATAAAAAGGGTAATGGACAGGGACAACAAAACCTATCGCGAAGTACAGGCTATTATGGAGCGGCAAATGCCCGAAAAAGAGAAAATAAGGCTTGCTGATTATATCATCTATAATGACACTAATTTAGAAGATTTAAAAGAGCGGACAGAACGCACCATCTTCGAAATAGAATAAAAAAAAGAGCTCGTTAGAAAATAATTCTAACGAGTTTTTTATGTAAAAAAATAAGCTCTCATTTCTGAGAGCTCATTTTTTAATAGTAAATAATTTAATTATTCTTTGATAAACTTCTTCTGAGCTGTGCCCTGAACATCATCGATATCGATAACATATACTCCATTTATCAATCCGCTTACATCAATCTTATTATTGAGTATAATTCCTCCGGAAACAAGCTGACCTGCTGCGTTGTATAGCTTATAATTAGCTTTCTTGCTAATATTTTTCACATACAATATACTGCTTACCGGATTAGGATAGATCAGAATTTCAGTCTGGTTAACAGGATTAGGTACTGCCTGCTTAGAAATTCTTACGGTATAATCTTCAACTTCTCCGTTTGCAAAACTTATACAATTCACAGGAATCGCATCTTTCTGCATGGCAACTCTCATCACAACATATTTAAAATCCGTCATGCTGATGAATGCATCCGCCGGTACACTGAACGTTCCTTTAACAGGGGTTGTTGAGTTAGGCGAAGACACAAGGATTCTTTCATTAGGATCAAATGTTCCACTTCTGTCGAAATCTATCCATACGGCAATACCTTCATTATTCGTTGTTCCTGTCCATGATTTAGCAATTGAAATCTCATTACCAGTAGATCCCTGAATCAATTCAATAAACTTGGTAGGATCTCCGGTAAAGTCTGAATAATTCTGAGCATTTGAATCATTTGACATTTGCGGTTTACCAGTAGGTTTTACCGTAACGTTTGAAATGTATTCACTCACAGAACTTCCAGACGACATCTGACAATAAATAACGGTAGGTGTTGTAAAGAAGTATGGTTGTGTATACGTACCAGGAGTACCGCTACAAATATTAGCAACCTGTAATTCGTATTTCGTCAGCTCTGTTAATCCCGTAAGGGTAAGTGTATTGGTAGCCACCGGAACCGTTGTCCAGCTCGGAATACCTACTTTTCTGTATCTTAAGATATAAGTAGCTCCCGGGAATGGATCCCAAACGACAACAGCTGTTGTAGGAGTCAGGTTAGTGATGGTTAAGCCCGGAGGTGGTAATTCACATGTCCTTTCTGTAGTAAATACTTTAGGATTTGAATATGGATTGATTGTAGTCTCACCCACACACTTGTTAGCCACCTGAACCTCATAAGTAGTGTAAGGGCTTAATCCTGTCAACTGATAAGAGTTCCCAGGTGTTACCGGCACAGTTACATCCACCCACGTGGTTGTTCCCACGACTCTGTATCTTAATACATACGTTGAACTTGGCGCAATTGGTGCCCATGTTACTAATGCAGAGTTTGTTGTTACGTTACTGATTGTTACAGTAGGAGGCGTAGGATCACATCTGGTAGAGAATGTTTTAATCGCGGTAAATGTACCTGGTGTTGTACCACAGCTTGCAGCAACCTGCACCTCATAAGTAGTAGCAGGAGTTAAACCTGTTAACTGAATTGGAGGGTTACCAAGAAGAGTAGAAACGTTAATACTCGTCCACGCAGTAGATCCTAAAGGTCTGTACTGTAAAATATAGGTAAGCCCATTGGTTACACCAGTCCAGTTTACTATTGCTGAAGTATGGGTAATCGTATTAAACGCAAGATTTGTAGGTGTACCTGTTGCACATGGTCTTATTCTCACTGCATAATCTTCCACTTCACCATTCACAGCTACCTGACACATTACAGGAGAACTAGAACGTTTTAGCACCACTCTCATTGTTGTTGTAAGAGGTCCGCTGTATGCAGTAGACGGAACATTGAACAATGCATTAACAGTACTTGTTGAATTGGAAGCTACTGCCATGATTTGTTCATTTGTCTCGAATACCCCATTTCGGTTAAAGTCGATCCAGGCACTTACAGCATCACTGTTGGTTGCTCCTGCCCATCCTTTAGTTACGGCGATTTTATTTCCCGTTGAGCCAAGCTCAAGGTTAATCAACGTAGCTGGTGTAGTATAACTGATATAGTTTGTCTGTAATGAGGTATTACTCATTGGAGCAATTCCCGGATTTACAGAAGTCACTGTTACATTAGCTATATAATCATTGGTTCCTGTTCCTGTCATGTTACAATAACTGATAGCAGTCGTTGTAAATGGAATTGAAGCAGAGAAGGCACCTAATGTACCACTACATCTTGTGGCAACCTGTACCTGATATCCGGTTAATTCGGTAAGACCAGTAATTGTGTAGCTATTTCCAGGTGCAAGTACAGGATCAATTGTTGTCCATGCTCCTGTAGCCCCTAATCTCCATCTTAATACATAAGTAGCCCCCGTAGATGCTAACCAGGAAACATTAGCAGTAGTCGCAGTAATGTTGGATACTGTAATATTGCTTGGAGGAGCTGTCGTACATGGTTGAATGTCTACAAATTTAACTGCATAATCTTCTACTTCACCATTACTTGTTAAGTTCTGACATGCATTATCAATTGTATTATAGTATACGATAACACGCATTTTGACAATGTTCGTTCCTGTATATGCATTAGCAGGAACCGTGAAAGTAGCAGTCACAGGAGTAGTACTGGAATATCCAAGATTCATTACTCTCTCCGTACCATTATCAAACACGCCGTCTCCGTTATAATCAATCCATACTGATGTAGCATACGTACTTGATAAGATCACTCTACCAATAGAAATATTATTTCCGGTAGAACCGCGAACAAATGTAATAAGTTTAGTAGGGTCAGTAGAATAATCTGTATACGTCGTTGCTCCAGAATTATTGATCATCATAATCGAATTCGTTGGAGTAACGGTTACATTATTTATATATCCGTCACCTACAGTCGCAGTACCGGAGTTACAGTAACTAACGGCCAGTGTTGTGAAATTCACAGATGTAGACCAAGGTCCCTGAGTTCCTCCACAAATGGTTGCCACCTGCACTTCATAAGCAGTGGTTGCATTTAAGTTAAGGATCGTATAGGTATTTCCAGGCGCCGGAACAGGATTAACTGTTGTCCAGGCTGCTGCTGCTGTAGCCTTATATCTTAATACATAAGTAGCACCTGTAGAGTTTAACCAGGAAACCGTCGCAGTAGATGCACTAACACCTGTTACAGAAATTGGCGAAGGCGCAGCTGTAGAACATGGTTGTAGGTCTACAATTTTAACAGCATAATCCTCTACTTCACCATTAGTAACATTGACACATGGATCATTGATATTTGATGAAGAAATGATGACTCTCATTCTAAGGGTAAGCGGACCATTATACGATGTGTTTGGAACCGTATATGTTGCCGTAATCGGAGTTGTAGTACTCGTTGTACTGTTGATTACCCTTTCATTGTTTTCAAAAATTCCGTTTCTGTTAAAATCGATCCATGCTCCGACAGCCAGAGATGGAGGGAATGTACTTGGTGTGATCCATGATTTGCTCACAGAAATTGCATTATTTGCAGATCCACGTACTAACGTAATCAATTTAGTTGGATCAACGGAATAATCAGTATAAGAGTTTGCTCCGGAATCATTATTCATAATATATGAATTGGTCGGAGTCATCTTAACATTTGAAATATATCCGTTGGTACTGTTACCTGTTACTGTACAGTAGTTAACCGCCGGAGTACTGAACTGAACAGGAGCTGTAAATGTTCCAGTAGTCCCGGAACAAATATATGCCACACGAACTTCATACTGTGAAGATTCTGTTAAACCTGTAATCGTATAAGCACTGGTTGTTAATGGAACAGGTATCCATGCGGTTGCGCCAACAGCTCTGTATTCAAGTATATAGGTTGCTCCTACAGCTGGATCCCACATTACGTAAGCTGATGTAGCCGTAATATTTGTTACGCTTAAGTTCAATGGAGCATTACTTGTACAAGGTATAGGCTGAATTAATTTCACAGCATAATCTTCTACTTCTCCATAAGTAAAGTTCTGACACATCACAGAAGGTGAGCTAAAGCTTAGAGCCACTCTCATTCTTGTTGTAGAAGGTCCATTATATGCATTGGCAGGAACTGGGAATGTAGCTGTAACCGGGGTAGTTGTACTTGCCGGAGAAGTCATTACCTGTTCATTTGTTTCAAAAATTCCGTTTCGGTTAAAGTCAATCCATACATTCACAGCTTCACTATATGTACTACCCGTCCACCCTTTCGAAACAGAAATTGTATTGTTAGCAGACCCGATCACAAGATTTACCAAAGCACTTGGTGTCGTCGTGTAATCAGTATAGGTAGTTCCTAAAGAAGTATTACTCATTACGGCAGCCCCCGTAGGTGTTACTGTAACATTAGCAATATACTCATCATTAGAATTGCTTGACTGCATCTGACAGTAGTTTAGTCCCGGTGTTGTAAAGTTAACAGAGGCAGAGAAAGTACCCTGCGTTCCTGAACATACATTAGCAACCTGAACTTCGTATTGAATTCCATCCGTAAGACCTGTTAATACTGTAGTATTGGTCGTTGCATTTACTGTAATCCATGTTGCACTTCCAACAGGACGATACTGAACAACGTAAGTTGCTCCGGCAGAAGCTGCCCAGGAAACAGTAGCCTGAGTCTGAGTAACTGCAGAAACTGTAATACCAGTCGGCGCAGCTCCAGTACATGCAGCTAAACTCGCTACTGTAGCACTGCCAATGGCATAAAATACATTTCCGATCGCACTTACTCTGATTTTCACGGTAGACCCTAATGTTAAAGCTCCAAAAGTTAAGCTTTCACTTCCATCATTAGGAGTAGATGGCGCCAAAACATTCCAGGTAACTCCATTGTCCGTAGTGTAATCTATTTTAACATTAGCAACACTGTAAGGAGCAGCTGTGGTATTTACCACATCCCAGGTTACAGTGCTTGGTCCGTTATTATAAGCTGTTGCTGTTGTAACCTTGAAAGGTCCTGCACTACCTACGATAATTGTTTGTTCAGCAAACTGTGTCTGCTGTTGATTCGCAATGGGACTATTATCTCTTACTGTTACAGAGAACTTGGTTGTTCTCGCAACATTAGAAACAGATTCCCATCCATTATTCGAATTGTTAAGAACTCCGGCAAGCACAGAAGATAATTTAGGAAAATATCTTGTTGGACTTGTCGTTGGCAATACCGATCTAAAGGTTGCACCTGAAGTTGTTGTTCCTAAATTATTCTTGTTAATAGTAACGCTTGCATTATCCACTTCTTCCCAGGTATAGGTCATTGGATCATTTTCCGCATCGGTGGCAGAAGCTGTTAATACGAATGCTGTTCCTTTAGGAATATTATAAGTTGGTAATGCAGAAATCACAGGTGGATTGTTGGCAACTGTAGTTTCAACATCACAGGTTTTAGAAATTAGGTTAGCCTGTACCTGCTTGATACTGGCGATATGAAAATAATCATCTGAGTGAGGCTGAACATCGGTATTAGCTCCGGTAATTCCTGCATACCCCATAATTGTGGATCCAGAACCGGGTTCCATATTCACCCCTGTTCCTTCAAGACCGTGAGAAAATGTATGGTTTGCTCCTAACTGATGACCCATTTCATGGGCAACATAATCAATATCAAAATTATCTCCTTGTGGAATCCCATCTGCTGGCGATGTATATCCAGATCCTTTTCCTTTCGGAACTCCTGTAGTTGGATCTACGCAAACGCATCCGATACATCCTGCATTACCTCCACCTCCGGAAGCACCAAATAAATGCCCTATATCGTAATTGGCATTACCTACATTAGCCGTTAAAGTATTTTGCAATTCTAGATTCCATGCACCTCCAGCTCCTGCAGCAGCCGGAGAATAGGGGTCGGTTGCCGGGTTGGTATAAATTACACCCGGAAAGTTCTGTAAATTTAAGTGTAATGCAAAATCTTTTTCAAATACACCATTTACCCGGGTAAGCGTTGCATTAATAGCCGCCATCGCCCCAGGAACTGTTCCTCCATGAAACTGGGTATACTCTCCTGTTACAGACATTACCAATCTCATCGTTCTGTACTTCTTATCTGAAGACTTCGCAAAATTAGTGGTCTGATTGCTAAATGCAGATCCCTTCTGATAAAGTTTGTTGATCTCTTCCTTATCCAAAAGGCTTTCATTCATAGAGCATAGAAAACCTTCTTTGCTCTTATCAGTTTTCGGATGCACACCGTAAACTGTCTTTTCTCTATTTAAAGGTTCTACAAATTCAGCGATCCCGTTTTTGATGATCATAGACTGAAAATCATTCGGCGCCAAACTGAACCTCAGATACTTACCCGGATCATCGATTCCGACTCCGACATAAGATCCAAGTTGATACTCGTCTGCCAGTTCTTTTACAACAACCGGAAAGCTGTAAACGGCAAACCTTTCAATTTTCCCATCCATGGTTGGCAATGAAATTGTTACAGGTCTGGCATTCTTGCCCGTCTCCTGTGCATTGGCCAGTTGGGATTTTAATAAGGGAATGTCTAGAGAGTAATAGTTCTTAATTTCAGAACTTCCTCTGATTTTATCTCCTCTGAAAGATGTCGGGCTCCATTGTGCACTGGTGACCACAAACAGACAGAGAAGAAAGAAAGAAGTAAAAATTTTCTTCATAAGCTTCTCAATATATTATATTAATTACACAAATCTAATCATTTTTCATTATTAATTTGTGGCTACAATCATTTTTTTTATACAAATTTCACAATAATATATTTTATAAGTTCAAAATAAAAAAATCCCCAGGATTACCTGAGGATTTTTTATTGATAAAAATAATATCTTACTTTTTAATGAATTTGGAAGTAAATACATCTTTTCCTTTGTCATCAATTGTAATTACATAGCCACCTTTGATCAAAGCAGAAACATTAATTTTTCCACCATTGATATTCCCGCTGTCTACCAACTGACCCGCAGCACTATAAATTTTATATGCAGCTTTATCAGAAACTTTAGTAATGTTTAACACATCACTTGCCGGATTAGGATATATCTGGATACCATCATTTTTAATAGCAGTATCAGAAGTTCCTAAATTAGAAGCAATGATCACATTATAATCCTCAACTTCTCCGTTCGGGAAACCTCCACATGCAAAAGAATCTGGAATAGTAGCGCCTATACCTGCAGGATTTATCAGAACAGTAACAACTCTCATTCTTAAAGGAGTATTAGTCATAGCACTTGCAGGCACCGTAAAGTTTCCTGTCTTAACTGTAGCTCCAACCGGTAATGCTACCACAGGCATATTTAAAACTCTTTCATTAGCTTCAAAAACCCCATTCTTATTATAATCAATCCATGCAGCCATACCATTAACTGAAGCACCACTGATTGTTGTAGTAACGGAAACACTTATTGAATTAGTACTATTAGGCAACAAAGTAGGTTGTAATGCAGCATTAGTGGTAAAGTTTGAGTATGAACTTCCTACAGTAGTATTATTTACTGTTCCCAACGTTACATTGGAAATATAATTAACTTGTCCACTTGTACTTGATGAAGTACAGTAAGTTACAGCTGAAGTGGTAAAGTTTGTCGAAGCTGAATATGCACCTGGAGTTCCAGAACAAACTGCAGATATCTGCACTTCGTAAGCTGTTCCATCTGTTAATCCTGTTAATGTTACTATTGGAGAAGTAGAAGTTGTTTGTTGCCAAACAGCCTGCCCTACTTTTCTATAACGGATATTATATGTTGCATTAGCTACCGGAGTCCAGCTGATCGTTGCTCCGTTAATTGTAATATTACTTGTAGTAATTCCGGTAGGAGCCGTACCATCACAAGGAGCAAAAGCTTCAACAGTAATAGGCTTCACAGCATAGAAAATATTTCCGATAGCAGAAATTCTCAATTTAATCACCTGCCCGTTCAATGAAGTCGGGAACGTATAAGATTCTGATCCGTCATTAGGTGTTGAGGCAGAAAGCACAGTCCATGTTGTCCCGTTATTTGTTGTATAATCAATTTTAACGTTTGCTACACTGTAAGGAGCTGCTGTAGTACCTGCAACATCCCACTCTATTGGTGTAGGAGTATTGACGTTGGCATATTGTGTATTAACCTTAAATGGACCATTGTTCCCAACAACAACTGTTTGAATATTATAATCTGATTGTTGTTGAGCAGGATTAGTATTATTATCTCTTACGGTTACGGCAAAATTAGTAGTTCTTGCAACTTGTGAAACTGATTCCCATGTATTATTGCTATTATCTAAATATCCATTTAATACAGATTCTAATTTAGGAAAATAACGGGTTGGGCTTGTGGTTGGATTCACAGATCTGAAAGTGGCACCACTACTTGTTGTCCCAAGGTTATCTTTATCTATCTCAACGGAGGCATTATCAATTTCTTCCCATGCATACGTCATAGGATCGTTTTCTGCATCCGTAGCAGAAGCCGTTAATACAAATGCAGTTCCTTTAGGGATGTTATAATCCGGCATATCTGCAATCACAGGAGGATTATTGGTAATTGTAGTTTCTACATCACAAGTTTTATCAATCAGGTTTTCATTAATCTGGTCAATACTTACAATATGGAAATATGGATCAGAATGCGGCTGAACATCAGTAGTAGCTCCGGTGATACCAGCATATCCCATAATGGTAGACCCTGACCCTGGCTCCATATTTGTTCCTGCACTCTCTAAAGAATGAGCAAAGGTATGAGTTGCCCCTAATTGATGTCCCATTTCGTGAGCAACAAAATCTATATCAAACGTATCCCCTGATGGCGGAGCTGCTGCACTAGGATTTACACTCCCTGTTAAAGGAGAAGTAATACCAGACCCCTTCCCATAACCCGCTACAGGATCATAAGTAGTCCCTACAGGGTTAAGGCAAACGCAACCAATACAACCAGCATTTCCTCCTCCTCCGGAAGCGCCAAATAAATGTCCTATATCATAATTAGCCTGTCCAACATTAGTTGCCAGTATATCTCTAAGAGACGTATTCCATGAAGATGGAGGTTGATTGGCATTTGTTACTGTAGCATATGGATCCGACGTAGGATCGGCATAAATAAGCGCCGGATAATTTAATACATTTAAATGCAAAGCAAAATCTTTTTCAAAAACAAAGTTTACTCTTGTTATCGTAGCATTAATTTGCGCAAGAGCCTGAGGTACTCCTCCAAAATACTGGGTATACTCTCCTGTAACAGACATTGCTAATCTTAGTGTTCTATACTTCTTATCATAACTTTTATTAGTAAAGCCTAACTGACTTGATGCAGATTTGCCTTTTTTAAGCAATTCATCGATTTGCTTTACGGAAGATGGAGCTTCTGCTGTACTACATACAAATGCTTTATCTCCTGTTTTTGCTGTTTTAGGATGCACATAGTATAATCCTGTTGATTTGTCTACAGGTTCTACAAATTCATAACTTCCATTATTGAATAACATCGATTGGAAATCATTTGGAGCAACAGAAAATCGGATACTTTGTGAAGGATCATCAACTGCTGTTCCTACATATGAGCCTAATTCATATTGATCAGCAAGCTCTTTCACCACAACAGGAAAACTATAAACATTAAAGTTTTTAATCTTACCATCCAGTGTCGGAATAGAAACAACAACCGGTTTAGCATTACGCCCAGCTTCCTGCGCGTTTTTCAATTGAGATCTTAATTGGTTCAAATCCAATTTGAAATAAGATGCAACAGCCACAGCCTTTACATCACCACCTCTTTTTTTGTTATCTAGTTTAGCAGCAGCTGGCGTCCATTGTGCAACGGCAGAACCACCGACTAAACTACAAAACAAAATAGTAAGTAATTTCTTCATAAATTAATATATTTTTAAATTCACATTTAACAAAAATATAAAATATAGAAGAGATATTTTACATAAAACACAATAAATATACAGATAAACTCAATACAACTAAAAGACTAATTAATTAGTTAAAAAATAACATATTTTTTAAAGATAAAAAATCATATTTAAAAAAATACAAAACACATCATTTTAACAACAATTAACACAAAAGACTTTTATATCACCAGGTAATCATAAAAAACCAACATCCATACAAAAACCCCTATACTGTAAAATATAGGGGTTAAATATTTTAATATAAAATTAATTAAACAAATTCAGTGATTATTATTAATAATATTCAAAAATAAAAATCACCTTTCATTATTTATTTTTTTATAAACTTGAGACTTTCTGAAATAGTATTATCTTTTATTGAAATGATATAAGCTCCTTTCAACAATTCAGCTACCCTTACCTGGTTATTGGTAATTACACCGCTTTTCACAAGCTGTCCAACCGCATTATGAATCTCAAAATTTGCCTTGTTGGAAACCTTAGTAATATTCAACACATCATTCGCCGGATTAGGATAGATCTGGATCCCTTCATTTTTGACGTAAGATTCTGAAGTTCCGAGATTAGATGTTACCATCACATTGTAATCTTCAACTTCTCCATAAGAAAAAGTTCCGCAGGTATTAGCCGCCCCCAATGAAGCCCCGGCACTTGTTGAATAACGAAGGATAACCCTCATTCTTAAAGCCTGGCCTGTTACCGCAGACTGTGGAACTGTAAATGATCCGGTAACAGGAGCAGATATAGCAGCTACTGGGAAATTAAGAACCTTTTCAGAGTCTTCAAACGCTCCATTTCTGTTATAATCTATCCATGCTGCAACTGCATCAGTATCAGGATCACCGATAGTTACAGAAATCGGATAAGTACTGCCTTTAACCAAATTGATCTGTAAAGCAGGGTTAGTTGTATAGTTGGTATAAGAACTTGCCAGAGACGAATTGTTTATATTAGCAACCGTTACATTAGAAATATACTCATATGTAGAATCATTTGCAGAAGAAGTACAATATGCTAAATTTTGTGTTGTGAAGTTTGTGGATGCTGAATAAGTTCCTGTTGTACCACTACAAACAGTAGCCACCTGTACTTCATAAGCTGTACCATCTATCAAACCATTCAATGTAGTATAAGGAGTAGTTACATCCACCGATGTCCATACTGTTTCAGACACCTTCTTGTAACGAAGCTTATATGTAGCTCCAACAACTGGCTGCCACGCAACATCCGCAGAATTTGCTGTAATATTAGAAACAACAATATTAATTGGTGCCGCACTCGTACAAGGAGCAAGAGTAGTAACCATGATTGATTTAACGGCATAAAAAACGTTTCCTATTGCTGAAATTCTTAATTTAATAGTTTGTCCGTTCAGAGCAGAAGGTAAAGTAACGTTTTCTGAACCGTCATTTGGTGTAGTGGCAGCAAGCACTGTCCATGTAGCCCCGTTATCAGTTGTATAATCGATCTTCACATTGGCAACACTATAAGGAGCCGCAGTCGTATTGGCAGCATCCCATTCTAAAGATGAAGCTCCGCCACCGTTAAGATACAAAGTATTAACCTTAAACGGACCGGTATTACCCACGATAATCGTTTGATCGGCGTATTGCGTCTGCTGCTGATTAGCCGCAGGGTTATTATCTCTTACCGTTACTGTAAATTTCGTTGTTCTTGGCACCATGGAAACAGATTCCCATTGGTTATTTGAGTTATTAAGAACCCCTGATAACACCGAGGATAATTTAGGGAAATATCTTGTAGGACTTGTCGTAGGAACTACAGATCTGAATGAAGCTCCGGTAGTAGTAGTCCCCAGATTATTCTTATTAATGGTAACACTTGCATTATCCATTTCTTCCCAGGTATATGTTAAGGGATCATTTTCAGCATCTGTAGCAGAAGCTGTTAAAACGAATGCTGTCCCTTTAGGAATATTATATGTAGGTAAAACTGCAATTACTGGAGGGTTGTTAGCAACCGTAGTTTCCACATCACAGGTTTTAGCTATTAAATTAGCCTGCACCTGTTTGATTGTTGCAATATGAAAATATGCATCAGAATGAGGCTGAACATCAGTATTCGGACCTGTAATCCCGGCATACCCCATAATAGTGGTCCCTGAACCTGGCTCTACATTGACACCTGTTCCTTCAAGACCGTGCGAGAATGTATGATTTCCACCTAACTGATGCCCCATTTCGTGAGCAACATAATCAATATCAAAAGAATCTCCCTGCGGAACATTATTAGCAGGTGAAGTAATTCCGGAACCTTTACCTTCCGGTTCTGCCGTTGTAGGATCTATACAAACACATCCTATACATCCTGCATTTCCTCCTCCTCCGGAAGCACCAAATAAGTGTCCGATATCATAATTAGCATTGCCTACCACCGAAGTCAGTGTATTTTGAAGCTGTAAATTCCAGTTCCCCATCTGAGCTGCAGGAGAATATGGGTCTGTTGCAGGATCTGCATAGATAAGAACAGGATAACTTAATACATTTAAATGCAAAGCAAAATCTTTTTCAAAAACACCATTTACCCTTGTCATTGTTGCATTAATCTGGGCAAGCGCCTGAGGAACCCCTCCGAAATACTGAGTATATTCTCCGGTCACAGACATAGCCAATCTCATCGTTCTGTATTTCTTATCAGAAGATTTAGAGAATGAAGTAGGCTGATGGGCAAAGGATTTCCCTTCCTTCAACAATTCTTTAATCTGTTGCTGAGAAACAGCACTTTCTTTTGTTGAACAAACAAAAGCTCCCTCTTTTTTTGTTTTCGGATGTACACCATATACTGTTTTATCAGCATTTACAGCATCAATGAATTCGTATTGCCCATCCTGTATAATCATCGCCTGAAAATCATTAGGAGCCACAGAAAATCTTAAATATTTACCCGGATCATCCATGCTTACCCCAACATAAGACCCCAGCTGGTATTGCTCTGCAAATTCTTTTGTCATTACAGGGAAACTATACACCGCAAATCTTTCGATCTTTCCTTTCAAAGTAGGCAGTAAAATCTCTACCGGTTTAGAATTAGTACCCATTTCCTGAGCACCTCTAAGTTGTGTTTTAATTTTCTCGAGATCCAGCTTATAGTAATTTCTCACATTAGTGGATTCAAGTTTGTCACTTCTTTCAAATTTAGTTGGAGTCCATTGCGCAAAAGCTGAAACCCCAATTAAACTACAAAATAAAGTAGAAAATAGTTTTTTCATAAATTAATATCTTTTTAAAAATTTGGTTAAACAAAAATATGAAACCAATACATATTTATACTACAAAACATCAATAAAATCAAAAAATTATTTATACTTATAAACTATTAAATGAAAATATCAGGATATTATTGAATTTTTAATAAACCATTCAATCCATAATAAAATCAGTCCTATAAAGCAATTGGAAATCATAATTCACAAAAGCAATTGTTAAATTATAAGTAAAAAAAATACCTCAGTAAACTGAGGTATTTTCTATTGTTCTATTGAATCTATTTTTTAATAAACTTAATTCTTTCTGAAACAGCATTATCTTTTATTGAAATGACATACGCGCCTTTCACCAATTCAGCTACTCTTATCTGATTGTTGGTTATAATACCACTCTTTACAAGTTGCCCAACAGCATTATGAATTTCAAAATTGGCCTTATTGGAAACTTTAGTAATGTTCAATACATCATTTACCGGATTAGGATACACTTGAATTCCACTGTTTTTAATGTTAGATTCTGATGTTCCCAGTACCTGTACTTTTAAAGATCTGCTTTGCGTTGAAGCAAAATGAGATCCGGAAAGAAGGGTTGTTCCTGATAAAGACTTAATATTGTAATATCCTCCATACGGATAGAATCCATCACCAAATTCATCATTAACTGTTAATGTATAACACTCACCAGGACTTAAGGTCCAGTTAAATGTCTTCAGGGCAGGAAGAGCTCCCGTTGATGAATCAGTATAAGGACCTCCACTCTCCACAGTAGCCCCTGAGCTATTCTTTAAAGTCCAGCTTGTTTCAGAACCATATTGATCCAACTGAAGATTAAATACAACATTAGCGTCAGCTCTCACTACAGCTCCCAGATAATTTACTGTGATATTACTGTTAGATGCTCTTTGATCCGTAGTACCATTTACTGATGTTACATTGATATTCATTTGACCACCTAATACATTAGCATCCATTGGTAGTGTAATTATCTGGTATTTATCCTGAGCAAGATTTCCCGACCAGTTGTATGTTTTCGAATTACCATTTACAGAGTAAGTAATTACCGCAGATGTTAATGGGCTTGTTCCTCTATTATATAAAGATATTTTTGGATTTTGAACTGCTGTAGTAGCACAGGTTGCTGTAGCACATTCTCTTTCAAGCTTTACTTCTGCATCATTTGGAAATAAAGGAATTGGCTGATCTGCAATTGAAGTCTTCAGCTCCATTCTTCTTGGAGAATTATTCATTACGGCAGTAATTCTATCTTTTTGATTGATTGTAAAGATATTCATACAGGTATCATTCGTATAATCCATATAGTTCTGAACCATTTCGAATACAGAAGGATTGGTACAACTTGCGATTGCAGGATTACAAGTATAATTGGATGTATGAGCTGTAGGAGTATCTGCACAGAAATCATCACCACAATTTGCATCCCCCCAGATATGTCTTAGACCTAAGAAATGCCCTACTTCATGTGTCATCGTTCTCCCTTTATCATAAGGAGCCCCAAGAAGGAATGTATTATTTACATTATAATCGCTGCTTCCAAATGTTGCATAATTAGCCACAACACCATCTGAATAAGCTTCACCTCCCTGTACATTCAAGCCAGGTAGTCCTGACGAAGAAGGGAACTGCGCATATCCTAACAAGGTATTATCACTAAATTTCACACTCCACATATTCATGTATTTGGTAGGATCCCAAATAGTTGCAGGCTTTACAAAAGTTTCGATATCAGCTCTTGCCCATGAAGCCTGACATAAGTTAATTCTATCAATACCATTCGTAGGATTTCCATTTGGATCTACCTTAGCCAAAGCAAACTGGATTTGCACGTCTGCCCCCACTGCATTATTATTAAAACCAGGAGTTCCCGCAAGTCTACGGTAATCGTTATTCATTACGGTAATTTGAGAAATAACCTGCTCATCAACTATATTAGGAGCAACTCCCAGATTCTGACCATTATGGATAACATGCACCACAACAGGAATTGTAATTATATTACCATTTTGGGATTTATTAGCTTTAGCATTTTGAACCAATGGAGCCAACCATGCTTCAAATTGGTCAGCATTCATTCTGCCAGGGAATTTTGCCTGCAAATAGTTCTCATACTCTACTGTAGAGCATCTTTCAAAACCATGGGATTGTGTAAGTTCTTCAGAAGATTTGCTTACAAAGTCCGCTTTCTTTTTAACAGCTCCATTTTTGCTCTGAGCGCTTAAAGCAACCGTAGCAAATAGAGGTAATAAAAAAAGAAATTTCAAAGTAGTAGATTTTTTCATTCTATAAATTTCTATAAGATTCGCAAATATATCAGTTTAGATTAATATATTTAACTATATTTAAATAAATAAAATAAAAAAATACAAAATGAAAAAAATTATCATATTATTATTCTCAATAACAACATCTATTTTTGGAAGTTGTCACTCTCAAAAAAGCACAGAAAACAAGCATGTTATAAAGAATAATCAGAAAAACGATCTGGAAAAAATTGAATTAATAGAACAAACGCGAGGTACCGATAGAAAAATAACTTTTACCTCAGATTCTATAGTAACGTATCTGAATGGAGAATCAAAGATCACAAAATCAAATGATACACAATGGACAAGCATTGTAAAACAAACCAATTCATTGAATCTGGATAAACTATCTTCCTATACCGCTCCAACAACAGGTCGCTTTTCGGATAGTGCTTTATCTTCAGTAATCATTATTACCTATAAGGGGAAAATATATCAATCTTCCGGATTCGATGCCGGAGCACCTCCAAAAGAACTGGAAGCTCTTTATCTGCTGCTAAAAAAATAAACCTGAAGAAAACTTCAGGTTCAGATATTTTTAAAATTTATAGGCTATATTCCAGGAGAACCCCATATTGAATTTGGACGAACTCCTTCCAAATCCAGGGACAATCATGGGCTGTATATCGTCCTGTTTGGTTGTAAATACCATATATTTAGGCTGGAGGTTGACATCAATATAAAAATTGGATTCAAATAACTGTACTCTTCCTCCTATCACTCCTTCAAGCCAATAAGAAGATTGGGTAGAAGACGGAAAAGCTACAGAAGAATTACTACCTCCAAACCCCCGGACAGGCACAGCCATATACTCCTGAGTATAAAATGATCCTGCTGCCTTTCCTCCGGCATAAAAACCATTAAACTCATTCTCCGGATCCTGGGCTAACATGTAAAAAGCTCCCAGCTTAACAAATGGACCATTCACTTTAGCGTCATATCCGTTTTTCTGGTATACATTTTTTTCAAAACCAGCTTCTGCAATTGCATGTACATTTCCGTTTATTTTGGAAGATATAAAACCTTGGTACAGTTTTCTATCCGAAAAAAAGGCACTCCCAGTATTGAGAAGATCCAAACCAACCATAAAATTTGGTTCATATTTCCATTTTTCTTTTTTTTCCACAGACTTTTTCTGCTGAGCAAATCCAAGCAGGCTTATGCTAAAAAAGAAGGTAAAGATTAGTTTTGTCTTCATTCTCTATATTATTTTGTCCTATTTCAACTTTCTTTACCGGATTGCTCGGTGTTGGTGAATCAGAGTTCAGGTTTTCATATGTTTTTTTCAATCCACATCCTGGAGATACATATGTAGATTTAGTGGTATAACTTATCCTTACCTTTGACTCAGTCCCTTTGTCCGCTAACCGGAAATATACGTCTGTATAAGGGGAGTCGTCAACCCTTAATGGAATGAGTCTTGAACTTATTTTTTGCTGTTTTCCCAACTGCACTTTTCCGTTTCCATAATCTACGGCTACGTAAAGAGAGTCTAATGTTATGATTTTGTCATTATCTGCATTTTTAAAAGCAATTTTAATTCGTGGCGTACCTTCACCACTCTCACAGATATCATCATCTCCGCCACAGGAGCAAAGCATTCCCAACATCAGGGTTAATAAGAGAAATTTAAAATATTTCATAATAATATTTAAACTCAAATTTAGGTAAATTATTTCTTTATCAGCAATGCAATATTCTCCACATGGTGGGTTTGCGGAAACATATCCACAGGTAATATCTTAACAACCTTATATTGATCTTTCATCAACGCAAGATCTCTTGCCTGGGTAGCTGAATTACAGCTTACATAAACCACTTTTTCAGGGGAAAGCTTTAATATTTGTTCTACCACTTTCTGATGCATTCCGTCTCTCGGAGGATCAGTAATCAACACATCCGCCTTTGGATGATTTTCGAGAAATTCATCATTAAAGACATTCTTCATATCCCCACAATAGAATGTACAATTCGTAAGACCATTGAGTTCAGCATGTTCAATAGCTGCATCAATAGCCTCCTGAACAGATTCTATACCTATCACCTGCTTCGCCTTTCTGGCCACATACTGTGCAATAGTACCTGTTCCCGTATAGAGATCATAAACTACTTCATCTCCTTTCAGATCTGCAAATTCCAATGTCTTTCTATATAACTCTAATGCCTGCTTATAGTTGGTTTGAAAAAAAGATTTAGGCCCGATTTTAAATTTCAGCCCATCCATCTCTTCCATTAAAAATCCTTCTCCGGAGTAAACATTAATATCCAAATCGTAAATCGAATCATTTTGTTTTGGATTAATTGCATACACCAATGTTTTGATCTGTGGAAACTGACTCAATAAAAATTCAAAAAGCTTCTCTCTGTTTTCAGTTTCTTCCCTGTATAACTGAAACAAGACCATCCATTCTCCCTGGGAATTCTGCCTCATCATCAGAGTTCTTAAAAAACCTTCCTGATTTTTTACATCAAAAAAGTCCAAACCATTTTCAACAGCATAATTTTTTACGGCTAAACGAATTGCATTGGACGGGTCTTCTTGAAGAAAACATTCTTTCAGGTCTAAAATCTTGCTCCACATTCCCGGAATATGAAATCCTAAAGCATCTTTATTTCCAAAATTTTCTTCGGAACTGATTTCGTACTGAGTAAGCCATCTTGCATTGGAAAAAGAAAACTCCATTTTATTTCTATAATAATATTGCTCTTCAGCACCCAGAATTGGCAACGTTTCAAAGTTCTCTATTCCTCCTATTCTCTTAATATTATTATATACCTCTTCCTGTTTAAAATCCAGTTGCTTTTCATAGCTCATATTTTGCCACTTGCATCCTCCACAAGTACCAAAATGAATACACTTTGGATCTACTCTGTACGGAGAACTTTCCACAACTTCTACAGCCTCTGCTTCGTAATACTTAGACTTCGATTTCTTCACCCTTGCATTTACCACATCTCCCGGAATAGCTCCTGAAACCAATACCGTTTTGCCTTCTTCCGTTCTACCTATGGCAACTCCTTTTGCTCCGGCTGCTATTAATCTTATATTTTCAAGAATAATATTCTTCTTCTTTTTCATCCGTAATTTCTATTTTTTCTATCTGTTCTAATGTAACCTTACGGTTTCATTTTGCAAAAATACAATAAAAAAAACCTTATCCTAGGACAAGGTTTTTCATGTATGTTAAAGTTTACTATTTTGTTGGAGCCGGTTGAGGATTCGCAGGTTGCGGATTTACTTGCTGAGCAGAAGGATCAGCTCCCAAACCAGGTTGTAATTGTACATTCGGATTAACTTTTGGCGCAGAAAGTCCGGTTAATTTATCCAGTATCGTTACCAATTCAGGTTCTCCAAGATTTACAAAAGATCTGCTGGCAATTTTACCGTCTTTATCAATAATTACAAAACAAGGTAACTTGAATCCATAAACACCGTATTTTTTAGCAATATCAGAGTTGAGTCCCCCATCACCATAAACATTCGTTCCTGGAATTCCTTTCAATAAAGAATTGCTTGTTTTTACAAACTGATCTTTTGTATCGTCAACATTTACAAATACAAAATTCATTTTTGATTTATAGAAATTAACAACTTCTTTTAGTACCGGTACAGCAGCTTCACTGATATACGGATTCCATGAAGCATAGAAAAACAGCATATAAGGTTTTCCTTTATTTTCAGAAAGCTTATAGGATTTTCCATCTTGCTTTATTAAAGTGGCATCTGGCGCTACTTCTCCGATTTTAACCCCATTTACAGCTATCTGAATCTTATTAAGGTCGTTTTTAATGGTTGCATCTTTGATATCCTCATCAATAATCTTCTTGATTTTATCCGTCACCTTTGCCGGTGATCCAGGATGGATATCAGACTGAGCCATAACAAATGCTAATAGATAGTCTTTCGTAGTTTGAGAAATATCCTTTTTTGTTTTTAAATACTGAGCAAATAATTCAGAAGTAGTGATGTCTGTTTTATTTTTGCTGTTGGCTTCAGCATATTTTTGAAAATCAGGACTCATTTTAGCCAATAAGTATTGTCTGTAGTAAGGATTTTCCTTTATCATAACATCCTTATTTTCCTGAAGTTTATTTTCATAATCAGTGAAAGTCTTACTGGCTTTAAAAGATGGATTTCCGGGCGTTTGGCCTTGTCTCATTTCATACTGATTGATGATGGACAACAAAGTGCTGGAAAGATCATTCTTCTTCCAATTCACTACCTCGCTGTCAGGACTAAATTTTTTAACGTTTTCCTCAATATTATTATTGATATCCTTTTCAACTTTCTGAATACCCTGCAGAAATCCCTTTTCATCTTTCATCATCAGCTCATTCATATTAACTGTTTGAGCGTAATTGGTAAGATATTTTTGAGTTGCCGTGAAGAAATCATTATTCTTTTTTGCATCACCTGTAATTACATAATCATTCGGAAAATTCATTCCGCTACCTGAAATGTTAAGTGTTTGCCCTCCTTTTAGATATACCAGATTTTGTTTTCCGGCGTAGGAAATAAGATACATCCCGTTTTTTGGAGCCTCAAAACTCCCTGAGAATGTTCCGTCATTTTTCACTCCAATGTTTGCCAACGGTAATGTAGCAACTCCTGAAGCTTCAATGAACTCTATTCTTTCCAATGGAGATCCACCTGTGATTTTTCCTTTTACTTCAACTTTTTTAGAGCAAGACATTACAAATATTGCAATGATAAACAATAAAAGATATTTTTTCATTTTGATTTTTATAATTAAACAAAAATAGGTTTTTCAGTATTACTAAATACAATTTAATAGTACTTTTTATGAAAGATTTAACTAAAAAAATCGCCATCCTATAAGGAGACGATTTTTTCTATTTACTTTAGCTGGTGTTATCCTTTATCTACCAGTGCTGCCATATATTCTCTGTTCATTCGTGCAATGTTTTCCAGAGAAATTCCTTTAGGACATTCTACTTCACAAGCACCTGTATTTGAACAGTTACCAAATCCTTCTTCATCCATAGCCTGCACCATGTTAAGAACTCTTCTTTTCGCCTCAACTCTACCCTGAGGAAGTAAGGCAAACTGAGAAACTTTAGCTCCAACAAATAACATCGCAGAACCATTTTTACATGTAGCAACACAAGCTCCGCAACCAATACATGCTGCAGCATCCATTGCTTTGTCCGCATCATCCTTAGGAACAAGGATTGCATTAGCATCCAATGTGTTTCCTGAAGTATTCACAGAAATGAATCCACCTGCAGCCATTACTCTGTCAAATGCACTTCTGTCTACCATTAAGTCTTTAATTACCGGGAAAGCGGCACTTCTCCATGGCTCAATAACGATTGTTTCACCGTCTTTAAACATTCTCATGTGAAGCTGGCAAGTTGTGATACCTGTATCAGGTCCATGCGCTCTACCATTGATATAAAGAGAACACATTCCGCAGATTCCTTCACGGCAATCGTGATCGAATGCGATCGGTTCTTTTCCTTCGTTAATTAAATTTTCATTAAGGATATCCAACATTTCTAAGAATGAAGAATCTGTTGATACATCCGATATTTTATAGGTCTCAAACTGACCTTTGGTTTTATTATTTTTTTGTCTCCAAATTTTCAGCGTAAGATGTAAGCCTTTTTTTGCACTCATAATTTTATATTTATAGGTTGGAGATTATTTGTAGCTTCTAGTTTTAACCTCAATGTTTTCATATATCAGGTCTTCTTTATGCAGAATTTCATTATTGATATCTGCTCCCTGATATTCCCAGGCTCCAACGTATTTGTAGTTTACGTCATCTCTTTCAGCCTCTCCATCCGGAGTTGAGTGATCTTCACGGAAATGTCCTCCACAAGATTCGTTTCTATGTAATGCATCGATAGCCATTAACTGTCCAAGCTCTAAGAAATCAGCTACTCTGAAAGCTTTTTCAAGCTCAGTATTCATTCCTTCTCCTTCTCCCGGAACCTTTACATTTTTCCAGAAATCGTTTCTTACTTCTTCAATTTCTTTTATCGCTTCTCTTAAACCTTCAGGAGTCCTTCCCATTCCTACTTTGTTCCACATAATGTTTCCTAGTTGCTTGTGGAAATGGTCTACAGAGTGGGTTCCTTTATTATTTAAGAAGAAATCTATTTTCTCTTTAATTCCTTTTTCAGCTTCTTCAAATGCTCCTGTATTCGTAGGAATAGCTCCTGTTCTGATATCAGCAGAAAGATAATCTGCAATGGTATAAGGAAGAACGAAATATCCGTCCGCAAGACCTTGCATTAATGCTGATGCTCCAAGTCTGTTTGCTCCGTGATCAGAAAAGTTAGCCTCACCAATTACGAAACATCCAGGAATTGTTGACTGAAGATTATAATCTACCCAGATTCCCCCCATTGTATAATGTACCGCAGGATAAATTTTCATCGGTGTCTTATAAGGATCATCTGCGGTAATTTTTTCGTACATAACGAATAGGTTACCATATTTTTCCTCCACCCATTTTTTTCCTAAATCATAAAGCTGCTGATCTGTAGGATTATGAATATGCTTTTCAATTGCTGCTTCTCTACCTTTCTTCATGATCTCTGTAGAGAAATCAAGATAAACACCTTCTTTGGTATCATTATTTTCGATTCCATAACCAGCATCACATCTTTCTTTAGCAGCTCTAGACGCAACGTCTCTAGGTACTAAGTTACCAAATGCAGGATATCTTCTTTCTAAATAATAATCTCTGTCTTCTTCTTTTATATTTTCAGGTCTTAATTTACCTTCTCTGATTGCAACAGAATCCTCTATCTTTTTAGGAACCCAGATTCTTCCTGAGTTTCTCAAAGATTCGGACATCAAAGTTAATTTAGACTGTTGTGTTCCATGAACAGGAATACACGTCGGGTGAATCTGTACATAACAAGGATTTGCGAAATACGCTCCTTTCTTATGAATTTTCCATGCTGCGGAAACGTTTGAACCCATTGCATTAGTGGAAAGGAAATAAACATTTCCGTATCCTCCAGATGCAATAACCACTGCGTGAGCAGAATGTCTTTCAATTTCTCCGGTAACAAGGTTTCTGGCAATAATACCTCTGGCTTTTCCGTCTACAATAACAAGGTCCAGCATCTCATGACGGTTGTACATTTTGATTCTACCTTTACCGATCTGACGGCTCATTGCAGAATAAGCACCTAACAATAACTGTTGTCCTGTTTGCCCTTTTGCATAAAATGTTCTTTTTACCTGAACACCACCAAATGAACGGTTGTCTAACTGGCCACCGTAATCTCTCCCAAAAGGTACTCCTTGAGAAACACACTGGTCAATAATATTGGCAGATACTTCAGCCAATCTGTATACATTAGCCTCTCTAGCTCTGTAGTCACCACCTTTGATAGTGTCATAGAATAATCTATAGGTAGAGTCACCATCACCCTGGTAATTCTTTGCTGCGTTAATACCTCCCTGCGCTGCAATAGAGTGTGCTCTTCTTGGAGAATCCTGGTAGCAGAATGCCTTTACATTATATCCCTGCTCTGCTAAAGTAGCAGCTGCAGAACCTCCGGCCAAACCAGTACCTACAACAATAATATCAATCTTATCTCTGTTGTTTGGTGCAACAAGGTTCATATGGTCTTTATGATGCTTCCATTTATCCTTAAGAGGACCTGCTGGAATTTTTGAATCTAATTTACTCATACTAGTATAGTGATATTATTGAGTTATAAAATGATAAATCGCGATGAAAATAAATCCAAAAGGAATAAGGATTGAATACCATGTTCCTATCGCTTTAATTACCGGAGTATATTTTGGATGTCTTGCTCCAATTGACTGAAAAGAAGATTGGAATCCGTGAGCAAGGTGTAGTCCCAATAAAACAAATGAGATTACATATAAAGCTACTCTCCAGATATCTGCAAACTTTTCATGCAATTCCGGCCAGAAACGCTCTGCATCAGGTGCAAGCACTTCTACGTACTTATAATTGATTTCGTGAATCCAGAAATCATAAAAGTGAAGCGCTAAAAAAGCTAATATAACAGCTCCGGAAATGATCATGTTTCTGGACATCCATGTAGAATTCGCAGAAGCATTGTTGGAATCATATTTAATCGGACGCGCTTTATTATTCTTAACTTCCAAAACAAATCCCATAATAAAATGGAAAAGTACTGCGAAACCAAGAATAGGTTGCATTAAGAATTGAACAAAAGGATTATACCCCATAAAATCGGACGCTGTATTGAATGCATCTCGATTTATAACAGATAATAAATTTGTTGTTAAATGCAGTATAAGAAAAATCAGCAAAAACATAGCTGATAATGCCATAGCATATTTTCTACCTATTGTAGAACTCGTTAAACCTGCCATATTAAGTTTAAATTTGAATTTCTACAAAATTAGGAAATGTTAACAATACTGAAAAGTGAGAAATCTCACTATTAGCCAGTTTGTAATCTTTCTAAATAAGATTGTAAAAGCTTAATAAATAAGCGAAAATCAGAGAATGACAAGCATCAATTTATCTCATAAATCTTACCCTTGTAAATAATCTTTTTCCTGGTTACGTCCAGACTTTTTAATTCAGCACTTTTTATTCTTCGTGAAGTACAATAAGGATTAACCATATATTTAATAATTTTCTCCCTGTCAGTGGAGTCTGATATCCAAAACAAGGCTTTATTGCCATATTTAATTGAAAGCACTTTATTTTTTCCTGAATCGTGTATTAAAACCTCATCCTTTTGATTATCTACAATCGTAAAGATAGCTCTTGCAATAAAAAACAAAAGAATAAAACAAATCAGTATCATCCTGTTTTCAAAATTGAATTTCAGTATAACAAACCTCAACCAATAGACAGACACAGATAAAATAAAGACTTCAACAAGATTCATCGGAATATTTTCAAAAAAAAGAGTATCGAAATCAGCAAACCAACGGATACTTGTAAGCAATCCGTTAATCATGATATCATATCCTTGGTTGATCAAATTAAAATCTATATTAAATGCAGCTAAAGCTGCAATAACAAAAGAGCATATAATAATAAGCTCTGAAAAGGGAATTACGATGAAATTAGCAACAATGGAAATAAATGAAAACTGATGAAAGTAGTATAAAACTAAAGGAATTGTTGCAAGCTGAGCAGAAACAGAAACAGATATCGTATTGAAAAGCAATTTTTTAAAATAGCTATCCTGCTTTGGAAAGCATTTTAACAATGGCTGATTCAACCAGAATATTCCTATGACAGCTATAAAGCTTAATTGAAATCCAATGGTAAATAACTGTTGGGAATCCATAAATAAAATGATAAAAGCGGACAAAGCTACAGAATGCAGTACATCTGGTTTTCTCTGGAGTAAAACATAGATAAAATAAACAGTAAGCATAATACATGCCCGCAGAACAGAATTTCCAAATCCAATAAACAAAGCAAACATCCATATAAATATTAAACTCAGTATTACTGTATATTTCCTGAATTTCAAAGGAAGGATCATTCTGAAAATAAAATAAAACAGACCAAAAACCACCATTATATGCGTTCCCGAAATGGCAAGAAAATGCACCAATCCTGATTTGCTGAAATCCTGTATTACCGCTGAATCCATTTCCGTTCGATCAGCAAGGATAATTCCCTTTAAAAACTCCCTGTTTTTAGGAGAGATATTTATTCCGTCAATTTTTTGCAAAACTTCAAGCCTTCTCTGCCGAATAGATTCCTTTAAACTCATATCGTTTCTGGCAACGGATAACAGTTCTCCCGATAGGTACATCTGGTACCTTATATTTTTGCGATTAAGGTAACCGGAATAATTAAATTGAAAATCATATACAGGAGGTTTCAATTCCTGAATAAAAACCCAGCCTTTATAATAGTAATCAAAGTTAAGCTGATGAACATTCTTAGGAATAAATAAAATTGACTTGATGTTTTTTCCTTCTGCCTGAGCAATAACCTCATATTTCTTGTATTTTTCAGTTGAGTTTAGCTTTCTGACTATTTTAAATGTTACAAGTTCCCTTGATTTCATTACATCAGAATTCAAAGGAAACGTATTCAATGAATGTAAAATAATGCCAAGAAAAAAGAACATCAACGCTAAAAAAATTGGTCTGACCCTATGGGAAAGATAGGACCGGAGAAACAAAGCGAGCAAAAGAACTGAACATAGAATTGTTACAATTACAATAAATCTCTTATCAAGTGATACATAGTCCTGAAAAAAGATTCCAAGAATAAAACATATAACAAGAATAAAAAGTGGCTGCTTATTCAATTCGAAAATTTGTGTTACTCAAAAATATTTATTGAGACAAAAATTAGCACATCAAAATTTCAGAATCTTTAAAAGACTATTAAATTCGTTTTAAAAAATAAAAATCGCAGAAAAAAATTCTACGATTTATGTTATTTATTATTGAATATTTCAAACTTTCAAAATCACATCTGCAGCATGATCACTTGCCCCGCTTCCACCGAGCTTTTCTTTTAAAAGAACATAATCATTCAATACTTGTGATCTTTTATTTCCATCCAGTATCTTTTTTAATTCCTCGATTAAATTTCCGGTGTTCAGATCATTTTGGATCAGCTCCTTTACAACCTCCCGATCCATAATCAAGTTTACTAAAGAAATATATTTTATATTTTTAACCAATCTTTTAGCAATAGCATAAGAAATCTTACTTCCCCGGTAACAAACTACTTCAGGAACATTCAGTAAAGCAGTTTCCAGTGTTGCTGTACCCGACGTTACCAAAGCGGCTTTTGAACATCTAAGTAAATCATAGGTTTTATTTGAAACAAAATGCACATTATCATCTACATAAGATTCATAAAAATCTTTTGGTAAACTTGGAGCTCCGGCAATCACAAACTGATACTCTTTAAAAGATGATCTCACAGAAAGCATCATTTCCAGCATTTTTTCAACTTCCTGCTTTCGCGAACCTGGTAATAAGGCAATAATTTCTTTGTCATTTAAGCCGTTTTCCTTCTTAAAAGCATCAATATCGATTTCCTGTAAGCTGGATATAGCATCTAACAGAGGATGCCCTACAAAATGGGAATGAACTCCATGTTTTTTATAAAAGTCTTCTTCGAACGGAAGAATGACCATCATTTCGTCCACATATTTTTTTATGATCTCTACCCTGCCTTCTTTCCATGCCCAAAGCTGTGGTGAAATATAATACACTACTTTTATTCCAAGTTCTTTGGCAAATTTGGCTATTCTTAGATTAAATCCCGGATAATCAATTAAGATTAAAATATCAGGTTGATTATTTTTAATGTCCTCTTTACAGAATTTAATATTATTTAATATCGTCCTGAGATTCATAGCAACTTCCAGAAATCCCATAAAAGCAAGATCACGGTAATGTTTTACAAGGGTTCCTCCCTGCTTAGCCATCAGATAACCTCCCCAGAATCTGAATTCAGCATCCGGATCTTTCTTTTTTAAAGACTTCATTAAATTACTCCCGTGTAAATCTCCTGAGGCTTCTCCGGCAATGATATAATATTTCATTTCTATAATAAGGATAGAGAACAAATTAAAACTTTGTTGGATCTTAATTTGTAAATTTGTTCAAAGATAATGATAAAAAATGTCAGAAGAATTTGAAATCAGAAATAAAGTAAACGAAAGCGGTCTTGTAAATTTTGATCTTGCCACGCTTCTTCCAAAAGGCACAAGAAAAGGAATCGACCTGAAAGATTTTCTTTTTCAGGAAATGATTTTGAAAGAAAAAGAATTTCGTGCACAGGTGGCCGCTATCAATACTGATGAATATAGTGATGCTTACATATACATTTACAATTCGGCAGATGCTATTGTTCCATTGTGGGCTTATTTTGTCCTTACAGCCAAACTTACTGATGTTGCAAAGAAAATAGTCTTTGGTAACCGTGAAGATCTTGAAGTTATTTTAATGCACAATGCAATACAGACTTATGACTTTGATGATTTAAGAGATAAAAGGGTATTGGTGAAAGGATGTTCGGATAAGGAAATTCCTGAGAATGCGTATGTAGAATTGGTAGAACAATTGAAGCCGATCGTAAAATCTCTGATGTTTGGCGAAGCATGTTCCAATGTCCCTATTTTAAAAAACTAAACTCGATACCAGCTGCTTAGAAAAAATAAAAAACTTTAACAGTAATTTTAGATTAAAAAAATTATTAGGGAATATTTTTTGATAACTTTGGTTTATTAACAATTTAAATAAACACAACATGAGTTTAATCGATTTGCTAACAGGAAACACAAGCAACCAGGTTGCGGTACAGGCAGAAAACAAATTTGGAATCAGCAAAAACCAGATTATTGCTTTGTTAGCTGTAGCAGCACCCCTAATTATTTCGTACTTAAGAAATAAATCTCAGGATTCTAAAGAAGCTGAAGCATTAAACAATGCTCTGGATAAAGACCATAACGGAAGTATCCTGGATGATGCTTCACAAGTTGAAGCAAGACACGCAGAAGGAGGCTCAATCCTTAGCCACATTTTCGGTAACGACAAACAAAATGTTGAAAATCAGTTATCACAAAATACGGGAATTTCCATTGATAAAATAGGTCCTGTTTTGGCAATGCTTGCTCCGGTTATTATGGGCTATATTGGCAAAGAAAAACAACAGAACAATGTTGGAGCAGGTGGATTGGGAGATCTATTGGGTGGAATTCTTGGAAATGCCTCTAATCAGGCACAGGCTCAGCAATCAAGTCCGTTAAATGACATTCTTGGTAGTGTTCTTGGCGGTGGCGGGCAGGCTCAATCGTCAGGAAATCCATTAAATGATATTTTAGGAAGCGTTCTTGGAGGAGGCCAAAAGCAACAACAAGGCGGACTAGGTGGTATCCTGGGAAGTATATTCGGAAAATAATTTAATTTGTATAAAAAAAAGACCGGGGATTTATTTCCGGTCTTTTTTATTCTGTTACTTCTTTGATTTTTCCTCCGAAGTTTCTAATGATTTAGAGGCTTTTCTTGGTCTTCTTTTTCCATAGCTGCCATTATTAATTTTACCTCTTCTTGATTTTTTGTCTCCTTTTCCCATAATAAATTATTTGTTGGTTACGTCTAATGTAAGAAAACTTGTAAAAAAGCACAAAATATTGCCGTTAAAATTTTTATAAAACCAGTATACAAAAGACTAAATTCTCACAAACAACCGGTTAAAAAAAGCAGAATTACATTTTGTCATTATTAACAAATAGCATATATTTTATTTAATTTCAAAAATTGAAATCATAATCATAGTAAATTGTATCAAAAAAATAAATTAACTTTGTGTATTCTTAAAATAAAATTTTCATGAAAAAAATAATCTCTACTACATTGGTTTTCGCAATTTCTATTTTTGCTGGTTCATTATTCGCTCAGCAAATTTCAAGTGAACAGAGAATAGCTTTTCAAACAGATAATATTGAAACATTTAAAAAAGCTTTTCCAAAAGAAGACTACGATAAATGTCTGGGAGAAAAAAATATCAGCTACAATCTTTTGGCGTACAGTGTAAGATTCGACAAAAAAAATATTTTTAATTATTTACTTACAAATAATGTAGACGTCAATAAAATCTGCAGCAATCTAAGTCCGCTTATGGCCGCAGCTAAATTTGGAAGACCTGACCTGGCTAAAATATTATTAAAAAAAGGTGCTTCAAAAAATCTGAAGAATGAAAACGGAGAAACAGCCAAAGACATTTCAGTAAAATATAAACAGGCGGCTCTTACAGAAATTCTAAAATAATTTTCTTAAAAAATATATTCAAAAACTTCCTTTGGGAAGTTTTTTTTATTTATAAGACTTTCAAAAATCTTATCTTTGCACTTTAAAATTCAGACCTTAATGAGTCTGGTATATAAAGTATAATATCTAACATCTAAAACTAATGTTTCGATCGCACACAAACGGAGAATTATCTCTAAAAAATCTTAATGAAGAAGTTACACTTTCAGGATGGGTACAAACTATCCGTGATAAAGGATTTATGATTTGGATAGATCTTCGGGATCGTTACGGAATTACACAATTGGTTTTAGACCAGGATCGCTCTTCAGCTCAATTAATGGAAGAAGCTAAAAAACTGGGACGTGAATTTGTGATTCAGGTTACCGGAAAAGTAATTGAGAGAGTAAGCAAAAATCCTAATATTCCAACCGGAGAAATTGAAATTTTAGTTGAAAAACTAAGCGTTCTTAATGACTCTCAACTTCCACCCTTTACAATTGAAGATGAAACAGACGGAGGTGAAGAATTAAGAATGAAATACCGTTATCTTGATATCAGAAGAAATCCGGTAAAAGATAAATTAATCTTCCGTCATAAAATGGCTCAGAAAGTGAGAAATTACCTTTCCGAAGAAGGATTCATTGAAGTAGAAACACCTGTTTTAATTAAGTCTACCCCGGAGGGAGCGAGAGACTTCGTGGTGCCAAGCAGAATGAACCCAGGGCAGTTTTACGCACTACCTCAATCTCCACAGACATTCAAACAACTTCTGATGGTAGGTGGAATGGATAAATATTTCCAGATTGTAAAATGTTTCCGTGACGAAGACCTGAGAGCAGACAGACAGCCGGAATTTACACAGATCGACTGCGAAATGGCCTTCGTTGAACAGGAGGATGTGATGAATGTATTTGAGGGAATGACCAAAACATTGCTCAAAGATATTACCGGGCAGGAATTCGGAGCTTTTCCGAGAATGACTTTTGCAGAAGCGATGCAAAAATATGGGAATGACAAACCGGATATCCGTTTCGGAATGGAATTCGTGGAGCTTAATGAACTGGTAAAAGGAAAAGATTTTAAAATATTTGATGATGCGGAATTGGTAGTTGGAATTAATGTTGAAGGCTGTGCAGACTATACCAGAAAACAGATCGACGAATTGGTGGACTGGGTAAAACGTCCTCAAATCGGAGCCTCAGGGATGGTGTGGGCAAAATTCCAGAATGATGGCGTAAAAACATCATCTGTTAACAAGTTTTACAACGAAGAAGACTTAACAAAGATCATTGAAAAATTCGGGGCGAAAGAAGGAGATTTGATGCTTATTCTTTCAGGAAATGAAAATAAAGTAAGAGCTCAGCTTTCCGCATTGAGAATGGAACTGGGAAACCGTTTGGGATTAAGAAAAGGAGATGTATTTGCTCCTCTTTGGGTAGTCGATTTCCCACTATTGGAATTTGACGAGGAAACTCAGAGATACCACGCGATGCACCATCCTTTCACTTCTCCTAAGCCGGAAGATATTCACCTGCTGGAAACTGATCCCGGAAAAGCCAGAGCAAATGCTTATGATATGGTTCTTAATGGAAATGAAATCGGAGGAGGATCAATCAGAATTTTCGACAGGGAACTTCAATCTAAGATGTTTGATTTATTAGGTTTTTCAAAAGAAGAGGCGGAAGCGCAATTTGGGTTCTTGATGAACGCATTTAAATATGGAGCTCCTCCTCATGGTGGTTTAGCTTTCGGGTTTGACCGTTTGGTGGCCATTCTTGACGGAAATGAAGTGATCAGAGATTATATTGCCTTTCCTAAAAATAACTCGGGACGTGATGTGATGATTGACGCACCGGCATCAATTGCTGATGCACAGCTGGATGAACTGGAATTACAATTAAATTTAAAAGCATAAATTAAAGCGAGGTTTTTACCTCGCTTTTTTATTTTATACTATCTGAGATATCAGTTTTGAAGTCACCTTTATCATATCTTCCCTGCCAGGTCCTGTAGAAAGATAACTCACAGGAATTTCAAGCTCATTTTCAAGAAATTGAATAAACTCCAATAATTCCTCGGGTAAAGAGGAAGGATCTTTACATTCTGAAAATTCAGTTTTCCATCCTTTCATCCGACGGAAAACCGGACGTGCTTCATCATCAGTCATTAAACCTGACACTACAGTCTGATCTTTGACTTTATAGTGAGTACATATAGCCACAGACTCAAAGCCATTCAAGACATCAGCTTTGGTAATGATCAATTGAGTCACTCCATTAATCATTACAGCATATTTTAAAGCAGGCAGATCCAGCCACCCTACTCTTCGGGGCCGTCCTGTATTAGAACCAAACTCATTACCTGTTTGCCTTATCTTCTCACCTGTTTCGCCAAAAAGCTCCGTAGGAAAGGCACCATTTCCTACCCTGGTACAATATGCTTTTGTAACCCCATAGATTTCGCCTACCTTTTTAGGCGAGACTCCCAAACCGCTGCACGCTCCTGAAGCAATCGTTGTAGATGATGTAACGTAAGGATAGGTTCCGTGATCTATATCGAGTAATGTTGCCTGTGCACCTTCTGCAAGAATTTTTCTTCCACTCTTGATCGATTCATTTAAAAACACTTCAGCTTCTATCCATCGAAATTTTTTCAGAAACTCTATAGCATCGAAAAATGTATCTTTCAGATCTGTTATCGGAGGAAGTATCTGACCATAATCTAACAGCTGCTGATAGTTTCTTTCTACAATATGATTTACTGTTTCATTAAAGTCGGATCTATCAATATCACCCACTCTTAGATTCTGCCGCAGAATTTTGTTCGCATAGGCCTGTCCTATACCATTTTTAGTTGTACCAATTGTATTATAGGATGAATTCTCTTCCATAAATACGTCCCTTAATGTATGTGTGGGTAACACAAGATGTGCCTTCCTAGATACAGCCAGGCGTTTTTCAACCTGAATATTCATATCAAAAGCATTTAGTTTCAAAACTTCCTGCTTGAAATTAACAGGATCCAATACGATCCCTGCTCCGATTACATTGTCTACTCCTTCTATAAATATTCCCGAAGGAAGAGTTTTCAATGTTATTCTTTTTCCATTTCGTTCAATACTATGTCCTGCATTTGCTCCTCCGTTGAAACGTGCGACAATGTCATAATTCCGACTGATCAGGTCAATGAATTTACCTTTCCCTTCATCTCCCCACTGTAATCCTAATACGATATCCATATTTTATAATTTATCTCTTTTTACAGAGCAAAACTATAGCATGAATACGAGGGGGCAATTGTCATTTGACAAGAAAGGGAAATCTATATTATATTTTTTCTGATCCGGCTGAATGAGGAGGGTGTAATTCCGAGATAAGATGCCAACATTGCCTGAGGAACACGGTTTGCCAATCCTGGATAATGATCCAGAAAATGAAGATACCTGGATTTCGCATCCAGGCTCAGCATCGTGCTGGCAACCTTTAGCTTATTCTCTGCTACAAAAGCATGCAACTTAGCGATCAGAACCGGCCAAACAGATATTCTGCTTTCTATGGCTTTAAAATGATTAAAATCTATGGCCCATAAAGTTCCATCCGTAATTGCTTCTATATACTCGTTAGAAGGGGTCTGATTAACAAAACCCTGAAAATCTCCGATAAACCGGCCTTCATAAATAAAATATCGTGTACAATCGTCTCCTTGTTTATTATAATACAATGAACGAAATACACCTTCTTTTACAAAAGCAATCATCTGGCTTATCCTGCCCGCCTCTACAAATACCTCTCCTTTTTGGATAGTTAGTTCCTGTACTCCAACAGCAATCAGGTCTTCCTCTTCTTCACTTAGTTCCGCGAATTTCCTTATGTAACTGAATAGCTCTTTCATTCTTTATTCATTAGTATTTTAAAGATATACAAATACTTTTTATTCTCAATTGTCAATTGAGAATAAAACAAAAACACATTTTTCTTTTTACATTTTATAAAATCATAATAAAGTACCACATTACGTAAATATTTTTCATACGGCACAATCATTGTACGTTATCTAAACAAACATAGTACAATGAAAGCAATCTGGAATGGCGCCATTGGCTTTGGCTTAGTAAATATCCCTGTTAAAATATATTCAGCAACAGAAACCAGCAAACTGGATCTTGACATGCTGGATAAATCTGACTTTTCTAATATTAAATTCAAAAGAGTTAATGAAAAAACAGGGAAAGAAGTAAAGTGGGAAAATATTGTGAAGGCTTACCTGATGGAAGACCGGTATATTGTTCTCGACGATGAGGATTATGCAGCGGCAAGTCCTGAAAAAAGCAAAATATTATCGATCGACCAGTTTGTAAAAGAATCTGAAGTAGATAGTGTTTATTTTGAAAATCCATATTTTCTTGAGCCCCAGAAAAATGGGGAAAATGCTTACAGGCTTCTCATGAAAGCTTTAACAGAAACCGAAATGGTAGGTGTAGGAACATTTGTATTGCGCGAAAGTGAAGCAATAGGTATGATCAGGCCATACAAAGAAGAGGTTCTTATTCTCAACCGATTACGCTTTGATCAGGAAATAAGAGATTACCATGATTTAAAAATCCCGGCTAAAAAAGCTCCTAAACCTGCAGAATTAAAAATGGCAGTAAGCCTTATTGAGCAGCTTTCCCAGAAGTTTGATCCTACGATGTATAAGGATACTTACTCTGAATCACTCATGAAGATCATTAAACAGAAAGCTAAAGGTAAGAGTGTTAAGGCTCAGAAAGCTGAACCTGCAAAAGAAGGAAAAGTAATTGATTTGATGGCTCAATTAAAAGCCAGTTTACAAAGTTCAAAATCTAAAAACGCATCCTGATGGCTCTTAAAGATTATAACGAAAAAAGGAAATTTAACGAAACAAGTGAGCCTAAAGGCAAAACAAAAAAGAGTAAGGATCAGCTTATTTTTGTCATCCAAAGACATGCGGCCTCACATCTTCACTATGATTTTCGTTTAGAGATGGAAGGGGTTCTAAAAAGCTGGGCAGTTCCTAAAGGTCCTTCATTAGATCCAAAGGATAAACGTCTGGCTATGATGGTTGAAGACCATCCTTATGACTATAAAGATTTCGAAGGAAATATACCCGAAGGAAATTATGGAGCCGGACAAGTCGAAGTCTGGGATAGTGGAACTTATGAACCTTTAGAGAAAGACAGCAAGCTTTCTGACGAAAAAGAATTGTTGAAAGAACTTCATTCAGGATCTTTGAAATTTATTTTACACGGTAAAAAGCTGAAAGGTGAATTTGCTTTGGTAAAAATGAAAAACACGGAAGGGAATTCCTGGTTACTCATAAAACATAAGGATGACTTTGCAGAAGCTGGCTATAATGCCGAAGACAATACCTCTCCCAAATCTTTGGTGACAAAATTCTTAGAGGAAAAAAAAAGCCCAAAAAACAACAAAAAGAAGTCATAACATCAAAGCCTGAATTTAAAAAATTCAATGCATTAGCTGATGAAAAGAAGCTTACCTCTTTCATTAAGCCTATGTTGGCGAAGTCCTATGAAAAAGCATTTGATTCCCCGGAATGGATCTTTGAAATCAAATGGGACGGCTACAGGGCTATAGCCGATCTGAGCAAAAATGATCCTTTATTTTATTCAAGAAACGGAATTTCTTTTTTATCAAAATTCAGAAAAGTTACCCAAGACTTTAGTCTTCAAAAGCAAAAAATGATTTTGGATGGAGAAATTGTGGCCTATGACGAAAACGGAAAGCCCAATTTCCAACTATTACAACAGATTGGTGATAATCCTGATCTCGCCCTTGTATATCAGGTTTTTGATCTGCTTTGGCTGAATGGTCATTCTACCGAACAACTCCCATTATTGCAAAGAAAAGAGCTGTTAAAAGAAGCATTGGTAGAAACAGAAATGATTAAATATTGTGACCATATCCCTGAAAATGGAATCAGTTTTTTCAATCAGATGGAAAAAATGCAACTTGAAGGCATGATCGCAAAAAAATCCGATAGCCAGTATGTTGAAAATCATAGAACTTCTGATTGGTTAAAAATAAAATTCACCAGTACTGAAGAAGTCATTATCTGTGGATTCACAGAACCCAGAGGTTCCAGAAAAGGCTTCGGAGCATTGATATTAGGAAAATATAAAGGTGGAGAGCTCATTTACTCCGGACATACAGGAACGGGATTCAATAGTGAATCTTTGCATCAACTTCATCAGCGTTTGGAAAAGTTAACCATAAAAAATTCACCGTTTGACAAGATCCCCAAAACCAATATGCCAGTCACATGGGTAGAACCGAAACTGGTTTGTGAAATCAAATATTCTGAAATCACCAAGGACGGAATTTTCAGACATCCTGTTTTTATCACGATCCGGGAGGATAAAAACCCGGAAGAAATCAATGATTCCGCCAATAAAGTGAACCAAAAAAATGAAAAACCTAAAAAAATGAAAGCCACCACATCATCAAAAAATACAGAAAAAGAAAAGGAAGTTACTTTAGATAAGCATAAAGTAAAATTGACAAATCAAGATAAAATATATTTTCCGGATGATGATATATCAAAAGGAGATGTAATTGAATACTATCAATCCGTTGCCAGATATATTTTACCGCATCTGAAAAACCGTCCGTTATCCTTAAACCGTTTCCCAAACGGAATTGAAGAACAAGGTTTTTATCAGAAAGATGCCAGTGACAATACTCCGGAATGGGTAAAAACAACACAGGTTTATTCTGAATCCAACGATAAGTACATTGATTATATCTACTGTAATGATAAAGCCACACTCGCTTATCTTAATAATCTAGGTTGTATAGATCTCAACCCTTGGAACAGTTCACTCCCTGATCTTGAACATCCCGATTATTTAGTGCTTGATCTCGATCCCTCTAAAAAAAATACATTTGATGATGTTATTGAAACCGCTTTACAGGTAAATGAAGTACTGAAGTCAATTAAAGTGAAAGGGTATTGTAAAACATCAGGAAGTACCGGAATTCACATTTATATTCCTATGGGAGGTAATTATGAATTCGATCAGGTAAAGGATTTTGCTCATATTGTCATGAAACAGGTCAATGAAAAACTTCCTAAAATAACCACCTTAGAAAGAAGCCTTCAAAAAAGGGATGATAAGAAAATCTATCTGGATTACCTTCAAAACAGAACAGGACAAACGTTGGCAAGTGCTTACAGCTTACGTCCAAAACCGGGAGCTTCGGTTTCTATGCCGATTGCATGGGAAGAATTAAAGCCCGGATTAAAACCTACAGATTTCAATATCCACAACGCACTTGACAGGATTAAAGAAAAAGGAGATTTATTTAAACCGGTTTTAGGAAAGGAAATAGATATGATGAAGGCATTAGATTTATTGCAGAATTTAGGATAAATCAACGCCTTGATGAAATAAAAAAACCTGCATTTTATCAATGCAGGTTTTTCATTATAAGGTTTTTAGTTATTATTAAATACATGTACATCCCTTTGTGGAAAAGGAATTTCAATTCCTGCCTTATCAAGGGCTGCCTTACAAGCTATAATCAATTCTTCATTCATTGCCCAGAAATTTTCATTAGTGGTCATTACCCTTACAGACAAATTCACTGCACTATCTCCTAGCTCGGTAACAACTACTTGTGGCGCTGGTTCCTTAAGAGCATATTCATTCTGATGTATTGCCTCCAGCAGTATTTCTTTAGCTTGCTTTAGATCTGCATTATAAGAAACTCCTATATCAAACCACGTTTTTCTTGTTCCCAACTGCGTATAATTGGTAATACTCTTGTTAGAGATTTCACCATTAGGGATTACGATCAACTGATTCTGAGGCGTAATAAGCCTTGTATGGAAAACGTCTATTGCATTTACCGTTCCGGATACTCCGGAACTTGCCGAAATAAAGTCTCCGATCTTAAATGGTTTTAATAATAAAATAAGAATGCCTCCCGCAAAATTCGTTAAAGATCCCTGTAAAGCCAATCCAACCGCTAATCCGGCAGCACCTATCATGGCGACAAAGGCTGAAGTCTGTACTCCTAATTGTGTAACCACTACAATAAAGAGCAGGATATTAAGTCCCCAATTGATAATATTTAATAAAAAAAGCTGTAAGGACGGCTCCATATTACGCCTTTTAAAGGCTTTTTCAACAAGTCTTTTAATCATCCTGATCATCCACGATCCTACCAGATATATCAGGAATGCTGAAATCACAGCTGTAATAATTTTCGGTGCCCATGCAATAGCTGAGGTCAAGAAGGTGTCCCACTGTTGTTGAACGTTGTCTAATTTTAAATCATCCATTTTTGTATTTATTTAAATTGATATGTTATTTTTCTGATAAATCCTGAAACGATCCACATACCATAAAAAAATTAACCTTAAACCCTGGTTTAAAGTAATCTATATAATAAAAAGTATTGGATAGCAGAACGACCTGTTCAGGTGCACTCAATGATCATTTTTCGAAATTTATTCAGGTAAAAGAATCATTTCAGATTTTAAAAATACTGAAAAAAAGAATGATTTCCAATTTCTATACCGTACTCCTTTTTTGAAAAAGAGTAGTCTTTTTGAGACTTAAAAATTAAAAATAAACAGATTTAAGAGTTTAATTAAAATTTATTTAGAAAAATAAAAATTCAGCGAAAAATATCATGGTAATTTTGCCACCATACTTTCAGGCAAAATTTTCAAAATAAAATAAATAATTTTCCATTTAAAATTCGGGACTATAGTAAATGAGCTCCCTGCATTGACCACAAATTCCGCAACATAATCCGGTTCCATTATCAGGGATTCCGTAAGCTTAAGACCTGTATTCATTTTAGTACGAATATATCCAATGACCAATGCATTGACAATAATATTTCTTGAAGATAATTCCTGTCGGAGACCGGCTAAATATTGTGTGAAGGCAGATTTTGTGCTTCCATATATAAAATTGCTTTTTCTTCCTCTTACTCCGGAAAGTGAAGAAAGTCCGATAATTCTCTCAAGGTTATTATTACTTTTGTCCATAGCAATAATATTAAGAATTGAAACCCCACCCATATAGTTTACCTGCATCATCTGGTATGCACCTTTAAAATCAAGCAAAGCATTTTGATTTTCAACCAGAAATCCGGCTGCATAAACTACAATAGCAGGTTTTATCACCAGGTTATCATAAAATTGCTGATGCGAAGCAAAATCGGAAGCATCAAAATATATAATCTTAATGTTCGCTTGATCTAATTGATTTTCTTTAACAAAATTTTCCAGCGAGTCCGTATTTCTGGAAGCCGCAATTACGGAGTATCCTTTTTGCAGATACTGCTTAAAAGATTGTTTTGCAACATCAGAATTTGCTCCTAAAATAAGAACTGTTTTGTGTATATTTTGCTTCATAGGACAAAGATAATTTAAAACTATAAAAATAGTAAGGATTTAATGCCAACAGGAATTTATTGGTTACCATTTTTGTCGGCTTATCTCTATATAAAAGACCGGCGCGGTGAACAAAGTTCGCCGCGCCGGTTATATTATCTTTTAAACTAAAAAATTATTTCTTTTCAGTATCAATTTCTTTTTTCTCAGCAGTTTTTTCAGCTGCTTTAGTTGCTTTTTCTCCAAAACGATTGTCTGTAAATTCTCTTGATACAGCCGCTTTTTCGAACTTTAACTTTCCTGATAATGTTTCAATAACAAAACCATCATCCTGGATTTGAGCAATTCTTCCATGAAGGCCTGAAGTTAGTACTACCCTGCTTCCTACTTTCAGATTTTCCTGAAAGGTTTTCTCCTGCTTCTGTTTTTTCATTTGTGGCCTTATCATTAAGAAATAAAAACCTACAAACATCACACCCATCATGATCAGCATCATTGAAGATGATCCTCCTGCCGGCTGTGCCTGTAAAAAAATGGTTAATGTATTCATTTTAATTAAGGTTGAATATTCGCAGTGAATGTTAATTTAATTGGAGATTTTTCTACGTTCGCATATACGTCAGCATATTTCTGAACATTTCCATCGAAACTTGAAGAATCAAAATGTAAGGTAATCTTTCCTTTTTTACCTGGTAAAATAGGCTCTTTAGTAAAGTCAGGAGCTGTACATCCACATCCAGGCTTAACTTCAGAAATTACCAATGGATTTTTACCTGTATTGGTTACTTCATAAACATGCTCTACTTTATCTCCTTTTTTGATATTTCCAAAATCGAAGTTGCTTTCAGATAAAGCAAGTGAAGTTGAAGGTTGGTTAGATTGAGCCGGAGTTGCCGCTTCTGTTGTTGCAGGAGCTACCGCAGAATCAGCGGGAGTTGTTGCAGCAGCAGAGGAATCTGTTGCTACAGATTCAGCAGTTTGAGCCTCTTTGTTTTCTTTTTTACAAGAAACTAAACCAAAGCCTATAATAGACAAAGCGATAATTGATAACGTCTTTTTCATGTTAAATTCTATTTTGATCTTTACAATATTTATCTAAAATTCCGTTAATGAAGATATTGGATCTGTCTGTAGCAAATACTTTAGCAATTTCAATATATTCATTGATAATAACTCTTGAAGGTGTAAAAGGAAAATTATCAAGTTCCGATATAGCGGTAGACAAAATAACTTTATCCATTAAAGAAACTCTTTCCAAATCCCAGTTTTCCAATCTTTCACTTAGTTTCTTTTCATTATTTTCCCAATTGTTCAAAGTATCTCTTAGAAGTTTAGCTGCAAAAGCCTTATCATCTTCATCCTTGATCATTTTGATTAATGTTCTGCTTTCTTCATCTTCTTTCAGAAATCCAATTGTCTTTTGAACCATTGAATTGGAAATGTGAATATCATCAGACCAGGTGAGTTCCTTGTCTCCAAGGTAATCATGAAAATCTTCATTTTCAGCGATATAGCGCAAAAATAATTTTCCGATAAACTTCTGGTCCTCTTCAAAAGAATATTCTTCTACTTTCATGAAATCCTGGTAACGTTTCCCTGCTGTAATTCTCTGGAAAGTTTTTACCAATAGATCATCATGTAAATCCCATTTCAATTCTTTATGTTGCCCTGTAAAGAATAGCCTCTCAGGGTTTTCCTCTAGTTTGATCAACACCTGATTGTTAATAAATTTCTGGTTGGGATTAATATCAGAATCTGTTTTCAGATATTTTTTCTTCCCAATTTCCATCTGGTTTTCAGCAAGCGCCTTTAGACCTACTAAAAAATTCAGTTGGTAAATATAGAGATGATAGATTTTCTCTATACCCGAAAACATGTTTTTCTCTAAAACATCAAATTTAATCGGATTCTGGTAGTATGAATACACATTTTCCACCACTTTTTCACGGATTTGTCTTCTTCCTAACATTCAAAGAGCTTTTTATGGGTGCAAAGATACAAAATTTAAAATTTATCGAATTCGTAGTGTGAAGGTATTTTTGTAATTTTGTAAAACTATATGAAAGCTTTAAAAACCCTGAACCCCTACTTTTGGAAACACAAGATATTGTTGTTTTGGGGGCTGTTATTTATCATTGCCAGTAATTTTTTTAATACATATAAAGTTCAGTTTGTAGGAAAATCGGTTGATGAACTTACCAAAAACGGACAAATGGGATTCAACAGGCAGGTATTAATTTACGTTGCCATAATTGTTGGTTGTTCGTTATTGACGGGATTCTTTACTTTCATGATGAGACAGACCATTATTGTAGCGTCAAGGAGAATTGAATATGAGCTTAAAAATAAAATCTACAGACACTATCAGGAGCTTTCCCTTACAGACTATAAGCAGACGACTATCGGTGACCTCATGAACCGGTTGAGCGAGGATATTGTAGCAGTAAGAATGTATCTGGGACCAGGAGTAATGTATGTCGTTAATTTATTGGTTTTGCTTCTTATTACAAGCATCTACATGATAAAAACGGATGTGTCCATGACTTTGTGGACTTTACTGCCGCTTCCGATCTTATCATACCTTATTTTTAAAGTAAGCTCAATCATTAACAAGAAGTCAAAAATAATGCAGAAAAGCCAATCCGGCATTTCAACTTTTGTGCAGGATAGCTTTTCGGGAATAAGAGTTGTAAAATTCTTTGCGAGAGAAAATTACATCAAAAAGAATTACGGGGTAAAAGTAACCGACTATCAGGACAAGGCATTAGATCTGGCAAAGACAGAAGCCTATTTTTTCACCATTATTTTATTTGTAATCGGATTGCTTAACGTAGCCATCATTGTTATAGGTGGACAAAAATACATTGCAGGACAATTGAGTATTGGTAAAATAGCCGACTTTTTCATGTACATCAACACTCTTATATTTCCCTTTTCAATGGTAGGATGGGTAACATCTGTCAATCAAAGAGCAGAAGCCTCCATGCAGAGGATTAATGAGTTTTTGGATAAAAAATCTGAAATCATTAACAAAAATTCTGATCAGTATAAAATCAAGGGAGATATTGAATTTAGAAATGTTTCATATGTGTACCCTAACACAGGAATAAAAGCTTTAGAAAATTTAAGCTTTACAATTAATGCGGGACAATCATTGGCGATTATGGGGAAAACAGGAAGCGGAAAATCTACGATCGCCTTATTGCTATGCCGTTTGATAGACCCTACTGAAGGTGAAATTCTGATTGACGGGAAAAATCTTAAGGACCACAATCTCGAAGTGTACAGGGATTTTATTGGCTATATTCCTCAGGAGAGCTATTTATTCTCGGATACTATAGAAAATAATATTGGATTTGCGATCGACCATCCGTCCCATGAGAAAGTAGTAGAATATGCTAAAATCGCAGACGTTCATAAAAACATCATAGGATTTAAAGAACAGTATAAAACAACGGTTGGAGAGCGTGGAGTGATGCTTTCGGGAGGACAAAAGCAAAGAATTTGTATCGCCAGAGCCCTAATTAAGGATCCAAATATCATTATTTTTGATGATTCTTTATCTGCATTAGATACCGAAACCGAACAAAATATACTGCAAAATATTGAGTCAAAAATCCACAATGCAACCTCCATAATTATCACACACAGAGAGTCTAGCGCACAAAGAGCTGACAAAATCCTTAATCTTACTGAAATTACCAATTCTGTAACTGCTTAGCCGATTCATTCAAAATTGTTAAATAAATCATAAAAAAAATTTTGTGATTAAAAGAAATCTTTTATATTTGTTCTTAACAAGATTAAAAAATATCTAACAATGAGTGAATACAAGGAACGCCATGAAAATGAAATTTTCACGAAGGTGTTAAAAGCAGGAAGAAGAACATATTTCTTTGATGTGCGTGAGACGAAAGCGGGGGATTATTATCTTACGATTACCGAAAGTAAAAAGAACTTCGGTGAAAATGGAGAGGCTACATTTGAAAAACACAAAATTTACCTTTACAAAGAAGATTTTAAGAGTTTCCAGGAAATGTTCAATGAGTCAACAGATTTCATCATTAATGAAAAGGGTGAGGATGTAATTTCAGAAAAACATGACAAAGACTTCAAAAGCAAATCTTATACTATAGATTCTGACGACGAAGTATAAAAAAAGAATATCTAAAAACACAAGCATCTGAAAAAAGGTGCTTTTTTTATGTCTATTTTTTTACAGGATTATTCTAAGGACAATGAATTTAAAGATGGGCAAAAGGGTACTTTTAAATACTAATTATGATGTACCACTCATTAACAGTAATATGTTAGAAATATGCTATAAAACTCCTTCTAAAGTATTCTCCTAATATTTATCACTTCACATTCTATTTCAATCAAGTATTCCCCTTAAAACAGCATCAAAATAAAAATCTATCCTGATCCTAAAATAAAATTAAAAGTTTTTGATATTTTTTTGGATAAAAAAATGAAACATCAGAAAGGTATAAAATAAAAAAGTACACTTTAAAAGTGTACTTTCTTTGGGTGAATGATGGGTCTCGAACCCACGACCTTCGGAACCACAATCCGACGCTCTAACCAACTGAGCTACAATCACCGTTTTGTGGTTGCAAATATAGGAAAGATTTTTTAATTACAAAACAATTCCTTCAAAATTTTTCAAAGCAATTAACTTCTCTGTCGTAAATCCCTCAGCGTAAGCAACTCCCGATAGACGCCCTAAATCCTGAGCTCTGTATGTTAAGCTTTCCAGAAAGTCTTTTGTAGCAATCGGAGTTACCGGTTCGGTAGAATTCGGATCATAAAACTGAGTTTTAAATGCAAGACATGCTTCAATTTTCTTATCAAGATAATTTGAGATATCAATTACAAATTCAGGTTGAATATGTTTCCACTGGATATAATGAAAAATATGCTTAGGCCTCCATACGTCCTGACTTTCTCCTCCTTCTACAGTCTCCACCTTTCTAAGACCAGCTAAAAAGCATGCATCGGAAACTAATTTCGCTCCTTTTGCATGATCCGGATGTCTATCATCAATCGCATTGGCTAAGACGATTTCCGGGCGGTATTTGCGGATCATTTTTACAATCTTCATCTGATACTCTTCTGAATTAACAAGAAACCCGTCTTTCATACCTAAATTTTCCCTTGCGGAAACCCCAAGAATTTTTGCAGATTCAGCAGCCTCCATTTTTCTGGTTTCGTCTGTTCCTCTTGTTCCCAGTTCACCTTTTGTAAGATCTACAATAACACATTTTTTTCCTTCTGATATCAATTTGGCAATGGTACCTCCACAACCCAGTTCTACGTCATCAGGATGCGCTCCAAAAGCAAGTATGTCTGTTTTCATATTTTTCAAAGATAAGGCTTAAAATAAAAACTTCCCAAACATTATGAATGGGAAGTTAATATATATAATTTAAATTTTAAATTACTTATTGATCTCACCGTTAAGTTTAACAGCATCCTGATAAGTCGGATCCAACTGAACAGACTTAGCAACATAATCTTTAGCTTTAGCAAGATCAGAATCTTTGCTCATATAAGCTACGGCAAAGTAAGCATAAGCTAAAGTTTGCTTATTAGCCTCTACATCAGCAGGCTTTACAGTAGTGATGAATTTTTCATACGCTATTTTCGCAGCATCATTATTCCCAGCTTGTTGGTAAGAATAACCTAAACTGTAATAAGCAGGAGCCCAATCAGGAAGAAGTGTACTCATTTTCTGCCATGTTAATATAGCTCCGTTCCAGTTTTTAACATCCTGGTAAGCAGTCGCTAATTTGAATAATGAATCTGTATCCTGTGCATTAGCTGCGACTTTTTGCTTTAATCCTTCAATGGTAGGGTTTGTAGGTCCTGCATCAGCTGATCCCTGAGAAGCTCCTCCTCCGGCAATCTTAGCTAATTCCATATCCCATTTCATTGTTTCATCTTTTGCAGCTTTTGCGATAGCTATTTTCTGCTGAGCTTCAGTTGTTAAAGCAGTTTTCTTTGCTGCATCTTTTTCATCCTTAGCCAATCCAGCGGCAATTAAACCTTGTAATCCCTGGTCAGCAGGTTGTACTCTTGATTTATCCGCCTGAGAAACGAAAGTATCCATGTTTTGCTTAGCATCTGCATATTTACCTTCAGAATATAATTGATAAGCTCTCAATTTGAATTTAATAGGATCATCAATTTTATCAAAGATCTTATCTAAAACAGTTCTTGAATTGTTATAATCTTCGTTTGTAAAATAAAGCTTAGCGATTTCTAATTGTGTATATGGATCTTCATCCGCATATTTAGTATAATTGATCAAGTCCTGAGTCGCTTTATCATTTTGCTGATATTTAATATCATAGGCAGCCAAAGCTTTATAAGCAGGTGCATATGTAGCATCTACAGCAATTGCTTTATCAATATTCTCTTTAGCTAATTTCCATTGCTGAGCAGCCATCCATAAGGTACCCATTCTGGTATAAACAGAAGCTTTATTTTTAGCCAGAGGTAACGCTTTATCATAAGCAGTCATAGCATCACCAGGGATTTTTTTCAATCTGTAAGCGTCTCCCAGTGTATAGTAATAATTCGCAGGAACTTCTTTTTTCTGTGCCCTTTCAATTGCCTTATTAAGGAATTGAATGGCAAGATCAGGAGAGTTATTTTTCTCAAATAAAGTTAAAGCCTCTGCAGCTCTGAACAATACTTCAGCATCTTTTTCTCTTGAATCGCTAACAATTTTCTGTATTTCTGCAACAGCTGCCTTATCACCTTTTCCAAGCTTTACAGCTGCCAATCCGATCTTGTTTAAATAGCTTTTGCTATCTGCTGCAAGACCTTTATTGAAGCTTTCAGTTGCTTTAGCAAAATCCGGCTCACCTTGTCTTAGAAAAGTATTTCCTAAATAGAAATAGTTTTCAGCAGTAGGAGCTTTAGCAATCATATCGGTGAACTGAGTCTTTGCCTGGGCAAATTTATCACTGTCGATACTGTTAATACCATCTTGCAATGTTTGTGCAAACGAAAAATTGGCAAAAAATACCACCGCTGCTCCAAAAGCAATCTTTTTTACATTCATAATCATTATATCTTTCATTTTATATTTTCTAAATCGAGTAATATTATACACAATTTTCAGACCAAAATAGTGTATTTATTTGGGGGATAAAGTCAATTTAATATTTTTTAACGCATTTGCACCTCTCTTTTGTAAATATTGTAGGGTTGCAAACCTTCCTTCTGCACAATCATTTGCCCTAATTGGGTACATGAATATCTGATGAAACCATTGGCAATGTTAAAGTTTCCTTCATTTGTTAAAAAATACAAAACTCTAGTAAAAGGATATTTCATTTCACGCAGTCCTGCAGAATCCGGAGTATATAATTTTCCTTTGTTTTCAACCGGCAATATTTTAACCATATCCCTTAATTTTTCAGAAGTTTTATCATAAGGGCGGCTAAAGGTATTAAGACCTATTACACCAATTTTATCGGGATATTTATTGAGCTGTTCTATGATATTTTCACTACCTGGAATCACAGAAAATTGGAGATCTTTAGGCTGCTTCTTAAGCTTCTGAGCAACATAGTTTAAGTTACTAGAATTAGTCCCGTCAAAAATAAATTCCTTTTTATCAGAAAGAAGACCGTTTTGAATTTCATCCATTGAAATACTGGTCCTAGTAGAATTTTTTGGAACAATAAAAACAACTGCGTCAGCAGCAAATCTGGCAGGCAAAAATTTAGAACCCACCTGCTCTTTAAAAGCTTTAAGCTCTTCAGGACTTAAGTCTCTGGACATTACCGCTACTCTGGCCTTTCCTTTCAGAAGATCTAAAAAGCCCAGGTCTTCCTTCCTTGTAACTACCTTTAGGTGTGCTTCGGGATAATTAATCATGTATCCGTCGGCTAAAGCTTCAGTAACACTTTTAAAGGATTCATCAGTAAGGATTGTAAGATCTCCCTTATAATAGGATGGGGATTTGTCTTCTTTTTTACAGCTTATTGCAACTATACTTAAGACAAAAAGCATGATTACTTTAAAATTATTCTTCATTTCCTGAATTTTTTATTCTTGAAACCGCTCTGTAAATTCTAAAGATTCCATACAGAATCATAACACCTCCAAGAGGGTACGCTACAGTAGGCTCTAAAATAATAAAGAAGAATTTGTAAAAAATAACTACAATTCCTAAAACGATATAAAACAATCCCGTAACCAGGGATAACCAATTGAACATCATATAACAAAAATACCAAAAAAAATAAAAAGAGAAGCATATGCTTCTCTTTTTTAATTATTATTTAAAGATAAAAATTATCCTTCAAAATTCATTGTTAATGGTAATCTGAAACGGTAACGTACAGATTGTCCATTAATCTTAGCAGGAGCCCATTTAGTCTTAATAGACTTAATAGTTCTTACTGCTTCAGCATTAAAGTCTGAGCTTTTTCCACTCGCTTTAACGTCTGTAATACTACCGTCTCTTTCAACAACGAAAGTTACTTCAGCTTTTACAGTTCCTTCATCACCATTCATTGCAGATCCGTCAAAGTTACTAGACACTTTATTTCTAAAGGCATTAATACCTCCTGGGAATTCTGCAGTTTGCTCTACCTCTGTATACACCTGAGTGTCACTTACCTGAGGCTTAACTTCAGCAGTTGAAGTTTTAGTCCCCGTTGATGGTGGAGGTGGTGGAGGTGTGTAAGCCGGAGCTTTAACCCCCTCCTGATTTTGCAAACCAGTTGTTGTTTCTAATTGCTTAGAAATCGGTGGTGGTGGAGTTTCAATTTTCGGAGCTTTTACAGGCTCTGGAACCACGTTCTGAATTACCTCGATTTTCTCTTCTTTTGGAGGTGGAGGTGGTGGAGGTGGTTCTTCTTCTTTTGGCTGCTCAATAATTTTATCTTCCTGAAGAATTTCCACCAAATCAGCTTTTACTTCTTTCTTCTCTGGTGCAGTAAGTCTTTTAATCGTAAGATAAATAAAAGGAGACAAAGCCAAAATCAGGAATAGTGCCGTTCCGATAAGAAAAGATCTTGTCAGAAGCTTTGGATACTGATGTCTCAGATCATAGGCACCATATTCTTTGTTTCTATTTTCAAATACAATCTCGTCTAAAGTAAGATTCTGACTGTATACATTTTCATCTGCCATAGATTTACAATTTTATGGTTAAATTACTTTGTAGCTGGTGCAGCCGCAGCTCCATTATTCCCAACTTTCTTGTTATAAATAGCTACCTCCCAAGGTTTCAAATCGGTAACCCCGTATTGTTCACTTTTGGTAATTGCCATTTCATCAAGAATATCAACAAAGTTTTTATATACAGCATCATCTGTCGGCTTGATAATTACAGTAAATTTACTTTTATCTGCCGCATTTGCTTTTGCTTGCTCAATTACCTTTCTAACACCTTCTCTATCAAAAGTAGTTTCATTCAGATTCTGATCAGTTAAAGATGTATTATCTTGCTGATGCCAGAAAATTTTATTGTCTTTACCCAATAACAAAGAAATTGAGTTAGAAAGTTTAATTTCAGTTGGAGGTGGCTTTTTATCTTTTTCTTTCGGTTTTGCCGGAAGACCCAAATCCATTACGTTTGGTTTACTAAACGTGGTTGTGAACATAAAGAAGGTGATCAATAGAAAACCCAAGTCCACCATCGGAGTCATGTCAACTCTGGTACTCTGCTTCTTGGAACGTACCTTGCCGCCCTTGGCGCCCTTTTCCTGTACTTGTACTTCTGCCATTTCTGCTCGATATTATTCGTTAGGTTTACCTTCTTGTGATGTAATCAACCAAAATTTAAGAAAATCAATATCTCTTAAACCTTCAAATAAGCTTTTCACTTTAGGGTATTGAGTAGTAACGTCTCCTTTAATCGCTAATTTGTATTCAGGATTTACGCTCAAACTTTGTTGTACCCAGTCTACTAACTGCTTATTTGTACTATCCATAGGAATCCCTGTAGGACTCTTAAAATTCTTCTGCTCGTCATCTGGCAAATCAAGATAGCTTTTAAGTTGGTTCATTGGAACCCCAATCGCTTGTACTTTTTGAAATGCAGCTTTTTCGTTGTTGTCAAAAGTAATACCATATTTTTGACCCATTTTATCTAAAAGCTGTAATCTCTCTGATGCATTCTCTACCGGTTGGAAATAGAATTTCCCGTCCGGAGTAGCGTTGATAGTCATTAAACTAGCATCAGGAAGTAACTTCTCTGATATTGAAGATGGCGGTTTAATCTGCTCCACGTCAGGTTTTTTAAACTGAGTGGTCAATATAAAGAATGTAAGTAGTAGGAACGCAACGTCACACATCGCGGTCATATCCGTCACTACTCCATGTCTTTTTGGTTTGACTCTCGCCATTATTTTTATTATTTTTAATTAAACTTCTTTTATTGCTAATGCAAATTCCTTGCTGGAAATTCTTAGTTGAATTCCGCGAAAGATTGTTGGATACTCATTGCGATCTCATCGATCTTATAAGTTAATCCATCAATTTTAGATGTAAAGAAGTTATAAAGGATAATAGCGATAGCTGAAGTACCAATACCTAAAGCCGTGTTGATCAATGCTTCAGAGATACCTGTAGAAAGTGCAGCAGCATCTGGAGTACCACCACCTGAACCTAATGCGAAGAATGCTTTGATCATCCCGATTACGGTTCCTAAAAGTGCTACTAACGTTGCAACTGTACCTAAAGTAGAAAGAATCATCATATTCTTTTCCAACATTGGCATTTCAAGAGTTGTAGCCTCTTCGATAGCTTTGTTAAGAGCCACCATTTTTTGCTCTTTGTTTAAAGTCGTATCATGAGATAAAGCTTTGTAAGTCGTAAGACCTTCTTTTACTACATTACCTACAGAACCTTGTTGTCTGTCGCACTCTTCTAAAGCCTCATCAATTTTGTTTTGGTTTAATAAGCTTCTTACCTGAACAACGAAGCTATCCAAGTTTCCTTTTCCAGCTGCTTTACCAAGTACGAAATATCTTTCAAAAGAGAAAACGATTACAGTGATCATGAAAGTAATCAAGATTGGTACGATAACCCCTCCTTTGTAGATAATACCTAAAAACGACTCTGGGTGAATGTCTTTTCCTTCAACACTTGAAAAAGCTACAGATCCACTACCTAGTTTATCTGCATCTTTGAAGTTACCAGGACTCCCTAGCACGAATAAATAAATACAAACTCCTATAACGAATAAAATAGGAATAATAATAGCCGGGTTTAAACCTCCTGCCTTTCTAGCAATTACTTGCTCATCATTTTTTGAAACATTCATTTCCATATTTAACTAAATTATATTGTTTTAAAATTTTATCAAGTTGTAAATTAAAGGCAAAATTAATTAAAATACAATAGTCTCAAATAAACATTTTGCATTTTTTTGATAACGAAATATTATTACGATTTCGATAAATCAATTATTCTCTTTTTTTTTAATGATATTTCTCAGTATTTTTAAATACTTTAAAAATTTCAAAAAATTAAGCCTTCATTTTTTTTAATTTGCCAATGTTAATTTTTTTTTAAATTACAATATTCACAATTCTGTGAGGGACTACAATGATTTTTTTCGGGGTTTTTCCTTCCAAAATCTGTTGCATTTTGGGGTCATTAATCACCAAATCTTCTACTTGCGCGGGTGATAATTGAGCAGATAGGGATAATTTGAACCTCATTTTACCATTTACACTCACCGGATATTCGATTTCATCTTCTACTAAATATGATTCTATTAATTCAGGGAATTTTTCAAATTCAATAGAATCGGTATGTCCTAACAAACTCCAAAGCTCTTCACAAATATGTGGTGCATAAGGAGAAATGATAACGGCTAATGGCTCAAGAATATTGCGTTTGTTGCATTTTATTTTTTGTAATTCATTTACAGCGATCATAAATGAAGATACAGAGGTATTGAAAGAGAAGTTTTCGATATCGTAAACCACCTTCTTTATTAAAGTATGCAGAACTTTATATTCTGCTTTTGTCGGTTCTTCATCAGAAACTTCAAATACATCTCCGTTAAAATAAAGGTTCCAGAATTTTTTAAGGAATCCGTACACTCCACTTAGTCCCTGGGTATTCCATGGTTTCGATTGTTCCAATGGTCCTAAGAACATTTCATATAATCTTAATCCGTCCGCTCCATATTCTGCACAGATATCATCCGGATTTACTACATTATATTTAGACTTGGACATCTTCTCTACCTCGCGATCTGTAATATACTTTCCGTCTTCCAAAATAAATTCAGCATCAGCATAGTCGGGTCTCCATTGTTTGAATGCTTCAGTATCCAATTCATCAGATGTTCCTTTTAATAAGGATACATCTACGTGGATTGGTGTAAACTCTAATCGAGAAAATTTCAAAGTAAACCCTGAGCTTTTATATAAATCATTATACTTAATCTCTTGCTCATGAACATATTCTTTTAAATCTTCATTAAGAACATTTGATTCTTGATACTTTTTAAATACGTTATACGACGCATAAGTATTAGGAATTTCAAAGCAGATATCATTTTGTAAACTATTACTAGTATAATTTCTTTCAAAGAAAATTTCGATTCTATACACAAATGCACTCATTCCCAAAATCATCCCCTGATTGATCAATTTCTGGAAAGGCTCATCCTGACTGATGTATCCTCTGTCCTTTAGGAACATATTCCAAAAACGGGAATACAGCAAGTGACCTGTTGCATGTTCACTTCCTCCTATATATAGGTCTACCTGTCCCCAATAATCAGTGATATCTTTTTTAGCAAAAACTTCTTCATTATGAGGATCCATATATCTTAAGAAGTACCATGAGCTTCCAGCCCAACCAGGCATTGTGGACAACTCTAATGGAAATACATTAACCTCATCGATTAATTCTGTAGCTACAACTTTTTGATTAGTCTCATCCCACGCAAAAAACTTAGCGTTTCCTAATGGAGGATCCCCGTCTTCTGTTGGTAAATATTTTTCAACTTCGGGAAGCTCCAAAGGCAAAGAAGACATTGGTAAAGTATATGGCATTCCATCCTTATAATATATAGGAACCGGTTCACCCCAATAACGCTGTCTTGAGAAAATAGCATCACGCTGTCTGTAATTTGTAGTTCCATGACCGATATTACGCTTCTCAACTTCGGCAATCATTTTTGCTTTAGCCTCATCGTAAGATAATCCATTCAGGAAATCTGAATTAACACAAACGCTGGTCTTAGAGTCAAAAGATTTTTCCTGAACATCTTCATCGGTCTCAACAACCTTTTTAATTTCAAGATTAAACTTTTTTGCAAATCTGTGATCACGTTCATCGTGAGCAGGTACTGCCATAACAGCTCCTGTTCCATATCCCATCAATACATAATCTGAGATATAAATCGGCATCTTCTCATTGCTGAAAGGATTGATTGCATAACTTCCGGTAAATGCACCACTCACGTTTTTTACATCAGACATTCTATCCCTCTCGGTTTTCTTAGAAGTCTCTTCTATATAAGCATCAACTTCAGCCTTCTGAACAGCCGTAGTAATGGTATCAACTAATGGGTTTTCCGGCGCAAGCACCATGAAAGTCGCTCCGAAAATAGTATCAGGTCTTGTGGTGAAAACCTCGATCTTTTCGTCGTGATTCTCAACATTGAATTGAACCTGCGCTCCCTGGGATTTTCCAATCCAGTATTCCTGCGAATCTTTTAAAGGTTGTGGCCAGTCTATTGTATTTAATCCTTGAAGTAATCTCTCAGAGTATGCGGAAATCCTCATACTCCATTGCATCATCTTTTTCTGAAATACTGGAAAACCTCCCCTTTCAGACTTCCCATCTTTTACTTCATCATTGGCTAATACTGTTCCAAGAGCAGGGCACCAGTTAACTGTCGTTTCAGCTCTGTAAGCCAGACGATAATTTAATAAGATATCTTCCTTATCAATATCTGAAGCATTCTTCCACTCTTCTGCCGTGAAATCAAGTTCGTCATTTTGATTTGCATTTAAACCTTGTGTCCCTTTTTCTTCAAAATGCTGAATCAGCGTTTCTATAGGCTCTGCTTTATCGGTATCTTTATTGTACCACGAATGGAACAACTGGATAAATATCCATTGTGTCCACTTATAATAGGAAGCATCTGAAGTTCTCACTTCCCTGCTCCAATCAAATGAAAAACCAATTTTTCTTAATTGTTCTTCATACCTGTTAATGTTTTGTTCAGTAGTAATAGCAGGATGCTGTCCTGTTTGAATAGCATACTGTTCCGCAGGAAGTCCAAAGCTGTCATAACCAACCGGGTGAAGCACATTAAATCCCTGATGTCTTTTATACCTTGCATAAATATCAGATGCAATATATCCAAGAGGATGTCCTACGTGTAATCCTGCTCCTGATGGATAAGGAAACATATCGAGAACATAAAATTTGGGTTTATCTGTTGTATCGGAAGTTTTGTATGTCTGCTTTTCTTCCCAGTATTTCTGCCACTTTTTTTCTATCTGCTGATGATCGTAAAACACTTTATGTATAGATTTTATTTAAAATTAATCTTCAAAAAATTTGAAGAGGTACAAAAATAAAGATTTTAAAAGAAATAGAACTTTAATTTTTAATTAATTAGCATACTTTGATTTAAACAAAAAAATCTCATCCGAAGATGAGATCTGTATTCTTTATTTTCAACCTTATATATATTACTGAGGAATTCTCTTTAGTGTATATGTGGTAGACTTGTATAGATTAGGATCTGTAGTATCTTCAATGGTAAGATTCAGCGTCGTATCAGTGAGTGTAGTTACTTTTCCTTTGTCCGGAACTACTGTACCCTGATACTTGATTTCAATCCTCTTATCACTTGTACTATAGGTATAGGTAAAATTTCGGTCTGAAACAGTACTACATATTGCAGGGGTTCCTATTTCATCCTTATCGGTTCTTTTTCCGGTATTTCCTTCATTGAACAACCATCTTGATTCTTTCTGGCAAGTGGTAAAAGTAATTTCATCTGAAACCCCAGATCCGTTTGCCGGAATAGTGGTAATCACTTCTTTAACAGGTTGCCAAAGTCCGTTAATTGGAAATACCTGTTGAGTATCGTCGTCCTTACATCCGGTTGCTACTAATAATGATAAACCTGCAAATAGTAATGCTAATTTCTTCATGTATCAAATTTTTCAAGGCCTAAAATTATGATTTTTTTTAAATACTCTGTCATTTTTTTTAGGTTTTGCAATTATAATTTTCATTTTCTTAAAATTCCTTCAATAAAACAGATATTTTAAAACCTTATATTTGCATAAAAACACGTATGCCCGAGGTTTCCATAATCACTCCATGCTATAATTCTTCCAGATTTCTGGAAGAGACCATTCATTCTGTAATGAGCCAAACTTTTACAGACTGGGAGTGGCTAATCACTGATGACAAGTCTTTGGATAATTCTGTGGATATAATCCGTAAGGTAAATGATCCAAGAATAAAGTTATCTGTTGCGGAAAAAAATGGAGGTGCAGGACATGCTCGAAATTTATCCCTTGAAAAAGCAACCGGAAGATTTATTACTTTTCTGGATGCCGATGACTACTGGGAGCCTGATTTTTTAGAAGAGATGATCAGCTTCATGAAGCGCGAAAATGCTGAAATTGCCTATTCCAATTATGCGAGATGCAATGAACAGCTTATTCCTCAGATTGAAGATTTCAAAGCAGACAAGGAAGTAACTTTTGACAATTTACTGAAAACATGCCGATTATCCCTCCTATCATCGATGTATGATTCCCAGAGGGTAGGCAAAGAATACTTTCCGGAAGGCAGCAAACGGGAAGATCATGTTATGTGGCTCAATTTACTAAAGAAAATTCCTGTGGGAAAACCCCTTCCAAAAACTATGGCAAAATACAGGATGCATTCAACGAGTGTTTCCAGAAAAAAACAGCATATCGTAAAAGATCAGTACCTTGTGTACAAAGATTTCATGAAGTTTTCTACGTTAAAGTCTCTATATTATACTGCCAACTGGGCGTTGAACGGGTTTATGAAATATTCTAAAATTTTTAATTAATGGAGTATTCAAAAGAATTCAAAGCAGCACTGAGTAATTTCTCTTCTATAGAAAAAGACCGTTTGATCTTCAGACTTCTTAAAAAAGACAAGCTCCTTTCTAAAAAACTATATTTTGAGTTAATTGATACAGAAACAACGGATCAGAAAAGATCCCAAATGGAAGATATCATTGAAGAAAAAGTTCTTTTCGCATCTAAATATATAACTAATCCAAAATATTTCCTGGTTCTTATTAGAAAAATAAGCGCTGAAATAACTGAACACATAAAAGTGACTACCGATAAATTCGGTGAAGTATCACTTCACCTGTTTCTCATCAACAGAATTTTAGAACAAAATTCTCAGCTCAATCATCAAAGGTTCGATGCTGTATATAAGCTTTACATTTATCTAATCAATAAAGCAATAAAGGCGCTTCTTACTATACAAAAGCTTGATGAAGATTACTGGATTGAGTTCGATGAGCAATTGAATGAACTGGAAGATAAAATTCAAAATAACCGCTACCTACAGAAACTTTGTATCAATAATAGTTTTGATATGAGATGGCTTAAATCTGACCGTATTCCTGAAAATCTGGATTTAATCATTAAAGAGATCAAAAGCCAGGGATTCTTAAAATGATATCATCTTTTCAATAATAAGCTCCGAAGAATCGGGTTTATCATCTACAAATTTTCTGGCACTTTGAGACATATCTTCAATTACCTCTTCATTATGGGTTAAAAAAAGAATAAAATCCGCAGCCAAATATTCGGTTTCAAAAGATTTGCCTCCATCTGCTGAAATCAGTTCATCTGCTTCAGGATTTTTTCTGTAGTGGTTTCCGAAAACAACAGGAACACCAAAAGCCGCCGCTTCAAGAATATTATGAAGACCTGCATCATGAAACCCACCTCCCACTACGGCAATATCAGCATAGGAATATAATTTTGATAGTAGCCCGATGCTATCAATAATCAACAGCTGAGGATTGAAAGCCGAAAATCCGGAATCAGAAATTTCACTATACAATAAGGCATTGGGAAACATCTGCTTTAAGTTCTGGACTCTTTTTAAATCATGAGGAGCAATAATAATTTTCACATCCTGATTCATTACAGAAACCAGCTCTGCAATTTTTTCTTCAGCATGCCACGAACTTCCGAAAACAATGGTTTTTTGATCTCCTGTAAAGTCTTTGATAAATTTCACATGATGATCCCTGCTCCTAAGTTGCTTAACCCTGTCAAATCTTGTATCTCCTGTTATAGAAGATTTTACCAATCCTATACTTTTAGCCAGAGCGTAGGAAAATTCAGTCTGATGAAAAAACCAATCAACGTTTGACTGAAGCTGTTTAACAAACCATTTCCCGTAAGATGTAAAAAATGATTGCCTTTCATAGAACAGTGCAGAAATCACATAAATTCTGGCATTCCTTTTTTTTAGTTCAGCTAAAAGATTATACCAATAATCATATTTAACCGTAAAGAATAGTTCAGGAGTGAACTGTGCAACAAACTCGCTTACAGATTTTTTTGTATCAAAAGGAAGATAGCAAATAACATCAGCGATATGTTTTTTCCTGATAACATTTTCATATCCTGAAGGTGAAAAAAATGTAATCAGAATTTTATGTTGTGGAAAAATTTCTTTCAACCTTTCAAGAACAGGAAGCCCCTGCTCATATTCCCCCAGACTTGCTGCATGCATCCAGATTACCTTATCCGTTTTTGAAAATGAAGATTTTACAAGCGATAAAGAATGTTTTCGTCCCTCAATTCCTTTTTTAGTTTTCTCATTGAACAACGAAAATACTTTCATTCCGAAAATGAGGATATTAATCAGTATGTTATAAATAAAAGACATCATCTATTTTTCAATTTCAACCCGGTCATTATTTGTTGAAGGACAAGAGATCACTAAAAACTCAAGTTCTTCTTCTGTATCATTAAAAATATAATGTTGCGCTTTTGGCTCAATAGAAATACTTTCACCCGCTTTTATAAAAAACTTTTCCTGCTCAATTTCAAATGAAGCCTCTCCCTTAAGAATATAAAAGAATTGGCTAGCTCTATTATGAAAATGAAGTTTTTCAGAGGTTCCCGAAGGCATTTTTTCCTGCTTTACAGAAAGCTCCTGGGTATCCTTCAGTACCCAGCTATCACAATGCTCTCCCCATATATAGTGATCAGAATTATTTTTGGATTTTATCATATTTTCCTTTTTTAAACATTACAAATATGTTTGTCCCTATTACAAGGATCATCAAGCCTAAAAAAACGAAAAACATATTACCCAAAGTATTTGTTCTGTTTTCAGCTATCCAAACGGTTTCTAAAAGAGTATACCCAAACAACAATAGCAGAGGTAGCAGAATACTGTATGCAAAAAGCTCTAAAGATTTTTTATTTCGGAAGTGATCCGGAATAGTAAGCATGGGAGAGTTGGAATCTCTGGTAACCGCAAAAAGAATAAAAGATAAGAAGGTAGCAATAGAAGGTAAAATCCAAATTGTCCTTTTATGATCATAACCGTCAATTCTTCCGTTAACCATAAAATGAGTAGGAATAATTTCCGGTAATTCTGCATATTTCCATCCGGTAAAAATCCAAATTGAAATAAGCAAGAGAATATTTACAATAAGTAATAGTTTACCAGACATGCTTCGGTTATTACAAAACTTTTTTAATCACTCTTAATTTATGGGTATGACTGTTCAATTCCTTATTGAAAATCCCGGAGGAATCAAGGGTGTCAATTCTTACCTTACCAGAGGCATGAATGATCTTCTGATTTTCTAGCATAATTCCAACGTGAATAATTTTCCCTTCGGTATTTTCAAAGAATGCCAAGTCTCCGGGCTGACTTTCCTCAACAAAGGTTAAAGGCTCCCCCATCTCTGCCTGCTGATAGGTATCTCTCGGAAGCTTGATGTCGTGAACTTTATACACCAATTGTGTAAAGCCTGAACAATCTACCGCAAAAAAGCTTTTTCCTCCCCATAAATAAGGAACATTAAGAAATTCTTTTGCCGTTAAAGCAATGCTTTCCCGAATATCATGACTTCTCCTTGAAGCCACAGCCGGAAATTCAACTTCTGATCCCATAGAAAGCAATGTTTTACCATCATTCATCAATACAGAGGAGAAATCTTCCGTAATCAGAGTAACTTTTCTCTTTTCAAGTTCTTCGTCTGATACCGGTTTTATCTGTTTAGTATCCACCCATCCTTCATAGCCATCATAATGCATTTTTATTTTGGTCCAGTTTTTATTCACTTCCAAAATATCAGCACTTTCACCAAACAATATTTCTGTTACAATCTCTGCTTTGTCCGAGTTTTCTGCACGGACAGGAGCTACAGTAACAATACAGATTCCTTTATTCATCAACTTTCTTTATATATTAAATGACTAAGGATTTGAAAATTTAAATTTCAAACCTCTCTATTTACTTCCTTCGAAGGAAATTAACCCCGTCACGCAAAGGTAAAATAAGATTTTCAAAATCTTCATCTTTTGCAATCAAATCATTTAATTCTTTAATGACCTGGGTAGATCTTTGTTTTGGGTTTTCTTCCAATACTTTACCGTACCATAGAACATTATCAAACAATACCACTGATCCGGATTGGGTATGGGGTTTTATTAATCTGAAATATTCTGCATAATTATCCTTATCTGCATCGATAAAAACAAGATCAAAAATCTCATTTGTTTCTTTTAAGAAGTCTTTTGCATCCTGAAGTTTAAAATAGATCTGCTCCGAAAATTCACTTTCAGAAAAATACTTTCTTGGAAGGTAAGCCAGGTCTTCATTAACATCCAATGTTGTAATTTTTCCTTCTTTGGATAAGCCCGTAGCTAAACAAAGGGTGGCATATCCCGTAAAAGTTCCTATTTCAAGAATATTTACTGGCCGCAGCATCTGGGAAATAATCGTTAAAAGCCTTCCCTGCTGATAACCGGATATCATATGCGGCTGTGTTGTTTTCTGGAAAGTTTCTTTTCTTAATCTCTTCAGAATTTCAGGTTCGGAAGAAGCGTGGGTCTCCAGATACCTATCCATTTCCGGGTTCTTTTCTTCAAAAAAACTCATGTTATCGATTTTTGTTATTCAAATTTAATTAAATAAAAGAAAAAATGGTGGTATTGTGGATAAAAGATACAATTTAACCATGGGAAAATCACCCTGCTAAAATACCGTAAAAACACGGGTGTTTTAGCAGACAGGACATTAGTACCTTTGCTAAGCAGCAAACGCAAAAACATCATATAACATGGAAACAGAAGAAAGCCTAACTAAGAAAAAGAGAAAAGCTACAGGATCATTAGAGAATGTATCTTCTGAAAAAACTAAACGCAAATTATCCGATTCATTTATTAAGCGAATTATTTCATTATTGAAACAAGAAGAATTAGTTTGATTAAAATAATAAATCCCGAATTTCTCCGGGATTTATTTATGTTTATGTATTTCAAGTATTATTTCTTAGGAGCAATATCCATCAGTTTCATGAACTCATCAAGCTTAGGCATAATGATAATTTCAGTTCTTCTGTTTTCTGCTCTTCCTGAAACACTCATGTTTGTTGCTTTAGGATTGTATTCTGAACGACCTCCAGCTGTAATTCTTGAAGGATCTACTCCAAACTGAGTTTGCAGCACCTTCGCAACCGCAGTTCCTCTCAATGCAGAAAGATCCCAGTTGTCTCTTGGTAAATTAGCAGAGCTCAAAGGAGCATTATCAGTATTCCCTTCAATAAGTACGGAATATTTATCGTAATCGTTGATCACTTTAGCTACTTTTCCTAGTACTTCCTGAGCTGCCGGCAGAATGTTATAATCTCCTGTTTTGTACAACATTTTATCTGAAAGGGAAATCATTACAACTCCTTTCAATACTTTTACCTGAACATCCTCATCGGTTACATTATCCAAAGATCTTTTCAGTTTATTTGACAATGCTAAATTCAGACTGTCATTTTTAGCATTATTAGAAATCAATTGTTTGATGTATGAGTTTGAAGCATTAATCTCACCTACCAGTTTATCAATATTTGCAGAGCTTTTTCCTGTATTGGATAAGCATGCATCTAAAGATGACTTCAGAGCATCATGCTGGCTTTTTAGTAAACTATTTTCACCGGATAATGCGGAGTTTTGAGATTTCAGATCCTGAATCTCTCTTTGTCTTTCGCCAATATTTTCAATGCACTGTTTGTAGTTCGAACTTAGTGCATCATACTGTTTTTTGCTGACACAAGATGTCATTCCCAACGCCATCGCAGAAACTGCTAAAATTTTTAATATCTTCATAAATAATCTTTTTTAGACGGATCAAAGTTAGAAAATTCAATTGAATTATATGAATTATCTTTGCACAAATGAAATTCTCAACAGTTATGTTGAAAAAATTAAGTATTAAAGAACAGCTTCAAAATCTGGTTAACTCACCCGAAAAACACAATTATCTTTTAGCGGTAAGCGGAGGTGCAGATTCCATCGTTTTAGCTTTTTTATTCAGTAATCTGGGTCTTAATTTTCAGATTGCACATATCAATTACAAACTTCGGGGTAAGGACTCTGATTCGGATCAGAAAATTGTTCAGGATTTTTGTCAGGCCAATGACATCAAATTTCATTTATATGAGGTTTCGGAAGAAGATCAACAACCTGAAAATTCCATTCAGCTTTGGGCCAGGGAACTCCGGTATCAATTTTTTAAAAAGGTACAAGAGGCAGAAAAACTGGAATATCTGGTAACCGCACATCACCTGAATGATCAACTAGAAACATTCATCATTAATCTGTCAAAAGCAGCAGGCATTAACGGATTGAGCGGCATTCCTGCTAATGAGAACAAAATCCTGCGCCCTCTTTTAGATTATTCCAAAGAAGAGATTTATAGTTTTGCAAAAGAAAACAATATCGAATACAGAGAAGATGCATCTAATAAAAAAAACGATTACTTAAGAAACAAAATCAGAAATGAAATTGTCCCGAAACTTCTTGAAACTAATGATCATTTTTTAGAAAATTTTAAAAAAAGCTCTTCTTACCTGAATCAGGCAAAAGATTTTATACAAAAACAAATAGAAGAAGTAGAAAATAGTATTTCTACATTTAACCTGGAAAAGAGAATCCTATCAAAGCAAAAGCTGGCTAAAGAAAGTGATTTTATAAAGTTCGAGATTTTAAAAAAATACGGATTCAACAAAGAAGAAGAAATCAGGAAAATTTTCACTGCCTCTACAGGAAGTTCTTTTTTTTCTAATGATTATCAACTGATGGTTAATCGGGATGAACTTATCATAATCAATAAGGTTGATAAAAAAGAGGAAGAACAGATAATTTTAATTGAGAAGTTTGATTTCAATAAAGTTTCAGTTGATATCAATCTTGCCACATTCATTACAGACAGTAGTGAGCACAGCAAGAGTTTCAAATGGTCTTTTGATGCAGAACAGCTTCAATTCCCATTAATTTTAAGGAAAAAAGAGGAAGGTGATTTATTTTATCCATTACTCTTTTCGGGAAAAAAGAAAGTTTCCAAGTTTTTTAAGGATGAAAAATTATCTATTTTAGCGAAGCAAAAAATTTGGGTATTGGCGGACGGCAATAAAAACGTCTTAGGCATTATTCCTTACAGACAAGACAGAAGATTTGTGTGTACAGAAAAAACAAAGCATACCCTAAACCTTTTTAATGAAAAGTAAAAAATGAAAAGTAAATTTAAAGCATGGCTGTTATTAGCTTTGGTATTCTTATTTTCAGGACTCAATGCACAGATCAAAAATCCTGTAAAATTCAAGTTCACGATCAATGATCTGGGAAATAATCAATACGAGGCAGTTCTTAATGCAACGATGGAAAGTGGTTGGCATATTTACTCGAGAGATATTCCTGAAGATACAGGGATTCCCACAGAATATAAAGTTTCGGGAAAAAACATTGAACTGATTGGAAAATTTCAGGAGGTTGGAAAGAAGCATGAAGAATTCTCTGAGGCTTTTGGCGGAACGATTGTTTTCTATTCAAACTCGGCAGGCTTTAAACAAAAATTCAAACTTAAAGATCCTACAAAACCCGCAGATGTCACCTCGGAGATCACTTATCAAACGTGTGATGACAGGGTATGTCTGGCTCCCAATACATTAGAATTCAATCAAAAGGTCACTCCAAAAGGAGCAACTGAAGAAGCAACCCCTGAAGCTGTTTCAGAAACAGTTAAAGATTCTGCAAAAACGACTATAACCGCTGTAGAAAATCCGTCTAAAGACGAAATTGTCGTATCACAGGTTTCGCATCTGGATCCTAAAAAATTGAAAATAGAAACAATAGATTTTAAAAAGCCTTTAACGGATTGTGGTACTAAGTCTTCAAAAGTTGATGAAAACTACTGGACCTATTTATTTTTAGGATTTATCGGTGGATTAATAGCCTTATTAACTCCTTGTGTTTTTCCAATGATCCCTCTAACGGTATCATTCTTTACAAAAGGAAATAAAAATAAAGCCAAAGGAAAAAGAGATGCTCTTATCTATGGTTTTTTCATCCTGCTTATATTTGTATTATTAAGTGTTCCTTTTCATTTAATTAATGGAATTGCAGGAAATATCTTTAATGAAATTTCAACAAGTGTTTGGCTTAATATAGCGTTCTTTATCATATTTATTTTCTTTGCCGGAAGCTTCTTCGGATACTATGATATTACACTACCAAGCGCTATTGCCAATAAATCATCCAAGGCTGAAGAAGCAGGAGGTATCATTGGAATCTTCTTTATGGCTCTTACACTGGTGATTGTTTCATTCTCATGTACCGGACCAATATTAGGAAGTTTATTAGGGAGTGCTGTTACCGGATCTACCAATGTACCGATGTTGCTAACTTTTGCATTGGCTGGTTTTGGTTTGGCCTGGGCAATTATTTTTGGACTTTTAGCCTTATTCCCTCAAGCTTTGCAGAGCCTTCCTAAATCAGGAGGATGGATGAATACAGTAAAAGTAGTGCTAGGTTTCGTGGAACTCGCATTGGCTTTAAAATTCCTGTCAAAAGCAGATCTTGTTTCTAAAACATTTTTATTAAAAAGAGAATTATTTATTGTTATCTGGATCATCATTACAATTGGTCTTGCTTTATATTTATTTGGACTGATCAGATTCCCTCATGATGATAAAAAACCCAAAATATCTATCACCAGAAAAATATTGGGAGTATTAGGAATTGGATTTGTAATCTATCTGATCCAGGGATTGATCCCTTCTGAGCGTCCAAAACTTCAGTTACTGAGTGGTATCCTTCCTCCGCTTAACGTTAGCTATTTCCACAATGAAAAGACGGAATTCTGGGAATGCATCCGGAACATGACTTTTTCAGCGCTATAGAATTAGCCAAAAAGAAAACAAACCCATTTTGATTGACTTCACCGGATATGGTTGTGAAAACTGTAGAAAAATGGAAGAGTTTGTCTGGAGCGAACCCGACATTTTACCCATCCTTCAAAACGATGTCATTCTTGCTTCTCTGTATGTTGACGACAAAGAAGAACTTCCGGAAGATCAGAAAACCAAAATTGATCTGGGAGACGGTCAAATTAAAAAAGTAAAAACAATCGGAGACAGATGGAGTTTATTTCAGCAGGTTAATTTCAATAACAATTCGCAACCCCATTACGTTTTGGTAACTCCGGACGGAAAGGTAATCAACACTCCTGTATCAGGTTATATGCCGAAAGAGGAGTTTAAAAAATTCCTGGAATGCGGAGTAAATTACTACAAACAGAATAAATAGTTTACCAATTAAAATATTACAGCCCTGTCAATTAAATTGACAGGGCTTTTTACACTTATTAGAAAAATGTCTACACTTACTTATTGAAATAAATAAACCCAATAATTTTTATTTATTTTTAGAATAAAAGTATACATGAAAAATCTATTTTATCTTTTATTTTTCACTTTAAATTTTCTTTCTTTAAGCGCCCAGGCACCTTCCATAGTATGGCAGAAGACTTTTGGAGGTACAGGTACAGAAGAGTTTTTTGATATCCAGGCAACCAATGACGGCGGATACATCACTATTGGGGATACTACCTCTTCAAATGGCGACGTAACTACAAACCATGGAAGCACAGACCTTTGGATTGTAAAAGTAAACAGTTCCGGTACCATCCAATGGCAAAAAACGTATGGCGGAAGCAATATAGACAGAGGATTTAAGATTCAGCAGACCACTGACGGCGGATATATCGCCATTGGATCCACAAGTTCCACGGATGGGGATATTATGGGAAATCATGGAGGATATGATTTATGGATACTTAAACTTGATGACTCCGGCAATATTGTATGGCAAAAAACACTGGGTGGTAGTGCTGATGAAGATGGAGTTGATATCCAGCAGACAAATGAAGGAGGATATATTGCTATAGGATCTACCTACTCTACAGATGGTGATATTACAAGTAATCACGGACAAAGGGATATGTGGATCATCAAATTAGACAGTTCCGGAAATATACAATGGCAAAATACGTATGGTTTTCTTTATCAAGACGATGGAAATCAGATCAGGCAAACTCCGGATGGAAGTTATGTCGTTATCGGAAGTTACAACTTTTCTTCAACCGACACTTCGGATTTCTGGATTCTGAAATTAGACCCATCAGGAGTTGTTATCTGGGAGAAAACATATGGCGGAACATCAAGGGAAAACCCGTACGATATACAAAACACCAGTGATAACGGATATATACTTGTAGGCTACACTCAATCCAGTGATGGAGATATAACAGGAAATCATGGTCAGGGTGAAGTATGGATGCTGAAACTCAACTCGTCAGGTGACCTGCAATGGCAGAAAACATTTGGAGGAACGTCTTCTGATTATGGAGAAGCCATCCAACGGACCTTGGATGGTGGATATATCATTGCCGGAAACGCCCAATCAACCAATGGAGATGTGACGGGTAATCATGGAAGCAGTGACTTCTGGATTATTAAGACTGACTCTTCCGGAAATATCATGTGGCAAAAATCGTTGGGAGGCACCGGTAATGAAATGGGCAGAAGTATTATAGAGATTGCTGACGGAACCTATATTGTAGTGGGCGGAACCTATTCTACCGACGGGGATATTACCATTAATAAAGGGCTTAATGATGGCTGGATGGTAAAAGTCCAAACTGAACAGCTAAGTACCACAGAAAATAATATTAAAAACAATATTTCCTTGTATCCTAATCCTGCAAAAGATCTTATTTATCTGGATAACCTGCCTGCCGGAACTACCGTACAGATAACAGATATGTCGGGAAGAAAATTGCAAAGTCAAAAATATAATAATAAAAAAAGCTCTATTAATACCTCTCAATTAACCAATGGCATTTATATTATCCACGGTGAGCATCAGGGAAAAAATATTTTATCTGAGAAATTGATCATAGAGAAATAATACACAACCTCTTAATTAATCATAAAATATTAATAAAATCAAAAACGCTAAGGTTTCTTTATGCTAAACATTTAATAAATTTTAAAAAATTGTAAGATTTTGAAAAATTAGGTACAAGCTTTGTATGGATTCCTTCAGATAAAGAACAATAATTCAATCTTTATCAAATAACCGTTTAACATTTAAAAATTGTACTTATGGCTGAAGTTATCGCACAAGAAAAATCAGGAGGAAAACAACGGAAAAAATTAATCCGCGTGGACATGACTCCAATGGTAGACTTAGGTTTTTTATTAATAACCTTTTTCATGTTTACAACCAATTTTACAAAACCCAATGTAATGGATCTGGGATTGCCGGCAAAAAGCCCAACTCCACCAACAAATGTAGTTGACAACAAAAACCAGGTTACATTTATTATCGGAAAGGATAATAGGATATTTTATCATCAGGAGGCAAAAGGAGATTTAAACACCAGCAATCTCAAAGAAACCGATTATAATGGGGTTAATATTTCAAAAATCATTTCGAAGGCTTACAATGACGCACCTATAAAAGATAATTTCACAATTATCATTGAACCTACAGATGATTCTAATTATAAAAATTTTGTAGATATGCTGGACAACATTGCCATCTCTAAAAAGGAACGTTATGGAATCACCGACATGAAACCTTGGGAAAAGAAAGTTTATGAAGAATTAATAAAATAAAACAGAAAGAGCATTATAATAATGCTCTTTTTTATTTACTTTTGAGAATACAATTTTTATCCTTCGATGAAAAATATACTAATGATCGCGGCAATTACAGCCCTACTTTTTTCTTGTTCAAAAAAAGAAACACAATCAACCCCAAACCAAACAGACAGCGTCAAAATTATCGATTCTATTAATGCTGCCCGTACAAAAATAAATGACAGCATTAGAAGTAAAAACCATTTCAAAGACTTTAGCGGAGATCATAAATTCACGCATAATCTCATCAAAAAAGCAGGCTCTGTCAATTTCAAAAAAACAGAGGGTGAAAAGGATCATTATAAAGTTCTTGGAGATATAAAATCAGGGAAAGATCATGTACATATTGAAGGCTATATGAAAGTTGTTTCCGACAAGCATATGAATTTCACAGGAAGTATTTCGCAAAGCATCTCTGAAAACGAAAACGGGAAAATAGATATAAGAAAGGGTACAAAAACTTTCTTATCTAAAGACGGCGGAAAAACCTGGAGGCTTCAGGATATGGTAAACGGCTCAGGATTTGTAGACTATATCGATATTCACTTTTAATTCTGAACACATGCTGAATTTTGAAAAAACAGGAAACGGAAAGGAAATTTTAGTACTACTCCATGGCTTCATGGAAAATCTTTCTATCTGGAGTGATATGGAGCCGCACTTATCTAAAAATTTCACCCTTTTAAAAATAGATCTCCCTGGTCACGGAAAATCAGAAATTTTGGCTGACGTTCATACGATGGAGCTTATGGCTGATGAAGTAAAAAAGGTTCTAAACGATCAAAAGCTTGAAAAAGTTCACCTGTTAGGACATTCTATGGGAGGTTATACTTCATTGGCATTTGCTGAAAAATATCCCGAATCAATAAAAAGTCTTACCTTATTTTTTTCCACCTACTTTCCGGATGATGATGAAAAGAAAAAACAACGCATAAAAAGCTACAGAATTATTCAGGAAGCATTCCCTAATTATGCAAAGGCCGGAGTTCCTAATTTATTCAACCCTAACGAAAGAGATATTCTTGAAGGCAAAATAGAAACAGCTCTGGAAGTTGCATTGTCTACCAATAATATGGGAGCATTAGCCTGCGTAAAAGGAATGGTAGAACGAACGGATAAAAAACATGTTCTGGAAAATCTTGAGGCTAAAATATTAGTCCTCTCAGGAAAGCATGATAATGCAGTAAAAACAGAAACAACCATCAATAACCTTCCGGACAGGACGAATATAAAATCATACATTCTGGATTGCGGACATAACGGACATTGGGAAAAACCAGGAATTTGTGCAGAGATCATTAATACTGAACTTCTTCATAATATGCCGAAAAACTTAGTTTTATAAACATTTAGGCTTTTTGTTTTCCAACACGAGCCATATTATTACTAAATACAGTCAAGCTATTTTATCCTCAATAAGCCCAATTAAGGTTCTGAAATTTCTTGTATATTAGTGAAGATTAATTTTCTCAATGAGCTTATTCTCCTTCAACAAAAAGAAACCCGTAATCGGCTTGACACTTTCCGGTGGAGGCATGCGTGGAATTGCCCATATTGCTGTTTTAAAAGCGTTGGAAGAATTCAATCTTAAACCCGATATTATTTCAGGTACCAGCGCCGGTTCTATTGTTGGCGCTTTTTATTCTTTCGGAAAAACTCCCGATGAGATGATGGACATTGTAAAAAGCACCACTTTTTTTTCCAGGTCTTATTTAAAACTTTCCAAAAATGGCATTTTCAGCTCAAATTTTATTTTAAAACTATTTACAGATCACTTTCCTGAGGATGATTTTAAAATCCTGAAAATCCCCGTTTATGTGGCTGCAACAGAAATGACCCACGGCATTGTAAGCTTCTTTTCAGAAGGACCACTTTTTCAACCCCTTTTAGCATCTTCAAGCGTTCCTTTTATACTTCCACCCGTAAGGATTGGAGAAAAAATATATGTAGATGGTGGCGTTTTAGACAACTTACCCATAGAACCAATCATTGATAAATGCGATTTCCTGATTGCATCACATGTGAATTCGATCAGTTATGATGAACTTAAAAAAATGAGTCTGCTAAAGGAATTTGATAGAATTCTCCATTTAGCCATTGCAAAATCGGTTTATTCTAAAGTGAATTCATGTAAGATCTTTCTTGATCCTCCTAAAATGACAAAGTTCAGCTTATTTAACAAAAAATATATGGATGAAATGTTTCAGCAGGTGTATGAATATACATGTGCAGAACTGGAAGACAAGGGATACAGAAAATTAAAAATTGACAATTGAAGCCAGGTTTAATGCTATTTGATTCGTATCTTCCTTCTTCTGTTTCATTTTACAAATTCTCTTCAGCCACTCTGTTTTTAAATATTTCAAGAGTATCCGGTAAAGAATCATTTGATTTACCTCCTGCTGCGTTGATATGCCCTCCTCCATTGAAATACTTCCTTGAAAACTTATTAACATCAACATCATCTTTACTTCTGAAAGAAATTTTGATAAAATCTTCATACAGGTCTTCCATGAAAAATGCAGACATCTTCACTCCGATAATACTCAATCCATAATTAACAAAACCTTCAGTATCTCCTTTTTGGAAGCCATATTCCTGAAGTTCTTTTCTTGTTAAGTATAAAACAGCTACTGTACCGTCATTTACCACTTCTATTCTTCCTAATATCAGAGCTAAAAGATGCAGACGGGAAACGGTATTGGTATCCCACGTATTAGATGTAATAACGGAAGGATCAGCTCCTTTTTCAATGAGGTTAGCAATAATACGGTGTGTTGTAGCACTTGTTGAGCGGAAACGAAACCCTCCTGTATCAGTCATGATCCCGGTATAAAGACACTCTGCAATATCTTTATTAACCAAATCCTCATCCTCCATTGCTTCAATAAAATGATAGATCATCTGGGAAGTTGCAGGGATAATGGTATCTGAATATACATAGTCAAACTCTTCAGGCTGCTGATGGTGATCAATGAGAATTTTTTTTGCGGTAGCTTTTACCAGCCAGTCTCCAAGAATGCCAATTCGTGAAGGTGAATTGAAGTCTAAGCAAAAAATAACATCTGCATCACTAATAAGATCAAATGCAACCTTTCTTTTATATTCAGCAACGATATTCTTTCTGGCTTCAGGCATCCATTTCAAAAATTTAGGAAAATCATTAGGCACAACCACTTCTGCCATTATGCCTTTTGCGTGCAAATAATGTTTTAATCCTAAACTGGAACCAATAGCATCTCCATCCGGATTATAATGGGTAAGGATAACTATTTTATTTTCAGGCGTAAGAAGATTCTTTATTTCTAAAAGTTCAGTAGGTGTAAACATCATTATGTTCTTTAAATTTGAGTCTCCAAAGATAGAGCTTTTAAATAAATGAGACATACATTAATTTAAATAAGCTGAGGGACTCTATTTATAGTGAACTTTTCTAATATCACCTTCAGAAACGCTTAAATTAATTTCAAAAAAAAACAATATAAATTTGTAACTTCTAAAAAAATATTTATCTTTGCAACCTGAAAAATAAATAGATAATTACGATTTAAATATATAGTAATGAGTAAAAGAACATTCCAGCCATCAGAAAGAAAAAGAAGAAACAAACACGGTTTCAGAGAAAGAATGTCAACGCCAAACGGTAGAAGAGTTTTGGCTGCAAGAAGAGCTAAAGGCAGAAAGAGTTTAACGATAAGTGCATCTCGCGCTAAGAGATAATCTCGAAATTATCATATACAAATCATGCTTGAAAAGAAGTTTTTCAGGCATTTTTTGTTGTTAAAATTTACTAAAATTTAGGTTCTTTAAGTTTCTTTTTTCTATTTTTAAAATCTGAAAAGATTTTTTTTAGAAATCGCCCTCTTAAAATTAAATTATGCCACATACAAATATCTCAGGAGATAGCATTATAAGTTTACAACATGCAAAGATTGCTCAAAAAAACTTTACTGTTCTTTCTGACGTTAATCTCAATATTAAAAAAGGAAGATTTTGCTATCTTATCGGAAAAACAGGATCAGGAAAAAGCTCACTTTTAAAGACATTGTACGGGCATATTCCATTGGCTTCAGGACACGGTGATGTAGTAGGTTTTGATCTTGCTAAAATGAGAACGTCTGACATCCCTAACCTGAGAAGAAAATTAGGAATTGTTTTCCAGGACTTTCAGTTACTTTCAGACAGAACAGTGGAAAAGAATTTAAAATTTGTCCTTGAGGCTACAGGATGGAGTGATAAAATCAAAATGGAAGACCGTATCAACGAAGTTCTTGGAAGCGTGAACATGAAGAGCAAAAAGCATAAAATGCCACACGAACTTTCAGGAGGAGAGCAACAGCGTATAGCTATTGCAAGAGCTTTATTAAATCATCCGGATCTTATTCTTGCAGATGAGCCTACCGGAAATCTTGATCCGGAAACTTCTAATGAAATCATGACTTTACTTAAGCAGGTTGCTTTGGAAAACGGAGCTGCTGTAGTGATGGCTACTCACGATTATCATATGATCCAAAACTTCCCTGGTGAAGCGATCAGATGTGAAGATGGAAAGGTATCCGTACTTGATACCACGGAATTATTCGAATAATTTTCATTTACTAAAAACATGAAACTCTTTAGTGAGTTCTAAATATTGGTCCGAGTATTTTCTCGGACTTTTTTCTATCACCAATTCAGAGTCTTCGGCCTCACCTTCCCTTATTGAAAATTCCAATATCAGTCTTTTAACTTTTGAATGTTCAATTCCTTTGATCTGAATTCTTCTGAACAAAAACAAATGATATTCTTTTGCAAGACCAATGAAATCCACTCCCACCTCAACAGGAATGATCACCGAAAAAACACCCTTTTCAGACAACAACGACGGAATTCTGGAGATTAGTTCTCTGAAATTCAACTCAATTGTCTGCCTGGCAATTTTATCCTTACCGGAATCAGACTCTTCAAAATACGGAGGATTGGAAATAATAAGATCAAATGTATCTTTTGATTCAAAAGTTTTAAAATCCTGATGAATATTTTTCAATCTTTCACTGAAAACCGAATTCCGGAAATTCTTCCGGGTTAATTCAACAGCACCAATCTGAATATCCAACCCTAAAAACACAGCATTAAGATTCCTTTGAGCAAGCATTAAAGATATCAAGCCTGTACCGGTTCCTACCTCAAGAACTTTGGCTGCCCGATCGACACTAGCTAAAGCACCTAACAAAACACCATCAGTCCCTACACGAAAAACATCCGGGGATTGCTGAATATCAAACTGCTTAAACTTAAAAGGTTTCACTATAGATTGGTCGGTAGTGTTATAGTAAATGTAGAACCTTTATCAACTTCTGATTTTACAGAAATTTCACCTTTATAATCTTCCACCATTTTTCTTACCATGGAGAGGCCTAATCCCATCCCACTGTTTTTTGACGTAAAATTAGGTTCAAAAATCCTTTCATACATATTATCCGGAATACCTACTCCGTTATCCTGCACAGAGATCATTACTCTTCTTTGGTGCTGCTCTATATCAACATTGATAATTAATTTTCTATCTTCGCTCTGAGCCTGCTTTGCATTGGTAACAAGGTTGGTAATAATCCTGGAAAGATAGATCCTGTCCATATTGATCATGATATTTGCCTTGTTGGTATGGACGAAAACACTGTCATCACTGAAAACACGTAGAATATCAGCAACCTCTGCATTCAGGTTGATGGTCTCATTATTTTTTTCGGGAAGCTTCGCAAATTCGGAAAAAGCAGAGGCTACGGTAGCAATCAAATCGATCTGATCAACCATCGTTTTACTCATCATTTTTACCCTTTCCGTCACATTAGGATCCTGAGGATCAAACTTCCTTTCAAAATTCTGGATGGTAAGCTTCATCGGAGTCAAAGGATTCTTTACTTCATGGGCTACTTGTTTCGCCATTTCTCTCCACGCTTCCTCTGATGCTTTGAACCTAAGCCTTTCTTTTTGATCCTGAATCTGAAGTATCATTCTGTTATAAGCTCTTGCCAAAGCATTTAGCTCATCATTTTTATAATATCTGATAGGACGCATTTCATTCTCAAAAAGAGTAATACGCGTAATCATATCAGAGAATTTCGTAATATTTTTAGCCAAACTGTTTGAGGTTACCCAACTAATCCAGATACTGAATATAATAAGAAAGAAATCAACCAAAAGGATATATTTAACATATTGGTGAAGCACTTCCAGATAAGCGGATTCATTATGATACAAAGGAATATATACAATTCCTATAGGCTCCAGAACATTATTTTTTAGGATCATATAAGAGGATGTGAATACCGCATCCTTTGCCTGATCATATCCTTTAATATCCACTCTGGCATCAGTCGCCAGGATTCGATTAACAATATCTACGGGAATTGATTTTTGAGATACTAACCCCTGATCTCTGTTGGAAAGAAGATAATGTCCTTTCAAATCATAAATCACAATATCATGCTGATTGATATCTGCAATTTCAAAAATTTTATTTCCTAAAACCTGAGGGAGATCTTTAGTTTCGAGTACCGTACTGCTTACTTCATAATCCAGAAAGCGCATTACAGCACTGGTTTTCTCCTGCATGTCAATTTTGCTTTGTTGCAAAGAATGGTTTCTCAAAACAAAGTAAGGAACGAGGGATGAAGCAACAACACTTAAAAGACATACCAGCAAGAAACCGAAAAACACTCGATTCCTCAAGCTATATCCTTTGTACTTATTAATTGCCATTCTGTTTTTTAATTAACCTAGCAATATACTTACCAATTATGTCAAATTCAAGATTAACTTTATCACCTATTTTTAAATATTGCATATTCGTAAACTCCCAGGTATATGGAATAATCGCGACAGAAAATTGGAAATCCTCACTTTTAGCAACGGTAAGACTTATTCCATTCATAGTAATTGATCCCTGAGGTACTGTTACAAAATCACCGTCATTATCATATTTTACTGTAATGAAATAGCTCCCGTCTTTATTTTCGATTCCTACAACCTCACCTGTCTTATCCACATGTCCCTGTACAATATGCCCATCCAGTCTGCCATCCATCTTCATACAACGTTCAAGATTTACTACTGTTCCCACTTCCCATTTTCCAAGATTAGTCTTTTCCAGAGTCTCATTAATTGCTGTTACAACATATTGGTCATTCTTAATCTCCACAACCGTCAAACAACATCCGTTATGTGCAAGACTTTGATCTATTTTTAACTCATTGGTAAAAGGGCAGGTTAATGTAAAGTCGATATTACTTCCTTTTTCTTCAATTTTCTCAATAACTCCAACTGCTTCAATAATTCCTGTGAACATATTATTTTTTGCTAAATTTGTAAAATTATAATCTTCAAAGATAATCAAAATGAGTCCAAAAAACTATAGAGTACGAGTAGGAATTTCAATAGGTGATTTCAATGGCATCGGCCCTGAGATCATTATGAAGTCTTTGAAAGACAAAACGATCACAGATTTTTTCACTCCTGTAATCTTCGGATCCGGGAAATTATTTACCTATCAGAAGAATATTTTCAAACTGAATCTTAATTTCAATTATATCAATGAAGCCTCTCAGGCTCAGACGGGAAAACTGAATATGGTCAATCTTGCCAAGGAAAATTCTAATGTAGAGTTGGGAACTCCTACCGAAGAATCCACCCAAATGGCAATATCCTCTCTGGAGGCTGCTACAGAAGCTTTAATCAAAGGAGACATTGACGTACTTGTTACCGCGCCTATCAATAAGGATGAAATGATGAAACTAGGCTTTAAACATGCTGGACATACTGGATATTTTGAAGAAAAATTCAATAAAAAAGGCTTAATGTTTTTAGTAACGGATGATTTAAAAGTAGCCGTTTCTACGCATCATATTCCTTTAGCTAAGGTAGCCGAAAGTATTTCGAAAGAAAAAATCAAAAAACAGATCAAAGCCTTAAACCAAACTTTAATTGAAGATTTCTGTATTCAAAAACCAAAAATTGCCGTATTAGGACTGAATCCCCATTCCGGAGACGGAGGAGTAATTGGCAGCGAGGAAATAGAGATCATCGGACCAGCCATCAAAGAACTTTCAGACAATGGAGTTTTAGCTTTCGGACCATTTCCTGCGGACAGTTTTTTCCAACCCAATAAATATAAAAACTTCGATGCTGTTTTAGCAATGTACCATGATCAGGGCCTTGCTCCTTTCAAAACACTGGCTTATGAAGAAGGTGTAAATTATACTGCAGGACTACCTTTTATCAGAACTTCTCCCGACCATGGAGTCGCTTATGATATTGCAGGAAAAAATATCGCCGATGAACAGAGTTTTACAGAAGCTATTTTTACAGCTATTAAAATTTTTAAGAACAGAAGCGAATATAACGATCTCATGAGCAATAGGATGCAGCCAAGAAAAATGGCTGTAGATAATGGAATAGATGAAGATCTTCCTGATGAAAATGAAGCATAACTCTTCCAAACACATTTAAAATTAATTTGTTTGATATTTTATTTGTAATTATAAAAAAAATGCATATTTTTGCACACTCATTTTATGGACAAGTTAAGAAACTATGACGTAAGCTTTTCCGGATTAAAAAACGGCAAGCATCAGTTCAAATTTGAGATAGACCAATCGTTCTTTCAATTATTTGACACTGAACAGGAATTTACAAATCCTAGAATAACAGTAGATGTTCTTTTGGAAAAGCATACTACTTTTTTAGAGTTTGAAATAAAAATTGATGGAACCGTAGAATTGGTTTGCGATATTACAAGCGCCGATTTTGACCATCAGATTGAAAATGAAATTAAAGTCCTGGTCAAGTTTGGAGAAGAATATGATGATAGTGACGAAAACGTTATTACTATTCCAAGCTCGGACCACGCTTTCAATGTAGCACAGTTGATTTACGAAAATGTAGTACTTTCCATACCTATGAAAAAAGTATCTCCTGACGTAAGTGATGAAGATTTAAGAATTTTGGACCAGTTCAGTCCTAAAGATATTGAAGAAAAGGAAGAGGAAGAACATGAGAGTGACCCAAGATGGGAAGCTTTAAAAAAATTAAAAGATAAAAATTAAAATAATTTAAATATGATGAGATGATGAAAAAAATCTCATCGCTCATCAAATTAAAAAAGTTATTACACAATGGCACATCCAAAGAGAAGACAATCGTCCACAAGAAGAGATAAGAGAAGAACTCACTACAAAGCAGTAGTTCCTCAATTAGCGAAAGATGCAACTACAGGTGAACACCACCTTTACCACAGAGCTCACTGGCATGAAGGAAAACTTTACTATAGAGGTAAAGTAGTACTAGAGAAAACAGTGGAAACTACTGAAGAAAACTAAAAGGTAAATTTAAAAAAACCTCATTTTAATACAAAAATCGCCCAATTTCATCAAAATTGGGCGATTTTTTGTTGTTTTTTATGTTTTTTTGGTATCTTTGGCTCAAAATCAAATATCAAATTTATGGACATTAAAGACATACAAAATCTTATCAAGTTTGTATCTAAAGCCGAAGTTTCAGAGGTTAAATACAAGACTAAAGATTTCGAAATCACTATTAAAACTCCATTAGCAGGAAGCGAAGTAAACTATGCACAACCAGCAGTTTACCACACTGCTCCTCAGCAAGTAGCAGCTCCTGTACAAACTCCAGCTGCCACTACTCCAACTGAAAAAGTAGAAGCAGCTTCTGATGACAGCAAGTATTTAACTATTAAGTCTCCAATGATTGGTACCTTCTACAGAAAGCCATCTCCAGATAAAGACGTTTTTGTAAATGTAGGTGATGAAGTTTCCAACGGAAAAATCGTTTGTGTAATTGAAGCAATGAAATTATTCAATCAGATAGAATCTGAGATCAGCGGTAAAATCGTTAAGATATTGGTAGACGATGCTACTCCTGTAGAGTACGACCAACCTTTATTCCTAGTAGATCCATCTTAATTTAGAAGTTAGATGTTAGACATTGGATGTTAGATTAAATTCTACATTAAAATAACATTATCTAATTTTCAAATTATCTAATTTTCAAATTGAAGAAGATGTTCAAAAAAATATTAATAGCCAACCGTGGCGAGATTGCAATGCGTATTCTTCGTACTTGCAAAGAAATGGGGATCAAAACCGTTGCAGTTTACTCTACTGCAGATAAAGACAGTCTTCACGTAAGATTTGCCGATGAAGCAGTTTGTATTGGTCCTGCAATGAGCAAAGACTCATACCTTAAAATTCCAAATATCATTGCTGCTGCAGAAATTACTAATGCAGATGCTATTCACCCTGGTTATGGATTCCTATCTGAAAATGCGAATTTTTCAAGAATCTGTCAGAAAAATGGGATAAAGTTTATTGGTGCTTCCCCAGAACAAATTGAGAAAATGGGTGACAAAGCGAACGCCAAAGCAACCATGAAGGCTGCAGGTGTGCCATGTGTTCCAGGTTCTGACGGTCTTATTGAATCATACGAGCATGCAGTGAAAGTTGCTGAAGAGACAGGATATCCTGTAATGATCAAAGCAACTGCCGGTGGAGGTGGAAAAGGAATGAGAGCTGTCTGGAAAGCAGAAGATCTTAAGGAGCATTGGGATTCTGCCATTCAGGAGGCTGTAGCCGCTTTTGGAAACGGAGGTATGTACATGGAAAAATTAATTGAAGAGCCTAGACATATCGAAATTCAGGTTGCCGGAGATCAATATGGTAAAGCCTGTCACCTTTCTGAAAGAGACTGTTCCGTACAAAGAAGAAATCAAAAACTGACAGAAGAAACTCCTTCTCCGTTTATGACCGATGAACTTCGTGAGAAAATGGGGGCAGCAGCAGTAAAAGCAGCTGAATTCATTGGTTACGAAGGTGTGGGAACAATCGAATTCCTGGTAGACAAACACAGAAATTTCTATTTCATGGAAATGAACACAAGGATTCAGGTAGAACACCCTATTACCGAGCAGGTAATTGATTATGATTTGATCAGGGAGCAAATCCTGTTAGCTGCAGGAACTCCAATATCAGGAATCAATTATTACCCGAAATTACATTCAATTGAATGTAGAATTAATGCTGAAGATCCATATGCTGACTTCAGACCTTCTCCAGGAAAAATAACAGGATTAAATATCCCTGGGGGACATGGAATCAGAGTAGACACTCATGTTTACTCAGGATATACGATCCCTTCTAATTACGACTCTATGATTGCAAAGCTAATTACTACGGCTCAAACCCGTGAAGAAGCAATTGCTAAAATGAGACGTGCATTGGAAGAGTTTTATATTGAAGGAGTAAAAACAACGATTCCTTTCCACAGACAATTAATGGATGACGAAAATTATCTTGCAGGAAACTACACTACAAAGTTCATGGAAGACTTTGTAATGGATAGAAAATATGATAATCATTAAGATTATTTAATATAAAAAACAGAAACTGCCTCAAATCGGGGCAGTTTTTTGTTTGAATTACTTTCGTTTTTACATTACAAAATGATCTGTCATGACTTTTATCAGACCCCATTATTTCCCATTTTTTTGATTTAATGCTATTTTTGTCGCGATAAAAAATTATGATGAAACAAATCTTATTCTGCATAAGCACCTCGCTTATTCTTTTTATGTCATCCTGCTCCAGTGATGAAGTTATTGAAACAACCCCCGAAACATCAAATGAAAATCCGATATCACTTGAAGATAGTAAGGAATTTGGTTACTACAACGCTTTAGGATATGGTTATAACGTTACCGGCGAATATGCAAATTCTAACTCTACGGGTTTTAAAGTTCTTGATATTGATAAATTTAAAACAGAGCAAAGCGCAAGATTAGTTGATGAAAATACATTGACGCAGGAATATTCTGATGAATATGGTGAAGATGCTGCAGCTTTTTCAAAAGTGATTTCAAGAAAAGTGAGCGCAACTGATCAAATGCTATTATATGGAAAGACGATATCAAGTCCTTTCAAATCTGCTTTAATTAATAATCACAGTTATTTCGATCCGAAATTTATTTATGGAAGCTATAATATTTTAATTAAGCAAAAAAGATTCAGAATCAACGCAACAACAGATTTACTTACGAATTATGTAACCCAAAATTTCCTGAAGGATCTACAAATAAAAACACCGGAACAAATAGTACACGATTACGGCACACACGTTACAGTGGATATTTATACAGGAGCTAAATTAGATATCTTTTTCCAGGCGCAAACAACAAATCTTGATCGTAGCAAAGCGGCCAGAGCAGGTATAGCAATTGCGGTAAATGGCTTAAAATCAATCACATCCAATGATATTGACGTACAGGAAGCCTCTAAAAATTATTCTAAAAAACTATACTATAAAACAAGGGGAGGTGAACTTTCAAAACGTTTTGCTAATATCTTAAACATAGATCAAAGCATCCCAAAAATCAATATATCAGATTGGCAAAGTACTTCTACGAAAGATAATTCTGTACTAGTTGATTTTGGACCTCATGGTTTGGTAATACTATACGATTTAATAAAAGATCCAATAAAGAAATCTCAAATGAAATCATACATTGATCAATATCTTGCTAACAATCAAGTGCTTTTAGTCAAGTAATATACCATCACTTACATTTTATAATATTCCGCTTTACAAAAGGCGGATTTTTATTTATGAATATGGGAAGAGTTAAGAAACTACGACCTTCCCCAAATTCAAAATTAAAAATAAACATATCACTGATCAATCCAACATTATAATTATTAACTTTGTACAAAACCAAAAGAATATGTCAACAGTAGAAACAGAAAAAAATTCACAGTATTTTATTGACCTTGAAGACAAACATGGAGCACACAATTACCATCCTCTTCCCGTAGTTTTAGACCGAGGAGAAGGTGTCTTTGTATGGGATGTAGAAGGCAGGAAATATTATGATTTTCTTTCAGCTTATTCTGCCGTAAACCAGGGCCACTCCCATCCAAAAATCGTAGATGCCTTAGTAAATCAGGCTAAAAAGCTTGCTCTTACTTCAAGAGCTTTTTACAATTCAAAATTAGGAGAGTACGAAAAGAAGATTACTACTTTATTTGGTTTTGATAAAGTGTTACCCATGAATTCTGGTGCTGAAGCAGTAGAAACAGCAGTGAAACTTGCCAGAAAATGGAGTTATGAAGTTAAAGGTATTTCAGAAAATGCAGCGAAAATAATTGTTTGCGAAAATAATTTCCATGGTAGAACAACTACTATTGTTTCATTTTCTAACGATCCGGATGCGAATCAAAATTATGGGCCTTTTACTCCGGGTTTTATTAAAATCGCATATAATGATCTTTCAGCTCTGGAAGAAGTATTAAACAATGAAGCAGAAAATATTGCCGCATTTTTAGTTGAACCCATTCAGGGTGAAGCCGGAGTGTATGTTCCGGATGAGGGCTTTCTTAAAGGAGCTTCTGAGCTATGTAAAAAACATAATGTTCTTTTTATTGCGGACGAAGTACAGACGGGTATTGCAAGAACCGGGAAACTGATTGCCTGTTACCATGAAAATGTGCAGCCAGATATCCTGATTTTAGGGAAAGCACTTTCCGGAGGAATGTATCCTGTATCTGCTGTTCTTGCTAACAATGAAATCATGAACGTTATTAAACCCGGACAGCACGGTTCAACATTTGGTGGAAATCCAATAGCCTGTGCAGTAGCCGTAGCAGCTTTAGATGTTGTAGCAGATGAGCACCTATCTGAAAGAGCCGAACAATTAGGACAGCTTTTCAGAAATGAGATTCAAAAATTAATTGAAAAATCTGACCTTATTACTAAAGTACGAGGTAAAGGATTGCTAAATGCTATTCTAATCAATGATACTCCTGACAGCTCTACAGCGTGGAACCTGTGTCTGAAATTAAAAGAAAACGGACTGCTTGCCAAGCCTACTCACGGAAATATCATCAGATTAGCACCACCTTTGGTCATTACAGAGGAGCAGTTACTTGATTGTATAGAAATCATTAAAAAAACGATTCTCGAGTTTAAATAATGTCTCTTACTCTGGCTGTCATTACTTATAATGAAGAGCATAACATTGCAAGGCTTTTAGATTCCCTTTATAATATCGTCGATGAAATTATAATTGTCGATAGCTATTCAACTGATCGCACAAAAGAAATTGTTCTTCAACAATATCCCGAGGTCAAGTTTTTTGAAAAGAAATTTAACGGGTATGGTGAACAGAAAAACCATGCCCTTTCATTATGTTCTGGTGAATGGATTTTATTTCTGGACGCTGATGAAGTCCCTGATAAGGAACTAAGAAATTCTATCAGGCATGTAACGTCGTTAAATAATCCTGAATATCATATTTATAAGACGAAATTTAATAACCACCTAGGGACTCATTTGATAAGGTATGGAGGCTGGGGAACTGTATCCCGAGAAAGATTGTTCAGGAAGGATTCGGCAAAATATTCAGATGATAAAGTACATGAATATCTGATCTCTGATAAAAAAGCAGGAAATCTCGATGGCAAGCTAGATCACTATACCTACAGAAGTATACATTGCCATGTATCAAAAATCAATAAATATTCTGATATGATGGCCGAGAAAATGTTTGAAAAAGGAAAAAGAATCAAGCGTTTTAAGGTTATCGTAAGCCCTGTTTTCGAATTTATAAAAGTTTTTATCTTTAAATTGGGCTTCCTGGATGGGTTTGCCGGATATTATATCGCTAAAACTATGTCTTATTATACATTTCTCAAGTACATTAAACTTCGTGAAAAAATAAAATTAGAGGAACTTGAAAAAAAATACCACAAGAAAGCCGTATGATGTTATCCCTAATTATTATATCTGTTATATTGGTATTCTTAGTGATACATTTCAGACTCTATCTCATTTTCTTCACTGAAAACAGATTGATTATCCTCATGTACCACCAGATAGGAGAAAAAAGTACAGATGACCTCATGGTAAGCCTTGATAATCTTGAGCGTCAGTTTAAATATCTGAAAGACAAAAATTACACTTCTAAATTCTTTTCGGAAATCAACATTCCGACTAAGAATAGCATTATATTAACCTTCGATGATGGTTATAAAAATAATTTCGACTATCTCCCTTCCCTATTGGAAAAATACAACTTAAAAGCTGTTATATTTATTCCTACAAAATTTATTCAGGAGGGATACAAAGATTATCCCATGATGACTTTTGAAGATATCAGAAATCTTGATCCGAATTATTTTGAGATTGCCTTGCATACTCATGCTCATGAAAATCTGAGAACATTAACGCCAGAAGAAACCGAAAAGGATCTTGAAACAAACATGCAAATTCTCAATGACCATCATATTAGGTATAAAAAAGTCCTTGCTTATCCTTATGGGAAATACCCCAAGAAAGGTGAGGATAAGAAAAAGCTTTTTTTTACCTTAAAAAAGTTGGGAATTGATTTTGCCGTAAGAATTGGAAACAGAGTAAATTACTATCCATCTAAGAAATATGAGCTATGTAGAATAGATATAAAAGGGGATGACTCCATAGAAAAATTCAAATTAAAACTTATCTTTGGAAAATTAAAACTGTTTTAGAAGACCTAACTTTAATGGTTTTCAAACATCTAAATGGTTATGATAAATATAAGCGGCTTAATCATAACATATAACGAGGAAAAAAATATACAGGAAGTCCTTGAATGTTTTGATTTTTGTGATGAAATTATAATTGTAGATTCTTTTAGCACCGATAAAACCTTAGATATTGCTAAAGTTAATCCTAATGTAAAAATCATCCAAAACAAATTTGAAGATTTTACTAAACAAAGAAACATAGCTCTGGATCAGGCTAAAAATGATTGGGTCCTATTTCTGGATGGTGATGAAAGAATTACCCCGGATCTTAAAGCTGAAATAATTAATGAACTCGAAAAACCGGACAAAAAAGATGCTTATTATTTTTACAGAAAATTCTTCTTTGCAGGGAAACCTATTCATTATTCAGGAACCCAGACTGACAAGAACTTCAGATTGTTCAGAAAGTCAAAGGCAAGATATATTTCAGAAAAAAAAGTACATGAAACATTAGAAGTTTCCGGAACAATTGGAGAATTGAAGAATAAACTACTTCATTTTTCCGTTTCAGATTATGAGTCTTATAAAAATAAAATGATTCATTATGGAATTCTGAAAGGACAGGAACTATCAAATAAAGGAAAAAAATTTAATCTAATAACACAATATTCCAAAACAGCGTTCAAATTTTTCAAGGCATACATTTTGCGGTTAGGAATATTAGATGGAAAAGAAGGTTATCAGCTTTCATATTTGCAGGCGTTAAGCACGTATGAAACGTATGAATCATTAAAAAAGGAACAAAAATAGTTGAATGAAGATTTGTGTAATTAGTTATGATTTTTGGGGCTACGACAAACATATTGTAGATACACTATGTAAAAAGGGTATTGATGCACATCATATTAAAATCGGAAACGTTACGCATTCAAACTTTCAGGAGAGAGCAACTAATGCCATCAGTAAGGTTTTTTTAAATAAAAACCTGAAAACGGAGAAAAGACAACAATTTGTTATCGATTCGCTTGCAGCATTAGGTCCGCAGGATCAAATTTTGGTTCTAAATCCTGACACATTTGACATATCTACTCTTCAGGAAATTAAGGCATACAGCAAAAGACTTATTACTTATCTATACGATAGCCTTGAAAGGCTCCCCGTTGAAATTGAAAAACTTAAGCTTTTTGATAAAATTTTTTCATTTGATATTATTGATGTTAAAAAACATGCTTTTGAAAAGCTGACCAATTATATTTATCTGGATCACCATTCTTCAGAGGAGCAGAATCCGGATATGGATCTTTTCTATATTACTTCCTATGACAATAAAAGAGTCTCTTTTATTAAGTTACTTACGAAGAAGTTAATCGCTTTGAATTTAAAATTTCAAATTATGATTATCGGTAAGAAAAGCTGGAAAAATCAACTAAAGAATTTATTTATTACAGTGCCGGAAAGCTTATCCATTATCTTTAGTATCAAGAAAATTTCCCATCAGGACCTTCCTGGATATTATAAAAACTCGAAAGCCCTACTCGATCTTACACGGGAAAACCAACACGGATTAAGTTTCAGGGTTTTTGAAGCAATGGCACTCGAAAAGAAAATCATTACCGACAACATAGCTATTAAAGACTACGATTTTTATAATCCCAACAACATCCTAGTTCTAGATGAAACCTGCAGTAATCTGAATACCCAATTTTTTGAACAGCCGTACGAGAAGATTCCAGACAATATTTATTACTTTTACACAATTGATAGCTGGGTTGATCGTGTTTTTAAACTGGCTTAAAAAATTATTTCAACTATAAACCAATGATTACACTTACTGATCAGTCTAAAATCATCATATTTTGTCCACCCAACAGTGTTACAGGAGGTCCTGAGGCATTACATCAGCTTGCAGATAAACTCTATCAACTACAGGTTAAAAATGTTTTTATGCATTATATTCCAAAAAGGAAAAATGCAAAACCTTCTAATTACTCTATTTATCAGACTACTGAGATAGAACAGATTGAAGATCATCCGGAAAATATTCTTATCGTTCCAGAATCGATGACCTTTTTGATAAAAGAATATCCGCTAAGTCAGAAGATAATCTGGTGGTTGAGCGTAGATTTTTATAAAATATTAATGGACTATAGAATAAGAAAGCAAAGTATATTTACAAGGCTTTTCTATAGACAAGCTGACAAAGAATATCATTTTGAGAAGCTACCTAATGTTTTCCAGTGGGCTCAATCTTACCGTTCATCGGTTTATATTAAAGAACATGGAATTCCCGATAATGAGATTGATTTTGTATGTGACTATATCAATCCCAGCTTCTTAAAAAACAAGAAGCCTATTATAAAAGATCTCAACAATAAAAAAATACTATACAACCCACGTAAAGGAAAAAAAGAAATCGCACAATTAATTAAAAGTTCACCAGATCTGAGTTGGGTTCCAGTTCAAAATATGAATGCAAGCCAGATTAAAGATCTTATGGAAAAATTTTTACTGTATGTTGATTTTGGGGAAAATCCGGGAAGAGACAAGATGTTAAGAGAATCTGTTTCGCAGGATTGCTGTATTATTTCAGGAAAGAATGGTTCATCTGCTTATTATGAAGATCTTATGATTCCGGATGAATATAAATTCACTTTCAATGAAAACAAAATTCCAGATATTATTGCAAAAATAAAAGATGTTCTGGAAAACTATCCTAAACATATTCCTCATTTCGAATCCTACAAAAAAATGGTTCTTAATGAAGAAATTTCGTTTGAAGAGAAGCTAAAAGAAATATTTACGAAATGACTTCAAAGAAAAAAATTACTTTAATCTATCCCTTTGCATATGGTTATATTGATTTTGTTGTTGAAGAGCTTCAGTCGGATGCATCCATAATAGTTACAGATATTAAAACCGATACGATAAAGTATTCTTATCCTAATTTTTTTGTGAAAATATGGAATGGTATTACAAAATTGTTTGGGACTAATATCAAAAAAAAATACTTTAACCGACAAGTAATAAATCAAATCACCGAAGTTCAGGATATTATTTTTGTGATCCGACCTGACATGCTGGAAGATTCTCTATTAAAAGAATTAAAAAAGAAGACAAAAAGCTTCATTGCTTATTATTATGATAGTTGTAAAAAATACCCCCGACAATTACAAATATCACACTTTTTCGACGAGATTTATTCCTATGACAGAGAAGACATTGATCGACACCAATTTATAGAAACCTCAAATTTCATTTACGACGAAGCAATTGAAAATCAACCAACTAAATACGATATTTTTAATATATCGTCTTATGATTCAAGAATAGAAGAAATTGACAAAGTATCAAAAACATTATTTGATGCAGGGTTTTCTATTAATTTTGTTTTATTTTGGTATGAAAAATTAACGTATCCGCATTTAAACTCTATAACAGAATACTTGACACTTAGTGAAACTAAGAAACTTATCTCCCAATCCAAGGCAATGATAGATATACAAAGACATGACCAGAAGGGACTTTCTTTCAGAACCTTTGAAAGTTTAGGATACCGTAAAAAACTGATTACGACAAATTCAGAAGTAAAAAAATACGATTTTTATCATCCTAATAATATGTTAATAATCGATAATAGTAATTTAGATACAGAAGTAATCAAGGATTTTCTAAAGCTTGATTATGTGGAAATTTCACAGGATATTCTCAATAAATATACCGTTAAGAGTTTTACACAAAAGATATTCAAATTATAAAGCAATGGGCATTAAAAGAAAAATAAAAAATTATATCTATCTCAAGAACCATTATCCTTTATCCGAAAAGAACATTATTCCTGATGAGAATAAAAAAAATGTCCTTATTGTAGATAGTCAGATTCCTACTTTTGATAAAGATTCCGCTTCGAATCGAATCACCGAGATTGCCAAATTTTTAGCCAAACATTATAATGTCTATTTAATGGATTGGAGAAAAGCAATTCCAAAGGTAGAATCAAAAAAATACATTAAAAACCTGAATGATCATAATGTAATTGTCTATACTCCGTTTATAGGAAAATACGGAATCATGAAAGGAAAAAAGCATTTCATCAACAATCTTCTTCCTAAGCTTGATTTTGTGTGGTGTCATAGACCTGAACTTTTTGAATATTATCTGGAATTTTTCAGAAAGGAAGCGCCAAAAGCCAAAATAATTTATGATATGGTAGACATTCATTATCTAAGAATGGAAAGAGGCCTTGAAATTAAATATGATAAAAACAGAGCTAAGGAACTTGTTCACTATAAATATATTGAAACTGAACTGTGTAAAAAAGCAGACAAGATTGCGGTAATAAGTGATAAGGAAAAGGAGTTTATGACTGCTTTTGTAGATGAATTCAAATTATTTACTGTAAGTAATGTTCATAATCTCAAAGTTAAACCGGAAGATATGCCACCTTTTGAAAAACGAAATGGTATATTCTTCATCGGTACATTTTTACACGATCCAAATGTAGATGCCGTAGAGATTCTCTATCACAAGATCATGCCATTGGTTTGGAAAGCTTTACCTGATCTGAAAATTACGATAATCGGATCTGAGGCACCACAATCCATTATAGATATGAATTCTGATAAATTTGAAGTAGCCGGTTTTGTAGAAAACATCATCCCATACTATGAAAATTGTTTTGCATCGGTATCTCCTTTAAGATTCGGAGCTGGTGTAAAAGGAAAAATAGGACAGGCCCTCGAATATACTTTACCTGTACTCACGACAGAAATAGGTGCTGAGGGAATGTTTTTGAAAGATGGAGTAACGGCAATGATTGCAGGAAATGAGGATTATCAGAAGTTTGCGGATAATATCATTAAAATATGCAGTGATAAAAACACCTGGGATACTTTACATAATAATTCAGAAAAAGCAATCTATCCATTTTCGATCGAGGCTCAGAAAGATGAAATTTTTGAGCTTCTTAAATAAACCACTTGACAAATGTTTCCTCAAAAAGGAAACATTTGTTTTGATTTCCTTTTCAGATTAAAGCTGGTATTCTACCATGAAGTCACAATCAAAGGTTAATGATCTGTTGATAAATAGCAACAAGTTCATCTGAACTTTTTTTCCATGAAAACAATTTAGAACGCTCCAGTCCCTTTTTAGCATATTCTTTTCTTACATTTTCATTTACATATAAATCCAGCATAGTTTGATATAGTAATTCATCATCGTCTGGGCTCAGCATAATTCCAGCATCTCCCACAACCTCCGGTAAAGATGAAGTATTAGAAGTCACCGTTGCTACACCACATTGCATAGCTTCTAAAGGAGGCAAACCAAAACCTTCATAAAAAGACATATAATAAAAAGAATGTGCATGGCTGTATAAGCTGGCCAGATCTTCGTCAGGAACTCTTCCTGTTATTATAATTTTATCTTTTAGTTCCTTTGCATTATTGTACTCATCGAAAATTTTATCATAATCCCATCCTTTTGCACCTACCAGTACTAATCCTAAATCGTCAATATCATTTTCTTTAATAACCCTGATAAAATTACGGATTACAAAATCAACATTTTTACGAGGTTCCAATGTTCCTACACTTAAAAAATATTTTTCAGGAAGATTATACTTTTCCTTTATTGAATTAAATTTATCAACATCTTTACACACATAAAAAAGAGATTCAGAGGCTGCTAATAAATTAACAAAGACATGGTCAGGATTGATATGAGGAGCATAGTTGAGTAAATCTTTTTTCGTATTTTCCGAGACACAAATAGCATATCCATCTTCTCCTATACTTTCTATAATTTTTTCTATAAGAGTTGCATTAAAGTGCAGTTCCGGAAATAAAACAGGTATTAAATCATGAACGGTAACAATCTTTTTTAAATTTCCATACTTCCTTATTTCATTATTGATCGGGTAATAGAAAGAGTGAAAAATTTCAGCTTTTCTAAAAATCTCTTCAAGATGCACATTCTTATAATTGTAAATACCTCTCCTATTATAAAAATGACGGAAAAGCTTTTCTTTCCTGAATGGTAAAAATACCCTCCTATATCTTTGATTGGCTTCTTTTATTGATATGGAATGGTCAGAAAAAAAATCATTTATTTCTTTTGTACTTGTTTCATTGTTCAACACACTTAGATGAGAGTAAAACGTTTCTATTGTACTATTCTTACTTAATTCCCGAAAAAAGGCCAAAGTGACCCTAAAGATTCCGGTCCTGTTATCTTTATAAAAATCTGCTATAACATCAGCATCTAAAATTACTTTTATACTCATAAGAATATCTATACAATGGTATCGTAAAAAGAGTTTTGCTGCTCCTGTCGTTTAATCTCTTTAATATGCAGCAAACACATTGAATAATCGGAAGCTGGAAGACCTGCTAGTTTTTTATAATTGCATAGTTTTTCGTGCACCTTATTTTCCCATTTGATTCCTCTGTTAAGTTTAAAAATACGATGCTGATAATCCGGAAAATTAATATACCCCTTGTCATTGACCAGCCAATTCCAGCGTTCTATGTGCTCATCGGTAATTCCATGAACAATATTTATTCTAGGGACCATGAAAACGTCTTTTTTCCTCTTTTTAAAAAGATATGGCTTTATTTTTATCATAAGAGAAGGTTCAGGAATCTCATCCGCATCTATTTGAAATAAATAGTCTTTCCTGGCAACTTTTATCAGATTATTTTTAAAGGTTGCAAAATCACCGTCAAGACGTGCTTCGATCCGGATAATTTTATTCCCATACGTATCAAGAATGTCACTAACTTTTTGATTTTTATTGGTTATATCCTGCAATACAATAACTTCATCATTTTTATTTATTGCTGGGAGTAAAGCATTTAAAAGTCTGACAATTTCATCAGCTTCATTGTTCACTGTTATCCCGTAAGAAATACTTACGATTTTTTTTAGAATTTGGTTAATAACTCTCATATCATTAATTATAAATTATCGGATAATTACCCGCAAAGTGAACAAAATAATTTTCAGCAATAACTTTTCTTACAAATTTTTTATATTTTTTTGTAGGGAAGACACAGTATCCATTTTTTTTACAAAAGTACTTTTTTATGAACTTTGGAACATTTTTTTCAAAGGCTTCAATTTGATTTCCTTCACTAGTTCCTTTTATCTTGTATAAGACCTGAACATTAAATTCAGCTGGTAATGCTTCAAACCACCCATTGACCTGGGATATATATGCGAAGGGAGTTTCCTCAAAACTATTTAATTCTCCCTGATTATGCTCTGAAAAGTAATAGTCTTTAAATATATCTGCCACTTTTTTTGGACGGAAAATAAATACTCCTCCGTTAATACTTCCCTTTAATAAAGGATGAGTATCAAAATGCCTATCTGTAAAATACATTTCAGTGGTTTCCTCCAATATTCTTGGAATATGTCCCCAGGTTTTATTAAATTCCTCTGTTCCGCGTGGATCAAGTACTGCTCCAAAATATTTATTCTCAGGAAGATATTCAAATACAGATGGAGCTTTTTCTGATATCGCAATATCAAGATCCAGAAACAAAACGATATCATAATGCATTGTTTTGGAAGGTATAAGTAATTTTTGTGATAATAATGGGCGATAAAAGTCTTCATCCAGAGGTTTGTCAAGAATAATTAAATCTGCACCGCATTTTTGTGCGTACTTCTCAAACTGAGTTTTACTTTTATTAAATATTTTCTGATATTTTTCTCCTACTATAAAAAGACAGATCGCTTTTTTCATTGTATAACTTTCAATGTTTTTGGACTACAAAAATACATTTAAAAAAATAACACATAGAGAACTTGTAATTATCATCAGGATCTAAATTTCTTTATTTTTTAGCGTTATTATCTATTTCTAGCTTAATTATTATTTGCAGCACCTTAAATTACTTTAAAATATTAAATCACTACCTCTTCTTACATTAAACATAATTTTAAATTTATTTGATTTAAATAAATATTTACATTCAAGAATGGCTATTTATTTATTTTATCCCAAATTAGTGATATGTAGATTATTCTATTATCTTTGCGCCTTTAAAATTAAATTAAGCATATGAAAAAGAAATTACTGAAACTGAGCACTCTTGCTTTTACATTTTCTATACTCTTAAGTATCTCCTCATGTAGAGATGCTTCTGAAAACATAGATTCGGTAACCACATCCGAGGTAAATGGAAATTTAGCAAACAAAATTCAATCATTCAGAAATGTTGAAGAAAAAAAAGTCTTAGTAGAATTTAAAAACTTTATCAATAGCCAGGCATCTCAGAACATTGAGAAAAATGCTATTTTTTTTCATGAACAAAAATTAAAGTCCATCTATAAAGAACGACAAGAATTTCATTTTACAAGTATCCAAAACCTGGCTGATGAGATCAACTCGTTAGTATTAATTGACAAAGAAAAATCAGAAAAATTATTTACTTCTTACTCAAAATTTCTAAGAAAGTCGATATACACAGTTGAACCAACTGTTAATTACGAAGACGCAATTACCTTAGACATAAGTAAGCTAACAAAAACCAATGATCCTACAGGAAAATATATTGGAGTTGTGTCAGTAAAAGAGGGTATACTTCTTACTAATGGAGCATATTCTATCACATGGCACGTTGGAATTGAAAAGCATAAAGATGATTTAGGAACTACTTTTTATCGTAATTTTACACAAATTGGATCTAATGTACAAATCAATGGACAATGGACAACATATCCAAGCTCTATGAGACCCAGTCTAGATTCAAGAGCCGATTTTTTTGGAGCATCAATTTATCATCATGAAATGTTAGGTTTCTTATCTGATTATGGAAGTGTAATACGAAATACAGGTCAAAAAACAGATTATGGATGGGCTCCAAAAAGTGCACGTATAGGAGGAACATTTACAACTACAGTAAATGGTGCTGAATATAGTCTGGAAGGAGCAAGTAATTTTACCTGGTAAATTAAAAAGAGCAAATCATTTTCTGATTTGCTCTTTTTAATTATAGAACAAGACAAAATTAGTTATTATAAATAAACCATCATTGTTAGCTTCTAAAAAATATATTTTTAAGTAAATTTGCACAAAATTAAAATTGATAATGGAGAAAGTAAGAGTACGTTTTGCTCCAAGTCCTACAGGACCTTTGCATTTGGGAGGTGTAAGAACCGCATTATATGATTATCTTTTCGCTAAAAATCAAGGTGGCGAGTTTGTATTGAGAATTGAAGATACAGATACAGCAAGATATGTAGAAGGTGCTGAAGAATATATTGAAGAAGCTTTAGAATGGTGTGGAATCATTCCAGATGAAAGTCCTAAAAAAGGAGGAAAATACGCTCCTTATCGTCAATCTGAAAGAAGAGAAATTTACGACAGGTATACCGAGCAGATCTTAAAAACGGATTATGCATATATGGCTTTTGACACTCCTGAAGAACTGGATGCTATCCGTGCAGAATACGAAACTAAAGGAGATGTTTTTTCTTATGATAACAAAACAAGAAATCGCCTGAGAAACAGCCTTGCATTATCCGAAGAAGAAGTACAAAAACTTTTGGATGAAAAAACACCTTACGTGGTGAGATTTAAAATGCCTGTCGACAGAATTTTAAATCTTGAGGATATTATCCGTGGTAAATCATCTGTAAATACCAATACTTTAGATGATAAAGTTTTGGTTAAAAATGATGGAATGCCCACTTATCACTTTGCCAATGTAATCGACGACCATGAGATGAAAATAACTCATGTTATTCGTGGAGAAGAATGGTTACCTTCTTTGGGCTTACATACTTTATTATATGAAGCAATGCAATGGGAAGCTCCACAATTTGCTCATCTTTCACTTATTTTAAAACCAGAAGGAAAAGGCAAACTTAGCAAAAGAGATGGTGATAAATTCGGATTTCCTGTATTTCCGTTAGATTTCAAAGATCCCGAAACCGGAAATATCTCCAAAGGTTACAGAGAAAACGGATATCTTCCGGATGCATTTATTAATATCGTCGCTCTCTTAGGATGGTCCCCTGCTGCTGATAAGGAAATTCTTTCATTGAAAGAAATGATAAAAGAATTTGATCTTCATAAAGTTCATAAAGCAGGTGCGAGATTCAGTAAAGAGAAAGCGGAGTGGTTCAACCATCAATATATTCAGTTAAAGTCTGATAAAGAACTTCTTGACATTTTAAAAAGTACAGATCTTGATTTATCCCACATTTCTGATGATAAACTAATCAGAATTATCCATCTTATGAAGGAAAGGGCAACATTTCCAAAAGACATTTATGAAAATGGAAAATTCTTCTTTGAAGCTCCTACTTCCTATGATGAAAAAGCATCAAAGAAAGCGTGGAATGAAGACACTACAACCATTTTAAGTGAACTCTCTTTTGTTTTAGAAAAAACAGAAACATTCAATGCAGAAACATTGAAGCAGGTGGTACATGATTTTGCAGATAACAAGGGACTTGGAATGGGCAAAGTAATGATGCCTTTACGTCTCGCTCTTGTAGGAGAATTGAAAGGGCCGGATGTCCCGGATATCATGGAACTACTTGGAAAAGAAGAAACTATAGTAAGAATAGACAATGCTATTAATAATTTTAAATAGAGTTTCATAATTTTTCATAAATTTGAACGATATAATTTACTTCAAGAATGGAATATTTAAGTTTCGAACTTCCTATAAAAGAATTAATGGACCAATACCAAACATGTTCTTTAGTAGGAGAAGAAAGTGGTGTTGATGTAAAATTAGCATGTAGTCAAATTGAGGATAAGATCATAGAGAAGAAAAAAGAGATCTATGGAAACCTTACTCCTTGGCAAAGAGTACAACTATCCCGTCACCCTGATCGTCCTTATGCATTGGATCATATCAATGGTATTGCAGACAAGGGTAGTTTTCTGGAGCTTCACGGAGACAGAAATTTTGCAGATGATCCGGCATTGGTTGGAGGCTTAGCTACTCTGGATGGTCACAAAGTAATGATCATCGGAACCCAAAAAGGGAGAACAACCAAAGAAAGACAGCACAGAAGATTTGGGATGCCAAATCCTGAAGGTTATAGAAAAGCTCTTAGACTAATGAAATTAGCTGAAAAATTCCGTATCCCGGTTGTAACTTTAGTGGACACACCTGGAGCATATCCTGGATTAGAAGCAGAAGAACGTGGACAAGGTGAAGCTATTGCCCGAAACATTTTTGAAATGGTTCAGCTTAAAACTCCGATATTCACTTACATTATTGGTGAAGGAGCTAGCGGTGGAGCATTAGGAATAGGTGTTGGAAATAAAGTATATATGCTGGAAAACACATGGTATACTGTAATTGCACCCGAAAGTTGTTCTTCTATATTGTGGAGAAACTGGGATCACAAGGAAGATGCAGCGAATGCATTAAATCTTACCCCGCAAGATGCATTAAGAGAAAAATTCATTGATGGGATTATCGAAGAACCTCTGGGAGGAGCACACTACGATCCTGAAACAGCATATTTGAATTTGAAAAGTTCAATTTTGCAAAACATAAAAGCTTTCTCTAAGTTTACAGGACAGGAACTTGAAACTCAACGTCAAGAAAAATTCATTGCCATGGGGCAATTTAAAGGATAAAAATAAAAACGGTTAAGAAATTCTTAACCGTTTTTTTATTCTATATTGATCATTCAATTTTTTATTCAGAAACATTCAGCTCAATCTCAATATCTTTGCTGATCTTTTTTATGGAAGAATATTTTGCATCACAAACCATTGTTGTCAAAACATATTCTCCCTTATCTATTAAAATAAAATTCTGCCCTTTTGCAGGAACACTTAGATTGTAATATTTTTTCCCACTGATCTTTACAATCAAATTACAGTTCGATCTATTTTTAATATTGATGTATGCCTCTTTTAAATTAGTATCATTGCTAAAAAGATGAGTAAGCATAGCAGCTGTCCTTTTATTCTCTTCACTTGGTTCTGATTTTTTGCTTCCGCTTACGCTGGCATAATTTACTTTTGTTTCAGAAGGTGCAGATGCTGAATTTACGGCTAGTGTTTTGCCACTGTTCAATTCATTATTTTTAACAATTTTTTCTATTTTTTCTTTACTAATAGGCTTAATAGTTGGTTTTGCCTCCGGAGAATTATCAGCCATAATTATTTCTATCAGCTTCCTTTTAAAGTAATCTGTTTTTGCATGATTCGGGTTTTGTTTTAAAAATCCGGCTATTACTCTTGCCTCCTTTGAACTTTCAGCATCCTGTTCAGTATATATTATCAAAGTCTCTTTTTCCACAACAGCTTTAGATTTGGCCCTTTTCTTCTTCTGAGAAAAGCCAAGTGTAAAAATGCATAAAAATATAAGGAGAAATATTTTTTTCATTAACTAAGCATTTTAAAATTATTAACAAATAAATAACGTGAAAAGTCAATTTTTAGTTTGTCATTAAAATCATTATCTTTGCACTGCTCAAAAATAAACTAAAAAATCAAAACTAATTCTTAATAAAAAAAATAATAGATATTATGTCTTATACACCAGCTGCTGCAGACGTAGCAAAATTGAGAAACCAAACAGGTGCAGGTATGATGGACTGCAAAAAAGCTTTAGTTGAAGCTGAAGGAGATTTCGAAAAAGCAGTAGATATCCTTAGAAAAAAAGGACAAAAAGTTGCGGCTAACAGAGCTGACAGAGAATCTACTGAAGGAGTTGTTATTGCAAGAGTAAATGAAGATAACACTTTAGGTGCTGTTATTTCTTTAAATTGTGAGACTGACTTTGTTGCTAAAAACGAAGCGTTCATCGAGTTAGCTTATGAGTTAGCTGAAATGGCAATTTTTGCTGCAACTAAAGAAGAACTTCTAGCTACAGACTTCCACGGAATTACTGTTGCTGAAAAACTTATCGAGCAAACAGGAGTTATTGGTGAAAAAATTGAGATCGGTGCTTTTGAAAGACTAGAAGGTCCTTTCTTAGGAGCTTATATCCACGCTGGAAACAAAATCGCTGCAATTACATCTCTTTCTTCTAAAGTAGAAGGAGCTGATGAAGCTGCTAAAGCTGTTTCTATGCAGGTTGCTGCAATGAACCCTATCGCTCTTGACGAAACAAGAGTTTCTCAAGAAACTATTGACAAGGAATTAGAAATCGAAAGAGAACTTCTTACTAAAGAAGGTAAGCCTGAAAACATTATCGACAATATCCTTAAAGGTAAAATGCAGAAATTCTACAAAGAAAACACTTTGGTTCACCAAGCATTTATTAAAGATGGAAGCCAATCTGTTGCAGACTATGTAAAATCTGTTAATGGAGATTTAAAAGTTACAGGATTTGTAAGAGTAAGTCTTAACTAATCTTGTCTTCTTAAGATAAATAAAATCCCGATGAAAATTCATCGGGATTTTTTTATGCTCTTACTATTATTTTTGAACTTAAAATCGCCATGGTAAAAATTATTCTTTTTACGATTATAATTTTCATACACTCAAAAGATTTTGACATATAATTATGAATTATTTTTTATTTTAGCCCGTAATTTATTAATGATATATCAAATATTATTTTAAATTTGTAGAAATCCTAATTCCCAAGTTTATGAAAAGATTTCTACTCAGTTTATTACTGTTCTTTTTTACAATTAACCTATTTTTCGCACAAAGAGATACTGAGCACTGGATAGCCCCTTATTATGATACCGTTGGAGGATATACCAATGCATTATATTTATCTACGGATTCGGTCACTCCCTTTGATGTACAAATTTATAATAATAATGCCGTGGTTACCACTGTTACAATCAGCAAAGGGAGCCCACAGGTCTATACCATCACGGACAATGCCCTCATAATGGCCAACACTACGGCAAATGCTTTTACTGCAACAAGTAAAGGACTATACCTTAAAGGGGACAAGCCTTTTTATTGTAGTTTAAGATTAGCACAAAGCGTACATGGTGAAATCATCACCAGTAAAGGAAAAGCGGGTATTGGTAAAGAATTTTTCGTAGCATCCAGCCCTAACACTTCAACAAGTTCACTATACAATTTTACCGCAGGAATTCTTGCTACAGAAGATAACACAACCGTAACTGTCTCATGGAATGGCACAGGCGTTACTTTTTATGGAGGAACACCTACAGGAAATTCACATACTTTCACATTAAACAAAGGACAATCATTTATATTTGCAGGTTCCGGGAATTCCAACCCAAATCTTACCGGATTTATCGGTGCTAAAGTTGTCTCCGACAAACCCGTTACATTAACCAATGGTAGCTGCAATGGAAATTTCGGGATATTAGGATCCGGAGGTTCTGACCCTGTTCTCGACCAGTCTGTCCCAGTAGAAAGGCTGGGTAATACTTTTGCCATGGTCAAAACTAGGTCCACAGCCCCTTCTCAAAATATGGAAGGCGGAATCATCATAGCCACAGAAGATAATACAGATATATTTTTAAATGGCTCTCCTACTGCTGTAGCAACAATCAATGCAGGACAATGGTATAGAATCAACGAAACAAGTTATGTAACACAAACCGGAGCGGGAACACATTCCAATATGTTTATTTCCACATCCAAAAAAGTATATTTATATCAATTTGTAGCTGTAGGAGATAGTAATGCTACCTGTGGATTTAATTACATCCCACCTCTAAACTGTTTCCTGCCCAGAAAGATTGATGAAATTGGAAACATCAATCAGATGCCGGGTATTTCAAGTGGGATTACATTAAAGCTAAACATTTTAACAGAGACAGGAGCAGCTGTTTTAGTGAACGGAGTCGCTCCAACGGCCGCACAAGGACCTTATCCATTGACAGGAAATACCCAATGGCAAACCTATGCCATTGAAGGGATTACAGGAAATGTATCCATCACATCTACAAAAGCTGTAACTGCAGGAATTAATGGCGGATATAGCTCCGCAGGATATGGAGGTTACTTTGCAGGATTTTCATCAGTCCCAGTAATCAGTAAAAAGACAGGGGAGTGTGTCCCTGGTATTGTTTTGGAAGTTGACGATGGATATGAAACCTATCAATGGTATTTAAATGGGGTTGCCATTCCTGGCGCTACTACCAATACTTACACGCCTACCCAGGCAGGAAATTATACCGTGAAAGTTGGTATGGGAACATGCCCTCCTGTAACAACGCCTATTTATAAGGTTTTCAATTGTATGAAAAATACAACAACCAGTATAAATGCTTGTGCTACTAAAATTATAACCCCAACCTTTTCAAGCTCTACACAGACACCTGTACCGAGTACTGTATCCATTTTAACAGCACCTACTCACGGAACAGCAGTCCTAAACCCTTCGACAGGAATAATAACTTATAATCCTGCACCGGGATATTTAGGACCAGATGTAATCGTTTATACTTTCTGTGGAAATGCTCCGGAATTCATCGACTGCGAAACAGTAACTGTAAATCTGACAGTTGTCCCTTTTATCGTAAAGGATGCCACCCTGGAAGCATGTCAATATGAAGACAAAGCTTATTTTGATTTAACAACAGCCAATGTTATTGACTTCAATTTAGTAACAAAAAAATACTACCCCACTTTAGCTGACCTGAACGCTAATACCAATCAGATCACAGAGCCTCAACACTATGGTTCTGCGGGAGGAGTTGTTTATGTTAAAATTACAAGTAATGAAGGATGTACAGGAATTGCAAAAATTACACTAATTGCAAAACCTATTAAGAAATCTCCTACTCTGCTTGATAAATATATTTGTATTGATTCTAGAACCAATCTTGATGCAGGCCCTGGTTACGATTCATATCAATGGAGCACGGGTGCCACTACACAATCCATAGAGGGAGTAGGAGTTGGTGAATACACCGTTATTCTTGGAAAAGACGGATGCTTTGTTACACAGATTGTAAAGGTTATCAAAACTCAGGATCCTGTAATTACTCAGATTGAAATCTCTAACAATACGGCAACTGTTATTGTAACTGGTGGTACACCACCTTACAAATATTCCGTAGACGGAACATCAAACTGGCAGGATTCAAATGTATTTACTAACCTTTCCAGAGGGCAACATACATTCTATGTAAAAGATGCCAATAATTGCACCCCTATTTCTGTTGAAATTACGGTTCCTAACTTAATCAACGCAATAACTCCAAACGGCGACAATATCAACGATTATATTGATTACAGTGAACTGGGTTATAAAGAGAATCTTAGCTTTGTCATCTATGACAGGTACGGAAATAAAATATTCACCGGCGACAAATTCAACAATTACAAATGGGATGGAAGACATTTCGATAAAAAGATAGTGACAGGAACTTACTGGTATCACATTAACTGGAATGAATCCAACAAAGAAAAAACACCTATAAAATATACGGGTTGGATTTTAGTAAAAAATAGAAATTAACATTAAATAATTATTAAATAATTAGACCACGATTAATTAATCGTGGTTTTTTATTGTTGTAATAGATTATTATTAAAACATATCAAATAATCTACTATTTTTGTATAAAATTATAATTCCCAATACCATGAAAAAATATTTCTTTAGTCTAGTTCTGGTTCTTTTTATAATTAATACACTCTTTGCCCAGAGGGATACAGACCACTGGATAGCGCCTTATTACAGTACTATTGAAGGATATACTAATGCCTTATACCTATCAACAGATTCAGTAATCCCATTTGAAGTTAAAATCTATAACAACAATTCTATAATTGGAACAGCTATAATCAGCAAAGGAAATCCACAAATATTCACTCTAAATAACAATGTAATACTTGCAACTAATATAGCTGATGGATTTAAAGTAATTAATAAAGGATTATATCTTAAAGGTGATAAACGCTTTTACTGCAGCTTAAGAATGGCACAAAGCGCACATGGTGAAATTATCACCAGTAAAGGGAAAGCAGGTATTGGCAAAGAATTTTTCATAGCATCCAGTCCAAATAGCGCAATAAGTGCAATTTATAATTTTACAGCAGGAATTCTTGCTACAGAAGATAACACAACCGTAACTGTCTCATGGAATAGCACAGGCGTTACTTTTTATGGAGGAACACCTACAGGAAATTCACATACTTTCACATTAAACAAAGGACAATCATTTATATTTGCAGGTTCCGGGAATTCCAGCGCCAACCTTACAGGTTTTATAGGTGCTAAGGTTGTAGCTGATAAGCCTGTAGCTCTTACTAACGGAAGCTGTAATGGTAATTTCGGAATACTCAGCTCGGGGGGCTCTGATCCTGTTCTTGATCAATCTGTTCCTATTGAAAGACTTGGCAATACTTTTGCCATGGTCAAAACTAGGTCCACAGCCCCATCTCAAAATATGGAAGGCGGGATTATTATTGCAACAGAAGATAATACTGATATATTTTTAAATGGTTCTCCAAATCCAATATCTACCATAAATGCGGGACAGTGGTATAGAATTAATGAATCCAATTATGTCACACAAACCGGAGCAGGAACACATTCCAATATGTTTATCTCCACATCTAAAAAAGTATATTTATATCAATTTGTAGCTGTAGGAGACAGCAACGCGACCTGTGGATTTAATTACATTCCACCACTCAACTGTTTCCTGCCCAGGAAGATAGATGAAATTGGAAATATTAACCAAATGCCTAATATAAACAGTCCAATAACACTGAAATTGAATATTCTCACTGAGACAGGTGCAGCCGTCCTTGTCAATGGAGTCGCCCCAACTCCTTCACAAGGACCTTACCCTTTGACGGGCAATACCCAATGGCAAACCTATGCCATTGAAGGGATTACAGGAAATGTGTCCATCACATCTACAAAAGCGGTAACTGCAGGAATTAATGGAGGATATAGCACTGCAGGTTATGGAGGATACTTCGCAGGATTTTCATCTGTCCCGGTAATTACGAAAAAAAAGCGGTGAGTGTGTCCCTGGTATTGTTTTGGAAGTTGACGATGGATATGAAACTTATCAATGGTATTTAAATGGAGTCGCCATTCCCGGAGCTGTAAATAGCACCTATACTCCAGTACAATCAGGAAACTACACTGTAAAAGTAACAATGGGAAGCTGTCCGGTAACAACTCCAATTTATAAGGTTTTTACCTGTATGAAAAATACAACAACCAGTATAAATATATGTGCCACTAAAATTATAACCCCAACCTTTTCAAGCTCTACACAGACACCTGTTCCGAGTACTGTATCAATTTTAACAGCACCTATTCACGGAACAGCAATCCTAAATCCTTCTACAGGAATAATTACTTACAATCCTGCGCCGGGATATTTTGGACCAGATGTAATCGTTTATACTTTCTGTGGAAATGCTCCGGAATTCATCGACTGCGAAACAGTAACTATAAATCTGACAGTTGTCCCTTTTATCGTAAAAGATGCCACCCTTGAAGCTTGTCAATATGAAGACAAAGCTTATTTTGATTTAACAACAGCAAACGTTATTGACTTCAATTTAGTAACAAAAAAAATACTACCCCACTTTAGCTGACCTGAACGCTAATACCAATCAGATCACAAATCCACAAAATTACGAATCCACAGGAGGAGTTGTGTATGTTAAAATTACAAGTAATGAAGGATGTACAGGAATTGCAAAAATTACACTAATTGCAAAACCTATTAAGAAATCTTCTACTCTGCTTGATAAATATATTTGTATTGATTCTAGAACCAATCTTGATGCAGGCCCTGGTTACGATTCATATCAATGGAGCACGGGTGCCACTACACAATCCATAGAGGGAGTAGGAGTTGGTGAATATACCGTTATTCTTGGAAAAGACGGATGCTTTGTTACACAGATTGTAAAGGTTATCAAAACTCAGGATCCTGTAATTACTCAGATTGAAATCTCTAACAATACGGCAACTGTTATTGTAACTGGTGGTACACCACCTTACAAATATTCCGTAGATGGAACATCAAACTGGCAGGATTCAAATGTATTTACCAACCTTTCCAGAGGTCAACATACATTCTATGTAAAAGATGCCAATAATTGTAAACCGATTTCTGTAGAGATTACAGTTGTCAATCTTATTAATGCCATAACTCCTAATGATGATGGACATAATGATTATATTGACTATAGTGCCTTGTCATATAAAGAGAATCTTATTCTAGTTATCTATGACAGGTACGGAAATAAAATATTCACCGGCGATAAATTCAATAATTACAAATGGGATGGAAAACATTTAGGCAAAAAAATTTCCACAGGAACTTACTGGTATCACATTAACTGGAATGAATCCAACAAAGAAAAAACACCTGTAAAATATACGGGTTGGATTTTGGTAAAAAACAGAAATTAAATTTGACAATATTTCCAAACCACGATCTTAGAATTGTGGTTTCTTTTTATTATTTTATTGCATTTTTTTTAAATTACTTGATGATATATCAAATAATCTCCTATTTTTGCAACAATCCTAAATTCCCATATCTATGAAAAGATTTTTACTTAGTTTATTCCTATGTTTATTATCCTATAATTGCCTTTTTGCACAAAGAGATACAGACCACTGGTTTGCTCCTTATTTTGATAGCTCATCTTCGTCAGCTACAAACTACGCACACGGGCTTTACTTTTCTACTGACTCTGTCACTCCTTTTGATGTCAAAATTTATAGTAATAATGCATTAATCGGGACCGTTACTATCAGTAAAAACAGCCCACAATCCTTTACTTTGGGTGCTCAATACATCAGAACAACAAGCTCTTCAAGTGCTGCCGTTCCCACAAATCTTGGAGTTCATACCAAAGGAGACAAGCCTTATTTCGCTTCTTTAAGAATATATAATATTTCTCACGGAGAAATTGTTACTTCTAAGGGGAAAGCTGGAATTGGAACTCAATTTTATGCCGCAGCGACTCCTATGACTGTTAGTTCCACATCTAATAACTTCACAACGGGAATAATGGCAACAGAAGATAATACTACCGTTACCATTTCAGGATATGATCCCAATATACAATTCATTAATAATACCACTCCTCCACTATCACTTACGACGACATTAAACAAGGGACAATCCTATATTCTTGCCGGACTTGGAAATACCGTTGCTAACCAGACGGGATTTATTGGAGCAAAAATTGTTGCTGATAAGCCTATATCCGTTACCAATGGTAATTCAAATGGGTTTTATGCAACAACAACATCTGCTGATGGTTCGGATTTAATTATGGACCAGTCCGTACCAACGAACAGACTTGGGAATGAGTTTGCCATGGTAAAAAGTATTTCCACAAGCCAGAACAATATGGAAGGAGGAATTATAATTGCCACAGAAAACAATACTGAAATTTATCTTAATGCGGGAACAACTCCAGTTGCTACCATCAACGAGGGAGACTATTACAGAATTATGGCCAATGACTATGCTACTCAAGCGGGCGGTCACTCTAATATCTATATCCGTACTACAAAAAATGTTTATTTGTACCAATTAATTGGTGCCGGCTCTGCCAATAATACGGGAGGTTACAATTACATCCCCCCTTTAAATTGTTTCCTTCCCCGAAAAATAGATGAAATCGGGAAAATTCAGGAAATGCCAACCTATACAGGTACCGTTAACTTAAAACTTAATATTTTAACTGAAGCCGGTGCAGCAGTTACTGTAAATGGTGCTACTCCAACCGCAGCACAGGGACCATTTCCTCTTACAGGAAATACACAATGGGTAACATATGGTATACAAGGAATTACAGGAAATGTTACCATTACATCAACAAAAGCCGTAACTGCCGGAATCAACGGTGGATATAGCACGGCGGGTTATGGCGGATACTTCGCAGGATTCTCATCAATCCCTGTAATCGCGAAGCAAACAGGAGACTGTATTCCAGGAATAGTTTTAGAGGTAGACGACAGTTTTGAAACCTACCAATGGTCTCTAAACGGAAATCCAATTCCGGGTGCAACTTCCAACTCTTACACTCCAACTCAGGCGGGAAATTATACCGTAAGAATTACCGTAGGAAGCTGCCCTCCTGCTACAACACCTGTATACAAAGTATTCTCTTGCCTTGAACAATCTACAAAATCTCTAATCATGTGTGAGGGATACCAGGCGATTGTCCCTGAATTTACAAATTCAACCCAAACTTATGTTCCGGGAACGGTAACCATTGTAACTCCACCAGCGAATGGAACAGCAACAATTGATCCTGTAACCGGTGTTATCACTTATGTTCCGAATTTCGGATACTTTGGTCCGGATACTATTGTATATAAATTCTGTGGAAATGCCCCGGAATTTATTGATTGCGAACAGGTAACGTTAAACTTAACAGTTTCTTCAACGCCAACTGTTACCAATGCAGCATTGAGAGCCTGCTTCCTGGAGCAAAATCCGTCAACCGGACTATTTAATCTTACTTTGGCTGCAGTAACCACACAGGCTGGAACTACAAAAAAATATTACCCATCACCTACTGATGCAGTAAATGGGACAAATGAAATTACAAATCCTACTACCTACATTGCACCAACCGGAGTTGTGTATATTAAAGTAAGCAATGCCAATGGATGTTACAGAGTTGCGGAAGTTACCCTGACTGTTCTGGCACCTGTAAAATCTACAGTACTGGTTGATAAAATCATCTGTATGGAAGATAAAACCACACTTGATGCAGGCCCCGGATTTGCTTCTTATCTATGGAGTACAGGAGCTACTACACAGTCTATTACTAACGTGGGAGTCGGTACTTATTCTGTCCAATTAAAAACGGGTGAATGTACAACAACACAAACGGTTAATGTATATCCCGCAGAGCAACCTGTTATTTCTAATGTTGACATAACGAGCAATGCCATAACAGTATATGCTATAGGAGGCACTCCTCCTTATAAATATTCTATTGATAACATAAACTGGCAGGACTCTAATGTATTTAATAATATTCCACGTGGAGATGCTGTTGTATATGTTAAAGACGCCTATGACTGTGATCCTATTTTTGTTTCCGTTACTATTCCAAACCTGGTTAATGTAATTACACCAAATGATGATGGTGTAAATGATGTAATTGATTATTCGTCATTATCATACAAACCAAATTTAACATTCAATATCTATGACAGGTATGGTGCTAAAATCCATCAGGGAGATAAAACCAATGGCTATAAATGGAATGGAACAACCAATGGAAGTAAAAGAGTATCTACAGGAAACTATTGGTTTGATATTAGCTGGAATGAGCCTAATAAAAAGCAAACACCAATAAAATATTCCGGCTGGATCCTTGTAAAAAACAGAGAATAAGATTTTCTTGAATAATAATAAAAACCACGATTTCGAATCGTGGTTTTTTTATTATTTTTTCAACATATTACTACTTATTATTATTAAATTTGCGTTAAAAGCTAGTACTAAATGAATAAAATTCTATCTTTTTTATTTATATTTTATATTTTCTCGTCTGTATCTGCCCAATTGGACAGAGAACATTGGTTTGCCCCGATGGTAGACAGAACCGGAAATCCGAATCCCTATCAGAAACTGTATCTTTCTACCAACCGGACAACATCATTCCCTGTAAGTATTTATAATAATAATGTATTAATCGGTACCGTAAACATCAGTAAGAATAATCCTCAAAAATTTGATGTATTAAGGGATTATATCATCACAACACAGCAAACGGACCTATTTACTCCCACATCTAAAGGCCTTTATTTAAAAGCAGAATTTCCTTTTTACGCAAATTTGAGATTTTCCGTATTCAACCATGCTGAAATTATCACTTCAAAAGGTATTCCCTCAACTGGAAAAGTTTTTTACGCAGCCAATGCTCCGATCAGTGTTACTAATATTATTTTAAACTTTATGACCAGTATCCTGGCCACTGAGGACAATACAACGGTTACTATATCTGGATATAAGCCTACTGTCCAGTTTTCAAATGGAACAACAGGAGCTACTAACCCTGTGATTACATTTACACTTAATAAGGGGAAATCTTACATTATAGATGGTATCGGAGATATTGCCGGAAACTTTGACGGATTTATTGGAGCGAAAATAACCGCTAATAAACCTGTAAATATCACCAATGGAAATTTTAATGGCCAGTATGCAGGGAATTACCCCACCAGTTCAGATATTCTAATGGATCAGGCTGTCCCCGTTGACAGGCTTGGAAATGAATTTGCGCTCGTCAAAGGAAACGGAAATATCGGCGCCAATATGGAGGAGGCATTAGTAATTGCAACAGAAGATAATACCCAAATCCGTGTAAATAACGAAGTCGTTCCTATTGCTACATTAAATACAGGACAATACTTTATTATTCCAGATACCAAGTACCAGCTGCAAGGAAACGGTCACTATAATTTATATATTAAAACGACAAAAAATACTTACGTATATCAGATGTTAGCCGGGGATGCAACCGCAGGAAATGAGGTGGCTACAGGGGGCTTTAATTTTATTCCTGCCCTCAACTGTTATCTTCCCAAGCAAATTAATGAACTGGGATTTATAGATGAAAATTTTGTCCACTCCAATAATAATCCAAATGGAATCCTCAGCATTCCAACAAAACTTAATCTTATCACCGAAAAAGGAGCCAATGTAACAGTGAACGGCATTACACCACCTGCTACAACGGGACCGTTTAATATGACAGGAACAAATAACTGGGTAACTTATGGAATTCCCAATGTTACGGGAACCATTACCGTTGTTTCCGATAAAGCAATTACGGCCGGAATCAATGCCGGAAGTGACGCTGTTGGTTATGGAGGATTTTTTGCAGGCTTCCCGACCCAACCTGTTATTTTAAAATCAGGGGGCGATTGTGTTCCGGGAATTGTTCTTACTGTAGACCCTGTTATTTATAACGCCTATCAATGGTATCGCAATGGAATTCTTATTCCGGGAGCAACGAATGTTTCATATACCCCAACCCAGTCCGGAAATTATAATTGCGCCGTTACAATGGGTAGCTGTGCTCCATTAATTACCGAGCCTTATAAAGTCTTAAATTGTACTAAACTCAGCACCGCCTCATATGATGTTTGTACAAGCCATACAATTAATCCTGTATTTAGTTCTTCTACCCAGACACCTGTAATCTCAACAATAGCCATCTTAACGCCCCCTACATTAGGAACAGCAACGATAAATCCTACTACAGGGGCCATCACATATAATGTAACTAATCCGGGAACTGCCGGAACAGATACCTTTACTTACACATTTTGTGGAAACGATCCGGATTTTCCTGATTGCGAAACTGTGACTGTTACGATACACATTCAGGTTTTAACGGTAACTAATGCTACTTTATCTGCCTGCGATATCAACGGTCAGGGCACCTTCAATCTCACTTCAGCGAATGTTACTACCAGTACACCTGTAACCATTACCTATTACCCTACCTTGACTGATGCGCAAACAGAAAATGCCACTGCTCTGATTACAAATCCCAATAATTATACAGCTCCGAATGGAACTATCATTTATGCTGTGGTAAAAAACCCTTCCGGATGTAAAAGCATTGCCCAGATCACACTCAATCTGTACCCGGTAGCAATTGTTCTGCAGAATTATAATGGTACTTTCTGTGATGATAATTTTGATGGTATAGTAACGGTTATACTATCAAATATTACTCCCTTGGTGCTTTCAAACAGTACTTATTTTACAAACGTAAGATATTATGCAAATCTAGCTGATGCTGATGCCGGAAATGCAAATAATTTACCCAACACCTGGAGCTACAGTGCTACCACAACCATTTACATAAGGGTAGATTCTCCCGACGGATGTGCAAAGGTAATCCAACCCCTTACATTTACACTAGGTGCAAGAGTTCCTTTACTTAAAAATACAGTAACGGAAAGTTTTTGTGATGATGATCTGGACGGAATAAAACAAGTAAATTTAAGTCAGTATATCACACAATTTACAACAGACCCTTCAGTAAACGCTACTTTTTTTGCAACTCTTACAGATGCTCAGAATAACATCAATCCAATCAATAACCCCGTAATCCTTACGGGCACACAAACTACTTTCGTAAGATTTCAAAAGCAGGGAGCTTGTGCAGAAATAGGAAAGATAATCATAACCATAAAAACGCCTAAACGATCAGACTTACTTACTGATCAGATTATATGCCCTAATACCAAAACAACTTTAGATGCAGGTCCCGGCTTTGAAAGCTACCTTTGGAGCACGGGGGCAACAACATCTTCTATTTCCAATGTACCTGCAGGAAGTTATTGGGTAGACCTGCAATACAATGGTTGTATTTACAGACAGTTTGTAAATGTTACCGAATCTCAATCTCCAGCCATTGTTTCCATAGAGATTAACGGGAATACAGTAACTATAGGGGCAAGTGGAGGAACTCCTCCTTATGAATACTCACTCGATGGAACGACCTGGCAGATTTCAAACGTTTTTCAAAACCTGCCACGAGGGAGCTATATTATTTATGTAAGGGATTCCAAAAGATGTAATGAAGTTCAGAGGCCTTTTACCATCATCAATCTGATCAACACCATCACTCCAAATGATGATGGTCATAATGATGGAATAGATTATTCCGCATTGATGACAAAAGATAATATTGAGTTTAGAATTTATGACCGGTACGGCGCGGAAATCTTCAGAGGCACTGCTAGTAATCGTTATACCTGGGATGGGAAGTTGGGAGGAAGACCTGTGAATACAGCAACATACTGGTATACCATCAGCTGGACTGAGTACGGGGCAAGTACTGTCGTAAAATATTCTAGCTGGCTTTTGGTAAAAAACAGATAGCAAAACATCAACAGAAGAAAATGATCTAAAAAATCAACGTTATAACATTCATTAACACTTATGAACTAAAGTTTAATATAACTTTAACCTGTTTTCACTATCTATCTAGGTATAAATTGATGTAATTCTATGTAATTTTGCCACATTATATGAAGAAACTTATAACGCTCTTGCTATTGGTTTTTCTTGCAAAGATCAATGCTCAAATATATTCCGGGGAAGTATTCCTTAGAGACAATTCCATATTATATTTAAATCAGGTTTATGTAACAAACCTGAATACTCAGCGAACCGTTCTTACTGATTATAATGGTGATTTTAACATTCAGGCTAACCCTGGAGATGTTATACGTTTTACTTCAATCGTTACAGAAAGAAAAGATATCCGCCTTACCCCTCAGATGTTCGGCATTAAAAGCCTGATCGAGCTGAAAATTGCCTATCATGATATCCAGGAGGTTGTCATCAGCAGATTTAAACCTACAGGAAATTTACGATATGATGTTAATGCCTTAGCTAAGAAAGATAAAGCCCTTGAGCTGAAAAAAGTAATTGGGCTTCCGGAGCCTAAGGGAGATGGCAATCCGCCACAGCTTCCGGTAGCGGGACTTCGTGACGGTGGCTTAACATTTAGTCTTGAAAGCATTTACGATATTTTATCTGGAGAAAGAAAAAAGAAACAACGTTATGTTGCTTACGAGAACATGAATAATTCGGTGACTCAAATAAAGAACTATTTGGGTAAAGATTATTTCCTGAAATTTAAAATTCCTGAAAATTTAATTGATAACTTTTTACAATTTGTTTATTCTTCAGAGAATATACAACCTTATGTACAGGCAGGTAACTTTGAAGCTGTAAAAATTCCAATTGAAAAATATTTACCCATCTATCAAAGAAGGCTAAAGAACTCCCATCTGCAAGATATTGTAAAATAACATACAGTTATTGAGATATTTACAAAAAAATTGTATTTATATACAATATATTCTTAAATTTATCTCACGTACTAGTGTAAAATAAAAATTATATTGGTACGTTATCTTTTTAAAGACTAACTGACCTGAATACAAATTAAGGAGAGATACCATTTAACCTAATATTTGTCAGATGAAAAAGTTACTTCTATTCTTTAGTACACTATTATTTATTAGCCTTTCTGCTCAGAAAAGAGGAAAGGACTACACGAATATTCTAAAAAGTAAAAACATTTATGAGATCAATGCTTTTCTTAGAGATGCCCATCCGGATGATCCCCGTAGATCAGTTTTAAAACCTAAAGTAATGGATATGATGAGGGAGTACATCAAGAATGCTCACCCGGCAGATCAAAAAGTAAAAGAAATGCAGGAAATGCTTGCTTTGCTTAAAAGGAGGCCATCTACCAAGATCACTTTTGATGAAATGAATGCTATCATTAAACAAAAGCAGATCGCAAAATACAAAGCAGAATTAGCTGCCAAACAATCTTCAATCGTTTATACGCCCAGTAATGCACAAAATGCAATTGTAGTCAACACATCTTCAACAACGGTAGCAATTCCAGATGCTGAAGCAGAAGAATTCAATATGCTGATGGCAGTTTCTCCCACGGAACATAAGAACAGGACAGTACAGATCCTAAATTCATTGTTTGATAATGATCCTATGAGCAAAGAATGTATCGTGCTTATAGAAAACAAATCAGACTGTAACATGATCGTGAGAATGGAAGGTGTTGGTACTACAAAATACAGACTCGCTGTTCCGGCACATAATGAAAACTCCATAGTTGTACAAAAAGGAGATTATCTTTTTACAAGCATTGTTTGCGGAGCACAATATGCCTCTCAAAAAACGATTCAAAAACCGATTATGGTTGCACTGGGATCCTCGGAACCTAAAAATTAACCTTTTCTTTTTAAGAGCAAAAGGAGCCAGTTATGCATAAAAATCACTATTTTTGCCAGATTTTCATTTATAGTCATGGGTAAAAATAAAATAGCAAGATTCGAAGAAAACAAAATATTACCTAACGTCATTCAACCGACAAGGGAAGAAGTTTTAAGTGGTTTCGAACTTAAAGGAAATTGGAGAACTGATTTCTTTAAAAACAATAATCCTATTGTTCTTGAGTTAGGGTGTGGAAAGGGAGAATATTCTGTTGGTCTTGCAAAAGCATTCCCAGAAAAGAACTTTATAGGGATAGACATTAAAGGAGCAAGGTTCTGGTTCGGAGCTAAAGAGGCTGTTGAAAACAATATGCCTAATGTTGCTTTTTTAAGATCTCAGATTGAACTTGTAGATCACTTCTTTGCAGAAAATGAAGTGGATGAAATATGGATCACTTTCCCGGATCCTCAAATAAAATACAGACGTACAAAACACAGGCTGACTCATCCTGACTTTCTGGATCGGTATAAAAAATTCTTAAAACCAGGCGGAATCATTCATTTGAAAACAGATTCCGAATTTTTACATGGCTATACGTTAGGTTTTCTACAGGGAGCCGGCTATGAAATAATCACTGCCCATCACGACATTTACGGAGCTCCGGAGTATGATCCCGACACAAAATATTTAAGGGATATAAAAACATATTATGAAGCACTTTTTTCCGCAAAAGGAAAGACTATTACTTATATAAAGTTTAGAATAAGTTAAGTTTTATATGTACACACATTTGATGAAAACAACTATTCTGACTTTAATAGGATGCGAATAGATAGGGAAATAGAATTTTATAGATAAAAAGTAAAATCATACATTTACTGTTCAAAAATATATATGAAAAAGAAATTACTCTTACCTGGCATCATTCTCTCATTAATAATGATCAGCTGTAGTGTAAATTATAATAATTATCCAATCAGGAGAAATCCTTTTCCATCCACTTCTGCAACATCATCACGCGTAAGTACGGAACGTGAGTATAATGAATTAATGAAGACTTATAAGCCTGAAACAACTGAAGTATTAAATGACCTGTTAAATGACTCATCAGGGAGTACACAAACCTCTTTTTCTGTAGAGAATAAATCTCCTTGTAATATGGTCCTTACAATAAGCGGAAACAATTACTACAGAAAAATACCGATTGGAGCAAACAAAATAGGATACGTAATGCTTCCCAAAAATCAAAGTTATAAGCTTTCCGGGATGGTCTGCAACTCTGTATATCAATCGACAAAATTTATTACAAACTCCTACTCTATCACTTTATCCAACTAAAGTTTTTATATCATAAAAAAAGGCCACTAATTGTATTAGTGGCCTTTTATATAATAAAGAAAATCTTTAATTATTCTGCATCGAAATCAGCATCTGTATCAGCAGATACTTTTTCTCCTTCTTCTTTAGATTTTTCTTTGTCAGCTTTTCTCTGAGATTGACCTTCTCTGATAGAATCAGAAACAACATTTAAGATCATATCGATAGACTTAGAAGCATCATCATTTCCAGGAATAACGAAATCTACTTTTCTAGGATCAGAGTTGGTATCTACGATACCGAAAACTGGAATACCTAATTTTTTAGCTTCAGTTACAGCGATGTGCTCTCTTAAGATATCAACAACAAATATTGCAGAAGGAAGACGAACCATGTCAGAGATAGAACCTAAGTTCTTCTCAAGGTTAGCTCTTTGTCTGTCTACCTGAAGTCTCTCTTTTTTAGATAAAGTTTCGAACGTTCCATCTTTTTTCATTTTATCGATAGAGTTCATTTTCTTAACAGCCTTTCTGATTGTAACAAAGTTTGTTAACATTCCTCCTGGCCATCTTTCTGTAATATAAGGCATATTAAGTTCTGAAGCGTGCTTAGCAACAACTTCTTTTGCTTGCTTCTTAGTAGCTACAAAAAGAACTTTTTTACCTGCAGAAGTAAGTTTTTCTAAAGCGCTACAAGCTTCATCCAACTTTACTGCTGTTTTATGTAAGTCTACAATGTGAATACCATTTTTCTCCATAAAAATGTATGGAGCCATATTTGGATTCCACTTTCTAGTCATGTGACCGAAGTGTACACCAGCCTCTAAAAGGTCTTTTACATTTGCTTTTGCCATGTTTTCTGTTTTTGTTAGTTTACTTTCCGTCTTTTAAACAATCAACAACTTCTTTAGATGGGAGAAGCGTTTGGATGCTAAACGTAACGGGCAATTTAAAATTTAGATTAATAGATTTCAGATATAAGATACCAGATAAGAAAAAGTCTGAAATCTGATGTCTCCAATCTGATGTCTGAAAAAAATTAACGTTTTGAGAATTGGAATCTCTTTCTTGCTTTTTTCTGACCTGGCTTCTTTCTTTCCACCATTCTTGCGTCTCTTGTAAGTAAACCAGCTGGCTTTAATGCTAATCTGAACTCAGCGTTGATTTCGCATAAAGCTCTTGAAATACCTAATCTGATAGCTTCTGCTTGTCCTGTATTTCCACCACCGAAAACATTTACGGTAACGTCGTACTGACCAACAGTTTCAGAAAGGATAAATGGTTGATTTAACTTGTAAACCATTACGTCTGTAGAGAAATAATCTTTAGCATCTTTACCGTTTACTGTAATGTTACCAGTACCTGGCTTTACGTAAACTCTTGCCACAGAAGTCTTTCTTCTACCAATTTTATGAACTGTAGACATATTAATTATTTAAATTCGTTAATATTAATTGTTTTAGGCTGTTGAGCTTCATGCTTGTGCTCAGTTCCTTCATATAAGTAAAGGTTTTTGAACAAAGCAGAACCTAATCTGTTTTTAGGTAACATACCTTTTACAGACTTTTCTAATACTTTCAAAGAATCTTTCTTTTGAAGTTCAGCCGCAGTCATAGATTTTTGACCTCCTGGATATCCTGTATGCCAGATGTAAGTCTTATCTTCCCACTTGTTTCCGGAAAGCGTAATTTTCCCAGCATTCAAAACAATAACGTTATCACCACAATCTACGTGAGGTGTAAAGTTTGTTTTGTGCTTACCTCTCAAAATCTTTGCAACCTGAGAAGCTAGTCTTCCCAACGGTTGTCCTTCAGCGTCTACCACAACCCATTCTTTATTAGCAGTAGCTTTGTTCGCTGAAACAGTTTTGTAACTTAATGTATTCACACGTTTTAGTTAAAGATTAAACATAATTTTCCCTCTAAGGGTGTGCAAAGATACAAATTAAATTTGTAATGGAAAAACATATTTGATTTAATATGCAGGTTATGGGTTTAGCTTAAACGATTCGACAGATTTCATCTATGGAAAATATTCTTGGCACAGATATTGCAAAATCATATTCGATGAAAAAAAAGTTTTAGAAGATTCTAAAAACACAGGTGATAAAGTAAAGAGTTTAGTCACTAAACTCTTACTTTATTAACTTTTATTCAAAGATACCCCATTATTATTATCAATTAACTATCCGTGAAATTATATTTTACATTAATTTGATGTAAAAAATTATTTTTCACTCTCGAAATAATTATATTTGCCGCAAAGCCTTAATAGTCATGAGTCACGGAAAAATAAGAGAAGAAAAAAACTGCCTCAACTGCGGACACCTTGTAGAAGAGAGATTCTGCCCACACTGTGGACAGGAAAATACAGAACCGAGACAACCCTTCTATTTTCTTTTCACCCATTTCATTGAAGATTTTACTCATTATGATGGACAATTTTGGAAAACGATAAAGTACCTGCTATTCCAGCCGGGAAAATTAACCAAAGAATATCTATCCGGAAAAAGACAAATTTACGTGGCCCCTGTAAAGCTTTACATATTTGTGAGTTTTATAACTTTTTTCGTCCCTACCCTTTTCCCCCAGCCAGAAAATACAGATGATGAAGCAACTGAAAAACATTCCATACAAAAAGAAAAAGAGCAGAAAAAAGAACTGACTGCAAAAATAATTGATAGTGTAAAATCCGGAATGCTTGCAGAAGGGTATAATAAAAATGACAGCATTGTACATAAAAGCATATCCAAAATAAAAAAAATTGAGGATCTTATTGACAAAAAAGAAGTGCTAAGTTCTGAAAAAGACCAATTTGCAATATTAGGAGCGACATCAATGAAACAATATGATTCGCTAAGCAAAAAAGGAGGAGGGAATTATAAATCTTTAAGACCTTTTGCTAAAAAAATATTCCATTTACAGGACAGAGGTTTGAAAAGAAAAGAAATAATAGGCCGTTTTGTAGATACATTCATCCACTCTTTCCCAAAAGCCCTTTTTCTTTACTTACCTATATTCGCATTCTTTCTATGGGTATTTCACAATAAGAAAAAATGGTGGTATTTTGATCATGGAATATTTACCCTTCATTACTTTTCTTTTCTCTTATTAACTACCCTGATCTTCATTCTCACCAACCATCTTACAGCAATACTGCCCAACTATACCCCTATCAAAATTATTTTTGGATTATTCTATTGTGCTTTATTCTTTTATACCTCAGCCTATTTCTTTATTGCCCACCACAGGCTTTATGAAAACAGCAAGAGGAAAAGCATATTAAAAGGTTCATTGCTATTTATCATCAACTGTATCGGATTACTCTTTATGCTAATGATATTAAGCTACATCAGTTTTATAACGATGCATTAATTACGTAAAGACTTACTGCCTCTAAAACTCGCAATTAAATAATAAGCAACAAATACAGTAGAAAATTTAAGAATAGAAGGAATCGCAAGTTTCAAATCAAAAAGAACAGATCCCACCAACACCAAAACAGCCATTGCCGCGAAAGACAATCCCAACTTTTGAGGCAGTGAAAAATTAGGCGTATCTAAATAATAAGCCAATCCCCACGCAAAACCAAAAGCAACAGCATAATATAGGTCTAGCCCGATATTCTGACTGCTTAAGAAGAAATAGTTAATAAGAAAACTGATCACAGTTCCTATCGCAAAATAAATCGAAGCTTTCTGCATATAATAATATATGATGCAAAAGTAATTAATTTACCTATTATTTCCGTGCAGAATGCAAAGGAAATGGAGAACCTCAATTTCGGCAAAAACACCTAAACACTTGAATTAAAGGAATATAAAGTTCAATATTATGTTCTGTATTATTGTTATATTTGGAAATTCAGAAATTTTCTAGATTTTTTATGGAAACCCAAAAATATACCCCTAAAAACAAAGTTAGAATTGTAACAGCAGCGTCATTATTTGACGGACATGATGCGGCAATTAATATTATGCGTCGTGTTATTCAGGGAACCGGCTGCGAAGTCATTCACCTTGGACATGACAAATCAGCTGAAGAAGTTGTAAATACTGCCATCCAAGAAGATGCAAATGCTATAGCTTTAACCTCTTATCAGGGAGGACACAATGAATATTTTAAATATATTTATGACCTTCTGAGAGAAAAAAATTCGCCACAAATCAAAATCTTCGGAGGAGGAGGAGGAGTAATCCTGCCGGAAGAAATCCAAGATCTTATGTCTTACGGAATCGACAGAATTTATTCCCCGGATGATGGAAGAGAGCTTGGCCTTCAGGGAATGATTGATGATCTGGTTAACAGATCAGATTTTGCCACAGGAAAAGATGTAACAGCACAGGATCTGGACTCTATCAATTTCGAAAATTCAACCAGCATTGCTAAAATTATCTCTGCTGTTGAAAACTTCTCTGATGAAAAACCGGAGCTTGTTAAAGCTATCGATGAAAAAGCAAAAGATCTAAATATTCCCATTATTGGTATTACAGGTACCGGTGGTGCCGGTAAGTCCTCATTGACTGACGAATTGGTAAGACGTTTTCTGCGTTCCAATACAGATAAGAAAATAGCGATTATATCTATTGACCCATCTAAAAAGAAAACAGGAGGAGCATTACTTGGAGACAGAATCCGTATGAATGCGATCAATGATCCCAGAGTTTATATGCGGTCCATGGCAACCAGAGAAAACAATGTATCCGTTTCTCCATTTATTCATTCCGCTTTGAATGTTTTAAAACTTGCCCACCCGGATGTTATTATCCTTGAAACTTCCGGTATCGGACAATCAGGCTCTGAAGTTTCAGACTTTGCAGATGTTTCCATGTATGTAATGACTCCTGAATACGGAGCATCTACACAGCTGGAAAAGATAGACATGCTTGATTATGCAGATCTTGTAGCTCTAAACAAATCGGATAAACGTGGCGCATTGGATGCTTTACAGGCCGTGAGAAAACAGTTCCAGAGAAACCATCTTTTATGGGAGAGCCCATTGGATGACATGCCGGTATATGCTACAAAGGCTTCACAGTTTAACGATCACGGTACTACAGAACTATACAACAGATTAATTTCTAAAGTTAACGACAAATTTTCGGGGCTAAACCTCAATACTTTCGTTGAGCAGGAAATCACAGATGAAGTGACCATAATTCCACCTAAAAGAGTTCGTTATTTATCAGAGATCGTGGAAAACAATAAGCAGTATGATGTAAACATTGAAAAGCAGGCTGAGCTTGCCAGAAAAATGTATCATATTGATGGTGTGAAAAAAATTATCTCTAACGAAACTTTAGATGCCGAATACCAAAAGGCAGAAAAGGACCTCCAGCAGGAGAATATTGATTTCCTTAAAAACTGGGATGATACCAAAAAAGCATTTCATCAGGAATTCTATTCTTATTTTGTTCGTGGAAAAGAAATTAAGGTAGAAACCTCAACAGAATCCCTGTCTCATCTGAAGATCCCTAAAATTGCATTACCAAAATATAATGACTGGGGAGATCTTATTTTATGGAAAGGTAAAGAGAATCTTCCGGGAAGCTTCCCTTTCACTGCCGGAATTTATCCCTTCAAAAGAACCGGAGAGGATCCTACAAGGATGTTTGCGGGAGAAGGTGGCCCGGAAAGAACGAACAGAAGATTCCATTACGTTTCTGCGGAAATGCCTGCTAAGCGTTTATCTACAGCTTTTGATTCAGTAACATTATATGGCCAGGATCCTGCCTTACCCCCAGATATCTATGGTAAAATCGGAAACGCAGGAGTTTCTATTGCGACACTGGATGATGCTAAAAAATTGTATTCCGGCTTCGACCTTATTAATGCAATGACTTCGGTTTCTATGACCATCAACGGACCTGCTCCTATGTTGCTTGCCTTTTTTATGAATGCAGCGATAGACCAGAATGTTGAAAAATATATTGCGGAGCATAAACTTGAAGATAAAGTAGAAGCTGTCCTTAAAGCCAAGTTCGATGACAAAGGATTGCAAAGGCCCCATTATAATGGAGAGCTTCCTCCTTCCAACAATGGATTAGGACTAAAATTACTGGGAATTACCGGAGATGAAATTATTCCTAAAGAAGAATATGAAAAAATTAAAGCTCATACGATTGCCACTGTAAGAGGTACTGTACAGGCCGATATATTAAAAGAAGATCAGGCACAAAATACCTGTATCTTCTCTACGGAATTTGCTTTGAGATTAATGGGCGACGTTCAGGAGTACTTTATAAAAGAAAAAGTAAGAAACTTCTATTCTGTTTCCATTTCCGGGTATCATATTGCTGAAGCCGGGGCGAATCCAGTTTCCCAGTTAGCATTTACATTAGCTAATGGTTTCACATATGTAGAATATTATTTAAGCCGAGGAATGGACATCAATGATTTTGCTCCTAACCTTTCATTCTTCTTTTCAAATGGTATTGATCCCGAATATTCAGTGATCGGGCGTGTTGCAAGGAGAATCTGGGCAAAAGCCATGAAAATAAAATATGGAGCAGATGAAAGAAGTCAGATGCTGAAGTATCACATTCAGACTTCCGGACGTTCACTGCATGCGCAGGAAATTGATTTCAATGACATCAGAACAACTCTTCAGGCTTTATATGCCATTTATGACAACTGTAATTCACTTCATACGAATGCTTACGATGAGGCCATTACAACTCCTACAGAGCAATCCGTTAGAAGAGCAATGGCTATCCAGCTGATCATTAATAAAGAGCTTGGTCTGGCGAAAAATGAAAATCCGCTTCAGGGTTCATTCATCATTGAAGAATTAACGGATCTGGTTGAAGAAGCCGTGTATGCAGAATTCGACCGGATTACAGAAAGAGGAGGTGTACTTGGGGCGATGGAAACCATGTATCAACGTTCAAAAATCCAGGAAGAATCCATGCATTACGAATGGCTGAAGCATACCGGAGAATATCCTATAATCGGAGTAAATACATTCCTGGGTAAAGATGGCTCACCAACTGTTCGTCCGGGAGAAGTTATTCGATCTACTGAAGAAGAAAAGCAGGTTCAGATTGAAACACTTCACAATTTCCAACAAGCCAATCTTGATAAATCTGAGGCAGCTTTAAAAGAATTACAATATGCAGCTATTAATCAGCAAAACCTCTTTGCTGTTATGATGGATGCTGTAAAATATTGCTCTCTTGGACAAATTACTAATGCTTTATTTGAAGTAGGAGGTAAATACAGACGTAATATGTAATCAATATTATATTATGAATAAAAAACCGCAGGATTTCTGCGGTTTTTTATTTGAATTGTATCTGATAAGACTTCTATTTTTTATTGAAATCTCCGGCGAAAACAGAGATAATATTATTCTCAGAAAGATATTTTTTCAAAGCAGCATTCACTTCGGATAATTTCAGGTTCTGAATTTTTGTATTTTGTTCATCAAATTTATCCAATGAAACTCCAAAAAGAAGCTGAGTATTTACAAGGTTAACCAATGTTCCATCAGAGCCTAAACTGGTTTTCCTTTCATTAGCATAACTTTTTTTATTGGAATCAAGTTCTTCCTGCGTAAAACCTGAAGCTAATGCTTTGTTAATTTCCTCTTTAATAGCAGCTTCTACAGCATTTCTTTTTGTAGGATTTAAAAAAGCATAATAATTCCATGAAGCAACATCATTTGAAACAGGAACATCCAGATATGAACCAACTCCATATGAAATCCCTTCTTTTTCACGCAACCTCATTGGTAATCTTGCAGAAAGGAATCCTCCACTTCCTAAAATTTCATTTGCCATCACTAAAGCCGGGTAATCAGGATGATCCTGCGACATCTTGAAGCTTGAAGTTCCAAGGGCAACTGCATTTTCTTTATCTGGAGTTATGATATTTTTATCTTGTTTTTTAGTTTCAAAGAATGTTGGTTTTACCTCTACAAATTTTGATTTAGCAGTAAATTTTCCAAATGTTTTCTCTAATTCAGAAGAAGCAATTTTTGGATCAATATTCCCGATTACAGTACCTACGCCATTGGATGCTCCCATAATATTCTGATAGAAATCAACAATCTGGGCTTTAGTTACTTTTTTATTTTCATCAATTTGCTCCTGTAGGGAAGCTACATAGAAGATACTCGTTTTAGGGTATGGGGATGCCAGTCTCTGTAACTCATTACCTGCAATAGCTTGAGGATCCTTTAATTGTCCTTCCAACTGAGTATTTACTTCAGTAATAGTTTTAGCAATTTCGTTTTCCGGGAAAGTAGAATTTGTCAGTATATCCTGTACGATGGCCATTACTTTTGAATAATACTGTTTGTAAGTATTCACTCCAATGATTAAATTCTGGTCATATACGTAAGCATACACAGAAGATTTCATTTGATCTAATTCATCTTTTATTTGCTCTTTTGTTCTGGTTTTGGTTCCCGATTTCAATAAAGAAGCAGTAATATTTCCAATAGCTTCTTTGCCTTGTAGGTCTTTTTCATTTCCGATTCTTAAACGGAAATTCGCTTGAATTTTTTCTCCTTTAAGCTCTTTATTGATAAGCCCATACTTCATCCCATTAGACAACTTTCCTTCAGTAAGGTTTTTCTTAATATTTGCAATCGAAGCTTCGAAAGGGGCTGGTTCTTTCTCCAAAGCTCTTCCTTTGTAATCTTTTACCAGATCTGCAATCTGGTTATCCCTGAATTCTGTAGGGAATACCCTTTCTTCATTAGGAGAAGGCCGGAAAACACCCATCGTACGGTTGTTGTTTTTAAAATATTTTTGAGCAACCTTGCTGATATCTTCCAGTTTTAGATTTTCTACATGATCACGGTACAGAAAATTTAATTTATAGTTTCCTGCTCCGATAATTTCGGTAAGATTAATTGCAAAATTAATGGTATTATTTTTCTGGTTTTCGATGTCTTTAATCAGTTTCGCTTTCGCTCTTTTAAGATCATCCTGAGTAAATTGAATGGAAGAGATTTTATCAAGTTCTGCCCTTACGAGTTTGGTGGTTTCGTCTAAGTTCTTATCTTTTGGAACATCAAAATTAAAATACACCATCCCCGGATCTCTTAAAACAGGGCTGAATGTCCAGACTCCGGAAACCTTCTGAGTTTCTACCAGAGTTTTATACAAATATCCGGAAGGATTTGAGGTAAGGATCTCATAAAGTGCAGATAAGGCAGCATAATCTTTATCTGCATAGGCAGAAGTATGATAACCTGCAGCTATAATCTGCTGATCATTATTTCTCTTGATTTCAAAATACTTTTCTCCGTTCTGAGCTGGCTCTACGGTATAAGTTCCTCCTAATTCACGTGAAGGTTTTTTAATTACTGAAAAATAATCAGAAATATATTTCAATGCGCTTTTCTCATCAAATTTTCCTGCAACAATAAGAGTTGCATTATCCGGTTGGTAATATTTCTCATAGAATTTTCTTAAGGTCGGAGCTTTTACACGCTCAATATCTTCCTTACTGCCAATTGTACTGTTCCCGTAATTGTGCCAAACGTATCCATTAGAAAATACATTTTGCATCATCACTCTTGTAGGATTATTCTCTCCAATTTCGAATTCGTTTCTAACCACTGAAAACTCTTTATCCAGATCACTCTGTAAAATCGTAGCATTGATCATTCTGTCCGCTTCCATCTGTAAAGACCATTTCAGGTTTTCTTCATTGGATGGGAAAATTTCATAATAATTTGTTCTATCATACCAGGTTGTCCCATTAGCCTGCCCACCTTTATCAGAAAGCTGCTTTTTAATATCTCCAAGGTTTTTGGTACTCTTGAACAACATATGCTCAAGCAAATGTGCCATTCCTTTTTCACCATATCCTTCATCTTTTGATCCTACATTATACACAATATTCACAACCATATTGCTTTGGGAAGGATCAGGAATCAAAAGAACTTTCATCCCATTATTAAGAGTATACTCTTTAATACCTTCCGTATTGCCAATAAATTTAGGAGTCTCGGTACTCTGTGAAAAGACAGGATTAATAGTTCCTGTAAAAAATAGGACAGCTGTCCCCAGTAGTAAGTTTTTCATAGTATTTAATAAATTTCGTTCTTAAATTTAATAAGTTTTTCTCATCATTGATTGAAATATTTATACGAATAAAAAATCTATTAAATCTCAGGCAGATTCTTTATTTTCGCAAATAAAACATCATCATTATATTCATTGTCATGAAAATATACATCAACAAAATCAGCATTCTTTCAATGCTATTGTTCTCTATCTTTCTATTTTCTCAAAAACGCACAGAAGATTTCTCAATCAGTTTTCCTGATCAAAAACTGGAGAAAAGCTATTATAAAACCATTAAGCTTATTGACATAAGGACAGATACCACTTCACTGGGGATTGTACAGAAAGGAGCATTCAACGCAAAGGCTAAGGTTGTTCCCGTAGTAAGCCTTGCCAATCAGTTTCAAAATCTTTTGAACCATATTAATGGAAGCAATGTAGAAGATGGCACCATCGTTATGTATCTTAAACAATTATACTTTGCAGAAGTAACAGGAGCGTTCAGTGAACATGGATATTGCTATTTTCAGGCATTTTTATTTGCAAAAAATGATGATGGAACCTACTCCTATCTTGACAAAATCGACTCTGTTATTGATCATTCCTCAATGGACGTTACCAAAGCAACGATGAAAAAAGGGAGTGAGATGGTGAGTAATTTTATCAGCAAAAATATTTCAAAAAAAGCAACCGCAACAGATCATTATACTCTGGAAGATGTAAAGAATTTTGATGCGATTGAAAAGCAAAAACTGAGTCTGTACAGCTCTGATCAACTCAGGGAAGGTTTATATAAAGATTATAATTCGTTTAAAAATCAGGAACCTGAAAAACAAATTGCCAATGCCAAATTTTATGGCAAATCTCCAAAGATCATTAAGGTATACGAAACTATTGATACAAAAGAAAAGGAGATCAAAAAAAATGACTATTATGCATTGGTATATCAAGGATCTCCTTATATCTATGTCCCGATGGAAAATGCTTTCTCAAAAGCTGAAAAGAAGGATGGTGATTTCTATTTTACCGGTAAAGTAAAAGGAAGCGCAAAAATGGGAGATGTGGTCACAGCGTCTATATTTTTTGGGATTGTCGGAGGCTTAATTGCTTCCAGTTCATCTTCTGCTTACCCATTTGAACTAAAGATTGACTACCTTAATGGTGCATTTATTCCGATTAAAGAAATCCAAAAATAGGCATCTGAAATAGTAATACATGAAACCCAAAGCCTTATTCAACTGGAGTAGCGGAAAAGATTCTGCCCTTGGATTATATAAAACCTTTAAAGAGGAAAAATTAGATATAATTGGTCTTCTTACCAGTATCAATCAGGAATATCAGCGGATTTCCATGCATGGGGTCCATGTTTCTCTATTGGAAGAACAAGCTTCAAGCATAGGACTTCCTTTAATTAAAATGGAACTTCCTAAAGAACCATCTATGGAACAATACCGCGACATCATGAACAAAACGATGACCGGTATAAAGTCCCGTGGAGTCACCCATTCCATATTTGGAGATATTTTTCTCGAAGATCTGCGAAAATACAGGGAAGACCAATTGAAATCCATCGGGATGGAAGCTGTTTTTCCACTTTGGAAAAAAGATACGAAAAAACTTATTCATGAATTTCTTGATCTGGGTTTTAAAACGATCGTAACCTGCGTCAATGAAACCTATTTAGATAAAAGTTTTGCAGGGAGGATTATTGATGAAAATTTCATCTCGGACTTACCTGAAAATGTAGACCCTTGCGGAGAAAATGGCGAGTTCCATACTTTTACTTTTGATGGTCCCATTTTTAAAACATCAATTCAGTTTGAAATTGGTGATATTGTAAAAAAAACCTATCCAAAACCAAATGCAGAGGATCATGAAAATGGTGATGAATATGTCTTTTGGTTTTGTGATCTGATCAAAAATAAAACGCTGTAGAACGATTGGTTCTACAGCGTTATTTTTTAGTTCAATGTCTTTGATATCTCCTTCATGAGATCAAAAACCATACTTATATCATTTTCATTGGTTCTCCAATTTACAAATGCAGCTCTGATCCCTTTATGCTGATTATAAAAAGTAGGCGTCATAAATACTTTTCCTGTACTATTTAATTTTTCTAAGAATTCATTAACCTTATCCTGATCAGCTTCATTTTTCAAAGTGAAACACACCGTATTCAGACGGACAGGTGCCAGAAGTTTAAAATCCGAACTGCTATCTATAAAATGACCAAGCTGTTTGGCCCATCTTATATTATTCTCAACTATTTCCTGATACCCTTGTTTTCCATAGGCCATTATTGAAAACCAGGCAGGTAAGGCTTTTAACCTTCTTGAGTTTTCAGGAAGGAAATTCAGATAACTGAAGTTTTCCAATGGATCCCCGAGATATGGAGCATTGGAATTCTGGAATGTCTCTACCTGTAATAACCTGTACTGATCTTTTACGAAAAACACTGCACTTTCGTAAGGAACGTTTAACCATTTATGGCAATCCACAGTAATACTGTCAGCCTGCTCCCAGCCTTCCAAAAGATGTTTGGTTTCATCTGAGCAAGCGGCAAATCCTCCAAATGCAGCATCAATATGCCACCAGAAGTTATGCTTTTTTTTAAGTTCAGCTATTGCCTTAAAATCATCAAAATCTACCGTATTCACAGTTCCACCACTGGAGATCAGGATAAATGGCTCCTCTTTTAATTCAATGATACGATTTTCTAGATCATCTATATTCATCGCTTCCCTATTCCCTTCTATTGTTTTAATTTTCACAATATTTCCGCTTCCTATCCCTAAAAGTGATAGTGATTTAAGGCTTGAAGAATGGGGTGTCGCGGTAAGCACTTTTATGGGTATCGAAATGCCGTCTTTTGCAATATCTTTTCCTTTTTCTCTTCCTAACCATTGTCTTGCTACTGCAAGACAGGTAAAATTAGACATTGTTGCTCCGGTTACAAAGCCACCGAGAAAATTTTTCGGCAGCCCCAAAAGATCGAGCATTAATTGTATGGTTTCCAGCTCTATAATCGCAGAAATACCTCCCTGCCCTTTTGTTGATTGGGTATTCTGGTCATAAACAGAAGCCAGCCAGTCTCCGGCAATAGAAGCAGGAGTGGAACCTCCTGTAACAAAGCCCCAATATCTGGGACCTGATGATCCAACCATAACCGGTTCAAATCTTTCATTAAAAACTTCCAACACCTTTTTTGTTCCATATCCGGACTCTGGTACTTTGTCTTCGGAAGCATATTCCTTTGAATCAACGGATGTTTTTCTATCGGGTAAAGCATCCAGATAAGCCAGCCCCTGCTTTTTTATAGTTTCTAATAAGTTGCCGATTTCCGACAAATCATTTTCAAGATGTTTTTCCATTTTTGAATTAATAATCTATTCAAAAATATTACTTTCTGTAATAATTTAGTTTATATAATTTACAGGTCTTTCATAATTTGGCAGAGCTTTTCCCTTGATTACAATAATTTAAAAATCGGTCCCGGAGCTCTCACATCATTTTTTCTATTTATTTGGCATGGTTTGCATCCTTTTTGATGCTGTAGCTTTAAATTAAAAAACAAATGCTGAAATTTTCCCACTTATTGTTCCCATTAATCATTTTTACACTCTCATTAACCGCATGCAAGAATTCGATGGAATCTATAAAAACGGTTGACAGGAATGCAATTGTAGACTCCACCATTTCTGCCTTCGAGAAAAAACTTTTGGAAAAACAGATCGACTCTGTATTTTCACGATTTAATTTTAACGGAAGTATTGCTGTTTTCAAGGATTCTACCCAATTATATAAAAAAGAAAGCGGGCTCTCTAACTTTGAAAATAAAACAAAAATCAACGACAGTACTATTTTTGCCATCGGCTCTGTAAGTAAGCAATTTACGGCAGTTCTTGTTTTACTTGAAATGGAACAAAACAAGCTGAATATCGAAGATAAGGTTTCCAGATACCTCAAGGAATTTCAAACAAAAGAATACGAAAATATTACAATCCGTCAGCTTCTGAACCATACCTCCGGATTAAATACGCTGGGAGGTAAGCTTTTATTCAAAAGTGGATCGGGTTTTTTCTATTCCAATGATGGCTTTAATGCATTGGGAAAAATCGTTGAAAAAGTATCGGGAAACTCTTATGACAAAAACGTCCAGGAATTGTTTAAAAAGGCAGGAATGAAAAATTCTTCAACAGGAGATGTTTTTGAGGGAAAGAATTTCGCAAGTGCTTATATTGGAAATAAGAAGAATGCGGAAAGGGTTCCTAATATGCCGCGCAGATTGGGAGGAAAAGAAATTGGGATCCCTGCAGGTGGAATTCTTTCTACCATAGATGATTTACGCCGCTGGAATAACGCTCTATATGGTGGTAAAGTTTTGAAACCGGAAACCCTTCAGAAATTCATCTCTAAAAGTTCCGAAAGACATCATGATATTTTAGGAAAAATGGGTTACGGATATGGTATAATGCTCAATATAGGCGAACCGACAGCCTATTTCCACAGTGGCTATGTTATGGGTTCTCCTTCCCTAAACATTTATTACCCATACACTAAAACTTCAGTCATTATATTGTCTAATATTGCTGATGAGGCAAAGGGCAAAGCTTCAGTTTTCAGACCGCATATTGAGGTAAAAAAAATCACAGATGCTATTGAAAACACGGTTATCGACTTAAGACAACAAATGATAAGAACAAGTAATAATAAAAATGAATTGTAATGAAAAAATTATATTTCATTGCTATTTATCCTCCTCAACGGATCATTGATGAAATAAAACTCTTCAAAGAAGACTTTGCTTACCATTATCAAAATTCAAAAGCGGTTAAAAATGATGCTCATATCACCTTGTTACCTCCATTTTCAAGAGAGACAGAGCTTGAGAATGATATTATTGAAGCGTTTGAAAGAATAGATACTTCCCTATCTCCATTCGAAATCGTTCTCAATGGCTTTGGAAGTTTTCCGAATCCAAAAAATCCGGTGATCTTTGTACATCCTGAATACAATCCGGGTCTTATAGATATTTACCATCGTGTAAAAAAACAGTTTAGCTTTGGCAAAGGCTCCTTCAACCCTCATATGACCGTTGGATACAGAGATTTGAGCTTTGAAAATTACCTGAAAGCCTGGAAGGTGTATCAAAACAAACCTTACAAAAATAAATTTACCGTTGATAAAATTCTGCTTCTGAGATATGACGGAAAATGGGTACCCATCAGAGAAAAGAAACTACAATAAAAAATCGGCCACTGGGCCGATTCATAATTTTATGTATATTTTCGTTTACTTTTATTCTTTTACAATTTTTTGTGAAATGATCAGACCTTCATCTTCACTTACAGCTAAAGTATAGATTCCAGAAGGAATAGTACTGATATTAACAAAGATTGTAGAAGCATTTTTTATTTCAAATTTGACAGGAATCAATTTACCCGATCCATCATACAATGCTACTTTTACATTTTTTGAAAAGTCCTGGTTACCTTTGATGTAGAATTCATTCTCTGCCGGATTCGGATAGATTCCGAATCTTCTTTCTTCTGCTTTAATTTCAGACATCCTTAACGTTGAGGTCTTATTCAGTTTCCAGGTTACCGTGGCAAAATGAACCGTATTGTGACTGTTAACTTTTATTAAAGGACTGTTGTCGGTAACAGAGAAAATAAGGGTATTAAGACCGCTATTCAGTTGTGACGGAGAAACTGTTAAGGTATTACTCGTTGAAGAAAGAGCCGTTCCATTGAGAGTCCAGGAATTGACCAATGTATTAGGGATTGGCAAAACTTCATTTACAGTAAATGTTACGGCGGCATTACCATTCACATTGCTGCTGTTGGCTGGTGTATAAGAGTCAATCGGTGATACTAATGAATGTATTCTCTCAATAATGGCCTCTTTACAAACGGAACAAAACTGTCTGTCTAGATATCTCATTTCACAATTTTGATGTGGACGGTACCATGAAGGGCTTTCGGTATAAGGATACACTCCCACACTGTTTAATCCTAACCAGTTTTTCCATTTGATGGTTGATGTATTGGAGTTTTGTGTCTTGTTAGGTGATTCCCCTGTTCCTGCAAACCAATATTCATCCGCAAGCTTTCCAAAGGAATGCCCAAGTTCATGTACTACAATCTCATTTGAAGAGCCATTTAGCGACGCAAATGCATAAGCACCTCCGCATCCGCCATACTCTGTAGAGTTACCCAGAACGTACGTAATATCATAATCAGGAACATTAGCTGCGAGAACCTGCGCTACTTTATTTGTACTATTGCTGTAAATACAGCGGTGTACACCAAAGTCAAATGAAGAGCCCAGGTAATTATTGGGATTGGAAACAGGAATAACCGGCTCTGTAACATCCGTTGCTGTTCCAGGATGTTTTACACCTGTTTCTGTTGACACTACTTTTACAGCATACGCATTAAAATAATTTTTATATTCTGTATATGGGCTTTTCGTAAAGAGATAGTTAATCGTAGACTGTGCAGAATTCACAAAATTAGTTTGCTGAGCAGAAGTAAATCCATCACCCAATACTGCGATATTGATCCGGTTAGAGTTTGAACCGTTATTAAGCAGAGATACTGTCTGAAAGGTTTGTGAAAAGCACAATGAACTTACTAATAGGAGAAATAAAGTTTTTTTCATGGCTATAGTTTTTGGTTAAATAATAATTGATTTCCTGCATGGGTAACTTTTTCCACTTTCACGATCTGGATTTCTCCGGAATGAGGATAGCGCACACTGAATTCAGCATTATCCGAGGAAACTTTGTGTCTTCCGATTCCGTCTTTATCAAAACTTTCCAGATTCTGATTCAGAGGATCTTCCACCAGCTGTTTCACAATTTCTTTTCCGCTGGCATCAGTAAGTGATATAATAAAATCACCAAGACCTGCTGAATTTCTGTCAAAAGAAGGGATGGATTTCAACTTTCCTTCAGTAATTTTCTTTGATTCGAGGGTAATTTTTTCAGGACCGGATTTCGTTTTTTCTACCTTAAAAAACAGGTACACAATTTGATTTTTGTCTTGTTGACAATTAACATTCTCAGATGATCCCCCATATCTTAAGTCTTTCACTGTCAGAAAGCTATACAGCACAAAAGTCGGAAGAATTAAAAAGGTTAGTAAATTTTTCATAATCATTTTTTGATGAAGTTAAGAAGATTTCACCAAAATAAGATTTATTTTTACTGTTTTTTTTCTAAGGGAAAAAATTCAGAAAGTCATATCTTTGACGAAATGATTGCAGAAAAGATAATTTTAGGTATTGACCCGGGAACTGCCATAATGGGCTTTGGGATTATTTCCATTAAAAAAGGTCAGATGGAAATGGTTTCCATCCACGAGCTTATTTTGAAAAAATATCCCAACCATGAAACAAAGCTAAAATACATCTTTGATAAAACCTTAGCCTTAATTGATGAGTATCATCCGGACGAGGTTGCCCTGGAAGCTCCATTTTATGGAAAAAATGTTCAGAGTATGCTAAAACTTGGACGTGCACAAGGGGTAGCAATGGCAGCGAGCCTTCATCGAAATATTCCGATTACCGAATACTCACCTAAGAAAATAAAAATGGCTATTACAGGAAATGGGAATGCCAGCAAAGAACAGGTAGCAGGGATGCTTCAAAACCTTCTGAAGCTAAAAGAATTTCCAACAAAATATCTGGATGCTTCTGATGGTCTTGCCGTAGCTGTTTGTCATCATTTTAATTCAGGAACAATTGCTGATACAAAATCTTATTCCGGATGGGAAAGTTTTTTAAAGCAGAATCCTGACCGTTTAAAATAAGCGTTACTGTCTTTCATAAATATCTTCTATAGCAGTAACCTTTCCATAGATGATATCATTATAAAGAATGGAAAATCTGTTTTTCGAAATGATTCTAAATTGTTTATTTTCTTTTAGATCTGCATCCATATATGAGAATGAATTTTTATTAATCGTCACTAAATTTCTTGCTGACGAACTTATTATCTCACAGTTTTTTCCATTTGCATACTTTTTAATAAAAAAAATATTTCCATTTTCTTTTTCGAATAATAAAGTGGTCTTCTTTGTACATTCGTGAAGTGGATACATTTTACTTATCTCTCCATCTTTATAGGTTTCTTCAACTAATTTCCATTTTCCGATAAAGTAATATTGATCACTCTCCGGACTCTTTCTTTTTACTGCGGGAGATTGTGATTGACAACTTAGCATAAAACTACAGCATAATAAGAAAATTAATCTTTTCATTGTTTAGCATCTTTTAGTAAAAAAGGCCCTTTTTTTAAAGGGCCTTCTACTCTATTAGTTATTTATAAATTTCTTTGATTCTTTTTTATCACCGTAAGTGATAATGTATACTCCTTTCGGTAATGTTTGGTTGATTTGAACTTCATTCGTTTTAGAAGTACCTTTCTGCAATACTTTTCCACTCATGTCATAGATCTGGTAATCTCCAAAACTTACATTTTTACTTCCTATCAGTTGAAGTTTATTTTCTGATTTTGTATAAACAATTTTACTTTCCGAACTTCCTTTAACTTCAGATGTTCCTAATGCTTCTAAAATCTTAATTGCATAGTCCTCCATTTGCCCATATTGTAACTGAGAGCAAGGGGTAAGATCAGGAAGATTTACTGAATTATACGTCGCAGCATCCACTGCAATTCTCATCCTCAAATAAGTATTTTTCACAGCATTGGCAGGAGGAGTAATGGTGTTGGTAACGGTCATCCCTGTTCCGGTCAAATTGCCTGATAAATGATTTACGACCAATTCACTATCTTCAAAAGACCCATTGTTATTATAATCGATCCAGACTTTTGTTCTAAACTTTTCTGCCTGACTAAAAGTATATGCATAAGTTACTTTCAGCTCCGTTCCTGTAGTTGACGGTATTTCGGTATAGTATGCAGGCCTGATACAATTTGCAGAAGCAAAATCATCATAATATGAAGGAGTTGCTTCATCTGAATCGTAGCCATTAGTAGTACTGTTTATAGTTCCAAATTTAACGTTGGTAGCACCGATCGCAAAATTATTATTGGTAGGGTGCGCTGTACTTGGCGGATTACATTGGGCTGCAACTACAGAAACTGGCGAAGGAATAACAATCGACGGATCTTTACCCGCTGTAGAGTTAAGCAGATCTTTTCTATACTCCATCATTAACAAAATAGCCCGGTCTCTTTGTCCTTCCGTAAATTTACGGTTAGAATTAGTGTAATTCATAACATTATATTGAGTTCCGTCGTAGTTTTGTCCGGTACATGGATCAATAGCAGTATTGTTAGGAACAGCAACACCATACATGCTTCTAGATGGTGAAGTATCACATACTCTATCTCCTGTTGTTGCACAATCATTACTAGGAGGGCAACTTGATTGATCAGTATATGAAACTCCCTGAAATGTATGATAAAGTCCAAAAGCATGTCCAAGTTCATGAGTTAATGTCGTATCATTTTGATTTTTAATGGTTGCCACCTTCATAAAGCTTTCATAATCATAAGCATAAGAATCCGGGAATTTTGCGTATCCCATTAATCCATAAGATAATTGCTGCTGGCCATCAAAACCGATCACTACATAAATATTAAAGTATGAATTTTCCGGCCAATGGTGCGCTAACTCATTTTTAATCTGGCTATCGCTGGCTCCACTTGAACTTTGCATCTTAACTCCCCTTGTATCATAACCTGGAATAGTACTTCCATTATATCTTACAATACCGGTAGTAGGAGTACAGCTAGGTGATCTTTTAGCTAATACGAGCTTAAAAGGAATTACTGCTCCTCCAGTTGGTCCGGAACCTTCAGGGTAAAATCCATTGCCAAAAGTTGTAGCATACATACTATTAGCTCTGTCGATCCAGTCAATAATCTCCTGATCAGTAACATGTAAATTTGCATTAGCAGTTGCCTGAGATTCAATAACATGTACTACAACAGGGATTTCATAAACTTGTCCGGTATAAAGCCCATTCCACGAAGTGCTGGCACCAACTTTATTAAGATAAGACTGCTTATTCATGGAAGCTAATCTGGCTTCTACAATCTCCCTGTTTTTCTTTAGTTCAGGGTGTTTAGCATCCATTTGCGACATGATTTGATCAAAACCACAAATATTTTGCACATTTTGAGAAAATGCATTAACCCAAAGGATCAACGCAAAACATAGAACTATTCTCTTCATATTCAACTATTTTTTTAATTTATTCGATGCAAAACTATTATTTATTTTAACAAATTGACAAAATATATTGAAAAAACGTAAAGAATTTTATTATGTTAATATGTAAAAATCATAACTTATTGTCTAACAGTAATATAAATAAAACAAGTAAACATACTTGGTAAAACATAATACTATCTTTAGCATTGGTATGATTTTTAGTATTACTTTTGTATAAATTTTCAATAATGAAAAATCAACAACAAACTATAAATCAGGTGAATCATAAAATAAATTGGTTCCAGAAGTTTCTGATGGTATGCTCCGGAGGAAACATCCATATTTTAAGGAAAACACCAAGTGAATGGAATAAATTTTCGGGTATCGGAGGTATCGTTTTATTTACTGCAGTTTTCGCTACACTTTCCGCAGGTTATGCCATGTATACTGTATTTGATAATATATGGACATCTGTTGGTTTTGGAATTTTATGGGGATTAATGATATTTAACCTGGACCGTTACATTGTTTCCTCCATCAAAAAAACGGGAACATGGTGGAATCAGATACTCATGGCTATTCCACGTCTGGTTTTGGCTACTTTTTTAGGAATTATCATTTCAAAACCTTTAGAGCTTAAAATTTTTGAAAAGGAAGTCAATAAACAGCTGAACACGATCATCCAGCGAAATAAAAAGCAGCTTCAGGGTGAAATCACCGGCAGAATTCTTCAGCAAAGCGGCCCTTTTGAAACTGAGAAAAAACAAATATCAGAAAAGATTGCACAATACCAAAAGTCTTATGATTCGGCAGCTGTAGAGCTAGAAAAAGAAATCCTGGGAAAACAATCAGGCTTAACGAGTGGAAAAGTAGGTTTCGGATCTAATGCCAAAAGAAAACAGGAGCTTAAGGAGCAAAGACGTCAGGATCTTGAGAGTTACCAAAAACAAGTAGCTCCAAGGTTGGAATATCTGGATAAAGAAATTTCAAAAGTATACACTAATTTGGAAACCGAAAGAAAATCTACTGAAACCTTTGAGGATAAGTTCAATGGATTTGCCGCCCGTTTGCAGGCGCTGGATGAGTTAGGAAAAAATTCCGCAATCATAGGTTTAGCTGCAGCCTTTATTATGGGGCTTTTCATTTGTCTGGAAATTTCTCCGGTATTGGTTAAGTTAATTTCCCATGTTGGTCCCTATGATCATCTTTTGGAAAAAACAGAAAATGATTTTCGATTGTACTCCAAGGAAAAAATTGAAAAAGGCAATGCCCTTACCGACTATAGAATCGATGATTTTAAAGAGAATCTGAATAAATAATTTTAAATTATATCAAAAAAGACCTTTCATGTTTATGAAAGGTCTTTTTTATTTTAAAACGTTATATTCTGTCGTTACTCAAAAGTATTTTTGCCTTGGAGTTAAAGATGTAATTCTTATTAATTCTTTTCAAAGTGAAATCAAGTACTCTTAAAAAAGGTTAAATTTGCAAAATCTTAAAATACAAAAGAATAAAAAAACTCTACTTGAGTATATTGACTCTATGCACAATAACTATCAAATTATCACAAGAAATGATATAGCAAAAAGATATCAAATCCAATTCTCAGGATTTCCTAACTAGGCATTACAAGAAGCGCTAAATGAAGCAATCAGATTAGAACAGTTTAAATAAATTCAAAATGGAAGAGTATTTAGATAAGCATTTCATAATTAAATTTCTATTTCTCTTAATAGTAGGTATTGGCACTGTCGTAATTTCATATCTATTATCTAAAAGTTTTAAAAAAGAAAGTTTATTATCTACTCCTAATAATAATTTAAAAAGGATGACATACTGGCGTACTTTAGGGGGTATGCTCATCGGAAGTGTTATAGTATTAATATCCCTTTATTTGTTATTTGAAGATTTAACGAAAAATAAAGAGGAAAAAAACAACAAATTTGAACAAGTTCAGATCAAATAATTACATTGCCTTTAATTAAATGGTATTTTTTGCATAAAAAGTAAATTAAAGATACAGCTACTAGAAACTTAATTTCTCGGGGCTGTCATTATTTTTATTTTTATTTGTCTATTATAATGTGACAACAAGTTAAAATACCATTAACTAAAAATAATCCAGAGTGAAAAAAATAATATTATTTACCTTAATATATCATATTTTGTTATTTCTAATACCTCTTGTAATAATTTCTATTCTTGAAGGCTATGGAACCGAGACATATGCTTATATCTTTTATTTTAGTGTGAGGTACTTCTTTGTCGGATTTATTTTTGATGTCATAATACTAGCCCTTCTATATTATTTTAAAATCGGTAAATTAAAATGGGTGTTATTCTTTTTAAGTTCTATATGCATTGTATTAATAACGCTTTACACTTTATTGCAAATTAAATAACTATCATTTACATCAAGTAACACAGTTTATATAAAAATTTACTCAAAAAATAATAGCAGATTATAAACAGATCCAAGAAAATAAATTGTCTCGGATCTCTATTTTAAAATACCTTTCGAATATTTCAGTACACCCTAAAAATCATAATCCAACAGTTTTCTATATCCTTAAATAGGAATATTTTTTGCAGTTCCTATACCATGCCTTCCTCAGTTGTACATAGTTATGAATATTTTCCGGAAACTGAAATACTAAGAATTGTATATCAGTCGGGAGCAGTTTATGATTATTTGAAAGTACCCCAGATCATTGTTGATCAATTCAAAGCTTTTACTTCTAAAGGGACATTTCTTAATAAGGTTATCAAAAAGAAATTTAAGTATACCAGAATAAAATAACATTCTGCGTCTTATTTTAACAATAATTTAAGTCGTTATCGGCTATGAATTAATTTCTTATTCCTAATTTTAGTTTTTCATTCAAAGAATTTACAACCAATCACAAAAATATGATACTACAACAAGGAACCCCGGCACCGGATTTTGAGCTCCATGCCACACCCGACCAGAAACTAAAACGTTCTGATTTTTTAGGAAAGAACCTGATTTTAGTTTTTTATCCTGCAGACTGGAGTCCGGTTTGTGGTGATCAGGTGAGCCTATATAATGAAATGCTTTCCATTTTTCATAAATATAATGCAGATATCCTGGGTATTTCTGTTGACAGCGCCTGGTGCCATGATGCTTTCATGGAAAACAGAAAACTACACTTCCCCCTGTTGGCAGACTTCAACCCCAAGGGAGAAATTTCAAAAGCTTACGGCGTCTATAATGAAGATAACGGAACTTCACAAAGAGCACTATTTGTTATTGATCCTGACGGAATCATCCAGTGGAGCTACTTATCACCCGATGGAATTAATCCGGGAGCTGACGGAATCATTGATGCTTTAGAAAATTTAAAACAAAAATAATATTTATGTCTACTTTAAGAATTCCCATTGGTCCTAACGACCATGTTCAGGGAAATCCAGATACCGCGAAAATAGTTTTAGTAGAATATGGTGACTATCAATGTCCGTATTGTGGACACGCTTTTCCTTTAATAAGAAGATTTGTTCAGGAAAACAGTGATGATGTAGCATTTGTATTCAGGAACTTTCCTTTGACTGATGCCCATGAATATGCCATGGCAGCCGCAACAGTTGCCGAGGCAGCAGGAAAACAAGGAAAATTCTGGGAAATGCACGACCTCATCTATGATAATCAAAATATATTGAACGAAGCACTACTCAAAGAGTGTGTAAAAGTTCTGAAACTGGATGTGAATAAAATCGAAAATGAGATTAACACCGAAGAACTTCAGGCAAAGATTGAGGCTGACTTTGAAGGCGGTGTACGCAGTGGAGTAAACGGCACTCCATCTTTTTTCGTCAATGGACAAAAATGGGAAGATTATGACGGAACGTATGATTCATTCATTGACCTAGTTTCTTAGTTTAACTATACTATTTTCCGAATAGATTTTGGATAAAAGCCATATTGAGGAATATCATATATTTTCTTCACTGAAATGATCGCATAGAACAATTGATTTTTAAATTATTATTTTCCTTAGTAACTCTCTTTTTTTAAGAAATTCATTCAAATTGTGAAAAAAAAATTTACATTTGATACGTTGTACAAAACCTAAAACAATTAACTTATTATGAAAAATTCAAAAAAAATTTCAAGAGAAAGCTTGAAAACAATTAAGGGAGGATTTAAAATGTGTAATGCTGAGTTACCTAATTTCGGCTGTGGTGATGCAGAGTTTTTCTGCTGTGGACCTGGCGGTTGCAGAAGAATAGCAGATCTTCCACCAGGATCTTGTATTGCACAGTAATTTGTCCTTTTATTCAAAAATTATTTTATTTATTAAATTACAAATACGGCTGGCTCAATAATGAGCCAGCCGTATCTTTTTTATATTAATCTTATTATTACTACAATTATAAGGAATAATTAGGAGCTTCCTGTGTGATAATCACATCGTGCGGATGAGATTCTTTCAATCCACTTCCTGTGATCATGACCATTTTTGTATCTTTCTGTAAAGCCTCAATATCTTTTGCTCCACAGTAACCCATTCCTGCTCTAAGTCCACCGGTTAATTGGAAAATCACATCTTCCAGTTTTCCTTTATGGGGAACCCTACCTTCAATTCCTTCAGGAACGAATTTTTTAGCCTCACTCTGGAAATATCTTTCTTTTCCTCCTCTTTTCATTGCCGAAAGACTTCCCATTCCCTGGTAAGACTTGAACTTTCTACCCTGGAAAATAATTTCTTCTCCCGGAGCTTCATCAGTTCCTGCTAAAAGAGATCCAAGCATTACCGCTCCTGCCCCACTCGCAATAGCTTTTACAATATCCCCAGAAAGTTTAATTCCACCGTCAGCAATTACTGCTACATTTTTAGATTTAGCATAATCGTAGACATTATATATCGCAGATAATTGAGGAACCCCAACTCCTGCTACTACTCTGGTTGTACAGATTGAACCCGGGCCAACACCTACTTTAAGAACATTTGCTCCTGCTTTGATCAAATCTTTTGCAGCTTCAGCAGTTACAATATTTCCTCCCACGATATCCAGATCCGGATATGCTTTTCTGATCTCAGAAATCTTATCTAAAACTCCTTTGGAGTGTCCATGAGCCGAATCAATCGCTACAATATCAACACCTGCCTTTACGAGCGCTGCAATCCTGTCCATGGTATCTTCTCCTACTCCTACTCCGGCACCTACAATAAGGCGGCCATTCTGATCTTTATTCGCATTAGGATACTCCAATTGATTGTCGATATCTTTAATCGTAATCAATCCTACCAATTTATTGTCTTTGTCTACAATAGGAAGTTTTTCAACACGGTTCTTAAGAAGGATTTCTTTAGCCTTTTCAAGATTGGTGTTTTTATCGGAAGTGATCAGGTTTTCTTTCGTCATGATCTCCTCAACTTTCATATCAAGATTTTCCTGATACTTAACATCTCTGTTTGTGATGATCCCAATAAGAACATTATTTGGATCTACAACCGGTAAACCAGAAATTTTATATTTGGACATCATTTCTTTAGCCTGAGCTAAAGTATGATCTTTTGAAAGGGTAACTGGATCAGAGATCATTCCATTTTCAGAACGTTTCACACGGTTTACCTGTGCCGCCTGTTCTGCGATCGTCATATTTTTGTGAATGAAACCAAGTCCACCAACTCTTGCTAATGCAATAGCCAGATCACCTTCAGTAACTGTGTCCATCGCAGCAGATACTATCGGAACATTCAGGGTAATTTTATCGGTAAGTCTTGATTTTAATGATACCTGGTTAGGTAAAACTTCTGAATAAGAAGGGACTAGAAGAACGTCATCGAAAGTGATGGCTGTCTCTACAATTTTGTTATGAATAGACATCTTTACTTTCTTTGCAAAATTAGGCTATTTTAGTGAGATATGAAAATCCTTTTTAATAGTTTAAATAAAAATTAATAATCAATAAGTTAAATCAAAAAACCGCCCTTATATAAAAAGCGGTTTGTACAAAATAAAATGAGTTATATGAACTAAATATAATATATTTTTTATTTAGCCGTGAGCTGTCCCTTTTCGTCGACACTCTCTATATGCGTCTGGTTGTTTTTATCTACATAGATCTTAAGACGTATGCGTCCTTTATCATCCCGTATAAAAAGTCCTACATCGCCATTCGCTGTTTTTCCGGCGAAAAAACGCTCACTCCCCAATTTTCCTTCTTCTTTCAATTTGGCAAAAGCTTTCTTCAGCGCTATTGGGTCATTAAGCTTTTGTAAAGAATCATCAAACCTTATTACTTTTTCGAGCGGGAAATCATCCGGTCTGTCCCAAAGTTTGAGTCCGTATGATCTTTTTTTATCCGCCCCAATACCTTCACTATATTGAAGTTGCATGATCTGATCCGTTTTCCTCTGGTCTACAGAGTATACCATTCCTGAACCTTTTTCATCGGCATCATATACCAATCCTCCACATTCATCACCTAAAGAATTAAAGAAAATCAGTCCGGCTTCCCTTTCTCTTGCTTTAAGAGGTTTGTTATTCAGTAATCCTGGATGCTGTCGTTTTTTATTACTGATTACCATTTTGAGTGTTCCGTCTTTTTCGACAATATTAATTCTTTCAACATCAATTTCTTCGAACCTCTGGTGATCATTGCTGCTTTTAAAAGCCAAAAAAAACAAAAGAACAAAAGCTACTGTAAGCGATGCTGCATATATCTTCAGCATGCGCACTTCTCTGATTAATTTTTCCATGTAAATAATTTATTGTTAAAAATAAATTATTTATCTGAAGCTGAATTAATGAATTTTGAAATATCATCCGGAGTAAAATTCCCCTTTACACCCACGAATACCAATTCTCTATCTGAATTTACCGTGATCAGCATATTTTTTATGGTTTCCCCGGATTGCTTTACACGAACATTTACATTATCTCCATTATGTTTTATGGTCGCCCAGTCTTCATAATTGTTATTATTAAGATATCTTGCATAATCTGCTAACATCTCCTGATCTCCGTTTTCTACCGTCAATACTTTTATTTTTGATATTTTCTTTACCAACTGAGCGGTAGCCTCACCATCCTCTTCTTCTTTTAATGCTTTTCTGATAAAAGGTTTTGCCAGGAACATGGGTACATTGACGCTTTCAAACTTTGCTCCTTTAAAATCATAGCCTGAGTCCGAAAAGAATTCCATATTAGGTTTGTGTGACACTACACAAGACTGAAGCAAAAATACCGTGCAAGCTGCAAGCAAAATGGTTCGTAAGTTTTTCATGGTCATCAGGTTTAGTTTATGGATCTCAGACTTCCACCGGAAACCTTACTGATATTGGAATCAATTCTCGGATTTCCTTTATATTTAATGGATCCTCCGGAAGATGCTTTAGCCTTAAGCTTATCCGTTACATTGATGGTAAGACTGGATCCGGATGTAGATTCCACTTCCAATTCACTTAATCTTAAGTTTTCTGCTTTACAAGATGCACCACTGCTTATATCAATAACTCCGGAAGTTGCCTGCCCTTCAAGTATGGTATCTGACCCACTTGAAGCTTTAACAACGACGGACGAAGTATTAAGACTTATTTTTATACTGGCTCCTGAAGTAGAACTCACGTCTGTGGTACCAGAAACATTAAATTTTCCTTTGATTGTAGATCCTGATGAAGCATCAATATCCATACGGTTCTCCTTTACCGGATTTACTGCTGTAAAGTTTGCTCCGGAAGATGCTTTCACACTACTCATTCTTGGAGAAGAAACATTTACACTTAAGTTTTTAAATCTGACATTTCGTTCGCCCTTATTGTCAACATAAACTTTTAAAATACCATTCTCTACTTTGGTGATTACATATTGAAGCTTATCCGCATCTGCAATAACCTTTACACTTGTCGGGCTTTCCTGCTTATAAACGAGATTTACTCCCGTGCTCACCTGAATTCCTGAGAACTCACCCACATTTCTTGCTTCACCATTAAGGTATGAAGTACTACTCTCTGAAGTAAAGCTGCTTCGTGTAGTATTGGTACTCGAGCTTACTTTTGTTTCACTGGATTTTATAATCTTACTGAGATCATCCATTGATAGTTTCCCATCCAGCATTACTAAAACATTCCCGCCATCACCACTGTCAATACTCAACAGGACATCATCCAATATTCCTTCTTTTGCTCCTGAAGATAGAAATTTTATTTTGCTTTCCTTACTATTCACGCTCATCACTTCGCTATAGTTCAGGTTATTTAAATAGGTAGAAATATCTTTATTGATCTGGGAGATATTACTTTGTATTTTTTTACCTCCCGGAGAGTTTACGTTTTCAGGGCTCTCTGTAATCAGAATCTTTAATCCATTAATCTTTGTCAATAATGGTTTGATCTGATCCAGCTGAGAATCATCGATATTCAGGCTGCTAAGCATCCCAAACATGGGTTTTGCAATTTTAATAGAAGTTACACCTTCTACCTGCTGGTATTTTTCAAAAAGTTTATCGAATTTGTCATCCTGCCCATATACTGTAAAGAAGTGGGAGAAGGCAAGTGCGAATATTATCAATATTTTTTTCATGAGTCAATTTTTAATTTTAAGCTGATAATTAATACCTGATCAGGGAGTAATCTCTTTTTTTGTTAATAGTTATCATCCATTACTTTTGGCTGTACTAACTTTTCGCTAACATTATTTGCAAATATTTGAAATGAATATTTAGTCACATTAATAGCCTCTTCAACATTATCGATCCTTTTTCCGTTTACAATAACATAATTGTTATTGTAGCCTGTAGAATCTTTCGAAGCAACATTCAATTTTCTATAAGAAGAATTATCTGTAAATTTTGGTCTTACTTCTTTTTTCAGTCTTCCTCTTTTAGGAAGAATCTCATCCAGAACATCTTTTTCCGCAACTGTGTTTCTCTGAAAGACAGAATCACTTTTTATTGCTGCAATACTGTCTGCACTGTTTACAGCGACCTGCCGTTCTGGTTCATGATTTTCTTCAATGAAATCCTGCTTTTGTTGCTTGATCTGGTTTTCTACCAATTTTGACTGGTCTGCTACCGGAACATTTTGGTAGTAATTGAAGATCAATCCTGCACTTACAAGCAATACTACACTTGCAGCCATCCAGAACCATTTGGGAAAAGAAGGTTTTTTCTTTTCCAGAGGAATGATCTTATGATCATCATTATCTATACCTTCTGCTTTTTGAAGAAAATCTTCAAAATCCCAATCCATCTTTTCTTCCTTCATATCACGGAAGATTTCGTCGTACTTATCTTGAAATTGATCGTTGTTCATAATTCATCAGTTGTGAGATTTGTTCTTTTACTTTTTGTCTTGCACGCATAAGATTTACTCTTACTGCATTTTCCTCCATTTCCAGCATCTCTGAAATTTCAGATACTTCATATTCCTCTACATCTTTCAAATGGATAACCATCTTTTGTTTTTCAGGAAGTTCATTAATAAATCCTATAATATGTTCTTTAAGGTTATTAATATCCATACTGTAAAGTTCCGACCGGTGAATCTGCATATCTGCAAAACCAGCCTTCACATCATGATGCTTCAATCTGTTAAGGCATTCATTCCGAACGGATTTTAATGCATATGATTTTAAATTTCCGAATTGCTCCAGTTCTTCTCTTTTCTGCCAAAACTTTACCATAAGATCCTGCACCACATCTTCTGCTTCATCACTGCTCATGACAAACCTCTTCGCAAAACGATACATCTCGTTTTTGAGAATAAACACCGTATTCTTAAAGGTCTCTTGGGTCATAAGTTTTGTTTCTATGAGTAAGACAATCAAAAATTAAATTCTATTACATCACAAAATAAAAAAACTTCAAAAAAATGAAGTTTTTTTTATAATCAGGGTTAATAGCTGTCAAAAATATATTTTAAAATCCTCTTATCTTCGTCTGTGAGAGCCACTTTTCTTCTGGCCATTGCTCTTTCTGCCACTTCGTAAGCTTTATCCAATTTAAATCGTTCATCTCCCTTAAATCCACCCCAGGAAAAATTCTCTATGAGATTAGGAGGAAAACCTTCTTTAAAAATATTGGAAGCGACACCAATTACAGTTCCTGTATTCAGCTGGGTATTGATTGCTGTCTTGGAATGATCTCCCATGATCAGCCCGGCAAACTGTAATCCTGTATCTTCAAATGCCTTCGTCCTGTAGCTCCAGAATTTTACTGTTCCGTAGTTATTTTTCATATTTGACGAATTGGTATCCGCTCCAAAATTACACCACTCCCCGATTACCGAATTTCCGACAAATCCTTCATGACCTTTACTGGAATACCCGAATACAATAATATTATTAACCTCTCCTCCTATTTTACACTGAGGTCCAATGGTGGTTGCACCATAAATTTTTGCCCCCAGATTAAATTTAGAATCATCACAAAGGACAATAGGACCACGAAGATGGCAGCCTTCCATTATTTCCGTATTCTTTCCGATATAAATCTTTCCGGTTTTTGTATTGAGTGTTGAGAATTCTATCTGTGCCCCTTCTTCAATAAATAAATCTTTTTTATCTCCTAAGAATCCATTGGTGGAAGAAAGTTCCTGAGAGGTTCTTCCTTTGGTAAGGAGATCAAAGTCAAAATCAATCGCCTTATGATTATAGGTAAACAGGTCTTTAGGTTTTTTAAAGAAAACAAGTTCTTCTTTGATATCAGTCATTTTTTCAATCTGATTCAGGGAAAACCCTTTCATATTGATTTTTGCTGCAATCAATTCGTCTTCGTATACTAAAGCTTCACCTTGCTTAAGGTCTTTTATTTGTTGCAGGACCTGCTCAGTAGGTAGAAAATTAGTAACGAGAAAAAGACTTTCTTTTTCTTCCGGGTTTTTAAATTTTTCCTGAAGGTAATTTTCTGTGAAATAGGAAACTTCAGAGTTTTCCAGTAATTTCTGCCATCTCTCTGAAAATGTCAGGATTCCGCAACGCATTTCTGCAATGGGGCGGGTAAAAGTAAGGGGAAGAAAGTCTTCCCAATATTGTGCATCTGAAAATACTAATTGCATTTTTAAGAAGTTAGAGGTTAGAAGTTAGAAATCAAAGGCTTGAAAATGGAAGTAATACCGTACTTGTGGTGGTGTTATTTTCCGGATATGAGCTCCTTATTTCTACTCAGAACAAAAATACAAAAACATATGAGAAATCAGAAAAGGTATTTCGGGGATGCGTGATCCGAGGTATGAAGTGCGAGCGTAAATGCTGATCTTATCTTTTAATAAATGACCGCTGCAATTTCGGTAGAAATCTGTTTTTTAATGATCAAAGTGAGTATTGTTAATTACTTACTTTATATTATATTTTAGACCTCTGATCTTCTCAGATTCATACAGATTTTTGCATTTGTTTCATGAATCCTTGTAGGCTTTTGTAAAAATATGATTGTTAATTTATAATATTGACAACTGTCTATCAATTATCATTTATTATTAATTAATCTAGCCCCGATAGAAACGGATACCCCGCAACAAGTATTGGATTAGCCCTGGCGTGAGGAGTATGAGTGGATAGCGGGAAAAAGCTCCTAAAAAGAATCTCAGCTCAAAAAAAAGTCTTCCAAAATTTTGGAAGACCTTAATATCTTTAAATGTCAAAAAATTACTTAGCGAATTTTTTGTATTTGTTCATAAATTTATCTACTCTACCAGCAGTATCTACTAACTTTACTTTACCAGTGTAGAAAGGGTGAGAAGTAGAAGAGATTTCCATTTTGATCAAAGGGTACTCTTGTCCTTCATACTCGATAGTGTCTTTTGTTTCTGCAGTAGACTTGCAAAGAAACACCTCGTCGTTACTCATATCTTTGAAAACAACAAGTCTATAATTTTCTGGGTGAATTCCGTTTTTCATAATACAATTTTTAAAAAAATTAAAGTTTGCTTTCGAAATAGTAATGGATATTTCTCTGCTAATTTTAGGCTGCAAAAATACAATATTTTTTCTAATATCCAAATAGCTAGTCCAATATTTTTTTCTTGATAAGAAATTTAAAGTATTTTCGTTAAATTTGGAATTTATATTAAACTTTAATTTCGATGAAATTCAAATTATTACTGGCTTTTTCTTTCTGGATGCTTCTGATGGTGGTATCATGTAATAAAGATGATATCAGCTTTGATGCTCCTTCGCAGCAATTAAGATTTTCCAGGGACACTGTGTTTTGTGATACGGTCTATCACCAGGTCCGCTCTGAAACTTATGTTGTAAAAGTATATAATAATGAAGACAAAGATATTTCTATTCCCAGAATTAATCTTGAAAAAGGAGCAGCTTCATTATATAAAATCAATGTAGACGGAAAGGCAGGATATGATTTTAAAGATGTTCCCCTGAGAAAAAAAGACAGTCTTTATATTTTTGTTGAAATTGCCCCACAAGCTACCGGTCCGGAGGCTATTGCTGAAGATCGTGTGATATTTACGAGTCCTGCGGGACAACAGCATGTCACTTTATTTTCTGTGGTTCAGGATGCTGAATTCTTTATCCAGACTCCAACCAACCCTAATGTGATCAGTAATCATACAACCTGGAGTAACACAAAAGCGAAGATTATTTATGGTGACCTTACGATAAATCCGAATGTTACCCTGGATATTCAACCCGGCACCAAAGTATATTTCCATAAAAACAGCGGAATGAAAGTAGGCACAGGTGCTACATTAAATATAAACGGAACCTTGAACAATGAGGTTGTTCTTCGGGGTGACAGGAATGATCCGTACTATGATACTATTCCTAAAAACTGGAATTCAATCCGTATGGAAGCAGGATCTACCCTCAATATGAATTACGGAAGACTTTTCGGAGGAACAAGAGGACTGGAGATGAAGCAGACGAATGCCACAATCAGCAATTCATTTATTCATACATTTCAGGAATATGGTATATATGCTGTAAATTCAACAGTGAATGGAAAAAATCTTGTTATGAATAACTGCGGGGAATCTGCAATAGGTATTTTTAAAGGAGGAAACCATAACTATACACATGCTACCATAGCCAATTATTCGAAAACGCTTTCTTCTTCCAACCGTAACGGAATTTTTGCTACCAATGAGTGGAAAAATGATGCTGGTCAAACAGAACAAGGCGCATTACAGCTTAATGTGAGAAACAGTATTGTGTATTCCGACAGGGATAATTCAATTAATTTTGAACAAACTCCAGGACAGTTATTTAATTTTCAGTTCCAAAACTGCCTGCTAAAGTATTCAAACACTTCGGAAGCCGGCTTTAACTTTGACAGCAATACTAATGTCATTCAGAGTTTAAAAAATGAAGACCCGCAATTTGTCAATTATTTTATTGCTCATCAGAATTTAAGAGTTAAGACTACCTCCCCGGCTAAAAATAAAGGAAATGTTGCAGTAGCAGCAACGGTTCCAACAGATATAGCCAATGTATCGAGAACTACCCAACCAACTCTTGGAGCTTATCAGTAATGGAAATAACGAATTTACAACAGCAGGTTGATGAATGGATAAAAACAATTGGTGTCCGTTATTTTAATGAACTTACCAATATGGCAATGTTGACAGAGGAGGTAGGTGAAGTGGCCAGAATTATCGCGAGGCGATATGGTGAGCAAAGTGAAAAAGAAAGTGACAAAAGCAAAGATTTGGGTGAAGAATTGGCGGATGTTCTTTTTGTAACCTTATGCCTTGCCAATCAAACAGGGGTAAATCTACAGGAAGCTTTCGACAAAAAAATGAAGATAAAAACGGATCGTGATAAAGACCGTCATCAGAATAATGAAAAACTGAAGTAAAGATTCAGATGCAATGGGTAAGGCTTATTTAGCTTATCATCTGGTCTTAAAAGACTGAGTCTTATCAGAATAATAAAATTGAAACAGAGAGTACGTTGATGATAACAGATAATAAACGTCTGGGATCTGATGTCTGAAATCTGAAACCTATAGAAACAATGAAGTTAGAGAAATCAAAATTAGAAGGAGATCAAACCATACAAATCAGCGGTTCGAAAAGTATTTCGAATCGTTTGTTGATTTTGGAAAGCCTGTTTAATAACATACAAATCGGAAATCTTTCCAATTCCCAGGACACAGAAATGCTTACGAAAGCCTTATCAGAAAATTCTGAAATGGTGGACATTCATCATGCCGGAACCGCCATGCGCTTTCTTACTTCATATTTTTCTATCCTCGAGGGCAGGGATACTATCCTTACCGGATCCGGAAGAATGAAAGAAAGGCCTATCAAAAACCTGGTCAACGCTTTGCGTGATCTGGGAGCAGATATTGAATATATGGAGAACGAAGGTTTTCCTCCTTTAAAAATTAAAGGTAAGAGGATCACACAATCTGTGGTGAATGTTCCTGCCAATATTTCCAGCCAGTTTATTACTTCTTTACTTCTTATTGCAGGGAAGCTGGAAAATGGCTTGGAGATCAATCTTGTCGGCGATATCACATCGAGGTCTTATATAGAAATGACGCTTGATATTATTACCAGATTTGGTATCAATGCTACTTTTACGGGGAATGTGATTAAAGTAGAACCTTTTGCAAACCCATCTTCTGTTATCCATTATGAAGTAGAAAGTGACTGGAGCTCTGCTTCATACTTCTACTCTATCTGTGCATTGGGAAGGAAAACTATTCATCTGAAAAGCTTCTATAAACAATCCACTCAGGGAGATTCTGCAATAGCAAACATCTATGAGAAGTTCTTTGGAATTACAACGACTTTTTCGGAAGAAGAACATAAAATTACTCTAAAGGCTGATCCTTACTTTTCTTTTCCGGAAAAAATTGAACTGGACATGAACGACTGCCCCGATATTGCGCAAACTCTTTGTGTAACGGCAGCTGCATTAAAAATTCCTTTCGCCATTTCAGGTCTTGGAACCTTAAGGGTTAAGGAAACAGACAGATTACAGGCTTTATATAACGAACTAAAAAAAATAGGAACTGAAACTGAAATTACAGATTTCACAATCGAATCAGTGAGTTTTGGAGAACCGGAAGAAAATATTTCGATCAAAACTTATCAGGATCATAGGATGGCCATGAGTTTCGCTCCATTCTGCCTGATCAAAGAGCTTACTATAGAGGAAGAAAATGTGGTTGAAAAATCGTATCCTATGTTCTGGAAAGATCTTTCCACAATTCTTATATCGTAATGTAAAGAATATTTCAAACGACAACACAAAACGACGGTCCTTTCATCAGATCGTCGTTTTGTGTTTATTTTATATGGACAATACGCTACTCAAGTTAATTTAGAAAACAGACGATTTTGCAATTTCAGCAATTCTGTAATTTTTGCCTTTTAGGAGAATTTCTACATTTAAACATCATAACTTAATTATCTATTAAAATTCATTTAACTCCCGTATAATAGATATATGCTTATTTTAGGTTTAAATAAAAATACTTAAACTATGTCCAAATTTAATGTGAGACATCTTGCGATTCTCCTTCTCGGTATTACAGCCACCTCAACGATGCTTTCTTCATGTTCAGAAAATCTAACCGCTATGAACTCTGATGATAAGAACTTCAGTATTCAGGCAAAGAATACCGGTAAAGTTTCTCTGGCCACTATTGGTATCAGCAACTGGATGTCCGGATTAGAGGATAATACTTCTCTTTCTAAAATTTCTATCCCCGGCACTCATGATTCAGGAGCAATGAGAGAGGTTCCTTCGAACAGTGGTACCGCAAAGACCCAAAACCTTACCATCAGCGAGCAACTCAATGCAGGAGTCCGTTTTCTGGATGTCCGTTGCAGGCATATTGATAATTCTTTTGCTATCCACCATGGTGCTATTTATCAGAATTTAAATTTTGATGATGTTCTTAATGCATGCTACTCATTTTTAGACAGTCATCCTACAGAGGCCATCATCATGTCTGTAAAAGAAGAATATAATGCTTCGAATACAACAAGAACCTTTGAGAAAACATTCGATTCTTACATCCAGAAAAACCCTTCAAGATGGGATCTTGGAACTCATATTCCTACTTTAGGATCTGTGAGAGGAAAAATAAAATTACTAAGAAGGTTTTCAGCAGAAACAGCTAAAGGAATTGATGCTACATCATGGGCAGATAATACAACCTTTGAAATCAATAATTCCAATGCTTCATTAAAAGTTCAGGATTATTATCAGGTAAGTAATAATGATGATAAATGGAATAAGATTTCTGCTCTTTACAATGAGGCTAAAAATGATACCAGCAGTAAACTTTTTATTAATTTTACAAGTGGTTACAAACCCTTAATATTTGGAATTCCCAGTATTCCTACAGTTTCCAATACTATTAATCCTAAACTTAAAACTTTATTTCAGAACAGCCCACAGGGAACTTACGGAATAATGCCAATAGATTTTGTCAGTGCAGAACTCTCAGAATTGATTATTAAAACTAACTTCAACTAGATTTCTTAAAAAAACTGAAAAATAAAATCGCAGCCTTTATTGATTAAAGGCTGCTACTTTTTTAATGATTATTACATTATTTCCAATAAAAGCTTTATTTCTTTATTCCGTACGCGCTGAGTATTTTACTAAAGATCTCAGTATTTTCAAACAATCCTGTAAATTCTTTAGAATTGGGGCCATAAGCAAATACAGTAGATGGAATGGAAGTATGGTCATTGGTGCTGAAATTTCCGAAAATCCATCCTTCTTTAAGACTTCCGTCAAGAAGTGAGAGTCCTCCGGTTTCATGATCCCCTACAACAATCACCAATGTTTCTTTATTTTCATCCGCAAACTTCATGGCTTTTCCTACCACATGATCGAAGTCTAATAATTCTGTAACAAGCTGCTCAATATTATTACTATGTCCACCGCCATCTGTTTGGGATGCCTCAACCATCATGAAAAATCCATTTTTATTTTCTTTTAGATCATTAAGGGTAAGGTCAAAGGCATCAGCTAACCAATTTCCTCTTCCTTCGGTTATTCTTTTTGAAGCCAGAGGATCAATGATCAATGTTCGGTTATTGATTTTCTTCACAGATTTTAGATCCTGGTAAGTATCTATTTTTGCTTCTTTAATTTTCAAAACATTATCCGGCGTCAATCCACTGGTAGGACCGCCAATCAGAATCTTGGTTTTGGAATTCACAAAGCCTTTCAGGATTGGCTCCGAGCTATTTCTGTTATCTGAATGTGCATAAAAATCTGCGGGTGTAGCATCTGTGACGTCTCCGGTAGAAATTAATCCTGAAACCTTTCCCTGGCCGGCAATGATATCCGGAATTTGTGCAATAGAATTTCCTCTTTCATCAACTCCAACGAAGGTATTCTTCGTCTTCACTCCCGTAGCAAATGCTGTTGACCCCGGAGCAGAATCCGTAATATAAGCATTGGACGAATTGGTCTTAGACAATCCGGTAGCCTTGATATTAAATACATTTAACTTTCCTTTATTCGCTGTAAAGGCAGCATAATACTGGGGCAAAGAGGTACCATCCGGAATTAAAAGAATCACATTTTTAACATTCTTAACCACACCATCCGTTTTGTAGGTAGGTGCATATGTGGTGTATTCTTTGGTATTTTTATAAAAATTCCTAGGAATGGTATTGAGAAATTTTTTCAGATCGGGAATGTGATCGGTATTGATGTAATCCACTCCCAAATCTATAAAATTCACCCATGCATTAGGGAAATCCGGAGCTCCATAAAAACGTACTGGCTTTTGCCGGGCATGAGCAGCCTCCACTGCCTTTTTTATATTTTCGGTTTCTTCATCCCTGGGGATTCCCTTTCCATTCCACTTTACCAGCCCCTGCAAATCTGCACTGAATAGTCCGACTCTTCCAAGCTCGTCAGAAGTATATTTTTTATCAAGATCCCCATCAAAAAAAGATAATCCGGATAATTTTTGAAATCAGAAGGCTGAGGTCTGTTACCGGTTATTACAATTTTGACTCCGGAATTACCCGTAATCTCAGGATATTTTTTCAACGTTGCTGACAAAGCATTGAGACTTATTTTATAATCTTGCTTAATATCAATAAGCAATTGTAGTTTTTTAGAAGAATCCGGATAAATCTTTCCTTTATTGAGTTTGATTTGTTTTGAAATATTGTCCAGGTAGAGGCTTTCCAATGTCCTGTCAGGAGATAATTCTTTTTCTGTATGGGCTACCCACAGCTTGCCATTAACAAGAAAAACATCTGCTTCAACAGAACCGAAGTTTGCATAATATGCCTCCCAGAATGGTACTTTCTGTTCATAATCATTATGTGAGTGTGCATTGCTTACAGTATAGTTCAGATAATTCTGCGCCTGATTTTGTGAAAAAATGGTGGTGGCTAACAAAGCCCATATTTTTATTTGTTTCATAATATTTTAAAAAGACCTGTTTAAAGGGTTTAGAGACTGAAAGCAAAAAGGCAATCTGTTAAATTGTGATTTCTATTTTTGCATTGTTCATCTTTATCAAGATAAAAATTCAATATCCCTTCGTTTCAATCTGAAACCAATGATGACCATAAAAAATAAAAGTTTAAACTATACCACTGCATAGTTTCAGCAATAGTATAGTTTATCATTATTAACTAAAGTTTTACCAGCCCTGGTTTTGTTTGATGATCCCGTGACTGTTCACGATTTCAACCTGTGGCACTGCCCACACATTATGAACCGAAGGATTGAAATTTCTGGCAGCCCATACTATCTGTCCATTAATTCCATGTAAAGGCTGTGCATAAGTACTTTGAGCATCCCCCCAACGCACAAGATCCCGGTGCCTGTCAGCCCATTCACCTGCTAATTCGCAACGTCTTTCGTGCTTCAGGTCAGCCAATGTGCATCCGTTTTTCGAAGCCAATCCTGCACGGTTACGGATCATATTAATTTCCTGGTCCGCATTCTGTCCCATCATAATTTTTGCTTCTGCTTTGATCAGAATAACTTCAGCATAACGCATAATCGGAACAGCAAGGTCGGTACACGGATAATCTCCATTAGCGCTTACATGCCCACTGTTTAATGCGTACTTAAATGCATCCATATATTTATTAAACTGATATCCTGTAAGGGAATTGATAGAAGCATATGTTCTTACACTTCCGTTAAACGTGAATTGATCTCCCAATTTCAGAATTGTTGCACTTCTTCTTAGATCTCCGGCTTCATATTCATCATATAATTCTTTGGTAGGTTGAAAATATCCCCAACCATTATACAATCCCCATCCTTTATTTTCAAGCATAACGCCAGGAAGAATACTGCCTACCGAATTAAATTTAGGGGTACTCGGTATAGACCATATATATTCCGAGCTATAATTATTTTCAGCTTTGAAAACATCAGCGTAATTATTCAGTAGATTTCTGTTTCCTTTTGTCATTACTTCATTCGCCCAAAATGCAGCATTTTGCCAGTCTTTCATAAATAAATACACTTTCGCCAGAAGTGCCCATGCAGCCACCTTGTGTGGTCTTCCGAAGTCTTTTGCCAGCAGTTCTTCCTGTGCAGGCAATAATTCTGCGGCCCTCTTAAGATCGGTTACAATATAATTGTAGTTCTCCATTACATTGGCCGCTCTCGGGATCGGATTAGGATCGGCTTCTTTATTTCTATCGATAATAGGAACTCCAGCTTTGTCATTTCCATAGTTATATGCCAATTCAAAATACATCCGGCTGCTCATAAATAAAGCCTCTCCCAGATATTTATTTTTTACCGCAGCTGTAGTCTGAATATTATCGATGTTCCGAATGACACGGTTTGCAACACCGATTACATTATATCTTTTATTCCACTGAGTTTCTAGATCACCTGCAGCAATATAATTACTGCTGAAATTCTTTGCATTATCGGCTTCACTTTTTGATCGTCCTGTAACCATATCATCGCTGGCATTAATGAACCAGAATAAACCTCTCCCATAAAACTCACTATCGGACAAAGGCTTATACATTGCATTAGCTCCGGTGATCAGGTCATTCTCTGTTTTCCAAAAACTCGCCTCGGTAGGTGTTCCTTCCGGCTGAACATCTAACTCGTTTGTACAGGATGAAAGCACGACTGCAATCCCTGATATCCAAAATATATTTTTTAAAAATTTCATCTTTTCTTTTTTTAGTGTTAAAAAATTACAATCCTATTTCCACCCCGAAAATAAATGAGCGAGCCTGAGGATATCTTCCGGTATCCACTCCATAAGTATCCATTCCCACTTCCGGATCAAAGCCTGTATATTTGGTGATGGTAAACAAATTATTTGTTGTTATATAAATTCTCAGCTTTGTGACATCAAGCTTTCCATACAATTCTTTAGGCAAGGAATAACCGATGGTAAGGTTTTTCAGTCTTAAGTAGGACCCATTTTCTACGTAGAAATCCGATACTTTAGAGTAATTCCCGCTTGGATCTCCCTGAACGAGTCTAGGTATATCGGTATTTGTATTTTGTGGTGTCCATGCGTTAAGAATTTCCCTGTCCATATTGTAGTTCTGTCCTGTTCCTCCAGGATTTAATGAAATAAACTTCAGTCCGTTGAAAATTTTATTCCCGTACACTCCCTGAAAAAATACATTGAGATCAAAATTTTTCCAGGTCATATTATAGGAAAGTCCGTACGAAAACTTGGGATAGGGATTTCCGAGATTTACAAAATCATCATTATTCAGCACTCCTGTATTTCCTTCTTTTTTCAGGAACTTGATGTCTCCCGGCTTAGCATTGGGCTGGATGAGATTTCCGTTCGCATCCTTATAATTATTGATCTCTTCCTGTGTTTGGAAAATGCCTCCGGTTTTGTATCCGTAGTAGGAATACAAAGACTCTCCTACCCTTATACGGGTGGGTTTCAGTACTCCACGCACTCCATTGCTGTTAATAAAAATCTCATTAACATCTGCCAGCTGCTTCACCGTATTTTTTAGTTGACTAAATGTTGCTCCTATTGAATAGGAAAAGTCTCCTGTACTTCTGCTGTTATAGTTAATTCCCAACTCATAGCCTTTATCCTGAAATAAACCAGCATTTACATATTGGTTATTATAGGTAGCGGTACTTGGTAAACTTACATTGAATATCTGGTCTTTGGAATTTTTGATAAAATAATCAAACTGTAAAGAAAGGCTGTTTTTAAGGAAAGAAGCATCCAATCCAAAATTCGTCTGTTCCGATTTTCCCCACTTCAAATTCGGATTGGGTCTGGTAGTAGCATAATATGCAATGTTTTGAGAAGGGTCCTGCCCGAAAATCACATTATTATCCCTGATCATTAAAGGATTAACAGCCTGAGGTGAAATCCCTCCTAGATTTCCCAGTATCCCGTAGCTGCCTCTTAATTTTAAGCTTGAGAGCCAGGAAATGTCTTGTAGAAAATTTTCCCTGGACATTACCCAGGCTCCTGAAAGAGCATAATAATTGGCAAATCGGTTTTGCTTCGCAACTAAGGATGATCCATCCCTTCTTCCCAATACACTGATCACATATTTACCGGCATAGTCATAATTGATCCTGGCAAGATAGGATATCAGGGATTGCTGGTATTTATAACTGGAAACATCTTTATTGGTATCCGCAGCATTCTGAAGGTGTTGAAAAACTTCTACTTCGCTTCGGAAATCATAGGCTTTCGCCAGGAAACCTTCATCAATTGTTTTCTGAAATGTAAAACCACCCAGAAAATCAAAATTATGCTTGTCAAGAGCTATTTTATACGTAAGAAGCTGTTCTGCAAGGGCTGTCGAAGAGTTGTTGGACTGATACTCAAGATTGTTGGTATCGAAAATCTTTCCTACTTCCAAAACTCTGTACGTAAAATTCTTAATGGTCCCTATTTTAAATGTCTGAGAAAAATTCGACCGGAACTTAAGATCTTTAGCTAAAGTAACCTCAGCATAAGGATTGATGAGAATTTCATGGGTAGGATTTCTTATGCTGATTCTTTGCAGATAGGCTACTGGATTGATCATATCTCCGTAACCTCCAGCCACATCAATTGGTAATCCTGAAAAGGCTCCCGTCGGAGTATATACAGGAACATTTGGCGGATAATACATCGCGGCTACCAATGCCCCTGTATATCCACTTTTGGTATCCGCGGTATTTCCATCTGAGTAATTATAATACATATTTTCTCCGATGGTTAACCAATCCTTGATCTTATGCTCAGAATTAACTCTGAAATTATATCGTTTTGCCTGGGTATTCAATAATATTCCTTCCAGATTCCTATGGTTCATCCCAACAAAAAAACGGGATTTTTCACTTCCCCCACTTACGTTAAGATTATATTCCTGGATCGTTCCCGTACGAAAAATTTCTTTCATCCAGTCGGTCCTTGTTACTCTTCCATCCGGATATTTATCCGCATTAAATGCCAAAGGTAAACTGCTTAGTTTACCTGCATTCTCAAAGGCCTGACGCATCACATCCTGAAATTCAGCAGCATTTAATGATTCTTTCAACCTCCACGCTTTATTAACACCATACTTCACATCAAAATCTACGGTCAGCAATCCTTTCTTCCCCCTTTTTGTGGTTATAAGAATTACTCCTCCGGAAGATCTTGCTCCGTAAATAGCTGCAGAAGCATCTTTAAGTACAGATATATCCTGAATGTCATTAGGGTTAATAGCCGGAGTTCCGTTAAACACCACACCATCCACCACATAAAGTGGGGTTTCACCGTTGATTCCTCCTAAACCACGGATATTTACCTTCGGGGAGCCGTTTGGATCTCCACCCTCGTTAACAACGGTTACTCCCGGAGCTTTTCCCTGAAGGACCTCACCGATGCCGGATAGTGATCTTGAAGTGAGCTTATCTAATGAAGCTTCGGAAACAGCACCGGATACTTTACTCTTTTTCTGTGTTCCGTATCCTACGACGACGACCTCATCGATTGATTTTTCTTTTAAGCTGTCTTTTTTCTGAGATAGCAACACCGGAGACATACACAGTGCGCCGATTAGTAGTCCGCGGCCTGTTAAATAGGCCACCGAGACAGGAGTTTTCAGTACAGTCATTTAATGCTTTTGATTTCGGATGCAAAATTAGAACAGCATACTCCTTAGGGTTATTAACATTTTTTTATATTTCTATTAAGAAATAGTTTTTCAATCGGTTAAAATCCGCACATAAAACACTACATATCAAATAAATATTGATAAAATAAACATTAATTACGTATTCCCTACATCATTAAGGTTAAGTTTATTTTAAATTTTATCCCTGTAACAAAAGTGTGTATCAATCTATCCACCTATTGGTATTTATCTTTAGTCTGTATTTTCAGGAAGAATAAGTTACAGAGTTCATTATTCTTTTTTTTACATTTGCTGAAAATATGAGTCCGGTGCTGTCTGATGAGGAATATAAAAAACTTGTCAATAATCAGTAGCCGGAAAATATGAATAACAACAATTCTAAAAGCAATAAAAAGAAATGACCATTATCATCACCGGAACTTCATCAGGAATTGGTTTCGTTTTAGCAGAATATCTGGGAAAGAAAGGACATCATGTATATGGATTGAGCAGAAAACATACTGAAAGTCAATATTTCAAGTCTATTCCTACCGATATTACAGATAACACAGCAGTGGGCAATGCCATAACTGAAATCTTAAAAACAGAAACAAGAATTGATGTGCTGATCAATAATGCCGGGATGGGAATGGTAGGAGCTGTAGAAGATTCTTCGAAAGAAGATATCCTGAAGCTGTTCAACCTTAACCTGGTAGGCTCTGTTCAGATGATGAGTGCAGTAATGCCTGTAATGCGTAAACATAAATTCGGAAAAATCATTAATATATCGAGTATCGGAAGTGAAATGGGACTGCCATTCAGAGGATTTTACTCAGCTTCGAAATCGGCTTTGGATAAGGTTACTGAGGCAATGCGTTATGAGGTATATCCCTGGAACATCGATGTATGCTCTCTCCATTTAGGTGACATCAAAACCAATATTGCAGAAAACAGGGTGAGAACTAAAGTTTCCGAACCTTATAAAAGTGTCTTCGATAAAGTTTACGCATTGATGAATTCTCATGTCGGTGACGGAACAGAACCATCAGAAGTCGCAGAATATATTGAAAACCTTCTGACAAAAAATAAGTGGAAAGCCCATTATTATTTTGGAAAATTCGGTCAGAAAATAGGAGTTCCTTTGAAATGGATTCTTCCACAGGGAACTTATGAAAATTTAATGAAAAAATACAATAAACTGGATTAATTCCGGTTAGTATTGAGTGAGGAAAGGAAAAATAACAAAATCGTTAAATCTATAATTTGCAAAATTGTGATTGAGCGGCAATTTTCACTTCACCGGATTTCTGAATGGTTTAAATAAATGGAGTATTGAAGTTATTTCTGAAAATATTTTTTGTATTGTTTTGCGTTTTTGTTCAAGCGCAAAAAAAAGTCTATTGGCTTACAGATACCCAAACCAAACAAACAAAAAAAGTAAAAGATTCCGCTTCGGCAGTAAAATTCCTTGACTCTCTGGCTCAGAACAACTATTTTTTCACCCAGCTTAAGGAGGTGAAAGTAAAAGGGGATAGTACGGAGATCATTTATGATAAAGGAAAAAACTTCAATGAAACATATGTCAGTATCTCAGATTCAATTGTAGGTAAACTGAAGATCAAAAAAGATTTTTTTACTAAAAATTTAGATTCAACGAAAAAGAGCATTAATAAAAGGTACGTTGATGACGGGTATTCATTCAGCCGGATCAAGTCCAAATACAAAGGCCAGAAGAACGGCTATCCAATGGTTGAACTTGAAATCAACAAGAATGATAAAAGAACGATCGATGGTTTTGTTGTAAAAGGATATGAAAGAGTTCCTAAGCGATTTATCAAAAACCTTGAAAAAGATTTTAAAGGAAAAACCTATGATGATAAAAATCTGATTGCCATTAATAAAAATTTTCAGAGTCATCCGTTTGTTTCACTGGAACGTCCTCCTCAAACGCTCTTTACAAAAGATTCCACCCAGATCTACTTGTTCATGGAAAAGAAAAAGACCAATACGTTTGATGGGGTTATTGGTTTCGGGAATGATAAAACGAACAAGTTCACATTGAACGGAACATTGAATGTGAACTTCAGGAATATGTTCAATGGTTTTGAAACGATCAATTTATATTGGCAGCGAAATCCTGACAAAGGACAAACTTTTGACTTACAAACAGATATTCCGTATCTATTTAAATCGAATGTCGGCCTCAATATGAAGGTCAATATCTTCCGGCAGGATTCAACATTTGCGAATGTAAAATTACTGCCTGCATTATACTATCACATCAACAACAGGTATAAAGTAGGTCTCAGAGGAACTTTTGAAACATCAAGTATTATCGACACTTTATATGTTCAGGGAAAAGATTACAACAAAAAGGGGATCGGAGTATGGCTTGATATGACAGAGCCTACTGACATCGATCTTTTCCTCTACAAAACAAAAATAAACGCCGGTTACGATTTCCTTACGACAACATATACTAAAGATAATATTAAAGCCAACCAAAATCAGTTCTATTTTTTCGGGGAACATAATTATCACATTTCAGGCAATCACTTCCTCAACATAAAGGCAGAGGGCGCCATGATGGATTCAAAAATAGAATTTTCAGCCAACGAATTGTATCGTTTTGGAGGATGGAATTCCATGCGCGGGTTTAATGAAAAATCCCTTGCCGCTGATTTTTACTATTATGCCGGGTTAGAATACCGCTATCTGATCGGAAGCCAGGCTTTTTTTGATTTCTTTGGACAATATGGGCAGCTTAACAACAAATCCTTAAATGTAAAACCCAAGCTATATAGTGTTGGATTAGGATTTAATTTCTTTATTCCGATAGGGCTCATGAGCTTCCAGATTTCAAACGGTAATGAGTTCGGAAATCCATTCAAGTTTAACGACATTAAAATTCACTGGGGGATCTTAAGCAGATTCTAATGAAAAATGCCTTTATTACTTAAAAAAACAACCATTTATAGTAAAGTAAAAAAGTGATATATCTGGCTTTTCTGTTTTATAATTATATTAACTTTTCTTGATACAGATCACCAAATGATATTTTTATCTTAATATATCATTAAGATATAGGTAACAATGCAGCGCTAAATTTGTCCTCAAAAAAATGAAGAAGACTTTAGCTACTTTTGCAATTTTTTTGCTTCCCCTATACCTAACTGCTCAAGAAGTCAACATTTCCGGAAATGTAAAATCCGAAAACGGCAATACAGTCTCCGGTGTTAACATCACCGATAAAAACACTGGGAAAACAGCTATTACAGATGAAAATGGAAATTTCACCATTTCAGCAAATCCAAAAGATATTCTGGAGTTTTTCTCACCTGATTACTCATCCTACACTATAGAAGTTTCTTCGAGAAGACAATATTCCATTGTTCTAAAAAAAGTAAATGAAAAACAAATCGAAGGCGTTGTGATCACTGCCTTAGGGATTGCCAAAAAGAAAGAAAAAATCGGCTATTCCACACAGGAAGTGGGGACAAAACAATTTGAGTCCATCACCACTCCGAGTATCGGAAATTTATTCTCCGGCCAGGTTGCAGGATTGAATGTTTCCAATCCTACGGGAATGCAGCAGGCACCTCAATTTACATTAAGAGGAAATTCCAATCTGGTATTTGTCATAGATGGGGTTATTGTTGAAAAGGAAGTCTTTCAGAATCTGGATCCTAACAACATTGATAATATTAATGTATTAAAAGGGGCAACAGCTTCTGCATTATATGGTTCCAGAGGTAGATACGGAGCCGTTCTTATCACTACCAAAAGCGCTAAAAAGAAAGGATTTACAGTAGAGTTTTCTCAAAACACAATGATTACTTCCGGTTTACCAATCTTCCGAAGACCCAGACTCAATATGGAAATGGTTCTCACGGAAAGTATGAATTCTGGGATGGAGCAGACGGAGGAGTAAATGACGGAGACATGATCTGGGGTCCGAAATTTGTTCCCGGACTAAAAATAGCGCAATGGAACAGTCCGATCAGGGACAAAGTTACAGGGCAGGTCATTCCGTGGTATGGAACCGTTGCAGGAAGTCAGTACAATGATAAATCAAGATATGAAAGGGTTCCTATTGATTGGGAATATCATGATAATTTAAAAACATTTCTAAAGCCAGCTGTCATAAACAACAACAGCTTTTCCGTAAGCTATAAAAATAATAAAGATATTTACAGGCTTTCCGGGAACTTCATGAACTATGACGACAGAATTCCCGAAGCTTATTTACAGCGTTATGGGATCAACTTCTCTTCAGAAAACCACCTGACGGACAAATTAATCTTTGATACAAAATTTAATTTCACCCAGACTTTTACCCCAAACATTCCCAATTACGATTATAACCCAAGTGGCCATATGTACACTATTCTTATCTGGATGGGAGGTGACGTAGACGGAAGGGATCTGAAAAACCACATGTGGGTGCCCGGAAAGGAAGGGACTTTACAAGCCAACTGGAATTACGCATGGTATAATAACCCGTGGTTTGGAGCTAACTATTACAAGAACAGAAACAGGACCAATGTTATTAACGCACAGACAGGTTTAGAGTATAAGGCAACGGAAGATTTCTCAATTAAAGGTAAGATATCTATTGTTGAAAACCACAATAAACAGGAAATATTAAGTCCTTATTCATATTTCAATTACAGTGCTCCACGAAGTGGCGGATACATTCTGAACGACACCAAAACCTGGAACCTTAACTCTGATGTTTTAGCAACTTATAAGAAAAAGATCTCTGAAAATTTCGATTTTGCCATCAATGCCGGGGCATCCACATTCTATTATAAAAATAATGTAGATAATGCCTCAACAGACGGTTTGAAGATTCCTGAACTATACGAATTATCAAATTCCATCGGAGCTATAAAGTATTATGATTACCTCAAAGAAAAATTGATTTACAGTACATATGCAACTGTAGATATTGGATTGTATAATGCTTTTTTCATCAACGTTTCCGGACGTAATGACTGGTCTTCTACATTACCAAAAGCGAACAGGTCTTATTTTTATCCTTCTGCATCATTAAGCGCTGTGATTTCGAATCTTGTAAAAATGCCTGAAGCCATTAACCTTCTGAAATTATCTGCTTCCTGGGCGAAAGTGGCTTACGATTTCCAGCCCTACTCGATCAGAAATTATTATATGAATAACAATGGAATTACTTTTAATGGTAATCCAACCAATTATTATCCTACAACTTTAAATTATGAAAACTCACTAAAGCCTGAACAGACTAAATCTTATGAACTTGGTTTTAGCGCAGGATTATTTAAAAACAGAATAACATTAGACGCTACGTATTTCAGGACTTTGGATTACAATAATATCCTTCAGTTTCCAAGTGCAGAATCCTCAGGTTTTAAATCTCAGTATGTAAATGGAAATGAATATACTACCAAGGGGCTTGAAATCTCTTTAGGGTTGGTTCCTATCAGGACAAAAGATTTCACATGGAAATCTTTGATCAACTGGAGTACTTATGAACAAAAACTGACTTCCATCTATGACAATATGTCTAATTACAGAAATATTCAATTAGGAGAAAGGATGGATAGCTACTATGATTATACATGGCAGAAATCACCGGAAGGAAAAGTGATTTTAAATGCAGAAACAGGAATGCCAACTAAAGCAACCACCCCTACGAATTTAGGACATTTTAATCCGGATTGGACGTTCGGCTTTAATAACACGTTCAAATACAAAAAACTAAGTTTAAATATCGGTATTGACGGAAGTATAGGCGGAGTAATGAGATCTCAGGTGGTTGAGAAAATGTGGTGGGGAGGAAAACATCCGAATTCTGTAGCCTACAGAGACCAGGAATATGCAAATCCGGGAACTTATTATTTTGTTCCTGACGGTGTCAATTATAATGCGGCTACCGGCACTTATACTCCGCACACAAAACCTATCAGTTTTCAGGACTGGGCACAAAACTATCCTTATCAGGCAAGGGTGACACAGGATGAAAGTGAAGAATTCGCCAATGTATTCGATCGAACTTTTGTAAAACTGAGATCTGTAATTTTAGAATATGACTTCTCCTATTTGCTTAACCCCAAAGGATTTGTAAAGAATTTCACTGTCAACATCTCAGGATATAATCTTGCGATGTGGAAAAAATCTAAAAATTTATATTCTGACCCTGATTTCAAAATAGGAGTTGGTAACGACAACAAGGATCAATCAAAAATCGGATCAGGAAATGATATCCAGGATCCATCGAGCAGATGGTTTGGAGTTGGATTCAACCTTAAATTTTAATTAAATAACATTTCGTCAAAATGAAAAATATTATAAAATCATTAATTGTTATAGGAGCATTCGCCCTTACATCATGCGAAAGCAACCTTGATAAAATCAATGAAAATCCAAATGATCAGGCTACTATTGATCCTAAATCTCTTTTAACTTACGTTTCACAGTCTGCTTTCCAGGTAAATGGTGATAATATGTATGCTTCAAGGATGATGATCGGAATAGACGGAGAAAATGTTTATCAATACATGAAATGGAACGACTCATCTTTTGAGGTCTATTCTAATGGTCTTCTTAATACGGTTAAAATGATGCAGGAGGCTGAGAGAATCAATAATAAAAATTATATCGCGATCGGTAAATTTTTCAGGGCTTATTATTTTTTCAACTTAAGTTTAAAGTCCGGAAGCATCCCTTATTCTGAAGCAGTAAAAGGAGAGTCGGGAATTACCCAGCCTAAATATGATAGCCAGGAAGCCGTAATGTCCGGAATATTAACAGAATTAAAAGAGGCCAATGACCTTATTAACAGCAACGATAAGATAGAAGGTGATATTATTTATCAGGGAGATGCAACGAAGTGGAAAAAACTGATTAACTCTTTTCGTCTTAAGATTTTAATTACCCTTTCTAAAAAAACTACTGTAGGGAATTATAATATTGCCACAGAATTTGCCTCTATTGCAGGAAGCCAGCCTTTGATGTCTTCTATTACGGATAATGGAGAGCTTAAATTTGCAGATGCCGCTGACAGCAGATACACAATGTTTAATAACAGTGGTTACGGTTCAAGTTTGTATATGGCCGATTATTTTATTAATTTCTTTAAAAACAGACAGGATCCAAGACTATTCACATTTGCTGCCCAAACTACTGCAGCAAAAGAGGCAGGAAAACCTATTACTGATTTTACGGGATATAATGGAGGAAATCCTGTTTCCCCATATTCTGATAACGCTGCATTAGTGGCTGCAAAAAATATCTCCAAAATCAATGATCGTTTCTACAAAGATCCGACGAATGAACCTTCTTCGGTATTGAGTTATTCCGAGCTGGAATTTATTCTGGCAGAGGCCACTGCAAGAGGGTGGATTTCAGGATCTGCAAAAACACATTATGACAATGGGATTAAAGCAAGTTTCAGTTTTTATCAGACATATGTAAAAAATCCAAATCTTTATTTTTCAGGATTTAATGTGAATAATTATTTAGCTACTCCCTTAGTGGCATATGATAATTCCGCATCGTTATCCAGCCAACTGGAAAGAATTATGACCCAGAAGTACATGACGATGTTCCACCAGTCACAATGGACATCTTATTATGATTATCTGAGAACCGGCTATCCCAATTATCCTTTACAAACTGGGGTTGCTGCACCTTTACGATTCCGATATCCTCAAAGTGAGTATAACTACAACAGTGTAAACCTGAAAGCCGCATTAGCAAATCAATATGGAGGAACAGATAATATCAATTCCAAACCTTGGTGGTTACAATAAAACTCTAACATTTTTAATTTACTTGAAAGAAATCGCGAGAAATACTTTTATCTTGCGGTTTCTTTCTTATTTTATTTCAGCATGAACAGAAAAGAATTTTTACAGAAATCAGGTTTGTTACTGGCAGGTCTAGGAACTTCAAGTGTTTTGCACCCTTCTATTTTAAAAGCGCTCACAATAGAACCCGCTGCCTTGTCTACATTTTATGACGCCGAACATGTGGTTATTCTGATGCAGGAAAACCGCTCATTTGATCACGCCTTTGGATCATTGAAAGGGGTAAGAGGATTCCTTGATAAAAAAGCATTTGTAAAACAAGACGGACATTCTGTTTTTTTCCAGAAAGGAAATGACGGAAAGTACGCTGCTCCGGCACGTTTAGACTTAAGAAATACGAAATCCACATGGATGAGCTCATTACCTCACTCCTGGTCCGACCAGCAGAAAGCTTTTAACAAAGGAAAATATGATCAATGGTTACAGTTTAAGGCTTCTGGAAATAAAGATTACAAGAATATACCCCTGACATTGGGGTATTATAATCGTGAGGATCTTCCCTTCTATTACCAGCTTGCAGATGCATTTACCGTATTCGATCAATATTTCTGCTCATCGCTTACCGGCACAACACCGAACAGGCTTTTTCATTGGTCAGGTACTTTAAGAGAGCAACAAAACGGCAAAGTAAAAGCAAATGTTTATAATGAAAATATTGATTATGACAGCAACCGACAGGCAAGATGGAAAAGCTTTCCGGAAATACTGGAAGAACAAAATGTTTCATGGAAAATATATCAGAATGAAATCAGTCTTCCAAAAGGAATGTCCGGCGAACAGGAAGCCTGGCTGAGCAATTTTACAGACAATCCCATCGAATGGTTTTCGGCATTCAACGTAAAATTCTCTAAAGGATATTATAAGCATATTCCCCATATGATCAGCTACCTGCAGAAGGAAATCGAGAAGAATCCTAATCAGAAAGAAAGATTGGAGAGACTTATAGCTGAACTGAAGGAAGATCAGGTAAAGTACCATCCTGATAACTATGCAAAACTATCCCAAAGGGAAAAAAACCTTCATGAAAAAGCATTTACCAATAATTCAGGAGACCCTGATTTCTGGAATCTGGAAACAGGAAATGATGAACATGGAGAAAAACTAGTAGTTCCTAAAGGAGATGTATTATTTCAGTTCCGTAAGGACGTTGAAGAGAAAAAGCTTCCTTTGGTTTCATGGCTGGTTGCTCCGGAACACTTTTCGGACCATCCGGGATCACCTTGGTATGGGGCATGGTATATTTCTGAAGTTCTAAATATCTTGACGAAGGATCCTGAAACCTGGAAAAAAACCATTTTTATAATCAATTATGATGAAAATGACGGATATTTTGATCATGTTTTACCCTTTTCTCCGCCACTAAATCCAAGTCAGCCGGTAGACATGAATGGAAAAGAAGGAGTAGAATATGTTAATAAAGATCAGGAATATATGTTATCATCTCAATTGAGAGATTATGAACGTATTGAAGGAACAGTTGGACTTGGTTACAGGGTTCCGATGATCATTGCTTCCCCATGGACAAAAGGAGGTTTTGTAAATTCTGAGGTTTCCGATCATACTTCTGTATTACAGTTTCTTGAGAAATTCATCAGGAAAAAATTCAGTAAAGATGTCACCATAGACAATATCAGTGACTGGAGACGAGCCATTTGTGGAGATTTGACTTCTGCTTTTAATGATTCAAATGTGACGGTCCCAAAAATGGATTATCTGAATCAAAAAGAATATACCAAAACCATTAATGCAGCCAAGAATAAGCCTGTTCCTGATCTGAAATGGCATTCTGAACATGAGCTATCTCATGCATTACTGGAAATTCAGGAGAGAGGGATAAAGCCATCCAATGCACTCCCTTACAATTACCATGTTAATCTCACAGATAACAGTATTAAAATGGAGAACCTAAAGGAGACAGGAGTTCCATTATTAATCTACGACAGAACAAAGCTAGATGATCATGGTAATTATTATTTTTCCTATGCTTTATACTCAAAACAAACATTGTCACACACTGTTTATCTGGATAATTATGATTATGAAGTTTTTGGACCCAATGGTTTCTTCAGGAAATTTAAAGGGATGCAGAAACCGGAAGTAGAGATACAAATGCTTAATGATACGAAAAATAATGAAGCTCAATTGATATTTAAAAAGAAGAAAAATGGAAATATCATGATGGATATAGAAGATCTGTATGAAAAGACCCGTAAAAAAATTGCGCTTAGTAAAGATGAAGAAAAAATAACCCTTAACCTGAAAAAGAACAAAGGCTGGTATGACGTAAAAATAAGTTCATCCGGTCACATCTGGCACTTTTCAGGAAGAGTAGAGACAGGAAAAGTTTCTATTTCTGATCCACATTGGGCATAATTTCAATTGAAATTTCAAAAAAATATATAAAAGTCTTACAGCATTGTGAGACTTTTTTCTTTTTCATTTTCTCAAATATTGAATTATTTTTTAATCGGATATAAAAAAATTAGGCATTATTATTAATAACAACAATCAAATAGTTCTCTATTTTGTGATAAAAATTCATTATGTTTCGCATTAGAAATGAGGAGGTAAGGAGTCATAAAAAAGATAAAATCTTTTATACTTTCTCTTTATTTTATTAACTTCACTTGAAAATTAATAATAACTAACTACCATGAAAAAATTCACACTTCCATTATCATTATCTTTAGTTGCGTTGGCCATTTCAGCCCATGTAAACGCACAAGATACCAACACCGACAATCACACCATTACGATTTCCGTTCCGGAAGTTGCGCTTGTTGATATTGAACCTGCGGCTACCAAAAATATTACTTTAGGATTTACAGCTCCTACAGAAGCTGGACAACCTATTGTTGCAAGCCCTGCCAATACAACACTTTGGCTTAACTACTCTTCAATAAAATCAGTTGCAGATCCATCCCGTAATGTTACCGTTCGATTAAATGCTTTAGTTCCCGGGATAGACATTCAAGTTACCGCAGCAGCGGCAACAGGTGCTGGTGCGGGAACATTAGGAACGCCATCAGCTCTGATTACATTAAGTGCAGCAGACCAGACAATTATCTCTGGGATCGGAAGTGCTTATACCGGAAATGGAGCTAATAACGGCCATAATCTTACGTATGCCCTTGCAGCAGGCAGTGGACCTGGCGGAGTTGCAGCTTACGCTGATCTACAAGCTACAGCGACAACTGTTGCTACTGTAACTTATACTATTTCGGACAATTAATATCTGAAAATACATATTTGAATAAGAAGAAATCGCTTTGTCAGTTTCTTCTTGTTCATCTATTGCATGATCTTCAACTTAAAATTTTTAATAAGAATGACAAAGCGAATCTTTCTTCTTACTTTCCTGATCTTACCTTACCTATTTTTGCATGCCGGTATCGTTGTGCTTAATGGGCTTTCGCATAATTACAAGGTAGAAAACGGACAGATTTACAAAGGAAAAATAGCCTTGCAAAACACCGGTGACAAACCTCAAAATGTGAAAATATTTTTACAGGACTTCAGTTACCAGTCAAATGGTTCTATCTACTATACAACTCCGCATACGAATGAAAGGACCAATACGGATTGGATAAGGCTTAATACAACCTTTCTTACTTTAAAGGCTAAGGAAAAAACAGAGGTCTTTTATGAAATTACCGTTCCTAATCAATTAAATTCTCCCGGTAGTTACTGGAGTGTTGTCATCGTTGAACCTGTAGATGAAATAAAACCGAGTGATAGTAAGCAGGGAATTAATATTACTTCTGTTGTAAGGTATGCCATCCAGATCATAACTGATTTTGATTCCGAAAAGGTAAAACCAGATCTAAAGTTTGAAAATATTAAAGTTGAAAAAGAAGAGGGCAGACAAATATTAAAAATTGCCATCGCCAACCAGGGAGCAATCTATTGCAGATCAACGGCTTCCGTTGAGATATACAACCGAAAGAATGGTGAGAAAATAGGAACATTTTCATCACAGGCAATGGGACTATTACCGCAAACCTCCAAATCCTTTCCTATTGATATCAGTAAAATGCCTCCCGATAAATATACTGCAGTCATCATTGCAACAGATGAAGATGAAAACGCATTTGCTATCAATGTGGAACTAGAAGTAAAAAATGACTAGAAATTGGGCCTTATATCTTTTCATACTATTCCCAGTACTTATTTTTTCACAAAAACAATCCAGAGAAATTGTCAATAAAAAAGATAGTATACTACCGGGAACGGCTTCTTCTATTTCTTTTTCCCTGGAAAATACGACTTCTCAGAATAAGGTTTATGATATTGTCATTGAAACTTCAAATCAATACATTATTCCCATTTTAAAGAAGAATCAAGTTTCAATTGCAGGCGACGAAACTTACCTATATCTGGTTCCATTGCGTATAGCCACAGAAACACCGCAGGGAAAATATACCATAACATTACGAGGTTTGGGAAGTGATAAAACCGATCAATTTATTAAAACGGCAGAAATAAATGTTCTCCCGGTCAGAAAGCTTTCAGTAACGGCAATCAATTCTCCGGAATTCGTAAAAGCAGGTGAAACCATCACCTCCTCTTTTCTACTTAAAAACAGTGGAAATGTTACTGAAAAACTGATCCTGGAAAGTAAAAATGCCGTGGTAAATCACGATGCAACTCTCCTTTTACCTCCAGGCGAAGCAAAAGTAATCAACATCAGTAAGGTCACAAATCCGGATCTGGGTAAAAATGAATATCAAAATCTTAATCTGTCCGTGTATTCAGTGGATCATCCGGCAGAAACCCAAACGGCTTACAGCAGTACGAAAATTATTTCTGTTAAACCTGATGAAGATGATATATACCATCGTTTACCGGTTTCCGCCTCGATGGCTTTTATTGGAATGAAAAACAGAGGAGAATACCACGATGGCTTCCAGGGTGAATTGTATGGTAAAGGAACGCTGGATAAAGAAAATAAAGGGACATTGGAATTTCACGCTGTAACTTCCAACCCGGTTGAATTCAATTCCTTCACCCAATATGAGGAATATTTTATTAACTACAGACGGGATGAATTTTTCGTTCATCTGGGAGACAAGACCTATTCTTCCTCTTATCTTACCGAGTATGCACGATATGGCCGGGGAGCTGAAATTCGTTATAATTTCAAAAAGGTCAGTATCGGAGGTTTTTACAATCACCCTAGATTTTTCCGGGATATCAAAGATGAATTCAATGTATATTCTACATTCAGGCTTAATAAAGAATCTGAAATTACAGCAGGTTATTTGTACAAGATTCCAAGACCCGGTGAAACAAGTTTAAGTTTCAGTGGTCTCAGATTGGATTCTGATGCTCATCTTCCCTACGCTACCGGAAAATTCAAACTGAATAAAAATCTTGATGTTTCCGGTGAAGTATCCTATAGCAAAACAGATCGAATGGAAGGAAATGCCTACATGGTTCAGCTTCTTGCCAGCTACACGAAAATCAACGGAAATCTGATGTATATGAAATCAAGTCCTGACTTTGCAGGATATTTCAGCAATACAAGCACATTTAACGGTAACATCCAGTATAATATCTCCTCCAGGCTCAATGCATTCGCCAATTATGTTCAGGATGCCCGAAATTTTCAAAGAGATACGTTGTTTCTGGCAGCTCCTTACAGAAATTATTTTCAATACGGAATAAGCTACAGGTATCTCAAAAATGGTTCTATCATGCTATACAACGGATATCAGAAATATAAAGATCGTCTTGAACCGAGACAGTTTGACTATTATGAAAGATTCGTAAGGGTAAGTATTGATCAGCAGATTGGTATTTTTCAGGTTAATCTTCAGGGGCAATTTGGAAAGACAGATAATTACCTGAGTGGATTTACTGGAAATTCCAGCTTTTATACCGTAAATCTGGCTTTTGAAAAGCTGAAAACCTCCTTCAATGTATTTGGAAGTTACGCAATAACTTCCCGGTATCAGTTACAAGACCAGGAACAGATATACTATGGTGCCCGTGTTATAAGTAGATTCTCACCGAAAACAAATCTTAGTATTTTCTATCAGAATAACTATATCCCTGAAGAGTATTTTAATGACCGCAACCTTTTTGAGGTCTTATTTCATCAGCAGATTTTTCCGGGCCATGAATTTGATGTATCAGGTAGATATGCTTTGCAGAGAGGACAATTAGGAAACAAAGATTTTATTTTTTCATTACGATACACCTGGCGTCTGAATATGCCGGTACAAAAAACTGCAGAGTACACAACGCTATCTGGAAATATCGGAAATCTGGGAGTTAAAAAAGTGGAGGGCATAAGACTTACTATGGGAAATCATTTATCCATTACAGATAAAAACGGAAATTTCATTTTTAAAAATATAAATCCGGGAGACTATATTTTAGAAATCGACCGTTCAACCACTGACATTAATGATATTCCGGATATCAGCCTTCCTGCTACCGTATTGTTAACAAATAAAGAGAATATATTTAATTTTGGTTTAACCACTGCTGCCGCTATTCAGGGAGTTATTCAATTTAAGGAAACTACGGATCCCAATCAGCTCAGTTTTGCTCAGTTCCAGCTTAAGAAAGAGAAAAAAAGAAAAGAAAGCATCATTATTGAAGCTTCCAATGGAGACCAGACCTATCGTAAAATAGCTTATATAGGAGAAAATTTCGATTTCACCTATTTACGCCCTGGAGATTGGGACATTAAGTTGTATAGAAATGGCCTTGACAAACGATACAAAATATCAATGGATGCCTTTCATTTTACCTTACATCCTTCTGAAACAAAATCCCTTGTTATTGATGTCGTAAAGCAGCAAACCGAAATTAAGTATCAAAAAGAAAGCATAAAAGTAGGATATAATACCATAAAAAAACAAAAATGAGATCACTATCAGCCTTATTTTATGTGATATTTATTTCAATAATTTCAATATCTGGCAAAGCTTTTTCCCAGATCTCAGTTGCTGCGACATTACCTATTGTAACATTATTGGATATCGAACCTGCAGGAAATATCACATTAAGTTTTGTAGCCCCTACTGAAGCAGGCCTGCCTTTGGTAAATCCAGCAGTAAATACAACAAAATGGATCAACTATACTTCGGCCATCGCTGCTGGTGGCCTCACAAGGAGAGTCACAGCATCTGTTAACCAGGTAATTCCCGGAATCAATATAAGATTACAAGCTGCTGCTGCATCCGGCTCGGGTGGAGGCACATTGGGTACTCCAGCTGCACAGGTAACCTTAACCACAACAGCAGTTAATATCATTACAGGCATAGGAGGTGCATTTACCGGAAACGGAGCTAACAATGGACACAGACTAAGCATTAGCTTAGTTCCCAGTACTTATGGAAACATAACGAGTACCAATACTCCGGTAGTCATTACCTATACCATCACCGAATAAAAAAAAGAAATGGAATACAATATGAATTTTTTAAAGAAAGGAAAACACGCTATAAGTAGTCTGTGTGTTTTTTTATTAATCATATTGACGGGCTCTGCTCATGCACAATCTTTAACGGTAGGTGGCAGCAACTGGACCGTAAGCATCCCTCCTATCACTGAAGCAGGAACAAATTATGCCGGAACGTATGAAAGTGCAACCAATCAAATTCTTCTGGCTGCAAGTGTCCCTTTATTACTTGGTACGGCTAAGGTAACGGTACGCTATATACCGGATCCCACATGGAATAATTCTCTGGTTTTAAATATAAGGAGAACAGGTAACGGAACCACAGTTTGCGTATTATGCTCCATCACCGGAGGTACAACTTACCAGGCTATTACCCAAGCTGATCTTGAATTATTCAGAATTACTGCTGTATTAGCTCTTGCCTCATATAGCAATATTCCTCTTCAATTGGAATTAACAGGAGTATCTGTAACAATTCCGGCTGCAACTTATAACGCAAGGATAGTTTTTACAATAGGACCGATATAATTCAAATAAAAATCCCTGCTCAAGGTCTGAACAGGGATAAAAAGAATTATTTTTATTAGTGTTTTGCCCACCATAGCGGAGTGAGTATAGCATCTTCTGCTCCTAAAAGCTGTACAGCTTTCTGATAGCCATCGGGATCCGAATTACGGAAGCTGCTTGGATACCTTAGTCTCTGAGGAAAATTCTTAATTGAATTGGTCATATAATTACCTGTTGTAATAGCTGGTAAGTTAACTAAGGGAGTTTCCACAGCCGGATTTTCAAAAAACGGCAATCCCAGCCTTCGGTGGTCATTCCATGATTCAAGCGGAAGCCACGGCATGTTAGCCAAATACTTTTGCGTAATGATTTTAGTTAATTTATCATTTTTAAATGCTCCATTTTTGTATATCGTATTAACAGGATAGTTAACAGAGACTGAGACCAAATTATTGGTCGCCGGATCTTTGTACTTCATTGTGTGTGTTGCTCCAGGTTCCGAAATATGACTGTATGCAACAGAAGTTCCGTCACGGTTATAATCGGTAGAAGCAATATACTGTCCGTAAAATTGAGAAACCCCATTATAAGTAAAGCTATCCTGGATCCCTTTGTTATAGGCGGCTTCATCGCTCATTGGAGTTGACCATCCTTTCAAAGCAGCTTCTGCAATCAGGAAATAAGATTCCCAGCTCGCAAAAAATATCCTGGAATTAGCGCTTTCCCTGTATTGCTTACCCAACGCCGGTGCACGGCCAATTAATCCTCGTAATCCATTCCTTTGTCCTTTTTCGGCCCAGTTTCCAATAGTAAATGCATTCCAGGTATTAACAGCATTTACAGTAATGGTCGTATTATCTGAAAATTTCAGTTCTCCATAATTGGTTTTCGCATCGTTGGTATAAGTAGGATAAAGAGAATAAATAGGATTGTTGAAATCACCGGGAATGTAAAATGTTTTGTATGCCCTAGGATCCATTTTGTTCGGAATTCCATCCAGCCAATATCCTGCGGATGGATCATTAGTAAGTTTTGTAAACTGCTCATCATATCTTATTCCAATATAATCTTCGTCCCGTATTGCACTATGCTTATCAGCACTAAGTTGATCTGCAGAATTTATACCTCCTAATCCAACATATAGATTGTTAAGAGTAGCAGATAATAACTGTGAATTCCATTCACGCGACATCACACCGGTAAGAGCATCCCATCCCGGTTTTTCTGCGACACTAAAATTTTCGCTACTTACGCTTATAAAATTATTAGTTGCCACAGCCGCCTCAAATTCTGATTTTGCCTTAGCCGGATCTACTTCAGAAATTCTCATTGCTATTCTCATGCGAAGCGAATTGGCATATTTAACCCATAAATTCCATTTTAATTTATAGGCAAGATCATATTTTGAGATATTGTCCGCAGGCACCGGCTGATTAAGATCGATTTTGCCCACAGCATCTTTTAATTCCTCCAGGATATAGTAATATACTTCTTTTTCAGAATTAAAATCAGGATTAACTGCCTGAAATGCCTGGATCGGCTGAGGTCCGAAATTATCCGAAAACTCACTCATTAGATAGGCTCTCCATATACGGGCAACCTGAATCAAATTGTCATAATGAGGCAGCCCCTGACCCTTAGCTTTCTTTTCATTGGCAATTTGAATCGTAGCATTGGCATTATTCAGCCATTGTGAGATATACTTCCAATATTCCACACTCCACGCATCATTATCCGTACCGCCGGCTATACCCGTACTGAGATGCTGCCTTGCTGCTGTTTTCCAGTATAACACAAAAACTCTTTCTGCAATATTGGGATCTTGCTGTGCTCCTAAGATTGAACTGTTTAAAAAATATTCAGGCTGCACCTGATCAATATTGGCAGATAACGGATCTGTATTAATTTCTTCAAAATCTTTACATCCTGAAAATGCTACAAAAATTAATACGAGAAGTGTAATTATATATTTTTTCATGGGTATTGTATTAAAATCCTAAGGTTATGGTAAATAAATATGATCTCATGGTCGGAAAGGCAAGGTTTTCAAAACCTACCGCATTTGAACTTATAGCGAACACTGATTCGGGGTCAATTCCCTTTGCCTTACTATAGATCATCCAAACATTATTTGCTGTGAATGCCACTTTAGCGCTTTTTATCACAAACTTTTCAAACATTGTCTTTGGAAAGTTATAAGAAACCTGAATATTTCTTAGTCGTATGTTCGTTGCATCATAAATATTCTGTTCTGTAATACCTAAATTCCCTGTGGTAACCGCTTCCCAGTAATTCTGCTGTGTAATCTCTTTAGTGTTGGCTGTAAAGCCTCCATTATTTCCGGCAACGACTCCGTCCACTACAAAATTATCGCGTTTTCCGCCAGGTGCAGTATCTTTCGCTAAACCTGATTTTTGCAATGCTAATTGGGTTCCTGAGAAAAATTCTCCACCGATACGCCCGTCAATCTGAAAGGAAAGACCAAAATTTTTGTAAACAAAACTATTGGTAAAACCAAATAATGCTTTAGGAGACTGATTTCCCAAATAGAAAAGACCGGTTTCCTTTTGAGGCGCACCATTTCCATCTACGATCAGTTTACCAAAATAAGGACTGCTTGTATCTTCAACCCTCTTAAATTTGGAGCCGTATATAGCACCATATCTTCTTCCAACCTCTGCGAATATACTTACATCATCAAATCCGCCAAGCGAATATTTAGTAACCTCTCCATCGATCTTATCAATTCTGCTTGTCATTTGGGAAAAGTTGATATTCGTATTCCATGTAAAATCCTGTTTTTTAACAATATCCGTATTGAATACTACTTCAATCCCCTGATTCTGCAGGCCTCCTGCATTGATCTTTTTTTTCTCATACCCTGAAAGAGGATTCATTGGCAGGTTGATCAGCTGATCAGTTGCTTTGGTATTGTAATAACTGACATCCAGTGAAATCCGGTTAAATAATCGCAGATCCAGACCAACTTCAAATGTTTTAAGTTTTTCATTCCTTAAGTTCGGATCATATAAAATCTTTTTCCGATCTGCTGTTACGTTGCCGTTAGGATCTTTTTTAACTTCAAAAGTATTGTAGAGTTCATAAGCTTCCAACGAGTTTCCAGTTACAGCATAAGAAGCTCTTACTTTAGCAAAAGATAAAAATTTGAGCTTGGTCCCGTTTATTTTTGCAAGCATATCGGTAATAACCAATGAAGTACTTATTGAAGGATAAAAATAAGACCGGTTTTCTACCGTAAGCGTTGATGACCAATCATTCCTTGCTGTAGCATTAATAAACCAATATCCATCATAATTTATTTCTGCTGCTGCAAAAGCTGAGTTGATTTTTTTATTTAAAATAACTTCCCGTATGTCAGGATTACCTACAGAATTATTGATATTAAAAAAGTTGGGAGAAGTCAGATTGGGAGCTGAAAGATAGATCGCATTTGTCCTTGTTTCCATCATTTGTCCATATATCGATAAGGAACCACCCCATTTTCCAATAATATTGTCCTTTTTGGCATTCAAACTCGTTATATAATTATTCTCATAAAACTTTTCCTGGCTTGTATTATAAGAATTATTCAGCCTGGATCCCGTCCATGTTTTCGCATTGGCATCCAAAGAATAAAAGTCCGTTCCTAAGCGAACATCCGCACTCAGCCAGTCATTGAATTGATATTTAAGATAGCCACTTAGCAAGAAGCGGTCTTTTTTATCTTCATTCAACCTATTGTAAGAAGCCCAATAAGGATTAACTCCGTTATTTGTTATCCATCTCTGCGTAACGTTATTCTCGGTCATTCCTTCTTTGTAATCTCTTATATCAATATTTCTCGGCATTAATAAGACACTACCATAAGTATTATTATCCAAACCTCCGTTAGGACGATTATTTGCCTTGGTACTTATATACTGGATTTTCACATCAGTTGTCCATTTCTTTTGCGCCCCGAAATTAGAATTCATTTTAGCCATAAAATTCCATCTTTCATACTTCGAGTTGGGAACCTGACTATTGTCGTATAAATAATTTCCGGAAGTATATAAGTTTGTTCCCTCGCCCAGGTTTTCCTGAAAACTTATTGTATGTTGGACACTCGTACCTGTCCTGAAAAAACCTTTAAGGTTATCATAGACTTTCATATCTGTTCCATCGATCTGGGGTCCCCAACTGTTTGTATTATCAAGATTACTTGGCAGATTTGGAAGTCCGTTGCTTCCCTGAGCAAAGTTACTTTGCAAGTCGGGTTTCATAAATATCTTTTCAAAACCTAAACTTGTGGAGTACGTGATGCCAACTCCTCCTTTCTTTTTGCCGGATTTCGTTGTGATGAGAATAACCCCGTTTCCAGCTCTTGCACCATATAATGCCGACGCAGCTCCTCCTTTAAGAACAGAAATAGTTTCGATATCGTCAGGGTTAATATCACTTAAACCATTTCCCATATCAGTATCTGGGTTCCATAAATCATTATTCTTTGCCCCGTCCTGGCTCCTGCCTTTTACTCCGGCTGAATTATTAATGGGAATACCATCCACGACAATTAAAGGCTGGCTATCTCCTTCAAAGGAATTGAATCCCCTGATATTGATTCTGGAAGATGAAGCTGGTCCAAATCCGCCCTTTACAACCTGAAGTCCCGCCACCTTACCTGTTAGTGCATTGGTGACATTGTTTTCCTTAGCGTCTACTAAAGCCTGTCCTTTAACATCCTGGAAAGAATATCCCAGAGATTTCTTCTCTTTTTTCACACCATATGCAGTAACAACTACTTCATCAATTTTTGAAGTTTTAATTGAATCTGTAGATTGTGCATAAAGCCCATTGAAACAAAAGAATGCAGATTGTAGTAGACCAATCCTAAATAGTGTTTTATTCATATTATATTAATGTGATGTGACACAAACATAATATTTTAATACTATTTAACAAAGTAGCAAAATCTAAAAAGAGGAATTAATGTATAAATTTGAATCTAACACATTTATATTCAAATCAAAAAATGACGACAAAGTGAAATATTCCACTATATTTTAACCGGAATATCGTGTTTCTGTTGCATTATAACAATTAGGAAAATCAGAATATTTACCTAACAGGCTTTTACAAATCATTTTCTGAAAAAAAAGAATAGGCAAATTGTCGGATTCGTTTTGCCTGTTCAACCTCAAACCTTGCCTTGGCAGCAATTTCACCATAAGCAAAAGCACGCGCCATCTGAATTTTTTTAAACTTCTCTTTTGGAGTAGATTCCGATCTCATTTTCATCAGCTTGTACTCATTGGTTTGTATTTTATAGGTAGCTTCTTCAAGCTGGCGTGCTCTTTTTTCAAATTTTTCAATATGTTTATCTATCACAGAAAGTGCCTGTTCTAAAGTACACTTTTCCATGTAAGAAGACCAAAGTAAAAAAGGCTCCCGAATGGGGATATATTGAATATCATCCTGAATCCAATCATCAAGCTCTTTTCGACCGGTGTCGGTAAGGGTATACTGCTCCACATTCATTTTTTCTCCCCTGATACTATTTTCAGTTTCTACCAGGTTGCTCTCTTTCATACTTTTAAGAGCATTATAAATCTGGCTAGCTGTAGCACTCCAAAACGGAACTACTGAAGTACTCAAATTTTGAGCAATTTCGTAACCTGTCATAGGGGCTATTTCCAACATAGACATAATGATGTGTTTGGTCGACATACAGATGTTTTATACAAATATACTCATTACAATTCTATTTTTTCATCAACCTCAAAATATTACTTTAAATACTATTTAAAAATAATAATACAAAAAGAATGCATTATCAAAATATTTAAATTTATTCAAATTTAATTTGGAATATTCATTTATTTATATCTAAATTTAACATCACCATATTATTTACATCATAAAAGCAATAATCCATATTTTGCAAAAACAAAGTAAAATAATATCATAAATACTATATTATGAAAGAAAAAGCAGCGTTATACTCCAAACTAAAAGAACAAAATCTAGTTCCTCTTTGGCTTGTCGAGCAAGATGTATTACCGCTACGGCCTAATCCGGCTGCAATTCCCTGGCTTTGGAAATGGGATCAACTTTATGAACTGGCAGCAACTTCCGGAAAGCTCGTAAATCTTGAAGAAGGTGGGGACCGACGTGCTTTAGGATTAAGCAATCCAGGGCTTAATGGAAAACCTTATGCCACTGAAACTTTATGGATGGCATTACAATGGTTAAATGGTAAAGAGATCGCTCCTCCACACCGCCATATTTCACAGGCCTCAAGATTCATTATCCGAAGCGAGGGTTCTTATAGTACAGTTGAAGGAAATAGAATCTTTTTGGAAAGAGGAGATTATGTACTTAATCCCCCCATGCTGTGGCACGACCATGGCTCTACCAATGATAAACATGCGATCTGGTTAGACGCTTTAGACATTCCGCTTACCAACTATCTCAATGCCAATTTTTTTGAATCCTACCATTTGGATCAACAGGAAATAACCAAAAAAATGAATGCGTCTGTACTGAAGCATGGCAATGGTAATTACCGTCCTTTATGGGAACCTTCTAATAATGAATATCCTCCGGTATCAGTTTTTAAATGGAAAGACACCCTAAAAGCACTTAATGATCTTAAAGAAGCAGATGAAGCGAGTCTTTATGATGATGTCGCCCTGGAATACGTCAATTCATTCAATGGAAAGGCAGTCATGAAAACCTTTGGTGCATCAATACAAATGATCCGTCCTAAAGTACATACCAAAGCCCATCGTCATGTTTCCAGCAATGTATACTATGTTTTTGAAGGGAATGGCTATTCAGTGATAGATGGGGTACAATTTAACTGGTCGGAAGGGGATTTCTTTGTGATTCCTACCTGGGCCTATCATGAACATTGTAACATTTCAGAGGATTCTGATGCAATCCTATTCTCCGTAAATGATACCCCGCTGATGCAGACACTCGATAAATACAGAGAAGAACCTTATCTCGAAAACGATGGTTATCAAACCGTTCGCGAAGTCTTTAAAAGTCCTCTCTAATTCTTCTGATCAATTTAAAATTTTAAAATACATCCAATGAAATTATTAATGTTTACCGTGGGCTCTTCACAGCCCAAATTCGGGGCTTTTGTTCAGGAAAAAATCATTGATCTTAATGAAATTGCCCGCCTGGCAAAGCTTTCCCTGCCTCCCAGTATACAAGAATCTCTAAAAAGCAGTTCCGGATTATCAGATGCTGAAAAAGTTATCGCATATACTGTGGCAAACTGGAATCAACTTCCGGAAAATGCGATTTGGAAAGAAGATCAGATTGAATGGCTTCCTATAGTAGGATCTCCCGAAAAAATTGTATGTGTGGGACTGAATTATAAGCACCATATTATGGAAATGAAAAGAGAAATGCCTTCCACACCCGTATTATTTGCTAAAATGGCAACGACATTAAACGGACATAGACAAGATGTTCCGTATATAGACCTCTCTAACTCTTTAGATTATGAAGCAGAAATGGCTGTTATTATCGGTAAAAAAGGGAAAAATATAAAAAAAGAGAATGCCTTGGAGTATATAGCTGGGTATTCATGCTTTAATGATGTAACAGTACGTGAATATCAATTTAGAACTATTCAGTGGATGCAGGGAAAAAACTTCGATGGACATGGACCTATAGGCCCTATGCTGGTAACCCCCGACGAAATAGAAGATCTTGCTGCTTCCAGAATTACCCTTCGACTCAATGGAGAAGTAATGCAGGAGTCTTTTATTGGTGATCTTATTTTTGATGTTCCCACCCTTATTGAAGCTATATCAGAAATCATGACCCTGAATCCCGGAGACATCATCGCCACTGGCACTCCCTCTGGTGTCGGATTTGGGAGGACTCCAAAAGTATTCATGCAAAGAGGAGATGTAGTGGAAGTAGAAATTACCAATATCGGCATGCTACAAAATACTATTAAATAAATACGATTCTTAAAACATAAATTATGAGCAATACAACATTAACTCTTGAGGAGATCAAGGAATCTCTTCAACATTCCCAAAAAAATTCTTGGATTTACTAGACAAAGTTGTTCCCACACAAAAGCTATATATAAGGCCTTCGAGCGAAGAATGGTCTTCTGGTATTGTATTCTGGCATATTGGTGAAGCCCGGATTTTCTTTGTAAACGAAATCCAAAAAGTATTGGATGATCCTTCTATTTCTATTGGTAGAAAAATGGATAATCCAATTCGTTTAGCCAATATAGAAGAAGCGGATAAAATTCAACCATCACCAGCAGAAATCCGGGACAGATTGGAAAAAAGCTATACCGAAATTACCCGTTTATTTGAAAAGCTGACCCCTTCCGACCTAGAAAAGGAAATTCAGCATATGAATCATAAATTCGGATTAATGAAACTTAGGGATTTTATTGATCATTTTATCGTTGAGCATGATGCTATCCACGTTGCTCAAATTAACAGGGTCGTGAGTCAGATCAACTAGGGATATAATATATTCACATAAAAAATAAAACTTATATGAACTCTCAAATTTCTGAGCATAAAAGGCTGGGGCAAACCCAGCCTAATTATGCACTACTATTACTGACTCTGGTATTTGCGCTAGGGTTATTGGACCGGGTTATTTTCAATGTACTTTTGGACCCTATCAGAGAGGAATTCCACCTATCAGACACTGTGATGGGTTTATTATCAGGCTTCGCTTTCGTTGCATTTTATTCTGCCATGACCTTTCCCGTTGCAAGACTTGCCGACCGATATAACAGAAGGAATATTGTGGTTACAGGACTTACTATATGGAGTGCCATGACTGCTTTTAGCGGACTTGTGGCTAATACTCTTCAGCTTACTATTGCCAGGATCATGGTTGGCTTTGGAGAGTCAATGGGGTCTGCTCCTGGTCATTCTCTTCTTTCCGATTTTTTCCCGAAAGAAAAGCGTCCTAAAGCTTTCAGCATTTATTCCGGAGGTCTTCACATTGGAATACTGTTAGGCTATATCATTGCTGGTCTTGTAGGCCAAATGTTGGGATGGCGTTATGCCTTCTTTTTTGCCGGAGCACCCGGACTTATACTTGCTCTCATTATCCGTTTAACAATGAAAGAACCATTACGAGGCAGCTCAGAAGAACATTACAAACTAAAAGAGCTTGGAATTCCTTTAAAAGAAGCCCTTAAAGACATTTTTAGCCGGCAAAGTTATCTTCTTGTACTCATCGCAACCACTATGGGAGCTTTCGTGATTTATGCATTAAGTACGTGGGAAGCAACTTTCCTCAGAAGAATTTATCACTTTAATGGAAAACAAATAGGATTGATTGTAGGAGTGGTGAAAGGGGGAACGGGTCTTGCAGGTGCCTTTCTTGGAGGATGGCTTTCCAATACCTTTGGAAAGAAAGATTATAAATATATCTTACAAATCCCAGCTATAGCAACATTTTTATGTGCCGCCTTTTCTCTTGTATTCCTATTTTCCACAAATGCTGCTATGGCCATTATAGGACTCGGTATGACAACATTTTTTCTCGCATTTCATATTGGAGTATCGTGGGGTGTAGCTCAGACAGTCACACGTGTTGAAGTACGTACACTGGCTGCCGCAATATTAACCATTTCCTGCAACTTTATCGGTCATGGATTTGGCAGTTCTGTCCCAGGCTTTTTCAATGATCTTTTGTCTGAAACATATAGTGTTAATGCCATACGCTATTCATTGTTATCTGCAACAGGTGTAGCATTGCTAGCAAGTATCATTTATTGGAAAGCTTCAGGGCTTCTAAGAAAAGACATTAATACAATAGAATAAAGATAGATTTATTCTTACTGTTTTTGATACAACCTATTTTAATTGTTTATTTTAAGACTTATATCTCTATGCTTTATTCGTATAAAAAAAATTTCAGCTATTGCCTTTTACTTTTATCATACTTATTTCACGCACAAATCACCAATGATAGTATCCCATCTCCACCGATAATTCAAACAGAGATTGATGCAGGTTATAGAAAAATACTGCTGTCCACAATTGTTACAAAAAAAATTGATAGACAAAAGAAATTTAATCTTCTTAACATAACAGCTGTACACAGCTTCTATACTAAAGATGACCGTCGTTTTGATGAAGTATTTAGTAATATGGCTGTAACCTATAATTACGCAGGTCCTTTTGCGGCGGGTGCCGGAATGAAATTCGTTAATACTACCGGAATTACTCCTTTTCTAACAGTACAATATTCCAAACGTACTCCAAGATTATCCGCTATAATACTTCTTTCTTACATGGTAATCAATATTCCTTTGCGGGAAGCTATTGTAATGATCAATTATCGGTATCCAATCAATCGAGATTATCAGCTCTTTACCCAGCTACTGGCCACTACCAGCTGGTTAGATTTTAAACTACACCGTAGAAGTCAGCAACAATTTCGGATAGGATTGGACAACAAAGCCTTTCAATATGGACTTGCTATAGATTTTGATCAGTATGGATTAAACCCTGTAACCAAAACCAATGTTGGATTGTTTCTTCGAAAAGAGTTTAGATAGATAGCATTAATAATAAATGATGATTGATATTTGATGAATGATCTTTTATCATTTATAATTCATCAATGATCAATGATCATTGCCCTTATCTTTATCATTTATTCTATGGTATGGTGTAGTAGGTATAGATATGTATAGGTATAGTTATAAAACAAAAAAGTCTCATACAAATTCATGTATGAGACTTTTAATAAAAACTGGCGGCGACCTACTCTCCCGCTTGTCGCAGTACCATCGGCGCTGGTGGGCTTAACTTCTGTGTTCGGAATGGGAACAGGTGAGCCCCACCGCTAAAACCACCCTAAAGAAGGTATATAAGATATCAGAGGCTAGATTTCAGATTTCAGACTCATTATAAAGTCTGTCATCTGATGTCTTGTATCTGACATCTGTTTTATCGGTAAATTTCATCACAAAGGCAAAACCAGTATTGCACTTATAAGACTTGAACTAGTGTAACCTATAGGCTATAAATCTACGGGTAATTAGTACTACTCGGCTATGCTGTTACCAACTTTACACCTGTAGCCTATCAACGTGGTCATCTCCCACGACCCTTAAAAGATGTCTCATCTTGAGGCGAGTTTCGCACTTATATGCTTTCAGTGCTTATCTCTTCCAAACATAGCTACTCAGCGGTGCACCTGGCGGTACAACTGATACACCAGAGGTTTGTTCAATTCGGTCCTCTCGTACTAGAATCAAGCCCTCTCAAACATCTAACGCCCGCAATAGATAGAGACCGAACTGTCTCACGACGTTCTGAACCCAGCTCGCGTGCCACTTTAATGGGCGAACAGCCCAACCCTTGGGACCTTCTCCAGCCCCAGGATGTGACGAGCCGACATCGAGGTGCCGAACCTCCCCGTCGATGTGAGCTCTTGGGGGAGACTAGCCTGTTATCCCCGGAGTACCTTTTATCCTATGAGCGATGGCCCTTCCATACGGAACCACCGGATCACTATGTCCTGCTTTCGCACCTGATCGACTTGTAGGTCTCACAGTCAAGCACCCTTATGCCATTACACTCTACGCACGGTTACCAAGCGTGCTGAGGGTACCTTTGAAAGCCTCCGTTACTCTTTTGGAGGCGACCACCCCAGTCAAACTACCCACCACGCAATGTCCTTCCTAAAGGAAGTTAGGCTCCAAGTAAGTAAAGGGTGGTATTTCAACGTTGACTCCACAAACACTAGCGTGCCTGCTTCATAGTCTCCCACCTATCCTACACATTACTTACTCAAAGTCAATACGAAGTTATAGTAAAGGTTCACAGGGTCTTTTCGTCCCATTGCGGGTAATCGGCATCTTCACCGATACTACAATTTCACCGAGCTCGTGGCTGAGACAGTGCCCAGATCGTTACACCATTCGTGCAGGTCGGAACTTACCCGACAAGGAATTTCGCTACCTTAGGACCGTTATAGTTACGGCCGCCGTTTACTGGGGCTTCAGTCAAACGCTTCGCTTACGCTAACGCCCTTCCTTAACCTTCCAGCACCGGGCAGGTGTCAGACCCTATACAGCATCTTTCGATTTAGCAGAGTCCTGTGTTTTTGATAAACAGTCGCCTGGGCCTCTTCACTGCGGCCACCATTGCTGATGGCGTCTCTTCTTCCGAAGTTACGAGACTATTTTGCCTAGTTCCTTAGCCACGACTCACTCGAGCACCTTAGGATTCTCTCCTCGACTACCTGTGTCGGTTTTGGTACGGGTTGCTTCACTTCGGCTTTTCTTGGAAGCACTTTCCCTGCAGCAGCTTCGCCCGAAGGCTAGGCCTTGACTATTCCGTCAGTCTCCAGCAGGTACGGCACTCCGTCCCCTTTTTAGTGTGAGCAAGTATGGGAATATTAACCCATTGTCCATCCACTACCCCTTTCGGGTTCGCGTTAGGTCCCGACTAACCCTCAGCTGATTAGCATGGCTGAGGAAACCTTAGTCTTTCGGTGAGGGGGTTTCTCGCCCCCTTTATCGTTACTTATGCCTACATTTTCTTTTCTGTCCGCTCCACAATACCTCACGATACTGCTTCGGCGCAAACAGAATGCTCCCCTACCAGATGTACAATGTACAAATCCATAGCTTCGGTAATATGTTTATGCCCGATTATTATCCATGCCGGACCGCTCGACTAGTGAGCTGTTACGCACTCTTTAAATGAATGGCTGCTTCCAAGCCAACATCCTAGCTGTCAATGCAGTCCAACCGCGTTGCTTCAACTTAACATATATTTGGGGACCTTAGCTGTTGGTCTGGGTTCTTTCCCTCTCGGACATGGACCTTAGCACCCATGCCCTCACTGCTGATCAACATTTATTAGCATTCGGAGTTTGTCAGGAATTGGTAGGCGGTGAAACCCCCGCATCCAATCAGTAGCTCTACCTCTAATAAACTTATAATCAACGCTGCACCTAAATGCATTTCGGGGAGTACGAGCTATCTCCCAGTTTGATTGGCCTTTCACCCCTACCCACAGGTCATCCGAAGACTTTTCAACGTCAACCGGTTCGGTCCTCCACTCTGTGTTACCAGAGCTTCAACCTGCCCATGGGTAGATCACAAGGTTTCGCGTCTAATCCTACTAACTATCCGCCCTATTCAGACTCGCTTTCGCTCCGGCTCCGGACCTGAAGTCCTTAACCTCGCTAGTAAAATTAACTCGTAGGCTCATTATGCAAAAGGCACGCCGTCACCCAACTTGTGGGCTCCGACCGCTTGTAGGCGTACGGTTTCAGGTTCTATTTCACCCTTCTATTCGAAGTGCTTTTCACCTTTCCTTCACAGTACTTGTTCACTATCGGTCTTTCAGGAGTATTTAGCCTTGGAGGATGGTCCCCCCATATTCAGACAGGATTTCACGTGTCCCGCCCTACTCATTTATCATCTATATATACCTTTCGAATACCGGGCTATCACCGTCTATGGCCGCACTTTCCAGTACGTTCTTCTAAATATATAAAGACTTTTGGGCTAATCCGCTTTCGCTCGCCACTACTTACGGAATCTCTTCGATTTCTTTTCCTCCGGGTACTTAGATGTTTCAGTTCTCCGGGTTTGCTCCTCTTACGAGGTAATACATCTTCAATGTATTGGGTTGCCCCATTCGGACATCTGCGGATCAATTCGTGTGTGCCAATCCCCGCAGCTTTTCGCAGCTTACCACGTCCTTCGTCGCCTCTGAAAGCCTAGGCATCCGCCATACGCCCTTAACGATTTCTTTCCTATTTTTAGGTTACTCAAGCACTTATAAGTGCTCGGTTTTCTCTTTGTGATGTCTTTACCGTTAATGTCAATGATCTTTATTTCTTCTGTATTAATGTAAAACGTATTCATGTATCAATGACGGCTCTCGTCATGAGGTTTACATGCTTCTTTTTTACATATACAAACTGTGGAGAATAAGGGAGTCGAACCCTTGACCTCCTGCGTGCAAGGCAGGCGCTCTAGCCAGCTGAGCTAATTCCCCCTCTAGTAGACTTCAGATATCAGATCCTAGATCTCAGACTTAATGTCTCATGTCTTATATCTGATCTCTTCCCGTCTTATAATTAGTAGTCTCGGGCAGGCTCGAACTGCCGACCTCTACATTATCAGTGTAGCGCTCTAACCAGCTGAGCTACGAGACTGTCTTGTTAGACTTGCAGATTCAAGATCCCAGATATCAGACTTACATGGTCTTTCTTCTTCTATCTTTCCTCTTGTCTCTCTTCCCTTTTACTAATTTCTAGTGGGTGTTGTATTTTTTTATATATCAACCAAATAAAAAACTAAAGCTTCTCTTTAAGTAAGTACATGGTACACTTAAGTACCTTTATTTTGTTTAACGTTCTTCAACGCTCTAAAATGAGATGTTCCAGCCGCACCTTCCGGTACGGCTACCTTGTTACGACTTAGCCCTAGTTACCTGTTTTACCCTAGGCAGCTCCTGTTACGGTCACCGACTTCAGGTACCCCAGACTTCCATGGCTTGACGGGCGGTGTGTACAAGGCCCGGGAACGTATTCACCGCGCCATGGCTGATGCGCGATTACTAGCGATTCCAGCTTCATAGAGTCGAGTTGCAGACTCCAATCCGAACTGAGACCAGCTTTCGAGATTAGCATCCAGTCGCCTGGTAGCAGCCCTCTGTACTGGCCATTGTATTACGTGTGTGGCCCAAGGCGTAAGGGCCGTGATGATTTGACGTCATCCCCACCTTCCTCTCTACTTGCGTAGGCAGTCTCACTAGAGTCCCCAACTGAATGATGGCAACTAGTGACAGGGGTTGCGCTCGTTGCAGGACTTAACCTAACACCTCACGGCACGAGCTGACGACAACCATGCAGCACCTTGAAAAATGTCCGAAGAAAAGCCTATTTCTAAGCCTGTCATTTCCCATTTAAGCCTTGGTAAGGTTCCTCGCGTATCATCGAATTAAACCACATAATCCACCGCTTGTGCGGGCCCCCGTCAATTCCTTTGAGTTTCAAACTTGCGTTCGTACTCCCCAGGTGGCTAACTTATCACTTTCGCTTAGTCTCTGAATCCGAAAACCCAAAAACGAGTTAGCATCGTTTACGGCGTGGACTACCAGGGTATCTAATCCTGTTCGCTCCCCACGCTTTCGTCCATCAGCGTCAGTTAAGACATGGTAACCTGCCTTCGCAATTGGTGTTCTAAGTAATATCTATGCATTTCACCGCTACACTACTTATTCCAGCTACCTCTACCTTACTCAAGACCCGCAGTATCAATGGCAGTTTCATAGTTAAGCTATGAGATTTCACCACTGACTTACGAGTCCGCCTACGGACCCTTTAAACCCAATAAATCCGGATAACGCTTGCACCCTCCGTATTACCGCGGCTGCTGGCACGGAGTTAGCCGGTGCTTATTCGTATAGTACCTTCAGCTACCCTCACGAGGGTAGGTTTATCCCTATACAAAAGAAGTTTACAACCCATAGGGCCGTCATCCTTCACGCGGGATGGCTGGATCAGGCTCTCACCCATTGTCCAATATTCCTCACTGCTGCCTCCCGTAGGAGTCTGGTCCGTGTCTCAGTACCAGTGTGGGGGATCACCCTCTCAGGCCCCCTAAAGATCATTGACTTGGTGAGCCGTTACCTCACCAACTATCTAATCTTGCGCGTGCCCATCTCTATCCACCGGAGTTTTCAATATCTAATGATGCCATCAAATATATTATGGGGTATTAATCTTCCTTTCGAAAGGCTATCCCCCTGATAAAGGTAGGTTGCACACGTGTTCCGCACCCGTGCGCCGCTCTCTAGATCCCGAAAGATCTATACCGCTCGGCTTGCATGTGTTAGGCCTCCCGCTAGCGTTCATCCTGAGCCAGGATCAAACTCTCCATTGTATGTTTGTCTGACTCACTCAAAGTTTTGACGCTTTAGTTTTTCCTTACTTGGTTGTTATATTGTATTTCAATGATCTCTTTTCTTCCGCTTTTCTCTAAAGCTTTTTCTCTGTCGTTATTGCTTTAGATTTGCGAGTGCAAAAGTAATTAATGTTTCTGAACTGACCAAATGTTTTTGAAGAAAATTTTAAAGTTTTTTTCTGTAACCTTAATCCCTCTTTAACACTTATCTCAATTTTACTCCGCGCTCCCTTAATTGGGACTGCAAAGATACAAACTTTTCTCAATTTTCAAAATAAATTATTATTTATTTTTTTTAAATCTTTCGTTTATAATTACCCTCTTCTGCGCTACCTACTATCTCTCGTTTTCAGTGGGGCAAAAGTACACCTTATTCATCAAACAATCCAAATCATTTTATATTTAAATTCATATTTAGTTCATATTTGATCTTAACTCACTGATAAGCAACTTAAAAAATTTCAATGCTTTTTCCTGGGTTTAGAATGATAAAGGCGAAAACATAAGAGAAAACTGCCATAACAAGGGAAAAGGAAAAAAATAAAAGCTATAAAATGAAGGGTTTTCTATGGAAAAATGGAGGGTTGAGACAGGAAAAACAAGAAGTAGAAAGGGAAAAGTAAGGAGAAAAATGGAAAATGAAGTGCTGAAGAGTAAAGAAAAAAATATCTGACTAAAAAAAAGACTGCAATAAATTCGGTTTGAACACAACAAAAAATATGATGTAGCATTTTATAAGATCAATAAGTATCTCTTTATTCTTTATTCTTTATTCTTTATTCTTTATTCTTTATTCTTTATTCTTTATTTAAATTTCCTCCTTTTTCACCACATTGTGGTAGCTTGAATAATAAATCAACATACTTATTACTGGTAAAGGTGCAAGATAGGGTCTTTATATGATCTCCGATTATATTGATATTCGTAATCCATATCATTATGCCCGTTATTAAAGTATAGATCATATTATATCTTGTATTGCTTCGGATGACAGGATAAAATCTTTGAGCTCAAATTTCCTAGGATTTAGATCCTGTTCCTAAAGTAAAGCTTTTCATCAATTGCAATATACTATTGGGATATCTTTATTCCGGATAAGGTCATTCTTCCAGGCATATAATTCATTAAGCTGTGCATGCAATAACAATATGGAATAATTTATAATTGATTAAGATATTATTGGTGATTGGCGATTAAAACCTAAAAGTTGAAAATTAAAAATGGAAAGTTTTTAAGTTGGCTAAAGCCACTAGGATTTTGGAGGCTATTACTGAAGGGCTAAAGACCACCTCTATTGATGAAAGCTTGTAAAAGAATAAAGAGCCTAAAGTAGTAGTAGTAGTAGTTGTTGTTGTTGTTGTTGTTGTTGTTGTTGTTGGAAGAGGAATAAAATACAAAGTCCTACTAACTATGAATGATAAATGATAAAATGATGATTGATAATGAGCCCTATTAATTGATATTTGTCTGTTAATCAATAATGATTGATAATTGATGATTGATCTTTTATCATTTATAATTCATCAATGATCATTTATCTTTTATTCCTATGGTATGGTAGGTATAGATATGTATAGGTATAGTTATAAAACAAAAAAGTCTCATACAAATTCATGTATGAGACTTTTAATAAAAACTGGCGGCGACCTACTCTCCCGCTTGTCGCAGTACCATCGGCGCTGGTGGGCTTAACTTCTGTGTTCGGAATGGGAACAGGTGAGCCCCACCGCTAAAACCACCCTAAAGAAGGTATATAAGATATCAGAGGCTAGATTTCAGATTTCAGACTCATTATAAAGTCTGTCATCTGATGTCTTGTATCTGACATCTGTTTTATCGGTAAATTTCATCACAAAGGCAAAACCAGTATTGCACTTATAAGACTTGAACTAGTGTAACCTATAGGCTATAAATCTACGGGTAATTAGTACTACTCGGCTATGCTGTTACCAACTTTACACCTGTAGCCTATCAACGTGGTCATCTCCCACGACCCTTAAAAGATGTCTCATCTTGAGGCGAGTTTCGCACTTATATGCTTTCAGTGCTTATCTCTTCCAAACATAGCTACTCAGCGGTGCACCTGGCGGTACAACTGATACACCAGAGGTTTGTTCAATTCGGTCCTCTCGTACTAGAATCAAGCCCTCTCAAACATCTAACGCCCGCAATAGATAGAGACCGAACTGTCTCACGACGTTCTGAACCCAGCTCGCGTGCCACTTTAATGGGCGAACAGCCCAACCCTTGGGACCTTCTCCAGCCCCAGGATGTGACGAGCCGACATCGAGGTGCCGAACCTCCCCGTCGATGTGAGCTCTTGGGGGAGACTAGCCTGTTATCCCCGGAGTACCTTTTATCCTATGAGCGATGGCCCTTCCATACGGAACCACCGGATCACTATGTCCTGCTTTCGCACCTGATCGACTTGTAGGTCTCACAGTCAAGCACCCTTATGCCATTACACTCTACGCACGGTTACCAAGCGTGCTGAGGGTACCTTTGAAAGCCTCCGTTACTCTTTTGGAGGCGACCACCCCAGTCAAACTACCCACCACGCAATGTCCTTCCTAAAGGAAGTTAGGCTCCAAGTAAGTAAAGGGTGGTATTTCAACGTTGACTCCACAAACACTAGCGTGCCTGCTTCATAGTCTCCCACCTATCCTACACATTACTTACTCAAAGTCAATACGAAGTTATAGTAAAGGTTCACAGGGTCTTTTCGTCCCATTGCGGGTAATCGGCATCTTCACCGATACTACAATTTCACCGAGCTCGTGGCTGAGACAGTGCCCAGATCGTTACACCATTCGTGCAGGTCGGAACTTACCCGACAAGGAATTTCGCTACCTTAGGACCGTTATAGTTACGGCCGCCGTTTACTGGGGCTTCAGTCAAACGCTTCGCTTACGCTAACGCCCTTCCTTAACCTTCCAGCACCGGGCAGGTGTCAGACCCTATACAGCATCTTTCGATTTAGCAGAGTCCTGTGTTTTTGATAAACAGTCGCCTGGGCCTCTTCACTGCGGCCACCATTGCTGATGGCGTCTCTTCTTCCGAAGTTACGAGACTATTTTGCCTAGTTCCTTAGCCACGACTCACTCGAGCACCTTAGGATTCTCTCCTCGACTACCTGTGTCGGTTTTGGTACGGGTTGCTTCACTTCGGCTTTTCTTGGAAGCACTTTCCCTGCAGCAGCTTCGCCCGAAGGCTAGGCCTTGACTATTCCGTCAGTCTCCAGCAGGTACGGCACTCCGTCCCCTTTTTAGTGTGAGCAAGTATGGGAATATTAACCCATTGTCCATCCACTACCCCTTTCGGGTTCGCGTTAGGTCCCGACTAACCCTCAGCTGATTAGCATGGCTGAGGAAACCTTAGTCTTTCGGTGAGGGGGTTTCTCGCCCCCTTTATCGTTACTTATGCCTACATTTTCTTTTCTGTCCGCTCCACAATACCTCACGATACTGCTTCGGCGCAAACAGAATGCTCCCCTACCAGATGTACAATGTACAAATCCATAGCTTCGGTAATATGTTTATGCCCGATTATTATCCATGCCGGACCGCTCGACTAGTGAGCTGTTACGCACTCTTTAAATGAATGGCTGCTTCCAAGCCAACATCCTAGCTGTCAATGCAGTCCAACCGCGTTGCTTCAACTTAACATATATTTGGGGACCTTAGCTGTTGGTCTGGGTTCTTTCCCTCTCGGACATGGACCTTAGCACCCATGCCCTCACTGCTGATCAACATTTATTAGCATTCGGAGTTTGTCAGGAATTGGTAGGCGGTGAAACCCCCGCATCCAATCAGTAGCTCTACCTCTAATAAACTTATAATCAACGCTGCACCTAAATGCATTTCGGGGAGTACGAGCTATCTCCCAGTTTGATTGGCCTTTCACCCCTACCCACAGGTCATCCGAAGACTTTTCAACGTCAACCGGTTCGGTCCTCCACTCTGTGTTACCAGAGCTTCAACCTGCCCATGGGTAGATCACAAGGTTTCGCGTCTAATCCTACTAACTATCCGCCCTATTCAGACTCGCTTTCGCTCCGGCTCCGGACCTGAAGTCCTTAACCTCGCTAGTAAAATTAACTCGTAGGCTCATTATGCAAAAGGCACGCCGTCACCCAACTTGTGGGCTCCGACCGCTTGTAGGCGTACGGTTTCAGGTTCTATTTCACCCTTCTATTCGAAGTGCTTTTCACCTTTCCTTCACAGTACTTGTTCACTATCGGTCTTTCAGGAGTATTTAGCCTTGGAGGATGGTCCCCCCATATTCAGACAGGATTTCACGTGTCCCGCCCTACTCATTTATCATCTATATATACCTTTCGAATACCGGGCTATCACCGTCTATGGCCGCACTTTCCAGTACGTTCTTCTAAATATATAAAGACTTTTGGGCTAATCCGCTTTCGCTCGCCACTACTTACGGAATCTCTTCGATTTCTTTTCCTCCGGGTACTTAGATGTTTCAGTTCTCCGGGTTTGCTCCTCTTACGAGGTAATACATCTTCAATGTATTGGGTTGCCCCATTCGGACATCTGCGGATCAATTCGTGTGTGCCAATCCCCGCAGCTTTTCGCAGCTTACCACGTCCTTCGTCGCCTCTGAAAGCCTAGGCATCCGCCATACGCCCTTAACGATTTCTTTCCTATTTTTAGGTTACTCAAGCACTTATAAGTGCTCGGTTTTCTCTTTGTGATGTCTTTACCGTTAATGTCAATGATCTTTATTTCTTCTGTATTAATGTAAAACGTATTCATGTATCAATGACGGCTCTCGTCATGAGGTTTACATGCTTCTTTTTTACATATACAAACTGTGGAGAATAAGGGAGTCGAACCCTTGACCTCCTGCGTGCAAGGCAGGCGCTCTAGCCAGCTGAGCTAATTCCCCCTCTAGTAGACTTCAGATATCAGATCCTAGATCTCAGACTTAATGTCTCATGTCTTATATCTGATCTCTTCCCGTCTTATAATTAGTAGTCTCGGGCAGGCTCGAACTGCCGACCTCTACATTATCAGTGTAGCGCTCTAACCAGCTGAGCTACGAGACTTTGTTTTAGATGTTAGATTTTAGATATCAGATGTTAGACTAATCTCTAACTTCTAATTTCTAACTTCTTTTCTAAATCTCTTCCCTTTTACTAATTTCTAGTGGGTGTTGTATTTTTTTATATATCAACCAAATAAAAAACTAAAGCTTCTCTTTAAGTAAGTACATGGTACACTTAAGTACCTTTATTTTGTTTAACGTTCTTCAACGCTCTAAAATGAGATGTTCCAGCCGCACCTTCCGGTACGGCTACCTTGTTACGACTTAGCCCTAGTTACCTGTTTTACCCTAGGCAGCTCCTGTTACGGTCACCGACTTCAGGTACCCCAGACTTCCATGGCTTGACGGGCGGTGTGTACAAGGCCCGGGAACGTATTCACCGCGCCATGGCTGATGCGCGATTACTAGCGATTCCAGCTTCATAGAGTCGAGTTGCAGACTCCAATCCGAACTGAGACCAGCTTTCGAGATTAGCATCCAGTCGCCTGGTAGCAGCCCTCTGTACTGGCCATTGTATTACGTGTGTGGCCCAAGGCGTAAGGGCCGTGATGATTTGACGTCATCCCCACCTTCCTCTCTACTTGCGTAGGCAGTCTCACTAGAGTCCCCAACTGAATGATGGCAACTAGTGACAGGGGTTGCGCTCGTTGCAGGACTTAACCTAACACCTCACGGCACGAGCTGACGACAACCATGCAGCACCTTGAAAAATGTCCGAAGAAAAGCCTATTTCTAAGCCTGTCATTTCCCATTTAAGCCTTGGTAAGGTTCCTCGCGTATCATCGAATTAAACCACATAATCCACCGCTTGTGCGGGCCCCCGTCAATTCCTTTGAGTTTCAAACTTGCGTTCGTACTCCCCAGGTGGCTAACTTATCACTTTCGCTTAGTCTCTGAATCCGAAAACCCAAAAACGAGTTAGCATCGTTTACGGCGTGGACTACCAGGGTATCTAATCCTGTTCGCTCCCCACGCTTTCGTCCATCAGCGTCAGTTAAGACATGGTAACCTGCCTTCGCAATTGGTGTTCTAAGTAATATCTATGCATTTCACCGCTACACTACTTATTCCAGCTACCTCTACCTTACTCAAGACCCGCAGTATCAATGGCAGTTTCATAGTTAAGCTATGAGATTTCACCACTGACTTACGAGTCCGCCTACGGACCCTTTAAACCCAATAAATCCGGATAACGCTTGCACCCTCCGTATTACCGCGGCTGCTGGCACGGAGTTAGCCGGTGCTTATTCGTATAGTACCTTCAGCTACCCTCACGAGGGTAGGTTTATCCCTATACAAAAGAAGTTTACAACCCATAGGGCCGTCATCCTTCACGCGGGATGGCTGGATCAGGCTCTCACCCATTGTCCAATATTCCTCACTGCTGCCTCCCGTAGGAGTCTGGTCCGTGTCTCAGTACCAGTGTGGGGGATCACCCTCTCAGGCCCCCTAAAGATCATTGACTTGGTGAGCCGTTACCTCACCAACTATCTAATCTTGCGCGTGCCCATCTCTATCCACCGGAGTTTTCAATATCTAATGATGCCATCAAATATATTATGGGGTATTAATCTTCCTTTCGAAAGGCTATCCCCCTGATAAAGGTAGGTTGCACACGTGTTCCGCACCCGTGCGCCGCTCTCTAGATCCCGAAAGATCTATACCGCTCGGCTTGCATGTGTTAGGCCTCCCGCTAGCGTTCATCCTGAGCCAGGATCAAACTCTCCATTGTATGTTTGTCTGACTCACTCAAAGTTTTGACGCTTTAGTTTTTCCTTACTTGGTTGTTATATTGTATTTCAATGATCTCTTTTCTTCCGCTTTTCTCTAAAGCTTTTTCTCTGTCGTTATTGCTTTAGATTTGCGAGTGCAAAAGTAATTAATGTTTCTGAACTGACCAAATGTTTTTGAAGAAAATTTTAAAGTTTTTTTCTGTAACCTTAATCCCTCTTTAACACTTATCTCAATTTTACTCCGCGCTCCCTTAATTGGGACTGCAAAGATACAAACTTTTCTCAATTTTCAAAATAAATTATTATTTATTTTTTTTAAATCTTTCGTTTATAATTACCCTCTTCTGCGCTACCTACTATCTCTCGTTTTCAGTGGGGCAAAAGTACACCTTATTCATCAAACAATCCAAATCATTTTATATTTAAATTCATATTTAGTTCATATTTGATCTTAACTCACTGATAAACAACTTAAAAAATTTCAATGCTTTTTCCTGGGTTTAGAATGATAAAGGCGAAAACATAAGAGAAAACAGCCATGACAAGGGAAAAGGGAAAAATTAAAATCTAAGAAAAGAAGGGTTTTTATCAAAAAGAAAAGTATAAAAGATGAAGAGACGGGTAAATACTAGATAAAGTTTACATATAGTATATATAAAAGAAAAACGACCTCTATGAATTTGAGGTCGTTATTTTATACAAACAAGAAGATTCTTCTTATTTAGAATCTAATTTGGTATATATTAAACTTAAAAATTCAGCAAAAGATTTTTCCAGTCCAATAATATCACCTGATTTAAGGTTTAATCCACCAACTCCGGTATTATCAGATTTTACTTTAAGAGCTGACACCTGGAAATACTGATTGGTTTCATTTGCCTTAGGCTGAACTTTGATCGTAGAACCTAATAATTTCCTTGTAGATATGGTATACACTTCACCCGAAACAACGTCTATCACAAAAAAAGATCTTGGAGATAATAAATAGTCTTTTTTATTAACACTAATTTTTTGCTCTTTATCTGAAGATGCAAACAAAAATATACGATCTGTTTGTGAAACAAATTTTTCTTTTGGCAAATAATATAAATTCAATTTATAATTTGAAGGATTAAAAGCCTGATGAGATCCATCTACATTGTTAAAGGGCTGTAAAGAAATTGCATTCGCTCCGATCTCTTTTGCTTTTTTAAATATCATAGAAAAAACAGCAGCATCGTCTTTCGAAAAACCACGCACTTCAACTTCTCCCAGATATTGCGCATCTTTTATTTCCTCTTTAATTTTAAATAAAAATTTATCTGAGTTATCATTTGTTTTCTCAACTTTTGTTAAATACACATTTTGTGCATTAAAAAAATGAATGCCAAAAACAAAAATTACAATTGCAAGGTTCTTCATAAGATATTTATTGTTGTGCAAGAATGCTAACACATTCTTCAAGACTATTCTCCCAATGTTTGGGTTCAATTTTATAAACTTCTTCAATTTTGTCTAAGCACATTGTACTTCTCTTTGGTCTTTTGGCCGGAGTAGGATATTGTTCAGTAGTCAGTGCATTTAATTTAACTGATGATTCTGATAATTCAGCAATTTTTTTTGCAAACTCATACCAGGTGGTTTCAGGATAATTTGAAAAATGGAAAACACCAAAGTTCTTACGTGAGGTTTTAATAATATCCATAATGGCCTCTGCAAGATCATTTGCGTTAGTCGGTTGTCCGAATTGGTCTGCTACAATTCCCAACTCATCCTTTTGCGAAAACAAGTTCAGCATGGTTTTTACAAAATTCTTATTGAATTCAGAATACAGCCAGGAGGTTCTCAGGATAATTGTTTGAGGGTTAATTTCCAATGCAAGTTCTTCTCCTCTTAATTTAGATGCTCCATATACCCCAATCGGATTTGTAAAGTCATCTTCAGAATAGCATAAATTTGTTTCTCCATCAAAAACATAATCCGTAGAAACATGTATTAAAACTGTTTTATGTTCAGAACATGCCTGGGCAAGATGTGCTACCCCATCAGCATTTACTGCAAATGCTTTTTCTTTCTCTTTTTCAGCCAGATCTACCGCTGTATACGCTGATGCATTGATACAGAAGTCCGGCTTATTATCGTAAAAGAAGGTGTCTACCTGGTCTTCATCTGTAATATCAAGGGTCTGGGAGTCCGTAAAAATAAATTCATAATCACTTTCAAAATCAGGGGCTATTTTCCTTATACAATTGCCTAACTGACCATTACTGCCTATAACAACTATTTTCTTCATTATGGATTTTTTGCGTTTTGGGATCTTAAAAACTTAACTCTTGATTGAAAATCTTTTTCTTCTAAATCTACGTAGAACTTATGGAAAATTTCTTTAATATCTTCAGGATGTATATCTGATTTTCTTGTTTTAACATTAAAATAAATTACGGTAACCCATAAAACAGCATGAATTGTACTTTCATCAAGACTCTTCATAAGAATTTCAACTTTTGCAGTTCTGTCCTGTATGTCGATTGTTTTGCTGCTGATTACAACCTGGGTATTGTATCTTACTTCTTTCAGGTATGCTATTTCATTCTGTATAGCAATCCAGGTACAGCCAGTTTTTTTGGTGTACTCTTCATAAGTAAAGCCATAAAATGTTTCAACGTGATCTTCTCTCGCATTAAACATATAATCCAAATACTTTACATTATTGAGATGCCCGATAGGATCGCAATCACTGAATCTGACTTTTACCGTTGTTGATACTTCTTTTTCCATTTGGCAAAAATAAAAAAACCACCCCTAAAAGAGGTGGTAAGTTTTATAAATGTTTGTTAATTTGTTAGATTATTGAACACCTAATTCTTTTTTTACAGCTGGAGTCGCATCCGGACCTCCTTTGTATACAAATGCGGAAGAGTTTGCATCCATAATGAAATCATATCCTGCAGCTTTAGCTACTTTAGATACAGCCTCGTTTAGTTTCTTCTCAATAGGCTCGTAAGCTGCATCTTGTTTAGCCACAAAATCTTTCTGAGCTTTATCGTTCATTTGTTGAATTTCTTCTTGCATTTTAGCTAATTCAGCTTCTCTTGCTTTGTTTTCATCGGCAGTTTTCTTAGGAGCTTCCTCAGAATATTGCTTTAATTTAGCTTGTCCAGCATCTGCTTTCTTTTTGATCTCAGCTTGCTTAGTATCTAAGAAAGTCTTTAAGTCAGCATCAGCCTTTTTCTTTTCAGGCATTGCGTTAAGAACACCTATAACATCTAAAGTAGCAATTTTTTGAGCTTTTGCCATACCTACAGATACAACCATCATTACTGCTGCAAATAATACACTTAATTTTTTCATAATTGGTAAATAAATAATTTAATTTGTTTTAGATTTTTAATTTCAGTAAAAGTTAATTCCATCGATTACTTTTTACCTCTTGTATTAGTTTTTTCTTTCTTTTCTGTTCCTTTTAAAAGAATGTCTAGTACTTTGTCTGTATAGTCATATCTTTTTTGAAGAAAAATAACATTAATGTTATTGCTTTTATCAAGAACTATGCCCAAGCCATTTTTCTCGGACATGGTTTTTACAGCATTCCAAATTTGATCCTGAAAAGGTTCAACGAGATTAGATCTCAATTTTGTAATCTCCCCGTTTGTTCCAAAGCGTAAACTTGTTGTTGTTTTAATGTTTTTGTCGAGATCCATTACTTCCTTTTCTCTCAGTTTGAGCTGGTCTCCAACTAATAATACTCTCTCATTTTCAAATGCAGATCTTTTCTTTTCATACTCAGCATTCAAACTCTGAAGTTCCGATTCCCAAGTATCAATCTGCGAATTTAATCTTGCTTCTGCCTCTTTATATTGTGGAAGCTTGTTCAAAATATATTCTGTATCAACTACTCCAATTTTCTGCGCATTGCTAAAACTGAAGAGCAAAAATAATACAAATGTGAAAATGATTTTAATTTTTTTCATGTGATCATTATAATGATTGGTTCATTAAGAAGTGTGTCTTCCATCCTGAAGGCTCTGATGAGTTTATTGGTTTATCAAATCCATAAGCAAAATCAAATCCGATCAATCCAAATGCTCCCATATATACTCTTACCCCTACACCCACTGATCTTTTTAACTGGAAAGGATTGTAGCTTCCCCATGAGTTCCAAACGTTACCTCCTTCAGCAAAGGTTAGTGCATAAATTTTTGCTGTCTGATTTAATGATATCGGATATCTTAGCTCTAATGTAAATCTATTATAAATGGTACCTCCTCCTTGTGGAGTGATATCTCCCTGAGTACCATCTCCTCCGTAAGTAGAAGCATTTTCATAACCTCTTAAAGGAATTAATTCCCTACCGTCATATCTTCCTCCGAAAAGCCCGGTTCCTCCCATATAGAATCTTTCGAAAGGTGGTGCTCCCAACTGCTTGTTATAACCATCCATGAAGCCCATTTCGGCAGAAGACCTTAGAACTAACTTACCTGCAATTTCGTTATAAACATCAGCTTTGAATTTAATTTTATAAAATTCCATCCACTTATATTTATCCGTAGGCGACATTGTAGAATAGTCTTTATTACTAAACAATGAATATGGTGGAGTTAACTTCGCAGAAAGTTCGATATTGGAACCCATTGTAGGGAATATCGGGTCGATACCTGCAGAGTTTCTGCTTAGTCCTAAGTTTAAACTTAAGTTATTGGCAGTCCCGTAATTCTCTGTAGTTCCACCAAAGTCAAATGGGTAGTTTTTGAAATCATATTTCTGGTACTGAATCCCAGTATACAATGAGAAATAATCATCCGGCCATTTCAATAGCCTGTTTAACCCAACAGATGCCGAAAAAATGTTCAATCTTGATGCGTCAGTACTTGTCGTTGTAACTGACGTACTATATCTAACAATTGAGTTATTAATACTTACAGAAAGTGCCGTTGGCTTTGTTCCGAATAACCATGGTTCAGTAAACGACACCCCATAATTCTGAAAATATTGTCCGGCCTGAGCCTGAATAGACAGGGTCTGTCCATCTCCCTGAGGTACAGGTCTGAAATCCTTAAACTTCAGGAAGTTCTTTAAAGAGAAGTTATTAAAGGTTAAACCTAATGTTCCGATAAAGCTATTTCCTCCATATCCCGCTTGTAGCTGTACTTGTGAGGATCCTTTTTCAACAAGTTTCCAGTTGATGTCTACTGTATTGTCCTGCTGATTTGGCTGGATATCCTGACCGATCTGTTGCGGATCAAAGAAAGACATACCTGCTAAATCAAAATAAGTTCTTTTGATTTCGGTTTTCTTAAATAGCTCCCCTGGTTTTGTTCTTAATGCCCTCAGAATTACGTGGTCATGAGTTGTTGTATTTCCTTGCCAAGTAACTCTGTTCCAAGTTGCCTGTTCTCCTTCGTTTACTCTGATTTCCAGATTAATAGAATCACCAGATACTGATTTTTCAACAGGGGTTACATTAGAGAAAAGGTAACCATTATTCATGTATACCGATTTGATATCGGAATCATCCTCCTTACCTCCATCTTCTCCAACTTTTTTGTTGAAACCTACTGCATCATAAATATCTCCTTTTTTATAACCGAGAAGTCTTTGCAGGTATTCTGTGGCATATACTGTATTTCCGGTAAAAGTGATATCTCCGATATAGTATTTTTTACCTTCTTTTAATTTTACGTTGATTTCGTAATTATTTCTTTTATTTCTCCAAACAGAATCGGATACGATAGCAGCATCTCTATAACCTAATGAGTTATAATAGCTGATCAGGCTTTGTTTATCTTCCTGATATTTATCTTCGATAAATTTTGAGGATTTCAAGATACCACCGATCCCAAATCTTTTTTGTTTGGTTTCTTTAAATGCTTTGTTTCTAAGTTTAGAATCGCTCACATTTTCGTTCCCTTCGAACTCAATATGATCAATCTTTACTCTTTTGCCTTTATCTACATTGATGGTCCAGTCCACTAAAGCAGGGTCATTTGCATTTACTTTATCCTGAATGGAAATCTTTGCATCTGCAAAACCTTTCTTAATATAGTCTTTAGGAACATTTGTTTTTAGGCTTGAAACTAAATTCTGTGTAATTTTAGTTCCCGGCTTAAGGTTATTATCCTTAGCTAGTTTCTCGCTTTTTGACTTTCCAATTCCTTTACCGGAAAATTTAACTTCTCCAAGTTCTTTTAAGTCCTGCAAGTAAAATTTCAAAACTACTGTTTCTCCTTCAATACTTTGAACATAAACCTCTACTTCTGAAAATGATTGGGTATCCCAAAGCTTTTTGATAGCATTGCTAACTTTTTGTCCGGGGATATCCACACTTTCTCCTTTAGATAATCCTGTAAATCTTAAGATTTGCGCAGGTGTATATTTCTTAACCCCATCTACAACAATGTCTTTAAGAACGTAGGTTCCTGTTTGGTTTTCTGCATGCACAGGGTTATTCACTTTTGTGCTATCCTGTGGAGTCACCTGTCCATAAAAATGTGCAGAAGCAACAAACATGATGATGGGTAATAGTCTAAACTTCATTTTATCGTAGTCTTTCTTTTCTTTAAATTTTACTGGATTTTTATTTGTTCGCCGGTTAGGCCATATCTCCTTTCTTTGTTTTGATAGTCTACAATACATTGGAAGAAAATATCTTTTGTGAAATCTGGCCACAGAACATTTAAAAACTGGAGTTCTGCATAGGCGATCTGCCAAAGAAGAAAATTACTAATTCTTATTTCACCACTGGTTCTTATTAATAAATCGACAGGTGGAAAATCTTTTGTATAGAGATAATTTTCGAATAATTTCTCATCAATATTCTCTACATCCACCTTGCCTTCTTTTACATCAGAACTTATATTTCTCACGGCATTCAGGATCTCGTTTTGCGAGCCATAACTGATCGCTAATACTAAATTACCTTTTGTGTTTTCTTTTGTTAATTCCACCACTCTTAGCAGCTGCTCTTTTACAAGAGGTGGCAGTTTATCCAGATTCCCAATAACATGCATTCTTAGACCTTTGCTGAAGATTTCTTCCGCTTCCAGCAATAATGTTTCAGTAAGCAAATTCATTAAAGTATTTACTTCATCACTCGGCCGGTTCCAATTCTCCGAAGAGAATGTATACAATGTTAAATATGGGATATTGATCTCATTACACGCATTAATGGCATTTCTTACAGCATTAATGGCATTTTTATGACCAAAAGTTCTTTCTTCACCACGAGATTTTGCCCATCTTCCATTGCCATCCATAATGATAGCAACATGTTTTGGTAAGTTCTCTGAATTTATTTTATCTTTAATCAACGACATACTAATTACTCACAATAACACGGAGGTCTTCCAAAGGAGAATGTAAGACCTAAGCTAAAGGTATTCATCCAATCCTTAGATTTTGTATCTCCAACATTTCTTCCATTAACAAATGCAGCTTCTCTTTCTTTTGAAACAGCATAATAATTTCCTGTTTGCAATAAAGACCCTCCTGTTGTAGGATTTACTATATCTCCATTATAGGTAGATACAACATCTTTAGTTAATATTTTACTATGATCCAACTGATCTGTTAATGTATATCTAAACGTAGCTTCCGCAAATATTGCCCAGCTATGGTTAAATTTATATTTTAATCCGACTCCAAAAGGAATATGCATTGTTACTTTCTTACCCAGAGAATATTCTGCTCGTGTAGTAAAATCCCTTTCATTAATCGGAGCTTGTGCTACTCCATCTGCATCTCTTCTAAAGTCATTCACTAAAGTCGCTTTAGGAGCATCAAACATTAAACCTCCAATACCCCCAAATATATAAGGGCTAACCATACTTATCTGCTCATTATTTACCGGGAAAAAATTATATTCAAATACCAAACTTGCTTCATATACATTATTCTTTCCAAATGAGTTTCTATTTCTTCTATAATCTTCTTTCGCTGCTTTATCACTGAACTGTACCTGATTATAACCTAAATCTAGTCTAACAGTTTGGTAGGGATTAAAATTAAATCTATATAATATACCACCATAAAATGGAACTCCCCAATCTGATGCTCTGCTTAAATCCAACGGCTTTTGTAAAATATAACTCGTACTTCCTATATCACCCACTAGGTTACTCATACCTAGACGAACTCCCAATTCGTTTCTTTGTGCTTTCACACCAGTCATTGTTCCAAGGACGGCCAGGAAGCTAAATAATAATTTTTTATTCATAAAAGAATATGGATTTATGGTTATTTTAAAATTTAATTTTTGCAAATATAAAACATTTTTATATTAATGATATTCTTAATGTTTAGTTAAAAACAAACAAAAAAACATAATTTGTTATAAAGTAAACGACAAAGTACCGAAAATATTCTTTTTTTAATAGAATCAATAAAAGCCTTATATAATAAACCCTCATTAAATGAGGGTTTAATGTTTTATTTTTTATTAAAAATTGCCTGTATTTTATTTCTTATTTTAATCAATAGCGGCTCTTTGTAATTTTTGTCCTCATCAAAATAGCCATAACCGTATCCGTATCCATAGCCATAACCATATCCCTGCTTTATAATATAATCGTTATATACAAGACCAAGGTTTTCAATCTCATTATTATGATATTTTTCCGTAATCATTTTAAGCATATACTTTTCAGTATATTCATGACGCACCACATAGATGTTAGTATCAGAATATTTCATCAATTCATATGAGTCTGCAACAAGTCCTACCGGCGGGGAATCGATAATGATAAAATCATAAATCTCCCTTAACTCTTCAATGAATTTAATATTCTTTTTACTCATTAACAGTTCTGACGGGTTCGGAGGAATTGGCCCTGATGTGGCAACATCAAGATTTGGAATTGTTGTTTTATTGATAATCTGGTCAATGGAAACTTCGCCTGTAAGATAATTCGAAATTCCATATTTATTATCAATTTTGAAATCACCGAATATTTTTGGTTTTCTTAGGTCCATTCCCAAAAGAATAGTCTTTTTATCACTTAAACCAAGAACTGAAGCAAGGTTAATTGAAACATATGTTTTACCTTCCCCTCCAATCGATGAAGTAATTAAAACAACTTTACTCTTTTCATTTTCATCAGACAAAAATCGCATATTCGCCCTTATTCCTCTAAATGCTTCAGAAACTGAAGACTTAGGCTGATCAAGCACGGTAAGCATATTCTCATTATTATTATTACCTACCACTCCAAGCAATGGAATTTTGGTAGCACTCAATAATTCTTTAATATTTCTTATTTTATTATCCAGCAATTCTCCGATTAAAATAAACAAAAACGGCAGAAGTAATAAACCTCCCATAATGACCAGCTTCGTTCCTTTTACGTTGGGCCCGATAGGAGACTGTCCTACATTTTTGGCAGGGTCAATAACAGATATATCAGATTGATTCGTCGCCATCCTCATCTTAGTTTCATTCTGCCTTCCCAGTAAACTATTATAAGTGGCTTCAATCATATTGTATCCTCTTTCTGCATCTAAATACTTTCTTTCCTTTTCAGGGTAAGCGTCAAGATCAGCATTAGCTTCAGCTACCTGTTGATTAATCTTATTGATTTCAACATTAAATCCATTATAGTAATTGCTCAAAGAGTTGGAAGAGCTTAATTTTGCATCACTGATCAGCCTGTTGATTTCTTTCATAGGTTCTGAATTTGGCGTATAAATCGTAGCCATTTCTCTCCTTTTAAGATACAATGCCTTAAGTTCCGAAACTGAAGCCGTAAACATTCCGTCTTCGAACCCTGCAGCATTTGTACTGATCATTTTATCAAAATTCTGGTTCTCCAGTGTGTTCTTAATAAGATTAAGGGAGTTAATTTTACTTGTCAGGTCTGCCTTTTTTGCTTCCAGTTCCTTAATCTTCGTCAGAGATTTTTCATCTCTATCTTTAATGTCGTAGAGCTTTTCCGAAGTTTTTAAATAGTTGAGAACAGTAGCACTTGAATCCAGTTTCTTTCTTACTCCTGTAAGATTATCCTGAAGATAGGTTTCCGTATTTTTATCAACGGTCATTTTATCAAGCATCCTTTTCTTCTGTAGCTCACTTACAGACTTGTTAAGGAAATTTACAGTTCCATTAAGATTGAAACCTGTTTTTGTAATGATCATAATAGAATTGATCTCCTTATCAAACTCTACTCCGATGGTTGATACAATCTCATTAACGGACTGATTGACAGAACTAAGATTAACAATAATATTATCCAGTTTAATATTTGGGGTTATTGGATTCTGAAGCAGTCTAAATTTAATATTAGGTGCTATGAACCATTCTCCTACTTTAATTATTTTATTCGATGGTCTTTTAAAGCTATGAATATCCTGAAACCCCTCCACTTCATAATTATACAAATGAGTTGATTCTCCTTTATCAGGTAATACCACTTCATACGTATTTCCTCCTTTTGGCATCAATGTAATAGGATAATTAATCTGTTGTAAGTGTTTCTTATCAATCTGCACAAAGACCGGTGAATCGTCTTTATCCAGATAAGTAGATTTTATAGATCCTTTTGTAGAATAGTTAACAAAAAGATCAAGCTCCTTTACAAGAAATTCATTGTGTGATCTTGACAAAAGCATTTTTTTCAAATAAATCCCGTCTTGATTTCCTCCCTGTCCCCAAATAAAGTTAATTGACTGGTTAGGAGTAAAGTAGCTGGAAGTATTATTAGATACACTTAAAGAAAGGTTTGAAGCATAAATACTCTGTGCATAATATTTACCATACATCCATGAGATACAGTAGCCAATAAACAGCATTAAAACAAACCAATACCAGTTCTTTAATATCCTTCTTAAAAAGTGCTCAACATCAAACAATTCAAAAGAACCGGTTTTATCTTTTTGAGAATTATTCTTCTCAACGTTAGTTTCTTTTCCTGGAATCATGATATTAAAGTCTTGTTAGGATTAAATAAACTGACAACGCTGTAGTAATTAATGAAATTCCTGTTGTGATAGTCTGTACAGGGTCTTTTCCCAATCCATTCAAGCTTTTCCCTCTGGTATTAAGATAGATTTCATCACCATTTTGCACATAATAATATGGTGAATTCATTACATCTTCCCGGGTTAAATCTATTTTCGCAATTTTAATTCCTTCCGGTAATTTTCTGTGGATAACAATTGTTTTTCTATCTACACTTTTATTTAATCCTCCATTAATTGCCAGTGCTTCGGTAATGGTAAGCGTATTTTTGTGAGCCACTTTTTCTCCTGTAATAGCAACAGCTTCCGTATCTCCAAGAATATAATAAGTTATCCCGTCCGTATTTAATCTCACCTGAGACTTTCCATCCTGGAAATTTTCATTTACTTTCTCCTGGATCTCTTTGGTGATATCTTCGATAGTACGTCCTTCTGCTTTGATGTAGCCGATTCCAAAAACATTAATATCTCCATTGGAATCCACTTTTAATCCATTAAAATAGAAATTGGTATTTCCTCCACCACCACTTCCTCCACTTCCGCTTCCAACACGTCCTAAAGTTCCTATAGTTGTGGGATTAACCCCGGGAGCAACTGTACTACCGGAAGTATTTAAAGTAGAATAAAACTGCGCTGCATCGCCCTTTGGAGTAGTAACAATATTGAGATTCAGTATATCGTTCTTCGTGATCCTGTATACGGGAATGTTGTAAGGAACAAGACCTTCCTCATTGATCACAAGATTTTCATTAGGCTGCATATATCTTACATCTTTTTTTGTGATACAAGAGGTAATGAAAAAAGGCAGGATTAAAAGGGATAAATATTTAAAATTTCTTATCATAATCAAATGTTGTTTACAAAAATAAAAATTTAATTGTTACTTCCTATTATTTCTTATCCGATAAATAAAATCCGGCAAATAAGCACCAGTAAAGCCCAGCACAAGTATCACCAATAACAATAAATTTACATTTATATGTCTTAAAAAATATGCCACCATTACTATAAAAAGATAATAGACGACAATATAAAAACCCGATCTTCTATGGGTAAAGTCAAGCTTCAGAAGCTTATGGTGTATATGATTCTTATCCGCATCAAAGGGAGATTTTTTATTCCAAAGTCTTACAAAGATGACATTCAAAGTATCTACAATAGGTAAAATCAATATGGCTACAGCTATCGCCGGAGCTGACTGTAAGTGATACCTTGGAATATCCGGAAGCTTCTTGTCTATAAATATATCAATAAAACAGATGCTTGTAAATGCCAATAAAAATCCTAACAACATAGATCCTGTATCTCCCATGAATATCTTATTGGTCCTGTAATTCGAGAGGTTATAGTATAAAAATGCCAAAACAGCTCCAATGATTACAACGGACAATACGACCAGAGGATAATTATATTCTCCTAATCTATAATAACTTATCCCAAACAATGCACTACATATCACTGAATACCCTCCAGCGAGTCCGTCAATCCCATCAATGAGATTAAATGCATTAATAAGAACAATAAAAGTAATAACACTAAATATAACACTGACAACATACTCAAGTTCATAAATGCCAAAGATCCCAAAGAGATTTCTGATTCTTATATCAGATCCTATAACGATAAGCGTGGATACCACAATCTGGGCAACAAGCTTTTTGTAAGCTCTCATCACTACAATATCGTCCATTACTCCTACATAAAGGAGAATGAGCAATGAAGCAAATAAAAACTTATACAGATCAAAAAGTTCATAGGCAAAAATAGAAGTACAAATACCTATAGAATAGAAAATAGCAATTCCTCCAAGATTGGGAATTTTTCTCAAGTGTGAACTTCTTACCCCCGGCTCATCCATCAGATTTTTTCTTCTGGAAATTTTAATAATGGTTGGGATAGAGAAAAACGTGATTAAAAAAGAAAACAAGAATCCAAATCCTATTTTTACATAAAAAATAGAAATATCCATCTCGCTTAAGAACAATTCAAAATTCTTCATTTTTTCCTATTTAAGTACTTTCATTATGCTTTAGCACTCATTACTTAAGATCTGCTAAATAGTATCTACGAAATTTGTAATATATCGAAATGACAGTACTTACATTTGTGTTTAAATCAACTTTCTTATCAATTTTTTTTGCCCTGCAAAAAACAATAGATAAAATATCTTTTTTTTCAGTGGCAAATATAAAATATAATTCTTACCAAAACGACTATAGAACAATATATCTTTAATTTTAATATTCCTTTCCTCTATAAAATTTTTCAGCTGATCAGCCATATCGTAAAAAACTTTATCATCTTTTACAAACGCCAGATAGGCCAAAAAACTATATACTCCCTCTAAAATCTGGAAGTTTTTCAGTTCCTCTTTTTTTGTTGAATAGGATGATGTTTTAAATTCAGATTCTACATCTTTTACTGCTTTGAGGATATCTAATCCTTTTTCAGTATGTGTTTTAGTGATAGAATCATTTCTTTCCAAATAGTGATAATGAAAGTTTTGCGTCTGTGCTACAATCTTACACTTGAGTAAAAGTTGTGGAATGAGCTGAATATCTTCAAAATGCACCCCTTTTTTGAACCTTTTATCATTAAAAAGTTCCTTCCGGAACAACTTGTTGCATGCAAAATAGCTGAGATCAGAAAACACAGAAAAGTTTTTCTCCAAATCAATTTTTTCCGGCATATTAGGAATTTGAGTAAGCTTTTGGGTAACAATTCCCGACTCGTCAACTTTTTGAATATTACAGATGACCATTTCGGCATTATGCTTTTCCGCAAGGTTAAACATTTCTTCAAACATGGTTTTTCCGACATAATCATCACTATCCACAAAACCAATATAATCTCCCGTCGCTCGGTCAATGGCAAAATTCCGGGCATCGCTTAAACCTCCATTTTCTTTCTTCCAAACTTTTAGTCTTTCCGGAAAACGCTGGCCATATTCCTGTGCAATCAATCCAGAATTATCACTGCTACCATCGTCCACAACGATAATTTCAATTTCCTGCAGACTTTGATTAATCAAAGAGTCGAGACATTTAGCCAAATAATTTTCAACATTATAAACAGGAACTATGATAGAAACTTTTGAGGGAACAGTATTCATTATAAATTAAATTTTCGTCAGCCTTGCATTCAACCAGCCTTTCTTTGCTTCGTCAAAATCTTTTCTTGAACAAGGAATACAATTCTCAATATTCTCATCATCTCCAAAATACCACAGATTACTAAACGTATCACGCTTAAATGTATGTTGGCTATCATCGATCAACACATAAAAAATTTCGTAGTGCCTTTCTTTTGGGTGTGATCTTTGGATATTGATTCCTTCTATCAGATACCAGATCATCTGTGCCAACAATTGATGATTCAACTGGCTTTCCGAATATATGTTATAATTAAAAATTCCGACAGACTTCAAATTTTCACTCAACCCAACTTCCTTCATGTAAGCGCAGATTTCCCGTCTATTTAGTCCATTCACCTGCGGATTTATTGAAAAAGGTTCTCCAAAACTTTCAATTGCATCACAATTGAGAGTCACCAAATCAGCCTTTCTGAAGAAGGGCTCTGTTTTTTCTGTAGAATTCATCATTTCTGCCAGACGGACAATATCAAACTCAACTTCTTTAATCAGCTTTACAGAATCTACTTCGTTCAGGTGCTTCTGATATCCCAAGTGGTGGTAATTCTTAATCGAAAAATTCTTAGCACCCAAAATTTTGCTTAGAAAAGTATGCTCATTGATATGCTCACCCTGTTTAAGAGAAATGACGTTACTGATCTGTGTATAATTGATATTTTTTTGATGAAAATTCAATCCTGAAAATAAAGAAAAGGCGAAATCATTAGAACCTCCGATAATGACAGGAATTGCTCTTTTATAGTGACAGGCAGAAAGAACCTCTTGTAAGATATAATGGGAATCCTGAACAGATTTACCGGAAACAAGGTCTCCAAGATCAACGATGGGAATTTCAAAATCCAACTGTGATAATTTATAAAATTCCTTTCTTACAGAGGTAAAATCCTGTACTTCAGCATCGCCACCTGATCCTCTGTAATCTGATACGAAAAGCAAAACAATACTGTCTTCTTTTATTTCTTTGGTAATCTGGTTTCCAATCTGCCAATTCTCAGTTTTGAAATTCCTAGGGGCAATTATAAAATCTTCAAAATTCATTCTCTCTAATTAAGTCTTAAAAACCAAAAATATTAAAATAAAATCATTTAATGGTCATAAAAAAAGCCATTAACACTGTTTGTTAATGGCTTTGTAATATCATTACTTTTTATTTCTTTTTTGTGGCAGTCGCTTTTTTCTTGGCTGCCGGCTTTTTTTTCTCGGCAAAAGCATTTTTATCCTGGGCAGTAATCCACTTTTTCACCTCATCCAATGAAACTTCTTTCAGTTCTTCAGCATCATATTTTGTGTCATCTTTTTTCTTTGGAATTTTGAACATGCTCTTTCCAAACTTAATAAATGGTCCCCATCTTCCATTTTCAATAGATATTTTTTCTTTCTCCCACTGCTGAATATATCTGTTTGCTTCTTTCTCCAGTTTAGCATCAATTAATTCATTAATGTCGCTTTGAGAAAGATTATCGAAATCATACTTTTTAGGAACGTTTACAAAAATACTCTGATATTTGATAAATGGACCAAACCTTCCTGTTCCTTTGGTTACCGGCTCTCCCTTGTAGGTTGCAATAGGAGCATCAGCTTTTTTCTTTTCTCCGATAATTTCTTCAGCCCTGTTCTGATCTACAGAAAGCGGATCCTCTCCTTTTGGAATACTGATATACGTTTCACCCCACTTTACATAAGGACCGAATCTCCCCACACCTACTGAAACGGATTGGCCTTCATAATCTTTCAGATCAAAAGGCAGCTTGAATAGTTCCAATGCTTCTTCAAGCGTAATGGTTGCAATATTCTGCCCACTCATTAGCGATGCAAAAGTAGGTTTTTCTTCATCTTCAGTCTCCCCTATCTGGATCATAGCTCCAAATCTTCCAATTCTGGCATGAACATTTTTACCTGTTTTTGGATCAACACCCAACAGCCTATCCCCATTTGCACGGTCCGCATTTTCTTCTACGTCTTCAATTCTTGGATGGAATTTGGAATAAAAATCAGTCATCATCTCCTTCCATTTCTGATCTCCGTTTGCAATTTCATCGAAACTTTCTTCAACTCTTGCCGTGAATCCGTAATCAAGAATTTCCTTAAAATGATCAATAAGAAAGTCATTGACTACCTCACCAATATCTGTAGGAACAAATTTATTTTTATCACCTCCGAATTTCTCGTCGAGTATTACCTTTTTAATTTTATCTTTTACCAAAGACATTTTCACCACTTCACGAATCTGTGGCTCAATCTCACGCTTATCAACATACTCACGGTTCTGGATGGTCTGAATGGTAGGCGCATACGTGGAAGGACGGCCTATTCCCAATTCTTCAAGCTTTCTTACCAATCCTGCTTCTGTATATCTTGCGCTGGGTCTGGTGAACTTTTCAGTTGCCGTAATTGATTTATAACTTAAAACTTCTCCTACTTTTACTTTCGGAAGTAATTTCTCATTATTTTCCTCGTCGTCATCTTCCGTTTTTACAATACCGTAAGCTTTAAGGAAACCATCAAAAATAATAACCTCACCCTGAGCTTCAAAATGCTGAGGCAAGCTCGTATTACCTATTTCAATGACCGTTTTTTCAATTTTAGCATTAGCCATCTGAGAGGCCAGCGTTCTTCTGTATATTAATTGATATAATCTGTTTAATTGAGCATCCCCAATACTTTTTACTGCGAAATCAGTCGGTCGTATCGCTTCGTGAGCCTCCTGTGCTGAAGCCGACTTTGTCGTATAATTTCTCGGAGCGGAATATTCTGCACCGTATTCAGATATAATCTGTCTTTTTGATCCTTCGATTGCTTCCTGAGAAAGATTCACGGAATCTGTTCTCATATAGGTAATGTATCCTTCTTCATACAGTCTTTGTGCAAGACGCATAGTGTTTGTTACATTATAACCTAATCTGGAAGAAGCTTCCTGCTGTAATGTAGAAGTAGTAAAAGGAGCAGATGCGGAACGCGTTCCAGGCTTTGTTTCAACATTCAGAACTTTAAACTCTGTTGTTTTTGCCTTTTCCAAAAATTTTTCAGCTTCTTCTTCTTTTTCGAAATCTTTTTTAAGTTTCGCAGCGATTTCCTGATCTTCTTTATTCAGGAAAATCCCGTCAAGCTTAAAGCTTGCTTTAGGATTGAAAGCGCGTATTTCTTTTTCTCTTTCAACAATTAATCTCACGGCTACAGACTGAACTCTACCCGCTGATAATCCCGGTTTTACTTTTTTCCAAAGAACAGGAGACATTTCAAAACCTACGATTCTGTCAAGAACTCTTCTTGCCTGTTGTGCATTAACCAGATTCTGATCGATATCTCTCGGGTTGTCAATTGCTTTTAGAATAGCATTTTTAGTAATTTCATGAAAAACAATACGTTTTCTGTTTTCCGGCTTAAGCTTTAATTCATCTGCCAAATGCCATGCAATGGCTTCTCCTTCACGATCCTCATCGGAAGCAAGCCAAACAATTTCAGCTTTTTTAACAGCAGATTTTAATTCTGTTACCAATTTCTTTTTGTCAGCAGAAACTTCGTAATCAGGACTGAATGTCTCAAGATCTATACCCATCCCTTTTTTAGGTAAATCCCGGATATGTCCGAAACTGGATTTCACCTCAAAATCCTTTCCTAAATATTTCTGAATAGTTTTTGCTTTTGCCGGGGACTCTACAATTACTAAATTTTTCGACATTCTAAAATTTTTGCAAAAGTAAAGCTTTTTTATTACATAGGTTTTGCAATACTTGTTTAATTTAAAAATGAAATGACTTTACAGGGCATTTATATACTGGTTTTATTCTTTTCAATCAAGTGATTGACTTAAAATTAATTTAGTAAAACACATCTTAATAGAATTTTTCACCTATTATTATAAGATCGGTAAATAAAGTAGTAAAAAATAAGCTGTCTCATGATTGAAACAGCCTATTTATATTTAAATTTTTATTCTTTTATAAGCTTAATGATCTTATTCGAGTTATTTATCCGGATCAAATATATTCCTGATGTCAATGTAGAAAGATTAGTCTTATCATTTTCAAATTTTCCGGACATGATCAGTTGTCCCGACATATTATATATCTGATAATAATATCCTCCGGTAGTATCCGGTGCCTTGATATGAAGTTCACTTTTTACCGGATTAGGAAAAACAGAGACCTGCTCTTTGCCCATAATATCCAAAAACTCATCTTTATTTAAAGGTGCTGCAGCTTTTGTCGCTGACAAAGATGTAATCTGAAGTTTTGTAATTACCCCTTCTTCATTTCCGTCTTCATCATATTTAACCTTTACACAACGGCAGCTCATTCCAAAATAAGGGTCGTTATTATCATGAAAAGCCATAATACGGTTTGAAGAGGAAGCTGCATCGAATAACATATTTACAGAACGCCCTGTATAATTCGACGCCAATGCACCGGTCCAGAATCCGGGATATTGATAATTAAGGACGTTATAAGTTCCCTGGGCAGATTGATTCCCTGTAACACTTCTGAAACCTCTGGATCCGGAATTAGGATAATTGCCGACAGGATATGCTGACTGATTGAACATATAGCCAATCGTAGTTGTCGTGCTTGGATTTCTGACTCTCACTCCCTGATAATCGTTAACGATACTATACATGGTTGCAACATTTTTATCCTTTTTATACCATGGAGTCATTCCAAAATCTTTACCGGAAACAATTGCAACACCAGACACATCAGGAATTCTCCAGCCTTCCGGACAAGGATCAAACGGTGATTTCACACCTCCTCTTCCCCATCTGTCCTGCGCCAGGTTCGGTTCAGTAGATAGCCAATCCGTTCCATTTGTATAATTAGGAGTACTGCTATTATAGGGAGCAAAAGTACTTGGAATCATATATACTAAAGGATTTCTAACAGAATAAGACAAGATTTTCGAAATTTTGTCAGACACCTTATCTGTATCCAGGAGATTTGCATTCGCAGCATAAGTATTATAAGGAACAATATAACTTCCGGACATATTATTATAAGTAGACGCAGCAAGGGTAGTATAACTAATCGTTCCGGTTGCTAAAACATTCCCAAGAAACACATTGTATGACCCTCTGTTATCAGCATACTGGAATGTTGGAATAGGATCTTTTCTTCCCCACTGATAATGAAGCCCAGTGGATGCCCTGATTCTGGATAATTCCGCAGAGGTAGGGGTAAGATTATTTACAACCATCGGAAATGCATCCGTTGCCCCCAGATTTCTGTCCATAAATTCGGTCCGGAAGGGAATATCTGCTTTATCTACATAATTGACATAATTGGTGGCATTTCCGGCCGGCAATTCTGTTGTATATTGAAGACTGTTCACGGGCGTGTCAGTAACCCAAATATGCCAGCTCCAGTAAACAGGATTAGTGATATTGCCATTATGAAGAGTAACCACCGCATTTCCACTTTGATTGGGATTAATTGCAACTACAATTTTAGACCCGCTTAAACCGCCCAGCGACGCAGGAGAGGGATTAGCTATTGATACATTACTAATTAAACTTGTATTAGTTGTCCAAAGTACATTTACCTTAAGGTTGTTATAATTGGAAGGATCAAGAATCTCCTGATTATTAAGAAGCTGACTTTGAACTGAAAATGCTTTACTCACTGGAATCTCTATGGTAGATACAGTCGTCGCCTTAACGATCTGATAAGTATTCGGATTATTTAACCCTTCAAGATATTCATTGGAAATGTTTAAAAATTCAGTAGGAAAATCATAATTATCCACCACATACAAAGGATCTTTTACGCAACGGCATCCATTAGCTTCTGAAGTATTCATTGTTGCTAACGGCACATATTGAAATCTACCTTTTATCGTAGGGAAATTTGAATCCGGAATGTCAGGCTGGGCTTTATCCGGAATCATATATAAGCCTCTTGCAACAGTAGCAGGAGTAGCATCAAACTGTCTGGCCATCGTCGCAGTCCATATGTTGGTATGGTGCTGGTCCGCATATTGTCCGGCCTGTGTTTCAATAGCTACCTGCCCCGTTCCGGGAAACAATCCCATATCGTAACCTCCGACCTGAGAAAGGTCAAATCCGATATTGGGATACAATTTAATTCCCTTCATAAATAAAGGCATATTCGTATCAGTGGGTTTTACAATATGGTAGCCATTGGATTCAAAAGCATTTTTCCCCATATTGGTTCTTACTCCAAAGGGAGAAAAATCGGTCCTGATATCATCCACATAATTTGCTGAGGCAAGATTAGCAACCAAAACCGATGGAATCCGCCATCCGTTGGGACAAGGATCATAAGATGACTTATCACGGTACGGTTGAGCTGAATCATCAGTGGTATAAGTTGCGTTTATTTTCCCCTGTGAATTGTCTGACCATAAATTAAGCTCAGATAACTGGTAGTCTTTAAAATTAGAGGATTTTCCAAACCAGTTAACCATCAGATTAGCATTGTTATTATAATATGCGGGACCAGAGTTATCATCCTTATTCACATAGATAAGACTCAAAGGATTTTTTACAGAAAGCTTGATATTATTGGTTACTTCAGCATTGGATAATAAAACAAACTTTCTGAGATCATCAATTTTAATGGCATTAGTGAAATTTTTTGCTCCCCGGTGCCTTATTCTTCCGATAGATCCTGATACTTCATAGAAATCATTACCCCTGTATACCAGAGAGGGTATCGGGTCTTTTCTACCCCATTGATAGAGTAAGCCTAAATTCCTGTTCCATTCTGTTCCTGTGATCGTTCCGCTTACAGAGCCTAAATCCCTATCCATCCACCTCCAGTCCGAATCGGGGATCTGCTCAATCACTCCATCGTTTCTCTGTCTTTTAATTGTTTCAAAACTTTTATAGGCAGATCCGTTAGTGGGATCATCAGTAACCCATACATGCCATGACCAAAAAATTTCGCCATTTATTCTAAATGCTATTACAGCATTTCCCTCTTTTGATTTATTTACAGGAACTTTAATTTTGGCATTCTGCCCCGTATCAAGTACTTCAAGAGCGTAATTACCTCCACTTATTATTAGCCCAGGAACATCCTCCCATAATACATCAGCCGTTAATTTTCCTTCGGGAATACCTTCACTGCCTATATATTTATCATCTTCCCACATGGCATAGGCTTTTCTGACCGGTATAAGCAGACCGGCATATTCCTGGTTAGGATCAAAAATATAACTATTGGGCGCCTTAGTCCAATCTAAGGCAAGTGGGTTTACTTTACTTTTTACATTAAGCTGGGATGAAAAACTTTGGGTATCAGCAGAATTGATCACTCTTTGATCATAGTTTTGTGGTATCCTGACCAAAGAATCGTTAACTTTTGTATAGTGATCACCTGGCCACTCATCATCTTTATCATATCTATACCCATTGCTACAATAGGCACTCACTGACACAAGGCAAAAAATTGCCGTCATTTTTTTTAGTATACTGTTTCTCATATCCTTAGGTTTGGTGTAGAAACACCAATACAAATTTTAAGCCCGCATCAATAAATAGTGATTTATATTATAAATATATATTTAATAAGTTAATTATTATATAAATACTATTAAATAAAACAATTATTTATAGATATTCTATTTTGATTAAAACAGCACAAAACTACAATATTATTGTATTGAATTTTAAATTTGTGGTATATTAAGTTCACAAATAATAAGGAAAAATACAGTCTGGAGCGTAAAGAAACGAGCATTGATAAGGGATAACAGAAAAAAGACGCATCTTTAAAGTGCGCCTTTTGTCAATACATTTACTTTACTGTTAAGGTAAAATATGATTTTTATAGAGGTCAATGGTGAACCTACCTGCAATAATATTTCTGAAACTGGAAAATACCACGAAGTTGAATATGGTCAATGCAATGATAAAGGAATATATTAATCTCTTTTTATTAGCCGAAACAACATACATTGCATTAGGAATCAATACAAATGAGAAACCAATAAACGCTCCCGCAAGCCTGGATGAGAACACCGGATTGTTTCTGAATATGAAATAAAAACAGATTCCAATGACGGCATAGTTCCTGTGATATTCATAATATGGATATTTTTCCTTCATGGGAGTATCAAATGCAAATAAAAAGAATGTGAGAATTGCCATTAACGCTTCGGGAATACCAAATCCCCCATTTAATCGCTGCGCCGTCTCATCCACATATCCGTTAAAACCTTCCACAAGCATACTATCGGAGGCAATATTACTCAAAAAGTTACCAAAAACCTTATACACTTCGAATGGAGACAAAAAGATCGAAACAATAATAGACACCAGCATCATTGTTTTATTTAAAGGTATGCGTGCAACCCAATACATGGGTAGAAATATATAACATACATTATGAATCCCTGAAGCTATGAATACAAAGAATAAATAGTGCCATAATTTTCTTTCTTTGATATACCTGATTGCGAAGTATATAATAAAGGTTCCAAGATTCTGCCTGATCTGTCCACTTTCTCCAATGAAGAAATTGGGAATAAACATAAACAGCGTAAAAGTAAATGGATAAAAAGTATTGTCTTCGGTATATTTTATCTTAAAAAATATAGCAAAAATAGCAATAACGAGTGTCAGCATGTAAAACGGAGCATTGAACACATTAAGCATGATCTTATTGATCAATGCATACAACCATTCTATATCAACATTCTCTGAACCTTCTATGTGAAGGGCCTTTAAAAAGATACTCCAATACTCTTTTGTATCTGAATAGATATAAATCCCTTTATAACTCCCATAATCCGGCCCAACACTATCTCTGAGCCCGGCAATAATAATCAGGTAAACCCCTAAAAACCAAAACCACTTTTTATCAACTTTATTTCCAAAGACCTCCTGCACGCTAAAAATAAGCATGTAGATCATCGCAATGATGTAATATGGATGCAATAAACTCATGAGAGGATCAGGGAATTTTTAAATTGATGATAAGCCACTACAATTCCTGTAAGAATAAGTGGAAGGAAAAGCCTCACCTCCCAGTAAAGTCCCACCATGGTAATCATAGCAAGATAAGGCAATGAGAAAAATAAATACTTTTTAAATATCGTTTTATTGTCAGCAGATACGCCCAACAGGTATACAAAATACAAGACTATGGATCCAAATAACAGCCCCGCCAGATTGAACGGGCTTTCGAAGTTCCTGTTGATATAAAAGCCTTCTACAAAAGTAGTTTCCTGAACAACAATCATTCTCAATCCTAAATAGGCTGTTAAAAAAGAGATCACCAGAGGAATTGTTTTTGCGACCATTGTATAATTTCCTTTTCTGAGATCATCTATATCCAGGAAGAGTGCAGCAAAAAAAGCAATATTCAGACAAGCCGTCTCCCTAACGAACGTCGAAAGAAATATTAAAACAATTAGAATATAAAAATATGCAGTCTTATTTGTATGAAAATACTTTAATGTTAAAAATACTCCTGTCAGATAACAAAAAAGTGCCATCATATCACAATTTGTAGGTGCATATTGCGTGATTACAATAAAAAACACGGCCAGCAGATGAATAACTCTTTTTAGATTGATGTTTACAAGAAGTGAAACCGGCTTCAGGGAAAGTAGTTTATTAAAAACAACGGAAGAAAGAATAAAGAAGAAACTGTTCATCAGAAAAAGACCATGATAAAATGCAGTTCCGTTTTTATGTAGAAATTTCCGAAAAAAGCCCAAATAATTTTCAATAATATATCCCACAATGTCCGTAAGATACAAACTGAGATAGTTGGGAAGTACCCGATAAGCATACACCGATGAAAACAAATAATCGGGCGGCCTTTCTGCTGTTTTCAATCTTGTGTAGGAAGACTCAAATCCATAATAGGACATTGAGAACAGCAAAAGCGGAAGTATTATCGTAAATAAAAATCCGTTTATTTTTTCATCAAATATTTTCAACATATCAAAACAGCTTTTTATTCAGAATAATTTTGTTTTAAAATATATTATTATGAGGGACATTTGCAAAAGTATAAGTTTTTTTTATTTTACCTAAACATTTTATTGATTTTAAAATAAACTTACGGGGTAAAAGTTTTGAACTAATACTTAAAAAATTAAATTTGCAAACTTGATTTTTTAATGCGATGCATCGTTTTTTTATATTTTTATACTATTTAATCTCCAAAAACAGAGTTCTATCTGCATTATTTGCAGTGGGAATTGCTTTGGTTTGCCTGTTTTTTGCATCAAAAATAAATTTCGAGGAAGACATCAATCAGATCATTCCTAAAAGTGAAAAATCTGATCTTACTGCAAAAATTCTTAAACAACTTAATTTTTCAGATAAGATCATCGTCATCATTGAGAATAAATCTTCGGAGGATAATTTTCAGCTTTCTGAAACCGCCAATACTTTTCTGGAAAAAATTTCTCCTTTAGAAAAGTATATCGGAGCGATTCAGGGAAAGGTAAATGACAGTGAAATTTCCGAGACTTTTGATTTTGTAAATCAAAACCTCCCTTTGTTTTTAGATGAAAATGACTATAAAGAAATCAACAGGAAGATTCAGAAAGACAGCATTGCAAAACAGGTAGAAAACAATTACATTTCTCTTGCTTCCCCAACAAGCCTGGTTACAAAAGAATTTATAAAAAAAGATCCCCTCGGAATTACTTTTTTAGGCATTAAAAAATTGAATGCACTTAACGTCAGCAAAGATTTTAAGCTGGAGGATAATTTTATTGTAACGAAAGACGGAAAAAATTTATTACTTTTTATTGATCCTAAAAACAAAAGTAACGATACTAAAAACAATGAATTTTTTGTAGACCAGCTCAACAAAATAAAGGATGATCTTAATAAAGAATTTAAAGGAAAAACAGAAATCAGCTACTTTGGTTCACCCGTAATTGCGGTTGCAAATGCTGAACAGATAAAAAAGGACATTCAGAATACAGTAATGATTTCCATGACTGTACTGCTGATCCTGCTTATTTATTATTTCAGGAATTTCTTCACTCCGATTATTGTTTTTCTTCCTACGGTATTTTCTGTTCTGCTGGCACTGCTTATCTTATATTTTATTAAGGATAAGATCTCAGCAATTTCATTAAGTGTCGGAGCAATCCTGATCGGAATTACAATAGATTATGCCTTGCACATCCTTACACACTATAAACACAATAATAATATTGAAGAGCTCTATAAAGAAATTACCCAACCTATTATTTTAAGCAGTGCTACCACTGCGGTTTCATTCTTATGTCTTGTCTTCGTAAGATCGGAAGCCTTAAAGGATCTGGGACTATTTGCTTCACTAACCGTAATGCTTTCTTCCATTTCAGCCCTGATTATCGTTCCCCAACTATACCACCCTAAAGAAAAAGGGGAAAAAGCAAGCACAAATTTCATTGACAGGATCGGCTTTTATCCCTATGAAAAGAACAAACCCCTAATTATAGGATGCTCCCTGGTCATTATTGCCTGCTTATTTGGATTCAGGCACGTGGGTTTTAATGAAGACATTGGAGATCTAAACTACATTCCAAAGGATCTGAAAATAAGCGAAGCAAAATTACAGAAGCTTTCAGATATTACTTCAAAATCAATCTACACCATTTCCTATGGTAATTCTGAAGAAGAAGCATTAACCCGAAACACCCAACTGAACCAATTTCTGGAAAAAGAAAAAAAGGAAGGAAAAATCCTGAGCTATAATTCTCTGGGCAATGTAGTCCTGTCTGAAAAGGATCAGCAAAAAAAGATTGAAAACTGGAAAAAATTCTGGAACGACCAAAAGAAAAATCAAACGGTTTCAGAATTGGTAAGCAATGGAAACAAATTTGGATTTAATAGTTCAGCTTTTAAGCAATTTACAGAACTTTTAAACAAAAACTACTCCACCCGCAGCATTGAGGATTATGAAAAAATAAAAGCACTACAGGTATCTGAATTTTTAAGCAATGAAAAAGGATTTTATACTATTTCCAATATTATAAAAGTGGATGAAACTAAAAGAGATGCCTTTATCAGAGATGTAGAAAAAAAGCAGGATGTTCTTGCTATTGACCGCCAGCAAATGAATGAGAACTTTCTGGGATTATTGAAAAGAGATTTCAACACCCTGATCAATTATTCACTACTCGCCATCATCCTTACTATTATTGTCTTTTTCAGAAATTTTGAACTCACTGTCCTTACCATGTTCCCTATTGTATTAACAGGAGTGGTTACAGCCGGCATTCTTTATTTCTTAGGGCTAGAACTCAATATTTTCAGTACTGTAGTCTGTACCCTTATCTTTGGAGTCGGAGACGATTTCAGCATCTTTCTGACAAAGGCTATGCAAAAGGAACATACTACAGGTAAAAATGAACTTCCTACTTACAGGATCTCAATCATATTAGCTGTTTTCACCACTATTTTATCGATCGGCTCATTGATTTTTGCCAAGCACCCGGCATTACACTCTTTGGCACTGGTGGCTTTAATAGGAATGTTTTCGGTTATTATCATTACTTCTACTTTGTATCCGTTCTGGTTCAGACTTTTAATTATTAACAGAGCAAAAAAGGGACTTTCTCCTATTACTTTTAGATTATTCCTTCACTCCGTGGTATCGTTTGCCTATTATGGGCTGGGAGGATTTCTTTTTTCCTTATTTGGAGCTTTTTTTGTTAAAAATGCCAAGGGAAATACACTCAGGTATATCAAAATATTCATTGCCCGGTTTTTAACTTCTGTTTTATATAGTAATCCATTTGTAAAAAAGACGGTGATAAAAAATCCTGAAGAAGATTTCAGTAAACCTGCTATTATTATTGCCAATCATACTTCATTCCTGGATACACTAGCACTGGCAATGACCAATTACAAGATTGTATATCTTGTAAATGATTGGGTGTATAACTCACCTATTTTTGGAAAACTTGTAAAGGCATTAGGTTTTTATCCGGTTTCCCAAGGTATTGAAAACGGAATTGACAAACTAAAAGAAAAGGTACAACAAGGATATTCGCTGGTGGTCTTTCCGGAAGCAGAACGTTCTTATACAAATGATATCAAAAGATTTCATAAAGGAGCTTTCTACCTTTCTGAACAATTGAATCTGGATATTTTGCCTGTATATATTCATGGCAACTCGGAAGTATTGCCAAAAGGAGACTTTATCATTTATGATGGGAGCATTACGGTAAAAGTAGGAGATCGTATCCATCAAAATGATGAGAGTTTTGGGTCCACGTATTCTGAACGAACAAAAAAAATAAACGCTTATTTCAGAGAAGAGTTTTCAAAGCTAAGAGAAGAGCTGGAGGATGAGGATTACTTTAAAAAGAAGCTGTTTCTGAGCTTTTTGTATAAGGAAAATGAGATTGTAAAACAGGTTAAAGAAGATTTCAGGATCAATAAGTCTGCTTACTTTGAATTGAACATGCATATTCCTAAAGACGCAACGCTTCTTCATATTGCAGATGACTACGGCCAGATTGATATCCTACTTTCTCTTCAACAGGCAAGCCGCAAGATATTCAGTTTGATTCCGGATATTGAAAAAAGAGAAATCGCTGATCATAATTATCTCGTTAAAAAAAGAAAAATAAACTATATATCCACAATTTCAGAGATTAATAAAAAGGTTGGTATACTTTTAGTTTCCAGTGATAACTATGCTTTAAACAGTATTGATCAGCTTCCTGATGTTATTATCTTCTTCAATATTAAAAACTTATTGTTTCAAAACGACGAATATAATTTATATTTTAGTTCAGAATCAATTAAAATCTATAAGAGATAACAGATAAATTATAAAATTATATTTTTGTAAACAATAAAAATTTCCATGCAGAAGAACATACTTGTCTTATACTATACACAAACGGGCCAATTAGAGGATATTGTAAAGAATATTGCCCAGCCTTTTGAGGATAAAAAGGACGAATATAATGTCACCTATTATAGCATTAAGCTTAAGGAAGACTTCCCTTTTCCATGGCCAGGTGATGTTTTTTTCAATACATTCCCGGAGTCTTATTTACAAATCCCAAGAGAAATCCTTCCTCCGCCCGAAGAAGTATTGAATAAGAAATTCGATCTTATTATTTTCGGGTACCAGGTTTGGTATTTAACTCCCTCAATTCCAATTATCTCTTTCTTAAAAAGCGGTTATGCGGAAAACATTTTAAAAGACACTCCTGTTGTTACTGTTTCAGGAACCCGAAATATGTGGATGCTTTCGCAGGAAAAACTTAAGGTATATTTAAAAAACTTAAATGCAAAACTGGTCGGAAACATTGCATTGGTAGACAGACATGATAATTATACCAGTGTATTGACTATTTTGCGCTGGTTGACAACTGGAAAAAAAGAAAAATCGGGAATGCTTCCGGCAGCAGGAATTTCCGATGAAGAGATTGCCGGAGCCGGAAAATACGGTAACATCATCAAAAGGCATTTCGATAATAACCACTATGATAATCTGCAACCTGAACTAGTAAAGAACGGAGCTGTAGAAATCAGACCTTTTTTAGTAAGGGTGGAAAAAGTAGGAAACAAAATCTTTACTGTATGGTCTAACCTTATTATCAGGAAAAAAGAAAAGCGACCAATGCTTATCAAATTCTTTAAGGTATATTTGATGGCAGCGATATGGATTATTTCTCCTATTGTTTTAGTTTTTCACATATTGTTGGCACCTCTTTTGAGATCTAAAAGAATGAAAGAAAAAAAATATTTACAAGGAATAAATTTAAAATAAGAGATGAACGACGTATTTATAACCAAAGCTTCAACATACTTACCCAATGATCCGGTTTCTAATGATGAGATGGAAAGCTATCTTGGCTTGGTCAATGACACCCCCTCTAAAGCAAGAGCTTTGATCTTAAGAAATAATCAGATTAAAACAAGATATTACGCTTTAGATAAAAACAGCCAACCTACCCATACCAATGCTCAGATCACAGCAAGAGCTGTAGAAGGGTTGTTTGATGAAAATTTCACGAAAGATGATATTCAGTTATTATCTTGTGGAACTACTTCTGCAGATCAGATTCAGCCTTCTCATGCTTCGATGGTTCATGGAGAGCTGAATGTGGGAAAATCTATAGAAATCAATACCTCAACGGGACTTTGTAATTCAGGAATGAATGCCTTTAATTATGGTTTTCTTTCTGTAAAAGCCGGTGTACGTGATAATGCGGTTTGTGTAGGTTCTGAGAGATTTTCGGCCTGGATGACAGCAGATAAATTCAATCACGAAGCAGAAAACCTGAAACTACTGGAAGAAAGACCAATCATTGCTTTTAAAAGAGAATTTTTAAGATGGATGCTTTCCGATGGTGCAGGTGCTTTATTATTAGAAAACAAACCAAGGGAAAACAGCATTTCTTTAAAAGTAGAATTCATCGATTTTTATTCTTATGCACATGAAATTGAAGCTTGTATGTATTCCGGCTGTGAAAAACAAGAAGACGGAAGCTTAAAATCATGGGCAGATTATCCATCTGATGAATGGCTGAAGCAGTCTCTTTTTGCATTAAAGCAGGATACAAAGCTTCTGGATCAATATATATTAGTAAAAGGGGCAGAAAGTTTAAGAGCTTCTTTCGACAAGCACCAGCTAGACCCTGAAAAAATAGATCACGTCCTGGCACATATTTCATCCGGTTACTTTAAAAATGGGCTTAAGGAAGAATTTGCCAAAAAAGGAATGGATTTCCCATGGGAAAAATGGTATTATAACCTTTCCGAAGTAGGAAATATTGGAGCTGGCTCTATTTTCATTGCTTTAGAAGAACTGATGAATTCAGGAAAACTGAAAAAGGGAGAAAAAGTACTTCTTTGTGTTCCTGAAAGTGGAAGGTTTGCTTACTCCTGTGCATTATTAACGGTTTGCTAATGGAAATCAATCTGCCAACATCTGATAAAAGTTTTGTGGAAAGTTTAATTCCACAGAGGTTTCCTTTTGTCATGGTGAATGAATTAACTGAATACTCTGAGAATCATTTGGTCTCGGGTTTTACGATAAAAGAAGACAATATCTTCTTGCAGGATGGAATATTCCAGGCATCGGGATTGATCGAACATCAGGCTCAAAGCGTAGCTTTGCATACAGGCTATAAGTATTACCTTTTAGGTAAAGAAGCTCCAACGGGTTATATAGGAGCCATCAAATCTTTTGACGCGGAATCTTTACCCAAACTTGGAGATGAGCTAAAAACAGAAGTGGCAATCCTCAACGAAGTAATGGGAGTTACATTAGTTAACTGTATTACGAAACTGAACGGACTAACTATCGCAAGCTCTCAAATGAAAACTGTTGTAAAATAATAGTAATGAAAATTAAGGAAGACAATATCATCAATATCCATAACTTTTTACCTCATCGGGAACCGATGCTGATGGTAGATTATATTTTGGAATTAACAGAAGAAAATGTGATTACTTCCTTTCTGATAACAGCAGATAATATTTTTGTTCATAACAATGAACTTGTAGAAGCAGGGTTAATCGAAAATTCCGCACAAACATGCTCCTCTATTGTAGGCCAGAGTTTTTTTGAAGGACCCGAAATAGAAACAAAAGTGATCGGATTCATTACCAATATTAAAAAAATCGAAGTCTTTTCATTACCGAAAGTGGGTGATACGATCATTTCGAAGGCATCGCTTATTTCCAAATATGAGAATATATGCAATATCTTCTGCGAAACTTTTAATAATAATGAATTATTGATAAGAGCTGAAATCAATCTGTTTATTCAAAAACTATCATAATAAAAAACAGACTATGAAAAAGCAGGATCTTCCACAGGACGAAAGTAATCTGAAATCAGCGAACATGACCGAAGTGGTATATGTTACCGATGAAAATGACAATTATACAACAGCAAACAGTATTGGCTGGGAAGCCAAAAAGCTTGCCCTTGACGAATCCATGGCTCTTATTAATGAGAGGATAGAAGAAGCCCGGCAAAACGTTGCTGCTCAGATCGTAAGTCCGATCATTTATTTCATGGAATTAAATAAAATGGATATGGCTGTCCTTTCTGCATATGTCGGAATGTGGCAGTGGCGGATAAAAAGACATACCAAACCAAAAGTATTTAGAACACTAAGCGATACTGTGCTGAAAAAATATGCTGATGCATTCGGAATCACAGTAGAAGAATTAAAAAATTTCAATGGAAGATAATAAGATAAAGTACATAATTGATACTGATTCTATCTTCCCTGAAATAAAAAAATATAAGGATGAAATTGAATTTTGAACACCACCAAACCGCTCATTGCGAAAACGGTGTTGCCTCTAATTTATTACTCTATAAAGGTATAAAATTAAGCGAACCTATGATTTTCGGAATAGGTTCGGGGTTATTTTTTGTGTATCTGCCTTTCCTAAAAGTAAACTTTGCACCGGGCTTTAGCTATCGTCCGATGCCAGGTGCTATTTTCAGCAAAGCAGCAAAAAGATTGGGTATTAAAATTAAAAGACAAAAATTCTCAAATCCTAAAGATGCCCAGGTAGCATTAGAAAAAAACTTAGAGAACAATATCCCTACAGGACTTCAGGTCGGGGTTTTTAACCTTACGTATTTCCCGGAAGAATATAAATTTCATTTTAATGCGCATAATCTTGTCGTTTACGGAAAGGAAGACGGAAGGTTTCTGATCAGTGATCCTGTAATGGATTACGTAACCACATTATCTGAAGCTGAACTCGAAAAAGTAAGATATGCAAAGGGAGCATTACCACCAAAAGGACATATGTATTATCCCGTTTATATCCCGGAAAACATCCATTTGGAAGAAGCCATAAAAAAAGGGATTAAAGACACCTGTAAAAATATGCTTGCTCCCGTGCCTCTCATAGGAGTAAAAGCCATGAGATGGGTCGCGAAAAGTATTCCCAAATGGGCCGAGAAAAAAGGAACGAAAGTGACCAACCATTATTTGGGGCAATTAATAAGAATGCAGGAAGAAATAGGAACCGGTGGTGGCGGATTCAGATTTATTTACGGAGCTTTTTTACAAGAAGCAGCAGAAATTCTTAAGAATGATCAATTAAGGGAGTTGTCAAAAGAAATTACAGCCATAGGTGATCTATGGAGAGACTTTGCTGTGGATATTGCCCGCGTTTATAAAAACAGGAATTCAAAAAGCAATATTTATCAGGAACTTTCGAAATCAATGCTTCATATAGCAGATCTGGAAGAAGCTTTCTATAAAAAACTAAGAAAAGCAATCTGATATGGCAGAGCATATTATTGAAATTAAAAATCTTTATAAAAAATACAAGAACTCTGATGAGTTTTCTGTCAATGATATTTCTTTAAATATCGACAAAAACGAAATCTATGGAATTCTTGGGCCAAACGGTGCGGGAAAAACGACCCTCATTTCCATGCTTTCGGGACTGATCAAGCCCACTTCCGGCCAGTTTACCATTAATGGTCTTTCACCACAGAAAAACAGTTTTAAAATAAAGCAGATCATTGGAATAGTTCCTCAGGAATATGCTCTTTATCCTACCCTTACTGCAAAAGAGAATTTGTTATTCTTTGGAAGCTTATATGGGCTCAAGCATAAAGCACTTCATAAAAGCATTGATGAATCCCTCGAAATTATGGGATTATCAAAATTTGCCAATAAAAAGGTAGAACAATTTTCAGGAGGTATGAAACGTCGTTGTAATCTTATTGCAGGAACACTTCACAATCCTAAAGTCCTTTTCCTGGATGAGCCTACCGTAGGAGTAGATGTACAATCCAAAAAAGTGATCATTGATTTCCTTCAGGAACTCAATAAAAACGGAACCTGTATTATTTATACCTCCCACCATCTTTCAGAAGCCGAGGAATTTTGTACAAAAATTGCCATTATCGACAGAGGGAAGATCCATGCTACAGGGACCCCGGAGGAGCTTGTTGCACAGATAGCTTCCGCCGAAAATCTGGAAGACGTTTTCATTTCATTAACCGGAAAAGAACTAAGAGATGTTGTTGTATAAATTGTGGAGAAGTTTTATTAAAGAAATCCTTTTATTAAAAAGGGATATCGGAGGGATCGTTATTATTTTTGTGATGCCTTTGCTGCTTATCGTTACTATCACATTGATTCAGGATTCGACTTTTAAAAATCTGGAAGGATCCAAAATACCAATCATTTTTATCGATAAAGACAAGTCTGACGTTTCTCAAAATATAAAAAAGGAACTGGAAAACAGCAAGACATTTCAGCTTCTGACCCATTACAACGAAAAGTCCGCCCGGGACGCCGTTTTTTCGGGCGAATATCAGATGGCCATTGTCATTCCTGAAGACTTAACCAAAAACCTGAATTCAAATATAGAATCCAAAGTTCAGACGATCGTAAGTTCTTTCGGACTGGAAACTGACTCCGCAGCTGTAAAAAAAACAGCTCCAAAGACAAAAGATATTCATTTATATTTTGATCCTGCAACCAATGCAGGCTTCAAAAACTCCGTGATGAATTCTGTGAATAAAATGATCTTTGAGATTGAAAATAAAAAAATTTACAAAGCTTTCCAGAATCAGCTCGGAACAACAGAAAACCTGGAGGAAAACAAGAATCTCATCAGCTTTAAAGAGATCACTCCATCGAAAGGCAATGTGGAGATAATCCCGAATTCTGTTCAGCATAACGTTCCTGCATGGACATTATTTGCTATCTTTTTCATTGTAGTCCCTCTTTCCATCAATCTGGTTAAAGAAAAAAGCCAGGGCACCAGTGTTAGAGCCAGAGTGAGTCCAACACCTTATTATATTCATATTCTCGGTAAAACATGTACTTATCTGATCATTTGTATGATTCAGTTTTTACTGATGGTTGCTGTAGGTATATACCTTTTCCCATACATGAATCTTCCGGCTTTCGATGTGTCGGGAAAAATGTTCCACCTTATTGTGGTTACTTTATTTGCCGGGCTTGCCGCTATTGGGTTTGGGGTTTTATTGGGAACCATTGCAGATACTCAGGAACAGTCTGCGCCTTTTGGCGCAACATCTGTTGTTGTATTGGCTGCTATTGGTGGAATCTGGGTTCCCGTGTTCCTGATGCCTGAATTTATGCAGCATATGGCCAAGTTCTCACCCATGAACTGGGGACTTAATGCATATTACGATATTATTTTAAGAAACAGTGGAATCACCGATATAGCGAAAGAGCTTATTTTATTATTTTTATTTTATATCGCTATGGTCACAATTTCTATTTTTTACGAAAGGAAAAAAAATGCAGTCTAAAGAAAAAAATATTACCTTTTCTGAACAAGTCAGAGTAAGATTCAATGAAACAGATCCTTTGGGAATTGTCTGGCATGGTCATTATATTGTCTATTTTGAAGACGGAAGGGAAGCTTTTGGAAGGGAGCACGGACTTTCGTATCTCGACATCCAGAATGCCGGTTACCTTACTCCTATTGTAAAAAGCACCTGCGAGCATTTTCTTCCCTTAAAATACGGAGAAATCTTCAGGATAGAAACTACTTTTGTGAATTCGGTTGCGGCAAAACTGATCTTTACTTATGAAATATTCAATCAGGATAATAAACTGGTTTGCAAAGGCGAGACCATTCAGGTATTTTTAGATAATGACGGAAATTTATGCCTCTATAATCCCGACTTCTTTCAGAAATGGAAAGATAAAATGAAATTGTCATGATGAAGGAGATCTACATAACTGATTATAACTGCGTCACTCCGCTGGGTATGAACCTCAATGACAATTGGCATGCTCTGTTGCAAAACCAGTCCGGAGTTGCCCAGCATCCAATTTTAGAGAACCAGGAAGCAGTATATGCTTCAATGGTGGATACGGAAAAATTAAATGCGGAATTCAACAGTCATTTTCCCGACCAGAATTTCACCCGATTGGAAAAAATGTTCCTGTTGTGCTTAAAACCTTTAATAGAAAGGCACGACATTACTACAGAAACAGCTTTTATATTATCTACCACAAAGGGAAATGTGAGCTTACTAAAGAATCAATCTTCTTTACCAGAGGGGGCATTTCTTTCTGTCTTGGCACAAAAGATCGCTGATTTTTTTGGATTTAAATCAAAGCCCATTGTTGTTTCTAACGCCTGTGTTTCAGGAGTGATGGCTATTGGCGTAGCTAAAAACCTGATTCAATCGGGAAATTATAAAGATGCTTTTGTCATTGCAGGTGATGAAATCACGGAGTTTGTTATCTCCGGTTTTAACTCTTTTCAGGCTCTGGCAAAAGAACCTTGCCAGCCTTATGACAAAAATCGAAACGGGATCAATATCGGAGAGGCTGCGGCAGCGGTATATATAACTTCCTGGGCAATTTCTCCTGATCAGTTTAGGTTTAAAATTCTCGGAGATTCTGCTATTAATGACGCTAACCATATTTCAGGTCCTTCAAGAACAGGAGACGGACTGTATAAAAGTATCAGGAATGCCATGACAGAGGCTAAAGTAGCTGCCACTGATATTGATTTTATCTCTGCACACGGAACAGCAACCCTGTATAATGATGAAATGGAAGCTGTTGCTTTTAACAGAATGGAGCTTCAACATGTCCCTTTGAATAGTATGAAGGGGTTTTACGGACATTGTCTTGGTGCATCGGGATTATTAGAAAGTATCATTTCAATGGAAAGCGCTTTACACAATACCCTTCTTCCCTCCAAAAACTTTAAAGAGATGGGTGTCTCCCAACCTCTGCATATTATAAAAGAACAGCAACACTCAGAAATTAAATATATTTTAAAAACCGCTTCAGGTTTTGGAGGATGTAATGCTGCAATTGTTTTAGAAAAATGTTAAACCGGATAAGATGAAGAAAACAGCTGTTTGCACTATAGAAAACTCTACAATTACCATGAACGGGAATATGGTCTTCTCAAATAAGGAAACAACATTTCAGGAGTTTGCTAAAGAAGCCTACAAGAACCTTGATCTTAATTATCCTAAGTTCCATAAAATGGATCCGCTAAGCAAACTTGCTTTTTTAGCCGCAGAAATGCTTCTGAAAGATCAGGATAACAGCAAAACCGCTTTGGTTTTTGCCAATAAATCATCAAGCCTGGATACGGACTTTAAATATCAGGAAAGCATCAATTCCAACGAGAATTATTTTCCCAGCCCTGCGGTCTTTGTGTATACATTGCCTAACATTTGTGTAGGAGAAATAAGCATCCGACATAAAATGCAGACTGAAAATGCTTTTTTCATTTTAGACGAATTTGATGAAAATTTTTTAAACAATTATGCCCAGCAATTACTGAAGTCGGGAAAAGCAGAAAATGTATTGTGTGGCTGGGTGGAACTATATCAGGAAAGTTATAAAGCTTTTGTATATTTGCTCGCATTATAAAATATCATTGGTAATCTGGCACATTGTTATAGGGTTACCTTAAAATAATAATTATGGAAGATTTAAAATTAGAATTAAAACACAAAATTATAGAAGTTCTTAACCTTGAAGATGTAGCTGTTGAGGAAATCAAAGACACAGACCCGTTATTTGGTGGTGGTTTAGGATTAGACTCTATTGATGCGTTAGAACTGATTGTTCTTCTGGATAAGGATTATGGAATAAAATTAGCTGATCCAAAGAAAGGAAAAGAAATTTTTCAATCTATCGATACGATGGCAAAATTCATCGAAGAAAACAGAACAAAATAATTAATGGGTCATAAAATTGCCATAACAGGAATGGGCATCATTTCTTCCGTTGGCAACAACGTGGAAGAAAATTTTATTTCGCTGACAACAGGCCGGCATGGCATTTCGGACATCCAAATGTTTGAAACCCGCCATGCAGGATACATTAAAACAGGTGAAATAAAACAGTCTAATGAAGAACTTGTACAACACCTTCAGCTGAATGAAGACAACAATGTTACAAGAACCTCTTTATTGGGAATGATTGCTGCAAAAGAAGCTGTAGAAAATGCAGGAATTTCCGATATCAATGCCTTCAGAACAGGCCTGATTTCCTCGACTAGTGTCGGAGGAATGGATATTACTGAAAAGTATTTCTACAACTATGAAGACTTTCCTGAAAAGCAAAAATATATTGATGCTCATGATGCAGGAAACTCCTCTTTAGCCATTGCAGATTATCTGGGCTTAAAAGGAATGGTATCAACAATAAGTACCGCATGCTCATCGGCAGCGAATGCGATCATGATGGGAGCTAAGCTTATTAAAAATGGGGTGCTGGATCGTGTGATCGTAGGCGGAACAGATTCTTTATCCAAATTTACACTCAATGGGTTTAATACCCTAATGATTCTTACTGATTCTTATAATACTCCTTTCGACCAGAACAGAAAAGGATTGAATCTAGGTGAAGCAGCAGCTTTTCTGGTGCTGGAGTCTGATGAAGTTGTAAAAAAAGAGAATAAAAAGGTTCTTGCCTATCTTTCAGGTTATGGAAATGCAAATGATGCCCATCATCAAACCGCGTCGTCTGAAAACGGACAAGGTGCCTATCTTGCGATGCAGCAGGCATTAAAGGTTTCCGGAATCAACAAAGAGGAAATTAACTACATCAATGTTCATGGAACAGCCACTCCCAATAATGACCTGTCGGAAGGAATTGCAATGATCCGTATTTTCGGAGAAGGAAATGTTCCCGAATTCAGCTCCACCAAAGCTTTTACAGGACATACATTAGCCGCTGCGGCAGGAATAGAAGCAGTTTATTCCATTTTAGCCATTCAGCACGGCATTATATTTCCGAATTTGAATTTTAAAACTCCTATGGAAGAATTCAACCTGGTTCCGGTTACTGAACTTAGGAAAAAAAATATCAACCATGTCTTATCCAACTCATTCGGATTCGGAGGAAATTGTTCAACACTAATTTTCTCTAAGCCATGAGTTCAGTGTATATCAATGGAGCTTCATGTATTTCGGTACAGGATACATTAGCTGAAGATTTTTTTGGTCAGTTCAAACCTGAAAACTCTATACCAATTGTAAAGGCAATAGAACCGGCATATAAAGAATTCATTCCCGCAGCAATGATCAGGAGGATGTCTAAAACGGTAAAAATGAGCTCGGTCGCATCTCACTATGCCTTGAAAGAAGCTGGAATAGAAAAACCGGATGCCATTATTGTAGGAACCGGAATGGGCTGTTCTCAGGATTCTGAAAAATTCTTAAAAAATGTAATCGACAATCAGGAGGAGTTTTTAACTCCAACCTATTTTATTCAGTCGACGCACAATACCGTAGCCGGCCAGATTGCTTTGGCTCTACAATGCCACGCTTATAATTTTACTTATGTCAATACTTCTTCAGCTCTAGAGTTTTCCCTACTAGATGCCAAACTTCAGCTTACCGATGATGAGGCTGAAAATATACTTGTTGGCTGTACGGATGAACAGACCGAAAGAACAATGGAACTTTACCAACTCCGCCACATCATTAAAAAAACCGAACATTTTCCTGTTGATTTTTTAACATCAACAACAAAAGGTGTACTATGGGGTGAAGGTTCAAGCTTTTTTGTCATTGGAAAAAATAAGGCGGAAAATTCTTATGCCCAGATCAGGGACATTCAAATAACCAATAAACTTGAACAGCAGGAAACCGAAAGATTTATTGAAGCTTTTCTCGTGAAGAATAATCTTTCTCTTACCGATATTGATGCCGTAATTTTAGGATTCAGTGGCGATCAGGAATCGGATACGTATTATAAAACAGCAATGAACCTGTTTCCTGAATCAGCATTGCTATATTATAAACATTTAAGCGGAGAATACAATACGGCAAGTGGTTTTTCAACATTTATGGCATGTCATATTCTGAAAAATCAACAAATCCCGGAGATCATGATGATCAATTCTATAAAAAAGAATGCGATTAAAAATGTGCTTTTGTATAATCATCTTTTAGGAAATGATCATAGTTTGGTATTGTTAGAAAAGGTATGATAGGATAAAAGGACGGAATTTTTAATCTTTACATTTCAAAATCGTTAAATTGTAAGCGGGTAACATCTGGTATGTTCTCAATTTTTTAGATTTTTCGTTCTGCTGTGTCAAACCCCGGATGAAAAATTTTAGATTGGAAATTCAAAAAAACAATACAATGAAGCATTATTCAATGATCCTGTTTTATATATTCTGTAATGTATTTATTTATGCATTTCACGGGAGCTTTTGGGTATATGTATTCTGCTTTTTGCTTTTTTCGGCATTTGTGGTTTGGGGTTCCTTTGATATTAAGCTGGGCTATTTTGTGAATAGCATTACCCATAAAAAAACAAAAGTTAAAGAGGTTGCCCTTACTTTTGATGACGGACCGACTGAGTTTACACCTCAATTTTTAGATCTGCTTCAGGAACATCACATCAAAGCAACATTTTTTTGTATTGGAAAACAAATTGAGAAATATCCTGATACGTTCAAAAGGATTATTGCCGAAGGTCATAACATTGGAAACCATACGTATACCCATTCTAACTCAACGGGTTTTCTACCGACAGCAAAAATGACTGATGAAATAACAAAATGTGATGAAATAATTGCCTCTGTGGGAAACACCACAACCGTATTATACAGGCCTCCATTTGGAGTGACCAATCCTTCCATAGCTAAAGCAATTAAAAGAAGCGGAAAAATAAGTATCGGCTGGAATGTACGATCGCTGGACACCGTTATAGAAGATGAAAGGAAAATCTACAAAAGGATTACATCTAAAATAAAACCCGGCAGCATTGTGCTTCTCCATGACACTTCAGAAAAGACCTATCGTGTTTTGGTAGATTTATTGCTATTTTTGAAGAATAAAAAGTATTCTGCTTTTACTATTGATTCAATTATAAAATCAAATAAAAAATGATTAAAAATATTGCTTTCGGAGCATTTTTATTGGTTTCAGGTTTCTTTTTTGCTCAAAACACAGCAATGACAGGAAACGAGGCAAAGGCGTTTGTAATGAAGGTATCATCTGAAACACAACAAATCAAAACGTTGCAGAGCGACTTTACCCAAACCAAAAAAATGGATTTCCTGGATAAGAACATTGTCACCTATGGTAAGATGTCTCTTAAATCGCCCAATATGCTAAGCTGGAAATACACCAAGCCTTATCAATACAGCATTGTTTTTAAGGAAAATAAAATCTTTATCAATGATCAGGGGAAGAAATCCTCTGTTGATGCAAAAAGTAAAACATTTGAAAAAATTAACAAACTTATTGTAGGAAGCTCCAATGGAAAAATGTTTAGTGATCCCGAATTCATCGTCACCTACTTCAAAAGCTCTGCTTACAATATTGCAAAATTTACTCCTAAATCTGCTCAGCTCCTGAAGTACATCAAACAGATCGAGTTATATTTTCCTAAAAATGAATCCACCGTTGCCCAGGTCAATATGCTGGAAGCATCGGGAGATACGACGAATATAGTTTTCAAAAACACAAAGATCAATGCCCCGATTTCTGCATCAGAGTTTTCTTTATAGTACTCTTCTACTGTTTTTCTTATCCTGTAAGACCTATCAGCTTAATGATGTAAAACCTGCACCAGGAACTGAGAAATCTGTTGAGAACTTATATTTTTCTTCAAAAGAAGATTATGTGTATAAATGCCAGATCGATATTTATAAAAATCACGTGAGTGGAATTCTTATCATAAAAAGGATCAACGAAACGACACATCGCGTGGCATTGACATCAGATTTTGGGAATAAGCTTATTGATTTTGAAATTTCAGATCAAGATTTCAAAATCAATTATATCATTCCTGATCTCGATAAGAAAATCGTAAAAAACTTCCTGAAGAATGATTTTCAACATCTTCTGAAGCAGACCTATCCGGTACAGGAAAGTTTTGAAAATGATCAGTCAAAGATTTTTGTCTCTCAGGAAGACCACAACAAGTATTATCTGTTTTTTGATAAAAAGGACGGCTTGCTTCATCAGATCATGTATACAAGGAATAATAAAGCAAAAATCGATTTTAGTTTTGAAGCAAAAAAACATATATTCGCGGATAGTATCAATCTTCAACATAAAGATTTCAAGATCAATATAAAGTTAGTTCAAATAACAGAAACCGAGTAACAGATGCAAACCATTCTTACAGACTTTTATACTCTAAAATCGTACGACAAAGCGGAAAACGGAAGCTTCGTTGCCCATATCAGATTAAACAGTGATCACGAAATTTTTAAGGGACACTTCCCGGGAAATCCGGTTACGCCCGGAGTGTGCATGATGCAAATTGTAAAAGAACTTACAGAAGAGATCACCGGTTCAAAGTTGTTCTTAAAAACAGCTTCCAATGTGAAGTTTATGGCCATCATTAATCCTTTTGAAACACCCGACCTTACTGTACAGCTCGATATTAATGAAGGAGAAGATGAGATTAAAGTAAAGAACACGACTTTATTTGGCGAGACTATTGCATTAAAGATGTCTGTACATTATAAAAGATAGAAATTATGAAATTCATCTTATCGCTGGTAGCCGTATTTACATTTTTCTTTCAGTCCTCTGATCTGGAGTCATTGAGAAACAGCTATGCGAAAGCCAATCAATCGAACGCCAATACTCAGTCCTTTATCAATATCGCGGAAAAACAGTCTTCAACTGATCCCGTTATTTCCGGTTATAAAGCAGCTGCACAAATTATGGAAGCCAAGGTAACCACTGAAAAAGGAAAGAGAAAATCTTTTGTAAAAACAGGAGCAACAAGTCTTGAAAGTATTATTAAAAATAATCCTAACAATATTGAATTGAGAGTGATCCGCCTGAGCGTTCAGGAAAATATTCCTAAAATTGTAGGATACCATTCCAGTTTAAAAGATGATAAATTATTCATTCTGAACAATTACAGCAAGCAGAATCAGGCTTTAAAAAGCTATATTCAGAGATTTGCAGCGCAGTCTAAAACTTTTACTCCAGCAGACAAAGCTTCATTAAAATAAAACAATGACCCTTCCTGAAGTACAAAATACAATTTCCGAAAAGAAAATCTGTATTTTAATTCCCACCTACAACAATGAAAGAACACTGGCAAGAGTTATTGATGGTGTTTTAGAATATACTTCAAACATTATTGTGGTCAATGACGGATCCACGGATTCCACAGCTCAGATACTGAACGGCTATCCGCAAATTACAGTCATTACACTTCAGGAAAATAAAGGTAAAGGAAACGGCTTAAGAACAGGTTTCAGAAAAGCAAAAGAATCAGGATTTCATTATGCTATAACAATAGATTCTGATGGCCAGCATTACCCGGATGACATACCGGTTTTTACAGAAGCCCTTATCAAAGAAAAAGAAGATGTTTTGCTCATCGGTAACCGAAATATGTCTCAAGACGGAATTCCTAAGAAAAGCAGCTTTGGAAACAGGTTTTCTAATTTCTGGTTTTGGTTTGAAACTGGTATTAAATTAGAAGATACCCAATCTGGCTACCGTCTGTATCCATTACTAAAGATCCCCAAGAAATATTTTACCCCAAAATTTGAGTTTGAGATTGAAGTTATTGTAAGATCTGCATGGCGGCATATTCCTGTAAAGAATGTTCCTGTTAAGGTTCTATATGACCCTGCAGAAAGGGTTTCTCATTTCAGGCCATTTAAAGATTTTACCCGGATAAGTATCCTGAATACCATTCTTGTTACGATTACCCTTTTCTACATTATTCCAAGAAATTTTATTAATAATTTCCGTAAGAAAAGTCTCAAAAAGTTCATTAAAGAGGATGTGCTTGAAAGTGATGGCAGTAACAGAACGAAAGCTTTTTCCGTTGCATTAGGTGTATTTATCGGACTGTCACCTTTTTGGGGATTTCAGACACTGCTTGTTATTTCCTTATCAGTATTATTTAAATTAAATAAGGTGCTGGCTTTTGTCGCATCCAATATAAGCTTACCTCCCTTTATTCCTTTTATCATTGCAATCTCTTTATTTATCGGTGCTCCTTTCGTACATGGTGAAAGCAATGTTTTTAACCAGGAATTAAATTTCGATCTGGTAAAGAATAACCTCCTTCAATATGTTATCGGCAGTATGATCCTTGCAAGTATAACATCTGCTATTTCAGGTGCTGCAGTCTATCTTTTTCTTAATAAAGTAAATCCTGAATAATTAATTTATTTAAATACAACCCCTGAAAATAACAATAGGGTTAATATAACAGTGATAAATATCGAAACGATAACCAACACCATTTGAGCTGTTGCATAGGTCCTGGCTTTCTCGTCCTCTTTTATTTCAAAGGAAAAATTAATTTTATGAGGACTTTTGATAATCCACCAGATAAACAACAACAGGATCAGGTTAAGAATGATGGGAAAAAATAAAAACATTTTGCTGCCAAATCCATCTGTATTTTTCCCATATCCGTGGATAGGGATAATCTCGGGAATGGAATCATATACACTTATTAAATAACAAGTGTAGCACACAATAATAATAAAAGGAATACTAAATAAGATTTTAATCTTCTTCGAAATCATTGAATCGTTTTTACTTATACTCAGAATAATGTAATATTATTTTGAGCCTGCAATATAGTATTTTAAATAAAAAACTGCATAGCCTTTCGACTTTGCAGTTTGAAGTTATTAATTGATTGTAGTACTATTTTTTAGTTACTTTCTGCGAATATAATTTGCCATTCTTATCTAATAACACAAGAATATAAGTACCTGTGTTCAGCTGTTTAATCGATATTGTATTTCTTTCAACTTTTGTCTGCAAAGCTATTCTACCGCTTGCATCAAATAATCTGGCCTCCACCGGAACGAAATCGGCGTTGGATTTGAAATTTAAAAGGTCCGCACTCGGATTAGGATAAACTGTCAGCAGTTCTTGTGTATTTTGCACTTCCTTCACATCAAGATGTGTTCCTTCCACAACATGCAATGTTGTATCCGGGGTAACATTACTAATAACATCTACCAATCCGGAAGGCCATTTTACGACCACTTTTCCGATCGTTGTTGCTTGCCCGATTCCAAAATGAACATTAAGAGTATTCATATTCATAAAACCTACCCCACTTTGCACATCCCGAATCTGTTTACCCCATTCTCCGTAAATCTCAACTCTTGCCCCGATTCCATTTCTGTTACTCTGGGTTCCCCTCAATGTCACTTTTAACCAGTGATTAGAATTTCCGTCATTAATCATGATCGTTTGTCCACTTTGAATGTCCAGGAAACCATCGTTATTCAGATCACCTATTGGACGCTTGTTAAAGTCAAGACTATAAGGATTAAGGTTAGGAGTGAATTGGAAGTTTCCATTGCCAAACATAATTGTATTTCCAGCTCCCAATACATCTAGAAATCCGTCATTATCAAAATCATAGGCCACATATTCCCTGCTTAGATTGCTTATAATATCATATCCGGAGCCTACAGATACATCAGTAAAGGTACCGTTACCATTATTTTTCATGACTCTGCTCAACCCGTTTGAGGTAGAGTTTATCCCTATGATAGCATCCATCCAGCCATCGTTATTAAAATCCCCCCATGCAGAGGACCATGTCTGTGTAGGATTCGCCATATTAGCCGCCACTGCCACATTCGTAAACGTTCCATCACCATTATTCCGGTGCAGCTCATCTACGTTTCCTCCTGGCCCTGAACCTCCACCACTGCATTTTGCAATATAAAGATCCATATCTCCGTCATTATCATAATCAATCCAGATAGAACCATAATTACCTCCTGAAGGAAAATCTCCCAATCCTCCCTGGTTATGGTTCATATTAGTACCATCATTCAAATAGAACCGGTTCGGCGCATTATCATCACATACAAAAGCATCAAGCTTTCCATCTTTATTAATATCTATAAAATTGGTACGCTGTGTCAGGAATGTTTGGGGTTTTCTGTCAGAAGTGTACCCTGTTCCATCTGCATTGGCCTTTAAAAAACAAATGCCATTTCCCGAACCATATATCAGATCATTAAATCCGTTATTGTCATAGTCTCCAGCTGCTATGCTCCAGCTAGGGGTAACTGTGGTGTTGGGAACGTTATAGGTAACCGGATTAAAAGTTCCTCCCGGCTGCTGGTAGGAGATTGCAATCTGCGTGTTACTCAAAACCGATACAATATCATCCAGATAATCCCCGTTCATATCTACTACACAATTATTATAAGTACCATAAACATTACCGGACTGCGGGGTAAAAGACACCCTGTTGACAAGCGGAGCCGTTTCAGATACCGTGAAATTGAATCCTGAACTGGACCACTTATTATCAAAAACAATATAATATGTTGTGCCGGCCTGTGCTGTAAATGTTACCTGAGAAGCGTTTCCTAAAAAATCATCATTCGCCGTTACACAGGTCAATGCTCCGCAGGTGCCTTTAAATATAATCTCCCGGGTATCAACATTTTGTCCTGTAATGACTGTTGAGACGGTAACACTCCTATCCTGGGTCGCGGTATATTTGTACCATAACCCGGCCGTACCAGGCAGTCCGATATTACATGCCGTAGTAGCTGCAGTTCCGGTAATTACAGGTGCTGTATTTGTTCCCAGCACCACATTCAATGCAGAAGCACACGTTAATTGTGCAATTCCCCAGGTTATATTGAATAACAAAATAAAAAGGGATAAATTTTTTCTCATGTTTTCTTCAGGTTGTTTAGTTTTTAGGGACAGTTTTGGTTCAAAGAATTGATCCATTGATTTAAGAGGGCAACCCCTTCATCATGCACAATCGTTCTCCCCAGCAAAGGCATTCTCTTACTTTCATCTACAGAAGAAAGTCTGAAGCTCATCACTGATTTGTTATGATTTCCAGGTGTTATAATTCTTTCCAATGAGGCATCTATCGGTTCATCTGCCAGTACACAAACTCCCATATTGGTAAGGTTTGTAGTCTGGTTAAAGCTCAATCGGATAGCCCGATAATCACAACGTGCATTCTGCTGATGGCAGTGAGCACAATTAATATCCAGATAGGATCGTAACCGGATATCCACAGGTTTACTCGTATCTTTATAATTCACTGTAGAAACGATGTTTGCAGGATAGCTGACTAGGTAACCCTCGTCAACCAGTTTTTGCAATTGATTTTTAACTCCTCCAGGGTAATTGTATGTTGTATTTAAATTCTGGGGCTTTACCCCAATAGGGACAGGCTTATTGTCTAATTTGTGACATGCATAACATTCCGATTCCGATGGAATTCTGTAGTCAATATTCAGGATTTCATTATTTTCTTTTTAAATGTAATATTTTTGGAGCTTCCGCTGGTAAAATCGTTTCCGGATACGAGGTTGGCTTCTGTCTGGTTATCATTCCATAAATATTCGGCAAATATCCATCCACTGGATTTTCTTATCATTAATCTCGTTTCCAGAATTTTCGTTGTATTACCGGGCTGTATGGTATTGTAATAAAAACTTTTTATCAATACAGTGCCAACAGGAAAGTCCAATGTTTTGCTATCACCATCAAAAGTAGCTTTTGTACCTTTCGGCATCCAGATAAATCTTTTCTTTAAAGCATAATCTGTAAAAAGCGAACTGGCAGGTTCATAAGGTATTACTTTGGGTGCCGGAACCAGGTTCTTCAATTCGCCGGTGAAAAAAGAATAAGTAGATAATTTTGCATAGGGAATAGCATTAATATCGAAATTAACACGGGGATTTTCAACGCCTATTCCTTCGATTCTCTCATCTTTACAGGAGTACATAATAAGAAAGGACAAAAGAAATAAAAAATAGATTTTCTTCATTCATTTATTAATTTTAAACAAACGAATATAATTAATAAATTCAAATGTTTTAAAATATTTTTCACTTAAAAGTAATTTTTAATTAAAATAATAAAACAAATTGCCCTAAATAAAACAAATTACTCAATAAAATAACTGAGAATACAAGCAATCCCACAAACACATATATTTTTATCCCCAATAAAAATCAGATAAAATATGATCACTAAATATTCAATAGTATTAAAGGGAATGGGAAGGTTTTAAATAGAACAGTCTTAATTCAATTTTCTATCGGATTTTCTCAGATATTTTTCAACTTTCCTTTTGTCCGGGACAGTTGTGATTTCTTTCGTCAGAGCTTTTTCGAAAGCTGCCTTTGCCTTATAAAAGTCTTTCTTACTGAGATAGTACTTCCCCGCCTGGTAATAAACAAGCCAGAAATCTGGGTTTAAGGATTGATAATGCCGGATCCAATCTTCTGACAGCATTTCTCCCGTACGTTCTGAAGCATCATCTATCTTGTTATGAAGCTTTTTGTATTCTTCATAATTTTTAAATTCCCGGGAGTCTAAGAAAGGATCTTTAGATATATTGAGGCTGGAAACAGCAAACTCTCCGGATTTCAAACGATCTGCGGAAAATATCCTGTTTAAATCATAACAAACAAATTCGCCCAACTGATAAGGATTAGAAGAAACCCAGACTAATTTCTTCTGAGGTGAAAATATAACGGCATGATGAGCCAGCAGCTGGTTAAGGGCTTTTTCATTTCCATATCCTATCTTTTCACCTTTTAAACCTGATCTGTCCCTGAGAATCGAAGCCATCTTTTCAGGATTTAATTTTTTGTTCTCCTGAAGAAGCTCCTGAAGTTTTTCATATCGATATCCTGAATGGCTTTCCAGAATATGTTTTCTGTTTTTCTTATCATCTTTATAAGACTCGGATTGAAAATGATTGGTACAAACAATACGACTTGAATTCTGAACCCGGTAAACTCCAAAGTTGTTGGGAGAAACTTCAATTATCACTGCATTTTTATCATTGGCGCTTCCTACCAATATAGATTCTGAAACGAAAACCTTTCTTTTCTTAGCAATAGCAATGGCTTCGTCAATATTTTTAGCATACTGCAAAATCTCCCTGGTTACAAGAGATATTGGGGTTTTTGCGGTTAAGGGAATTTTGGATTTCCCTGCGTTGATGGTCACCGTGATTCCTTCTTTATTCATTCCGGAAACCACCCCGATCATTCCGGGCCAGCTGACAGACATATAGGGAATACCTTCTTCAGGTTCTATAAATTCTACAAGCTTATTTTTTGCAAAATCGTCTCCAACATAAAAATCAAAATTTCTACCAATCAGCAGGTCTCCATCTTCCGTATTATCATTCCAAACTGCCAGGGAGCTGCATCCCACCAAAGCAAGATCCTGCATGGCGTGGCCAATATCATGAGCTCCATGAAGGTATAGGCTTCTTAAATACCTTGGAGCAATAAAGTTGTACTGATCAGAGGAATAACGGGACAATCCGTATAGTTCAGCCTGATAATCTTCCCTTACATTCAGGTACATCTTCCTGTTATACCATTTTAGAAATCCTCGTAGTAATTTTTGCTTAAAATTGGATGGTACAAATCCTTCTACCTTAGAGAAAAAAATGGCTTCCTGCTTCTGCATCAGGTCTTTCGTCAATGCACCATTATTGTATCCCAGCTGTAAAGGATTTCCCTTGATATACAATTCCCAAAGCTGCTGCCGGTTCTTCGTTAAATAATTCTGATTAAAACTAAAGGTAGAATCGTTAATCCTTTCAACTTTGGGAACTTCCAAAGCATATTGTTTTACTTCAGGAAGATGATGTATGGATTTTTGAATACCACATGAGACGAGCGTAATAGTGCATAAGAGCGAGCATACTATCTTACAGATATCAACAATACGTAAGATAGAAAAGGAAGATTGAAAACCCTCATTCCACTTTCTATCATCCCGAATTGAAAACCTGAAATTAACTCTCTTTGTCACTCTTTGTATCCATTTTTTTCAAACGATCATCAATAAGTCCTTTCCCTAAAATCTCGGCACAGGTATTAAAAGCACCTATGGTCACGCCTAAAATACCATGCATATTAACAGTCTGTCCGGTTAAAAAAAGATTATCAATTTTAGTCCTTGGTGAAACCATTGTTTTCAATGGGGTTTCAGAACTTTTTATATATCCGTACATATTTCCTTCAAAACTTCCTATATAATCACGATAAGAAAGCGGTGATGAGGTGTATATATGTTTAATCGATTGTCTGAGATCCGGAATTTTCTTTTCCAGCGCATCAATCATCCTGTTGGCTTTTTCCTGCTTGAACTTTTCATATTCTTTCCCTCTTTCATGCTCATCCGTTACTGTATTGACTGTTTTCTCCCATTTTTTCACCTCATCAAAATCCATATAAGTAATTGCTGTCATACTTTCTGCAAATTCAGGATGATGCTTCGATGGCGTGGAGCTTAGCATATACGTCTCAGGCCAGGTTTCATTCTTATACTGATAAGCATTCCAAACCTGTTCACTGCAAGAATAATGGTAGATGTTGTGATTAAAATAGGATATAATTCCCGGCTTCAGAACAATATAGACACTGAAGCAGGAAGAAATAGGTTCCCAGCTTAAAACCCTGTTAAGAAAAGATTTTCTTAGTCTTTTCTCGTTGATCAGCTTTAGAGTAGAACGGATTTCCATGTTGGAAATAAACTTTTTAGCAGCATATTCCTTACCCGTTTTAGTCCTTACGGCTACCAAAACATCCTCATTAAAGATCATTTCAGAGACTTCAGAATGCTTGTGAACATCTGCACCATATTCCCGTAATTTGCGGATGAGCAACTTGGAGATCTGGCTTCCTCCTTTCACACATTTATAAGCACTCTGAATACAGGAATTAACGGTAAGTGCATGCACATAAAACGGGGTATTTTCAGAATCTCCGCCATACAGAAAATTAGACCCTAATAATATGGCCTGCAGCTTCTTATCAGAAGTAATTGATTCTATGAATCTCCGGGTATTGAGGTGAAGGATCTCCTCATTGTAATGATCTTTTCCAACCACATTATATCTGGGGAAATGATTACAGACGTATTGTACTCCCTCACAGTATCTTTCAAGGTTTTCTTTTTCATGAGGAAAGAAACGGGATAATTGAAAAACAAAGTTCTCATAACCCTGCGCATGAGGATATTCTGTATCATCTCCGTCAAAAGTTATTTTATCAAATCCGTTTAGATCCATTTGATGGATTTCCAGATCATCCATAATTTCCAGATAGGAAAAAAAACGGTTCAGGTTCTGGCCTTTTGAAAGCCCTCCAAGATAATGAACACCGGTATCGAAAATAAGTTTATTACGGGAAAAGGTCTGTAGATTACCTCCGTACTGATTGTTTTTCTCCAATACACATACCTTAAGACCTTCTTTCGCTAAAATCAAAGCCGAAACAAGACCTCCTAAACCGCTGCCGATTACAAGTATGTCATATTCTTTTTTCAAAAGTAGCGTCTCATTTCTTTAAAGCTAAGAAATTCAGAGGTTAAATTATTAAGCGGACGTATTTATTTTTGCTTCTTCCTTGCATTAAGATTATGCAAGGACAAAAACAAATACAGTAAGCTTCATTGATCTAAACTTCTAAAGAAATCTTAGCAGTTGGAGTTATTGTTAGTTTTTATGCCTTAAAAGTATAGAAAATTAATTAATATCATCCCAGAAATCAAAATAATTGAACCATTGCAGCGGATATTTTTTAATCATATTCTCCAGATTCTCGACATAAGAGTTTAATAACCCCTGAGCGTCCCGTTTTTTTACGTGTGCAACCCTTGCATATAAATGGTAATGGAGATTCTTTTCTTTCATAACATAAACGTACACCACAGGCACTCCTAACCTGGAAGCAATAAGAAACGGGCCTGCCGGAAACTTGGCACTTTTCCCCAGCAATTCGGTTTCCAGGAATTTAGAGCCTTCAAAGTAGCGATCTCCTGTAAAGCAAATCAACTCATTTTTAGATAAGGCGGTATTGATATCGAAAATATGGGACATATCATCTTTAACGTAAATAAATTTGATATTGCTTTTTTTAACAGCAATACTGTCCATATATTCTTTAATGGCTGTAACTTCCTGATCCGTAGTCACTAAATTAATCTGGCAATCGAAATCAATATCTGCAAAAAAATGTTCCGCGATTTCAAAATTTCCGATATGAGCACTGATAAGTACGCCGCCTTTTTTTTCATTAAGAAGGTCCTTAAGATTCTGGATCCCATCAAATTCGTAGGTAAACCGATCCCTTAAGCCAACCGATATGGCTGTCTTATCGATAAGAACCTTTCCAAAAGTAAAGTAACTTTTAAATACAGCGATTTTTGACTTCCAGAAATTATACTTTAATCTTTTGTTGAAGTAATAAAAGATATACTGATTACTCTTTCTTAGAAACAGAAAGTAATAGGTTGCTACAAAATAAAGCACAAAATATGAACTTCTGATGCCGATATTTCTAATACAGTAAACAAATATCTTATATCCTGATATTGTTCCTTTAGACTTACCTTTCCACTTGTTCATTTTTGATCTGCCTGATTTTTATAATAAAAAATAAAGTTCAGTCGATAGTTTATGCGTTTTTGTTAGCTATTTTGTTTTCAATAGTGTTGTAGAAGTCATCAAATGTGACCATCTTTTTAAAATCGGCTTCGCCTAACTTCACTCCGAAGTTAGCCTCAATAATGACAACCATGTCAATATAATCTAAACTGTCTAAACCTAAAGTTGTTTTAAGGTTAGCGTCTTTGTTTATCTCATCGCCATCTACCTCAAATTCATTTACTAAAAAATCATTAACGATAGCAACAATTTTTTCTCTTTCCATCTTTTTTAATCAAATTTTTTTACAATTAATGCCGAATTGGTTCCCCCAAACCCAAAAGAATTCGACAAAAATACGTCAATTTTTTGATTTTTTGTTTTAGATACCAAATTTATCCTTTTTGCCTCTTCATCGGGATTTTCAAGATTGATGTTCGGAGCTACAAAACCATTCTCCATCATCAGCATCGAATAAATCACTTCGCTGGCTCCCGCCATCCAACATTCATGTCCTGTCATTGATTTTGTAGAGCTTACCGGAACTTCGCTGCCAAAAATCTCGTAGATCGCACGTGCTTCATTAGCATCTCCTATCGGAGTAGATGTAGCGTGTGCATTGATATAGTCTATATCTTTAGCACTTAATCCAGATTGTTTTAGAGCTCTGTCCATTGCTAAAGCAGGACCATCTACATTAGGAGTAGAAATATGTCCCCCGTTTGAAGAAAAACCATATCCTATAATCTCGCCTAAAACAGGAACTCCCCTCCTTTGGGCAGATTCAAGGCTTTCGACGATTAAGGTCGCCGCTCCTCCACTCGGGATCAATCCGTCACGTGCAGAATCGAAAGGTCTTGATGCCTTTTCAGGTTCGTCTTCCTTTACAGAGAAAACACCCAGCCCATCAAAACTGGCCATTGAGTATTTATTGGTCTCCTGAGCTCCGCCGCAAACAATCATGTCTTGCAGACCGCTTTTGATCATCAGATAAGCAAGCCCCAGAGAATGTGATCCGCTTGCACAAGCTGCGCTGATGGTAAGGTTAATTCCTTTGAGTTTAAAAATCGTAGATAGGTTCATGGTCACCGTAGAGTTCATAGACTTGAAAATGGCACCTGATCCCATCAATGTAGTATCCTTCTTTTCCCTGGCAATATCAATCGCTTCCACTACAGCCTGAGATACGCTATCGTTCCCATACAAAATACCTACTTCATGATCTTCAAGAAAACTATCGCTGACCTGAGCCTGTTTTAAGGCGTCTACTGTAGCAAGATAAGCATATTCACTTTCTTCTCCCATGCTTACACGCTGTCTTCTGTTCAGAAGACCTTTAAGGTCCGGTTTAGGAACTTGTCCTGTTAACCCTGATCTGTATCCGAATTCCTTTCTTTCCTTTTCCAGAACGATCCCTGATTTGCCTTGATATAGGGACTCTTTCACCTCTTCTAAAGAAGTTCCGATGCAAGAATAAATTCCCATTCCGGTAATCACAACCCTATTTTCCATCTTTCTTATGCTATTGATTATGAATAAATACCACCATTAATATTAATCACTTCTCCTGTAATATAGGAGGATTTTCGTGAAGCCAGAAATGCAACCAGATCAGCCACTTCTTCAGCCTCCCCAAATCTGTTTGCAGGAATCATTGCCTTTAATTCATCTTCATTAAACTCCTGTGTCATATCTGTTCTTATAAATCCCGGAGCTACTGCATTTACCGTGATATTTCTTTTGGCAACCTCCTGCGCAAGTGCTTTTGTTGCACCCACTAAGGCTCCTTTTGCAGCGGAATAATTGGTTTGTCCGGCAGTTCCTTTAACACCGGAAACTGAAACCATATTTATAATCCTGCCATATTTGTTACGCAACAATTTCTGAATGAAAAAATTCGTAACATTGAAAAAACCATTTAAACTGGTATTAATTACACTATTCCAGTCTTCGTTCTTCATCCACATAAACAGACCGTCTCTGGTAATCCCTGCATTATTTACGATCACTTCAACCAATGCATCGGCATTACTTTCCTGCCAATCCCCTAAAACCTTAAGGGTTTCTTCGGCATTTCCCACATCAAACTTAAGAATTTCTCCAGTGGCTCCAAGTTCTTCAACTTTTGCCAATGTTTCCTTTGCTGCCTCTTCATTAGAAGTATAGTTGATCAGTATATGATAATTTTTCTCCTCAGCCAGTTTTATACAGATTGCCCTTCCTATACCTCTGGAACCACCTGTTACAATTGCACATTTCATCTCTTAGAATTAGTTTTAATTTTGAAAAAGTTCTGCATTATAAAACCATTTATTTCCCACCAGGGATCCTGTTTTATCAATAAAACCCCATTTTCCGGATTTCTTCACTCTGGAAACGCCTTCATTAAAACCTTTATTTTTTTCATTGAACCCAAAGCTTACTGAAATATCATAATCCATCGGAATAACAAGCTTACCGGAAGTATCAATGAATCCCCAATTCTTTCCTTTTACTGGAGCCAGGTTATCATTGCTAAAAACCTCAGCATCATTATATGCAGGTTCTACTACAAAGTTTCCTTTCATATCAATATATCCCCATTTTCCTCCTGAATATGCAGGAGCTAAATTTTGATTAAATGCCCTCGCCTTATCAAACTTAGGCTCTATCGCCCATTTTCCTGCTTTGTCCACAAATCCTATTTTTCCGTTTCTGCGGGCGTAGGTAATGGGCTGGTTTCCAAAATCCCAGATCTTATCCGCACCTTCAGCGATGGAAAAAATACTTCCATCAATAATACCATAAGCTTTTCCTTTCTGCGCCCAGGTTGCTCCGTTCTTATATTCTCCGATATCGTTATATTCCACAGGAACAATCACTTTTCCGGCTGTATCAATAATTCCCCATAATCCTTTCTGAGAAATCCTCGCATAACCATTTTGAAAGGGTTTGATAACATCATATTCTGCGGGTATTACAACCTTTCCGCCCGTATCAAATGCTCCGATTTTATTTGAAACTTTCATTAAGGCAAGTCCATTGTTAAAATCGTATAATTTATCCGAATACGGCATGTTTAGCTTTTCTCCATTCTTATTGATATAGAACCAAATTCCGTCACGTTCCACAGCACAAAGTCCATCATTGAAATCCCTCGCCTTCGTGAAGGAAGGTTCGATAGCCATTTTACCATCTTTCCCTACAAAACCCCACATATCTTTGATTTTCACAGCTGCTAATCCGTCAGAGAAACTTCTTGCTGTTTCATATGCAGGTTCAATTACGTAATTTCCCGATTTATCAATATATCCTATTTTCGCCTTTTCTTTTACCAATGCAAGCTGCTGAGCAAATATACTTTGCCCCAATACGATAAGAGAAAGAATCAACACTTTTTTCATCCTTTGTTGTTTTTAAAATATTGTTTCACCTCTTCCAGATAAGGGTACATCACCATATCGTCAGAGAATGCCGGGATGATTTTTCTGATATCATCATATAAGCTTTTTGTTGAAGAGGACACTTTATTCTGGAAGCCAAGATATTCGATTGCCTGAACAACTGTGATCGCTTCTATACTTAACACCTCAAAAGCATTTTCTATTACTTTTCTGCAAATAACCGCTGCATTCGTTCCCATACTTACAATATCCTGGTTATCATTATTGTTAGGAATACTGTGGACATACATAGAATTCGACAGCATCTGGCTTTCAGCAGTAGTAGAGGTAGCTGTAAATTGAACACCCTGCATTCCGAAGTTAAATCCTAATTTTCCTAAATTAACAAAAGGAGGTAAAATTTCATTGATCTTGGAGTTCAAAAGATAGTTCAATTGTCTTTCTGCAAGCATCGTTAATTTAGTTACGACCAGCTTTAGTTTATCCATCTCCAGCGAAATGTAATCACCATGGAAGTTTCCACCATGATATACATGTTTATCTTCAACGTTGATGATTGGATTATCATTTGCGGAATTGATCTCATTCTCAAGGACTTTCTCTGTGTATTCCAAAGTATCCAGTACAGGTCCCAAAATCTGAGGAACACATCTTAATGAATAATATTCCTGAACCTTTTCTTTAAATACTTTTTCCTGTTCTTCGAAGTGGGTATACAAATGATCTTCTCTTTTTCTGATCAGTTTACTGTCAGATAAATGGGCTCTCATTTTTTCAGCAATTTTCTGCTGTCCATAATGTCTTTTAGTCCCGTTTAAAACCTCTGAGAAATGATCATCATAAGCCTGAACAATCTCATTAATCGCGCAGGAAAGCTTTATGGATATTTCAGTAAGCTGGTTCGCTTTATAAGCATTTACAGCTCCGATACCAGACATTACAGAAGTTCCGTTCATTAAAGCTAATCCTTCCCTGATCTCAACTTTTATCGGCTCTAATCCTTCCGTTTCAAAAACTTTTTTTGTTGGTTGCCTATCTCCTTTATAAAATACTTCCCCTTCACCAATCAGAACCAATGCCAAATGGGCAAGCTGGACCAAATCCCCACTTGCTCCCACTCCTCCATGTTCAAAAACAAGAGGGATAACATCTCTGTTTATCAATTCTTTAAGTAAATAAACAACAGAACTATGAACACCGGAATTTCCCAAAGACAGAGTATTAAGTCTCGCCAACATACAAGCCTTAACTTCGGCTGCAGGAAGAGGATTCCCAATTCCTGAAGAATGGCTTCTGATCAGGTTATACTGAAGCTGATGGGTGTCTTCATCACTGATTTTAAATTGAGCCATTGGCCCAAAACCTGTGTTTACACCATATATTACTTTATTCTTTGAAAATTCTTTTAAAAACTGAAAGCTTTCTTCCACTCTTGTTAAAAGTGTATCATCCAGTTCTATTTTCTCATTTTCAATAATAATTTTTTGAAAATCCCTCAGTTCTAAAAAGTTGTCTATTTTCATTAATCAGAAGTAATAGTAGATAATTTTATAAAATATTAATTAATTGTCACTAATTTTGCGGCAAAGATAGAAGTTATTATTAAAATAAAAAATCAAAGATGGGTAAAGAGTTTGTAGACGTTCTTGTAATCGGTGCCGGACCTTCAGGATGTGTATCTTCCTCATACTTAAAGAAGAACAACATCAATGTAAAGGTTGTTGAGAAAGCCAGATTCCCAAGATTGGTCGTTGGCGAAAGCCTAATTCCCAGAGTAATGGATCACTTTGATGAAGCCGGACTTTTCCCTGCCCTGGACAAAATGAACTTTGAAAAAAAGCTGGGAGCCCGCTTTCTGAGAGGTAATGAAGTCTGCCTGTTTGATTTCAGTGACAAATTCGGAGAAGGTTGGGACTGGACCTGGCAGGTTCCCAGAGCTGATTTTGATAATACACTTGCCAACGAAGTCATCAATAAAGGAATTGACCTTGAATTTGAAACAGAAGTAATCGACATCAGGTTTGAAGGAACCGATTCTGTGACCACTGTAAAAAATAAGAATGGCGAGATGAAAGAGATTCATGCAAAATTCGTTATTGACTCCAGTGGTTATGGAAGGGTGTTGCCTCGTTTACTTGATCTGGAAAAACCTTCAAAACTATCTCCTCACTCCGCTATTTTTTCGCATGTTGAAGATATCAATAGAGAAACGGGAACGGAAGGAACCTTAATCTCTTTCGATATCATTGAAACTGAAGTATGGCTTTGGGTCATTCCTTTTTCTAATGGAAATACAAGCGTAGGAATTGTAGGTCCTACAGATTATATTGAAAAGCTTGCAGAAAATGGTGACACAACGGAAGCTCTCAGAAAAGCAATTTCACTCTCGGATTATTATGTGAAACGTTTTGGAAACGTAGACTTTATCTTTGAACCTAAAAAACTAGTTGATTACTCTTGCTCTGTAAAAAAACTATACGGTGACGGGTTCGCCCTTACCGGAAATGCATCAGAATTTTTAGACCCTGTTTTTTCATCGGGGATGGCTTTTGCTACAGAATCCGGAATGCTGGCAGCCAAACTTGCCATCAGACAATTGAACGGGGAAACTATTGACTGGCAAAAAGAATATTCTGATTACATATTATACGGTGTGGATGTTTTCACCACTTATGTAAAAGAATGGTATACAGGAAACTTACAGGAGCTGTTTTTCCACAGACCGGAAAACGAAGATGTCAAAAGAAAAATATGTGCGGTCCTGGCGGGTTATGTATGGAATAAAGACAATCCTTTTGTAAAGAAGCACGATACCGTCATAAAAAACCTTGCTAACCTGATTAAAATAGAGAAACAACAACAAGAATTACAATAAAAAGCGGCCTAGTTTCAGGCCGCTTTTCTATTAGTTTAAAGTACTTTATTTCTTTTATCTATCTCATATCAATAAAAGTAATCGGTTTCCTGCTGTTGGGATTATGTACAACTTTAGATAAAGTCTCAAATTCCACAATTTCAATCTTAGGACTTACCCTTAGCTTAGCCCGGAAGTGGTCCCGTACTTCGCTTACGAAATCTTCAGACTCACTATCCGTACTGATTTTAATAATGATCTCATCCAGCCCGATTTCATTAGATTGAATAACAATCTGATAACATTGTAAATTATTAAAATCATTCAAAATATCATTCATCGCAGGTGGATAAAGTGTTGTCCCTTTATATTTGATCATCTGCTGCTTCCTTCCGATCACAGGTCCAAGACGCATGGTGTTACGCCCGCATTGACAAGGCTCATAATGTGCTTTTACAATATCTCCTGTTTTAAATCGAAGCAATGGTATAGCTTCCACATCCAGAGTAGTAATAGTCAATTCACCACTTTCACCTTCCTGTACAGGATTTTCATTATCATCAAGTATTTCTGTAATGATCAGCTCCGGATGCTGATGTCCACCCACCTGAAACTCACATTCGGTAAATGCCGTACTCATTTCTGTGGAGGCATATGTAGAAAAAAGTTTAATATTCCATTTCTCCTTGATTTTCTGCGAAAGAATATTATCTGTAAAATCCTGGTTTTTGATACTTTCCCCAATACAAACAGCTCCATAAACGCTGGAATTTTTATAATCAATCCCATTCTTTTCTGCATAATCGATCATTTTTAGGAGAAAAGAAGGAACTGTGATCAGGTATTTAGGCTTATACCTGAAAATAGAATCCCATTGTAATTCCGGAATTCCAGGTCCCATCCTTACAACACTGGCACCCATTTTCCGCAGTCCCAGAAAATAAGCTAAACCCGCCATAAATCTTTTATCGATCGTAGTAATCATCTGCACTACATCTCCTTTCTGTACTCCCGCACAGGCAAAAGAAATAGCTTCATTATAAGCCAACCTTTCGAGATCTTTATCAGATAGCCCAAAGGTTACCGGATCTCCTAATGTTCCTGAAGTCGTACTGTAATCTACAATCTCCCCTGGAGGAATACAGAAGAAATCATGGTTATGCTGCTGCAGATCATTTTTGGAGGTGGTAGGAATCTTCCGTAAATCTTCCAAAGATTGAATATCACCACTGCTGATATTATTTTCTTTAAATAATCTCTGGTAAAACGGCGAGTTCTTTTCAAGATAAATTAGAAGTTCCTGAAGTTTTTTTTCCTGAAACTGTTTAATTTCGGGAAGGTTTGATTTTTCGATTGATGGATAGAATTCCAATGATTTTATTTTTATGTAACAAATTTATTAAATAAAATATTGTAGAATGTATTCGGGTACAATGTATTCATGATTTTTAATTGTCGTGTATCCCCGATATGTTATCTGTGAAATGTAAAAGTTTGTGTATTCATGTTTCCTGCAGTATTGGTTGTTGTCACTTTTAGTGTATGTACACCCGAACCTTTAGGACATTTTTCATCAAAAAGATAAACGAAATTATCTTTTATTCTTGCAAAACGAAGCCATTTCCCATCCAGTTCCGCACGAAATGATTCTATATCTCCAATATCCGTTTTCCCTCTGAGGATCAAAGAACTGCCTGCTATAAGCGCACCTTCTTTCCAGTTTGGAGAAACCGATGGCACACTACTATCCAAAAGAATTCTTGCTACCCCCAATCTCTTAAACTGTCCTTCGACATAGCTACCATTCCACTTTCCTTTAATGAACTCTTTATCACTTCCATAGTTAAGCTCAATTACCAAGCGGTTCTTTTCGTCATCATTTAATTTCCGGTTGGGTTTTATTTTCAGAGCATAATGATCATGAATGGGAACATAGAGATTGTGTAATATGACAGCATTTGAAACTGCATCCGCATCAGATCTTTCAGACATTTTAAAATTAATTGCGTCATAAAGAGCATTTTCGCTCAAATTGATTTCCGCATTCTCTGTTTTTATTGTCCTTGCTTCATTAGGATGTATTGTCTGGGCACTCTCAACTATTCCTTCTGAGGTTTTAATCCATTGGATTTGGGTTATTAGCCGACTGGTATTTCCATTAGTATTTTTTAATACAATTTCAATATTATGAATCGCATCATCAGGAAGGCTTATAATCCCATTTGATCCGGAACTATAATCGGGAAGCTTCATTCCCGGTAATACTGACAAATGCTGAATACTCATTTTATCACGAATGAACTTTGCGTAATCGATACAACCATTGATATACCGGGTATCGTCATAACTCACTTTATCTATTGTAAAGCTGTATATCAATTGATTATCCATCAAAAGCTGTGCTTTATAGATCCCGAGATTAAAGCCCTTATTAGCTTTATCCACAGCTTTAATGGCTAAGCTCACGACCGGAGAATTGACATATATGATATTGGCCGTATAAGTATTTCCTGATTTTTTAACAGAGACATCATTCGCTCCAGGTTCATAGCTACTGAACCGTCTGTCATACCAATACAAACCACTCACTATGGGGGCAACATTGTCCGGAATGTTAAAACCAAACAACAACGGATTCAGGCACTCTTCCGTTTTTGTATCTCTGATTTCAAAATGCAGATGGGGTCCGGCGGATCCGCCGGTATTTCCACTTAAAGCGATCATCTGCCCTTTCGCTACAGGAAACTGGCGTGGAGAAAAAGTAATATCCTGCTCCCACTTTTCATCTTTATACTGCTTTTCTTTTACGAATGCGTCAAGCTGATCAAAATATTTGTTTAAATGGGCATAAACAGTAGTATAACCATTAGGATGTGTAATATAAACAGCATTGCCAAAACCATAGCGTTCAACCTTTATTCTGCTTACATAACCTTCCGCAGCAGCTACTACGGGAAGATTTTCCTGACTGTTCGTCCGTATATCCAGCCCCATGTGAAAATGATTTGACCGTACAGCACCGAAATTAGCCGCCAGCTGTATCGGGATATTTAAAGGATTTCTAAAGTAGTTTTGAGGATAGCTATTTTGAGCCAGCATCAGGTTCCCGCTCACAAAATAAATAATAAGCAATAATCTGGAAATGGTTTTCATTCAAATGGTTTTTATGTGTTATCTTAAAATTACGAAATTTTGGTTAATTATCAGAAAAGGATAAAACCAAATGATAAAATGTATAATTTGAAAGTGGGTTCTAGCCCATTTTTATTAATATAAGAATAATTTTAATGAATAAAGGTCATAGAAGTATCCAGTAAAAACCTTAAAAAAGCTCAATTTTGCATTTCAAAATTCACAAATAATCAATCCCTTTATTTATATTTCTGAAATTGAAGTTTTTAATAGATGATATCAAAATAAAACATATATTATAAACCGACAAAAAATCACTAAATTTGCCAACTTAATTAATCAACGATATTGAGATAATACAATGAGTCAATTTAAAGAATACAAAAACCTCAACCTTATTGATATAGCCGACAATGTTTCGGAATTTTGGAAACAAAATAAAACCTTCAATAAAAGTGTTGAAATTCGCGAAGGTAGCCCTGAGTTTGTATTTTATGAAGGTCCGCCTTCAGCAAACGGTATGCCCGGGATTCACCATGTAATGGCAAGAGCGTTGAAAGATATTTTCTGCCGTTACCAGACTCAGAACGGTAAACAGGTTTTCCGTAAAGCGGGTTGGGATACACACGGGCTTCCTGTGGAGCTTGGTGTTGAAAAGGAATTAGGAATTACGAAAGAGGATATTGGCAAAAAGATTTCTATTGAAGATTATAATAAAGCATGTCGTGAAGCGGTAATGCGTTATACAGACGTGTGGAATAACCTTACAGAAAAAATAGGATATTGGGTGGATCTTGATGATCCATATATTACCTATAAATCAAAATATATGGAGACCGTTTGGTGGTTACTAAAACAATTATACAACAAAGAGTTGTTGTATAAAGGTTATACGATCCAGCCTTACTCTCCAAAAGCAGGTACAGGACTTTCTTCGCATGAGTTGAACCAGCCCGGAACATACCGTGATGTTTCGGATACTACCATAGTAGCTCAATTCAGAGTAAAAAAAGAAACCAGTGATTTGTTCAACGATGTAGAAGGTAATGTAGACATCTTGGCCTGGACCACTACTCCATGGACGCTGCCGTCAAATACAGCTCTTGCTGTAGGAAGAGACATTGAATACGTTGTTGTTAAAACTTTCAACCAATATACTTTTGAGCCTGTAACGGTTGTGTTGGCAAGAGTTCTTTTGGAAAAGAACTTTGGTAAAAAATATTCAGCAGGAACAGCGGAAGATTTTGCCAACTATACATCGGAGAGCAAAACAATCCCTTACCAGATTCTGAAAGAGTTTAACGGAGAAAAGTTAGCAGGAACTCAGTATGAGCAGCTCATCCCATGGTTTACGCCGTCTGAAACCCCTGAAAAGGCATTCAGAGTGATCATCGGTGATTTTGTGACAACTGAAGACGGTACCGGTATCGTTCATATCGCTCCTACTTTTGGTGCGGATGACGCCAGAGTTGCTAAAGAGGCAGGTATTCCTCCAATGTTGGTAAAAGATGAAAACGACAATCTTGTTCCGTTAGTAGATCTGCAGGGTAGATTTATAAGAGGAGAAAATGTTCCGGAAGTATTCTCAGGAAAGTATATCAAAAATGAATATTATGATGACGGGACCGCTCCTGAAAAATCTTGGGATGTTCATTTGGCAATTGTATTAAAAGAAGAGAATAAAGCTTTCAAAGTAGAGAAATACGTCCACAGTTATCCTCATTGCTGGAGAACTGACAAACCTGTATTATATTACCCATTGGATTCGTGGTTTGTAAAAATGACAGCCGTAAAAGACCGCCTGGTGAATCTGAACAAGGAGATCAACTGGAAGCCAAAAGCTACCGGAGAAGGACGTTTTGCCAACTGGTTAGAAAATGTTAATGACTGGAACCTTTCACGTTCCCGTTACTGGGGTATTCCATTACCTATCTGGAGAACGGATGACCTGAAAGAAGAGATAGTAATCGGTTCTGTAGAGGAACTATACAACGAGATCGAAAAATCCGTTGAAAAAGGATTCATGAAAGAAAATCCTTTCAAAGGGTTTGAAATAGGAAACATGACGGAAGAAAACTACTCTTTGGTAGATCTGCATAAAAATGTGGTGGACAAAGTTGTTTTGGTATCTGCATCAGGAAAACCTATGAATCGTGAAAGCGACCTGATCGATGTATGGTTTGACTCAGGCTCTATGCCTTATGCCCAATTGCATTACCCTTTTGAAAATAAAGAATTAATAGATAATAAAAAGGCCTTTCCGGCGGACTTCATTGCCGAAGGTGTGGATCAGACCCGTGGTTGGTTCTATACCCTTCACGCAATCGGAACAGCCGTTTTTGATTCAGTTGCTTATAAAAATGTTATGAGTAACGGACTTGTTCTGGATAAAAACGGTCAGAAAATGTCTAAGCGTTTAGGTAATGCGGTAGATCCGTTTGAAACTCTTTCCGTTTATGGCCCGGATGCTACACGTTGGTACATGATCTCCAACGCAAATCCTTGGGAGAATTTGAAATTTGATATTGAGGGCATCGATGAGGTAAGAAGAAAATTCTTCGGAACCCTTTATAATACTTATTCCTTCTTTGCATTATATGCGAATGTGGATGGATTCAATTACTCAGAAAAGGATGTGGAAAACCGTCCGGAAATAGACAGATGGATCCTTTCTGAACTGAACCTTTTAATTAAAGAGGTTAAAGCATTCTACGAGGATTATGAACCTACAAGAGTGGCAAGAGCGATAAGTAATTTTGTAAATGACAACTTAAGTAACTGGTATGTAAGATTATGCAGAAGACGTTTCTGGAAAGGAGACTACTCCGATGACAAGATCTCCGCTTACCAGACTTTATATACATGTCTTGAGGTAGTTGCTAAATTATCTGCACCAATTGCTCCGTTCTTTATGGATCAGTTGTATCAGGATCTGAATAAGGTAACAGGAAAAGAAAACTGTGATTCAATACACCTTACAGATTTTCCGGTTGCTGATGAAAGTTTAATCGATCAGGATCTGGTTGAAAAAACCCATTTAGCGCAGCAAATCACAAGCATGGTATTCTCTCTTAGAAAAAAAGAGAATGTAAAAGTACGCCAGCCTTTACAAAAGGTATTGGTTCCTGTATTAGATTCCAAAGCTGAAGAACAGATTCTTGCAGTTGCGGAACTGATCAAACAGGAAGTGAATGTAAAAGAATTACAATTAATCAATGCAGAAGAAGCTTCTCATTTAATTGTAAAGCAAATTAAACCGAACTTTAAGGCATTAGGCCCTAAATTAGGGAAGGATATGAAAGTAGTTGGAAATAAAATTGCTAATTTCTCATCAGAACAAATTGCTGATTTAGAAAAAGAAGGCAAAATAGCTATCCAAGGTTACGAAATAACAATGAATGATGTTGAAATTTCAACAAAAGACATTCCGGGATGGACAGTGACTTCTGATGGAAAAACAACTGTGGCATTAGATTTGACGTTGACAGACGAGTTGAAATCTGAAGGTGTGGCAAGAGAGTTCATCAATAGAATTCAAAACCTGAGAAAAGACAAAGACTTCGAGTTGACAGACAGAATAAATATCTTCATAGAAGAAAATTCACCATTCCTTGATAATATCAAGAAAAATGAAGAATATATTTCTGCAGAGGTCTTGTCAAATAAAATAGAAATTGTATCTTCACTTTCAAATTTTAACGAAATTGAGATAGATGAGGTTAATTTTAAGGTAAATGTTGAAAAAAATTAACATATAGTTATTGCATTTCAAATTCCATTTCATAATTTTATTAAAAAAGAGAAAAGAACATGTCAGACGAAAGAGTAAGATATAATGATTCTGATTTACAAGAGTTTAAAGCGATCATTAAAGAAAAAATAGAAAAAGCAGAAAAAGATTTACAACTGATAAGAGAAAGCTTTATCAATGACCAGAATAATGGGACTGATGACACATCGCCTACATTCAAAGCGTTTGAAGAAGGAGCTGAAACTCTTAGTAAGGAACAAAACTCGATCTTAGCAGGAAGACAGGAAAAATTTGTCCGTGATCTTAAGAACGCTTTAATCAGAATAGAAAATAAAACGTATGGTGTTTGCAGAGTAACAGGGAAACTGATTCCAAAAGAAAGACTATTGGCAGTTCCTCATGCTACCTTAAGCATCGAAGCGAAAAATATGCAGAAATAACCGTAAGGTTTGTAAAATAAATTTGGGTTTATATTGTATTAGCAGTAATACTTTATAAACCTAATTTTTAATTTATATCCATGAGCGAATATTTAATTTTAGGGTTGATCCTGATTGTGGTTTTATGGTTTTTCAACAGGGAGAGGATTAAGAATAAATTCTTTCCTGATCAGCACAAGAACTATACAATAGACGATCAGTTTAATTCCGATAAACGCGAAAGGGAAAAAGAAATTGACAAACTTTTAGGTAAGATGGGCAAAAACGGCATCAATGATCTTTCTCCAAAAGACAGAAAAAGACTTGACGAATTATCTAAGAAGTAAAAATCTAAATCCAGAACAATGGAATCTATAATAGTACATCCCAAAAATCCTATGGAGCTGAGTGCACTGAAAAGTGTTCTGAAGGAAATGAACATTAAATTTGAAAAGGCTCATGTTAAAAGTTCATTTAACGGACAAAAAGTGATCAAGAAAGCAAGCGATAATAAAAATGTAAAACCGGCTGCAAAATCCTCAAAACCTAAAGGACAGTAATGAAAAAGATATTAGCTATTACATTTTTGGTATTGTTAATCGACCAGGCTTCAAAAATATATATAAAAACTCATTTCAACCTTGATGATAGCGTTTCCGTTCTTCCGGGTTTCAAGCTTACTTTCGTAGAGAATCCAGGAATGGCTTATGGACTTCACTTTGGCGGTGTTATAGGTAAATATTTCTTAGTTATTCTAAGAATATTCCTGATCGGAGGGATGATTTATATGTTCAAAAAATGGCTTCAGCAGGGAGCCTCCAATTATCTTATCATTCCAATGGCTGTAATTTTTGCAGGAGCCATCGGTAATCTTATCGACGGAATGTTTTACGGGTTAATTTTCGATAGCGGCACCGTTTATGATCCTAGCATCGACCGCTGGATCGGATACGGAGGTATTTCGAAAATAGCTTCTGCAGGACAAGGATATTCGTCTTTCATGAGAGGCTGTGTAGTGGATATGCTTCACTTCCCACTGGTAGACTGGAATGTACCGGAAAGCTTCCCTCTTATTGGTGGAAAGCACATTGAATTTTTCAAATATATCTTTAATGTCGCGGATTCTGCCATTACTGTAGGAGCCATATTATTATTGATTTTCAGAAAAAAGGCCTTTCCAAACGGACTGGAATTTTAGAAAATAATACAGATGAAAAAACTGATTAAAAATACTCTTAAAATTTTCCTGCTTCTTCTCGTAGCAGGAATTATTTTTATTGCCTTTGCCAACTATAATATCAAAAAACAAAGTGCCCCATACATTTCAGATAACTTATCAGTATTACCTTCGACCAAAACAGCAATCCTCCTTGGAACAAGTAAAACACTAAACAGCGGTATGCCCAATGCATACTTCTACAACAGAATACAATCCGCTATAGATCTCTATAAAAGTGGTAAGATACAATACATTATTGTAAGTGGAGATAACAGTACTGCGGACTATAATGAGCCTGAGGATATGCAACTTGCTTTAATGAAATACGGAATTCCAAAGGATAAAATAATTCTGGATCACGCAGGTTTTAGAACACTAGATTCTGTAATCAGAGCTAAAGAGATTTTTGGACAAACCAGATTCATCATCATTTCCCAAAAGTTCCACAATGAAAGAGCCGTATTTTTAGCCCGTAAAAACGGAATCGAAGCCTATGGTTATAATGCAAATGATGTGAATAAATATGCGGGTTTAAAGACCAATCTAAGGGAGTATATTGCTAAAACCAAAGTATACTGGGATCTTTTATTTGGGGTACAACCGAAATTCGGTGGGGAAAAGATTGTGATTCAATAGTTTTTGTGTCCCCAGATTTTGAGGATTGAGCATATTTTTATTTTAAATTAATTTTAACTTTGGGCTAAAGCCATACGGATGATCATTTTTTTTGAAAGCGGACTAAAGTCCGCTCCTATTGATCCTTCTTTTTTGTAAAAAATTCCCGAGATTTATCCAAAAATCTTTTAATCTTTTAATCTTTTAATCTTTTAATCTTTTAATCTTTTAATCTTTTAATCTTTTAATCTTTTAATCTTTTAATCTTTTAATCTTTTAATCTTTTAATTATTATTCCCGCCAAACCTCGTAAATTTGTGGTTCGTTAATTTTTATAAATAATAAAACAAAATGTCAAGAATTCTTACCGGCATTCAAGCCACCGGAACACCGCACCTTGGAAACTTATTGGGTGCTATTATTCCTGCTGTTGAACTATCGAAACAGGAAGGAAATGAATCATTTTTATTCATCGCTAATCTGCATTCATTAACTCAGATAAAGGATGCAAAAGAGCTGAAACAAAATACCTACGAGATTGCTGCGGCTTGGCTTGCTTGTGGGCTGGATACTGAAAAAACATTTTTTTACAGACAGAGTGATATCCCTGAAACCTGTGAACTATCTTGGCATTTATCATGTTTTTTTCCTTATCAGAGATTAACCCTGGCGCATTCATTTAAGGATAAAGCAGACAGGCTTCAGGATGTGAATGCCGGTCTTTTTACTTATCCTATTTTAATGGCTGCAGATATTTTATTGTACGATGCAGAAATAGTTCCAGTAGGAAAGGATCAGCTTCAGCATTTGGAAATTGCCCGGGATGTAGCCTCAAGGTTTAATAATCAGATGGGAGAGGTACTGGTACTTCCTCAGGCCGAACTTCAGGAAAATACAAAATATGTCCCTGGAACAGATGGTCGTAAAATGTCTAAATCCATGGGAAATATTATTAATATTTTCTTACCGGATAAAGAACTGAAAAAACAGGTGATGAGCATTGAGACAGATTCCAAATCATTGGAGGAACCGAAAGATCCTGAAACCGACAAAGTATTTGCAATTTATCAATTGATTGCAACTCCTGAACAGACAGAGGAGCTAAGAGCAAAATATCTTGTAGGAAACTTTGGATATGGACATGCAAAAACAGAACTTTTAAACCTGATTACCACTCGTTTCCAGAAGGAAAGAGAAACATTTACCTACTATATGACCCACCTGGATGAATTGGAAGCAAAACTTCAGGAAGGTGCTGCAAAAACAAGAGTGATTGCAGTGGAAACCATTAAACGTGTAAGGGAAAGTCTAGGACTTTAATATATAGGCTAACTTTTATTCTTTGACAGAATGAAGCTATGCATTCCGTCTTCAAAATCATAAACAATATCCCATCCGGGATATTGTTTTATTATGGTTTTAATGATAGAAAGTCCCAATCCGGTAGAACTGCTGTCCGTGCTTTGCTTAAAAAACCTGTTGAAGATTTTTTTTCCATCCAGAGGATTCATTGATCCGGTATTCTGAAAAATCATCCTGCCCTTTTCGGTAATAATATTTAAAATTCCATTTTGATGGTTATACCTGACTGCATTTTTAAGTAAATTAGAAAGTAAAATATTGGCTAAGTCAGGGCTGAAGATAGTTTCAAATATTTCTTTGTCCAACAGGTTTACTTTAATCTCTTTGTATTCTATAAAATCTTCATAGCTATTGACCAGCTCTTTGATCATCGCAGTAAAATTTACATGGGACAAAGTACTGAACTGATTGTTCTCAATTTTAGACAGCATAAGCAGTGATTTATTCAGGCTTGCCATCCTTCCCAGATCATTCTTGATGTCAGTAAAGAAATTCATATCCTTTTCATCAAACTGATCATTCTGTATTGCCAGATCTATTTTATTGATTGCAATTGCCAAAGGTGTCTGCAATTCGTGAGATGCATTTTCAATAAACTGTTTTTGTTGATTAAAGGCGAGCTCGTTACGATCAATCATTTCGTTGATCTCTCTATCCAGCTCTTCAAACTCTTTGATGGAATATTTTGGAGACTCTTTATCAGAAGAAATCCCAAACTGATATTTTTTGAGCTTATCCAGAATACGGTAAAAAGGCTTCATCGCTTTGTGAAGCAAAAATCCGTTGATCCCGATAATACTTACTACCAATAACAGGTACAAAACAATCAGAGCTGTTGTAAGGTCATATACCAGCTCATCTTCTTCTACCGTGGACGTTCGGATAGTCAATTTCTGATACTTTCCAAACTGGTCTATAAAATCTGTCTCAAGAACTCTGTAAGGCTGCTCTTCATCATCGTATTCCATGTAATACATCTTATTAAAAAGCTTGTTCTTTTCCTGATGCTCTGCTGCAGAAATAGGATTGATCTTAAATTCATTAAAACCAAACTCATTATTCTTTAACAAGTGCTCATCCAGATATACTGCCTTAATAATCTGTATTTTTCTGTTTTTCAATCCATCATCCACATTATCATACACTTCGTCCAGAATATAGGCGTAAAATAATGCCGCCCACACTGCAATGATCAATAGCAGAATGGTTATCAGGTATTTTATGGTATAATATTTCAGAGAAACTTTCATTATACAAATTTATATCCTATTCCGTAAATCGCCTGAAAATCAGCTTCAGCGCCTAACGCTTTAAGCTTTTTACGAAGGTTTTTTATCTGTGAATAAATAAAATCCAGGCTATCCGCCTGATCAATATAATCGCCCCAGATTGCTTCTGCAAGCATTGTTTTTTGTAATGTTTTTTCAGGATGTATCACGAAATAATACAAAAGATCATACTCCTTACGGTTAAGGATCAATTCTTCATTACCTATCTTTACTTTTCTGTTGTCAGGATCCACAAAGATGTTTTTATAAGTGATTATATTCTCTCCATCCTGATTTTTCCTTCTGATGACCGATTTAATCCGGGCCATCAATTCTGCCAGGTGAAAAGGCTTGGCAAGGTAATCATCTGCCCCTATTTCCAATCCGCTTACTTTATCGTCGACAGAATCTTTTGCAGAAAGGATGATTACAGGATCTTTTTTGTGCATACTTTTAATTTCTTTAAGAAGATCCATCCCACTTCCGTCTGGCAGCATAATATCCAGGAGAATACAGTCATATTCATATGAAATGATTTTATCCAAACCTGAACTATAGTCAGAAGCGGACTCTACTATAAAGTGCTGTGCTTCAAGAAAGCTTTGCACGGTATTTCTTAATTCCGCCTCATCTTCAACAAGTAAAATTTTCATAGTAAGTATTATTCTGACTTTCTGATCAAATATATAAAATTATAACCTCCTGTTCCCGGGAGGCTATAATTTATCAAGATTAAAAATTATTTGTGATAGAACTACCATCCACATGAAAACTAAGCGTTTGCCCATTCAGCACATGGATTTTGTATTTATTCTTTATATCTTTTACCGATTCAATGATCATACATGGATGGTATATAGTAAGAAAAGTAAGTATATTTCTTCGGCTTTCTTTGTTGATTATATTCCAATTTACCATAACATAAAAATTTAATATAGTATTAGTCATCAATCTTACTAAAATTCCCATTTTTGTCGAATTTCAGGTCAACGCCATTGGATAGTTCAGCTTTATAAGACCATCTTTCTTTTTCAATTTTTATAATCGAAGTGTTTGGAAAGCTTTTAACCACATAATTTCTTATACCTGCAGGAATAAAGCCATACGGGAGCTTCTGATGCTTACCATCCACTTCCTTCCAGTTTCCCTGGCTGTCAAACTCTATTTTCACACCGTTGGAAAGGTATACTTTGTATTCGTCTACTCCATATATTTCACGGTCCTCTATAACGGAACCTACTGCAATACCTTTAAAATTTCCTGCCAGAAACTTCTTTGCAGTAACAGGTAATTGATTGGGACTGATTGCTCTATCCTGTGCAAATATGAAACCTGCTGATAAAACTAAGATAAAGGTTAGTAAGCTGGTGATTTTCTTTAAACTTTTCATAATATAAAATTTTATTCATTTATTATGAAGCAAAATTCTATATTAATTTAGGAAAGAATTAGGAAAAAAATGTAAGCAGCAAATTTTAAAGATATTCTTTGATTTGAAGAAGATGCTTAATGGTCTTTACATTTTCTTCTGTCCGGTTTTCGTTCAGGACATCAAAGAAAATAACATCCATTCCAAAATTCATGGCTCCTACCGCATCTGCAATCCAATCATCCCCTATCAAGATACTTTCTTCCTTATTCGCGTGTGCACGACCTAAAGAATACTCAAAAATTTCAGGATTAGGTTTCCTCACCCCCACTGCATCAGCACTGGTGATCGTATTAAAATAATGATCAATCCCTGAAAGTATACATTTTCTTTCCGTGACTTCCTTAAAGCCATTGGAAATAATGTGCATTGTATATTCTTTTGATTTTAGATAATCAAGAACATACAAAGCTCCCTCTACCAGTTCATTGTGATTAAGAATTTTATCCAGAAAGTGTTCTTCAAAATAATCTGACAACTGCTCATCTTCAACTCCAAAATGTTTAAAAGTATTAAGAAAACGGTGTTTTCTTAAATATTCTTTACCTATTATGCCGTCTCTGATTTTTTCCCATAAGCTCTCATTGATTTCATGATACACTTCATGAAATTCCTCGAAATCTATATTGTATTTGAGTGTTATTTCCTGCTTTTCGAAAAGATCCCTGATGGTAAGGTAAGCGTTCTTGCGATGATCCCAAAGCGTATTGTCCAGGTCAAAAAAAATGTGCTGAATTTTCATACAGCACAAAATTAATACTTTAATTTTTAGAGATCGAATAATTTTTATCTTTGATTTTTACTATTCCAAGATTTTTTGAAAAGTTGAGTAGAAAATCAACAGTTTGTTTTTTTGGTTTCAAAGTTTTCACTTTTAAGGAATCATTTTTTTTCATAGGCGAAACATGTTTATCCTTAAAACGGGAATTTTTTATAATTATTATCTGGTAAGGATAATATTATTCTCTTCCATGATTTTTCTCAGGTTGATCAGCGCATACCTTACACGTCCCAATGTAGTGTTAATGCTCATATCCGTGTGATCTGCAATCTCTTTAAAGCTCAACCCATCAAAAAATCTTAACTTAATAACCTCTTGCTGATTCTGAGGCAGGTATTGCAGCATTCGCAATAAATCTTCCTGAATCTGATTAGTCACTAATTGATCTTCAATATTTTCTGAAGGCTCTCTGATTAAATCGAAAATAGAATATTCGTCAGTTTCAAAAGTTGTTTCCGAAACCTTGATATTTTTCGATTTCAATCTGAAATGGTCAATAATAAGATTATAGGCAATTCTTTTAGCCCAAAGAATAAATTTTCCTTCTTCGTTATAACGTCCTTCTTTCAACATCACGATGATTTTCATGAATGTATCCTGGAAAACATCATTAGCTAGGTCTTCATCATTAATTTTGTAAAAAATGAATGTAAACAATTCTCTCTGATGACGATGAATAAGAGTTGATAAAGCTCCTTCGTCTCCTTTTTGGTAAAGGGAAATTAATACGCAATCCGATTTTGATTTCATGACTTTCTTCTCAATATAATATATATTTGCCGACAGTTTTTCTTCCAGATATTTTATCTGGTTTTAGCTGTAAATACAAAACAGTTTTTCAGAGTAAAGTCCAATCAATAAGCAGTTCGTTTATTTATGGATGTAAATATAATAAAATTTTAATAACTGTTAACCTATTATTAATATTTAGAAAAAATTTTTAAAAAAAATCACTTAAACATATCATGAATGAAGACAGTTGGGATATTTAATGTAAAATTTACATTCACTCCTTTTAGCTGTTTTCCGTTCAATTCAGCGTCTCCAAAGGGAAAAGCATACCCTGCAGTTAAATCCAACAGCCCGAATAAAGTAACCCCTACTTTGGGTGCAATATATTTATTGGTCCCTTCAACTCCTGCTAAAAAATAATAAGAGTGATAAAAATCTACATTTTTTTCAAAATTAAGCAAGACATCTGCCTGAATTTTGGGCATGATGGCAAATTTAGAATTAGTGGAACCCATTAATGCGGAAGCTCCTAATCTGTAAATAACATCGTCATTCTTAAGGAAAAGTAATTTTCCACCCAATTCTCCGAAGCTTTGGTTTTGATATGTATATCCAACACTAATCATTTTGTGCATGGTATATTGTGCACTTGCGTAGGTGGATAAAAAAAATATGGATACAACCGTTATTACCCATCGGAAATTCATCATCTTTTTATTTATTTAAGGTGTAAAATTAAAAAAAACTGCCTTATCTTGTTAAAGATAAAGCAGTATAAATATCTTAAAGAAAAAATTAAATACCAAATGCTGTTTTAATCTCTTCTACTTTGTCTAATTTCTCCCAGGTGAAGAATTCCAGGTCTTTAAGCGTAAGCTCATTTTTATGACCTTTATTAAACGTTTTATCAGCAATGTAGTGTTCTTTACCCATATGTCCGTAAGAAGCTGTTTCCTGATAAATAGGGTTTCTTAATTTCAGATTTTCTTCAATTGCGTAAGGTCTCAGATCGAAAATTGCAGAAACTTTCTTCGCAATTTCCCCATCATGAAGATCTACTTTTGAAGTCCCATATGTGTTGATATACAGACCACAAGGCTCAGCAACACCAATTGCATAAGAAACCTGCACCAATACTTCATCTGCAACACCTGCAGCTACAAGGTTTTTAGCAATATGCCTTGTTGCGTAAGCAGCACTTCTGTCTACTTTTGAAGGGTCTTTTCCGGAAAATGCCCCACCTCCGTGAGCTCCTTTTCCACCGTATGTATCCACAATGATCTTTCTACCTGTAAGACCGGTATCACCATGAGGACCACCGATTACAAATTTCCCGGTAGGATTGATGTGATATTTGATCTGATCGTTGAATAAAGCTTTGATTTCCTCCGGCTGTTGAGCCACTACTCTTGGGATCAGGATATTTTTGATATCCTCACGGATCTTGTTCAACATTTCTTCTTCGGCTCCAAAGTCATCATGTTGAGTAGATACCACGATAGAGTCAATTCTTACCGGTTTATGATCGTCAGAATATTCAATAGTCACCTGGCTTTTCGCATCAGGACGTAAATAAGTAATTTCTTTATTTTCTCTTCTTACTGCAGAAAGCTCTTTTAGAATAGTATGTGCAAGGTCAAGCGCCAAAGGCATATAATTAGCGGTCTCATTAGTAGCATAACCAAACATCATTCCCTGGTCTCCTGCACCTTGTGCATTAGCCTTGCTTTCAAAAGTCTCATCTGCTACTTTTCTATCAACCCCCTGATTGATATCCGGTGATTGCTCATGGATCGCAGAGATTACCCCGCAAGAGTCTCCATTGAACATATACTCTCCTTTTGTATAACCTATTCCATTGATTACTTCTCTGGCAATGGTCTGAACATCAAGATAAGCATCCGACTTAACCTCTCCTGCCAATACTACCTGTCCGGTAGTAACAAGTGTTTCACACGCTACTTTTGAGGATTTATCGTATGCTAGAAAATGATCAATCAAAGCGTCAGAAATCTGATCCGCAATTTTATCAGGATGCCCTTCTGAAACGGATTCAGATGTAAATAAATAAGACATATTATTCTTTGTTTTATTAGATTAAAAATATGAGGAATAACGTGAATAATTGCATGGAAAGCTCAAAAAGAATACTGTTTTAGCTTTTTTTTATAGAGGTTGCAATCAGGTCAAATTTTTCCTCGTTTGTAAACAGGGGCAAAGTTAAGGACTATTTTTCAATAGCCAAAACTTTTAAGAAATAATTATAAATTTCTTGAAACAAGCGATTTATCCCGATTGAGTATAAAAAACTATTGTGGTTTTATGCTTACGAAATCTTTTGGACTTTCATTATAATTAAGTCTTTCTTTTAAAGAAGACTGGATTGAAGAAGACAATTCGTCAATAATCTTTTGTTTGAAAGTCGGTTTGTAATAAATGATGCTTATTTCCCTGTAAGGGAAAGGCTTCTTAAATCTGAAAACTTTACCTTTCTGCTCTTCAGAAAGCTGGCTTAAAGCCAATTCCGGCAGAATACTTATTCCTCCTACCTTATCAACCATATGAACCAGTGTCTGGATATTGGAAGCAAGGAAGTCGAGATTTTTTGGCTTGAGTGTATTTTCTTTCAGATGACAAATGTTTTCAAACTGATTTCTCAAACAGTTCCCTTCTTCCAGAAGCCATACTTTTTCAACATTAAGCTCCTCAGGAATAATATAGGAATTCTTTTTATTAGCTTGTGTATCAGAGCTGTAGATCATCAGCTCTTCATTGAACAGAAAATCCTGATAGAATTCATCCGCCGTATCATACGGAGTTGAAATAATTCCAGCATCCAGTTCCCCAGCCTTTAAAGCCTTGATAATACTGTCTGTTGTCATTTCCTTCACGTTCATCTGAATTTTAGGATTCTCATCAAGGAATTTAAAAATTTCTGTAGGTAAAATAAAGGAAGATACTGTAGGAATAATTCCCAGGTTAATTGTTCCTCCTAAAATGTTATTAAGCAGGTTTGCTTTATTTCTCAGCTCATTGACAGATTCTATAATCACCTTCGCCTGATCAATGATCTGAAGCCCTACATCTGTGGTACGGATCGGGTGCGTAGTCCTGTCGAACACCTTTACATCCAGTTCATCCTCAAATTTCTGTATCATCGCACTTAGTGTAGGTTGCGTAATGAAGCATGCTTGAGCTGCTTTCCCAAAATGTTTGTACTTATCTACAGCGATAAGATACTCCAATTGCTGAATGTTCATCTGATTAATATTATCTATTACAAAGATATGATGTTTTTGCTATAAGCAATTAAAAATTCAAGTAAATTTGATAATTCTTACATCCAAAAACACAACAAATAAATCAAAATCTTAACTATATGGATTCTAAAAAATTAACATTAAGCAGCGGTGCTCCGTACTTTGAGCATCAGGATTCTCAGACGGTAGGTCCCAGAGGTCCTGTCCTATTGCAGGACTTTATTCTTCAGGAAAACCTTGCCCATTTCGTAAGAGAAAGAATTCCCGAAAGAATTGTTCATGCAAAAGGAAGCGGCGCTTATGGAACATTTACCGTAACACACGATATTAGTAAATATACCAAAGCAAAATTATTTTCGAAGGTGGGAAACTCCTGCAGAATGTTTGCAAGGTTTTCTACCGTAGGTGGTGAGAAAGGAAGCGCAGATACCGCAAGAGACCCGAGAGGTTTTGCATTAAAATTTTATACTGAAGACGGAAACTGGGATCTTGTAGGTAATAATACTCCTGTGTTTTTTATTAAAGATGCCAAAAAATTCCCTGATTTTATTCATACTCAAAAAAGAGTGCCGAAAACAAATTTAAAGAGTGCCACAATGATGTGGGATTTCTGGAGCCTGAATCCTGAATCCCTTCATCAGGTTCTGATCTTAATGTCCGACAGGGGTACGCCTCATGGTTACAGGCATATGCACGGTTTCGGATCCCATACCTTCTCTATGATCAATGCAAACAATGAAAGAGTTTGGGTTAAATTCCATTTCAAAACAAAACAGGGAATTAAAAACTTCAACAATGAGGAAGCCGTAAAGATGGCTGGTGAAAATCCAGACTTTGCCCAGGAGGATCTTTGCAATGCTATAGAAAATGGTGATTTCCCGAAATGGACCTTATATATCCAGGTAATGACTGAAGAGCAGGCAAAAGATTTCAGATGGAATCCTTTTGATGTAACCAAGGTTTGGTTCCAGAATGACTTCCCTCTAATTGAGGTTGGAGAAATGGAACTGAATGAAGTACCTGTTAATTATTTTGCACATGTAGAACAATCCACATTTTCCCCTAGCAATCTGATCAATGGAATTAGTTTTTCTCCGGATAAAATGCTTCAGGGAAGATTATTCTCATATCCCGATGCTCACAGATACAGAGTAGGAGTAAATGCTCATCAGCTGGAAGTGAACCGTTGCCCTTTTGCTACCAACAATTACCAGAGAGATGGTTTTATGGCTGACTCCAGTGAATATGCTGATAAGCCTAACTACCATCCTAACAGCTTTGATGACATCAAGCCGGATCCTTCTTATAAAGGTTATGATTATGAACTTGATAGCGCTCATGTAGCTTTCTACAACAGAAATGAAAATGATGATGATCATTATACACAACCCGGGCTGCTTTATACAAAAGCAATGAATACTGAAGACCGGGAACGCCTTGTCCATAATATTGTGGGAAGCATGAAGGGGATTGACGGACCAAAGAGAGATGAAATCATAAATCGTCAGCTGTGTCATTTTTTCAGAGCGAATATTGAACTTGGCATGAAAGTAGCATCACAGCTAAATATCAATATCGATAGCAATATGATGAATCACATCAAATAAGCAAACAAAATAATATTTCAACAAAAAAGGAAAAAATATCAACTTTTTTTCCTTTTTTTTGTAAAAAAATGATAATTTGCAAGGGTTAGTATTTAAAGTGGAAAAATGAGTTACGAAAATATATTATTAAAAAAAGAAGATAAATTAGCTATTATTACAATAAACAGACCTGAAAGTCTCAATGCACTAAACGCTAAAACCATCCAGGAAATAAGTTCAGCTTTAGACGACCTGGATTTGGACAAGTCTTGCAGGGTGATTATTCTTACAGGAAGTGGTGAGAAATCTTTCGTTGCAGGAGCAGACATCAAAGAATTCAGTGATTTCGGACAGGAAAGGGCTGAAGAATTGGCAAAAAACGGTCAAAATTCTCTTTTTAATAAAATAGAAAATCTCTCTAAACCAGTCATTGCAGCAGTCAATGGCTTTGCTTTAGGTGGAGGTTTAGAGCTTGCTATGGCATGCCATATCAGATATGCTTCGGAAAATGCTAAATTAGGACTTCCGGAAGTAACCTTAGGACTGATTCCTGGTTACGGAGGAACGCAAAGGCTTCCTAAGCTTGTCGGAAAAGGTATTGCCAACGAAATGATCTTCTCAGCCAAAATGATTCCCGCTCAAAGAGCCAAAGAAATCGGATTAGTGAACGAAGTATATCCTATTGAAGACTTATTAACCAAAACAAAGGAACTAGCAAACGTTATTGCCTTCAATTCACCCATGGCAATTTCCAAGGCTATTCATGCAGTGAATTTATCGGATACGGATAAAGGCTTTGATACTGAGATTAAGTATTTTGGCGAGCTTTTTGAACTAGCTGATAAACAAGAAGGAGTAAGTGCTTTTCTGGAAAAAAGAAAGCCTAACTTCTAAGATTATTTTTACAAATTATTTCGAAAAAAAAAAATGCTGCGGTATGAATAAGTTTGATAAAGCTTATCTAAAAATGGCTCAGGAATGGGCAAAACTTTCCTACTGTAAAAGAAAACAAGTAGGAGCTCTTATCGTAAAAGATAGGATGATTATTTCAGATGGTTATAACGGAACTCCTTCGGGATTCGAGAATTGTTGTGAAGATGCAGAGGGAAAAACACATTGGTACGTATTACATGCAGAAGCAAATGCTATATTAAAATTAGCTGCTTCTACCCAATCTGCAAAAGGAGCAACGCTGTATTTAACGCTTTCTCCATGTAAAGAGTGCAGCAAGCTAATTTTACAGGCTGGGATTACAAGACTGGTATATATCAATGAGTATTCGGATGACGATGGGATATCATTCCTTAAAAACCATAATATTGAAATAGAACAAATTTCTGATTGTGAACTAAAAAAATAACACAAATGACTTGGGATGAAAAAATTAAAGATTTTGAAATCTTTCTTCGTTTCGAAAGAAATTTTTCAGAAAACACTCTAGACGCTTATGTTAGAGACATTAAAAAATTAAAGGAGTACGCTGAGGAAGACCTCGACAACATCGGACCGGATGTGATCGGATACGATAATTTACAGGAGTATATCTTCAATCTTTCCAAACAAAAATTCAGTGAGCGGTCGCAGGCCAGATGGATATCTTCTATCAAGGCTTTTTTCAAGTTCCTTCTGGAGGATGAGGCCCGTGAGGATAATCCGGCAGCATTGCTTGAAGGCCCTAAATTGGGATTATACCTTCCCGATACACTAAGCCTTATGGATATCAACAAGATTATCGGAGCCATTGAAGTGAACTCGGATCTGGGAAGAAGAAATCAGTGTATTGTAGAAGTACTTTATGGTTGTGGACTTCGGGTATCAGAACTTATTGATCTGAAAATTTCAAACATTAATTTTAAAGAAAATTACATTAAGGTGAACGGGAAGGGAAATAAAACCCGTTTCGTTCCTTTGGCCGATTACACTGCTGAATTATTGAACAGTTACATCAAAGAGGTGCGTTCTAAAAACAAGATCAACAAGAAATATGAAGATTCATTATTCCTGAACAGCAGAGGAACTTCCATGTCCAGAGTGATTGTATTTCTTATTATTAAAGAACTCACGGATAAAGCCGGTGTAAGTAAAAAAATATCCCCACATACCTTCAGACATTCATTTGCTACACATTTACTACAAAACGGAGCTGACTTAAGATATATTCAGGAAATGCTTGGTCATTCAAGCATTACGACAACTGAAATTTATACTCATTTAAAAACCGAAGAACTACGGGATGTCATTTTAAATTACCATCCCCGAAATATTAATATTGCTTAATGAAATTATTGAAATATTGTCCAAACTGTGGCAAAGAATCTCTACACTGGGATGGCGAAAAAAAATGGAGCTGCCCTCTATGCAATTTCACGTTATATAACAATGTAGCAGGAGCTGTAGCCGTTGTTATAAGATATGGTGATGAAATTTACCTGACAAGAAGAAACCGGAATCCTAAGAAAGGAAAGCTGGACCTAGCAGGTGGTTTTGTTGACCCGAAAGAAAGTGCAGAAGAAACCTGTAAAAGAGAACTTTTTGAAGAGCTACAGCTGAATATCGATATTTCAAATTTAAAATACCTTACCAGCCTACCTAATATCTATCAATATAAAGAGATCGACTACAATACGATCGATTTATTTTATGAATACCGCGTGGATAAAAAATTCGAAGTTAACATTGAATTATCCGAAATATCGGAAGCACAGTGGATTCCACTAAAAGATATTAAACTGGAGGATATTGCTTTTGATTCTCAGAAAATATTTTTTAAGCAATATTTAAACAATCTATAATTACACAATTTAAAATATTGATAGCAGGGCCAAAGCTCTGCTATTATTATTTTACGACGCTACAAACCAGCGTATCAGTAAGTTTTGGATTTCAGCATTTCCTCGAAATAATTGATCAGCAGTTTTCGCTCTGCTTCAGATAAATTAGCCTCCTTATGATACACAATATATCCGGGCATCGGCATTGTCCTGCTTTGAAGTGTTGGAATAATACTGTTAAGCATACTTATCTTCAAATCTGAATTGTAAGTTTGCCAGATCGAAAAGTTCAGATGCTCTCTTCCATCATTAACATGGCTTTTTATAGACCATGATATAGGCGCTATATAAGAATACTTAGGATATACCGTTTCGTTGGAATGACAGTCATAGCAAGCTCCTTTTATAAGTTTAGTGATCTTTTCGGGTGTTTGTTTTGCATCTACAAAATTTACCTTATGATCAACGGGCATATTGGTCCTGTCTATAGGGATAAACTGAATGAGTGCAAAAACAACCAGGCTCCAGAATACAATCTTCTTTATCGTTTTCATACGTTCTCTATCTCACAGGTTGCAATACGGAATTACCGGACTTAAGTGCAGGATTATCCTTTTCAACAGGCTTTTCAACAACCGGTTTAGGAATATTTAATCCTTTTGTATCCAGCACTCTTGTATCCTTTAAATCCCAATCTTCATTGCTGTCCCATAAAGGTCTTACAACAACAGCTTTATAGAAAATATAAGAGTCTTCCGCAAACACGTCGTTTTGAAAGTCTGCTTCATCCCAATATTTATTATCATTGTTGTCAACCAGAATCCTCACAACATAATCTCCGGGTTTCAGAATATCGAATTTAACAGCGTCCCCCTTTGTATATTTCTGGTAAACCACTTTTTCAGATGTATCCAATAGCTGAAGCCAATAATTCGAAGCGGGGGCATTTTGGAGCTTGAATGCAAGACTGCCGTAGTTTTCTACCTTGTCTGCTTCAAAGTCAAACCGCTTTGATGTTGGGTTTTTATCATAGAATGACAGAACAGTTGTTTTAGGAACAACCAGCTGATATTTTTTTCCCGGAACAAAATCGGATTGAATCAGGATCTGATACGGATTGGTTTCGGAAATTTTTGCCGTGAAGTTCTGTGTTGTTAAACTATCACTTTTCAATACCCATTTATCCGTATTTATTTTATCAATGATGTAATTGGAAGTAATCCTGAAATCTGTTTTAGGAGGTAAAAGAGATCCGTCATTGTTGTCAAGGGTCATTCCGTTTTTCGCATTGTATTTATAAAAGACAGAAACCGTATCCTTTTTATTATCAGCATCATAACTAAACTTCAAATTTTCAGTAGTCGTCTGTCCTACATTGCTTTTCACCGCGTCAAACCATATCTTAACAGAATCCGATTTAGGTCTGTGGGTTACTTTTATATCCTGAAGCTTATCGTTAATAGAAAGAACCTGTACATTATCCGGCTTTCCTTCAAACGTCATCGTGATACCTCCCGGTGTTTCCTTCATCTCTACATACTTCAATGGTTTTCTCGATGGATATACCTTTAAGTTCAATCCCGAAATGGATTTTTCAAAGTCGATAGGCTCTTTCTGGAATCCTACTTTTTCTTTTCCGGGATCATACATGGAATTACCATTTTCATCTTCAAAGGCAATGATCTTGTATTTCCCCGGCGACAAATAATTAAGCTCATAATAGCCATCGTCATCTACCTTTGTGATATAGTAAGGTTTTTGTTTATAATTCATGGTATCCTGAACCTTGTACAAACCTACAACCATTTTATTTTCTGTGCTTGTTTCCTTTTTAAAGGATATTGCATCTCTTACATCACCACTGATATAAAGATCATCCAGTTTCTCACCCGTAGAAAAAGCAAAGTTGAAATAACGAAGTGTGTTAGACTCATTATTATCTACTATAGAATTTCCAAAATTAAAATTATAAGTGGTATTGGCCTGTAAGGTATCTTCCCACTGGATCAAAAGATATTTATTGGCAATATTCGAAGGTAAGATCCGCTTGATTTTTTTAATAGGCGGAGAGATAATTAAATTTTTGTTGATATCTTTCAGCGTTACATATTCATCAAAATCGATACGAAGTTCTTTAACATCTCTTCGAACATTGACTCTGGTTGTATCTATATTTGAGCTTAAAAACTTTGGAGCCAGCGTATCTTTAGGACCTCCTACCGGAGAACCTACTCTTGCACAGGACTGTACAAGAAAACCAATAATGAATAGTAGAAAAAGTCTTTTCATGAATATGTTTAAGCAAAAGTAAACATTATTCTCCAAAAACTTCATGTCCATTTTTTAAAGAATCCTGATTATCGTTCATGACACTATGCAGCTTATCTTTTTGCGCAGGAAAATCTTCAAATAATCCGGATAATGCCAATGCTGTATACACCCTGTTTGAATATTTGTTTCCAATGGCAACAATGGTCACCTTTGAATTTAACAAATGGGCAAAAACAGAATTCGTTCCATGCCACCATCCGTTGTGATAGGTAAGCTTCTCTCCGTTATCAAAAATCTTCATCCGGAAACCTAATCCGTAATTATTCATTCCGGCTTTTTCATTACTGTAAGGTGTAAAAACCATCTGCATAAGTTCCGGCTTTAAGAAATCCTTGGAAAACATTGCTTTTGAAAAATTAAAAAGATCCCTTGGAGTAGTATATACATTCTTGTCTCCGTAAATAAGGTCAAGTCTGTCCAAAGGATATAGCTTACCTCGTCCGTAATAAAAAGACTGTGCAGCGGTAGGTATATCTTTCTCCTGGAAGATATAGGTATTTTTCATTTTAAGAGGATCAAATACCATTTCCTTCATGGCCTGAGGAAACGGAGTTTTTGTAATCTTCTCAATCAGCAATGCCAATAAAGCAAAATTTGTATTGCAATACATAAAACCAGTATCTGTGTCTCTTGCCAGTTCAGGTTTATATTTGATGATCATATTCAATACATCCTGATTGGTCATGAATGTTTTGGAAAGCTCAACGGGAGCCGGTTGAATTTTAGTAATAAAATATTCGTATTTGGGTAAACCGCTTCTCTGTGATAACAAGTTCTGAACGGTTACATTCGGATAAGGAAATCCCGGGAAATATTGTGTTAAATGATCAGACAATTTTATTTTTCCTGCCTCAATTAACTTCATCATCGCCATCGCCGTCATCGTCTTTGAAACAGAAGCAACATGAAGAGGTGTATTTTTATCAATAGGCATTTGATTTCCTTCTCTTCCAAAACCTCTGTAATTTTCATATAGAATGTCATCTCCTTTAGCAACAAGTATTCCACCACTTAAGTCACCGGCATCCCATACTTTTTTATAATACTGATCAATATATTGTACCAGAGAAGCTTTATTAGGCAATTGATCATCTGCTTTTGTAAAAACCTTGCTCAGGTCCACATTTCCGTAGTTGGGTAGGTTAGTAGTATTTTCTGCTACAGCTTCTTTAGTTTCGGATTTATTCTTACAGGAAAACAAAAATGCAAAAGCAGCTAAAAAAAGGACAAAATTATGCTTCTTCATGAGTATCAAAAATGAGCGGCAATTTAATAAAACTCAAAATAAATATTGACTCCTCAATACGAATTATGAATTATTTAACAGTATCGTTAAAAAAAATAAACTGCATTACACAGTTTATTCTTAATTGAGCCATTTTTAAAGTAAATAGTTTGTGTTCTTTGATATTTTTATCACGGGCAATATCACTGAAAAATGAGTAGCCCTTAACAATCTTATTATTCTTTCAGCACCTTAAAAGTACAGAATTTAACTCCTGTACCAGAAAGATTATCTATGATCACTTTATTTCCATCTGTCCCTTTAATAACTAATTTAGACACAACTCCTTCACTTGTCGTACAGTGAAAGGCGCCATCTCTAAATTCGTAAGTTCCGGAAAATGTTCCATTAGGTGCAGAAGTTGAAAATGTCTGATCTTCATTAAACTGAATATACCAGCCCTTACCATCAGCTGGTAAAAATTGTTCTCCCAGCCTTGGTATCGAATACTCTTTAACAATCCACTTTCCCTGATAATTCGATTGTATCGCACTTGTTTCTTGATTTGATATGGTATCATTACTCTCAACAGTGCAAAAGTTGAAAGAAAATAAGACTAATACCATCGGTAAAAATAACTTTTTCATAATCTGTATTTTGGTTAATTCGCTGTAATTATTAAACAAAATGACTCAATTCAATTAATAATTTAAGTTAGAATAGCATAATAAAAATAAATTATTTATATTCAAATAGCTGATTATCAGAAACTTAAATTAACATTCACTAATGTAGTTATTTTTTTCAAGGAGGTCACTAATTATACAGCTATTTGAAAAGCCTTTGTGAAAAATCTGTAAAAAATCGTGTAGCCATGGACATATGACAGCCTATGATATTTGTCAGTTTTATTCTTTTTACAGTATATTGATAATAAAAAAGTGCTATCAATTGATAGCACTTTTTTATTATTGTTTTACTCTTAACCAGCGAACCTAGCGACAATCTTATCCACAATAACCTGGGCCAATTTTTCTTTGCTTTGATGCGTCCATCCCGCTATATGCGGTGTTACAATTACTTTTTCTGATTCCAGCAGATATTGCAGGTCTTCATTTTCCCCTGCCTCTAAGTTTTCAAAAGAAGATTTCTCATACTCTAATACGTCAAGACATGCCCCTTTTACTTTCCCAGCTTTTAAAGCCTCAACTAAACTTTTCGTTTCTATATTTTTCCCTCTTGCCGTATTTATAAAATAGAAATCATTTTTCATATCGGAAATGAACGGTCCATCGATCAGATAATAAGATTCGTCGGTCAAGGGAATATGTAAGCTTAAAACTTCAGCCCTTTCCTTCAGGTCTTTTAAAGAAACCTGTGTAGCGTATTCATCAGAAAGACCGGGTAAAATATCATGGAAAATCACAGTACAGCCAAAACCGGAAAGTCTTTTAGCAGTCGCCTTCCCCATATTTCCATAACCAATCAGCCCAACAGTTTTTCCTAGCAATTCGTCACCTCTGTTTTCTTCGCGCAGCCAAATTCCGTTTTTCACTTCCTGGGAAGCTATAAACAGGCGATTCATAAGAATCAGCAACATTCCTACAACATGCTCTGCCACGGAGTCCCTGTTTCCTTCCGGGGAGTTAATCAGCTGAATTTCCAACTTTTCAGCGGCGGGAATATCAATATTCTCCATTCCTGCTCCTACTCTTGCAATGAACTTCAGCTTTTTCCCTTTTTCAAGGAAGTGCTTATCCAAAGGAATCCTGCTTCTTATAATCACACCGTCATAATGATGAATTTTTTTACAAACCTCATCATAAGAAGACGTAAAGTCTTCTTCCAGGATAAAATTTTTTGCGAGAAGCTGCTCCGTGATAAGGGGATGATTTTTATCTAAAAGAAGGATTTTCATAATATTTAAACACTGATGACACAAATTTTATTAACCAATAACACCAATTAGAATCACTGTGTATGCAATTCCGAATATTTCATTCTCAGAAATACCTGCTTTCATAATTTTTGATCATATGTTGGCAAAAATCAGTGGTCAAGTTTGTACCAACCACTTGTTTACTCGTATTTATTTCGGTTCCTGGAAAAGCTTTTTAAGCTCCACCGATTCCAGAGGTTTCATTCTACCGGAAAGAATCAATGAAAGTTCTTTTCTACGAAAAGCAGCAGCAAACCTTTCTTTTTCTTCTTCTGTTTCAGGAATCATTTCAGGAATAGGAATCGGACGATTAAATTCATCCACTGCAACAAACGTATAAATACCTGCATTGGTATGCATTTTCTTTTGATTGATGGGATCATCCAACCAAACATCAACATACACCTCCATGGAAGTAGAAAATGCCCTTGAAACTTTTGATTCCAGAACAACTACTCCACCTTCAGGAATAGGATGATTGAAAGAAACATGGTTTACGGATGCTGTCACTACTCTTCTTTCACAATGTCTTGCAGCCGAAATTGAGGCACACCGATCCATTTTTGCCAAAAGCTCTCCACCAAAAAGGTTTCTTAAAGAATTTGTTTCATTGGGAAGAACAATATTAGTCATAATCGTCAGGGATTCCGACGCCTTTTTTATTTTTTTTGCCATGTTGCCTTAGTGTTGTTTTGAGTGTTTTTAAGGTTTGCTCCTTTTTCAATCTGCTTTGGTAAAGAATCTTTTTTCAGGGAATCTAAAGTTTTCATCTGAACAGAATCTTTTTTAATCTTTACCGTGTCTTTTACTATTCTTCTTGTTTTTGTCTGTACAGAAACACTATCGAATGATTTTTTCCCAAACAATAGTTCCTGCTGTGAGAATGCTACATACAAAATTCCTAAAACAGGAATAATGAACAGAAAGATCCAAAGAATGGATTTATTAAATTTATAATCGCTCTCTTTATTTTCTGAAACCAAAGGCTTCTGTGCACTATTAATATCCGAAAGCCTGATCTCTTCCAGGCCATAATATTCAGGATGGTTGGACTCCAGTCTTTTTCCTTTGAAATGGGGCTCACCATCTTCAATAAAAATTGTTCCCAGATTCTGAATTTCCAAAATCTGATCCGCCTGGAGTTTTTTCTTCCAGAAATCAGTCTGAATTTGCAATTCATTCTGTGCAGACTCAATTGAAATTTGTTTTTGACTACTTATAAAGGATACCAGTTCTTCTGATTCCACCTCATAATCTGATGCAAAGGCTATCTGACTGGAGGGAGGAAGTATACTTCCGTTTTCAGAATTAATAATCGCTTTTGAGTTCTCCAGAGAAAACACGCCAAACGCTGGAACTGTAACAGAACCAAATTGTTTCAGATATTCTAGAATGTAAGCTGAAATATTCATCTGGCAGCAAATTTATAACTTTTTCAGGACTTTTTATGACATTTATTTGGATAAAAAAAGACTGCCTGAGCAGCCTTATCATGTATAATTTCCAAGTTTAGATATCTTTTTTGCATATTTCAAAAAAAACAGCAACTATTTTTACATTATTCTTATTGTATTTTCCAACTTATTCCAAACATAAAATTAATTCCCGCTTGTGAAAAATAATACGGCTCACCGCCATACACAGCACCGTTATTGACATATTTTTTATTGAAAATATTATTAACCAAAAGCTTTAAAGCAATATCATTGTTGGCAATCCTGAGCTGATATTGTGCATTAAAATCGGTAAGAAAGTAATCCTTAAGCTGTAAATTCGGATCTTCAGTGTTATCAAGATATTGTTTTCCGACATATTGATTCATCAATGAAAACTGGAAATTTTTATCAGGATTAAATTTTAATCCCAGATTAGCAACAACATCTGGAGAGAACGAGATCTGTGTATTTCCCAATTCTTTAACAACCGCTTTATTTTCTATTTTAAAGTCCTGGTTCCTGTTTTGACTTAAACTAACATTCCCTGAAATCTCCCATTGCTTTGAAACTTTTGCGACTGCCCCTATCTCGATACCTCTCCTATAGCTTTCACCCGAATTTGTACGGATAAAAGCTCCAACATTATTCAGTTCTCCGTTAAGCACCAGCTGATTTACATAATACATATAATACAAATTAGCCGTCAATGAAATAATACCAAGCTGTTTTTCAAACCCTGCTTCGAAATCATGAAGCTTTTCAGCTTTTACTTCATTATTGGCAATAAGATCGTCCCGGTTCGGTTCCCGTTGAGCATGTGCATAGGATAAAAATATTTTACCATTTCCTATTCTGTAGTTTATCCCTGCTTTCGGATTGAAGAACAACCAGTTTTTCTTGATATTAGCACCTTCATCATCACCTTCCAATAAAATCTTTGTATCGTAGTCAATATTTCTAAGCTGCAAATCTCCAAAGAACTCAAAATCATTGACCCTAAACAAAGCTTTTGCAAATCCTGCCACCTCATTTTTTACCGAACGCCCTCTGTAATACTCATGCTCATCAATAGGAAAGAACACACCCGTCACATTCCCATAATGTCTTCCATAGTACTGATTTGCCACGGCACCGAAATTAAGATCCAGGTTTTCGTATTTTCCGTAAAGGGTTGAAACAATTCCGTAAAAATCATTGTTCAGCCATTTCTTTCTGATAAAATCTGATGTTTCTATGGTCTGCCCTCCTTCTATGATATTGGGTAAATTATACCTTGAAAACGGATCTCCCTGCTTATAATTTTCATAATACCCTTTTCCTTTGGTATAATGCAAAGTTGTCTCTAAATTCCAATGATCATTAAACCCCTGTTCCCATAATAACTGATAATGATCTTGCCTGTAGTTATCAGTTTCATTATTGTAAAAACCTGTGATATTCCCATCAGCGCCATAAATTGCACCTGAATAATTAAACTTCGGATCTGTCTCCCATGTTTTCCTGTCTATCCCGTTCCAGGCCTGATATGTTTTCTCCTTCCCTCCAAAAGCCATCAGACGAACCCTTGTTTTTCCTTCTTCAAATAAGGCAGTGAAATTATAAGAATCTAATCTTGATGAAGCCCTGTCAATATATCCGTCAGAACTGATGTGGGTATACCTACCCATCAATGACAGACGATTATTCCAAAACTTTCCGGAACCTACCTCAGCAGAATATTTATAGGTATTAAAAGACCCGTAACTGTCATCTGTTTTTACATAAAACTTATCTTCCGGATCTTTGGATATAACATTGATACTCGCACCGAAAGCCGAAACCCCATTATTGGAAGTTCCTACTCCTCTCTGAATCACAATCTGTGATGCCGAGCTTGTCAAATCCGGGACATTCACAAAAAAAGTACCCTGGCTCTCCGAATCGTTAAACGGAACTCCATTCATCATAACATTTATTCCCCTTCCAGCAACTCCACGAATTCTAAAACCAGTATATCCCACCCCGTTTCCGGCATCTGAAGTGGAAATTACAGAAGTCTGATTTTTTAAAAGTATGGGAAGATCCTGTCCGAGGTTCCTGCTGTCCAGGTCTCTTTGTACATTAATGATCTCCTTTGCAACGGGAAGTCTCCTGGTAAAATTAACCGCTTCAATTTCCTTGATTTTTAAGGAATCTGTATTTTGGGTTTGGGAGAAAGCCATTGAACTGGCAGTAAGCCCTAAAAAAAATAATCCTTTCATTCTATAAATTTTAAAATTTAATGAATAAAAGGGGATCAATAAGATATTATACAATTCCGGCAAAAGCCGGAGCGTCCCTAAACAGCATTACCTGTTCCAGGTTCAGTGGGTATAATCTCAGCCTGTAAAAGCACCCCTTTATTTCAGCCGCGAAATTACAAAAAATATATGAGATGGGAGAGGCATGTGGATACCCGGGGCTCACATTGCTTAGTACGCTTTATTCTTCGAATCTATATAATAATAGTTTGTTCCATCTTTTGTTACTTCAAACATCTTTCCCAATTTCCAACTGAAATTTCTTTTAATATTGGAATACTCAAAAGGGATCACAATTTTATTATGAACATCAATTACTCCAAAGCGGTCATTATGAGAAGCGACGATCATAGGATCAGAAACATCATCTCCTTCCATGATATGCAGATATTCATATTGAGGATAGATCTGATATTCTCTGTAATCAGCAGCATTCATAAATTTTGAAGGTTCAATAATTCCGTAAAAGCCATTTAAAATATAGGCCTGATATTGTTGCTGTTTAAATTCCATCTTACATTGTCCCAGATCGGAATTTTTGTACTGATATACTCTTTTTCCGGTCTGATCTATTCTATAAGAAATCAGATCTTTTTCAACTGTAGCATATTCTTTTGTTCCGAATTTTCTGACCTTTTCATTAGGGGAATACAGTAAATTACAGTCTTCAGCAAAAAAAACAGCTATATGGTATTCAGGCTGAATAATGAATTTTCCTTTTTGGTTGACATAACCGAATTTGCCATCCTTCTTTTGTGGAATCAGAACAGGAATCTCGTCATTAATAACAACCAGATCGGGATTGATTTTTGGTTCGGATGCTTTTTTAACAACCGCTTTGGAAACTTTTTTAACCGGATATTTTTTCACAGATTTAGCCTGTGAAAAAACAAAAATCGAAATAAAAAGGGATAGCAGACCCATTACATTTTTCACTTTCATCATTTATTTTTTGCAAAAGTACAGCCAAAATAGAAAATATAAAAATCATATTTATAAAGAATCTAAATAATTTCATCCTTATAAAATATTAAAAATTCGTACTTTTGGGAGCATTTTTAAATGTTTGATAATTTTAAAACGTCTTTGGAATACAAGATTTGATATTGACATGATCAGAAAGTTTTCCAACGTTACAAAGAGAGTTTTTGCGGCAAGACAGACTACAGGTAAGCCATTTACACTTTTCGATAAGGTCCTTTATACTTAGCTTTGGCATGAAACATTATCTTTCATTTTATAAAAGCAATGTAGATTGTACTTATTTTAACTGGTCCGTGTTACATATCAAAATGCAAAGCTCAAAAACGGCATATTATGGTTTAATTCTGACTGGTAAGGAAAAGTGGCGTTATCAATCTACCTTTAATTAATATCGAAAAGACTTCTATATGAATAATTATAAGGATTACATCAAAGAGATTGAGGAAAGAAAAAACCAGGGGCTTCATCCAAAGCCGATTGATGGTGCAGAATTGCTAAGCGAAATCATCGCACAAATTAAAGACCCGGCTAATGCAGACCGAGCAGATTCTCTTAAGTTTTTCATCTACAATACCCTTCCGGGAACGACCAGTGCAGCAGGTGTTAAAGCAAAATTTTTAAAAGAAATCATTCTGGGCGAATCTGTGGTAGAGGAGATATCACCTGCATTTGCTTTTGAGCTTCTATCTCACATGAAAGGTGGTCCTTCGATTGAAGTACTCCTTGATCTTGCTTTAGGAAATGATATTTCTATCGCAAAAGAAGCAGCAAACGTTCTTAAAACACAGGTTTTCCTATATGACGCAGATACCAACCGTCTGAAAGAAGCATTCAATAATGGTAATGAAATCGCACAGGAAATTGTTGAAAGCTATGCAAAAGCTGAGTTTTTCACAAAATTACCAGAGATTGCTGACGAAATCAAGATTGTTACTTATATTGCCGGTGAAGGTGACATCTCAACAGACTTACTTTCTCCGGGTAACCAGGCTCACTCCAGATCTGACCGTGAGCTTCATGGTAAGTGTATGATCACGCCTCAGGCACAGGAAGAAATCAAAGCTCTGCAGGCACAGCATCCTGACAAAAGCGTAATGCTTATTGCAGAAAAAGGTACTATGGGTGTAGGTTCTTCAAGAATGTCCGGAGTAAATAATGTGGCTTTATGGACAGGTAAGCAGGCAAGTCCATATGTACCGTTTGTAAATATTGCCCCGATCGTTGGAGGTACAAATGGTATTTCTCCCATATTCCTTACAACCGTAGATGTTACAGGAGGTATAGGTATCGACCTTAAAAACTGGGTGAAAAAACTGGATGAAAATGGCAATCCTCTTCGTAATGAAAATGGTGAGCCAATCCTTGAGGAAGCCTATTCTGTAGCTACAGGAACTGTACTTACAATCAACATTAAAGAGAAAAAATTATATAAAGGTGATCAGGAGCTTATTGATATTTCGAAGGCTCTCACACCTCAGAAAATGGAGTTTATTAAAGCCGGAGGCTCATATGCCATTGTTTTTGGTAAAAAACTTCAAACATTCGCTGCACAACTTTTAGGAATAGAAACTCCTCTTGTTTTTGCTCCTTCAAAAGAAATTTCCCATGAAGGGCAAGGCCTTACGGCAGTAGAAAAAATATTCAACAGAAATGCTGTTGGAACAACACCAGGTAAAGTATTACATGCAGGTTCTGATGTTCGTGTACAGGTAAATATCGTTGGATCACAAGATACAACAGGTCTTATGACTTCTCAGGAACTTGAGTCGATGGCGGCTACAGTGATCTCTCCGGTAGTAGATGGTGCATATCAATCAGGATGTCATACCGCTTCAGTATGGGATAAAAAAGCTCAGGCAAACATTCCTAAACTTATGAAGTTCATGAACGAGTTCGGATTGATTACAGCCCGTGATCCTAAAGGTGAATATCATGCAATGACCGATGTAATTCATAAAGTTCTTAATGATATCACGGTAGACGAATGGGCAATTATCATCGGTGGTGATTCTCACACGAGAATGTCTAAAGGTGTTGCTTTCGGGGCTGACTCTGGAACAGTAGCCCTTGCCTTAGCCACAGGTGAAGCATCTATGCCGATTCCTGAATCTGTAAAAGTTACCTTTAAAGGAAACATGAAAGAACACATGGATTTCCGTGATGTGGTTCATGCAACACAAGCTCAGATGCTGAAACAATTCGGTGGAGAAAATGTGTTCCAGGGTAGAATTATTGAAGTCCACATCGGAACTCTTCCTGCTGATCAAGCATTTACCTTTACAGACTGGACTGCTGAAATGAAAGCAAAAGCATCCATCAACATTTCTGAAGACAATACCCTGATCGAATCATTGGAAATCGCAAAAAGCAGAATCCAGATTATGATCGATAAAGGAATGGATAATAAAAATCAGGTTCTTCAGGGATTGATCAATAAAGCAAACAAAAGAATTGCAGAGATCAGATCCGGGGAAAAACCGGCTTTAACTCCTGATGCGAATGCTAAATATTACGCTGAAGTTGTTGTAGATCTTGATGTTATTGTAGAGCCGATGATCGCTGACCCTGACGTAAACAATGAAGACGTTTCCAAAAGATATACACATGATACCATCAGAGCTCTTTCTTATTACGGAGGAGAGAAAAAGGTAGATCTTGGATTTGTAGGATCATGTATGGTTCATAAAGGAGATTTAAAAATTGTTTCCCAAATGCTAAGAAACCTTGAAAAACAGCAAGGTAAAGTAGAATTTAATGCTCCTCTTGTAGTAGCTGCTCCCACTTATAACATAATTGATGAACTTAAAGCTGAAGGGGATTGGGAACTACTGGAAAAATATTCTGCCTTCGAATTTGATGATAATGCTCCTAAGGGAGAAGCCCGTGTAGAATATAAAAACGTAATGTACCTTGAACGTCCGGGATGTAACCTTTGCATGGGTAATCAGGAAAAAGCAGCTAAAGGAGATACTGTACTGGCAACTTCTACCCGTCTTTTTCAGGGAAGAGTAGTTGAAGATTCAGAACGTAAAAAAGGAGAATCTCTGCTTGCATCAACACCTGTTGTCGTTCTATCTTCTATCATTGGAAGAATTCCTAATATAGATGAATATAAAGCAGCAGTTGAAGGTATTGACCTTACTAAATTTGCTCCACCTATTAAAGAACTTGTTCAGGTTGGTCATTAAGAGCTTGAAATAATAAGTCGAAAGACTCTTTTATATAATAATTTAAGAAAGGTTTCAATCTATTGGATTGAAACCTTTCTTTTTTATTTAGAATCTTTCCATTTAAGAGTGAATAGAATTATTTTAACCTAGGTCAACAGCTCAAAATTTATTTTTTCCTTAACTTGATAGGTATTAAAAATAGTAATGATTCATCTTATTTATGCCATTTTTGGAAGGTAGGAATAGTATTTGATGATTTGCAATCGAAGAATTTCCGCTTCTTATTTTTAAATTAAATCCGGAAAAAAAATTGAAAAAGAAAAATTAAAATAGATATGACTTTCGACATTGATATGATCAAAAAGGTGTACGAGCGTTACCCTGAAAGAATTGCTGCGGCAAGACAAATCGTTGGAAAACCTCTTACACTTTCTGAAAAAATCTTATACACCCACCTTTGGGAAGGAAATGCAACTACAGCACATGAAAGAGGAAGCTCTTACGTAGATTTTGCTCCAGATAGAGTAGCTATGCAGGATGCAACAGCACAAATGGCACTTTTACAGTTCATGCAAGCCGGCAAAGCCAAAGTTGCCGTTCCCTCTACTGCCCATGCGGATCACCTGATCCAGGCCAGAGTAGGTGCAGAAGCAGATTTACAGGAAGGTATTAATAAAAACTCTGAAGTTTTCAACTTTTTGAGTTCTGTTTGTGATAAATATGGAATCGGTTTCTGGAAACCTGGAGCCGGTATTATCCACCAGGTAGTACTGGAAAATTACGCCTTCCCTGGCGGTATGATGATTGGTACTGATTCGCATACGGTAAATGCAGGAGGACTTGGGATGGTAGCCATCGGAGTAGGTGGTGCTGATGCTGTAGACGTAATGGCAGGAATGGCATGGGAGCTTAAAATGCCTAAGTTAATCGGTGTAAAATTAACCGGTAAAATGAGTGGCTGGACTTCTGCAAAAGATGTGATCTTAAAAGTAGCAGGAATTCTTACTGTAAAAGGAGGAACCGGATGCATCGTGGAATATTTCGGAGAAGGAGCAGAATCTCTTTCTGCAACAGGTAAAGGAACCATCTGTAATATGGGAGCTGAAATTGGAGCTACCACTTCTACTTTCGGGTATGATGACTCCATGAGAAGATATCTGGCTGCTACAGGAAGACAGGATGTTGTGGATGCTGCTGATAAAATTGCTGAACACCTTACTGGTGACGCCGAAGTATATGCAAATCCTGAACAATATTTTGATCAGGTAATTGAAATCAATCTTTCTGAGCTGGCTCCGCACTTAAACGGACCATTTACTCCAGATTTAGCAACTCCTGTTTCTGAGTTCAGAGCAAAGGCAGAAGCTAACGGATGGCCTTTAGAGGTTGAATGGGCACTGATCGGTTCTTGTACCAATTCGTCTTATGAGGATTTGTCAAGAGCTGCTTCTATTGTTGAAGATGCTGTAGCAAAAGGAGTAAAACCTAAAGCTATTTTGGGTATCAATCCGGGATCTGAGCAGGTGAAATTCACTGCAGAAAGAGACGGTTTCTTAAATTCATTCAGAAAATTTGAAAACGCAAGAATCTTTACAAATGCCTGTGGACCTTGTATAGGGCAATGGGACAGAGAGGGAGCTGATAAAGGAGAGAAAAACTCTATTATTCACTCTTTCAACAGGAACTTTGCAAAAAGAGCGGACGGTAACCCGAATACGCATGCTTTCGTAGCTTCACCGGAAATGGTAGCTGCTGTAGCAATTTCAGGAAGACTGGACTTTAATCCTATTACCGATACGCTTACTGCAGAAAATGGAGATCAGGTTAAACTAGACGAACCGAAAGGATCTGAGCTACCGGCAAAAGGGTTTGCTGTAGATGACAATGGGTATCAGGCTCCATCTGAAGATGGTTCTTCAGTGGTAGTAAAAGTAAGCCCTACATCAGACAGACTTCAGTTATTAGAAGAATTCCCTGCATGGGATGGTAAAAATATTACAGGAGCTAAAGTTTTAATCAAGGCTTTTGGAAAATGTACAACCGACCACATTTCTATGGCTGGACCATGGTTAAAATATAGAGGACACCTTGATAATATTTCCAATAACATGTTAATCGGAGCAGTAAATGCTTATAATATGGAAACAAACCATGTTAAAAACGAATTAACGGGTGAATACGGGGAAGTTCCGGCTGTTCAAAGAGCTTATAAAGCGGCAGGTATTCCTACCATCGTTGTGGGTGACCAGAATTATGGTGAAGGATCATCAAGAGAACACGCAGCAATGGAGCCGAGACATCTTGGTGTAAAAGCAGTATTGGTAAAATCATTTGCAAGAATCCACGAAACCAACCTTAAAAAACAAGGGATGCTGGGATTAACTTTCGCTAATGAGGCAGATTATGATAAAATCCAGGAAGACGACACTGTTAACTTCTTAGATTTAGATCAGTTTGCTCCCGGAAAACAATTAACACTGGAATTTGTACATGCTGACGGAACCAAGGATATTATTATGGCTAACCACACCTATAATGATCAACAAATCGACTGGTTCAAAGCTGGTTCAGCATTGAATCTTATTAAACAGCAAGAGGCATAAATTTATTTATGCCCCGATAATAAAAAAACATCCCGGTCGGGATGTTTTTTTATTATCTATATGTATACTTTATATGATAACCTTCAATTTTTATAGGAATATGTAATAAATCTATATAATAAGTTGTTTTAATAATAGTAATAAAATATCATGAAAACACTTCTTTACACTCTTCTATTATTTTCCTGCTTTGTTCAGGCCCAAAAAAAACCATCAGATTTCTTCCCTTCCCCCAAAACAAAAGTATTAGTAGTTGGTTCATTCCATTTTGATTATCCTAATCTGGATGCCCACAAAATCAAAAAACAGGACCAGATCGATGTACTATCTCCTAAAACATCCAAAGAGGTTATCGATCTGGTAAATTATATTAAGAAGTTCAGGCCAACAAAGATTGCTATTGAAGCTTCACCCGAATGGAACGCCAATCAAAAACTCAAAGAGTATAATGAAGGAAAACACCATGATAAAAGAGACGAACGATACCAGCTTGCCATGAGAATTGCCAATGAACTGAAGATCAATGAACTATTCAGTGTAGACGCCTCTTCCGTATTAGAAGACCTTATGGAAAAGTTTGGAAAGACTGACTCACTGTATTTTAAGAAACTTACAGAGGGATATGATTATAAAAGTGACGACCCTATTTCTCAAAACTTTACTGATTTCTATAATCATTCAGAAGCAAAAAACTTTAGCTCACTTATGAACACCTTCCAATATCTTAACAGCAAAGAATATCACGAATATGGATATGGCGCTTATCTGAGTGGAGATTTTAAATTAAGGGATTATGACGGAGCTGATGTACTTGCCATGAACTGGTATAGCAGGAATCTGAGAATATTCCGTAATATACAGAATATTCCGCATCAGAGTGACGACAGAATTCTAGTAATCATAGGAAACGGACATGCAGCAGTCCTCAGACAACTTTTAACCTGCTCTGCAGAATATGAATTCACAGAATTTTCTTCTTTATAAATATAAAGGCAGAGATTTAAGTTGAAATCTCTGCCTTTATTTATATGGCTTTATGCTTCAAAGCTTCCAGAGCATTTAAAACTTAAATTCTACCCTTGCAAACAGAAATCGCCCTCCAATACCGTATTGGGAAACCTGTCTGGAGTATACAAACTGATTATCTGCTGTCAGGGAATTGATTAGTGGATTTTTAGAAGGCATCACATTGAATATATTGTTACTTCCAATGGTTGCAGATATATTTTTACTGAAGTCATAGCCTACTGAAAGATCTGTTACAAAACGATTATTCAATACAAAGTGTTCCTGTTTTCCTACTACACCATCAAAATTAGCATCCAATACATCAGCGTCGGTTACTTTTCCAAAGAAAGAATTCCTCAATAAAATATTAAATCCGGAAACTCTAAGATTATTGGATAGAGTTGCTTTTACACGGGGTACAGCTTCTTCAAAGTAAATCCTGTTAGGCTCAGAAAAGTAACTGTCTATCTGGCTAACTAATTTTGGGGAGGCATGAATATTTCCTATTCTTCTGGTCTGATTCAGATTGAGCCCAAAGTTATTTTCCAGGTTAATTCCTGAACCTAAATTGGATGTCTGGGAAATGGTAAGATCAAGCCCTTTGGTTTGGGAATCCACAGCATTCGCAAAAAAGTTGGCGGCACTAGCTCTTGCAAGGTCAAAAGCATTCTGCAGAATCGCCTGATCCGATCCTTCAGGAAAATCTACACCTCTAGTACCTTTAGGCCTGAAAAACAAATCAGTGAGCACTACTCTATCTTTAATTTTAATATAATAAACATCTGCTGTAACCACAAGATTCAAATTTGGAGCTTTCCAAGTAAGTCCTGTACTGTACGACTGGGAGGTTTCCTGTTTCAGTTTTGGAATCCCAAGCGCCTGTGCAGCCTCGGAATTATTCCTAAAAGTTCCTACCTGGGTAGTATTGCCCTGTTGAATTAAGGTTGATGTTGAGCTATAATAGATCTGGGCTAATGAAGGGGCTCTAAAACCTGTAGAAACAGCACCTCTCCAATTAAAATTATCAGCCAACTTCACATTAGTCGCTAGTTTATAATTAAAGGTAGATCCAAAGTCTGAATAGTTTTCATAGCGCAAAGCACCTTCTACCAGCCACCAATCCGTTGGTTCCAGCTCCACATCTACATATCCGGCCACACTATTTCTATTTCCGGAAACAGCATTATCCGGACTAAATCCCGGAAATACCTGGGAACCGGCAGGTCTTGTTACGCCAAAAAAATCAGTCACAAGCTCATTTTTTGGAGTATTTACGGTCACTACATTTCCATAAATATCATAAGAGGCATAAGAATTCTCGTTACCGGCATTCACCTTATAATTTTCATAACGGTATTCCCCTCCAAATGCAATGTTCAGCCCATGCAATACATCATACTTTTTGGAAAAGTCAAGGTTTAGGGTGTTTTGCAAAAACTCAAGTCCACCTGCATCAAATCTTCTTGGAGAGTTGTTGACCAATGAAGAATTAAAAGTATTAACAACTCCAAACTTGAAAGTATTCTTTCCAAAAGTGTTACTGAGATCTATATTCCAGTCATTCCATTTTCCTTTGATCCCAGCTGCATATGAATAATCATTAATGGTAGACTCAATCTGTGGCAGATATCCGTTGGGTGTTATAAAATTGATATTTCTCTCGGTATTAGGCAAACGGAAAAAACCTCCGGCATTCCCCAGCCTGTAGCTATATCCTCCAAAAGAATACACCTTCCAGTCATCATTAATCGGAATTTCCGAATTATAATATACCTGGGCTGATTGTAGTTTCGACTGTCCTGCCCTGATACTGAAGTCTTTCCGTTGAAGTCCTCTATATGCAAGTTCATCATTGGTAACATCCCCTCCTAATAAACCCTGTAAAGTTGAAATGTTATTGGCGTTTGCAATTTTATTCTGTAAATCAGATGAAAAATAATTTACTTTTGTTGCATATTGTTTAATCGTATTGATAATTTGCTGGCTATTGGAAGTATTATTTATATTCTTATAAAGCCCGTCTATATCTATCCCATCTTGAGCAGCCCTGTAGTTAATAGCATTATAGGCATTGTATATATCGCCATTCCTCACACCAGCTCGGGAATAAGGATCCCGGTATTGTGTTGATGTGGTAATATTGAAGAAACCCTGTTTTCCAAGTTTGAATCCATAATTCAGGTCTAAAGAGATGGTTTCTCCATCCAGTCCACCGGAAAAATTGTTGGTAACCGGTGAAGCATATCCTCCCAAAAATAACTGACCGGATAACCCCAATCTTTTTTTAAGACCTAAATTGACAACTCCTGCAATAGCATCAGATCCGTATTGTGCAGAAGCACCATCCCGAAGCACTTCAATTTTATCCAAAGCAAAAGCAGGAATCGCATTAAGATCTGTTCCCACCGAACCCCTACCTGGTGTAAGGGTTACATTGATGAGTGAAGACTGATGCCTTCTTTTCCCATTAAGTAAAACTAAAACCTGATCGGGACCTAAACCCCTCAATTGTGCAGGATCCACAAAATCCGTCCCGTCATTTACAGTATGCGATGTGGAGGAAAAAGAAGGGACAATATAGTTTAGAGCCTGGCTTATATTATTAACCGGGCTTTGTTTCAATATTTTTGAAATGTTAATAACGTCTACTGGAACCGGAGTATCTGTTAATGATCTACCTGATCCTCTTGAACCGAGAAGAACAACCTCATCGATTTTTTTTGATTTTAGAGTATCAGACTGGGCGAAGTAAAACGTCGAAATTAAAGTGGCCGAAGCAATGATACTTCTATTTTTAAAATGGCGCATGTGTTTTATTTTTAAATTTTTGTTATAATTTTTTTGTTTGCTTAAAATTTTAAGCAAAAAGTATCCTGTAACCTTGAAAACACAAGGCTAAAAGAAAAATGATAAACGGTTTTATTAGTTAATAGAAACCAGAGGCTAAGAACAACAACACATACACATCACGAAATGCCATGAGTGATCACCAGCATACAGAAGCTTTGCTTCGATATCTGCCGGGCAAAAAGTCAAATTCATTGTGCTGTAATTTTCCCTGTTCTTAAACATTGATTTTAAATTTTAAACAAAAATTGTAAGATGGGAATGAATAGAAAAACATTTTTTCCGGAGCTTGCCGGCTTATCTATTTCAGCACCTTGCTTGTTTTGCAGGTTGCTATCCCATCTATGAGATTCTTGATAATTGTGAGGCACAAGATATAACTATTTTACAAATAAAAAAATAATTTGTAAAATTTTTAAATTAATCGCAAAACCAAGCCGTATGATGATGCAATATGATTATATTCTATTGTGAGGTATTTCATGGAATAAAACAACCCTCTAAAAACTTTCCTTGTAACATTTTTTTATTTTAAACGTCTAACTGAGTAGTAGTAAAAACCATTATGAAAAAAATTGTACTCGTTTTATTTTCCTTAAGCATTATTGTCACAAAGGCTCAGGAAAAAACCAACAACCAGGTCAAGGAAAAGCAGATCGAAGGGGTTGTAATTACCAAAACTAAAAAAGCCGTTGAACAAAAAGCAGACCGGACTATTTTTGATTTTTCAGAACAGCCCCAGCTGAACAACGGAAATGTTTTAGAGGGTATCAAAAAACTTCCGGGTCTGGTGTCTACTGATATTGCCGGTATGATGTATCAGGGAAAGATCCTTGATGTTTATCTTAACGGACGCCCTTTAAACATTACTTCCAATGAACTCAATTCATTTTTGGAAGGGATGCCTGCCAATTCTGTAGACCGAATTGAAGTGATCACTCAACCTGGCGCTGAATTCCCGGCAACTTCCGGGGGTGCAATTATGAATATCATTACGAACAAAAATGCCAATAAATATCTTACGGCAACTTATTCAGGAAATTATTCATTTACCAACTACGGTAAGTTGAGAAGCAGAACCAGCAACTCTTTAAATTTAAACGCCCGTAATAAATATTTCGGATGGCAGCTGAACATCGGACAGAACTATCGGGAAAGTATGCTGAATTCGAATCAAAATGATTTATTATTAAGCAATACGGATAGAATCGGCCGTGGTTATTTCGCGAAATCGGGCTTAACATTTGATCTGGGACAGGACAGATTATTATTAAATTACGATATCTATCATAATAAAAACAGCAATTACACAGATAGTAACGGTTTTGCTGACCTACCGTACATTCCTGTTAAAGACAGTATCAGGGAAGGATATTTTCATGCATTTGATGCCGCTTACACGAATAATTTGAGACAGGAAGCGGTAATAACCTATCAGAAACGCTTTAGTGATAAATCTCAAAAACTGGATTTCCAGTTCGGATATACCAAATCAACGAGTAAATTTGATCAGAATAATATTTTCAGAGATATCAGTTACATCAATCCTAACGAAAACTTTCCAAGGTTTTCGGATGGCCTTTTACTGAACAATGAATCTGACATGAGAATTGCTAATTTTAAAGTGGATTATTCGCAACCAATCAAGATCCTTGATGGAGGAAAGGTAAGTTTCGGTGGATTATATGAAAAACAAAACTTCGATACCCAAAGCAGAGGTTTGACCAATCTGGACTATCAACGACAGACCGCTTCCACCTATCTTGAGTTCCAGGCTAAATTGAAAAAATTCGATTTCACATTAGGATCAAGGGCTGAAAATTATGACATCTCTGGAATTACAAGGGTGATTGACAGTACCGGTGCAATAGTTCAGAAAAATCTGATCCCTTTTAATAAGTTTAAATTATTTCCAAATGCAAGCGTTCAGTACAGCTTTATGAATCAGGTTTCTGTTTCAGCAAACTATAACAAGAAGATCAGTCTGCCAAGTATTTCTGCACTTAATCCCAATAACACTACATTTCAGGGACCGAATACCCAGGTTACCGGAAATCCGAATCTGCAGCCTACGATCTTTGACAATTATGAAGTAAAACTTTCTGCCTTTGATTATGCATTCATCGGATATAGTGTAAGCTCAGCTAAAAATCAGGTTGCACAGATCATCAGAAAAAATGGAAAAAACCTGTTTAATGAGCAGATAAACATTTCCAGCATGAGGATCCACAATTTCAATGTAGGGCTTCCTGTCCCTTTCATGATTTTTAGTAAGCCCATGAGCGAAATCATGAAGTTTGATTTTAATCCAGACAAAATCAATTTTATGTATCTGTATGCCGGATATCAGAAACATGATATTGATAATTTAAACAACAAAGGATTCTGGATTTTCAATGTGATGACCCAACTTATTCTGCCTAAACAGATTAAGCTAACAGCAAACTACAGCTACCTGACGCCAAAAGCAGGTTATTTCTACTTCACAGCAGAAAAACCATTCAGCAATTCACTGGATATTACACTGACTAAAAAGTTTTTGGATAACCGTCTTACTGTTTCTGTTTTTGCTAATGATATTTTTAACGGACAGGTAATGCAGGTCCGTTCTAATCCGCCATCCGGAGAAGCGGTTACTTTGAGAACAAAATATGACACAAGAAATTTCGGACTTTCCATTAATTACAAGATCCCAACCAAAAACAAACTGGCTAAAGAGGATCCGAATATCTTAAACAGCAGCAAGAAAGAGGATAACGGAGGGGTAATGCAGCAGGATAGTAAATAATCAGGTTATAGTCTTTTAATACTACATCAACATATCAATTATCATAAAATCGGGCAGTAAGAATATTCTTATTGCCCGATTTATTTAAAAACAATATAATTAAAAATCGATGGTGCGAAATCTCCAGTCCAGAGTATCGACCAAAGTCAGCTGATTGGTATTCACAGGAAGATCTGTAATTATTTTCAGGCTCAGATGTGCCATCATACTTCCTATTATTCCGGGTAATGATCCCAGAACACCTAAACTATCACAATCCGGGGTATCTTCATCCACCGGTGGTTCAGGAAAAAGATCCCTCAGGTTTTTACTCTCTCTGTAATTAAATACTGCCACCTGACCGGAAAAGCCCAGAATACTTCCATAAACCACCGGCTTTTTTAGTCTCACACAAGCATCATTAATTAAATACCGTGTAGAAAAGTTATCTGATCCGTCTACAATCAGGTCATATCTGGAAATTATCCTTTCAACATTTGAAAGATCTATCTTTTCATCAATGGGAATAATAGTAATATGCCTGTTAAGTGCTTCAACAAATTGTACTGCGCTGGACACTTTGGATATCCCTACACTTTTTTCATTATGAATAATCTGCCTGTTCAGATTATGAAGCTCTACTTTATCAAAGTCTGCGATCCCTAAAATGCCAACTCCTGCCGCTGCCAAATATTGAATAACAGGACTCCCCAATCCACCAGCCCCCACAACAAGCACTTTCGCATTAAGTATTTTTCGTTGCCCTGAAGTACCAATCTCATCAATAAAAATTTGACGGCTGTATCTGGAAAACATTTCTTCGCTATTCATGATCATTCTATTAAAAACCACTGTACACAGAATCCCAATCTTTCATAACAGGATCATATCCCGCATTCCTGATCACATTTTTTATATCCTGCATGCTTCTTTCATCACTGGTTTCAAATTGTTCCAACGATTGAGGATCTACAGCATAGCCTCCCGGATTAGTCTTAGATCCGGCACTCATGGAAGTGGCTCCAAGAGATACAATATGATTTCTGAAATTTTCATTCTCCCTGGTAGAAATGGAAATTTCAAGATCTTCATTCCATATCCGGTAAGCACAAATGAGTTGCAAAAGCTCTTTATCTTCCATAATGAAGTTGGGTTCTATGATTCCCTCAGCGGGCCGTAATCTCGGAAATGATACGGAAAATTTACTTTTCCAATATTGCTTTTGCAGGTAATCAATGTGGGCTGCATTGAAGAAGCTATCGACTCTCCAATCTTCCAATCCTAATAAAACACCTAACCCCATTTTATGGATCCCTGCTCTTCCTATTCGGTCAGGTGTTTCCAGACGAAAATTAAAATTTGATTTTTTACCTTTCGGATGATACTGCTTATACACTTCCTGATGATAAGTCTCCTGATACACAAGGATTGAATGAACTCCTTCCTGATGGAGTAATCGGTATTCATCTTCTGACAATGGCTGTACTTCGATAGAAATGTTGGCAAAATGGGATTTTAATAACCGAACAGCATTCAGAAAGTAGGCAATTCCTACGGTCTTATTCGCTTCACCGCTTACCAGCAATATATGATTTACTCCCATCGCCTTCAGAACCGTTGCTTCTATCATAATCTCAGTATCGGAAAGTGTTTTTCTTTTCAGTTTATTGTCTAAGCTAAAACCACAATAGGTACAAATGTTCTGACATTCGTTACTAAGGTATAAAGGTGCATACAGCTGGATTACTTTGCCAAAACGTTTTTGGGTAATCGCTCTCGCCATGCCAGCCATCACTTCTAATTTCGGTGCCGCAGCCATTGAAATAAGATTAAGGAAATCATCTAATGTTTTCTGCTTCTTCTGAAGGCTGTATTCTACATCGGATAAAGTGACATTTTCCAGTTTTTGTTTAATATCATTCCACTCATAGGATGTGAAAACCTCCTCAAAATTTTTCATTCTAATACGATTTATTCAAATAAAAATGAAGTCAAGGGGCTTGATGCCTCAGCATGGGAACTAATCGAGCCCAGTCCGGCTTCATAAGCTCTTCTTCCTGCAATAACCCCTTCCTTAAATGCAATTGCCATACTGATCGGATCCTTTGCCACGGCTATAGCAGTATTCACCAATACGGCATCAGCACCAATTTCCATGGCCTTTGCCGCATCAGATGGGGCTCCTATTCCTGCATCAACTACCACAGGAACTTTGCTCTGGCTAATGATAATTTCCAGGAAATCCAACGTCCGAAGACCTTTGTTCGTTCCGATAGGAGCTCCCAATGGCATAACCACTGCTGTCCCTGCGTCTTCTAACCGTTTGCATAAAACGGGATCAGCATGAATGTAGGGCATTACAATAAACCCAAGCTTCGCAAGTTCTTCCGTTGCATATAATGTTTCTATAGGATCCGGCAGTAAATATTTAGGGTCCGGATGTATTTCCAGTTTCACCCAGTTTGTTTCTAACGCTTCTCTGGCCAATTGCGCAGCTAGTACCGCTTCTTTGGCAGTACGGGCTCCGGAGGTGTTAGGCAGAAGATGGGTATTGGTGGGCTGCAGTGCCGTGAGAATACCATCATCCTCAGATTGAGCATCAATTCTTTTCAGTGCCATTGTCACCATATTGCTTTCTGATGCAATAATGGATTGCGTCATTTCTGCCAGATTTCCGAATTTACCCGTTCCCAGAAATAGCCTTGATTCGAAACTTCTTCCTGCAATTGTTAGTATATGATTCATTTGAAAGATTTTATAAATTCATTAACGACAGACGGCCTGCCTGTAATTTGTCCGGAGACAGCAACTCCATGGATTCCAATTTCCTGTAATAATTCTACATCTTCAAGACGTACACCTCCAATTGCATAGATTGCAGGAATTTTAACCGATCTTTTTTCTAAATCCCGGATCAGTTGCTGATACCCTTTAAAGCCCAGTACCGGACTTAATTTCTCCTTTGTCGGTGTATACCGCAATGGCCCCAAACCGATATAATCACAAGATTCATCAATTCTTTGCAGGACGTCCTCTAATGTATTAGCTGTTCCCCCGACTATTTTTTCAGGACCCAGAATTTGTCTTGCCTGAGTGATTGTATCATCATCTAATCCTAAATGGACACCATCAGCATCTACGAGTTCTGCCAAATGTATGTGATCGTTAATAATACATATTGCCCCGTATTCGGTACATTGTAATTTTGATTTTTCACACAATTCAAAAAGCTCTTTCCCAGGCGCGTTTTTCCAACGAACCTGCACCCACTTTACACCGGCGTCCAGAGCCCTGTAAATATTCAATTCCTGTTCTTCTTTTGTATTTCCCTGGGAAATATATTGTAATTTTTCTTTGACCAATTTCTACCTGTTTTGATAATTATATTCCAACATTCTATTCCTGCACTGATTAAATGCCTTTACAGGTTGCTCATTCATCCAGATCCCTCCCAGCAAGGCAAGACCTTCTGCTCCCGATCTCAGTGCTATCTCCATGTTTTCCTCATAGATTCCTCCTAAAGCAATAAGTTTCACATCATGATTATTCCGAAGTCCTATCCTCTCCAAAACCTTAGAATGTTCTCCATATCCCGGTTTTGAAATGCTTGAGAAAAATGGACTGAAAAAAGCATATTCCCAATTGGGCTCAAGAGCATTAAAACAAATGATATCATGTACCGATGTAGAGATTACCGAACCTTTTGCACGCCATGAATGCAATCCATTAATACGGTCCTCTTCTCTGAAGTGTATTCTTGAAATGCCATATTCTGCTGCCAGGTCAAAATAACCGTGCATTACCAATCGATGACGGAATGATGCATCGATCTGATCCAAGAAAACGATCATTTCTACCTCAGTGATAAAAGGTTTCCTGATATGAAATAATTCCAGCCCATCCTGAAACATCTTATTGACACATTCTGCTTCATTGATTAAAATGTTTTCAGGACTTATGACAATGATCATAAATAAATTTCCTTTCCGTTCTCGATAAACTCCTGTGATTTTATCATCATCCCCATTTCAGCGGATTCCCGTATTTCCTGAGTAATTTTCATGGAACAGAATTTAGGACCACACATGGAACAAAAATGCGCAATCTTTGCTCCCTCTGCCGGTAATGTTTCATCATGATATGCTTTTGCCGTTTCAGGGTCCAGGGAAAGATTAAACTGATCTTCCCATCTGAATTCAAACCTTGCTTTACTCAGAGCATTATCTCTGTACTGAGCACCTGGATGTCCTTTTGCCAAATCCGCAGCATGTGCTGCCAGCTTGTAGGTAATAACCCCGTCTTTCACATCTTTTTTATTGGGTAGTCCTAGATGTTCTTTAGGGGTAACGTAACAAAGCATTGCACATCCAAACCATCCGATCATGGCAGCTCCGATTCCTGAAGTTATATGATCATAGCCCGGTGCAATATCTGTTGTTAACGGCCCTAACGTATAGAAAGGTGCTTCGTGGCACTCTTCCAGCTGCTTATCCATATTTTCTTTGATCATATGCATCGGAACATGACCGGGACCTTCAATCATTACCTGTACATTGTGTTTCCAAGCAATCTTCGTAAGCTCTCCTAAAGTCTCCAGCTCTGCAAATTGTGCAGCGTCATTAGCATCTGCAATAGATCCCGGACGAAGTCCGTCACCTAAAGAAAAAGCTACATCATATTTTTTCATGATTTCACAAATCTCTTCAAAATGCGTGTACAAGAAGTTTTCTTTGTGATGATAAAGACACCATTTAGCCATAATAGAACCTCCGCGCGAAACAATTCCCGTTACTCTATTAACGGTAAGGTGAATATATCTGAGCAGCACTCCTGCATGAATGGTAAAATACGAAACGCCTTGCTCAGCCTGCTCGATCAGGGTATCTCTAAATACTTCCCAGGTAAGATCTTCAGGAACTCCTTTCACTTTTTCAAGTGCCTGATAAATAGGAACAGTTCCGATAGGTACAGGACTATTTCTGATGATCCATTCCCGTGTTTCGTGAATATTTTTTCCTGTGGAAAGATCCATAATAGTATCCGCACCCCATCTGCATGCCCACACTGCTTTTTCGACCTCTTCATCGATACTGGAAGAAACAGCACTGTTACCAATATTGGCATTTATCTTTACTAAAAAATTCCGCCCTATAATCATCGGTTCACTTTCTGGGTGGTTGATGTTATTAGGAATGATTGCCCTTCCGGCAGCAATCTCTTCTCTTACAAATTCAGGAGTAATCTTATTTTTAGGAGTTCTTGCCCCGAAATTGTTCCCGGCATGCTGGGAAGACATTTCTTTGGAAACAAAATCAAGCTGTTCTATTCTTTGGTTTTCACGGATGGCAATGTACTCCATTTCAGGAGTAATGATCCCCTGTTTTGCATAGTATAACTGGGTTACTTCCTTTCCTTCCAGAGCGACTTTTGGCTTATGGTTATAAGAAAAACGTAATTCATCCAGTTTCGGATCTGCCAAACGGGCTTTCCCATATTCGGACGATATTCCGTCGAGAATTTTTACATCTCCCCTTTCCAGTATCCATTGCTCTCTTATTCTTGGAAGTCCTTTCTGGATATCGATCTGCGAATTTTCATCCGTATAAGGTCCTGACGTATCATAAACCGTGACAGGAGGATTATTCTCCAATGTTCCATTGCTGAGCTTTGTAGGGCTCAATAGGATTTCGCGCATAGCAACCTTAATAGGATGAATGCTTCCTTCAACATAAATTTTCTTTGAGTTCGGAAATGGCGAACGCGTAATTGAATGTGCCATAAAATTATTGGGGTTTTACGAAGATTAGCCGCCCTGTGTTGCGGTAATAATTAAAATTGAATCCTGGTCCTGAAGTACAGTATTCTGCCAGGAGGAAATGGGAATAATACGATTGTTTAAGGCAACAGCGATTCCTTTTTTGCGGCCGGGTGCCTCCAGAGCCATCAAAGCCTCCAGGTTTTCCGGTGGAATATCGAAAGTTTTCCGTGTGTGATTGATTATAAGTTCCATTCCAAGATTTTTGTTATAAATCACTTTAGGAATGGCTATAATTGTACAATAGAAATGTACAGCAAAAAGTCATCTCACTTTTCCCTACGCTGGTATGATCCAGATCAGGTTCAAAGGGTAAAGTCTCAGTCTGCTTGTGAACAGACACCCCTAAAGTATGGGACGAAGTTAGTTATTTTTTCAAAACAGGCAAAATGATTTCATTAAAAACAAAAAGACCATCTGCTTTTAGAGGGTCTTTTGTATGTTTAATAGTATAATGTTAAGATTAACTTTTATATTCAGACTTATTCTTCGCATGCTCTCCATATGGCATCATTTTGCGGAACAGGAGCTACAATTCTGATCTCTTCTTTGGTCACGGGATGGATGAATGTAAGCATCCGTGCATGAAGATTGATTCCTCCATCCGGATTGGACCGGGGTGCTCCATATTTCAAATCACCTTTTATTGGAACTCCAATCTTGGAAAGTTGAGCCCGGATCTGATGATGTCTTCCTGTTTCCAGATCAATTTCAAGAAGCATATAATTGTCCAGGGTTTTAATAACATTATAAGTTAAAATTGCCTCTTTCGCTCCATCTGTTGCCTTTGGAAAAACAATGGCTTTATTATTTTTCTCATTTTTCTTTAAATAATGAACCAGCCTCTGGTGATGCGGAATCATTTCTTTAGCAACAACAGCCCAGTATGTTTTTTTAATTTCCCTGTTTTTAACCATCTGGGTAAGACGGGAAAGGGCTTTTGAGGTTTTGGCATAAATAACCAAACCTGATGTCGGACGATCTATACGATGAACCAAACCGAGAAAAACATTTCCCGGTTTAGCATCTCTTTTCTTTATAAAGTTCTTTATTGATTCTAATAACGATTCATCACCGGTCTTGTCACCCTGTACAAGCTGACCGACTTTTTTATTTACAACCAGGAGATGGTTGTCTTCATAAGCAATCTGCTCCTCCATTTTACATTTAATTAATCTGTCGTCTGTTCGACAAAGAAAGAATAATCCCTGCAAGAAGCCCAAGTGTTTTCATTGCAGCCAGCCTTGATTCCAATGGAAGAAAAGCGCCAACAATACAAAGACCTGCGGCAGCATACATTGGATATACAAAATTTCTGTTAGACAGAAAAGGAGCTTGAATGGCAAAACTTATTCCTATGACGATGTAAAATACCCTTTTCGAGAGAATATCATTAGTTTCCGGTGAAAAGAAATTGAACCATCCTACGGCAAGGCAGATCAATGCGATAACGGAAATAACTCCTTGTATAGTCTGTTGATTATCTCTCATTAATAGCTTTCTTTTTCATTAGGAAAGGTAACCTCTTTTACATCTTTTACATATTGTGCAACCGCCCCTGTGATTTCACTGTAAAGATCAAGATATCTTCTCAAAAATTTTGGACTGAACCCCTGGTTCATTCCTACCATATCATGATAAACCAAAACCTGTCCGTCACAGTCAGGGCCTGCTCCGATTCCGATTGTCGGAATCGAGATACTTTCAGATACTTTTTTAGCCAAATCTGCCGGAATTTTTTCTAAAACAACAGAAAAGCACCCTAATTCTTCTAAAAGCTGCGCATCACTGATCAGTTTCTCAGCTTCTGCTTCGTCCTTCGCTCTTACTTTGTAAGTTCCGAATTTATAAATAGACTGAGGGGTTAATCCTAAATGCCCCATCACAGGAATTCCTGCATTAACAATTTTCTTGATTGATTTTGAAATCTCTTTACCGCCTTCAATTTTCACAGCATGGGCACCGCCCTCTTTCATCATTCTCACGGCAGACTCTAATGCTTTTTCAGGATTACTCTGATAAGTTCCAAAAGGAAGGTCAGCAATAACGAGAGCTCTGTCTACTCCACGTACAACGCTTTGAGCATGATAGATCATCTGATCAAGAGTAATAGGCAGCGTAGTTTCAAAACCTGCCATTACATTGGCTGCAGAATCTCCTATCAAAACAGCATCTACTCCTCCTGCATCTACCATCTTTGCTGTAGTGAAATCATAGGCTGTAAGCATTGTTATTTTTTCCTTGTCGAACTTCATTTTACGCAAGGTTTCAGTCGTAACTTTTTTTATTTCAGAATGAACAGACATAATGTATCTATATTTTAAAAGTTAAAAAGTCGGCTTCCGCCGACTTAAATTTTTTTTATGATTTATAAAACTACGTGACCTAGTTTCATTAGTTTGTCGTGGTTGAGGATCTTGATGTTTCTTCCGTCCACTTCTATCAGATCATCCTGTTTGAATTCGGAAATCAGACGGATAGCACTCTCGGTAGCTGTACCGATGATATTGGCAATTTCTTCTCTTGTTAAAGAAATTTTGATAAACCCTTCCGGATCTACTCCTAATTTCTGTTCCAGAAGCAATAAAATTTCAGCCAATCGCTCTCTTACGGTTTTTTGAGCAAGGAAAGTAATCGTGTTTGAAGATTCTCCTAATTCATAAGCTATTTTCTGAAGCATTACGAAAGACAATTGAGAATCCACCTCTAAAAGATACATAAATACATCTGCAGGTAGAAAAGTACACTCAATATCAGTCATTGCTTCAGCTTTAGCCTGAAAATTTTCTCCGCAAAGTAAAGAACGGTAGCCAATAATATCACCTTCTTTGATAAACCTTAAGATCTGATCTTTTCCAAAGGCTCCGGATTTAGAAAGTTTAGCAGCACCATTTTCTAAAAAATATACTCCCTTTGGAGTTTCTCCATCTTCGAAAATAGTATCGTGTTTCTGAAATTTTAATTTCTTTTTTGTGCTAATGTATTTTTCAAAATCTGCGCTTGAAAGTCTTTCCTTAAAAGATTTATCATTAAAAACTCTGGCGAACCTCTCTTCAATTGCAATCTGTTGTTCCTGCGACATTTTAATATGACATTTATCACAAAAATAGAACATTTTAACTCGATAAACAAAAAAATTTGTTATAATTTTGTACCTCAATAATTTATGAAGGTGAGCGAGAACTGTTTCCATTGTGGTCAAGGCATAGAAAAAGAACGAATTCTTTTTGATGAAAAAATTTTTTGTTGCAACGGTTGCAAGTCAGTTTACGAAATTCTGAATACCAACAATCTAAGTAATTTTTATGAACTGAATAAAAGAGCAGGAATTCGTCCGGACGAAAATTCCTCTCAGTTCGATTATTTGGACACCCCGGAAATTTTTGAAAAAGTCACCGATTTTTCAGAAGGCAATACAAGCCTTGTGACTTTTAAAATCCCTGTAATCCACTGCTCATCTTGCATCTGGCTTTTGGAAAGCCTTCATACCCTGAACGACGGCATTAAATATTCACAGGTCAATTTTACCAGAAAGACCCTACAGGTTTCTTTCAACCATAACGATCTAAAACTAAGCGAACTCGCTAAATTTTTAACCAACCTCGGATACAAACCGGTCATTAGCCTGGAAACGGCAGAGAAAAACGTGGATCATCTTGATAAGTCCCTTCTTGTTAAACTTGCCATTGCCGGTTTTGCGTTTGGGAATGGAATGTTCCTTGCTTTTCCTGAGTATATTGGAGGTGAAGATTATTGGATGCAGCACTACAAAGGACTTTTTAGAACATTAATGTTTCTGCTTGCCATTCCTGTAGTTTTCTATTCAGCTTCAGATTATTACAAATCGGCCTGGTATGGTTTAAAGAACAAGATCGTTAATATTGACGTTCCTATTGTTTTGGGTATTTTCGTTCTTTTCGGAAGAAGTATTTATGAGGTAGCAACAGACTACGGACCTGGCTATTTCGATACACTTTGCGGGCTATTATTCTTCATGCTGTTAGGAAAAACCTTCCAGAAAAGAACTTATAGCGCTCTTTCATATGACCGTGATTACAAATCTTTTTATCCAATTGCAGTTACCAAAGTCGATTTTGATGGAAAGCAGGACAATATCTTACTTTCAGAAGTTAAAGTAGGAGACCGGATTCTGGTTAGAAACCAGGAAATCATCCCCGTAGATGCTATTCTTATTAACGGGGAAGGAAATATCGATAACAGTTTCATCACTGGTGAAAGTGAAAGCATAAGTAAACAACCGGGAGATAAAATTTTTGCCGGTGGAAAACAGATAGGTTCTTCTCTTGAACTTGAAGTGATCAAAAATGTGGACCAAAGTTATCTTACTCAACTTTGGAATAAGGAAGCATTTAAGAAATACGAAACAGGACTTGACACTCTCACCAATAACATCAGCAAGTATTTCACATTTATCATCTTAGGCATAGCTTTGATTTCAGGAATTTACTGGTCATTCATTGATCTGGAAAAAATGTTCCAGGTGGTATCTGCCATATTGATCATTGCCTGTCCTTGCGCGCTGGCGCTTTCCGCTCCTTTTACTTTCGGGCACATTATGAGGATTTTAGGACGAAATAAATTCTATGTAAAGGATACCCTGACCATTGAGAAAATTGCAAAAATCGACACACTTGTATTTGATAAAACCGGAACCATTACCCACCGCAAAAAAACAAATATCAAGTATGAAGGTTCCACCATTTCAGAATTCGACTCACTGAATATCAAAACCTTATTAAAAAATTCAAATCACCCGCTTTCAAAATCTTTATACGAATTTATTGATATTAATGATGACTACTTCCCTGTTGATAATTTCGTTGAGACCTCCGGGAAAGGATATGAGGCTACTGTAAGAGGAGCTCATTATAAGATAGGATCTGCAAAATATAATAATCAGGAATCTAAAAATCTTGAAACGGCAGTCTACATCAGTAAAAACAATGAATTTCTAGGTAAATTCATATTCAAAAATGAATATAGAAGTCGCCTTAAAAACTTATTCAAAACGCTCAACCATTATAAAATCTTCATTTTAAGCGGAGATAATTCTTCTGAAGAAAATCAGTTAAAGGAAATTATCCCCAACTATCAGGCGATGGCATTTAATCAAAGCCCGGAGGATAAATTAAATTACATCAAGCAACTCCAGGATAAAAATTACAAAGTTGCCATGTTGGGAGATGGATTAAATGATGCAGGAGCATTGAAACAAAGCAATGTAGGAATAGCCATTGCAGATGACACCAATACCTTTACTCCTTCATCTGATGTCATCATGAATGGTGACAAAGTGGTTACCCTTGACAGGTACCTGAACGTTTGCAAAGGCTCAATTACTATTGTTAAAATGACATTCATAATAAGCTTTTTATACAATATAGTAGGCTTAAGTTACGCTGTCACAGGCCATATGCATCCGCTATTCGCAGCGATAATCATGCCAATAAGCTCAATCACTGTAGTTGCATTCACTACAATTTCAACCTGGATCTTAGGACGGAAATACTTTACCAAAGAGGCGTAGAAGCCCTTATTTAGACTGATTTTAAATTAGCAAGAATCGGTATTTCGTGATGAATGTCATTATTTTTCACTAAATTTGAACCCCGAAAATAGGTTAATTTTGTTGTCTGATGGATATTCTATATTTAATGATCCTATGCAGTGTTTCTTTAGCTGCAATTTTCTTGGTCGTTTTTATAGTTAACGCCCGAAAAGGACAGTTTGAGGATGATGAATCTCCTGCTGTACGAATTCTTTTTGACTCCGGTGAAATAAAGGAGAAAGAGAAAGATGGCAACAAAACAGACGAGAAAGAAAAAGGAGAAAATAATAAAATTGAAGAAAAAAGTGAATAGTTGATATGGAGACACAAAAGTTTAGTTATGACAACAGTATTGTTCGGGCATTTCTTTATGCGACCATAGTTTTTGGGCTTATAGGGTTTTTGTTCGGGCTTACAGCAGCCTTAATGCTTTTCTACCCTGAACTTCCTGAATTTTTATTTGGTACAGATGATACTACCATTCAGAGTTTGAAGAGTGGTAATATCCAAGGGCTAATTAATACTCATGGTGCATTTGGTTTTGGTAGAATCAGAATGTTGCACACCAACACGGTAATCTTTGCATTCGTTTGTAATATCGTTTATACCGGTATTTATTACTCATTACAGAGATTATTAAAAACAAGAATGTATAGCGATACATTATCTTGGTTACATTTCTGGACTTGGCAGTTTATGATTGTTGCTACGTTCATTACATTCTTTATGGGGATCAACACCTCTAAAGAATATGCTGAGCACGAATGGCCAATCGATATATTAATTGCTTTCTCATGGATCATTTTCGGTATCAACATGTTCTTAACTATTGCTAAGAGAAGGGTAAGACACCTTTATGTAGCTATCTGGTTCTACATTGGTACCTGGATCGCAGTAGCAATGCTTCACATCTTTAATAACTTAGAAGTTCCGTTATCTTTCACAGGATGGAAATCATATTCAGCATATGCAGGGGTAAAAGATGCTATCGTACAATGGTGGTATGGTCACAATGCAGTAGCATTCGTATTAACAACTCCGGTTTTAGGTTTGATGTATTACTTCTTGCCAAAAGCGGCAGACAGACCGGTTTTCTCATATAAACTGTCTATTATCCACTTCTGGTCATTAATTTTCGTATATATCTGGGCTGGTCCTCACCACCTTCAGTATACTGCACTTCCTGCATGGGCACAGGCAGTAGGAACAGGGTTCTCTATTATGCTTATCGCTCCATCATGGGGAGGAATGCTTAATGGTCTTCTTACCTTAAGAGGAGCATGGGATAAAGTAAGAGAAAATCCTATCCTTAAATTCTTCGTGGTGGCTGTTACATGTTATGGTATGGCAACTTTTGAAGGACCGCTTTTAGCAACTAAAAATATCAACAAGATCGGTCACTTTACTGACTGGGTAATCGGACACGTACATTTAGGTGCACTGGGATGGAATGGTTTCATGGCATTCGGTGTAATCTATTATCTTGTACCTATCTTGTGGAGAACAAAATTATGGTCTGTAAAACTAGCTAACTGGCATTTCTGGTTAGGGACTTTAGGAATTATTTTCTATGCAGTACCAATGTATATTTCAGGATTTACTCAAGGTTTGATGTGGAAACAGTTCAATCCAGACGGAACCCTATTGTGGAAAAACTGGTTGGATACTGTAACAGCTATTATCCCTTATTTTAAAATGAGATTCTTAGGAGGATTCTTCTACATTTCAGGAGCTATTTTAATGATCGTAAACGTTGTTGCAACGGTAAGAAAAGGATCATTCCAGAAAGAAGTTCCTGCAGAAGCTCCTGCTTTAGCAAACATCAGCAAAAACAGAAAAGAAGGAGAAGGAACTCACCTATGGTTAGAAAGAACTCCTGTATTATTAGGTATTTTATCTTTCATCACTATTTCTATCGGTAGTTCAGTTGAAATTATACCTACTTTATCACTTAAGAAAAGTGTACCTACCATTTCAGCAGTGAAGCCTTATTCTCCGTTGGAACTTGAAGGTAGAGATATTTATATCCGTGAAGGTTGTAACGCTTGTCACTCTCAGATGGTAAGACCATTCCGAGATGAGATCGTAAGATTTAACGGTAAAAACGGACAATATTCAAAAGCGGGTGAGTTTGTTTATGACAGACCATTCTTGTGGGGTTCAAAAAGAACGGGACCGGATTTACATAGAGAAGGAGGGAAAAACCCTAGTTCTTGGCACTATAAGCACATGTATAACCCAAGATCGACATCAGCGGGTTCTATCATGCCTCGTTACCCTTGGTTAATCGCTACGAACTTAGACAGATCTAAAATGGTTGATAAAATGTTACTGATGAAAAATACTTTTGACGTACCATATACAAAGCCTCAGATAGATTCTGCAAACAAGTGGGCAGATAACCAGGCAGCGAAGATTGTAAAAGATATTTTCTCTGAAGCAAATGACCTGAAAGAGGCTTATGCGAAGAGACCTAAAGGTGAACTAGAGAAAAAAGAGGTTGTAGCCCTTATCTCTTATCTTCAAAGATTAGGTACTGATATCAAAACAACAGAAATAAAAACAGCAAGTAATAACTAAAAAATATTAAAGCTCAATGATTCCTCAGAACTTTAAAGATATATTATCCAATACAGAAAACGCTGGTTTTTACCAGACGCTGGCTCTGATTTTCTTTATGCTGTTCTTCGTAGCTTTGGTAATATATGTTTTTAGCAGACCTAAAAAATATTACAAGGAAGAAGAAGAGGCTCCTCTGCAGGATGACGAAGACGACTTTAATTTAAAAAATTAAAAATTTATTATGAAACAAAGAACACCGGTTGTTGTAAACATTTTAATAATAATTGGACTTTTAATAGTTTTTTATTATTTATTTGTACAAAGCTACTCGTTTCTAGCTTCACCATACTTCTGGGGAACTGTTGTGATAAGTGCTATCTTAGCTTATATTCATAGCGCCATTGGAGACCTGATTGAAAATAATAGATTCAAAAAATTGTCTCCTGAAGAAAAAGCGGCTTACCTTGCTGAGAAAAAGATTCCTTTCTTAAGAAGAATGTATGACAGTGCATTCAAAAAGCAATCTGTTACAGAGGAAAAAGACATCCTTATCGACCATGGCTTCGATGGAATTATGGAGCTCGATAATCAATTACCAAAATGGTGGGTAGGTTTATTTTATTTTGGGACTGCTTTTTGTATTGTATATATATGTGCATACTCTTTTACAGACTTCGCTCATCCATTAAGCGAATATGAAAAAGAATATAAAGAGCAAATCGCAAGTATTGCAGAGTACGAAAAATCTCAGCCTCCTGTAACCATTGAAACAGCGAAATATTCGGCTGATAATATTGCAGATGGTAAAGAGCTTTTCAAAACAAACTGTGCATCTTGCCACGGAGAAGACGGAAGAGGAGGTATTGGTCCGAACTTAACGGATAATTACTGGATCAACCAACCAGAGAAGACTTTATTTAAAAATGTTTTCCATATGGACTGGAATGGTTCTCCTACGAACCCTGCCATGAGACCGTTTGGTAAAAATGGTGAGGTTTCAGGTGCCGAAATTGAGAAAATTGCAGCTTTTGTATATCACATCAATCAGGAACAACCACCAATTACACCGGCTCAAGGTGGAGCAGCTCCTCAGGGAACAGAAGCTCATTGGGAAAAAGAATAATTTAAAGAAAATTAAAACATATGAAAAGCATAATTTGTTATTAGAAAAAAAATAGTAACCAATTATGCTTTTCTTTTTTTAAATACACTACAAAATGTCAGACATAGAAGAAATAGAAGTACGCGGCGGACAGGGACAGGTTCTGGACCCTGAGACTTACAGGGATTCTATAGGGACTATGGAGCAATCCGGAAAAAGAAAATGGGTGTTCCCAAGAAAACCTAAAGGTAAATACACCAACTATAGGAACATTGTAAGTTATACTTTATTGGTTATATACTTTGCTGTTCCATTCTTAAAAATTAATGGTAACCCTTTCCTTTTATTCAATGTTATCGATAGGGAGTTCTTTATTTTCGGACAGCCTTTCTATCCTCAGGACTTTTTTATCCTTACTTTGGGTGCTATAGCATCTTTGATATTCATTATTATTTTTACGATTGCATTCGGAAGAATTTTCTGCGGGTGGATATGCCCTCAGACAATTTTTATGGAATCGATATTTCGTAAAATAGAATTCCTTATCGAAGGTGACAGAAACAAGCAGATGAAGCTGGACAGACAGCCATGGGATAGCGAAAAGATCTGGAAAAGAAGTTTAAAGTGGTTTGTATACATTGTAATATCATTGATCATTACCCACTTTATGTTTATGTATATCGTGGGATATAAAGAAGTCTTCAGAATTGTTTCTGAAGGTCCTTTTGCCAATCCAACCAATTTCATCGTAATGATTCTTCTAACAGCAGCATTTTACTTTGTGTTTGCTTGGTTCAGGGAGCAGGTATGTACATTGGTTTGCCCATACGGGAGACTACAAGGTGTATTAATTGATAAAGATACCATCAATGTATTCTACGATTTCAAACGTGGAGAAAACAGGTCAAAATGGAGAAAGGGCGAGGATAGAAAAGCTGCGGGAAAAGGAGATTGTATAGATTGCCATCAATGTGTCGTAGTTTGTCCTACAGGAATTGATATCAGAGATGGGCAACAGTTGGAATGTGTGAACTGTACCGCTTGTATTGATGCCTGTGATGAAGTGATGGAGAAAGTAGGTCTTCCGAAAGGATTGATCCGCTACGCATCTGAAAATGAGATTGAAAATCAAACGCCATTCAAATTTACGGGAAGGATGAAAGGATTTGCCGTTGTTCTCGTACTGCTTGTTGGATTCCTCGGCTACCTTCTGTACAACCGCGGAGAAATGGAGGCTAAATTCATTAAACCTGCAGGAAGTACATTTTTTGTAAGGGATGGTAAGATCACCAATACATATAATTACACTTTCTTAAATAAGACAAACGACAAGAAAATTGTAACCATCAAAGTAATAGAGCCTGCTAAAGGTGAAATTATCTACAGTGCATCGAGTAAAATTACTGTAGAAAGAGATAAGATATCGAAAGGGACAATCAACATAAGTTTCCCTGAAGATGCCATGAAGTTATCTAAGCAAAACATTACAATTGGTGTTTATGATATGAAAGGAAAACTGGTTGATTCTTATAAAACTTATTTCGAAGGACCATTTAAATTAGATTTTTAATTCTCAGAAACCTCCATATTTTCGCATTCATGTAGTCAAATGAAAATGACAGAGGTTTTTTAATGATATACTATAAGACAAATAAAAAAAATCCGGAAGCAATGAAAAACTTTAGTTGGGGACACGGTGTTGTATTGGCATTAGCTGCATTTATTATCTTTATTTTATCTATGTTATTTCTTTTCCCGAACGGGCAGAAAAATTCAGAAATGGTAACTGATAATTATTATGAAGAAGAATTACAATACCAGGATGTGATAGATGCTAAAAGGAGAGCAGATGAACTTAAGGAAAAACCTGCTTACACTCAAGATACAAATGGAATTAAAATAGTATTCCCAAAAGATTATAATAATTCCAATACTACTGTAAAGTTTGTTTTAAACAGAACAGATGACCAGAATTTAGATATCAAAAGATCTGAACAATTGGATGCAAATCAATCGTTTGTTATTCCTTCAAAGGTATTAAAAACCGGAGGTTATACCCTACGATTAATGTGGACAAGAGACAAGGTCAACTACAGAATGGATTATGATGTGATATGGAAATAGCACTTATTTTATCGGCAATTGGATTAGGCTTTGCTTCCGGCTTTCACTGTATCGGAATGTGTGGCCCTATTGCATTATCGATGGGATTAACAAAGAAACAGGCTACTAATTTTTATCTTCAGAATCTCACCTATCAGTTTGGAAGAATATTTACGTATTCTCTTTTGGGTGGTATTCTTGGGATCATTGGGCAAGGATTTGAAATGGCAGGATTTCAGCGGTACTTAACAATTGGTGTTGGAATCCTGTTGATTATTATGGCCATTTTTTCTTTTGGAGGAAAAGATTTTGCGTCCAAAATTCCTTTTTTCTCCAAATTCCTTTTTTCAGTAAAATCAAATTTAGGAAGGCTCCTTCAAAAAGCAGACTATCGTTCAAGATTTACAACGGGTATTTTAAATGGATTTTTACCTTGTGGAATGGTTTATATGGCTCTTACGGCAAGTCTAGCAAGCGGAGGAATATGGCAGGGAGCTTTATATATGGCTTTATTTGGATTAGGAACACTTCCGTTCATGTTTGCGATAGTTCTTGTCGGAAATCTCATGAATCAGGCTTTCAGGATGAAGGTTTTAAAAGCGATCCCTATTATCATGATTATTTTAGGCGGGCTCTTTATCGTTAGAGGACTTGAATTGGGAATTCCTTACATTTCTCCCAAAGCTGAAGCCATGACAATCCAGAAAGGCCATAATCATGATGTAAACTGTCATTAAAATATCTTACTATACCCATGAAAAAAACATTCCTGTTATTCACGATGTGCCTTTTGGCATTGCAATCCTGTACCATCAATTCTGAAATAGTTTATTATAAAGATGCTGCGTCCTCTACGGTTATGGATATCGATGTGCGTGAGTTTATGGCCGAAATGAAAGCCATGACAACGGATTCTTTACAGAAAAAGGAGCTTGGCGAAATGGATAAACTTCCCACAACCTGGACAAGCATGTATGAGTTGGATAAAGAAAAAAACAAAGGTAAAATCAAGGATCAGGATTCCATAAAAATATTAAAGAAGGTTTTTATGAAATCCAATAAAGAAAATAATGAATATGCAGGATTTTCTTTAAAACTAGACCATTTCTCAAAACCTGATTATGATGCACTCCATCGTCTTTCCGTAGGCTATCAGCTCCCTGTTGATCAAAATGTATATAATGACTGGAATGGTAAAACCTTAACGATCAATACAGAAAATCTTAATCTTAAAAATATTGAGGAAGCGCTCAAATCAAAAACACCACAAGAAGAAATCGAGAGTGCTGAAGGTTTGTTACCTATGCTTTTTAAGAAGATCGGAACTACTCTGAAATTTGAAAACAAAATAAAATCCATTACCGGAAAGCATGACTGGGTACAGCAGGTTGATGATCATTCGATTAGGATAGAATACGATATTAAAGCGCTTTATGATAAAGGATTTAAGTTCAAACATGATGATAAAATGATCATTATTACAACAGAATAAAAACAAAAAACCACCGGTATGCCGGTGGTTTTCATATTATATATTTCTGAATTAATTAATCAATTCAAATTTTGCATATTCAGCCACTTTTTTCGGAAGTCTGATTCCTTCTTCGGTCTGATTATTTTCAAGCAATGCAGCCATAATTCGTGGTAAGGCCATAGCAGAACCATTTAGGGTATGAACCAGCTGAGACTTGCCATCTGTTTTATAACGGCATTTTAAACGATTCGCCTGGAATGTTTCAAAATTAGAAACAGAACTTACTTCCAACCATTTTTCCTGAGCAGCACTCCATACTTCGAAATCATATGTCATTGCAGACGCAAAACCTGTATCCCCCCCACATAGTCTTAATACCCTGTAAGGAAGTTCAAGATCCGTAAGAATCTCTTTGATATGTTCAACCATTTCTTCCAAAACGGCATAAGAATTTTCAGGCTTTTCAATTCTTACAATTTCTACTTTTTCAAATTGATGAAGACGGTTCAATCCTCTTACATGAGCTCCATAACTACCGGCCTCCCTTCTGTAACATTGTGAAAATGCCGTATTCTTAATAGGAAGATCTTTTTCTTCCAGTAAAACATCACGATATAAATTTGTTACCGGAACTTCAGCTGTAGGAATCAAATAGAGATCATCCGCACCGATATGATACATTTGCCCCTCTTTGTCCGGTAATTGTCCGGTACCATATCCAGATGCCTCATTAACTACGTGAGGAGGATTTACCTCCATATATCCGGCATCTACATTTTTATCAAGAAAATACTGTACCAATGCTCTTTGCATTCTTGCCCCTTTTCCTAAATAAACAGGAAAACCTGCTCCTGCAATCTTCACCCCTAATTCGAAATCAATAAGGTTATATTTTTTTGCCAGCTCCCAGTGTGGAATTGCTCCTTCTCCAAGACCTTCAACTTCATGAGACTGATAAATGATTTCATTATCATCTGCTGATGCTCCGTTCTTTACAAGCTCATTTGGAATATTCGGAAGTTGATACAGGATATTTAATAAGTCTTTTTCTTTTACATCCAGTTGTGATTGTAATTCTTTACTCGACTCTTTAAATTGTGCTGTTTTAGATTTTGCTGATTCTGCTTCATCTTTTTTACCCTCTTTCATTAAAAGCCCAATTTCTTTGGAGATTTTATTGATTTCGGAAAGTTGAGAATCTAATTCAAACTGGATTTTTTTTCTTTCGTCATCGGTAGCAATAGCTTCGTCTACCAACTCAAGATTTTTGAATTGTCTTTTTTTCAGACCTTCTAAAACGCGCTCTTTGTTATCGCGTAAAAAATTAACTTGTAACATTTTATTTGGATGTTAGTTGATTAGAATGTTAAACCATAGATCATCCAGGCTAACAGTTTTGCAAATTTAAAATTATTTTATAATGGTAACAACATTTGGAGCACCTGGTTGTTTTGTAAACTTCAGCTCATCATTATAAAATACTTTGGAGACTTCGAATACGTAAGGTGTCCAATGATATTGGATTCTGAGAACATCATTTGTCACATCATTGGTGGTTTCTGTAAGCTTTTTTGTAAGTGCTAATGTAATACGGGATTCGTAAGTTCGATCTGCAGGGCTTATTGAATCTACAGTTACTCTTCTGGCTCCCGCAATATACTCAATATAAAGTGTAGAATCTGCCGTAGCCTTTAATGCAAAACTTACCGGAGCATTATCGCTGATCCCATTGATATCATTCATTGAAATTGCGGTAAATGAGCCGCTCTTTTTGGCATTCAATAAATCCTGTCCGGCACTGTTCTTCATATACAGATTAACAATCTGATCTATCCTTTGTATACTATCCTCGTCGCTTCTACAGCTCAGAAGCGCAAAAAAAACTACCAGAATTCCGAATATAACATTTCTCATTTCGAACAAAGATAAAACATATTTTAATTATTTTTTCTTAATACTTTATTCAGCAACAAATTAATTTCAGATTTTGAAATCATAAAATCACGGATATGGAACTCTGTCAGTTCATAAAATTTCCAGAACAATAATCCGGATGAAATACAATAGGAAACAGAGGTTATGATACAGGCTCCTGTAATTCCCCACCTTGGAATGATAAAAAAGGATGAAACGATCGTAAAAATAAGCCCTATTACAGATTTAATATTTAATATTCTCAGCTTATTCACCCCGGCAAAATAATATCCTATTATATTACTTACGGCTATAGCCAGAATGCCGGGAGATAAAAACAGGGTGATCCGTTTGGTTTCGCTAAAATCTTTACCAAAAATCATCACATAGAACTGGGCTGGTAAAAGCAAAATGATGATAATAAAAAGTAAGGTAACCAGAAAACTGATCTTCAAAGATATCTTTGTTTTTTCAATAGCGATGTTATGATTGCTGGTATTAACCACATCTGAATATAAAACCACAGAAAGGCTTTTACTTACAGTCCAGATCGCCTCAGAAAAAGCAATTCCGATAGAAAAAACACCAACACTCGTAATCCCCTTAAAAAATTCTAAAAAGTAAAATGATAACCTGTTATTTAAAAACTGGAGAAAAGCACTTAATTGTGTCTTCCAACCATAATCAAACAGCTTATTACGAATTTTTTTAGAAAATGAAATACGGCCAATTTCACAATAACGTAAGATTTGAAAGCTACTAGTTATGAATAAAACGGCAAAGCAACTTAGCTGGGCTATAAAGTAAGAAACAACTGACGTAATGTTAATAAGGTATACAATAATTATAATAAAAACAATATGAACTACCTGCTGCAAAATAGTATATAGATTGAACATTCTGATATTCTGCTGCCCGACAAACAAGTTAATATTAGCGGCAAGAAGTGAAGACAAAACAGACAGTCCAATGAGATAGGATAAATATTCTACCGGACGAATAATACTAAAAATAAGCGGAACAGCTATCCCTATTAAAACAGACCATAGATAAGCATACAAAAGAATTTGTTCCGTTTTATATTTTGAGGCAAAATATGTGACGCTGCTTCCCACAAAAATGTTACAGAAAAAGCCTACAATGGTAAGGTCGGCAATCACAATGGAAATTGTCCCTTTCCCTTCACTGCCCCACATATTGGTTGTATAAATGACCAGCCCGAAATTTAATATCAATATTAAAAAGCGGGAAATAAACGTTTTCACAATTGTATTTTGCTTCATCATATCAATTATGAAGTGATTGTTTGACGAAGTCTGTAAAACGCTTTTTTATGAGATTCCAGTTGTATTTCTTCTCATACTCTTGTCTGGCATTCAGTGCATGTCTGTTATATACCTCAGGATGATCTATGTAATTGATAATGGCATCTGAAATAGCATCGTCATCTTCAGGATCAACCAAAACCCCAAACTCAGAAACATCTACGTGCTGCCGGGTAGCTTTTAAATCGGTATAAATAACAGGTTTTCCAGATGCAGCGTAATAGAATATTTTAATTGGTAAACAATGATGGTTTTCATAGCTCATTTCCCTAAGGTCAAAACATAAATCAGCTTCAGCATATGCTTCTGTAAAAGTCTCAAAAGAAGCAGGCTTTTTAATGGTTATATTTTCCCACTTGTACTTTGAAAGTAAGTAAGAAAAATATTTTTCATCCTTTTCCTTTCTTGATGACCCTATAATCAGAATTGCAATCTCCAGTTCCGGTCTTTTTTTTCTTAATGTATCAATAGCTTTAAAAAAATTTTCAATCCCTTTCTCTTTGGAAATCTGCCCCGTATAACACAATGTTATTTTATTCGGATCTAATTTCTTAATATTCGGATGAATATAAGCATCATTGGGAAAATAAGGCAAAGTAATATTCCTTTTAAACGGAAAGACATATGCCAGAGGAAATTTTTTGGTGTTCTCCCCAAAAATAAAATGAGTACTTATCCATCCTGCATACAATTGAATCATCAAAAATTTAAAAGCATGAATCCCTTTTAGAAAAAATGAGAAGTTTTCAACCATTCTTTTGGAGGGATACCATTCCGTAATATCATAGATAACACTTATTCCCCGTTCCTTCTTTATCTTTTTTGAAGCTATAACCGCCAGTGGTTCTGAACTTATGATACTGTCCGGCTGGAAACTATCACAAACCCTTTTAAAAATCTTAATCTTACTGCTCGTGCTTTGGTCTAAAACCGGATAAGATTCAATTTCTATCCCGTCAATAATTCCCTTGTATCCGGAGCTCAAACTACAGATTTTCACGTCAAACCCCCTCCCTTTAAGCTCTTTAGCCTGATGATAGAAGATCCTGTCATCATCATATCTATGTGCGGTGGTTAGAAAAAGTATTTTAGGCATGGTTCTGGAAAATGATAGCCGGATAAATAAAATGAGTTAAAAATCCGGTTGGATACAAATATACTTTAAAAAGAAAAAAAGCGGAACAATCCGCTTTTCTTTTCTTTTGACTTTCGATAAATTTATTTAATATCAGCAGCCCAGCTCTTATCAAGAGGTAATAGGAAATGACTCAAAAAATCAAGGTATGTGTTTTTAGAAAAATCAAATACCTGAATATCCCTTGATAATTCTCCGTTTCTAAGCTTTGTCTTAAAATCGATCAATTTTAATGTTTTGATTTCTCCTTCTTCAACGTAACTCGCCTTCATTCTGTCAAATAACCCCAATTCATACTCCGCATCGATTTCTCTCATTACCTTTCCCAAAGCATCGATGCTGCATCCTGAAGCCATTTCTTTTTCTTCATCTACACAGATCACGATAAACTGATTCTTTTCAATTTTAAAAGATGATGAAAGAGGTTTCCCGTGGGCTGCCCACCCTGCCAGAAAGTCGTACAGTTTCTCTGTAATAACTTTAGCTTCTTTTGTGGTGAAAGGCCTTGTCGCAGGATATATGATAACTCTGTAATCGCTTGTTTCTACTATATTGGATTCTTCAATCTTCATTGCTGTAAATTTAAAGTATAAAATTACACAATTTTATTCAGTTTAAAACCATTGTATTTTTTACTTAAGGCATACAACAATATTATAAAAAGGAGTATAATGAATCCAAAAAAGAACCTAAGACCCGAAGAATGTGGAAAAAAAATAAATTTAATATAAATATTGGCGAAAATAAGACATGCAGATAATTTTACCCACTGATCCTTAGAAAGATAAAAAACAGCACCAAGCATACTTAAAGAGATCAGACTTACTTTCTTAAAATAAATAATCTTATTTAAAAGGATATGAAGATACTCCTCAATAGTAAACACCGCAGGTTGAGCTGATATTGTTGGTCTTCTGTAGATAAAAGAGTCATAAAAAAGATTTTTCCATCCGGGATAATTATAAAACTTGATAATAAACATATACAGACACAAAAGTGCCGCTCCCTGGATCAGGATATAGAAATCAATCTTTTTATCCTTATAATATTCAAATACAATAACACTCATCAGATAGCTCAAAGTAAAAGGAATATAATCAGGTCGTGTAAATGTAATGCCTAAAAGAATCAAAAACATGATCCATTTATTCCAGCGTTTTATCCAACCTATTGCAAAAACAAGTAAAAATTGAAATATAAACATATCCGGTGTGGAAACCCTGGACATATAAGTCATCGGAGGTAATAGAGCTATTACAATAGTAAGCCCGGCTGCAATGAGATATTTCTGAGGAAATATAATTGTAACGATATAAAATAACAGTAGTCCGGATATAAAATAAGAAATAAGGCTCGCTACTAAAACTGCCATAGGAGGAGAAAATCCTATTTCGTAAAAAAAGGAAATCGCCAGGTTATATCCGGCCTTTATCTGGAAGTACGGAATTTGTTCGGTAAAAGATTGTGTATCGTTTTTAAAAACCTGTCTTGCCCTGTCTACAGGTTTCAATCCGATGATGTCGTTATACTGATCTGCGGGTGCTTCTTTTTCAATAAAACCGAAAGTAAGATTCCTTACTTTTTCAGGAGAATCCGGAAACCGGGAGGTATATAAACACCCCAGATATCCTGGCATATCCCAATCGTATATTCTGTTTTTATAATTCCAAAACGTAAGGTAAGATAAAATCAGAATTACTAAAAGGAAGGAAACTTTCCATTTTGTCTTCATTAAGAATCAATACATCAGCAATAGATCAATATTATAAATCTTCTGCCTCGGCAAGAAGCTCTACAATATCTTTTACGGCCACTTCATCATTTTTATTGAAATGTTTCACCCCATCCGTCATCATCGTATTACAGAAAGGACAACCAGTAGCAATTACTTTAGGCTCAAAAGACAATGCCTCTTCAGTTCTTTCTATATTAATATCCTTATTTCCTTTTTCAGGTTCTTTAAACATTTGTGCTCCTCCTGCACCACAACATAGTCCGTTGGTTTTGCAACGTTTCATTTCTACCAACTCAGCATCAAGTTTTTCCAAAAGTATTCTTGGCGCTTCGTATTCGTTATTCGCTCTTCCTAAATAACATGGATCATGGAAGGTAATCTTCTTTCCTTTGAAGGCACCACCTTCAATTTTCAATCTGCCTTCCTCCATTAAACTTTTAAGAAATTGAGTATGATGTACTACCTCAAAATGTCCACCTAAGCTTGGATATTCATTTTTAAGCGTATTGAAGCAATGAGGACATGCCGTTACAATTTTCTTCACTTCATAGGCATTGAGGACTTCAATATTCGTTAATGCCATCATTTGGAAAACAAACTCGTTTCCTGCACGTTTTGCAGGATCTCCTGTACAGCTTTCTTCCTGGCCCAAAACCCCAAATTCAACGCCTATTTTATTTAATATTTTGCAAAAAGCTTTCGTAATTTTCTTTGCACGGTCGTCAAAGCTACCAGCGCAACCCACCCAGAATAAAACTTCCGGTGCTTTTCCTTCGGCAGCATATTCTGCCATTGTTTTTATATTGAAATCCATCTTTTCTTACGATTTGAAAAATATGAGGATTTGGAAATTTGAAAATAGGTTGAGTGAAATCAATTTTTCAAATTTTCAAATTGATTAATTATCTAGTTTTCGTTTGCCCAGTTTAAACGGTCTGCCTGATTATACTGCCAAGGAGCAGCATTATTTTCCACATTAGTCATCATCAAATTCAGTTCCTGTGGTGCTGCCGATTGCTCCATTACCAGAAATCTTCTCATTTCAAAAATAATGGAAAGCGGATCCAGTAATATAGGACAAGCTTCTGTACAAGCATTACAAGTAGTACATGCCCAAAGCTCTTCTTTCGTTATATAATCATTCAGTAACTTTTTGCCATCATCTACAAACTTTCCGTTTTTGTCAATATTTCTTCCAACCTCTTCCATACGGTCCCTGGTCTTCATTAGAATTAACCTTGGAGAAAGCTTTTTACCGGTAATATTTGCAGGACATACAGAAGTACATCGTCCGCATTCCGTACATGAATAGGCATTCAGTAATTGAACCTGATTCAGATCAAATATATCTTCAGCACCGAATTTGGAAGGAACATCTGCTTCAGCGCCTTCTGCCGGCGCAGCGTATGGATCAGCATTAGGATCCATCATCAGTTTAATCTCCTTCGTTACAGATTCCAAATTGTTGAATTTCCCCTTTTTCTCCAAATTAGCATACCATGTACTTGGGAATGCCAGGATAATATGAAGGTGCTTAGAATAATAAAGGTAATTCATGAAGAACAAAATTCCCACAAAATGAAACCACCAGGCTGCTTTTTCTGTGAAAAACAAAAAGCCATCACTAAAATTGCTGAAGATAGGTCCCAATAATGTTGAACTAACTGGAAAACTTCCATGCTCGGGAAGAAGCCCTCTTTGCTGAAGTACCCAATCTGCTGTATTCATTTTAAGGAAAGCAATCATAAGTGCAAACTCAATAATAAGAATCCAGTTGGCATCGTGTTTTGGCCATCCAAACAATTCTTTCATTGTTAATCTCTTTACTCCATAAAAATTTCTACGGATAAAAAAGACAACAACTCCAATGATGACCAATAATGCCAATACTTCCAGGGTTGCCGTAAAGAAGCTATAGAAGCTATGCCCAAAAACCGAAGCAAGGAACCTGTGAGTACCGAATATCCCATCGACAATAATCTCGATAAGTTCTATGTTGATAATAATAAAACCAACATAAACAAAAAGGTGTAAAATACCCGCTACAGGTCTCTTTACCATTTTACTCTGCCCCATTGCAACACGTGCCATGGTTTCCCAGCGCTCGGACTTTTTATCACTTCGGTTGATTTCTTTGCCTAACTGAATATTTCTGTAAATTTTCATCAGGCTTTTAGCAAACAACCCAAACCCAGCAATTAATAAAATCAGAAAAATAACGTTATCGATGTACTGCATAAGGTGTAAATATTAGTCTTTATTATTCTTACCAAAAACGGAGAAATTGATATATCTCTTAGGATTGGCTTTCATGTCTTCAATTAACGAATTAAGATTCGTAGATGCAGAGTTCAAATTATTATACAGCTGTTCATCTTTCATCAACTTCCCTAAACTCCCTTGTCCGTTGTCTATTCCTCCGATTACCTGGTTAAGTTTACCAACGGTAGCATCCAGATTAGCAATGGTTGCATTCAGCCTTTTAGTATCGATGCTCTCTGCCAGGTTGCCATATTTATCTAAAGTCACTTTCCCACTTTGCATGGTTAAGCTCGCATCATCTAAAACTTTCTGAAGTTTAGGATCATTGTGTCCAACTAAATTGTTAACGCTTCCTGCAGTTGTTTGTAATGCGCCTACAGTTTTATTAAGATTGGATAGTAAAGCTTTGATCTCTGCCCTGTTTTGTCCATCAACAATCATATTGGCATTGGCCATCAAAGAATCAACACGGTGCAAAACAGATTGCAATTGATCCTTAACCGGTCCTACCTGTGAAGAAAGACTTCCCAAAGTTCCCAATTTGAAAGCTCCTTTTAAAGTGTCCCCATCTTTTGCCGTTGCCCCTCCATATACAAGGTTGACACGCATTTCTTTACCAGACATTAATCCCGGCTCAAAAATTTCAAGAGTAGAGTTCTTTGAAAACTCAAATTTATTATCTACCGTAATTTTTACAACAAAATTGATTTTCCCATCTTTACTTGTCTGAGGAATGATCTTATCAACCTGCCCTACTTTCAAGCCATTGATGGATACCGCTGAGGATTGTGCCAACCCTTCAACATTATCATATTTCGCGTAAAATATATTATCGGTAGTAAAAAGGCTACGACCTTTCATAAATTGAAATAATAACACAAAGCCTACGATAGCTAAAAGTGCAATTACACCAGCTTTTAATTCTTTACTGAACTTCACTTGCTAATTTTTTTCTAATGAGCAAATATAGCACATTTTAAATTAATCTTTCTGTTTATTCCTCTGCGTTAAATACAAAAAAAGCGGCATTTTTTATGCCGCTTTTTGTATCTATAAAATTACTTTTTTATTAATGCTGATTTCCCAGCTTATTCCAGATTTCAATTCTGTAATCATCGATATCAGCATTGTCCTGCAAGCTCTTTAACCAAGCCTGTCCGAACATTCCTGCACTTCTTTGAGTAACAGACTCTGTAAATTGCTTAAGATCTCCAGGTTGTTTATTTACAGTTTCATTCTTTTTGATCAGAACATAAACTCCCGTTCCTCCTTCTACAGGTTTAGAAAGTTGAGATTTCTTAACTCCAAAAGCAGCACCGGCAACTTTAGGCTCCATAGATCCGGCTACTGAAGGATTTAAGAGATTCACCTGAGCACTTTGTTTTGTAGTGGCAAACATTTTTGCAATCTGATCAAGATTTGAAGCTTTAGCTGCCGTAATCTTATCAGCTATCTGTTTTGCAGCCAGCTTATTTTTCACAACCACCTCGATCTGATCTCTTACAGACTCAGGATCTGCCAATCCTTTTTCCTGTTTCCCGTTAAGGTATACTACAATTTTATCACCCGTTCCGTCTACTGTAAAGAATTCTGTATCCCCTTTAGATCTCTTCTTATCAAAAGCCCACGCAAGAATATCACCGTCTTTTTCAGTTCCTAAGCCTTGTAACTGACCATCGAATCTTTTGGCGGCCTTAGGATTTGAGAATTGATAATTTCCTTTCTTAGCAATATTCACGAAATCGTTGAAAGATTTACCCTGAACCTGCTGAATGAATCTTCTTGCTTTTTTATCAACATCTGCTTCCGTAGCATCAGAAGCTTTGATTGCTTTTACAACATTCGCTACTTTATATCCTAATGCACCAGGCTTTTTATCTTCAATGTTGATGATATGATATCCAAACTGCGTTTCTACAACACCTGTTGCTCCTTTTGGATTATTAGCCAAATAAGTAAGGAACTCAGGAACGAAAGGAGTTTCCGGAGTAGTCCATCCTAAACTTCCTCCTTGAGCGGCAGAATTAGGATCGCTGGAAAGCTTTAAGAATTCTGTGAATTTAGCAGGATTTGCTTTTACAATAGCTCCGATAGAGTCCGCTAATTTTTTAGCTTCTTCTTTGGATCTTGTAACACCTTCTCCTGCAGGACTTCCTTTGAATGCTATAAGGATATGTCTTGATAGTGTAGAATCTGAAGTCTTTTTACCTAAAAGCTTAGAAACCACATAGAAATTTTGCTCTTTATAAGGACCAAAAGTCTGTCCGACAGCTGCAGTTGTAATCTGTGACTGTATTGTCTGTGGCAATTGATTAGGCTTCAAATATTGGCTATTGAAAGGCATATCAGAGTTGGCCATTACAAACATAGAGTCATTGGTTGTATTTTGGAAATTTTCTTTCCCACCGCTTGCATCAGTTCCTCCTGAGAATATTTTATTGATTTCTTTTAAGGCTGCTGCATCATCAGCTGCACTCGGTTGAGAAGGAAAGAAAGCAATACCAATATTTCTGCTTGCTTCAGTCTTAAACATCACCGGATGTTGCTTAATATAATCAGCAAGGTCCTCTGTCTTAACTTTAATATTATTTTTCTGAAGGTAAGATGTGTAATCCACTTTCACAAAGTCGATATCAGCCATCTGATCTCTTTGTCTCATCAACTCTTCAGCTTCTTTTTTACCTGTAGTGATCCCTGTAGAAATATTAGCAAAAACCTGTCTTGCCATAATTCTGTATTCAATAGATTTTCTGGTTTTCAACCACTGATTGTATCCTTCAGCACTTGTTGTTTTTAATTCCTCAACTTGTTTCTTAAGCTCTTGAGTCTTAAAATTACCTTTCTCATCAAAGAATTGTTTGTTTTGAGCAAACATCTGATCATACTGAATCTGACTCCAGAAGTAATCATCTGTCATTTCAAACCCCATCTTATCAAACTGCTGCTTGATAAGCTTTGATTGAACCAACAACTGCCAAGCTTGTTCTTCAAGACCATTTTTGGGCTGACCTTGTTGCTCTGCCTGCTGTTGCAATACGAAAAGTTGATCGTTAAACTCTTCACGGGTAATCTTTTCACCATTTACTTTTCCTAAAACATCAGGATTTTTTCCAAAAACCTTATCAATGCTATCAGGATTAACTAAAAACGCTAAAAGCGCCAGTGCAATTACTCCCATCAAAAGCCAAGGTCTATTCCTAATCTGTCCTAAAATTGCCATTTTATAAATTATAGTTTTTTATCAGGTTGCGAAAATACACATTTTTAAGAAATTACAGAAATCCAAGTGCTTTTTTTAATTTTTAAAATTCAAATTTCATAAAAAAGGAAATTTTGACCATATTTTTTAATGAAAAACAAATGGCATAGGTATTGTGCATCTTACATTACCATAATATACTAGGTATTTTCTTAGCATATTATGCTTAATCACTTTAACGATTTAAAACGAGAATGACAATTTGTCATTTGATTTACTATGACAGAATTTGAAGATATTAGTTTGGAGGAAATGATTAGCGATGGATTTGATATTGTGGCGGAAGAGATAAATCTTTCCGACTTTTCGGAAACTGATAAAAATTCCGAACAAAAAATATTTCCTATTCTTCCTGTGAGGAACATGGTTATGTTTCCAAATGTAGTAATACCTATTACCGCGGGAAGAAAGGCATCTATACAGCTTCTTGAAGAGGCTCAGAAAAATGGAGATTTCATTGGGATTGTAAGTCAGAAAAACTCAGAACTAGAACAGCCTACTGAAAAAGACTTATATCAAACAGGAACTCTGGCGAAGATCATAAAGATCATCAAACTTCCTGAAGGAAATATTACTGCTATTACTAAAGGTTTTCACCGCTTTAAGGTCAAAAAATTTATTGAAACCCAACCTTATTTTAAGGCTGAAATTTCTAAATTAAAAGATACCAAAGCCAAAAACCAGGATGAATATGATGCTTTACTGGAAAATATTAAGGATTTAGCTTTAAAAATAATTGAGCTTGATCCAAATATTCCAAACGCAGCTAATTTTGCAATAAAAAACATCAACAATAACGATGATTTATTGAATTTTATTTGCACCAATGCCAGTTTCCCTTCTGTAGAAAAGCAAAAGCTTCTTGAAGAAAAAAGCCTGATGGCAAGAGCCAACAGCTGTTATGAAAAGATGCACGAGGACTACCGAAAACTGGAATTAAGAAACCAGATCCATCAGAAAACATCAAAAGATCTTGACAAGCAGCAGAGAGAATACTTCCTTAACCAACAGATCAGAACGATCCAGGAAGAACTTGGAGGTGGAGCAGAAGGAGATGTAGAAGATCTTATCAACAAGGCAAAGACTAAAAAATGGAGCAAGGAGGTTGAAGAACATTTTCAAAAAGAAATCAACAGACTACAAAGACAAAACCCTAATTCTCCGGACTATAATGTTCAGAGAAATTATCTTGATTTTTTCACGGACCTTCCATGGGAAACTTATACAAAAGATGTTTTCGACATTGTAAAAGCTGAAAAAGTTCTTGAAAAAGCACATTTCGGGCTGGAAGACATAAAGAAAAGAATCCTCGAACACATGGCTGTTTTAAAATTAAAAAACAACATGAAATCTCCGATTTTACTTCTTGTAGGTCCTCCCGGAGTAGGTAAAACTTCTTTAGGAAAATCTGTTGCCGACGCCCTGGGAAGAAAATATGTACGGTTATCTTTAGGTGGTCTTCATGATGAAAGTGAGATTCGCGGACACAGAAAAACCTACATAGGAGCAATGGCAGGAAGAATTCTTCAGTCCATAAAAAAATCAGGAACGTCTAATCCGGTTATTGTATTGGATGAAATTGATAAAGTAGGACAGGGAATCCATGGAGACCCAAGTTCTGCACTTTTAGAGGTTCTGGATCCTGAACAAAACAATGCATTCTATGATAATTTCCTGGAAATGGGTTATGATTTGTCTAAAGTAATGTTCATTGCTACTGCAAATTCTCTCTCTACCATACAAACCCCGCTCCTTGACAGAATGGAAATCATTCAGATCGCAGGGTATACCATGGAGGAAAAAACAGAAATCGCAAAAAGGCATCTTATCAAAAAACAACAGGAAGAAAACGGCTTAACTTCAAAATCTTTCAAGCTTGGAAATCCTGAACTTAAACATATTATAGAGGCTCACACTTCAGAAAGCGGAGTAAGGACATTAGAAAAAAGGATAGCTTCTATTGCAAGATGGGTGGCATTACAAACCGCATTGCTTAAAGATTATGATCCTAAGATAACTGTTGAAAAAATAGATGAAATCCTTGGTGTCCCAAGACCTAAAAGTTTATCCGAGATCACAGGAGTTCCAGGAGTAGTTACAGGATTGGCCTGGACAAGTGTGGGAGGAGATATTTTATTTATCGAAAGTATTCTCAGCAATGGAAAGGGCACACTGACAATGACAGGAAACCTGGGAACGGTAATGAAAGAGTCTGCGACAATAGCATTGGAGTATATCAAAGCAAAACATAAAGAATTAGGAATCGATCAGGAAGATATCGAAAAGAAAAACATTCACGTTCACGTTCCTGAAGGCGCCACTCCAAAAGACGGGCCTTCCGCGGGAATTGCCATGCTAACCTCAATGGTTTCTTCTTTTAAAAACAAGAAAGTTAAACCTCACCTGGCCATGACGGGAGAAATTACCCTCAGAGGAAAAGTGCTTCCTGTAGGAGGTATCAAAGAAAAACTTCTCGCAGCTACAAGGGCAGGTATTAAAGATGTTATTCTTTGCGAAGCTAACAGAAAAGATGTGGAAGAAATCAAAAAAGATTATCTGAAAGACCTTAACGTTCATTACGTTAACAAAATGGAAGATGTTATTGATATTGCCATAGAAAAGTAATATTATCATTTATCATATAGTCAATAAACAAAAAAACACGTCTCAGTTTTGAGATGTGTTTTTTGTTTAAAAGTATGGCATTCAGTTATAAGTCTTCCTAAAAGAATTACTCAGGATTCAGAAGTTAGATACCACATCTTTAATCAAATTAATTTATATTCTGAAAAGAATTCAAGTTAATTGAATAAAAAGCCTTTCAATTCAATGGGTTTTACTAATTTTATAAAACAGATTATGAGTTATGAATTTTTTTAAGCTTCCCTTCCTTCTAAAATTAACCCTTGTTATTATTTCAATTATAGGTATCGGATACCTTATAGAGTTAGGACAAAGCATCCTGGCTCCTTTCTTTCTTGCTTTTTTAATGGCAATGTTATTTTTGCCTTTTTCTACATTCTTAGAAAGAAAATTAAGATTTCCACGCTCTGTTTCCACAATGATATCTGTTCTTTGTATGTTAGTGATCTTAGCAGGATTAATATTTTTCTTTGGATCTCAACTTTCAAGTTTCACCAAGGACCTCCCACACCTAAGAATGCAATTCGACACCGTTTTCAACGGTCTTCAAAAATGGGTATATCATACATTCAATGTTAAGATTCATGAACAACTCGACTACATTGATCAGGCTTTAAATAAACTGTTATCATCCTCAGGAGTTATTCTGGGATTTACTTTTGGAATCTTTTCTACAGGCCTAGGCTTCCTTGTGTTTTTTATATTGTTTTTCATCTTCATTTTAAATTACAGAAGAATCCTTAACAACTTTATTGTTAATGTCTTTAGTGAAAAACATAAAGCAAGTGTACAGGAAGTAGTATCTGAGGTTCGCGTCATGACGAAAAAATACATTATTGGCCTTTGCATACAGATTATTATTGTATCCAGCCTTACGTCAATTATCCTTGCAATTTTAGGCGTTAAATATGCTATTTTATTAGGTGTGTTAACAGGATTGCTCAACGTTATTCCTTATCTGGGAATTTGTATTTCCTTAGTCATTTCTTGTTTTATCGCTTTTGCAACGACTACTCCTTCTACCTGTATATATGTGATTATCGGTTACATAGGAGTACATGTGGTGGATGGGAATATTGTACTTCCTTTTGTGGTAGGTTCGAAAGTAAAGATCAACGCATTATTTTCTTTTATAGGCATTATTGTTGGGGAGCATCTGTGGGGAATATCAGGAATGTTCCTTTGTATTCCTGCAATTGCTATTATTAAAATCATCTTTGAGAGAGTGGATGGATTACAGCCATGGGGAAAATTACTGGGTGAAGATGAAAAGCCTAATAAAAAGAAAAAGAGTTATAAAATTTCGAAGAATATTACGTTAAAAGAAATGGATTAAAATTATAAAATTAGGCCTCCGAAATCGGAGGCTTTTAATTTTATCCTATTGCACATAGAGGACTCATTCCATTTGGGCATGACTGATTACATGGAATATAAGTATGACTATCAGGACAATATCCCATGTCTGTTCCAGAGCCTGGATCACCAGGATTCCCACCACCAAGACATGGATCACCAGGAGGAATCTTACATGGACAACCAACAGGACCTATATCACATGGACCTGTACCTATTCCACCTATAATTTCTTTAAGATCTTTACGATCTAGCTTTTGAAGATTTTTTAACATAAGCTTGTTATTTAATTTGTTCAACAAATATATAAATTCAAATAACAATAAACGAGCAATCCAATCCTTTAAGGTTCATTATATTCATTTTTTAAAACAAATACATAAATTAATAATATTTTTGTTTTACATTTGATGAAAATTCATCAATCATGAAAGTCATAAAATTCATTCTTTGCCTACTATTCGGACTTATGTTTCTGAATGCAGGGCTCGACAAATTTCTGCACTACAATCCGGCACCCAAACTTACCGAAGCACAAATAAAGTTATATACTGCATTTGGTGAAATCGGCTGGCTGCTGCCTTTAGTGGGGGTAGTAGAAATTATTGGGGGATTACTTTTTATCTTTCCAAAAACAAGAGCTTTAGGAGCAATTGTAATTTTACCCGTCATGGTGGGTATTGTATTGCATAATACATACAGAGACCCATCTTCAACAGGGATTGCGATTTCCCTGGTCCTTTTCCTAATTAACATCTGGATAATCGCAGATAACAGCAAAAAATACAAAGCTTTAGTAAGCTAAAAAAGACTGCAATTGCAGTCTTTTTTTATACAAATGCACTAAAGCCTGTTATAGACCTACCGACAATTAGTGAATTGATTTCTTTAGTTCCTTCATAAGAATATATTGCCTCGGCATCTGCCACAAATCTTGCAACATCATATTCTAACAGGATCCCATTCCCACCCATTACCTCACGGGCTCTGGATACAATATCCCTTGTACGTAAAGTACAAAAAACCTTTGCCAGTGAAGCATGTTCATCCTTTAAAATCCCTTCGTCCTGCATTTCAGAAAGCCTGAAAACCAACGTCTGCATCGCAGTAAGATTAGACAGCATTTCTACCAAATGCCCCTGAACCATCTGAAAAGAAGCAATGAGTCTTCCAAACTGTTCTCTTTTCCTGGTATAGTCTAATGCACTTTCATAAGCACCTCTTGCGCAACCTGTCGCCATCCAGGCCACTCCGGCCCTTGTCATTCTCAATACTTTACCTGTATCTTTAAAAGAATTAGCATTTTGAAGTCTGTTTTCTTCAGTTACAAGACAATCTTTTAAAGTGATTAATCCGTTTTGTACGATACGAAGAGCCATTTTTCCCTTAATTTTTTCAACAGAGAACCCCGGATTATCTTTTTCTACAATAAATCCTTTCACCTCTCCGCTATCGACATCTCTTGCCCAGATAATCACCAAGTCAGCGAACGTAGCATTTCCAATCCATTTTTTCTCTCCGTTAAGAATCCATCCTTCAGGCGTTTTCTTGCATGTAGCAGTTAATCCTCCTGCTGCGCCGGATCCTACTTCAGGTTCCGTTAATCCGAAAGCTCCTATTTTTTCAAACTTTTGCATCTGAGGAAGCCATTTTTGCTTTTGCTCTTCAGAACCACATATATAAATGGATCCCATTGCCAATCCTGACTGCACCCCAAAAAAAGTAGCTATTGAAGCATCAATTCTCGCCATCTCCATTGCAATAACCCCCTCCATTAGGAAAGGCATTCCGGGGCAACCATATCCTTCATAGGTGACCCCACAAATATTCAGTTTCTGGAATTTAGGTATCAATTCAAAAGGAAATTCATCTCTTAACCAATAATGATTAACCAAAGGCTTAACTTCCTTTTCCATAAATGCCCTGACCTTTAGCTGTATTTCTCTTTGTTCAGGCGTAAGCGTATGATAAATATCGTAAAAGTCACCGTCAATGGGCGGTAGCTCTTTCTTCTTTTTATCGGAATCCAGCATTTTCATTAAACCTCCTAATTGTTTGTCATCTAATTTTGAGAAATTATGCATCAGCTTCGGAAGATCTACTTTTCTGGATATTGCACTTAACTGATCAAAATCTATTGATCTGAATAATTCTATAGCATTTCTGATTTTGGAAAAAGTATTCGACATATTTACAGTTGTGATTTAATTTGTAAAAGATATACAAAAATCACTCCGAAATTTAATTCTTACAACCATCTTTATTTTACAAATACATGACTTACAATGAATTAAATATCATTTTCTATTTACAAAGTTTTTACTTGTGATTTTCAAACTTTACAAACCATTCCATCTGAACTTTGGTATCAACAAAAATAAATATTATGAAAACTACTTACATTAAATTATCTATGGCTGCTGTTCTTTTATTAGGTATTTACTCGTGTAAAAAAGGAGAAGCGGTAGCAGCAGATTACGAAACGGCAAATGCTACAGACTCTGCTTCGTTCATGGTATCCGATAGTGTATCTTCTGCTGCAACAATGAAGATAAAAGACAAACAGTTCATTAAAACTGCAGATGTCAATATGGAGGTAAAAGACGTTTATGATGCAACCGTTTCAATTGAAAAATCAGTGCAGGATCTGGGAGGATTTGTTACACATAGTAACTTACGAAGCAATATAATTTCAGAGGACACTTATAATACTTCCAATGAAGACGCCATACTTGTAAAAAAATACCAGACTGAAAATGCTATGCAGGTACGTGTTCCTACGCCAAAATTAGGAGAATTCTTAACCTTGATTAACAACAAAAAGCTATTCCTAAACTTTCGATCAATCAATGCAGAAGATGTAACATCGAGCATAAAATACGCAGAACTAGAAGGAAGAAGGATCAAAAAAACAGGTGAAAATATCACTCAGCTGAAGAATAACAAGGACAAGGTAAAACTGGACGACGACAATATGTCCGAAGGCAATCTTCAGCAACTCGCTAATCTTGAAGTTACTGACAATCTGAAATATAGTACAATTGACATTTACATTAAAGAACCTAAGTACCGGATTGCGGAAATTGCCATAACGAATACTAAAAATATTGATAATAAATACAAATTCAATTTTATCTATGATGCTAAGAATGCCTTTGTAGAAGGGTTTTATCTTATTCAAAAAATTGCAGTAGGACTGATCACCATTTGGCCGGTTTTATTAATCGCAGCAGTGATCATCTATTGTATCAGAAGACGAAAACCTATTCAAAAGACGAACCCACCCATTTCATAATAACACAATGCTATCCTAACCTTTGGGTTATCACTATAATTTTAGATTTTAAAAACCTCCGAATAAAATCGGAGGTTTTCTTCTATTTATATGGTTATTTTTTTATTATAATTTTTTTAGAAGACACTCCATTCTTATTTTGCATTTTAACAAAGTAAGTCCCCTCCGTAAGCCCCGATAAGTCTATGGAAAACCGGTTCGTTAAAAAGTTATATTTTTTTAATTCTTGTCCACCCATATTATATACAGTTATAAAATACGGCTTTTTATCTGCATCTAATTCAAAATTAAAAATACCACTTGATGGGTTAGGGGAAATCGTTCCAAAATTTAAAATTTCATTGGTTGTAGTACCTAATGTAGCACTGTACTCACTTGCCCCTATATCGATAATTGTATTTGAAATTCTCCCAGCTCCATAAAAATCCAATTCGCCTGAAGTAATAGCAGTAGTTGGTTTTCCCTTATTTATACAAACACTTGCTGCATTTAATTTTACAATAGGTGTTGTACTTGAAATGGATACCAAACTTGGATTAGCATAAAGAGAATTGGCGTCCTGGCCAGTTGCAGATCTATACGCTGCAAATGTATCATAGGTTGTTCCTCTCCAATCTACTGCGATATCATTTTGATCATTATTTGGAGTATACCAACAATTATAATTAAAAGTATTGTTCGATTGTGGACTCTTGTTATCTATAAACATCAATAAATTTTCCGGGCCAGTGTAAAAAATATTGTTCTCAAAAGTACAATTAGAAGCTTTGCTCATCGAAATTTCTCCAGATCCTTTATTCGCAGTGTCGTTTTGTAAAAATGTATTGTTTCGGATAACACTATTAATAACCTGACCTGTGGTATTATCATCAAACCCTCCTATCGAAAGCCCTGCTTCTTTATTTTTATATATTAAATTGTTTTTTACAGTAATTTGCTGAACAATCCCATCTCGCTCAGCTCCGACCTCAATTCCATATCCATTTTGATAACTTTTATTTCTTTCTATAGTAATATTCCTCGCGCCATCAACATAAATCCCTGCGGAAGTTGCATACTTTGCAACATTATTATAACACTCATTATTAATCACTACTCCATTTCTGGCTTCATCTAATGACGTATTTGATGCTGTACCCTCATGTCCTAGGATATCAATTCCGATATTTGTATTATCGTATACCTTGCAATTTTTGACTATAAATCCATCTATATTTCCATTTACAGCCAATGCTTCACTATAACCCAAAATATTATTAAACACCTTGCATTCGTCTATCGTAAGATTGGTAATTCCGCCATTACGACCATACACAATAAAGCCCTGCGCATTATTATTAGGATTAACCGGTATATCTTTATTTGCATTCCAATTAATTTTTGTAACCTTTATGTTTTTGAACGTGAGATCTGTAGATGAACCGATTCCCGTTGTTTGAACAAGCACTCCCTGCGCATCATTTACTGTTTTGTTTTGGATGGTCAGGTTTTCAAATTTCAAAAAACTTTTATTCGTCACCGTCAACAGAGTACTTCCCGGGGTATTTGTTCCGTCAATGATTACATTATCATTGGCATAATTTTTAAAAGTAATATAGTTTCCACTAGTTCCACTTACGTTGATAACAACATTTTCGTAATAAGTACCTGCCTTAATATTCACAATACTGTTTGGAGTAGCCTTAGTGGCTGCTTTTTGTATTGTTTTCCATGGAGCGGTGCTGCTTCCGTTATTGTTATCGCTTCCGTTTGCTTTATCTACATAATAATTGGTCTGGCCGAATCCCAGGTTATACACCAGTAATAATACTGTGATTTTAATAATTTTTTTCATTTAACGATATATTTAAGTGATATGTATTCACGGTTTCACCTCTTTTAAAAGGCTTTGTGGTTAATGCGAGAGATGCATTATTCAGAATTACGTAACGGCGTATAAATATACAAAGGTTCCCGTAAAAAACTAATTATCAATTTATAATATATTGAAAATTAACAAATATTAATCTCACTTCCTGGCACAACAATCATGAAAAGGATACAACATCCGGATGATCACCATAATTTTACATTTTACCATGGCCAATTTTTCCCGGAGGTTTTATTTTTCCTTAAATTTGCATTTTAATCTCAAGATTCCAATAAAATTATTGATTCTCAACCTAGAATTTTAACTTTGAACATATGCTATCAAAAATAAATCCCATACACACCAACAGCTGGAAAGCCCTTGATGAACACTTTGCAGGAAATGATTTCGACTTAAGAACCCTTTTCGCATACAATGAAAATCGTTTTGAAGAGTTCTCAATAAAAAAAGAAAATTTTCTTTTTGATTACTCTAAAAACCTGATGGATTCAAGGACTAAAGAATTGTTGTTGAATTTAGCTGAAGAATGCCAGCTAAAAGACGCCATTTCTAAAATGTTTAGTGGTGACAAAATCAATGAAACAGAAGGGAGAGCAGTTCTTCATACAGCTTTAAGGGATTTTTCGGATAAGGAAATTTTGGTAGATGGAGAAAATGTAAAGCCTCACATCAGAAGAGTCCTTGACCATATGAAATCTTTTTCCGAGAAAATAATTTCCGGAGAGCACAAAGGATTCAGCGGAAAAGAAATCACGGATGTAGTTAATATCGGAATCGGAGGCTCTGACCTTGGTCCTGTGATGGTATGCTCTGCGCTAAAACACTTCAAAACAAGGCTGGACGTTCATTTCGTATCTAATGTGGACGGAAACCATATTGCAGAAGTCGTTAAAAATTTAAATCCTGAAACAACTCTGTTTATCGTTGCTTCCAAAACTTTTACAACCCAGGAAACAATGACTAATGCCAACTCTGCAAAAGATTGGTTTTTACAAGCTGGAAAGCAGGATGACGTTGCCAAACATTTCGTAGCTTTATCCACTAATATCGAAGCAGTTAAAAGCTTCGGAATCGCAGAAGATAACATATTTGAATTCTGGGACTGGGTTGGCGGAAGATATTCTCTTTGGAGTGCTATCGGATTAAGTATTGTTCTGGCAGTAGGTTATGAAAACTTCGAAGAATTGTTAAAAGGAGCTTTTGATACCGATCAACACTTCCAGAACACGGACTTTTCAGAAAATATTCCGGTTTTAATGGGTCTCATTGGCATCTGGTACCGTAATTTTTATGCTGCAACTACTTATGCTATTTTGCCTTACTCCCAGTATCTTGACAGATTTGCTGCGTACTTACAACAGGGAGATATGGAAAGCAACGGAAAATGCGTAGACAGAAATGGTGAATTTGTGGAATATGAAACAGGTCCTATTATCTGGGGAGAGCCAGGAACAAATGGACAGCATGCATTCTATCAGCTGATCCACCAGGGTACGGAATTAATTCCTGCTGATTTTATAGCCTATGCAAAAAGTAGTAATAAGGTTTCTGATCACCAGGACAAACTACTGGCTAACTTTTTCGCTCAGACGGAAGCGCTTGCTTTTGGAAAAAATGAAGAAGAAGTAGAGGAAGAATTAAGAAATTCAGGAAAATCGGATGAGGAAATAGAAAGGCTGTTAAACTTCAAGGTCTTCCACGGAAACACACCAACTAACTCCATATTATTCAAAGAATTAACTCCTTTTTCATTAGGCCAGTTAATAGCAATGTATGAGCATAAAATCTTTGTTCAGGGAGTGATCTGGAATATCTTCAGTTTTGATCAATTCGGAGTAGAGCTTGGAAAGGTATTAGCCAACAAAATTCTACCTGAACTGGAGAATGATGCAACTATTGGGTCACACGATAGTTCGACTAACGGGCTGATCAATTATTATAAGGACAATAAATAAAGAAAGTAAATATCTAATAAAAAAGTAAAATGGCAGAAATTCTTGACGGACTAAAAGTATCCAAAGAAATAAAAGCAGAAATCAAGACAGAAGTTGAAAAGATTCTTGAAAGCAAAAGAAGAGCACCTCATTTGGTGGCCATCCTTGTTGGAAACAACGGAGCAAGCAAGGCTTATGTAAATGCTAAAGTAAAGGATTGCGAGGAAGTAGGTTTTCAATCCAGCCTTATTAAATTCCCGAGTACGGTTTCCGAATCTGAATTACTGGAAAAAATAGATGAGCTGAATAAATCTAAAGCTGTGGATGGATTCATCGTTCAGTTACCTTTACCGGATCAGATTGATCAGGAGAAAATCATTAATGCTATTGATCCAAGAAAAGATGTTGATGGATTCCATCCTGAAAATTTCGGGAAAATGGCATTGGAAATGGATACCTTCTTACCTGCTACCCCTTTTGGAATTTTAACATTGTTAGAAAGATATAATATTGAAACTAAAGGTAAAGACTGTGTAATTATCGGAAGAAGTAAAATCGTAGGGAGACCCATGAGTATTTTGATGGGAAGAAAAGACTTCCCTGGAAATTCTACTGTTACCCTTACACACTCTTATACCAAGGACATTGAAGAATATACTAAAAAAGCAGACATTGTCATTACGGCTTTGGGAGATCCTCATTTCTTAAAGGGAGAAATGATTAAAGACGGTGCTGTAATCGTAGATGTAGGAATTACCAGAGTGGATGATGACTCTCCCAAAGGATATTATCTGGCAGGTGATGTAGATTTTGACAGCTGTGCTGCAAAAGCGAGCTGGATTACACCTGTTCCCGGAGGAGTTGGTCCCATGACAAGAGCTATGTTGATGAAAAACACCATCATTGCTTATAAAACTTCAGTCTATAACGACTAATTTAAAAATGAATAAAGAAGAAGATATTTTATTAAATGAAGGTAAAATGCTCCCTGTGATGGAGCATTTTTACACTTTACAAGGTGAAGGAGCACACACAGGAAAAGCCGCTTATTTTATAAGATTGGGTGGCTGCGATGTGGGTTGCCATTGGTGTGACGTAAAGGAAAGTTGGAATCCTGATCTTCACCCATTGATGAATGCTGAAGAAATTGCAGAAACAGCAGCAAAACATTGTAAAACCATCGTTTTAACCGGTGGCGAACCTTTGATGTGGAATCTGGATATTTTAACCTCCAAGCTAAAGGGCTTGGGATGTACCATACACATTGAAACTTCGGGGGCTTATCCTGTAAGTGGACAACTGGACTGGATCACCCTTTCTCCAAAGAAAACAGGTCTTCCAAAAGAAGATGTATATGAGAAAGCCAGTGAACTGAAGGTAATTATTTTCAATAATCACGATTTTGCATTTGCACAGGAGCAAGCTGCTAAGGTTTCAAAAGATTGTAAGCTGTATCTTCAAAGTGAATGGAGTAAACGTGATGAAATGTATCCGAAAATTACTGATTTCATTTTAGCAAATCCGGAATGGCAGGCCTCAGTTCAGACGCATAAATATCTTAATATCCCGTAAAAATTACATATCTTAGCTCCTGACATCCCTTATATAGCGATAGATGCAGAGAATTCGATACTCTAGATATTTAAAATCGATTATCCTTTTGCTTGACCTTTTGGTTATTGCATCTGTTTTTATTTTCTTTTTTTTAAGCAGAAACCGGGATCTTATACACGACAAGGATATTTGGTACGAAAATTCGTTCCCATTGCTTTTGTTGATCTCTTTTTGGATTCTGCTGAGTGGAAGAACCAAAATTTACAATATAAGAAGAAACCTTACCTACACTACTTTTATAGAACGTATTGTTACTCATTTTATATTGTTTGTAATTGGTCTTGTATTAATAAGAAAGGTAAGTAATAATAAATTTTTCAGTTCAGAGCTTTCTTGGTTGTCGCTGTACCTGTTTTCTTTTATATTGATTACAAAATCCATTATTTATTTTGGAATAAAATATCTGAGATCTATAGGAATTAACAATAGGAATGTGATGTTTCTAAGTGAGAACAGCTCTACGAATGTTTTGAAAAACATATTGAATGAAAGGAAAGACTTCGGATACAGAATTTTTGAATACCCTACTGAAATAATTCAGACCCAAGAGCTTCAGTCCTTCTGGAAGAGCAATGGAATACATACATTATTTCTGCCACTGGAAAATACATTTACCTCTCAGATGGAGGATGAAATTTTCAGATTAGCTGAAGCAAGCAAGGTGCATATTTCGCTGATCCCTAATATATCTCAGACTGATCTTTTTGCTTACGACCTGGGATATGTAGAGACTCAGCCGGTTCTCAATCAGGCAAAGTATCCTTTGGATTATTATTCCAATTACCTTTTAAAAAGATTGTTTGATATCGTTTTTTCACTTGTGGTTATGATAGGTATCTGCTTGTGGCTATTTCCGATAATTGCAATTTTTATCAAGCTGACGTCAAAAGGGCCTGTTTTTTTCATACAGAAAAGATATGGTTTTCATGAAGAAGTATTTAGCTGTATAAAATTCAGAACAATGGTGGTGAATGATGAGTCAACAACGAGAACAACATCGGAAAATGACGCAAGGATCACAGGGATTGGTAAGTTTCTCAGAAAAACAAGCTTGGATGAGATGCCACAGTTTATTAATGTATTAAGGGGAGAGATGTCAATTGTAGGACCTCGTCCTCATATGCTGGCAGTAGATAATTATTATAAACCCAAAATAGGAAGATATAGTCTTAGAAGTACTGTAAATCCAGGGATTACAGGTCTTGCACAGGTAAACGGGCTCAGGGGTGATTCCGGGGATGTGGAGGTTGAAATGAAAAAGCGGATACTGGCTGATGCCTTCTATGTAAGAAACTGGAGCTTCATCCTGGATCTTATCATCATTTTGAAAACTATTTTACTGGTTTTAGGTGGAGATAAAAACGCAAAATAAAGAATGCTTAATAAAAAAAGTCTAATTTAGCAGAATGTTAAAAAAGTTTTTCACAGCCGTAGGGGAATACATTATTCTTCTTGGTAAATCTATGCAAAAACCTCAGAAAATGAGGGTTTTCTGGAAGCTGTTCATGAGAGAAATCAATGATTTAGGAGTCAACTCATTCGGGTTGGTTATCTTTACATCTATATTCGTGGGAGCGGTAGTTGCCATCCAAATGTTCAACAACTTTGATGCTTCTTCATTTCCCATTCCTACTTCGTTCGTGGGATACGCTACAAAAGCAGTACTTGTACTGGAATTTTCACCCACCATTATCAGTTTGATTCTGGCGGGAAAAGTAGGCTCATATATTGCATCCAGTATAGGTACAATGAGGGTTTCAGAACAAATCGATGCATTGGATATCATGGGAGTTAACTCACCCAATTTTCTGATACTCCCTAAAATAATTGCGTGTATCATTTTTAACCCGCTTCTTATTGCAATCAGTATTGTGTTTGGTATAGGCGGTGGATATATTGCCGGAATTTTAACAGGAAACTGGACGGAATCCGATTATATTACGGGGATACAGATGTATATGCCTAATTTATTCGTTTACTATGCATTTATAAAAACGATCGTTTTCGCTTTTGTTATTGCAACAGTTCCTTCATACTTCGGTTACTTCGTAAAAGGTGGTTCACTGGAAGTAGGTAGAGCGAGTACACAAGCCGTGGTTTGGACAATGGTATTTATTATCATTTCCGAATTAATATTAACCCAATTAATATTAAGCTAATGATTGAGGTAAAAAATCTTAAAAAAAGTTTTGATGATGTTGAAGTACTTAAAGGAATTTCAACTTCTTTTGATAAAGGGAAAGTAAATCTGATTATCGGGCAAAGTGGATCGGGAAAAACAGTATTTCTTAAGAGTTTATTAAATGTATATCAGCCTTCCTCAGGTGAAATTCTTTTTGATGGTAAAGACATCAATACAATGACCCGTGAAGAAAAGCAGCACCTGCGATCGGAAATCGGAACGGTATTCCAGGGAAGCGCTTTGTTTGACTCTCTTACAGTGGAGGAAAACATTATGTTTCCTCTTGATATGTTTACCAATTTAAGTTTCAGGGAAAAGAAAAAAAGAGTTTTTGAAGTTATTGGAAGAGTACATCTCGATAAAGCCAACAAAAAATTTCCATCCGAAATTTCCGGAGGAATGCAAAAACGGGTGGCCATTGCAAGAGCCATTGTGAACAATCCTAAATACTTGTTTTGTGATGAGCCAAATTCAGGACTGGATCCCTATACATCCAATGTAATAGATGATCTATTGCTCGAAATAACAAAAGAATATAACACTACAACGATCATTAATACACACGATATGAACTCCGTAATGACGATAGGTGAAAAGATTGTCTATCTGAGATTAGGAATTAAAGAGTGGGAAGGAAATAAAGACATTCTGATTACAGCAGGCAATAAAAATCTTATTGACTTCGTTTATTCTTCAGAGCTATTTAAAGAATTGAGGGTGTATTTACTTGAAAATAATAAAACTATTGATAATACGATCACAAAACTAGACGAAAATGAAACAAATATTTAGTATAGCGCTATTAAGCCTTTCGATGTTTGCTTCTGCACAGATTTCTCTTGCAGGTAAGGCAAACTTAATTTTTCCAACGGGATCTCCATCGTGGAAAAATATCTCCAATACGGCAAGTGCGGCAATAGACAATAAGGGAAAGAATAATGTAGGATTTAATATTGGACTTTCATTAAAAGCTAACCTTCCGATGGCATTTTTCCTGATGCCGGAATTGTATTACACCACCTTTAAAAATGAATTCACAGATCCTGTTTCTAATACTACATTCGATGTTAAAAACAACCGTATCGATTTACCGGTACTTGTAGGTCATAAAGTATTAGGAGATATGCTGGGTGTATTCATTGGGCCTGTTGCCAGCTATAACCTGGCTAAGGAGGATACATTTAATGATTTTAAAGAAAATGCGAGAGATAATTTTACTGTAGGATACCAGTTCGGAGCTCAGCTTGAAATTAAAAAACTTCTTATCAACGCAAGATATGAAGGTGCATTTAGTAAAGATCAAAGAAATTTTGTAAACAGAGTATCTGGTGAAGAAATCAGATATGATAATCGCCCTAATCTCTTTATGGTAGGTTTGGGTTATAAATTTTAACCGAAAGAAAATAACAACTATTAAAAAATCCTCAGGTATTATACCTGAGGATTTTTATTTTGGTTTTCTAATTCTGTTTGTCGTTTTGCAATTTCCACAGCGTGTTTTTCCAACTCTTCTTTCTCTTTCTGTAGCTGCTTAAATTCCCTTCTTCTTTGCTCTTCTTTAATAGCAGATCCTTTACTCAGATAGCCTACCATTCCACCTATGATAAGCCCAATCCCGATTCCTCCCATAATTCCCATAATATGAGAAAGCTTGATCTGTTCAACAGCAAAGTCTGTTGTTAAATAAAAAAGTAAAGCTGATACTGCTAAAAGTATAAGGCCTGTAATTGATATACTTTTCATAATGTTGTGTTTTTGGTGATTTAGTCTTTACTAATGTAGTGAAATTTTAGCAAAGCTGAATTTGATTAAATTTTCCCACCTGCATTTTTGTAATATTCCAATGCTTTTGGTAAATCTTTTTGAATATCTGATATTCTGGTTCCCGGGCTTGGGTGAGTAGAAAGAAACTCCGGCTGTCTGCTTCCAGAAGATGCAGCTTCCATTCTGTTCCAGAAAGGAATTGCCTCCCTTGGATCATATCCGGCCATAGACATCAGATACAATCCCATCTGATCAGCTTCCGACTCTTGATTTCTTCCATATTTTAACAAAGCTACCTGCGAACCAATCGGATATACTTTCTGAAAAATATTAGCCCATTGGGAATTAGAAATAGTTCCGCCTAATATAGTCCCGCCGTATTGCGCTACCATTGCCTGGGAAATTCTTTCATTTCCATGTCCTGCCAAAGCATGAGAAACCTCATGGCCTAAAACTACTGCCAGTCCGTTATCATTTTTAGTTACCGGTAATATTCCTGTATATACAGCTACCTTTCCACCAGGCATACACCAGGCGTTTAATTCATTACTCTGAAGAAGGTTAAACTCCCAGCTATAATTTGCCAGATCTGCAGATCTTCCAATACTTTGATAGTATCTTTCAGCAGCTCCTTTTATTCTTGTTCCTACATTTACCACTCTTTTAGCATCTGCCGTCCCTGATATAATCTTTGATTTGGACAATGTTGTTCTATACTCCTGAGATGACATCGTTAATATTTCAGAATTATTTGCCAACTGCAACGAAGATCTACCCGTAATAGGGTTCGTGGTACAAGCTACAACTGATAAAGCAATTGCTCCTATTCCTAATAGATAAGTTAATTTCATAGTTTAAGTGTTAATAATTCAACTTTAACAATTATTATTCCAAAAAGTTTTACAACCTATATATTTGCATACATTTTGCTATTTAAATTTAATAATTATTAAGGTCATGAAAAAATATATTTCACTTATATATATTTTGGGATTTATCTTCTTTTTTCAAAGTTGTTCTTCACAAAATACCGGCGATTCTAAAACTACGGATTTGCTGATTAATTCGCAGGAATTTACGTTCCACGCAGAACGCGCAAACCCTACCAACTATGATGTCATCAACATTATGAATTCTATGCCCAACTCAACATCGACAAGAATTCTTCAGCTTAACGGCAACTACACGGTAGAACTGAGAAAAAACAAGTTAGAAGTTACCCTTCCTTATTTCGGAAGACTATTTAATCCTACTTATGGTAATACCAGCGGCAACAGCTACAGGTTCACTTCGAAAGATTATACGGTCAATAAATCACAGAATAAAAAAGGAAACTGGATTGTAAGAGTTAAGCCTAATGATGTAAACAATGTAGACGAGATCATTATTGAGGTTTATAAAAACGGAAAAGCATTTACTGCTGTACGAAGTAATGACAGGCAGCCTATATCATATGATGGATTTGTTTCTAAGAACGACCCTGAATCTGCTCCTTAATTTTCACGAGTCCCGTTAGATAAAAATCTTTCTACAAACAATTTAGCTTCAGTACTTGGGTTGGAAACCATTGCTGAAGCATTTTTTTTATGATACAAATAAGCTTCTTCTACGGAATCACTCTTCTTCATCATGGATAAAATATATTCCTGAACCCAATATTCAAACCGCTTTTCTGCCTGTTGAATTCTGATTTCATCAAATGTTCCGGACTTCTTTTTAAGATCAATAAATTCAGCTATTGTACCGTAGATTTCATCCAGGCCTGCATTATGAAGTGCAGAACCCAATAAAATAGGAACTTTCCAGCCTTTTTCTTTTGGGGGAATAAAATCAAGCGCCCTTTTTAATTCAAGTTTGGTAGTTTTTGCTTTTTGTAAATTACTTTCGTCAACTTTGTTAATAAAAATAATATCTACCATCTCCATGATCCCTCTTTTGATCCCCTGAAGCTCATCTCCTCCTCCAATAATCTTAAGAAACAGGAATACGTCTGTAATATCGGCAACCAGAACTTCAGATTGTCCTACCCCTACAGTTTCAATAAGGATATAATCATATCCTGCAGCTTCACAGATCATCATGGTTTCAAAGGTTGTATTGGCAACACCTCCTAAAAATCCGGAACTCGGGGAAGGCCTGATAAAAGCGTTTTCTTCTTTTGCCAGCTCTTCCATCCTTGTTTTATCTCCAAGAATGCTTCCTTTGTTAATTGCCGAGCTCGGGTCAATAGCAAGAACTGCCACTTTTTTATCATGAGCAATAGCCAGTCGTCCAAAATTTTCAATGAAAGTAGATTTTCCTGCCCCCGGAACTCCAGTAATTCCGATCCGTATGGAATTTCCCGTAAATGGCATGATTGCCTTCAGTAATTCGTCTGCCTGGAGGCGATGTTCGGCTTTTTTGCTTTCAACTAAAGTAATAGCTTTTGCGATCAGACGTTTATTTCCTGATCGTATTCCTTCCACCAAGTCTTCTGTTGAAAATTTCATTAGGTCAAAAATATAAAAATAAGCATCAAACTACCTCATAAAGCTCTTTTAATTTTATTTCTTCTAAATTAAAACTACACCTGATTTTATCAATAGCATAAGGAATTTGCTACATTTGTTATCAATCAAATATAAGAAACAATGAAAAAAATAATCGCTATAGCATTTTTTACTGCTGTTCTGGTATCATCATGCACCTCAAAATCATCAACAGCAACTTCAGCTATAGGCCCTGCAGTATCTACTGCTGAACAAATCGCTCAGGGAAAGACCATTTTTGAAAGCTCTTGTACGAGATGTCATAAACTACCGGATCCCACATCACATAATCCGGTTCAATGGGTAGGAATTATGAACTCTATGGCTCCAAAAGCAAAACTCACTGACGAGCAGCATCAATGGGTATATGATTATATTGTTTCTGTAAAAAAATAATCACATCTAAAAATATTACAATGAAAAAGTTAGTTTTAAGTATTATTTTAGGATCTGCATTTATGATTTCGTGCGGACCGAAAAGTGTAGCGGTAACAGGACCGAAATATACAGCTTCTGAACAACTGACTCAGGGAAAAACCATTTTTGAAAATTCCTGCAACAAATGCCATCAATTACCGGATCCTGCAAAACACGACGACCAGGGATGGATCAAAACGTTAAGCAGAATGGCTCCAAAAGCTAAACTGACTGATGATCAGCATCAAATGGTGTATGATTATCTGATTTCTGTAAATAAAAAATAAGCTTTCAAATGAAAGCTTATTTTTTTAACTCTATTCCCAATCCAGGTTTCTCCGATAAAATTATGATACCCTTTTCTACAAAGTTCCCAGTAGCATAATCATTGGAGATCAGATTTGCCCCGTCGAGATCAACGTAATCGACAAGTCCGGTTAAAACACACCCTGCAGAAATCCCAACTGTAGATTCTGTCATGCATCCTATCATTACTTTGTAACCTGAACTTCTGGCTTTTCTTATCATTTCTAAAGCAGGGGTCAAACCTCCGCATTTCATTAATTTGATATTGACACTTCTATAATAAGGTATTAAATTTTCTAAAGAACCCATCTCCTGACAGTCCTCGTCTGCCATCCAGTTAGCATAAGCATTTTTTTCTAAAACCTGATAATGACCGATAGGTCTTGGCTGCTCAAGGTATGTGAATTTTCGCACATCGGAATTTCCCTGAAGCCATAAACAATCATCATCCGTAAAGCTGGCATTTGAATCCAGAGCGATATTCCTGTCCAATTGTAAAAGTCTGGTTACACCATCCTTTTGTAAACCACTGCATTTCACCTTAAACTTATTCCAGCTGCTTTTTTCGATTTTTTCGATTTGCTCACCGATAGTTCCTATAGATATAGTAATGGAACTATCCACTAAATTTGTTGAAGAAAGATCATTGAGCTCCATAAAACTTTTATTTTCAAGTTTTCCGAAAAGGTCCCAATAGGCGCAATCTAAGGCAGATTTTAAAAAGGGGTGTAAATCTGAAAAAGAAAGAAACTGATAAAATTCTTTTGGGTGTTCAATTTTTCGTGCTTCAATTCCGGAACGGATTTCATTTAATTTTGAAACCAACATGGTCAGATTAATCTTATAATAATCGATGGCAACACACTCTCCATATCCTTTACAATTATGGTGAGATAATTCGATAACCAAACTTTCTCTGGTGTTATAATTACCATAAGCTATTGAGAAAGTTTCTTTTAATCGAAGGGATTTGATTTCAAAACGCAGTTCCATACATTAAAGCTACAAAAAAAGCTGTCTCAAAAGATCAACAATACTCTCCAATCTCCAGAATGACAAAGCCATCAGACAGAATTTCGAAAGTAAAAGTGCTCTTGAAACAACCTTATTCTAATCTTAACAATTGTTTTTTACTTTACAATTAACTTTTCAATTTGACTTTTAAGTCCTTGTTTAATATGAACCATATATACTCCTTTAGGAAAACTTTTTGTAGAAATGGCTTTTTTAGATTCTGGCATTCTTGAATCAGTAATCACCACTTTTCCCGACATATCAAATACCCTTATTTCCACTTCATCTTTTGATTTATTTATATTTCCAACAAAGAACTCATCATAAGTAGGATTAGGGAATATAATAAATTGATTATCGGCAAGATTACTTTCCTTGGTTGCAAGCACACTATCACAGTCCGATGGAATAGTAAAATCTTCTACTTGATCAGTTCCCACCGTTTTACTTCCCGCAGAAGCATTTACTCCTAATCCTCTTTTGGCAAATGCTTTCCAAATCATACATTTATCTTCTCCTCCATTTCCTATAGCATCAGCTTGAAGAATAGCATCTCTACCATCAATAAAGGTTGGACTACATGGTTGCAGCTTAAGCCCATCAACCACTATCTGTAATGCTTTTGCATTACCGGATGTTGGGTTTGCCAATACATCACTATTATATCCATACTTTTCAACATACTTCCAGGTAAGATCCCAGAGCATGGTAGCCCAAATAAATCCTACACCATGAGGAACGACAGCAGTATTGGTACTATTATATGTATACCCGTTTACAGAAAAATCCGGAGAATACTTAGCCGGTCTGATCCCAACTCCTGTAACTGGCTGCCCTTTCGGATAAGTTCCTACACCTCTTGCTAAGGATGATGTGTCACCTGGTCTTGTAGTCAGCATCAAGGCAAAGTAGTCTGACCATCCTTCCCCCATTTGTTCAATGGTATTAGTTGTCGATAGACAACTGTATCCCTGACCGGTTAATCTATTTGAAATACCATGACCGTATTCATGAGCAATAATTCCGTTATCAAAACTCGAATGCTTAAATCCATCATAATCAAAGTCCAATGTGGCATTAATAGCATTGCCATTGTTAAGCTCTCCAACCAGAAAAAGCCCCTCTGTTTTCCCAATGTTTATAGAAGGAATATTGACTTGAGATCCATAGGATCCAGCACCCATGCTCGTGGGAGTGTCATTAGAAGGTCTATAGACTATTACACCAACAGCACCTGCATTCTGAGCATTCAATACTTTGAGACCATACTCACAACTTGTACTTGTTACAATTGCAATTTTGTTTGTAAGACTACCCGGCGCTGGCGCTGTACATGCATCTGTAGGTGATGAAACAATGAGGTCTCCTGTCACTGGCGGGCCAAAAACCGGTCCAAATCCTGCTCCACCTGTTAATACTTTTGGCCTGCTAGTAATTGATGCAGGACTGTTGTATTGATACCTTATGATAGGATCATCAGGAGTCTGTGTTCTATCATAAAGATACATCTGCATTCTAGGCGCTAAAACCTGGGGCTGCCCTCCAACAACTCTTTCATAACCTGAACTAAAATTAGCATTGTTAAGTCCACTTCCATCAAAAGCCTCTGCTCTCACGGCATCATTCCCTATTCCACCATTATTAAAGTTATTCGTCTGAAAGTTTCTCGCCGTTTCTGTGAATCCGAATTTATAAAATATATCATGCATTTTATTGTTCATATAAAACAAATTGGTGATAGCAGCGTCTTTGTAGGCAAAAGGATCATCATACCTTCCATCTGCAAAAGGAAAATCGAAATTAAGCGTACTTCCTCCATCTGGTGAATATCCTGGAACATTGGCATTATTTTGATCTGAATAGGCATAAACATTGTTTCCTCTCGTGTTTGTGTAATTATTTGTCCCATCCGAATGCCATCCCTCGGGAGAGGCTTGTACATCCCATGGATTATTAATAGTTGAACGAGAACCAAATGTGGGAGCTTCCAGAGGTAAAGGAAAAATATTATAGGAAGCATTGGAAGGAGGAAACAAGCTATTAACCAACTTTGTATTTGGGATTTTATTAGCCACTCCTTGAAGCATTTGTGCATTATTCATCTTTTCAGTTGCCTCCAATCCGTTAGAGGCTTCGTGCGGATGGATATTCCGTTCAAAACTACAATCAAGTGTCAGGTTATCCTTACTAAGTATTTCTCCACTACTCGCATTGGCAATTACATGCCAAACATCTGACGTATTTTTATCTGAAACAAATAACTCTTTAGATAAAATATATAATCCATTTTTCTCAAAATACACATCTGTCAAATAATCTATGTTTGCGATTTCGCGTAATCCCAATTGCTGCTTGAGAAACTCCTTTGAAAGGCTTTTCAAAACTTTTGGCTGATTAGCAATAACAATATTTCTACTAAAGGTATTTTTTTCGGAAATGATCTTATCATTTTTTATAATGACTTTGCCTAAAGCATTATAAACCCTAAGTCCATTGTAAGTTTGTTGAACATCCAAAATATTAGCGTTCAAACTTTTGGAAGAATCATTATTTAAAATCTCAATCCCAACCTGGCTATTATTACCGCTCTTTAAATTTAGCTGTCCATTTCTTTTGTAAAAATCATGAATGATATTTTCAGAATTCTGAGCGTTCATTTTATCAAAACAAAAAAGCATCACCACAGACACAGGCAATAAAAATAATTTTTTACTCATAAATATAATTTTTAAGCAATAAATATACAATTTTTACAGAATATCCTTAATGAAAACTACTGCTTTTAATCAAAAAAATACTCTTATGTTCAAATTCTTTATTTTTTCGGCATTTTTGATTTAATAAATTTAACCCGTTCTTCAAGAATATCAATCATTTCCTTATTATAGCTGTATTTTCTGGCTTCTTTTAATGGTTTCAAAGCTTTCCTATATTCCAATCTGATCTCAAACAATAAAGATTTATGAATTAATATTCTGGACTTATCAATCCCTTTGATCTTTAAAGCGTACTCAATCAATTTTTCTGCCTCATCAAGATCTTCATTATCTAAAAGACATTTAATATAATATTGGGGAGTATTAAGATTTGAAACATTATGAAACATTGCCTCCGCAAAATATAATTTTGCTTTTTCATAATCTGTTAACATTTCACTGTATATTCTCCCCATCAGGCAAAGGCTGTCGGCGTCTTCCGGATCGTAGGATAAAGCATAGTTCAGAGCTTCCAGACAAGAAGGAAGATTATATGGATAGTTATCCAATGCTTCAAAATAATATTTATTTTTAGTTAAAGTCATCTTTTAAATTTTTAAGTTCATTCTTAAGACTGCTCCTTGTTTTTTTAAAGGATTTATCTTTATAATTATGTTTAAAATCCGTCCCTGAAAAAGTACGGATAGGATTTCCCCTTTGTACCTGCAGATGATGGGTCCAGGTTTCCTGCATCCTATTGGCCATTTGTTGAATATTTAATTCCATTACTTTTTCCTTTAATCTCATAACAGAAAGTTTTTTATTCTCCAACTGCGACCTTGAATCCTGTGCAAAAACACTTATTCCTGTCGGAAGATGGGTCGCCCTTACCGCAGTATTTACCTTATTGACATTTTGCCCTCCGCTTCCTTGGCTTCTTGTCGTTTGGAACTGAATATCCTTTTCGCTAAAACCCACTTCGTGAGTATTTTCAATTTCAAAGATTCCAATAAACCAGTTGCTCCGTTTATGCAGTTTTCTAAAGGTACTTCTTCCGCTCCAACAGATACTTCCCAACCAGTTTTTTAAAAATCCGGATGTATCCTTTCCTTTTAAAAGAAGGGTAACCGATTTTAGGGTCAGATTTTCATCCCCGTTTTCTCTGTGGATGATTTCGTATTGTATTTTTTCCTGTTTTATTTCTTCAAGGAATACTTTCAAAACTTTAGCAACTACCCATTGGCATTCTAAAGGTCCTCTTCCCGAAGTGATTTGTATAAGTTTGTCCATTTTATTTTGGTATTTCACTTAATCTGGGGTGCCCCACTGGATCAATTCCTTTTTCCAACAAATCCCTGGCGGTTATCACTGCCCAGCATTTGTCACTGGAATGAATATTTCTGTAAAAAGTAAGCAACACTTCAGGCTTTACAACCGTAAATCCATTGGCTAATATGGTTTCCAGGTCATCCCTTTCAAAAAAATCGATGGTAATTCTATGGAACTTCCCGCTTTCCAATTCTATTGTTTTTTCATATCTCCTAAAATTTTCCTCACTTGGCAGATGGTCATATCGCGTCCATACCTTCTGAAAGCTTTCTTTCACAAGCAGCATTACCACATCCGCAACATCTTCTTTCTTTACAAAAACATCAATATCCTTATGATCATGGGCGTGTTTATACTCTGTATGTCCTTTTTCAGACATAAAGTGCCAGGCCCAGCCTCCCGATAAAATGATTTTATTTTTTAATTTTTCTAAAATTTCAAGTCCGTATTGAATTCTAAATTCCGGCCAGACTTCGCCGTATCTTTTTATATTATGTGGTGCTCCCATTTCTCTTTTTTTAATTAAAAATTGATGGTTAATAGTTGCCAGCTAAATTTCTTACCTGACAACTAAAAACTATCATTTGATTATTTATCCATTCTCACGATCCGTGGTTGAAATGTTCCCAGAATATCCACCAATCCACTTTGTGCGTTCATGACCTCATTGATGTCTTTATATGCCATAGGAGCTTCTTCTGCATTTCCACCCATAAGCACAACATTCTTTAGCTTGAGCTCTTTTTTAATATCATTCTGGGTGAACATATTCCTGCACTCTCCTCTGGAATACGCTCTTCCTGCACCATGAGAAGCAGAATTGAGCGCATCAGGGTTTCCTTTTCCACGAACAATAAATCCCTTTGCTGTCATAGATCCGGGAATCATCCCCAGCTCATTTTCATTGGCAGGAGTAGCCCCTTTTCTGTGGACAATTACCTCTTTTCCATTATGAATTTCCTTCCATGCAAAATTATGGTGGTTCTCAATTCTTGCTTTCACTCTTCCTCCTACGGCTTTTACAAGCCTCCTATGAATATCATCATGGCATGCTGAAGCATAATCCCCTGCAAGGTTCATTGCTGTCCAGTATTCAAGTCCCATATGGGTATTCAGATCCAGCCATGCAAAATTTTGAGCTTCTTTAGGTAAAGGACATTGCTCTATCGCAACCCTTGAATAGTACTGTGCTATCTCCGCTCCCAATCCACGCGAACCGCTGTGTGAAAGAATACCCAGATATCTTCCTTTCGGCAGACCTATCTGTGCTTCTTCCTCTGTAATTTCAACCTCCCCAAATTCTACAAAATGATTTCCCCCGCCAGAAGATCCCATTTGCTTGATTGCTTTTCCTTTTAATCTCCTTAAAATAGGAATTAAATCAAATGTATCACGATCAAAGATCTCATGTTCAATATGTGATTTATGGGTTTCATACATCCCGAATTTGGTATGTTCAGCCAACGCTTTTTCATATTTATCTTTAGCGCCGTCCAGATATGAAATAGGTGTATCCAAAATACTAAGGCTCATTCTACAGCCAATATCCATTCCCACTCCATAAGGAATCACTGCGTTTTCAACGGCAAGCACTCCTCCTATGGGAAGTCCGTAACCAATATGTGCATCAGGCATCAGGGCTCCCTGAGTTGCTATTGGTAATTTTAAAGCAGTATATAACTGATTCTTTGCTTCTTCAGAAATATGGTTACCAAATATCTGAAATGATGCTCTTTGTGTATTCAGCATTCTCTTTTCTGTCTTTTTTGAAGAAAGTAAGGCCTCTGCAATTTGTCCGAAGGTCAAATCTTTCTCAAAGTTCTCCGGATGAAGCATAATTTCTTTTAAAAGTGCTTTAACATAATGGATATTCTTTGTTGCAAAATTTCTTTTCATGACTTCCAAAGCTATATTGACACTTTGATTATTTGGATAGCCTAATTTTAATATATCTTTTCCTTTAAGTTTTAAATTTCCCATTGTTTTAAATTTAGATATGAGATGTCAGATGCTGAATCATAGACCTCTAAGCATACAGACACCATTCAACTATTATTTTAGTTGATTTGTAATAACATCATAACAGGCAGAGATTTTTCTTCCGTCTGAATGATCCTATTGTAGCCTTTCCAGTAAAACGGATTGAATAAAAATTTCTATGTATTAATGAAATTTCATTTCTCCTGAATTATTTGGAAGACAAAAAAATGATTAAAAGATTTCGGGGAAACTTAGGTTTGAAATATTGCGCAATAAAAAACCCGAAATCTACACGACTCCGGGTTCTGATATTTCAATATACTATTGTTCTATGAATGTACCAAACCACGAAGCCTTACCACCATAAGGGGCAATCCAACTGTAGAATTCTTTTGAAATTTGAACATTTGCTTCGTTGTTTTTAAATTGGTTAAACTTTATTTTCAGGTGCAAATATATACAATTTTCTGAAAAGTAATCATTTAATTATAAATTTTTGAAAAATAAAAAGCTTCAACAGGAAACCTGTTGAAGCTTTTTATCTGCATGTATTACTTTAATCTTTAGAGCCGAAAGTATCCATTCTTGCATCCATGCCCCTACTGTTAGGACGGTATACTCTTTCCGGGTCCAGAAAATAAACGTTGTGTTTTGCTTTAGCAATGATCCCTTTATAAACGTCTTCCGGTAAACCTGCAGTATCTTTATCTGTTGATTGATCCGTATTCTGTGCTTCTTTTTTAACTTCTATAGCACCACTTTCATTTAAAATGACCTTTGCTTTTCTGGCATCCTCTATATTTTCCGTATAGACGATTATATTAATTTTACCTATACTTCCTTCTCTATAAGCTGTAAGCAGCTCTATTTCATTTACAAAAATATGGTCCCAAAAACTTTTTGTCTTCTCATCTTCTTCGTAATCATCTGCCGATGTTCCGTTTTCTAATTTTGATTTTGAAACAATGATATCCGCTTCTTTAAATCCTTGATTCTGTAGTTCTTTTTTTATTCCTTCTACATCTGCATTAGCAGGGAATATTGAAATTACTGTATAAGCCATATCTAAATTTTTCACTTAAAAGTGCAAAAACCATACAACAATGGCCAATATTAAAATATTTAACTTTTGTTTAGAAACTTATCCAGGATCTCTACAGCGCATTTAGGAAGATTGGTTCCGGGGCCGAAAATAAAGTCTGCACCGTTTGCGTAAAGAAATTCATAATCCTGCTGAGGAATAACCCCACCTACTACAATCGTTACATCATCTGCCCCTAATTTTTTTAATTCTTCCACGACCTGTGGAACGAGGGTTTTATGGCCTGCTGCGAGAGAAGACACTCCTAAAATATGAATATCATTCTCTACAGCTTGTTTCGCTACTTCTTCCGGAGTCTGAAATAAAGGAGCTACATCCACATCAAATCCCATATCTGCAAATGCTGTTGCCACTACCTTAGCACCACGGTCGTGTCCGTCTTGCCCCATTTTGGCAACCATTAATCTTGGGCGACGTCCTTCTTCTTCCTCAAATTTTTGAGTGAGATGAAGGGCTTTTTCGAAATATTCATTTTTACTCGCATTCATTGCATATACTCCTGAAATTGTTCTGATATTGGCTTTGTATCTTCCAAAGCTCTCTTCCATCGCATCACTCATTTCACCAAGTGTCACTCTTCTTCTTGCCGCTTCAATACATAAAGCTAAAAGGTTTCCTTTACCTGTTTTTGCACTCTCTCTGATCTCATTTAAGATCTCTTCAACAGCTTCTCCATTTCTTGTTTGCTTAATGGAATCCAGTCTTTCTATCTGTTTTCTGCGAACTTCCGTATTATCGATATCAAGGATCTCAATAGGCTCTTGTTTCAGAGCCGATTTAAATGAATTGACACCAATGATAAATTCCTCACCGCTATCTATTTTTGCCTGCTTTCTGGCTGCCGCTTCCTCAATTCTCATTTTAGGAATTCCTGCTTCAATTGCTTTCGTCATTCCTCCTTCCTGTTCCACCTCATCGATATACCTCATTGCCTCCTCAATCATCTGCTGGGTAAGACTTTCCACCAGATTGCTTCCCCCCATCGGATCCACCACATCACAAATTCCACTTTCCTGCTGTAAAATAATTTGGGTATTTCTGGCAATTTTTGCTGAATAATCTGTAGGTAAAGCAATCGCTTCATCCAATGCGTTGGTATGTAAGGATTGTGTTCCTCCTAATGCTGAAGATAATGCTTCAATAGCAGTCCGGGTAATATTATTAAAAGGTTCCTGCTCTGTAAGTGACCATCCTGATGTTTGAGAATGGGTTCTCAGCGCTAAAGATTTTGGATTCTGAGGGTTGAACTGTTTCAAAAGATTAGCCCAGATGTATCTTGCAGCACGCATTTTAGCTATTTCCATAAAATGGTTCATGCCTATTGCCCAGAAAAAAGAAAGTCTTGGGGCAAAATCATCCACATTCATTCCCGCTTTAATTCCTGTCCTTACATATTCCAAACCATCTGCCAATGTATATGCCATTTCAAGAACAGGGGTTGCTCCCGCTTCCTGCATATGATAACCAGAAATCGAAATAGAATTGAATTTGGGAATGTATTTAGATGTATATTCAAAGATATCCGCAATGATCTTCATGGAAGGGGTAGGCGGATAAATATACGTATTTCTTACCATGAACTCTTTCAGAATATCATTCTGAATGGTTCCTGAGAGCTGATCCTGTTGAACACCTTGTTCTTCTGCGGCAACAATATAGAACGATAAGATTGGTAAGACCGCACCGTTCATCGTCATGGAAACCGAAATCTGATCCAGAGGGATTTCATTGAATAAAATCTTCATATCCTCAACGGAATCAATGGCAACCCCGGCTTTCCCAACATCTCCCACAACTCTTGCATGATTGGAATCATATCCTCTGTGGGTGGCAAGATCGAATGCTACAGACAATCCTTTTTGCCCTGCTGCCAGGTTTCTTCTATAGAATGCGTTAGACTCTTCAGCGGTAGAAAATCCGGCATACTGACGTATTGTCCAAGGTTTTTGAACATACATCGTTGAATACGGCCCTCTTAAATAAGGTGAAATTCCGGGAGATGTCTCTGTAAGAGCTTTATCTTTAACATCTTCATGGGTGTAGGATGATTTTAATTCTAACCCATCCTTTTCGAAATTATAAATCTCACCTTCTTTAGGCAAAATATCCAGATTCAGTTTTCTTACAGAAATTGTCTTTCGCATTTCAATAATTTTATCCCCGTAAAGTTAATTTTTTTGAATGAAACATGAAACTACAGTTAAACACCTGTTATTAAAACCAATAGCTAAATAAAAAGCCGGACAATTGTCCGGCTCCGATCTAATTTTTAACTTTATTATTTCTTAATCAGCTTTGTACTGTATGTTTTAGTTTCACCGGTAATGGTAATAACATACATTCCTTTAATAAGTGAAGCTACATTAATTCTTTGACCTTCCAGTTTACCGCTTTGTACTAGTCTTCCTTCAGCGCTGTAGATCTTATAATCTGCTTTTCCTTTAAGATTTTTAACTTCAACAAAGGTATCGGCAGGGTTTGGATAAATCTCAATTTCAGATTTTGTTCCTTTTACTTCATCCACAGCAAGTGCTCCTGTAATTTTTACAGAAAAGTCTCTAAAAGAACCCGTTGAAATTACTCCACCGCCACCTACCGGAATAGAGGAAGTACCACATGGCCCAGTAGCAGGATTAAAGAAAGTACTTGCCACTCTCATTCTTAATGTTTTGTCACCTGAGTAGGCAGTTGCTGGTACCGTAAATACAATCGTCCCATCATGGAAATTAAGATCATTTGCAGCATTATAAACAGGAACGGCACCACTAGATCCTATCTTTTCTGAGGCTTCAAAAGTACCATTTCTATTATAATCAATCCATATTTCTAACCAGTCATTATAAGTTCCAAGACCATGACCTAAATTTCTAAATGAAATAGTATATTGAGTACCTTTTGTTAAGTTGATTAATTTACTGGCATCTTCACTAAAATCCAAATAGGTTCTAGCTGCAGTATTCAAGTTACCTGAGAAATAATTAACATTAGCCAGATTTAATTGAATAAGCCCGCTGTAGTAGGGTGCAAGAAGATTATTCCCCCCCGTAGTCATCAAACAATAGTCAACTCCTGTTCTTAAACCTTTCGTTTTGAAAGTATAATTCGTAGAGAATGCTCCAGGTACATTGTTTACTACAGCTGCAACTTGGGTTTCATAACTGGTTTCGTCTTCAAGACCTGTTAAAGAAACAGAATTAGTATTACTTACCGCATTAGCCCAATTTACTTCACCAACTTTTCTATAGTTAATAGAATAAGTATTAGCTCCGGGAACACTGTTCCAAGAAACTCTTGCCGTGGTCTTTAAAATTTCAGAAGGCAGTACGAAAACTCCTGTAGGAGCATTAGTCGTTGATGTAGGGGCTGTTCCAATAGTAACCTGAGGAGACACCGCATAAAATATATTTCCAATTGCTGATATTCTAAACTTAACAGCACCTGTTAAATTACTTGGCATTTGTGCGGAATAATTGCCTGTATTGGGAGTAGTAGCTACCAGATCAGTCCATGTATTTCCGTTATCGGTTGTATAATCTATTTTCACATTGGTAACATTATAAGGAGCTGCATTGGTATTAGCCACCTCCCATTGGATCGTGTTTGAAGCATTATTATATAATACCGAGGAAGCAGTTAATCCGTTAAATTTAAATGGTCCATCATTACCAACTGTTACAGTAGTCTCAGAAGAAGATAACATTGGTCTTACAGTATTCTCATCTCTTACTGTCACTGCATAGTGTAAAGTTCTAGGCACATAAGGAACTGTTTCCCATGTCGCTTTATTGGTAAGAGTACCATTCATTACTAAAGGCAGACTTGGAAAATATCTTCTTCCACTTGCTGTTCCAAAGAAAGATCTTGCTAAGGATCCCTGAGTATTGTATCCCCATCCACTATCTCCTGAAATTGAAGCGAAGTCATCAACACTGTCATATTGTTCCCATGTATATTTCAATGGGTCATTTTGAGCATCTGTTGCTACTGCATCTAAATAATATGCTGTTCCTTTTGGAATGCTATAAGATGTAAGAGGAGAAATTACAGGTGGAGTATTCGTTGTAATATCTTGAGATATACCACAAGCAGCCGGCTTACCTTCAAGATTTGTTAGTATTTGATTGATTGAAGCATAGTGGAAATAAGCATCGGAATTCATTTGTACATTGTCCTGTGTAATTCCTGCATAACTCATAATCGTTGTTCCACCCCCAGGTTCTACATTCACTCCTGAACCTTCAGTGCTTTTTGAGAAAGTATGGTTTCCCCCTAACTGATGCCCCATTTCATGGGCAACATAGTCGATATCAAAAGTATCACCACTTGGATTTCCATTTGAAGGAGAAGTAAATCCGGAACCTTTACCTTCTGGCTCTGCAGTCGACGGATCTACACAAATACACCCAACACATCCTGCATTTCCCCCTCCTCCATCAGCTCCGAATAAGTGTCCAATATCATAATTAGCATTTCCTACATTGGCTGTTAAAGTATTTTGTAATTCTAAGTTCCAAGCTCCTGCCGATCCAGCAGCAGCATCAGAATATGGATCTGTAGCAGGGTTACTATAAACAATTGTTGGCAAATCCTGAACAATTAATTTAACTCCAAAATCTTTTTCAAATACTCCGTTTACACGAGTCATCGTCGTATTCATCTGTGCAACAGCACCAGGTACTCCGCCAAAATGCTGGGTATATTCACCTGTAACAGACAGTGCAAGCTTATATGTTCTATACTTTGTACTGGAAGGTCTACTTGTAATTCCTACACTAGAAAGCTTTTTTTTTCCGTTACCCTCCAGCGTCTTTATATCTTTAAAGCTCTTTTCCTCACTTGTACATTCAAACCCATGATCTCCTTCAGTCCTCTTCGTCTTGTAAAAGACTCCATATGTCTGCTTATCTGTAGAAATAGGTTCTATAAATTGAAATACGCCATCCTTAATAATCATAGATTGCATTTCAGTCGGCGAGGTACTGAATCTTACATATTTGGAAGGATCATCAATACCTACCCCAACATATGAACCTAACTGATATCTATCTGCCAGAGATTTCTCCATAACAGGATTACTGTACACAGCAAACTTTTCAATTTTTCCCTCTACCGTAGGTAAATTAATAACAACAGGTTTGGCATTGTTTCCTGTTTCAACAGCATCTTTTAATAAATTTCTGAGCGAAGTTAAATCTACTTTATAAGCATATTTAACCTCTACTTCTTTTCGTAACTGGGAAGTCTTTTGAGATACGGATTCCCATCTTTGAGCATAACTACTGGTAAGTCCAGCAGCTAGTGCACAAATAAGTAGAACTTTCTTTTTCATAAATTACATTTATTTTAATAAAAACGTTAAGCATTTCAACAAAAATAAAAACAAAAAATACTAATAACACATCAAAAAAGTTAATAATCAACTAAAGCATCAATTTAACCCCTCCTTATACATTTGATATTAAAAAAATAAACCATAAATGCAAAAAAAAATTAAATAATTACACATTTTTTCGTGCAAAAAAACCGAAAGATTGATCTTTCGGTTTAACAATTTGTATATTTTATTAAAAAAAATTAATCAATTACAATCTAATTCCCATTTCAAACAAAGCAAAAGAAATTAAATCCGCATTTTCACCAATAACCTGTTCGGTCGATCTTCCGGCTCCATGTCCTGCATTTTTTTCAATTCTTAACAGGATTGGATTTTTACAGGCTTGTTTCTCCTGAAGTTCAGCACCGAATTTGAATGAATGCGCTGGAACAACCCTGTCATCATGATCACTTGTAATAATCATAGTCGACGGATAACAAGTTCCGGCCTTTACATTATGTACCGGTGAATAAGATTTTAGATAATCAAACATCTCTTTGTTGTCTTCTGCTGTTCCATAGTCATAAGACCATCCGGCACCTGCCGTAAATTTATTATACCTCAACATGTCCAGAACACCTACTCCTGGAAATGCTACTCTAGCGAGATCAGGTCGCATGGTCATCGTAGCTCCAACCAGCAATCCTCCGTTTGACCTTCCAGAAAGCGCCATATACTCTTTCGAAGTATATTTTTTATTTTGCAGGTATTCTCCGGCAGCAATGAAATCCTCAAATACATTTTTCTTTTGCATTTTTGTTCCCGCATCATGCCATTTCTTACCATACTCCCCACCTCCACGGATATTCGGAACTGCATAAATTCCTCCATTCTCCATCCAGATCGCATTGACAACAGAGAATGATGGCTGTAAGCTGATATTAAAACCTCCGTAAGAATAAAGAATAGTAGGATTTTTACCGTCCAGCTTTACCCCTTTCTTGTAGTTAATCATCATAGGAATTTTCGTTCCATCTTTTGATGTATAAAATACCTGCTCAGATATGTAATCCTCAGGATTGAATTTTACCTTTGGTTTCTGGTAAACCTCTGATTTACCAGTATCAGCGTTAAACTTATAAGTTGTTCCCGGTGTAATATAGTTGGTAAAAGAAAAGTAAAGTTCTTTTTCATCTTTCTTTCCTCCGAAACCTGAAATATTTCCTTTTCCCGGAAGAACTATATCTCTTACAAGTTTACCCGTTTTATCATATTGCTTTACCTGATCAATGGCATCTACCATATATGTTGCAAAGAAATATCCTCCACCGGTAGAAATTCCCAATACATTTTCTGTCTGAGGAATGACATCGATCCAGTTTTCAAGAGAAGGGTTTTTAATGCTGGTTTTTACAAGACGCATATTTGGAGCGTCTTTATCCGTGAAAATAAACAAGTTATCTCCTTCCGTATCTACAATACCCGCACTAATGTCAAATCCTTTATTAATTTGTATGAAATCACCTCCATTTTTAAGATCCTTGATATATAATTCGTTCCCGCTTGTAGTATTAGCAGCTGATATGATAAGATATCTCTGATCTTCAGAAACATTTGCTCCGATATATCTCCTTGGTGTTTTATCTCCTCCGAAAATCAGTTGATCAGAAGATTGTTTTGTTCCTAATTTGTGAAAGTATACTTTATGCTTATCGGTCATCCCTGAAAGCACAGTTCCCTCTTTAGGTTTATCGTAGCTGGAATAATAAAATCCTTCATCTCCTTGCCAGGAAATACCACTGAATTTAACATCCGTCAATGTATCATCGATTTGCTTCTTTGTAATAGCATCAATAATGATAATTTTATTCCAGTCACTTCCACCTTCAGAAATAGAATAAGCCGCTAAATTCCCTTTTTTATTAAATGAAAGCTGAGAAAGAGAAGTGGTTCCTTTTTCAGAAAACTTATTGGGGTCAAGGAATACTTCTGTAGTCTTCGTTTTATTATTTGTTCTGTATATCACGGATTGTGCCTGCAGCCCGTCATTTTTATTATAATAAGTAAAATCTCCTTCATTTGAAGGTGCAGAAATCTTTTCATAATTCCAGATATCCCTCAATTGATTTTTTATTTTTTCTCTAAAGGGTATTTTTGAAAGGTAATTCTGGCTGAAAGCAACTTCTTCATCCACCCATTTTTTAGTGGGCTGGGAGTCATTTTCCAAATCTCTGAAAGGATCCGCCACAGCAGTTCCGAAATAGGTATCAGTCTGATTACCTTTTAGGGCCTTAGGATAAGTCATTTTTTGTGAATAAAAAGATGCTGAAAATAAAACTCCAGCTGTTAATAAGATCGGTTTAAAATTCATTTCAAAGGATTTTATCAAAAATACATAATATCATCAAATAAAAAAAACCTGTTATACAGGCTCAATTTGATTAATATTTTACATTAAAACTTTCAAAATAAAATCGGTAAGGTTAGGGACAATCCGATCCGGGCTGTTTGTCAATTAAGACATCTCCCATTTGTTTCAAACCATACAATCTAATCGTTTGGAAAATACCGTTTTATAAAAATAATAGCTCTGTAAGCTTTCATAATATAGATTGGTGTTACGAATGAGACATTTAAAATAAAATAGCCTCTGAAAACAGAGGCTATTTTATTTATTTAATTTAAAAAATTTAATAATTATCTTCTTCTCCCTTCATTTTTTCTGCATTCTCAGCCATGATTACAGCATCAATCATTTCAGAGATATCCCCATTCATATAGGCATCCAGATTATACATCGATTTATTGATTCTATGATCTGTTACCCTACCCTGAGGATAATTATAGGTTTTAATTTTTGCTGAACGGTCTCCTGTAGATACCATCGTTTTTCTTTGTGCAGCGATATCTCCCTGAACTTCCTGCAGTTTGATGTCGTATAATTTTGCACGAAGCATTTCCATTGCTAATTCACGGTTAGCCAGCTGAGAACGTGCCTGTTGACATACCACCACAAGACCTGAAGGTTTGTGAGTCAACTGAACTTTTGTTTCAACCTTGTTTACGTTCTGACCCCCAGCTCCTCCGGAACGCGAAGTCTGCATTTCAATATCTGCAGGATTGATCTCCACATCTACTTCTTCAGCTTCAGGTAATACAGCAATAGTAATGGCAGAAGTATGTACTCTTCCCTGGGATTCAGTTTCAGGTACACGTTGTACACGGTGAACTCCGGATTCAAACTTCATGATTCCGTACACTCCTTCACCTTCCACTTTCATGATCAATTCCTTATAGCCTTTTGCAGCTTCATTAGAGTCTGTTACTTCATGTCTCCAACCTTTAGTTTTGAAATACATGGTATACATTCTGTAAATATCTTCCACAAAAATAGCTGCTTCATCACCCCCTGTTCCTGCACGCAATTCCACAATGATATTTTTATCATCTGCAGGATCCTTAGGAATCAGCAATACTTTCAATTCCTCTTCAAAAGCAGGAAGTTTTGCCTGAGCTTCTAATTTTTCTTCTTTAGCAAGATCTACCAGGTCTCTGTCTGAACCATCAGCAATAATTTCATCAGATTCTTCAATTGTATCTAATGCCGCTTTATATTGGTCGTACACTTTAACGATTTTTCCCAGATCGCTATATTCTTTGTTCAGAGAAGAATATCTTTTCTGATCAGAAATAACATCAGGCTGGATAATAAGGTCGGCAACCTCATTATATCGTTGTTTTATAGCTTCCAGTTTTGGAATTAATGACTTGGACATTATAGAAATTTTGTGGCTGCAAAGATATGAATTATTAATTCAATTTGAAACTCCTTTAGTTTCTGATTTATACCGTCTTTGGCCCCCTTATACATATTAACTTCTTTAAAGTACTAATTTGCACGATCAACAAAGTAAAAAAACTAAATAGTATACAATTGTACAAAAGAATCATTTAACATTCAAACTATTTAATGATGATCTTTTGTATCGCAATTCCCGACTCAGAATTCAGATGAACAAGATAAGTTCCTGCAGCATAATCCATTTTAAACTCATAAGTTCCACTCTCATTTTTGAGCGCGAATGATTCCAGCTTTTTACCTGTCATATCATACAATGCAATTACTCCATTCTTAGCCTTGTAATATTTTAGTTTTACTACTTTATTATGCACCGGATTCTCCATTACCTGAAGAGATAGTCTATTAGGTGCATTTTCATCCACAGTAGATAAATTGCCTGTATAATTCCCAAAAATCCTGAATTCTCCGGGTTGTAATACAATAGGAGCGGTAGTCGAGGTAATATTTGAAATAGTTTGATCCATTAAGTTCTGCCATTGACCTGTATATGGAAAATAAGGAATAACATTCTTCGTTGTTGTATTGTAATTCGCCAGAACTACTACATTTTTCATCCCGTTATTAAGAAGATTGTCATAAACAAATATCCTGGTTATCAATCCATCCGGATCATTAGAAAGGTTATTGGATTCTACTGTATAGGTTTTTGATTTAAACACGGGATATGTATTTCGAATGGTAATAATTTGCGCCCATGTATCATAGACCGCTTTTCTGTTTGGGTTGTTATCGTAACCTAATGTAAAGGCAATTGGCTTTTCGTCGGTTCTGCAACCATTATTAATGGTTCCGTCGGCACATCGGTTAATACTGAATTCATAACCAAGTTCTCCAAATTGCCAGATCATTTTCGGTCCCGGTATGGTAAAGAAGGTCGCTCCAAAAGCTTTCATCCTTTCAAGAGCCGTATCAAGATTTTTTACACTATAAGCACCGTTTATCGCGCCATATTCTAAATTTTTAAACATAAGTCTTTCTTCATCATGGCTTTCTCCATATCCTACAGCATTCATTTTGGTGAATCCGTGAAGCTGATGATTCATCCGGTCAAAATTGCTGTTTTCCTTATATCCCATTGTATTCTGGTTATAAGGCTCTGTTTGCTTATTCCAAAGCAGCACTCCTTTTCCTTCAGCAACTCTGTAGTTGGCCCATTGCTGTTCTTCTGCATCTGTTCCTAAATGTTCAAAAATCATATATGAATTAGGGTCAATTGCCCACTGTTTATCCGCATAGTACTTTAAAATATCTACCCTGTCCTGTTGATAAGCATTCGTGCAGTTCTCATCATTTTCGGAACAATTTTGGGTAAATCCTTTGGTGAGATCCCAACGGAAACCATCAATTTTATATTCCGTCAGCCATTGCTGCAAGGTCCGTTCAACATAATATCTCGTGGCTGAACTTGTGTGATTGAAGTCATTGAAAACATTGTAAGAATGTTTGGGAACCTGATTAAAATAAGGATTATTAGCTGCTACATCCCCATATCCATCCCCGTCAGGATCAATATTCCATAATCTTACCAATGGAGACCTTCCCGTAGCATGATTAAATGCCACATCTAAAATCACAGCAATCCCGTTTTGGTGGCACAGATCTACAAATTCTTTAAATTTCTCCGGTGTCCCATAGGCTTTATCTAATGCATAATGAAAAGAGGTATTATATCCCCATGAAAGGTTTCCTTCAAATTCCATAATAGGAAGAAGCTCAATCGCATTAATTTTTAAATTCTTTAAATAGGTAATCTTATTGATAAGAGATTGCCAGTTTTTTTCCTGTGTAAAATCTCTTAATAGCAACTCGTATACAATCAGATCTTCTTTATCTGGTCTCTGGAAATTGGTAACCTGCCAATTATAATTTGGCTGCCCTGTTTTAAACATAGAAGCTTCAAAATTCTGTCCCGCAGGAAAGGGTGGCAAATTGGGATATGTGGATGACGGAATCCATTGGTCGTCGTAAGAAGACAAAATCTGCGGAGAAAAAGGATCTGCTACTTTTTTCAGGTCATTCGTTCGGTATTGAAAAGTATACAGCTGCTGCGGAGTAATCCCATCTAACTCAATCCAATATAAATCAGTGTTTGTAGTATCCCTTTTCATCAGGTAATTATCATTTACTGTCCAACTATTAAAACTTCCGATGACATGCACAAAGTTTTTATGGGGAGCATACAATGCTAAACCAACCTTTGTATTGTCGGTAGGATGATAATTAATGCCTTGACGTATCCATGAAGGAATAGCCTGAGATATTACATTTCTTGGAATCTGTATTATGAATTTCGCATTTTTAGTCCCGGAATTATCTGTAGCAATGAGTTCCATATCAGCATCTGCAGATACCATATAGGTGTAAGAGTACGAAACAGAAGGAGTAGATGTTGAATTTACAACAACTCCATTAGCTTTTAATTGAAAATTAGCGGCGACGTTTGTTGTTGCTGATATAGAAACAGAACCTCCTGAAGGTACAGATGTCAAGCTATTTGGCAGCGGATTTGTCAGGGTGAGATTTAATACACCTACATTTACAAAAATATCCGGAGAAGTTTGATGGGTTCCCGCCTTGTCTTTTAATAGAAAACCAAATCTTCCGATTCCTGTTCTTCCAAAAAAGTTGTTGGTGTAAAAGTCAGTGAATACGTATCTGTCGTTGAATTATAATTCAGTTTATTCTGATCATCAGAATTGTCCCAGCTCCCATTTGTAGGACAATTCTGACTATTCATATAGTTGGTATCCAGTGACCATGACCAAATATAAATCGCGTGGTTACTAACGTTCCAAGCCGATTCATCAATCTGATCACCAGGAACTGTCAGTGTGATCTGATCTGTTTCGTTAAACTGTCCGGGAGTAATGATATAGTTGATTTGTCCGAACACAAAAAAATTGATCAACAGCAATATAAAAAAGTAAAATTTCTTCATAAGGGTCGTTTTTCTATTTATATACTAAAATAGTTTAATTTCTTAAAAGCAATTTATTTTAAACAAAATAATACACAAAAATTACTAATTAATCATTCACAATTTAAAATGACCGCTTCACGATTAATAATGCCCGGTTGAAATAAGTAACAATGGTAAGGCTTTACGAATCGTCCTACTTTTGAATCATAAATAAAAATCACTCCAAAAAATCAAAAATCTAAAGCTATGTTACAAAGATTCAAAATTCAAAATGTAATGGAAAAGCTGATTCTAAATGCCGTTTTTCTCATTCTTATTACAACGGGCTCGCTCCACGCACAGCAAACATCCGCTCATCCTCAGGATCAGGAAAGTTCGCTCGGAGTTTTAAAGCAGATTGATGCAGGTGTACTCAATATCGGGTATACTGAAGCCGGACCAGCCAACGGAACTCCTGTTATTCTTCTTCACGGATGGCCATATGATATCCATAGTTACAATGAAGTAGTTCCGATTTTGTCACAAAAAGGATACAGAGTAATTACTCCTTATCTGAGAGGATTTGGAACGACCCGTTTTATCTCTCCAAATACAATGAGAAATGCCCAGCAATCTGCTGTTGCCCTGGATATCATTGCCTTGATGGATGCCCTTAAAATAAACAAAGCAGTAGTTGGAGGGTTCGACTGGGGAGCCCGGACAGCAGACATTATGGCTGCGTTATGGCCGGAACGAGTAAAAGCTCTTGTTTCTGTAAGCGGATATTTAGTCACAAATTTAGAAGCTAATAAAAATCCATTAACTCCGGAAGCTGAATATGGCTGGTGGTACCAATATTATTTTTCTACCGACAGAGGTGAAAAAGGATATGCTAAAAATGCATATGAATTCAATAAACTGATCTGGAAATCTGCTTCACCAAAATGGAATTTTGACACGGCAACCTTTGATCAGACAGCCGAATCCTTTAAAAATCCCGATCATACGGCAATTGTTATTCATAACTATCGTTGGAGGTTATCCCTGGCCAAAGGAGAGCCCAAATATGACAATCTTGAAAAACGTTTGGACAAACGCCCCGTTATTAATGTACCCACCATTACTATAGCAAGTGATTTTGATGGTCCCGCTGCAGATGGAAAAGCTTATGCCAAACAATTTACCGGTAAATATGTACATAAAATCCTCAATGGAATAGGCCATAATGTTCCGCAGGAAGCTCCGAAAGCTTTTGCTGAAGCTATTATTGAAGCAGATTCTATTGCAAATTAAATCAATCAAAAATTTAACCTAAAACAAAACCCGCAATGTACAATATAGTATACACTGCGGGTTTATTTAACTAAAAAATGAACTATCTTTTAAAATGTCATATATTGAATATGAATAAGTTTTGAAAACAAAGGTCTTTACCGATTACCTTCTAAATAATCAATAGTAAAGTATTAGTTTTTAATGATTTTTTTTGAAAAAGTTTGCCCGCTCTTTAACTTTACCTGAACCATATAAACTCCTTTAGCAATTCCTTGCATATTAATCTTGTTATTGAAAAACGGAATTTTGACAATTTGCCCTACTGCATTCATTACCTGCACATTTTCTATTGCTGAATCCACATCAATGTTAACAATTCCATTCGTTGGATTTGGATATACACTTATTGTATTAAGTCTGATTTCGGAAGTACTTAGCGCAGATACATCCTTGACACATCTTACCGATTGTCCTTGGCCTCTTGGTCCGCCTGCATTTGGATTTCCAATAGTATTCCCGATATAAAAGTATTTGGCTCCGAAGGCTGACGGGGTGGAACTCCAGTAATAGCCTCTTTGCCCAACAAAAGTAAAGTCAGCTGTTGAAGCTCCTCTGTATCCTCCCGCAGGCAATTTTAAAGTACTGCTGTATGCGGTTGCAGGATTATTGATTACTTCAGCACTTTGCAATGCAGCCCAATCTGCCTGGCTCGGCATTTTCCAATCCAGGCTTATTGCTTTACAAGGATCATATCCGTTTCCTGAGTTTACCGCATTCATATTGTTTGCTGACCAGTGATCTGTTAATGAATTGGCATTCCACCAGGATCCGGTTACAAAAGAAGTAATTCCGGTTAACCCATCTGGAGAATTCGGCGTAGGAATGCCTACTGTTTGAGAATTTCTTTTCTGATGTCCATCATCCCATCTCCCCCACTGAAATAAGTCTCCGTAAGAATCTTCATCTGTCATTGAGGTAGCTACCTGAATGCTTCCCAGATTCTGCTGAAGCCATATTTTCCCATCCTTACCTCTAACAGTAGAATAAGAAACCTGACTTCCGTTATAGGTAAAAGAAACACATCCTGTATCTCCGGGATTATTTCCCGGATCTGCATTGGTACAGGTTTGAGATGAACCGGCAATTGAAATTCTTTTTACGCGTGTTCCATCCTGAGAATAAGCCAAAACCAGATATTTGTTCAATGTATCGATCGCGAGATCATTAAATGTAGCTCCTCCATCGGAAATAAAATCCCCTCCAAAAGCACCCCATAACTGAGTTACATTGTCCAATTTGTAAACCGTATTTCTTAAATGATTATCATTTTCCCATCGACTAACCGCTACATAAGGTTCACCGGAAGGTGTTACTGCAATTGCGGTATACTGAACAGCTCCTGATGAAAAATAAGCATTTCCAACCTGAACCCAGGAAGTTCCGTTAAACTTCTTAACATTTACTTTCCTTCCATTCGCAGCATTGGAAACATAAGCAACATACAAATTATTATTGCTATCAATTGCAATATCTGAATAATACTGTTCTCCTGATGAAGAAGCATCAACAACACTTCCACCAACCAATGTCCAATTATCGGAAGCTGTTGCCCCCGTTGAATTTTGATATACATTAACTCCGTTCGCTACACTACAAGTATATACCTTATTATCTGATCCTATTACCATTTCAGCAAATGCTGCTCCATTAGAAAAACCACTATTTCCAACCTGTTCCCAGGATCCGTTTACATAACGTTTAACAGTTCCGGATTCATCGTTACTATATGTAAATAAAACATTGGAGGATGATACTGCCGAAGCATGATAATTTACTGAATTCGATGTAACATTGGGTAATTGTGCCCATGCAAGACCAGTATACTGACGTACTTCCAGACCGGAACCCGGGTAACCGATCTGATTGGTATAATAGGGATTTCCTGAACTGTCAAGTGTCAGTGAATTGTAAAGGGCTGATCCGTTTGTTATCCCTGCACTTCCGCCTACATAAGACCAACCGGTTCCGTCAAATTTCTGAACCGAGCCTTTCCCAACAGACACATCATAATATGATAAATAATAGTTCCCTGAATGATCTATAGCCAGATTATTATTACTACTCCCTCCCGTAGAAACAATTGTGCTCAAACCTACATTTTCCCACTGCTGAGCATATAGGATACTTCCACCAATGAACAACCCCAGTCCCAGCACCAATTTTCGCATTGTAAAATATAAAATTTTCAACATAATGAATATTATTTTTAATTATTCTAAATTTAAATTTAACTTTGCGCAAAAGTACTCTACTCAGGTAATCTGAAGTTATCATTTTCAAACTTTTTGTTATCGGGTGTTTAACTAAATATCAATCGTACCATATCGTAAGGAGATTGCCACATGAAGGAACAATCTAAAAAAGGATTATTATTCAGATCCGCAGACTTTAAAATAATACAGGAAGAAGTTTGCCCCGAACAATCCTCGAAATCAATTATGACTGAGGGTCAAAATACCTTCAATCTTCTCTTTTTACTTAGTCAAGGCATCTATCTGGAGGCCCAGGATTGTAGAACAAGGTTTTTATTCAAAAAAAATCAATATATATTACATTATTCCTCCCAGGAAAATACCTCATTACTCTGGACAGAAAATCCCGAAAAACTAAAATATCTCCAAATTCAGGTTACTTATCAGTATATGGAAAAACTGATTCAACCTGAATCTGACCACGAAAGCGCAGATATCTTAAAAAAAATGGTGAATAATAATTATATATTTCTTCATAAGGAAACTCCACCACTTATGACAGTGGAAATGCATATGATCGTCAAGGAAATATTAAGCAATCCCAAAAAAGGAATTACACAAAAATTACTGATCGAAGCTAAAATAATCAAACTCCTGATTTTAATGATTGAACAGTTTGTTGAAAAAAAAACAAATGAAATCTCTCCTAAAACCGCATCAGCCATTAAAAGATTTGTGGATGAAAACTTCCATAAAAATATCAGGGTAGAAGAAATCGGCAAGATTATAGGAATTAATCAGAATAGCATTCGAAAAGCCTTCAAGTCCCAGTATAATATGACCATAACAGATTATATCTCAGACCTCAGAATGCTTAAGGCAAAAAAAATGATCATCAACAAGGAGATCATGATCAAGGAAATATCTATAGAATGTGGATATGAATATGTACAAAACTTTACAAGGGCCTTCAAAAAGAAATTCGGACTTTCTCCGGAGAAATTGAGAAACCAGTAAATAAAAAAACCACCTAATCAGATTAAGTGGTTTTGTATATGTTGTTTTGCTTTGATATCACTTTCCCGGAATTAAGGCGGAAAAGCAATGACAATCAATTAATGATGTCCGTGACTATCGTGTAAGAAAGGGCCGTTACCTTTAGGCTCGCTGAAGATTACCTCTACTCCTTCCTGCTCATATACTTTTTTTCTTCTGATATCTTCCGGATCGAAAGGCTTTACTTTACCGAAGTATTCCATCAAACCTTCGCTTAACCACATTGGGATTACTAATCCAAAAAACATAAAGATACACCAGAATCCTACCAGGAACATTGTTACAAAATAGATGGTCCAAAGGAACTGATAAAACGGCCAAAATGCTGATAACATCATTTTTCTTATAGATTTTAGGCAAAAATAGAACTTTTTTCCTTTTTACACAAAAGATACAGGCTCTATTTTATTATTTATTTTGATTTTAAACTAATTAATGCGCAAGATCTGCAAAGAAATCATTCCCTTTATCATCTGTAATGATAAACGCCGGGAAGTCTTTGATCTCTATTTTTCTTACCGCTTCCATTCCTAATTCCGGGAAATCAACTACGTCTACGGAAAGAATATTGTCTTTGGCAAGGATAGCCGCAGGACCTCCGATAGAACCGAGATAGAAACCTCCGTACTTTTTACAAGCATCTGTTACATCCTTGCTGCGGTTTCCTTTGGCCAGCATAATCATGCTTCCTCCGTTTTTTTGGAATTCATCTACATATACATCCATTCTTCCGGCTGTTGTTGGGCCAAAACTTCCGGAAGGCATCCCTTCTGGGGTCTTTGCCGGTCCTGCATAATATATAGGATGATTTTTAAAATATTCAGGCATCGGTTTTCCACTGTCGATCAATTCTTTAATTTTCGCATGGGCAATATCTCTTGCCACAATTAAAGTTCCGTTTAGCTTTAATCTGGTTTTGATCGGGTATTTGGAAAGCTCAGCCAGAATTTCCGGCATTGGCTTATTCAGATCGATCTCAACGGCCTCTTCCAGGTGGGGCGCTGTTTCAGGCAAAAATCTTTTAGGATTTTCTTCCAGTTGTTCAAGGAAGATACCCTCTTTGGTAATTTTACCTTTAATGTTTCTGTCTGCTGAACATGAAACTCCCATTCCTACAGGACAAGAAGCTGCGTGACGAGGAAGTCTGATCACCCTTACATCATGTGTTAGGTATTTTCCTCCAAACTGAGCCCCAATTGCACTTTCCTGACAAATCTTCTGAACCTTAGCTTCCCATTCAAGATCTCTGAATGCCTGTCCGCCTTCATTTCCGGAAGTAGGAAGATCATCGTAATATTTAGCTGAAGCTTTTTTCACTGCTGCCAGGTTAGCTTCCGCAGATGTTCCTCCAATGACCAAAGCAAGGTGGTAAGGTGGACATGCAGCGGTTCCAAGATCTGAAATTCTCTCCTTAATAAACTCTTCAAGAGATTTTTCATTAAGTAAAGATTTGGTCTTTTGATATAAGAAGGTCTTATTTGCTGAACCACCTCCTTTTGTTAAAAATAAAAACTCATAAGAGTTTCCCTTTTTGGTATATAAATCGATTTGAGCAGGTAAATTTGACCCCGAATTCTTCTCGTCAAACATATTCAAAGGAATGATTTGTGAATATCTCAGATTTCTCTTCTGATATGTATTATATATTCCTTTACTTAAATACTCCCCGTCATCTACTCCTGTATACACATTTTCTCCTTTTTTCCCCATTACAATAGCAGTTCCGGTATCCTGGCAGGAAGGAAGGGCTCCTTCTACGGCAACGGCAGCATTCTGTAATAAGTTGTACGCTACAAAACGATCGTTATCAGTAGCTTCAGGATCATCAATAATTCTTCTAAGGCTTTCAAGATGAGAAGAACGAAGCATAAAAGAAACATCAGCCATTGCCTCTTCAGCCAATAACTCCAATCCTTTAGGATCTACTGTTAAAATCTCTCTTTCTCCAAGTTGTTCTACTTTCACATAGTCTGATGTAAGCTTCTTGTAAACCGTATCATCTTTCTGAATCGGATACGGATCCTGATATCTAAATTCCATTCAATTTTTTCTTTATGCAAAAATAAAACATACTTAAAAAAACATGAGTAAAATCACCAATAACCTTTCATATTTATAACCATTATAAATTGTGAATTTTATAGTTTATCTTTAACTTTATAAAAATTTCAACCACAATGAATTACAGAATAGAAAAAGACACCATGGGCGAAGTGCAGGTACCTGCTGATAAATTCTGGGGAGCGCAGACCGAACGATCCAGAAACAATTTCAAGATCGGACCGGAAGGTTCAATGCCTCATGAAATTATTGAAGCTTTTGCTTATCTGAAAAAGGCAGCCGCTTATGCCAACACCGATCTGGGAGTTCTTGCTGCTGAAAAGAGAGATATGATCGCGAAGGTTTGTGATGAGATTCTGGAAGGAAAGCTCAATGATCAGTTTCCATTGGTTATCTGGCAAACAGGCTCCGGAACACAATCGAATATGAATATCAATGAAGTAGTATCAAATAGGGCTCATGTTAATAATGGCGGAACACTTGGTGATAAATCTGAAATTCACCCGAATGATGATGTGAACAAGTCTCAATCTTCCAATGATACCTATCCTACCGCAATGCATATTGCTGCCTATAAAAAAGTAATTGAAGTAACCATTCCTGCGGTTGAAAAACTAAAAAATACGTTAGCCGAAAAAGCTAATGCTTTTAAAAATGTCGTAAAAATCGGAAGGACCCATTTAATGGACGCTACTCCTCTTACTCTTGGACAGGAATTCTCAGGCTATGTAGCTCAACTGGAATTCGGTCTCAGAGCATTACGAAATACTCTTCCGCATCTTTCTGAATTAGCTTTAGGAGGAACTGCAGTAGGAACAGGCCTTAACACTCCAAAAGGTTATGATGTAGCTGTAGCGGGATATATTGCAAAGTTTACCAATCATCCTTTTATAACTGCGGAAAACAAATTCGAGGCACTTGCTGCCCATGATGCCATAGTGGAATCCCATGGAGCCTTAAAACAATTGGCCGTATCACTATTTAAGATCGCCCAGGATGTAAGATTATTAGCTTCGGGACCCCGTTCCGGGATTGGGGAAATTCATATTCCTGAAAACGAACCGGGATCATCTATCATGCCCGGAAAGGTAAATCCTACTCAAAATGAAGCTTTAACTATGGTTTGTGCGCAGGTTTTAGGAAATGACACTACCATCTCCTTCGCCGGGACCCAGGGAAATTACGAACTAAACGTTTTCAAGCCTGTTATGGCGTATAATTTTCTTCAGTCAGCTCAGTTAATTGCTGATGCATGCATTTCATTTAACGACCACTGCGCTGTTGGAATTGAACCTAATTATGAGAGAATTAAAGAGCTTGTTGATAAATCTTTAATGTTGGTAACTGCTTTAAATACCCATATTGGTTATGAAAATGCAGCTAAAATTGCAAAAACAGCCCATAAAAACGGAACAACATTAAAAGAAGAAGCCGTTAATCTAGGACTTTTAACCGCTGAACAATTTGATGAGTGGGTAAAACCGGAAGACATGGTCGGAAGCTTAAAGTAACAAACAGAAAGGCCTTGGAGAAATCTAAGGCTTTTGTTTTAAGCATTTAAGCACTGATCTTCTGATTATTTTTTTTCATAAATTAGTGATACATAAATATTTAAACTAATAACTATGAAAAATCTTGCAAAGCTTAACAGAGAAAATTTAAAGAAAATAGTGGGTGGACATACTTGTCCGAGTGGAACCCGTCACATCATTTACAACGGATATCATGGCTGCTGCTTATCCGCACCTTCAGGAAATCCATGTACTTCTGGAATGTGCTTTGTAGAAGCAGACATGTGTTCGGAAGAACCGCCAATGTAATTTCATAAACAAGGCCGGAAAATCATTTTCCGGCCTTTGTTCAATAGATTTATATAAATATATGTGTTTTCTTACCACCAAAGGGCTACTCCAAAAATCAGTGCTTTATCATTTTTAAAAGTATCATCTTTAAAGAAATTGCTGAAATCCTTCTTTACAAAAATACTGAAATCGTTATAGGAAAGTGTAACCTGACCACCATATACGAAAGGATTGACCTGGTAATTCGCACGGTCTCTCGAGTCGAATCCGTCTCCTTTGAAGATATTATTACTCGACATTTTTATCCCTCCATACACATTAGCTCCAACCTTGAATCCCTTATTATAATCTCTGTACTGAATATCCATTCCTGCACTTTTAAGTTTTGAAAAATTATACTGCAAACCCAGAGGAATCATGATATAGCCCGTTCTCAACTTACTTTTATCTATACTTCCCTGATATTTCTGCAAATGGACATTCGAATTGGCATCCTTTGCAAAAATCATATTATCATCCAAACGCAGTGTTCTCCAGGAAAATCCAACACCGGAAATAAGACCCCATGGACTGGTTCTGCTAAATTGATAGTTAAATTTAAAGCCGAATTCCAGATTATTGGAATATCCCATATGCTTATCGAGGTCATTATCGGACAAATTATTTGTAAGCGTCATTACTCCATAAGAGAAATAACCATCCAAACTTCTTGTCGGCCTGAACTTCTTCAAAAGCTTCGCCCTTAGTTCTTCCTTGGAAGTAACATCAGTATTGAGAAGTGAATACCTCACCTGTTTCTGAATCACCATATCGAGGTCAAAACCCAAATCCCGTATCCTTTGGTCAATTTTTTCTGAAAAGCGATCTGCAATGTCTGCTTTCTGCTTATTAAACTCATTCTTTTCGAGTCCTTTGCTCTGAAGATCTAAAAGCTCAGCTTCCATAAGTTTTTTCTCCTCCTGAATAATTGTATTAATCTCTGTAGCATATTCTTCTACTTTTTCCTTGACCATAGGACTCACATCGGATTCTTCTTTTGAAGGAAGATTAAACGTAGGCTTTTTCTGTGCATATGCTGTGGCAGAAAAAAGGCACACGAATCCTATCAGGATAAATTTCTTGATCATAGTATTATTATTTTTTTATCGTTAAAATTATTATTTGCCGTTCAGATCGATAGTCGCAACATTACTTTTGCCTTTGGTCTTTTCAATGGCATCTTTATGTTCAACCGAAAAAAGCAATGTTGAGGGGTCAACATATCTTTTCCTGCCAGCCGGTACCTTTGCAGAATCCGTCTGTGCAATAATTTTGGCAGGAGGTGTTTCTATAATAACAGGTACTAACTCAGAAGTGTTTTCTTTAATGACCGGTAATTTTTTGTTATCTCTGGATACAACTGCCTCAGGGGCCCCTAAATTCTCAGATGGTTCAGTATTCTTTGTCTCGTCCTTCTTTTTTACATCCTGTAGCACCATTGCCGGAGATTCTTTTACCACTTCTCTTATCACTTTCTTTGCACCGGAAGGTATTTTTCTTTCTGTAATCTGAACTTCTGAAGGCTTTTGTTTATTGTAAAATACCAGAACAGAGCCTAAACTGAAAAGCAGGATAAGACACGCTGCAACCAATAACCAGTTAAGTTTTGATTTTGGACGATTATTCTGTGTGTGATTCTGAATTTCAGACCACAAATCTCTGGAAGGATTTATTTCCCTTTCTTCAATTTGTTTTCTGATCTGATTTTCAAAATTATTTTTAATAGTGTTCATTTTTTAGTGTTTTTTGTTGTTGAAAGTAAATTTTTCTTAATCTCTCTTTTGCTCTGAATAATTGCGTCTTGCTCATGGCTACGGAGATCTGTAGTGTATCGGCAATCTCCTGATGAGAGTATCCTTCCAAAACATAAAGGTTAAAAACCATTTTATATGCATCCGGCAACTGATCCAAGAGCTCCTGGGCATTAAAATCAAATACTAGCTCCTCTTCATTGCTTTCATCCATGAAAGATTGGTTGATTTCATCGAGGTAAAAAAACGGTTTTACGGCTTTTGATAAAGTTTAAACATTCATTAACAACAATTCTTCTTGCCCATCCCTCAAGGTTACCATCTCCTCTGAAACTTTCAATATGTTGAAAAATCTTGCAAAATGCTCTGATAAGGCAATCTTCTGCCTGATACAGATCACTGACGTAGCTTTTGCTTACACTTAGAAATTTTTTTACATTTTGATCATAAAAGAATTTCTGGGCAGCCGCATCCTGTTTTTTCAGGCGGCTAAGCAAATCCTCTTTTTTATTTCCAAACAAAAGTTTCATTTAAGATTAGTTTCTACTTTAAAGACAACAGGATTTCAAAAAGGTTACACCAAAAAATATTTTTTTATTTTAATTGATAAATATAATAACAGTTGATCCGTATTTTATCCCGAAAAAGCGTCCAGCATATCTCGGGTTGGAGCAAAGAATAATGTCCCTGTTTTAGCAGTGCTAAAATCTAAAATCCTGTCATAATTCCCTGCCGGATCGCCAATAAACATGTTGGTAAGCATTTTTTTCACTGTTGTAAAGGTGCTTGCATATGCGATAAAATAAGTTCCGAATTCATTGGTTGATGGATTCCCAAATGGCATGTTATCTCTAACGATTTTTAATTCTTCACCATTTTCACCTTCAATATTGGCTAAAGCAATGTGGGAATTAGATGGTTTTACGGAATCAGACATCTCAATGTCATTTTCCTTTGACCTTCCGATCACTTTTTCCTGTTCGTCAGTCGAAAGTCCTTTCCATGCATCCATATTGTGAAGGTACTTCTGAACAAAAAGATAGCTTCCCCCTTTATAGGCTAAATCTTCGTCTCCTACTTTTGCAAAATAATCACGGTCTTCTCCGTGCGGATTTTCGGTTCCATCTACAAACCCTAAAATTGACCTGGCATCCCAATATTTAAATCCATGAATTTCCAATATACTTTCAGCAACGGAGCTTAATAATTTTGATATCTCAATGGCCATATCAAAGCAAATACTTTTATTGTTTGCCCTTAAGTGAAAATGCAGGTCGCCGGGAGTAGCAACAGCAGTATGTTTTACCCCTTTTATTTCTTCGAAATTGGCTAATTCTTTAGGAAGTGGTGTTGGGAGATCCAGTTTTTTTCCATGCTTCATATCCAATCGCCATAATACAGCTTGCTCTGCTATCCGGAAATCTGTTGAAAACAGAATTGTTAAGATTTAAAACCAAAGCGCATAGTTGCTGAAATATTTTTTTCAATTGAGGGCCCTCTTGTAGCTTCCACACCATAAAAATAGTGTTACTGTTAGGATAATCAGTAACGTTCTGTGACTCTTGATTCATTTGTATTTTGTTTTAAAATTAAAATTATAGGGAAACCTGATCCGCAAAGTACTGCTCAAGATCACGCAGCGTCTCCGGATTAGTCTGAATGTCTTTAACCATCTTTCCTTTATTAACCACCACAATCCTGTTGCACACTTCGGTTGTATGCGATAAATCGTGACTGGATATCAAAAAAGTAACTCCTTCTTGCTTGGAGAGTTCTTTGATCAGGTTTTTAAGCTTTATTTGGGTTGAAGGATCCAGGTTGGCAAATGGTTCATCCAAAATAATGATCTCCGGACTTCCGATAATCGCTCCCACAATTCCCACTTTTTTCTGATTACCCTTTGACAGATCCCGGACATATTTACCGGAGTTAAGGATTTCTCCATTAAACAAATCATAAAACGGTTTTAAAAACTCATCTACAGAGGCTTTGTTTTGCCCGCGCAGTTCACCGATAAAATAGAAGTACTCTTCGGGTGTTAGATAGCCTATTAAAAACGTATCATCTACAAACGCAGAAACTTTACTTTTCCATGCTTCAGATTCGTTTACTTTGATACCATCAATGCTCACAAAGCCTGTTGTCGGCTGAATAAGATCCAGCATCAGACTGAAGAGTGTCGTTTTTCCTGCACCATTATTTCCAACCAGCCCAAAAGTTTCTCCCTGAGGGATTTCAAGGTTTTCAATGTTTAGAACAGTAGCTGTACCGTATGTTTTGGATAAATTATGTATTGTGATCATTCTGTTAATCTTTATTTTTAAATGCCTCTAGTGTACTGTATTTTTCTCTTTTATAGTGCCTCACAATGATATCAAAGATCTTTTCTCTGAACAAGAAGCCAATCACGCCTAAAACTGCAATGCTGATTACGCCTCCTGTGATCCCGAAAGAATATTTAGAGATAGCAAAAACAGCCATGGGCAACAACATTTTAGGTATCAGCAATAACATTGCTTTTAAATTAAAACTATTTTTTTGGCCGATTCTTTTTTCCTTTGAATTAAGATCGATCTGCGTTTTATTAAACGCTCCTGACCATAATGTAAATTGTGAGTTAACTCCCATATTATATAGGCCTGCCGCTAAAAAGGTGATATATATTTCCCATCCGAAATACACATAAAATGCTGCAAGCACCATTGACAGAGAGGTTATAATATTCATGAGCCACCATTTGGCTTTAAGATATTCTTTATAGGGCACATTTAAGGTCATCATCAACGGATAATAAGAACTGTCGAATGCAGGAACTCTCTGTCCAAATAAAAACTGAAAGCCGCCTGTTACAAACAATCCCATGAACATCATCATAGCCGGAGTCTTATATACCGGAGAGACCAGCATCAGAAGACCATAAAAAACAAAAAAGAAACTTCCCAATAAAATACCTTTTGTTACCTTATTTCTTCTGAGCATTTTTACGTCATTATTGATAAAAGTTCCTAATGCGCCATACTTATTCAAAAAGGCGATATTTTCTGTTTTACCAATCGTTTTTTTAGCTTCAAGTCCCTGATCAAGATAAAATTCCCTACGGATATGATTAAAGCATAACCACCACAATACTAGAAACAAAACAAAGGCGATTACTGCATAATACGGTTTTTCATAAAAGCTATAAAACACCGTTTCTGAATAAGATAAAACAGGAATAATCTGGTAATAGTTCAACAAAGCAAAAGCTCCAAAAACAATCGCTACTGCAATGGCAATCTTTTCTTTATCATTGAAAAATATATTAATAAAATTATTTAGGTAAAAAAGAGAAGAGACCCCTATGAACCACCCAAAAATTTCTAAAAACCCGTATCCATTGAATAAGGCGATCAAAGAAAAGGTAATCAGGAAAAGAGAATTAAACCAGCTGAATGCAGACAGAAATGTCTTTACCAGCATATAATTAACCAATGTTTTCTTTGAAATATTCAGGGTAAGAAAGGGCTTGATGTTCTGAGTAGGCATTTCCTGCCAGATGTATTTGGCAGCAAGGTCGATAATCCATCCTATAATTAAAAATCTTGAAACTATTTTTAAGGGATCCTGATGAAGCTCTTCCTGTACATAAAAGAAAGCTGCGAATGCTCCACCTGCTAAACATGCCATAAAATAAAGAATCCCCATAAAACGAAGGATCTTCATTGCCATGTTAATCCCAACGGAAGTACCACGAAAAAAACTCTTGATTTCTAACCTGAGGAATTTTAAAAACATAACCTTTTTTTTACATTAGTAAATATAATGTAAAAAATGTTACAAAACTCAGCCTATAAGCTCTTTGGCCTGTGCTAAAGCCGCTTCGGTAATCTTACTTCCAGAAAGCAATTGGGCAATTTCATTTAGCTTTTCATCTTCATTTAACGGGATAATTGTAGATTGTGTCCTTCCTGCAACATCCTGCTTTACCACTTTGTAATTATTATTTCCTTTGGCCGCTACTTGTGCCAAATGAGAAATCACAATGAGCTGCATGTCTTTTGACATTTCTCGCATCAGATTTCCTATCTCTTCAGCAACTTTTCCAGAAACTCCGGTATCGATCTCATCTAGGATAAGCGTAGGAAGATCATCACTTTCGGCAATAATCTTTTTTACAGCAAGCATTACTCTTGATCTTTCTCCTCCGGAAATAGCCGTCTGAATAGGACGTAAAGGAAATCCTGAATTAGCCTGAAATAAAAGCTGGATATTTTCTTTACCAAAAGCATTAAAATCCGGTACTGTCTCTAGCTCTATATCTACTTTTGCTTTTTCAAGTCCTAATTTCTTTAAAAGCTCTTCTGCTTTTTGATAAATACAGGAATACTTTTTTTCCTGTTCTTGGAAAGTTTTTCAGAAAGGGATAGAAGCGATTTTTCTTTCTTTAATATATCTTCCTTAATTTCACTGATCAGGCCTTCCAGTTCGGACGCTCCTTTTTGTTCACCTGCAAGCTGATCCCTGATTTCTTTCAATTCGCTGACATCTGCAACATTGTGCTTTAAAAGCAATGCATTCAGCTTGTTATTAAGTTCAGAAAGCAATGCCAGATTTTCAGGATTGATTTCAATTTTTTCAGATTCATTTTCAAGCTCCGAGATGATATCTTTTATTTCCACGAATGATTCATCAAGCCTTCTATCGAGTTCAGAAAAGCTATGCGAAATATCTGCAATTTTTGAAAGCTTATTTTTAGCTTCATTAAAAAAGGATAAAATCCCTATTTCTTCCTGATGAAATCTTGATAAAATCTGAACAAGATTATCAGAAATCATTTCCGCATTTTCCTGAATCGAAAGCTGGCTTTGTAATTCTTCATAATCAATATCATCCAGTTTCAGATCTTCCAGCTCATTCAGTAAAAATAATTTGTAATCACTTTCTTTGTTGTTTTCAGAAAGCTGAATTTGCAGTTTTTTAAGTTGCGCTTTTAAGCTTTGAAATTCTAAAAACTCGTATTGATAATCTGAAATCAGCTGTTTGTTTTCAGAAAGTCCGTCTATGATTTTAAACTGATATTCCGAGGTAAATAGATTGGAAGTTTCAAATTGGGAATGAATATCAATCAGCTGGGAAGAAAGTTCTTTTAAAACATCCAAAGTCACAGGAACATCATTAATGAAAGCCCTCGACTTTCCGGATGGCAGGATTTCTCTTCTGATAATGGTCTGATGCTCATAATCCAGATCGTTCTCTATAAAGAATTTTTTAAACTGGTTATCCAGAGAAAATTCGGTTTCTACAATACTTTTTTCTTCTGTTTTAGAAATAGATTTCAGATCTGCTCTTTCTCCTAAAATAAGCCTCAAAGCACCCAGTATGATCGATTTCCCAGCACCCGTTTCACCGGTAATCACCTGCAATCCGTTGTGCAAAGAAACTTCAAGAGTATCGATTAAAGCAAAGTTTTTAATAAAGATTTTCGAAAGCATAAATTTCCAGCAGATTAGTACTGCAAATATAAATTTTAGAATTAAGAATTCAAGATATTTATGTTCTTAAAATTTATTTCCACTTATTCCATTTATCATTAAACTTAGGTGCAAAAACCATCATCATCTGCTTAAGATCATTTAAAACTATTCCTCCGTTGTTGTTAGAGTTGAAAATATTAAAAATTTCATCATTCTTTACTTCAAGGAAAAGATTCAATGCATAATTCTGCTGGAAACTATTTTCATACGTTTTCAATTGCATCAGTGCATCGTATATAATTTTCTTAGGCTGTGTCTGATCCTGGTTGTATAAGTTATCTAATCCGGCTCTGTGGTAAGTATAGTATATGGAGCGCAACTGACTTAAGTTAGGACCTGTTAGCTGACTGATCAGGACACCTCTGGTTCTTGGCCCCTCACTTCCGATCTGTGCCCAGCCTTTGTATCCTCTGTTTTGTGCATTCTGTGCGATTTGCTGTGCTTTTGCAAACCATTGTGTCCCTCCCATTGATTGAAAGCTATCAGCATCATAACCTAAAACAAGGTATACATAGAAGCTTATGACGTCAATAAGATTTTTACCCGAGAATTGCCTTTCGTTGAATATCAGGTTTTCATTTTCAACATATTCAAATTCGAAATTGGTATCCTGCAAGTTGATGAGCGGAGATTCATAATTCGAATTATAAACGGGACGAACTGCCTGAACAACAATATTTCCCCCATATTTGTTTCCATCTTTGGAAGTTAATACAATCGCAAAATTGGATTTTATTTTTTCAAAATTCTGAAGCTTTTTTCCCGTCCAGCTGGTATTATTAATAAAATCTTTAAGACTTTTTTCCAACGTTTTAAACGCCTGCTGATTACTTCCTCCCAACTGTTGAGAATTTACCTGCACGGTAGACAGTAATTCCTGAGAAAAGCTGACGTTATATATGAAGAGCAGTAAAAATAAACCTATTAGTTTTTTCATTATCTATTAAAAATTGAGAACGGAAATTTATTAAAATTATTTTAAAAGTTGATCCTCAACGAAATTCAGAATATCTTTAGCTACACCCTCTTTTGATTTCAAATCAAATTCTTTCCTCTCTGTTTTGGTAAATATCCTTATTTTATTGGTATCATTTTTAAATCCTGCTCCTGGATCACGAAGTGAATTGAGCACAATCATGTCAAGATTCTTCTTCTCCAGTTTTCCTTTAGCATTTTCCTCTTCATTCTGAGTTTCCAGAGCAAACCCAACCAAAAACTGACGAGTTTTCTTCTCTCCCATCGTTTTAAGGATATCCGGATTTTTCACCAATTCTATTGTAAGATTTTCATCGTTCTTTTTGATTTTCTCCCTGGCGACCTCTTTCGGGGCATAATCCGCTACAGCAGCACTTGCTATTGTAATGTCTGCATTTTCATAAAATTCAAATACTTTATCAAGCATTTCTTTCGCGGAAACCACTTTATGCAGCTCTATATTAGGAGAGTGGATAACCTGAGAACTTGGACCGGATACAAGAATCACTTTAGCACCTCTCTTCGCGGCTTCTTCAGCCAATGAAAACCCCATTTTACCGGAAGAATGATTTCCTATAAACCGGACAGGATCAATAGCTTCATAGGTAGGACCTGCCGTGATCAAAACTGTTTTTCCTTTGAAAATTGTATTGTCACCGGCTGCAGCAAAAAAGTTATCAACGGTTTTGAAAATAGTGTCAGGTTCCGCCATTCTTCCCTGGCCCACTAGACCACTTGCAAGCTCTCCGCTTTCTGCCGGAATAACAAAGTGTCCGAAATCCTCAGCTAGTTCCAAGTTTTGTTTTGTAGTTGGGTGGTCGTACATATCAAGATCCATTGCAGGGGCAATAAAAACTGGGCATTTCGCAGACATATATGTAGCCAGCACCAGATTATCACACATCCCATGGGTCATTTTGGCCAACGTATTTGCAGTGCAGGGAGCAACGATCATTACATCCGCCCACAATCCCAATTCAACATGGCTGTTCCAACTCCCATTTTCATTATAAAAATCAGTAAATACAGGCTTCCTGGATAATGTAGAAAGGCTTAGTTTAGTAACAAAATGTTCGGCATCAGGAGTCATAATAACCTGCACTTCCGCACCATTTTTTATAAAGTCTCTTATCAAAAAGTGAATTTTGTAAGCAGCAATTCCTCCAGAAACGGCAATAAGAATCTTTTTTCCGGAAACACTCATTTAGTTTTAATTTTTTAAAACACTAAATTACTTATTTTTTCCCACAACAGGTTTACAAACGACAAAGGTCATAAAGAAATTATTCCCTTATGACCTTCATTTATAAAAAATACAAATGATTTTTATTTTCTTTCTTCAGTTTTTCTGAAGTACACGTCTTCGTTCAACCATTCTTCAATTGCAATAGAAGTTGGTTTTGGAAGTTTTTCGTAATGTTTGGAGATCTCAATCTGCTCTCTGTTTTCGAAAACCTCTTCCAATGTAGAATTGTGAACAGCAAATTCATCTAATTTATTATGCAATTCAGTACGAATTTCTGCATTAATCTGCTCTGCTCTCTTTCCCATGATAACAATAGCTTCATAGATTGAACCTACTTTATCTTCAATCTTGTCTTTATCGTAAGTAATTGTATTTACTTCTGCTTTTGTATCTTTTACACTCATTTTGAGAAAATTATTTATTTATAAGGTGGCAAATTTACGAATTATCTTTTGATTTTGAAAGTGGCAGCCGGAGGAGGTGTTTGTAACGCAGCACTATCCCTCTGAATCTGCAATGCTTTCTTTTCTGTAGCGACTTGATCTTTGATCTGCTGATCGGTCTTTGTTCGTGCTTCCAGCTTCTCAGCTTCTTTCTTTTGCCTTGCTGTTAATGTTGCCAATCTGGCTTCTGTCTGCTTCTTAACAACTGCAAAGTTTTGCTTTTCTTTATCCAGCTTCTCTCTAAGATCTACTGCTGTTTTAGAATATTCTGTGTTCGGAAGCTCTTTTTCTACCTGCCTTGTGAATGCTATTGCACTTTCAATACGTTCTTCTTTAAGTCCGTATACCGAATTTTGTGCAAGCAAATAACGGGACTTCATCATATAATCATAGATTTTCGGACGAAGCTTTGTACTTGGAAAATCTTCCAATACGTTTTCCAAGGCAACAGTGGCTGATTTATAATCACCCATTTTATAGTATTGTCTTGCGTTTTCGTAGGATTTAAATTCCAGTTTATAAGTCAGCTCATCAATAAGCTGGTTGATATTTTTAGATCTTTCAGAATTTGGATAGTTGTTAAGGAAGTCTTGTAATTCATTGACTGCCAACTCAGTACTTGACTGATCCAGGTTATAATCCATAGATCCTTCATAGTAACATAGTGCAGACATATACGCTGCTTCCTCAGCTCTCGGGTCTTTTGGAAAACTTACTGCAAAGTTTTTGAACTGGTGTCCTGCCAACTTATAGTTCTTATCATAGTAGTTTGCATAAGCCGTATTAAATCCAACATTCGGAAAGTCATCAGTCCCTGCAACTAGGTTAGCAAGCCTGTCATAAAGAGCCAAAGCGTTTTTCCATTTCTTTTTAGCAAAATTTTCATTAGCTGCTTTTAAGATGAAGGCTTTATCAGCACTTTTCAATGCTTTTTCCTGCTGACTCGCGCATGATGAAATTACAGCTATGGCAAAAAGACCTAAAATATATTTTTTCATAAAAAATTCAACCGTTATTGGATTATTCCAATCTATTAATTTGCAAAAATATAACTTTTTTATCAATAGATTTTTTTTTATGATTATTTAACGTAATTTTAGTCTGCAGCGTATCCTAATATTGCAAAAACACTCAATAAAAGGTTCATTCTGATTTTTTTCTCCGCTTCCTTAGCATAAGCTTCCTCATTTTTACTCGGTACATATAGTTCATAGAAATTCTTATTTCTAATGACAAATAATGTGGATCCCAGAATCGTTGTAAGGATATCTTCTGGCTTTGGAGTAAATGTAAAAACTCCGGACGCAACTCCTTTTTTGATCACCTCATCCAGTTTTTTTACAAAAAGCTGATAAAAATCCAGCAATTCAACTTTCAGGTTATCCGTATGTCGAAGCTCCTGAGTAACAAAGCCATGAAAATAATTATATTTAAATAATTGTGATACAATATATTTTATAATTTCTTTCATCTGCATCTCTGGTTTACCGTCTTTAATGGTATCAGCAAATTCCGAAAAATTTTCTCTGGTCTTTAGCACTCTGTACTGATAGAGGTAAGACATCATTTTTTCCTTGGACCCAAAATAATAAGAGATCATGGCTACATTAATGTTTGCTTTAGAGCAAATGTCTCTTACCGATGTTCCTTCATACCCTTTTTTCGCAATAAGCTCCTCCGCAATATCCAAAATATGGATCTGTTTTTCGGTAAATTTTTTTTTCATAAAGTGTCGCTTTTGAGTAAAGTTAAGAAATTTTTAACATATTTATAAACGTTTGTTTAAGAATTTTAAATTAATTCCAAATTATAGTATTTTTGATGATGGAATTTTTTGATTTTCACCATCATAAAAAAAATGTCTGCGACGGTATCTATAATCTGGATATCGGAGATAATATACCCAGTACATTTTATTCTGCGGGTATTCATCCAAAAGATATTGATCCGGACAAGATTGAAGAGCAGTTCAACTGGCTGGATTCCGTAATTCATAACAATTGCCTTACTATAGGAGAATGTGGCCTTGACAGCTTTGTTCCGGTTGATATGAAAATCCAGGAAAGCGTATTTTTAAGACAGATCAAATTGGCGAATGAATTAAAAAAGCCGATGGTTATTCATTGTGTCCGAAAATTCTACGAAGTCATTTCATTAAAAAAAAAGGCAGAACAGCCTATGATTATTCATGGTTTTAATAAAAAACAAAGCATCGCTGAAGATCTCCTAAAGAATAATTTCTATTTGAGTTTTGGAAAAGCTGTTTTGTATAATTTATCTTTGCAAAATATTTTGAAAATTACTGCTTTAGATAAAATCTTTTTAGAAACCGATAACGATGATTTTAATATTGATTTATTGTACAGCAAAGTTTCGGAAATAAAAGGTATTTCTCAGGAAAACTTAAACAAACAAATTTTAGAAAATTTAGAGACGATAAAAAATGGATAAGTATTGGTTGGAAAGAACAGAGCTTCTTATTAAGGAGGAAGGACTCGAAAAGTTGAATAAAGCGACTGTTCTTGTAGTAGGATTAGGTGGAGTAGGCTCGTTTGCCGCTGAATTTTTAGCAAGATCCGGGGTCGGAAATATGACGATTGTAGATGGCGATACGGTAGATATCACAAACATTAACAGACAATTACCGGCATTACATTCTACTATCGGAAAGCACAAGGTTGAAATCGTTGCTGAAAGACTCTTAGATATTAACCCAAAACTTAATTTAATAACTATCAATGAGTTTTTAAATCCTGAAAGAATGGATCAGATCCTTGATGAAAACAAATTTGATTATATTCTCGATTGTATTGATAGCGTAACTCCAAAGCTTACATTGTTAATTGCTGCAAGAAGAAGAAAAATTAAGATCGTAAGCTCTATGGGAGCGGGTGGAAAAACAGATCCAAGCAAAGTAATGGTGAGAGACATCAGCAAAACCCACAACTGTTATCTGGCCAAGCAGGTTAGAAAAAGGCTTAAAAAGGAAAAAATAAATAAAGGCATCCGTTGTGTTTTCTCTAATGAACTTCAAAATGAAGAAAGTTTGAAAATGACAGATGGAACAAATTACAAAAGGTCTTTTTATGGGACTATCAGCTATATACCAGCCATTTTTGGATTGTATGCAGCGGCGGAAGTTATTAATCATTTAGTAAAAAAAGGCTAATGCAGAATTTCAGATACCCAAAGGAGGAAAAACTCAAAAAGACCAATGACATCACCTTGCTTTTCGAAAAAGGTAAATGGAGAACCCATGGGAATCTGAGAATTATTTTACTTAAGGACAAACCTAATTTACCTGTTGAAGTTTCTAAATTCGGGGTTTCCGTATCTAAAAGGTATTTTAAAAAAGCAGTTCACAGAAACCGCATCAAAAGATTATTGAGAGAATGCTATCGCTTACATAAAGATCTTTTTAAAGAATCTTTTGGAGAAAAGACGATGGCCATGCTTTTTTGGATCTCCCCTGAACTTCCGCAAAAGTTCCAGGATGTAGAAGCCCAGTTCATCAAACTATGCCAGGCTCAGAAAAAACAGTAAACTCCTCATATTGTCTGTAATTTTCAGATAAGCTTACAATAGTTTTTGTAACTTTAGGGAACACAACCAATTTGAAAATTAATATGTTAGACAATATTCCCTATCTCCCTTATGTATTAAGTGCATTCATTGGCATTGGCCTGTCCGCAGCAACAGGCTTCAGGGTATTCCTTCCTCTGTTTGCCGTAAGCCTGGCATCCTACTTACACTGGATCCCTATGAATGATCAATTTGAATGGCTTGCCGGGCTCCCAACACTTATTACAACAGGCATTGCTACGATCGCGGAAATTTTAGCCTATTATATTCCATTTATTGATCATCTGCTGGATACACTGTCTGTTCCATTGGCAACTATTGCAGGATCCATCCTTTTTGCAAGCCAGTTTGCCGATTTTGGAACATTTCCGCAATGGGCATTGGCTATAATTGCCGGAGGCGGAACTGCCGCAACAATCAGTTCCGGATTTGCAGGAATCAGAGCTGCCTCCACAGCCACCACAGGAGGCTTAGGCAATTCTATTGTAGGGACCACTGAAACAGCAGGAGCAGGAATTATGTCCGTTCTGGCCATGGCCGTTCCTGTTATTGCGGCTATACTGGCTGTTATTTTAGTAATTATGGTAATTGTTATGGGACGTAAGGCCTGGCGAAAATTAAAACGCAGTAAACAGACTATTGATAAAGTATAAAAATACAGAAGGCTGAATATGAATTCAGCCTTCTGTATTTTTATTCGAACGAACTGTTTTATAAATGGCGTAAGCAAAAGGGAAAAAAACCGATGTATAAGACATTTTCAGTCCTTTATAAAACTCTTTTGGAGGATAAAATAAAAATGAAAGTAAGAATCCTAAAACAAGAAATCCAACAATCAGTACTATTACTCTCTTATTCATTTTTAAATTTTAACTTTTCCCTCTTATATCTTTTACTTCCTGTATTTTATCTTCAAAATACGATTTCTTTTCAGGATGTTTACCTGCTAATATTTCAAAAGCTTTTATTGCCTTGGTATATAGTTTTTGTTCAATATATAATCGTGCAAGTGTTTCCGTCATTAAATGTGAGATATCATCGTTTTTTTCTTTTACAACGAAGTTGCTCTCATCTTTTAACTGGCTTATTTTAGGATTATTCTCAATGAATGATTCAATCACTTTATTTTTAAGCTCAGCTTTATCCTTTTCAGGATCTTTCTCGGTACGATCTATCTTTAACCAACTCTGCCATGTATTGATAAATCCCGGAACATTGCTGTCAGCAGGATCCGCAGTGGCCTCTTCCACATGAGGTTTCTCAGATGCAAGATCTTCCGTATTGTTATCCTTTTCTTCATCATTCTTAGTAGCCATCGTCCAGCTTGAAATATCTGAGCTGAAGAAAGAAACATTCATCACAGGGGCTTCTTCTTTATTTTCTTCTACAGAAGCTGCCTGAGATATTTCTGATTCTTCCTGAACGGGTTCCTGCTCTTCTATATCCTCTTTAACAATCTGGTGCGTTGTCTCTTCTTTTGGTGCTTGTTCTTCTTCAGGAAGTTCTGCCGGTACAATTTCTTCTTTTGGTTGAGAAACAGGTGCCGGTTTATTGATAAGTGAATCGGGAGTATGGGATTCGAAACTCATAGGCTTCCATTCTGATTTCACTTCTGTGGCAATTCGAGGTTCTGATTCTTCCTGGTAAGCTTCAGCTTTGATCTCTTCTGAAGGATTAGTCACTTCGTGCACCGGTTCAGCTTTCTGTATCTCTTCCGCTTCAATTCCTTTTTCAACTTCAGGATGAAAACTCTGCGTTTCTGAAAAATTAATATCACGACTCAGAATTTCTGGTTCCGGATCTCGTTTTTCCTCAGTGACAGCCTTAGTTGCCTTCATTTTCTTTTCTACCTCCTCAATAAGCCTTCTCATTTCTTCTTCGTGCTTATTGAGTCCCTGTTGTGCAACTTCAGCAACAGCAAGCTCATCGTTGCTGCCAGATTCAATCTTCACTTCCGGCATAAAGGAATCAGTACCATGGAAACTCAATTCCGAATCATCGGTTACTCCTTCTTTTTCAACAGGAGATGTAATCTGATCCTCATTGATTATTTCTTCCGGGGTGTAAGTTTGTGACTCAGGTTCAGTAAAATCCTGATTTTCATCCGAAGTAAGCTCTGTCTCTTCTGTATCCCTAACTTCAATAATTTCAGCTTCAGAAGAAGTCGCCGTTTCTATTTCCTCTGCATTTATTTCTGGGGACTCTTCTACTTTATCCTCTTTAGCCGGTAATTGCTCAGTAATTTCTTTTTCTAAAGGTAAATTTTCAGGGAGTATTTGCTTTTGTGTAACTATCGTTCCTGATTCCAGCGTAGATTCTAAGTCAATTGTTTCGATATTGTTATCATCAAGGAAGTTTTCCTCTCCTTCAAACAAAATTCTGTTTCGTTCACCGTTTACATAAATATGTTTAATTTCCGGAAGTGGTGCCGGCAGCTTGTTAGTTGCTTCTTCTTTAGTCTGTATCTTCTCAGGTAGCTCTTCCCTTTTGATCGGGAAGCTTTTACTTTTAGGAAAATACCTTGAAGCATTCTCTTTATTCGTTACCACTTTATTTTCAGGAGCTGCAGGTTTCGTTTTTTCCTGAATTTTACCATTTATAAGCTGATAAAGGATCTTTTTATCAGTAGTATAAGCCGCAGTTGTAGACAATTCCTTCTGATAGTTTTCCTGATCATAAAGATGAATACCATATAAATGTAAAGCTCTTATATTTTGAATGTAGGGAAAAGAATTAATTTCTTCTTTCAAAAGATGAAGATCTTCCGATTGAATATTTTTGGGGTTCTTTAATAATTCTAAAACTCTGCTATTCATCTTACCAGTTCGCTACAATATCGTTAAATATCTTATTAATGATTCTTTCGTTTACAATTTTAACCTGCGAGGTTTCTATCGCACTTTGAGACAAGCTGCTGTTGAATACAGCTTCATCTGAATATGTACGGTCAAAACTTAGGTCAGGATGAAGTTTATTCTCATAATGCACTTTTACAGTAATCGTTAGCTTATTTTGAGATTCTTGTATAACTCCTCCTGTAGCTGTTGTCTGAGTATTGGAGCTAATAGTAGTAGGAGTAATAGAATAGTCTGTAATTTCTCCTTCCACCAAGATGTCCGCATTCTCTTTTGTTCCTTTTAGCGTCGTTCTTTGTAGAAAACGATTTTGAATATCGGTAGAAAACTGCTGAGATAAAGTAGGATTTACTAAAGCCGCATTATTGGGAAATTCATTAATCTGAATCGTTTTCTCGTCTTTTAAAGACGATCCGGTAAAACTATAACATGAGTTTAGGGTACTTAAGCAAAGTAACAAAAACCCAACAATTTTCAGGCGCATTATATTGATATTCTTAATGTTAAAATTCATTTTTCGTTCCGATTTCTTTTATTTCATCATATTCTATCTGCTGGATTGCATCCTCAAACGCAAAGTAATGGGTTGTATAAAAATAAGGCATTGTGATAAGAATACCAATACCACAAAGAAGTATTCCTATCTGGGAAAGAAACCCAACAATAATCGCAAATAAAAAGATAGTCAAGAGATTATTCCTAGTCATAATCCTCGACATGATCCATGCTGTTTTTATATCATTAACCTTTTTAAGAGATATGAGCCCCGGAATATAAAACCCAAGTAAAGCTACAATAAAAACAGCAATTACAATGAGGAATATATAAAGGACCATAAATAATCCGAATGCGGGCGGAACAGCATCTCCATCCACTACAGAAGTAAAAGGAATAAAAATAAACATTGGAATATAAAGAGCGAAAACTCCACCTATAATGATCAGCTGTACGATAAAATAAGGTAAAAAATCATCGAAATTAAAAATTTCACCTACACTTGCTTGTTCTCCTTTATTGACTTTCCGGCAATATTTGTAAAAATTACCCATTGCCAGTAGTCCACAAAAAGGTATAATAGACATTACCATACACAAAATGTAAGCTACTATAAAATTCCCAAAATCTTTCTTTAAAAGTTCCAGGCCTTTGCTCAGGTATTCGTTTAGTTTAAATTCGACAGGCTTTGCCTTATTATTCATCATACTTAGTCTTCTAGATTATATTGTTTTATCTTTCTGTATAGTGTTCTTTGTGAAATGCCCAACTCATCAGCTGCTTTATTCCTACGTCCCTTATGCTTCTCTAATGCTTTAATAATCAAATCTTTTTCATTATTTTGAAGCGAAAGCGATTCCGGCTTATTTTCTTCAATCTCTATATCCTGAATATCTTCATAACTATCATCGGGAGTCGAAATAATAGTTGGAGTCTGGACTACAGGATGATTATCTTCAAAATAAAGTAGGGAATTAGCATTAGTATTTTGCTGTGAATCCGAAGTGTAAAGTCTGTTGATCAAAGTTTTTTCCTGGGAACTTAGATCGCCTGCTCCTCTGTTTTTTATTAATTCAGAAGTCAGAGATCTCAGATCATTGATATCATTCCTCATATCAAACAGGATTTTATACATAATCTCTCTTTCGTTTCCGAAGTCACTCTGTTTCTGAGCATTAGGCGTATTAACAACCATTGGCAAATGGCTTTCGGTCGGTATGTACTCCGCCAGTTTTTCAACGCTTATATTTCTTTCTCTTTCCACCACGGTCATCTGCTCAACTAAGTTTCTTAACTGACGTACATTCCCGGGAAAGCTATAATTTTCTATATAATGAACTGCACTTGGCTCTAAAACCAACTCAGGCATTCTGTATTTTTCAGCAAAATCGATTGCAAACTTTCTGAAAAGCAGATGAATATCTCCTTTTCTATCTCTCAAAGGCGGCATATCGATCTGCACGGTATTCAAACGATAAAATAAATCTTCGCGGAACCGTCCGTCCTGGATCGCCTTCATCATATTTACATTGGTTGCAGCAACAATCCTCACATTGGTCTTTTGTACCTGAGAAGATCCAACCTTCATAAATTCTCCACTTTCTAAAACCCTTAAAAGGCGGACTTGTGTTTGCAAAGGAAGTTCACCCACCTCATCCAGGAATATTGTTCCGCCATCTGCCACTTCAAAATAACCTTTTCTAGTTGCTGTAGCTCCGGTAAATGCTCCTTTTTCATGTCCAAATAATTCGGAATCAATTGTTCCTTCCGGAATAGCACCGCAATTGACAACGATGTAAGGCTGATGTTTTCTTCTGGATTCTGAATGAATAATCTTAGGGATAAATTCTTTTCCTACACCACTTTCCCCAATGACCAGAACGGAAATGTCTGTTGGTGCCACCTGAATAGATTTTTCCAAGGCACGGTTTAATGCAGGAAAATTACCAATTATTCCAAAACGGTTTTTTATATTTTGTAAGTCGTTACTCATAAGTAAATTAGATTATTGATCTTAAATTTCGCCTACCTTCAATTTTGTTTTAGTAAGCATCATTAATTTGTTTAAATAAAAAAGTTTAAATTTTAATTTTAACTTATTATATCCAAATAATCTTTGTTTCTGATTTTGGAAACTTTACTTTTAAAGTTGAAAGCTTTAGCAGATGCATATCCGACCGCTTTTTTCTCAAAATTCCTTAGAATCTCATCATATTTTCCAGCTTCACCTCTACCTCCATGCTCATTAAAACCCGGATTATGATCTCTATTTGAACTTAGATCTCCGGCGTTTTGCTTTTGGCTGATAGCGGTGTAGTGAATTTTATGCTTTCTCTCGGAAAGATGAGATCCTTCACAATCTTGAGAATTTAAAAACTGATGATAGACATCATAAAGCCTATGAATGGTGGTATTTTCAGCAGAACAGGTTGTGTTTTGTGCTGAAATATTACTGCAGATTATTACCAATAAAACACTCAGGCAATATTTATGAAGCTTTTCCATTGTCTATTTTATGGTTATTGATAATAATTTATAGTTTATAATTTACTCCTGTAAAAAGTAGATTAGTTTTTAACTGTTTCCCCTAAAAGCGTCCCTTGTGTATTGTCAAATACAAAAACATCTACAATGTCACCTATCTTTTGACCTTCCAGCATATCGAATACACAAACAGCATTCTGGGAATTTCTTCCCTTCCATTGATTTTTATTCTTTTTGGAAACTCCTTCAATGAGAATCTGATGCACTCTTCCTACATAGGATTTCATCCGTTTTTTAGAAAGCTCTCCCTGTAAAGCGATAACCTCCGCCAAACGTCTCTGTTTAACATCTGCAGGAATATTATCTTCCATCTTTTTATGGGCCGGAGTGCCAGGCCTTTCAGAGTAAGCAAACATATATCCATAGTCATACTCTACCTCTCTCATCAGGCTTAGGGTATCCTGGTGATCCTCTTCAGTTTCATTACAAAAACCGATGATCATATCCTGGGAAAAAGAGATATCAGGAACAATTTCCTTAGCTTTTCTGATAAGCTCCAGATATTCTTCTCTGGTGTGCTGTCTGTTCATTGCAGCCAGCATATTATTACTTCCACTTTGTACCGGAAGATGCACATATTTACAAATGTTCTCATGCTTAGCCATGACCCTGAATACATCAAGACTCATATCCTGAGGGTTGGAAGTAGAGAATCTTATTCTCATTTCCGGAACCGCTTGAGCGACTAAACCAAGCAGCTGAGCAAAATCAACGGCCGTAGCTTTCTGCATTTCAGAAGCTTTTGCAAAATCTTTTTTCGGGCCCCCTCCATACCAAAGGTAAGAATCTACATTCTGCCCCAAAAGGGTAATTTCTTTATATCCGCTATTCCAAAGATCTTTACATTCTTCAAGAATTGAATGTGGATCACGGCTTCTTTCTCTTCCTCTTGTAAAAGGAACAACACAGAAGGTACACATGTTATCACACCCCCTTGTAATAGTTACAAACGCGGTTACTCCATTTCCACCCAGACGGACAGGATTTATATCTGCATAGGTTTCTTCTTTGGACAAAATAACATTGATCGCATCCCTGCCATCTTCTGTTTCCTTTAATAAATTAGGCAGATCCCTGTAGGCATCAGGCCCCACAACAAGATCAACAAGCTGTTCTTCTTCGAGAAACTTAGTTTTTAATCTCTCCGCCATACATCCAAGAACCCCCACCGTCATATTAGGTCGTTCTTTCTTGAGGTTTTTAAACTGAGAAAGACGCATCCTTACGGTCTGTTCAGCCTTCTCACGTATAGAACAAGTATTTAAAAGAATGAGGTCTGCTTCTTCTACTTTAAGGGTGGTATTATATCCTTGTTCATTAAGAATAGAAGCAACAATCTCAGAATCAGAGAAATTCATCTGACAGCCGTAGCTTTCTAAAAATAATTTTTTAGAATTCCCTACTTTTTCAGCAATAGCAAAAGCTTCTCCCTGTTTCGTTTCGTCTATATATTTTTCCTGCACAATAATCAATTTAAGTTTTAAATCACAAAGTTAAAGCACTCCCTTCAACTTTAGAATGCTAAACTTTTATAATCAATTTGCAAAGATACAAAATATTGTGACAGAATGGCAGGATTATCTTTTCTAAAAAGAAGGGCTTCAAGATACAGCCAATCAATTGGATTATATAAATATTTCAATTGTCCTTAAACAATAGATACACAATGATTCTGCACAAAAATAACCTTTATAAAGGGACTATAAATCTGTAGCCATAGATGATAAATTCATTTTTATCTTTATCTGAGAAATTATTGGTCTATTATTACAGGTAGCAGGTATCCAGTTCTTTTTGATTCTCCTTACAATATATTTCATATCATCAAAAAATATTTCGCTGTTCGCAACCTTTGGAGAACCATCTATCCCTACAACCTTGCCAGTTTCATTGATAGTTATGGTAAAATTGAAATCCCCGTTCAGTACATAAAAGTCAGAATTAAGATAATTGTACATATACTTTCGCAGCGTTTCTTTGTAAACTGATGCCCCTCCTTCATAGGCTGCCGGTTTAAAGTCTGTACAGTTTTTAATGCAATCTGTAATAAGGGTTCCTTAATATCAATTTTTAAAATATTTTTATTGGTTTCCGTAATAAAAGAATCATCCCGATCTTCAACATCCTGTTGCCCAAATAAAAAAACAGATATTAAAAGCGATAAAAATAAAACCAAATCCTTCATATGACCAGATTTATAAATCTAAATAAAATTAACACAAACGTTTTATTATTGCATCACAAGATTTTCTTTAGCCTTACTTCCGGTTTCTTTAAGCAATACTGAAATAAAAATTGCCAGAACAATTCCACCTATCCAAAACAACACAGAATTATGAAAATGTTCTTCTCCCGGTGCTATACCTAAATTCTTCCCAAACCATCGGCTAAATAGGGGACTTAATAAGGTAGTTACTCCAAACGTAATAAAATTAATAGCTCCCGTAGCACTTCCTTTAACATAATCAGGATTAGCCTCTTTAATGACAGAATAAGGAATCATTGCCGCTCCTGAACCTAATCCAAAAATAAACATACTCACTTTTGCCGAGTACAGGTCCGGTAAGTAAATTAATTGAAGCAAACTTAAGATCATCAAAGCGGCTCCGCCAACAAGTACAGGCTTTCTTTTTCCTAGCCTATCGGTTATAAATCCCAAAAGAGGACATCCAAAAACCCATCCAAAGGCAACCATAGCACTTGTGATAGCGGCTTCATGAAAAATAAACCCTTTATCTTTTTGGAAAAATGCTACTGCCCAGGTCATGGCAAATATGGTTGTCGGTGCAAATAGCAATCCTGAAATCACTCCACATAACCAGGATTGGGGATTTGTAAACACGATTTTATACGGTTCTAAATAACCTACCGGCTTTGACACTCCCGATGATTGTTCAGATCTTTTTTCTTTAGGAATAACAAAGAATAATCCTAATGCTGTAATCACTGTTATAATTCCCGACCATAACCAAAAGCTATCAATATTCACTCCTTCTTCCACCCAGGGCCCTACCACAAACTGTCCGGCAGTTCCACCCAACATTCCTACGCATTGGGTAACTCCGATTGCCGTTGCCAATGATTTTGACGAAAACCCCTTACTTGCAAGATAAACACATCCAGGAAAGGCAAAAGCACAACCTGCTCCCTGCAGTAATCTTCCTGAAATTCCGGCAATTTGAGAAGACAACAGGAACAATAAACATCCTATCCCTAATATCAACGCTCCGGTAAAAAGGGATTTTTTTCCTCCGAATTTATCTAGAGCGATTCCGGCAATCAGACTACAGGTGGAATAAGTATAGTAATAGGTGCCTACCATGCTGATCAGCTTCAATTCCGTTGTATTGAAATTATTGATCAGCTGTGGAATCATTACTGCCGGAGCAGATCTGATCACATAGTCTAAAAAATAAAATATAAGTCCAAATATCCAAGCAACAACATACAGTTTCTTTAAAGAATTATCCATTACAATAATCCTTTAATGTGCTTATAATTACTCTTTACGGTTTCAAGAACTTCTTCCATTTTACCACCCAACATCAGCTGAGCCATAGACTTGGTCATTCCTACAACCTGATCAAAATCTATTTTTGGCGGCAATGCCAGGGCATTAGGATTCGTAAAGATATTTAAAAGATAAGGTCCGTTATAGTTCAGACATTCTTCAATAGCACTCTCAACTTCTTCCGGTTTATGAACATTTTTTCCAGGATAGCCCATTGCCTGCGCAACCATTGCAAAATCAGGATTGATCATATCCGTTTCGTTATCCGGCATCCCTCCTACTTCCATTTCCAGCTTTACCATGCCCAAAGCCCTGTTATTAAAAACGATCAGCTTAACCGGAAGCTTATATTGGAAAATTGTAGCCATATCTCCCAGTAACATCGACAGTCCGCCATCTCCGCACATGGCAATCACCTGTCTGCCCGGGTATGCTAATGATGCTCCGATAGCCATCGGCATCGCATTTGCCATGGATCCATGGTTAAAAGAGCCCAGCATTTTACGCTCTCCTGTACCCGTTATAAATCTTGCTCCCCAAACACAGCACATCCCGGTATCCACCGTAAAAATTGCATCATTTTTCGCAATCCTGTCTAAAGTATGCGCAACGTATTCCGGTTGTATGGCATCTTCTTTTCCTGAATCTTTTACATAAGTAAGTTGATTTTCTTTTACTTTTTCATAAAACTCAAGTTGCTGATTCAGAAAATGAACATCTGTTTTTTCTTTTAAAAGGGGCATTAATGCTTTAATAGTCTCTTTTACATCTCCTGCAAGACCCAATTCCAGTTTAGCTCTTCGCCCTAATCTTTCAGGGCTTTCATCGACTTGGACAATCTTATTTTTGACAGGCATAAACTTCTCATAAGGAAAATCTGTTCCCAAAAGAAGAACCAGATCCGCATCATGCATCGCATGATAAGCAGAAGGAAAACCAAGCAGCCCCGTGAGTCCTACTTCATTAGGATTATTAGGCTGAATCGCCATTTTTCCTCTGAAAGAATAGCCTACAGGAGCTTTTAAATATTGTGATAATCCTATAACTTCAGCATTCGCCTTTTCAGCTCCAATCCCACAATAGATGGTCACCTTTTCGCTTTCGTTAATAAGTTTAGCCAGGTTATTTAATTCCTCGTCCGATGGACGAATAACCGGATTCGTTCTAAATATCTGAGCGGAAGTTGTCGCCTCTTCTGCATCCAGTTCAGAAACATCTCCCGGAAGGCCGATTACGGCAACTCCTTTTTTGGAAATAGCATGCTGAATCGCGGTCTGCACTGTTCTTTGAACCTGTTCAGGTCTGGTAATCATCTGATTGTAATAACTGCAATCGTCAAATAACTTTATCGTATTCGTTTCCTGAAAATAATCCATCCCCATTTCCTCACTCGGAATCGTAGATGCAATTACCAACATAGGTACATGGGACCGGTGCGCCTCGTAAACGCCATTAATAAGATGTACATGTCCGGGGCCACAGCTTCCGGCACAAACGGCAAAACCATCAAGTTCCGCTTCTGCGGCGGCGGCATATGCTCCAACTTCTTCATGTCTCACATGAATCCATTCAATGCTGCTCTTTTTAACCGCTATATTTAAATGATTAAGACTATCACCTGTTACTGCATAAATTCTTTTCACATTTGCGTTCTCAAGCATTTCAACAATTTGTTCTGCTATATTTTTTGCCATAATTAATATTTTTTGGTACTTATTATTTTTGGAAATAAAGAAAAAGGGAAATAGATGATTGAGATTTTTCGGGTTTGAAAATCTATATCCCTATCAAATTTAATGATTTATTTTAGGAACCCCATCGGTATAGTCTGTTAATTTACCTTAATTAACATCTAAAAAAAAGCTCCGCAATTTCTTGCGGAGCTTATCATATTTTAATTTAAATTACTTCAATCTGATTTCTCAAAAGATCTTCAAACTCGTCTCTCTTACGAATAAGATGAGCCTTTCCATCTAAGAAAAGTACTTCTGCTGGCTTCAGTCTGGAGTTGAAGTTCGAACTCATTTCAAAACCATAGGCTCCTGCAGTATGGAAGGCCAGAATATCTCCTTCTTTTACTTCATTTAATTTTCTATCCCAGGCAAATGTGTCCGTTTCACAGATATTTCCAACCACAGTATAAATCCTTTCAGGACCTTTTTGGTTCGATAAATTCTCAATAGTATGGTAAGAATCATAAAACATAGGACGGATCAGGTGATTGAATCCTGAATTAACCCCCACAAAAACCGTCGCTGTAGTTTGCTTGATAACATTAGCTTTTACCAAAAGATACCCACTTTTCCCAACAAGGAATTTTCCGGGCTCAAACCATAATTCAAATTTTTTACCTGTATTTTTAGAAAAATCGGCAATTACTTTCTCAACTTTTTTACCCAGTGTTTTCACGTCTGTCTCCATCTCACTTTCCTGATAAGGAATTTTGAAACCGCTTCCCATATCAAGGTATTTCAAATTAGGAAAATGCTCAGAAAGCTCTAACATAATATCCAATGCCTGTAAAAAAACATCCGGATCTTTGATCTCACTTCCTGTATGCATGTGAAGACCTTCAACATTAAGGTTGGTACTATTCATTACCCTTTCGATATGACGAACCTGGTGAATAGAAATACCGAACTTGCTATCGATATGACCTGTGGATATTTTATAATTTCCTCCAGCAAAAATATGAGGATTGATTCTTACGAGAATCGGATAAGTATCTCCGTATTTATTTCCAAATTGCTCAAGAATAGAGATATTATCAATATTAATGTGCACTCCATATTGCATAGCTTCTTCAATTTCAGCAAGATCCACACAATTTGGGGTAAACAATATTTTTTCTTTAGTAAATCCTGCCTTTAAACCAAGCTTTACTTCGTTAATAGAAACACAATCCAAAGAAGCACCCAGGTTCTTGACATACTTTAGAATGTTGATGTTAGTCAATGCCTTTGCGGCATAAAAGAACTTTGTGTGTTTTAAAAAAGAAGATGTAAGTTTTTCATATTGAGTTTTGATAGATTCAGCATCATAAACATACACCGGGGTGCCAAACTCATTGGCAATCTTTAATAATTCTTTTGAATTCATAATTTCATTTTAACATAAAAAAAAGCAGATTCTTTCCTCAAGAGTCCGCCACATTAACTATTTTTTATGCAAGACAACTCTTTTAAATATTCCAAACCTTAGAGAACTTTATAGCTCCCTTTTTTCCAGTTTTAATTTGCTTAAAATATTGCATTGCTTATTTTTATTTTTGCAAAAATACTATTTATTTTTTTATTCTATTCAAATTGATTTGAAAAGCCTCCACCTTCCTTTTTATCATTTAGGCAACGGGAGTGTCTCAAAATCACCGCGAAGCAGTGCTAACTGTAAATCATTAATCAGGTCAGAAGCAGGTAAAGGCAGGTCGATTTTCAGCTTGGAGAGCCTGCTCAGAGTCTGAATCTGTGTAAACAGTTCATAAAAACCGTATGAAACAACTTTACCATTTTCAATAATTAAAAATAATTTCTCACCCAATTTCCTTCCCGAGCCAAGCCATAGCTCATTACGGTTTTTAAAATCAATCTTTCTTTTAAAAATACTGATATCATCATATTCTCTCTGGCCGCCAATAAACTGGATTGCTTTTGATCCTTGTGTAAAAGACCTGAACTTCAGAATAGGTTTATCTTCTTTGTTCAGTTTATTTTTCTCAACAATATATTTATCGTTTCTGTGATAAAGGCCAAAAGGTAAAATTTCTCTCCTCTTGATATTTTTTGAATTGAGTATCAATCTGGCAATAATATCATTTCCAGTAAGTTCGAAACTAATCTGTTCTACCTCATTCTGTATCGTTTCCCATTTTTTGGATTTCGAATTAAATACTTTTTTTGAAAACTTATTGATATCCTGAACATACTCTGAAAGAATGATTTTTCCAGCTGCATTCTGAAAATACACAAACCCTCTTTCATTAGGTAAATCCTGCGTTAACAGCTTGATTTTGTTGATATAAGTCTTGGCATTGGATTCATCGTGATGTTTTTGTATAATCTCATTCTCAGTATCCTTTGAAACCAGCAGCCTGAACAACTCCAAAGTAGCCCTCGCGTCTCCGTCTGCCCTGTGATGATTGGTTAAAGGAATTCCAAGAGATTTTACGAGCTTACCCAGCGAATAGCTTGCTTCATCAGGAATGAGCTTTTTAGCTAACGGAATAGTATCTAAAGTATTGATTTTAAAATCGTAACCAAGACTTTTAAAAGATTGCCGAAGCATTCTGTAATCAAAATCAATATTGTGCCCGACCAAAGTAGTATTTTGGGTAATTTCAATGACTCTTTTTGCAATTTCATGAAATTTCGGAGCCGTTTTAACCATTTTAGGAGTAATCCCTGTCAGCTTTTGTACAAACGGAGTAATATCACTTTCCGGATTCACCAAAGAAATGAACTGGTCAACAATTTTCTGCCCGTCATACCGATAAATGGCAATATCTATAATGCATTCATGTCTATAACCTGCACCATTACTTTCTATATCTATAATTGAATACATTTAACCTGATGTTATAATATTTCTTCTGTTGCGGATTTTAATAATTTTTGTCATTAAAAGTCCGAAAATTAGCGTTAAAAAACTAAGCACATAACCCATGCCATACGTCCAAAGAGGCTGCATCATCGCATTTTGACCGTCTTTAACCATGGACACAAAAATGGCAAAAATAATATATAAACTGATAAGGCCCATAGTGCCTCCAAACAATTCATACATCCATTTTTTATTGAGCAGTAAAGGCAATCCCGCTAAAATAACAAAAATTATATCAAATATTCCAAAGTGGTTATGAATGGTATCCATTACGAGATTAACCGAAGCTAATCCGATACAATAAAAAGATGATACATTTTTCATGGTTATTAGATAAGAATTGCACTAATGTTTTTATTATCTCCTTCTTCCTCCCAGACCAAACATTCCCAAAACTGCTTTTGCCCCTTCACGCATCAATGTGGTGGTAAAAGTTCTTCCTGCTTTGCTCTGTAATACCTGTTCAAACATCCCTGGCTCTTCCTTTACCGGCTTTGCTCTTTGTGTAGGAGCCGGATTCTGTGCCGCCTGCTCCATTCTTGCCGTTAATATCTCATAAGCCGATTCTTTATCTATCGCTTCTTCATATTTAGCAACCAAAGCAGAATTTCCTGTTAATTCCGAAACCTCAGCATCATTCAAGACATCCATTCTCGATTCCGGAGAAATCAGGTAAGTCTGAACCAGAGGAGTAGGAATTCCTTTTTCATCCAACGCCGTTACAAAAGCTTCTCCAATTCCAAGATTCTGAATCAGATTAGAAGCATTATAAAATTCTGTTGTAGGATAGTTTTCCACTGCTTTTGAAATCTCTTTTTTATCTTTTGCAGTAAATCCTCTCAAAGCATGTTGAATTTTTAATCCTAACTGAGAAAGAACATTCTCAGGAACATCTCCGGGAATCTGTGTAATAAAATAAATACCTACCCCTTTTGAACGGATTAATTTAACCATTGTTTCAATTTGTGAAAGCAATGCCTTAGAAGCTTCATTAAAAATTAAATGCGCTTCATCAATAAATAAAACTAATTTAGGTTTTCCGCTATCTCCTTCTTCAGGAAATGTCATATAAATTTCCGCAAAGAGAGAAAGCATAAATGTTGAAAACAGCTGTGGTTTATTTTGTATATCGGCAACCCTTAAGATATTTACAACTCCTTTTCCATCCCTTGTCTCAAGTAAATCCTGAACATCAAAGCTCAGCTCACCGAAGAAATCAGTTGCTCCCTGTTGTTCTAAAGCGACTATTGATCTTAGAATAGTTCCCAAAGAAGCAGATGCTATTGATCCGTAATTGGAAGATAATTCTGCTTTACCTTCTGCATTATCAGTCACATATTGCAGGACTTTTTTCAGGTCATTTAGGTCGATTAAAGGAAGTCCTTTATCATCACAATATTTAAAAACAATTGACATAATACTCTGCTGGGTATCATTCAACTGTAAAATCTTGCTCAATAAAACCGGACCGAATTCTGTGACAGTAGCTCTCAATTTCACACCCTTACCACCGGAAATACTCATTAATTCAACAGGAAAGGCTTGTGGATTGTATGGAAGCTGGGTTTTTGCATATCTTTCTTCTATAATGGGATTCATTTCACCTGCTTCTGCAATTCCTGAGAAATCTCCTTTAATATCTAAAACTAAAGATGGAATCCCAGCATGTGATAACTGTTCCGCAAATACCTGAAGAGTTTTGGTTTTTCCTGTTCCGGTGGCTCCCGCAATAAGACCATGCCTGTTGATTGTTTTTAATGGAATGGTTACATTCACTTCGGTAACTACCTCCCCATCAAGCATACCTTTTCCTAATATAATATGATCTCCTTTCGGAGTATATCTAGCACTTAATTCATCAATAAATTGTTTTTTATCTGCCATTTGATTTTTTTTAACTTATAAATATAAAATTTTTTACAAAATATTAAGTCAACAAACTTGTATTCTTGCGAAGTTCTCTGATTAATTATTTCGTATTTCTTTTAAACAGACCCATTTCCTGTACGTAATTATTTTTGTTTTTTAAGCATGACAAAAAACAGTCTACCAATTTAGTATTTTAATAATCTGCCCTTTCTTGTTGAAAATAAATAACTTTCGATTCCTAAAACCGGGCAAAACCATTTAAATTGAAAGAAACTATCATTCAGATTTAACATTTCGTTTACAATTCATCTAATACTTTGTATCTTTAACTGAAATTTAATTTAAAACTAAGCAAATGAAAGTTGAACAAATATATACGGGCTGTCTAGCTCAGGGAGCCTATTATATTGTCTCAGAAAACGAAGCTGCAATTATAGATCCTCTAAGAGAGGTAAAACCATATCTGGACCGTCTTGAGAAAGACCATGTAACTTTAAAATATATTTTTGAAACACATTTCCATGCCGATTTTGTTTCCGGACACCTGGATTTAAGTAAAAAGACTGGTGCTCCTATTATTTACGGACCTACTGCTAAGCCGGAATTTGAAGCAACAATTGCTGAAGATTATCAAATCTTTGAAATTGGAAAAGTAAAAATAAAGGTTCTGCATACTCCGGGCCATACCATGGAAAGCACCACCTATCTTTTAATAGATGAAAATGATGTTGAAACAGCAATTTTCACGGGTGATACTTTATTTTTAGGAGATGTTGGCCGTCCGGATCTCGCTCAAAAAGCAACTAATCTCACGCAGGAGGACCTTGCGGGAATATTATATGAGAGTCTTCATAGCAAGATTATACCTTTAGCAGATACCATCACTGTTTATCCTGCACATGGAGCAGGTTCTGCCTGTGGAAAAAACATGCAGAAAGAAACAGTTGACACCCTTGGGAACCAAAAACGAACCAACTACGCTTTAAACCAACCCGATAAAGAATCTTTTATAAAAGAAGTTTTGGACGGCCTTACTGCCCCACCGAAATATTTCGGAATGAATGTAGCTTTGAATAAAGGGGGTTATGAAAGCATAGATACCGTAATGGATAAAGGTCTTAATCCAATTTCTGTAGAAGATTTTGAGATCATCGCTGAAGACTCCGGAGCACTTATTTTAGATACCAGAAGCGCTGCCGATTTCCATAAAGGCTTTATTCCTAATTCTATTAATATCGGACTGAAAGGAGATTTTGCTCCTTGGGTAGGAACATTGATCGTAGACGTAAAACATCCACTGTTATTGGTTTCAGATAAAGGAACCGAAGAAGAAGTGATTACCCGGTTAAGCAGAGTTGGATTTGATAACGTTTTAGGGTATTTGAATGGAGGTTTTCAATCATGGCAGAATGCCAATAAAGAAACTGATGAGATTAAAAGGATTTCTCCTTCAGAATTTGTAGAAGAATTCAATGATCAGTCTACGGTTATTGATGTCAGAAAACTGACTGAGTATGCAGCTGAACATATTGATAACGCATTTAATAAGCCATTAGACTCCATCAGCGACTGGATCAGTTCAATTGATGACTCGGAACATTTCTTCCTTCATTGCGCAGGAGGATATAGAAGCATGATTGCCGCAAGCATTCTTAACTCACACGGGATCAGAAATTTCACTGAAATCGAAGGAGGTTTTAACGGAATTAAAAAAACGGAAAAACTACCCACTTCGGATTTTGTCTGCCAGTCGAAAACATTGTAAATTAACGAATGAGAAATAAGGTTTGCGGATTTATTTTTGCTGTATCTGTAACGTTAAGTGCATGTAAAAATTCAAGTGTATCGAAGAATAATGCCCCAGCTGATATTAAACAAATAGTAAACAGTAGTGATGTTACTTTGGTAGACGTTAGAATTCCGGAGCAGTATAAGGAAGGAACAGCAAAAGATGCAATCAACATCCCGCTTGCTGAGATTCAAAATAATATTGAGTCCTTAAAAGGCAAAAAAGTAGTGGTTTTTTGCAACAAAGGAATCCAGGCGGACCAGGCAGTAGAGATTTTAAAGAAAAACGGAGTGGAAGCCTATGACGGGACAAGCTGGAAAAATGTAAAGGCAATCCAGAAAGAGGCTGATAGCCCCAAATAATAAAAACACCAAAAATCATGTCAGAAAAATTTAAAGAATTAATTAATTCCGAAAGACCTGTTTTAATTGACTTTTTTGCGACCTGGTGCCAACCGTGTAAGGTTCAGTCGTCAGTACTCACAACAGTTAAAGAAAATGTAGGTGAAGGAGCAAGAATTATTAAAGTAGACGTAGACCAGTATCCGGCTATTGCTTCACAATATGGAGTTCGTGGTGTCCCTACTTTGGCTATATTTAAACACGGAGAACTTTTGTGGAAAGAAAGTGGCGTACATGACGTCAATACTTTAACCCAATTGCTGAAACAATATGAATAAAGCTGTGAAATTTCACAGCTTTTTTATTTCGATAATTACATCTGAATTGAAAATTGATCCCGGTCATTCAAAAACTGGAAATGCTTTCTGAAATCCAAAAGCTCATTCATATTCAATTCTGCAGACACAATATTCTTTTCTTTTTGGGCAATGTCTCTTCCATCAGCAAAAAAACAATGTGAGCTTTCCTGATAGAATAAATTATTTCCATCGGTTCCTATCCTGTTCAATCCAAAAACGTATGATAAATTTTCAATAGCCCTGGCTTTCAGCAAGTGCTCCCAGGCTCCCACTCGCTTCTCCGGCCAATTGGCTACATAAAAGATTGCATCATAATCATCATTATTTCTTGCAAAAACAGGAAAACGAAGATCGTAGCAAACCTGAAGCAAAATGCGGAATCCTTTATATTCAACAATAACCCTTTCTTTTCCTGGGGTATACACCTTATCCTCTCCAGAGAAAGAGAACAAATGTCTTTTATCATAAAAAACAACTGACGAATCAGGCTTTACGAAATACAACCTGTTGTAAAATTTCCCATCTTGTTCTACAGGAGCACTTCCACAAAAAGCGGATCCTTTCTCTTTTGACATCTTGTGTAAGAAACTTAAAGCTTCCTCATTACGGTCTGAAACCTCAGAAGCATCCATACAAAAACCTGTTGAGAACATTTCGGGTAAAAGAAAAATATCAGCATCCTGATTATTTAATTCCTCTTCTATTAAACGAAAGTTACTTTCCTTATCTTTCCAGATAATATCTAAATTTAATCCTTTAATTTTCATAAAAGTCGTTCAAAATCTTGTATAAAAATAGGATTTTTAATCGGTTTCGGTTCTATTTTTGTAGCTGATTATTCTTAATTAATAGAACTAAAGTGTAATATTTATGAAGAAATTGGTTTTTATTTTAGCGGTCTTCTTCTTTGGAACTGCCGTAAATGCCCAGGCATGGACAGGAAAGGGTGATCAGAAAGTGCAATTGGGATTCAGTGCATGGGGATATGGAACAGGAATTACAGGGACTTATGATTACGGGCTCAATAAACTTATATCAGTTGGTGCCGGGCTGAACGGCTACTTTAGCGGATATAAAAATAATGACAATGACAACAAGGTCTTCATCTTTGGAAGGCTTAATTTTCATTTAAAAGAAGCATTACAGCTCCCTGAAAAGCTGGACATTTATCCCGGAGTTGATCTTGGGGTTCTCGGAAAAGATTTTGGAATCGGCGCCCATATCGGTGCCCGTTACTTTTTCACTGAGAGAATCGGTGTATTTGCAGAAGTTGGAAACAATGGCAGCCTGGGGGTTTCCCTTAATTTGTAAAAACAGTCTTAATATATGACAAAGCTTCTCTATATGAGGAGCTTTTTTATTTGGCATAGTTTTGATAATTGTTACCTTTGCAAATTAAAATCTAAAATTTATTAATGGAATTAGCAATTAAAATTTTTCAATTCATATTAAGCATTTCTATCTTAGTCGTTCTTCATGAACTGGGGCATTTTTTGCCCGCCAAATGGTTCAAAACCAAAGTAGAAAAGTTTTATTTATTTTTCGATCCTTGGTTTTCTATCGCAAAGAAAAAAATCGGTGAAACAGAATACGGTATCGGATGGCTTCCTTTTGGAGGCTACGTGAAAATCGCCGGAATGGTGGATGAAAGCATGGATACCGAACAATTAAAACAACCGGCACAACCATGGGAATTCCGTGCAAAACCGGCTTGGCAGAGACTTATCATTATGTTGGGAGGAGTTACGGTAAACTTTTTCCTTGCGTGGTTAATTTATAGCTGTCTTTCTCTTTTTAATGGAGAAATGTATACAGATCTTACAAAATTTGACAATGGTATCGGCGTAACAGATGCCGGTAAAAAAATGGGATTCCAAAATGGTGATAAAATTGTCTCTATCGATGGAAAACCAGCAGAAAGATTGGAAAATTCAGCTATTAATATACTTTTTAGTGATCATGTTACTGTTCTTAGAGGGGGTAAGGAAATTACATTCAAAGTGAATGAAGATGGTGTAGCTGATGTTATCAGACAAAGAGAAGCAAAGCTTTATATCACTCCCAGAATTCCCATGATCATTGATTCTTTAGCGACTCCTTCTTCAAAAGCATCAGGGTTGGCGAAAGGCGATAGAATTGTAGCCATCAATGGTAAACCAACTCCTTTCTTCGACGAGGTAAGTTCTACATTAGCTGAAAATAAAGGAAAAACAGTAAGCATTGAGGTTAATCGTGGTACTGAAAAGCAAACTATCTCCGCACCAGTAGATAAAAATGGTAAATTAGGAATTGCTGTTGACCAAAAAAGTCTTGCAAGTGTAGTTACTGACAAAAAATACTCTTTCGGAGAATCTATTCCAAGAGGTTTTGAAAGAACCATTGAAGCTTTAACCATGCAGGTAAAGCAGTTCAAAATTATGTTCAACTCTAAAATTCAAGGATACAAAAATGTAGGTGGACCTATTGCAATTGTAAAATCTATGCCCGTAAATAAGGCAGCAGATGGTAGCTTTGCGATTAACTGGCCTGCATTCTGGAGCTTTACAGCAATGTTTTCGATCTGGCTGGCTTTCCTGAATCTTATTCCTATTCCAGGATTAGATGGGGGACACGTTTTATTTACATTGTATGAAATTATTTTCGGAAAACCAGTTCCTCAAAAAGTATTGGAAAATGCACAAATGATTGGTGTTATCTTTCTGTTAGGCTTAATGTTACTGATTTTCGGAAGCGATATCTTTAAAATATTCACAGGAAAATTATAATATTTTTTAAATTTTCAAAAGAAAAATTTGCCTGGTATAAATATTCGTCCTATATTTGCACCACTTAAAAACAAAGGGACATTCCTCCTTAGCTCAGTTGGTTAGAGCATCTGACTGTTAATCAGAGGGTCGCTGGTTCGAGCCCAGCAGGAGGAGCAAAAAGACTTACATTTCTGTAAGTCTTTTTTTTGCATATCACATTTAATAATGCAAAAGATCCTGATATTCTTAAAAAATTAGATATTTGCAACTTATTAAATAATTATAAGAGGAAATATTTTGCAGAGCAAAGTATGACAACATATCCCCAGGAATATCTAATTATCTCATGAAAAGAATCTTTATTTCGTTATTAGCAGCCTTTGCTAGCATTCAAGTTTCAGCACAGGAAAAATCTTATTTTTTATCAAGTCCTTCATTAAGCCCGGATGGGAAAACCGCTTATTTTGCTTATGATGGAGACATCTGGAAAGTGGACTCCAATGGCGGAAACGCTTCCAGAATCACAGCCCTGGAGGGAGAGGAAATTAATCCACGCATTTCTCCAGACGGAAAATGGCTTGCATTCAGTTCCAATCAATACGGAAATTATGACGTGTATGTGATGCCTGCTGAAGGAGGAAGCATTAAACAGTTAACATTTCACACAGGAAAAGATGAAATAGAAAACTGGGGATGGGACAGTAAAACTATTTATTTTACCTCAAACAGGAATAATAACTTTGGAAGTTTTAAAACTACTATTGAAGGCAAAACACCACAAAAGCTTTTCAACAATTACTTTAATAATACAAACGGCCTGGCAGAAACTCCTGCGGGTGAATATCTTTTCACAAGTTCATCAGAAAGCGCCAATCAGGTACATCGCAAACACTATAAAGGAGAAAACAATCCTGATATTTTAGGTTATAATCCCAAGAACAATTCCTTTAAACAATATACGAACTATGCAGGAAAAGATTTTAATCCGAGCGTAGATAAAAATGGGACTATTTATTTTATTTCTGATGAAAATAACAATGAATATAATCTTTATGAACTTAAAAATGGCAAAAAGGCACCTTTAACACAATTTGAAACCTCTATTAAAAAGCCATTTGTTTCAGCTAACGGATCCAAAGTAATATTTGAAAAAGATTATCAGCTTTACACCTATGACGTAGCTACAAAAGATATAAAAGCTCTTAATATAAGCCTTAACACAAATAAAACACTGGAGAAAGAACAAAATTTTAATATAGAAAATAATATTTCTTATTATGATATTTCATCAGATGGTAAGAAAATAGCTTTTGTGAGCCGTGGTGTTCTTTTTGTTTCTGATATTGAAGGAAAGTTTACACAACAGATATCTGACGGAAAGGAACGTGTAATGGAAGTAAAATGGCTGAAGGACAATCGCACATTACTTTTTAACCAGACTTACCAGGGATATCAAAACTGGTTTAGTATTGCTGCAGACGGAAAAGGCCAGGTAAAACAATTAACTGCTGATTTGCGTAACAACCGCAATATAACCCTGAATAACGACCTTTCAAAAGCAGTGTATTTAAGTGGTCGTGATGAAGTAAGATTAATGGACTTAAAGAGTTTACACTCTACAACTATCGTAAAAGATGAAATCTGGGCTTTTCAAAATTCAAAACCTTCTTTTTCTCCCAATAACGAATATGTACTGTTCTCTGCAAAAAGAAATTTTGAACTGGACATCTTTGTTTATCATATCGGAAAAGGCAAAATCATAAATCTTACCAACACCGGCGTTTCAGAGGAAGATCCTTTTTGGTCACCCAATGGTAAGTATATTTATTTTACAAGTGACCGAACGAACCCTTCTTATCCGCTAGGTATGCAGAAATCTAATATTTACAGAATGGCGCTGGATTGGTTTGATGAGCCTTACAAATCTGAAAGATTCGATAAGCTATTTACTGAGGAGGTAAAGAAACCTGAAACGACAAAGGAAAACAAGGATAAAAAAGAAGAAGACAAAGAAAAAAAGGAAGAAAAAGAAATTGTTGTAAAAGAATTGAAAATTAATCCTGAAAACACTTTGGAAAGGATTGAGCTGGTTACAGACAGGTATGGATACCAGGAAGATCCTACCGTTTTCATGGACGACAAAAAGGAAATTTTATTCTTTAATTCCAATCAGGATAATGGAAAGAAACAACTTTTCAAAAAGGTTTTCACGGATTTTGAAACCGCTAAATCAGAAAAGGTTTTCGATAAAGAAGCCAGCTATATCATCAAAAATGACAAGTCTTTTTTTACATTAATAGAGGGTAACATTTATAAAATGGCCATAGCAACATTAAAGCCAGAAAAGATAAATATCCAGTATACTTTTAACAAAAATCTCGCTTCTGAATTTACCCAGATGTATGATGAAACATGGACTGGGGTTGAAGAAAATTTCTATGATGAAAAATTCCATGGCATCAACTGGAAAGCAAAAAAGGAGCAGTATGCTAAATATCTTCCGTATATCAATAACAGAAATGATCTGCGAATTTTATTGAATGACCTGTTGGGAGAACTCAATTCTTCACATACGGGATTTTCTTCAACAGGAAAGGAAGAAACCAGATATCTGAATTATTTTACCAATGAAACAGGGATTATCTTTAAAAAGGACCAGCCTTATAGTGTAGAAGGTATTGTAAGAAAATCACCCGCTTTCCGTTCCGGGGTTGACATTAAACCAGGAGATCAATTGATTGCTGTAAATGGAAAAAATATTGACGTACACGAAAATCGTGAATCTTATTTTACAAGTCCTAAAAAGCAGGAAGAAATTATTCTTACTTTCACACGCAATGGCAAGGAAATAACCACCAAGGTACATCCAATTTCAAATACAGAATTAAAAGGACTTTTGTATGACGACTGGATATTCAATAATCGGCAACGCGTAAATCAGATGAGCAACAGCCGCATTGCCTATTCATATATGAAAAATATGACTACTGATGAACTGGACCGCTTCCTTCTGGATATGGTGGAGCAGGAAATTCAAAAAGAAGCTGTTATTCTCGATTTACGCTATAATACGGGCGGAAACGTTCATGATAAAGTATTAAATTTCCTTTCTCAAAAACCTTATTTACAATGGAAATACCGGGAAGGAAAAATGACCACACAGCCCAATTTCGCACCTTCCGGAAAGCCTATTGTTCTTTTGATCAACGAAGCTTCGCTGAGTGATGCCGAAATGACCGCTGCCGGTTTCAAGGCTCTGAAATTAGGAAAAATCATTGGCCAGGACACCTATCGATGGATTATCTTCACTTCCGGAAAAAGTCTTGTAGATGGCTCTTATTATAGGCTTCCTGCATGGGGAACGTATACTCTGGATGGCCAGAACCTGGAAAAAACAGGTGTAAAACCGGACATCTATATTAAAAACACATTCATAGACCGACAGCAAGATCATGACCCGCAACTGGAAAGAGCGGTACAGGAAATCCTTAAAGATTTAAAGAAATAAAAAAACAAGACTTACAGAAATGTAGGTCTTGTTTTTTGCATGTATTTTGCTTAATATCAACTAAAAACAGACAAATGCCTTATTTATCCAGGATTTATTTAAACGAAGACCATCCGAAGGATTTTCCCTTCAACCTTCCTTTTTTGAGTAGTGGATTAAATCTTAGACTTCGAAGCAATGTCACTTTCTTTGTTGGTGAAAATGGGATTGGAAAATCAACTTTGCTAGAAGCTATTGCCGAAAAATGCGATTTCAATGTTTCGGGAGGAAATAGAAATCATAATTATAATTTTCATAAAACGGAATCCGAACTGGCAGAACACCTTAAACTTTCATGGGATACCAAAACAGCACAAGGCTTTTTTATGAGGGCAGAAAGCTTTTTTAATTTCGCAACATATATTGATGAAGTAGCCGAAGAAGACAGAAGTGTTTTAGATGCTTACGGGGGAAAATCTCTTCATCAGCAATCCCATGGCGAAGCTTTTTTATCATTATTTCATAACCATTTTCAGAAAGGCATTTATATCCTTGATGAGCCGGAAGCCGCTCTTTCTCCGCAAAGACAACTTTCCCTATTGTCAATTATTCACAAGCTGGAAAAAGCTGGAAAAGCCCAATTCATTATTTCCAGCCATTCACCTATTTTGATGAGCTATCCGGAAGCTGAAGTCTATTTACTGGATGATAAAATTAAACAGATTGATTATAAAGAAACGGAGCATTATCAGTTAACAAAAAGTTTTTTAGAATCCCCGGAATTGTATTTCCGTTATTTATTTGAGGATTACTCCATTTAATAAGATGACAAGCAAAATATTTCTTATTGAAATTCAACCTATTTACTTTAAAATCATTGATAATTGAACGTAAAACTTGCCTGATATAAATATTCATATTATATTTGCACCACTTAAAACAAAGGAAAATTCCTCCTTAGCTCAGTTGGTTAGAGCATCTGACTGTTAATCAGAGGGTCGCTGGTTCGAGCCCAGCAGGAGGAGCAAAAAAGACTTACAGAAATGTAAGTCTTTTTTATTTTTCATTCGGAATAAATTCTGTCCTATCCTATTGTCTTTTAAAATCATAGGTCATAATTAATCAAATTGGTCCTGTTATTTTTGTTACATTTGCATTTTTGTAAATACACACGAAATTTTTTTAAATCTTATCCGTTTTAAATAAACAGCATACTTTTTGTTTATGCTAAATGCTTGAAGAAATACCTAATGTTAATTAATAACTCTAAATACCACTATCTCTACCTTTTTCTTTTATTTTCCGGTATTGTATGCGCACAAAATGCTGCAAGTGGCAAAATTGTTGATGCCAAAACCAATAAAGAAGTTACCGGGGTGGATGTATTTATCAATGATAGTAATCAACCTTTTTTAACAACAACTACGGGAGCCTTCAGCGTTCAATCAGACAGTATTATTTACAAATTAAAATTCTTAAGAAAAAGCTATGCCTTACAAAGTATAGATGTTACCCCAGATAATGCCAATAATATCTTCGTAAAGCTTTCCAAAGAAAAGGTGGAAAACATTGAAGAAGTTGTGATCCATAACGAGAAAACAAAATATAAAAACAAGAAGGAAAATCCCGCTTATGCCATTATGCAGGAAGTATGGAAAAGAAAAAGAAATAATGGTCTAAGTAAATTCGATACCTACACTTATAAGGAATACGAAAAAATACAGTTTGACGCTAATAATCTGGACAGCGCCTTTATGAAGAGAAAGATCTTCAACAAGCTGGATTTCATCTTTGATTATGCCGACTCAACGGCAAGTGGAAAAATGGCTCTGCCCATCTTCCTGAATGAATCAATTTATGAAAATTACGGAGAAAATAAGCCCGGCAAGAAAACCAAAAAGCTTTTAATAGCTCAAAAAACATCTGGTTTTCAGGATAATCAAATTGTAACTTTAACGGCAAAAAATCTCTACAGGGACATCAATATCTATGACAATAACCTGAATTATTTTGATATTGGTTTTCCAAGTCCTGTAGGAACTGATGGTTTTAGTACGTATGACTATAATCTGATCGATACGATTGCTATACATGGTGAGAATGCTTATAAAATCAGGTATCAGCCTAAAAGAACAGAAATTTTAGCATTTCAGGGCTATCTTTATATTGATACCGACACTTATGCAGTTTTAGGAGCGACGTTAAAATCAACACAAAAAATGAATGTAAATTTCGTCAATGGGATTTCCACAGAGCTGGAATACGACAACCCCGACGAAAATACTTTCCTGCCTAGAAAATTTGTAACCGTAGTAGAGCTGACCCCTTTCTCAAAAAAGAAAACATCTAAAAGTATCATCGCTAAAAGAACTGTAGACTATTCGGAATATGAATTTAACAAGCCACTTGCTCCATCGGTTTTCACCCGAAAGGAGGAAGAGTATGACAATAAATTTGTAGATAAGGATGATGCTTACTGGGCTAAAGCGAGACCTGATACGCTATCCAAATCTGAACAGGGAGTCTATGATATGCTTGATAAGCTTCAGAAGGTCCCGAAATTCAACCGGATTGTAAAGTTATATGAAACCCTTGGATCAGGATACTACAACATAACAAAGGGAATAGATTTGGGTCCCATTTTTTCAGTTTATGGAGTAAACGAAGTAGAGGGAGACAGAATAAGACTGGGAGCGAGAAGTTATTTTTCCATGAACGATCCTTGGAGAATCCAGTTTTATACAGCATATGGATTTAAAGATCAGCAGTTCAAATATGGTGTTGAAGCAAAATATATGTTTAATAAAGTCAACCGGTTTATGATCGGAGCTGGCACCAGAAGAGATGTTATGCAGCTCGGTGTTCAGCTAACAACTGATGACGGAATCATGTCTCGTACATTTGCCTCGTCTACAGTCTTCGCAAGGGGAGATAATGCCTCTTTAAGCTCCCTGAATCAAACTAATGTATTTGCTTCTATTGAGCCATGGAAGAACTTTCAAATACGGGTAGATGGAACTATGCAAAGCATCAAATCAGCAAATCCTGACGGCTTCAACCTTATGTATTACAGAAACGGAGAATTAAGAAAAACCGTTAATGATTCCCATGTAACCCTTAGCTTAATAGCAAGACCTGGTGCTAAATTTTCACAAACCGGAGTTGACAGACACGAACATGGAACCTTGGCTCCTACTATTGTTTTAAAGTACACAAGAGGACTGGAAGGCCTGTTTAATGCTGATTTCAATTATAATAAACTACAATTCTTATTTTACAAACCGGTATTAATCGGAAGCTGGGGAAAAACACTAATCAATTTTGAAGCAGGAAAAAACTTCAATACAGTTCCGCTAGCCTTACAAAATATAATTCCCGGAAACCAATCTTATAGTTTGGTAGGAAATACATTTGCACAACTTAATTATTATGAGTTCGTTGCAGATACATATACGACGCTGCATCTGGAACATCATTTCAATGGTAAAATCCTTTCCTATATTCCACTAATCAAGAAACTCAAATTAAGAGAAATAGCTTTTATCAGAAGTGCATACGGAACACTGAGCGATGCATCTAAAAAGATTAACGTTGAAGGTTTTAAGTATTCTGCTCCTAGTGATCATATTTATTATGAATACGGTTTCGGAATTGAAAATATTGGATTTGGAAACCTGAGGATCTTCAGGGTAGATTTCAACTGGAGAGGCAACTACCTCAACAGGCCTGACATTTCTACATTTGGCGTAAAAGCAGGATTCCAGGTAGGCTTTTAAAATACTTTAGAAAGACAAATAATTTCCATCTGATAAGCAAGTAAAAACATTCAAGAATATCGAGCATTATTCCGTTATCAAAATAGATTAAAGGCAAAATATAGGCTACTACAGCTAAGCCGGTTTAGAACAGCCAGAAACACTAGAAGAGATCATTACAGCTCAAGATCAGCAACATCATTTTTTTAAGATCCTTTTATGTAGGCTTTCCCGGATTTTCAAGACAAAATTAGGATATTGAAAAAATTCCATACCATTTAAACATAAAAAAGCCTCAACAATGTTGAGGCTTTTATTTTATAGAACGCTTAAATTAAGCGTTTGGTTCTACAGATACAAAAGATCTGTTATTTGCTTTCTTTCTGAAAACTACTTTACCGTCTACTAATGCAAACAAAGTATGGTCTTTACCCATCCCCACGTTTTCACCTGGGTGGTGTTGAGTACCTCTCTGTCTGATAATAATATTACCGGCAATAGCTTCTTGTCCACCGAAAATCTTTACACCTAATCTTTTAGAGTGAGATTCTCTACCGTTTTTGGAACTACCGACTCCTTTCTTGTGTGCCATTTTATTTGTAGATTATTATTATTTATTAAGAGCTTTAAATTGATCAATGTTCTTAACGATAGCAGCATCTACTTCTTCGTGAGTAAGAACTTTTTTCTCTAATTCAACTTTAACAGCTTTTCCTAAAGTAATTAAAGTTTCTCTGTTTTCTTTAGACTGAGACAAATTGTGTTTCTTTAAGTGATAGTTCAACTCATGATCTTCACCAAAGTTAACAGTTGCGTTGTCTGAAAGAACTTCAGCCTTTACTGTTTCTTTTTTAGCTGCTTTCTTTGCACCTCCTTCAAATCCAGTGATTCCTGTAATTTGAATTTGAGTTAAAGATTGTCTATGACCGTTTTTCACTTCATAACCTTTTCTTCTTTTCTTTTTGAAAACGATTACTTTATCAGCTTTAACATGGTCTAAGATCTCCGCTTCTACAGTGATCCCGCTTACAGCTGGGGCGCCTACAGTGATTGTACCGTTTACAGTAAGAAGAACTTTATCGAAAGAAACTTTTCCTCCTTTATCTCCTTTTAAACGGTGTACAAACAACTTCTGGTCTTGCTCAACTTTGTATTGAAGCCCTGCTATTTCTACAATTGCAAACATTGTTTATAAATTTTTAGTTATTTCGAGGTGCAAATATACAAATTATTTTATAAACTGCTTACAATCAAAACAATATTTTTCACTATAAACACTTTTTCACCAACGAAGGAATAATTTTAACTATTTATATATTAATTATCTAAAAAATAATTTATACCTTCGTTTTCACCAAAAAAATATTTTATGAAAAGAAACTTTAAATTCTGCTTTTTAGCAGGAGCTATTGCTGTATTATCTTTATCAGCATGTAACGACGACAAAATGGAAGACAACGTCTTACCAAATTCATCCACTGAAAATGCTAAAATTGAACAACCCGGAGACCTTCAGAGAAGCTGCTCTTATGTTGATCAAAACTGGAGTTCTACAGCAGTCCTTTTAACCGGCTTACAAACGAGTGCCGACACCAACTTCATGAACGGGCAAATGACAAAAATTGCCAGTATGTGGGGAAGAAGTAACCCAACATTGCGATTTGTAAACGATCCTTCCAATTTCAACTCCACCTATAATGCTATTTCCTACTCTACAGGAAAAATCTATTATGGTTATGCGATCTACGCTGATGCAAAAAATAAAGGCGGAGATATCGTGAATGCTATGATCCTGGCACATGAATACGGCCACCAACTACAATATGCGTTTAACCTGCCTTCTGTAAATGAATCTACAGCAAGACCTAATGAGCTTGAAGCCGATGGTTTTGCAGGGTATTATCTAAGAAGACCGAACGGGTATAACAAAACTCAATTCTCTGAAATTGCAGCAGCCTATGAATTTGCACAAAGCATCGGAGATTATCAGACCTCAAGTTATAACCATCACGGAACTCCTCCTCAAAGAAGATCTGCTGTTCGTTTAGGCTTCCTGCTTGGACAGTACAGTTTATCTGCGGCTGATTTCGACTATAACTTCTTTTATTACTATCAAGGAGTCCTTAACGGAACCTATAAAATGGGGAAAAATTCAAGAAATCCTGAAATTGACGCTTATATGAGCCAATATATGGACGAGTTAAGAAAAATCCAAACCGGAGAAATTTCTGCAGAAGAGTTTAGAAAACTTTAAACATTCATTATTAACATATTTAGGAAAGGAGGTAAAGTTCGCTTTACCTCTTTTTTATTTTTAAAATTATTTCCAAACTTTATCTATTTTTGAACTTTATCAATTACCATAATGAACAGGGATCTCTACATTGATTTTGCAAAAGGATTAGCAACGCTTTCCATTATATTCATCCACACAGCATTCTGGTCGGGGCAGTTTTATATCCCGGCGGAAGTCAGGGTCTTTTCTTTAGTATTTGATGTAGCTTTGTTTTATGCATTAAGTGGAATTACATCCGGAACCAATATTGAGAAAACGTTCTACCGCCTGCTCAAACTACAAATCACCTATATGATTTTTGTAACATTCCTGTTTTTCCTGGATTACTTTTTTAAAGTTTTCGGGTTAAGCTTTTTTTCTGTAGAATGGTTGCAAAACTTTTACTCTACATTCGGCTCAAAATACGCGACAACAAATATATCTACGGAACCTCAATGGCAAAATTTAGGGAACTGGTACCTCCATCAATACACCAATGCCGATACATTCCCCGTAGTAATGGGAAGCTTCTGGTATTTAAAAGTATACTTTATATTAGCTGTTTTCGGTGTATTGATTTTAAGATTCTTCTCTAAACATATTAATTGGTTTATAGGACTGTGTATTGCTTTGACACTAATATTTAATTTATTTCCGTGGTTTTATCCAACAGGCCAGGTGGGATATGTTGCTTTTTATCTTGCGGTTTTCTTAATTGCCAATAGAATGAAGGGAAAGAAAATCCCTTCCCGTATCATCCCCGCACTTTATGCAGCGGTTGGAATTCTGCTAATCTGGATGTTCTGGTATTATGGAAGCGAAATATTTTACAAGATCAATAAAAATAAGTTCCCTCCTAAAACTCCCTATATCATATGGACCCTGTTTTCACTGGTTACGTTATTTGTTTTTTATAACAGATTAAAGATCACAAAAGAAAATTTTATTACTTATATCGGAAAGAATGCAATATTCTTTTATTTTGCACAGGGAATAAGTTCTTCTCTTGTTTATTTTTTAGTCGTTCATTTCAAGCAAGATGTACCGTGGTGGATATTAATGATTTTAATCTATATAACGAATATTATCCTCGCAACAACGATTGCAGGATTTTTAATGAAAGTAGATCGTTTAGGGTGGAATATTTTAGAATTTTTACGAAGAAAGACCGCTTCTTAAATAACTGGAATAAAACAAGATTTGTTATTGTAATTTACTTTAAATTTACAGAAATTTTAAAACATGTTTAAGTTGAAACTTCCCACGGATCCAAGGTGGGCAAATATTGCGGAAGGAAACATTGAAGAAATTTTAACCGATCATGCCTGGTGCGAACAAAAAGCAGCTACAAACGCTATCGGATTGATTACGATGCTTCCGGAACACCCTGAAATTGTAACCGAACTTCTTGCTATTGCACAGGAAGAATTGGATCATTTCAATCAGGTTCATGAGATCATCAAGAGCAGGGGATACAAGTTCGGAAGAGCAAGGAAAGATGATTATGTAAATGAATTGATGAAGTTCATTATCCAGGGCAGCAGAGAAGATCTTATCGTTGATAAAATGTTATTTGCCGCTATGATAGAAGCAAGAAGCTGCGAAAGATTTAAAGTCCTTACAGAAAATATCAAAGATGAAGAGCTTAAAAATTTTTACAGGGACTTAATGATTTCGGAGGCTAACCATTATACAACTTTCATTAGTTTTGCAAGACAGCTTGGAGATCCCGAAAAAGTAAACAAACGCTGGGAGGAGTGGCTGGAATATGAAGCTAAAATTATTAAGTCATACGGCAATAAGGAAAGCATACATGGCTAAACAAAATTAGTAACTGAATACGTTGAAAAAACTGACTTTCGAAAATATCGCCAATTTTTTCCTGAAAAATTTCTTTCAGGGACTTGTTATTATCGGACCTATCGGGCTAACGATATTTGTCATATGGTATGTTGTCACGTCTATTGATAATATAATTCCATCTGTGGCAAAAGAAATACCGGGTTTGGTTTTTGTATCAACTATTTTAATCACCGCACTTTTGGGCTACCTGGGTAATAAATTCGTTGTGGGAAGATTTTTTTTCGACACAATGGACAGCCTGTTGGAAAGAACACCGGGGGTAAAACATATTTATACGCCAACTAAAGATGTAATGTCATCATTTGTTGGTGACAAGAAAAAATTTAATGATCCTGTATGGGTAAAAACCAATGAGCATCCTGAGATCTGGAGAATTGGTTTTTTAACCCAGAAAGAAATGGCAGATGTGGATAAACATAATTATGTTGCTGTTTATCTTCCTCACTCCTATGCTATTTCCGGATGGGTAATTGTTACGGAAGAAAAAAACATCAAACCTGTAGTGGGAATGTCTGCTGCTTCTGCAATGAAATTTGCAGTGAGTGGTGGTGTAGCCGGTTTCCACTCCGATGAAAATATATTTAAAGCGCCTGAGTAGTATTCTCCTGCTCCTTTAAATATATACTGATGAATTGAAATTATTTTCAAACAAATTTTCTTTACAAAACAATAAAATACTTAACTCATGAATTTACCGTACGCGGAACCTTTCCGCATTAAAATGATTGAAGAAATCCGTCAATCAACAAGAGAAGAAAGAGAGCAGTGGCTTAAAGAAGCCAATTACAACTTATTCAACTTAAAATCATCACAGGTTTTTATCGATTTACTAACCGATTCCGGAACCGGAGCCATGTCGGACAGACAGTGGGGAGCATTAATGACCGGTGACGAAAGCTATGCCGGTTCCCGTTCTTTCGACCAACTTCACAATACTGTAAAAAATATAACCGGATTTCAATATCTTTTGCCCACTCACCAGGGAAGAGCAGCTGAAAACGTGCTGTTTTCTGTTCTGGTAAAAGAAGGAGATATAGTTCCCGGAAATTCCCATTTCGATACTACAAAAGGACATATTGAGTTTCGCAAAGCACATGCAGTAGACTGCACAATTGATGAAGCATTTGATATTAATGATCTACATCCGTTTAAGGGAAATATTAATCTTGAAAAGCTGGAAGAGATTTACAAAAGCTATCCAAAAGAAAAAATCCCTTTTTGTTTAATTACCATCACCTGTAATTCTTCAGGAGGTCAGCCAGTTTCTCTGGAAAATATGAAAGCAGTAAGAGAACTTTCCAATCAATACGGAATTCCTGTTTTTTTCGACTCTGCAAGATTTGCTGAAAACGCTTATTTCATTAAAAAAAGAGAAAAAAGCCAGGAAAACAGAAGCATTAAAGAAATCTGCAAAGAGATCTTCTCATATGGTGATGGAATGACCATGAGCTCCAAAAAAGATGGATTGGTAAACATCGGTGGTTTCATCGCATTGAATAACGAGGAGGTTTTCAGAAAGGCTTCCAATTTTACAATTATCTATGAAGGCTTCATAACCTACGGAGGTATGGCCGGAAGAGATATGGCAGCATTAGCCGTTGGACTGGATGAAGCTACGGAATTTGCTTATCTGGAAAGCAGGATCTCCCAGGTTGAATATCTTGGAAATAAGCTGATTGAATACGGAATTCCTGTGCAAAAGCCTATCGGAGGACATGCCGTTTTTATTGATTCTTTAAATTTCCTTCCAAAAGTATCAAGGGAAGAATATCCGGCACAGACTTTAGGTCTTGAAATCTACAAAGAAGCTGGCATCAGAACGGTTGAAATCGGCACCTTGCTAGCAGACAGAGATCCAGAGACAAGACAAAACCGTTATCCGAAATTGGAGCTGGTTCGATTAGCAATTCCTAGGAGAACCTATACGAATAATCATATGGATTATATTGCTGCAGCGATCAAAAACGTTTATGAACGCCGTGATGAAATCGCAAAAGGATATAAGATAACATGGGAGCCAGATCTTTTAAGACATTTTACTGTTCAATTAGAAAAAGCATAAAAATTAAAACCGGAGTAATTCCGGTTTTTTCATTTTATATACATATACGAGAATAAATTGTTAAAAAAAATCGTAATAAGGAAAAATACACAACATATCATTTATGTATTTTACGATTTTAACTAATTTTTACTATTTGATTGAAAATTTTCATATAATTATGCATCGCATCCATTTTTCATAACACTTTTCAAATAATAGTGATTTTTTCTGATGATTTAAAAACAAAAATCAATACTTTTGATTGAATTACCAATCTCAGAAACTCAATATATATGAAAATTAAATATCTAAGCGCTTTATTTCTGGGCAGCACTGCGGCTTTATATTCGCAGCAAATCAATGACACCATTTCTAAAGAAGCAAAAATTGAAGAAGTAGCTATTACGGGGAGCCGAAACAAAAAAAGAACAGTAATAGACACTCCTGTTCCCATCGATGTTATTGACATCAAACAGGTAAGTCAATCTACAGGGCAAGTTGAAGTGAACCAGCTCCTGCAGTTTTCGGCACCTTCATTTAATTCCAATAAACAATCGGGGTCAGATGGTGCAGATGCTGTCGATCCAGCCACTCTCAGAGGATTGGGACCAGACCAGACTTTACTTTTATTAAACGGCAAAAGATACCATCAGTCTTCACTGATCAATCTTTTCGGAACTAAGGGAAGAGGAAACACCGGATATGACATGAACACCATTCCGATCGGAGCTATTAAAAGGATTGAAGTCCTTCGCGATGGAGCTTCCGCTCAATACGGTTCCGATGCTATTGCAGGCGTTATCAACGTCATCTTAAATGACCGAGATAAAGGCTTTGAAGGAAATGCATTTTACGGGATGAACCTTTTTAAAAGTCCCGGAGATAAAGATGTTGTATCAGATCATAAAATTGACGGGCTTACTTTTGATTTTAACGGAAATTATGGAACAAAAATAGGATCACAAGGAGGATTTGCAAATTTTACCGCAGAATTCATCAATAAAGAATATGCAATCAGAAATGCTAATCCTACGGTTTATGATGCCCCAAGACAACGTTTTGGAGATGCAAAATCACAAAATGTATATTTCTTTGGAAATATTGAAGTTCCATTATCAGATAATATAAAATTTTATTCTCATCCCGGGTTTTCCCATAGAAATACAGATGCTAATGCATGGACCAGAAAAGCAGATGCAGATGGAAACATACCGCAGGTTTATCCAAATGGATTTAACCCTATTCAGGATACAAGCATCACAGATTTTACATTTGATAATGGTTTAAAGTTTAAAGTTGCAGGTTGGGATGCCGATGTTTATAATGCCTTTGGCAATAACAGATTTACGTACCAGATAGACAATACAATTAATGCTACATTAGATATAAAATCTCCTACAAGTTTTAACGCAGGAGGGCACTCGTTACTTCAAAATACAACAGGATTTAATGCAACGAAACAATTTGGAGTGTTAGAAGGACTAAATATCGCTTTCGGATCTGAGTTTAGGTACGAAAAATTTAATGTTATAAGGGGGCAAGAAGCATCTTATGCAATGTATGATGTCAACGGGAACATTGTAACTTCAAATACAGATCCTAGTCTTTTAGTAATAAATCCTTTAACAGGCAACATCAGACCTGGAGGCTCCCAGGGCTTTCCCGGATATTCTCAGGAAGTTAATAAAAGTAGAAATAATTTTGCAGCCTATATCGATACCGAGCTTGATATTACCAAAAAATGGATGGTTAGTGCAGCAGGTAGATTTGAAAACTACAGTGATTTTGGAAGTACCATTAATGGGAAATTTGCAACAAGATATGCGATAACTCCTCAATTTGCACTTCGAGGTTCAGTTTCAACAGGGTTCAGAGCTCCTTCGTTAGCTCAAAAATATTATGCGCTTCAATTCACGAATTTTCAGGGAGGTAATCTTGTAACGATCCAATTAGCATCAAATGACAGTGATTTAGCTGTAAAATCCGGGATATCTCAATTAAAACAAGAAACATCTCTTAACGGGAGTGTAGGGTTTACATTCAACACGGGAAAGTTTACTGCAACTGTTGATGGGTACTACATTAATGTAAAAAACCGAATTGTATTGACAGGTAACTTTGCCAGAACAGACCTTCCACCTGATGTTCAGGCAGATTATCCTTATATTGATCAGGCACAATTTTTTTCCAATGCCATAGACACAAGAACAAAGGGTGTAGATGTTATATTAAGCTACAATGAAACACTTGGAAACGGAAGATTAACCACAACTTTAGCAGGAAACTACAACGAAATGGAGATCACATCTGTAAACGTTTCAGAAAAATTAAAAGGAAAAGAAGATATATATTTAAGTGCGCGTGAACGTGCTTTTATCCTCGCCTCAGCTCCGAAGACTAAAATTAATTTAAATGTTAACTATAAAATTAACAAGTTCAATGCTAATATACAGTTGGTTAGATTTGATAAACTCACATTAATTGGCTACAATGGCCCTGATGATTATCAGACCTACAACGCTAAAGTAACCACTGATCTATCTTTCGGGTATGATTTTTCAAAAAATATTAGTTTAACTATTGGAAGTAAGAATTTATTCAACAGATATCCCACTTTACAAAGAGAGGCTGTTTCTGCAGGAAATACAGAATCCGGTGGTATTTTCGATCCTGTTCAGATGGGCTTTTCCGGAAGACAGGCTTTTGCAAGATTTAATTTCAGATTTTAAATAAAAAAGGCTCCGGATTTATCGGAGCCTTTTTTTTATTTCTTAGAAATTTTATATAATTTCCCACTGTCGGTAACAGCATAGATGTTTCCGTCTATTCCATCCAACACATCCCTGAATCTTTCTTTCTGATCAGCAAGCAAACGTTCTTCTCCAACCACTTTATTATCTTTCATCACAATCCGGTTGATGTGTTCACCACTTAAGCAGCCAATAAACAAATTACCTTTCCACTCATCTATATTTCCTGTATAAAAAGTAACACCACTTGGAGAGATTACCGGATCCCAGTAATAAACAGGTTGCTCCGTACCCTCTCTCTGGGTAATTCCCTCTCCCACTTTCGCTCCGGAGTATTCAATACCATAGGTTACGTCACCCCATCCATAATTTTTACCCGCTTGAATTAAGTTAATTTCATCACCTCCCCTTGGACCCATTTCCACATCCCATAAGGACCCGTTGGGATCTATTGCCAAACCTTGCGGATTTCTTATACCATAGGCATAAATCTCATGTTTAAATCCGGCCTTTCCGATGAATGGATTTCCCGGAGCGGGTTTTCCTTCTTTTGTTATTTTAAGGATTTTACCTAAATAATTATCCGTTTTCTGGGCATACACCCTGGTTTCTTTATCTGATCTTTCTCCGGTACTTACAAACAAATTCCCATCTTTATCAAAGGCCAATCGGCTTCCGTAATGTTTATCTCCGTCATATGATGGTTCAGCACGGAAAATGACTTTTACATCTGATATCATTTTTAAATCTCCTGAAAGTTTACCTTTTGCTACAGAGGTCAGATTACCCTTCCCAAAGGGTTCAGAAAAACTAAAGTAAATAATACTGTTATTTTTAAAATCTGGATCCAGTGCAACATCCAGCATTCCTCCCTGTCCTTTTGCATCGACTTTAGGAAATCCTGATATCTTAGAAATCTGCTTCCCATCTTTAGAAACAACATTCATAAACCCGGATTTTTCAGTGATCAAAAATCTCCCGTCTGGTAAATTAATAATTCCCCAAGGTCTGCCCAGATCTTTATTTAAAACCTCAACATTGTAGGGTGTAGATGTCTTTACAGCCTTAATTCTGGTTTGTCCTGCAAAGGCAGGTTTATAGTCTGAATTAGGCTTTTCTGTTTCCACACTTCCATCACTGCTGACCTTTTGAGCATTGACGTTATTTTTCTTGCATGAAGATAAAACTAAAAAAAGACTAATGATTGGTACATAAAACTTATTGAATTTCATAGCGTTGTGATTATTGGTTAAAAAAACAATGGAAAAATAGTGCCATAAAATTTGTTGATTTAAAATTTTATTCTACATTTGTAGAACAACATTTCAAATTGTAGAATATGAAAGAAATAAAATTAACAGATTCGGAAAAAGTTCTCATGGAGATCATCTGGGATAAACAGAAAGTATTCATGAAAGATATTCTGGATCTTTACCCGGAACCCAAACCTGCATCCACTACAGTAGCTACATTGCTTAAAAGAATGCAGAATAAAGATCTGATAGGATACACATTATATGGAAATTCCCGTGAATACTACCCAAAAGTAGCTAAAGGAGAATATTTCAGGGAAGAAATGACTTCCATGATTGACCGCTTTTTCAACAGCTCCGTGACCCAGTTTGCTTCATTTTTTACATCCAACACAAAACTAACCCAGAAGCAATTGATTGAACTGCGCGAAATAATTGATCAGAAAATAAAAGAATAAAGATGCTTTACATTTTTTTTAAAATTGTTTTGTGTTGTTCACTTTTTATTGGAGTGTACCATTTGTTATTGGAAAAAGAAAAAACGCACCACTTTAACAGGTTCTTTCTGCTTTTTTCCCTCGCATTTGCCTATACGGTTCCTTTTATCTCAATCACAGCAAAAGGTCCCGTTACAACAGAAAGTCCACAACTAATTTTTGAAGAAACCACTCAACAGATATTAAGCCTTCCGGCTAAGGAAGAAGCTTTTGAATGGACCAATATTCTTTGGATTATATATGGAGCTATTACTTTAATGCTTTTAGTAAAGGCATTGCTCTCAATTTTAAAAATCCGGAATATAAAAGGAAAAGTAAGATATCAGGAAGGGTATAAAATAATCATCTCTGAGAATAACCTCTCCCCATTCACCTTTGGAAAAACTATTTACCTGGGGAAAAATTATCTTATTAACGACCAAATTGATCCAAGGATATTCTTACATGAAAAAAGCCATCTGGATCAAAAGCATAGCTGGGATCTATTCCTGATCGAGTTTTTAAAGGTAATAACATGGTTTAATCCTGCCCTCTTTTTCTACAGAAGAGCAATGATCACCAATCATGAATTCTTAGCTGATGACCGCGTATTGAAAAACAATTTCAATATCAAAGATTATCAAAATCTGATACTCGATGAAATAATTGATTCTCAAAAATTTGATTTCACACACTCATTTAATTTCAACAACACCAAAAAACGATTTATTATGATGAACACTAAAAAAACCAAATTCGCAGGCTTAAAAAAAGCCATTACCATCCCTATACTCATAACAGCCTTTGCCTTATTTGTCCAAAAGACCTATGCCAGCAATTACGTTTCAGGTAACGGTACACCCATGGAAGAATATGCAGTAGAATCCTTCAGTACTTTACAAGAAATATCTTCTAAGCAGAGTAGGAAAGATCACCAAAGTATTACGGACACCATTCGCCCCACAAAAAAGGCGAATGTAAAAAAGGCAAAAATCAATAAAAATAGCGCACCTCCTCCTCCATCTCCTCCTCGTGTAGAAAAAAATGGATCTAAGAAAGCAAACATGAGTGGAGATCAGAACATCCCACCACCTCCGCCTCCGGCGAGCACTTCTTTTATCCAGGCAGAATTCCCTCAGGGAATTAATGAATTCCGAAACAAGGTGGCAAAAAATTTTAACGGTAGTGTATTTAAAGGAGATGAAGGCCGGCTCCAATCTAATGTATTCATTTCAATAAATGCCGAAGGGACAGTAGAAAAAGTAGTGGCAGATGGAAAAAACAAACTTTTTAATGACGAGAGCGTAAGAGCCATTAAAGCCTCTACAGAAAATATCAACTGGAAACCCGCACTGGCAGATGGTAAACCCGCACCAACGGTTTTTAAGCTGCCATTAGCTATGATATTTGAAAATAAGAAAAAATGATAATAATTATGAGAGTCCTGAAAAGGACTCTTTTTTTTTATAAATTTGATGTATGAATTTTAATCTTCATTCAGAATATAAACCTACCGGCGATCAGCCTCAGGCCATTGAAAAGCTTACCGAAGGCATTGAAATCGGCGAGAAATATCAAACCTTATTAGGGGTTACAGGATCCGGAAAAACATTTACCATTGCTAATGTCGTGAATAATGTTCAGCGGCCAACTTTAGTTTTAGCTCATAATAAAACTTTAGCAGCTCAGTTATTCATGGAATTTAAAGAGTTTTTTCCTGAAAATGCGGTAGAATATTTTGTGAGTTATTACGACTATTATCAGCCCGAAGCTTATATTGCCACTACCGGAACTTATATAGAAAAGGACCTCAGCATTAATGAGGAAGTAGAAAAACTACGTCTTTCCGCAACGGCAAGCTTATTATCCGGAAGAAGAGACGTTCTCATTGTAGCTTCAGTTTCGTGCATTTACGGTATCGGGAATCCAACTGAATTTCATAAATCACTGATCTCTATCGGAATCGGCGAGAAAGTGACCCGAACAGCTCTTCTTCATTCTTTGGTAAGTGCTCTTTACGCAAGAACCCTGAACGAATTCCAAAGAGGGACCTTTAGGGTAAAAGGAGATGTAATAGATGTTTTTCCTGCTTATGCCGATGATGCGATAAGAATCCAGTTTTTTGGAGACGAGATTGAAAAAATCCAAAGTTTTGATCCTGTTACCGGAAATGTAACTTCCAATTTTGAACAAATTCAGATTTATCCGGCCAACCTATTTGTAACTTCAAAGGAGACCTTAAACGGAGCGATAAGAAACATTCAGGATGATATGGTCAAACAGGTAGACTTCTTCAACTCAATTGAAAAACCTCTGGAGGCAAAAAGGCTACAGGAAAGAACAGAACTTGATCTTGAAATGATCAAGGAACTTGGCTACTGCTCAGGAATAGAAAACTATTCAAGATACCTGGATGGTAGATTACCCGGCTCCCGGCCTTTCTGCCTGATTGATTATTTTCCAAAGGATTTTCTGATGGTCATTGATGAAAGTCACGTTACTGTTCCTCAGGTTCACGCGATGTATGGCGGAGACAGAAGCAGAAAAGAAGCCCTGGTAGAATATGGCTTCAGACTGCCGGCAGCAATGGATAACAGGCCCTTGAAATTCGAAGAATTTGAAAGCATGCAGAATCAGGTGATCTATGTGTCTGCTACGCCTGCAGATTACGAACTTGAAAAAACGGGAGGAGCTTATATTGAACAAATTATCCGTCCTACCGGGCTTTTAGATCCTGTAATAGAAGTTAGACCTTCGCTTAACCAGATCGATGACCTGATGGAAGAAATTCATAAGCGCGCTGCAGCAGACGAAAGAGTACTGGTGACTACATTAACCAAAAAAATGGCTGAAGAGCTGACCAAGTATTTTACAAAATTTGGAATCAGAACACGATATATCCACTCAGACGTTGAAACATTGGAGCGTATCCAGATTATGCAGGACCTTCGATTGGGAGTTTTCGATGTTTTAATTGGTGTTAACCTTTTAAGGGAAGGACTGGATTTACCTGAAGTTTCACTCGTAGCCATATTGGATGCAGATAAAGAAGGAATGCTAAGAAGCAGAAGATCAATGATCCAGACGGTCGGAAGAGCCGCAAGGAATGTCAATGGTAAAGCAATTATGTATGCCGATAAAATCACGAAATCTATGCAGGCTACTTTAGATGAAACGGAATATCGCCGATCAAAGCAGATGAAGCACAACGAAGAAAATGGCCTGGTTCCGACTGCTTTAAATAAAAAAATCTCTGAAAATCTAGTAGGACGAAGCAAGGACTTCCCGGATGAAAAATATACCCACAAGGAAATTTTACAGAAAGTTGCTGAAACCAAAGCAAATTATGCAAGCGGAGATATTGAGAAAATAATTGAGCAAAAGCAGAAGGAAATGGAAGCTGCAGCAAAAAATCTTGATTTCATAAAAGCGGCAAAACTTCGTGATGAGATTGCAGGTTTGAAAAACTAACAACAATGGAAACAATCATCATTATTTGTGGAATTTATTCTTTATTACTTGGTGGGTTTCATTTATTTTTCTGGACGTTTTTTAATTGGAAAAAGGATTTGTCAAAACTTTCTCAGATTAACAAAGGAATAATGCAAATCTTAAATATCCAGATGATTTTTGTTTTCTTTGCCACAGGGTTAATATGTCTTTATTTTAATAAAGATATCTTAGAAACAAACTTTGGTAAATATTTTTTATTCGTGAATTCAGGATTTTGGGCTCTAAGAATAGTCAATCAGTTTCTTTTCTTAAGAATAAATGATTACAGGATTCATTTATTAACTTTTGCTTTTTTTATTGGTTGTGTTCTCTTTCTAATTCCTGTAATTTATCAAACCAACTAAATAGTTAATGAGAATTTGCCTACACGATCATTAATGTGTAAACTCTTCAATAACTTCTTTTAAATCAGGATATTGTTGAAATAATACACTTCTTTCTGCTAGTTCAAAATCTAAAAAATCAAATCCCGGAGCAACAGTGCAGCTTACTAATGAGTAACCTTTTCCGCTTGATATTTTTGCCGCAAACCATGTATCTGCATCAATTTTTGCTTGTGGTACCTCGCCGTTTTCAATTGAATTCCCCAGGATAATGGTCTGTAAATTTCCGTCCTTAATAAAAACAATTTCCAAAGGTTCACCCTGGTGGAAAAACCAAAGTTCATCAGACTTGATCCGGTGAAATGAAGATTTATTTTCATTTTCCAGCATGTAATAAATAGCTGTACTTACGTTTCTTACACTCCCCTCTTTTAAGGTTAATGTTTGTTCACTCCTATATGTTTCTTTATAATATCCTCCTTCCGGATGTGGCTCCAACTTTAATGTTTCCACCAGTTTTTTAGAATCCATACGTATAGTTTAAAATTTATAGGTCTTATTTTTAGGCGATCCGTACAACTGCCTGATCGGAGTGAGCAAATCCATCAGCCCATTCAGTTTTATTTCATAAATGGTTGAGAGCTGCATTCCCAATTTTCCTTTGGGCATCCCCTGCCTGTTAAACCACTCCAGGTAACTTACCGGTAAATCTGCAAGTATTGTCCCTTCATATTTTCCAAAAGGCATTTTTACAATACAAATTTCCTTTAGTATTTCCGAATTTATTCCTTCCACAATTATAATATTATAGTATTAAGTCCACATTGTCCACATCATCATCTTTATCCGGTAATTGCAGGTCGGGATGTGTTTCGTTATCTGAAAATTCATTCCTGTATACCTGAATAAGTAGAAGGGTAAGAGAAATCAGGATAGGCCCAAAAATAAGACCCATAAAGCCAAAAAGATTCATCCCCATAATAATTCCGAATACGGTATTCAGCGGATGGATATCTTCCAGTTTTTTCAATAAAGTAAAACGAAGTAAATTATCTGTTAGGCCTACCACAACAAGACAGTACGCTGCCAATCCAAGGCCCGGTCCTGTATCCCCCACGGCTATCATATAAATACAAACAGGAATATACACAATTGCAGCCCCTACAACAGGAATCATAGATCCCGCAGCAGTTAATGCAAAAAGAAGAACAGGGCTTGGTGCTCCGAATACGAAATAACCAATCAATGCAACCACCCCCTGGCCTATAGCTACAACAGGAATTCCTATTGCATTAGCTATGATGAGTTTTCTCATTTTCTCTCCTATCAAAGAGACATTAGCTCTTTTTAAAGGAGCCGATGAAGTAAGTATCTTTTCAAATAATCTGGGCTTTTCCAGAAGGAAATAAAGAATAAAATACATGGACATAATTACCGTAAGCGTATTAAATGTTCCGCTTAAGGCAATGGTAGAAACCTTTCCAACAGAGCCTTTTACTTTATCCATATTCTCCTTGCTCAGGATATCAAATCCAAATTTCTTATCAATGTAAGTATGTATTTTCTCAAGAAACACATTGAATTTCGCCATATAAGCCTGTGCATTCCCGAGCTTATCTATTAAAAGATCCGCAATAAAATAAATGGGTAAAATCAGAATAATGAGGCTTGCCAGCATCAGTACAAATGAAGCCAGCCAGGGTTTCCATTTTTTTACTTCCTGGAGGTAAAAATTATATTTTCTGCAAACGACATAAATTGTAATGGCTCCTAATACGGAAGGAATAAATAGTGCAAGATTAAAACAAATCAGCCCTGTCAATACCAAAATTATAGCCAACAGGAAAACCTGTTTTATTGCAACCCCGCTTATTTGTTTTTCTTTATTCATATATTATTTGAACATTATTTGCCTTGGTTTCCCCAGGAAAGCACAATAGGCTGAGTACATTACCACCATGATGAACGGAGCGGTAATAATAACTCCTATAAAGCAAAGTACAATACCTGCAAATGATATTAAAAACCCTACAATAGTAGTGCCAAGGAAAGTTCCGTAGTTTTCTTTTGCGATATTGAATGATTTCCCCAGAGCTTCTGTAGCTGAAGCATTTTCAAATAATAAAATAGGATACCCTAGCAACAGTAAAGGATAAACAAAGAAGAACGGGAAAAAGCATATAGAAATCGCTATACTGGATATAACGCCCGATATAAGACTGTATATCAATATATTCACGAAATTCTGGCGATATCCGATAAATAGATCCGAGAATTCTATTGCATTTTTTGTGTTGTATTTATTTACAATATAGATCAATCCCACATATAACGGAGCCAGAAGAATTCCCAGCAATCCTGATAAAGTAAGATATAAGGGAAATCCGGGTGCATTCCAATAACTAAAAGCGGAAATATCATCCCCTGCATTTTTCATCTCTTCCACCATGGAAGCAGAATTGAAGCCTGTTACAGACTGAATAATAAATCCCCCGATAAGATATACTATCATAGCAACTATAGCATAAAGAAATACCCCTTTATACATTTCAAAGGCATGAGAAATAATTGATCCGGTATCCCTGTTGGGAACAGAACCTTGCTGATCAAATTCGTCGAATCCAGACATGGCTTAATTTTTTTAATGTTTTACCAAATTTAATTTTTTTTGATAAAAAAAGCATTAAGCAATGCTAAAATTTAATTTTTTTCTGAAAAAACAGTCTTGTATAGTGAATATATAATTGCATTCCAAAAAGGAAATGTAAAAAGTCCTCCCACCAGAAACAGAGCAAATCCGGCATATTTAAAAATAAATGCTACGATAATACATACTGCAATTTCTACAAAGTACATTTTCAAAGCTTTAAAGTTCAATGTAATTGCTTCAAAAATTCTTTTATCAGCAAAAAACATAAGCGGAGCAACAAAAATGGTTACAAATACCCACGCAACACCAAGGATAATAGTTTGTGCAGTTAAAAGATAAATGAAAAACCAGAATAAAAAGTAACTGATATATTTAAAGAAATTTAGTCCGTTATATCCCGCAAACAGATCCCCCAACACTATTTTTTCATTAAGGTCCATTTTTCTGAAAATCTGGAAAAATCCAAGGTTCAGAGGATAAAGAAAAACAATGATCCCCAGTATTCCATAACTGAATTTCTGATAGTTCTCGGTTGCACTCATCGCGGCCGCTTTTTCCATATAGACTTTGGTACCCAAACGAAGTGCTTCAGACAACTCCTGGCTCTGCTCCCATATTCCAAACCGGGAAGCGAAGAAAAACATTCCCGTAAAAAATATAGCAAAGTAAATAATGGAAAACATCAGTTGAAAAATCAGAGTTTTATTCCAATAGAAAAATGCCTGCTTCAGTATAAAATCAATTCCCGGTTTCTGCGGATATTTGTTCTGCATGTAAAAATATTTTGTGCAAAAGTAAACATCAATAAGTACTTTTGTCGAATGTTTTCAATGAATCATCAAAAATTTATAGAAATGGATGAGCTTTCTATCCGGAAGACTCCTTATTTCTTCATCATCGACTTCTTGTGTGAAAATGTGGAAATCTACTTAGAAAACGAACTTGATAAATCGGGTTTACAGATTGATTTTCAATCATTTTCAACGCTAAAAAAGAGCAAGACCCTTGACAAAAAAATTGAATGGAAGTCCTATCCGGAAACATTAGAGAGCTTTAAAGCAGGATTTGATAAAGTTCAGAAAAATATTCGTCTAGGAAACTCTTATCTAATTAATTATACAAGAAAAACTCAAATTGAAACAAATTTATCCCTAGAAGAAATATTTCTTCACTCCGATGCGAAATATAAAGTTTTTTATAAAGATTTTTTCGTATTTTTTTCTCCGGAAACTTTTGTAAAGATCATTGACGGTAAAATTTTCACATATCCAATGAAAGGAACCATCGATGCCTCTCTTGAAAATGCAAAAGAAATCCTTAAGAATGATAAAAAAGAAAAAGCCGAACATTATACGGTTGTAGATTTGCTAAGAAATGATCTAAGCATGGTATCAGACGAAGTAGAAGTAACTCATTTTCAGAATATTGACCTGATTAAAACGCAACAAAAGAACCTATATGCCATGAGTTCTGAAATTGTAGGAAATATAAAACCTGAATTTGAAGGCAAAATTGGAAGTATCATGAAAACTCTGCTTCCTGCAGGTTCTATCTTAGGTGCTCCAAAACCAAAGACACTGGAAATCATTCTAGATGCCGAAGGCTATGGAAGAGGATATTATACGGGCGTATGCGGCTGGTTTGATGGTAAAAATGTAGACAGTTGTGTAATGATCCGTTTTATTGAAAAGGAAAACGACACTTTATATTTTAAAAGTGGTGGCGGAATAACGCATATGAGCAAATTAGAAGATGAATATCAGGAAATGAAAAACAAAATTTATGTTCCAATTTATTGAAAGTATTAAAGTTGAAGATCAGGAAGTTTTTTTGTTAGATCTTCACCAAAAAAGGGTGAATGAAACCTTTGCACACTTTGGGAAAGAAGGATCAATAGATCTTTCCAAATTGTTCAAAAGCCTCAACCATGATGAAGACGGCCTTTTCAAATTAAGAATTGCTTATGATCTGGACAAGAAAGTCAGAACACAAATGATTCCTTATGCCATTCCGGAAATATTAGACTTTCAATTGGTAGAAAATAATACTTTTGACTATTCATTTAAATTTGAAGACCGTAAGGAACTTGAAAAAATGAAGATGAAATCTAAAGCCGAGGAAATTATCATTGTCAAAAACAACCATATCACCGACACTTCGTTCTCCAATATTTTATTTATGAAGGGTAAAGAATGGTTTACTCCTTCCACTTACCTTTTGAACGGTGTCCAAAGACAGAACCTGTTAAAGAAAAAGAAAATAAAGGAAACGGAAATCACCTTACAAAACATTAAAGAGTTTTCCCATTTCCAATTGATCAATGCTTTGAATGACTTCGATGATATGTTTATCTATCCGATTGCCAGGATTAACAATTTACCCGGCAACGAAGAGTATCTGGATCTTTAGCTTTCTTTCATAAATTCAAAATACCCCTTAAGGACATCTGCACTGTTGGTTCCATGGGTATTGATTTCCAGAATCTTAGGCAAAGTATCGGGTTTGAAAAAATTGTCTAAAACCCGGTCTAACGTTCTGTCATCTTCCACTTTGGTGTAAGAAAACCCAAAATGCTTCGCAAGATGTTCAGCATTTTTATGGTGTTTTGTTGCTATAAACTCATCGAGCGTATTAGGATTGGCATTGCCAGGTCCCGGAATAATTTTAAAAATATTTCCTTCTCCGTTATTAAAGATGATAATCCTTACAAAAGGCGGGATATATTGATTCCACAAGCCATTAATATCGTAGAAGAAACTCAAATCTCCTGTAATTAATAAAGTAGGATTGGAGTTTTTAATGGCAAACCCCATTGCAGTTGAAGTAGAACCATCAATTCCGCTTGTTCCTCTGTTACAATACATTTTTCTCCTGCCAAAATCAAATAATTGAGCATATCTGATACCTGAACTATTGCTGAAGTGGATATTATAGTTCTCCGGTACGGTTTGTGAAGCCTTGTTAAAGAAATAAAAATCCGAAAACTCAACAAGGTTTAAGAACTTCTCGTGTTTAGCATCTTTCTTATCTCTAAGAACATCCCAAAGGTTATAATATGGCCTTGGCTCAAGATTAATAAACTTCAATAACTTAGAAAAGAATACTTCCGGTTTTACCTCTATTTTCTCTGTTAAAGAAAAATAAGTATCCGGCTGCCAGACTTCATCAAGATGCCAATGCTGCTTTGGGCGGGCTTTTCTTAAAAATTGTTTCACTTTTTTGGAAACTACGTTCTGCCCTACCGTGATCAATAAATCCGGTGCATATTTTTTATAATCTTCTTCAGTAAAATTAAAGATATAACGGTCTATAAATCTAAAGAATTTTTCATGGTATACATTTGAATTCGCCTCACTCAAAACAACCGCTGTGTGGTTTTTAACCAATTGTGACAGCTGATTTTCAAGCTCAGGAATATAATCCTTTGTCCCCACCAGGATCATGATACGTTGTGAAGTATTCCAATCCGCTACAAGATTCGAAGGAATTTCATATTCTTTCTTTTTAATCGTTTTTTCCACGGTTGGAAAAGTAGGAAGTTCAGAAACCAATTCATATAAAGGTTCTTCAAGAGGAATATTGATGTGCACAGGACCTTGTTTTTCAAAACAAAGCTCAATCGCCTTTTTAATCATTTCAAAATTGATATCCTCTGCATTTTCTTCTTTATCCTCTAAAAGCTGGAAGTCTCCATAGGAATGCTGATGAAAAATATTATTCTGACGGATCGTCTGTCCATCAAAAATATCTACGAAATCCACTGGTCTGTCAGCAGTTAACACCAACAGGGGGACATTCTGATAAAACGCTTCCGTTACAGCAGGATAATAATTAACTGTTGCAGAACCACTGGTACAGGTAATGGCCACCGGCTTTTTTTCGCTTTTAGCCATCCCAAGTGCAACAAAGGCAGCACTTCTTTCATCTACAATGCTAAAACAGTTAAAATGATCAATCTCTGAAAAATGAATTGCAAGGGGTGCATTTCTCGATCCGGGAGAAATAACAACATCTGAAATCCCGTACTGCTGGAGAAGATTTGCCAATATCTGAATGCTTCTCTTAGAAGAATATTTTTTCATATCACAAATGTAGTTCATAAATACTTAATTGTAAAATCATTTAATTTAAAAAAGACGTAATTTAGCGCCACGTTAAATTTCTAAAAATGGATAAAATACCTAGTGTAGACCTGCGTGATTTCCTTTCGGACAACCCGGAACGCAAACAGAAATTTGTAAATGAAATCGGAAAAGCTTACGAAGAAATTGGTTTTGTTGCTCTAAAAGGGCACTTCCTTGATGACCAGTTGGTAGGCAATCTTTATGGAGAGGTAAAAAACTTTTTTGATCTTCCTACGGAAACAAAACAGAAGTATGAAATTCCTGGTATCGGAGGACAAAGAGGTTATGTAGGATTTGGTAAAGAAACCGCGAAAGGTTTCAAAAAAGGAGACTTAAAAGAATTTTGGCATTTCGGGCAATATGTGTCTGATGATTCCAAATACAAAACGGAGTATCCGGACAATGTTATCGTTGAAGAACTTCCGGAATTCAACAAAGTAGGTAAAGAAACATACCAGATGCTTGAAAAAACAGGAAAATATGTTCTGAGAGCTTTGGCATTATATCTTGGTCTGGATGAATTTTATTTTGATGATAAAATAGCAGAAGGAAACTCTATTTTACGACCTATCCACTATCCACCAATTACCCAGGAACCGGATGATGCTGTAAGAGCTGCTGCTCATGGTGACATCAACCTGATCACCCTTCTGATGGGTTCTCAGGGGAAGGGACTTCAGGTACAAAACCACGATGGCGATTGGATTGATGCCATTGCGGAACCGGATGAACTGATGATCAATGTAGGAGATATGCTTTCAAGGCATACAAACAACAAATTAAAATCTACTATTCACAGAGTGGTAAATCCACCAAGAGAATTGTGGGGAACTTCAAGATACTCAATTCCTTTTTTTATGCATCCGGTAAGTGGGATGTCTTTGAATTGTCTTGAAAATTGTATAGATGAAAACAATCCGAAATTGTACGAAGATACGACTGCCGGAGAATTCTTACATGAAAGACTGATCGAGCTCGGATTAATTAAAAAATAATCTATATTTTTAATTTTTTCATTTCAAATTTTAATTATATATTTACTTTAGTGTCAAATTTTTAATTAAAACAATATGAAAAACTTAAAAAAACTAAACAACAGCCAATTAAAAGCAATTTCAGGAGCCGGGATCAAACCTGTAGAAGAATTCTGCATGTATTACTGTAACGGAGTTGTTATCTGTGCAACCTGCAGTGATGATTTCAAGTGTCCTGTTGATTCAATGTAATTGAAATTAAAAGTCATAAAAAACCGCTCCATTTACGGAGCGGTTTTGTTTTTCTATTCAAATAGCCTCAGTTGCTGCTCTTTTGTTCCGGTGAAGTTTTTTGTAGATAGTTTAGGAAATTCTTTTCCATCAAAATACTTTTTCCTGCCAATTTTAAAAGTATTATGGATCATCTCAGCGATATTCCCCTCTCCTTTTTGCCTTTCAAAATACCTTTTATCTCCCAATTTTCCGCCCCTCATGGAACGTATAAGATTAAGGACCTTTTGTGCCCTGTCAGGAAAACTGGCTTCTATCCATCTCACAAAAACAGGCTCTACCGTATCATTCAGCCTTACCAGGGTATAACCAAAGCTTTGCGCCCCTGCTTCAGAAATTGTTTTTAAAATATGTAATGGTTCGTCACTATTGAGTCCCGGAATAATTGGGGCCACCATCACATTAACAGGGATCTTATGCTGCGACAGAACTTCTATTGCCTTTAATTTATTATTCGCGGAACTGGTCCTCGGTTCCATCTTTCGCCGCAATTCTTCATTAATGGTTGGAATACTCAGAGAGACAGAAACCAGGTTTTGTTCTGCCATAGGTTGCAAGAGATCGAGATCACGTAACACCAATGCATTTTTTGTTAAAACATTGACAGGATGTCTGTAATCGAGACAAACTTTCAGAAGCTGTCTTGTAATCTCAAATTGTCTTTCAGCAGGTTGATAACAGTCAGTATTGCCCGAAAGTAAAATCGGAGCTGCCTGATATCCTCTTTTTTGGAAAAATTTTTCCAGCAATTGTGGAGCATTTTTCTTTACCATGATCTTCCGTTCAAAATCAATTCCTGCGCTATATCCCCAATATTCATGAGTGGGCCGCGCAAAGCAATACGCACATCCATGCTCACATCCCTGATAAGGATTCATTGAATATTCCATTGGAAGATCTTCACTTTTCACCTGATTAACAATTGTCTTGGGAAAAACTTCAGTGAAAGATGTTTTTATTGTTTCGAAATCTTCATCCTCAGGCTCAAAGGTATACCTGTCGAAACGATTGATTACATTTCGCTGAGCTCCCTGACCTTTTATGATATTTTCGTTCTGCATCCTGATGTAAAATTAGATGGCTTTGATCAAAAAGTAATGAGTTTTAACACTAAAGTTTTCCACAAAAAAACCGACCCCTTTACAGGCGCCGGTTTTAACATAATTAGATATATTGTTTTACTACTTCATTGCATAAAATTCGACACCATGATATTCATCTTCATGATCCTTTCCATCAAAGTGTCTGTGATAATCTGAATAATAATCACTGTATTTTTTATCTTTTTTATTTAAAATCTTTTTATTCCTAAGAAACTTAATACTGCCAAAAGTCCTACACCTCCTGCCAATAAAACTCCAATTTCCTTTTTCATATTCTATTCGATTTAATACTTTCACTACAACAAAAAATGTACCTTTTCCATTTTATTCAATTATAAATTTTGTTAACATTAAAAAATCATTTCAGACGAAGAATATTTTATCCAGGCTACAAAATGATTGAATTAATGGTTTAATTATTGTACTAACGTTTAAAAGTATAATTATGGATAATTCAGAAAACATCGACAGAATGACCACATTAAGCCAGGTAATGAAGACCTTGTCAGAAAGAGGTATACAAAGGGAATTCAGAATGAACGAATCGAGCGAGATGAAGTTTGAAAATTCAGAAAAAAAATACCAGCCGTCTGATCTCACCATCTTAAAAACTTACCGTTTTGAAGGAGATAGTGCTCCTGATGACAATGCAGTTTTATATGTAGTTAAAGATACAGCAGGAAATATCGGAATGATCATAGATTCTTATGGTGCCGACAGCAATTATCCCGGAGAAAAATTTGATGAATTCTTAAGAGACATTCCGGTTCAGGAAAGTGACGAATTCAACTTCTAAAATAAATTGATCAAGCCCGGAATTATTCTTTTTCGGGCTTTTCCTTTTTCTTAAAAACATTTTTCAGAAATCCTTTTTTCTTTTCTTCTTCAGCCTGAGGAGAATCTTCTTTTTTTAGTTCTTCCTTATGATCACTTGATACGGTTTGTTTTATATCCTTAATACTTGTTTTAACATCATTCACTGCCGCAACTGTCTTTTTAACTGCTTTTTTAGCTTTATCCGTATTAACTCCTATCAGCGTTTTCTTCAGCCCTTCCTGAATCCCTTTCCAGAATAAATTAAAAAAGGATTTGGTAGGATCCCGTTCTACTTTTTCCACTGTTACAGATTCCGGAAACTGCCCAGAATTTGATTTGATAAACAAATTCGCTACCGCAGTTAAAAACCCTTTCTTTTCCTTATTCTCTTTATTTAAGATGGCAATTTTCAGATCTTTATGCTTCAGGTTAAAAGTTCCGCCAAGTCCTGCAGGATTTCCTTTAAAATTGAAAAGCATCTCCTGTATGGTTCCTGTAGCTGTTATATGAAGATATGGCCGGATAAAAGGATTGATTCCCTGCGCAGGAAGATTAACAGCCTTTCCTGAAATTGTAAAATCATCATGCTGATTGGCGACATCAAAATTCCAGTTAACTCCCAAAGGAGCAAGGTTCATGAATGAGCAGTCTATTTTAATATGCACCTGGGTAGGTTTTCCTTTCAACTTTGCTGAATTAAGGTTTTTGACATTCATATTAAAGTTACTGAATGTCAGTTTTCCAGGTCCTGAACTTTCAGGCGTATCTTCTTCATACACCAAAACAGAATTCTTTAAGTCCAGATTATTAATATACATTGGTATTTTTATAGACCGAAGCATCCTTGAATACAAAGGTTTTTCTTTTGGATCGTCTGCAGGAATCTTGCTCCTGAAAATATTGGCATCAGCAGATTGAATGACAACATGGGAAGCATTAATAAATTTATTGCCGGAAAATAAATCCCAATTCCCTTCCGCGGTAATCTGACCCGCTTTCAGATCATACAAATCTCTTTCAACAGGAATCATTTTAATAAATTGCGCTCTTGATACAAGAGGCTTCATGACAAAATTACTGATCTGAACTTTGTTTTTACTGACATTCAAAGAAGCAACACTCATGTTATAAAACTTCGTCCTGTAAGCAAAGTTCTTTGTTGTAAGCCCATAATCTTTTACCGTTAATCCAATGCCTTCATTATTTGCTTTAGGCTTAAGTTCTATTCCATTTATTGTAGCATTCAGATCATTAAAACTTAACGGCTGATTTCCTTTCTCATAAATGATATTTGAGTTTTTTACAATTACCTTTCTTACGATGACAGGAAACTGAATTCCCTTTATTTCAGATTTCTGCTTTTGAGCGACTTCACGGGTTTTTATTGTACCATGCACTCCATTCACCAGGATATCTTTAATATCGAGATTAAGTTTTTTATCGATAAATTCCCATTTGTTGATATTAAAAGCAACATGGTTCGCCTTAAGATCCATTGATGTTTTTGAATCTGTTGGTAATGCAGTAATATCTCTTATCTCTCCACTCTTTGGGTTTAGTGCAATGCTGCTAACCTTAATATTCTGCTTGCCCGCATAATAAATATTTCTGCCGGAAAAGTTAAAATTTTTATACCCTACAGGAATAATATTCTCAGCAGACTCTTTATTAAATACAAACTTATTGATATTAAGGTTCAAACTTTGAGCAGACAAAAGTTTATTACCATCCGGTTTAATAATCCGTACTTCACCGTTTCTCAATACAACATCTTCGAGGTTCACTTCAAAACTGAAAGGTTTACCTTTTTTTGGGGCCGGAGCTCCGGTATCATATACTAGCAATATCGGATCAAGGAGGCTTGCATTAGCAAGAGAAATATTATTTTTCTTTAAAACAACATCCTTAAATTCCATTCTCTGAATGTTGAACTGGAATAATTTATTTTTCTGGGGATAAAATCTTTTGAACTGATTGATAGTCAATAACGGCAACAGCTTAAAATCTTCTACCCGCATTTGCCCGTTTGTGGTTGTTATTTTGTTGATTTTTATGGCATAAATATTATCCGGGCGAAAGAAAAAATCTTTTCCTTTGATATCATACCGATCAAACACCACGGGTAATTTGTCTTCTACAGACTCCTCAGTCATCTGAAGGTTTTCGACAAATAAATTAAACTCCTTAACTCCTACAAACTTTTGTTTTGTGTGTCTGAATACGTTAATGTTCCCGTTGTTGATCCGTATATTCTCAAACAACACCGGGTTACGCTTCTTTCCTGTCTTTTTATCTATGGGCTTAGCAAGCGTAATATTCAGATTGGGTTTCACCAACGAAAGATCCTTTGAACTGATCTTCTTATTAAATAAGGCATCATAAATCCCGAATCTACTGATCTTCAAGGTATCTATTGTCCCTTGCAGACCTATCACATCCGTATTTTGTGGGTTTTTACTATTAACTGTTATTCCTTGGGCCAGGATATTTCCACTTCCCAAATCCACATCGAGCTTCTTGTAGGAAACCTTATAATCTGTATTGTTCTTGATATATTTAGGAAGCTGGGTTTTAAGCCAGATATTTAATCCGAGGTTAGCCAGCAAAAAAATGACAGCTAATACTCCCAGGCTAATCAATAGCTTTTTAACCCATTTTTTCATATTTGCGATTTCAGGTAATTATATCTAAATATAACATTAATTTTTTACACTCAACTCTATTACATACCCTTCATGTCCTCTTACATTTATAAAATCTCCTCCCTGGAATCCTAAGTACTGTCCTTTTATCCCGGTTAACTTTCCCGTAAATTCAGGCTTTTTATCCAGCGTAAATGAGCTGACTTTTTCCGGCTTGTCAAAAGGGTAATCAAATTTCCAAAGTTCTTCTCCTTCACTGTAAAATTTCTGAAAGTCATCAGGAAAATACTGTTTTATTTTCTGCTGAAAATCCGCCAGATCCAGCTCTCCTTCAAAATCATCCTGAAGCATTTTCTTCCAGTTGGTTTTATCCGGTAAATGATTTTTTAATGCAACTTCTATCATTCCCGCTTCATAGCGGTTTTCTGTCCTGGCAATAGGTAAAGCAAAAGTTGCGCCCTGATCGATCCATCTTGTTGGGATCTGGGTATTTCGTGTCACTCCTACTTTCACATCTCCTGTATAGGCTAAATATACGGTATGCGGTTGCAGCTGGATTTCTTTTTCTATTTCCAGGTCACGCTCTGCTACTCCCAAATGAGCGGTTGAAAGTTCGGGACGGATAATAGTGTCACTTGCATATGGGCTTTCAAAAAAGCAGCTTTTACAGAAACCCATTCTGTATATGGGTTTATTTTCTCCACAGTTTACACACTGAAACCCTGTATGTCTTATGGTCAGCTCTTTTCCGAACAATTCATTCATGTGAATGAGGTCCCCGGAAAGATTAAGATAGTACTGAATCGGCTGATCATCATAGCTCGTCATTTTTAAAATTTGCCCTTGAAACTGCATATTAACTTTATATTACTTTTTTAAGTAAATTTAATGATTATATTTTCAAGTAGTAAATTTTATATTTTTGTGCTAATAAAAAAACACGAATGAGGTATCTTATAACTGGAGGAAGTGGATTTATCGGTTCTCATTTGATAGAATCCCTGTTGAAAAATGGACATTCTGTCATAAACGTAGACAACTTTGATAATTTTTATAATTATCAGATAAAAATTAAAAATACATTAGAATCTGTAGGTAAAACTTTGGATTTTGATTTTTCAGATAAGGAAAGTGATATTAAAAATTTAATTATCACCACTCAGTCAGATAATTACACGTTATATTTCCAGGATATCAGGCATAAAAATAAACTTGAAGAAATATTCCGCAATCATGAGATTGATATGGTTATTCACCTGGCTGCACTTGCCGGCGTGCGTCCTTCTATCGAAAAACCTCTTGAATATGAAGAAGTGAATGTAAAAGGAACAATGAATCTTTGGGAGCTGTGTAATGAGTTCAACATTAAAAAGTTCATTTGCGCCTCTTCTTCAAGTGTTTACGGAAACAACACTAAGATTCCTTTTTCCGAAACAGATAACGTAGACAATCCTATTTCCCCTTATGCTGCTACCAAAAAGTGCTGTGAGATCCTCGGACATGTTTACCATCATCTTTATGATATCGATATGATACAACTTCGGTTTTTTACGGTGTATGGTCCCAGACAAAGACCCGATTTGGCGATACATAAGTTCACCCGATTAATTTCTGAAAACCAGGAAATTCCCTATTATGGAGATGGAAATACAGCGAGAGACTATACATATATCGATGATATTATCGATGGTATTATTAAATCGATCGATTATCTGGAAAAAAACACCAAAATATACGAGATCATCAACCTGGGAGAAAGTGAAGTCATCTGTTTATCGGATATGCTTTCCGCCATAGAAAAAGCACTTGGTAAAACGGCGTCAAAGAAAATGCTGCCGATGCAACCGGGAGATGTCATAAAAACCAATGCAGATATCACAAAAGCCCGGACATTAATTGGCTACAAACCAGCCACAGACTTCCAAAATGGCATAAAAAAATTTATGGAATGGTTTTTGAGAAAATGACAACAAGTAAGTTGCAGGCATCCTTATATTAAGGGAATAACGCCTGTAGTGAACAAAAGTTAATAAAAAGAATTGAAAATCAGGTATAAAAAAGTTTATTATATAACCTATTTTTATACTTTTGCAAAAAAAATAGAAAAATTATGTACTGGACATTAGAATTAGCTTCGTATTTAAGTGACGCACCTTGGCCAATGACAAAAGCAGAGCTTATTGATTATGCAATCAGAACTGGTGCCCCAATGGAAGTAGTGGAAAACCTTCAGGCTATTGAAGATGAAGGAGAAATTTATGACGCCATTGATGAGATCTGGAGTGATTATCCTACTGATGAGGATTACCTTTGGAATGAAGACGAATATTAAACTGTAAAAGGCTTTAAGCTCTGTGTTTAAAGCTTTTTTAGATATATCATAAGCACCCGCTAAGGTGTAATAATTAAAATGCTCAAGGCTTAAGTTTTGAGCCTAAATCAAAATTTTATGAGTTTTTTAAATAAAGTTCTTAAGGGGTTTTTGGGAGACAAGAAAGCGCAGGACCTAAAAGAAGTAAAAAAAGTTGTAACAAAAATCAAAGCTGTTGAACCTACCATTCAGCAATTGAGTGATGATGGTTTAAGAGAAAAAACTGCTGAGTTTAAAGATAAGATCAAATCAGCAACAAGTACCATTACAGCGCAAATAGAACAAATAAAAGAGCAGATAAAAAACTCAACGAATGTTGATGAAAAAGAAGCTCTTTTCTCAAAAATTGAATCTCTTAAAAAAGAATCATACGAAATTGAAGAAAAAGTTCTTAGCCAGATTCTTCCTGAAGCTTTTGCATTGATAAAAGAGACAGCAAGAAGATGGGCAGAGAACGGAGAGATCCGCGTAACAGCAACTGCGACAGACAGAGAACTTGCAGCAACTAAAGATTTCGTAGAAATTCAGGGAGATACAGCCGTTTGGAAAAACTCTTGGGATGCAGCCGGAACTCCTGTAGTTTGGGATATGGTCCATTATGATGTTCAGTTTATCGGAGGGGTTATTCTTCACAGCGGTAAAATTGCCGAAATGGCAACCGGTGAAGGTAAAACCCTGGTAGGAACATTACCTATTTATTTAAATGCTCTTCCGGAAAGAGGAGTTCACGTAGTTACCGTAAACGACTACCTTGCTAAAAGGGACTCCGCATGGATGGGACCTCTTTATCAGTTCCATGGAATGTCCATCGACTGTATCGATAACCACCAGCCGAATTCAGACGGAAGAAGAAAAGCCTATAACTCGGATATCACTTACGGAACCAATAACGAATTCGGTTTTGATTACCTGAGAGATAACATGGTGACTTCACCTTCAGAACTGGTACAAAGAGAATTGAACTTTGCCATCGTGGATGAGGTAGATTCCGTATTGGTAGATGACGCAAGAACACCTTTGATTATTTCAGGTCCTGTACCTCAGGGAGACAGACAGGAATTTGATGTATTAAAACCTTCTATCGACAGAATTGTAGAGGTACAGAAAAAAACTGTTTCAACAATTTTCAATGAAGCAAAAAAATTAATTGCTGCAGGAAATACGAAAGAAGGAGGTTTTAAATTGCTTCAGGCCTACAGAGGTCTTCCGAAAAACAGACAATTGATTAAATTTTTATCGGAAAGCGGTAACCGGGCGTTGCTTCAAAAAGTTGAGGGGCAATACATGCAGGATAACAACCGTGATATGCCGATCGTAGATAAAGATCTGTATTTTGTAATTGAAGAAAAAAACAATCAGGTAGATCTTACAGATAAAGGGGTAGAGTATATGTCACAAGGAAACTCAGATCCTAACTTCTTTGTTCTTCCTGATATCGGAACTGAAATTGCAGAACTGGAGGCTAAAAATTTATCTAAAGAAGAAGAATTTGAGGCTAAAGAAAAATTATTCTCTGATTTCGCTGAAAAATCCGAGCGTGTTCACACGATGAGCCAATTATTAAAAGCATACACATTGTTCGAAAAAGATGATGAATATGTAGTAATTGATGGTGAAGTTAAAATCGTTGATGAGCAAACAGGACGTATCATGGAAGGACGTCGTTATTCAGATGGTCTTCACCAGGCAATCGAAGCGAAAGAAAATGTAAAAATTGAGGCTGCTACTCAAACTTTTGCGACGATAACGCTTCAGAACTATTTCCGTATGTACAATAAGCTTGCGGGGATGACCGGTACAGCAGAAACGGAAGCGGGTGAGCTTTGGGAAATCTACAAATTAGATGTTGTGGTTATCCCTACCAACCGTCCTATCTTAAGACATGACAGACAGGATCTGGTATATAAAACCAACAGAGAAAAATACAACGCAGTTATTGAAGAAGTGGAAAGCCTAACAGCAGCAGGAAGACCTGTTCTGGTTGGTACAACTTCTGTTGAAATATCTCAATTACTTTCCAAAGCACTTCAGCTAAGAAAGATCCCACACCAGGTATTGAACGCAAAACTTCACAAGAAGGAAGCGGAAATTGTAGCTGGAGCAGGACAGCCGGGAGTGGTAACCATTGCAACCAACATGGCAGGTCGTGGTACGGATATTAAACTTTCCAAAGAAGTAAAAGAAGCAGGAGGTTTAGCAATTATCGGTACCGAAAGACACGATTCAAGACGTGTTGACAGACAGCTAAGAGGTAGAGCAGGACGTCAGGGTGACCCTGGTAGCTCCCAGTTCTATGTATCTCTTGAAGATAATCTGATGCGTTTGTTCGGATCTGAAAGAATTGCCAAGATGATGGACAGAATGGGTCATAAAGAAGGAGAAGTGATTCAGCATTCTATGATCAGCAAGTCTATTGAAAGAGCTCAGAAAAAAGTAGAGGAAAATAACTTCGGAATCAGAAAGAGACTTCTTGAGTATGATGATGTAATGAATAAGCAGCGTGACGTAATCTATAAAAGAAGAAAGAACGCATTATTCGGAGATCACCTGAAGTATGACATTACCAATATGATCTTTGACGTTGCCAATTCTATTGCAGCCAAAGGTAAAGCTAATGGCAGTTTCAAAGATTTTGAATTTGAAGTCATCAAACATTTCACAATGGGTTCTCCTGTTTCTGAAAGTGATTTCGGTAACAAATCTGTTCAGGATCTTACGAATATCCTTTTCAAAGCAGCACAGGAAGATTATCAGATGAAGTTGAATCTGTTGAAGGAGAAATCATTCCCTATCATTGAAAATGTATACCAAAATCAGGGTTCAATGTTCAAAATGATTCAGGTTCCTTTCTCAGATGGACATAAGACGCTTACAATTGTTACGGATCTTAAAGATGCTTTTGAAAGCCAGTGTGATACGCTGATCAACGATTTCGAGAAAAATATTACGTTATCAATCATCGATGAAAACTGGAAACTTCACTTACGTGAAATGGATGACTTAAGAAGATCTTCACAAGGAGCTGTTTATGAACAAAAAGATCCGCTTGTAATTTATAAACAAGAATCTTTCCACCTGTTCAGTGAAATGGTAGACAAAATGAATAAAGAAATTATTTCTTTCTTGTACAAAGGAGAAATCCCAGCATAAGAAATAATTAATACATACGAAAAACCGCAACAAGTAAACTTGTTGCGGTTTTTTTTGCTCAAAATAAATAATTCATACAATTAAAAGCTACTATCTGGGAAAAACATCGTCCCATCCGAACTAAAAAGTTAAAAAGGCTTTTTTATTATCTTCTAAATAAGATTTACGTGATAAATATCAACATTATGATTTATTTAGAATAATTAAAAACAATATATTTGCAAAAAAAAATGCTTTCATGAAAAATGTACTGATTGGTGTTTCAATGCTGGGCTCAATGTTAACTTTTGCACAAAAAAAAGACACGGCAGATACCAAAACCAAAAGTATTGATGAAGTCATCATTAGTACTTATATCAAAAAAGACAGTGACTATTCTAATAAAATGCCGTTAAAAGCTATAGAAGATCCACAGGTATATTCTTCAATTGATAAAGGTGTTCTGGAAAATCAATTATTATTTACCGTGGATGATGCATTCAGAAATGTCGCAGGTGCCCAAAAAATGTGGAGTGCTACCAACAGAGCCGGTGATGGCGGAATCTATCTTAACTTAAGGGGCTTTGTAGCCGGAAACTCTATCAGAAATGGAATGGTCGCTCCGATCACCACATCTATGGATGCTATTAATGTAGAAAGAATAGAGGTATTAAAAGGACCTTCTGCTACCCTCTTCGGGAGTAATGTAACTTCATATGGGGGAGTAGTAAACAGAATTACAAAAAAGCCTTTTGAAGAATTTGCAGGAGCAGTTTCTCTGGCTGGCGGAAGTTATAACTACTACCGGGTACAAGCCGATGTAAATACACCACTTACCAACGATAAAAAACTGCTATTCAGATTAAATACAGCTTATACCAATCAGGGAACTTTTCAAAGACCAAATGCAAAAAACTCCTTTTATGCATTTACTCCTTCCCTTACCTATCGCCCTACAGACAAACTAGAGATCAATGCAGAATTGGAAATGTTTGAGACTAATGCGTATCCTGAAACCGCTTTCTTTTTTTATTTTCCAAGTTCACAACTGGGAGCTGACAGCATGGATAAAATGGAAAAGCTAGGATATGATTACAAGCAAACATACACAGGGAACGATCTTAAAACAACAGCAAAAGCCAGAAATTTTTTCGGGCAGGTAAATTATAAGATCAATGATTTTATCAAATCCTCTACCAATGTAAGTACTTCCTATTCTTATTCTGACGGGTTCAATCCTTATTTCTACTTTGCTCCCAACCCCAATAATGGTTCAGAAATAGGAATTACTAGAGCCGATCAGTCTACCAAAGACAGTAAAAGAACATATTTCCAACTTCAGCAGAATTTCAATGCTGATTTTAAAATCGGAAGCGTAAGAAACAGAACCGTAGCCGGTTTTGATTATATGAGGATAAATGATAACCAATTCTTTATGTTCACAAATTTTGATTGGGTCCCATTTGGAGGAAATTATTCCAACATGAATGGTCAAACACTGAGCGAAATATATGCAAACCTTCAAAGTACGCAAGATTTTGAAAAAAACAATACCTATAAAAGTGCCGGTAAAAAAGATATCTACAGCGGCTATATTTCTAATGTAATTACTCCATTGCCCGGGTTAAACATCTTAACTTCATTAAGATATGAAAGTGTTGCTTATAAAGGTGGTATTATAGGACCAAACATTGCTTCTTCCTACAATCAGGGAGCATGGTCTCCAAAATTCGGAGTTGTCTATCAGATACTTCCGGACAAGTTCTCCGTTTTTGGAAACTATCAAAATAGTTTTTCAAGTAATGGTTATTATACCTCAGATAAAGCAGGAAACATCAACCTAGCTACTCCTGAAAGAGCCAATCAATTTGAAGGAGGAATCAAAACGAATCTTATAAAAGGAAGAGTTACTACTACTTTAAGTTATTATAATATCAAAGTAAAGAACACCCTTCTTAATACAGGTGAAATGACAGGAACCGGGCAGGCTGTACAAAACCAGGCCGGATCATTAACAAGTCAGGGTGTCGAATTAGAAGCCAATGCTTACCTGATCAAAGGTTTCTCTGTAATCGCCGGAGTAAGCTACAATGATATGAAATACACTGAAGCAGACAATACGGTTATAGGAAGAAGGCCGTCAACGGCATCATCTCCATGGTTGGTTAATTTTAATGCAAGCTATCAGTTCTTAGATGGAGGTTTAAAAGGACTGGGCTTTGGTGTAGGAGGTAATTACGCGAGTGATAATAAAATCGTAAACTCTACTACTATGGGAACATTTATACTTCCGAAATATCTGGTATTAAATGCCAATGCATTTTACGATACAAAGAAATTCAGAATAGGAGTTAAGGTAGACAATTTTACAAATGAGCATTACTGGAATGGATATACGACTGCAAACGCCCAGCCTATAGCAAATATTCTGGGAAGTATTACTTATAAATTTTAATATCACTTTTACCTCAAAAGAAGCAAATTCTTCTATTTAAATTATAATTAGCATTACAATAAAAGCCATTTCATTTAGTATGAAATGGCTTTTATTATTCTTCAAATAACATTTTTATGATAAATATCAATACTCTAATTTATTTAGAATAATTAAAAACAATATATTTGCAAAAATTTTTAGTTAACAAATTATAATCTACAGTTAGATCATAATCAATCAAGGCGCTGAAATATCAAGCCGGTATGTTCAAAAAGAACAACGGTGTTATCATCAATCGTCTGACTTATAAATTTTAACAAAATAATTCAACACACATAAGGATCTTATAAACAATGAAAAGAGTAATAATAGGAGCTGCTTTATTATCAACTGTGATGGTATTTGCTCAGGAAAAAAAAGATACGATTAAATCAAACGATATTGAAGAGGTTGTAGTAAGCGGTAAGTACTATAAAAAATATGTAGAAAAAGAAGGTTCTTCTTCAATGCGTTTAGATGAAGCGCTTATCAAAATTCCTCAAAACATTTCTATTATTACGAACAGGGCTTTAGAAGATCAGCAGGTAACCACATTAAGCGATGGTGTATTACGAAATGTTGCCGGAGCACAAAGGTTAGAACACTGGGGAGATATGTATACCAGAGTTAACATGAGGGGTTCAAGAGCAGCTGCCTTTATGAATGGGGTAAATGTCACTTCAAACTGGGGACCTCTGAGTGAGGACATGAGCTTTGTAGATCATATTGAGTTCATCAAAGGCCCTTCCGGTTTCCTGATGTCAAATGGTGAACCAAGCGGTATTTATAATATCGTTACCAAAAAGCCTACCGGACAATCATTGAACGGGAGTGCCAGAGTAACACTTGGAAGCTTTAATATGTACAGAGGAGAGACCGATATTGATACGAAAATTACCGATAAAGTAGCGTTCCGATTGAATTTAATGGCTCAGAATAAGAACAGTTTCAGAGACTATGAATTTAATGACAGGTACATTATTAATCCCTCATTAAAAGTTAATCTTTCTGATAAAACTACATTAACAGCAGAATATATTTATCAGAAGGCTAAAATGTCTGAAGTTGGTTCCGCTTATGTTTTCTCTTTTGAAGGTTATAGAGCGAAGCCAGTTGGATATACCGTAACTGATCCAAGCATTGACCCTACAAAAGTAGATAACAATACCGTAAATATTAACTTACAGCATAAGTTCAATAATAATTGGAAATTAACTTCTCAGCTAACTTATGTAAACGAATATACTATGGGTAGTGACATTTGGCCAAGTAATTTCGAAAATGGATACATGATCCGTCGTGTAAACTATTGGGAAGCTGATAACACAATGAAATTCGGACAGGTGTTTTTAAACGGTTACGTTAAAACAGGATCTGTTTCTCACAAAATTTTAGCAGGTCTTGACTTAGGAAGTAAAAAATATATAGCAGACTGGTCTCAGGGATATAATCTGGATAAGTACAATGCTAACGGAGATTTTGATCCTGATAAAAATTCTGTCGCTGATCACAACTATTGGTACAATACCAATACTGGTAATTATGATATCAATGGAATAAATACATATTCCGGACCCAATAATACCGAGAATTATAAACCATTTGATAAAAGTAAGCCCCTTTCAACCAGAGCAGGTGCAGGAAGTACTATAGATCAAAATTATACTGGTTTGTATTTACAGGATGAATTAGGTTTTTTTAATGATGCTTTAAGATTAACTCTTGCTGCCCGTTATACTACTGTAAAAGAAATCAATTACGGAACAAAGTCTGAAGCTAATAGAATTACCCCTCGTATTGGATTGAGTTATTCTATTAATGAAAGCATGTCTGCATATGCTTTATATGATCAAACTTTTGTTCCCCAAGCAGGATTATTCAGAGATGGTACAACAGCTACTCCTCTAACAGGAAGCAATATGGAAATAGGAGTAAAAAAAGATTGGTTTGCAGGAAAATGGAACACTACTTTATCATTATACAATATCAATAAAAATAATGAAGTCACAGGAGATCCTGATCAAACCGACAATCCAAATGGAAGATATTCCATCCTTCTTGGAAAGACGAGAGTACAAGGAGTAGAGTTTGATCTTAAAGGAGAGATTGTAAGAGGATTCAATGCTATTTTCAACTATGCATTCACTGAAAATAAATTTACAGAAACCACGGCCAAAGCAAATAAAGGAGATAAAGTACCGGGGTTTGCAAAACACACGGCTAACGGATGGCTAAATTATACATTTACAGATGGTATCCTGGAAGGATTCGGGCTAAGCTTTGGGGGTACTTATCTTGCGGGAAGAAGCAGCTGGAATTGGGGAAGTTCAAACACCTTACAGATGGGAGATTATGTAAAATTTGATGCTGGGGCTTCTTGGGAAAACACGAAGTTCAGAGTAGGTCTAAATGTATTCAATGTATTTAACAGATACCTTTACTCTGGTTCACCATATGCAAACTATTACTATTATCAGGCAGATGCTCCGAGAAATTTCAGACTTTCAATAGGATATAAATTTTAATAAATAAAGGTTAATCGGTTTTTTCCGGTTAACTTTTTTCTATGCGTAAAAAACATCATCATAAGAAGAAACCATCCGCTACAAAAAAGTGGTCTGCCCAGCTGCATTTGTGGTTCGGCTTATCTGTGGGTTTGATCGTATTCATTGTTTCCCTTTCCGGAACCTTATATGTTTTTAAGGATGAAATCCAGAATATAATCCGAAAAGATGCTATAGAACTCAAAAGAGAAACCATCCGGGAACAATCTTTACCAATTAGCCTTCTCCGTGAAAAAGTAACATTGGAACTTAATGAAAAATATCCTTTGAGTTCTGTTGAGATCCCAATGGATAAAGGAAAATCTTATGGTTTTTTATATTATAAAAAAGGGAAAAAGGGATGGAATTATTTTCAGGAAGTATTGATCAATAAGCAGGTTTTTGTTAACCAATATACCGGTGAAATCCTGGCTGTTTATGATGAAAAATATGATGTCTTTACCATTTTAAAATATATTCACTGGAGTCTTCTTCTGAAATCGGATTGGGGAAAATATGTGGTGGGAATTCCAGTGGTTCTTTTTATTGTAATGCTGATCACAGGAATTGTATTATGGTGGCCTCAAAATAAAAAAGCAAGAAAAGGGCGCTTCTGGTTTAACTGGAAAAATATAAAAACCTGGAAACGGAAAAACTATGACCTCCACAATGTTCTGGGGTTTTATTCCTCGTTTATTGCTTTACTTATGGCGATTACCGGTATTTACTTTACCTACCCTTACGTTAAAAATGCCTTCAATTTCACTTTATCCGGATCATTTGAACTTCCAAAAGAAAAGCAACCCAAGTCTCCGGATTCGCTACTGGCAAAAAACAATAGAGTTTTTGATCTGGCAGCCAATGAAACGAGAAAAATATATGCGTCTTCTTCAAGTTTCAGAATTCCTCTGAACGGAAAGAATAAAAAAGGAAAAGAACTGAAGAACATTCCGGTAACCATTTATCAGCAGGACGGAAGGTACAGCGAAAGAAATGTTCTCATATTCGATAAGTACTCCGGAAAACTATTGGCAAACCGACCTCATCAGAATTTATCTGCTGCAGAGAAATATTCCAATGCCAACTATGACATCCATACAGGTTCTTATTTCGGCCTGGCGGGAAAGATCATTTGGTTTATTGCAGGGCTTATCTGCACATCATTACCTGTCACCGGATTTCTGGTATGGTGGGGAAAAAGAAAGAAACAAGGGAAAAAAATATAATGAAAAAAGCTTTTTTATCAGTAGCATGCCTGGGAACAGTGACTGCTTTTGCACAAGTTAAAGATACACTACAAACCAGGAATGTTGAAGAAGTTGTACTTACGGCTTCAAGAAAAAAAGAAAATATCAAGGAAGTTCCTAGCTCTATTACCATTGTCGGGGAAAAGCAGGTACAATCTCAATTGACGGTTAATTCGGATATTACCAGTATCCTTCAATATACTGTTCCGAGTTTGGGACCAAGTTCGGGACAAACTTCCAATTCAGGACAAACCCTCCGAGGCCGCCAGGTATTGGTACTTATTGACGGGGTTCCTCAGTCTACTCCACTTAGAAACGGAGCAAGGGATATAAGATCTATTGATCCGTCGGTTATTGAAAGAATCGAGGTTATTAAAGGTGCTTCGTCGATATATGGAAACGGAGCGGACGGAGGTATCATTAATTATATTACCAAAAGAAGCAGATCGGATCAAAAGATTTCAGGTCTTTCACAGATCGGACTTACAGGTCAGCCTTATGGCGGGACATTAGGATTCAGGGCAAGCCAGCTTTTATCCGGAAAGATCACAGACAAATTTGATTATGTGGCCTCATTGGCCTACGAAAGAACGGGATACCTGAAGGATGCTGACGGTGTAAACCTCAGCCCTACCTACAGTACGGCAAAAATGGACAATTACAACGGAATGCTGAAACTGGGATATAACCTGACCCCTAATCAAAGAATTGAGGCTTCATATTTAGGATATGCTTCGAAATCAGATCTGGATTTAGGATTAAAAACCGGAAAATACGGAGTTACCCCAACAATCGGTGAAGGAAGGGGGAAAAATCTTGAAACTACTCCACAGGGAACACCAAGAAACCATAACTATAAATTAAGCTACGATAATAAAAACCTGTTTGAAGGGACATCATTGAATGTAAACCTTTATTATCAGGACTTCAGAACAGTGTATGGATACAGTGATACATTCCTGAACGGAGGGCAGTCCAACGTTATTTCCAAGAAAAAAGGTGCCCGTATTAATCTTGATACTCAATTGTGGAATACGAAAAACTCCCAGGCAGAAGTTATTTACGGAGTCGATATACTTAATGATCAAACCGTACAGAAGCTTGAAGATGGCCGTTACTGGACTCCGGACATGGACATGACCAACATTGCTCCTTTTGCACTTATTAAAATTGATCTTTTAAAAAAGCTTACCATTAAAGGAGGTGTCCGTTATGAGAATATAAAAGTTAAGGTAGGTGATTTCAATACTCTCTCATCCATTAAAAACGACGGCACATTCACAAAAAGTATTTTTGTTACCGGCGGAGACTTAAAGTACAACGCCTTTGTAGGAAACATTGGGGTGCGTTATAATATTGAAGATTATATCAATTTATTCGGAAGCTTTTCACAAGCCTATTCGATTAATGAACTGGGCAGGATCCTCAGGACATCTACGGAAGGAACTATACAAAACCTCGAAACCAAACCTATTATTGTTAACAATTATGAATTGGGAGCCACAGGTCAGATTTCCAAATGGATCAATTACGAAATTACATCTTATGTAAGTACTTCAAAATTAGGAGCTTCATTTGTTCAGAGCCCGGACCGTGCTTTAACCATTCAAAGGTCTCCCGAAGTAGTATATGGAGTAGAAGGATTTTTACATTTCACGCCTACCCGATGGATTAATTTCGGTGGAAGCTACAGCTGGATGGAAGGCATTACTTCTATAAAAAATGACGGGGATTATTCTGCAAAAATCAACAACAGCAGAATTTCTGCTCCGAAGGTCCTGGCTTATGTTCAGGTAAGGCCTGTGAAGGCATTATCTTTAGGACTTGATATGCTTCATGCCTTTAAACAGGACAGGTTCGAGCCTAATACAAAAACAGGATTATATGCTTACGGTGAAGGTCGGGTTCCGGATTACACTGTTTTCAATTTTAAGTCCAGCTATGAAGTCAATAATAACTGGAAAGTTTCTTTAGGAATAGAAAACCTTTTCAATAAACTCTACCAACCTTCTATCGCATGGTGGTCTGCAAGAGATAGTGACTTCATCAATTCTTTAGGGATGAGAGGAACTTTCATGATCGAATATAAATTTTAATTAATCTAAATAAAAGTTAAGTGTTATCTTTGCACGACTTTCTGTTACGATATGAAGAAGAAACATCACCATAAAAAAAAGCCCGGATTTTTTAAAAAGTGGTCTGCCAAGCTGCATTTGTGGTTTGGGCTGGGAATCGGCTTTTTAATTTTCATTATTTCCATCACCGGAGCATTATATGTTTTTAAGGATGAGATTGAAAACGTTACCCGAAAAGATGTTATCTATCATAACGAGCAAAATATAGATCAAAAACAGATCCTGCCGATCAGGGTGCTGGAAAAATCAGTTACCGAACAGGTAAAAGAGAAATATCCTGTTCACTGGGTTAACATTCCTGTTGACAAAAAGATGTCATACATTTTCTATTGGTACGAACACAACACCGATGCCTGGAATTACTTTGATGAATATCCTGTCTATAAAGCGGCTTACGTAAATCCTTACACCGGAAAAGTTTTAAGAACGTATGACGAAAAAAACGGATTTTTCCAGATCGTAAAAATGATCCACTGGAGCTTTTTAATGAAACAGGACTGGGGAAAATACCTTGTTGGGATTCCCGTTATTATATTCGTCATCATGCTGATTACGGGGATCGTACTGTGGTGGCCGAAAAATAAAGCGGCGAGGAAACAACGTTTTTCTTTCAAATGGAAAAATATCAAAAGCTGGAAGAGAAAGAACTATGATCTTCACAATGTACTAGGTTTTTACGCCTCCGTTTTCGCTTTAATATTCTCTATTACAGGTTTATTTTATGCCTTCTTTTTTGTTCAGGCAGCAATCTATGTGATCTTTTCAGGAGGAAGTACCGTTTATCCTGATTTTTCCCATATCAAGACAAAGGCTCCGATAGAGCAGAGAACAGAAACCACACTCGATAAAATAAGCAATACTGTTAAAGAGAAATATCCGGATTCCTTTGGTTTTTCTATAGATCTCGGGCACGAACATATGGATGATCACGAGCATCCTAATTTTGAAGTATACGTAAAGCACCTATCCTATTCTTATCATAAAAGCAGCAGCTTAATTTTTGATGAAAACTCAGGTGAACTTCTTCACACTCACGATCCTAAAGACAAAAATTTCGGAGAAAAAGTAGTGGGAGCAAATTACGATATCCACGTCGGATCCATATTGGGGCTTCCTACAAAAATCATTGCCTTTGTTGTAAGTCTCATATGTGCCTCATTACCAGTGACTGGCTTCCTCGTATGGTGGGGAAGAAGAAAAAAGAAAACACCCAAAACGGCCTGAAAACTTTTTTTAATAAATTCTTCGTTAATAATCCATTAATACAATCTTTTTTATAATTTTAACCCTTCAGAATTATTAGAATAGAAAATGTCATTAATAGATTTATCAAAACATGTTGCCATAGGAATTGATATTGGTGGTACCAATACAAAGTTTGGAGTGGTAAACCACAGAGGAGAGGTTCTTGAAAAAGGGCACCTGAGAACAGATGAATATGAAAAGGTTGAAGATTTTATCGAAGCCCTGCATGAAAAGGTTCACCCTCTGATTGAAAAGTACGGCAATGAAAAAAATTTCGATGGCATTGGTGTAGGTGCTCCTAACGGGAACTATTACACCGGAACCATAGAGCAGGCTCCCAATCTTCCCTGGAAGGGAGTTGTTCCTTTTGCTGAATTAATGACAGCCAAATTCAATCTGCCTTGTACCATTACCAATGATGCCAATGCTGCAGCTTATGGTGAAATGCTTTTCGGAGCAGCAAGAGGAATGAAAGATTTTATCATGATCACTTTAGGGACAGGTGTAGGAAGCGGTATCGTGGCCAGTGGAAAGCTGATCTACGGACATGATGGTTTTGCCGGTGAACTCGGGCATACTATTGTGAAACCGGGAGGAAGAAAGCATTGGAGTACCGGTTCTGAAGGAAGTCTTGAGGCGTATGCCTCCGCTACAGGAATTGCAATCACGGCTAAAAAAATGAGGGCTGAATTTCCTGAATCCCTGTTGAACCAGTATCCTGAAGAGGCGATCAATTCTAAAACGGTTCATGAATGTGCATTAAAAGGAGATCCTATTGCTATCGAAGTATTCAGATACACGGGACAGAAATTAGGGGAGGCATTGGCTAATTTTGTTATGTTCTCATCTCCTGAGGCGATTCTTTTATTTGGTGGAGTTATTAAAGCCGGAGATTTTATCCTGAAACCTGCAAAACTTCATATGGAAAGAAACCTTCTTTCGATTTTCAGAAATAAAGTTAAATTGGTTTTCAGCGAACTTGATGAAGCGGATGCTGCTATTTTGGGGGCAAGTGCCTTGGTTTGGGAAAAATAATCTGACGCTATTTAAAGATATAATCAAGCATCCTTTAAGGGTGCTTTTTATTTTGTCCTATATTATCCGGAATATTTGATTTTCGGCTCGCTGCAAATCACGAGCAATATGTACAAATTCTCATGACAGTTCCCGTAAAAAATGAAAAAGTTTTTCATATTTTTGATTAGCTTTTTGATATCCTTTATAGTATAGGATAGATAAAGAAACCGGTAATTCAAACAATCAACCTACAATGGATAACAATAATTTAGAACAGATTACTTTCGGCGGTGGATGCTTCTGGTGTGTAGAAAGCTGTTTCAACATGCTAAAGGGTGTAAAATCTGCAATTTCAGGCTATTCAGGAGGACATAAAGAGAATCCGACCTACGAAGAAGTATGTACAGGAAATACAGGTCATGCAGAAGTAGTACAGATCACTTATGATCCTAAGATCATTTCATACGAACAATTGATGGATGTATTCTTTTTCCTTCATGATCCAACACAGCTTAACAGACAGGGAAATGACATCGGAACACAATACCGTTCTGTTATTTACTATAAAGATGATGCGGAAAAGCAAAAAGCAGAAGAAGCCATCAGGGTATCTGAAGAATCAGGGAGATGGTCCGGAGAATATGTTACCGAATTAACGAAATTCGATAAGTTCTGGCCTGCTGAGCAATACCATCAGGGGTATTACAATGAAAATCCTACACAACCTTATTGCAGTGCTGTGGTAGGCCCTAAAATTCAAAAATTCAAAAAACATTTCGGAGAACTGAACATGTTGAATGCTGAATAAAAAAATAAAGCGAAGAGATTATTCTCTTCGCTTTTCTTTGCAGAAAATAATCATTTATATGAGAAAAACTAGTAGCCCGGATTCTGAGTAAAATCATTTGATGCATCAAGTGTTGCCTGAGGAATCGGGAAAATTCTTCTGTAAGGTTGGGACGCTGACTTAGCCGTTCCCGGAAGATCGAATTTCCCAAATCTTATCATCGCTTTCCTTCTGTACATCTCCCAATACAGTTCATAGCCGGACTCTTTAAATAAAGTATTTGCATCAAGAGAAGCAATCGCAACACCCGGAGCATTATTGTATAAAGATTCGCGGGTCCTGCTGGTTCTTAATTTATTAACATCGGCCAACGCTGCTGCTATATTTCCATTTCTGAAATAGGCTTCTGCACGCATCATATAGATTGTTCCCAATCTGTATAATGGGACGTCCATTCCGCTTGTTCCGTTGTTTCCATAGCCTGGATCAAATTCAAATTTGAAATTTCTTACTCCTCTGTTGATCTGCGCCTGCGTAAATACAGCCTCAGAAGGGTTATCAAAATTCAGTTCAGGAGTGAAATCTGCAGCAAGCGTTGTGTTTTTTTCTGTAAACAACTTAAATACTTTAATTCTTCCATCTGCGGTCATATCGAAATTTCCATTTTGAAGAATTTTAGGCCCATATTGCTGACCCACCTGCAGTCCTCTGTTAAAATGAAACCAGGGTTTTCCTGTTCCTTCCACTTTACTTGTTGAAGGCACGCTCACATCAGTTCCGTCATTTCTGAACCATGTTCCGTCCTCATATTGATAGGTTCTTTGAAAACGGGGGTCATCATGATTCCCGTTCCATGAGTAATAGAATTCAGGAGTGACACATGATGCATTTGTTCCTCTGTTATCCGGTGAAGGCTTCTGGCTCCTTTCCATTGACATATACGCTAAATCGTTATCCGAACCCTTGTCTGAACTGGCTATTTTTTTCTGAACAATAGTAAAGATCATCTCCTTGCTCGTATCGTTATTGATATCAAAATTGTGAAAATAATTAGACTCTAAGCTAAAGTTGGGATTATTAATCAACAAGTTACAATATTCAATCACTTTATCCATATCATTTCCTCCCCCACTTACAGCCTGTTCCGTAAAATTGAAAGTACCTGCCGTTTTGTTTTTTAAAACTGCCCTGTTCAGGTACATATCTGCCAAAAGTGCATAGGCGGCTTGCTTTGTAAACCTTCCTGCATGGGTATTCTGAGTTTTAATATCTGCTAAATTGGGAATAAGCCCTGCTACTTCAGTGATTAAAGCATCAATTGTAGTATCTGCCTTTCTGATCACAATCGGGGCATTGATATTATCCGGATCCCTGTAAGGAGCTTGTCCAAATAAATCGATGGTTGTATAAGTATAATATGCCAATAATCCTTTTGCTTCTGCTAAAAATAATGTTTTATTGGCTCCTGTACTTTTGTTAGCGCTCGATATTGCCGTTAAAGATTTGGTAATCCCGAAGTTCAGCTGGTTCCATGTCGTTTTAACCACGTCACTGTTGGCATCCCAAGTAAATTCGTGCATAGCTCTCCACTTTCCTCCGTCTCCCCAGTCACTTCCTCTCGTAGGAAGAATGGCTTCATCCGTAGAATATTCCTGCAAAGCAAAAACACTTCCATGGTCTACAAAAGTTCCTTCGCCAAGCTGGCTGTAAGCAGCAGCCAAAGCAGCCTCTGGATCTGCAACTTCAGAACCCAGGACCTCATCGATTACTTTTTCATCCAGATTTGTACATCCCATTAAGGCCAATGCAGCAATGGATAAAATAATTTTATTAATATTTAAAAAATTAGATCTCATGATTTCTTTAACTCAAATTAAAATTTAACAGTTGCCCCCAAAATGAATGTTTTGGCAGACGGATATGTTGTATAGTCGATTCCCAGAGACTGGTTCCCTCCTACTTGTTTGTTCGTATCAACAAGAGGATCATATCCCGAATAACTGGTGATGGTAAATAAATTTTGTGCGCTTACGTAGAGATTAATGCTCTTTAAAAATTTCAGTTGTCCCATGTCGAAAGTATATCCTAGCCTTACGTTGTTCAAACGAAGGAAATCGGATTTTTCAAGATACAAAGAGGACAGTTGGGGCTGATTGGTGAAACTTGCTCCCGAATCGTAGAAATTTTTCAAAACATTCCTGTCTGAGGCTAGGTTATTGATATTCAGGTCAAGCGCCGTATTATTAACAAGATAGCCTCCGGTTTGTCCGATGAAAGAGAATGCAAAATCAAATCGCTTGTATTTCATATAAGAATTGATCCCGAAGGTAAAATTGGGTATAGCTCCTTCGAAAATTTTTCTGTCATTCTGATCGATTCTTCCATCTCCGTTAATATCTTCATAGATATATTTTCCGTTGGCATCAACACCGAGATAATTCAACATATAGAAAGAACCCGCCTCATATCCGTTTTTGTAAATATTCGCCGTTACCCCGGAAAGCCCCGGTCCTGAAACTTCACCAGAGTAAATCGCTGATACCGGAAGATTTTTTACAACATTGTTCACTGTCGCTCCGTTCACATCAAGGTTCCATGTAAAATTTTCATTTTTCATGATCTCTGAACCTAAGCTGAATTCAAAACCTTTATTGACAATCTGCGCATCAACATTCTTCCAAACAGTGCTTGTTGGGCTCAAAGGTCTTGAAGGAATATTTAAAATAGGATCTTTCGTCGTCTTATGATAATATTCCAATGATCCGTACAATTTATTTTTCCATAGACTGAAATCTGTCCCAATATTGGTCTGCTCTACAACTTCCCATTTCAGGTCAGGATTTACCGTTCTATTGATGGCCACTCCGTTGATCAGATTTAAGTTATCATACAGATAATATCCCGCAGCTTGCGTCAGTGAAGAACTCGCTTGTGTAATTTTGTTCGGAACTTCCTGGTTACCGGTTTGTCCCCAGCTACCTCTTAATTTTAATTCATTGATGATCTGAGAGTCCTTTAAGAAGTTTTCATTGGAAATCGTCCACCCCACCGCAAATGAAGGGAAATATCCGTATTTATTATTTTTACCAAAACGAGTGGAACCGTCTGCTCGTAATGAAGCTGTTAGTAAATACTTTTTATCAAAATTATAATTTACCCTTCCGAAATAGGACTGCAATTCATTTTCCTGCGCATATCCCGCTCCGGGAATAAATGCCGTTCCTGAATATCCCGGATTAATTTCCGGTGCAATTCCCGCTCCCTGAGCAGCAATATCCTTTACTCCGAAATAAGTTCCTGTAGATTTGAATTTCTGATATGAAAAACCTCCCAGCAAACTGAAATTATGCTTATTTAAACTAAGATCATAGGTTAAGTAATGTTCCAACAGAATATTATAAGAATCAAGATTGGCCTGAACATACATTCCTTTGGGAGTTCTGTCGGTAATATTCGGATACATAGTGGTGTTTCTCTCCGACATTGTTTTATCGATCCCTAAATTGAATTTATAATTCAATCCCGGCAAGATCCTTAAAGTTGCCTCTGTATTTCCCAAAACCCTGAAGGTATTGGTCTTGTCATTATAAACACTTAACAGATATAATGGATTATAATGAGCGTTCATATTAAAATTAGTGAAGTTCCCGTTTTGATCATAAACAGAACGGGTTGGGTTCGCCATCAGGGCATGAATAATGACTTGACCATCCGATCCTGCATTACCTCCGTTCGGGATTCCTGTTTCCCTGATGTCACTTGCCGTAAGGTTTACTTTAACCTTTAGCCTTTTATTGTCAAAAAAAGACTCTTCTGCATTCAGACGGGCAGTTGTTCTTTTAAAACCACTGTTGAGAACAATACCGTCCTGATCCATGTGAGAAATGGAAGCAAAATAATTTCCTGTTTCCGTAGCTTTTGAAAATGATACCGAGTGATTCTGAGACACCGCGTTTCTATAGATCTCATCCTGCCAATCCGTATTTCCTCCGTGATCATAAAGCTTATCAACTCCGGCAGCTCTGTACTGATCTGCCGTTAGCAGATCCAGCTTCTTAATAACAGAAGAAAAACCAAGATAGGTATCATAGGTAAACATAGGTTCTCCCCTCTTTCCTCTTTTCGTGGTGATCAAAACAACTCCATTCGATCCCCGGGCTCCATAAATGGCAGCAGCCGAAGCATCTTTTAAGACGGTGATTGATTCGATATCGCTGGTATTCAGAAAGTTTAACGGATTTTTTGCCTGTGCATTTCCTAAACCTACATTCGGGCTTGTTGCACTCACCGCATCATTACTTAAAGGAACACCATCTACAACAAATAAAGGAGTACTACCACTCCTTATTGAACCAATCCCACGAATAGACACGTTCACTCCGGCCCCCGGTTCACCGCTTGACTGAACTATACGAACACCGGCAATCTTTCCCTGCATCAGGTTATCCACAGAAATGTTCATTCCTTCTTTGAAGTTTTCAGCCTTCAACTGGCTGACAGCTCCTGTTAAATCAGATTTTTTCTGGGATCCATAACCTACTAAAGTTACCTCTTCGATAGAAGTTGCTGCTTTTTTGGATTTTAACCGTACAGAAACAGAAGTTCCGTCAATCTTCATCTTCTGAACTTCATAACCATCATAAGAGACTGATAATGTTTGCCCGATAGAAGCAGAAATGCTAAAATTTCCTGAAGCATCTGAGATGGCTGTAGCTCCCGTTTCTACAATCATAATTTTTGCCCCCTCAACCGGTGATCCCTCCTGATCCAGAACAACTCCGGAAATCGTCTCATTTACCTGCGAGTAAACAGGGCTAATGGTCGTAAACCCCTCTGCATTGGCCTGATTGGCCACCAGAAAGATTAACGCTATTGGAATTAGCTTTTTAAATTTAAAAAAATTAATTTTGTGGTACATATCATTAAGTAAATTGTAATAAACATTTGCTTAGTAAAAAGCCGCTGTTGTTCCCGCAACAGTGGTTTTTTTTTAACTCTTTTCACAGCTTATTTTCGGCATACAAAGTAAATCCATTTCCCCAAAAACTATTTTAACATAATATTATCTTAAGATCAACAAAATATAAATATCCCAAAATGAGAAAATAATATCGCTTTAACTTTCAGAGTTTTACAAACAGTATCTTTTACCTTATTTACATAATCTTAAAAATTTATTAACATAATATATAAATTATCTAAGAACAAGAGTCGCTAATTTCGCCATGACAAAATTTGAGTTATTATGAAAAAGGCTGCCGTTTTTCTGTTATCCTTATCGCCCTATTTTTTGCTATGGGCACAGAGACAGAATCTGGATGATGTAAAGATGAATGAAATCCAGGTGATCGGCTCCCATAACAGCTATAAGAAAGCAATCCTTCCTGAGGTTTATGATTTTCTGGCAAAAAAAGATTCATTACATTCCCTGCCTAAAATTCAATACGAGCATATCGCGATCCCGGAACAGCTGGATTTAGGATTACGGAATCTCGAACTTGATGTGTATGCAGACAGCAAAGGCGGAAAATATGCTCACCCGAAAATTTTAGATCTTGTCAAAACAAAACAACCTTTTGATCCGGAAGGGAAAATGAAAAAGCCGGGATACAAAATGATCCATATTACGGATATTGATTACCAGACCTGGTATTTTACACTTGAAGAGTGTTTAAGAGATCTTAAAAAATGGTCCGACGCACACCCTGATCACGACCCTATATTCATTACCCTGGAACCTAAAGATGGTGGAGCCAACACATTCGGAACCGAACCGGAGCACTTTACAAGCCAATTATTCGATGACCTTGATAACGAGCTAAAAAACTACCTCGGTAAAAACAAGATCATCACCCCGGATGATATTCGCGGATCCTATACCACATTGAACGAAGCAGTCCTTCACAAGAACTGGCCGACCGTAAAAAATGCCAAAGGAAAGTTTCTTTTTGTGCTGGATAACAACGGAGAAAACAGAGATCTCTATATCAAGGGACACGCTTCTTTATCGGGAAGGATGATATTCACTAATTCAGTACCCGGAACCCCGGAAGCTGCAGTATTGTTCAGGAATGATCCCGGTCCTGAAATCCGGGAACTCGTACTAAAAGGATACATTATCCGCACCAGGGCAGATGCAGATACTATGGAAGCGAGAGCCGGGGATTATTCAAGGTTTGAAAAAGCCAAAGCAAGCGGGGCACAAATAATTTCAACAGATTATTACTTACCCAGCAGTCTTTTTAAATCAGATTATAAGGTAAGTTTTGAAAACAATACTTATGAAAGAAAAAATCCGGTAAACGGACAATAATTACACACGTTCACATTCATATCAAAGAAAAGCAGTCTTAGCATAAGGTTGCTTTCTTTTTATTTTAAAAGATCTTTTAATAACGAAGGTTTGAGAGCAGGATTCAGCCATTCAACATAAGATTCCTCTACAGTTTTTTTACTGATTGCTTTTTCAAATCAATTTCAAAATGGTCAGCCGGATCTCCGTTTGAAAGCAGGGATAAGATCCTGAAGACAGATTTTAGCTTTAATATAAAAGGATCCTTCGATTGATTTTGCTCAAAAGATTTTATCAGAACCTGATATTGCATCCCCCTTTCCTTCGAAATATCCTCTTGTGCAAGTTCATCAGCAGACTGGAATTTATACAGGTCGAACAACAGATCTTCAAGATTCCATTTTTTGAACGAATTTATATTGATATTTTTTGGCAATGTATATTTTGAACCCTCAGAAAGCAAAAGCAATTCTTTCCCTGATAAGGATTTCCCTTTTTCAATAAAATCCTTTGGCCAGTCATCCGGGATCATCCGAAGGCGAACCAATTCCCTAAGATGAAATAACATGAAATCATGGTAGGATTTTGTTTTCAGGATTTCTTTATTCCACAGGAGCTTCCCCGGAATTTTTTGCAATGCTTTGTATTCCTTTTCGTATAAAGGAAACAACTCATCAAAACGGGGAACTTCATGTAAAACTTCTGTCCTTACTTCCATTACATCCTGTGAATGAATAGTAAGCACTTTATAACCTGGTAAATAGGCTGCAAGAGAAGGAACCTGTATATTCACCAGCATCTTATCCCCTATTTTCCGTATCCCCGTATCATTGATATGCATATGTCCTGCAAAATGAATCTGCAACCCGGCATCTGCAAAGTCTTTGGCTACTTCTTCTTCTGGAACCCTTTCCAGCTGCCATTTCTTCTCTCCTAAAAGATTTTTGATCTCATCTGTGGCCCCGTCATTAAAATCGATCATCGGGTAATGGGTAAAAGCAATCAGAGTTTTGCCATTTCTTTCAGCTTCTGCTGCTATCTTCTTTACCCATTGGATCAAATGCTTTTTATGCGTCAGAACATTATTATATCCTATACTCGCTCCGTTATAATTTCCGGGATCATCCGAGCCCTTATTGAGATTCTTGGGAATATAAGTGTTTCCATCAATAGCCATCATCCAAACACCATTTACCGGTTCTACCACATAGCTTAAGTCAGGGACTGAAAATCCTTTGGAGACTTCATACATCCTGTTAGGGTAATTGGCACATTTCATTGCATGATCATAGGAGTAGGCGGAATAAGAATAGCTGGCAAAAGGAGTACTCCAATACAGATTCCCTTTTTGCGGGTAAAAACCGAAATCTTTAAGTTCATTCAAAATCTCGAGATACCCCGATTCTGCAATGTCCTTCGTAATAATATTCCGTTTATTTTTTGACAGGGTTTTATTACTGTAAACCCCCAATGCATTTCCATCGCTTCCTAAAAAATCATCTTTCCCTCCATCCTTATAAAATGGCCCGACAGGATCATGATTTCCCGTTGTTATGTAAAAATTAATCCCATACTTTTCATGATACGTCCTCAGAATCCGTTGCAACCCGCGTATATTGTACGCTTGCCCGTCATCCGAAAAATCACCGGGCATGGCAACAATCTTAATTCCTTTCGCAGCAATATCATCCAGCGCTTTCAGGAAGGCAAAATAATTTTCATTAAAAACTCGTGTGGAATGCAATTGAGCATCCATTGTCCTCAAAATGGTTGCTTTTCCTGTTTTAGGATTAACAATTCCTTTAAAATCATGATCCGAAAAACTTCCATATACATCATGAAAATGCACATCCGAAAGAAAAGCAATCTGCACCGGATTTTGTTGGGCAGATAAATAAGTAAAAGCAAAAAGTAAAGTGGAGAGAATTCCTTTTTTTAACATGGTAAAAATAACCCGAAAATTAGAAGATTATTTTTGGAATTGATTTAAGGGAATTTTAAATAATTGTGAAAGAAATTCATTCTTCCAATTTAGCATTTTGACCTGCATAATTCTCTAATATTCCTTCAGAAACATCTTTTAAAGCTTTTTCATTTTTAGGATGTTTCCCATAACTTGTAAAAAATTCTACATGATTTTTACTTTTATCATACCATACTTTACCTAAGCTATTATCAACATTAAGTGTATCAGGTCTATTAATCCGCTTAAAATATCTAAAATCATGTGGATTCATTGCAACCACTTTCAATTGAGGACCAAGATCACTGCTATCTGTGGCAATATATCTATCTCCATCCCAATACATATAATTCTTTTCCACATCAAGCTTACCTCCAGACATAATCCCTAAAGAATGTCTCATTCCATCATCGTATTTCTTATTATTTGAAAAAATAACCCCTCCTGTAACCAAAAAAATAACAAACGCCATTTCTACAAGCCCAAGCCCATTTTTCTTAATAAAATCTGGCATTGCAAGAATTGGCTTATTAATAATATTAATTACGATTCTAGAGACCGTTTGATTAATTGTGTATTCTATTGTTTTCCAGTCTAAACAATAATTTTTGAAATTATCATATCCTAAATAATTGCTTAAATCATCAAGGATTACAGGCTTAATATTATAATCTTTCTCACTTTCAACAATAGTTTTATAATAAGTCTCAAAGGTTTTATAGCTCAGGTTGACTTTAAAATCATCTAACAAACTTCTTTCTAGTGATTTTAGAATCCCACTAGGAGATTTCTCAGTTGTCTCATTTGATGCCTTTTCAAATACATCTTCCAGTAGCTTTTTTTTCTGGGATAAAAATTTTGACATATAGCAATAGTTTTTATTCGGAAAATTAAAGGGTTTATCAATAAAATCATTACGGTTTCCCGTACAAAAGTTTCCAAGAACTTTCCAAAAACTTTCTAACACACACTTTCTCCATTGTTGGATATTTGCTCCAGAAATCAATGACAGACAAAACGTTACAATAACAAATTTACAAAACTGATTTCTAAATCACCAGATAAAACGGAAGAAAACTCCGGGTTGGGAAGCAGATGTTTCTCTTCCGTTTTTGAAGGTTCTACTTCCCAAAAAATTTAAGAAGCGCTTCAAATTTTTTAACCGTGTAAAACTATCTGCGATCTGTTTCGCAGGGAAGAACACGAATGCTTTAACATTAAATTTTTTGACAAAATGATCGAGTTTATATTAATGCTATTAGGCTTAGCATTCCCAAATAATAACGCAAATACAGCAACATGTCCACATAATAATGGAACGCAAATTACAATACAAACAAGTAGTAGTCCGGCAGAAGGATTAGATCCGGGAGGCCCAGGAGGAGGTACCACAGGCGATACAGGTCAGACACCACCACCATTTACAAACCCTTAATAATCAGAAAGGACAGATTGCATAAATCTGTCCTTTTTATTACTTTGCACTATAAACTAATATTATGAAATATGAAGAGTCTGTTACTATTAATTATATCAGTGATTTTATTTTCTTGTGCAAAAAAGAAAACTTTATCAGATAATTCCAAAAAAGAAAATCTATTCCATGTAAAAGCAAGAGAATTCAGAAATGCGAAAATCAGTGACTCAGCATTTTATTATTATACCTTGGCAAAAGACGAATACATAAAAAATAATGATTCATTAAGAGCAGGACAGTCTTTGATTAACATGGCAATTATTGAAACTGCAAAAGGTGATTTCTATGGTTCGATAGAAACCTCTCTCGAAGCAAATAAGTTTCTTACCAATATCAAAGATTCTATAGTGAGAAGAGACCTAGCTTCCAGTTTTAATAATATGGGGATAGCATCTGGCTACATGTATAATTACAATGATGCTATTGATTTTTACAAAAATGCTATACAATATGCAACCAATGACGAAACAAAATTTACCTACTATAATAATATTGGGGTAGCATTTTTAAAGAAAAATGAAGCCAAACAAGCTATTAGATACTTTAAAAATTCTATCTTATCTAAAAATAAAGTGGAATATGCACGGGCATTAAACAATTTTGCTAGAGCTAAATTCATGCAAGACAGAAATTACAATCCTCTTCCTGAGTTTTATAAAGCATTAGAAATAAGGAAAAAAAGCAATGACATAGATGGTTTAAATTCTAGTTACTATACATTATCTGAATACTTTAAAACATTTGATAAAAGTAAGGCTCTTTTTTATACCGAAAAAATGCTTGAAACAGCAATTGCGGTAAAAAATCCTGAAGATAAGCTGCAGGCATTAATTAAACTTATTGATCTCAACACAAGTAATATTTCAATATATTTTAAAGATTATCAAAAACTCAATGACAGTCTTCTTATTGCGAGGAGTAAAGCAAAAAATCAGTTCGCATTAATAAGGTATGAAACAGAAAAAAATAAAGCTGACTTTCTAAGATCTGAAGCACAAAATGCACAAAAAGAAATTCAATTATTAAGACAATATTTAATTTCAAGTGGTTTAGTAGCTACATTGATTATCATTATAATATTATATAGCAAAAGACAGAAAAAACTAAAACAAGAAAAAGAGCTAGAAGTAAAAAACACTCAACTTAAACTCTCCAAAAAAGTACACGATGTAGTAGCAAACGGTATCTATCAGGTGATGACCAAGATTGAAAACCAGGAAAGCTTTAGCAAAGATGAGGCGCTTGATGAATTGGAATTTGTTTATGAAAAATCAAGGGATATTTCCTATGAAAAGACCGATCTTACCAATAACGAGAAGAATTACAATGAAAAGATATCGGAACTTATAGGCTCCTTTAATAATGATACTGTAAAAACCTATCTTGCCGGAAACGATGCAAGCATATGGAAGGGATTACAAGAATCAACCCTGACAGAAGTGTACCAGATTGTACGTGAATTACTCGTAAATATGAAAAAACATAGCCGGGCAGACCGGGTGGTTTTCAGATTTGAAAGGGAAAATGAACTGATCAAAATTTACTATACCGATAATGGAATTGGCATTCCCGGAGAAATTATATATAAAAATGGGCTGTCGTCTACGGTTTCCCGTATAGAAACAATCAAAGGAGAAATTATTTTTGACACCAAAACCGAAAGAGGATTGAAGATCAACATTTCATTTCCTGTTTCCTAAAAACTAAAAAGAATGTTCAAAAAAATTTTAATCGCTGAAGACCATGAAAGTATTAATCTTTCGGTACAAAAAACACTGGAAGACCTCAACATTCCGAATGTTGATTATGTATATTACTGTGATGATGCATTGGCAAAGGTTCATAAATCCATTCGGGAAAATGAACCTTACGACCTGTTGATCACTGATTTGTATTATGAAGAAGATCACCGGCAGCAAAACATTAAAGACGGAAGAGATCTTATCCAACAAATAAAGGCACTTCAGCCTTCCCTGAAAGTCATTGTCTTTTCCGCCGAACACAAATCCGGAATCATCGATTCTCTTTTCAAAGACTATCATATCAATGGATATGTTCGTAAAGCAAGAAACGATTCCAAAGAGCTGAAAAAATCAATTGCATCTGTTTACATTAATGAAAATTATCTGTCTCTTGATTTAAAGCAGGAAATAAAAAAACTAAATAGTTATGAGTTTTCTGCGTATGAAATTACACTCGTTTCCCTTCTTTCAAAAGGAGTTCTGCAAAAAAACATTCCTGATCTCCTACAGGAAAAAAACATAAAACCTAACAGCTTAAGCAGTGTTGAAAAAAAATTGAACAGCTTAAAAGAAGATCTTGAGGTAACCAGCAACGAACAACTGGTTGCATTTTGCAAAGACATCGGAATTATTTAAAAAACAAATTTTCCATCCCGATTTAATATAGCCTTTCATTTTTTTGAAAGGTTTTTTTGTTTTTTGCCCGTTTTACGGATTCCCGTAAGGATTGGTTTTGAAAGGGTTATACTTTTGGAATGTTAAATAAAAAACAATCATGGGAAAATTTGTAATTACTCAGAGAATAAACAATGAGTATCAATTCAATCTTAAGGCTGGAAACGGAGAAATTATCCTGACCAGCGAAGGCTATGTTCAGAAAGCCTCCTGTCATAAAGGAATAGAGTCTGTAAGAATCAATTCAAAGGACGATTCCAGATACGACAGAAGAGAGGCTGTAAATGGTAAAGATTATTTCGTGCTAAAAGCCAGAAATGGGGAGATCATTGGAAAAAGCCAGCTCTACAGCTCAAAGACAGCAATGGAAAATGGAATTCACTCTGTAAAATCCAACGCTCCAACCGCAGAAATTATTGATGAAACCCTTAAAAACTAAAAGCAATGGATCTTAAAATAAAACTAGAGCAGCTGCATCAGAAAGTAGTAGGATTGAAAGACCAGATCAATACGGAAGAAGCGACCAAAAATGCTTTTGTTATGCCGTTTATCCAGATTTTAGGTTATGATATATTTAATCCTACCGAAGTGGTTCCTGAGCATATTTGTGATATCGGAACCAAAAAAGGAGAAAAAGTAGACTATGTAATAAGACACAACGACAATCCTATTTTTATCATTGAATGTAAGCATTGGAAAGAAAGTGCAGATGCGCACAATTCGCAGCTCCACAGATACTATCATGTTTCAAAAACCCGGTTCGGAGTGCTAACCAATGGGATTGTATATAATTTTTACACCGATCTGGAGAAGCCTAATATTATGGATGAAAAGCCTTTTTTTACCATCAACATTGAAGATCTCAAAGACAGTTCGATTAAAATTCTCGAAAGCTTTACCAAAAAAGACTACAATCTGGAAAGCATTTTAGATTCTGCTGAAGCATTAAAGTATATCAAAGCAATCCGGAGAGAATTTGAGAAAGAAATCGAAAACCCCTCTGATGAGTTGGTTAGGCTGTTAGTCAATCGTTTTTTCGAAAAACCTTTAACCGCGAACAGAATGATCTCCTTCAAAGAGTACACAAAGAAAGCTTTGACAACATCAATCAATGAATCCATAAGTTTCAGGCTCAAATCTGCATTGAGTATTAACGAACAGATTGAAAAAAGGGATGAGGCTGTAAAAACACCACAATCTATTGATGAAAACAATGATTCTAAAATTGTAACAACCGAAGAAGAACTGGAAGGGTTTCAAATTGTAAAGGCTATCCTGCGAGAAAAAGTCGAATCATCAAGAATTGCTTATCGGGATACTCTATCCTATTTCGGAATTTTATTCGATGACAACAATAGGAAACCTCTTTGCAGACTACATTTTAATACCTCGAATAAATACCTGGAGCTATTTCATAACGGGAAAGATTCCGGAGAAAAGATTTTATTAGGTAATCTCGATGAAATCTACAATTTCAGAAATGAACTTCACAAAACACTTGAAAATTATAACTGATGAAAAAGCTGTTTTTACTTATTATAATCCCAATCATCATTTTTCTTTTACATTCTTGTTTTAAGGCAAACGATAATATTGGGCACGATGGAAGATGTACGGGGTCTGCCTATTGTACAGCTTGTTCAAATTGTTCCGGTTGTGGACATTGTGCAGGAGGTGGTGGAACCTGTGGTGTTTGTAAAGGAGAATCCTCCGGAAAAAAATCTTCTTCAAAGAAAGACAAACATAAAAGACCGGGAGATAATGATTCTTATTCTTCAAAAAGAGGTAAATCTACCAAAGCTCCTTCAGTTTTTGTGAATGAAATCAATATCAATTCTGGCAGATACATAGCAGGAACTGCAATTACCTACATATATGAAAAACCTTCTATTCAATCCAAAATAATAGAAACTGTTCCTAAAAACGAAAAGCTGATTCAGCTTTCAAAACAGGATTCTTGGTATAAAGTGAAAGTACAGAAATCAGGAAAAATAGGATATGTATATTATAAAAATGTAAAATAACTAAAAACAAATATCTATGAATTTAAAACAATTTTTAAACGAAGAACAGGATCCTAAAGCTGTTGAAAAGCTCCTTGAAAAAATTAACAGCCTTCTTACTTCACAAGAGTTTGTTGAATATATTGCCGTTCAAAAAAAGCCGGCTTTTAATTTATCTCCGGACTGTATTGCTCTTACCAATAGGAGAGTTATTTTTTGTAGACCCAAAAATTTCGGTTTATCAATGGATTTTCAGGATTACAGTTGGGTAGATGTTGCAGACTGTCATATTAAAGAAGGTATTCTTGGGGCTACTTTCATTATGAAAACTGTAGGAAACCTAATCAACATGATGGACTATTTACCAAAAGCACAAGCAAGAAAACTCTATCAATACGCTCAGGAAATTGAAGAACAAATGAGAGGTGTGAGAAGAGAAAAAGATTTAGAAACAAGAAGAGCTTCTGCTGGAGGAGGAGTAACTGTAAATAACACGACACCTATTATTGCCCAGCCACATCAATTCCAACAACAACCTTTGTTGATAGAAAATGAAGATCCTTTTGCCATTTTACAAAAATTAAAAGGCTTAATAGAAACCGGAATTATTTCCCCGGAAGAGTTTGAAGAAAAAAAGAATGAAATCTTATCAAGAGTTTAGAAATTATGAAATCAAAATTTACCACAGCCATGCTCGCTCTCTTTTTAGGGGGATTGGGCATTCATAGATTTTACTTAGGCCAAAATACATTAGGAATATTCTATCTTTTATTCTGCTGGACTTTTATCCCGGCACTCATTGCCTTTATTGACTTCATCGTTTTCATTTTCATGTCTGAAAATAGTTTCAATTACAAGTACAACCTTACTACAGGATTCTAAAAACTAAAAAAATGAAACCATTTCTCACCTTCTGTGCAATATGTTGTTTTGTAGGTGTTTTTAGACTCCCTATTGAATATTACACCTTTCTCCGGGTTTTAGTCTCTGTTGGAGCACTGATTATCATCTATAGTTTTTTGAACAATAAGCAATACAACTGGGGAGCAATATTCATAGTAATACTGATCATTTTTAATCCGGTTTTTCCCATTTATCTATATAGAAAAAGTATATGGATCCCTATTGATACCATTACAGGAATCCTTTTTCTCCTTATAGCGTTTGCTGAAAAACTGGATTTTAAAAAGGAAGAAGAAACTACTGAAGAAATTCCAGAACATAATAGACAAGTAAGATCTCCTTCACGAGATATCATTATTAATCCCAAAAAGACCAAAGAAGAACCAACCAATGGAAAACAATCAAATAACTGAAAATCTCAAAGCTCACTTCTTAAGGCTTTATCAAATGGCTATTTGTGATGATGATTTCAGTGCTCTGGAGCTGAAAATGCTTTACAAATGTGCTGAAGAAAGAGGAATATCTTCAAAAAATCTGGATGATATTCTGCTGAATCCTATCAATTTTAAATCTCTGGTCCCACAAACCATTGAGGAGAAAGTTGATTACCTATATGATCTCACTGTGATGATATGGGCCGACGGCGTCGTCTCTCCAAACGAGTATTCCGCTATGGAAAAGTATGTACTTATGTTCGGTTTTCTGGAAGAGAATGTAACAGATATTGTTGATTACCTTATCGAAGCAGTAAAAATCGGAAAGAATAAAAGTGATATTTTATATGAATTAAAAAACTAAAACACTATGGATACCATCAGCATAAAAAATTTATTCAAACTGAAATCAGTTCCAATTGAAACACCCAAACAGGAAGTTCTCAAAGACACCGACTCTAAAGTAGAAACAGAATCTCCTGAAGAAAGCAGAAAAAGAACTTATCACGAAGCCGGCTACAGGGACAGCTCCAGAACAAATGGAAATCATTCCACACTATCAATTTGCCTTGATGCCGTATACTCAAAGTTTCAAAATGAGGAAAAAGAGATGGTTGAAAAACAGCAAAAGCTTAAGGAGTCTTATATCAATGAGCAAAAAAACAGAGAAACTGAGATCAAAGCTCTGACTGTTTCCCAGGAAACTAAAGAAGAACAACTAAAAAATAAAAACAAGGAGGTCGAAAATCATCAAAACACAATTGAGGCCCTAAAAGCTGAAATACTGGATTTACCTAGAAACCCCGAAAAACACAATGTAAAGGCAACAAAAGGAGCTTCCACTAAATTCTGGATTGGCGCATTCCTTCTCATTCCTATAAGCCTTTACTTGATCACATTCTATATTTCAACTTCTTACTCTGCTTTCTTTAAAAGTTTTGATGCTAAAAGTACGGTGATACAAAGTGTTTTGGACGCACAAGCATTCAGTAAAGCATGGAACGCAGGAGCTATTGAAGGAGCTTTTGTCACTTTAATTCCATTTGTATTTCTTGGACTAGGCTTTCTCATTCACATGTTCAGCGAGAATAAAACAACAGCGAATTATATTAAACTTGGACTATTATTCGTAGTTACATTTGTTTTCGACTCCATTTTAGCATATGAGATTGAATCAAAACTGTATGAATTAAATAAAACATTTAATTCCACTGATTTTAATCTTAAAATCGCTTTTACTAAAATACAGTTTTGGGGAATTATTTTCGCAGGATTCATTGTCTACATTATCTGGGGGTTGGTATTTGATTTCGTTATGAAGGAGCATAAAGAAAAAGATAAAATCAAAAATGAACAAGAAATCAGACAAAAAACGTGCTTTTTCTTTTAGAAAAAATCAATGTACTGAAAAAGAAATTGAAGAAATTCTGGGAAATATAGGTACCACAAAAGAATTAATAATTAAAACCCGTGGGAGAATTGAAGAACTTCAGAATATTATTGATGGAGTCATCATTCCAACCAAAGATTACAAGTTATATGCCTCAGAGTATGTCCAGGGTTGGATTACTTTTATTGGAGAAAAGATAGCTGTTTCCAAAACAGAGAAACAAACGATGATCGAAAGCTGTATTGAAACCTATAATATCAATCTGGAAACCGTAGGAGCTAATTCTGATAATCAAAATTTAGTATACTTGTCTTCTTTATAAATCGAAAGCCATGAAAAAAATAATATACTTATTAATAATCATCTCTTTTGTTTCTTGTTGCAAAACTGAAAGTGGTTCTTCCGATGAAAGAAAAGATAGTATTCAAACTGATCTGAATAACTTAAATGTTAGCATTTTAATTGATTTATCGGACCGAATCGATCCCAAAACCAACCCAAACCCATCAATGGAATATGCTCAGAGAGATGTGGAATATATCAAAACCATTGAAAAAGGATTTCTCAACCATATTAAATCCAAAAGAATAATCACTTATGATGATCAGATGCAGATCTTCTTTAATCCTGAACCTTCCGATCCAAAAATGAACGAACTGACCAAAGAACTAAAGGTATCTTTTGATAAAAATACAAGCAAAGATTATTTTAGTTCTGTCGAAAAAAATATTCTGAATTGCCTTCTAATATTTATCAATCAGCCATTAAAGATGATAAATACGTTGGTTCTGACATTTGGGAGTTCTTTAGAAATAAAGTAAAGGATTATTGTATCAAAGATGATCGAAGAAATATTCTTTTTATTCTGACTGACGGCTACATGTATCATGAAGATTCCAAGTTTTCACAAGAAAAGAAGACCTCTTATCTGACATCAAAATTAATAAAATCATTTCATCTTACCACAACAGATTATAAAGCAGAAATTGAGAAAAATCATTTGGGCTTTGTAAAGGCCAATGATAATCTGAATAATCTGGAAATAATTGTTTTGGGAATTAACCCTGAAAAAGGCAATCCATTCGAAGAAGCAGTCATCAAAGAATACTGGGAAAACTGGTTCAAAGAAATGAAAGTCAAAAATTACCAGATTAAATTAGCAGACCTTCCTTCTAATCTGGAACCGATTATTTTAAAAGCCATTAAAGGATAAAAACTAAAAACACTCAACATATAACCACAAAAAAGCGAAGATTAGTCTTCGCTTTTTATTTTCTGATCATTTCCGTATGCGGAATATCATCCTCCAGATATTTTTTCCCGGTATCAATAAAACCAAACTCAGAATAGAAACGCAACAGGTAATCCTGTGCAGAGATTTTGATCTCCGATGTATGAAACCTGTTTTCAATGGTTTCAACCGCATATCTTATCAATTGTTTTCCTAAGCTTTTTCCTCTTGCTTTCTCAGTAGTCAGTACTCTTCCGAATGAAGTTTCATCATATTTAATACCCTTATCAAAACCCTGCAGTAGGCAAGGATCTCACCTTCTTCCTCCGCCCAGATATGAATACCCTTCTGATCATAATTATCCAGATCAGGATAAGGGCAGTTTTGCTCAATCACAAAAACATCAATACGCGCCTTTAAAACTTTATAAAGCTCAGGAACGGTGAACTCATCAAAAGTTTTTATTTTCCAGATTATATTACTCATCAAAGTTTACGCTATTATTTTTTAAAAATTCATTGGTGGTCTGGATGAAATCCAGAATTTTGTCGCCTCCTTCCTTCTTTTCTGCTGAAGTAATGTACAGTTCCGGCAGGTCTTCCCAGGTTTTGTGAAGTTCAGCTTTATAATCCTCCACATTTTTTATAACAACATTAGGCTTCAGTTTATCTGCTTTGGTAAAAACAATTGAAAAAGGAACTCCGCTCTCTCCACACCATTGGATAAACTCTAAATCGATTTTCTGAGGAGTGTGTCTTGAATCCACCAAAACAAAAAGGTTAACCAGATTCCTTCTGTTCAGGATATAATTGGTGATCAGTTTTTCAAAATCTTTTCTCTGAACCTTTGAAACTTTAGCATATCCGTATCCCGGCAAATCGGTAAGATACCAGCTTTCATTGACTAAAAAATGGTTGATCAGCTGTGTTTTTCCCGGAGTTTGTGAAGTTTTTGCCAGATCTTTATGATTCATCATCGCATTGATCAATGATGATTTACCCACATTTGATCTTCCTATAAAAGCATATTCGGGAATATTGGGCTCCGGGCATTCCTGCCATTTCCCGCTACTTTTGACAAATTCTGCTGTTTTAATTACCATTTTTGAATTATTTTAAGAAAAACAAACCATTAAGAGCTATCTTAATGGTTTAAGTTATTTATACTTTATCTTTTAACCAGCTGTAAAGAATTTCATTGAATTCATCTGGTTTTTCCATCATTGCTGCGTGGCCGCATTTATCTATCCAGTACAGATCAGAATTAGGAATAAACTTATGCATATCTTCTGCCACCTCAGGAGGTGTTACATTATCCTGCTTTCCCCAGATCAGGCACGTAGGTGTCAGAATTTTAGGGAGATCATTCAGCATGTTGTGTTTGATAGCACTTCTGGCAAGCATTACCGTTTTTATTCCTTTCATTCTGTCATTAACAACACCGAAAACCTCGTCCACGAGATCCTCTGTAGCGACTGCAGGGTCATAGAAAACTTCCTCCGTTTTCTTCCTTATATATTGTCTGTCACTTTTTCTCGGAAAGCTGTCCCCGAATGTTCTTTCGTATAATCCGGAACTTCCCGTTAAAACAAGATTTTTTACAAGATCAGGCCTTGCCAAAGCTAAGATAAGCCCGACATGACCGCCCATCGAATTCCCGACAATAGTTACCGGTTCCGAAATATGGCTCTCTATAAACTTGATAATATATTTTGCGATAGTAGTAAGATTGGTATTGAGTACCGGCAAATCATAGATTGGCAATTGAGGCACATATACCTTAAATCCTTTCTCCGAAAAAAAATTCACCATCTTATCGAAATTACTCAAACCACCCATTAACCCGTGCAACAGCACCAATGGATGTCCTTCTCCCGCTTCTACAAAAGTATATTTCTTTTCTTTTTTTGTACTAAATATCATAAAACGCCTTAATAAAGCCCTGCAAAAATACAAATTAAACCTCAAAAATATTTTGATATTCCTAATTTAAGATAAAAATAATATAATAAAGGCTTTTTGCCGATCTTTTTTAACATCCTTTTTGTTATGGGCAAAATAAGACCAATTCCAATATCCAAAATATCAACCACTTACCCCTGCGGTCTTCAATCTTTGATAAAACTTATTAACATTGAGTCAAAAAGTGGGAAAAAGTGGGAAGTTTTGGAAATAATTATATAAATTTGTCCCAAATGAAGAATTTCATTGGAACATATGAGTGTAAAATAGACGACAAAGGTCGCTTAAAAGTCCCTGCATCGCTGATCAAGCAGATGGAGAACTTTGACGATAAAGCCTTTGTAGTCAAACGCTCCGTGTTTCAACCCTGCCTGGAAGTTTATCCTATGAATGCTTGGGATCAGCTGATGGGCAAAATTAATAAACTAAACAGATTCATTAAAAAGAATGCTGATTTCATAAGAATGTTTACAGCAGGAGTAAAAACTGTAGAGTTGGATAACGCCGGAAGATTACAGATTTCCAAAGACCTTACCCACTTCGCAAATCTTCATAAAGATATTGTGATCACAAGTGCCGGGGAATTATTTGAAATCTGGGATAAAGAAGCTTACGAGAAAGTGATCTCTACCAACGAAACCGATTTTGCAAGCCTTGCTGAAGATGTGATGGGCTCTTTCGATGAAGAATAACTACGCTGCTAAAAAGGCGCAAAACACAAATTAAAACATGTATCATAATCCCGTTTTGTTGAAGCAAAGTGTTGATGATTTGGTTACGAATCCAGACGGAACATACGTGGACTGTACTTTTGGTGGCGGAGGTCATTCAAGAGAAATACTGAGCAGGCTCTCGGAAAAAGGAAGGCTATTCAGTTTTGATCAGGACTTAGACGCTCTTAAAAATAATATTGATGATCCGAGGTTTACCTTGATTAATCAGAATTTCAGGTTCCTGGAAAATTCTTTACTGATGTACGGAGTTTCTCAGGTAGATGGAATATTGGCGGATCTGGGAGTATCATCGCATCAGTTTGATGAAGCGGAAAGAGGGTTTTCTACCAGAAGTGATGCCCCACTGGATATGAGGATGAATGTAATGCAGAGCCTGGATGCCAAAAGGGTGATCAATGAATATGAAGAAGAGCAGCTGGCAGATATATTTTACTACTACGGTGAATTGAGAGAAGCACGTAAACTGGCGAGGGATATTGTTCATCACAGAAAAAGTAAAATCATCAATACAACGGAAGACCTGAAAAAACTATTCAGCTATCTTCCCCCGCATAAGGTTAATAAATTTTATGCACAGCTTTTCCAGGCAATAAGAATCGAAGTAAACCAGGAGCTTGAGGTTTTAAAAGAAATGCTCGTTCAGGCTTATCAGATCTTAAAAACGGAAGGAAGACTGGTAGTTATTTCATACCACTCCCTGGAAGATCGTCTTGTAAAAAGATTCCTTAAAAACGGAATGTTTGAAGGTGAACCGACGAGGGATATTTATGGAAATTATAAAAAGGCATTCGAACTGCTGAAGAGTAAGGCAATCATTCCTGATGATAAGGAGATTGAGGAAAACTCAAGAGCAAGAAGTGCAAAAATGAGAACAGGAATAAAAGTATAAATGGTTAGAAATAAGGATTAACACCCTTATTATCAATTATTAATCATCATTTATCAATAATAAATTGGCTAAAAGAACGACAAATCGCCCACAAAAGAGATTAACTTTTATAGACATTATAAAAGGAAATTTTCTCAACCGTGATGAGATAAAAATACATTACAAGTATTTCTTATTGCTTTTTGTACTGATGATGGCCATGATCTATACCAATCACCTGGTGAACAAAAAGATCAAAATTGTAAATGCTTTAAAAGAAGAAACAGAAGAATATAAATCCCGAAACGCTTATGCCCAAAGTAAGCTGATTAAGGTAAAAATGGAATCAGAGCTCGGAAAAGAAGTAGCACGGGATTCTCTAATGACACTGGAAAACCATCCTCATAAACTGCTAATAAAATTGGATAGTACAGATGCAAAAGCAAAATGAATACGATAACAAACGTAAAAAAACGTTAAGGTGGGGCTACCTCTTCGCAGTGGTAGCTTTGTGCGTGTTTGTACTTTTTTTAACAAGAATCGTTATTCTCCAAAACACTAATGTTCAGGAAATTAAAGACGACTACATCAATAAAAACTATCGTGAAGCTACTTTAAAGGCCGCCAGAGGGAATTTATTTGCATCAGATGGCTCTATTCTCGCAACTACCGTTATGCGTTATGATATCTATCTTGATTTCAAAACAATAAAGGATACGGTTTACAGTAACAATATCGGTGCATTAACGGATTCACTAAGCAAGATGTTTGGAAAACCAAGAAGTGAATTCAGACAGAAATTTGACGAACAGAAAAGAAAGAAAAATCAATACTATACACTAGCCAGAGGCTTGGATTTTGATGAATACGACAGGATCAGAAACTTCCCGATCTTTAAGAAAGGAAAGAATAAAGGTGGGTTTATCGTAGACAGAAATTATAAAAGAGAGCTCGCAACTTCTGAAATTGGTGCAGGTACCATCGGAATGGATAACAGTGAGTACAAATCCGGTCTGGAAGGAGCTTTTTCAAAATACCTGACAGGCACCGACGGGAAAAGATTGGAACAAAGAATCAATTCTTCGCAGTGGAAGCCTATTGATTTCTGGAAGGTTCAGGAACCCGTAGATGGAGAAGATGTATATACGACCTTAGACCTTAGAATTCAAGACATTGCACACTCAGCTCTTGAGAAGCAGCTCGTAAATTTTGAAGCAAAACACGGTACTGTAATTGTCATGGAAGTAGGAACCGGAAAGGTTCGTGCCATGGTAAACCTTCGAAGAACAGATTCAGGAGAGTACGAAGATGCTTATAATTATGCTTTAAAAGATAATATCGAACCTGGCTCAACTTTCAAAACCATTTCACTTTTGGCAGCAATGGATGACGGATTCATCGATGATAACACAACGGTAAATGTAGGAAACGGAGTATGGACCTATGCGAAGCAAAGAATTTCAGATGGCCACGGAGGAGGGATATACGACATCAGTGACGTTCTTGCGAAATCCAGCAACGTAGGAACCGCCAAACTGATTACGAAATACTATGCCGATAAGCCACAGATATTCCTTGATCACCTTAAGCGCTGGAAATTATTTGATAAAATGGATATCGAACTTCCGGGCATTACAAAACCTAAGATCGTAACTCCGCAAAATAAAAGATGGAACGCAGCAACACTTGCCTCGATATCTTTTGGATATTCTTCGAACATTAACTTATTACAATTAGCAACTTTCTACAACGGGGTTGCTAATAATGGTAAAATGCTTAAGCCTTTATTCATCGATAAGATCATGAAGGATGGTAAAGTAATGTATCAGGCTAAGCCGGAGGTAATGGTCAGCAAAATGGCTTCTGAGAAAGCAATTAAAATGATGACCAATGCTTTGACAAAAGCCGTGGAAAAAGGAACCGGACGAAGTATTTTCACCCCGAATCTGAAAATGGCAGGAAAAAACAGGGACCGCCAGATTTGAGTACTGGCTTCCGGGCCCGATGAAATACCGTGCCTCTTTTGCAGGGTTCTATCCAGCTGATAATCCGAAGTATACCTGTTATGTAATGATCAGTGAGCCGAATACGGCAAAAGGATTTTACGGAGCGACTGTTTCAGCCCCGGTTTTTAAAGAAATTGCAGGAAAAACATTCCTGAAGACGCCTCAGAATATTGAAAAAGAAATGCTTGTTGACAAAAAGGTAAACCTCAATAAAATGGTGGAGCCTAATGTGAAAGTAGCAGTAAATGATAAACAAATGCCTAACGTGGTAGGATTAATAGGTAAGAATGTGATTCCACAACTGGAAAACCTTGGATACCGTGTAGACTACAAAGGAGTAGGAAGAATAAAAGAACAGTTTCCTTTGGAGGGAACTACGATCAGTAAGAACCAGAGAATTTATTTATCTCTTCAGAATTAAAAATAAGCATCAGAGAAATGCAATTAATTGAATTATTAAACAGAATCCAAACTTTAGAAATTCACGGCGACAATACCCGTGAAGTTTCGGAGCTGGTATTCGACAGCAGAAAGGTTACAGAAAATTCTCTTTACATCGCAGTAAAGGGAACGGTTGCAGATGGGCATTCATATATTGCATCTTCTATTGAAAAAGGAGCAAAAACGATCGTTTGTGAAGTATTGCCCGATCAGCTGAATGAGGATGTTACGTATGTAAAAGTAAAAGATTCTTCGAAAACCCTGGGACATCTGGCCTCAAACTTTTATGGAAATCCTTCTCAAAACCTGAAACTCATCGGCGTTACCGGAACCAACGGAAAAACATCTGTTTCCACTTTGCTTTTTGATGTTTTCAAAAATCTGGGCTATGAATCTGCATTGCTTTCAACTGTTGAAATCAGAATAGGCAGCGAAATAATTCCGGCCACACATACTACCCCGGATATTATTACGATCAATCAGGTTTTAGCTAGGGCCGTAGAAGCAGGTTGCGAATTTGCTTTCATGGAAGTAAGTTCTCATGGAATTTCCCAAAACAGAATTGAAGGACTTCATTTCAAAGTTGCAGGATTTACAAATCTTACTCACGATCATCTGGATTATCACAAAACATTTGAGGAATATCTGAAAACGAAAAAAAGGTTCTTTGATGAGCTTCCTGATACCGCTATTGCCATTACCAATATTGATGACAAAAACGGGAATGTAATGCTCCAGAATACCAAAGCTACCAAAAGATCATATGCATTGAAAACAATGGCAGATTACCATGGAAAAGCTTTGGAAATTGATTTTAACGGAATGCTCCTGAACTTCAACGGGAAGGAATTCTGGACCACCTTAACGGGAAGATTCAATGTCTATAATCTTCTATTGGTATTTGGAATTGCATCTGAACTCGGCTTTGAATCCAATGAAATCCTTCAGGCCATCAGCACCCTGAAAAGAGTCTCAGGAAGATTTGAAACCTTCAAATCCGATGGTGGCATTTTTTTCATCGTCGATTATGCCCACACTCCGGATGCATTGGAAAATATTCTGGACAGCATTAATGATATCAGAACAAAAAATGAAAGACTGATTACCGTCTTCGGTTGCGGGGGAGACAGAGACCACTCCAAAAGACCTGAAATGGGAAACATTGCAACGAAAAAATCCACGTTGGCAATTATCACTTCAGATAACCCGAGAACAGAAGATCCGGCAGCAATTATAAAAGAAATTGAAGCAGGTGTTGAACCTCAGAACTTCAGCAAATACACTTCAATACCCGATAGAAAAGAAGCCATAAAAATGGCGATTAAATTTGCAGAGCCCAAAGATATTGTTTTAGTAGCCGGAAAAGGTCACGAAAACTATCAGGAGATTAATGGTGTAAAACACCATTTTGATGACAAAGAAGTAATTACAGAACTGTGGAAGTTAATGAGCAAGTAATTTATAATCGATAAATGATCAATTATTATTGATCTTATCATTCATCAAACATCACTTATCATTTATTAACAATAGGAAAACATGTTATACTACTTATACGAATATCTAACCCACCATGGAATCCATATCCCCGGACTTGGAATGTTAAAGTACATCTCATTCCGTGCAGGGATGGCGGTCTTATTATCCCTGATTATTGCTCTTGTGTATGGTAAAAGAATCATCAATTACCTGAGAGCAAAGCAAATGGGCGAATTGGTCCGCGACCTTGGCCTTGACGGGCAAAAGCAGAAAGAAGGAACTCCGACAATGGGAGGGCTCATTATTATCCTTGCCACCATGATTCCGGTTCTTCTCCTGACAAGAATTACCAATGTATACATCGTCCTTCTGATAATTTCAGTTTTATGGATGGGTGCCATCGGATTTGTAGATGACTATTTAAAGAAAGTAAAGAAAAATAAAGACGGGCTTAGCGGTAAATTCAAGATCGTAGGTCAGGTTGGACTGGGGCTAATTGTCGGAGTAACAATGTATTTCCATCCTGATATTACGGTAAAGAGAAAATATGCAGATGCAAAAGTAGTTAACAGAAATAATGTGGAGCAGAATTTTATGCCTACAGAAAAAATTACGGTTTCTACCGTGCCCTTTGCGAAAAATAATGAATTTGACTACAGTGGAATATTATTCTGGATGAGTGATAAAGATGCTCATGAGTGGGCGTGGATTGTTTTCATTCCGATTGTCATCTTTATTGTAACAGCGGTTTCCAACGGAGCCAATATCACGGATGGAATAGACGGCCTGGCTGCAGGGACGAGTACGGTAATACTCCTTACCCTTGCATTCTTTGCCTACATTTCAGGGAACATCATTTTTGCGGATTACCTCAATATCATGTTCCTGCCCAATATGGGTGAAACCACCATTTTTGTAGTTGCCATGGTAGGTGCTGTGATCGGATTCTTCTGGTATAATACCTATCCGGCACAGGTTTTTATGGGAGATACCGGGAGTTTGATGCTGGGAGGAGTAATTGCTGTATTGGCTATTATTTTAAGAAAGGAATTAATGATTCCTGTTTTATGCGGAATATTCCTGGTTGAAAACATATCTGTAATGCTGCAGGTGGTTGTTTTTAAATACAGAAAGAAAAAATACGGGCTGGAATACGCCCAGAATAATAGATTATTTAAAATGTCTCCATTACACCATCATTATCAGAAAGACGGTTTCCATGAAAGTAAAATCGTTAACAGGATGATTATCATAGGAGTAATGTTGGCTATAGTATGTCTGATTACATTAAAAATGAGATAAAACTCTATAAAAGTAAATGTATTAACGTATTCATGATTTTAAAAACATAAATAAAGTACGCCAATACATAAATACAAAAAAGGTAATATGAAAATAGTTGTTTTAGGAGGTGGAGAGAGTGGCTGCGGTGCTGCTTATTTAGCTAAAAAGAAGGGTCTGGAGGTATTTCTTTCAGACAAAGGAACTATTAAAGATAACTATAAAGCGTTTCTTACTGAAAACAATATTGAGTTTGAAGAAGGAAATCATGACGAGGAAAGGATTTTAAATGCAGACTGGATTGTAAAAAGCCCAGGAATTCCTAAAAAAGCGGATATTATTTATAAAATCCATCTGAAAGGAATCCGCCTTTCTTCCGAGATAGAATTCGCTTCAGAATTCACCAATGCTAAAATCATTGCGATCACAGGAAGCAACGGAAAAACCACCACTACTTCATTGATCTACTATATCCTGAAAAATGACGGACTGAAAGTAGGTCTAGGAGGAAACATCGGCTACAGTTTTGCAAAGCAGGTAGCAGATGAAAACCATGAATATTATGTACTAGAGGTAAGTTCATTCCAGCTGGATGACATTCAGAACTTCAGGCCATATATTTCATTATTGCTTAATTTATCACAGGATCATCTGGACCAGTATAATTACAACTATGAAGAATATGCGATGGCAAAATTCAGAATAGCTGAAAATCAGGAAAACGATAATTTCTTTATCTACAACAAAGATGATGAAATGAGCAAAACCATTCTTGAAAAGCTGGAAATAAAGGCAAAAATGATCCCTTTTTCAACAAAAGAAAAATTGACCGAGGGAGGTTTTATAGATAACGACAGTATTGTGGTAAAACTAAAAGATACATTTTCAATGAAAATTGATGAGCTTTCTTTATTGGGAAATCATAATGTAGCGAACAGTCTGGCGGCATCTATCGCAAGTAAAATACTGAATGTCAACAATGAAAGCATCAGAAATTCATTAATGACTTTTCAGGCAGTGGAACATAGGCTGGAGTTTGTTTCTGAAATTGATGGCGTAAAATACATCAACGACAGTAAAGCAACGAATGTAAATGCGACCTATTATGCTTTGGAAAGCATGAAAACACCTACGATTTGGATTGTGGGAGGTCAGGATAAAGGAAATGATTACACGGAGATTGAGGACCTTGTCAAAAGAAAAGTAAAAGCAATTGTCTGCTTGGGAATTGATAATCAGAAAATTATTAATTTTTTTAAAGACAAAAAGGAGTTTATATACGATACTTCAAGCATGGAAGAGGCCGTAAAAATATCAAAATCGATTGCTAAAAGCGGAGAAACGGTTTTACTTTCTCCTTGCTGTGCAAGTTTTGACCTCTTCAAAAGCTATGAAGACAGAGGAAAACAGTTTAAAGAACAAGTATTAAAATAAATGTACTGATGTATTGATGTAAAATGTATTCATGTATTTGACAACTAAGAATCATTAATACTTTACATAATACAGTTAAAGATACAATAGAGTATGAACGAACAGGACACAGAAAGCAGATTTGAATTTCTAAAGGGAGATAAAGTACTTTGGATGGTCATTCTCGTGATCTCCATTTTCTCTATTTTCCCTGTATATTCTGCAAGTTCGAATCTGGAATATATTGTAAATAACGGGACCACAACAGGCCATGTTATCAAGCATATGTTCTTTGTAGTCCTTGGTTTGGGAATCATGAGACTGGTAGGAACCGTAAAATATGAATACATTGGAAAACTCAGCAGTATACTTCTGGGGTTAATGATTATATTACTGGTTGTCACCATGTTTACCGGCCAAACGATCGATGGGGCAAGTGCCTCCAGATGGCTAAAGATTCCGGGAACACCGATTTCTTTTCAGCCTTCATCATTTGCCTTTCTTATGCTGGTTATTTACCTGTGCAGGTATTTAACCAAGAAGATAACCCGGGAAAGACTTCCGATAGAAAACATTATGTACATCTTTGGTCCTATTCTCCTTGTTTTTGTTTTAGTAGCAAAAGATAACGGATCTACGGCTCTGATGATCCTGATGGTATCTGTTATTGTATTGGTTATCGGGCAGCTTCACTGGAAATATATTGCAGGTTTTATTTCGGCTTCATTTATTGCGATCGTATTGTTCTTACTGATTGCTTTAAATACCAATCTGATTGGTGGAAACCGTGTTCATACATGGATGAGCCGTGTAGAAACCTTCACTTCCAGTAAAGCAAAATCAGCCGATGTGGATGATGAAAGCGTAAAAGCCAAGAATTACCAGGTAATGCAGGCTAAAGCAGCAATAGTACATGGAGGAATTACAGGAATGGGACCTGGAAAAAGTGCATTAAAGCAAATGCTTCCGCAATCTGCTTCCGACTTTATATTTGCAGTAATTGTGGAGGAATACGGACTGATAGGAGCAGCTTTCCTTATCTGTATGTATCTGATCATGGTGATACGGATCGTAATGATAGCCAGTAAAATGCCTGCGTTTTTCGGATCTTTGCTCGTTCTCAGCCTCGGGGTCATGATCTTTATACAGCTATCGGTAAATATAGCCGTAGCCATCAATCTGATTCCGGTGACCGGACAACCCCTGCCCTTAATAAGTTATGGGGGAACATCCATGTTGGTAACCTATTTACAGTTGGGAATTATTTTAAATATAAGCTCAAGGATACAGATTTATGATGAGGAAGGAATGGGTAAAAAACAGAGTATTGCAGAAATAAATGATATTGCTTAAATCATATTAATGATCAGGCTATTTCAAAATTGAAAAAATGAACAAGAAACTAAAAGTATTATTATCCGGTGGTGGAACAGGAGGACATATCTTCCCGGCAATCGCTATTGCAGACGAGATCAGGAAAAGATTTCCGGATACAGAATTCTTGTTTATCGGAGCCAACGGAAAAATGGAAATGGAAAAAGTTCCTCAGGCAGGTTACCCTATTGAAGGAATCGACATCGCAGGAATTGACCGTGGTAACATGTTATCTAATCTGGGATTACCATTCAAGATATTGAAAAGCTTATCCAGATCAAAAAAGATCATTAAGCGTTTTGCTCCTGATTTTGCGATCGGTACAGGAGGCTTTGCCAGCGGACCGGCTCTGTATGAAGCAAGCAAGCTGGGGATCCCTATTTTTATTCAGGAACAAAATGCACATGCAGGGGTAACCAATAAAATTTTAAGTAAGAAAGCAAAAGCTGTTTTTACTGCTTACCCTAAAGTAGAAGGGTTTCCGGATGATAAGATAAAATTTTTAGGTAATCCTATTCGCGAGAATATCATTCTGGGAATGGAAGAATCTTCTCAGGCAAAAGAAAAAATGGGATTAAATAAGGAAAAGCTGACAATCCTTTCTGTTGGTGGATCACTGGGTTCCAGAACTTTAAATAATGCCTGGAGATCACATTTTGATGAACTCATCAACAAAGATTATCAGCTGATCTGGCAGACAGGAAAACTCGATTATAAAGATATTATAGAAGAAACAAAAGATAAGAAAAGCCAGAATATTCAGATTCTTGAGTTTATAAAAGATATGGAGAAAGCATACTCGGCAGCAGATATCATTGTTTCAAGAGCAGGAGCTATTGCCATTTCAGAACTGGCTGTTGCACAAAAACCGGTTTTACTGATTCCTTTCCCGTTTGCGGCAGAGGATCATCAGACCAAAAATGCACTGAATCTGGTTGAAAAGAATGCGGCAAAAATGGTCAAAGATTCCGAAATGGAAGAAAAATTCTGGAACACGCTTATGGAGGTTTGCGACAGCGCAGCGATGAGAAAAGAGATGTCTGAAAACCTGGAATATTTTGCCAAACCCAGTGCTGCAAAGGAAATTGTTGATGAAATTTTTATAAAGTTACAATAACCAACACTATAAAGTATGAAAACTAAATTACTAACAGTATTGCTCATTTGCTTCTTTACCCACTGGGTAACGGCACAAACCCTGATAAAACCCGCTGACTTTAAAATTGCAGCAGTGGGCAACTATTTGAAAGGAAAAGGATATGATATCCTGGAGCAGGAGGAAACTTTTATTAAAATAGGAAATAAAGACAAAGCCACACTCTTTATGGATGTGGATGCAGGGAAAAAATACATTAACCTTAATGTAAATATCCTACTGAATAAAGGGGTAAGCAAAGACAAAATTGATACCCTGCTGAACGAGATCAATAAGCTTGCAATGATAAAAGCAGAATATCTGCCAAGTCAGAATTCAATCGGTTTTAAATATTATTTCTGGATTACCAACGGATTTACATATGAGACCCTTGAAGATGCAGTAATGGAATTCTTTTTGTATCAGGGAGATTCGTATGGACTGGATAAAGAAAAGATATTCAATTATCAATAACTAAAATAGAAGATGAAATTATTAGAAACATATCATACTTTTTACTTTGTGGGGATCGGCGGGATTGGCATGAGTGCCCTTGCCCGTTATTTTAAAGCTTCAGGTAAAAAAGTTTTAGGTTATGATAAAACCAACACCAAACTTACTCAACAATTGATGAGTGAAGGAATTGATATTGTTTTTGAAGATCTCATCGATGAACAAATAACCACGCTTCAAAAGGATAACACCTTAGTAATTTATACTCCGGCTATTAAGAAGCTTGGAATTCTTGATTACTTCAATGAACATGGTTTTGAGATTTTAAAGCGTGCAAAAGTGTTAGGATTAATTACGGAAAATACAGATTGTATTGCCGTAGCCGGAACACATGGTAAAACAACAACGTCTACCTTGGTTTCCCATTTATGTAAAGAAGCGGACCTGCCATTTTCATGCTTTTTAGGAGGTATTTCGGAAAATTTCAAATCCAATTTTTTATATAACGGTTCAGAATACTCAGTGGTAGAAGCTGATGAATACGACAGAAGCTTTCTCAATCTTTCTCCGGACTGGGCAGTGATTACCTCTACCGACGCAGATCACCTGGACATTTACGGAGACAAAAGTCATATTGAAGAAGGGTTCCGCCAATTTGCCGCTCTGGTTCCGGAAGATAAAAAACTTTTTGTAAGAAAAGGTATTGAGATCGGAAGAGACCATCAGACTTATGCTGTAAACGAAAAAGCGGATTATTACTCCGATAATCTGCGTATGGATCACGATAAGATCTATTTTGATTTTCATACTCCCGGTGAGTCTGTAAAAGATTTTGTCTGGGAAATTCCGGGGATCCATAATGTGGAAAACGCAACCGTTGCATTAGCCATCCTGCATAATTTAGGAGTGGATTTTGACATCCTGAAAAAGGCTATTGCCAGCTTCAAAGGAATTAAAAGAAGATATACAAAACATATTTATAAGAACGGTAAAATATATATTGATGATTATGCCCACCACCCGACAGAGATCAATGCTGTTGTAGGTTCCATCAAGACCTTTTACCCTGATAAAAAATTACTGGTTGCATTTCAGCCGCATTTGTTCAGCAGAACAAGAGATTTCGCTGATGGCTTTGCAGAAAGTTTAAGCAATGCAGATGAACTCATTTTACTGGATATTTATCCGGCAAGAGAGCTTCAGGAAAACTTTGAGGGGATTACCTCAACATGGTTACTGGAAAAAGTAACCCTGGATAAAAAAGAAGGCTCCACTTTAACGGAAGCCTTTGAAAAGATAAAAGAAAAAGATTTTGACATTCTGCTCACCGTAGGTGCAGGAAATATAGACACCCTATATGACCCGATTTGTGAATGGTTAAGTTTAAAAGATAAATAGTAGTAGTGTATGTAAGTAATGTAATCCACAATAATCATGAATACATTTTACTTTAATACATGAATACAATAGAATATGAAAAATAAATACAGAATATTAAAAATTGCTATCACAGTAATCCTGCTTGGTTTCCTGCTGAGTTTCTCTTTGAAGAAATTCAGTGGCCAGAAGATTACCGATAATAAGATTTCTGTAAAATTAAGCGAAAAGACTCCGGTATATTTCGTTGATGAAAAAGACATCAGGGATATTGTAAAAAAAGAAAACCCTTCAGGAAAAGTAGGTGATCTGAATATTCCATCCCTCGAAAAAAAGATCAATGCCCTTCCGGCTGTGGATAGTGCCAATGTTTATTTAAATCTAAACGGAAAGCTCAATCTGGATATTAAACAAAGGGTTCCGGTATTCAGGCTGAATAAAGACGGCAGGGATTTTTACGTGGATGAAAAAGGAGTTGAATTTCCCATCTCAAAAACCTATTCGCATCCTTGTATGCTGGTAACAGGAAATGTAAAACCTGACGAATATGAAAAGCTTGCTGAACTGGTTGAAAAGATTGATAAGGATGACTTCAGCAAAAGATACTTTATAGGAATTTCAAAAGTAAAGGATGATTATAATCTTTTGACAAGTGAAGGAAACTATAAAGTAGAAATCGGAGACCTGGATAATATTGAATTCAAAGTAAAAGGTTTTAAAGCGTTTGTTGAGAAATATCTTGTGTATCAGGATCCTCAGAAGTACAATATGATCTCTGTAAAATATCAGAACCAGATTGTAACTACTTTAAATCCTGCTTTTAAAGAAAATGACAGTATTTTAACTGCAGGACGTAAAGAATTGGCAAAAGCTCCTGCTCCGGCAACGATAAAGAAACCGGAAACTAAAAAACCAGCAGAGATAAAAAAGCAAAATTCTGTATCTCAGCCAAAGGAAAATAAAAAGCCAAAAACGACAACCAAACCAAAGGAGACAAAGAAAACAACTGAGAAAAAGGCTACAAAGCCAAAAGCAAAAGTTAAAATAGAATAAAAAATCAAATCGATATAAACAAATGGAAAATCAAGAGTATTCAGTAGGTCTGGACATCGGGACAACAAAGATAGTCGCGATTGTCGGAAGGAGGAATGCACACGGGAAAATAGAAGTTCTCGGTGTAGGAAAGGCCAAAAGTCTTGGGGTTCATAAAGGTATTGTGAATAACATCTCACAAACCATTAATTCAATCAAGGCGGCTGTGTCTGAAGCACAATCCAGTGCAGGAGTTCCTATCCGCAAAGTCACGGTTGGTATTGCAGGAAAACATATCCGTTCTCTGCAACATTCCGATTATATTATGCGAGAGCATCCAGACAAGTTTATTACAGACGACGACATCGAAGCATTGAAAGATCAGGTAAAAAAACTGGTCATGCTACCCGGTGAAGAAATTATTCATGTACTTCCTCAAGAATATAAAGTGGATTCTGAAGGTGAGATACAGGAACCTGTCGGTATGCACGGAAAACGTTTAGAGGCTAATTTCCATGTTGTCGTAGGACAAATGGGCAGTATCAGAAACATTGCAAGATGTGTAAGAGAAGCCGGACTGGAAATGGAAGCCCTTACTTTAGAACCACTGGCATCTTCTGAAGCTGTTCTTACAAAAGAAGAAAAAGAAGCAGGAGTCGCAATCGTAGATATAGGTGGTGGTACTACGGATATTGCTATTTTCAAAGACAATATCATTCGCCATACCTGTGTAATTCCTTACGGTGGAGGAATCATTACAGAAGATATTAAAGAAGGCTGCTCGATTATAGAAAAACATGCAGAACAACTGAAGGTAAAATTCGGATCTGCAGTTCCTGAGCTTGAAAAAGACAGCACTTTTGTAACCATTCCTGGCTTACATGGAAGACCGGACAAAGAAATTTCTCTTAAAACTCTGGCACAGATCATCAACGCGAGAGTTGAAGAAATCCTTGAAATGGTGAACACCGAGCTTAAAGCCTATGGAGCATTCGAACAGAAGAAAAAGCTGATTGCGGGAATCGTTCTTACAGGAGGTGGTTCCAATTTGAAGCACTTACGCCAGCTTGCTAATTATACTACAGGTTTCGACAGCAGAATTGGTTTTGCTAACGAATATATCGCCAATGACAAAAACCAATACCTGAAAGGTCCTGAATTTGCAACATCTATCGGATTACTGATGGAAAGTTTGAAAATCCGTGACAAAAAGCAGACGATCGTAGAAGAAGAAACCGTTCAGGAGAAGCAACAACCGGAAGTAGTATCCAATACAGCTGAAACCCCAACTACCACACAGCAGGCGACTCCTGTTCAGGAGCAGGAAGTGGTAAGAGAGCAACAGGAAAATAAAAAAGCGGCAAGGCTCACATTCGGACAGTCGCTAATGGAAAAAGTAAAAAAATTCTTTGAAGAAGTAGAATAATTATAAAATGATGAATGATAAGCGATACACGGCTATTCCTTATCACTTATCATGAGTCAATTTTAAAAAATATAAGTTATGGAAAATATAGGTACACAAGGGTTTTCATTTGATTTACCAAAAGGAAATTCATCAATCATCAAAGTAATTGGTGTTGGTGGCGGTGGAAACAACGCCCTTAAACACATGTACGAGAAAGGGATTCACGGTGTTGATTTCGTGATCTGTAATACGGATGCTCAGACTTTAGATAATAACCCCGTCTCCAATAAAGTTCAGTTGGGTACTTCCATCACCGAAGGACTTGGAGCAGGTGCTGATCCTGAGGTTGGAGAAAAATCAGCTATTGAAAGTATTGAAGAGATCAAGGCTGCAATGGGACAAAATACCAAGATGGTATTCATTACTGCCGGGATGGGAGGTGGAACCGGAACGGGTGCCGCTCCTGTTATTGCCAAAGTAGCTAAAGATATGGGAATTTTAACGGTAGGTATCGTTACTGTTCCATTCAGCTTCGAGGGGAAGAGAAGGCTTGAGCAGGCAGAAAACGGACTTGATAAATTGAGAAATAATGTTGACTCACTGATTGTCATCAACAACGATAAATTAAGACAGCAATTTGGTAACCTTGGATTCAAGCAAGGCTTCTCAAAGGCCGATGAAGTGTTAACCAATGCAGCAAAAGGTATGGCAGAGGTTATTACCGGTTACTTCGATGTAAACATTGACTTTAGAGATGCTAAATCTGTGCTTCAGAACTCCGGTACTGCATTGATGTCTACAGGTACAGCTTCCGGAGAAAATAAAGCAGAAGAGGCCGTAAGAAAGGCTCTGGATTCCCCATTATTGAATGACAATAAGATTACAGGTGCTAAAAATGTATTACTATTGATCAGAAGTGGTGTAGAAGAAGTTACCATGGATGAAATAGGTATCATCATGGACCACATTCAGAAAGAAGCAGGAAACACCGCGGATATTATTTTCGGGGTTGGAGCGGATGAAGAGCTGGGAGATGCAGTAAGCGTTCTTGTAATTGCTACAGGTTTCTCCAATGAGGATAAAAAATTTGCAGGGCCAACTGAAAAAATAAGAATCGGTTTAAATGACAAACTGGATTCTCACAAAACTTCTCCTTTTAAAACGAGAGAAGAAAGAGAAATGAGCCCTGAAGAAGGCTATACTTTCGGAGGAAAGAACCTTTTCAGACTTGATGATGAAGACCAGGATAATCCTCAGTTTAAGACATCTACTGAAAAAAAAATGATTATTGAGGATGAAGAGGTAAAAACAGAAATAAAGTTCTCTGATAGAGAGCAAGATACGGTAGACAGCCCAATTCAGGACTGGAGAAACGAAGAAGAGGATCAGGATGCTTATAACTTATTTTCTTTCGATGAAGATAACGACCCGAATGACCTGGAAATACAGTCTTTTTCTTTTGAAACAGAAGACAGGAAAGAAGAACCGACTAAAAACTCTTCTGTTCCTTCTTTTTCCGAAGAAAAACCGATTGAATTCAGCTTCTTTGTCAATGAGCCTGTTAATGAGCCAAAAACGGATTATGGACAGCCAAAAGCAGAGTTTACCACTTCAGCCAATACGGTAAGCCAGATTACAGAAGAACCTCTTCAGAAAATGGAAAGTTTCTTCCAGCCAGTGAAAGAAGTTCCGGCCAATGAAAGCAAACCGGTTGTTGAAAATAAAACGGAAACCGAAGCTCCAAAGCCATCAGACAGTGAGTTCACTTTTGTGAACAAAACTATTGACCAGGAGAGAGTGGTTGAAAGAAGAAATAAATTAAAAGAATTCAATTCACGTTATCAGAGTTTTGATAATGTCAATGAGTTCGAATCTGTGCCTGCATTCAAAAGAAAGAATATTTCTATTGACGGGACCAACGCATCAGATCAGAATATAAATACATATTTATCTGATAATAATGGTTCTATGCAAATCAGAGAAAACAGATTTTTAAATAAAGACGTAGACTAAATTTAATTTGAAAATGAAATAATTTGTGAATTTGAAAATTGATCCACTGGAAATTATACATCCATTGCCTTTTACTATTTTCAAATTGTTTCATTCTCAAATTTTCAAATCATAATATATGAGTTTAGAAAATACAATCAGCGAAGCGATAAAAACCGCTATGAGGGAGAAAGACAAAGTGGCTCTGGACTCTCTCCGTGCAGTAAAGTCCCAGATCCTGCTTTTGAAAACAGAAGCCAGAGGAGCAGAAGTTTCAGCAGAACAGGAGATCGCTATTTTACAAAGAATGATAAAACAACGTAAGGATTCTTACGACCAGTTTGCTGCTCAGGGAAGAACGGATCTCGCAGACGTCGAAGAAGCCCAGATGAAGGTCATCGAAAAATTCTTACCTCAACAGCTTACTGCTGAAGAGCTGGAAACAGAAATTAAAAATATCATTTCACAGACCGGCGCTGAATCTATAAAGGATTTAGGAAAGGTAATGGGAATGGCATCAAAAGCGTTAGCCGGTAAATCTGACGGAAAAAGCATTTCCGAGATGGCTAAAAAGCTGCTTTCTTAAAGGGTATTTGGTCTTCAATCCGGACACAGATCCAGAGTAAGATCATTGAACCCGTTTACTAAGGATATTCAACCTTTGCATATCGATTTGATTAATGAAGCCCGAAATTAATTTCGGGCTTCATTTTATGCATTAAGATGCTTGAGGTGTCTGTGAATTACAGACTTAACTAATTGCATCTTTTAAGTCGAGGGAATGACGTAAAAAATGCCTTTTCATGGTTGGTTGTTTTTAGAATCATTTCAAATTTAATAATTATTTTTCATTATTCATTGCTTTTATTTACATTTCTTCAAATATTGTTGAAATATTTACATATCACCGTGTTACATATCATGCACTTTTCCTAATGCGTCAATAGTTTTTATAAATTGATGAAACATAAATAATTTTTTACCTTTGTACAGATTTAAAAAAACAAAAAATGTATCCAACAGATTTAGTAATGCCTATGAAGGCTGAACTTACAGATAAAGGCTTTGAAGACTTGACAACAACTTCTCAGGTACAAGAAGCATTAAAGCAATCAGGAACTACCCTATTAGTGATCAATTCAGTATGTGGGTGTGCTGCAGGAGCTGCAAGACCGGGAGTTGTTTACTCTTTGACCGGAGATAAAAAACCCGATCACTTGACAACCGTATTTGCAGGATATGATACTGAAGCTGTTTCAGAAGCGAGAAAACATTTAGCTCCGTTTCCTCCAAGCTCACCTTGCGTAGCTCTTTTCAAAGATGGAGAATTGGTTCACATGCTGGAAAGACACCACATTGAAGGAAATCCTGCAGGAGCAATTGCTGCAAACCTTCAGGCAGCTTACGACGAATATTGCTAGAAAACAATATATCCAGATAATCAACCGTTACAATATTTGTAACGGTTTTTTATTTTAAGCCATAAAAAATTCTCTGAAAAATCAAATATCATTATATTTGTTGAAATGGCAACGAAAGCACTTTTCAATACTGTGGTGAATTGGTTTATCCGTCAAAGGATAGACCAGATCCAGAATTTCATGAATCATCCGATTGAAACACAGAAAGGGATACTATTTTCCCAGTTGTTTCATGCCGAGGATACAGAATATGGGAAGAAGTATGGTTTTAATTCTATTTCGAGTTACCAGGATTTTAAAAATAAAGTTCCTATTGTTACCTATGAAGATTTCGAACCTTATATCGAGAGAGCACGACAAGGTTATAAAGATGTAAGCTGGCCTGGCTATATCAAACATTTTGCAAAGTCCTCAGGAACCACGAACGCTAAAAGCAAATTCATTCCCATCTCTGCCGAGAGCCTGGAATATTGCCATATGAAAGCCGGAAAAGACATGGTATCAATTTATGCCAATAACCATCCGGAAAATCAGCTTTTTACGAATAAAAATTTACGTCTGGGAGGCAGCTCCGAACTCTATGCCGATTTTAACACAAAATTCGGGGACCTTTCTGCTATCCTTATTGACAATCTTCCTTTTTGGGTAGAGATTACAACAACCCCCAGCAAAAAGGTATCACTCATGTCCGAGTGGGAGAGTAAACTGAGAGCCATTATATCTGAGGTTAAAAATGAAGATGTCGGAAGTTTACTGGGGGTTCCAAGCTGGATGCTTGTTTTACTCCAGAGGGTTCTGAAAGAAACGGATGTTCAGAATATCTCTGAGCTCTGGCCTAATCTGGAAGTCTTTTTTCACGGCGGAATAAGTTTTAAGCCCTACAGGGAGCAATACAGCCAGATCATCGGAAAAAACATCAATTACTACGAAATTTACAATGCCTCAGAAGGCTTCTTTGGTATTCAGGACAGATCAAATAGTGACGAAATGCTTTTGATGCTGGATTATGGTATTTTCTACGAATTCATTCCTATGGATAAATTCCATTTCTCGAATCCACCAGTTGTAAGCCTTGAGGATGTTGAAGTCGGAAAAAATTATGCGATGGTCATTACCACCAATGGAGGATTATGGAGGTATCTCATCGGTGATACGGTTGTCTTTACATCCGTTAATCCGTTCAGGGTAAAAATTTCAGGAAGAACCAAACATTATATTAATGCTTTTGGAGAAGAATTAATGATCACCAATGTGGAGCTTGCACTTACAAAAGCCTGTGAACAGACAAATGCAGCCATTACAGATTTTACAGGAGCTCCTGTTTTCATGAAAGAAAATGAAAGTGGTGCTCATGAATGGATTTTTGAATTCAGTAAAAAGCCGGACGATCTCGACTGTTTTATCAATGCTTTCGATGAGTGCCTGAAGGCAATTAATTCGGATTATGAAGCGAAGAGGTACAATAATATTACATTAAAAAAACCCATTGTTCATATAGCCAAACCCAATTTGTTCTATTCGTGGCTGGAGTCCAAAGGAAAGCTCGGGGGACAAAACAAGGTACCAAGACTCAGCAATGACCGGGAATATATAGACCCTTTATTAGAACTCAATAAGAATTAATAAAAAAACCGCAGTTTTTACTGCGGTTCTTTTTTATTTGCTTTTCAGATCTTCTTTTAATTTTTTAGCTCCCTCTTCTACTTTTCCGGCGCCTTTAGCTGCAGCATCCTTTACATCCTGTCCAAGCTCCTTCGCCCCTGCCTTAATATCTTTTCCAGCTTCATTAAGGTCTGCTTTTGCCTTATGCGCTGCATTATCTATTTTATCTCCGGTAGCATCCACTTTAGCTTTAACGTCTTCTTTTGCCTTATTAATTTTAGTAGTATCTACGATATCTGCCGGACTTTGCGTCACTGTAGTGCTGGTTGTTGTAATAGATCCGTCCGGATTTTCAACCTGCTCAGTTTTTGTTGTCGATTTGGTGCAGGAAACGACCAATCCGGCTACCATAAGTGCTGTTACAATTTGTTTTTTCATATTGATATTTTTTAAGAATGTATTCAAATTTATGAAAACTTCCGTATAGTTTTCATTGTTCAGGGAGAAGTTTTTCCTGCTTCCTCTTTCGCCTTTCCTTCTTTTTCCTTATTCTTTTTCTCCTCTTCCTGTTTCTTTTTGTTTTCTTTTTCCAGCTCCTGTTTAATACGTTGCTCTTCCTTTTGGATTCTAAGAGCCTCTTTTAAAGAATCCTGATACTTCTGGGAAGACATTCTGATCTTTCTTGCAATATCTACGGATATGGCACCATTAGAAAAGGAATCTATGGCAGTTGTATCATAATCCACTTTCGTCACCTGATCCGTCTCTACACGAACAGGTTCTCTTTTAGAACAGGAAGTAATCAGAATAGAAAAAACCGCTGCTAAAAAAAATACATTTTTCATGGAACTAATTTAACAGAAATTCCGCAATTACAGGATAGTGATCTGATAATTTTACGGACTGATCTATTTTATAGCTTATGGGTCTTATGTCTTTAGAGGTGAAAATATAATCGATTCTCAAAGGAACTTTATAATCATGAAAACTGGTAGAAATACCATTCCCGACTGTTAAAAAAGCATCATCCAGATTTTTCCCAAGATTATAATATTCATAAGAATTAGGCACGGAATTAAAGTCACCCGCAAGTATAACCGGATAAGGAGAAAAGTCGATTGCTTTTCTGATCTTTTTTATCTGATCTTCATGAGCCCTGAATGTGGGTGTCATGTGAGAAAGAAGAAGATGGAGTTTATTAGATCCTTTTCCAAGACTATTAAAATCAAACATCGATTTGTTCAGACGGAATGGTTCAAGATATACATTTACTATTCGTATGATTTTTCCATTAATATCAATATCCGCATAAAAAGAATTTCCTCTTGATTTATCTTCAATTAACTCTTCCTGTCTTACAATTTTATGTTTTGTCTTCAGGCTCACTACCGGATACTTAATCATATCTTTTCGTATTGCCCGGTTTGTATCTTTTTCCTGAACAAGAATAATATCAGCATTCTGATCCTTGATATATTTTGATACTTTATCCCAGCCAAACTCACCATACTTCACATTGAATGTCAATATTTTAACATCCCGTATTGATTTATAGTTTTCAGTTTTAGGAGAAAAGTTCACCCATCGTCTTATGGGATTATAAAAAACAAAAGTGCTTAACAGAAAAACAATGGCGATTTTATTTCTTTTAACGATCCAGACCAGCGTTAATAAAATATGTAATAAAATTAAATAGGGAAACCCTAATGAAAGAAGATTCAAGCCCCCAATAATGTTAGGCGGTATCCATGCATTCCCTAAGGTGCACAGTAATAATACGATAATTGCAATATGCAAAAACAACAATATCTGGTTCGGCTTCATGAAAAAAACGGTCTAGTCTTTTTTTAATCAAAAATCCTACCAATATGAAAAGCTTTAACGTATTTTATGAATATTATTTTTTTAATTTGAAAGTTGCAACCACCGGATAATGATCTGAAATTCTGACAGAACGGTCAACTTTATAACTTAGAGGTTGTATGGATTCCGATGTAAAAACGTAGTCGATTCGTATCGGGAATTTGTAGTCATGAAAGCTGGTAGCACTTCCTCTACCTGCTTCTACAAAGGCATCTTTTAACCCTTTTCCAAGATGGTAATACTCGTAAGAGTTAGGCACAGAATTGAAGTCACCTACTAATATTACCGGATAAGGAGACTCATCAATCCCTTTTCTTACCGCAGCAACCTGATCCTGGTGCATTTTGAAAGTCGGGATCAGCCTTTTAACGATATCTTTCAGCTTTTGTTCATCTTCATCACTATTTCCCTTAAGCTTTACCATGCTTTTTTCAAATTTAAAAGGCTGAAGGTATACATTGATAAAACGATACGTATTTCCTTTAATCTCAATATCCGTCTGATTGGCGTAGGCGTTATTGGTCTCTGAATTACTCTCAATAAGTTCTTTCTGATCAATGATCTTATATTTTGAAGAGATTGAGACAATAACATCTCCTCTTCCTTTTCCCATTCCTTTAAAATTGTAATCCCGAACATGTTCTTGTAACAGAACCACATCCGCATTTTGAGAATCTACATAATCTTCAATATTTTTAATCCCCATCGTTCCTCCTTTTGCATTTAATGAGATGATTTTCAGATCAGATGTCTCCTTTTTTTCAGCAGAATAGTTGACCCATCTCTTAACAGGGTTCAAAAAAAGCAGTCCCAATGCAGCAAATACTATAGCCCTTTTTTTCCAGGCGAAAACCCAGAAAACAGTTAGAAATACATAAGCAGTGATTAAAACAGGAAAACCTAATGATAAAAGATTAAACCATGGATATATTCTAGGAGGTACATAAGCATTCATTAATGTTCCCAACAAAAGAAACAAGATTCCCAGATGTACAATTAAAAATATTAGGCGAACAACTTTCACAGGATAGTATTAACGGAATCTATACAAATGCTTTTTCCATAGTAAAGCCAGGAGAAAGCCTACAATAGCCCCTCCCACGTGCGCAAAATGGGCAATACCTCCTACATTTCCTGAAACCCCTAAGTAAATTGAAATAACAAGTAGTATGGGTAAAAGGTATTTAACTTTAACAGGAACCGGAATAAACATAATCCCGATCTTTGAATCCGGATAAAGGGTAGCAAAAGCAGCAATAACTCCAAATATGGCTCCCGAAGCACCGACCATAGGAGTCCTTAGTGCATTATAAAGACTTTGGGAAAGCTCCTTTCCTTCTTCTGTCGTAGCACTTATATTCATGTCTCCTGTATATCCTATTGCCGCTTTCTTATAAATTTCAGCCGCATTTAAGCCTAAGCTTTCCAGGCTGGAGGTAATCTGCTGAATTTCTATAAAATTCCAAAGATTGAATAAGAAAAATGCACCCAAACCACTTACAAAATAGAGGATCAGATACTTTCTTTCACCTAAAGACTGTTCCAATATAGGCCCAAAACTCCACAAAGTCAGCATATTAAATAAAATATGCATCAATCCTCCGTGCATAAACATATGGGTTATGATCTGCCAGGACCTAAAGTTGGGAGAAAAAGGATAATACGCAGAAAGTGTATTATACAGTTGTGGAAAAATATAGGATATAATAAATACAACAATATTTATTATAATTATATTTCTTGTAATCGGTGGTATATTGTTAAACATTTTTAAAATTTGTTTTTAAAATCATTGAAAGGAACTTCATAAAAGCATCGTTTCCCGTTAGGTAAAAACTCAGGAAAACCTAATGCCGTAAAGTCCTTGATCAATTGTTCAGCATCCTTTTTATAAATAAAGTCAAATCTGGATTTAGACTGCATCTTCGTCCATTGATTCTGATAATACTGGTTGAATTCCTCATCTGTTTTATAATCCAGGATCTCAAACAGGTCTTCAAGAAACTTCATAACCTGAGTCTCTTTTAACCCCTCAGGCACCGCATCTATCCTCAATACACTTTCGTGGGCCACTTTCATGTCGAATCCCAGCTCAGGAAGATATTTTTTGATTGATTTATATTTTGTTTTCTCAATCTCGTTCATATGATACTCCAAAGAGAAAAGAAGTGCATGACTGTTTATGGTTCCTTTTTTTGTCGGCTTATTATTTTCTGAAACAAAAAGCCTGTGCATTCTTCCCAGATCAAGCATCAGGGTTCTGTCCCCTTTATTGAACAGCCAATACCCGTTGGGAAGCCTCATCAGATCTTCATCAAAATCTTCATCCTCAAAAAGGTTTATTTTGGAAGGTTCCGCAGATATATTCTGATGGTACATTTCTGCAAGATTCTGAATTTCAGCCTGCCTTACACCTCTTTCTTCCAAAAACGGATTATAATCCTTATCGACCACAATTTCCGGCATCTTTATAACCCCTCCGCTATTTGTCTTTCCCGGGAAGGTTTTTTGCATCAGCTCATCAAGCTGTGGGTCTTTCTCAAAATCAAGACTTGGAGCCACATTGTAAATTCCGAGAGATCTTTTTATTGTAGAACGGATCAGTGCAAAAATAAGATGCTCATCCTCAAATTTCACTTCTGTCTTTTGCGGATGAATATTAACGTCTATTTTTTCGGGATCCAGCTCTAAAAAGAGAAAGAAGGTAGGAATATAGCCAGGCAAAAGCAGTCCTTCGAATGCTTCCTGAACCGCTTTATTAAAATAAGGGCTCTTAAAGAATCTTCCGTTAACAAAAATAAATTGTTCCCCTCTTGTCTTTTTTGCCCCTTCAGGCTTGGCAACAAAACCATGCAGTTTACACCATATAATATCTTCCTTGATCGGAATAAGCTGTGGTTGCAACTTTCGTCCGAAGATATCTACGATCCTCTGCATCTGGCTTCCTTTTCTTAAGCGGAAAACCGGTTCATCATCATGGAATAATGAAAATTCCAAATTTTCATGGGCCAAAGCAACCCTTTGGAATTCATCAATAACATGTCTGAATTCAATATTATTATTTTTAAGGAATTTTCTTCTTGCAGGAACATTAAAGAAAAGATTTTTCACCAAAAAATTAGAGCCTTCTGAAGTTTGCACAGGATCCTGAAACTGGAAAACTCCACCTTCAATGTAAATATTGGTTCCTATTTTGGCATCTTTTTGTTTGGTTCTGAGTTCTACTTGGGAGACAGCTGCAATAGAAGCTAATGCTTCTCCACGAAATCCCTTTGTCGCAATTCTGAAAATATCTTCCGTCCCTCTGATTTTTGAAGTAGCATGTCTTTCAAACGCCATTCTGGCATCCGTTTCGGACATTCCTTTTCCATCATCAACAACTTGTATCAGATTTTTTCCGGCGTCCCTTACGATCAGTTCAATTTTAGAAGCCTCTGCATCGATAGCATTCTCCAATAATTCTTTCACAATGGACGCAGGTCTCTGCACCACTTCTCCCGCCGCAATTTGGTTGGCTACATGATCCGGTAAAAGCTGAATAATATCTGACATAAAAAACGTTAAATCAACTTACAAAAATAGTCAATGAAAATGGGAATAAAAACAATAAAAACGCGAATTAAAATTTTATTATCAATATGCAAAAATTCTGCCTTTTATGATTTATATAATAATCCCTTTATTTTTCATCCTTCTAAAAAATACAATCCCCTAAATGTACGACACAAATAGAGGATTGATTCACAGCTTGTTTACACAAAATTAATACTGATAGTTTCTTTATTTATTCTTGTATTTTAATCATCAAATACAAGTCTTCTTTTTTCTTTGGTTTTAGATTTTCCATGGATCTTATCATACAGGTTGGCCAGAAGGCTGGGCTTTTTATAGATCTTACTGTATCTGTACCGCGTGTTAAAGTGGCGGACATGGATCGTATAGAAATCATACCCAATAACTACTAATAAACATATACTGATTACATAAAACACTCTGAATTCCAGATAATAATAGGTTAATCCTGAGAACACAGCTCCTAATACATAAGCCAGCATGATACTCGAAAGCAGTTTTGCCCTTGCAATCAGTTCCGGATTTCTCCTGTACTTTTTTTGGGTAAACATAGACGCCAGGATTCCAAGGTCGGTAGTGGTACCGGTAAGGTGTGTTGTTTTTACCGAGAAATTGGAAATACTTGCCGTTAACCCATTCTGTAAACCGGTTGCAAAAAGCATAAGGGCAACCAGATACTCTGTTTCTTCTACTGTTTTCCTGTAGAAAACCTGTCCGTAGATCCCTACAAAAAGCAAACACATAATTTCCAGCACAATAGGCATCGCATGGGCAAAGTATTTACTTTTTTTATTAAAATTAATAACGAAGAAGTTCGCTACAAAACTTCCGAAAAAGAAAAGGAATATCCATGCACCAACCACTGCCACCTGCGTCCAGTTTCCTTTACTGATCTCTGCAGCAAAAATGGCATAGTGTCCTGTTACGTTTGAGGTAAAAGAGAGAAAAATTAAGAGAGATGCTATATTTATAGTTCCCGCCGTAAAGGCCGTCAGCGTCCCCAACCTGATGTTGTCTCCCAATGTCCTGCTGTTACTATAATTTCTTAACATTTTTATTAATTTAAATAATTGAATTGTGTGTTTTTTTTAGACCTCGACAAAAATCTCAGCAAGTCTTCCTCTTTCCGGAAGGCTCTCAGAAATCTCAAGAGTAATCTCATGCGATTCAAGATCTTTGCATTTTTTGATGTACGGAATGATGTCGAACTTCCCCTTCCCTTTACTTTTAATCGATGGCGAATAATAAGCCTCGTCAATTTTTTCTGTTATTATGTAATTATTAAATGTTCTTTGAAAACTTCCTGTGAAAATATCGCAGTTCATTTTATTAATCAGGTGAGGATATTTGTTTTTTATGATGCTGAATGCGTCACAAAATTCATGGGATCTTATTTTACCGAATATGGTACTCTTCGTCGTGAATAAAAGATCTCTGATAGAATCTCCCATGTCATATCCTGATACGAATATGATGTTATATTTTGTTTCGTCATGTTTCCCGTCTTTTTCCTTCAGTACTTTTTTTAATATATTTAATGACTCAAGGGAGTAATCGGTGGCAATTAAAATTGTTTTGGTCATATCTTCGATTTTAGTGTTTTATCTGATTTTGATAATACAAAACTATAGTGACCAAATTAGAGGATCTTTGGAATGGAATTAAAATGTCATTAAAGAGATTAAAATGAGATTAGAAAATTGTTAAGAGAATTTAATATGGAGAGGTGAATGGGTAAAAAAGATTGAATAATAGAATTTCAACCTATTCATTTACAGAACAAAATATATTAAGCCATCCCCCTCGACTCCAAAAGAATCTTACGATCTTTCAAGTTTAAGATTTCGCCCCCAATCCCTGGTTTTCTGCCTGCATCACATAGAAATTAGGAAAACGAAGCTGGACGGTAGTCCCCTGATTTTCATGGGAGCTTACAATCAGTTCTCCGTGATGCATTCTTACAATATTTCTTGCCAGTGGTAAGCCGATTCCATAGCCCTCATAGTTTTTCGTGTTAGAGGCTCTGAAGAACGGGTCGTAGATTTTATTCATTTCTTCCTGAGGAATTCCGATACCATTATCCTTTATAATAATATAAACATCGGTATCCGTGGCGCCTAAAGAAACCTTTACCTGCTGGAAATTGGAATATTTACACCCGTTATTGATGATATTGGCTACAGCAAGATGCAACAATTGCTCATTACCCTGAACTTTCAGCTTCTTTGGATTTTCCGGCAACATGCTGATATCCAAATAAATATTATTCCTCGTATCAATCCTTCTAAGGGTTTCAATAACATCCCAAAGGAGCTGATCGATCCTTACTTTATCTATCTTTTGGATCTTACCATCAAATCCGGTTTGAGCAATCATAAGCAAGGCTTTGATTTTCTTATCCAGTTTTTCGGCTTCATCGAGAATGATCTCCAGTGTTTCTTTATATTCTTCGGCGGTTCTGTTGATTGAGAGAGCAACATCTGCTTCTCCCATAATAGAAGTAAGCGGAGTTCTCAATTCATGTGAAACATTTCCGATCAGATGATTCTGGGTTTCAAATGAAGTTTCAATCCGGTTGAGCATATCATTGAAAGTATCTGCCAGTTCATTCAATTCTTTATTATCGGGATGGGACTCCAATCTTAAGTGAAGATTCTCCGAACTGATCTCTTTTACTTTCCCCGTAATTTTTAAAATAGGTTTGAATAAATTTTTGGATAAATAAAAAGAAAAGATCATGCTGAAGAACAAAGAAAGGATAATACAGGTAACCAATGTCCTCTTAAGGAATCCCAGATAATAAATCAGGTAATGGTTTTTCGCAGAAGCTATTGCTATATAATCTTTATCATGAAATCTGAATGACTGTCCTATATAATAAAACTCTTTATCATTATAATTATCCTCCCCTTTTTTCATGATGTTCTTGAAAAAGGTATCCGGAATATGAACTTCCTGGGATATCTTCCTGAAATTGGAATCTGCAGGAACCATAAATACATAGTCCTTTTCCATGGGAAGCTCTTCGTCATTCAGGCTGTTCAGGATGTAGTTTTCCGGAAGGTCCAGATGTTCTTTTCCTTTTTCGATTTGTACTATCGTTGTTGTCCGGATTTTAAGCAATTCATAAAACCTCTGATGTGAAAAATTGACAATAGAGAAGTACACCAGCCCTCCAAACAGTAATATAATGGTAGTAAAAACCACCATTAAAAGTATCATTGTTTTGGTTTGGGTAGTAACAACTTTATTAAACATCCTAAGGTTTTTTTAAAACATATCCCATCCCGATTACCGTGTGAATCAGCTTTTGATCATCCTGGTTGTCGAGCTTTTTCCTAAGATAATTAACGTATACATCTACCACATTAGTCCCCAGCTCATAGTTCACGCCCCACACGGCGTCCAGAATTTCTGCCCGGGAAATTACTTTTTCTGTATTATTCAGAAAATACATCAACAGCTTATATTCTGTGGAAGTAAGGGAAACTTCTTCTCCTGCACGGGTTACCTTTTTAGTATAATCATTCACGATCAGATCGGAAACCTGATAAATATATTCACTATCCGCATCCGGTTCTACCGCTTCTTGGGTCGCGGTATTATTAACGCTTCTTCTCAGCAGGGATTTTACCCGGGCAACGAGTTCTATAAATTTAAAAGGTTTTACCAGATAATCATCTCCGCCACTCTCCAGGCCAAGGACAATATTCTCGGAGGTTCCCAAGGCAGTCAGAAAAAGAATAGGAACATGCTGATTGGTCTTTCTTATTTCCTTACAGACATCAAGCCCATTCATTTCGGGCAGCATAATATCCAAAATTACCAGATCAAAATCATTGGCTTCTACCAGCTGTACTCCTGTACGTCCGTCAAAAGCTACAGAAATCTCATAGCCTTTTTCCTGAAGTCCCTTTTTTATAAAAGATACTACACTGGTTTCGTCTTCGATCAGAATAATTTTTTTCATAAGTAACGAATTTCACAAAAATAGCAAAAAGATAGGAAACGGAAGGAATGCATGAATCATGAGTTTTTCAATGAAATAATGGTAAAGTTGGTGAAAACTATAGAGAATAATATTACATTTGCTGTGATAAGCAACTAATGAAAAAAGTTTAGGTTAAATTTTTAAAGTATGAATGATTTTTTAATAGGAATAGGCAAAAGATTAAAAGATATTAGAAAGAAAAATAATTTAACCATCAACGAGCTGGCCTTTAAAGCCAATGTAAGCAATGGACTTGTGTCCAGGATTGAAAATGGGAGAACAATTCCTTCTCTTCCGGTTTTGTTGGACCTCATCCAGTCTTTGGAAATCGATGCCAGTTTTTTCTTCGAAGGCGTTGAAAAAAAATCAAATGCCAAATTCATCTATCTTCCTAAAGACAGTCAGCAACTTATAGAAAAAGAAGTAGAAGCGGAAGGCTTTAAATATGTGCATATTTTCAGTAAAAGTCTTCATTCTCTGGGCTTTGAAGCGGTTTTATTAACCCTTGAACCTAATTCCAAAAGGGAAAAAGTAATTACGGATGCCTGGGAATTCAAGTATATCCTGAAAGGAGAAGTAAAATACCTCATCGATAATGAAGAAGTCATTCTACATGAAGGTGATTCTCTATATTTTAACGGGAAGTTACCTCACGTTCCTGTAAGTATAAGCAATGAAAGCTGTATTATGCTGGTCCTTTATTTTTACTCAGATAAGTAAACCACTTATTTTTCCGGCTCATATCCGGAGTTAATTAAAATCCGTTTTTCCATTAAAAAGTTTACAAATATTCAACTTTTACTTTTTACGGCTCCAATAAAATGAATACAAAATGAACTTATTTTCCTTTCATGTGTATTCACATTTTGAGATACTTTCTTTAAAAAAAACAACCAAACCCTCTGTTTTACAGCACTAATTATCAATTAATCTTATTTTTTAACGACAATCTTACGTAATACACCCTTAACAATATGGCATTATTTGTTAATCATTACTTAATACCAAATATTTACATATATTAAAATTATTAACTTGTTTTGCATAAAAATTTAATATTTGTAAAAATGAAAACAAGATTGAAGAAATTACTCCCCCTTATGTTTCTTTGTTTCATTGGATGGGCATCCGCCCAAAAACAAACGATTACGGGAGTTGTATCTGACGAGAATCAACCTCTTCCCGGAGCTACGATCAAAATAAAAGGATTATCTAAGAATATGGTTACCGATATTGATGGTAAATTCACCATTAATGATCTTAAGGCAGGTGAATATAATTTGCAGATAAGCTATATAGGATATGAAAGCACTACTCTTCCTGTAAGCATTCAATCCGAAGAAAATACTGATCTGGGCATAATCCGATTACAACAAAAACATAAAAATATTGACGAAGTAATTGTTACCGCCACATTAAAAAACAGCGAAGCAAGAGCTTTAAATCTTCAAAAGAATGCAATCAACATGACCAATGTAATTGCTTCGGATGGTATCGGAAAACTTCCGGACAGAAATGCCGCAGAAACCGTTCAGCGGGTCCAAGGTGTTTCTATTGAAAGAGACCAGGGAGAAGGACGATTTGTATCTATACGGGGACTTCCTCCGTTCTGGGCTTCAACAACGATTAATGGAAACAGGCTTCCAACGGCAGAGGAAGAAACCACTTCAAGAGCAACGGCTTTTGACTTCTTCCCAACAGAACTTATTTCCTACGTGCATGTCAATAAATCTTTCACTCCGGATATGGAAGCTGATGGAATTGGAGGCGGTGTGAATTTCATTACCAAAACCCCTCCTATGAAACAAGAGCTAAAGATCACGGTTGGAAGCGGTTACAATGCAAAATCCGACAAGGGAGTTTATAATCTGGGCTTATTGTACGGAGGAAGAACAAAGGATAAAAAGCTGGGATACCTTTTCAATATTGCCCACTTTACGAGAAACTGGTCTACAGATAATTTTGAGGCGAGAAGAAGTGGTGACCAGGGAGTCTTCAGATTGGAGTTGCGGGATTACAATGGGGTAAGAAAGACCACGGGGATCAATACAGCTTTTGAATACGTGTTGTCTCCAAAGAGCACTCTTTATTTAAAAGGAATGTACGGAACGTTAGCAGATGATGAAACCCACTACAAGCACAGAATAAGATTCGATAAATTCAGTTCTACCAACAATACGGCAAGAGTGGAATTACAGAATATCCATAATCTTCTGATTACGCAGCTAACCTCTGTGTCTCTGGGAGGGATCCATCAATTGAATAAAGGAAAAATAGATTGGGACTTGTCCTACTATGATAACCGGTTCAAATATGGAAACATTCCGGACAAACAAAACAATTCTTATTATGTGATCAAATACACTCAGTCCGGAGTTGGCATTGATCCTAATTATATTGCAGATCGCGGAAATGGGCCTAGAGCGTATTGGAAAGCCGATGGCGGAAAATTGGATTATAAAGATCCTGATGCATTATTTGGGTTCTACAGTGACCCTAATTTCAAAATGGATGCTTCTCAAATGAGATTCACAGATCTTGAATTCTACAAAGTTTTTGTTGAAGAAAAAGACAAAATTGTAGCGGCCTTCAACCATGAGATTTACGCCTCGGATAAACTGACCTTCAAGTATGGTTTTAAATACAGGGATAAAGAGCGTAATGCAAAATTTTCAGATATTTTCTATAGCTGGAACAACGGAACAGCTCCCCTCCTTTCTGATTACGGGCAGTACATTACTACGCAGCCTAACGGTCCAAAATATTTAAGTGAAATGAATGCCCATATTGGCAACAGTTTCGGTCCTGTTTTATCGACTACCGGAATGGACCAGTTCTGGTTCCAGAATCAGGGAAATTTAAAAATAAATCCCGCAGATTCGGAATCTTTGGAATACAATAAAGCATTGGGTAGAAACTTCGATGTATTTGAAAAACATGCCGACGCATATGGAATGGGAACATATAAACTAAATGATAAAATTACAATATTGGGAGGAATCAGGCTATCTAATACCAATACGAAGGTAAAAGGTTATAACGTAATTGATGATAAACTGGTTCCGGTAGAAAATACTAAAAAATACCTGGCCGTTTTACCCATGCTACACATCAAGTATGCATTAAACGACAAAACAAATTTTCGTTTTGCAGCAACAAGAACTTTTTCAAGACCCAATTTCGGGGATCTTACACCTGGAGGAACTTATATTGAGGCCGACAACGAGTTTAAAGGAGGAAATCCTAATCTTAATCCGACGTATTCGTTAAACATTGATCTGATGGGAGAATACTATTTCTCCAATGTAGGTATTTTAAGCGGAGGGATCTTTTACAAATCCATCACAGACCCCATTTTCCAGGATTCTTTTGTAGGTTCTTATAATGAAAATCCAGGAGTTCAGTTTACAGCACCCAATAATGGAAAAACAGCATCATTGGGAGGTCTTGAGCTTGGCCTGAACAGAAGATTCGACTTCCTTCCGGGATTCCTGCAATATTTCGGAACACAGCTAAACGCTACTTTCATGACTTCAAAAATGGAGAAACCCAGTGGTAGAAAGGTAGCCCTTCCTTATCAGGCAAAAGAACTATACAACATACAGTTATTCTTCGAAAAAAAGGGATTCAATGCAAGACTGGCTTATAACTATAAAGGAAAATACGCCGTGGAATACGCTGAAGATGATATCAATGACACGTACTATGGAAAGTACAGCAGCTTAGATTTTGGAGGATCTTATCAGTTTACAAAATTTCTGACGCTGTATGCAGATGTAAATAACATCCTGAATAAGCCTTTGATCTATCATTTCGGTAAAAATGAAAATCGCCCTGAACAGGTGGAATATTATGGTGTAAGGTTCAATATGGGAATTAAACTTAACTTCTAGCAGGGTCAAAATGGAAGGCAACACCAATAAAAATAGAATGGTAACACTGAAGGCAGCATTTTCTGCTTTCGGTGTTTACTTCTGCATGTACGGATTCCGAAAGCCTTTTACGGTAGCTTCATTCGAAGGCCTTGCATACTTCGGAGTGGATTATAAGGTCCTGATAATCATTGCCCAGGTTATGGGATATTTTATTTCAAAATTCGTTGGAATCCGATTTATTTCTGAACTAAAACCCGCGAAAAGAATCTTCTACCTGTTAAGCTTTATTGCTATTGCAGAGCTTGCATTACTGGGTTTTGCAATCTGCCCGGCACCTTACAACATTATTTTTATGTTCATTAACGGTTTTCCGCTAGGATTGATCTGGGGAATTGTTTTCTCCTATATTGAAGGAAGAAAAACGACGGAGATCATAGGCTTGTTTTTATGCTCAAGCTTTGTCGTTTCGTCCGGGTTTACCAAATCTGTCGGAAAATTTATAATGGATACGTTTGGTGTTTCAGAATTCTGGATGCCTTTTACAGCGGGATTGGTTTTTATTATTCCTTTGGTCATTTTCGGCATCATGTTAAATAAAATTCCCAAGCCATCAGCAGAGGACATTTTATTAAAGAATAAAAGACAACCATTAGACAAGCCTGCAAGAAGGGCATTAATCCGCCGTTTCTTCATTCCTATGATGTGCATTACTATTGTGTATATCAGTTTAACCATTCTCCGGGATTTCAGAGACAATTTCAACCGTGAGATATGGGATGCCCTTAGCTTTACAACAGACAGCTCTGTTTTTACCCTGACGGAAATTCCGATCGCCATTGTAGTGCTTTTAATTTTAAGCCTTATGGTAAGGGTAAAAAACAATAAAAAAGCTTTTGCCTATTATCATTACATTCTTTTTGCGGGAATACTAACGGTAGGATTTTCAACGTATTTCTTTCAGCATCATATGATGTCTCCGTTTCTATGGATGATGGTCTCCGGAATGGGAATGTATCTTTGCTATATTCCATTCAACGGAATTTATTTTGACAGGATGATTGCGGCCTTTGAAATCAAAGGAAATGTAGGGTTTCTGATTTATTTTGTAGATTCATTTGGTTATTTGGGCAGCGTTCTGATCTTACTTTATAAGAATTTCGGATCTTCCAAAACAACATGGCTGAATTTTTATATTCAACTCAACTATTTCATCGTAATTACGGTTTTGATTTCTTCAGTGATTGCTTTCCTAGCTTTCAAAAAAAAATCCAAACCTAAACTAAATAAAAATCAATACTTCCATTTCGATGCTTCGAAAATGGTTTAAAACAAAAGTAAAATGACAACAAAATTTGATCTTATTGTTGTGGGTGGCGGAATTCTGGGAACATTTCACGCTTATCATGCACTAAAAAGAAACCTTAAAGTAGCTTTGGTAGAGAAAAATGCACAGCCTCAGGGAGCTACGGTAAGAAATTTTGGGCAGGTGGTTCCATCGGGAATGGATCTTAAATGGCAAAATTTCGGAAGAGAGAGTCTGGCCATATATAATGAGCTGCAATTCCAAACAGATCTAACAATACGAAAAAACGGTTCTGTTTACCTTGCTTCCAATGAAGAAGAACTTAAGCTTATCAATGAACTTTATGACATCAACCGGAAAAATGGTTACGAGTCTGTTCTTCTCTCAAAAAACGATTGTATGAAGAAATTTGATGGACTTCGTTCAGATTATTGTAAAGGCGGATTATTCTTTCCGGAGGAACTTTCTATAGATTCGGGGGAAATGATCGTCAAACTTCATAAACTTTTACAGGAAAAACTGGATTTAAAGATCTATAATAATACGACCGTAATTGAAACGTATGAAGATAATAATCAATGCGTTGCCCAGACATCAGACGGACAGCAGTTACAGGCTGCAAAAATAATCATCTGCGGAGGTCATGAGTTTAAAACCTTATATCCTAACGTATTCAATGAAAGCGATTTAGTGGTCACGAAACTGCAGATGCTACAAACCAAAGCTCAGGGTATTTATTCCTTACAGGGAAATATCCTTACCGGGTTATCCATCAGAAGATACGAGTCCTTTCAGGAATGTCCTTCCTTTCAGGAAATCAAGGCGTTAGAAACCCCTGATTCTTTCGAAAAGAGATATGGGGTCCATATTCTATTTAAGCAGGCTCTTGATGGATCTATCATTTTGGGAGATTCCCATGAATATGCAAGTGCAAAGGATTCGGATGCCCTGGGATATGACCTGAATATGGAAATCGATGAGTTTATGATCAGCGAGGCCAAAAAGATCATTGATCTTCCAACCTATGAAATTCAGAGAAGATGGTTTGGGATCTATTCTCAATGTAAAACAAAAGATATTTTCGAACATAATCCTTCTCCCAATATTCATATCATCACAGGTATCGGCGGCAAGGGTATGACCGCAAGCGGTGGATTCTCAAAATTTAATATAGATAAAATATACGCATAAAATAATGAAGAACATAGAATTATTGGTTCTGGATATGGCCGGAACAACAATTAATGAAGACAATGTAGTTTATAAAACTTTAATGCACGCAGTAAATGATTACGGTTATAATGTTACTCTGGAAAAGGTATTATCGAGCTGTGCAGGAAAGGAAAAATTAGAAGCCATCAGTGGTTTACTTATTGAAATAGGTGGCGACGCAAATGATTCCCTTCCCATTTTTGAAAATTTCTCTGATCAGCTAAAAGTAGCGTATCAGAACCTTGATGTAAAGCCGATCGAGGGTATTGAAAATTTTCTGCTAAAAATGAGGTCCAAGGACAAAAAAATTATTCTTAATACGGGATATACCTATGATATTGCGCAGCAGCTTCTGGATAAGCTGGGATGGAAGGAGAATGTATATTATGATGCCCTTATTACGGCTAATGATGTATCCGAAAGCCGCCCAAGTCCTGAAATGATTCATCTGGCCATGCAAAAATTCAACATCCTTGATCCTCAAAAAGTGCTGAAAGCAGGAGATTCGGTGGTTGATATTGAAGAAGGAAAAAATGCAGGGTGTGGATTAACGATTGCCGTTCTTTCTGGGGCTCAAAAAAGATCCGAACTTGAAAAATCCAATCCTGATTATATATTCAATACCCTATCTGAGGCTGAAGAAGTTATCTAGCATATTCTTTCATCTTACTACTGATCATTCAGCCTCAGTTTCTTATCGTTTTTTTATCCTTTAATTAACTTTAAGTTCACACATGTTTACAAATAGTAAATTAATTTTACAAATAATAAAATATTAATTACTATTTGTAAACATTTTCATTTCAAAAAACAAAAATTTCTATGAAAACAAAACTATTTTCAATGGCAGTTATAGTGAGCTGCTTTTTAAGTGCTCAGACAAAAAAGGTTCTTTTTATCGGAATCGATGGTTGCCGGGCAGATGTTATGATGTCTTCCGATACACCTAATATTAAGTCGTTAATTACAAAATCGGTGTATTCCCTTGACGGCCTTTGTGCTGCGACGACCTGGAGTGGAAATGGATGGAGCACCATGCTAACTGGGGTATGGCATACAAAACACAATGTTCAGGATAATAATTTCACAAACCCGAATTATGTAAATTATCGCGATTTCCTTACCCGTGCAGAGGCCTATAATTCAAATTTAAGAACAATCTCCCTCGTACATTGGTCACCTATTAACGATATTATTATTAAAAATGCAGATGTAAAGACCAATTTCAGCACAGATTTAGCGTTAAAAAATGCTGCTGTAGATGCATTGCAGAATGATAACCCAGATATTCTGTTTGTGGATTTTGATGACGTGGATCACGCAGGCCACTCTTATGGTTTTTCTTCGACCGTACCACAATATGTTTCCTCAATGCAAACAACAGACACTTATATCGGAGAAATTGTAAATGCGATGAAAAACAGGTCGACTTACAACAATGAAGATTGGCTGGTAGTCCTGACAACAGATCACGGGGCAGTAAATAATGGTCATGGAGGAGGAAATCTCTCTGAAAGGAATATCTTTACGATCTACTCTAATCCGAACCTTACTCCCCAACAGATCAGTAAAACGGACATTGATTCGAATGTCACTTTCAACCAACTTAACTTCCCTGCCGGTACTTATGCCAAGCCTACCAACCAGGTTCCTTTTAACTTTGGGGCTAATCAGGACTTTACGATTGAATTTTGGGTAAAGCCTAATGCCAGCTTCTCGAGTGATCCTGTAATGATCAGTAATAAAAACTGGAACAGCGGAAAAAACAAAGGATTTGTTATCTCAGGATATTCGGGACAAACCTATAAAGTAAATATTGGTGATGGTACGAACAGAATTGACCTGGTAGGAGGAAAAATGGAAACCAATAAGTGGAAACATATTGCAGTAAGTTTTGATAGGGATGGCCTTGTAACTCTCTATGAGGACGGTGTGCCTGTTACTTTTGCCAAAATGAATACAATCGGAAATATTGATTCAGGGCTTCCGTTAACGATCAATCAGGACGGAACCAATACTTATGGACAGAACCTGGCCGCTTCGTACAAAGACATCAGGATCTGGAAATCAGCCCTTCCTAATGATGTTTTAGTTAATTGGGCTACCCAAAATATCACTTCTGCCCATCCTTATTATGCTCAATTACTGGCTAATTGGAAATGCAATGAAACTTCCGGCAATACACTAACAGATTCAAGTTCAAACAGTAATAACAGTACGATTACAGGAAGTCCTACCCGTAGCCTCAATACAACAACTAACTTTAAAATCTATAATTATTTATCTACCACAAGAGAAACAGATCATCTTCCAACTGTACTGAACTGGCTATGTGTTCCTGTAGAAAGCTCCTGGGGAATTGATGGTACCAACAGATTATCCAGCTGCCAGAGCAATACTTTGTCTGCAAAAAGCACGGAAAGACCAGCAGAAGATTTTAAGATATATCCCAACCCGGCAAATCAGAATATCAATATAAAATTCAAATCTGATGAGAAAGAAATGACATTTACAATCATCGATACCCGAGGGTCCGTGGTTTTGTCTAAAACATCGAAATCATCGGATGGACAATATGACGAGACATTTGATATTCATAAGGCCCCAACAGGTGTTTATTTTATAAAAGTTACAGGAGTCCAGAAGTCCCTAACGAAAAGCTTTATTAAGAAATAAGAAAGAATTTCAATATCATTAGTAGATTTAAATTGGATATTAGAACGAGGATTACTCCAGGTTCTAATATCTTTTTTTTATTTAATCCCTAAGCTTTAGCTCCATCTGTGTATCGCAACGGTTATACGCCGAATGAGTAACCGGAATATGCTCAAATCCAAGCTTTTCATATAATTTAATCGCTGGCACCAAAATAGAATTGGTCTCCAGAAATATTTTCTCCGCGTGTAATGATTTTGCTTTCTCCACCAAAGCCTTTCCTAAAAGATATCCGATCTTTTTACCCTGGGCCTTGGGGCTTACTGCCATTTTCGAAAGTTCATAGGTTTCAGGTCCTGCCTTCACTAAAGCACAGGTTCCTACCACTTCATTATCCAATAGGGCAAATACAATGTGACCTCCTTTACTGATAATATATTCCTCAGGATTATCAAGCAATTTGTAGTCCCCGCTTTCCATCACGAAGAATGTTTTGATCCACTCTTCATTCAATGCTTTAAAAGCTTCTTTGTATTGAGGGTGATACGCCTCAATCTTTACTTCATTATTCTGGTCATTCATATTCTTTATAGTATTAAATATTATTCTTTATCATATTTCCGAGTTTTTCAATATCACTTTCCACCCTATCGGTCCATTCCAGGGCATAATTCAGTCGCATACAGTTCCGGTACTGATCATATTGTGAAAACATCCTTCCCGGAGCAAAATTGATTTTATGACTAAAAGCTTCGTCAAAAAGATCCTCAGTACATATCCTTTTATCGAGCTCCAGCCAAAGCATAAACCCACCTTTAGGTTCCGAGATTTTGGTATTATCCGGAAAATAGGAGGTAACCGCTCTCTGAATCTGCAAATAATTGGAATAGACTTTATTTCTGAACATTCTTAAATGATGATCATATCTTCCATATTCAAGAAAATCAGCAATTACATCAGAGTATAATGACGGACTGCATACCGTCTGAACCAGCTTCTGGCGGATTATCCTGTCTTTAAATTGTCCCGGGGCGACCCAACCTACCCGGTATCCGGGAGCCATAGTCTTGGATACAGAGCCTACCCACATCACCAGCCCTGCTTCATCATAAAATTTACAGGGCTTGGGGCGTTCTGCTCCAAAGTATAAATTCCCATAAATGTCATCTTCAATCAGCGGGACATTGTAATGGGTAATTAATCTTACCAATTCCTTTTTATGCTCATCGGGCATCTGAAAGCCCATCGGATTATTAAAATTAGTCACAAAACAACATGCCGATAATTTCGGCAATACCTTTTTCAGGGCATCAAGATCTACTCCATATACCGGATGAGTAGGAATTTCTACGGCTTTCAACCCTAATAACTGAATAGCCTGTAAGATCCCAAAATAGGCCGGACTTTCAATCGCGACAGAATCACCGGGCTGCGTCACTGCCATCAAACTGTTATAGATGGCATTCATTGCTCCGGACGTAATAACCAGGTCGTCTTCTGTAATTTTTCCTTCCATCACTAAAGACCATTTGGCAATCTCCCGGCGAAGATTATGATTCCCTTGTACCGGCTCATAATTCGTTCCAAAATCATTTTTACTTTTGATTACATTAATGATGGATTTCTTCATCTTAGCCAAAGGCAGAAAATTCTTGCCGGGTATAGCTAAAGCAAATTGGGTGATTCCTGAATCTGAAATCGTTCCGAATACTTTATCTATAAGATCTTCTTTGGTTCCCTCTATTTTGGAATCCTTCATTTTGGTTACAGATGGAAGATCCAGTTTCCGCTGGGAAGTGTGGCTTACATAATATCCAAACTTGGGTCGGGACTCAATCAGAGACCGGCTTTCCAATTCCATATAAGCCAGTTTGATCGTATTCAGGCTTACATTGTATAACTTCTGGGCACTTCTTAGGGAAGGCAGTTTATCTCCAAACTGTAAGGTTTCAGTCTGGATCTGCTCCATCATTATTTTTGCTATTTTGAGATATAAGACTTCTTTGCCCATAATATCATTGTTTTACATAAAGCAAGCAAAAAGCTATTCATCCTTAAATATTGATCCAGTTTATGATCCTGCTGATGGTGCTTTTCAATTGCCCGGGGTCATTATAATTATCTGAAGGAGCTTTTTTAAAACAATCTTCAGCATACTTTTTGAAAGCCTCCTTTTCTTTTGCATCCATATTCCCGGCTTCAAAAATCACAAAATCTACTGTATCCTGATCATTGATGATAAGACTTGCAAAAGCTATAATTTCATCTGTTTTTTTGGCCATTACAAACGGAAGTCCAAAGTCTTCATTCACTTGCTTCAGATTTCTTTCTTTCACAAAAATCTGTTTCAGGTGCACCAGATCAGAAATATAAACCTCATCAAACTGAAGTTTGCCTGTAGGCAGAAAGCATGTTTCCATAGTGTTTACATTAGATATGTAAAGTTAAAGCACAATGCTAAAAGGATACAGATACAGAACTTACTATTATTGTAGGTACAGCAAATTTATTAAAAAGAATTGGTTTGTATTATCGGAGCGTTATTCTACCGGTATGGTATCGAAAACCCTTCAGCTAAAATCCGGAAAATAGTTTTGCAGAGATTTGAAAGGTTCAAATAAATTTTCAAATCGAACAGGTAGATTCTATGCTTTCTTTATTTTAAAGACTTTTTCTCCTTTTATTAATTTTTTATCTAAAAAAACATCAATTGTCCATAACCTGAAATCCCTATGAATAAAGGACTTTACAAACATTACAAAGAAATTTTCAATTGTATACATATTAAATTTTATAAACACAATTAACTTTTCAGTAAATAATCAATCAAATGATTGTTTTGTGCTAATTTTATACATACGGTTTTTTTTAAGGAATGTTTAATACGAAATCGGGATTATCATGATCCCCGCTGAGCTATGAAAATACCCAAACAACTCAATGTGATCAGGAGGAAGGTAATGCGTGGTCTTACCAAAAATATGGGCCAGTCGAATTCTACCGTTAAACCCGGCAAAGAAGTCATCATAAAAAAAATATTGATTTCGCGCCCCAACCATAGATTAGGGAATTTATTATTGCTATCCCCTATCGTTCAGGAGGTTAACGATACTTTTCCGGATGCCAGGATTGATTTATTTGTAAAGGGAAGTATATCACCTATTATTTTTAAAAATTATAAAAATATTGACCAGATCATTCAGCTTCCGAAGAAACCTTTCAGCAACCTTCTGAAATACATCCGGAGCTGGAGTTTGCTTCGCTGGAAAAAGTATGATTTAGTGATCAATACAAGCCATAGCTCGTCATCGGGAAAAATATCCACCCAACTGGCCAATGGCGATTATAAATTCTTTAATGAATGGAATGATGAACTTCATTCAGAATATCCGGATTATCCGCATGCGGCAAAAAATCCTATTTATAATTTGCGAAAATTTCTTACCCACCTGGGATTTGAAAAAAATACGGGAAAGGTTCCTTTTTTAAATATAAAGCTGAGTCCGGAAGAAATAGAAACGGGTAAAAGGAAATTAGAAGGAATTACTAAAAACGATAAAAAAACCATTTGTCTCTTTACCAATGCCACAGGCGATAAATGCTATTCCAATACCTGGTGGGCATCATTCTATGAAAGCCTGAAAATGACATTTCCAGATTATAATATTGTTGAACTTCTACCGGTAGAAAATATTTCCAGATTAGATTTCAAAATTCCCAGTTTTTACAGTACCGACATCAGGGAAATAGGTGCCTTTATAGCCAATACCAGTGTTTTTATTGCCGCAGATAACGGTGTAATGCACTTAGCCAGTGCCGTTGGAACACCGACAATAGGATTGTTTATGGTAACGGATGAAAATGCATATAAACCCTATAACGATAAAAGCTTCTCCATTAATACAAATAATGTTAAGGAATCCGAAATACCGGATTTAATAAAAACGGTCCTTCAATAACCGTTGACTAATATTGAAAACACACAAACACACACCACAATTATACCACTCATATGAATCTTGTTCTTGCACCAGATTATGCTCATTACCAAGATGAAATAATCCGTATTATCAAAAATTTCCATAGTGAGGGGACTTTAATCGGTCCCGGAAGCAGAAATATTGTAAAGTCATTTTCCATCAATGGAAAAAAATTCAATTTTAAATCATTTAAGCAGCATAATTTTATCAACAGGCATGTCTACAAATACTACCGGAAATCCAAGGCACGGCGATCTTTCGAATATGCCCATATGCTGATCGATAAAAACCTTCACACCCCACAGCCGATTGCTTATGTAGAGTTTCACGACTGGCTGGGTCTTACCAACAGTTATTATATCAGTGAACAACTGGAAAACATATATACTCTGGAAGATGTGATGTACGCACGAAGCCCCTTTGAAAACCTGAAAGAAGTCATTAAAGAGTACACTCAGCTCATCTATTATTTACACGAACAGGGAATTGAGTTTATCGATAATTCTCCGGGGAATTTTCTTATAAAAAAAATCAACGGCGCTTATCGTTTTTTTATGGTGGACCTTAACAGAATGAATTTCCACACTGAATTTGAAATGCCCAAAAGGATCAAAAACTTCTCACGGATAACCAATGATCCGAAGATTCTTAAACTGATCAGTTCAGAATATTCTAGGCTGGCAGGAATTTCTTCGGAATACTTCCTTACACAGATTGTTAAAGCTGCCAATACTTTACAAACCAAGCGAAGAATAAAAAAGGTTCTGAAGTTTTATAAATATTTCCTTAAAGTACTTCCCGTTCTTAAAAACTTAATTCTTATCTCATTAATCAGTTTTTTAGAATCTGATTTACCTTTTCTTGTTTTTACCTGAAGGTCAAAAATTACAGTAGAAGGAAGGTGTTGATTTATAGTCGGAAGAAATTTTCAGCCCCAAAGTAATTATCTAAGATAATTGAAATATAAAGTCCTGCTTTTTAAGTAGGATTTTTTGTGGGCACATGTATTAATACTGGTTTTAATCTTTGAGCTCTGTTATTATTGATCCTTTTTTAATTATTAATATCAATTTTTTGATAAGCGATCCATCGTTTTAAATTCCCAACCATCCTTTTTAAATGATCTTCATTCAAGAAAATATTTGTCCAATATTCAAATCTATCGCACTGAACACTTATGTAGTAGGTCATAATTGCTAAACATGCGTAGGGCAAAAACTTTTTTTCTTCGTTACTAATTTTAGTTACAGTTTCATACCCTTTAATGAAACTATCGGCTTTTACCTGATATTCTTCTTCGTTCAAATGAGTTGTAAACAACTGAAATAGAAAATAGGAAATATCAAAGCATAAATAACCGTTGCCACAAAAATCAAAGTCAAAAAATGTTATTTCTTTTTCATTATCAATATGTAAATTATCAAACCAAACGTCGAGATGAACAGCTCCATATCTCATTTTACGTTTGTCCGTACTTTCCATTTTTTGCGTTAAAAAAGCAGAAAGTGTTTCTAAAAATTCATTTTCGCTAACATTTTTACTATAAAATTCTTTAGTTCTTATAATAGGATTCTTAAGCAAATTTTGAGCATTGTAGGTTATTCTCTTCAGTTCAATATTTTCTGTGGATTGGTGAACTTTTGCTAATGCCTGTCCAATCAGAAAACTTGTTTGGTGGGAGAATTTTGCTGTTTTTATGCCTTTAGCATATGAAAATAAAACACCAAATCGTGTTCCTTCTGATGCTTCAATTTCCTGAATGAAATTGTTCGATTGATCAGCTATGGGAAAAGCAACTTGTCGCCCTGCTTCTTTTAGATGAATTAAAAGTTTTAGCTCTTCTTCAATTTCTAATTGAGATCGCCAGTTATGTGTATAAACTCTAAAAACATATTTATTTTCGTCATCATGAACAATGTATAAATGATTCATGGCAAGCCGGAATACTTTGCATTCAGTTTTCTCGGTTAATTTATAATTTCTTTGAATAAACTTACCAAGTTCATTTGGTGAAAGCGTGCTATTTATGGTAGGAAATTTCTCTGTCATTAGTTTTTCGTTCGTAGTTGAGTTATAATGTGTATGCAGTTTTGCTCGTAATTTTCAGCCTTATATTTACTAAATTATTTTTACTAAATTGGGGGAATATCTTACATCTTTTGTAAAATATATCCTAAAAAAGCTCCCAGCATAACAATCCATGCACTGTTTATTTTTTTGAAAGTAAACATCAAAATAATGCATAATACAGCAATAATTATTGTTTTCCAATCTGCTATACTATCTTTTGCCATTTCATAACATATATTTAAAATAATAGCTATTGACGCAATATTGACTGCATCTAAGAAAGATGAGAATGTTTTTGATCCCCTCATCATCTTTACGATTGGATTAAGTAATGCTACAAAAATAAATGAAGGAAAAAAGATACCCAACGTAGCAACCAAAGCTCCTGACCAGTTATTTATTTGATAACCAATAAAAGTAACCGATGAAAAGACGGGTCCTGGTGTAAATTGTCCAACAGCTATAGCATCTAATAGTTCTTGTCTTGTTAATAAACCTCTTCCCACCAATTCTGTATCAAAAAAAGCAAACAGGACATATCCGCTTCCGTAAAGAATAGCTCCTATTTTAAGGAAAATTAGAAATAATTTAATATTACTTTGTGACAGAGAGCTAAAATCTGGAATCTGTAGTAAAGTTAGTGGAATAAGTGAGTTGGTCGTATTTTTCTGTCTTATGATTGCAAATAGCATTGCGATTATACCTGCTCCGAATAATAAAAAGAGTTCATTAATTCCTAAGAAAGAAAGCATCAGCACGCTAATACCAATAATCCATAGTGGGATGGTTTTTAAAGATTTTTTTGCGAGGGGAAAAACAGCCGATAATATTACAGATATGATAGCAGGTTTTATTCCATATATAAAGGGCTGAACTTGTGGAAGCTGCCCATATTCTTTATATAACCATGCAAAACATAAAGTAATGATAACAGCAGGACATATAAAACATAATCCAGCTACAATCAGTCCTTTCCAACCGGCCCTTTCCTGCCCGATATGAATTGCCATTTCTGTACTATTGGGACCTGGGATAAGGTTAGTTGCTCCGATCAGATCAAGAAAATGCTCCTCAGACATCCATTTCCGTTTTGTTACTACTTCCTGCTGCATCATGGCAATATGAGCGGCAGGACCTCCAAATGCTGTAACTCCCAGTTTCAGGAAAACACCGGCAACTTCTTTCAGATTATTTTCTTTCCCCACAATTTTTTATGTATTTGTCTATCAAAAAAACTATAATCCCATAATAGATTCACTCTTGTTTGGAGTGATCCAATTTAAGCTTCACACTGAGATATGAAATTACTTATTTCTTTTCTCTTTCTAAATTTTAATTATAAAATATGTATAACCTCAGGTATAATAAATAAGAAGTAGCAATGAGGTATGTTCTAAAAATAAAAACCCCTCCGCAACAAAGTTACGGAGGGTTGTACCCCAGACGGGACTTGAACCCGTACGTCCTTGCGGACACAGGATTTTAAGTCCTGCGTGTCTACCAGTTCCACCACCAGGGCGTGGAATGGAGCGAAAAACGGGATTCGAACCCGCGACCCCAACCTTGGCAAGGTTGTGCTCTACCAGCTGAGCTATTTTCGCAAACGTTGTGCGGATGAAGGGACTCGAACCCCCACGCCTCACGGCACCAGATCCTAAGTCTGGCGTGGCTACCAATTACACCACATCCGCTGGTTCTGCTGATCTGTAACTACAGATATCCTCAGCATTATTCTTACAAATATAATAAATACAACTTAAAAAAAACAAAAAAAATCCTCCGCAACAAAGTTACAGAGGATTAGTACCCCAGGCGGGACTTGAACCCGCACGCCAAAAGAGGCACAGGATTTTAAGTCCTGCGTGTCTACCAGTTCCACCACCAGGGCATGGAGTGGAGCGAAAAACGGGATTCGAACCCGCGACCCCAACCTTGGCAAGGTTGTGCTCTACCAGCTGAGCTATTTTCGCAAACGTTGTGCGGATGAAGGGACTCGAACCCCCACGCCTCACGGCACCAGATCCTAAGTCTGGCGTGGCTACCAATTACACCACATCCGCATTGTTTGGTTAAGTTGTATTTTAAAAGAACTTCTTTCGTTTTTGTGAGTGCAAATATAGGGCAATTTTCTACAATCACAAGGCTTTTTTCAAAAAAAATTAAAATTTCTGCATTTTTTTTTCCTGACCCCTTTTATTACATTTCATTTTCTTACTTTTACATCGTTAATATATACGATATGGAATTACAAGGAACGGTAAAGAAACTTTTTGATGCTCAGACATTTGCAAGCGGATTTCAAAAGAGAGAAATGGTTATTTTAACTCAGGATCAGTATCCACAGCCGATAAACATAGAATTTTTGTCTGACAAGATCAGTTTATTAGACAACCTTAAGGAAGGAGAAAATGTAAAGGTAGGAATCAACATCAGAGGAAGAGAATGGACATCTCCTCAGGGTGAAACCAAATACTTCAACTCTATCACAGGATGGAGAGTAGAAAAAGTTTTTGATAACGGATCAGAACCTACTCAGGCAGCTCCTTCACAATCCGGATCTCCGGTTTCAAATGAAAATCCATTTGCGGGAGACGAAGATGATGATTTACCTTTTTAATTAGATACAACGATTAAAAATATAGATCCTGCTTTTTAAGTGGGATTTTTTTTCCTCAACATGGTTCGATTAGACGAAAACGAGATTTCATTTCCTGATCCGGAACTTTATGACGGGCACGAAGGGGTTATAGCTTTCGGAGGGGATTTATCGGTAGAAAGAATTTGGTTTGCCTATCAGCTGGGCATTTTTCCCTGGTTCAATCCGGGGGAGGAAATTCTTTGGTGGAGTCCTGATCCCCGTTTTGTTTTGTTCCCTGATGAACTAAAGGTTTCCAAATCGATGCGTAAGATACTCAATCGCGAAGTTTTCACCTTTACTGAGAATAAAGACTTCCGGGGAGTCATCAGAAACTGCCAGCAGATAAACCGAGTCGACCAGGCCGGAACCTGGCTTTCCGATGAACTTATGGAATCATTTATCACACTTCATGACTATGGGTTGGCAAGAAGCATAGAAGTTTGGAAAGAGGGTGAACTGGTAGGTGGCTTTTACGGCCTCCAGATCGGTAACGTCTTTTGTGGTGAAAGTATGTTTGCCAAAGTAAGCAATGCTTCCAAAGCAGGCTTTATCCATTTTGTGGAAACTTATAAAGATCAGCTTGATCTCATTGACTGTCAGTCTCATACAGAACATCTGGAAAGCCTCGGCGCAAGGATGATCCCCAAAAAACAATTCTTACACTACTTACACAAAAATAATGAAAGCACACAATGAAAAATGGATCCTCTTACTGCTGCTCAGTCTCATTTGGGGATCTTCTTTTATCTTAATTAAAAAATCTTTAGAACATTTTAATCCTTTTCAGGTAGGTGCACTAAGGGTCCTTATAGCAGGGATCATATTATTACCTATCGCAATTTCGAAGTATAAACTATTTCCTAAAAAACACATCAAGTGGCTTATTTTGGCGGCGATCACTGGGAATTTTATCCCGATGTTCCTCTTTCCTATTGCAGAAACAGAAGTAAGCAGCAGTATTGCAGGGATTATCAATTCTATGATGCCCATTTGCGTGATTATCGTAGGCGCACTGGTATGGAAATTTGAAACCACAAAACATCAGATTATAGGAGTTTGTATTAGTTTTGCGGGAGTATGTATCCTCGCTTTCGGAGGAGGAGACGGAGCGAAATTTAAAATGATTCCGATTGCTTTGTTATTGCTGGCTACATTATGCTATGCGATAAGTACGACCACTGTAAAATCGAAGCTTATGGAATTGTCTTCTGTTATTTTATCCTCATTTATATTCTCTTTTGTACTCTTTTTTCCTTCGATCATTGCTTTAGCATTAACCGGGTTTTTCTCGGAGTTTAGTTTTTCAAAAGACAATATGACGGGATTGCTCTTTGTAAGCTTATTGTCGATTTTCGGAACAGGACTGGCCATGACCATGAATTACAGGCTCCTGAAAGTATCGTCTCCGCTCTTTGCATCAACCGTTACTTTACTGATGCCTATTGTTGCCATTATCTGGGGCATTCTGGATGGCGAAAAATTAACTTTCCTCCAGTTTGTAGGCGCAGCGATCATTATAGGAGGTTTGATCTTTTTAAGGACAAAACCTGCCGTAAAAAAATAAATCCTGCATTACTGCAGGATTTTTTATTTAAGAACCATTATTGATTCGTTAATTCTTTTTCTTCACTTTGGCTTTAGCCTTTTTTACCCCATCTTTAATGAAAGGATATTTCTTCTGCATATCCTGAACAAGAGTCGGGTCCAGATCTAATGCCTTCTGAAGGGTTTCAATTCCTTTTTCCTGATCTCTAAGGTTGAAATAGCAGTTGCTCAGCTGATAATACAATTCTGCCCTGTTATGATTTTCTATAGCTTTGTATAAAATCGTAACGGCTTCTTCGTATTCACCCAAAAGCATTAACACTTCTGAGTAGGCATACCAGTTGTAAAACCTTGAGGGTTCTGAAGCTACAAGCTTTTTCAAACAGGAAAGGCTTTCTTCAAATTTTCCAGCATCAATAAATAAAAATGCAAGCCTTTTTTGATAATCAAGGTTGCTGTCATTCAGATGCGTTGCCTCTTTTGCAAAATGAAGCGCTTCAGCCATTCCCCCCATTTCCTCATACAAATAAGACTGCTCCATCATAGACAGATAGAACTGAGGATCTTCCCTCAATGATTTCTGAAAAGAGTTCAATGCGATAATCGGCTGCTTCATTGCTTTATAGCATAATCCGATTTTATAGTAAGTAAATGCTTTGGTATATTCCAACTCCAGCATTTCCTCATATACTTCAATGGCTTTTTTATATTGCCCTAATGCTTCGTAACAAGCTGCTTTATTCGCATATACTCCTACAGAAGATGAATTGATCGCTAAAAGATAATCAAACCCTTTAATCGCTTCTTCATAATTCTTTCTGTTGAAATAGAACTGTCCGTATTCATACCATGCGGTTTCAGAATAAGAAAATTCATCTAAATATTCATTCAAAAAGGCAATAGCCTCCTCGCTCTTTTTTAAATCATTAAAGCAGATCATACAGTTTTCCAACGCATATTCATCCGTTGGGTCTTCTTTCAATGCTTTTCTGTAATGTTTAAGAGCGTTGAAAGGATCTCCTAAGTTCACATATTCATCCGCAATAAAGTTGTGAAGAAAGTTTTCTTCTTCCTTCAGTTCTAATGCTTTTTTACAAATTTCAATGGATTTTCTAGGATTTCCCAAATTCGAATAATACTTGGCGTAGCAAACTAAAAAGTCCGTGTGCTCCATAGATGAAGCCTTTAACTCGTCTATTAGCTCTTTTGCCGTATTATAATCTTCCCACTCCAAAAGAACTTCAAGCTTTTTGATCTTGATGTCCAATGAATTAGGATGAAGCTTTAGGCCATAGTTAACAGCATTATCCGCATAGTTAAAATCGCCCAGCTCCAGATAATAAACAATAATGTCTTCCAGTTCTTCTGTATCGAAGTAGAATTCATCATTATTTTCAATCATTTCTTCGAACTTTTTTACCAGTTCATTTCCAAAATATTCTTCCAATATACTGTATCCTCCGTCAGCCAACGCCCGAATTTACTTGCGAACCTCGGCAAACTTATTTAATTAATATACTACTTCTGAGATTGTTAATTCAAAATTACTGCAAATTTGCGACTTTTTTTTGAATTATGTTTTCGTAATTTTCTATCCTAAAGATAGTAAAAAGAAGAATATAATGAAAGAAATGTGGATAAAAAGAGGGATTCACATTAAATTAACACGACTAACCTTTTTCTGTTAGGAATTTCATTTTGCCATACCGATTCAATATCTTCTAAATCAATAACTTCAGTTTCCATTCTTATTTTTCGTTCTGCTGCAGCCTGAAACATTTGAGGGATAATTTCCGTAATCAACAACTTAAACTCTTCAGGAGTCCAACTTCCCAATCCGGAACCGGAAATCTGAAGATCAGTTCCTCTGAGTATCTGTGACGACAGCTGAATAGTGTCTCCGCTCATTCCTCCAACGGACACCAATCTTGTTTTGTGGGAAAAATTTCCATCTCCTTTTATCGCAGACAGAAGAAGCTCAATAGAATGACCCCAGATGTAATCCAGTACTACATCAATAGGAGTCTGGCTATGAATTTCCTTTATTTTCTGCATAAACTCCCCATCATTCATTTTCAGGGAAATAACCTCATCGGCACCCAACTCCCGAAGCGCCTGCAATGCTTCTTCATTTCTACCCGTGGCAAGTACTTTTTTAGCTCCGTATAATTTTGCGATCTGTACAGCAATCATTCCGGTTACCCCTGTTGCTCCATTGATCAGGACCGTTTCTCCTGTTTTTAATTGTGTTTTAAACCTTAATCCCATTGCTGAGCCCATAATCGCATTAGGTAATGCTGATGCTGTAGCGAAATCCAATCCATCAGGAATGGGAACAGTCATATGTTTATCAGCTATTGCTTTTTCTGCAACCGTTCCTCTTTTACTGAAAAAATATACTCTTTTTCCGTTTTCCAATATTCCGGCCCCGTCACTTCCTATAATTTTAGGCTGATGTTCCTCATTTTCCGTAGAATAGTGTTTTCCGCTTGCTCTGGCCCTGTCCAAATGTTTTATGGATGCTGCTTTTACATAGACGAGTTGCTCATTGTCCTTCGTAACTTGAGGATCCTGAAAATCTGCATATTGAGGAGTTGCTCCTTTTTCAAATACTACTGCTGCTTTCATTCTTTTTAATTTTTATACAAAATTATGATGAAGGAAACCCCTGCTGCAATAACATTTGTTATCAGTTTACTTCGCTAGCCTCCTTTGAGGATTTTGGCCTTTATTCTGCTCAGGTGGACGGTCGTAATTCCGAGGTAAGAAGCGATATAATGCTGGGGAACTCTTTTAATGATTTCAGGTTTCTCCTTTGCAAGATCAAGGTAACGTTGCTGAGGACTGTCTTTTATAAATGAAAAGAAATGTTTCATATAATCAAATGTTCTCTCAAAGACTGAATCCATAAAGCGATCCCTCAGCTCAGGATCATTATATATTTCTGCTAAAATCTGGTCAACGGTCGGCTTATCTATTTTCCATAAAATGCAAGATTCTATGGTCTCAAAGGAAACCATGCTCGGCAGACCTTTTCTGAAGCTTTCCAAAGAAGAAAACATGGTATTCTCAGTAAAAAACTGAAAAGTAACATCCTTTCCGTCATTGTTATACCAGGCTCTTGCCAATCCCTTTTCAATATAATAGGCGTGCAAGGACACCTCATTCTCTTTTAAAAGAATGGTCTTTGCCGGTACTTCAATGCGTTTGAATTCCCTGATAAATCGGACACATTTTGTTTTCGGAAACGGAAACTTTGCTTTTAGATGCTCAAACATATTTAAATATAAAAAAAGAACGGAACATAAAGTTCCGTTCTTTCATCTTTTTAAATCAGGCTATTTATTTTCGCTATAATCTGGTCTGCCAGCTGATCTGCCTCTTCCTGGGATTTGGCCTCAGTATAGACTCTGATAATAGGTTCCGTATTCGATTTACGAAGGTGAACCCAGTTGTTTTCAAAATCTATTTTCACTCCATCTATGGTAGAAACTTCTTCGTTCTGATATTCTTTTTCCATTTTGGCTAAAATATCATCTACGTTGATTTCAGGGGTAAGTTCAATTTTCTTTTTCCCCATAAAATAGCTTGGATATCCTGCTCTCAGCTCTGAAACGGTTTTGTTTTCTTTTGCCAGATAAGTAAGGAAAAGGGCAACGCCTACCAAAGAGTCTCTTCCGTAGTGAAGATCAGGATAAATAATTCCTCCGTTTCCTTCTCCTCCGATAACCGCATTTTTCTCTTTCATCAGGGTAACAACATTTACCTCTCCTACCGCACTTGCGAAATATTCAGAATTATGATTCCGGGCGATATCCCTCAATGCACGGCTCGAAGAAAGATTGGATATGGCAACTCCGTTTTTATGTTTTAATAAATAATCCGCCACTGCAACCAATGTATACTCTTCTCCAAACATCTCTCCCTTTTCATCGATCAGAGCCAGCCTGTCAACATCAGGATCCACTACCACTCCGAAATCTGCTTTTTCTTTTTTTACCAGTTCGCAGATGTCTCCCAAATGTTCTTTCAGAGGCTCCGGGTTATGCGGAAAATGTCCGTTAGGCTCACAATACAGTTTTATGGTTTCACATCCAAGTTTATCCAGCAACATCGGAATCGCTATTCCACCTGTAGAATTCACAGCGTCTAAAACAACTTTGAATTTTTTGGCTTTAATGGCTTCAACATCTACCATGGGAAGATCAAGGATCTGCTGGATATGAATATCAAAGGCATCGTCCCTTGTTTCATATTTCCCTAAATCGTCTACTTCCGCAAAGTTGAAATCTTCACTTTCAGCGATTGCCAGCATCTCTGCCCCGTTCTCACCACTGATGAATTCTCCTTTTTCATTCAACAATTTAAGGGCGTTCCATTGTTTTGGATTATGGGAAGCGGTAAGGATAATTCCTCCGTCCGCCTTCAGTTCCGGAACCATAATTTCCACGGTAGGTGTTGTAGAAAGTCCGAGATCAATAACATTGATCCCCAGTCCCTGTAATGTAGCCGTTACCAGAGAGGAAACCATTCCACCGGAAATCCTTGCATCCCTTCCTATAACAAGCGTTAAGTTTTTTTTGTTTTTATTGTTCTGAAGCCAGGTCCCGAAAGCGGAAGCAAACTTTACCACATCAAGTGGAGTTAAGTTATCATTTACTTTTCCCCCGATCGTTCCCCGGATTCCTGAAATACTTTTAATTAATGACATTGTAGGTCTTTTGTAAGTTTAAATTCTATTTATATTCTGCGTAAGGCTGAGCAAAATTAGAAATTATTTACATTATTTGTGTGACAAATTTATGAACAACCGCAATCTTTATCACAACCTCCTCCTTTAGAGCTGAATTTTTTAGGTGCAAAATTCTTTCTGATCACTCTGAAAAGAGAGTAACAGGCGAATCCTACAATGAGTAGTACGATAATATATTGAAAAATTAATGAAGAGTTCATTATTTTAGAATTTGATAAATAAACATAGACACAAAATATGCCAAACCAGTCATCATAACAACCTGAAAGCCTGTCCATTTAAGGCTTTTTGTTTCTCTGTAGACTACTGCAAGTGTGGAAACACACTGCATTGCAAATGCATAAAATAAAAGGATAGAGATTCCTGTTGCAAAATTAAACACTTTTTCACCGTTTGGTTTCACATCGTGTCTCATTTTGTCAATTACTTTTACTTCAGGAGCATCATCACTCAGGCTGTATAAGGTAGACATTGTACCTACAAAAACTTCTCTAGCTACAAAACTGGTAATGATTCCTACTCCCATTTTCCAATCATAACCCAAAGGAGCAATGGCCGGCTCTATAGCCTTACCCATTTTTGCAAGGTAGGAGTGATCCAGCTTAACATCTGTAGCAACCATTTGATTGGTCTTCTGTGCCGGTCCGAAATAACTTAAGAACCAGATGATAATACTTACAATAAAGATTATCTTTCCTGCTCCCGTTATAAAGTCCCAAACCTTTCCTAAAACCATTTTGAAATCATATCCGAACAATGGTTTTTTATAAGTAGGCAAATCCATTACAAGGTATGTTTTACCTTTATCTTTAATAAATCTTTTTAAGATGGCTGCTGAAAATAAAGCGACAAGAAATCCTAACAGATACATTCCCATTAATACCAGAGCTTTATACTTTATTCCTAAAAAGCTTTTGTCTGAAATAACCAAGCCGATAATGATGCTATATACAGGAAGTCTTGCAGAACAGGTCATGAAAGGAGTTACTAAAATGGTCAGGAGTCTTTCCTTAACGTTTTCGATATTACGTGTGGAAATCACAGCAGGGATCGCACAAGCTGTTCCGGAAACCAATGGGACAATACTTTTCCCGTTGAGTCCAAATGGCCTTAAAAATCTATCCATCAGGAAGATTACTCTTGCCATATATCCTGAATCTTCTAACAGATATAAGAAGTATAACAAAATTCCGATTTGAGGAGCAAATACCATAATCCCTCCTAATCCCGGGATAATTCCATTAGAAACAAGTGAATTTACCGGTCCTTCAGGAAGATACTCGCCAGTGAATGCGGACAGCCATGAGAAGAAACTTTCGATCCAGTTCATCGGATACTCCGCAAGGAAGAATACGCTTTGGAATATAATAAGTAAGATCAGCATGAAAATCACATATCCCCAGAACTTATGCACCAAAACTTTATCCAGCTTTTCGGTAAGCAGTTCTTTGAACTGTGGCTTTTTAGTGATTACATTCGCTAATATCTTATCAACATTCTGGTATCTTCTTACTGTCTCCTGAACCTGTAGTCTCTTCGGAACCAGACTTTTAGCATCCGGACTATTGAGAATATCATGAACAGATTCTATTTTGCTGAGTTCTACTCCCGATGATATACTCATCCAGGCTTCATAATCACTATCCAAGCCCTTATGAGCCACAATTTTTGCTATAAAATCTTTATGTTCATTCGGAATTTCAAAAGAAGTTTTTTCCGTTTTTTTAAAATCATTATTAAAAACAGCTTCCCTTATCTGATCTATTCCGATTTGCTCTTTAGCATTGGTTTGGATAATTTTAATATTTAAAGCATTTGAGAACTGCTGGATATCGATATCAATCCCGCGTCTTTGAGCCTGGTCGATCTGGTTAACTACCAAAATAAGAGGAATACCCAGATCCTGGATCTGTTGAAACAAAAGAAGCCCCCTTTTTAAACTTAAGGCCTCAAGGATATAAACAACTCCGGCATAGTTTTGCTGCTCATCGATCAGAAATTTTGAAAAGATAGCTTCATCTTCAGAGCTCGGATATATACTGTAAGAACCCGGTAAATCCACCACTTCCACTTCCTCATCCTTGTAGCTGTAATGTCCGGAATAGCTTGCTACAGTAACACCGGCATAATTCCCGGTCTTCTGTTTTTTATTACAGAGTGTATTGAAAACCGTAGATTTTCCTACATTCGGATTTCCAACTAAAAGTACCTTTTTTTTCTTATTTTCCTGCATTAATCCCATTCTTGTACAATTATATAATCCCCTTCTTCTTCTCTGAGAGCTATACGGCTTTTTTCATCTCCAAATTCCACATACATGGGACCACTAAATGGAGCCTGATACAAAATCCTGAAAACGGTTTCCGGTAAAAGACCCATTTCTATAATTTTGTTTGGCATCTTTAGATGATCATTATCATAACCCAATATCTTCCCCATTTTGTTCTTAGGGAATCCGCTTAATTTATGTAAATCCTTCTCTTTCAAAGCCTGCTTTTTGTACATGCAAATGTACGCTATTTAAATTTAATCTAAATAACCTTAGTCTTAAAAAAAATAAACCCAAATGCTGTAAAAACATTTGGGTTCATTTGATAAAATATAATTTAGTTAATTGAATGTCTATTTTTTCTTTTTGTCAGTTATTTCAACCTTCTCAATCGGGTTATCATTGGCATTAAAGAAATCTTTGTATTGTTTTTCCTGTTTCTTCAACATATCACCTACAGTTCCATCCATTCCCGGTATGGTCTTGGAAAGCATGTCCTGTGTCATCATCGGTCTCAGAGTAGCAAAAGGATCTTTTTTGAAATCGTTATACGTTTTTTCGAATTTTTCTCTGGTCAGTTCGTTTACCTTTCCTCCTTTCGCCTGCATCAGGTTTTCTACGTATGAATATTCTGTGTAATCTTTCACCTTCTTATTTCCCTGAAGCACCCATGAATAATCTTTTGCATCGTCCTCTATCTTGACAATCAGACCCGGAAGACCAGAAAACTTGTAAGGACCGTCAGGAAAAGGCAGATCCGTACTGAACCATGCTGTCCATTTTCTTCCTCCGAATTCTGTGGTTGCTTTTTGTGTATTATAAGCTCCTATTTTTTGTTTGTCGGTAAGAATATTCCAGTTGAATTTCGGCTCCTCGTTATATCCGATATTACTTGGAGTAAATCCACTGGCAATTTTATCAACATACTGCACTTTCATGCTTGGATAAAATTTATAAACCCTGGCAGAAATTTTAGGCTGTCTGATTGTTTTTGAAAGGTCTTTCATCACACCTGCCTTCTGCATTGCTTCTATTTCCACCTTCAGGATCGAATCCTGTGCGATAATGGTATAATCCTGATAAATCGATCTGTTTTTATCTGTAATATCCAATATCGTAATAACCTTATCTATTTTAGTAGAATCTTTTTTAGGTTTAAAAGTAAGTTCGTAAAAGAAACGGTTTGCAGTTTCTTTAGACTCCTGAGCATTGGCAAAAGCAAAAAGAGCAATTAAGAATACTGAAAGCAACTTTTTCATTGTAATAATGTTTACTTATTAGTTGCTATTGTATCAAAAATGTTACAACTTTTTTCTCTTTATTTATAAGTTCTTTATGGTAAGCCCCGGAAATATGGCTCCGCCAGGTTAATAGCTATATAAAAAATTATTTTCAGTGGCATCTTCTTTTTTCATATTCATTTTTAAAGATTATTATGTCGTCAAAACCTTTATAGCTATAAAAGTTTTAACTTTAAATACCTAAAAACAAAATTAAAATGGACACATTAGCTCAATTAAAATCCGAACTTGATAGTGAGTATCAAACCACCAGAAAATTTTTTGACCTCTATCCCGATGACAAAAATGAGTATGCTCCTCACGAAAAAAGTATGAAAATGAAATCGCTTGCCAACCATCTTGCTGATGTTTTTGAGTGGCCCAACACCATGCTGAAAACATCTGAACTGGATTTTGGAACCGCACAACATCCAACCACGTCTGCTACGAAAGAAGATTTATTAAAAAAACTGGATGAGAACTATAAATCGGGTATCGACGCATTGGAAAATGCAAAAGAAGATGACCTGAATTCTACCTGGGCTTTAAAACATAATGGGCATGAATTGGCAAAATGGACCAAGTATGCATCAATCCGCCACAGTTTAAATCAAATTACCCACCACAGAGCTCAGCTGGGAGTATACTACAGGCTCAATGATATTCCTTTGCCGGGAAGTTACGGTCCGTCTGCAGACGTACAAAGCTTTTAAAATATAGTTTAAATGAAAAAGCCAATCCCAAGGGATTGGCTTTTTCTGTTTATGTAGTTTATTATTTGAAGTTAAATTTCACGGTAAACATTACCTGACTTGGACGAAGCTGATATCTCGTATAGGTAATATTGGTCGTATTAATATCATAGGTTTCGAATACCTTTTTATTCGCAATATTCATCCACTTCAGTTCGAAATCTATTTTCTTTTTAGCCCAGGTAAACTGATAGGACACATCGTAGAATCCGTTATGGTACTTCTGTTCAGCTGCATTTGTGTTCACCTGATCCCAATTGAACCCGACTGTATGGTTTTCTATAGGATAGAAGAAAAGTCCAAGATTATGGGTGAAGCCTGTTCTGGTAGCGTTAGAACTAACCTTTCCAACACTGGTCTGTTTTGTTCGGGAAATACTTGCGTTATAATCTATACTCATCCAGCTGAAATAAGTATTATTGAATTTAATTCCGTACGACTGGCTGTTATTCTTGTTGGTATAGGAATCATTATTTAAAAACAGGTCTGATTTCACGGTGTTGTTACTATAGCTAAGGGAGGCATTGGTTTTAAACTTTGGAAAATACTTTCCAACTTCTGCACTGTATCCATTATTCAATACATGATTATCCTGTTCTTTGTAATTCATTATTGTATATCCCGCACCATTGATTGTAGGATTGGAAATCAGGTTTCTTTTCGCATCGGAATATCTGTAGTTTACATTAAAGAATAAATTATTCAGCGGGTTTCTGTATTCAATTCTTGTTCCTGCTGATTTATTGTTGTTCTGAGGAATCGGATTTTTTGGATCCATTGCATTAATTCCACTTGGAGAAGTCATCAAGAATCCTGAATATGCTGTATTAATTTCTCCAAAATTATTATTGATATTCGCGTTTACCGACGCTTTCCAGAATGAAGCAAATGTATATTGAGCAAAAACACTTGGCTCAAATGTAACTTTATTAACCGTTTTAGAAACATTTCTGAACGGGTCCTCCGCTTTAATATTATTAGAATTGACCGGGATGTTGGCATAAAGCATCCAGGAATCATTTTTATAATTAACCCCTAAACTTCCGTAAGGAGTTGCTGTGGAATATCTCAGGTCATTGCTGTATGCGGTAGAAAGTGTCGGTAGATCATTCGGATTCGTGGACGGAATTGTTTCAATGTTATACAGGTCTGAAACCAGATCCGTTGTTTTGAAATTAAATCCTACTTCAGGAGTAAAGGTCCATCCCTTTGTAGAAAATCCAATATTTGCAGAATGATTTGCCTCAAAAGTTTTAAGCCTTAGGTTTTGGGTAACAAAATCAGAATTCGGTAACACTTTAAATCCAGGGATATCCAGATATGATGTTGGAGAAACTTCCAATGTTTGCCTGTCTGTCTGATAGCTTACATAGGATAAAAGGTTCACCATTTTTTCCTTCCATGGTATAATCGTACTTAAGGAGTTTTGAAATGATGTCGTAGGAGATTCAAGGCTTTCCCCTGCATTTCTTTGTTTTCCGGAAGTAAGGTCGGTTCTGTCTACCAGTCCTCTGTCTGCATTCCAGTATTGAGAAAAGCTTGTTGTATTCTTGAAGAATCCTTTTTTTGCATTTTTTGTAAAAATCAATTCTCCTTTAGCTTTATCCGTATAAAAATTATTAAGAATATTAGTTGTATTAGAGCTTCCATCGAAATAATCTTTCCTATTATAAGCTTCTCTTTCTACTGCATTATTTGTATAGTTGGCATTGGCCTTAAGTTCCCATTCTTTCTTTTTATCGATATTGGTTAAATAATTAGCGGATAAATAGTGGACATTATTTAATAAGTATCTTTTTACCGGAAGGCTGGGAGTGTCTGCATTTTCTACAGTGAGCCAGTCATTTTGTGAGGCATTAATCCTCTTTCCTTCGAACCTGTTTCCAAAAGCCAATATATTTCCTTCATTTTCAACCTGCTCTCCCATATTATTGGTTTTATAATTAACTACCCATTGGCTTTTCTGTCCAAAGAACATAGGAGTCAGTTTCACATTCCAGAGCCAAGGTTCTCCAAATCCTGTTCCTACTTCTCCTCTACCAGTCATGGTAACGGAATTCTTTAATTTAATATTGATTGCCGCCTGGTCGGAAGGTACTTTATCCTGAAGAATTTTTACAGGTTGGTGATTTTCAAGCACTTCAACTTTCTGTACAGCATCCTTTGGTAAAGAATTATTAATCGTTCCGTATCCTCCTTCCATCAGGTCTTTCCCATTAACGTAGAATTTATTGATCGCATTCCCCTGATAAAGTATCGTTCCGTCCGTATTAACCTCAATACCAGGAATCTTTTTCATCACATCAGCCAGTGTCCTGTCACTCTTACTGTCAAAAGCTTTAAGATCATACGCAATGGTATCCCCTCTCGCCGTAATCATCTTGGTTTTCAGTTGAACTTCCTTGATCTCGGTAGCCTCAGACTGCATTTTAAAACTTAGCGTCTGATCACTGTTGCTTATCTGTTTAGTTAATGGTTTTTGGTTAAATGCCTTTACTTTCAAATCAACATTAGACTCTGCTGTAGTAAAAGTTACTTTATATTCCCCTTTTGAATTGGTAATTCCATAAGCTAAGATCGCATCTTTACCCGGTTCTTCTACCGTTACACTTGCGCTTGGAATAGGAACACCATCTTCATCTGTGATTTTACCTATAATCGTCTTTTGCGCATAAGTAAGCACAGAAAGAAAAATCATCAGAAATAAAGTAATATTCTTTTTCATAATTCTAGTTATTTGCTTAATTAGTTATTATTCGGTGTTTTTTGTTACACCTCTATAGAGATGCATTTCAGGCAAATAAGTTAAAACACTGTTTTTCACTATGTTTTTAGTGATAATTTTTTTTGGTTTTTTTTGTTTGTGTATTTTAGGGATATAAGTTTTGCTTCATTTTATTTTGACTAAATAAAATAAATGATTAAAGCCATAGGTTAAATAAATCTTAATTTACTTAATATCAATATTTATTTAATAGTTTTGTAACATAAAATTTATAAAATGGGAATTGTCTTAAAGCCTATTGACATTGTAGATGACATTACTAAGGAAGAATTCTACGAAAAATACCTAAGGCCGAGAAGGCCTGTTGTCATCAAAAATATGGCAAAAAAATGGCCTGCATATCAAAAATGGACAATGGACCACATCAAAGAGACAGTAGGAGACGTAGAAGTTCCATTATATGACAGTTCCAAAGCTGATCCCTCAGCACCGATCAATACCCCTACTACAAAAATGAAGTTTGGCGATTATATAGACCTGATCCAAAGAGAACCTACCGATCTTCGTATTTTTTTCTTTGATCCTATTAAATATGCCAATAAGCTGCTGGATGATTATATTTCTCCAAAAGATTTAATGGGCGGCTTCCTGGATAAATATCCTTCCATGTTTTTCGGAGGAACTGGGTCCGTTACTTTTCTGCATTATGATATAGACCTTCCCCACATTTTTCATACCCACTTCAACGGGAGAAAGCACGTTATTCTTTTTGAAAATAAATGGAAAGAAAGATTATATAAGATCCCTTATACCACCTATGCATTGGAGGATTATGACATTTCAAATCCTGATTTTACCAAATTTCCCGCACTGAATGGGATCGAAGGTATTGAATGCTTTCTGGAACATGGGGATACCTTATTTATGCCTACAGGATGGTGGCACTGGATGAAATATCTGGACGGAAGTTTCTCTCTTTCCTTAAGGGCATGGGATAAATCCTGGGCTGTAAAGGCCCACTCTATCTGGAATCTTACGGTACAACGTAAATTCGATGATATCATGAAGGTCAATTTCAAGAAGAAATATATGGACTGGAAGGAAAAAATAGCCATAAAAAGAGCGGAAATAGCCTTACGCAGAGGCTTGCCTAAGTAAATATTCTTATTTTACAAAATTCTTAATCATAGGTTTTGATCCAATCGAAACCCATAATTTTTTGTTGGATACTAAGACTATTTGTATTGAATTCTAAATTTTGTGGAGTCCTTTAGTTATTACGCATGATAAATAAAATACTATTGCATTACACTTCTTTTTATTATTTTTATCTGGTCTAAATATTTATGATAGTGATTTGAATCATAGATTAAAAAAAACTTAAACACAATATTATATTTATTTAATTTAATAATTTTGTAACATAAAATTTACAGAATGGGAATTATTTTAAAGCCTATAGATGTTGTAGACGATATCAGTAAAGAAGATTTCTACGAAAAATATCTAAAGCCGAGAAGGCCCGTTGTCATCAAAAACATGGCAAAAAAATGGCCTGCATATCAAAAATGGACAATGGATTATATGAAGGAAACGGTAGGTGATGTAGAAGTCCCCTTATATGACAGCTCAAAGGCTGACCCGTCTGCTCCCATCAATGCATCTGCAGCCAAAATGAAATTTGGAGATTATATCGATTTGATTCAGAAAGAGCCTACAGATCTTAGAATCTTCCTTTTTGATCCGATTAAATTTGCTCCAAAACTTCTTGAAGATTATATTTCTCCCAAAGAATTAATGGGAGGGTTCCTTGATAAATATCCGAATATGTTCTTTGGAGGAAAAGGATCGGTTACTTTCCTTCATTTTGATATCGATATGGCGCATATCTTCCATACGCACTTCAATGGCAGAAAACATATCATGCTCTTTGATTACAAATGGAAAGAAAGACTTTATCAGATTCCTTATGCTACGTATGCTCTGGAAGATTACGATATTGAGAATCCTGATTTCACTAAATTCCCGGCGCTTGACGGAGTGGAAGGTATTGAATGCTTCCTTGAACATGGAGACACCTTGTTTATGCCTACAGGATGGTGGCACTGGATGAAGTATCTGGACGGAAGTTTCTCTATTTCCTTAAGGGCTTGGGATAAATCCTGGGCAGTAAAGGCACACTCTTTATGGAATCTTACGGTACAGCGTAAATTTGATGATATCATGAAGTCCAATTTCAAAAAAAGGTATATGGACTGGAAAGAGAAAAAAGCTGTTGAACGAGCCAATTATGCTTTAAAAAGAGGCTTACCAAAATAAAAAAAGGCGTTTCAGATGAAACGCCTTCACTTTTTACAAAATCCTATACACCGGATATTGCCTGAATGTCTTTTCTTCAAAATAAGGAGAATGTCTATAAACCCAGTCTAGCTGAGCAGCACCATCATCTGCAAATTTTTTATCTGATGATTTTTTATCGTCAAAGTCCTTTTTCAGTTTAGGATCTTTTTTTAATAGTTCAGCCGCGGTATCTTCAAAGATATATGCTGAAAAATATTCCTTTTGTGCCAGAATACCATCAAAGAAATTCCAGTTAAAGAAGGAATCCAATGCTTCCGGCTCAAGGGTTTCAATAATGTATTTAACTCCCGGCTGTTGTGTAGAAACTATATAATCACCTTCCAGGAAATTCATTTTTTTATCGGATTTATCAACCGTTGTTTCATAATGAAGATAATGTCCTTCGTACGGATTTTTAACCGTTTTAAAATCATTGATCTTATAGGACTCCACCGCTATTGCACTGTCCTTTTGAATCGGTTTCATTTCTATTTTATTCCTTTTGAATTCTTCAATAACCCTGTACTGGGACTGCGGAATGACATAATATTTTGGAATTGTAATGTAACCCGTAGGAACAGCAGTCGTAAACAATTTTATATTTTTTGTAAAAGGACTTGTCCTGTCGTAATACAATCTTGGTTTTCCGGATACTTCGCTGGGTTTATATTTTCCTTCATATCCTTTAAAATCCATCGTGGAAAATTTTGTAGAATCAATCTTCCAGCGGATACCATATTGTTTTCCTGGCTGATATTGCTTTAGGTTTTCAATACGATAGTCTTTGATCTTTTTATACTCTTTATCCAGATTCTGAAGGTTAACAAGCATATACTTATACGTTGCATCAACCCTTTTGTCGTAAGGTTTGAGCATATGCGTTTCCGGAACCGTGCCCAATGAGTTGAATAAAGAAGTATATCCCGTTGAGTATCGTGGTGAATCCTCAAAGGCTGCAAATCCGATTTCAGGGACATCCCCATGAATATTCACATATGGAGTGCTCTCATATCCCAGTTTTTTTAAATCCTGCAGGTTCTTTGCCTGATAATCATTGTAAAAATAATTTCCCAGTACATTTCCAAGGCGTTCTTTAAAAGTTGAAATATAGGTAAACGTATATTGGTAATCTGCCCCGTTGCTTACATGGTTATCGATAAAGACATCCGGCTTCAGCCACTGGTATATTTCCTGGAAACTTCTGGCATTTTTAGAATCGGCTTTAATAAAATCCCTATTCAGATCATAGTTCCTGGCATTTCCTCTGAATCCGTATTGTTCCGGACCGTTTTGATTCGCTCTGGAGTAAGACCCTCTGTTCAGCATTCCGCTTACGTTATATGCCGAAATAGCTGCTATGATAAAATTCTGTGGAGTCTTTATTTTTTTTGTGGCAAGATCCCGAATGAGCATCATGGTTGCATCAATTCCGTCCGGTTCTCCCGGATGGATTCCATTATTAACAAAAAGGATTGCTTTTTCTTTTCTCAGCTTTTCAATATCTTTTTCCGGAAACGGATTATAGATAACAAGATAGATGGGCTTTCCGTTATCATCTTCCCCTTTTTTAAGGTATTGAATTGTATTAAATTTTTTAGCCAGATCCTGGTAATAGTTATTCATCTCATCATAGGTAACGGTCTGGTTGCCATTTCCTTTTTCAAAAGGCGTCTGGAAAGATTTCTGTGAAAAAAACAATGAAGAACTAAGTAATAATAGAACAAATTTAAGTTTCATGAAGATAAAATTTCAGATTATAAAATTACTGAAATTATTGATGAATCTTTTGGTTAATCATAAAGACCGGGGGGTTCTTTTAAAGAAGTAAGAATGTCTCTGATTATCATTGATTTCTCGATTAGCAGCTACCCATTCCTTCCTGTCTCATCAGGATATAAAGCAGGAAGAGGATCACTCTGCCAGAACTCTTTGGTGTCTGCATCCATAATGGACAATGATCCTGTATAAGCAGCCCCGGTATCCAGATTCCAGACATTGGCTTTGTGTAGAGGTTCTTTGCTTCCCAGGTCAATAGTAGGGGTATGCCCAATAAATATCTCGTTATACAAAAGCAGCCTTTTAGGATATAATTCAGAGTTCTTGCTCAGCTTTTTATCCATACAAACAGCCGTTTCCCAAAGCGTCCGATCCCATCGGTAATTGCTGGAATAGACCTCTCTTTCCGGGCCGTGCATTGAAGAATATCCGGCATGAATAAATAAACGGTTCTGATCATCTACATCATAGTTTTTCATATGCTGAAAAAACTCCAAATGTTGCTGTAATTCTATTTTGGAATAGGCATCATAACTTTCGATAGTCTTTCTCCCCCCATTATTGAGCCACACTTCAGGAGTTTCCCCGAAAGAAAGCCAGTCTTCACACCAGGTATCATGGTTTCCTTTAATAAAAATACAATCCTGCTTTTTTGAAAGTTCAATCAGAAAGGCAATAATATGGGAAGATTCACTCCAGCCGTCTACATAATCTCCAAGAAAGATTAATTGATCATCACTTTTTACCTGAGCCCGGTCAAGAACCTGGATCAGCGCTTTAAAACCTCCATGAATATCACCTATTACTAACTTTCTCTTCATTTTTACTTTGAAATATATTTCGTGTCAACAAAATCCGTCAGCCAGACTCCATTGTCTGAAAGATAGAACTGAATTCCTTCTTCAGACATTTTGCCTGTCCGGATGGTCAAAATTACAGGTTTTCCGTGACGCATTCCCACTTTTGTAGCAGTATCTTTATCTGCACTCAGATGAACATGCTGCCTGCTTCTTTTTCAATCCCTTTTTCCATAATGGAGCTGATATTACTTTCTGCAGTTCCATGGTAGAGATATTCCGGAGGCTGCTGAGGAATCAATGCCAGATCTATATCAATAGAGTGTCCCTGGTTAGCTCGTATTTTCGTTTTATCTTCGTTAAAAGCAAACCTTTTTTTGTTATTTGTTTCTACGACCTTATCTAATTCCTCCATCGTAAAATGCACTCTTTTGCGAGCCGATTTTGTAATCAATTCTTCCACATCCGCCCAACCATTTTCATCTAAATGCAGATGAATTGTTTCTGGCTGATGACGGAGAATCAGGCTTAAAAATTTACTTATTCTTTTATTTTCTATTTCGTTCATGATTATGTTTTTTATTTAGCAATGATATTCTTCAGGATCAGATCTTACTTGAATTCCTGTTGTTTCAATTATATTTTAAAATATTCACTTATAGTATTCATTGCTCTATTACTTACTAAAATATTTTGTCTCCAGCTTTTCACATAGTTTTTCAATATCTTCCTTCCTTACCAATTCTGAAATCCAGTCTTCAGGAATATTTTCAAAACCATAATAAATTCCAGCAATTCCTCCTGTTATTGCCCCTGTAGTATCGGTATCTTCACCTAAGTTAACCGCTTTCAATACCGCTTCAGAATAACTTTCTGAATTCATAAAACACCATAAAGAAGCTTCTAAACTGTGTAGAACATATCCTCCGCTTTTAATTTCATCTTCAGTATATTTCCAAATATCATTTTTTAAAAGCCTATCGAAAAGCTTAATTTCATTTGGATTAAAGCCTTTGATTTCTGCATATTTTAAACTTCTTTTTTGCATAAACTCATATGCTTCTTCTTTTCTTTTCCCTTTTATTAATTGGATAGCAAAAACAATATAGATAAAACAGGCAAATACTGAGCGAAAATGGCCATGGGTAATAGCAGAAACTTCTTTAATTGTTTTATAAAGCATGTCGATATCCTCTTGTTTTTCAAGATAAAAAGCTAATGGAAGAATTCTCATCAATGAACCATTTCCATTATCTTCCTCAAAGATATTTCCTGAAAATTTTGCGCTTTCGCCTTTTATCAGCCTTGCAATAGAATGTCTTGTTGTTCCGCCAATATCAAAAAGTTTTCCATGAGCCGTCCAATGTCCATATTTATTCCACTTAACAAAACTATGTCCTATTTTCTCTAAATCATATCCTTTAGTAAGCTCCTCCGCCAGACAAAGTGTTAAAGAGCTATCATCACTCCAGGTTCCTTTAGGCTGATTCCAAGACATATATTCCAAATATCCTTTAACCGGTGATTTCTTTAAATCTTCTCTTTTCTTAAATTCAACAGGAACCCCTAACGCATCTCCAACACAAACGCCGAAAATTCCAGATTTTACCACATTCTCCATTATGCCATATTTACAAGCTTATCAAACAATAATTTCATTCCTCTTGTTGCACTTTCTTTCATCACTACAGCTCTTTTACCATATCCGAACTCCGTTTCATTGGGATTGATAACGATCAAAAGACAATCATCTTTAATTTCATGTATCAGACCTGCTGCCGGATATACCTGCAAGGAAGTTCCGATAACAATTAAAATATCTGCTTCTTTTACCTTTTCTCTTGCTACATTGTATAAAGGCACATCTTCTCCAAACCAAACGATAAATGGTCTTAACTGAGATCCGTCTTCAGCTTTATCTCCCTCGTTAATATCATCTTTTTGCTCATAGATCAGGTCTTTGTTATGACTCGAACATGACTTAAACAATTCTCCATGGATGTGGAGGATGTTGGTTGATCCTGCCCTTTCATGAAGATCATCTATATTCTGAGTAATGATTTGTACATTGAAATACTTCTCAAGCTCTGCTAACAGCCGGTGGGCATCATTAGGTTCTACTTCGTGAAGCTGGCGGCGTCTCTGATTGTAAAACTCCAAAACCAATGCTCTGTCCCTCCTCCAGCCCTCAGGGCTAGCCACATCTGTTACATTATGATTTTCCCAGAGACCATCTCCGTCTCTGAATGTCTTTATTCCGCTTTCGGCACTAATTCCTGCACCGCTTAATATGGTTAGTTTTTTCATTGTTTTTCTTTTAATAGTTTGTCATAAATTGCTTCGTTTTCATTATCGAAACAAACGAAAATAATTTTTTCAATCCTTTCTGTCCAAAAATTTTGAACTTCATTAATAGCAATTTTTGCTGCTAATTCTTTCGGGAAATGATAAATTCCGGTACTAATGTTCGGAAAAGCTATTGTTTTAGCATCAAGACTCTCTGCTAATAGTAAAGAATTCCTGTAACAATTAGCTAAAAGCACCGATTCTTTTGCTTCTTCATCACCATTCCAGACCGGTCCCACGGTATGAATAACATAAGTTGCAGGAAGATTTCCTGCAGAAGTTACAACCGCCTCGCCCGTTTTACATTTTCCTTGTTTATTTCTTATATGAATACATTCTTTTAATATCTGCTTTCCACCTGCACGATGAATAGCCCCATCAACACCACCTCCTCCAAGTAAAGACGAATTTGCCGCATTTACAATAACATCAGCCTTTACTTTAGTGATATCGCCTTTTATTAATTCAATAAGTGGGCTCATCTAATTTTAATTTTTGTTTCCATTTTTTAATTTATTACCAAAACCGCCTCTTCATCAGACAGCTTAATTTCTACGGTTGCACCACTATTGAACTGCAAAAAATCCTGTTCAATTCCATCACTAAATATAAAACCATTATTTGGCATTAATGATTCTATAACGAGCCTATTTCCTCTTTTTATTCGCCCACTGCAAATTTCCGTTTGTGTTGCTTTACTTTTGAAAGGTTCTCTCACCGCAAAGTATAGATCATCTTCATTGAGTTCCGGATATTCCAGTTCTTTAGATCCTAAAATTCCATAGGCCATATTAAAGATCGAGCTTAGCCAGCCGGTACTTCCTGTCTTTGTAGAAACAATAATTCCACTGGAAGAATGCATCTCTTCTTTTCCGTTCATAACCACCTTATACCTTGCTGAGCTATGGGAAGAAACACCAATGAAAAGATCATTTACAGCCAGGAGCTTTTGCCCGTCATTCAATACTGCTTCAGCAAACTTCATTCTCTTTGAACTAAAATTTTCGTTTATAACAGAATAAATGCCATCCAGAAAGTTTTTTGTATTAAAAGGAAGCAGTACTCCATCATACCTTTCCTGGTCAGGGTTAATTGCTACGATAGGTATATTTTTAGAGTATTTTGCTACATTCACTACCAACCCATCCTGCCCAACCACCACAATTAAATTCTTTTGAGAGAAAATAAAGGAGGGTACAAATTCTCGTTCTACCACTTTATTTTTAATTACTTTGGAAAGTTTTGTCTGGACTTCAAGAAATGACTGATAGAACTTTTCATGTTCAGTAACATATTCCTGAAAATCACCCCCTGAACTTTCGATATAAAACCGGGCCTGTGCTTTTGTATTGAACCGTTCAATCAAAGCTTCCAATCTCGTTTTGTTCTTAATAATAATTGCGTATTCTGGTTTCATGCTTTACTTCAATTGCTTATTTTAAATGCTTTTCATTCCTTTCATCGCTTAATGCTGTTTTAAGAGATTTTCCAATAAGTCCGGGCTTATATTTAAGTTTCCTATTTTCCCTGCATTTTCAGCAAGCTCTCTAAAAGCCAGTGCAATATTGGATCTTGCATCCTGGTTTCCACTCAAAGCACTTAGAATTCTCCAATCCATTTCTTTATATGGTTTCAATGAGGTTTCCAATACATAGCCCTGGGTTTCAGCTTCTTTTCTGTCATTTTCTGTCTTTTGCTCTATCAGCTGTTTTCTTTGATTTTCAACGGAAATATCAGCAGCAATCTTCATTTCTCTAAGGATCTTATTATTTTCCTCCTGCTGGATCTCTGTTTCCATTCTTTTTTCTTCGATCTGTTTTTGTTTTTCCTCAACTGCTATCTCTGTATTCAGCTCAGATTCTTTGATCTTTCTTTCCTGCTCCACAGCAAAGTTTCTTCTCTCATAAATAGCTTCATCTGCCTGCTGCTGGAGTTTCTCCCTGGTTTCCGTTTCTAATGCCCTGGCCATTTCCGGAGTGGTTTGAACCGCCAGAATACTGGCTCCCAATATTTCAATGCCCATGGTTTGGATGGTTTCTGAAGCCTTAAGCCCTTCTAAAATATGTTCCTCAATCTTCTTGGCAGAGCGAATGGCATCTTTTAAACTCATGTCATGGATAAATGATGAAGTAGAAGTCTGTGCCAGGTTAATGATTCTCTGGTTAAGCTTCTCAATATCATTTTTCTTATATACTCCTGATTCGTTAACCGTAAAATCCAATGTATTGGATAAAGCTTTTGGATCAATAATTTTATAGCTGATCTGTCCCTGGATTTTTACCGTCTGATAATCAAGCGTATTTTCATTAAAAATAAACGGCAGATCATTACTTCCCATCGGAATTGCTACAATAGAACTGTTTGGGGCAAAATAAAAGAATGATAGCCCTCTTCCTTCTCTTACGGTTTTCCCATTTTTAAAATGAAGAACGTAAGTCATTGAATCGAATTTGATGTGTCTGAAACCAAACATTGCTTTACTTTTTTAAGAGTTAATATTTGTGTTGTTTTTACGCTAATTAAACAGGACATAAGTTTATCTTGTTTAAAAGAATGTATTCTTCATTGATGAACATAACATCCTTCCCGAATGCATATTTTCACTGTTGATTAATATTTTACATTATTGCCTTAACGGATAATAAATCCCTGTCCCGGGCCATATCATTCTTTTAGATCATCCCGGACCTCCATTAAAGCGAACCCTAAAAGATTCTCTCCTCTCCAATGAAGCGGATTTTTTGCTTCAGGATCTGATTCCAGCATTCCTATTCCCCAGATCTTATCATAAGGACTTGCTTCAATAATAAGCTTATCACCCGTTGATAATAGAAATTTTTTAAGCTCTCCGTTTTGCAAAAATTTAAAAAAGTTTCCTCTCTTTACAATTTCATATTTATGCTCATCCCAAATATGATGATCAAAGTTTTTAATCTTTCTTCCTAATCCCTTTGCCTCCTTTGGGTCCTGTGCTTCAATGATAAGAGCTTCGATATTCTCATCATTAAATAGTCTTGCTTTTTCTGCCATCATATAATGCTCTGCCGTTTTATAAATAACTCCTCCTTCTTCAAATTCAGCCAGATACCACTGACTGAAGCACGCCTTCGTGATCTGATCTTTGGCTGTATGACCCCAGAAAAATAAGAATTCCAACTCCTCTTTATTTTGAAACTTTTGGATGATATTTTGCAGATTATATTTCATGTTTGCGTTATTATTACACAAATGTAAGAGAATACTTTATTTCCCTCCAAATTTATTTGCGTTAATTTTACACTAATATCTTTAAAACATTGATTTTCAATTACATTAATTTATTACTGTACATTTTTATTTTAAATAATCCATCGAATAGTTTTATAAAAAAACGGGCTAAAGCCCGTTTTTCATTTGATATGATGATCATTTGTTATTATGTATTTACTTAGAAATATATGGTTTATACTCCTATTTGATTTCAAAATAAAATCCTTGCTCCTCAAGTTCCTTATATTTCTCCTGATTAAAAGTAAATAGTTTTCCCGGTCTTCCGCTCCCTTCTTTTTTAAGGTTGTTGGTTTCATTGAGAAGACCATAGCTCATGATCTTTTTACGGAAATTTCTGCGGTCTATCTCCTGGCCAATGATTGTTTTATAGAGGTTTTCCAGATCAGAAAACGGAAATTCCTCATTAAGAAGATTGAAACCAATCGGCTGGTATTGAATTTTCGTACGAAGTCTTTTTAACGCAATATCCAGTATTCCTTTATGATCAAAAGCAAGCTTTGGAAGCTGATTAACACTGAACCATTGTGCGTCTTCGGCATCGGAATCTGCAAATAGTTCATAGTAAGAAGGGTTTACCAGGCCCAAATAAGCTATAGAAACTACTCTGTTCCTGGGATCCCTACCCACATTACCAAAAGTATAAAGTTGTTCCAGAAAATCGGGCTTTATGCCAGCCTCTTCATACAGTTCTCTTTTTACAGCATCATCAAGATTTTCATCATCAAGAACCAATCCGCCCGGTAATGCCCATCCTCCTTTGAAAGGATCAATTTTTCTTTTTATCAAAAGAACCTGAAGATCCTTCTTATCAAAGTATCCAAATATAACTGCATCTACTGCTACTTTAATATTCTGCATAATATAGTTTGCGTTGTGAATACACAAAGTTAATGTTTTGAATTAAAAACTCCACCGTTAAAAAGGCAAAAACCAACAAAATAAAATTTCTTACCTTTAAATTAAAATTATAACCAACTTAAAACTAAACATTTATGAAAAATCTAATGTTCATTGTAATCGCAGCTTTTCTATTGACGGCTTGCGAAAAAGGAAAACCCAATATGGGTAAGGAATCCACAGGATCTGATTCTGCAGCATGGAAACCTGTAGATTCTGCTACCGCTGTAAAGGCATGGACTGAATATGCTACTCCCGGAGAGATGCACAAAATGCTTGCTAAATCAGATGGGAAGTGGACCGGAGAAACGACTATGTGGATGGAAGAAGGAGGAAAACCTATCAAAAGTACATCTGAGTGTACCAATAAAATGATCTTTGGCGGACGCTATCAGGAGAGCGTACACACCGGTAATATGTGGGGAATGCCTTTTGAAGGAAGGAGCATTGTTGGATACGATAATGCGACTAAAAAATTTGTAAGTACATGGATGGATAATATGGGAACAGGAATAATGTATACTACAGGAGATTGGAACGCTTCAAAGAAATCAATTGAATTTAAAGGTAAAATGCCTGACATTGCAAGACCTGGAAAAGAATGCGATGTAAGGGAAGTTTTTACATTCGTGGATGATAACACTCAAATCATGGAAATGTATGGTCCCGGCTCCAAAACCGGTAAGGAAATGAAAACAATGGAAATAAAATTCACCCGTAAAAAATAGAAAATAAAAAAACCGCTTCCTCTGAAGCGGTTTTTTATGCTAATTGGTTTCTGATGCACTTGTTACCGGAACGCTGAAATTATTGTTTAAATAATTAACGTTGTAGACCTGCCCGCTCCATGTCTTCATTGTGGAGTTGAAAACATATATTTATGATCATACGTATCAGCAAACATTAACAACAGTAAAAAACACACCTCATTTTCAGTGATTTACCTGATCCTACACCTTCTTTTATTATAGAAATTTGATATAGTAAAAAGGTCCAGGCCGAAAACCTTAAAAAGTAGGCATAAAACAAACTAACATTATTATGAATGCAAAAAATTTATTAAGAGTACTTATTGTAATTATCGTCATTATTGGCGGAGTTATTATTATTGTAATAGGCAAAAAACCATTTCCTGAGCCTGAATGTATTGTATGCGGTACTAAACTGATAACCATGCTTGGTATCGTTGAAATTATTCTGGGATTAGGAGCGCTGGTCGTGCAGAGAAACCTGATTGATAAGCAGAGAAATCTATAAAATAAAAAGACCGATATGATATCGGTCTTTTTTATATTAATCATTTAGCTTTAATACGGCCATAAATGCAGATTGCGGTACTTCTACCCTACCAATCTGTTTCATCTTTTTCTTACCTTCCTTCTGTTTTTCCAAAAGCTTACGTTTTCTGGAAATATCTCCCCCGTAACACTTCGCTGTAACATCTTTTCTTAGAGCTTTAATGGTTTCCCTCGCGATAACCTTCGTTCCCAATGCAGCCTGAACCGCAATATCAAACTGCTGTCTAGGGATCAGTTCACGAAGCTTTTCACACATCTTTTTACCGATATGATAGGCATTACTATCGTGAATCAATGAAGAAAGGGCATCTACCATATCGCCATTGATCAGGATATCCATTTTTACAAGCTTGGAAGCTCTGAATCCGATCGGATGATAATCAAATGATGCATATCCTTTAGAAATGGATTTCAGTCTATCGTAGAAATCGAATACAACTTCTGCCAGAGGCATATTGAATATCAGCTCTACTCTTTCAGAAGTTAAATAACTTTGGTTAACGATCTCTCCTCTTTTCTCAATACATAAAGTCATTACCGATCCTACAAAATCAGATTTGGTAATAATAGAAGCTTTAATAAACGGTTCTTCCACTCTATCCATTGTAGATGGATCCATCATTTCAGACGGGTTATTAATCAAAATAGGAACATCCGGTTCTTTTTTAGTATATCCGAAATAAGAAACGTTCGGTACCGTAGTGATAACGTTCATATTGAATTCCCTATCCAATCGCTCCTGAACAATTTCCATATGCAGCATTCCTAAGAAACCACATCGGAACCCAAAGCCCAGAGCAGCAGAACTTTCCGGTTCAAAAACCAAAGAAGCGTCGTTAAGCCTTAACTTCTCTAATGAAAATCTAAGTTCCTCAAAATCCTCAGAATCAATAGGATAAATCCCTGCAAATACCATCGGTTTAACTTCCTCAAATCCTTCAATCGGTCCACTTGCAGGTTTATCGAAAGAAGTGATGGTGTCTCCTACCTTAACTTCTCTAGCATCTTTAATTCCAGAAACCAAATATCCTACATCTCCACATCCAATTGTCTTTTTAGGAACCTGCTTCAGCTTTAAAGTCCCTACTTCGTCAGCTCCATATTCTTTTCCAGTGGCAAAAAATTTTATTTTTTCGTTTTTGGAAATACTTCCATTTACTACTTTAAAATAGGCTTCTATACCACGGAAAGGATTGTATACGGAATCGAAGATCAAAGCCTGAAGTGGTGCATCAGGATCTCCTACAGGAGCAGGAATTCTTTCCACAATCTGCTCAAGCAGATGATGAACCCCTTCACCGGTTTTCCCGGAAACCCTTAATACATCTTCATATTCGCAACCAATTAAATTCATGATTTCATCAGTCACTTCTTCAGGATTGGCTGAAGGTAAATCGATTTTATTAAGAATAGGAATGATCGTCAGATCATTCTCCAATGCAAGATAAAGATTACTAATAGTCTGTGCCTGAATACTTTGAGCAGCATCTACAATAAGAAGCGCTCCTTCGCAGGCAGCAATTGATCTGGAAACCTCATAAGAGAAATCCACGTGTCCCGGGTATCGATCAGATTTAAAATATATTTTTCCCCTTTATATTCATAATCCATCTGGATCGCGTGAGATTTAATCGTAATCCCACGTTCTTTCTCCAAATCCATATCATCCAGCGTCTGAGACTGTAATTCCCTCTGGGTAACTGTATTGGTATATTCCAATAAACGATCCGCCAAAGTACTTTTACCGTGGTCAATATGAGCGATTATGCAAAAATTTCGTATGTTTTTCATTTAAGAACCTTGTAATTTGCAAAGATAAAAAAAAGCAAGACAATTCATTGCTGTTAATTTTAATCAGTGAAATTAATTTATAATTCCGAAGGAAAATCGTATTCTCCCGTTAAAGGATCAATATAGATTTCAAACTTATCCCCTTTTTTCATTTTCTTTTGTTCTGCTCCCTGTTGAATTGCATCAGCAACACCTCCAATTAAACCAAACATTCCTAATGTATTATTAGAAGCTGCAGGAAAAAGATATCCTCTGTTGCTTACCACATAAAATCCTTTTTCATTTCTATTTAAATCCAGAAAGCCTGATAATCCCTTTTTATAAGCCTTTCCGTTTTCCACATAAGCAAACATTTTGTAGGCAGGAATCTTATTCTTTTTACCATTTTCCTCTTTTAGTGCTTTTGTCACCTCCCCTTTTTCATTCCTTTCAAGTAGATAATTTCCGGGCTCGGGAGTCTGGTTAAAGAATGAAAAGTGATCCAAATAAATCCCATCCTTTAACTGATCGCTCTTATATACTGCATAATTGTTATTGACAAATGATTCATAATCAGAAAGCTCGTTGATAGATACAGCATTTCCAACAGGTCTCTTTCTGTATGTTCTCATGAATAAATCAAAAAAAACATTAGGAACATTCTTAACTAAAAGTTCTGCAATTTCCTTATTATTGAGTGTAACTACAGTATCTTTTTTATATAGGAAACGATATTGGTCCCCTTCCTTTGAAAAAGTCTGGGCTGAAAAATCAATGCTCCCGCTTGTATTTTTTCCAATTGTTTCTCCAACACTTAATTTAAGCTTTTTTAAAATCAGAACCAGGTCTGCACTTCCTCCCTCATCATTTCCTTTTTTATACCAGTTTCCTAAATCATTTCCCGGGCTTGTAAGGAAAACAACTTCCTTCTCTTCTTTTTGATTTCCAAAAGGAAGAATTCCTATTTTTTTGTCTTCTCTTTGATCAATGACCGTTAAAGACTTATAAGTTTCTTTTCCGTAATTTGGAATACTCCCTTTGAATTTGATGTATTCTTTTCCCTGAGATAATACGGTGATTGCAATAAAAAGGCTTGCAGTCTGAAGTAATTTCTTCATCTTTTTTATATTTTTTGCAAAAGTAAAGATTAGTTTTAAACCAACTACACCAAACAAAAAACATTCATAAAAGCTATTAATCTCTATATTATTTTAAATCTTATTTTGAAAAAATGCAGTCTCCCGTAACGATAATTGTTCTAACAATGCTTGCCACAAAATATCATTTCAAACATAAAATCAAACGACTCTTACAAAAAGATTCGTAAGAGTCGTCCAACATTAAAAAAATAAACTATTATGGGTTTTGTTTCGGAGTTCCCGAATTGTTATGATCGTGAGGCTTTCTGTCATTCATCTTATCTCTCATCCTCCACTCCGATTGAAACAATTTCAGTACTTTCTGACAGGGAACTACCCGCTGCATTTTCTCAGCATATTTTTTTCTATTATCCAGTAATTTTTGTCCCAGCTCAAAGCTTTGCTGTAGCTTGACTTTGGCTTCTTCATCAGACATTTTATCAGGATCAAAATCAGGATTAAACTGGCTTTTTATCTGTTTCTGATTATCTATGTATTCATTATAAATAGCCGTAAATTCTGCTTTATCTTTCTCATCTACATTCAGATTGTCCAGCATCATATTATCTCTGAATTTTTTCAAAAGATCTTTTCTCTCTTCCGGAGAAAGGTTATTGATGATCTCCTTTCTTTGTTTAGGGTCCATCTTTTTCCAGTCATAATCCGTCCTTTGAGCATTTAAACAAAAGCCGTAAATAATAAAAAGGGTAAATAATATCTTTTTCATCTCTTCTTTTAATTATATAAATCTAAATAAACGTCTTCTGTTGAATTCTTGGCTAGTTCTGCAATCTCAGAATTAGAAAATGAATCCAGATATTCGTTCATTTTAGTTTCAGTCTGCTTTGAAACAGCGACTCCGTTCTGGGGTTTTGAAACTGTTTCTGCTTCAGTATCCTGAGAATCGTCTATCTCTGCACTTTTCTTGTTTTGAACTATTTGATCCGTGCTTTCCACAGAAATTAAATCAGATTTCAAAGTTTCGTAGGCAAGCTCGCTTTCACTCTTTGGGGCCTGGTCATTCTTTGCATAACTTACTTCAGAAATACCAGAATCTTTTATTGTATTTTGATCGGAATTGAAAACAAAAATACTTCCAAAGATCAAAGCTAATGACGCGGCAACCGCATACATCCAATTTAATTTAAATATGGGTGCTTTTTTATTTGCCTTCACGTCATTCATCACTCTTTCCTGGATCATATTAAACATATCATCAGGAGCTTTGTAAATGTTTTTACGTTCTAATTTCTCTATATCGAACTCTTTCATCTTATTATGTTAATCAAAAATTATTCTCGTAATTTTCTTTAATATATTCTTCTATCTTTTGTTTGGCATAGTGATAATTTGTTTTTAAGGTTCCTACGGACATATCAACAATTTTTGATATCTCTTCGTAAGGCAAATCATCATAATACCGCATCATAAATACGAGTTTCTGTTTTTCAGGCAGACTCTGTATAGCATTCTGTAATAAAACCTGTATTTCATCGGCATCTTTTTCAGCATTATCCGCTACAAGATTTTGCATATGATACTCAGCATCTTCATCAGTTTTTTGCATTTTTTTCATTTTATTAACTTGCTGTAATGCTTCGTTGGTAGCTATCCTGTACAACCAAGTATACAGCTGGCTATCATTTTTGAACTGGTGAAAATTCTGATAGGCTTTTATAAAAGTATCCTGCAACGTATCCTGAGCAAGATCTCCGTCTACAATAATTCTTCGTATATGCCAATATAATCTACTTTGATAAGCATCCATCAAGGCACGAACTCCTTTATCCTGAGTTCGGGGATTTTGCATCAGCGTAATAATTTCCGCGTCCTTAATCTTCATAGATGCTTTCACTGTTTTGGATTACAAAAATATCTAAAAGTTAAATACTTTGTTCAATTTTCAGTCCAAAACTCATAAAATATTATCTTTGTTATATGCAAATTGTAATTATAGGTTCCGGAAATGTCGCATACCATCTGGCAAAAGCCTTTGTTCTGAATAACATTCCGTTAGCTCAGATTTTTGGACGAAATGAAAAGGATTTGGAAAAAATAGCTGCGGAGTTACATATTCCTTATTCTACGGAAAAGCTGGAAGATGCCGATTTATATATTATCTGTGTAAGTGATAACTCTGTACAGAATGTTTCAGCAATGATCACTAAAAAAGATTCACTTGTTGCTCATACTTCAGGCTCGCTTCCTAAGGAGCTTTTAGCAGGGGAGTACAGGAAAGCAAGTTTTTATCCTTTACAGACATTTTCTAAATCCAAAGATCTCACCTACAAGAAAATCCCTTTTTTCATAGAGACAGAAACCGAAAAAGATAAAGAGATTCTTTTTGAACTGGCATCCAAAATATCTGATCATGTAATGGAAAGTAGTCATGACAAAAGAAAATATATCCATCTTACAGCGGTTTTCGCCTGTAATTTTGTGAATCACCTTTTTTCTAAAGCCAAAGAAATATCGGATTCCCAGGAGATTCCGTTCGACTATTTTCTTCCGTTAATTGATGAAACCGTTCAAAAAATTCATGAAATTGAACCCAGGCTTGCGCAAACGGGTCCGGCTGTAAGAAATGATGTAAGGGTATTGGAACTTCATGAGCAATTGCTAAAGGATGAAAGCCTTGAAATATATAAAGTAATGAATCATTCTATTAAAAAAATGTATGGGTTATAAAGAGAAATTAAAAGATATTAAAGCATTCGTATTTGACGTGGACGGTGTTTTTACCGATGGAAGTGTGTATCTGATGCCGGGTGGAAATATGAGCAGAGTGATGAATGTTCTGGACGGCTATGCAGTAGTAAAAGCTTTAAAAAATAATTATTTAATAGGGGTGATTACCGGAGGAAATGATGAGATGGTAAAACATCGCATCAATTATCTGGGTATAGAAGATTATTATGCCAAATCACATGATAAAATGGCTGATTTTGAAGATTTTAAAAAGAAATACAATCTTAAAAATGAAGAGATCCTGACAATGGGTGATGATCTTCCTGACCTGCATATTATGGAAAGTTCAGCCATCGCAGCCTGTCCAGAAAATGCTGTTCCCGAAATCAAAGGCATCGCTGATTATATTTCCACAAAGCAGGGTGGAAGTGGAGCTGTACGTGACGTAATCGAGCAGGTAATGAAGGTGCAGGGAAACTGGCATGATGACAACACACAATCTGTATAAATACTTGATATGAAATTACATTTAGCATCACAATCACCCAGAAGAAAGGAATTGCTTTCCAGCCTTGGATTTGATTTTGAAGTAGTAACAATAGATTGTGAAGAAATCATTCCTGATGATATGGCTATTGAAAATGCGGCTGCCTATCTTTCTCAATTAAAGGCAAACTCATTCCGTCCACTTGAGGCGGGTGAAGTTTTACTCACTGCAGATACCGTTGTTGCCTTAAATAATCAAATTCTTGGAAAACCGAAAGATGAAGCCGATGCTCAGCATATGCTGCGATTGCTTTCCGGAAAAACGCATCAGGTATATACAGGAATTACCATACAGACGGTTGATCAGGTTTTTACAGAAACGGATGTTGCAGATGTGGAACTCGATGAAATTTCCAATGAGGAAATTGATTATTATATTACCCATTACAAACCTTTTGATAAAGCAGGAAGTTATGGTATCCAGGAATGGCTGGGAATGGCAAAGATCAAAAAATTATCCGGTAGTTTTTATACAATAATGGGGCTTCCAACACATCTGGTTTACAAAATATTGAAAGAAATATAAATTTTTCCAATATAAAATTTTATTATTTTTACAAAATCATCAAACTTTTGATAATAAAAAGTAGATTAGCTAGTTATATTGAAATAATGAAAAAGAATATTTTATTCCTTTTAGCAGCATGTTTTGTTGTATCCTGTGCCACCAAGGTAAAAAAACCGGAGCAACGATCAAAGTTCTTAAAAGGTTTTTCCACATATTATAACACTTTATTTAATGCAAAAGATGCATTGAACAGTGAATTTACGACCAGAGATAAGGGGCATAAAGATAACTTTTATGCTCCTTATATTCCTATACTTACCTATGAAAATCAGCCCTTGGGAAGTGATCTTGGACAATCAACGGCCTTTGCAGAAAATTCTATGAAAATGGCCGAAGTAAATAAGCCTTCTAATTCTTCCGGAAGGGGAGCAAGCGGGCCTCCGGGTAAGCCTGGTCTCCAGGATATTCCCGGTATGGTAAAAGACAAAGTTAATTCCGCTGTTGCAGGTCTAACGGGAAATGATTCCAATCAGCCTGAGGTAAAAGGAGCTACCGCGCTTCAAATTGCAGAATCAAAGGCTTTAAAAGCTATCAATAAGTATTCGGTAGTGAGAAACGGGGAAGAAAAGAATAAACAGATTTTTGATGCCTATATGATCCTTGTTCAATCCCGGATCTATCAGGACAAACCTTTAGAAGCCCTTGATGCCTTAAATTATGTTTTCACTCATATGAAAGAAGACAAAAGATTACCATTAGCTAAGGTTTATCAGGGACAGGCTTATGCCCAGATGAAAGATTATCATAAAGCTCAGGAGATTTTCACTAAGCTGAAAGGAGAGGGGATCAGTAAAAATGATGATAAATTATTGAGCATTTATAATTCAGAAACTCTTTTGGATGCAGGTAAAAAAGAAGAGGCAGTAAAAGAACTTGACAGAGCATTTGAACTTAACAATAACAGTAAATTAAAAAGCCGAATTTCATATTTAAGAGGACAGATCCTGGAAGGACTGGGCCAGAATGAAAAGGCCAGAGAAAGTTTTTTAGCTGCTTATAAATATGCGAATGATTTTGAATTTGAAGTTAAATCGCAGATTGAAATCGCAAAAACCTTCAATGGAAAAGGGGATTATAATGGTGCTAAGAATTATCTGGAGAAGATCAGTAACAAGGGAACTTACATGTCCAGAAAGAATGAATTTTATTATGCTTTAGGACTTATGGCCAACAAGGCGGGTAAAAAAGAAGAGGGACAACAGTTTTTCAGAAAATCTTTGACGGAAAAGGTATCTGATCCGCAGGTTCGCGGTCTTGCTTATTACGAGATAGGAAAAAATTACCTGGACAAAAATGATTACATCGGTGCCGGAGCATATTATGACTCTGCGCTTGCTGTTATGACCTATGAACCATCTAAAGTCCTTTTAAAAGATCAGTCCGAGAATATTAAAAAGATCTCAAGAAACTATTACCTGATCAAAAAAAATGACAGTATTCTTTCATTAGCAAAAATGACTGATGCTCAAAAAACTGAATTTTTTGCCAAGCATATTGCCAAATTAAAAGCCAAGGAAGAAAAAGAAGAATTGGAAAGAAGACGTGCTGAAAGAAATAAAGGTTTTGACACGGGAGATTATAATTCCAACTCTATTTTTGCCAATAGTTCAACTTCTTTTGAAGATTTCGGAACAGCTCCTAAAGGATTTTATTTTAGCAATACGGGAACTGTAAGCAAGGGTACTTCCTCATTTAAACAGGTTTGGGGTGACAGGGCATTAAGTGATAACTGGCGTTATTCTAAAAAAATGTCTTCTATTGATGATATGAAGAATGAAGCGCTGGGAGTAACATCAGCTCCCGATCCGAGACGTTTTGAACCTGCTTTCTATATTGAACAGATTCCAACGGATGCGGGTAAACTAGGACAACTGAAAAAGGATAGAGATACGGCTTCTTTAGGATTAGGGATCATGTACCAGAACTATTTTACCAACACGCCTTTAGCGACTAAAACACTGTATGATCTGGTTGATGTAAAGCCGGAAGAAAAAGTACTATTGCAGGCGTTGTATGAAATTTTTGCAATGAATTATGAGAAAAACCCACAGGCATCAGAGAAGGCAAAACAGATCCTGTTGACAGATTATCCTTATACTTCGTATGCGGAATTTGCAAGAAATCCTAAAAATAATTCATTTATAAAATCCTCTGAAGATGTTGAAAATGAATACAAAAGAGCATACGCATTATATGAAGCAGAAAAATTCAGTGATAGTAAGAATGTCATTGACCAGACTATTGAGAAGTATCCGAAAGATGCATTAGTCCCAAAATTGTATTTACTGAATGCTTTCAATACCGGAAAGTCCAGTGGTAAAGAAGTAATGATTCTACAATTGGAACAGATTGCATTAAATTATGCCAAAACACCTGAAGGTATTAAAGCTAAGGAAATGCTGAACTATCTGAAGAGTGATCTTGCGTTCCAGGCAACGGACAACAAAGGAAATACGATACCTCAGAACCAGAATAATGTACCAGTACAACCTGCTTCACAGAATAATGTTCCTACCGGCCCGGATAATAACGATCCTCAAAAAATACAGGACTTTAACGGCCAGCCACCTGTAAAGAAAAAATCAAAAAGGTTTGGGAATCCTGATCAGAATAAGCAGGATCTTCAAATGCAGAATCCGAATTCACAGCCTCCAAGGCCAAAATAAATAAAAAAGCGAAGATTTAATCTTCGCTTTTCTTTTTCTTTACTCCATGAAAATCTTTTACATAAAAAGGTTCAAAGTAGGCAATATCTTCGTAGTCTTTACTTTCTGTTTTTTCAAGCGTCTTCTTTATCAGGTGTTGTGCGGAAGGGTATACCTCTTCATTATATTCTGCGTTGGGTAACTGCAGTATTTCTTTTGCCTTTCTAGCGCCGTCTCCTACAAAAAGTATTTTTTTATCCGACCATTCATTAAAAGATTGTTCATCAAGAATTTTAGCTTCCGTAGAAGAAATCTCTTTTCCCGTAATACCGTCATAAGCTGCCGTATAAACCTCCATTCTCCTTGCGTCAACTAAGGGTATGATTACATCATAGTTTTGTCCTAAAAAGGGCTCTTTCATGCTTTCGAGAGAATTCACCGCAATCAGAGGAATTTTTAAACCATAACAAAATCCTTTTGCAGAAGCTGCACCAATCCTTAATCCAGTATAAGAGCCGGGGCCTTTTCCCAAGGATATGGCTTCAATCTCTTTAATGGAAATTCCTGCCCCTTCCAATGCCCACTCTACAAAGGTATGCAAGCTTTCGGATTGTTTATAGTTTTCAGAAACTTCTTCACATACACACAGGAGTTTATCATTATCTGAAATGGCAACTGAGCAGTTTTTAGAAGAGGTTTCTAGATATAATATTTTCATTTTTGTAAGCTTATCGGCAGGTTTAAATACACTTAAATAATATCTGCAAATTTAATCCTTTTAAATCTATTTTCTGTAGATTGTTCTCGGTTCACTTTGTGCACTCGGATAGATTGTCATATCTGACACATTCACATGTTTTGGAGCATTTACACAATAGGCAATAGCATCTGCTATATCTTCAGCCTTTAAAGGCTCATAACCAGCATATACGGTAGAAGCTCTTTCATGATCCCCTTTGAATCGTATCAAAGAGAAATCTGTTTCTACAGCTCCCGGCTGAATATTAGTTACTCTTATTCCGAATTCAGTGAGCTCCAAACGCATTCCTTCGGAAACGACATCAACTGCCTTTTTGGTCGCACAGTATACAACACCATTGACGTAGGTCTGTTTGGCAGCTACTGAGCTGATATTAACGATATGTCCGGAATTTCTTTCTTTCATTCCTGGAATAATCGTTTTAGAAACATATAAAAGTCCTTTTACATTTCCATCGATCATAGAATCCCAGTCGTCCGTTTTTCCAGCCGAAAGAGGATCTAAACCATGCGCATTTCCGGCATTATTAACCAAAACATCAATATTTTTCCATTCCTCAGGAAGAGAATTGATTGCATTTTCTACTTCTTCAAGGTTCCTAACGTCAAATTTTAAGCTGAGTACTTCTGTAAAAGCTGATAATTCGCTTTGTACAGACTCCAATACTTCGCTTCTTCTTCCACAGATAATAACCCTGTTTCCTTGTTTAGCAAAAAGCTCTGCTGTTGACTTTCCAATCCCGGAAGTTGCTCCGGTTATTAATATTGTTTTCATATCTTATTGTAGCAATTTCTTAGTAACCCGATCAGTGAATCACGGTACATTTTGAATTAAATTTTAATTGGCGTCAAATGCCTGGAATGCATCTTCAATATGTTCAAGAACCAATTTTCCTTTTTCATCCGGCAAAACTGAAATAATATCGAAGCGTACTTCCTTCACATGATTAAACTCTTCGAGATAATGATCAGCAGCATTAACAATAGATCTGATCTTTGTTTTCGTAACAGCTTCCTGAGGCAGCATAAAAGCATCTGTAGAACGTGCTTTTACTTCAATAACTACAATCAGATTTTTTATTTCCGAAATAATATCAATCTCGGCTCTTTGAAACCGGTAGTTTCTGGCAAGAATTTTATATCCGTTTCTCTGCAAATGTTCTACGGCAAAATCTTCTGCTATTTTTCCAAAATCATTGTGAGATGCCATCTGTCTTTTTTACATTTAAAAGATTAAAAAAGTGAAAATTAATGCCTGATTAAAATTCTATCTTAACTTTACTTCCAACTTTCATTTTCACATTTCCACCGATAATCAATGGTCTGTTGTCTTTGATATGTCCGTTTGGAAAACCAAAAATAACGGGAAATTTATATTTTGAAATTCTTTCAGAGATTAGTTTATAGGCAAATTCATCGAAACTTTCCTCATAATTTTTATTCTCTTTTTCATCACCCATATTGGTCATTCCACCAACAATAAGTCCTTTGATTTTTTTTAAAACTCCGGCTAATTCCAAACTCATGATCATTCGATCCAGGGCATAGTAATTTTCTCCGATATCTTCAATAAATAATATTTTACCTTTAAAATCAAAAGAGTAGGGTGTTCCTAAAAGTGCATAGATCAGAGCTAAATTTCCCCCAATCAATTCGCCTTCAATATTGCCTTCTCTATTCAATTGATTGGTCTGTAAACCATATTTTGGAGCTTTTCCTTTCAGAATATCAAAAACTAAATCATAGCTTTCTTCTGTAACTCCGAAACTGGAAGTTTTAATTGTCTGGCCATGAATAGATACAAATCCTTTTTTCAGTAAATAACTTTGGATTACTGTATTGTCTGAATATCCGATATACCATTTTGGATCTTTTAAAAACTGTGTAAGTTTTATGCGCTGGATAAGATGCTGACACCCGTATCCGCCCCTGGAGGCCCAGATCGCAGAAATTTCGGAGTCATTGAAGGCCCAGTTTATATCTTTCAATCTTTCCTTTTCTGTTCCGGCATAGTTGTATCCCTTAGAAAATCTGGTATACAAATGTTTTCCTAAAACAGGTTCAAAACCTTTCGCTTTAATCACGGAAATTCCTTTTTCGAGCTGGGATTCATCAACTGCTCCTGCCGGAGAAATAATAGCTATCTTATCTCCTTTTTTAAGGGACTTTGGAAAGATATTTTTTTTCATTTTGATTTTTGATATTTGACTTCTTTTTTCTCTGCTTCTTCCAGACGTTTATCAAACTGATTAAATTTTTTAAAGCTCTGTAAAAAGATGAAAAAACTGAAAATAATAAGAATTCCACCTACAATTCTTCTGATCTTATTGGCCAGCTTTTGAGTAAGCCTGTCATGGAATTGTTTGGCAAGGAAAATTTTAGCAAGATCAATGCATAAATAGGTGCCTATTACAATCCCTATATAAAGAATAAAATTACTGATGTCAGGGTACTGGTTTCTTACCGAAATAACAGTAACCAACCAGAAAAGAATAACACCTACATTTAAAAGATTGAAGAAAAAACCATTAATAAAAGTCTTAAAATAATTTTGACCAATGATTCTTTCTTCACCGGGCATATGCATCTTGGTTTTGGTAACCAACATAACAACCCCATATACAAAAATAAGAATGGATGTAATCCTGTAAAATCCAGGGTGCTTATCAATCAGGTTCACAAGATCCGCACTCGCATAATAGGCGGCCACAATGCAAAGCAAATCTGCCGTAATTACACCAAGATCAAGCGCTAAAGCATGTCTGGGACCTCTTGAGAAGCTGGTTTCAATTAAAAGGAAAAAAATAGGTCCTATGAAAACCAGGCTTAACATGAATCCTAATATGACAGCAGAAAGTACAAGTTCAAACATTTAATATGGCTTTAAAACGGAAAAAAATCCATCTCATTTTGTACAAATTTAGACTTTATGATTTAATTAATCAACAATCTTGAAATCCAGTTGTTTCTGAATCAGATTAGCTTTCACTACTTTGATGTGAACTTCATCTCCCAACTGATATTTTTTACCTGTTCGTGAACCATAAACAGCATGGGTTGTCTTATCATACACATAGGAATCATCTACAAGATCCCTTAGTTTAATAAGTCCTTCAGCTCCATTTTCAGGAATTTCTACCCAGAATCCGAATTCCGCAACTCCGGAAATCACTCCCTTGAAGTTTTCTCCAAGATGTTTCTCCATGAATTTCACCTGCATAAACTTAATAGAATCTCTTTCAGCATCTGCTGCCAGTCTTTCCATGGCACTGCAGTGTTTTGCTTTTTCTTCCAATTCAGCTCTGTCCGGAGATTTTCCACCATCCAGATAATGCTGGAGTAATCGATGTGCAAGTAAATCGGGATAACGACGGATCGGAGAGGTAAAGTGAGAATAGTACTCAAATCCTAAACCGTAATGTCCAATAGGTTCAGTAGAGTAGACTGCCTTACTCATACTTCGCATAGCTAGCGTTTCGATCATATTTTCTTCTCCTTTCCCTTTTACATCGTATAATAGCTTATTCAGGGATTCAGCTACTTTCTTCGTATTGGCAAGATTCATCTGGTATCCGAATGTGGAAACAAAATCTCTTAATGCTTCCAGTTTTGCCGGGTCCGGATCATCGTGAACCCTATATATAAAGGTATTATTGGTCATTCCTCCTTTATTCGTTAAAGAAACAAATTCAGAAACTTTTTTATTGGCCAAAAGCATGAATTCTTCAATCAGGTGATTTGAATCCTTGCTTATCTTAAAATAAACGCCGATGGGTTCATTGTTTTCATTAAGATTAAATCGTACTTCACTTCTGTCAAAAGTAATTGCGCCGTTTTTAATACGTCCTTCACGCATAATTTTTGCCAGTTTATCCAGGACAAGAATCTCTTCAGCCAGATCTCCCTGCTGTGTTTCAATACGTTCCTGAGCTTCTTCATAGGTAAATCTTCTGTCGGAATGAATAACTGTTCTTCCAAACCATTGTTTCTGAATCTCAGCATTATCATTCAATTCGAAAACCGCAGAGAATGTATATTTATCCTCATTCGGACGAAGTGAACATACATCATTACTTAAAACTTCAGGAAGCATCGGAACCACACGATCCACTAGATAAACAGAGGTTGCTCTCTGATAAGCTTCGTCATCTAAAATAGTTCCGGGAACTACATAATGGGAAACATCCGCAATATGGACACCGATTTCCCAGTTCCCATTCTTTAGTTTCTGGATGGATAACGCATCATCAAAATCCTTTGCATCTTTAGGGTCTATGGTAAAAGTACAGATCCCACGCATATCACGACGTTTTGCAACTTCGTCATCTGTAATCTGTCTGTTAATTTTATCCGCATCCTGTTCTACTTCTTCAGGAAATTCATAAGGTAAGCCGTATTCTGCAAGAATAGAGTGGATCTCAGTTTCATGTTCTCCCGGAGAACCTAAAACCTTAATAATTTCCCCTTCCGGATTTTTATCTCCTGGTTTCCATTCGGTCATTTTCACAACAACCTTGTCACCATCTTCAGCACCGCCAAATTTTCCTTTCGGTATAAATATATCTGTATTGATCGTCTTTTTATCACAAACTACAAATCCGAAATCCTTATGGCTTACCACCTGTAAGGTCCCCACAAATTCTGTACGTGTTCTTTCCAGGACTTCAAGAACAGAACCTTCTAATTTTTTCCCTTTGTAAGTGTAAGTAACAATCAGTACTTTATCCCCCTGTAAAGCATCCTTCACATTTTTTGAATGGATAAAGATATCATCTGTCATTCCTTCCACATTTACGTAGGCGTTGCCGGATTGGTTAAAATCAATCACACCGGTAAGTGTTCCGGCTATTTTTAAATTGATAATGTATTTTCCTTTATCAGTCTCTTTTATTTTTTCAGAAGCCTGCAGCTTGTGCAAAGCCTGGATTACAAGTTCCCTTTGTCTCGGATTCTTGTAATCTATTCCGTCTGCGATCTGCTTATAATTATAGATCTTGGACGAATTTTCATTCATAAACCTAAGGATTAATCTACCGATCTCCATTAATTTATGGTCATTTTTTTGACTTATATATTTTCTTTTTTTCATTTTTTAATTATTGTTTAAATAACATCAACAGCATTATTTCCCTCCAAATTTTTAACAACGGAAGTTTTAGTTCGTATAAATTTAATACAAAAATGGAGAAGAGAAGTGAAAAACCTGGTATAAATAAATTTAATTTATCTGTAAAGGTTTTGGGGAGAATAAAGAATGTGTTTCTATTTGTTCGGTGCAAAGATAAGTATTTTAAAATAAATAAGGCTTGTAATTTGATTTACAAGCCTTTATATTTTTTAGCAAACTGCTATCTTATCTACTCTTGTTTGGTGTCTGCCACCTTCAAAATTAGTAGAGAGAAATTTTTCTACAATTTCTATCGCCAGTTCTTTTGAGATAAATCTTGCAGGCATTGAAATCATATTCGCATCATTATGTTGTCTTGCCAACGTTGCAATCTCCGGCATCCAACAAAGAGCACAACGGATCTTCTGATGCTTGTTAGCAGTGATCTGTACACCATTTCCACTTCCACAGATCAGAATTCCTAATTCGTTTTCCCCATTTTCTACGGAAGTTGCTGCAGGGTGTACAAAGTCAGGATAATCCACACTGTCTGTGGAAAACGTTCCAAAATCCTGAATATCAAATCGTTCTGAAAAATAGTTTTTAACAATCTCCTTATATTCAAAGCCTGCATGATCGGCTGCGATCGCAATTTTTCTTTTCATAGTAGTTATATTAAACTTTATATAGATTTATTTCCTTACAAATTTAAGTATTAAATATCAATTGTTAGTTGATCATTGGTTAATTGTGAAAAGCATTGTGAATAACTGTGGAAAACTTTTATAAACTAAATATTTTTCCAATACTAAAATTTACTAATGAGAAAAATCTTTGGAAAGCCAACGGAAAATTTCAAAAATCTTTTTTGGAAGAATTCATTAGCTTTTCCATAAATGAGTAATTAATAATTAAAATTGTTAACAACTAAACGATTTTTGTTAGTAACCCTTTAAATAATCAGATTTACAAGAAATTATATTGTGAATTAAATATGAATTACATAAAAATTTAGTGTTATCAACTTTTTAGGGTAAAGTTATCCCCGAAACTCACAACACTCAACAACAATACTCATTCTTCTTTTATCAAAAAAAAAAATTGTTGGTTAGTGAGTGTTGGGCTTGTGGGAAGTTTTTTGAAAACTTTTTTTTATTCGATCTTTTTCAAAAGTTTAAAATCTTACATTTGTGAAACGAAAATTCTAAGATATTTATGAAAACAGTGAATGATTTCAATTTTAAAGACAAAAAGGCTTTAGTAAGGGTGGATTTTAATGTTCCGCAAGATGATCAGCTTAAAGTTACGGATAATACAAGAATTGCTGCGGTTAAACCAACTATTGATAAAATTCTTAATGATGGAGGATCTGTGATTTTAATGACTCACCTGGGAAGACCTAAAGGAGAGGTGAAAGACGAGTTTTCATTGAAGCATATTCTTGAGGAAGTATCCAATATTTTAGGAAAAGAGGTAAAATTCATAGAAGAATCTGTAGGACCAAAAGCTGAGCAGGCTGCTTCCGAGCTTAAACCTGGTGAAATTTTATTATTGGAAAATCTTAGATTTCATAATGAAGAAGAGAAAGGAGATGAAGGCTTTGCTGAGCAGCTTTCTAAATTAGGAGATGCCTATGTGAATGATGCATTTGGTACTGCACACCGTGCACATGCTTCTACAGCTGTAATCGCTAAGTTTTTTGATTCAACTAAATTTTTCGGTTTACTAATGGCTAATGAGCTTGCAGCTATTGATAAAGTTTTAAAGAATGGTGAAAGGCCTGTAACTGCGATACTTGGAGGATCTAAGGTTTCAACTAAAATTACCATTATAGAAAATATTCTACCTGCCATTGATAATTTAATTATTGGTGGTGGAATGGCATTTACATTTATTAAAGCTCTTGGAGGTAAAATAGGTAATTCCTTGGTGGAAGAAGACAAGTTACCTTTAGCACTGGAAATTTTGGCTAAAGCAAAAGAGCATCATGTGAAAGTTTATCTGCCATCTGATACGATCATTGCAGAAAGTTTTAATAATGATGCTGATAGGAAGGAAGTAGATATATATGCTATTCCTGAAGGATGGATGGGATTGGATGCAGGTTCAAAATCAAGAGATCAGTTTAATGACGTTCTATTAAATTCAAGAACTATTTTATGGAATGGTCCTATCGGAGTATTTGAAATGTCTAATTTTGCTGCCGGGACTATTGCACTTGGAGACAGTATAGCTGAGGCAACAAAGCTGGGAGCTTTTTCCTTAGTAGGTGGAGGTGACAGTGTTGCTTTTGTTAAGCAATTTGGTTACGGAAATAAAGTGAGCTATGTATCTACCGGTGGGGGAGCGATGCTTGAAAGTCTTGAAGGACTGGAACTTCCCGGTATTGCTGCGATCAATAAGTAAAAACTGTTATTATATATAAAGAAAATAACCCTCTCAATGTGAGAAGGTTATTTTTTTTGAAATCATTATTTATTGAACATATGCTACGTAACATTCGTTAATCGCACCATTAGTTGTTTTGGCAAAGAATGAATAATCGATCCAGAAATATCCATTGTTGCCCCAATTTGTTCCCCATTGGTTTTGTACTTTAAATGCCTGTTTGGCATCATCATATCCTATTACCGCAATGGCGTGGCCACCTCTGCTGCTACCTGAATGTGACTTCCAGATCCATCCGTTAGATGAACTTAAATGATCAAAGCTGTAATCTACTGTTACTGCGATAACTATGGGTAAATTCATGCTTAGAAGTGTTTTTACATTACTGATATCTGTTTTATCAACCGTTGCCCAGGTGGTAAATTTGTGAGTGCTTGCGGCATTTTTCTGTGAGGAATTTGGCTGAGTAGAACATCCTGTATCTGTATAAGGCATTTCCGCCCAACTGCAAACACCCTGATTTTTAATCAGATTTAATCCATCACTTACATAAGCACCTGCATCACAAGATCCGAGCTTGATTTGATTATAAACGTACTCGGGGCTTCTTTTGGCAGTAACTCCTTTGAAATTAGATTCCAGACCACTAGCTGTGGTATAAGCTGTTGCCCAGGCAACACAAGAACCTTCTGCTCCCTGGTCTCCAATTGCGGGAAGACCGGGAATTAAATAACTTGAAGCAAGTGCATTTTTTGCTGCTTTTTCGGTCTTACCCTTTAGTCTTAAGGTTAGCTCATTGATGTTTACTTTAGCGAAATTGTTGTAAGTAGTTTGATCAATCAGCTTTGCTCCCAATGAGTGAAGTTGCTGTTTTTCTGAAGATTGCGTGTTTAAATCTTCGTCTCTTTTTTCGCATGCTGTAATGGATAGCATTCCTATTGCTATCATTACGAGTTTAAAATTTTTCATTGATTAATATTTAAAATGGTTCTGTGAATGTATAAATTATTTTCACATATCAATGATTTATTTTATGTAAAACATAAGAATTGATAAACAAAATGCAATTATTAATATTTTTTACTTAATTATTTTTATTTCTGTTTATTTTATTTTTATATTTTACCATTTGTTTTAAATATTTTAATATTTAGTGTGTTTTTATTACTAATTAAGTTATTTTGTTTATTTTTTTTCTTTAAATAAATTATTTAACTAAATAATTTATTTTATATAATTTAAAATATTTATATTTTTTTTCAAGTTTTAACCTGAAATTTTAATTTTATTCATAATTTTTCCTTTTTAAAATGAAAAAAATGGTGTTAAATGTTTGTTTTTGGTAATTTTTTAAATATCTCTAGTGAATTGGTGGTGTTATTAATATGTTTTTTATTATTTCTAATATGGTTGATTTTATTAATTAAAATACTAAGTTTAAAAGTGAGAGATGGTATTTGTCTATAGATTTATTAAGTTGGTGATTTTTAATAATCCAAGGGTAATTTTTAAATCGATAGGGGTAGGAGAGAAATTTGGAAATGTATTTTTCATTTTGATTTAATGATCTATTGCAGAGTTTGAAATAATGTTAAATGAGAATTGGAGATAAAAATTATTTATTGATTTAAGTTTTGTCGATTCTTGTTACATTTTATATTTTGAATAGTAAACATAAATAAATAAAAAAGGTCTGATAAAATATCAGACCTTTTATTCAAGGTAATTTTACAAATTATCTTGAATTTTTAATTATTAATTTCTTCACTTTTTTATTTTGGAGCCAAATTTGTCAAAAATTGACCTTCAGAAATATATCAAAAATCGATTTTCTATCTTTTTTCGATAATATATATCAAACTTGAAAATTCGTTCGAAAAAAGGGCATTTACGTTAGAAATCGTTCCGTAGATGATAGCTTTCAGCCAAAAAAGTGGTGATTTTTTATATTTTTCGCTGAGCATTGAGATGTAATATGAATCCAGGACAAGCGGTTTGATTTTTCTTAATTTCCAATCTGGATTTTTTGATATTAAATTTTCCATGCCTTTTTTTGAAAAATGAAAGATATGTCTTGGAACGTCATAAGCAGCCCAATATTCTTTGTAGTGTTTTGCATCATACGAAGTAGGGTTGGGTACGGCAATGATCAGAAGTCCTTTTTCTTTTAATTTATTATGAAAGATTTCCAGGATCTCTGACTGATTTTCAATATGTTCAAAAACATGCCATAATGTAATTGCATCAAGACTATTATCTTCTAAGGAAGTAACGTTATCTATTATTTTAGCTTTTGTTACTTTGCTCTGTGCAGCTTTTCTTGCATCTGGATTAGGTTCATATCCAAACGTCTGAAAATCATTTTCTATAAATTTTACAAATTCTCCGGCGCCACAACCATAATCCAGAACTTTTGAATTCTTATTAATACGATCTATGAGAATTGTTTTCTTATATTGAAGATTGAAAGACTGAAGGAATTTATATACTTTTTCTTTTAGGCTTCCTGAATCCTGATGATGGGAAATGTAATCCTCGCTTTCGTAGTATTTTGAAATGTTGGATGGAATAGGGGAGGTTTTGAAAACTCCTTTAGTTTCTGTTTCTTTAATTTCAAATATTTCCTGAGTCAGAAAGTGATCTTTAATTTTCATTAAAATATTCTTTTATGGTAAAAATTAAGATATTCAGAGTTTATATAAAGCTCATAAATACCTTAATTTTGTTTTAAATTTAATTATGTTTCACGTGAAACATAATGTAATTATCGTCCTAAATAGACCAGTAAAACGTTGATATCAGCTGGGGATACACCACTGATTCTTCCTGCTTGCGCAATTGTTTTTGGTCTTACATTATTCATTTTTTGTTTAGCTTCAGATGATAAACTTGAGAGTTTTAGATAATCAAAATCTTCTGGAATTTTAATGTTTTCCAAACGGTTCAGTTTTGCAACATTTTCTTTCTCCTTTTCAATATATCCTTTGTATTTGATATTAATTTCAGCTTGTTCCCTTACTTCATCGTCAAACTGAGAGGCTACATCTTTAATAATATCAATATTTTCAAGCTTTTCTAATGTAATATTAGGTCTGGTAAGAAACTGAGAAGCTCTGTAGGCTTGATCTACAGGATTACTTTCTTCACTTTCTAGAATAGGATTGATGATTCCGGGTTTTAAAGAAGTTTCTCGCAAGAATGTTTCAAGTTCCTCACTTTTAGCTATTTTTTGCTCAACTTTTCTTAATCTTTCTTCTTTTGCAAGTCCAAGTTGATACGCTTTTTCAGTTAATCTGATATCCGCATTATCCTGTCTTAAAAGGAGTCTGTATTCGGCACGTGAAGTAAACATTCTGTAAGGTTCCTCTGTACCTTTGGTAATAAGATCATCAATTAAAACTCCTATATATGCTTCATCCCTGTTAAGAATAAATTCTTCTTTACCGTGTACTTTATTATGGGCGTTGATACCTGCCATTAAACCTTGACCGGCCGCTTCTTCATATCCTGTAGTACCATTAATTTGTCCGGCAAAATATAAATTATCAATTAGTTTTGTTTCTAAGGTATGCTTTAACTGGGTAGGGGGGAAGTAGTCGTATTCAATGGCATAGCCCGGACGGAAAACCTTTACGTTTTCGAATCCTGGAATATGTTTCATAGCTTTGATTTGTACATCTTCCGGTAAGGACGAACTAAAGCCGTTTACATATATTTCTACTGTTCTCCAGCCTTCGGGCTCTACAAATAACTGGTGTCTTGTACGTTCAGCAAATCGGTTGATTTTATCTTCAATACTAGGGCAATATCTTGGACCTAAACTCTGAATGGTACCATTAAACATAGGGCTTCTGTCAAAACCTTCGCGTAGAATATCGTGTACGGTTTCGTTGGTGTATACGATATGACAACTTAATTGTTTGGTTAACTTCGGAGTATCTAAGTAACTGAACTTTTGTGGTTTTTCATCTCCTTTTTGCTCTTCCATTTTGGAATAATCAAGGCTTCTTCCATCTACTCTCGGTGGAGTACCGGTTTTCATTCTTCCGGCTTCAAAACCTAAAGATACCAATTGTTCTGTAATGCCAAAAGCTCTGGGTTCTCCCATTCTTCCACCTCCCAATTGTTTATCGCCAACGTGGATCAAACCATTAAGGAAAGTACCGTTTGTGAGGACTACAGATTTAGCTTTAATTGAAATTCCTAAAGAAGTTACCACACCAACTACCTGGTTATTTTCAATAATAAGCTGCTTTACCATATCCTGAAAGAAATCAAGATTGGGTGTATTTTCTAATGCTAAACGCCATTCTTCAGCGAAAAGCATTCTATCGTTCTGGGTTCTGGGTGACCACATCGCAGGACCTTTTGAAAGGTTCAGCATTTTAAATTGTATGGCTGATTTATCAGCTACAATTCCTGAATATCCTCCCATAGCATCAATTTCACGTACGATCTGCCCTTTAGCTATTCCTCCCATAGCAGGGTTACAGCTCATTTGACCAATGGTCTGCATGTTCATTGTAACGAGCAGGGTTTTTGATCCTAGGTTTGCAGCTGCGGCTGCAGCTTCGCAACCTGCATGGCCTGCACCTACTACTATTACGTCATATATTTCTGAAATCATTTTTTATACCTGTTTTAAGGCTTAAATTTTAATCTTTTTACTAAATGTTTCACGTGAAACATTTTTTTTAAATACTGCTTTAATAAGCCTATATTCATTGTTTTTCGCCATGTTTATTTCGCTTCATTCAAAAAAATAAATTAAAAAAACATGGTGTAAAGATTACAAATGCCAAACTACATTATCCAATGTATTTAGCTAGATAGAAATCTTCTTTACTTCGCATTTCTTTTTCTTCTTCTTCGGTCTTGTCCTTATATCCGCAAAGATGAAGGATGCCATGTCCTAGAACCCTTCTTAATTCTTCTTCATAATTTTTTGATAGGGTAGAAGCATTATCTGAAATGCGCTGCAAAGATACGAAAATCTCTGCGCTTATTGTTTTGCCTTTAACATAATCAAAAGTGATGATGTCTGTATAGTAATCATGTTGTAAATAATCCTGATTAATTTTAAGTAAATATTCATCATCACAAAAGATGTAATTGATTTCACCTAATTTTTTTCCTTCTGAAAGAATGATATCTTCCAGCCATTTTGTATAGTCTGTGTTCACAGATTCCGGTAAGTTTTCGTAAAAGAATTGTATCATTTTTTTAAAACCAGTGTCCTAGTATTACACTGAATATGCCTTTTTGATTATTTTTTAGAGAGTGACTGAAATTAATTTTAATTTGTCCGAACGGAGATTTATATCCTGCTGTTATTCCCAGGGAACTGTAGTTAAGTTTAGCTGCGTTTTCAAAAGTTATATCGTTGGAAAGGTTCGCAAAAGAGAAGTTTCCACTTATGAAATAATTTTTGTTCAATTTAAACTGAAGATCATTAGATACTAAAACAACGTTGTTAGTACTTAGCTGTGCAAAATAAAATCCTGCAAAACTTCTGAAATTAACTACATTCTGTTCAAAAATTCCTCCCAGTTTATATTTATAGAATTCCGGGAGATTTTCACCGATTGTTATTCCTCCATATAAATTCAGACGATAAGTAAATTGTTTTGCCAAAGGAATATTTATTCTGATATCAGCTTTTACCTGAACAATTCTTTTTTCAAGTTCAGATTTCATCAGATCGACCACTTTTCCTTCAGCAGCTATATAAATTCCTTTTGTAGGAAAATCCTTATCGTTTTGAGTATCGCTTTTTATAAATACATAGGGATTAAGGAAACGGCTTACTCTTTCATTTGATCCGTTCATATCAGCACTGAAATAATCGTGGCTGATCCCGCCGCCGATTGCAAACTTATCTTTCCATACGGATTGGATATAGGCTTCATTTCTTAACCATTTCCAGCTGTCAACAACATTATTATTGATGTCTTTAAGATCAATGCTCATTCCCGAAGAGTAGATCCCGAATCCCGGAATGTATCCGTTATCAATGAAATAATTGAGATAATACCTCGGCTGGTCACCCACAATAACGTCAAGCGACAGATTTGAATTTCTGAATAAGAGTCTTTTTGCAGAATAGTTTAGAAGCAATCCTGTTTTGAAAACATCATCATAGTGTAGTCCGAATTTAAAAAAATGTCTGGCATCGTCTTCGGTTACATACAATTTAAGATAATTGGCATTATTTTCCGATACAATGTCATAATTGATGAACTTGTAATTATTAGTTGCTACCAGTCGGTCTATTTTTTTGTTAATGCTACCGTAAGTTTCCATAGATGGAAGGTGTAATCCCATTTTCCCCAGAGCATAGTTTTTACCGTAAATTTTGCTTCCAATTAAGGAAATGCTATCAATCTTATATACGTTGGAATAAATTGGATTTACGCGCTGTCTGAGGCGGTCAAAAGAACGCTTGGGTAATTGATTCAGTATGTCAACATATTTGAGTCCTTCAACATATCCGCTATCCAGGATTTTTTTCTTTTCATCGTAGCTGGTCGCGGACATTCCTTTAAGGTCCGGTTTGATATTAATATCAGTATACTTGTACTGACGTTTTGTATCCTTGTGGATGTTCATATCAATAACCTGGTTAAGAATGGCTATAATATTGTTTAAATCTTCTCTTTTTGATAAGTCCTGGTTAAGGTCCACACCAATAACGATATCGATTCCTTTGTCCTTTAATGGCTTTGATGGATAGTTAACAGTCATAGCACCGTCTATGTAAATACTGTCGCCAACTTTTACCGGATCCATTAAAGAAGGAAATGCGGAACTTGCCATGATAGATTCTACGAGATCACCTTTTTCAAAAATCTGCATATTCCCACTTTCCAGATTCGTAGCAACACACATAAAAGGAATTGGTAATTTGGAGAAATCGTCAATGTTCGAAACATTTTTAAACAGTTCCTTTAACAGGTAAACATTTTTCTGTCCAGTACTGATAGAAGAGGGGAGATTGATCTTACCATGCTTAATGGGAATGGAAAGAAGATATTTGTCAACAGATTTATTAAAGAATGTGCTTTCCTTTCTGGATTTAGGATCCATGATCAGAGAATAGAAATCGGTATCCATAACGATTTTTTCTATTTCTTTTCCGGAATATCCTGAAGCATATAGTCCTCCAACAATAGCTCCCATACTGGTTCCTGCAACATAGTCAACTTTTACTCCCAGGGAGTCGAGTACCTTTAATACTCCAACATGAGAAAATCCTTTAGCTCCTCCGCCGGCAAGTGAAAGTCCTATCCTTGGATTTTTTGGAATCACGAGCCCTTTTCTTACCTGCGATTGCAGCAAAAGTAATTGGAATATGAACAGGAGGACCAGGAGTTTTCTCATAGGATTAGTCTTTTATATAAATCCGTTTCACCCGAGGCGAAATGGAGGTTAATACTTCGTAAGTGATGGTTTTGCAGTAATCTGCGAATTCTTTTAAACTTGGCTTTGCATTAAAAATAGTCACTGTATCACCTTCTTCTACATTAGGAATGTGATCTACATTGATCATCATCATATCCATACAGATACTTCCGACGATAGGAGCTAATGTTTTGTGTATTCCTACATTACCTATCTGATTTCCGATTAGTCTTGGAATTCCATCCGCATACCCTACAGGTATAGTAGCTATTTTTGTACGGTGATCTGTTTTATATCTTCTGCTGTAGCCAATGGATTCTCCGTTTTCTACATTTGATATTTGAGAAATAACTGTTTTAAAACTAACCGTTGATTGCAGCTGTTTTTGTATTTCACTATTTGGTGATTCACCTAACATTCCGATCCCAATTCTTACCATATCATACTGGTATTCAGAATAGTTTGTTATTCCTGATGAATTCAGGATGTGTCTTATCGGCTGATATCCCAACTTTTCGATCAGGTATCCGGAATTTTTTTCAAAAGTATTGAACTGGTTTAAAGTAAATTCTCTTTCATCCGGCATATCAGAAGAAGAAAGGTGCGTCATGATACTCTGAACCCGGACATTCATATTTTTTAAGTTTTCACTTAATTGATCCAGTTCAAAACCTTTAAAACCAAGACGATGCATACCTGTTTCCAGTTTAATGTGAATAGGGAATTTTTGATCGTATCCTGATTTCTGAACCGCATCATTAAATAGTTCCAGCACCCTGAAGCTGTAAATTTCAGGTTCCAGGTTGTATTGTATGATAGCATCATAGCTATGCTGAGCTGCATTCATTACTACAATAGGAGTTGTAATTCCCTTTTTTCGGAGCTCTACTCCTTCATCAGTGTACGCTACACCAAGATAATCGATATGATGGTGCTGCAGAAATTCCGATATTTCATAGCTTCCTAATCCGTATGCATTTGCTTTTACCATTGCCATTACTTTGGTTTCAGGTTTTAGCAGGGATTTGTGATAATTAATATTGTGAAGAATCGCATTTAAATTGATCTCAAGAACAGTATCATGTTTTCTGAGTTCAAGGATATCTTTAAGCCTTTCTATCTCGAATTTTCTCGCACCTTTTAACAGGATAATCTGATTTTCAATATCTGTAAGATGTTTGCTTTCAATTAATTCCTGAGTATTAATGAAAGTAAAAGTTTTAGATTTAAAAAGATGGCTGAATGCAGTAATTTCATTTCCGACAAGGAACAGAGAGTCAAAATTCTGTTCATTGACAAGTTCAGAAACTTCCTCATACAATTCTTGTGAATTCGAATTTACTCCTACGATATCTGTTAAAACCAGAGATTTTTTCGGCTTATTATATTCGTTCAGGAACTGCAGTGCAGTTTTCAGGGAATCAAGATCAAGATTAAAGGAATCGTTAATAATGATGTTATTTTTATTTCCCTCAATAGCTTCAAGCCTCATTTCAATAGTCTTCAAGGCATTGATCTTTTCGACAATTTTATTATTGTCGATATTCAACTCCTTTAAAACGGCAATAAGAGCCATGGCATTGGTTAAAGTGGCTTCATCCCTTTGGTGTACAGGAAAACTTATTTCTTCATTAAAGTACTGTACAATTATATTTTCTTCTCTTGAAATATTACTTTTAATAAATACCTGATTATTATCTCTGAAGCCATAGGAAATCAATTTTTTAGAAGCGTATAATGTTTTTATTTTCTGATCAACAAGGGAATTGTCACCATTGTAAATGATAACCCCGGAATCTTTAAAAAGTTTGATCTTTTCATTAATTAAGGCCTCTTCGGAATCGAAATTTGCAGCGTGAGCGGTTCCAATATGAGTAAGAAGTCCAATTTCGGGGCTGAAAATATCCTCCAGTTTTTCCATTTCATGAGGTTTGGAAATTCCAACCTCAAAGATCCCAAGCTCATAGGAATTGTTGATCTGAAGTAAAGAAAGGGGAAGACCGATCTGTGAATTGAAGCTTTTAGGACTTTTTACAGTGGAGAACTCATTCCAAAGACACTGATATAACCATTCTTTTAAAATAGTTTTCCCGTTACTTCCGGTAATTCCGATGGATTTCAGATGAGAATGTTCAAAATGATATTTGGCCAGCTTTTGAAGAAAGTCAACAGAATTGCTGACGATGATCCACGTTATATTTTCAAACTGAGGATACTGATGTTCGGAAATAATAATTTTTATACCTCTGTCAATCGCCGATTCAATGAATTTTTCACCAGAATTTTTTTGGGTATTAATAGCTATAAATGCAGTGTTTTTAATGGAATAGATGATTCTGCTGTCAAAAGCAATATTTTTGATGATGGCATTACCATCTCCGATTACTTTTGAATTGGTGATATGTGCAATTTGGTCTGCTGTATAGTTCATTGGTGCTCTTTCTTCTCTTTGTGAGGAAACTGCAAAAGTGTAAAATTACAAAATCAAAGAATCTGAAAATTGTAAAAAGGTTCCGGTAGGTTTATAAAACTACAAGAAAAACCAATTTTACAATTCAACAGTTTAATGACTTTACAACTTTGTCTTTTCAGCGTTTCCGCCAATATATATTTTAATTATTTCTTCTTTTTTAACAGGACTTCATCAATAAAGACTCTTCTGCTTACCGCTTCGTAACTTTCCGTTTCTCCAAGCTCTACCAGATTATCTCCCTGAGATGTTCTCATCGAGTAATTGGCAAGATTCCCTGTTCTTTTGCAAATAGCGTGAACTTTGGTTACATATTCCGCAGTTGCCATAAGATTAGGCATCGGCCCAAATGGACGTCCTAAAAAGTCCATATCCAATCCTGCAATAACAACTCTTATACCGCTATTTGCCAATTCATTGGCAATTTCAACAATGCTTTCATCAAAAAATTGTGCTTCATCAATTCCCACCACATCACAATTAGAACCCAATAAGAGAATTTCGTTTGGGTTTTCTACTGCTGTACTCCGAATTTTATTCTTATTATGTGAGACCACATCTTCTTCAGAATATCTAGTATCTGTTTTCGGTTTAAAAATTTCCACATTTTGCCCTGCCATTTCTGCTCTTCTCAGCCTTCTGATCAACTCTTCGGTTTTTCCGGAAAACATTGAGCCACAAATAACTTCCATCCAACCGCTTTGTTTGGAGTGATTAATTGTATTTTCTAAAAACATTTGTTAAATTAGCCGTAATATTTTAACATCAAAAGTACGCAATTTTTAACAAGAATCTTATATGCAGAATATCCAAGATTTAAAGGAAAAAATTTTTTTCGAATCCAAGAATATCATCGATATACTGGAAAAAATAAATAACGTGGATGAATTACTTTCCAAGCAGGATCTTGTGGATGAACTTGCTAATAGGATTTCTTTTTTAAGAATGGTAGAGAAAAATATTGAATATTTTATCCCCCATACTTCATCACAGAGTTCGGAAAGTCCAAACCATACTTCTTCTGTGCAGAAAGAATTTGAAAATCAGGATTCAAATCACGAAGTGACGGAAGAGGAAGCGATTTTCAATAACGAGCTGAATGAAATTGATGAAAATGAAGGGATGGAATATGATGATGATGAACAGGCGGATGAAAACGGGACTGAACAGGAGGAAATATTCAATAATCAATTGACAGAAATAGTTGAAAATGAATACCATGAAAATATGGTGCATTTTGCTGAAGAAAAAGCTGCTGATCTTAAAGCGGAAGAATCGTTTGATGATCCGATAGAGGAAGAAGTAATTTTTACCAACCAGCTGAATGAGATTAATGAATTTGAAAATGAGCCTTCTGATTATCAGGAATCAAGTAATAACTCCTTTGACGAAGAAGAAAATATTCAGAATAGCATAGAAAACGATGAAGCGACAGACAGGGCAAAAGCTTTTATAAATGATACCAGCAATTTTTCTGAGGTGAATGAAAAAATCCCTAGTATTTTTGACACAGAGGTTTTGGAAGATGATGAAATGCTAATAGAAGAGGTTGATTCACAGTTTATTGCTTCTAATATTTCAATAGAGCAGGGAGAAATGGCAATGGAAACGTCTAATGTTGAAAATATTGTTACAGAAATTAAAAGCGAGGCTCAGACCGAAGAAAAGCGGGAAGAACAAACAGCTTCAGAGGAAAATAACAAGAGAAAAATCGTTGATATAGATCATGGGCAGCATGAATCTGAAAAGGAAAGACATCCTTCTGACGAAAGTTTTGAAAATCTGGATGCCTATAATCAGGAGAAGAAAATCAAGCTTGCTAATATCAAGGGACTTAAATCCATTCAATCACTGTTTGATGATGACCCGTTAGAGAGGGAAATTTCGAAGGAAAAGACTGAAACAAACATCAAAGAAGAGAGTGGAAGTTTGCTTAAAACGAATATTCCAACGAATTTTATGGAGGCTGAGAAGTCAAAGCCTGAATTCAAATTGGATCTCAATGACAGAATTGCATTTTCAAAAATGCTTTTTGACGGAAGCCAGTCCGAGCTTAATGAGGTAATTTCCGAATTGAACAGCTTCAGAACACTGGAAGAAGCAAAAGAGTATTTAAGTGATTTGTATTACTCCAAAAACTGGAGAAAAGTAGATGAATATGCCCAAAGGTTATGGGTACTGGTGGAAAATAAATTTTTATAATTCTAATTTTGAGCGGAACCCTATATTTTGTTCCTACGCCTGTAGGAAATTTGGAAGATATGACCTTCAGAGCAGTAAATGTACTGAAAGAAGTGGATTACATTTTATGTGAAGATACAAGAACATCTGGTGTTCTTTTAAAACATTTTGAGATTTCTAAACCTTTAAAATCTTATCACCTGCATAATGAACATCAGGCAACAGAAAAGGTAATTGCAGACCTTAAAAGTGGCCAGAATGTAGCCATAATTACTGATGCCGGTACACCCGGAATTTCTGATCCCGGATATTTATTGGGAAAAGCAGGAGCTGATCATCATATTGAAATGATCTGTCTACCTGGTGCTACAGCATTTGTTCCTGCTCTTGTGGTATCCGGACTCCCGAATAATGAATTTTTATTTGCCGGTTTTCTTCCCCAGAAAAAGGGCAGACAAACGAAGCTGAAGCAACTTGCTGAAGAGAAAAAGACAATCGTTTTATATGAGAGTCCTCACAAAATAAACACAACATTGGAACAGATCAAAGAGTTCTTCGGTGAGCATACAAAAGTAAGCTTGAGCCGGGAGATCTCCAAGAAATTTGAAGAGACTAAAAGAGGAACTATCAATGAATTAATTGAATTTTCCAAAAGTAAAACTTTAAAAGGAGAAATTGTTCTTATCGTGAATAATTCTATTTAATTGAAAAAGCTATTTTTTATACTACTTTCATCGGCTTGTATCGCGCAGCAAACCGATCAATATAAACAGATCTTATTATCAAAACAATTGGGTAAAGAAGTACGCCTTTACTCAAAAGGCTATGGAATAATTTCTGAGGCAGGAAAATCAGGCATTATAGATTCCCTTGGAACTGTTACAGCCGCTTTCCCATATAAAAATGAGATCTCCAGGTTAGCCAGGGAAAGGTTTATATTAAAGGTTAAAGAAGGTTCTTCCAATGGAAAAATGGCTTTAATTGATACCAAAGGAAACCAGCTGATCCCCCTGGATAATTTTAAATTCAGAACTTGGGAGAACAAAGAAAGGCTTATTTATTCTAAAGGCGGAAATGACTGTCTTTATGATTACAACGGAAAACAGATCATCCCTTTTTCTGATAAAATTGAGTTTGCCAACGAAAAGAGACTTTTTGTAAAAACAGGAAAGGTATGGAAGATTTATGATTTCGATGGTCGCCTGGTTTCTGACAGGGAATTTGATGAAAATCTGCATTTTTACAAAGGAAGAGTTTATGTCATTACAGGATTCAGAAAAGGAGAGGTGATTGATGAGAATGGTAAGACAATCAGCTCTATTTCGGATCATTATATTGATGGAATTGTTTCTTACCCTTTTATGGTGACCAAAAATATCCCCAAAGATAAATATGGAATTATAGATGCCCAGGAAAATGTTCTTGCGGAAGAAATTTATGACCAGGCTTTTGTAGGAACTGAATACATTTACCTTAAAAAGGATGATAAAGTAAGCATCTTTTCTAAAAAAGAGAAAAAAGTATACGCAACGGATTTTGAATATGTGAATCATTTATTCGGAGGTTTATTCAGGACTGTTCCTGAACATAAAAATCCTAAAGTTGCGGTAATTATGACTAATGGTGAAATCGTACTGCCACAAGAGAATGATGATGTGGATGCCTTGAAAATTGCGGGAGATCATTTTATGTATCTCCGGAAAAACAATACCGAAACACTTTTGGATAAAAATTTAAAAAATGTTTTGGAGGAGGGGTATGATATAGAAAAAATATTTGCCAATTATCTGATTGTTAAGAAAGATAATAAATTTTATAGATTTTCACCCAAAGACAAGCAGTATAAAGAATTAACAGAAGTTGTTTCGATAAAACCTTTTGAAATTTTACCCGGATTGATCTACAAAAATAAAGAAGATAAATACGGAATGCTTGATGAAACCGGAAAAGAGGTAATTCCTGCCATCTACGACGATATGGTCACTTTTCTTTCTGCCAAAGAGATGGTTGTAAAAAAGAATGGTAAATTCGGTGTTACCAATCATAAGAATGAACCTCTTAAAGAGGTTGTATATGATAGCTATTCTTCTGATAGAAAAGGATTAAAACTTATCAAAGGAAAGAATTCCGAATATTTGTATTTTACTCATTCAGAGGATAAAACTGCTTGGGATTAATTGCATACTAAACAAAAAGAACGGGAAATATTGAAGTAATTTGCAATTAATAATGCGTTGAATAACAAATTATAATATCTTTGCGGCTGTTTATTTACAAAAATAAATATCTTAAATTAGCCGTCAATCAACAGGTTAGAAAACAGAAAGAAAATAATTGTCATAGATATGAAACTATTAGAAGGAAAGGTAGCGCTAATTACGGGAGCTACAAGAGGGATCGGAAAAGGAATTGCCGAAGTTTTTGCTCAACACGGAGCAAAAGTAGCATTTACTTATGCCGGTTCTGTAGACAAAGCAAAAGAATTGGAAGCAACTTTAAGTTCTGTAACTCAGATCAAAGGGTATCAATCAGACGCATCGGATTATGATGCTGCTCAAAAATTAGTGGACGATGTAATGGCTGATTTTGGTAACATCGATATTTTGGTCAACAATGCTGGGATCACCAGAGATAATTTATTGCTGAGAATGTCTAAAGACGACTGGGATACCATTATCAAAGTAAACCTTGATTCTGTATTCAACCTTACAAAGGCGGTTATTAAGCCTATGATGAAAGCAAAAGCAGGATCTATTATCAATATGACTTCGGTAGTAGGAGTGAAAGGAAACGGAGGACAATCCAATTATGCTGCTTCAAAAGCAGGAGTGATTGGCTTTACAAAGTCTATTGCTTTGGAATTAGGTTCAAGAAACATCCGTTGCAATGCTATTGCTCCCGGATTTATCGAAACTGAAATGACGGCTTCGTTAGATGAGAAAACCCTGAAAGCATGGAGAGACGGAATTCCAATGAAAAGAGGAGGACAGCCTCAGGATGTTGCTAATGCATGTGTATTTTTAGGAAGTGAAATGTCAACTTATATCACAGGACAAACCTTACATGTTGACGGAGGAATGCTGACATAGAAAAAACTTAATTAGAAATATAAAGCCGGATCAACGATCCGGCTTTTTTGTTTTAATCTTTAAATATCTGATTTTCCTGTTCCTGAACCCTAATGAAAGTGGTTCTTTTGGAAAGTTCTTTAAGTTTGGAAGCACCCACATAAGTACATGTGGAGCGAACACCCCCTAAAATATCTTTTACCGTATCTGAAACGGGTCCCTTATAAGCTACTTTTACCGTCTTACCTTCTGAAGCCCGGTATTCAGCAACACCACCGGAATGCTTATCCATTGCTGTTTTTGAGCTCATCCCATAAAAAAGCCGGTATTTCTTTCCATTTTCTTCAATCATCTCACCACCACTTTCATCGTGACCGGCAAACATACCTCCCAACATAACGAAATCCGCACCGCCACCAAATGCTTTGGCAACATCTCCCGGTACTTTACATCCTCCATCGGCAATAATATGGCCGCCTAATCCATGAGCTGCATCAGAACACTCAATAATGGCTGAAAGCTGAGGATATCCTACTCCTGTTTTTACACGGGTTGTACATACCGAACCAGGTCCGATACCCACTTTAATGATATCTGCGCCTACTAAAAGAAGCTCTTCAACCATTTCACCCGTAACTACATTACCGGCCATAATGATTTTATCCGGGAAATTGGCCCTTGCCTGCTTTACAAAGCTTACGAAATGTTCAGAGTAACCATTGGCTACATCGATGCATAGAAACTCGATTTTTGGGTGCCTTTCGAGGATTTGTTTTAGCTTCTCCTCGTCATTCTTACCTGTTCCGGTACTCAGGGCTATATATTGATGAATACTTTCCGGCTGGTTATGCAGGAATTCATCCCACTCCTGTATGGAATAATGTTTATGCACAGCCGTAATAATTTTATCTTTTGCCAATTCAACAGCCATTTCAAAAGTACCTACAGTGTCCATATTTGCTGCAATGATAGGTGTTCCTTTCCACTTCTTTTTTGTATGGCGAAATGTGAATTCCCTTTCCAAATCAACCTCGGACCTTGATTTTAAAGTAGATCTTTTCGGGCGGAACATTACATCCTTGAACCCTAACTTTATGTCATATTCTATACGCATTGTGATTATTTAGAATATTAAAATTAGCAAATAATATTAAATATAGTATTTTTGAAAGCATGGATTTTCCTGTTACTTTTCAAATCTTTGGTAAAACAATGCTGGCGCATCCTCTTTTTGAAGCGTTGGGAATGTTCATGGGAATGCGTTATTACTTTTACCTAAAAAGAAAATCCCCGGAAAAGTTATCCTTCAATGTTTCAGCGGCGATTCTCATCGGTGCTACTGCGGGGGCTTTGATCGGGTCAAAATTGATCGGGAATCTTGAAAATCCTTACAAGCTTTTTAATGACTTCAGCTTTAAAAATATATGGTCGAATAATACGATTGTCGGAGGACTTGCCTTTGGATTGATAGGAGTGGAGCTCGCTAAGAAAATTGTGGGGCATAAGGAAAGTACGGGAGATTTGATTGTGTATCCTCTATTACTTGCCATCATCATTGGTAGGATAGGATGTTTTCTTACCGGAATCTATGAAGAAACATATGGTCTTCCTACAGGTTCTGTTTTTGGAATGCATCTGGGGGATGGGTATTTGCGACATCCCGTAGCGCTTTACGAGATCGCTTTCTTAATCAGCCTCTGGGTTGTTTTAAAGATTAAGCAAAGTACGGCGGAATATCCTTCCGGATATATTTTCCAGCTTTTTATGCTGAATTATTTCACATTCAGATTTTTTCTGGATTTTATTAAGCCGAGAGTTGAACTGTTTGGAAACCTGGGAACAATTCAGATTGTGTGCATACTTGTAATTATTTATTATATTTTTAAAATCAAGCAGACAAAAAGTGTAAATTCACATCAAAATATTTGAAAATGATACCATTAACTTTTTTGGAAGGGGGCAATTATGCCGGTGTCTTTATAATGGTCATTGCGATCATTATTTTTGGAGCCTTATTTGTTTCTTTTATTGCCACTTTATTTGTAAAAATAATTTATGAATTAAAAGATGGAAGGAAATTTTCGAAAAAACAATTCATACAGACCATGGTTATCTGTTTGTTGATCTGTGGACTGATCAGCGGATATATTTGTGGTGGAGGACTTTAAAATTACATTATGCCGGTAAGAAATTATACCTATTACGATTATACGATCAGCCTTTGCCCCGAATGCCTTAAAAGAGTGGGAGCTAAGGTTATTATAGAGGATGAAGCCGTTTTCATGACTAAACGGTGTCCTGATCACGGGTTTTTCAAAACAAAAATTGCCTCGGATGTTCAGTACTATAAAAACATCCGAAACTATAATAAAGCTTCGGAGATGCCTTTGCATTTTGGTACGGATGTAGAATATGGTTGTCCTTATGACTGCGGACTCTGTGTGGATCATGAACAGCACAGCTGTCTTTCTATCGTAGAAGTTACAGACCGTTGTAACCTTACTTGCCCCACATGCTATGCAATGTCATCACCCCATTACGGAAGCCATAGAAGCCTGGAAGAAATCGAAGCGATGTTTGATATCATTGTAAAAAATGAAGGAGAACCGGATGTTGTACAGATCAGTGGAGGAGAGCCAACCATTCATCCTGAGTTTTTTAAGATCATGGATATTGCAAAGACAAAGCCGATCAAGCATTTAATGTTAAATACCAATGGAGTAAGGATAGCGAATGATCCTGGTTTTGCTGAAAAATTAGCAACATATGCTCCCGAGTTTGAGGTTTATCTTCAGTTTGATTCATTTAAACCGGAGGTTTTAATGGATTTCAGAGGTAAAGATCTTACTGATGTCAGAATGAAGGCTCTTGAAAAGCTTAATGAATTAAATCTTTCCACGACATTAGTTATCGTACTCCAAAAGGACAAAAATATTGATGAAATAGGAAAGATCATTGATTTTGCCTTAAAACAGAAATGTGTGAGGGGAATTACATTTCAGCCCGTTGAGATAGCAGGGAGGAACAGAGAAGACTCTGCTTATGAAAAAATTACGTTAACAGAAGTAAGACAAGAGATCCTGAATCAGTTTCCGTTGCTTAATTCAGATGATATTATTCCGGTTCCCTGTAATCCGGATGCCTTGGCAATGGGATATATCTTAAAGCTGGGGGGTGAAATTATTCCTTTAACCCGATATATCAATCCGGCTGATTTACTGAATAATGAATCCAGAAACACGATTGTCTATGAACAGGATGCCGGACTTCATATGCAGCTTTTGGATATTTTCAGTACAGGAATTTCCGTAGATAAAGTAAAACCTAAAGTGAACCAGTTACTTTGTTGTCTTCCTGAAGTTTCAGCTCCTGATCTTGATTATGATAATCTCTTTAGGATCATTATTATGAACTTTATGGATGCCCATGATTTTGATGTTCGTGCGGTTAAAAAATCCTGCGTGCACATCGTTAACAAAGACCTGAAATTAATCCCTTTTGAAACCATGAATCTTTTCTACCGTGATGGAAAAAAAGAATACCTTGAAGAACTGAGAAAAGAAGATAAAGTACTTTTTTGAGAATCTGACATGTTATATACACTTTGATTAAACAAATCAGCAAGAAATAAAAAGGGGTGAAAAACTATCGTTTAACACCCCATAAATTGATCTTTCCCCTGTGACCGAATCCTAGCTTATCGTAAAGTTTTTTGGCTCCCATATTGCTTTCCGCTACATGGAGAAACGGGGTTTTGTTATCATCAAATATTTTTCCTGAAACAAAAGCAACAAGTTGTTTTGCATAGCCTTTTCCCAGGTAATCCGTATCGGTAATCACGGCACTTACTTCAGTCATATCGTCCATCTGCATTCTTTCACCCGTTACGGCAACCAGTTTTTCATCTTTAAAAATTCCAAAATAGCGGCCAAGTTCCGGTGTTTTCTTTTTAAAATAGTAAGGATAAAATTTCAGGATAAAATCGTTAAGTTCCTTCTGATTTTCCTCTGTAATAAGGACAATATCTTCTGTAAAGTCGATTTCGATTTTATTTTCCAAAACATACTGATCACAGACAAGCTGAGATAATGCAGTTGCAAAGTTACCTTTGGGTTTAGCGCCAAAAACAAGAAAATCATCACAGATTTTTGCATATTCTGCAATATCTTCTTCTTTTCCTATGTCGGATGCGCCCCCAAAAGCAGCAACCTCAGGATTGTAAAATTTAGAATTTCCAAAGTTTAAGCAAAACTTTTTATGGTATTCATTAAGTGAATGATAAACAGGATTGTCTAGCTTGCCGTACATTAGTCAAAATTCATTACCTCTTCCAGGGTTTTCATATATTCGTAGGCTGTTAAATCAAACTTTACAGGAACAATGGAAATATATCCGTTAGCCAAAGCTGTTTCGTCAGCATCCTCAGACTCGTCCATATTGTTGAAATACCCTGTCAGCCAATAGTATTTTTTTCCGTGCGGATTGACCCTTTCGTCAAAGCTTTCTTCCCATTTCGCATGTGCCTGTTTACATACTTTAATCCCTTTTATTTCTTGAGCCGGAAGTTTTGGAATGTTTACATTCAGAACGATCCCTCGTGGCATTGGGTTTTCCAAGGTTCTTCTTACAATATTCTGAATGAACTCTTTAGCCTGCGTAAAGTCTGCTTCCCAGCTAAAGTCGAGCAGCGAAAATCCGATAGCAGGAATTCCTTCTACACCTGCTTCTACGGCAGCAGACATGGTCCCTGAATAAATAACATTAATCGATGAATTAGCTCCATGATTAATGCCGGAAACCACGATATCAGGTCTTCTTTTCAATATTTTGTCAAGGGCCATTTTTACACAGTCAACAGGAGTACCACTACAGGAAAAATCCTGCTGCGGGCCATCAAGTTTTACTTCTTCATAACTTAAGGTAGAATTGATCGTAATTGCATGTCCTTTGCCACTTTGTGGAGAATTGGGAGCTACTACGATTACTTCGCCTATTTCATTCATAAAATTGACTAGATTTCTGATACCAGGTGCTGTAATTCCATCATCATTAGTAACCAGAATAAGAGGTCTTTCCATAAAAAAATTTTATTTTAACAAAAATACTTAAAACTATCCGATATTTGTAAATAAGGTATTAAATTTGATAGTTTGTAACAGTAATTTAAATGTTACTACTAATTTATATATTTTAGAAAAAAATTAATAAAATACATTAAAGATTTATGTGGAAAAATTTTAAACTTAATAAATTTTTACTCCTAATTCCATTGACAAGTCTAATGTTTTGTTTCAACTCGCCTAAGAATGACGATGAAAAGATGCAGACGATAATGGTGAGCGTGAAAAATACACTTTCTTATTTGCACTACAGCCCAAAACCTATTAATGATGCCTACTCAAAAGATGTTTATAAGCATTATTTTGAATTGGTAGATCCTGCAAAAAGATATTTTCTTCAGTCGGATATGGATGAATTCAGTAAACACGAAACAAAGCTGGATGATTATCTGAACCTTGGAGACCTTACTTTCTATAAATTAACTATCGACAGATTATACCAAAGAGTGGATGAAATTGACCAGATTACCCAGGACATTTTCAGCAAGCCGATTAATCTGGAAGAAGATGAAACCCTTACACTGGAACCAAAACTTAAAAAGGTACCCGCGAATAAGCAGGAGCAGTATAACGAATGGAGAAAATTCATCAAATACAATATCCTTCAGGAAATTGAGTCGATGAACAGTAAGGAGCAGGCTCAGAAAGAGAAAAAAGATTCTGTACAAAAATATAATCTGAAAGATACCATCAAGCTTCAGATCCTTACTCCTGACCAGAAAAGGATAAAAGCAACAGATGAAGTTAAAGATCTTGTAAAAGAAACTTTTACAAGGTTCAAGAAAAGAAAGAAAATGGATTGGTTTACAGTATACATGAATGCTTATACTGAAGTTTTTGATCCGCACACCAACTATTATTCTCCAAAAGACAAAGAAGACTTCGATACTCAGTTTGCAGGAAAAGTGATTGGTATTGGAGCGATTATTCAGGAGAAAAAAGGGAATCTTTATCTGGGAGCCTTAACGATAGGAGCTCCGGCCTGGAAATCCAAGCAGCTTTCAGAAGGAGATAAGATCCTGAAAGTAAAATCCAAGCCAAAAGAAGATGCCGTAAATGTAGTGGGAATGCTTTCTGACGAAGCGGTAAGACTGATCAGAGGGGAAAAAGGAACTCCAGTAACTCTTACGGTACAGAAGAAAGACGGAACCATTAAAGAAGTTACGATGATCCGTGAGGAAGTAGCGATTGAAGATACATTCGCAAGAAGTATTGTGGTTAATGCTCCAAATGGAAAAAAATATGGTTTTATCAATCTGCCGAGTTTCAATGCTGATTTTGAAGATGCTAAGGGAAGAAACGCTTCAGATGATATTAAAAATGAAATCATTAAACTAAAGGCTCAGAACATTGAAGGAATTGTTTTAGACCTGAGAAATAATGGAGGAGGTTCATTAACGGAAGTTGGTGATATCATGGGATTATTTATGAATGCAGGACCTTATGTTCAGGTAAAAGATGGGAACGGTAAAATTCAGACGTTAAAAAACAAGAATGAAACTCCGATCTGGACAGGACCTTTGGTGATTATGCAGAATGAGCTTTCTGCCTCGGCTTCAGAAATTTTGGCCGGAGTAATGCAGGATTACGGAAGAGCAATGATTATTGGTTCCCCTCAATCTTTTGGTAAAGGGACAGTTCAGACATTCGTAGACCTAAACAGATTCTTAAATACTGAAGATGATTTCGGATCACTGAAATTAACGATTCAGAAATTTTACAGAATTACGGGAGAATCTACTCAAAGAAAAGGAATTGTATCCGATATCCAGATGAAGGACTTCTTTACTTATGCTGAAATTGGAGAAAGATATGATGATTTTGCGCTGGCTTGGGATAAAATTCCTGGAACGCAATTCCAAAAGTTAAATTATTTTGATATCAAAGCATTAGAGAAGGCTAGTAACGATAGAATGGCTAAAAACTCAAACTATCAGTTGTTATTGGAATCTGCTCAATGGAGAGAGAAGCTGGATAAAGAGGAAACCATTACCCTTAATATTACGAAGTTTAATGAAGTCATGAAGCAGAGAAAAGCTCAGATTGAAAAATTCAAAGCACTCACTAAATTTGTAAACGGGTTACAATTCACCATGTATCCAAACGAGATCGAAAGAGAGAAAAAAGATGAAGCATTTAAGAAGAAATCTGAAATGTGGATCAAAAATCTTAAAAAAGATACCTACCTTCAGGAAGCAATGAACATTATTGCAGATATGAATGTAAAATCATAAAAATAACCCGGCTATCAGAGCCGGGTTATTTTTTATAAACCTTTCAATGAATTTCCATAAATAAATTGGTATAAATACAAACGGAAACCTAATGGTTTCCGTTTGTATTTAATAAGCCGTACGGCTTATTTGTGTTGTAATAATCAGCTTTACATTTTACTTGATCTCCACACATCCTACACGTCCACCAGCATTTCCGGTTGGTTGGGTATGGAAATCATCCTTGTCTGCATGGATGATCAGACCTTTTCCAATAATATTCTTGGATTCATCGGTACATCCTAAACACCATTTGTTGGTTTTAAACGTAAGTGTTGCTGTTCCGCTCTGATCCGCTACAAGGTTACCAATGTCTCCCATATGGAAGTGTTCCGCTCCCCACTTTCCATGATCATCTTTCGCAGGATTCCAGTGTCCGCCTGTAGAAGTTCCGTCAGCAGCTGAACAATCTCCTTTTTCATGGATGTGTACAGCGTGGATTCCCGGTGTTAAATTCGTTACATCAAGTTTCATGATAACTTCATCACCTTTCTGCGTAAACTTGGCTGTACCTCCTGTCTGTGTTCCGCTTTTTGCGTTAATCATATAGGTATTTGTTGTTCCACAAGAAACAGCAAATAAAGCCAGTCCTGTTAATAATACAAATTTTTGTAGCTTCATTTTGAAATGATTTTAAGTGATTTTTTATAATTACCTAAATTTAGACATAATTTTTTAAAACACTTTATGATTCCGGTCTGTTTTCGGAAATCCCGCAATAAAAGACAAGTCTCATGGGTATAATCTCGGTATTTTTGTAGAAAACAACCATTGGAAGCGTATAAAAAAAGGATCGTAAAGATCATCAGGTATATAGAAGACCACCTTGATTCTGAACTCAGTCTTGAAAAAGTAGCAGAACTGGGAGCGTATTCTCCTTTTCATTTTCACAGGGTTTTTAAGCTTATTACAGGGGAGACGCTTCAAAGCTATGTCATCAGAAAAAAAACAGAAAAAAGCGCATTGTATCTTGCGGTAAGAAGGGAATTGGGTATTAAGGATATTTATATGGATCTTGGCTTTTCTAACCATTCGGCTTTCAATAAAACATTCAGGAAATATTACGGAAAATCACCATCCGAATTTCGAAGGTCAGTCCCGGAAAATTTTCACAAGATTTTACCTATAGAGAGCAAGAACGGACAAATTGATACAATTTTTCACCAGTACATTTGCAATGTAGAAAACCTGCTAAACTGGAGAAAAATGAATATAGAAATTAAAGTAACCACCCTTAAAGAAATGCACCTGGCTTCAGTCATGAGCATTGGGATCAAAAACGTTGAACCTTCTTATGACATTCTTATAGAATGGGCCAGGCGAAAACATCTGTTTCCTAGAGATGATGTAAAAATGATATCGGTATATCATGATAGTTTTAAAGTGACACCTCCGGATAAAGTAAGGATCCACGCAGGAATGCTATTGGATGATAAGCTAAAAGAACAGGATGGAGAAATTTTCCCGGAAACCATTGAAGCGGGAAGGTTCATTGTAGGCAGCGGAGAGTTTACATTAGATGATTTTGAACAATGCTGGGTATCCCTTTTTATGTGGATGAATGAAAACCATTATACTTTTAGGAAATCTTACCCATTTGAAGTGTATCATTCGAATTTCAGGGAACATCCGGAAGGAAAAATGCATGTTGATTTTTGCATTCCGATACACTAATTTCCCACTCAGTATACAATCTATACCTTTCAGTCATATTTTTTTCACTGAAAGGTATTTTCTGTCCTATTTTTGATCCGAAAATTAACAACAATGAAAACCCGACAGCAAAGATTATTATTTCTCATCACCTTTTTATCATTTTGTCTGAGCTATGCCCAGGTAAAAATTACAGGAAGGGTAACGTTTAGAAATAAAGGGATTGGTGAAATAAATGTGACCCTAAAAGGGACTTATGATGGGGCAACTACAGATTCTAACGGAAAATTTTCTTTTGAAACATCAGAAAAAGGAAATCATACGCTTTCTTTTACCCATCCGAAATATAATGATATTGAAAAACAGATTATTATTGATAATCAGGATATCTCTGTGGATGCAGAACTGAAAGAGCAGATCAATGAAATCGATGCAGTAGTAATCTCAGCAGGAGCAATAGAAGCAAGTGATAGGAAAAGAGCAACAGCATTATTAACACCAATCGATATCTACACAACGGCAGGAGCGGATGGCCAGATCTCCTCTGCATTAACCTACCTTCCGGGAGTGCAAAAAGTAGGGGAATCCGAGGGTTTATTTATCAGGGGAGGTACCGGAACGGAATCCAGGATCTTTATGGATGGAAGCCTTATCAATAACTATTTCTCCAGTTCGGTACCAGGTATTGCAGGAAGAGATCGTTTCAATACATCTCTTTTTAAAGGGAATGTGTTTTCAAGTGGGGGATATTCAGCTTTGTACGGACAGGCTCTTTCCGGAGCTTTAATGTTGGAAAGTGTAGATCTTCCAGATCAGAGCTCTTATGATTTCGGGATTTCACCCATCTTCCTGAATGCAGGGTTCCAAAAACTGAGTGGAGATAAGAATCATTCTTATGGTGCTACTCTGGGATATTCTCTTTTGAGCCTGATGCAAAAAGTTCTGAATTTCAATACAGATTTTATAGATGCTCCCCAAGGATTTAACGGAGATGCAAATTTCAGGATAAAAACAAAATCAGGCGGATTTTTAAAGTATTACGGAATGTATGACACGAATAAAATGGGGGTAAGAACAGAAAGTCTTGAACCGGGATCTGATTATGCATTGGTAAGAATAAATGGAAAAAATACCTATCATAACCTGTCTTTTAAGCAAAAGTTTGGAAAATATCTTCTGAATACCGGTGCTTCTTATTCTTATAACAGGTCCGACCTCAATTTTTCTGGAGAGACCAATACTATAGAAACTGATAAAACGCAGCTATTGACAGATGGTAATTATATTAATTTTAAAGCAGTTCTGGAAAGAAAAATTAATAAGATAAGCGCTGTTCGGGGTGGATTTGAATTGAATAATACTGACGAAAAGCTGAAATTTGAAGAAGTCAATAAACATTATCAGGATCTTATTTCTTCTGTATTTGCAGAAACAGATCTGGGATTCAGTAATGAGTTTTCAGCTAAAATAGGAATAAGGGCAGAAAATTCTTCTTTTCTAAATAAAAGTAATATTGCTCCGCGTTTTGCCTTAGCTTATCGCCTGGCAAAGAACTGGACCACCTCATTTGCTTATGGCCTTTTTTACCAGAATCCTGAAAGTAAATACATTAACGGACCTGCACATCTTGATTTTCAAAAATCACAACATTATATTCTACAGGTTCAAAGAGCATCAGAAGGCAGAAGTTTAAGATTTGAAGCTTTTTATAAAAAATATGACCAGCTTATAAAAGTGAGAAACATTGCCAATATTGAGAATCAGAATCAACCGGTCCAGACTGCGATTAATAATGACGGATTCGGATATGCAAAAGGGTTAGAGCTCTTCTGGAGGGATAAAAAAACATTTGAAAATATTGACTACTGGATCAGCTATTCTTTTTTGGACTCGAAAAGGGATTTTATGAATTATCCGGTAAGCTTAAAGCCCAACTTTGCATCAGAACATACCCTTTCAGTAGTGGGTAAAAGATTCATTCCGGAGTGGAAATTAGGGGTCAATCTTTCTTACACCTATGCCAAAGGACGCCCTTATTATGATATTGCCACAAAAGATATCAATGGAAATGTGGTTAATTTTACAAGAAATGAAGGAAGGTTGAAAGATTATAATGCTTTAAATTTAAGTTTTAATTATCTTCCGAATCTGGGTAAAAAAGATGCTAAAGCATTTACTGTTTTTGTATTAAGTATTTCCAATGTGCTCGGAACCAGGAATATGTATGGATACAATTTTTCACAGGACGGATCCAGAAGTTCAGCTATTGTCCCACCAATTAATACCTTTGTTTTTGTAGGGGCATTTATAAGCTTTGGAGTAGACAAAACACAGGATGCCATCAATAATAACTTATAATAAATAACGAAAGGGATCATCCTACTGATGAAATACATACCTTTCGGTACATAAAACGAACCCTAAAAAATTAAGAAACAATGAAAAAGTATTTATTAAGTTTTGCTTTAGTTTGCATGAGCCTAACTGCTTTTGCTCAGTCTGATTACGAGAAAATAATGTCTGAAAAGATCGCAAAGATCGAAACCTGCAAAACGCCAGAAGATTTCCAGGCGTTAGCGAATGATTTCCAAAGGATAGAAAGTAAGGAAAGCGGGAAATGGCTACCAAGCTATTATGCTGCTTTTTCTTATATTCAGAAGGGTAGGGTAATGATGAGAGAAGGAAAAACCCAGGATCTGGATGAGGTGGCCAACCAGGCAGAAAAGCATCTTGCGAACGCACAGAATCTTGCAGGTGCCGATAATGCAGAGATTCATTTATTAAGAAAAATGGCTTATTCTTTAAGAATGATGGTCAATCCCCAGCAAAGGTATATGACAGACGGAATGAAGGCTGCTGAAGAACTTCAAATCGCTGAAAAGCTAGATCCGGGAAATCCCAGAATAGCTCTGATAAAAGCGGAAGATACTTATTTCACTCCGGAACAATACGGAGGAAGTAAAACAAAAGGCCTCGAAATGTTCAAGAAATCATTGGAGCAGTACAATGCTTATAAGCCAAAATCTTCCATGGATCCTAACTGGGGAAGAGGAGAGGCAGAATATTTTATAAGCCAGCCCGTAAAATAACAGCCTATAAAAGAAAATAAAGTCTTCCCGATTCAGGAAGACTTTATTTTTGCCTTTCAGTAAAGGAAATTGACGGTTCAGTGAAAAATAATTTTTGGTACATTTATTATCCGCTAATTTTGAACCAAGAAATAAACTCATGAAACGCAAAAACCTTATTGTTCTGCTTTGGGTAACCATAGGAACAGCATTATTCTTCTTCCTGTTTTTTACAAAGGAGAAGACCATTGACAATCTAATGCTTTCCTTTCTTATTTCTGGTCTTTATTCTTTTGTGCTGGGGATGGGAAACGGCATGCTTAATGATTATTTAAATAAAAAGGTTCCATGGTCTGAAGCTACCACCAAAAGAGCCGTTATAAGCGTTATTTCGATCCTTATAGTCAATATTATTCTCGTCTATATTTGCAATTACATCAATTTTGTTCTTTTCCAGAAAGATGCAACGTCAGAAGAGTTCTTTTCTGGGAAATATAATTTCATCAACTGGTTCATGGTGAATATTGCTCTACTTATCTCAGCTTTTCTTCATGCCAGGGGTTTCATGGAAGAGCTCAAAAAAACTTCTAAAAAAGAAGTGGTAGAACAGAAATTGATTGCAAAATCTGCCAATGCACAGTTTGAAACCCTTAAAAATCAGCTCGATCCTCATTTTCTTTTTAATTCATTAAATGTACTAAGTGCCCTGATTGATGAAAATCCAAATCAGGCACAGAAGTTTACAGCTTCTATGTCAAAGATTTACCGCTATGTACTGGAGCAAAAAGATAAAGAACTTGTTACTGTAGAAGATGAAATAGAATTTGCAAAAACATACTGCGAATTGCTGAAAACAAGGTTTGAGGACAGTGTAGATTTTATTTTTGATGTCCGGAAAGAAGATTACAGGAGGTATGTCGTTCCGCTTTCTCTTCAATTGCTTCTTGAAAACTGTATCAAGCATAATTTTGCAACCTCTTCAAAACCATTGATCATAAAAGTTTTTTCGGAGAATGATACACTTTGTATTGAAAATAATCTGCAGGTTCGGGAACAGATTAAAGAAAGTGCCGGAATTGGACTTGCCAATATTGTACAAAGGTACTCACTGCTGACCAAAAGAAATGTTTTTATTGAGAAATCGGATGATTATTTTAAAGTGAAACTTCCGGTTCTATCAGATAAACCGAACGTTGTCAGTATTAAACCTGAAGATGAAGATAAGGCCTATAAAAAAGCTCAGAAAAGAGTAAAAGAGATCAAAGGATTCTATGCCAATCTTATTTCATACTGCCTTGTTATTTCCTTTTTAATCTTTATCAATCTTTATACTCAGAGCCGTTATCATTGGTTTTGGTGGCCACTCCTGGGTTGGGGATTTGGTGTTGCCTCTCATGCCTTCCAGGTATTCGGCATTGGAGAATCCTGGCAGGAAAAGAAAATTCAGGAAATTATGGATAAACAAAAAAACAAAAACAATGGAAACGTTTGATGAAAATGATATTCGGTATCAGCAGGCTAAAAAACAGGTAGAGAGACTAAGAGGATTTTATGCTCATTTATTCTCTTACATTGGTGTAAATATTATAATTGCTTATTTCAATTATTCCAACCTGGACCCGGGAGAAAGCTATTTCCAGTTTAAAAACTTCTTTACAGCGATATTCTGGGGAGTAGGACTTATCGCTCATGCACTTTCTGTTTTTCTGCCAAGAATGGACTTTGCTAAAAAATGGGAAGAGAAGAAGATCAGGGAGCTGATGAACAAGGATAAAAAATTGTAAAATCGCTAAAAGCGAATCGTCATTTTGCTACTTTTAAGAATAAAAACAATAACAAATGAATCTACAAATCTTATTTTACGCTTCTATGGCGGCCTGGTTTCTTAGTGAAATCATCTATAAACAAAAATTGAAATCAGCAGATAAGGATCAGAAAAAAGATCAATCCACTCTCAGTATTCTTTGGATAGTTATCCTCTTTTCAATCGGAAGTGCTGTGATGGTGTCTCACATATCTGATTTTGTTATTACAGACTCAGTCTGGATTGTATATACCGGCCAGGCCCTCATTATCATTGGAATTGTATGCCGGTATCTTATCATCAGGTCTTTAGGTAAATATTTTACTGTAGATGTGACGATACGGGAAGATCATAAAATTAAAAAAGACGGGCTTTATCATTATGTGAGACATCCCTCCTATACTTTTGCATTGTTAACTTTCCTGGGACTAGGCTTATATCTAAATAACTGGATTTCCCTTGCCCTGGCATTTATTCCTCCATGTATAGCATTTAGTTACAGGATTAAAATAGAGGAACAGGTGCTCATTGGACAGTTTGGTGATGATTACATACAATACAGGAAAGCAACAAAAAGCTTATTCCATTTATTTATTAATAATAAAAATACGGAATGATAAAATGCTGAATAAAATAAAGTTTGCTGCTTGGAAGACTTTAGTTAAGGAAAAGACTGACAAGTAATCCAGATAAAAAAATCCCGATTTCAATTGAGTCGGGATTTTTGCTACTCAGAAGGGATATTCGACGACTCAGTAAGATATAGTTGATTTGAAGGTGATTTTCGTGATACATTTGATTCAAGAAAATAAATAATCAAAATTCAATAGTATGGAAACATTATCATTCGACAAGGAAAATCTGACTTATAAAAAAGCAGTAAGACGGGTAAAAGAATTAAAGGCATTCTATGGGAATCTGACTTCCTATTGTTTAGTAATCCCATTTTTATTTGTTTTAAACCTTTTAACATCACCTGACCACTTGTGGTTTTATTGGCCGATGCTTGGATGGGGAATAGGTATTATTGTTCATGCCATAAACGTCTTTGGAATAGGGAAAGAATGGGAGGAGAGAAAAATAAAAGAATTAATGGAAACAGATAAAAGAAATCATGGAAAAGTACTTTAATAAAAATACAATGGAATATAGCCAGGCCTACGAACGCGTCAAAAGATTGAAGAGTTTTTATAAAAGCCTTGCATGGTATTGCGTTATCGCAGGGATTTTGTTTTTCAATGATTATTTTGAGCACGGAACAATTGATTTTTCTCCTTTTCATGGATCGATCCTTTTGCTTATTTGGGGAATAATATTAGCTATGAAAGCAGTCAAGTTATTTATTTTTGACTCCGAATGGGAACAAAGAACCTTAGACAAGCAACTTCATAAGGGTAAGCCGAAAATATAGTTCAAAACCGGATTCTTTTATCTACTTTTAATGCTGTAATTTGAAAAACTAAAACCGTTATTTATGATCAAAACTGTCATCATTGAAGATGAAAAACCAGCTTCAAGAAAATTAGAGCGGATGTTGAGTATATTTACTGATATACAGGTAATTGCAAAAATAGAATCGGTAGAAGAAGGTGTTTCTTGGTTTTCTGAAAATGAACATCCGCAACTGATCTTTTCAGACATTGTTTTAGGAGATGGATTGTCTTTTGATATTTTTGAAAAAGTTCCATCAAAAGGATTCATCATCTATACGACGGCTTTTGATCAATATACTCTCAAAGCCTTTAAACTGAACAGTATTGATTACTTATTAAAACCAATTCTGGAAGAAGACCTGGCAGGAGCTATAGATAAATTTAAATCTTTTCTTCCTTCCGGGAACCCGGTTAGTTCTGAAGAAATTAAACAGCTGATAAAAAAGGACAAATCCACCCTTTCCAGAATTTTGGTGAAAATAGGATATAACCTGAAAATTATTCAGACCAGCGAGGTAAGTTGTTTTTTCAGTGAAAATAAGATTGTTTACCTCCAGACACGGGAAAGAACATACCCTTCAGATTTTACACTCGATGAACTGGAAGAGACATTGGATGAGAAAAAATTCTTCCGTGTGAACAGGCAATTTATCGTTAACTCTGATTATATCAGAAATATTCATACTTCTCCAAATTATAAGGTTGATCTGGAATTCCAGCCGGGAGAGGAAATTACGGTAAGCAGGGATCGCGTGAAAGTTTTTAAAGTGTGGCTGGTAGGTTAAAATAAAAAGATTTTGATATTCAATTATCAATATTAACTATTTGTAATCTATTAGGTTAGAGTTAGTATCTTCAAGTTGTTTGATAATAAGAGCACATACTTCGCCACTAATTGGAAAGCTATTTGAGGCAGGTTGAAATTTCTTCTTTGAAGAATTTTAAATAGAGCAATAAGCTCTTATATTAAAAACTAATACATGTACTTATAAAATGCAATTCATGGAATTTTTATTCTGGATTCTTAAGTTCTTCGTTGATATTTTTTATCCTTAAAATACAACGTTGATTTTAAATAAAGGCAATGATTTATAATGAATTATATTAAATCAATTAAACAATTTTCTGAATACTCATTTCCTCAAACAAAAGATAAACCCGAAACAAAGTGCTCCGGGTTTATTATATATTATTTAGTCTTAATTTTTGGTGAGTATACTGAAAATTTTATATTATGCAATAACTCCGCTTCCTATCAATTCATCCTCCATATACCATGATGCAAACTGTCCTTCAGCAATTGCAGACTGAGGATTTTCAAATTCGATATAAAAAGCATCTTCAAACTGGTATAGCGTAGCCTTTTGAAGAGGCTGTCTATATCGGAACCTGGCCATTACTTCTATGGATTCACCATTGGAAAGTCTTAGGTCCTCTCTCACCCAATGAAGTTCCGGATTATTTATTTTTAAAGCTTTTTTATGCAGTCCGGGGAAGCTATGACCTTCTCCTACGAAAATAATGTTGTTTTCAATGTCTCTGGACACGATAAAACAGCTTTCTTTATGTCCGCCTATACCAAGCCCCTTACTCTGGCCAATCGTGAAAAATTGAGCGCCCTGGTGCTTTCCGATTACTTTTCCGTCAGATTTTTTATAACTGATCTTTTGTGATAAATATTGGAGTTCTTCTTCCTTCGAGGGAAATGAAGGCTTTTCTTTCGAAAATAAAGGAGAATCGCTGAAAATTTCTACAATTTCACCTTCTTTTGGCTTGAGTTGCTGCTGTAAAAACTGAGGAAGACTTACTTTACCTATAAAACATAGTCCCTGAGAGTCCTTTTTATCCGCTGTTACCAGCCCGATTTCTTTTGCGATTTCCCTAACTTCGGGTTTTGTAAGTTCACCAATAGGAAACAAAGCCTTTGACAATTGATCCTGACTCAGCTGACAAAGGAAATAGGATTGGTCCTTGTTGTTATCTTTACCTGCCAGTAAATGAAAAATTTCCTTTCCGTTTTCATCAAAAGTTGAGGTTACCCTGGCATAATGTCCTGTCGCAACTTTATCCGCGCCCAAAGACATTGCTGTTTTCATAAAAACATCAAATTTAACCTCTCTGTTGCATAGTACGTCAGGATTCGGGGTTCTCCCTTTTTCATATTCTGCAAACATGTAATCGACGATACGTTCCTTATAAAGATCACTCATATCAATAACCTGGAATGGTATTCCAAGCTTCTGAGCTACCATTAACGCGTCATTACTGTCCTCTATCCAGGGACATTCATCTTCTAATGTTACGGAAGCATCATTCCAGTTCCTCATAAACAAAGCCACTACTTCATGCCCTTGCTGTTGCAGCAAATAGGCTGTAACGCTAGAATCTACACCTCCGGAGAGGCCTACTACTATTTTCATTGTATTTCAATTTTACGAAACTCTTAACGGGAGTTCTTAGTTTGATCCGGCAAAAATACAACTAAAAAGATTCGCAAAAAAAACATAATTTTAAGCATTGATAAAAACGATGGTAATGTAGAATCCCGGAATTTTAAGGAATTATGGGTTCGCAGGAAAGCAATTGCATATTATCTTTATTAATAATTAAATATCAGAGTATGAAAAAAATAATTATTCCATTGATGCTGATGTGCTCAATATCAATATTTTCCCAGGTCACAGTGGGAGCTCCCTCAATGACTGAAAACAACAGATGGACTTTCGGAGGCGGGATCGGTTTAGGTTTTGGAAGCAACAGCGCATTTTCTCTTCAGGCAGCTCCGAGGGTAGGATACAGGTTAACCGATGATCTTGAAGCGGGAGTATTGGGAAGTGTTTCCTGGCAGACATCAGACTATTATAGATCAACGATGTTCGGGGTTGGTCCTTTTGTGAATTACTATTTCGCAAGATCCTTTTATGTAGGGGCGAATCTTCAACATTATTTTATAAATTATCATGATAAATTTTATGATTATAAAGATAACCGGGAAGAAACGGCACTATATCTGGGAGGAGGATATATGCAAAGGATAGGAGGGAATTCCTTTATGCAGCTGGGATTGATGTACAATGTTTTATGGAAAGAGAATTCAAGTGTTTTCTCAAGTGGATTGGTTCCGAACATTGGATTCGTTGTGGGCCTTTAATAATTACGGAAATTATTTAAAGATAAAAAAGCACGGAAAATATTTCCGTGCTTTTTATTTTAACAAAATTATTTATTTATTGAGAAGACTTTTCAGTCGTCTTTTTGGTCTTTTGAGCCTTGCCGGTTAATCCGTCTTTAGCTTCATTTACATCAAGAACAATTGTTTCTCCTTCATTTAATTGCTTGTTTACCAGCATTTCTGCCAATAAATCCTCAATGTATTTCTGGATTGCTCTTTTCAATGGTCTTGCACCAAAATCTTTATCCCATCCTTTTTCAGAAATAAAATCTTTAGCTGCTTCAGTTAAATCGACTTTATATCCTAATTTATCAAGTCTGGTGTAAAGCTTATTTAATTCAAGATCAATGATTTTCTTGATATCAGTCTGTTCAAGAGAGTTAAAGATCACAATGTCATCAATTCTGTTCAGGAATTCAGGAGCAAATGCTTTCTTAAGGGCATTTTCAATTGTGCTTCTTGCTCTGTTGTCTGTATTTGACTTCTTAGCAGAAGTTCCGAATCCTACACCATCTCCAAAGTCTTTAAGGTCTCTTGTTCCGATGTTTGAAGTAAGAATAATGATCGTGTTTCTGAAATCAATTTTTCTACCTAAACTATCTGTAACATGTCCTTCATCCAGAATCTGTAATAAGATATTGAATACATCAGGGTGAGCTTTTTCAATCTCATCAAGAAGAACTACCGCATAAGGTTTTCTTCTCACAGCTTCAGTAAGCTGACCTCCTTCCTCATATCCAACATATCCCGGAGGCGCACCTACCAATCTTGATACGGCGAATTTTTCCATATATTCACTCATATCAATTCGGATCAATGCTTCATCTGAATCGAAAAGTTCTCTTGCCATTACCTTGGCAAGCTCAGTCTTACCAACACCGGTTGTTCCTAAGAAGATAAATGTTCCGATCGGACGATTTGGATCTTTAAGACCCGCTCTGTTTCGTTGAATAGCTTTAACTACTTTTCTTACAGCATCTTCCTGTCCGATAACTTTTCCGTTCAGGTTGTTGTCCATCTGAGCTAATTTATCAAGCTCATTTTTACCAACTTTGGTTACAGGAACACCACTCATCATGGAAACTACCTCTGCAACGTTTTCTTCTGTAACCGTTTCTTTTTTCTCTTTTACATCCTTATCCCACTGATCTTGTGCGGCATTAAGCTCCATTTGAAGTCTTTCCTCCTCATCTTTAAGCTTTCTGGCTTCAAGATAATCCTGAGCTTTTACAGCTTTCTGCTTCATTTCTTTGATGTCTTCAATTTTCTTTTCGAATTCAATGATTTCGGTAGGAACTTTCATGTTTTTGATATAAACACGGGAACCTGCTTCGTCCATTGCATCAATCGCTTTATCCGGTAGGAAACGATCTGTAATATATCTTGATGTAAGATTCACACAAGCCAATATGGCTTCTGGTGTATAAATCACATTATGATGCTCTTCATACTTATCTTTGATCTGATTTAAAATCTGAATGGTTTCATCAATAGAGGTAGGCTCTACCATTACTTTCTGGAATCTTCTCTCTAATGCTCCGTCTTTTTCAATATATTGACGGTATTCATCCAAAGTAGTGGCTCCGATGCATTGAATTTCTCCTCTAGCAAGAGCCGGCTTAAACATATTGGAGGCATCCAGACTTCCTGTAGAACTTCCTGCACCTACAATAGTATGAAGCTCGTCAATGAATAGGATAACATCCCTGTTCTTTTCCAATTCCGTCATGATCGCCTTCATTCTTTCCTCGAACTGACCACGGTATTTCGTTCCTGCAACTAAACTTGCAAGATCCAGTGTGATCACTCTTTTACCAAAAAGAACTCTGGAAACCTTTTTTTGCTGGATTCTTAAAGCTAATCCTTCTGCAATAGCAGATTTACCCACTCCGGGCTCTCCGATAAGAAGCGGATTGTTTTTCTTTCTGCGGGAAAGAATCTGAGAAACCCTCTCGATTTCTTTCTCACGTCCGATTACAGGATCCAATTTCCCATCCCTTGCTAAAGATGTAAGGTCTCTACCAAAATTATCCAGCGTAGGAGTTTTGCTCTTTGCAGCGCCTAAATTTCCTGCCGGTTTTCTCATCTGCTCAAATTCTTCTCTTTCATCATCATCATCATAAGCACTCATCTGAGGTGATTGTCCGGAATTTTTAAGCATTGTCTGGTATTCTCTTGAAACGCCTTCATAGTCGATATCGTAAGCGCCTAATATATTTGAGGTGGGATCTTCATATTTATAAAGAATACCTAAAAGTAAATGAACGGTATTAATTTCATTACTTTTGTATTGTCGGCATTCTAACTCTGCACGTTTAACGGCATGATCTGCCATTTTCGTGAAAGAAATATTGGTTACCTCCTCAGAAATAGGATTAAGACTTGCTGTATTTAGAGTTTCAATTTTTCTTCTGATTTGTGTTAAATCGGCATTAAGGTTTTGAAGGATTTCTTTTGCAGAGTTTTCTGTTTTTATAATACCTAAAAGTAGATGTTCTGTATTAAGAAATTCACTTTTCAGCCTTTTAGCTTCATTTTTGCTCTGTTTGAACACTTGGCTCAAACCTTGTGAAAACTTATAATCCATAATATATCTCAATTAGAATAAAGATAGAATTATCTTTTATTCATTATTCTAAATTACAAATATTTTACCAAAAATCAATTAATGACTTTATGGCAGAAAAAAGTTTTATTATCTTATTGAAAATGACTAAGTTTGTGTCCCTTAAATTTTTCTTATGAACCCCGAAATTGCTGCTTATATTGGATATTCTGCTTCACTTTTTCTTGTGTTGAGCTTTATATTGAAAGATGTAAGAAAAATTAGAATCGTAAATATGATTGGCTGTATTTGTTTTGTCATTTATGGTATCTTTAACGGAATGCTCTGGCCGGTTATTATACCCAACGGATTGATCTGTATTATACAGATTTACCATTTAATGGCCGGAAAGAAAAGTTAATGAAAAAAAAAATAATTACATCTGCTTTTAGTAATCTGTATACAGATCAGCGAATAGAAAAGGTCTGTCACACCTTGTATGAAAACGGATACTCCCTGGAACTGATCGGAAACGACTGGGGAGGGGCTGAGAAAATCACAAGACCTTATCCTTTCTCAAGAATTATGCTGGTTTCTAAAAGTTTAAAGACGGCTTATTTTGAATTTAACTGGAAATTGTACAAAGAACTGAAAAAGAAAGCAGATAAGAATACCATTCTTCATGCTAATGATATTGACGCTCTTCTTCCCAATTATCTTATCGCAAAAAAATTAAAAATCCCTTTAATTTTTGACAGTCATGAAATTTTTTCCGAAATGCCAGCCATTCAGGGCAAAATGTCACAAAAAATATGGCGTTACCTGGAAAAAAAAGTACTTCCGAACTTAAAATTCATGATAACAGCCAGCGGAAGTTATGCAAAATGGTTTAAAGAAAAATATCATGTAGAGGCTACAGTGGTACAAAATGCACCCAAAAAAATAAACTTTCCAATAGATATTCCCGATAATAAGCCTAAAGTATTTTTATACCAGGGTGCAATAAATCCTTTTAGGGGAATTGATAAAGCAATTCTGGCTATGCATCATATTGATGATGTTGTTTTCAAGATTGCAGGAGATGGTCCCAAAAAGAAGGAATATGAAGAGCTGGTAGCTCGTGAGAATCTACAGCATAAAGTTGAGTTTTTGGGCAAGCTGGTGCCTGAAGATCTAAGAAAAATTACTCTTACCGCAGATGTGGGGATGAGTATCGAGGAAAACGGCGGGGACAGCTACTTATACTCCCTTCCGAATAAAGTCTTGGACTGTATTCAGGCAAGGGTTCCATTAATTATGGCTGATCTCCCTGAAATGCGTAATATAAGAATGCAGTTTGATGTTGGTGAGATCATTAAGGACCATCAGCCGGAAAATATTGCAGATGCTGTTTTCAGAATTTTAAATAAGGGAAGAAAGGGTTATCAGGATGAATTGAAAAAAGCCTCGGAATTGCTTTGTTGGGAAAATGAAGAACTAAAACTTCTGGAAGTTTTTAGAAAGGCATCTCAATAAATTATCTTTACAAAAATGGTATCTTTGCATAAAGAATTGTTAAAAGATGACCATTAAAGAAAAACAGCAGGAAATAATAGACGAATTTGCATTTCTTGACGATTGGGAGCAGAAGTATGAATATATTATTGACCTTGGTAAAGAATTGAAAGGGCTTTCAGAAGACAAGAAAACAGATGCTAATCTTATTAAAGGATGCCAGAGTAAAGTATGGATTGATGCTGAATTTAAAGACGGCAAACTTTATTTTGATGCTGATTCTGATGGTATTTTACCAAAAGGAATTGTTTCTCTTCTGGTTAGTATTTACAGCGGGCATTCTACACAGGAAATTCTGGATTCGGATTTCCAGTTTATTTCAGAGATCGGACTTCAGGAGTTTCTTTCTCCTTCCAGAGCCAACGGACTAATGGCAATGACTAAACAGATTAAATTTTATGCAGTTGCCTATCAACTGAAGTCGTAGTTGTGACAAGAATTTTAGCATATCGTTTTTCCGCTTTTGGCGACGTTGCGATGACAGCGCCCGTTTTTCGTGAATTCCTTGAACAAAACCCTGATGTAGAAATCGTAATGGTTTCCAGAAAAAATTTTGAAAGCTTGTTTTCAGATATTCCCAACATTATTTTTAAAGGAATTAACCTGGATGATTATAAGGGTTTTTTTGGATTGAATAGATTGGCCAATGAGTTAATCAGAGAATTTCATCCGGATTTCATAGCTAATTTGCATGATGTAATCAGGACGAAGGTTCTGGATAAAATCTACAGGAGAAAGGGATACAAAGTATTCAAGATCAATAAAGGAAAAGAAGAAAAGGAAATTCTTACCGATGTCTGGAATCTGGATAAAGTACAACTGAAAAAAACCGTCGAGCGATATGCAGACGTATTCCGGGAAATGGGGTTTAAAGTGAACTTATCCAATAAATTAAGGCCATCAACACAGCAAAAGTCCGGGATCGGGTTTGCTCCTTTTGCACAGCATAAAGGAAAGATGCTTCCCTTGGATAAATCCTATGAACTCGTTAAAATTTTAGCCCAAAAAGATAAAATATATTTCTTCGGAGGCGGGAAAAATGAAACAGAAACCCTGGAAAGATGGGAAAGTGAAATTCCGAATACCCAAAGTCTTTCCGGGAAATTAAACCTTAAACAGGAGCTGGATACAATTGCAGAACTTAAACTGATGATCTCAATGGATTCTGCCAATATGCACCTTGCCAGCCTTGTGGGAACAAGATGCGTTTCTATCTGGGGATCTACACATCCTTATGCCGGTTTTTTAGGGTTTGGACAGAGTGAAGATGATGTGGTGCAAATTAAAGATTTAACATGCAGGCCTTGTTCAGTATTTGGAGATAAGGAATGTTTCAGAGGAGATTGGGCATGTCTGGAAGAGCTTAGTATTCAGAAAATCATTGAAAAAATCTAATGAAATGAAAATTACAATCTGCATTCCTGTCTATAATTTTGATGTCCGGGAATTAGTTTCTGATTTAGGAAAAGAAATTACAGCAAAGGCTTTTAATGCAGAAATCATATTAATCGATGATCGGTCTGAAGAACAATTTAAACAGATTAATAAAGTCCTAGAAGATAAGGTAGAAAAATTGATCTATCTGGATAAAAACATTGGGAGATCAAAAATCCGCAATCTGTTTCTTTCCTATTCAAAGGGAGATTATTTACTTTTTCTTGATTGTGACGGTAAAATAACAAGTGACCGTTTTCTAGAAAATTACATAGAATTTATAAAGGAGAATCCGGATACAAAGGTGATCTACGGAGGGCGAGTTGTCTCAGAATCACCGGTTGATCAAAACCATTATTTAAGATGGAAATTTGCCGTAGAGCGTGAGAATTTACCGGTTTCGCTTCGTGTGGAAAATCCTTACTTGAGCTTCCAAACAAATAATTTTATCATTGATCGGAATATCCTCAAGAAAGTTCCGTTTAATCCCGAATTTCAAAGCTATGGGTACGAAGATCTGTTATTTGCAATGGACTTAAAATCCAGTCATATAAAAATTAACCATCTACAGAATCCTGTATTCAACAATGATGTAGAAGATAATCAACTCTACCTTGAAAAAGTAAAAGAATCGGTAGGTAGTTTATCTCAAATGCTTCAAAACAAACAACTCAGTGCAAAACTTTCCGAAATTAAACTGGTAAAAGCGTACAGGGCTATAAAAAGGCTTGGTTTAAAAAGCTTATTTACCATTTTCTTTAGGGTTAGCAGGCCAAGGATAGAGCGTAAGCTTTTAAAGCGAAATATCAACCTTAAATACCTTGATTTTTATAAGCTGGGATTACTACTGAATGTAGCGGATATCTGAAAGATTTTCTTTATCAGAATCATTTCAGGTAAAAATGAAGCATTGACAAAATGCCAATGCTACGATTGAAAATTAATTATCTTATTACTTCAAGAGGAGCGCCTTTTTTTGGACGATGAAGTACCAATTCATAGATTTCTGTACTTTTGTCTTTAAGTTTTACCTGCAAAGCTGATTCATCTTTATTTTTTTCATCAGTCCTGATTAAAGCAACCATTCTTCCATTGCCATAAAAAACCATTTTATAATTGTCTATCGGTAAAACTTCAACGATATTCTGAATCGTTTCCGATGTTTCTGCCTGGTCCTTTTTGCTCTCAGCAGAAGAAAGATATAAAGCCTTGTCAATTTCGGCATCTCGGACTTTTGTTTTTGTGAGAAAACTACCAATATCTTTTTTCTGCAGAATTTCCCTGAAATGATTATAAGTCTCTAAGACCTCTTTCAGAAGAGCATCTTTATCTTCATTCAACAGAACAGCGGAGTGGGACCATCCTGATACCTGATAGGGAACATCAGAAGTAAAATCCCAGGATTGAGTAATCTCTTTTGAGGGCTTATTGGTTTCTGCATTAAACTTACAATCTACTATTACCTCATAGTCAGGGGAATCAAATGAAGCATACTTTAAAATTCTGAATTTATAATATTTAAGCTCGTTTTCATCCAGTTCTTTATCCGACTTCAAAATAACTTTAACGGTTTGTTTTCCCGGACCTAAAATTTCACGATTAATAGGCAAGGTCAACGATGTTCCGCCGTTTTTGTAATAATAGGCAACCAGGATATCATTAATGTAAACCTGAAAATCGCCAGCTGCATCAAGGCTTAATGCATATAAAGGTTGAGAAGCCATATTTTGTGTTGTTTTTTTTTCGTAATTACTTTTGTTTGATGGAGATGTATGAGACGCTGTATCTTTTTTTTGACAGCTTATCATGTTGAACAGCAATAAGCCAAATAATATCTTTTTGTTCATTGTGTTAATATTTATGTTCTTCTCCGGCTCCAAATGTCATGCTGACTGGATTTCCGGAGTAGCTTGGGATCAGTTTAAAAGGATCAAGTGTTTCCGGAGCTTTATTTTTGGAGTTCCTCTTCATGGAAAATTTGTAATAAACAGTAACCATAAGTCCTGAGAACTTGGTTGTAAAGTCAAATTTATTATCCCAATCGAAATTAGGGCTTGCTGTAATTTTGAATGAACAGTCTGCTCTTACCCCGGCCTGAAGCTCTACCTCAGGAAACTTATTAATCTGCTTGGCGCTCATAGTAAGGCCCAGTTCAAGTTCAAGTTTTCCTCCGAGTGTTCCGGAAAGGGTTAAATCGGTATCAAATTTATTGCCTTCTTTTGCATCATTCCATTTTACATAGGCTTCCTCGATTGCCAGATTTGCATAAAATATCAAATCAATACGATAGGTAATGCTTAAGGCATTCATTGATATTTTTTCAATGAGCCAGGTCGTTAGGTCCAGGAAAGTAATAAACTTTCCATAAACAGGAATTTTATCAGCTAAGGCCAATAAATCAATTTTAAGCTCTCCACCAATGAGGGGAGAACATTTTACCTTTCCGGCAAGTTCAAGGCCAACAAAATCCCCTGTTTTTGCAAATTTCCAGCTAATCCCTGCTGATGGGGCAGGAGGGAGGAGTGAAAGGCTCATCATGCTCCTTCTTCCTGCCAGTGAAGGAGGAAGGGATTCTGCTCCCTTTCTGGCCTCTTTTGCTCCTGCAATATCATCTACCGTATCATAAACCGATTTTAAAATGCCCAGCATTTTACGGTACTTTTCGGCAAATTTCCAACTGAGTTCATGGGAGACACCACCATTATATGAGACCTTGGCGGAAAGTCCAAAATTCCCTTTCATATCTCCCATGTAACGGTTAGCAGAAGTGGCAATTTTTTTTTGTCCGTCTTTGATATTCTTGTTTTCGTTTCTCTCTTCTCTTCTTAAGTCGGCCAGGGCAACAACATCCCCTTTTGTTTTAAGATCTCCTACTGAGATGGTGTCTCTTGTTGCTTTACTTTCAGTACCATAGATATTATAGGTTGGCTCAGAATTACCGTACCAAACAGGGTCGGAGGTATTGTAAAGGAAGTTTAGTGACCATTCTACATCCGGGAATATCCTGATTTTAACAAGTTGATTAGGATACCGACAAGTAGAAACAGGAACAAAATACGTTTGTATTTTTTCTTTTGATAGCCAGAAGTAATTGACCAGCCAGGATTCTGCCACAGGAATATCATTGAATTCTTTATCTCCGATAGCTGTAGTTTTGTTGTAAATGTAGGAAAGGTTCAGTTGGAGTTTATTTTCTCCAATAAAGCTGTAATCCTCATTCTCTTTCCATCCCTGTACGTCTGCTACATTTCCTGACGGGGCTTTCGTTTCATCAGCGTAAGCATCAGTATCATTTGCTTGTGTGGGATCATTTTTTACGGATAGTACTTTATTTGTATAATGGGGAACCAGAACAGTATCTAATAAAAAAACATGTTGCGGGATATTATGTTTTTGGTCTTTAGGAAGTAAAACTCCTGTACACAAAACATTTTTATTCTGAAGATTATCCAGGGTTATGCTTATTTTTTTCTTTGTTTTATCTCCTGTTACAAGGTCAAAAGTATTTCGTGTATTGTCTATCCTGTCTTTAGCATCTTCATCAAATATAACATAGGGAGATCGTTTTTTATCATCCTCATCGGCTATCGTTATTTTGCTGTATCCGCAGGGATCATATTCTTTTTTAAGATATTCAATGTCTCCTATATATTGAATCTGATTATTTTTTTGTTTTTCAAATTCACCGAAAAGGGCACTCATATCATTATAAGGAACCAGTAAGTCGGGAGAAGTGTTAAAGATCCATTTTCCTTTTTCCATTCTTCCCCAGTTTGAAGTGTCTTTTTCAGAATCATATTCACCTTCCTGGGTAAGAAAACCTTTGGGTAGAAGAACCGGTCCTGTAAATCCTACATAACCTTTTAACTTTAGAAAAAACTTTTCATCCTTCTTTTCTTTATTGTGATTTTTTTGCCATTCGGTATTCAACTGAAACTTTAAAGATTTTACCGTGTTGTAAACGAATGGTCCCGGATTGGTAATTTCAATTCTTTGCTGTTTGGAAACGACCTTACCTTTGTTAATGAGCTCAACATCAAAAATGAACTTTGAAAGGCTATTGTTCCAGTCGGGAAGCATATGCGTATAAACTTCTACATCTACTGTTTGCCCATACAACGCTTTTTTTTCGTTATTTGTCAAAGGAATGTACCCTCCTTTAGGAAATTTAAAATGACAGTATAAGACCTGTGGTTTATCAATAACAACCACTCTCATGGCTTCTGTACCATCTGTTTCAGGGAAATTACTATAAGGTATTAACAGATAAATGACTCCAATACTTTTTGCACTTGTTTGAATGTCACCGGTAGTGAATACTTTGTTGTTTCCTTCAAATATTTTGTAATCCTTGTTTTCTTCGTTTTGGGCTTTTATTGTTGTAAAAAAGTCATTCGGCCCAAGGTTTGGGTAAAGTTGTTTAAATGATGTCCAGATATGCTCTCTTATAAGGAACCACTTCACTTCCTTCATTGTAGATTCCGGATTTCGGGTTCCTTTTCCCAGGCAGGTTTTATCCAGATAAGCGGTAAATGAGTTTCTGGCAGGGCTTAGTTCCACAATGGATCCGGAACCATACTTCCTGACGTTTTCTTTGGGCTCCTTGATCAGAGCTTTTTTAATCCCAGCTGTACCCATACTTAAAATCCAAATTTATAAAACTCCTGCGTATCATGCTGTGATATATTGATAACAGGATTTACATGTGACTGAAGCTCTTCATCTGCCTTTTTTATATTGCTTTTGGAAGGTTCTCCAATTTGTCCGGTTTTAATGATGCTGATGCAGTCTTTACCACCGATAGGACATGTTGCTTTGCTGTCTTCCAGTAAAACATAGCCATCAGGTGGAGAGTATTTTTCTTTTTCATAATAACCACTCCATTCAGTAACAACAGCTACACAGGGTGTATTGAGCTTTTTTTTGCATGAACCAAAGCTGTTTTTTTCAAAAGTAGATCCTATATCTTTATGTGTTGCAGCCAGTTTAGAGCTGCCATTAAGGTCATTGATGAAGAATTTTTGCTGCGTAAGTACCTTTAATGTATCGGGAGTAGTACCAAACTGACATTGGCACAAGGCTCCCTGTACTACTTTCTCTTTTAAAGACATATTAATGTAATTTGTGTGGTTTGTAAAATTAGTGTTTTTTATACAAATGGATTTTTACCAGTCATTTTCATATATGTTTTTGTAAAACCCCCATTTGTTAGGTTCTGAAACTACAAGTCCGCCCGTAATAAAAGGGCTATCCTTACTTAGTTTCTTGTCAGAATACTCTCCGTTATGGAGCTGAAACTGATTGTAGCTGATTCTTTTAATTAATTTTTTTTCCCCCGAATAATCCCTGGTGAAAACTTCAAAATATGCCCGGGTATGCATTGGGAAATGATGGTATACATCCAAATCAAAGGTGACCTTAAGAGACATCCAATGTGCATCTTGATTAAAAGCATTTGCAGGAATAAAATATAAGTCCGCAGGTATTTCTTCACTTTTGAATTCAATAATAAAAGAATGATAATCTGTCGGAATCTTTTGAATGGTCTGAATTCCGGGGAATCTTAAGGGATTCTGATAAGGAATTACAGCCAGAAATAATGCTGTTGATGTTTTTCTTGTGTCTCCATAATCAATGAATTTAGGATGGAAAAAGAGATTCCAGAACCAGTCATAATGCAGCCCGTTCTCTATTTCTTTCTTATTTTCCATTTTATGGTCAACAGCGGATAAGAATTTCTCCAATGGCTGTCCCGAATACTTTTCAGATAATTTTAACTTCTCGCGGGACCATCGGGTTTTAATTTCATCAAAATTTGTAATTTCATTAGTGCCCGTTCCTTTTTCATTGATTTGGGTCTGGACAGGATATAGGGATTTCGAAATGGATTCGGCTAATAGCTCGCTAATGTTATCGGCTTGATGCTGATTAAAGTAGATGTTTTTTTTATCAATCGTTAGAAAACCTTTCCCGTATTCGAGGTTTAATTCAGTAGTAATTTCATAATCAACCCTTTTATCCGGCGTTTCTTCATCATTTGAAAAATACTTTATTGAAACTCCATACTTTCTTGAGGGGAGCCCTAAAGGGTTTATTCTCAGAGTATTTAATCGTCTTAATATTTCTTTTTTTGATAATATAACATCCATAGCAAAAACATTTTAACCTATCAGACATGTGTTGTGTTGATCAAATTTAGTGAATTGAATTGAAAAGACTTGAAAATTTAAGGAATTAAGGTAAGATCAAAAAAGAAAGATCTCCCAATTTCTTGAGAGATCTTCTGTGGGTCCTGAGGGATTCGAACCCCCGACCCTCTGGGTGTAAACCAGATGCTCTGAACCAACTGAGCTAAGAACCCGAATTTTTTTGAAAGGTTTCGTTTCCTTTTCTGTGGGTCCTGAGGGATTCGAACCCCCGACCCTCTGGGTGTAAACCAGATGCTCTGAACCAACTGAGCTAAGAACCCTCTATACTTGTTTTCTCGTTTAGAGTGGTGCAAATATACGACTTATCTGGAAATCTCCAAATTTTTTTCTAAAAATTCTCCTACTACAAAGTTGCTTCCGCCAATAAAAATCATTTCGTCATTTGTACATTCTTGTTTTGCAGATAAATACGCTTCCTGTACAGAATCAAAAATTTTATAAATTATTTTTGCATTTATAAGCAAATCTTCATAATCTTTCGGATGACGTCCTCTGTGAATCGATGGTTTTGCAAAATAGAATGTAGAATTTTCAGGTAATAAACTCATCACTTCATCTATTTTTTTATCATTAACAAAACCTAAAATCACATGCTTTTTACAGCCAATGGAATTAAGCTGCGAGAAGACCTGTTCCAGACCAGCTTGGTTGTGCGCTGTATCACAAATAGTAAGCGGGGTTTTTGAAAATTCAAACCACCTGCCGATAAATCCGGTATTCTCATGAACATGTAATAATCCGTCTGTAATGTTTTTCTCAGAAATTTCAACATTCAGTTTTAACAACTCATCAGTTAACGCTAAAACCACCCTGATATTTTTCTGTTGATAGTTTCCCTTCAGATCCGAAGCGAAACCCGATGACAATGTGGTTGCATCGACAAATGTTGCATTATTTTGATCCGCTTTAGTACGGATGATATTTTTTACAACTTCATTTTCATCCCCGGATATAATAGGGATTCCGTTTTTGATAATACCTGCTTTTTCCCGGGCTATTTCTTCTATAGTATTTCCCAGGATATTCTGATGATCCAGCTGTACATTAGTAATAGCAGATACTAAAGGCCTTATAATATTGGTTGAGTCCAGTCTTCCTCCCAAACCTACCTCGATAATTGCAAAATCTACCTGCTGTTGATAAAAATATTCGAAAGCCATTATAGTGGTAAATTCAAAAAACGAAGGCAAAATATCGTTGGGTAATGTTTTTAATTTTGTGATGAAATCAAAAACGAATTCTTTGTTACATTTTTTCCCGTTTACTTTGATACGCTCTGTGAAATCAATAAGGTGTGGAGAATTGTATATTCCAACTTTGTAGCCGGCTTCCTGAAGAACAGAGGCAAGCATATTGCTGGTTGAACCTTTACCATTGGTACCTCCGATGTGAATACATTTTATTTTTTCCTGTGGATTGTCAAAAAATGCACATAGCCTGGTTATATTGTCAAGTCCTGGCTTATAAGCCTTCTCTCCGTCAATCTGATAGTTGGGTGCCTGCACGAAAAGCCAGTCAACGGCTTCCTGATATTCTTTGGTTGTCATGATGCAAAATTCTCAAAAGTTTTATTAAAATGAAACAATAATTTTTAAATGTGTAACTTTTTTATATTTGGTACGTCTAATATGGTAAAATCTTAATATGAAAAAAGTTTGGACTATCGTTTTCGGATTAACTTTCCTGGGTATGAATGCTCAGAAAAAATGGTCCTTAAGAGAATGTGTGGATTATGCTGTGAAGCATAACCTTCAGGTTATCCAAAATGAATACTCTAAACAAGTCCAGGATTCTAATCTTAAAATTGCTAAAAAAGGATATTTACCTTCTTTATCAGCAAGTATAGGAAATACAGTCAGTTTTGGACAGACGTCATTCGGAACAGGAAGTCTTAGAAATGACAGATTCAGTAATAATGCCAGTCTGGGAGCTGATATCCTGGTTTATAATAATGGAAGACTAGAAAAAACTGTCAGAAAAACACAGTTTGATGTAGAAGCAAGTCAATATGATATCGAAACCATAAAGAATGATATTTCATTGCAGATCGCACAGCAATATTTAACAACATTACTTAAAAAAGAAATTATTAAAATTTCACAAAGTGCTGTTGACAATGCTCAAAAACAATATGACAGGGCAAAAATCACTACCCAGGTAGGAACCACTGCTGAAACAGTGCTTGCAGAAGCTCAATCTGCATTGGCAAGAGAAAAACAAAACCTCAAAACAGCTGAAATTGACACCGGAAGAAGTCTATTTGCACTTGCTCAACTTTTACAATTGCAGGATTACAAAGATTTTGATGTTGAAGATGTAGTTGTCTCAGATGATCTGGCCCCACAATTAAAATCTGTGGATGAGGTTTTGAACACAGCATACGAAAATCAACCGCAAATAAAAGCAGCGGAAAGCAGAATAAGATCTGCGGAAGCTCAAACTGAAGTATCTAAAACAGCATACTGGCCTACGGTAACAGCAAGTGCAGGGATCGGAAGTTTTTACAATAACCTGCTTAATACCAATAATACAGGAAATGAATTGATTTATATCGCGGAACGAAACTTATTTCAGCAATATAAAGATAATTTCGGGCAACAGGCAGGCTTATCTATCAGCGTTCCTATTTTCAACAAGGGAATTACAAAACTTCAGGTAGAGCAGTCAAGAATTAATGAAAGTGCGGCTAAGAATACTTTAGAACAACAAAAACAGACGGTAAGACAAAATGTACAGAAAGCCCAGTTCGACGTAGAAGCTAATTATGAAGCTTATGTTGCTGCTGTAGAAGCTGCAAAAAGCACAAAATTGTCATTGGATTTTGCAGATAAAAGTTATGCTGCAGGGCGGACTACTATTTTTGACCTAAACGTGGCAAGAAATAATTACGCTAATGCAGCGGGTTCGGTGGCGCAGGCTAAGTATAATTATCTTTTTAGTCTTAAATTGTTGAATTTCTATGCAGGAATTCCACTAAGTTTGTAAAATGTCTATCCAGTCACTAGAAAAATATTTACCACAGAACACGCTTCAGTATTTAAAAATCTGGTTCTCAGATTACTATATTCATATAAAGATTACAAGAAACAGGAATTCAAAACTGGGAGATTACAGAAAGCTCCCGGATAATTCCCATGAAATTACAATCAATTCTACATTAGCGCCTCAACTGTTTTTCTTTGTTCTGACTCATGAGCTGGCCCATCTCATTGCTTTTGAAAAATATGGCAGAAGAATTTCTCCACATGGTAATGAGTGGAAAGATACTTTCAGACGAATGCTTCTTGAAAGTGTTGAGGTATATGAAGATGCTCTTCAGCCAATTATTGTAAAATTTTCAAGATCTCCAAAGGCTAACTTTATGGCCAGTCCGGATCTGGTCAAGTATTTCCATATTGAAAAACAAGATGATAAGCTTCAATTTATAGAAGAGTTGCAGAAAGGAGATTACTTCATCTATAGAAACGAAAAGTATTTTTTAGAAGGTCTGATTAAAAAAAACTATCTTTGTAAGAACCTGGCTACTGGAAGGAAGTATTCTTTCAAACCTCTGGCAAGGGTAGAAAAATGTAGTTAAGCATGTCAAAATCAGATAAATACTGTGTTATCATGGCAGGTGGAATTGGTAGTAGATTCTGGCCTATGAGTACGCAGAAGTTTCCAAAACAATTTCAGGATATTTTAGGTGTTGGACGTACCATGATTCAACAGACGTATGACAGGATCAGTAAGGTTATTCCTGATGAGAATATATTTGTTATTACCAATAAGGAATATGTGAATCTTTCCCATCAGCAGCTCCCTGAAATTCCGGAAAAAAATATTGTTGGAGAACCTCTGATGAAGAATACTGCTGCCTGTAATTTGTATATGGCCAATAAAATAGCTGAAATTAACCCTGATGCTACAATAATAGTTCTACCGGCAGATCACTTGATATTGAAGGAAAATGTTTTCCTGGAGAAGGTTGAGTTGGCCTTTGATCTGGCTTCTAAAAATGATTATCTGGTGACATTGGGGATTACACCAACCAGACCGGATACTGGATATGGTTACATTCAGTTTGTAGACAAAAAGGGAGCAGACTATTTTAAAGTTAAAACATTTACTGAAAAGCCAATACTTGAGATAGCCCAAAGTTTCCTAGAGAGTGGGGATTTCCTTTGGAATGCCGGAATTTTCATCTGGAATGTGAAAAGTATCCATCGTGCTTTTGAAACTTACCTTCCGGAAATGACCCAGCATTTTATGGCATGTGAATATAATGGTGAAGCAGAGGACAATTGTATAGAACTTATTTATCCTAAGGTACAGAAAATATCCATTGACAACGGGATTATGGAAAAGGCAAAAAATGTTTATGTAATACCTTCCGATCTGGGTTGGAGTGACTTAGGAACATGGACCTCGGTTTATGAAAATGCTGAAAAAGATGAGAACGAAAATACAGTAAAACTAAAATATCTTTTGGCATATAATTCCAAAGGAAATATCGTTCGTGTAAAAAGTAACAATAAGGCGGTAGTTATAGATGGATTAGAAAACTACATCATTGTAGATACGGATAAGGCTTTGCTTATTTGTCCCAGAGATAACGATCAGCTTATAAAAGATTATGTTCTGGATCTGAAAAACTTTAAAAAAGGGGAAAAATTTATGTAGTAATTCTCCATTATTAATCTCGGAACTATGAGAAAATTAATTTCAAGATGTATGGTAATTGCTTTTATTCTTTTAGGAATATCAGCTTATTCACAGGCAAAAATAAAATTTTCGAGCATTCCTAATGTTTTGCAGGGAATAGAGCCTAACGATAAAATTGACTTTTGGGTGTTGAATTACAATACCTATGGAAAAGATCAGGAATTAAAAGTTTCAGGAACTAAAAAAGACTTTATTCCTCAGACATCAGGATTTGATTTATTTCCGGATGAAGATAGCTTTTATTACATCGTTTATTCCTCCGGTGGAAAAATTAATTACGTTACGGATCTTGATGCCTTAAAAAAGTTTGTCGGAAAGATAGATAATGTTCAGGAAGCAGCCATTTTAGCTACTGTGGATGGTTATATGATCGATGAAGAATTTAAGGATGTAGCAGGAAATTATTATGAAGATCAATCTAACTATTACCTGGATTTAGGAAAATTAACGTCAAAGGAATGTCCTTATCAGAAAACCCATTTTACATTAACTGTAAATAAAGCTTCAGGAGCAGTTACTCAGGTAAAAGATAATGGGACTTATATAGAGCTTTATAATAAGAAATGTGCCAATAATCCAAGGCTTTTAAAAATCGAAAAAAAAGAAGAATCTAAAGATGAGTCTAAAAAATCACCCAAAAGAAGGTAATTTCTACGAAACAGAAAGACTTATCCTTCGTCCGATAACCGTGGATGACCGTGAGTTTATATTTGATCTTTACAACAGACCAAAGTTTATACAGTTTATTGGTGACCGTCATCTTAAGAATGTCTCCGATGCCGAAGCCTATATCAAAAACAGGTTTCTCCCTCAATTGGAACGGTTAGGATTTGGAAACTATCTTGTTATAACTAAAGAAGGAAATAATAAGGTGGGTGCAGTAGGAATTTTCGAACGGGAAGGACTGGAAATATTAGATATAGGATTTTCTTTGTTGGATGAATTCGAAGGCAAAGGATATGCTTATGAAGCTGCCTTAAAAGTTAAATCTATCGGTATGGATGACTTTGGGTTAAAGAAAATATCTGCCATTACTTCTAAAGATAATTTTTCTTCTCAAAAGCTAATTGAAAAGCTGGGATTGAAATTTCAAAAATACGTAAGTCTTCCAGGGGATAATGAAGAATTGAGATACTACGAAACCGAATAAAATTTCTTTAAAATAAATAGTACAAACCTTTAAACAGCCTTCCTAGTATGGACTTTGTTTAAAGGTTTGTTTTATTATATAATTTTATCCTTCTAAAATTTGTTCTGCTGCAGTCTTCGAGGTTACTTTATCAATAACTCTTGTGCAGATGCCTTTTTCATCAAAGATAAAAGTAGTTCTCACGATTCCCATATACGTTTTGCCAAAAGTCTTTTTCTCCTGCCAAACACCAAATTTTTCGATAACATCACGATTTTCATCTGCAATCAGATCATAAGGAAAAGCAAATTTACTATGAAAGTTTTTCTGTTTTTTTACAGAATCTCCACTGATACCTAAAAGTTGAAATCCTGCTTTTTTTAGCTGCGAATAATTATCACTCAGATTACATGCTTCCACAGTACAAGTTGGAGTGTTGGCTTGCGGATAAAAGAAGATAATTAGTTTTTTTCCAATGAGTTTAGATGAATTTATTGTTTCTCCATCTTGATTGGTCCCTTCAAATTCGGGTAATTTGTCGCCTACTTTCAACATATTGTTTATTTTTGTTCAAATTTAGTGGTTACATGACAAAAAAGCAAAGAGCTGAGCTTGTTCAGCTTGAATTAGAAAAATTATATCCTGAAGTTCCTGTTCCGCTTGCGCACACCGATGCTTATACATTGATGGTCGCCGTCGCACTCTCAGCACAAACGACGGATAAAAAGGTGAATGAAGTAACACCACAACTTTTTAAAGTAGCAGGAACACCGGAAAAAATGGCGAAGCTTGAAGTTTCAGAGATCAAAGAACTTATCAAAGAGATCGGGCTGTCAAATACTAAAGCCAAAAACCTGAAAAGGATGGCGGAATTATTGCTTGAAAGGCATAATGGTATAGTGCCGCAAACTTATGAGGAGCTTGAGGCTTTACCAGGCGTAGGACACAAAACAGCTTCGGTGGTCATGAGCCAGGGATTCGGATTTCCTGCATTTCCTGTCGACACTCATATCCACAGATTAATGACCCAATGGAAGCTTACTTCAGGGAAAAATGTTGTGGAAACAGAAAAGGATGCCAAAAATATCTGGAAGGAGGATGTATGGAATAAACTTCATCTCCAGATCATTTTCTATGGAAGAGAATATTCTCCGGCACGGGGAAAAGGAGATAAAGATTTCATTACCAAGATGATGTTTGAAAAATAATCAGCTATCCAGTAATCTTCTGTGATAATTGATCTGTCCCAAATGATAGCTTAAATGTCCCATAAGATGAATCAGAAAATATCCGGTTGTCATTTTGTATCCCAATGGTTCAAAAGGATATTCGTTTTCTAGGTCAGCATCTGTAAGGTTATTTAAAGAGGAGTTTACAACTTCAAGAGTATTTTCAATTTGTCGAAGTAACTCTGCTCTTGGAATATCTTTTAAAGAAAATTCAAGTTCACGGTTTCTTATATATCCGGTATTTCCAAGGATAGCGCCTACGAAATGGCTCAGGTTTCCGACCAGATGAAGAGATAGGGTTCCTGCAGAATTAGCAATGTTTTTATCTGTTTTCCAAATAGATGCTTCATTATGGTAAGCTTCAATTTCTGCTTTTAGTTTATTTAAATCTCTGGCAAAGAGAGATTGTAAAGATTCAATTGTCATGTTTATAGTTTTGTCTGTTATTGATTGTGTCTTTGAAAGAAGGAATCATCAAGCTTCTTTGCAAAAAATTAATTACCATTAAACTTAAAAAAGGAGCAATTTTAATAAACTGCTCCATCAAAAATATTAATTTTTTATTTTTTTAAAAGATTACTTTTGCTTCTTCGCCCAAAGTTCCATTTTTCTGTTCAAAACATCAAGTGGAAGACAACCCTGGCTTAGAACTTCATCATGGAAATTGGCCAGATTAAATTTCTTTCCTAGCTGTTTCTGATACTGATCTCTCAACTCACGTATTCTTAAAGAACCGATTTTATATCCCAGCGCCTGTCCCGGCATTGCCATATATCTTTCCACTTCTGCAGTTGCTCCTGCTTCATCATAAGAGATATTGCTTAGAAAGTATTTAATTGCTTCCTCTCGGGTCATTTTTCCTGTATGAAGTCCAGTATCCACAACCAACCTTACAGCTCTCAGCATCTGGTCGCTTAAATATCCCATTTTCTGATAAGGATCTGTATACAATCCAAACTCAGAACCTAATGTTTCACAATAATGCGCCCAGCCTTCTCCATAAGCTCCGAACCACCCGAATCTCATAAACTTAGGAAGCTTTGTGTTTTCCTGCTGAAGAGAAACCTGATAATGATGTCCTGGTATCGCTTCATGCAAGAAAAGGGATTCCATTCCGGAAGTTACATTGAATTTTGCCGGATCCGGAAGGGGAACGTAAAAGATACCCGGTCTCTTACCGTCAGGAGTTCCGGGAGTATACTCAGCGCTTGCGGTGGCCTCTCTAAACTTTTCCGTCTGTCTGATCTCAAATTTTGTTTTCGGAGTTACATTAAACATGGTTTTCAGTTTCGGAGTTATTTTGGCTAAGATTCCGTTAAAACCAGCCAGAACTTCTTTTGACGTTTTGTAAGGCATTGCCTTAGGGTCTGTCTTTACAAATGTTATAAACTCTTCCAGACTTCCTGTGAATCCGACCTGCTGTTTTACCTTCTCCATTTCTGAACGAAGCATGGCCACCTGCTGAATACCGATTTTATTAATTTCTTCAGGAGACTTGTTGGTTGTTGTCCAGCTTTTTACATAGTACTGGTAAATTTCGTTTCCTTTTGGTAAGCTGTTGTAACCATCTGTATCTCTGCCTTTAGGCAAGTATTCCTTTTCTAAAAAGTTACCCATTTTTGTGTAGGCAGGAATGATTTTTTTGAGAATAGCATCCTTGTAAAGTGTGGTGAACTTTTCTTTTTGTGCCTGGGTGAAATTCTTAGGGAATTTTTTGATAGGACCGTAAAATATATTTTTTTCAAAGTCCGGAGTAATGATTTCTTCCGCTTTCATCTGGGGAATCATCTTTACAATGAGCTTTTTAGGCAAAACTATTTTATTGCTAATTCCTTCTTTAAAATTTTCTATTGCAGTGTCCATCCACACCGGAAATTTATTCATTCTCTGCAACCAGTCCGCATAGTCTTTTTCTGTTTTAAAAGGCTGGCTTCCTTCTCCACTGCCAAACAGGGGAAAGTTCAGAGGAAGTCCTGTAAACTGGCTGAATGGAATATATTCCGGATGATACGCATAGGCTTCTATTTTGTCTTTTAAGGTATAATCCAGTACATCATAAACTACTTTATCATCATCAGAGAGATTTTTATAATCCACTTTATCTAATTGGTTCTGAATAGAATTATAAAAAGCAATTTCTCCTGAAATAAAATCTTTATCAATATTAATAGGTAATTGATCATTATACCTTGTGTCTCCTTGAGAAGTAGCATCAAGAGGATACAGTTTCAGATATTGTTCATAATAGTTAGAAGCAATGGAGTCTAAATTCGTTGGAGTTACTTTCGTTAAAGGGGAGTCAGACTTTTTACACGCTGTCAGGCTTATCACCAATCCTAAGCTTAAAATACTTTTTGATAAAAAATTTTTCATTTCAGAATCTTTATGTAACAAAAGTAAGTATTATTGGAGGATCAGAAAAAGATAGGATCATGATTTTGGAAAAAATAATTTTCAAAATATTTTTCAAATTCAATCTATTTTTTATCTTTGCTTAAAACATTTAACAATCATATTATTACAGCTCTTTTTTAAGAAATAATGAAAGGGATTTTAAAAATTTACCATCCGGACGAAACGTTAAAATACAATATAAGAAGTACTTATTGCAAGGCTATTTATAGTAATCAACAACATTTCCTTGAAGTTGAAATCATAACGGATGATGGCTTGGATCATGTAGAAGATGATTCTTTACAATACAATTTTCCACAACTCTCACTAGAAGTTTTCGACTTTCCTATTGATTCTGCGGACCTTGAAGGAAAAACGATAAACATCAATGATTCTGAAGATGAAACCTTTACAGAGGTGGATTTGTTCGACGATGAAGATGCTTTTATCTACGATAATGAGCTGGTATTTGAAAAAAATGAAGAAGGCGAATTGGATCTGATCTGGAAGGGAACGATTGATGATTTTTACACAGGATCAGATACTCCGATTGCTTTTAGACTTAAATGTGAACTAAAACAGGATAATATTGAGGTAGACGAAGATTAAAAAATTTATCTTCCTCAATAATTTTATATTCAATTTCTTTTCAAAATTCTTTTTGGAAAGAAATTTGCTGTTTATGTGGCAATGGAAAATTTAAGTTGTTTTTAAGCATTTTTTAAGACATGAATTAATAATATTCCATTACTTTTGTCGTTTAAATTCATTATAAAATATTCACATTAATGCTGTTAACGGAACTTACTCAGATCTTATTTGCACAAATTACAACACCCGCAGTTGCCACAGACAATTTAGAATTTTCATTTTGGAATATCATGTTCCATGGAGGAGCCTTCGCTAAAATAGTGATGGTGACCGTATTACTGCTTGGTGTGTTTTCAGTATATCTGTTTTTTGAACGGTTTTTCTTTATTAAAAGATTGTCCTCAAAAACAGATTCCAATTTTATGAATAATATTGAAGACTTTATTAAAGAAGGTAAAATTGAATCAGCGGTAGATTATTGCAAAAGACAAAACTCACCGGAAGGCAGAATATTGGAAAAGGGGATTTCCAGATTGGGAAGGCCTGTTTCAGATATTGTAAGTGCTATGGAATCCCAGGCTCAGGTTGAAGTAGCCAACATGGAAAAGAACCTAAATCTATTAGCAGTGGTGCCAAGTATTGCTCCGATGCTGGGACTTTTGGGGACGGTTATCGGGATGATATTAGCGTTCTTTAATTTGTCACATGCAACGGGGTCTTTCTCTCCGAAAACACTGTCAGAAGGTATTTATACTGCTTTGGGACAAACGGCTGTTGGTTTGGCGGTAGCGATTCCTGCTAACTTTTTTTACAATATCCTTTTAACAAGGATTGATAAATTTGTTTTGAGAGCTCAGAACATGTCTGGTGAATTTTTGGATCTTATCAACAAACCTTTATAAATCTTTCTTATGAAATCGCTGTGAAAAACATTCATTGTATAGACTTATTAAGAGCGATTCCATCTGACCCATAAAAATTTAGAATAAACAGATGAAAATTCAAAGAAGAAATAAAGCAAATCCGGAGTTTAGTTTGGCGGCGATGACTGATGTCATCTTGCTCATGCTGATCTTCTTTATGATAACATCTTCAGCGGCTAATCAAAGTGCTATTGACGTAAACTTGCCAAAGACAAGCACTGCTGATGATAATATACCGAATCCCCTTACAGTAACCATTAAACCTGACGGAACTTATTATATTGACGATAAGCCTGTAGCAAGGGAACAGCTTGAACAAACTATTGTCAATAATTTAACCAATCAAACGAATAAATCTTTTACGATTCGGGCAGACGAAAACACGTTGCATAAAGATGTTGTTTTTGCCATGGAAATTGCAGAGAAGCATAAATTCAATATTGCTCTTGCAACTATTAAAGATAAATAACCGGAACTTAAGATCCTGGTAATTAGTAAAAAATGAAAAGTTATACTGTAAACAAAAATGAGGAAACCCGGGACCGGATAAAAAGTGGAATACTTTCTATCCTGGTATGGTCTGCAATCCTGCTTTTTGTTTTTCTATATAAATTAAAGCCGGAACAGAATAAGGAGCCTGAGGTTGTAACCACTATGTTGGTAAACTTTGGAGATAACCGGAATGGAAATGGTATCGAAGAACCGGCAGAACAGGAAGGAAGTTTAGCTGCAAAATCGGAAGAAGTTACTCCCGAACCTGTAGAAGCCGTTGTTCCTGAAACTAAAACCGTAGTAAAACCTGAACCCAAGACGGAAACTAAGAAATCTGAACCTAAAGATAAAGTAATCAACGGAAATAGTAAAAAAGCGAGCGTTCCGAAAAAAGAAGAATCAAAATCGAATAAAAAAGAAACGACAAGTTCATCCGCTTCGAAAAACACTAAAAAGACTTCCGGAGCCACAGCAAATTCTAAAACCGGAAATGGAGATGGAAAAGGGAATGCGGCAATCGGTAACCTGATAAAAGGAAGAGGAACAAAAGCGGGCAGTCAAGGAACGGGAACAGGTATAGGAAATGCAGGAGATCCTTTAGGCGGAGATGGAAATGGAGACAGTAAAGTAGGAATCGACAGAAAATTGATTGGCTACATCCCCGGAACAATGGGCAGAGGAGGAGCACAACCACAACACAACTGTACAGCCAGTGGATCCGTTACAGTTGCTTACACCGTTGATAAGGCCGGAAATGTAGTCTCTGCAAGAAGAGTAGGGGGAATATCGGATCCTTGTGTATCTTCAACCTCTGTAGCGTGGGTTAAAAAATATGTAAAAGCTGAAAAGGCCAGTACATCATCCACCGGGACCTATAAGATCACATTCTAAAAATACAAAAGCACTTTATTCAAGTGCTTTTTTTATTTCATTAATTCTGTTGATTATAGGAAGGGCAAAGATTCCACTTGTCTGAAGATACAGTTCATAAAAGGTTTTTGCTTTATCCTGAAAATCGCGGTTTTCTGTTTCCTTTCCTTTAAAATAAAAAAGGTTTCCAAGCATTTCATAATAGTCTTTATGATCCCTTTCCTGTCTTTCATTCACGATTTCTATGATTTCTTCTTTTGTCTTAGAAGAGATTGCCGTAAAATCTATTTTAAAAATATCCTTCATCAGAGAATCAAAATCCAATTCTTTTTGCATCAAACTTTCTTCAGGCTTGTCTAAAATAAGTTTTTCCAGGGCCTGTGTCAGTTGACGGATCAGGCGTAATGTAAATTCTTTATCTGTAATCATATTCTGGTTGCTTGTTTGTTTGGTTATTGAATGGTTATAAAATGATATATTACGCAAAAAATAAATAAGCCAGCGCAATTGAAGTGATAACACCTACTAAATCGGCCAGAAGCATTGCAATTACCGCATATCTTGTGTTTTTAACCGCTACGGCCCCGAAATAGACCGCAATTACATAAAACGTCGTATCTGAACTTCCTTGCAGAACTGCTGCTAATTTTCCCTGAAAACTATCTGCTCCGAATGTGGACATGGTGTCAACCATCATTCCGCGTGCTCCCGACCCTGAAAGAGGTTTTATTAAAGCTGTGGGTAATCCGTCCACAAATCTTGCATCTAAACTGGCTGCATTGGCAACCCATTTCATTCCATCTATGATCACATCGAAAACCCCCGAGGTCCGGAGAAGAGAAATAGCGATCAACATTCCAACTAAATAGGGGATAATCTTAACACAAGTTGTAAATCCTTCTTTTGCGCCATCAATAAAGGCATCAAATACATTGATTTTTTTATAAACTGCTCCAAGCACGATCGCTAAGAAAATAAACAAAATAAGGCCGTTACTTAGAACCTTGCTGAATGTATCCAGCTCATCTTTACTCAACCGGACAAGGTATAAAACCAAAAAACCTATAATTGCTGAAATTCCACCGACATATGCAATTACGATTGGACGAAGCAGATTGATCTTCTGGTAAAGAGAAACGATGATCATTGCTGCCAGTGTTGCGGTAAAAGTAGCAATCATACATGGAAGAAAGATATCCGTTGGCGTCTTTGAGCCCATGGAGGCTCTTATAGCAATGATAGAAACCGGGATCAGCGTCATTCCACCAGCATGAAGACACAGAAACATGATCTGGGAATTACTGGCGGTGTCTTTATTGGGGTTTAAGGTCTGTAAGCTTTCCATGGCCTTAAGCCCGAAAGGAGTGGCTGCGTTGTCAAGTCCCAGCAGGTTCGCACTAAAATTCATTAGCATATGGCCGAAAGCAGGATGGTTTTTAGGAATTTCCGGGAAAAGTTTTGAAAAGAAAGGCTGAATAAGCCGACTGAGCAAATTGATTCCACCTGCTTTTTCCGCAATACTCATAAAACCCATAAAAAGAGTCATGATGCCTATTAGCCCAATGCATATTTTAACTGCAGTTTCTGCCGTCCCAATGACCCCGTCAGCTTCCTGAACACGATATACCTTTACGTTTTGTTGTAATGAGTCTGTTTTATAATGAATCCTGTCTTCTGCAAAATCAGGTTTCTTCGTAAGGCTGTCCCTGATAATGGGAGAAAGCGTATTCATTTTTTTCGATGCGATCTGTACTGTATCTCCTGCTTTTCCTACTACCATATCATTGAAAATGGTATTATAATGACTTGAAGAGATATATTTTATGCCTGCAATGGCGATAGCAACGATAATAAAAGCGGACCAAATTCTGCTTAAAACCATTTGATTGAATTAATTGTTTAAACTTATCAAAAATACTTTAAACTACAAAGGACACAAAGGGGCCAATGTTTTTTTTAGTTAAACCGGCTTATTCTTCAAGATATACAAGATGGCCCTCAAAATGGTCATCGAGGTTTTTAAGGACTTTTGCGTCGTCCATCTTTTTAACCAAAGCATCTATAAAAAAACTTTTTTCAAAAAACTGCCGGTGAATACCAGGAAGAATTTCCATAAAATAATCCATTCCGATCTTATTATTATGAAGGTCCATCTTGGTTTCCAAAGGTTTATTTGGAAATAATTCTTCGTGTAAATCTGTTACTTTTTTGCAGAAATCAAGAGCTTTTTGAGGTGAGGAGATCTTGGAACAATACATCAAGATAAAACAACACCATAATGCATGTCTGAAGGCATTGCCAATTCCATTATTTGAAGCTGTTTCAGGAAAACGAGCCTGTGCAATGGTGAAGGCTTTAACAGTCGCATAAAAACTCAATAGGGAAAATAAAGGATGTGGCAGAACAAGAGATAAAAGACGGAGAATCTTTTTAAAACTCATGGCCCGAATGGTATTGAAAAATATTCTGAAGGTTCTCATAAATAAAAATCTCTCCCTAATCAGAGAGAGATTATATCGTATTTGTTACAAATTTTTAAGCATGTGTTGCTAATAAATTTACTGTTTTAGAGACCACATCTTTAATTTCTGTTCTCTTCACAATAAAGTCTACAAATCCTTTTTCCTGAAGGAATTCAGATGTCTGGAAGCCTTCCGGTAAATCTCTACCGATTGTTTCGCGAATTACCCTTGGTCCTGCAAAACCGATCAGAGCTCCAGGTTCAGCCATAATGATATCTGCTGTCATTGCAAAAGATGCAGTAATTCCTCCAAAAGTAGGATCACATAAATAAGCAATATACAGTAAGCCCGCTTCTGAAAGCTGTGCTAATTTAGCCTGTACTTTTGCCAACTGCATCAAAGAATAAGTTGCTTCCTGCATTCTTGCTCCTCCGGACTGACAAATGATCATATAGGGAAGTTTATGTGCGATACAATAATCTACAGCTCTTCTTATCTTTTCTCCCATTACAGATCCCAGAGATCCTCCGATGAAAGCAAAGTCCATACAAGAAACCACCATTTCAGTGCCTTTCACTGTTCCTACAGCATTTCTGATAGAGTCTGTAAGTTTTGTTTTTGCTTTTACTTCTTTCAGACGATCAACATACGGTTTTGTATCTTTGAAGTTTAGGATGTCTATACTTTCAACATTAGCATCTAGTTCAGTGAATTTACCTTCATCAAAAAGGATATCAAAAAATTCTGCACTTCCTATTCTTACATGAAATCCATCTTCAGGAGAAACATAATTGTTTTTCCTTAGCTCTTCGTGTTCCACTATTTTTCCTGATGGAGTTTGGTGCCAAAGGCCCTTAGGAACATCCTTTTTTTCATCAGTAGAAGTGGTAATGTTTTTTGCTTTTCTTTTAAACCAGTCGAATGCCATTTTTGTTTGTATTAATGTATAAATGTAAAATGTATTAGTGCAAATGTATGAATACGTTTTACACTAATACAAATGTACAGTTCTTATTTTAAAGTATTTACGTTATTTAAATCTTCAAAAGCTTTAACCAATCTTGTGGAGAACGTTTCTTCACCTTTTCTTACCCAAACTCTTGGGTCATAGAATTTTTTGTTAGGTTTTTCTTCTCCCTCAGGGTTTCCGATTTGAGATCTTAAATAATCGATATTGTTAACCATATAATCTCTAACACCTTCTGTATAAGCGAACTGAAGATCAGTGTCAATATTCATTTTGATCACACCGTAATCAATTGCTTCTCTGATTTCTTCTAAAGTAGAACCAGAACCTCCGTGGAATACAAAGTTGACCGGTTTTGCAGCGGTTCCGAATTTTTCCTGAACAAATTTCTGAGAATTATCCAGAATTTTTGGTGTAAGAACAACATTTCCAGGCTTGTAAACTCCATGTACGTTACCGAATGCCGCAGCAATAGTAAAGTTATCAGAAACAGCCTTTAGTTTTTCGTATGTGTAAGCTACATCTTCCGGTTGCGTATATAATTTTGCATTATCTACATCAGAGTTATCAACACCATCTTCTTCTCCTCCTGTAACACCGATTTCAACTTCCAGAGTCATCTGCATTTTTGCCATTCTTTCGAAATATTTAGCAGAAATTTCAATGTTTTCTTCTAAAGGCTCCTCAGAAAGGTCCAGCATATGGGAAGAATAAAGAGATTTTCCTGTTAGTCTGAAATACTCTTCATTAGCATCCATTAAACCGTCAATCCAAGGCAATAGTTTTTTTGCGCAGTGGTCTGTATGTAAGATTACAGTAGCTCCATAAGCTTCTGCCAAAGTGTGAATATGTCTAGCACCGGCAATTGCTCCTAAAATAGCAGACTTTTGTCCGTCGTTGCTTAATCCTTTTCCTGCGTTGAACGCAGCTCCACCATTTGAAAACTGAATAATAACAGGAGAGTTTAGTTTTGCTGCAGTTTCCATAACAGCATTTACGTTGCTGGAACCGATAACGTTTACAGCTGGTAACGCAAATTTATTTTCTTTAGCATACTGAAAAATATCAGTAACCAATTGACCTGTGGCAACTCCTGCCGGAAAAATTCTGCTCATGTTTTACTTTTTAAATAAATTATTAGGTGTTTGTAAAGTTGTTGTAAAGGTAATAAAATTTGCTTAAATGCTAATTTCTTTTGTCCCGCCCCCAAAGTAGTTTCTGGCGGATTGTTTCATAGAAACTTAAATTATTAGGCTGAACCAAAAGAATCTGGAAATCAGCCTTTTTTATAACGACTTCCTGATCAGTCTCTATATGTATTAGTCTTGAATCAAGAGAAAGAGAATATTGGGATACCCTGCTTTCTACCTTGAATTTTATCTCAACACGGTCATTCACTACCAATGGCCTTACATTCAGATTATGTGGCGCAATAGGAGTTATGACAAAGTTTTCGTTATTAGGAGAAATAATAGGCCCCCCACAACTCAATGAGTAGGCTGTAGAACCTGTAGGAGTGGAGACAATAACACCATCTCCCCAGAATACATTCAGAAATTCATCATTGATAAATGAATCTACGGTGATCATGGACGTTGTTTCTTTTCTTGAAACGGTGACGTCATTCAAAGCGTATGGAAAAAATTCTTCAGATCTTGGGGAAACCACTTCGATCACAGAGCGTCGGCTGGTTTTTACATCTCCTTTCAGAATTGCGTCAAGTTCTTTGAATGCTTCTTCCTTGGTAAAGCTGGCTAAAAAACCCAACCTTCCTGTATTTACTCCGACAATAGGAATTTCAAGATCTTCAATAAAGGTTAAAGAGTTGACTATCGTTCCGTCTCCTCCGAATGTGAAAAAAAGATCAACTTCTTTCTCTACAAGATCCTGTTTATTATTAAAGGTTTCGAAAATTTTTGAAAACTGAAGGGCTTCAGCCATTTCATCGTATAAAACAGATTTTACGCCCCTGCTCTCAAGCTCTGAAACGAATTTGCTTAAATATAAAAAAGTATCAAGATCTTTTTTTTGAGAATATATAGCTGCCTTCATGTTATATTTCTATAAATTTTTGGAAAAAACCAAATCTGTCTTTAAACAGGTCTGTTTTTTCATCAGAGTAGAATTTTTCAACAATTCTATAATCATACCGGTCGAACGTGGCATCAATAGATGCAAGATTTTCATTGCTGATCTTTATGGTTACCCGAACCACTTCTTCCGACATAAAGCTGATAAATCCACCGTAGAATTTAGAATTGTTGCTTTCCACAATATTGGCAATTTCTGTCATGGAATATTTTCGTGCGGGAGCTTCTACAGTAAGTATAGCTCCTGATTCAGAAAACAAAGGATAGCGTGATAAATCCTGAAAGACATCTTCACACATGATATATCCTAAATATTTTTCTGCTTTATTGATGACCGGAATTACATTCGAATTGAAGGTATAAAATAAACGAATGCTGTCCATGATATTGTTATCCTCAAGAATAGCAAATCGTTCAACCTGGTGCTCCAGATCTTTTAATGTTCCTTCAGCGTCATAAAGAAACTCTCTGGCAATAGCTCCGTAAAAGTGATGGGATTTTTTAATGAAAACATGAGTATATCCAAAGTCTTCTAATGTACTTCTTGCTGATTCTATTGAGTCAGTCAGGCTAAAACATGGGAAATCCTTTGAGATATAGTCCTTGATAAACATTGTGCTAATTTATAAAAAATTAAACGAAACTGTTTTGTAATATTCGTTTTTTTTTTCGTGAAAATGAAAAATCCGGGCCAAAAATTTGTTTGTAAATAAAAATAAAGTATCTTTGTCGCCTTTCATTTTTACTTTTTATTAGATTTATTTCAAACTGCACTGTCTATTGGACATATGCAGTTTTTTATTTTAAAGCCTTTGTAAACTCCCACATAACGAGCCCTCCGCATACACTTACATTCAATGAATGTTTTGTTCCTAGTTGAGGAATTTCCAGGAATACATCAATGTTTTCCAAAGCTTCATCACTTATTCCTTCTACCTCATTACCCAGTATCAAGGCATATTTTTTAGTCTTATCGATGGTAAAATCTGTGATCATAGTACTATTACTGGTTTGCTCTATGCCAATAATTTCAAACCCCTGACTTTTTAAATCTCTGATTGCTGTGTTGATATCATTTTCATATGCCCAGTCTACACTTTCTGTAGCTCCTAAAGCTGCTTTGTGAATTTCACGGTGGGGTGGTTGCGGAGTAATACCACAAAGAATTATTTTTTCGATCAAAAAAGCATCGGCTGTTCGGAACGTGGCTCCTACATTGTGCATACTTCTTACATTATCCAAAATGACGATCAAAGGAATTTTCTCAACCTTTTTAAATGTTTCAACATCTATTCTGTTGAGTTCTTCCAGTTTTAATTTATGTACCAATTATATTATTTTGTAGAGATTAATTTTCCGTCTTTATATATTTCTGTTTTTTCAATGCTTCCGTCTTCACGGTAATGAACGCGTGTTCCGTTCCATTTATCGTTGGCGAACTCTGTTTCACGCTGAACTTTTCCAGATGGATAAAGCATTTTCCATTTTCCTGTGGCTATCCCGTTTTCGTAGTAGCCAATTTGTTTCACCGATTTTCCGTTCTCGTAAAAAACCTTGCTTTCACCATTCAGCTTTCCGAACTTATAATTTGAAATTTCGGTGATGGTGCCGGAAGGTGAATAAAACGTACCGGTAGAAGCATTGTCATAGACATTTTTTTCTCCGTTTCTGAAAACCTCTTTAGAAGTCAGGATACCATTTTTATCGTAGTATGCCCATTCTTTTATTTTGTAATCCTTTTTGTATTCTCCTTTTGCCTGAACTTTTCCATTTTCATAGTAAAAGATTGCATCACCATCCAGTTTTCCCTTTTTCCATTCAGCGATTTCTTTGACCTGCCCGTTTTCAAAAAACTGTTTACAGGTTCCTTCCTGTAGTCCGTCTTTAAATCCACATGGTTTTTGTGCTATTGCCAAAGAAGATGCAGAAAATAATAAAAGAAAAATGTATTTCATAGATTTTTTTATTTCAAAAATAGTAAAATAGTTATATTTGATTAAAAAATATGACATGAAAAATTTACTTGTATTCGGGATGCTAACCTCTGCTTTTATACTATCAAAAGCTCAGAATACATATTATCCACAGGCCTTCTTTGATAAAAAACTGGCTCAAAACATGATCGGTTTTGGAAATTCTACCATTGAAGGAGTGGCGTCTACCAAACAAAAAAACAACTGGGGAATCAAACCTTTACTGGGGGAAAAACATTATGCACCAAAAGGAACCGTTGTTATGCTTTTTCCTGTAACTCCTTATTTTGAAGAATTTTATAAGATGAGGAAAAAGTATGAGAATAAGAAAACAACCGTTTACATGTCTGATGAAGCTTTTAAATACAGAATAGAAGCTCTGACTGATGATCATGGCAGATTTAAATTTGAAAAATTAAAACCGGGTAATTATTATCTCGAGACGATTGTGAATTTTACTGCAACGGCAAGTTATCAGCAGCAAACAGGACAGTCGGATGCTTATAATGCTTACGGAGGATACCTTTATTCAACACCTATATACCAGACTTTTTTCTATAACTATTCGTCGGCAAATCGCGAAAGTAAATTTGTAGAAATCAAGCAAGATGGAGAACTAAAAGAAATCAACCTCTAAAGGTTGATTTTATTTTTTAATCCCATGATCTGATGGACATTTTTTTCAATATTCTGAGCAATGGTTTCCATCGGAATATCATTTTCATCATTATTGAAAGGGTCCTCAATTTCTTCGGCAATAAGTTCCAGACTCATTAAGACATAATAGACGAATACAGTCAAAGGAATCATAAATAAACCAATGCTGATAACATATGCTACAGGCAAAGCCAATACATATAAGATGATGAATTTCTTTACAAAAGACGAATAAGAATAGGGAATAGGTGTATTTTTGATTCTTTCGCAACCTCCGCAAATATCCAGAAACCCTGAAAGCTGAGTGTCCAGATATACCATTTCTACATCTGTAATTTTACCTTCCTTTTTTAGCTGATTTAATTTATGGCTGAGTAATATTACAATTTCACTGGGGCCATGGTGCTTAAGGGATTTTTCGATCTCAGAATAATCTTCATCCAATGCAAGTCTTGTAGATTCCTTAGAAAGGTGTTTGGCGAGAAAATGAGGAAAGAACTTCAAGTATCTTGCCACCTGTTCTGCACTATGTCTGTCATTGTCAAGGATTAAATTGAGCTTTATGGCAATATTCCGGGTATCATTCACCAGTTTTCCCCATAACTTTCTTCCTTCCCACCATCTGTCATAAGCCGTATTCGTCCGGAATACCAATAGTAAAGAAAGTACAAACCCTAATAATGAATGGATCATACCTACATTGCTTACCGCAGATTTTGACGTGAGATGTAGATACTCCACCTCAAGATATTCGATTCCGTAAGAATATACTCCCACCAATAGCATTGTTGGAAATAGGATCTTTAGGGTATCGCTTTTATGTAGGCTGAAAAGTATTTTCAGGAAATGTTTTGTATTATAAACTCTCATAAATTAGGTTGATCTTACAAAGATAATTTTTTTCATTTTATACTTTCTTTACGGAAACCCGTAATGAGGTCTTCTTCGAGCTTATTTTCTTTGTAAAAAAACTAAAAATGGGATATTACAGAAAAGGGCACTATAAAAGAGATGGCACCTGGGTAAGCGGACATTATGTAAATAAATACAGCAGAAAGAAATTTCAGAACGGGCCGGGTGGATGTGCTCTTATTTTTTTTGGAGGAATTATTTCCGTGTTGGTATATCTTTTTTCCTGATTTTTAATTGATAATATTCAAAGAATAAGAAAATGTGAAAGGTAAAGTTTTTATAAATTTCAAAAAAACATTACTTTTATTTCGCATTAAATCAATTATGGATGATTCTAGAAAAAGTAGATGTTGTCAACGATATCAGTAAAGAAGATTTTCAGAAAAATTATTTCAAAAAAAGAAGCCCGTTCTGATCAAAAATTTTGCAAGACGTTGGGATGCATTTGATTTGTGGAACCTTGCTTACATTCGTGAAAAAGCAGGGGAGCAGGAAGTTCCGTTATATGATAACAAACCTGCTAATGCTTCTAAAAGCTCAGATGCTCCTGTTACCCATATGAAAATGAAGGATTATATCGATACGATTAAAAGTAAACCTTCAGACCTTCGTATTTTTTTCTATATCATTACCGACAGGCTTCCGGAACTATTAAAGAACTTTACTTATCCTGATCTTGGAATGAAGTTTTTTAAAAGACTTCCAACCTTATTTTTTGGAGGAAGTGAGGCTCATGTTTTAATGCATTATGATGTGGATTTAGGAGATTTTATGCACATTCATTTTGAAGGAAAAAAAAGGATACTGCTTTTTGATCAGGAGCAATCTGCTTTTCTGTATAAAGTACCATTATCGGTTCATACTGTTTATGATGTAGATTATGAAAATCCTGATTATGAAAAGTTTCCAGCCTTGAAATATGCAAAAGGATATGAAATCTTCATGGAGCATGGAGATGCACTCTTTATTCCGGGAGCATTCTGGCATTTCAACAGGTATCTTGAGCCCGGGTTTTCGTTATCGCTACGCGCACTCCCCAACAAGCCTAAAGTTTTTGCCAGTATGCTTTATCATGTATTTATCATGAGGTATACCGATAAGCTTTTGAGAAAAGTTTTTAAAGCAAAATGGGTAAACTATAAACAGAAATGGGCATATGAAAAAAGTACTGAAGCATTAGAAAGACATCTGAGAAAAGGCCGGTAGAATACTCTTTTATTTTCTGTCTTTTAAAAGGCCAAAAATAGTAGCATCTACAAACTTACCCTTTTCAAAAAAGAAATCGCGCATGGTCCCTTCTTTTTGAAAACCAGCTGAAAACAAAAGTTTTTCAGAAGAGATATTAGCAGGATCTATAAAAGCTTCTATTCGGTGAAGATTCATTTTTTCGAATCCGAAAGATAAAATAGGTTGTACCGCTTCTTTCATATAAGCTTTTTGCCAATATTCAGGATTCAGTTCATATCCTATTTCCGCCTTAAAATGTTCGTGAAACCAATTGTGATAGCCACAGGTTCCTATAACCTTATTTTCGCCTTTCAGCTCAATAGCCCATCTAAATCCCTTATTATTTTCGAAATCGTTATTAAATGTGTCAATTAGTTTTTCGGCCTCTCCCAATTCTGTAAAAGTTGCCAGATCATAATATTCCATCACAATATCCAAAGAAAAATATTCAAATAAATCTTTAGCATCATTCCGGGTAAGTTGTCGTAAAATTAATCTGTCTGTTTCTAATATTGGAAAATCCATTACTTAATTTTATCGAAAAGTACGATAAAAAATTAATCAAAACAAAAGAGGAGCTCGTAAGATTAATAGAGAAACAATTTTTTAACCCTGAATTTATTTTTTAAATTTGACCTTCATTTTTTATTATGGCAAAAACGAAGAAGGAGACTCCATTAATGGCTCAGTATAATACCATCAAGGGAAAATACCCGGATGCTCTTTTATTATTCAGAGTGGGAGATTTTTATGAGACTTTTGGACAGGATGCAATCCGTGCTTCTCAGGTGCTTGGAATTGTGCTTACCAAAAGAGCGAACGGAGAAGGTCATATTGAACTGGCAGGATTTCCACACCACTCAGTAGATTCTTATCTGCCTAAGCTAGTTCGTGCAGGACTTAGGGTGGCTATCTGCGATCAGCTGGAAGATCCTAAAATGGTAAAAGGTATTGTAAAAAGAGGGGTGACAGAACTGGTAACCCCGGGAGTTACTTTTAATGATCAGGTACTTAGTTCCAAGAAGAACAATTTCTTGCTTTCGATCCATAAAGAAAAGGAAAAGTTTGGAATCGCACTGGTTGATATCTCTACCGGAGAATTTTTGGTAAGTGAGGGAACTCTCGAAAAGCTTTTGCATATCGTAAGCACTTTCGATCCCAGCGAAATTATCTATCAGAGAAGTGTTCAGATCCCTGAACAGTTGAAAAATAAAAGTGCTTTCAAACTGGAAGATTGGGCTTTTCAATACAATTTTGCATATGAGAAGTTAACGGGGCAGTTCAAAACCAATTCATTAAAGGGATTTGGTATAGAAAATCTCTCCCTGGCAATTACAGCGGCAGGAGCTATATTTGCGTACCTTGTAGAAGATACTCATCATAACTTACTTGCCCACATCACTAAAATCAAGGTGATCCCCCAAGATGATTTCCTGATGATGGATAATTTCACATTGAGAAATCTAGAGATTGTATATCCAAGCAACCCACAAGGAAAGTCATTGTTAGATATTATTGATAGGACTTCAACCCCAATGGGAGGTCGACTCCTAAGAAGAAGGATTATTCTTCCGCTCAAATCTGTTAATGAAATTCAAAGAAGGTTATCCCTTATTGACTTCTTAAATGAGAACGATGGATTAAAATATGAGATCTCTCAATTGCTGAAATCTATTTCCGACCTCGATCGTTTGATGGGAAAGTTAGCAGCAGAAAAAATTTCCCCGAAAGAAATAGGTTATCTTCGTCAGAGCTTAGTTAATATCCATACAATTAAGGACTTACTTCATCCGTTTGCTGATGTGCTGGCATGGATTGAACCGCTTTATGATCTTGGAGAACTGATTCAGTCTTTACAGGATAGACTCAATGAAGAACTTCCTGTAAATATTTCAAAAGGGAAAGTAATTAAAGAGGGGATTTCGGAAGAACTCGACAGGCTTAGAAACCTTCAAAGCAAAGGGCGGGGCTTTCTCGATGAAATGTGTCAACGGGAAATAGAAAGAACAGGGATTTCAAGCCTTAAAATAGATTTTAATAATGTTTTCGGATATTTTATTGAGGTCCGGAACACTCATAAAGATAAAGTTCCAGGAGATTGGTTGAGAAAGCAAACACTCGTTAATGCAGAGCGTTACATTACTGAAGAATTAAAAGAATATGAAAGTCAGATTCTTGGAGCTGAGGAAAAGATTAGTGTTTTAGAAAATGAGTTATACAGGAATGTGTGCTCTGAAACAATGGTTTATATGGACCAGATTCAGGAAAATTCGAATATCATTGCGCAGCTCGATGTAGCGGTAGGATTATCGGAGCTTGCTGTTTCAGAAAGCTATACAAAACCTATTTTGAATGATGGCTACATTGTTGATCTGAAGGAGGCAAGACACCCAATTATTGAAAATGCCCTTCCTTTGGGAGAAAAATATATTCCTAATGATATCTTTTTAGACAAGGATTCCCAACAGATCATTATGGTTACCGGCCCAAACATGGCGGGTAAATCTGCAATTCTTCGTCAGACGGCGATCGTCTGTCTTCTGGCGCAAATAGGAAGTTTTGTGCCGGCAAAACATGCTGAAATAGGGGTTTTAGATAAGATATTTACCAGAGTAGGAGCGACAGACAATATTTCTGCCGGGGAATCTACTTTTATGGTTGAGATGAATGAAGCGGCTAACATTCTTAATAATATTTCAGAACGGAGTCTGATCCTGCTGGATGAAATCGGTCGTGGTACATCAACCTATGATGGGGTTTCAATTGCTTGGGCTATCGCAGAATATCTGCACCAGCATCCAAGTCAGGCTAAGACATTATTTGCAACCCACTACCATGAGCTGAATGAGATGACAGTTAATTTTGAAAGGGTGAAAAATTTCCATGTCTCCATACAGGAAAATAAAGGGAATATCATCTTTCTGAGAAAGCTGGTTCCGGGTGGAAGTGAGCATAGCTTCGGTATTCATGTGGCAAAACTGGCCGGAATGCCGGCGAAAGTGGTTAACAGGGCTAATGAGATTCTAAAAACCCTGGAAGCAAGCCGAACTCAGGGAACTTCATCGGAAAGTATTAAAAGAGTGACAGATGAAAATATGCAGTTATCATTTTTTCAGCTAGACGACCCTGTTTTGGAAAATATCAGAGAAGAACTTACTAAAATAGATATCAATACGCTAACCCCAATAGAAGCTTTAATGAAGCTTAATGCAATTAAGAAAATGATTGGAGGATAAAAAAAGAGAGCTTACTAGCTCTCTTTTTTTGATATGGATAATGTTAGCAACAGCTTCCATCCATTCTGCAAATTCCCACACGAGGTTCGCCGTCGGGAGTAAAGCAAAAACATTCTATGAGGCAGTCATTACCGGCTCCGCCATTGATTTCCTTTAGTTGTTTCTTTGTTAATTTTCTTTTCTGATTGTCTGATTTTTTCATGATAAAAAATTTTAATTTGGTATAACTAAAGTACATTTTTATTTTAACAGGACAAGATAAAGTGATTGGTTTTTAGTTGCTTATTGAGTAAATTTAAAATAGGATGTCATATCATTCTATTTGTAGCTGCACTTTTTATTGCCTCGGATGGTGCAATTAGCAACAATACCCATCTTGTATTCCGGGAACTCCTATTAATTCTTCCCCTGTATTTCTGTCAAAACAGCTAAATACAACAGGGCAATCATGTCCCACACCTCCGTTAACTTTCTTCAACTCTTTTTTAGTTAATTTTGTGATTCTGATGTTTGATTTTTTCATAATTATAATATTTAATTTGTTTAAAAGCACATTGTTTTGTGTGAAAAATGACACCAGATAATGGTGTCATCGTAGATTTGTTATTATTTGATTAGCTATTAGTACAACCAATTAGCAGCAATAATCATCCTGAACTCCTGGCACACCATAGCGTTCCTGCCCTGTATGACGGTCAATGCAGCTGATTACCCTTGGGCAGACAACTCTTCCACCGTTAATTTCTTTCAACTCTTTTTTAGTTAGTTTTTTTGATTTAGTGTTTGATTTTTTCATAATAAAAACTTTTAATTTGACTAAACTAAATTACATTTTTAATTCTGATATATCCATAATTGGTGAATGAAATTCATGAAAAATACCTGAATTCAGGTATATTAACTAGTTGAAAATCATTGATCAATGAAACTTTTTATTAATTTTGAATATGAAGCATTTCTTAAAAATTTTATTCCTATCATTAGGCGTTACCATTTCAAAGGCACAGCAGACTGAAATTTCTTCTGTGAAATATGAAGAGCTTGAAAAACGTATTCAGCAGGAAACCGATAAGTTCCTTGTCCTGAACTTTTGGTCAACGACTTGTGCTCCATGTGTAAAAGAACTTCCTGATTTTATGGAAGTAAATAACAAGAATAAAGACAATCCGAAATTTAAAATGATTTTAGTTTCACTCGACAGATTAGCGGATAAGGAAAGAGTGCTAAAGTTTATCAAAAATAAAAAGCTTACTGCTGAAGTTATTTTATTGGATGATATCAAAAGAATGAATACATGGATTCCCCGGTTCGAAAAAAACTGGGATGGAAATATTCCCGTAACTTTGTTTTATAAAGGAGGCGAAAAGATCTTTTTTAATGATGGAGAAATGAGCAAAACTGAACTTGAGTCTGTTATTAATAAAAATTTACTTTAAATATTTATAATACTATGAAGAACATAAAAATTATCATAACATCTTTTATTATTGGTTTCGGCTTATTGAGTTTTACCGCAAAGAATAATGAGAACACAGTAAAAGAGAAATATAGTTTTATAACATCTGAAAAAGGATACGAAATAGGAGATGAGGCAACAGATTTTAAACTGAAAAATATTGATGGCAAAATGGTTTCCCTTAGTGATTATAAAAGTGCTAAAGGCTTTATTATTATTTTCACCTGTAACCATTGCCCGTATGCTAAGAAATACGAAGACAGGATTATTGCGCTGGATAAAAAATACAAAGAACAAGGTTATCCCGTAATTGCCATTAACCCGAATGATCCGAATGTACAACCGGAAGACGGATACCAGCAAATGATTGAAAGGGCTAAACAAAAAGGCTTTACATTTCCTTATTTAGTGGATGAGGGACAAAAAATTTATCCTCAGTATGGGGCAACTAAAACGCCGCATGTTTTTATTTTACAAAAAGAAAATGGAAAGAATATTGTTAAATATATAGGAGCGATCGATAACAATTACGACAATCCCAATGATGTTTCAGAGTATTACGCACAAGATGCAGTCAATGCTTTACTAAAGGGAGAACCTGTTAAAATGACAAAAACGGTTGCAATAGGATGTACCGTAAAAGTAAAAAAATAATCTCCTATTTGTAATAAAAAATGAATAAAGCGGGCACATGCCCGCTTTATTAATCCAGTATAATGACTTTTGTTAAACCAGGAAAATGAAACTACAATTTAATATCAAATACCTTATTCTGACGATTCTACTATTTCTGACAGAAGTTATAATTGCTACTGCATTAAAAAATGTTTTCTTTGTCAGGGCCTATTTGGGAGATGTTATTGTTGTAATCCTTCTTTATACTTTTGTCAAAAGCTTCATTACAATTGATAATACAAAACTTATTACAGGAATTTTTATATTCTCATGTATCATTGAATTTGCTCAGTATTTTAATGTTGCAGAAAAAGCAGGCTTCCAAAAAGGAAGCCTGATGTATATTGTTATAGGAAATTCATTTTCATGGGTAGATATCACATGTTATGCGATGGGATGTTTATTTCTCTATCTTATCATAAAAGTAGCTGAAAATAAATCATTCCAACCAGAAAATTAGAGGCTGTTTCATTTTCATTTTGACCTTTTCTCCATTTTTTTCTCCGGGAATCCATTTTGTATGTACACTGTGAAGAGCCTTCAGGAATTCTTTTTTTATGATTTCATTTTCGTAGGATTCTATTTGTATCTGGCTCATGCTGCCATCTTTTTCTACTATAAATGTAGCTACCGCTTTTGCTGTACTGATATTGAGCCTGGTTAATAATGACGTTTGGAAATTGCTTTGAATCTTTCTTACAAATGCCTGATGACCACCAGGAAATTCAGGGTTTTTGTATCCTGCAAGTTCGTCGGGAGAAATAACCGAATGGTTTTTCTGAGTGGAAGCAGAGTCTTTTTGTGCAGAAAGAAAGACCATGCAGAAAATTAAAGCAAAAAGGCTAAGATATTTTTTTTATCATCTTTTATTTTTAACGGCCAAATCTGTCGTATTTATCCTCGGCATATTTGATGAAACGGTTTAATAAAGCAACATTTTCCTTTTCTACTGGAGATAGATCATGATCTACATTATTCGAAACGGGAATATACCAGTCTGTATGTTCAAAGAAGTTTCTGTAGGTTTCTTTTTTAAATGAGTATCCATGTCTTGCAAAGACAGAGTTTTTGATGATTTCCATATCAAGTTTTCTCAGGTTTTTAAGATCTTTTTCTGTTAACTTCTGTTTGGAAGCATTGATTTTAAAAATAGCCTCAGAAGCGACCCTGTTTTTCGAGGTTGTATAGCTTTCTGTTTTTCCCGTCTCTTCATCAGTATACTTTTCAATAAAATCTTTAGGATTCGACCAATCTACCAGGTCAGAGTTTTCGTCCAGCATAAAGTTAGGGTTATACACAAAATCTTTTTTTATAAGCTTTAACGTCTTTGAAGGGGACTTTACTGCTGTTTTATTGAAGGCTGTCCATTTACCTGTTAAGCTGTCATTATTGAGCTTTATTTCAAATCTTCCATCGGTTTTATCATTTCCGGGTTCATCCAGTACAAAAGACTTTGTTTCTTCATTAAAAATGCCACGGAATGGTCGCTGATTGCCATTTACAATGCTTTGTCCATATACACTGTCTTTGGTAATCTTGTTAATTTTTACAGAAATTTTTTTAAATATATTATCTTCATATTCATTACCGTCATATTCGTCAATCACTTTTTCCTTTCCGCCGAAATCACCCGTGTAGATTCCATAGTATTCTTTATGGATTTCCGGAATTACAACAGAGTCTTTTTTTGCCATTGCGGGGCCTGCACTTTTAGCTTCTTTTTTACAACTTGATAACGCGACTGCTAACAGAGATACGAGAGTGTAATTTAAAATTTTCATAGTATTTTTTTTGTGATTAAAAACTCAATTAAAAGGATATTAGGAATCCAACCAAGCCAGGCAATTATTTGATATACATCCATCGGATTTGGATGAAATAAATATACAATAATAACTTTCCACATTCTTAAAGTAATAGCAGATAGTGTCAATGCAAAACTTCTCCACATCCATTGCTTATGGAGGAGGAATTTTTTTTTGTTTTGCCAGCTTAAAGGCTTTGAAGGTCGTAATCCACCACAGGATTCCCAGAATAATAAAAGAAAATTTTGAAAGGAATCCTCCATTGGCAAATATACCCATATAAACTCCCGAGGGAGCAGAGAGGCATAATACCACAAAAATATAGCTCTTTCCTATATTTTTGTGTAGGCTTTTCAAACCGAAATCTTTTCTCAGAATCGCTAAAAAGCCCAGTAACAGTACAAATATACTGGTATAAACATGAGTGTAGAAGAGGTAAAGATATTCAGGTCTATGACTTACCTCCGTCTGTTTGATCTGTAAAAAGCTTACTTCAGGGCTTATAGGAATATATTCCAGGGTAATTTGAAGCATAAGACAAAAGAAATAACCGAATCCTATCATTAAAAGGATTTTAAGAATATTCTGATATTTCTTTTGAATTAAAAACACTGCAATTACATCCTTGTTATAATTGACTAGATAATCATTTCATGTTCAGATCCTGTGCAATCAACCATGCTTCACTCCAGCATGCCTGAAAATTGAACCCACCCGTTTACTGCATCAATATTTAATACTTCACCGGCAATATAAAACCGAGGAAGGATCTTTGAAGACATATTTTTAAAGTTGATTTCTTTTAAATCCACTCCTCCGGCAGTTACAAATTCATCTTTAAAGGTTGATTTGCCTGTAACCTGAAGTTTTTTAGAGCAGAGACTGATAAGGATCGCCTGCATTTCCTTTCCGGAAATATGAGCTACCTGTTTATTGAGGTCTATTTTTAAAGTGTCAAGAATTTTCTGCCAGAATCTGTTGGTAACTTCAAATATTTTCGACTGACCTATGGTCTTTTTAGGATTGCTGTGTCTGAAGTTTTGAAATATCTCCTCTGCTTCATCTAGTGTTTTTGAAATGAAATTTACTTCAATTTCAAAGTTATATTTCACCTTTGCCAGATTGATCGCCTCCCAGGCCGAAATTTTCAGTATGGCAGGTCCGGATAATCCCCAATGTGTTATCAGGAGCGGCCCACTTTCCGCTGTTTTCAACTTTGGTATTGAAACTTCTGCATTTTCAAAGCTGGTTCCTGCAAGGTCTTTCAGAAGATCATTTTTAATGTTGAAAGTAAAAAGTGAGGGAACAAGGCTAATGATTCTGTGTCCTAAACTTTCTACAATTTTCAGAGATTTTGGAGAGCTTCCTGTAGCATAAATGATGTAATCCGCTACAAGGTCTTCCGAGCTGGTCTTTACAATGTATCTTTCACCATCCTTTACAATTTCTTTTACAACAGATTTTGTTTTTACATCTATATTTTTCTTTTGGACTTCGTTGAGAAAAGTATTGATAATTGTTTGTGAAGAATTGCTTTCAGGGAAGATTCTGTTGTCATTTTCTATTTTCAACGAAATATTTCGTTGTTCAAACCATTCCATGGTGTCTCCGGGCTGAAATTTGGTAAAAACACTTAAAAGTTCTTTGTTCCCACGAGGGTAAAACTGAATCAATTCTTTGGGGTCAAAACAAGCGTGACTTACATTACAACGACCTCCTCCTGAGATTTTTACTTTCTGGAGGACATCCGAGTTTTGTTCAAGAATAATAATTTTATATTTGGTTTCGTCAAGGTTGGATGCACAGAAAAACCCCGCTGCACCTCCTCCGATAATAATAATTTGTTTCATGTACCTGTAATCTTATGGTGAAGATTATTTTTCCAAAAGTACAATTTTTATAAACCATCTTATTTGAGTATTTTTGAAGATTATAATTTATTATTCTAAATACAATTTCAAATGACATTCTACCATACCTTCGAAGTGCGTTGGAGCGATCTTGACGCCAACAAACACTTAGCAAATTCATCTTATGTGCAGTATTGTGCACAAGCCAGGATGGCTTTTATGACAAAAGAAAAAATGGGAGTTACCCAGTTGAGTCGATGGGGGATAGGACCTGTTATGCTTCATGAAAGATATTCTTTTTTTAAAGAAATCTATGCTGATCAGACGGTGATCGTGAGTGTGGAAATAGGCGGTTGCTCGGAAGATTCTTCCATCTACCGTTTTATACACAAATTCTATACTCCGGATGGTGTGCATTGTGCAACGTCTGAAGCTACAGGGGTATGGATTGATATGATGCTGAGAAAAATGACCACTCCTCCGGATGATGTTATTGAAGCAATGAATAAATATAAAACACCAGACACTGAAGTTTTAACCAGAGAGGATTTTAAAAAGTTCCCTTTCCATCCTCATAACATTGATCCTTCAGAGTTTAACAAATAAATGATAATTGATAAATAATCATGGATAAAAGAATATCGAACAGCATTTATCAATTATCTGTCATCATTTATAAATAAAAAAGATATGTTTGAAGATAAATCTCAGGAACTAACACCCATTTCCAAATTAGGAGAATTTGGATTGATCAAACACTTAACGGAACATTTTCCTTTGTCCAATGAATCTTCGGAGCTTGGAGTTGGAGATGATGCAGCAGTTATCAATCCGGGCGGAAAGAAAGTGGTCCTTACCACTGATGTATTGGCAGAAGGTGTTCACTTTAATCTGGGTTATGTTCCATTAAAGCATTTAGGATACAAAGCTGTTGTTGTCAATTTAAGTGATGTAGCGGCGATGAATGCTACTCCTACACAGATTTTAGTTTCTCTTGCCGTTTCCAACCGGTTTCCGGTAGAAGCTTTAGAGGAAATCTATTCTGGTATCCAGGCTGCTTGCGCGAGATATAAAGTAGATTTAATAGGAGGAGATACCACCAGTTCTAATACAGGGTTGGTAATGAGTATTACCGCTATAGGAATTGAAGATGAAGAGAATCTGGTTAAAAGAAGTGATGCGAAGCCGAACGATTTATTGGTCGTAAGCGGAGATCTTGGAGGAGCCTATATGGGGTTACAGATTTTAGAAAGAGAGCATGCCGTTTTCCTGGCAAATCCGAATATGCAGCCGGAAATGGAAGGATACGATTATATTCTGGAAAGACAATTAAAGCCAGAGGCAAGAACGGATGTTAAAACGATCCTTAAAGAGCTGGATATAAAACCAACTTCTATGATCGATATTTCTGATGGGCTTGCTTCTGAAATACTGCACCTTTCTGACCAGTCAAAAGTAGGATTCAGGCTATATGAAGAGAAGATCCCTATGGATAGCCTTACGATCTCAACTGCTGATGAAATGAATTTGAATCCTGTTGTAACAGCATTAAGTGGAGGTGAAGATTACGAATTATTATTTACAATCGCACCGGCAGATTTTGATAAAATAAAAAACCATCCTGATTTTACGATTGTAGGACATGCTGTAGATAAAGAGGACGGGAATTTTATGGTGGCCAGAGGTTCCAACCAGCTGATACCGCTTACGGCGCAAGGCTGGGATGCTTTTTTGGGAAACCAGCAGGGAGAATAAAGTAATACTTAATTTTCAATATTGTTAGAAGCCACAGTACTAGTACTGTGGCTTTTGTATTGTATTGTATTGTATTGTATTGTATTGTATTGTATTGTATTGCTGAGACTAAGCCGTATGAGATCATAAATAAGGACAGGAACAAGCGTATGGCATCTATTGGTCATGCAGTTATTTCAGGTCATCACAAGATGTACACACTTAATCAAGTATTTTTTGTTTCGCTTTTTGAATACCCTCTCTTTGTGAAAATTTTACATTATGAAGAAGGGTCTTTTGATTGCCTTTTATGGTTTTACTCATTTAAGTTGTCTGCTAAACGCACAATCCGGATTATCCGGAGAATTAAAAACGGAATATATTCCTTATTCAAGTTACATCCGTCCTGAGGATAGTATGAAAACGGATTCCAAAAGTGATTTTAAGAGAATGGATATAAGCTTCAGCATTCCTCTTTCCATGAAAAAAATAAGTGAAGGAAAAATAAAATCATGGTCATTACTTGTTAACGGATCTTATGCTAAACTGTCCCATAAGAACTATGAAACTCATTTATTTCCTGATCAGATGCTGAATGCGCAGGTTGGATTACAGCATATAAGACCTTTGGGTGGAAAATGGAGCATGATGGTTACCGCTTCAGCCGGCGTTTATACCGACCTTGAAAATGTAAACTTTGATGATGTTTTAGGGCAGGGAGGTTTATTGTTTATAAAAAACTTTACTCCTAATCTTGCGCTTGGAGCAGGCCCTGTGCTTACTACTGCATTTGGAGTACCCATGATTATGCCCTGGATCTATTTCGATTGGAAAACGGGAAATAAAATCAAATTCAACATCAACTTTCCTGAAGGAATGGAGGCGGGCTATCAGTTTTCAGATAAATTTGCTATCAAGGCAGTCGTTGGATTAAACGGGATGACGGTAGAAAGGAATAAAGGAGGAAAATCCACGCTGCTTGGCTATCAGCAAATTACAGCAGGGATACGGCCTGAATTACAGATCAGCAAAAATGTAAGTCTACGTCTTACCGGAGGAACCGCTCTCCTGAGGAGCTTTAGTGAAAATGACCGTAAGATCAAAAGCATATTTAAATCAAAAAAGATGGAAGATCCTCGTTTTGCTTCCACCTTTTATATGGCTGTTTCTCTTCGCTGGAATCTCCCTTAATTTATTTACTTATGAGCTTCTTATAGACTACCTGGTTAAGCAATTCTTCTTTACGGGTTCTCGAAATAGGAAGCTCTGTTTTATTAATATAAAGCCTGCCTCCTGCAATCATTTCAATATGAGTGATATTGATGAGAAATGATTTATGGATTCTAAAAAAATGCTCAGGGGATAAGGACTCCTCGATAGCTTTCATTGTCTGATGAATGACAAGTGTTTTATCTTTAAAATGCAGTTTGGTGTAGTTCTGCATGCTTTCAATATATAAAATATCTACCCAGGAAACCTTTATAAAGGTGTCGGATTGACGTACATATAAGTAAGGATCATCCAGAGAAATATTTCTTTTGGATCTTTCAAATAAGATGAATTGCTGCTGTGCCTTATTTACTGCCTGGTAAAAACGATTAAACGCTATAGGTTTTAAAAGGTAATCTACAATCTGTAGTCTGTAGCCCTCTAAGGCATATTCTGAGTAAGCAGTTGTGAAAATACATAAAGGCGGATTCTCCAGTTGTTCCAAAAAATCAAGGCCTGTAAGATAAGGCATATTAATATCCAAAAAGATGAGGTCAATTTGATTCTCTTGTATTTTGTTATTAGCCTCTAATGCGGTAGCACAGGTATCCACCACTTCCAAAAAATCAATTTGATCCGCCATGTCTTTTAGATAGAATCTTGCCAAGGGTTCGTCATCTATAATCAGACATTTCATTTTGGGAATATTATTGTTTGTCATTTTCCTGAGAGAGATTTAGGATTAGAGAAATTTTGTAAACATGATTATCAGACTCCACGTTGAGAGAGTATGAATCCGGGTACTGAAGATCAAGCCTTTTCTGTACATTATTAAGCCCTATTCCATGAGCACCATCTTTACTTTTATGAACAGTTATACTGGAGTAGGAATTTTCCACATAAAAAGAAAGTTGGTTATCTTTTTCCTTACATGAAATTAAGATATAACCTTTATGCCCCGGCAAGCGGCAAACATATTTAAAGGCATTCTCAATAAAAGGAACGAGAAGAAGCGGAGCAATAGTCGCTTTATCGGTGGAAAGCTCCCAGGTTGCTTTTACATCCAGTTCATTTCCCCAACGCAATTTTTCAACTTCTACAAGATTTTGTAGGTATTCAACATCTTTTTTAAGCAGGACCTGATTCTGATTACAGTGATAAAGCTGATACCTCAGTATATCTGAAAACTTTAGCAATAAAAATGAAGCAAGCTCAGTATTGGTTTTCATCAGGATATGAATATGATTGAGAATATTGAAAACCAAATGGGGATTTATCTGGTCCTGTAATAGCTTAAGCTGATTTTCCAGATGGGCTTGTTGCAAAAGAATGTGATCCCTTTCAATTTTTCCGTGTTCCTGATAAAATGTTATTCCGCATGCTGTTCCATTAATAAGAAAGGATGCAGGAAGAGCTAAATAAAATCCTTTCCATAAAATAGGGAGGTGACTTTTAAAACCAGGAGCTAGGGGTGTTCTGGAATCTACTTCTATATAAGCAAAAACAAAAGAGTAAATAAAGCTCAGTAAAAGAATCATAATCGTTGCCTGGAGTAGGAATTTTTTCATCTTCCTCTCTTTTAAGGCTTGCGGGAGTAATTTTTTTGTTAAAAACTGAGTGAAAATAAAGGAGCTTATTACAATGGCTAAAGTCTGGATAAGTGAATTGTATCTGCCGGAATCTGCCTGGAAATTAATCCACATGGTTATCCCGAAAATCAGCCAGAAACCAATAACAAATAGATGTTTTCTTACGATAAAAGATTTAAGCATATTTTGATAGGTAAAAAATTAGAAACTGCAGGAAATGCAGTTTCTAATGGTAAAGATAATTTAAGTTTTTAGAACAGGAAGTATCCGATTCCAAGCGAGAAGCTGTGAGGTTTGGATTTAAATTCTTTGCTGATGCTGGTGAGTCCTGTTTCGTACCTCAGATCAACGGTGAAGTTTTTATAATCCACACCAATTCCACCGGTAATACCAATATTGGATTTATCGAATTTTTTTAAACCTTCGCGCAGTGCTTTTGAGGTAGAAATATTATCATTAAATCCATAACTGTAAACTCCTCCGGCAAAAGCTCGGACATTAAAATCTTTGGAACTTACGATCTTATAACCTGCTACAACAGGGATATCGATTGAATTCCATTTCAATTGCGAAGAACTTCCATCTTTTAAGTCATATGATGTTTTTCTTTTGTTAAATATAGCTTCTCCCTGAAGATATATCCGGTTAAAGTCTACTCTTGCCATAAGTCCCGCCTGATATCCTATTCCATATTTTCCGCTCAGGTCAGAAGAGGCAGAAGATGTTTTAGTGAAATTTGTACCGGCCTTAACTCCAATATGAACGATTGGTGTTTGTTGTGCGTTGGCTTCTACTGAGCAGGTAATGCAAAGCAATAAAGAGCTTACTGCTAAAAAACGTTGTTTCATAATAATAAATAGTATTAAATCTGGTGCAAAACAACAGCAGTGAGCGTGAAAATGAAATTTTATTTGATGAAGAGCATGGGTGTTTTGATAAAAGGAAGCTTTTGTATCAGGTTGAGCTCATCTTCGTTAATAGGTATTTCATGTAATCATTGATAAAGTATCCTGATTGTGCCATTATCTAAAGATGCCAGGCAATAACAAAAGCTATTCTTTGTGTATAAAAAAGACTGCCTTAGTTTAAGGCAGCCTTTAATAACTAATATCAGTTAAATGAGTATCGTAATCAACTTACTTATCTTCATACACAGGAACCAAAATATTTGATCCAGACTCGTTCAGTCTTCCTAATTGTCTGTAAGCGCCTTGTCCTGCTCCGTATAGTACATTTCTTTTATTGGAAGCAGGAAGATACATATTGTTGTATCCCAGACTAACTCCGCTATATTCAAAACCATTAAGGTGAGCTGGGGTAATGCTTGTAACGGCGTTTAAGGTATTTGTATTTCCAGTCCCAAAACGACCGTTGGTATTGAGTCCAACACCATAGATATTATTCTGGTTGGTGATAAAAGCGACACCATTATTCATTGAGAACTCTGTAAAACGTTCTCCGGATTGAAGGTTAGGAGTTAAATTTGTAGGTCCCGAATATACGCTTCCTCCTCCAAAATATAACATATAACCAAAAGCAAAGAACCTTCCCTGATCAGTTATAAATCCACCTCCATAATTGGAGTAATCATCAACTTGTACTTTCACTACTTTTTCTCCTGAATTCAATGTAAATTGGGAATTAAGAAGGGTAGGGGTAGTAGCGGTTCCTACATTAGTTGGAAGCCCTATTCTTCTGTACGTTGTACTATTAAGTCCCCATGTGTAAACATTTCCATCACTGGTAACTGCGATGGCTCCATAGATAAATACATCCATATCTATAACTTCCATCCCGTTAAAGAAATTAATTTTTGTAAAGGTATCGGCTTGGCCGGTTGTTGTTCCGTCACCCAAAACACCATACCCATTATATCCTGTTACATAGAGTTGATTATCCTCCCCTAAAACAAGAGAATTGTATTGTCCGGTTCTTGCTTTTTTAGCTTTAACACCTCCGGGAAGCGCAACTTGTCGTGGGGAAGCTACAGTAGTGGTATTTCCGGTTCCGTTCTTTCCATAGCTATTTTGTCCCCATACCCAGAGCTCCCCACTTGTAGTAATAGCCATTCCATTATATCGCCCCATAGTAAGCTCCTTACAAGAGCGGCCTAAAATAAGAGATGGGTATTTTGATCCAGCTGTTAAAGCTCCTAGCTGATTGGAAGATTGAAGTCCCATACCATAAACATAATTGTTTTTATAAGGGTCTATGTATGTTGCTGCATAGAGGTCAGCAGCAGCTACCTTATTAGCTCTGGCTGGCTTATTACCATTATAGGTTATTTCTGTTTGGATTAAGTTTTCAACTTCTGTTTCATCTATAAGACAAGAACTCCACCCTTGGGAATCATCTGTTGTTTTCAACCTAAGGCATCGTTTGTTATTATCATAAACAACAGTAGCTTCTACTGGAGTTGTATTGCTGTTGCTTACTGCAACATCGGTAGAGTCCACGCGAGGCATTACCAAACCCATTTGTTTGCTTGGTATGTTTTGTAAATGCAGAATTCCTTGTGGGGAGGTGGTATTTACCCCGACCTGAGCATAAGTTATGCTGGATAAAAAGATTGTTGTCACCAACAATAGTAGGTTTTTTAATTTAGTCATTGCTTGTGTTTTTAATTGGTTATATAATATTATTAAGATGAATTGTCTTCTTCTTTTTCTTTTATATCATTAAATCACAGGAGAAGGATTTTTTTTATGTCGAATTTTTACCGCAAATACATATTTTGCATTAAAAATGAGCTACTTAATTTATTTTAGTGCTAATTAACGATGCTAAAAAGAATAAGCAATTTGGTACAATCGTGGGAACTAATAAATCTATCTCCTTTTTTTTATAAAAATTTTTTTTCAGCGCGAAAATATAAAATATATTTAAGCTAAATGACTGTAAAAAATTATCTATTTTATTGATATAAAGCGTTTTGTATTTATTGTTTCGGTGTAATTAATCAAAAAAATAAACTACAAAGGCTTTTATTGTTTATAAAACATCTAATTTTTATCAAAAACATGATTTATATCATGTTTTTTTAGTTGGTTTTGTGAAAGTAACTATTATGGGTTGTGGTGAGTCTTTTTAGTTGAAACTTATTTCGGTTTTAGTTCCATTACGAATAATTGAATTATATGCTTGTTTCTACTTAAAGGAATAAAAATTTATGGTAATAAATAGGACTAACCAGGCGCAAACCAGCTATCGCTAGTGAGTGCAGGATGAGTTTTCTAAAACGAAGAGCACTTGTGTTTTGATAAAGGGCTTTATGTAAATTAGTTTCCTCTCAATGATCTGATGAGTAGGCAAAAAAAATCGGAAAAGTAATTTTCCGATTGATATTATTAAAATGGTTCTTCTTCACAAATCATCCCTTGGGGACAGCCGCTTCCGGGATTTCCACCACTACCGGGACTGCCGATACTTACACAGGTTCCCGGGTTACCATCGTCCTGCATTTCACATGCCTTACCATAAGTGCATTCACAATCTGTCCAACAATATGCGGAGTCTCCGCTGCTGTGGCAGCCATTTCCTCCGCTACCCAGAATTGTTAGCAAATCTTTTCTAAATAGTTTTTTCATAATGTAATTTGATTTTTTGTAGTAATAAATATATTAAAAAAACACCTTCACTTTAAAATATAATTATTTATAAGTAAAATACTTACAGGCTAAATGATGTTGTTATGCTCCAAAAGCAAGAAACCACAACAATTGTCGTGGCTTCTCTTTTATTTAAGTGATAATATTAAAATTCGATCTCTTTGTGATATAGAGGATATTCTCTTTGGAAAAGGGGAATGGTTCCTTCATATCTTAGTGGGAAGACTCCAAATCCATAAAACATGTCTGCCTGGATTTTTGCCTTTAGGTCAATAATCCCCTTCCTTTGTGGTATAAGCTGTACACCTAAGGCAGCAATAGTTGAGGCTCTGCCCCTTAGTCCTGAATTGGCAATAGGTACTGTTAGAAATTGTAAGCCAACAGCGCCTTTTGCTTCCAGACCTATTTCCGCAGATAACGTGCCTTCCAGAGAAGTGATGCTGAAATCAGATCTTTTTTCCAAGCTGATGTTTAGAGCCGGGTTTTTTGAAACCAGGAAATTAGCTGTCCCTCCTACATCAAGAAGGTTTACTTTTGCTTTGCCGGTCGCCCCGATTCCAAGAAAAGGACCTGCAGATATTGTAGGACTCAGTACAAGCCCGGTCGGACCTAATACGATAGGTACAATTGGAATGCTTACAAAATCTGTAGTACTTACAGTGTAACCTACTGATGCTTGAATATCCGCAGTGGACTGTAAAACAATATCATCCATGATAAAGTTTACAGAAAAGTTGGTCAGATGTCCCCATGAAAATGTAATATTGTAATCAATTTTAGGAGTTACTCCACCTTTTACGTTTACGCTTGAAGCTAATCCTACCGGACCAACTTGTTGATTAATAGGAAAAGTCCTGTTAAAGTTGAAACGATTAAAAGTAACCAGTTTCTGATCACTTAGACTTTTAGCTTCTATATTGATGATTTTATTATTTAATTCCTGGGAAATAAAGCCTTCAACCGGAACATAATTTACCATCCTCCCATTAACACTGATGGGAGCTTTGCCTGAGGGGTCGTAAATTCCACTCAACGTTCCACTATATATAAATTCTTCAAGTTTAGCGCTTGATGTCTGCACAAAATACTGATTATTTGTTTTAGTTACAGATTGTACTTTAGAAAGGATCGTCTTTACCTGATCTCCTTCTATTTTTGTTCCAACTAAAACACTCCCGGCCTGAATGTCATCAGTTTGATCGGTTGCTTTATTAAAGGTAATATTCTGATTATCCAGTTTGGAAATTGCTGATACGGATTCATCATCAAGAATAATGACATTTTTTTGTAAAGTAAGATTTCCCAAAGTTTTGAAGCCACCGGATTCTGTTTGAGGTACTACCGGGTCCTCGTTCAAATTGTCCTGTGAACACGAAGTTAGAATTACTGCTGTGAATATAGAAAGAATTATAAGGTTAAAAAATCTTCTATAAGTTCTGAAATTGTTAAAGTTGTTTTTCATAAGCGAAAGATTTTTAGTTCTTCCAAGTTACAGATTAATTTTATTTAATCACTATGAAGAGAAGTAGAAAATAAAAAAACCGTTATGCATATAATAATTTGTTAATGAGATGATTGTATGTGAAAAAGAAAAAGCCTCCGTTCCAACAGAGGCTTATTATTTAATATTTAAATCAAATGCTTTATTACTTCTTTACAATATTGATTATAACTTCAGTAGCTTTTTCCATGCTTTCTAATGCAACATATTCATAAGGGCCATGAAAATTGATTCCACCAGCGAAGATATTTGGACAAGGAAGTCCCATATAAGATAATTGTGCCCCATCTGTACCTCCTCTGATCGCTTTTATCTTAGGCTCAATATCAGCTTCCCTCATTGCTTTGGCTGCAAGATCAATGATATGCATTTTTCCTTCGAACTGCTGTTTCATGTTACGATACTGTTCCTTAATCTCAATTTCTGCAGTCCCTTCACCGTGTTTTTCATTAAATGCTGCAACTTTTTGCTCAATGAATTTTTTTCGTGCTTCAAATTTTTCATCATCATGATCACGGATTATATATTGAAGCTTGGCTTCAGAAATATCAGCAGTAATATCCATCAGGTGATAAAACCCGTCAAATCCTTTAGTTGTAGATGGTGTTTCGTTCGCTGGAAGAGATTGTGCAAACTCAGCAGCTAAAAGACTCGCATTGATCATTTTTCCATATGCATAACCAGGGTGTACGCTTAATCCATGGATTTTTACAACAGCTCCGGCAGCGTTAAAATTTTCATATTCTAGCTCCCCAACTTCACCTCCGTCCATTGTATAAGCCCATTCTGCTCCGAATTTTGCTACATCAAACTTGTGAGCACCTCTTCCGATCTCTTCATCAGGTGTAAAACCAATCGCAATTCTTCCGTGTTTGATCTCAGGGTGAGCGATAAGATATTCAGCAGCTGTAACAATTTCTGCACATCCGGCTTTGTCATCAGCTCCGAGAAGGGTATTCCCATCTGTTGTGATCAAAGTTTGCCCAATATATTTTTTTAAACTTTCAAATTTTGAAGAGGAAAGAGTGAATCCGGTTGCCTTATTAAGAAGGAGGTCTCCACCATCATAGTTATCCCAAACCTGAGGATTTACATTTTCACCACTGAAGTCGGGTGAAGTATCATAATGTGAAATAAATCCAATGGTAGGTTGGTCATTATTCTCAAGATTAGATGGAACATAACCCATAATATAACCATTGTCATCAATAGAAACATTCTCCAGACCGATTGTTTTTAATTCCTCAACAATATAATTAGCGATGTCCCATTGCTGCGGAGTAGAAGGAGTTGCTTCACTCTCTGCATCACTTGTTGAATATATTTTTACATAGTTAAGAAAACGATTCAATAACTTCTCTCTCCATAATTGGTTGAATTCTATAGTACTCATTATCCGGTATAAATTTTAACAAAGTTAGCAAATTTGATGCTCAGAATACATTATTTGCGGCTGAATATCAGTTATTGAAATTTTGAATCATATATAAATAATTGAAAATCAAAATTATGTTAGCTTTGTATTGATCGTAGATAAACTTGTTAAGTTTTATTATATTTGAGAAAATCTAAAGTGAAAATGTTTCTTACCGAATGTCCTAGGGATGCCATGCAAGGCTGGGGGGAATTTATTCCCACAAATAAAAAAATTGATTACATCAACTCTCTGATGGAAGTGGGATTTGATGTGTTGGATAGCCTCAGTTTTGTCTCTCCAAAAGCTATCCCGCAAATGGCTGACTCTGATGAGGTTGCTGAAAATATAGACAAATCTTTATCAAATACGAAGATTTCTGCCATTATAGGAAATTACAGAGGAGCTGAAAAAGCACTAAAGCATCAGGCTGTAGATATTCTGGGGTTTCCTTTTTCAATATCTGAAACTTTTCAACACAGGAATACTAACAAAAATCAGGAAGAAGCTTTTAATGAGATCATTAAAATGCAGGAGCTTGTAAAATCAGAGAATAAGGAACTGAATATTTACTTTTCCATGGCTTTCGGAAATCCATACGGAGAAATGTGGAAGTTGGAAGATGTAGAGTTTTGGGCTCAAAGATTTTCGGAGATCGGAATTGAAAATATTTTGTTGTCCGATACAACAGGCGTTGCAACTCCCGAAAAAATTGCCCTTTTATTCGAAAAAATACCCGCAAAACATCCTGAAATTAATTTTGGAGGACATTTTCATAACCGATATGAAGATTCTTATTCCAAATTAAAGGCGGCTTATGACCAGGGGTGCAAAAGGTTTGATAGTGCTATTAAAGGAATTGGAGGATGTCCTATGGCGGAAGATGATCTGGTAGGTAATATGCCTACCGAGCAGGTAATTAACTTTATGAGTGTAGAGAAAATAGACCATAATCTTAATCTTTTAAACTTCGAGAGCTCATATAATAAAGCAAAAGATATTTTTCATTTTTAAAATATAAAATCAATCAGTAGGCGGGCTTTAGCCCGTTTTTGAATTATTATATCATTCGGCTTTAGCCAGAACCTAATTAACAAAAGAATTGTATGTCCCCGATTATTTCAGCTTCACAATTAAGAAATTTAGAAACTCAAAATCTAATCATCCTTGATGCACGAGTAGGTAAAGATATATACCAGAGTTATTTGGAAAAGCATATTAAGGGAGCGCGATTCATCAATCTAGATACAGATCTTGCTGAAATCGGAGAAGATGCAGCTTTTGGAGGAAGGCATCCTTTACCCGGGATTGAAGAATTTGGTAGAACATTGGCAGCCTTGGGGATTTCTGAAGATAGCCATGTGATTATCTACGATGATAAAAATGGTGCCAATGCGGCTGCACGAGCATGGTGGATGTTGCGTTCTTTTGGACTTAAAGAGGTTCAGGTTTTAGATGGTGGGTTTCAGGCGGCTGAAAGAGAAGGTGTGGAATGTGCATCAGGAGAGGAGGTTTATGAAAAAACTGCACCTATGCAAAATCAAAGATGGCTTCTGCCAACATTAAGCCTGGAAGATGTTGAAAATGAATTAATAAACAACTCTTCAACAGTAATTGATGTACGGGATGCTTACCGTTATAAAGGAGATTCTGAACCGATTGATCTGATAGCGGGGCATATTCCCGGAGCGATTAATATTCCTTTTTCAGAAAATCTTGATGAAAACGGGAATTTCCTTAAACCAGAAGTCTTAAAAGAAAAATATTCAAAATTATTAAAGGACAAATCTCAAAACCTGATCATTCATTGTGGTTCAGGAGTAACGGCATGTCATACTATATTAGCTTTGGACTATGCCGGCTTACCAATCCCTGATCTTTATGTAGGTTCATGGAGCGAATGGAGCAGAAGAGAAGGAAAAAAAATAGCAACAGAGACTTAAAAATAAAACCGCAGGAATTATTCCTGCGGTTTTTTTATTTTCTATTCTGATTTTTAGAGCATTCCTAATTCGAATTTGGCTTCCTCACTCATCATATCTTTATTCCAGCTTGGCTCAAAAGTAAGTTCTAAATCAACACTGTTTACTCCTTCTACACTTTGAACCTTATCCTTTACCTCTTGTGGTAATGTTTCTGCAACCGGGCAGTTTGGAGTTGTAAGAGTCATGATGATCTTAACATCGCCATCCTCAGAAATCTGTACATCATATACAAGTCCCAATTCATAAATATCCACAGGGATTTCAGGATCGTATACGGACTTAAGTACTCTTATAATTTCTTCTCCTATATCAGCAATTTGATCGTCTGTAAATTTCATTTTTTAATCTTGATTGATATTTCTTTTCAACAAATCTTCCTGCCGCATGCGGCGAAAAACATTTGCCAAAGTTAAGACATCTTTTTCACAATAGTCAACTATTCTTTGCAAGTCTTTCTCTATGTAGTAGATTGATGAAACCATTGAGCCATCTATATCATCTTTGGGCGTTGGAATTCCAAAAACATGCGCTAGCAATTCAAGGGAAATAAACGTTTTATAATCTCCGAATTTCCAAAGGTCCATCGTATCGATATGAGGAATTTCCCAAGGTTTTTTTCCGAACATCTGAAAAGGAACCGGAGGTTGCATTCCATTGATCAGAAAACGGCGTGCAATCCAGGGAAAATCAAACTCTTTTCCATTGTGTGCACATAAAATTACATCCCGTAGCCTTGGACTGTTGAATATTTCTCCGAACTCTGTAAGGAGCTTTTTTTCATCATGATGAGCAAAGCTTTTTATCTTTAAAGTGTCATTCTTTTCTACCATTCCTATGGTAATGCAGATGATTTTCCCAAATTCTGCCATTATTCCTGCTCTTTCAGAATAAAATTCTTCGGCAGAAATATCATCTTTCCGTTGAAATCTGGTTTTTTTATCCCAAAGCTTCTGGTCTGTTTCGGATAAGTCGTCCCATGATCCTGCATTCGGAACTGTTTCAATATCAAGGAATAATATCTTTTCTAAAGGAATGTGTTGTATCATAAGTATTTTATATTTTATCCCACCTGCATTCCATTTTTTACAGGTAGCGAAGGTGCTAAAAGAGTAACATCACTTTTGTTCTCACCATACAATCCTAAAACAAGGCATTCACTAAAAAAGTTGGCAATTTGTTTTTTCGGAAAGTTCACAACAGCTAAAATTTGTTTTCCAATTAGGTCTTCTTTTTGATATAATGCTGTGATCTGAGCTGAAGATTTTTTAATACCGAGCGGGCCAAAATCAATTTCCAACTGGTAGGAAGGATTCCTTGCCTTTTCAAAATCATTAACGGAAATAATAGTTCCGCATCGTATATCTATTTTCTCAAAATCTGCCCAGGAGATATCTGGTTTTATTATCATGATATTTGGTTTATTAATTGTTCAACTTCTAATTTCTGCCCTGCATATTTTTGCTGTAATTGAGAATTTTCTCCCATTCTTCTGTAGTATTCCAAAGCTTTATTTCCAAAAAACTTTTTATGAAAATCCGAAACTTCAGGAATTTGTGGAAAAATCCGATGAAAAAGCATTTCCGAATATGCCTGAAATTCCCTTTCATTTTTATCTTCAATAAATTGACCAGGAACTTTCTGCCTTACATGAAGCATTTCATGAGCCAGCATATTCAGAACAAGACTCAAATCAAAATCGAATATGTTTCTGGGGATCATTACCTTTTGAGGGTGACCCAATTGTCCTTCAGCAGTCAATAACATGGAATTAGGGGAAAGTTCCTCCCGGAATCCAAAGCCGGCAAAGTTCTCATGCTCCAGGTTAAAAGTGCGGATCAGATAATTGGCCGCATCTAATATCTGATCATGTTCCTTATATGCCTCAAGATGTAAACTAACCTGTTCAAGGTTCATTCAGATGATGTTTTTAACAAATATATTAAAATAATAAAAACTATATTCTAACTACAATCTTTCCTTTTGTACGATGGGTCTCAATTTCTCTGTGCGCCTCTGCTATTTCGTTCATTGGCAAGATTTCTCCAACAAAAATCTTTAATAATCCTTTTTCGATCAGTTCTGATAGTTTTATCAGGCTTTCCCTTTTAAAAGTAAGCATGGTCCACATCAGATTGATATTGCGTTTTTGTGCCAGTTCAATTGCTTTAGGATCATCTTTAGTATAGGAAGGTAAACAAACGACTTTTCCTCCGGGCTTTACACAATTGATTGATCCGTACAATACTTCTCCACCCATAGTATCAAGGGCAGCATCAAGATCGGATAAGATTTCCTCAAATCTTTGATTTTTATAGTCAATAGGCTGATCCACACCAAGCTCTTTAATGAACTCAATATTTTTACCGGAGGCTGTACCACTCACTGAAGCACCGGCTATTTTAGCCAATTGAACGGCAAAATGACCAACTCCTCCCGCTGCGGACTGAACCAGAATGTGTTCGCCAGACTGAACTTTTAAATGATCATGAATAGCCTGATAAGCGGTGAGACCAGCTAAAGGAGCAGCTGCTGCTTCTTCAAAAGTGATATTTTCAGGCTTTTTTACGAATACTTCCGGACTGACGGCAATATATTCGGCATAAGTTTGAGTAGCTAATCCAAAAACAGCATCTCCGACCTCAACGTTCTGAACATTCTTTCCCACTTCCTCAACAATCCCACTGAAATCTTTTCCTAAAATGGCAGGAAACTTAAGCGTTTTCGATGAAATATGTGAGCCTGCTCTGATTTTTGTTTCTACAGGGTTAATTCCTATGGCTTTTACTTTTATTAAAACCTGATCAGAAGTAATTACCGGTTTTTCTATCTCTGCGATTTTAAGTTGGTCGGCCGTTCCAAATTCATTGATTATAATGGCTTTCATATTATTTTTTTATGATAATCTAATGTATGGATTTTATTGGTTTTTTAAAAAGCATTGCAGGATATTTTAGATATGCAAAGGGGTAATTATTTCGAAGCCTGAATTTACTGGTTTATTATTAAAATATTGATATTGTGATTTTTTTTAACTGATAATCAGTTGCTTACTTTTGCGTTTTCATTTTTATTTTAAAAGTTGTGCAAGATTTTAAGAAAAGAGGGTTTATATAAGTGAGTACTCAAAATAAATAAAATAGTGTTTAATGCAACAAATTTAAAAAATGAAGAAATTTATAGTACTTAAAGCTTTTATGGCTGTGTTGATTGGTTTTATGGGACTTAGCTTAATTTCATGTAACAATGACGGACCAGATATTCCACCAGTAAAATTACAAGATGTTATTGGAAATTATAAAGGAAGGCTAATAACAAGTCAGGGAAACAATAAAGCTGAGGCGGTAGTAAGTTTTGCTGTGAAGAAAGACACCATAAAGTTCGCAGACCTTCCCGTAAAAGAAATTGTGAAAGCCGTAGTAAAAGACCCTGCAAAAACTGAAGCTGCTCTTACGGCAATGGGAAAAGTAAAATATAACCTTAATTATACAGCTGTGGTAAATGCAAATTATAATGCAGTGGAATTAACTTTTACTCCTAAGACTTTAGAGCTCAATATTCCAATGGATGGAGCGGTGAAAAAAACAATTGTGACATTTACAGCGAAAGAAAAAGGATTTTATGTTGGCCAGAACTATGCAATGAAATTTGGTTTGGTCGCAGAAAAAATTACGGTAGACGGAACAGTGCTGACACCGTATGAAATGATTAAATATGATTTTCCATATTGTATAAAAAATTAAGTAATAGTTAGATGCAAAATTAAAATAGGTTGCGCTTTGCAATGTTGCAACCTATTTTTGCATTAAGATTTATCAATCATTAAAACGAGGCGTCAGGGAAACATAATCAATGGAGGCAAATAAGGAGCAGATTTTAGTTAATCGTCTTCTCTTAAAAGAAGAAGCTGCATGGAAGGAGCTTTTCGGAGCATATTCCGGGAATCTTTCTTATGTGTGCTCTCGCTATATCATTGATAAGGATGACGTCCGTGACGTACTACAGAATAGTTTTATCAAAATGTTCCGCTCAATAGATTCATTTGAATATCGGGGAAGCGGATCCCTTAAAGCCTGGATTACCCGTATTGTGGTCAATGAATCACTAAAACATATTAGACAACATTCAGATTTTAAAGTAACGATGAACGATTCTGATATTCCGGATAAAACGGACGATGAGGAACCGGAAATAGAAGAGATGCCACAGGAGGCTATGATGGAAATGATCCGTTCACTTCCGGAAGGCTATAGGACTGTTTTTAATCTCTATGTATTTGAAAATAAAAGCCATAAACAGATTGCGGAATTGTTGGGGATAGCAGAAAATTCTTCGGCTTCGCAATTTCACAGAGCTAAAGCTATGCTTGTTCAGAAAGTTAAAGAATATAAAATGTTAATAAAAGCGCAATATGAGTAATCAATGGTTAAACGATCTGCGCAGGAAGATGGAAGATCACGAAGGTGATGTTCCGGATGGATTATGGGATAACATCAAAGATGAATTATTCGATAAAGATGAGGATAAAAATATTGTTGGGCTTTTTACTGAAGCAAATAAAGCGATCGATAGTGAAGACTCAGATTCAAATAAAAAAAGAGGGGCATTCATTTATCGTATTGCCAGTATAGCCGCTGCGATTGCATTATTTTTTATTGTGGGCAAACAACTATGGGAGGTAAACCATAATGTTAAACCCAAAATTGGCAAGTCAGAAGATAAGAGTTCTGCTGAAAGTAATTCTCACACGCCAGATAATCGCATTTCCTCATTTAACGAAAAAGGAGAGTCCGATGTTCTAAAGGAATTTGGGCAGAAGAAAGATCGTACCCCGGAACAGGATATTTTTTCAACGAATGTATATGCATATGGGAATAGGAGAGGTGTAAGAAATGTCCAGTATAGGTCAGTAAAGGAAGAAACGGATTTGTTGGCTGGCCTGCACACACAATATGCTCCTGTAATTCAAAATCAGATTCCCAGGATTCGTGAAATGAAGAATCTTTTACCTATTAATAGAGAAGAGGAGATTAACAAACTTATTTCTGAAACGGATTTAGGGGTACAGGACAAATCATTAGCAAATACATTAAAAGAAAAAAAACAGAAGAACAAAAAGTCATGGATGCTAAGTTTACTGACTGGTAAAGCCTCATCTAACTCACAACAATTTCCGGGATATGCTACAATCAGCGGAGGTCCGTTAACTCTTGATCAGGTATGGAGTGCATCTGCTTTTTCTGAAGATCCATTTGTAAAAGTTCTTGTGGCTAACCAGAGTCAAAATGTAGAAGCAACGGTAAGGCATAAAGTTCCTCTGAATCTTGGCGTTTCTCTTTATTATAATCTGGGTAAAAAGTGGGGTATAGGGACTGGTTTAAACTATACTAAACTATCTTCTGAACTTCATTCCGGAAGCCAGTCGAACTTTGTAAAAAGTGAGCAGACAATACATTATTTGGGCATTCCTGTTCAGGTTAACTACAACGTTATCCAGAAAGGGAATTTTACGGGTTATGTTACCGCAGGAGCACTTGCTGAAAAATCCGTTGGAGGAAGCTTTAAGACACAATATATTGTTGATAATGAAGTGAATGGAGAAACAAAAGAAAAGCTTGGAAACCAGCCGGTACAGGTTTCATTAAATACAGCTTTAGGGCTGCAGCTAAAACTTGTTGACAAAATAGGCATATATGCAGAGCCCGGTATAGGCTATCATTTTAAAAACGATGGTGCTTTGAATACAATCTATAAAGAGAAGCCATTGAATTTTAATGTCAAATTCGGAATAAGAGTATTACTTGATTGATTTGTGAGGACCGAAAAATAACAACCAAAATTAAATTAATATCTATGAAAACAAAACTAATTTTTTTATCACTGTTTTTACTTTTAAATCTCTTAAAAGTAAGTGCGCAGTGTTCATTTACACCTACCATTACCAGTCCTAGATTAGGAGCTCAATTTCCCAATAAAGTCGTGTTTTGCAACACGGAATCAGAAGTACTTTCAACACAAACTTATGGTAGTTATCAATGGTACAAACAGGCGTGGACATGGCAGTCCCCCAATACTAATCCTTGGGTTCCTATTTCTGGGGCTACCTCCCAGACTCTGACGATTAATGGTTCAAGTGATATGCTTTATTATTTTAAAGTAGAAGCTACACTTAATGATTGTACAGCACAAAGCGCAGAAATTATGGCTGATGGATATGCCTATGCACTTCCGGCTATGATGACGACACTAACTCCGGGAACTTACGAAAATATAGGTCCGGGAGAATATAATGTATGTAATGGTGCATCGGTACAATTTGATGATATTTTTCCGGTTGTGTATGGAGTTCATACATGGTACAAATGTGCACCGAGCAATATACCACCGGTTTCAGGAGATGGGTGCATCATTTCTGGAGCTACCGGAGATACTTATGTAGCGACAGAATCAGGTGAGTATGGCTTCTATGCATGTACGGCTTATTGTCCTGATCAATGTGAATTCCTGGGATTACAATCTTTTGTAAAGCTAAACTTTGGAAACTGGAACTTTTGTAATCTTGGAACCGGAGAAGTTGATCCTAAAAAAGGGAATGAAATGAGTATTTATCCAAATCCTGCGACTCAGCTTATCTTCATTGGGAAAGATTCGGATAAAGTTTATAAAGAAGTTTCTATAATTGATGCATCAGGAAGACTTGTTTTACAAAAAAAGAACCATACCTATAATCAGCCTATCGATGTAAGCGGTCTTGCTACAGGCAATTATATTATTGTTTCCAAAGATTCTAAAGATAAAATGTACAAAAATAAGTTCATTAAAAAGTAAAATATGAGTGCCCCTTTATAACTCATGTTAGTTTTTTCAATAATTGTGGAGTCGGTGCAGAATTTATTCTGCACCGGTTTTTTTATCCGGAAACAGAACCAATATAGCGTAATGAGTCCTTCTTTTTTGTAAGAAATGAATTATATTTAACAAGATATAATTAGCATTTGTTTGATCATACAATGGGAATAGAAAAAGCAAAACTTCACTTGAAAAAATGGAATAAGGATTCCGAAGTGATAATATTTGATACCTCCAGTGCCACGGTGGAGCTGGCTGCAGCAGCATTGAACATTAGTGGAAATAAAATAGCAAAATCTATTTCATTGTACGATGAGAATAACGATGTTATTTTAATTGTAGCCGCAGGGTACCGGAAGATCGATAATAGAAAGTTTAAAGATGAATTTGGATTAAAGGCAAAGATGCTTGCTTTTGAAGATGTGGAACCTTTGGTAGGACATCCTGTTGGTGGTGTTTGCCCCTTTGGTGTTAATTCGCAAGTTTCAGTTTTTTTAGACATTTCGCTTAAAGAGTTTGAGTTTGTGTATCCGGCTTGTGGAAGTGCTAACTCAGCTATAAAACTTTCTATTTCTGAATTAGAGGTTTTATCGGGTTTCAAAAAATGGGTTGATGTTACGAAAGGCGGTTGAAAACGACAAAGGAAATACATAAATTCTTGCCAGAGTTTTTAATGATGAATATTTCATTCATTTATAAAAAATGATATATTTACATTAAAACACACTTATGCTGATCAAAATTTATGGAAGCGCAATTCATGGAGTTGCGGCACGAACGATTACTATTGAAGTTAATATTGATACAGGTGGCGTTGGCTATCATTTAGTTGGTCTCCCCGACAATGCAATCAAAGAAAGCAGCTATAGGATTTCTGCAGCATTAAGAAATGTCGGTTTCAAAATTCCCGGTAAAAAAATTACAATTAATATGGCTCCCGCAGATCTTCGGAAAGAAGGTTCCGCATATGACTTAAGTATTGCGATAGGGATTTTAGCTGCATCAGACCAAATTCTTGCTGAAAATATCCACAACTATATCATTATGGGAGAACTTTCATTGGATGGGAGCTTACAGCCGATTAAAGGAATTTTACCCATTGCAATCCAGGCGAAGGAGGAGGGATTTAAGGGGATTATTTTACCCATGCAAAATACCAGAGAAGCTGCTGTGGTGGAAGGAATTGATGTTTATGGAGTCAGTAATATCAAAGAGGTGATTGATTTTTTTAATAAAGGAATACCCATTGAAAAGGTTGTTTTGGATATAAAAAAAGAATTCCAGGAAAAAGTAAATCAGTTTCCTTTTGATTTTTCAGAAGTAAAAGGGCAGGAAACGGCAAAGAGGGCAATGGAAGTTGCCGCAGCAGGAGGGCATAATATAATTTTGATAGGTCCACCCGGAAGCGGAAAGACAATGCTGGCAAAAAGAGTTCCCAGTATTTTACCTCCATTAACCTTAAAGGAGGCTTTGGAAACAACAAAAATACATTCCGTTGCCGGGAAAATAGGTGCTGAAACTTCTTTAATGACCATTCGTCCTTTCAGATCACCTCATCATACGATATCGGATGTAGCCTTGGTCGGTGGGGGAAGCTATCCACAGCCAGGAGAGATATCCCTCGCACATAATGGTGTTTTATTCCTTGATGAAATGCCTGAGTTCAAAAGAACAGTGCTTGAAGTGATGCGACAGCCCTTAGAAGATCGTGAGGTTACCATTTCAAGGGCAAAGTTTACAGTAAACTATCCCTCGAGCTTTATGCTTATTGCATCGATGAATCCAAGTCCTAGCGGATACTTCCCGGATGATCCTAATAATACTTCATCCCTTGCGGAAATGCAACGTTATATGAATAAATTATCAGGCCCTCTTTTAGATCGTATTGATATCCACATAGAAATCCAAAAAGTTGAATTTGAGCAATTAACTGAAAAGAGAAAGGGTGAAAAAAGTGAAACGATCAGAGCAAGGGTACTGAAAGCCAGAGAAATCCAACAGGCCAGATATCAAGATTTAGAAATTAGTTACAATGCGCAAATGGGCTCGCGACAAATTGAGCAATTTTGTGCTTTAGATGAGGTTTCATTTGCTCTGATAAAACAAGCGATGGACAAGCTGGGTCTGTCCGCAAGAGCGTATGACAGAATTCTGAAGGTTGCACGGACAATTGCAGATCTTGATGAATCTGAAAATATTTTCTCACATCATATTTCTGAAGCCATACAATACAGAAGTTTGGATCGGGAGTTTTGGAATGTTTGATGTGGACTTATATGGGGTAAAAGCCTTCATCATTTTTTTATATTGTAAATGCATCATACTGATATGCAAAATCTGTATGTTTAGTAAATGTTCTCTTCAATCGGTAAACAGAATAATTTATCTTTTTTTATTACAATAAGATCATCAAAATAAAAACTTGCCTCAATATTCTTAATCTCGGCTAATTTTTGACCTTCTTTATTTTTGCATGTAAGTGTAAAGGAATGGGGAAGAACTCTTTTTAAGGTCCATATTTGAGTTTCGGAATCGGAATGAGGCTGCTCATCCAGTATAAGATCAAATAGCCACAAACAGTCTTCAAAATTAACCATATCATTAATCCCTTCTGTAAATTGGTATTCCTCCTTATAGTCGTGTAAATCCTGAGCAACTGAATAAACATTATATAACTCATTCGCTGAGTTTCGACGAATATTGTGTTTGTTGTTCATGGTTTTAGTTTTTGTTATGGAAGAAGGTTTAAATTGACGGAAAGATTCAGATGCTTCAAAATGTTTGTAGTAAGCATGTGATGGTTCAACGAAATTTTTCATGTTTTTAGAATTTTATTTTAATTTTGTTTTATATCTTTGCACAAATATAGTCAAAATTTAGACCAAAATAAAATAAAAATGGACAAAATAACAACCATAAAAGAAAGAATCCTATTTTATTTGGAGGAAAAGAGCATTAAAAAGGAGTCTTTTTACAGGGAAACAGGGATGTCTGCTTCTAATTTCAAAGGAGCAGGACTAAAAAGTGACCTTGGTATTGATAAGGTTGTTAAAGTTTTAGAGGTGTATCCGGAGCTGAATGCTCACTTACATTGGCTTATAAAAGGAGAGGGGGTATTGGATTTAAGTAGTTTAGAGAAAGTATATGAGGTTGAAGAACAAGAATTACAACCTGATCATATGTTGAAGAGTAAAGATTTTAATGAAGATATAGGTGACCTATTAGCTAATATTTATGCCCAATACAATACACAGGATAAAAGCTTGCTGTTCATCCAGAACCAGATATCGAAACTGGAAAAGAAACTGGAAGCCTCTATCGCTAAGCAAAGCAAATATTTGGAAAGAATTTTAGCTCAGGTTGAGGAAAAAGAATCAAGATCAAAGTAAGCTAGTTCTTGTTTACGATGATTTTTTCAGATCCTGATAATAATGTTTTAGTTCGGGTATTAAGAATAAGGTAGCCTAGTTCGTTAGTAAAGACTTCCAAATCCTGCATGGTACCAATAAATCCATTATTGATCTCTTTTTTTACCAATCGCATTTTCTCAAGATATTGCTCTTCGGACAAAATTTCCGCAATGTAGTCCTCCCAAAGTTTATCACTAAGAGCAACAAGAATTTTTAAACTTTCTCTGTGATTACTCATTTTTTGTGATATCGTTACGTTTGTATAATATGGAAGAAAACCTTTCTAAGGTACTATTGTTAAATTTATCAATAACATTTATTTCTCTATAGTAGTTGTCTAATCGATAGATAAGATAAACAATTATAGCAATAATGGCGATAATCGCTATATCAGCATATCCGGAAATTATATTCTTATTGAAAAATATAAACTTAATATAGGTCGCTAAGTGAAAATATCCGGAAACAAAAACCACATAGAAGGTATATCTATGAGCTTTGAATAATCCTCCTAATGCAAGGAGGATTATGCACGATGGGATTGATAGAAAATAGATTGCTGAATCTAAATCCAAACGCCTTTCGCCGGCATTATTTGCCAGCTGGACATTAACATCAATAAAATAACCCACAATATTATTCAGAAAAGGTAAGATCGCCGAAATCAACACGAATGCAGACATCGTAATCTGAATAATCAGCTTACTTAGGCCTATCCGGCTTTGTCGGGTCGATTGTGTCGGCGGTACTGTTGCTTGTTCCATCTTTTGAATCTGGCTCATTTGGTTTTTCTACTGGTTTTGTTACGGTATCGCTAACGATTTTTACATTTTTTGCCGCTTTTAAATCTGCTTTTGTGCCTTCCGATTGTAAAGCGGGAGCGTCTTCATTACTTCTGTCATCACATGCTACCAAAAGAGTCAGCAATGCGATCCCGGATAAAATTAATTTTAAGTTCATAACAATATATTTTTTTTAACAACTTAAAGATAAGTCTTAAAACTTAAATTTAGCTTAAAAAAAATAGACTAATTCTTTTCATTGTGTAATAATAATAAAATTTTCTGTTATAAAAACCTTATATCACTGCGTAATGAAATCAAAAATAGTAAATAAATATTTACATTTTGCTATTTTTTAATAAAATTTTCATTTTAAAATAAATTAACTGTTTTTATTTTTCTTAAATAATCTTTTTTTAGCAATGCATATTATTGCTGAAAATTTAACTCCGTCATCTTATTTGTAACGATCTCGTATTGTCTTTATTCTATAAAACGGCGTAAAAATCACAAAATTTTATGGTGCAGAGGGGTAACTCAATCACGTATTTATTTCATTAAACGGTATAAAAAAAGCCGTGAGAGAATCTCACGGCTTTTAAAATTTAAAAAAAAGATTATTTATTCTTTTTGGTAGATTTTACATGTTCAGCTTTTGCAGGACGGGTTTTAGTATCAGCTGGTGTGTTTTCACTTCTAACCAGCTTCAACTCGTCAATTAATCTTCTTGCACCAGCATATTTATCGATAGTCCAAAGAACAAAACGTACATCAACGTTGATTGTTTTTTGCCATTCTTGTTCAAAAACAATATCACCACTTAAAGCTTCACTGTTTCCATCAAATGCGATCCCTATAAGGTTACCGTCACCATCGATTACCGGAGACCCGGAGTTTCCACCTGTAATATCATTATTAGAAAGGAAATTAACTGGCATATAACCGGCAGCATCAGCATATTGACCGAAGTCCTTCATGTTGTAAAGATCGATTACTCTTTGAGGAAGATCAAATTCTTCATCTCCTTTTTTGTATTTTCCTACCAAACCGGTCATGTCAGTATAATAGTTATCTGTAACACCAAAGTAGTTTCTGTCTGTTCTGATAGGTAATTTATCAACAGTTCCGTATGTTAATCTCATAGTAGAGTTAGCGTCCGGATAAAACTTTTTCTCCGGCATGGATTTCATTAAACCAGCTAAGAATATACGGTTGTTTTTAGCAAAATTATCATCAATCTTAGAGAATTTTTCAGAAGATAACCTTTGATCTGTAGTGACCCCGTTAGCTATTTTTAAAAGTGGATCAGCGTCTAGCTTTAAACGATCCGGATTTAAAATAAAGTTGGTTACAGAGGTTTTATTAGCAAAAATAGATGAATAAGCAACGTTCGAAAGATTTTTAGAATCTAATGCCATAATAGTTGGAGATGCTACATCTTTATCTACTCTTGACTGATAAAGACCAACCATTGAATTAAGCATTTCTCCTTCTAACTTAGTATTAAAGTTTTCATAAGCAGCTTTTACCGCAGCTTCTACTTTTGGTTTCATTGCTAATCTTCCTGCCATATCTTGTTCAGCATATGACTTAAGTACAGAGCCTACCTGAGAAGCAAGGCTGATGTATTTAGCATTTCTATAGAGCTGGGTGGCATAATTTCTTTCAACATTTCTATTAGAAACTTGTTTATAATAGATTGAGATATCATCTAAAACTCCGTCATATTCTATATTTGCCGGTTGTAAAGCCCATTGCTTGAAATTAGCTTCAGTTTTCTGCTTATCGGTAATTGTCCCGTTTTTGATAACAGCATCGATAGTTCCTTGTCTATTTTTCCAATAATTTGCTACTGATGCGTATTGAGAAGCATAATTAAGCTGAGTTGCCTTGTCTTTATCCATGTACTTCTTCATCACATCCATTGCTAATTTAGAAGCTTCTACCCAAGCTGGATAATCTTTGTTTACCATCTGCTGTATACCGTAAGAAGTTAAATAACGGTTTGTTCTGCCTGGGTAACCAAGGATCATAGAGAAATCTCCAGGCTTAATTCCTTTAAGAGAAACCGGTAGGAAATGTTTAGGCTTTAAAGGGGTATTGCTTGGAGAGTACTCAGCAGGGTTTCCTGCTGCATCAGCATACACTCTGAAAACCGTAAAATCTGCTGTGTGTCTAGGCCATTCCCAGTTATCAGTATCACCTCCAAATTTACCTAATGATGAAGGAGGTGCACCTACCAATCTTATATCTTTATAATCCTGATAAACGAAATAATAAAACTCGTTTCCATTGAAGAAATCTTTTACTACTACTGTATACTTCCCGTTTTCAGAATTCTCAGCCTGAATAGCTTTAGTTTCAGCATCAATTACAGCTTTTCTTTCTTCGCCAGTCATTTTGTTGTTTAGCTTAGCATTGATTCTTTGTGAAGCATCATCCATTCTTACTAAGAATCTAACATATAGGTCTTTAGCGTTGAATTCGTCTTTTTGCTTCATGGCCCAGAATCCATTCTTCAGATAATCTTTTTCCGGAGTAGAAGCTGCTGCAACAGCACCATAACCACAGTGGTGGTTTGTGAAAATCAGTCCTTTATCAGAAACAATTTCACCGGTACAGAAGCCTCCAAAACTTACAATAGCATCTTTTAAACTAGAATTGTTTACGGAATAAATTTCTTCTGGAGTTAAATGCAAACCTTCTTTTTGCATATCAACACCATTTAATCTTTTAATGAGCATTAGCAGCCACATACCTTCATCCGCTCTCATCTGGGCAAAGCCCAATAAAAAAGTGAATAGTAGAAATAGTCTTTTCATTTTATAAAATAATTTTGTGTCGCTAATTTACTAATTTTTACGATATTCCGGCCGTGATTGGTATGAAAATGGAAGGATAGGCTGCATGAAAAAAATATTTATAAGTCTATTAGGAGTTTTGGTTTTAGGAATGATGATTAATTGTTCATCAGTTCCGGGTAAAAACCCATCAGTTCAAAGAGAATGGATGCTTATATCTTTTGGGAAATTTGATAAAGAAGAAATGGTTAAAAGCCGCGCGGGAATTAATCTTACAGGAGCAATGGAAGGAGAAAAGATTCGTGGAGGGGCATTCATGGGGTGTAATAAAATGTTTTTTACCGGAGAGTTCAGAAAAAATGGGAAAATGAAGATTTCCGGAGTTGGAAGTACAATGATGGCTTGTCAGAATATGAAACTTGAGCGAGCGTTTGTTAATAGCTTTGAAAGGATTACGCGGTATTCAGTGGAGGGTCATTTTCTTTCTTTGTATGATGATAAAGGGATAGTGATGAAGTTTGTTGCCTCAGATTGGGATTAACAGTAATTTTTTTGAAAAATGTACAGATAAAATAAGTCCGCTAAGTAGCGGACTTATTTCGGTTATTAGTTTCTAGGAATAGTTTTTTTTATTTCTTCAAGTGTTGCCGTATTAGAAAGTCCCGTAACGGTTATTTTCTTATTAATAGGTTGACTTGCTTTACGTGAACGCCGATTAGGAATTGTTGCTAAGACCTCATCAAAACTAGCTGTATTGGGAAGTAATTTTCCTGAATTGTCCGATGTGTTTTTAGGTTTTAGATTTTGTTTTTTAACTTCAAGTCCATAATCTGATACCAGCCCGCTGTGTGGAGGATTGTTTTTATTATACTGCTCATAATCTTTAATGAGCTTAGCTTCCTGTTCCTTTGCATTTTTTAAAATAACGGCCTGATCCTGCGGCTCAGAAGTTTTATTTTCCTGGGCATACATACTTAGTCCTGATAATAGTAATGCGATGGTATATAATGATTTCATAATTTTTTATTTAATGTTTACTAGTACTTTAATTTTTGCCGTTTCATTCTGATTGTAATCCTGGAGAGCTTTTCCGATTACCTGTCCAATTCTGACTTTTTTGAGATTTGCTTTCATGGCAACTCCTGGTTTTGAAGAGGTTACTAAAAGGTCTCCTCTTTTAATTTTTCCTCCTTCAAGACAAACCTTTGTGGGGATCACTCCGATAACTCCCATGGGAACTTTTCCGGACAGATCTGCATCGATATTTTCTTCAGTCAATAAAACCCCGGGTTTGGTTGCATAAACTCCTGCTACAAGTGTAGAGTAGGGCTTTGAGGACTTTTCTATCGTTCTGTCAGAGTCTGTTGAAATCACTAAAATGTCGCCGGGCTCATATTCAGAAACATTTCCTTCCACATCAAATGCTTCTGCAACGTCCGCACCGCTGTTTTGTGTTCCGCCATTAAAAAAGCCTCTTCCTGCTTTATTGATCCGGGCTACATTAACTGATGCACTTTGATAGACAGAAATATTACCAGATGGGCCCTGATGATTGACAAGAAGTGTGGAGCCGGTACCAGTAGTGGTTATGTGTACAACAGGTTGTCCGTTGGCATTATTAAAATTAGCAAATCTACCGGCCTTACCTGTTCCAAAATTGGGAATAAAACCTGAGATCGCATTACCTGTTCCGTCGCATGATGCTTCTATACCATCGCCGCTACCACCAGCATTGGCGGTAATCCCGTTTCCATTCCCTTCGGTAAGGGCTAATACAGCCGGTCCATTTCCACTGGCATTTGATGAATAAAATAAGCCTCCATAGCCACCGGTTCCTGATGAAAGACCAAAAATACCTGCAGTACCGAAATTAGCAAAAATGGAATTCACTTCACCTTTTACTGCCGGTGAGGTGCCGGTTGTGCGATCCACCTTGAAGTTTCCTGCAGTACCATTACCAACAGTTTTCACAGAGATTACTTCGGTATCATTGTCTTCATTGAAAATTTCAAATCTACCGGCACGCCCGGTTGCAAAAGATGGAACCCATGCGTATAAAGCATTTCCGTTTCCATCAATATTTGTTTCCACACCATTACCGTTTTTGCCGGCATTGGCAGTGATTGCATTTCCATTTCCATCGGTGAGTGCCACCAGGGCCGGACCGTTTCCGGCCGTATTAGAAGCATGGAATAAGCCTGCGAAACCTCCGGTCCCTGAGGATATTCCAAAAATACCGGCAGCTCCAAAATTGCCGAATATGGTTTTTACTTCACCTCTTACGGCAGCGGCGACACTATTGGTATTATTAACGAGGAATGAAGAAGCATTTCCTTGTGTGTTATCAGGAATATTTCCATTTCCGTTGGTTTCGATTTCAAGCGTATTATTTTCATTGGTTTGATTGAAATTTTCGAATCGGCCAGCTCTACCTTTACTGTTGTTGAGCCCAACCTGGCCTAAAACACCTATCGCTGTTCCGGTACTATTTGTTGCAATAAACCCCCTCACGCCATATCCTCCACCATCATTTCTTCCGACTACAGCACCGGCTATATCACTTGTTGTTCTTCCGACCACGGCTTCTCCGTTGCCGTTGTTATCACCTACAACACCTGCAGAGGATACTTGGCTTGTAATCCCATGTAGGGCAAAACCAGCTCCTGAAGTGCTTCTCAATCCTGCACCGGTTCCTGTCGTAGAAATATTGACAACCGTTCCGTTACCCGCGGTTGAGGCAATAATTGCGCTGTTGGCATTGGAATTATTAGTTATTGAAATATTAGCAGCAACCCCGTTTGTACTTATTGCGGCAAGTCCTGTTCCTGCGTTGCTGTTTGCATATACACCGTATCCATTTCCCGATGCATTTCCATAAACACCCAGTCCATTAGGGGTAACTCCATATACTCCCCATCCGCTTCCGTTCTGACTTCCCCAGACCCCCACTCCTAATCCTCCAGTGCCATTATTGATTCCCCGGACTCCCGAAGAAAATCCACCGGCAGAAGTACTGGTTACAACACCCCTTATTGAAGCGATACTTGAAGTTGTTGTATTGTTGGTGCCTTCAATGGCTGCTCCATCACCATCATTGGTTAAAGCAAAAAGACTGGCTGTGTTATTTACGGTAGCTGAATATGGAAGGGTAAAGCTTCCGCCACCGCCTCCTGCAGATTTTGCGTACATGGCATAAGGAACGCTGAGAAGTTGGCTGGTGCCTGATATCGTATAGCTGGTTCCTCCTGACGGATCTGTTTCTGTTTTCAAATAATAATTTCCAGTGGTCCAGTTAATCGCGGCAAATGTCCCAGTAAGAACAGTTCCTGTACCTATTTCAAGGCTGATTAAACCATTGGCATTGGTATTTCCGGTCAACCTTTCTGAGTATACCACTGGGCCTGCGGCTGAGCCTTGAAGAACACTTACTTTTACTGCAATACTCTGATTGATGATCAGTTGTCCCGAAAGATTTCGGATAACGGCCTGATAGCTCATTTTTTCAGGTACTTGTCCAAAGGCTAAAAAACAGCCCAGTATAAGCCCTAGTATGAGTAGATTTTTTTTCATGGTAGTTATTTTTTTATGATTTTGAATGTTTTAATGTTTTTACCATCCTGATTAATTCTTATAATGTACATGGCAGATGGAAGAGAAGAAAAATTAAATTCAGATTTTGTCTGCATAATTTTTTCACTCCTGATCAACTTACCTTGTGCATCGAATAATTGATAATCTGAGTTCTTATAGCTGTTTACTGTAAAATCCAGATATAGATAATCTCTAAAGGGATTAGGATAGAGTAAAATACCGTCCTCTGCAGATGACGTTTCATGGGTGTCAAGGGTCGTAATTTCAAAAGCTTGCTGTACTCCTTCCATAACCTGGAATCCGCTTCCCTTAGAGAGATAAGTGACCTGGCCGACACTATAAGAAATAGAGCCATTACCTCCTGAGACAGTTGTTCCTGTAGTTAAAACAGCTGATTGAGCTTTAAGCTGTCCGGTTACAATAAACAATATGAAAAGGAAGCCGGAAATAAATGTTCTTTTCATGTGAGTTTTTTTTGGTTAGTAGTTTATAAATTCGGGTTAATGAATTTCGGAAGACTAAATTACCACATCCCGGATGCAGATATTGGGAAAATAGATAAACGACACGAAAAATCGACAAATGACAATCCGAAAAAGAAATAGAGGAATACTTTAATTGGGCATGTTGAAAAATGCCAGATTATCTTTATAACTTCTTCCTATGGGAAGCTTAATCTTATGGGTAAGTTCCACTTCGTGAGAAGTTTTACTTCGGATAAGATATTTTGGAACGGCATAGCTGCGGTGTATTCTTACAAAAGAATCGAAGTGGTTTTGATGAAGAAGATTTCCAAGGGAATCGAGAATACAATGTTTTTTTTCAGAAGTTACAATTCTGGTGTAATCTTTTAATGCCTCCAGATAAAGAATATCTGTTATTTTGATTTGTAGAATTGTACTCCCTTCTTTGATTTTAATCGTATTTTCACCAAGTAAAATATCAAGACATTCACTCTTTTCCTTCATTTCAAGAAAATCCAAAAGTTTTTGTAACGAATGATGAATACGATCCGTTTTTAAAGGTTTTTTAATAAAGTCGAGTATGTCCAGTTCGAAAGCCTCGGCAGCAAACTCACAGTGGGAACTCATGAAAATACAAATAGGGATTTTATAGGCTAATTTACAGAATTCAATTCCGTTCATTCCGGGGAGTTTGGTTTCAATAAACAGGACGTCTACTGGTAGATCAAGGTATGGAATTGCTTTTTCTGCTGAATCAAAAGATGCAACAATTTCTATATTATCATACTGATTGATATGATGTTGAAGAACCAGCCTGTCCAGTTCATCATCATCAATAATCATACATTTAATATTGGCAATCATGATTCTCCGGATGTTAATTAGTTTTTATAGATCAATGTAAATAAAACAAAAATCTCATTATAAAGTTATTAAAATTATTTTGGTTTTTAATGTTTTATGTTTATTTTAATATTAAAATGGGTGATTTGAAATAATAATCACAAAGTGGTGAACGGTGGTGGCTTTATACATCACAATTGCTAATCCATTCAAAATTTTTGAAACGGGATTCTTTATCGTAAATATTGCTTAGTATAATCAGATTATTGGTTTGGTAAAATGTTGTAATTTCAAAGAGATGTTTATGAATTGTGTCAGGAGTGGCAATAATTATATTCTTCAGGATTTTTTTTAAATCATCATTTTCTGTAGGACTTAACATTTTTTCTTCTATATCATTCGGATGTAATAATGGGGAGGGAGCTAGGCCTCTGCGTGCTTCAAGAAACTGGTAAGCCATGGATAAGGCATTTCTTTTTGCGGTGTCGTAATTTTCAGCGACTGAAACTGAAACGGCAATTTGTAAATGAGGTGTTTCGCTCAGATTACCACGCTTAAATTCATTTCTATAGATTTCCGTGCTTTCATTTTGCTTGTTGTCCATCAAAAAATGAGAGAAGGAATATCCTAATCCGTTTTTTGCAGCTTCCTTTGCCGAATTATTCCCTGAGCCCAGCCACCATACTTCTGGCATATGTTGAAGGTTTTGAGGCTGAGCAATCAGATCACCATAACGCTCTTGCGTAATACTTGTATCATCTGAAATATAGGCTGCGATATCTCGGAGTTTTTCGCTGATATTACTTATTGTTGGAAGTTTATCGCCGTTCAGGGCCAGGGAAGATATTTTAAGACCGCCCGGTGCTTTTCCTAGTCCCAGTACAAAACGTCCGGGAAAAATTGACGCTAGTAATTTTGTGATCTCAGAAATTTTATATGCAGAATAATTTCTGAGCATGATCCCTGCGGTTCCAACTTTTATTTTTTGTGTTTTGCTTAAAATAACAGCGGCTAATATTTCGGGGCTTGAGCTTGCGTAACCAGGAACTCCATGATGTTCGGAGAATAAAATGCTTTCATAACCAAGATGCTCTGCCCATTGGGCCAGTTCAATGCTGTTATGAAGGGTATCCTGCGTATGCTCTCCCATTACAACAGGAGATTGGTCCAGGATGCTCAATTTCATTGTTTTTTTTGTAAAATCTTTTTCTGATTGGCTGGCCATACAATATTGTTTTAAAGCTGAAATTGAAGACTCAATATAATGAAAAATCGTTTTATGATCAGAATGATACTCTAAACGGTCATTCAGGTACTATTTTTGTTTTAATGGATTTGTAAGGTTTAATGTTTGAAAGTAATAAAAAAGCATTTGTTGATTATTATTTTTCCGCAAATTAATAGTATTTAAAGCTTAAATTAACATTAAAATTTTAGATTGTCTTAAAAATCGTTTTGCTTTTTATCCCTAAAAAGGGTATCTTGTAAAACTCACAAACATAGATAGAACTTAATGCTAGAAAAGAAAGAACATAATTACGAGAAAGCTGTTTTAGTAGGTGTTATTACTCAAAATCAGGATGAAGAAAAGCTGATAGAGTATATGGATGAATTAGAATTTTTAGCTTTCACAGCAGGAGCAACGGTACAAAAGCGCTTCACTCAAAAATTAACTCAGCCGGACTCCAAAACCTTCATTGGAAGTGGAAAGGCACTTGAAATAAAAGAATATGTAAAAGAAAACGAGATAGGAACAGTAATTTTCGATGATGAACTCTCACCATCCCAGCTTAAAAACCTGGAAAGAGAAATGGAGGTGAAGATTCTGGACCGAACCAATCTTATTCTCGATATTTTTGCACAACGAGCACAAACTTCTTACGCTAGAACCCAGGTGGAACTGGCACAGTACCAATATCTCTTACCTCGATTAACGAGGATGTGGACCCACTTGGAACGTCAGAAAGGAGGGATTGGAATGAGAGGTCCGGGTGAAACTGAAATTGAAACTGACCGTCGTATTATCCGTGACAGAATCACTTTACTGAAAGATAAGCTAAAGACGATAGACAAGCAGATGGCTACTCAGCGTAATAATCGTGGGAAAGTTGTTCGGGCTGCGTTGGTAGGGTATACGAATGTAGGTAAATCTACTCTGATGAATTCACTTTCAAAATCTGAAGTTTTTGCAGAAAATAAACTATTTGCAACATTAGATACCACTGTCAGAAAAGTGGTTATCGGGAACCTTCCGTTTTTACTTACCGATACTGTAGGATTTATCAGAAAATTACCGACCCAGTTGGTTGAATCCTTTAAATCGACTTTGGATGAGGTGCGGGAAGCTGATTTGCTGATCCATGTCGTAGATATTTCTCATGAAAGTTTTGAAGATCATATAGAATCCGTTAATCATGTTTTGATGGAAATTAATGCTCATCAGAAGCCTATGATTATGGTTTTCAATAAGATTGATGATTTTAGCTATGAGAAGAAGGATGAAGATGATCTGACACCTTCAACAAGAAAGAATGTTTCCCTTGAAGAATGGAAAAAGACCTGGATGGCAAAATCTAAATATCCAACGGTATTTATTTCGGCTTTGACAAAAGAGAATTTTCCGGAGATGAAGAAATTGATCTATGATGAAGTCATGAAAATCCATATTTCAAGATTTCCATATAATGACTTCCTGTTTGAGTATTTCGATAACGACGAGGAAGATGAAAACAACAATTAATGAAATATTACATTTTCCTTTTGCTGCTGAATATTTCGGTTTTAGGCTTCGGTCAAAAATCGAAAATTGATTTTAAAAGTATAGAGAAAAACCTTAAAAATCCCGAATCACTTTATAATTATGATAAACTGATTTTCAAGTACAAAGGGATTCCAAAGTCACTGGATAGTATAGAAGCTCAGTATTTGTACTACGGTAGAAATTTCGAATCAAATAAATTAAATACTTCAGATAATGATTTTAAAAGTCTTGCTGAAGCATTTAAAAATAATAATTTCGATGATTGCATAAGATTGGGTAAGGTTTTATATGGTAAGGATCCAACGAATATGGACGTACTGCTGATTTTGCTGCGTGCTTATGATTCTAAAAAAGATGTAAGTAATTTTACTCATCATCTCGCACAGCTTCGATTACTTGCCGACGCAATCAAAAATTCGGGAGATGGGAAAACCGAAAAAACCGCCTATCAGGTCAATTCTGTTGGTGACGAATATATTTTCCTGAATATTCTCAATATCGGAGAAGGCTATACAAAAAGTTCAAAAACAGTAAAAGAAGGCATTATTGACTTATGGGAAAAAGAAAATAACAAAATATATATCAAAGTCCTTTACTTGGACTTTTAATTAAAAAATAACTTAGTGGAATTATATTATTCATTTTCAGCGTTAATAGTTTTAGCATCCATATTCGCATATCTTAATTACAGATTTCTCAAACTTCCCAGTACTATCGGGATCATGGTAATTGCCATTGTGGTTTCAATTTTCCTGGTTTTATTTGGTGAAACTGTATTGCCAAGAACTTTTGGGCATCTTCATAAATTGATGAACAGCATAGACTTCACTGAAGTGTTAATGGGCGCAATGCTTAATTTTCTATTATTTGCAGGAGGAATTCATATTAATATTAATGACCTTAAAGAACAATTCAGGCCCGTTCTTATTTTCTCCACGGCAGGGGTTGTCATTTCTACTTTTATCGTAGGATTCGGAATGTTTTACCTGTTGCCTTTAGTGGGTATCAAACTTCCTTTTATCTATTGTCTTGTTTTCGGGGCTCTGATATCTCCTACTGATCCCGTGGCTGTTCTGAGTGTCTTGAAGCAGGCAAAAGTTTCTAAATCTTTAGAGACTAAGGTTGCTGGAGAATCTCTTTTCAATGATGGTATGGCTGTTGTTGTTTTTACCGTAGTACTGCAGTTAGCTGTCGGGAAAGAAGTAGATTTAGGAGTGGAAAGTATTGGACTGTTACTGCTTAAAGAAGCTGGAGGGGGATTGTTATTGGGTGTTTTGTTAGGTTGGATTACTTCAAGGCTAATGCGTGAAGTTGATGATTATATTATTTCAGTTTTGGTTACCCTTTCTGTGGTCATGGGCGGATACCTCATCGCAAGGCAGATGCATATTTCAGGCCCTCTCACCATGGTTGCTGCCGGATTATTTATGGGGAATTTTAACGTAAGATTCAAAATGAAATCAATTACTCAGGATTATCTTATTAAATTCTGGGAGTTAATTGATGAAATATTGAACGCTGTACTTTTCTTATTTATAGGTTTTGAGCTGCTCATGATAAAGGATCTGAATCACTTTATTATTCCAGGGATTATTGCAATTATTGTTGTGTTGGTAGCAAGATTTATTTCAATATGGGGACCTACAAAATTTATGTCTTTCCGAACAAGGTTTAGTCCCCAAACGATAAAAGTGCTGTTTTGGGGTGGAATTCGTGGCGGAGTTTCTATTGCGCTGGCAATGTCTATTCCTAAAAGTGAGTATAGCAATATTATTTTAAGTATTACTTATTGTGTGGTAGTATTTTCTATTGTAGTACAGGGACTTACCATTGCTAAGGTTGCTAATCCTAAAAAGATTGCAAAAGAAGAATTGGAACAGGAAAGCATTGCTTTAGATAAAGATGTTTAATTGATTGATTGTTATGAGTAACGTAGTAAAAGAAATACAGGAAGCTCTAGCTGTTTTATCAATTCCCGAAAAAGCGGAATTCTTCCCGAAATTTTTTAAAACAGGAAAGGGGGAATATGGTGAAGGAGATATTTTTTTAGGTGTAAAAGTTCCTGACCAGAGAATTGTAGCGAAAGAATACTATTCCAAAATCTCTTTGAAAGAGCTCAGTGTTTTGCTTGCATCCGGTTTTCACGAATATCGGTTGACTGCATTATTTATGCTGATCAGTAAATTTGAAAAAACAAAGGTGGCAGAGGAGAAAAAAGAAATTGTAGATTTTTATCTTAATCATTTGCCATACATTAATAATTGGGACTTGGTGGATTCAAGTTGCTATAAAATATTAGGGAGATATGCTTTTGAAAATCAACAAGAACACCTATTAAGGGAGCTTTCTCATTCTGATGAAATGTGGCATAAAAGAATAGCCGTAGTTGGAACAATGCATTACATTAAAAAAGGCTTTTTTCATCTGACAAAGGAATTTGTAACGACGAATCTGAGCCATACGCATGATCTTATGCATAAAGCAAATGGCTGGTTATTAAGAGAGATGGGAAATAAAAATGAAGGAGAATTAGTTGCCTATCTCAATAAGTACTATAAGGAAATGCCCAGGACCTGCCTGAGGTATGCTATTGAAAAACTGGATGAGGAGCTACGACAGGATTATTTAAAAGGAAGGATCTAATGGATTGTTTATTTTGGAAAGCAGGAACACATTATTTTTTACACCTGGTATTTCCTGTTTTGATAGCATATATATTTTATAGGGATCACTGGAAAAGAACTTACCTGATACTCTTAGCTACCATGTTAGTTGATCTGGACCATCTGTTTGCTAATCCCATATTTGATCCTGACAGAAACAGTATAGGATTCCATTTTTTACATTCTTACTATGCAATTGCGGTGTACTTTTTGCTGCTTTTTTTTAAAGGAAATATAAGAATTGTTGGCATCGGGCTTTTATTGCATATGCTGACTGATTATCAGGATTTCAATCTTTGGTGTCATTAAAATATCATTAATCTTTTCTCTTAATATTTTAATCTTCATTGATTTTTTGTATTTTGTAAACACTTATGAAATTAAAAGAACTTTTACATTATACCTTTATTTTCCCGGTTTTAGCCGTGGGATATTACTTTTCTGGTCTGATGGCAAACGGTGTCATCTTTGAAATAATAGCAGGAATTTTACTTACAGGAAGTGTGCTTTCGGCTGTTCATCATGCGGAAGTGGTAGCCCATAAAGTAGGAGAGCCATTCGGGACAATTATTCTTGCTCTTTGTATTACCATTATTGAAGTGGCGTTAATTATTTCTTTAATGATAGCAGGAGGAGATCAGGCGGTAACGCTGGCAAGGGATACTGTTTTTGCGGCTGTAATGATTATTCTGAATGGAATATTGGGGATATGTATTTTAGTAGGTGGAGTAAAGTATTATGAGCAATTTTTTGCGAGAACTTCTGCTACAACCTATCTGGTAAGTATTGTGTCTATATTGGCGCTTACTCTTATTCTTCCCAACTTTACTTCAAGTGTAAACGGACCTTTTTACAATACGGCCCAACTGATCTTTGTTTCAATTGCCTGTCTTGTTATTTATGGTGTATTTCTTATGGTTCAGACAGTGAGGCACAGGAACTATTTCATTATTACATCAGATGACCCGGATTCACATTACATCCCTTCAAAAATAGCGACTCTTATCAGTTTTATATTTCTTGTTATCTGTCTGATTATTGTTGTCTTAATGGCGAAAGGGCTTTCTGCGACCATCGAAAATATGGTTCAGAGTGTTGGAGCGCCAAAATCTTTGGTTGGAGTGATTATTGCAGCTGTGGTTTTGCTTCCGGAAGGAGTTGCGGCGATCAGGGCAGCCAGGAATAATCAGATACAATCAAGCGTTAATCTCGCATTAGGCTCTGCGCTGGCAAGTATTGGATTAACCATTCCTGCTGTGTCTATAGTTTGTATCATGTATGACATACCTTTTGTATTAGGACTGGATAGAAAGGACATTATTTTGCTTTCTTTATCGGTATTTATCGTTATGCTCTCATTAAGCAGAGGGAAAACCAATATTTTATATGGAACTGTTTTATTGGTAAACCTGGCGGCCTATATTTTTACTGTAATCGTTCCTTAATTTAATTTTCTAGCCATCTCCATTTTGTAGGACATAAGTTTTGCTATGTTTTCAGATTTATAGATGGCCATGTCTGCACTTTCACCGATGAAAAGCTCTTCTATTGTGCTTTTCCAAAGGAAGAGCCACTGATCGAAGTGTTTTTTTTCCATTGCATGAAGTTCGTTGATGGGAAAGTGAACGGCCATTGGATTTCCTTTATAGCTCATCTGGCCAAAAAGAATCGTTTCCCAGAAAGAATACATTTTAGGAAGGTGGTTATCCCAGTTTACCTTTGCAATGTCATTAAAAAAGAACCCAATGGTTTTCGTCTTTAACTACTTTTCCATAAAATGAATTAACAAGGTGTTCTATATCTTCTCTTGATTCCAACTTTTTCATAATTCAAATTTAGTGTAAATCAGGTAAAAAAGGGACTTGAAAATTGATCAATCTCATTACCTGCTAGTTATCAGTCACAACTGCAATTAATAAAATATTTATAAGTGTTAAAATTGTTTAATTCGCAAAAATAAGCTACTAAACAGAGCGGTTTTTGTAAATTTAATAATTAAACACTAAAAAATAATAAAGATGAGTAAAAAAATCAATTCTGTTTTAGTAATTATGTTATTGGGGATTTCTGTTTCTTGTTCAAGGGATGAAGTCAGTTCTATTGGTGATGATACAGAAAACACAAGTTATACTGATTTAAAAAGAACTTCAATGACTGAGGCAGAAATGCTTCAGAAGGGCTGGAAGATTGTAGATGAATTTAAGTTGCCGGGCAACACGAATGTGATACGTGGTATATCTGATGAAAAAAGCAAGATACCCTTTAAAGCAAATCACTTGAAGGATATGGGATATGATATCAATTTTTCAGGTGAAAAAACAAGGCTCAAAAATATTTTCGCTTATTCAGGACAAGTTCCTGACGGAATTATTTTTAATCCGGATCTATCCGTTGATGGCGATATGCGAAATACAGCAGCAAGTCCGGATGTATCTATTGTTTTAGGAACCCCTGATGTAAAAATAAAGACAGACGGAGTAGATCTACCTGATGATTCGTATACGACTGAAGCTATTAATAATGGTGACCGGGAAAGTGAGATTACAGTTACCTATTCTTATAAAAAAGGGTATTCAACCTCATGGAAACGTACGGTTTCAGGATCATTTGAAGTAGGAGCTTCGGTATCCATAGATGTTCCGTTAGTTGCCAAAGCATCTGCCAGTACAAAAGTTGTTGTGGGAGGCGATACTACAGATGGAACCGAGAGCTCGGAAGAAATTACAGAAACAAGTACATATAAAGCTATTGTACCAGCTCATTCCAAAAAAATAATTTCTGTTCTGACAAAGTTGAAAGGATCTTCGGTGGAGTATTCTGTGCCAATGAAGTTAACCGGAACTTTGCTAGCCAATTTTCCCAACCCTGCAAACGGACATTACTACTGGGCTTTTCCCGTGGAAGATTTTCCTAACTTTATTTCAAGCATACATGGAGAATCGGGTATTGTAAAGTCGGTGAGTAATGTAAGTGTAACTGTTCTTGAATCACCGGCCCAAAAAATATAGATCGATCTAAAATAATATATAATAATAGACAGGAGCTGTAGAGTTCCTGTTTTTTATTAAAAATGTTAAAAAAATGAGTTATTCTATGCTTAACTTTGCTCTTTAAAATAATTAAAAAAAGTGTAAGAATGACCCGGGGATTCAGAAAAAAAATCCGTCAGACAAATACGGAGAACAGTGGTTTTGGTAACAATGCCTCAGGGAGATTTATCAATAAGGATGGTTTTCCGAATGTTCAGCGAGCAGGAGTCAATGTTTTTAATCGGCTAAGTTGGTATCATACGATGCTTAATTTATCCACATTTCGTTTTCTTTCGTATCTGGTAATTTCCTATGTGGTGGTCAATCTTATTTTTGCATTGGTTTATTATCTGATCGGAGTACAGCATCTTACAGGAATTGATAAAAGTAATCCCCTCAATGAATTTATTGATGTGTTTTTTTTCAGTTCGCAAACATTTACGACAGTAGGATATGGAAGAATTGCACCGGTTGGTTTTCTGGCGAGTCTGGTGGCTACTTTTGAAGCTTTTTTAGGATTGCTTACCTTTGCTATTGCAACAGGACTTTTTTATGGAAGATTTTCACGGCCCAGAGCTTACTTAAGGTTTTCTGATATTGCAGTGATTGCTCCTTTTAGAGATACATCTGCTTTAATGTTTAGGCTAGCGCCTTATAAAAATAATGCGCTTACAGATGCAGAGGTTATTGTTTCGGTAGCTATTGAAGTTATTGAAGATGGAGTTCCTAAAAGTAATTTTTACCGGTTGGATACCCAGCTGGGTAAAATTAATACATTGGCACTTAACTGGACTGTTGTTCATAAGATTGATGAAAACTCACCGTTTTATGGCTTTTCTGAGGAAGATTTTAAAAATACAGATATTGAACTGATTGTTCAGGTTCGCGCTTTTGATGAGGTATTTTCCAATACTGTGGTTCAAAGGTCGTCTTATGTGACTGGGGAAATTATTTATGGAGCCAAGTTTGTCCCAATGTATTATCCGAATAAAGATAATCAGTCGACAATTCTGGATCTAGATAAGATTAATGAACACCAAAAAGCAGATCTTCCTGTTTTTAGCGAAAAGGGGTAATGGATATAGAATTATACAGAAAACAAGCTTTACAAAAGCAAAAGGAGCATAAGAAATTTTTGGACGGATTAAAGAAAAAGCCGCCCAAAAATCTTGATTATGTTGTTCAGGAAACCCATGAAGAAGTATTTGAGAAAGTGGATTGTCTTCAATGTGCAAATTGCTGTAAAACTACCGGGCCTTTATATACAGAGAAGGATATTGAGCGCATTGCTAAGCATCTTCGAATGAAGCCTGCAGATTTTGAATCAAAATTCCTGAGGATAGATGAGGATAATGATAAGGTGCTTCAAAACTTACCCTGCTTTTTTCTAAATGATGATAATACGTGCTCGATATATGAAGTGAGACCTAAAGCCTGTAGGGAATATCCTCATACGGATAGAAAGAAGATTTATCAGATCAATTCGTTAATGGTAAAAAATACTGTTATTTGTCCGGCTGCATTTGAATTTGTAGAGAGGATTATGAAAAAATTATGAAAATAACTTATAATCAAAATTCATCTTAAAATAATATAAAGTACGTTAAATAAGACCTTTACATATAATTTAATAAAATAAATGGCGTTCTAGAAATACTAAACACCCATTTAAAATATTAGAATATGAAAAAGTTAATTTTCACAGCAGCATTTTCTTTAGTAGGAATGATTGCTGTATCAGCCCAGACTGAGACACAGAAGAAGGTTGATCCTAATCAGACTACAACCCAGACAACTCCACAAACGATGCAGTCTAATTCCAATACGACTACACCGAATCAAACATTAAGTACAGGTACAACCACTACTGTTGATACTTCGGCCAACCCAACTAAAATGACTGATGGAACAACAAGTGTTAGTACTGAAACTGCTGTTGAGGCAACAAAACCTTCTGAAGCGACTAAAGAAGAGAAGAAGGCTAAGAAGAAAAAGTCGAAATAAATTGTTAAAAAGTTGAAATGAAGATCCTGAAATTATGTATTTCAGGATTTTTTTTGAGCATAAAATGTCTGGGAGCATATTATTCCCTACCAAATGATGATGGGAGATGCACTTATCTTGTATGTTTTTTACATAAAAAAAGCATTGAATATATCAATGCTTTCTCCTTTCACTTTTTACTTTTTTCCCATTATCCCCGGGAACAGGCTATAAGAAAAAAGGCCGGGAAGATTCCCAACCTTTATATTTTTATCTTACACAACTCCTTGAGCTAACATTGCTTCTGCAACCTTCACAAAGCCGGCAATATTTGCCCCTTTTACATAGTTTACATAGCCGTCTTCCTCTTTTCCGTAGTCTCTACAAGCTTTATGGATTCCAATCATGATTTCCTTTAATCTTGCATCTACTTCTTCAGAAGTCCAGTTCAAACGAATTGAGTTTTGAGTCATTTCTAATCCTGAAGTAGCTACACCACCGGCATTAGATGCTTTTCCAGGAGAGAATAATACTTTGCTATCTAAGAAATAGTTGATGGCTTCTAATGTTGAAGGCATATTAGCAGCTTCAGTTACACATAAAACTCCGTTTTCAACCAATATTTTAGCATCTTCGAAATCCAATTCGTTTTGGGTTGCAGAAGGAATTGCCACATCACACTTCACTTCCCAAGGACGTTTCCCTGCATGGAATACAGCAGATGGATATTTTTTAGCATAATCCTCAGCTCTGTTATTACCGGAAGCTCTCAATTCCAATAAGTAATCGATTTTATCTCCTTCAATACCGTCTTTATCATAAATGTATCCGTCAGGACCTGAAATGGTAACCACTTTTCCTCCTAATTCAGATACTTTTTTAATTACTCCCCACGCTACATTACCAAAACCTGAAACAGAAACTATTTTGTCTTTAAAAGTTTGGCCAATGGTTTTCAGCATTTGCTCAGCAAAATACACAACACCATATCCCGTAGCTTCAGGACGAATCAATGAACCTCCATAAGCAAGTCCTTTACCAGTAAGAACACCGGTAAATTCATTTCTGATCTTCTTATATTGTCCGAAAAGGTATCCGATTTCTCTTGATCCTACCCCGATATCTCCGGCTGGAACGTCAGTTTCAGGACCAATATGCTTGCATAATTCAGTCATGAAAGCCTGGCAGAAACGCATTACTTCCATATCTGATTTTCCTTGTGGATCAAAGTCAGAACCTCCTTTTCCACCTCCCATTGGAAGAGTAGTTAATGAGTTTTTGAAAACTTGTTCAAAAGCTAAAAACTTAAGAACAGATAAATTTACTGTCGGATGGAAACGAATTCCTCCTTTGTATGGTCCGATTGCAGAGTTCATCTGAATTCTGAAACCTCTGTTTACCTGGATCTCTCCTTTGTCATCAACCCATGGAACTCTGAAAATAATAATTCTTTCAGCTTCAGCCATTCTTTCTAGAAGCTTCATTCCTGTATATTCCTTCTTTGTAGCGATAAATGGGATAACAGTAACTGCAACTTCTTTTACGGCTTGTAAAAATTCTGGCTCGTTAGGGTTTTTTGCCTCAATTTTTGCAATAAACTCCTGGATTTTCTGGTCAATATTATATTGTTCCATATATTAAGGTTGAATATTATTGCCAACAAATTTAATTTTTTTTTCAAGATTCACAACACCTTAATTGATGATTATTGAAAATTTAATAATTATGAGGGAAAATATTATTAAATTAATAATTAGTAGTTAAATTTTATTAAAAATTAAATGTTATTTGTGAAATAATGCAATATTAAGAAATAGTTAAATTTCAAATTGCCACAAATTGTCTCCCGGAAAGTGATTTCACTTTCCCTAAAAGCTCTAATTCCAAAATTATGGGCAAAATTTTGTGTGTCGGAAGCGTAATTTGCTGGGCAAGATCATCTAAATTTATTTGTGGATTCTTTAGAATAAATTTATAGATTATATTTTGATTATCAGTTAGTTGTATGCTTGTGGAAGAATAAGGAAAAAGTTCTTCCATTTTTTCCTTCGGCTTGTTAAAACCTAGGGTATAAATAAGGTCTTTTATTGTAGAAATTATTGCTGCTTTATTTTGAGAAATGAGCTGATTGCAACCTTGGCTATGTTGATCGGTGACTTTTCCCGGGAGAGCAAAAACATCCCTGTTGTAGCCGTTTGCAAAAGTTGCTGTACTTACAGATCCTCCCCCAAAAGCAGTTTCTACCACAATTGTAGCAGGAGAAAAACCCGCAATAATCCTGTTTCTCTGGATGAAATTTTCTCTGTCGGGTTTCCTGGAAGAATTAAATTCTGTAAAAAGAGCCCCTCCTTCATTAATTATTCTGTCAGCTAGTTTTTTATTTTTGGCCGGATATAAAGTATGGAAGCCATGAGCTAGAACACCAATCGTAGGGATTTTATGATGCAGAGACTGTTCATGGACTTCCTTATCTGCTCCCAAAGCCAGGCCACTGACCGAAACAAAATTGTAGGATTGGGCTTCATGAAAAAAGTCACTTATAAATTGTTTCCCATATGATGTGATAGTACGTGTACCCACAATACTTAATGGTTGTAAGTTTTCATTGTAGGTTCCTTTTTGGTATAAAATAGCAGGAGCGTCTTCACATTCATGGAGTAAATAAGGAAGTTCTTTCAGATGTTTTAACCTGATCTGAATACCGTTACGCTCGCAAAATTTTAATTCTTTTTCTGCGAAGTGTAAATGAGACAAATTGCCAATATCTGATACGATTTTGTGACCAAATCCATCCAGCTTTTTATATTCTTTTTTGGCTTGTTCCCAGGCATTTTTAGCGCTCCCGAATGCTTTTGTGAGTTTAGAAAGGTTAATGTCACCAATGAGGTTACATTCGCGTAATGCGATTGAATAAAGATGTTCTTCGGATATCATGTGTGCTTTTTATCCAAATGTAACGAATTAAGTTTTATTTTTTTCTTAATTCATCCAAATGATCCCAGATATCATCTCTTTTTTGTACGGCAGTTCTAAAAAGTCTTCAGGGTGATTTTCTTTATATTCCTGCCAAAGTTTGTCATCTTTTTCGCTATAATAATTGGGGAATTCCCAGATATATCTTTTCTTTTTTTCTCCTATGTTTTTAAATGCAAATGCAATAATACTTCCTACAACAGCTCCCGATAGATGGGCTTGCCAAGATATTTTACTCGGTTCCTGAAGATTGTAAAATAGTTCCTCCGGAAACATTCCCCAAACTAAACTGCCATAATAAAGTACGACCAGTAAAGAAATGGTGAGAAGCTTCATATTCCATTTGAAGACCCCGCTGAAAAAGAGGAAAAAAGCTAGAACGTATACAATACCGCTCGCCCCAATTGTACATGTGTACATATATTCTCCTGTAAGAATATCTATGGGCGGAAGTAACCATAACAGCAAACCTGTTGCAAGCCAGCCTATGACAAATACTTTATTAGCCACTAACGGGTAAAACTGATATAGAAGAAACATCAATACGGCGATCGGAATTGAATTGCTAATGATATGATCCATATTTCCATGCAGAAGGGGAGACGTAATTATTCCAAGCAAGCCTTCAGGTAGCAGAGGTATAATAGCTCCAAAACAGCTTTGAAAAAAGCCCTGTGTCTGTAAAAAGTACCCCAGCCACATTGCTGAAAGCATCAGCAGTGGATTTATGATAGCTTTTCTGGAAATTGCGTTTTTAAACATGAAGAGATAATGTCAAATCAAAAGCCAATAATAAATTTCGGAAATTTTGGCGATGATTTCCAGATACGAAGTTTTTTTTACGACAAAAGGTAATGATTTTTATCAAGATTTAAATTTTAAAAAAATATAAAAGATTTGATTGCTGGAAAGTGGCTCGGTTTTCGTATGTTAAAGGATAATTTGTGAACAAAACAGGCTACCTGCTTTATAAATTATGGGTTCACACAAATTATATTTTATACTTTTGTAATTGAAAAATTTTTTATTATATGAAGAAGTTTTTATTGCTTGTCGGTATTTCAATGCAGTTTTTTGTAAATGCTCAGGACATAAAAAAGGATTCAATCGTTGTAGACACTGTTAAACATTGGTCGGTTTTAGGTAAAAATACATTAATGTTCAATCAGGCCGCTTTTTCAAATTGGGTTGGTGGAGGAGCCAACAATGTTGGCTGGCTTGCAGGTATCGATTATAATCTTACTTATGAAAAAGATAAGGACCTATGGGAAAACATTATTATCATGGGTTATGGACAGAATAATACAAAAGGAGTGGGAACAAGAAAGACACAGGATGTTCTCAATATTTCTACCAACTATGGAAGACAGTTTTCTAAAAGCTGGTATATTTCCTCCGGGGCAAGCTTACAGTCTCAGTTTTCAACAGGATATGAAGACGGGAATAACCCGGAAGCAAAGAAAATCTCTAATTTCATGGCTCCGGGATACTTTAACATGGGTTTGGGGGTTACCTACAGGCCAGATGATAATCTGACGGTAACATTGCGCCCGGTCAATGCAAGATGGACGTTTGTTCTGGATCCTGACCTTCAGAAAGCGGGGAATTATGGCTTAAAAGCAGATGGCGACAGTTCTCTTCTGCAATTTGGTTTTTTAGGGAATGCTGTCTACAAAATTAAGCTTATGGAGAATATTAATCTGACTAATACTGCATCGGTATTTTCAAATTACCTAGATCATCCGGATAGACTTGTTCTCGCTTATGGAGCAGTTGTCAATTTAAAAATCAACAAATATATTTCTTCCAATATTACGGTGGATGTACTCTATGACCATAATCAAATCCAAAAGACACAGCTTAAACAGACTTTAGGAATTGGTATTGCCTATACTGTGAATAATGGAGTGAAGAGATCGGACAGGAAAGATAATCAATGGTGGATCAAGAAATAGAGAAACTATATATCATAATAAAAAAAGCACTTCATACGAAGTGCTTTTTTGGTATCAATTTATTTTCTTAGAATTCAATGTCTACTTCTAATTTCTCAGCCAATAATCTGGAAATTTTTTCTTTTAAAGGTTCAATATCAATGTTTTGCATGGCATCATTGGCAAATGCATATAATAATAATGCCTGAGCTTCTTTTTTAGAGATTCCTCTTGCTCTCAGATAGAATAATGCGTCGTCATTCAGCTGACCTACAGTACAACCATGTGAACACTTTACATCATCTGCAAAGATTTCCAATTGAGGCTTTGTATCAATACTTGCTCCCTCGCTTAGCAAAACATTATTATTTTGCTGATAAGCATTGGTTTTTTGAGCTATTTTATCAACGAAAACTTTTCCGTTGAATACACCATGTGCCTTATCTTTAAATATCCCTTTATAGTTTTGATAACTTTCACAATTCGGCTGATTATGGTGAACTGCAGTATGGTGATCCACCAACTGATCTTTTCCGATAATCGTAATCCCGTTCATAAATGAATTGATATTCTGTCCGTTATGAATGAAATCGAGATTGTTTCTTACCAGTTTTCCTCCAAAGGAAAACGTGTTTACAGTTGTTAAACTATCTTTTTCCTGTTTTGCAAAAGTGTTGTCAATCAGATAAGAAGTGTCATTATCATTCTGAAGCTTATGCCAGTCTGCTTTTGCATTGGGATAAGTGAAAATTTCAGTTACTGAATTTGTTAATACAAAAGTATCATCAAAATTATGGTGACTTTCAATAATTTCCACTTTTGCTCCGTCTTCTACGATAAGCAGGTTTCTTGTGTTGTAGAAGGTGTTTTCTTCTTGATTTTGTGAAAGATAGAAAACGTGGATAGGTTTTTCAATAACTACATTTTTAGGAACTTTCAGGAAGAACCCGTATTTGCAATAAGCAAGATTCAGGTCCGTGAAAGCTGATTTTTCTGCAGCAATTGTATTAAAGTATTTATCAAATACTTCTTTATGTTTTTCATCATTCAAAGCATAGTTGAAGGACAAAAACTCTACATTCTCAATAGAAACTTTTGATAATTCTTTATGAAGTTTACCATTCACAAAAACAATCCAGTCAAAATTTTCTTCACCAAGATGCAATTGCTCCAATTGTTCTTTAGTAATATTGTGACCTTCTTTAGGGAAAAAATTATAGTTTTTTTCCGTGATCTCTTTTAGGTTGGTATATTTATATTCTTCGTCTTTTTTGGTTGGAAAACCAATACTTTCGAACGCCCGAAGAGCTGACTTTCTATCTTCATCCAGAAATCTGTGACGAAGACTTTCCAAAAACTCATCGTGGTTGTCAATAATTTGATCGTATAAAGCCATTACTGAAATTTCGGCCATCACACCTTTTTTATGTATTTAAAAATTGTATTACCATTTGCGGTTTTTCCGCTTGACTTTTAGTAATGATTGATAAAATCGGTACTAAAAATATTTCTTCTTATCTAATTAGTTAAGAAGCCAATCGTAACCTTTTGCTTCCAATTCTAAAGCAAGAGATTTGTCACCAGTCTTTATAATTTTACCGTTAGCCAGTACATGAACAAAGTCCGGTTGGATATAATTAAGCAATCTTTGATAGTGGGTAATCAAAAGAACTGCATTTCCTTCGTTTTTAAAGTAATTTACTCCATCTGCAACGATTCTTAAAGCATCAATATCCAATCCTGAATCTGTCTCATCAAGAATAGCTAATTTTGGATTAAGCATCATCATCTGAAAGATCTCATTTCTCTTCTTTTCACCTCCCGAAAATCCTTCGTTTAATGATCTTGAAAGGAAATCTTTTTTAATTCCAAGTTTTTCAGACTTTTCACGAATCATAGCAAGCATTTCTTTTGCCGGCATTTCTTCGAGTCCGTTTGCTTTTCTGTTTTCGTTTAAAGCAGCTTTAATAAAGTTAGTAACAGAAACTCCAGGAATTTCTACCGGATACTGAAAAGAAAGGAATATTCCTTTGTGCGCTCTTTCTTCAGGAGCATCCTCATTGATGTTTTCGCCCTCAAAAATAATTTCACCTTCTGTAACCTCATAATCTTCTTTTCCTGCGATAATAGAAGAAAGGGTAGATTTTCCTGCTCCGTTAGGCCCCATAATAGCATGGACTTCACCTGGTTTTATTTCAAGATTGATACCTTTTAAAATTTGTGCGCCATCTTCAATTCTGGCGTGTAAGTTTTTTATTTCTAACATTTTATTTGCTTAAACAAATTATTTTTGAATTCTATATACTAAACTTTCCGGCTGATCCGGGACATCATTAAGTTTTCCTGTCTGCTCCATTCCTGCTTTCTCCAATACTTTGATGGAAGCTATATTGTTAGGACGGACAACACCAAAAATTTCCTTTTCATTTAAATCACTAAAACCGAAGTCTATTGTCTTTTTTGAAAATTCTGTTGCATATCCTTTTCCCCAAGCTTCGGGAGCAAAGCGATATCCCAGATTTAATTTTTCTGTCTCACCATACATTTTATAGCTTAACCCTCCAAAACCAATGATTTTTTCCGGATTTTCTTTTTCTGAAACAGCCCAGGCTCCAAAATTATTTTGTTCCCAGTGTTCCAGCATCCTATTAAATGTACTTGTAGCCTTTTCAAGACTCATTGGTCCATTTGGATTATATAAATTAGTCTGCGGATCATTATTAATTTCAAAAAATCTTTCAAAATCGTCTTTTTCAGGTTTTCTTAAAATCAATCTTTCCGTAGTTTCCTTCATAATTACCCTACCGAACCTTCTAATGATATCTCTAATAATTTCTGGGCTTCAATAGCAAACTCCATTGGAAGTTTATTTAAAACTTCCTTACTGAACCCATTTACAATCAAAGCAATAGCCCTTTCTGTATCAATACCTCTCTGATTGCAATAGAAGATCTGATCTTCCCCAATTTTTGAAGTAGTAGCTTCATGTTCCAGCTGTGCAGTCGGGTCTTTGATCTCAATATATGGGAAAGTATGCGCACCGCACTCATTACCCATCAGTAATGAATCACACTGTGAAAAGTTTCTTGCTCCTTTTGCAGAAGGCATTACTTTTACCTGCCCTCTATATGAGTTCTGAGATTTTCCTGCTGAAATACCCTTGGAAATAATCGTTGATTTCGTATTCTTTCCGATGTGGATCATTTTAGTTCCTGTATCAGCATACTGGTGATTATTGGTCACCGCAATGGAGTAAAACTCACCTATTGAGCCATCTCCTTTTAAAATACAAGAAGGATACTTCCATGTTACTGCAGACCCGGTTTCAACCTGCGTCCATGAGATTTTTGCATTTTTTTCGCAAAGTCCTCTTTTAGTCACAAAATTGAATACACCTCCCTTGCCTTCTTCGTTACCCGGATACCAGTTCTGAACAGTTGAATATTTAATTTCTGCATTGTCCATTGCTATTAATTCCACAACAGCTGCATGGAGCTGATTTTCATCTCTGGAAGGAGCTGTACATCCTTCAAGATAAGAAACATAACTTCCTTCATCCGCAATAACAAGGGTTCTTTCGAACTGTCCTGTTCCAGCCTGATTGATACGGAAGTAAGTAGAAAGCTCCATCGGGCATCTTACACCTTTTGGAATATAGCAGAAACTTCCGTCAGAAAAAACCGCGGAGTTTAATGCAGAATAAAAATTATCTCCTCTTGGAACTACTTTTCCAAGATATTTTTTCACCAGGTCTGGGTGATTTTTTATCGCTTCGGAAATAGAGCAGAAAATAATTCCTTTTTCTGCCAGGGTTTCCTGAAAAGTTGTTTTTACAGAAATAGAATCGATGACGATATCTACCGCAACTCCCGAAAGTCTTTTTTGCTCTTCGATATTGATACCTAGCTTTTCAAATGTTTTGAGAAGCTCAGGATCCACCTCATCTAGGCTTGCTAGCTCAGGATTTTTCTTTGGAGCAGCATAATAACGGATAGCTTGGAAATCTGGTTTCTCATACTTAATATTTGCCCAGGTAGGTTCTACCATTTTAAGCCATATTCTGAAAGATTCCAAACGCCATTCTGTCATCCATTCCGGTTCTTCTTTTTTAGCAGAAATGGCACGGATGATATTTTCATCTAAACCAATTGGGAAATCTTCATAATCGATCTTGGTTTCCCAACCGAATTCATACTTTTTATTTTCTAAATCGACGCGTAAATCGTCTTCTGTATATTTACTCATTATTTTTTTTTAGATTTCAGATGTTAGATTTCAGATTGAAGAACAGGTCTTTTATCTGATATCCAGCATCTAATGTCTTTTCTCTATAGAGAAAAACTTTCTCCACAACCACATGTTCTGGATGCATTCGGATTGTTAAAAACAAATCCTTTTCCATTCAAACCTCCTGAATATTCAAGAATTGTACCCGCTAAATAGAGGATAGATTTTTTGTCCACAACAATCTTAACATCGTTATTTTCAATAATCTGATCTGTTTCTGTTTTTTCGTTATCAAATTTTAAAACATACTCCAAACCAGAACATCCTCCACTTTTTACCCCCACTCTTATATAATCTTCAGCAGGGTCAAAGCCTTCTTCCGTCATTAGTTGGATGGCTTTTAACTTCGCTTGATCTGATACTGTTATCATTGTATTTATTTAGAATGATTTAATCTTGCAAAAATACGAACTAATTTCCGCAATCTCAAATTGAAGATATCTATTTTAATAATTCTAATCACAAGAGGATCATTATACATATGATCACTGCTATTAAAAATGGATAAATTTTCTGCGGCAAAATTAGTGATTCTGGTCCGATTTAACTTTAGACAGTATTTTTTATCTATAAAGAACTATTATGAAAAATAAATTACCGGTCTTTTTTGTGTTGTTTCTATTGTCTATGTCTTATGGACAGACGACACGTTATATTTATGAAACAGCTGTAAATCCGGATTCAATTAACCTGGTAGGGCTGAAGACTGAAAGGACTTTCCTCGATATCAAAGGCAGTCAATCGTTATTCATAAGTGAACATAAATTAGTAAGGGACTCTCTTGTGTCAAACTTTAAACGGGATGAAAGGATAAGTAATAAAAAAGAGGGTAAAGATTTTTCAAAATTAGGAATAGGAAAATCGGGGGAACAGTCTTTTTTTGATTATTATATTCTTAAAGATATTCCGGATCAAAAAGTATATTATTACGACAGAGTAGGAGGGAAGCAGATTTATTATCAGGAGGACAGACCTATACAATGGAATGTAACAAATGATGTCGAAAAACAGAATGGCTATTCGTCACAAAAGGCAACTGCCAGCTTTGCTGGAAGAACCTGGACAGCGTGGTTTACGAAAGACATCAATGTTTCTGATGGACCTTATAAATTTTCGGGGTTACCAGGATTGATTGTAAAGCTTGAAGATGATAAAGGAGATTATAAATTTGATCTCATAAAAAAAGTTGTTGTAAAGAACCCTTTTGAAGAGCCTATGGATTCTGATGCGAGAAAAACTTCAAGGGTCAATTTCCATGGAGATAAAGCGGCGTTGGAATTGGAGCTTAGTAAAAACAAAAGAAGTATAAACGGAGGAAATAACGGTGGTATGCAAGGTTTTGAGGCAGGCAGACATCAGGGAGGAATGAATGGTGGTGGAAGAGACGGAATGAATGGGGGGAACAGTGACCTTCCTGCACAAAGTTTCGGCTCTGGAAATACATCCTTTAATACAGGAAGCCAAAATCCGATCGAATTACAATAAAAATATAAAATAAATGAAAAAAATAGGAATCATAGTTTTAATACTATGTATGCAAATAACCTTTGCACAGGTGAACCGTTTTGTATATCAGGTAACTATGAAATCTGATGCTACAAATAAAAATGATGTAAAAACAGAGAATGCTTATTTGGATATCTCACAGGATAAATCTGTTTTTTATTCAGAAAACAGGATAAAAAGAGATTCTATTATACAAAATACTTTCCAAAGTGGTGGAGCGAGAGGCTTTAACAGAGATCAAATGGAAAGCTTACGGAGTAATATCAACTATACAATTGAGAAAGATAAAAAGGATCAAAAGATCTATTTTAAAGACCGGTTAGGCCGTGATATGTATTCATATGAAGAGGACAGGCCGTTAAACTGGAAAATATTATCTGAGACCACAAAAATAGGAGACTATAAGGTTCAAAAGGCAGAGACCGATTTTGGGGGAAGAAAATGGACAGCCTGGTTTACTACAGATCTTCCATATCAGGATGGACCTTATAAATTCAGCGGACTTCCAGGCCTTATTATAAAAGTAGAGGATGATCTTGGTGATTACTCTTTTGATTTGATGAAGAATTATAAAATCGCTGCTTTCCCTACGATGAATCAGTTTGGAAATACCATTAAGGTTAAAAGGGCAGATTATATCAAACAGCAGAAAAAGTTCTATGCAGATCCGGCATCGTTCATGACACAGGGCGGAGGAGGTTTTGCCCAAACCAGAATTGGAGGAGGAATATCCGGACCTAGAGGGAATGGAGGTGGAAATCCTGCCGATTTCCGAAAAAGAATGGAGGAGAGAGTTAAGGACGATGCAAAGAAAAATAGTAATCCAATCGAACTGCAATAAAAAAACAGCCTGAAGAATTTTCTTCAGGCTGTTTTTTAGAGTATAGTTGTTACTTTAAAAGTTGATTAAATGTATCTCCTTGTCTGATATCCCCGGTATTATAACCTTTCATAAACCATTCCTTACGTTGGGCAGATGATCCATGAGTAAAACTTTCCTGATTAACATATCCCTGGGACCTTTTTTGAATATTGTCGTCACCAACAGCCTGAGCAGCTTCTATCGCAGAATCGATATCTCCCGGTTCCAGAATATGCCTTTCCTGATCTATGTTTTTCGCCCAGACTCCTGCGTAAAAATCGGCCTGCAATTCAGTAGCGACTGATACTCTGTTCATATCCGCTTCCGAATATCTTCCACTTCTTCTCAGTGCATCTACTTTTTGAGTGGTTCCTAACAAAGTCTGTACGTGGTGCCCGACTTCATGGGCAAGTACATAGGCTATAGTAAATTCTGTTACTTTAGCACCGAACCTTTGTTGCAACTCGTTAAAGAAGCTCATATCCATGTATACTTTCTGATCTGCGGGGCAATAGAATGGTCCCATTGCTGCTTGAGCCGTACCACAACCTGATTGTGTTGTTTCTTCGAAAAGAACAATTTTCGGAGGTGTATAGGTCATTCCATTTTCCTTGAAAATCTGATTCCATGTAAGGTTATTCCAGCCACTCATCATATCTACCATTTCTCCAATTTTCTTTTCATTGGCATTTAGCTCCCTTTGCTCTGTTTGGGTAGGTGATGACATGTTGCTCCCTGAACTTAATATGCTGGAAGGATCCCCGCCTAAGAAGAAAACAATGGCTGCAATAATTAATGTTCCTAATCCTCCTCCAACGATCATACCACCGCTCCCTCCGGAACCTCGGCGGTCTTCAACGTTCCCTCCTCTATCGTCTGTCCATTTCATAGTAATTTTTTTGTGTATGTAAATTTAAAGATTTAATGCTGAAAATAAAATAAGAGGACTATAAAATCCTCTTATGTATTTACTATATTGATATCTACAATACATTAGCGATTAAGCTGGTTTGTTTTTAGCCAATATGAAGTCGACTGATAGGCGGAAATTGCATCGTCAACAATTTTTTGATCCGGCTTTTTTAAAGGATTTTCATCATAATAAATGCTAAATTCCGGAGTAAGTTTATCCTTCTTTTGGGAAAGGGAATATTGCTTTATCTTTTTAACAGGAGAAATTACCGTTAAATATCCGTCTTTTACAAAACCCAGATCCTGATAAGTGGCAATATATGCTTTAGGCTGAAATTCTTTTTTGAGAACATCCTGGCCCAGGAACTTCGATTGATAGCTGAAGTTGAGTAATCCCAAAACAGTTGGCATAAGATCTATTTGTGACATAAGCTTATCAAATTTTACAGGCTGGATAAAATCTTCTGAAAAAACCATTGCGGGAATTCTGTATTTGTCCATAGGTAATTCCGTACTTCCTGCACTTGAAGCACAGTGGTCAGCTACAATAACGAAAACGGTGTTTTTGTACCAATCTTGTTTTTTTGCCATCTCGAAAAACTTGCGAAGGGAGTAATCTGTATATTTTACACCTCCTTCTCTTGATTTTGCATCTCCGGGGATATCTATTCTTCCGCCCGGATAAGTGAAAGGTCTGTGATTGGAAACAGTCATCCAATGGTTAAAAAATGGTTTTCCGGATTTTGACTCTGCATTCATTACCTGAATGGCTTTTTTCGCCATATCTTCATCAGCGACTCCCCAAACGTTGGCAAAGGTTATTTCTTCCGGCTTGAAATTATTTCTGTCAACAATTCCGTATCCATTTCCGGCAAAGAAATCCTGCATATTATCAAAATAGCTGTAGCCTCCATACAGGAATTTTACATCATATCCTTTTGATTTAAAGATATTTCCTGTTGTAAATTTGTTTTTATTATTTTCTCTTTTTATGATGCTTTCTCCGGCTGTTGGCGGGATACAAAGGGTTAAGGCTTCGAGGCCCCGAACTGTTCTGTTTCCTGTTGCATACAAATTGGTAAACATCATGGATCGGTCAGCCAGACTATCCAGGAAAGGAGTTATTTTCTGATCATTTCCATAATGCTGCATAAAATCTGCAGATAAGCTTTCGATGGATATAAGAACCACGTTCTTTTTAAGTTCCGGTTGGTCGGATGTAATATTTCTTGTAAGGGCAGGTTCAGGGTATTGGCTTAAAAAATTATGTTCTGCTGTTTTTTGATCTATATGCGGATAAAACTGAAAGTAATCCAATTCATTATGGGTAAATGCCCAGTAAAATTTCGGGAAACCATTGGCTTCGATTTCTTCTGCAAATACATTTGAGGATTTGATTTGGGTTGTGAATGTAAGAGAGAATAAGCTGATTCCGGCAAGTATTATGAAAGACGCTAATAAAACCAGTTTTTGCTTGAAGTCAGGAAGCTCCTTAAGTTCATCTTTGGTCTTTTTAAAGATAAACCATGTAACTGCAGATGTAAGTGCAAAAATAATCAGAAAGAGAGGAAGGACAGGGTAGCTTTCCATTATATTTCCGATCACTTCATTAGTATATATGAGATAATCTACGGCAATAAAATTATATCGTAATCCAAATTCATTATAAAAGAAATATTCACTTACTGCATTAAATATGATGAGCAGTACATATATAAATAATGTGATAAAATAGAGGATATTTCTGATTTTAATCCTTTTGGAAGGAAAAAAAAGCATTAATGCAAAGCAAAGGATCTTTACTCCAATAAAAGCAAGTGTAATTTCTGCTATAGAACCGCCATATTGTTTGAAAATATTATTAGGAATAAAAAGTATGTAGAAAAAAAGGAGCACTAAAGCTCCCAATATGATTTGTCCGTAAGGATTTTTGTATTTTGAATCTGAAAGAAATAAAAAGTAAAGCGCCAGAAATGTACTAGCCAGTATAAACACAAAAACATCATTAGCCACACCAACTACTAAAACTTTAAGGACTTCAAAAAAGCCAAAGCTTGCTGTAGTTATTGGATGGAAAAAAAACACTATCCTAATGATCAGTGATACGATAAGATAAAAGAATCCTAAGTATAAAAATGGTTTTATTTTTTGCGAATACATTCAGATTAGATATATGTTAACTTTTACAAAGATAGTTTTTATGCACAGTTTTTCAAGAGAAAAAATAAAAACAGGTAGTTTGTTGTATTTTTTATAATAAATTAAATTATTCTTAAGTTGAATTCTCTATAAGCTGTAGCCTCAAATTGGTCCCTAAACCTAGGTACAGAAAAAGGGACTATCATTTGATGTCCCTTTATATTCTCTAAGAAAAGAGATATGCTAAGAATGGCCAAAGCCAATGTTCCCTTTTTTATCTGATAAATTCTTTTTGAAATCTATCATTCTTAAGGCTGTAACGGCTGCTTCTACGCCCTTATTTCCCAAATCTCCACCGCTTCGCGCAATCGATTGCTCTTTGGTGTCATCGGTAAGAACACAAAAGATGGTTGGGGTATCTGTTAAAATATTACAATCTTTAATTCCCTGGGCTACCGCAGAAGATACAAAGTCGAAGTGTGGAGTTTCTCCACGGATAATACATCCTATTGCAATCACAGCATCGAATTTTCTTTCTTTGCAAAGCTGCATACTTGCATAATTTAACTCGAAGGCTCCCGGCACCGAAAACAACTTTATATTTTCTGTTTTTACTCCTTCTTTTTCAAGGATTTCTAAAGCTGCATCACGAAGATTGTAAGTTACAAAGTCATTCCACTCAGAAAAAACAATGCCGATAGAAAAATCTTCGGCATTGGTTATATGAAGTGGCTTGTAATCGGAAAGATTAACTGTTGCCATTTTTAATAATATTTAGTCATTTCAATATAAGAATCAGACATTCCGTTATCGTAGTCCTGATATTTCTCGTCAATAGTTGAGAAGTATTTTTTTGCATCTGCATTTTTCTTTAATCCTAATGCAACAATACCTGCTTTTCTTGTAAAGTAGTAAGAAGTATAAGGATCTGAAGATGCTGTTGCTGCCTTGTCTAATAATGCTAAAGCTTCATCATTTTTATTAAGACCGGATTTAGCATCAGCCATGGCACCATACTTCATAGCCATCAATGTTTTATTATCAGAAGAAAACTGATCCAAAAGATCATATGCTTCTTGAAATTTTCCTTCTTTGAATTTTAACAAACCGGCATTATATCCTGCAAGCTTACCGATATCTGTAGAAGAAAAATCATTATAAGTTCCAATAAAACCTGGATTAGCAGCAGATTTACCTCCTAAAGCTTCTTTATCTTTACCTTCGGTAAGGTTTTTCTGAGCGGCAAGGAATGTCTTTACTGCTTCGGCATTTTGAGGAGCAACAACAAATTGCTTATAGGCGAAAAATCCTAAAACTCCTAAAATCAAAGCCCCAAAAACAATACCTAATGGTTTTGAGTACTTTTCAAGGAATCTTTCTGTATTCAAAGCCTCTCTGTCAAGATCTTTAAAAAATTCCACTGTTTCTTTACCTTCTTGCTCTTTCTGAGCATTCTTTGCAAGTTTTGCCATAAATTCTTAAAAATTGAATTGCAAATTTAATTGTTTCTGAATGATTTACAAAATATAAATTATGAATATTAGTTTTTGTGGCCTTAAATGTCAAAAGATTCTGGGCTTTGTTTTTAAAACTTCAATTTAAATATTTTGTAAGTGCTTTTTTTTTCTTTAGGTAAGTGTATTTGAGAAGTTGTAAAGTAGAGATTCCTTTGGTTGTCAAAAGCAAATGAATCAGGCCATTTTATAGCTTCATCTTTTATTATTTCGGTAAAAACACCTTGTTTATTTATTTTACTGATTGCATTTTTCTCTAAACTACTTAGAAAAAGTTCTCCTTTCTTGTTGAATATAATCCCATCATTGGCTCCGGTTTGCGCATACTTTTCCACCTTTGTTCCCAATTCGGTATCAGAAATATTTTTATCTAATAAATATGCAACCGGTATCCTGTAGACATTTTTACCCATCAATGAGCAAAAATATAAATATCCGCTCGGTGCATCAAGTTCTATTCCGTCCGAATGCACCGGGTGTTTCCTTTCGTAACCTTCTATTATAATCTTATCTACTTCGGTTAAGGTAGAGTAATGATTGACAAGAACTCTTCGTACTTCGGTGGTGTTTAGATCGAACATGACAATACCACCGACCTGTGAATCTGTAAAATAAGCAATGTGATTTTTATGGTCTATTCTAAAATCATTTAAGTAAGCTTTGCTTGTTATTTTCTCGGCAGGTAAAAAGTAATTGTGGATGAGGGTATTATTTTTAAGATCAAAGCAAAATAGGCGGGCGCCTTTTGTGGTATCGGTCAAAAGCTCATAGCCTGTATCCAAAACCCAAAGTAAGTCTTTACTATCTACATACATACTTTGAACACAAATAAACTGATTATTGTTTGATGTATTTTCTGTCCAATTGTTCCAATGCGGATTAGGAAAAGGGATGGTCTTCCCGTCAATAATTTCTGCAACAGAAACCGGTGTTTCCGGAGACCATCTTGGGAAATTGACAAAAACACGATTAGTTTTGGAAATGGCAATTCCGGTCCATTGTTGCGGATTTTCAGCAAAGATACTCATCTGAACTTTGCTGGTTGTTTCCTGACTATAAGCCACCACGTTTGTTATAAACAAACATAAGAAAACTATTTTTTTTAATTTGTACATAATAACATCTATTTTTTAGTAAACTTTAATACAAAAATGGATGTATATGGCGAAATGTAAAAGGATGATTCTCACAAATATTTTGTGACGAATCTCACTATTTAGAACCCAGACGACTTAGGGATTCTCTTGAAACTCCAATGTAAGAGGCAATTATTGTTTTCGAAACCCTTTGAAAAAGATCAGGGTATTGTGCAAGGAGAACTTCATAACGCTCCTTTATATTATCGGATAAAAGCGAAATCATTCGTTTTTGAAGAGCAACAAATCCACTGTTGGCTTTTTTTCTGAAAAAATGCTCTACTTTTTGCATTTCTTTACACAGTTTTTCCCGGTTTTCATAAGATAAACAAAGGAGCTCTGTATTTTCGAGGCAGTCTACGTTAAATATGGCTTTTGTATGGGTGAAATAAGCTTGATAATCTGTGATCCACCAATTTTCCATCGCAAACTGTATAATGTGTTCCTTTTCTTTTTCATCAGTATAGGAAGCTTTCAATAATCCTTTTTTCACCCAATATGTGTGATTAACAGAATCGTCTTTTTGAATGAGGAACTGATGTTTTTTTAATTTTTTTATTGTAAAGTGAGAAAGAATGTAAGCAAATTCATCATCAGTCAAATCAATTATTTCTTCGAAATGTGCTCTCAGGTTTTCCATTACAGGTTTTTGATTCTGACAGTATGATATTTTAGTATTCTAATATATGATAGATTTCCGCATTGAATTTACGTAGTTTTTCATCGCCTTTTAAATCTTTCAAAACAGATAAAAAGCTGAACTGGGCTACTGTTGCACTTTGTTTCTCTACCAATTTTGCTGCTGCTTCTGTTGTACCACCTGTTGCAAGCAAATCATCATGGATGAGGACTCGCTGTCCTTTTTTGATCTGACCTTCACGGGTTTCAATCTCTGCACTTCCATATTCCAGATCATATTTTTCAGAAACAATAGGAGGGGGTAGCTTTCCCTTTTTCCTGATCAGGATAAATGGAACTTCAAGGGCTACAGCAATAGCAATCCCAAAAAGATAACCACGGCTTTCAATTCCACAAACAGCATCTATTTTTCCTTTACTGAATTTCACAAGATCTTCAATAACGTCTTCATATAACTTTGGATTTAGAAAAATTGGTGAAATGTCTTTAAACTGTATTCCCGGAATAGGAAAGTCAGGAACATTTTCAATGGTATTTTCCAGTTGCTTAATTAATTCCTTTGAGGCCATTTATGGGTTTATTTTGTAGCTGGAAATTTTCCAGTCACCATTTACATTTTTAAGTCCGAAAGTTACTTTTAGAGAAGTGGTTTTTCCATTCTTATCGGTAACATCATAAGTTGCATTCACACTAGAGCTGTTTGCGTTTGTAGCATTGGTTGTAATGTTTTTTACACTTACATTTTTTACAGATCCAAATCCGGAAGTAGGATTTGAAAATGATTCATAGCTTCCCCAACTTGGATTGTTTGAAGCATCAAAAGCAGCTTTAAGATTTTGCGAACTTACATTATTTAGGAATTTACTTACTGTATTTTTTGGATCTGCAGCAGGTTGTTTAGGAGTTGCCGGAGATGTTGATGCAGACGGATCTGTAGAAACAGGTGCTGTTCCTGTAGGATTATTTGGATCAATTACAGCATTAGGATCCTGATTTACTACTGTAGAATCTGTTTTAGGAGGAGCCGGAACTTTCAAAGCTGAAGGGTTAACTTCAAGTCCTATTTTAGACATTTTGAATGTTTTTGCAGTTGTCTTAACAGACACCGTGATATCTATTTTATTGTCCACAACTTTTGAAGCGAGAAGAGATGAAAACTTTAAATTGAAACCTTTAAAGTTGTTATCAGTCATTAGATTTTTAGCGGTAGAGAGCTTTACTCCATTACTGAAAACTTCCAGGGTTGTTTCTAATCCAGCTCCTGTAAAAGTAACAGGATTACCGGCGTTATCCACAAGCTTTGGGATAATTTGTATAGCAGTGGCTCCGTTTCCATCGTCAGCTGATGGTCTCGTTATAATACTTAATGAATTTGCTTTTACATCATTGGGATCTGTCTCTTTTGCTTTTTCGTCACCGAAGATATTCATTTCTCCTAATGACGGAGGAGCGGTACTTGCCCATTCGATATTATTTTTTTGAGCAACTTCATCTGCCATTGCCATAATTTCAGGAACTTTTTTTCCGTCGATCAACTTACCAAGAGCTTTTACCTCATTGATGTCACCATCAGCATCTACACCAAAGGTTTTAAGGATATAAAGCGCCTCATTAAACTTGATTTGTTTAATGGTAGACAGACTTGAAGCCATGTCATTGATACTTGACTGTAAAGTTTTTGTACTCGTAGCATCTACATGATCTTTCTTGCATGCTGTAAAAAGCAATAAACTAAAAATAAGTAGAAGAGAAAACTTTTTCATTTTAATTGAGTTTGATACAAATTTAGTAAAACCTTTATGAATAGAAATTTTTATTTTTTATTTCTTCTTCATTTTAGCTGATTGTAGTATCAAATCATCCTGTTCTATGGGTTGTATTTGTTAGGCTGTTCTTTTAGATCTCCTTTAAAGAATGAGCTGAAAATGCTTTGCATATTTGGAAATGAGGCGTCCTGCCAAAAAGATATTTTGTAATTGCTGTTATCTTTATCAAATCTTACTTTATTGGTATCGTTATCATTTTCGAAGCTGAATTCGGTTGGATAGAAATTAGAATACACTATGATTTGATTGTAATCTGGCTCACTTTTATGTTTTAATTTAACAAAGGTGCGCTCATTGTATTCTAGAAAATCTCTTAAACCTTTTGATGATCCCTTTTCAAATGTGAGATTAAGGATTGTCCTGATATCATAAAACCGGAATCCAAGAAATGCGAATTCTTTCTCCTGTAAAACACCGCCGGAAATTTCGATCTGGTCTTTCCTGTCTCCTTTTAATTCTTTTATTTCAGTAATTTTTGTTTTATAATCTTCTGGATTTCCCAAGTGCTTAAGCTTAGGAAGATTCAGCGAGTTCCCATAATCCCATGATGAAGTTTGTTTTTTTTCATTTTTAGGATCTTCCAGACGATAGATTCTGTACTGCTGAACATTTGTACTTTTCAGCTTTTTACTTTTATTGTCAAAAATATAGGTAATTATTCCATCCGCATATGCATTAAGCTTATTATTAACCGTAACATAAGAGTTGAAATTTCCTTTGATGAAAATGTATTTAGCCGGTTTATTATTTTTGATCACGACTGTCTCAATTTCCTTTATCCGATCATTGAGTTTTATAATGTCGTGGTCAATTTCTGTGTAGGATAGTGTTGCTACGGAAAAATTGTCGTAAACCAATTGAAATTTTTCCTGAGAGGGATCCAATGCTTTTTTGTCTATTTTACCATCAATATCTGAATAGGCTAGGATGCTTCCATCTTTTCCAAAGACAGATACTTTTGGCAAGGGTCTATTGTCCTTTTCAGAAACAAAAGTTATCGTCTGTGAATGCATGAAACTAAAGATGAGCAGGAATATGATCTGTAATACATAATTTTCCTTCATAATAAAAGCTGTTTAATGGTTTGTATTCATATATAAAGACACCGGATTTTGAAAATAGTTGCCTGATACATCAATTATAATCATAAAAAAAGACTGATTATTTAATAATCAGTCTTTTATAGTTTTTATTTTGTTACAAGTCCTTAGAAAGGATACTCATAAATTTCAGATTCATGTAAGAATGGGTTTCCTGTAGGAATCAATTTAAGTTTAGATAATGCAGTCATTACAGTAAACATAAATAACCCAACAATGAATAGGATAGATCCTAAGATCAGGATGAATACTTCAGGAGTATTCCAGTATGGTCCTACTGTTCCCGGCATTACCATATTGAAGTAATCTAGAATGTGTCCAAGGATTACAACTACTGCCATTGTAGTAACTACTTTATAGTTTCTCTTGATACTGCTGCTTACTAATACCAATAAAGGTAATAAGAAGTTAATGATCAACATTGGAAGGAAAGTAGGTGAGTAGTGTTGGAATCTTCCAAAGAAGTAATTAACCTCTTCCGGTACGTTGGCATACCAGTAAAGCATGAACTGTGCAAACCATGTATATGTCCAAAGCATACTTGTTGCGAAAAGGAATACTCCAAGATCGTGTAAGTGGTTATCATTGAACTGTGGTAAGAAACCGTTCTTCTTAAGGTATACACTGATTAGGATGATTACTGCAATACCACTAGACAGGCAGCTAACCATAGAATACCAGATATACATTGTAGAATACCAGTGAGGGTCAATAGACATCAACCAATCCCAAGCCCATGCAGCTGAACAGAATCCAAAGAATACAATATATCCTACTGCCCATCTGTAAAGCATTTGGTAGTCGATTCTTGATTTAGTTTCATCTACTTTCTTTGAAACAGCTTTTAATTTCCATGCGAAGAATGATGCTCCGATTACATACAAGAACGTTCTGAATGCATAGAAAGGGATATTTAAGAATCTTTTTTTCTCGAATAAGATCACATCAAAGTGCGGAGAATCAGGGTTTGTTAACTCCGGATCCATCCAATGGAAAAGGTGACCATTGTGAGAAATGTTTAATAGCATAAGGATGATCAAAATAGCTCCCCCGTATGGAATATAAGAAGCAATAGCTTCCATTACTCTTGTAATGATAATTGGCCAACCTGCGTGAGCTGCATGCTGAATACAGTAGAAAAATAATACTGCACAACTTACTCCGAAGAAAAATACAGCTACAAAGTGTAGTGATGCCAACGGCTGGTTGTGAACCTGCAATTCTGCGTGTTCCAAATGGGCAGCGTGGTCCTGAGGTCCTACCATTTCACTTGAATGTGTAGGAGCATTGTGACCTGAAGCATGAACAGCTTCCATCATCTGTTCAATTTTCTCTGTGCTGATTCCTTTATTCAAGAAAAAACCAATACCAAATAGAACTAAACCTACAACAAGCAGTATTATAGAAATTGATTTTAATTTTGGTGAAAAAGTATACATTTCTTTTCTTATTTTTTAGTTTCGGTAGTCGTTTCAGTTGCTGGTGCCGCTGCTGTAGCTGTAGCTGCCGCAGGTGCTGCTGCTCCTTTTTTGAAAGCACTCATCACATACATTGCTACTCTCCATCTGTCTCCTGCATTCAATTGTCCTGCATAAGACCCCATCGCATTTCTACCGTTTGTTAATACATAATGAACAGATCCCACAGTAATTTCTCTATCAGCATAGTTAGGTACACCTGAGAAAGCACCGCTTTGTACGATTGGTCCTTGTCCATCACCTCCTGTTCCGTGACATGCCGCACAAGTATGGTCGAACAACATTTTTCCTCTTTCTATATCTTTAGCTGCATTAGCTGGATTTAGAGGAGAAGTCGTCAACTTTTTTGATGCATCATATCCTGCATTATATTCATCTGCATTTTTAGGAAGTAATCCTTCTTCAAAAATTCCGTCTTTATTTTGAGCAACACTCCCTTCTACTGGAGCAAGTCCTGTTGCATAGCTATTTTTAACAAACGCTGGAATTTCATTGTCATGATCTGAATAAGCATCTTTAGCCTTCATCAATGGATCATATGCTACCGGGAAATACATATCCGGGAAATATACCAGAGGTGCATTTTCTTTCGGTCCGCAAGAATTAAGTAAAACTGTTGTTAAACCTAAGATTGCAGTAATTCTTAATACATTCTTTTTCATTTTAAGCGTCTTTAACAGTTATTTCTTCAACTCCAGTCTCAATAAGTAGCTGTTTTACAGATTCTACATCTTCAGTTACAAATTCCATCATGAATTTGTCATCTGTAGTTCTCGGATCCGGATTTTGTGCCGGAGCTCCAGGATACATCTTGTTTCTTACCAAGAAAGTAAGTGACATCATGTGAGCAGCACAGAATACCATTAATTCAAACATCGGAACTACGAATGCCGGCATGTTGTGTCCCCAGTCAAAAGCTGGTTTACCACCGATATTCTGAGGCCAGTCATGATTCATTACATACCAGGTTACAGTTGCACCGATCGTAACACCATAACAAGCATAGATAAAAGCAGCATCAGAAATTCTTGTCTTCTTCAGACCTAAAGCTTTATCTAGTCCGTGAACCGGAAATGGAGTATAAACCTCGTTGATTTTTATTCCTTTATCGTTGAATGCTTTAACGCCGTTCATTAAATCGTCGTCATCAGCATAAAGTCCGTATACAATTTTAGTGGTGCTCATCTCCTTCTTTTGCTTTATAAGTTTCACCTGAGATTTTCAAAATCGATTTTAATTCAGCCTGTGCAATTACAGGGAATGTTCTTGCGTATAATAAGAATAGTACAGAGAAGAATCCGATTGTTCCTAAATATACACCTACGTCAATAATGGTTGGTTTAAACATCGTCCATGAACCTGGCAAGTAATCTCTTGAAAGGTTGATTACGATGATATCGAAACGCTCAAACCACATACCGATGTTGATAATTAGTGCTACAATGAAAGTCCAGATAATGTTCGTTCTTGCTCTTTTGAACCAGAAAGAAGCCGGAATAACAAGGTTACAGATAATTAGTGACCAGAAAGCCCACCAATAAGGACCTGTTGCTGCACCTGGAGAAAGATACGTAAAATCTTCAAATCTTGATCCTGAGTACCATCCTATGAAATATTCAGTTGCGTAAGCTACAGTTACCATACCACCTGTTACCACAATTACGATGTTCATAATTTCAATGTGATACATAGTGATGTAATCTTCAAGGTGACAAACTTTTCTGGCAATTAACAATAGTGTTTGTACCATTGCAAATCCTGAGAAAATCGCACCGGCAACGAAGTACGGAGGATAGATCGTAGAGTGCCATCCTTTAATAACTGAAGTTGCGAAGTCAAAGGATACGGTAGTGTGTACTGAGAATACAAGTGGAGTTGCCAAACCTGCTAAAACCAAAGATAATTCTTCAAATCTTTGCCAGTGTTTTGCTTTACCACCCCAACCGAATGCTAGGAATGTATAGATTTTTCTAGTCCAAGGAGTTTTAGCTCTATCTCTGATCATTGCAAAGTCAGGGATCAATCCCATGAACCAGAAAACTGTAGATACTGAGAAATACGTAGAGATCGCAAATACGTCCCAAAGTAGAGGAGAGTTAAAGTTCCCCCAAAGAGAACCGAATTGGTTTGGAAGAGGGAATACCCAATATCCTACCCAAACTCTACCCATGTGGATTACAGGGAAGATAGCTGCCTGTACAACAGCGAAGATCGTCATCGCTTCAGCTGAACGGTTTACAGACATTCTCCAACGCTGTCTAAATAATAATAATACCGCTGAGATTAGGGTTCCGGCGTGACCAATACCTACCCACCATACGAAGTTGGTGATATCCCAACCCCAGTTAATAGTTCTGTTAAGCCCCCATGCTCCAATACCTGTTCCGATAGTATAAGCGATACACCCGAATCCATAGATGAATAGAACTAGTGCTGCATATAGTGATATCCACCATAATTTACCTGCTCTTTCTTCGATAGGTCGTGCAATATCTTCTGTGATATCGTGATAAGTTTTGTGACCAATAATTAGAGGTTCCCTTATCGGAGCTTCGTAATGTCCTGACATTTTTTACCTATTTATTATTTAAACTTTATTTTTCTACTCTGTTTCTTACTTTAGTGTGATAGAACACATTTGGCTTGGTTCCGATCTCTTCCAGTAAATAATATCTTCTGTTGCTTGAGTATAATTCTCTTACTTCAGATTCTTTATCGTTCATGTCTCCAAACGTCATTGCTCCGGTAGAACAAGCAGCAGCACAAGCAGCAGAGTTTTTGAACTCGTTGTCTGTTACTTTTCTGTTCTCTCTTTTCGCAGTTAAGATTGTAGCCTGAGTCTGCTGGATACACATTGAACATTTCTCCATAACCCCTCTTGTTCTTACCACAACGTCCGGGTTTAGTACCATTCTTCCAAGATCGTTATTCATGTTGAAATCGAAACGATCGTTCAGGTTATATGTAAACCAGTTGAAACGTCTTACTTTATATGGACAGTTGTTTGCACAATATCTTGTACCAATACATCTGTTGTAAGCCATATGGTTTTGACCTTGCTTACCATGAGAAGTAGCCGCTACCGGACATACTGTTTCACATGGAGCGTGGTTACAGTGCTGACACATTACCGGTTGGAAAATCACATCCGGACTTTCATTCGGTTCGATTAGGATGTCATATAGATTAGGAACATTTAATCCTCTTTCAATACCTTCTTTAGTTTCGATCTTTTCTTTAGCAGAATAGTAACGATCGATTCTTAACCAGTACATATCTCTGGACATTCTGATCTCTTCTTTACCTACAACAGGAACGTTGTTTTCTGCCTGGCAAGCAATGATACATGCTCCACAACCAGTACAAGAGTTTAAGTCAATAGATAAATTGAAGTGAGGTCCATCAGTGTCATCGAAAGCGTCCCAAAGGTCTATTTTTCTTGCTGGAAGAGCTCCACTGATCGTGTGGTATTCCAAAGGCTTGTTCCATCCTTTGTGCTCGTCATCAAAAGCGACATTCAGATATTCTGTTAAAGGAACTTCTTTAGCGATTTCATAACGACCCATTAGGGTGTTTTGAAGCTGGATACCAGCAAACTCATGCTCTTCACCTGTTTTTTCTATTTTAGCATTAGAAACAACTAAATTAGAACCGTCAAATAAAGGATAAGCATTTACTCCTGTATCAGCCGTTGCTCCGGAATTCTTTTTACCATATCCAAGTGCTAAACCTACTGATCCGTCTGCCTGACCTGGTTGAATGAATACAGGAACATCTTTTATTACAACTCCGTTTACCGTAAGGTTTACAATAGAACCATCCAACTGCATTCTGGCATTCAGATCATTTTTTATACCTAATCTGTCTGCATCTTTAGGAGAAATAGTTAAGTAGTTATCCCAAGACATTCTTGTTAACGGATCCGGTAATTCTTGTAGCCAAGGGTTGTTAGCCTGAGTACCATCTCCGATAGAAGTCTTAGTATAAAGTACTAATTCAAGATCGGAAGCTTTAAAGTTACCTAATTCAGCAAGTGCCTGAGCAGCATTTCCTCCTGCATAAGATAATGTCGTTGCATTACTGGAAGGAACGATACCGTTATACAAAGCTTTGTTGAAAGAGGTACCTCCTAATATAGAAGAAGCACTAGCTTTTAAGTAATCATAGTAGTTATTGGCAGCATTGTTCTTACCATTTTTCCAAACCAATAATGATTCTTCAATCTGTCTTGATTTGTAAATTTTCTGGATAGTAGGCTGCATTAATGTATAAACTCCTGTCTGAGGCTCCATATCTCCCCAAGACTCTAACCAGTTGGCTACCGGAATAACAGCTTTCGCTGCTTTATACATTTCATTTTTCTTATCTGCAACAGCAATTACGTAAGGAACTTTTGTTAAAGATTTTTTGAAATCTTCTCCTTTTGGATGAGAATAGATAGGATCTACATTGTTTGTAATCAATACTCCAACCTGTCCTGCATTTACCCATCCTAAGAATTCCTGGTATCTTGCTTTATCAAATTCTTTTAAGAAGTTCGCTTTACCGGTGAAGGCAACCGAACCTAATTTTTGGTTAATTAAGTGTGCTAAAACCTGTGCACCTTTAGATCCGTCCGCAAATACGACAGCTTTGCTTCCTTTTGTCTGAAGTTCTTTTACGATCTCAGCAGCAATTTTATCAGAAGCAGCACCCCCACCTACGATTGCATTGTAAACTTCAACTAATGTTTTATTTACTGCACTAGGCTTTAGTCTGTATCTTGAGTCAGCATTTGCACCTGTAAGAGACATGTTGGATTCCACCTGAATGTGTCTCAACATGTTTGCTCCCGGTTTTCTTGCTTCTGCATAAGAAGTTTCTAAACTTGAGGCATTGTAATCTCCTAAGAAATCAGCCTGGAAAGAAACTACTAATTCAGAACCTTTAAGATCGTAAACCGGTAATGCTCTTTGTCCGAATACTTCCTGTGCTGCATCTAATGCTGCGGAGTAAGGGAAAGCATCATAAGTTACAAGTTCTGCTGTAGGATATTTAGCTTTGAATTCAGCGAACAACTTTTTGAAAGTTGGTGAAGCAAAAGACTGAGATAAAAGAACAATCTTTTTGCCTGCTGACTGTGCTTCTGCCAAACCTTTAAAAACAAAATCATCTACTTTATCGAAAGTTTCGTCTTTACCGTCAAGCTTAGGTTGTTTTACTTTATCATTATCATAAAGAGAAAGTACACTTGCCTGAGCTCTTGCATTCGTTTTACCTAATTCTCCTGCAGCCGGGTTTGGATCAATTTTAATAGGTCGTCCTTCACGTGTCTTTACTAAAACACTAGCGAAATCGAAACCATCAAAATATGTTGAAGCGTAGTAGTTAGGAACCCCAGGAATGATATCATGAGGTTTTACCACGTAAGGAATCGTTTTAATTACCGGAGCTTCACAAGCAGCAAGTGTTACTGCTGCAGTAGAAAATCCTAATAATTTTAAGAAATCTCTTCTTGAAGTACTTGATCCGTTCTGTTCAGCATCTCCAAGGAAATCTTCTACCGGAATTTCTTCCTGAAACTCTTTTTGAGCCAGCTTATTATTTAAAGCCGGGTCTTTAAGTTCATGAATACTTCTAAATTGTATTTTGTTTGAAGCCATTTATACTTCTAATTTTTAGTTATTAATAATGACATTTACCACACTCAAGACCTCCAATTGCATCTACAGTAATCTTACCACCATCTTTAGGGTATTGTTTTTTCAACTTGTCATGTAGATTCTTGAAGTATTCTTTATTATAACCGTTGTTCATATCAACCTCAGTAGTTCTGTGACACTCGATACACCATCCCATAGTGAAGTCATTAGCCATCTGAACAACATTCATTGTGTCTATTTTTCCGTGACAAGCTTTACAAACAACATCGATTTTGTTATTCGGATTCTTTTTGTTGAAAGAATTGATGATTGCCTGCTCACCCGCTACAACGTGCTGAGAGTGATTGAAGTACACGAAATCCGGCATGTTGTGGATTCTTGTCCATTCTACTGGTTCAGTTTTTCCTGTATACTGTTGTTTTGCAGGATCCCAACCTGTATGCTGATAAATCTTTTGGATTTCACCGTCATAGAACGCTTTGTCTTTTCCTGGCTCCATATAGTGATCTGCATTGTATTCGGAAATTGTTCTGTGACAGTTCATACAAACGTTCATAGAAGGAATTTCAGAAACTTTACCATATTTAGCACTTGAGTGACATAGCTGACAGTCAATTTTTTGTTCTCCAGCGTGAATTTTGTGAGAGAAGTAGATAGGTTGTTCAGGCTTGTATCCTTTGTAAACACCGATCCACATTAACCAGTTCCAGATTCCATAGGTTGCAAGGATCGCTAAAATAACCAAAGCTCCTTTACCTATATAGTGGTATTTTTTATAGATTTCACTGAATGAACGAACTCTCGTTTCATTAAGCCCTGCTAAGTCTTCTGACTGTCCTAATTTAACTAATTGTCTTAGTTTAAGTAAGATCCATACCAGTAAGGCTGCAATTGCTAAAAGTGAAATGATAACAACGTTTGTTGTTGTTTTGTCGGTTGCTGCAGTTGCGGTAGCATCTGTTGCAGTGGCTGCTCCCGCTTCCGGTTTTTTCTCTTCCGGAGCCGGAGGATTAGTTGTAAAAGCTAAGATGTCATCGATATCCTTCTCTGTAAGATTAGGAAACTGAAGCATCTCAGTTTTATTATATTTTTCAAAAATCTCATTGGCGTATTTGTCTCCAGAAGCTCTCAGAGCTTTGTTGTCCTTGATCCACTTGTGAAGCCAATCTCTGTCTACACCACCCTCTGTCTTTACTCGTTCTACAACTCCTTTCAAAGGAGGTCCTATCACTTGTTTATCCAGAGCGTGACATGCAGTACAATTCGCTTTGAAAAGTTTCTCACCGTTTTTAGGATCGCCGTCTTGCCCGTAAAATGAAGCACTGGTTGATAGCAATAAGCCTATTGCGATCAACGTTTGTTTATAATGCTTTCTCCAACTAATCATTTAAATTATCTTATGTTAGTAAAATATTGAACATTCAATCAATCCCGCAAAAATAATATTTTTAACAGGAATTTAACGGCATATAGAAAGGGGAAAATATCATTTACGTTTAATTTGTATTGATTCTAAATAACTCAGTTTGGTATAATTTTTTAATTTGTATAAATTTGCGCAAACAAGTTTAAATGAAAAATTTAATCAAAATATTGTCGGTACTATCCTTTTTTGGATTTTATGAGATTGAAGCCCAGCAGGTTGTAAAGAAGGATACATTGTCCGGAACCGAACTAGTAATGTCAATGGATCCTAAGGTAAAAGATGCTTTAGAGAGTCTCGAAGACAAATGTTCAAGAGTTGTAACCACTACAACACCCCGGGATAGTAGTGACGAAACTTACACCAGACCTACAAAAATATATGTTCCGAATAGGGAATTGACCAATGCGGAAATCTGTAGAAAAAACCCAAGAATTTTAGGGTATAAAATTCAGATTACAACTGTGAAAAGTAACGATGAAGCGAATGAGATCAAATCGTATTTCAGAAAAAGATTTCCTAATCTAAAGGTGGAAACCGATGCGTCTTTGAGACCTAATTATAAGATTTTAGCAGGAAGTTATTTCACGAAACAAAGTGCTTCTTCAGACCTTTCTAAGATCAGAGAATACTTTAAATCTGCTGTTGCAGTACAGTACAGAATATTTTGTGCAGAGGCTAAATAATATAAGCTATATGATAAAAAAATAAAAGCTGAGAAGAAAATCTTCTCAGCTTTTTTATTGATAATAAGAATCTAAGAACCAGAAAAACTCTGTCATCCTGAGGTAGTTATTAACTCCCAGATAAACCAATAATATTCCCAATGTAAGTGTCAGGAATGAGAGTGCTTTCGGAGAAGACCGATAAGAGTAGAACAACCAGCCTAGAAGTATCGGATAGACAAAAACAAAGTGACCGCCATAGATGTAAGACGTATGTAATCCGAATCTCATAATGCAGTGGATAACAATATCTACAACAAAAGAGATCATTACAACTTGTACCAGTTTATTTTTGAAATTTCTGAAATAACTCCAAAATATAAGACTCAATAAAAGGGCAATAAATAAGTAAGCAACCCACGAAGAATAAACATCCATAATAAGACCTTTGAAATGAAAGCCTTTCATATTATGTTTATCACGAATGATAAAATTGGAAAAAAGAATATTGCCACCAAAAAAATACGAAAGAATCATGTCCCAGGTTGGTGTAGACTTTACATTAGAGAACTTTTCATATTGTTCGTTCGTCTTATTGAAGATATTTTTATATTTAAAGTCTATCCGGTTTAGGTATAGCAGTATAAAGCAAATACAAGTAATTACAACTCTTAGTGCAGCATTTCCAAATTTCTTCCATTTTGTAAACAGGTCTTTTTCGAATAAGACAGGAATGAAAACCTTAAAAATGTTGGTAATAGTAAGTCCTGCCACGGAAACTCCAGCGAAAACAAGAGCCAGACCAGATATTTTCTCTTCTTTTTTTAGTTTAATGGCCGCATAATGGTTATAAAGACAAAGAAGAAAAAATGTATAAGTAAAGTTTTCCGGAGTGAAAGAAAGCAGGATGCTTGTTGAGAAAAGCCCGAAAAAAAGAATAATAATAAGGTTGATCATCAATGGTATTCTGATGATGTTTTTTAAATATTTAAATACTTGTAATATAGCTAGACTTACCGTGGTTATGCTAAACCATGCCAGAACTAACCTAAAGGTAACATCCGTTTTTCCGTTCGAGATTAGAAAAGCAAACTCTCTTATCCAGTTAAAAAAGTAGTAGGATAAAGGATGTCTTTCGAAACTACCACCGGTCATCACAATTGAACGATTGTCAAAACTGAAATAAGCATCCCAGGGTATTCTGTTATCAAAAATGATGGTGTAATTAATGGCAATGTAAGATCCCAGTATTCCATACAGAGAAAGAAAGAAAAGAAAGACCCATAGCTCAGTGAGCGAAGAAGGAAATATGAGTTTAAAAAAATGGATTAGTTTCGTTTTGAAATTCACCTGTTTAAAGTTTTTGCAAAAGTAAAATAAAAAAACTCACCAATTCCGGTGAGTTTTGTTTCTATGTGTAAAAATCATTTATTCTTTGATGACTTTTTCTGAGGATGATGTCCCATCGTTAAATTCGATCTGCATCAAATAATTTCCTTTAGGGAGTGAAGAAAGATCTGCTTTTACCGAAGCCGTTTTTAAAACTGATTTTCCTGAAACATCAAAAACAGATATTGACTTTATTTTTTTGTCTGTTCTGATTTCAACTTCTCCTTTTGTAGGGTTGGGATAGATGCCTGTTCTAACTTTGGCAGAATTTTCGGATGTTGAAAGAGTGCCTGTAGTAATTTTAACGTCATCTAACATAAACATATATTGATCTGAGGACATATATTGGATACCAATCCTGATTGTTTGACCACTATAAGCATCCAAACTTTGCGTAACTTGCTGCCATGCCGCATAAGGAGCTGTTAATGGGGTTGCGCCAGATATTATTGTAAAGTTCGCAGCTGACGTAGGTGTACCGTTACCGACATATACTCCTATTTTATAGTTTTCTGTAAAGGCAGGAGATAGAGCTTTTACCCAAAGGCTTAACTGATTGCCACCTGCTCCTAATGTTACAGCTGGAGAAATAAGCCAGTCGTTATTTGCATTTACACCAGCAGCCGGCACTGCAGCCCAGGATACAGCTGTTTTTTGTCCACCATGTGGAGTGAAATTTCTTATTTCTTCATCCACTCCTGGTACTGAAGTCAGATTGTTTGTGGCATTACTTGCTGAAAGGTTAAAAATCTGAAATGCCATAGCACCACCGGCATTTGTCCAATTAGCAGTCCAGGTTGGTACGGTACTGCCTCCTACTACAGGCCCACCTCCTGTGTAAGTATTTCTACCGTCTAAATCTAAAGTCAGCCAACTTCCGATATTTGTAATGGCAAAATTCGTGTAAGATTCGAAGCCTTCATCTAACAAGACGGTTTGAGCAGTCCCCATCACGCTTGTTAATAATATTAAAGATAGTAAAGTCTTTTTCATAATGTAATTTTATAGTTATACTCAAAATTAAGCAATTTTTTAATAGATATCACGTATCTTATTTATTATTATGAACTTACGAACTGCAAGACAGCGTGGAACATCCGGAAATATCATCATAATCAACAGGCCTTTTTACGGAAAATTCAGGATAAATTTCCTGATAAGGATTTTCGAGGGCATGTATTAATTTTTTTAATAAATCTTTCTTCCCTTCATTAATTTCTTCAATGCATTGGTACAAAAGATAATTTCTAAGGATGAATTTTGGATTAGCTTTTTGCATCAGGTTGAGAGAGGCTTCCTTTGTAATTTTATTTTTTGAAATTCTTTCTTTGTATTTTTGAATAAAGTGTTTAAGCTTATTCAAAAGATCATCATTTAGGAAGGTATAAGATACATTTTCAAACAACTCTTTCAGGTCATCTCCCTCTTTGAGTTTTTCCAACTGATTAAAAAACAAGGTGTGATCAAATTCTAATTCCTGCATCAATCCCTGCCAGTTGCTGAAAAACTCTTCGTCACCATCTAATAGCTGATCGAATCCGAATTTTCGGCAAAGCATTTTGTCGTGAGCTTCCCAGAAATAATTACCATAATTATTGAGGGTATTTTCTAAAAATTTTTCATCCTTAATTAATGGATGAAGCGCATTTGCCAACTGCCATAAATTCCATTGTGAGATTTGCCCCTGCTTTCCGAATGCATATCTTCTTCCTGGCAAATCGGTGGTATTGGGAGTGAAATTCAGATCATACTCATCCATCATAGAGTATGGACCATAGTCAATGGTAAGCCCAAGCACAGACATATTATCTGTATTCATAACTCCATGTACAAAACCCACTCTGAACCATTCTGTCATCAGATCAGCCGTTCTTGTGCAGATGCTTTTAAAGAAATCTTTATATTTTTCAGAATCCGATGAAGTGATTTCAGGAAAATAATTGAGAATAGTAAAGTCACCGAGATCCTGTAAGGTTTTGTATTCTGCCTGAGCAGAAATGAGCTCGTAATGTCCAAACCGTAGAAAGCTTTCCGCAGTCCTGATAATTATCGCTCCTTTTTCTTTTTGAGGATTCCCGTTGTACATCATATCTCTTATGACATCTTCTCCTGTAAAACATAGGCTTAATGCCCTTGTAGTCGGAACACCAAGGTGATACATAGCCTCACTCATCAGGTATTCCCTGACTGAAGACCTTAATACAGCTCTTCCATCTGCATGTCTTGAATATGGAGTGGCTCCAGGACCCTTCCATTGAATTTCACTTTTTTTCCCGGAGTCATTGATTATTTCCCCAGCGAGTATAGCTCTCCCGTCTCCAAGTTGTCCGGCCCAGTTTCCAAATTGATGCCCGGCATATGCTGTCGCGTAAGGTTGAATATTAGGAGGTAAATTATTTCCAACAAGAAAATCCAGGTCGTTCTCTTCAAACTTTCCTAGGCCGATTTCTTCAGAAAGTTTTTCATTGAAAATAATTAATTCCGGATTGTCAAACCCGGCAGGACTAACCGTTGAGAACAAAACTTTAGGCGTTGCTCTCTGCATTGGATTTCCTGAAAAGTCTCCGGGAAACTTCTTTATAAAAGGCTGTTTGATCTCTTTAATATTCATGAATCAAAGATACAACAATAAAAAAAGACCTTTCAAACAGATTGAAAGGTCTCGTGTATTTGTAAAAGAGAATTTATTTATTAAAATCAATTTCTTCGCTCTTATTGAGGTTTTCATTGACGTTCTCTTCTTTCTTCGTTGTATTGCTTTTTGGTGTAGGATCTACAGGCCTAGGATTTTTAATTTGATCGATTGTCTGAAGTCCTCCCTCATCACCATAACCTCCACTCAATCCTTTGAGATCCGAACATCCGTCTTTCCAATCTGATGGTTTCACAAACTTATCATCTGGAGTAATGCCTAAACTTTTATCTGCCCAGACTTTTTTCATAAATATCGCCCAGATCGGCAATGCCATTCTTGCTCCTTGTCCTTCACCTGTTCCAAAGAAGTGAGTTGCTCTGTCTTCCCATCCTACCCAGGCACCTGTTGCTAGCTTAGGAGTTATTCCCATAAACCAACCATCGGAGTTGTTCTGTGTAGTACCGGTTTTGGCAGCAATTTCCACCGCTTTTGAGATGCCCCTTCTTGAAAGTTCTCCGGAAGCGGTACCAAATTGGGCTACTCCTTTCATCAATTCAATCATGGTGTAGGCATAACGAGGATTCATTACCTCTTTTGGATCTACATTTACTTCTTTGATAACCCTGCTGTTGGCATCTTCTATCCTCCAGATCATTTCAGGTTTATTATAGTTACCATAGTTGGCGAAAGTACTGTAAGCACCAAGCATTTCATAAATCGTGATGTCAGATGAACCTAATGCAATTGTATTGTTTCTTGGAATTTCCTCAGTTACTCCTAGATCTCTTGCAGTCTGTATTACAGCATCTACTCCGGTCATTTCTATGAGACGTGCTGCAACTGGGTTTTGAGAGTGCGCTAAAGCATCTTTTAACGTCAGCATTCCGCCTCTGCCGGGAACATGCCATCCATTATGGTCGTAGGTTCCGTTTGAAACAGCTGAACAAGGTGTCATTCCAAGCTTCATGATAGCAGTTGCATATACGAAAGGTTTGAATGTGGATCCAACCTGTCTTTTACCTTGTTTGATATGGTCGTACTGGAAATGCTGCCAGTCGATTCCTCCAACCCATGCTTTAATCTCACCGGTTCCAGGAACCATAGACATCAAACCTGCCTGAGCGATCTGCTTATGATATCTGATAGAGTCCCAAGGAGACATTTCAACTTCTTCTTCTCCATTCCATGTAAAACGTGATGTTTTTATCGGTTTATGGAATTCCATAAGGATTGAATCTTCAGATACTCCGGCTGCCTTAAGCAATTTGTAACGTCCCGTTCTTTTCATAGCCTGAACCATTACACTGTTGATTTGCTTATCCGTTAAGTAATAAAAAGGTCTGTTTTTTCTGCCTCTTTGTTCTGCATCAAATCTTTTTTGAAGGTCTGTCAAATGTTCTTTAATTGCCTCTTCCGCATATTTTTGCATTTTAGAGTCAAGCGTAACATATATTTTAAGTCCGTCTTTATAAAGGTTTAATTTTTTACCGGTTTCTTTTTCGTGATCTTTAAGATAACTATCGATCTCTTTTTTCAGATAAAACTTATAGTAAGCAGAGTAGTCATCATTGATGTTTTTGATCGGATGATAGTCTAAAGTAATAGGCGTTGCTACCGCTTTGTTGTAAGTATCCTCATCAATATAACCTGTTTTCTGCATCTGCTCCAAAACAACATCTCTTCTTGCCTTCGCTCTTGTCTCATTACGCATAGGATTGTTTTTTACCGGATTTTCCAGCATGGCAACAAACATTGCTGCTTCAGGTAATGTAAGCTGATTGGTGCTTTTGTTAAAATAGATTTTTGAAGCCATTTCAATTCCGTTTGCATTGTATAAAAAGTCAAACTTGTTGAAATAAAGCGTTACAATTTCTTCTTTGGTATATCTTCTTTCAAGGCTTACTGCCACAACCCATTCTTTTAGCTTTTGGAAAGCCCTTGCTAACTTGTTTTGTGAAGCTCCCCCTGTGAAGAGTAGCTTTGCAAGCTGCTGGGTAATGGTGGAGCCACCTCCTCTGCCACCTCCATAAACAACTGCTCTGGCAATTGATTGTAGATCAATTCCGGAGTGTTCTTTAAAACGCTCATCCTCTTTAGCTTGTAGTGCATACACAAGAAAAGGAGGAAGATCCTTATAGGTAATAGGTTGGGTTTTTTCTTTTTCAAATTTGCCTAAAAGAACACCATCTGCAGAAAAAATCTGAGAAGCAACATAAATGTCAGGGTTTTCCAGTTCTTCAACATCCGGCATTTCACCAAGAAAACCTTGTGAAACAGCAAAGAAAGTTCCTGAAATTCCCAAAACAACTACAATGAGTCCAAGCCAAATAAATCTAACCCACTTTTTCCAGGAGGTATTTTTATTATTTTTTTTGGGAGGAAGCGGAAACGTCTTTCCCTTACTTCCTGTGTTTTTTTTGTTTTCTTCCATTTATGATTACGGTTTAGCCGTTTCTATTTTTACTCCAATATCTTCAATCCCCGGAAGGAAATCATTTCTCATCGCTTGTATTAATCCAATTTCATATTTTCCTTTTTGTGGAAACCTGTAATTTAATTTATACTGGAAAAGCGTTTCCTTCGTGTCTCCAAAACCTGTTCCAAGCCATTCTCCATTTGGTTTTGTAAGAATATAATTCAACGTATCCGTCTCCTTTTTCTTGTTTTGAAGATTGGTGAAATTAACGATAAACCTTATATTGCTATAAGGATAATCGTTATTGTTTCTTACAACAAATATAATATTTTTAGGATTCTGTGGATCCGAAATCTCAAGATTAAATTTCTGCTCACTTTTCTTATTCCATTTACTATCAATGGAATTCATCGTGACATGTTCTCCCGGAGAATTACAGCTCAAGAAAAGAATAAGGGATAAAAATCCTAAAACTTTATGCATTGTTATCTTTTTTTGGAGGAAATTTTTTTTTAAATTTTTTCTTGTTTGGATTTTGTTGAGGCTTTTTCTCCTGACCGGAATTACTCGCTTCTACTTTCTCCAATTGAGCTTTTGGCTGCTGAGGCCTTGGCTGTTTGGGGTTATGATTAGAATTGGTATGGTCTGGTTTTTCAGATCTCTCCGGTTTATTTTTCCTTTGTCCCTGATTGTTGTTTTGCCTGTTCTGGTTATTGTGATTCTGGTTTCTGTTTTTGTTGAATCCTTTATTTTTCTTTTCGAATCGATCCACATTATTCTCCTGAATCAGATCAATGCTATGCAACGGGATATCCGGTTGTTTAAGTTCTTCAAGAGGGAGTATTTTTTCTCCTCTTTTATTTTTAGAAATGAACTGTTTTACAAGGTCAATATCAAAATCATACCATGCTACAGAGCTATCCACATAGGCAAACCACATTTTCTTCTTGAAAACGTCAATTTTAATACAGAAAGCTCTTCCTTTTTCTGTATCCAATGTTGTTGACGAAGAAGGGAAATTACTTAATGCATCAAGATAACTGTCTAATTCATAATTTAGACAACACTTTAGTTTACCACATTGCCCGGCAAGTTTTTGCGGGTTGATACTTAATTGCTGATATCTCGCAACGTTGGTATTTACAGATCTGAAGTCGGTAAGCCATGTCGAACAGCAAAGTTCTCTTCCACAAGACCCGATTCCTCCGATTTTTGCGGCTTCCTGTCTGAAACCGATCTGTTTCATGTCGATTTTTGTTCGGAATGTAGAGGCGTATTCTTTTATTAACTGTCTGAAATCGATACGATTATCTGCAGTATAATAGAATGTTACCTTAGAGGCATCTCCCTGATACTCTACATCAGTAACTTTCATTTCAAGCCCCAGATTATGGGCAATCTTTCTTGCCTGGATCTTTACGCTGTCTTCTTTTTTTCTAGCTTCCTGCCAAACTTCAATATCTTTTTGATTGGCTAATCTGTATATTTTTAGTGAGTTTTCTTCAGAAAATTTTTTCTTTTTCATCTGAATTTTCACTAATTCGCCGGTGAGACTTACCACACCAACATCGTGTCCGGGACTAGATTCTACGGTGACTACACTACCTATATGTAATGGAACATTATTTACATTTTTATAAAACGATTTTCTGTCATTTTTAAATCTAACTTCTACAAAATCACACCTGTTAGATGCGGGATTATTGATGTTAGATAGCCAGTCGAAAACACTTAATTTATAACTATTACCACAGGTATTTACATTTTCACAACCATTCGCGGATTTCTTGGGTCCGCAAGAATGCGCAGAATCGCCGGATGTTTTACATCCACAACTCATATAACTATTATTTAATCTTGCAAATTTATATATTTTTATCTTTATGTAATTCTAAAAAATTCAAATATTCGTCAACATCATTGTTTGATATTAAACAAAAAACACTTTTTTATCACCGAATTTTACCAATGTACTAGTATATATGCTTTTATGGTGAATTTTTCCTAAAGTGTTATTTTAAACATAATTTTCTTTTCGTATAATGTTTAAAATATTAAGAAATATTAACAGACCTATGCAAAATAATTTTATATTTGGGTTATATAATAATAGTCTATGAAAAAAATATTAGTATCAACTGCTTTATTGGCGGGTGTTTTATCTTACGCTGGAGGCTTCAGGGTTTCTTTGCAAGGGGTAAAGCAATTGGCAATGGCACATACTAGTGCTCATGCTGAAGATGCAAGTGTGGCATTCTTTAACCCTGCGGGTATGTCATTCATTCCTTCTAAACTGAGTATAGTTGCCGGAGGATTTGGAGCAAGTAATAAAGTTACTTTTCAGAATTTAAATACTTTACAAAGTACAGAAACTGATAATCCTCTTGGAACACCTATTTATGCGGCTATTGCTTATAAACCGCTGGAAAATTTATCAGTAGGTTTCAGCTTTTCAACACCTTTTGGTAGTACGATCCAATGGCCAAATGATTGGGAAGGAAGAGAAATGGTTCAGAAATTAGAATTAAAAAGTTTCTACTTCCAGCCAATGGTTTCAGTAAAACTGGCCCCGTGGTTAGCTTTTGGAGCGAGTTATATATATGCAAGAGGAAAAGTAGACTGGGATAAAGCAATTACTCAATTTGGAGGTGAGGTAAATATTAATGATGAGAAAGCAAGTGGACATGGATACGGGTTTGGTTTCTATTTCAGACCTGAAGAAAAACTGGATGTTAGTATTGCATACCGTTCTCCGGTTGATATGAAAGCGAAGAATGGAACAGCAACATTTAAATTTCCATCACAGTCTATCTACTCATTATTAGGATTAGGAGCGAACGGACAAGATGGTTTCTCTGCAACGCTTCCTTTAGTGGAAGAATATACAATAGGTTTAACCTATAAGATTACACCAAAATGGTTGGTTTCTGCTGATTTTAACTATCATGGATGGGAAAGATACAGTAAACTGACATTGGATTTTGCCAATGCTCCTATTGGAAACCAAGCAGATCCTACGGTGCTTGTTGCTCCAAAAAACTTCAGAAACTCAAAAACCTTCAGGTTAGGAACGCAATATGCATTTAGCGATATGATTTTTGGACGTTTGGGAGCTTATTATGATGAATCTCCTTATTCTGACAACAATTTTATAGCTGAAACACCTTCATTTAATACTTATGTAGTAACAGGAGGGGTAGGCTTTAAGTTGAAACAATTTGGAGTTGATATTGCTGGAGGATATGCAATGCCTCAGGCAAGAGACGTTAATAATGCGAATCTTGGATTCTACGGACAGGCAAAAGCCAGGGCGTTTTATTTTGGTCTAGGTTTATCTTATAATCCTTTTTAATTGAAAGACTATGAAAAAAATTATAATTTCTACAATCGCTGTCTCTGCGCTTTTATTTACAACGAGCTGCGAAAATGATTTTGATACGGATGTTAAAGATATCCAGGTATCGAAAGGGAATGCAGACTTTTCTAAATATGTAGCATTGGGTAATTCATTAACATCAGGCTATAGAGATGGAGCTCTTTATTCAGATGGACAAAATGAATCTTATCCTTCTATGATAGCTCAGCAAATGAAACTTGTCGGAGGAGGAGATTTCAAACAACCGTTAATGCCGGATAATAATGGTGGATTGCTGTTAAATACCTTAGCCGGTCCTGTTCAGATTGCCAATACAAAATTATTCATTAGTGGTTTTGTAAATGGTTCTCCTGATATTAAAAATGCGAATAATAATACAGCAACAGCACTTGTAAATACCATTTTGACGGGTCCTTTCAATAACATGGGAGTTCCGGGAGCAAAAGTGGCTCATTTGCTGGCTCCTGGATATGGTAACATTCAAGGAATTGCTACTAAAACAGCTAATCCGTATTTTGTAAGATTTGCATCAAGTCCTACAACATCTGTAATTGCTGATTTTAAAGCACAGAAGCCTACTTTCTTTTCATTATGGATAGGAAATAATGATGCGTTGTTATATGCTCTTGCAGGTGGAGATGCTACGGTTGAAACCCTTACACCACCGGCACAATTTACACAATATTATAATGCATTAATTAATGAGATTGCCTCTACAAATGCTAAAGGTGTTATCGCAAATATTCCTAGCGTTACTTCTATTCCTTCCTTAACAACTGTTCCTTATAACCCTTTAACAGCTTCTGTTCTAGGTGGAGGTAATGTTACTGTAGGAAATGCAACAATAGATAATTTAAATACAAACTTATACGGGCCATTGAGTCAGATTTTGGCTGCAGTAGGAGGTGCTGGAAGAATAAAGCCTTTGTCTAAAACCGAAGCTAATCCATTGCTTATAGTAGACGAAAGCCTTCCTAATCTAGGTGCTCAGATTACAGGTGCTGCTTTAGCATCCGGAAATCCAACCCTGATTGCTTTAGCAACATATTTAGGAGCTACTTATGGACAAGCAAGACAGGCGAAAGCAGGAGATTTGGTTCCTTTAACTTCTAAAGCTGAGATTGGAACACTTCAAACATTGCCTCCAGGGGTTCCCGCTAGCCTTGGTGCAAAAGGAATTGCTTATCCGTTTGCTGATAAATATGTATTGACGGCAACAGAAGTTACTGATGTAAACACAACCATTGATGCTTATAACGTAACGATTAAAGCAGCAGCAGATGCTAAAGGATACGCTTTTGTAGATGCCAACAAAAAGATGGTTGAACTTAATAGCCAATCCGGAATTTCATTTGACGGGGTAAGATATACTGCGAAGTTTGTAACGGGTGGAGCTTTTTCTCTTGATGGAGTTCACCTGACAGGAAGAGGTTATGCTATTGTTGCGAATGAATTTATTAAATCAATTAATGCAAAGTATAATTCTTCTTTACCACAGGTAAATGCGAATAATTATTCAGGAGTAAGATTCCCTTAAAATATAAAGGAAACAAAAACTTAGAAACCACAAGACTAATTCTTGTGGTTTTTTTTTAAATTTGCAAAATCTTAAAAAGTAAAAATGGCCGATCAGTTAAGTTATCTATTTAGTACAAGGACAAGTAAGGACTTGGCAGAAAAAATTGCTCAGCATTATGGGCAGGGATTAGGAAAAATAAACTTCCAGGAGTTTAGTGACGGGGAATTCGAACCTGTTTTAGACGAATCAGTAAGAGGAGGTAGGGTTTTCCTGATTGGATCTACATTCCCTCCCGCGGATAATCTATTAGAGCTTCTTCTAATGATTGACGCTGCAAAAAGGGCTTCTGCGAAAAGTATTACTGTTGTACTTCCTTATTTCGGACTTGCAAGACAGGATAGAAAAGATAAGCCAAGAGCTCCTATAGGTGCTAAGTTGGCTGCTAATCTTTTAACTGCTGCGGGAGCGACCAGAATTATGACCATGGATCTGCATGCGGATCAGATTCAGGGATTCTTTGAAATTCCTGTGGATCACTTGTATGCGTCAACTATTTTTGTAGATTATATCAGAGACCTGAATCTGGATAATCTTACCATCGCTTCACCGGATATGGGTGGGGCAAAAAGAGCTAAAAACTATGCCGGACACCTGGGTGCTGAAGTAGTAATTGCTTACAAAGAGAGAAAGAAAGCTAATGTTGTAGAGGAAATGTTCCTTATCGGGGATGTAGATGGTAAAAACGTTATTCTTATTGATGACATGATTGATACAGCAGGAACGCTTTGCAAAGCTGCTGATATCTTAATAGAGAAAGGAGCAAAAACAGTTAGAGCAATGGCTACTCATGGAGTGCTTTCAGGAAAGGCTTATGAGAATATTGAGAACTCTAAATTGCTGGAAGTTATTGTAACTGACTCAATTCCTGTTAAAAATAATTTGTCATCTAAAATAAAAGTGCTATCTTGCGCCCCATTATTTGCAGATGTTATGAAGATGGTTCATGAGCACCAGTCAATCAGTAGTAAATTTGTTATCTAATTGATTTACTGAAGTTTGCAAATTGTATTTTAAAACAAAATTTTAAATTTTTATAAATGAAATCTATTACAATTCAAGGTACAAAAAGAGAAAGCGTGGGCAAAAAGTCTACAAAAGCTTTACGTGATGCTGAATTAGTTCCTTGTGTTGTTTATGGAGGGACAGAACCATTGAACTTCTCTGCAGAAGAGAAATCTTTCAAAGGTTTAGTATATACTCCTGAAGCACACACGGTATCTATTGAAGTTGACGGACAAACAATTCCAGCAGTTCTTCAGGATATTCAGTTCCACCCAATTACAGACAAAATTCTTCATGCTGACTTCTATCAATTATCTGCTGATAAGCCGGTTATTATGGAAGTTCCGGTAAGAGTTACTGGTCGTTCTAAAGGTGTTGTTGCTGGGGGTGTTCTACGTCAGTCATTCAGAAAGCTAAAAGTAAAAGCGATCCCTGCAAACTTGCCGGATGAGATCGTTATTGATATTACTTCACTTAAGATTGGTAACAAACTATATGTTGGTGCTATCAAAACTGAAGGATATTCTTTCATGCACCCTGACAATGCAGTTGTTGTAGCTGTTAAGATGTCTAGAAATGCAATGAAGGGAGGTGCAGCAGCACAAGATGATGAGGATGAAGAAGAGGTTGTAGCTGAAGGAGCTGCTCCAGCAGCTGAGGAAACTGCAGCTGAATAAGAATTGCTTAATAACAATGATATAAAAACCTGTCAATTTTTTGGCAGGTTTTTTATTTTAGATTGCATCTATAATGCTATTCTTTCTTTAGCCTTTCAAAAAAAAAGATGTAAATTTGAAGTGTTCTAAATAAGAACATAATAATTGTAAAATTTATAATAAATGTTTGACATTCAAGAAATAAGAAGTCAGTTTCCTATATTAGATCAGGAGGTCAACGGTAAGCCTCTGGTTTATCTGGATAATGCAGCGACATCACAAAAACCAAACTCCGTTTTAGAGGTTTGGAACCAATACTATACAGAAATTAATGCAAATGTACACAGAGGGATTCATACTTTAAGTCAGCTTGCTACTGAAGAAATGGAGCTTTCGCGAAGAAAGATCCAGAAATTTATTAATGCAAAGCATGATTTTGAGGTGATCTTTACAAAGGGAACAACGGAAGGGTTAAACCTCATCGCTTATATTCTTACCGGAAAGCTGAAAAAAGATGATGAGATCATTATTTCATATTTAGAACATCATTCTAATATTGTTCCATGGCAGTTGCTATGTGAAAGAACAGGTGCAAAGCTTCGTGTGATTCCGATTGATGACAATGGTATTTTACAGCTTGATTATTTGGATCAGTATCTAAGCGAGAAAACTAAAGTTGTTGCCGTAAACCAGGTTTCAAATGCATTGGGGGTTGTAAATCCTATTGAAGAGATTATCTCAAGGACCAGGAGGAATTCCGATGCTTATATCGTTATTGATGGTGCGCAGTCTGCTCCTCATTTCAGAATTGATGTGCAGGCAATGGATTGTGATTTCTTTGTATTTTCAGGGCATAAAATGTACGCTCCAATGGGAACCGGAATCCTGTATGGGAAAGAACATATTTTAGATTCTTTGCCACCGTTTCATGGAGGAGGGGAAATGATTGCCACATGCTCATTCGATGGAACGACCTATGCCGGGTTGCCATTTAAGTATGAAGCAGGAACGCCAAATGTCGGAGGTAATATAGCATTAGGAGCGGCAGTAGATTTTATTGAAAAAGTAGGACACGAAAATCTTCAGAGACATGAGAATGCTTTGTTGGAATATGCTCAAAGACAGCTTTTAGAGATTGAAGGTCTTAAAGTCTATGGAGAAAAGGCCAGAAGAACGGGCGTTGTTTCCTTTAATTTAGAAGGAGTAGGAATATCTTCCGATGTAGGAATGATTCTGGATAAGATGGGTGTAGCTGTAAGGACAGGGCATCACTGCACGCAACCTATAATGGATTTCTTTAATATTGCAGGAACTGTAAGAGCAAGTTTTGCCGTGTATAATACTTTTCAGGAAATTGATCTTCTTGTAGAGGGAGTAAAAAAGGCCAAGAGAATGTTAAGTTAATCGAAATAAAAAAATAAAAAAGCAGTTGTAAAACTGCTTTTTTTATAGGTTTATTATTCCCAAGGAACGCAGTGACATCTTCCTTGTATAATAACCTGGTAATATCCGTAGGCGCATTCCAGGCATATTTCGCCGCCGGCATATATAGCCTTCATTGTTTCTTTGTTTAATTTTTTCATGTTATTTGATTTTTAAAGTGTTAGAAGTTAAATATAATCATAAATTCAAGTAAAACTCTTATGTTTTTTTGTGTTTAATTTTCATAAAAAATAATTATTGTATTAAATTTTACAATTATAATGATATTAATTATTAAATTTAATATAATAAATAAGATGCGTTATGAAAAAATATTTATTTTCTTTTATTTTGGTGTGTGGAATATACAATGCCCAAGTGTTCTCTGAAAATTTTGATGGAAATGTTTTACCATCCGGATGGACGACAAATAATCCCGATACTTCTTTTAATTGGGACGTAGGATCTGAAAATGGCTTCGCTACATTTCCCTCAGGTGCAGCTTTTTTTGATGATGATAATGCAGGACCCTCAAGCATAAACTCCAATGCCAGGCTTGTATCTCCTGTTATTAACCTATCGGCGGTTCAGAACCCTAAACTCTCATTTAAGTATGCTAACATGATTTATGATGATGATTCAACGTTAAAAGTCGAGGTTTTTAACGGAACATCATGGGTACAGGTATTTACTTTTTCGGGGGATGCTGGTCAGTGGGATCTTGATTTTAATACATTTTTATATGTTGTTACAACCTATGAGCAAGCTACGGATATTGATCTTACGCCTTATGCCAATGCTAATTTTCAAATGAGATTTGTATATGACGATGCAGGGGATTATTCTTACGGTGTTGTCGTAGATGATGTTGCCATTACTTCCGGAGCATTAGGTACTTCTGAGGTTTCATTTTCAGATAAGATGCAGGTATACCCTAATCCTGTGAAAGATTTTGTACATATTCAGTCTGGAAACTTAAGATTTGACTCTAAAATCACCGTGCTGGATTTAGCAGGCCGACAAGTTAAGAGCTTTACAGGATTGGCAGACGGATATAATCTTTCTGATTTGCCGAAAGGCAGCTATCTGATTCTGATAGATAATAAAAAGGAAATTATCAGTAAAAAAATTATAAAAGAATAATCTCTGAAATAGCCTCCTAAGCAGGGGCTTTTTGTAATAACAAATCCCTTTCGATAATTATTGAAAGGGATTTATTTTATATTTGGTTGTGAAACTATTAAGGCTTCCAGTCTACAACAGCTCTGATAAAGGCTTCTGCGTTCTCCAGTGGAATGTTTGGCAGAATTCCGTGACCTAAATTAGCAATATAGCGATCCTTTCCAAATCGATGAATCATCTCGTTTACCATCTTTTTTATGGTTTCAGGGGTTGAATGCAATCGGGCCGGATCAAAGTTCCCTTGAAGGGTCATTGTATGATTGGTTAAAGTTCTTGCAAACTCAGGTTTTATTGTCCAATCTACTCCAAGAGCTGAGGCCTTGGACATTGTCATTTCTTCCAGGGCAAACCAGCATCCTTTTCCAAATACAACCACGTGGGTCAATGGGCTTAAAGCTTCCACGATCTGATTGATGTATTTCCATGAAAATTCCTGATAATCATCTGGAGAGAGCATTCCTCCCCAGGAATCGAAAATTTGCACTGCAGATACTCCTTTTTCTACTTTTCTCTTTAAATAGGCGATGGTAGTATTTGTAATTTTTTGAAGAAGCAGATGGGCTGCTTCCGGTTGCTGAAAACAGAATGATTTGGCAATATCAAAAGCTTTACTTCCTTTTCCTTCCACACAATAGCAAAGGATAGTCCATGGAGATCCTGCAAAACCAATCAACGGGATTTCGTTATCTAATTTTAATAAGGTTAATTCTATGGCATCAAAAACGTATCCTAAAGTGTCATTCACATCCGGAACAACAACATTCTGAACCTGCTCCATTGTTCTGATGGGAGTGTCTAGCCATGGGCCTACTGATTCCTTCATTTTAAAGTCGATTCCCATTGCTTGTGGCACTACTAAAATGTCAGAAAACAAAATAGCAGCATCCAGCGGATATCTACGGATCGGCTGTACGGTAATTTCAGAAGCCAGTTCAGGAGTTTGACATCTTGTAAAGAAATCATATTTATCTCTTAATGCAATGAATTCCGGCAGGTATCTTCCGGCCTGTCTCATCATCCACACAGGAGGTCTTTCTACGGTCTCTCCGCGAAGGGCTTTTAAATATAGGTCGTTCTTAATCATAATTTATTTAAATCTGCAGTAAAATTGATAGCGCAAATTTGCTACAGGTTGTTCTTACTTTCTCTTCTGATCATTTCTAAAATGGAAACCAAAGTATTACCTTCTGAAGTGAAAATTTTTTCCCGGGTATACTTTTTTATTTCATTGGAGGTTGTTTCTCCAATAGAAAACAGCTTCGTATGATCTAATGAATTTCGCTTTGCAAAACTACGAACTCCACTTGGACTGAAAAAGACTATGCCATAATATTTTTCAGATATTAACGGATTGATCTCTTCGGTATTATAAACCGTTATCTTTCTGTACTTGATATTTTGTAATGGCAGTTCATTGTCCAGAACATCAATGGCCAGGTTTCCACAAAAATGCAGGAATTGTTCATGTGGACAATGCCCAATGATAAATTCCGAAAGTGCTTCTGCATTTTTCAGAACCTTAAAGGTGCCAAACCCATATTTTCGGAGGATTCTTTTTGTTTTTTCCCCGACGCAATAAATCTTGTTGTAATTTTTTGTCGTAAAATCCTCATTGGGTCTGAACTGATTTTCGAAAAAAGAAGTCACTCCGTTGGCACTTGTGAAAATAAGTGAGTAATTTTTTAAATCGAATGGTTTAACACGAATCGGAGTTGTTTTAATTACCTCAATACAATCAACCCCAATGTCATCTCCTAATTCTTTGGATAAAACAGAGGGGTCTATATTTTTGGTAAATAAGATTTTCATTTGAGATAAAATTGATTGCCGGCAAAAGCCTGAATTTATATCTGGCTCTTTATTTCGGCCATTAATTCCTTGCCTCCGTTTTCGAGTACTATTTTTGCATATTTTTCTCCGAAATTTTCACTCTCATTATATGTGAAATTTTCGTCCGTTGCGATGCAGTTTTTTCCGTCCAGTGAGCAAAGTGCTGCTTTAAAGCGGATCTGGTCATCAAATATTTCAGCAAAGGCTCCGATGGGTGCAGTACATCCTCCTTCAAGGGTACTAAGGAAATTTCTTTCAATCTCAACGCAGATTTGTGTGGGTTTATGATTAATCTGACGTACTATTTCATTGATTTCTTTTTTATCCGAATGTCCGGCAACTGCGATAACTCCCTGAGAAGGCGCTGGGATCATTAAAGGAAGCATCTCGTAATCAATGTCCATTTTCATTCTTTTGATGCCCGCTAAAGATAATATAGTGGCATCAAAATCCTGTTCTTCCAATTTTTGAAGGCGTGTCTGTATATTTCCACGAATATCGGAGAAAGTTGCTTCCGGATAATATTTCAGCCAAAACGCTCTTCTTCTCAAGCTGCTTGTTGCTAACTTAAGTTCATGAAACTCTTTATTTTTTGCTGATTCTTTTCTTATTAAAACATCCTGCGGATAATCTCTTTCCAGATATGCGATAAGTTCTGTATGTTGGGGAAGTTTTGTAGGGACATCTTTCAGAGAGTGTACAGCAATATCTATTTCATCATTTAATAATGCGGTATCCAGATCTCTGGTAAAAACGCCTGTAATCCCTAAAGCGTAAAGAGGTTGATTAAGATTTTTATCACCCGAAGAAAGGATGGGCATGATCTCAGTCGTGTAATTATTATTTTGCAGATACCTTGCGACCTCTCTCGCCTGCCAAAGAGCAAGTGCTGAATTTCTTGTTCCTATTCTAATGCTTTTCATTGAATTCGTTGTTTGGTTGTTCAACTAATATTTCGTGCATTAATTTACTAATTTCTTCGGCTTTTAAAGGGTTATCTATGATGTATTTTGCAAAACGGCTGGTAATTTTCTGAATCATCTTTTCAGAAAGTGCCATATCGTCTACATTGATGTATTTATTTTTTCTGTAGAACTGATGCATTTCATTACGCTCCATATTTTTCAGGACCGCTTTGAAATGATGAATGTTGGGAGCGAGTTTTCTTTTTTTCTCCCACTCTATGAAGTCTTTAGACATTTCCTTGATGATCTGTTCTGCTTTTGGAATTTCTTTTTCTCTCTGCTGGATTGTTTCCTGAATTTGTTTTGATAATTCATCCACATCGATCAAGGTTACATTTTTATTATCCGTAACATTTTTTTCAACATTGTGGGGAATGGAAAGATCAATGACCAAAGTTTCTTTTCCGTTTGGAAAATGTGAAGCGTTTACAATAGGATGTTTTGCCCCTGTTGCCACAATCAGAATGTCTGTATTTTTCAGTTCTTTATCGAAGTCTGAATAATCAACGTGAGGAATGGTATATTTCTGAGAAATCTTTTCAGCTTTCTCCTGGGTTCTGTTGGTGATTTTTATTTTAGGCTGATAAACGTGCTTTACAAGATTCTCAACCGTATTTTGTCCGATTTCACCCACTCCTAAAAGCAGAATATTTTTCTCGGTAATCCTTTTTTGATTATTCAGAATGTAATGAACAGCGGCATAAGAAACTGAAGCGGCCCCATTGGATATCCCGGTTTCATTTTTAATTCTTTTTGAAATCTGGATCGCCGAGTTGATCGCTCTTTCCAAATAAGGATTAGAGTTCTTTCTTTCTTTTTTAAAACGGCTGTATGCTTTTTTGATCTGCCCGATAATCTCAAAATCCCCGATGATCTGGCTTTCAAGACCTGCGGCAACCCTGAACAAATGAGTTAAAGCCTCCTCCTTGGTAAGGATATTGGCAAACTGCAAGAAATCAGTAATGTTAACCCCGATCGTTTTACAGTATTCTTCAGCAACCAAAAGATAGTTGGAAGTAGTGGTATATATTTCGGTCCTGTTGCAGGTAGAAACCACAAAGGCATCCCCTAAATTTTCATCGTGAATACGGGTAACGAAATTTTTTATGTTTTCATCAAAAAACGCAAATTTCCCTCGTGTTTCTCCATCTGCCTTTTCGTAGCTTATGGAAAGAACGGCGAAATTTGAAGTTTGATTTGTATGAGTGTTTTGTAACATATCCGAGGGCAAATTTACGCTTTTTTTAATTAAACACTTTCTGAAATTGTGTATGATAATTATCGTGAAAAACTATAAATCCGTTACTGTTCTGAGTTTGGATTGATATTATAAGAAATTAAATTGACCGTTAAAGAATTATTTCAAATTTTAATAAAATTTTAACCAAATTATATGCTTGCCAAATTTTATTGGTAGTGTTTAATTTATATCTTTGTAAACTTAAATCAGAAGAAAAATATGAGTTTATTCGATATGTTTACGCAAGAAATTGCGATAGACTTGGGAACCGCTAACACACTTATCATCCATAATAATAAAATTGTTATAGACCAGCCCTCAATTGTTGCAATTGAGCGATCTACTGGAAGGCCGATAGCTGTTGGTGAACAGGCTAAACATATGCAGGGGAAAACCCATGAAGACATCAAAACAATTCGTCCTTTGAAAGATGGGGTTATTGCGGATTTTCATGCTTCTGAACATATGATCAAGGAGTTTATTAAAAAAATTCCTGGTATCAAAGGTAAATTCATTCAGCCTGCTTTAAGAATTGTAATCTGTATCCCTTCCGGAATTACGGAAGTGGAAAAAAGAGCGGTAAGAGACTCTGCACAGAAAGTAAATGCTAAGGAGGTAAGACTGATTTATGAACCAATGGCAGCTGCAATAGGAGTAGGAATTGATGTTCAAAAACCGGAAGGTAATATGATCATTGATATAGGTGGAGGGACAACTGAAATTGCAGTAGTTGCTTTAGGAGGTATTGTTTGTGACAAGTCTGTGAAAATTGCAGGGGATGTATTCACGAATGATATCGCTTATTTTCTGAGAACACATCACAACCTTTATATTGGCGAAAGAACAGCCGAGAGAGTGAAAATTGAAGTAGGATCTGCTGTTGAAGATCTGGATGTGGATATTGAAGATATTCCGGTACAAGGTAGAGACCTTATCACAGGTAAACCAAAAGAAATCATGGTTGGGTATAAAGAGATTGCCCGCGCATTGGATAAGTCGATCATCAGAATTGAAGATGCCGTAATGGAAACTCTTTCTTTAACACCACCTGAACTGGCAGCTGATATTTATAAAACAGGTATTTATCTTGCAGGAGGAGGTGCATTGTTGAGAGGTCTTGCAGACAGATTACATAAGAAAACAGGTCTTCCTGTTTTTGTAGCTGAAGATCCGTTAAGAGCGGTTGTTCGCGGAACCGGGATTGCACTTAAGAATATGGATAAATTCAATTTCTTAATTAAATAATTTTAACTTTTACGAACACTATCTGAATGGGATTTTTGCTGAGATTATTTTCGAAGAACGCTCTTTTTGTCTTCTTTATTTTCTTGCAAATTATTGCTCTGGTCCTTATATTTTCTAAAAATGCCATGCAAAAATCCTGGATTGCTGGTCAGTCCGCAGCGTTAAATTCCTGGGTTTCCGGTTATATTGATGAAGGGGTTTCTTATTTGAGGCTTAAGCAAATCAATGAAGATCTTGTTGCTCAGAATAAAGCTTTAATGATTGAGCTGTATGGAAAGGATGGTGCTAAAAAGCCGGTCTTCAGAAAAGTTCACGATACTTTAGGAGGTGGCCAGATCTACACCTTTGTGGATGGCGAAATTGTTTTCAACAGTATTAACAGGAGAAATAATTATTTTACAATTAACCGTGGCCGCAGAGATGGGGTATTTCCTCAGATGGGAGTTATGGCTCCGAAGGGAATTGCAGGGATCGTTATAAATTCAACAGATAGTTATGCTTTGGTTCAGTCGGTTTTAAGTGTTAACCGTATCAGGATCAATGCTTCGTTAAAGAAATCTGGGTATTTTGGAACCTTAACATGGAACGGGGATAATTCTAGGGTAATGCATTTGGCAGATATTCCGAAATATGTAGCCCTGAAGATTGGAGATACGATTGTTACCGATGGAAAATCAGCGATTTTTCCCAAAGGGGTAATGATTGGAACTGTGGCAGGATACTCAGTAGATAACAAAACCGGTTTCTGGGATATTTCAGTAGAACTCAGTGAGAAAATGGGTTCCCTGAATAAAGTGTATGTGGTAAAAAGCCTGAAGAAAGCTGAGGTTCAAAAAATCCAGGATACATTACAGGCAGTAATAAAAAAGGAAAATGATTAGCAGAACACTTTTTACGGATATATTAATCATGATCTTTCTTGTTGCATTACAGATTTTTGTATTGAACAGGATCACTTTGTTCGGGAAGTATACTCCCGTGCTATATCCTGTATTTGTCATGTTTTATCCTTTTTTCAGAAATAAATTTCAATTTTTGGCATTGAGTTTTTTAATAGGACTTTCTATTGATGCCTTCTTATATTCATGGGGAATTAATGCACTGGCTACAACACTTATTGCGTATTTCAGAACATTGATCTTCAGGACGTCCACTGATACGTCCACCGACTTCTTTTCTTTTCAATCTCTGCAATGGGGGCAGTTCTTACTTTTTCTATTTTCAAGTATTTTCCTGCACCAGCTTTTAGTACAGTATATTGAGTTCTTTAAGTTCAGCAGATTTTTTGAAATATTGTTTAATGTGTTGGTAACAAGTGTAATTTCCTTTATATTTATAGTTGTTTACGCATTAATCTTTAAAATCAAACAAAAAGTTTGAACACACGTTATTTAAAAATCTTTGCCGTTGTTGCTGTTATTGCCCTTATTTTTGTGGCAAGGCTTGCATATTTACAGTTGTTTACGGACAGGTATGCGCTAAACGCGGCTAATACATCTATCAAAATAGAATATGTGATCCCGCAAAGGGGTGTTATTTTTGACCGGAATGGAAAAATCATGGTAGGTAACCAGCCGGCTTATGAGATCTCTTTCACTCAGGCTTTAATGAAACCTGATTTTGATACTTTGGGATTTTGTAATTTAATGAAGATAAGCAAATCCGACTTCATTAATAAAATCAATACAATCAAGAAAGAAAAATATTATTCTAAGCTCACTCCGATGACTTTTATCAAAGATCTGAGCAGAGAAGATATTGCGAGGGTTCAGGAAATCATCTTTAAATATCCTGCATTCAGTATCGTTTCCAGACCTCAGCGTCAATATGAGGTCTCCACTTCCGGAAATCTATTAGGGTATACAAGTGAGGTTAATGAAAGGGATATAAAAAAGGATTCTCTTTATTACCTGCCGGGAGATTTCATTGGAAAAACAGGAGTTGAAAAATCATACGAAAAAGAACTTCGTGGAGTAAAGGGGATGAAATACATCCAGAAGGATATCAGACTTCGAAACATTGGTTCATACAAAAACGGAGCATTAGATAAGGATGTAATTACAGGAAAAGATATTACTCTGACCATTGATTATGATCTTCAGAGAATGGCGGAGGAAATGATGGTGAATAAACATGGTGCCATCGTTGCCTTAGATCCTAATAACGGGGAGGTTTTAGTGTCGGCGACAGGTCCGGATATTGATCCTAATCTTTTCACAGGGCCTATGAAATCCAAAAATTTATACGCTTTATCTAAAGATACGATCTACGAAAATAAGCCAACATTTGACAGGTCTCTGCAGGCAGGGTATCCTCCTGGTTCCACTTTTAAACTACTTACGGCATTATCTGCTATGCAAATGGGAGTAATGGATGAAAACACGATTTTCCCTTGTGGGGGCGGATTCAATTACAGAGGATTACGAATCAAGGGGCACGGTGGAGCGGAACCTTTAATTCCTTCCATACAGGTTTCAAGTAACTGTTATTTTTCTTATGCATTTTTAGCGATTGTTAATAAATATCCGGGAAATCCATCTAAAGGTGTTGACGAGTGGAAAGCTATTATGAGCAGCTTTGGGGTTGGAGAATTTTTAAACAATGATTTTGCCGTTGGTGCAAGAGGAAGAATTCCTTCCGGAGCATTTTATGAAAAAAGAATGGCATCCATCCTTAAAGCAAGTGGTTCTAAAAAAGACAGTAAAAACTGGGATCCTTTGGCTACAGGTGCTGTTTTCAACGGAATGGGACAGGGGGACGTAATGGTTACTCCTTTGCAGCTTGCCAATTACGTGGCAGCTATTGCCAATAGGGGATGGTATTATACTCCGCATATTGTAAAATCAATTGACGGAAAGCCTAATCCGGATCCGAGATTTAAGAAAAAGCATAAAACTCTGGTTGATCCTAAACACTTTGAGCCTGTTCTTAAAGGAATGGAAGCAGTGGTATTAAGAGGTACGGCAAGAGGATTGAAATCAAATGATTTTACTCAGCTGGCCAAGACAGGGACTGCTCAGGTTCCTCAGGGTAAAGATAATTCCATATTTGTTTTGATTGCACCGGCGGATAAGCCAAAAATTGTAGTGGTTGCTGTAATGGAGCATGCAGGATTCGGTGCTACATGGGCAGGACCAGCAAGTACGGTGATCGCGGAGAAATATATTACAGGAGATCTGAAAAGAGAAAATCTTTACAAAAAGATGACATCTGCCAGCTTTATGCCTGAATATAAAAGACAGTGGATTGTCGATTTAAAACGTAAAGGTTTATACAAAGATCCGAAGCAGGATTCTGTAAAACTTAAAAAAATACAGGACAGTCTGGATTTTATAAAGAAACAGAAAGAAAAATTACAGAAACAGATAGACGCAGAAACTCAAACTAAAAAAGATAAAAAGCAATGAAATGGACAGAAGGATTAGATAAATTAGGCCTTGGTCTATATTTCCTGCTTTGCATTTTTGCGATAGCAAACATCTACAGTGTGGAACCGGCAAGTGGGACCAGACAAGCAGTTTGGTTTGGAATATCTGTTTTTGTAGGGCTCATTATCTTTTTCACCCGTACCAAGTTCTTTGAGAATATGGCAGGGATTATCTATATTATTGGAGTCTTATTACTGATCGGATTGTTTCCCTTTGGAAAAGAAGTTCTTGGGCAAAAGAACTGGTACAAATTCGGACCTTTAAGTTTGCAGCCGGTAGAGTTTGCAAAACTGGGAACAGCATTGATGCTGGCTAATTATGTCTCGGGTCCCGATTTTAATTTAAGTAATAGAAAATCTTTATTGACCTCTCTGGCGATCGTGGGAATTCCTGCAGTTGTTGTACTGGCAATTCCGGATGTTGGCTCACTGCTTGTTTTTGTAGCATTTTTCATTGCATTGTATAGAGAAGGATTAAGTGGATTATTATTCGGGATAGGATTTCTTTTTGCTGCTGTTTTTCTCGTTTCTCTTGCGGTGAATCCTATTTATGTAGTGATTGCTATTCTGGTCATTGCAGGAATTTTAATTGCAATGAACTATTATAAAATGTCCTGGAATGTTATATCCATTTCAAGTATTGCAGGCTCTATTATTCTGTTGTGCGGATTGGCATTTGCAACACCTTATATTTTAGAGAAATTACCTAAACACCAAAGGGAGAGGATAGAGGTTCTTTATAAAGGAGAAAAGGCATTCAGGGATACTTCAGGATATAACCTTCTTTATTCAAAAACAGCAATTGGCTCTGGCGGACTTTTAGGAAAAGGATATCGTGAGGGATCAGTAACCCAGGGCAAATTTGTACCTGAACAGAGTACGGATTATATTTTCTGTACCGTTGGTGAAGAATGGGGATTTGTAGGAAGTGCGGGACTTGTTTTGTGCTACTTATTGTATATTGGAAGGATCTATTACCTTGCAGAGAAGCAAAAGTCTATTTTTAACAGGGTTTTTGGCTACTGTTTTGCTTCCATCCTGTTAATGCACTTTTCGATCAATTTAGGGATGGTTATGGGACTTTTTCCAACCGTTGGGATCCCGTTACCTTATTTTAGTTATGGAGGAAGTTCTTTGCTGGCCTTCTCTACTATGACCTTCATCTTTTTTAAGCTCAACTATTCGGATAAAAACAGTCTGGTATAGAAGCGGTCGTTATTGGTTAGCTACAAAAGGCTTTCTAAAAACTCATCGTTATTATTAAAACTTATTACAAAAATTTCTTTTAAACATCCTGGTATGAAAGAAGCATACGTTATTGATCAGGTTTTTGAAAATGGGGACTTTTCCCAATTTCAAAAAGGCGAATATGAAAATTGTATATTCCGGAACTGCCATCTTGAGTATATGGACCTTTCTTTTTTCAGTTTTAACGATTGTGAATTTATCGGATGTAATCTGAGTATGGCAAAGCTTGTTTCAACAGCATTTCGGGAGGTGGTGTTTAAAGAATGTAAGATGTTCGGGCTTCACTTTGATGAATGCAATGAGTTTGGAATGTCGTTCAGATTTGAAGGGTGTTCTTTAAATAATTCTGTTTTTTATAAAACATCGATCAAGAAAACTTTGTTTAAAAACTCAAAATTGACGGAAGTCGATTTTGCTGAGGCAGACTTATCGAATTCCGTATTTAATAATTGTGATCTTTCCGGGGCAATCTTCGAAAATTCCAACCTTGAAAAGGCTGATTTCAGAACATCTTTCAATTATACTATAGATCCTGCTTCCAACAGGCTGAAAAAGGCTAAATTTTCACTTTCGGAAGTGCATGGGCTACTTTATCGCCTGGACATAGATATTGATCGAAATAGTTAGCTTTTGGCGTTGAAAGAAAGATGTCATCAAATAGAAACCAATTGAAAACAGATAAAACAGAAAGCCATCAAATATTTGATGGCTTTCATTATTTAAATCAATTATTTAAAATTAAAAACTTGTTGCTGTTGATGCTGTAGTTGCAGCTAAGTTATTATAAGCATCTCCCTCTTCATTAATCACTCTCTTTGCAAATCTGAATTTCGGTCCCCAATATGAATCATTAAGTGACGAAATCATAACTCCTTTAGAAGTAGCTGCATGAATAAATTTAATCTCCCCATCCTCAGAAACACTTTCTACAATACCAACGTGAGAGATTCTTCTACCGTGAGAAAAGAAAATCAAATCTCCTTTCTGTAGGTTTTCTTTTTCAACTCTCTCTCCTTCCTGAGATTGAGAAGCTGCAACTCTAGGTAAACTAAGACCTGCTGCTGCTCCGAATACAGAAAGAACAAAAGCTGAACAATCTATACCATTTCTTGTTGTTCCTCCATATCTGTAAGGAGTTCCTAGGTACGTTTCAGCTTCGGTTAGGATATTGTCAATCGTTTTATTGTGTTTGATTGCTTTGGCAATCTCAGAATTTCTTAAAGTATTTTTTGCATTAGATAAAACGGCTGCCTTCTCAGAGATAAAAGAATTGATTAATTGCTTCTTATCCTGTTCCATTTTTCTGGTATCTATAGAAGCTAGTTTGGCATCTGTTTTGTATTCTTTAGTGTAAGTTGCTGGTTTTGAAACTACGTAGTTTGTAACACAAGATTGTAATGACATCGTAGAAACGAAAGCAGCTAAATAAAACAAAACTCTTTTCTTCATATATATTTGATTATCCGTGTTAAATAAGGAATATTTATTTCTAAAAGCATTACAAAAGTAGAGATTCCAACCAAAAGAGCTTCGATATGATTAATGTCAGGTTCTTACTTTAACACATTTTAACATATTATTTACGTATGTTAAAGAAAAACAAACCGCAACATCCCATTTTTGGTGATACTGCGGTTTTTTTTATTAAGATTCTTTAACAAAGTAAAATCTCATTCCTTTAATAATGGGTTAATTTTTACTTTTTGTAGAAAAACGAATAAAAAATATCTTTTAACATCTAGTTAAGATTAATTATTTTGTGAGCTTTACTTTTATATTCTGTCCGTCGCGGATTTCTTCCGTTGCTGATTTGATAATCACATCGTTAGGGCTGACTTCACCAATAATGGTTGTCGTATCACTATTTGAAATTCCGGCAGTAACAGGAACCCAATGGGCAATGTCTTTTTCAACTCTGATAACGAAAACACCTAATGTGGAGTTTAATACTGCTGATGTAGGAACAGATAGGGCTTTATTGTTATCACTTAACGGAAGAATTACATTGGCAACCATTCCCGGCAATAATTTTTTATCATTATTGTAAACATCCATTTCCACGGATTGAGAGCGCAGCCTGTTATCCAATGCTCCTGCAAATCTGGATACTTTAGCGGTAAAGGTTTCTCCCGGGATAGATTGTACAGAGAATTTTATCTCTCCATTCTTATTTAAGCTTCCTGTGTAAGATTCCGGAACATTTACTACCAAACGAAGTTTGTTTTGCTGAACAAGACTGAAAAGGGGAAGCTCGGATCCTTTCCCAGAAGGTCCCACATAGGCTCCTGCACTTACATTTCTGGTTGCTATATTCCCACTGAATGGAGCCCTGATCTGAAGGTAGTTTTTAACATCCATGACTTCTCGATAAGAGGATTTTGCGGCCTCAAGCTGTGCTATGTCAGATCTTTGGGCAGCAAGTGCCTGTTCCAGATCAAGTGCAGATATGGTTCCCGGTGTTTTACTGGTTTCTTTCAAACGATCATATTTCGCTTTACTGGCTATATATATTGCTTCTTTAGATTTTAATGCTGATGCTGCAGCATTTTGCTGCGCATTCAATTCCGGAGCTTCCAGTGTGGCCAGCAACTGTCCTGCTACAACCTCATTTCCTACATCTACATACAGTTTTTTAACAAAACTGCTTATTTTAGCATATACGTCTACTTTCTGGAAAGGCTGAAGTTCCCCGGGAATAGTGGTGGATGAAGCGAAATCTCCCTGCTTAGGATTGATAGCTTCTATTTCAGGTGCTGATGATGTTGCGGTCTTTTTTACTTCCGCTTTGTTTTGTTCACAGCTTTGCAAGCTGAATAATAGAACAACTGCCGGAATGAAATATTGATATAAACGGTTCATATTTAAATTTTTAATAGCCATTTGGTTATTTTATTTTAAAAGTTCTGGTATAAAGTGGATACTTTCTTCATCCTCAGGGTCAAGTGATACGCTTTGGGTAGAAGTTTTTCCCTGTCCCCATGCAAAAGCCAACGGAAGAATAAACAATGCTGCAAATGTAGAAGCAATTAATCCTCCGATTACTGCACGTCCTAACGGAGAGACCTGATCTCCGGCTTCTCCTAATCCAAGTGCCATAGGAACCATTCCTACGACCATTGCTAAGGCGGTCATTACAATAGGTCTGATCCTTAGTGCCGCAGCTTCTCTTGCTGATAGTAAAGCATCTCCATTATGTTTTCTCAGTTGCTCTGCATTCGTTATCAATAGCACGGCATTGGAAATAGATACCCCTACGGACATGATAATTCCCATATAGGATTGAAGATTAAGCGTTGAACCCGCAATAATAAGCAATGCAAGAGAGCCTAATAATACCGCAGGGACAGTTACCAATACGACTCCGGATACTTTAAAAGACTGGAAATTGGCAGCCAGCATCAGAAAGATTACGAGAATGGCAATGATCAGACTGCTTTGTAAACTGCTCAGGGTATCGTTGAGAGTCTGGCTTAGACCAATTAATCCGACATTCAGCCCTCTTGGTAATTCTCCAAGGTTGTTAATCACCTTCTGGACATCTTTTGATGCTTTTCCTAAATCAGTGTGATTTAAATTGGCCGTTACTGTAAGCATTGGCATTGCACCGAGGTTATCTGTTTCCCCGTACGTGTAGCTGTCTTTTATAGTTGCCACATCCCCTAAATTAGGTCTGTTAGAGTTTTTCAGCAAAGGGATTCCTGCAATCTGAGCTTTGCTATTCATTTTATTTTCAGGGATCTGTACCTGTACATTATAGCTATATCCTGCTTTTTCGTCAGTCCAGATGTTTTTTTCGGTGTATCGGGATGAAGAGGTAGAAGCAACCAATGAACGTGAAATGTCGGTCATGTCTACTCCCAGTTGGGCTGCCCTGATCCTGTCTACGTTGATGTCAATCGAAGGGTATTTAATCGATTGCCCGATTTGGACATCTCTTAAGTAGGGTATTTTTTTAAGTTCCTCTGCTATTTTTTTAGCATAAGTTTCGTTAAGCTCTTTGCTTCTGCCTGATAATCTTACTTCAATCGGAGTTGGAGATCCCTGGCTTAATATTTTTTCTGTTAATTCTATGGGCTCAAAGGAAAGCTTCATATCCGGATTGATGCTTTTAGCCTTTTCTCTGATTTTATCTTTAAGATCATCCAGGTTTGCATGGAAGCCTTCATGTAATCCCACTTGTAATACCGTTTCATGTGATCCTGCCATCCAAAGATATATCGGGCTTACAGAAAAAAGATTCGGATGGGTTCCAACATAAGCTGAGGTAATAGAAATGTTATCTTTTCCTACAATATCCTTAATGCCGTCGAGCAGCTTCAGTGTTTGAAGTTCTGTAGTTTCAATCCTCGTTCCATCAGGGATACGCATCCTTACCTGAAACTGGGAGCCATTTACCTGAGGCAGTACGTCTCTTCCTATGCTGTTGAGAAAGAGAGCGACCAGTCCCATCGTTACCAGAATATAAGCCGAGACAATAATTTTCCTAAAGGGCATAATCCGGTCAAGAAATTTAAGGTACCGGAATCTTACCTTTTCAAATAGGCTTACTTTACCATCCCTGTTGCTGTCGATGTTTTGCAGGAGTATTTCTTTCTGGCTCCAGGTGTCTGCTTCATCACTTAGTCCCGCAGCATCAAGTTCTTCTGCTTCGGTCATGGTATGGCCGTCTTTCGCTTTGTGGTGCTTTACTTTCATAATCCAGTTGGCCATTACAGGAACAAAAGTTTGTGCAAGGAAATAAGAAATGATCATACTGAATCCTATTGCCAAAGCCAAAGGCAGAAACAGGGAGCCTGGAATTCCTTCCATTGTAAAAGCCGGGGCAAAAACAGCAAGAATACAGAACAAGATCAAGAGTTTTGGAAAAGCAATTTCCTTACAGGCATCCCAGATAGCTAAGGCTTTTGGTTTTCCCATATCGAGATGCTGATGTATATTCTCTATGGTAACGGTACTTTCATCAACGAGGATTCCGATAGCCAGCGCAAGCCCACTTAGGGTCATAATATTAATGGTCTGCCCGAAGAGATTAAGAAACAGTACCGCTGAAATAATGGAAATAGGAATAGTAAGAATTACAATGATAGCACCCCGTATATCTCCAAGGAATAAAATAACCATGAGTCCTGTCAGCAGGGCACCTATTGTTCCTTCACTCATCAAGCTTTTAACGGAATTGATAACATATGTCGATTGGTCAAATTCAAAGCTTACCTTAACATCGTCGGGAAGATTAGACTGGATCTGGGGAAGTTGTTTCTTAAGATTTTGGACGACATCCCAGGTTGAGGCGTCAGCACTTTTGGCAATACTCAGGTAAACTGAACGGCGTCCATTAACCAATGCGTACCCGGAGGTCATGTCTGCTCCGTCGGTTACCGTTGCTACATCTTTTAAATAAAGGTTTTGTACTCCTCCTTTATATAAAGGAATGTTTCCAAAATCTTTTACGTTTTTGATCATCGTATTGGTTGGAGTAATATAATATTTATCCCCGATGCGTACATTCCCTGAAGGTGCAGTCTGGTTATTAAGACGTAATGCTTCTACAAGTTGATCAGGAGTTAAATTATGCTGTCGGAGTAAATCCGGGTTGGCATTGATTACCACAGTCCGTATATTTCCTCCAAAAGGGGGAGAAGAAACAATTCCGGGAATGGAAGTAAATGTGGAGCGAACATATACGTTGGCTAAATCAAGAAGCTCATTGTTATTTCTTTTATCACTGCTCAAAACAAGCTGCCCCACGGGAAGGGTAGACGCATCAAAACGGATAATGAACGGAGGGTTGGATCCCGGAGGAAATGCTGCCTGGATCCTTGTGGAAAAAGAGTTGAGCTCAGCAGCGGCCTGGGCCATATTGGTTCCCGGATAAAAATTGATTTTCATCAGTGTCAATCCCTGAATGTTTTTAGTTTCAATACTTTTGATCCCGTTTACGAAAAGGAAAATATTGATGTACTGTTTAGCGAAAAAAGCTTCCATTTGTTGTGGAGTATATCCGCTGAAGGGGTGGGAAACGTAAATAACCGGTAAATCCAGTTTAGGAAAGATGTCGACTTTGATCGAATTGGCGGACCGTATTCCAAAGAAAAACAGTCCGGCTACAATCACCAGAATCGTAATGGGTTTTCTTAATGCAAATCTTATTAAGTTCATTGATCTATTATTGATGTAATTTATATTTAACCTTACAGTTCACTTTCGAAAACTGTAAAATCACCTGTTGCGGCTGCTTTTAATAGTAATGCGTTCCAAACGTTGCTAATAGCGATGTCCCTATCTGTCTCTGCTCTTATCAGTGCGTATATGGCCTGGGATAGGTCAACAATATCTGTGAGGCCGTTTCTGTATAATGCAGATCGCTGGATATAAGCATCATTTGCAGATTTTAATTGAGCCGGAACCTGATCGTACACGGTAAGAGCATTGTTCCATTTATTTTCAGACAAATCAAGCTGTGCCTTGAGCTGCTGTTCTGCAAGATCATATTCATGCTTTAGCCCCTGGCTTGCATATTCCTGCGCGCTGATTTCTTTTGATAATCTGAAGGTCTGGGTGAAATTCCAGGATACTCCCAGTCCGATCAGGTAATTGCTTCTCGTTGGGTGGATTCCGTCCCAATAAGACATAGAATAGTCATTTTGGTTTTGAGCATATCCGTTACCGAATCCTGAGGCGCGTGTTTGTATAATTCCAACCATGGAAAATGATGGATAGTATTGTGTTCTGAGCAATTGTTTTTCTTCTTCACTTACATCGATCCGGCTCTTGTAAAATGCAAGAAGAGGGTGGTCTTTTAGGACCAAGTTTTTTTCTGATGGCAGATCTGTAGGAATTCTTTTGAGAATGGTGCTGTCAAGTCTGAATTCCTGGGACGGAATACCCATTAACTGCGCCAGTTTATTTTCCTGCTCCTGCTCATTGTCTTTTGCCTTTGTGTAAGTGATCATGGCATTGGCATAGTCTGCTTTGGCAAGAGAAAGGTCAACTCCGGGAACGAGCCCGTTTTTTTCTTTAACCTCAACAATTCTCCTAATGGTGTCGGTTCTTCCTAAATTCTTTTCATAGGATAATTTCAGCTTTTTCGCTGCCAGAACATTCAGATAAGCTGCCGCGACTTTTATTTTATGCTGAAATATTTCGTCGGAAAGGTCTCTGGTATCTCTTTGGTTTTTAAATTGAGCCACCTTTATTCTTTGTTTTGCTTTTCCAAATGAAAAGAACTCCCAATTGACATTAGCAAGATACAGGGCTCCGAATGAAGCATTCCAGTTTTGTTCAGGAAGAGGAAGTCCGGAAGAGGCTACTCCGTAACCACCAAATCCATATAAAGGGCCGTTCTGTCCATTTACAGTTCCAAAATCCTGCTGTACACTTAAGTTGAGGTTGGGCAAATACTGCCTTTTGGCTAATTCTACGGATTCCTGCGATGATAAACGGTAGGATTCTTTGGCTTTAATGGTTCCGTAATTGTGAACAGCTGTTTCAAGTGCGGATTGAAGTGTGATGACTTCCTGTGCGCTTACTTTGTTGATTAAAAAAATCGTAGAGACGGATAGAATAAAAGCTCTTAAAAGCATCGAGTATATTTTTTTCTTTATTCAAAGTAAAAAACACATTTTGAAGCAAATTTGAAGTTCTGTATAAATTAATCAAACAACCGTTTTTATGGATTGATTTTATTCAGCAAAATTAAGTGATGTCTTTATGTTTTCAATCTCTTGGGCAGGGGTGGAATAGGAAGTTGGAGTAAATAAAGAGTGGTTTTCTGTTGAATCAAAATACACCGTAATACAATGCCAGCCGTCACTAAAGTCGTAATGAACAGGGAATGTATTGACCTCGCAAATTTGTTTTACGATTGAAAGGCCCAAACCAATACTCTCTGTGGATTGATTGCTTTTCTTGAATCTTTTAAAAAGTTCCTGGGTGGGAATATCAGGAGGCAATCCTGTATTGCTGATCCTGAAGAATTTATGGGTCAGTGAAATTTCTATATTTCCATTTTTCACATTGTGCCGGATTGCATTGGATAAAAGATTGTTCAAAAGAATTTCTGCTAGTGCGGGATGGATTTTTATGTATACATCTTTTTCACAGTGCCTGTTCAGGGTGATGTTTTTTAATGCAATATGATCTGAATAAGCGTGGATGGTTTCTTTTTCCACCCGGCAGAATTTTAATTTCTCATGCGTGAGGAATTCCTGATTGTTAAGTTTTGTAAGCAGGATCAACGAGCGGTTGATTCTGGTAAGTTTATCTATGGAGTTTTGGATGTCGGTCAATAATGCCGCCTGTTTTGCATTGATTTCTGTTTCAGCTAAAAGCTCAACTTTGCTCTGTATGATTGCCAGAGGGGTTTGTACTTCATGAGACGCATTTTCACTGAATTCTTTAACGGAGGTGTAATCTTCAATGGCTTTATCGGTCATGAGCCTGAGAAACTCATTAAGTTTTTTAAATTCATTTGTGCTTGTTGAGAGTAACTGAAGAGGTTCCCGCTTCTGAATATTAAAATGATGAATATTATCTATAGCGTGATGGAAAGGCTTAAGTATATACCGGGATAATATTCTTGCGGTAATGAATACTATAGCTGTGATGAGTAATACTTTTAACAGTAATGCAGTGAGCATACCTTTCATGATCTGTTCTGTAGAAGTGATATAGCTATAAGAAGAGATCTTGTATGTTTTATTTGCGGCTGTGACAAATGTATTGATTTGTATTTTACATTCGTTACGAGAGGGACCATTATTATCCAGGCAGGTGTGGATAATTTCAGGGTTGGTAGGAATAATACCACTTCCTGTATAGGGTTTGATAGAAATGGGTAATCCCTGAGATGTTTTTTCAGGTGTTTCTCCTCTTTTTAGTTGGGCGGCTACATAATTATTTACTGATCTAAGTCGCTCTATTTCAACATTGTCCAATCTTTTTTTAATATTGGAATAAGAAATGTACATGCTAAGAGGAGTAACCAATAGTACAATGGCAATGAACCAGATCGATATTTTATTTAGTAAATTCATGAGCCGTTATATTTTGACGCATTAAACTTATAGCCCAGACCATAGATCGTTTCTACATAATCGTTACCCTGTGCAATTGCTATTTTCTTTCTGAGGTTTTTAACGTGCTGATAAACGAAGTCAAAGTTAGCTAAATTATCGGTATGATCTCCCCAAAGATGGTTAGCGATGGATTGTTTGGACAGGACCCTGTTTTTATTAACCAAAAAATAAAGCAATAGCTCAAATTCTTTCTGCGTGACATCTAATCTATTTTCATGGATGAAAACCTCAAAGGTATCGGTATTCAATAATATTTCATTAAAACGGACATCATTGTAACCATCCATTTTTTTCCTGCGATATACTGCTCTAAGTCTTGCGTGTAATTCAGGTAAATGAAACGGTTTTGTAATATAATCGTCGGCACCCTTTTCAAGGCCTTTGATTTTATCGTCCAATGCATCTTTAGCTGAAATAATTAATATGCCGCTGTTGATTTTTTCACTTTTAATATGATTGAGGAGGTTTAGCCCATTTCCATCCGGGAGCATAATATCGAGTAACAAACAATCATAAGTATTGAAGCTCAGGCGTTCCAAAGCTTCATTATAATTATAGGCACATTCGCAGATGTAGTGCTCTTCTTCCAGATAATACGTCATGCTGTGGGCCAGTTCTTTATTATCTTCAATGATCAGGATTTTCATAGAACAGCAAAGTTAAATCTAAATTTTATATCAATTTTGAAGTTGTGTAAAATATTGTTTGCTAAGTGTTTAGTTTGTTTTATTTTCAGGAATAAAATAAAGGAAATACAATAAAAAAACTCCCCAAAAAGGGGAGTTTAACTAATATGGACTTTACAAAATGTTATTTTGTAAATAACATTTCTCTGTATTTTGTCATCGGCCAAAGCTCGTCGTCCACCATCATTTCAAGATTATCAGATGCATCTCTGATTACATCGAAAAGAGGTTTCACTTTGTTGCAATAATCTTCTGCCTGCTTTTGGCTGTCTGATACTGCTTTTGCTGCTTCTCTGGCTTTGATAAGATCTTCAACTCCTAATTTTATTACAGAAACATTTTCAGAAATATTAGTGATCAGGCTCATTTGTTCTTTTGCCAACGTTTTGAATTCTTTATCTCCGAAAATTTCTTTAAGACCTTTTACGTTTTCAATTAGTCTGTTCTGGTAATTTAATGCAGAAGGAATAATGTGGTTTCTTGCGATATCACTTAGAACTCTTGCTTCAATATCAATAACGGTAGAGTATTTTTCAAGTTTGATCTCATTTCTTGCTTCTACTTCTCTATGAGTAAACACTCCTATTTCTTCATAAAGAGCTAAGAACTTCTTATCCATTTCCTGCTTCAAAGCTTCCGGAGTGGTTTTTAAGTTGTTTAACCCTCTTTTCTTAGCTTCTTTTGCCCAGTCATCAGAATATCCGTCACCTTCAAACATGATATTTTTACATTGTTTGATGTATTCTCTTAATACGTTGAATATCGCTTCGTCTTTCTTTAATCCTCCTTCAATTAAAGCGTCAACTTCTTTTTTGAAATCATTTAACTGCTTTGCAGCGATCGTATTCATTACGGTCATAGATTCTGCACAGTTTGCAGAAGAACCTACAGCTCTGATCTCAAATTTATTTCCTGTAAATGCAAATGGTGAAGTTCTGTTTCTATCGGTATTGTCCAATAGGATTTCAGGAATTTTCCCAACAACATTTAATTTTAATTCTGTTTTTTCTTCAGGGGATAATTTACCGCTGGTTACTTTTTCCAATTCCTCCAATACTCTGAATAGCTGACTTCCGATAAATACGGAAATAATTGCAGGTGGAGCTTCATTAGCCCCTAATCTGTGGTCATTACTTGCAGAAGCGATACTTGCTCTTAAAAGATCTGCATATTCATGAACAGCTTTAATGGTATTAACAAAGAATGTTAAGAATTGCAGATTTTTCTTAGGGTTTTTCCCTGGGCTTAGTAGGTTTTCACCTGTATCTGTAGCCAATGACCAGTTATTGTGTTTTCCACTTCCGTTTACTCCGGCAAATGGTTTCTCGTGGAATAAAATATGAAAATGGTGTTTATGAGCCACTCTTGCCATAATATCCATCAATAAAGAATTGTGGTCTACAGCAACGTTTACTTCTTCAAACATCGGAGCCAGCTCGAATTGATTAGGAGCTACTTCGTTGTGTCTAGTTGTTACAGGAATTCCCAATTTCATACACTCTATTTCCAACTCTTTCATGAAGTTCATTACTCTTGTCGGAATAGACCCGAAATAGTGGTCATCCAGCTGTTGTCCTTTTGCCGGTGAGTGTCCAAGTAAAGTTTTACCTGTCAATACAAGATCGGGACGCGATTGATACAATGCCGAATCCACTAAGAAATATTCCTGTTCCCATCCTAAAGTAGGAGTTACTTTTGTTACATTTTTGTCAAAATACTGCATTACGTTAGTTGCAGCTTCGTCTACAGCATTCAGAGCTCTTAGAAGAGGAGCTTTATAATCCAGTGTTTCTCCCGTATAAGAAATAAAGATCGAAGGAATACAAAGTGTAGTTCCCATGATGAAAGCCGGTGATGTAGGATCCCAGGCTGTGTAACCTCTTGCTTCGAAAGTATTTCTGATTCCTCCGTTCGGGAAAGAAGAAGCATCCGGCTCTTGTTGGATAAGCAGGTTTCCGCTGAATCTTTCAATGGCTCTTCCCCCTTCGATTGGAGTGAAGAATGAATCGTGCTTTTCAGCAGTTGATCCTGTTAAAGGTTGAAACCAGTGTGTGTAGTGTGTTGCCCCTTTGCTCATTGCCCAGTCTTTCATAGCTACCGCTACCTGATCTGCAATGTGTCGTTGAATTTTAGTTCCTTTTTTAATAGCATCCATAATAGATGTGAATGCTTCTTTCGTCAAATACTCTCTCATGGTTTCTTCTGAGAAAACATTTTGACAGAATAATTCAGACAATTTTGCAGGAACTTCAATGGAGTTATCCTTTCTGAAGTCCTTGAATGGTAATGTTTCTAACGCTTTGAATCTTAAAGTTGACATAATAGGGTTAATTTTTACAGGGCAAATTTACAAAAAAAATGAATTGAAAATGTTTTAACCCTTATTTTTTTAGGGGGTGTTTGTAAAATTTATAAAAATTAACAGAAAAATAGGTGTCTTGAATGGAAGGATTTCAAATAGGAAGGGAAAATGAAATCAAATATTTTATAACTCAAAGATATGAATACTTTACTATTATATAGGATACAAAAATGTATACAATTTAACCTCCTTGTTAAAAGATACTTAAAATGATTTGCAGTGTAATTTTGTATATTTGTGTGAAATTTATTTTATGACAAATTCTAGAGCAAGAGAAACAACAGAGGCTATTGAAAGACTATACATCTCTATGAGACATTTATTCTATAGAGGATTTTTCAAGCCAGGAGGTGTTTCGGGAGAAAGTATAAGAAGTTTGTTAAAAACAATCAATCCTGAAATTTATGGTACCATGAATGTTCCGAATAAACTGGAGCTTGATGGTTTGATGTATGTTTTAGACAGGCTTCCTGAAGGAATTGAGGAGTGTGCTTTTATTCATCTTACATCAGATGAGGGTTTTGATAAAGGTAGTTTCGAGCCTATTGTTCCCAAAAAGAGAAGAAGAAACTGTTATAGAATTGATGAACACCAAATGAATATTGAAGTTCTTTTGGGACGTTCAGAGATCTATGATATTCTTACTCACTTAACATTCTTATTTATAGAAGCGGATAAAATCCGTAATCTGGCATTTATTCAGGATGAAAACTGGAAGCCGACACGTGCCTTTAAAATTATTGAAGAGGTAGTAAAAGGAGAAAAGAAATTCAGCAGAAAAGAAAAGGAAGTTGCACTTATTCATCTTTCTTCTCTGATCGGAAGAACTTTTGAAGAAACATTAAAAGCGTATAATACTTTTGGAGATGATGAAAATCCTGACCGTTTATTCAAAATCATCTATAACTTAGGAAAGGTAAGTTTAGAAGATGCTAAGCAGAGCAGAGAAAGAGAAATCCACTTCAGTGCTATATTGAAAGAAAGAGTAGGGCATCATTATTTTGGAGAAAAATGGGCAAATAAAGTAAAAGAAGTTTTGTATGATAACGGGCTTCACATGCGTCCCTTACATATAATCTCAGCAAACATGCATTCTGTGAAAAATATGCTGTATGCTAATGATGCACTTAAGAAGAAAGACCATAAGGAAGTTGATTATAAACTGTATGGTGAAATTTCCGATAAGAAAGATCTTCGAGATAAAGTTTCAAAATATGCGGCAGACCAGGGACTTATATATATCGATGACAAGAGTGGTAGTAATATAGATGTTCAGATCATTGATCTAAGTAAAACTGATCTTAAAAATACTCCATTCGGACATATAAAATATTCAGGAGATGATGTAATCATGGTTTTTGATTATGCCTTCGGAGAACAGGCTTTTGAGGTAATGGATGAGCTTTTAAGGCCTTTCGAACACAAAGGGGAAGTCTATATGATGAAAGTAAAATCCGTATCCATTATGGGTAAAGCCGGAATTCTAAACGGAGGTAAGGGAGATATTATGATTCCTACTTCTCATATTTTTGAAGGAACAGCTGATAATTATCCTTTTGAAAATGCTTTAAAACTGGATGATTTTAAGGATGATGAATTGAAAGCGTTTGAGGGAGCTATGATTACGGTTTTAGGGACTTCGCTTCAGAACAGGGATATTTTATCTTATTTCATGAATACCTCCTGGAAAGCTATCGGTCTTGAAATGGAAGGGGCTCATTATCAAAAAGCCATACAGGTGGCATCAAAGATCAGACATCATATTGCACCGGACCTTTTTGTTTGTTATGCATATTATGCTTCGGATAATCCTTTAGAAACGGGAAGTACTCTTTCTTCAGGAGGTTTAGGACTTACAGGTGTAAAACCAACCTATCTCATTACCCTGAAAATTCTTGAAAAGATTTTACTAAGTGGAAAAAAAGAAGTTACTTCTAAAAAATAATCTACTTTAAATTATATAAGCCTCGAGTATAAAACTCGAGGTTTTCTATTTTTAAATACCAATGCCATTGATGTTTTTCACTAACAGCAAGTACACTACTTGTGGATCAAAAAATTGGATTATCTCCAAATCTGCAAGAACTGAGAACATGAAATTAATTAACTTTAAAAAAATAAAATGAAAAGCATGAGCTCAGCCATACAATTATCAAAAAGATTCAGAGAAGTTATGCTTGACGGTCTCTGGATCGCCAATACCAATTTTAAAGATCAGCTTTCTGATGTAACCTGGGAACAGGCGATAACAAAAATCGGTTCTTTGAATACGATCGCAATGCTGGCATTCCATATCGATTATTATATTGCTGGTGTCTTACAGGTTTTTGAAGGAGGAGTGCTTGAAATAAAAGATAAATTTAGTTTTGACTTACCGCCGGTAGAGTCTCAGGAGCAATGGGAGAAAATCCTTAATAAACTTTGGTCAGATTCGGAAAGATTTGCCGAGCTACTTGAACAAATGTCGGACAATAAGCTTAGTGAAGTTTTTGTAGACGAAAAATACGGAACTTATCAAAGAAATATAGATGGAATGATTGAGCATTGTTATTATCATTTAGGGCAAATCACTTTGATTAAAAAAATGATTACCTATCCATAAACTAAAGAACTCTGATTTTGTTATGAGATCCTTAGACAGCATCTCAAATTCCAAATAACTCCACTTTTTTGAGGGTTTTGGATAAAATACCTACCTTTAAAAAAAATAATTTTTAAATGAAAAAGTCGATTGCAATCATTTTTGCGTTTGTCATTTCACAATTTCATGCCCAGCAGAATCCTTATTATCAGCAGGCTGCGAAGTACAAGATGGATATTGATGTTAATGCAGAAAAATTTACTTACCAGGGAAATCAAACATTAGAATACACAAATAACTCGCCGGACGAGCTGAATGTAGTGTATTTCCACTTATACTGGAATGCTTTTAAACCTAATTCAATGATGGATCAAAGAGTAGCTAGTCAAGGTAAAAATGGTGATTCAAGATTGCAGAGAGGAGGAATTTCAAGACTGGCCTCGATTCCTAAGGATCAGGAAGGGGCGCAAAATATACACTGGATCAAGCAAAATGGCAAAGATCTTAAGTTTGAAATTCAGGAAACCATTATGAAGGTTTATCTGAATGAGCCTATTAAACCCAATTCCAAAACATCATTTACGATGGAGTGGGACGCTGTAATACCTCAACAAATCAGAAGAAGCGGAAGAAACAATGAAGAGGGAATTGATATGACCATGACCCAATGGTACCCGAAAATTTCTGAATATGACTATGACGGATGGGCAACTTTCGACTATATAGGGAGAGAATTTCATGCCCCGTTCTCTGATTTTGACGTTACTATTAAAATTGATAAAGATTATGTAGTAGGAGCCGGAGGAATTCTTCAAAACCCAGGTGAAGTGAAGGGTTATGATGCGAATGCGAAGATCAAGACAGAGAAAAATAAAAAGGCAAGCTGGAGGTGGACAGCTAAAAATATCCTGGACTTTGCCTGGAGTGCGGACAGAGACTATGTAGTTAATAGCTTTGATGTTCCTAATGGACCTAAAGTGTATCTGGTTTATCAAAAAAATGATAAAACCAAAGTCTGGGAACAGGCGCAACCTTATGTTACCAAATATTTTGAGATCATGAATTCTCATTTTGGAAAGTATGCTTATCCTACCTATGCCTTTATCCAGGGTGGTGATGGTGGAATGGAGTATGGAATGTGTACCATGATCTTAGGCGAATCAAAAGATATTGAAGACCTGATGGGGCTTATGACACATGAAGGTTCCCATTCTTGGTATCAACAAATGCTGGCGACCAACGAATCTATGAAACCATGGATGGATGAAGGATTTACCAGTTATGCTGAGGGATACGTAATGTATCAGTTGTTTCCACCTAAAGATAAGCTGCCTAATCCTTTTGTTGATAGGTTGACAGCTTACCGGAATTTTGTGAAAAAAGGAATTGAAGAACCAGCAGTATGGTTAGGAGATCACCATGACAATGGTACTTCCTATACTTATGCTTCCTATGTAAAAGGAGAATTATATCTTGTTGAGTTAGGGTATATTGTTGGAGAGGAAAATCTTGCCAAAATTTTGAAGGAATATTTTGACAACTGGAGTTTAAAGCATCCTTCAGACCGGGACTTTCTTCATATTGCACAGAAAGTATCCGGGATGGATTTAAAGTGGTTCCATCATTACTGGATCAATACAACCAAAACCATTGATTATGGGATTAAAGATGTAAAATATGATGCAAAATCCACAATGATTACATTGGTGAATAACGGACAGGTTCCAATGCCTGTTGATTTTAGTGTAATGACAAAAGATAAGAAAATTGTTACTTATCAGATTCCGACAAATCTTACTCGTACATGGAAACAGAAAGATGCATACGGAGATTTTAAGACCATGAATTACTGGCCATGGACACAAAAGGAATATACATTAACAATACCTTATTCTCAATCTCAGTTGCAGGTTTTGGGGATCGATTTCAGTCAGAGATTAGCTGACGTAAATATGGCAGATAACTTTGTTGAAGTAAAATAAAATAAAAAAGGAGTATGAAAATACTCCTTTTTTATTTGTCTTAATCGGGTGAGCATGCAGCGGGTATAATGCAGTTGGGAGTAGCACATGGGTTAGCAGGACATCTCGTTCCCGGACATATTGCCGGAACACTGCTTCCGGGAACTGGGCAGTTTACATTTCCCCCGTGGATTGTTTTAAGAGCATGCCTTGAAATTCTTTTGAAGTTTTTCATAGTAGTGGTTTTAAATGAGTTGATATTTCAAATGTACCTTAAAACCTACATGCCCGATAGAATGAATTGATAAGTGTCTTCTTTATTTTTATAAGTGTAGCGGCAGACTTAATAAATGAAATGATTTGCAAACACTGATTTTAAATTAATAGGTAGTTTCATAGAACTTTTCACCATAAAGCCTTATTTTTACACTCATTTTCAAACCCATTTAGTTAAAATAAATGAACTCTATTGTTATAAATATTGGAAACAGCAATATAAGATTTGGTCTTTTTGATGATGACAACTGTGATATTTCATGGGTGATTAATACAAAGCCTTACAGAACCGCTGATGAATTGTATGTCCAGATGCTGATGTTGTATCAGACCTATAAGATTGAACCGGGCGCAATACAAAATGTGATTATTGGTTCAGTAGTTCCTCAGCTTACTAAAGTAATGAGCTCTGCCATTAAAAAAATACACGGAATTTCCCCTGTTATTGTTGATAGAAATACTCCTTCCGGGGTTCAGGCAAAATCCAAACAAATGGGAACAGATATCTATGCCAATTTGGTAGCAGCACATAATATGTACCCTGGCCGTAAGAAGATTATTATAGATTTCGGTACCGCACTTACAGCAAGTTGTGTTACTGAGACCGGTGAAACGCTGGGTGTGATTATTGCGCCGGGAATTGTTACCTCGCTAAACTCTCTCATCAGCCAGACTGCCCAATTGCCGGAAATAGAACTTAAAAAACCAAAATCTGTTTTAGGGCTTGATACTGTAACCTGTATGCAGAGCGGAATGGTTTATGGTTTCCTGGGAATGGTGGAAGGATTTATAGATCGTATTAATGAAGAGGTGAATGATGATTGTTTCGTCATTGCGACCGGTGGTGTTTCTCATGTGTATAAGCCTTTAACCAATAAAATACATATTACGGACAGACTTCATACTTTAAAGGGACTTTATTTTTTAGGTAAAGATCAATCATGAAAAAATTTCCTGTAATAGAAACAAAAAGACTGATTCTTTCACAGCTGGAAGAAGGCGATATTCCTTTAATTGTCGAATATCTTCAGGATAAAGTTTTTTCAGAGCTCACCTCTAATATTCCTTATCCTTACACTGAAAAGGATGCTGAATTCTGGTTGAAAATTTCAAACGAAGCTTTTGAAAATAAATCAGGGTTCACTTTTGCGATCCGAAATAAAGAGCATAGGATTATTGGAGCTATAGGACTTCACGACAGAGGAGATGATAAAGCTGAATTGGGCTATTGGCTGGCTGTCCCGTTCTGGAATAAAGGATACGTAACAGAAGCGGCTTCTGCAGTGGTTGAGTTTGGATTTAAAGAGCTTGGATTTAACAAGATTTTTGCCACTCATTTTTTCCACAATCCGTCATCCGGAAGGATTATGCAAAAAATAGGAATGGAGCAGGAGGCCATACTAAAACAGCATCTTAAAAAAGACGGGCAGTACTTTGACATTCCCGTGTATTCCATTTTTAGGAACAAATAGTTTTTCAATATCTTAGGTGTAGGTTTTAACTTCACCAACTTATACCATGAAAAAGCTGATTATCTTATTTCTGCTCACCAGTACTATCTTTTCTACTGCACAGACCAAAGTTTCCGGATCTTATCACGTAGATTCTGGAAATCCTGATGACGGAGGCTATAATTGGATACTTTTGGAAAACCACCGCTTTGTGATGGCTACATTTGGGCAGGTTATTCTTGGAACATGGAGTATGGATAATGATAGTATCATTTCTTTTATCCCTTCTACACCTAAATATCCTTTTGATGTGTACGGAAGATATGATGCCGGCCAAAAAGGAACTAAAGTTATGTTTGATAACTTTGAGAGGGATACCAAAATTTATATGGGAAATTCCGAACAGGGCATCCAGCCTGTGTTAAATGATGATGCTAACTGTTTTTCTTATCCAATGGTAAAAGAGTTTGGTAGTAATTTTAAAGATATTATCCTTTCTGTGGCATTGTTTGATCAGGCTAAAGACTTACACTATGTAGCAGAAAATAAAAGGTATAATAATTTTATTGTTATGTATTATTCATCTGCTGTAAGGCAAAAACCGTTTACGGCAAAATTTAAAGAAGGAAGATTATATTTCAGAAGTGAGGATCGCCCTTCTTCTCTCAAAAAAGATCTTCAGCCGGCAGAACTGAAAGAAATGGAGACGTTTATTAATGGAGGGGTGTCCGGCTTTTCAAAAGAATCTATCATCAGTAATCTGGCTTATAATATGGAGGCATATGGGCCTGGAGAAAGATCAATGCAGGAGGACTTTGATGAGGAGTCCTATCTTAATTACAACTATAACTACGATGCTTCCAAAGAGGTCTATACGGCAAAACACCCCGAGGGAGCGTCAGAAGATGATGAATACCATAATCTTGATACAATGTATAAGTATCATAGAATGGAACTTAAACCACAACAAAAATCATATAAGAAAATTGAAAAGAGTATTTTTAGTATAACCTGTAAGGATTAATCTTATCTCTTTGATCTGAAAAACTCTTTAACGATTGCCGAACATTCGTGTTCCATAATTCCTGTAACCACTTCAGTTTTGGGGTGGAGGCTGAGGTGTTTATTGATAAAGCCTCTTTGCTCGTCTCTTGCGCCAATAACTACCTTGGATATTTGTGACCAGGCCAGTGCCCCTGAACACATGACACAAGGCTCTAAAGTAACATACAGTGTGCAATTGATCAGGTATTTTCCTCCTAAAAAATTTGCTGCAGACGTAATCGCCTGCATTTCTGCATGAGCCGTTACATCATTAAGGGTTTCGGTTAAATTATGTGCCCTTGCAATAACACGGTTATTGGAAACGACTACACAGCCGATCGGAACCTCATCTTTTTCGAAAGCCAGCTCTGCTTCCTGGAAAGCCATCTTCATAAAGTATTCGTCAGTAAACATATAATTAAAATTGAATTGTTAGGGGAAGACGCATCCTGTATCTTACAGTGTAACCATCAATCCTTGCTGGTTCCCATGTGCCATCAGACAAATATACCGCAAGTTCAGCTTGTTTATTAAAATCCTCGTTATCACCGACTCCTTTTACTTCAACAATGGACCCATCTTTGTCAATAATAAAATTTACTATACAACTGATTTTTCCATCCGCATTAATAGTGCCAGCATAAAAATTATCTAAAATTTCCTGTTTAAACTGATTGATTCCTTTAGAATATTCTGCCACAATCTCTCCCTTTTCGTCTAACTTTTTAACAGAAGGGATATCAGATTTATGAGTAGATTCATAAAGTTTAATCCTCGTAAGCTCCTCTAAATACTCATTATTTCTTTTAAGTTCTAAGACTGAAATAGCAGCATTCTTTTTTACTATAAATTCATTCAACTGCTTCTTAGATAGTTTTTGGATAATAGAACTTTCGGATGCATTTTCTATTTTTTCAAATTCAGAAGCATATTTATTTTTAATTATTCGAAGTCCTTCTGTCTGCTGAGAATAATAAAAAGAGAATAATAAAATTAGATAAAAAGTACAGTAATTCTTCACGTTATTCAATAGTCATAGTTAGTGGAAGTTTAAAACGATATCTAACGGGATCACCGTTGATGATTGCTGGAGAAAATTTTTCTGAAAGAGAATACAATGCAATCTGAGCCTGGCGGTTAAAAGTGAAATTATCGCCCTGTGCTTCTACATTGCTGATAGTGCCATCCTTCTCCACGATAAAAGCAACATTGGCTTTTACTGTTTTCTCTTCTGAGAAGACTCCATCAATATAGAACAAATGGGCGACCTCTTGCCTCAGAGCATTAATACCGCCAGGATAATCTGCTGACTTGTCTGTAATGGGAAAGATTTCCGGGGCCTTTTCGGGGATTGCCATTCTGTTTTCCAACCGGATTCTGCTGAGGTCTTCAGTATTTTTTACTCTTAAAAGAGCTCCGATTAACGCAACATTTTCTATACTATCCATTTTTTTCATGAAAAAAATAAAATCCTGCTTAATGGCTGCTTTTTGAAAATTACCGGTTTCAGCATCAAACTTTTTTCTGAACTCAGTGTTCAGCATACTGCGATGCTGATTATAATAGTTTTTTACCTGCTTAAACTCTTCCCGTTGCTGAGAGAAGAATATTGCAGAACAAAAACAGCATAATAACAGTAATAAAGATTTCAAATTGTGGATATTTATGTAAAAATAGTCAAAAAAACTTAATTCAAAATGAACCTTTATTAGTCTTCCAGATAGCTGTTTAATGATTCTTTCAGATGATTGCGGATTTCATCAACTAAAGATTTAGGTTCAAGGACTTTTACCTCTTTTCCGTAAGAAAGGATTTCCTGCATAAAATCATAAGTAGGATGCAAAAAGAACTCAAAGTATATATCTTCAGGAGTTTCTTTAATCTCATTTTGAGATTGGTGAAGCGGAAAACTTTTGATATATTCTCCCTGATGACGTGAGCATTTCAATGTAATTTTCTGAGGTTTTTGTTCTGTTAAATTCATAACCCCGAATGCATTTTTAAAATATTCTCGGAAGTTATAACGATATTTTTCCCGGAATTTGGTCTTACTTACATCCAGATAATTGATCCGGTCCAGTCCAAACGATTTAAGTGCTTTATCATTGGTATCTATAGCAATGAGATACCATCTGCCTTTAGATTCTTTTAATGCTAAAGGGTGTACTTTTCTTGATGTCATAACTTTATTTTTGTAATTGTAATGTTCAAAAGAAACGACACGTTTATTACGAATGGCAAAGAAAAGATCATAGAAATGCTCTACACCCGTTGGTTTTCGGGATTCAAAAAAGATGTATCCTGAAAAATCCGGATGAACATTTAAAGCATTACTTACCTGAAAGGATTCCAGGAGTTTCTGGTTATACTCATCCACTTCCATCGTTGGACGGCTTTCTATATAATAACGGTTATCACCTTTCTTCTTATTATGGATAGAAAGGTTAAAAAGATCAGATATCTCACGGATATCCCTCTGAAGAGTACGGATGGAGTAACTCTTAATATCAGCGTCCTGAAATTCAAAAGAATTTAAAAGATAGTCTTCCAGCTGCGAGTAGGTCGCAGGAGCACTTTCTAATTTTTTAATAATCAGAGCATATCTTGTTAAGTAAAAATCTTTTTTCATTCGGGTTAATTTTATTTAAAGCTTTCCAGTCAGTTATTTCAAATGGAACGCAAGCGTTTCACGGTTAAGTTTTTATAATACAAATATATGCTCTTAATGCGACAAAAAATGTCGTATTTTTGTTTTTTTTAATTGAGTTTCTGGAATCATTTCTTTCTGAACGCTAAAAAGGTAAAAAGTTCCGGCTATCCAATAATGATTGGTGTTTAAAAGGTATTATGGAGCTGTGAGATTATCAGATAGCAACGGAACTTCATAACTAACAAGGTTTATAAATAAATATCGTCTTCGAGGATCTCATTCTCAAAATCTTCTTTGAAAAAGAGCTCAATATCATTGAGATAGTTTTCATAATCTATCTCCACATTTTCGATGTCACTCCACTCTATAGTGTAGAGATCGGTATCAAAAATTATATCTGGATTGTGATTTGGTGTTTCCATGTCGTGTGTTTTAAAGATTGAACATATTTTAGGCTGTTCAGCATTAATTAATGTTGAATTCAATGGCTTTTGAAAGTTTTTAAAGATTGTTTTTTTGTGCCTTGGTCTATGATTCAAAAGTAGAAAGAGGGGACGACAAAACTTGACGTATTAAAAAAAATAACTCAAAAAAATTGAGCTATTTTTTAGATTAGGAGAAATCTTCAAGATCTATTTCATCGGCAATCAGCATACTTATGTCCATTTCTGAAAGCATTGATTTAAGTTTGATTCCTCCGGGTTTTAGGTCCGCATCGGAAAGGATATACCACCACACTTTTTGAACAAAATCATTGAAGTCTATTTCCCTGGTATACTGCAGTCCTTTTTTTTGTGCTGTTATGGTAAGTATCTGTCTTGTGATGTCCCTGCACTCATTCATTTTCCCTTCGTGAGGTGCTAAAACCTGAATTACACAGTTTTGTACATCATACAGAAGGTTGGCTGCAATTTTTGTCTGGTTTTTCTTTGTATTAAAACCTCTTTCATCACTGTATTTAGCTGCCAGAATTTTACTTCTGAATCCTGCAATTTCAGAAACCTCACTGATATTATTATGGGAAAAAATCTCTTCTACAGACTTTAGCCATGATAATGTTTTTTCAATAAAGAAAGGTTCCTTTTTTTCTAATGCAGTAACGATCACAGGAAACTCCTGAAGATTATCCTTTAACTGGGAAACCAGAATGAATTGTGATTTCTTTACCATATTATTCAGGAATTAAGGTTTCTATAATATTTCCGTTAATGTCTTCATATCTGGACCATTCCATTCCTGCTTCACTTACACTCATTTTAGCATAGATCAGGCATTTGGCATCCAGTTCCATCAGTCTACTTGCTTCCACAATAATTTCGTAATCGTCGATCTTTTCTATGATTTTCCTTGCTTCCCGAACAACTCTGTTCAGGATACTCTGCTGGAAAAACTGAGGATCTGTTTGCCTCCAGCTGAAATTGGGCAACGACTGACAGAATTCCAGTGTATATTTGGGAATTGGATCAAAATATTGTATTTGTGAATCGGTAATGATAGAAGTATTATCGTCTTGTATTTTTTTGATAGCATCATTATAATAAACTTCAAGATCCACCAGAAAAGCTCTCAGGCTTTGATCGCTTTTAATATCGGAAGGATTGTAATTGGTCTTAGCTATTTTAATAATCTCGTCGTAAGCAAAATCTCTAAAGGCCATGATGGGTGAATTGCCTGCCGTAGCGAAAGGTATTGTAAGATCTACAGTTCCGACTTTCATTCTTGGAATGGAAAAATGTTTCAGTAGGTCGTCTTGTGCGTATTCTTTTGCAATCTGTACTGTTTGGAGGTCTGCCATTTTTCTGGCAGAAGCAATTTCAGAAACAATTCCTCCCAAATATTCATTCAATTTTGGCATGATAAGTTTTTTATATTTAAAAGTTTAAAAGAGATGGCTGCCCGGGCAGCCATCTGAATAAATGAGATTAAGCAGTTGGTGCAGCAGCATTAGCTACAATAGCATCTTCCAGCATGTCCATAATCTTTGCAAGACCGGCAGGTAGTTCATCATTTACAGCTTTTACATGTACTCCTAACGTATATGTTTTTTCTGTGGTAGAAGTACTTGAAGTGGTCTTCTTATAAGCAGCTGAAGCGTTGAATTTTACTTTCCAGATTTTTGCACTTATGGATGCACTTCCGGAAAACTCACTTGAAGCAGACTGTGTTTCTACTGAATTTAATTTTGCGTTAAAATCAATGGTCATTTCATCGATTCTCAAAGCCGGAATCGTAAGCATGGAAAGAAAAGGCACCTGTAAGGTAACTTCAGACTGTGTCACCGTATCATTTGCACCAGGTACGGATTTCTTATATTTGAAATCTACATATCTTAGCTCTTTTGCTTTAGGGTGTCCTTCCGGATAGAACCCGACTTCTTTGATGAAATCCACTTGTGAAATAGAGGCATCATGTTGAGCTTTAATGGCTGCTTGCATCGGTCCTCCGATATAAACACTGAAATCCAAACTGTTTAATTCTTGTACTAAATTTGCCATAATTTAAAATTGTTAAGGTTATTAATTGGTTAATAATATATAGTAGTGCTAGCAGACTATTCTATAGGTAATACATATCCTGGCTCAGTTTTCATAAACTGAAACTAAAAACGGATTAAAATTAATAGGGATATTTTAGGGTTGAAGCAGGTTGTTTGCTTTGGTTTCCCTGGTTATTTTGTTATTTCAAAGATAATTAGTTGTGGCGTCAAAACTCGTCGTGTTATAAAATATTTCTGTTGAGAACAAATATTTATCTATATAAGCTTTAAAGCTTATTATCACATCATATAAGCTTAAAAGCTTATATTTTGTTTTTAATGAGCTTCTGTACAATTTGATTTAATGTTTCTCTGTTATCATCAATATAGCTCAATCCTGCCTGGATCAGATTTTCAATATTCGAACGTCTTACATTATCCATAGCCGGAGATGCATTCTTTAATGAAGGATTGATACGATAATAATTTTTTTGATTTCTTAACCCCAATGTCTGAAACATCTGACATAACTGATAATCTACGGTTTCTGCATTCGCAGACATCAGAATGTCAATTATAGGAGTTACCCAGCCGATTTTTCCTGCTTTTTCCAGTTTTTTGAAAGAATAACTTCGGGATTCAATCCCGGTCCCTATTGATACGATGATCATATCATTAACAGTGGGGTGGTTGGCTTTCTGATGATTTTTCAATACTTCGGCAAAAGGAATTTTTCTTGCTTCGGCATACGCACAAAGTGCAGGATTATTGGCGAACATCCCTCCGTCAATAAGGCTGAAAAGCTGTCCGTACATCGATTTTATCTGGACCGGACTAAAATAGGTGGGTGCCGCCGAAGTTGCCCTGCAGACATCTTTTACATAAAAATTATCAGTACTTAGGCTGGCTTCCCATGAATTAAAAAGTTTAGCTCTTCTGTTTTCTATATCATAGCTGGTAATTAAGCATGGTTTTATCAATTCCTTTAATTCAAGATGTCCAAAAAAATCATTCAGATTTTTCTCAAGTGCTTCCTGAGAAATCTTCTCATTAATCAATCCAAAAGGGTTTACAAGTTTCTCCCAAAAAGAAACCTGGAATATGTTACCCCCCTTTTCAGCATACAGCTCTAACCCTTTTTGAATAGAGTATTTGGCTTTTCGATGTTCATCGGGACATAAAATAATTGAAGCGATTAGTCCTCCCGTGCTGCTTCCTGCTACCAAATCAAAATAATCACCAAGTTTTGCATTGGGCTTATCATAATATTGGAGCTGCTCTTCTATATAGCGTAAAATAATACAGGTGATAATGCCTCTTATTCCGCCGCCATCTAAAGAAAGAATGGTTGTCTTTTTCATTTGTTGATATTAATTGTTAATAGAACACTTACAATCTTTAATATTCAAAACCATTGGTCATTCTTCGGGATAAAACAATTTTTTTTATCATGCAGACTTTGTTTGCTTTTGTTGTTTTCTTGTAAAGTAAAGATAGGCAGAGAAAGCGACAGAACTTGTCGTATTATAATTATTTTCAATAAAAAAGATTAAAAAATAATATATCCGGCTTTGTCCCTTGCCATTTTAGAAAGGGTTTTCCAGGTGGTTTTTACAAGCCCTTTTTGGGTTGGAAAATTCTTTTTTTCGAAGTGAGGAAGGTCTTTAAACGTTTTCCAGTTTCCTCCCCAATCCCAGCCATGCTTCGCGAAAATTTTGACACATTCATACCAGTCTGCTACTCCGTCATTATCCCAGTCTTTTGCAGTGTCCCAGCTTGCTGTTTTCCCATCTATCATCAAACAAATATCCACCGCCAAACCATAATTGTGGATGCTTTGTCCGGCTTTGGCATTGGTCACTTTTTTTCCGGAGGTAATTCGTCCTATTGCATAGAGTTTTTCCTGTTCTTCAAAGGACCGTAAACCTTGCGTAATTCTTACTTTTGCTCTTCCGGTGAGGGCTTCGTCACATTCTTTAATGATTTGCTTTACTTCCGCTCTTACCAGAGGGTGAAGTTTTTCTATTCTTTCTAAGGTCACTTTATCCATAATTACAAAATTTAGTCTTTTTAGAAAACAAAAGTAGATATGGATAGCGCCAAAACTTGACGTATATTAGAATGAATTCAACGGGTGTGGAATTAAGTTTTGCAATACAGTTTATAGCCTGTTTCCATCTCTGCCTGTGACTGAGAGATGATTTTTTAGATGCGTAAATAGATAAAAGATAATGATTTAGGATTTTTTCTCATATTTCCAATTTCTTCCTTTACCTTCTTCTATCCATTCAAGAGCTTGTTCTATCCTTTTATTTCTTGTAGCTTCAGTTTTTGCTTCGGTAATCCAATTGATATACTCTTTTCTAAAAGATGGAGATTTTGATTCAAATACTTTTAAAGCATTTTTATTTTGCTGTAAAGCTTTATTGAAATAATCGGGAATTTCAGTTTCTGTTTTTGTTGGAAGTGCTTTTTTCATGGTTACTCCCATATCTGTTAGTTCCATAGCCTCAAGAATGGCTTTTTTCAAGAGAGCTTTTGAAGGGAGTTCTTCTATTTTAGTAATCTTACCTAAGCTAAACATCGAAGTTTTCTCAGCTGTCGTTTCCAGTTCTGCAATGGTTTTCATTTCCCCGTGAAGCCAAAATCCAAGGCTGCAATATTGTTTGAATGAAGTAATGGAACAAAGTATTTTGCCTTTGTACATAAAAGTAGGAAATTTCCATTTGATCGCCTCTTCTGCATCAGGGCAAAACTCATGAACCGTTTCCCGAAGGTAGCGTAAGATGGGTTTTGCAAAATCGGGGGATTTTTCGATATATTCATCAACCTGTGCGCTGTATTTTTTCATGATCCTTTTAATTAAATAATTTTACGGTTTCGTTCACAAGAAATCTTACCTGGTCTGGTCTTCCTCTGTCATTTTTAGGAGAATTCTCATAGCTTCCTGTTCTTACAATAACCATGTTGTGATCTGGTACCATAATGATATACTGACCTTGAAGTCCAAGAAAATAATAATGTTTAACAGGATTGTCATGATTAATCCAGAGCCCCATCCCATAGATGTCTTCGGATTTTTTTGTAGGGGTTCTCATCAGCTCAATAAAATCAGAATTAAGAACCTCGATACCATCTACCTTGCCATCATCCAGGAATAGCTGTCCGAGCTTTGCAAAATCCCTGGAATTGGAATGAATACAGCAATATGTCTTTTCCATTCGGCTATTATCCACACTCCATTCGGCATTTTGTTCCATGCCTAAAGGAGTCCAGAATTTTTCAGATAAGTAGCTTGCGAGTGTTTGGTTTATTGATTTCTTTATGGCAAATCCCAATAGCTGAGTAGAACCACTTTGATACTCAAACCGTGTCCCGGGTTCTGCTTTAAATCTTTTTGAAAAAGTAGCTTTTAAGAGACTCCTTCCGTAATAGGCTTTTGCATTAGGGCGAAAAGGATTTTTATAATCTTCGTCCCAATCCAGGCCAGATTCCATTTGGGCCAGGTTTTTAAGAGTTAGCTGATTACCTAATTCCTTGTTTTTGAAATCTTCGAAAAAGCTGGAGAATTTTTCGTCAATACTTTTTATTTTACCTTCTTCAAGAGCCTTTCCCAGGAGCATTACAGTCACTGCTTTTGCCATAGAAAAAGAATTCGTTTTAGAAAGCTGGTTATAGCCATTCCAGTACTGCTCATGAAGCAATTTTCCATTTTTAATCACTAAAAAAGAGGCTGTATTGGAGTGGATGAGGTTTTCAACGATTGTTTTAGGTAAAGTACTTTTGTTATAAGCAGGATCTTCTTCCCAAAGCTTTGGAGACTCTGTGGAAATAATATTGCTGGGAAACAGTTTTCCGTCGTCAATGTTGGCACTTGATTTACCTTTCAGATAAGTTTTGGTAATTCCACTGAATAAATAATCATATCCGAAAAGGTAAGCAAAAGCTACACCTGCAGCAGCTCCGCCGATAATATATTTTAGCATTTGTTTAAGATCTGTCTTAAACAAATTTAAAATAAATTAGGGGATAGCAATAAAAAAAGCCCTGAAAAATCAGGGCTCTGTATTTATATTTTAGAAAGTAAATTTCTGAAGTTGGTTTTTTCATCAATGATCCTTCTCAGGTCTGCTACAGGAACTCTTTCCTGTTTCATTGTATCCCTGTCTCTGATGGTTACCGTATGATCCGTAAGAGAATCGTGATCTATTGTTATACAATAAGGAGTACCAATAGCGTCCTGTCTTCTGTATCGTTTTCCGATCGCATCTTTCTCTTCGTAGAATAGATTGAAATCGTATTTCAGATCATTGAATATATTTTCTGCATATTCAGCCAATCCATCTTTCTTCATTAATGGCAAGATAGCAGCTTTGATAGGCGCCAACGCAGGAGGTAGAGATAATACCGTTCTTTCCGAACCGTCTTCCAATACTTCATCTTTAAGGCAGTGAGAGAAGATTGAAAGGAACAACCTGTCTAAACCAACTGAAGTTTCCACAACATAAGGAACATAGTTTTCATTTCTTTCAGGATCGAAGAACTGAAGCTTTCTTCCTGAATACTCTTCGTGGGCTTTGAGGTCGAAATCGGTTCTTGAGTGAATACCTTCCAGTTCTTTGAAACCAAAAGGGAAATTAAATTCGATATCTGCTGCAGCGTTCGCGTAATGCGCTAATTTTTCATGATCATGAAATCTGTAATTTTCATCACCTAAACCTAGGGCACGGTGCCAATTCAGACGTTTTTGCTTCCATTGTTCGTAGAATTCGAGTTCAGTTCCCGGTGCTACAAAAAATTGCATCTCCATTTGTTCGAATTCACGCATTCTGAAAATAAACTGTCTTGCCACAATCTCATTTCTGAAGGCTTTTCCGATCTGGGCAATACCAAAAGGAAGTTTATGACGTGATGTTTTTTGTACGTTTAAGAAGTTAACGAAAATACCCTGAGCTGTTTCTGGTCTAAGATAAAGATCCATTGCAGAATCTGCAGAAGCTCCCAGTTTTGTTCCGAACATCAGGTTGAATTGTCTTACTTCCGTCCAGTTTTTGGAACCTGTATCAGGATCTGCAATTTCAAGCTCTTCAATTAAAGCTTTTACATCAGCAAGATCTTCATTTTCAAGGGACTTTGCCAACCTGGAAAGAATTGCCTCTCTTTTTGCCCTGTACTCTAGAATTTTTGGATTTGTAGCAACAAATTGATCTTTATCAAAAGCATCACCAAATCTTTTCGCTGCCTTTTCAATTTCTTTGTTCTCTTTATCTTCAATTTTAGCACAATAATCTTCAACCAAAACATCTGCTCTGAAACGTTTCTTAGAATCCTTGTTGTCAATCAACGGATCATTAAATGCATCCACGTGGCCCGAAGCTTTCCAAGTAGTAGGGTGCATCAGGATAGCTGAATCAATACCTACAATATTTTCGTTAAGCTGTACCATCGCTTTCCACCAATATTGTTTGATATTATTTTTCAGTTCAGCTCCGTTCTGCCCATAATCATAAACAGCGGATAAACCGTCATAGATCTCACTGGAAGGGAAAATAAAACCATATTCTTTAGCGTGAGAAATCACTTTCTTGAAAACATCTTCTTGCTTTGCCATAATTTTTTTACGTCTGATTTGCAAAAATATGAATTTGGATTCCAAAATCATGAAATTCAACAAAAAAAGCGGCTAAAAAAGAAATTTTCTTTCTCTTTTGATTTTTAGCGAACTAAGAATCTATCTTTTTGGAAAGAAAATACGAATAGGATTGTTTTTATTGTCTTATTTTGAGACAATTTGTCGAAATTTGTTTTGATTAAAGATTTTACGATGAGAAAAATCAGTTTTATATTTTTGGCTTTTATTTTGTCTGTTCATCTGTTTTCTGCCCAGAAAATACCTGAAGGAAAAGTGGTAACAACTTTCATTACCGCAAAAACACTTCATAACAAAGCCGGTGAAAACCCTAAGCGGAGAATTTCAGTCTATCTTCCTCCGGATTATGAAAAATCTTTAAAAAGGTATCCTGTTATATATTATTTACACGGTTTTTTTTGGAATGACAGTCTTTTGGTAGGCAGTGATAGAATCAATCATATTATCGACCGCGCAATCGAAGCAAAAAAGATAAAACCTGTAATTATTGTTATGCCTGATGAAAGTACAGTTTTTAAGGGAAGCTTCTATGCCAATTCGAAATCGTCCGGAAACTGGTCCGATTTCACTTCTCTTGAACTGGTGGAGTTTATTGATAAAAATTATAGAACGATTTCCAGTAAAGACAGTCGCGGAATTTCAGGACATTCTATGGGCGGAAACGGAGCGCTTCGAAATGCATTTCTTCATCCGGATGTTTTTTCATCTGTATACGCTTTATCTCCGGGAATTCTGGATGCCAGGTATTTTGCTTTGACAGAAATTGAATCTTATAAAAACGTACAGAATATTAAAGAAGTCAAGGATCTTTCAAAACCTGAAAACTCAAGAACCAATATTATTTTTTGCCATTGCCAGAGCTTATAACGGAAATGTGAATAAGCCTCCTTTTTTTGCTGATCTCCCATTTTATTTTCAGGGAGATGATCTGAAAATAGACGCTCTTGTCCTGGACGAACTCAAGAAAAATTCTACTTCAGAGCTGGTTTTCACGCAATATGAAAACATCAAAAAACTGAAGGCGATAAAATTTGATTGGGGCCGAAATGATGAGCTTAAGCATATTCCACCAAGCTGTATGAGTTTAAGCAAAAAATCTTGAAATATTAAAAATAAAGCATGAAGCCGAAGAATATATCGGAACACATGGAAGTGAGGTTAGCAAAGAAAACGGACGAATTGAAAATCAAATGTTACCTTTTTTCAATACGCATTTGAAATTTGAGGAATAATGTATACTATAAAATTTTCATAGTATTTTCGTAGCAGTTAAGAGTAAATAGATAAGAATCCTCTATTTTTGCTCCATGTTAGAAATTCTTTATCGCGACGAACATCTTATTGCCATCAATAAACCGAGCGGTTTACTGGTGCATAAGTCCTTTTACTCCGGGGAAGCGGATACTTATGCTATTCAGGAACTGAGAAAGCAGATTGGTCAAAAAGTTTATCCGGTGCATCGTCTCGATAGAAAAACTTCAGGAGTTTTGCTGTTTACACTAGATAAAGAAACTTTGAGAACAATGAGTGACCGGTTTGCATCACGGGAGGTGGAAAAGAAATACATCGCAATTCTTCGTGGTTGGGCAAAAGAAGAAGAAACCATTGATTATGATTTAGTTAATGAAGACGAGGTAAAGCAAAAAGCAGTTACGTATTATCATCGTTTACAGACTTCAGAAATAGAATTGCCTTTTTTAAAACATCAGACGTCAAGATATTGTTTAGTTGAAGCCATTCCAGAAACGGGGCGGTTTCATCAGCTGAGAAAGCATTTTAAGCATATTCTGCATCCTATTTTAGGCTGTCGTAAGCATGGATGCAATAAACAAAACAAGTTGTGGCTTCAGACATTTGGCATCAACAAAATGACGCTTCATGCCCATCAATTGGTTTTTAATCACCCAGTTTCTAATGAAAGGATTACGGTAAATGCAACGATAGACGATGAGTTTAAAAGAGTAGGAGGCATTCTTAATTTCGACTTGAGCTCGTATTCTTAACCTCTCATATTTTGCCGTTTCAATTTCATTTTTGATAAAATATCAAAAGTTAATACGACCATTAATTTAATTTGAGTATTTTTGTCAAACTTTTTTTCAATGTACAAAAGTATCATCAGACCCATTCTGTTCAAATTTGATCCCGAGGAAGTTCATCATTTAACATTTTCAATGCTTAAGAATTTTGGATTTCTCACCAAACTATTTTTTCCTAAACCAATCGAAGATAAACGTCTTGAAAGAGAAGTTTTTGGCTTGAAATTTAAAAATCCGGTAGGCTTGGCAGCCGGTTTTGATAAGAATGCAGTGCTTTTTGAAGAACTCGCTGATCTTGGTTTTGGTTTTGTGGAAATCGGAACACTTACACCCAAAGGCCAACCGGGAAATGACAAGAAAAGACTTTTTCGCTTAAAAGGAGATTCAGCCATTATCAATAGGATGGGCTTCAACAATGAAGGAGTAGATGCTGCTGTTGAAAGGCTTAAGAAAAATAAAAATGTACTGATCGGTGGAAACATCGGGAAAAATAAAGTAACTTCTAATGAAGAAGCGGTAAATGATTACAAAATTTGTTTTGAGAAACTTTTTCCGTATGTAGACTATTTTGTTGTTAATGTAAGCTCGCCTAATACACCCAACCTCCGCGAACTTCAGGATAAAGAACCTTTAACTCAGCTTTTGGGAACTTTGCAACAAATGAATAACGGAAAAGCCAATCCAAAACCTATCCTTCTAAAAATAGCACCTGACCTATCCGATGATCAGTTGTTGGACATTATCGATATTGTAAAAGATACTAAAATAGCGGGAGTTATAGCAACCAATACTACACTTTCCCGCGAGAATCTTAGTTCCGAGAATAAATCTGAAACCGGAGGATTATCAGGAAAACCACTAACTAAAAGATCTACAGAAGTGATCCGTTTTCTTTCTGAAAAGAGCGGTAGAGCATTTCCGATTATCGGAGTGGGAGGAATCCATTCTGCAAAAGATGCAATTGAAAAGCTTGATGCAGGAGCAAGCCTTATCCAGCTTTATACAGGATTTATTTATGAGGGTCCGGAATTGATCAATGAGATCAACAAAGAACTTTTAAAAAGGGCTTCAAGACTACCTAGATAAGGAAGCATATTCCAAATCTGATCAGTAATGGCAGGTCTTGCATCTATTTTGATTTTGTAACTGAAGCATTGTTACGATCTACAACCAAGGTATAAGCAGGGCTTGTTGTTGTCTTTTTAATAGCGAACTTTAAAACTTTAGAATCTTTAGTTTTGGTTACTACAGTATCGTAAATATTATTGATACAGCTTTCTGTAAGAAAATCTTCGTGTTTTTTATAGTTCCAGTCGCTGGTAAAGTATAATACCCTATAGCCCTTTTCTCCTTCACTGGCACCACACATTCCGCAGGCATTGAAATTGGACGTATGCTCAAAATATAACAGAATCCTGTTTCCCGATTGATCTGAAACGTATGATACCAGTTCATTACCTCCGTAAGAATCTATAAAATCATAGGTGTTTATTTTTTTATTATTGGGCAGGATCAGATAATTATTAAATCTGTAGATCATGTTGTTTTTGGTAAACAAACTTGCAGATTGTGCTTTATTTCCTAAAATGAATTTACCTTGGACTTCTTTATTGGACCGATCATTTTTAAAAATGAAGCTTTCTTTGGGGTTCAGCGTCTTAGCAATACTGTCAGTTTTTTCAATCCATTGAGGTGATGTAATCTTTTCTCCCAATATTTTTGAACTCTGTTTTTGCTTATTTCCAAAATTATAGAGGTATAGGTTTCCATAATCGTAAATACCGGTGAGCGGAATTTTTTTCTGATATTTATCGTAGAAATACCAGCCGTCTATAAAGTGCTGATATTGGCTGCAATCCACGATACCCCTATAATGCAATTGCATGGTAACAGGAATTCCTGCAACTTCCCCTTTAAAGATCTGGGAAGAATCATTAACTACTTTGAGTTCTATTTTTTGAGCGAGGGAAAAGAAGTCTATGGAACACAGGAGTAATAAAAATAGTTTTTTCATGCGGGTTTTATGGTTAGTTTTTAGTTGTATTAAATAAAGAAATGAGCAATTGTATAAATGATCAATCCAACCAATCCACCGACTAATGTACCATTTACACGGATAAACTGTAGGTCTTTACCCACCTCAAGCTCCATTTTCTCACTTAATTCTTTGCCTTTCCAGTTTCCGACAGTGGAGCTGATGAGGTTTCCAAATTGGTGAGTGTTTCTCAGAATATATTTATAGGCAGTAACGCGTACCCAATGATCTATTTTGTTTTGAAGTTTTTCGTCAGTTTTTAAGTTCTCTGAAAACTCATTTAAATTTTTGGAGATATAATTTTTTAAAGAGGAGTGATCTTCCTGAAGTTCTTTTGTTAAAGTGTTTTTAATGGAAGACCAGATGTCATTCGAATACTGGCTGAGTTTATCGTTTTTAAGGATCTCATTTTTAATGTTCTTAAACTCACCTTCCCATTTAGGGTCTTCTTTCAGATCCGATGAAAATTCATAGATCTTCTTTGAGATTAATGATCTGATTTCATGTTGAGGATCTTCCTCCACTTCTTTAAAGAAATCGGATAATCCATTGGCAATTTTTTCTGCAATTTTATTGTCAACAAATGACGGGATAAAAGAATAACTTCCTTTTTTTACACGCTCCTCGATCATCTCATCATTTTCTATGATGTATTCTTTGATTTGCTTTGATAGATTGGTTATAATCCGCTGATGGTCATTTTTATCCAGCAAATAGTTAATTCCGTTTCCAATGATCACATTAAGCTTTATCCCATTGGACATTTCGGAGACTTTTTTGGTAATAAAATCACTGACCACTGAATCGTCAAGCTTATTGAGGATATCCAGAACAATATCGGATAGATTTTTAATTAAAATTTCCTGGTTTTTTTCTTTGGTAAGCCATTCGCCTACGAAATTGGATATTTTAAGTTTCTGAATGTAAGGGCGTATGTTCTGTGGTGAAAGAAAATTGGTCACTACAAAACTTCCGAGATTATCTCCGAGTCTTTCTTTGCTGTTTTCAATCAGGTTGGTATGTGGAATAGGAAGCCCCAGTGGATGTCGGAATAAAGCAGTTACGGCAAACCAATCGGCCAGGGCTCCCACCATTGCAGCCTCGGAGAATGCGCGGACGTATCCTATCCAATGTGAAGGATTTGTCTTTTGAAGGACTGTTGTAATGACAAAAATAATTGCCATCAATACAAATAATCCTGTCGCAAATGCTTTGTATTTTCTTAGTTGTTTTCTTTTGGCTTCATCATTCATATGATCAAATTTAGTAAATTTGGTTATGAAATTTTTAATTTCATTAATACTAATTGTTTTTCTGCAATCATATTCGCAGAATCATAACCCATCAAAATTACATCTATGGAAAACGAAGCAAAAAACAATCCATACTATTCAAGAACAGATACCACAAAACTGGAAGTTCCCAATGAAGAATGGAAGAAAATCCTGGCTCCCGATTTGTACGCCGTATCAAGAGAAGCTGCTACTGAGAGAGCTTTCACGGGAAAATATAATGAGTTCGATGAAACAGGTGAATATTATTGTGCCGTTTGCGGAAACCATTTATTTCGCTCTACCTCAAAGTTTGCAAGCAGTTGCGGATGGCCCAGCTTTTTTGAAGCGGATAAAGAAGGAGTTTATTATAAAAGAGATACAACTTATGGAATGGAAAGAGTAGAGGTGCTTTGTAAACGTTGTGATTCGCATTTGGGGCATGTTTTTGATGATGGTCCCAAACCAACAGGACTACGTTATTGTATGAATTCTGTAAGTCTGGAATTTGTCCCGGATTCTAAAAACTAGATTTTCGATGAATAGTTCTATCTGATCTTTACTATTTTCAATGAATCTACAATAAGTAAGAATTTTCTTAATATAAAGATGCTTATTGTAGAATATTAAATTATTGAAGATTTATATGCAGGAATTCCTTGCGAAGTATTTCCTCATGTTATAGCAAAACCCGTAAAATCGCAGTATCGCATAAAATCAATGCGACAGGAATTGATCCGAAATGCGTTAAAATAACGGCTTTAATTCACAGAATCAGGAAGTTAAAGTTTCTTAAATAGCGTTAAACTTCGGTTTGTTTTTCCTGTCGCGTAATTATGTTTTTATAATTTTGCCCCACTAATTTATATTTTACATAGTTATTGAATGAAAGGATTATATAGCCTCTTGGGCTTTGCGTACATGGTTACAACTTCATTTTACATTTCTCCGGAGAAAACGAATTTAAGAAGTGAAACCATTGGCACAGAAAAAATTGAAAGAGTAGCTGACACGAAATCTGAGAAGACAACCAATGCGGTATCTTCATCAGAAGAATTATATAAATCAATTGCATTCGCACCAGGACATGAACTTAATGAAGAGGTGTTCTTTAAAGCCTTAACAGGATTTGAAAATTTAAAAAAAGCAGGATTACTGAGTCAGGATTCACATTTACTGACAGTCTGCGATTTTTCGATGTCCTCCAATACCAACAGGCTATGGGTAATTGATACACAGGAAAAGAAAGTTTTGTTTAATTCTTTGGTTGCCCATGGTAAAAATACAGGAGAGGAGTTTGCAACCAATTTTTCAAATAATGAAAGCTCGCTTCAAAGCAGTATGGGATTCTATATTACCGATGCTACCTATAACGGAGATAACGGATATTCTCTAAGGTTGCTTGGGATGGATAAAGGATTTAATGATGCGGCTTACAGAAGAGCGATTGTAATGCACGGAGCAAATTATGTAAGTGAAGAATTTGCAGCAATGCATAAAAGAATCGGGAGAAGCTGGGGATGTCCTGCCATTCCGAAAGACCTTACGGCTCCAATTATTAATACCATAAAAGGAAGAAATTGTCTGTTTATTTATTATCCGGATCAAAATTATCTTTCTTCCTCAGAGTGGTTAAAGTCTTAATAAGAATTGTTATCAATAAGTATAAAGACGATTTGAACATAAACTAAAAGGTCGTATGAAATCTACAGGTGAGTATATTCCTGCTTTCAGGTTATCGAGTAATCCAGATCAGACAAGCAGATTTGAGACAGGTAAAATACCCACTTTGAAGCCCATGAATACCAGGACTTTTTGGATTAGTACGATAACAGAAGAATGGGAAAAACATACGCATCCGGCTCCACGGAGACAGTATGTGATCACATTAAAAGGAAATATTTTATTTAAAGTTAGTGATGGTTCTACATTTCTAATTGAACCGGGAATAATTCTTATAGCAGAGGATACTGATGGAGTTGGACATAGTTGGGAAATAGTGGAAGGAGAAAAATGGGAAAGACTTTATATTCCAATTGAAGAGGGGGAAGATGATTTTTTTATTCCTGAATCAGAATAAAATAGAAAGCAGTCAATTTTGACTGCTTTTTTATTTTTATTAAACTAATTCCTTAGCTAAACTTCTTGAAAATCAAGGTCGCATTGTGTCCACCGAATCCGAAAGCATTACTTAAAGCATACGTAATATCTTTTTCTTTAGCCTCATTAAATACGATATTGACATCTTTAGGGATGGCAGGATCTATCTCGTGAAGATTAATGGTTGGTGGAATGATTCCGTTCTCAATTGCTTTAATTGAAAGTATGGCTTCCGCAGCACCCGCTGCCCCTAATAAGTGCCCTGTCATTGATTTTGTACCACTTATATCAAGTTTTTTACTTCCTTTGAAAAGGCTGTTGATCGCTTTTAATTCAATAAGATCTCCTAAAGGCGTTGAGGTCGCGTGGGGATTGATATAATCAATATCTTCTGCATTAATTCCGGCTTCGTTAAGAGATAACTGCATAGCTTTTATAGCACCTGCTCCTTCAGGATGCGGAGCGGTCATGTGATAAGCATCTGCTGTCATGGCAGCACCTACCAGTTCGGCGTAGATTTTTGCTCCTCTGCTTTTGGCATGTTCATATTCTTCAAGGACCAATGATCCTGCTCCTTCACCGATTACAAAACCATCTCTGTCTACATCATAAGGACGGCTTGCTGTAGCAAAATCGTCGTTTCGCGTAGACATTGCTTTCATGCCGGAGAATCCGCCCACGGAAGCTGGAGTAATACCAGCCTCTGAACCTCCGCTTATGATTACTTTTGCTTTACCCAAACGGATATAATTAAAAGCATCCATTAAAGCTGTATTTCCGGTGGCACACGCGGAAACTGTCGTATAGTTGATTCCCTGCAGTCCGTATTTCATAGAAATCATTCCTGAAGCCATGTTGGCAATGAATTTTGGAACGAAGAACGGATTGAAACGCGGTATGCCCTCACCACCATAATATTCTGCGACTTCATTTTCGAAGGTTAGCATACCTCCCTGTCCTGTTCCCCAGATAACACCTGTATCGAATGGATCCATCGTCTCAAAATCCAATCCTGAATCTTCAATTGCTTCAGCAGAGGCATACATTGCATACTGAGTGAAGAGATCACTTCTTTTTATTTCATTATGGTTCAAATATTTTTTAGGGTCGAAATCTTTTACCTCACAAGCAAAATGAACTTTAAATTTTTCAGCATTAAAATGCTTGATTAAAGCCGTTCCGCTTACTCCATTAATACTGTTTTGCCAGAAATCTGCGACATTGTTTCCCAAGGGTGTAACTGCACCCAGTCCTGTAATGACAACTCTTTTCATACTTAGTTACTGATTTTAAATAAATTGGAGGTTCCTCTAGCAATGAGTCTTGTTTTATCTGCGTTCCATATCTCGCATTGGGCATTTACAAATTGCTTCCCCCTTTTAATGATTTTAGTTTCGGCTACAATATTATCATTTTCTTTCGCAGTTGAAAAATAATCGATGACATTATTTATGGTTGTAATGAAAGAATTTTCATTTAAGGAAAACATCGTAGCACCGATGATGTCATCCACAATAGCCGCGGTTACTCCGCCATGAAGATTACCGATTGGATTCAGCCATTCCGGGCGAACGGTATATTGAAACTCCAGATTTCCTTCCTCTACAGAAATTACAATAGGATTCAGCCATTTCATAAATGGAGAAGGGGACTGATCAAATTCTTTTCCAATAAATTGTCTTAATTGTTCTAATCGATCCATATAATACTTTTACTTTTCTATAATCATGGTGATACCTTGCCCTCTTGCTGCACAAATAGAAATAAAACCTTTCCCGCTTCCTTTTTGGTTTAAAAGCTTAGCCAGTGTAGCGATAATTCTGCCTCCGGTTGCGGCAAACGGGTGAGCAGCTGCAAGGCTTCCGCCTTTTACATTCAGCTTATTTCTGTCTATTTTTCCCAAAGCTTTTTCTAATCCGAATTTTTTGGCGAGGTCATCATTCTCCCAGATCTTAATTGTTGCCAAAACTTGTGCTGCAAAAGCTTCGTGGATTTCGTAATAATCAAAATCTTCAAGGTTCATTCCTGCTTTTTTCAACATTCTGTCTGCGGCAAAAACCGGTGCAAGAAGTAAATTTTGTCTGTTTTCCACATATTCTATTCCTGCTATTTCGGAAAAGGTAATATAGGCCAGGATGGGAAGATTGTTGGCCTTAGCCCATTCCTCACTGGCCAATAAGACAGCAGAGGCCCCATCTGTAAATGGAGTAGAATTTCCTGCAGTGAGTGTTCCGTTTTGTTTATCAAATGCGGGTTTTAACTGAGCCAGTTTTTCAAGGCTGGTATCAAGGCGTAAATTATTATCCTTCTCTAAACCAAATGCGGGTGTGATCATATCATTGAAGAATCCTTCCTCGTAAGCCTTAGCCATATTTTGGTGACTTTTGAAAGCCAGCTGATCCTGGTCTTCACGTGATATCTGATAATATTTTGCGGTAATTTCAGTATGTTCACCCATTACCAATCCTGTTTTAGGTTCCTGTCCCTTGTATGGAATAGGCATCCAGTCTTTCAATGACGGGCTTAAGAGATGTTTCAGCTTTCCAAAAGCTGATTTTTCTTTATTTGCTTTTAAAAGAGCCTTTCTCAATTTGGGGGACGATTCGAAGGGGATATTGCTCATAGCTTCTACTCCGCAGGCGATACCGCTTTCTATTTGTCCAAGGGCGATTTTATTCCCAATATATATAGCTGCTTCGATTCCTGTATCACATGCTTGCTGAAGATCACATGCCGGAGTTGCCGGATCCAGAGATGTATTCATTACTGTTTCTCTGATGAGGTTGCTTTCCGATATGTGCTTAATAACTGCTCCGCCTGCAACTTCACCAAGTAGTTTTCCTGTGAGCTGATAACGGTCAATCAGTCCGTTTAAGGCAGAAAGCAGCAAATCCTGATTCCCTTTATCTGCATAAGCAGTGTTCATTCTGGCAAAAGGAATTCTGTTGTATCCTACGATGGCCACTTTTTTTGTTTCCATATGATAAAAATTTATGATGGAATAATATTGAGTTCCTGGTCTATGATTAAAAGGATCCTGTCTAAAGCAAGGTTCAGATAGGTTTCATTACCTGTTGTTTTGGAAAGAAGTATACCGCCTTCAATAAGCATAATGAATAATGAGGCCATTTCATCTGCATTTACTTTTTCATTGAATTCTCCGCTTTGCTGGCCTTCCTGAATAGCTGCTGAAATTTTTTTGATCCAGGCCTGAAAAGATAGGGTAACCTGATTTTTCAGGATAGGAAAAGTGTCATCAGACTCTGTAGCGGCATTCATCAGCGGGCATCCTCCATTAAGGAAAACATCCTTCCAGCTTTTACGGTAAAAATTGACAATAGCTTTTAATTTATCCACAGCCAGAGGAAAGTCTTCTCCTAGTGATCTGGACATGCTTCTACTCAGAAAAGTTGAGTTATACTTGTAAGCTTCAAGAGCTACTTCATCTTTGTTTTCAAAATTTCCGTAAATACTGCCCTTTGTTAGTCCTGTTGCTTCCGTAATGTCCGAAAGCGTCGTTGAGAGATAGCCTTTCTTATTAAATAAGGGAGCAGTAGTCTCAATAATGAACTGTTTGGTCTTTTCTGCTTTTGACATAATCATGAAATTATATGCAAATATACGAAAATATACCAAATGGTATATTTAGAATAAAAACTAAGTCTGAACTTGAATATTAGTCCAGACTTAAGATATTTTATTTAAAGAGAGCTTCTTTTATTGTGGAAGCTGCCTGGGCAAGAGATTCCTGAATTGCCGGAATATGAGCTATAGGATTTAATAATCCATAATCATGGATAAAACCTTTATACACTGCAAGTGTAGTAGGAACACCGGCTTCATCAAGCTTTCTTCCATACGCTACCGCTTCGTCATGAAGAATATCATTCTCAGCTATCTGGATCAATGCAGGAGGTAATCCTTTTAACTCTTCAAGAGATGCCTTATTTGGAGAAGCATATTTTTCTTTTCTTTTTTCAAGATCTGTAGTATAATTGTCCCACATCCATTTCATTAACGGAGTTGTTAAGAACCTTTCCTGCGCATACTTTTCATAAGATTCTCTTGTGAAATCTGAGTCAGTAACTGGCCATAATAAAACCTGGTATTGAAGTTCCGGTCCTTTTTTATCCTTTGCCATCAGAGCAACTACAGCAGCCATATTTCCACCTACGCTGTTTCCTGCAACAGCCAATTTAGAGCCATCCACTCCGATTTCTTTGCCATTTTCGGAAACCCATTTTGTAGCTGCATAGGCCTGATTGATAGCAGTAGGATACTGAGCTTCCGGAGATGGAGTGTAATCAGGGAATACAGCGACGGCTCCACTTTTTACAACCAAATCTCTTACTAATCTTTTATGAGTAGGGAAATCTCCTAATACCCATCCCCCTCCATGGAAAAACATAAATACAGGAAGGTTATCGTTTGCTCCTTTGGGTTTTACAATATGAATATTTAATGAAATACCGTCCTGGGTAATCTTTTTTTCAAATTCTTCAATATCTGAATAATCAAAGTTTACAGAGGCTTGTGCTCCTACAAGAACCTGTCTTGCATCTTCAGGAGACATTTCTTCAATTGGTTTTCCGCCTCCACTGTTAAGATCCTTAAGAAAAACGCGGATATCTTTTAAAATATGGGGATCATTTTCTGCGGGTTGAACATTGTGTGACATAATGTTGGGTTTTTAAGGTTGGTAATTGGTTATAATAGTAGGTTGATTATGCTAAAGTTGCGTTGAGTGTAATTTCAAAATTGAAAGCGGCACTTACCGGGCATCCTTCTTCAGCAATTTTAGCATATTTTTGAAAGTCTTCTTCTGAAAGTCCTGGAACTTTTGCGGTTAAAGTCAATTCAGATTTAGTAATTTTTCCAATACTTGGATCAAGAGTAATAACAGAGGTTGTTTTAAGTTCCTCAGGGGTAAATCCGGCCTGTGATAATTCAGCGCTTAATTTCATGGTAAAGCATCCTGCATGGGCAGCCGCCAATAATTCCTCAGGATTTGTTCCTACACCATCGGCAAATCTGCTGTTGAAAGAATACTGAGTTTCATTTAATGTGGTGCTTTGAGTTGTTAGGTGTCCGTTTCCTTCTTTGATGTTGCCATTCCAAACGGCTGTTGCGTTACGTTTCATAATGTTTTGTTTTTTAGTTAATATTTAATTTGTTTTTTTGACATGACAAAGGTATGTCACATCAAGGTTGGTTTCAATAGATAAAAAGGCTTAAGTATTGTACTTTTTTCCCGAAGAGTAATTTTTCTTAAAATGAGCCGGTGTGCTGCCTACCTTATTGGTGAATAATCTGTTAAAGTACGCGGGGTCCTCATAGCCAAGATCATAAGCTATTTCTTTTACCGGTTTATCCGTATAGAACAATAGTCTTTTTGCCTCCAGCAAAATTCTGTTGATAATGAGTTGATTGGGAGATTCCAGGTTTAGGTTTTTAAACTTGTGGGTCAATGTTTTCGGCGCAATATGCAATAACTCGGCATAGTCGGCCACATTGTGTTTTTGTCTGAAATGAATTTCAAGGTTTCTGCTGAAATCCCTGAATACATCGAGATCATTATTCGGGATGCTTACCCTTTCCGTTTCCAGGTTTTGTTTTTTCCACTTTCTGGTAGAATGAATGATGATCTGTTTCAAATAGGTCCTTATCATTTCTTCGTTAGAGGATTGCTTCCATTCAAGTTCATCCTTTATATTTTTTAGCAAATTTCTGATAATTACTGCCTCCTCTGGATTCAGCTCTACCTTTGGAATTTCAAATATATTATGGAAAAGGATCCCGTCGCAGGCTACTTCCTTATCATGAATCTGAATACAATAGAAATCTCTGTTGTAATGTAATAATATGGATTCATCAGGATTTCCCTTCTTTATATCCAAATATTGATTGGTTAAAAAGAACAGGGTTGGAACTGTAGTTTTGTAATGGTTAAAATCCACACTCAGTTCATATCCCGGAGGAATAAAGAATATTTTGATCTCGGAAGTCAATTTATTTTCCTTTAAAATGCCAAGATTTTCTTCAGAAAAAACATCGAATCCAAATTTTTTATAGGAGTCTTCAAAAATAAAACTTTGTCGCAGCATTGGTATACTTTAAGAATAAAGATACAAAAAAGCTGGGTGCAGATGTATTAAATCCCTGAAACAGATCCTTGATTACAATAAAAGTCACTTTTGAATCTCTCTGTCAATAAAAAAACTTTGATATGATCGGGATTTGTAACCTGTTGCTTTATAGAGTTTTTATGGTTGTAAAATAGTATTGCTTAATGATAAAATAGTATTATCCCGGTCACTCTTCAAAATTTAGATTTGTTAATATGAATTAAATCTTAAATAAATTTTAATTATCTCTTGTTTATAATGAATGATATTTAAGAAAAAGAGATCTGACTTGTTTATATAGAAAAAACCGCAAAAAATATTAAGATGAGAAAACAAAAGGGGCTTGCTTACGTACATATGATTTTAATTTTTATGTGCTTCGGTTTCATATCCTGCCAGGATGATAATGAAGGAACAATTCCAAAGGAAAAAACTCCGATTGAAATTATCAACAGTAAAAAATTTAAGGTAACAGGGTATTTTAATGGATTGACGAGAGGAGGAGTGATACCTGATTACTACAACTTGAGGGATATTCCGGATGGTGTGGATATTGTCAACCTTTTTCATCGTTTTTTGGGCTTAAGTAATTTAAAGAGAGGAGATAGGATTCCCGGAGCTACAGGAGAGGATGCAAAAACATTAACAGAGATCATCAGTGATGTACAATTCCTTAAGAAAAGAGGAACTGTTGTTATTCAGACCCAGTTCGCAAATGAAATCTTCGAAAATTATAAGGATGAACGAAAAACCGTAAAATTTAAAAACATGCCTGAAGATTATGATGCTTACGCAAAAAAGGTCTCAGATTCTTTGACGAAATGGGGGATTGATGGGGTTGATCTGGATCTGGAGCCAGGCTATACGGATGCAGGTTTTAATGCCGGAGATTGGGAACTTTATATTAAGGCCTTTGCTAAATATTTTGGACCGGGATCAAACTCAGGAAAGCTACTCATCATTGATACGAATGTAGGGTTATCAGAATTAGGGGTGTCTAGTGCAACCCTTTCAAAGATCGATCTTATTTATATCCAGGATTATTGGGGAAGTGAAGCATCCAGTGATAATAAAATCGATGGCTACATACAATCCGGTTTTCCAAAGAAGAATATCCTGTTGATTTCTGCTGACTTTGAATCTTCTTATTCTTATAGTAATGATAGCCAGGGACCTTTGAGGCTAAAAAAGTATTACACTTCTACGAAATACCAAGCTAAGGCGGGAGGATATGGTGCTTATGGATTCAATTTTGATAAAAAACAGGACTATAAAATTTATAGAGAAATGATTACCAGCATCAATCAGCTAAACCAGTAAACGTGGAAAGATGAGGTAATAATTAGTTTACCTAGTGATATGGCCGCTTCTAATTATTGGATCCGGCTTTATTTTTCTTATTAGAGATGGATCAAAACAAGTTAAGAAGTGTCAGTCATTATCTTTTACTAAAATAAGTGTACTTTAGTCAATCAAATTATAAAAACAACCGGATGTAAGGTTCCTTATCTTACATTTCTATTATAAATGCCCATAATTCAGTAATTTAACTATTGTAAACACATGAGCGGATTAGAAAATATTTTGAGAGAAATAACTCCGTTATCTCCCGAGGACAGTTTTCTTGTATTTGACCGGATAAAAACCTCATTTGATTTCCCGTATCATTACCACCCGGAAATTGAAATTAACTTTATCTACAAAGGGAAGGGATACCGTCGGATGGTAGGGGACCATACCGGAGAGATCGGAGATATTGAATTGGTGCTGGTTGGCCCTAATCTTCCTCACTGTTGGGCAAATTACCGATGTAAGAACAAAAAAACATATGAAATTGTAGTACAATTTAATCAGGATTTTTTCAACCAATCCCTGATGCAGAAGAATATTCTCAAACCAATCAGCAATCTTATCAAAGAGTCTATAAGAGGCATCCTGTTTTCGAAGGAGACGGCTGAAAAGCTGAAAGAGTCTTTTCTTAATCTTTCGAAGATGAATAGTTTTGAATCTTTTATTGAGATCATGAAAATCCTGAATGAACTGGCAACAGCTGAAAACAAAACATTATTATCCTCTTACAGTATTGAGCTGGAAACATTTGTGGATAGTGATAAAATGAAGATCATCCATGATTTTGTGCATAAGAATTTTGAAAATAAACTTACTCTTGAAGGCGCTGCTTCTTTGGTCAATATGAGCAATGTTACGTTCAACAGGTTCATAAAAAAAAGGACGGGCAAAACTTTTGTGAATTATCTTAATGAGATCAGGATCAGTTATGCCGCACGGTGGCTGATGGAAAAGAATCTTACCATTTCTGAAATTGCATTTGAAGCAGGTTTCAATAATATTGCCAATTTTAATAAGGTTTTTAAATCACTCAAAAAAACAACACCTACAGAATTCAGAGAACAGTTCAAGGGAGTAAAGAAAATAGAATGATATTTTTATTTTAAGAGCATTTTATATTCCCGGGCCCGGATTTTGGGGTTTGGATTTTCTTTTTATGGTCATAAAATGACAGAAATCACGAAAAAAATTATGCATATATCACATTTTGGCTATAAAAAATAGGAAAAAAACATGATTTTATAAATTCTCTAAAATGTTGTAATGTATTGTATTTCAGGCCAAAAAAAGGCCAATAAGAAAAGTGTAGAAAAAATAATATCGTTTTATGACAAAATAGTATTATATCTGATTGTGCACAAAAATTAGATTTGTCAATATGAATTAAATTTTAACGAAACTTTAATTGTTTACTATTTATGATACATAAATGTTAAGCAAAATAAAGTGGGCTTGCTTTATAAATAAAAAACAAGAGGTAAAGTATTGATTCTAAATTAAACACTATTTAATCTACCTATGAGAAAAACTGCCGTACCGGTTTTATTAGCTTTTTCTGTGTTTGGATATGCACAAGTAAAAAAGCCTGCCGATTCAACTAAAACAGCCGACATCGAAGAGGTTGTTGTGACGTCTTTGGGGATCAAAAAACAAGCCCGTTCTTTAACTTACTCCAGCCAACAGATTGGAGGAGATGAACTGACGGCGGTAAAGACTCCCAACCTTTTAAACTCAATCAATGGGAAAGTTTCCAATGTGCAGATCAATAGAACCAATGGTGTAGGGAGTTCCGTAAGAGTAGTAATGAGGGGAAACAAATCTGTTTCTAATAGTCAGCCATTGTATGTAATTGATGGAATCCCTATTATCAATGATGCAGGGAAAGCTCCTGAAATCAGCCAGTACTCGAGCATGCCGGATGCAGGAGATGTATTAAGCTCCATCAATCCGGATGATATTGAAAGCATCAACTTCCTTAAAGGAGCTTCAGCTTCAGCTCTTTATGGTTCTGCAGGAGGTAATGGAGCAATACTTATTACGACAAAAAAAGGGAAAGTAGGTAGAAGCTCGATCAGTTATAGCTCTAGTTTCAGTGTAGAAAGAGCGTATAGTCTTCCTAAGTTACAGCACAGTTATTTGTCTTATGATCCGTCTGTATCAGGTGATGCTCCGGGGGCTTCTGTGCAGAGTTGGGGAGCAAAAGGGTCTTCAAAGGATTATTTAAAAGATTTTCTACAAAATGGGACAACATGGGTGAATAGCCTTTCTTTTCAATCTGGAAATGAGAAATCAACCAATTATTTTTCGATAGGAAATACAACTAATAAAGGAGTCGTTCCCCTTTCCTATTTTGATCAATATAATGTTTCTTTCAGAAACTCGAGTAAATTTCTCGATGATAAACTAACATTAGATGCTAACTTTATAGGCTCTTTACAGAATAGTATAAACAGACAATCTCCAGGGGTATCTTTCTCTCCTTTAACGAGTTTGTATTGGCTACCAAGAGGAGTAGATTTTGATCAATATGGCCCAGATAACTATTCTTATATTGATAAAAACAGATTACTGCCGGCACAAAACTGGTGGGAGGTAAAACCTGACGGATCCTTTAAAGGAAATCCGGCTACACAGAATCCATATTGGATATTGAACAGGGATAAGGTTACAGTAAATAACAAAAATACCTACAGTGCCGTTGCTTTATCTTACCAGATCAACCCATGGTTAACAGCAAGAGTTCGAGGGAACTATAGTTGGAGTATTTCAGATAGCCAAAGAGGAATTTCAGCGTATTCAGATCCTGCTTTGTTAGCCAATGGTACTAATGGAAGGCTTCTTAGAAATACATATGAAAATTCTTCTACTTATGGAGATGTTTTGTTGGTGGGTAGTCCTAAGTTGAGTGAGGATTTTTCTTTAGACTTTACAGTAGGAGGAAGTATTAATACCTCGAGAAATAAAGTTACTCAAATCGATAATTCCTATTTGGTAACCCCCAACTTATTTTCATTAAATAACCTTTTGTGGCCAGGAAACAGAGCACCTGGTGATGGATATCATTATATTTATTACAATCTCAAAAAACAAGTGCAATCTGTTTTTGCCAGCGCTTCCGTTGGGTACAAAAATATGTTATATGTTGATATGACATTTAGAAATGACTGGGATTCTACTCTGGCCTTAACGGGCAGAAAAGGATTTGATTACGAGTCCATAGGAGCCAATGCCATATTATCCTCAGTCTTTAAGCTTCCTGAGGTTATTAATTTCTGGAAAATAAGAGCTTCTTATGCGACAGTTGGGCTTGGGTTACCGCCAAATATATCGAATGCAATGTTAGAATATAACAAAGGTTATTCTTTTGGGGTAGATGCGGGAACAATTGTATATCCTAAGAGTTCTTTTGTTACAGATCCACGTTATAAGGATTTGTTTCCAAAACCTGAATTGAATAAAACATTTGAGGCGGGTACTGAATTAAGATTACTAAGAAACAGACTTAATTTTGATTTCACATATTACGACTCTAATGCGACGAATCAATTACTAGAAACACTGATTTCTTCCAATTTAGGGGGTATTCCTACCGGTTCATATTACATTAATGCTGGAAAAATACAAAATACAGGTTTTGAATCTTCATTGTCTTATAAGGTTTTCAATACAGGAAAATTTGACTGGACCACAACATTGAATGGGTCCGTGAACAGAAACAAGATCGTTGAATTGTTTCCTTCAAGCCTGAATATTCCGCAAGATCAACTGTTTTCATTAACAGGTGGTGGAAATTATACAAAAATGAAATTAGGTGGATCGTTTGGTGATATTTATGGAATTAAATACCAAAGAGATGCGCAGGGACGTATTTTGGTGGATAAAGATGGTATTCCATTGGCGACTACAGGGAGCCTTGGATACTTAGGAAATCCGAATCCTAAATTTATTTTAGGTTTCAATAACAGCTTTAATATAGGTAAGTTAGGTATTTCCTTCCTTGTTGATGGAAAATTCGGAGGACAGGTACTATCACTTACTGAAAAAGCAAATGATGTATATGGTGTAAGCAAAGCTTCTGCGGATGCTCGTGATGCTGGTGGGATATCTATCCCAAATTCTGTGTATGCACCGGGAACGCCTAATGCAGGACAGGCTTATAATGGCAAAACTGATGCAAAAGCTTATTATAAAGCTGTTGGAGGAATTGAAAATAATACAGGGATTGACGAAGCCTATATGTATAGTGCTACCACGGTGCGTTTACGTCAGGCATCGATCTCATATACCTTTGACGTGAATTCAAAATATATGAAAAGTGCAACATTAAGTCTGGTAGGGACTAACCTGTTTTTCTTCTATAAAAAAGCGCCGTTTGATCCTGAACAGGTATCAGGAAATACACCGGGTGGAGTAGGAGTAGATTCATTTGGTTTGCCAATCACCAGATCTATAGGATTATCATTAAAAGCTAACTTCTAATTTTACAATACTAAAATGAAAATCATTAATATAAAAACATGGGTACTAGGTGCAATAGTATTAGCTTCTGCTTCCGGATGTACCAGTGAACTTGATCAATATAATCAGGAAAAGTTAGGAGGCCCTGAAAATTTTTATGCCGATTTTAAACTAGTGGTAGACCCGTTGGTATCTATGCAGAGAGGATTGCAGTCAGATTATCAGCTCTATCCCAATCTAAGTGCAGATATGTTTAGCGGTATGTTCAGTACAGCATCACAGTTTAATGGAGGTAAGAATAATATGACCTATTATATGATGGATGGATGGAACAATAGGATTATTGCCAGACAGCAGGACATTTTTAACTATGCTATCAACATGGATAATGCTGCTAAAAATATATATGCAGGAATAGATTTTACGGGAACACTTGCTGTGAAAAAAATACTAAGAGTTGTTACAGCTGTAAGGGTTTCCGATAACCATGGCCCGGTTGTGTATAGTAAATACGACACACCAAATGCTAATGGAACTACAGATTTTGATTCTCAGCAAAGCGCGTATAATCAATTTATTATTGATCTTACTTCTGCAATAAATGACCTTCAAGCCATACAGAATAGCCCGGCAACAAAAAATGTAGAGGATAAATCAGCGTTAAAAAAGGCAGACTTAGTATACCAGGGGAATATGGGTAAATGGGCAAAGCTGGCCAACTCATTGAAGTTGAGGTTAGCAATGCGTATGAGTTATGCAGATCCTGCAAAATCAAAACAATATGCTGAAGAAGCACTTGCGTCACCAGCAGGATTGATCACTGACAATGAAGATAATGCTTTGATCAGTGTGGGTCAATCGGAATTGAGTTTTATCATTTATTCGTGGGGAGACTGTCTTATAGGAGCGCCATTAATGGCTTATATGAACGGATATAACGATCCAAGGCTTCCTGCCTATGCTATTCCGGCAACAGACAGCAATCCACAGATCAATGGTAAATACATAGGAATACGACAAGGTATCGATTTATTGAACGGAAAATCTACGTATGGTGGTTTTTCTCAGCCACAGGCAAAATCAGCAGCCGGAGATTATTTTTCTGCAACAGAAGGTAAAATGAAACTGTTTACCGCAGCTGAAACATGGTTCCTTAAAGCGGAGGCTGCATTGAGAGGGTATGCTGGAGCAGGAGCAATCCAGGCAGATTACGAGACAGGTGTTCAACAATCATTTGGAGAGTGGGGAAAAAGTGCAAGTGTTGCTACCTATCTCGCCAATACAACAGCTACAGAAGCTCCCTATGTTGATCCGAAAAATGCGGCGAATAATATTGGGGTAGGACATCCTGAGCTGAGTACCATTACCATTGCATGGAACAATGCAGATTCTAATGAAAGGAAATTGGAAAGAATCATTACTCAAAAATGGCTTGCCCTTTATCCGAACGGACCTGAGGCCTGGGCAGAACAAAGAAGAACCGGTTATCCGATCCTTTTCAAAGTAAGACAAAATGATAGTGGAGGGTTAATCAGTACAGATGCGATGATTCGCCGAATTCCTTTCACGGTAGATACCAAGAATTCTTTATTCAACTATCCTCAGGCATTACAATATTTAGGAGGAGCAGACACTGGAGGAACAAAACTTTGGTGGGATAAGAAGCCATAATTGTAACTCAATAATTAAAATAGCACAGAGGCCGTCTCAAATGAAAAGCATGGATTCATGCTTTTCATTCCGGTGTAAAAATGTACAGTATTTTTTATTTCTCACAATGTTTCGTTTATGCCGGCGTGAAACTTTTGAGATGTCCTCTTTTTACATCTATAATTTAATATGGTAAAAAACACTTCCGGAACCCGTTCTATACAGCCGATATTCTGGATCTCGTCATTATATTTTGCAATGGGAGTACCTTTTGTAACCATTAATGCTGTTTCCGGAATTATGTATAAGGATATGGGTGTTTCGGACTCAAAGATTGCTTTCTGGACAGCTCTCATTTTATTTTCATGGACATTAAAACCATTGTGGAGTCCTTTCCTTGAAATTTATAAGACAAAAAAGTTCTTTGTAGTTTTTACCCAGTTTGCCATAGGAATTCTTTTTGCGCTAATTGCGCTAAGTCTGCCTATGCCAGATTTTTTTAAGTACAGTATTGCCCTCTTTGCTGTAGTCGCCTTTTGCGGAGCAACACATGATATCGCAGCGGACGGAACTTATATTAATTTTCTTACCAATAAAGAACAGGCAAAATATATAGGATGGCAAGGTGCATTTTATAATCTGGCCAAAATTATCAGCAGTGGAGTCCTCGTTTATTTTGCAGGCGTTTTAGAAAAAACCAAAGGCGTTACGCATGCCTGGATGATCATTATGGGAGTATACGCCCTGCTATTTTTTATTCTTGCCGTCTATCATTATTCTGTTTTACCCAACGAAAACAAGCTTGAAAAGCAAAAGAACGGAAAAACAGCCGGCAATGTCCGACAGGAACTTCTGGAAGTCATCACTTCTTTTTTCAAAAAACGAAATATACTCTGGTCGGTATTATTTATTATTTTATATCGTTTTGCAGAGGGATTTGCTATCAAAATTGCGCCCTTATTTTTCAAAGCACCAAGAACCTCCGGAGGCTTGGGGTTATCTACTTCTGATATAGGGCTTATTTACGGAACCTATGGTTCTGCAGCATTTATTTTAGGGTCGGTGCTGGCTGGATACTTTATTTCAGCCCGGGGCCTTAAAAGATCATTGATCTGGTTATGCTGCGCATTTAATATTCCATTTGTTGTGTATGCTTTATTGGCTCACTATCAGCCGGATACATTGCTTCCTGTAAGTGTTGCTGTGGTTGTGGAATACTTTGGTTACGGGTTCGGTTTCGTTGGACTTATGTTGTATATGATGCAGCAGATTGCACCTGGTAAACATAAAACGGCCCATTATGCATTTGCAACAGGGATCATGAATCTTGGAGTTATGATTCCCGGCATGTTCAGTGGAATGATCAGTGACTGGATAGGATACAAAATGTTTTTCGTATGGGTTTTGATCGCTACGATTCCGGCATTTTTGGTCACTTTAGTTGCACCGTTTCCTTATCCGGAAAAACAAAAAGAACAATAATTCTATTATTAAATAATTTTAAATAAAAGTAAAAAATACTTTATGACATCTCAATCAGCAATGATCCCTTGGCAGGATCGTCCGGCAGATCGTCACGATATAATGTGGCGTTTCTCTGAAAATCCAATTATCAACAGATATGCAATACCAACATCGAACAGTATATTCAATAGCGCGGTAGTCCCTTTTGAAGATGGATTTGCCGGTGTTTTCAGATGTGATAACAAATCTGTACAAATGAATATTTTTGCTGGTTTCAGTAAGGATGGCATCAATTGGGATATCAACCACGATCCAATTGAAATGAAAGCAGGAAATACAGAAATGATCGAATCTGATTATAAATATGATCCGCGTGTCACTTTTATAGAAGATCGTTACTGGATCACATGGTGTAACGGATATAACGGACCTACGATCGGAATTGGGTATACCTTTGATTTTAAAGAATTTTTCCAGTGTGAAAATGCCTTTTTGCCTTTTAACAGAAATGGAGTTCTTTTCCCTGAAAAGATTGATGGAAAATATGCGATGTTGAGCCGTCCCAGTGATAACGGACATACGCCTTTCGGGGATATCTATATCAGCTATAGTCCTGATATGAAATATTGGGGAGAGCATCGTTGCGTAATGAAAGTAGCTCCATTTGAAGAGAGTGCTTGGCAATGTACCAAGATCGGAGGCGGCCCGGTTCCGATAAGAACAGAAGAAGGATGGTTGCTATTTTATCACGGGGTGATCAATACATGTAATGGTTTTCGCTATTCCATGGGATCAGCATTGCTTGACCTTGAAAATCCTTCAAAAGTATTGTACAGAACAAAACCTTATCTATTGGCTCCCGCAGAGCTATATGAGCTTACGGGAGATGTTCCGAATGTGATTTTTCCTTGTGCGGCATTATCAGAAGGAGACAAAGTTACGGTATATTATGGAGCTGCTGATACGGTGGTTTCCATTGCATTCGGATATATTTCAGAAATCATTGATTTCATGAAAAAAAATTCTCTTTAAATTAGATAAGATTAAAACCATAAGGAAAAGCGTCATTTTCTCGCTTTTAAAATAAAATTTTCATTTTTTTGTGTAGTCTTAAAAATGTTCAAGATCTCTCCGTTATGAAAAAGGAACTGTTTATTTATTTTTTTGTTGTCCTGTTTGTTCAATCTGTTAACGCCCAACGTAGAGACGATGCGCTTTCATGGGTAGATCCGTTTATCGGAACCGGAGGGCACGGGCATACGTTTCCGGGAGCTACAACACCTTTCGGGATGATACAGCTGAGTCCGGATCAGAATACCAAAAGTGGTGACTGGGACTGGTGTTCAGGGTATCATTACAGCAGTAAAACGATTATGGGGTTCAGTCATAATCACCTTAGTGGAACAGGCTGGGCCGATCTCGGAGATATCTTAGTGATGCCAACTACCGGAAAAGTAAAAATGGTTCCGGGATCAGAAGAAAATCCTGATAGCGGATACCGTTCCAAATTCAGTCATGAAAGAGAAACTGCTGCTCCAGGGTATTATTCTGTAATGCTTGACAGCTATGGAATAAAAGCTGAACTGACGGCTTCTCCACGGGTAGGGTTTCATAAATATACATTTCCAAAAAGCGAAGAGGCTAATGTAATCATAGATCCTACCAACAAAATCTTCGGAAATATTTATCATACACTGGTAAGAATCCAGGGAAACAATAAGATTTCCGGTTATTGCTATAGTAATGGCTGGGGTGGTAAAAGATTTGCTTATTTTGTAATGGAGTTTTCAAAACCATTTAAATCATACGGAACCTATTCTGAAGGTAAAATAACAGAAAATGAAAGGTTTGCGCTGGCTAAAGATGCAAAGGCTTTTGTAAGATTTTCTACACAGGAAAATGAAAGCATTGAAGTAAAAGTCTCTTTATCCCCGGTAAGTACGGAAGGAGCACAGGAAAATTTTGATGCAGAAGCAAAGAATGTTGATTTTGCTCAAGCTAAAGAAACTGCCCAAAAAACATGGAGAGACCTGATCAACAGATTCCAGATCACAGGCGGAACCGATGACCAGAGAAAAATATTTTATACTGGTGTTTACCATACTTTCATTGCTCCGAATCTTTATATGGATACCAATGGAGATTATGTGGCTGCCCAGGAAAATATGAATACCAAATGGTTCACCAATTATAGCACATATTCTTATTGGGATGGCTTCAGAGCAACACATCCGTTGCTTACCATTATGGATCAGAAACACACCAAAGAATTTGCAAACTCATTGATCAGCAGGTATACAGATCGCAAGGATCACATGCCAATCTGGGAACTTTGTGGATATGACAATTTCTGTATGTTGGGCTACCATAGTGTTTCGGTTATTTGGGATGCTATTTCTAAAGGTGTACCGGGAATTGATCATGAGAAGGCGTTCGCTGCGATGAAAGATGCTTCCTTAACGGATAAAATGAGCAGCAGCGATGGCGGTGGAGGTCTTAACGATTACATTAAATTAGGGTATACTCCTTCAGAAAACGGAGCTTCTGTATCCGCCACCCTGGAATATGCCTATGATGATTGGTGCATCCAGCAATTGGCTGAAAAATTAGGAAAAAAAGAAGATGCAGAAGTATATAAAAAACGCTCAATGAATTTTCTTAATACTTTCAATAAAGAAAATAATCACTTCTGGCCTAAGCAAAAAAACGGACAATTTCTGGCTGATTTCCTTTTAAACGACTGGAAAAAGCTTCAGCCGCACTGGGTATCAGGAAACATCTGGGCATATGATTTCTTTGTTCCTCACCAGATCGATGAAATGATGAATCTTTATGGTGGAAAAAAGGGATTTGAAGAAAAATTAGATAGAACATTTACAGAAACCCTTAAAATGGAAGGGGAACAACATGTTGATATTTCAGGATTTATCGGATCTCTTGGATTTGGAGATGAACCGGGACACCATGTTCCTTATCTTTACAATTATGCAGGAGCTCCCTACAAAACCCAGAAAATGATCAAATTTATCCGTGACAATATGTACGCAGCAAAGCCGGACGGGATTGTAAATAATGAAGATTGCGGACAGATGTCTGCATGGTATATTTTCTCTTCTTTAGGTTTTTATCCCGTTACTCCGGGAAAACCTGTGTATGCGATCGGAGCACCACAATTCCCAAAAGCTTCCTTAAAGCTGGAGAACGGAAAAACATTTACTGTGATTGCAGAGAAAATATCGGATAAAAATATTTACGTTCAGAAAATGTTTTTGAATGGTAAAGAATTTAAAAGCTGGGAATTGAATCACAGTGATATTATGAATGGGGGTGAACTGAAATTTGTGATGGGAAGTAAGCCCGTAAAATAGAATTAATAAACAATAACGAAATATAAGTATCAATGGAAAGGAGAAAATTTATTAAAACAAGTGCACTGGCAGGAGCCGGATTATTATTTGCGCAGAATGCTTTTGCAAAAGGGCTAGGCGTAGAAGAATTCCCTGTTGTCCGTGTTCCTAAAGATAAAAGGCATTTTACCAGTGAAGCGGTAGAAAATGCTATCTCAGCCTTTAAAAAGAAAGTGAAAAATAAAGAATTGACCTGGCTTTTTGAAAACTGCTTTCCCAATACATTAGATACAACGGTTTTCTATACAGAAAACAAGGGAACACCGGATACTTATGTTATCACTGGAGATATAGATGCCATGTGGCTTCGTGACAGTTCTGCACAGGTTTTTCCTTACTTGCAGTTTTCAAAAAAAGATGATAAGCTGCACAAATTGATATCAGGAGTAATCCATAAACAGACCCAGTTTATTCTGAAGGATCCTTATGCGAATGCATTTTATAATGATGATCAAAAGATAAGTAAGTGGAAGGAGTACGATCATACGGATATGAAACCCGGTATACACGAAAGAAAATGGGAAATAGATTCACTCTGCTATCCAATCCGCCTTGCGTATCATTTCTGGAAAACGACCGGAGATACAAAAACCTTTTGATAATAACTGGCTGCAAGGAATTAAGCTGACTCTGAAAACTTTTATTGAACAGCAGAGAAAAACAGGTTTAGGACCTTATCAGTTTGAAAGGACAACAGCCTGGGCTACCGATGGAATCCCAATGGGAGGATATGGATATCCTACAAAACCTGTTGGTCTTATCAGCTCCATGTTCCGACCAAGTGATGATGCTACCATTTATGCATTCCTTATACCTTCCAATTTATTTGCTGTGGTAAGTTTACGCCAGGCAGCAGAAATGGTTTTCCCAGATCAAAAATGAAAAGGAACTGGCAAAACAATTAACGAGTCTTGCTGATGAGGTAGATGCTGCCATAAAGAAATATGGAATCTATGATCACCCGCAGTATGGAAAAATATATGCTTTTGAAACGAATGGTTTTGGTAGCTATAACCTAATGGATGATGCCAATTGTCCAAGCTTGTTGGGATTGCCTTATCTGGATGCTGTAAAAGCTGATGATCCTGTTTATCTTAATACCCGGAAATATGTATGGTCACAAGATAATCCTTTCTTTTTTCAAGGGTAAGCTGGCAGAAGGAATCGGGGGTCCTCATATTGGTTTGGATATGATCTGGCCGATGAGTATCATTATGAAAGCACTAACAACCCAAGATAAAAGCGAGATCCGCTGGTGCATAGACACTTTACAAAAAACGCATGGAGGAACAGGTTTTATGCATGAGTCCTTCCATAAAGATAATGATAAGAAATTTACCAGAGAATGGTTTGCCTGGTCCAATACATTATTCGGAGAATTGTTATGGAAAACCTATAATGAAAATCCGGAACTGCTTGGATAAATTCAAAATTTAATAATCAAATTCAACACAAATAAAAAAAAAATTAAAAGATGGAAAATACTAAAATTTTTTACCCCCGTAGAGCTTACCTTTTTGAATGATGTTCCAAGAAGCAATAAGGTAAACGTTCCCTACATCGTCGTAGATAACTTTCCGAAGCTTGGGATGCTTTCGGCATTCCGGTTTCTGGAGTGGGTTCACAAGAATCCAAAAGGAGTTATCAGTCTGCCAACAGGAAAGACTCCGGAATATTTTATTTACTGGACAAAGTATATTCTCGATCATTGGGAGGAAGAAAATGTAGTAAGGCTAAGGGAAAAGCATCAGTTGTTATTCGCTGATAAACCATCGCTGGCTGATCTTCATTTTGTCCAAATTGATGAGTTTTTATCCCATAAAATCTTCACAAGCTAATAGTTTTTATCATTATGTAAAACAAATATTACATTGAAGGGTTTGGGCTTAAAAAAGAAAATGCTTTACTTATTAATTGTGATGAAATCCCTTTGGCGGAAGGTAAAAGTTTTGAAGAAGTTTTTCCCGGACAGCAAAGTAAATCTTGAACTAAGATATCGTGAAGCCCTGAACCCTCTTGAAAAATTACAAAAAGAATCTATTTTCCTCATTGATAACTGGTGTTCAGGATATGAACAAAAAAATCCGCCAATTGGGAGGGATTGGTTTTTTTCCTAGGGGGTATTGGTCCAGACGGACACATTGCTTTTAATATCAAAGGTTCGGATCCTTATTCTACGACAAGGCTGACTTCGACTAATTTTGAGACGCAGGCAGTTGCTGCGGGAGATCTGGGAGGAATTGAAATTTCAAAAGAGCGTCTTGTGATCACCATAGGTCTTGAAACCATTATTTATAACAAAGATGCTGTTGCTATTATTTTTGCAGCAGGTGAAGCGAAGGCTCCTATGATCAAAGATGCAATGGAACTTCCTCCTTCCAATTTATATCCGGCTTCTGTCCTTTCCCAACTTTCTAACGGACGGTTTTATCTTACACAAGGTGCGGCAAGTATGCTGAAAGACTATATTGATAACTATTATCATTCTGGAAGCTGGTCCCAGGAAAAGACCGATAGAGCTGTAATGTCTCTGACCCAAAAGCTGAACAAATATGCAGAACATCTTTCGTTGGATGATCTGAAAGGGGATGATTATACAAAACTAATTCCGGATGTAAGCAATACTACGGTACAGCAAGTTATTGCGTCCATTGAAAATAAAATAAAAACAGGAACAAAACCGCTCAGCAATGAAGTCTTTTATCATACCGGACCCCATCATGATGATATTTCTTTAGGATTATTACCATATATTCATTATCAGTCCCGTAATGAGACCAATTCTTCTCACTATTCAGTTCTTACCTCCGGATTTACTGCTGTTACCAATAAATTTTTAATAAAAATCCTTCGCGATACGCTTTCTTTTATCGGAAGAGAAGAAGTTGAAATGCTCAATTATCCCGATTTTTTTGAAAACGGATATAAAAATAAAAAAGACAAAGATGTATATCATTATCTGATCAATATTGCCTCAGGAAATGAAGAAGAGCGGGCGAGAGCTGTTTCCCATAGAATGGTGAGGAATATTGTTGAACTCTGGAATCTGAAAAGCAAGTCTGGATTACGCGAAAAGATCAGGGAGATCATAGACACGGTTAACTCCAGCTATGACGGACAAAACCCTGAACCGAAAATTCAGATTTTAAAAGGGATGATCCGTGAATATGAGGAAGAGCTTGTATGGGCACATTTTGGGGTGAGAACAAAAAACGTAAGCCATCTGAGGCTCGGCTTTTATACGGGAGCCATTTTTACGGAAAAACCAAAAAGAGAACGGGATGTTCTTCCTATTTTACAACAGTTAAAGGAAATTAACCCTACAGTTATAAGTTTAGCTTTTGACCCTGAAGGAAGCGGCCCTGATACTCATTACAAAGTTTTGCAGGCTATCGCTGAAGCGGTAAGAGAATGGGGCAAAGAAAAAGATCTTTCCGGTCTTAAAATCTGGGGTTACAGAAATGTATGGTATCAGTTTAATGCTGCAGACGTCAGCCATATATTCCCCGTATCACTTAATGCCATGAGCACAATGGATGAGAGCTTTACCAACAGCTATCTGAGCCAGGTAGATGCATCCTTTCCAAGTTACCGTTACAATGGGAAGTTCAGCCATCTGTCAATACAAACCTGGGTAGAACAGCTCAAAGCGGTTCAGCTGGTATTAGGGAAACCATATTTTTATGATAACGAGAGTCCGAGGCTGAGGGCAACCCACGGATTATTATTCTTTAAAGAAATGAATGTAGAAGAATTCCTTCAATCTGCGAGGGAGCTGGAGAAGTCAACGGAAGGAGCCTTCTGACCCATTGTTATACCTCCGGATTTATAAACCAGGTCAAAAACGAAATAATTATACTATGAAAGGAAAATCTATTCTTATTGCATTGGTCTTATTAATAGGGCAGGCAACATCTTTATTACGGGCACAGCTTAATCCTTTGGGGATATGCTATGTGGAGGTTAATAACAGCAATATTCTGAACGCAGGGTCATATACTTTGCAAAACAGTAACAAACAACTTTTTGACGTTGCTATTATCTTCGCGGCCAACATCAATTATGATGTTTCCAAAAGCCGGGCTTATATTTCCAACAATAATAATGTGACAAAAGTATTAAACGATGTCGACACTTATGTAAGGCCTCTACAGCAAAAAGGAATCAAAGTATTATTAGATATCCTGGGGAATCATCAGGGGGCGGGTATCTGTAACTTTCCGACCCGGGAAGCGGCACGTGATTTTGCTTTGCAGATAGCCCACACCGTATATACCTATGGCCTGGATGGAGTTGATCTTGACGACGAATATGCAGATTATGGAAATAACGCTACCGGACAGCCGAATAACAGTTCTTTTGTTATGTTATTACAGGAGTTGAAAGCTGCCATGCCGGATAAATTAATTACATGGTATTACATTGGCCCGGCAACAACAAGGCAAGCTTATAATGGAGATAATGCCGGAAACTATATCAATTACGGATGGAACGCTTATTATGGCACTTATAATGCTCCTTCAATACCTCCTCTTGCCAATTCTAAAATTTCTGCGGCAGCAACCTGGATCCAGAATACTTCTGCTTCTACACTTTCTACTTTAGCAACGAGCACAAAGAATGACGGCTATGGCGTTTTTATGTGGTATGATCTTAAAGGAACCAATGCTGCCAGCTATCTGAGTACGGGATCTAACATTCTCTATAACGAGAACACACAACTTAGTGGCCAGCTGTATACCTGGACACAGGGAGCATCATGTGATCCACCATTAGGACTTGAGGTGACCAATGTTGCAGGAACTTCAGCTAAATTAAACTGGACTTCAAACGGTTCTCAAACCTACAATATAGATTATAAGGCAGCCAATTCAACAACGTGGATTAATTTGGCAATCAATTACTCCGGAAATAATATCAATGTAAACAACCTGGCTTTAAGTACAGATTATGATTGGAGAATTCAGTCCAATTGTTCTTCTACGCTGAAGAGTACATATCTTTTTGCTCCGAGATTTAATTCCGGAAGCGGATGTGAAATTCCGGCAGGCCTTAAGTCGGAAAACTTCCTGGGAACGACAACAAAGCTGTCATGGAATGCCGGAAGTGCAACTTCTTATACCTTACAGTATAAAACAGCTGCCGCTACAACATGGACAACGATTCAGAATATTACAACCAATACATATAATCTGCAAAATTTAACTGAAAATACAAATTACGTTTGGAAAGTACAGGGAGTATGCAGTGCATCTACTGTAAGTGCATATTCTGCAGAGGCTTCATTTAACAGTGGTTTTGCGCCGGTTCAAAGTCCTGGACCAAGATCTCTTTCTTTTAACGGCAGTAGTCATTATCTCAATGCCGGCCAGTTTAATCTAAGTGGGAATGCACTCACTTTTGAAGGATGGGTGAAAGTAAATGCGTTTAAAACTGCTTTCCCTAATATTTCTTCAGTAATTGGGATTGAAGTAGGAGATAATAATTCTGCCATTCTGAGATTTGGGGATGCCGGTCTTACAAACAATAAATTACAATTTATATTAAGTTTCGGCTCATCTCAGATTAAGCTGAACAGCAATACTGGATTGAATACCAACACGTGGTATCATATCGCTGCCACTTATGACGGAACGGCGATGAAAATTTATATTAACGGAACTCTTGATGCAAGTGCTGCAGCCACCGGAAACTTTACAGCCAATGGAATTCTTTATCTGGCAAGAAATTATGATAATTCAAGAACATTGAACGGTTTCCTTGATGAATTCCGGGTGTGGAAAAAAGCATTGACGGCTCAGGAAATTATGAATGACAAATGTAATATAGCTTCTAATAGTGCAGGGCTTGAGGCTAATTGGAAAATGGATGAGGGAAGTGGTAACGGAGCTTTAGACGCGACTTCGAATACACATTTTGCGACTCTTATTAATATGTCAAATGCCAACTGGACAACAGATGTACCTTGCAATATTTCATTATCAACAAAAGACAATGTTCTTGAAAAAGGAAATAATGTCTATCCAAACCCTGTTAAAAAGGGAAATGATATTCATTTTGTAATTAATGATCGTTCTGCTAGTGAAGTATCCCTATATGATCTTTCAGGGAAGTTGATCAAAAAACAGAGTGTAGATAAAGATAAAATAACGATCAATACTAAAGCTTTATCGTCCGGAACATATATTTATAAAGTGGAATCAAAAAATGACCGCATTATATTTTCAGGAAAAATAATAGTGGATTAAGTCTTTAAAAAATTAATAAAATTATACAGTTAGAATTTAAATTTGGAATCTAAGATAGGCAGACAAGTGGCAGGAACATTTAAAAAATGAATTTAGGAATTATTGAATAATAATGATTTTGCTTTCTTGTTTGTCTGTTTTTAGATGATCAGATATATCTACTGGAATTAAAAAATAAGAGAATTATGCAAAATGCATTAGGTATAGACATTGGCGGATCGCATATTACAATGGCTCAGGTAGATCCTGAAAAGCATGAAATTATAGGTTCCACTTATATCAGGGAGCATGTTGACTCATTTGGCGGACGGGAAGATATTTTTTCCGCCTGGGTTTCTGCAATCGGAAAAGCTGTAGTAAATCTGAACAGGGAAGAACTCCTTATAGGCATTGCAATGCCGGGACCTTTTGATTATAAAAACGGAATTTCTCTCATGCAGCAGGGAAAATTTATCGATATCTACCAAATAAATATCAAAGAAGAACTGGCCAGCAGGCTTTCTATATTAAATGAACAGATCCACTTTGTAAATGACGCTGCCGCATTTCTGGAAGGCGAAGTTTTCGGAGGTTGCGTCACTGAATATAACCGTGTATTTGGGATAACGCTGGGAACAGGATTAGGAACAACATTCTACAATGGTGAGACTTCAACAGATGAGGATTTGTGGAATTCTCCTTTTAAAGATTCCTTAGCTGAAGATTATCTTGCCACTCGATGGTTTGTTAAACGATATGCGGAATTAACAGGAAGCGAAATCTCAGGAACCAAAGAATTACTTGATAAGCCTAAAGACATCCAATCCAAGATATTTCAGGAGTATGCAGATTCTTTCTCGGAATTTATTGTCAAATATGTATGGGATTACAGGCCGGAGGTCCTTGTAATAGGAGGAAACATTGCGAAAGCATATCCTTATTTTGAAGAAAGATTTAGTGAGAATTTAGTAAAAAATAATATTAACTTGCCTGTTAAAATTTCGGTTATTTTTGAAGACGCTGCCATCTTAGGTGCTGCAAGCTATGCTTTGAAGAAGACCTTAATCAACTAATAAAATGATATAATGAAGTTTTTATTTTCAACTCTTTTTCTCCTGCTTAATGCGCTGGTTTTTGGTCAGAATCCGTCTCCTGCAGATTATGTAAATCCATTAATGGGAACCCAATCTAAGCCATCATTGTCTAACGGTAATACTTATCCTGCGATAGGGCTTCCATGGGGAATGAATATCTGGACTCCCCAAACAGGTAAAATGGGTGATGGATGGGCTTACACATATGATGCGGATAAGATCAGAGGATTTAAACAAACACATCAGCCCTCTCCATGGATGAATGATTATGGAGCATTTGCAATTATGCCAGGTGTCGGAAAACTCAGGTTTAAAGAAGAAGATCGTGCCAGCTGGTTCAGCCATAAAGCAGAAATTGCAAAACCATATTTTTATAGTGTTTATCTCGCTGATATTAATGTTACTACGGAGTTTACACCCACAGAAAGAGCCGCATTTTTCAAATTTGATTTCCCTAAAACGGATAGTGCTTATGTTGTAATTGACGCGCTGAATAAAGGTTCTTATATCAAAATTCTTCCGAAACAAAGGAAAATCATAGGATACACGACTAAGTATGCCAGAGGAAAATATGAGAGTTTTAAAAACTATTTTATTGTTCAGTTTGATAAAGACTTTGATGTAACGACAACATGGAAAGATGATCGGTTGGTAAATGATCAATTGGAAATTACCAGCGATCACACAGGAGCCATAGTTGGATTTAAGTTAAAAAATAAAGAATCGGTTTATGCAAAGGTAGCTTCATCATTTATCAGTTTCGAACAGGCAGAAATTAACCTTAAAAGGGAAATTGCCGGCCGCAGTTTTGAGCAGGTAAAAGATAATGCGAAAGAGATATGGAACAAGACACTTGGAAAGATTGAAGTAAAGGGAGGAACAGATCAGCAAATGAAAACCTTTTATTCCTCTTTATACAGAACCTTATTTTTCCCACAAAAATTATATGAGATCGATGCTCAGAATAAAGTGAAGCACTGGAGTCCGTACAACAGTAAAATATTGGATGGGAAAATGTTTGCAGGAACCGGTTTTTGGGATACATTTCGTGCATTATACCCATTTCTGAATCTCGTATATCCAAGCATCAACGTAGAGATGCAGGAAGGCCTTGCCAATGCTTACAAAGAAGGAGGTTTTCTGCCAGAGTGGAGCAGTCCCGGCTATTCTGATATTATGATCGGGAACAATTCTGCTTCCGTTGTTGCTGATGCTTACATTAAAGGATTGCGTGGATATGATATTGAAACCTTATGGCAGGCCGTAAAACACGGGGCGAATAATGAAGGTCCTATTGAGGCTGTCGGCCGTAAAGGGGTGGAATATTATAATACCCTGGGATATGTTCCATATGATGTGAAAATTAATGAGAATGCAGCCCGTACTTTAGAATATGCTTACGATGACTTTTCGATTTATCAGTTAGGAAAAGCTTTAGGGAAACCAGCGTCAGAAATTGACATCTACAAAAAAAGAGCCTACAACTATAAGAATATGTTCGATCCTGAAACAGGTCTTATGCGAGGTAAAAATAAAGACGGAAAATTTCAGTCACCTTTTAATCCTTTTAAATGGGGAGATGCCTTTACCGAAGGAAACAGCTGGCATTACACATGGTCGGTTTTCCAGGATATAGATGGTCTTGCAAAGCTGATGGGTGGTAAAAAGAAATTCGAAGCCAAACTGGATGAGGTATTTTCTCTTCCTCCTGTTTTTGATGATAGCTACTATGGAAGTGTGATCCATGAAATAAGGGAAATGCAGATCATGAATATGGGGCAGTATGCCCACGGTAACCAGCCTATACAGCATATGATCTACCTGTATAATTATGCCGGAGCGCCATATAAAACCCAATATTGGGCAAGGCAGGTAATGGATAAACTTTATCAGGCCACACCGGACGGATATTGTGGGGATGAGGATAACGGGCAAACTTCTGCATGGTATGTTTTTTCTGCATTAGGATTTTATCCGGTAACACCCGCTACGGATCAATATGTTTTAGGGGCGCCGTTGTTTAAAGAAGTTACCGTACATCTGGAGAACGGTAAAAATATCGAAATAAAGGCTCCGGAGAATAGCAGTGAGAATCTTTACGTAAAATCTCTGAATGTAAACAATCAGCCTTACTCCAGAAACTGGTTGAGTCACAAAGACCTTCTGCATGGTGCAGTTCTGGATTTCAAGATGAGCAATCAGCCGAATAAAGAAAGAGGATCACAGGAAAAGGACTTTCCTTATTCGATGTCAAAAGAATAAATCATTTTAACAATAAACTTTAATAGCGATAATTATGAGTGCGGAAAAGAAAGAAATATTTGATAAAGTAGAAAAGATGCTAGGAGCTCAGGGCTTTAATCTTGTTGCAAAAGATGATACAAGACCGTGGGGTGGATTTTTTGTGATTGATGAAGCGCAGGCACAGGATTTTGCGAATCAATATTTTGACGGAATAGATGTGGAAAGCCTGAAGATCGGAGGAAAATTAAGCCCGAAAATTCTTCTGGTGGCGCCACAGGCAAGATTGAGCTGGCAGTATCACCACAGGAGAGCAGAAATCTGGCAGGTTGTTGAAGGAACAGTAGGTATAAAAAGAAGTAATACCGATGAAGAAGGTGAACTGCAGGAATACAAGCCAAAGGATCAGGTAAAACTTCAACAGGGAGAAAGACACCGATTGATCGGACTGGATGGCTGGGGTGTTGTAGCCGAGATCTGGCAGCATACGGATGCATCAAATCCATCGGATGAAGATGATATTGTAAGAGTACAGGATGATTTCGGAAGATAATTCCGGTAAGTATAATTGATCTCTGTCCGCCATTTTCCCAGAGAATGGCGGACAGTGTTTTTTAAGATTATTATAATGAAAATAAAGACTATATACTTTTGTATGAGTATGTTGTTCACGATTGTTACGAACGGACAACTACTCTCGTCACCCAATAATCAGTTTAAACTGAACTTTAAAATAGAAGGGGAGGGAACTCCATATTATTCATTAAATTATAAAGATAAAACGGTTTTAAAAGAAAGCCAGTTAGGATTTGTTTTAAAACCCTCTTATTCCTATTTCTCCGATTTTAAAGTAGAGGGGATTGATTACTCATCTTCCAATAAAACCTGGAGGCCGGTTTGGGGACCCAATAAGGAAGTAGCTGATCATTACAATGAAATGCTTGTCCATTTAGTTCAAGATAAAACCGGCTGGAAACTGGATATCAGATTCAGGCTATTTGACGATGGTTTAGGTTTCCGGTATGAGTTTCCTGTCCAAAAGGATTTAAGGCATTTTACCATAAGCAGTGAGAAAACAAGCTTTAATTTAGGAAAAGATTATAAGGCATTTTGGATCCCTGCCGATTATGATACGAATGAGTTTCCGGTTACTACATCAAATCTGTCCGAAATTTCAAAGCTGATCGATGAGGTACGCAAAGAACCTCTGGCAGCAAAAGCACCCAGTGCCAGTCTTGCTGTACAAACACCTTTGATGCTGAAATCAAAAGACGGAATTTATATTAATATTCATGAAGCAGCTCTTATCAATTTTGCTGCAATGACACTCAATCTTGATGAGAAGAATTTTATTCTTTCTTCCAATCTGACACCTGATAAAAACGGAGACAGGGGTTTTGTTCAAACAGGTTCTGTAAGCCCATGGCGAACTTTGATTATCAGCAGTGACGCAAGAGATATTTTGGCTTCCAACCTGATTGTTAATCTTAATGAGCCAAGCAAAATTGAGGATACTTCATGGATCAAGCCGACCAAATACATTGGAGTATGGTGGGAATATTTTATAGGAGGTGGATCTACCTGGGCTTATTCAGACGATCAGGATATCCGGATCGGGCAAACGGATTATAAAACCCTCAAGCCGAATGGCAGACATGGCGCGAATACCAAGCATGTTAAAGAATACATTGATTTTGCTTCAGAAAACGGCTTTGATGCTGTTTTAGTGGAAGGATGGAATGAAGGATGGGAAGATAATCAGGCTTACAGAAAAGAACATATTTATAGCTTTACCAAAGCTTATCCCGATTTTGATGTAAAAGAACTGCAGGCTTATGCCAAAAGCAAAAATGTAAAGATTATCATGCATCACGAAACAACATCATCTGCGGTAGATTATGAAAGACAATTGATGGACGCATTTCAGTTTATGAAAGACAATGGATACGATGCCGTAAAAACCGGATATGTAGGGCCAATTATCCCGCGGAGTGAATATCATGACAGCCAATGGATGGTTAACCATTACAACTACGTTGCTGAAATGGCTGCAAAATATCATATTATGGTAGATTCACATGAAGCAGTGCGGCCAACAGGTCTTTACAGGACTTACCCCAATTGGATTGCTCAGGAATCGGCACGCGGAACAGAATTTGAATCTTTCAATGGCAACCGTCCGGATCATACCACCATATTGCCATTTACAAGGCTAATAGGAGGCCCGATGGACTATACACCAGGGATATTCGAAGGAGATCTTTCGGTTTATGGAACTAATAAAGCGAAGTTGAGTACAACGCTTACCAAGCAATTAGCACTTTATGTTACAATGTACAGCCCGCTTCAGATGGCTGCAGATCTGATTGATAATTACAAAAAATATCCTGATGCTTTTCAGTTTATCAAAGACGTGGCAGTAGATTGGGATTCTTCATATATTCTTGAGGCCGAGCCGGGTGATTATATTACCATTGCAAGGAAAGCTAAAAATAAAGATGAATGGTTTGTAGGAAGTATTACTGATGAAAATCCAAGAGAAGCAACGGTAGATTTGTCATTTCTACCTAAAAACCAAAAATTTGAAGCGGTAATTTATAAAGACGGTAAAAATGCCAGCTGGAAAAACAATCCTAAAAGTTATGAGATCTCCAGACAAATAGTGAGAACCAATACTAAGCTGAAAATCAAAGCGGCTCCCGGTGGGGGATTTGCGATGAGTATAAAGCCGGTAAAATAATAAAGAGTGATTGAAATCCCAAAATTAAGAATTTCAATCACTCTTTTTCTTTTATAGAGAATTATGTATTTCCTCTAAGGTTTTTCCTTTGGTCTCAGGTACTTTTTTCCATACAAACAAGAGTGCTGTGATAGCGATGGCCATGTATAACCAAAATGTAAAAGCATTACCAATAATTCCGACAAGAACCGGAAAAGTTTGGGAAACTAAAAAAACGGCTGACCACAGAAAGAAAGTAGCCACGGACATAGCGGTAGCTCGAGCCTTTGTTGGAAAGATTTCTGCAATAACCACAAATGCAAGAGGACCAAGGGACATGGCAAAACAAGCAATGTATCCAAGGATCGCGATAAGTATCAGATACCCCTTTTGTTCATTAAAAAAGGCAAAACCAATAATAAATAAACAAATAGCCATGCCGGAAATACCAAGAAGCAGTAACTTTTTTCGTCCCCATGTGTCTACATATTTTATGGCTACAAAAGTAAAAAGAACATTGATGATCCCCACGAGAACGGTTTGCATGAATGCAGAGTCTGAGCCGACTCCCGTTGCCTTGAAAATCTCAGGAGCATAATACATAATTGCATTGATGCCGGTAATTTGTGAGAATATAGCAAGGAAGATACCTATAGCCAATGCCCGTTTTAATTTGGGCTCCTTAAGCGCGCTGAAAGAAAGAGATTTTTCCTCTTTTAAAGCCCCCTTGATGGAATCCAGCTCCTGCCGGGCAGTCGTAGGATCATTGATGGTTTTCAGGATTGCTAATGCCTCAGTTTCTCTTTTTTGTCCGGCCAGCCAACGCGGACTCTCAGGAACAGTGAAGAGCAACAGAATAAAGATAACGGCAGGAATAATTCCCGAACCAAACATCCATCGCCATCCTGTCGAAATATTCCAGCTTTCGTTATGAATGCCGGCAATATAGGCATTCACAAAATAGATAACCAGAATACCACTCACGATTCCCAGTTGGAATATGGATATCAGACGTCCTCTTATGGCTGCAGGAGCCATTTCTGAAATATACATCGGCGAGAGCATGGAAGCAATTCCGATACCCATTCCTCCTATTATCCGGAATACTACAAATATCCACAGATTAGGAGCCAGTGATGTTCCTATGGATGAAATAGTAAACAATAAACCCGAAAGCATTAATACTTTTTTACGACCGATACGATCACTTAATGTTCCTGAATACACAGCACCTATGATGCAGCCCAGCAGAGCACATGAAGCTACCCAGCCTGTCATCAGATCGGATAAATGATAATAAGTTCGCATAAAGCCAATTGCTCCGGAGATTACAGCGGTATCATAACCGAATAACAATCCGCCTACTGATGCTACAAGAGTTGCCTTAAGGATTGTAGAATGAAACGTTTGCTGCATAGATGTTTATTTTATAACTTTTTGAGAAATCATCTGAGTACGTATGCTCGCTTTAATAGTCACACATTCTTTTCCTTCACTCTCTCCATATGGGCTTATGGTATACAGTCTTACATGGGCCGGAACGATAAATGTTTCAGCATAATGAATAACATAAGGCTCAAAAAGATGTTCTGGGCTTTCTACAATAATTTCCCTTCCATCAACAAGGTTGAGTACATTTACCACACCTCCGGTATGATGAACTACTTTTTTAGTAAACCAATGTCTTCTTGTTTCAATAAATGATAATGCATCTAAACCTGTACGTTCTTCCCGCCAGCCATCTCCTTCAGCAATAGGTTCTGTAAGGTTTAGTATATTTTCTTTGGTCCATGAAGTTGTTCGATCCCATTGTATAACATTTTTACCATGTGCCAATGATATGGGACGCGGTTTGCCATCCAGTCCCATACGCCCCCAATCCCATAATTTAAAAGTAAAAATATAAGGAGTTGCACTGATTTCCAATACCACAGAATTCGCTCCCGAACAATGTACAGTGCCCGAAGGAATAGATACATGATCATGTTTGCGGACCGGCCATTTTTGTACATACTTCTCTGCGTCAAAAGGAACCTGATCATATTGCGCAGCTTCCAGCTCCTTCATCATAAGCTGAGGGTCAATATTTTCTTTTAACCCCAAATAGACAAAAGCATCTTCTTTAGCATCCAGCATATAGTAACTTTCATCCTGTGTATAGGACATCCCGAACTTTTCTTTGATGTATTCCTTAAGCGGATGTACCTGTAGACTCAGATTACCCCCTTCCATAGTGTCCAGAAAGTCAAAACGGATAGGAAACTCATCCCCGAATCCCTCATATACTTCTTTTCCCAGCAAAGCTTCTGGCTGGAAAAAAACAAGATTGGAAGAAGGTATTTCTACAACCTGGTTTCCGAAACCCAATAAGAGACTATTCTCTTCAGGGACACAATCAAATCCCCAGGCGTAATTCGGAAGACTTCTGTCCAGGTCACATACCTCTTTTAGCCACTGGCCTCCCCATGGGCCGGGATCAAAAAACGGGACAACTCTGAAAGGAGCGCTTAACGTTTGCTGAAATGCATCAAATAAAGAAACAGTACTTATCATTTTAGGTTGATGTGGTATGGTCGTATCCAGAAGAAACTGACACTTATTCAATATTTGTTTCTTATAATGGTCACTAACGCGCCAGTCTACAAAATAAGCATGTTTGTATTGATATGCAAAAGAATCAGTATAGTTGGTTCTGCCCAGATTGCAGGCTGTATCTTTTCGGAAACGCATTTGTATTTCCCATCGAGGCATATCTGCATACATGGAAAGGTCTGCCTCGTCTGCAATTAAAGTGGCACCAGGGCCTATGATCACAGCACAATCCCCGATTTCTGATAGAAGGCTTTTGAGATCTTTAATCTTTTTAAAATCAAAATAATCTTCCAGTTTTAGGGAGGATATATAGCCAAATACAGGATCATCCGTTACATAAGGCTGTATCAATGCTGCAATTTCTTTTTCCGGTTTCATGGCCTGAATGGTATTGATCACCAATTCCGGATTTAGGATCTCTTTCAATGAGCTGATGACCTCTTCCAGATAAACCCCTGGATAGCACTCAATCGCGATAACTCTAGGATTACTTTCTTTTATTTGTTCAGTAATATTCTGCCAACCTGAAAAACAAGAGTGGCCTTTGATTTCAATGACGGGATGTTTATTAAAGTTTGATTTCATCTTGTGCAATGTTTATCAGTCATATTATTTTATTGGTTGTTGATGAGATGGGCTATGCCCAATAGGGCAGCTGTGCCGGAGAATTTTCCTTCAGTAAGATGAACTTTTCCCCAGGGTGTCCATGCGTAAGTTTCAATATAATTCCGTAAATAGGGTATGATAGAAGAACTGCTGGCCATAATCCCGCCGGTAAGCACCAGTATTTCCGGGTCATAAGCATGAATCAGATTAACAGCACATGCAGACCATGCCTGAAGGCTCTGATTCCTGATTTCTAATGCTTTTGTATTTCCTTCTTCAGCCAGAGTAAAGATCATTTCATAATCAACTACCGAAGAAGCTGGCAGATCTTCTGATTTACGCATGTTTGCGAGATTCCATGTTGAAGCTTCCGTTTCTACACAACCTTTATTGCCACAATTACATACATTCCCTTTATAATTGATCACCGAATGTCCTCCAAGAATACCCGCCGTAAAGTGTTTCCCCTTCAATAATTTTCCTTCTATGATGGCCGCACTGCCTATTCCAGTTCCCAGTGTCATGAGAACTGCATTGTCATGATTTTGTGCATTACCATATATCCATTCTCCTACCAACGCACTCCTGGCATCATTCTCTATGAAAAAAGGAAGATTAAACATCTTCTGGCTCCATTCCTCTAAATCGATTTCAGGAGCATCTCCAAATTTCTTATCGATAGAAAGTACTTTTTTCCGGTGGCTGTCTACGATCCCGGGAGAAGCAATACCTAATCCACCCAGATCCGATAAAGAAAGTTGTTGGGGTTTTAATAAATTTTCTACAGCTTCCCGGATATAAGGAAGCCTGGATCTGAGACCATTTGTGGAATAGGCATCAATAGAGGTGGAATCCAGTAAAATGCCATCTTGCACAATGCCGATTTTAATCTTTGTACCTCCCATATCTATGGCAATAACCGGTTTCGACATAACTTTAATTAAGGAATAAGTTTAATTTCAATAACATCCATTCCTGATAAACTAAGTTTTTCGTCAGGTGTTATTGTTTTGCCTGTTTTTACATCAATAAGCTGAGATGGTTTTAGCTTTTCCCAGGCAAATGTTGTTGTCTGTTCCCGCTCGTCTGGATTGTATAGTCTTATAATAAAGCTGTGATCTTCTTGTGGTGTTACACTTGTCACAACAATTTTGTCATTGCCAACTTTGAAAAGACTTCCGCCAACTTTGAATTTTTCATCGACAGAAACGGCAATAAGAGGTTGCGTAAAAGCAGACGCATACTTCTCATTGTCTACTGAATCAAATGATCCATGTGGACGTAGAGCATAGCGGTAATGCACAGGACCTTCCTGATCTGCTTTATAGTTGGTGTGCCAATAGTTGTTCATCGCATAGCTGAACCAATTGGTAGTGCCGGGAGCTCCTTTGTCTTTCCATTTTTTGTGGCTGTTATCAATAACCATTCTTTCGTCGATCATCTCAGTAGCTTCAATAAGGGGTGCTTCTAAAACCATCCATTGCATTCCCTTTTGTCCAAAAGAAGCATCTACCCATCGGCGGCTATACCAATAATCCATGTTGGAACCGGGAAGCTGATCAGTAAGATACCTCATGATACCATAACCTGCATCTACTGTTATATTCTTGAACTCAGCATTGAAGGGAAAACCAAAGTGAACCGATTCTTTGGTACGTATAGGTTTTTTATCCACAATATTTTCCAATCCTACTTCATCACTATCCGCAAACAAAGTAAGAATTCTTTCCAGTTTATTAGCACCTGGTGCTTCTGATATCAGAGAGATTTTGCTCATAACAGGTCCATTCTCTAATACTTTTATCTGCACATTCATGTTGGATTGAGCTTCCTTTGGATCAGAACCAGGAACATACCAATAACTGTTTAACCCTTGGTTGTTAAAAATTCCTACGTAATTAATATTGTTGTTATCGGTAAACTGGGTAATGCTTCCAGTCTTATGATCCCAGGTCACAGCAACCTTTCCATTAGAAATACTATTGTTAGTAACAGAAAAAGGCTTTGCGGAAGATACTTTTGCTTTAATGATAATGTAGTTTGCTGACCCTAGTGGTGGAACATCTTTTGCGATGAATATCATAGTTCCGTCCTGCAGCTTTTGTAAAGGAGCTGTATGACCTGATGCATCCTGGACGGCATTCCCCAATGATGTTCCAGGAATAATTACCGCACCACTTCGTAACCATGATGAGGTGTTGAAAACTGCAATGGTTTTGGATACAGGATTGGTTATAGGCTTTAGTAAATCAGCTTCCAGTTTGTTAGCCAAAGAACTTCCGTCAGTAGAAAACTGCTTTTTTACCTGCCATTGATCTTTAACGAACGGAAGGTCAGGAGCAGTAATACTATTAAAGGCTCCCCAGGTATGCTCATGAAATAAAATGACATTTCTCCATGCTTCATAAAAACTTTGGCTGTTATATTGAGTAGGATTGAGCATTGAGTACAGGGTGGTTAGCTGTTGTAGCTTAAGGCTGCTGTTTCGGTTAATCCCTTCTTCCCTGGCCGTAGACATTGCTCCGTCTTCCCAATGCGGACTGATATCTCCTTTTACTATTGGAAGCTGATCTCCATATTTCTTTTCAAAAACTTCAAACATCTTTTCATTCGTACTGAGAACGATTTTAGGCGAGATATATTTTTTATTCCACTCATCTACAAACTTTGATATTGAAGGATCTATAGGACCATTATCAGAAACAATATTATAACGCCACTGTACCATATCATAAGGATAATTGGTTTTGGTAAGGTCATCAAGATATTCAGCAATCTTTCTTTGCCCGTTTTCAAATACACCACCCGGATGGATGCCGTGCCATGAAGAATAACCTCTTCCGGCTGTCCAGAATAATATTTTTTCTTTACCCGAAGGCGATTGCCACCATACTGGTTTATCTCCCCAGTTTTTTACAAAATTTCCAACCCGGTCTCCAAGATATGGGTTGGTTTTTCCAAGATAATTGGGGCCACTGGAAAAATATTTTACTCCCGATGCAGTAAGTGCAGGAACCAATGACCAGGCAAAGCCGGGAACATCAGACATCATGGCACTGTTGATCTTTAATCCATATTCTTTTTCCAGCTTTTTCCCATATTCCGTGTAATGGTATAATTCTTCGGGCTGGCTAAGTCCCGTTAAAATATTACCATACATTGCTGAAAGACCTATATCTCCTTCTTTTACTGCTTTTACAAATAATTGTTTATCCTGAGGAGTAGCTTTTCGCATAAAGTTTTCTACATCCCATAGTGCTTCGACATTATATTTAAAACGAGCTTCTTCAGGTAAGTTCCGTGTTTTCTCAATCATTTTCAAGGCATCATATATATTTTGAGTATGAATCCTTTCCACTTCAGATTGTAAATGGGAATATCCTACATCCGTATGAGAATGATGTATGAAATATAAGGTGCGGGGAACGATAGCTCCAGCCTCAATAGTTTTACGGAGAAGTTCCTTATTACCGGAGGTAACTGATAACTGAACACTGCCTCCTTCAGGTGCAAGATCTACAGGTAGGTCAAATGTTTTAATACCATCCGGCATAGTAAAGGAGAAGGAATTCTTATTGTTTATTTTAGCCGTAATTTTTTGTTCAGGACCAAAGTGTAATGTAGTAAGGGTAATAAGACGTTTTCCATCTTTTAAAATGAACGGAGTGGAGGAAGCATCCATTTTCTCCTGGAAGGTAAATTTGTATGTCATGAACCAGTCCCTGCTATCCTGAGCTTGTCCTACAAGTTTCAGACGTAAAGGTTTTCCCGGAGTTACTTTATTGGCAGGAACTCTGAGATACGCAATACCATAAGAATCTTTTAAGCCGTCCATTTTAGTCTGGTTGAATACAAATGCAGTACTGTCTGCTGCTTTGGAAATCCAGTCCGGATGCTTATTTCCGGGATAAGTAGTGAGAGTCAGTGCTTTTTGATCGTTGATGTACAAGTCAAAATGGCGAATACCCCCACTGCTTCCCGAAGAATGGGAGACCAGCCAGTTAAAATATACATATTGCTTATTGCCTTTTTGTGGCACAGGAGCAGTTTCCCACTCAATTGCTTTTGCGCCATCCGTTGTGCGCGTAAGCAAAGCTCTCGTTGCATGATCCGGAAATGCAGAGAAATAATCAATATTCTCACCACTTATTTCCTTTTCATAACCGTTGGTAGACTGTATGTTACCAAAATAAGGAACTTTTTTTTGACTATAAACAAAATTGCCTGTCATCAGGAAGGACATCAGCAAAAGAAAATACTTGTACATGGACTTCATTTTTGGTTATATGTTAGAATGTTTGAACATATTAATGTCTAAAAAAATAAAACCTGCTAAGAAGATTTATTAATATCTATCGTATAGGTAAACTTATCAGAACGGTAGTATCCCACATTATATTCTACCGGCTTTCCATTGATATCATACACGAAACGCTCTCGTTTCAGAACCGGAAAAGCAGCCGGTACTTTTAGTTTCTTTCCTATCACGGCACCAGCCTGGCAGGCGCTTATATTTTCACGGGACCGGTGTACTATGACTCCATGATTCTCCTGCAACATGCTATACAATGGCATATCAAAATCATCATTTTTATCAAGGCCTATTCTTGGATGAAAATAGCTTTCAAAATAGACAATCGGATCACCGGAATTTTCTCCTTTTAATTTAGAAAGCTTAAATATTTTTTTATCTGGTGAACTGTTAAAAAAATGGCAGATTTCTTCATTAGGCTGTACTGTTTCTGTTTTTAACAATTGGTTAATTACATGAATACCTTTCTCCTGCATTTCTCTTGTAAAACTATACCAATGATCCAATCCTGTTGTAAGGCTTTTATTTTCAGCCACACGTGTTCCGACCCCTTTTTTCCGTACAATAAGACCTTCATGTTCCAGTTTATTGGTTGCCTGTCGGATGGTGTTCCGGGAAACTCCCCAAAGATTAGCCAGATCAACTTCCTTAGGTAACAGAGCTCCTTTTTTATAAACTTCCATCTTGATAAGTTTACGGAAAAGTTCTTCTACCTGTACATGCAGAGGGAGTTTACTATGATGATCTATCGTGAAATCTTTGGTTGGTATGTTCATACATATTAGAAAGTGTAAATATATAAAATTTTTAATGTAAATAGATTTTTTAAGTATTTTTTTGTTCTTTGTTTGTAAAATGGCAAAATCGGAGATTTGCAAAATTGTCATTTAATGCCTTAGCTCACCTTTGTCAACGGAGAAGGAACCACATTTTAATCTTGAAAAAATGTCCGTACCGATAAAATTTTATTCCAAAATAAAGGCAGCATTTGGATTAATGCTGCCTATTATATTTAAAAACTTATCGGTATTTTTAGAATGTCACATCCAGACCTACATAAAAATTAGCTTTCATAATAGGAGCGTAGAGCATTCCACCATCAAAATAATTCCCGAAAGGATTTTTAAAATCGATGATCGCATTCTTCTGATAGTAAGAGGTTAAGTTTTCGCCTCCAACATAGGCTCTCAGTTTTTTATTGAAATTTCTAGAAATCTGTGCATTCAAAATAGTATAAGATTCGGAATAACCGGGTAATTGAAACTCGGTTGGATTGCCCGATGTGTCCGGTAGTCTTTGCTTTCCAACCCAATTCAGAGTCGTATCAAAACTCCAGAAGCCACCCTTATCACTTTTGTTCGTAGAATAAGCAAGATTTACAAATCCGCGATTTTTAGCCATAAAAGGAATTTCCCTTCTTCCGTCAAGATAATCTGCCTGAACGTCATAATATTTGTAGGCAGCTTTTACTTCAAAGTTTTTAATCGGAATAAAATCCCACTGTATCTGCAAACTATTGGCAAAAGATTTTCCTTCCAAATTATAGAATACAAGCTGCTGTGGAGATCGGTCAAGGTCAACCATCACCTGATTCTGAAAATCTGTTCTGAAAAAGTCGGCAACGATGGAAGATTTTCTTCCGAAAATTTTAAACTCCTGCTGTAAACTTGCTCCATAATTCCATGCAATTTCAGGTTTTAATCCGTAAATATCTCCGCCATTTTGTATAATTTGAATCGTTCTGTTCGATGCAAAGTACTGTTGATTTTCCGCAAAAACCGAAGCCGTTCTAAAACCTCTTCCTGCTGACAACCTTAAAATGGTTTGTGGAGTGAAATCATATTTAAAGTTCATCCTTGGTGTAAACTGTGTTCCAGCCAGGTTGTGGAAGTCTACTCTTGCTCCGGCTACCAAAGTATATTTTAATCCTGTTAAGGTATATTCGGCAAAAGCTCCAGGTACGATTTCATTTCTTTTGTATGGAGTTGTAAGATAGGTTTCATCATAACCGTCATACATAAAACTGGCTCCGGCTTTATATTTGTGATTCGTATTCCCGATAATACTCTCAAAAATTAAATTGGAATAAAAAGTATTCTGTTTACCTGAATAATTTCTCAACCCGAAAAAGCTATCCTGCTGATGGTATACATACTGATTCATCCAGCCTATACTTTGATAAGGTTTACCTTTAAAAACATATCCGGTCTTGTTCCATACCTGAAATCTCGAAATATCAATTCCAACCCCGTACGGGCTTTGCTTATCCTGAGACAGCCTTTTATCAAAATCGGTCTGGCCTGCTGTTCTGTTATCCTTCACGAAATTAATTCCGAAGTGAGATCCAAAACCGGATTTTTCCAGGTCATTATAATTAAGCAAATATGCTGCATTGATTTGTGTCCCTTTCGGACGGTCAAGAAATCCGTCATTATTCATATCCGTATTTCCGAAAGTTCCATTTCCATGTAATAAGAAAGTCTGAGACCATTTCTCATTAATAGGAGATACACTCGTTATATTTGCCTCTGCTCTCCCGTTGAAATCAGAAAAAAGATTGAGTGATGTTTCCGGAGTCTTGGCATTTTTTAGAAGTTCGGTATTGATTTGCCCGGTAATACTTTCATACCCATTGGTTACCGTACTTCCTCCTTTTGTAAGTTGGATGCTTTCGATCCATCTGCCGGGAATAAAATTCAGCCCATAAGCGGAAGCCAAACCTCTGATCTCCGGTAAAAGTTCCTTGGTTAGGCTGGTGTATTTCTGATCAAGACCCAGCATTTTAAGCTGTTTCGTGCCTGTTACAGCATTACTGAAGGAAACATCTACAGTAGCATTTGTTTCAAAACTTTCCGAGAGATTACAACAGGCTGCTTTCAACAATTCCTTTTTGTCAATATTAAAAACTAGGCCTGCTTCGTTTTTGCTTAATGAAGTTGAAGCTTTCGACGCGGATAATTTTACTTCCTCAATCTTTTTTTCATGATGATCGTGGTTCTCGTTTTCCGCAGATACATTATTGTTACCGGACATTGTTTTTTCATCTTCTTCAAAATGAACGTTAGGTCCTTTTTCTCCCAACGCTACAGTTCTGTCGTAAAGGCAACATGAGGGAAGATTGTTATAAACGTTCTCTGTTGAAGTATACTTTTCGTTGTCATGCCCAACATCAGCAATCTTTTTTAAAATTTTATCTGCAGAAGTTTTGTTGCTGTCAAAGTTTAAAACAACAGTTTGTTTCTCAGCGCTCCAATTTGCAGAAGTAGCACCGGCATCTTTTGCTGCTTTTTCAATTCTTGCTTTACATGATGCACAATTTCCTTTGACATAAAATTCATTGTCAGCTTTGGATTTTTGTACTACCGTGCTTGTACTTGCATTGGACGGTTGAAGAGTTCTCTCGTAATGACAGCAGTCAGGAAGACTTTGATACACTTCATCAGTAGCTTTGAATTTCTCATTGTCGTGTCCCGCTTCAGCTACCTTTTTAAGAATGTCATCCGGAGAAACATTTCCTTCTGTTTCTAATGTTAAAGTTTGAGAATCTATAGAATATCTTGCCGCTTTTGCCCCTGCTTTTTTTGCTGAGGTTTCTATTCTTTCTTTACACATTTCACAGTTTCCTTTTACCTGAAACTGGCTTTTAAGATTTTGGGCAAATATAAAGGGTGCAGATAATAAGCATAATCCAAGAATTATCCTGGAAATAAATAATTTCATTTTGTTTAAAATTTAGATTAATTAAAAAATAGTCCATTAGCGCTCTAATGAACCTGCTGTATTTTTAATTAAGCTAGCTTTGGCGGTTCCCAAATCTCTTTTAAACGATCCGAAAGATGAGGATCACAATATTGGAAAAGTAATTTTTTATTGGCTTTATAGTATGATAATTCCAATAGAAAACCTTTGGAAAAAGGAGTTTCTATATATGAAAAACAAGCCACACATGTTGAACAGCAATCATCGTTGCAAGATGATTTTGATTTTTCGTGTTCTTTAGATGATTTTGATTGATGGTTCTTACAGCAGTCGTCTTTTTTAGCGTCCGCCTTACAGCAGGTCTGCTGGGTTGACATCATATAGAAGTTATCTTTAGGAATCAAGAAAATTCCTAAGCAGAAGATAAGGGTTATGATCTGAAATAACTTCACGATGGCAAAATTACAAAAATTATGGTAATGGATCACCTACTTTTACAGAACAATTGTGAAAAGGCTCTCCGTGAGCGGGGTTTAATTTCGGTTTCTCACCAGTTGCCAGACTTTGTTCAGGAGCTGAAACGGGAGTGTTTTGTACAGCATTTTGAACAGGCTGTGGAAGCGGTTTACTATTGAGAGGTTGTCCTACAGGAATATCACAGCGATGTCCCGGTTGTCCGTGAGGTGGATTCATGCCCGGAGCAGTTTTTACCGCCTTTCCTGTTTTATTATCCACCGTAAATTTTCCTGGTTTTAGTGAATTGGGATCGATTTGTATCGTTTGAGATCCATTATTATTTACCACAACATTTTGAGTGGTCTGGGCCTGAGCCGGTTTGCTGTTTAATGGCTGTCCTACAGGGATATCACAACGGTGTCCCGGTTGTCCGTGGGGTGGATTCATTCCCGGAGCGGTAACAGGTGGAGCTGAATTTACAGGTTGCACATTGCTCTTTATGCCTGCCTGATCTAAAATAGAAGCTTTTGGAGTATTATTAACAGCTAATGCAGGCTGCTGAATGGATGCCTCTTCTTTAATGTAAGTTGCTCTTTCATCTTTTTTACAGGAAACAGTAAGCAGAGAAAAAGCAGCAAGACCTAAAAATATATTTTTCATATCCTATCGTATAAAACAAAATTAGCAAAACATTTTCAATTGTTTTGCTAATTTTATATTTATAATCTTCTTTTGGAATTAATTCTTAACTAAAAGTCTGAATCCTTCTCCGTGAACATTGATGATTTCCAGTCCTTCATCATCTTTTAAGAGCTTACGAAGTTTTGCGATATAAACATCCATACTTCTTGCAGTAAAATAGTTTTCCTTTTTCCAGATCTTTCTCAATGCAAGGTCTCTTGGCATAAAATCATTTCTGTGGATACAAAGAAGCTTAAGCAATTCATTTTCCTTCGGAGAAAGTTTGTATTCTTTGTCACCTACTCTTAATTGTCTCAGCATGGAATCAAAGAAAATATTGCTGATCTTAAACTGTTCCTGTTCTTCATTTTCCAGGGTTGAGCTTCTCTGAAGAATTGCCTTAATCTTGTATAAAAGTAATTCCGTATCAAATGGTTTTGTAATATAATCATCTGCCCCCAACTGATATCCTTTCAGGATGTCTTCCCTCATATTTCTTGCTGTAAGGAAAATGATAGGAGTATTTTTATCTATTTTTTTTACATCTTCTGCCAATGAAAACCCGTCTTTCTTAGGCATCATCACGTCGAAAATACAAATGTCAAATTCATTTTCTGTGAATTCTTTGAGCCCCTGCTCTCCATCTGTTGCAAGAGTTACTTCAAAATTATTGATGGTTAAATAATCTTTCAAAACAGCTCCGAAACTCTGATCGTCTTCTACTAATAATATTCTGTTGCTCATAATTTTAAAAATTAAAAATTAATAATAAGAATGAACTTCCTCACTCTCTCTTCTTTTATATTTGTTATTTGGTTTATCTTTTATTGCTTCCTGTCTATTCTTCTATGTCATGGGAAGTTTTATCGTGAACACACTTCCTTCTCCCTTATGTGATTCCACGATAATCTGGCCCTTATGAAGTTCTACAATTTTTTTAACGTACGAAAGCCCTAATCCCTGACCTTTTACATTATGGATATTTCCCGTTTCTTCTCTAAAGAATTTTTCAAAGATTTTAGTTTTATTCTGTGTTTCCATACCCATTCCTTTATCGGAAATTTCAATCACATAGAAGTTGCCTTCATTTTTTGTTTTGATTTTGATATCCGGTGTATCAGGAGAATATTTGTTGGCGTTATCCAGTAAATTCACCAGCATATTGGAAATATGGAACTCATCGATCTTAAAAGTATATCTGTCAGCAGTAAACTCTTCCGTCAGTGAACCGTTTCTCTGTGCTACAATAAGATTAAATGATTCTGTCGTTTTTTTGATCAGTTCTCTTACATTGGTTTCTTTGAGGAACAGATTAACTTCATTTCTTTCAAGCTTCGACATATTAAGGACATTCTCCACCTGTTTTTTCATCCGAAGATTTTCCTGCTTGATCAGGTTGGAATAATATCTTACCTTTTCCGGATTAGTGGCAATTTTGTCATTCGCCAGAGAATCCGTAGCAACGGAAATAGTAGCTAAAGGAGTTTTGAACTCATGCGACATATTATTGATGAAATCCGTTTTTATTTCTGCCAGTTTCTTTTGTCTCATCATATAGTTGATGGAGATGATGTAGATTCCCAATATCGTAAGCAAAGAAAGGAAGGTTCCCAAAAGCATCGGCCAGTTATTCATGGCTAAGGAATATTCTTTTTTAGGGAAAACCAATGCCAGGCTGTATAAAGTACGGTCCTTTTTGTCTGTAAAAAGGGGATAGCTATATGTATTATTATCCTTTTTCTCTTTATATACTTTGTTAAAAACACTTGTGAGTTTATTGTTTTTATCAGTAACCCCGAAACCAAACTTTGCGGTAATGCCTTTCATTTTCAGTTCTTTGGCAAGAACAGAATCCAGAATAGCATCATCCACTCTTTTAGTAATCGGAAGGTTATTTCCATATACTTTGGCAAACTCCTTCATAGAGTAATCTCCGCTTTCTATATCCTGATTAATGTCAGCCGTAAGGAGTTCCCGGTTGGTGGTATCTCTTTTCAGTTTGTAAGCGGCTTCGTCCGTATATAAGGTTGTCAGCTTTAATGAATCTCCTTTCTGAGAAATGGGAAGCTGTGTTTTTTCAATGATATTTTTAGAATAAATAATCTGCCTCTGAGCCCCAGAATCCTCTACCTGCTGGATCGTAGTTAAAGAAGGTTGATTATTATTGGAAATGACATTTTTTCTGAAATTTTTAAAATCTTCATTCAGGTACTTTTCCACTTCAATTTCAGAGATATTTTTTGCTGTATTTTCTAAAGCCGCATAGACTTTATTCGAAAAATCTTGTTCTAAAGCATTATAATATCCTTTCAACCAATAAAATTGGAGTGTAACAAAGACAATCAATGATATTGTCATAAACACTGAAATTATTGGGATGAATTTATTATTCATTAGCTTGTTTTAGGTTGTTCGGAATGATGAATGTTAAAATTAATTGTTTTCAGACTTGATAAACAAAAAACGAGCCAAAAAATTGTATTTTTTTTCTTAAAACCATGTTTTTTAACAATTTTTTTATAAATCAAAAATAACTTGTCTTATGAAAAGCCTCACCTACAAATAAAGAAGTAAGTTTGTTAAAAATAATTACGTATGGAATCAAATATCATTTTTAACAAAGATTTTGACGCAAACAGCATTTATGTAATGATTATTTACAAAGCTGATGTTTCAAAAGTGTGGGATTATTTTACCAAATCCGAATTATTAGACCAATGGTGGGCTCCAAAACCCTGGAAATGTGAAACGGTAAAAATGGATTTTAAAGAGAATGGAATCTGGCATTATGCAATGATAGGTCCCGAAGGGGAAAAAATGTATGGACAGCTTAAATATGGGGAAATTATGGAACACAGAAGCTTCGATGGGATAGATGCTTTTTGTGATGAAAACGGAAATATTAATAATGATTTTCCGCAAGCCCAATGGCTGATCGGATTCACTGGAATTGAAGAGGGAACGAAAGTAACAATCAACATCCATTTCGAATCCCAGGAGGCTTTAAAGAAACATCTTGAAATGGGCTTTGAAGAAGGATTTAAAATGGGCTTGAGTCAACTTCACGAAGTTTTGGCCGTTCATTAATATTGAATGACATATGTTCAACAATTAAGAAATTATATTAAAAACGAAAATGTGGCAGTTTAAAATGATTAACTGCCACATTTCAATTTTAAAGAAGCTCCTCATCCTGAAAATATTGGATGATGGCCTTTTTCATTAATAAGGTTTGCTCATTAGCCCTAAGTTCAGGAAGGTCCTCTAATTTGTCAAATTGGGGCCATCCATCTTCATAATGCGTAAACTTATAGTAGCCAAAGGGCTCCAGTAATCTGCAAACTGCAATATGAAGAATATTGAGTTTGTCATCTTTTGAATATTTTTGATGACCACTTCCAAGTTCCTGAAGTCCAATCAGAAACAATAAAGTTTCAATGGGAGGATTTTTTTCAGTCTGAAAGTTATCTTCAAAAAACTGTTCTATTTTTTTCCAGTATTCAGATTCGTTAATCATAATTTATACATTATCTTTTATCAATCATCAACAGGAACGCATATTCTAATGCATCTTCTTTTAATGATTCAAATCTTCCACTTGCTCCTCCATGTCCTGCACTCATATCGGTTTTGAAAAGTAAAAGATTCTGGTCTGTTTTCAGTTCTCTCAGCTTGGCAGTCCATTTTGCAGGTTCCCAATATTGTACCTGGGAATCATGCAGTCCTGTGGTGATGAGCATATTCGGGTAATCTTTAGCTTCTACGTTATCATACGGGGAATATTCCTTCATATAATGATAATATTCTTCATCATTAGGATTTCCCCATTCGTCATATTCTCCCGTGGTCAATGGGATGGTTTCATCCAGCATTGTGGTTACCACATCTACAAAAGGGACTTGCGCAACAATACCGTTAAACAGGTTAGGTTCATAGTTAACTACAGCCCCTACCAATAATCCTCCGGCACTTCCTCCCATTGCATAAAGATGCCTGGATGAAGTGTAATTTTCTTTGATCAGGTATTTTCCGGCATCTATAAAATCAAAGAAGGTATTCTTTTTAAATAACATTTTACCATCTTCATACCATTCTCTTCCCAGGTATTCACCACCGCGGACATGAGCAATTGCATAGATAAAGCCTCTGTCCAAAATAGATAACCTGACATTTGAAAAGCTGGCATCTACGGTATGTCCATAGCTTCCGTATCCATAAAGCAGTAGGGGAGTATTTTCTGATTTTTCTGTGTCTTTATGGTAAACCAGTGAAATAGGAATTTTTGTTTTTCCATCTCTTGAATCCGCCCATATTCTCTCCGAGATATAATTTTCAGGGAAAAATTTGCCTCCTAAAACCTCCTGCTGCTTGAGAAGTACGGTGGTTTTGTTTTTCATGTTGTATTCGTAAGTGGAACTTGGTTGGGTTAAAGATGTATAACCGTATCGTAAAATTTCCGTATCGAACTCCAGATTGATTCCAATATAGGCTGTGTAAGTAGGATCTGAGAAAGGAAGATAATAGGCTTCCTGAGTTTTTTCGTCTATGATTTTTATCTGTAACAAACCTTGCTCTCTTTCTTCAAGGACAAGGTAGTCTTTAAATATTTCGAACCCTTCAAGCAGGACTTCAGCACGGTGGGGAATTACATCTACCCAGTTTTCCATCCCGCAGTTGTCAATTTTAGTTTTTACAAGCTTAAAATTGAACGCATCATCAGCATTGGTGATGATATAGAATTCGTCTTCATAATGCTCAACGGAGTACTCAAGATCATCTATTCTGGGCTGTATAATTTTCCATTCAGCGAAGACATCATCAGATGGAATGAACCGGTGTTCATCAGAGATAGTGCTTGAACTTGCAATGAATATATATTGCAAAGATTTTGTTTTAAAGACATTTACATCAAAGGTATCATCCTTTTCATGGAAGATCAAAACATCTTCCGATGACTCAGTTCCCAGTTGATGTCTGTATACCTGGAACGCACGTAAGCTCTCATCTTTTCTGATGTAGAAAACATGTTGGTTATCATTTCCCCAGACAGCCTTTCCTGTTGTATTTTCTATTTTATCCGAAAGGATTTCTCCTGTTTCCAGATTTTTGAAATTGATGGAATATATTCTTCTTCCGACATTGTCAGATGAAAAAGAGGCGATCTTATTACTCGGGCTTACTGCAACACTTCCAACTTCGAAAAAGCTTTCTCCTTCAGCAAGGATATTTACATCGAGTACAATTTCCTCAGGGTTATCAAGGGTTTTATATTTTCTGCAAAAAATAGGATATTCCTTTCCCTCCTCATAACGAACCATGTACCAGTATTCATTAAAAAAATAAGGAAGTGATTCATCATCTTTTTTATAGCGGGACTTCATCTCCTCATAAAGCTCTTCCTGAAAATCTTCCGTTTCCTTCATCATGAAATCTGCGTAAGCATTTTCCTGTTCGATGTATTCTATGACTTCGGGATTTTCTCTTTCATTGAGCCAGAAATAATTATCAGTTCTTTTGTCTCCGTGTATTTCGAGTATTTTTTCTATTTTTTTTGGCTGGGGAGCTTTCATCCGGTAGTTTGATTTTTATAGGTCTGTGAATCATGTGGAATGCCATATCAATTTTTCACTATAGAAATATGAATAAGGCATTTCATTCAATATTAATTCTTGTTCAAATGTAATTAAAAAAAAGCCATCTTTCCTTTAATCGAAAAGACGGCTGTTTTATGTAAAATATTAAAACCTATTTATGAAGGCTTTTAATATATTTTTCAAGTGCCATTGTCATAGATGGTGTTTCCTTGGTAGGAGCCATTACATCTACTCTCAATCCTGCTTCTTCGGCTGCATTTAAAGTCGTGTTTCCAAAAACGGCAATTTTGGTTTCATCTTGTTTAAAATCCTCAAAGTTCATTTGAAGCGACTTAATTCCTTGCGGACTGAAGAATATCAGCATATCATAATCTTTAATGTTGATATCACTCAGATCACTGCATACCGTTCTGTACATGATAGCTCTTGTCCAGTCAATATTTGCCGCATCTAATGTTTTAACGATATCAGGACTTAAAACATCTGAAGAAGGCAATAAATATTTTTCTGTAGGAAACTTTTTGAAAAGAGGCAGCAAGTCTGAGAAGTTTTTCTCCCCAAAGCTGATTTTTCTCTTTCTGTAGACAATGTGCTTTTGAAGGTAGTTCGCAATTGCTTCGGACTGGCAGATATATCTCATGGTATCCGGGACTGCAAAACGCAGTTCCTCTGCTAATCTGAAGTAATGGTCTATAGCATTTTTACTGGTAAAGATGATGCCAGTATATTGCGTAAGATCTATTTTTTGTGTCCTAAGTTCTTTATTGTCAACCCCCTCTACATGGATGAACGGACGGAAATCGATCTTTATTTTTTCCTTCTTCGCTATATCCAAATATGGAGAAGACTCACTAGGCGCTGGTTGAGAAACCAATATAGACTTTATTCTCATCATTGACTTTTATTAAAAAAATAACAATTTCCAAAGCAACAATAATGGTGCGATTTGGAGGGTGCAAATATACAAAAATTTATAATACCATTTTTCAGGTAAGACCTTGTTCTTGTGAAATAAATAGAAAAAAACTTTAAAAATAAACACAAAAGAAAAGAATATCAAATAGTAAGAAAATATTTTATTTCTGTCGACTGGGAAATAATAGTGGGTTATACACAGAATTATTAGTAAAAAAGACAAAATGAAATAAAATTTAGTGGAGGTAAAATAAAAAATAAGCCATTTTTTAGTGTCACCTATACTTTGGTAAAATAAAAATCCTAAAGTTGATTTTATTAAATAAAAAATACTGATTGCAAATAGACAATATCCAAATTTGTTCATCTGATATCCTAAAATCTGTAGGTCGGCAATATATTTAGGAACAATTGGAATGTATTGAGATAGAAGTACAGCCAGGGTGAGGGTGGCCACACAGGAAGTTATTATCCAGCTTGCTAAATTATTACTGGCATCAAAATATTTTTGAAGAAGGAAATCTTTTAGATTGGCTCCTCTTTCTACAATATTCATCATAAAAAGGTACAAAAATATGCAGCCCAGCAATATAAAGATTACCCAATCATTGTTTTCAGGAATCCTTACATGGTTTACGAAGTTTTGTGATAATAGCAATCGATTGTTTTTTGCAAAATTATAGAATATTTTGTATAAAATAAAAAGGTTAAATAAACTATCTTTGCAAACTGAAATGAAAAAACTTGTCATTATTCCAACTTATAACGAAAAGGAAAATATTGAAAATATTATTTCCGCGGTTTTTGCATTGGAAGATGACTTTCATATTCTTGTGGTGGACGACTCTTCACCGGATGGAACAGCCACCATTGTAAAGGAGCTTCAAAGAAGGTTTCCCCATTCTTTACATTTATCCGTAAGGCACGTGAAAGATGGTTTAGGAAAAGCTTACATCCATGGATTTAAATGGGCTCTTCAAAATAATTATGATTATATTTTTGAAATGGATGCCGATTTCTCCCATAATCCGGATGATCTTCCAAGATTGTATGAGGCTTGCTTACAGGCTGATATGGCTATTGGTTCCCGTTATTCCAAAGGAGTAAATGTGGTTAACTGGCCTATGGGCAGGGTTTTGCTATCTTATTTTGCCTCAAAGTATGTGAGGTTCATCCTGGGATTGCCTATTCATGATACAACGGCAGGCTTTGTGTGTTTTTCAAGAAAGGTTCTGGAAAATATAGATCTGGATAATGTAAGATTAAAAGGATATGGTTTTCAGATTGAAATGAAATTCAGAGCATTTAAGAAAGGCTTCAAAATTGTAGAAGTTCCTATTATTTTTACGAACCGTATTTTAGGAGAAAGTAAAATGAATGGCGGAATTATCCATGAAGCGGTTTTTGGGGTTTTAAATTTAAAATGGAAATCATTAATTAACAGATTATGAAAAAATTAATTTTTCTTTTTGTTTTGATGCTTGTATTTTCCTGTAAGAAGTACATTGATAAGCCTAAGAATCTTGTTTCTGAGGGTACAATGTCAGAGATTCTTGCTGATTTGGCAATCAATGATCAGGCTACTTTTATGTTTCAGAATACCAATCTGGAAAGCGGAACCCGCTTTGTTCTTAAAACTCATAATGTAAAGCCGGATGACTTTGTTGCAAGTTTTAAGTATTATGTGGTAGAGCAAAAGATGAGTGGGATTGCTGATGATGCTCAAAAAATATTATTAAAAAAAGATCCGAAAGCAGATCAATATGTCAAAGATAAAATCAAGAAGAATTTAAGTCCTCCTGTTTTATCAAACTAATGTAGAATGTATTCGTTGGAGATCAACCAATGATGATGAATTAATAAAATATACAAATGAAATTTTTTAATATAGAAAAAACCTCTGAAGGGAAAGCTAGGGCAGGTGAACTTATAACCGATCACGGTAAGGTTCAGACGCCTATATTTATGCCCGTAGGAACTGTTGCGAGTGTAAAAACAGTTCACCAGAGAGAATTAAAAGAAGACATTAAGGCGCAGATCATATTAGGGAATACCTACCATCTTTATTTACGTCCGGGAATGGATGTTATGCAGGAAGCCGGAGGATTACATAAATTCATGAACTGGGATCTTCCTATTCTTACGGATTCCGGAGGTTTTCAGGTTTTTTCGCTTTCAGGAAGCCGAAAGATGTCTGAAGAAGGTGTGAAATTCAAGTCGCATATCGATGGAAGTTATCATCTTTTTACTCCGGAGAAATCTATGGAAATCCAAAGACAGATCGGGGCAGATATTTTTATGGCATTTGATGAATGTACTCCTTATCCATGCGAATATAATCAGGCAAAATTATCAATGGAACTTACGCACCGTTGGTTGAAAAGATGTATTGACTGGACTGAAGAAAACCAGGAGCTCTATGGTTATAAACAGAGATTGTTTCCTATTGTTCAGGGTTCTACTTATTCCGATTTGAGAAAGATATCCGCAGAGGTGATTTCTGAGGCCGGTGCTGAAGGAAACGCAATTGGTGGACTTTCTGTAGGAGAACCTGAAGAAGAAATGTACAGAATTACAGATGAGGTAACAGATATTCTTCCTAAAGAAAAGCCAAGGTATCTTATGGGGGTAGGAACTCCCTGGAATATTTTGGAATCTATCGGCTTAGGTATCGATATGATGGATTGCGTAATGCCAACCAGAAACGCCAGAAATGCCATGCTCTTTACTTGGCAAGGGGTTATGAACCTGAAGAATGAGAAGTGGAAACGTGATTTTTCGCCTTTGGATGAGTTTGGGACAAGTTTTGTAGACAAAGAGTATTCAAAAGCATACGTTCGCCATTTATTTGTTTCTAAAGAATATTTAGGCAAGCAGATTGCATCTATCCACAATCTGGCTTTTTATTTGGATTTGGTAAAAGTTGCAAGGGAGCATATTTTGGCAGGTGATTTCTATGAATGGAAACAATCTGTTATTCCTGTTCTCAGACAAAGATTATAAAAGGAAATTATGTTTACAATTATAGACCGGTATATCATCAAAAAATATCTTGGAACTTTTGGTTTCATGCTTATATTATTGTCTATAGTTGTTTTGGTGATCGATGTTCAGCAGAAAATTCCAAGGATAGAAAATGCAACAGCAATTGATGCAAAATTAAATCTATCTTATTTTCTCGTTCATTTTTACCCGTTCTGGATCATTAATTTGGTCATGACATTCTTGTCTATTCTGGTATTTATATCGGTAATTTATTTTACCTCCAGAATGGCAAATAATACAGAAATTGTTGCTGTGATCAGTAGTGGAGCGAGTTTTCATCGCTTTGCAAAGCCCTATTTAATTACTTCTTTGTTTATTGCGTCTATATCTTTGGTTGTCAATCATTTTGTGCTCCCATGGGCAAATATCAAAAAAAATGAGCTGGAAGCTTATACTTATAATGCAGCCAATAAAGAAAAAGTTTTGGAACAGCACCGGTAACGGCACAGCTCAGCAGAACAGAATATATTTTTATCAACTCCTGGAACAAGAGGGAGCGAAGGGGTTCCGGTTTTATATTCCAGAAATTTGATAACAACAGAAAGATGCTTTATGAACTGAAAGCTTCTGATGTGTATTGGGACCAGGATAAAAAACAATTTGTTCTCAATAATTATACTGAGAAAAATGTTAATAAAGATGATTCTGAAAAGCTGAAAAACGGAACTGAACTAAGGAAAAGCTATGGGCATGCACCTGAAGAACTTTTCCCTAATGAGCTTTTGGGGCAGAATAAAACCACTCCGGAGCTTTTAAAGTTTATCCAAAGGGAGAAAGAAAAAGGAAACAGTAACCTGAATACCCATTTAAATGAGTTGTACCAAAGGACTTCCATGCCTGTTTCTATTGTTATCCTGACATTTCTGGCTCTTTCACTTTCCTCACAAAAGAAGAGGGGAGGTTTGGGAATTAACCTGGCGATAGGTATTTCTCTTGCGTTTATCTTTGTATTCTCATTTGAGGCTTTAAAAGTAGTTTCCGAAAATAAGAGCATGTCTCCGGCTCTGGCCATGTGGTTTCCCAACCTTATTTTCTTTCCGATTGCATTATATCTTTATCTGAAAAGAGCAAATCAGTAAAGAAGTTTAATCTCTTTATGGTAAAAAGAACGAAGGCCTTCTTCCAGTTCAATCCAGATTTCTCCCTTTTCGTCGCAAAACTTTATAATGCCATTTTGTCTCTTTTTATCGATTTCAAAAACAGAGATCTCATCTTTACGGAATAAAAGATCATTGAATCGTTTCAGGATTTCTCCATCAGTCGGAATATTGCTCAGTTTTTCAATCAGGAAATCATGAAGACTTACAGTAAATTCTTCAAGGCGGAATCTCTTACCTGTAAGAACAGAAAGCGAGCTTGCGTTCGAAATTTCATCAAAATTCTCCTGTAGAACATTGAATCCTGCGCCAATGATGAAATAATTTTTTTGATTAATTTTTTCTTTTCAATCAATATTCCAACTATTTTCTTACTTTTAAGAATAATATCATTAGGCCATTTTATCTTTACATCACATTCAGTCATATTGGCAAGGAAATCCCTGATAATAATTGCGGTATAATAATTGAACATAAAATCCGAAAGCGTGAAATGATGAGTGCTCACAGCTAATGTGTAAGCTACATTCTTTTCAGCAGTGGAAGACCATGTATTTCCATATTGCCCGCGACCTTTGGTTTGATTAAATGTATGTAAAGCAATAAAATCTGAATTTTCGTAAAGTAAAAACTTTGAAATTTCGTCATTAGTAGAAGGGCACTCTTTTAGATAGAACAGTTGGGCCATTTAAGAAAACTTTAAGACTTTAAAAGGGTAAAAGTAAGGTTAAAGTAAAGAAAAAACAATAAATTTGCAGATTATAGTATTTTTTTAATGAATAAGACAGTAGAAAAGCAAGAATTAATAGATAAAATCGTTGAAGCTATCCAGGATGTAAAAGGAGAAGACATTATGATCTTTGATCTTTCCAACATCGAAAACTCAGTAGCAGAAACGTTTGTAATATGCAGTGGAAACTCTAATACACAGGTTTCTGCATTGGCGGGGAGTGTAGAGAAGAAAGTTAGAAACGAACTTCATGACAGACCTTGGCACGTAGAAGGAACGGATAATGCAATGTGGGTTTTGGTAGACTATGTAACAGTGGTCGTTCACATATTCCAAAAGCAGGTGCGTGAGTACTATGATATTGAGGAATTGTGGGGTGATGCGAAAATCACCAAAATTGAAAATGAAATTTAATTTTAAAAAGTATAAATGAACAATAAAGGATTTAACTGGTTTTTTCCAATTGCGATCATAGCTCTTTTGTTATTTTTTGGATCCAACTTTTTAGGAGACAACAGCGCAAAAGCTATTGATGAAGACGGTTTCTTCAGAGAAATGCAATCGGGAAAAGTTCAGAATATTATTATATATAAAGACACTGAAAAGGCTGATGTATTTTTAACTCAGGCTGCTAAAACAGCAATGGTGAATAAAAACACCAAAGAAAACAATCCTTTGTCAGCATTCGATATGGCTCCTAAAGCTGATTACACAGTGAAATACGGAGATCTTCAGCTTTTCCTTCAAAAATTTGATCAGATAAAAGCAGAAAATGCGGCTATTAAAACAACTAAAGATTATGGAGCGGGTAAAAATCCTTTCATGGATATTTTATTCTCTGCATTGATATGGATTGCTATTTTAGGATTATTTTACTTCCTTCTTTTCAGAAAGATGGGTGGAGGTGGAGGTCCTGGAGGACAAATCTTCTCTATCGGTAAATCTAAGGCAAAACTTTTTGACGAAAAAGAAAGAATTCAGGTAACATTTAAAGATGTAGCAGGATTAGAGGGAGCAAAAGAAGAGGTACAAGAAGTTGTAGATTTTCTTAAAAACTCTGAAAAATATACAAAACTGGGTGGTAAAATTCCAAAAGGAGTTCTTTTGGTAGGTCCTCCGGGAACTGGTAAAACATTATTGGCGAAAGCAGTAGCCGGAGAAGCAAAAGTACCTTTCTTTTCGCTTTCGGGTTCAGACTTTGTTGAAATGTTTGTAGGAGTTGGGGCGTCAAGAGTAAGAGACCTTTTTGCTCAGGCGAAAGCTAAATCTCCTGCCATTATCTTTATTGATGAGATCGATGCTATTGGACGTGCGAGAGGAAAAAATAATTTCTCAGGAGGAAATGACGAAAGAGAAAATACCCTCAATCAACTTCTTACAGAAATGGACGGCTTCGGGACTGATACCAATGTTATTGTAATGGCTGCTACCAACAGGGCTGATATTTTAGATAAAGCCTTAATGAGGGCAGGGCGTTTTGACCGTTCAATCTTTGTAGACCTTCCGGAATTACACGAAAGAAGACAGATTTTTGATGTTCACTTAAAGAAAATCAAACTGGATGATAATGTGGACAGAGAGTTTTTAGCAAAACAGACTCCTGGTTTCAGTGGAGCCGATATTGCCAATGTTTGTAACGAGGCAGCACTGATTGCAGCAAGAAATAACCATACTTCGGTAACAAAACAGGATTTCCTTGATGCGGTAGACAGAATTATTGGTGGTCTTGAGAAGAAAAATAAAGCAATAAAACCTTCTGAAAAGAAAAGAGTTGCTTATCATGAAGCCGGTCACGCAACCATTTCATGGTTGGTAGAACACGCTTCTCCACTTTTAAAGGTAACGATCGTTCCAAGAGGACGTTCCCTGGGAGCAGCATGGTATCTTCCGGAAGAAAGGCAGCTTACTACTACTGAGCAGATGCTGGATGAAATGTGTGCAACTCTGGGAGGTAGAGCAGCAGAGCAAGTAATATTCAATAATATTTCTACCGGTGCATTATCTGACCTTGAAACAGTAACGAAAAGAGCTCAGGCTATGGTTACAATCTACGGATTGAGTCCAAATATCGGTAACATTTCGTACTATGATAGCTCAGGACAGTCGGAATACAATTTTGGAAAACCTTACTCTGAGGAAACTGCGAATAAGATTGACGTAGAGATCAAATCGATTATCGAAAATCAATATGCACGTGCAGTACAGATCCTTACAGAAAACAAAGATAAGCTGGATGCGCTGGCTGGTAAGCTTCTGGAAAAAGAGGTAATCTTCCGTGAGGATTTAGAAGAAATATTCGGTAAAAGAGCCTGGGATCCTGAATTGACGGAAAGACCGGTAACGAATACAATTCCTCTAATCAAGGATAAAGAAGAAGAAAGTGAAATTCAGGCTCCGGAAAGCCCGACTCAACTTTAAAATTCTTAAAAAATAAAAGAAATAAAACCTGGTAATTTCAAAATTGCCAGGTTTTTTCATATTTAAACGTACATTTTTGGAATCTATTATAATTTATTTTCTATTTTTGTATAAAGTTGACTAAAAAACATTAAGTTGAGTTTATTTAAAAAAATTGTAAGCAAACTAACTAACCAACCCGAGGAAGATGACAACCAAAGTTTGGAAAAGCTAGGGGATTCGCTGAAAAATGCAGATCTCGATTATAAGTTTGCGCAATTATTTACGCATTCGGGGGATTTTTTAATTATTGTGCAGATGAAGCGGAGGCTCTACAAACTTTGAATCAAATCATTAAAATAGAGGGCATTCACAATATATTTTGTTGGGATAAGGAACTGCAGAATTTTTTGAATGTTGTAAAAACTCCCTTTACTTCAGAGCTGGAACATTCCAACGATGCTGCATTTATAACCTGTGAATATCTTATTGCTTACGACGGAAGAATTATGCTGTCTCACAATAACATTCTCCATTATCATTCGTCGAGACTACCCAGTAAGATTATTATCATGGCTAACGTATCTCAGATCGTTAATAACCTGAATGATGCCATGGGAAAAATAAAGCGTAATGGGAATATTAAAAACCTGACTTCAATCAGCGGAAGCCAGTCAAAATTAGATACATCCTCTAATTCCAATACAAAACTGTTTTTATTGCTGCTTGAAGATTAAGCATCAATTTCTAAATTATACATTTTGGACAAAAATCTCATTCAAAGAACCATTTCAGGGATTGTGTACGTTGCGGTTATTATCCTTTGTGCAACTCCACTCGGAGCCCAACTGATCAATACCATATCTCCGGACCTCGTTAAACAGCAATACCTGTACTACGGTTTAATAACATTTTTAATGCTGGTGGGTTCATGGGAGTGTGTGAAGATCATGAAGTTTGGAAAAGGATATGAAAAGTGGGTTGTTTTTCCCGTTATTGCGGTTATCTTTTACATGTTTTCCAAAAGATACTTCTATCATGATTTCTTTTTTGATTTCAGGCTAAGCGAAATATTGGCATTATCATTAATAGGGATAGCTGTAGTTACTCTATTTAAGTATCCTACAGAATTATACTACGATAGCGGGAAACTGATTTTTACGGTCATTTATGTTGCACTGCCTTTTAGCTTTGCTCTGGGACTTCCAAAATATTCTAATTTTGATAATTCGTTTTCTTTAGAAGTGTTGTTCCTGTTTATTCTGATCTGGAGCAGTGATACATTTGCCTATCTTACGGGAAAATTTTTTGGAAAACATAAAATGGCACCCAAGATATCTCCTAAAAAAACCTGGGAAGGTTATGCGGGAGGTGTTATTCTCACATTAGTATTGTCTTACTTTATTGAAAAATATCAACACGATCTGCGTGGAAACTGGATCGTTGTAGGTTTTCTCGTCGCTTCATTTGCTCCGCTTGGGGATCTGGTAGAAAGCCAGCTTAAAAGAAGTTTTGGCGTTAAGGACAGCGGAAACATTATTCCGGGGCACGGAGGTGTATTAGATAGACTGGATAGTTTTATAATCTGCGTTCCTGTTGTATATTTGTACTTTATTTTAGAAAAATTTATTTAAACTCATGAAATTACATAGAGAATCGAAAGGAACGATCACTGTAGCAACCATCCTTTTCATCATTATTGGTGTTGCAGCAATTTATTTTCTTAAAATGTGGTCGCTTTTGATCATTATGCCTTTATTGGTTGTGTACAGCCTTATATTTTGGTTTTTCAGAGTTCCCAACCGGGAAATTCTTGATCATAAAGAGAATGTGATTGCACCGGTAGATGGGAAAGTGGTTATGATTAAAGAAGTTGAAGAAACGGAATTTTTGAAAGGGAAGGCAATACAGGTTTCTATCTTCATGTCACCCCTGAATGTGCATATTTGCAGATATCCCGTTTCCGGAGAGGTGATCTATAAAAAATACCATCCTGGAAAATATTTGGTAGCATGGCACGAAAAGTCTTCTACTGAAAATGAAAGAACAACTGTGGCGATAGAAAGTTTAACGAATCACAAAGTTGTTTTCAGGCAGATTGCGGGTTATGTAGCCAGAAGGATTGTTTTCTATTGTAATGAAGGAGATCAGGCAAAAGCAGGGCACGAATTTGGATTTATAAAATTCGGTTCAAGAATGGATGTTTTCTTACCATTGGACACGGAGATTATTTGTAAAATCGGAGATATCACAAAAGGAGGGTTGGATATCATTGCTAAAATGAAAGAGTAATTTCAATCAGAAAAATATAAAAGCAGTTTCAGGAGAAGCTGCTTTTTTTGTTTAAGGTTAAACCTTAATAAATTTTTTCACCTCGTTTACAAGCTCTAAAATAAGCTGTATGGGTAAATCCTTATCCATGTCAATTAAAAGGATTTTAAACTTCTTTCTGCCTTCCTGGAGCAATTCCGGAGCATTCAGTCTGTCTCCATGATAAAAGCTTACATAATGTTTCTTATATTTTTTGCTGTAATACAAATAGCAAAGCATCTTCTTTTTGTATTTAAAAAAGGGCAATCCAAAGCTTAGTGTCTCTGTTATGTTATCCGGATCAGATTCCAGGATCTTTTTCCGCAAAAACAAAAGAGTACTTCTATCAGGTTCTTCAATTCTGTAGAAATACTCTTGTATGGGGTTCATTTTAAATTTAATTTAAAAAGGTTTAATCAAAATTCTGGAGTTCAACCAATTTGTGGTAAACACCTCTTTTCGCGATCAGGTCGTGGTGGCTTCCCTGTTCTACGATATCCCCTTTTTCCATCACTACGATCCAGTCTGCTTTTTGTATTGTCGAAAGCCTGTGGGCAATAACCAAAGAGGTCCTGTTTTCCATCATTTTCTCGAGAGCATCCTGTACAAACTTTTCAGATTCTGTATCTAATGCTGAAGTTGCTTCATCAAGGATCATAATCGGTGGGTTCTTAAGAACTGCTCTTGCAATAGAAACCCTTTGTTTCTGCCCTCCGGATAATTTACCACCATCATCTCCGATATTGGTGTCATAACCTTTTGGAAGCTGTGTAATAAAAGTATCTGCATTGGCCACTTTAGCAGCTGCGATAACCTCTTCTTTGGTAGCATCAGGTTTACCCATTAAGATGTTGTTATAAACAGAATCATTGAAAAGAACGGATTCCTGGGTTACCATTCCTAATAGCTTTCTGTACTCCTGTAGCTTCAGGTGTTTGATATCAACATTGTCAATTAAAATTTCACCTTCGGAAACATCATAGAAACGGGCAAGCAGGTTGGCTATTGTTGTCTTCCCGCTTCCGCTCTGGCCAACTAACGCTACTGTTTTTCCCTTTGGAATCGTTAAATTAAAGTTTTTAAGAATTACATTATCCTTATCATAATAGAATCCGATATTCCTGAATTCAATATTGTTTTCAAGTGTTGTAATAGAAACCGGTGCCGCAATTTCTTCGATTTTAACATCTGCATCCAGAATTTCCAATACCCTTTTCAGAGAAGCTTCTCCCTTCTGAACATTGGAAATCGAAGTAGATAAACTTTTTGCCGGAGGTAAAATCTGGAAAAACATCCCTAAAAATACAAGGAAATCTGCAGGGGAAATACTTTGATCAACGATGATTTGCTTTCCTCCATACCAAGCAATGATCAAAAATGTAATAGAGCCCAGGAATTCACTCATTGGCGAAGCCAATTCTTTTTTTCGTCCTAAACTTATAGAGCTGGAAATCCATTTGTGCATCGATTGCATAAATCGGTTATCCATTATTTTTTCAGCATTAAAGATTTTAATAACCTTTGATGATTTAAGGGTCTCATCCACGATAGAGAATATATTTCCTAATTCATGCTGAGCCTCATGAGAGTCTTTTTTAAGGCTTTTTCCGATTAAAGCGATCATCGTTCCCATTACCGGTAAAATAAGTAGTGAAAAAAGTGTCATTTCAGGGCTTAAAAAGAAAAGGGTGATCAAAGTACTGATCAGCATAAACGGTGCATTGATCAGGTCAATTAAACTACCTAAGATATTACCTTCCACTTCACCGACATCATTGGACATACGGGACATCAGATCACCTTTTCTGCTTTCGGTAAAGAATGACACAGGCAATGAAAGTATTTTGCGGTACATCGCACCACGGAGATCCTTGGTAACTCCCACCCGGTAATTAATTAAAAGAAAAGATCCGAAATAACGGAACGCATTTCTTAAGAGAAACATAAAAGCAGTGACAACGCAAAGCCATGCAAGTACTTTTAGCGAACCATACTCAGTAACAAGGCTTTGTACATAATAATTGGAATAGTCTTTTATGTAGGAAAAGAAATCAATAACATCTCCTGAATACACAGGTGCAGATTCATATTTCTGCGGTTTTATTGTTCCGAAAAGCATTCCCAGGACCGGAAGGATAGTTCCTAAGGAAGCTATCTGAAACACAGAATACAGGATATTGAAAAACAAACTTCCGTATATGTATTTCTGGTGAGGCCGTGCGAATTTTAATATTTTTTTATATTCGTTCATTAATGAAAAATTGGAAAGGCAAAATTAGGTATTTTTAAAAGAGTAGACGATCTTAATTGAATTTTACTTTATCGTTATATTTTGGTGTAAAATTCTTTGGTCCTAATTTCTCAAAAGTTTTCCCAAGGTTATTGATGATTTGGGTCAGGTTATTGAAATCTACAACGGATACATCGTCGCTTTCATTGTGATAATGTGTTGCTTTGGTCATGTCAACTGTAGAGAACGAGTGTGCAATGATTTTCTTTTTAACAAAGCTTACGTTATCGGATCTGTAGAATAACTGTTGTGTGGCATATGGATCAGGATATATTTTCAAGCCGTTTGCTGCATGTTGATTAAACAATTCATCAAGATCAGAAAATTCATCACCTGTCATGAAGAGGGCATTTTTCCCGAATTGTGATTCCGTAGCTACCATTTCAAAATTAAAGAGAGCAGACATGTTATTATAAATAGGATCAAGATCCTTGTTAGTTGAAATCGCCCTTGAACCTAACATTCCTTTCTCTTCTCCGTTAAAAGCAATAAATGCCATTGAAAATTCAGGAGTTTTATTTTTGAAATAATCTGCGATTCCTACAAGAGTGGTAATTCCGCTTGCATCGTCGTCTGCCCCATTGTAGATGTTATCACCACTTTTTTTACTGGTGCCGATATGATCGAAATGTCCTGAAAAGCCTAAATACTTGTCGCTTTTTCCTTTTTTGATACCACAAACGTTATAAGCGGTTTTCCCTTTATAATCAAAAGGGACAAGGTAAGAGTTCCCGGTGCAGTATTCTAAGTTGTTTTCTTTAAAAAGTTTGGCAATATATTGGGCGGCATTGTCGTTTTCCGGGGTCCCAATTTCCCGGCCCTTCATTTCATCAGATGCCAGTGTGGAAAGAACAGTTGTTACTGTACTTTTCTGAACTTCCTGGGCAAAGGTAATTACTGAGAAAAACGAGAATGCGAGATAAGTTAATTTTTTCATTGGAGTCCTGTTATATAAGTATGTGTCGTTGAAACATAGAAAATGTTGCATTGATTTTAAAAAAATATGGAGAGGTAAGAAGGAAATACAGAAATTGAAAACTTAATCTTGGTCTAAAAGAAAAAAACAGCTTCAAAAGAAGCTGTTCTTACTCAAAAAATCGTTGTAAGGTTATCGAAGTCTGTCTACAGATTTTACGAGCCTCTCATCTTTACGGATATATATGTTTGCAATAAACAAACAGATAATCGCGATTAATGGAAAAACAGGCTCAATACCCTTCTCAGGAAATTGAATTCCTCCGGATAAATTTAGTAGCCAATAAGCCAATACACCAATCAACAAAGCGTTTATAATGATGCTGATTGTATTCAGCAAAATTTGTCTTTTTCTGTTTTTAAAGCTGAATACACTTAGTAATCCAACTAAAACAAGTACAATACATGCACTGTCTACTACAGGAATGTTACCAAAAACAGCAACATCTTGTCCTGTGATGAAAAGAAAAACAGCAGCTAAAACTGCCAGAAAAATCCATATAGTTTGTATTCTTTGTAGCATTGAATATTAAATTCTTGGCAAAAATAACATAAATTTTGCACAATTCAAAAATAAGTGTAGATTTGCATTATACAATGTACTTGAAAACAAAAGTCACCGGACTTACTTTTCTTACTCACAATTAATTACATTTTTACATACATATGTTTAACATTGAAACGTTAAGGTCAAAATCCGTAACGGAATTGACTAAAATCTTAAAGGATTTAGGCGTTAAGGTTGCAAGAAACAGCTCTGAAAACGATAAAATTTTTGCTGTTCTTGATTTTCAAGCTTCTAACCCTAAAGTTACAAAAGATTATTTCAACACCACAGAGAACAGTATGAATACTGAAGACAAAACGGTGGAAAAAGAAACTAAAGCTCCTGCCAAGAAAGCCGCCCCAAAGAGGACGGCAAAACCTAAAACGGAGGCAAAGGTTCCAACGCCATCAGAGACAGCAACAAAGGTTGAAGAAAAAACAGAAGAAAAAGAAACTGTCACTGAAACTCCAAAGCAGGAAGAAGTTACTTCAACTACAGAAGAAAATACTGCTTCACAGCAGCCACAAGCAAAGAAAAAAAGGAAAAGAGTTACTCCAAATACCAATACCACTGAAGCTTCTGCTCAGGAAAGGACGGAAGTACAAAAAAACACAGATACTCAGGAATCTGCTCCGGCAGAAGAAAAGCAAAGTAATCCCCAAGCTCAGGCCAGACCTCAGAAAGGCCAGAACCATCCACAAAACGGTGGAAACTCTCACAAAAATCAGAACCAGAACCAAAATAACCATAATCAGAATCAAAACAGACATTCTGATAAGCAGGAAGAGCAACACGAATCTAAAAAAGAATTCCATTTTGATGGAATGGTAAGTATAGAAGGTGTGTTAGAAATTTTACCTGATAATTATGGGTTTTTACGTTCTTCAGATTTTAGTTATATTTCTTCTCCGGATGATGTATATGTATCTACTGCACAGATCAGAAATTTCGGATTAAAAACCGGAGATACAGTAAAAGGTATCGTAAGGCTTCCAAAAGAAGGTGAGAAATACTTTTCCTTATTAAAACCTACGGAGGTGAATGGCCGTGATCTGGCATTTATCAAAGATCGGGTAGCATTTGAATACCTTACACCTCTTTTCCCGGAAGAAAAATTTAACCTTACAGGAAACAATTCAACCATTTCTACGAGAATCGTAGATCTGTTTGCTCCAATCGGAAAGGGGCAAAGAGCAATGATCGTTGCGCAGCCTAAAACAGGTAAGACCATGTTGCTTAAGGACATTGCGAATTCTATCGCAGCTAATCATCCTGAAGTTTATATGATGGTTCTTCTTATCGATGAACGTCCTGAGGAAGTTACAGATATGGAAAGAAGTGTAAATGCAGAGGTAATTGCTTCTACATTTGATGAAGCAGCAGAAAAGCACGTTAAGGTTGCTAATCTTGTATTGGCAAAGGCTCAGAGAATGGTTGAGTGCGGCCATGATGTTGTTATTTTATTAGATTCCATTACCAGATTGGCAAGAGCATACAATACGGTAACGCCGGCTTCTGGAAAGGTTCTTTCCGGAGGGGTTGATGCTAATGCTTTGCATAAGCCGAAGAGATTCTTCGGAGCAGCCAGAAAAATTGAAGGCGGTGGTTCCCTGACAATTATCGCTACAGCATTGATTGACACAGGTTCTAAAATGGACGAGGTTATCTTTGAAGAATTCAAAGGTACAGGTAATATGGAGCTTCAGTTGGATAGAAAAATTGCCAACAGAAGAATTTATCCTGCTATTGACCTTGTTTCTTCCAGTACAAGACGGGACGATCTTCTTCTGGATGAAGTAACTTCTCAGAGAATGTGGATCTTTAGAAAATATCTTTCTGAAATGAATCCTGTGGAAGCCATGGAATTTGTTAATAAAAATATCAAAGGAACTCTTAATAACGAAGAATTCCTGATGTCTATGAATAGATAGATTAATTTAATATTGTTAAATAAAAAGCACAGGTTTTCATAATCTGTGCTTTTTACTTTTAAACAGGATGTGGAATATAATATATCAATGTTAAAGATTTATTAAAATAATACGCTATTTTTGATAATCGGTCAATTATTGGCTAACTTTGAAATATAACATTAAAAAATAAAATTATGTCATTTGAATTACCAAAACTAGGATACGCGTACGATGCATTAGAACCAACTATTGATGCGAAAACAATGGAAATTCACTATACAAAGCATCACCAGGCTTATATAGATAATTTGAATAAAGCAATCGAGGGTACGGACCTGGCTGGAAAAACAATAGAAGAAATCTGCAAAACAGGAACAGATAAGCCTGCAGTAAGAAATAACGGAGGAGGACACTTTAACCATTCTTTATTCTGGGAAATTTTAACTCCGGGAGGAAGCAAAGAACCTGTAGGAAATGTAAAGGCTGCTATTGAAAACTATGGTGGTTTTGATAAATTTAAAACAGATTTCTCTGAGGCTGCTAAAACAAGATTTGGTTCAGGATGGGCATGGCTGATTAAAAATGCAGACGGTTCAGTTTCCGTATCTTCTACTCCTAATCAGGACAATCCATTAATGCCTGTGGCAGATGTTAAGGGAACTCCGGTTTTAGGATTAGACGTTTGGGAACATGCTTATTACCTAAACTATCAAAACAGAAGACCTGACTACGTTACAGCGTTTTTCGATGTAGTAAACTGGGATAAAGTAGAGGAATTATTCAACAAATAGTTTATCGTTTCCAATAAAAATAAAAAAAGGATCAGAAATTTCTGATCCTTTTTTTATTAATATCTTGTGACATCACTACCGCTCAAACCGTTCATTCGTAAACCGTATTTCCAATTGACGTAAGCGAAAACCTGGTAAAGTTTGTATTCAAACTTTAATCCGTAATTTTCTTTTGGATCATAGCTGATCGACGATTCGATTACATTCCTATATCTTCCTGTATTATAATAGGAATTCCATTCACTGACCAGAATTATATTTCTTGATTTTAAGTAAGACTCTGTGTATTGGTTCATCGGTTTTGCAACCGCATTTAAAAAATAATCATATTGAGTATCCAATACAGTGATATCCCACTCTCCATCGTCATTTTTGGCCGGTTTTATCTCAGATTTCTCTTTGTCCGATTTAGGTTTGTCCTGAGACAAACAGCTAAAAGGCAGACAAAACATGCATACTATTAAAATCAGATTTTTCATACTTATAAAGTTACGCAAAAAGTACTTTAGTTAGGGTTCCTTCTGAAGAATGACAAATGCTGGAAAATGGTCGCTATATCCTCCGGTAAACTGATCCCCATTCCAGGACCTGAAAGGATAACCTTTATAGTTTCCTTCTTTATTGACGAGATATGCGGGAGCATAAATTTCAGCCCTGTAAACAGAGTACTCTTTTGTTACCTGATCGGAAATAAGGTTTTTGGAGACAATGATCTGATCGAATAGGTTAGGTGCATCCTGATACGCCAGAGAAGCAACTCCTTTTTTGTATAGAGGATACATCAGATTCAGATAGGGGGTGTTGTCATTAAGATCTTTTGAATTGCCTACAGCTTTTAAGTGATTCTTTAAACTGGAACTTACCGGGTCGTCATTAAAATCTCCCATTGCAAATAGCTTAGTAGAAGGATCTGCTGCCCGTACACTGTCCATTTGTTGTTTCAGAAGTACTGCTGCGGCATTTCTCTTAGGTAATGAGACCGCTTCTCCTCCTCTTCGGGAAGGCCAGTGATTCATAAAGAAAGCTACTTTTTCATTGTCTAAAAAACCTGTTACCACCAGGATGTCTCTTGTATATTCTCTTTTTCCGGTCTCATTGAAAATTTTTAATTCCTTTTTTAAAGAGTTCGTAACCGTAAATCTTCTCTTCTGATAGATCAATGCAACATCAATTCCCCTGTAATCGTAAGAATTATAATGAATGATCCCATAATCATATTTAGCTAAAGCGGGTTCTTTGATAAGGTCCTGAATTACCTGCCTGTTTTCCACTTCTATAAGACCAACAACTGCGGGAGCTGTTTTTGTATACTGAGACCCAAGCTCAGAAATGACCTTTGCTTCATTGGCAAGTTTGGTTTTATAAACTTTAGTATTATAGTTTTTAGAGCTTTTGGGGGTGAATTCTTCATATCCGCTTTGATATCTCACTGTTTTTTTCCCTTTTAACAAGCCATCACTCCATGTACCATCATACTTTTCAGCCTCCAGGAATCTGATTGAATCTAATGGGATACTCCGATGAAATGCAGGATTGTTTATTGCTTTAGTGCCATCAATATAATCAGCTGAAGGTATAGTATCAAATAAATTTTCCACATTCAAAAAACCTACTGCCGCTACCTTTCTTAGCTGGCCTTGCTGGGCAAAGGTAAACATTGAAAAAAGGAACATAAAAAGGCTTAAATTTTTTCTCATTTTGCGTCAAGATTAATAAGTAGACAATTGATTTATAACTCATTTCATCTTTAAATATAAGTAAATTTAAAATAATTGAACGGAGCGTTTAGCCGGATGCATTACAAAGCCGTAATATTAAGATAACATAATTTTAAAAGTATTTCAGATTATAAAAATTTGTTAAATTTATATTTCCCTACTTTTTTAACGCGTTGAAAACTAAGGGAAAACTATTAAAAATACATTTGCTTATGATTAAAAAATTATCATTAGTCTCTTTGTTTACTTTACTTCCGGCTTCTTATTATTTCGCGCAGACAACTGTGTTTGCTTATTTAAAAGATGCAGATGGAAAACCTATTGAAAGGGCAGAAGTAGATTTAAAAGGGAATGAAAATGATGTTACGGCAGACAAGATTGGCTACTTTCAATTTGTCGATTTGCAGCCCGGACATTACCAGATTGTTATTACAAAATCGAATTACGAAACCAAAGTTATGGAGTTCGATGTGACTCATGATGAAAAGAGGAAAGATTTGGGCATTATTACCCTGTATTCTAATTTAACTAATGTTGATCAGGGATTGGCTATCATAGACAGTGATAATGACGACGACGGTAGCGGCAGCCAGACCTCCACGGTTGGACTTCTTCAATCATCCCAGGATGTATTCAGCAGAATTGCAGCGTTTGATTTAGGTTTTTACTGGTTTCGGCCCAGAGGAATTGACGGACGAATGGGAGAAACTATGTTAAACGGAGTTTCTATGATCAAGTCTGATAACGGAAACGTAGATTTTGGAAATTGGGGAGGACTTAATGAAGTGACGAGATACCCTGAAATTTCTGCGAACCATTCCCCATCAGAATACGCGTTTGGGGGAAATAGTTCGGTCATTTACAAAAGTACCAAGGCTAGTGAATACAGGAAAGGGTTTCAGTTTACGCAATCTCTTACCAATAGAAACTACAGAAACAGGACCTCCCTACGCTATAGCTCCGGGATGAATAAAAACGGGTGGGCATTTACAGTAATGGGAGCAAGGAGATGGGCGGAAGAGGGAATTCAGGAAGGAACATTTTACGATGCATATGGAGCTTATTTGGGTATTGAAAAGAAATTCAATGACAAGCATAGTATGACCTTCAATTTTATTGGAGCTCCTTATAGAAGATCGACAGCAAGCCCAAGTACTCAGGAAGTATATGATTACAGAGGAGTACATTATAATTCCTATTGGGGATATCAGGACGGTAAACAAAGAAGTGAAAGAGTTAGAAAGGGTTTTCAGCCGATATTCCAAATCCAGGATTTTTGGAAAATTGACAAGAAATCAAGTCTCTGGACTTCTGTCTCGTATCAGTTTGGAAAGGATAGAGGCTCGCGCTTAGACTGGCAGAAAGTACAAAATCCGTCACCTACATACTACAGGAATTTGCCAAGTTATTATGATTCCTTAGACCCTAATGCATCGGTCGCTGTAGGACCTGGTGGAACGATGACGACTGCCCAGGACGCATATCAGACATCTCTGGCAGCCTGGACTTCCGGAGATCCGGGAAGTACTCAGCTTAATTGGGATGCTCTTTACAAAAGGAATGGGCAACAGGCGGCAGGAACGTATTACGGGCAGACGGGACGAAGGGCTTTATATTATCTGGTTGATGATGTAAATAATGATAAGATTTTTAATGCAGCAACACACTTTATCCACAATTTTAATGATACAAATAAGTTCCTATTGAATGTATCATATCAAAATTATAAATCAGAACAATATAGGGAAGTCAAGGATCTTTTAGGTGCTGATTTTGTTTTAAACCGGGATCCGTTTGCGGCAACCAATCAACCGGGAAAATCAGGATTGTTTAATGATGGGGAAGAGAATGTAACGAAAAAGGTCGGAGACAGAATGACTTACGATTATATTTTCAGAAGACAGGAAGTTAAGGTGAATCCGGGACTAAAATTTGCAACCGGAAAATTTGATGTATTTGTTTCTGCTCTTGCAGGCTACTCAACATCCAGCAGGGAAGGATTATTCAATCATTATTTGTATAAAGACTCTAAAGGGAAAGGACAGGACTACAATTACTGGAATTATGGACTGAAAGGTCAGGTAGTTTACAAACTGAATGGCAGGAACTTTTTGGTATACAATGGAGCATATTATTCGCAGGCTCCTTATCTGGAAGATCTCTTTATCAATCCCAGAGTAAACGGATCTGTAGCACCTAATATTCAGAATATGGTAATCAGTGCCAATGATATCAGCTATGTTATTTCTTCACCGTTTCTTAAGTTGAGGTTAACGGGATACTTGGTGAACACAAGCAATGAAACCACCGTGCAAAGGTTTTTTGCTGATGGTATTCAGTTAAGTAATTCTGATGACCAGGGAAATGAAACTATTGTACAAAGTGCATTTGTAACGCAGGTAATGACCGACGTTAAAAGAAGAAATATGGGGGCAGAGCTGGGGTTAGACGTAAAGATTATTCCTACATTATCACTACAGGGGTTAGTAAGCCTTGGACAGTTTACCTATGAGAATGATCCTGTTACCTATTTTGCTTCCGACGCTTCAGGTATTTTTTCTAATGGACTTTCTTATATAAATTTAGGAAAGGCTTACATTAAAAATTATCGTCAGGGAGGGACTCCACAGCAGGCTTACTCTTTGGGGTTCAGATATAATTCTCCCAAATACTGGTGGTTCGGTGCCAACTGGAATTATTTTGATGATAATTATTTGGATCCATCCGCTCTGATAAGGACAGAATCATTTGTTCAGAATAATGTTTCTTCAACTCCTTATATTAATCTTAGCGAATCTGAACTGAGAAGAGTGTTGCAACCCAATAAGCTGCCTTCTTCATTTTTTATCAATGCTAATGCAGGAAAATCCTGGGTCATTGGTAAATATTACGTTTTGCTTTCAGCTTCGGTTAATAATATTTTGAACAATAAGAGGTATATCACCGGAGGCTTTGAGCAAACAAGAAATGCCAAATTCCCGGATTTTGTTCAGGATACAGACAGGGAGTTTACTTTATTTGGCCCAAAATACTGGTATACACAGGGAAGATCTTATTTCATTAATCTTCAGCTTAGATTTTAATTTCTATCATCCATTATTAAAAACAACAACAATGAATATAAAAAAATACTTTAGTATAGTAATGGGAGTGGTTTTGGCAGCTTCTGTTACATCTTGCGTGCAAAAAGATGATTGGGAAACTCCACCCGTTAAGTGCACGAATAAATTTCCAGCGGTTACGATGACTATGGCTGATTTTAAAGCCCAGGCTCCGTCGAGTGGTTATATTCTCATCAATACGGACCAGATTTTCGATGGTTATGTGGTATCTTCAGATGAAAACGGCAATTTCTATAAAACGATTTCTTTTCAGGATAAACCTGAAAATCCTACCGTGGGATTACAAATTGAAGTAGATAGAGCAAATAATTATGCTGATTTCCCTGTGGGAGCCCATATCAGAATTAATGCAAAAGGATTAAGACTTGGACTTGACAGAGGAGTTGTGAAGATAGGCTCCGTGGATAATACTTATGCTATAGGAAGAATCCCGGGACCTTTACTGAGCAGATATATGTCTGGGGTATGTAATGGAAACGGACTTGATATTGCTACGTTAAAGCCTCTTGAATTGGCGAATCTGAAGTTGGCCCAGGATGCTAATTATCTGAATATGCTGGTGAAGGTTCCGAATGTTCAGTTTTCTGCTTCTGAGATGGGTAAGAAATACATAGATTATGTAGGTGGTGCAGGAGTAGATACTGATAGAAGTATCGTGGATGTCTTTGGAAATGCAACGAATATTAGAAATTCAGGGTTTTTTACTTCTGGCTCTGCTTTGATTCCTGAAGGAAAAGGGGAACTGACATTTGTAGTAAGCCGCTACAATTCTTCATGGCAAATGCTGATCAGAAGTTTGAACGATGTACAATTTACGGGGAAAAGGTTTTTCTTTGAAGGTTTTGATGGAAGTCTGGATGATAATTGGTTTGCTGTTAGTATCACAGGAGCGCAGGTATGGAACATTCAACAGTTTGGAAATCCAAAACCATGTGTAGTGATGAATGGTTTTTCCGGAGGTAATAATGTTAATGAGGACTGGCTGATTTCTAAACCAATTTCTTTGCAGGGCTTTACTTCGGCAGCTTTATCTTTTGAAACTGACGCAAGATATAATGGTAACCCACTTGAAGTTTTTGTTACTGAAAACTACACCGGAAATCCATCGACAACAAACTGGGTGCCTTTATCTGCAATACTGGATACAAATGCGGCTGCGTTTAATACCTGGACTTATTCCGGAGATATTAATCTTAATGCCTATGTTAATAAGAGTATTTCAATTGCATTTAAATATACCTCCACAACATCGGCAGCTGCCACCTGGGAGTTAGACAATGTTAGAGTAGTGGGTAATTAAAAAACTACAATTTCCATAAAAAAGCCACTACATCTGTAGTGGCTTTCATAATTTAAATTAACTCTTTAAAAAGATACTTCGTTCACTTCTTTCCCTCGTTGGAAATTCATTACTTTCTGACTTCCTTTATACGAGATAGTAACAATGTTACTCTGTTTTGGAAAGGCGCTTAGAAGGATCGTGTTTTTTATTTTCAAGGTATTGATATCTGAAACACCTCCGGTTTCAAAATATACCCATACAGTTTCTCCGCTTACCTGACTTCCTGTAAATGTTATTGTTTTTGGAGAGCCGTTGACGTACACATCAAAATTATTATTGACATATTTTTTTACTTCTGCCTCAAAACCTGCTGTGTTCGGATTTATCTTAATAGCATCGGAAATATGACTCGTATTCATTTTCGTGGTGAACTTCAATGTTTTGCTTCCATCTATATAATCAACCTTAGTCATTGAAGAGAAAAAGTCTACATACATAAAACTCATTAACATAAAACATGTTAAAATTCCTGATATATATAAAAGTTTTTTCATCTTAATTAATAAATTTACAATCATAATTGTTCGTTATAAGTGACAAATAATATGCCAACTAGAAGTTCACGTTTACCGCATACTTGTCGTAAAATGCTTTAATGTGTGCTACAGCCTCATCCGCAGTATCTACCACTCTGTAAAGATCAAGATCGTCTTCAGCAATCATCCCTTCTTTTAGTAAAGTTGCCTTAAACCAATCTAACAGTCCACTCCAAAACTCAGACCCAACCAGAACAATAGGGAACTTTCCGATTTTGTTCGTCTGGATCAGCGTGATAGCTTCAGTAAGTTCATCCAGGGTACCAAATCCTCCTGGCATTACAACAAATCCCTGGGAGTATTTTACAAACATGACCTTCCTTACAAAGAAGTAGTCAAAATTCATCGAATAGGATTTGTTGATATAAGGGTTGAAATGCTGTTCAAAAGGAAGGTCTATATTTAAGCCGATAGATTTACCCTTAGCATTAAAGGCTCCTTTATTTCCTGCTTCCATAATTCCTGGACCTCCTCCTGTAATGATACCAAAACCTATTTTCGTTATTTTTTCTGCAATTTCTACGGCCATTTCGTAGTATTTGCTTTCGGGCTTTAATCTTGCAGACCCGAAAATGGAAACACAAGGGCCTATTTTAGCTAATTTTTCATAACCGTCTACGAATTCAGCCATTACTTTGAAAACCATCCAGCTATCCTTAGTAATGATTTCGTCCCAGGTTTTTTGTCTTAAACTGTTTTGTAGTTTTGTTTCATTAACATCAAATTCCGGATTTATTAAACTTTCGTCTCTGGTACCATCCATTTCCATTGCAAAATTATTTAAAATGTTTTTCGGCTTCTTTTACAGATTCTGGTCTTCCAACATCTATCAGCAGATTATTGTGTACAAATCCATGAATATGTTCGGTTTGCATTAAATCCAGATATTCTTCCATAACAGAAAATTTGCCTGTTCTTTTTATTTTTTCAAAGATAGAAGGGTTAATGCAATGTACACCGCTAAAAGCCAATGCTTTAAATCCTTTATTGAATTCTGCAAGCCTTTGTTCTCCGGTTTGTACGTTTAGCCAGCCTCTTAAAACCATTTCATCATTGAAAAGTAATTTTCTCGAGCTTTCCCTGTCCGAGACGGCTAAAGTAGCAAAATCTTTTATCTTTTTGTGATAACTTACAAGATCATTAATATTAATATCGGTAAGAATATCCGCATTCATGATTAAGAAATCTTCTCCATGATCAAGGAATCTTCTAGCAAAAATTAAACCACCTCCGGTTTCAAGCAATTCTTCACGCTCATCAGATATTTCAATATTGCAATTAAAGTTGTTATTTTCCTTTAAAAAATCAATGATCTGATTTCCAAAATGATGGATATTAATGACAAAATCATTAATTCCAAAACTTTTAAGATATTTGATATTCCGTTCCAGTAGTGGAACTCCATTTACTTTTGCCAAGGCTTTCGGATGATGGTCTGTAAAAGGCTTGAGGCGTGTTCCTTTACCGGCAGCGAAGATTAGAGCTTTCATTTGTTATAATGGGTAGATGATTATTAAAACATACACGGAGTACATTAATTATTTATATAATTGATCGTTTATCAATTATGAATTAAGATGATGTTGCTCATCATGATGTAAGCTTATTTCAGTTCCCTGAGGATATTTTTCTTTGATAAATTCGGCTATTTTTATTGCTGAATATACTGATCTGTGCTGTCCTCCGGTACACCCAAAATTAATTTGCAGATTTTCAAATCCCCGGGAAAGATAATTATCAATATTGATGGATATGATTCCTTTTACCAATTCCAGAAATCGTGGCATCTCGGTTTCATTTTCAAGGAACTCCTGGACTCCTTTGTCGCTTCCTGTCTGACTTTTATATTCCTCAATTCTTCCGGGATTAAGAATTCCTCTGCAATCAAAAGTAAAACCTCCACCATTACCGGTTTCGTCTTTGGGAATTCCTCCTTTCTTGTATGAAAAACTGTGGATGTCTATGTGTAACATAAGTATATATTTTTTATTTACCCTTTAAGATTTAGATGTGTTTTCTTAAGGCTTTACGGGTTTAAAATTGTGTTTATTTTTAAATGTACTTTCTCGTGATCTAATTGTTGTATTAATTTTTTGAGCTCAGGATATTCATTTATACCTTCCCAAGTTTCCGCGAAACGTATCACGTTTTCAATCCCCTGATTGATGCTTGATATAAAATGTGGCTTTCTTTGAATAAGACCTCTAAAACCGTATGCACCAAGAACCTGGAGAAATCTCATCATTTGAATAGGTTTTACCGAGTTTCTTAGTTGATGTTGTGTCTGCTCACTTTCAAATTGCTGAATATAAAATTCTAACATTTCATTTTTGAAATCTTCGGGAAAGTTTGCCTTAGCCTGAAAAAGAAAGGAAATAACATCATAGATAAGAGGGCCTTTCATTGCAGATTGATAATCAATGAAGGAAACATCGTTATTTTCGTTAACCATGATATTTCTTGCCTGAAAATCCCGTATCATTATTCCTTTTGGCTCAAGACTTTCAATAAGAGAGGCTATGGCTTTGAATTCTTTTAGTAGGGTTGACTTATGATATTCCAGCTCCAGGACATCGGCAATGAAATTCTTAAAATAATACAAATCGTGGATGACCGGAAGTTCGTCATAATTCTCATATTCAAATGTTTTGGTAAAATCTATTTCCCCACTTGTCCGTATTTGTAACTGAAAAAGCTTTTCTAAAGTCTGCCTGACCATGGCTTTTACTTTCACGGAAAGACCCTCTTTTGCAATAATTTCGGAGAGGGTGTGTTCTCCTAAAAATTCCTGAACATATGTTTTCCGGTCTTCGGAAATAATAAGAATAGCAGGAGTGTTGAGGTGTAAGTGAGAGAAAATATTTGAATAATAAAAAAAACTTTCATTTTCCTGAATATTTTCATTATAGGTAATAATATACTTTTTGTTATCTGCCTGCGCCAGAAAATTCACTCTCGCGGATCCGCTTTGAGCCAATGTGACGAACTCAGAAGATTTTTTACCTATATGGTTTTCAAAAAATCGTTGTGCGTTTTCAGAAGTCATAATATGGAAACAAATATACTAAATTAGAGTCTAATTTTTATCTTTGTATTATGCTAAAGGATTTTAAGCCGGTTTTAAGTATTCTGTTGAGGTTCATCATCATTTATGTGGTGTTGCTGTTGGCTTATCAGTTTTATCTGAACAGCTACAAGGAAACGGGGCTGGATCCTTTTTCAAGGATGATTGCTGAACAGGTGAGCTATATTCAGAATATTTTGAAATATCCTACACAGCTGTATAATGACGTTGAAAAAGAACAGGTCTGGTTTTATGTAAAGAATGTTTACGTTACACGAATGGTTGAAGGATGTAATGCAATTTCCGTAATAATTCTTTTCGTATCTTTTGTTTTTGCATTCTATAAAGGAGCTAAAACATTTATTTTTGTTTTGATCGGCCTTATGATACTTTATGTGATCAATGTTCTTAGGATCGTAGGAATTAATCTTTTGGTCAGTGATTACAAGCAGTATGAAAAGATGGCCCATGATTTTCTTTTTCCTGCTGTGATCTATGGAACGGTAGTTATCCTGTGGCTTGTTTGGATTAAATTTTTTGCTTTAAAGAATGAAAATACTTAACTGGGTTTTAGTGATACTTGGAGTTGCGGGACTTATGAGTGTACGGGTATTTGAAAATAAGATCTTTTATGATCCTTTTCTTGAGTATTTTCATAAAGCCGATAAGACTATTGCTTTTCCTGCTTTTGATTGGGGAAAGCTGATTCTTGGGCATTTCCTAAGATTTTTTCTGAATTTATTTTTTTCCTGCCTTATTATTCATTTTTTATTTAAAAATAAGACCTGGACCCTACAGGGTGGAGTATTGATTACTATAATTTTTCTTATTACTTTTCCCATCTATCTTTACTGTATTCACGACAGGTTTGAAGTGGGATATCTTTTTTCTTTCTATATGAGAAGGTTTGTGATCCAGCCTTTGATTATACTTCTTGTTGTTCCTATGTTTTATTACAGGCAACAATTATTAAAAAGAGCTTAGATATATCAGTCTATGTTGCAGTATGTTTAACCTCCAGTGTTATATTCTCTGTAGTCCATTCCACTCTTTTTACGAAATCCCTTTCGCGGACTGGGCAATCCATGATCTGGCAGACCGGGCATGAAATCGTTTTGCAGTCATCCATATGAAAATTAAATTCAATGGTACGGTTGATATTTTTTGCCAGGAGGATAATCACATTTTCCATTTCTTTATGGGCGTCACGAAGGCTATAATACCATGGTAGCGTAATATGTGCATCGATATGGAGCGAAGCTCCGAATTGCTGGATTTTCATATTATGTACATCAATCCATTCTGCTTTTCTGTTGTTTTCAAGAACTTGAACAATCTGGATCAGTATCTCGGGATCCTGTTCATCCATAATTCCGCTTAAAGACTTGCGGATGATCTTATATCCTACAAATATAATATAGGCTCCAAATACCAAGGCAACGACAGAATCTAGCCAATAGATCTTTGTAAAGTAAACAACAATTAAACTAAGAACAACTCCAAGAGTGGTAATGGTATCAGATTGGAGGTGTTTTCCTGAAGAGATGAGAACCAATGAGTTATCCGCTTTCCCTTTTTTAATGGAAATATAACCCAGCAGATAATTGACTACTGCAGTGGCAGCAATGATTGCAATTCCCCAGTCCATTTTATTAAGCGTCTTACCGACGATTAAACTATGGGTACCTTCGTAGATGATCATAATACCTGCTATGGCGATTAGCGCTCCCTCTATTCCGGAAGTTACGAATTCAACTTTTCCATGTCCGTAAGGGTGTCCCTCATCTTTAGGTTTTGCGGCTAGATGGAGTGAATAGAGTCCCATAAACGCGCTGATAACGTTCACGACACTTTCCATAGCGTCTGAAAAAACAGCATCGGAATTAGTGAGTTTCCAGGCGATAATTTTACCGATGAACAAAATAACTCCAAAAACGGCAATTAATCTTTGAAAGCCTATCTTATTTTTATTCATATTCTTTAATCTTACTAGTTTGATAAAAAAAAGAATCTCAATTTTGAGACTCTTTTTTATTTTGTTAGTTTAAACTAAGTTTTTTGATACTAGGTATTCTGCAATTTGTACTGCGTTCGTTGCAGCGCCTTTTCTCAGATTATCCGCCACGATCCACAAATTGAGCGTTTTGGGTTGTGACAGATCCCGTCTTATCCTTCCTACAAAGACTTCATCTTTTCCTTCTGAGTCTAGTGGCATCGGATATCGGTTGTTTTTCACATCATCTATTACTATAACTCCCGGGGTTTCAGATAAGATCTTTCTTACTTCATCGAGGTCGAAATCATTTTCAAATTCGATATTCACACTTTCCGAATGTCCGCCCTGAACCGGAACCCTTACTGCCGTTGCCGTTAAATTAAAAGTATCATCCCCTAAGATTTTCTTAGGCTCTTTCATTAATTTAATCTCTTCCTTCGTGTAATCGTCATCACTGAAAACGTCACAGTGTGGTAAAGCATTTTTAAAGATCTGATAAGGATATACCTTTGATACGGAATCATCACCTTTAATTTCAGAATTTAACTGATCTACGGCTGCTTTCCCAGTTCCTGTCACAGACTGATAGGTTGAAACAACCACTCTTTTAAGGTCATATTTCTTATTAAGTGGTCCCAGAACCATAACCAACTGAATGGTAGAGCAGTTCGGGTTAGCAATAATTTTATCTTCGGCCGTTAAAACATTCGAATTGATCTCAGGAACCACCAGTTTTTTGGTAGGATCCATTCTCCACGCAGAAGAATTGTCGATTACAGTAATTCCTGCTTCAGCAAATTTGGGAGCAAATTCCAAAGATGTAGAACCTCCGGCTGAAAAAATAGCAATATCAGGTTTGGCAGCTATAGCGTCATTAATGCTTACAATCGTATACTCTTCCTGTTTATACTTCACCTTCTTACCAATAGATTTTTCCGAAGCTACCGGAATTAATTCTGTGACAGGGAAGTTTCTCTCCTCCAAAACTTTAAGCATAACTTGTCCAACCATTCCTGTTGAACCTACTACAGCTACTTTCATCTTAATGATTACAATGTTTAAGTTAATATATTATGCCCCGAAGACCCTTGTCCACGGGAACGCGAATGCAAATAAGCCAACCGCAATAAGTCCCATGATTACAATTCCTAACGAAATAGTATCATTGGATTTTACTTTTTTATTGATGATCGTCATCAATACGGCTGCAATCAGCATAGAAAATGGATGTTCCACATATTGAAATCTTAGGTCTGCATTTTTCATTACTGCTCCCATATCCAATCCTTTTGTAAAGTTGGTTATCAGCATAATGATTCCAATCAAAAATTGAACGTGGAAGAAGATCATGGTGAAAAGAGTGGTCTTCTTTAAAAATTTGTTCACTTTTCCACTGAAGCCAAACATGGTCCCTAAAAGTGCAATAATAAATAGTGCTACCAAAAGAAGCTCAAGATACCCAAATCCTTTGTGGGCACTAAGTAAAATCTTGTAAAAATCCATATCCTTTTTTTTTCTATTTTTCTAGTAGACAAAGATAACAAAAAATCCCGGCCAAAGCCGGGATTGATATTTATAAAATCTAAATTTATATTATTAGAAGTTGAAAGATAAATTAGCAGACCAAGTTCTTCCGAAACCGAAATAAACTCTGTTCGATGGGTCAAGCCCTTTGTATAAAGTAGCTTGATATGCAGCATATTGCTGAGGCGTTGAGAAATCTCCCTCTCCTTTAGCAAAGATGTTAGTTGCTCCATCTGAAATATAAGTAGTATCTAATAAGTTGTAAACGTTAGCACCTACAGTGAAGTATTGTGACGTGTTATTTAATCTTATTTTATAAGAAAATCCTACATCAAACAGATTAAAATCTGGTAATTTAAGTGATCCTCTTGCCTGGTTTTCAGGTTTGGAGAATGATCCTGGATCAATAGATGAGTAAATTTCACCCACGTATCTCCAAGTACCATAGATACTTAAATCTTTTACAGGTCTTATGGTAGCTCCCAATGAAGCAGTCATCTGAGGAATACTGTTACTGCTACTTCCCCCTACTTTTACACCATCTAGGTAAAGAGTAGTATTGTTAGAAGCGTTTCCAGAAGTTACTACTGGATTGTTGTTATCATCAAATGTAGCCCCACTAGCATTACCTTTATATTTGTAGTCTCCAATAGATAACATTCCTTGGAATTCTAGCATGGGGATTGGCTTATAGGTTGCATCTATTTCAATTCCCATATGTACCTGTGTAATTCCACTGATTTCTGCGTAACCGGTTAATGTTGACGTTCCTGTTGGAGAAGAAGGATCTACTACTTCAAATGTCATTCCTCCTCTTCTGAACCATCTGTCTTTCCACTCAGTTCTGTAAAGGTTAACATTTGCGTTTAATTTAGATGATCTGAATCCATAACCAACTTCAGCTGAGAAGATTTTCTCATTAGTCAAAGTAGGGTTAAGAACCTGAAAGTTACTTGGATATACAGAGTTCATGAAAGGCTGCTTGCTGTAATATCCGATATTAGCAAAAACATTATGGTTATCATTAATATTATAATTTGCCCCCCCTTTAATGTTGTATCCGAAAAGATTCTTGAAACCAGTTTTTGTATTTACTATCTGTCCAGTAACTGCATTAGGTTGTCTGGTTACACCATCTTTTACAAAGTTATCAATTCTTTGATATGCCTGATTTGAAACGGAACCTTGTAAGAATGCTGATAAATTATCCTTAGAATATTCTACTTGAGCGAATCCACTGTACCAAAGTACTTCACCATCATTACTGTAGCCTATTTGATCTCCTATTGGAGCAGTTTTCCCTCCAAACGGATTCCATGAAAGGCTCTTGTAATCATACACTTTATTAACAATGTATGGCGCCACATTTTTGTTTCCGGCTTCTTTATACCCTGCAGCTCCGTAAAGATCTGAAACTACTTGATAATGATAACCATAGTAATATCTGTCGTCTGTACCTACTGAGAAATTCCAGTTATCATTGATTTTATGTTGGAAATTTGCTAAAATCCCATACCAGTTGTGGGAGTTAATACTTGCTCTACGGATTAATGTACTTCCTGCTGGAGTAGCCGGATTATTTAGGTCAACAGCCTGGTTAGCTGCAAAAATAGCATCATAATTGAAATGCCCCATATTGTCATAGTAACCAGTAGCTCCTTTTCCGCCAACTCTACCCAAATCACCAGTTCCACCACCTCTACCATTAGACATATATAGAACAGTACTTAATTTGGATTTTTCATTCATATTCCAATCCCAGTTCAACATCATTACGGGCTTAGCGTAATAATTAGATCTGTTTGCTAAAGCCACTTTATTTCCATTTGCATCGGTATAGTAACCATAATCAGAATTGTATTGTCTGTATGGAGTACCATCTTGGTCCGGATTATATTTTATATAGTTTGCAATAGTAGGAGAGAAGGTTCTCTGATCATGCCACTGTGGAGATGAAGTTATAGTGAATTGGAAGTTATGCTTTTTGTTCGGCTCCCAACCTAATGCGAAATAGTAAGCATAAGCTTCAAAGTCTGTGTTTTCGATATAAGTTCCTCCTGCAGTTCTACTCATTAGAAAAGATGAAGACCATCCTTTATCAAGTTTTCCAGTATTATATGCAAATGATGTTTTTAAGTAGTCATTATTACCAACTCCTAATCTTATCACACCTCCTTTTTTCATGTCCGCAGAACGAGTAATGTAGTTAATAGTTCCCCCTACAGAAGCTATCCCTAATTTAGAAGAACCTAAACCTCTCTGTGCTTGAACAAAACTAGTAACGTCAGCTAAACCTGTCCAGTTAGAGTAGTATACAGTACCTCCTTCCATATCATTTACAGGCATACCGTTTACCATTACTGCGATGTTTCGGGACTCGAAACCTCTCATGGTAATACCTCCGTCACCGTAACCACCTCCGGATTTAGTAGCGTACACTGAAGGTGTAGTGTTTAAAATCTCGGTAAGTTCTTGGTTTCCTAATCTTTCGATAATTTGTGCTGCTTTAATAGTAGATGCAGCAACCGGTGTCTTTCTATCTTTAGCGATATCTGTTACACCTTGTAAAATTACCTCCTCAATGTCTTTAGACCTCTTAATCGTGTCCTGTGTTTCTTGAGCGTAATAAACACTAGCTGTAGACAATGTAATTACTACAGTCAGTATCGATTTGTTGATTAATTTCATAATCGTTAGTAATAGTTAGATTTAAATTTTATGCAAAAGTCGGTATTTAAATTTTAACCAATATTAACCCAATGTTAATTTTTAACGAATATTAAGAATTATTAATTTGTTGATTTATAGTATTTTAGCTTTTTTACTTGTTTTTATGTTAAAAAAATGCATTGCATAATACATAAAAAAGTAATATTATTTTTATTAAAAATACAATGCTATTTCACGGCTTTGAGGCTTAGATCTATGTTTTTAGCCGAGTGTGTAAGGGCTCCTGCAGAAATGTAAGTAACCCCTGTAGAGGCAATATCTTTTAGCTCATCACGGGTAATTCCGCCTGAAGCTTCGGATTCACATTTACCGTTAATCATTTCAACTGCCTGTCTCATTGTTTTGACATCCATATTATCGAGCATGATTCTGTCTACCTTTGCTTTAATAGCTTCTTCAACTTCTTCAAGATTCCTTGTTTCAACCTCTATTTTCAGTTTTTTCTTGTTCTTTTTAATATAATCTTTTGCCATTTTTACCGCATTGGTAATACTGCCATTATAATCAATATGATTATCTTTCAGCATGATCATGTCATAAAGCCCGTATCTGTGGTTGGTTCCGCCTCCTATAGCAACCGCCCATTTTTCACATATCCTGAAATTAGGAGTGGTTTTTCTTGTATCTAATAATTTGGTTTTTGTCCCCACTAATCTTGAATCCCATTCATGTGTAAGAGTTGCTATACCGCTCATCCTTTGCATGCAGTTCAGGATCAGCCTTTCTGTTGAAAGAATTGATTGAGCAGGTCCTGTAACTATGAAGGCAATATCTCCTACTTTGGCTGCCTCACCGTCTTTAATAAAGGTTTCAACTTTTAGGTTTTTATCGAAAGTTGTACAGATAATTTCAGCTAATTCAACTCCTGCAAGGATACAATTTTGCTTAACCAGAAGTTGAGCACTTTGTTTAAGATCTTTTGGAATTGTTGATAAGGTAGAATGATCACCATCCTGGATATCTTCTTCCAGAGCAGATTTTATAAATGTTTTAAGTGCTTTATCTGTTACGTAGTTTGGCTTTTTCATGTTCTTTATACTTGGTTAAGCTAAATCTTTATTATAAAATGCCCCCTTATTTTCAGTCATTTCCATAGATTGGGTAATGATGAGATGAGCAACGGTTGTTAAGTTTCTTAGTTCGGATAATTGAGGGGAAAGAATAGAGTAGCGATAGATTTCATCTACAGCCGCGGCAATTTCATGATGCTTTTGAAGAGCCATTTTTAAACGTCTGTTGCTTCGTACGATACCTACCAGGTCACTCATCATTTCCTGAAGTTGTTTTCTGAGGTAGCTTACGATAACCATTTCATCAATAATTTTCATTCCTTCCTCGTTCCACTCCGGAACAGCTTTTAGATCATCAAAATTAAAGCTGTTATCCTTTAATAGCTCTACGGTCTTCATCGCTGCATTATGCCCAAACACAAGTCCTTCTAGTAAAGAGTTGGAAGCAAGTCTGTTAGCTCCGTGTAAGCCGGAGTTGGTGCATTCGCCCACGGCAAATAAATTTTTGATAGAAGATTGCCCGTCTCTGTCCACTTCAATTCCTCCCATCAGATAATGGCAGGCGGGAACTACAGGAATTAATTGAGTGAAAGGATCAATGGCTTCTTCTTTGCATTTTTTATAAATATTAGGGAAATGGTCTAAAAATTTTTCCTGATTCATTTCCCGGCAATCCAGACCTACATATTCATCTCCGGAAATTTTCATTTCGTTGTCTATAGCTCTTGCTACTATATCTCTGGAGGCAAGTTCCTCACGTTCATCATATTTATGCATGAACTTTTCTCCTCTTTTTGTTCTGAGTTTTGCACCATCACCACGTACTGCCTCTGAAATCAGAAATAACATTCCGTCAATTTTGCTATACAGGGCTGTAGGGTGGAACTGGTAATATTGCATGTTGGAAACATTTCCTTTTGCGCGGGCTACAAATGCAATTCCGTCACCTGTCGCGATAGTGGGATTGGTTGTGTTTTTATAAACATGGCCAGCACCTCCGGTTGCAACGAGTGTTATTTTTGAAGTTATTTTTTTTATGGTTTTGGATTTTTCATCCAAAATATATGCACCATAACAGTGGATGTCTCCTTCATTTAATTCTTTTCCGGGAACATGGTGCTGAGTGATAATGTCAATAACGTAATGGTGATCGAGAATTTCGATGTTTGGACTGTTTTTGACTGTCTGTAAAAGAGCCCTTTCAATCTCAAATCCCGTTATATCCTTATGATGAACAATTCTGTTTTCTGTATGTCCTCCTTCTCTGCCTAATGCAAATTCTCCATTTTTCATGTCGAATTGAGCACCCCATTCTACAATTTCATTAAACCTTGCGGGAGCTTCTTTTACCACCATTTCTACCACATCGCGTTTACTTTCTCCATCTCCGGCACGCATGGTGTCTTCAATGTGTTTTTCGAAATTGTCTTTCTTGAAATCCGTAACGACAGCTAAGCCGCCCTGAGCATATTTTGTATTGCTTTCATCTTCATCAGATTTTGTTACTATTATTATATTGGCATCAGGAAGTTGTTCAGAAACTTTAATTGCATAAGAAAGTCCCGAGATTCCGGAACCAATTATTAATACATCCGCTTTTATCATATGCTTGCTTTAAGACAATGGTCTAATCATTAAATAAATTTAAACAATTTTTCGTTTGGTTTCCGTACTTTTTTCATGTGCTGAAAATGATCCTCTTCAGATCTGTAGCCCATTGCCAGTGTAACCGTTACTTTTTCTGTTTTCGGATCCAGATTTAGGATGTTTTCGATAAGATCTTCGCGAAACCCCTCCATGGGGCAAGTATCTACATTTTCAATAGCGGCAGCATACATTAGGTTGGCTAAGACGATATAGGATTGTTTTTCAGCCCAATTGAAAATTTCGTCGTCCTTTTTTTGAACAATATGCTGGTTAATGCTCTTTTTGAAAGGATCAAGTGTTTCCAGTGGAATATTTCTCACTTCAGAAATGTGGTTAAAATAACCTCTTATATAACTTTCATCAATTGTTTTTTTAGAAACAATTACAATAAGGTGAGAACATGTAGAAATTTGAGATGGATTATAGAAAGCCGGAATAAGCTTTTGTTTCATTTCTTCGCTTTCAACAACTAAGATCTTGTACGGCTGAAGTCCCAAAGAGCTGGCAGACAATTTCCCCGACTCAAGAATGTTATGAAGGGTTTCCTGAGGAATAATCTCTTTGTTGAATTTTTTTACAGAATATCTTCTGCTTAAAGCTTCCAAATAATTCATAAGACAAATTTAAGAATTGAATATGAATAAAATGGAGTTATCAGGAAATATCTGTTTATAAATAATATGAAAAAGGATTGCTTCAAAAAATGAAACAATCCTTTTTTTATGTGAATACGGATATTATTCTCTATTCTTTACCAATATCCATCCGGAATATTTGATAGCGGTATTTTTCTTGTCGTTTTCATTCCATGTTACGGAAAACCAGTAGCTGCCTGTAGAAACTTTTCTGCCAGCTATCGTTCCATCCCATTTGTATTTATTGGATTTATCACCCTGATGGAGTTTCGCCCCGTACCGGTCGAAAATACTGAAAACTAAATTTTGTTTACCGGACAGTGCGGAGTAATCGATAACATCGTTCACTCCGTCGCCGTTTGGAGTGATCACATTGACCAGATTTGGAACGGTAACGGTAATATCTATTGGCTCACAGTCATAGGCGTCTTTTACAAATATATTGGCTTCACCTCGTGGTAAATTAGAAAAGACATTGGAATTTTGCCAGTTGATATTGTCCAACGAGTATTGATAAGGAGGTGTTCCTCCTATTGCATTTACGGTTATGGTATTGCTGGAAATATCAACATTGTTGATGACCGGTTGTTCAGAAGGGTATACGGTTACATTCTGAGTAGCAGTACACTCGCCGGTTTTTAATTTTACCCAGTAAACACCTACTCCCACATCAGTAATGCTCTGGGTTGTTGCTCCGGTACTCCAAAGGTAGGATGCGAAACCCGGACCTGCGTCCAGAGTAGTTTTGTCTTCAATACAGATTATTTTGTCTTTTAAAATCGTCGAAAGAACAGGAGCGATCACCACCAGGGTGACTTTTGCTATCGCATAGCATCCGTTTGAGTTCGTAACTCTGATATATACAACACCATTAGGGGCAATATAATTTGCCGGTGTGGTGATTTCATTGGTTCCGTTCATTGCATCCGTTAGCGATGGATAATATTTTTTAGTTACCCCTAATTGTGTAGTAACCGAAGCGGCCGTCAGGTTGAAAGATGCTGTTGCAGGGCTCGATTCAATAAAACAGGACCTTAGGGTAGCATCATTTACAGTGACAATGGGGGCTACTTTTAAGGCTATTGTTGCATCATTGTTATCGCATAATACCGACGATGGGTCTTTTATAACTACAGAAATATTGGTATCTGTGGTATACTGGAAATTTGTAGGATTTGGAATCGGGGTTCCGCTTCCTGTAATATAGTAAGTAAATGTATAATTGCTAGGAGTTGCTGTAAGTTGAGGATTAAATGTTGTTAAGTCTATATTTGCCATTCCGGCAAGGTCAGGACATATGAATTTTGTTATAGCTGTTTGTAGCAGAGGAATTTTGTCTACATAGACTTTTACGTTTTTTATAGAGTGTCTCGATCTTGCTCCACCTGTAGAAGCTGAAAACCCAAAATAACCTACTGTCATGGCAGCAGCAGCTCCTGAAGGTGCGAAAGATTGATTAACGATTAAGTTTCCGTCAATGGTTATTTTTACGATCCAGTTGGCCGGAGCTGCAGGATCTACTTCTCCGCTTACCTCTACATGTTTGTAGGTTGTACCTTGGAAGGGTTGTGTGGCATTCAGATCAGGAGAGTGAAAAGAGCTTCCGGGAACATTAAAAAACTCAACATTGTTGGTATCTGTAGTATTTGCAACCTGGCCATATGCAACATGTACTTTACTCATTCCGGAGGTTCCGGTTGCATTGTTATATGTGTCAAATCCGGTAATAAAACCGATCGCATTTTGGGATACTCCCAGTCCGGAGCCCAGAATACTTGCAACAGGAGGGTTGGCGAGATACCAAAAGGCAATTCCGTCACCTGTATAAGTCTGATTGGAATCCATTCTGAAATCAAACTCTACTCTCCATTTGTCACAATATTTCAGATTGATGGGTTCGTTTAATCTTATGGAACCTGATCTGTCATTGATATCCGGAGTTAACTGCACAAAATCGGTATTTACAACCGTTGGTGCAACCATTGTCCATCCTGTAGTATTCACAGGGTTTCCTGTTAATTGATAGGTTTGTGAGAAAATCATTACCGGGAAACAGAGCAGAAAAAGGAGAGTATAAAAGGGTATAGTTTTTTTCATTGTTATAAAGGGTATTAGTTTTTTATGGTTTTATAAATCTTCTATTTTTTGGTAAAAAGAATCACTCCGGAAATAGAAGTGATTCTTTATTTTTTTATATGGTTGGTTATTTTTATTAATCTCTGTTTTTTACCAGAATCCAGCCGGAATATTTAATCGCTGTATTCTTTTTATCGTTTTCATTCCATGAAACTGAATACCAGTAGCTGCCCGTAGAGACTTTTCTGCCTGCTATTGTTCCGTCCCATTTATATTTATTGGATTTGTCACCCTGGTGAATCTTAGCTCCATACCGGTCATAAATATTAAAGACAAGGTTTTGTTTGTGAGCTAATGCAGAATAATCTATAACGTCATTTACTCCATCTCCGTTTGGCGTAATCACATTGATTATGTTCGGAACAGTTACGCTAATATCTATAGGCTCACAGTCGTAAGCGTCTTTTACATATATGTGGCTTTCTCCCCTCGGAAGATTAGTGAATACATTAGAATCCTGCCAGTTGATATTGTCTAATGAGTATTGGTATGCTGGTGTTCCGCCAATAACATTGACCGTCATTGTGGTGCCAGATATGTCTACATTAGTAATAACAGGTTGTTCGGAAGGGTGGACAGTCACACTCTGAGTAGTGGTGCATTCACCGGTTTTGAGCTGTACCCAATAGACACCAACACCTACATTTGTGATAGCCTGGGTAGTCGCTCCCGTGCTCCACAGGTAAGAAGCGAAACCTGGGCCGGCATCAAGAGTTGTTTTGTCCTCAATACATATTGTTTTATCTTTTAAAACTGCAGACAGTACAGGTGCTAGTACAACTAATGTAACCTTAGCAACGGAATAACATCCGTTTGCATTATTGGTAACTCTAATATAAGCGACACCGTTAGGGGCGATATAAGCTGCAGGTGTGGTAATTTCATTTGTTCCGTTTAAAGCATCGGTTAATGATGGGTAGTACTTTTTGCTGACGCCAGCTTGTGTCGTTACTGAAGCAGCTGTAAGATTAAATGAAGCTGTTGCCGGACTTGTTTCTATAAAACAGGATCTTAATGTAGCATCATTGACAACCACAACAGGGTTGATGGTGAGTGTAATTTTTGCCACATCTACACAGCCTTGTGGAGTTGTAACTCTTACATATACTGAACCGGCAGGTGATGCATAGGCTGTAGGGTTTACTATTTCGTTAGTTCCCGCATTTAGGTCTGTCAAAGACGGGTAATATTGTTTAGTAACGCCTGGAACAGTAGTAACGGCAGCTGTTGTCAGGTCAAATATTGCGGTTCCTGCATTATTATTGTTGCAGCCTGTTAATGTTACGTCATCCGCAGCAAAAGGAGTAGGATTTAGCTGAATAACCCCATCGCCATTATCACATAAAGTGGAAGAAGGGTCTCTTACTACTACCGTAATTGTTGTGGGTCCGGAATATTGGAAATTTGTAGGATTGGCAATTGGAGTAGAGTTTCCTAAAACATAATAAGTGAAAATATAATTAGCCGGAATATTTACAAATTGCGAATTATATGAGGTTAAATCCACTGTCCCGTTTCCTGTCGCAGGATTAACACAAACAAACGGTGTAACGGTGCTTTGTAAAATGGGAACCTTATCCACAAATATTTTAGCATTTTTTATTGAATGTCTTGCACTGGCTCCCCCTGTGGCTGCTGAAAATCCAAAATATCCTTGAGTCATACCAATTGCTCCTCCTGAGGGGGCAAATGACTGATCCACAATTAAGACTCCGTCAATTCTTACCTTTATAATCCAGCTGGTGGGATTGGCAAGGTCTGTTTCACCATTTACCTCTACATGTTTATAGGTTGAGCCAACAAATGGCTGTGTAGGATTAAGATCCGGGGAATGAAAAGTGCTTCCCGGAGTGTTGTTATATTCAATGTTATTGTTAAGGGAGTTGTTGGTTCCATATAAAATATGAACTTTACTCATTTGTCCTTCTGTAGTATTGTTGAAAATATCAAATCCTACCATTAAGCCCGATGCATTAGCCGGAATTCCAAGGCCGCCTCCTGAAACGAATCCTGTAGGAGGATTAGCTAAATACCAGAAGGTAAATCCATCTCCTCTTCCAAACTGTGCGGTTCCGTTTCCATCAATTCTGAAGTCAAATTCTACTTTCCATTTATCACAATATCTTAAATTAATAGGACTGGCTAATTTTATAGCTCCATATAAGTTTCCCTGATCAGCAGTAAGTTGTATGAAATCAGTATTTACGTTTGCACTTGAAACAAGATCCCATCCCGTAGTATTGACGGGATTTCCTGAAAGTTGATAAGTCTGGGATAGAAGATTTCCGGGTAGATTGGTTAAAAGAACAAAAAGGCAGAAGAGTAAAAGTTTTTTCATTTGGAGTGGGTGAAATAAGGAGTTGTTATTTATTCATTTATTTAATTTCGGATGCTTTCTTTAAAATAGTGATTTGTATTGAAAAGACCACTGCCAATGCTGGAGTGGTCTTTTTTTGTTAGTCCCTATTTTTAACCAATACCCAGCCGTTATAGTTTGTTTGAGTATTGTTTTTGTCATTTTCGTTCCAGGAGATGGTGTACCAATATGTTGCAGTAGGTACTTTTTTACCACTTGCGGTACCATCCCACTTGTAGTTTCTTAATTTGTCAGCTTCGTAAAGCTTATTTCCATATCTGTCGTAAACGATGAATATCAGATTCTTTTTATAGGCTAAAGCAGAATAGTCAATATAATCGTTTACATTATCCCCATTTGGAGTAATTGCATTAATCAGGTTCGGTACAGTGATTTGTACATCAATAGGATCACAGTTATATGAATCTTTAACAAATATTTTATGCTCTCCTCTGGATAAACCGGAGAATACATTAGAGCTTTGCCATGTTGTACCGTTTAATGAGAACTGATATGGGGGGGTACCTCCATTTACATTAATTGTAATCGTGTTATTGGTAATATCAATGCTTGAAATCACCGGTTGAGGTGCAGCTTGTACTTTTACAATCTGACTGGTGAAGCAACTTCCTGTTTTAAGCAGAACCGAATAGATTCCCACCGGAACATTTTGTATGGATTGAGTGGTTGCACCGGTGCTCCATAGATAACCGTCAAAACCTGGGCCTGCATCTAATGTTGCAGTTTCGTCTATACATATTGTCTGATCTTTAAGAACAGTTGATGGAACAGGAGGTAAAACAACAAGGGTAATTTTCACAATGGTGTAACAATTATTTCCATCAATTACTTTTACATAGACTACAGCATTTGTAGATACATATGCTTGCGGATTTACAATTTCATTCGTTCCGCCCATTGCGTCTGCTAAAGTTGTGTAGTATTTTTTTATTGCTCCGGCCAGTGGTGTTACATTGGCAGTGGTCAGGTTAAATAAAGCGGATGTTGTATTGGTGTCAATGAAACAGGAGCGAATAGTATCATCATTAGCGACTACTTCAGGAAGAAATGCCAGCGTTATCTGAGCTGTTCCTGTACAACCTTGTGGTGTTGTCACTTTTACATATACGACTCCCGGAGCAGATATGTAGTTTGAAAAGTTAGTGATTTCATTGGTTCCTGCGTTGAGATCAGACAGTGTTTTGTAATATTTCTTAACGGCTCCCGGTACTCCCGTTACAGCTGCAGTACTTAGGTTAAATGTTGCTGTCCCGGCTTTATTGTTGTTACAAGCGGAAATAGTTACATTATTTGCTGTAAAAGGCGCCAGAACCAACTGAATCTTTCCGTCGGGATTATCACAAAGGACACCTGCATTGTCTTTAATAACAACAGAGATTGTTGTATTGGTATTGAATTGATAGTTGGTGGGGTTAGCAATAGGCGTTGAACTCCCTATTACATAGTATGTAAATGTGTAATTGGCCGGGGTATTCACAAACTGTGAATTAAAGGTTGTAAGATTGACCGTGCCATTTCCTGTTGAAGGATTCGGGCATAAGGATTGGGTAACTGAGTTCTGTAAAATAGATACTTTGTCTGTATAGATTTTTACATTTTTTATGGAACTCCTCACTGAAGCCGCTCCCGTAGAGGCTGAGAATCCAAAGTATCCCACTCCCATTGAAGCTGCAGCACCTGCAGGTGCAAATGATTGATTAATGACTGATGTTCCGTCAATTTTCAGGTTGATAATCCAATTGGCCGGAGTAGCAGGATCCACCTGTCCGGTTACTTCCACATGTTTGTAAGTAGCTCCCACCAAAGGAATGGTAGACGTAAGATCAGGTGAGTGAAAGGAGCTTCCGACAGTATTGAAATACTCGATATTATTTGTGTCAGTAGTATTTTGAACCACACCATAGGCAAGATGAACTTTATTCATCTGTCCCCCTGTAGTATTATTGTAGAGGTCAAAGCCGATCATAAGGCCGATTGCATTTTGCGGAATTCCCAGACCTGAGCCTAACTGGCTGGTTACTGGAGGATTCTGTAGATACCAAAATGCAAAACCGTCTCCTCTTCCCGACGACGTTCCGTTACCGTCAAGTCTGAAATCAAACTCGATTCTCCATTTATCACAGTACTTCAGGTTGATAGGATCGTTAAGTTTGATTGCTCCTGATTTGTTGGTGAGATCATCAGTCAGCATAACAAAATCTGTGTTAACTACGGCAGAAGGAACAACTGTCCACCCTGTCGTATTCACAGGATTTCCGGTGAGCTGATAGGTTTGGGAAAAAAGATTTCCGGATAAACAGGATAAAAGTATAGTGAAATAAAATAGTAAATTTTTATTCATTAATTAGGATGTTTAAAAATTGGACATGTAAATATATTAAATCCTAAGTAATAAATATGTGTTCAGTGTTAATTTTGCAGAAAATATTAATGATTTTTTAATAAAAGTTAATTTGGATAGTAAAATAACTAAATTATTTAACAGAATAATTGAATTTGATAATGGGGTGCTTTTTGATTCTTATTCGTTAAAATAGAGAATTGTTTTCAATATTCTCAAAATAGGTGTCTATTTCTAAATCAGAAGAAGCTGCAGCTGCAACCGCCAGCTTATCACACAGCTCATTTTCAAAATGACCGGCATGCCCTTTGATCCAATGCATTTTAGGAGTATATTGATTGTAAAGAATAACAAACCTTTTCCAGAGATCGGGATTCTTCACATTTTTCCACCCTCTTTTTATCCAGCCGGAAATCCAGTTTTGGTTGATCGCGTCTGCTACATATTTGCTGTCTGTAAAAATATGGATATCGTTTTCTGTTGACTTTAGCTTTTCCAGAGCCGTAATTACTGCCAGAAGCTCCATCCTGTTATTCGTTGTTTTACGGAATCCTTTAGAAAATGTTTTTTGATAATTCTTTTCCGGAACACGCATGAGAATTCCATAACCTCCTTTTCCGGGATTTCCACTGCATGCTCCGTCTGTATAAATCTCAATTCTCAAAATTTCAGAAATTGTCTTTTCTTATCAGTTCAACATCATTAAAAAGGGAAGTCGTCATCATCATCAAAATCATTCATCGAAGATCCTGACAACTGGGAGTTGTCCGGAAGATCAAATGCTGCCCCCGGCTGAATGGTTGTTTTTATCTTATCAAAACCACTAGGTTCATTCGAATTAAAACCTGAGGGATAACCTGGGTTTCCACCCGTTGCTGCTTCGATATCTCCGAATTTTGCAAAATGTTTAAGGAAAGATAATCGTACATCGGCAGTAGCACCGTTCCTGTGTTTTGCAATAATAAGCTCAGCCTGATTTTCAGTCGAAGTTTCCTGGCCTTCTTCATCATTATCCCAAACCGTGATCTTATAATATTCAGGTCTGAAGATGAAAGATACGATATCAGCATCTTGCTCAATCGCTCCCGATTCTCTAAGATCTGAGAGCTGAGGTCTTTTCCCCGGACGTGTTTCCACACTTCTTGAAAGCTGGGAAAGTGCAATAACAGGAACATTGAGTTCTTTTGCAATTGCTTTTAATGAACGCGAGATCATAGAGATTTCCTGTTCACGGTTTCCTGTCCCTTTTCCACCTCCTCCTGCGGTCATAAGCTGAAGGTAGTCGACCATGATAAGCTTTACACCATGCTGCATTACAAGTCTCCGGCATTTTGCCCGGAAATCGAATATAGAAAGTGATGGAGTTTCGTCAATGAAAAGCGGAGCGTTTTCCAGTTCGGATACATTGGAAAACAATCTTTGCCATTCTTCATCATCTAAGGTTCCCTTTCTTAATTTTTCAGAAGAAATTCTGGTTTCAGAAGCAATCATCCTTGTAATAAGCTGAACAGATGCCATCTCGAGAGAGAACAGCACCATTGGGATTTTATATCCTACCGCAATATTTCGAGCCATGGAGAGAAGGAATGCTGTTTTTCCCATCGCAGGACGAGCCGCGATAATAATAAGGTCGGAATTTTGCCAGCCTCCGGTTTCTTTATCCACATCCCTAAATCCTGAGGGTACTCCGGAAAGTCCTTCTTTGTCTTTCAGGGATTTAATTGTATCGATAGCCTGCTTTACTAAAGAATTTGCAGTATCAAAGCCTTTTTTGATGGTCCCGTTGGTGATTTCAAAAAAAGATTGTTCTGCTTTATCCAGCAGCTCAAAAACATCCGTGGATTCTTTATATGAAGAGTCTATAACGTTTGCTGAAACATTAATCAGACTTCTCAAAATATATTTTTCTAGGATAACACGAACGTGATATTCTATGTGAGCTGAGGAGCTTACTCCCATGGTGAGATCAATAATATAATGATCCCCTCCTGCTGAATTTAATTTGTCTTCCTTTTTTAAGTCTTGTATAATAGTCATTAAGTCAACCGGATGGTTGGCTTCATATAATTTCAAAATGGTAGCAAATATCACCTGATGTCTGGGATCATAAAATACCTCCGGGGTAAGAAGGTCGATGGAATGGTCAAGACCTTTTTTATCAATTAAAAAAGTTCCTATAATCAATCTTTCAAAATCCACTGCATTAGGAGGCATTTTTCCATCTGCAATTGACAATTCTTTCGCAAAATTTCCATGCGTAAGAGATGATAATGTTTCTTTCTGCGCCATTGTGCAAAGATAGTTTATTTAAAAAAAATTAAAAAATAGTAATCAACAAATTATTCTTAAGGGTTATTAAAATACCACCAATAAAAGATAAGCAATGTTAATAAAAAAATCACCTCAATTTTGAGGTGATTTTTTAAATTCTATTTATAATTTCAATTATTCTCTATTTTTTACCAATATCCATCCGCTATAATTCGTTTGAGTATTGTTTTTATCATTTTCATTCCAAGAAATGGTGTACCAATATGTTCCGGTAATCACTTTTTTACCGCCGGTAGTTCCATCCCATTTGTAGCCTCTCAGTTTGTCAGCTTCGTACAATTTATTTCCATATCGGTCATAAACGATGAATACTAAATTTTTCTTGTATCCAAGCTCAGAGTAATCTACGTAATCATTTACATTATCTCCGTTAGGTGTGATGGCATTAATTAAATTAGGAACTGTCACTTGAATATCAATCGGAGTACAATCAAAAGAATCCACTACATATATTTTGTTTTCCCCTCTAGGAAGTCCGGTAAATACGTTAGAATCCTGCCAGTTGGTACCATCCAGTGAATATTTGTATGGTGGTGTTCCTCCTGAAACATTTACAGTAATTGTATTGTTTGTAATGTCTACACTGCTGATCACTGGTTGTTGGGAAGCCTTTACACTTACTTGCTGTACTGTATAGCAAATTCCTGTTTTAAGTTTTACCCAATAACTTCCTATCGCAACGTTTTGGATAGATTGTGTTGTTGCTCCTGTGCTCCACTCATATCCGTCAAAACCAGGCCCCGCATCCAATGTTGTAGTATCTTCAGGGCAAATAGTAACGTCTTTTAAAACCGCCGATTTTACCGGAGGAAGAACTTTAAGGGTGATTTTAGCAATAGCATAACACATATTTGCGCTGAATACCCTTACATAAACATTTCCATTGGCAGAAACATAAGCCGTAGGATTAGCAATTGGATTGGTTCCGCTTACTGCATCGGCCATGGTTGCATAAAATTTCTTCGTGATGGGTGTCTGGCTTGATACGTTAGCTGTTGTTAAGTCAAATTTTGCTGTTGTAATATTGGTGTCAATATAGCAGGATTCAATTTCTGCATCATTAACCACTACTACCGGAAAGAATTTCAAGGTGATTGCCGAGTCGTCTGAACAGTTTTCAGGCGTTGTTACTTTTACATATACTGTTTTTTCTCCTGAAACGTAAGCGGCAGGATTCATAATCTGGTTGGTTCCTGCATTTAAATCGTTCAATGTAGGATAATATTTTTTTGTCGCGGTGCCAGAATATGTATTGGCCAACGTCAGGTTGAATGTTCCTGTCCCCGCACCATTATTATTACAAGCATAAATGGTATCGTCACTTGCTACAATATTTCCCTGCCTGAATTTAAATTTCCCTGTCTGGAAACAGCCGTTAATCGGATTGTTAGGGTTATTCGGATCTGTATATTTTAATCGGTAGTAGTAGATCGTTGTAGCATCTACCATCGTAGGGCTTGGTAATGGGTTTGATCCCGTTATCGCATCATTTACATTATCATGATAAGTAACGGTAAAATTTGCATTTCCATTTAGAATCCCTGTTGTTAATGAGTTGAAGTCAAATGAAGTTGGCAAAGCACACTTCAGGATTTCATTTGGAGAATCCGGAGTAGGACCAGGTACCCCAGGTGTAATAAATGGATTCGGTGTTACTGCCGGATCATTAAATGCTGAAGTTAAAGTAGCTGTTCCACCCCATGTCATGGAAAAACCATGTGCTGTGTGTGAGTAATTATCAACAATCAAATAATAAGTTTCTCCGGCAACTACGTCCATATATGCACTCATAGCCTCATCAGTGTTTGTGCCGGTAAGTGTGAGACTTAAACCAGTTGGTCCGTCTGCAGGAGAATAATTACATCTGATTGGTGGGCTTAAAGCGCCACATGTTTGATTAGGACCATAAACACCAAAGTCATAGTCATCAGAATACTGATTAGGAGTAATAAGGAATGTTAAAGTTCCTGAAGTGGCTATGGTAAAAGAATACCAAACACTATAATGCTCGTCAGTGGCCAAACATCCCATTAAGTCTTCCTGAATATTACCATGACCACTAGGGGTGTAGGAAATATCAGAATTTCCACATACGGGAATTGCAGTGATACAGTCCGACTGTGAAAAATATATTTGATAAGTAAATAAAATAAAAAGAAGTAAGAATTTTCTCATTTTAAAATGAATTTAATGTAACAAAAATAGCGAAAATAACAAGATAATTGGATTATAGTTCGCTCGAATTAATAAAAACCGCTTTTTTAAGCGGTTTTTATCAAAAAATATGACTATTCTCTGTTTTTTACCATAATCCAACTGGAGAATTTGATAGGTGTATTTTTCTTATCATTTTCGTTCCATGTCACAGAATACCAGTAAGTTCCTGTTGAAACTTTTTTGCTTCCGTTGGTAGTACCATCCCATTTGTAACCATTCGTTTTGTCAGCCTGGAATATTTTTGCACCGTATCTGTCATAAATACTTAATATCAGGTTTTGCTTTCCTGCCAGTGCAGAATAATCAATCACATCATTCACACCATCATTATTAGGAGTGATCACATTGACTAAATTAGGAACAACCACATTGATGTCAATCGGTTCACAATCATAAGAATCTTTAACATAAATATGATTATCTCCTCTTGGTATATTATTGAATACATTAGAATCTTGCCAGTTGATGTTATCCAATGAATATTTATATGGCGGAGTACCTCCGATTACATTTACAGTAATCGTATTTGTTGCTATATCAACATTGGATATAACAGGTTGCTCAGATGCATAAACTGTTACAGTTTGGTTGGTAGTACATTCCCCGGTTTTCAATTGTACTGAATAAGTACCAACAGTTACATTACTGATGGTTTGTGTCGTAGCACCTGTGCTCCATAAATACCCGTCAAATCCAGGTCCTGCATCTAGTGTAGTTGTATCTTCCATACAGATTATTTTATCTGCAAGGACTGTAGATTTTACTGGAGGTAATACGATCAGATTTACTTTTGCAACAGTATAACAATTATTTGCATTGGTCACTTTGATATAAACCACACCATTCGGTGCAATGTACGGAGATGGCGTAGTGATTTCGTTGGTTCCGTTAACAGCGTCTGTCATGGATGGGTAATACTTTTTAGTAATACCCGGCTGTGTTGTTACTGAAGCAGCTGTAAGATTGAAAGAAGCCGTTGAAGGATTCGATTCAATGAAACAAGATCTAAGGGTAGCCTCATTTACCACGACTACAGGATGGAATGCTAAGGTGATTTTTGCAGTAGTGGTACATCCGAATTGTGAAGTTACCAGAACGAAAACATTACCTCCTGCAGAATTATACTGATATGGATTCGTGATCTCATTGGTTCCTGCATTAAGATCTGTAAGGGTAGGATAGTATTTTTTTGTCACGGTTGGGTCGGCAATTACAGCAGCAGTAGTCAGGTCGAATATAGCAGTACCCGTATTGTTGTTATTACATTCTGTTAATGTGACATCAGTCGCTGTGATAGCTCTTTGTATAAATTTGAATTTACCCGGAATCCTACACCTGTTGATAGCACCTGAAGGGGCATTTGGATCGGAATAACTAATGGCGTAATAATAAATATCAGTAGTGTTGACGGTTATAGGCGTTGTTATCGGATTATTACCTGTAATTGCATCGTTTGCGTTAGTATAATAAGTTACTATGAAGTTTGGGTTATTGTTTATAATTCCTGCAGATAATGAATTAAAATTAAAAACTGCCGGATTTGAACAGATAATAACCTCTCTCGGATCATTAGGTGTTGGCCCTGCGCTTCCTGGCTCCATAAAAGGATAAGGTTGGAAAGCATTGTTGAAAGGGGAAACCAAAGTTGCAGTTCCTCCCCATGTTAATACGAAACCATTTGCAGTGGATAAGAAATTATCAACAACCATATAATAGGTCTGGCCAGCTACAACATTCATGTAAGAACAGAATGGCGGGCCTCCTCCATTTTCTGATGTTCCGGTTGCGGTCATATTTAAACCGGTAGGGCCATCGGCGCCGGAATAGTTACATCTTATGGGAAACCCAAGATTTGCACAAGTAACATTCGGGCCATACACAGCCCAGTCGTAATCGTCAGCGAAAACGTTTGGATCGATATTAAATGTCAATGTTCCTGATGTGGCAACCGTAAAAGTATACCAGATGGAATAATGTTCCATGCTTAGACAGTCTCCCAGTACTTCGTGGATGTCTCCAGGTCCTGTAGGGGTGAAAGAAATAGGTGTGTTTCCGCAAACCTGCACATTTCCACCACAGTCAGAGCTGGATTGGGCAAAACTTATCTGAGATATAATTATCAGAAAAATAAGTAGAACTTTTTTCATTTTGATCAGTTTAAAATTTTAATTCTTATTTATTTGAAATTAACTGTCTGCCCCATGTTGGTGCAGCACTGCCCATAGAAGTTTTACTGTCAAATCCGTTTTTTGCTTTTTGCAGTAGTACATCAGCGTCAGCTTGATTTCCTGATTTTTCTTTTATTCTTGCCTTTAGAATGGCAAGCCTTGGATTGTTTGGAGAGGTAGCCTCAGCTTTTGCGACTGCCTGAGAAACAATTTCCATATCCTTTTGTGTGTCACCTGATGGACTCACCTGCATTTTCTGGAAATATAGCAATCCTAACAGAATATTAGCTTCGGCATTGTCCTGCTGAGCATTAAATGCCCCTTTTGCAAATTTTCTGGCGAGAGCGTTAGCGCCCGGAAGATCTTCATGCATGGTTTGATTTAGCTGAATCTCTGTTTTAAGATACATAGAAACTGCGGCATAATAATAAGCTTGCCATCTGTCATTCTTTTTGTATCCTGTGAATTTGGAAAATTTTTGGAAAAGGTTGTCGTAGTCGGCTTTTGTTTTAGCTGTATTTACTTGTGATATAGATTGTTGGAAGTCTTTTTCTGAGTAGGTTTGGGCGTTTACCCAAAAGCCAGCCAAGAAGAAGCCTGAAATTAGTAGAAATTTTTTCATAAGGGGGGATTTTATACGACAAATATAAAAAATTATTAAATTTTAATTAATGTTTTTAAGTTTTATTTAATATAACGTGGAATATGTGTTTAATATTGCATTTTTCGTAGCTTAGGATTCGTACTTCCGACAAGTAAGGCAATAAGAACCGTCATACTTCCTCCGAATACTACCGAACGGACCACGCCCAGTAGTTTTGCAGATAACCCACTTTCAAATTGTCCCATTTCATTGCTGGACATGATAAAAATTGAATTAACACTGAGTACACGTCCCCTTATATGATCAGGTGTTTTCAATTGTACAATGGTTCCACGAATTACAACGGAAATACCATCCAGCATTCCACTCATCACTAAAAACATAAATGATAACCAGTATATATGAGAGAGTCCGAATCCTATAATACAAAGCCCGAATCCGGTAACCACACCAAGTAATATTTTTCCCTGATTTTTTCTCAGTGGAACAATGGAGAGAATGGTGATGATGCACATGGAGCCAATATCTGAGGCTGCATTAAGAAGCCCGAAACCTTCAGCTCCCACCTTTAATATGTCGGTAGCATAAACCGGGATCATGGCTACGGCACCTCCAAACAGTACGGCGAACATATCCAGACATAATGCTCCTAAGATTTCTTTAGTTTTGAAAATATACGAAATACCTTCCCTCATACTTTCCACAACATTAATATTCCCTTTTTTATATTCAGAAAATTGTTTTTTCAATTGCCAGAAAAATAACGAGGCGATAAAAATGAGCAGGATGATAACCACAAGAGTCCATTTTACGCCAAAAAAACCAATAAGGAAACCTCCTATGGCGTGACCACAAACAGAAGATATTAGAAATGTAGCTTGATTAAGGGTGACAGCATGAGGAAGATTCTCCTTTTTTACAATCTTAGGAATCATCGAGGGAACGATGGGACCAATAAACGCTCTTGCAATTCCCGTAAAAAAAATCACACTATAAATAAAATAGGTGATCTGATGCCCGCTAAAATGCATTTCAACATTGAAAAAAGCTGGAATAAGCAGGAGCCCGATGAGAAAAATATAAGCATAGTTGCAAATGAGCAAGAGTCGCTTTTTTTCATTCATATCAATTACGTGTCCTGCATATAGTGCGCAACTGACAGCCGGAATTACTTCCGAAAGACCAATTAATCCTATTGAGAAAGGATCTTTTGTTAACTGGTACACCCACCACCCCAATAAAGTGGCAAGCATTCTGAAGGCTAAAACAATGAAAAATCTTCCGGTAAGTAGATTTCTGAATTCAATATTTTCTAAGGTTTTTAAGGGAGTAAAGGAAATCATACGCAAAAGTAGCTCTAAATATTTATTTAGAGCTACTGAGAAGTTGATTTTTCAAATGATAAATCAAATGTATTTTGAAAGATAAAATCTATTTAGTCTGCCCTTGAAGCACTCACTACGATGGCCGCAGCCGCGGCTGCACCGATAAGCACTGCTCCTCCTGTTACCCTTGCTCTTGATCTGTCTTTTACGGCAGCAACATTGGATTTTGGAATAATTACTTCTGTACTGTCTTTTTTACCTGCTGTTCCTACGATATTATCACCCTGGATATTACGGAATAACATTTTTTGTTTTTTAGAACCGTCTTTCATAGTGACAATGTATATTCTTCCCGCTTCCAGATTAGAATAATTATTTTTTGAAATATCTTCACTGTACTTTGTAGTAGCACATGAAGAGATTAAAAATAAAGAGGTAAGTAAAGATGATTTTAAAAGTACAGATGCTTTCATTATTTTTATTTAGTTTTTCAAATTTATAATTTTTTTTGAATATTTGTTTTTGGAATTGAAAAAATGTAATTATAATTTGTAAATTTCCAATAAATCAGCAATTTTTCTGTCATTTGCCAATCTTGGTATTTTATTTTGTCCTCCCAGTTTGCCCTGAGATTTTGCATATTCCTGAAATGCATTTTTTTTCAGAAGCGTAATGTGCAGCTTTTGCAAGATGTTTCCTGAAATAAGATCATCATAGTAGGTGTTACGTTTGCGTAGCTGATTATCCAGTTCATCCTTGAAAAGTTGAAGGTTTACAGGTTCTTTTTCGAATTCGATCAACCATTCATGATATGGGAGTCCGTCAATGGGAGTTACCTGCGGAGCCAGATGGAACTCTGTAATCTGAGCGGGAAACTTTTCTAAAGTGGCTTTGATGGCTTCCTCTACTTCGTAAGCTATGACATGTTCTCCAAAAGCGGATGTAAAATGTTTTGTTCGCCCACTTACTAAGATCCGGTGAGGATTTTTGCTGATAAATCGCACAACATCCCCGATAGAGTAAGCCCAAAGTCCGGAATTGGTTGTTAATATCAAAGCATAATCCTTATTTAGTTCAATATCCTTTAGTGTTAATCTTCGGGCATCCGGTTTCCCGTATTCCTCTAACGGAATGAATTCATAAAAAATACCATGATGGGTAAGAAGGAGTAGTCCTTCTTTGGTATAGCTATCCTGAAACGCAAAAAAGCCTTCTGAAGCAGGAAAGGTTTGGATGATATCAACCGGTCCGCCCAGAAGATCCTCCATTTTATCACGATACGGCTCATAGTTTACTCCTCCGGTAACAATAAGCTGAAGATTTGGAAAAAGTTGTTTGATCTTTTTACCATGCTTTTCAGTAAGCTTTTCAAAATACATGATGAGCCATGGCGGAATTCCCGATATCAGGGTCATATTTTCTTTCTCTGTTTCTTCTACAATTTTATCAACCTTGGTTTCCCAATCTTCAATGATATTCGTTTCCCAGCTTGGGAGACGATTTTTTTGCAGATAGTTAGGAATGTGGTGGGCTACAATGCCTGAGAGACGTCCTGTCTTTATTCCGTACACTTCTTCAAGAACAGGGCTTCCCTGCAGGAAAATCATTTTTCCATTGACGAAATCAGCGTTTTTTTTCTGGGAAATATAATGGAATAATGCACTTTGAGCTGCTGCTACCTGAAAGGGCATCCCTTCTTTTGAAATGGGAATGTATTTAGATCCAGAAGTTGTTCCCGAGGTTTTGGCAAAATATTGGGGCGTTTCAGGCCAAAGGATATTTGCTTGTCCTTTTTTTACCCGTTCGATGTAAGGCTTTAAATCTTCATAATCGGATACAGGTACTTTTTTCTGGAAGTCTTGTACAGACTGAATATTTTCGAATTGATGTTCTCTTCCAAAAAGAGTCTTTTTTGCAGTATCAATCAGTGATAAAAGCAATTTTTCCTGATCCTTTTCTGCATTCTTTTTGAATTCTTCGGCTTTTTGGACATGTTTTTTTGCCCAGGCCAGTGCTATATTTTTCTTTAGGAAGCTTAACATGGTTCAAATTTATAAATAACTAAATAATCTGAGAATACTTTTATGGAATATGAAATAAAAAAAACCGATGATAGCCCCATCGGTTCTTCGAAATTTGATTATGAAAATAACAACTATATGTTGAGTTTATTTGTTGGCTTTATACCTTTTATCTGGTGTGCCGTCTTTTTTTAAATGTTTGTTTGCTTTGTATCTTTTATCAGGAGTTCCGTCCTTTTTCATTTTCATTCCATTTGAAGTAGCAGCAGATTTAGTTTCAGTTGCTTTCAATGTTTTTGGCGCTTCCTGAGCTTTCAAAGTTTTCGGAGCCTGCTGAACAGTTTTAGTTGCAGTTGCCGGAGTTGTTTGTTGAGCAGTTGCAAGACCTAATCCTAAGATTAATGACATTGCGGTTAATAATTTTTTCATAGAATTACATTATTTTGGTTTTGTTGAGTAAAGGTATGCAAAAATCGTACAGATAGATCTAGTATATAGAAACTTAACTAAAGTTTATTACAGATTAAAAAAAGATTAAATGATCGCAGATATTAAAAGAAAAAACCTGTTTCTAAAAAGAAACAGGCCTGTTAAAAAAAATAATTATTATCGTGTACAATTGGCTGTCCACGTTTTGCCGTCTTTAAGATAAAGGATCTTTAATTCATTATTATCAATCCTTATATAAGAGGTTGCGCTGGAACCAATCATAACTAAACTATTATCACCTTTTTGCTCAAACTCTATTCCATTAAGGTCGGGAATGCCGTTTGAAAATCGAAAATTATACTTTGTACCGCTGGCGATTTTGGTTACAAATACACTACCGTCATTGGTGCTTGTATTTGTTGAACCACCGTCGTTATAAGATACGCTTCCACGGTATGTGCCTGCGAAGAAATCATTGTTTGCAGGATCATCATCCCTGCTACATGATGCTATAGTGACTGCTGCAAAAAATGTCACCATAAAAATGCCCAGAATTTTAATTGCTTTTTTCATAATACTATTTTTAGTGTTGTTATATTCGTATGAATGAAGTTTTCAAACACTGTGCCATGAAGTAAAATGGTTAGTTTTTTAACTTTTAATTAGAGTTTTTAGTAAAAAGATGCTATTTAGATTATCGATGGTGGATTATTTTGATTTTTGAATAATTTGCTATTTTATTGGGTTGGAAAAAATATAGCTACCTTTGTTCTAAATTAATGAACGGTTTCGGAGAACTTCCGAAATCGATTTTGTCGTTTATACCGTTATTACTTATGCAGTTAAAACCTATTCATGAAAAATTTCTTCCGGATTTACTACAAAAAGAATTTGGCAAAGAAATTTTCACACAACTGGAAGCGAATCAACACATCTCGGTAAAAGGGAATGCAGGATCTTCCACTTCTGTTTTTGTGGCAGAGCTTTTCCTGACCCAAAAGAAGAATATTCTTTACATTATAGATGATAAGGAAGATGCTCTTTATGCTAATACGGAAATGGAAGATCTGTTGGGTAAAGACAAGGTTCTTTATTTTCCTGCCACTCATCTTGAACCCTATCAGGTTGAAAAAACTCAGAATGCAAATCTTGTTTTAAGAACAGAGGTTTTAAATAAAATAAATTCCGGGAAATCTCCAAAAGTAATTGTAGCATATGCCGGAGCTTTATCAGAGAAAGTTCTGAAAAAAGAAGATTTTAAAGCAATTTCACATCATATCAAAGTAGGAGATCAGCTCGATTTTGATTTTGTGGATGAACTGCTTTCCCATTATCAGTTTCAGCAGGCAGATTTTGTATCCGAGCCTGGGGAGTTTTCAGTAAGAGGAGGAATTGTAGATGTTTTTTCTTACTCTAATGAAAAGCCTTATAGAATCACTTTTTTTGGTAACGAGGTAGAAAGCATCAAAACTTTTGACATTGAAACGCAGCTGTCGGTAGATAAGATCAAAGAATTTCAGCTTGTTTCAAATATGAACTTTTCGGTTTCTGGCAGCCGGGTTTCCTTACTTCAGCTTCTGCCGAAAGAGAGTTTTGTGATTTCGAGAAATGGAGTGGTAGGATTGCAAAAAATAAGATCATTCTATGAGAAGTCGTTGGAAAAGTATGAATCTTTAAGTAAAGATATTGCTCACAGGACTCCTGACGAATTGTTCATTTCCGATCAGGAGTTTTTATTTGATTACAAGAAGTTCAAAACAATTGATTTCAGCAGTGTTGCTATTGAAGGGCTTAACACTTATGAGATTAGTATAGAGCAAACTTCCCAGCCTTCTTTTCATAAAAATTTTGAATTATTAATTCAGGATCTGGAAGAGAAGCAGAATGACGGTTTCGATACCTGGATTTCGTTTTCAACAGAAAAACAAAGAGAACGACTGGAGTCAATTTTTGAAGAACTTGAACATCAAATGATCTTCAAAAGCTTTAAATCTGAACTTCATGAAGGTTTTGTTGATAATAACCATAAAATATCTGTGTATACCGATCATCAGATATTTGACCGTTATCAAAGATATAAGGCTAAAAATACTTTTGCTAAATCTGAGCAGCTTACCCTCAAGGATCTTATGTCTCTTAAAGTCGGGGATTATATTGCCCATATCGATCATGGGATCGGTAAATTTATGGGATTGGTAAAAGTTAATAATGATGGGAAAATTCAGGAATGTTTTAAACTTACCTATAAAAATGGAGATTTACTTTACGTAAGTATTCATTCACTTCATAAAATATCAAAATATAACGGGCCTGATGGCAAAGAAGTTGTTCTGAGTAAATTAGGATCTCCGGCATGGAAGTCTTTAAAGCAAAAAACAAAAGCAAAAGTAAAGCAGATCGCTTTTGATCTTATCAAACTTTATGCACAAAGAAAAACCGCTCAAGGTTTTGCTTATACCCCGGATTCTTATTTACAAAATGAATTGGAAGCCAGTTTTATTTATGAAGATACTCCGGATCAGGAAAAAGCAACGATTGATGTGAAGGCGGATATGGAGGCTAGTACTGTGATGGATCGTCTGGTGTGTGGAGATGTAGGTTTTGGCAAAACAGAAGTTGCAATAAGGGCTGCGTTTAAGGCAGCAACAGATGGTAAACAGGTTGCGGTTTTAGTTCCAACGACAATTCTTGCATTTCAGCATTACAGAAGCTTTAAGGAAAGACTGAAAGATTTTCCGGTGAATGTTTCATACATCAATAGATTCAGGTCAGCAAAACAAAAATCGGAAGCTTTAGAAGGATTAAAAAATGGTAAAGTAGATATCATCATAGGAACGCATCAGCTTGCCAGCAATAGTGTTAAGTTTAAAGATTTAGGCTTGTTGATTATTGATGAGGAACATAAGTTCGGAGTTTCCGTAAAAGATAAGCTGAAAACGCTTAAAAGCAATGTGGATACACTTACACTGACGGCGACACCTATTCCGAGAACTTTGCAGTTCTCCTTAATGGCTGCAAGAGATTTATCTGTCATCAAAACACCACCACCTAACAGGCAGCCGGTAGATACTCAGATTATCGGGTTTAATGAAGAGATTCTTCGTGATGCCGTTTCATATGAATTACAAAGAGACGGACAAGTCTATTTTATCAACAACCGGATTGAAAATTTAAAAGATATTGCGGGACTCATCCAGAGATTGGTTCCGGACGCCAGGGTTATTACCGGTCATGGCCAAATGGAAGGGAAGCAGCTGGAGCGGAATGTCCTTGATTTTATGGAGGGCAAATATGATGTACTGGTCTCAACAACTATTGTGGAAAGTGGGGTAGATGTTCCGAATGCCAATACGATATTTATCAATGATGCTCAAAGGTTTGGTATGGCAGATCTCCACCAGATGAGGGGAAGGGTTGGACGAAGTAACAGGAAAGCTTTCTGTTATCTGATCACTCCTCCTTATGATATGATGACTTCTGATGCGAGAAAGAGATTGGAAGCTATTGAACAGTTTTCAGATCTTGGAAGTGGATTCCAGATTGCCATGAAAGATCTGGAAATCCGTGGCGCAGGAGATTTGTTAGGTGCTGAGCAAAGTGGATTTATTAATGAAATGGGATTTGAAACATACCAGAAGCTGATGCAGGAAGCTTTGGAGGAGTTAAAAGATGATGAAGATTTTGAAAACCTGTTTGACAATGAAGAGGACAGGCAGAAACTTTTTAAATCTGTAAAGGAAGTGAATATAGATACCGACCTGGAGCTCATGCTTCCTGATTTCTATATCTCTAATACAGAAGAGAGGTTATTGCTGTATCAGAAGATTGCAGAAATTGATAATGAAAAAGATCTTCAGAAATTTGAATCCGAATTGATAGACCGTTTTGGGCCTTTACCGGAGGAAGCTGTTAATCTTTTAAAAAGTGTGTCTTTAAAATGGCTCGCTGCAGACATTGGATTTGAAAAAATAGTTATGAAGAATGGTGTGTTTTTAGGGTATTTTCCAGGTAATCCACAAGATAAGTTTTATCAGACAGAAAAATTCAGGCACATTATTAATTACCTTACTCAAAATCCTTCGGAGGCTCAATTAAAAGAAAAAATAGGAAAAGAAGGGAATAATTTAATGATGAGAAAAGATAAGGTGAAAAATGTAGATGAAGTAAATATTTTGTTGAGGTCTATATTGCAGCTATAGCCCTGTTTTAAAGATAATTCTACTTTTCGTTACGAAGAATTCTATTAATACATAGGCATATTTCTATGGTATAAATAATTAAACTATAGGGTTTTATATTAAAATTGTGTACCTTTGTGCCGCTTATTATGAAAAAAACTATGTATTACTGCATAGCAGGGCTTTGCTCTGTCTATGCTCACGCGCAGGTGGGAATTGACACTAATTCACCAAATTCGACTCTCGATGTAAACGGGAAAACCACCTTAAGAAAAGAATTAAGAGTGGGAGGTACTCCTACTCAAGTTGGAAATGCCGGACTAAACGGACAAGTTTTAGTTTCGCAGGGAGAAAATCTACCTCCTGTATGGAAATCAATCAACGTATCTTTTATGGAAGAAGGACAGTACAAATTAATTAACTCGTACTTGTCTCTGGATCAAAAAGGAATTACCAGTCTATCTAATGGTGTGGCAGGTGATATGATCTATACCAATGTTGTTGGGGATAATATAACCGATACCAGCAAGGGTAAATGGGTGAAGATTGAAGGCCTTGAAAATAATTTTACAGTTAAAAATCCTAAAAACAGGATTACTTACCAATTCCAGACAGGGATTGAATTGAAAGCTCCCGTGGCTACTACTTCCCAGAATATAAGCTTTACATGCGGAGTATTCAGAGGAGGTAAGCTTGTTGCTGTTCGTCCTGATAAGGTCTCTTCTACAAATAATACAGACAAAGGAGGATTTCAGGATTATATTTTTACACTGAATTACACTGAGCAAAACGTTCCCCTTGGTGCTCAGAAAATTGAAGTGGCTTGTAGAAAAATTGAGTCTTCTGATGTGAACAGCCAATTTTCGATTGGACGTAACATTTCGAATTCCAATACAGTTTCTAATGCCTTTACTTTAGAATCGGATCTAAAGATTGATATTATTGAATACGTAACCTACAAAGCCAACTAATTATGAAAAATATATTATCGCTTCTATTCTTATCAATCGGGCTTTCTGTTTCTGCGCAGATAGGAATAAAAACAGTAACTCCAAGAGCAAAACTTGATGTAAACGGAGATATTAACCTTCGTAATAAACTGGTTGTTTTAAATACAACAGACAATAGCCTCGTCCAGGGGACAAATGGCCAGATATTGGTTTCACAGGGAGAAAATTATCCTCCGATTTGGAAAACACTTAGAATTCCTGAATATGAACCTAATCAGTTTTACCTGATCTTTAATAACTCTTTTTCAGATAGAACAGGTGTTACTTTTACTGGAACTGAGGAATCTTCTACAAGATCTACACGATCTACGAGCTTTGTAAAAGGGAGCGACTTCAGCACTTTTAATAACTTTAAAAAGATCAATGCTTTATCTCAGCCGTTCCAGGTATACAGTACGGATAGTAAAACGTATTTTCAGTTTGAAACTGTAATTCATACGAATTTCCCTGCTAATGGTGCTACAGATACTTCGATTGATTATGCTTGCGGAATCTTTGTAGATAATAAATTGGTGAACCTAAGACAAGGGAATATTAAAGCCAGTACTGCAACAAATACCTTTTTGACACATAATCAAATCGGAATTGCTTCGAACCTTACAAAAGGAACACATACAGTAAGTGTTGCTTGTTCAAGACTACAGTCATACAATACGAGTAATGTTACTTTAGGAATAGGAATCAATGTGGCAACTAATATTGACAGTTTTATTGCACAGTCTTCTCTTAAAGTGGACGTTTACGAAATCCCTCAAGTCTTTAACACCATTTTAAATTAAATCATGAAAAAAATATTTTTAATAACATTATTATTAGGTGTTGGTTTGTCTAAAGCTCAAGTGGGAATCAATACTAAAACACCTGTAAACACATTAGATATTAATGGAGATGTCAATGTAAATAAAGAATTGAGAACAGGAGGGACTAATACCGTAAAAGGGAACGCAGGAAATGCCGGAGAGATTTTTCATAACAATTCCGATATGGTTAGTAACGATTGGAAAAGTATAAAGATTGCAGACGGACAGGGTAGTATGGCTTTGTTTTCCATCAATACGGTTTCTGATAAAGTAGGTGCTACTTTTTCAGGGGCAAACGGTTCTACATCACCTTATGCAGAAAATGCGGCACTGGATGCTACTTGGACAGTTCTGACAGGAGCTGTTGATACTTTTTCTATTACCAATGCAACGAATAAAGTAGTGTTTACTTTTCAGACAACGACACAAAAAACAGCTAATGCAAATTCTTCAATAAGTTATGCTTGCGGAATTTTTGTGAACAATACGCTTAAGGCTGTGAGAACAGACGTTTTGGTTGGAGGTGATGGTACAAATAAGATTTTCAATCTTAATGCTACACTTACTAACCTTACTCCTCAGAATAACTATAGCGTTAAAGCAGCATGTACTAAAAGAAACCTGAACTCCGGAACTTTAGGAACAGGAAAAGCTGTAAATACAACTTATTTAAATGATGATATGGCACAATCAGTACTTACTACTCAGGTACTGCAACCTTACTAATCATTAATTTTATCGATAAAAAAACAAAAAAACTAAAAGCGGGTCTTTTAGTTTTTTTGTTTTATAGCACAACTTACTTATAAGTAAATAGCTCTTCTAAAGATATAGTCTACAGTGAAATATGTTTTTTTGCCCAACTTTTCTCTTCAGAATATCTAAAGTACAAGAAAACCTGCTTATTTGATTGTTAGTTTTCTTATAATATAAATAAATATATGCTTTTTGTTTAAAAAAAAATTATATTTGTGAAAAAATAAATAATCCCCTTGGAAATGAAACAACTTTTCTATTTTATTTTACTGTTTGCTGGTTTTTCTTCCATTCATTCGTGTAAAGATCTTATTGATGAAGACGGAAATCCACTTGTTGATTTACATAACAATACCGGACTGACAGGGCCTAGAGCTTTGTATAGAGAAATTACGGATGCTGATACCATTGCAGAGTATCATTACAGTGGGCTGCTTTTATCCCGTGTGCTTACAGATAGTGCTTCTATTACAGATATTATGTATAGCGGAGATAAGGTAAGCAAGATTGATTTCAGAGGTTTTCTTGATTTAGATAATAATGGAAAATTAGATAAGGATAGTGTTTCGTATTCTCAGATTTTCACTTATGGTGTATCGGGAAAAATAGATAAGGTATCTGAAAGCCGTTCAGTGTTCAGGAGAACACCTCCGGTTATTCCGGGAGATCCTCCAGGTCCTCAAACTCTTTTCAGAAAAACCAAGACTCTTTATAATTTGAAATATGCAGCTTCAACAAGCAAGCTTGACAGTATTATCATGAGATCAGGAGAGGATGTTTCAGGAGTTCCGTTTGTTTACAAAAACTATTCAAGAACTGGGTATACTTATTTAGGGGATAATGTAAGTAAAGTAGTAAGACATTATGGCCCGATGAGTAATGACGTATTTGGCGCACCAACAGGTAAACTGGGTTATGATTATGCGAACTTTGACACTCAGATAAGTGCATATACATTGCTTCCTTTTGCTTATAAAATATCTGTGATCCTTTCTACAGAAATGAATGATAAGAGAAGTTTGATCCTATCTCCAAACAGTCCTAAGAGAATGGCGATAACGGATCTTACGACACCTATTCCTGTTCCGGCAGTGTTCAGTACAGATTATCATTACGATCCGCAGACTTACGTAACAAAAGGGTATGGAATAAATTATATCTACAAGCCTTTATAAAATTTTTTTAACAATAGATCAACTCAATTCTTTAACGGATTGAGTTTTTTTATTTTTTATCCCTTAATTTTGCAAAAAATTTCAAATGAAATATTTAATAGTCGGACTTGGTAACAAGGGTGCGGAATATGAAAATACACGTCATAATATAGGATTCAAGGTTGCAGAAAAAATAGCAGAAAGTCTTGAAACTTCATTTAATACAACCAATTTCGGATGGATGGCAGAAGGGAAATATAAAGGTAGGAAAGTCTTTATTTTAAAACCGGACACTTATATGAATCTTTCTGGTAATGCTGTAAAATACTGGATGCAGAAAGAAAATATCCCTCTGGAAAATATATTAATTATTACGGATGATCTGGTACTTCCTTTCGGGACCTTAAGAATGAAAATGAAAGGATCTGATGCGGGACACAACGGTTTAAAAAATATTAATGAAGTTCTGAAGACACAGAATTACGCACGGCTTCGCTTTGGAATTTCTGCGGACTTTACTGAAGGGAGACAGGTAGATTATGTTTTGGGTACGTGGAATGAAGAGGAAAGAGAAAAATTGCCAGAAAGAATTGAACAATTTTCAAAGGCCTGCCTTTCATTTGTTTTTGCGGGCATTAATAATACAATGTCAGCTTTCAACGGAAAATAAATCAGATTTTACATAAAACAATAAACCTCCGTCAGGAGGTTTTATTATTTAGCAACAACAATATCCTTTACAATTTTCTTTTCAAAAAAATTCCTTTCACTGGTTGTAAAACGGTAATTATGCTCCTGTTCAAAAAACTCTATTGGAGTTGTGGGAGAGTTATCAGGTTTCCATTTAATAATCATTGTGGGTTCCTGAGCGGAGTTGATATCGCTTTCTGAAAACCTGAATATCGTATTTAACAAAGGACTACCGGGATTTTCATTAATATCTGATTTTGCTTTTTTAGGTTGTAACTGGGAAAGGTCTTTTAGTAGTAGTGAAAAAGGTTTACCAATGTATTTTTCTTTGTTTGTTTCAAATTTTTTAAGATAAGCGAGGGTATCTGTAACTTGCTTTTGTGCTTTTAAAGATCCGCTCAATATTACTAAAATTCCAATCAGAATGAAGTTGTCCTGTAGTTTCATAAGTTTGTCTGCAACATTAATTTTTACGCATCAAATGTAAGGAAAAATTGAGCCTTGAAAATTCTTATGCTTGAAATAAAAGAACCACCGGGGTGCGATGGTTCTTTATTGTGAATTTAAAAATTAATTAATCTAAACTATTACATAGTAATATCTGAATACTATAACCAGGTTACAGCACCTGTTTCAACATCGTAGTTCGCTCCAACGATTTTGATTTTACCTTCATTTTCAAGGTTTCTAAGCGTTGAACTTTGTTTACGGATGTCTTCGATAGCATTTTTTACATTCTGATGATTCAGTCTTTCTAATAAAGAACTGTTTTTTGATGAACGTTCTTCATTCTCTTCAATCACTTCATTGATGATCGGATCAAAATGGTTAATCAGGTGGTTCAGGTTATCCATTCCCATTCCTTCGATTTGTGCGGCATCAAGTCCTCCTTTTAAGGCACCACATTTGGTATGCCCTAAAACAACGATAAGTTTGGAACCTGCAACATTACAACCGAACTCCATTGATCCCAGAATATCCTGATTTACAAAGTTACCGGCAATTCTGATGCTGAAAACATCACCCAATCCCTGGTCAAAGATTAGCTCTGCTGAGGTACGGCTGTCTATACAGCTTAAAACAACTGCAAAAGGCCACTGTCCTTCACGGGTAGCATTTACCTGTTCCAAAAGGTCTCTGTTAGCCTTTAAGTTGTTTACAAATCTTTGGTTTCCTTCTTTTAAAAACTCTAAAGCTTTCTCGGGAGTAATCGTTGATTGGGTTTCGTACGTATGTGCTTTCATATAATTTAATGGTTTTTTCAAATTTTAAAGTTAAAAAATAATTGTTGATAAATGAGCTTACATAGCTCTTCTGTGTGTAACCAGTATGTGTGAATCTTCATTTTTTTCGTAATCTCTGTACGAGGTTTTGAAGCCCAGAAGCTCTACCGTTATATCCTCTTCTTTTGCGCGGATGTTGGCAAAATCCTGGATCATTTCTAAAACGTCTGTCGCTATATATGAAGTATCCCTGGCATCGATGGTTACTGCAGAATTAGGTTTTATATTTTTAAGTGTTTTTTTGATGGCTGCTTTGTTTAAAAAAGAAACTTCTTCAGCCAGTTTGATATTGATTTCGTCTGCATCATCCAGATTCTCCCTACTAAGGTAATATGCTCTTTTCATATTTCCCTGGAGGATGTAGAAAATGGAAATGGCAAGACCTATTCCAACTCCTTTTAACAAGTCTGTTGCCACAACAGCTACAACTGTTGCTAAAAAAGGGATAAACTGAAATTTTCCCAAATGCCAGAAATGTTTGAATGTAGCCGGTTTTGCTAATTTATATCCTACTAAAATTAATACGGCGGCTAAAGTTGCCAAGGGTATTAAATTAAGTAGAAATGGTATGGTCAGTACGCATACCAGAAGCAGAACACCGTGAATCATTGCTGAGAGCTTTGATGTTGCCCCTGCATTAGCATTTGCCGAGCTTCTTACAACAACGGAGGTCATAGGTAGTCCGCCGATAAATGAGCTGACAAGGTTTCCGATTCCCTGTGCTTTAAGTTCTAAATTGGTATCTGTTATTCTTCTCTGTCTGTCCAGCCTGTCAGATGCTTCAATACAAAGCAAGGTCTCAATGGAGGCAACAATAGCGATCGTTGCACCCGCGATCCATACTTTGGGATTTGTAAATCCGGTAAAATCCGGTAATAAGATTAAATTTTTAAAATCATCAATGGATTTTGGAACAGGTAATGAAACCAAGTGTTCTGTTTTTATGGCCAGTGGGCTTCCAGTCATTTTAAAAGTTTCATTTAATAGGATTCCTGTAACTACGGCAACCAATGCTCCAGGAAGCATCTTCATTCTCCTAAGTGCGGGAACTTTATCCCAAAGCAGAAGAATACTCACTGATACTACTGTTACAAGAACGGCTCCCGGATGTATGGCCCCGAAAAGCTCGGTAAAGTAATTAAAGTTTAAGCCATTGTCGAAAATAGATTCATGTCCTTCGTAGTCTTTATCGAATCCTAATGCATGGGGAATCTGTTTTAGGATAATAATAATTCCTATTGCCGCAAGCATTCCCTCAATTACATTATTAGGGAAGTAGTTGGAAATACTTCCAGCTCTTGCAAACCCTAAAATCAATTGAATAAATCCTGCAATAATTCCTGCACAAAGAAACAATTCAAAGGCGCCAAGATCTGTAATGGCTGTTAAAACAATTGCTGTTAAACCAGCTGCAGGGCCGGAAACAGAAATGTTTGAATTACTTATTGTTCCTACGACCAGGCCACCTACGATACCGGCGATAATTCCGGATAAAGGAGGTGCACCTGATGCTAAAGCAATTCCTAAACAAAGAGGAAGTGCTACTAAGAATACCACGAGTCCTGAAGGGAAATTTTCCTTGATTCCTCCTATTAATGATGTCTTTTTCATGATGTGAAGCTGTGAGATATAACCAGCATATTTGTCTTTAAATAAGCTAGTTATAAAGATTGAAAATTTAATTTTTAAAGCACGTATGTATTCATTATCAAAAAAGTTGATAAGGAATAGGTATCAAAAAACTCTAACTATAAAAATTAAGCTTCGGGAGGCGGAGAAAATATGGTTAATAAGGGAGACAGGTGAAAATCATCATCCACCAATACAAAAGATCTGTCTTTTACGTCCGGTTCAAAGAACTTGAGATAATCAAATACATCTAATGTTTTAGGAAGTGTTTTTTCGTACACTGTAAAAGAAGTAGGATGGGAGTGTGGTTCTTCTTCATTGACTATTATATTGGTTCTCAGTAAATCCCAGCCCGCTACTGCAGCAATGCTCGGCAAGGCTGTAAAGTTTAGGAAAACCGTCAATACAATAATACTCCAGAATTTCATTTCACTCTTTTTTGGAAAAACTATTTTGTTTTTCTGTTCATGACCCAGTCTGATTCGGTTAGATTATATATTTTCTGGATGTCTTTCAAAACCTTTTCAAAGTCAATGTCCAGATCAATAATTTTTCCGGTTCGAAGGTCGAAAACCCAGCCATGAACTATAGGATACTCTTCTAATATGTATCTCTCCTGAACACAGGCCATTTTGATTACGTTGATACATTGCTCCTGAACATTAAGTTCTACAAGCCTGTCATAACGTTTTCCTTCATCCTGAATTGAATCCAGTTCAGTCTGGTGTAATCTGTAAACATCGCGAATATTTCTAAGCCAGGGATTTAATAATCCTAAATCCTGAGGGGTCATCGCTGCTTTTACTCCACCACAATTATAATGCCCACAAACAATAATGTGTTTTACTTTTAAATGTTCTACCGCATATTGAATAACCGCTGTAGAACTCATATCCAAAGTATTTACAACATTGGCAATGTTTCTGTGGACAAAAACTTCTCCAGGTTTAGCTCCCATTAATTCTTCAGCTGTCGCCCTACTGTCCGAGCACCCTATATATAGGTAGTCCGGATGTTGGGTTTTGGCTAATTCTTCAAAGAAAGCCGGATCCTGTGAAATTTTGGATTCGACCCATTTTTTGTTGTTTTCAAAAATAACTTCGTACGATTGGGACATAAAATAAATTTTTAAGGTTTATAATTATTCATTTCGTTTAAATTATTTTCAAATCCAATAGATCAAATCAATAATTATGCAAAAATATAATTTTTGATGAAAAGTTGATCTCTTTTAACAAAGTTTAATATTAAAATATGCTTAAAATCATACATCTGCTTTAAAATCAGGCATTATATCTTATTTTTAATACTAATTATTGACTTTTTCAAAATTTAAACGGAACAAAAATCTAAATAAAAATACGAACAATTAGACAGAATGTGTGGATTTAAGAATTAAAATATTCTTAAATGCTTAAAACATGCTTTTCAGCAAAGCGGAAATTTTATACTTTGTTATTGATATATCCCTCCGTAGCATCTTCTTTGGGATATATTTTTCCAGGATTACCTACAACTACAGAATTGGAAGGAATATCAAAGTTAACATAGGAGTTGGGTGCAATTAGTACATTGTCTCCAATAGTAATTCCACCTACGATTACAGCGTTAGCGCCTATCCATACTTCATTTCCAATAGCCGGAATTCCTGTGTTTTTCCCCCGGTTTTGCTGGCCAATGGTTACACCTTGGGCAATGTTACAATTAATTCCGATCTTGGTTTTAGGATTAATGACCAAACTTCCCCAATGTCCTAAGTAAAACCCTTCTCCAATTTGGGTTTCCGGATAGATCTGAAACCCATACTTTATCTGGTGGTGCCTTAATACAAATCTCCAGAATGCTCCGGCAAGGGATTTCTTTTTGTAGGATTGGGCTTTTCTAAGTATATAAATAAAATGGAGGTTGGGGTTTACACATTTAGCCCACATCTCAAATTTAGAAAGCCATTTTCCATTTTCGCGGTAGAAGTCTTTTTGGATAGTAGTATATTGATCTGGCATATAAATTATATGTAGGGTTAGAAAGATAAATTTATTTATAACTCATCTAAAATACGGGTTATTTTCTGTACGGAATTTTTAAGGTTAAAAGGCATAAGGTAATTATTCAAAGCCTCTTTATATTGTAGAAAAGTATCTGGATGTAATAAAGCCTGCTTCATTCCGGAGTAGATGCCTTCTTCGGAATTATCTACGATCATACCAAGTTCCCCGTTGTTCAACATTTCCTCTACCCCGGAAACATCTGTAGCAATAATTTTCTTTTTTAAAGTTATGGCCTCAAATAAAACCGTAGGAAAACCTTCATATCTTGAACTTAAAATATAAAAGTCGGCACTTTTGAAGTAGGGATAAGGGTTGTCCGTAAATCCTAGCATGGTTGCCGTTTCATCTATTCCAAGTTCCGATTTCAATTTTTTGATGTTTTCAAAATCATATCCGTCTCCGATAATTAAAATCCTATGTTTTAAGCCTTCATCAATAAGTCTTTGGTGAACTTTTAAAAGTCTGTCAAATCCTTTTTGTGGAAATACGGTTCCCACGGAAACAAAAGTGGGTACAGACGAATCAAAGCTGTAATCATCAATTGATTTTTCTGCTTTTTGTAGAATTTCCTCTGTGTCAAGAGGGTTGTAGATCTTAATAATTTTGTGTTTCTCCGATTCATTTTTTGCTGCCTTATAAAATAGCTGTTCAATCTTTTCAGAAATAACCAGTATTTTATCAAATCCGAAAAATTTACGGATTTCATCATGGGTATATCCTTTGACTTGTGATAAATCATTATGGATCCAGACGATTTTTTTAGATGATTGAAGAGGAGAATTTAGAATTTCATCCCGCATTCCGTGGATAGCGGCAAACTCAATGTCGTATTTTTTATTTTTTAATTTACCATTGTAAAGAAGAGACGGAAATCGGTTTAGTGATTTCTGATAAATAACACGGATTGCTTTTTTAGGAATATCCTGTATACGGTTTGTAGTGATCATTTCACCTTTATTAAGGTAAATGACATTGATCCAATCCGGGACTTCCGGTAAATACTTTCCAGAGTATAAATTTAAGAGTAAATCAATTTCATAGCGATCAGAAGGTAAATTTTTTAGAAAAGTTACAAGTACTTTTTCTGCGCCGCCGTGACGTAGGGAACCAATTCTGATAAGGATCTTTTTCTTAGGCACTATTTCGAAGTTTTGAACTTTTGAGGTAAATTCAATTTCAGCCACTGGTTAAGCTCTTTTCTATTCTTTTCAAGATGGATAGGATAGTCAATCGTGGTTTTTTTTAGAACATCAGCATAATCTTCTATTTCGCAAACATATTTGGCGGGATTTCCTGCGTAGACAGTATGTTCAGGCATTGATTCGGACAAAACTGAATTAGCTCCGAGAACACAATTATCTCCTATCTCAACATTTTGTAATATTACCGAATTGCTACCGATGGCACAGTTTTTCCCAACTTTTATCCATCCGAAATTTCTTACCTCTTCATAGCCTTCCAGCTTCCTGATATTGGCAGTAGCTCCTGAATGAGTTACAAACGTTACCCCAGAGGCAATTCTTGTATCATCTCCAATTTCCACGAGAAATGGTTCGGAGCCAAAGGAAACATTATTTCGTATCACTACATTCTTTCCTAATTTTAGCCCGCTGTTTTTGCATATTTTAAGGTAAACGGAATGTTGGAAATCCTGAGTAAGGGTAGATATTTTATTAATAATCTTATATATCATCATAGTAAAACAAAGTTAGAAATTATTTTATAAATTTGTCCCTCCAAATATATAACACAATGAAGATCGAACATTTTTGCGAACTGCTTCAGCAAGAACTTAACGAAAAAACTACAATAACTGCGGATACGCATTTTAAGGAATTAGAGAGCTATGGATCTCTGTCAGCAGTTTTGGTTATGCAGTTGGTTGAAAATCAATTTGGCGTAAGCCTTAATCCAAGATCTTTCAGAAGTATTAATACTATAAAAGATTTAACGGAAGCCATAGGAAAAGAGAAGTTCGACTAGTCTTTTAAATTCTTTTTCAGAATAACCTTTTTGATACTGGGGTAAACTTTATTTTCCTGAGTGTCTATTTCCATTGTTTCATATTTGGAAAATCCAAATTTAGCATAGTATTGTATAAGATGCGGGCTGCTCTCTAGTACATCTATGTAAAGTTCATCAGTAAGATTTTTCATCTCCGAAATGATGTGCTTTAATAAAAATTCCGCCACCCCTTTTCCTCTGAAGAGATCATCTACAAAAACATATTGGATCAGGTATTTGTTTTCAGAATAACTTTTGGTCTCAGGTAAGTTTTTTGCCTTATGTATGAATGAAGATAAATGATCACCTTTCAGATGAATCGGAAATAATTCACTTTTATTCTGATAGTAATTGACATTGGTAAGGATCAGTGCACAACATCCTGCAGCTATCCCATCCACTTCTGCTATGGTATATGTATTCAGAGATAATTCAGTATCGAAGTTCTCATCATCTAAAAAAAATTGATTAAGATATTCTTTAGTCGTATCAATGTCGCTTCCGAAAATATTGCTGTAAGTATCAGACAGTGATATTGGATGGCTCTCAATGGCTAATATTCCTTTTATGATCAAGGGAATGTCATCTTTTGTGGCTTTTCTGATGCTGATCATAACAAAGTCTTTTTTAATTCGTTTCGGTCTATTTTTCCGGATGTATTGACCGGAAACTTTTCGAGTTTAATGATTTTTGAAGGAATACAATATTCCGGAAGATTATCTTTCAGGTGAGAAAGAATTAAATCTTCATTGATACTTGGCTCATTGATAAACAAGACGAGAATATCATTATTGTTTTTGTCCTTGTGAATAACAGCAACACTGATTGCATTTTCCAGTTTTTCATTTGAAAAATATTCGATTTCTGCTAACTCTACTCTGAAACCATTGATCTTAGCCTGAAAATCGATCCTGTTCAGATAGAAATAATCTCCTTCATTATCTTTTACGCACCAATCCCCTGTCCTGTAGAAAGTTGTATGATCTCTTTGAATAAATGCTTCTTTTGTTTTTTCTTCATTTTTCCAATAAGAATTTGCCAACAATTTTCCGGATAATAAAAGTTCTCCTTCATTCATTTCATTGTCAGAAAAGCTCATTGTAGAGTTGATAACCGATTTTCCGATACTTATGATGCCATTTTTTTCTTTTATCGGGTCTTCCACTTTATAATGAGTGCAGAAAATTGTATTTTCTGTTGGTCCATATACATTGTAGATACTGGCATTGGGTACGAAATCTTTCCACCCGGTAATCTGCTTTGTCAATAATGCCTCACCACAAAATAAATTTAGCCTTAAGCTTTTATTTTTTATTTCGGGATCAAGGTAAGGTATGATCAGATTTAAGATGCTTGGAACCATTAAGGCTATCGTAATTTTATCTGCTTCTAACAGGTCCAGGATCTGCAAAAACTTAGTTTCTTTTTTATGAAGACCAACAACCGTTGCTCCGTTTAACCAGGGAATCAGATAACTCATTACCGAAAGGTCAAATGTAAGCTCAAACATTTGCAGCACACGATCCTCAGAATTTAATTTTCCAAAAGTTGAATGGAAAGCATCAGAGAAATAGTATAAATTGGAGAACCTGATAGGAACACCTTTTGGCTTTCCTGTACTTCCGGAAGTGAAGAGGATATAGGCGTTATTATCTATGGAAGACTCTTGAGGTAGTGTAGAAAGTACCCCTTCAGCCATCTTTTTTGTGTCAATCAGCTTAGTTTCATAGTTCTCTGTTATTTCAGCTGATGTAAGGATTGCTTCTATATCCGCTTGCTGAATAACATTCATATTCTTGCTGAAAGGAAATTCTGGATGTATGGGAACGTATGTTTTTCCTGCAAACCAAACTGCAAGAATTGAAGCATACATGTATACATCATCAGTGAGATAGATTCCTACGTTTTGAGAATTTATGGTTTGTAGCTGATATCTTATTTGATGGGTCAGATTTAAGACTTCCTCATAGGTGTATTCTTTATCCTCTATGCTTAAGCAAACTTGTTTGTTGTTGAGGAGAAAAGATTGGTATAAATTTTCAATAAAGGAATTCATCTTTTGCAACTTGTGTTATGATATACTTAAGAGTTATTGGTTTTTAATTTTACTTTGATATAGATTCTCGATAATATTTTCCACACTTTTGAAAATCTTTTCATTATCAAAGCGCTTTTCAATATCCTTCAGGTTGTCCTGTATATGTTGGACAAGCTCTTTGTTGGTTAAAAATTCCCTGATACCGTTGTACAGACCTTCCTGGGAATAATCTGTCAGGTAACCGGATTCTTTATGGGTAATCATTTCAGGAATTCCCCCCACGTTGGTTGCTAGTATGGGTTTCTGGAGAATCAGGGTTTCCGCAATAATTAATGGCCATCCTTCGCTTTCCGACGGCATGATATAAAAATCTGCATTGGAAACGTATGGGTATGGATTCATTTGGGTACCTAATAGCTTGAAAGAATTTTTTACATTTAATTCCTCAATCCTTTTGGAAAGAAGTTCATAATCCTCTCCATCACCAATAACAACAATACGATGATCAAACCCGTCATCAATTAGTTTTTTGTGAGTCTCCAATAATGTTCTGTATCCTTTTCTATAGTGCAGTCTGCCCACTGATACAAAAGTAGGGAGCTCTTCAAATTCAGGAATGAATGCTTTTGCTTTTGCTTTTAGCTCTTTTATGGGGATAGCATTCAGAACAACTTCGCCCGGAGGCAACTTAAGGTCCGGAAATTTTTCAGTCAATATATCTTTACATTGCTGTGAACCATAAATGATATAATCAAACTGTTGCATGTTTTTAAAGATTTCCTCACGGTAAGGAGCAAAGCCTTCCAATGAAAGATCTGAATGAAGCCATGCAATCTTTTTAGATTCTTTATTTGTGGAGTTTAGAACGGCTTTATAAATGCCGTATGTAGTTGCAATCTCTACATCATATTGATCTTTTAAAATCCCATCCGTAAGCCTGGGATTTTTGTCGATCTTATTAAGTCTAAATTTTCTTCTAGCCAGTTGAATTTTTTGAATAATCGGATTTTTTGAGAAATCTTCTTTCCCTTCCGCGATGTAAACTTTTCTAATGTTGTCAGGAAACTCATTCCGTAACTCTCCCTGATTAAGGCTTAAGCATATTGTGAGCTCAAATTTATCCTTGTTCAGGTTGTTGAGCATACTTAATACTACTTTTTCCACACCGCCAATCTCCATAGAGCGATGTCTGAAAAGAACTTTTATTTTTTTATTATGCTCCATTATTCTGAACTTTTGTATAGATAATTTTTTCTATGAAGTGTGTTTAGTTTCAAGTATATTAATTTTTCTGCAAAAATGTTAATATTTTAATCTTTAATCTGTGTGCCATTTTGGTTTGATAATCAAGTAAACTGAAAACCTCTTCAGCATTTTGATAAACCTGGGGAACAGCTCGCCCATTTATAGATATAATATTTCTTCTTTTGAATGTATTAAAAATAACTTTTGCAAATGAGTCTTTAGCCTTTCCTTTTGATGTTGCCTGAGATACCCCATTAGGATGAAGTCTGTATTTATATAGATCCTTGGCAATAAAGTATGCGTCACCAAAGTCTAATATTTTTAAATATAGGTCCTGATCAACGGCACTCTTTAATGTAGAATCAATACCTTCAGTTTTTAAATATATTTCTCGTCTGAATGCTACAAAATGAGCAATCTGGATTGGATAATTAAAAAAATAAGGATCATTATTTAGGATCTGTTTTGCAGATTTAAAAGGATAAAGAATATTTAAGTTCTGATCACATGATAAAAATCTGGAATAGGTAAGGACTACATTTTTTTTCTGTTTGAAAACTTCTATTGACTCTTCGATAGCTGTCGGAAAAATGGCATCATCGGGATCCACAAATCCACAGATCTCACCAGTGGCAAGTTCGGCGCATTTTCGTTTGGTATAGCCTACTCCCTTATTGGTCTCATTTTCAAAAAACAAAAACCTACTGTCATCGGATATCAGGGATTTTATCATTTCTTTCTCGGTATCATCAGAACAATCATCCACTATGATAGCTTCCCAGTTCGTATAGGTTTGTTGTTGAAGACTTTCATAGCAATCTTTAAAGTAATTACCATTGTTATAATGTGCTATAAGAACTGAAAATTTCATTTTTTTATGATTTGAAAATTAATTCCTGCTTATTAAGGACTGTTGTATTAGCAGGAATATCTTTATATATGGTGCAGCCTGCTCCTATTATACAGTTATCGCCGATATTTACACCTTTTAATATAGTAACATTGCTTCCTAACCAACAGTTTTTCCCAATTTTTATAGGAGCTTTTGTAAACTCATTATGGAAAATTTTGAATTCCGGTATACTTTGGTGTGCATGGTTATGGTCATATAATTTTACATTTTCACCAAACAAAGTATTTTCACCGATAGAGATGTGGTCTAAACAATTGATAGAGCAAAAATTATTCATAAAAACATTATCCCCAATTTCAAGGATTCCTTCATCCTTAACTAAAATATGAATGTAATTTCTGAAATTAATATTTTTACCAAAAATTGCTTTTCCAATGTTTTTATAGATGATAAAGTGATTAGAAATCCCCAGTTTTATACTTCCTAAAATTACTTTGGGATGTTTGTGAAGGATAGTAATTTGTTTTTTTCTTTGAAGAGTTTCAAAAAATCGGGAAAGCATTCTTTTATCTTTGTTTATTTTTTTATAAAATTATTGGCAGATCTTTTGCAAGTACCTTACACTAATTTTTATCATTTGAGTACTAAAATTGATTTTAGTTTAAACAAATGTAACTAAAAAAAAATATATTTTTGTGTAAAGTAACACGATGGGAGAATTAAAAAGAGTTTTTACAACATTTGTAGCCTATCTTAAAAGGCCGGATCTCTATCCTGAACTGGGTAGGAAAATTTTAAAAAATACAGTTAACCGAAATAATGCGTTTAAAGGAAAGGAAAAAACAAATTTTTGGGCAAGATCAAAAGCAATTTCCCAGAGAGATGCTATAACAAAGCTTTTTGGCATAAATACATTTTCATTTGAATCCAGTTATCGTGAAATTTTAGATTATGCTGTGCAACGAGAGAAGGAGTGTCCAATAAAAATGGGAGGACCTGGAGCCTTAGAACTTATTTATTATGCATGTGAATTTTCGCAGGCGAAAAATGTAGTAGAAACAGGAGTAGCCTATGGATGGTCCTCATTGGCATCATTGCTTTCTCTGGAAAAAAGAAATGGAACCTTGTACAGTTCCGATATGCCTTACCTGGGACAAAATGGAGATCAATATGTTGGATATGTAGTTCCTGAAAATCTTAAAAGAAACTGGAAACTATTCCGTTTTGCAGATAAAGAATCTTTGCCGAAAATTTTTGTTGAGAATAAAATTTTTGATGTTATTCATTACGATTCAGACAAGAGTTATAACGGGATGTCATGGGCTTATAATGAGCTCTATTCCCATTTAAGGAGTGGAGGAGTGTTTATTAGTGATGATATCGGTGATAATTCAGCCTATCAGGATTTCTGTGAAAAAAATAATATTGAAACGACCATTATTGAAATGGATAATAAGTTTGTAGGAATTTTTATCAAGTAAATTATATCAGAACAATAGTATAGATTATTTTCTTATAGTAATGAAATTTTGATATATTAAAAAGATACTAAAGTAAATACTTTCTAAAGTTAATATTATACAATCCAGATTTAATGCTTCGGAAATCTGTAAACAAATATTTTGTGATCATCCCCCATTTTCTGGGAACAGAAGCTTCTGCAATCTGGTAACTTCGGAGAGTCCTTTCAATATGTTTCTTTATATCATTTGAAATCAAATTTTCATGCTGTGCCCAATTATTGACTTCTCTCCAGAGCATAATTCTGGTGGATGAAGGTTTTATTTTACCAACGTCTACCTGTGTAATTCTGTTATTTTCATGAACTCCTCTTACTGCAACTGCAGTATTCAATAGCCCAGAATAAAGGCGGAGATAGAACGATAGTCTGAAGATGAATTCAGTATCCTGATGAAGTCTTAATTGAGTTTTGAATAATTGTCCTACTTTTGATAAAGCACTTTTCCTTATTGTTAATCCATCCAGACTAAAAAGACCAAAACTTCCTTTCATATTAAGAAGGCCGGGAAATACATCTTGGGGATTATGTCTTTTATAAACAGTGGTCAGGCGGTCTTCAAAAACCTTATAGTATTGTTCCCTAGCTTTTTCTGAATAATAGTGTACACCAATTGCTCCATATACCCCCTCAACATCAGGATTTTGAAAAAGCTCTTTTTCTGCATCAAAACGATTGGGTAAGTAATAATCGTCTGCATCTAAAAAGGCGATAAAATCACCTGTGGCATTTTGGATTCCCAGGTTTCTAGATGCTCCGGCACCATGATTTTGTTTATCAGGGTGCTGATATAATTTTACTCTGTCATGCTCTTCCACCAGTCTTTGACAAACGACCAATGCATTATCCGGAGATTTATCTTCCACAAGAATTACTTCAAATACTTCTTCAAACTGAAGAGCTGATTGCACAGCTTGAGAGATGTAATTCTCTGCATTGTAAACAGGTATAATGACAGATATTTTCATTATGATCAATTAATTTAAACAGGCAAACGATATAATATTATACAAGATTACGAAATTAATGAATATCTGAAGTTAATATTATATAATCCAGACTTTATACTTTCATAATCTGTCACTAAATATTTGATTATCATACCCCATTTTTTTAGTTTAGGGGCATTAGCAATTTCAAAACTGCGCTGCATTCTCTTGATATGAATTTTAATATCATCAGATATGGTTGCTTCATCTTTTGCCCACTTATAAGTTTCATTCCAGAGGATAGTCCTTGAAATTGCAGGCTTGGTTTTATTGGAATCTACTTTAGTAATTCTGTTACTTTCGTGTACTCCTCTCATTGCTATTGCCTGTTCAATAATTCCAGGATATAGTTCAAGATAATAAGACAAACGAAATAAGAATTCCGTGTCTTCGTGAAGCTTCATCGGTTTAAATAATGGATTTAGTTTTCTTATCATCGAAGCTTTTCTGATGGTCAGCCCATCCAAACTGAAGAGTCCAAAACTTCCAAGTTTATGAATTAATCCGGGAAAAACATCTTTTGGGCTATGTTTTTTATATACGGTGGTAAGTGAGTCTTTGAAAAGCTTATAATACTGTTCTTTTGCTTTTTCCGAATAATAATGAACGCCGATTGCACCATAAACTCCTTCTACTTCAGGATTTATAAAAAGCTTTTTTTCCGCTTCAAAACGATTGGGGAGATAATAATCATCAGCATCTAAAAAGGCGATAAAGTCTCCAGTAGATTTTTCTATCCCAAGATTTCTACTGGGGCCGGCTCCATGGTTTTTTTTATCCGGATGTTGGTATAATTTAACTTTATCATGCTTTGAGATTAATTCCTTACAAACTTCTAAAGAAGAATCCGGTGATGCATCTTCTACTAAAATCACCTCGAATACTTCATCATGCACTATTGCTGACTCCACTGCCTGAGAAACATACTTTTCAGCGTTATATACAGGAATAATTACTGAGATTTTCATTTCATCTATTTTTGATAGTTAAATCGATATTGTGTTTTTAATATATTGGGGTTTTTAATTGCTTCAATAAAGATATTATAATATTTTATGAGTCCTGTTTTTTGAGATAAATCAAAGGACTTATACTTTAAATAAATTTTTTCTTTGGATTCAGAGGAAATATTTTGTTGCTCAGCCCAATCATATAATGATTTCCAGAAAAGAAGTTGCCTTTGATTGTATTGAGGAGAATATTTAATAATTTTAGTGATTCTGTTGTCATCATGTATGCCTCGAATGGCGACAGGTTTATCTATAATCCCGGACTTTAAGTAACAATGATAAGTCAGTTTAATTATAAAATCCGAATCCTGGTGAACCCTTAGAAGTTCATTGAACCTGAGGTTATGTGTATCGATAGGATGTCTTCTTATAGTGAGTGCATTTAAGTGAAAAAACGTACCGAAAGTTTTAGGTGTTAATCCAAGAAGTCCTTTAAAAACCTCCATGCCTTCTGCGGGATAATTTACTGTGGTAAGAAAGGTATCATTAAACTTAGACTGAAATTCCTGTCTCCCCTTTTCGGTTAGATATTCTATACCAATAGCACCAAAGATCCCCTCTATTTTAGGATCTTTAAATATTTCTTTTTCGGCATCGAAACGATTGGGTAAATAATAATCGTCTGCATCTAAAAATGAGATAAAGTCTCCTGTGGATTTTTGCATCCCGAGATTTCTCGAGGCAGCAGCGCCATGATTTTCTTTATCAGGATGTTGAAGAAGGATGATTTTGTTGTTTTCACTAGCTAATTTTTTACAGATTTGCAGTGAATTGTCAATTGATTTGTCTTCGACTAAAATAACTTCTTTTACTTCTTCAAATTGTAATGCTGACTGAACTGATTTTTCTAAAAACTCAGCTGCATTATATACAGGAATAATTACTGAGATTTCAAGCATCATAATATAGATTTATTGTTATAAGCCCATAAAGCAAGCTGTAATAAATTCCAATGTTTATGATCGTTATTCAGAAATTTTTGAGCATTATCAAAATCAATATAGTCAAAGATTTTCTGATTAGGATCTTTGAGCAGGTCGTTGGAAAGGTTAATGAGTGACTCTTCTTCAAACCATGCCTTAATGCTCATTCCAAATCCTTGCTTATGCCGTTTTCTTATAGTCTCAGTCCAATACGACCCCATAGCTTCACGGAGTATGATTTTATCGTCATCATCTTTTAATTTCAATTGTTCCGGAAGTTGGATGCAAAATTCAGCAAAATCCATATCGAGAAAAGGGGTTCTAACTTCCAGCGAATTAGCCATTGCCATCCTATCGGATTTCATCATCATATTGCCAGGTACATAATTTTCAAGATCTACCCTCATAATATCATTCAGAGAATCAGGGTCAGGAATAAAACTATAAGACTGATGATAATCTGTTGAGATTCCCAAAAGCTTTTGTTCATTTTTATTAAATGCATTTCTCACAGAATTCTGATGAAAATCCAAAACAGAAGAATATTGTAGATTCTTTTGGGTAACAAAAGAAGTCTTTCTAAAATTCTGATAAAGCTTTAATCCAAATTTTGCGATGATGTTTTTATAGCTAAAATGATTTCTTAGTTGATCTTCAACTTTATAAAAATGGTATCCCCCGAATAATTCATCACCAACATCTCCTGATAGAACAACGGTGAGATTCTTTCTTGCGTTCTTACAGATTTCATAATGTGGGAGATAAGAAATATCAGCAAAGGGCTCATCCAGAAAGGGCGAAACTTTTAAAAGTGACGCTGCTATATCCTGTTTTTTTTCATGAACTTCAATGTGATTGGTGTTGTACTTTTCAGCAATCTCTTTTGCGTATTTCAGCTCGCTATCTTTATGATCATAGCCAAAACTAATAGTAGTTTGTTTAGGTAAAAACTCATTAACTAATGCAACAATAGAGGAAGAGTCGAGTCCTCCACTTAGAAAGCTTCCCACTTCCACATCTGCTATGAGCTGTTTTTTAACCGCATTTTTTAAAAGGTATAAAAATTCTTCTTTAGCATCAGATAAGCTTATAACTCTGTCTTTCGCAGGTAAATTATAATAGCGTGAAACTTCAATTTTTCCATCCTTCCAGATGAGTTGATGGGCTGGAGGAAGTGCAAAGATATTAGCATATATACTTTGATATGTGTTTACATATCCATTCTGGAGATAGTGTCCTAATGCATCAGGATTTACCTTAGATTGTATAAGTCCGGAAGCAAGGATTGCTTTGATTTCTGAGGCAAAAATAAATTCATTGTTATGTCCAATAGCATAAAAGAAAGGTTTTTCTCCAAAACGATCACGGGCGCAAAACAACTGTTGCTTTTGTTCATCCCAAATAGCAAATGCAAACATCCCGGGAAGATCATGAATGAGGTTTTCCTGCTTCCTTTGATACATGGCTAAAATCACCTCCGTATCGGAACTTCCATGGTATGGATACTCGGCATACCTTTTTTTGATGTCAAGATAACCGTAAATTTCACCATTCAGAACGATGCATTCGTTTTTTGTGTTGGAGTACATGGGTTGTATTCCATTTTCAGATAAATCGATGATTGATAATCTGCGATGTCCCAAAGCAATATGATCATAAAATTCATAATGGGAAGAATCCGGGCCACGATGTGCAATTGCATCAGTCATTTTTTGGATTTCTTCTGTATAATTTCTGGCATTATTGCTGATAATTCCTGCTATTCCACACATTTGTTTTGTTTTTTCATCACCATTTTGTTAAAAAAAATTCCATCTCTTGGGACTAATTTACGAAAGATTGAGAAAAGAAGGACCTTCCTGTTTTACCTTATTTCGAATATCAATAAGTGTTTTTTCCTCTTGGGATATTTTTTTATATCGGTGAGATAATTTTTTATATTCGGTTCTGTTCCCTAGTAAAAGGTTTTTGAAAATACTCTGTTTCAGTGATTTTTTCTCCAGTTGTAGAGCGTTAGGTAAGTTTGGATTTATAATATTTGTTTCAATACGCAGATCTTTATACTTATTGTAATCAATCTTATTCAGTAACTGTACTCCATCATGCACTGCCTTACTAGAGGGCACGAGGATGATCTTTTTTTTATGAAAATGAACCCGATTTACATATTCATTATCTTCGCCATAGTGGAAAAAATAAGGATTAAATCCGCCAACTGTTTCTATCGTTTGCTTCGGTAGAAGCCAATGTGCTGCGTTAATAAAATTGATTTCGTAGAAAGGTTTTATTGTTTGAAAATAAAGATCAGAGATTAATCTCGTCTTATCACAGTTCTGAGCTATATATTTATCTAAAAAAATATCCAGGTATTTTTCTGATCCGTCTACCTGCATTGGGCTTATAATTCCAATGTCGTTTTGATCGGGGTGGGTATTGTAGACTTGCAGGAGGTTCTTTATACTATCCGGATATAACCATGCATCCTGATTCATTAAATAAAAGAAATCTGCACCATCCTTATATGCTTTCTCAATTCCGATGTTATTAGCTTTTCCAAATCCTAAGTTTTCTGGGGACTGAATAAATTGTATTTCAGGAAATTTTTCTTTTATATATTCCTGTGTGCCATCAGTAGATCCATTATCAATAACAATGCACTGTACAGGTACAGAAGATTCTCTTAGACTTGTAAAGCATCTTTCTGCCCATTTCATGGCATTGTAGGTAACAATAATAAAATAAATCTTAGGTATCACTATTTTTTATTTTTAAATATACTTTTGAGCTAAATTATTTAAATAGACATCAGGTTTTACTCCTGAGAAAAAAGCATCCGTATTTTGGTCAAAAGTTACTTTATAAAAATCTCCTTCTTCGACCTCATCATAGTAAGCTTCCTGTTGTATCTGATCCTGAATAGCATTGACAATCTCTCTTAAGTTATAATAATAAGGAAATGCAAAATTGATTGTTTCGTTTTTTACAGATCTGCATGTAGTATCAAGAAAGCCTGAAATATCATCAATATCTAATAACAATCTTCTGGCATTACGGTGAACTGTAAATCTACTGTTATCTTTAATTTTTGTTTTGAGAAAGTTGAAAAGAGTATTGGGATTACCTCCTTTTCCTACAATGTTTCCAATTCTTAAGATAAGATAATTATTAGATTTATTCTTAATGTAATTTTCCATTTCAAGCTTATGTAATACATAATTGCTTTTCTGCTTTGATTGATCATGTACACTTAGAGTGGAAAAATATACCAATTTCTTTTCTTTATTATTTACAAGGGCGTTGCTTAAAAGATCAAATTCTCTTTTAAATTCGGTTTCTTTAGTTTCAAGGGAATTTGAAACACCAGAAGCAAAATAAAGAACATCTTCAGTATCAATATTTTTTAATGAATTAGCAATAAGCCCGTTTCCTATAATCATATTTTGTGTTTATTAATCTATACAAAACTATTGTTTTGTTTTTTTATCTGATATTTTTGTTTAATTGTTCTTCTGCTCCATTTAATGGTATGGTATAATTTGGTCGGAGTAAAGGAAAATTTAGACAAAACATTATAAAAAAAATAACCAATGCTCGCCTTAAAAAAATCGATTTTGCTTATCATATTTGAATAAGACATAAGGGTATAATAAAAATAGCTCTTAAGTTTTAATTGGCTATAATCTGAGTTATATTTTTTTATAAAGGGAATAATAGCAAAATCTTTTTTCATGACTTCTGAAGTTACATTTTTTGAAATACTGGCTCCAAATTGTCTGTAGGTACTCATTTGTTCCGGAAATATTTTTACTTTACCATAGCAACCTGCCAATAAATATAAACATCTGTCTGCGGAAATAATATCCGTTGGAAAGTCATCCTTTAATATCGATTTTCTAAAAAAAAAGGTGGATGTCTGACATATTTTCAGATCGGTTAAATCATCTTTTAACAATTCATCTCCCGGATGATCAGTAAAGCTATGGCTTGGGGTTGGAGTATCTTCATAAACAACCTTGGAATCTGCTCCTACAGCTGAAAAATCGGGATGAGATTCCAAAAAATCAAATTGCTTTTGAATTTTTGAATGGTCAATCCACAGATCATCTCCATCTAGAATAGCAATATATTTTCCTGAAGCTTTTGAAAAAGAAAATAGAGTATTTTTAACATAACCTAAATTGGGTATGTTTTTAAAATATTTGATTCTGTTACCTTTGGGGTGTGTGGTAATAAGTTGATTAATAATATCTTCTGTGTTGTCGGGAGAATTGTCATTGCATACAATAATTTCATAGGAACCGGAAAATTCCTGGGAAAAAATACTTTCCAGACATTCTTTGATATACTTTTCATGTTTATATGTAGTGATGCAAATACTGATATCCATAATGAGTTAGATTGTAAACAGGTCTGACAATTTCAAGTCTAAATATTTATGACGAATACATTTCGCTATATATATCTTCTTGTCAAGAAAGTTCATTGTTTTCAAATAAGAATTCCTATTTTTAATAAAGGCAGAATATATTTCTGTTTTTTGAGGATCCTCTTTAGGATTTATTTCCTGAAGCCTTTCAATAGATTTTAAATATGGCCATACATAATTTTTAAAATACTGTTGGTGTCTCGAAAGACTGGAGGGTGCCTCAGATTTCTCAGAATTATATCTGAGCCCATATACCTGACCAGGATGAAGTCTGTAGGAAGAAAGGGCTTTTGGAATGAATCCCAATTTATTTTTAATACTCAGTATTTGTACAATAAAATAATCATGAGCCATTGGAAAATCTTTGATATTGTATTTTTCAAGTGCATTTTTTCTTATGGCAAGTGCACAACCCAGAATAAAACTACCTTTACTTACTAATGAAACAAAAAGCTTATGCTCCCGAATGTCATTAATAATATTTTCGTGTGTTATATTTTTCCAATTAAGATATGATGGCTGAACACTATTTTCATCGATTAGTTTTAAATCATGAAATACTCCATCGGAATCAGGGTTTTTCTGGAAGAAAAGAATCGTCTCCTCTATCTTGTTCTTTTCCCATACATCGTCTTGATCACTAATAATTATGATTTCATTATTGCATAAATAGATCGCTTTTTCAAAATTTCTTATAAATCCTAAATTGGTTTCGTTTGTAAATACTTTGATAATCTCAGGATACTTTTTCTCATAAGTGCTTAAAATTTCAATTGTTCGGTCAGTAGAACCGTCATCGCAGATGATCAGCTCATCAGGAATCAAAGTCTGATGTAAAATGCTATCTAGCTGAGTGGACAAATATTTTTCACCATTGTATGTACACAGTGCTACTGATACCTTCATAATTTGAAAAATTTAAAAACTTTACTTACTAAAACATACCTTTTACTGTTTAAAATAGCTTTTAGGTGTTTGTTTTCGGAGGTTAACTTTTCATTAGCTTCAAATAAATTTTCAAAACTTCCTAGCTCCTTCGTGAAAAACTCTATATGTTTTCTATAGATTATATTGTGAGTATACAATTTCTTTGAATTACCATTTGCCGACATTTCTTTTATCATAGATATTTCTTTAATTCTATAATAAAACCCTACTTCTTTAATTTTGAAAACATCACCTTTTTCCTTCAAAAGAGAAATCCAGAAATCCCAGTCCTCCCATCCGTAAATAAGGTTAGTATCATAGCCTCCTGCCATCATCCAGTCCTCTCTTTTAAAGAAAGCAGAACAAAAAATCATGTTTTTTACGGCAAGCATCTTTCTGCTATAGGCCGGTAGTTCCCAACTTCCATTTTCTGAACCAAATTTTTCTGCTTCACAATAGATAATTGTATATCCTTTATTAAATTCTTTTGCAGCTAAATCAAGGTACCGGCTGCTTATTTTATCATCGGCATCCAATGGTAATATCCATGTTCCTTTTGAGATTTCTATACCCGCATTCCTGGCTGAAGATAATCCTCCGTTTTCTTTATAAATATACTGAAAACGAGGGTCTTTCTCAATCCATTTTTTTGCTATCTCTTCTGTGTTATCCGGAGAACCGTCATTTACAATAATACATTCCCAGTTCTCATAATTTTGATCAAGAACTGTTTCTAAGCATTCATCAAGAAATTGAGCCTGATTGTAGCATGGAACGATTATGGAAATTTCTGGATTCATTTTTTTTAAATGATTTTATTTAAAAGTTTAAATAATGGAACCGGTAGCTTATAATGCATGGCAGTATATAATCGTTTTACTTTAAAAGGATAATTTTTGTAGGCTTTGAGATATTGCAAAGGTAATTTTTCACCCGATATATAATGTTTCTGTGTTATTCCGTTTATTTTATCTTTTATATCACCATTTTTATCAAACATCATCTGAAGAATCAAGGTTTCCATCTCTATTCTTTCTTTTTTAGCAGAAGAAAGATTATTATCATGAATTCTGTAATAAGCTAGTTTTTGAGGAATGTAAGCTATGTAATAAAGAGCGTTTATCTTTAGCCATCTAAAATAATCCTCCACTAAAAAATCTGATTTATATTCTCCTGTATCTACAAGGGCTTTTTTTCGCATGAGAACTGTTAGGGCAGCAATTCTGTTGCTCTTAATTAATTGTTTCCTAAAAAGGTCTTTATCAATATTTCCCAGCGAGTTATAATCTGCGATATCCGGAATGCTGTTTGAATTTTCATCTACTCCATATGTGTCTGTGAATACCATTCCGAACCCATCACCTAGTCTTTCCAGTTCTGCTACACATTTTTCTATCGCTTCAGGATGGAGAAAATCATCGGCTGCAATTATTTTTATGTATTCTCCTTCTACAAGATTCATACAATTGTTCAGCATAGTTGAAAGGCCAGTATTTTTTTTCTGAAAATTGGTTTTGGCTGAATAGTTATTTTTTTTAAGCCAATTTTCATATACAGAAACTGAATCATCCGGTGAAAAATCGTCTGCAAGAATCAATTCTATGTATGGATAGGTCTGTGATTTAATACTATCCAGACATTCGTTAATATACTTTTCATGATTATAGCTACTAACTATAATACTTACTAACCCTTTTTTTTCCAAAATAATTATTCTAATTGTTCCTTTGCCCCTTCAATACCTAACAAACTCTGTACCTTTTCTCCGTGAGCATCTAAGGAATAAATAAGTTCTCTTTGATCTTTCTTTACCAGATAGATTTCAGATGGGACTATATTCGCATTGTCGATTTTCTTTGGAATCACTAGCTCTAACGTGTAGCCAGCAATAAATTTTTCGTTGAGGAAATCCGGTTTTATGTGAATTGTCGGATTAAGTGAGTCTACCGACACCCTGTTCAATTTAGTTGCTACTAACTTGGATGTTAATGGACTTAAACCAATGCGGAAAAGTTTACGTTGTTTAATATACTGAAATCCATTTTCTTCAAGGGTTACCGGATTATGATAAACCATTTTTTCGAGATGCTTAAGAAGTCCTTTGGAATTATAGATTGTTCCATCAACAGAAAAAGGATAAGACCAGTGATGAATAGCCGTATCGGTATAATAATCCCATTGATAATAGTTGTTCTTTTTCTCAAGATATGATGGTTGTCCTTCCAAATTTTCACCAACGTACAATCTGTAAGAAGCATTTTCAGGATTGGCTCTTATGATGTCAAACACTTCTTTCGGAATTGTAATATCATCATAAAAAACTCCATCATCTGTGTTGAACATTAGGAATTCACAATTGCTGTTGCGAATGATTTTTTGAAGTAATCCTTTGAAATTATCTCCGTTTTTATTAAATAAATTTTTTTTCTTGAAGAATTCCCAATCTTTTTTTGAATTAAGTGATTTGAAATAAGATAAATCGAAAATAACACTCTTTCTTTCAATAAAATTTACACGCTGTTCTGCATATTTTTTCTTAAGAAGCTCATATCCTTCCTTATGAGGTCCACTCGTATGATATAAAACAACGATTTTTGAATCTGTTTTAAAATGTTTTAAAGTAGATTGTAATAAGTAATCTAACTGAATCGCACGATTGTAAGAAAATATTATATTGAGAACCATTAGAATGCATTTAAGGTTTGTATAACTTTTAAAATTTCCCCATCTGTCATTACTGGGGAAATTGGTAAACTTAAAACCTCATTATGAATCTTTTCGGTAACAGGCAGACTAAGTTCCTTCCATTCTGAGTATGCTTCCTGATGATGAGGTGGAATGGGATAATGTATGAGGGTTTGGATTCCATTTTCTTCAAGATACTTTTGCAGCTTATCCCTATCTTCTGTTCTGATTACAAAAAGGTGATATACATGGCTGTTTTCTTCTAATTTATGTTGAGGGAGAATAATCTTTGGATTTATAATTTCCTTAAGGTATCTATCTGCAATTTTTTTTCGTTCGTAATTTTCTGCGTCTAAATATTTTAATTTTACAGATAACACAGCAGCCTGAATTTCGTCTAAACGCGAATTGTAACCACGATATTGGTTAACGTATTTTTTTTGAGAACCGTAATTTGCCAAAGTTCTCACACAAGTCGCCAATTCATTGTCTTTACAAGTGACAGCGCCGGCATCTCCTATAGCTCCAAGGTTTTTCCCTGGATAAAAGCTGAATCCTGCAGCATCTCCTAAACTTCCTGATTTTTTGTTTTTCCACAATGCTCCAATTGTTTGAGCATTATCTTCAATTATTTTTAGATTATATTTTTCTGAAATTTGTTGTATTTTCTCTGAAAATACAATACTCCCATATAAATGAACAAGTAGAATTGCTCTGGTCCGTGAAGTAATTTTTTCTTCTATTTTAGAAGTGTCAATGTTGTAAGTATTAAGATCTGGTTCTACTAAAACCGGAACTAATTTATTATCTGTGATGGCAAGGATAGAAGCAATATAGGTATTGGCGGGAACAAGAATCTCATCTCCTTCAGTCATAATACCAAGCTCAATATAAGCTCTGAAAATTAACCTTAATGCATCTAACCCATTTGCCACGCCAATGGCATGAGGAACATCGCAATATTGAGCAAGCTCTGTTTCAAATGTTTTTATTCTATCACCCAATAAATACCATCCGGAACGGAAAGTACTTAAGATGGCATCTTCAATTTCTTGTTGATGGGTAAGATTTATTTTCTGTAAATCAAGAAATTTAATCATGAGTATTTTTCTTTAAAAATTTTGCTGGATTTCCAACCCAGATTTCATTGGCAGGAATGTTTTTGGTAACAACACTCCCTGCTCCGATAAGCGAATTTTCTCCAATTGTCACACCTGCCAGTATGGTTGCGTTTGCACCAATAGATGCTCCTTTTTTTATCAATGTATGTTCCAGTTTAAAGTGCTTATTTTTGGATTTTGGAAACAGGTCATTCGTGAAAGTTGCATTAGGGCCAATAAAAACATCATCTTCTATTGTAATTCCATCCCAGATCTGAACACCGGGCTTTATTGTTACATTATTCCCTATAATTACCTTATTTTCTATAAATACCTGACAATTGATATTACAGTTACTTCCAATTTCTGCGTCTTTAAGAATGACGCAGAATTGCCATATGTAGGTTCCTTCACCTATGTTTTGAGATTGTACATCAGCCAGAGAGTGAATCATTTTTTATAATTTTTAAATTCCTCAAAATCTCTGAAATAATCTTTCTCATCATAAAGTTCAGATGCTAAACACAGGAGTACAGCATTGTGGCTAAACTTGATGTCTCTCCAAATTAGTTTAGGAATATAGAGGCCTTTCGAAGGTGAATCTAAAATGAAAGTTTCTCTATTTCCCTGAAGATCAAGCGTGTTAAATTCTATAATACCAGAGGTTGCAAATATCACTTGTTGAAGTTCTTTATGTGCATGACCTCCTCTTATAACATCCTGAGGAGTATAATAAGTCCAGTAAACTCTCTTTATTTCAAAAGGAGTGTCTTTTTGTGTTTCTGCAACAGTAATATATCCCAAATCCTGGGAGCCAATTTTAGAAAAATTTATGATATGTGGGATATCCATCGAATGAATATAATTAGTTAGTAATAAATTATTTCAAGTAAATGTATAAATTTTATATAACAAAGGATGTAATGGACTTTAATAATATGTTATCCAGATATCCATTATTTTTACATTTTCTCATAATTTACATTATGTGTGATTTTTGGAAATAAAACTCCTGGAGATTTAATTATTTCCCCGAATTGATTTTGCATTCCATTTACTTCAAAACCAAAAATTTGTGTTCTGAATGCTATGTCTGATCTATTAACACCCCAGAAAAAATCAAAATAATAGGAATCCTCATTAAGGGTATATGGAGGTATTTCAAATGTAACAGTATAATCTCCTTTTTGAGATTCTCTGTTAGTACTTAACATCAGTCCAGTACTCATTACTGTAAGATCGTGGCTATTTTTAAGAAGAAAGGAAAGATCAATATCGACATTCGCCATCTTTGACATAAAAGAAACAGTTACAAGGATACCCGACTTTATATTAATCATATCTCCATTAATTGGTTCGGTTTTGAAGGATTTAATTAAAATCTTTTCATTTTCAAGTTTTATAGGATCATCCAAATAATTGTAGAAAAATTTGGCTTCATTATTTTTTTGATATTCTATAATACATTTATTAATATCCCCTTGATTAATTAATAAGCCTTTATCTAATAATAATGCAGTGTTACAAAGCTCTTTAATAGCAGTAATATTATGACTTACAAAAAGTACAGTTCTTCCTTCTCCTTTGGTGACATCACCCATTTTCCCCAGGCATTTTTTTTGAAATTCTGCATCTCCAACAGCCAAAACTTCATCTACAATAAGAATTTCCGATTCTAAATGGGCAGCCACAGCAAATGCCAGACGTACATACATACCTGATGAATATCTTTTTACCGGAGTATCTATATACCTTTCTACGCCAGAAAAATCAACGATCTCATCAAACTTTCTTGTGATTTCCTTTCGGGTCATACCCAAAATTGCCCCATTTAAAAATACATTTTCCCTGCCTGTCATTTCCGGATGGAAGCCAGTTCCAACCTCAAGCAAAGAAGCTATTCTTCCTTGGGTGTAGATTTTTCCCGTTGTGGGTTTGGTAACTTTACTTAAAAGTTTTAATAGTGTTGATTTTCCTGCACCATTTCTGCCAATAATTCCTAAAGCATCCCCTTGCTTTGTTTCGAAATTAATATCTCTAAGTGACCAAACATATTCGGAATCTCCTTTTGAAGTTCTATCATTAGCTTCTCCAATTTTCAAATAAGGATCTTCTTTACCTCTTAACCTGTACCAGAATCTATTAAGGTCATGAGAAAGTGTGCCTGTTCCAACTTGTCCTAAACGATATTGTTTTGATATATTTTCTGCTTTTAAAGCGAGCATATTTTTTTAGTTTAATAATTATACAGTATCCATAAATGTTTTTTCAACCTTATTGAAAACAACAACTCCTATCCCCAAAAGAATAAGGATGATTATAGTACTTATTCCAAGCATCAATGGTGAAAAATCTCCAACACCTAACCATCCATACTTAAAACATTCAAAAATACCGGTTAATGGGTTGTAATAGGCTAACTTTTTAAAATATCCGGGTAGCGATGATACAGGATAGATAACCGGAGTTGCATACATGTATAAGCTTACACCAAAGCCCAATAGCATGTTAAGGTCTTTGTATTTTGTTGTAAGAGAAGAAAAGATCATACCAACACCTAATGCGAAAAGGGCCATAAGAACGACCAAAAGCGGAGTAGCCAAGATCCATATGTTAAAATGAATATCTCCTTTAGCGAGATAGTATCCCCAAACAATGATGAACAAAAAGAATTGAACACCAAGACGCATTAAATTTGAAATTACAATTGAAATAGGGGTGACAAGTCTCGGGAAATATACCTTTCCGAAGATAGCCGCATTTCCTGCAAATGTATTTGAAGTACCAAGTAGTGCACCTGAAAAATAGTTCCAAAGAGTAACCCCAGCTAGATAAAATAGCAATGGTGGTGCACCGTCTGTAGGTAAGTTAGCAAGTTTCCCAAAAACAATCAGATACGTAATTGTGGTGAAAATCGGATTAATAAAAAACCATATAGGTCCCAGAATCGTTTGTTTGAAACTGGATATAAAATCCCTTTTCACAAACATATAAATAAGATCTTTATATCTCCATACTTCTTTGAGCCTTAAGTCAAATAAAGTATGGTTGGCCTCAATGGTTTCTGTCCACTTTTGTTGTGGTTCATTCATTTGTGTTAAGTTTATGCAAATTTATAATAATTAATTTTCTCATAGTTCTATATATTATGAATTGTTATTCATGTAAAAACTAAAAATAATAACTAATATATTGATATTTATTATTATAAACAAAAGCTGTAATCATTGAAGATAACAGCTTTATAAATTCCTGATTTAAGATTATTTGTTTACGAGTTGCGTAAGGTATTTGCCATATCCGCTTTTTCCGTACTTTAAAGCTGTCTGTAATAACTTTTCCTCGTTAATAAATTTATTTCTAAATGCAATTTCTTCAATACATCCGATTTTAAATCCTTGTCTCTTTTCAATAACACTTACAAACTCTGAAGCATCATGAAGAGAATCAAAAGTTCCGGTGTCAAGCCACGCTGTCCCTCTGTCCAAAACCCCAACTTCCAGCTTGCCTTTTTTAAGATAAACATTATTTACATCTGTAATTTCAAGCTCACCTCGTGCAGAAGGTTGTATGTTTTTTGCAATTTCAACAACTTCATTGTCATAAAAATATAAACCGGGAACTGCATAATTGGATTTTGGATGTGTAGGTTTTTCTTCTATAGAAACAGCTTTAAAATCATCGTCAAACTCTACAACTCCATATCTTTCGGGGTCGGAAACGTGATAGGCAAAGACAACTCCGCCATCAGGATTTGTTTTGTTTTTTAAAAGGGTTCCCATTTCAGATCCATAAAAAATATTATCTCCCAATACTAGTGCTGCCGGATCATTCCCAATGAAAGAATCTCCAAGAATAAAAGCCTGAGCAAGACCATCCGGGCTTGGCTGCACCACATATTGAATATTGCAACCTATCTGAGATCCATCTCCTAGTAGTTTAACGAAACCTTCCTGGTCATGAGGGGTTGTTATAATTAGTATATCCCTTATTCCCGCTAATAATAATGTAGATAAAGGATAGTATATCATTGGTTTGTCATAAACAGGCATTAACTGTTTACTTACTGCAATGGTAAGAGGGTAAAGTCTAGTACCGGAACCACCGGCTAAAATTATTCCTTTCATGTATTTGTTTTTTTATTTTTTCAATTATGTTCTATTGGAACATTGCATTTGGTGAAATGATTATTTTTTGATGGTTTAGTTGTATTGTTTTTCGTAGTATTTTTGATAATCTCCCGAGGTTACGTTTTCTAACCACTCTTTGTTTTCAAGATACCAGTCAATTGTTTTTGATAATCCCTGCTCAAATGTCACTGATGGTTTCCATCCCAGGTTTTTATTCAGCTTTGATGCATCAATAGCATAACGCTTATCATGGCCTGGTCTGTCTTTTACAAAAGTGATTAATTTTTCAGAGTAACCAGATGGTTTTCCAAGTTTTGCATCCATTTGCTTGATTAATTCTTTTACCAGATCAATATTTTGCCATTCATTAAATCCTCCGATATTATAAGTTTCACCTGTCTTGGCTTCATTAAATATCTGATGAATTGCTTTTGCATGATCAATAACAAATAACCAGTCGCGGGTATATTTACCATCGCCATAAATAGGTAACGGTCTTTCATTAATAATATTGGAAATACAAAGAGGAATCAACTTTTCCGGGAAGTGATTGGGACCATAATTGTTTGAACAGTTGGATACGATAAAAGGCATTCCGTAGGTATTTCCATAAGCTCTTACTAAATGATCAGAAGCTGCTTTAGAAGCGGAATAAGGAGATTGTGGATCGTAAGATGTTGTTTCCAGGAAGAAACCAGTTTCTCCTAAACTGCCGTATACTTCATCCGTGGAAACATGATAGAATAAATTCTTTCTGATTTCATCTGGAAATCTTCCATGGGTATGTTCGGGATTAAGCGTCCAGAATTCTTTACACAAGTTAAGAAGATTGGCAGTACCATTTACATTCGTATTAATAAAAGCCATGGGGTCAGTAATACTTCTGTCTACATGACTTTCTGCAGCTAAATGTATAACAGCATCAGGGTTATATTTTTCAAAAATTATTCTTAATTCTTCCGGTTTTGTTATGTCTGCTTTTTCAAAAACGTAATTGGGTTCGTTTTCGATATCTTTTAAATTTTCTAAATTTCCAGCATAAGTAAGGGCGTCCAGATTGATTATCGTGGTGTTAGGGTTATTCTTGACAAATTCTCTAACAACGTGGGAGCCAATAAAACCTGCTCCTCCCGTAATAATTATATTTTTCATTTTAATATTTTGAAACAGTTAAGATTAAAGTTACTAAGGTATTAATATAAATTCTATACCTGCTATTATAAATATAGGGTATTGAATTTTTTATACAGAAAATAAACGGTACTTTGTTTTTGTTATTGAGCTTATGGATTCGGGATAGTTTGTCTTCCAATACTTTTATAATAGAATCCATGTTGTTTGGGAACCTCCAAAGGATACATATTTCTTCCGTCAAATATAACTTTATTGTTCATTTTTTCGACCATCAGATCAAAATTAGGATTTTTGAATTCCGGCCATTCCGTAGCAATAAATAATGCGTCAGCTCCTTCTAAAGCATCGTACATCGTTTTTGCATATTGGATCTGGTCTCCAATAATCTGACGAACATTGTTTTCCGCGACTAGATCATACGCGGTTATTTTAGCTCCTTTTTTCAACAAAAGATTAATGTTGTCCAAAGAGGAAGCTTCACGTATGTCATCGGTATTTGCCTTAAAAGCTAGTCCCCAAATTGCAATCTTTTTTCCATTAAGATCTCCTCCGAAATATTTTTCAATATCAGAAACCAGAATAACTTTTTGAGTTGTATTTACATTTTCTGTAGCTTCTAAAATCTGGAAATTAAAATCTTCCTGCTTCCCAGATTTAATTAATGCCTTCACATCTTTAGGGAAACAACTTCCCCCATACCCAATTCCGGGAAACAAAAAGCGGTGACCAATTCTGTCATCACTTCCCATTCCCAGTCTTACTTTGTCAACATCAGCGCCTACTTTTTCACAATAATTGGCAATCTCATTCATGAATGTAATTTTCACCGCTAAAAATGAGTTTGATGCATATTTGGTAAGTTCAGACGATTTTTCATCCATGAATATAATAGGAATTCCTGTATTGGTAAAAGGCTGATATATCTTGGACATGATATTTTTAGCTCTCTCTGAACTTGATCCGACAACAACTCTTGCAGGGTTCATAGAGTCCTCTACAGCAAAGCCTTCCCTTAAAAATTCCGGATTGGAAACAACATCAAAAGGAATGTTTGTTTTTGAAGAAATAACTTCTCTTACTTTTTCTGCCGTTCCCACGGGAACTGTACTTTTGTTAACAATGACCTTATATTCAGTCATCAGTTCGCCAATACTATTGGCAACACTCAACACATAAGAAAGATCAGCAGATCCGTCTTCCCCGGGAGGAGTAGGTAAAGCAAGGTATACGACTTCGCTTTTATCTAATGCTTCTTTTAAATTGGTGGTGAAAAATAACCTTTGAGACTGAATGTTTCTATGGAACATCTCTTCAAGGTTCGGCTCATATATGGGAACAATGCCGTTTTTCATGCCTTCAACTTTTTTTTCATCAATGTCAACACAGTATACTGAATTGCCAAGTTCTGCAAGGGTAGTTCCGGTAACTAATCCTACATAACCTGTTCCTACAATTGTTATATTCAAAATGTTTGTTTTTAAAATTCATCACAAAAATAATAAAAATACTGTCAACCCCTCTTTAAATTTAATGTTAATACATTGTCGGGTTATTTATCTGATAATAAGATGATTTTGCTTTTTTAGAAAAAAAATCTTATATTTGCATTGGATTTACGGAAAAAAATGGGAAGGCTTCGGAAGAAAGCCTTTTTTCGTACTGTAAATCAAGCATAAAATTATGGAGTTTAGAAAGAAAATTGAAGAATTATTAAATGAATTCCTTGAAACCAGAAAAGATTTATTTCTTATTGATCTGAAGTTTTCTGCAGGGGATGATATTACAGTGATTTTAGATGGTGATAATGGAGTTTCTTTGCAGGATTGTCTTGATGCAAGCCGGGCAATAGAGTTCAATATGGATCGTGAAGAACATGATTTTAGTCTTCAGGTTATGTCTGCGGGACTAAGCGAACCATTATCTACTCCCAGACAGTTTAACAAAAATATAGGAAGAGAAATTGAAATTGTTCTTGAGGATTCTTCTAAAATAGAAGGTGAATTGTCAAAAGTGGATGAAGAAAAAATCACACTTATTTTACGATACCGAAAACCAAAAGATATTGGAAAGGGTAAAGTAGATGTGGAGGAGGAAAAGGAAATTCCTTACTCTGAGATAAAAAAAGCATTAGTAGTAATTAAATTTTAAAAAGAAAAAAGAATAAATGGATAATATAGCGTTGATTGAATCCTTTGGTGATTTTAAAGACGAAAAAGGGATCAGTAAAATTGATCTTATGGCAATTATTGAAGATTCACTGAAAACTCTTTTGAGAAAAAGGTTTGATTCAGATGATCATTTTGATGTGATTGTAAACCCTGATAAGGGGGATTTTCAGATATTTTTAAATAAAACAATCGTAGAGGATGAGATGTCGGAAGACGATGATTTGGAAATTGAAATTTCTGAAGCTAAAAAAATCGATCCGACTTTTGAAGTAGGGGAAGACTTTACAATGGAGATTCCTGTTGCACAGCTGGGAAGAAGAAATATATTAACTTTGAAGCAGATTCTCGCTACAAAACTTCAGGAGCATAATAATGCAATGTTGTATGAGCAGTTCAGAGACAGAATTGGAGAGATTGTTGTTGGAGAAATTCATCATATTCGTCACAAACATGTAATTTTGTTAGATGATGAGGGTAATGAATTTATTTTACCAAAAGAAAACCAGATTCCTTCTGACTTCTTTAAAAAAGGAGAGAACATCAGAGCTATCGTAGAGTCAGTTGATTTTAAAGGTTCAAAGCCACAAATTATTATTTCCAGAACTGCACCTAAGTTCCTTGAGAAATTATTGGAGCTGGAGATTCCTGAGATTCAGGATGGAACGATTATGCTTAAAAAAGTGGTAAGAATTCCTGGTGAAAAGGCTAAAATTGCCGTAGATGCTTATGATGATAGAATTGATCCGGTTGGTGCTTGTGTGGGTGTAAAGGGATCCAGGATTCATGGGGTTGTAAGAGAGTTGAAAAATGAAAATATAGATGTTATTCAGTGGTCTAAAAATCCTGAAATTTTAGTTAAGAGAGCGTTAGGTAACGTTACAATTAACAAAATAGACATCAATGAGAACAGTAGCTATGCGTTAGTTTATACACCTGTAGAAGAAATTTCTAAAGTAATTGGAAAGCAAGGTCAAAATATCAGACTGGCTTCTTGGTTGACAGGGTATGAAATAGATGTTTATAGAGAGTCTAGCGAGGATGACGATGTTGATTTGAGAGAATTTAATGACGATATCGAGCAGTGGATTTTGGATGAATTTAAGAAAGTAGGTCTTACTACTGCGAAATCAGTATTGGATAAGGATACTGAAAGTCTTTTAAATATGGTTGACCTTGAAGAAGAAACCATCGAAGATGTAAAGCGCATTCTGAGAGAAGAATTTGAAGATTAAGATTTTAAATAAATTTTAATAAAAAGTAAAAAAGAAATACTTTAATTTTAGAAATTAAAAAAACAGTAAATAATATAAATGCCAAAAATAAGATTAAATAAAGCGGTTAAGGAATTCAACATTTCGATGTCCAGATTAGTAGAGTTTTTACAGTCAAAGGATTTCGAGGTTGAAAACAATCCTAACGCTCAATTAGAAGAAGCGGCATATTCTGCATTGGAGGCTGAGTTTGCCAAGGATGGCGAACAACGTAAAGCTTCCCATGAGGTGGTGATCATTAAAGTTCCGGAAGAAAAACTGGAAATAGAAGAAAAGAAAACCCCTGAAGTAATAAGAGCTAAAGCTAATAAACCAGAAACTAAAATTTTAGGTAAAATAGATTTGGATTCTAAGAAACCTGAGGCTGAAGAGATTTCTGAGGCTCCGGTTGTTCCTGTAACTCCTCCGGTTGAGAAGAAGGAAGAGATAGTGTCAGAACCGGAACCTGAAACTAAAGCAGCTACAGAGAAACAGGAATTTAAAGTTCTGGATAAAATTGACTTGTCACAAATAGAGTCAAGAAACAGACCAGTTAAAAAAGATAAACCAAAAGTGGAGGAGAAAAAAGCTGAAGAAAAACCAATTGAAGTTGTGAAAGAAACTCCAAAACCAGTTGTTGAAACTGAGGCCAAACCAATTGATGCTGTGAAGGAAGAATCTGTAAAAGATGACGAGCAATCTCAGGAGCCTCAGAAAATTGAAACCGTTTATCAAAAATTAGACGGACCTAAGATTGTTGGTGAAAAAATTGATTTAACGCAATTTGCTCCTAAGCCTAACTCAGGTGCGAAGAAGAAAAGAAAAAGGATTGAAAAACCTGGAGGACCTAATCAACAGAATACAGGGAACAATCAACAGGCTGGAGGAAACAATCAGCAAGGGGGGCAAGGAAACCGTCCGCAAGGGGGTAATCAAGGCAACCGCCCACAAGGTCAGGGTGGCCAAGGTAATCGCCCGCAAGGTCAAGGTGGTCCTGGTGGAAACCGTCCGTACAATAATAACAATCAAGGAAACCGTCCACAAGGTCAGGGTGGTGGATTCAAGAAAGGGGGTCAGAATAATAGACCGGGGCAAAGAACAATGCCTGTGGAGCTAACTGATGAGCAAGTAAAGAATCAGATTAAAGAAACCCTTGAGAAGTTAACTAATAAAGGAGGTAAATCTAAATCTGCTAAGCATAGAAAAGATAAGAGAACTTATCGTAGAGAGCAGGATGAACGTCAGCAAGAGATTGATGCACAGGATAGAACATTAAAAGTTACTGAATTTATTACAGTAGGGGAACTTGCCAGTTTGATGAACGTTTCTCCAACAGAAGTTATTTCCGCATGTTTCTCTCTAGGTGTTATGGTAACTATGAACCAGAGACTTGAAGCTGATACCTTATTATTGGTAGCTGATGAATTTGGTTATAAAATTGAGTTTTCGGATGCTGATCTTGAAGAAGCAGAATCTGAAGAAGATATGGATGCAGAGGAGGATCTTTCTCCAAGAGCACCAATTGTAACCGTAATGGGACACGTTGACCACGGTAAAACATCCTTACTTGATTACATCAGAAAAACCAATGTTATCGCTGGTGAATCAGGAGGTATTACACAGCACATTGGAGCATATAATGTGAAGTTAGAAAACGGGCAGAGGATTACCTTCCTGGATACTCCTGGTCACGAAGCCTTTACGGCTATGAGAGCAAGGGGTGCTCAGATTACCGATATTGCTATTATTGTAATTGCAGCCGATGATGATGTAATGCCTCAGACTAAAGAGGCGATCTCTCACGCGCAGGCAGCAGGTGTACCAATGATTATCGCTTTGAATAAAGTTGATAAGCCGGGTGCAAATCCTGATAATATCCGTCAGCAATTATCTGGTATGAATATTTTGGTTGAAGAATGGGGTGGTAATGTTCAGGCGCAGGAAATTTCTGCGAAGTTTGGTAATAATATTGATCTTTTATTGGAGAAAGTGTTGCTTCAGGCAGAAATGCTTGAACTGAAAGCTAATCCGAATAGAAATGCTCAGGGAGTTGTAATTGAAGCTTCTTTAGATAAAGGAAGAGGATACGTAGCTACGATGCTGGTGCAAACCGGAACTTTAAGAGTTGGTGATTATGTACTTGCAGGGAAAAACCATGGTAAAGTGAAAGCAATGCTTGATGAACGTGGTAGAAACCTTAAAGAGGCAGGGCCATCAATCCCGGTTACTATTTTAGGTCTGGATGGTGCTCCAACAGCAGGGGATAAATTTAAAGTCTATGCTGATGAGAGTGAGGCAAAAACTATTGCCAATAAGAGAGAGCAGCTTCAAAGAGAGCTTTCTATCAGAACTAAGAAACATACAACGCTTGAAGAACTTGGAAGAAGAATTGCTCTAGGTGAGTTCAAGGAGTTGAATATAATCCTGAAAGGTGACGTGGATGGTTCTGTTGAAGCGTTATCAGATCAATTGCAAAGGTTGTCAACGGAAGAGATCAGTGTTAATATCTTACATAAGGGAGTTGGTCAGATTACAGAATCTGATGTTAACTTAGCTACAGCTTCGGATGCTATTATCATTGGATTTAATGTTAGGGCTGGTGGTAATGCTAAAGAATTAGCAGATAAGGAAGAAATTGAGATCAGAACTTATTCTGTAATTTATGCAGCTATTGATGAGGTAAAAGAGGCAATGGAAGGTATGCTTTCTCCTGAAATTAAAGAACAGGTAATTGGTAATGTGGAAATCAGAGAAGTATTTAAAATTTCGAAGGTGGGAACAATTGCCGGATGTATGGTTCTTTCAGGGAAGGTTACAAGAAGTGCTAAGGTAAGAGTTCTAAGAGACGGTATCGTTAAATTTGACGGGGAACTGGAGAGTTTAAAGCGTTTTAAAGATGATGTGAAAGAAGTAACCAAAGGTTACGAATGTGGATTGAATTTAAAAGGTTATAACGATATTGAAATCGGCGATATTCTTGAAGTATATGAAGAAGTTGCAGTGAAGAAGAAATTGAAATAATTTATTAATTATCTAAATATTTGAAAACCACTTTTTTATAAAAGTGGTTTTTTTTGTTTAAAAACATAATTTATATTGATTCTAAATTGTTTTTTTAACATTTTATTATATTATCATTATTTAAGTTAAATAGTTATAATAATGTTTTTTTTATTTAATATTTATATGTTTTTATTATAAATAATTATTCAATTTAATGTGATTTTTGAATTAAAGTTAAATTTGTTTTATATTATTAATTTAATGTATTTGTAAATATTAGTATTAATTAACATATTTGTCTTGTATATATTAAAATATGTTAATATGAATGTTAAATTACGGGTGGTGAGTGCTGGCGCGTTGTTTTTTATATGTGGCCTATATAATGCACAAACTGTTAAAAAAAATGATACAATCAAATCAAAAGATATTGAGGAGGTTGTAGTTTTAGGGTACAATAGAACTTTAACTAAGCCTAAGGATGTCAGTGCGAATACTACTGTAAATGCGGAGGTTTTAGAGAACAGACCAAATGTTAGTTTTCTAAACTCATTACAAGGTTCTGCTCCTGGTGTTACTATTGCGTCTAATTCGGGTTCTCCTGGTTCTGCAAAAATTGATCTGGTTATTAGAGGGATTTCATCACTTTCGGCAGATACAGAGCCATTAGTGATTATTGATGGGGTTCCTACTGGGGCTAATCAGTTTAGGAATTTAAATTCGGAGGATATAGAATCTATCTCAATTTTGAGAGATGCGGCAGCGACTTCAATTTATGGAAATAGGGGAGCAAATGGAGTATTGTTGATTAGAACTAAAGGAGGTAAGTTTAACTCAAAATTGAGATTAAGCTATAGTACTATGACTGGGGTTAGTGTTATGCCTAAAAACAAATACAATATGGCAAATGCTCAGCAGTTACTTAGGATTCAAAAAAATAATAATCAAACAAGTCTTACAGGGGGAAAGCTTACTGATGAAGAAATTGCAAACTATCCAATTAATACAAATTGGGAAAAAACTTTCTTTAAGGCAGATGTAACCCAGCAACATAATGTTTCTGCAACTTTTGGTGGTGAAAATACATCGGTATATTCATCATTAGGATATTTGGAGCAAGGAGGTTTGGTTCCGAATACTAATTTTAAGAGATTTACATTTAGAAATAATATCACAGGTAGATCAGCTGATAAGAGGTTTAATTATACTGCTATAGTTGGTTTGGGGTATTCTGCTAGAAAACAGCTGAATCAAGAAAGTAATTCGGGTATAAATGGAAATTATGTTCAAAATCCATTAATAGGATCTTTTCTGGCTTTGCCTTATATTGCTTCTGGGCAATATGCTAATGGTCGCGATTTATTTAATGCAATTGGGACTAATTCCGGAGCGGAGGGTAATTTTGCTTACATTCTTGAGGATGTACTTAGGGGTGATCAGTCCGTATTTGGGCGTTTCAATGAAACTTCTATTTTCACTAATGTAACTACATCCTACAAACTTACAGATGACTTTACGCTTAATAATAGAACGGGGGTAGATGTTAAAATAGGGAATTCAATGGCAGGAAGAAATCCTAATGGGTATCTTTCGTTGGTGGTTGCTGCAACAAATGGGACAGAGTACGGAGGTAGTGAGACTATTGGTAACTCCAGAGAGCTGAACTTTACTACAGTTTCTAGCGTTAATTATAATAAAGTATTAGGAGATCATACTATTGGAGTAGGAGCATATTTAGAGTATAATAAGGTTCATTTCTATTCAAGTAGTCAAACTCAAAATGGTTTAGATCCAAGATCATTTGCGATTGGGTCAGGTGTCGGGTATATTGCTTTCGATCCTGTGAGAAATATTTATCTACCATCGGTTTCGGCATTTAAGGCTACTGCTGGTTCCCTTTCTTATTTTGCAACGGCAGATTACGATTATAAAGATAAATATGGTTTTAGTGGAACATTAAGACGGGATGGTAGTTATAGATTTGCTCCTGGTAATAAATGGGGAACGTTTTGGTCTGTCGGAGGACGTTGGAATATTGATAAAGAAAACTTTATGCAGGGATCAATATTCGATATGTTGAAGTTGAGAGCTTCTTATGGTACCCAAGGGAATGCTAACGTAATTGCGGCTGGAGATGATACGAATCCTATGCTTTTAGGAACTGGTATTACAAGGGATTTGAATGTGGTTGGAAATGGGTATTCCAACACTTCAGGTTATTTTGTTAGTAATATAGCAAATCCTACACTTCGATGGGAAGAGGTTAAACAAACAAACTTCGGGTTGGATTTTAAATTGTTTAAGAATAGGCTGGAAGGTAATTTTGATGTCTACAGAAAAGATACCGATATGCTTTATTATAATATTCCTTCATCAGCAATTACCAGTCAATATACTTATAGAGGTAATTATGGAGCTTTAAAAAATGAAGGTTTTGAAGCGGTGCTGAGATATAATATTTTTAACAAATCAGATTATAAGTTAACAATATTTGCTAACGGTTCATATAATAAAAATACTATTAAAAAACTGTCAATTCCAGTAAGTACAGGATCTTTACTTTTAGTAGAAGGAGGTAGCATCAATGAATGGAATCTAGTGCCTTATTTAGGGGTGAATCCTAATAATGGAAATGAGTTATATTTGGATTCAAACGGAAATGTATCAGAACAAGCATTAGATAAAGACAGAAGAAAAACGGGGAAAAACTATTTTCCAAAGTACACGGGAGGTTTTGGCTTTAATAGTGAATATAAAGGGTTTTTCTTAGATGCATTATTCTCATTCCAAGCTAAGTTCTGGAGATCAGACAATCAGTTGGCATGGGCATTAAATCCATCATATATGCGTGCTGGAAATAATGTTTCTGCTGATTTGCTTAATGCGTGGACCCCTACTAACACTAATACAGATATTCCTTCGTTAAATGCGCCCATGTCTAGCATTACTGATAGACTTCTGTATGATGCATCCTTCCTGAGGATGAAGAATGTAACTCTAGGGTACAATGTGCCTAAAAAATTCTTTAATGAAAAATCTATACTGAAGGCTGCTAGAATCTTTATTCAAGGTGAAAATATTTTTACCTGGACAAAATGGAGAGGGTATGACCCTGAGGGATTGGGTACATTTCCTTTAAGTGTTTATCCAAACCCAAGAACGTTCTCAATTGGAGCTAATTTAGATTTTTAGTAATTATTAATTATTCAATATGAAAAGTATTTTTAAAACAACAATATTATCCTTAGCTGTTATTGTAAGTGTATCTTCTTGTAATGATGCATTGGATATCACGCAGGCGGGAGAACTGAATGGTGAGTCGACATTCACTAATACAAACGATTTAGATAAATACCTTAATGGTGCTGTATATACTAGTTTAGATATTACCAATAATTTATTTTTATCTGCTCAAATAACTGATGAGTTGGGGATGGGGCCTCAGAATTCTGAGTTGGCACTTAGTGCTCATCAATTTTACCTTGATATTACTAATGGGCCTACTTCTGGTATCTGGCTCGGGAATTATACAACAATAAATAGGGCTAACAGGCTTTTGGTAGGAGCCAAGGGTATAGTGCCGGCAGAGTCTGAACGAGCTAGATATAATAATGTGGTTTCGCAGACCAGACTAATAAGAGCATTTTCTTATTTTACTCTTTTGTCCTATTTTTCTACAGACATGAAAGATCCTAATGCTTTAGGGGTTATGCTAATAGAAGATGTCCCTGAGTTGACAGAAACTAAACCAAGGGTTGCGAATTCTCAAATTTTTGCATTAATTGATGCGGATGTCGCCTTTGCAGAAAGTAATTTGACAACCAGTGGTGATTATTACAGGATTACGAAAAATTTTTTAAATGCCTTTAAAGCAAGGTATTATTTATACAGAGGTATGTATCCTCAAGCTAAAGCTGCGGCACAGGCGGTGTTAAATACTTCTGGTTTATCACTTACGGTGGCAAGTCCTCCTAATCCAGGTAATTTGGCTCAAAATAATCAGGCTCATAAAGATCTGAATGCATATACTTCCAAGAATCCATACGTTAAAATGTGGAATAATACAGATACTGGTAATCCGAGAGAATTAATATTTTCTTTAAACAGGCCGCAACTTCAAAGCTGGGGAAATATTGTAACTCTGTTTGCAACCAATGCGTCGCAGGCTAATGGATCTATTTTGTATGATATGGGTAGAAAAACTTTTAACCTGTATGCTAGTACTCCTGGAGATATTAGGAGGTTTGCCTATATTGATCCTACTGCTGTAATTAATTCCAATTACGCGACTATAGATAATTACAGAGCTCTGGATGTGCTTGTGATAGATAAATATCCTGGCAGAGCAACTTTGGCGCCTGATCCAATTCCTACAGACCCTACACGAGAAAAGGTTTTAAGTCAGAATGTATTAAGAAACGATATTCCAATTTTCAGGTTATCTGAGATGTATTTTATTTTAGCTGAATGCGCTGTTGAAGAAGGTAGTTTCACTACGGCTGCAACACTTATAAAGAATGTTAGGGATGCGCGTAACTACCTGGGTCCTGTGGATTTACCGGTATATTCAAGTAAACAGCAGGCATATGTTGATATCCTTTTGGAGAGAAGGAAAGAGCTCTATTTGGAAGGGCATAGATATTTAGACTTAAAGAGATTGGGGGCAATTGCTGGAGTGGCTATTGATAGGGATCCCACAGACGATGTGAAAACGATCCCGGTGACTATACCAATTAATGATTATCGTATGAGGTCGCTGCCTATTCCAAGAGCTGAGCTGCAAGGAAATCCAACAATTCAACAGAATCCTGGGTATTAATTAAAAAAAACTTAGAAATGAAAACAATAAAGTATATATATCTATTTCTTGTTTGTCTTGTTATGTCATGTACAAATGATGAAATTCATTACGAAGGTGAGCCATATTTACATTTTGTAACAGCAGGTTCGGATCAGTTAATAGAACAGGGTAGTGGACATAAAGATGTTGAAGTTAAATATGGAACAATTTCGCAGGTATCTGGAGATAAGGAGGTGAAATTAGTTTTAGATCCAAGTTCAACTGCAAAAGAAGGAGTTGATTTCCAACTTGTGAAAGGTACTGATAATCCTTCTGGTAAGGTTAATGGAGTTTTCGTTGTGCGATTGTTGGAAAGCGGAGCGACCAGTGTGGCTAAAAAAGCTGTTTTTAAATTACAATCGAATTCTATTCAGAATGCTATTATAGATTATCAAACATATACAATGAGTATGTCATTGAAATGCTCGGCTACGTTGATGAATGGTAATTTTAAAAATACAGAGGCTTTTTGGAATACTCCAAATGGAAATTATGATATTGTTCAATCGTCAACGACGAATCAATTGAAGGTAAAGGACTTTTTAGACGTAGGTATAGATTTGGTGTTAAATTATAATCCGGATACATATGTAGTTACTATTCCGGATCAATATACGGGATCAAACTATAGTGCTGCTCCATATGCCGGAGCTCCTATTTGGGTTAAGCAATCTACTGATGCTTCACAAGTTTCATCATTTAATCCGTGTACAAAGACTTTAACTGTGTATGGGAATTATTACCTTAAAGGTACTACGGCGGCTTACGGAAACAAAAAAGAAGCGTTTGTAGGAAATTAACAACCTCAATAAAAAAAGAAAATATTTAAAATGAAAAAGACGGGAATTATATTGTCATTTTTAGGCTTTAGCTTCTGTTTTGGGCAAAGTGCTGTGCTTTACAATCTTAATAACAATAGATTGTTGTCTAATTCGGTTAATAAAATTGGCGTTGGAGAAAGTGCCGATAATGATAATTATGATGGGTCTCCTTTTTTAGAAAAAGAGTTTTTGCCATCAATGATTAAAGGAGAGAGTGGAGCTTTTCTTTTAAGATATAATATCTATAATGATGAAATTATCTTAAAGAATGATGATAAATATTATAAAATTCCAAAAGAAGAGGCTGATTATTTTAAAATCAATAATGAATATGTTGTGAGATTGATTAATGGGAAATATTATATTGATTCCTCTTCGGATAAAAATAATTATGTAATTGTTCGAAAAGAGAATATAACCTTTACGCCAGGAAAAGTTGCGGAGAATACCTATGATCAAGCTAGGCCCCCGAAGTTTTCAAGAACTAAACCAGATTATTTTTTGTTTGATATGGCTAAAAAGGTAATTACTCCATTGAAAAAAGATGAAATTAAAGCATTATTTCCTAATAAATCCGAGGAATTAGATCAAAATTTTAAAAAAAATAAATTCAAAAATATTGATGATCTTAATAGTTTATTAAGCATTATTGCTGGTTAAATTAAGCATACAAATAAATTCAGAAGAGCCTATTGAAAAATAGGCTCCTTTGGAATTTATAACCGTCTGATAATTTATAATAATTCTAAATAATATTTTTAAGGATGATAAATGTTTGTTAAAGATATTTTGAACTGTGGAAAATTTGTTTTATTGAAATGTTAAATGTTATTTTTTGTTAAATTTTAATGTACGAAGTAAAATATTAATTTTTATATATCGTATTTATCATAATTATCGCCAAATTAAAAAGTTGCCAGTATTAATATTTATTAACATATTTGCTCTCTTAAATATATTAAAATTTGTTAATATGAATGTGAAATTACGTGTATTAAGTGCTGGCGCATTGTTTTTTTTAGGGCATACAGCTTTTGCACAGAAAACAAAAAAAGATTCTGTTACTAAAGAGCAGCAGATCGAAGAAGTTGTTGTTGTTGCTTATGGTACTCAGAAAAAGCAGAGTATTACAGGGTCAATTACGACAATTAATGCAAAACAGTTAGAGGATGCTCAGGCATCAAATGCTGTTCAATCTTTAACCGGAAAGGTTGGTGGGGTACAAATCTCCGCTAATTCGGGACAACCAGGAGATCCTCCGCAGGTTAGATTTAGAGGTATTGGATCTCTTTCTTCTTCAAATAATCCTTTGTATGTTGTCGATGGGGTGCCTTTTAATGGTAATATTAATGCGATTTCAAATCAGGATATTGAAACCATTTCATTTTTAAAAGATGCATCAGCAAACGCATTATATGGTAGCCGAGGTGCAAATGGGGTTATCCTTATTACAACAAAGAAAGCTAAAAAAGGTAGGTTCTCAGTTACTTTTGACACTAAGTTCGGGGTGAACTCACGAGCCGTTAAAGAATATGATATCATTACTGATCCGGGAGAATATTATGAAGTTTTCTATAATAGATTGGTAACTGATGGTGTTTATAAAGGAATGTCGATGGGTAATGCCGTGACAAATGCAATAAACACAATGATCCCTGATTATTTGGTTTATAATAATTATAATGTCGCTGATAATCAGATTATAGACCCTGCGACAGGGAAAATTAATAAAAATGCAAAATTGTTGTATCATGATGATTGGAACAAAAATCTATTTAAAGATAGAGTTCGTCAAGAATATAACATTAATATAGCTAATTCTTCTGATAAAAATGATACTTACTTGTCTTTTGGTTATCTTAATGATGAAGGGTATGTTATAAATTCTGGATTTGATAGGTATACAGCTAGATTAAATAATGAATTAAGACTTACTTCTGATATTAAAGTTGGTGTTAATTTAAACTATGCTAGAACTGAACAAAATGCACCTATCCAAGGTGCTTCATCTAGCCAGTATAGTAACCTTTTCAGTTGGGCAAGGAATATTGCTCCAATTTATCCGATATGGGCAAGAAATACAAATGGAGGTTTTATACTTGATTCTAACGGTCAAAGAGTATATGACTTTGGAACTCTTACTGGACCAATGGGATTAGCCCGCCCTTATGGTGGAACTTTAAATCCATATGGAACTACTTTATTAGATATTAAAAGAAATTCGGAGGATAATTTAAGTGGTAGAGCTTATGCTTCTGTGAATTTCCTTAAAGATTTCAACTTCACATATAATTTAGGGTATGATTTATTAAGTGGCTATTACACTAATTATTCTAATAACATTGGTGGTGATGCTGCAGGGTATGGAGGTACTATTACTAATGCAACAACAAATGATTATACTGTGACCAATCAGCAATTATTAAATTGGAATAAAACATTTGGAAAACATAGTATAAGTGCAATGGTTGGTCATGAAACTTCCGATTTTACCAGCAAGATGATAGCGGGAGTTAAAAATAATATTGCAATTCCAGATCTTCCAATATTAAGTAATGGAACTAAATATTCCGCATTAAATGGGTTTAACGATTTATATAAAGTAGAAGGTTATCTTTCAAGAGTTAACTATAACTATGATAATAAATACTTTGTAAATGCAAGTTTTAGAAGAGATGGTTCTTCTGTGTTTGCTCCAGAAAACAGATGGGGTAACTTTTTCGGACTTGGAGCAGCATGGGTTGCTACTAATGAGAATTTCTTGAAAGGAAATAAAGTGGTAACAAATTTAAAGCTTAAAGCAAGTTACGGGGAGCAAGGAAACGATAATATCTTGTATGCTGGGAATGTAAACCTTAATAATAGAACATATTTCGGATATGGAAGAAATTATTATGCTTATGAATCTCAATATGAAGTTGTTCCAGATTCTCAAGGAAATGCAACAATTGTGCAAGTTTACGAAGGAAATAGAGATATTAAGTGGGAGGTTTCAAGAAACCTTAATGCTGGCTTTGAATTAAGTCTTTTCAACAGGATTAATATTGATGCTCAATATTTTGAAAGAGGGGTGAAGGATATGATTTATAACAAACCATTACCATCTTCTACTGGGACAAGATTTATTTCAACGAATGTTGGAGATATGAAAAATAGAGGAGTTGAAGTTTCAATAGATGCAAGTATTATTAATAATCAGGATTTTACTTGGAATTTATTTGCTAACGCAACTCACTATAAAAATGAGATTACATTCTTACCTGCAAGTTTTGTATCAGGTATTTTCAAATTTGATAAAGGATCTTCAGCGTATACTTATTACCTAAGACAATTTGCCGGAGTTGATAAGGAAAATGGTGATGCTTTATGGTATATGGATGATGCTTCTGGAAATAAGGTGACTACTAATGATTATACGAAAGCAAAATTATATTTGAGTGATAAAACTCTAAATCCTAAAGCATACGGTGGTTTCGGAACTAATGTGAGCTATAAAGGGGTAAGCCTTGCAGTTAATTTTGCTTTCCAATTTGGTGGTTATATGTATGATAATGTTTACCAAGGAATGCTTCCTTCAGGACCAGATAATATTGGACAAAATTATCATAAGGATGTTTATAACACTTGGACACCTACCAATACTGATGCACCACTTCCAGCATTAGACTTATCAAGACCGAACCAAATGGCTGCTTCTGATTTATTCTTAATCAAATCTGATTATATCAGTTTACAAGATGCCTCTATTAGTTATGATTTTGATAAAAGTATTTTGCCTCAAGGTCTTTCTGGACTTAGATTTGGTCTTTATGGAACAAACCTTGCAATGTGGAGTAAAAGAAAGGGAATGGATCCTAGATTGGCTAGTATAGGTGCTTCTGCTAACAATGGCCTTTCTTTGAATAATTATGGAGTTGTTAGAACAATCTCTTTAGGTTTAACAGTTAAATTTTAATTAAAATGAAAAAATAGCAATATATTCACTATTAGTATCTTCTTTATTTGTTACAAGTTGTAGTGATGACTATTTGGATACAAAACCTCAATCAACTATTAATGAAGAGCAGTTAGCAACTTCCCCTGCAGGTCTTCAAGCGCTATTGGATGGTATATATACAGGATTTAGAACCTTTGGTAATACTAATGGCGGAAATCACGAAGATTATGGTCATAAATCCATTCTTGCAGGTTTGGATATGATGTCAAATGATAATGTCATGACTAAATCTAGCTGGTATTCTAGCTGGTATAATTATACGGGAATTATTCAAACAAATAGTAGATCTCTTCTTCCTTGGAATACTTATTATCTTCAAATTAAATCTACAAATACAATTATTAATACAATTACTAAAGTAGGAGTAAATGATCAAAATAAATCTGTTTTAGGACAGGCGTATGCATTAAGAGCGCTCTCTTATTTTATGTTAGCAAGAATATATGGGCCTACTTATGTTGGACATACTTCAGACTTATGTGTTCCTATATATACTACTGTTGGATTTGAAGGGAAATCAAGATCTTCAGTTGGTGAGGTTTATTCTTTAATAGAGAGTGATCTTTTGAAATCAGTTGATTTGCTTACGGGTTACACAAGACCAAATAGAGAAAAAGTAGATAAATCTGTAGCTCAAGGCTTCCTAGCTCAAGTATCCCTTGAAATGGGTAAATATTCTCAAGCTGCACAAAATGCTAATGCTGCTAAACAGGGTTACGCTTTAGGGACAGAAGCTGATTGGCGTAATGGTTTCTATGATCTAACAAAAACAACTGATGCTATGTGGGGAGCTGTTATTACTGGTGATAATACTTCTTTCGTAGCAAGTTTCTTTGCACACTTTGATAATACTAATAACAGTGGATATGCAGGAGGGCTTGGAATTTATAAATTAATCGATAAAAGATTATATGATAATATCTCAGCTACTGATTATAGGAAAAAAGCTTTTGTAGCACCTGGAGGAAATCCTAGTTATCCTGCGTTACCTGCTTATGCAAATCTTAAATTTATTGATCCTACCGTTACTGATGGGGATTATATTTACTTAAGAGCTTCTGAAATGTATTATATTGAAGCAGAAGCGCTTGCTAGATCTGGAAATGAGCCTCAAGCTAAGGCTGTACTTGCCCAAATTACACAAGCTAGAGATGCTTCTTATACAACATCTACTAATACTGGTGCAGCATTAATAACTGAGATTACGACTCAAAAAAGAATTGAGATGTGGGGTGAAGGTTGTGCTTGGTTTGATATGAAGCGATTAGGTGTTGGATTAAATAGAGTATATACAGGGACTAATCATCCAACATTTGGACAACTTACCTATCCTGCTAATTCTAACAAATTTTTATGGCAAATTCCGCAGGCAGAAATAGATACTAACCCAAATATTGTTCAAAATCCTAATTAACATCAAATTTTTATATAAGAGAAAATCTTAAATAATAATTATTAAATTTGTACTTCATAAAATCTTATGAAGTACATTTTTTTTTGTTTATTGATCTGCTCTTTTTTTTGAGAGCACAAACGGTAAAACCATCCTCAACTGAAAAGACCAATCCAGTCAAAGACAAGGATACTTTAGTTATTGACTCTGGAAAGAAGGATTCTTTAAAAATATTCAAACCTACCATCAATGATTATCTTTATCAGACTCAATTTTCTGAAAAGAAAATATTTGATACGGTGATGACTTACGAAAAAACATACGTCTTTTCACAATATAACAATAAAGATAACTTTGGGAGAGTTCAATTTCCTAATGTGGGAGCTGGATTTAATCCTCTTTCTTATGAGGTAAATGCAGAGCAGGATCTTTCACTGTTGCCTTCCAATAAATCTTATGGAATTATTGGGATTAATGACGTGAAATATTATGACGTAAAAACTCCAACAGCAACTTTTGTTTATCATAATTCTATAAAGAACGGAGCGGTTTTAAGATCTACCTACACCCAAAATATTGGGAAACGATTTAATTTTGCTTTGGAATATATGGGACTGCGATCACAAGGTCTTTACAGGAACTCATTGGCAGCTAATAATAATACACTATTCTCTGGACACTATCTAAGTAAGAGCGGAAATTATGAATTATTTGCTCATTACCTGCATCAAAATGTTAATAATCAGGAAAACGGAGGAATTGTGGCTGATGATCTGTTCCAGAGTGGGAACAGTGATTTCAGAAACAGAATCAATGCAGAAGTGAATCTTGCATCTTCAAGTTCGCAATTTGGATACAGAAGATATTATTTAAGCCATCAGTTTACTCCTTTTAACGCTGAAAAATTTCCTTTTAGGATCAGGCATACCATTTTTAACCAAGGGAATAAATATTATTACTCTCAAAATGCTTTAGAAGGGTATTGGTACGATACACCCGCCGAAATCGTTAATGGTTTTCCTCTTTCAACAAAGAAATATTCCAATAATCTAAGCAATACTGTTAGTCTGGTTTGGGATAATGAAAAGTTCAAACTGGATGCAGGAGTGCGTTATCAAATGATAAAGTTTGGAGCAACGCAAGTTACTCTGCCTACATTACAGATTCCAAATGAGATTAAAGAGAATAGAATTGGAGCAGTAGGAAACTTACAGATAAAGCTTTTAGATAAAATCCAGCTTAATTCATTTGCGGAATTTTCTAATGGAAGTCAGTTCGGAACTTATGTAAAAACTACTAACAACATTAAATTTGAACCGATCAAAGATTACTTTGTAAATGCTAAAGTAAATTTCCAGAGTGCTTATCCTTCTTTTAATTATCTTTTGAATACTTCTGTTTATAATAATTTTAATTATTACCTTCAGAATGTTAAAAACCAATCGATAACTGAGATTGGTGGGAATATTAATTTAAAATGGTTTAAAACAGAATTGTTTGTTAATTATTTCAGAATAGACAATTTTACTTATCTCGATGCGGCATCAATGCCTAAACAAAGTCAAGGGTCGCTGAATATTTCTCAGATCGGAGGAGATGCTACATTCAGTTTTGGTAAATATCATTTAAATACAAGAGTGCAGTTTCAGAACGCGCTAACAAATAAAGATTTGTATCCGATGCCTGGATTTATAGGCCGTGCTAATTTCTTTTATCAGACCAAAGCGTTTAAAAATGCTGCAGAAATCCAAGCTGGACTGAAAGTTTACTATTTCTCAAAGTTTGCTTCAAGAGAATATTTTCCGATACTTAACGAATACATTTTACCAAGAGCGGATTCATTTTCAATCGGGGGACAGCCTATTGCCGATGTTTATATCAATATGAAAGTTAAAAAAATGTTCTTCTTTATTGAAGGGCAACAGATAGGTACACTTATCTCATCTAATAAAGCCTATGCATTTCCACATTATCCGGTTTATGATTTTAGACTGAACCTTGGAATTGTTTGGTATTTGTTCAACTAAAATCATGACACCAGTTGAAAACAATCAGTAAAATATCATTTAATGATATAGAAAATATACCTCAGTTAATAAAAGATTTTTTAAATCATAAAATTGAGGGTTTTGAAGAAAATACATTTTCATTAGACCATTTTAGAAAAAAAATTCATCTAAAACAAGAATCTTTTACTTCAGAACAGAGAGTGGTATTATCCACCGCTCTTGAACAACAGTTATCCGGACTCATACTTTCTAAAAAGCAAAGGGAAAATTTAAACAACATAAAGCTTCCTGATACTTTTACTATAACAACAGGTCATCAACTAAACCTTTTTTCGGGGCCTGTTTTTTTTGTGTATAAAATTTTACAAACTATTAAGACTTGTTCTTATTTAAAATTTAATTTTCCGGACTTTAATTTTGTTCCTGTATATTGGATGGCTTCTGAAGATCACGATTTTGCTGAGATCAATCACTTCAAAACCGAGAATAATTATTACGAAATTAATGAAAAGTCTGGTGGACCTGTCGGGAGAATTCAGATAAGCGATACATTTTTCATTTCTGAGTTTGAAAAGGAATTTAAGGATTCTGTTTTTGGGACAGAGCTTATTTTAATGCTTAAAGAAGCTTACAAAGTCGGGAATACTCTTACAGAAGCTATAAAGACATTAGTGAACAGACTTTTTTCAGAGTTTGGTTTGTTAATCATTGATGGGGATTCAGGCATATTGAAAAATCAGGTCAAAGAAATTTTCCGGGAAGAGTTAATTCATTCTGCATTATATCATGCTTCTAAAGAAAAAGTGAAATTTCTCACAGATAAATATGGAAAGGTTCAGGTGAATCCCAGGGAAATTAATTTGTTTTACCTTTCTGACACGAGAGATCGGATAGAATTGGTAGGAGATCATTATAGTGTGGTGGATACTCCCATCCGGTTTACAAAGGAAGAGATCTTAAATGAGTTGGATAAAGCCCCGGAAAGATTTAGCCCTAATGCATTAATGCGTCCGGTTTATCAGGAAAAAGTATTGCCTAATTTAGCCTATATCGGGGGTAATGCAGAAATTATGTATTGGCTTGAGTTAAAAGACTATTTTACTAAAATAGATATCCCTTTTCCTGTTTTGATTCCCCGAAACTCAATGTTGTTCTTACAGGAGAAAGTATTAAAAAAAATAGATAAGCTTGATCTGAAAGTTGATGATTTCTTTCAGAATTTTGCAGCTATTACGAACAACAGGATCTTAGATAATAGTAGTATTCTCAGGTTACTTGAAGAAAAAGAATCTCTTTTGATCAATAGCTTTTCTGAATTACGGTCTATCGCCGAAACTACCGAGAAATCTTTTGGAAATATGGTTAAGGCGGAAGAAATTAGACAGCTCAAATCTTACAAAAGGATGAAAAAGCGACTTCTTCATGCAGAAAAGATAAAACAAAGTGAATTGCTTGAAAGGTTGGAAAATTTATTTTTAAACGTACATCCTTCTAAAACATGGCAGGAAAGGGTTTATAATTTTAGTGTATTTTTCGCTGATTATGGATATTCATGGCTTGAAACTTGTTTAGAAGAAATGGTGGTTCAAGAATCAAAATTAATAATTGTTGCCATTTAATTTTAAAGGAGTATTTTTGTAAATTATAATTATCTACTATGATAAAAAGGTTTTTTATTCTATCCAGTTTATGTATGGTTTTGGGCGTTTCCGCTCAACAATCACATACCGTAGTTAAAGGAGACAATCCTTATAATATTGCCAAGAAGTATGGTATAACGGTGGATGAACTGCTGAAACTAAATCCAAAATTTAAAGATGGAAAGTTGACAGTCGGTGATGTGCTTACAGTTAAATCTGATAAAAGCACTTCTGCTCCTGTTACAAAAACTGCTGTCATTGAAAAAGCTAAACCCAATGCTCAGCTTGGTAAAATTGTATTACAGCCGAAACAAACCATCTATGGAATTACAAAGCAATACCGTATTTCTGAAACTGACTTGAGAAAGTTGAATCCTGAATTGGATTCTCATATGAAGATCGGTGATGAGATTACATTACCTTTTGAAAGCATAAAAAAATATGGAGGCAACCAACAACCTGTTGTAGCTTCAAAAACTATAGAAGCAACTGCTAATAATACTCCATCAACTGCCGTGGCAACGGATGAGGATAGCTATACAATTCAATCAAAAGATAATTATTACAGAATTACAAAACAATTTGGAGTTAGCCAGCAAGAGCTGTATGCTTTAAATCCTGGATTGGAAGAAAAAGGATTAAAACCAGGAGAGGTTATCCGTGTTAAAAAATCAAATAGCAATGTTGCTAATGTGATTACGGAGCCTGTTAACCCTAAAACTAAAATTGATTCAGGCAACGAAAAGTCATCTGCTAATAATTCCTCTAACGTGAATGCAGAGGCAGGAGATGAATATGTTACTTACACTGTTCAGCAAGGGGATACTGTTTTCTCTATTGTGAATAAATATGGTATTTCCATTGACGAATTAATCGCTTTAAACCCGGATTTAACCCACGGACTAAAGACCGGGATGGTTTTGAAAATTAAGAAGCTTGATCCTGCATACATTAAGAAAAGCGGAGATGCTTTAAGTGTTGTTTTGATGCTTCCTTTCGGCTATAGTACAAATGAAACTCAATATAGGGGAATGGCAATGGATTTTCTTACAGGAGCTAAATTAGCCATTGAAAGAAATGCAAGAAACGGTCAGAAACTGGATATTAAAGTAGTTGATTCCGGTAATGAAGCTTCATTTAGGAATTCATTGACTCAAATCAATCCTAATAATACAGATTTAATTATAGGCCCATTCTTTAAATCGAATGTCATTGATGTTTTGGACTTTACTAAAAGCCAGAAAATTCCAATTGTAGCGCCGTTTGCAAATTCTCCGGAATTGTATAACTACAGTAATCTGGTTATTATTGAAACGAATGATCAAACCTATGCGGATAAAATTGTAGATGAAGTAAAAACTGTATACTCGGATCAAAAAATTTATATAGTTGCAGACAGCAAAAAGGAAAATGCAAATTATATTAAAGCGGGTCTCGAAAAGGCAGTGAAAAATCCAAATGTAACAATTGTAAGTTCTCCTGCAGAAATTAAGGCAGACCAGAATATGATGACGGGACAATCTGCTCCTGTAATAGCTATTTTAGCGAGTGATAACGATAGTACGGGCGAGGCTTTTTCAAATAGAGTTATTGCCCTGACAAAAGAAGTACAGGGAATAAAAGCTTTTAGCATGTATTATGCTCCAAGTTTTGAGAAAAAGGTAGACGACCTTAGTCAGGCGAGTCTGGTTTACTTAATGGACAGAAAAATCAATACGGACGGAAGTTTTGAAAAAGAGATTTTGGCAGCCTATAAAGGTAAATATTGCAAGACTCCTCCCAAATATGCAATTATTGGTTTTGATGTTGTCAATGACATGTTAACCAGAGAGAATAAAAAAGGAGAAATTTTTAAACAAATGAATAAAGTTCAAACTCAGCTTGCAACCAAGTTTGAATTTGTAAAGTCCAAAGCTAATGGAGCTTATGTGAATACTGGTTATCGTGTAATCCGATTAGTTCCTTAGTGAAGTACATTGGATGAAAGAAAATCTTCACATTATGTTTATATTTGCATAATATTTTAAATTATTAGATGAAAGCACTTGTATTTCCTGGGCAGGGTTCTCAGTTTGTTGGGATGGGAAAAGAACTATATGATTCTCGAAAAGACATAAAGGATCTGATGGAATCTGCCAATGAAATTTTAGGTTTCGATATTTTATCCCTTATGTTTAATGGGACAGAAGAAGATCTAAAGAAAACCGAGGTTACTCAGCCTTCTATTTTTATACATTCTGTAGCTGCTTTAAAAGCTGTAAATGGACTTGGTGCTGAAATGGTAGCGGGTCACTCTTTAGGAGAATTTTCAGCATTGGTCGCTAATGGAGTTCTGTCTTTTGATGACGGTCTTAAATTAGTATCTGAGCGAGCAAAAGCAATGCAGGAAGCTTGTGATATTAATCCAAGCTCAATGGCTGCAATTTTAGGATTGGAAGATGCTAAAGTTGAAGAAATTTGTGCACAGATCAATGGGATTGTTGTTCCTGCAAATTATAATTGTCCTGGGCAACTTGTAATTTCAGGAGAAACTGCTGCCGTAGAAGAAGCTTGTATTAAATTGAAAGAAGCGGGAGCGAAGAGAGCATTATTGCTACCTGTTAATGGGGCTTTTCATTCTCCATTGATGCAACCTGCACAAGAAAGATTGGCCGCTGCTATTGAACAAACTAAGTTCAGAAAAGCAACGATTCCAGTTTATCAGAATATTACCACGACTGCAGTTACAAATCCTGACGAAATTAAGAAAAACCTAATTGCTCAGTTAACAGGTCCTGTAAAATGGACACAATCTGTTCAGAATATGATTAAAGACGGAGCATCTAACTTTGTAGAAGTTGGACCAGGAAAAACTTTACAGGGATTGATCAAGAAAATTGATAGTTCTGTAGACGTTGCTTCGGCAATCTAAAAAATAAACAAATGGGCGAAATATTTTCACCGGGAAAGCTCATGCTTACTTCAGAATATTTTGCTATAGATGGAGCTCTTGTCCTAGCGGTACCAACCAGGCTGGGACAAGAGTTTTTCTTTGAAGAAACGGAAGATGGGAAATCATTGGTTTTTTGGGAAGCTTACCATCAAAATAAACTATGGCTGAAAGTGGTCATTGATTATTCCTCTTGGAAAATCCTTGAGACAAATATAGCTCCCAGTGCCCAATTTCTTATAAAAACGTTGAAAAACGTCCAAAAGCTTTCTACTCGTAAATTCCAGAATGCAGATTCATACTTTTTAAAAACAAATCTACAGTTCCCTTCCGATTTTGGATTGGGAAGCAGTTCAACATTAATGAACAACCTTTCTGTGTGGGCTGATACAGATCCTTTCATGCTAAATAGTCTAAGTTTGGGTGGAAGTGGTTATGATATTGCTGTCGCAAAGGAAAAATCAGCAGTTTTGTATCAGAATAAACCGGTAATACAATATAAAAGAGTAACCTTTGATCCTATCTTTAAGGACGACTTGATTTTTATCCATTTAAATCAAAAACAAGACAGCAGGGAAGCAATCGATCTGTATAAGTCTAAAATAAAATCCCGGAAACTGATCGAAGTATTTTCTGCCCTTACCAATGAAATTCTATTATGTAATGAATTAAATGATTTTTGTCATTTAATGACTGTTCATGAAAGAAAAATTTCTGATTTTCTGAATATTCCTACCGTTAAAGACAAATTCTTCTCCGACTGTCCGGTTTTTGTGAAAAGTTTGGGTGCCTGGGGGGGAGATTTTGTAATGAGTGCCAAATTTAGGGGCTTTGAGGACTATTTTCGGGGAAAAGGTTTTGCGACTATTTTTGAATGGACTGATATAATTGCTTGATATTTAATAATTTGCCGTTCTGTTTTTTTCTTTGTCATTCTGACTTATATCATTATATTTAACCACCTGTAACACTAAATTAATATTTAATTTTGTTGGACTAAAAAAAGAAATAGAAAATATAAGTAAAATGAAACACGCTAAAATCATCCAGGATTTGCAAAAATTAGGGATTAAGGGAGACTACGAAATAATATATAATCCCTCATATGAGGAATTATTTCAAGCAGAAGTTTCTCCTGAAAATCAGGGTTTTGAGAGAGCTGAACTTACGGAATCTGGTGCAGTATCAGTAAAAACAGGAATTTTTACTGGCCGTTCTCCAAAAGACAGATACATTGTTCAGGATGATGTTACAAGAGACACAATTTTCTGGGATGGCAAAGTGAACTTGCCTACAACAGCAGAAATCTTCAAGTCTTGTAAAGAATTAGTGCTAGACCAACTTTCTTCTTCTAAGAAAATTTATGTAGTGGATGCATTTTGTGGAACAAATGCTGACACAAGACTTAAAGTGAGATTCATCGTAGAAGTTGCATGGCAGGCGCATTTCGTTACTAATATGTTCATCCGTCCATCTCATTATGAGCTGGAAAACTTTGGAGAACCTGATTTCACTGTTGTGAACGGTTCTAAAACAACGAATCCGAATTGGGAAGCTCAGGGACTAAATTCCGAGAATTTTGTAATGTTCAACCTTACGGAAAAATTACAGATCATTGGAGGAACCTGGTATGGAGGAGAAATGAAAAAAGGAATGTTCGCAATGATGAACTACTACCTTCCGCTAAAAGGAATGGCATCTATGCACTGTTCTGCAAACGTAGGAGAAGAAGGAGATGTTGCTTTGTTCTTCGGCCTTTCCGGAACAGGTAAAACAACTTTATCCGCTGATCCTAAAAGATATCTTATTGGTGACGATGAACACGGTTGGGATAACAATGGAGTTTTCAACTATGAGGGAGGTTGCTATGCAAAAGTAATTGACTTATCGGAAGAAAAAGAACCGGACATTTTCAGAGCAATTAAAAGAGATGCTCTTCTTGAAAATGTTGTTGTAAATAATGGTGTTTCTGATTATACTGATAATTCAATCACTGAAAACACGAGAGTTTCTTATCCGATTTACCATATTAACAAAATTGTACTGCCTTCTAAAGCTGGGCATGCTAAGAAGATTGTTTATCTTTCAGCTGATGCATTCGGAGTATTACCTCCGGTTTCAATTTTAGATGAAAATCAGGCTCAATACCACTTTTTATGTGGATATACTTCTAAATTAGCAGGAACTGAAAGAGGAATTACTTCTCCAGAACCTTCATTCTCTCCGGCTTTTGGTGAGGCATTTCTTACGTTACATCCTACCATGTACTCTAAAACCTTGATTGGTAAAATGAAAGAACATGGAGCAAAAGCTTATTTGGTAAATACAGGATGGAACGGTACAGGAAAAAGAATCTCATTAAAAGATACAAGAGCCATTATTGATGCAATAATTGATGGATCTATTGAGAACGCTCCTAAGGCACAAGTACCTATTATGAACTTGGAAATTCCTACTTCTTTACCCAATGTTTCAGAAGGCATTCTGGATCCAAGACATACATACAGTGATGCTTCAGAGTGGGAAGAGAAGGCTAAAGACTTAGCATCAAGATATATTAAGAATTTTGAACAGTATTGTAACACTGAAGAGGGGAAAAAGCTGGTTGCTTCCGGACCTCAATTACAAGAACAAACAATATAAAAAAAGAAAAGCCTCATCATTGATGAGGCTTTTTTATGTATTAAAACATCCTAAAAGCTTAATAAAGCCAGTCTGTATCCTTTCATTCCAAAGCCGGATAATACAGCATCTGTGTGAGCCGCTGTTACTGACTTTTGCCGGAATTCTTCTCTTTTATAAATATTGCTGATATGTACTTCAATCTTAGGTTTCTGTATATTCTTTAAACAGTCGGCTATCGCATAAGAGTAATGAGTAAAAGCCCCCGGATTGATAATAACAGCATCAAAATCATCTTCCTGAAGTCTGTTAATTAATTCTCCTTCAATATTCGATTGATAATAGTTCAGTTCGTAAGAAAGGAATTCATCTTTTAGTTTTTCCAAATATTCATCCATTGAAATTATTCCATAAATTTCAGGTTCTCTTGTACCCAACAGATTTAGATTCGGCCCGTTTATGATTAAAATTTTCATAACATAAAATTAAAAAGTTTTTTTCGATTAGTGCGGATATTTTACGGGTTTTATTTGAAGAAGATGTTTTACATTATTTTTAATGATATTTCTCATGTTTAAAAATTTAACATTTTCTCTAATGGTTTATTAACAGGTGTTTTAAGTGAAAATTAAGTTAATTTTTGAGAATTTAAAATAAAAAATAAATTAGTCTACTTGTTTTATAGACTAATTGTTTTTAGATTTGCATCCATATTTCGATCGGCTTATAAAGAAAGATGGAGGGAACTGACCCTACGAAGTCTTAACAACCTGCATGATGCAAGGTGTTACATTCAGCCTTTTAAGGAAAAATAAGCATTTGGTTAAATCAATTTCTTGATGCCCTTTGCTGTGTTTTCCGCAAAGGGTATTTTTTTAATATTTAACAAATAAAATTGATTATGGTTAGTAGAAATTTATTCAAAGCTGGTGTTTGGATTTCACCCGGTGCTTTGTTTTTCTTAGGCATTATTAGTGTTAATGGGCAGGAGATAAAGCAGAAGAAAGATACGCTTAGGGAAAAAGATATTGATGAAGTCGTTGTAGTAGCTTACGGTAAAGCGAAAAAGACGAGTTACACAGGTTCTGTAGCGACGATCTCCAGCGAAAAGATTAATAATCGGCCGGTAACCAATATTACAAAAGCTTTGGAAGGGCAGGTAGCGGGATTGCAGGCAGTAAGTGCTTCAGGCCAACCGGGTGCTACGGCAACAATCCGTATCAGGGGGATCGGATCTATTAGTGCCTCAAGTAATCCTTTATTCGTGGTGGATGGAATTCCTTTTGATGGAAATATCAATTCTATCAGCCCAAATGATATAGAATCAATTAGTGTTTTGAAAGATGCTACGGCAAGCTCTCTGTATGGATCAAGAGGTGCTAACGGAGTGATTATTGTGACTACAAAGTCAGGGAAAAAAGGAGAATCACGAATCAATTTTAATATCAGTCAGGGATTTTCCAGCAGGGCTGTAAAGGACTATGAACAGGTTACCACGGACCAGTATTTTCAATTATATTGGGAAGCAATGAGAAATGGATATAAATCAGGACAGGTTTCAGCACAACAGGCTGCGCAAATGGCCACAGATAATCTTGTGAATAACCTGGGCATCAATCCATATGGTTCTAACTATGCAAAACCGGTAGGGACAGATGGAAAACTGCTGCCTGGAGCAAGGCCTTTATGGAATGATGACTGGAGGGATATACTACAAAGAGTGGCCTCAAGAAACCAGGTTGATCTTGATTTTAGTGGCGGAAATGAAAAAGGAAACTACTTTTTCTCATTGGGATATCTTGATGATAAGGGTATTGCCATAGGATCCGGATTTACAAAATACAGTACGAGATTGAAGATTAATAATGAAGTGAAAAAATGGTTAACAGTTGGAGCAAACCTTAGCTATACCAATAGTCTTCAGGAGGCACCACCATCTTCCGATTCAAGAACTGATAATATTATTAATGCAGCCAGAGTAATTCCTTCTTTTTATCCATACTATGAAAGAAATCCTGACGGAAGCTATAAGCTTGATGCTAACGGAAATACAATTTACGACTTCGGAAAGTACAGGCCGACAAGTGCTTTGCAAAATCAAAATGCAGCAGCAACTTTGCCATTAGACAAAAATGAAAACAGGGAAGATAACTTTTCAGGAAAAGGGTATTTGGATTTTACCTTCTTACCGGAATTAAAATTTAAATCCAGTTTTTCAATTGACCTGGTAAATTATAATGGGCATTATTATTCAAATCCGTTACTTGGGGAAGGTAGTGAAATCGGAGGTTCAGTGACCAAGACAAATTCACGGACATTATCTTATACAACCAGTAATATCTTGACCTATGACAAAAAATTCAATCAGCATCATTTCAATATTCTAGCCGGACAGGAGTTTTATCATTATGAGTATCAGACGATATCCGGAAGCCGAAGTCAGTTTTCTTTACCTTATTATTATGAACCGGATGCAGCGGCTTTATTAGGAGGTTTTAGTGGTAATAGTGATAAATTAGGTTTACTGAGTTTTTTAGGTAAAGCAGAGTATGATTTCAATAACACTTATTTTATTTCCGGATCTGTAAGATCAGACGGATCTTCCCGTTTTTCACCGCAAAACAGATGGGGAACTTTCTGGTCAGTAGGAGGTTCATGGAAGGCGTCTAATGAGCAATTCATTAAAAATCTAAATTTCTTTAATCAGCTAACCCTTCGTGCGAGTTACGGAGGACAGGGAAATGATAAGTTGAGTACTTATTATGCTTACCAGAGTCTTTACGCATTTTACAATAATCTGGGAGAAGGGGGAACAGTTGCTAGCAGACTTCCCACTCCTGATCTTAAGTGGGAAACCAATCTTAACTTGAATGTGGGGCTGGAATTTGCTATTCTTAAAAACAGGGTCAAGGGTAATGTGGAATATTTCCAGCGTCAAAGTAAAGATCTTTTATTTGACAGGCCTTTGGCTCCCTCTCTTGGTTTTAGTGGTTATTCAGCGAATATTGGAGAACTGAAAAATACAGGCTTTGAATTTTCATTATTCACAACTCCGATTAAAACGGACGATTTCCAATGGGATGTTGATGTTAATGTAACAACCCTAAAAAACAGAATTACGAAACTTCCTAAAGGCCCAATTGTAACAGGAACTAAATTATTGCAGGTTAGGGGTTCTGTTTATGATTTCTTTATTCCGGAATGGGTTGGAGTTGATCCAAGTAACGGTGCTCCGCTATGGAAATATGTTTATCAGGATGCCAATGGGAATACAGTAGAAGGAACAACTTCCGAATATGCAAAGGCGACAAAAACATTACAGGGTTCTTCTTTGCCTAAATTTTCCGGTGGAATCACTACAAATATTACATATAAGGATTTTGATTTATCCGCGCTGCTAACTTTTAGTGTTGGAGGAAAAATTCTTGATACAGATTACACCATGTTAATGTCAAATGGAAGCAATGCTGGAAGAGCATGGAGTGCAGAGATGTTAAACAGATGGACGCCTGAAAATCCCAATACGGATGTTCCGGCTTTAAGTACAACGACAAATAACTGGACTTCAACGTCCTCAAGGTTTTTATACTCGGGGACTTATGCCAGATTGAAAAATGTGAGTATCGGATATACGTTACCTTCAGATTATTTCGGAAGACTGGGACTGAAAAAGTTCAGAATTTATCTTCAGGCTGAAAACCTTTTAACTTTCTACAAGCATAAAGGAATGGATCCCGAGCAAGCTATAGATGGTACCACTTATTACAGATATCCGGCAATGAGAACAATAACATTCGGTCTTCAGGCTACACTTTAAGTTTATATTAAAACAATCAAAACAATGAAAAAAATAAAATATATATCATTTATACTTATTGCAGCTTTCTCTTCTACTGCATGTACTAATGATTTGGAAACAGCTCCTACTAATCAGGCTAATGAAGCCGAGATATTCAAAACAGCTGAAAGTGCTGAAACGGTGATTAATGGGACATGGGCAAAATTCAATGATGACGGGCCTACCTATGCTAATATTGGCTATTCAACTGTATTACGGGCCAGCGATGCTATGGGAAGTGATGTCGCTGTCCTTACTAATAAATATGGCTTTGCATCGGCTTACGCTTTTACCGATTTAGTGAATAGTACCGGAAGTCGTTCTCAATTTGTATGGAGTTTATTATATTCTGCAATCAACAACATGAATAATGTGATTAGTCGTATTGATGGAGTAGAAGGAAGTCAGTCTAAAAAGGATCAGGTTAAGGGCCAGGCAAAAGCTTTACGTGCTTTTTGTTACTTGAATTTAGCAAGCCTTTATCAGTTTAGTTATTTAAAAGATAAAAACGCTTTGGTGGCTCCAATTTATACAGAACCTACAACCACAAATTCTGTAGGAAAAAAGAGAGCTAGCCTTGAAGAAATTTATACTTTGATTAAAAATGACCTATCAGAAGCAGGACTTTTATTAGCAAATTATACAAGAAATAATAAGGATAAAATTGATAAGTCTGTAGTATATGGATTATTGGCCAGGACTTACTTAAATACCGGTGAGTGGACTAAGGCTACTGCTGCTGCTCAAATTGCAAAAGCTAGTTTTCCGTTGATGGCTCCCGAAAAGTATAAGGACGGGTTTAATGATATTACCAATGGGGAATGGATCTGGGGACATGGTCAGACGCAGGAACAATCAGGAGAAAGTTATGCATTCCACTACTTAGATGTTTCTTCATCAGGAAGTTACTACTACAGTTTTATGGCAGATCCATATTTTAAAGATTTATTTGACACCCATGATATCCGGTATCAATTATTTCAATGGGATGGGCTTCCTGGAAGAGAAGGACTTTTAAGATATGCTAAATTTAAATTTAAAGCTAATCTCATTGCTGATATTGTGTTTATGAGATCAGCTGAAATGTATTTAATTGAAGCTGAGGCAGAAGCCAGAAATGGGAATGTGACCAATGCTGTGGCAGTTTTGAATCAACTGAAATCAGCGAGACAGGCTAATCTGTACAGTGGATCTTTAGCCCAGAATGATGTGATCAAAGAAGTCCTGATCGAAAGAAGAAAGGAATTGTTTGGAGAAGGATTTTCATTGTCTGATATCATAAGAACTCAGGGAACTGTAGTAAGAAAACCTTTTACTGATTCCAATGGTCAGCCAATTAAAGTACAAGTAACAACTCCGGATGGAACTGTAAAAACAGTGAATGGAAGAGGACATTCTGTATTTTCTTTTCCTGATCAATCTGCCTTTGCGCCAAACAGTAAGTATTATTTGTTTACGATTCCGCAGAAGGAGGTGGAGAATAACCCGAATTTGTGAGGAAGTAAATAAGGTGTTATTTTTATGGTTATTATTTATAATGAGAATTTTATAAAAAAAATCTTTTTAATTAAAATAAAAGGTTGTCTCGGCGAGGAGACAACCTTTATTTTATATATTCTATTAGAAGATCTACATTAATTTTTGTACTATTTTCTTCCTAATGAAAAATATAAAAATGAGCGAAATAATTTTCAAAAATATTACTATTTCATCTACTTTCAAGTGATTATCTACATCATATTCATAGGCTATATATGATGTACATTGACTTACAATCAGTAAAAACTGGAATATTGTAAATATAATAAGTGATATTTCCGCCACATCATATCTGTTAAGCATCGACATGTGAATTCCCAAAAGTTTTTTTGTTATTCTATCCGCATATCGCATCATTACAAACCCAATCCCAATCAATATTAAATAAAAAATAAGGGACGATATCATACCATTATTGATTCCAAAATTTATTATTTTATAAATGGAAAGAAAAATATAATTAAATATTATATATAAAGATATTATATATATAGTTATACTGATTGAATAAAATACATTTTTCATAATATTACTTTATTAATGGATATTGATTTATCCCACTGCCAGCTCCGGGTAAATGAAAAGTGTAATCGTAGGTCGCTTTACCAAAAGGATGAAACGGAACAACTAAAGAAGTATTCATATTAGTTGCACCTACATAGGATCCTGTTACTTTTACATTAAAAACCATAGTTCCGGAAGGTAATACAAAATCTGCTCTGCCTATATAACTATAACCTGATGGACGAAAATCATTCACATCTTTTAAAATATTAAGAGCCTTTTCATATCTGAAGGTAAAAATCCCATAAGGAGAACTTCCCTGTATTACTACAGATCCTTTATACAATTTTGTAATATTTGTATTTCCACTGCTACCATAGGCTACTACAGAAAGTTTATTTCCAATTAGATTCATAGTACCTTTGATTGTATACCAATCATAATCGGCTACATATGGATCTTTTTCTTTTCCACTGACAGAACCAAAAGGTAATGCTATTGATGAAGCTTCAAAACTAACAGTCTGTCTAGGGATCCTAATGTTTGCTTTTTTAGGGCCTGGACCATTTAAATGGTCCATAGAGTGATTTAAGCCCGCAATGATACCTCCAATAACAGCTCCTTGCCAAAAATTCCCTCCACTGAGTTCGGCTCCCACACCACCTGAAATAGCTCCAAATAATACTTTTCCTGCTGTTTGGTTAGCAAAATCTTTAGCAAACGACCCAAAAGCCGAGGCTCCTAAACTTCCTAATGCTCCTGAAAGCAGAGCTTGATGGAAAGAGCCGCCTTGCATTAATGATAATGCTCCCTGAGCAATACCATGCACTGTTGCTTGCGCTAACGCTACTCCTGTTTGAGCCATCATTTTCAATGCAGCATTTGATACCTGTACAGCTGATTGGAGGGCGGGAGCAAAGAGTTGGCCAATTCCAAAGGTGACCGCTCCGGATATTGCTCCGAACACTGTGGACTTAAATAATCCCAGAAGAGAAAACTTCTGTCCTGTAATAATTGCGCTCACAATATAGCTTGCTGCCCCTACGATTGCCCCTATAACTACAGCTGCTAATAAAGCAGATTCTATTCCGAAAATATATTCTCCGCTAGGATCGTTGAACAATAATGGATTATTCATTACGTATCCATACTTATTATAATTCTGGGTATTATAAGGATCCTGGATATTTTCATCAGGATTTAAGAATCTTCTGAGTAGTGGATCATACAATCTTCCGTTCATGTGGATGATTCCTACTTCGGCAAAATGCTCATGGCTGGTGTATCCTCTTTCAATAAGTAATGCAGTATTATCAATAATATTTTTATCGGTAATAATCGCTCCGTTTCCAATCTGAAGATGTGTAAAATTACCCCATGCATCAAAATGTCTCTGTTCCAACTTGTTACCCGCTTCATCACTAATTGCTAAAATACTTCCGAGATAATCCTTGTGTAAAAATTTATATGAACCATTAGATTCGTTATAATCTTTAAGGAAAATGATGTTACTTTCATACGGTGTTCCACCAATGTAAAGAACATGCTTTTCTTTACCTGTCGTATTGTCTACCACTACTTCAAAACTTCCATCTTCATTATAGAATTTGGTAAACTTCCCATCTCCATCAGTTGCAAAATTGCCACCATAAGTGACTCTTTGTCTCATACTAGTTAATCCATACTGGAAGGCTACATCTCCTTTTTGTCCGTCAATAAATACGGGATCATTGTTCTCGTTGTAAACAATACTTTGGATCAGATCATTGTTATAATTTTGTGTTCCTGCTGCATTTAAGGTCATTCCTGTAGGTTGGTATACCTTAGCTGAGTTATTAAATTTAATGGTTCCTATCTGATCATTTTCCAGAATCCTTCCTTTTTCATCATAAATATTACGATTGCTTGAAGGTTTAACACCCGTTACAGGATTGGTCCAGTTGATCAATCTGTTGTTGTCATCATAATCAAATGATTCAACAATATTAAAATCTCCTCCTGTAGTTCTGCTTTTTAGCTCATTCTTAATCGCATCAAATGAATAAGAAAGCTGAAGGATTCCCGGCTTCACCTGCGAAGAATGGTTCATGTTTGTTAAGAACCCATTCGTGTCATAGGTATTATTTACTTCTGTGGCTCCCAGTGCTGTTTTTAAAACCTGGCCTTTTGCATTAGCTTGTAAAAGCGTCCATAATACCTTCCCTGAATTTCTATCCTTTACCTGAGCGAGTTCTCCATTCCAATTGCTATAAGCGTTTTCAATATTCACTTTTGTAAGTACGCCTGAAGAAAAAAGGCTTTTCTCGTATGATATCACTCTCCCTTTATCATCATAAGTAATTTCTTTCTGCATATAGTACTTACCATTGCTACTTTCAGATGTTGATAACAATCTTCCCTGTTGGTCGTAAGTTACATTTGAACTATATGCTTTTCCTTTGGATGTTCCGTTCTTAGAAGTTACTCTCCCTTTGTTGTCGTAAACAAACGAGATTACTTTGTTGGTAGTAGCGCCGGCATCCGCTGTAGAAATTTCTTTCTGAGTAATAAGCTGTCCAATGCTATTGTAAATGTATTCCTTGGTTCCCTTTGGACTTGTGATTTTTTTAACCTGATCAAAACCATCATACTCATACTTATAAATTCCATTAGATGGATCGTTAAACTCTGTTTTTCTTCCCCAAACATCATATTTAGATGTTACGATATTGGTTCCATACTGAGCGGTAAGTTGTTTTCCTAGGGAATTATAAGTAAAATTAATAGTGCCGCCTTTATCCGAAGTAGAAACAATATTTCCTAGAGCATCAACTGTTTTAGTTGTTGTTCGTCCATATCCATTAAGTTCTTTTAAGGTGGTAACAGTTCCTGATATTGAAGTTTCAGTTTGCTTACCATTAAAGAAGGAAGTTGTAACCTTAGCGGGGAATACTGTATCGTCATAGGTAAATACATTCCACTGAACATTTGCTGGCAATTCTTCTGTTGCCTGGTCAAAATAAGGTTCGGATTCTTTTATTTTCCTACCTAAAGCATCAAACATACGATATACTGCCACGAATTTACCTTGTTCAAAGCCTTTGGTTTGTGTTTTATATTCTTGGCCTAGTTTATTTACATATTTTCTAGAAATATTACCATCAGGTTCATATTCGATAACTATAGTATTTCCCTGGTCATCTCTTATATACTGGTAATTTGTAACGCCTTCTAAATTTGTTTTAGAGGTTAAAATTTTCCCCCAGTTATCATAAGTATTAGTAGCAGTGTTTCCCAGTACATCAGTTTGGGTTAAGATTTGTCCCCAATTATTATAAGTAATACTGGTTTCTAATCCAAGGTTGTCCGTTTTCTTTATAACAAATCTTCCCTTATCATCATATTCGCTTTTGTTAATTCTGAACTGTGAATCACTTCCGGCTGTAACTTTCTTCTCAATGACATTACCGAATCCATCATATTTATAATCTTCAGTAAGATTGTCCGAAAAGTTATTGGAGAAGTTATTCCCAGAAACATTAATGACTGTTTTAGGAAGATTATTCTGATACAAGTAATATTGACTTACTTTATTGGTTGTATTATAAGCCGCATGCTGCATAGTTTTTGCATCCAGATGACCAATAAAATAATCTTTCCCAATTCCTGAAGGATTATGAGTATAAATAAAGTCCGTTGTGGTTACTGAAAAATTATCATTAACATTGGAAGTTGTTTTAGACGGCAGGTAGTAGGTATTGTAAATAGCTGTTCCTGCTGTTGTAACGTTCGTCAAAAAGTCCTTCGCTAACGTAGAGGTTGCGACAGTAGCTGTCACTATTTTGGGCTTGTCAGCATCTGAAATTGTTGTAACTACTTGCCCATTGAGAAGTTTATCTTCCTTATAAATTGTCGATTTATAGCTCAATAACTGAGTATTATTCTCCGAAATATCTGTCGGGAATATCAGGTTTTCATTATTGGTTCTGATAGACCACTCTTTTACAGGGACTCCGTCCAATAAAGGGTCTATTTGTATGCCCGACCAAATTTTTGCATTTTCAAATCCAGCAGCGTATAAAGAGGAGCGGGCAGTTTGACGGAAGCCAATTACCCCTTTTCCTGTAAAGTGACTTAAAAAACCTCTGTATCTGAAGTCCTGGATCAGGGTGCCTGCTGGCGTATATTGTTTAAGCTGTGATACAGCAGCGGATAATGGAGCTTGTTCTAATTCAAAATATGGATAAAGTTCCTTTTTTACAGGCTGATAAAAATTAGCATCTGTTTTGGAATTAAGTTCTTTATAGCTGATCTCAGTGGTGATTCCTCCTTGCTTGATATTCTTAGCTCTTGCCAAAGCTGGCACATAAGGATATCCATATTGAATCACATAGTTGTAACCACACCCGATAACTCCAGAACAATCATCTGGTTTTCCTAAAAGGATAACCTGTTGGTTGTCTTTATTAATGGTCAAATTACTAAAAGGAATTACCTTTTCGTTAAAAGACTTTAACCAGTTTCTTGTTTTGTAGAAGTTGATACCACTATTAGTTTGGATAGAAACTGTGTTTTCAGTATTATAAGGTTGTGGAATGCTTGCTCCCAGAATAGTAATAGGAGGATTGTAAACAATACTTTTATCATTGGCTCCGGATACTTTGTTGACAGAGTAAACTGTAACATTGGTATTAGTCCATTCCTTGTCATGGTGAGCATTCCATGTATGGTCAGTAACTAAAACATTTGAAACAATAATTTCAGATTTTCCATCTCCATCCAAATCTGCTGTATTGTACTGGAAATATCTGCTCATACCATACGCACATCCACTTTCAAAGAAGGTGTTATGAACACCTTGTGTTAAGGTTTCGGTTCCTGAAGAGTAGAAAATAAAGTTATTGATGTAGAACTGATTCAGCTTTTTCCCATCAGATAAAAATAAATTCCAGTTATAAGATTTATTGCCTTGAGGAACTAAGACATCAATTTTGCTGTCGCCGTTAAAGTCACCGTATAGTGCACCATTGAAGAATCCTCCCAATGCTTGTCCTGTGAAGTTTCCTACATTGGATAATACAAAGTTTCCTGCAGATATTTTATTGATATTAAATACTTTGGTCATAGTACCATTGGAGCTATTGAGCCAGATAATATCCTGGATTCCATCTCCGTTAAAATCTGCGAACTGGATTTTCTTTGCAGCTCCTGTTCCTTCGTCATATTTGTAAATGCTTTCGGCAACCGGAAGGTTTTCACTTAGATCAAATAATATGGATGAGTAAAAACTTGTTAAAGTACTTCCTGGAATAATGTTTACCTCTCCATTGTCGATCGGAGGTACTCCATATTCTTCAGTATTGGATGAGTTAACTGAAGGCTCGATATAAGGGAGTGTAGGCGGCGTAGTTTCATCCAAGGCAACAGGATTTGAAATAGTTTTACCAATAGGTTCCGGATCAAATCCTCCATTAATACATGTTCTCGTTCTTCTGAAATTAAAAAGAAGTTCCGTAATTCCGTCCCCGTCATAATCATAGCTTGTCAATTCCGATAAGCTTACAACCGAATAGTTACAGCCCGTCATAGGAAGATCGTCATCTCCGGGATCACCAATAGCATACTGATCATACGTAATTAGTTTCGAATATTCCAGCTTGAATCTGAAATCTGAAATATCTACAGAGTATACCAATAATTCATAATTGGGTTTTTTAGGATCTCCCGTAGCAACGGTATGAGGGATGACGATTCCTGCTTTGTTTTTTACGTATCCGTCTTTTTTGAAAGTCACAGATGCCGCCTTGCCAAATTCAGCAGCTGTAAATCGATTAAGTTCATACTGTAGCGGCATAACCGGAACGTCTTTGTATACGGAGCTCTTAAAGTTCAAAACACCTACCTGTGTGGATCCCGCAGTCCCTGGAGTGGGAACGTATTCCAGATAGTCTGTGATACCATCCATATCAAAATCACCATATTTTTTGGTATTGGTCGTGGTGATATTATATTCTTTAGTTGTTTCCTCTCCTGCAGTCTGAGCAGGTTCATATTCTATAGCTATGGGATTGGCTGCCTCATTATTACTGTTGTATTCCGTAATCTTATTGACAAACTGATAACTCGTACCATTATCCGTATATTCTAATGCATATCTTCTAAACTGATTACCATTAGTGGAAACGATAACCTCATTTAATAATTTGTCCTGATTGTAATAAAATCCCTGATGATAGGAAATCTCTTTAAAAGTCCTATCCAGGTTATAATTGAACGAAATCTCATTGAAATGTGGCTTATTCAGGGTTTCATTCCCACCCCATTTTATTTTCTTTATCCGGGTAACATCCCCACCTGGAACTGGTTGAGAAGTAAGATATTGGTTCTTCTCATATTCATAGGTGATGTAATTCCCCTGGGCATCCATCCATTTTACAAGATTATATCCCATAGAGGTTCTTGCTGCACTATAATGCTCCGGATCGCTGTATTCAGTATCTCCATACCATGCCTGTGAGCCGTCATCAAAGGTAACATGGAACAACATGGGTCCTTGAACTCCATTTTTTGTTCCTAATGATTTGATTTTGATATTGGAGTATTTCTCAGTAACATACTCAGCTCCATCTTTTCCATATTCTCCGGATTTAAGAATGAGTCTTTGTCCGTTAAAGCTATAATTATCTGAATAATCGAGTTGTACTGATTTGGTTATCCCATCTTTTTCAATATTCTTACTTATTCTAGATACTGCTGTTATTCCTGAAATATCCCAACCATAACCCGCAATTCCATTGACAGAACCACTTGTATATGTAAGGTTGATCTGAGGTGCTACACTTTTTATTCCCGGAGGTAAAGCTATTGGTAAGCTAAATTGCAGTTGCCCGGCTCCGGAAACCTCAATGTTTCCCTTGGTATCATGGAAACTCTGGCCTGTTGGTGCAGATGTCCCGGTTGGATTACCGGCTCCGGCATTGGAGTCCGCGGGTCCCCCACCTGGATTTTCAGTAGAAGGCCCGATCTTTGCCACAAAAGGATTTGAAGTGCCGGAGGAGGCCTTAAATCCTTGAGCCAAGACAACGGTTTGCGGATCCTGTACTGTTCTGGAAGTACTTTCCTGCTGATAGAGTATGGTCTGGGAATAGCCCAATACCGAACAGAGGGAAAGTACCAATGATGAAAGAATCTTCATATTCTTGGTTGTTAGTAAATTGTTATGATTAAAAGTTTATCGTTTTGTAATATTTCTGCTGAAGACCCTGCCGTCTTTTAATGCAAAGTGTAAAACATATACACCCCATTCGTAATTGGACATATTGATCTTTAGCTGCTTATTTAATCCCGGAGTATTCTGTTGCTGGAATTTCCAGTGAACCGTACTGTGCTGGTAAAGAGAAACGGATTCTATGAGTCCGTCTACTTCATCGGTCCAGTCTATAGTAAGGAAATCATTCACAGGAACAGGATACAATCTGATCTGTTTCCAGAATGCTTTTTCATCCAGAACCGGTTGTTGCTTGATCTCAGCAATGGTCTTTACCTCTTCAACTTTAGGTTTTTCTTCGGTCTTTGCCAAATTTTTTAAGTCTTCAGGTGCTTTTTTACCACTCACATCTGTCCCTCTGTATCTCTGGTTTCCGGCTTCGTCATACTTGAAGTAGACTTCGGTTTGTGAGAATCCGAAAACACCAATCAACAAAGAAAATAAGGAAAGTAATTTTCTTTTCATTTTGTAATTATTTTTGTGTTGAAAGCAGCTCTTGAACCTTCTGTTCAAGTTTTTCAATCTTTGCAGATTGGATTTTTAAAACTTCATTTTCATCCTGAAGCAGCTTTAGTTGTATTGCCTGATGCTTTATTTGTTTATTCTGTTCAATTGAATAAAGAGTTAGTTCTTCTATCTTTTCAAGAAGTTTGGAATTCATCTCAGCAACGTTAATCCCGTTTTCAAGTACCTCCTTAGCCGTTGGAATGTTAGGCAAATGTCCTTTTTCATGAATATGTTTTTCAACATCCTCTAAAGATCTCAGTGGGTATTCTTTTTTAAACACATAATCTGCCCATACGTTAGCTTTTACTTCAACTTCTTTAGCCTTAATTTTACCATCAAATCTGGCAATAGCATTGTTGAAGAATTTTACCCAAGTTCCGTTATAAGCGTCTTGAATACCGAAATACGTGGAGCCATCATTACCATCATTAGGCTGAGCAATAATGATATTGTGGCTTTGCCCCAGGTTTCTAAGAACGGTATCTCCAATTTGCCCGCCCCAACAGCCCGAGCACCCTGATTTTCCAATCTGGAAAGAGCCTAATGAATTTGCAATTTCAAAAGCAGGATTGTCTTCCTTATATATTCTGAAATAAGCTTCACCGCTTCCTCCGGGATCATTAATTCCTACTTTTACTACTCCATTTGGAAGAATACTCATTACTTTTGTATTATTCGTTTTAAAAACCAGAGGTTGATTATCTGTAGTTCCAATGAAATTACTAGATGAATTAGTCCCTGAGTTTCCAGTAAGATTCCAAGATTGGGCAAAAGCCATAGAGGATACGGCTATCAATAGCGGTACAAGTTTAGTCTTCATAAGTTGTTAATTTTTATTAAATTGTAAAACGTGATATAATTTATGTTGATTGAAATTATTTTTTTAAATGCGTTTTGAAAAACTCTTTAAAAGTAGAATAAACAATATTTTTCTCATTCAAAGATGTAATCATTTGAATTATCATACAAATAAATACTATATAGATTCATAAATTTATATTCATGTTATGCTCTTATAATGATTTAATAGGATAGATTCAGTATTAAAAAGAAGTTCCGGATGGAATCGTAAAAAAAGCCGAAGGAGAATTCTATTTTATTTTCCTGACTAATCTGTTTAATATATATCTAAAATTAACTTTATTTGATAACGTAAAATACTTTATTATAAATCAGATTAAAACTAATAAAAAAACCGGTACAGAAATTTCTGTACCGGTCTAGCTATTTATTGACTTTTTTCATTACAAAATTTATATATTTTATTTCCGGAAAATTTAATCAATATAGTGTCATTTTGAGGCCTCCGATATTCAATCCTTTTAAGATACACCTTGTCATCTTCTGCAGACTGTGGGATTTTTCCAAATCTATAGGATTCAATTTCAACAGGTTCTAATAATTTATTTTTAAAAGAAACATAAATAGAATAAATGTTCTCTCTGTTGTAAATGGTATGGACTCCAATTTCAACATAATTTTTCTTACTTTGTGATTCTAAGACCTCAAAATAATTTTTATCTTTCTTGAGATTATCCACGCTTTTATAGCTCTCAAAATTTGTAGATACACAGCTTGTTGTAAAAAAAAGTATCGTTAAAAGGAAAATTTTCTTAATACCCATACATTTTATTTCTATAATGTTGATAAATTGATTCTGCTTGGCTCTCGTTAGTTCCTATAATTTCATAAGGATTACCCTTCATAAATAACTGTTCCCATATTCCTCTAGCTTGAAAATTACCCCAACCTTGTCTCTGAACCTGGAAGATATGACCAAATTCGTGCCCAAAAGTAGCAGGACTTGTAAAGGTGCCTGAAGAACCAAAAGTGGCTACATTATTTCCCCATGTCACCTCTCTTCGATAATTTTCAATGGGTTGTCCTTTTCCTTCCTTATCTAATAGTCGGGCAATGTATGGCTGTGCTAATTGGTATAATCCACCACTTCTCCAGTTTACATTTTCATAACCTACGCCACTTCCTTTTGAAATTTCTTTAACATACTGCAATTGTTCATCAGAAGGTTTATAAGTTGCACCAAATGTCATGATCATAAAGCTAGATTGTGCAGCTCCATTTATTGCCCCATTCTCAAATCCGCCTTTTACCCCTAACCATACATTTTCACCTCTGAATAAAGCTGAGAACCCTCCGGATATGGATCCTGTGATTCCATACCTTAAAGAGCTATGTAAGATTTCACCCACTGCATTTTTGGTCCATCCTAACAATCCCTTTCCACTAACACCATTCCATCCAGGTAATTGAGTACCAACAAAAGCTCCGATAACAGAAGCGCCAATAGTAGCTACATCTATTTTGCCATCTTGTAAAAACATTGTCGCCATGTTTGAAAGAAGATCCCATGTTCCGGAATTAAGCATGAAACTGCTTGTACTAAATAAGGCTGCACCGAGCCCATTTAATCCACCGGATATTGCGCCAGCAATAGCTCCTCCAATTATTGCTCTTCCAAAACCACTCCAGCTCCAATTTCCTGTAATTAGTCCTTTTATAGAATATGCTGCAGCTGCTACACCTGCACCAACTATTGCTCCATAGGCTGCTCCTATAGCAACTTTGATAAGTATAGGAACTAAGAATTGTAAAAATTCTCCACTTGGGTCATTAAACATTAAAGGATTATTTAATACATAACCATATTTATTATAATTTTGAGTATTATAAGGATCTTGAATGTTTTCGTCTGCATTTAAGAATCTCCTCAATAAAGGATCATATAATCTTCCATTCATATGAATGATTCCTACTTCAGCAAAATGTTCGTGGCTTGTGTAGCCTCTTTCTACTAATAACGAAGTATTGTTAATAACATTTTTATCTGTAATTATTGCTCCACTTCCAATTTGAAGATGAGTGAAGTTACCCCAAGCATCAAAATGTCTTTGTTCTACTTTATTTCCTGCTTCATCACTTATAGCCAGAACACTTCCTAGGTAATCTTTATGTAAGAATTTATATGAGCCATTTGATTCATTATAATTTTTTAAATAAACAAAATTGCTTTCATAAGGAGTTCCTCCAATGTAAAGTACGTGCTTTTCTTTTCCGGTTGTATTATCTACTACTATTTCAAAGCTTCCATCTTCGCTATAAAATTTAGTGAAATTACCATTACCATTCGAACCAAAATTACCACCGTATGTAACTCTTTGTCTCATGCTTGTTAAGCCATACTGAAAAGCGACATCTCCTTTTTCCCCATCAATGAATACAGGATCATTATTTTCATTATAAACAACTGTTTGAATCAGGTCATTGTTATAATTCTGACTGCCCGCTGCATTTAATGTCATTCCAGTAGGTTGATAAATTTTAGCGGAATTTTCATATTTAATGGTTCCTATCTGATCATTTTCTACAATTCTACCTTTAATGTCATAAGTATTTCTATTAGTAGATGGTTTGACACCAGTTACAGGATTGGTCCAATTTACTAATCGGTTATTGTCATCGTAATCAAATGATTCTACAATGTTAAAATCACCTCCGGTAGTTCTGCTTTTTAGCTCGTTTTTCACGGCGTCAAAAGAATAGGAAAGTTGTAAAATACCCGATTTAACCTGTGAAGAATGATTTACATTTGTTAAAAAACCATTATTATCATATGTATTAACAATATTCGCTTCTCCAAGTTTTGATTGTAAAACCTGTCCTTTTGCATTTACCGCTTGAAGCTGCCAAAGGATTTTTCCTGAATTTTTATCTTTTACCTGATATAGTTCTCCGTTCCAGTCACTGTAAACATTTTCTATATTTACTTTTGTCATTGTTCCAGAAGAAAACAAACTTTTTTCATAAGATATTACTCTCGACTTATCGTCGTATGTAATTCCTTTATTTATATAGTATTTTCCATTACTGCTTTCCGACGAAGAGATCAATCTTCCTTGTGGATCATATAATAGATTTGAGCTATAGGCTTTTCCATTGGATGTTCCACCTTTAGATATAACTCTTCCTTTGTCATCATAGGTAAAAGTAATTAGTTTATTGGTCGACTGGCCTGCATCTAAAGTTGAAATTTCCTTTTGAGAAATAATTTGACCAAGATTATTGTACGAATATTCTTTGGTCCCTTTCGGACTAATCATTTTTTTGATTTGTCCAAACCCGTCATATTCGTATTTATAGATTCCGTTCGAAGGATCGTTATATTCAGATTTCCTCCCCCATACATCATATTTAGTTTTTACAATATTTTGTCCATATATTGCTTGTACCTGTTCTTTAGCTGCATTATATATGAAATTGATAGTACCTCCTTTATCTGTTGTAGATATTACATTTCCTAAGGGATCTGTAGTTTTAGTAGTTGTTCTACCGTAGCCATTAAGCTCTTTTACCGTTGTAATGTTTCCAGAAATAGTAGTTTCGATTTGTCTACCATTGAAGGTTGTTACCGTTGTTTTTGCTGGGAAAACGGTGTCATCATATTGTATACTGTTCCATTTGTCAGCAAATGATTGTCCTTCAATATAGGGTTCACTTTCTCTGGTTTTTCTACCAATAAGATCAAACCAATATTCTGTAGATATGATTTTATTCTGGTTGAATATTTTAACTGAATTTTGATAATTTTCGTTGAGCTGATTTCTGTACGAAATATTTTGATTCCCATCTGGATAATAGGTCGTTATCTTTCGGTTTTGAGTATTATTAATATGCTGATACTGGTAGGTAGTAGTACCTTGAAGATTGTTTTTAGATTTAACAATTTTTCCCCAATAGTCATAATTATTAGTGGTTGTATTACCTAAAGGATCGGTTTCGGTTAATACCTGCCCCCAATCATTATAGGTAATATGGGTATCTAGACCAAAGTTATCTGTTTTTTTTATGATAAATCTTCCAGTAGGATCATATTGAGCTTTCGTATTTTGGATTTGAGAATCTACACTATTGGTAACCGTTTTTTCAATAATGTTTCCAAATCCATTATAATTATAGGTTTCCGTAATATAGCCAGTATTATCTCTATTCCATTTTCTCAAAGTTTTTAAAAGATTGGAGTCATAGGTATACTCTTCCTTATTAGTAATTACACTATTATATGAAGAAACATTATTGCTTAATATCTTAGATGCCGGACGACCAATGTAATAATCTTTTCCTACACCATTAGGATTATGAGTATAGGTCATTTCAGAACTCGTTATTGCAAATCCATTATTAATATTGGTAACAGAATTATTTGGCAGATAATATTCGCCATATGAAGTGTTTTCTGTGATAAGATTATTTGTCAAGAAATTTTTCGATTTCGTAACATTGGGTAGAATTGCCGTGACAATTTTCGGTTTATCAGAGTCGGCTATAGTTGTTACTAATTGTCCATTTAATAATTTGTCAATTTTATATGATGTAGATTTGAAACTAAGTAGCTGAGTATTGTTTTCCGAAATATCCGCAGGAAAAATTTTTGTCTCATCATTAGTTCTTATAGACCATTCTTTAATAGGAAGACCTTCGTTTTGAGGATCTGTCTCAATTCCTGACCAAACTTTAGTATTTTCATATCCATTGGTGTACCAAGTTGATCTTGCTATTTGATTATACCCAGTGATACCTTTACCTTGAAGGTGCCCTGTCATTCCTCTATAACGGAAATCTTGAGTTCGTCCGATCTTCTCTAATTGAGAGACTACAAATGTTTGATCAACTCTTTCTAGTGAAAAATATGGATAAAACTCCTTTTTAGTTTTTCTGTAAAAATTAGGATTGATATCAGGAACAGCTTCTAGATATTTTACGTAAGTTATAACGTTGGCATCTTGAGTAATTACCTTAACTCTTGCAAGTTCTGAAATAGGAGTCTGAGGTCTAATTTTCATTAAGACGTCTTCCCTGAATATAAATACGTCATAATAATTGTTATTCGATTTTAAAGGAACGGTAACGGGAATATATAAACTTGTATTATAAATGTTTTGTACCCATCCTTGTGTACTGTTATATTCAAGTGATGATGCAAAGCCTGGAGAACCATCCATCATATTTCCATTGGACATTTTCGATGTCATCGTAAAGCCAAAATTTCTCCAGCCGTTAGATTGCATATTAACATCACTATACGAAAATACTTGTATAATATCTGATTTTCCGTCCTTATTAAGATCCCCAACACTTAGAAAATACTCTTTTAAATATCGGCCATCAGAGCTTGAATTTCTTTTTTTATAGCCTAAAAAATTTTGTTTAAAATAATTATTAAAACTTTTTCCTGTTCCGATATAAAATCTCCAATCCTCTAAGCCTGTACTTTTAATGCCTGTAGGTATTGCAAAATCAATTTTTCCATCACCATTATAATCTCCATATAGAACAGGAAACTCGTTGTCTTTAGTCTCAACTAAATTATCTGTAAATTTAATTTTTTTAAGATATTGATTAGGAGCTGTTTTTATAAATTCAAAAACTGTATATGCGTTATTGGATACATTAATGATATCTATTTTTCCATCTCCATCAATGTCAATATATTTTTGATTGGTATATGAACTTTCGTTAACTCCTGTTTCAAGAGTATAGGAGGAAATAGGATTATTGGAATTTTTTAGATCCACAATGTAGTTTCCAATAAAATCAGTATTGCAAATGGTTTCTACACATTTGATTGGTCCAATTATTCCATTTTTAGAAGTAGGATCAGAGTTAACTGAGGGATCAATACAGTCTGGATTAGTTATTGTAATACATCTGCGTGCATTGAGTGTAAGAAAGATATCAGATATCCCATCCCCATCTACATCACCTTCACTTAAATTAGCTTGTAGTGTGCATTTTTCATCGCCTACATTTGTGCAATTTGCCAAATCATATACTTGTTTTTCAAATGTTTTTACAAAGGCGTTGTTTTTAAAAATGTAACCTGTAATTTTTCCATCTTCATATTGTACAATACCATTTCCATTGTGGACCTGGCCTTCCTCGTCAAGTAAAGTATTAACAATGAGTGCTGTGGAATTGAATGTTTTATTAGGAGTTACAGTGACAAAACTATCGTTAAAGGCACTTAATCTTATATTGCCATTATTGAATATGAAATCTACATAAGAATCTCCATTTAAATCCCCAGTAAATTTTATATTATTATAATCAGCATTCGAGTAATCAGCATTCGCGATTGCCGGTCCTGTTGGTGCAGGATATTCAAATTTTATTGGATTCGCCGGTTGATTATTTGCATTGTATTCTGTAATCTTATTAATAAATTGGTAGTTTGTACCGTTCTTAAAATAATCAAATACATATTTTTTGAATTGGTTTCCTTTTGATTTTACAAGTATATCTTTTAGTAATTTACTTTGAACATACATGGTTCCAGGCCCATTTATATAAGCTCCCTCGACAAAATCTCTGTCTATATAATTGAAGACAATTTCGTTAATAGGGGTTGTATTTAAATCTTGATTTCCTCCCCAAGTAATAGATGTAACAACTGCAACATTTTCAGATTGTGCATAATTATATGTAATATAATTTCCTTGAGAATCTTTCCACTTTACAATATTAAATTCCATCCGATTCGTAGAATCGTTTGTTCCTCCGTACCATGCTTGGGAACCATCCTCAAACGTTACTTCCCAAGATTGAGGTTGTTTCCAGTTTGCGATGTTTCCAATTGATTTAATTTTTACATTAGAGTATTTTTCAGTAACATACTCAGCTCCGTCCTTACCATACTCTCCTGATTTTAGAATGAGTCTTTGCCCATTAAAACTGTAATAATCTGAATAATCTAGTTGGACACCACTGGAAATACCATCTTTTTCGATGTTTTTTCCAACTCTTGAAATGGCGGTTAATCCGGATAGGGTCCAGCCATAGCCGGCAATTCCATTTCCTGAATTACTTAAATATACCAGACTTATGTTTGGTGATACATTTTTTATCCCTGGCGGTAAAGCAATTGGTAGTGTAAATTGCAGTTGACCACCATTAGTAACGTCTATATTTCCTTTGGTATCATCGTATTTAAGAGTTGATGAGTCAATTGTCCCATAAGGATTATTAGCTCCTGCTTGGGAATCTGTAGGTCCCCCACCTGGATTTTCAGTAGAAGGCCCGATCTTTGCCACAAAAGGATTTGAAGTGCCGGAGGAGGCCTTAAACCCTTGAGCCAAGACCACGGTTTGCGGATCCTGTACTGTTCTTGAAGTACTTTCCTGCTGATAGAGTATGGTCTGGGAATAGCCCAACACCGAACAGAGGGAAAGTACCAATGATGAAAGAATCTTCATATTCTTGGTTGTTAGTAAATTGTTATGATTAAAAGTTTATCGTTTTGTAATATTTCTGCTAAAGACCCTGCCGTCTTTTAATGTAAAGTGTAAAACATATACACCCCATTCGTAATTGGACATGTTAATTTTTAGCTGCTTATTTAATCCCGGAGTATTCTGTTGTTGGAATTTCCAGTGAACCGTACTATGCTGGTAAAGAGAAACGGACTCTATAAGTCCGTCTACTTCGTCGGTCCAGTCTATAGTGAGGAAATCATTAACAGGAACAGGATACAGCCTGATCTGTTTCCAGAATGTTTTTTCATCCAGAACCGGTTGTTGCTTGATCTCAGTGATGGTCTTTACCTCTTCAGCTTTAGGTTTTTCTTCGGTCTTGGCCAAATTTTGTAAGTCTTCAGGTGCTTTTTTACCACTCACATCTGTACCTCTGTATCTTTGGTTTCCGGCTTCGTCATACTTGAAGTAGACTTCGGTTTGTGAGAACCCGAAAACACCAATCAACAAAGAAAATAAGGAAAGTAATTTTCTTTTCATAGTTTACTTATTTTGTTTTTTCTGAAAGAAGCAACAACAATTGTTTTTCAAGCTTTTCAATCTTATCGGATTGTTGTTTCAACGTTTTATTTTGCTCAATAGAATACAATGTTAACTCTTCAATTTTTTCAAGCAGCTTAGCATCCATTTCTCCCAGGTTGATTCCATTTTTTTCTACTTCTCCGGCAGAAGGGATATTTGGTAAATGTCCTTTTTCTGAAATATGCTTTTCAACATCTTCCAATGATCTCAATTTGTAATCCTTTTTAAAGACATAATCAGCCCATCCGTTGGTTGCAGGGTTTTCAACTTTTATTTGCTCAGCCTTTATTCCTTTTCTTACATAAAAGATGAAATTAGGGTCATTATCATATTGATCTGTTCCTACGGTCACTTTTCCGGTATTAAAAACCACAAGACTGCTTGGGTGTACTGAATCTGTAAATTTTATTTTAGTAATTCCGGATGAGTTGGGAGTTGAAGTATCTGAATTAGGATCAACTGCGTTGTCATTGGGCATATGGAACTCCATATTTCGGCTATTCAGAATTCTGATAACTGCATCTGATGCAACAGACCAACGTGAAGCACAGCCATTACAAAGAACTGTTGCAAGCTCTAATTTGGCTCCGTTAACGGTTCCTGCAGCAGCGGAGTTTCCGATAGCAATACCATTGGCATAAGGTCCGTTAAATACCTTAAGTCTTTCCATGTTATTTGTTTTGATAACAAGTTCCTGGTCATCAATGGTGCCGATGAAATTAGATGGAGGAGTAGTTCCTGAGTTTCCTGTAAGATTCCAGGATTGGGCAAAAGCCATAGAGGATACGGCTAACAATAGCGGTACAAGTGTCGTTTTCATGAATTGTTAATTTTTGTTAAATTTAAAACGCGAATATAATTTATATTTATTGAAACTTTATTGATTTAATATTTTTTTTTAATATATTAAATATTAAGAATTATTTTCCCGGTCAAAGATGTGATCATTTGAATAATTGTACAAATAAATACTATATAGATTCATAAATTTATATAGTATTATAATGGTCTGTTAAAAAATATGCTAATGGAGTATGTTTAATTTTATTTAATATTTTTTTAATAAAAAAATTCTACCTTTGTCCAAATGAACTTCTTAAGATTGATTTTAGCGCTTTATTTTATGGCATTGTCTGTAATGCCATGTGAAGATGTGCATAAACAATCGGGTTCTTCCAAAGTTGACTTTTCATTAAGCGTTGAAGAGTCTCATTCAAAGGATCAGGGAGATATCTGTTCTCCTTTATGTGTTTGCAATTGTTGTCAGATAACGGTTGCGGCTTTTAAAATGGAACCTCAGATAAGTATTCCAAGACAAGAACAGGCTTACTTTTCCAAAAAGATTCTTTTCCACAAAAATAACTTTGCCTATCAGGTTTACGAAAACATCTGGCAACCTCCTAAAATTTAATTTTATTGATTTGGGGAAAGCACAGCTTTCCAACCTTACGTGAAACTTTGCAATTCTATTGCATGGATCTTCATGATATTTTTGCACTTGACATTTTAAAATGTCTGTGCATATAATTTCAATAAAATAAATCTTTTTTGTGTTAGATAAAATTATAAAATTCAGTATTAAGAATAAGTTCATTATTGGTTTAATGACTTTACTGTGGATTATCTGGGGAGTCTGGAGTGCTACCAGATTACCCATTGATGCGGTACCTGATATTACGAACAATCAGGTTCAAATTATTACAGTATGTCCTACATTAGCGGGACAGGAGGTAGAGCAATTGGTTACTTTTCCAATTGAACAGAGTATAGCAAATGTTCCAGGCATTGAAGATATGAGAAGTGTATCAAGGTTTGGACTTTCTGTGATTACAGTTGTTTTTAAAGAAGATGTTGATGTTTATTTTGCGCGACAGCTTATTAGTGAGCAACTTAAACAAGCCGTTGAAGAGATTCCCAAAGGAGTGGGCGTTCCGGAACTTGCTCCGGTAAGTACGGGATTAGGAGAAATATATCAATATATTCTGCATCCGAAAAAAGGAAGCGAAAAAAAATACAGTGCTAAAGATCTTCGGACCATGCAGGACTGGATTGTTCGAAGACAGCTTAACGGAACTCCTGGTGTTGCAGAAATCAACAGTTTTGGAGGTGAGTTGAAACAATATGAAGTTGGTATTAATCCCAATAGACTAAAAGCGATGGGAGTAAGTATTTCCGATATTTTTACTGCTTTAGAAAAAAATAATCAGAATACCGGAGGTGCTTACATTGACAAAAAACCGAATGCCTATTTTATCCGCGGGGTCGGAATGGTCACTTCGTTAGAAGATATTCGGAACATAGCAGTGAAAAATGAAACAGGAAGTATTCCTATATACATAAAAGATGTCGCAGATGTTCGTTTTGGAAGTGCGGTGCGATATGGAGCGATGACCTATAACGGAAAAGTAGATGCAGTGGGTGGAGTCGTAATGATGCTGAAAGGAGCGAATAGTAATGAGGTGGTGAACAATGTGAAAGCTAAAATCCCTACTATTCAAAAATCTCTTCCTGACGACGTAGTCATTGAGCCTTTCATTGATAGGACCGATCTCGTGGGAAGAGCAATGAAAACAGTGGAGAAAAATCTGGTAGAGGGTGCATTAATTGTAATTTTCGTACTTGTTGTTTTTCTTGGAAATCTTCGGGCCGGGCTTATTGTTGCGTCAGCAATTCCTCTATCCTTATTATTTGCTTTAGGAATGATGAATGTGTTTGGGGTGAGTGCCAACCTGATGAGTCTGGGGGCAATTGATTTTGGACTTATTGTAGATGGAGCCGTTATTATTGTAGAGGCAACATTGCATTTATTACATAATAAAAACAGCGGGAAGCTTACGCAGATCCAGATGGATAAGGAAGTAGGAACGGCAGCGTCCAAGATGATGAATAGTGCCATTTTTGGACAAATTATTATTCTGATCGTTTATATTCCAATACTTTCTTTAGCTGGAGTAGAAGGTAAAATGTTTACCCCGATGGCAAAAACAGTAGGATTTGCAATTATTGGAGCTACCATTTTATCCATTACTTATATTCCAATGGTAAGCTCGTTGTTCCTTTCTAAAAATGTTAGTCATAAAAAGACACTCAGTGACAAAATTATGGACTTCCTTCAAGGTATTTATCAGCCTTTGTTGCAAAAAGCCATTCGATTGAAGCTCGTAATTGTCACTATAACGATTTCTATTTTTGTGATTTCAATTTTCATATTCAAAAATATGGGAGGGGAGTTTATCCCGCAATTGCAGGAAGGAGATTATGCATTTCAATGTATCCTACCTCAGCAAAGCTCATTGAGTCAAAGTTTGGAAACATCCATGCAGGCATCAAGGATCATCAAGTCATTTGATGAGGTAAAAATGGTTGTAGGAAAAACCGGATCAGCCGAAGTACCTACCGACCCGATGCCACCAGAGGCTTCAGATATCATTGTGGTGCTAAAACCACAGAGCGAGTGGAAAACAAAAAAATCATATGCGGAACTGGGAGATGAGATCAGTAAAAAACTGGAAGCGATTCCCGGGGTATATTTTGAAAGAAACCAGCCGATCCAAATGCGTTTTAATGAATTGATGACGGGAATTAGACAGGACGTAGCCGTTAAAATTTTCGGGGAGAATCTGGATTCCCTGGCCATTTATGCAGAGAAAGTTGGAAAGGCGATACAATCGGTAAACGGAGCTAATGCTCCTCAAATTGAAAAAGTGGGTGGACTTCCACAAATCAATGTTACTTATGACAGAACAAGAATGGCTAATTACGGAATCAATATTGAAGATGTAAATAACGCCTTAAGTACCGCGTTTGCAGGAAAAAGTACCGGTCAGGTTTTTGAGAATGAGAGACGTTTTGATCTGGTTGTTCGCTTGGATAGTCTTAATAGGACTAATATTGATGATGTTGATAACCTGATGATCAATACTAAAACAGGAGCACAGATCCCGCTTTCACAGGTCGCAGATGTCAAATACAAAATGGGGCCCGCACAGATCAGCCGCGAACAGGCAAAAACGTAGAATTGTTGTAGGCTTTAATGTTAAAGGACGTGATGTACAGAGTGTGGTTTCAGGATATTCAGAAGAAGCTTGACAAAGACGTTAAGCTACCTGCAGGATATTATTATACTTACGGTGGACAATTTGAAAACCTTCAGGAGGCTAGCCAGCGTCTTATGATTGCGGTACCTATATCGCTGTTGTTGATATTTTTATTATTGTATTTCACTTTCAACTCTTTAAAACAGGCAGCATTGATTTTTACAGCCATTCCAATGAGTGCTATTGGTGGGATCTTTGCCCTTCTTGTAAGAGGGATGCCTTTTAGTATCAGTGCCGGAATTGGATTTATTGCCTTATTCGGAGTAGCGGTTCTTAATGGAATTGTATTGATAGGAACCTTCAATGAATTAGAAAAAGAAGGCGAAAAAGATATCTTTAAAAGAGTGATGGAGGGGACTAAAAACAAGGCTTCGACCAGTATTAATGACTGCAACGGTAGCATCGTTAGGATTTTTTACCCATGGCGATTTCCACGGGCGCAGGAGCTGAGGTTCAGAAACCACTGGCAACCGTTGTAATCGGTGGATTAATCAGTGCTACTTTTCTTACTTTATTTGTGTTACCAATGCTGTATATTATTTTCAATACAAAACTTCGAATTAAGAAGGTGAAAATGAAACCATTTACACCGGTGATTATTCTTGGATTTATAATGTTGGGTCAATTCGCCAGCGCTCAATCCAGAACATTGACTGTAGAAACAGGCAGTAGAACAGGCCGTGGCGAACAACCCCGGACTGAAATCCAAAGACCTGGGCATTGAGGCTGCAAGGGCTTTAAAAACCTACGGCTAAAGAATTGCCAAAAATGAATTTTAATGCACAGCTCGGGCAGTATAATAGTCCTACTTTTGACCAATCTTTTGCAATTTCACAAAGTATTCCTTTTCCTACTATATTCAAGGCCAGAAAAGAATTAATTGCGGAAACTATAAAAGGTAAACAGATAGAGAAGGAAATTTCTATGAATGAGCTTGTTAAACAGGTTCGCTCCTATTATTATCAGATTGAATATCTGCAATACAATAAAGCGCAATTAAAGAATCTGGACAGCCTGTATCGCGATTTCATTCGTATAGCCACCGTAAGGTTCAAGGCTGGGGACATAAAAAAGATTGAGATCAGTACTGCTGAAACCCAACAAGGAGAAATCAACCTTTTGCTCAATCAAAATCAGGTATTTTTAAATAACGCATATAAAAATTTAAAGACACTTTTAAATATTTCTGAGGACATTGAGGTTCCATTTAACGGAAATTATGAGCCGCTTAAATCCGGAAATATTCTGGACAGCAAAGAGGTTGATAATAACCCTACAATTAAAGCATTTTATCAGGAAATGGAAATTGCTGAAAGAAACAAAAATGTAGAAAAAGCACAGGGACTTCCGGAATTCAGTTTAGGATATACCAACCAGTCTTTAACAGGATCTTATCCAGTAAACGGACGGGAAGTATTTTATAACTCAGGCAACCGGTTTAGCTTTGTAAATGTAGGAATAGCAATTCCTCTAACTTTCGGAGCGACAAAGGCGAGAATAAAATCTTTGGAATTTCAGAAGCAGGTTGCGGAAACCAATGCTATGTATCAGAAGAATCAGCTTTCCACTCAATTGCAAAACGCATTAACCCAATATCAACAGGATACGCAGCAATATAATTACTATGTGGGGCAAGCGATTCCTAATGCTGAGAAAATTGTAAAAGCGGCTCAGTTAGGATATAGAACAGGTGAAATTACTTATGTAGAGTATCTTTTCGCCTTGCAGACTGCGACAAATATTCAATTAAAATACCTGGAATCCATCCAGCAGGTGAACCAATCTGTTGTAACGATTAATTCAATAATTAATAAATAAAATGAGAAAAAAACACATCATCATATATTGTATTGCTCTTTCTTTGTTAACTGTAAGTTGTAGTAAAAAGGAAGAGGTGGCGGAAAATCCTGCGGGGAAAGCAGAGCAAAAAATTGAGAAACCCGCAGAAGCTTCCGAGACTATTGCTTCATTAACGGAAGAACAAATAAAAGCTGTTGGAATTACAATGGGAACCATTGAAATGAAGGAGTTAACTTCTACCGTTAAAGCCAATGGTACCTTGGATGTACCTAATAACAGTAAAGCCACCATTACCTCTTTATATGGAGGAATTATTAAAACGCTTACTGTTCAGGTAGGTAGTGTGGTGAGAAAAGGACAGGTGATCGCAACAATTGCCAATCCTGAATTTATAAGACTTCAGGAAGAATACCTGACTGTGAATAGTAGGATTACATTTGCGGAACAGGAGTACAGAAGACAACGAGAGCTTTTTGATAATGATGCAGGAGCCAAGAAAAACCTGCAGAGTTCCGATGCAGAATTAAAAACCCTCAGAACGAGGAGGGCCTCTTTGTTGAGGCAACTCCAGATGATGGGAATAAGCCCCGGTGCTGTTAACAATGCAAATATGAGATCAGGTTTGGTAATAACATCACCTATCAATGGAACTGTGAGTAGTATTTCTGCGCAAATAGGGAGCTATGTTGATGTTTCATCTCCGGTGGCTGAAGTTATTGATAATGAATCTATCCATTTGGATTTACAGATATATGAAAAAGATCTTCCGAAAATGAAAGTTGGGCAAATTGTTCATTTTAATCTAACCAACAACCCGGAGACAGAGTATGATGCCAAAGTATTCAGCATAGGTTCATCTTTTGAGAATGCGAGTAAGACGATTTCTGTACACTGTAATGTAATCGGGAATAAGGAAGGATTAATTGATGGAATGAGCATTACCGGAGTTGTAAGTCTCGAAAAAACAACCACACCGGCTGTTCCTAATGATGCAATTGTAGAAGCAGATGGAAAGTCTTATATTTTTGTTCAAACGAATAAAAAGCCTGCAGAAAATCATGATGAAGAAAAACCTAAGAAAGAGATGTCTAAAGAAAATGTGAAAATGATCAATTTTGAGAAAATTGAAGTAGTAAAAGGTTCTTCTGATATGGGTTATACAGCAATAACTCCGGTAACAGAAATTGCTCCTGATTCTAAAATAGTAGTGAAAAGTACATTTTTTGTAAATGCGAAGCTCACCAATGCTGGCGAGCAGGATTAATTAAAAGCCTTCCGACAAAAAAACACAATAATATTATTTCACAAGATGGCTTTAAAAGAAGAACTTGAAAAACAAGGGAATTGGCTTTTCAAATATAGAAGCACATTACCGATAGGTATTTTATTTATCGGTTTTGTGGTTTCTGTTCAAATGAATTTAAAAGAAGAAACAACGAGCTGCGAAATTCTATACGAATTTGCCTGCCTTTTAATAAGTGCTGTAGGTTTAGGGATTAGAGTTTATACAGTGGGATATACACCTAAAAATACCTCGGGAAGGAATACCTCAGAAGGTCAGGTAGCTGATACACTTAATACAACAGGGATATACAGTGTAGTAAGAAATCCTTTATATCTTGGGAACTTTTTTATGTGGCTGGGACTTGCCTTATTTACAGAAAATTTATGGTTTGTCGTTTCCTTCATTCTTTTTTACTGGATTTATTATGAGCGGATTATTTATGCAGAGGAACAATTTTTAGAAAGAAAATTTGGAGAAAAATATAGAAGCTGGGCATCCAAAGTACCGGTTTTTATTCCTAACTTAGGATTGTTTAGGAAAAACGAACTCTCATTTAGTCTAAAAAAGGTGTTGAAGAAAGAAAAGAATGGGCTTTTTGCTATGTTTTTGATCTTTACGCTTTTCGATATTACAGGAGAATGGATTAGAGATCATTCTGATCATAATTTGTTGTTCATTTCTGGTACGATCATTACAATGATGATGTACTTTGTACTCAAAGTATTAAAAATGAAAACGAAACTTTTAGAAAACAACAGATCTTAAAGAGTTAGAACTTAATTTAAAAAAAATAATTATGTTATTAAACAAAAGATTATCCATTTGGTATTTCATTAATGAAATAAAATCTCAGATTCTTTTCATTTGCATATTTGCTTTTTGTATAGGGCTTTTAGATTTACTTCCCGGATTTAGAAAAATATCACTTCCTCTGAATATTCCTGCATTAGTGGGAACGGCCGTTTCTCTGTTATTGGCTTTCCGTACTTCACAATCTTATGAAAGATGGTGGGAGGCAAGAATTGTCTGGGGAGCCATTGTAAACGATTCCCGGACTTTGATCAGATTAGCAATTCAGTTTTTACCGGAAAAACAAGCACAGGAATTCGCGGAAAGACAGATCATCTGGACTTTTGCGTTAGGGGAATCGCTTAGAAAGCTGCCCTTTTCTGTAAAGGTACAGGAATATCTTACTGCTCATCAAATTGATGCTTTAAATGTTCCGAATGCATTACTCGATGAACATTCCAGGCAGGTAAGAAAAGCTTTTTCCTCAGGGGAAATCTCAGAATTTCAACAATTACAACTTAATGATGCCATTACAAAGCTTTGTGATAGCATGGGAAAATGTGAGCGATTAAAGAATACGGTTTTCCCGCGATCATATAGTATTTTGGTCCATGTGTTAATCTATGTTTTTGCTGCTATTTTACCATTTGGATTGGATGATAATCAATTGATAATCGAAGTATTGGTCACTATTTTAGTTCCTACAATGTTTATCGCTATAGAAAGAACATCAATCATCATGCAGGATCCTTTTGAAAATACGCCTGTTGATACCCCAATGACTTCTTTAGCACAGACAATAGAAATTAACCTGAGACAGATGGTCGGGGAAAAGAATGTTCCTATGAAGAAAGAAAATCCTTTGTACTATGAAATGTAACCCAACTTATTTTTGAAATGATGAACGAAAAAAACACACAAACAGTTTCCGCAGCCAGTAAACATAAAAAGAATCTTCTTATTGTATTATCGTTTAGTGGAGCATATCTTATTGCGGAGGTTATTGGAGGAATTCTTACCAATAGTCTTGCGTTGCTTGCAGATGCCGCTCACATGCTTACAGATGTGGTAGGATTGTTACTGGCTTTTATTGCAATAAAAATCGGAGAACGGAAAGCGGACTCCAAAAAGACTTTTGGATATTACCGTACAGAAATATTGGCAGCGGTGATCAATGCCGTGGTACTGCTGGGAATCTCCGTGTATGTTTTATTTGAAGCTTATCAGAGATTTAAAAGCCCTCCAGAAGTGCAGAGTAAATCAATGTTGATTGTTGCGGGAATAGGACTTTTAGTAAACATTGCAGGAATGTTGATCCTTAGAAAAGATTCCGAAGCGAGTCTTAATATGAAAGGTGCGTATTTTGAAGTTCTTTCGGATATGCTTACTTCTGTAGGAGTTATGATTGCAGGTGTAATTATGCTTACAACCAACTGGTACTATGCCGACCCATTGATCTCGGCAGCAATTGGCTTACTGATCTTTCCCAGAACCTGGCGACTTCTTAAGGAAGCTGTTAATGTATTACTGGAGAGTACTCCCAAAGATGTAGATATTGATCTGTTACGTAAATCACTGGAACAGGTTCCTGGTGTAAAAAGCGTGCATGATCTCCATGTATGGTCACTTACTTCCGGCGTAAATGCCATGAGTTCTCATATTGTTAAAGATGATACAATTACTCAAAATCAGCTGCTGGAAAAACTGACCGAAGAAACAACATCCAGATTTACCATCAGCCATACTACTTTTCAGATTGAGGAAGAAAGTTATCAGGAAGATGTTACCCATTATTAATAAAAAATATCAGAAATGAAAAAAGATATAGAAGATAAGCTTATAGACAAAAATACGAAGCCAACAAGTATGCGTATCCTGGTATATGATTTTTTGAGCTCTCAGGAAGCCGCTTTGTCATTGTCTGAAATTGAAAGTCATTTTGATAATGCAGACCGAACAACTATTTACAGGACCTTAAAAACTTTTGAAGAGAAAGGAATTGTTCACGGGATACAGGAAAATACAACTACCAAGTATAAGCTTTGCGATGATGATTGTGACGAGAAAACACATAAAGACTGGCATCTTCATTTTTACTGTAAAATTTGTAAGCAAACCACCTGTAAAGAAGATATTTCATTTCCAGATAACATCCAAACTAATTTCCGGATTGATGAAATAAGGCTTTTTGCTAAAGGGATTTGCGAAGATTGTTTGGAAAGTTTGCAATAGTATTGCACTTGTTTTAAAATTAATTTTGTTGAAAATTATAAGTTATGGAAGAATGCTGTAATACAAAACCTCAAAAAAAAGAGCACAATCATTTTGAAGGAGATGGCCATGATCACGGTCACTCTCATGATACCTCAGATAAAACGACTTTCCAGTTGTTTTTACCTGCAGTAATCTCTTTTGTTTTATTAATGATCGGTGTCGCTTTAGACAATTATATAAAAACAGAATGGTTTACCGGTTGGGTTCGGATCGTTTGGTACTCAGCGGCCTATATTCCTGTTGGACTTCCAGTATTAAGAGAGGCTTATGAAAGCATCATTAAAGGAGATGTGTTTTCAGAATTCTTCTTAATGGGGATTGCAACAATTGGGGCATTTGTTATTGCCCAATATCCTGAAGGAGTAGCAGTGATGCTTTTTTATGCCGTTGGAGAAGTATTTCAAACTTTGGCCGTTACAAGAGCGAAAAGCAATATCAAATCATTATTAGATCAGCGTCCGGATGAGGTAACTGTTTTAAAGGGTGGACTACCCCAAATAGTGAAAGCAGAGACTGTAGGTATAGGAGAAATTATTCAATTGAAATCCGGAGAGAAATTAGGGCTGGATGGAGAATTGCTTTCAGAAACTGCTTCATTTAATACAGCTGCACTTACAGGAGAAAGTAAGCCGGATACCAAAGCCAAAGGTGATGCCGTGCTTGCGGGAATGATCAATTTAAATACTGTTAGCCAGGTTAAAGTTACCACTGCATATCAGGATAGTAAACTGAGTAAGATCCTGGAGCTGGTTCAAAATGCTACAGCGCAAAAAGCTCCAACCGAATTATTCATTAGAAAATTTGCGAAGGTTTATACTCCGATTGTGGTATTGCTTGCTATAGCAATTGCATTATTACCTTATTTCTTTGTACCAGATTATCAATTTAAAGATTGGCTGTACAGAGCTTTAGTATTCCTTGTGATTTCTTGTCCATGTGCATTGGTGATCTCAATTCCTTTGGGATATTTCGGAGGGATTGGAGCGGGAAGCAGAAATGGAATTCTGTTCAAAGGAAGTAACTTCTTAGATGCACTTGCTAAAATCCAGAATGTTGTAATGGATAAGACCGGAACAATGACAGAAGGTGTTTTCAAAGTTCAGGAAGTGGACTTCAAGCCTGAGTTTGATAAAAATGATATATTGAAACTGGTAAACCTTTTAGAAAGCCAGAGTACGCACCCTGTAGCAACAGCTATTCATGAGTATGTGGGAGAAATAGATCATTCCATTCCTATGGAAAACGTAGAGGAAATTGCAGGGCACGGGCTGAAAGCAACAATTAATGGAAAAGATTTATTGGTTGGGAATTTCAAAATGATGGATCGATTTAATATTCAGTATGATATCAACCCGGATAATATTGTGTATACATTAATTGCGGTCGCTTATGATAATAAGTTTGTAGGATATCTTACTATTGCAGATACCATTAAAAACGATGCACAATTAACGATCAATAAATTAAAAGCATTAAATATAAAATCAACCATGCTGAGTGGTGATAAAAGCTCAGTTGTAAAATATGTGGCGGATACTTTGGGAATTCAAAATGCTTATGGGGATTTACTTCCAGAGGATAAGGTGAATAAAGTAAAAGCTATCAAAGCTAAAAATGAGACGGTTGCTTTTGTGGGTGATGGAGTGAATGATGCTCCGGTAGTAGCTTTGAGTGATGTAGGAATTGCAATGGGTGGACTGGGAAGTGATGCAACGATTGAAACAGCTGACGTTGTAATACAGGATGACATGCCAAGTAAAATTCCGATGGCCATTAATATAGGTAGAAAGACCAAACAGATTGTATGGCAAAACATTACCCTGGCATTTGTGGTAAAAGGAATTGTTTTGATTCTTGGCGCAGGAGGTTTGGCGACCATGTGGGAAGCGGTTTTTGCAGATGTCGGAGTTTCACTGATTGCAATCCTTAATGCCGTAAGGATCCAAAGGATGAAATTTTAATCATAAACCATAATTAAACTTAATTATAAGAAGCCTTGCTGAATTTCGGTAAGGCTTCTGTCTGAAAAAATATCGATGACTTTCATCATAAATTATACTTAAAAAGAATTTGAGTAGTATATTTGTGGAATAGAATTGATCATTGAAGCTTTTCATATCCATATTCATTATTTTTACCATAGCAATACGTCCTGTTTTGCCATTAGTGAATTATGCGGTTAACTATGATTATATTGTAAAAAATCTCTGTGAAAACAGAGATAAACCGCAATCTACATGTAAAGGTAAATGTTATGTAGAAAAAGAACTCGCTAAAACAGAAAAGCAATCGGGTCCACAAACGATAAAAATTTCTGTCCTTGATCTATTTCTTTCCAATGATATTCTTTCATTTGCTGATGCCAAAGGATTTGAGCTCTTGCAAAAAGTTGCTAATCCAGGCTATATCAAATCGCATTCTTCAGATTATTTTTCCAGGATATTCCATCCTCCTTTAGGATAATTTATAATAACTAATTTACTAGTCGAATACCTAATCTTTATTAGCTGTTTATTATGTAATTAGTTTTAATCAGATCTCTGAATTAATCCATTATTATAAATTTTCATTTCAATCCAATGAAACATATATTCATTTTGACAGCTTTGCTGCTGTCGGTATCATTTATTTCCTGTGCCCAGGAAACACCTAAAGTAAAGCATAGTAAAAGTATGATGACTCCAAAGGAGAACCTTAAGGTAAAAGTAGTCAACGCTGAAGATCCTATATGTCATATGAAAACGGCAGATTATTTAAAATTTACAGCAACATATAAGAACAAGGTGTACGGTTTTTGCAGTGCTTCCTGTAAGGACGAATTCAACAAAAATCCTGAAAAATATGTCCAAAAATAAAAAAACAGCCCAAAGCTCAAAAAGCAGGATCGTTATTCCCATTGCAATTATTGCAGTTATTTTCCTGGGAGTAGGTTTTGGTATGAGCTATTTTAAAAAAAACCTTTATACTGTAATGAAGGTTCCTGATTTTGAACTTACCGATCAGAATAATAAAAAGATTACCAATAGAGATATGCTGGGCAAAGTATATCTGGTGGAATTCTTCTTTAGTAAATGTCCCACCATCTGTCCTGTAATGAACAGCAATATGAAAGTGATCGAAGAGGAGATTAACAATCCTGGGTTTGGGATTATTTCCATAAGCATAGATCCGTTGAACGATACTCCGGAAACGTTGAAACAACATGCCAATAGAATCGGAGCAAAATCTCCCAACTGGCATTTTTTAACCGGAGACCGGACGTATATTGGAAACCTTGCGGATCAGTTCAATATCTATGTTGGGGATAAAGAAGATGAGGGAGAGAGTCTTAATCATAGCGGGATGATTGCGCTTGTTGATCAGGAAGGAAATATCCGTTGCAGATATAATAAAGACAATATGCCTATCCTTTACTATTCAGGATTAAACTATAAGGATCCCGAAGGAAAAGAAACACAGCTTACCGGCAAATATCATCCGGACAGGGAAAGGCTGATTGAAGATATTAAGAAGTTATTAAATTAAAAGTTGGATGTCAGGAAGTGTATTGATTGTGAATAAAGGTCTTTGACCCTTGTCTTCCATCATCAAACTTACTCTTTAAAAAAATGTTAAACCATAAATACAAAACATTATGAAGATTATGAAAATAGCTGCCTTAGGTGCAGTTTTGGCGGCGCAATTTGCTTTTGCGCAATTCAAGCAAACTCCTTTATCATACGCTTACAATGCGTTGGAAGGTTCAATAGATGCACAAACGATGGAAATCCATTATACAAAGCATGCTGCGGGGTATGTAAGTAATTTGAATAAGGCAATTGCTGGAACACCTCAGGAAAAAGAGACTTTATTCCAGATCCTTTCTAAAGTTTCAACTCTTAGTCCAACGATCAGAAACAACGCCGGAGGACATTTTAACCACGAACTTTTCTGGACCATGTTAACGCCTGAGAAAAATACCCAGCCTTCTGCGAAATTACTAAAAGCAATTACAGAAACTTTTGGAAGTCTTGATGCCTTTAAAGAAAAAATGAGCAAGGCAGGAGCTGATCGTTTTGGTTCCGGCTGGGCATGGCTTTCCGTGGATAAGAACGGGAAGTTGTTTGTTTCTTCAACTCCTAATCAGGATAATCCTTTAATGGATGTTGTAGAAGAAAAAGGAACTCCAATTCTTGGAATTGATGTTTGGGAGCATGCTTATTATTTAAAATATCAGAATAAGAGAGCTGACTATCTTACCGCGATCTGGAATGTATTAAACTGGAAAGAGGTAAGTAAGAGATATGAAAATGCACTGAGCAAAAAATAGATCATGAATTATATTTGCAGCATATTCCTTACCTTCTATATGGTGGTCAGACCTCTGATCCCCATCATGGAATATGCTGTAAATTATGATTATATTGCTGATTTTCTTTGTGTTAACAAAAATAAACCAGAGCTGAATTGTAATGGTAAATGTTATTTGAGTAAAGAACTCGCTAAAACCAATGATACAGAAACAGCCCCTTTGAGTAAGGGAAAAACTTCCGGACAAAAAATTCTTGATATCTACATCCTTCCGGAAATTACAGAAATAAAAAACACAGGTCTAACATACGATCACAATTTTACTTTTATTTATCAAAAGAATTACTCTTTTCTTTTCCTGAAACATATTTTCAGGCCGCCGGTTTTTTAAAGTTGTTTATACATTTTATCTCCAATTGTTAAAGTTCACGTACTGCGAAAATTACAGATTTTCCACACTCATGTGTTCTTCATAATTGTTTCATGATTCACTTTATAATTCTAAAGTGCTAAAACTTTTATGCCTATTGGGATTGAGAAAATGAATGTTTTCAACATTCGATGCTTATTTCTATTCAAACAAATACAACTTAAAAAAATCAACAATGAAAATTTATAAATTTTTATCTCTATTGTTTATTGGCCTTATATTACTTAGTGCTTCATCATGTCAAAATAATGACGATAGGGATAATTCACAGGATACTACACCGGGAAACCTACAGATAAAGTTTGAAAACGGATTCAATAACCTTGGCGGTATTGTTTTGAATCAGACAACCCAAACTTCTTCAAGCGGACAAAAACACCAGTTTTCTACTTTAAAATATATTGTAAGTAATATCAGCCTGATTGATGAATCCGGAAAAGAATTTAAATACAATGAAAATAATCCTGATAAAGGAGCCTTTATCATAGACCAGGCAGATGCCGTAGCAGGAATCGTTTATGTAAACCTTACCGGAATTCCTAAAAACAATTATAAAAAAGTGAAGTTCGGTCTGGGAATCAGCCAGAATGCTTATCTCCTGGGAATGGACGGGCAGGCAGAGTTTTGGAATAAAGCTAAAACAAAAGGAATGTCCTGGTCCTGGGCTGCGGGCTATGTTTTTGTAAAACTGGAAGGAAAATACGGAAGTACTGCGGCAGAGAAGGAGTTTATGAATCATACGGGAAATATGGGAAATGTAGCGGCTAATAATACTCCTGATTTATACCGGGAAATTACTTTAGACCTCCCAACAACGGCGAGAGTGACCGGAAAAATAAGACCGTCGATTCATATCCTGGCCGATCTTAATCAGTATCTGAGTGGTGACACAAAACTTACCCTGAATACATCTAACGATATGATGATGGGATCGAGTCCGCATTTGGTAAGTGTAGCCAACAACCTTACTAAAATGTTTACCGTAAACCACGTTCATAATGATGAAGATTAAAAATATTCTGAAGGCAGGATTGATTATTGTTACATTTTTTAATATCATATCGTGCTCAGATGAGGTTATTGAGCCATTGGAAAAGGATGAGGCTTATAACTTACAGTTTCCAGCTTATTTTCCTGAAATGACGTTTGATAAAACTGGGAATCCGGTCACCAAAAATGGAGTAGAGCTGGGAAGGAAATTATTCTACGAAGGAAGGCTTTCCCGAAATAATACCATTTCGTGCGGATTCTGCCATATACAGGAAAATGCTTTTACGCACCATGGGCATAATGTGAGCCATGGCGTGGAAGACAGGATCGGAATACGCAATGCCCCTCCTATCCAGAATATGGCATTCTTAAAACGATATATGTGGGATGGGGTAATTCATAACCTTAATGAGCAACCCATTATTCCTATTACCGACGCAAACGAAATGGATAGTTCAATGCCTGAAGTGATTGCTAAATTAAATGCCGACAGTAAGTATAGAAATCTTTTCAAAGCCGCTTATGGTGATGAATATATTACAGGGGAAAGGGTTTTGAAGGCTTTGTCACAATTCATGGTAACGATGATTTCTGCTAATTCTAAGTATGACCAGTATAAGCAGGGAAAAGCAACTTTTACTACAACGGAAACGAAGGGAATGGCACTATTCCAGCAGAAATGTTCCTCATGCCATAGCGGAGAATTGTTTACGGATGAAAGCTTCCGCAATACAGGGATGTATTACAATAGTCAGTTTAAGGATGCCGGGCGTTATAGGGTAACATTGGATCAGGTAGATTGGATGAAATTCCGGGTGCCCAGCTTAAGGAATGTGGAATATACAGCTCCTTATATGCATGACGGGAGATTCTATACCCTGGATGCTGTTCTTAATTTTTACTCGGATAATGTAGAGGACGATCCTAACCTTGATCCGCTGCTTAAACAAAACGGACATATCGGACTCACGATGAACTATGCGGAGAAGCAGTCCATTATTGCTTTCCTGAAAACTCTATCTGATAAAGATTTTGTTACCAACCCAAAATTCTCAGAATAAATTTTAATCGAACATGAAAAATATTTTTTTAATAGGATTGGGTTTATTTTTATGCCAAATAGCCTACGCAGAACCCATAAGAGACAGTTTGTATATTCCTGAAAATAGTTTTAACCCCAGCAAATTTTTTGATGATGATTGTGATGCTTGTGGCTGTGCTGCAGGAAATGGATCATCAGGATTTGAGTCTTTGCTTAATCCTCAATTTATAGGAATAAAATATTTTGCACAGCATTATAAAGCCAAAGAAAACCTTTTTGTGAATGATCTCACCCAGGATCAGTACTTCAATACCATCCAGTTATGGGGAAAAGTTCCCATTACGAAAAAGCTGAGTGTTTACGGGAGTCTCCCTTTTCAGTTTCATGAAAAAAAAACAATGCAGGGAGACATCAGAATTAATGGAATGGGGGATCTGAATGTAATGGGTATTTATCAGCTGATCAATTCTAAAGATGCATCTCACCAATTAAATGGAGGATTAGGAATAAAAGTTCCGTTAGGAAGATTTGATGAAAAAGGAATTACGGGAGTGAATCCGAGTTTCCAATTGGGAACAGGAAGCTGGGATTATCAGATGGTTGTGAACTATAAATACCAAAAGAACAAAGTTGCAGTAATTGTTAATACGGATTATACTGTTAAAGGTGAAAATAAGAAGTATTATCAGTTTGGAAACCAATGGAACTATGCAGCTACCGGATTTTATCAGCTTCATGCGGACAAAAAAATGATCTTTTCCGGGAAAGCCGGATTACAGGGAGAAGTATATGATAGGAATAAGCAATTTGATGAAGCCTTACCGGATACTGCCGGAAGTGCTTTATATGGAAAATTAGGTTTTGAACTTTCTTATAGCAAATGGAGCCTGGGTAGTGAACTGATGCTTCCGGCCTATTCAAACCTAGCGGGTGGAAACATTGAAGCTAAATCCAGATTCAGTGTGTTTATTAACTTTGGGATATAAAAATCAAATGAACATTCCGTTACTCATGTAACGGAATGTTTGTTTTTATTCTGTTGAAAATCATTTTATTAAGTATAATATTGTTTCTAAGAAGAATTTTCTATCTTTGCCGGAATCTGGTGAGCTGTAAAAGGCTTTTAAAAGGGAATCCGGTGTAAATCCGGAACAGACCCGCTGCTGTAAACTCTAAACCAAAATTTTTTGATGTATATATCCACTGTTTTTAATGGGAAGGATTTCAAAAATGGAGTAAGTCAGAAGACCTGCCAGAAGATTAAAGTTTGATGCTTTCGTGGAATAAAGCTAAGGACAACAATGCTTCTGTGCAGCTATGGCTGTACAATGTTATTGCTGCTTTCTTATATCCATTAGTGTCAAGATTATTCTCAATGAGCTAATGGAACCGAAATTTACTTTTACAACTAAAAAAATAATTATCACAATCCTTGTGCTAATTAACCAGCTTTATTTTTCTCAGTCAAGAGATAGTATAAAGGAAAAAGGGATCCTTCCGGTTACCATTTATAAAAAAGATTTTAAAGAAATTCTTCCCGCTCAAACTCTTTCAGGAGAACAGCTGGAAAGGTTGAACAGCCAGTCCGTAGCCGATGCATTACGCTATTTTTCGGGAGTACAGATCAAGGATTACGGTGGAATTGGCGGATTGAAAACGGTTAATATCCGAAGCATGGGTAGCCAGCATGTCGGTGTTTTCTATGATGGGATTCAATTGGGAAACGCACAAAACGGGGTTATCGATCTGGGAAAGTTTTCGCTGGATGATATCGGAGAAATTTCATTATACAACGGACAGAAAAGTGATATCTTTCAGCCTGCAAAAGATTTTGGATCTTCCGGCTCAATTTATCTCCAACCCAAGACTCCTTATTTCTCCGGAAATAAAAAAACGAATCTTGTACTTAGAATAAAAAACAGCTCAATCGATCTTTTCAACCCGTCATTTCGATTGGAGCAAAAGCTTTCAGATAAAATTTCCGCAAGTTTCAGCTCCGAATTTATACAGAGTGACGGACAATATAAATACAAATACCAGAAAAAACGCCCCGATGGTACTATAGCCAATGATACAATTGCAACAAGATATGATTCTTATATTACTGCCAAAAGATTTGAGACCAGCCTGCAGGGAAATCTGAATAATGGAGACTGGAATGTCCGGGGCTACGGATATATTTCAGATCGTGGGATTCCCTCAGCAATTGTGAATAATGGTTTTGATCCGAAAGGACAAAAATTACTTGATAGAAATTATTTTGTTCAGGCTCACCTGAGGAAAAAAATATTTCCAAAATTTGAGACTCAGCTCAAAGCTAAATTTGCCTACGACTATACCCGGTATATGGATACGGTAAATGTAGCTGAAACAGCTTTAAAAACAGATAATACATATATCCAGAGAGAATTATATTTATCATCTTCCAATATCTACTCAATTACACCAAACTGGGATGTTAGTGCTAATGTTGATTTCCAGTATAATAATCTGGATTCCGATCTTAAGCTTTTCTCATTTCCCACACGTTATACCTCATTGGTTGCTTTTGCAACCACTTACCAATGGAACCGGTTTAAATTTCTTGGAAGTGTTTTAGGCACTTTTATTCGGGAGAATGTTGAACGTAATTCAAAGTCGCCGGATAAGAGTGAATGGACACCCTCTGTATTTTTGAGTTACCAGCCACTGGCCTTTAAGAATTTAACAGTGAGAGCATTTTATAAAAGGATTTTTAGAATGCCGACTTTCAATGACCTGTACTATACCATGATTGGGAATGTTTTTCTTAAACCTGAATTTACCAATCAATATGACATAGGTTTTACTTATCAGAAGACTTACGACCATCAGGTTCTGAAAAGTATTTACTTCAAGGCAGACGGGTATTATAACAAAGTGGAAAATAAGATCATTGCAGTACCCACAACCAATCTTTTCAGATGGATGATGACGAATCTTGGAGATGTTCAGATCATAGGATCAGATGTGAATATACAGGCTGAGCTGGACCTTGGGAAAGTAATATTGAAGCCATTGTTGAGCTATACCTACCAAAGTGCACGCGATTTTACTGAAAAAGGAGAGTCATATTATGGAGATCAGATTCCTTATGTGCCATGGCATTCAGGAACTTTTACTTTGATGGCTGATTATAAGGAGTGGAGCTTTAATTATAGCTTTATGTATACGGGGAAACGTTATGATGCACAACAAAACAATATTGAATATAATCTCATCAGACCCTGGTATACGCACGATTTATCGATTCAGAAAAAGTTTAACTGGTATTCTCACCAGTTCAAGGTAAGCTTTGAGGTCAATAATACTTTGAATCAGCACTATGATGTGGTAAGGAACTATCCAATGCCAGGAAGAAATTTTAAACTTATTGTAAGCTATACATTATGAAAAAAATAAGCTATTACGTGTTCTTATTCATTGCGTTTTCATTACTGTCATGCAGAACAGATGAATACACTCCGAAAGAAGAAGTTGAGACGGGTCTTACACAACCGGAAAATACTGCAATCAAAGGTTTTTATGTTTTGAATGAAGGAAATATGGGGAGCAATAAATGCACACTTGATTTTTTTGATTATACAACAGGAAACTACAGAAGGAATATTTATGCAGAAATTAATCCCAATGTTGTCAAAGAATTAGGCGATGTGGGAAATGATATTCAGATTTACGGAGGTAAATTGTATGTTGTGGTGAATGTATCCAATAAAATCGAGGTGCTGGATGCAAAAACAGCAAAGCGAATCAAAACAATCCAGTTACAAAACTGCAGGTACATTAAATTCAAAGATGGAAAAGCCTATGCCAGCAGTTACGCTGGGCCGGTTGATATTAATCCTAATTCTCCTAAAGGAAAAGTTGTGGAGATTGATACGACTTCCCTGGCCATTCAAAGACAAGTTACCGTAGGATATCAGCCTGAAGAAATTGAGATTGTGGGAAACCAGCTTTTTGTAGCTAATTCAGGAGGGTATATGGTTCCAAATTATGATAAAACTGTTTCTGTGATCGATCTCAATACATTTACAGAAAGTAAAAAAATAAATGTTGCAATCAACCTTCACCGCCTTAAAAAGGATAATTACGGGGATTTGTATGTAAGCTCAAGAGGAGATTATTACAATGTACCGTCAAGTTTATTCCTCGTTGATGCAGCAACTGGAACTGTGAAAAAAGATTTTCATCTCGCAGTGAGTGAAATGACCATTGTGAATGATAAGCTTTATTACTATGGAAATGAATTCAATTATAATACCCATTCTTACACTAAAACTTTTGGAATTATTGATGTAAATACCGAACAGGTGATTTCTGATAAAATTATCGATCAGGAATATGCAGATGCAATCAAGGCTCCTTATGGAATTGCTGTAAATCCCATTACTGAGGATATTTATATTACCGATGCGAGGAATTATGTATCCACGGGATTTGTCTATTGCTTTAATAAAAGTGGTCATTTTAAATGGAAAACGGAAGGAGGGAATATTCCGGCTCACTTTACCTTTTTATATAAATAACTGAATCTTAGATATGGACAGAAAAATTTTAAAAATAATACCTGCTGTACTGGTTATATTTCTTTTAACCGGAATGTCAGGATGTAAAAGTGACAGAGATGAAGAGTCTTCATTTAAGGGATTGGAAGAGTCTTACACGATCAATCGTTTTAAGGTACTGAATATTCCCGCAAATGTTCCTGGTAAACTGACCTGGAGTATTAAAGATTCCATTATTTCTGAAGGATCCGAACTCGATTTTATCAGCCCTTACGCGAAAACATATCCACTGACACTGAAAATAGAACAAAATGGAAATGTGAAAACATATCAATCTACCATTAGTGTAAATAAGGAGACAGATTCCTACAGTAAATATATTGCCAGTGTACTGGATTTCCGCCCTGCAATAGGACAGTTTACCAATGAAATTCCTGAATATCTTGCTGGAAATACAGCCAATACTATGTTGCAAAAAGCCAGGGAATCTTTAATCGGCTCAAATTCCACAATGATCAGTTTAGGAGGATTCGGGGGCTATGTTGTTTTTGGGTTTGATCATACGATTCCAAATATGAACGGCCGGGATTTTAAGATTCTTGGAAATGCTTTCTGGGGAAATAATGCTAACGATCCACGTTCGGGTTCTTGTGAGCCGGGAATTATTATGGTGGCTTATGACAGAAATAAAAACGGGAAACCTGATGATAATGAGTGGTACGAAATTGCTGGAAGCGAATATTTTAAAAATACAACCGTAAAGAATTACAGCATCACTTATTTCAAACCCAATGAAACTAAACTTCCTGTTCCCGGAAGTGAGCCATGGCAAACTGATATCGAATATATTAAATGGCAGGATAACCAGGGGAATACCGGATTTAAAACCAAAAACGAGTTCCATGACCACAGCTATTTCCCTTTATGGATTTCTGATGCTTCTTACAGCTTGTCAGGAACTAAATTACAAAACAATTTTTACGATCAGAGTGGAAATGGGTCTTATTGGATTGGTAGATCATATGACTTTGGATACGCGGATAACGCTCCGAATAATGATGAGGCATCCAATATTGATATTTCCTGGGCTGTAGATAAGAGCGGGAAATATGTAAAGCTTCCGGGGATCGATTTTGTAAAAGTGCATACGGGAATCAATCAGGAAGCAGGCTGGCTGGGAGAAGTGTCTACGGAAGTAGCAGGAGCGTACGATTTATACATAAAATAAAATTCAACAATAAATTTATTTAAAAATGAAAAAGATCTATCTTTTAACATTACTGTTATTCTTTGCATTTTTCACGAATGCACAGGTCACAGTTCAGGGCGTGCCCCGAAATGACATCAAACAAAATTCAGTACATAAAAATGGGCTGAAAACAATAACTACCGTAACCAGTTTTTCTGATATTCAGTACTGGGTGGGGACGGGTTCTAAAAAGGCGGCTTTTGTTGTCCAATGGAATGATGGAAAAAATCCTGATGCTTTAGTTTGGGGATTTAAGTGGGATGGAAATGCTACAGGAGAGGATATGCTAAAGGCCATTGCTAAAGCGGACCACCGTTTTTATTCTTTGCTGTATCAGGGAACTACTTTCGGAACAGCGATCGGAGGACTTGGTTTTGATCTGAACGGACAAGGGACCAATGGATTATACAAGAATAACAATGTAACATATCCATTGTATCCTTTAAATGGTATCATCAATACGACAGCATATGATTTCGATGATTATACAGCGATAGATGCGGCTAATGATCACTGGAAGTCTGGCTGGACCACCGGATACTGGTCTTATTGGGTGAAGAATCCTACAGATACCGATTTTGGATATTCTAGTTTAGGTGCCAGCAGCCGTACTTTAGAAAACGGAGCATGGGATCTTTGGAATTTTTATCCGGGAATGGTTGATCAGCCAATTTCTACAACATTAACACCAGTATCGGCTTATGCTTCACCGGCAACGTTTACAGATGGCTATTTTATGGTAAATGAAGATTGGTACGGGCATACCAATGGCTCTGTTAATTTTGTAAATAATAATGGACAGATCAACTATAGAATATATAGTGACAAAAATAATAATGAAGCATTCGGAGCTACTACACAGTATGGAACGATCTATGGTGATAAGTTTTACTTTATTTCGAAACAGGCTGCTGATGGGGGTGATACACAATATACACCTGGAGGGAGACTTGTTGTAGCGAATGCCACTACCATGCAAAAGATCGCTGGATTTAATACTATTGGAGGAGGAGATGGAAGGTTTTTCCTAGGTGTCAATGAACATAAGGGATATATTGGAACCACTACCGGAATCTTTTTATTTGATATTGATAATTTGCAGGTTGGAACTTTAGTGCCCGAAACTAATGGTAAAGGTCAGATTGGGAATATGATTCGTACATCGCAATATGTATTTGCTGTGACACAAAACGGGGGAATTCTTGTGATCAACCCGAATACCAACGCTGTTGTTCAGACTATTGCAGGTGCATTTTATTCAATTGTACAGGCTAAAGATGGAAGTGTTTGGGCGATTCAGCAACAGAAATTGGTGAATATCCATCCTACTACTTTTGTAACGACAGATTATGCTATTCCTACCACTAAATACATTGGAGACTGGGGAGCATGGTATGCCGGAAGATTGACGTATAGCACCAAACAAAATGCGCTGTACTGGATCAACTCAATTAATGCATTCTCTTCGGGTAGCCAGATTGTGAAATTTGATGTTACCAATAAAACATTTAACGAAAGCTTTGCAGCAATTCCAGGACAAACGGGAACTTACAAGCAGATTCCTTATGGAGCTGCTTTGCGTGTAAATCCTGTTACGGATGAATTGATTTTGAATACAACAGAAAGTGGTTATGGAGCACACTATCAGAAAAACTGGGTACATACATTCAGTAGTACAGGAGCTCTTACCAATACTAAAATATTAAATGATTATTATTGGTTTCCTGCGGTTACCGTGTTCCCGGATACTATTGCTCCAGTTGTACAAAGTACATTCCCATCACAAACTACAGTGAACAGTACGACTACCATCGACCTTAAAACAGTGGTTTCTGATGCTGATAACCTTTCGTTAGCTATTGTAAAAACTGTAAAGTCCAATAGTAATTCAGGAGTTGTAAATGCTGTGATTAATACAAATGATGAGTTGGTATTAACACCACAAAGTACGGGAACTTCTACAGTTGTTATAAGCTTTAATTCAAATGGAAAGCTTGTGGAAAAATCACTTGTAGTAAATGCTAATTTGTCTACATTAGGAACAGCGGATGTTAGAAAGCTTGAATTGGGAATTTATCCTAATCCTGCGACAGATGTTCTTAATATTAAAACTCAGGATAAAGTATTGAATACGGTGGTATATGATGCTTCCGGAAAAATTATTCCTACTCAGTTCAGTAATGGACAAATCAATGTAAGCACTCTTACTAAGGGGATTTATATTCTAAAGGTGGTTACTGATAAAGCAGTTTATCAACAAAAATTTATTAAGAATTAAATTCTTAAAGGATAGTTTATAAATTAACCCCTCTATCATGTGATAGAGGGGTTTTTTATATAGGTTAAGGGCTTTTGTAAGATACCATGAAACAGATTATATATCCGTTTTTTAACTGATTACCCGAATGCTTACTCTCGTAGAGTTGAAAATATTCAGCGACAGAATGATCATTATTATTCTAAATTGATTACAAATAAATACGGCAGGCTTTTAGCCTGCCGTATTTTTCACATGTTGTTATTACATGTTTTTTTATTTAATCATGATTTTACGAGAGTATATTTTTCCTTCTTTTGTGGTAAGGGTCATAATATAAACTCCTTCCGGTAGTGTAGATTCAAACGTTTTTGATTTTAGTTTTGAACGATACACTTCTTTTCCTGATGTATTGATTAAAGCAACGTCAGATCCTTCGAAAGGTACATTTCCATCAAGGGTAACCTGACCATTCTTGCTGTATGCCATTAAGCTGATGTGTGGATCTTTGTACTGATAAGCGTAATAAATACGGAAACCTCCATTAAGGTTAAGCAATCCTGAGTTAAGGCTTATTTTCACACGGTCGAAAGGTTTGTTCATAGTAAGTTCAAGAGCTCCTCTACTTGCATCTGTACCGCCAAGTTTAAGCACATCATCAAAGATGTTCATATAATCATTATTGGAAACATCGCCAAGAAATGTCTCTACAGATAATCCACCTATTAATTGTGCAGTAAGAATAGATTGATCTGTACCAACACCAATGACAAGTTTATTCGTATCTGCAAGGATATTGGACGTAGGGAAAATCAGAGTCTGTTCTGTTCTTCCCAATAATCCAATAGGAACAAGTAGGGTAGAGTAGTCGTTTTCATTACTACCTACTGCATTTTCTGGATTTTGTACGAAACAAGCAACACAGATACCATATGCCCGGTTTGTTTGACTGCTTGCGTACACTTTGTTAAGTTGTGCAAAAGACATTGTGTTCATTAGGAACAATAGTAAGGAAGCCAAGACTACTTTTTTCGTCATGCTTTGGCCTGCGAATAGATTTGTTTTCATATGTTAGAAATTAGTTTTTAGAATTTTAAAATTACAAAAAAAAAGGTTACGATAATGCATTTATTTCATATTTATGTGATTTAATAATGATTTTTAATTTTTCCTTAACCTAAGCAAGTCGTTGAAAATGAAGTAATCCCTTATCTATAAAGGGATGTTAAATATTGTATTATGTATTTTAATTCTACCTATAGTGGAAAAAATTCATTAAGAATTAACGATGGCTTAATGTATAATCTATTGAAAATGAGACTAAAAATAATCCCCCTTTACCATGATATAAAGGGGGATTACATTGCCAAATTTATAATTATAATCAGTGTTTTTTTGTTCCTTTTATATTAGGCAAAAATGCGGTAATAATACCCATAAGAGGTAAGAAAGCGCATATTTTAAATACATATTCTATACTGGTGTCATCTGCTACTGCTCCCAAAACAGCAGATCCTATACCTCCCATTCCAAACATGAATCCGAAAAACAACCCGGCTACCAATCCGATTTTATCCGGCATAAGATCGGTAGCATATACCAGAATAGCAGAGAAAGCGGATGCAATGATCAATCCGATAAGAATTGCAAAAATAACTGTCCACATCAAAGAAAGATAAGGAAGACAAAGAGTGAAAGGAGCAGCACCCAAGATAGAAATCCAGATTATTTTCTTTCTGCCGTATTTATCACCCAGTTTGCCACCAAGGATCGTTCCTACTGCAACTGCTGCAAGGAACATGAACAAATACAGCTGGGAGTCCTTTACTGAAATATGAAACTTATCAATAAGGAAAAATGTGAAGTAATTAGTCATTGATGCCAGATAAATATATTTGGAAAATACCAGGGCCAAAAGGATAGTAATCGAAAATATTACTTTTTTTCTTGAAAGATCTATGTGTACGACCATATCTGAATGTTTTACCGTCTTTCTTATGGATAACCTTTCAGCATACCAGTTTCCTATTCTCCATAAAACGATAATACCAATGAAAGCAGCTATAGCAAATAGTCCCACATAACCCTGCCCTAAGGGAAGGACTATAAGCGCAACTAATAAGGGACCAATTGCACTTCCCGAGTTTCCCCCCACCTGAAATATAGACTGGGCCAGCCCTTTCTGGCCACCGGAAGCCAGTTGGGCAACCCGTGAAGCCTCAGGATGAAAAACGGAAGATCCCATTCCGATGAGTGCAACTGAAATGAGAATAACATAGTACTCATGTGCTGCCGCAAGGAGTAATAATCCTGCCATGGAAAGCGCCATACCTATAGCCAGTGACCTTGGATTAGGTTTTTTGTCTGTGTATATACCAACAAAGGGCTGTAGAATAGATGCGGTAAGCTGGAACACCAGGGTAATAATGCCAATCTGGGAAAATGACAGCTTAAACTCTCCCTTTAGAATGGGATACAAGGAAGGAATTGTAGATTGGATCAGGTCATTTAAAAATGAGAAAAGCTGATCATAAAGAGAATGGGATAAACAATCTTATGGGTGTCAATTGTTTTTGTCTGTACAGTGTTCATAGAGTAATAGTTTTAATTCATCTTGTCATCTGATGAATTTTTAGTTGTTAATAAAAAATCTTTTTTTATAATAGTTTGTGAATTATTTTTTCAGCAATAAGAGCCGCATTATCCGCATCTCTGTTCCTAATATATTCATAGAGTTCCGCATGCAATTTCTGTGAAATCCTGAATGCTTCAGTATTGTTTTTATGGCTGCTTTCAAAGACTCTGAGGACTTGTCTGCTCGCTATTTTATAAATTTCTTTCAGGAGTTTATTTCCACACGCTTCCGCTATGGATAAATGGAAATTGATATCAGCCTGGTAACATTCGAGTGCCATATTTTCTTCCGCAAACTTATTTCTCAGATCCAGATATTCTTTTATGGTTTTCAGTTGAGCTTCTGTATGATTGAGAGCTGCTTTTGCGGCAACTTTTGACTCCAGCAGAGATCGTACTTCTTCTACTTCTTCAATTTCTGCATTGCTCATCTGGATTTCCAGAGATTCCTGGACATTTTTTGAAACCACAAATGTACCTACACCTTGCTGTACACTTAATACACCTTTAATGGATAGTATTTTAATAGCCTCGCGAATACTCGAGCGTCCGACACCATATACTTTCATCAGTTCCGGCTCCGTAGGTAACTGATCACCGATTGAATAAGTCTCATTAAGTATTCCTTCTGTGAGTCTTTCTGCAACTTCCTGAGCTAATGTCTTTTTTTGGATCTGTGTCATATACATCTTATCATCTGATGATTGCAAAGATATAACTTATAGTATGTAATGCAAAGAGATATATAAATAAATTTTTAAAAATCCAGTCTTTATGAATGAGAGGGACTATAAAACAAAAAGCTACAAACAATGTTTGCAGCTTTTGTAGCCCGTAGGGGAATCGAACCCCTCTTACCAGAATGAAAATCTGAGGTCCTAACCGATAGACGAACGGGCCATCTACCATTACACTAAGATATCTTAATGTGTTAGATTTTTTGTTTTTATAAGTTTACAACTCTTATTAGTAGCCCGTAGGGGAATCGAACCCCTCTTACCAGAATGAAAATCTGAGGTCCTAACCGATAGACGAACGGGCCAACTATCCGTATTACGCTAATTTATTAACGTGCTTAGTTAATTTACTTTTCAAGTTAGCAGCCTTGTTTTTGTGGATAATATTTTTCTTAGCTAATTTATCCAACAAAGAGATAACCTTTGGCAATTGCTCTGCAGCAGCAGCTTTGTCTTCTTCATTTCTCAAAACCTTCATTGCTGTTCTAGCAGTTTTGTGGTAGTATCTGTTACGAACTTTTCTAACTTCGTTTTGTCTAATTCTCTTTAATGCTGATTTATGATTTGCCATATCGTTCAAATGTGAGTGCAAAAGTAAAAACTTTTTTTTTATCTGCCAAATTTATTTTTAAATAATTTCAATTTTCTTCAGATAAATATTTTCTCAGTTTGTCTATTGCTTGTTCTATTTTAAAATTTTCTTGTTCCTTATCTATTTTCTTGATAATATTTCCCAACATTATCATTGCGTTGTTCCATTCTCCAGTAGTATTGGTGAAAGTTAGTCCATCTATAGTTACTTCAAAGGCTACCCTCTCTCCATACCTGTAAAGTCTGAAACTTATCTTGTCATCTCTGCCTATTATCCCATCTTCATTAACTTTCAAGTCGTAACTTTTTGGGTTAGAGTGGATCTTCTTAAAAAGCAATGTTGCTTCTTGAATTTTTAAATCCGGCATGATATCAAATTTGGTAGCCTATAGGGGAATCGAACCCCTGTTGCAAGAATGAAAATCTTGAGTCCTAACCACTAGACGAATAGGCCAAATTTTGAGGTTGCAAAAGTAATAATTAACTTCTTAACTTCAAAATTATTTTTTACACTATCTATAAACTTTTTGTATGATAGTATTCTTAATGCCCTTTGTCTCAAGCTCTTTCTGGATTTTTACAGCATCTTCCAATGTGTATACTTTTCCATAAGTGTAGTAGAAAACTCCACTTTCTTTATTCCTTTCCACGTCTTTCAGGGTCTGGAGAATAAATGAGTTACCATTTAATTTATCTCCTACATATACCTCTATCGTATAGTATCCGGTACTTAGTTTTTGGTTAGGCATAAATCCTACAGCAAATGCATTTTTAAATCCGGCATCTTTGGCTGTTCTAAGGTTAATATCTTTTACGGAAGCCATATTCGTTACTCCATAATAATATTTGTACAGTCCGTTTTCTTTGATAGGAAGAATGTAATTCAATCCTTTAAGAGCAGGATCTCCATCATTGTATTTAGTAGGGGAGCTCATTAGCAGGATCCTGAAATCATTTTTTAATGCAACTTCTACAGGTTTTTCTGGTTCAGGCTTTTTGGTTGCGATCATAGAAGGACCTCCTGACTTTCTGTCAATTGCTTTTTTATAATCGATAATCGCCTGATAAATACTTTCCGCAATCTCTTCCTGTCCTCTGTCCGAGGCTAAATAGTGACTTTCTTCTGCATGATTGATAAATCCGGTCTCAATAAGTACGGAAGGCATTGCATTCATACGAAGAACGTGCAGGTTCTTTTGGAAAACACCTCTTGAAAATCTTTTGTCTTTATTTACAAAGTTATCTTCTACCAATCCACCGAATAATAAGCTAGATTCCAGGTATTTGCTTTGCTGAAGCTTTAATGCGATCAGAGATTCCGGAGAGCTGGCATCATAGGAACCAAAGGTCTGTCTATCTTTTTCATCAAGAAAGATCACATCATTTTCCCTTTTGGCAACTTCCAGGTTGGTGTCATTTTGGTCGGGCCCTTGTACATACGTTTCCGTTCCGTAAGCTGAAGATCTTTGTGCCGAGTTACAATGTACCGAGATAAAAAGGTCGGCTTTGCTTCTGTTCGCGAGATTAGTTCTGTCGGAAAGAGAAGGATATTCGTCAAATTTGCGGGTGTAGATTACTTTAAAGTCTTTATTTTTTTCAAGCATCCTTCCTAATTTTAGGACAACTGAAAGGGTTACATCTTTTTCAGCAAGAAGTCCAATATCACTATAAGTCCTCTTCGCCCCTGAATCACTGCCTCCATGTCCTGCATCTAAAACGATCGTAAATTTTTTTTGTGAAAAAATAAATTGGCTCAAAAGAATGAGGATAAATGATAAAATTATTTTAAATTTTTGTTTGTACATCTTACAGTTTTAAAAATTATATTAATTTTGAGCCTTAATTACATACAATAAAATTGGCCAAAACCGTCCTCAAAAATATATTACAAATTTTAATTATCCTAATTTTTAACAATTTTTTAGCACAGAAAACCCCTGAAAAATTGCCTAAAAATACGGTAATTAATGATACTATTTCCAAAAAGGATACCATTGTTGCAAAGAAGGAATCATTAGATGATGTTCTTATGACAAAAGCAGATAATATCCGGAGAGATTTCCCTAAAAAAATGATATACCTGAACCAAAAAGCTCAGGTAAAATATCAGGATATGCAGATTGATGCGGATTATATTTCTATTGATGAGCAGAAGAATCTGATCTATGCCCGTGGAAAGCAGGATTCTTTAGGAAAGAAGATTATAGAACCTGTACTTACTACCCAGGCCGGGAAAAAGTATGAAACGGATCAGTTCAATTATAATTATAAGACAAGACAGGCGATTGCCTATAATGCACGAACAGAAGAGAGTGAAGGGGTAATCATTGCCAATAAAACAAAAAAGTATAATGACTCTGTTTTTGCAATGAGACACGCATTATATACTACAGATGAGTATTTCCTGAAGAAAAAAGATACTGCTGCAGATTACCATTTGCTCGCTTCCAATATCAAACTGGTAAAAACCAAAGAAAAATCCCAGATTATTACAGGACCGATACAAATGTATATAGAGCAGGTGCCTACACCTCTAATTATGCCGTTTGCTATTTTACCGTTTTCCAGTAAAAGGTCTGCCGGTATCCTGATCCCCAGTTTCGGGGAAAGACAGGATGTAGGGTTTTTCCTGAATGGCATCGGATATTATCAGCCCATTGGAGACCATTTTGACATGAAAGTCCTTGCTGACATTTATACGAAAGGAAGCTGGAACGTGAGACCGGAAATGAACTATGTAAAGAAATACAGGTATTCGGGGAATTTCACAGCTGATATAGGAACGACCATCAGAGGAATTAAAGGATTGGATGATTATTCAAGAAGCAGTACATACAGGATTGCCTGGAGACATACGCAGGATACAAAAGCAAATCCGTTTCTTACATTTTCTGCATCGGTAGATATCGTAAGTAATAAATTCTATAATAATACCATCAACAATAACTATATATTCAATCAGAATGTATTGAATACCCAGCAGAACTCGACGGTTACTGTGACTAAAAGGTTCTTAAAACTTCCTGCTACTGTTACGGCAACGGCATCGTATTCACAGAACTTTGCTACCGGATTGGCAGATCTTCGTTTGCCGCAAATGAACGTTGCAATCAATCAATTTTATTTATTTAAATCAAAAACAGGAGTAAGACAAGGTCTTCTGGAAAATATTACGGTAAATACCGGATTAAATTTAACAAACTTTGTGACAACAAACGAAGGGGAGCTATTTACTAAGGCTATGTGGGATAAGCTTCAAACAGGTCTTACGAATAATATTACTTTAGGGACGAATACCACCGTTGCTAAATATTTTACCTTCAGTTTAGGAACTACAATTAATAATGCCCTGACAACAAAGACCCTTACCAGATATTATGATCCTTTAAGCAACAATTCCAATAAAGTGGTAGACCAGGTGAATAAGCAGATTGCAGGATATTCTTATTTTTCAAGTACGGCGAGTTTACAGACTACATTATACGGAATGCTTAATTTCAAAAAAGGATCTGCAATAGAAGCCATCAGGCATATGATGACCCCAAGTATCGGATTTACTTATTCTCCTGACTTCGGAAAACCTGGATTCGGGTACTATAAGAATTATTATGATGCCAACGGGGCTTTAACTCCTTATTCTATTTTTGACGGTGGGATTGTAGGATCGCCTACAAGTGGTATGCAAGGATCATTAGGTTTTAATATAGGGAATAACATTGAAATGAAGGTAAAGTCTAAGAAAGACTCTACAGGAGTGAAGAAAATAAAAATCTTCGAATCATTAAATCTTTCCGGAAGTTATAATTTTGCTGCTAAAGACCATCCATGGTCAATTTTCTCAATTAACGGACAATCTTCATTTTTTGAGAATAAATTAAGTGTTAATACCAGCCTGTCATTAGATCCATATAAAATTCTTTTTGTTCCGGGATCAGATACTGGTATCAGGACTGAACGTTTTGGGGGATTTAGTGTACAGGGGTTCAATATTCAGGTGTCATATCCTTTAAGCAGTGAGATCTTTGGAGCTAAAACAGATTATGCTAAAAAATACCAGTCTAAAGGAGAAATAAGAAATGAAAATTATTATTTCGATGATGATCATTATGCTCATTTTGATCAGGCATGGACTTTGAATGTTAATGCAAACTACGCTTATTCCAAAAACTTATCCAGATTTGGGACGAAAATTGCTTCAGTAGGATTGGATGGAAGTATTAAGCTTACTCCTTATTGGAACATTAACGGGAGTACACACTATGATATGATCACCAAACAGCTGGCATATACAAGGATAGGCTTCTCCAGGGATCAGCGAAGTTTTACGATTAATTTTAACTGGGTTCCTTTCGGACAATATAAGGTATATGACTTTTTTATAGGGATAAAAGCTAATATTCTGAGTGATGCACTTAAATATAAAGATAGAAGTTTTACCCAACCGAATGCACCTTTCTAATATAAGGTGGAGTTTTGAGAATAAATTTTATATTTGCACCCAAAATAAATTTTGCTGAATCCATTAAAGTCCCGGAAGAGGGATAAAGCAAATGGTGATAGTATAGATAAAAAAATAAATATCCACATATGAAACAAATAATCAACACAGTTAATGCTCCTGCAGCAATCGGACCTTACTCACAAGCAAATATGGCTAACGGAGTTTTATATATTTCAGGTCAGATTCCTGTAGATCCTGCAACAGGTAAATTGGTAGAAGGAATTGAGAAAGAAACTCATCAGGTAATGAAAAATCTTGAGGCAATTCTTACTGAAGCGGGGATGACTTTTAAAAACGTTGTAAAAGCGACAATATTTCTTAAGAGTATGGATGATTTTGCTGTGATGAATGATATTTATGCATCTTATCTGGATGCAGAAAGCTATCCGGCTCGTGAAACGGTACAGGTTTCTTGCCTGCCTAAGAATGTTGATATTGAAATTTCGATGATTGCACATCAGGATTAATGAGCTTTATAAGAAATACATTTGCGGTGTTGGTAGGTCTTGGTATTGCAGGGCTTATTATTACTCTTGGTATAAGAGCTTTTCCGCAGTGGATTACTTTTGACGCTTTTGCCCCTTTTGAACACTGGCAGAGATTTCTGTACAGCATGAGAAATGACGGAGCCTTTTTTGGATTTCTGTTGTTTATTTCCGGTTTAGGAACAACAATCGGAGGTGTGGCAACTGCGATTATTGTAAAATATGCTAAAGTAGCCTATGCTATTCTCATTGGCTTTATCATGCTGTTCATAGCAATGCTGGATGTTATTATATTTCCTTACCATCCTACATTTTATAAAATTTCCATATTTCTTACCTTTTTCCCTTTCTCCTGGATCGGAGGTAAGATTGTAGAAGTTATTTATGAAAGGAATAAGAAAAAGAGGATTGCTGATAAAATGAATAAAACAAAATAAAAAAACGCTGCATTTGCAGCGTTTTTTTATTTATAGTTTCTTTATTGATTAAGGCATTTTGAAACCTTTTGTATAGATTCTTCCATATTCATCCACAAACTTCACCTGAACATTTCCCTGATACTTGTCAAGGATCTTTTCAACATCTTTTTGTGAGTTTACCGGCTTACCATTGATCTCTATAATGATATAGTTATCTACAACTCCTATTTTAGCCATTTCGCTTCCTTCTGATACGTTCTTAGCGATAACACCACTGTTTAGTCCGTAGCTGGTTTTAAAGGAATCACTTAATGGTTCAAATTCAGATCCTATTTTTTCTGTAACGCTAAGATCAGCCTTAGTTCTCGTAGAAGTTCCTCCTTTCTGGTCTTTTAAAGTAACCGTAGTCACATTTTCTTTACCGTTTCTCAGATAAGTAACCTGAACTTTATCACCAGGACGTTTGCTTCCTACCGCCATAGAAAGATCTGCAAAGTCTGTAATTAATGTTCCGTCTATTTTAGTGATGATATCTCCGTTTTTGATTCCTGCATTTTCAGCACCACTGTTGTCCGTAACTTCTGTAACATAAACTCCGGAACCTACTTTAACGTTGGCTTTTTTCTGCTTGTTGTACATAGCAACCTGCTGATCATCTGAAAGGTCTAAAGAAGCAACTCCTAAGAATCCTCTCTGTACAATTCCAAACTTTTTAATGTCCTCAACAATTTTTCTTGCCAGGTTAGAAGGGATTGCAAATCCATATCCCTGATAATAACCTGTGGTAGATTGAATGGCCGAATTGATCCCGATCAGGTCGCCATTGGCATTTACAAGGGCTCCTCCTGAATTTCCAGGGTTAATAGCAGCATCTGTCTGGATAAAACTTTCAATCGGATTACTTGCTTTTCCTTGTGATCCAAGAATGCCGATTCCTCTTCCTTTTGCAGAAATAATACCGGCAGTTACCGTAGAGTTCAGCCCAAGCGGATTACCTACAGCAAGAACCCATTGCCCTACTTCAATGTTGTCTGAATTAGCAAAATTCAAATAGGGTAGTCCCTTTTCTTCTATCTTTAATAAGGAAATATCCGTATTAGGATCGGTTCCTACTAATGTAGCGATATATGACTTTTTATTGCTTAAAACAACTTCCAGTTTATTGGCACCTGCTACAACATGGTTGTTTGAAATGATATACCCGTCCGGAGAAATGATAACTCCTGAACCCATCCCTGAAGGCATGTTGTCCGGAATCTGTTGTTGTTTCTGTCTTTGTTGTCCGCCTCTTCCTCCAAAAGGATCTCCGAAGAAGAAATCAAATAAATCCTGCTCCGACGCTCTGCTTGAAGTCCTGGTCTGGTAATTTTTAATGGTAACTACAGCAGGAACTGTTGTTTTTGCAGCTTTTACAAAATCATCTCCTGTAGCTGCCGTATTCATTCCAGCGAAAGAAGTATTGGCAGATTTAGTAAAATAAGATTGGTCTCCGTTGTTGGCATTGTGACCGAAATATTGTATCGTGCCAACGGTAGTAGCTCCTGAGATAACTCCTACTACAGCAAATGGTAATAGTTTTTTTAAAGTACTCTTCATTGTATATCTTCTTTTATTTTTTATTAATTAATTCTGGTTTTACAGTAAACAAATTTAATGCTAAATAGGTGTGCAATTAGTGCAATGTGTTTCAACTTTAACTAAAATTTAACAGGAATACGGTATTTTTATGGTATTACTGATAATTGATGAAATCTCAATTAACGAAACTTAAAAATTTATTAAAGACAATATGACATATAGATGGTTGTATTGTCACAAAGGTTAAATTGTCTGTATTATCATACAGTAAATTACCATATTTATTAATCTTTTTCTTCAGCACCATTAAAGATAGTGTTTTAAACCGAGAATGGGGCTAATAGAAAAAATGATTATCTTTGCAAAAATTTTTCTCACTTAAAACGTTTATAGCATGCAACTGTACAACACCTTAAGCGCAGAAGAAAGAGCTCAACTTATTGATGAAGCCGGTAAGGAACGTCTTACATTGTCTTTCTATGCGTATGCCAAAATTGAAGATCCCAAAAAATTTCGCGACGAATTATTTATAGCCTGGAATGCACTTGATGCTTTAGGGCGTATCTATGTTGCTCACGAAGGAATCAATGCTCAGATGAGCGTTCCTGCAGATCAGTTTGAGGCTTTCCGCGATACACTGGAGGTGTATGAATTTATGAAAGGAATTCGTTTGAACGTAGCTGTTGAGCAAGACAATCATTCTTTTTTAAAATTAACAATAAAGGTCAGACATAAAATCGTTGCCGATGGATTAAATGATGATACTTTTGACGTAACCAATAAAGGGATTCACTTAAAAGCTCAGGAATTTAATAATATGCTTGAGGATCCTAACACCATTGTGGTTGATTTTAGGAACCATTATGAAAGTGAAGTCGGTCATTTTGAAGGGGCTATTACACCTGATGTGGAAAACTTCAGAGAAAGCTTACCGATTATCAACGAGCAATTACAGGATTTTAAAGAAGACAAAAATCTGTTGATGTATTGTACCGGCGGGATCCGTTGTGAAAAAGCCAGTGCTTATTTTAAACATCAGGGCTTTAAAAACGTGTTCCAGCTAGAAGGTGGAATTATTGAATATACCCGCCAGATAAAAGAGGAAGGAATACAAAGTAAATTCATCGGTAAGAACTTTGTATTTGACCACCGTTTAGGCGAAAGAATTACAGATGATATCATTTCACAGTGCCACCAATGTGGAAAGCCTTGTGACAATCATACCAATTGTTCTAATGATGCGTGTCATCTACTCTTTATCCAATGTGATGAATGTAAAGCGGCAATGGAAAACTGCTGCTCTACAGAGTGTTTGGATATCATACATTTGCCAATGGAAGAACAGGTGAAATTAAGGAAAGGATTACAGGTAGGAAACAAGGTTTTCAGAAAAGGCAAATCCGATGCTTTGAAATTTAAGAATTCCGGTGATTTACCTGCTAAACCTTTAAAAAAAGCCGAAACCAAAGATATCCGCAAAAAAATAGCGGTTAAAAAAGTATTGATTGGGAAAGCAGAACATTATTATTCAAAATCAAAGATCGGACAATTCCTGATTGAAAATAAAGAACTTACCGTGGGTGACAAAGTATTGATTTCAGGACCTACAACAGGTGAAAAGGAATTGACGATTACTGAGATTTATGTGAATGGAAGCTCAAGTGAAACGGCAAAAAAAGGAGATCAGATTACTTTTGAAATTCCTTTTAGAATTCGTTTGTCAGACAAATTATATAAGATCGGACAACCTTCGGAAGGAGTATAACAAGAATAGAAGTACAAATGCTGAAGTCCGAACTTAGAAAAGAATATATGCAAAAAAGAAAAACCTTGTCATCTGATGAGGTTTTCTTGTTATCTGAAGCAATTTTCAAAAATTTTGTTAATTTTTTTAAGCCATTCCCAGGTCAGAAGGTGCATATTTTTCTTCCTATTGCAAAGTTTAATGAGATCAATACTCAGATTTTTGTTGAGTATTTCTTAAACAGTGGCATTCGTGTTTTCGTCCCGAAAGTTGTTGATCAGAAGCTTATTTCAATTGAAATATTTAGAGACTCCCTGTTTGAAACCAGTTCCTGGGGGATTTCAGAGCCTTTTTCCAATCAGGATTCCGGCATAAAGGAATTTGACCTTGTGATAACCCCTGTTCTCTACTGCGATGGTTTAGGAAATAGGGTAGGATATGGAAAAGGTTTTTATGATAGCTTTTTTCAGGAACTTTACGGAAAACCAAAAAAAATCGGGGTGAATTACTTCAATCCCGATGAGATTATAGATGATATCTGGGAAAATGATATCCCTTTAGATTATTTGGTTACTCCTACTGAGGTACTGTCTTTCTTTACAGGAGAGGAATAGAATTTTAAAAAGTAAAATTTGAATTCTTTTTTGAATTTTATTGGTTTTGACATAAGGGTGTATTGAGCGTTTTTCTCAAAAGTTCCAAGTGATCTGTTCTTATCGTCGAAATACTCTACATTGAATTTTGCATAATCCAAAGTATCTTTTTTATAAAAGTCCTTATGTACCTCCAGGTTATTTACTTTCACGGATTTCACCTTTAAGCTGTCTAGTTCCCTGAAAAGATTTTTGAAGGTAAGGCTGTCCGGTTTGTGAAAATAGCTTTCCATCTGGGAGTAAATTACCGTATCAATTTCCGTATTTCTTTTTCCTGACAGGTATAATGTAGATAAGTCTAAAAGCTCCTGCACTTTCTGCTTGGTAATAGAATTAATAGCTTGCATACTGTCCATCTGAACTGCCGGATAGGTTTTTGTATTATTGCTGTTCCTCAATTTATCCAGATCACTTACCTCGCTTTTTTTATTATTACAGGAAATAAAAGCTGTTATCAGTAATAAGGCAATTAAAAATTTATTTATTCTTTTCATCAGTATTTGCAATTTTAAATTTAATAGATATTATTTTACCCTTATCATCCTTTTTCATCTCAATCACCTTTAAATTTTTCAGGGATGTTGTAGGAGTCGTCACAAGGGTAATATATTTTTGTTTGTCTAAAGTTTCTATACCATACGTATCGTTGTCATATACCTGATAAATTACGGCACTGTTGCTGATTAAATTTTCTAACTGTTTTCTTTTTTGTTTGATCAGTGCAAATTGTTCTTCCGGATTTCCTCCCTTTACATCTTTGATAGAGAAGTAATAAGCCGCCATTTTATAATCATCCGGCTTCATTTCGATCATTTCCTCCTCAGGGGCGTTCTCCAGGCTTCTGTTAACAGTTAGAGGTTCGTAGAAGGGTGCCGTGATCTGCATTTTCAGAATTTTATCCTTCGTAGAGTACCTGAAACATTCTCCCGGGTTAATTTTAAACAGGATTGGGGATTCGTTTTCTTTAAATACTTTTATTTCTAAGGTATTGATTACTGCAACCCCTCTGTCTGCATCTGTGAAACAGTATTTATACTCTTTAGAGAAAATTTCATCCTTAAAACCTAAAACTCCTGTAATGATAATTAAAATGGAGGTTATCATGGCCCAGGCATTCCTTTTCATGAACTTTTTTTCCGGTTCAGGGGAAACTGTATCGGATAAAGTGTTGAAATTTTGATTTTGGTTAACTATTTGATTTTCAGTATTTGATTTTTGTAAATCAACATTTTCTTGCCCTTTTATAGGTGTTTTTTGTGGTTGATCATCATTTTTTGGCGTTGAAGGTAGCTGATTGATCGTTTCTTCCAATTCCTGCAGTTCTTCATCGCTGAGATCTTTCTCATCCTGTAATAATTCTCCTGCAAAAAGATGTTGCTTTTTAAACTCGTACCATGAGTCGTATCCCGCATAAATACTCAATAAATTGAGCATGTCTATCCTAGGCAATTTTGTTACCGGTGAGTTCTTGAAATAAGTATAAAATGATTTTTCGCTGATGTTTCCCTTCGCCTTTTTCCGAAGATCCTCCTGAAAATAGATAATATCAATCCCCTTCCATTTAGAAATATCATCATAGGAAGGAGTGTATTCTTCTAAATATTGAGCCTGTACATCCCTTTTCAGCTGCTCAAAGTGTAATAGATCTAAATCTGTCAAGTTTATATAAAGTGATTAAGTTATTGATTATCAGTTGTACTTATTTGTAAAATTGTTTTACAAAGGTATTACAATTATTTTTCATAGACAAACTTTCTATCTGCTCTACCTTTGTCTTGTTCAAATAACAGAACGAAAGAAAATTTTATAAAACAATATTAACAAAATTAAATTTAATTTATTATGAAAAAGTCGTTATTCGTAGCTGCTATCGCTGCAATCTCTCTAGTTGCTTGTAAAAAAACTGAAGCTACTTCTACTGAAGGTGCTGCTGATTCTGCTGCTGTTGCTGCTACTGATTCTGCTGCTGTTGTAGCTGATTCTGCTGCTCAAGTTGTTGATTCTGCTGCTACTGCTACTGTAGACGCTGCTAAAGGTGCTGCTGCTGCAACTACTGCTGCTGCTGCTGACGCTGCTAAAGGTGCTGCTGCTGGAGCTGCTGATGCTGCTAAAGGTGCTGCTGATGCTGCTAAAGATGCAACTAAAGAAGCTGCTAAAGAAGTTAAAGACGCTGCTAAGAAATAATTCTAGTACGTTACTAAATAAAAGAACCGTTTCGCTCAGCGAAGCGGTTTTTTTATTATATATATTATCTTCCTTATTCCTTTTTCTGTCTCAGGGATTCGTAACACGTAATGGCTACGGCATTACTAAGATTTAAAGAATCTATACTTCCTGCCATAGGAATTAATGTATTTTCCCCTTTGCCAATCCAGAAATCACTTAAACCCGAATGCTCGGTTCCGAATAAGATTGCAGACTTTTTGGTCAGATCCCTTTTGTAGAGATCTTCAGAGTCTTTGTCCATAATGGTTGTATAAATACCGAACTGATTCTTTTTCAGAAAATCAAGGGTTTCTTCATTCCCGGCCTGGAATACTTCCATTCCGAAAAGACATCCGACACTTGATCGGATCACATTAGGATTATAGAAATCAGCTTTTGCATCTGTAATAATCAGTGCATCTATTCCAAAGGCCTCGCAACTTCTTAAAATAGCACCAAGGTTTCCTGGTTTTTCAATTCCTTCAACAATAATTACAGTTGCATCCTTTTTAGGTTTAAAAGAGGAAAGGTCAGCTTCTTTGGCTTTATAAATTCCAATGATCCCTTCCGAAGTGCCTCTGTATGCAATTTTTTCATATACTTTTTCACTGACATAAAATACCTTCCCAAGAGGAGTTTCTCCTTTGAAAATTTTTTCGCAGATATAAAATTCGACCGGTTCAAAATCAAACTTCTGAGCCCTTTCATTTTCCTGTTGGCCTTCTACTACAAAGATTTTAGATTTTTTACGAAATCTGTTATCTGTAAGAAGCTTAGTAATATTCTTGATTTTATCGTTTTGAAAACTTTCTATTAACATGCTGCAAAATTATGGAAATTTATTGATCGGTTTTTGTTTCCTAAGAACTGAAAAAGGATGAGAAAGAGAAATATTAAAATTCAGTAGCTGTATTTAGAAAAGCTTACTATGTTTTTCTTTATTAGATGAGTTTAAAAGAATACTGCTTCCAACTACCATACACAAACAGCTGGTAACCCACAGGTAATATCCTGCACCAAAAGAAATGATGGCAGACTCGTTACCTGCTTCATCAATAATTATCGTTTTTGATGAAAAATAAAATAATGACAGACAGAAAGCGATCAGACTGGAAATAACAGATACTTTAACCTGTTTTAAAAGTAGGGCAAGCCATGAAATAAACAATAAAGGATTGGCTAACCAGGCTATATTATTTTCTAGCTCAAGCCATCCTAAAAGAAAGCAGTTAGAAGCATCGGTTTCACGCCCTTGCGTGTAAACAGCTACTTGTGTTAAAGAAATCAAGAATATAACAAGGCTTATTGCAAAAATAATTTGTGTTTTTTTCATTTGATCATTATTCTATGCTGGTTATATTTTCACTATTATCAATAAGGCTTTGAGGAAGCTCTTTTTTATTTTTTATTCCCAGGGATTTAAGTTTTTGTGTTTGGATAATCAGGTTGTCATTTCCGGTAGATAACTGTTTATAAGCATCATTAAAAACATTTTTGGCCTGATCTAGATTTTTACCTACTTTTTCAAGGTTTTCTACAAAACCTACAAACTTATCATATAATCTGGCCCCCCGGTCTGCAATCTCCATAGAATTTCTGTTCTGATATTCTCGTTTCCAGAGATCTGCAATGAGTTTTAAGGAAGTAATCAGGTTGCTTGGATTTAAAAGCAGGATCCTTTTGTCATAAGCAAAATTCCATAAATTCTGATCGGCCTGCATTGCTGCAATATAGGCCGGTTCACTTGGAATGAACATCATCACAAAATCTAAAGATTTGCCATAATCATCATAAGCCTTCTGGCTTAATTGAGAGATATGATTTTTTACGGACGATAGATGCTGATTTAATTTGATGGCGTAGATTTCAGGATCGGTTTCGTCTACTAATTCTGTAAAGGCAGTGAGGGAAACCTTGGAGTCCACAATAACATTTCTTTCATCAGGATACTTTACTACCGCATCCGGGCGCATTTTTTTTCCTGAAAACTCTGAAAATAACGCCTTATTATCCTCATCACGCAGCTCATGTTCTAGAAAATATTCCCTTCCTTTAACCAGTCCTGATTTTTCAAGAATGCTTTCAAGAATCATTTCTCCCCAGTTTCCCTGTGTTTTACTTTCTCCTTTTAAGGCCCGGGTCAGTTTTTTTGCATCTTCGGAAATCTGCTGATTGAGCTCCGCCAGTTCTTTTACTTTTTCAGCCAGCGAAAAACGCTCCTTATTTTCTTTTTCATAAGCTTCATTTACCCTGTTTTTCAAATCAGTGATCTTTTCCTGAAAAGGCTCAAGAATAGTTTTAAGGTTATTTTGATTCAGAGTAGTAAATTTTTCAGCTTTTTCCTCGAGGATTTTATTGGCTAAATTTTCAAACTGAACCTTTGAATCTTCCTGGATCTTAATAATTTCTTCTTTCTGGGTTTGAAGTGATTTCTGTAAATTTTCATTCACTGCCGAAAGTTCAGAGTTACGCGCATATAAATGCTGCTTTTCCGTAAGAAGGCTTTCAAGCTGCGAGGCTTGTTTGGAAATAATTTGTTTCTGTTCCTGAAACTGACTATTTAAAGATGAATATTCCGCGGAAATTTTTGCATATTCATTTTTAAGATCATTGAGAAGATCTGATTGTTGCTGATTCTGATCTTTTTCATGATTGATGTCCTGATATAATTCCTGGATTTTTTGATTGATATTTTCCAGATCAGAATTCTTTCTTATATATAAATTGTTTACCTCGTCATAAGAAGCCCTTGAAACCATTGAAGATTTCAGCATAAAATATAAAATAACGGCACCTAATAAGGCACCGGTTATAAAACCTACGATTAAATATGTCATCTCCATTCTTCAAAATTATGAAAAAACGCTGGAAGCTGGAAGTGAGATCAGGAACCTGTTGTTTTCCGTTAAATAGTTTAAGTTTTTTAAATAGATAAAAATAAAATACTTAGTGACTTTTTGTAAGATTTCAATTGCTCCCAGCTTTCTTTCCACAATCTCCTTTCTGAATAAGAATACTTATATTTATAGGAAATTTAAGTGTTTATGAACATTTTGTTAGTAGAGGATGATGAGCGAATCAGTAAATTTCTTGTCAAAGGCTTGGGCGAGGCCGGATATCAAATGGTTCTCGCAGATTCCGGAGAGAAAGCCCGTGATCTAATCAGTACCTATGACTTTGATATTATTCTCATGGATATTATGTTGCCAGGGCTGGATGGAATGCAGCTGACGCAGATCATCCGCTTCAAAAAAAATTATACTCCGATTCTGGTTCTTAGCGCTTTGAATAGTCCTGATGATAAAATAAAAATGCTTGATCTGGGAGCCGATGATTATTTATCAAAGCCATTCCATTTTGAAGAATTGATTTCGAGAATCAAAGCATTGACCAGAAGAAATAAATTAAGCTATCAGGAAGGATCGCAGCTTTTACGTTGTGGTAACCTTACAATTGATACAGATCTCCACAAAGTGGTTCAGGATAATAAAGAAATTGAACTTTCCCCTACAGAATATAAACTTTTGACTTTCCTTTTAGAAAATAAAAACAAAGTTCTGAGCAGGACTCAGATCTTACATAATGTATGGGGAATTGATTTTGACAGTACGACGAATGTTGTTGATGTGTACATTTCTTATGTGCGGAATAAAATTGATGAAACGGATCAAAAGATTATCCACACAATTAAAGGAACAGGATATCTGATTAAAGATTAAAGATGACGTTAAGAAACAGGTTTACCATAATTTCGAGTCTTTCATTCGGTATTGTTACCATCATCGCTTTTGCGGTGGTGTTTTTTGCTTATTATGACAGTACCAGAATCTCTTATTTTGAAAGATTAAGAAATACGGCCCTTATTTCTGCCATTTATTATCTGGAAAAAGATGAATTGCCAAAAAGCAGGCATGCCCAGATAAAAACGGAATACAATCATTTGATAGAGAATAAAAAAGTAGCCGTTTACAATAAATACAATGAAGTTACTTTTGGGCAGAACCTGAATGATAAGAATATCAAAGCACTTCATCTGAAGTCTGCAAGAAATAATAAGATGGTACAGTTTATGGCCGGGAATAATTTTTATTACGGCATATTCTATCCGGATAATCAGGGTGACTTTGTCGTTTTTGTCAAAGCCCCGAATGATTCTTTTAAATCACAAATGGTAAGGCTTTCCATAATTATGCTGGCAGTACTGATTTTAGGATTACTTGTTATTTATTTCCTGAGCAGGTATCTTTCCAAAATCGTGTATAAACCTCTATCCAATGTTGTGGATAGGATCAATAATGTAGATTATACCAATATTTCCAGCGCAATTACATCTACCCATACTCATGATGAAATAGATGACCTGATCAAGTCCTATAATAAATTGTTTGGAAGAATTTCTGAAAGTATTTTGCTTCAGCAGAATTTTATCAACTATGTGTCTCATGAATTTAAAACACCATTAGCCGCTATCTCGGGCAATCTTGAGGTTTTTGCTCAAAAGGACCGGACGCCTGAAGAATACCGTAAAGTGGTGAAAGAATCATTGGATAATGTATATGAAATTGAAAGTATCCTTAATAACCTGCTGTTGATGTCAGGTCTTACGAAGCTTGAAAATTCTCACCAGCAGGTAAGAATTGACGAGCTGATCTGGAAGATATATGAAAAGCTAAATCCTAAAGCCCAGGAAAATAACTCTTCTATTAAAATCAATCTTCTGGTAAACACTCCTGATTTACTGGAATTTCCGGGTAATGAAACTTTGCTTTATCTGGCATTGTACAATATTGTTGAAAATGCTATTAAATATTCCGGGCATCATTCTGTAGAGATTGTGTTGTCTGAAGAACAGGATAGACATTTATTGATTGAAGTTAAGGACCAGGGCAGAGGTATTTCGGAGGATGATCTTCAAAAGATCACGGAAACTTTTTATCGCGGAAAAAATGTAGATAATATAAAAGGAAGTGGCATTGGCCTATCCTTATCTAAAAGCATATTCGATCATCATCATATTCAGATGAAAATTAATTCTGTTGTGGGCTCAGGAACCCAGGTATCGCTCATATTTCCGGTTACAAAATAGTTTTCTAATCGAATTCTAATTTTGGACTAACCGAATCTTAATGGTATTTGGAATTGGCTTTAATGTTTACAAAATAGCTTTGTGGTCTTAAACAGAAGACCTTGAAGAAAATCATTTTTACACTATTCTATATTCATTTTTTCGGGTTCTTTTCGGCACAAATTGCGGACACGTTGCAGATTGGAAGAAAAGAAGCGGAAACATTATTTCTTGCGAATAACCTTGATATTATTGCGCAAAAACTGGAAATTTCCCAGGCGGAAGCCCGTGTCGTTCAGGCGAAATTCTGGCCTAATCCTAAGCTGACTGTCAATGAAGTTAATCTTTGGCGTACTTACGATATCGAACAGCAGCCAGCTTTAATAGGGAATTGGGGAAAGAATACCCAATTCTCTGCTGAGATAGAGCAGGTAATCCAGACTGCAAGAAAAAGGAGGAAAAATATAGAACTACAGAAAATTGAAGTAGATGGAGAAAAGTATGAATTGCAGGAAGTATTGCGTGAGCTGAAAAAGTTATTACGAAATACTCTGACAGAGGTTATCTACAATCAGGAACAGCAGAAACTGTATCGCGGTCAGATTTCCTCTATAGAAAAACTAACAAAATCCTATCAGAATCAGTTAAACCTTGGAAACATAAGCAAATCCGAATATGTGAGGCTGAAGGCCCAGGAAATTGAATTCAAAAAGAAATTAATTTCATTACAACAGGAAATTGCGGAACAACAGGTCGAGTTAAAAGCTTTACTCATTCTTCCGGCTACATCTTATCTTGTTATTACAGATCATTTGTCAATTCCTGAAAAGGAGCTTTCTGAGTTGGAATTATCCAACTGGCTGAATATTGCCAAAGAAAATCGTCCGGACATCCGGATTACAAAAAATAAAGAGAAATACGCACAAAAAAATCTTGAATTACAACGAGCTCTCAGAACTCCTGACATAGCGCTCTCCGTGGGATATGACCGGGGTGGAAATATCATGAAGGATTTTGTAGGGTTGGGTATTTCATTTGATCTTCCGGTTTTCGACAGAAATAAAGGAAATATCCAGGAGGCTAAACTGGAGGTTACCAAATCCAATTTTGAGACCCGCAAAAACATCCTTAAATCGGAAAATGAAATCGTTTCCGTATTTCAGAATTATACCCGAACGCAAAAGATTTCTGAGGAACTTGATGGACCGTATGAAAGTACTTTGGATGGTTTATTGGCCAGTCATGAGAAAAACTTCAGATTGAGAAATATCAGCATGCTGGAATATATGGATTTCCTGGAAACCTACATCGGAAATAAAATGATCATACTCGATACGAAAAAAGAACTTAATCAATATTATGAAAACCTACAGTACGTTGTAGGGCAAGACTTATAAATATGAAAATGAATAGCACAAAATATATGGCAGCTGGCTATTTTTTAGCACTTGTTGTCCTGACCGGTTGCACAGAGAAAAAGCTCAATGAAAATACCGGATCCAAAAACTACTGCATTAGCAAAGAGCTAAAAAAAGATCTTAAGCTGGCAAAAGTAGAAATGCGCTCTGTGGAAGAAAGTATTACTCTTACCGGAGAAGTTGAAAGCAATTCTGATAAAACAGTTCCTTTTGTAAGTTTAGTGGATGGAGTGGTTACGGATACTTATTTTTCCCTGGGTGATTATGTAAAAAAAGGACAAGTCCTTGCCAGTATAAAAAGTGTATCCCTAAACGAAATGCAGGATGATACCCAAACTTTACAGGCTCAGTTGGCTGTTGCTAAAAGAAAGCTCTCTTCTGTGGAGGCAATGTATAAAGATGATATTGCCTCACAAAAAGATTTGCAGGAAGCAAGGTCTGAAGTTCAGATCATACAGTCCAATATTTCCAAAACCAAAAAGAATATGCAGCTGTATTCTGCAGGCAGTACAAATATGCAGGTTAAAGCTCCTGCAGATGGTTACGTAATTGCTAAAAATATTTCTACCGGTATGCCTGTAACTGCCGGAGGTGAACAGCTTTTTACCATTTCTAATCTTGATAAGGTGTGGGTAATGGCTAATGTGTATGCTACCAATATGAGACATGTGTACGTGAATCAGCCTGTAGTAGTAAAAACGCTTGCCTATCCGGATGATAGTTTTTCCGGAAAGATTAATGTCATCTCCCAGGTTTTTAATGAAAATGAAAGAGTGTTGAAAGCTAAAATTATTATGGACAATAATAATATGAAACTTAGACCGGGAATGTCTGCAGATATTGTTTTACCTATTAATGCACAAAACAGAACAGCATTGGCAATTCCTGCCAAAGCTCTGATCTTTGATAATAACCAAAGTTATGTTGTGGTCTATAAAAAAGATTGTGCCATAGAAATGAGAGCTGTTACCGAAGTGGCATCCAACAGTCAGTACATTTATGTAGAAGGAGACCTTAAAGAAGGGGAGATGGTTATTGCTTCCAATGGATTGCTTATCTACGAAAACATGAAAAATCAATCCAATAATTCTACGAAGTAATGCGAAAATTTGTACAAAGTATAGTTTCTTTCTCGTTAAAAAATTCTTTGATTGTACTTCTGGGTACTCTGCTTTTGCTTGCTGGTGGAATTTATTCTTACATGCATACTCCAATAGAAGCGTTTCCGGATGTTACAAACACCAGGGTGAGGGTAATTACACAATGGCCGGGACGAAGTGCTGAAGAGATAGAAAAATTTGTCACGCTTCCAATTTCAAAAGAAATGAGCACAATACCGAATAAAACCTCAGTACGGTCTATTTCTTTATTTGGTTTATCTGTGGTGACGGTTATTTTTGATGATCATGTGGATGATTTTTATGCCCAGCAATATGCTTCGAACCGATTGGGGAATGTTGAACTTCCTAATGGAGCAAATTACAGTATAGAACCACCTTCAGGTGCTACCGGAGAAATTTACAGATACATCATTAAAAGTAAATTGCCTATTAAAGAGGTTACCTCTATTCAGGATTGGGTGATTGAAAGAGAGCTTCGTGCGGTCCCGGGGGTTGCGGATGTTGTAAGTTTCGGGGGAGAAGAAAAGATTTATGAAATAAAGATCAATCCAACTGAATTACATAATTATGATCTTTCGCCATTGGATGTTTATGAAGCTGTTTCCAAAAGTAATATTAATGTAGGGGGAGATGTGGTTTCAAAAGGAGATCAGGCATATGTGGTTCGTGGTATAGGGCTTCTGGAAAGTAAAGAAGATATTGAAAACATACAAATTGAGGTTAAAGGATCCACCCCGATTCTGGTGAAGCATGTGGCCGAAGTAAAAGTTTCTGCCAAGCCAAGGTTAGGGCAGGTGGGGTACAATAAAGAAAATGATGTTGTAGAAGGAATTGTGATCATGCTTCGTGGGGAGAATCCGAGTGAGGTGATTGGACGTCTTAAAGAAAGAATCGGTGAATTGAACGGAGGAGAATTGCCAGGCGATGTAAAGATCGTTCCTATCATCGATCGTACAGAACTTGTAAATACCACTGTGCATACCGTATCCAAAAATTTGGTGGAAGGGGTGATTCTGGTATCTATTATTGTATTTATATTTTTATACAATTGGCGAACAACATTTATTGTGGCGTCGGTTATTCCTTTGGCATTTTTATTTGCGATCATTATGCTGAGGATCCAGGGATTGCCGGCTAATCTTATTTCAATGGGAGCCCTTGACTTTGGTCTGCTTCTGGAGGGTACACTCGTTATTGTAGAGCATGTTTTTGTAGCTCTCGAACAAAAGGCCAAAAAGGTAGGCTTACGGCGATTCAATAAAATGTCGAAACTGGGCATTATCAAGAAAAGTGCGGGAAGTGTTGCAGGGTATATTTTCTTTGCCCTTTTAATTCTTATTGTAGCGTTAATGCCTATTTTCTCCTTCCAGAAAGTAGAAGGCAAAATGTTTTCTCCATTGGCATTTACCCTAGGGTATGCTTTGCTGGGGTCTTTGATTCTGAGTTTAACTTATGTTCCTGCAATGTGTAAACTTTTGCTCACGAAGGATATAGAAGAAAAGGAGAATTTTATTTCGAAATTTTTCAGGGTGAACATTTATAAGCTTTACGCGTTAAGCGCACGCTACAAAAAAACTTTTATTATAGGATTTGGGGTTCTTTTGGTTATTTGTGGATGGAGGTTTTCCAATTATGGATCGGAATTTTTACCAAAGCTTAATGAAGGGGCAATTTATGTTCGTGCCACCCTTCCCAATAGTGTAAATCTCGATGAATCCGTGAGGCTTACTAAAGAAATGAAACAATTACTTTCCAGATATGATGAAGTGGAATTTGTAATGACGCAAACCGGTCGTCCGAATGACGGAACAGACCCGACGGGGTTTTTTAATATTGAATTTAATATTCAGTTGAAACCTGAAAATGAATGGAAGAAAAAGATTTCCAAAGAAGAACTTCTGGAGGAAATGAGGGTTTCGCTGGAAAAATATCCCGGCATTAATTTTGGGTTCAGCCAGCCTATTCAGGATAATGTGGAAGAATATGTGGCAGGGGTAAAGGCTCCTCTGGTGATCAAGATTTTTGGTAATGACCTTTTCCAGCTTGAAAACTATGCCAATCAGGTTGCGAATTCCATTAGAACCGTACCCGGAATTTCCGATGTGAATGTTTTTAAAAATATAGGCTTACCGGAATTAAGGATCCAGCTTCATGATTCCAAAATGGCAAAATACGGTGTCTCAACTGCTGATGCACAGGCGGTGATTGAAATGACTATCGGAGGGCAGGCAGCAACAAAATTCTATGAAGATGAAAGGATGTTTGACGTGATGCTAAGATTTGAAAAACAATATCGTGATAATCCGGAGAAAATAGGAAATATTCTGATTCCGACACAGGATAATAAGAAGGTGCCGTTGAAGGAAATTGCAACGATTGACTACCATACCGGGCCATCCTTTATTTATCGCGAAGGTAATAGCCGATATATTGGTGTCGGATTTAATATTGAGGGACGAGATCTTGGAAGTACGATTAAAGATGCAAAAGCAAAAGTAGCAAAAGATGTACATATTCCTAAAAACCATAAAATGACCTGGGCAGGGGAATTCGAAAGTAAAGAGAGGGCTGCCAAACAGTTGGCAATGGTTGTTCCGATTTCGCTCTTGCTTATCCTGATGTTGCTTTACTTTAACTTCGGTAACATTAAAGATACACTGATTTCATCTGTAACATTGGCTTTTGCATTTATTGGCGGGTTTTTATCACTTTGGTTTACCGGAACTATTTTTGGAATTTCAGCGGGAATAGGGTTTATTATCCTGTTTGGTGTTGCAACAATTGACGGAATTGTATTAATAGGGGTTATGAAAGAAAATCTTCAGAATAAAATGTCCCTGAAAGAAGCAATCAGCCAGGGAGTTCAAAGCAGAATCAGACCGGTGATAATGATTGCCTTGATGGGATCAATGGGGCTTTTTCCCGCAGCAATGTCCAATGGAATGGGGTCTGAGATTCAAAAGCCTTTAGCCATTATGATCGTGGGAGGATTGATTATATGCATGATATTGTCTTTTACCGTATTGCCTGTTATTTTCTATTATGCATATCAGAAAAAATACAAAGCAACATTATAATTCTTTCAATTTTATTACATGTTAGTTTTGTTTGCCGGAATGTGAGGATTCCGGCATTTTTTTGATTTATGAATAAAAAAAGTGAGCCGGAAAGCTCACTTTGTATATTGTCTTTGGTCAGATTATGGCGTGATGATAATCGGATCCGGGAACGGCTCAAGAACCAATGGCTTGCACATTGCGGCCGGTTCGCATCTTCCACCCATACATATAAAATTAGTCATCGTGGTAGAGCCGTCAGGACATCTGATCAAGGCCTCACCAGGGCATCCTCCCGGGCATTGTGCCGGATACAATGTTCCTCCCATTACATCTTTTAATTCTGTTCTTGAAAGTTTTTTTGAATTAGATTTTTTCATGGTTTAATTTTTTTTGTTTAGTGATTTTTTATTACTTTTTTATAATTAAGTAAATAAGAATGAGTTAGATACACTAAAGTAGTAAATTATTCCATGAGAATAGAACTATCTGAAAATAATTTTATTCTATTTGCGTTTTTCTTTGGCTTCGAGATTCGGTAGATCTTTTTTATATTGTTCCGGGTCCCACTTCATATTCCAATGGGTTACATATTCTGCTAATGGAGGAAGTCCAACTTCTGCCCGTCTTTTATCTACATGGTCAGGATCTTCTAAAGGTGATACATAAAATGCGTGAGTTTCAGGATCTTGTCCAATCTGGCTTCCATAAATTTGCTTTTTACCTTGTCTTAAAGCAATTCTATCCTCTAAAAGAGCTAAGCTACCGCTTTGGGCTTTTCCATTTTTTACAGCTTCCCTCATCATGGGCAAATATTTTACCTGCGTCTCCAAATCAGCATGTTGTATAACAAGAAATAAGGTAGTGTTTCCTTGGTTACCTACTACATCAGGGCCTAACCAACCATATTTATCAAGAATAGCTTTTACTTCTATTAAATTTAAAGAATCCTTTTTAATTATAGTTCTCCAATGCTCTTGCATTTCCTTTGAATCCCGGCCGTATTTTTTTTCAATTTCTCCAATCTCGCGTCTACCGTTTTGATCTTCATTATAAATGCTTCCAAGCTTTTCAACCAGAGGTTTATTCAATTTGGCATCTGCTTTCTCCTTGTTGAGTTTAATTTTTTCAAGCAATGGCTTCCATCGAACATCTGCATGCAAAGAGTTCAGATCCGTATCTCCTGTTATATGGTTATAATTACTAAATTGAGTAGCAATTTTTTCCAGCTGAGAAAATGCGCTATCCGTTACGGATGCCATTGCCCATGAGCATGCTGCATTATATCTGTCATTAAGAGAGGCTTTCCACCCATTAGACCTAAATGCTTCGGAATAATTATTAGCAGAGTTTTTAAAATCCTTGGCTTTATAAAATCCTTCGGCCTTTTTTACTTTCTCCGTATATTCTTTTGGAGTATTTTGCCCGAAGAGTAGTTTTGCTGATACTAAAAATATCAAAACAAATAGTCTTATTTTCATTGTTGTTATTTTGTTATGGGTGAAGATATAATTATTATTTTAATTGGAAATAAATAATATAAAACAAAAGCAATTAAGGACAGTTGTAACAAATACAGCCAGATTGTCTCTTGTTTTTCAGGTAATTTATCCTGTTTAATTAAATATATAAAGAGGATAAAAGCCTGTTTATGGATTTTCCTTAGTGATCTCTTGGTGATGCTTTACATACAGAGGCAAGGCAGCTGATCCATACCAGGGAAGAAGTTCATAGCTGAAGACTCCGGCCTTTACTGCAGGGTCTGTTTTTACCCATTGTTCGGCTTCTTCTTTAGACTTGGTATTGAAAATAAACATTCCACGATAATTTTCCTTATTCTTTTCTAAAAAAGGTCCGGCTACTATAATCTTTCCCTCGTCAGCTAATTTTCCAATATTAGTCATATGTCCTTTCATTATCTCACTCATTTTAGCTTTGTCTTCAATCTTTGCGGGTCCTGTTGTAAGCATAACAATAGTATAAGCCTTCATTCCATATTGATCTGCTCCCAGCGAAGTAGCCAGTTCCTGGTTGAATTTCGGTTTTACCTCTTTTTTCTCTTGAGCGACAGATAAAGTTGCTATCAGGAAACTAAGAGAAAAATAAATTTTAAATTTCATGATACAGTGGTTATTTAGTTATAAGTCTGAGATCTGACATCTAGCATCTACTTAATCTTTTATTCTAAGAAACTCTTTTGCTAATTCGATCATTTTTGGATCACCTGTATATTTTCCATGTTCATCAGATAATTTTACAGTTGGGATCCATTCTTTATTTGGAGCCTGTACACCAATTAATTTCATAACTATATTCATCGGTTTCAAACCGACATCATTGGTAAGATTGGTTCCGATTCCGAATGAAACACCGATTTTACCTTTACAGTATTTAGTGATTTCTTCTACTTTTTCAAGATTCAATGCATCAGAGAAAATGATGTATTTAAAGAGTGGATTGATTCCATTGTTCTTGTAATGAGCGATCGTCTTATCAGCAAATTCCAGTGCATCACCACTATCATGGCGTACTCCGTCAAACAACTTTGCAAACTTTTTATCAAACTGCTGGAAAAACACATCAGTGGTATATGTGTCTGAAAGAGCAACCCCAAGGTCACCTCTGTACACATCTACCCAATGTTCCAAGGCCAGTTCGTTGGCCATTTTGAAGCCATATTCGGCCGCATGAAACATGAACCATTCATGTGCATGGGTTCCGATAGGCTTTACCCCATATTTCATGGCGAAATGAACATTTGAACTTCCTATGAAAGTGGAGTCTTTTTTTTGGGTCAGTGCTTCCATCACCAGGTTCTGAACTTTGTAAGAATGTCTTCTTCTGGTTCCGAATTCTGCGAAAGTAACACCAAGCCTTCCTAATGAATCTGCTTTTTCTATGGTTCTATGCATAACGATTTCATTGGAATCCCTTTCCATATGGTTCATTTCGTAATGCAGCTCGCTGATCAGTGCTAATAAAGGAACTTCCCACAAGATAGTTCTGTACCAAAGCCCCTCAACAGTTACCGAAAGATCACCGGCATCCTGATGGATCTTTACTTCGGAAGGATCATAATGATACCCTTCCAAAAAATCAAGGTAGGGAAGGTCGATGTAAGGGCAGGTTCTCGCCATAAACTTTTTCTCATCTTTGGTGAGCTTAAGTTCGGCCATTTTGTTTACAGCTTCTCTTAGGGCAATATCAAAACCTTCCGGAAACTGATGTTTTCCTCTGTTGATAAATTCATATTTAACGATGGAGCTTGGAAATAATTTGACCACGGCATTCTGCATGGTTATTTTATAGAAATCATTATCTAGAATGGAATTCAATCGTACGTCGTGCATATTGTGTAATTTTAACGCAAATTTAATAATTAAAAATAAAAATCGTCTAAATGTAAGACGATTTTTTTTATATATCGATGATCTTTGTGGGTTATTTACCCAGATAAGAGTTATACATCCATACTTCTTTTTCCTGCTCCGTAATATAGTCGCTCATTTGTGAATTTGTTCCCTCATCTCCTGCTTTCTCGGTAATATCAAGAAGCTCTCTCTGAAGATCCAAAACTACTTTGAAAGAATTTAAAATGATTTCTACACTTTTCGTTCCGTCACTTACTTCCTTACTTTCTTTAATTGTAGATATTTTTAAATAGTCTGAATAATTATGTCCGGGAGTTGCTCCTAAGGTCAGGATTCTTTCAGCAATTTCGTCGATCTTTAATACAAGGCTATTATATAATTCTTCAAATTTCGGATGTAGTGTGAAAAACTGGTCACCTTTGATGTTCCAGTGAGAACCTCTTGTGTTTTGATAGAATACTGAATAATTGGCTAATAGTACATTAAGCTTTTCCGAAATGTTTTTACAATCGGTTTCTTTAAGACCGATAATACTGGCATTTTTCATACGTTTATTTTTTTATGCTATAAATGCAGTAAATATTGTGCCGAAATAGTGGGTTCCTGATTGATGATACTTATCTTTGGTATTCTTATAATTTATCATAAAATGTCGTCATCGCGAAATATAGGTTTGCAGAGTTTCTTTTTATCTCTTTTTGTATTTTTTGGTATCTGTATATTTTATTATATAGTTAGTATTTCAAAAACAGATGGACAATATGTATATCCTCTTGACGACGCTTATATTCATCTCGCTATCGCTAAGAATTTTGCTTTACATGATGTATGGGGGATTACAAGGTATGGGTTTTCCTCTACCTCTTCCTCTCCCTTGTTTACTTTTATGATCAGTTTTTTAATCCAGGTATTCGGTAATCATGATCAGATCCCTCTGTATTTTAATATAACCTTCGCGTTAGGAATTCTTTATTTCCTTTCCATGTATTATGGAGAAACTTTCAGGAATGTAAGAAATACTGTTTTAGCAACGTTGGTTACTTTGTTTTTTGCTGTTTTGCATTTGCAGGTACTCTCCGGTATGGAACATGTTTTTCAGGTATTTCTTTTTATCGTCAATATGTATTCCTTCAGCAATTGGAATAAGAGCAGGATGGCAGTTCCGGCATTTTATCTTTCCCTTATATTGATGGGGCTGGTCCGCTTCGAAAGTATGTTTTATTTTGTGATCCTCGCTGGTGTTCTTATTACGGTTAAAAAATGGAAAAATGCCTTAGGTGTTTTAATTGCAGGTTTTGTCCCTGTATTATTATTCTGTTATTTCAATTATCAGCAGGATGGTTATTTTTTTCCCAATTCAGTTGTGGTAAAAGGAACTCAATTGACTTTAGGACCTGAAATGTTTGTGCGGCTTAAAACGATCTTTCTTGATCATTTATTCCTTAATAAAAGCTTTTATAAAATAGGTATTTTTCCAATTTTAATAAGTATTGTTTTCATATGCAGAGATACTATCAGGAATAAGTCTTTAAAAGAAATCATTATAAAGAACTTTTTCCTAATTGTTTTTTCCCTCTTAATGATTTGCCATACCATGTTTGCTGATCTTAAAGGGATGTTCAGGTACGAAGCCTATATATTGACAGGGTTTTGTATGGCAATTATTCCCAGAATATCTGCTCTGTTTTCTGACTATAAAAGTTACATCAAAGGAGAAAAACTTATTACTATCCTGGTAATTATGAATATCCTGCTTCTTTTTTATAAAAGTTGGTTCGCAGATCGTATTCTTGAGAATGGCGGAAAAAATATTTATGAACAACAAATACAATCCGCAAGATTTTTACATACCTATTATAATACATCTAAAGTGGTAGCGAATGATATTGGTGCTATAAGTTACTATACAGATATCCATTTGCTGGATATTGTGGGGCTTGGATCTGTAGAAATGATTCCTTTTACCGCTGATAAAAGAAATTTAAATGAGGAATTTGAGAATTTTCTAATTCAATATACTGCTAATAACAAATATGAAATCGCAGTAATATATGATGAATGGTTTCAGGGGCATATTCCACGAAATTGGAAAAAAATTGCCGTTTTGAAGATTAAAAATATGATTGCTGTATCAAAAGATGAGGTTTCCATTTATGCGCTTGAACAAACTAACCAGGAGATATTAAGAAGAAATATCCGGGATTTTAAGTGGAATAAGAACGTTGAAGTTCGTATTGTGGACTAGTAGATGAAGAAAGCTTTTTATTAATTTCAGTTTCGTGATTTCTATTACATACTGTTGTTATGATTAATTTTAAAAATGTATAACAATTAATTAATGTTACTCGATGATGTATTTTCCTAATTTTAGAACCAAAATTCTACAAATTATGAAAAAGACTATTTTACTTTTAGCATTCCTTCTTTTTATTTTTTCATGTTCAGATAGAGATAAAGACGGACAGGCGCCTACTGAAAAAAAATACGAAACCAAGAATGTTGTTTTATTGGTTGTAGATGGTCCCCGTATTTCTGAGACCTGGGAAGAATCAACAAAAAAGAATATTCCTAATAGAGTGAGCCTTTTGAGTCAAGGAGTATTTATCAGTAATTTTAAAAACAATGGAACTACAAGCACCAACCCCGGGCATAGCGCCATGTGTTCTGGAGTATATGAAAATATTAAGAATGATGGGACAGAATTACCAGGCTTTCCGTCTGTAATGCAGCAATGGCTTAAATTCACAGGAGCAGATAAAACAAAAGCATGGGTTATTGCCTCTAAAGATAAACTGGAAGTTTTGAACGATTGTAAATTGGCAGATTGGAAAGGCAAATTCCAGCCAAGTGTAGATTGCGGAGTGAGCGGAAATGGATCTGGATATAGAGCGGATGCCGTTACGATGGCCAATACAAAAGAGATCATGAAAAAGTATAATCCTAATATGATTGTTATCAATCTTAAAGACGTAGATTCATATGGACATGATAATAAATATAATGAATACATTCAGGCAATAAAAACTACGGATGCTTCTATTAAGGATATTTGGAATTATATTCAGTCTCTGCCCGCTTATAAAGATAAGACCACACTAATTGTTTCTAATGATCATGGAAGACATCTGGACAGCAAAGGTGGATTTAGAAATCATGGTGATGATTGTGAAGGATGTAGACATATTGAGTTCTTTGCTCTTGGGCCGGATTTTAAAAAGAATACTACGATTAGTACCGGAAATTATGAACAGATTGATATAGCAAGTACTATTGCCGAACTTTTAGGAGTTCCTTTACAGTACGCTAAAGGAAAAGTAATCAAAGAAGTATTCAAATAAATATTTTAGTTTCAAGTATATAAAAAATATATAACTACTTGTCAATTAAAAAAATATTACTATTTTTGCAGCTTAAAATAAAAAGCAATTAAATGCCTACTATTCAACAATTAGTAAGAAAAGGAAGAGCCACGCTTGCCAAGAAGAGCAAATCGGCTGCCCTTGATTCTTGTCCACAAAGACGAGGTGTATGTACGAGAGTATATACTACCACTCCTAAGAAACCTAACTCTGCACTTAGAAAAGTAGCAAGGGTAAGACTTTCAAACGGTAAAGAAGTCAACGCCTACATCCCGGGCGAAGGACATAATCTTCAAGAGCACTCGATAGTATTGGTAAGAGGCGGAAGGGTGAAAGACCTACCGGGAGTACGTTACCACATCGTAAGAGGTGCATTAGACACTGCAGGTGTAAATGGAAGAACACAGAGAAGATCTAAGTACGGAGCTAAGAGACCTAAACCAGGTCAGGCAGCTGCTGCACCAGCTAAAGGAAAGAAAAAATAATCATTAAATAAGGTACAAAACAATGAGAAAGACAAAAGCGAAAAAAAGACCGTTGTTACCAGATCCAAAATTTAATGATCAATTGGTAACTAGATTTGTAAATAACCTAATGCTAGACGGTAAAAAGTCTATCGCATTCAAAATTTTCTATGATGCATTAGACGTTGTAGAAACTAAAAAAGGAGAAACTGAAAAGACTTCTCTTGAGATCTGGAAAGATGCCCTTACTAACGTAATGCCTCACGTAGAAGTACGTTCAAGAAGAGTAGGTGGTGCTAACTTCCAAATCCCAATGCCAATCAGAGCTGATAGAAAAATTTCTATGGCGATGAAATGGTTAATTAAATATTCTAAAGCTAGAAATGATAAGTCTATGGCTTTGAAATTAGCTAACGAAATTGTTGCTGCTTCTAGAGAAGAAGGTGCTGCTTATAAAAAGAAAAGTGACACTCATAAAATGGCGGAAGCTAACAAAGCTTTCTCACACTTTAAATTCTAATCTGAAATGGGAAGAGATCTTAAATTTACAAGAAATATTGGTATCGCTGCTCACATTGATGCAGGTAAGACTACCACTACAGAAAGGATTTTATTCTATACTGGTGTAAACCACAAAATTGGAGAGGTTCACGATGGTGCTTCTACAATGGACTGGATGGAGCAGGAAGCAGAAAGAGGTATTACCATTACTTCTGCTGCAACTACTTGTTCTTGGAACTTTCCAACAGATCAAGGAAAACCTGTAGCCGACACTAAACCTTACCACTTCAACATCATCGATACACCGGGACACGTTGACTTCACAGTAGAAGTAAACAGATCTTTGAGAGTATTGGATGGTTTGGTATTCTTATTCTCTGCTGTAGATGGAGTAGAGCCTCAGTCTGAAACAAACTGGAGACTTGCTGACAACTACAAAGTTGCTAGAATGGGATTCGTAAACAAAATGGACAGACAAGGTGCTGACTTCCTTAACGTTGTAAAACAAGTTAAAGAAATGTTAGGATCTAATGCAGTTCCAATCGTTTTACCAATCGGTGCTGAAGAAGACTTTAAAGGTGTTGTAGACTTAATTAAAAACAGAGCTATCATCTGGGATGAAGCAGGACAAGGAGCTACTTTTGAAGTAGTGCCAATTCCTGAAGACATGAAAGCTGAGGTTCACGAATATAGAGAGAAATTAGTTGAAGCTGTAGCTGACTATGATGAGACTTTGATGGAGAAATTCTTCGAAGATCCGGATTCAATCTCTGAAGAAGAAATCAACGAAGCTCTTAGAAAAGCTACTATTGATTTATCTATTATCCCAATGACTTGTGGTTCTTCATTCAAAAATAAAGGAGTACAGTTCATGTTGGATGCAGTATGTAAATACTTGCCTTCTCCATTGGATAAAGATGATATCAAAGGTACTGATCCAAGAACAGACGCTGAAATTACAAGAAAACCAGACGTAAATGAGCCTTTCGCGGCTTTAGCATTTAAGATTGCTACTGACCCATTCGTGGGAAGATTAGCATTCTTCAGAGCATACTCTGGAAGATTAGATGCAGGTTCTTATATCCTGAACACTCGTTCTGGAGATAAAGAAAGAATCTCAAGAATCTATCAGATGCACGCTAACAAGCAAAATCCTGTAGAATATATTGAAGCAGGAGATATTGGTGCAGCAGTAGGATTCAAATCTATCAAAACTGGTGATACGATGTGTGATGAGAAAAACCCAATCGTTCTTGAATCGATGGTTTTCCCTGATCCGGTAATCGGTATCGCTGTTGAGCCTAAAACTAAAGCGGACCAGGATAAAATGGGTAACGCATTAGCAAAATTGGCTGAAGAAGATCCAACGTTTACTGTTAGAACTGACGAAGCTTCTGGACAAACGATTATCTCTGGTATGGGTGAGCTTCACTTGGATATCATTGTAGATCGTATGAAGAGAGAGTTCAAAGTTGAAGTAAACCAAGGACAACCTCAGGTAGAGTACAAAGAAAACTTAACAAAAGTTGCCAGCCATAGAGAAGTTTACAAAAAACAATCAGGTGGTAAAGGTAAATTTGCTGATATTGTATTTGAACTAGGACCTGCTGACGAAGGTAAAGTTGGTTTAGAATTCATCAATGAGATCAAAGGTGGTAACGTTCCTAGAGAATTCGTTCCTGCAATTGAAAAAGGATTTAAAGCTGCAATGAAGAACGGTCCATTGGCTGGTTTCGAAGTTGAAGGTATTAAAGTTACTCTTAAAGATGGATCTTTCCACGCGGTGGATTCTGATGCTCTTTCTTTCGAATTAGCTGCTAAATTAGGATTTAAGGAAGCTGGTAAAGCTGCTAAGCCGGTAATTATGGAGCCTATTATGAAACTGGAAGTTGTAACTCCGGAAGAATATATGGGTAACATTATTGGTGACCTTAACAAGAGAAGAGGTACGATCAGTGGTCAGGAAGAAAAGAACGGTGCTGTTGTTATCAAAGGTTCTGTTCCACTTTCTGAAATGTTTGGATATGTAACAACTCTAAGAACACTTTCATCAGGAAGAGCTACATCTTCTATGGAATTAGAGAAATACGCTCAGACTCCACAAAACGTTGCTGAAGAAATCATTGCTAAAGCAAAAGGTTAATTTTTAAATTAAAGAAATGTCACAAAGAATCAGAATAAAACTAAAATCTTACGATTACAACTTGGTAGACAAGTCTGCTGAGAAAATCGTAAAAACGGTAAAGGCTACCGGGGCTGTTGTAAACGGACCTATTCCATTACCAACTAACAAGAGAATCTTCACGGTGTTGAGATCTCCACACGTTAACAAAAAAGCAAGAGAGCAGTTCCAATTATCAGCTCACAAGAGATTGATGGATATCTACTCTTCTTCTTCTAAAACTGTTGATGCTCTAATGAAATTAGAGTTACCAAGCGGTGTTGACGTAGAAATTAAAGTGTGATAATTGCATACTTTGCAATGATTATAGAATCCGCCCCTGTAAAAGGGGCGGATTTTTTTATGTATCAATAAGAAAGATTTCAATGGTATTTGGATGAGGAACCGTAAGAAGTAGAGGAGTCTGTTGAGAACGATTGACCTTTTTTTTATTTGGTAAATATTGAACTTTATGTTTGTAGAATTTTTTGCGAATTAAACTGAGAGGTAATAAAATTACAAAGAGTAATTCTTTGCAATGACATATATCACCAGTATTAATTTATTTAGAATTAATAAAAATAATATTTTTGCAAAAAATAAGAGATGAAAAGAACAGTATCTTTTTCTTTAGTAGTGTTAGGGATTGGTTTTGTCAGTGGACAAAAAGTAAATGATAGCATTAGAAAAGAAAACACAATCGAAGAAGTAGAATTATTCGGAGAAAGAAAAAAACAACCGGAAGGCTTAGAAGTCATAACAAGATTACCCTTAAAAACGAGGGATCAGATCCAAAGTATTTCTGTTATATCTTATAAAGTGATAGAAAACCTGGGAGGGCTTACGGTGACGGATGTTGCAAAGAATATACCGGGGGTAACCCAGTTTGGAAGTTATGGGGGAACGAGAGAAAGTATGTCAATTAGAGGATACAGAGGAGTTCCTGTTTTAAAGAATGGTGTTCAGATGGATTCAGATTTCAGGACCGGAGCAATGCTTACGGATATGCAGGGAGTAGAGAGTATTCAGGTGATCAAAGGCTCAGCAGCAGTTACTCAGGGAATTGGCGATGGGTTAGGTTCCGCAGGAGGTGTGATCAATGTGGTTACTAAAGTTCCTAAATTTATTGATGAAACAAATATAGGGTTTAGGTATGGTAGCTGGGATTTTTACAGACCAACAATAGATTTTCAAAGGGTATTGGATTCTGATGGTAGGATTGCCGTAAGATTAAATGCAGCATATCAGGATAATAATAGTTTCAGAAGATTTATTCATACGGATCGGATCTATGTAAATCCATCCATAGCTATTCGACCTGATGATAAAACGGAAATCGTGGTAGAAATGGATTATATGTATAACAATACTACGCCGGATAGAGGGACCGTAAATCTTGCAAAAGGTGATGTTGAAGCTATATACAGAATGCCGGGTAGAAAATTTCTTGGGTTTTCTACAGATAATGCAAAGATGGAAACATTCAACTTTTCTACAACGGCTACTAGAAAACTGACCAACAAATTGAAAGTAAGAGCTGCATTAATGAGCTCTTCTTATCAGTCGGACATTGTAGGTGCAGCTTTATCTCCTGTCGATTCAAAGAACCCAAATGAAATAAGAGATAGAAGTTTAACGAAATCAGGAAGAGAGGATCTAAACAAGGTTTTTCAGTTTGATTTTATCGGATCTGATGTAATGACAGGATTTATGAAACATACTTTCCAGGTAGGTTTTGATTGGAAAGAATCGAATGTTACAACGACCTCTTATCAGAGTAAAGATGTTGACCGGATCAATGTTCTTAATGAAATTAATAATATTCTTCCCGCTTCTATTGATGTCAACAATTTTGAACTGGCAAAGAAAGATGCTATCATCAATACTGTTACTCCGACATTAGGATTAATGGCCCAGGATGTTATCACATTCAATAAATACATCAAAGCTCATTTAGGTATTCGTTATAGCCGATTAAATGGATCGGATAAAAATCCGGGCTATGCATGGAATCCATCATTAGGGTTAATGATTTCGCCTGTCGAAAATATGAATATTTTTGGTTCATATACTAGTACAACTTCTTTAAGAACTGCAAATAATGTACTGATCGGAGGTGGGACAGTAGGAGCATCCACAACCAAACAATGGGAAGCAGGGATCAAATCCGACTGGCTTAGTGAAAGGTTAAGGTTCAATGTTACATTGTTCAATATTAATACAGACAACCTCTCATATGAAATTTTAACTGATGGAAACAGAACTGGGACCTATGCATTGGCAGGAGAGCTAAAAAGAAAAGGAATCGAAGTTGAATTAATAGGTAAAATCCTTCCTAATCTTCAGGTTATGACGGGTTGGGCTTATGTAGATGCACAATACAGGGACAGCCCTTCATTTGTGAATGGTTCTGCCCCTATTAATACTCCAAAGAATTCGGCCAACGCATGGTTGAATTATAAATTTAATACCGGAGCCCTGGAAGGTCTTGACGTGGGCGCTGGGATTTATTACGTTGGTACAAGACCTGTAGATGATTATAAACAAAAATATTCTAATGCTGCAAATGGTCATATCAATGGGACTCAGCTTGGTGAAAAGCCTTTTAATATGCCTCAGTATACAACAGTTGATGCGCAGATAGGATATTCATTTAAAAGAGGATTGGGATTAAGAGTCTTTCTCAATAATATTTTTGATACTGTAGGCTACAATTCGTATTTCAGAGGTGGATATATTGATCAGATCCAACCCCGGAATTTTGCAGTGCAAGTAAATTATAAATTCTAATTGATCTGTGGAACTTTAGACACATCACTATGTTTATTGTTTTAAGTTTTTTTGCTTAAAAAATAATATTATTTAATACATTTATTATTTAAAACAATAATCACTATGAGTCATAAGGATAATAATTTTTTTGAAAAGTTTTCAGATTGGGCAACCAAATTTACAGGAAGTTCCCATGCTTTTATTGGAGCTACTGCTATTGTTGTAATCTGGGCTCTTTCCGGACCTGTATTTCATTATTCTGAAACCTGGCAGCTGGTGATCAATACAGGAACAACGATTATTACTTTTTTGATGGTATTTCTTATTCAGAAATCCCAGAATAAAGATTCTAAAGCTATACAGATTAAACTAAATGAGCTGATCGCAGCCCATGAAAAAGCGAGTAACCGGATTGTAGATATAGAAGACTTATCCGAAAAAGAATTGGATCAGCTGCATACCTATTATGAGAAATTAGCTGACTTTGCTCAAGATGATGTGGATATCCATACTTCTCATTCTATTGATGCGGCTAAAAGAAATCAAAGCTACAAGCATGATCTGTTTAAAAAGAAACATGAGGAATGGTTGGAAAAACAAAAAAAGGAATCATAGTGATTCCTTTTTTTATTTCAGACCGAAAGCGATTGTTCTATTTCATGAAGTAACTAAAATAAGAACAGCTTCCCATTAGATTTTTGGTAGTTTCCGTATCAGAATACTGGGTTTTTAATAAAGCAAAATAGGTTCGGAACTTTTCATTCTTTATATTGTCCAGTTGCTTTTGATAGGCATCGCTTTTCTCAGAATATTGAGGATCGGAGTAGCTTATCTTTGATGGATTTTTTGCTTCGTATTGATAGTATTTTCCTTGCTCTGCACTAGCCATCTGGAATAAGATTCTCGCTTTTTCTTCCTTATTCACTGAAAGGGCCAGTGCTTTTTTATAATAATTGATAGCCAGATCAAAATTATCCGGTTCAATGTAAGATCTGTCAAGGAAATTTTTATAATAATATTGATATGGTGTTTTCTTATCTGTATTCCAGAAATCATATTTGCCACCATTACTATTATTTACATCCATTACGAACAGCTGTCGGTAATAACCAAGAATAGAAGTATTATACAATAAATTACCAATAAGCTGGCTCGCTTTAGCAGCTTTTTCATCTTTTCCGTTACCAATTTTCTTAAGCTCTATAGCAGCATCTGCTAATTCAAGCTTATTCATCATGGTCTTTATGAAAGGAAATTGAGTGTAGTCTTCGTTTTCCATGCTGGTGGCTGCATCACTTTCGAAGCTTTCCCATACATTATGGCCAAAAACATAATCCGGGATATTTCTGAAACCATTGTATTCGTCTTTAGCATATTGATGAGGAACTTTTGGTTGTTCACTGGAAACCCAGTCATAATTGATCCTAGGAATTCCTACAAAGTCCTGCGCTTTCTGATAATATGATTTTGCTTTTTCAAAATCGGCAACTCTCATCGCCCGGTCGCCATAAATTACACTGAAGAATGCCTCAATATTTCCTACATCGTCCATATTTTTGGCAATGATCTGCTGCTCGAATTGATTTTTATTAGGCTTCCTGTAAAAGTCCTCTACACTTTTAACCAAACTTGAATTAGGATTATATTGGAGATCAGAAAGCTTATTGCTCATTAGGAATGATTTCCCATCCTCTCCCTGAAGGAAATATCGGTTAGCTAAAACGTCCTTAAGGAATGATGCAGTAGATGGAACAGGACCGTAATAATTGTCATAATCAGAATTTGTACTGTCTGACTTCACTTCTTTTTCGATGAAATATTCCGGATAATCTTTCATTAGATGATCTTCGTAATCGGAAGTAATCTTCGGTTGGGAAACAATATCATTTAAGACCTTCATCCTTTTGATCTCTTCAAGATATTCAGGATTGGTTGTTTTAATATCTTCCAGAATTTCAGTACTTGCTTTGTAGTCTTTTTTTAAGAATTTAAGGTATGCATCTGCAATCTGCCAATATTCATCCTTAGATTTCTCTTTGGTTTTTGAGGTAAATTTTTCAAGATCATTAAGATAATCTATCTGCTTGCTATCTCCATACCAAAAACTTTGATTTTTTGTGTGGAAAGGAATTCGATTAGGATTATCTAATAGCTCATCATCACTTTGATCTGCTTTTCCGTCAGCTGTCTTATCCGATTTAGACCCTCCGAACAGGTTTTTAAAGAACCGGATAATCTTCTGCCAGAATGAAAGTTTTTTTTCTTTTACTTCCGGAGATTCTTTTTTCTGAGAATCAGCAGATGTACTTGAGTTTTCTTTTTGAACGGTTGCGTTATCTGTGTCGTCAGAATAATAATAAGTAGGAAGATAAGCTCTTTCCAGTTCATTGATACTTCTTACCGCCATTACTTTCAGAATTTCCGAATTAGGATCAATATCGTACATCTTCTCCATTATAGGAATAGGATTGGTGAAATCTTCATATCCCAAAAGAAAATAAGCCATATTCTTTTCATTCGGAGTACCTGCTCTTTTTAAAATGTTATTAAAAGATGCGGTATCAGAAAGTTTCATAGAAACAAAAGCAGACTCTTTACGGCTATCACTATTCATGAAAACCTGAAAGAAGTTCCAGTTGGCATCACTGTTCATCTTCATACCTCTTTGTGCGCCGGCTAATTGGTCAAGAGCCATAAAGTAAGGAACTCCTTTTAACTTGATCGGCTCAATATAGGTTCTGAAAGCCTGAAGTGCAGCGTCATAATTTCTGGTATAATGATTGAAACGGACCAGTTGGTAACCGTATCGCTGTTTTATCTCAGGATTTTTTGCAGCATTATATAAAGAAGTTAATGCTGAAATAGTTTTGTTATAATCAAGGTTGGTTGCATTTTTATCACTTTGAGGGCCGTTGTAAAAATAAGAATCAGGATTTTCAATAAAATTGATCCTCATATAAGGCTCAAGATATTTAGCTTCAATTAAGTAATCAATTCCTTCGCGATATTTCTGATAGAAACCTGTTCCCAGTTTTTTCAATAGTTGATTACCCGGATTTCCTTTTTTGAGCTCATTAAGCTCATTAAGGCTTATATTATTTACCAGATAATTGGTTTCCTGATAGCTCAGCTGATTGCCAAAGAATTTCCTCCATGTCCCAATATTTTCATCCGGAATCTGACCTGGTTTAAAGTCAGTATAAAATCTTGTTGAATAACTGTGCAGAAATGGCAGATATGATTTATCCTTGATAATACTTTGGGTAAAAAGATTAAAATACTCATAATCCGGATCTGACCAGGCGCAAGCTTCTGATTTTGTATAAAAAAGTGAAAAGACTGCAATTGTGAGAATATACTTTTTCATGGGTATGTAGTATTTTTTGCGTTGTGTTTTATTGTATTCTATGATGTTAAAAATCACTCTGGAATTTAGACATCAGTTTGAAATTTTGGTTCACAACAAATTTAGTATCTAATTGATAATAAACGATATTAAACAACGGTATTTTTTTATCTAAAAAAGCAATGACATCTCTGAGCTGGTCGTTTGTAATTTCCTCAACTTTTATGGTAAATCCTTTATTCAGGTAATTTCCAAAGTAAAATCCATCTTTTTGAATTTCAATTTCATGATCTGAAATCTTTTTAAAATTAGGATTTTTCAGGTCATTTTGTGATAAAGCATTGATGAGCTTGTGTCTTCCTAAATGATTGGTAACAATTCCCCACGAGTAAATAGGTAAAGCCACTTCAATTTCCTTGATTGGATAATCTTCCAATTTTGAAAGATAGCTTTTAAGGATATTAACATCCAGAATTGAATTCTTATCAGATGTTTCCAAAGGAGAAGAGGTGGAGTAGCACATCAGGAATACTTTTTTTACAGGAGGGATTCCCATTATTGCTTTATCTTTTACCTGATGAAGCCGAAGCGTACAGTCAATGTCTTTCCCGGAAATTTTGTGAAGTTCTTTTAAAAACGCGAAATAATCGTCACGTGTTCCGGCTGTCCAGTCACAATCAATCTGAATTTCATGATTGGTCTTCAGCTTATATTCTTTACTCTTTTTGTCAATTAAATGATGTATGCTTTCTGCAAGGAAGTGTATTTCCTCCCCTGAAATATTAACAAAAGTCTGGTTGGTGATAAATACGGTAGGGACAATTTGTTTGTCTGTCTCGAAACTTTCGTCTTTGGTGATGACGGCTAAAGGCTGAAATCTGCCGTTTACTTTATTGATGTCAAAGAACCTTGTGTAAAGAATAGGGACGGTTGTTTTATCTAATGCTTTTTTCTCTTCATTGTCTAAAGACAATTTTGTTTTCCAGTAATAAAACGTGTACGGATGTTTCTCTCTTTCGCTGCATGAAACAAGCAAAATAAGAATGACTAAAAACTTAATTATTTTCATTATTGGTAAAAAGCGCTTTCACAGGTACAACTTTCTTTATCACTTTCCATCGCAGAACAGCAATCCTCAGATTTCTGAATATTTCCCTTTTCATCAGTAAGGTATATTTTTTCTTTATCAAACTTTACATAAAAAGTTTCATTGTACTTTTTGAACTGGACCTTCATAACCTGAGGGGTGTATTTACCTGCATTTATTTCTTCACTGGTTTCTTCTCCGCTAGCCTGATTTACCTGTACATAGCCAAAATAAACATCGCCGTTCTTTTTTACATCAAGATAATAGGCTGGTGTGCCGGTTCCGCTGTATCCTTCTATTATATTGAAAGATCTTTTTCCAGTAAACGGAACTTTAGATTGTGAAAAGGAAAGGGTTGCGATGCAGAGGATAAGCACGCAGAATATCTTTTTCATTTTTTTGATCAAATGTAAAAAGATTTATGCAAGAATTACACCGTAAAAACACGGTATTTACTTTGTCTTAAGGATGTCAATGACATATGTAAAAAAGCCCATTCCGGTCAAAACCGGAATAGACCTCTTATAATGTTGATTTTTTTAAAATACGGTCGCTGCCAGCTGAATCCTTGCATATTTATTCGATGGATTCCACATGGCCATCATTGATACGGGAAGGGTATAATGTTCCGTTATCTTTAAAGCTTTGCTGGCTTTGATACCTACATTTACGATATCAAAACTGTTTTTTCCATTACCATATAAAAATGTGCTGTCATTGATGGCAAAGCCTCCACCAACAAATGCATCCAGATTTACTTTTTGATGGGCAATAACAGGATAGCTTACCTGAACATACGTGGAATATTTATTCTTTTTATAGCTCCCGTCCGGTTTCAAAACAACTTCTCCCGCGTTAGCACCTCCATAAAGCATGATGTCTGCTTCAATGTTTAAAGGGAACGAAGGACCGAAGGTGTAATTTGTTCTCAGATCAATAATATGGGCGGTTCTTCTGTTTGAATAATTAAAGATATCATCCGAAGCTACTGTAGTATTGATGTTTCTGGAGTTAAATAAGTCCCATAACCCAATATAAAGCCGTCCGTCAGAATACTGAACATAATAATTGATCTCTTTATAATGGGTGCCATCCTTGTCGTCGGTTAAAGCAGAAGCTCCCCATATTCCCACTTTCCATTTTTTTTCTTTATCCAAAGCGTAAGAAAGGTTTCCCATTACCACGGGCTTATCTGTAATGATCAAGCCTCTCCACAAGTGGTTATTCTGGATATTAGCAGTGAAATCCAGGCGACCGTCATCCTTGACTTCTGTGTCATCCTGGGCAAAGAGACTCCCTGTACCTAAAATAATCAGGCATATAAAAAGTAGTTTTTTCATACTGTAAACTTTCTTTGATTAACTTAAAGCGAGATGCAATAAAGCCGCAAGGGTTGCTCCTAGCACTGGTCCTGCAATAGGAATCCATGCATATCCCCAATCACTGCTTCCTTTTACCGGAAGAATAGCGTGCATGATCCTTGGTCCAAGGTCACGGGCAGGATTAATGGCATAACCTGTAGTTCCTCCTAATGATAAGCCAATAGCCCAAACAAGTAAGGTAACAGGTAGAGCACCAACAGTCCCCAGTCCGATCTTAGCGGTCGGATCATTACCCAAAGTGAGGCTTGGATCGGCAAAATGGAAGATCACAAAAACAAGCACAAACGTTCCTATAATTTCACTGATAAGATTCGAAACCGGCTTTCTTATTGCCGGACCTGTGCTGAAACATGCTAATTTTGCCCCTTCATCTTCGGTAATTGCAAAGTGATCCTTATTAAATAACCAGACAAGAAAAGCACCTAACATGGCGCCAATCATTTCTCCGGCGATATATGTGGGAACCAGATCCCATGAAAATTTTCCCGCGATAGCCAGGCCTAACGTTACGGCAGGGTTCAGATGAGCGCCACTCACTGGCCCTGCAACCGTTACCCCAACGAAAACTGCAAGTGCCCAGGCTGTGGTAATTACAATCCAACCGGAATTGTTTCCTTTTGTATCCTTTAAAACAACGTTGGCCACTACACCGTTTCCGAGTAGGATCATAAGCATTGTTCCGATAATTTCTGCTATAAATGGAGTCATAGTTTATTTTTATTTAGTGGAAATTAATCTTCAATCCAATCTTGGGAACGCTTTACTGCTTTGTGCCAGAAGTGGATCATCTTGTCGGCTTTTTCTTTCTCAAGCTGAGGGTGGAAATCTTTATCCACGATCCATTGAGATTGAATTTCGTCAATATTTTTCCAATAACCTACAGCAAGTCCGGCAAGATAGGCAGCACCCAGGGCTGTTGTTTCTAAAGTTCTTGGGCGTGTAATCTTGAAACCGAATAGATCAGACTGGATTTGCATTAATAAGTCACTATTGGAAGCACCACCATCAACTCTTAGCTCTAAACTACCAGTTCCGGAATCTGCCTCCATCGCTTTTACAATATCATATACCTGGAATGCTATACCTTCTAGAGTAGCTCTGGCAATATGTCCGTTAGTGGTTCCTCTTGTCACTCCAACAATAGTTCCCCTTGCATACTGATCCCAATATGGAGCTCCCAGACCTGTAAGTGCCGGTACAAAATAAACCCCTCCATTATCTTCGACGGTTTTGGCCAGACTGTTAATTTCGTCAGCTGAGTTAATTAATTTGAGCCCGTCTCTTACCCATTGAATTGCAGCCCCTCCCACAAAAACACTGCCTTCCAGTGCATAATTAACTTCTCCGTTTATCTTCCATGCAACGGTTGTCAGCAAGTTGTTCTTAGAGTGAACGGCCTCTTTCCCTGTGTTCATCAAAAGAAAGCATCCTGTACCGTATGTATTTTTTACCATTCCCGGTGTTGTACACATTTGTCCGAACAAAGCTGCCTGCTGGTCTCCGGCAATACCTGCAATTGGGATTTTTGTTGAGAATAAAGTGGTAGCGGTTTCTCCATAAACTTCACTGCTTTGTTTCACTTCAGGAAGGATCGCTTTTGGAATATTAAATAACTTTAAAAGATCTTCATCCCATTCCAAAGATTGGATGTTTAGGAGCATTGTTCTGCTTGCGTTCGAAACATCTGTGATAAACATTTTTCCACGAGTTAGCTTCCATACCAGCCATGTATCAACAGTTCCAAAACACAATTTTCCTGCTTCTGCCTGCTCTCTTGCTCCATCTACATTATCAAGGATCCACTTTACTTTGGTTGCTGAAAAATAAGCATCAAGAACCAAACCTGTTTTTTCTTTGATCATGTCTGTATACCCTTGTTCTTTTAGCGAGTCACAGTATTTTGATGTTCTCCTGTCCTGCCATACGATAGCATTATAAACGGGTTCACCTGTTTCTCTGTCCCAAACGATCGTTGTTTCGCGCTGGTTTGTAATCCCTATCGCTGCAACCTCAAGCCCTGAGATACCTGCTTTAGCGATAACTTCTGCTGCTACCGATACCTGGGAAGACCAGATTTCATTAGGGTCATGCTCTACCCAACCCGGGGTAGGAAATATCTGTTCAAAACTTTTCTGAGAAACAAATTCTATTTCTCCGCTGTGATTGAATAAAATGGCTCTTGACGAAGTTGTGCCTTGGTCCAGAGCGAGAATTAACTTTTCACTCATGTTGTGACGTTGATTTAGGTTAAATGGATCTTGGCGAATAAGGAGTTAACAGGTATCCCTTTGCCAATTCGATAAATTCTCTTTCCTGCTCATTAGCCCATTCCTCTGAATGTCCGTTTTCTTTTGCGATAATAGAAGCAATCTTATGTGCACTGTCGATTGCTGCTCTTGCATCTAAAAATAAAAGACGGACTCTTCGGGCCAGGATGTCCTCAATGGTTTCTGCCATTTCCTGACGGATTGCCCAAATTGCTTCAGCAACTGTGAATGGATGATCAGGATGTATTTTTTCTGAAAATTCAGGATTGCTCTGCTGTAGTTTTTTGATTTCCGGAATGTCTGATCCGTAAACATACAAATGATTGCTTCTGTCTACCGTTTCAGGTTTTACATTTCCATGAATCGAAAGATGTTCTGTTTTGGATGTAGTTGTTCCCAGATGGTGAACTTTCATCGCTTCATCGATAGTATCTTCTGCCATTTTTCGATAGGTGGTCCATTTTCCTCCGATGATGGAAACCAATCCTGTATCGGATGTTACTACTTTATGGCTTCTCGAAACTTCTTTTGTGCTTTTGCTTCCATCCTTTGGTGCGGCAAGCGGCCGAAGTCCTGCAAAAACAGATTTTACATCTTCCCGAGTAGGTTTTTTTGCTAAATATTGTCTTGCTGTGTTTAAAACAAACTTAATTTCTTCTTCCAATGCTCGTGGCTCAAAACTTTCACTTTCCAACAATGTATCGGTTGTTCCTACAAGCGCTCTGTCGTGCCATGGAACGACAAACAAGACTCTTCCGTCAGAAGTTTTCGGAATCATAATGGCGTCGTCACTTTTCAAGAAGGATTTATCCAGTACCAAATGAATACCCTGGCTTGGAACAACGAATTTTCCATGTTTCGGGTTGTTCATATTCAGAATATCATTCGTGAAAACTCCTGTCGCATTGATGACTACTTTTGCGTGGATTTCAAATTGCTGCTTGGTAAACTGATCTTCAGCGATTACACCGATTACTTTATTGGAACTGTTTTTTATCAGGTTAATTACTTTAACATAATTAACTGCTGTGCCTCCTTTTTCAATAATGGTCTGGGTTAAATTAACCGCCAATCTCGCGTCATCAAACTGCCCGTCCTGATATACAACCCCGCTTGCCAGATTTTTCTGTTCAATCGTCGGAAGTTTTTCAACTGTTTTTGATTTGCTGATATATTTTGTTTTACCTAAGCTTAATTTCCCTGCCAGAAAATCGTAAATCGAAAGTCCTATTTTGTAATAAATTCCTCCCCACCATGTATAATTAGGAATAATAAATGATTGATTTTTTACCACATGGGCTGCATTTTTTGCCAATAATCCCCTTTCCTTCAATGCCTCTTTTACCAAACCGATATCTCCCTGTGCCAAATATCTTACGCCGCCGTGTACCAGCTTTGTACTTCTGCTGGAAGTAGCTTTCGCGAAATCGTGAGATTCCAGCAGTAATGTTTTAAACCCTCTGCTTACTGCGTCCAATGCCGAACCTAAACCGCTTGCTCCTCCACCAATGACTAAAAAGTCCCATTCTTTTACGGTGGTTAATTTGCTGAGTTCTTCATTTCGTTTCATAATGTTTCGTTAAGTTTCGAATTCAAAGCTAGTAATTAAAAATGAAAGTAAAAAGAAAATAAGTGAAATTTTATGTTCTTGGAAAAAAACAATAACTTTGGGGAAAGAAAAAGAATGGAAAAATTAATACCAAGGCATACTGAGATACTGCAGGAGCTGGAAAAGAAAGATTATGTTCTCGTGCAGGAATTATGCGAAAAGTATAATGTTTCTTCCGTTACCATTCGAAAGGATCTGAACTATTTAGAAAGCTTGGGTCTTCTTTTTCGAAATCATGGAGGTGCAAGCAAGCATGTGAGGTATGCGTACGAAAAGAACGTAGATGAAAAGGAGAATATTAATGTAGAGGCTAAGCAGAATATTGCCAAGGCGGCAGTGAAACTTATAGAAGAAAACGATTGTATTATTCTGGCTTCAGGAACTACAATGCATTATCTGGCAAGGATGCTGGTGAATTTCGGTCGTCTTACTGTGCTTACGTCATCGCTGAGAGTGGCACTGGAGTTATGTAATAATCCTAATATAAATATTATACAATTGGGGGGTGAGGTTCGTAAAAGTTCTACATCGATCGTGGGTTCTATATCCGAAACAATTCTTGCTCAGTTTTCATGCAATAAATTATTCCTGGGGGTAGACGGCATTGATATGGATTTTGGAATCAGTACTTCCAATGCAGCTGAAGCACACCTCAATCAATTAATGATAGAATGTTCCGATAAAGTGATGATATTGGCGGACTCATCCAAACTAAACAAAAAAGGCTTCGGTAAGATTTCTTCTTTAGATAAAATAGATTATCTGATTACCGATGATGGCATACTGGAAGAGGATAAAAAGAGGCTCGAAGAAATAGGTCTGAGTGTTATCACGAAGTAGTCATGCTATGTTCTATGCTCTGGTTAGATTCGGGCTTGAAAAGTAATTTATTTTGTAAACGACTAAAAATCAAAATATTTTGCTGTAAAAATTTGTCAATCTAAAAATTATCCATAAATTTGCACACTCATTTTAGGGGAAAAGTATGCCCATCTCAAACGTGGAAATTACTTTAGCTTGCTGAAAATGAGGATAAATAAAGGATAAATTTTATTATAACATAAACAATGTCAGGTATTATTGGTAAAAAAATCGGTATGACGTCTTTGTTTAACGAAGAAGGAAAAAACATTCCTTGTACAGTTATTCAAGCTGGTCCGTGCTCGGTTTTACAGGTCAGAACCATTGAAAAGGACGGATACAAGTCAGTTCAATTAGGTTTCGATGACAAGAGTGAAAAGAACGTTGGTAAAGCGTTAGCTGGCCATTTTAAAAAGGCTGGTTCTGCTCCTAAAGCTAAATTGGTAGAATTCTACAGAGAATTCGTTGATGAAGTAAAAGTAGGAGAAGAAGTAAAAGTTGATTTATTCGCTGAAGGTGAATATGTTGACGTAACAGGTACTTCTAAAGGTAAAGGTTTCCAAGGTGTTGTTAAAAGACACGGATTTGGAGGTGTAATGCAAGCTACTCATGGTCAGCACAACAGACTTAGAGCTCCAGGTTCTATCGGTGCTGGATCGGATCCTTCGAGAGTATTCAAAGGAATGAGAATGGCGGGTAGAATGGGAGGTAAGCAGGTAACTGTTCAAAACCTTCAAGTATTAAAAGTGGATCAAGAACAAAATCTTTTAGTAGTAAAAGGTGCTGTTCCGGGAGCTAAAAATTCTTATGTAATTATCAGAAAATGGAACTAGTAGTATTAAATACATCAGGAAAAGAGACCGGAAGAAAAGTAACTCTAGACGAAACAGTATTCGGAATTGAGCCAAATCAGCACGCGGTTTACTTAGAAGTTAAGCAATATCTTGCCGCTCAGAGACAAGGTACTCATAAATCAAAAGAAAGAAGCGAAATTACGGCTTCTACTAAAAAGCTTAAGAAGCAAAAAGGATCTGGATCTGCTAGATATGGTGATATTAAATCTCCAACATTCAGAGGTGGAGGTAGAGTATTCGGACCAAAACCGAGAGACTACAGATTCAAATTGAACAAAGCTCTTAAGAGATTAGCAAAAAAATCTGTTTTATCTCAGAAATTGAGAGATAACAGTATTAAAGTATTAGAGGCTTTCAATTTCGAAACTCCTAAAACTAAAGAGTTTATCAACATCAATAACGCTTTAGGATTCGAAGGTAAAAAATCTCTTTACATCTTAGATGAAGCAAACAAAAATGTTTATTTATCTTCAAGAAACCTACCTAAGACTAAAGTTCTTGCTTATAACGAAATTAGTTCTTATGACCTAATCAATGCAGGTGAGATCGTATTCTTAGAAGGTGCTATCGAGAAATTCCAAGAAAATTTAAAGAAATAAGTCATGTCTATTATTATTAAACCAGTTATTTCAGAAAAGGCTAATTACCTTACAGATTTAAGAGGTTCTTATTCTTTCTTAGTGGATACTAAGGCGAATAAAATCCAGATCAAAAAAGCTGTTGAAGCAGCTTACGGTGTAAAAGTAGCAGACGTTAACACAATGATTTATGCTCCGAAGGTTTCTTCGAAATACACTAAAAAAGGTCTTCAAGTAGGAAAGACAAACAAATTGAAAAAAGCGGTAATCAAACTTGCTGAAGGTGAGGTTATCGATATTTTTGCTGTAAATTAATTATTAATTATAAATAATAGTAATGTCTGTTAGAAAATTAAAACCTATCACCCCGGGACAGAGATTCAGAATTGTAAATAATTTTGAGGAAATTACTACCAACAAACCAGAGAAATCTCTAACAGTTGGTATTAAAAAGTCAGGTGGACGTAACCAAACAGGTAAAATGACCATGCGTTACACCGGAGGTGGACACAAAAAGAAATACAGAATTATCGACTTCAAAAGAAACAAACATGATGTTGAAGCAACGGTAAAATCTGTAGAATACGATCCAAACAGAACTGCATTTATCGCTTTATTAGAGTACGCAGATGGAGAGAAGAGATATATCATCGCTCCAAACGGTATTAAAGTTGATCAAAAGGTGATTGCAGGAGAAAGCGTAGAGCCAAATATCGGTAACGCAATGAAATTGAAAAATATTCCATTAGGTACTGTTATTTCTTGTGTTGAAATGAAGCCTGGACAAGGTGCTATTTTAGCAAGAAGTGCTGGTTCTTCAGCTCAATTAACTTCAAGAGACGGAAAATATGCAATCATCAAATTGCCTTCAGGAGAATCTAGAATGATCCTTACTGAATGTTATGCAATGATTGGATCTGTTTCTAACTCTGATCACCAATTAACAGTATCAGGAAAAGCTGGTAGAAGCAGATGGTTAGGTAGAAGACCAAGAACAAGAGCGGTTGTAATGAACCCGGTAGATCACCCAATGGGTGGTGGTGAAGGACGTTCTTCAGGAGGTCACCCAAGATCTAGAAACGGTAAACCGGCTAAAGGTTACAAAACTAGAAAGAAAAACAAAGTGTCTAACCGTTACATCGTATCTAAAAGAAAATAATTATGGCAAGATCACTTAAAAAAGGACCGTTCATTCATCATACTTTAGATAAGAAGGTTCAGGCAAATATAGAGTCTGGTAAGAAGACAGTTATCAAAACTTGGTCTAGAGCATCGATGATCTCTCCGGACTTCGTAGGACAAACTATTGCTGTACATAACGGGAAATCTTTTATCCCTGTATATGTTACAGAAAACATGGTTGGTCACAAGTTAGGCGAATTTTCTCCAACAAGATCTTTCAGAGGTCATGGTGGTAACAAAAACAAAGGAAGCAGATAATCATGGGATCAAGAAAACAAGATAGTTCAATCGCAAGAAAAGAAGCTAACAAAGACGTTGTAAAGGCTTCATTAAACAATTGCCCGTCTTCTCCAAGAAAAATGAGATTAGTTGCTGATATCATCAGAGGAGAGCAGGTAGATAAAGCTCTTTATATCCTTAAATATTCTAAAAAAGAAGCATCTAACAAGTTAGAGAAATTACTTCTTTCTGCTATGGCAAACTGGCAGACGAAAAACGAAGGTTCGGATATAGAAGAAGCTAACCTTATCATTAAAGAAATATTCGTGGATAGTGCAAGACAATTGAAGAGACTAAGACCAGCTCCACAAGGTAGAGGTCATAGAATCAGAAAAAGATCTAACCACGTTACACTAATCTTAGGTAATAAAGAAAATTAATCAAGGTATGGGACAGAAGACAAATCCAATTGGTAACAGATTAGGTATCATCAGAGGATGGGATTCTAACTGGTTTGGTGGAAACGATTATGGAGACAGAATCGCTGAAGACTACAAAATCAGAAGATACCTTGAAGCTAGATTATCTAAAGGTGGAATTTCAAAAATCTTTATTGAAAGAACATTAAAATTAGTTACAGTTACTATTACTACTGCTAGACCGGGACTTATCATCGGGAAAGGAGGTCAGGAAGTTGATAAATTGAAAGAAGAGTTGAAGAAATTGACTGGTAAGGATATTCAGATCAACATTTTCGAAATCAAAAGACCTGAGCTTGATGCAGTATTAGTTGCTGATAGCATTGCTAAGCAAATTGAAAACAGAATTTCTTACAGAAGAGCTGTTAAAATGGCTATTGCAAGCACAATGAGAATGGGTGCAGAAGGTATCAAAGTTCAGATCTCTGGTAGATTGAACGGAGCTGAAATGGCAAGAAGCGAATCTTTCAAAGACGGAAGAATTCCTTTATCTACTTTCAGAGCTGATATCGATTACCACATTGCAGAGGCTCATACTACTTATGGTAGACTTGGGGTTAAAGTTTGGATTATGAAAGGTGAAGTTTATGGTAAAAGAGAACTTTCTCCTTTAGTAGGACAACAGAAAAAAGGACCTTCAGGAGGAGGAAACAGAGGAGACAGAGATAACAGAAGACCTTCAAGAGATAAAAAAAATAATTAATAAAATTTTAGAGGATAGTTTTTAAATGACCGTTACTTTTTTAAAATCTAAATTCTAAAATCTAAAATTTAAGAAATTATGTTACAACCAAAAAGAACCAAATTCCGTAGAGTTCATAAGATGAAGATGAAGGGGATTGCTCAGAGAGGTAATCAACTTGCTTACGGAACTTTCGGAATCAAAGCTACAGAAGGAGCTTGGATCACTGCAAGACAGATTGAAGCTGCGCGTATCGCTGCGACAAGATATATGAAGAGAGAAGGTCAACTATGGATCAAAATTTTCCCGGATAAGCCAATTACTAAAAAACCAGCTGAAGTAAGGATGGGTAAAGGTAAAGGTGCTGTGGAATATTGGGTAGCTGTAGTAAAACCAGGTAAAATTATGTTTGAAGTTGGTGGTGTACCTTACGAAATCGCTAAGGAAGCTTTAAGACTTGCTGCTCAGAAATTACCGGTAGTGACCAAATTTGTAGTTGCGAACGATTTTGTTAAACCTCTATAATCTTTGAATACAATGAAAAAAGCTGAAATTAAAAATCTAAGCGCAGAAGATATTCAAGCTAAATTGACTGAAGCTAAAGCTGAGTTCTCTAAAATGAAATTAGCTCACAAAATCAGTCCTCTTGAAAATCCAATTCAAATCAGAGATTTGAGAAAGACAATCGCAAGACTAAATACAGAGTTAACCACTAAACAACAATAAGATTTTCATACATTATGGAAAGAAACTTAAGAAAAGAAAGAATCGGAATAGTTTCCAGCAATAAAATGGAAAAGACCATTGTTGTAAGTGAGACTACTAGAGTGAAACACCCGATGTACGGTAAATTCGTATTAAAAACGAAAAAATATACTGCACACGACGAAAACAACGAATGCACAGAAGGAGATACAGTTCTTATCCAAGAAACTAGACCAATGAGCAAGAGTAAAAGATGGAGATTAGTAAGAATCATTGAAAAAGCTAAGTAATGTTACAAACAGAATCAAGATTAAAAGTTGCTGATAACACAGGTGCTAAAGAAGTATTGGTTATCAGAGTTCTGGGAGGAACCAGAAGAAGATATGCTTCAGTTGGTGATAAAATCGTAGTTACGATCAAAGATTCTACACCATCAGGAAATGCTAAAAAAGGTCAGGTATCTAAAGCTGTAGTAGTAAGAACTAAAAAAGCAGTTAGAAGAAAAGATGGATCATACATCAAATTCGAAGATAACGCTTGTGTATTACTAAACGCAGCAGGAGAAATGAGAGGAACACGTGTTTTCGGACCTGTGGCTCGTGAGTTGAGAGACAAAGAATATATGAAAATCATTTCATTAGCTCCTGAAGTACTTTAATTTTTAAAATTTTTAAAAGAAAATGTCAAAGTTAAAAATAAAAAGAGGAGATAACGTAATCATTACTACTGGTAAGAAAGATATCAAAGGTAAGACTGGTGAAGTTATTGAAGTGATCAAAAAAGAAGGTAGAGACCCTAGAGTAATTGTTGCAGGACTTAACATCATTAAGAAACACGTTAAGCCTTCAGCTTCAAATCCTCAAGGAGGAATCGTTGAAAGAGAAGCTTCTATTCATATCTCAAATGTAGCTTTAGTTGGTAAAGACGGTAAAGCTGTAAAAGTAGGTTACAAAACTGAAGGAGATAAGAAGGTAAGAATCAACAAAAAAACGGGTGAAACTTTATAATTTTAAATAACACATGGAATATATAGCAAGACCCAAGAAAGCATATAAAGAAACAATTGTTCCTGCAATGATGGAAGAATTTGGGTACAAATCTGTAATGCAGGTGCCTAAATTGGAAAAAATCATCTTATCTCAAGGATTAGGTGATGCTACTGCAGACAAAAAGATCATTGATTATGCTGTAGAAGAACTTACAAACATTACTGGTCAAAAGGCCGTAGGTACTATCTCTAAGAAAGACGAAGCTGCTTTCAAATTGAGAAAAGGAATGCCTGTAGGAGCTAAAGTTACTTTAAGAGCGAATAAAATGTATGAGTTCTTAGACAGACTTACTTCTTCTGCTTTACCACGTATTAGAGATTTTTCTGGTATCAAAGCTGATGGTTTCGATGGTAGAGGTAATTATAACTTAGGTATTACTGAGCAAATTATCTTCCCTGAGATCGTAATCGACAAAGTGAAAAAAATCCAAGGGATGGACATCACTTTCGTTACAACTGCGAAAACAGATAAAGAAGCGAAAGCATTATTAACTCACTTCGGTTTACCATTTAAAAAGAACTAAGAAATGGCTAAAGAATCAATGAAAGCGCGTGAGCGCAAAAGAGAAGCACTAGTTGCTAAATACGCTGACAAAAGAAAAGCTTTAAAAGAAGCTGGTGATTATGAAGCACTTCAGAAATTACCTAAAAATGCTTCTCCTGTAAGATTACACAACAGATGTAAACTAACAGGTAGACCAAGAGGATACATGAGAACGTTCGGAATTTCCAGAGTAACTTTCAGAGAAATGGCAAACAACGGTCTTATCCCAGGAGTTAAAAAGGCTAGTTGGTAATCATTAATCAATAATCGGGACAATTAAGTTGTCTGGATACTAAAGAAAAAAATATCAGACCTAAGATTTCTGAAGTCTGATATTTTACTCTTCAAGTCCTTTCAATACTGATTGTTCTTCAACCAATAATTTAAAATAGAAAAATGGTAACAGATCCAATTTCAGATTTCCTAACCAGAGTAAGGAACGCACAAAGCGCAGGCCACAAAGTGGTGGAAATTCCTGCATCGAAAATCAAAAAGGAGATTACGAAAATCTTATTTGATCAAGGGTATATCTTAAACTTCAAGTTTGAAGATAACGCTGTTCAAGGGACTATCAAAATCGCTTTAAAGTATGACAAGCAAACTAACAAACCAGCTATTAAATCTATCCAGAGAGCTTCAAGACCAGGTTTGAGACAGTACAAAGGTTCTGCTGAACTTCCAAGAGTATTGAACGGTTTGGGTGTAGCTATTATCTCTACTTCAAGAGGAGTAATGACAGATAAGAAAGCTAGAGAAGAGAAAGTAGGCGGTGAAGTAATCTGCTATGTTTATTAATTTTTAATCAAAGGAAAATGTCAAGAATTGGTAAAGCAATTATAACAATTCCTGCTGGAGTTACCATCACTGAAAATAACAGTGTAGTAACTGTAAAAGGTCCTAAAGGAGAACTTACTCAGGAACTTACAGAAGGAATTACTTTAGAACAAAAAGATGGAGAACTGAATGTAAACAGACCATCTGATTCTAAACAACACAGAGCGCTTCACGGTTTATACAGAGCGTTAATCAACAACATGATTGTTGGTGTATCTGCAGGTTTCGAAAAGAAACTAGAACTTGTAGGGGTAGGATATAGAGCATCTCACTCAGGTCAAAAACTTGAGTTGGCTTTAGGATTCTCTCACGGTATTACATTAGAGCTTCCTAGCGAAGTTAAAATTGATACATTGACTGAAAAAGGTAAAAACCCAATTATTACTTTAACGTCTTTCGACAAGCAACTTCTTGGAATGGTGGCTGCGAAGATCCGTTCATTCAGAAAACCTGAACCATACAAAGGAAAAGGTGTAAGATTCGTAGGTGAAAATGTTAGACGTAAAGCTGGTAAATCTGCTTAATAAATTATAAGAAAATGGCATTAAGTAAATTAGAAAAAAGAATAAGAATCAAAAGAAGAGTAAGAGGAAAAATCTCTGGATCTTCTGAATTGCCAAGATTATCGGTATATAAGAGTAATAAGGAAATTTACGCTCAGTTAATCGACGATAAAGATGGTAAAACTTTAGTAGCTGCTTCTTCAAGAGAGAAAGGAGTAGACGCTAATGGAACTAAAATTGAAGTTTCTGCTGCTGTTGGTAAAGCTATCGCTGCTAAAGCTATCGCTGCAGGAATTGAAAATATTGTGTTTGATAGAAACGGTTTCGTATACCATGGAAGAGTGAAAGCTCTAGCTGATGGTGCGAGAGAAGGTGGACTTAAATTCTAATCATTAAATTTCGGAAAATATGTTAGGACTAGATAATATAGAAAGAGTAAAACCGGGAGGATTAGAATTAAAAGATCGTCTCGTAGCTGTAAACAGAGTAACAAAAGTAACTAAAGGGGGTAGAGCTTTCGGCTTTTCTGCTATTGTAGTTGTTGGAAATGAAGATGGAATTATTGGTTACGGTTTAGGAAAATCTAAGGAAGTTGCTTCTGCAATTGCTAAAGCAGTTGAAGATGCTAAGAAAAACCTTGTGAAAGTTCCTGTAATGAACCACACTATTCCTCACCAAACTACTGCTAGATACGGTGGTGCAGATATCTTCTTAAGACCTGCTTCTCACGGTACAGGACTTATCGCCGGTGGTGCGGTAAGAGCGGTATTGGAATCTGCTGGTATTCACGATATCCTTTCAAAATCTAAAGGATCTTCTAACCCTCACAACGTGGTGAAAGCTACTTTCAAAGCATTGTTAGACATCAGAAGACCTGAGGAAATTGCAAGAATGAGAGGAGTTTCTTTAACTAAAGTGTTTAACGGTTAATATAAAAACAATGGCAACAATTAAAGTAAAGCAAGTAAGAAGCGCTATTGGAAGAACGAAAACCCAAAAGAGAACGCTTGAAGCATTAGGATTTAAGAAACTTCACCAAGTTGTAGAGCACGAAGCTACGCCTTCTATTTTAGGAATGATAGCTGCAGTTAGTCATTTACTTGAAGTTCAAAAATAATTTTAAAAAGAAATTAAAATGAATTTAAACAACATAAAACCTGCTGCAGGTTCTACTTTTAATTCAAAAAGAATTGGTAGAGGACAAGGTAGTGGAAAAGGAGGTACTTCTACAAAAGGACACAAAGGTCAGAAATCTAGAGCTGGTTATTCTCAGAAGATCGGTTTCGAAGGTGGACAGATGCCTTTACAGAGAAGATTACCAAAATTTGGTTTCAAAAATGTAAACAGAAAAGAATATAGAGCTATTAACCTGGACTCTATCCAAACTTTAATAGAAAATAAATCTATCACTGGAGATATTACTAAAGAAGTTTTGGTAGCAAACGGTTTAGCTACTAAAAACGAAATAGTGAAAATTATGGGTAGAGGAGAATTGAAATCTGCGGTTTCAATCTCTGCTGACAAATTCACTAAATCTGCTGAAGAGCTTATTGCTAAGGCAGGTGGAAAAGCAATTACATTATAATAGTAACTAATGAAAGAATTTATACAAACCCTCAAAAATATTTGGAGCCTAAAGGAATTAAGAGATAAAATTCTTTTTACGTTAGGTATTATCCTTGTGTATAGATTCGCATCTTATATCTCTCTACCTGCAATTAACCTTGCACAAGTAGGAGATCTCTTAGAGCATTATAAAAGTCAAGGCGGTAACAAGCAAGGAGCAGGTCTCCTTGGCTTGCTTTCGTCGTTTACAGGGGGGGCTTTCAGCCACGCTTCTGTTATGGCACTTGGTATAATGCCTTATATTTCAGCTTCTATTATTGTTCAGTTGATGGGGATGGCTATTCCTTATCTTCAGAAACTTCAGAAAGATGGAGAGTCAGGTAGAAATACATTGAATCAAATTACAAGATGGTTAACAATCGGTGTGTGTTTAGTACAAGCACCTTCTTATTTAACTTCTATTACTCAATTATTTTTACCATATGCTCAGTTCCAGTCTGCATACTATGTAGAGCCAAATTCTATCATGTTCTGGTTACCAAGTATTGTTATTTTGGTTGCCGGTTCAGTATTTGCAATGTGGCTAGGTGAGAAAATTACCGATAAAGGAATAGGAAATGGTATTTCTATACTTATTATGGTAGGTATCTTATCTAGACTTCCAGAAGCATTTGTTCAGGAAATGGCCGTGCAGAACGGAAAAGGAGGGATGGGATCTATTATGATCCTTATTGAGGTGATATTCTGGATGTTGGTTGTTCTTTTAGCAGTAGTGTTATCTGTTGCTGTGAGAAAGATTCCAATTCAATATGTAAGCAGAGCACAAGCAAGAGGAGGTGTAAATAAAAATCTTATGCAGGGAGCAAGACAGTGGATCCCATTGAAAGTTAACGCTGCCGGAGTTATGCCAATTATCTTTGCTCAGGCATTGATGTTTGTTCCAGGTTTATTAACTAAATTTGATGAATCCAATACTTTTCTTGCAGGTTTCAAGAATGTTTTTAGCTGGCAGTACAATGTATTGTTTGCATTACTGATTATAATCTTTTCATTTTTCTATACTGCAATTACAATTCCGGTGAACCAAATGGCCGATGATTTAAAGAGAAACGGAGGTTTGGTACCGAAAGTAAGACCAGGAAAAGAGACGGCTGATTATTTAGATGATATTTTATCTAAAATTACCTTGCCAGGTGCAATATTTTTATCTATCTTTGCAATCCTTCCGGCAATTGTACACGGAAGCTTAGTTCAGACAGATGCGTTCGCCCTATTTTTCGGGGGAACGTCACTATTGATTATGGTTGGAGTTATTTTAGATACTGTTCAACAGATTAATACATATCTGCTGAACCATCATTATGATGGCTTAATGCAGTCTAAATTATCAAGAACGACTGGATATTAATTTATGGCGAAACAAAAACATATTGAACAAGACGGCGTAATAACGGAAGCACTTTCGAACGCTCAGTTCCGTGTAGAGCTAGAAAATGGGCATATACTTATAGCTCATATTTCTGGTAAAATGAGAATGCATTATATTAAACTTTTACCTGGAGATAAGGTAAAACTAGAAATGTCTCCCTATGATTTGACAAAAGGGAGAATTACTTTTAGATATTAAACAAACGCCAAATGGAGTCTTCGGGTTTCCATTTGGCTATTGTTAAAAAATAAATACTATCAAATGAAAGTTAGAGCATCAATTAAGAAAAGAAGCGCTGATTGCAAAATTGTACGCAGAAAAGGTGTACTTTTTGTGATCAACAAGAAGAACCCAAAATTTAAACAAAGACAAGGCTAATATTAAATTATGGCGAGAATTGCAGGTATTGATTTACCAAAAAACAAAAGAGGCGTTATCGGTTTAACTTATATTTATGGGGTGGGAAGAAGTACTTCTTCTGAAATCCTTAAAGCTGCCGGTATCAGCGAAGACAAGAAAGTCAACGAATGGAATGACGATGAATTGGCTGCAATTAGAACTTATATCTCTGAAAACATTAAAGTAGAAGGAGAATTACGTTCTGAAGTGCAATTGAACATCAAGAGATTGATGGACATAGGATGCCAACGAGGAATACGTCACAGACTAGGACTACCTTTAAGAGGCCAGAGAACGAAAAACAACTCTAGAACCCGTAAAGGAAAGAGAAAAACTGTTGCTAACAAGAAAAAAGCTAGTAAATAATCGTTAGGAATTATGGCAAAACAAACTAAAGTAGTTAAGAAAAGAAAAGTAAAAGTTGAAGCTATTGGTGAAGCGCATATTCAGGCTTCTTTCAATAACATCATCATTTCTTTAACAAATAAAAGCGGAGAAGTTATCTCTTGGGCATCTGCCGGTAAAATGGGATTCAGAGGTTCTAAAAAGAATACTCCATTTGCTGCTCAAATGGCAGCAGAAAATTGCTCTAATGTTGCTCATGAAGCTGGATTAAGAAGAGTAAAGGTGTTTGTGAAAGGTCCTGGGGCAGGTAGAGAATCTGCAATCAGAACTATTCACAATTCAGGAATTGAAGTTAGCGAAATCATTGATGTGACTCCAATGCCGCACAATGGATGTAGACCACCAAAAAGAAGAAGAGTTTAATTTTTAGAATTTACCCATTATGGCAAGATATATTGGACCTAAAACTAAGATTGCTAGAAAGTTTGGTGCTGCAATCTACGGAGATGATAAAAACTTCGAGAAAAGAAAAAACCAACCGCCAGGACAACACGGTCCTAACAAAAGAAGAGGTGCTAAGAAATCAGAATATGCAGTTCAGTTAGCTGAAAAACAAAAAGCTAAATATACTTATGGTATTTTAGAAAGACAGTTTGCAAACTTATTCGATAAAGCACACAGAAGTAAAGGTGTAACAGGTGAAGTTCTATTACAACTTTGCGAATCTAGATTGGATAACGTAGTATACAGATTAGGTTTTGCTAAAACCAGAGCTGGTGCTAGACAATTGGTTTCTCACAGACACATCACTGTGAATGGAGAACTGGTAAATATTCCATCTTATTTGCTTAAAGCTGGTGATGTAATTGCAGTAAGAGAAAAGTCTAAGTCTCTTGAAGTAGTTACTGATGCATTAGCTTATAAAGCAAACTATGAGTGGTTACAATTCAACGATGAGAAGAAAGAAGGTACTTTCGTATCTGCGCCTGAAAGAATCCAGATTCCGGAGGAGATCAAGGAACAGCTTATCGTCGAACTTTACTCTAAATAATTTTTTAATCAAATTTTTGCTCAACCCAATAATATGGCAATTTTACAATTCATAAAACCCGATAAAGTAATTTTACTTAACTCTGATGAATTTAAAGGTCAATTTGAATTCAGACCTTTAGAACCAGGTTTCGGGCTTACAATAGGTAATGCTTTGAGAAGAGTGTTGCTTTCTTCTCTGGAAGGATATGCTATTTCATCTATCAAAATAGAAGGTGTAGAGCACGAATTTTCAACTATTCCAGGAGTAATCGAAGATGTTACCGAAATTATTCTTAACCTTAAGCAGGTAAGATTAAAATCTATAGCGGAAAACCAGTCCAACGAGCAGGTTGTTGCTAAGGTTTCTGGTCAAACGATTATTACTGCTGGAGATTTAGGTAAATCAATCAACGGATTTGAGATCTTGAATCCTGAGTTGGTGATTTGCAACCTGAACAGTGATGTAACTTTCGAAATTACTTTCAATATAGAAAAGGGTAGAGGGTATGTTCCTTCTGAACAAAATAAGTCAAACAATGCACCTGTAGGTACTATTGCTATTGACTCTATTTTCACTCCAATTAAGAAAGTGCAGTACAGTATTGAAAATTATCGTGTAGAGCAAAAAACAGACTACGAAAAACTTGTATTAGATATAGAAACTGATGGTTCCATCAGTCCTCAAAATGCTTTGACAGAAGCTTCTAAGATATTAATTTATCACTTCATGTTGTTCTCTGATGAGAGAATCACGCTTGAAACAGAAGCTGTAAAAGCATCTATCCAATATGACGAAGAAACTCTTCACACAAGACAACTTCTTAAATCTAAACTAGCAGATATGGATCTTTCAGTAAGAGCTCTGAACTGTTTGAAGGCTGCAGAAGTTGAAACGTTAGGAGAATTAGTTTCTTACAGTAAGTCTGATTTGATGAAATTCAGAAATTTTGGTAAAAAATCTTTGACAGAACTAGAAGAATTAGTGCATTCAAAAGGTCTTAACTTCGGTTTCGACGTTGCAAAATATAAGTTAGACGCTGATAAATAATTAATAATGAGACACGGTAAAAAATTCAATCACTTAGGAAGGACAGCTTCTCACAGAAGTGCGTTACTTTCTAATATGGCTTGTTCTCTAATTGAGCATAAAAGAATCAACACTACTGTAGCTAAAGCTAAAGCTTTAAGAGTATATGTTGAGCCCCTATTAACAAAAGCAAAAGAAGATACTACACATAATAGAAGAACTGTATTTTCATATCTTCAAAATAAAGAAGCTGTTACTGAATTGTTCAGAACTGTAGCACCTAAAATCGCTGAAAGAAATGGCGGTTATACAAGAATCATCAAGACTGGTTTCAGACAAGGTGATGCTGCTGATATGGCTCTTATCGAGTTAGTAGACTTCAATGAGCTTTACAATCCTAATGCTGAAGAGAAAAAAGCTACAAGAAGAAGCAGAAGATCTACAACTGCTAAAAAGGCAGAAACTGTAGTTGCTGATGCTCCTGTAGTAGAAGAAAAAGTTGAAGAGCCTAAGGCTGAAGCAGCTGATTCTACAGAGGAAAAGACTGAAGAATAATATTCATTCAGATATAAATAAAAACCGTTCAGGACTCTGAACGGTTTTTTTATTTTTATATTTTGGTTCTTACTAATTCGATCACATTGTTTCCTTGCTCAAGGTGCAGGCTATCTCCTTTTACCCTTGCAGTCATGTCATCTTTTTTATAGACTGTTTCCCCATCTTTAGTTTCTTCTTTAGGAAGGGTAAACGTCTTTTTGTTACTGGTTATTGCTACTGTACTCTCTTTTGGATCATTTTTGAAAACTACTTTTACCAAGGATCCATCGGTTGCCTTATATACAAAATCTGTTTTTTCAATTCTTTTACCGTTTACGTCTATAATGGATGAACTTGCCGAAGCTGAATCTATCTTTCCATTTTGATCAGATACTGCTGATACTGAACTATCAGTTTTAATGATGTTTTTATTGCCATCGGTTGATTTTTTACAGCCTACTACTGCTAAAAGAAATATAGTGTTGAGTAAAATGATCGTTTTTTTCATGATTGATAAAGTTTAATATGAAGTCTTTAATTTTATTCTTTATTTTTACAAAAATCATGCCTTGCCCTATGAAATCTCACTATAAATATTTTCTTCTGATCATTCTGATTATGTCCTTTAATTCAATGTTTTCTCAAATAAAAAGAGATCAATTTGAAATTAAAGACGGTCATTTTTTATTGAATGAAAAAGAGTTTATTATCCATTCGGGTGAACTTCATTATCCTAGAGTGCCATCAGAGTACTGGAAACACCGTCTTCAGATGATGAAAGCAATGGGGCTAAACACGGTTACTACCTATGTATTTTGGAATTATCATGAAGAAGGTCCTGGAAAGTGGAATTTCTCCGGAGAAAAGGATCTGAAAAAATTTATAAAAACAGCACAGGAAGTTGGATTGTACGTGATTATTCGTCCTGGACCTTACGTGTGTGCAGAATGGGAATTTGGAGGATATCCATGGTGGTTGCAAAAGGATAAAAATTTAGAAATAAGGACCTATAACCAGCCCTTTTTGAAAGAGTGCGAAAAATATATTAATCAGCTGGCAAAGCAGATCATTCCTTTGCAGATCAATAATGGCGGACCTGTTATAATGGTTCAGGCAGAAAATGAGTTTGGCTCCTATGTTGCCCAAAGAAAAGATATACCATTGGAGAAGCACCGAAGATACAGCCATGAAATTAAAAATATGTTGGTTAAATCGGGCATTTCTGTCCCATTCTTTACCTCGGACGGAAGCTCCCTTTTTGAGGGCGGAGCGATAGAAGGTGCATTACCGACGGCCAACGGGGAAGATAATATTGAGACCCTTAAAGAGAAAGTGAATGCATATAACGGAAATAAAGGACCGTATATGGTAGCTGAATATTATCCGGGATGGCTTGACCACTGGGCCGAACCTTTTGTGAAAGTTCCTGTAGAAGATGTAGTAAAGCAAACTGAGTTATACATCAAGAATGGGGTGTCATTTAATTATTATATGATTCATGGAGGAACCAATTTCGGATTTACGAGTGGTGCTAATTATGATAAGAACCACGACATTCAACCGGATATTACAAGCTATGATTATGACGCTCCGATAAGCGAAGCAGGATGGGAAACTCCAAAATATACAGCACTACGTACTATATTTCAAAAACTGAATCCAAAAAAGCTTCCTGAAGTGCCTGCCCGGAAAAAGGTTATTACATTCTCACATGCAAAATTTTCTAAAACTCTTTCTATTTTTGATTTAATAGAGGGACAGAAATTTGTATCAGCAGAAAGACCCTATACATTTGAAGAACTGAATCAAGGTAACGGCTACGTTCTTTACCGGATAAAATTTGATAAAGATCATAAAGGGAAACTTGAAATAAAAGGGTTGAGAGATTATGCAAATATTTATATTGATAAGATTTGGAAAGGTGAATTGAACAGATACTATAAAAAATATGATCTTGATATCTCAATCAAGGCCGGGGAGACTTTGGATATCCTTGTTGAAAATATGGGACGGATCAATTACGGAGCTGAAATTGTACATAACCTTAAGGGAATTATAAGTCCTGTTGAAATCAATGGAGATCCTGTTAAAGGTCTATGGAAAATGTATTCGCTTCCTTTTGATAAGATACCTGAACTAAAAAATAAGTCGAAAGATATTCCTGAAAGGAGCCCTGTAATAAAAGAAGCAAAATTTCAACTCAAAGAAAAAGGAGATACTTTTCTTGATATGAGAAATTTCGGAAAAGGAATTGTGTTTGTGAATGGAAAAAATGTAGGGAGATACTGGAGCAAGGTAGGTCCCCAGCTTACATTGTATGTTCCTGGTGTATGGTTGAAAAAAGGAGAAAATACTATTCAGGTTTTTGAGCAGATTAATGATAAAAACATATCAGAAATTAACAGTGTAAGTACACCAGTTCTAGATGAATTGATTAAATAATCAAAAAAATATTATTTTAAATTAAGTGATATGATATCAGTCGTTAACTGAAAGAAATTGATTAACTTTAAAAGAAGAAAAACTAAATAAACCAACTCAAATTTAAAGATTACACAAAAGTGTAATTGATTCTGCTTTGTTTTCTGTAGATTTTTGTCTCAAATAAGTAAAGGACATGAGTATTTCAATAGCCATAGTAGAAGATGAAAAAAACTACAACAATGCGTTGAAGAAGGTCATCAATTATCAGGCTGATATGAAAGTCATTGCCCAGTTCTTTGACGGCAACGATGCACTGCATAATTTACCTCTTATTTCTCCGGACGTTGTGATGATGGATATCCAGCTTCAGGATATGCTTGGAATTGAAATCATTGAAAAAGTACGGAAAGATATGCCCGATACCCAGTTTATCATGTGTACAAGCTTCGAAGATGATGAAAAGATCTTTAATTCTCTAAAAGCAGGTGCAATGGGATATCTCATCAAAGGAGAAAGCATGGACAAAATTCTCGCCTCTATTCGTGATGTATACAATGGAGGTGCACCGATGAGCTTTTCTATAGCACGAAGGGTGCTAAATCATTTTGAAAAAAAGACAACCGATGTAAAAGAATTTGATGAATTGACGCATCGGGAAAAAGAAATTCTTGGACTACTTTCACAAGGCTTGTTGTATAAAGAAATTGCAGACCAAAAATGCATAAGCATGGATACGGTAAAAAAGCATGTTGGAAATATCTATCGAAAATTGCATGTAAGCAATAAAGTAGAAGCTATCAATAAATTTAACCACTTTAAAAACTAAAAAACCATGAGAAACTTAGAGAATGAAAGCACAGATTGTGCTGAAAAAAAATTGGACTTAATAAGGGATATTTTACAATTAGATTGCGAGGTAATCAATGATTATTCTACACTGAGTCCACTTGTGAACTTGAAACTTTCAGCAGAACAAACCGGATGTATGAACGAGGGAGCAAATAGAATACTGAAGGAAACTCTTGAAGACTTTAAAATTGAAACCGGATCTTTCAAAAACCTTCCCATAAAATATAAATATATACACTTTATTTTTGTGGATAAAACCTCTTTGATGAGATTCCCCACTATTCAACCGGGAAGTCATAAGCATAATTTATACTATATAATTGTTGTGTGTGATCATGAAGACCTGAATGTTTTTGATTTCATCACTTACGATGCTTATTTAGTAGATAGTGCCGGAATGGCTAAAACAATAGAACTGCCAAAGGAAATTTATGCTGAAATGAGAAAAGAGTTTTTGGGAGGAGTTGGAAAGGCTATTAGAGAAAACTCTACTTACAATGCAATTACAGAATATATATCTTTTTCTAATGTTATGTTTGAAACCTTTAGAAATGATTTGTCCGGAAACTTTAAGGAGGTGAATGTGAGGTTAATTGCAATACATAAAAATTGTGATATTAACAGTCAAAATGTTGCAGTATCAAGAGTTTTAAATGATAATAAAAAACAAAGCAGATTATCATTAGCATTTCAAAAGGAAGATCAAGGATTCTATGATATAGGTAATATGCAACCGTAATGTACTCTGATTTCCAATTAGCATATTTGATTATTCTTTTTCTTGTTGCTTCTTTTTCGTTGATCCTATGTATAAGGAATGGAAAGAAGCAACAGGAATTTTTGTGTCTCTACCTCGGATTGACTTTTATTCTTGAATTTTTAATGTACATTGTCCAGATATATTTTAAGACCACCGCGAACTTTGGTTTCTTATACAATGCTTATATTCTATTTTGTACATTATTTTTCCTCATTTATTTTAATCGGGGACAGGATATCGTCCTGGTTAAAATCAATAATGTAATTTTCTTTCTTTTTCTCATTATCTATCTTGGTTTCATTTTAAAAAATTATAAAGAAGTCAATCAGACTATAGGTATAGCTTTTTCGTTAGTATACATACTCTACAGTCTGATTTGGTTCTATGGAAAATTAAAGCGTCCAAATACCAAGAGCATCATGCAGGATCCAAAGTTCTGGATTTCCTGTGGTTTATTATTTTGGGGAGTATTTTTTGTTTTAAGAATTATACCGCGGTACGTTTTTGATAAAATTGATGATAAAGTATTAATTGCGTCACAGTCATTTTTTTTCATTGTTAATATCATTTTTTATTTCCTTTTTTTAATTTCTTTATCCAAATACACAAAAAAACATAATGACTTCTCTTAATGAACTAAAATTAACCTATGCAATCATTACAGTTGTTATGCTGTTCTTTGTGGTATTTATCATCTTTGTAGTATTAATGTACAATAGGAAGCAGCTTTTGTTTGTAAAAGAAAAACAACTTAAAGAAGCAGAATACCAAAATCAATTGTTACAAAAAGAGCTCGAAAAACAAAAACTGATTGAGCAGGAGCGGGAACGGATCTCACATGATATGCACGATGATCTGGGAGCGGGAATTTCAGCTCTTAAACTTCAGGCAGAATTTTTAAAACAAAAAGCAGAGAATAGTGATCTAACAAATGATATTGACGAGCTGCTAAAAACATCTGAAGAAATGAATATTTCGATGAGGGAAATGCTTTGGAATTTGAATACAGGAAACGATACGATTGGAAGCTTTACAAGTTACTCAAAAATGTATACTGAAAGCTTCCTGAAAAAAACATCCATCAATTTTATTGTGACAGATCGGGGGATCATTCAGAATATGCCGGTTTCCGCTGAAATTAGAAGAAATATGTTTTTGTGCTTAAAAGAATCATTGAATAATGCCTATAAACATAGCAAGGCAAATAAAATATCAATTTCGTTTTCACAAAGGGATCGTGAATTTAGTATGGAGATTTCGGATGATGGAATAGGGATGATTGAAGGAAAAAATGAAGGGAATGGTCTTCGAAATATGAAACGCAGGATGAAGGAACTAAATGGAGAATTTGAAATTGTTTCCAAAGAAGATGGAACTGCTGTGATTTTTACAATAGAGATCTAACCATCATGCGAATTACATAATCACCCTTTTGTGTAATTGACTTTAATCTCTTTTAGTGAGAAATTTGATAGAGTAAAATTCACCATCATGAAAACTACAATTAACAACAGTTTTGAAGATTTCAAACAGACACTAAGCAACAACAATAAACTACAGCAGGAATTTAGGGATAATCCTATTCAGGCTGTCAATAGTATTGAAGTAAAAAATCCCAAAGAAACCGATACCTGGATATATAGAATTATCGTCCTGATGTTTGGGCTTGCGATTATTGGTATCATAACAGGATTGATTATATTATCCTTGCACAAGGAAATTACTTTAAACGAGCAGTTAATTACCATTTTTACTGCTATTTCATCAGGAGCGATTGGAGCCCTGGCAGGACTTTTAGCTCCTTCACCTAACAAATAACCTAAAAAACTATAATCATGACTAAAATTATCACAAACTACCTCTTAGATTGGAACATTAAATCCAGAAGCGGAAAGATCATCTTAAAGTTTAAAGATGCAGGATCTGAAGAAATCATGGAGGATTTAGATTACGAAACTTTCAGTGCATTAGCACATGTACTTGGAAAAGGCAAAGCCAAATATGACCCAACTGATAACTCAATTTATAATGTAATGTGATGAAAAATATATTTTTAACATTGGGAACAGTTCTTTTGTTCACTTCTTGCAGTAACCTGCATAAGGCAACATTGGAAGAACTGAAAAGTACAACCTCAAACTATCAGATGTCGTATGATGCCATGCGAAGAGGAGCCATAGTAAGCATTAGACCAGATGGAAAAATCAACAAAATATTATCGGAGGTGCAACCAGATGCTGCCATTGCCAGAACCACAGATATAACAAGTACGCTCATGGGTAAGCTGAAGTCGGGGGATAGTGTTTCTGCTGAACAAATGACTAAAATTACAGAAAGCCTTTCCAGACTTGGTGAAAGGACTGCTCCGGTTAATATGCTTAGAGATGCATTATACAGATTGGAAGAACACTGTATTAATTTTGAAGAGCAATGCAAAGGAGAGCTCTATTGGACTAGTTTTAATAATATTGTTAATAATATCACTGAACTTCAGGGCAAAATTTCAGAAACGGCAAAAGAGGAAGCTAATAAAGCAAAAGCCCAGGCTGAAGAAGAAAAAGCTAAAACTTTAAGAACATTAACGCCGGAAGAACGAAAAAAATATGATTTGACACCGTGAAATAACCAACAAAAATCAGTTGCTATGTCATGCATTTTTAAATTCTCCAAATTACCCTGAAAATTTTGGAGAATTTTATGTTTTTATTACCAAATATTAAAGTCCAGTTTTTTCATACCACTGTTTTTTTCATTAAATTTGTAACTCAAGTATATTAATTAATAATAAACAACTGGAAGCATTTTGCAGATAGTATAAACAGAAAAATTATGAGTTACATTTCTTACATTGAAGCGAGACAAATTTTGGATTCAAGAGGGAATCCTACAATAGAAGTTGATGTATTCACGGAGAATGGTGCAATGGGGCGTGCTGCGGTACCTTCAGGAGCTTCTACGGGAGAGCATGAAGCCGTTGAATTACGTGACGGAGGTTCAGAATATTTGGGGAAAGGTGTCCTTAAAGCCGTTGAGAATGTAAGAGAAGTTATTGCTCCAGAATTAGTAGGGCTTCCGGTTTATGACCAAAACCTTTTAGATCAGATCATGATCGACCTTGATGGGACTAAGAATAAAGGAAATCTTGGAGCAAATGCTATTCTTGGAGTTTCATTAGCAGCAGCAAAAGCAGCAGCAACAGAGTTAAGAATGCCATTATATAAATATGTAGGAGGAGTAAATGCAAATACACTTCCTGTACCTATGATGAACGTAATCAATGGAGGATCACACTCAGATGCGCCAATTGCTTTCCAGGAATTTATGATCATGCCTGTAAAAGCAGATTCATTTTCCCATGCATTGAGAAAGGGGACTGAAATTTTCCACAGCTTAAAATCTATTCTTCATTCAAGAGGTTTATCTACAGCGGTGGGTGACGAAGGAGGTTTTGCTCCAACGTTTACAGGAACGGAAGATGCTTTGGATACATTACTTCAGGCTATTGAGAAAGCAGGTTACAAACCTGGAGATGATATTATGCTGGCGCTGGACTGTGCTGCATCAGAATTCTATAAAGATGGAATTTACGATTACAGAAAATTCCAGACGGCTGACGCTGCTCAGTTCACAAGCAGTGAGCAGGTTTCTTATCTTGCTGAATTAGCAGCTAAATACCCTATTATCTCTATCGAGGATGGTATGCAGGAAAATGACTGGGAAGGTTGGAAAATGTTAACGGATAAAATCGGAGACAGAGTTCAGCTTGTAGGAGATGACTTATTCGTAACCAATGTTGAGAGACTTGCAAGAGGTGTTAAAGAAGGTATTGCCAATTCAATCCTTGTAAAAGTAAACCAGATAGGTTCTCTATCTGAAACGATGGCTGCTGTACAAATGGCTCAGCACAACAAATTTACTTCAGTAATGTCTCACAGATCAGGAGAAACAGAAGATTCTACTATTGCTGATTTAGCAGTAGCTATGAACTGCGGGCAGATCAAAACAGGATCAGCTTCAAGATCAGACAGAATGGCTAAATACAACCAGTTATTGAGAATAGAAGAAGCTCTTGGAGAAACAGCTATTTTCCCAGGATTGGAAGCATTTAAAATTAAAAGATAATTGAAAATATAAATAACGGCGAACGATAATTTGTTTGCTGTTTTTTTATGGAATTTTAGTAAATTTAAAAAAAATAAATAAATAATGTCAGACAACAAAGTTATATTGAATTACGACGGTAATTCATATGAATATCCTATCGTGGATAGTACTATCGGAGACAGAGGGATAGATATTTCAAAACTAAGAGACCAGACGGGTCTTATTACCCTGGATTTAGGGTATAAAAACACCGGAGCTACCATTAGTGATATTACTTACTTGGACGGAGATAAAGGAGAATTATTCTACAGAGGTTATCCAATCGAGCAGATTGCTGAAAAATCTAACTTTACGGAGGTAATGTATCTTTTATTACACGGTGAATTACCTACTCAGGATCAGTACAGTTCTTTCGAAAACAATATCAAAAAATATAACTTCATCGCAGACGAAATGAAAAAGATCATTGATGTTTTTCCTCGTTCTGCTCACCCTATGGGAGTATTATCTTCCCTGACTTCTGCATTAACCGCTTTTAATCCAAAAGCTGTTAACGTAAATTCTAAAGAAGAAATGGACCATGCTGCTGAATTGATGATTGCTAAATTCTCTCATCTTTGTGCATGGACTTACAGAAAAACTCAAGGTTTACCATTAAACCATGGAGATAACAATCTTAACTATGTTGAGAATTTCTATAAAATGGCTTTCAGATTACCAAATGCTGATTTCGAAATCGATCCGGTAGTTGTAGGTGCATTGGATAAGTTATTAATTCTTCACGCTGACCACGAGCAAAACTGTTCTACATCTACTGTAAGAATGGTAGGTTCTGCTCATACAGGTCTTTTTGCTTCTATCTCTGCTGGGGTATCTGCACTTTGGGGGCCTCTTCACGGTGGCGCTAACCAGGCAGTAATTGAAATGCTTGAATTAATTGAAAAAGATGGAGGAGATGTTTCTAAATATGTTGCAAAAGCAAAAGATAAGAACGATAACTTCCGTTTGATGGGATTCGGACACAGAGTTTACAAAAACTTCGACCCAAGAGCTAAAATCATTAAGAAAGCTGCTGATGATATTCTTAGTGCATTAGGAATCCAGGATAAAGCTCTAGATATTGCAATGCAATTAGAAAGAGTAGCTCTTGAGGATGAATACTTCATTGAAAGAAAATTATATCCAAACGTAGATTTCTATTCAGGAATTATTTACAGAGCGTTAGGAATTCCTACAGAAATGTTCACTGTAATGTTTGCATTAGGAAGACTTCCGGGATGGATTTCTCAGTGGAAAGAAATGAGATTAAAAGGAGATCCTATCGGAAGACCAAGACAGGTATATCAAGGAGCTCAGCAAAGAGACTATATCGATATGGTAAACAGATAATATCTGTTTCAACAATAAAAAAATCCCAAAGTGAGCTTTGGGATTTTTTGTTTCTTATCATATTCTTTGTAGGGTGTAGGAGGAAGAATTATAATAAAAAAATGATGGGATTTTAAAAATCGGATGTTGAAATTTCTTATTTTTACTTGGTGTAAAAAACTAATATACAATGACTTTCGGGCAACAATTGTTATTCTTCTTTAGTGCTGTAGGAGCTTTTAACGGGCTTTTGCTTGGGATTTACCTTTTGTTTGTTAAAAAGCTGAAGTACCTTCCTGATTTCTTTCTAGGCCTGATTTTATTAACTTTAAGCATAAGAGTCGGCATATCTGTATGCATCTATTTTTATCCGGACTTACCCAGGATTATTCCTCATCTTGGATTGTCTGCATTGTTTTTTACCGGACCTGCGATATATTATTATATCCGATCATCTTTTTTAAAAGAACAGTTTATCCTTAAAAATTGCAGAAAGTCATTTGGTATCTTGACATTAATTTTGGGTACTGTAGGTCTTTTATACCTTTTTTTTCCGGTAACGTGGGATAGTTATTTCGGTACTTTTATTTATTCAGTATGGACAATATTTGTATTCATGTCGGTGTATGAGTATTATAACAGGACTATAAAACAATCACAAAAGCCGGATAAATTCATACTACCGGTTCTTATTAGTAATCTGATTATATTCTTAACATATCAGCTTATTTCTACAGGCTGGGTTCAGATCTATTGTGCAGGTGGGAGTTTAGTGTTTTCATTTGTTCTGTATGCGAATTTTCTCATTTTGTTTAATAAAAAGTACCATACTACCGAAATAAAGGAGCCTGGCAGGTATTCTAATAAGAAAATATCGAACGAGCAGGTAGACAGCTTTGTTTCAAAACTCGAGAAATTAATGGAAGTCGAAGAACTGCACAAAAATCCTAATTTGAAATTAAATGATCTGGCAATAAAAATGGGGATATCCTCTCACCAGCTTTCTCAGTTGCTTAATGATAATCTGGGAAAAAGTTTTTCAACTTACATTAATGAGTACAGGATTCACGAAGCCTGTGTGATCATTGAAAACGGTTCATTTCTAAAAATTGAAGAAATCGGATACGAAGTAGGATTTAATTCTAAATCGACATTCTTTTCGACATTCAAGAAAATAAAAAATACTACACCTCTTTTATACAGACATTCGCAAACGCCATCTGTAAGCGAACTTCAGAGTTCAAATTTATAATTTCGTACTTCGGAATTTAAACTTTAAAACCTCCTTTGTATTTCCGAATCCTACTTTTGGTTTCATAAAATTTAAAATTTATGAACCTAAGATTGTGGACGCTGATCATGGTATTGTTTCTGTCATATTTTGCTAAAGCCCAAAAGAATATTCAAGGGAAAATTGTGGATTCTGAGACAAAGGCTAACCTTTCGGACGTTAATCTTTCATTTTTCAATGGACTCACTTCCCAACTTATTGAGAAAAAAACGACAGATTCTCTAGGCCGTTTTAGTTTTAAAGGTTTCCCGGAAGGACTTTATGTAATAGTAGAAAAAAGAGGATATCAAACAAAACGGTTGGATACATTCAGGGAAATTTCTGTCATTGAAATGATTCCATCCGGAAAAACTATTGAAGAAATTGTCTTACAATCACCAACCCGTAATGTAAAATTGAATGATGGAAATACGGTAATGAATATAGCCGGGAATAAGGATTTTAAAACGGCAACTCACATGCTGGATGTACTGAGGAAAACACCTGGAGTGACGGTGGATCAGGAAGACGGGATATTTATCGGTGGAAGAATAGCTCCTGCAATTTTCATTGATGGAAAGCCTGTAGTGATGAGTATTCAGGAAACTCGAGCTTATCTGCGGTCCTTATCTCCTGAAATGGTTGAATCTATTGAAATAAATACCAATCCGTCATCTAAGTATGATGCTGAGTTCAAAGGTATCATTGATATCAGACTTAAAAGAAATGCGAATCTGGGCTGGAAAGGAAATTATAATGGAAATATTTCAGTTAATAAGTTCAATTACCGGGAAAACTCTTTGACGTTATCTTATAACACTGAAAAGATAGCATATCAAATGCAGGTGGGTTATAATGAGGGAGTTTCAACTTATCGTTACAATGCGCTGCAACGACTTGCTAACACAAATGTTATGAGAACTGAAACCTATCAAAAAGATGCGGGGAAGGTAACCTCTGTTCTTACTGGCATTGATTACCGGATAAATAGTAAGAATCGACTACGGTTTACACTGAGAGGGAATTTTAGAAATAATAACAGGACACGAACAGGATCATTGTATACTACCAATGAAGATGAAACGCAGTTAATTTTTAATACTGAAAGCAATAATCCCACAGAATACGGTCAGGAGAATTATGGAATATCGACAGATTATTCATGGAGGGGCAAAAACTTTGAAGTGAATTTCTTAGGAAATTATCTACTGGTTAACAACAAGCAAAAAGATGATTTTATTAATAAGAAGCGACCTGATTATGCGTTATTATCATATTGGAAATCCGATTTATCAAATAGGATAAAAATTTATACTGCTCAACTTGATGTTCGTCAAAAAGTGAAAAATACTAATTTTGAAGCCGGAATAAAATATGGCAATACAGAAACCAGCAACAACATCAGGTATGATACATTGGCGTTAAATAATCAGTTTGTTCCGGATCCTACGCGTAGTAATATGTTTTCATACAAGGAAGAGGTATTTGCAGGATATGTAGCTTTCAGCCGGAAACTTAACAAACTTCAAATCAATGGGGGAATAAGATTTGAAAACACAAAAAGTATTTCCGATGCAATCAGTTCCGATTCTGTGGTAGCAAGAAATTATGTTGAGTGGTTGCCATCCTTTGGAATAAATTACGCCTTTAACAAATCTAATGAGATTTCTGTTTCATACAGCAGGAAAATTACACGACCGATTTTTTCACAGCTCAATCCTTTTAGGTTTTACTTCAGCCCATTGAACTATTGGATTGGAAATCCTTATTTGCAACCTTCATTTACCAGTCAGATCAAGGCAACTTATCGTTATAAAAATTGGGTGACAGATTTAACGATAGGAAAAGAAACGGATGTTATGGTCCGATATCCGAGATATGATCCCAAAACAAATGTTTTAGAATATTTAGGGACGAACTTACCTTATCGGAATTTTGCTATTCTGGAAATGAGCTTTCCTATAAAAATTACAAAGTGGTGGAATATCAATACGCAGATTACAGGATATTATAATTACGAATTCCGGCCTTATTTTAATGAGGTGTTTGCTTTTTCAATTTACAATTATGAGCTGAGATTTAATCAGGTATTTTCACTACCTAAGGGCTACACTGTAAATCTTTTTACAAACTATGAATCTAAAACGGGAAATAGCCTGTATATCATTAAGCCCATGTATACGGTCGATCTTTCAATACAAAAAACATGGTTTGACAATAAGCTGAATACAAAGATCAGTTATAATAATATGTTTGACTCATATGATCAACGTCTGGTATTCAGGCATAAGCAAATCATAGATAACCAATTTACCCATTGGTGGGACAGCCGGAGATTTCTGGTTGCGGTAAGTTACAATTTCGGAAGCTCAAAATATCAGGGAAAGGAAATACAGAAAACTGACGAGGAGAATAGATCAAGATAAAATAAAACCTGCTACAAGAAATAGCAGGTTTTTGTTTTTTTTAATTATGGACATACACAATTACCACATGTCCAGATTCTGCAGCTTCCGTCATCATTCCATTCACAGCAGTATCTCGGCTTCGTTGGGCCAGCACCTCCAATAATTGATTTCTGTTGATCTCTTCCTAATTTTTGTGCATTTTTTAGCACTGAAATGTTCTTGTTCATGATTTTGATTTTTTGATGTTGATGATTTAGTTTTAATTTTACATAAAATTATATCACTAATATAGGAGTTTTATTTGTAATATTTACTATTATTTTTCAACAAATGTAGATGATAAACAGTTGTTTATAGATTTTTTAAAGTTTAACGGGTCTCAGAAATGAATGAGTAGCATTATTCTATTGTAACCAAGAATAAATTCTTAGAGAAACTAATTCAAAAGTTTTCCAGCTAGGGACCTTTACTTATATTTGTACATTGCATAAATCTTTATGAAACTAAATATTAAAAACGAAACGGGGAGGTTAAAATCAGTTGTTCTGGGCCAACCTAATTCTCTGGGACCGGTTCCCACCCTTGAGGAAAGCTATGATGCCAAGTCATACTACTCAATCGAACACAACATATATCCTAAAGAATCGGATATTATTGATGAAATGAATGCTTTTGAAGCAGTACTGAAAAAATACGATGTGGAAGTTTTGCGTCCGAGCATTATCAAAGATTACAATCAGGTTTTTGCAAGAGATGTTGCTTTTGTAATTGATGATAAGATGATTATTTCCAATGTAATTGCTGACAGGGCAGATGAGCAGGAAGCTTACAAAAAAGTTTTTGAGAAAGTGGCCTGGAGAAAAATTATTAATCTCCCGGAAACGGCTCATATTGAAGGTGGAGATGTTATTGTCTGGGATGATTTCCTGTTCATAGGAACTTGCTTTAGCGAAGATTACAGAAATTACAAAACAGCGAGAACCAACGAATACGCCATAGAGATCCTAAAAGAATACTTTCCTAAAAAGAGGATCATAGACCTGGAATTAAAAAAGAATGATAAAATTCCTTTCGAGGGTATCCTTCATCTGGATTGTACATTTAATCCTGTTGGAAAAGATAAATGCCTTATCTATAAGAATGGTTTTGTGGACGAAAGCGATTATCGTTTGATTGTTGATATTTTCGGGGAGGAAAATTGTTTCCATTTGACAGATGAAGAGATGTTTGAAATGTTTCCCAATATCTTTTCTATATCTCCTGAAATAGTGGTTTCAGATCAAACATTTACAAGAATGAACAACCATCTGAGAAATGAATGGGGAATGACCGTAGAAGAGATTCCATACCGTGAAATTTCCAAAATGGGCGGACTTTTACGCTGCTCTACAATGCCATTAGTGAGAGAATAATAAAGTAAGAGTGTGAGAGAGTAAAGAGTTTTAATAGCCCAATCTTTCAATTTTTAAATTAAAAAACAATGCAAACTACAGATACAGTATTAATGATTGAACCGATTGCTTTCGGTTATAATGCGGAGACCGCAGAAAATAATTACTTTCAGGTTGAACAGAAAGATTCGGATGTTCAGGCTAAAGCATTAGGAGAATTCAATATTTTTGTTGAGAAACTAAGGAATAAAGGAATCAATGTAATCACAATCAAAGATACATTGGATCCTCATACTCCGGATTCTATTTTTCCGAATAACTGGGTAAGCTTCCATAATGATGGTAAAGTAGTTTTATACCCTATGTTTGCTTCAAACAGAAGAGTTGAAAGAAGAGAAGATATCCTGGAAACAATAAAAAGTAAAGGTTTTGAAATAACGGAAGTAGATGATTGGTCACTTCCTGAAATCCAGGGACACTTTTTAGAGGGAACCGGAAGCATGATCTTTGACCATGACAATAAAATCGCTTATGGTTCTGTTTCTTTAAGATTGGATGAAAAATTATTCAGAGATTTTTGCGAAAAATATGGTTTCGAGCCTATTGTTTTTCATTCTTTTCAGACCGTAGGTTCAGAGAGACTTCCTATTTACCATACCAATGTTATGATGTGTGTAGCTGACAAATTTGTTGTCATTTGCCTGGACTGTATAGATAGCGAGCTTGAAAGAAGCAAGGTTATTGAAACCATCAAAAATTCAGGAAAAGAAATTATTGAGATTTCAGAAGAACAGATGCAGCAATTTGCGGGGAATATGCTTCAGGTCCAGAATAAGGAGGGTCAGAAATTTCTAGTAATGAGCCAGACTGCATATGAATCTTTAACATCAGATCAAGTATCAGCCATTGAAAAATATTGTGAAATTATCTATTCAGATCTAAATACAATAGAAGTAAATGGTGGTGGAAGTGCACGTTGTATGCTGGCGGAAGTTTTTTTACCCAAAAAAACAATATAAAATAAACCAAAAAATATTACATATTATCTTCCGGCCTGATTTCTATGCCGGAAGATTTTATTTAAAAATGAGTAGACTTGAAGATATTGATACTTTTAATTTATAAGTAAACCGAAAAAAGTTAAGTAAATTTGGATCTTACATAAAAATTATGAAGATGCAGAAGTACTTTTTTATGATGCTTGTTTTGTTGGGAACAAGTTTGAAAGCCCAGCAAAAAACATTTTGTAATCCCATTAATATTGACTACGGATATACGCCCTTTGAATCTTTTTCTCAACAGGGAAAACACCGGGCGACTGCTGATCCTGTTATCGTAAACTTTAAAAACAAACTTTTTTTGTTTTCCACAAACCAGGAAGGTTATTGGTATAGTGATGATATGCTTGACTGGAAATTTGTACAAAGAAAATTTTTACGGGATAAGAAATATATTCATGATCTAAATGCACCTGCAGTTTGGGCCATGAAAGATACTTTATATGTTTTCGGCTCGACCTGGGAACAGGACTTTCCGATCTGGAAAAGTACAAATCCTACGAAAGATGATTGGGAAATTGCTGTAGATACTTTAAAAGTCGGAGCCTGGGATCCTGCCTTTCATTATGACGAAGACAAAAATAAACTCTACCTGTATTGGGGTTCAAGTAATGAATGGCCCTTGCTTGGAACAGAAGTAAAAGTAAAGACATTACAATCTGAAGGGTTTGTAAAACCTATATTGAGATTAAAGCCGGAGGATCATGGCTGGGAACGTTTTGGAGAATATAATGATAACGTATTTTTACAACCTTTTGTTGAGGGTGCATGGATGACGAAACATAATAACAAATATTATATGCAGTACGGAGCTCCCGCTACTGAATTCAGTGGATATTCTGATGGAGTGTATGTGAGTAAAAACCCTTTAGAAGGTTTCGAATATCAACAGCATAATCCCTTTTCATACAAACCAGGTGGTTTTGCCAGAGGTGCCGGACATGGAGCAACCTTCGAAGACAATTATAAAAACTGGTGGCATGTTTCAACAATTTTTATTTCCACAAAAAATAATTTTGAGAGAAGACTGGGGATCTGGCCTGCAGGTTTCGATAAAGATGATGTAATGTATTGTAATACATCCTATGGAGATTACCCTACTTATCTTCCACAATATGCTCAGGGAAAAGATTTCTCCAAAGATCTTTTTGCAGGTTGGATGCTGTTGAATTATAATAAGCCTGTCCAGGTTTCTTCGACCTTAGGAGGATATCATTCAAACTACGCTGTTGATGAAGATATAAAGACCTATTGGAGTGCTAAAACAGGTAATTCTGGTGAGTGGTTTCAGACGGATCTTGGCGAAGTTTCCACGATCAATGCAATTCAGATCAATTATGCTGATCAGGACGTGGAATTCTTAGGGAAGACTTTAGGGAAAATGCATCAATACAAAATCTATGGATCCAATGATGGGAAAAAATGGACTGTTATTGTGGATAAAAGTAAAAACACAAAGGATGTTCCTCACGATTATGTGGAGCTGGAAAAACCGGCAAAAGCAAGATTCCTTAAAATGGAAAACCTTAAAATGCCTACCGGAAAATTTGCATTAAGTGGTTTCAGGGTATTTGGAAAAGGAGCGGGACAAAAACCTCCAAAAGTTCAGAACTTTGTTCCTTTGCGTGCTGATGCAAAGAAATATGGAGAAAGAAGAAGTATCTGGATGAAATGGCAGCAAAACCAGGATGCCGATGGGTATGTAATATATTGGGGTAAGTCGCCGGATAAATTATACGGAAGCATCATGGTATATGGAAAGAATGAGTATTTCTTTACTGGAGCAGACAGAACGGATGCGTATTATTTTCAGATAGAAGCTTTCAACGCTAATGGAATCTCAGAAAGAACAGAAGTAATGAAATCAGAATAAAAAATAAGCGCTTTGGATTTTTCAAAGCGCTTATTTTTTATCAGCTTGCTTTAAAAATTGATCAATCTTTGTAATAAGAAAAGTACTGTTATATTCTTTATCCCAATCAAGGTGTCCGCCATTAAATTCAAAAGATTCGTGAAAAATATTATTCTTATTTAAAACAGAATCAAGAATTTTTTTTTGAGATACGGGGATAACCTGATCATTCTTTCCGTAATAAGATAAAGTAGGAGCTGAGGTTCTTGTAATCCAGTTAACGGGGCTCGCAAACTGTACTGTTGAGATACCAGAAGGGATCACTTTTGTATCAATCAGATGCTTTTCAACAAATGAGTAATCAAAATACCCTTTAAAACCTGCATCTGCCAGGTCTGTAGGGCCTACAATGTTAATAACTGCTTTTATCCTCTTGTTTTTATTAAATTTATAAGCATATATCATTGATAAATGAGCTCCTGCACTATTTCCAAGAAGAATAAAACGTGGTTTGTATTTAAGTGTTTTTTCCAAATGGGATAAAACACGATCAATATCATTGGTTTGATTCGGAATTCCAAACTGTGAAACTGAAGCTAATCTGTAGTTCATATTAACGAAAATGGAATTCTGGAACTTTTGCATCAGGGATAGAGTAAAGAATGTTAATTGAGATTTATTTCCACTACGCCAGCCTCCACCATGTATAATTAAAAAGACATCAGTTTTTGAATTGTAATGAGGTGGGAAATATAAATCCATTTTTTGGTCCGGACTCTCACCGTAGGAAATATTTTCCTCACTTTTAAAACATATCTTATTACCAAGACTGACTGTCTTCTTTTTGCAACTTATGCTACACAGGATTAATAATAAACTACAAAAGGATATCAGATTTTTCATATGCTCTAAGATAAAAAACTCACTGAGAAATCAGTGAGTTTGGCAAAAATAATTGATATGAAGAATGAATGTTTTTATCGGGTTCTGTTTTTAATATCATCTGAGGCGCTTTCAATATCCCTTACCTTTTTTATTTTTTGATTTCCGAAATTGTAAGTGATGCTTAAAGTCATTCCTCTTCTGTACTGATCGTTTCTGATGTAATTGTAATTTCCGTTTGGCTGATAATCTTCTATTTCTACGATATTGGTTCTTAGAACATCATTCACATTAAGAGCAAAGGTCCAGTCGTTCCAGTTTTTCTTTATACTTAAATCAAGACTCATCAGGTTTTTCAGCATTCCAAGCTCTATTTGTTGTTTGTCAATAAAGAAATAATTAACTCCTAAAAACCAGGTTTTTTTCTTATCTAGACGAATGGTGTTATTACTCGTGATTACAATGCTTGTCGATTTTACAGTATTAGTATAAACCAATGGCTTTCCGTCCTTATCAACAAAAGTGTCTCCTGTAGTTGGATCTTCAGCCAAAGAACCATTGTTGATATTGTGCTGAACACCGGTATTAAAATTCAGGGTCAAGTATTGTTTAAAGAAATTTTTCTGAATTCCTACCATGGCAGACATTTCCTGCTTGTCTCCAAAATTTGTTCTGATGTAACGCAGTACATTTTGAGTGCCTATTTTTCCATCCGCAGATTTTATAAAGCCTTGTAAAGGAACCTGTGTGATCTGATCTTTAAAATAAGAGTGGTTTAAAATCAGGAAATAAGAGTTTTTATACATGTAGGTCAATTCCTGATTGTATGTTGATGAAGCTTTTACAAAGGGATTGTTTTGTGTGTAGTTAAACTCTGTAATGTAATTTCTTATCGGGTTTAATTCCCAGAAGCTTGGTCTTCTCATTCTGCTTGAAAATGAATAGGAAATATTATTCTTATCATTGATAGCATAATTGAAGCTGAGGTACGGCAGGAAATTATTATAATTTCTCTCAATTCTCTGATGTTTTTGGCTTTCAATTATATTGGTAGGACTATCCGCTGTTCCCAGGCTGTTTGTAATTTCATATCGGGCACCCACCTTTCCTGAAAATTTATCTGAAAACTTTTTTTCAAGAGTGAGATACACTCCATAGATATTTTCATCATATATAAAATGGTTGAAATCCGGTGCTGGCTGTGGATTATTGTTATAATTACCATCCTTATCTATAAACTGATATGTAAAGTTCTTTGTATCATTATCAGTTTTGGTTTTATTGAAATTTCCACCTAAAGAGAGGGTAAAGTCATTCTTAAATTTCTGAATATAATCTACTGTACCTGAAAAATTCTTAATGACCTGCGGAGTATTTTGTGTGATTGTTTTTCCTGGTCTGGAATAACCGTTACCATTTTCATCCGGAATCATGGTGTTATTTTTTGAAAACTGAAACCTTTTGTAAATAAGATATGCAGCATTTGCATTAAATTTACTTCCAAGGGAGTCCAGTTTTAGCTCATAGTTTAAATTCACAGAGTTATTGTAGTTTCTGGAATCTTCTCTGTTTTTAGTCCATGTATGCGTTGTTTCTACCACACCCAACGAGTTTGGCTGCGTTAAGGTATTAAATAAATCGATCGTGGAGTTGTAACTTCTGTTAGCCCAGGAATTCCATGATAATGCCAGATTACTTTTTTCGGTCAGTTGATAATCAATATTCAGATAGCCACCAATATTTTTATTTGGATCATCAATATCTCCTACCGATTCATTTTTTAGCTGATCTGTACCATTTCGCAGAATATAAGATTGAGGTTGAATATTTTCTCCCCCGTTGAGATTAGCACTGATTCCTAATTTATCTTTTCTGTAATTAGCAGAAAAACTGGCTGAGCTTGCATTGTATTTATTTTGGCTATTGGACATTCTCATATTCCCATTCAATCCGTCGCTCATTTTTTTCTTTAAAACGATATTGATGATTCCATCAGAAGACTCTACCTGGTATTCACTTCCGGGAACCGTAATGACTTCAATTTTCTGGATATTTTCTGCAGGAGTATTTTTAAGGAACTGCACCAGAGACTCAGAGTCCATATTGGTTTTTCGTCCGTTGATATAGATCAGTACATTATTCTTTCCTGCTATTTTTAATGTTTTATCATCTGTAGTTGATAGCAGTGGTGTTTGCTTCAAAAGATCAAATGTTGTATTTCCTTTAGCAACTGGTGAAGCAGCTACATCATATACAAAGCGGTCGCTCTGCTTTTTAAAAATCTGTTTTGTTAGAGTAACTCCTTCGATATTTTTGGTTTTTACCGAATCTGATTTTTTTTCCTGGGCGAGTGCTAATCCGCTGAAAAATAAGGCTGCGATGAGTAGTGGCGTTTTCATGAAATTTATTTTTTTGTGCAGCTTTGGACTCTTATGTATTTGATCTAAAGCTGTAATAGGTTAGTTAATTAAGTTCTCGATTTTACAGCATCATTTGCTGATTTTATTTCCCTTGCTTTTTGCAGTTTCTGGTTTCCGAAGTTATAAGTGACCCCGATATTCAATATTCTTGGATAACCAAAATTGGTCACATTATTATAGCTGCCATTAGGCTGGACACCATTGATTTTATTGAAGTTTTGGTTAAACACATCATATAATTCTGCTACAAAAGTCCAGTTACCCATGATCTTTTTGACACTCAGGTCAAGACTCTGTCTGATACCCATTTCTCCGATTTCCATTTTACTTTTGCTTGCAAAGAAATAATTGATTCCCAGGAACCAGTCTTTTTTGGCAGATAAGCGGATGGTATTATTAAACTGTGCTGAAAAATTGAAATTTTTCACATCAACGATATACGGGGCAAGAACTTCTGTTTGTCCTGGTATTTGAACAGATGTCGGATCTTCACTTACTGTCCCTGAATACATTACATAAGCTAAATTAACTGAGTAATTGGTTGTCCAGATTTCTTTGATCCATGATTTATTCATTCCCAGAGTAAGACCCAGCTGTTTGTTATTACCATAATTCGTTCTGATATATCTTAGAAATTTAGTCGTAACCATTTTAGGATTTCCATTTTCATCCAGAATGATCTGACCATTTTTGTCCTTTTCCGGTTTGGTGACTGTTCCTTGTAATGGCACCTGATTAGAAGCATCCTCTACATAGTTAAAGCTTAAATTTGCGTAAAATGCATTCTTAAACATATAGTTAATTTCCTGATTGTAATGTTTAGAAGCTAATACAAAAGGATTATTCTGAGTATAATTATCCGGTGTAAAGTAAGTTCTTGATGGATTCAGTTCCCAGAATCTTGGTCTTCTGATCCGGCTTGAGAAAGTGTAGCTTATGTTATTATCTTCATTAATTGCATAGTTGATATTAACATACGGCAACAGGTTGTTATAATTTCTGTCGAAGCTGGTTTTTCCCAGAATCTCTCCGCTGCTTTTAGTCATTTCATAACGGGTTCCTATTTTACCGGACAATTTTTCGTTTAATTTCCTTTCATAAGTGATGTATGCTCCTAAGATGTTTTCCTTATAAATAAAATAATTTGTTTGATCGTAGTCATTTACAAAACCATTAGCAGTATAAATATCCTGTCTTGTATCGTTATCTGTTTTCGTATTGTTATAGCTTACTCCCATCAACCATGAATCTCCAGATTTTGTTTTTTTAAGGTAGTCGATATTAGCAGCATAATTATTGATGATTTGGGGAACCCATTGTTTAAACGCTCCATATTTGTTATCCTTGTCAGTTACAAATGGAAAGGTTTCGTTAATACTGTATTTATCCCTGTTGAACCACAAATATGAAATATTGGAAGTTAGTTTACTACCTAATGTATCCGTTTTTATTTCATAATTTAAATTGAAAGAATGGTTTCTTCTTTGTGCGTCTTCATCATTTACGGTTCTGTTTTTTAAAACTCCGTTCTGAATATTTGTGATATCTAAGATTGAGTTAAAGCTCTTATTATACCTCATATTATAAGTGAAGCTGAGGTTCTGTTTTTTATCGATTTCATAATCAATATTTACGCTTCCTCCAAAATTTTTGTTTGGATCATCATTAAATCCAAAAGATTCATTTTTAAATGTGGAATCTCCGTTTGACAACCTGTATTTTTCTCTTTCTGTCCAGCTTCCTGTATTGAAATTGGTGTTTACAGCAAATTTATTCTGTCTGAAATTAAAAGAAACTCCGGCTGAAGGATTGTTATAATAACTTTGTTCATTTTGCATTTTCAAAGTTCCATTATAACCATTATTCCTCTTCTTTTTCATCACAATATTGATAACTCCCTCGTTGGATTCAACCTGAAATTCACTGCCAGGGACTGTAATTACCTCAATTTTCTGAATATCCTCTGAAGGCGTATTTTTTAGCATTTCAATTAATGATTCAGAATCCATGTTGGTCTTTTTATTATTGATGTAGATAACAACCTCTGACTTTCCCATAATTTTTAACGATTTTCCGTCAATGCTGGAAATCATAGGAGTTTGTTTTAGCAGATTGAAAGAGTTTGTTCCTTTCGCAATAGGGGATGATGCAACATCATAAATAAAACGGTCGCTTTGTTTTCTGAAGACCTGTTTCTTTAAAGTTATACCCTCTATATTTTTAGTTTTTAAAGTATCAGATTTTTGTTGGGCAAAAATAAATCCGCTGAAAAATAAAGCTGAAATGAGAAGTGGCGTTTTCATGATTTTATTTTTAGTTTGTTAATAGCTTGTATTTGTTATTATTTAACATTACAAAGATATATAATAAATTTAGTATTATGCAATACAAAGTACTTAAAATGTTTTTGACTTATTATTAACTTATTGATTTTCAGGATGTAAATTTTAAATTAAAAATTTTACAGATTAAGATGTTTCAATTATTTAGACAACTTAAGTTCTAAAGTTGTTACATCATAATCGGCAATTAGGAAAAATTAACATAAAAGAGACTTAAAAAAGTTTCTGTCTCAGTTATATTTCGATGTTGATTATTACTCAATTAAAAGTGATGTGATAGATATGTATAGGAATGCAATGTAGATAAATAAAAAAAGGACTTATCAGTCCTTTTTAATATATTGTATATTCAGTGGAGAACCGATTTATTCTCTGTCGAAACGGGCTAATTTTTTATCTACCCATATTGTGGCAAATGGGAAAAATGCCGAGAGTAGGGCAAAAACAAAATCTTCGTCATCCCATTTGAATATTTTTCTCACCGGAATACAAAGTAAAAGATATACAGTAAAAAAAAGACCATGAATGTTTCCGATGACAATAATAAAAATTGTGGGAAGCAATCCTTCGTCATCATATCTCTTCCAGATCATGGCAACCCCATAAAGTAAAAAACAGGAAACTGCTTCAGCTACACAGATTTGCTTGAACCATTTAATGATTTTTTCCTGGGGATATTTTGAGAAAAATTTTTCGATGAAATTCATTTCGATTACTTATAATAAATTTTAAAAGAATATTTAATACCATTATACAGAATGGCTCGTTTTGAGAGGACAAATTTACTAGATTTTATAAAACTCTTAATCTTTTTTTCAAAGTAAGGAATAAACTGCTTATTGTATCGATTTATTATATGATGATCAAAGCTTTCCACTTTTAAAGTATCGTCATTCTCATCTACATATAACATAACTTTAGTAAAAGATTGATTCTTTTGTGAAGAATCTATGTATCCTTTTGGATACATGAAATTTTTGAAAAAAAAGGTATTGAGTAAAATATCAGCTAATTTAGGATCTCCTTTATAGATCCAATTTAAATTATCATTATATTCAAAAATTATAGAAGGATTTTTATTCACATGATCTAAAAGTGATTGTTTTACAATGTCCTCGATAAGATCTTTACCAAATTTTTTTTCTGTAAAGTAATTCATATATCGATGATAACATAAATTACTGGTGTAATGTGCTGGTATGTCGCTTCCCATAAAAGCTCCTCCCCAAATAATATTGTGCTTTTTTAAAGCTTGTTCGATCTCTTTCTTTGCTGGAAAATCATCTCCACCTGGTGCGATAAGGTATGTAAAATATTTATTTTCAATCTTTGAATCTTCAACTGCTTTAATTGAATCATTACTACATTGTTCATTATAATATTTTTGCCTTTCTTGAAATCTTTTTATGTATTCTATCTCTTTTTCCTTTCGTAAAGAATCTGCTATTTTAGTAGATGTATCTTGACCAAATAAAAAGGCTTGAGTGAGAAAAATGAAAAAAAAGATATAAAATTTCATATTTGTTACTTATAAAAACTACTACCATCCAAATATTCAAAAACCTCAGGAGGGAGCATAGGACGCACATTTTTACCTTCCTTGATCATATGGCGAATTTCGGTTGCAGAAATTTCAATGACAGGGGCTTTGATAAAAGAAATATTTTCGTGTTGTACATACTCAGAATCTTTTTTCTCGCCTTCAAAAATTCGTGGATAAACAATAATATGGTGATTCTTTAATAAAGTTTCGGAATTTTTCCATTTATGCAGGCCCTCCAAATTGTCCTCTCCCATAATCAAGCTGAATGAATGATCAGGGTATTTTTCATTGAGATACGTCAGAGTGTCAATAGTATAACTTGGCCTGGGTAAAGAAAACTCCACATTGGAAGCCCTCATGTTCGGGTAATTTTTAATAGCTGCCTGTACCATATCCAGTCGATTATGATCTTTAAGCAATGATTTTTTATCCTTAAAAGGGTTTTGAGGACTTACAACAAACCATAATTCTTCCATATTTGAATTTTCCAGAATATAATTCGCAAGAATAAGATGTCCAATATGTATAGGATTGAAAGATCCGAAGAATAAACCGATTTTTTTCATTTTCATTTGCAGGTGTATATGAGATGCAAAGTATAGCGTTAAAGTTGTATTTTATCCTTAGTCCCTAAACTTCACATCCTTTATATTCAGGTAGTGTGTTACATTTCCTTTCCAGTGATTTTCTTCCAGAGTAAATGCGAGATCGAAATGCTTATTTCTGAAGTCTTCAGAGAATTGCCCTAATTTAAAACCAACGCATTCTATATTTCTACCGGTGGATTCCTGCTTAATATAAAATTTCACGTGGTTATTATCTTTCCCCATTGTTTTTATATAACCGGATAATTTCTGGTTCCTTAAAGTGAGGATGGGTTTCATATTATGTGGACCAAAGGGTGCAAGTTTTCTATGGAAATTTATAAACTCGCGGTTGATATCATCAATTTCTATTTCAGAATCTATAATGATCGATGATTCTTTCTGGTGTTCCTGAATCTTTTCAGCGACCACCTTTTCGAATTTTTCCTTAAATGCCTCGAATTTAGATTTTTCCATTGAAAGTCCCGCTGCAGCATGATGTCCTCCAAATTTCAAAAAGTACTCTGAGCACATATCCAACGCCTCATGAACATCGAAATCAGAAACTGATCTTGCGGAAGCAACCATTTCTCCGTTGTTACCATCTGTAAAAACCAAAGTGGGTTTGTAATAAGTCTCAATGAGTCTGGATGCTACGATTCCGATAACACCTTTATTCCACTCAGGGTGGTAAACAATCGTTGTCAGATTGGTTTCCTGTTGCGATTCAATGATTTGATTAAGTGCCGAAAGCGTCGAGTTCATATCGAGTTCCCGTCTTTCATCATTAAGTCCCATAATGTCACTTACAATCTGATGCGCATGTTTCAGATTATCTGAAACCATAAGTTCTACAGCTGCTTTTCCATGAGAAATTCTACCGGCAGCATTGATCTTTGGAGCAATTTCAAAAACAATGTTTGAAATTTCAAAATGAGAAAGTTTATCTTCGGGAATTAAGAGTCTTAATCCTAAATTTCTTGTTTTTCGAAGGGTTTTTAAACCCATTTTGGCCAGAACCCTGTTTTCTCCGGTCATTGAGACAATATCTGCAGCAATAGAAATTGCAAGCAAATCGGTTAATTCAAACAGCTCCGAATCCGGTATTTTGTAGATTGTATTTAGACCCTGGCATAATTTAAAGCCAACTCCGCACCCTGAAAGCTCTTTGAAAGGATATCTGCAATCACTTCTTTTAGGATCTAATACGGCAACTGCATTAGGAATTTCATCTCCTGGTAAGTGGTGGTCACAAATAATAAAATCAACGCCTAAATTCTGCGCATAATTAATCATATCAATTGCTTTGATCCCACAATCCAGAGCTATAATCAAAGAAAATCCATTCTCCTTTGCAAAATCTATCCCTTCTGTTGAAATACCGTATCCCTCAGAGTTTCTGTCCGGAATATAATAATCAAGATATTTTTTCTGAACTATTTTGCTGAGGTATAAATACATCAGCGCAACAGCAGTTGTTCCATCTACATCATAATCTCCATAAACCAATATTTTTTCACCATTCTCAATAGCTGTTGCAATACGCTCTACAGCCTTTTGCATATCAGCCATTAAAAACGGACTATGTATATCAGTGAGATTGGGCTTAAAAAATTCTCTTGCCTTTTGATAATTGTCAATTCCTCTAAGAACGAGAAGTTTAGATTCAAAAGTTCCGAAACCAAGTGACGAACTTAATCTGTCTACAACTTCCTCATCGGGTTCAGGTCTGTAAATCCATTTTTGACTCATTTCACAAAAATAGGGAAAATATATTTTAAAAAGGAATGATGAACTGTTAATATAATAATATAAAACAAAGATTTTAAGTGACGTTAAAGACCTTTCAATTCTGATTTGTTATTAATATTTATCGAGTCGCTTTTTAGATGTTCAATAGGTTATTTGGAAAAGTTTTAGAGAAAAGTTAACATTTTTTTTGATTTTGTAAATCCAAAGATAATTGATTGTCGTAAATGATATTAAATAACTAAACACTTTAAAAATTAATATTATGAAAAAGACGATTAATGTTTCTAGCCAGGGAGCCACACTGGATACCGGTAGAAGAAATTTCTTAAAACTCGGCGGCATTGGACTTGCCATGGCAGGTCTTGCATTAGTAGGCTGTGATGATAATGATGATTTTCAAATGACAGACGACCAGGTATTCGACCTTGGTAAAGGCGATGTCGGGGTATTGAATTATGCTTATGCTCTTGAGCAGCTCGAAGCAGATTTCTATACTAAAGTTGTTAACAGTTTTTATTCAGGTATTTCAACCATTGAAAAAGAATTATTTACTGACCTCTATCATCACGAATTAATCCATCGGGATTTCTTTAAAGCTGCAATATCAGGAGTTACTGCTAATGTACTGCCAAAGCTTGAATTTCAATATCCGGGTGTGAATTTTAATAACAGAAGTTCAGTATTAGCTACTGCTAAGGCTTTGGAAGATACAGGTGTTGCTGCGTATAATGCAGCAGGAAAGTATATTACGGATCCTAATTATTTAGTAATTGCAGGGAAAATAGTTTCTGTGGAAGCAAGACATGCTTCTGCGATCAGAAATCTTATCAATCCCGGATCTGCTGATTTTTCAGGGGATGATGTGATTGATGCCAATGGATTGGATGTGGCAAAAGAGCCAAAAGATGTTGTAATGGCTGCAGGAGGATTTATAAAGACACCTTTTACCTGGAAAGAAAGAGGCATTAACTAAATTATTTACTTTTAAAAACGTACTATTATGAACATTCTTAAATTACTAGATAGATTTTCTGATGATAAATTCTTTACAACAGAAGCATCAAGATTAGAGACCATTACAAATCTTTCAGCATTTGGAAAAAAAGCAGCTATTGCTTCTGTTCCTCTGGGCTTAGGAGTCGCAATGTCAACTCCGGCGAAAGCTGAAAACCGAAATACAACACCAGTTACAGGAAGCTTTTTAAAGAGTGCTTTAACCGATGCGTTACAACTTGCCCTGACGCTGGAATACTTAGAAAATGAATATTACAGTATTGGACTATCTACAGCAAGTTTAATTCCTAATGCTGACCGTACCGTTTTTATGCAAATTTCTAAACATGAGTCTGCACATGTTGGTTTCTTGAAAAGTACATTGACCTCTTTGGGAGTTACACCCGCATCGAAACCTACTTTTGACTTTACGGCGGGAGGTAATTTTACTCCGTTTACAGATTATAATCAGTTTCTTGTTCTGGCGCAAGCCTTTGAAGATACGGGCGTTAGAGCCTATAAGGGACAGGCAGGAAATGTAATGTCTAATAAAGTAGTATTACAAGCTGCTTTACAAATTCACTCTGTAGAAGCCAGACATGCTTCGCAAGTAAGAAGAATGAGAGGAAATAAAGGGTGGATTGAACTGGCCAACGGAGGAAACATGCCGTCTGCAACAAACCCTGTGTACGCGGGTGAGGATAATACAAATCAAGCCGGATACAATACTTCAACTGCATTTGGAGCTGCAGCAGGTTCTGCTGCTTACGATGAAATTTTAAGTGGTAGTGATGCAACAGCAATTGCATCTTTATTTATTGTGTAGGTGATTTCTTAATATTAGGTGTGGATCCTTTTCTGAAATTTTTCAGAAAAGGATTTTTTTGTTGAAAAAAATCATATATTCGCCGGCCAAAAGGAAAATAAAATTAATATGAAAAGAATTGTTTTAAGCGTATGCTTACTGGGAGCTGTTCACGCATTTCAGGGACAAAAAATTAGTTTAGGAAAAATTACAGATGTTGCTTCTAAAGGAGCGAAGGCGCTCACTTTTACCAATGAAGATGCTGTAAAGTTATCTAAAGAATCTGTAGAATGGATGGATAAAAATAATCCTGTAGCCGGCCCTAAAGACCCATACACCATCAGACTGAATAAACTTTTCGGTAAACATAAATCACAAGATGGTCTTAATCTTAATTACAAAGTGTATAAAGTAAAAGACATTAATGCTTTTGCCTGTGCAGACGGAAGCGTTCGCGTGTTTTCCTCATTAATGGATATAATGACAGATGATGAACTGCTGGCGGTAATCGGACATGAAATCGGTCATGTTAAAAATCACGATACTAAAGACGCTATTAAATCGGCTTATTTAAAGGCTGCGGCATTAGATGCTGCATCTTCAGCATCCTCTGCGGTAGCTACATTAAATGACAGCCAGATAGGGAAGATGGCTAATGCATTTATGGATGCTTCACACAGTAAAAAACAGGAATCTGAAGCAGATGTATACTCATACGATTTTATGAAAACGAATAAGTATAATGTCGTAGCAGAATATACAGCATTTAAAAAGTTGGCTTTGCTTTCCGAAGGAAGTACACAATCCGGTTTTCAAAAAATGTTTAATTCCCATCCAGATAGTGAAAAGCGCGCTCAGAATATTAAGAAAAGAGCAGAAAAGGATGGTCTATGGAAAGATCCTGGAACTGTCACGTTACCAACAACTAAACTTACTAAATAGTAAATACCTGAAAATAAAAAATCCTCAATTTATTTGAGGACTTTTTATTTATTTTCAATTTGCCTTGATCAATTAAGAATACATTTTTTCTCTTAATTCTTTTACTTTTTTATCCGCAAGATAATCATCATAACTCATCTCTCTATCGATAATTCCGTTAGGAGTTAATTCAATGATTCTGTTACAGACTGTTTGAAGCATTTCGTGGTCATGAGACGCCAGTAAAAGATTTCCTTTGAAATTAGATAAAGAGTTGTTCAATGTTGTAATACTTTCCAGATCTAAGTGGTTGGTAGGTTCATCTAACAATAGAATATTGGCTTTCTGAAGCATCATTCTACTAAACATACATCTCATTTTCTCACCTCCTGAAAGCACTTTACAAGATTTCAAAGCTTCGTCACCGGAGAATAGCATTCTTCCAAGGAATCCTCTTACAAATTCCTCATGGCGTTCCTCATCATTTTTAGTGAACTGTCTTAACCAGTCAACTAAGTTGATGTCTTCCTGGAAAAAGTCAGTATTATCGAGAGGCATATAAGATTGAGAAGTAGTAATTCCCCAATTGAATGTTCCTTTGTCTGGTTGTGATTCCCCAGCCAATACCTGGAAAAACTCAGTTATAGCCAATGAATTTTTTGAAAGAACTGCAACTTTATCTCCTTTTTTAAGGTTTAAGTTAATATCAGAAAAAAGAAGTTCTCCATCTTTAGATTTTTCAAGACTTTTTACTTCAAGAATCTGATCTCCTGCTTCTCTTTCCATTTCAAAAATAATCGCAGGATATCTTCTGGAAGAAGGTTTGATATCATCAATATTCAGTTTGTCAATCATTTTCTTTCTTGCTGTAGCTTGTTTTGCTTTTGCTACGTTTGAACTGAATCTTGCGATGAAATCCTGAAGTTCCTTCTTCTTTTCCTCTGCTTTTTTATTTGCCTGAGCTCTCTGTCTTGTTGCCAACTGAGACGCCTGATACCAGAAAGAATAGTTACCGGTATAAAGATTAAGTTTTGCATAGTCTAAATCTCCGATGTGCGTACATACGGTGTCTAAGAAGTGACGGTCGTGAGAAACAACAATAACGGTGTTTTCATAATCAGCCAGGAAATTTTCAAGCCATGCGATAGTGTCGATGTCAAGGTCATTGGTAGGCTCATCGAGAATTAAAACATCAGGATTTCCAAATAATGCCTGAGCTAAAAGAACTTTTACTTTGTCTTTGTTTTCTAGTTCACTCATCATCTGCCAATGCATATCATCCTTGATTCCTACGTTAGAAAGCATTGTTTGCGCATCAGATTCTGAATTCCATCCTCCCATTTCATCATAGATAACACCAAGCTCTCCAGCTTTGATACCATCTTCATCAGAGAAATCTTCTTTTGCGTATAACGCATCCATTTCCGCTTTTATCTCGAATAACTTTTTGTTACCTCTTAATACTGTTTCAAGGACATTATATTGGTCGTATGCAAAGTGATCCTGCTCTAAAACAGACATTCTTTTTCCAGGCTCTAATGATACACTTCCTGTGGTTGGGTCTTGTTTTCCGGTTAGTATTTTAAGGAATGTTGATTTTCCTGCACCATTAGCTCCGATAATCCCATAACAATTTCCTTTAGTAAACATAATGTTTACCTCGTCAAAAAGAACTCTTTTCCCGAATTGTAAAGATAAGTTAGATACTGTTAACATATAGTTTTGTAAATTTGGCGCAAAAATACGAAAAGAATTTGGGTAATTTATAATAATGTAATAGTCAAGTTTTTAAATGAAAGGTATTTTTGTATATTTCATAAAGAAATTTTAATATAATGAAGATCGAGAAAACAGTTAACATATTAAACAGAAGAGCCCGTTTTGAATACGAAATCATTGAAGAAATTGAAGCTGGAATGGTTTTAACAGGCACAGAAATAAAATCTTTACGTTCTTCAAAAGCATCCATTGCAGAATCCTTCTGTCAGTTTATTGATGGGGAGTTGTACATCATTAACATGATGATTGATGAATACAAATTAGGCACTTTTTACAATCATAAAACAAAAAGGGAACGGAAATTGCTCTTGCACAAAAAAGAATTACAAAAATTCGAGAAAAAGTTAAAAGATGCAGGGAACACAATTATACCTTTGAAGTTATATATTACGGATAAGGGAAAAGCTAAGGTCTTAATAGCCCTTGCAAGAGGGAAAAAGCTTTTTGATAAAAGGGAAGCGATAAAAGATAGAGAAAATAAACGAACCCTGGATAGAATATTAAAGAAAAGTTAAAAATCATTCAAAAAACTTTGTATATAAAGAAAAATTATATTTATTTTGCAATATCAATTATTTAATCATTTAATTCTATGAAAAATCTAAAATTAGGAATTTCAGCATTGGCACTTACTGTTGCTTCTACTGTATTCGCACAGACTACCAACAATCCGTGGATGATCGGAGTTGGTGCTCATGCGGAAAATCATACAGCTCAGAGAAACAACTTCAGTAATACTTTTGCTGCAAGAAATTTAACAAAGACTTTGTTCAATATGAACAACTTCTCTATTACGCCTCCATTATCTAAACTTACTGTAGCAAGAAATATCGGTAAAGGTTTAGTAATCGACTGGCAGACTTCAGTAGGGAACGTTGACAATAAGAGATTCAACAGCGGGAAAGAATTTTTCCTAATGACTGGTCTTGGTTTCCAAGCTAAGGCAGCGGGTCTTTTATGGAACGAGGAGTCTTGGTTTGATCCATACTTAAGAGTAGGTGCGAACTATTTAAGACATGATTATACTGCATTAACTTTCCCAAGAACTGACGCTAACGGTTATGTTATCAGTAACGGGGATAACGGTAATGAAAATGGTAAAGCTAACTTCTTTACAGTTTCTACTGGTGCAGGTATCAACTTCTGGGTAACTAAAAACTTCGGTTTAGGTGTTCAAGGAGATTATGTTTCAACTCCAGGTGATAAATCTACAGTTGCAAACTTCTGGCAAGCTTCTGCATCTTTGAACTTTAGATTTGGTAACAGAGATAGAGATAAAGATGGTATCTTAGATAAAGACGATCTTTGTCCTGATACTCCAGGTTTACCAGAATTCCAAGGATGTCCTGATACTGACGGTGATGGAGTTCCAGATAAAGACGATCAATGTCCAGATGTAGCAGGACCAGTTGAAAACAACGGTTGTCCTTGGCCAGATACAGATGGTGACGGTGTTATCGACAAAGATGATGCTTGTCCTACAGTAGCAGGTCCAGCTGAAAACAACGGTTGTCCTTGGCCAGATACAGATGGTGACGGTATCCTTGATAAAGATGATGCTTGTCCTACAGTTCCTGGATTACCAGAATACAACGGATGTCCTAAGCCTAAAAAACAAACTGCAACTGAAGTAGAAAACGAATTCAGAAATGTTTATTTCGATTTCAACAAGTCTTCAATCAAAGCTGAGTCTAAGCCAGCGTTAGATAGAGCAGCTGATATCATTAAGAAAGATGGAGGTCACTATCTATTAGAAGGAAGAACAGATGCTAAAGGTTCTGAAGTTTACAACTTGAAATTATCTAGAGAAAGAGCTGCTTCTGTAGTTGCTGCTTTAGATGCAAGAGGAGTAGATGCTAACGCACTTAAATCTGTAGGTGTTGGTAAAGCTAAAGCTACAGTTCCTGCAACAGCTTCTGATGCTGAAAGACAAGCTGATAGAAAAGTAGTTGTAACTGCTATCGAAGATGATGCTCAATGGAATTCAATCGCTAAGAAAGATTACGCTGATGCACCTGCTAAGAAAGCAGTAGCTAAGAAAAAATCTACAGCTAAGAAAAAAGCTCCAGCTAAAAAAGCTGCTGCTAAAAAGAAAAAATAATTAATTTTTCTAAATAATTAATACCTCCAAATTTTTTGGAGGTATTTTTTTTTCGTTGACTTTTAAGTAATTTTGTTCAAAATTTAAAAATAAAAATGGGAAGAGCGTTTGAATATAGAAAAGCTTCGAAAATGGCGCGTTGGGATAAAATGGCCAAGACTTTCTCTAAAATTGGTAAAGATATAGCGTTAGCAGTAAAAGCAGGTGGAGCAGACCCGGAATCAAATCCGGCGTTAAGAAGATGCATCCAGAATGCCAAAGGTGCAAATATGCCGAAAGATAACGTAGAAAGAGCAATCAAAAAAGCAAGTGGAGCTGATGCTGAAAACTATGAAGAGGTAACATACGAAGGGTATGGACAAGGAGGAGTTGCTTTCTTTGTAGAATGTACTACAAATAATACGACAAGAACGGTAGCGAATGTAAGAGCTGTCTTTAATAAATTTGATGGTAACCTGGGGAAAAACGGGGAACTTGCCTTTATCTTCGATAGAAAAGGGATCTTTTACATCGATCCAAGCCAGGTAAAAATGGATTGGGATGAATTTGAAATGGAGATGATTGATGGTGGTGCAGAAGATATTGATAAAGATGATGAAGAAATAATGATTACTACTGCATTTGAAGATTTCGGTTCTTTATCTCATAAATTAGATGAACTAAAAATTGAAGTTAAAAGTGCAGAGCTTCAAAGAATTCCAAACAATACAAAAGAAGTTACTGAAGAGCAGTTTAAAGCCAATATGAAAATGCTTGATCGCTTTGAGGAAGATGATGATGTACAAAATGTTTATCATAACATGGAAATTACAGAGGAGCTCATGAACTCTTTGTAAAAAAATAATATAACATTCATATACAGTTAACTTTCAATTAGTTTCTTTGCATAAAACTATGAAAAGAAACGTTGAATTAGTTGTTATTTCGGATGTGCATTTGGGAACTTATGGATGTAAGGCTAAAGAATTGTTAAGATATCTGAATTCTATTCAACCGAAAATTCTGGTTTTGAATGGTGATATCATTGACATCTGGCAATTCAAAAAGTCTTACTTCCCTAAACCTCATTTGAAGGTAATTAAAAAGATTCTCTCATTTGCAACAAAAAATACCAAGGTATATTACATTACCGGAAATCATGACGAGATGTTCCGAAAGTTTACCGATTTCGAATTAGGTAAACTTAAAGTCTGCAACAAAATCTGTCTTGATATTGATAAAAAGAAAACATGGATCTTTCATGGTGATGTATTTGATGCATCTGTTCAACATTCTAAATGGATCGCAAAACTAGGCGGAAAAGGATATGATTTGCTAATCATGATCAATAACGTCGTTAATTGGATCCTGGAAAAAATGGGTAGGGAAAAATACTCATTCTCCAAAAAAATCAAAAATAACGTAAAAAAGGCGGTAAAGTATATTGGTGACTTTGAACTTACGGCTTCTGAACTTGCAATAGATAATCATTACGACTTTGTCATATGTGGTCACATCCATCAGCCTCAAATTCGTAAGGTTAACAATAAAAAAGGCGCTTGCACTTATCTTAATTCCGGAGACTGGATAGAGAACTTATCAGCTTTGGAGTATCATGATAAAGAATGGAAGATCTTTTACTATGATGAGCATAAACACTTGCTGCAGGACGATGAAACAGATGAAATTCAGGATCTTGATACCAACGAACTTCTTAAAATTGTAACTAACTTTTCTGAATGAAAATCTTATATGCGTTTCAAGGCACAGGTAACGGACATGTTGCAAGGGCTCAGGAGATCATTCCTATATTAAAAAAATATGCTTCGGTTGATACTTTAATCAGTGGTCATCAATCGCAATTAAAGGCTGATTTTGACATTAACTTTCAATATAAAGGGATTTCCTTACTCTATAACAAAACAGGTGGTTTATCCTATCGAAAAACATTTACTGAAAATAAATTTATTGAGGCGGCAAAAACAATCAATGATCTGGAACTAAAGCAGTACGATCTCATCATTAATGACTATGAACCGTTAACGGGGTGGGCAAGCAAGCTAAAGAATCTTCCGATGATTGAGCTTAGTCATCAGGCTTCGATGAGTTTTGCTGAAACTCCAAAACCTAAAAAAAGAGATTTCCTGGGTGAACTTATCTTGAAGTATTATGTACCCAGTGAAAGAAGGATTGGTTTTCATTTTGAAAATTATCATCCACAAATAAAGAAGCCGGTCATAAGACATAAAATACGAAATCTTAATCCTGATAAAAAAGGATACTACCTGGTTTATTTACCAAGCTTTTCTGATGAAAATATTATTAAAGTATTAAAACAAATTCCTGTGCAGTGGAAGGTTTTTTCCAAGTACAGCAAAGTGAGACTTAAAATAAAAAATGTTGAAATATTCCCCATCGATGAAAAGGAATACCTGACCTGTTTTGAAAATTGTGATGGTATTTTATGTAATGCAGGTTTTGAAGCTCCGGCTGAAGCTCTCTTTATGGATAAAAAGTTGTTTGTTATTCCAATTCATAATCAATATGAGCAGGAGTGCAATGCCTGTGCTCTGGATACGATGGGAATTCCCAATTCTAAAGTATTAAAGCTTGGGGAAATAATGGAATGGGTAGCTTCAGATCATCACATTAAAGTAGATTACCCTGATGATATTGAACAAATACTGTTAAACGAGGTTTTAATTCTTTAAAAAAATATCATCTACATCATTCATTCTCATCATTACTGATCTGGCATAAGAACAATGAGGATACACTTTCCAATTGTTTTCTCTTGCGAATCTGATGGCCTCTTCTACGAGATATTTTCCCATTCCTCTGCCTTCAAATTCAGGATGCACTAAAACGAAGGATATAATGAATTTGTTTTCTTCCGGGAAGATGGTATAGGTCAGTCTGCCAATTTCTGTAAGTTCATTGTTTAGTGTAAGTACTCCTCCGTTTCCGGATTTATTGTTTTCAAATTTCATAATTAAAAGCTTAGTATTGTATCACGTGCAAAAACTGCACCGACTTGGATTCGAGTGTAATCTATGGACAAAGATAATTCCAAACAGAAATTCTAATTATCTTTTCCTGTATAATAGTTATAATCTTTGATGATAATATTGATAAACTGTCTTTCCGTCATTTTTACGGGATCAACTTCCAGTTTCAAAATATTCTTGATCTTGTCGGAAAGCTTACTGATGATTTGCCGGTCATCTACTCTTAGGGCCTTTGTGTAATTATCTTTAATAATTCTCATATCATTATCACTTAATGCAATAACCTGAGGGAATGAAGGAACATAATCCTCCTGTATGTTTTCCAGGATAGTATGAGAAATATTAATGCTATTTTTTAATGAAATAACAGCTGTGCCTGATGCGATATCCCCGAGGCGCTGATTATTTTTAGAAACAATCATGGAAATTAATCCGATAACACCCGCAAAAGATGTGTCTATTATCCTGAATACCCAACGGATCAGATAATCTCCAAAACCAGCCTGGTATCCGTCGATTTTTACCACACGGATTTTCATTACTTTTTTTCCGGGAGTCTGCCCTTCCATTAAGCTTTCCAAAACCAAAGGATAGATGTAAATGGGAAATGTGATGGCAATATAAATAGCCATCTGAGACCATTGATCCAGGCCATTTAATAAATATCCCAAATCAAGAAAATTGAAAAATACATAGAAAGTAACGACTGCATAAGCGACTTTGATCAGGAGATCTATAATAAATGCAAGCATTCTTTCTCCAACACTGGCAATGTTGAAATTAATATTTACATTTTGTGAGGTATTAATCGCAATTTGAGACATAATTTTTATTATTTTAGCCTTTAGATTATGAGAGAAGTTTATTTCATAAAACAAAATAAAGAAAAATGGTTGGGAATTGAACAGGTTATTCAAGGGAAAATAAAAAAAAATCCGGATGACCTGTCATCGTTGTATATCAACCTCATTAATGATCTTTCTTTTGCTCAGACTTATTATCCTAAAAGTAATACTACGGTTTATTTAAATCATCTTTCTTCACAGATATTCCAAAAAATTTACAAAACAAAAAGGGTAGAGGAAAACAGAGTCCTTTATTTCTTCAAAACAGAGGTTCCTTTGTTAGTGTATCAATACAAAAGATATTTGCTCTACGCGTTTTTGTTTTTTGCATTGTTTACTTCAATAGGAGTCCTTTCAGCAATTTATGATAAGGATTTTGTAAATATAATTCTGGGTGAAAGTTATGTGAATGAAACAATAGAGAATATTAAGAAAGGAAATGCGGTTGGTGTCTATCAAAGTGGTTCTACATGGGGAAGTACCATTGGGATTATCTTTAATAACATTGGGGTAGGTGCTAAATTGTATATTTACGGAGTTTTTGGAGGAGTCGGTACACTGTATGCATTACTTTCAAACAGTGTGATGCTCGGATCCTTCCAGTACTTCTTTTATGACTATGGGGCACTTAAGGAGAGTGCAAGAGGAATATGGTTACACGGTGTTTTTGAAATTTTCGCAATGGTTGTTGAAGCTATGTGCGGATTAATTCTCGGGGCATCAATTTTATTTCCAAGAACCCTGTCGAGATTCAACTCATTTAAAAATGGATTTAAAGATTCCTTCAAAATATTTTTAAGTACAATTCCTTTTACCATTTGTGCGGGAATTATTGAAGGCTATGTTACAAGGCATGCTTTAAAAATGCCATTAGCTTTAAATTTAATTATTATCCTAGGTTCGCTAACGGTTATCGGATATTATTATTTTATTTATCCATCCGTTGTCAATAAAAAAATTAAAAACACAGATGATGCAGCTATATAAAAAAAGAGATTTCGGGACCTTTATCAGTGATAGTTTTAATTTTTTCAAATTATATGGAAAGAATTATTTCAAAAACTATATTTTGCTAAATGGTTTGTTGCTGATTTTAATGACTACCATTTTTGTTTTTGGATACAGGGAACTGTTTTCCCAGATATTCGGGTCAAATATGAATGGTAACAGTTACTATTTTCAGCAATATTTTGAAGATAATGCAGGGATGTTAATTGTTGTTTGCTTGCTTACGTTTCTGCTTTTTTTTATCCTGGTGATTGTCAATTATCTTTATCCTGTTTTTTATCTGAAAAGACTTTCAAAGGGCGAAGAAAAAATAAGGACAGATGATATTCTCAGCGATTTTAAAAATAACGCAGGAAGAATAGGTACACTTTGCCTGGGAATGGTATTTATTGTAACTCCCCTGGCTTTGATTATGATCGGCATCTCATACGCATTGATACTAATTATCATCGGATTATTTATTATGTTACTGGTGTATCCGACATTGTTTAATGTTGTTACATTTTTGATGTATGATTATTTTAATAGTGGCCGCGGTTTTTTTGAGAGTTTAAGTTATTCGATAAGATCACAATTTTCTTATACCAACGGAAGGGAAAAGTCTCCTTACTGGAAGTATTGGGGAGCTACAACGATCATTTTTCTTATCATGTATACCATAACCACCATTTTCACATTTATTCCCATGATATTTTTCTACAGTTCAATTCTTACTTCAGCTCCTGATGGAAATTTTGAACAAAACCCCTTTCAGGGAGCTATGGGAGTGCTGTTTTTTGTGATTTATGGGATTTCCATGCTGCTTTCATTTTTTCTTTCAAATATTATGTATATCAATTCTGGATTGATGTATTACGATAGCAGGACAGACCTGCATCAGAAGGTGGAACTTGCAGAAATAGAAACCATCGGTAATAATGAATAAAATTATTTTTTTCTTACTGATCTTTTTCTCAACAGGATTCGTGTATGCTCAGGATGACATTGAATTGCCACCGGAAGCATATGTTGAAGATTCTTTGAGTACAGGGCATTATAAAAATATGTACCGTGCAGATTCGGTATTGATGGAGCACCCTGTTTCTGAAAACACGATTTATCCTAAAAAATTCAGGGAAAATCTTAAGTCAAGATACAAAGGAAATGAATTTGATTACACAACAATAAAACCCAGGGAATCTTTCTGGCAAAAACTGCAACGGAAAATAGCAAGAATTCTTGAGGGCATTTTCGGTGAGGATACCTTTGGAACCTCTGCAAAGGTTACCACTATTGTGATGCGTTTATTTGCCATTGTACTTATAGGTTTTCTTCTATATTTTATTGTCAGGTATCTCATAAGTAAAGATGGCAATTTCTTCTTTGGGAAAAAGAATAAAAAAGTAAATATCAATGAAGAAGAATTGCATGAAAATATCCATGAAATCAATTTTCCTGAGAGCATTGCAAAATTTGAAGTAACAGGAGATTACCGTTCCGCAGTACGTTATCAGTTTTTGTACGTTCTTAAAAAGTTGAGCGATAAAAAGCTTATCATCTGGAATCCTGAAAAGACAAATAAAGATTATGCGGCAGAGCTTAAAGCAGAATACCTGAAAAAAGAATTTTCAAACCTTTCTTATATATTTGATTATGTATGGTATGGTGAATTTAGCATTACCGAACAGGATTATTTAAAATTTAAAAATCAATATCAGACATTTAAGCCATAATAAAATCTTTAAAAATGAATAAAACTTTCAAAATATATGCTGTAATTTTCATCATTATCATGGTGATTCTGGCATTGCTTGAAGTTAATAAAAAGGAAGTTACAGACTGGCGAAAGAACTTTGATCCAAATGAAAAATCACCTTTTGGGTTATTTGTATTTAACAAAGAGTCTAAAGATCTTTTTAAAAATCAGCTTAAGAAAATAGCTGAAACACCATATGAATATTATAATGAGAATAAAAAGCAGTCTCACAATATTTTAATAATAGAAAAAGAAATTGACAGGGAATCCTGGCGCAGTATCTTGAATGAAGTCTCCAAAGGATCGGATGCTATGTTGATTGCAGGCAGGATACCAAAAGAAATTTCTGATAGTATAGGCTTTTATGCTTCTCAAATCTCTTTTGAAGATCAGAATGTGTTAAAGCTTACAGATAAGAAATATCAGAATGATTTTATTAACTTAGATAAATTTCCGTCTGGAAGAGGATTTTCTTATGTTAAACCCAGTGTTGAAATACTAGGAAAGACTGTTGAAAAGAATAACACGGATCAGGCAAATTTTATAAAAGTAAAGTTGGGAAAGGGAAATATTTTCGTTCATAGTGAGCCACTTTTTCTCACCAACTATTATCTTCTGAAACCTGGAAATATAAAATATGCACAGGATGTTTTTTCGTATCTTAACGATAAAGAAACCGTTTGGTTTGTGGAAGCTGCAGATGCCAAGGCTTCTTCCCGCTTTTTTATGAGATTTATTCTGTCAAAACCAGCGCTGAAATATGCATGGTGGGTATTTTTAGGAGGGATGATCTTATTTATTTTTTTCAATGCAAAAAGGAAACAGAGAATTGTTCCTGTAATAGAACCTCTGAAAAATACTTCTGTGGAATTTGTGAAAAGTATCGGAAATCTTTATCTGCAGGAAGGTGATTTTCATGATATGATGGCTAAAAAAGCCCAATATTTCCTGAATAAAGTTAGAATGGATCTTCTTATCGATACCCAGAATCTCGATAATGAGTTTGCAAAGAAACTGCAATTGAAAACAGGGAAAAATATAGAGGTAATTACCGAAGCTATTGCTCTTATCCGGAAAGCTCAGGATCCTTATGCTAGTGTAATGAAAGAAGATCTCACCAGAATGAATAAGATCCTGGATGAAATAATACGATAATAATATAACGATGTAGTAACTGTGGTTACGGATACATTGACAAATGATAAATTAAAATTGTATGGAAAACCTTGAGAACGAAAATGTAGAAAATAAAAGTTCTATAAATCTTGATAAAGAAGAAAACGATTTTCAATCGAGAATCGATATGATTGAACTCCGTGTGAGTTTAGAAAAAGTAAAAGCCGAAATAAGTAAGGTGATTGTGGGGCAGGAGAGTATGATAGAACATCTTTTGGCAGCGCTCCTTTCAAATGGACATGTTCTCATTGAGGGAGTTCCAGGAGTTGCAAAAACCATTACGGCAAAGTTGCTGGCAAAAACTATTGATGTAAATTTCAGCAGAATACAATTTACCCCTGATCTCATGCCTTCGGATATTTTAGGGACTTCAGTATTCAGCGTGAAAAATTCGGAGTTTGAGTTTAAAAAAGGACCTATTTTCTCCAATTTTATTTTAATTGATGAGATCAACAGGTCTCCGGCAAAAACACAAGCTGCTTTGTTTGAAGTAATGGAAGAAAGGCAGATTACAATGGACGGTATCCGATATACGATGGAGGAGCCGTTTTTAGTCGTTGCTACACAAAATCCGATTGAGCACGAAGGAACATACAGGCTTCCGGAAGCACAGTTAGACCGGTTTTTGTTTAAAATAAATGTTGGGTATCCTAATCTTGAACAGGAAGTTCTGATTATTAAGAATCAACATGAAAGCAGGACCGAAGATAAAACAGAAGCAGTAGGACGTGTTATCACTGCGCAGCAATTAAAAAACTATCAGCAGTTGGTGAAAGAGATCATTGTAGAAGCACAGCTGATGGAGTATATTGCTAAAATCATTGTAAATACAAGAGAAAATCAGTTTTTATATTTAGGAGCCTCACCAAGGGCAAGTTTAGCCTTACTTACGGCATCTAAAGCCTTTGCGGCTTTAAGGGGGCGGGATTTTGTAACTCCGGAAGATATCAAAGAAGCCAGTTATGCAGTGTTGAGACACAGAGTAATTGTTTCGCCGGAAAGAGAAATGGAAGGATTAAGTGCTGACGAAATTATCAGACAGATTCTGGAGGGAATAGAAATTCCAAGATAAATAATAAGTGATATTATAAAATTTCAAAATGTTGAAGAGAGTAATAGATTCCTTGTAGTGGATTTATAAGGCTGCTATAAAATCTGTTATCCACAACCTGAAAAATGAGAAACTTATACATTAATAATCGCTTTTTCTTTACGCTCATTGGAGTGGGGATACTTTATGTTCTGGCTTTTTTCTTTCCAATTTTTATTTATGTAGCTCATATTGTGCTCTTGCTTTGCTTTTTGGCTGCAATGGTAGATTATCTTTTACTTTTTAATCAAAAAGAAGGTGTTTTAGCACAAAGGATCTTACCTGAAAAGTTATCAAATGGTGATGAGAATCCAATAAAAATTGATATTAAAAATAATTATGGTTTTAAGATCAATACTAAAATCATTGATGAAATTCCGTTTCAGTTTCAGAAAAGGGATTTTTTAATTCGAAAAGAAATTGATCCCGGCAGAAATGCATTCTTTCAATATATTCTTGAGCCTAAAGAAAGAGGTGAATATAATTTTGGTAGCTTAAATGTTTATACTTCTTCTCCGATAGGTTTTGTTTCGAAAAGATATAGATTCCAGAAAAATGCAAATTTAGCGGCATATCCTTCTTTTGTTCATTTACGGAAATATGAATTAATGGCTCTTCAAAGTGAATTCTTATTGGGGGGTATCAAAAAAATCAGAAAGCTCGGCCATACCATGGAGTTTGAGCAGATCAAGGATTATGTTCCCGGGGATGATATCAGGACAATCAATTGGAAGGCTACATCAAAGACCAATCGTTTGATGGTTAATCAGTTTCAGGATGAAAAATCTCAAAGGATTTTCATGCTGATTGATACTGGACGAACCATGAAAATGCCATTTAAAGAGTTAAGTCTTCTTGATTATTCTATCAATGCGACAATGGCCCTGTCTCATATTATATTAAAAAAAGGAGATCGGGCAGGGATGATGACATTCTCTAAAAAAACTGAAAACAAGATAGCTGCAGAAAACAAATCCGGTCAGCTAAAGAAAATTTCGGAATCACTTTATAATATAAAAACCAATTTTTTTGAAAGTGATTTTAATCGCCTTTATCAGGATGTAAAATATTCAATCAACCAAAGAAGCCTGATTTTACTTTTTACAAATTTTGAAACGCTGGATGGTTTGAACAGGCAGTTAAAGTACTTGCGTGGCATTGCAAAAAATCATTTGTTGGTCGTTGTATTTTTTAAGAATTCGGAACTCCAGACTTTAATTCATAAGAATCCGGAGAGTATGCAGGAGATTTATGATGAAGTTATTGCTGAAAAATTTGAATTTGAAAAGAAACTGATCATTCAGGAACTACGGAAATATGGGATTTATACAGTATATACACTTCCTGAAAATTTAAATATCGATGTTATCAATAAATATCTGGAGATAAAAGCCAGAGGAATTTTATAATTTTGCCTATGAGAATAATAACTGTTATCTGTCTTTTGGCATTTCTGATAAATTGCCAGGAGAAGCGAGAAAAACTTAAGAGAGAAGGTAAACCCGATATCATGTATTTTAAAAATGCTGATGAGGAAATGAATAGTGCTGTAAAAAACGCGAAAGAAACTTTACCCGAATTTCAAAACGCGATACAAAGTAAAAACCCTGATTATTCCAATTTTACATTAAAACAGCAGTTTGACACATCTGATGGAGGTGGAGAACATATCTGGATCGGAGATATTCAGTTTAAGGATGGGAAATACTATGGGATTGTTCAAAATGAGCCGTTTGATAAAAAAATATTGGTCAAGTTAGGAGATTCGGTTGAAGTTCCCATTGAAAGAATTAGTGATTGGAAATATAATGACAAGAATATTGTAAAAGGGGCTTACACAATAAAGGTTGTAAGAAAATATATGAGTCCTGAAGAAAAAAAAGAAATGGATGCAGAAGGATTAATTTACGAATAAAGAAAAATATTAATTAGAATGAAAATTACATTAAACAGAATAAACGACGACTTTTTATTTGAGTGTACTAATTCTCAAGGAAATTCAATCCTTTTGGATAATACATCACAACCCGGAGCTAAAGGAGTTTCTCCCATGGAAAGTGTTTTAATGGCAGTTGCAGGATGTAGTGGAATAGACGTCGTGTCCATATTAAAAAAACAAAGACAGGATATCACTGGTTTTAAAGCAGAAGTAGAAGGAGAGAGAGTACCTGTCGATGATGCTAAGCCTTTTAAATCAATTAAAGTTCAGTTTTTTTTGGAAGGTAACATCGACCCCACTAAGGCTTTGAAAGCAGCGCAGTTATCATTTGATAAATACTGTTCTGTTTCTAAAACTTTGGAGCCTAATGTAGAAATCGGTTATGATGTATTTGTAAATGGGGAAAAAATTTAAGGATGTTATAAACAAAATAAAAAAGCCGGATTGTTAAAATCCGGCTTTATGCTTATTATGTGTTGTTGAGGGTATTTTCTTTCTTTAAGATTTAAACATTGAGTTTCATTTTCTTAAAGGTTAACGATGTAAATATATGAAATATTTATCAATAATCTATTATAATTATTATTTTTGTTATTTATTTTAGCTTATGGCTAAAACTAAGGCATCAATGATGTTCAATACTAAAGGTTAATTAATTGATAAAAAAAATGTACCACTTAAGAAAGTGGTACATTTTTATTCTATCTCGGTTTCATCAATTTAGCGACCGTTGCCGTCCATCCTGTTTGATGTGAGGCGCCAACTCCACGTCCGTTATCTCCGTGAAAATATTCATAAAAGGTGATATAATCTTTGAAATGCTCATTGTAATTAAACTTATTGTTTCCCCCATTAAAAGCTCTTTGTCCATTTTCATCTTTAAGGAATATAGAACATAGCCTGTTACTGATATTTTGTGCTACTTCATCCAGATTCCTTTTATCTCCGCTTCCTGTCGGTAATTCCACTTTCAGGCTGTTTCCATAATAGAAATGAAAACGCTGCAGACTTTCGACAATCAAAAAGTTAATAGGGAACCAGATCGGGCCTCTCCAGTTACTATTTCCTCCAAACATTCTGCTGTCACTTTCCGCAGGGGTATAATAAACCACATTTTCTGTCCCATGAACAGAGAAAATAAAAGGATTTTCTTCATATACTTTAGACATGGCCCTGATACCATAAGAACTTAAAAATTCTTTTTCATCCAGCATTCTTGTCAAGACTTTTGTTAGTCTGTTTTTACGAAGGATACTCATTAAATGTTTTCTGCCGTGACCTTCTTCATCCCAATGGGAAACCAGTTTCGTAAGTTCCGGCTTATTTTTCAGCACCCATTCCATTCTTATTTTAAAGTTGGGCATTTTTTCCAATAATCCGTGATCAATAATCTCCACAGCAAATAAAGGAATAAGCCCGACAATACTTCTTAAACGAAGCGTAACACTTTCGCCGTTCCCAAGTTGTAGTACATCATAGAAAAAACCATCTTCTTCATTCCAAAGGCCTTCTTTTCCATCACCCATGTTTTCCATCGCTTCCGCGATGTAAAGATAATGCTCAAAAAACTTAATGGCCATGTCTTCATATACCTGATAGTATTGGGCAAGTTCCATTGCAATTCTCATCATATTCAATGCATACATTGCCATCCAGCTTGTACCGTCTGCCTGTTCAAGATGCTCACCGTCTTTAAGTTCCATATTACGATCGAAAGCTCCGATATTATCAAGACCTAGAAAACCGCCGCCGAAAATATTTTTACCGTTTTTATCCTTACGGTTTACCCACCAGGTAAAGTTCAAAAGTAATTTTTGAAAAACCTTTTCCAGAAACAGGAGATCCGGTTTTCCATTGGTCTTTTCATCAATCTTAAATACCCTGAAACAAGACCAAGCATGGACAGGTGGATTTACATCACTTAAGTTCCATTCATACGCCGGAAGTTGTCCATTAGGATGCATATACCACTCTTTGGTTAACAAGAGAAGTTGGTTTTTTGCAAACTGGGCATCAATTAATGCATAGGGAACGCAGTGAAAAGCGAGATCCCAAGTAGCATACCATGGGTATTCCCATTTGTCCGGCATTGAAATAATGTCCTTATTGTGCATGTGGTTCCACTCTGTATTTCTTACATAATGATTGAAATCCCTCGGTGCATCAAAATTAGGATCTCCCTTAAGCCATTTCCCAACATTATAATGATAAAATTGTTTGTTCCATAATAGCCCTGCGAACGCCTGACGTTGAACATTTCTTTCATCATCATTCGTTACATCGTGCTGAACTTCTTCATAGAATTCGTTGGCCTCAGCAATCCGGGTGTTGAAAATCTCATCAAAATGATGAAATGGTTCATCGGTGTCGTTTGGCGCCAACCTGAAATCAAAGGTTTTTGATTGTCCCCCACCAATAATTTCTTCAATCACAAAAGCGGCTTTTGAACCTCTTTTTTCCGGATTAACGGTATTGGAGTTATGAATAATGTGATCGTTTATACCATCCTTGAAATAGGTGTTATCTGTTAAAGGAGCTCCGTATAATTTAGGTGTATTGGTTTCATTATCACAAAAGAGACTTTTGGCACCGGTATTTCTTGAATAGAATTTTTTGATGGAAATACTATCATGGTTAATATCAATACAACCGTTGTATGAGGCGTTTAGCTGACCTTTATAAGTATTATATCCCCATTTCCAGTTGTTACGGAACCAGGCTGTTGGAGCAACAACAATAGGTGCGTCGTTTTGGCTCCTGTTACAAACTGTGATACGGACTAAAAAATCTTCAGCATCTGCTTTACAGTATTCGATGAAAATATCAAAATATTCATCATTATCAAAGATTCCGGTATCAAAGATTTCAAATTCAGCTTCCTTTTTGCTTCGTCTGCCGTTTTCAGATAGCAGGTGATCATAAGGAAATTCATGGATCGGATATTTATACACCATCTTCATATAACTATGGGTAGGCGTGTTGTCCAGATAGTAAAAGATCTCTTTGATATCTTCACCATGATTGCCCTGGGGATTACTCAATCCGAAAAAACGTTCTTTGATCATTTTGTCCTTTTTGTTCCAAAATGAAAGAGCGAAACAAAAAAGCTGTTTGGTGTCCGATATTCCGGCAATCCCTTCTTCACCCCAACGGTAGGCATAACTTTCAGCTTTATCATGATTGGTGAAATTCCACGCATTGCCATTGGGACTATAATCCTCACGAACATTACCCCATTGTCTGTTGCTTACATAAGGCCCCCAGTTTTTCCATTTTATATCCTGTAATCTTTGTTTTTCTGCAGTCATAGTTCATCATTTTTCACTACGAAGGTAATTTTTTTGAAAAATAATTCCAATTTTTTCTATCTGAATAATTCTTAATACATCCTTGTAACTATAATGATTACAGGGATTTTCAGAATAAATTATTTTTTTCATGAAAAAATTAAATAAAATGTTATATCTTTGCACCATTCGATCATTCAAATATTGAAAATGTTATCAAGAAAGGTTGAGGGATTAGACCCGATGAAACCTTAGCAACCCTTTGCGCAAGCGAAGAAGGTGCTACGTTCTACCAAATTATTTTTTGGACAGATAACTTACTGAGTTTTTCAGCCATTTCCTGTGGCATTTTCAATTGTATTATAAATAATGTATAATAGAATTGAAAACAGAACTAAAACATATTAATCTTTCGTATCAAACTAATTCCGGAAAGGAATGCAATATCCCGTTGAGCTATCAGACCTTCGGGAAAGAGCTGTTTTCAGCACCTGTTATTTTAATCAACCATGCTTTAACGGGAAATTCCAATGTATCGGGAACAAATGGCTGGTGGAAGCAATTAGTAGGAGATGGCCAGGTGGTTGATACCAATGTCTATACGGTTTTGTGTTTCAATATTCCCGGAAATGGTTACGATGATTTTTTAATTGAAGAATATGAAGAGTTTACTCCTTCGGATATTGCAGGCATATTTTTAAAAGGGCTAGAATTACTTAACATTAAAAGTCTATATGCGATTATCGGAGGTTCTCTTGGTGGAGGAATAGGATGGGAAATGCTGGTTAAACGCCCGGAACTTGCAGAAGTATTTATTCCCATTGCCTGTGATTTCAGAACTCATGATTGGCTGCATGCGCAATGTATGGTTCAGAAATTTTTATTAAATGGAAATGACGCTCCGTTACAAAAGGCAAGAATCCATGCAATGCTATGTTATAGAACCCCACAATCTTTAAACGACAGATTTCAAAATAAATACAATACCGCAAAAAATAAGCTTGAATCGGAAGATTGGCTTGAATATCACGGAAAAGCTCTTAATGAAAGATTTAGTTTAAAATCTTATCAACTGATGAATCATTTGCTGATGAACATTAATGCCGAGGAAGAAAGGCTGGAGAATGTACAGGCACGAATGCACTTGATCTCCGTTGATACAGATTTGTTCTTTCCTGCTTCCGAAATCCGGATGTGTTTTGAAAAACTGAAAGGTAAAAAAAAGGATGTTTCTTATCACGAGATCACCTCAGTTCACGGGCATGATGCCTTCCTAATGGAATACAAACAATTAAATAATATCATTAAAACCATTTTATTACAGAAAGAAACTGAACAATTACAAGAAACCTGTAATAAAGCTAAACAATAAAGAATGAACAGATGAAAAATGTTAACGAAATAAAATTTTTAAAGAACAGATCAATCATCAAATTTGAAGGAGAAGATTTCTTAGGGGAAATCGGTATTGACGGTAGAATTTTTAAAGCACTTACTTTAGCCAGGATTAGTGTAGGAGTGATCTCACAACAGGCTATAGAAAACGGAATATCAATTTTGGTTCACGAAAACGATTCTGAAAATGCGGTTAATTGTCTGATTGAGGAATTTGAAGCGGAAAGGAAATCAGGAGCAGTATCTCAGATTTATAGTATTAATAACGTTTCAGTTCTGGGGTTTGTAGCTGAAGATTTTAATAAAATACTGGCGGAACTGGCAAGAAATAATGTTTTTCCTTTGCTTCTGAATCAGATAGCAAGTGAAAAAAGAGTAAATATTGTAGTTACCTCTTCTCAGGATGAGAAAACTAAGAATATCATTGAATCTGAAATATCCAAAAAACCTAAAACCGTTCATCTTGCAATCATTGGACATGGGAATGTGGGTAAAACTCTGATTGACCAGGTATTGGAATCTTCCGAAGAAATTAAGAGACGGAAAAAAATAGATCTTAAAGTAGTGGCTGTTGCTAATTCAAGAAAAATAGCATTCAATAAAAAAGGTTTTGGTCATAATTGGAATGATGAGGTTTTAGTTGCTGAAAACCCTTCCAATGTTGATGAACTGATCAGTTTCTCCAGAGAGAATCAGCTGGAGAATCTTATTGTGGTTGATAATACGGCGAGTAAGGATTTTGTTAAGAATTATCATGCTTTAGCTGAGAACGGATTTGATCTTGTATCTTCCAACAAGATTTTCAATACCCTTCCAATAGAAGAATATCGTAAACTAAGATATACGTTGAATAAAAATAACAGGCGATACCTTTACGAAACCAATGTGGGAGCAGGTTTGCCTTTGATCGATACCATTAAACTATTGCACCTGTCGGGGGAAAATATTACAAGAATTAAAGGCGTGTTTTCAGGTTCTTTAAGTTATATCTTCAATAATTTTTCAGTTAGAGATGAGAAATTTTCAACCATTATAGGAGAAGCAATGGAGAAAGGATTTACTGAACCGGATCCTCGTGAGGACCTTTCAGGAAATGATGTTGCAAGAAAGCTTTTGATTCTGGCGAGAGAGTTGGATCTGATTAATGAATTCAATGATATTAATATTCAGAATCTAATTCCTGAAAACCTTCTTTCTATTGACAAAAATGAATTCATTTCCAGATTGGGAGAATTGGACGAGGAATACCAGAAAATTAAACAAAATCAGGAGGCAGATCATGTTCTACGATATGTAGGCGATCTACATGGCGATCTTCAAAAAGAAAAAGGAGAACTTGATGTAAAATTAATTTCTGTGCCGGCTACTTCCGCATTAGGGCAATTAAAAGGATCAGATTCCATTTTTGAAATCTATACGGAGAGCTATGGTGAAAACCCTATTGTAATTATGGGAGCCGGTGCGGGAGCACAGGTAACCGCGAGAGGTGTTTTTGGTGATATTTTAAGAGTAAGTGAAACAAAATAAATCAATGTACGAATGTAACGATATAACAGTGTGCCGATAAAAATGGCTCAGATCAGATTCGATCGATTCATTGGTAAACTGTTGCATTGATACATGATATTAAAATTAAAACTATATGGAAAATTTTGAAACGTTTGCAATAAGGACGCAGACTGAACGAACTCAGTTTGATGAACATTCTACTCCGCTCTATCTTACATCCAGCTTTATTTTTCAGGATGCAGAGGATATGAGGGCGAGCTTTGCAGAAGAAAAATCAAAAAATTTATACAGCAGATTCTCCAATCCAAACGTTACTGAATTCACCGATAAAATTGTGAAAATGGAGGGTGCGGAAGCGGGATATGCTTTTGCTACCGGAATGGCAGCAATTTATTCAACATTTGCAACTTTGCTTGATGCCGGAGATCATATTGTAAGCTGCCAGTCTGTTTTTGGATCTACACACACACTTTTTACAAAGTATTTCCCAAAATGGAATATTGAGACTACCTATTTTAAGGCAGAAGATGCAGAAAATGTTGAAAAGCTTATCAAACCTAATACAAAAATTTTATATCTGGAAACCCCGACTAATCCGGCAATTGAGATTCTGGATCTTGAGTTTTTCGGGAAAATTGCAAAAAAACATAATCTTATCTTCATTGTAGATAATTGTTTTGCCACCCCTTATCTTCAACAACCTATCAGGTACGGAGCTGATATTGTGGTTCATTCGGCAACAAAATTAATTGACGGACAAGGAAGGGTTCTTGGTGGAGTTGCGGTAGGAAAAGAAGACCTTATCCGGGAAATCTATCTTTTTGCAAGAAATACAGGTCCGGCCATGTCTCCTTTTAATGCATGGGTTTTGTCTAAAAGTCTTGAAACTTTAGCCATCAGAGTTGAAAAGCATTGTGAAAATGCATTGAAAGTCGCTGAATTTTTAGAAAGCCACCCTAATGTTGAATTAGTAAAATATCCTTTTTTACCTTCACATCCAAGCTATGAAGTAGCAAAAAAACAGATGAAATTAGGAGGGAATATTGTCGCTTTTGAAATCAAAGGAGGAATTGAAGGAGGTCGAAAGTTTTTAGATAAAATAAAGATGTGTTCACTTTCAGCAAATCTTGGTGATACCAGAACAATTGTTACACATCCTGCTTCTACTACACATTCCAAATTAACTGATGAGGAAAGGAACGAAGTGGGAATCACTGCCGGCCTTGTACGTTGTTCTGTAGGTTTGGAAAACGTGGAAGATGTTATTGCTGATTTAAAACAGGCATTGGATTAACTCAATTGAAATGGGCTTTAGCCCATTTATGAAAAAAATATTAACGGCTTTAGCCACAATCTACAAAATGAAAAGTTCAGAACAATTATATAAGGCACTCTCCGAAAGAATTTTAGTTCTTGATGGGGCGATGGGAACGATGCTTCAACGATACAAATTTGAAGAAGAAGACTATCGTGGTGAGCGTTTCAAAGATTATCCGCATCTGGTTAAAGGAAATAACGACCTACTTTCCCTCACACAGCCTCATGCTATTGAAGAAGTTCATAGAAAATATCTGGAAGCGGGAGCTGATATTATCGAAACCAACACATTCTCGGGAACTACAATTGCAATGGCAGATTATCATATGGAAGACCTGGTTTATGAGCTGAATTATGAATCTGCAAAAATAGCCAGAAAAGTATGTGATGAATTCACGGCTAAGAACCCGGATAAGCCTAGGTTTGTAGCAGGATCTATTGGTCCTACGAACAGAACGGCAAGTCTGAGCCCTGATGTAAATGATCCGGGATATCGTGCCATTACATTTGATGAACTGAGAATTGCTTATAAACAGCAGTCCGAAGCTCTTTTGGATGGGGGTTCCGATATCTTGCTGGTAGAAACAATCTTTGACACCTTAAATGCTAAAGCAGCTTTATTTGCCATTGATGAAATTCAGGATGAAAGAGGAATAAAAATTCCGATAATGGTTTCAGGAACTATTACCGATGCTTCGGGAAGAACTTTGAGTGGTCAGACGGCAGAAGCATTTTTAATTTCGGTTTCACATCTGAATCTTTTGAGTGTCGGATTTAATTGCGCGCTGGGAGCTAATCAGCTGACACCTTATCTGGAAACATTGGCTCATAATTCGGATTTTTATGTCTCAGCATATCCCAATGCGGGATTACCGAATGCTTTCGGTAAATATGATGAGACACCCGAGTTTATGGCAGAACAGATACAAGAATATGTGGAAAAAGGTCTGATCAATATTATTGGAGGATGTTGTGGTACAACCCCTGAACATATCAGGGCTATAGCAGGCTTAGTGAATAAGTATGAGCCAAGAAAATTGAGGAAATTTGCATGATTTGATAGATTTTTTTCATTGAATCAATTGTAAGATAACGGTTTAGTATTATTATTTTTAAGTTAAACTAAAACTAATCATATGGAAAAGCCGAGTTACTTAAAGAGTGCAGAAGACACAAAAATCTTTAATGAATTAAGAAAAAAGGTGAACCAGAGAGTCGAAAACATAGAGGAAAACAGAGATATCTACATTCAGATTAAAGCTGTTTTATTGCCCCTTATTTATATTGGGCTATATGTTTTTGCGTTGATTAATGTTGAGAAATCTTTGCTTTATATTTTGAGTTTTGTGTTAATGGGAATTATGTTGGTGTTGATCTATCTGAATTTAATTCATGAAGCGGCTCACAATAATATATTCAAAAACAAAAGATTAAATAGCTGGGTACTGCAAATTTTTGATTTTGTGGGAGCCAATTCTTATATCTGGAAGAAAAGGCATATTGCAAGCCATCATGCATATCCGAATGTAGACGGATGGGATACTGATATAGAGCAGAGTGGTTTACTGCTGATTGTTCCATGGATCCGGGCAAAAGGAGTGCAGAAATACCAGCATCTGTTTTTCTTTCTGGTGTATCCTTTATATTTATTCAACTGGATGTTTATCAGGGATTTCAGGGATTTCTTTGATAAGGAAAGGGTTATTTTAAAAACCCAGGGCGCCATTCCAGTTGTTGAGAAAGTAAAGATGGTTGTTTATAAACTCTTTTATTTCTTTTATCAGATTGTTGTTCCTGTTGTATTCTTTAAAGTTTCGATTGGATTGGCGATAGGAGCCTGGTTTTTACAGGTCATTACAGCAAGCATTTTTGCTTTGTTTGTTTTATTGCCATTACATCCGCTTCCCGATAATGCTTTTCCAAAATTAGATGAGAAAAACTCACTTCCATACAGCTGGATTCGGCATCAGTTGGAAGTAACCAATGATTTAACCAATAATAATTGGATGATCAGAAATGTATTGGGGAATTTCAATTTTCATGTGGCTCACCACCTCTTTCCAAATTATAGCTATATGTACTATAACGAGATAACAGAAGAAATAGAAGAGTTTGCTAGAGAACATGGTTTAGTATACAAAAGATTTCCAATTTTTACCGCTTTAGGCAAACATGTGGAGTTGCTGAGGCAAAATGCAAATAATGCATATTACATTTTAGAAGAATAAAAAATTGATGAAATATTTAAGATTATCGGGCCTTGAGCCTCTTATCATAACACCGGAAAGTAATTTCATCAACGTTGGTGAAAGGACTAATGTTGCCGGTTCTAAAAAGTTTTTAAGATTAATCAAGGAAGAAAAATTTCCTGAAGCATTAGATATTGCAAGACATCAGGTGGAAGGGGGAGCGCAGATCCTCGATGTTAATTTTGACGACGGACTGATTGATGGAAAAACATCAATGGTTAAATTCCTGAATCTGATTGCTTCCGAACCTGATATCGCGAGAATTCCCATTATGGTGGATTCTTCCAAATGGGAGATCCTGGAAGCAGGACTACAGGTTGTTCAAGGAAAATGTGTGGTGAATTCTATCAGTTTAAAAGGAGGGGAAGAAGAATTCATCAGACAGGCAAAAGCAATAAAAAGATATGGTGCTGCTGTTATTGTGATGGCTTTTGATGAAGAAGGACAGGCAGATACCTTAGACAGAAGAATAGAAATTTCAAAGCGGTCATATGATATTTTAGTTAATCAGATTGATTTTCCCGCTGAGGATATTATTTTCGATTTAAATATCTTCCCTGTTGCAACAGGAATGGATGAGCATAGAAGAAATGCCTTGGATTTTATCGATGCAACGCGATGGGTAAGACAAAACCTTCCCTATGCCTCTGTAAGTGGTGGAGTTAGTAACGTTTCATTTTCCTTTCGGGGGAATGATACGGTAAGAGAAGCGATGCACTCGGTTTTTCTTTATCATGCGATTCAGGCAGGAATGAATATGGGGATTGTGAACCCTGCGATGCTTGAGGTATATGATGAAATCAATAAAGAATTACTGGAGCTTGTAGAAGATGTTATTCTAGATAAAAGGGAAGATGCTACTGAACGGCTTCTGGATTATTCTGAAAAGCATAAATCTGTAAAAAAAGAGAAAACGGAAGATCTGGAATGGAGAACAAAACCTCTTCAGGACAGAATTACCCATGCTTTGGTAAAGGGAATAGATCGTTTTATAGAAGAAGATGTAGAAGAAGCAAGAAAAGAAGCAGAAAAACCATTGCATGTTATTGAGGTCAACCTGATGACGGGAATGGGTGTTGTAGGAGATTTATTCGGAAGCGGAAAGATGTTTCTTCCGCAGGTAGTAAAATCTGCACGGGTAATGAAAAAGGCAGTTGCCTATCTTCAGCCTTTCATCGAAGCGGAAAAAGATGGTTCAAGACCTGCGAATGGTAAAATACTTATGGCTACCGTAAAAGGAGACGTTCACGATATCGGAAAAAATATTGTTAGTGTTGTTTTGGGTTGTAATAATTATGAAATCGTAGACCTTGGAGTAATGGTTCCGGCTGAGAAAATTATTCAGACGGCAATTGAAGAAAACGTGGATGTTATAGGACTGAGCGGCTTAATTACACCAAGCCTTGATGAAATGGTGTATATTGCTGCTGAGCTGGAAAGACAAAATTTGGATTTTCCATTACTAATAGGAGGAGCTACCACATCAAAAGCGCACACAGCCGTAAAAATAGATCTGAAGTATAAAAACGCTGTTGTACATGTAAACGACGCTTCCCGGGCGGTAAATGTGGTAAGTTCTTTATTGGGAGACCGGAATAAGGAGTATGTGGATGACTTAAAAAGTGAATATTCGGATTTCCGTGAAAAGTTCCTGAACAGACAGATCGATAAAGATTACGTCTCTATTGAAGAAGCCAGAAGAAATCATTTTAAAATAGACTGGGAAAGCGAACAAATCTTTACACCCAACAATATCGGTGTACAAATCTTTCAGGATCAGGATCTGAATGAATTGGTTCCGTTTATTGACTGGTCACCTTTCTTCAGGAGCTGGGATCTTCATGGGAAATACCCGAACATATTAGAGGATGAGGTAGTAGGGGCTCAGGCAAAAGAGCTATTTAAAGATGCTCAGGTGATCCTGAAAAAAATTCTTGATGAGAAGCTTCTTACTGCAAAGGCCATATTTGGAGTTTTTAAAGCCAATGCTAATGAAACGGATGATATTATCATCTTTGATGAAAATGATCAGGAACAGACAAGGTTTTTGACTTTAAGACAGCAGGTTCAAAAGTCCAAAGGCAAAGAGTATCTCGCATTAAGTGATTTTATCGCTCCCCAAAGTTCAGGAAAGACAGATTATATGGGAGCTTTCTGTGTAACAACAGGTTTTGGAACAGATGAGCTTTCTGCAGAATATGAAAAGGCGAATGATGATTACAATTCCATTATGGTAAAGGCCTTGGCAGACAGATTCGCTGAAGCATATGCCGAATTTTTACATAAAAAAATAAGAACAGAATATTGGGGGTATGCAAAACAGGAAGAGCTAAGCAATGAGGAACTTATTGCCGAAAAATATAAAGGAATACGTCCTGCTCCCGGATATCCTGCTTGCCCTGACCATCTGGAAAAGAAAACCATTTGGGATCTTTTAAAAGTAGAAGAAAATATAGGCGTTTATCTTACCGAAAGTTTAGCAATGTTCCCTACAGCGTCAGTTTCCGGATATTATTTTGGCAGCCCTCATGCAAAATATTTCGGGTTGGGGAAAATCACAGAAGATCAATTAAAAGACTACGCCGCACGAAGGGGGTGTAGCATTCAGGAAGCCAAAAAATGGCTGTCACCTAATTTAGCAGATTAAAACAAGCATGAAGATTACTGAACATATAAAAAAAGCAAATGGAAAGACTTTATTCTCTTTAGAAGTGGTTCCGCCACAAAAGGGAATTGGTATTGAGGACCTTTACAGGAATATAGATCCTTTAATGGAATTCAAACCGCCTTTTATTGATGTTACAACTTCCAGGGAAGAATATATTTATCTTGATAAAGGAAATGGTCTGATGGAACGCAGAATTACAAGAATGCGCCCCGGAACCTTGGGGATATGTTCTGCTATTCAGCATAAATATAATGTAGATACCGTTCCCCATTTATTATGTGGAGGCTTTACAAAAGAAGAAACAGAGTACCTTTTGGTAGATTGTATGTATCTCGGGATTGAGAATATTATGGCACTGAGAGGAGATGCGATGAAAGGGCATCAGTATTTTGAAGCAACACCAGGCGGACATGAAAGTGCGATGGATCTTGTATATCAAATTAATGATCTCGGACGTGGAAAATACCTTCATAATGAAGATGAGGTTGGTGACGAACTGAATAAATTCTGCATTGGAGTTGCAGGATATCCCGAAAAGCATATTGAAGCCCCTTCAATGAACTATGACCTTAAATGGCTAAAACAAAAGGTAGATGCGGGTGCAGATTACATCGTCACGCAAATGTTTTTTGATAATAAAAAATACATTGAGTTTGTTCACAAAGCAAGGGAAATGGGAATTACGGTTCCTATTATTCCGGGAATCAAACCTATTGCAACCAAAAAGCATTTAAAATTATTACCACAAGTATTTAAAATCGATTTGCCCGAAGAATTGATCAGTGAAGTTGAAAATGCCAGAAACAATGAAGCTGTAAAGCAAATTGGGGTAGAGTGGGCAATCAATCAGTGCCGGGAACTTCTGGATTTTGGAGTGCCTGTTTTACATTTTTATTCTATGGGTAAAAGTGATAACATAAAGAAAGTCGCAGGGGAATTATTTTAATGAAGGAGTATTAATGAAAGGAATCCCTGTTGTTCTATCAACAGGGATTTTTTTATAAAATAGGATAATCCGAATTATTGCGGGTAATGAATGTTTATAGAATTTATCTTCTTTTCATTTAAATTGAAATAATATATATTATTTGTATTGTCGTTCTGTTGATAAAAAATTACGTCATTTACACTTCTTATAATATTATAATGGTAACCTGTAGATGGCAAAACAGGAAATTCTTTTTTAGCTTTTAAGTCTAACATTACTAATTGATATGATGATGCACATAGTACATTATTATTTGTCAGTAATACAGGGTTAGAATACATTGTAGAATTTTCGTAATGTGTCGTTTGTAATCATAATTTTATTAAGTGTTTTTGGATTCGTTATGTTATGGTCTGGATTAAAGAAAAACAAACCACTTTCATCTGGGGATCCTCGCATAGAAATTACTAAGCTATCTTTTCCTAAATTTAAAATCTCCTGCATATAATATGAGTTTAAATTTGAAATTTTTTTTGATTTTAAATTATTTATGTCTAATTCATAAATGTCATAATTATGATAAGCATTTGATACAGTTGGAGAATACGATTGAAAAGTTTTCGCTTGCAGATAAAATATTTTATTGGATTGTGAAAATATATAATCGGAAATAAATCCATCACCAACTTTAATTTCTTAGTTATTTTATGACTAAGGAGATCGTAAAAGTGAAATTCGGGACGTAATTTATTTTTAGGATAATATAAAGCAATTATAGTTTTACCATTATCAGAATATTTTGGGTTAATATAATTTCCGGGACCTTTGAAAATATTGTATGTTATTCTATTATTGGTATTAATAAGCTTAGCATATACAGAATATAGTGAATCCTCTTTGTAAGAGAAAATTATAGTCTTAATATCAGGTGAAACATCAAATCCATTCAAATATGATTTCTTTTTATTTTGATTACAAGAATATAACAAAATTAATAAAAATATATAGGGTAGTCTACTCATCTTATGCTTCGAGGTATTTGGTTAATTATAATATAAGGGTATTGTTATCCGAAATTATTCAAATAATTCATTGTCATTCTTGTAGCGGAAGAATAATATCTCAATCCACCACCTATCCAATCTCCATTTACAGAAGACCCTGCATTATTTATAGCATAGCTTAAGCATAAGTGTTTCCCGAGTTACTTATCAGAGCAGCATAAGTGTTGTGGATGATAATGACTGTGTTATAAAAACTAGCTCCTCGCAAAGGCAAGGAGCTAGTTTTTTCATTCCGGATCAAACCATTTCTGCCTTTTTGTTACTTCTATCATGTGAGCGATTGTTATTGAAGGTTTAGAAATGGTATTAGTCTTAATTCCTATTTTTATTAAAAATTTCTCTATCAGAAAATTATTGTAAAAATACTTATTTACATTAAACTCATTACTGTTTTTAATATTGAAATCTTTAAAAAAAGATTCAAATAGACATTCCATATCCATAAAATCTTCATTTTTATCATTAATAATTGTTTTATATTTCAGTTCTTCATTATAATACCCACGTTTTTGAAAATAATCTACTACAATATCAGTTGTATCCATTTAATTATTTGTTTATATTATTATAGATTAATCCTCCTCCTATACTGAATCTTCCTGCACCGAACCAAACAGCATTTCGACCATAAAAACTAGCCCAATTCCTTGTCAGCCCGGCTTTAACTCCAGTGAAATATGGAAGTTTTTTTATTAATCCACCCAATAAATTTATCTTTTTATAACCATAAATTTTAGAGTAGTGAAGAGAAGACTCTAAGACGGTTTTACTAGCCTTACCTAGAACAGGAATACCTAATTTAGCTTTACTGAGATTAGTTACTCCCATTTTGATTAAACCCAATCCAGCTTTCACTTCTCCTGTACCAATAAACATAGATGTTACATCCCAGCCAGCATCATAGGAGGCTCCTCCGGTTCCAATAGTTCTTATTCTGTATCCATAGCCTTCTACGCTTGAACTAACTTCTCCACCCTGGAATGTACCTATTTTTACCGATGTAGAAGATATTACATTTCCATTATCATCATACATGTAATCTGTAGTATTCCCTCCATCATTATTGATTTTTTTACCAGCTTTATCGTAACCATTATAGGGTGCGTCTCTCAAATGCGCCACATGATTTAATCCTGTAACTATACCCCCAATCAAAGCTCCTTGCCAGAAGTTTCCTCTTGTGAGTTCTGATCCAATCCCTCCTGCTAAGGCTCCAAAAGCAATCGTACCCACGGTACTGTTATTATCCACCACACAAAAGATTCGTGCGGTATCGGGTGTAAGGGTTTTATCTTTATCCAGGGTTATTATCTAACCTCTTTTTTCTTCAACCATACAAAAGGATTGACTTCGTTGATTTTCATTTCGTGCGGTAATGAGGAGTTATTTTTTAGTATACAAATTCTACCATATTAGATTTATATATTTTGGATTTTATTTTTAACTGAACTTGCATCTTATATTTTTTTCCTCTTTCTAAAGAATAAAACGCATACCAACAGTCAAACATTCTACAAGGATAATCTTGAAATAATTCCTTTGCATTTCTGTAAACTAAAAATTTATACTTTAATTTTTTAATTTTTCCCTTATGAATAAATATTTTCTCATTTTTTCTTTTTTCAATATTTTCTAACTCTTTTTTATAAAATGAGGGTGGTTCGTCGGGATGTGGTAAAATGTATGCATTTTGCATTGGAACTACGGTAGCCCCATCAAAAACAAATAAATATAAATTATTTTCATACATAGGGTATATCTCCGTTTCATTCATAGCTCCATTAATACTCGTAGATGTTAAATCTGTATTTAAATTTAGCTTTTCATTAGAAATTATGCCAACATTCAAATTATTATTTTGTTTTTGCAAGTTAATACTTACTTGTTGAGCATAGCTACAACAGAAAGCCAAAAGAAAAATAATATATTTCATTACCAATTATTTTTTACTTTATAATAATTATACCATTGTTTAGATAATGCTGAGGGAGCAAATGTTATCTCCCATTGATATGCTCTAAACTCCAGCGCTTCTCTATAATAAATATTTGCAGGCTTTTGATCATTCTTGTAAAACTTCAAATAACTATTAAATATTGATTTTGCGGTTTCATTAATAAAATCTATTGAATGAACTAGCTCATGGCCAACAGTCTGATAAAGTTTGAAATATGAGAATGTTTTTGACTTATTTAAAATGATATTTCCTGTTTTATCATTTGTTTCTCCTAATCTATTAGATTGATTCGTTTTCCCATATCCGATAGGAACATTTCCGGATTTTTTATGCATAGAAGATAATGTGTCTGTACTAAGAACCATATCAAGGCTTTCCTGCGTGTTAGGTGCTGTTGCATTTACGTCCTTTACTCCGACTGCATGTAGTTCCTTTTCAGCAATGGATTTAGTTCCAATCCTATGCATCGCATGATTCAATCCAGCAACAATACCACCTATAACGGCTCCTTGCCAGAAGTTTCCTCCTGTGAGTTCTGATCCAATCCCTCCTGCTAAGGCTCCAAAAGCAATCGTACCCACGGCACTATTGGCAGCATCGCCTACAAGTTTCTGTTATTACCCACTACACGAAAGATTCTTGCGGTAGTGGGGTGTAAGAGTTTTATCTTTATCTAGGGTTATTATCTAACCTCTTTTTTCTTTAACCATACAAAAGAATTGACTTCGTTGATTTTCATTTCGTTCGGTAATGAGGAGTTATTTTTTAATATACAAATTCTACCATATTAGATTTATATATTTTAGATTTTATTTTTAACTGAACTTGCATTTTATACTTTTTTCCTCTTTCTAAAGAATAAAACTCATACCAACAATTTAATAATGTACATGGATAATCTTTGAAAAGAGATTCCATATCAGCATAGACCCGAAATGGAAATTCCAATAAAACGCCTTTAGATTTAGAAATATTTATATTGATTTGACTTAGGTCTAAACGTGCCTTTTCAAGTATTTCTTTTTCTTTCCAATACGCTTCAGATTGTTCAATAGATTCAAATCTAATATTTCCTATTTTATTAGCAATTCCGCTTTCAATGAAATTATTTTTTTCATCATATAAAAACAATGTTAATTTTTTCTCCCTTATCCCTGATTTTTTGACCTGATAAAATGTATTATTGGCATATTCTATATCCTTCCTGATTTCAAGATTATTGCCTGATTTCAGAGTAATATTTATGTATTGCAAATTATCACTCAATTTTAGATCAATATTTTGAGGAAAAAGAAATTCATAAAATAATGTAGTAATTAAAAAAACTATTCTTTTCATAATCCTAATAATGATTTATATTTGTTGTATTGTTGTGATGACCACCAATCTTTTGCATAGCGCATTTCCCAACCATATGCCCGATATTCTTTCCAATTGTTATACCTTTCCATTGAACGTTCTGGATTGTTCGAAAAACGTTTCATATAAATACCATACTGTCTTACAGCTGCTCCTGAAATAAAATCAATAGCATGAGTAAGTTCATGTCCAACGGTTTGATAAAGTTTGAAGTATGAAAATGTCGAATTTTTATTTAAAACAATACTTACAGCTCTTCTTGAACTTGCATTTGGTGTTGTTTCAGCTTCATTGCCAAGATCCGTAGTCCCATATCCGATAGGAACATTTCCGGATTTTTTATGCATAGAAGATAATGTGTCTGTACTAAGAACCGTATCAAGGCTTTCCTGCGTGTTAGGTGCTGTTGCATTTACGTCCTTTACTCCGACTGCATTTAGTTCCTTTTCAGCAATGGATTTAGTTCCAATCCTATGCATCGCATGATTCAATCCAGCAACAATACCACCTATAACGGCTCCTTGCCAGAAGTTTCCTCCTGTGAGTTCTGATCCAATCCCTCCTGCTAAGGCTCCAAAAGCAATCGTACCCACGGTACTGTTGGCAGCATCGCCTACAAGTTTCTGAAAACCTGCTGCCCCTAAACTTCCCAGAGCTCCTGAAGCAAAAGCCTGAAGAAACCCACTGCCATTATTCTGCACCATTCCCAATACTCCTTGTGAGAGGCCATGAGCCCCGGCTTGTAATACTGCATTACCAAAGGTTTTCGCGGCGGCGGAAAAAATAGTTCCTATCCCAAAGGTAGCAGCACCCCCGACCGCGCCAAAGAACATCGATTTTAAGGCTCCCCCAAAACTCCATTTATCTATATTTCCTGTGAGTCCCAGTGTCAATTTATAAGATACCAGCCCTACAGCAGCTCCTATAAATACAGCTTTCCATATTGCAAACATTGAAATCCCTAATAATGTGACCAATTCTTCTCCACTGGGATCATTAAACATTAAAGGATTATTCAATACATATCCATACTTATTATAATTCTGGGTGTTGGTGGGGTCCTGTATATTCTCGTCCGCATTTAAAAATCTTCTTAATAGAGGATCATACAACCTTCCGTTCATATGAATGATTCCTACTTCTGTAAAATGCTCATGGCTGGTGTAGCCTCTTTCAATTAAGAGTGATGAATTACGAATTACATTTTGATCGGTAATAATAGCTCCATTCCCAATTTTAAGATGGGTAAAGTTACCCCATGCGTCAAAATGCCTTTGTTCCAGTTTATTTCCTGCCTCATCGCTAATCGCCAGAATACTTCCGATATAATCTTTGTGCAAAAATTTATAAGATCCACTGCTCTCTGTATAGTCTTTCAAATATACAATATTAGAATCATAAGGTGTTCCTCCAATATACAGGATGTGCTTTTCCTTTCCAGTGGTATTATCTTTGATCACCTCATAGCTTCCATCTTCACTATAGAATTTTGTAAACTTTCCTTCTCCATCATTGCTAAAGTTACCTCCATAACTCACCCTTTGCCTCATGCTGGTTAAACCATATTGGAAAGCCACATCTCCTTTTTCTCCATCAATGAATACCGGATCATTGTTTTCGTTATAAGAAATACTCTGGATTAAGTCATTGTTATAGTTTTGTGTTCCTGCAGTATTCAATGTCATACCAGTAGGTTGATAGATCTTCTGGCTGTTCTCAAACTTAATTGTTCCCACCTGATCGTTTTGGGTGATTCTTCCCTTTACATCATAGACATTTCTATTGGCAGAAGGTTTAACCCCCGTTACTGGATTGGTCCAGTTAATAAGTCTGTTGTTATCATCATAGTCAAAGGATTCAATAATATTAAAGTCTCCTCCGGTGGTTCTGCTCTTGAGTTCATTTTTAATCGCATCAAAGGAGTAGGAAAGCTGTAAGATACTTGCTTTTACTTTGGAAGAGTGATTGACCTGGCTTAAGAAACCATCAGCTGCATAGGTGTTATTGATGTTGGTTGCACCCAGCATAGCTTTTAGAACCTGACCTTTGGCATTGGTTTCCTGAAGCTGCCACAGGGTTTTACCTGTCCGTTTGTCTTTTACCTGAAGCAGTTCCCCATTCCAATTGCTGTAGAAATTTTCTATCTGTATTTTAGTCAATACCCCGGAAGAATAGAGTTGTTTTTCATAGGAAATCACTCTTGCTTTATCATCGTAGGTAATTCCTTTTTGGATAAAGTATTTTCCATTGCTGCTTTCCGATGAGGATAAAACTCTTCCCTGTGGATCATAAATTATGCTGGCATTGTATGCCTGACCTTTAGAGGTTCCTGATTTTGAAATCACCCTTCCTTTGTCATCATAAGAGAAAGTGATATTTTTGTTAGTGGCTTCCCCACCGTCCATTGTAGAGATTTCTTTCTGGGAAATAAGCTGACCTAGATTATTATAAGTATATTCTTTCGTTCCCTTGGGGCTAATAATCTTTTTAGGTTGTCCGGAACCATTATATTCATATTTATAGATTCCATTCGACGGATCATTAAATTCTGATTTTCTACCCCAAGGGTCATATTTTGTCGTGACGATATTTTCAGCGTATTGGGCTTTGATTTGTTCACCAGCAGCATTATAGCTAAATTGAATGGTTCCTCCTTTATCAGTACTTGAAATTACATTTCCTAAGGCATCTGTTGTTTTGGTGGTTGTTCTTCCATAGCCATTCAATTCTTTGACCGTTGTGGTCAGCCCTGAAACAGAAGTCTCTGCTTTCTTGCCATTGAATGAGGTCGCCGTTATCTTAGCTGGAAATACAGTATCATCATACGAAATACTATTCCACTGATTGGCTGATTGACCTTCAAAATAGGGTTCGCTTTCTTTGATTTTTCTACCCAATATATCATATTGAGTTTCTTTAGAAATATATCTTCCTTGTCCAAAGGCTTTAGTGGAAGTCTTATATTCCTGGCCTTGTTTATTGGTATACTTTTTAGTTATATTCCCATCCGGATCATTTTGAGTCATCGTAATATTAGTATTACTATCTCTCTCATATTGATAAGAAGTGATTCCGTTCAGATTGGTTTTGGAGGTTAAGAGTTTACCCCATCCATCATATTTATTTTCTAAGGTATTGCCTAATGGATCGGTTTGCTTTTCAATCTGCCCCCAGTCATTATACACAATATTGGTTTCAAGACCTAAATTGTCCATTTTTTTTACCACAAAACGGCCTTTAGGATCATACCTGCTTTCCGTATTCTGAATCCGTGAATCTATACTATTACTTATTGCCCTTTTTGTAATATTTCCGAAGGCATCATAGTTATAGGTTTCTGTTATAGATTCGGTATTATTTCTGTTCCAGGTGATCTGTGTTTTTAACAGGTTATTTTCATAGGTATATTCTTCTTTGGTTCTTTTGGTATCCCCATAAGCCTGTACAACATCCTCTTTAATTTTCGGACGACCAATGTAATAATTGGTTCCTGTTCCTGATGGATTATGGAAATAGTCAAAGGTTGAAGTAGTTATAGCAAAGTTATTGTTGATTCTGGTTTCCCTTTTTGCAGGAAGATAATAATCTCCATAGATAATCGTGCTTGCTGTAAGGGTATTGGTTAAAAAATCCTTGATTTTATTAGTCGTAGGTATAATGGCTACCACTACCTTATGCCGGTTTGCCTCCGTAATATTGGTTGTAACCTGTCCGTCTACCAGTTGTTGTCTTTCGTAAATGGTTGATTTAAAGCTTAAAAGCTGGGTATTGTTTTCAGAGATGTTGGCGGGGAAGATCAAATTTTCGTTATTGGTACGGATAGACCATTCTTTTACGGGAACGCCCTCATTCAATGGATCGATCTCTACTCCGGACCAGATTTTGGTAGCTTCAAACCCATCTGCATACCACGAAGAACGGGCGGTCTGGCGGAAGCCAATACTTCCCCGACCCTGCAAATGACTTACAAATCCTCTATAACGGAAATCTTGTTTACGGACTCCGTTATTGGTGGTCTGAAGTAGTTGTGATACTGCATACAATCCAGAAAATTTATTTACCTCAATATAAGGGTATTCTTCTTTTTTTACTGAAGTATAAAGATTGGGATTGGTAGAGGGGTTCAGTTCCTTGTATTCTATATTTGTACTTAGATCTCCTTGCACAATGGAAGAAATTCTTGAGTAAGTGCCGGTATCTCTAAAGCCATTAGCTTCAAGAAAAATAAACCTTTCACAATCGGTTTTGCCACAGTTTTGAGGTTTCCCAAGAATAATGACTTTCTTTCCATCTCTATACATCGTTGTTGTTGCAAAAGGAACGACAACCTGATTAAAATAAAAATTCTTTGTCGGCCCATGTTGAGTGAATACGATAGGTACTCCATTAGAATTTGCTGTAGTAAAAACTTTTGAGGAAACGCTGGTATTTTCCCAGTTAAAATGATTGTTCCAACTATGATCAACAAAAGAAACAGTAGTTGCAATGAATTCTGATCTTCCGTCTCCGTCTAAATCATCAGCAGCAAAAAGTTGCCCCGTAAACGTGGCATACCTACACCCTGATTCGAAAAACGTATTATGCACTCCCTCCTTACTCGTTTCGTAATTCAAGGTAAAATAGGCCAGGTTATTTTTTACTTCTTTTATAAAACCCACTCCATTGGAAATATATAAGTTCCAATGAGATGATTTGTCTGCTTGAGGAATCATTAAATCCGCTTTTCCGTCTCCATTAAAATCTCCTACAATAGCCCTGTCAAAAACGCCTTCCAGGCGAGATATATTTCTTATTGTTGCAGTAAAGCCATTTTGCCCTTTTTTATAACTCTCTATGGACCCATTATAAGAAATAAACTCAAGGACACCATCGCCATCGAAATCTCCGGCTAATGACTCAAATAAAGATTTTGTTCCCCCTCCCGCATGAGAAACTTGCATATCATCATACAGAGAGACAATCATCGTTCTGGAATTATTATTACACTTCCTATCAATGATAGGAAATGTTTGATCCTGATCCGGATTATTAGTTACCTCATCGTTACAATACATATCTGTAATTTTCAAGATCAGTTCAGACTGATTGTCTCCGTCAAGATCAAGTTCTTTACTTGCTTCAAGAGTTGAGTTTAGAGAGCTGTTTAAAGTTATAGTATAGGAGGGGTTATTAGGATAAGGTGCATATTCGTAATCATTGGATGAAGAATAATCATATTTGTCTCCAGATAAAGTTTTCTCAAACTCTGCTATAAGTTGATTATCATCGTTCACAGAATACCCACGTATGATTAAATCTTTTTTTAGAGTTCCATTAATTGTTTTTTGCTCTAGTGTAACCCAACCTTGTCGTGTTAATAACTGGTTTTGTGTATTTTTTATGGTAAAAGAAGTACTTGATGACCAGATTTGGGCATTCATGTAAGCAAGACTTCCAACAGGTACTTTGGTATTATTTCCAAAAACATCTTTATATAAAATAATATTGGTTCCTTCATTTCTTAATACATCGACTTTTCCATCCCCATCAAAATCTCCATTAATTCCTTTATTATCTCCATTCACATCGTAAATTCGGGATTCTTTCCAATCTTTCACCGTGGCATTTTCATAGGTGAAAAGTATAGGATTGGCAGACTCTTGCTTAGCATTCTGCTCAGTAATCGACTTTACCAGCTGATATTTATTATCACTATTAAGCTCATTGAGAATCTTATATTTTTTAAATAAGAGACCATTGGTATGGACGGTAATGTCTTTTAGTAAATTAGACTGGATAAAGCTCTGTGTCTTAAGATAAGAAGTCTCTGTCAATTGTCTTGCTTCATAATTAAATGAAATAGTATTAAAATGAGCGGTATTACTATTTTCATTTCCTCCCCATTGTATATTTGAAATGATGGCTACATTATTGGATTGAGTATATTGATAGCTAATATAATTACCTTGAGCATCTTTCCATTTTACAATATTGTAGTCTACCGGAGTTCTTGCCGGACTATTTCCTGAAGTGGTCGCTCCATACCAGGCTTGAGATCCGTCTTCAAAAGTAATCACCCAATATAATGGTCCTTTCCATGCTTGCCCGGTTATTGTTCCTATTGATTTTACTTTAATATTAGAGTATTTTTCCGTCACATATTCTGAGCCATCTTTTCCGTATTCCCCGGATTTTAAGATCAGTCTTTGTCCATTGTAGCTGTAATAATCCGACTCATCTAACTGAACTCCTTTAATCTCACCATCTTTTTCCATATTCCTTCCAGTTCTTGAAATCGAGGTGATTCCTGATAAACTCCATCCATATCCCGCAATTCCATTTCCGGAACCACTGGAGTAAATAAGATTAGCTTGTGGGGCTACACTTTTTATCCCGGGAGGCAAAGCTATTGGCAGGGTAAATTGTAATTGACCTGACTCGGATACTTCAATATTTCCTTTCGTATCATTGAAGCTTTGTCCTTCCGGGGCAGTTGTGCCGTATGGATTGGTTGCTCCTGCATTAGAATCTGTTGGACCTCCTCCCGGATTTTCTGTAGCAGGTCCAATCTGTGCCACAAATGGATTTGAGGTATCCGCAGCTGCTTTGAATCCCTGTGCCAGTAGTATGGCCTGTGGGTCCTGTACTGTTCGTGAGGCGTTTTCCTGCTGATATAGAATTGTTTGTGAAAAGCCCAATAGTGAGCAGAATGAAATAATAAACGAGTATAAAAATTTCATAGATGATAAAATAATAAGTAATACTTAATTTTTCTTGTCTAAACAACTACCTTTTTGTAACATTCCTGCTGAAGATTCTTCCGTCTTTTAAGGTAAACTGAAGGATATATACTCCCCAATCGTAGCCGGACATATTGATTTTAATCTCTTTATTAAGATCAGGCATGTTTTGCTTCCGGAATTTCCAGTTGATGGTGTTGTGTTGATATAGTGCTACAGATTCAATAAGACCATCTGCTTCGTTGGTCCAGTCTATAGTAAGAATATCGTTCACAGGAACCGGATAAAGCCTGATTTGTTTCCAGAATGTTTTTTCATCCATGGCTGGATTTTGCTGCAACGGAGCTATGGTTCTGGTTTCCTGACTTTCTTTCTTTGTTTCATCTGAAGCCTTTTTACTCGTGTTATTAGTACCACGATATCGCTGGTTTCCAGCCTCATCGTATTTGAAATAAACTTCAGTTTGCGAAAAACCAAAGAATCCCATAAGTAAGGCAGAGAAGGAAAATATTTTTCTTTTCATAAGTTGCATTTACTTGATTTTTCCTGAAAAAAGAGACTTTAATTGTTTTTCTAGTTGCTTTATTTTTTCAGATTGAAATTTTAATTGTTTGTTTTGTTCAATAGAATATAGTGTCAGCTCTTCAATTTTTTCCAGTAGCTTGGCGTCCATCTCACCCACATTGATTCCGTTTTTTACAACTTCTTCAGCGGAAGGAATATTGGGCAAATACCCTTTTTGTTCAATATGTTTTTCGACTTCTTCCAACGAACGAAGGTGATAATCTTTCCCGAAGACATAATCAGCCCATCCATTGGTAGAAGGAACTTCAATCTTTACTTTTTCTGTTTTTATTCCGTCTTTTACAAATAAGCGATATTCATTACAGTCACTACAGGCGGAGAGTGCAGTATTATTCCATGAAGTTCCGATAAGGACCTTACCATTTGCTCGTACAGTGAACACGTATTTTGCCCAATCCCCTTGTGTATGGGGAGAAGAAAGTGTAAGCAATCCTACATCATTAGATTGATAGTGGTCATATACAAGCCACATCAGGTCCATTCCTGAACTTACATTTTGTACTGTACTTCTTACCTGAACACCATCACTGTTGATATTGGTGTAAAATTGAGCTCTTCCATAGTTTTTAAAAGCAATATTAGGGTCTGTTGGACCTCCGATGGCTACTGCACCTTCACTTGATTCGATAAGAAATTTGCCCCATTTGCTCCATTTGGGATCATTCGGGAGAGCATTTCTATAAAATACACCTCCATCATTAAAATTGATCTGGTGATTTTTATTTCCTGAATTTCCTGACCATGGAGCTATAGTTAGTAATCCTGAAAATTTTCCGGCGCCGGGTGCTTCAATGATAGCTCTGTCCTTAAATTCAGCTTTAAATTCACGATTATATTCAGATGGAAGTGGATTTACATTTCTTGTATCCTGAACCTGAAGATTAGCGGCCTGCTGTGCAAAATATAACTGAGTGAATAAAATAATGCCAGTGAGTAAACTTTTTTTCATTATTGGATGTTTTATTACGATAGTTGTAGATTTAAATATACTTTTGGGTATAATGGTTAGATGGTCCTGATTTTTGAATCAGAATCATTAAAAGGATTAAGTCCATAAAAAATTAAAGGGAATAAACCTTTAAAAATGGAAAGTCATTAGAAATACATTTTATCTGTTAAAATGTATAGGGGAAATTATTTTTCATGCAGTGATCAAATTTTATTTGTGTTTTTGCAAACATATAAAATGTTCACTATATGTAGATTTAAAACACGTAACAATTTGATATTCTGGTCTGTATTTGTAATTTATTTAAAAAAATAAAGAAAAAAATAAATCTGGATTTTTAAAATTTTGAAAAATATTCATAGAATGGAATGGGCTTTTAGCAAAAAAATGCTAAGTAGATTGTTGTTTATCTCCAAAAAAAATGTTCAGGAGATTATAGCAGAGTTTAATACATTAAAAAAAGCCATCAGTTTCCATTTCTGGAAACGTTCTGAAATAGAACTAAAGTATAGGATGCCTTTCAAAAGGTTTGTTCCTATCAAAAAGATACCGATAGGTAATTAACTTTCTGGTCACAGTAGTATCGAGAGTTTCTGCAATTTTTATCATTTTCGGATTAAAGTCTCCGATCCATTGAAGCTCGGTTACTTTAAAATCTGTATGTTTTCTCAGATGCTGGGTTCCTTCCCAGATCATATATCCATCGATTCCTTTCCTTTGCCATTCGGGAATAACGCCGAAAACCAATCCGACCATTTTTTCATTTTTTTTGAATGTTTTGTACCAAAGGAACTTCAATTTTTCTATACATCCGAACTTTCCGTTGAGGTATCTGATCCATTGATTCACGTCCGGAATATTCATCCACATGGCAATCGGCTTTTCATTTTCATAAACGAACCATGAAATATGTTCGTTGATAATAGGTTTCATAGTTTTGAACATTTTCAGCACCTTGCCTTCTTCCAGTCTTTTTCCTTCTCCATGCGCTGCCCAGGCACTATTATAAACCTCCGTGAAATCTTTTGCAAATTTTTCCAGATTATTTTTTTTCATAGGCTGTGCAGAGATGGACGGATTTCGGCGGTGCTTTTCATGCATTACCCTAAATACCCGTGAAACGTCCGCGAAAATAGGTCTTGAAAAGCAGAGCTGTTCAAAATATAACCTGAATCCATAATTTTCAAAGAGATCTTTGTAATAAGGAAAATTATAGTTCATGCCAAATAAGGGAGGTGAAAATCCATCTGAAAGGAGACCCCAGAATTTATCTCTTTCTCCAAAATTAATAGGTCCATCCATTGCCTCCATACCTCTTTCGTGCAGCCAGTTTTTACAATAATCAAAATAAAATTAGCTGTTTCCTGATCATTAATGCAGTCGAAAAAACCTAATCCTCCGGTTGGCTGATCCTGCTTGTAGAAAGTATTGATAAAAACAGCGACCTTTCCAACAGTCTGATTGTTTTTATTTTTAAACAAAAATCTTTGGCACTCACCGGTTTTGAAAAATTTATTCTTACTGGGATCGAAAACTTCTTCGATATCTTTGTCTAAAGGTCTGATGTAATTTTTATCGTGCTGATAAAGTACAGCTGGAAACTGCAGAAATTCTTTTTTTTGTTCTTGATCCTGTACTTCTTCAACAATAATCATAAATTTTATAAAAATAGAGGGTGAAAGATAATGTTTTTGGTTTCAATTGAAATCAATGAATCGATTTTATCCGTATTTTTGTTGCAAATTATAAAAAATGGTTGATTTTACTGATAACGACGATGATATTTTCACTGGAAAAGAACATACGCCTATAAGGGAAGATGCTTTTGATAAATCGCCACAGGAAAAGATAGAAAAGATTACCCAGCTTTTTGGGGAAATTATGGAAACTTTGGGAATGGATATGACGGATGACTCCTTAAAAGATTCTCCCAAACGTGTTGCAAAAATGTACGTGAATGAAATTTTTGGTGGACTACTTCCGGAAAACAAACCGGGAATTTCTACTTTTTCCAATAAATATAAGTACCGCCAGATGTTGGTGGAAAAAGATATTACAGTATATTCGTTCTGTGAGCATCATTTTTTACCAATCATTGGAAAGGCACATGTTGCCTATATTTCAAATGGTGAGGTAATTGGTCTTTCAAAAATTAACAGGATTGTAGACTATTATGCAAAGAGACCTCAGGTTCAGGAAAGACTTACAATGCAAATTGTAAATGCCCTTAAAGAAGCTTTGGGAACAAAAGATGTAGCGTGTATCATTGATGCGAAACATCTTTGTGTGAACTGCAGAGGAATTAAAGATACGGCAAGTTCTACGATTACGGCAGAATTAAGTGGAATATTCAGGACTAATCCTATTACCAGACAGGAATTCCTGCACTATGTAGGAAGCCATACGACTTTGGATTAATCGAAATGGATTATCAGATTTTAAAAGATACCGTTGAGTCGGAGATGAAAAGATTTGGGATGATTTCTGAAGAAGAATGGAGTTACAAATTTTCTGCTGATAAGTGGTCCAAAAAAGAAATTTTAGGTCATCTTTGTGATAGTGCACTAACCAATATCAGGAGATTTGTGGTTACCCAATACAAGGAAAATGAAAATATAGTGTACGATCAGAATTTTTGGGTGAAAGCTCAGAACTATCAAAATATTCCGATAGCTGACGTGATCAATCTTTGGAAATATCTCAATCTTCAGATCGTGAATGTTGTTGAAAATATGCCGGATGAGGTTTTGCATAAAAATTGTGATACTTCAAAGACAGAGCAGAGAGTGTATACGCTGGAGTATCTGATTCAGGATTATATGGATCATTTGCAGCACCATTTAAAAACAATTTAATAATGATAAAATTTAAAAAAGTTTCAGATAAAATTTTTGTAACCACAATTATTTGTTGTTGCCAGAAATGCTTTTGTTAAAAGGTCACAATCTTTTAATACTAAAACTTTAAACTAAATTATAAATCATTAAATCTTTTAATTTTAAAATCAATGCAATTAAAAATATATAATTCGCTAACTGCTGAAAAAGAAATTTTCAAACCTATTTTAGAAGGAAACATTGGGATGTATGTTTGTGGCCCGACGGTTTATAGCAATGTACACTTAGGAAATGTAAGAACGTTCCTTTCCTTCGATTTTATTTACCGTACTTTAATGCATTTAGGGTATAAAGTAAGATATGTTAGAAATATTACAGACGCGGGACACCTTACTGATGATGGGAATGTAGATAATGACCGGTTTGTAAAGCAAACCCGTCTTGAAAAATTAGAGCCTATGGAGATCGTACAGAAATATACTGTGGATTTTCATAAAGTTTTAGATATGTTCAATCTTTTGCCTCCTAATATTGAGCCTACGGCGACCGGGCATATTGTAGAGCAGATTGAGCTGACTCAAAAGTTAATTGAAAGAGGTTTTGCATATGAAAGTAATGGTTCTGTTTATTTCGATGTTCTGGAGTATAATAAAAGAGGATTGAATTACGGGGAACTTTCAAAACGTAATATAGAAGAACTGTTTGCTAATACCCGTGATCTGGACGGGCAAGGGGAAAAGAAAAACCCACAGGATTTTGCACTTTGGAAAAAAGCGTCGCCTGCTCATATCATGAGATGGAATTCTCCTTGGGGAGAAGGCTTTCCGGGATGGCACCTGGAATGTACTGCAATGAGTACTAAATACCTCGGTGAGAAATTTGATATTCACGGTGGTGGAATGGATCTTAAGTTCCCACATCATGAATGTGAGATTGCACAAGGTAAAGCCTGCAATTATGTAGCTCCGGTTAATTACTGGATGCATGCCAATATGTTAACTATGAACAGCCAGCGGATGAGTAAATCAACAGGAAACTATATCCTGCCGATGCAGCTGGTTTCCGGTGAAAATGATTTCTTTGAGAAGCCTTTTCACCCGTCAATCGTACGATTTTGCTTCCTTCAGGCTCATTACAGAAGTGTCCTGGACATTTCTAATGATGCTATGATTGCCAGTGAGAAAGGATTTATCAGGCTGATGGAAGCCGTAAAAGTGCTGAATTCTGTTGTGCCGGATGATATTAAAGAATCAGGTTTCAATCTTAAAGAGTGGAAGGAGAAGGCTTATGACGCGCTGACAGATGATTTTAACTCACCAATACTGATCGCGCATTTGTTTGAAGCGGTGAAATTTATTTTTGCTTTGAATGATGGGAAAGAAACTATTTCTACTGAGGATCTTGCTGATTTAAAATCTACTTTACATGCTTTTATTTTTGATGTTTTGGGCCTACAGCCTATTGAAGAAAATAATAATGAAAAGCTTGATCAGACCTTACAGGTTCTGATTGAATTAAGAAATCAAGCCAGAAAATCTAAAAACTTTGAGCTTTCAGACCAGATCAGGGATAAGTTACTTGCTGAAGGAATAGAGCTAAAAGATGGAAGAGATGGAACTACTTATGTTTTGAATTAAAAGTAGATCTTTTTACATATTACCTCCCACAGGTTTTACGGATTACGCAGCTTTCAAATAGAATGTCTGTTCAAATCAGTAGAATCTGTGGGATTTTTTTATTTGAATAAATATTAGATTTAATGAATATGCTAATTAAAGCTACTGATGTATTATTAAATTTTTAAATAATTGTATTTTTTATTATTTAATCTAGAAAATATGTAACTTAGTGATAATAAATCCTATTAATTATGAAAAAATATTTATTCCCTGTCATCTTACTGTTATTAGGAGTGAAAGCTTCCGGGCAGCAAGATTTCTTTGCACTTACCGGAAAAGATACTTCGAGCATTATTTTTAATGATTTCCGGGCCCTGGATGTTATCAATGGAACTTCCGGTGAAACTATGTTGACAGCAGATTCTATGGCAAAAGTATTTTCACATTCGAGAAACGGATCTGTTACTGAGGATAAAAACTCTTATAACCATGCCCAGTCTGCAACAATGGCTGCTTTAGCTTATGATCCGTCGGGAAATAATCTGATATACATGCCGATGTTTTCTTCTAATGTGTATGTTTTAAACAATAAAACCAAAGAAATTACTTTGGTAGAAAACAACGTAACAAGAGTAACTGCGTGTGATATTAATTCCCATATAACGAGAATGGCGACAGGATACGATGGAAATGTTTATGCTATTAATAATGCAGGAACCCAATTCTTACAAATTACCAGAACAGGTAATCAATATTCGGTTCATGACCTGGGAATTATTAAAGATGATATATCCAACGGAAAGAATTCTTTTACAACTATTGAAACAGGTTTTGGTGGAGATATGATTGCTGATGCAGACGGTAATTTCTATGTTTTTTCGACATCAGGAAATGTCTTTAAGATTCTGAAAAAAGAACTTAAGGCAAGGTTTATAGGGAAGATCACCGGTCTACCTGAAAATTATTCAGTGAATGGTTCTGCTGTTAATTCAAAAGGAAAGGTGGTGATTGCAAGTGCAAAGGGGGCCCCATTGTATGAGGTGGATATGCAGACATTAACCGCGGATAAAATCCCCGGAGATCTGAATCTGCATATTTATGACCTGGCAAGTAAGTATTTTGTAAACGATAAATCCGTAAGCTCAAATGTTTTAACCCGCGTAGATATTTATCCTACAAAGGTTAACGAGCATTTTATTACAATAGATATAAATGATCAAAAGATCAAAGAAAATATTATACTTAATGTGTTTGATATGTCTGGTAAAAATGTGATGAAACAAAATATATCTGCTAAAGGAGGAGCCTTAAACCAAAAAGTATTCCTGAATAATTTAGTGGACGGAGCATATATTGTAAATCTTACAGAAGACTCAGGTAAAATATTATTAAATAAGAAGATTATTGTCACTAAATAATATCCTGAATTTTTATGATTTTAAAACCTTTTCAAAGTGACTGAAAAGGTTTTTTTAATGAATATTTGATCTTGAATAAGTTTTGTTTTTCGAGATTATAGTGTATTTTTATAAAAAAATAGAGATGAAATTATACTTTAATGTAGGATACAGCGCGCAAATTGGAGAAGGATTACAGTTGGTGATCAAAGAAGAAGGAGCTGCATCTAAAGTTCATAAAATGTTCTACACAGAAAACGGTTTATGGAAATGTGAGGTGGATTATTTCTCAAAATCTATTTCTTATAAATATCAACATATCAATGAAAGAGGGAATGTCCTGAGGGAAGAGTTTGTATCCCATCATTTGAATTTTCCTCATAATTATAAAGAATTTTTAATCTTTGATGAGTGGAATAATAAGAACTTTCCTGAAAACTATCTCAACAATAAAATTCTTTATAATAAACTTAATCAGTTTATTCCGGAGAAAATTACGGTTCTCAAAAAGCATACTCATTTATTCAGGATTGAAGCTCCTATTTATAACCCGGACTGGCAAGTCGTTCTTTTTGGGAACACTGAATCTTTAGGTAGCTGGGATTATGAAAGGGTAATTCATTTATCCCAAACTGACTTTGGAGTTTGGGAAGCAACAGTGGAAATTCCTGAAAATGAATTTATACAGTATAAATATTGTATTTACGATAAAAGTTTACAGAAAGTTGTCGACGTAGAAACTGGTGAGAATAGATTTACGGTTCCTAATCTTCAGCCTGATGTTTTACAGGTCCTTGCCAACCATTATTTTAAATTTAAATCTTATCAGATGTACCATGATGCAGGAGTTGCAGTTCCTGTATTCTCTTTAAGGAGTGAAGATGGGTTTGGCGTAGGGGAATTTGCTGATATGAAAAAGTTAGCCGAATGGGCACAAAAGACTGATCTTGGTATTATTCAGATTCTGCCTATTAATGATACTACAGCTAATTATTCCTGGACGGATTCCTATCCTTATGCCGCTGTTTCTGTTTATGCTTTACACCCACAATATATTTCACTGGAAAATCTTGATTATGCTTTACCTGATGATTTAGTTGAAGAATATCAGTCAGAAAAAAAAGAATTGAATGCTTTAGAATTGATTGATTATGAAAAAGTAATTGCCGGCAAATGGAAATTTCTGAAAGCTGTTTTTAGCTTGCAGAAGACCAAGATTTATAAAGACAGAAATTTCAAAAAGTTTATAAAAGATAATGAAGGCTGGCTGATTCCTTATTGTGCGTTTTGTGTATTGAGGGATAAATATAAAACGCCCAACTTTAATAACTGGAAAACACACAAAAAATATATTGCCGGAAAAATTGCCCCATTTTTTTCTGCAAAAAGTAAAGATTATGATGATTCGATGCTTCATGCCTGGGTTCAGTATCAACTTCATAAACAACTGAAGGAAACTATAGATCATATTCATAGTTTGGGTGTTTCGGTAAAAGGAGATCTGCCTATTGGTATTTACAGGTATTCTGTAGAAGCCTGGGCTGAACCAGAACTGTTTGGAATGGATTTCCAGGCTGGGGCACCACCTGACCAGTTTACTGAACTGGGACAAAACTGGGAATTTCCAACCTATAACTGGGAAGCCATGAAGAAAGATGATTATCGATGGTGGAAGAACAGGTTTAAAGCTTTGGAGCAGTATTTCGATGCCATGAGAATAGATCATATTTTAGGCTTTTTCAGAATATGGAGAATGCCCATATCCGCCACTCAAGGTATACTCGGATATTTTTATCCAGCTGTTCCTATAGTAGCTGAGGAATTTAAAGCTCTGAACATTCCTTTTAATTTTGAGCGGTATTGTAAGCCTTTTATTAATGACCATATTTTATGGAAGTATTTTGCAGACGAGAGTAGTAAGGTTCTGGAGTTTGTAAATAAGAATGCCGATGGAACGTACTCATTTAAAAAAGAGTTTGATACACAAAGGAAATTATCGGACTATTTCAAAAAAAATAAGGAGAATTCCTTTTTGGAAGAAAGGCTTCTTTCTCTTTGCGCAAATGTTTTGTTTGTGACAGAAGAGAGAAATGGGAAAACTGTGTATCATCCAAGATTCAATGTATACAATACGGATTCTTATTTTTATTTGTCTGATTGGGAGAAGAATTCGATCTATAATTTGTATCATGACTATTTTTTCAGAAGGCAAGACCACCTTTGGTACGAAAAGGCCATGGAAAAATTACCTATGATACTTAACGCAACAAAAATGTTGATCTGTGGGGAAGATTTAGGAATGGTTCCTGCTTGTGTGCCTGTAGTGATGGATGAGCTCGGTATTATAGCTCTAAAAGTCCAGCGTATGCCTTCGGATGATATTCCATTCTATAATCCCAAAATTGCAAATTATATGAATGTGGTTACGGCATCATCACATGATAGCTCAACTTTACGGCAATGGTGGAAGGAGGATCCGGATTTAACTCAAAAATATTTTAATAATCAGCTGATACAATATGGAAAGGCTCCAAAAGACCTTAACGCTTATTTGGCGGAAATCATTATGAAGCAGCATTTGTACAATGATGCTATGCTGGCGGTTTTTCCTCTTCAGGAATATTTAGCGACTGATGAAGAGCTTGTAAACCCTGAAATGGATAATGAAAGAATTAATGATCCTGCTGTTTTTCCTCATTACTGGCGTTACCGCATGCATTTGAACCTAGAAAGCTTAATGGACAAAACTGCATTTAATGAAAAAATCAGTCACTGGGTAAAAGATAGTGGTCGGAAGTAAGATTTAACAATTGATTATCAATTAATTAATGATATTTTAAAAGAAGTTGAATGAAAAGATTTAACTTCTTTTTTTTATTCGTATCAAAGAAATAGAATAGAGATATTCTACTATATATTAACCAATTAACGCTATTGAGATGAAAAATATACTTTTAGGATTTGCACTGGGTTTGGCGACTTTGTCGTTCGGCCAGCAGTATCCACATAACGGATGGGATGATGATGGGTATGATAATAATAACGGATACTACAGCAACCAGGACGATCAGAATTATTTCCCTGATGATTACTATTACAACTATCCTCAGGACTATTATCCTAATGCTTATTACCAAAGCTACTACAATGATTACAGGAACAGTATCATCAATGTAAACTGGAATGTATTCTTTGCTCAAAACAGATTAAACCGGTGGCAGATTGATCAGATCTTATATCTGAATAATCTTTACTCCAGTTTTGCAAGCTGGAATAACTTCTACAGGTACAATCCGGACAGATGGTATTATGATAGATTTTATGCAATGCAAAGAATTTTAGGACCAAGGGTTTTCGTTGTTTTCCAAAACAATTACTATCACGGCTCAAGTCCTATTGTTTACTTTCAAAACTACAGAAGAAGCTATTATGTTCCAAGATATGCGGTGATGCCACGTTACAGAAATATAAACATCAATGTTTATAGAGTAGATAGGGCAAGATTCCGAAGAATGGATAATCCTACTCTTAAAGTTGTTTCCACTAGAAACTACTCTGGCTTTAGAGATAATGACAACAGAAATCAGGGAAACAATGGATTCAGAAGTCAGGGAGGTTTCAGGAATCAGGATAACAATGTTAGAAATAATAGCGGATTCAGAAGTGATAATAATATAAACAGAGAAAGATCCGGAAACAGTGGATTCCGTACAAACCGAAATCAGGATGCCGTAAGGGACAATGGACCGAGAAGAGAAAACAATAATGGTTTCAGGAACGGAGGAGGAGAAGGATTCAGACAACAAAGAACTGAAAACTCCGGTTTTAGAAAGCAAAATAATGGAAACGACAACAGAGGTTCCGGATTCAGACAAAAACTGGCAAATAATTAATTTTCATATATTATATTTAAGTGGTGTGAAGGGCAGGTTTTTATAATCTGTCCTTTTTTAATGCTATGTTTTTATTTTATGATTTTTATACTTTAAATTAACATTTTTTATGAATATTTTCATTTAACTTCTGTTTTGTTTGATTATCAAAAAGATGTATAACAATTAATTAAAGATATAAAAAATGAAAAAATTAATTTTAGCAATAGCTTTTATCGGAATGGGAAGCTTTGCAATGGCTCAACAAACAACTCCACAGGATCAGCAGGCAAAAAAGGCTGAAATGCAGCAAAAAATGCAACAAAGAGAACAGGAGCGCCTGGATCAGATGCAGAAAGATCTTAATCTAAACCAGAATCAGGTTGCTCAGATTAAAGACCTTCAGGCTAAGAGAAAAGCGGAAATGATGGCTGATTTCGAAAAGAATAAAGGAGAGAGACAAGCGAAGATGGAGGAAATGAAAGCCAAAAGAGCACAAATGGATGCGGATATGAAAAAGATATTAACTCCAGAGCAGTATGATAAATGGCAGGCTGATAGAAAAGCTAAAATGGAAAAAAGAAAGGCAGAAATGAAAGACAGAAAAATGATGGTTAAGCCGATGCCTGCAGGTACTGCGAATGCAAATTGATAGTTTATAATTGTGTTTTTTTAATGTGTTGAGGACGGAAGTAATTCCGTCCTTTTTACATTAATTTTCATTAATTTTTTTGAAATCGGGCTTTAATTCCGTAATTTTGAATATAATCTTTTATTATGGTAAGCGAAAAAATTGCAAAATTAATCAACGAACAAATAGCCCACGAACAATATGCCGCACAATATTACCTTTCAATGTCTGCTTGGTTTTCAAGTAAGGATCTTGACGGGATTGCCAATTATTTCAGGGTTCAGAGTAAGGAAGAATTAATGCATGCAGATAAGATGTTTGATTATTTAAATGATGTAGGAGGAGAAATCATTATCGGAGAAATTCCAAAACCACCTCATGAGTTTGATAATGCAACAGATATTTTTGAAAAAGCACTTGAACACGAAAAAATAGTAACTAAAAGTATTTTCAATATTGTAAAGAATGCAAATGATGAGGGGGATTTTGCAACAACTTCTTTTTTACAGTGGTTTATTAATGAGCAGGTAGAGGAAGAGGCAAGCGCATCTCAATTGGTTACTAAAATCAAAATGGTTTGTGATAATCCTTCGGCATTATATCTTTTTGATCAGGAATTAGCTCAAAGAGTTTTTGTTCCTGCTGCAGATGCATAAGACTTAATAGCTTTAAATATAAAAGAGTGAACCTTATCCAAGTTCACTCTTTTTTATTTTTACAATATGATGTTTCTATTTTGATACTTTTAAAAAGATTTGTTGATGGTCTTGATTAATATCGATGGTTGGAAATTTTTTATCATAATCAATAACGATATCTCCTTTATCTTCAACTCCGTTTCCATCGGAATCCCAATTAATCGTAACGTAATATTTTACCGGATCTCCTTTCTTTACTTCCGGTTTAATTAGACTTTCGGGGTTGTTAGGTACAGGAAGTTCAATGGTAAAAGGAATTTTTTCCTGTGAATATTCTTTCTCTGCGATCAAGGTTGCCGGTACATCAGCCATATTAGCAGGTACCCCATACAAATTAACTTTAAGCTTTGCATTTTTGGGAATTACATTGTCTGTACCTGTAAACTCGATTTTTACATTTTTTCCCTGAGAAGCTTTATCTGTTGCTATTGCTTCTTTTTTGGGAGCATTGCAACTTACCAGCAGTAGGGCGCCCAGACTCATTAAGGTTATAAATTGTTTCATCTTAAATTTGTTTTAGAAACTAAATTTATGAAAAAAAAACACAAGTAGGGATATATTTTATTAACGTTTCATATCCTGCTCTTTTGAAGACAGAATATTCCACTTGGTTTCCTTTAGTTGAAAAATGGTAGTATTTATTTTACAGCAACCTAATGGCGCAATGGTTGTCAAAGTTTTATTGTTACTATCTATAATTTTTGGAAAGGCTCCTTCGTTTAAAGGAAATTCTTTATTCATTTTAAATGTGCTATCATTTTTATCCTGGAAAAAGTAAGAGTATACAGGTCCACCATTGCCTCCGGAGTCATACAGAATGGCAAAATCTTCAAGCTGATCAAAGTTAAAATCAGCAATGATAAAATCATGATAGTTTTCGATTCCTTCTTTTATTTTTTCTCCGGATAAGAAATAATTAATTCTGTTTAAACTCAAAGAATCTTCAACGACAGGCCACGTCCCTGGTGTATACATGATTTCCTGGAAATCCTTATTATTTTTAAAGATGTTAATTTTTAATTGAACAGGTCTGTTTTCGTCATCTTTAGCAGCAACACTAACCTTAAAATCAAAATTTTCATTTTTAGATGTTTTGACTTCTTTTTTTTCTGTTGTAGGGTTTCCTGAGCCTTGTCCTTTTTCAGGGGTAGGCTTACTGCAATTTATAAAGAAAATGGAAGTTAATATAATACTTAATAGGGTTGTTTTCATTCTTACATTAAAAGGTTTAAGTATATTTTTAATTGATCATTACTGCGCCATTCGATCCAAAATATTTGGTTATTTCTGGTTATGTTTTTAACCTGTAACCAAGTGTCCTGGATTTTCAGTACTTCGATTTCATCATCAGATTTCCAGTTTTTTATATCTAGTATTTTGCCATTAATTGCTTCACGCGGAGGATTTTTTTTAGGATCCTTCGTTTCAATACTAGTTATCTGATTCTCCAAAAAATCCTTCCAGCTATAAAATAAATAGTTTTCTGAAGGTTTTATATAGGCATAATTATTTTTGGATGTTACTACCTTGTAAAACTTATCATTTTTTTCTACACAGCTGAAGAAAAGAATACCATAATCTGCCTTATTAAGAAGAGGAATAATATCTTTTCCTGGTTGTGCTTTTTTTATTTTAATATGAGATAAGGATTTATCAGTATACAGAACAATATCCTTATCCGTTTTTACTAATTGTACCAGACCTATCCCAATAGTTTGTATTAAATCATCATTCTGATAATTTAGCGCTCTTTTCTCCTGGCTTTTAAAATTATTAAAAAATAATAAAACAAACGCTATGAGTGTATAAAGGGAAAAATTTGTTTTTATCATATTTGTTATCTTAATCCTAAATGGAAATGATCCTGGTGAACTGAAGTCGCCTTACCGGTAGTATGCTTGATATCTTTTTTATAAGCATAGTTTTTATTAAAGCCCCATTTGGTTCCCACCAGGAGTATATTTTCCAAAACTTCAATAAATTTCTCTTCTGTTTTATAGGCTTCTTTTGCATCACTCCATAAAGTTTGGCCACCGTTTGAACTACCCGGATATCTTATGTCGATGTCATTTCCTGCTTCATTATGTCCGGAGTGTCCTATATTTCGTCCATCATTTGCAGATATATCATTGAAATACAAGGTTTCAGAAAAATTATTTTTAGGTAATGAATAAAAGAATCCTAATAATGCTGCACATACATCTTCCGCAACCCAGTTATCGCCTCCTCTGTCTCTCGTTCCGAATCTACCCCAATTAGGTCCTGTCTCTGGAAAAGGTAATAGGTTATGCTCATTTTTCTCCAGTGTAATTGTTTTCACTAATTGGTTATTGTCATAGATATCATATTGGTATTTTTTAGATGTATCGCATTTCATAACCTTAGGGCAAGTGTATTTATCTACATCAATTTTGTATTTATTAATATCTCCTGCCACTGCTTTAACTTCGTCACAACACTTTTCACCAAATTCTTTGAGAAATCCTTTTTTAAGATGTAAATGATTTGTTGGCCCTTTTAATTCTTCCTGATAGAATTGCTCATATTTTTTCAAAACATGATCAAGTGCTTCTTCTCTTTGACCATATCCTGCTCCCGGTAAACTTGCCCACTCAGTTCTACACTTACTGATGGCTCCTTTGATATCGTCTTTCTTAATTAAATCTAATGCTTTTTTCTTTTCTTTAATCAGGTATACACAATATTTATCCTGGCTTTCAGGTGAAAAATCTGTGATACCATGATTGGTTCTCCATGTTGCAAAACCATTATCCTGCCAATTCTTTTTTGTAATCTGGTAGGCTCCGGCGGCTGAAGAATAGTCATTTATTTGATCTATCCAGACCATTACCTTAGGGTGGTCACTGAAATCTTTTCCATGATCTTTTAATGTACTTCCTCCTACAATTCTTGAATAACCTCCTTCATCCTGTGTACCTTCACCCACCCTTAGCATTCTCATGAATGCTCTTACTTTTGCTTCACATTCACATACTCCGTCTTCATTTTTTCCTGTTGATAAGGATTCTCTTCCAACTTTTACCGCAGCTTTGTTTTCTACCATATTAGGAAGGCTGGCAGTTGCATATAAGATAGCCATATCGGAATGATCAAGATACACTGCCCTTTCCTTGGCTTCTTTTCCTTCTCCTTCTGTTACCTTGATAATGGCGGAAATTTTAAAATAATTTTTAGGCTTTCCTAATTTCGCAGGATCAACTTTTAATATAAGCTCACCTTTTTTATTGATTTTGCCTGTTTGTGTATTGAAAAAAGTCTCTTTAGAAAATTTTTCTTTTACGTCTTTCCAGTCTTTCCATTGTCTAGGACTCCATGCTATTCCGAAATATATGTCTGATTTTGTAATAAAATGCACCTCAACATTTTTGTCTACCATATTGATGGCGTAAATTTTAAAATAGAGCGGAGTGGTGATGGGGGAGTTGTATCTTTTCTCAGTGTCTGATGCATCACAAAAATAAGCATCCACGATTTTGGGAACATCAGAAACTATAAGAGAAGAGGCGAGTGCCTTATCTGCATCCTGAATGATGAGCGAGGGGTTTGTGGATTTCATTTTAAAGAACAATTCTCCTTTTTTAGTTACTCCCTTGCTTTCTATTTTATGTTTTATAGAGTCATCTAACGTGAAAGGCCAGTAAACCGCTGTAGCAGTTTCATTTAAAGTTCCTGTCTTCTCAAAAATAATATTACTTCCCGTGCTGTCATTATCGTATACTTCCAGCTTTACTTCCTCACCTTGTAATCCCTCATATCTTACATAAGCAGATATATCCTGGCCATAGCCGGCCTCTTTTATAATATTCCCGCTGCTTCCGTCATTATCCATCCATTTTGCAGTATCCGCAATTACTTTGGGCTGAATAACATCCAAAGATAAAGGCTTTTCACAATTTCTACCTCCCATACTGCAATTGATAGTATATTTTCCGGGAACTAAAAACTTATATGAAAATTTTTCACCTATGCCTCCTGCCGTAACCGGACCTGTGATCTTCCAGATAATAGGTCCGTCTTTTGAAGCATTGTAATCTTTAATAAGCATCTTGCTTATTTCAAATAAAATATTGACTCCAACTTTTGGTTTTTTATCATATTTTATTTCGGTGACCACATTATTTTTTACTTCGAAGCGCCAGTCGTCATCTTCGTCTTTTGCTCGTTTTCCCGTAGCGTTGGCAACTTTGCTATAGGCTTCCACAACATATTTTCCAGGCACCATAAGCAGATTGCCAGGTATTGTAATGCTTTTACCTGTGCCCTGTAATATTCCGTTTAAATTCCACTTGATCTCTGAAGACTCATCTGAAGTAAGGTCATAAAGAGGATTGTTTCCGAAGTTATATTTCATTTTCGAAACACTGAATGACATGGCGGTTCCCGGTCTTACTACTTCAGCACCATGGCTTATTCCGATTACAGCATTACCCTCAGTTTCTCCGGACATTTGTTTTTCTATAATGCTTCCTGTATCATTTATATACCGGGCGATAATAGTATATTTTGCCTGGGTATTTTGAGGAGTAAACGTCAATGTATCTCCATCTTGAACAGCATCCGTAACAACATTTCCGCTTCCATCAAGTAAAGATAATGTAAGTCTTGATTTTTCTTCTTCAGTGAGATCAGGAATAAAAAATTTAGCTTTAAAGACAGAAGGAACACCCCGTCTGAATTTTCTGTTTTTAGAAGGATCAATCCTTGTCGAAAAATCTCCTGATGTACACTCTATATCGAGCAGAGTGTTTTCTACCACTTCAATATCGATTGAGCATGAAGGGTCACATTTGTCATATTTTCCTTTTTCAAAATCAGGACTTTTAGGCTTCCCATATCCTTCTACTCTGAATTTGCCTGTTTCCGCAAAGCTCTGTGAAAACTCAGTTCCGATTTGTTCTTTGAGAAGAATCCTGTCTTCTTTTTTACCCTGATGATTCTTGTAAATCATCCAGGAGGTAAGCTGCTTGTTTCCGCTCTTCAGGTTGGCTTTGAAATCAGTTTCTTCATTTTTTCGAAGATAAATGATATCTTTTTTACCTTTTGAATCGATTTCTTTAAAATCTTTTCTGTTTTCTATTTTTGTAAGCGTTATAGAAGTAACTACAGGATATTCCTCTTTTTTCTTAGGCTGTGCTACTGCAGGATTTACCATGGCAAGCTCTAAGGGATTGGTATTATCTGCATGTGCGTTACTTACAGAATCGGTCTGTCCATGTTTGTCTATGGTTATTTTGCCCCCAACCATACATTGCAATTCGGATATTTCTGTAAGAGTATTTTTGCCCATTACCTGTGTGCTTTCATAGGTTTTGCTCCATTTGGGTGCTGGAGCCAAAGCGCAAGGCAGGTTGCCTCCGGCAGAGGGCTTAAGGGTACATTTTCCGAAGGTTGCTACCGGTGGATTGAAGGTTTTGTCCTCTTCCGTAGCAGCCAGCTTACTGCTATCGTCATTAAGAACAATTATTTTATGAGTGGTTACTTGAAGGTCAGCGGTTTGTTTTGGATTTTCAGCTTTATCACAAACACATTTTGCATTATGTACGACAAAGTATTTTCCATCGTGATCACTTTTAGCAGCGTTCTCTTCTTTTTTCTGCTCTTCTTCCTTCTTTTTTTCCTCTCCTTGTTTTTGTTCGGCATTTTTTTGTTCTTCAGCAGGGTCGGGTGGAGGAGTTTCTCCATTCATCTCATATATTTCCTCATTTGACGGAGTCAGGAGATTAAACCCCGGATAGGGAACATTCGGAACCTTTGGGTCAGCGCCTGCATTTTGATCATGGTATTGTTTGAGCTTAGTCCAGTCTTTGATACCCAATTTTTTGGCTATATCCTGTAACGTCTCACCGCTCTGTACCTTATATGGGATGGAAGCTGCCATATCGTTATTTTGTTTGTATGGTTATAATGTGTTGGTAATAGAATTTATCTTCTACTTCTATACAGACATCGGTTTCGGCTGATTCAATCCTTGCTGTTTTACCCGTGTAGCTGATATTATGTTTAAAATCTGCATAGAGAGGAACGTTTTCTTTCTCAAAATCAACGGCATATTCATGTTGATGAATATATCTGATAACGTCATTCATAATTTCCTGGGCATTATCTATTTTAGGTTCAAAGAATAGGGTGTTTTTTTCCTTTTCATAGAAAGTTTCTCCCCTCCATTGTGATGTCCCGATCGGAAGTACCTTCCAGGAAGTGTCATATTGCCTTTTATTGTTGAATTTTTGCATACTGGCTTCAGCAACTTTCATGAAATGGAGCTCTCGGATAAATTGCATAAGTTTTTCTTCAGTTTCTGTAGCATTGAAAAAATGATTCCGGATATGATCTGTGCCTTCTCCACTATAAACAGATCGTATTTCTGAGTCCGTTTTTTGTATGCGTTTTTTTATCTGATTTATATTGTGGATGCTAAGTTTGTAGTTTTCTATTTTACAGTGAATAGGAAATAATGCTTCCATATAACTGTTTGATATTTCAAGGAACTTCGTATCTATTTTTTTATTATTTACTTTAAGATTCGTCCTGCTGATAGATACATCATAATCTTCATCCTCTTTGGTTTCTACGTATAATGTATAAGACAGTAAGGCTTCATGTTCCTCTCTTCCTATTTTCACGGTACATTTATCCTGTAAAAAATAAGTGGATGTAGGGAATATGTCAGCTTTAGAAGGTATCATTGCGTTCTTATAAATGTGGTTAGAAAAACATTCCTATTGATGTTAGTGATTAAGAGCTTTTATGGCCTGAGCATTGTTAATCGTATATAATGCAAAAACTGAAATAATACTTAAAATATATAATACAAACAGTATCAATAATTTCATTGTTTTTTGTTGTCCTTTTCCTTTCGTAAACTCAATATCTGAATTAAAAAGAGGATAGGATAAATAAAAGCCATAGCTATAAAAAAGACGAAAAGATAAGTCATTAATAAAGAAAACACGGCCTGGAGGTTTGAAGTGTCAAAGCTTCTGTTGAAATAGGTATGTGCTGGTTTATCCCAGTAATAAATAAATGTAAGGATAGCAAATGCCACAAATATGACTACCTGAATATTGAAAATTTTTTTCCAGTTTTTTATTATAAAATTATTTATCATAATCCGTTCGTTAGTTATATCATTGAGTTATTTTCCTGCTACATACCCGAAGTATCCGTCTTCAAAAGGATCAAAAGACACAGTCCATACCTTACTGATATCCCCCCATGTAAATAGGGTCAATATCACTTTTTCATTTTTTTCATCTAATGTAACTCCTTTAAGTCCTACCCAGTGGTTAGGAATCGTAAATGTACCTTTGCTGTTATTCTGAAAATTACCGGCAGTAATAAGGAGGCCAATACTATAGCCGCTGGTGAGAAGCCCGGACAATTCATTTGCCGAATTTTTTGCACTTGCCCATTTACTTGTCACAAGGTTGGTCTCATTTTTCACATCAGTGTAAGAAAGAATGTTCTTCATCATGCTTGCCACTTCGTGAGGAAGTGTGAGTCCAGTACCTCCTTCTACAAAACCGCCTGCACTTGTACCGTCGGGATCGTAATCAAAAACACTATTCAAATAGTCCTTAATGGTGAATAAAAATATAAAGTCAGCATAAGACATTTTTCCACCATTGCTGTTATTCGGATAGCTGGCATCGGAATCTTTCACTTTGATAAGGTGCTCATCCTTATCCAGTTTAATTTTATATTGAGTAGACGGAACTATAGCTTCACCCGTACGGTGCATGTCTAAAATTATTTTTTCGTAATCAGAGGGTTTCTGGATAGCCAGAAAGTGCCCGATCAGTGCAATAGCACACATTGAGCTTTGTCCCTGATCTATATCTTTTCCGGTATTCATCCTTTGCTGGATTTCCGATTTTAATGTTTTGCGGTCAAAAAACCGGAATCTGTTGTGTTTGAAAAGGGTTAATTTTCCTTCATTATCTACATCGTTGATATATGCTTTGATCTCCAGATTATTTCCACATCCGTTGGCATCATTAAATGTTATACTGATTTCTTCACCAGTATTGGGACCTTCCAAAGCATTTTTGTAGAATTTACCTGTTTCAGTATCTGTATAGCTAACCGCCCACCGAATCATACTAGGATCCTTTGGTGCATCGTTGGTATATGTTTCTACTTTGAATGTATAGGTCTTTCCGTATACAAGCCCTGACTTTTCCTTGATCGTTTTACTTCCGTCGTTTAAAGAACCATCATCCAGGTCAGAAATCAGCTTAATACTTTTGACTTGCGTTGCCTCAATCCCTTTTCTGGGAATGTTGGTCTTTTCATCAAATACTACACCTGCGCCCATGGTTGCTTCTAGTTTTTGTATTATTGTTCAAACTCAAAATCTTCTTCCTTGTTTGAAAGAACATCATAAACCACATTGCCTCTTTCGGTTATATAAAAAATATCCCTGTTTCCTTTATCATATCTGATATAAGCAATGAGATCCTGGTTGTGACCGTCTAATCCTTCTCTTCCAGCCTTATACTGTTGATTCAGAACATCTGTTTTTTTATAGATATAAACAGAATATAACTGATAGTTCTTTATATCTGTCCCTGCTGTTTTGTCATCAATTTTCTTTTTCAATTTTTCATATTCATCAACGTCGTATGAAAAATTTCCTTCAACATAAAAATAGTCGATTCTATTTTTATTTTCTCCTGCTTTAAACTCGTAGTTAACGGGAGATAAAGCAACTAACTGAAAGTCTTCCGACTTGTTTTGGATACATGCCACAAATAATGTTAATAAAATGATTAAGTTTTTCATGATAAATTTAGTCCTTATCGGAATTGCCATTTAAATCTACGCTTTTTTCCATTTCTGTAATGAAAGGTCTTGCCGTTCTGTAATGCTGTAGAATATACCAGGCTTTGAAAAAATCTCCGGTATGGTATTGCGGGATAATGTCACCACCATGTTTTACGATATCATCCCAATCCAGACCATAGTGATCGTAAAACGTATATTTCAGCTTTCCGCTCCATACTTTGGTACATTTGTTATAAGAATAATCCAGGATTTCTGCTTTGGCACTCCATACCTGATGTACTGTAATCCCTAATCCTGACACTTTATCCCAGAATGACGAAAAATTTAAAAGTCCCATCGAAATAACTCCCATTGCAGCTGGATCATAATTACTTTTTTTCAGCTCCTTTTTAAAATCCGTTAGAAACTTATTATGATAAGTGATAAAGGCATCATTGCCTGCAATTTTTTTATTCAGAACATCACTCTTATAAGTTCCACCTGTGCCCTTTTTAAACCGATCCGACATTTCCAGGGCTACAGTTTCCATATCACCAATAGATAAAGACTTCATCAGCTGATCCAGATATGCTCCTAATGTTGCATCATTTAATTTAAAAACCGGATCATTTTGTATGGAGGCGGAAGATGCCGGCTTATCGGCAAAATACATATCTTCGGCCTTTGTTCCGTCAAAATTGAATCCAGGATCCCTTTTGGCCTTGCCAATCAGCTTCTGGCTTATTCGGACTACCCCTTCTTTGCATCCTTCATCACCTTTTCCATCTTTTCCGAAACCTTGTAATATGGCACGTTTCTGACTTGAGAGCTCAAGATTTTGCTTCGTAGCCTCAATAATTACATGTTCCGATTCTTCATTGGAAACTTTGCATAGATTAGTATAGTTATTACTGACCTGTATATTGATATTATTAGCTTTTTTTACAATGGCCATATCACTGTTTTTAATGTGAATTTCCTTGCTCTCCGCTTTGAGATTTTACGGTTTTCTCACTTTGTAAGATCATATTTTCTTTAGTACTCACAACGGTAACCTTTTCAGCATAAGAGTCGCTCTTTTTGGACTGAACATTTCTTTCATTTTCAGCAATCTCTGTTCTCATATCAGAAGACTCATGAATATTTCCTGTAGCAGTTTGTAAAAGGTCTCTTCCGGCTGTATCAACCATGTTTACTCCCGCATTCGATACGATATTGACATTTGCTGTAGCAAATATATTGCTGCCCGCTATGGAAGTAATATCATTTCCTGCGGACATTCTTATATTGTTTCCTGCAGTAAAGGTCATATCTTTTGGGGCATTCACAATAATGCTTCCTTTTCCATCCATAAAGTAGGTATTCCCACTCGGATCTTCTATGTAGATACTTCCTTCTGCGTCATTAAAAATTACCTTATTTCCACTTCGCGTTTGTATCGATTTTATATGATTGTTAACGCCTCCTCCTAAACCAACTGCTCCATGAAACATTCCACCCATGGCGAAAGGGAAGTCGGGATGATGATATTCAAAGCCAACCATTACCTGATCTCCAACTTCCGGAATCGCTACAAACCCTCTGTTTTGAGTGATTACATCTGTCCCTCCGGCATCAGGGCTCATCATTCTTATAAAATGAGTGGTGTCATTTAGCTGCCAGTCAAATTGTACTTGTATCCGTCCCTGATTTAACGGATCTGTATTGGAAACTACTGTGGCAATCTGTGGTTCTGCACTTGGGGTAATAAATTCCGGTTTTGGAATAAATCCGGTCCCCTCGGCTATTGCTTCAAATGATCCTGTATAGATACCTCTGGTATTAACTTCATGAGAGACTTCAGTGATCATAAGCTTGGTGAAATAAGTCGTCTGGTTGCTATCCGGTTTTCTCATTTCTATATCTGCAACACAACCAGGATGTAAAAAAGGAACAGAGGTTGTCCCTGATACGGTAAAGACTTCTACTGCAGCACTTCCTGCAGCACTTTTTTGGGAATCATCAACATTTAACGACATATTGGCATTAATTGGAGATGGGTTCAGTGAACGGGTTTTATAGATGTCATTATTAAGATCATAAGCTTTAGCAGCAAGCTGTCCCAAATGCTTTATGCTTGCAGATGTACTTAATAATTTTGTGTGATTACTGCTGTTATATCCAAAAAACTCCGGTTTAGTATGCACCGCTCTCAGTTCCACGGAAACGTCACTTACATTACTTCCGTAAGTAAGGCGTATGGGTTGATCTTTGGGTGGAAGTTTACCGAAATACAGTGTTTCGCCATCATAATAGAATTGCTCTCCGTAGGTTTCGGCAAGCCTCGCAAGGTAATTGTAATGGGTTTCCTTGTACTGGGCGCTGTAATTAATATAGCTTTTGTTCTGGGTATCAACTTTATAGTCAAATTTACCTGAATTAAGGGTCTCCTTTAAAATCCTGTCGGCAATGATAGAAGTATTCACCGGTTTATCACCGCCAAAGCTTTGTGTATGTGGAGCGGAATCCATTAAAATAGTAGGGCTGTATCCTTTCAGAACAATATTGCCTAAACTCATTTTTTCCTGACTAAAAGCCACTTTGGTAATGAGTCCGACGAAAGTTTGTTCAGGACTCTCATTTTCAGCATCCTTATATTTAAAAACGACCGTTAGGCGTTTTCCGAGAAACTGCTGAGCCTGATCAAGCTCATGATTTTGCAAAGACCCTAAAGAATCGTGAGCTAAGGTCAACTCAAAGCTATGATGTCTTCTTGTACTTTGCTGTAAGCGGAAGTGTTTGAAATGGTTAATAATTTTACCTTCAATCACTACGTCCAGCTTCACCACACGCTGTACTCCTGCAATATGATTTTCAGCAATTTTGTCTGCGTTGGTAGTCTTATTTTTCATTCTTATGTTTTTGGTGTTCACTTACTAAATTAGAAATGTTTTCTAATTCAAGTTGATTAATTTTGTTAAATTTTAAAAACTGTAGTAGAATTACGACTTTTATAGATGTAAATGTTTATTTTATAATCGTTATATTGAAAAACAAGTATAAAATATTTTATTTACTAACTGAACAATTTAAGTGACCAAAGAGAATGATTAATTGTATAATATTCTCCCGGAGAGATAAAAAGATCATCCATAGGGATGATCTTTTATGTATAAATGTTTGTAGGCATTGATTATGCACCTGGCCAGATACCTTCATAGATACCGTTACCATAATGAATTTTTTCTGCACTTACGATGAAGCTGATCAGCATACTGTTGTCATCTACAGCATCAAAGTCTACTTCATGTTGAATTACATATCCGTTCTCCCATGTTAAAGTAATTAATGTTCCTTCTTCGTGAGATTTGTTGAAAGTAACTTCACCTGTTGTAGGCTTATATTTCCCGTTAAGTAAGCTTTCTAAGATGTCAGATTTTTCTGTAGCCTCGATCGTTAATTTGATGATTGCGTTGGAAGGGTCAGAAGCTACACGTCCTGAAACGTCTGTAGATCTTGATACGCTGTAGTTAAGCTTTAATAATTTCTGACCTTCACTTCCGTTGAATTTTAAGATTCCTCTTGAATTTGCTGCCATAATGGTAAATTTTAATCGTTATTAAATATTATATAATTCAGTGATTATGTAGCAAATGTATAGTACTTTAATCGGACTCAAAAATTTTTAAAGACAAGATTTGATTTTTGTAGTGGTTCTACGATTTCATGTCGTAGTTCTACGATATTTTGTCGTAATTCTACGATTTGTAAATTTTAAAAGTCCCTGAAATCCTTCTGTTAAAGGGATTTTGCGTTATAAATAGATGAGCTGGGTCTTGATAACTTTCCTTCCGAGACTTTCCAGTACACTTTTATAAGTTTCAATTTGACGGTCATTTTTTTCAGTAACTTCTCCGGTTTTAAAATCTACAATGATATAATCTTCACCATTTTTTAGAATTCTGTCGGGCCGGTAAATTCTGCTTTCCCCTCTTTCGGAGATCATGATATCTTTCTCGTTGATTACTTCCCATCTTTCGTCAAAGAATTCAGCATGAGCTGTAACGATTTCCTGAAGCGTTTCCTCAATTTCATTCTTTTCAGTTACTGTGATTTGCCCTTCCAGAAGGTAGCTTTCCAATACTTTCTGAATATCTTTTTTAGTGTTGATCTTAGATAACAGTTCGTGAACGAAAAGTCCTATCCTCACTTTCTCATTGCGAACCTGATAGTTCTTAGATGGTGTCGCTATTTTTACAGATGTATTTTTTTCGTTGATATTTTTGAGATTCCTGATATCTTTTGTCCTGAAAGATGAGGTTTTGACTTTAGAGTTTTTTTTGAGCATTTCAGGATGTACCTCATAAAGATCAAATTCATCAGACTGTTCTGTATTTTTACCTTGAATAAATTCCAGGATTTCGAGATTATTTGAAGTTTTATTTTGTTTCTGAATATAGAAAAACAGCTGTTCTACAGGACGAGTAGTGGCGACATACTGAAGACACAACCTGTCTATCAGATTTTTATAGAAATTCTTCTTATTGAATTTTTCAATTTCTTCATCATAGACTTCCAGGCTTTTGCTAAACTGATTGATATTAACAGATTTCAAAGCTTCATTGCTGTTGGTTTCAAACCAGTTGGAAAATTCAGCATCACGGTTTTTATTCATCATAGGAATAAAAACAACCGGAAACTCAAGTCCTTTGGCTTTATGAATCGTCATGATCTGGATAGCATCAATATTTTCTGAGGCCTGAATGGTATATGTGGAGGCTTCTTCATCCCAGTATTTTAAAAATTCTTTAGTGCTCGCTCCTGCATTTTGAGTAAAGTTAAAGAGCATTTCAAGAAAGTTTAACAGGAAGTCGGTTTCTTTATTATCAAAAGAAAACTCATTAATATAGTACTCTACAAAATTGTATAAATTAAATCGGGGGAAGTGATCTTGTTTTAGTCGTAAAGCATATTTGTTTTGGATAAACGGGAGGATGTCATCGTGGGATTCAATATCCAGAATTTCTTTCATACTCAGGGTAAAATCTGGCATGTTTACTTTTCCCAATTTATTCAGATAATACATCATCATGATTAAATTGGTTTTGTTTTTAGGATTGGTTTCCCATTTTAAGAACTCAATGACAGCCTGAATGGTATTTGAGAGTTCTAGCGTCAGTCCTTTATCTGATATGGTTTTAATATTGGTTTCTTCTCCTCTATACCTCACTTTCAGGTTCCCTAGCTTCTGTGAATAGCTGAAAATATCAAAATTGCCACGACATAGAATAGTAATATCTGCAAACCTGAATCCGTTGTCAAGACAATCCTGAATGTCTTTCTGCATTCTTTCGGAAGTGTCATTGTAGAAATCCTCATTGGTGAGATTTTCAATAAGATTTACTTTGACCCTTCCATCAATTTCTGATTTAGGATTTTGTTCGGCATCCGTCCCAAATATATTTTTATGTTCCTCTTCAAGATTTAAGGCATGAAATTGATACAGTTCATTATTGAATCGAACAATATTTTTTGCACTTCGCCAATTATCTTTTAATACAAGAAGTTCGGCTTGTTTGGGAGAAATTTCTTTTTTGTTGATAATGTCCAGCATGAGCTTGCTCTCACCACCCCTGAATCTGTAAATACTTTGTTTGGGATCACCTACCAATGTAAATGTTGTATTCTCTGTCGAGACACTATGGTCTCTTAATGGGACGAAATTTTGCCATTGTAATTCCGAAGTATCCTGAAATTCATCAAAAAAATAGTGCTGAAACTGGGAGCCTACTTTTTCATAAATAAAAGCCGAAGGTTCATTTTTCAGGTTTTCATTGATGAGGATATTAAATTTAGAAAGGAGAACAAGATCATTTTCCTCTTCAATTTTTTTTAATTCATCCTGAATGTCCTTGTTTACTTTTAAAGGAAGTAATGCAGATAATATTTTCTCCTTTTTCTGTGTTTCAATATAAAGAAGAATAAGCTGCATTCTGTTTTCTAATAATTCATCAAGAATTTCTAGAATTTCAGGCTCTTTACTTTTTGATTTTGAGGCGGCTCCTTTTCTGTAATTATTAACCACAGAGTCTTCCTGAGTTGTCGGAAAAGGAAAACCGGGTCTCTTCTGATGGTAAAAATCCAGAACTTTAGTAAAAAACCCTCCAATACCGTTTTTACCTTGTGCAAAGTCCTCAACATCGATATTTCTTGATTTAAAAAGATCAATAGATTTCGTAGCGATTTCAACAGCTCTTTTCTTATTAAATACAATCTCTTTCCGGATAGTATTCTTTATATTTTCATAATTGGAATCGTCAAAATTGGTATTGCTTTTCAGCTGTTCATAGTGAATATCTTTTACAAACTCTTTTGCAGAGTCATAAAGATTCTTGTTAAGATTGATTCGCTCGTTATTTTCGAGGCTGTAATCCACATAATCCATGAAAGAATTTGATATTGCATCATTCTCACCGATCTGATCAAGCATTTTGTCTACAGCTTCAATGAGGAAAGGCTCTGCTTCAATCTCGAGATTAAAATTTTTAGCTAACCCTAATTCGTAAGAAAAACTTCTTACCAGGCGGGAATTAAAACGGTCGATGGTACCAATATTTAAGGTAGAATAATTATGAAGAATATAATCCAGTAATTTTTTAGACCGGATGTGCAATTCATCAATGGTTATCTTTAAACCTTCTTCTTCAAAAACTTTCTGAATGTTTTTTAAATCATTATTATCAGCGAAGTTGCTTGCAGAAAAGGCTCCCAACCAGGATAAAATTCTTTCTTTCATCTCATTGGCCGCTTTGTTGGTGAACGTTAATGCCAGAATATTTCTGATGGCATGCTGCTGATTAGGATAACGAAGACAGATCATCAGAAGCCTCTGAACCAGCGCATAGGTCTTTCCGGAACCGGCGGAAGCATTGATTACTGTATAAGAATTTTGCATTTTTTGAGATGAATTGAAGATGCAAGTTAGCTAAAATTTAAATGAAATTTTAACAATTGAAAATGGTGCTTTAACAAAATCAGAATGGAAAATCAAAAAAAATGCTAAAACGCGTTAACTGTGGTTAAACTTGTGGAAAACATTAAAAATAAGTTTAGATTTGTTTTATAAAAAAACTTTCCGTGAAATTAAAACTACTTTTTCTTTTATCATTCATTTTCTTCATTCAAAAAATAAAGGCACAGGATTATCTTTTCGGAAAAATAACTTCAGAAGAGCATATAGAAATGCCTGATGTTACTGTAATCAACATTAGAACTGATGAACGTGTAACCACTAATGCTGATGGACATTTTATGATCTCAGGCAGGGAAGGAGATGAACTTCGATTTATAAAAAGCGGTTACGAAAGGATGAACAGGAGAATTACAAAAGACAATATTTCAGCTCCTCTAAGCATAACGTTAATCCGGCAGACTACTCTTATTGAAGAGGTCGAAGTAAAGAAGGGACTCACAGGCGACATGAAAGTAGATTCTAAAAACCTGAACAGACCCAGAAAAGTAGAAAAGTTAACCCAAGATATTGACAAATACATTGCCCGAAAATCTGATCCGAGAATCCTGGCGGCAAAAGCAGGAGAGTTTGTCCAGCCAAAAGGACAAGGGTTTTCAATCGGGAAAGTGAAAGATAAGTGGGACGATGTGGATCTCATGCGTTACTTGCGTAAAAGCCTCGGAGATCAGTATTTTATAGATTTAAAAATAGATAAATCTTTAATCGAGCATTTCATTTATTATGTCTTAAGATCAGGTTTTGAGAGGAGACAGATCCTTAAATACGGTTTTTGCAGTGATGCAGACCTGATGAGATTTCAAAGAGCTGTACTGGCAAGAATTTCCTCATATCGTGCTCCTCAAACCCAGAGATAATCTATGAATGTTTTATGATTAAAAATACTTTGTATATCGTACCATGCTTTGCTTTTGCCCATTTTTATTCGCAACAAAAGATTTCAGGCAGAGTAGCGGATGAGAATAATAATGCTTTGGCGTCTGTTCTTATCTATAATATTTCCAACAACACAAAAACTCAAAGTGATTCTTCCGGTCAATTTGTAATTGAAGCTAAGGAAAACGAAGAGATCCGCTTTGTAAAGCAAGATTATTACCGTATTGATAAAAAGATCAATAAGGAGAATATAAATTTACTATTAGATATTAAACTCATCAAGATTGAAACTCTAATTCCGGAAGTTGAAATTCCTTACAAACCCACAGGTAATCTGGAAAAAGATAGCAAACATTATGATCAGGGAAGGAAGATCCATGTATTAAAATTTGAAATGGACGCCTATATGAGAAGCCCTTTGAAAGAGCCATTACCCGAGAACAAAATTTCTAAAACCTTTAGCGGGCATGATTTTAATGCAGGACAGGTCGATATGGTCAAATTGTTTCTCACGGGTATAGGTCTTATAAAAAAAGCAAGCCAACCCAAAGTTACCAAACCTGATTATTATGAAACCCAAAATTTCATTAACAGGCTTAAACTGGAGATCAATTTAGATTTTCTTGTAGAAAGGGGAATGAATGAAGAGCAGATAGATGAATTTCTGGTATATGCTAACGATAAAAGGTATCTTGCAAAAAAATACAGGAAAACTTTTAATAAAAGCGTGATCGAATCAGAACTAAGAATTGCTTTCATAGAATACGACAAGACCCACGTAATTAAAAATTAATAGTGCAATAAAACAATCATAATTAAATGAAAAATATAATTTTATTTATTGTTTTGTTTATATATGGAATTGCCTATTCGCAACAGATTGTTACGGGGAAAATAACAGATGATAATGACATTAATCTTGGATCAGTTACGGTCATCAACCTTTCAACAGATAAGAAAGTCTATAGTAATTCTTCGGGCGAGTTTTCTATTGAAGCTTCAAAAAATGATGAATTAAGGTTTGTAAGACCTGGATATGAAAGGATTTCTAAAAGAGTTTTTGCAGATGGTGTTGATTCTCAACTTTTCATAACAATGGTAAAAATTCCTGAAGAAATAGAGGAAGTAGAGGTAAAGAAATTATCCGGGGACCTGGCTAAGGATTCAAGAAGTGTTGCTAAAGTTGACAAAGGGGAAATTGTTCAGCAGGCAGTGGGCCTTCCACAACCTGTTGGAAAAATGAGGGAAAAACCGGCAGAAGTAAAACAGGTACTACTTCCGATACTTTTAGGGCAGCTGAATGTTCAGGGAGCCTTTGATCTCATTAGTGGAAAAGCAAGAAGACAAAAACGTCAATACAGATATGACGATCTGCAGGACAATATTTTATGGGTGAGAAAGAGAGTGGATGATGATTATTTTACTAATGCAGGGATTCCTGCGGAAAGAATCTCGGAATTTATAGAGTTTTCTTTTGTTATCAAACCACAAGCCCGAACTTATGTAAAAGCAAGGAATCTCTCGGGGGTGCTGCTGAGATTAGAAGAAACTATGCCGGCATTTTTGGAACGATTAAAAAAGGATTGAACGATTTGTTAAAGAAATCTTAAAATTACGGAATAGAAATTGATGTATCCGTTTATAAGAAAATTTAAATTTAAATGACCAATCAATCAAATTCACAAAATTTTATGAACAAAAATATCATAGTAATGGCTATTGCAGCCATTGGTTTTGTTCTTGGACTGGGACTACTGGGAAATGCTATTAAAAACAGAAATAAATCTGAAAATACAATCTCTGTAACTGGATTGGGAACAAAGCAATTTACATCAGACCTTATCACATGGTCCGGAAGTTTCTCAAAAAATAATTTTGACTTAAAACTTGCTTACGACGGGCTGCTTGCCGATAAAAAAGTGATCAATGATTATCTGATTTCAAAAGGAATAAAGCAAAATGAAATTATTTATTCCTCAGTAGACATTCAGAAACAATTTCGTAATTATAATGATGCCAATGGAAATAGTGTCCAGGGAGAATTTTCAGGATATAACCTAACGCAGACTGTTTCTATAGAAAGTAAGGAAGTGGCTAAGATCGAAAGCCTTTCAAGAAATATTACAGAGATTATCAATCGGGGAATAGAATTTACATCCTCTTCGCCATCTTATTTTTATACAAAGCTAACTGCTGTAAAGCAGGAAATGATCGCTACCGCTACAAAAGATGCCAGAGAACGCGCGGAAAAAATTGCGGAAAACTCAGGAAGTGGTCTTGGAAGTTTAAAAAAGGCAACCATGGGAGTTATCCAGATCACTGCACCTAATTCAAATGAAGATTATTCTTATGGTGGGGCTTTTAACACAACCTCTAAAGAGAAAGTGGCAAGTATCACGATAAAACTGGAGTATGAAGTGAAGTAATAGGAACTGTAATAAACTTAGTGACCATTTAAAGTTCCAAAATGTACGATAAAATTAAAGCCGGCAGATTGTGCTGGCTTTTTATATTTTAATGATAAACAACATCATAAATTTCTTCTTTTATCTTTTTAAGATCTTCAGGAGAATAATTAGCCAGCAGCCATAAGTCTAAAGGCTGCTTACCTTCCCCGTAACTTGGCTGTACATACATTTCTTCTATTAATGAGAATCCGTTTTTCTGGTAAAAAGAATATCGTCTCTGAGCATCTTCCCCAATATGGGCTGGTTCAATTTCAAGAATAATCCTTGGATAATTTTTGAATAAGTATTCTGTAATATGAGAACCTAGTTTCTGGCTTCTGAACTCTGCAAAAACCTCAAAATGTTCTACGAAAATGTAATCGCTTAATTCCCAGAAAATAAGATATCCAATCGCTTTAGATTCGTGCAATACAGAAATAACCTTCACATGAGGATTGCTGAATAACTTCACAAACTGATCCCAGTCTCTTCTTTCATCCTCGGGAAAGGTTGTGGAGTAGGAGTGATAAATATCTTTTATTTTGTAGTCTTCCGGTGAAGTTATAGGTAAAAATTCCATAATTATAAATCAAAAACACTTGGTCTCCTTGTGATGAAAATATCTTTAATCCAAAGCGTAAACGCTAATCCCAGATAGATAAGAAAAAAGAAACCCGCCGTGGCGAAAGTTGAGTAAATGAAGAATACCCGAAGTTTAGAAACAGGAATCCCAAGTTTAGCGCCCATTCTTGTAAGAACACCAAACCATTCTCTTTCCATTTTGTGACGGATATTATCAAGCATCTGAAGAATCTTTTAAAAGTTTAAATCCAATACTGCAATTTAAGCAATTTTTTTCTTCACAGGAATTTTTAAAATGATAAAGGAGGCTTTGGGTTTCTAAGGAACTGGTAATTTTCATCTTCAGATTTTTCCAGGATGTGATAATAGCATTCTTTTCCGGGGCTATTTCTGCATAAAATTTTAATATATCGTCAGTAATTTCTTCATTATGATATTTATGGTAGGTGTATTTTAATGGCAGAATCGTATTTAATATAATCAGCTCGATAAAGTCATTACTTAATGTTTTAACCTGATTAACTGAGGAAATTTTCCCAAAGTTAAAATGGGTATTCCAGTAGCCGGACGCCTGTACGTTCTTAAAAATATCAAACAAGTCCTTACTATTTTTTGAATGTATGACTTTAGAAAATAAATTTTGATGCCGGTGATAAAGATCGGCTAGTTGTGAAAGTCTGATGGTAGGAAAATTAGGAGGTCTCAACCTTAAAAACTTAGGTGGAAACCTCATGTCCAGAATTCGGTATTTTACCTTTATGAACTGAAATTCCCGTTTCCAGATTTCCATTTGTTCGTCTTCCGGATACTCAAGCCACCCCGAAATCCCAAAGAATAAAGCTTCAAGATGTTTTGGGTTTTGTCTGATTTTATTGATGACACTGTAATCAATACTTTCAGCAATTTGTCTGAATATATAGGCATTTACTTTTAGTCCGAAAGAATAGGCAAGACTATGAAAGAGGATAGCTTCGAAATTGTTTTTTGACTGTTGTAAAGCATATTCCAGTTCCTCTGATTTCTCATTTAGTTTTCTTAAAACATTTTCTTCGTGGAAATGAAGAGGAACATTACGCTGATCAAAAATACTTTCGCAGGGAATAAACTGATTTTCTTTGATGAGTTTCTCATACTTCCACAGAATATTTTCATCAATATAATTCTTCAGTTCAAGAGTAGGAATTTTCTTATCATTAAATTCTTCAATCACAATATCATTTTGAAAAACAACATGAAGAATAATATTTTGATAGTTGGGATCCCCGGAATGATTATGGAAGATCCAGTCTGAAGACTTTACATGAAGCTCTATGTTTCCACTCAGGATGAGGTTATTGATTTTAATGGAAGCCAGAAGAAAATCAGGCCCGGCATTGGTATTCCATTTCCCGAAATGTATGATCTCAACGGAATTTCCTTCAATATCCTTGAAGTCAAAATTTTTGAAAACTTTAAAGTTCCAAAGATATTGAAGTAATTTTTCCGTCATGAGTGTGTCACAAATATAATAGATCTATTATACTTTTGACAACTCGTTTTTAAAATTTTCTATGGTTGTTTTGTACATTTCTTCATATATAGGAAGAACGTTTTTCAAATCGAATTTTATCGCCTGTTCTTTCGCATTTATCTTCATTTTGGCTAAAAGTTCATCATTGCTCAATAACTTGATCGTATAGTTGCTCATAGCTTCTACATTTCCGATTTCAGCTAAGAATCCTGTTTCTCCCTGGACATTTACTTCAGGAATTCCTCCTGCGTTGGAACTGATCACCGGAGTATACGCTGCCATGGCTTCCAATGCAGCCAATCCAAAACTTTCCTGTTCTGATGGTAATAAGAAAACGTCAGAAAGCTGAAGAATTCTATACAGGTCATTTACCTTTCCAAGAAGCCTGATTTTAGAAATCAAATCCGGATTTTCTTCTAAAAACTGGTTCACCTTCTCCATATCCGGACCTTCTCCGATAATGATCAGTTTGGATTTTACCTTCTTATGAACATTCTTGAAAATTTGAAGAACTTCATCTACACGTTTTACAGGGCGAAGATTGGAAACGTGTATTAATATTTTTTCATCCGGATCAGCGAACTGCGTTCTCTGGCATTCATTACATTCATCAAATTCAGAATTGTCGATGAAATTCGTGATCACCTGGATTGGTTTTTTAATATTGAAAAACTGTAGCGTGTCTTTTTTTAAACTTTCAGATACAGAGGTAATTGCATCGGATTTGTTGATTGAAAACTCTACAGCATGTTTGTAGCTGGGATGTTGTCCTACCAAAGTAATATCTGTCCCGTGAAGTGTTGTTACCAAAGGAATGTCGTTATTATCTTCCTGTAGCATCTGTTTAGCCGTAAACGCTGCATAAGCATATGGAATGGCATAGTGTGCATGCAATAAATCCAGTTTATACAGATTAACAACTCTGTAGATCATCGAACTCAGTGCAATATCATAAGGTTGATATTGAAACAGGGGATAAGTTTGAACATTTACCCTATGAAAAAAAATATTAGGATTGGTAATATCGAGTCTCGCTGGAAGGGCTGAGCTAATGAAATGGACTTCATAGCCTTTATTAGCAAGAGACATTCCCAGTTCTGTTGCTACGATACCGCTTCCGCCGTATGTTGGATAGCAAAGTATGCCTATTTTCATTGGAATATTATTGTTTTGATGTTGTAAATATAGTTGAATTCACTTTTGTTTCAGAAGCAGTTGCAGGATTCAAATCGAGTCCCATTCCTGCTTTTAGTTGATCATTAACAAGTACCGGAAGTCTTCCCTGGATCTTTGTCTTTCCCAATAGCGCATTAGCTGTTGCAATCATGGAATCGTCATTGTTTTCATAAGAAACAAGAACCGTGGAAATTTTTGAAATATCAATATCTTTTAAAGCATAAGCACTTCCAAATACATTTAAAATAACTTTTTGATTTTTAGTTAAATCAGCAAGAATCTTTTTAGATTCTCCGGAAATTTTATATGGTTTATATGCTGTTGCATTATCCTTATGAAGTCCTGCAATAACTATAGAATTAGCTGGAATTGTACTGATTTCGTCAGCTTTTTTAAGAATGATATTTGAACCTAGCTGATTGGCAAACGTCTGATAAGGAGCTTCCTCTAAAGGAACATAATACACTTGTTTTCCGGTAATGGGAAGTAGCTTTTGCTCATCTTTTAATAGGGTAAGTGCATTAGAATAAAGATTCTGAACCAAAAGTTTGTGTGAATCGTTATTCAGGTCATTATTAATGTTTTCAGGATTTTTGGGATTGTATTTATCCAGCCCTAAATAATATTTGGTCAGTAATATTTTTTTTACACTTTCTTCAACTCTTGATAGTGGAACTTCTCCATTGTCAATAGCCTTCTGAATTAATTTTTTTCCTTCAGACACTCCCTGCGAGAAAAGCATAATATCATTACCTGCTTTAAAGGCTAATGCATCTAATTCCCCGGGCTTATATTTATTGGCTACTGCACCCATATTGAGTGCGTCCGTAATAATGAGGCCTTTATACCCTAACTTCTCTTTTAAAAGTCCGGTGATAATATTTTTGGAAACCGAAGCAGGAATTCCTTTTCCCGATTCTAACGTTGGCACATATAAGTGAGCTACCATTACTCCACCGATACCTTTAGTCATAAGAGCCTTAAAAGGTGCCAATTCAACAGCATTCAGCCTTTCGAGTTGGTGAGGAACTACAGGAAGATCCAGATGTGAATCTGTACTGGTGTCACCATGACCAGGAAAATGCTTAATGGCTGCTAGTATGTTGTTGTCCTGTAATCCATTAGAGTATGCTATTGCAGAGCTGATGACATTATCTACCTCTGAACCAAAGCTTCTGTTTCCAATGATTGGATTATTAGGATTTGTATTCACATCAACTACCGGGGCAAAATCCCAATTGATTCCCATCCTCTTACAGTCTTCGGCAATTTTAGAGGACATCTGGTAAATAAGATTTTTATCCTGTATGGCTCCTAAAGTCATCGCCCATGGAAATTTGTGAGCCGCTGCGATTCTCTGATATAATCCCCATTCAGCATCCATTCCGATCATCAACGGAACTTTAGATTTTTGCTGAAACTCATTTACCAGAGATATTTCTCTTGCTGCATCATCCTGCATCAGAATCAATCCGCCTATCTTATCACTGGTCACAATATTTCTTACCTGGTTGATATAATCCTCGCCTTTGTTGGTATAAAGAGCAACAATGAAAAGCTGTCCTAATTTTTCATCCTGGGAAAGCGATTTGTATGTTTGATTAACCCACTGGTTTGCTTTACTTACATCAGACTGTGAAATGCCCTTTGGTATATACTGGGCAGCGATTTTTGAACTGATAGATAAGAATATGAATAGAGAAGTGCAAACTATTTTGTTCATAACTTTTGAATAAGAACAAAAATACAATTAAAAAAATCATCAGAATGGATGTTTTTAAGTTTTTTGGTATATGTTTTGGATGTGCTTTATAAATAATATTAAAACTTTTATAAAAATGAAAAAATTTCTTCCAATCCTACTATTAGCTTTTGTCAGCTTATTTATATTCAGCTGTGATAATAAAGACGATGATAATAATTTTGTGGATCATGATACAATAGGGACTGCTTTTGACATTACCCCAACTTTTACGAAAACCAATGATAATTTATATCAGTATTCAGACGCATTTACAAATGAGTTAGTACAATCTGATGTTGTGCTTATTTACTTACAAACGGGTCTTACTAATAACAATGCTCCAATCTGGAGATTACTACCTTATACGTTCTTTACTAATAACAACGTTGCTGTTGATTATTCATTTGATTTTAGCAAATTTGATATAGGAATTAATGTTAACTCAAGCTTGAATCTAACGGCTAATCCAACGTACTATACGAACAAAAGATTTAGAGTGGTAATCTTACCTGCTAATACAGGTGGGAAAAATTCCAAGACTGCAGCAGCTCCTGTCGATTACAATGATTACTACAGTGTAATTAAATATTATAATATTGACGAGTCTAAAATAAAGACTAAGAATTAAGATATATCTTTTCAGTTTTTTTATAATTAAAAAGGGCTCCAGAATTTATTCCGGAAGCCCTTTGTTTTATTTTTAATTATCATTGTCATCCAGAAGATGACCAAAATAATCTTTCTTTGTTTTTAAATAACCTCTGCTGATATCATTCGCGGGTATTTGCAAAGGAACCCTCGAATTAAGGTGGATGTTACTTTCCGTAACATATTTTACTTTTTCAGGGTTATTGGTCAGAAGATTGATATCTTTAATTTCCAGCACATTTAAAATTTCAATGGCTACATTGAAGTTTCTGTCATCTGCTGGGAGACCAAGCTGTAGATTAGCTTCTACAGTATCAAATCCTTTTTCCTGTAAAGAATAAGCCTTTAACTTATTTATTATTCCAATGTTTCTTCCTTCCTGACGAAGGTAAACAATAACTCCTCCATTTTCATGGATATATTTCATGGCTGCATCTAATTGCTGCCCACATTCACATTTTTTTGAATGGAAAACTTCACCGGTAATACATTCTGAGTGGAAACGTACATTAACTGGTTTTGAAAAATCTGTATTTTCAGCGATAATAGCCATATGAGGCATCCAGTCATTTTCGTTTTCAGAGAAAGCGATCATTCGGAAAGTTCCGTGTTCCGTTGGAACGTTTGCTTCCGCTTGAATTTTAATCATTAATAATAAGGTCGTTGAACTAGTTTTTAATTTCCTTTAAGAGAATCCTCTATAACAGAAATATTGGTTTTTAACCTTACCAAATATCTGTTTAGGATTTCATCATCATCTTTTGGAAGATCCTGTCTGAGTTTCTGAATTTTTTTATAAGATTTTTCAAAGCTTTTAATGGCTCTGTTCTTTCCTGAAATATTGTTGGCGTCAATTGCATACAAGTAATTCTGTAGGCTGTATTTTAGCGACAGAACCTCTTCATTTATACTAATAGTTTTGAATTTAGGAAAGGTGGAAATTAAATTGGATATTTCAGAAGCATTTACATTTTCTTTGATATTGATGTCTATGCTTTTTTTTAGTCCTCTATCAGAATCTGAACCTTTTGCTTCACTATAAAAATTATTAGACAACGGAGAAAAATTTAATTTTTCCGATGCGCAAGAAGAAGTTAGTATAAACAGTATTCCAAAAAAAAATAATCTTTTCATTTTTGTTGCCCCTTTTGATAAAGGATTGGGTTAAGACTTTCATCATTATACATTTTCATTTGTTTGTATACTTTCATCTTAACATCACCGTTTTCAATATCAGTAAGCAACTGATTAATAGAAGTCGACAGATCCTCTTTCTGTATGAGAAGCACATCTAATTTTGCCTGGCAATTTAATCGATGTTCTTCTGAAGCAGATTCTCTGTTTGCTTCTAATGACATATGATAAACCTTTAACGCAAGTATTGATAATCTGTCTACAGCCCAAGCGGGTGTTTCTGTGTTTATCTTTGCATGAGGTTTAGGAGTTGTATTTTTAAATTTATCAAGAAACCAGCTGTCAATAAATTCCACCAGATCAGTTCTTTTCTGATTAGAGGCGTCTATTGTTCTCTTTAATTGAAGAGCTTCAACCGGATCTATGTTCTCATCTCTTATAATATCTTCCAAATGCCATTGAACGGTATCAATCCAGTTCTTTGCGTACAAAATTCGTTCCAAACTGTATTTTTCGAAAGGATTATTAATTAGATGGTTAACGTCATCAAATACGTGGTAGTCTTCAATAGATTGATTGAAGACTTTCCATGCAGTCTCAGTGAAATTCATTAATTCTGAAGAATTTTAGTTGCTTGAAGGATTGTTCGTCGAAGAATTTTTATTTTCAGTAGGATTTTTATCTTCTTCCTTTACTGCGTCTTTGAATTCTTTGATCCCTGATCCAACACCTCTCATTAATTCCGGAATTTTTTTACCTCCAAAAAGTAAAACAAGCAGAATTGCTACGATAAGGATATGCTGCCATGATAAGGCAAGTATTGTTAATGTTTCCATTTCTAAATTTTTTACAAAGTTAGTCTTTTTTTAATAAGAAACCCACCCTAATGGATCAACAGGTGTAGTTCCGTTCCATACTTGGAAATCAAGGGTATAAGACCCATCAAAGTCTTGTCCTACAGTACCTACAATGGTGCCTGCGGAAACCTGCTGGCCTTTAGAAACATTGACACTTCCCAGATTTGAATAAATGGTAAAATAATTTCCGTGTTTCAGCATTACCGTTTTGGTTCCGTCACTGTTAGCCAGAACTGAAGATACAGATCCCGGGAACACTGATTTTGCCCGTGTACCCGATGGTACGGAGATTTTAATTCCGTTATTCTCTTCTGTGATATTTTTAAAAACAGGGTGTGGTTGTCTTCCGAAACGGTGGGTGATCTGGCCTTTGTCAACAGGGAAGCCTAGCTTTCCTCTGTTTTCAGCAAAATTATTGCCTGCCGCAGTAGAAACTCCAAAATTCGTCATCGCTTTGGTTTCTGCTGCTTTTTTCTCGTCGTCTTTTCTCTTTTCTAATGCGGCCTCAGCTGCTTTTGCGGCTGCCAGTTTGCTGGCTGCTTCTTTTGCCCTTGCATTGGCTTCCGAAGAAGCTTTTGCTGCGGCTATTTTCCGTGCTTCATCCCTTGCATTAGCTTCAGCTCTAGCTGCTTCTTCTGTACGTTTTCTTTCCTCTTCAGCTCTTTTTGCGGCTAGCTCCTCGGCTCTTTTAGCTTCAGCTTCAGCTAATTTTCTTTCTCTTTCAAGTGCTTCTGCTCTTGCTCTGTTTTCAGCTTCTATTCTTGCTTTTTCTCTTTCCGCTGCAATTTTAGCTAAACGGATTTTCTCAGCTTCAGCCTTTCTTCTGGCTTCTTCTTCCGCTTTCGCTATTCTGATTTCTTCTGCAATGATGCTTCTGATCTGCCCTTCAAGAGCTTTGGATTGGACTTGTTTTTGTTTTAATTCAGCAGTTAATTTCGATTCATTTTTCTTAAAATCCTCAACAAGCTGCTCTTTCTGAGCTCTTTCCACATTAATAGTAGCCAGATCTTTTTGTTGATCTATCAAAAGTTGTTGCTTATCTGCAACCGATTTTTGTCTTTGGGCAATTGTTTTTTTGATCTGATTTGCAGCGTCTGTAATTTCAGCTGCTTTTTTATCCTGATAGTCTGAATATTCTTTAAGATATTGAACTCTACGAATAGCTTCTCCAAGGTTTTTAGCAGAAAGAATAAAGGTTACTTTGTTTTGTACTCCCTTGTTTTTATAAGCATTTACTAAAACTTCTGCGTAATTTTTTCTAAGTACCGCCAATTCTTTATTTTGACGGTTGATCTCCAGTTGACGAAGATAAATATCATCTTCTATAAATCTTTTTTCCTTTTGAGTGTTGTTGTAAACTTTTTCTCTTAGGGTTAATTTTTTGTTGATATTACTAAGATAAGCTATGGAGAGTTTAGATTCGTTTCTTGTTTTAGCGAGATCTGAATTTATTTGTGTGATTTGTTTTTTAAGTTCAGCATTTTGCTTCTGCAATTGTTCTTTATTTTGTTGCCCATTGTGCAATCCGAACAATAAAATACCTATTAAAAAGCTAAATTTTTTAATCATTTAATTTCAATTTTCTTATAATTGGCTGGGACTGAATAGGCCACTTCCATCTTCGAAAAATCAAATTTCGTATTTTCTAATAAAATCTGGCTTGTTTTTGAACCTTTTATAATTATTTTAACATTTTTTGGTAGACGAATTTCATTATATTCAGCCCAATTGCTATAAGAAATTTCTAATTGGTCCGGAGATAAAACATCCTTTAACTGAACGTTCAGCAGATCATAATTATCATCATATTGTAATGAGATTTTATACTCTCTCGTTTTTTCATCAGTAACAATTTTTTGATTCACAGAAGAAACCAATTGATAACCCTGGGCATTTTTTGTAAGGATGAACTGAGAATCGTTAACTTTTATGAAAGTTCGTCCAAGAAGTATTTTTTCCAGGGATTGATAATCGATGAAATTTACATTTAAGAGATGGTTCAGATATTCAAAGTCAGAATCGATATAGGATTTACTTGTCCGGTCAAATCCCTTTACTCCTTCCGGAGTAGCTATTCCTCTGGCAGCATTAATAAATAGTACAGATAAATTCATCCATACTTTTTTATTTTTCTCAATATAGATCGTTGCATCCAGGGTAGGGACGAAATTTCCCGTTTCTACGTTAACTTTGCTGTTAATTTTAATCTGTTCGAATTGAGGAGGGATTATTACATGCTCGAAAAATGTAAGTTTATCCCTTACCGGTTCTCCTGCATCTTTTGGATTGTTGTTATTCTCCACAACTGTGCTGTCCTTAATTCCACCGTTGCCACTTTTGGAAACGTTCCGTGTTTTACAGGATGACAAGATAAGAAGTAATAAAACTAATGGGATCCAATTTTTCATGTATTTGTCTTTTCGATTAAAAATAATACTTTGCAATATTAACGCCAAACCACACAAAACATTTTGTGTGGTTTGAATATATCTTATTTATTGCTGCTTTTCTTATAACTATTTAGATAGAAAATCTAAAACAGAATAATCACCCAAAGAAATTTCTCTGGCAACTCCAAAATACTGTGCTGAATTACCAATCATAGAATTAGACAGGTTTCCATGGTTGATTCTTGTGTTTTCCTGGATCAATGAATTTTCAATATTAGAATTTACAATAATAGTATTGTTACCCAATGAAACCCCGGGACCTACCTTAGAATTCGAAATTTTTACATTTTCACCGATAAAGCAAGGCTGGATAATCAGCGAGTTTTCGATAACGGCCGAAGATGGATATTGAGACATCTCTTCTCTTTCGTAAGCAAGAATTTTGCTATTGGTTTCTACCGTAGCATTTTTGTTTCCACAATCCATCCAGTCATTTACTTTTCCTAAAGTAAATTTGGCACCTTTAGCTCTTAAGTTTTCCAATGCAGTTGTTAACTGATATTCTCCTCCATTTTTTATATCATTATCCATGATATAATTGATTTCATCCATTAACTTCTCAGCACTGTTAAAGTAATAAATACCTATAATGGCAAGGTCGGATACAAAAGTTGTTGGTTTCTCAACAAAATCTGTAATAAAACCATAATTGTCTAATTTCACAACACCAAATGCAGAAGGATCTTCTACACTTTTCACCCAGATAACACCATCTGAATTCTTATCAAGCTGGAAGTCCGCACGGAAAAGAGTATCAGCAAACGCGATAACTACATTGCCCTGCATAGAATCTTCCGCACATTTAATGGCATGAGCCGTTCCCAAAGGGTCATTTTGATAATATATGCTTCCTTTTGCACCTAGTTTTTCTGCAATATGGATCAGGGATTTTTCAATTTCAGGGCCAAAATCTCCGATAATAAAGGCTACTTCTTCAATTTCTTCACCGGCAACTTTAGCAATGTCTTCTACAAGCCTTTGTACAATTGGTTTTCCGGCAATGGGAATCAAAGGTTTTGGAACGGTTAGGGTATGTGGACGTAATCTGGAACCACGTCCAGCCATTGGAACGATAATTTTCATAAGTTATATTAGGGTATTTTTAGTTGTTTTTAATCTGATGGCTTTTGTTCATAAATAAAGCCATAGTATTGAAACGGTGTATTATATTAAATATTTGTTTAATTTTTTCAAATTCATTAGCATCAAAATAGAGACCAAAGTTTAGTTTTTTCTCATTCTTGCTAATAACATATTTTTCTCAGTATATAATAGAATTCCTGTGTAGAACAAAAACAATAGGTTTCCGATCCAGAAGTTATAGTCGGATACATTCGCTATGATATAACTGAAAACTCCCAAAAGTAATATGAAAAACGCGATTTTTTTCATTCGGTAGGGGATAGGATAGTATTTTTGGCCCAGGAAATAAGATAGTACCATCATAGTAAAATAAGCAGCTAACGTTACCCATGCCGAAACCATAAAGCCATATTTTGGTAAAAGCACAAGATTCAAAACAATCGTAAGAATAGCTCCGGTCCACGAAATATATGTACCTACCCGGGTTCTGTCTGTTACTTTATACCAGGTTGAAAGGTTATAATATATTCCGAAAAACAAGTTGGCAATTACAATAATAGGAATAATGTTGATGGCGATCCAATAAGAACTATTGGGAACCAAAAGAAGCTTTATCCATGATACATTCGCAATAATTCCCAATGCAACGATGGAGGCAAAAAAAGAAAAATATTCAGTTACTTTCGCATAGGTTAGTTTTGCATTTTCATTTTGCATTTGTTTGAAGAAAAATGGTTCGATTCCCATTCTGTATGCCGTTACAAACAGCGTCATGAGTACCGCCATCTTGTAGCATCCCCCATAGGCTCCTGCTGAGCTATCATCAATAATGAATTTTTGAATAAATTTATCAAAATTTTCATTCACCATAAATGCAAGACCAGCAATCATTATCGGCCAGGAATATTTGATCATCTGAAGGAAAAGACCTTTTGAAAATTGAAATTTAAGCTTCAGAATAATGGGAAAAACCAGAAGAAATCCCAAAAAGCTTGCGACTAAATTACTATAAAACGGATAAGTTACTTTTTCCCGTAGCCCAAATTTGGAGCTGATCGTTTCAGGAATGTATAAAAATAAAGCAATTACAAAAATACTTTGAAATACTGCCTGAATTACCCTTACAGCAGCATATTTTATTGGTTTGTTATGGAACCTGAGCCATGCCAGAGGAATGACAAGAAGATTGTCAAAAAAAGCAATCCATGCAAACCATCGTATAAATTCAGGAGTCTTTGAATAGCCAAAAACATCGGCGATAGGCTGGTTGAAAAGCAATACTACGATAAGGAAGACAAGAGATAAAGAGGCTAAAAACCAAAAAGAGGTATTAAAGACTTTTTGCTCGTCATTCTTGTTGGAGGAAAATCTGAAGTAAGCCGTTTCGAAGCCGAAAGAAAGAACAATATTAACAAAAGAAATTAATGCATACAGATTGGTGAAGATGGCAAAATCATTAACATTAATATGCTTAATGAATAAATAATTCAGCAATACTACAATCACTCTCGGCATAATTGCCCCTATTCCATAGATAATAGTTTCGTTAAGAAGTTTTTTCAAAATGCGAAATTTCTTGCAAATGTAAATATTTAGAAATTGATTTTTTATCAGGGATATTAAAATTCATTCATAAACCTTAATTTTGTAAGGAATATAAAGTCTAAAGAAAAGTAAATGAGGACCCTTATCAAAAATGCTACTATCGTAAATGAAGGAAAAATCTTTGAAAGCGATATTTTAATTGAAGACGATTTAATTTCTAAAATACAACCCCATATTTCTGATGAAGCAGATCAGATTATTGACGGCTCCGGAAAATATCTTTTACCAGGAGTGATTGATGATCAGGTGCATTTTCGTGAACCGGGGTTAACTCATAAAGGAGATATTGAAAGTGAATCGAGAGCAGCAATTGCAGGTGGGATTACCAGTTTTATTGATCAGCCGAATACTGTACCTAACGCTGTAACGCAGGAATTGTTGGCGGATAAATATGAAATAGGATCCCAAAAAGCATACGCTAATTACGGATTTATGATGGGAGGGACTAATGATAATCTTGAAGAGGTGCTTAAAACCAATCCGAGAAATGTTCCGGGAATCAAGTTATTCTTAGGTTCTTCTACAGGAAATATGCTGGTTGACAATCCTGAAACCCTTGAAAATATTTTCAGCAATACAAAAATGCTGATTGCTGTTCACTGTGAAGATGAAGCAACGATAAGAGCAAATACCCAGAAATACATGGAACAATATGGAGAAGATATTCCTGTTAAGTTTCATCATCTCATCAGAAGTGAAGAAGCTTGTTATAAATCTTCCTCCAAGGCCATCGAATTAGCAGAAAAAACAGGAGCGAGACTCCATGTTTTCCATCTGTCAACAGCTATAGAGACAGCCTTGTTCAGAAATGACATTCCTTTAAAAGATAAAAAGATCACCGCGGAAGTTTGTGTACACCATTTAACATTTACCAACGATGATTATGAAACAAGAGGAGGTCTAATTAAATGGAATCCGGCAGTAAAGACTCAGAAGGACAAAGACGGACTTTGGGAAGCTCTTTTAGATGGTAGAATTGATGTAATTGCTACCGATCATGCTCCTCATACCTGGGAAGAAAAACAAAATGTTTATACAAAATGTCCATCCGGAGCACCGTTGGTTCAGCATTCATTAAATGTGATGCTCGAAAATTTCAGAAATGGGAAAATTTCTCTGGAAAAGATCGTTGAAAAGATGTCCCATAATCCCGCAATTCTTTTCAGAATAGAGAAAAGAGGTTTTATAAGAGAAGGATATAAAGCAGATTTGGTTTTGGTGGATTTAAATGAAAACTGGACAGTAAATAAAGAAAACATTCTTTATAAATGTGGTTGGAGTCCTTTAGAAGGTATGAATTTTCATTCTAAAATTACCCAGACATTTGTCAATGGGAATCTTGTATTCGATAATGGAAAAATTGCTGACGAAAAATTTGGTGAGCGATTACTTTTTGAAGTTGAGGAGTAAGTTGGAAGATTGAAAACCCAGCTGTGTATATAATAAAGAAAAAGACTACTCACTGTAGTCTTTTTTATTTTTGTTTCGAAAAACGGATCTTGTAAATCTGCAGACTGATTATTTTTTTGCTTTGCCGCTCATATAAAAACTGAGTTTTCCACCTTTTATAATATCGGAATGCTTTAAAGTAAAGTTTTTAATTTCTTTACCATTTAAAAGAATCTTTTGAACATATACATTTTGTGGACTCTGATCAATTGCTTCAATTTCAAACGTTTTTCCATTTTCCAGATTAAGTACTGCGTAATCAACTGCCGGGCTTCCAATCGCGTAATCTTCTGAACCCGGAGCTACCGGATAAAATCCGAGTGAGCTTAAAATGTACCATGCACTCATCTGTCCTGTATCATCATTTCCGCCTAATCCATCAGGAGTAGCTTTATATTGCATTTCAAGAATATGGCGAATTTGTGATTGTGTTTTCCATGGCTGCCCAGCCCAGTTATACAGGTAAGCTACATGATGAGCGGGTTCATTACCATGGACATATCCTCCAATGATTCCTTCTCTCGTAATGTCTTCAGTATCGGCAAAAAATTCATCGGATAAATGCATCGTGAACAATTCATCAAGTTTGGATGCAAATTTTTTCTTTCCTCCCATGATGGTAATAAGTTCATTGGGGTTTTGTGGAACGAAAAAGCTATAATTCCACGAATTACCTTCAATAAATCCCTGTCCGTGAGTACTCAGAATATCGAAATCCTTTTTGAAACTTCCATCTGCTAAACGGGGCCGCATGAAACCAATACTTTTATCAAAATTATTTTTCCAGTTTTCAGAACGTGTAATAAATTGATTGTAAATTTCTGTTTCTCCTAAATGTTTTGCCAGTTGAGCAATTGCCCAGTCATCATAGGCGTATTCCAGAGTATTGGACACAGAAGTCCCGCTTTTTTCAGCAGGAATATATCCTAAATCAATATATTGCCCAATTCCTTCATAATCCCTTTTATTTGCTGTTGCAACACAGGCATAGAGCGCTTCTTTTGCATCACCGGTATAAACACCTTTGATGATAGCATCTGAAACAACACTCACACTGTGATAACCACTCATGCACCAGTTTTCATTGGCGTAATGAGACCAGATCGGGAGCATTTTCAAAGAGAACTGCTTATAATGGGCCATCATGGATCTTACAATGTCATTATTTCGTTTAGGCTGAATAATATTAAATAAGGGATGTAATGCTCGGTAGGTATCCCAGAGGGAAAATGTAGTATAATTGGTAAAACCATCTGCTTTATGAATATTCTGATCTAAACCTTTGTATTCTCCATTGCTATCCATATATATTGTTGGGTTAATAAAGGTATGGTACATTGCTGTATAGAAATTGGTCTTTTCAGTATCGGAACCTTTAATGATGATTTTATTCAGCTCTTTATTCCAGTTTTCCTGTGTTTGGGCTTTTACCTGATCAAAAGATAAATTTCCTGTTTCTTTCTCCAGGTTATCAAGAGCATTGTTTTGGCTCACCGGGGATAAAGCAAGTATTACCTCAATGGCTTCATTTTCATTGGTGTCAAAATCAAAATTCATTTTCAGATTTTTTCCGGCTATTTCCGGGAAATTTTTAGCCTGGTCGAATTTTCTCCAGAACCCTCCATACACCTGCTTCCCATCATAATTTTTCTGGCCATATGATTTGAATGGTTTTGAAAACTGTATCGCAAAGTATACTGTTCTGGTTCTTGCCCAACCATTGGTCTGTCTGTATCCGGTAATGGTATGATCATTTTCTACCCGAACATATGTCCAGACATTCTTTCCTTCGTAATTATAAATTCCGGCCATCAGATCCAGAATAATGTGAGCCTGATCAGACTTTGGAAAAGTATATCGCTGAACTCCCACTCTTGTAGTAGCTGTAAGCTCTGCCAAAATATTAGAGTCATCCAGTTTCACTTTATAGTAACCGGCTTCTGCTTTTTCATTCTGATGAGAGAACCTGCTTCTGTAACCACTTTCCGGATGAGAAGCGGTGCCCGGATTAAACTGAAGTTTTCCAACAGTAGGCATCATTAGAAAATCTCCTAAATCAGAATGCCCGGTTCCACTAAAGTGTGTAGAGCTGAAACCAACGATGGTTTTGTCTTCATAGCGGTAGCCAGCACAGTATTTATAGACTTCTCCATTATATTTTCCATTAAGTTCATATGAAATCGTATCTGTTTCAGGGCTGAGCTGCACGGAACCAAAAGGAACAGTGGCTCCGGGATAGGTGTGTCCCATTTTTTCAGTACCTATAAGAGGATTTACATATTGAGCTAGTTTTTCAAATTTTTGAGCGTTATAATTAAGGCTAAAAAACAGGAAGAATAAAAGAAATGGAGTTCCTGATATTTTCATGGATGCATAAATTTTAGAGTGGTAAAATTAAATAAAAAACAAAGAACAATTATTTATAACATTTATTTATAAACTTATTCTGAGCTTTATCCGTTGAATATTTATTATTTTTAGGAAAAATTAAATCGTATGAATCTGTATACACAACCAATGTTGCGTGAAGACGCATTAAAAGATAAAGTAGCTATTGTAACGGGAGGAGGAAGCGGCTTGGGAAAAGCAATGACCAGATATTTTCTTCAATTGGGCGCTAAAGTGGTGATTACTTCAAGGAATATCGAAAAATTACAAGGAACGGCTAAAGAACTGGAAGAGGAAACAGGAGGAAAAGTGCTATGTGTGGCTTGTGATGTGAGAAACTGGGATGAAGTGGAAGCTATGAAGGAAGCCGCATTAAAGGAGTTCGGAAGGATTGATATTTTGCTGAATAATGCTGCCGGGAACTTTATTTCACCTACAGAAAGATTAACACATTCTGCATTTGATTCTATTTTAGATATTGTTTTAAAGGGAACAAAAAACTGCACACTTTCCGTGGGAAAACATTGGATAAATTCCAAAACTCCCGGAACTGTTTTAAATATTGTAACGACTTATTCGTGGACAGGTTCTGCTTATGTCGTTCCTTCCGCATGTGCTAAAGCAGGAGTTTTGGCAATGACTCGGTCTTTAGCGGTAGAATGGGCAAAATATGGAATACGTTTTAATGCAATCGCTCCGGGACCTTTCCCGACAAAAGGAGCATGGGATCGATTATTGCCGGGAGATCTCCAGGAGAAATTCGATATGAGAAAAAAAGTTCCGTTGAGAAGAGTCGGAGAGCATCAGGAGCTGGCTAATTTAGCAGCTTACCTCGTTTCGGATTATTCTGCTTATATGAACGGAGAGGTTGTTACTATAGATGGTGGTGAATGGTTGCAAGGAGCAGGAGAGTTTAATATGTTGGAAGATATTCCTCAGGAAATGTGGGATGCTTTAGAGGCAATGATCAAGTCTAAAAAATCAAATTAATTTAAAATAAGTTAAAAAATCCCGGATTTGTAACAATTCCGGGATTTTTTTTACCTATCCATTAAGTAAGTTTATAAATTTTTAAAATGAAGTGTAAAGTATCAACCTTTGTTTCTGCGATAGCGGTTTTTCTGTTTTCAGGACCTGCTTTTGCTCAGGAAACACCTAAATATGATTATGTAGAGGCATTTAAGCCGTTTTTCTATCCACAAACAGGCACGGAAACCCGTTCTGCAAGTGGACAGCCGGGACATGCTTATTGGCAAAATTCTGTAGACTATAATCTTAACGTGAGTTTAAATGACACTAAAAACGAGTTAACCGGTACTGCTGATATAAAATATACCAATAACAGCCCGGATCAGCTGAGTTTTCTTTGGCTTCAGCTCGATCAGAATTTGTTTCATCAGGATTCCCGTGGTAATGCGGTAGTTCCTATTTCAGGAAGTAGAAATGGAGCCCATGGAGAAAAGTTGGAGGGTGGTTACAAAATTAAATCGGTAAAACTTGATGGTAAAGATGTAAAATATACGATTACCGACACCAGAATGCAGATTGATTTACCAAAAGCTTTGAAGGCAAAAGGAGGAGTGGCGAAAATTAGTATTGATTATTCATTTATTTCTCCTGAATATGGTTCTGATAGGATGGGAGTACAGGAAACTAAAAATGGTAAAGTTTTTACGATTGCACAATGGTATCCGAGGATGTGTGTGTATGATGACGTTCTGGGATGGAATACATTGCCATATCTGGGAGCTTCGGAGTTTTATCTGGAATATGGAAATATCAATACCAGTATAACCGTTCCTGCTAATCATTATGTTGTTGCCTCAGGGGAACTTCTTAATGGGAAAGAAGTGTATAGCAAGGAGGAAAATAACCGTTGGGAACAGGCAAGAAATAGTGATAAAACAGTAATGATCCGCCCTGAATCGGAGATAGGTAAAAATCAATCTTCAGGAACGAAAACATGGAAGTTTAAAATAGAACAGGCCAGGGATTTTGCATGGGCATCATCTTCTGCATTTGTTTTAGATGCGGCAAGAATTAATCTGCCGAGTGGCAAGAAGTCTTTGGCAATATCAGCGTATCCGGCTGAAAGTGGAGGTGAAAAAGCCTGGGGAAGATCTACCGAATACACGAAAGCTGCGATAGAACATTATTCTCAGAAATGGTATGAATATACCTATCCTGCAGCTACAAACGTTGCGGGTAATGAAGGTGGAATGGAGTATCCGGGTATTGTGTTTTGTCATATGGATTCCAAGGGAGATGATCTTTGGGGAGTTACGGATCATGAATTCGGACACAACTGGTTTCCGATGATTGTGGGATCTAATGAAAGGTTATTTGCCTGGATGGATGAAGGTTTTAATACATTCATTAATCAGCTTTCTACTGAAGCCTTCAATAAAGGGGAGTATTACAAAAAGCAAAATATTGCACAAACAGGAAGTTATTTGATGAGCGATAATTTTGAACCGATTATGGTAGGACCGGATAATATGAAAGAACACAGTATCGGAGTTCTTGCTTATTTCAAACCGGGTATGGGCTTAGGCATTTTGAGAGAGTCAATCCTTGGACCTGAAAAATTTGATAAAGCATTTAAAACATATATAGATCGTTGGGCTTTCAAACATCCTACTCCCTGGGACTTTTTCCATACCATGGAGAACGTTTCGGGTGAAGAGCTTAATTGGTTTTGGCGAGGATGGTTCTTTAATAAATGGAAAATTGATCAATCCGTTAAAAGTGTAAAATATATAAGTGGTGACTTTAAAAATGGAGCTCAGATTACGGTAGAAAACCTGGGGCAATTACCTATGCCAACTACAGTTCAGGTAAGATTTAAAGACGGGACAACACAAATTGTAAAGCTTCCGGTTGAGGTTTGGAAACGTAATAAAGAATGGACTTTTCAAATTGAATCTGCTAAGGAAATCGAAGAGGTAAAGGTGGATCCTAATTCTCAGATTCCCGATATCAATCCGAAAAACAATTCTGCTTCTGTAACAGATACCAAGAAAATTGATAAAATTGATCCTAAAGATTTTACAGGGACATTTGGAAGCAAAGAGATTCCATTAAAGCTGACATTTAAAGTAAAAAACGGACAACTTTTCGGCCAGGCCGGTGGAGATGCACAATTTCCTCTTGAATACAACGGAGATAATAAGTTTCTTTTCGGGCAGTCTGTTTTTACATTTGCTAAAGACAAGAAAACAATGACGATTACTCAGGGTGAAAAGGAAATTAAATTAACGAAGGAATAATAATTCTGTTTTAAAAAGAATACAGAAAATTAACAATATAATCATGGTTTTAAGGCTTCTCTCTGGTAGAGAAGCCTTATTTTTGTTTAATTATTATTTAAAATAGATGATTATGAGTTTTAGATTTTCAATTGTGTTTGTCTTGTTTTTTGTTATAGGGTTTTCACAAAACCTTAAAGTTATGAGTTTCAATATCAGATTATAGGTAGAATCTGATAAGGAAAATGCATGGACAGAACGAAAGCAAGATGTACAGGATTTATTAATGTATTATCATCCGGATTATTTTGGGGTTCAGGAAGCATTGCCAGAACAGATGAAAGACCTTAAAAAAGGATTGCAAAATTATAATTATGTCGGTGTGGGCAGGGACGATGGAAAAGAAGAAGGTGAATTTTCAGCTATTTTTTATGATAATGAAAGGTTACAGGTTGTGAAATCCGGTACATTCTGGCTTTCGGAAACACCGGATAAGCCTTCCAGAGGCTGGGATGCGGCATGCAACAGGGTATGTACATATGCAGTTTTTAAAGATAGAAAATCTAAAAAAGAATTCTTAGCAATGAATCTTCATTTTGATCATGTTGGAAATGTTGCAAGAGTGAAATCTGCGGAGTTGATTCTTAAAAAAATAAAAGAATTGAATCCTGGAAATCTGCCTTTAACTTTAAGTGGAGACTTCAATTTAACAGACAACAGTGAGCCTATAAAGATTATTTCCCAAAATCTGAAGGATAGTTTTTATAACTCTGAAACCCAACACTATGGTCCAAAAGGGACATTCACCGGATTTAATGTCAATGAAATTCCTAAAGACCGAATTGATTATATTTTTGTAAAGGGAATGAAAATAAAATCTCACAGGCATATTAATGACAGAAGAGAAAACCTGCTGTATCCTTCGGATCATTTTCCGGTTATTGCAGAGCTTTCATTATAAATCTAATCTTCTTTATTCGGAAAAATAATTTCAAATCCAATTCCTCTCAGGGATTGGATTAGCTTTTGTCTTAATAGGGCTAGAACAACAAAAAAACTGATAAACAAGGGTGGATGTAAAAAACATACGTTAAAATTTGCTAATATCAGTATCTGTGCGGTGATTAATTATATTTCTCTGTTACATTTTACCTAATTTTGAGACTTATTTTTAAAAAATAGATATGAAGAGATTGCTTTTTGGATGTTTAATGGTTGCTTCAGCACACTATTTTTCAGGACAAGAACTATACATACCAAGAAATGTAAAAAAAGCATATGAAAATGGGACGCGTGATATTTCCGGGGCTCCGGGTAAAAATTACTGGCAGAATAAAGGGATATACAATGTAGAAGTAAAAGTAGATGATAATACAAAAATCGTTTCCGGAAAAGAAACGATTACTTATAGTAACAATAGCCCCGGCGATTTACACTCTTTAGCCATAAGGTTTGTCAATAACCTTCATAAGCCACAAGCTCCGAGATCAGGCTTTGTATCCAAAGACTTTCTATCTTCAGGATTGCATATCAAATCTTTTATTGTAAATGGGGAAAAATATAACATAAACAGTGATGATTGGGGAACTGTTGCAAGTGTAAAGCTGCAAACCGCTATTAAATCGAAATCAAAATCAGAAATTAAAATAGAGTGGGAATATCCATTGTCTGTAAAAAGTGAAAGAGAAGGACAGATTGATCCTGAAACATTTTATGTTGCTTATTCTTTCCCAAGAATTTCAGTGTATGATGATTATAATGGCTGGGATATGCTGCCACATTCGGACAGGCAAGAATTCTACAATGATTTTAATGATTATAATTTTGCAATCATTGCACCCAAAAATTATGTGGTTTGGGCAACGGGAGAATTTCTCAATCCCGAAGCTGTTTTACAGCCTAATTATTTAAAAAGATACAAGACATCTCTGAGGAGCGATCAGGTTGTTCATATTGCAAGCCAGGAGGAAATGAAATCAGGAAAGGTAACTAAGCAGAATAAGTGGAATACCTGGAAATTCAAAGCCGCTAATATCACGGATTTTTGTTTCGCCTTGAGTAATCATTATGTATGGGATGGGGCAAGTGTTCAGCTCAAAACAAAACGAGCAAGTGTGCAGTCTGCATACAAAGCAGGTGCTAAAGATTTTGAACATTATGTAGACTGGATGCGTTATAACCTTGATTGGTATTCTAAAAACTGGCCGGGCGTGGAGTATCCATATCCTGTAATGACTGCTGTTCAGGGATATGCTGATATGGAATATCCAATGATGATTAATGATAACAGTATTCCGGATAATTTTGAAGATGCGAGATTAACGGCAGATCATGAAATTGCTCATACCTATTTCCCTTTTTATATGGGGATCAATGAAACACGATATGCTTTTATGGATGAGGGTTGGGCAACAACCCTCGAATATCTGATTGGAATTGATGAGAATGGTGAAGCTAAAGCAAAGGATTTTTATAAAAATTTCAGGGTAAAGAAATGGATCAATGATCCTTCTGCCGAACAGGATCAGCCCATTATTACCATGAGTACACAGGTAAGTGGAGCAGGATATGGGAATAATTCTTATGTAAAGGCATCTCTGTCTTATCTGGCTTTAAAAGATTATCTTGGGGATGATCTGTTTAAAAAAGCATTACACCATTATATGAACAATTGGAATGGAAAACATCCGATTCCATGGGATTATTTTAATTCTATGAATACAGGATCAGGGAAAGATTTGAACTGGTTCTGGAATAATTGGTTCTATACAAACAATTATATCGATCTCAAAATTACAAAAGGAACTCAGGAGAACGGATTGCTTACAATAAATATTGATAATGTCGGAGGTTTTGCAATTCCTTTTGATGCTGTAATAACTTATGACGACGGAGGAATTGAAAGTCTTCATTTTACACCTTCATTATGGGAGAAAAATCAAAAACAGGCAGTTCTTACGATTCCTGTAAAAAATAAAGTAAAATCGATCAAACTTGATGGGGATATTTTTATGGATTATACTCCTGAAAATAATTCTAAAAATTTATAATCAAAAAGCCTTCAGTATTCTGAAGGCTTTTTGATTATTAGAAATAAGCTGTTAATCTTAATCCAATCGTTATATATCTAACTTTTTCTTTAGCAAAAGAAGTGTTGAATACTTCGTTCATTTCTTCGTCGTCTTTCACCAGGTCGCTAAAGTGGTAATTCATCGTGGACTTAATCTGGTTGTATTCGGCGTAGGCGGTAATCCCGAGTTCAGGATTGAATTTATAAGTAATAGCACTTCCTAAATTAAGCCTGAAAGCCTTTGAAGGTTTATAAGTTGCCAGCTCCAATTGATTGTCTGGAGTGCCAATATGCTCACTTTTAACAAAAATTTTTCCGCTTGCAGGTATTGAATAGCCACCTGTAGCTTTTAACATGACTTCCCAGTTTTTTGCAAATTCATGAGAAAAATATGGACCCAAACCAAAATTGAGAAATCCTAATGACTGAGTCGTGATATCAAAGTTTTCATAGTGTTCCTCATCATCCAAAGTAAGTCTTTGAGGTTTGATCGGGAAACTACTAAAGCTAAGATCTCCTCCAATTCCCCATTTTTTTGAAAAAAAATAAGATCCTTCTAATCCTGCATCAAAACCAACCTGCTTTCTGTTATCGAGCTCAGATTCTTTCAAGAAGTTCGTGGTAGCGAGTGCTGATCCCACTTTTATAGACAGAAAAGAAGGATATCCGTTACTTTCTATCCTGGAAAGCAGGCTTAGATTATCTCCTTTATTCTTGTAAAATTTATCAATGAAAAAATATCCTAATTCAGTAGAAATAATCCCTACTCCTGCACCTGCAAGAATATCAGGCATCCAATGTCTGTTATTCAGGTTTCTTCCAAGTCCTGTCAATGTAGCTGCGCCATATCCTCCAATGCTGTAAGCTGGATTTACAAGTCCATACTCCTTATGTAGAAAGCTGGCATTAGCAAAAGCCATTGCAGCGTGCCCGGATGGAAAAGAGTTTTTGGCTGATGCATCCGGACGTTCAACTTTAGATGTGTACTTTACAGAATTGACGATGATTCCCATAATAGCTAAACTTGTGGCATAAGATAAAGTAGCTCTCCCAATATTATTACGTCCTTTAATTCCCGCTAACTTCAAACCGTACACCGTAGCAGCAGGAGCATATTGAAGGTAATCGTCAAAACTAGCCTTAAAATCCGGCAGATATCGATTTCTTATGTCACGGATGTTTTTACGCTCACCCCAGGTAGCTGCTGAAGCGGTAAATAATAATGTTGGGGCAATTGATTTTTGGACCCATTCTTTTTTTAAGAAAGGTACCTTCTCTGAAAGTGCGGGAGGTTCTGAAATAGAATGAGAGAGATTGTTTTCTTGCTGAAGAGTATCCTGTGCCTTGTATAGGCATAAGGTAAGCAGCATAAAAAATGCTAATACTAATTTATTCATCATTGTGTGTTTTTTATTTTAAATTTTAAAATTTGCCAAAAATATAAAAAAAAACCTTTCTCAAAACTGAGAAAGGCTTTTTTAACATATTAAGAAAACTTATAATACTCTTAAACCTGCTCTAGGACCAGAAGAACTTACAACTGCCTGCATTCTTGTTTTTTGCCCTGCAGAGAACATAAACATTGCAGCATCATCTACATAGTCCATATAGTTCATGAACATAATAGATCTTGATACCCCACTACAAGTATTGTATACAGGATATGTAGGTTTGTTATAATTAGCTCCTGTTTGTGTAGGTGTATCCGCTACCTGATCGTTTCCGCAATTTGCATCACCCCAGATATGTCTAAGATTTAAATAGTGTCCTACTTCATGAGTAGCCGTTCTTCCCAAATTGAAAGGAGAAGATGCTCCTGTTTTTCCAAAATAAGGAGCTGCAATCACCACCCCATCATTCCATAATCCTGCTGATTCAGGGAAGGTCGCATATCCAAGAACTTGTCCCATGCTGCCTACTACCCAGATGTTGAAATAGTTGGTAGGATTGGTGGCGTCAATACCTCCGGAAGAAGCTTTTTTCATGGCATCATTAGTGCTCCAGCTTGTTTTAGTTGTAGATTTTCTTACGGTATTTGCTAGTCTGAATCTCACTTTTACATCTCCTGATTTTACAGATTGAAATTCTGTTGGTATTTTATTTACATCACTGTTCGTACCTCCGTAGTCAGCATTAAGAACAGCAATTTGCTCTGCTATTCTGGCATCAGAAACATTTTGTGCAGAAGTATTGTACAATACATTTACTACCACAGGAATTTCAACAGTACCATCTGCAAGAACTTTCCCCATTTTAATTGCGTTTGCAAATCTTTCAGTATTCGCTTCAATAGCTGCATACTTTTGTCTGAGTTCAGGATTGTTCTGAAGTGTTTGCTTTCTGATTTCTTCTGAAGGACAAGATCTTCTGTTGGCTAAATCTGAAGCAGTTGCAGATTTGTTTGCAGTCTCTTCACCTTGATTTGAAACATTGTCGCTGTTACAAGCGGACATGAATCCTAATGCCAGGATTCCAAATAATAGTTTTTTCATAGTTTCTATAAATTTATTTGTGGAAAAACGAAATTATATTATTTTGGGTGAGTTTGCAAAATCTCATTTTTATGAATTGCTATTATTTTATGGGTTTTTATAACTTTTAATTCAGTAATTTATTTCCTTTTATGGTGATTTTATACTTTACTGGCGGTGTTTTCGTGTTTTTTACTCATTTTCATAATTTCCATATCTGAATCTTTATTTTGTTTATAATTATGTAAGTAAAATTGATATTCATTGCATAATTAATAAAACGTATTATGGGAAGGTATGATTTACTGCTCTTCGAATGTTTTGTCCTTCTTTTGCCAGTATTTACAGTGTAAAAAGTCCCTTTCTGAATTTCAAAAAGGGACTTTTTATAATTTAAATTGGAAAAGGTTTTTAATCGGTAAGCAATCCGAGAAACTAGTCGAATCCATTTTTCATGGCGAAAACAGCGAGTCCCACACGGGTTTTCAAATCTAATTTTTCACAAAGCTGGTCTCTGTAACTTTCCACAGTTCTTGGACTGCAGCACATTTTATCAGCTATTTCTTTATAACTTAGTTCAGTAACTGTATATTTCAGGAATTCTTTTTCACGCTCAGAAATCCGCACTGTATCTTTAGATTCAGTTTCATTGTTCAGATTAGAAAATATAATGCGTGACGCCCATTCCGGATAAAAGAATCCTTCCGTATTTAATTTCACAAGAGCTGTTTCCAGTTCTTTAGGGTGGGTGTTTTTTAATAAATACCCTTTTGCCCCGTTTTTTATCATTTTGATGACGCTTTTGTCATCCCCTTGCATGCTCAAGGCCATTACTTTAATATCAGGGTGGTTTTCTTTGAGCCATAACACGGTTTCGAAACCATCCATAATTGGCATGCTGATGTCGAGTAAGATAATATCAGGAATTTTATTGTTATTTTCGAATTTCTGAATAAGATCTTTTCCGTTTTCACAGACATAAATAACTTCAAAATCTTTAAAGTTGTCAATAATACCTTCCAATGCCTTCGCAATAAGGATGTGGTCGTCAACGATAACAATTGTTTTTTTCATGGCTGTCTTTTTAGTGTAATATTAACGGTTGTTCCTTTGTTCTTTAAACTTTCCAGAGTGAAGTCTGCTCCTATGATTTCCGCTCTGTTTTTCATATTGGTTAATCCAATGCCATTAGATCTTATGTTAGTCCTGTCAAATCCGATACCGTCATCCTGGATATTCAGTTCCCAAAGTGCTTCATTCGAAGTATTGAGGTTAATGAAAATATTTTTGCAGTGGGCATGCTTTATACTGTTCTGAATAAATTCCTGGGTGATTCTCAAAAGTACATTCTTATGTACGAATCCCAGATCCAGTTGTTTAAAATTATGTTTAAAGCTTACATTACATTTTTTAAAAGCATTGGTGTTGTCGACTTCTTCCTGAATTAAGGTTACGATTTCCTTTTGATTGATATTATCATCAGTTAAAGTTTTCGAAAGACTTCTAAGGTCCTGAAGGGATTGGTTGATGATCTGTGATACCTGTTCTATTCTTTCATTGACTTCAGGAACTTTATTTTCGTATAAAAGTTGCTGAGTGTACAAGCTTACTAATGTGAGTTTCTGTCCTATGTTGTCATGAAGTTCACGGCCAATCTGTTGCATAGTAGCCTGTTGGATCTCCAGCTGAGTGGCCAAGAGCTCCTTCTGATGGATTTCATTTTTTATTTCAATTTCATTTAAATACTCTTTTTTTCGCTGTCTGTATTTTCTAATGTATACCATTAGCGCAGCTACGAATAATACAAAGAATACGTTAAATAAAATAATGGTTATTAAAAGTTCCGTTTTCCCCATATGAATGAAGCTGAAAATAATAAATACATGATAATATCTGAAATCTGTGAGTAATTGCAATAAATACTCCAGATTTCCCGGTTGTCATAATATAGAAGTGTATAAAATGTAAAAAATGGAAGTGTTCCAATATAAAATAATGTTACTCCCAGATTTATATAAAACATTTTATTGTTACTGAAATTGATTATATCTTCAGAATTCACCTGTTTATAGTACTCCATGATAACTAAAATCATTAAAAGTAAACACCCAAAAGTATAATTAAATGAATAAATTATTTTACTTTCCTTAAAATACAGTTCACTGGGAATAAATGAAATCAGATAAAATAATGAAAGGATCCCGAATAGTTTTCTATTGTTGAATGATTTTGCAGCATATAACCAATAGAAAAACAAAAATTCCATGGGGATTACAAAATAATTATAATATTTGATTTTTGAAAATAAGGAAAAATTTCCATACCTGCCAAAAGACTCAAATATAAAAATTGCTATCAAATATATTGAAAAGTACTTCCAGTATTGATTTTTTAATGACTTTAGAAAAAAAATCGAAACTAAAGCGGATAAACCTTCTGTACAATATAATGAATAGTCCAGTACACTTCGCAATGAATCCATTTTTTACTTAATAGTTTTGAACAATTGGAGAATCAGGAGGAATTAAGCTTCCGTGGTTTTGTGCTAGTCCGCCTTCTTCTTCAATAGGATCTGTTGTATTTCGAGATTTTAATGCCATAGCGATTACCTGACCATTGGAATTGGATGGATTGAAATCGTAATGTAAAATCTTTCCGTTTTTGTCTTCTTTTTTAGAGTGGGAACCATTATTAAAGTATGTCGTTCAGCGTACTCTTTTGGAACAGTATGACTTTCCATAATTGTCCAATTGTCAATCTTAGGATAAGCAGCATAATAAAATCTAATACCCAAATCACTTTCACTGGTTGCGGGATTCACTTTCTTAGCTTCTGTTTCAAGATCGTTAATGAATTTTTTCAATTTAGGCAAGTCAAACCAGATAGAATCTGCATCAGTCATTTCAAGAGTAGAATTAATTGCTTTCAGTTGATTATTACGGTAATTATTAATCAGCTCCTGAATAAAGACATTACTCATAGTGTTTGGAAGACTTAGTGTCTCCACATCACCTTCGAGAATAGGTTTTGTTTCCATAATGTTAGTTTTTTAAACACAGTGTTAGTTAGTAATGCAAATCTCGGAAAAATTTTAGGTTAAATGACAGGGATTTCTCCTATTTGTTATCCGTGATTTTACGGGAAGATGGATTTTCTTTATAAAATGGTAATTTTTTGGTGAAAAAATTGATGTTTCGAATCTTAATTAGATTTTATTTTTATGTTAAAATAAATGCTTATTATATTATAATTATTAATAATTGAATATATTTACTTGTAGAAAAAAAAATAATTTTGAAAACAAAACTTTTTAGCATTGCCATATTGGGACTTTTATCGGTTGGAATGTTATTTCAATCATGCAACAGTGATAATGAAAGTGAAGCATCAAGCGATAAAGTAATTTCTCAAAATTACAAGGACCGATTAATTGATAGTAAAACAGCTCAGGCGCTGGCAGATACTTATCTCACTAATAACTACGCTGTATTATTAGGGGGACGAACAGCTAGGGGATTGTCAGCCGAAGATGCAAGACAGGTAATTTATCCAATAGAAATTTTGGAAGCGTTTATTGCAAATGTAGAAGAGAAAGCAGGGCAAGATGCATTAATTGGGGTTAATATCGGACAATACCCTTCTTCCGAAAAAGTGGACGCTCATCAGAGAGAAGATTATAAAGGATATCAGACTATGTATCTAATGTCTTACAAAACTCCTGCAGATACTGTTTCTGCGGCTAATTGTGTAGAGGCAATGAATCATGGTAGTATTATTCCTCCTGATGCGACAGCAGATAAAAATGATATCTTAGATAAGAATATTAATAATTATCTCATTGCTAATGAAACAGCTTCACTTTTAGACAAAACCTATGCATTAAACAATGAAAAGACGTTGGATGCAAAAGGGATTGAAGTTAAAAAGCAATATTTTTATAGTATTGGTTTATTGAAGGGATATCTTCAATATGTAAAAGAACAGGCTGTGATTAATGGTATTACTGACGTGAATATTGCAATTAATATGGGACAGAATAGCTTCAGTTCGGGCGCTGTGAATAAAGGGAAGCAAAAGGCAGGAAGCCAATGTATCTTTTTTACAGCATTTCCTAAGGGAAATGATGCAAATAGTAAAAATTTGAATATTCTAAATAATCTCCCGGCTCTTAAATAACTTTGATGTCCGGATAAAAATAAAAAAGCGGTAGAAATAATAATTTCTACCGTTTTTTTTACACTTGAATCTTTTTTGATATCGTTATGTGTTACTTTCATAGCGTTGTCCAGATGTTATGTCAATGTGAATTAACAAAAATAAGTGCTGTAGATTTTGTCTACAGCACTTACTACAAAAATAATATATATGAAAAAAACTATTTATTTTTCCGCCGGTCTGAAAACCAGACCTGTTTCATCGAAATAATCCAAAGTGATTCGGTCTCCGTCATTTACATTTCCGGCCAGAATCTCGCGGGATAGTTTATTTAAAACTTCCTGCTGGATAACTCTCTTTAAAGGTCTTGCACCAAAAGCAGGATCATATCCTTTATTCATTAAATAATCTACGGCATCCTGAGTTGCTGTCATGATAATATTTCGTTTTGCTAACATATCATTAAAGCCTCGCAACTGATACTGAACAATTTTTCCAATTTCCTTTTTTCTTAAAGGCTGGAATAATACAATCTCATCAATTCTGTTTAAGAACTCCGGACGAAGAGTTTGCTTTAATAAGTCAAAAACTTCTTCTTTTGTTTTCTCTACGATTTCATCCTGATTGGCTTCAGTAATGTTTTCAAAATTTTCCTGAATCAAATGTGAGCCCAGGTTAGAAGTCATAATGATAATTGAGTTTTTAAAGTTGACAACTCTGCCTTTGTTGTCTGTCAAACGACCATCATCCAAAACCTGCAATAAGGTATTGAAAACATCAGGGTGGGCTTTTTCAATCTCATCCAAAAGAACAACTGAATAAGGTCGTCTTCTCACTGCTTCTGTAAGTTGTCCTCCTTCATCATATCCTACATATCCGGGAGGCGCTCCTACTAATCTGGAAACAGAATGACGTTCCTGATATTCACTCATATCTATTCGGGTCATATTGTTCTCATCGTCGAATAAAAATTCAGCCAGCGCTTTTGCTAACTCTGTTTTACCGACACCTGTTGTACCGAGGAAAAGAAAGGATCCTATTGGTTTTTTCTCATCACTCAATCCTGCACGGTTTCTTCTGATCGCATCAGAAACAGCCTGAATGGCTTCTTCTTGTCCTACAACCCTGTGATGAAGTTCTGTTTCAAGGTGCAGCAATTTCTCCCTTTCCGATTGTAAAAGTTTTGTTACAGGAATTCCTGTCCACTTAGCAATTACTTCGGAGATATTTTCTGCAGTTACCTCTTCTTTTATTAATTCGTTCTGATGATTTTGCATTTCAAGTTCCAGCTTCTGCAAGTCATCTTCTTTTTCTTTGATTTTTCCATATTGGATTTCTGCTACTTTGGCATAATCTCCAGCTCTGGAAGCTCTTTCCGCTTCTAGTTTTAAAGATTCAATATCTTTTTTAATCTGTGTAAGATCTTCACTTTTTTGTTTTTCTTTCAACCATTTTGCATTAATCTCATTTCGTTGTTCGGAAATTTTTGAAATATCTTCTTTTAAATGGTCAATTTTGGTCTGATTGCCTTCTCTTGAAATAGCAGCCAGCTCAATTTCCATCTGCATAAGCTTTCTATCCAAGACATCAAGCTCTTCGGGTTTGGAGTTGATTTCCATTCTCAACTTGGCAGAAGCCTCATCAATAAGGTCAATTGCTTTATCCGGTAAGAATCGGTCTGAGATGTATCTTTGAGACATTTCAACTGCTGCAATAATAGCCTCATCTTTGATTCTTACTTTATGATGCGCTTCGTATTTATCTTTAATTCCACGTAAAATAGAGATCGCAGATTCTGTATCCGGCTCTTCCACCATTACTTTCTGAAAACGTCTTTCAAGGGCTTTGTCCTTTTCAAAATATTTTTGATATTCATTCAAGGTAGTGGCACCTATTGCTCTTAATTCTCCTCTTGCCAAGGCGGGTTTTAAAATATTTGCTGCGTCCATAGCGCCTTCACCACCACCAGCTCCTACTAATGTGTGGATTTCATCAATGAAAAGAATAATTTGTCCGTCAGACTTTATTACCTCATTAACGACAGACTTCAAACGCTCTTCAAATTCTCCCTTATATTTTGCTCCGGCGATTAATGCTCCCATATCTAATGAATATAAAGTTTTATCCATCAGATTTTCAGGAACGTCTCCGTTAATAATTCTATGTGCAATCCCTTCTGCAATTGCAGTTTTACCTACACCTGGTTCTCCAATTAGGATCGGATTGTTTTTTGTTCTTCTGGAAAGAATCTGTAATACACGACGGATTTCTTCATCACGTCCGATTACCGGATCCAGTTTTCCTTCTGCTGCTAATTCATTAAAATTTTTAGCATATTTATTGAGAGATTGGTAAGTTTCTTCTGAACTTGCAGAATTTGCTTTGCTCCCTTTTCTTAATTCCTTAATAGCGCCTTCCAGTAAGCTTTTGGTAACCCCCATATCTTTAAGCATTTTAGAAACTTCAGATGAAGTATCCAAAAGTGACAGCCATAAGTGTTCGATTGTTACATACTCATCACCCATTTTCTTTGCAATGTTCGGCGCATCCAATAGGACTTTATTTGCTGATTGTGAGAGATAAATATTACCTCCCTGAACTTTAGGAAGTCTTTCTAAACTTTCACGGTTTCTCTCTCTTACCAAAGATGCATCGGCTTCCGATTTTTTCAGTAAAAAAGGTGAAATATTTTCATCTACCTGAAAGATTCCTTCCAGTAAATGTTGAGGTTCTATGCTTTGATTACCCAATTCCATAGCAACTTGCTGGGCTGCCTGAATGGCTTCTTGTGATTTTACAGTATATTGATTTAAATTCATATTTTATATTTTTGGGTTGACTTAAAGTGTATAGATTTTAGACATCAGATTTCAGACCATTCAGACTTTGAATTAAATTTAATTTCTTAAATCCGTATCTAAAGTCTGATGTCCTTGATCTAATTTAATCATTTAATTCGGGTCGTATAACACAAAAAGTGTTCAATTATTGAATTTATAAATAAATTGGACAAAATTTCCGAATATTGTATTTTTAACACTGAGGTAACTAGACAAAATTTCCATTTTCATCATATCATCTGTAAATTTTGACATTCTTTTTTATTTTGAAATCAGATTAAAAGAGGTATGTAAAACTTTTATGAGGCAAAAAACAACAGTTTGGATCAAAAAAGTTACTTTTGCAATCTACTGATGGAGCTTAAAGAAAAACAAAAGAAAATATTAGACGAAGCCGTTCAGCTTTTCAAAGAGAAAGGCTATATGGGAAGTTCTGTAAGAGATCTGGCAACTCAATTGAATATAAAAGCTGCCTCTCTCTATGCACATATACGTTCTAAGGAAGAAATCCTTGAATGGATTTGCTTTGGTATTGCTCAGGATTTCTTTGTTGAGCTTCAGGAAGTATTGAACACAGATATCAAACCCAGTGATAAGCTGAATTTATTTATTGATAAACACTTATCTGTTGTTCTCAAAAATCCCGATGTTACTCATATTTATTCCAACGAATGGAAACATCTTGAGGAAAGGCTTCCTGAATTTGTTGAGTTGAGGAAAAAATATCAACAGGAAGTCGAACAATTAATTTCCGGGATCTATAAGGCCGAAAATTGGGAATTAAAATCCCCATCCTTTACTACAAGGTTTATTCTTCATACACTCAATAATTCTTATTTCTGGTTCAAAAGAAACACAGGATCAAATGTAGAGATCACTGATGAAATCAGGAATAAGATACTCTTTGGACTGCTTGGAAATCAAAAGAGATAAAAAAATTACCGTTCTGGTTATTTAGAATCATTCAAAATATGATTAAAATCATAAAAATTTTGTCAGCTTCCAAAATCTTTTTAAATTTACACCTAACAAATGTTAGTTAGTTTTATGGATTTTTCAGTTGAATATTTAGAGCTCGACCAGCTTAGGGAGCTCCAGTCCAAAAGATTGGTAGATCTTGTAGGTTATCTTGAGGAAAGATCAGATTTTTATAAAAGAAAATTTAATGAAGCGGGAATATCACCTCAGGAAATAAGGTCGATTGAAGATATTTCGAAATTACCCATTACTTATAAACAGGATTTGCGGGATCACTATCCATTTGGATTATTTACGGTTCCGAAGAATGAATTACAGAGAATACATTGTTCAAGTGGAACTACAGGAAAACCAACGGTAGTAGGATACACGAAGGAAGATGTTGATCTTTTCAGCGAGGTGGTTGCAAGGTCTTTGAACGCAGCAGGAGCCCAACCTGGGATGCAATTGCATAATGCATACGGTTATGGAATTTTTACCGGCGGATTAGGTCTGCATTATGGAGCTGAAAAGCTTGGAATGAGTGTTCTTCCTATTTCGGGGGGAATGACAACGAGACAAGTGGATTTGATAATGGATTTTAAGCCTGAAGTAATTTGTTGCTCACCTTCGTATGCTTTAACAATAGCTGATGAATTTGCTAAAAGAGGAATTTCTGCTGATGAAATCAGTTTAAAGTATGCTGTGTTGGGTTCTGAACCATGGACAGAAATCATCAGACATCACATTGAAGAGAGGCTGGGGGTTCATGCGACTAATATTTATGGATTAAGTGAGATTATCGGACCCGGAGTATCGATGGAGGATTTCGAAGAAAAAGGTGGTTCCTATATCTGGGAAGATCATTTTTATCCCGAAATTTTGGATCCGAATACAAAACAACCGGTTCCATTTGGAGAAGAAGGCGTACTGGTGATTACCACTTTGACGAAAAAAGCGATGCCACTTCTAAGATATTGGACAAATGACATTACAAGTCTTTACTATGATGAGAGTGGAAAAAGAACGATGGTAAAAATGAGACCTCTTATCGGAAGAGCTGATGATATGCTGATTGTAAGAGGGGTAAATGTTTATCCAAGCCTGATTGAAGAAGCTTTTTCACATGTAGAAGGAGTCGTACCAAATTACTATCTTACACCTATCGAAAAGGAGCAAATGTGCGTTGCTTTAGACATTGACCTGGAAATAGATAATGATTTTATTAAATCTCATCAACTTGAAATAAATACCGATGATTATCTTATTTTTGTCGGAAATTTTGGAAAAAATATTGAAAACGAAATAAAGAAACGGGTAGGAATAACCACAAAAGTGAAAATCCACACTCAGGATAGCTTACCTAAATGCGAAGGTGGAAAAATTAATAGAATACTAAAGAAAAAATGAATTCATTTTATAAACTAAAAACGGTAAAAGTTCAGAAAGATACCGATGAAGCTGTGAATGTAGCAGTGGAAATTCCTGATGAACTAAAAGATAAATTCAGATTCAAGCAGGGGCAATACCTTAACTTCCGGATGATGATCGACGGAAATGAGGAGAGACGTTCTTATTCTATCTGCAATGCTCCAAGTGAAAAAAGCAATACATTGGAAGTATTGGTCAAACTTTTAGAAGGTGGAAAGGTTTCAGGATATTTTAATGAACATCTTCATATGGATGAGGTGCTTGAGGTAATGCCACCTATGGGAGGTTTCAATACCACCTATCACCCATCGAATACCAAAACATATGTTGGTCTGGCTGCAGGAAGTGGAATCAGTCCGGTTCTTTCCAATATCAAGGAAAGTCTTTACCAGGAGCCTAATAGTAAGGCATATTTATTTTACAGCAACAGAAGCATGAATCATGTGATGAAGAAAGCGGAGATCGATAAACTGGTTGAGCACTTCAAAGGAAGGCTGAATGTAGTATATCTGGTAAGTCGTGAAAAGCATGAAGATCCTATTTTTGAAGGAAGAATCTCTCCGGAAAAACTGAATCATTTATTTGAAAGATATACCGATATAGATGTTAAAGAAGCTACCTATTTCATTTGTGGTCCTGCAGAAATGATCAAAGGTATTGCTGATTATCTGAAAAAAGAAAAAAAGGTACCTGCTATTCAGGTTTTATTTGAATATTTCACAGCTCCGGATGAAGAAAATTCTGAGGAAATGAGTGATGAATTCAAAGCTATCGCCAATATAGAAAGTATGGTAACGGTGATCATTGACGACGATGAATATTCCTTCCATCTTAATTCTAAAAAAGAGAGTATCTTAGATAAAGCATTAAAAGATCAGTTGCCTGTTCCTTTTGCTTGTAAAGGAGGGGTTTGCTGTACGTGTAAAGCAGAGGTTTTGGAAGGAGAAGTCTTCATGGAAAAAAACTTTGCACTTACCGAAGAAGAAGTAGCCAGAGGTTACGTTCTGACATGTCAATGTCACCCGACAACCAATGTGGTGATGCTTAATTATGATGTTTAAATTGTATTAACGATTAAATGTAAAAAGTATTCATGAATACATTAATACGTTTTACATTTTACAAAAGACAAAAGAAATGGACTTAGAAAAATTTGTTCAATACGTTCACGAAGAAAATAAAGTAGAGCCCAAGGATATTATGCCTGATGATTACAGGAAATTATTGGTTCGTCAGATTTCACAACATGCCCATTCCGAGATTGTAGGAATGCTACCGGAAGCTAACTGGATTTCCAGAGCTCCTTCTTTGAGAAGAAAAATGGCTCTTTTGGCTAAGGTTCAGGATGAGGCAGGGCACGGGTTATATCTTTATGCTGCAACTGAAACTTTAGGAAACGGAACAATCAGGGCAGACAGAGATGCTACTTATGAAGATATGTTGGAAGGAAAGGCTAAATACTCAAGTATCTTTAATTATCCTACACTGAGCTGGGCAGATATTGGAGCTATTGGCTGGCTGGTTGATGGCGCTGCAATTATGAACCAGGTAATGCTGATGGGTAACTCTTACGGACCTTATTCCAGAGCAATGGTAAGAATCTGCAAGGAAGAATCTTTCCATCAGAGACAAGGGTATGAGATTTTAATGGCACTTTGCCGAGGAACAAAACAACAGAAAGAAATGGCTCAGGCAGCGTTAGATCGTTTTTGGTGGCCGGCTCTGATGATGTTTGGACCTAATGATGACAGCTCACCAAATTCGAAGATCTCTATGAACTATAGAGTAAAACGAGAAAGTAACGATAGCCTTCGTCAAAGGTTTATTGACGTTACTGTTTCCCAGGCTGAGTTTTTAGGATTAACGATTCCGGATAAAGATCTGAAGTGGAACGAGGAGAGGGGGCATTATGATTTTGGAGAACTTCCATGGGATGAATTTATGACCATTCTGACAGGAAACGGACCATGTAATAAGAAAAGATTACAAACTAAAGTAAAGGCACAGCAGGAAAACCTTTGGGTGAAAGAAGCTGCAGCAGCTTTTGCGGAGAAACAACAAAAAGAAGTGATATAAGGTGATGATTTGAAAATGTACTGATTGAAAATTAATTAACACATTTTCAAATTCTCAAATTTTCAAATTTATAATTGACTATGGCAAATTTAGATATGTGGGAAGTGTTTATTCAGACTAAACCGGGATTATCCCACAAACATGCAGGAACAGTGCAGGCACCAACCGCAGAAATGGCTCTTCAGAATGCAAGAGACGTTTATACCAGGAGAAAAGAAGGAACATGCGTTTGGGTTGTTCCCAGCAAATATATTGTAAGTTCAGAAGGTATGGATCAGGAATCATTTTTTGATCCGGCAGATGATAAATTATACCGCCATCCAACCTTCTATGACATTCCTAATGATGTAAAAAATATGTAATTAATAAAGACTTCAGTATATGAGACTTCAGATATGAAAATTAAATATCTGAAATCTGAAATCTGAATCTGAAATCCATCAAAAAATGAATCCATTATATAATTATTTATTAAAATTCGCGGATGATAGTTTCATCATGGGGCAGGGACTATCCGAGTGGTGCGGTGAAGGTCCTTATCTGGAAGAAGATATTGCATTGACCAACATTGCTCTTGATGAACTTGGACAAGCGAATAACTTTTATCAGTATGCTTCAAGAGTAGCTGATAATGGTAAAAGCGAGGATGATCTGGCATTTTTGAGATATGAACATGAATACATCAATGCTCATTGGGTAGAGCTCCCTAATGAAGATTATGCCCAGACAATTCTTAAAGTGTATGTTTTTTCTATCTATCAGAAATTAATGTATGAAGCTTTATCAAATTCTTCAGATGAAGACTTATCCGCGCTTGCCCAAAAATCTTTAAAAGAGGTTAAATATCACTATACTCATGCTTCATCCTGGATGAAAATTTTTGCACAGGGAACAGAAGAAAGTAAAGTACGTCTGATAAAAGCAATTGAAAATATCTGGGAATACACAAAAGGTCTGTTTGCAAAGGTGGAAGGCGAAGATGATCTGATCACTCTTAATATTGTACCTGATGTTGATGCCCTTTATGAGCAGTTTATTGCTGTTACAGAAAAAGATTTTGCTGATTTTGGACTAGAATATCCAACGGATCATTTTATGCAGCCAAAGTCAAGAACAGGTTACCATACCGAGTATTTCGGATATATTCTTTGTGAATTACAATATATGCAGAGAGCATATCCGGGGTGTACCTGGTAGTAAAATAAGATTTATTTGAAAATATACCCCCATTTAAAAATTAAACAATTTTATAATGGATTTTCAAATAGGCAAATGATTAATAAGTAATGAACCAATTATTAAACATATTATCCCAGGTTCCTGATCCGGAAATTCCGGTAATCAATATTGTGGAATTAGGTATTGTAAGAGAGGCAAAAGCTACCAGCGAGAGTTCTTGCGAGGTAATAATTACGCCTACTTATTCTGCGTGCCCCGCTATGTTTACCATTGAGGAAGATATCATGAAAATCATGAAGGAAAACGGGTGGGATGCAAAGGTTGTTACCAAAATGTTTCCAATTTGGACAACGGATTGGCTAACAGATGAAGCAAGAGAAAAACTCCGTGAATATGGAATTACTCCTCCGGAGAAAGGGGCAGATGAGCACCATATAGGGAAACCTAAAAAATGTCCACGCTGTGGTTCTATGCATTCTAAGCAGATCAGCAGATTTGGATCTACATTATGCAAAGCATCATACCAATGTCTGGACTGTTTAGAACCTTTTGATTATTTTAAATGCCATTGATAAATTAATGTACTTGTTATATTTAAGGCATATGGCTATGTAAAGCATAACGAAGCTACTGCCGGATTACTAAGCTGGTAGATGGTTACATTAATTTATATTGTTAAATTAGAGCATTGTTAAATAATTAAATTTAAAAACTATGTATACACAACTTGATATCGAGACTCATTTTGATGGAAAACTCAAAATTGCCTACCTGAATCAACCTGAATCATTAAACGCATTAACAAAACCTTCTTTGGCAGATTTGAAAGATTTTATAAAATCCTGTAATGAAGATGAAACGGTAAGATGTGTGGCGATTTCCGGAAGAGGAAGAGCATTTTGCTCAGGACAGAATTTAGATGATGCTTTTGTACAGGGAAATGAACACCATGATCATGATATCATTAGAAAAATAGTAGTGGATTATTACAATCCATTGGTTACAGAAATCACACATTGCAGAAAACCTGTGGTTGCACTGGTAAATGGCCCGGCAGTTGGAGCAGGTGCCATGCTTGCCTTGATCTGTGATTTCGTATTAGCAGTTGACAAATCTTATTTTGCACAGGCTTTTTCAAATATCGGGTTGATCCCTGATACGGGAGGAACTTATTTCCTTCCAAAACTATTGGGAAGACAATTAGCCAATTACCTTGCATTTACAGGAAAAAGATTGTCAGCAGAAGAGTCAAAAGCTTACGGTTTGGTAGCTGAAGTTTTCAACGAAGAGGAATTTATTCCAAAATCAATGGAAATTCTGGAGAAAATGGCCAATATGCCTACCGCTGCTATAAAACTTACTAAAAAAGCATTTGCTCAGTCGTACAACAATACACTCAAAGAGCAACTGGAGTTAGAAGGCGACCTGCAACAGGAAGCTGCAGAAACAGAAGATTTCATAGAAGGTGTAAACGCCTTTTTACAAAAAAGAAAACCTGATTATAAGGGAAGATAATTAATTTGAGAATGGGCTAATTTGAAAATTTGAAAATGAGAGATGACAAAGAAAATATCATTGTAAATAAGACTTTTGACTTTGCATTGAACATTATTGAATTTTCTGAAGAACTATATAAGGCTAACAGATTTCCATTGGCAAACCAGATTTTTAAATCAGGAACTTCAATTGGGGCTAATGTTAGAGAAGCTCAAAATGCAGAAAGCAAGGCCGATTTTATTCATAAATTAAAAATCGCTGCTAAAGAAGCTGAAGAAACAGAGTATTGGCTCTTGTTATGTTCTCAATCTCAATATTTAAAATCTCCGGATGAAAAAATACGATCAGATTTAAAAGAGATTGTGTTAATCTTATCTAAAATTATTTCAAGTTCAAAAGCTTAAGTAATTTTCAAATTAGCTCATTTTCAAATTTTCAAATTTAAAATATGAATGTAGGAATTATCGGTGCCGGAACTATGGGAATAGGCATCGCACAAGTAGCAGCAACAAATAGCTGTAAAGTTTGGGTATATGATGCCAACTCAAAACAGGTAGAAACGGCAACGCTAGGTTTGGAAAAAACATTAACCAAACTAGTAGATAAACAGAAGATTTCAGCTGAAAAAATGACCGAAATTCTGGCTAATGTCTCTATCGCTACAGAACTGAAAGATTTCAAAGACTGTGAATTAGTCATTGAAGCAATCATTGAAAACAAAGAAATTAAAACTAAAGTTTTCGCAGAACTGGAAAATCATGTTTCCGAAAACTGTATTATAGGTTCCAATACATCGTCCATTTCTATCACATCTCTTGGCGCAGAATTGAAATATCCTGAACGTTTTATCGGAATCCACTTTTTCAACCCTGCACCTCTGATGTCTTTAGTTGAAATTATTCCTTCGTTATTAACAGAGAAGTCTTTAGCAGAGAAAATGTATCACCTCATGAAAGATTGGGGAAAGGTTCCGGTTATTGCTAAAGATATTCCAGGATTTATTGTTAACAGAATTGCACGTCCTTTCTATGGTGAAGGATTGAGAATCGTTGAAGAAAATATTGCTACACCAGAGCAGGTAGACGATGCCATGAGGACCTTAGGAAACTTTAAAATGGGACCTTTTGAATTAATGGATCTCATTGGAGTTGATGTTAATTTTTCAGTTACAACAACTGTTTATAAGGATTATTTTAATGATCCGAAATATAAACCTTCCTTGTTACAGCAACGTATGTCTGAAGCAAAACTTCATGGAAGAAAGACCGGAAAAGGTTTTTTTGATTATAGTGAAGGAGCTCAGAAACCGATTGCTCGAAAAGATGATGCGTTGTATGAGCAGATCTTCTTAAGAATCATCTCCATGCTGATCAATGAAGCTGTAGAAGCTAAAAGATTAGGTGTAGCGAATGATGAAGACATCGAGCTGGCAATGCAAAAAGGAGTCAACTATCCGAAAGGTTTATTAAGCTGGGGGAGAGAAATAGGATATACAAAAATCTCGGAAACCCTGCAGAACCTTTATAACGAATATCAGGAAGAAAGATACCGACAAAGCCCTTTATTAAATAAGCTTGCTTAATTTGAAGGATAAAACTATTATAATGGATTTAGATATTTTCGGAGCAGAATTAAAGCAGAGGCTTTTGATGGAAAAAGAATACCTGGTCCGGGAATGTTCTTTGATCAAAGATGATCAGGAAAGGTTGGAATTGCTGGGGAAATTTAATGATAAATATAAGGAGGCGATCAAGAGGATAGCTGATGAAAATAATTTCGATCTGAATGCTTCGTATCCTTCCGAAGACTTTTCATATGAACATATGATTCTAGGTAAAACTATGGGGATTTATGATGTATTGGTTGAAGAATTATATGAAGAAATAACAAGTATAAACTAAAAATGAATCCAAAACAAATTGCAGATTATATGCTCGGTCAGGATTATTTTTCCCAATGGATGAATATCAGAATGATTGAGGTGAAAGAAAATTATTGTCTAATAGAAATGCCTATTAAAAAAGATATGATTAACGGACTTAAGACGGTCCATGGAGGGGTGACGTTTGCTTTTGCAGATTCTGCACTGGCCTTTTCATCAAATAATTCCGGGGACGCTGCAGTTGCGTTAAATTGTATCATCAATTTTACTAAAGCAGGAAAAGAGGGTGATATCTTTAGGGCAGAAAGTAAGCTGGTTAACGATACCCGGAAAACTGCTGTTTATGATATTCAGATCACCAATCAAAATGAAGAGCTTATTGCAAAATTTGTAGGAACAGTATATAAGATCGGAAAAAAAGTAACAGAATTATAAAATCAGACATAAGACTCAGATATCTGATTAAAAACGAGTGAAATCTTTTTGTCTGGTATCTCAAAATCTAAATAAAAAATGAACAACGTATACATTGTAGATTATATCAGAACTCCTATTTCAAAATTACAGGGAGGATTATCAGAAGTAAGAGCTGATGATTTGGCATCAATTGTTATCAAAGAAATTGTTGCAAGAAATCCCGAAGTTCCGGTAGAAGAAATTGAAGACGTTATTTTCGGGTGTGCTAATCAGGCGGGTGAAGATAATAGAAATGTTGCAAGGATGGGTCTTTTACTGGCTGGTCTTCCTTATAAAATCGGAGGAGAAACTGTCAACAGACTATGCGCTTCCGGAATGTCCGCCGTGGCAAACGCTTTTCGTTCAATAGCTGCTGGAGAAGGAGAAATTTATATTGCAGGAGGAGTAGAGCATATGACCCGTTCACCGTATGTGATGTCAAAACCAAGTGCTGCTTTCGGAAGAGACAGCCAGATGTTTGATACTACTTTCGGATGGCGTTTTATCAACCCTAAAATGAAAGAACTGTATGGTGTTGATGGAATGGGAGAAACTGCCGAAAATTTAGCAGATATACATCAGATCAATAGAGAAGATCAGGATAAATTTGCCCTTTGGTCTCAGCAGAAAGCAACAAGAGCTCAGGAAAGCGGAAGACTGGCAGAAGAAATTGTAAAAGTTGAAATTCCTCAGAGAAAAGGTGATCCAATCATTTTCGAAAAAGACGAATTTATTAAACCTTCTTCATCTATGGAGGGATTGGCAAAACTTCGTCCGGCTTTCAGAAAAGAAGGAACAGTTACAGCAGGAAACGCTTCGGGAATGAATGACGGAGCTGCTGCTTTAATTTTAGCGAGTGAAGAAGCGGTTAAAAAGTATGGTCTTAAGCCAAAAGCAAAGATTTTAGGATCCGCAGTAGCAGGTGTTGAACCAAGAATCATGGGAATAGGACCGGTAGAAGCAACTCAAAAACTACTGAAAAGATTAAACCTTTCTCTTGAAGATATGGATATCATCGAGTTGAATGAAGCATTTGCAGCACAGGCACTGGCCGTAACTAGAAGTTTAGGGTTGAAAGATGATGATGAAAGAGTAAATCCAAATGGAGGTGCCATTGCAATAGGCCATCCACTGGGAGTTTCAGGAGCAAGAATCGTAGGTTCTGCAGCAATGGAGCTTCATAAACAGGATAAGAAATATGCGTTGTGTACCCTTTGTATAGGTGTAGGACAAGGATATGCGATGGTAATTGAAAAAGTATAATTAATTTGGAAGTGAGTTAATTTGAGAATTTGAAAATGCTTAAAGACATTTCTAATTTTCAAATTATCGCATTCTCAGATTTTCAAATTAAAAAAAGATGAATATCTATTCATACCACGGGATTCGTCCCATTATAAAACCTTCTGCTTACATTCATCCGCAGGCAGTCATTATCGGGAATGTAGAAATAGGTGAAGAAGTATATATCGGTCCCAATGCGGTAATCCGTGGGGACTGGGGGAAAATTATCATCAAGGATGGAGCTAATGTGCAGGAGAACTGTACCCTGCATGTTTTTCCCAATATAGAAACGATATTAGAAGAATCTGCACATATCGGACATGGAGCTATTATTCACTCCGGACACATCGGCAAAAACTGTCTGATCGGAATGAACGCTGTGGTAATGGACAAAGCTTATATTGGCGATGAAAGTATTGTCGGAGCATTGGCTTTTGTACCGGCGAATTTCAGATGTGAACCCAGGAAACTGGTTGTAGGAAGTCCTGCAAAAATCATTCGTGATGTTTCCGATGAAATGATTCATTGGAAAACAGAAGGGACAAAGTTATATCAGGAACTGGCAAGAGAGGGAAAAGAAGCTATTCTGCCTTGTGAGCCTTTTACAGAATATGTCCAGCAGATTCCAACGAAAATTGTGGATTACAGTATCTGGGATGATATAAAACAATAACCATACAATTAAATATGATTAAAAAAATTGCACTTGTATGCAGCATGATGTTGACGATGAATAGTGTGTTGTCAGCACAAACTGTTGCTACAAAACCGCTTACAATTGGAGAAGTGAGGACGATTAAGTCTAAAACCTTAAATGAAGACAGGATATTGAATATTTATCTTCCACAAGGATATGACAAAACAAAATCATATCCGGTAATCTATCTGTTGGATGGAAGCATAAATGAAGATTTTATTCACGTGACGGGATTAGTACAATTCTTTAATCAGATGTATTCCATGCCGGAAACCATTGTAGTGGGAGTTGCTAATGTAGATAGAAAAAGAGATTTTACTTTTCATACAGATTTAAAAGACTTGCAGAAAGACTATCCTACCACAGGGCATTCTGATCAGTTTATTACATTTATGGAAAAAGAGCTAAAACCCTATGTTGAAAGCCAGTTTAAAACTACGGAAAAATACCTTTTTGGCCAGTCTCTGGGCGGACTTTTAGCAACGGAAATTCTTTTGAAAAAGCCGGAAATGTTCAATAACTATTTTATTATCAGTCCAAGTTTATGGTGGGATGATGAAAGTCTTTTAAAGCAAGCATCTCAATTACTTTCAAAATCTCCGGATACTAAAAAGTTTGTTTATCTGTCTGTTGGAAAAGGTGAACATCCTGTAATGATAAAAGATGCGGAGACTTTCTACGATGTTTTGAAAAAAGCCGGAAAGAAAAACTGGACATTAGAATATAAAATGATGGAAACAGACAATCATGCTACTATTCTTCACAGAAGTTTATATGAAGGATTGGTGAAAATGTTTCCTTACCAGGAACCGAAGTAAATCAGTTTCACTTGATCGGTGTTCCTAAAAAAATTAGATCGTAATAGTAATTTGGTCATTACTGTGAATACCTTAGGGCTCACTAATTAATTTAAGTAAAAAGTAAAAAACTATATGGAAAAGTTAAAAAACTATATCTACGGACAATGGATAGAAGGGACCGGAAACGGGGTTCCTTTGTACAATGCCGTTACAGGAGAGCAGGTAGCTGTTTCCGATACTGAAGGCCTTAATTTTGAACAGGCTCTTGATTATGGAAGAACTGTAGGATATAAAAATCTTTCTTCAATGACTTTCTATGACCGTGGAGAAATGTTGAAAAAAGTGGCGCTTTACCTGCTGGAAAGAAAGAAAAAATACTACGAGTTATCCTATAAAACTGGAGCTACCCATGTGGATTCCTGGGTGGATATTGAAGGAGGTTTTGGGACTTTCTTTACCTACTCGGGGTTGGCAAAAAGAATGTTGCCTAATACTCCATTCTGGGTAGATGGAGATACACAGAAAATTTCAGCGAACGGAACTCATTTAGGAACTCATATCCTTACTCCAAGTGAAGGAGTATCTATACAAATCAATGCGTATAACTTTCCGGTATGGGGAATGCTGGAAAAGCTTTCTACTTCATTGTTGGCAGGTGTTCCGTCCATTGTAAAGCCGTCACCTTTTGGATCTTATCTTACCAATGCGGTATTCCAGGACATGATTGAAAGTGGTTTTCTTCCGGAAGGTGCTGTACAGTTGGTTTGTGGCGAACCCGGAAATATTCTTGATTATGTTCAGGATGGAGATTCCGTATTGTTTACGGGTTCTGCGAATACAGGAAGAAAACTGAAATCATTGCCTTCCGTGGCAGGTAATGCAGTTCGTTTCAATATGGAAGCAGATTCGTTGAATTGTTCTATCCTGGGACTGGATGCAAAACCAGGAACTCCGGAATTTGATTTATTCATCAAAGAGGTTCGTAATGAAATGACAACAAAAGCTGGCCAGAAATGTACCGCTATAAGAAGAATAATTGTACCGGAACACCTTATCGGTGATGTACAGCATGCATTGGCAACAGCATTGGATCAAACTAAAATAGGAAATCCTCTAAGCCGTGAAACCAGAATGGGATCATTGGTAGGAAAGCAACAGTATGATGAGGTTCTCCGAAAAGTAGATATTCTGAAAACTGAAACAGAACTTGTTTATGATGGTAAACATGAGCTTGTAGATGCAGACTATGAAAAAGGATCATTCATGAGTCCTAAATTATTCCTGAACGATAAGCCTTTCGAGAAAAATATTTCTCATGATGTAGAAGCTTTTGGTCCGGTTTCTACTATGATGCCTTACAAAGATGCGGAAGAAGCCGCAGCACTCGCGAAAAGGGGGAAAGGAAGTTTAGTAGGATCAATTGTTTCCCACGATGATCAATTTGTAGCTGAAACTTCTTGGAAAATGGCATCGCAACATGGAAGAATCTATGTACTGAACAGAGATAATGCTAAAGAGAGTACAGGACATGGTTCCCCACTTCCTACATTGATGCACGGAGGACCGGGAAGAGCAGGTGGAGGAGAAGAAATGGGAGGATTAAACGGGCTGCATTTCTTTTTACAAAAAACAGCTATTCAAGGGTCACCTGATATTTTGACGGCAATCACCAAAATTTACCAACAAGGGGCAGAGAAAAAATATGCAGATAAGCATCCATTTCAAAAATACTTTGAAGATGTTGAAGTTGGAGATTCTCTGGAAACAGCAGGACGAACAGTTACCGATGCAGATATTGTGAATTTCTCCAATGTTTCGTGGGATCACTTCTATGCACATACAGATGCTACAAGCTTAACGGGAACTATTTTTGATAAGACGGTTGCTCACGGATACTTTATCCTTTCTGCTGCTGCCGGACTATTTGTATCAGGTAAAAAAGGACCGGTAATAGCAAACTATGGTCTGGAAAATTGCAGCTTCTTTAAACCGGTATATGCTGGAGATACAATTACTGTTTATTTGACAGCTAAAGAAAAAATAAACAGGGGAGTCAAAGGAAGAAATATTCCATCGGGAGTCGTTAAATGGTTAGTGGAAGTAATTAATCAAAGAGATGAGGTGGTTTGTGTGGCTACTATTTTAACTTTAGTTGCAAAAAAATCTCCTTTTGTTGATCTTAATATTAAAAATATTCAGAAAATTTTAGGAGGCCTGACCCAAAGTACAAAACCAAGCTGGGGTAATATGTCTCCACAACAAATGATTGAGCATCTTGAGCATGGCGTTTTGGTAAGTATGGGAGAACCTGAAGCTGAAAAATGCTTTACTCCTGAAGAACAGCTCGAAAAATGGCAGGATTCCCTTTACAATCACAGGAAAATGCCTAAGGATTTCCCGGCACCTTACTTGGCTGAAGATGAAAAGCTGTTGGAATTAAGACATAAAAATTTTGATGCGGCAAAAGAATCATTCATAGAAAACCTGAAAAGATTTTCAATTTATTACAAAGAAAATCCTCAAGCAGAACATCTGAATTTTGTGTTCGGAAAACTAAATAAAGAAATGTGGGAATTGATGCATAGGAAGCATTTTACTCATCATTTTGAACAATTTGGATTGATCTGATAATATTAAAAGGAAGCTTTATAAAGCTTCCTTTTTTTGGGTACTGATGTCTTGTTTTTTTAGATATCTCAGATACCAGTAAACCAAAATGGGAAGTGCAAAGATTTGAAATAGAAATATAAAAAGTGAGATGAGACCTTCAGGCTTATGCTCATTGGCTTTAATCAAAACCTGTTGTCCCAGAGGTCCGTTTGAGAAAATAACAATATTAAAGATATTCCATCCCAGGTGAAGTCCAAAAGGAAGATAAAGTGATTTTGTTTTTGCAAATGCAAATGCAAGCATCAATCCAAATATTCCGGTCATAAAAAAAATAATCACCATTTGAATAGGGTTTCCAAATGCATTATAAGAAAACAAATGGTAGACACCAAAGCAAATGGCAGAAAGATAACAGGCGATCTTAATTCCCAATTTTTCAATGGCTAAGTAAAGTAATGCTCCCCTAAAAATGAGTTCCTCAAATATGACTGATCTTAAAGTCCACCAGACGCTGGTGAATATTGTCTGTAAGGTCATATGTTTATTTAATATCCAGCTGTTATCGCTGAAAGTCTTATTCATTACATGATAAAGTAAGCACACCAATGCTGCTAACAGGAAGCCTGTTGTCCAGTTCATAATTCTATTTCTGGTGGGTTTAAATCCTAAAACAAAAAGTGTTTTTTTATCGATATACCATAGCAAGAGCCCTGAAATAATAAGTTCAGCAAGAATTCCGATCATGGGTAAATAGTTTTTATATCGTATTTTCAGCACGATAAGTTCGATGACTAAAATAATTAAAATAATTGAAAATCAGTAGGTAATAGTATTTTGTATATATTTTTGTTTTTCAAAGTCCGTCTTCATTTGATCCGGATTAAATAAATAGTAATTTTAATTTTTAAATGAATTGATAAAAAATAATATCATGAATGAAAGCTGGCTACAAAAATGGGATGAAATGAAAGACCTTCTGGTTTGTCCTACAGATTTAGAAGCTTATTTTACTTCAGACGAGATTTTCGGAAAAAAAATGGAAGTAATACATGTTGGAAATGTTTCTATGCCTTCTGGAAAAGTAATAGTAAGAGATCCTTTGGTCTATTTGAATGCAGCAGAAAAACCTTACTTTATTAACTCTCCGAAAGGAAATTTTCCGGTACAAATAGCAGTAGTAAAATCTGAAGATTGGGGGAATCGCTATGCAGCGGTAAAAGTTTCATTTACGGATAAAAGGCCTGTAATTTATCGTGAGGCTTTAATAGGACATGAAGAACTGGAAGGAGTGGGAGAAGGAGAATATTTTGGATTTTCTGTAGACGCTGGTCTTGCTTGTATTACTGATGCGGAGGTATTGCCTTATTTCGATAAGTTCCTTACCCAAAAAAATGTGGGTAACATTTACGATGATTATTTTGCCGATATCTTTGCTCAGAGTTATAAAAACAACCCCAAAAACCAGAGGGAGTTAGGGGATTGGATCAATTGGACAATACCAGGTACATCTTATCAAATTCCGATGTTTGCCAGTGGGTTCGGTGATGGCGCTTATCCTGTATACTTTGCTTACGACGAAGATAATCAGGTATGCGGGTTATATATTCAGTTTATTGACATTGAACTGGCCCTTTCCGAAGAGCAGGAGGATGAAGAAGATTGCTAATGATGGGAGCTAGTTTTGCTGATAAAGTTATTGACTTTAATAGAAACCTTAATTATAACGGTAAGCTGCCACATAATTTTGAGGTGTTGAATCCATATTTTGACAATCCGGAAACGATGGCTGTTATGGAACAGTTTTATAAAAAGTATTATAATGATTCCATACAAAGAAAGTTTATGGTAGGAATTAATCCCAGCAGACATGGAGCTGGTGTAACTGGAGTACCATTTACAGATACAAAACGACTTGAAAGTGTTTGTGGGATAGCAATGCAATCTGCACGTACGCATGAGGTTTCATCTGTTTTCATGTATGATATGATCGAACAGTATGGAGGAGCCACTGAATTTTACAAAGATTTTTATATAAACTCTCCTTTTCCCTTAGCAATCGTAAAACGATCCGGAAATGGCTGGCTTAATGCCAATTACTATGATGATAAGGAGCTATTTTCTGATGTTAAAGATTTTATGATTGAATCCTTAAAAAAGCATATCAGTTTAAATCTTGATACTTCAGAAGTATTTGTTTTAGGAAAGAAGAATGCAGATTTTATCTCAAAACTGAATAAAGAAGCAAATCTCTTTGAAAAAATGACCATTCTTGAACATCCCAGATATATACAGCAATATAAACTAAAAGAAAAGCAAAGCTATATTGATAAATATATACTTGCATTAAAAAACAAATCCCTTGAATAGCTCAAGGGATTTTCCATTTGTGCAGTAGAATCTTTCACGGTACAATGATAGCTTATGATATTATTTTCACGGTTATTAGTTTTTATCGTCGTAAGCTATTTCTTTATGATCTTATTTGATCCCAAAGGAATTTTAATTAGATATGCTCTTGCAGGGAACTTAGAGATATCTTTTTCATTTACTCCTTTTTTAATTTCTGTGCTTTTTAAGAGCTGGCACTGTAGCAGGAAAAAAGCAGCATATTTAGTATCTCAAAGGAACAATAATAATGGGACCCGAAAGTAGAGTAGAAAGTACCAAATTGATGCATCCGTATTTCTACGTAATAGGCTTAAAATAGAATGACATGCTGATCACTATTTTGCAGGTCAATTTGTTGTGGTTAAATTTTCGTTAACAGGCTGTAATTCGTATTTTTGTAAGAATCCAATTTAAATTAAAATGAACGAATTTGTAGTCTCAGAACTTAAAAACAATATCGCAGAAATCACCTTTGGGACCCCTAAAAGTAACTCACTTCCTGGAGCGATTCTGGAAAAATTAGCACAAACGATCTTAGATGAAGGTGCAAAAGATGAAGTAAAAGCTATTCTTGTAAAAAGCAGTGGTGAAAAAGCTTTTTGTGCCGGTGCCAGTTTTGATGAACTTCTTGCTATTGAAGAATTAGATGCATCTACAAGGTTTTTTGGAGGATTTGCTAAGGTACTGAATGCGATGAGAAATTGTGGTAAAATAGTTGTGGTAAGAGTTCAGGGAAAAACGACAGGTGGAGGAGTAGGTATTGCCTGTGGAGCTGATTATTGTTTTGCAACAAAGGATTCTGCCTTGGCTTTGACTGAAATTAATTTAGGTATTGGTCCTTTTGTAATAGGCCCGTATGTTGAAAGGAAAATAGGAAAATCACAATTCTCTGCAATGGCGATTGATGCCGATTTCAGATCTGCTGAATGGGCTGAACAACATAATGTTTATCATTCTGTTTCAGAAAATATCGAAGAAATGGATGCTAAACTGGATAAATTTCTACAGATATTAGCTTCCAGAAGCAGTGATGCTCTTGCGCTTATTAAAAAGGTATCATGGGAAGGAACAGAACACTTCAATGAATTAATGCCGGAAAGGATTCATATGAGTGCTAGTCTCATCCTGGAAGAATCTGCAAAGAAAAATATTGAGTCTATTAAAGAAAAATTAAGAGTTAAGTAAAGGCTTACTTCATAAATAAAAAAACCGTTGAAATAATCAGCGGTTTTTTTATTTAAATAATCTTCGAAATATTTTTAAGTTTCAGAAAAATATTTAACTTTGTATTTCAAAGTTCTTTATATGGATTCAAAAAACTACCACGAAGATCTATCCCACATCCGGTCTATGATGGAACGATCTTCCAGATTTATTTCATTGAGTGGATTGTCTGGTGTTTTTGCCGGACTTGCTGCCATTGCAGGTGCAGTGTATGTGTATTTTGTTTTTCAGAGAGAAGGAATCGATTATTTTGATGGTGATCGAAATATCTACAATCCTTCTTTAGTGAGAGAATTAGTGATTATAGGAACTTTGATCTTATTTGTTGCGGTACTGAGCGGATACTTTTTTACAGCGAATAAAAGCAGAAAGCAAGGATTGAAAATATGGGATGCTACGACAAAACGTCTGCTATTAACGTTTTCTGTTCCATTAATAACAGGAGGCGTGGTATGTCTTGGTCTTTTATATCATCACCTTTTTCCATTGATTGCCCCAGCGACATTAATTTTTTACGGTTTAGCACTGGTGAATGCTGAGAGATATACTTTAACTGATGTCAAATATCTGGGCTATTGCCAGATTATACTAGGGTTGGTTTCCCTTTTCTTTCTAGGATGGGGATTAGTAGCATGGACGCTGGGATTTGGTTTTTTACATATAGTGTATGGCCTCATCATGCATAAAAAATATAAATAATGATTTAAATTTGCAGCTCTAAAAAAGTAATACTGTATACTATACCTACCACCAAAGATTATGATTAAAATAAATCAGCTCAACAAAGAATTTGAAAGTCGGGTAAGATTAGGCATTATGTCTGTTCTTATGGTTAACGATTGGGTTGATTTCTCGGAAATGAAAGGATTATTGGAGATTACTGATGGTAACTTGGCCAGTCATAGTAACGCTTTGGAAAAGGCTGGATACATAGAAATAAAGAAGGAATTTGTTGGGAAAAAACCTAAAACCTCTTATAGGGTTACACAGAGTGGAAGACAGGCTTTTTCTGATCATTTAGATGCTCTTGAAAAATTAATAGGCAGATAAAACTATATTTTTTTATCAATTAACTTTGTAATTCAAAGTTCTTTGTTTTAATTCAATATGTGAAAATAGTACATGACAAGAAAAACATTTTTAAAAAAGCTCTTTCAGCTCGCTGTAGTAGGATCCTTTCCTGCTCTATACTCATGGCAGGTAGAGCCTTTTTGGGTGGAGTTTGTTGAACGTAAGCTTCCCATTAGAAATTTACCGGTGAACCTTGAAGGTAAAATTTTGATGCAGATTTCCGATTTGCATGTAGGTAACCGATTTGACTGGAATTTTCTTATTGAATCTTTCCATAAGGCTAAAAAATTTAATCCGGATTTTGTAGTGTACACCGGTGATTTTGTAAATCACGGAACACTGGAAGAACAAAACGATTTAAAAATAGTAATGGAAGAAGCCGTATATGGAAACCTTGGAACATTTGGAATTTTGGGAAATCACGATTATGGACCAGGGTGGAAAGACATTGAGCTCTCCAGGAGTATTTGTCGGATTTTAAATAGCTACGGAATTGAAATGCTAAATAATGAGCAAAATAACCGGTATGGAATCAACTTTATTGGATTTGAGGATCTGTGCTCACCCAATTTTGATCCCTTGAAGGTTATGAAAGATTTAGATCAGTCTAAAGCGAATCTGGTTCTTTGCCACAATCCTGATGTTTGTGATAAAGATGTATGGAACGGATATCAGGGATGGATCCTAAGCGGGCATACCCATGGCGGACAATGCCGGATTCCCGGTTTGATCACTCCCATACTCCCTGTTAAAAATAAGAAATATGTTTCCGGAGAAATTGATTTGCAGGATGGCAGAATGCTTTACATCAACCGGGCAATCGGACATTCTTATCAAGTTCGGTTTATGGTTCGTCCGGAAATTACTGTTTTTACCTTAACAAAAGCTTAAAATAATATGGATAATAAAGAAATTGTGAATATAGGAAAATATGTTTTCTGGCTTTCATTTTTGCTTGGGAATATATGCCTGTTCGGATACCTTGTCAGCAGAATTGATGTATTTGCGATAGGAGGCTTCTTATTGCTCATTTTTGGATCTATCTTGAATTTATTGGTCATCGCCGGACTTTTAATTTATGGGTCGATATATCATGCCAAGCTTCATGCTTGTTTACAATCAATCGGAATATTATTAATCAATATCCCTATCGCCTGTCTTTATACTGTTATTGGAGTTAATCTTAATTAAATAATCAACTATGAAAAAATTACGTGTTCAGTTTTTACTTTTTGTATATGATAAAACTCAAAAGTTTTACAGAAGATATTTTAAGAAAAAGAAAAGACAATGGCAGTTCAACGAAAAACAACTGCTTAGTTTCAATGAAGATACCTTAGGCCGTAAACTGGGGGAATTTTATAAGCGTCATGGATTTACCATGATTCCTAAAATGGAAAATCACGATGTTCATCATTTGATTACAGGTTGCGGAACTAATTTCGAAGATGAAATTGCCATGCAATATCTGCTGTTGGGAAATGGAAAACTTAATGCCCATCTTCTGGCAGCAATCATATTAGGAACTTTGATTTTACCGGAATATTCAAAAATGTACCTGCAGGCATTTCGGAAAGGTCAAAATATGAGGTCCTTTCATCATTGGGATTTTGAAGCTTTGCTATGGCAAAATTTTGAAAATCTGAAAGATTTTATTCAGCAAAAAAATACAATAACTTATTATTAAATATCATGAAAACACATCACTATATACTCCTTACAACCGTCTTATTTATTATTCTTTTTTATAACGAAAATGTAGGTTTAAATCTTGGACTGTTAGGTATTGCTTATGCGTTACTAACATGGTACAAAACACCAAAGTCAAACAAAACAAAAGTATTTTTCATGCTTTTTTTCACAAGTATTTTTTCTTCAGTAGCTTTTGCCTGGTATGGAGATTTTGCTTCTTTTGTGGCGGTTGTAAGTTCACTTCTGCTTTTATCTTACAGATCAGGAAATAAAAGACTAAAAATTCTCTTCTTGATTCCTGTTTTTATAGTGAACTGCTTTACTTTTTTATGTCGATTTTTTAATTTTGATAGTTGGCTTCCCCAAAAAAATATTTCGGGGTTAGGACAGAAAATATTTGCCTTTATCCTGATTCCATTGGTATTAGTTGCTGTTTTTTTTGGAATTTACTCTGTAGGAAGTGATCATTTCGCCAGCTTGTTTACGGATATCAAAATAGATATTGATATTTGGCAACTGTTCTGCATAACAGTATTGGGGATGTTTATCGCTTTCAATTATTGGAATTATGCTGTAGAAAAAATCATTTATAAACAAAATCATTTTTTAGATGATACTTTTCACACGAAAGATCGAATCGTACAATCAACATATTCTTTTCTTGATATTGATGCAGAAAGGATGAGCGGCATAATCTCGTTTTTAGCATTAAATGTATTATTGATCTTTTTTATCATCACTTATAATTACGAACTATTCTACGAAGATTCAAAAACTCCCGGCCAGCTTTCAGAAGAAACCCACCAAAGAGTAAATGCTGTGATCATGTCTATTATTATGTCTATTCTGGTGATTATGTTTTATTTTAAATCCGGATTTAATTTTGATCCGAAAGCCGGGCTTATGAAAAACCTGGCTAAGATCTGGATTTTTTTAAATGCGGCACTGATTATTTCCACGATGATAAAGAACTCCGAATACATTATCAATTATGGTTTTACATATAAAAGGCTTGGAGTATATGCTTTCCTGACTCTTTCATTGATTGGTTTGACAATGACGTATATTAAAATTCAATACAGAAAAAGAAATGCTTTTCTGTTTAATACAATGACATGGTATTTTTATGGAACAATTTTGGCTTGTAGTTATATCAATTGGGGAGGATTAATTACTTCTCACAATATGAAGCGCAGTGATTTTAATGCAGGTTATCACTTCACAGAAATCAACTTTAGTGAGAAAAGTTTACTGAAGTTTGCTGCCGAAAAAAAAGATATTATACTAAAAAAACAAATTATAAGTAAAGTAAAACAAAAGAAATCATTTTCTTTCTTGTCAGAAGTGCTTTACTATGAAACACTAAAAGAATAACTATTATGAAAAAGTCCTTATTGCTGATCCCATTGATTATTGTTTCTTGTAAAAAAGAACCAAATGTAAACGAAACAGCCAACAAAGATTCGATCATGATTTCAGAACAGCCGGGTCCAGAACATTCAGTAGATTCAGCTGCTATAAGAAAAAAAGATTCTATCATTAATAATTCTCCCGTCACCAAACATGTCTTAAAAAAAGGTGTGATGAGAAGTGAGAAAGATGGGCAAATAATAAGAACTGCCGATGCCTCACAGCTTCCATTTACAGTAGGAGAGCAATTTACAAAGAAGGACAGGAGCTGATTCTCAAAATCACAAATTATAATAAAAGTGATATCAAGGCATCCATTTCTACAAAAGAAAAAGATTTTAATATTCGTTTCAATCAGATAAAATTGCCAAATGGAGAATACGATGGTCCTTTTGGAAGAGATATTTTTTATCAGATGGCGGGCAAAGGTGAAGTATGGTTAATTATAGGCAAAAGTAACATGGCTTCCGGAAACACAAAAGGAAGTTTTTCAGTAAGCGTCGAATAATAATTCTTTGGTATAGTTTCTGCAAGATAATTTTTGTATTAAGATTTATTATTATGAAAAATATATTTTTAACTGCAGTGGCAGCTTCTGTTGCCCTTGTTAGTTGTGGAACAGTACAGTCATTGGTTCAGAATACGTTTCCTTATACGGCTAATGTATTAGTATCCACAGGAGTGCCTGCTGATAAAGAGGTGTCTTCTACGGCTACTGCTTCTAATGTACAGACTTGGTTTGGTGGGAATAATAATGCTAAAATAAAAGATGTGAGATTGGCAGATGCAAAAATCTCTGTGGTTTCTCCTTCTGGTGGCAACTTAAGTGCTTTTAAAAACATTAAAGTTTATATTTCTTCAAATGGTACGGGTGAAAGACTTGTTGCATCAAGATCCAACATCTCTTCAAATAGTTCCAGCTTAAACCTCGATCTTAATAATAATGGATTTTGGATGAGGTCGTAAAGAGCAACGGACTTACAGTAAGAACAGTTTATGAACTGAAAAATCAGACAAGTTCAGATATGAACTTAAAAGTAGCATTGAATTTCAGCAGTATACCTGCGAATTAGTTTTTATAAAAGTTTATTAGGAAAAGGTCTTTCAAATTTTGAAGGACCTTTTTATTTGGATTAAATATAATTTAATGTATTGATATAAAGTGTCTTACATTTTTGTTTGGCTATCCATTACAATAGTGACAGGACCATCATTAACTAAAGAAACCTTCATGTCTGCACCAAAAATTCCGGATTCTGTTTTTAGTCCTGATTTTGCAATTTCTTCTTTGAAATAATCAAAAAGGGGAATTGCTTTATCGGGTTTTGCTGCCTTAATAAAGGATGGACGATTTCCCTTTTTATAATCAGCTATCAACGTAAACTGGCTGATACAAAGGATTTCTCCTGAAATATCTTTTAATGAAAGATTGAGCTTATCATCTTCATCAGCAAAAACTCTAAGGTTCAATATTTTTTGTACGAGCCAATCTGCATCTGCTTTCTCATCATTTTCATCAATTCCAATGAGTAGCATAAAGCCCCTATTGATCTCGCCGACGATTTTCTCTTCTACTTTTACATGAGCTTCTGAAACTCTCTGTATTACAACTTTCATAAATTAATAATAAACATTTAATACTCTGGTATTGGGATTATAATTGTAAGGATAAGTTTTCGGAGGTACATTCGTTCCTGACGAAGGTTGGCCGGTAAGTAAAATCCATTTAGCGTTATCCTTTGGACAAATGATACTAATATTGTCTTTTACTTCAAGTGTAGTATCATTATCAGGGCATATATGAGGTGCATTTCTATCAAATACCATAAACTGATTATCTGATCTACGGACAATAATTAAACCCCGTGTTCCTGATTGTTGCTCATCCACATAGATCCATCCACCTACATAGTTCAAATTATTATATGCAGCTAAATTAAGGTTCAAGGTTACGTTAATTGGAGTATTGGGAAAGCAGCTTACCGTGTCTTCTCGACTTCCGCAAGAATTAACAGATATATTGCTGATTATCAGTAAAGTGGAAAAGAATAAGATTGAAAAAGTTTTTTTCATTTCAATTTAAATTTTTATATATTTGTAAAAATTAAACGATTACAACACGAAAACATTGTCCGGCAAATGTCGGATTATTTTTTTATACTAAAACTAAATTTTGAAAATTATGGCAAGCTATGTTACAAAGGAGGGGTTAGATAAAATGAAAGCTGAGCTTGAGCAGTTGGAAACTGTAGAAAGACCTAAAATTACTCAACAGATTGCAGAAGCTAGAGACAAAGGTGATTTGTCTGAAAATGCAGAATATGATGCGGCAAAAGAAGCTCAGGGGATGCTTGAAATGAGAATTTCTAAACTGAAAGATGTTATTTCAGGGTCTAAAATAATAGATGAAAGTCAGCTAGATACTTCAAAAGTTTCCATTTTAACAACTGTGAAACTAAAAAATAATGCAACGCAACAACAACAGATATTTACTTTAGTTCCTGATAATGAGAGCGACCTTAAAAGCGGCAAGATCTCTGTAAATACACCTATTGCAAAAGGTTTGCTAGGTAAAGTTGTGGGAGAGACCGCAGAGATTGTTTTGCCGAACGGAAATAAATTATCTTTTGAAGTACTTGAAATTACCCTGTAAGGATAAATTTATACATGTATAATTCTCTGAAGTAAATTTTTTGATGCATATGAGTACTATATTCACAAAAATCATTAATGGCGAAATTCCTTCCTACAAAATAGCAGAGGATGAAAATTTTGTTGCGTTTTTAGATGCAATGCCTTTAGTTAAAGGACATACATTAATAGTCCCTAAAAAAGAAGTGGATCTGATCTTTGATCTGGAAAGCGAGGAGTATAAAAACCTTTGGGGATTTTCACAAAAGGTTGCCAAGCAGATTAAAAAAGCAATTCCTTGTATTAGAGTAGGGATTGCAGTGGTAGGCCTGGAAGTTCCTCATGCACATATTCATTTAATACCACTCAATACAGTGGAAGATATGAATTTTAAAAATGAGAGACTGAAATTAACGGATGAAGAGTATACCGAAATTCAAAAATCAATTATTAATTCTTAAAAAATCAAGAAATCGTAAAAAAGAAATTTTTTACGATTTTCTTTAACATATATTTATATAAATAGTATGAATTCAAACCAATGTTCTTTTTGTGGCAGAAAAAGAAATGAAGTGCAGATGCTTATTTCTGGTCAGAATGGCTTTATCTGTGAAAACTGTATAGAACAAGCTCATGCGATAGTAAAAGACAGTGCTACTAAAACTGAATTTTCACCTGCGGAAAATATAGATACGCTAAAAAAGCCAAAGGAGATTAAAGAGTTCCTTAACCAATATGTGATCGGACAGGATCAGGCAAAAAAACAGCTTTCGATTGCTGTATACAATCATTATAAAAGATTGCTTCATGCACAGGATGAAAATAGAGAAGTAGAGCTTGAAAAGTCCAATATTATCATGATCGGTGAAACAGGAACCGGAAAAACTTTGCTGGCCAAGACTATAGCAAGAGAACTTAATGTTCCTTTTTGTATAGTAGATGCTACGATTTTAACCGAGGCCGGATATGTAGGAGAAGACGTTGAAAGTATTCTTTCAAGACTTCTTATGGTTGCAGATTATGATGTGGAAAAAGCTGAAAAAGGAATTGTATTTATTGACGAAATAGACAAGATTGCCAGAAAATCTGATAATCCAAGTATTACCAGAGATGTTTCTGGGGAAGGTGTTCAGCAGGGGCTTTTAAAATTGCTTGAGGGAAGTATTGTAAATGTTCCACCACAAGGAGGAAGAAAACATCCGGATCAGAAATATATCCAGGTTAATACCCAAAACATACTATTTATTGCTGGTGGTGCTTTTGATGGTATAAAGGAAATTATCGAGAGAAGAATGAACAAACAGGCAATAGGTTTCAGTGCTGAAAAGATAAATAATGTAGATGAGGATGAATATGTATTAACAAATATTAATGCAATAGATCTTCGTTCTTTCGGATTAATTCCCGAACTTTTGGGAAGATTTCCAATCATTACATACCTCGAAAAATTAACAAAAGAAACGATGGTACGTATCATGAAAGAGCCCAAAAATTCAATCGTCAATCAGTTTATTGAGCTTTTTAAAATGGATGGCACAGAATTGGTATTTACGGATGGTGCTATTGAAAAGATCGTGGAGGAAACCCTTGATAAAGGATTGGGAGCCAGAGGACTTAGAGGAACTACCGAAAAAGTCTTGGAAGACTACATGTTTGCAATAGGTGAGGAAAAGAAAATAGTATTAACTGAAGATAATATTATTGTTAATAAATAAAAATAATTTTTTTATTATGAAAAAAATCATACCTTTGCGGGTGAGATTGTATTATAACACACACAAATAATTTATACAATGAGAAAAAGTTTATTTGCTATAGGTCTTTTAGCAATTAGTTATTCTGTTCAGGCGCAGATATTATGTCACGTAGACGCTAATGCTAATATGTATGTAAGTAAAGGTACCCTAGTTTATAGCGGGGGAGGTTTACAAATGAAAGCTAATGGTACTATAGAAAACCATGGAAACTTTATGGTTTCTGGTACAGCAACTGATCTTGTCAAGACGATTGATGCGTCAAATGCTGATAAGACAGAAGCAAACGGCGGAGGTAATTTTATTAACAAACTTAATGAGCCTACGGCTTATGCATCTGTTAATACCAATAGCTCTACTGCTACTCCCGTTTATACTTACGGACAATTATTCATCACAGGTATTCCACAAGCAAACATTACTGGAATTGTAGATCAGGAATTCAGACAAGTTCGTCAGGGTGATTATCAACAAATTGGGATGCCGTTCTATTTTAAAACTCCAGCTACTTTAAATGCTGAATTTGGTAAAACATTCACCACAGTAAGAAAATCAAAGAATGATATCCTGTATTGGAATAACAATACGGTACAGTTTGTTCATTTATCACCGATCAATGGTATTTACAAGTTTGGTGATGCAGCACCTACCTATTCTTATTGGGCATTAGGTGGAGCCGGCTTAGATGTTAGTTCTATTACACGTACCGTAAAAGGGCGACCTGTGAGTGATATTGCAACAGGAGTTATTGGAACTAGTGTTACATTACAAAATGCTGGAGCTGGAATCAACTTTGGGGCAGGTGGAAATAATCTAAATTCATTTAGAGAAAAATACAATACCTATGCATATGACCCATTCGAAATTCCTTCAGGTGGAGCATTGTGGACAGGTAATTATGCTAGAAACATGTATCAATTTGGTAATCCATTCCTAACCAACCTTGACTTATCAAAAATTGCATATAACGAACCGGCTGCTAATGGTGACGGAGTAAACCTTAGTAATATATATGGTGTAGTACTTGATGTTTCCGGGGTTGTAAATAATCAAGGTGGAACAACTACCGGAGGTTATAAATCGGTTACGTTTAATGCTGGTGTTCCAACAGGGGATGTTGATTATTTGATGATCAGACCATTTGGAACTTTTACGATTAAGCTTAATAACAATAATAATACGGATGTTCTAAACTTTGGCAATCTTAGGAGGTTTAATTATTATAGCAGAGCAGCGAATACTGATTATAATGTTAATGCAAGCAGAAGTGCTGCAGGTAGCATGAGTCAAGGCACTGTAAAGCAATTAGGAATTATTGCTCTTGATGCTAATGGTGTAGAAATTGGTAAAACTTATTATGTGGTTTATCCAAATGCAACTACTGGACATTCAGCAGCTGCTAAAACACAGTATGCTGCATCAACAGCAGATGTTGTGGGTACTTTTGAAGAAAATAAGGCTGGAGGTTATGATAATGATTATACTTCAAAGTATTGGTTACGTATCAATGAAGCCAATGAAAATGATTTTAAAGGAAAAAATGTGATGTTAGCAACTTACAGTTCTAATATAAAATCTTTTAAATTTGAAATTAGAGAGAATGCTGAATTGGTAAGTAAGGGGACACACCAATTATCTTCAGGTACAGGTTTCTATTACAAAGCTCCAAACGGAGAAGTAACTGAAGCAAAACAAGGAGATATAATTCCTGCCAAAGGAACTGAGTACAGTTTATATTATGGTGCACCTGAGGCCTCAACAGCAAGAAATCTTGCAATGGATGGAGCAGCAGTGAAGCCTTCATCAAGAACTAAAGTAGTTTATAACCCGGATATTACAAATTATATTGTAAGATTTGATCCGGATTGGAAGAAAGCAGATATTGAAGTTTATGATATGAGTGGTAAACTGGTAATCTCTAAAAAAGCAGTAAATACTTCTGCAGATTTTGTAATTGAATTAAACAATTCTATTAAAAACTCTTATGTAGTAAAAATTGTTTCAGATAAGGGAGAAACTGTTAACACTAAAATCTTAAAATAAAATATATGAAAGCTTTAAATAAACTATTATATAGTCTTTTTATTTTTGTTTTTTGTGTATTGAATGCACAAGGAACGGGCCCTGGAGGACAACCTCCTGAGCCAGGTGGACCTCCTACTGGCCCCGGTGGAGATTCAGTGCCAATTGATATGTATATTTATTTACTATCAATAGTCGCAGTAGCATTTATTGTATTTTTTACAAGAAAATATAAGGGTCAAAAAATATAAAAATTTAATTAAAATATTGAAAACTCTCTGATTAATCAGAGAGTTTTTTTATTTTTACATTATGAAAAAGATATTTGTATTATCAGCAGTTTTATCTGCTTTTTCTTTACAGGCACAATTCACAATTACCGTTCAGGCACCGGCTGATTTTAAAGATCAAGATGCAATTCTATATACATTAAATGGTTCCAAAGATGTTATTTTTACAAAAGAGCAGAGTAAGAATAATGTATGGACTTTTAAATATCCGCAGAACTATGTTGGTATGATGAAAATGTATTTTCCTACTACCAATAATACATTCAATTTCATATCAGAAAATAAGAATGTAAACATTAAATTAGATACTCAGGGTAATAAGATTAAAGATATTATTTACCAGGATGAGTCGAATAGTTTAATGAGTAAACAACAAGAAGGTTCTCAGAAAAAAGAGCTTATATTACCGGCATTAGCACAGATTAAAGAATACTATAAAGATAATACAGATTTTGGAAAAGCTCTGAAAGCAGAAATATCAAGATTATCAGGAGGCCTTGGAGAAGTGAACTCCACGGACCATCCGTTTATTTATTACTATAATACAAACTATAGTAAATTTTTAACTAATGACCCTAATAAAAAGGTATCACAGGAAGAAATAATCAATTTTATTGATAAGTCTAATGATATGCTTGAGACATCATCATTGTTGAGACCTGTATTGGTATCTTATCTTAATTCTGGTGGAAACAGCAATGTTGGAGCTTCTGTAGATAAATTACTTGATCGGTTAAAGGTGGAAACACCACGGGGTCAAACGGTATTATCCGAATTGATTGACATTTTTGATGTGTATGAAATGGCTGATTTAAAGAAAAAATATCTTGATCAGGCTAAAGATCTCAAATGTACGATTACAGACAGGTTAGCATCAACGCTTAAGGCAAATGCCAATGTACAGATTGGTGCAACTTTTCCTAATTATAAATTCCAGGCTCCGGTTAATACAAATGCCAAGTCTATTTATGATGTAAAAGCAGATAAGAAAATCATTGTTTTCTGGTCTTCCACATGCTCTCATTGTGAAACTGAATTGCCAAAACTTTTGGAGAAATATAATGATTTAAAAGCGAAGAATGTTCAGGTAATTGGGCTTTCTTTGGATGTAGATAAAGACTCTTACAATAAAAGAATTACCGCGTTTCCTTGGATTAATGATTCCGAGCTAAGAGGATGGAATAGTAGTTATAGTGAAACTTATAATATTCATGCAACTCCGACTTATTTTATTTTAGATGCTAACAATAAGATAATCAATAAACCAGACCATGTTGCCGATGTTTTGGAGTTTTTTAAGCTAAAATAATTTTGGAGGTTTAGAAATATTTTATATATTTGCACCACCAAAAAGGCGAGGTAGCTCAGTTGGTTAGAGCGCAGGATTCATAACCCTGAGGTCACGGGTTCAATTCCCGTCTTCGCTACTATAGAAAGGAAAAGTAAATTATTACTTTTCCTTTTTTGTTTTAAAAGATGATACCCATTAATATTTATTCTCATTCTTGGTTCCGAATCTCCGTAGTTTTCTTAGAATAAATCTCAATTAAGCCGTATAAAAAGAATTTTGTAAGCGTTTATATATAAAATGTTTTTATGAACTAGTTATGGCTAAATAACACAATTGACGTGCATATGATTATGTGATAAACATTACTATTGATATGTGATTACTATTGTAAGATTATATAAAAACCCACAACTATTAGTTGTGGGTTTTATATATTGTGATTTGGCTCTATTAGCTTTGATATCCCAATAGTTTTCTGATTTGATAGAAAAATCTTTCAATGAGTCTTAGATCCTGAGTAACAATATCAGCATTACCTCTAAGCTCTTTATCAAATGTGAGATTTCTGTTATATGATGTTTTTAAGCCTTTAGGAAGTAGAACATCTACGTAGTAATTTCCCTTTTCATCGGCAGAGAGAGAGATATTCTGTACTTTACCTTCTACAATACCATACTCCTGAAACCTGTAATTATCCAGTTTGATCAAAACCTTTTCTCCGGGAGCAATTTTTCCAGAGTTAGTAGGAGGGACATACATTCTTCCAACTAAATTCTCTTTATTCCGAGGTAATATAGATAAGATCGCATCCCCTGTTTTTACAAATTGGTTTTCTCCAAAGAATTGCTGAAAGCTGGCAATACCATCTGTAGAAGAAATAACAAGGAAGTTCTGCTCCCACTGTTTCATCGATTTTCTTAATTGCTCAAACAATTGCAGGCATTGTGAAGAGTAATTAATTTTATCCTTTTCCGTATTGATAGCAGTCCCGCTTTTAGTTTTGTTAAGGTTGGATATTGCTTCTTCCATTTGAGATAAAGAAATGGTAATATTTTCCAGATTTTGTTGAGCCTGGATGTATTTTATTTTTTCCCCTTCAAGTTCTACGGAAGCGATGACTCCCTGGTTAAAAAGTTCCTGTGATCTTTGATAGCTTTTTTTTGTAAGCTCATATTTAGCTTGTTCAAGTTTCTTTTGTTGTTTTGTCGTGGCAATCCTTACCCTGTATTCAGAAATACTTTGGTTAGCAGCAAGATTTTCAGGAGCGTAGGGCTGAAGTCTTGTAAATAATTCCTGATCCTGAAATGCTTTTGCAAAATTGTTATAATCTCCCTGAAGCTCTCCTAATTTATAATGAGACGTTTCATTTATAGGAAAGGAAGCTAAGTGAGTAGGAGAAAGAGAGTCGATGATTTTTTTCAGAGCAAGAACATCTTTATAATTGGCAGCAGACTGCATAACCATAAGGACATCATTTTTCTTAACCTCCTGATGGTCCTTGATAAAAATTTTTTCAATTTTAGAATTTGTTCTGGCCTCTAATTTTTCAGGTGGGTTTTGGGAAGTAACCACAATAGGAGCTGACACAAACTCAGGATATTTTATTATATAACTCATAATTAAAATGAGGATAAGGATAATAAATATGATGGTGTTTCCCCAGCGTATCATCCAATGGGGCGGTCTTGTAAGAATATCCTGAACACTTTCCGAACGAAGCTCTATATTATCTAAAATTTCTTTTTCCATATTAAAATAAACAATTGAAAATAAAAATCCTCAAATAGAGGATTTTGCTTTAATCTCTATAATGCTAAAAATTATAGGGGTAAATTATAATCACATTTGGGATCATTTCCCATTTCAACACCTGGAATTACTCCTCCCGGGCAATATCTGTTGCATGCATTCCACACTTTATCATTTCCTATAATGCAAAAACAATTGCATGGGTATGCAGGAATTGGGCCTGCACCATTTACTTCTTTTAAAACTTGTCTTTTGATTTTTTTTAAATTGTTCATAATTAATATTTTATGGGATTAGTATAGTGAAGTTAATAAAAAACACAGATTAATTTCCTAATTCAAGCTGATTTTTTACGAGTCTGTAATATTCCCCCTTCAGAGCAACAAGCTCAGTATGGCTTCCTTCTTCCACTACCTTTCCTTTATCTAAAACAATAATCTTATCTGCATGCTTTACGGTGGAGAGTCTATGAGCAATGACAATGGCTGTTTTACCTTTGAAAAACTGTTCAAGATTTTCCATAATTACTTTTTCATTGTTTGCATCCAATGCGGAAGTTGCTTCATCAAAGAAAATGTATTCCGGGGATTTATAAACTGCCCTTGCGATGAAGAGCCTTTGCTTTTGTCCACCACTTACGCCCACACCTTCATTTCCTATTTTGGTATTATAGCTTAGTGGAAGTTCTTCAATAAACTCTTTTATATTCGCTATTTCTACTGCTTTCCGTAGCTTCTTTTTATCAATATGATCTTCACCTATCGCGATATTATTAGCAATGGTATCATTGAAGATATAGCCTTCTTGCATAACAACACCACAATGATCCCTCCAGAATCTGGGTGAAACATTTGTTAGTTTTGTGTTACCAATTTTAATATCTCCCTGATTGGGTTCATAAAATTTCATTAACAGTTTGAGCAAAGTTGTTTTACCGCTTCCACTGGCTCCCACAATTGCTGTTGTTTTTTGATATGGAATACTCAGATTAAGATTTTCAAACACATAAGAATCCGAGCCTATATATCTGAATGAAAGATTTTCTATGTCAATATCCTTTTGAGGAAGGTCTGAAACATATTGTTCATCTTTATTCTCTTCGTCCTCTTTATCATGTATTTCTCCTAGTCTTTCAAGGGAAATTTTAGCATCCTGGGTTTGTTTGATAAAATCAATGAGCTGTAAAAGGGGACTGTTAAGCTGGCCTATGATATACTGTACAGAAAGCATCATCCCTAACGTGAGGTTTCCATCTAAAACCAGTTTAGCGGAAAGAAAGCTTACCAGAATATCCTTCATCTGATTAATAAAGTTACCTCCTACAGATTGCCATTGTTCTAGAGAAAGAGATTTGATCCTAATTTTAAACAGCTTAACCTGAAGGAATTCCCAATCCCAACGTTTCTGTTTCTCTGCATTATGCATTTTTATCTCCTGCATTCCATTGATCAGTTCGATAACTTTACTTTGTTCCTGAGAAACCTGGGAAAATCTTTTATAATCCAGCTCTTTTCTTTTGCCTAAAAAGAATGTGATCCATCCAATATATAAGATAGCTCCCACGAGGTAAACAATAAACAGTCTGTAATCATAAAGAAGTAATACTATACTGAAGATAATTAGGTTAACAAGTGAAAATAACGTGTTAAGTGATGAATTGGTCAGAAGCTGCTCAATTCGATGATGGTCATTAATTCTCTGCATAATATCTCCTGTCATTCTTGTATCAAAGAAACTGATAGGGAGTTTCATAAGTTTGATAAAGAAATCCGAAATAATAGAGATGTTGATTCTTGCAGAAAGGTGAAGTAAAATCCAGCTTCGAATAACTTCAATTCCCATCCTTCCTATAAAAAGCATGATTTGTGCAAGTAAGACCAGGTAAATAAAATGCAGATCCTGGTTTTGTATTCCCACATCTACGATACTCTGAGTAAGAAAAGGGAATAAAAGGGATAATAAACTTCCTGCCAGTAATCCTACGGCAAGCTGAATAACCAAAGACTTATATTTAAATAAATATTTAGAAAGAAAGGAAAAACTAGCCTTACTTTCCTGATCATCAAATTCTGTTTGAAAGAAAGCTGGAGTTGTTTCCAGGATAAGAACAATTCCTTCCTCTGTATTTTCAGTGGCATTTTCACCAATCCATAATTTGATAAACTCGTCTTTATTGTAGGTGATGAGTCCATAACTTGGATCAGAAATATATACTTTATTATTTTTATCAACTTTATAGACTACGACAAAGTGATTCTTATTCCAATGTACTATACATGGAAAAGGAACTTCTTCAACAAAAGTATTAAAGTCCACCTGAACTCCTAATGAACGGAATCCTAAATCCTCAGCAGCATCACTCAGCCCTAATAAACTACTTCCTTCACGTGTAGTTTCAGAAAGGCTGCGGATTTGTTGTAACGATATACTTTTACCATAATGTTTGCTGACTATTCTAAGACATGTAGGACCACAGTCTTTAGCGTCAGGTTGCCTGTAAAAAGGAAATTTCTTCAAAATTCAAAATCATTTAAAAATGCCGTCATATTTTGACGACATTTTTTATTAATATTTTTTATACTAATTGTCATTATTTCTAGTAATTGCCGTCCATCAGTAAACATCTTTTGGACATTATTACCCTGCAAATTTCTGAAGGACAATAATCAGAATATAACACAAGTCTTCCGTTGGATAATGGTCTGCTGATTAAAGATTCTATTTGAATGCTTTTAGGATTCTGATGTGAAAAAAGTGGTATGTTTTTCATGCTATTAGTTTTCGATCAGTGTAAGCACTGTGATGACTTGTATAATGATGGTTATTTTTTTCCTAAATTAGTGAAATTTGTTAAATTATTGTAATTATTTTAAATTTCATCATCCTCAATTAATTCATCAATGAAATAATGAATATCCTCACGATCATATTTGTCAGGAAACTGAAATCCGTTAATAATTAAAATAGGAGTAAAGCTTAATCCCGCATTTAGATTTTCTTTTGACATCTCGTTTAATGAATTAAGATCCTCTAATTGGCCATTAGTACCTGCCAGATCTCTGATTTGTTTCTCATCTTTATTTTCAAACCAGGTTTCTACTATTTTTAAAAACTCACTTTCATGCTTGTTCTTATAGATACTCATAAAATCTGATAGGAGGCCTGTTGCTTTTTCGTTGGATTTTTCTGCAAAATAATTGAATCTTATCTGGGCAGAAATTTCATTCGGATATTTTTTTAAAAGGCTTTCTAAAATTTCATGTGCTCCCTTGCAAAAACCACAATAAGGATTTGAAACCACTGAAATATGGATTTTTGCATCTTTATTTCCCAGTGAAAAAGTTTCATTATCACTGAAAGTAATTTTTTCCTTATCTAAAAGCTCTCTTTTAAATAGATCATAATTTCTTTTAAATCTTAAATTTTTTGCATTCGACTTTTGAAGAGATTCCTTATCTGTAAGCAAAGTATTGAAATAAGAAACGGCAAAAAAAGTAATTCCCCATAATAATATGCTTAAAATGGCAATATTTGCATTGAAGTAAGAGTTTTCAAAAAAGAATAATGTTAAAATAAGTTGAGCTACAAGAACTGAAATGATTAATAGGCAAACTCTACAAAAAGTTTTTTCTACAAAAGCCTGAACATATAGTGAATAACCAATGGCAATAAGGGAAACAATGGTAAAGCCCTTTATTACATAACTTGTTGCAGGCAAAAATAATCCCAATACTGTAATTCCAACAAAATAGATTAAGGAGAAATCAGAAAATTTCAATCCCAGAATACTTGTTTTATCTTCATTAATAATTTTATTACAAGAATTCTTAATCTGATTTGCTGATGTATCACCACAAATGCTACCAATTACTGCTGATGTATTCCCAAATTTTTGATTAAAAATTTCCAGTGAAATATAGACTCCCACTAATGATAAGAAATTAAAGAGGATTTCAAACCATGAAAAATTCAGAATGGAATATAAAAGGATTACGGCAAGAATTGCATATATGAAAGGTCTGTAATTTGATATTTTTTGTTCTGCATTTTCTGTTTTCTCAAATAACAAAACAAAATTGGTCGCATTTTTGTGAAGTTCATCTTTATTTAATGTCTTTGATTTATCAGAATAAACGGAATATTGAGTTCCCGTTTTCTTAACCAAAGAGAAAGAATTATCTACAATTGCAATAAATTCTTCAGGAAGTTCATCCCAATATTCTTTATCCAATTCATAAGCATCATTTCTTACACCCAAAAAGTTGAGCGTATCACTAAAAGCAAGTGCTGAAGGGTAATTGGGATGCGAATTAAACTGGAAAATGAATTCCTGCTTATCAAGTTTTAAGTAGTTGATTAGTTTATCTAAGGTCATGTTAATTTTTTTATCTAAAATACAAAGATGTTTTAATAAAACAAATATTTCTTCCTTTATAGGTGACTTAAGACTGATTTTTGAATTTCGTTGCTTGTTATGTGTTAATAGAGATTTAGTAAATTATTGTTAATCATTTATATATGCTAAAATGGAGATTTGCTGAATTTTTGCAAGATGACATATTTAAAGGGTATGTACAGCTGCGGATGTGTTTTTGATAAAAATAATGCCATCAAAGAAGTCACTAATATTAACGTCTTTAGTATAGGAGTCTTCCCTTTCAGGACCATAACCAATAAACTTCATTTTCAGAAGCTTCTTCAGATTAGAGTTTTGATGTAAATCGATGAAGAACATAGTGTCTTTGTTTTGTGAGAAATAATATTCCCATGATTTCTCTACGATAGGGTTAAGGGTATAGGATTTAAAACTATTGTTTTTTGTGTCAATTCTATCAAGTGTTGCACTATAAGTTCCCTTAGCGGTTAAAGTTCCCAATGCATAATATTTATCACCGTAATGTTGCTTTAGGTATCCTCCCATAGCTAGATCTGTAATATTATAAGGAAATTGAAAAGAAATGTGCGCAGAATGTGCCCATATGATGACTTTCTTTTTTTCTTCCTGAATTTTTGAAATCATATTTGCCATTAATTCATCTCTTGATTTTTCCTCTGTCTTCTTCTTTGCTGCATAAAAAGTTGAAAAAGCGTAGGTACAATTGGCAAGGGCTAATTCTAATGAAGACTTAGAGGATTTCATTGTATTTTGCTTTGTAAATGCATCAATTTTTTGTGTAAGTTCATATCCTTCATTCCCATTTTCTATGAGAGTATTCATATCAATCTTAAAATTTTTGTCATTTTGTTTATTCCAGATAGAATCCTGGATATTTCCAATTTCTTTTAGCCTTAAAAGATCCTTATTTATATCTTCATTATTTGATCCAAGTTGTTGCTGCAGAATTTTAATTGCATTAGATACATAATTAAAATCAGCTCCATACAAAGTAATTTTATCTGAATGTTTTTGATTGTAAAGTCTAATCCATGTAAGGAAATTTTTAACTTCGTCTGTTTGCCATATGGATAAAAGATTATTCTGCATCACAGTAGACAAAGGAACTTCAGAATTTAATTCCTGATTAAGGAAATAAGTATCGCCGAATGCATTTTCAAAAATTATTGTTTTATAACCTTTATTGACAAGTTCCTTTATTAATGCTATTCTAACATCATTAAATTCTTTAGTGCCATGTGTTCCTTCCCCTAAACCAATAATACTTTTTGTATCAAAGGCATTTATTACTTGTTTCAGGTTTTTCCCTGTTTCCATATTTATAGAAGTATGTTTGTATTCCTGTGATTTTATAGTGGAATTATTAATCCATATAAATAGGAGGATATAAACCACTTTAAGTCTACTTAGCATAATATTTTTGTTTATTTCCATTTCAAAAGTATTTGTATAAATAAAGATAATTTCATCATTCATTCTTCTAAGCTGTATTACCAGAAGAGACGTAATTCCCTTTAAAAACCTTATTTTGCTAAAATCTCAACCGGCTTTTTTACTTTATTCTGATTGATCTTTTGATTATAATATCTTTTAAGGATATGGTATAATGAAAATTCGTATAGTCTTTGTTTATTAGTAAAAAGCCTATTGACACTCATATGTATAATACTTTCTACTAATTTATCATGAGAAAGCTGATGCAGGATTATTTCTTCCCTTATTAAGCTAAAGTAATGATCTATAATTTGAAACAATATTTCTCCTTCTTCTATATCTTCTACTTTCTTTTCATCTATAAGATTCTTATAATAGATTCTCTTTTGATTATAATCCTTATCTAGCTGGACGATTGTTTCCCTGCTGAACGAAAATTCGTTAGTAAAGTAATCACAAACATTGCTTGTATATTGACAAGCGTCTTCCAAAGAAATATTAAATGCTTCTATATATTTGTGTACAATATAAATTCCCACTTTCCATTTGATCTCTTCAGGATTTTGATAATTATGAGTGATTACTGTTAACAATTCTGTCAACATCATGCTGTCGTGAAAGAATATACTTTCAACAGGCTCGATAGTTTTCGCCCCATACCTTTCTAATTCTCTTTTATAAGTATTTTGAGAAATATCTATGATTCGTTTATCTTCATATAAGGCATTGAATACTTTATTTAAAGCTAAATGAGCTATTGTTGATTGTTTATTGCTGAAAATTCTTAATCTTATATGATAGTCTGGATCATTATATCTAATAAAAAACCACTTGTCAATACTTTTGTTTTCTATTAATACATCAAGTTCTTCCTTTAGATCAGTTAAAACTTTATCAGATTGATTAGATCCCATATAGATATTATAATATGTCCAATCACTTCCAATTATATAATTTCTTTGAGCACTCAATTCTTTTTCAGAACAATAAATATCATTAGAACTTATCTGAGTGGGAATTTGTTTTTTGAAAAAGTAAAGCATTTCATTATGATACTCATTTCCGTCAGTATCTTTGATCGCTTTATATTCTTCCAATATAGACTCTTGGATATTAATTACGGAATGTTTTTTAGCTTCTTCAATAAATATTTTCAAAGATGTAGCATGATGTGAATTAATCATCATTTCATTATCAAACATACTGATACTAAAGAAGGCTGGAATTCCTTTTTCTTTTGTATACTTTTCCCATGTTTCCAACAATTCGTGATCTGAAGAAGTATTTTCCAGGGCCTCAATAACTGATTTTGGTATTTTCCAGGATGCCTTTCTTAAAATGATGTTTTTATAATTTATTCTTGGGATTCTTTCGAAGAAGTCGGGTAAAAAACCTAAATCCAATGCATAGCTTCCAGTCCCCTGAAGTTCCTGAAGTTCGGCTAAAAAGGTGAAAATTGGTAATCCTTTTGCTTTGTAATTTAAAGCACAACTTAAATAAGGTAAGACTTCTTTTTTCTTTTGTTTTGACCTTAGTATAAATTCATCATTAACAAGTTTTATTTCCAAATCTGAAATTGGGATCTGATATTCTTGATCTACACTTGAATTTACTAAATAAGGTATCTCATATTTTCTTGAATTTGCCCTGTGCATAACATTTCCTAACCGATCCTGAGGAAGGTGGTTGAGCTCAGCAACAATTTTATCATGATGAATTTTTTCCTCGGCATCCACAATGTCATGATAAAGATCTTTGATTTGATCATCTATTGTTGAAAATCTTCCAATAAGGAAGTTGGCTGTAGGTCCCCCAGCGTATTTTAAGAATATTTTTTTATTATTTTCTTCATTGCTAACAAGAGATGTTGATACACAAAACGTTGCATTAAGTGATTTTTCGTCTTTAGGGAATTTTTTAAGTTCAGATTCTGTGATCTCAATATCGCTGGAATGACTAGATAAGCCAGCTAGTATTTTGTCTTTCCAAAAATCGTGTAAACTATTGTCCCATGTAATTTTTGTTAGAAGTGATCTATTTCTAGCTGTGTATTGGAAATCATCAACCAAATAATTTTTATGGGTACCACTTTTGTCTCCATATCCAATACCATATTCCATATCAACGGCGTCTGGTACAGGGACCCATTGGTTTTCATATCTCTTAGCAAAACTCTTTTTAAAGGCTTTTAGTTCAGAATTTTCTCTGCCTTTTAAACTGAGTCTGGTTAAAGCGTCCATTGCCTCGTATATAATCTTAATGTTTTCAGAATCAAAAGATGAGTTATTAGGCTCTTTTATTAAATCAGCTTGTAATAATTTACTTTTTGTAAAATATAAATTCCCAATACTTCTTATAGATTGGTATAGCTCTTCCAGTTCTTGGGTGTGATTTTCAAAATTTTGATTATCTAAGGTAGCTACCTTATCCAAAATATCTTCTATTTTTTTCTTTAGCTTCTGAATTTCAGTATTTTTTCCTTGACATTCACTATCAATTCTCATTAACGTGGAAATAATAATATTTTCATGACTTTCCCCAGTCGTAGAAGGTTTTAATTCAGACATGAAGATTTGAGCGTCAATTAATTCTTTTATAAAGGATGATCTTTCTTCATAGGAGTAGTCTTTAATTAAATCAAAATCGATCATCTCATGAATATAGCGTCCGTCTCTGGAAAACTTTAAAAGCTCCTCGATAATTTCAGAATACTCTACAGATGATAAATCATAACTTTTTCCTCCCTGTTCTAAGCTAACCTCTACATATCTGTATTTATTACCAAGTTTGTATAATGAGTTATTGGGCTTATATTTTAAATATGGAAAAACATATTCCTGCTTTTCAACATAGTCAGATAATTGATATAAGAATTCCATATCAAATTTAACTTTGACATGATTATAATCTGAGTTTGCATTGGGAATGCAAAGTTGGGTATTTTGTTGATGAGATTCTTCAACGACAGAAATTCCCGAAAAGGTACCGAAAGGAGTAGATCTGGTAGACATTCTTGATAAATATTTCAATACTGACTTTTCCAGTTTTTCTTTCTTTTTAAAATCTGTAATTTTATTGTTCAGGTAAAGATTTATTTGTTCTGATAATTCTGGCGAAGCATAATGGATTGCTATTCTAATTTGATCATCTTGTCTTATGACTTCCCAGATATCTGTAGTAGGCTCAAAAATTTTTTTAAAAAATGATAAAGGCAATGCCGGAGTCCTTATGATGGCTTTATTAAAATGTGTATAAGTCATATCCTTAGTTTAATAATAAAATATTATCCCAATCTGAATCTAGATTACTGTTTTCTCGCATTAATAGCATAATTGCTATTCCAATTTTTCCATTGAGTAATGATATAGTACTTGTATATTCATCATCTCCAACATAAGTTCTATAACTATGAGACTTTTCGTCTACTGAGTAAAAATCGAGAGTAGTTTCAAACCATTTTTGGGATGATTCCTTTAATTTTTCATTCGAGGTAATTTTATACAATTTTTCGTAGATGTATGAAACACCTGCAGTACCGTGGCAGATCATGGCATCTTTAACAACGAATCGTTCATGGTCTCTCTTCAATGCATTAATTGCAACTTGCTCTGCTATCGAATAGAGATAGGAGTCTTCCAGAAAGACAGCACTTTTTAATAATCCCAATGCAATAATATTGTCTCCGTAACACCATCCTAATGGAGCGTTATATGTACTTTCTCTGTTTGTATAGATAATACTTGGAAATTGACAAGAGTTTTCTTTTTTATAAAATTCCAATATCTTATTTGAAATGGCCTTAATTATGGATCGGACATCATGAGATATCTGGTTTGAATATTTTATAAGGAGACATAAGTTTGAAATGAGTCCATGAGCCATTCCTAAATTATATTTAGCTGTATAATCTCCTGATTCATCAAAGAATTCCAAACTATTATCTTTTTTTATTTGCTCTTCTACAATGAAAATATATTTTGAAAAAAAACTATCAATTTTTTCTTGTAATAAGACATTTTCACTTGCCCTCTCTAACAGACAAAGTGCAATTCCCAATCCGCCATGTAAGAAATCAAACTTTTTATTGTGAAGGCAGGCATCAATTTCTTGCAATAAAATGGTGTCAAAATCTTTTAAAACGACTTCAAATTCTTCTGAAATTATTTTTTTCTTTTTTAAAAGATTCAGGGCATATCCTATTCCTGCCAAACCATTGCAAAATGAATTGCCACCAGAATAATTATCTTCATTGATATCTTGAAAAATTTGGGTAATTACATCTCCAATTTTATCAATGTATTGAGAATCTTGGGTGTTCTCATATAATAAATAATATAAAATCAATACACCGGCTCTACCATTGAATAGAGAGTTATCATTAGTATTACATACATTCTCTGTTATATCTTGTTCCAGCTCGTGTATAATATTGCTGATATTTATATGTTTTGTTTTCATAGTTAATTATGATAAAGTGGTGAGTAATAGTTTTATTAATAAAAGAGCAACAAACAGCATATTTGAACTTAATTAGAGTAATTCGGTGTTGTGACGTATTGAGTTGTTAAAAATCAGTACAACAGATATAATCTATAAGCGATTAATATTATTATATTAAGGAATTAACCCCGTATAAACGGGGCTAGTTCCAAAATATAATCTCTTATACTTTTATTAATCTTAACCTTGAGGCTCTAAACCTTCTTCTTTTGGTCCAAGTGGTTTTGTAGTAGAAGAATCCATTGTAGAAGTACACCATCCACAAGTGAACCCAGCACATGTGCTACCTCCAAAATTTCCTCCTTTTACATTTGACATTCCCTCTGCACTTAGTTGAGCGATTTTTTCCTTGTTTAAGCTTAATTTGCCTAATGATACTTGTTTTTTCATTGTTTTAATTTTGATTTTTAATAATAATTTATTCTGTCATATAATCCCTGACATCCGGGAGTGTTTGCTATTAGCGTAATATTCTTGTCTTTGTGCGCACAATTAAAAAATATTATTTGTTAACCAATTTTTGTTTTTGATTACAGAGCAAACTTACAGAACAAAACATCCCGAAAAAAAGGAATAGGATGTGTATTTATAAATGTATAGGCATTGATTTATAAATATATTTTATTTAAGTATCTGTTAATTAGGTTTTTGTTAAGGATTTTGAAGTTTAATTCTGATTATGGGATTTTTCTACCTCTTTAATATAAATGGAAAGTGTAGTTCCTGTTTTTTTCTTAAAAGCAATGGAAAATGCTTGTTCATTATTATATCCCAATTCCTCTGAAATGACAGAAAGCTTGTAAGATCTAAACTTTTTATCATGAACTAATCTTGTTAACGCATAATTAATACGAAGATCATTAAGGTATGATGCGAAATTTTTTTCCTTATATGTATTAATAACATCCGATAAATAGGCAGAATTTGTTTTTAAAGTTTTTGCCAGACTACTAAGTGTAATTCCCTTTTTCAAAAATTGTTGCTTGGTCTCGAAATTTTCTAATCCCTTTAAAATAAACTGTACAACATCTTCAGGAATTGATTTAGATTTAGATTCAATTTGATTAAATGGTATCTTTTTATCAGAGATCTCAGTAATTACGACATTAGGCTCTGGTTCTGTAAACGCATTATTCTTTTCTTCTATGGAATGAATTAATTTCTGAGCAATTTCTCTATGCCGTTTTTCCGAGTTTTTAGATTTTTTATAGAGATATAAGAGGACTAAAAGACCAATAAATAATATACTTATTGAGATGTAGAGAATTTTTTTTCTGTTTTGTAGGTCATTAATTATATTCTCTTTTTCTTTTAATAATTGAGGAGTATCATATCTTCTAGGTAATTCTCGCGAAATATATTTAAATTGCGAATCTAATAATTTATCAACCTTTAAGAATCGCTCGATATAGTAAAGTTGTTTTTCTTTATTATTTTTTTCTTTATAATAATCAATCAAGTAAGTATATATATCACGAAGTTCAGGAAAAGTATTGTTGCTTTTTTGTTCTATAGAGTCAATTGCAATAAAGTTTTCTGCTGCTTTATCCTTATTTTTCAATCCATCATAGGCTTTTCCCAGATTTAATAATGTATAGCTTATATTTAGATCATTTTCATTTTTGGCAAAAAACTCTTTACATTTTAATAATTTTTCAATGGCAATATCATATTTGTTTAATTTCAAATTATAAAAGCCATCTAAAAATAAATATTGGTGATATTTGTAACTATTCTTATTTTTTAGTGCTGCTTGAACACCTTCTTGTATTAATATTCTAGCAGAGTCCATTTTATTAATCTCAATATAGGTGTCAGCTAAATTATAATGGATTCTACCCTGCTCAGCTTCGTTGAAGTAATTTCCATGATACAGGTAGAATCTTAAAATTTTTGCAGCTTCTGCATGTTTTCCAATATAATTATTTAGGTAAGCAACGCTAATATTTGCAATAGCTATTTGCCTTTCATTATTTTTTTCTTTCGCATATTTTAGACCTAGCATATAATTTTCAAATGCTAGTTTTAAGTTATCATGTCTTAAGTAAAGATTACCACGTAATAAGTAAATTCGTGCAGGATATATTTTTTGATCAAGATCTTTTTTATAAATCGATATGCTATCTATATATTTTAGAGCATTTTGAAGGTCTAAATTAAAATGCATGAGAACATAGCCTTCAGTTATTTCAGTAGTATTTTTCTCGTTTTTTGCTTTTTGCAAATAATATTTTGAAATTACATTAGCATTACTAATTTTATCGTTACCCACATAATCATAGAATTTTTCTTTTAATTGGGAATATGAATATATTTTTAATGTATCATTTATCTTACCTTTTGAAGGTGAAAGGTTAAATACTAATATGAATAATAATAAATATGCTGATCTCATTGTTCCACAAATAACTGGATGCAAAATTATAATTTTTTTAATAAATTATATCGACAAATAATGAGTTATTCTGTTTGTGTTTAAATGTTTGTTTGTCAGTTATTTATTTGTGTTTTTATTAAGTTAGATTTATAAATTTATATGTATTTATAGATGTGCAATTAAAAAAAATTACTTTATTTGCAACTCTTAATTATAGAACTTAAATTTTAAAAAAAAATGGAAAAAAAGAAAAAATTATCTTTGGAAAAAATTCAGATGGTGAAAATTAACAATTTGAGCAAAATTGTTGGTGGAGGATCTAAGAACACTGTAATAGGATTTGAAAATACGGAAGAAGGAGGATGCCATGATCCGAATAATACAAGCAAGCCAGTTGAGACAATACATGCAACTGCCTAATAATTTAATAAAGAATGAAGTTTAGAATATTTTTGGTTATTTCTATTTTAAATAATTTTTTATATTCACAAACACCATTAGCCCCATCAATCCCTGTTACAGACAGTTATTTTGGGGCTAAAATCGTAGATGAATATAGAAATTTAGAAAATTTAACTGATCCTGACACAAAAAGATGGATTAATATTCAAAATGACTATACAGATCTTATCCTAGATAAAATCCCAAGGAATAACTATTATCTGAATAAAAGACTTGAGCTTGAAAAAAGACAAGGCTATTTTATTTCAGAACTGAAAATTATAGAAAATAATAAATATTTCTACTTAAAAAGAAATGGTGATGAAAAAATAGCTAAACTTTATTGTAGAAATGGGTATGATGGCAAAGAGGAGCTACTATATGATCCAATTAATTTTATATCCTCATCAAAAAGCAGCGGGAAGGATAACGAATTTAAAATCAATCTAATAAGTCCGAGCTGGGATGGTAGCAGAGTAGCAATTTCATTATCAGAAAAGGGTAAGGAGATATCCGAAATAATAATACTGGAAGTAAAAGATAGAACGATCCACCCGGAAATTATTACTCATGCAAATCCATCATCCATTGCAGGTGTTAAATGGCTGGATGATAATTCAGGTTTTTTTTATGTATATTATCCTGTAATTGATCCTAAATCTCAATTATTCGCAAAAAATACTCAGGTAGTCTTACACAAACTAGGAGAAGATCCTAATCACAGAAGAGATGTGTTTTCTAAAAAAAATAATTCTGAATTAAATATAGCAGCAGAAAAGTATCCCGGAATTTTAGCATTTAATCCAGATGATCAATATTATATTGGAATGGTAGTAGATGCGGAAGACTATAGGGATACATTTATTATTAATAAAGACGATTTTTTCAAAAATAAAAAGAACTGGAAAAGCCTGTATAAAAAAGATGATAAAGTTTTTTATGTAAGATTGGCGGGGAATGATATTTATTTTCTTTCAGGTTATAATTCTTCCAATTTTAAACTGTGTAAAACAAGTGCACAAAATCCAAATTTTAGAAATCCTGAAGTTTTAGTTCCGGAATATAAAGATGAAGTATTTAAAAGTTATGTAATTACAAAAGATGGAATTTATTATACCACAACAAAAAATGGAGTAGAAGCTAAATTATACCTTTATAGAAAAGGTCAACAAAAGCTTATAAAGCTTCCCTATGTAAGTGGAAATATAAATCTACAGGCGAAAGGCCAAAAATTTTCAGATATATGGATCAATTGTTCAGGATGGGCAAATGATGAACAACGGTATAAGTATGAGTTGAAAGATGATAAATTTATACTGGAAAATTTAGTTCCAATCATAGATTATCCTGAATTTAAGGATATTGTAGTAGAAGAAATTACAGTAAAATCTTATGATGGTGAAGATATTCCTTTATCTATTATTTATAATAAAGCTTTAAAGAAAGATGGTAAGTCTCCAATGCTTATTTATGGTTATGGAGCCTATGGTGAATCTTATCGCCCTTTTTTTGCAAGAAGTTATTTAATTTGGGCTAATCAAGGAGGTATAATGGCTATAGCACATGTCAGAGGAGGAGGAGAAAAAGGTGAAAAGTGGCATCTTGATGGACGGAAAATTAAAAAAGCGAATTCCTGGAAAGATTTGATATCATGTACAGAATATATGATCAATCAAAAATATACTTCTCCTGATAAAATAGCTGTTTGGGGACAAAGTGGAGGTGGTATTTTAATGGGAAGGGCAATTACAGAAAGACCGGATTTATTTAAAGCTGCTATTATTGAGGTTGGATCTCTGAATACTTTAAGGGGTAAACTGAATGGTATAGGAGGTACTGATGCTGATGAATTTGGAAATATAGATGATCCGGAAGGTTTTAAAAGTCTTTTAGAGATGGATTCATATCATCATATTAAAAAGAATGTTGAGTACCCTGCCACTTTATTAATTACCGGAATGAATGATACAAGGGTTGCGCCTTGGCAATCAGTTAAGTTTGCTGCAAAACTAAGTGCATATAAGAAGCCTAATAATCCTACATTACTGAAGGTTAATATGGATTCTGGACACGGTGTAGAAGATCCAGCTTATAAAATTCATGAAAGAAATTCGCTAATTTATGCTTTCGCTTTTTGGCAGCTAGGTCATCCAGACTATCAACCTGTAGAAGATACAAAAAAATAAATGCCACAATTTCCCTATTCATTTTTTGACCAATATGTGGTCCGCATACCTCACTATTCAAATAAAGAATTTCTAGAAAATTCAAATAAGAAGTTTTTTAATGATGAAGATTTGATGGAAATTTGTAAACGACCTTCTTTTCAGGAATCTATTTATCTAGCATCTCCAAATCTTTACGAAGAAATTATTCAATGGCTGGATTCAGGAAAAAAGCTTGCACCTAAAAAACAAGATAAACTGAAAAGCACTATAATAAAATATTATGGTCGTATGAGTACACGATGTACGCCATTCGGGTTGTTTTCAGGTATAGGATTGGGCGAATTTAAACATACTGTTAAAAAGCATGATGGAGGAAGGAAAATTCGTCAAACTAATTTGGATATGCTTTTTTTGGTTGCATTAGCTGATTATTTAGCTAACGTGCCAGAAATTAAAAGTAAGCTTTTATTCTTTCCTAACAACAGTATTCATATAATTGGAAATAAAATTCGCTTTATTGAATACGAGTTTCATAATGGAAAAAGAGATTATATAATATCATCGGCCCCACTTTCTGACGAACTTAAGAAAGTATTATATTACGTAAAGGAAGGACGAACAATTATTGAAATTGCAGAAATACTAATTGAAGAGGATATAACCATAACAGAGGCTATCGGTTTTGTTGAAGAACTTATTGAAAACCAGGTTTTAATAAGTGAAATAGATCCTAATGTTTCCGGGAATGATTTTTTAGATGAACTAATTTCTGTACTTGATAAAATTGGGGCAAAAGTTGAAATTGGGGTTTTGACATCTATTAAAGATAAGTTGAGTGGCTTAGATGATTGTTTTGGAAATCACATTGGCGTTTATAGTGAGATTGAAAACCTGATCAAAAGTTTTGGAATAGAATACGAAAACAAATATCTTTTTCAGACTGACATGTATTTTTCAGATCAATTTGCATTGCCGGTCTTTTGGAAAAAAGAACTTAAAGAAACAATCAGTTTTCTAAATAAGATCTCTTTGAAAAATAATGATACTAATTTTGATAGGTTTAAAAAAGCATTTTATAATAGATTTGAAAGTGAGGAGATTCCATTATTATATGCTCTGGATACAGAAATTGGTATAGGGTATTTGCAAAATGCCAGTGCCAAAGGAGTGCATCCTTATTTAGATGATCTGGTAATTCCTGAAGAAAAAAGGAAGTCAGAGTTGAATGCCAAGTTCAACCCTGTTCAGGTTATTTTAAACAAAAAAGTTCAGGAAAGCATACTAACAAATAGTTATGCGATTAAGCTTTCCGATCAAGATTTCGAGGGCTTTGATGAAAATTGGGGAGATTTACCAGACACTATCTCCTTCATGGCTGAAATAATAGTTGCTGAAGATCAGGAAAAATTATACATATCCAGTAGCGGAGGTGCAAGTGCAGCTAACTTGCTGGGCAGGTTTTGTTCAGAAAAATCGGATATAAAAAATTTAACGAAAGCAATTGCTAAAAAAGAATCAGAATTAAATAAGAATGTTATTCATGCAGAGATTATTCATTTGCCAGAAGCAAGGATAGGAAATGTGATTAGAAGACCATCTTTACGAGAATATGAAATTCCTTATCTGGCACAATCCACTTTACCTATAGAGAATCAGATTTTTATTGATGATTTATATATTTCTTTTAAGAATAATAGGATTGTCTTGCGTTCTAAAAAATTAAATAAAGAAGTTATGCCTTATCTGAGCAATGCACATAATTATTCTGCTCATTCTTTACCTGTTTATCATTTTTTATCCGATCTTAATGCCCAGGATCGTAGAGTTGGAATATATTTCAATTGGGGGGATTTAAAAAAAATCTATTATTTCCTTCCAAGAGTAGAGTACAAGAATAGCATTCTCTCTAAGGCCCAATGGCGTATTACGGATGAGCATATAATTGACGTGAGCCAGTTAATTAGTGATGAAGAATTGTTTTTACAGAGCTTAAAAGAGTGGAGAGAAATTCGAAAAATTCCTAACTGGATACGGTGGGTTAAGTCAGATAATACTTTGACTTTAAACCTGGATAATTACGAAATGGCCAAGCTTTTTGTACAAACAATAAAAAGCAAAAAATCAATATTCATTGAGGAGTTTTTATATGATGCTGATGATTTTAGTCATCAGTTTATATTTCCTCTTTATAGGAATCAATAGATGGAAACTGAAACTATAAGAAAATTTACTCCTGGTAATGAATGGATATACTTTAAAATCTATACCGGAATAAAAACAGCAGATTATATTTTAGATGAAGCAATCAAGCCTTTAGCTGATTATCTTCTACAAAGCAATATCATTTCAAAATGGTTTTTTATCAGATATCATGATCCTCAATCACATATACGGGTTAGATTAAAATTAAATAGTGCTGGAGGCTATGATGAAATTTTAAAAAAAATAAACAAAAGTCTAGAGGATTATACGGTGAGTGGAGAAATCTCTAATATTCTCATTGATACTTATAGTAGGGAGATTGAAAGGTACGGTGAACATACTATTGAAGACGCAGAAACCTTATTCTCTTTCAATAGTAGTTTAGTTTTGGATTGTTTATATATGGATGATGAAGAGAAAATTTTATTAAGTCTTTTTCATATTGATAAAACATTGGATATGCTTCATCTTTCTATTGAGGAAAAACTTAGTTGGCTTAAAGACTATAATTATGCATTTAAGAAAGAATTTAATTCTGATAAAAGCCTCAATAGTCAACTGGATAAAAAATACAGAGAAATTAAGCCTAGATTAATTGACTACTTTCTTTCAGATAATTATAGAACAATAAGAAATAGGATTGTTTATAGTATTACTAACAGTAGGCAAGTATTTGACAATATTAATCAATCCATAGAGTTTAAGGGGCAAAGTTTTTTTCAAAGTATATTCCATATGAACATTAATAGACTTTTTGCTTCCGATCAAAGAATATTTGAAATGATTATATATGATTATTTACACAGATATTATAAAAGTATTCTTTTTACAAATAGACCAAATTGGTAATCTTTGTTGATTACGGTCGAATGTTAGTTAAAGCGTTTTGAAAGCCAGGTGTTTAGATTGATCTTTTGAAAGATTAATCTTCGGGTTATGAATTATTCTTATTTTTGTGATAAGAGGCTTTACTAATTTATTTCTATCAAAGATCACAAATATTATAAATATTATTAAAATGAAAATAAAACTGGTAATTATCGTATTGTTCTTTATCAATACCATGTCAGCACAAAAAATATACTTTCCAGCAAAGGCTGCAAATGATTCCTTAATTCTCGAAAAAAATATTTCAGATTTTGCTGCCAAGTCAGTTGGGAAATATGAAAAATCTAAAGGATTAGATTCTTTGGAAAAGCAACTGAAATTGGAAATTTTAGCAGGTCGTTTTAAAAACGCCGTTACAACTATTGGGAAATACAGAAATGTTTTTGCAAACAGTAAATATGCCTGTACCAGATTTGTTAACTATGAAATATATGCTTTAGCTAAAGATATTGAAAAAAATGAAAGAACGGTTTTTCCAAAAGCACTGGAAAAAGCTTTTAATATTAAATATGCTGAGCTTCCTGAAAAATATTCATTCCGGGTGGCTGAAATCTTTAGTGAAGATATTCCATTACAGAGAACTAAATTGAAAAAAGGCTTGATGGCACTGAAGAATGATAGTATTGCGAATGCGGCAGCATTGGGGCTTGCTATGAGTTACCTGGATCTAAGGGTTTCTTCTCAAATTCAATCTAAAGTGACAGACCTTTTAATTTTAAAAGACAAAGAAAGATATACGATTGAGTCATTTAATTTAAAAACAAGCGGTGGGGGCAATGTTGAAATAACAATTATGCGTAGGAAAGGGAATGAAAAACCTTTGCCGGTTATTCTTACCAATAATATCTATGCCGGAAAATATGATTATGCTGTTGGAAAAAGAGCTGTAGCATACGATTATGTCGGAGTGGTTGTAAATACGCGTGGGAAGAGAAATAGTCCGGATGAAATAGAGCCTTTCGAGCATGAATCGCATGATCTTTATGATGTAGTCGACTGGATCAGTAAACAGCCGTGGTGTAACGGAAAAGTTGGGATGATTGGTGGTAGTTACTTAGGCTTCAGTCAGTGGGGAGCCGTGAAAAAACTACATCCAGCGCTAAAAACAATTGTACCTCAGGTTTCCGTAGGAATTGGAATTGATTATCCGATGACTAATAATGTATTTATGAGCTATATGCTGCAATGGATAGCATATGTCACTAACAACAAATTAACAGATGAATCTGATTTCCGGAATTTTGCAAAATGGGATTCTATTAATACAGCTTGGTATAAAAGTGGAAAGTCCTTTAGAGCTCTTAATTCTGTAAAAGGTATAAGAGATAAAATTTTTCAAAGATGGCTGGACCATCCAAGCTACGATAAATTTTGGAAAGACATGGTCCCTTACAAAGAAGATTTTTCAAAAATTAATATTCCTGTTCTTACTACAACGGGGTTTTATGATGACGATCAGCTTGGAGCGATGTACTATTTCCGGGAACATCTTAAATATAATAAAAATGCCAATCACTATGTTGTAATGGGGCCTTACGATCATGGAGGAGCTCAAAGTTATGGTGTAAATATATTAAGAGGATATAAAGTAGATCCTGTGGCCAGAATCAATATAAGCGATCTCGCTTTCTCTTGGTTTGATTATATTCTGAAAGACGGGATGAAACCTGAACTTTTAAAAGACAAGATAAATATTCAAATAATGGACACTAATGAGTGGCTCCATGTACCTGCCTTAGAAAAATCGCATAATAGTAAACTAAAGCTTTATTTCACAAAAAAAGAAAATGAACAATTGGTTTTGACTAAAGATAAATCTGGTGTATTGAATTCAACAAAACAAACAGTTGATTTTAAAAATAGAGACGATAAAGATGTATATTTTAAAGTAGGAAAAAGTGATAGTATAAAGATAAATAATTCTCTTGTTTATCAGACAGAGGTATTGGATAAAGATCTTATTATTAGTGGTGCATTTAATGCACAGATAAAAGCGGCTTTGAATAAAAAAGATATGGATATTACAATATCCTTAATCCAGATAAAGCCAGATAATAAAATATTCTTTTTATCCGACTTTCTTGGAAGGGCCAGCTACGCTGAAAACAGAGAAAAAAGACGTCTTCTTGAGCCTGGAAAAATTGAAACCATTCCGGTCGTAAATTCGATGTTTGTTAGTAAAAAAATACCTAAAGGAAGTAAATTGGTTGTAATTTTAGGAGTAAACAAGAATTCAGCATATCAGGTCAATTATGGTACTGGAAAGGATGTAAGTGAAGAAACAATTGATGATGCTACAGAACCATTGAATATTGAATGGTATAATGATAGTTATATAGAAATTCCAACTATCGAAAAGTAGAGTTATTTATATAAAAGTGATAAATTCTAAATTTTGTTTTATTGCCTTATTTGATTATTTTTTTAATTATAATTCAGTAATTGATATTTTTTTTTATTGAAAAGTAAAATTTACTACAGAAAACATATATTTGGTGTAAACTCAAATAAACTTAAAAAATCATAAAGTTTTCATAAAGTTTTACAAATAAATAAAAATGTTTTTGTTTTTATAAATATTGTTGTACTTTTACATCGCCTTGAATGAGGGAACAAGTCAAGGTAATAAATTTTTTTTCATCATTTGTGTTTTTAGAATCGTATCGCCTGATACGATTCTTTTTTATTGTTCATAATTCAACAGTAAATCAATGAAATAGGAATAGGTTACGGAGCCTTCCTGTTGATTGCTTTGTAAAAATAAATTATTCGTAAAACCAAAGAAGTCATCAAGCCATCCCTGATGTTTTAAAATAAAGCTCTTTTCATATAAGCGATCCCTTTTCATCCCAGAAGAGTAATTTTTTATTACTGCTTTTGCAAACGCAGGGTCTTCCTCTGCAATAAACCTTAAAAGACTTTTTAATGTAAAATATTCAGTGCTGTATCGCAAATCTGAATTTTTAGAGTTGATACCAACCAGATATCCGATGAAGTTGGCTTCTTGCTCTCTTGCGAAACCTAATTGATGGGAAGTTTCATGGGCTAGAGTAAATGGAATAAACGAAGAGGGAAGCTTGGAATTGTACTGTGCTTCTGCAGTAAATGGATTATAGTACCCCAGGATGCCTGTGAAATTCATTATATCCTTGAATAAACTCGGTTTGATTGAATTTACGGCCGCTACTTTTTTATCTGAAATGTACTGGGGAAGCATTAATTGTTGCGAAAGAATTTCTTTTTGAATGATTTTTAAATTACGGATCACAAAGATTCCGTTTTTATCCTCGGACACAAGTTGTCGGGTAGATTTACATTTTTCAAGATATATCAAAGCTAGCCTTCTGGCTTTATCTATATTGGGTCTTTCCTGGTTTCTTAATTTTTTAATTATCGGGGTCTGAAAATACAGCATTCCCCATGAAACCTGATAAGAAAAATAAAAGAGATTAATCACTACTAAAAATTTTAGTAAGGAACTATTTCTCTTTTTCCTATTGAAAAGCTGGAAAATAAGGTATACACAGACAATGCCCAGTAGGACGTATAAAACATCTCCAAATGAGAAAGGGATCCATGAGAATATAATCTGATGAAATACCTTTTGTAGTTCAAAAAACTTTTCAAAAACAGAAATGAATAATTGTGATTTTGAAAACGCAAAAAACAAAAAGAATTGGGCAAGTAATATACCTGCCCAAAATCTTTTTTTCTTATATGTATGTATATTTTTAGTGTCCACTACCTTTTGAAATTTTGTCAAGATCAATTCCCTGAGATCTTAAGATTCCACTTACACGGATTGCATAGAATGCCAGATAAGCAAAGCAAATTACACCCACAATATAACTGAAATGAATAGAGGTGAGGTCGGCTACATAACCTTGAATAATACTTACTATTCCCCCTCCCATAATCATCATGATCAGGTATCCGGAACCTTGGTTTGTATGCTTGCCAAGACCATTGATAGCCAAAGCGAAAATACAAGGCCAGAGTGTTGAACAGAATAATCCTACGCTTGTGAAGGCATATACTGAAACCATTCCTGTAGTAAACATTCCTATTAATAAAGCGGTAATTCCTGCGCAGGAAAATATAAGAAGCATCCTGGCTGGATTTCCCTTACTCAGAATGTCACAGATGATCATTGCTATGATGATAAACGCATAAACATAAAAATGATTGAGATCGTGTTTTGCGATTGCATTTACTAGTAAAAATACACCAAAAGCTAAATAAGGAGCTAGAAATCGTAAAATCTTTTTAAATCCGGCACTCAGATCAAAAGCTTCAACAGCACCGGTCCAACGACCAATCATTAGAGAAGCCCAATATAAGGATATGTAAGGAGCAACATCTTTTGTTGCAAAACCTAAATGTTTCTCCATATAAGCAGGTAAGTTACTCGCTGTAGAAACTTCTACACCCACGTAAACAAAAATAGCGATCATTCCAAGTACCAGCTGTGGATATTGAAAAGCTGATTTTCTATGTTCTCCCGGAACAGCGTCATCTGTGTCTTCTAAATTGGTTGGAGTAACTGCTGGAAGAGAGGAGAATTTAAGCATGATTGCAACTAAAACAAAGGCCACTCCTAATATTAAATAAGGCGTTTTTACACTTTCTATGCTCGCTTCTGTATTGGCAGCAGCGGCAGATCCGAAAATAGCAAAAGAAACAATCAGTGGTCCAATTGTAGTTCCCAGGTTATTGATTCCTCCTGCCATTGTTAACCTTTGTGATCCGGTTTCAGTAGGTCCTACCTCAATTGCCAATGGGTTGGCTACGATTTGTTGTAAAGAAAAACCTAATCCAACAATAAACAAACCTGATATCATCAGTGGGAACGATCCCAAATTGGCTGCTGGATAAAATAATAGGGTTCCAGCGGCAGAAATAAGAAGCCCGGCAATTAATCCATTTTTGTATCCGATTCTATTAACCAGGTCTTGCTTAATACCTTTAGAAATAACCATATAAATTAAAGAACCGACAGTATAGGCGACATAAAAACAGATCTGCACCAGCATACTTTCGGTTTGACTTAAGTTAAAAGCTTTTTGGAAGACTGGGATCAAAATATCATTACTTGCTGCAACAAATCCCCAGAAAAAAAATACAGTGACTAATGGGATAAACTGTCCCCAATTAGTTTGTTTAGAATAATTCGACATGTTTGTTAAAGATTTCTTAATAACAAATATAATTATTTCTTTTAAATAGAGCGTTCTAGCAAGGTTTTTTTTATTTCGTTAAAAGCTTGCGTTTTCATATCCTTTTGAGATGCCGAAGGCTCCATAATATCATTGAAATAAACCTTTACTTTACCGGGGTGGCCTTTAGAATTATCGAAGGGAAACATTTCTTTCAAGCCAATAAAAGTAAAGACTGCTATCGGAGACTGATGTTTTGTAGATAAGGTAAAAGGTCCGTCTTTGAATTCGTCCAGAAGAATAGACGTGTCGTCAGGCACACCGCCTTCCGGAAAAATAACAATACTATTTCCCTCTTCCATTTTTTCAGCACATCTTCTATAAACATCTGCACGGCTTCTGGCACTACTTCGGTCTACCATAACGCAGATCCTTTTATAGATGGTGCCGAAAATAGGAATTTTCACTAACTCCTTTTTTCCTACATAACAAAGAGGGTGATGTGGAAATAGAATGCATGGAAGCATAATATCCATTATAGAGGTATGGTTGGAAATAACTACATATTGTTTTTTTCTGTCAATCTTTTTATCCGTAAGATTAATCAGCTCATAGCGAAGCCCCATACCATAAAACATTCCGTAACACCAAAAGCGGATAAACTGATAGGCATATCTGTAGTGTTTTTTGCTAAAGGATAAAATATAAACAGGTATTCCAAAAATGATCGTTAAAAAAAAGGCTAATATCAGAAGCCAGAATCTCCACAAATAATTTAAAATCTTTACCACAAACTAACCATTAAAAATTACTTTCTTCTTGACAGAATAATTAAGAATTGAAACCAATAAAATCGCAGCGATCTTACTCAGAATTTCTGGACTCAAGGTATAAAAAATTAAATTGATATTATCTTTAAATATAAAGCTGTAAAATATTTGAAAGAAACTAAGGCTGAGTAGTGTTGAAATAAAAGAGATAATCATAAAATAGGCAAATTCTTTTCTTTTTGAATGCTTTCCTCTTTCAAAAACAAACCAGATGCTTAAAAAATAATTGCTGATAATTCCGCAACAGGTAGAAAAAATATTACTCAATGGATAATGGATTCCATGAAAATTGGTTTCCGAATGCAAAAATTGAGGAAGATATGTGCTGAAGATCTTAAAACTTCCTATCTCCATAATAGCACTGAGTCCTCCTGCTATTATGAAGAACAATATTTGTTTCTGACGTAGTATTAATTCTCTCATCGAATTTATCTGATGTGCAAATTTATAACTATATGTTAAACAGTAAAAAAAGATGTTAAATATTTTTTTTAAATCAAAAATAGTTCTAAATTTAATTTCAGAAGTAAATAAAAAGTACCTGATAATAAATTCATTTTCAGCCAGTTGTGTTGATGGTTTTTTCTATCTTGTAATGCCCGATTGAAAGCATTCTCCACAAATTTATAACCCAATTTATAACAATATTTGTATGAAAAGTCAAAACAAATACAGAAAATTCCAGCTCCAACAGAAAAATATTGAAGCTCTTGAGAAGGAAAATTCCCGTTTCAGGAGAGTATATTCTGAATATGAAAATATGTCTGATGAGCTTTGGAATCTTGAAAATTCCAAGGGTGAACAGGTGCCAGATGATTTTATCAATGCGATGATGTTACAGGCTTCTTATCTGGAAGATGAAATTCAGGACTGGCTGATACAGTTCAATGAAAAAAAAGATGATATAAAACATTAGTTATACCAGTCACGTTGTGGCTTCTTTGTGAAGCTATTTAGAGATAAAATTCATAATTTAGCATCCTTAAACTAAAATGTAATATATGGTTGCTATTGTTGATGGCGGTTCTACCAAATGTGATTGGGTAATTTTAGATGACTTTAAAAAGGTCTTTATGAAGACGGAGACTATTGGTTTTAATCCCAATAATATTGCCGCAGAACTTATTGTACCCGAAATTGAAAAAAACATCAACCTTAGTGCTGTTAAAAACTCAATAACAAAGGTTTTTTTCTATGGTTCAGGATGTGGTATCCCTGAAAACTGTGCGACTATCGAAAGAGAATTAGGTAAATTTTTTACTAAAGCTGATGTTTTAGCAAAAGAAGATCTGATGGCTGCTGCGTATGCCGCTTATACTGGGAAGCCTGCTATTGTTTGCATTCTGGGAACGGGATCCAATTCTTGTTATTTTGACGGGGAAAATCTAAAAATAAAGTTACCGTCTCTGGGATTTCTTATTGGTGATGAAGGTAGTGGAAGTGCTATTGGTAAACAATTGGTACGTCGCTTTTTCATGCAGAAACTTCCTCAGGACCTACATGTAGAATTTGAGGAAATCTATCAGTTAACAATTGAGGAGGCATTAAAGAATATGTACCATACCTCAAGGCCAAATGCTTATTTGGCTAATTTCAATAAATTCGTTGTAGAACGGAAGGATCACCCATACTTTCAAAAAATGGTTTTCGAGGAGATGAGAAATTTCTTTGAATACCAGGTTCTTCCTTATGAAGAATCCAAGGATGCCGAAATTAACTTTATCGGATCTATTGCTTATTATTATGAAGATATTCTTCGCTCTGCAGCTGCAGAACTTAATTTAAACATTGGTAATATTGTACAAAAACCGATTGAAAGTTTAGTAAATTACCATATTAAATATATACTATAAAAAAATACACTCTATGTCAAATAAAATCCATCGCGACGAAAAGAACTTTAATCAAGCCGCATTAGATTACCACAAAGCTGAACCCAAAGGGAAGATCGAGGTGATCCCTTCCAAACCCCACTCTTCTCAAAGAGATTTGTCTTTGGCATATTCTCCTGGAGTGGCTGTTCCTTGTATGGAGATTCACGAAAAGCCGGAGACTGTTTATGATTATACCGGAAAAGGTAATCTTGTAGCTGTAATTTCTAATGGTACAGCTGTTTTAGGATTAGGTGACATTGGACCGGAAGCATCGAAGCCTGTAATGGAAGGAAAAGGGCTGTTATTTAAAATTTTTGCTGATATCAATGTTTTTGATATTGAGATCAATGAGAAAGATCCTGATAAATTTATTCAGATTGTAAAAGGGATTGCTCCAACTTTTGGAGGAATTAACCTTGAAGATATAAAAGCTCCTGAAGCATTCTATATTGAACAGAGATTAAAGGAGGAATTGGATATTCCGTTGATGCATGATGACCAACATGGGACGGCTATTATCTCTGCTGCTGCACTGATTAATTCTTTACAGATTGCCAATAAGGATATTGAGGACGTAAAAATGGTGGTAAATGGTGCCGGTGCTGCGGCTATTGCTTGCACCAAACTGTATATTTCATTAGGCCTCAGGAAAGAAAATGTTTTAATGTGCGACAGTAAGGGAGTTATCAATCATAAGAGAGAAAACCTGACTCCTGAAAAACTAGATTTTATCGCTCAGACGGATATTGAGAGTTTGGAAGATGCTGTAAAAGGATCTGATGTCTTTGTCGGGTTATCTAAAGGAAATGTAATGACCCCGGAAATGCTCAACAGTATGAATGAAAATCCTATTGTTTTTGCATTGGCAAATCCTGATCCGGAGATTGCTTATGACATTGCTATTGAAACACGTAAGGATGTAATTATGGCAACTGGTAGAAGTGATTTTCCTAATCAGGTTAATAACGTACTTGGTTTTCCTTACATCTTCCGTGGTGCACTTGATGTACAGGCGAAAGGAATTAATGAAGAAATGAAGCTTGCAGCTGTTCATGCAATTGCAGATTTGGCAAAAGAACCAGTTCCTGAAGCTGTTATTTTGGCTTATAATCTTCAAAACCTTCAATTCGGTAGAGAGTATTTTATTCCAAAACCATTTGATAACAGGTTAATTACCAGGGTTTCCAGTGCTGTGGCAAAAGCAGCTATCGAAAGTGGAGTTGCTGGTAGAGTTATTTCTGATTTTGAAGAGTATGAACATCAGCTTCTTGATAGAATGGGAAGAGATGAAAAATTGGTAAGGATGATGCAAAGCCGTGCGAAATCCAATCCAAAAAGGGTGACCTTAGGAAATGCAGAAGAATACAACGTATTGAAGGCGGCTCAGATTCTTTATGAAGAAGGAATTGCTTATCCAAGTTTGTTGGGCGAAAAGAAATACATCAAGGAGCAAATGGAACGTTACGGAATTAATCTGGATGTACCGATTATTGATCCGAATGATGATGATCAGGAAGAAAACAGGAAAAAATATAGAGAAACGCTTTGGAAACTTCGTCAAAGAAAAGGAATGAATGAATACAAGGCTAAAAGGTTTGTGCGTCAAAGGGATTACTTTGGTCCTTTAATGTTGAAGCATGGCGATACAGATGCGCTGATTGTAGGTTTTTCTAAAAATTATGCATCCGTTTTACGTCCTGTTTTAGAGATTATTGAAAAAGAAAAAGGAGTAGATAAAGTGGCAGCAATGATGATGATCCTTTCTGAAAAGAAACCGATTTTCTTTGCTGATACATCTATTAATAATAATCCTACTTCGGAAGATCTTGTAAATATTGCAAGAATGGCGGAGATTACTATTAAATCTTTTGCTATTGAACCAAGAATTGCAATGCTCGGATTCGAGAATTTTGCTGCGATCTCTGAAACTTCTAAAAAAGTTGCAAAAGCAGTAAGTATTTTACATGAAAAGTATCCTAAAATGATTGTAGATGGTGAAATTCAACCTGATTTTGCTATGAATGCGGATCACCTTAGTGATTATCCATTTTCAAAATTAGGAGAAACTCCGGCAAATACATTTATATTCCCTAATCTTGAAAGTGCTAATTTATCTTATAAAATTATCAGAGGGATGAAAGTTGCCCAAGTGATTGGACCTATTCTTATGGGATTAAAACAACCTGTGCATGTTTTACAAATGCGTTCAAGTGTAGATGAAATTGTAAATCTTGCAACAGTGGCGGTTCTTGATGCCCAGAGAAGAGAAGCTAAAAAATAATATCTTTAAAAAAAATCTTCGATTTAAATATTTAAAAACTCCAAATTTTGGAGTTTTTTGTTTTTCAACCAAATGGTTGAGTATCACCTCAAAAATTAAGTTAAAAATCATTCGTGCGTGAAATGAAAACATTAATTAGTTTAAATTACTATATTTGGGAGTTTTAAAAATTAATAATGATATTTTCTTTACAAGGCATTGTTCAAGAACTTACGCCAACTTATGCTGTAATCAACGTTAATGGAGTTGGTTATTATACAGGTATTAGTTTAATGACCTCGCAAACTCTTACTCTTAATAAAGAGACTTTTTTATTCATTCAGCAAATCATTCGTGAAGATGCTCATTTGTTGTTTGGCTTTAACAGTCGTTTAGAAAAAGAGATGTTTAATTTGTTAATAAGTGTTAATGGTGTAGGAGCGGTTTCAGCACTTATTTTACTATCTACTTTAAGCCTTGATGAGATTGCCACAGCTATACTTTCGAGAAACAGTGCCCTCATTCAAAAAGCCAAGGGTATTGGCGCTAAAACAGCAGAAAGAATCATTGTGGATTTGAAAGATAAAGTCCAAAAATTCAATGGTCTTGAGGAAAATATTTCTACACAGGTGAATAATAAAATCAAGGAAGAATCGTTATCTGCATTAGAAGTTTTAGGAATTCCTAAACGGATGAGCGAAAAAATCGCCGACCGCATGATGAAACAAAATCCAAGCATTTCGGTAGAAGAATTGGTAAAACAAATTTTAAAAAACCTTTAACATTTGGTGGCAAATAATAAGTATCTCAATATATTTTTGTTCCTGTCGTTCTTATGTATGTCAGTAACTACCTTTGCACAGGTAAGACGTGACACTGCAATTATAAAGAAGGACTATGAACTGGCTGATCCTACTCAATTTGAAGCCTTTTACGATATAAAAACCGGAATGTATTATGTATATCCGAAAATAGGAAATACAGTAACCGGACCGCCGACTGCAATGTCGCCTCAGGAATATAAGGAATTCATGATGGCAAGCCAGACCAAGGCTTATTACAAAGATAAATCGGATAAATATAATCTACTCTTCAGAAAAGATAAAAGCGATGCACAGAGAAGAGGATTAATTCCGGCATTAACTATCCGAAATAAACTTTTTGAAACAATTTTCGGAAGCAATAAAATAGAAATTATCCCTACAGGATTTGCTTCCTTTGACTTTGCAGGATTGTATCAAAAGATTGATAACCCTTTAATCTTACCGCAAAACAGAACCAGTTTTACCTTTGATATCAATCAGAGAATTCAGCTCGGTTTACTGGGTAAAGTAGGAGAAAATTTGCAGCTCAAGGCCAACTATGATACTCAAAGTGGTTTTGCATTTGAAAACAGGATGAATTTAGTCTGGCAGTCTAAAGGAAGCTGGAAAGACCTGCAGACTAAAGGGCTTGGAGATGTGAATTCACCCGGAGCAGGTTCAGAAGACAGGATCATTAAAAGGGTGGAATTTGGTAATGTAAATATGCCGCTTTCTACCAGTTTAATCAGGGGCTCCCAATCGTTATTCGGGGTGAAGACTGAGTTTCAATTAGGGAAAACTTTTGGAACAGTAGTCTTATCTCAACAGCAGGGAGAAGCAAGAAATATAGTTGTACAGGGTGGGGGTGCTGTAAACACCTTTAAAATAGACGCAATTGATTATGAAGATAATCAGCACTTCTTTTTAAGTCATTATTTCCTGGATAATTATGATAATGCCTTGGCTAATTATCCGCAGATCAACTCCAGAGTTAATATTACAAGGCTTGAAGTATATGTTTTAGATCAGGGCAACAGTAATCTGGCGGCTCAAAAGAGCATTGTTGGTATCAGGGACCTGGGAGATATGGGTGGATCACTACCAGACAACCCTAATAATAATCTTTACCAGACAGTTTCCACCACAATGGGACCTATACCACGTGATGCAGGTGTAAACTATGCAGACCTGATACAGGGACAATCACTGCCTGTTGCAACCGGAGGTACAGAGACTTATAATAATAATGTTCATTATATTTTTAATAAAAAAGCGAGAAGGCTAAATGCCAGTGAATATACATTACAGCCACAGCTAGGATATATCTCGCTAAATCAAAAATTGAATGATAATCAGATTTTAGCGGTATCTTATTCATATACGGATGGAACAAATAAAGTATATAAAGTTGGGGAATTTTCTGAAGAAAGTCCTGTACTGATTACAAAAGTCCTGAGATCAACGAAAATTGATGTTTCGTCTCCGATGTGGCCTCTGATGATGAAGAATATTTATGCTTTAGACGCAGGACAGATAAGCCAGGATGGATTTATATTGAATGTTCTTTATAGAGATGCCCAGACAGGAGGTAAGGTTAATTATCTTCCTAACACAAGTGTTAAAGACACTAATTTATTGAAACTCTTAAACTGGGACCGTTTGAATATGAACGGCGATATACAAAATAATAGTGGTGGAGGAACAGGTGACGGCCTTTTTGATTTTGTCAATGGAATAACCATAAGGCCGGAAACAGGAAAGATCATCTTTACGAAAACACAGCCGTTCGGAAGCTATATGAGCAATGTACTTGGAAGTAGTGATCCTACCTATGTGCAAACAGATATTTATAACCAGCAAAAACAATTTGCAACCTATGTTCCTAAACGATACACCTTAGAGGGACGTTACAAAGGAACTGCAGGACAGGGAATTTCTTTGGGAGCTGTCAATGTGCCACAAGGTTCCGTAAAAGTTTCTGCGAATGGAGTACAGTTAACGGAAGGGATTGATTATACCGTAGATTATATGCTGGGAACGGTTACAATTATAAATGAGAATGTAAAACAATCTGGTCAGGCAATTAACATCTCACTGGAAAACCAGTTAACTTTCAATACGCAGAGAAAAAGATTTTTAGGATTAAATTTAGAAAGAAGATTTAATGAGAATTTTATCTTAGGAGCAACTGTTGTCAATTATTCTGAGTCTCCGCTCACTCAAAAGGTAAATTATGGACAAGAGGCAGTAAATAACACTATGGCCGGCATCAATTTGATGTACAACAATCAGGTTCCATTCCTGACAAGATTGACCAATAAAATTCCGATGGTAAAGACTGAAGCTCCATCTAATTTAAACTTTAAAATGGAAGGTGCTTATTTGCTTCCTGGATTGAATAAGGGGACAAATGATCAGTCTTATATTGATGATTTTGAGCAGACAACATCCAAAATATCATTAAAAGAACCAGCTGCGTGGAGTTTAGCCTCAAAACCCGAAAAATCAGGAGGAGTATTTCAGGGAGCAGGGGCAGGTAATGACATTACTAATGGATATGGAAGAGGACTCTTATCCTGGTATACAATTGATCCGAGATTTTGGGGAATTGGAGGAAGGGCTCCCGCAGGAATTACACCTCAGTCCGTATCTAATCATGCTTCTAGACGAGTACAATACTCAGAGATCTACAATAACAGGGATTTTGTAGCTGGTGAACAGACCTTTTTAAATACTATGGATATCTCTTATTATCCAGCAGAAAAAGGGCCTTATAATGTAAATCCTAATAATGAAACTACTCAGCAAAGATGGTCGGGGATGATGAGACCTATCAGTGTATCCAATTTTGTAAACTCTAATATCGAATATGTAGAATTCTGGATGATGGATCCGTATGCTGACGGAAACACCCTGGGTGTGGATCCAAAGTTACTACTTCATTTAGGTAATGTGTCTGAAGATATTTTAAAGGATGGGTATATGCAATATGAAAATGGATTACCGACACCATCCACACCTTCTGTAACAACAAGCTCAAACTGGGGAATTCAGCCAAAGCAACCACCTATCCTTTATGCCTTTTCAAGTGAAGGACAAGAGAGAACAGCGCAGGATGCCGGATATGATGGTTTGACTTCGGATCAGGAAGCCATGAGGTTCGGAAACACATTCACCAATCCGGTGACAAACCTTGCTGACCCTGCAGTAGATGATTTTGTGTTTTATCTATCAGCAAAATTTACAGGAACGCAGGCTTCATCTTTGGTTCAGAGATACAAATATTTCAGAGGACCAGAAGGAAACTCACAAAGCAATTCACTCGAGGTAGCATCTCAGACTCCTGATGCTGAAGATATTAATAAAGATTATAACCTGGATCAAAGTGAAAACTATAACGAATACCAGATTAAACTGGACCAGCAAAGTTTAGTTTTAGGACAAAATAATATTGTTGATATGAAAACTGTTCAGGCACAGTTTCAAAATGGACAAACTGCACCTGTAAAATGGTATTTATTCAGAATTCCTGTTTCTTCATATGTAATGGATGCTGGGGATCATGATCCGGGAGTTTTAAATAATGTACGATTTGCAAGAATGTTATTGACCGGATTTGATAAGACTTCCACACTGAGATTTGGAACCTTTGATTTAGTAAGATCAGACTGGAGAAAATATCCTAAAAATACTGCAGTGTCAATAGCTGATGGCGATACGAATCCAATAACAGAAGAAGGAACAGTGAATGTCCCTGATCCGCAAAATTTAGAAATTGGAAGTGTAAATATTGAGGAAAATGCTTTAAATCAACCTCCTTATGTTTTGCCTCCAGGAATAGATAGGCAAATTCTTAGTGGTAATGCAGGAGTACAAAGACAAAATGAAAGTTCTTTATATTTAAGGGCAAATCAGCTACCAAAAAGTGAATCAAGGGGAGTATTTAAAAATACAACCTTGGACATGAGAAGATATAAGAAATTAAAACTTTTTGTGCATGCCGAAGATCCTTTAAGAAGAGAAGAGGGCATGGATCCTAAAACTAAATTTTTTATTCGTTTTGGAAGTGATGCAGCAGATAATTATTATGAGTACGAAGCTTCCTTAAAAATAACACCTAAAACAGCAACTACGCCAATGGAAATTTGGCCAATGGAGAATGAAGTTAATTTAGAAATTCAAAACTTTGTAGATGCTAAAATAAGGAGGGACAAGAGTTCTCCAAATAATATCTCAAAAAGAATTAGGGATGCGGTTTTTGGTGAGGCCGACAATTTAAAGAATATTTATATTAAAGGACGACCAAGCTTAGGTAATATTACAACTATAGTTATCGGTATTAGAAATGGGATTGATAGAGATGCGCCTGGAGGACCTATTGATAGAATATTATGGGTAAATGAAATTCGACTTTCAGAAATAGATAATCAGGGAGGATATGCTGGAAATGCAAGTTTAAACTTTAACCTTGGCGATTTTGCAGTTGTTAATACAAGTGCATCTTACACATCTGTTGGATTCGGGAATATCGATTCTAAACCGGCAGAAAGAAATCAGTCTACACAATCAGCATTCAGTATTAATACGGCGGTAAACCTAGATAAATTTCTACCTGAAAAAACCGGGGTTAAAATTCCGGTTAATTATTCCTACTCACAAACCATCGAAGATCCAAAGTATAATCCTTTAGATACAGACGTTGAGTTTAAAAAGGCGGCAAATAGAGAGCAATTGAAAAAAGTGGCGAGAACATATACTCAACAGAGAAGTTTGGGAGTTGTTAATATGCATAAAGAAAGGGTCAATCCTAATAAAAAGCCTAAGTTCTATGATGTAGAAAACCTATCCGTTACGGCTGTTTATAATGATGATTTCTTCAGGGACATTTATACAAAGAAAAACTACAGGCAGTATCTCCGAGGGTATATAGATTATAATTATACTTTTAAACCTTGGGTTATTAAGCCGTTCAATAAAATGATCAGTGATACGGCTAAGTCTACTAAATACCTGAGATGGGTCAAAGAGTTTAATTTAAATCCTATACCTACAAGATTCTCTTTCAGAACGGAAATTGACAGGAATTATAATGAACTTGAATTCAGAAGTGTAGATGCTATAATCAATGGTAACTTCAATGATGAGTCTCAGGCCATAAGAAACAGAAACTTTTATTTTGGATGGCAATATGGTTTAGGGTTTAATTTTACTAAATCCTTAAAACTGGAAATCAACTCTGCAACAAGAACATTGAATGATAATGTAGATGTAAACACAATGGATAATTCTTCCATTTTTGGAAATGTATTCAGATCGGGAAGACCCGTCTTGTATAACCACAGGGTACAATTGAATTACAAACTTCCTTTCCAATATTTACCATATCTTGATTTTATTGATGCAGAGTTGGGCTATGGATTTACTTATAACTGGAATGCCAGATCTACAGCTTTATTGTACAATCCACAAGGAAGTTTAGGATCTATTGGTCAAAATACAAATGTTATTCAGGCTACTGCGACAGCTGATTTTCCAAAATTCTTCGGACAGTTCAAATATTTTAAGAATATAGCGACCAAGCTTTCAAAACGTAAACAGGAAATTGACTCACTAAATAATGTATACACACAACAATGGGAAAAGAAAAGATATAAGTTTAAAAACTATAAATTTAAAAACAAGCTGACTGTTTTACAGAGTGCAGCATTTATGCTTACATCGTTCAAACAGCTAGATGTGAATTATTCAGAAAATAACGGAACGGTGTTGCCAGGTTTACTTTCCGCGCCAAATTGGTATGGATATGGGCAGACATTGGGTGGACCTACTATTGGCTTTTTATTGGGCTCACAGGCTGATATACGAAGAACAGTTTTGGAAAATGGCTGGATTAGTGATTCTGAATATATGACAGACCCTTATGTAAGAATGTCAACAAGAGAACTAAGGGCTAACTTGCAGGTTGTACCAATGAATGACCTGAGAGTAGATGTAAGTGTATTACATAATTATAATAGGAATTTTTCTCAATCAGGGTTCAATAATAGACTGAATCTTGGTAGGGCTAATCATGATTATACTTTTGCAAATGATCTGATTACCTATTCTAATTCAGTAATACTTTTAAAAACTTCTTTCAAAGATGGTGCAGCGGTATATCAATCGATCAGACAGAATGCCAGAGCCATTTCTCAGCAAATAGGGGATATCTCTACTATAGGAAATGATGGATTTACTGCAGGGTATGGTATTGCGAATGCTTATGTTTTAATTCCTGCGTTCAGGGCAGCTGTTGAAGGAAAATCACCTAAAGGAATTGGCGACGCCAAAAAAGCGGGCTTGCCTATACCAAACTGGAAAGTTACTTATTCTGGTTTAAGAAATGTACCAATCATCAATGGGCAATTCTCTAAGTTTGATATTTTACATAGTTATAATGCTACCTATACTGCGACAGGAATACAGTCAAGTATTGATTATTTCAATGCAATTTCAACAGGTGGTAGTCTATTAGATGTCAATAATAACTATATCAATCCATTTACTTTCTCTCAGGTAGGATATGTTGAGTCGTTCTCTCCACTGATCGGGGTTGACGTAACGATGAGAAACAACATGCAGTTCGGTATCCAATATAATAGGAATAGAATGCTATTATTAGGATTGGTAAACCAAACCCTTACGGAAGATGCCAATACAGAATATGTCGTTCGGTTGGGGTATATTATTCGTAATTTCCGATTGGGAGTCAATGATACCAGAAAGAGAGGTAAAGGAAAGGGAAGTGATCTTAATATCAGGGGAGACTTCTCATTAAGAGATAGCAGAACCAGTATTACCAATATCCTATTGGATGATTCTCAGATTACTGGAGGACAGAGATTGATGAACATAAAGCTATCTGCGGATTACAACGTTTCTGAGAACTTAAATCTAAGAGTTTTCTACGAACAGATGACTTCTAAATATAAAATCTCTACAGCGTTTCCGCTATCTACAGTTAGAGCAGGATTGTCTGCGACATTTACATTTGGGGACTCCGGAGGCTTTTAAATAGAATAACAAATAAATTACGTTAAAATCATCCCTTTACTAAAGGGATGATTTTTTATTAAATAGGTGATGCTTTTATTTTGAAAGACCCTTTTGTTTAGTAAATAATGAGTAGATTTTAATTGAGTTTATAGCTTGCTGATACATTATAGTTTTATTATTTTTAATTAGTAAAAAAACATTTCAAATAAACAAACATACTTTTTTTGAACCTTATATAATTTTGAATAAATTTGTAGAATAATAAAAATCAAAAAATGAACACACCATCGGAATTAAAGTACACTAAAGATCACGAGTGGATCAAGATTGAAGGAAACGTAGCTACTATTGGTATTACAGATTTTGCTCAGGGAGAGTTGGGTGACATCGTATATGTTGATATCGATACAGTTGATGATGATCTTGATAATGGAGCTGTTTTTGGAAGTGTTGAAGCTGTAAAAACTGTTTCTGATCTATTCTTGCCTATCGCAGGAAAAGTTACGGAATTCAATTCAGAGCTGGAAGCTCAGCCGGAGTTGTTGAATACGGATCCTTATGGTGACGGATGGATCATTAAATTAGAGATCGCTGATGGTGCTGATCAGTCTGGATTACTTACTGCAGAAGAATATCAGGCTATCATTGGATAGGATTTCAAAAATATTTAGTAAGATATTGCCCATTTATTGGGCATTTCTTACTTATATGCTTCTCAAGCCCGGAGAAGAGAACCATGAATATTGGTTTATGTTCAATGGGATCGATAAAGTTTTACACGTCAGCATTTTTGCAATGCTTGGATTTTGCTTTATTGCTGCGTTTCCTAAAATTAAGTTTTCGTATTTTTTTCAGATCATCCTTATATATGCCTTCCTTACAGAGATCCTTCAGGAGGAAATGGGATTGGGAAGATCCATGGAAACTTTAGATATAGTAGCCGATGTTGTCGGATGCTTACTAGGATACTATATATATAAGATGCTTGTCAAGCGTTTTTTTTGATCATACAACTGAAATGACAGATTAAGCTGTTTTTTTAATTTTTCTTTGGAGCAAATCCCGCTATCCACTCATACTCCTCGTTCCTTGCTTTCTTTCAGATCCCTTCCTTACTGCGGGGTAACCGTTACTATCGGGGCTAGAATGTCAGACCTTTTATAAGATATAGCATATTTGTTCAACTGTTTTTTTGATTATAACAAGGATCATTGTTCATTAATTATAGCAACTGAAATTTATACCTTTCTTTTCATAGTATATTTATTCACTTGTTATTTTCATTGAGTTTTTGATCTTTACAGCCAGAAAATTCCATCCCAGGATTATAGTTGAAATCTTATTTCATATTGTGGATAACTATGTTTTTGTTTTAAATCATTTGATACCAGCTGTTTAAGCATTTGTTTTTCCACAATGCTTAATTTAAGTATAAAATGATTTGGATTATGTGATGAATAAGGTGTACTTTTGCCCCACTGAAAACGAGAGATAGTAGGTAGCGCAGAAGAGAGTAATTATAAACGAAAGATTTAAAAAAAATAAATAATAATTTATTTTGAAAATTGAGAAAAGTTTGTATCTTTGCAGTCCCAATTAAGGGAGCGCGGAGTAAAATTGAGATAAGTGTTAGAGAGGGATTAAGGTTACAGAAAAAACTTTAAAATTTTCTTCAAAAACATTTGGTCAGTTCAGAAACATTAATTACTTTTGCACTCGCAAATCTAAAGCAATAACGACAGAGAAAAAGCTTTAGAGAAAAGCGGAAGAAAAGAGATCATTGAAATACAATATAACAACCAAGTAAGGAAAAACTAAAGCGTCAAAACTTTGAGTGAGTCAGACAAACATACAATGGAGAGTTTGATCCTGGCTCAGGATGAACGCTAGCGGGAGGCCTAACACATGCAAGCCGAGCGGTATAGATCTTTCGGGATCTAGAGAGCGGCGCACGGGTGCGGAACACGTGTGCAACCTACCTTTATCAGGGGGATAGCCTTTCGAAAGGAAGATTAATACCCCATAATATATTTGATGGCATCATTAGATATTAAAAACTCCGGTGGATAGAGATGGGCACGCGCAAGATTAGATAGTTGGTGAGGTAACGGCTCACCAAGTCAATGATCTTTAGGGGGCCTGAGAGGGTGATCCCCCACACTGGTACTGAGACACGGACCAGACTCCTACGGGAGGCAGCAGTGAGGAATATTGGACAATGGGTGAGAGCCTGATCCAGCCATCCCGCGTGAAGGATGACGGCCCTATGGGTTGTAAACTTCTTTTGTATAGGGATAAACCTACCCTCGTGAGGGTAGCTGAAGGTACTATACGAATAAGCACCGGCTAACTCCGTGCCAGCAGCCGCGGTAATACGGAGGGTGCAAGCGTTATCCGGATTTATTGGGTTTAAAGGGTCCGTAGGCGGACTCGTAAGTCAGTGGTGAAATCTCATAGCTTAACTATGAAACTGCCATTGATACTGCGGGTCTTGAGTAAGGTAGAGGTAGCTGGAATAAGTAGTGTAGCGGTGAAATGCATAGATATTACTTAGAACACCAATTGCGAAGGCAGGTTACCATGTCTTAACTGACGCTGATGGACGAAAGCGTGGGGAGCGAACAGGATTAGATACCCTGGTAGTCCACGCCGTAAACGATGCTAACTCGTTTTTGGGTTTTCGGATTCAGAGACTAAGCGAAAGTGATAAGTTAGCCACCTGGGGAGTACGAACGCAAGTTTGAAACTCAAAGGAATTGACGGGGGCCCGCACAAGCGGTGGATTATGTGGTTTAATTCGATGATACGCGAGGAACCTTACCAAGGCTTAAATGGGAAATGACAGGCTTAGAAATAGGCTTTTCTTCGGACATTTTTCAAGGTGCTGCATGGTTGTCGTCAGCTCGTGCCGTGAGGTGTTAGGTTAAGTCCTGCAACGAGCGCAACCCCTGTCACTAGTTGCCATCATTCAGTTGGGGACTCTAGTGAGACTGCCTACGCAAGTAGAGAGGAAGGTGGGGATGACGTCAAATCATCACGGCCCTTACGCCTTGGGCCACACACGTAATACAATGGCCAGTACAGAGGGCTGCTACCAGGCGACTGGATGCTAATCTCGAAAGCTGGTCTCAGTTCGGATTGGAGTCTGCAACTCGACTCTATGAAGCTGGAATCGCTAGTAATCGCGCATCAGCCATGGCGCGGTGAATACGTTCCCGGGCCTTGTACACACCGCCCGTCAAGCCATGGAAGTCTGGGGTACCTGAAGTCGGTGACCGTAACAGGAGCTGCCTAGGGTAAAACAGGTAACTAGGGCTAAGTCGTAACAAGGTAGCCGTACCGGAAGGTGCGGCTGGAACATCTCATTTTAGAGCGTTGAAGAACGTTAAACAAAATAAAGGTACTTAAGTGTACCATGTACTTACTTAAAGAGAAGCTTTAGTTTTTTATTTGGTTGATATATAAAAAAATACAACACCCACTAGAAATTAGTAAAAGGGAAGAGAGACAAGAGGAAAGATAGAAGAAGAAAGACCATGTAAGTCTGATATCTGGGATCTTGAATCTGCAAGTCTAACAAGACAGTCTCGTAGCTCAGCTGGTTAGAGCGCTACACTGATAATGTAGAGGTCGGCAGTTCGAGCCTGCCCGAGACTACTAATTATAAGACGGGAAGAGATCAGATATAAGACATGAGACATTAAGTCTGAGATCTAGGATCTGATATCTGAAGTCTACTAGAGGGGGAATTAGCTCAGCTGGCTAGAGCGCCTGCCTTGCACGCAGGAGGTCAAGGGTTCGACTCCCTTATTCTCCACAGTTTGTATATGTAAAAAAGAAGCATGTAAACCTCATGACGAGAGCCGTCATTGATACATGAATACGTTTTACATTAATACAGAAGAAATAAAGATCATTGACATTAACGGTAAAGACATCACAAAGAGAAAACCGAGCACTTATAAGTGCTTGAGTAACCTAAAAATAGGAAAGAAATCGTTAAGGGCGTATGGCGGATGCCTAGGCTTTCAGAGGCGACGAAGGACGTGGTAAGCTGCGAAAAGCTGCGGGGATTGGCACACACGAATTGATCCGCAGATGTCCGAATGGGGCAACCCAATACATTGAAGATGTATTACCTCGTAAGAGGAGCAAACCCGGAGAACTGAAACATCTAAGTACCCGGAGGAAAAGAAATCGAAGAGATTCCGTAAGTAGTGGCGAGCGAAAGCGGATTAGCCCAAAAGTCTTTATATATTTAGAAGAACGTACTGGAAAGTGCGGCCATAGACGGTGATAGCCCGGTATTCGAAAGGTATATATAGATGATAAATGAGTAGGGCGGGACACGTGAAATCCTGTCTGAATATGGGGGGACCATCCTCCAAGGCTAAATACTCCTGAAAGACCGATAGTGAACAAGTACTGTGAAGGAAAGGTGAAAAGCACTTCGAATAGAAGGGTGAAATAGAACCTGAAACCGTACGCCTACAAGCGGTCGGAGCCCACAAGTTGGGTGACGGCGTGCCTTTTGCATAATGAGCCTACGAGTTAATTTTACTAGCGAGGTTAAGGACTTCAGGTCCGGAGCCGGAGCGAAAGCGAGTCTGAATAGGGCGGATAGTTAGTAGGATTAGACGCGAAACCTTGTGATCTACCCATGGGCAGGTTGAAGCTCTGGTAACACAGAGTGGAGGACCGAACCGGTTGACGTTGAAAAGTCTTCGGATGACCTGTGGGTAGGGGTGAAAGGCCAATCAAACTGGGAGATAGCTCGTACTCCCCGAAATGCATTTAGGTGCAGCGTTGATTATAAGTTTATTAGAGGTAGAGCTACTGATTGGATGCGGGGGTTTCACCGCCTACCAATTCCTGACAAACTCCGAATGCTAATAAATGTTGATCAGCAGTGAGGGCATGGGTGCTAAGGTCCATGTCCGAGAGGGAAAGAACCCAGACCAACAGCTAAGGTCCCCAAATATATGTTAAGTTGAAGCAACGCGGTTGGACTGCATTGACAGCTAGGATGTTGGCTTGGAAGCAGCCATTCATTTAAAGAGTGCGTAACAGCTCACTAGTCGAGCGGTCCGGCATGGATAATAATCGGGCATAAACATATTACCGAAGCTATGGATTTGTACATTGTACATCTGGTAGGGGAGCATTCTGTTTGCGCCGAAGCAGTATCGTGAGGTATTGTGGAGCGGACAGAAAAGAAAATGTAGGCATAAGTAACGATAAAGGGGGCGAGAAACCCCCTCACCGAAAGACTAAGGTTTCCTCAGCCATGCTAATCAGCTGAGGGTTAGTCGGGACCTAACGCGAACCCGAAAGGGGTAGTGGATGGACAATGGGTTAATATTCCCATACTTGCTCACACTAAAAAGGGGACGGAGTGCCGTACCTGCTGGAGACTGACGGAATAGTCAAGGCCTAGCCTTCGGGCGAAGCTGCTGCAGGGAAAGTGCTTCCAAGAAAAGCCGAAGTGAAGCAACCCGTACCAAAACCGACACAGGTAGTCGAGGAGAGAATCCTAAGGTGCTCGAGTGAGTCGTGGCTAAGGAACTAGGCAAAATAGTCTCGTAACTTCGGAAGAAGAGACGCCATCAGCAATGGTGGCCGCAGTGAAGAGGCCCAGGCGACTGTTTATCAAAAACACAGGACTCTGCTAAATCGAAAGATGCTGTATAGGGTCTGACACCTGCCCGGTGCTGGAAGGTTAAGGAAGGGCGTTAGCGTAAGCGAAGCGTTTGACTGAAGCCCCAGTAAACGGCGGCCGTAACTATAACGGTCCTAAGGTAGCGAAATTCCTTGTCGGGTAAGTTCCGACCTGCACGAATGGTGTAACGATCTGGGCACTGTCTCAGCCACGAGCTCGGTGAAATTGTAGTATCGGTGAAGATGCCGATTACCCGCAATGGGACGAAAAGACCCTGTGAACCTTTACTATAACTTCGTATTGACTTTGAGTAAGTAATGTGTAGGATAGGTGGGAGACTATGAAGCAGGCACGCTAGTGTTTGTGGAGTCAACGTTGAAATACCACCCTTTACTTACTTGGAGCCTAACTTCCTTTAGGAAGGACATTGCGTGGTGGGTAGTTTGACTGGGGTGGTCGCCTCCAAAAGAGTAACGGAGGCTTTCAAAGGTACCCTCAGCACGCTTGGTAACCGTGCGTAGAGTGTAATGGCATAAGGGTGCTTGACTGTGAGACCTACAAGTCGATCAGGTGCGAAAGCAGGACATAGTGATCCGGTGGTTCCGTATGGAAGGGCCATCGCTCATAGGATAAAAGGTACTCCGGGGATAACAGGCTAGTCTCCCCCAAGAGCTCACATCGACGGGGAGGTTCGGCACCTCGATGTCGGCTCGTCACATCCTGGGGCTGGAGAAGGTCCCAAGGGTTGGGCTGTTCGCCCATTAAAGTGGCACGCGAGCTGGGTTCAGAACGTCGTGAGACAGTTCGGTCTCTATCTATTGCGGGCGTTAGATGTTTGAGAGGGCTTGATTCTAGTACGAGAGGACCGAATTGAACAAACCTCTGGTGTATCAGTTGTACCGCCAGGTGCACCGCTGAGTAGCTATGTTTGGAAGAGATAAGCACTGAAAGCATATAAGTGCGAAACTCGCCTCAAGATGAGACATCTTTTAAGGGTCGTGGGAGATGACCACGTTGATAGGCTACAGGTGTAAAGTTGGTAACAGCATAGCCGAGTAGTACTAATTACCCGTAGATTTATAGCCTATAGGTTACACTAGTTCAAGTCTTATAAGTGCAATACTGGTTTTGCCTTTGTGATGAAATTTACCGATAAAACAGATGTCAGATACAAGACATCAGATGACAGACTTTATAATGAGTCTGAAATCTGAAATCTAGCCTCTGATATCTTATATACCTTCTTTAGGGTGGTTTTAGCGGTGGGGCTCACCTGTTCCCATTCCGAACACAGAAGTTAAGCCCACCAGCGCCGATGGTACTGCGACAAGCGGGAGAGTAGGTCGCCGCCAGTTTTTATTAAAAGTCTCATACATGAATTTGTATGAGACTTTTTTGTTTTATAACTATACCTATACATATCTATACCTACCATACCATAGGAATAAAAGATAAATGATCATTGATGAATTATAAATGATAAAAGATCAATCATCAATTATCAATCATTATTGATTAACAGACAAATATCAATTAATAGGGCTCATTATCAATCATCATTTTATCATTTATCATTCATAGTTAGTAGGACTTTGTATTTTATTCCTCTTCCAACAACAACAACAACAACAACAACAACAACAACTACTACTACTACTACTTTAGGCTCTTTATTCTTTTACAAGCTTTCATCAATAGAGGTGGTCTTTAGCCCTTCAGTAATAGCCTCCAAAATCCTAGTGGCTTTAGCCAACTTAAAAACTTTCCATTTTTAATTTTCAACTTTTAGGTTTTAATCGCCAATCACCAATAATATCTTAATCAATTATAAATTATTCCATATTGTTATTGCATGCACAGCTTAATGAATTATATGCCTGGAAGAATGACCTTATCCGGAATAAAGATATCCCAATAGTATATTGCAATTGATGAAAAGCTTTACTTTAGGAACAGGATCTAAATCCTAGGAAATTTGAGCTCAAAGATTTTATCCTGTCATCCGAAGCAATACAAGATATAATATGATCTATACTTTAATAACGGGCATAATGATATGGATTACGAATATCAATATAATCGGAGATCATATAAAGACCCTATCTTGCACCTTTACCAGTAATAAGTATGTTGATTTATTATTCAAGCTACCACAATGTGGTGAAAAAGGAGGAAATTTAAATAAAGAATAAAGAATAAAGAATAAAGAATAAAGAATAAAGAATAAAGAATAAAGAGATACTTATTGATCTTATAAAATGCTACATCATATTTTTTGTTGTGTTCAAACCGAATTTATTGCAGTCTTTTTTTTAGTCAGATATTTTTTTCTTTACTCTTCAGCACTTCATTTTCCATTTTTCTCCTTACTTTTCCCTTTCTACTTCTTGTTTTTCCTGTCTCAACCCTCCATTTTTCCATAGAAAACCCTTCATTTTATAGCTTTTATTTTTTTCCTTTTCCCTTGTTATGGCAGTTTTCTCTTATGTTTTCGCCTTTATCATTCTAAACCCAGGAAAAAGCATTGAAATTTTTTAAGTTGTTTATCAGTGAGTTAAGATCAAATATGAACTAAATATGAATTTAAATATAAAATGATTTGGATTGTTTGATGAATAAGGTGTACTTTTGCCCCACTGAAAACGAGAGATAGTAGGTAGCGCAGAAGAGGGTAATTATAAACGAAAGATTTAAAAAAAATAAATAATAATTTATTTTGAAAATTGAGAAAAGTTTGTATCTTTGCAGTCCCAATTAAGGGAGCGCGGAGTAAAATTGAGATAAGTGTTAAAGAGGGATTAAGGTTACAGAAAAAAACTTTAAAATTTTCTTCAAAAACATTTGGTCAGTTCAGAAACATTAATTACTTTTGCACTCGCAAATCTAAAGCAATAACGACAGAGAAAAAGCTTTAGAGAAAAGCGGAAGAAAAGAGATCATTGAAATACAATATAACAACCAAGTAAGGAAAAACTAAAGCGTCAAAACTTTGAGTGAGTCAGACAAACATACAATGGAGAGTTTGATCCTGGCTCAGGATGAACGCTAGCGGGAGGCCTAACACATGCAAGCCGAGCGGTATAGATCTTTCGGGATCTAGAGAGCGGCGCACGGGTGCGGAACACGTGTGCAACCTACCTTTATCAGGGGGATAGCCTTTCGAAAGGAAGATTAATACCCCATAATATATTTGATGGCATCATTAGATATTGAAAACTCCGGTGGATAGAGATGGGCACGCGCAAGATTAGATAGTTGGTGAGGTAACGGCTCACCAAGTCAATGATCTTTAGGGGGCCTGAGAGGGTGATCCCCCACACTGGTACTGAGACACGGACCAGACTCCTACGGGAGGCAGCAGTGAGGAATATTGGACAATGGGTGAGAGCCTGATCCAGCCATCCCGCGTGAAGGATGACGGCCCTATGGGTTGTAAACTTCTTTTGTATAGGGATAAACCTACCCTCGTGAGGGTAGCTGAAGGTACTATACGAATAAGCACCGGCTAACTCCGTGCCAGCAGCCGCGGTAATACGGAGGGTGCAAGCGTTATCCGGATTTATTGGGTTTAAAGGGTCCGTAGGCGGACTCGTAAGTCAGTGGTGAAATCTCATAGCTTAACTATGAAACTGCCATTGATACTGCGGGTCTTGAGTAAGGTAGAGGTAGCTGGAATAAGTAGTGTAGCGGTGAAATGCATAGATATTACTTAGAACACCAATTGCGAAGGCAGGTTACCATGTCTTAACTGACGCTGATGGACGAAAGCGTGGGGAGCGAACAGGATTAGATACCCTGGTAGTCCACGCCGTAAACGATGCTAACTCGTTTTTGGGTTTTCGGATTCAGAGACTAAGCGAAAGTGATAAGTTAGCCACCTGGGGAGTACGAACGCAAGTTTGAAACTCAAAGGAATTGACGGGGGCCCGCACAAGCGGTGGATTATGTGGTTTAATTCGATGATACGCGAGGAACCTTACCAAGGCTTAAATGGGAAATGACAGGCTTAGAAATAGGCTTTTCTTCGGACATTTTTCAAGGTGCTGCATGGTTGTCGTCAGCTCGTGCCGTGAGGTGTTAGGTTAAGTCCTGCAACGAGCGCAACCCCTGTCACTAGTTGCCATCATTCAGTTGGGGACTCTAGTGAGACTGCCTACGCAAGTAGAGAGGAAGGTGGGGATGACGTCAAATCATCACGGCCCTTACGCCTTGGGCCACACACGTAATACAATGGCCAGTACAGAGGGCTGCTACCAGGCGACTGGATGCTAATCTCGAAAGCTGGTCTCAGTTCGGATTGGAGTCTGCAACTCGACTCTATGAAGCTGGAATCGCTAGTAATCGCGCATCAGCCATGGCGCGGTGAATACGTTCCCGGGCCTTGTACACACCGCCCGTCAAGCCATGGAAGTCTGGGGTACCTGAAGTCGGTGACCGTAACAGGAGCTGCCTAGGGTAAAACAGGTAACTAGGGCTAAGTCGTAACAAGGTAGCCGTACCGGAAGGTGCGGCTGGAACATCTCATTTTAGAGCGTTGAAGAACGTTAAACAAAATAAAGGTACTTAAGTGTACCATGTACTTACTTAAAGAGAAGCTTTAGTTTTTTATTTGGTTGATATATAAAAAAATACAACACCCACTAGAAATTAGTAAAAGGGAAGAGATTAGACAAGAGGAAAGATAGAAGATAGAAAGACCATGTAAGTCTGATATCTGGATCTTAAATCTGCACAGTCTAACAAGACAGTCTCGTAGCTCAGCTGGTTAGAGCGCTACACTGATAATGTAGAGGTCGGCAGTTCGAGCCTGCCCGAGACTACTAATTATAAGACGGGAAGAGATCAGATATAAGACATGAGACATTAAGTCTGAGATCTAGGATCTGATATCTGAAGTCTACTAGAGGGGGAATTAGCTCAGCTGGCTAGAGCGCCTGCCTTGCACGCAGGAGGTCAAGGGTTCGACTCCCTTATTCTCCACAGTTTGTATATGTAAAAAAGAAGCATGTAAACCTCATGACGAGAGCCGTCATTGATACATGAATACGTTTTACATTAATACAGAAGAAATAAAGATCATTGACATTAACGGTAAAGACATCACAAAGAGAAAACCGAGCACTTATAAGTGCTTGAGTAACCTAAAAATAGGAAAGAAATCGTTAAGGGCGTATGGCGGATGCCTAGGCTTTCAGAGGCGACGAAGGACGTGGTAAGCTGCGAAAAGCTGCGGGGATTGGCACACACGAATTGATCCGCAGATGTCCGAATGGGGCAACCCAATACATTGAAGATGTATTACCTCGTAAGAGGAGCAAACCCGGAGAACTGAAACATCTAAGTACCCGGAGGAAAAGAAATCGAAGAGATTCCGTAAGTAGTGGCGAGCGAAAGCGGATTAGCCCAAAAGTCTTTATATATTTAGAAGAACGTACTGGAAAGTGCGGCCATAGACGGTGATAGCCCGGTATTCGAAAGGTATATATAGATGATAAATGAGTAGGGCGGGACACGTGAAATCCTGTCTGAATATGGGGGGACCATCCTCCAAGGCTAAATACTCCTGAAAGACCGATAGTGAACAAGTACTGTGAAGGAAAGGTGAAAAGCACTTCGAATAGAAGGGTGAAATAGAACCTGAAACCGTACGCCTACAAGCGGTCGGAGCCCACAAGTTGGGTGACGGCGTGCCTTTTGCATAATGAGCCTACGAGTTAATTTTACTAGCGAGGTTAAGGACTTCAGGTCCGGAGCCGGAGCGAAAGCGAGTCTGAATAGGGCGGATAGTTAGTAGGATTAGACGCGAAACCTTGTGATCTACCCATGGGCAGGTTGAAGCTCTGGTAACACAGAGTGGAGGACCGAACCGGTTGACGTTGAAAAGTCTTCGGATGACCTGTGGGTAGGGGTGAAAGGCCAATCAAACTGGGAGATAGCTCGTACTCCCCGAAATGCATTTAGGTGCAGCGTTGATTATAAGTTTATTAGAGGTAGAGCTACTGATTGGATGCGGGGGTTTCACCGCCTACCAATTCCTGACAAACTCCGAATGCTAATAAATGTTGATCAGCAGTGAGGGCATGGGTGCTAAGGTCCATGTCCGAGAGGGAAAGAACCCAGACCAACAGCTAAGGTCCCCAAATATATGTTAAGTTGAAGCAACGCGGTTGGACTGCATTGACAGCTAGGATGTTGGCTTGGAAGCAGCCATTCATTTAAAGAGTGCGTAACAGCTCACTAGTCGAGCGGTCCGGCATGGATAATAATCGGGCATAAACATATTACCGAAGCTATGGATTTGTACATTGTACATCTGGTAGGGGAGCATTCTGTTTGCGCCGAAGCAGTATCGTGAGGTATTGTGGAGCGGACAGAAAAGAAAATGTAGGCATAAGTAACGATAAAGGGGGCGAGAAACCCCCTCACCGAAAGACTAAGGTTTCCTCAGCCATGCTAATCAGCTGAGGGTTAGTCGGGACCTAACGCGAACCCGAAAGGGGTAGTGGATGGACAATGGGTTAATATTCCCATACTTGCTCACACTAAAAAGGGGACGGAGTGCCGTACCTGCTGGAGACTGACGGAATAGTCAAGGCCTAGCCTTCGGGCGAAGCTGCTGCAGGGAAAGTGCTTCCAAGAAAAGCCGAAGTGAAGCAACCCGTACCAAAACCGACACAGGTAGTCGAGGAGAGAATCCTAAGGTGCTCGAGTGAGTCGTGGCTAAGGAACTAGGCAAAATAGTCTCGTAACTTCGGAAGAAGAGACGCCATCAGCAATGGTGGCCGCAGTGAAGAGGCCCAGGCGACTGTTTATCAAAAACACAGGACTCTGCTAAATCGAAAGATGCTGTATAGGGTCTGACACCTGCCCGGTGCTGGAAGGTTAAGGAAGGGCGTTAGCGTAAGCGAAGCGTTTGACTGAAGCCCCAGTAAACGGCGGCCGTAACTATAACGGTCCTAAGGTAGCGAAATTCCTTGTCGGGTAAGTTCCGACCTGCACGAATGGTGTAACGATCTGGGCACTGTCTCAGCCACGAGCTCGGTGAAATTGTAGTATCGGTGAAGATGCCGATTACCCGCAATGGGACGAAAAGACCCTGTGAACCTTTACTATAACTTCGTATTGACTTTGAGTAAGTAATGTGTAGGATAGGTGGGAGACTATGAAGCAGGCACGCTAGTGTTTGTGGAGTCAACGTTGAAATACCACCCTTTACTTACTTGGAGCCTAACTTCCTTTAGGAAGGACATTGCGTGGTGGGTAGTTTGACTGGGGTGGTCGCCTCCAAAAGAGTAACGGAGGCTTTCAAAGGTACCCTCAGCACGCTTGGTAACCGTGCGTAGAGTGTAATGGCATAAGGGTGCTTGACTGTGAGACCTACAAGTCGATCAGGTGCGAAAGCAGGACATAGTGATCCGGTGGTTCCGTATGGAAGGGCCATCGCTCATAGGATAAAAGGTACTCCGGGGATAACAGGCTAGTCTCCCCCAAGAGCTCACATCGACGGGGAGGTTCGGCACCTCGATGTCGGCTCGTCACATCCTGGGGCTGGAGAAGGTCCCAAGGGTTGGGCTGTTCGCCCATTAAAGTGGCACGCGAGCTGGGTTCAGAACGTCGTGAGACAGTTCGGTCTCTATCTATTGCGGGCGTTAGATGTTTGAGAGGGCTTGATTCTAGTACGAGAGGACCGAATTGAACAAACCTCTGGTGTATCAGTTGTACCGCCAGGTGCACCGCTGAGTAGCTATGTTTGGAAGAGATAAGCACTGAAAGCATATAAGTGCGAAACTCGCCTCAAGATGAGACATCTTTTAAGGGTCGTGGGAGATGACCACGTTGATAGGCTACAGGTGTAAAGTTGGTAACAGCATAGCCGAGTAGTACTAATTACCCGTAGATTTATAGCCTATAGGTTACACTAGTTCAAGTCTTATAAGTGCAATACTGGTTTTGCCTTTGTGATGAAATTTACCGATAAAACAGATGTCAGATACAAGAACATCAGATGACAGACTTTATAATGAGTCTGAAATCTGAAATCTAGCCTCTGATATCTTATATACCTTCTTTAGGGTGGTTTTAGCGGTGGGGCTCACCTGTTCCCATTCCGAACACAGAAGTTAAGCCCACCAGCGCCGATGGTACTGCGACAAGCGGGAGAGTAGGTCGCCGCCAGTTTTTATTAAAAGTCTCATACATGAATTTGTATGAGACTTTTTTGTTTTATACCTATACATATCTATACCTACTACACCATACCATAGGAATAAAAGATCAATGATCACTGATCATTGATGAATTATAAATGATAAAAGATCATTCATCAACTATCAATCATTATTTATCAATTATCAGTTATGAACAATAGCTAGTTAATAAATACAAAAAAGCCCTACTTTTTCAAATAGGGCAATAAATATATATTGAAAATTGTATCATTATCAAACCTGTATTACTCCCAAATTAAATTTCTCCGTTATAGGGGAATGATTAGCAGCTTCAATACCCATAGAGATCCATTTTCTGGTATCTGTAGGATTAATGATGGCATCAGTCCATAATCTGGCCGCAGCATAGGTAGATTCGGTTTGTTTTTGATATCTTTTGGATATGCTATCTAAGATTTCATTATGCTCTTCTTCACTAATTTCTTTTCCTTGTTTTTTTAATGTTGATTCCTGGATTTGAGCTAAAACTTTTGCAGCCTGAGCTCCTCCCATTACGGCAAGATCAGCCCATGGCCATGCAACAATGAGTCGCGGATCATATGCTTTTCCACACATTGCATAATTTCCTGCTCCATATGAGTTTCCGGTAATCACAGTAAATTTAGGAACTACAGAGTTGGCTACTGCGTTTACCATTTTTGCCCCGTCTTTAATAATCCCTCCATGTTCTGATTTGGATCCTACCATAAATCCTGTAACATCCTGTAAAAAGATCAAAGGAATTTTTCTCTGATTACAATTAGCGATAAATCTCGTTGCCTTATCTGCAGAGTCGGAATAAATAACTCCTCCAAACTGCATTTCTCCTTTACCACTCTTTACTAACTTTCTCTGATTGGCCACAATTCCCACGGACCAGCCATCTATTCTTGCCGTAGCACAAATAATAGTTTTTCCGTAATCCGGCTTATATTCTTCAAATTCGGAATTATCTACCATACATTTAATAATATCTAATGTATCATATTGTTCAGCTCTTGAAGCCGGCATTATCCCAAAAATGTTTTCAGGATTCTCTTTCGGTGGAAAACTTTCAATTCTATCAAAACCTGCTTTTTCAGTACTTCCAATAGATTTCATGATATTCTTAATCCTGTCTAAAGCATCTTTATCATCTTTTGCTTTGTAATCTGTAACTCCTGAAATAGAACAGTGCGTAGTTGCTCCGCCCAGAGTTTCATTATCGATACTTTCACCAATGGCAGCCTTTACAAGGTAGCTTCCTGCGAGGAAGATAGAGCCTGTTTTATCAACGATCATTGCCTCATCACTCATAATGGGTAGATAAGCACCTCCGGCCACACAGCTACCCATAACAGCAGAAATCTGTATAATTCCCATAGAACTCATTTTGGCATTGTTTCTGAAAATTCTTCCAAAATGTTCTTTATCAGGAAATATCTCATCTTGCATAGGCAAATAAACACCTGCTGAATCTACAAGGTAAATAATGGGAAGTTTATTCTCCATAGCAATTTCCTGCGCTCTGAGATTTTTCTTTCCGGTAATTGGAAACCATGCACCTGCTTTTACAGAAGCGTCATTCGCTACAACAAGGCATTGTCTACCCGAAACATAACCAATGACAACTACTACACCTCCTCCGGGGCAGCCTCCATGTTCCTCATACATCTCATAACCTGCAAATGCTCCCACTTCTATGGAATCTGAATCTTTATCGAGAAGATAATCAATTCTTTCTCTTGCAGTCATTTTTCCTTCTTCACGTGACTTTTGAAGTTTTTTCTCTCCACCTCCTTTTTTTATTTCGGCAAGTAAACGATTTATTTCGGATAATTTTAATCTGTTTTGATCTTCTCGTTTGTTGAATTCGATATCCATAAAATTATAATTTTTTACGCCTAAAGATACTATTTTTAAAGAGAATATAAATTTTATTAAAACACGTGTTTAATAGTTTGGTTTACAGAAAATTGTGAAATATTTAACAAGAAATTATTTTTAATTAATTGATATTTTTTCTAACTTTACGTAAGAGTATTGAGGAGTATTATTGCTCTTTAATTACTCTGTTCCTAGTTTATTTTTTTAATAGTTTATTATTTGAAAGCCCCGAAAGTTGTCCAAATTTTCGGGGTTTTTTGTATATGTATTTTGCGATTAGATATATTAAGATTTTTTTGATCTCCTCATCATTAAATATGGCTCTTCATGAAAGTTTAGTAAATGAAAATGGGAGTTTATTATAATAATATCTGTTTTTCTTATTCAAATCTATTTTTTATGAAAGGAATTGGAAATGCTATTTGTAAATTTGCATTTTAAAAATTTAAAGGTAGGTTATGCATAAATTAGCACTTTTCAGATTGCATTTAATAATTTTTTTATGGGGATTCACTGCAATCTTGGGGAAACTGATTCATGCCAATGCTCAGATTCTGGTTTTCTACAGAATGCTATTTGCCGCGATATTCCTGTATGCTTACATAAGAATTTATAAAAAAGAGAGTATAAAAGTCTCAAAGAAAATATTTTTCCAATTGGCGGCGATTGGTACTGCAATGGCGGCTCATTGGTTTTGTTTTTTTTATTCCATTAAAGTTTCGAATGTTTCTATTGCATTAAGCTGTTTATCATTATCTACTCTTTTTGCGTCAATATTAGAGCCTATTATTTTTAAAAGAAAAATAGATATTTCGGAAGTTATCATGGGAATTGTTATCGTGGCTTGCATCCTGCTGATTTTTAAAACAGAGTTTCAATATAAAGAAGGGATACTTTTTGGTGTCTTGTGTGCTATTTTTGGGACGATATTTTCCGTTTTCAATGGTAAGATGTTTGGGAAAACAAGTTCAGGGAATATTATTTTTTATGAAATATTCTGTGGATGGTCAGTTTTATTGATATTTTATTTATTTTCAGGGCAAATTTTTCAAATGAACGAAATAAACTACAGGGATTTGGCGTTAATATGCTTGTTAGCAAGTGTTTTTACCGCTTTTCCAATGTTGGAATCAGTGAATCTGATGAAGTATATTTCTCCTTTTACACTTATTTTAACAGTTAATTTAGAGCCAGTTTACGGAATTATACTAGCTTTTTTTATCTTTGGCGAATCGGAGCATATGAGCCCTATATTTTATATAGCATCATTGGTGATGATATTAGCAATTATAGCTAATGGGCTGATAAAAGCCAGAAAACAAAAAAAAAACTAATTAAGCATCAAATTTATATGATGAAAAAATATCTACTATTCCTATTTTCTTTAGCATTTGGATTTTTTCAATCTCAGATCATTAGAAAATATTCCAATGAATTTTTAAATATAGGGGCAGGAGCAAGAGGCCTGGCGATGGGTGGAGCAGTTATTTCCAATCAGGATGACGTTTATTCTCCCATGTGGAATCCTGCAGGTCTTATGTCTATCGAAAGAGACTGGCAAGGAGCTGCGATGCACGCCGAATACTTTGAATCTATAGCAAAATATGATTATCTTGCCTATGCTAAAGTGATGGAAGAGGGAGTTTTCGGAGTCTCAGTAGTGAGATTAGGGGTAGATAATATCCTGAATACGACTCAAATGATCGATTCTGAGGGAAATATTGACTATGACAAAATCACCAAGTTTTCGCAGTCAGATTATGCTGCTATTCTGTCCTATGCATTTCATCCTGGCGGTAACACAAAATTGGATGTGGGTGTTAATGCCAAGATTGTTTACAGGAATGTAGGGAAATTTGCCAGCGGATATGGATTTGGTTTTGATGTAGGGGCAATTTATAAAGCTGATAATGGATGGAAATTTGGGGGAATGCTTCGTGACGCTACCACCACCGTTAACTTTTGGAGCATCAATCAGAAGGAGTTATCAACAGTTGTGAACGGAGAAGAGTTTAACCCTGCTCCAAAAGATAAAATGGAGCTTACTATGCCTAAACTTAATGTAGGAGCAAGTAAAATGTTTGAAATCAACAGCAGCGTTTATGTTTTACCGGAAGCCGGAATCAATGTGGATTTCGCTAAAACTGCAGCTTTAATTTCCACAGATTTTGCCAGTATAACACCATATGCAGGAGCGGAATTGGGATATCAGAAAATGATTTTTGTACGCTTGGGAGTGAATCGTTTTCAGTCTATCACGGATATTGAAGATCTGAAAAGAAAGGTTTCTTTTCAGCCGAGTGCAGGTTTGGGAATCAGATACCGGGGACTTACTCTCGACTATGCTATTACTAATTCAGGAATCGGAGGATCGAATTTTTATTCCAATTTTTTTTCTCTTAAATTAGATATGGGAACATTTAGAAATGATTAAAAAATAAAATATGAAAAAGGGATTATTTGCTATATTGACAGTTTGTTCGATACTTGCTTTCGGACAAAAAGTATCTGATTATAAGTATATTTCTATACCTGAAAAATTCAGCACTTTTAAAGAAAGTTTCGATTTGGATATTGCTTTGGCGAAAGCTTTAAAAGGTAAAAAATATGTTGTTCTTCAGGGAAGCCGGGAGCAATGGCCTGCTGAAGCTAAAGAAAATCCTTGTAATATTGTAAATGCCGATGTCATTGATGATAGCGGGTTCTTAAGAAATAAAGTGGTCGTTCAGTTTAAAGACTGTCATGATAAGGTATTACTGACCGGTAAAGGAGCATCAAATATTAAAGATTATAAAGAGGGATTTCAGGATGCATTAAAACAAACTTTTGTTTCTATTCCTGTTTCTTATCCAACGATAATAGCTGCTCCGGCTGAAACGAAGACCAATGAGCAGGTGCAGGTTGCTTCAGTTCAGGATAACACTAATACAGCTTCATCAACAGGAAGTTCTGTAAACAAATATAGTAACGGAGCAGTAACCCTACAGAAAATTCAGATTGATAACAGTCAGTTTATACTTGTGAAATCGGATAGCTCTGTTCCTTATGCGACTTTTAAGGAAACAACAAAAAAAGAGGTGTTCAGAGTGAAGCTTGCAAATGGAGATAATACTATCGGTTATTATGAAAATGGAAACATTGTAATAGAAATTCCTACCGGAAATGGTAGTTATTCTAAAGATGTTTATGCAGGTAAATAAGAAAATGTAAAAACTTCAGAGGTTTTTAGGAAACTACATAAAATAAGTAACCCCTTACCAAAATAAAAATAGGTAAGGGGTTATTTATTAAACCATAAAAAAAACTAAGAATTAAGGCATCAGAACCGTATCTATTACATGGATAACGCCATTAGACTGATTAACATCTGCTATGGTAATTTTTGCACTGTTCCCTTTCGCATCTTTTACATAAAGGTCTTTGCCTTTTGTCCAGAAAGTAACATCTTCTCCTTCCACCGTTTTCATCATACTTTTTCCATTTCCTGCTTTTACAGCGGCCCAGATTTCCTTAGCATTAAACTTTCCGGCAAGTACATGATATGTCAGAATTTTAGTAAGCATTTCTTTATTCTCCGGCTTAACCAGGTTTTCAACTGTTCCTTTTGGAAGTTTAGCAAATGCCGCATCTGTAGGCGCCAGTACAGTAAATGGACCAGCTCCTTGTAGGGTTTCCACTAATCCGGCAGCTTTTACTGCTGCTACCAGTGTTTTGTGATCCTTGGAATTAACAGCGTTTTCAATGATATTTTTGGATGGATACATAGCGGCTCCACCTACCATTACTGTTTTTTCTTTCATCGTTTGTGCAGTTACCGTTCCGCTAAATGCGAATGATAATACAACCATTCCGAATACTGCGATTTTTGATCTTGTGTTCATTTCTTTGATTTTTTTAATTAAATAGTATTTGATTTCTTGTTATGATCATTTACGACATTCATCTTGTTTTAGATTTAAAGATTTTTATTTTTTTAGTCGGAAATAAAAATCCAAACAAACAGAACTAGTGAAAAAATATGGATCTGTAGGAATTGATTTTAATATACCTTTCATATTCTTGTAATTTGTTAATTTCATATACGATGTAAAAGAACTTTTAGATTTTTGTTATTATATGTTTTATTTTATTACATTTGAATCGAAAAATATTCGCTATTAAAACAAACTATTCGGAGGAAGAACTTATCGTTTTATTGAAGGATAAAAACGAAGCTGGTTTTCATTATTTGTATGACCATTATTCCGGTGCACTATATGGTGTAGTACTTCGAATCGTACAATCAAAAGAATATACTGAAGAAATTATTCAGGATGTTTTTGTTAAAATCTGGAATTCTATCCAACAGTATGACAACAGTAAAGGAAGATTCTATACGTGGATGATCAATATTGCAAGAAATACAGCGATCGATTATCTAAAATCTAAAAGTTTTCAAAACGAATTAAAAAACCAACCAATTCCGGATTTCGTATATAACAGTGCTGAACTTTCTACCACAAACAATACCTCTGATTTTATTGGCTTTAATAATGTGCTTGAAAGTTTGGAAACTGATAAACAGGAACTTATTGATCTGGCTTATTATCAGGGATACACACAGAATGAAATATCTGATAAATTGAAAATACCTCTGGGTACGGTAAAAACGAAGATGCGGAATGCATTAATAAAATTAAAGGATTTGTTAAAAGATTATCAATAAATTGAACACTAAGGAATACATATCATCCGGAATTATAGAATCTTATATTCTAGGACTTGCTTCTCCCGAGGAGGCAGGCATTTTGGAGTGTGTGATGAAAAATAATGCTGAAGTAAAAGCTGCTTTTGATGAAGCACAAAAAGTACTAGAGGATCTGGCAACTGCTCAGGCTGTTGCCCCACCTAATGAGTTAAAATCTAAGATTTGGGAAAAGATTCAAAAAGAACAAACTTTTGAAAAAATTACACCTGCAGCGCAGCCAACGCAGCCTTTCGGAGATGTAACAAATAGATCGAAAGAAATTGCAAATACAAAAAATAACATCTGGAAAACTTATGCAATCGCAGCTTCGGTCTTATTTTTAGTAAGCCTTACCGGAAATTTGTTTTGGATGAATAATCAGTCTGAAAGCAAAAAAGAGATCGCAAAATTGGAAACTGAAAAACAATCTAAAGATGCGGCTCTGCAAAAGATGAATGAAAAATGGACGATGATATCCAGCCCTGATATGCAAATGGTTATGCTAAAAGGAGTGGAAAAACATGCAGATTCCAAGGCAATGGTATTTTGGGACAAAAAGACCAAAGAGGTCTATCTGAACGCAGAGGCTTTGCCTAAAGCTCCGGAAGGAATGCAATATCAATTATGGGCCATTGCAGACGGTAAACCCATAAGTGCAGGAATGTATACAGAAGAAAAAGATAGTAAAATTGCTCTTTCTAACATACCGAAAGCGCAGGCATTTGCTATCACCCTTGAAAAAGCGGGTGGAAGTGATGTGCCAACTATGGAAAATATGTACGTAATGGGAGGTGTATAAATACCTTCTGATCAAAAATAAAAGCGCTTTTGTAATGTAACAAAAGAGCGCTTTTATTTTTAAATTTTGTTAGTCGTTAAAATACTCCCAAATAACCTTGGCTTTACTTTTACCCAATATTTCCTCTAATGTTTCCAGGTTGGATTCTTTGATCCTTTTTACTGATTTTAATCTGGATAGTAATAGTTCAATTGTTTTTTCTCCTACACCGGGAATTTCTTCCAGTTCAGATTTGATGGTAGAGTTTTTCCTTCTGGTCCTATGATGCTTTACACCAAAACGGTGAGCTTCATCACGAACCCTTTGGAGGATTTTAAGAGTTTCGGATTTTTTATCCAGATATAATGGGATAGGATCTTCGGGAAAGAAGATTTCTTCTAGTCTTTTAGCGATTCCAATAATAGTAATCTTTCCGTAAAGACCTAATAGCTTTAAACTTTTTACGGCTGATGATAGCTGGCCTTTTCCACCGTCAATCAGAATAAGTTGGGGAAGGCTCTCTCCTTCGTCTACCATTCTTTTGTAACGACGATAGATCACTTCTTCCATAGTGGCAAAATCATTTGGACCCTCTACGGTCTTCGGATGAAAGATGCGGTAATCTGCCTTACTGGGTTTACCATCTTTAAAAACAACACACGCTGAAACAGGATTGGTACCTTGGATATTCGAATTATCAAAACCCTCTATATGTCTTGGCTCTACAGGCATTCGCAGTAGCTTTTGCATCTCAGCCATTATACGGTTGGAATGTCTTTCAGGATCTACAATCTGAACCTGTTTTAGTTTTTCCAAACGGTATTCTTTAGCATTTTTCTCGGAAAGTTCAACGATCCTTTTTTTATCACCAACTTTAGGAACAATAAGTTTTACATTAGGGATTTCAACGGATAAATGAAAGGGAAGCAAAACTTCTTTAGAGTCGGAACCAAACTTCTGACGAATTTCAATAAGAGCTTCTTCCAGAATATCCTCATCTGTTTCTTCAAGGATCTTTTTGATTTCTGTTGTAAAACTCTGGATTATATTTCCATTTCTGATCTTAAAGAAATTCACATAGGCAGCTGTTTCGTCGCTGGTCATTCCGAAAACATCCACATCGTCAATATTGGGATTGACAACGGTGTTTTTTGCCTGATAATCTTCCAAAATATCCAGCCTTTCCTTGATGATCTGTGCATCTTCAAACTGCAGATTAGCAGCATGCTTCATCATCTGGTTAATAAGGTAATCTTTAGCTTTTCGGAAATCTCCTTTTATAATACCGCGGATGGAGTCAATCTTTTCATCATATTCTTCTTTGCTTTCCAACCCTTCACAAGGGCCTTCACAGTTCTTGATGTGATATTCGAGGCAGACCTTATATTTGCCATCTTCAATTTTACTGGGAGCAAGATTCAGATTACAAGTCCTGAGCTTATAAATATGTTTTATAGTGTCCAGTAGTATTTTTGCAGGGCGAACTTTAGCATAAGGACCGTAATATTCCGAACCATCCTTAATGATGTTCCTCGTGAGGAAAATCCTGGGAAAGGCTTCATTTTTAATGCAAATCCAAGGATATGTTTTATCATCCTTGAGCATTACATTGTAAAAAGGTTTATGCTCCTTGATCAGGTTGTTTTCTAATAGAAGGGCATCATACTCGCTATTCACAATAGTGGTCTCCAATCGCTGGATTTTTCCGACCATTATTTTTATCCTGTACCCCGATAAATTTTTATTGAAATAGGAAAGAACCCTTTTCTTTAGGTTTTTAGCCTTGCCTACATACAATAACTGTTCATTTTTATCGTAATAACGATAAACGCCAGGCTCAGAAGGTAAAGTTTTGAGTTGTAATTCTAAAGAAGGATTCATATAACAAAATTACGGAATCCATCCGGGATTTAAAAGAACAAAAAAGCTGTAGAATTTTCTACAGCTTTTGAAGTATTATGTAAGATATTTTATCCGTTGCTCATTTCAGTATACTCATTGACCAAAAAGCTAAAATAATCCCATTCAGCAGATTTCTTAGGATATTTTTTCATGAATTCTGCATTGTCACCAAAAAGAAAATCATAATTGTCTTCAAAGTCATCCTTATGCAGCCAAAGTACTTTATCTCCCTTTTTAATATAATAGGATTTGATTACACCACCTCCGAGCTGAGGAGAACCTCCAATTGAAAAACCTCCCGTTTCTTTGGCTCTGGGATCATAGTACACGGAGATGATTTCACTAAAATCAGGATTGATCAATTGCATCAGAAATTCTTTATCCTCTTTTTTATTTTTCAGTGATACTGTTTGATTGACAAAGTGAATTCGTTCGCCGGTTGTGTTTTTAGTTAATTTTTTAGTTCCGAAATTCCGGATATTTCCCATGTATTTAGCAACTTTTGCTATTTTTTCGACGTTGCTAGGATAGACATACATTTCGCTGATCTGCTCAGCATTGAAGATTTCGTTCTTTTTTGAAATACTGTCTTTAATAGAAACTTCGTAGATCTGTCCTTTTTTGGTTTCTATTTTACTGCAAAAACCTTTATGAGAGCTTCCATCCTTTAAAATAATAGTAGAGGTTTTTCTGGGAGATGGTGTATTAAAACCTTCGTTGAAAAGGTAAGTTTCCATCTTTTTAATTTGTTCTTTGGAGTATTTCACTTTGTCCTGTGCAAAGGAAGCTGTGCCCATAAGGCATAATGCAAATAGTAGAGTTTTAGATTTCATTGGTTATTTTTAACGGACGTAAAAATAGCAAATTAAATTACTTTCTGCCGAAAAAATTAACGCTGTGAAATTTAGCTTTTACAATAGTCGCTAAATGTGTAATTTTAAAGAAATTTTTTAGAAATGATATACGGTGTAGATATTTTCACTTTCCATGATGTATTGGAAATCTGTAAAAAACCCAATAAAGCAAAACTTAATAAAGCAGCAAAAGAACAAATTTTAAAATCCCAGAAAAATGTTCAAAAAATTGTTGAATCTGATCGATGTGTTTATGGGATTAATACGGGGTTCGGTCCTCTTTGTGATACGAAAATTTCAGCTGATGAAACAGCTCAGTTACAATATAATTTAATCATTTCCCACGCAGTTGGAGTTGGAAAACCTATTGATAAAGAATTTTCAAAGATTATGATGATTGCAAAAGTTCATGCATTATCAAAAGGATTTTCCGGTGTTTCTTTAGAGGTTATTGAAAGATTGATTCTGATGTTGGAAAAAGATATCATTCCTGTTGTCCCTGAACAAGGTTCGGTGGGAGCATCCGGAGATCTTGCTCCTTTAGCTCATCTTGTTTTACCATTGTTGGGTCTTGGACAAGTTTGGGAAGGTGATGCCATCTATGAAACTTCTGAAATTTTAGAAAAACATAATCTGGATCCTTTAGCTTTAGGACCTAAAGAAGGGTTGGGGCTTATTAACGGTACCCAATTTATCCTGGCTCACGCGATCAAAGGATTGGAGAAGTTTGAATACTTATTGGACCTTGCTGATATGACTGCTGCCATGAGTCTTGAAGCTTACAGAGGCTCTGAAAGCCCCTTTAAAAAAGAACTTCACGAGATCAGACCTTTTGAAGGAAGTAAAAAAGTAGCAGCAAGAATGCTGAAATTCCTTAAGAACTCTGAAAATATGAAAGCACATGAGGATTGTGAAAGAGTACAGGATCCTTATTCTATGCGATGTGTTCCTCAGGTACACGGGGCAAGCAGAAACGCTTTTGAACACCTGAAAATGATGGCAGAAACCGAATTGAATTCTGTAACGGATAATCCGATTGTATTGAGCGCTGAGGAATCCATTTCAGGAGGAAACTTCCATGGTCAACTTATGGCTTTACCATTGGATTATGCAACTTTAGCTGCAGCTGAATTAGGAAATATTTCTGACAGAAGAAGTTATTTACTTCTGGAAGGGAAATATGGCCTTCCAAGATTATTGACAGAAAGCTCAGGACTGAATTCAGGATTTATGATTCCTCAATACACTTCTGCTGCTTTGGTTACAGAAAATAAAACACTTTGCTTTCCTGCATCAGCAGATTCTATTCCAACAAGCTTAGGACAGGAAGATCATGTTTCTATGGGAAGTATTTCCGGGAGAAAATTCAATCAGGTTCTTGGTAATCTGGTCAATATCCTATCTGTTGAATTGATGTTTGCAGCTCAGGGGCTAGAATTCAGAAGACCGGCTAAATGCTCAAAAATTATTGAAGAGAATTTTAGTATTCTTCGTTCCAAAGTAGCAAAACTGGAAGATGACAGATTAATCGGTAAAGATATGTTGGCTATTGCAGAATTAATCAATGATAGAAAGTTCATTGTGAATTAGTAGTGTGAGGATGAAGAGAATAATTGCCGTAAGTATTTTGTTTTTAGGAGTAAATACCTTTGCTCAAATAAAAGAAGCGAAAATTAAAGAACTCGTTGCTCTTACGGGAGGTGATAAACTGGCTTCCCAAGCAGTAAGTGAAAATATAGGAAAATATCAACAGGCATATCCGGGGGTACCCCGAAAATTTTGGGAAGAGTTTTCAAAGGAAATGAGTCCCGAAAAGTTTGCAGAAATTTATGTGCCGATTTACAATAAGTATTACACCGAAACGGAAATTGATGAGCTGATAAAATTCTATAATACGCCACTAGGAAAAAAAGTACTGGAGGTTATGCCATTGATTCTAAAGGAAAGTATGGAAGCCGGAAGAAAAATGGGAGAAGAAACATCCGCTGAACTCATGAAGAAAATAGATGCTGAATAAGGATATCGAAAATCTATTATGGCATCTTCAGGATATTAAAAAAGGCTTTCTGAATGGAAGCCTTTTTTATTTTTTCAATTCGTTATCTCTTATATTTGCTGAAAAAATAATGATTATAAAAAGAGTAGATTCCTCTGATATCGATTTCCAGAATCTGGTGAAGTTCCTGGATGAAGATCTTGCTATTCGAGACGGTAAGGATCATGCTTTCTACCATCAATTCAATGGAATTGATCTCCTTAAAAACTGTATTGTAGTGTATGTAGACAGTATTGCAGTTTCCTGTGGTGCCTTTAAGATCTTTTCTGAAGATACGGTTGAAATCAAAAGAATGTATACGAGCCCGATGCAAAGAGGAAAGGGACTAGCCGGAAAAGCATTAACTGAATTAGAAACCTGGGCTAAAGAGTCCGGTTTTGATAGATGTGTTTTAGAAACCGGAATTATGCAGCCCGAAGCGATTGCTTTATATGAAAAAATGGGTTATAAAAGAATACCAAATTACGGACAATACATTGGAATTGAAAATAGTGTCTGTTATGAAAAAGAGATATAGAAAACAAGGGTATGTAAATCCTGGTTTTACTTTATTACAGGATGATTTGAGAAAATTAATATTCGGGAAATAGTAAATTAATATTCAGGGAATTACAATTCACGATAAAGTGTTATATTGGTGATACCAATCAAAAGTATAACATATGAGAAAAAATGTATTTTACCTTTTAGTCTTATTTTTCTTTATCGTATCATGTAACAGAGAAAGTATCCAAAATGAAACTTCAGGTCTTGAAGCTTATCAGAAAGATCCTCTGACAGCAAAACAAATTAACGCGGAAATCAATCAATCCATTAAAAGCAAAGGTTCCTTCAATTGGAGCCAGACTTCAGATCACTTCCTCTGGAGCGCCGTCTTCCGTGGAAACAGGATGGTGTCCATTGGATTTGGTTCTTCCAAAGATGATTTCGATAGAAGTAAATCTCCTAACAGCAGTGAAATAGAGAAAGAGCTCTTATCTGTCATCAAAAAGTATGAAGGAAAAGATGAAAGAGGATTTCTTCTTCTTTCTGATCAGTATCTTAATCAGATGGATGTTGTAATTGAGAAGCAGGAAACACTTACTGAACTCAGAAAGATGAAAACTGTCAGATATCTGGAGCCTGCAGATTATCATTATTTTGAATATGAAGCAGCATATAATACAAATGCAAAATCTTCAGGGAGCGGTTCTTCAGGATGTGGCTTTTCTTCAACAACACTCAATACAGCTGATTATACAAGCACAACCCCAAGTGCAAAAATTCCATGGGCTTTTACAAAACACAGTATTCCGAATGCCTGGAATTACAGTACCGGCGCGGGTATAACTATTGGTTTGATTGATACCGGAGTTTCCCCTGAGCAAACCTTGTTGGGAAATAGTTTTAATAACGGAGCATCTTCAGGAAGAACCATCAGTAAATTCGGAGTTTATAACTCAGATGGTTCAGCAGATCAGTGTGGTCACGGAACAAAAATGGCTTCTGTAATGGCTGCGCCAAGAAATAATGCCGGATTACCTGTAGGGGTAGCTTATAATGCCAATCTTATCGCATACAGGGCAGCAGAAAATGTTGTGTTGGAAACCTCAAGTGAACAAACTGCTGTTAAAACTGCTTTTACTGAGCTGGGCAATAACAATAACGTAAAGATTATCTCAATGTCGATGGGACATATATTTTCTGTGGGAAAAATTGAGGATGGTGTAAAATATGCCTACTCTAAGGGAAAACTTATTTTCTGTGCAGGGGGAACGTCAACAAGCTTTACCAATTTTGTGGGGGTGATATTCCCTGCCTGGATGCCGGAGACCCAAGCAATAACAGGAGTAAAGGAAAATACTTCCAATAAAAAATGTGATGTTTGCCACTCCGGAAGTCAAATTGATTTTACATTTCAGATGGAAAGATCTTCAGGAAGTAATGTTCCGGTATTGAGCTATTATAACGGACAGTCTGACTATGTAGGAGGATCTTCTGTTGCAACTGCGGCAACTGCCGGTATTGCAGCTTTAGTCTGGTCAAAAAATCCATCATGGACGAGAGAGCAGGTACTTACAAAAATGAGGCAGTCTGCTACTTACTATCCAAATCCGGATTCCAGTTATGGTTATGGGAATATCAATGTTCTCAACGCGGTTCAATAACTCATAAAGTATAATAAAAAAAGGAAATATCTTCGGATATTTCCTTTTTTTTATTTTTGAAAGTATACACTTAAAACCAGACTGTTTTAAATGTAAAATATTATAATTTTTATCCCACTCTTACACTTGTCATACTTAGTGACCCACCTATCAGCTCATCATTGAAAAGACGAAGTTCTTCAGAAGAATCTTTTAATCCTAAAGTATAGATCAGAGGTAAATAATGATCTGGTGTTGGGACGGCATATTGTAAAAAAGTACCTTGTTTCTGATAGTCAATTATGTTTTGAAAATTACCATCTAGGAGCCAGTTGTTGGTTTTTTCCCTGGCTTCAATCGCCCAGTCCCAGCCCGCACCCACCGTATTGATGTTCTGCCAGTCGATCAATCTCAGATTGTGAACTATATTTCCGCTTCCGATAATCAGGATGCCTTTTTCCCGTAGTTTATTCAACCGTTTTGCGAGATCAAAATGATATTGCGGAGGTTGAGTGTAGTCGATACTCAATTGAATAACCGGGATGTTTGCATCAGGGTACATATGCTTAATTACAGACCATGCACCGTGATCTAATCCCCAATTGTGATCTTCTACGACCACCGAAGGAGCTAAAAGTTCAATAGTTTCTTTTGCCAACTCAGGGCTTCCGGGAGCTGGATATTCCACATCAAACAGTGCTTTCGGAAAACCTCCAAAATCATGAATGGTTCTTGGCATATCCATAGCCGTTACATATGTACCTTGAGTATACCAGTGAGCAGAAATACATAGAATAGCATTGGGAGTTGGAATTTCACTAGCTGATTTTCTGAACCCCTGAACAAACTGATTTTCTTCAATTGCATTCATGGGTGAACCATGCCCCAGAAATAATACGGGCATTCTCTCTGTGTTATTGAAATGGTCACTGATGTTTTGTAAATCGTTGAGGTTCATAATAGGGTTTTTAAAAAAGAAAAAGGTTCAAGGTTTTTAGAAATCCCTGAACCTGATTATAAGTATTATGATACAATTATGCTTGCTTTACAAACTGTAGTTCACCAGCTACTTTTACCTCATCGCTCACCATTACACCTCCTGCTTCAAGAGCTGCATTCCAGTTTAAGCCGAAGTCTTTTCTGTTGATTTTTCCTTCAAAAGAAAAACCAGCTTTTGTATTACCCCATGGGTCTTTATTGATACCCCCGAAATCTACATCCAAAGTTACAGGCTTTGTGATTCCATTGATCGTAAGATTTCCGGTTATATCTCCATTCAATGCCTGAGACTCAAACGTAATGGTAGGGTTTTGCTCAGCATTGAAAAATTCTTCAGACTTTAAATGGTTATCTCTGTCTACATTGTGTGTTGAAACAGAATTGGTTTGAATCGTTGCACTGGTTTTAGCATTAGAAAACGTATCATCATCAGCTTCGATTTCTGCATTGAAATTAGTGAAGCTTCCTTTAATACTGGAAATCATCATGTGTTTTACTTTGAAAGTAATTTCACTGTGTGCCGGGTCTAAATTCCATTTTGTTGCCATTGTGTTGTATTTTTTATTTGTTATTTATATTGCAAATGTACATGAAGGCTTAAGTAGAAACCATTGATATAGGATAAGAAATGAAGTTTCTTTTGGAGCTGTTTCCCGCTATCCATTTTTACTCCTCGCTACAAATCTCTTCCATACCCTTGCTGCGGGGTAATCATTACTATCGGGGCTATGGTTATCCCTTTTGATTACCATTTAGTATTAAAAATGCTATCAAGATATTTTTCACAAAAAACAAATCCGATATCGTGCTTGTGAATTGAACTTACAGAACTTTTTTCTATTCTTATTCATAATCGTATTACTCCTTCATTAATTTCCATATTAAGGTAAGAAATTATTCACTTAACATGATTATATCATTTTATGAATGTTTTTAATTTAACATTTTCTTAACGGCTGACTTTTATTTCTTATTTTTGATGGATTCAATTTTATATAATGAAATTACATAAGTTTACTTTACTGATGGTGGTTTTGAGCGGTTCTTTATATGCTCAGACCCAAAAATTTACAATGGCGGAGGCTGTAAATGGGCTAAGAACAAATCTGGCAGTTAAAAATATTTCTCAATTTTCATGGTCTGAAGATGGCAAATCATATATTCAGGCCGTAAAAGGTGGGTATTTAATTACGGATTTAAAAAACAATAAGCAGGATACCCTTATTTCATTGAATCAGCTAAACAAACAATTCTCTTCAAATAAGCTGAACGCGGTTCCACAGATTAAGTTTATCAATAATACCAACGCATATTTTAATGCCAATGACCAAATGTTCTGGGTGGAAAAATCCGCAAACGACTGGAAGGTAAAAAAGACTTCGGCACTGAATGAAAATGCTGCCAATGTAAAGGTTTTTGGAGATAATCAGACCGTGGCTTACACCGTAAAGAATAATCTTTATATTAACAGAAACGGAAAATCTGTTGCCGTAACCAATGATGCTGATGAAAATATCATTAACGGTCAGGCCGTTCACAGAAATGAATTTGGTATTGATACAGGAATTTTTCCAGCCCCTAATTCAGAATCTGTAGCTTTTTACAGAATGGATCAGACCATGGTTGCGGATTATCCCGTTATCGATTGGTCTGTAACTCCTGCGGTGAATCATAATATAAAATATCCTATGGCTGGGAATACCTCTCATCAGGTAAGTCTTGGTGTTTATAATATCAAAAATCAGTCTACAACTTTTTTAAAAATTGACGGAGAAAAAGATCAGTACTTAACAGCGGTTACCTGGAGCCCGGATTCTAAATATATTTTTGTGGCTGTGCTGAACCGGGGACAGAATCATATGAAAATGAATCAGTATGATGCCGAAAGCGGAAATCTTGTAAAAACATTATTTGAAGAAACAAATGATAAATATGTGGAACCTCAGCATCCGCTTGTATTTTTTCCTAAATCCAACACTGATTTTATCTGGCAAAGTCAACGAACAGGATACAATCATTTATTTCATTTCAACTTGGAAAAAGGGTTGATCGCCCAGATCACAAAAGGAGATTGGTTGGTTACGGATATATTGGGCTTTAATGAAAAGAAAAAGGAAATATTTTTTGTTTCAACAAAAGAAACCCCTCTTGAAAGACATTTGTATAAGATCAACTGGACAAACTTTAAAATGCAGAGACTGGATGGTGCGGAAGGAATGCATACAGGAGTCCTGAGCAGTGATGGAAACTATTTATTTGATGTCTATACCAATGCCAATACACCCAGAGTCGGTAATATCATTAATACAGCCACTTTAAAATACAATAATGTTTTCACCTCTGAAAATACATTAAAGAACTATCAGCGCCCTGAAATCAAAAATGTGAATTTGAAAGCGGATGACGGAACTCCTTTATACGGAAAGATTATTCTTCCGACGAACTTTGATCCTAATAAAAAATATCCGGTGATTGTTTATTTATATAATGGTCCACACCTACAGCTGATTACTAATTCTTTCCCGGCTTCAGGAAATCTTTGGTATGAATATATGGCACAAAACGGATATATTATTTTTACTATGGATGGAAGGGGATCTTCAAACCGGGGATTAAAATTTGAGCAGGCCGTGTTCAGAAATCTGGGGACTACTGAAATGAATGATCAGATGAAAGGAGTTAATTATCTGAAGTCGCTACCTTATGTAGATACGGAAAGAATGGGGATACATGGATGGAGTTTTGGTGGATTTATGACTACAAGCTTTATGCTTCGTCAGCCTGACGTATTCAAAGTAGGAGTTGCAGGTGGGCCTGTTATCGATTGGAAGATGTATGAAATTATGTATGGTGAAAGATATATGGATACTCCGCAGGAAAATCCGGATGGATATGCAAAAGCAAACCTCTTGGACAAAGTCCAGAATCTGAAAGGTAAACTTCTTATGATCCATGGAGCACAAGATGATGTGGTAGTTTGGCAGCATTCTATTAAATTTATTAAATCTGCGGTAGATAACGGGGTTCAACTTGATTACTTTGTATATCCTGGTCATCCTCATAATGTAATAGGAAAAGACAGAGTACATTTGATGCAAAAGATTACCGATTATTTTGATCAGAACCTGAAAAAGTAATCAAATCAACATACTAAAAACCACTTATTACAGTAGAATGAACTTTGAAAAAGGTAAGAGGATTCATTTTCATACTTTCGATTCACTAAGGTTTCTATCTTTTTTGCTGGTCTTTATACAGCATGCTCCTGTTCCGGAGGGTAGTATTTTACGGTATTTTTCGAGAGGAGAAGTAGGAGTTTCTTTTTTCTTTGTATTAAGTGGTTTTTTGATTACGTACATTTTGATACTTGAAAAATTAAATAATCAGACAATTCCACTTAAAAAATTTTTTAAAAGAAGAATCTTAAGGATATGGCCATTATATTATGCAATGGTCATATTTGCTTTTTGTACACCATATATCATTAATTTTTTTCACCTGCCTTTTTCAAATAAGGGATATGAACCCAATTGGCTCCTTACGATTACATTTCTTGAAAATTACAAAATGATGTCTACGGGGATTCTTGCCAATGTTTCTCCGTTGCCGGTGATCTGGTCTCTTTGTGTAGAAGAGCATTTTTATATCATTTGGGGATGCATTATGTATTTTATTTCTTTAAAAAATATTCCGAAGCTTATTGCAGTTTGCATCTTCATTTCTTTTGTATCAAGGATTATTTATCACATATTAGGTATCAGTTCACTGGATATATTTACCAACATCAGTTATTTTGCTTTTGGTGCTATTCCTGCCTATCTGTTTGTTTTTAAAAAGGATATCATCAGAAAATTGAGCATGATTCCTTCAATATATAAATATCTTTATTTTTTTATAGTTATTCTTGCCATAGCACTGCTTCCCGATATTATTTTCTTTAAACATATTCAGATAGGAATTATCATTTTTGGGATATTATTCTCTGTACTCATTTTATTTACATTGGGAGACAGGAATGTATTTAAAATCTCCGACCGTTCTATTTTTGGAAGGCTTGGAAAGTATACGTATGGTCTTTATCTTATACATACAATTTGCCTGGTCTTATTCGATAGAATCGGGAAAAGATATGATCTAAGTAATTATACAGTAATAATATCGGCACTTCTTTTCACCATATTTCTGGCCTATCTCTCTTATCATCTTTTTGAAAAGCAGTTTCTGAAACTTAAAAAATCAGTTTAATTTATTTTCTCTGCTTTTCGATCTTACCATTGATCAATGTTTTTGATTTTTGATTCCTGTAATTTTGATGTATATAAAAAAATACAATATGGAATTAGGAATTGGAATGTTTGGCGACTTAGCTTTTGACCAGACAACAGGAAAATATAAAGATGCAGGAGTAAAGATCAGAGAAATTCTTGAGCAGGTAAAACTAATGGATGAGGTAGGAATTGATGTTTTCGCCATGGGAGAGCATCACCGCCCGGATTATGCAGTATCATCTCCGGAAATGGTTCTGGCAGCAGCGGCAAGTATTACAAAAAATATTAAATTGGCTAGTGGTGTTACTGTTTTAAGTTCATCAGAACCTGTAAAAGTGTATGAAGATTTTTCAACATTGGATCTGATCTCTGACGGTAGGGCTGAAATATTTGTCGGAAGAGGAAGTTTTATAGAATCTTTTCCTCTTTATGGATATTCTCTTAATGACTATGATCAACTTTTCGATGAGAAATTGGAATTGTTATTAAAAATCAATTCTGAAGAGAATGTTACGTGGTCCGGAGAGCTTCGTGCACCTATGCACAATCAGACTGTATATCCAAGGGCAAAGAATGGAGGAAAGCTTCCTATATGGAGAGCCGTGGGAGGAACTCCGCAATCGGTTCTAAGCGCAGCAAAATTAGGAATGCCATTGATTGTGGCTATTATTGGAGGAATGCCGATACAGTTTAAAAATCTCGTGGAATTTTACAAGCAGGAATATCAAAAAGCAGGACATGATGTTTCCCAGATGCAGATTGCTATTCACTCTCATACTTTTGTGAGCGATGACCAAAAGGTTATTGATGGCTATTTTAATACTTACAAATCGCAGATGGACAGAATAGGGGCATCGAGAGGATGGGCTCCCTATACCAAAGCACAATATGATGGTGGGAGAAGCAAAGAAGGAGCTTTATTTATTGGAAGCTCGGATGAGGTATATGATAAGATTGCTTATATGAAGGAGATTTTTGGTATCACCAGATTTGTGGGACATATGGATGTTGGGGATCCGGAGCATAACGTGATGATGAAATCAATAGAATTGTTTGGTAAGGAAGTACTTCCGAAGGTCAAGCTATTATAAAAAGAAACTCCATTGAATTTTCAATGGAGTTTTTATTTTTTAGTCTAGGAATTCACGGAATTTGTTTTGTAGTCATTCATAATTTCTGCCAGCTTTCCGGCAGACATTCCGTAAGTATCCGGAAAAGCTCCTGTCCTCGATTTTAGTTTGGAAATATCTATGTACTCAGAATCAAAATCAATCATTACCATATTGTTAATGAAAATTCTTTTAGTGGAAAAGCCATTAATAACATGCCAGGGGATGAAAGTCGACCTGAATAATGATCTCATCTCAAAACCCTTTCGGTCAACCCTTAAATAAGAAGAATTAGGAATAAGCATGATGACATTCACAATTACACAAAGCCCGAAAAAGATAATATTAGCAAGCCCAATCCAAAGATTGGTGGTAACAATATAAAAGCCCATAATTACAAACAGTAAACTAATGATCAAAAGTATACTTTGCTTAAGCTTGCTGGGATAAAAAGTCACGGGAAGTTTCTCCATAATATTTCAAAAGTCAAATGTACTGCAAAAGGACTCAATAAACCTATATTTTAAAGCATTTCTATCAAACTTCCACGTTCCTCGTCTTTAACAATACTAAGTGATACCGGAATTTTTTCTTTAAGCTCTTCAACATGCGAGATAATTCCAACAATCCTGTTTTCCTTTTGCAGTCCCATCAGTGTTTCAAAAACAATATTTACAGATTCCAGATCCTGGGTTCCAAAACCTTCATCTATAAAAAAGAAATTTTTATCAGCTTTTGTAGTAGCCTGTACACTTTCCGCCAATGCCAGTGCCAGGCTCAGAGATACCTGAAAAGCCTGTCCCCCGGATAAAGTTTTTACACTTCTCGATTTACCCTCGTTTAAATAATCAATAATTTCAAAATCATTGTTGTCATTAAGCTGCAAGCTTAGTTGATTTCTGGTCATTCTGTGGAACCTTACATTGGCATGATCACAAAGCTGTCTAAGATAGATGGAGGAAACATATTGAACAAATCCGGCTCCTTTAAACAGATTGGTCATTATTTTTAGATTATCGGACCGCTTTTGGAGTTCACTCAGGTTTTTAAGTAATGCCTCCTTTTTCTTATATTCTTTTTCCAGTCTTTCAATTTCGGAAGTTACTTTTACAACAGAATCATTAGCTTCCTTTAATTGCAGTTCAATGTCTTTCAATTGTTTCTCGGCAGCTTCAAACATCTCCTGATCATAAGAAAAATCCTTCAGCTTGATCTCCAGCTCCTGTATACCGTTTTTTAATGTTTCAAACTGAATACGGAATTGTTGGATTTGAGTCCTTGTTTTATGAACATCAATTTCGATCATCAAAATATTTTGGACGTCGGTAAGCAAACCAAAGCCTTGTTGCTGTAAAGCAACTTGTAATGCCTCTTCATTTAAGGATGTTTCTTTTGTTAATTCAGAAATTCGGATGTTTAATTGGCTCGCAATCGCTTTTTCTTCCGCGAGTTTGGGGACGATTTCTTTTTCCCGGTTGATTAAGGCTTGATATTCTTTTTCAACTGTCAGATTGGATTCAATTAATTTTTGATGAAGCTTCATAACTTCTGAATGAGATTTATCCCGATAGTCATCCCAGTCCAGGCTCTTCAGATTGGATTGGTTCGTTCTGATCTGCTCCTCCTTCTTCGCCTCTTCTAGTTTGAATTCATCTAAAGCTTTTTTATATTTTTCAAGGATTTCCTGCTCTTTTTCAAAGGTTGTCCTTTCGTGTAAGATCTTCTGGTTAATTTCTTCAATTTGCTTTTCTATGGCAAAGGATTGTTGCCGTTTAAATTCGAAATCAGTTTCACCATCAGCACTAAATTCGTTCCATATGAATCTTTGAACATGGAGTTGACTTTCCTTTTGAAGCAGATCGAAAGATTCCTGTTCCGCCTTCAGCTGATCTTCAAAGATCTTTTTTCTATCCAGAATCTTTTCAATTTCTGCTATTTCTTTTTGGATTTTGGAAATAGCATGATCATTTAATTGAATTTCTTCCTGAACTTCATTAAGCTCAGTATCTACATAATGAAATTCGATAATATGAGGATGTTCCAGAGAGCCGCAAAGAGGGCAGTTCTCCCCATCATGGAGCTTTGTTGCAAAACGGGATAATTCTTTCTGAATCTTCAGGTGATCCAGTTTTTGCTGCAGATTTTTCTTTTTATTTTCTAAATTTTCTGTTTTGAGTTTGAAATCTTCTCTGAAATTTTCAGTATCAATTTTGTAAACTATCAGATCATTAAGGATCTTAGAGATCAAATCCTGTTGATCCATCAGTTTTTGGCTTTGTTTCTGTTGCAGCTCTCTCAGGTTTCTGTTCTGGACAAACCAATTTCCGACGCTGACTAATACATTAGCCTCGATCTTTTGAGGCTTCAGTCTATCAGCTTCTTTAGTAAGGGTATTAATTGCTGACTGTCCAAGCTTTTGTTTCTCCTCAACTTCGAGAACTTTTTCAGCACCCTTTTGTGTTCTTTCCCGAAGTGTCTTAATTTCTTCGGAAAATTGTAGCATCTGTAAGATCAGGCCAAGATCATTTTCCTGGATTTTTGATTGATCTAAAGCATCAAATTGAGGTTGAAGAGCAACAAGCTTTTCTTTGATAAGGTTAAAGCTTTTTTCCGTTTCTTCAACAGACTTTGTCCGGATTTCCAACTCCTTTTGTCTCTCAGAAATTTCACCGGAAAGCTTCTTCTTTTCATTCAATAAAGGGTCGAAAATACGAAAGGTTGTATCATAAAGATCTGTTTTCTTTTCCAGCTCATCAATTTTTGCTTTCTCAGTTGAAATCTTTTCAAACTCTTCTTTTTTTTGACGTAAGTTTTCGAAGTCTGTTTTTAAAATTTTTAGCTGTTGATATTTTTCAGAAACTTGCAGGTGCTCTTTTTTTACGTCACTGAATTTTTGTTGTTCTGTTTTAAGATTTTCTTTTTGTAAACGTATGTGTTCCTCATCAATTTCCTCAAATCCTTTCAATTCACCCTGAAGCTGATCTAGTTCGGACCTGTTTTTGGCATTTAAATTCGAAACATTGTTTTGCAGGTCAAACCTTTGAAGATTGAAAATCTCTTTCATCATATTGGTTCTGTCTGCAGCACCTAATTCAAGGAACTCTTTAAACTGGCCCTGAGGGATAATGATGGTTCTTTTAAAATTGGAATAGCTTAATCCGATAACTTTTTCTGCATCAGAATGATCGAGCGGGATCCATTTTTCATCTTTGTTTTCATAAAAAGTAACTGAAGAGGGTTTTACATCTTCAAATTTTTTTGAATTTCTTTTAAAATCCCTGGTTACACGAAATAACTTATTTTCATGGTTGACGAAATCGAATGCTATATAAGAACTGTTGGATTTGAGATTCATCATATTGTAAGCTCGCTTATCCCGCATATTCAATCGTTCTGTTTCTCCATACAGAGCAAAAGAAATAGCTTCCAGTATCGATGATTTTCCGGAACCCACCGAACCAAAAATTCCAAACAACCCGGCTTCCGTAAGGTTGGCAAAATTAATGGTCTGACGCTCCTGATAGGAATAGAGTCCTTCTATTGTTAGTTGAATTGGAATCATGACTGGGAATTTAAGATTTCGTTAAACAGGTTCATTAGTTCTTCATTAGCTTCCTGGCCAGCATTTTTAGACCTGAAATAATCTTTGAATAAAGTTTGTATATCCTGATTGAGATTAATTTCGTGCGGTTGGCTTTCACTAAAATCCTGATTTTTTACTTTAGGGATTAAGTGGATGATCCCTTGATGAGATTGGTAAATACGTTTTCTGTCCTCCGCCTTTAAAAAAGTATCGCTTTCCAGGGTTAATTCGATCAGCATATCGGGATTTTCAAGCAACCATGAAACCGTCTTTTCGACAGAATCAAAAACCTTTCTTACCAATGGCTTGCCGGTTTTTAAAGCGATTCTTTCATAAGAAACCTCTTTACCCGGTTCTGCTTCGATGATATTTACATATTTTGTTTGCCCTGCTTCATTAAAACTATAGCATAAAGGTGAAGAAGAATAAACAACAGGTTTTTCTTTTGTTCCGATATTTTGAAAATTGTGTAGATGTCCTAAGGCCGTATATTGAATCTGGTCAGGAATAATATCTGAATAGATGAGGTCCGCGGCACCAATTTTAATGGGTTTCTCACCTTCGGGCTCTTCCAGAAGTTCTGCACCTCTTTTATTTATGTATAAATGAGCGGATAAAATATTAACACCATTCTCATCGCAAAATTCTTCTGCGAGCTTTTTCCAGCTTTCCGCTAAAATCTTATTAAGTTCTTCCTCTTTATTTTCACCAAAATATTCTTTTAACCGGATCTCATTGGCATAGGGAGTATGCATGATCCGAACAGGAAAGCTTATGTCCTTTAGGTGTAATTCAATCAATCCTTCGGCTGAATTTGAAATTTTAAAATTTTCTAATTCAAAGGGAGTTACTTTAGCCTTTGGATGACCTATTAAAATAATTCCACATTCTCTTGCAAGTGGATCCGGTGCATCAATTAAATTCGGAGAATCATGATTTCCAGAGATCGCAACGACCGGGCGCTTTCCATTTAATGATAAACGTTTTAAAGTTTTGTAAAACAACTCGACTGCTTCAACACTTGGGTTAAAATTGTCAAAAAGATCTCCGGCAACAATTATGAGATCTACTTTTTGGGCATCGGCTATCTGAACAATCTCATCCATTACCTGAACTTGTTCTTCCAGACGTGAAAACCGATCCAGACGTTTTCCTAAATGCCAGTCGGCAGTATGCAGAATTTTCATATCTCAAATGTAAGAAACAAAAAAGGGAAAGAGAAATTTAGAGAGGAATTCTATAATTTGAACAGGTTGATCTTACTTTTTTTAGTAGAGGGGGCTGATTACAAAATTATTTCTATTGTAAATTATTTCTCCGAATTAATGATCCATATAAAAGGTAGGTCAGGAATCCTCTTTCAAAATCTCACAGTATTATTAGTACTTTTGTAAAAAAAAGATGGAACAATCCAAAGACCCGCTACACGGAAAAAGACTGGATACAATTCTTGAAGAACTTGTGGAATATTATAACGGATTTGAGAAGCTTGGAGAACAAATTAACATCAAATGTTTTACGGATAATCCGAGTATCAGTTCTCTGAAGTTTTTAAGAAAAACGGACTGGGCAAGGGCTAAAGTTGAAAGTCTGTATCTCTTTGTATTGAGGCAGAAAAAAAAGGATCAGACAAGGAATAAAAACTAGAAAAACTCAATATGGATTGAAGATTTTCTCAGTACTTTTTCTGTAAATCAAAAGTAGTATATTTGTGCTGTTAATCGTGAAAGGACTCACGAAAAAAAGATAAAAATATGACAATCGAAAACAATCATGTTGTAGCTGTAAGTTATATACTTCACACTATCGAAGAAGACGGAAGTAAAATTCTTGTAGAAGAAACAACAGCAGAAAACCCACTTACATTTTTACATGGTGTAGGAATGATGATTCCAAAATTTGAACAAAATATCCTTGGTTTGAAAGCTGGTGATAAAGTATCCTTTACTATTCTTCCTGAAGAAGCTTATGGTGAAAGACAACCGGATGCCATTGCACAATTACCGATTGACATGTTTAAAGAATCCGGTGTACCTCCTGTAGGAGCTATTTTACCTTTGTCCGATAATCAAGGGAATAATTTTCAGGCATTGGTAGTAGAAGTTACTCCAGATGTTGTAATTGCAGATCTTAACCACCCTATGGCTGGAAAAGTATTAGATTTTCAAGTGGAAATTTTAAATACACGTCCAGCTACGGAAGAAGAGTTATCACATGGCCATTCTCATGGGATCGACGGAACAGATGTTCACTAAAAAATAAAAATGTCCGATTTTTCGGACATTTTTTTTATAATCAGTTCAGCTAAGTATTTTAATCTAAAAATTCTCCGGAAACATAGTACCATCGATCGTGCATTTTCTGGAAAACAGAAAATTCATGATGAACTTGTGGATTTCCATCCTGATCAATGTAGTGGGCTTTAAATTCCACATGGTTCAAAGCAGGTGTCCGGATAATTTCAAGTTGTACCCATTCATTAATCTCTCCCCATTCCTGCAGATCTTTTTTATTGTGGTATTTACGTTTTCCGGGTAGAGTAGTTTCCATAAGATATTCACCATTTGGGATTGCAAAAGCCGAAAATCTGGAGCGCATTAATGCTTCGGCAGTTGGAGCATGCTTCTCTCCGGTGTGATAGGGTTTGCAACATTCAGCGTATAATTTACCCGAACAACATGGACAATTCATTTTTCAATTTTTTAAAATACAAAAATCATGATTTTTTATCATAATACCACAAATTTCACATTATGTATTTTACAAATAAAAAGCATTCAAATTAATGAATGTTTTTCAATTATTATTTAATAAACCCTCTGTTTCTCAATAAAGGTTTTATATCCGGATCATGTCCTGTAAAATCTCTGAATGCCTGGTTCAGGTCTACAGAGTTTCCTACAGAAAGAATGTATTTCCTGAAACGGTCTCCATTTTCTCTTGTTAAGCCGCCATTATTTTTGATCCATTCCCAGGCATCATTATCTAATGTTTCAGACCATAAATAAGCATAATATCCCGCTGAATATCCACCGCCCCAGATGTGCGCAAAATAAGGTGTATGATATCTCGGTGGAACAGTAGCCAGATTAAATCCATGCTTGGCAAGGGATTGTTTTTCAAACTCCAGAACAGGAATAAGCTGACTTTCATTTGTTACTGTGTGCCAATCCATATCCAGTTCTGCTGCCGAAACCAATTCGGTAGTCATGTACCCCTGATTAAAAGTTCCCGCTTTTTTGATCTTATCAACCAATGCTTGTGGGATAGGTTGCTTAGTTTCATAATGAAGGGCATAGTTTTTCAGAATAACAGGATCCAGAGCCCAATGTTCATTAATCTGTGAAGGGAATTCTACAAAATCTCTAGGGACATTAGTCCCGGAAAGAGAAGGATACTTCTGGCTTGCAAACATTCCGTGTATTGAATGTCCGAATTCATGGAACATGGTAGAAACATCATCATAACTGATCAATGAAGGTTTACCGGGTGCCGGTTTCTGGTAATTGTAGCAATTTACAATCACAGGTTTTGTTCCTAAAAGGTAAGATTGTTCAACAAAGTTACTCATCCATGCACCTCCGTTTTTAGAATCTCTTGTGTAAAAATCAAGATAATAAATAGCAATTGATTTTCCGTCGTGGTCAAAAACCTCATATGTTACCACATCAGGATGATAGGTTGGAAGGTCAGTTCTTTTTTGAACGTAAGCCCATAGAACTTTTCGGCAGCATAAAAAACTCCTTTTTCTAAAACTGTGGTTACTTCAAAATAAGGTTTGATTTGATTTTCATCCAGATCAAATTTTGCTTTTCTTACCTGTTCTGCATAGAAATTCCAATCCCAAGGCTCTACTTTAAAGCCTCCTTTTTGCTGATCGATAAGGTCCTGGATATCTTTTGCTTCACGTCTTGCAGTTTCTACTGCTGGAGTTGCAATCTGATTCATCAGTTTAGTAGCTGCTTCCGGCGTTTTAGCCATCTGATCCTGGAGTTTCCATTCTGCAAAGCTTTTTTTACCAAGGATCTGGGCTTTTTTAAGTCTTAGTTTAGCTAGTTTTTCAATAGTTTCCCTTGTGTCATTGGCATCTCCTTTTTCAGCTCTCAACCATGAAGCCTTGAATAGTTTTTCACGGGTAGCTCTGTTTTTAAGATTCTGTAATAGCGGTTGTTGTGTTGTATTTTGTAATGCTAATAAATACTTGCCGGGTTGTCCTGCTGTTTTTGCATCCGCTGCTGCTGCTTCAATTTCATCAGCAGAAAGGCCATCAAGTTCCTTTGCGTCCGAGAAGAAAACACCTCCCTGCTTTCTTGCTTCCAGTAATTTATTGGAGTATTGAGTGGAAAGCGAGGCCAGTTCCTGGTTTACCTGTTTTAATTTTTCTTTATCCGCCGCAGAAAGATTAGCACCAGCGATCTCAAAATTCTGCTTATAATATTGTAATAATCTCTTACTTTCAGAATCTAAACCATCCTCTTTAATAGATTGTATTCTTTTGTAAAGATTGTCATTAAGATACATTTTATCAGAGTGTGCTGCAAAAACCGGGGCGTATTCTTCATCCAGTGATTGTAATGTGGGATTCGTATTTGCGCTTGTTAAATTCGAAAATACAATCAGCGCTCTTTTTAATACCTCCCCGCTTTTCTCCAAAGCGACAATTGTATTTTCAAAAGTAGGTGTTGCCGGATTGTTTGCAATTTTAACAATTTCAGCATCATGCTGTTTTAATCCAAAATCAAAAGCAGGTTTAAAATCTTCATTCTTAATTTTATCAAATTCCGGAGCCTCGTACTGAAGCTTACTTTTTTTCATAAATGGATTTGAAGAAAGAGAAGAATCTGGTACAGGAACTTCCTGTTGAGTATCGGTTTTTTTCATTGTAGTACAAGAGTAGTTAAATGCCAAGGCAGAAATTAATAATACCGATGAAATATTTTTCATAAAATTACTTATTATTGAAGCATAAAGATATTAAAAACTAAACTATAATAGCTGCTTTCCGGTAAAGTCTTTCCTGAAAATAACATGGTCGCAGAATTTAAATCAAAAATATAAGATTTTACCTTTGGTCAGTTTTAGGAATGTAATTAACTAAACAGTTGTAATATTTTTTATACTTTAGTTGTTATTAATATAAAAGAATACTAAAACTTAAATTAAAAAATTAATACATATGAAAACGACGACTCTTTTTATTTTTTCAACTTTAATAGCAGTGTCTGCATGTAATGAAAAATATGACAGGAAAAACAAGGAAAAAAGTGATTGGGTTTCAAAGGTAGTGGACAAAGGAAGCGGCCCTATCAGAGAGAAAGAATTTAAAGGCGAGTTCGATGAAATTGAGGTTTCTCAGGCTATTGATGCTGAGATTATAAAATCTGAAACTGAAAGAGTAGTGATCTCTGCACCAGAGAATCTTATTGATGAAATCCTTGTAGATAATACGGGTGGGAAACTTCATATCCATTATAAACCGGGAATCAGAGTGATGAATCAAAATAATGTTACCGCTAAAATTTATGCCAAGGACTTTACCAAGCTTGACGCAAATTCTGCCGGAAAAATCACAGTTAAAGATAAATTTACCCAGGAGAAAACGGATATAGAAATTTCCAGCGCGGGAAGTGTTACCGGAGATCTGGAAGCGAATAATTTTGAAATTTCAGCGGGTAGCAGCAGTAGTTTTGAAGGAAAAATCTGGGCTGTTGACTTAGAAATTGATGCTTCTTCAGCTGCAAGCATCTCATTAACGGGGAAATCTAAAAATGCAAATATTACATCCTCTTCAGGAAGCAGCGTATCTGCAGAGCAGGTTCTTGCAGAAAATGTAAAAGCAGAAGCTTCCAGCGGAGCAAGCGTAGAGATAAGCGCTACATCCAAAATAGATGCTAATGCATCTTCAGGCGGAAGTATCGATGTTCACAAAAAGGAAATGTAACTTCTGTAAATAAAGAAGAAAGTAGTGGAGGAAGCGTTAATATACACTAGATATTAATCTTCAGAATCCTCTTCTTCTTCAACGGATGAGGCACCTTCCCAATCTTTATTATCGAAACTAAGATTATCAAATGCCAATAACTCCTCCTCTCTTTGGAGGAGTTCTTTTGTCGTAAACAGAAGCAGTTCATCTTCTTCTTTTATTTTTGCCAGCCTTCTGATAGATGCTTTATCTATGGCCATAAATCTCTGTCCGAGACGTCTGGCAGCATATTTTCTCATGCCTGTTTCATGAAGAACGTCTATAGCCATGTCTACAGCTGTGCCCAATGTTTCTCTGTAAATTTTATCAACACCTTTATTGAGATAGCTGTATGCGTCAATTCTGTTTTTAGCTCTTACAAAAATTTTCACATCGGGATAATGCTCACGGACAAGATCAGCAATAAACATATTATCATTAGGATCATCAAGGCAAAGGACCAGTATCTCGGCATCTTCAATTCCTGCCGCACGTAAAATCGGAATACGGGTGGCATCACCATAATAGACCTTAAAACCATAGCTACGCAACAATTTTACCCGATCAGAATCTCTGTCCAAAACAGTTGCTGAAATCTTATTGGCTTTTAAAAGCCGTCCTACCGTACTTCCAAAGTGGCCGAACCCAACAATAATAATTTTCTTTTGTGCAACATCGCTCCCCAGAATATCAAAATCGTGATCAGTATCCGGTTCTTCTTTGATAAATTTAGGTGTGAAAAATTTGTCATTTACAATCAGAAGAAAAGGAGTAATACACATTGTAATGGCTGTTACTGCCATAAGTTGGTCATTTAATTCAGGACCTAGTAGGTAAAGATCAGATGCATAATTTATAAGGACAAAAGCAAACTCTCCGACTTGAGAAAGGGCAAACGCATAAAACAGACTTTGAGGGGTGTCTATTTTAAAGAATTTTCCGATAGCATAGAGAACTATAAACTTTACGATCAAAACTGCAAAAACAGTACTGAATATAAATAAAGGATCATCCTGGATGATATTGAAATTCATAGTTGATCCTACACTGACAAAGAAAACCGCGAGCAATAAACCTTTAAAAGGGTCGATCTGTGCTTCCAGTTCATGTCTGAATTCACTGTTTGCAAGCATGACACCTGCAAGGAAAGCACCCAATGCCGGAGACAGACCAATGGCAACCATAAGTTCGGCAACTCCGATAACAAGAAATAGGGAAGAGGCTGTTAACAATTCGGTCATTCCGGATTTCGAAACATATCTTAAGAAAGGAACAAATACATACCTTCCCAACAGAATAAGGATTGCTACTCCAAAAAGTACCGTTGCAGCCTGTAGCCACTCAGGAAGTTTCTGAATAATCACCTGTATTTCATTGTTATGGTTTCTTGGTTTATAATGTGCTATTACAGGCAGTATGGCAAGAATGGGAATTACAGCAATATCCTGAAATAATAAAGTGGAGAAAGATGCTTCTCCTGCTGTTGTTTTGAGGTTGTTCTTTTCCTGTAAGGTCTGCAATACAATAGCAGTAGATGACAAAGCGAAACACATTGCTACAGCAGTAGCCTGGTCTGCTCTCCATCCAACACTGATGAAAACCAGAACGAGCAGGGAGATGGTGAGAACCATTTGGGTTAATCCCAATCCTATAATCTTTTTCCGCATTTCCCAGAACTTCCTGGGTTCCAGTTCTAATCCTACTAAAAATAAAAGCATGATTACGCCAAACTCACTCGCATGCATGATGTCATTGACATTCTTGCCTGTGAGCTTAAGTACGTAAGGGCCAATAATAATTCCTCCTGCAATATATCCAATGACGGAGCTTAACCCAAATTTCCTGGCAAGTGGAACCATAATAATGGCTACACCCAGAAAAAGTAACGTGTTAATTGCTAAAGAAGATTCCATATATTATTTCATTGATTCAATAGTTCCATAAACTCTTTTTTATGAAGAATAATTTCCTTTTTCGTAAGCTTATTGGCTTCATAAACGATTTTAATATTTTTGATATTGGCTTTAAAAACATTTAAAGAAACAATTAATCCACTGATCAGCTCGTCAATCGTGTATTGATATGTTCCTGTTTTGGTAAAAGACCGTTCTTTCCCTCCTGTTGTGACCAGAATGTATACCTCTTTGCCTTCAAGGGGATTATATTCCCCTTCTTTAAGCCAGTCGCGATCAAAAACCTCATCAATCCATAATCTCAACAAAGGAGGCATTCCAAACCAGATAATCGGAAACTGAAAAATAAAACGGTCATAATTTTTCAGCCGTTTTCTTTCTCTAAAGGCAGCAATGTGAAAATCCGGATAATCTTCATAAAGATCACGAAGCGTGAAATGCTGATGACGAACATAGAAATTGATAAGCTCTACATTCGAGTTTGAATGTTCCAGATAAGGATGTGCAAAAACCACCAATGTCTTTTTCATAATCCTGTTTTCAGTAAATATATTAAAAAATTAATAGAAAAACGATAGTTTTTAAGAGGTTTTGTTAATTTATTAATACAAAAACTTAAATTTTTTATTAAAATAAAGCAATAAAATGTTCTTATTTTAGTGTTTTAAATAAAAAAAATCAGTCATTATATGGCTGATTTTATATTTTGTTAATGTATATGTTACCACCCTCCGGATGCACCTCCTCCGCCAAAACTTCCACCTCCTCCGAAGCCGCCAAATCCACCTCCTCCGGAACTTCCGCCACCAAAGCCTCCACCGCCGAAGCTGCCCGGGAAAGGGAAGAATCCGCCAGGATAATTTCTGCGTCCTCTTCTGTTCAGGATTACATCGTCATCATCATTATTTCCGCCACCACCACCTCGGTTCCCGAACAGAATAGCCAGAATAATAAATATGACGAAAGCAATGATAAGAACTCTCAATGCCTTTCCATTTCCTTCCCCTGTTGCCGGTTCATTTACAGGCTTAAATTTCCCCTGAACGGCTTCCATAATGGCTGAAGTACCGCGGTTTATACCTTCATACCACAATCCTTGCCTGAAATTAGGAGTTACAATATAATCCAGTATTTGTCCGGAAACTGAGGCTGTAAGGTATTGTTCTACTGCTCTTCCCTGCTGTATAGACATCGTCCTGTCCTGAGTTGCTATAAGAAAAACAATTCCATTATCTACCCCTTTCTTTCCGATTCCCCATTTTTCACCAAACATAGTTGCCAGAAAATTGACATCTTCTCCTTTTGTGCTTGGAATAATAATCACCTCAATTTCTGTAGATGTCGAATCTGCGAATTTGATCAGCTTATTATTAAGATCATCTTTTTCCTGTTGTGAAAGCAGGTTAGCTTCATCATATACAGGATATAAAACAGCTGGTTTTTTAGTAATGGTATATTGTGCTGATACAAAAGTGTAAAAGCAGATCAATAGAAATGAAAATACTGATTTAAGAGAACGTAATTTCATTGGGGAGTTCATTGGGATTTTCTCCTTCTACAGGAAAATATTTTTTTAATTCAATACCAGTCTCCAGAATGGCACTCTTCAAAGCCTTGTAATAATTTCCTTTGGCAAATTCAGAAGTTATATAGTCATGCAGGTGGTCCCAGAAATACTGATGTACTTTTTCATGAATTCCCGTATCACCAATAATGGTAAGATATTTTTGTTCAAAATTAACATGGAAAAGTACTGCATTTCTATGCGTGGTTTTGTGCATACCAAGCTTTTTAAAAACTTCCAGCGCTGTTTGGGCATGCTGGGTTTCCGTATGGGAATCTATATGCACTCTGATCTCACCTGTAGAATTCTCTTCCGCAGACTGAATAGCTTCCACCAGGGAAGCTATTTGTTGATTTGTCAGGAAATTGCTCATTATTCAGAGAAAACTTCTGGTGCTTTATTAGCTCCGGCTTCTGCTTTGAAATAAGGTTTTTCTTTAAAGTTTGTAAAATTCGCCAAAATATTATTTGGGAAAGTTTTTATCGTAGTGTTATAATCTTTCGCAGCATCATTGAAATAAACCGTTTCAGATCTGATACTGTTTTCAATTGCGGTGTATTCTCTTTGGAAATTGATGTACTGCTGATCAGCCTTTAAATTAGGATATGATTCTACCACAGCCATTAATCTGCTTAAAGCTCCTGATAATTCTCCCTGTGCAGCCTGAAACTTCGCAAGGTCAGCTTCTGTCATATTGGTAGGATCAATATTTATAGAGGTTGCTTTCGAACGGGCCTCTATTACTTTGGTTAAAGTTTCCTGTTCAAATTTAGAATATGATTTTACCGTTCTTTCGAGGTTAGGAATCAGGTTGGCTCTTTTCTGATAAACAGTCTCTACATTAGACCATTTGCTGTCAACATTCTGTTCTTTTGTTACGAAATTATTATATCCGCTTTTTCCCCAGAAGAAGATTACGGCAACAATGATAAGGAGAGCAATGCCAATAGTTCCGGCGCTCAAACAGCCTTTATTTTTCATAGTTTATTTTTTTAAATTTTTTGTGCTAATCAAATATACAAATTATGTGCTAATTTTGTGGAAAATTATTTGAATGACAACAATTGTGGTAGCAATGGGGGAGAAAAATGAAATTGGTTTTAATAATCAGTTACTCTGGCATCTTCCGAAAGATTTAAAACATTTTAAAGATATAACTTCCGGACATCCGGTAATCATGGGAAGAAAAACCTATGAAAGCATCGGGAAGCCACTTCCTAACCGTACCAATATTGTTATTTCAAGAAAAAAAGATTGGTTTGAAGAAGGAATCCTGATCGTGGGCAGTATTAAGGAGGCTGTAAAATTTGCCAAGAAAATTGATGAGGAGATCTTTATAATAGGCGGAGGAAACATATATGAACAGACGATGGATGTTGTGGACAAGCTTGAAGTAACTTTAGTAAAAGCAGATCTTGAAGCGGATACCTTTTTTCCAAAAATAGATGGGAAAATCTGGGCAAAAACAAATGAAATTTGCCATGAAAAGGATGAAAAGAACCCGTATGATTTCTGTTTTCAGACGTTTGAGAGGATTAAAAGTAAACAGGATTAGAATTCTGACGGCTAAGTTCTAGCTTCTAACCTCTAAATTTTTTATCTTTGCACTTCTAAAATTGAATAATGAATAAATACATAAAAATTGTAATCGCAGCTCTTCTTATATTGGGTGGACTTGCCATGATGATTTTCACAAGAAATTTAGGTTGGGGAATTGTAATCTTTCTTCTTTCAGCTTTACCGATCTTTCTTTTCTTTAAAAATGAATATATCCTTTTGGCTTTCTGGCAATTGAGAAAACAGAATATGGAAAAAGCTGTAACTTATTTAGACCATATCAGGAACTATCAGACACAGCTTCATAAATCTCAATATGGTTATTTCCATTATCTGCAGGGATTAACTCTGGCTCAGGAACATCCTACCAAAGTTGAGCCTTTAATGAGGAAAGCACTTGAGTACGGTTTAAATATGAAACATGACAGAGCAATGGCTACTTTAAATCTTGCTGCTTCTGCCATTTCTAAAGGAAGAAAACAGGAAGGGCAGAAATTATTGGAAGAAGCTAAAAGATTGGATAGTGCAGGAATGATGACAGATCAGATCAAAATGATGAAAGATCAGTTGAAGATGCCCACAATGCAGAAACATATGCATAACCCTAATATGAGACAAAGAGGAGGGAAAATAAGATAATTGATTCCTTATCATAAAAAATAAAGGCAGAAAGTTTACTTTCTGCCTTTTTATATTGTTTTGTCTGATCTACATTTCCGAATTGTGGTCATATCCGTAGAACTTAGGCATCTGCCAGTGGTATTTTACCGCCAGTGTACGGATCACCACTATCAGAAGGATCGTAAAAATCTGGATAAAAGTGTAGGAAAAGTTAGAATATTTTGTCATCAGTAAAAAAGCAGCTCCGCCAAAAATACAGGCTGTAGCATAAATTTCTTTTCTGAAGATCAGAGGTATCCTGTTGAGTAAAATATCCCGGATAATCCCTCCGAAACAACCTGTAATAGTTCCGAGCCCGATGCATATCAAAGGATGGATATCTGCATTTAAACCTTTCTGGATACCTATAATGGTAAATAAGCCGAGTCCCAGGCTATCAAAAATAAATAAGGTAACCTGAAAGTTTTTTTCAAAAGATTTAAAGACCATCGTAAATATGCTGGTCATAATAATAACGGCGCAGGTCAGCAAATCATGCATCCAGAATACCGGAATATCCAGAAGCAGATCCCTAACAGTTCCTCCTCCCACTGAAGTTACGAAAGCTATAATGAGAACTCCAAAAGGATCAAGTCGTTTTTGCATAGCAGCAAAGCTTCCCGACATCGAGAAGGAAATTGTCCCCAATACTTCTATGGCAAAATTGAACTGTTCGTGCATATATTTTGAATGATAGCTGATAATAGATTGATGATTCTTCCATAAGCAAATCCTTTACCATTTATCACTGATCAACCGTTATTTATTTTTTTGTATTCTCTACTCTTACCGCTTCAGGAACCAGAAGTTCATACTCTCCGTTGTGGTTGATGATTTCCCTTACAATGCTGCTGCTGATAAAAGATTTTCCTGATGAAGTTAATAAAAATACGGTTTCAAGCTTCTTATGGGCCAAAGTTCGGTTGGTATGGGCAATTGCTTTTTCAAATTCAAAGTCTGCAGGATTTCTTAATCCGCGGATTATGTATTGTGCATTTTTTTCAAAACAATAATCAACAGTAAGGCCTTCAAAATAGTCAACCTCTACGTTGGGAAATTCTGCAACAGAATTCTGGATGAATTCCATTCTTTTTTCAAGCGGGAACATGTATTTCTTTTGGGAATTCTGTCCGATGGCAATAATTAATTTATCAAAAAGGGGAGCAGCTCTTTCTATAATGTCATAGTGACCTAGAGTAATAGGATCGAATGATCCCGGAAAAACAGCAATTTTCATAATTAGTTTGGTTTTTTCGCTAATGCTTTTTCAACTTCATTTCCACAAAGATCCATTATGGATATACCGTAATGTTTTGCCTGCTGTGGGAGAATACTTGCCGGAGAAAATCCCGGGTTTGTATTCATTTCGAGCATATAAGGAATGCCGTCCATCAATATATATTCACTGCGTGAAAAACCACTCATTCCTAAAGAGTCATAAGCCTTTTTTGAAATTTCTTCAACTCTTTTTGTTGTTTCTTCGTCAATTCTTGCAGGGGTTATTTCTTCTGAAGCACCTTCGTACTTGGCTTCATAATCGAAGAATTCATTGGTAGGAACAATTTCCGTAATCCCCAAAACAATTGTCTCTCCTTTAAAATCAATTACCCCTACAGATACTTCCATTCCATCCAGGAAGCTTTCTATTAAAATTTCATGATCTTCCTTAAATGCAACTTCTGTCGCCGGAAGTAATTCGGACTTTTCTTTTACTTTAGTAATTCCTAATGATGAACCGGATTGGTTAGGCTTTACAAATAGGGGAAGACCAAGATAGTCTACTATTTCATCAACATTAATATTTTCACCCTTTCTCAGATAAATACTTTTTGCTGATGGGATACCATATTTGGACAGAACTGCTAAAGTGTCCTTTTTATTAAAAGTTAAGGCACTCTGATAAAAATCACAACCCGTATAAGTTTGCCCTATAGCATCCCAGTAGGCCTGAAGTATGCCGTTCTCACCAGGTGTTCCGTGAATGATATTAAAGCATACATCAAACTTCAATTGCTCATTATTTTCCAATGTTACAGAGAAGTCTCCTTTATTGATCGGATATTCCTTTTCGTTCTGATCCAGAAAATACCACTTATCCTTTAAAACAACTACTTTATATACATCATACAGATTCCTGTCCAACGAATCATAAATTAATTGACCGCTTTTCAGGGAAACTACGTATTCATCAGAATATCCGCCCATAACTACGGCAACACTTTTTTTGCTCATAACCAAATAGTATCAATTAAGGCAAATTTAATCATTTTATGTAATGCAACAGGTGAAAATCCGAAATTTTGAAACCAAATATGAAATGTGATAAATAAAAAGTACATTCTAAAATTATTAGCTATATTTGCCATTATAATTAAAGTATTTTTAAGTATGCTTAAATCACTTTTCAACTGGAAAGTTTTACTGAATTTGTTAATAGCCATCGGTGTTTTTATAGGGTTGGTATGGCTTACATTTCGTTGGTTAGAATACCATACGAATCATGGTCAGGAAATTCCGGTTCCCAATGTTGTAAACAAATCCGTTCATGAGGCGGTAAAAATATTAGATGATGCCGGTCTGGGCTATGAAGTAGACAGTGCTGCTTATGATCCAAAATACAAACCTTTCCAGGTTTTAAAGATGTCTCCTACTCCTGGTTCCCATGTAAAGGATGGAAGAGCTATTTATCTGATCGTAAACCCGAGAAGCTGGGCTCCGGTTGCAATTCCTGATGTTATTAACAAATATTCAGGTCTGGCTTTCCAAAGGATAGATCAGGTAGGTCTGAAAGTGGGAGATACTATCTTCGAACCTAGCATCCAGAAAGATGCAGTACTTAGAATTTTATTTAAAGGAAACCCTATGAAACCAGGATCGCTGATTCCTAGGTTCTCAACGATAGATGTAGTAGTTGGTTCTGGACCCATGAGAAATATTTCTATTCCTAATGTAGTTGGCTTAACGGTAAAAGAGGCCAGAGCATTAATTACAAGAAGTATGTTTGAAGTAGGACTAGTAGAACATGAAGATGGAGGTAAAGATGAATCTGATATTATCTATTATCAGGATCCTGCTGCAGGAGATGTAAGAGATCAGGGAATGCAGATGGACCTCTGGGCAAGTAAAAAGACTCCGGCAGAATTGCGCTCTAAAATAGAAGAGCTGAACTCCGTATACCGTATGAAGGTAGATACTTCGTTGCCACCTATACAATATGAAGAAGTTCCTGTTCATCAGCAGCCTGTTTACGAACCAGTTCCTGTACCACCAGTGGTTCATAAAAAAATTGAACCTGCTAAAACGGAAGTTTCTAAAACTCCGGTTTCGAAACCTGCGACTGCTGATACGAAGCCGAAAACAACAACCGAAAGTAAACCGAAGAGTACAACAATCAATACTCCTGCGGGAAATAATAATGCTGGAAATAATAAAACAGCAACAAATGGTACACAACAACCAGCTCAAAAGCCAAAAGCTAAGAAAGTTGTAGTAGAGTAGTTACCATTTATTATTAAAAATACAGGCTTCAACTTATCATGTTGAGGCCTTTTGTGTAAAAAATAAAAAATCATGACAGAAGATAACGAGGATTTTTTTGATGAAGAATTATTGGATTCCAACAATATTGATATTGATGAGGAAAATAAAGGACTGTATGAGCATTTCAATATTACTGTCGATAAAAACCAGGAGCCTTTAAGAATAGATAAGTTTTTACTGATTTTCAGGCAGAATTCTTCAAGAAATAAAATTTCACAAACATGCAGAGCAGGTAACGTTGTCGTAAACGGAACTCCTGTAAAACAGAATTACCGTGTAAAGCCGGGAGATCAGATTTCTGTTCTACTGGCCCATCCTCCGAGAGAAAATGTAATTATCCCTCAGGATATTCCGATCAATATTGTTTATGAGGATGATGATCTTGTTGTTGTAGATAAAGAACCCGGAATGGTTGTGCATCCCGGATTTGGAAACTGGGATGGTACTTTGGTGAATGCTCTTGCATTTCATTTTGCCAAAAATGGTGAGAAATCTGATCTGGATAGAGTAGGCCTTGTTCACAGGATTGATAAGGATACCTCGGGTCTATTGGTTATCGCCAAGAATGAATATGCATTAAGCTTCCTTGCCAAACAATTTTTTGACAGAAGGACGAAAAGATTATATTGGGCTTTTGTGTGGGGGAATGTACAGGATGATGAAGGTACCATTCGGGGGCATATAGGGCGTCACCCTAAGAACAGGATGCAGATGTCGGTTTACGAGGACGGAAGCCACGGGAAGCATGCGGTTACGCATTATAAAGTTTTGGAAAGGTTCAGATATATGACCTGGGTAGAATGTAAACTGGAAACGGGAAGAACCCATCAGATCAGGGCTCATTTTAAACATATTGGCCATACCCTTTTCAATGATGAAAGATATGAAGGTCATACGCCTTTAAGAGGAGTGAATTTACCTAAATATAAACATTTTATTAAAAATGTTTTCGAAATCCTGCCAAGACATGCACTTCATGCACATACCTTAGGTTTTATACATCCTACCACTAAACAGGAATTGTATTTTGAAAGCCCAATGCCTCAAGATATGGCGGATGCTGTAAAAAAATGGAGAAATTATTTGGAAAACTAAAAATATATTGAGATTTTTTTTATATTTGTTGAATTGAAATCAAGATTTGTTATGAGAAAACTATATGCTATAGTGTGTTTGGCTCTTTTGTCAAATGCATACAAAGCACAAGAAACACTACCATATTATCAACAATATCTTTTGGATGGTGAGTTCCTGTTCAATCCGGCACAATACGGTAAAACAGATTATGTTCAGCTCAACCTCAATTATCAACAGCAATTTTCAAAATTTAATGAGTCTCCTAATGTGCAGTCAGTAGGGATCAATGCTAACATTTTTGATAGAGTTGGTGCAGGGATATCTGTTTTTAGAGATAGTAATGGTCCTATTTCAGCAGGAGGTATTACAGCGGGTGCTTCATATTTTATTCCGCTTAGTAGTGAAGGAGAGAGAAAAGATCAGTTCTCATTCGGTACCAGTGTTAGTTTTTACAATATGAATTTTGATTATACTAAAATCAATACTGAAGATGGGTATGATCCTTTATTGCAGGGTACGGAGAGTAATATTTTCATGGCATATGCCAACTTTGGTTTAGCCGCGACTTTTAGAAATATCTTTGCCGGAGTATCGGTTAATGATATTGCTTTGACGAATGACGAATCTATTGTGAATGGTCGTGAGCCTTCTCCTATCAAGTTCTTCTTAAACTTAGGATATGACTGGCATTTCGCAGATAATATGTACGTTACACCATCTGCATTAATCAATTTGAATACGAATTCTACAAGAACAATTGATTATAACTTGATGGCCACATTCTTTAATGATATCAATTCATTCTCTTTTGGGGTAAGTTACAGATCAGTTCAGAACAGATTTGATAACCAGCAATTAAGTATTTCACCACTAGTAAAAGTAAGATTCAATAAGTTTATGATCGGAGCAACTTATAATTTAGGTTTGTCTGATATTCAGACTTATGGAGGAAACAGCTTTATGATCGGATTGGGTTATAACTTCGATAACTTTATTAATCATAGAGGATATAGATATTAATCAATTTAATTTAAATAAATTTGAGCTCTGAATTTTTCAGAGCTTTTTTTATGATTTATATTCACATTCCTTTTTGTAAACAAAAGTGTAGTTATTGTAATTTTCATTTTTCAACATCTTTACTGTCTAAAGATGAGGTGCTTTCTGCTATTAAGAAAGAACTTTTTTTAAGGAAAGATGAATTACATAATAAAACACTACAGTCGTTGTACTTTGGTGGCGGAACACCTTCAATCCTATCAGGAGATGAGATCAATTCAATTGTTGATGAGGTATTGAAGTATTATAGTTTTGAAAAGGATATAGAAATTACTTTGGAAGCCAATCCGGATGATCTGGATAAGACCTTCCTGAGAGATCTCTCAAAATCACCGGTTAACCGATTGTCAATCGGAACGCAAAGCTTTTTTGATGATGACCTTAGGTTGATGAACCGTGCTCATAATGCTTCACAGGCAGAGGATTCTATTAAGAGAGCACAGGATTTCGGTTTTGAAAACCTGAGTATTGATCTGATCTATGGATCTCCCACTTCTAATTTGGAAATCTGGAAAGAAAATCTGAATAAAACAATTGCCCTGGATGTTCCTCATATCTCTTCTTATGCACTGACCGTAGAGCCTAAGACGGCATTGAATGACTGGATTTTGAAAGGGAAAGTGGCTACACCAAAAGAAGAAGAGCAAAATAGAGAGTTTTATTATTTGTCTCACTTTTTAAAAGATAATGGGTTTGATCATTATGAGGTATCTAATTTTGCTAAACCAGGATTTTATTCAAGGCACAACTCGTCTTATTGGAAGTACAAAGAATATTTGGGACTAGGACCCTCAGCCCATTCATATAACGGAGCTGACGTGAGAAGTTGGAATGTCGCTAATAATCAGCTTTATGTAAAGAAGCTGAATTCAAATTCTTTGGCTAAAGAAACTGAAATTCTATCGCAGGAAGACCAGTTTAATGAGATGATCATGATCGGATTACGGACGATATGGGGAGTGGACCTGGATAAACTGAAGAATAAGTTTTCTCCTGAAATAGTTGAGAAATTTCATCAGGAGATTAAACAAAAGATAGCTGACGGCATACTTGTTATTGAAAATAATCATTTGAAAATACCGGAAAAGCACTGGTTTATGGCGGATGGAATTGCTTCAGATCTGTTCCTGATTTGATTGTAAAAGTTTGATGTAATACTGGTGAAATTCATTATTTTTGTATAAAATTTCAACTCTTTTGAAAACTAAGAAACAAGATTATTCGCATCTTTCGGCTAAACAACCTATCGGAATTTTTGATAGTGGTGTAGGAGGTTTAACCGTTGCTAAAGAAATTAAAAGGCTTCTTCCTCATGAAGATCTTATTTACTTTGGTGATACCAAACACCTTCCTTACGGAGAAAAGTCTCGTGAAGCTATAATAGAATACTCTACCAAAATCACAAATTTTTTATTGGAGCAGAATTGTAAAGCAATTGTTATCGCCTGTAATACAGCAACAGCAAATGCTCTTAATGAAGTGATGCAGACAGTTGCCGGAAGAGTTCCTGTTATTGATGTTATTAATCCGGTTGCAGAGAAGGTATCTTATGAGATCCACACCAATGTTGGCGTGATTGCTACAAAAGCAACTGTGAATTCAGGGCTGTATAAAAAAAGTATAAGAAAGCATAATAAATGGATCAAAGTGGATGAGCTGGCAACTCCGTTGCTGGTTCCTGCCATTGAAGAAGGATTTAAAAATCATCCGATTACACATGCTATCATTTACAATTATTTAAGTAACAACAAGCTGAAAAATATTGAAACATTGATATTAGGATGCACTCATTATCCTTTATTAATCGATGAGATCAAGCAATATTACGGAAACCGTGTTCGTGTTATTGACTCTCCGAATATCGTGGCGAGCCATTTGAAAATTATTCTTGATAAATACAATCTTTTAAACGATCTGAATGCCAAGCCAAGTTATCACTTTTATCTTTCGGATCTGACGAAGAATTTCGAAAAGATATCCAAAAAGTTCTTTGGTAAAAGTATAGACCTGGAATTGAAAGTATTATAATATAAAAAGCTGTTACAAGGAGATAATAAAACGTACCCGTGTTGTACAAGTATCACCATGAAGTTTATTGGTGGGAAATGGAAAGCAGTGATTTTATACCATCTTATTGAGGGGGCAAAAAGATATAATGAGATCAGGAAAGATATTCCTACCATTACGGAAAGAACATTAAGCCTTCAATTAAAACAATTGGAGGAAGACGGTATTATCAGCAGAAAGGTTTATACGGAAAAACCGCCGTTAGTAGTGGAGTATGCCTTAACTGATTTTGGAAAGACGCTTCTTCCTGTTTTGAATGAAATTACAAGATGGGGAGACGAAGCCATTGCCAATTCCAAAAAAATAACCAGGAATTAGAGTTCCTGGTTTTCTGTATCTGATTGAGTTGGTTCAAAAAAGCTGAAACTTACGTTTCCATATTTTCTGGTATCTATAAGATTCGGGTGTTCAAATTTTAAGCGACTCTGATGCTCTATAATAAGAACTCCGTTTTCTTTTAGGTATTTATTGTTTAATACCAAAGAGATGATTTCATAGTATTTCTTCTCTTCAGTTTCAAAAGGAGCATCGGCAAAAACAATTTCAAAAGATTTTTTATTTCTGAATTTTTTGAGCCAATCCACCACGTCCCCTCTTTGCACATTAACCTGTAATGACATGTCCAGTTCGGATGCTGTAGAATTAATGAAGCTTGTATGTTTGGGGTTCATCTCTACAGAAGTTACATCCTGACAGCCTCTGGAGGCAAATTCTAATGAAATAGAGCCTATTCCTGCAAAAAGATCAAGAACAGAGATCGATTGCATATCATATTTATTTTCCAGAATACTGAACAGAGCTTCCTTTGCAAAGTCAGTAGTTGGCCTTACATCAAAGTTTTTTGGGGCGGCAATTTTTTTGGCTTTCCATCGGCCGGAAATTATTCTGTACATGTTGTTTAGATGTTAGATTGTTAGTAATGGATGCAATGTCAGGTAAGACCTGGCGTCTGCAACCTGCGACCTAATTAAGTATAAAATTCTTATTAGGAACGTTATCATATACAATTTTCAGGTTCTTTACGAATTTTTGTAATTCAGAAATGAATGTTTCATTTTCAGTGGTTTCTCCATAAGCATAGAAGTTGGTTTCATTGATCCCAAATCCTATTTTACTTAATGTGAACATTACAAAATAAAGAAAATCAACCTCAGAATTGACATCCAGATTATTGTATAAGATCAGTTTTTTATTATCCAGGGCAAAAAATTCACATTGGTTATGATAAAGGTTAATGTGGATTTCTTTATTGTTTTTATGGCTGATTGAATTCAGGAATTTTTCTCCTGAAAAATTAAAGTGAACGGGAACGGCCAGCTCCTTTATCTTTTTATAAAAGTTTTTAGGAAAAGTATAATAGAACTGAATCCTGAACTTTTTATTAAGGGACAGCATCAGCTCTTCATTGTCCTTATCCACAGGAGCATTGAATGCAATAAGATCATATCCCGCCTCATGTTCTGAAAATCCTTCAGGCATAAGGGTAAAATGGTTCAAGGCTGAAATGACAGAAATCTCATCGAACCTTTGCTTTATTAAAACTTCATCCAGTTTCTCAGCGATAAAATTTTTAGGAGACTCTTCATTAACGAAATAAGATTTCTCTTCCAAAATGCTTTTATTCCTCGCAATTTGGTAGATTAATCCGTCTTTTGTAAAAAGTAAATTAAGTACGTTCATATTTCTATTGCTGCAAATTTAGTGAAATTCTACCATTACCGCACCTGATTGATGATGAAGTATTTCCTTATTGTAAAAATCCAGATCGGTCTGGCTTTCTAAAACATCTAAAACCATCCTTTGCAGAACACCGTCTCCAATGCCATGAACAATCTCCAATCGTTTAAGATGATTTTTCCGGCAGAAGCTCAATGTATCGATTAATTTTTCCTTTTGGAGGAAAAGTCTCTCGAATCCGTCATAATCATTTGGGTTTTTAACGAGATTATGAAAATGCAGGTCGAGAACCATATGATTTTTCTGATGTTTCTTTGAAGTGATTTTTTGGGGTTCAGCCTTTTTTACCACTTTTATATTATCATATATGGAAGCATTTTTCGGAACCAGCTTTTCCTTGGGATACTGATGTGTAAAACCATATTCATCTTTAAGAACAACAATATTTCCTTTTACGGAAGTTACAACCCCGCTTAAATCTTCATCTACCACAGAAACCTGATCTCCAATCTTCATATGTATTTCTATTTTGGACCTAATTCAATAATTTCCAGATCTTTTACTTCTTCACCATCGACCACAAAACGCATCATTGTTCTCACTTTGTGCCACCCCTGTTTTCCGCATGCCCCGGGATTAAGGTGAAGTAAATTATTTTTTGCATCAAACATCGCTTTCAGAATATGAGAATGTCCTGAAATAAATAGCTTAGGAGCTTTTTCTCCAATTTCTTTTTTAGCTATTGCGGAATATTTTCCGGGATAACCTCCGATATGGATCATAAGAACTTCCAGATTCTCACAGAAAAACCTGTTTACCTCCGGAAATTCGGACCGGATTTTTGCATTATCAATGTTTCCGTAAACGCCTTTTAGTGGACCGATTTTCTCAAGTTGTTCAATCACTTCAAGACTACCGAAATCACCACAGTGCCAGATTTCATCAGCGTCTTTGGCATATTCCAGGATCCTGTCATCAATATAGGAATGAGAGTCGGAAAGAAGAAGGATTTTAGTCATTATCTTACATTTTCTTTCAGGGATATTCTTCGTGTTTAAAATAAAGTTCAAATTTACTTAATAAATGTCGAATTGATTAACTTTGAGAAAATTTAAAAAATAATGAAACAGAAAATTTCCTTTTTCATTTTTCTTTTGACAGTCGGCTTGATGAATGCACAGGTTGAAGAAAAAAAACTGGATGAGCTCATTCAAAATACCTTAAAAACCTTTGATGTTCCGGGAATGTCCGTTGGAGTGATTAAAGATGGACAATTGATCTATTCGAAAGGATTCGGAGTTCGTTCTTTGGCTTCAAAACAACCCATGGACGAAAATACCCTTGTAGGTATTGCTTCAAATTCTAAGGGATTTACCTGTACGGCACTGGCAATTCTGGCAGACGAAGGAAAACTGAAATGGGATGATAAGGTTTCAAAATACCTTCCTGAATTCCAGATGTATGATCCGTACGTTTCTCAAAATGTAACCATCAAGGATCTGGTAACTCACAGGGCAGGATTGGGATTAGGGCAGGGAGATCTGATGTTTTTTCCGGAAGGAGGAAGTCTTACGGTAAATGATATCGTCCATAATGTAAGATATCTGAAACCTGAAAATCCTTTCAGAACAACGTTAGATTATAATAATATCATGTTCATTGTTGCAGGGGAGGTTATTCACAGGATTTCCTGCTTAAGCTGGGCAGATTTTATTGAGCAAAGAATTATGAAACCTGTCGGTATGAACTCCAGTTTTGGAAGCTATAACAGGGCAAAAGGGGTAACCAATAAAATTGATGCCCATGCTCCGGTAGATGGAAAAGCAATTGCTGTTCCCCACGACTGGAATGAAACAGGAAATGCAGCCGGAGGGATTATGAGTAATATCAAAGATATGACGACCTGGGCCCAGTTCTTATTAAATAATTTCACAACGAAAGAAGGAAAAAAACTGGTTTCTGACAAACAGGTACAACAGTTATGGAGTCTGCAGATACCTAGCGGAGTAGCTCCTAAAAATCCTTATGATACAAGTTTTTACGGATATGGAATGGGATGGTTCCTGAGTGATGTTAAAGGACATAAACAAATTCAGCATACAGGGGGGCTGATCGGCACCGTAACCCAGTTTACATTGATTCCGGATATGAAATTAGGGATTGTCGTTTTAACCAATCAGCAGTCCGGAGCAGCTTTTAATACCGTGACCAATACTTTAAAGGATTCTTATCTGGGAATTGCAGACCGGAATTGGCTCAAAACATACGGAGACAGAATGGCTAAAATGAATGCTGAATACGATAAACAAAAGAAGGAAGCTTTTGAAAAATCTGAAACATTTAAAAAGAATAAAAACCTACACCCAAAAGCAGAACAGTTTGTTGGGAAATATAATGATATCTGGTTTGGGGATGTAGAAATTACCCATCAGGGAAATGCTTACAGAATCACATGTGAAAATTCTCCGAGATTAAAGGGAGAATTGCTTCCTTATTCCAACAATTCTTTCATTATCAAATGGGATGATAGAAGTTATGATGCAGATGCTTATATTATCTTTAATTATGATGAAAGCGGGAAGGCTGAATCAGCAAGGCTAAAAGCTATTTCTGATGTGACGGACTTCAGTTTTGATTTTGATGATCTGGATTTAAAAAGAATTCTGTAATATAAATACAATAATAATCCGGGCTCTAATATTTGTTAGAGCCCGGATTATTAATAAACTATTCTTTAATGAATTTTTTAATCAGATCTCCGGTCTGAATGATATAGGCTCCCTCTATGAGTTGACTTATATCGATATTGTTTCTTTCGAATTTTCCGGACAATATAAGTTTCCCTACCATGTCATATATTTTATATTCTTTTGATGGAGGGTTCATAACTGTTATGAAATCCTTAGCAGGATTGGGATAAATCTGTGTTTTATTTTTGTACTGTTGTTCAGAAACAGACAAAGCACCCAGATCAGCTTTTAATAATGAGCCTCCGAAGAAATCCGTAATAAAAATTGTGTTATTTTTTACGGCTAATCCTGATGGGTAGCTGAATTCACTGGAGACAATACCATCGGAAACTATTGGATTAGCCAGGGTGAAATTTAATTGGGAAATTTTAGAGGCTCCTGCTTCAGAAATATATAATTGATTTCCATGAGAGGTTAAACCGGAGGGATAACTTAATCCCTGAGCTATTGTTATTGGGGAAGTAGAACTATTGAGTTTAAATTTTGAAACTCTTCCTTCAAACCGTTCAGTGTAGAAAATTTCATCTCCGATTATTTCCAATTCAAATGGAGATGCTGCGGATGTAATATCCACTAATTGTGGGATCGGTTGGCTTACATCTATTTTGGCAATCTTATTATCTCCCTCAAGAGCCATATACAGGTCATTTCCAATGAATTCAAGCCCTAGAGGACTGTTTACATTCGTCAGGATAACTTCAGGCGCCGGATTGGAAATACTGAGATTGATCCTTGAAATTTTATTTCCCCCAAATTCAGAGATATATAGATATTTATCTTTTAATGCCAGACCATAAGGTCTGTTTACTCCTGTAACCACATCCACTGGCGCGGCGCCAGGATTATCGAGGTTTATCTTTACCACTTTATCCAAAGCATAAATGCCGATATACATTTCATTGTCTTCAATGATCATGGGGTTGGGTGTATTCAGATTGGTAATAAATGGACTGGCCGAAACCTGTGCGTAAATTGTGTTCCCTGTAAGCAACAGGATCAACAGTAAGAAATAAAATTGTTTTTGCATTATTATTTTTATTTAGAATAAATATTAATAAAACAAAAATATTTTATTCTGAATACAATGACAAAAAGGGCAACATGATATTTGCCCATATATTAGAAACTGTTATGTATAAAAGCGGAACTGGAGATATGATCTTTATAAAAATTTTCTCATGCATTATGCATAAAAAAGGAGATTGTAAAAAAAATAAAACAATAAATTTTTAAAATAATTTTAGATTTTTCCAGGTTCGTAAAAAAATAAAAGCTTTTTCGTTGCTCCATCAAATTCCGACCATGAATCACAGTTTATTTCAAAACCGGCAACTCCGCAGGTAGGAAAATGAAAAATATCCTCTGATATAGAGTTGGCAAAATTGGAAATTCCGTTGTTGTGTGAAAAAAATGCTACCGAATTATGATGGTCATCCAGGTTGTAAATTACAGATTCAAAATTCCTTTCTGAAGGGTTGTATAGCTTTTCATCAGTCATATAATTCAACTGGTATGTCTGATTGAAAATCTTACAGGTATTCAATGCACGAACCGCTGGGCTCGACACTAAATAATCTATAGAAATGCTATTGTTTTTTAAGAATCTGGACATGTTCATTGCGTCCTCCAAACCCTTGTCTGCCAAAGGTCTGTCAAAATCTTCAGTTTCTTCCGGCCAGTCGCTCTTTGCATGTCTCACAAGAATGAGTTTCTTCATAATTTCGTTTTTTGGAAGATTAAAATTATAAAAAAAAATATGGAATGAAACATGATTTATAAAAAAAACTACGTTGTGAATAAAATCATTAAAATTTACTAAATTTGCAAACCTATGGGACAAATCCTTGCAATAGACTATGGAAAGGCCCGTTGTGGCATTGCAACAACGGATGACATGCAGATTATAGCGAGCAGCCTTGATACTGTAGAAACAAAACATATACTGCCTTTTCTGAAAAAATATTTCAGCGAAAATAAGGTAGATGATGTGGTAATAGGACTTCCGATAGATTTAAAAGGAAACGTATCCGAGGTGGAAACAGATATTTTACAATTCATTGATGAATTTAAAAAAGAATTTCCAACTATTTCCGTTTACCGTTTTGATGAAAGGTTTACTTCCAAAATGGCATCATTTTTTATTTCCCAGAGTGGGAAAAGTAAAAAAAAGAGAGAGGAAAAGGGTTTAATAGATAAAATAAGTGCAACCATCATATTGCAGAATTTTTTAGAACAAAGAACAAGATGATTCTACCAATAAGAGCCTTTGGGGATCCTATTTTAAGAAAAGTAGGCAAAGATATAGACAAAAATTATCCCGATTTACAAGAACTGATTGATAATATGTTCGAAACTATGAATAGTGCGAACGGAATTGGCCTTGCAGCTCCGCAGATTGGCCTTGATATTCGTTTATTCGTAATAGATGTAACTCCTTTGGCTGATGATGAGGATTATGAAGATATCAAAGAAGAATTGAAAAGCTTCAAAAAAGTTTTCATCAATGCTAAAATTCTGGAAGAATCCGGGGAAGAGTGGAAGTTTAACGAAGGCTGCCTTTCGATTCCGGATGTGAGAGAAGATGTAAAAAGAAAGAGCACAATCCTGATCGAATATTATGACGAAAATTTTGTGAAGCATACAGAAACTTTTTCCGATATTAGAGCCCGCGTAATTCAACATGAATATGATCATATTGAAGGGACATTATTTACCGATCACCTTAGTGCCTTAAAGAAAAAGCTGGTAAAAGGTAAATTAACAAAAATATCTCAGGGGGATGTAAGCATCAACTACAAAATGAGATTTCCGAAGTAACAGGTGTATTTAATTATAAACAAAAAATAATAGACAGTAAAAGGTTTCTACTGATTACTAAAAATTAAAAAAATAAAATTATGTTGTTAGAAAAAATAATTTCAATCTCTGGAAAGCCAGGACTTTTTAAATTAGTTTCTCAATTAAGAAACGGATTTATTATTGAAGATGTATCTACAAAGAAGAAAGTAAGTATAGGAAACTCAAGCCAGGTGAGCTTGTTGGATAACATTGCTATGTTTACATTTGATAAGGAGGTTCCTTTGTTTGAGGTTTTTGAAAATATTGCTAAAAACCAGGATTACAAAGAAACAATTTCTCATAAATCTTCTGACGCTGAGTTGAAAGAATTTATGGCAGCTTCTCTTCCTAATTATGATACGGAGAGAGTATATGCTTCTGACATCAAAAAACTAGCACAGTGGTATAATATCCTTCACAAGGCAGGATATATTACACCTGAAAGCTTTGTTAAAGCTGAGCCTGAAACTTTAGACCCGGCACAGGATGAAGTTGCTGTTACTGAGAAAGCAGCTCCTAAAAAAGCAGCTCCAAAAGCAGAAAAACCTGCTACTCCAAAAGCAAAAGCTTCAACAGGAGCAAAAGCTGCTACTAAAAGTACACACAGAAAAATGGGATAATCCCTTTGCCCTGATTTAAAATAAAGCCTTGTTGAGAATTTTCTTAACAAGGCTTTTTTAATAAAAAAAGTACCGGATAAAATTTTTAAAGCCAAAAAAAATCTATTCAAAGGCTTCTCCTTAATTTTGCATCTAGCATCTAGCATCTAGCATCTAGCATCTAACATCTAACTTTCCCCACGAAGTTTTGTACCCAAGTTAAAATAACCCTTACATTTGTATAAGATTGAATTCCCAATTGACCTATGAATACCAGACAAGAAAAATTAGACGCTTTCGGAAGATTATTGGATATTATGGACGACCTTCGTGAAAAGTGCCCGTGGGATCAGAAGCAGACCTTACAATCTCTGCGTCATCTTACACTTGAAGAAACCTATGAACTCTCTGATGCTATCTTACAGGAAGATCTGCATGAGATCAAAAAAGAATTGGGAGATGTATTGCTTCACTTGGTTTTCTATGCTAAAATAGGTTCTGAAAAAGAAAGTTTTGATATTGCAGATGTCATCAATTCCCTTAATGAAAAGCTTATTTTCCGTCATCCCCATATTTATGGAGATACAGAGGTGAAAGATGAAGAAGAAGTAAAGCAGAATTGGGAAAAACTAAAACTGAAAGAAGGGAATAAATCCATTTTAGGAGGGGTACCCAAAAGTCTTCCAAGTATGGTAAAAGCTTACCGGGTTCAGGATAAAGTGAAAGGAATTGGATTTGAATTTCATGATGCGGAGGATGCATGGAAGAAAGTAGATGAGGAACTTGAAGAATTTCATGCTGAAACGGATCTTGAGAAAAAAGAGCAGGAACTGGGAGATGTATTTTTCTCCCTGATTAATTATGCACGGATCACCGGAATTAATCCTGATTCTGCCCTGGAGAAAACTAATTTAAAATTTATCTCAAGATTTCAGAAGATGGAAGAGATGGCGTCGGAAAGAAATCTGAATTTAGGAGAAATGTCCCTGGAAGAGATGGATTTGCTTTGGGATGAAGTTAAAATATTAAATAAAAATTAATGAAAATGTATATCTTTTGTATGGTAACCTCTCTTTTATTAATGGGATGTAATCCTAAAAATTCAGAACAAACTAAAGAAGATACTTTAAAAGTAGAGTTTTCATTACCTAAAAAATTAAAAGAAGTTTCCGGTATTACCTTGTCTCCGGATAAAAAGACAATATGGGCTATAGAAGACCAGGGAAATAAAAACCGGGTGTACGGACTGGACAGAAAGGGAGCATTTGTTTCGGATGTGCTGGTGGAGAATGCTGAAAATAATGATTGGGAAGAAATTACCAGCGACCGTGACGGAAATATCTATATTGGTGATTTCGGGAATAATGATAATGACAGACGCAATCTTTCTATTTTGAAAATTGATTTAAAAGATGCCTCTCAGACAACGACAAAAGTTACCCAGAAGACCAGCTTTCATTATGAAGGACAAACAGAGTTTCCGCCTAAAAAGTCAAATCTTTTATATGATTGTGAAGCTTTTGTTGAAATGAACGGGAATTTTTATCTTTTTACTAAAAACAGAAGCAAAGGTTTTGACGGGAGTTTTCTGATTTTCCGTGTACCGAATAAAGCAGGTGATTTTGAAGCAAAGCTAATGGGTAAATTCAAGCTGGATGGAAAGTATGCCGATGCAGCTATCACAGCAGCGTCAATCAATAGTAAAGGGGATCAGATTGTATTGCTGAATCATAAAAATGTGCGTATCGTTACAGGCTTTACTCCTGATGACTTTTCGAAAATTAAAGTTCAAAAAATTTCATTACACCATAATTCGCAGAAAGAAGCGGTTACTTTTGTGGATGATAAAAATCTTTTAATTGCTGATGAAAAGGATAAGAAGGATGGAGGTAATGTTTATCTTTTTACATTAAAACCTTAGAGATAATTTTCAGTTAAGCGGACGTGTGAATCAGCACTTCCTTTTAAATTGATCTTTCAAATATATAATATAAAAAAGTCGCGCAGAAATTTCTGTGCGACTTTTATTATTTTAATAAGGTATTCTAAAGCTCTCTTTTGTTTTGAAAAATGTAAAATTTTTAACAATAAAAATGGATAGTGCCGTTTTAGAAATTCATTCCTACGCCTGCAGAAATTCTTCCCCCGTCAGATCCATAGAAATAGTTTAATCTTGCGGAAAACATTTCGACAAGGCTTAACCATAAACCAACTCCTGCAGCCTGATGCCATTTTCTGGAATTCTCGTTATCATTCCAAACCCGTCCCAGATCATATCCAACCAATATACCCAGATTAGCCGGAATAATATTATTTTTGATCCTTCCAAAGTCCCAACGGATCTCGGAGTTGTTAGTGAAGTACGATTTTCCGGAAAACCGGTCATTTCTGAATGCCCTTAAGCCATTATTACCTCCGATACTTGCCGCCTGATAAAACTCAAAATTATTGTTGTTGATCCACATTACATTATTGGAATTCGAAAAAACAAAATTTGCTTTTTTATCAATTCTGTGGTGAATATTTAATGATCCGTTTACAAATAAAAAGTTTCTGTCGAAGTCCGAGAGATTGGTTTTCCAGTTCACGCTCGCGACAAATTCCAGACCTAAGGTAGGAAAAGCATTATTATCAAGGTTTTTGAAACTAAAGGTATAATTGGCTCCTCCGAATTGCTGACTTTTGAAAACACCAGGATTTACATCAGGAGATTGATCCACAAAGCGGTCACCCTTTCTCTGTACCTTATTGTCTTCAAAGGTAAGCTGAAACTGATGGCTTAAATTAAGCCAGCTCTTCTTTGAAATGGAAGGGGCAAAATTAAATTTTGAGATCCTGGCCCTGTTGTACTTTGCTTTAGTATCCTCACGGTCATATTCACTTTCATTGGATAATCCAAAGAAGTTTTCGGAAAAACGCGGAGTAGTATAGGCTGCATCAAGATTGAAATCCCATCCTGAAATTGCTTTCTTAAAGATACCTTTGTAAGCAAGGCTGAAACCTGCCGTATTGGTGTAAAAATTGGCTTTTAAACTATGTTTCTGTGTAAATGGATCACGAACGAAGTTGTTTACTGTATAATTGGCTAAAACACCGATAATCAATCCGTCATCCGGGTTGTAATCTGCATTGGGATAGCCGGCAAAGAAGTTATACTTCGGATGCTTGTAATTATAGGTGTTGACATCATAATCATCAGAAATATGTTTGGCCGCTGAACCTGCGTTATAGGTATTCTTTTGGGATTTAAAATCATAGATGCTGATCTTTTTTCCGTTGGCAACATTATATACATCATGATTATCTCCTCCCACCAATCTGATATTCATTTTAGGTTTGCCGTTTCCTGACACGTCGTAAACATCATCATCTTCAAGACCGTAGATCCAAAGCTCTTTGGTTTTATTGTCGTAATATGTTTTTTCAAATACCAATTCAGGGTTTTCACCTTTATCGTCAAGTTTATACTGTTTAACATCAACGGAATTTGCATTTTTAACGATTACAAATTTATCCTGGTTTACAGTTCCTGCTAACGGAACTTTTTCCTGTAAAACATCATAATACTGGACAGCATAGTCCTGTAGTTTTTCTTTTCTTAATTTTAATTTTCTCTGAATATCCTCACTGGTTTCATCTCTAACCTCTTTCGGCAAATGATCGAATGCTTCATTGATATCAGCATCAGTAAGGTGCTCCTGAATATATTTTGCCTGTGCAACCCATTCTTCCTGTGTTGAACCTTTTAAGAAAACAAGATCAATAGGATAAGGTTCTGTAGCCAGGAGTTTTACACTTTGAATGTCTTCCTTGAACGTTTTCATATGGCGGATAGCCGGAACGTTCATGATCAGTTTAAATGCAGCACCGTCATACTTGCTGAAAGCCTGGTCACGGTCTCTTGGAATCGGCTTATAGATGATTTTATCACCGTCTTTATATTCTGCCCATTTCCATTGATCGGAGTGTCTGTCCCAATCTCCTAAAAGCATATCAAAAATTCTGGCTCTGATGTACGATTCTTTGTCGACAGAGTATTTATAACTTTTGGATAGGTTTTTCAAGACATCGTCGGTTGAAAGAATATCTCTTGCATTGTCCAGGGATTCAAGCGTTTTAGGATCTGAAGAAAAGCGTTCTTCGATCATGTACATTTCGTCACCGTAATGTTCATTGTAATCTCCAAGGGCCTGTTGTTTTGGAATATAGAATAATCTTGGATTACTGTGCGTAATATTTACTTTTTCCGCCAGATTTCCAACAATAAATGGAGTGAACGGATGACTGGTTGTATAGAAGTCAAGCAGGAATTTGTCCGGAAAAGTGTCATACAGTTCCTCTCCGAAGGTACTTTTTTTAAAGGCCATGTTATTCAGAAAACGTACGGCACTTTTTTTAATGCCTCTCATGACGAATTCCTGACCATCTTTAGCTTTTAGTCTCAGGCTGTTGGACTGGTTTCCACCTCCTTCTCTGAAAGGGATATATCCACCGTCTAATTCTGAAATATTGGCAGTTTTAGCTTCAATAGGAATTCCGTAATATTTTCTGTAATGGTCACCCCACAACCATCTGTAGAACTTCCTTTTTTCTGTTAAGTTTGCCGGATACACCGTTGAGGTGATGGTAGCCGGAAAGGAATTAGGGTAGTTGTTGACAAAGGTTTCAGGTTCGGATATTACGTCGATATGGGCCAATGTTTTAACCTTGCTATTTTTAGTGGAAAAGTACTCAACATCGCAGCTTTGATCTTTGCGGATGTTTAAAACAGCAAAACCACTTCCTCCATAGGAAAAATCGGTCTGTTCAGCGATGGTTGCAGGATCTACTTTGGAGCCTCCGCCGCTGATGATCTGTTTGATATTCCTGTCGGTGTGGTATTGAAGGTTATGGTCATGTCCCGAAACAAAGATTACATTTTCTTTATCCTGGACGATACTCTTTAACCTGTTGGCAAGGTCGGCATAATGCTGGTTGTTGATATCCTCCATGCTGGCACCGGAGGTATTTCTGAGAATATTAATAATTGTTGCAATTCCGGGAGCCGGAATATTTCCTTTAAATGGAAAAAGGTGAGACCTAGCAGAATTATATCCCGCATGAGTTCCACTGCTGATAACAGGGTGGTGTAAAGCGACAATAATCCTTTTCCCCTGATTTTTAGTAATCAGATCCTGGAATTCATAAAAAAGATCGTCCCGGGTTTTGATATTGCAGTTTTTATTCATTCCCGGATATTTGTCCCAGTTGGCTATAACCCACTCACTATCGATAACGATTAACTTGATATCACTGGTCAGGCTTATATCATCAATAGGACAAGCATTTTTAGGTAAAAAAGCCTTTTTATCATTCAGATAATCCTTCACAAAATCTTCCTGTGCTTTTAATCCGTCTAAACCATGATACCAATCGTGATTTCCGGGAATGACGAGGGTTCTTCCCTTGAAATTTTTTGTAATGGAAAGCTGATTTTCCATTTTTTCTTTGGCCAGAGGATACTCTTTATCTTTCTTTTTAGGCATTCCTGAAGGATAGATGTTATCACCCAAAAAGATCAGCATCGAATTTTTGTCGGCTGAGTCCAGTTTACCCTTAAGAATATCCAGCGTTTGCTTCGCCTGTGGCTCATCTGCGTTGCCCGCATCCCCAACCAGGAAAATTTTAAAGTCGTTTTCAGAATTTATAGCAGAATTTTTAATTTCCTGTAAGTTTTTTCCCTTTTTTACGTTATAGGTAGCACAAGAATATAAGAGTCCTGATACCAATAAGAACCTAAATGGGACTGAAATTATTTTTAGATGAGTTTTAAAGGATAAATTCATAAATTTACATTAACAAAAATTCAGTAATGGATATTTTACAAAAAGCTAAAAATTATGTTGAAAACTTATTCAAAGATAAGTTATCTTCTGTATATTTCTATCATAATTTTATTCATACCACATATACGGTTAACAAGGCCGAAGAAATAATGAAAAATACTCCTGTCTCCAAAGAAGACCAGGAGAAAGTGATATTAGCTCTGTGGTTTCATGATGCAGGATATATTGAATGTGCTCAGGATCATGAAGAGAAGGGAGTAGAGATTATGAAAAATTTTCTCATCAATGAAAATTATCCTGAAGATTATATCGAAGACGTTTCTAAATTGATTTTGGCGACAAAGATCAACTATGAACCACAGAATTTACTGGAGAAAATAGCAAAAGATGCCGATTGCAGCCATTTTGCAAGCCATGATTATAATGATATTTCAGATTCTTTAAGGAAAGAGTGGGAGCTTACCAATGTAAGATGCTTTTCTAATGATGAATGGAATGCCGGAAACCTTGAGCTTCTGAAAAACAAGCATAAATATTATACCGATTATGCCAAAGAAAATTGGGAGCCTTTAAAGAAAAAGAATATTAAGAAGATTGAGAAGAAGTTGGAAAAGGAAGAGGAGAAGAAGGAAAATTCCGATGCTAAAGACAATAAAAAAGAACCTAAAGAACCGAAATCCGACAGAAGTGTGGATACTCTGTTCAGGGTTACTTTAAATAACCATACCCGCCTTAGTGATATTGCAGACAGCAAGGCCAACATATTACTTTCTGTAAATGCGATTATTATCTCGGTTTGTCTGTCAGTTCTGGTACCAAAGCTGGATGCACCTAAAAACGCCCACCTGATTGTACCTAGTTTTCTGTTGCTTATTTCAAGTGTGATGACCATTATTTTTGCCATCTTATCCACAAAGCCGAATGTGACAAAAACGAAATTTACGAACACAGATGTTAGCAATAGAAAAGTAAACCTCCTGTTTTTTGGAAACTTTCATCAGATGATCTTTGATGATTACCACAATGCAATGAAGGATCTGATCAAGGACAGGGATTATATCTATGATTCGATGGTAAAAGACCTGTATTACCTGGGAAAGGTCCTGGATAGAAAATATAAACTTTTATCGATTACGTATCAGATTTTCATGGCAGGAATTATAATTTCCGTACTTTCTTTTGCCTATGCATTCCTTACACTTTAATCGTGTTCGGGATGATAGGATAATTCTATAGGGAAATAGGATTATTCCCACTATATTTTACAAGTGAACTAAAGGGAAGCCTGATGTTTTTTTGTGAAGAAAATCTTTAAGCAATCGAAACCCTTAGAGCTAATAATCCTGTTATCCCCTGGAGGTCTTCAACCTTTAAAAACTCAACATCAGACTGAAGGATTTCTTTTTTCTGAAGCTTACTGATGTATTGCAGGTATTCTTTCTGGTTTTCCATTCCAAAGTAAACAATAGTTATTTTTCCCGGACAGGTAATTCTTTCGGTTGAATTTTTTATGTGGGCCTTATCTATTCTTTTTTTGATAATTTCATAATACGAATTGTAAGCACCATCTACATCGAAACGCTTTTCATCCATACGGAAGCGGATATCTATTTTTTCATTATAAACGAAAATAAGTGAAGCGATATCCAACGGAATGGGAAGCTCTTCCTTAAAGGTTTTAATTTCCTGTTCCATTTTACAGATCGTTTTCAGCTGCCAGTATCTTAACTGATGAACCACCTTGGATGTGTAATGAAGATCCGGAGTGATACTTGGTCCGATGAATAAATTATGCTCTACACCATCTGATTTAAACCTTTCGTAGTAATGAGGAAATATGGCTTGTGCTTTGATCTGATTCTCATCAAGTATATCGGCAAGTTTCCTGTTGATCAGAGTAATTGAATCATCAAGGCTTTTTCTGCTGTTGTAAAATAGATCGGTTTGAGTGAAGACCTGGGAAAAATACTCTGAAATCATTGTTTTTACCTCCTTAGTGGACCTTACCTCTAATTTTGCCTGAAGATACGGATGGATTTCATCCCTTAATAACCTTTGGAAGCGCTGTTCCGTATCGGCCTTGATCTCATTATTCAGTTCATTTTCAAAAATTTCCAAAGCCAGTAAATATTTCTCGGAATCTGAATTGACCAGAGTGAAAATATCATGAAGACAATCAATCTGCCTGTTAAGATCTTCCAACATAAGATTGAATCGTTTTTCGGAGGAAGAACGGATATCAGAGAACCCAAATAACGGCGTAAGATTTTTGAAAGAAATCTGCTTTAAGGTATAGATCTTCTTGGCTAACGAAGCATTAAAATACTTTTCTGCCTCATTTCTGAACTTCCAGACCACACTGTTGTGGATGGACGTGTATTCCCGTTGAATGATTGCCTCAATCTGATAATTCTTTTCAAAACTGAATCTGTTCAGCGAAAAAAGAATCATATCACTGAAAAACTCCAGCTTTTTCAATTTTAAGCCATTCAGACTATTGGGAATAGGAGAGGTAAACTCCATAATGGCGAGTAATTCCCCATCTTTCATGATTGGAATTACCATGAAACTGTTGATGTTGTTTTCCTTTAAAATGCTAAAGGAAGGTTGATCTTTTATTTCCTGCTCCATATTATTGACATTGGATATGACAATAGCCCTGGAGTTGTTATTTAAATTTTCAAAGGTGCTTTTCCGGGTCTCTTCATCAAAGGTATTGATCCAGAAATCAAGGATATGATTCGTAAAAAGATTTTCGTAAATCGGAACCTTTTCCAGCCTCTGGTCTTTTTTGTTGAAAAGCATCAGCCCGAAGTTCAATTCCGCGACATCAAAATAAGACTTAAATATCTCGATCAGGTTGTTATCCGGAGTAAGGTTTTCAGGATCAATCTGGATCATACTTGATTTAAGATCGGAAAGTGCAACTTCAGATGTACAGTCGACCAGAGAAACAATGGTAAAACCTTTTAAGACCCATGATTTCGATGGGAAGTGTTTTTTCCACAGCTTGTAATCATCCAGGTTTTCAAGAAGCATGTCGATAACATCATCCGCCGGTATTTTAGCCTTTTCCGTAGGATAAATATCTGTGAAATCTGAATTTACTGTGATTTTATAATGCTTCATGATTCCCTGCTTATTGGGAATATCATAATACAATGGCATTGTACTTTTCACATCTCTCTTGAAATAACTTTGGAGGATAAGACAGCAGCAGAATACATAGAACTCATCATCACTGATATTCCTAAGCTCAATTTCAAAATCCTTACCGGCATCTTTTAAAATATTCTTGAATCGTTCGGTATAATTGAATGTCGTTTTTGAAAGAGGAATACTGGCGGCTTTTATCTCATTATTGGTTAAACCCGTTGGAAACAAGTCAGCCAATAGAAGCCTGATGAGGTCCTCGTGTTTTTCCAATAACGAAACATCCTGGAAACCGTCTTTGAGCTCCTTGATTTTTTTTGTTTTCTCGATAAGGGATTCCGCATAATTCACCCGGTATTCTAATCGGTCATTGTACCGGATATGCTCAAGAACATCCAAATATTTTTTGAATGAAATGGATACTTGAAAAGGGGCGTCTTTTTTGTAAAGATGTAACAATGCTGAAAATTATAAAGTAAAGTTATAAAAAAAGCACAACTTTATGTTGTGCTTTTATATTTTTATGATTTTGATTACAGTCCAAATTGTTTTGCGAACAGGTCAGGGAATACTCCTAAAATGATGATAGAAGCTATAATTACCACCGCTACAATATTGTACGTAATTGTTACTTTTTCTGAAGTTTTGAATGTTGTTTCTTTAAAGAAAAACATGGCTATGATTAATCTCAGGTAATAAGCAATTGAAACTGCAGAACCTAAAACGGCAACCAGCACTAAAAAGGCAGCTCCGTTCATTGCCTGGGAAAATAATGCAAATTTACCCATAAAACCGGCTGTTAAAGGAACCCCAGCCATTGAAAGCATGGAGATTGCAGCTACGGTAGCCAAAAGAGGCTCTGATTTTGCCAATCCTTTAAATGCTCCAAAAGAAGTTTCTCTTTTCAATTTTTCTACCCATATCAGACACATAAATACTCCTACAGTAGATAATGAGTAAGCAAAAAGATAGAAAGCCAGATTATAAGTAGAAAGATTCGTCATTCCAAAGAATACCAATCCGATATATCCTGCATGAGAAACAGAAGAATAAGCCAGCATTCTTTTCGCATTGGTCTGTGCAAGCCCCATAACATTGGCCAGAAGCAAGGTTATGATAATGAATACTCCAAGTATATTAATCCATTCGTGGGTTACTCCTGCAAAACTTATATTCATTAATCTGAAGAATGCGAAAAATCCTGAAATTTTTACAACACTTGCCATGAAAGCTGTGATCAATGATGGAGAACCATAATATACATCAGGACTCCACATATGGAACGGTGCTAATGCTACTTTAAATGCCAATGCACAAAGCATCAGGATCACCCCTAAGATGAACATTACATCTTTTGGGTGAGCAGCTCCGAAATCATGGATTTTATAGATATCAAAAGTTCCTGTACTTCCATAGATGAACGTAATACCGAATAAAAGGAATCCGGTGGCAAACGCTCCCATCAGGAAGTATTTTATAGAGGCTTCGTTTGATCTTAAATCAGTTTTATTAGCTCCGGCCATCACATACAATGGGATGGAAAGGATTTCAATACCTAAGAACAGGGTTACCAGATTCTGATATCCGAAAAGAGTAATACCTCCGCACAAAGCGAATAGCATCAATGCATACAATTCGGACTGATGGCTTCTGTGGTTACTGAATGCGAAACCACCCAGAAAGAACAATAGTAAAGTAGTTACAATTGAGATTTTTGTAAATAAGGCAGTATTAGAGCCATATTCATACATATGTCTGTAATGTTCGAAAAATGAACATTCAGGCAGGAAGCTAACATATAATGCAATGATTAACCCCAAAATCCCAATGTACCTTGCGAATTTTCCTTGTTCAAAAACGCCTGAAAATAACGCAGCAACTGCAGTTAGGAAAACAATAATTAAAACACTCATAATATAGATTTGAGATTCGAGATTCGAGATTCAAGATAAAAACACTGACTTCTCAATTTCATACTCTCTTAATTTTTTAAATTATTAAATTAATCTTTAAATTTTTGAATCTTTCAATCTTTTAATTAATCAAAGATGCATAGATAAACTTCAGCGAACTACTCACCATTTCGATTACCGGTTGAGGGAAAATACCAAGTAAGATCACAAAAACCGCTAAACTGGCCAAAACAGAAAACTCCACTCCTGAAAGATCTTTCGCCGTACTCAATACGGCTTCATCTCCTTTTCCGAACATTGCCTTTCCGTAGAATCTCAATAGATAAACGGCAGAAAGAATCACAGTTAAACCTGCAATAATAGCAGCTAATACATTAAAATCAAAGATTGATTTAATCAAAATGAATTCCCCGATAAAACCATTAGTCAACGGAACGCCCATTGAACCTAAAAGGATCAGTAAAAACAATACGGCAAATTTAGGAGCTACTTTCGCTAAACCACCCATTTGTCTGATGTCTCTTGATTTAAATCTTTTATATAAAATGTCTGCACAATAGAATAAACCTACGACATTAATACCGTGAGCAAAAGTTTGTACCAAAGCACCTTCAGCACCTTCAGTAGTAAATGTTCCTCTTAGTGTAACAACAGCAGATGCAAAAATACCTGCTACCATCAATCCAACGTGAGAGAAAGATGAATAGGCAATGATCCTCTTCATATCATTCTGGATAATTGCGATCAATGCTCCATGAAGGATTCCTACTATCGCAAGGATAATAACGATCTGCCCTGAAATTCCCATAATAGGAATAGGAGTGATCGGTAATAAATAACGGATAACACCATACACAGCCATTTTAAGCATGATCCCTGATAATAACATCGATCCCTGAGTAGGTGAGTAGGTATAGGTATCAGGCTGCCATGTGTGGAACGGGAAGATCGGTAATTTCACAGCAAATGCAAAGAATATAAACCAAAATACAACCGTCTGCTGAGTTTCATTAAGTGATGCATTGTATAGATCTGTTAAGGCAAATGATGCAGAGTGATTATACACATAAATCAATCCGGCAAGCATGAATAAAGATCCTACGAATGTATATACAAAGAACTTCGTGGTGAATTCAAATCTTTTATTTTCCTGGCCCCAAAGTCCGGCAATAAACCAGATTGGAATCAGTGTTACCTCCCAGAAAATGTAGAACAATAATCCATCCAGAGATGTGAAAACTCCTACAAGTCCAAACTGCATCAACAGGATAAGACCATAGAATGAGTTTCTGTAATTGATGTTCTCATTAAATGAAGATAAAATAATGATTGGCGAAAGGATATTGGTCAGCAATAAAAGCAGCATACTCATCCCGTCAATACCGAAATGAAGCGAGCTTTTAATAAATTGTGACCATGGATAATTGATCTCATGCTGCAATACACTATCTACGGTCGGAGTAAAATCGAAATCCGAAAGTATATAAAATGTAAGAAGCATTTGTACCAATGCAATTCCTAGTGCCAAATATTTGCTGGATTTATTTTTCCAGGCAAAAACAAGTCCCGACCCTACTAGAGGTAAAAGCAATAATGTTAATAATAAACAAGACATTATTATTGTAATATAAAGTTAACAATCAGTATAATTCCCACAGCTAAAGACATGATAAGAATGTATGTCTCAACATTTCCGTTTTGAATACGTTTCATAGATCTACCGCTGTCCTCAGCTCCTTCACCTACGAAGTCTACAAAACGATCTAGAACACCCTTATCAAACATTTTACCTCCACGTCCTAATCCTTCAACAGTTTTTACAATTAATGCATTGTAAAGTTCGTCAATATATAATTTTTTAGCAGACAGCTTTTCCCAGCCTGTATAGCTTTCTTCCGGAAGGGCTCTCTTTTGCTTATTCACATAAGTGTTTTTAACGATGAACCATACCGCGAAGAACATTACAACAGTGGCTGCTAATAATATCATTTCAGTATTAAAATCAACTCCTGAAAGCGTAGCTTCCATTTGTTTGAAACTTTCTTCAGTAAGAACCGGCTTCAGCCATTCCATTAATTTTGCATAATGACCGTGGCCGATAAAGTGAGGAAGATTAATAAAACCTCCGATAACAGAAAGAATAGCCAATACGATCAACGGTAACGTCATGTTCATCGGGCTTTCATGCAAGTGGTGTTTCTGTTCCTCAGTTCCTCTGAACTCTCCGTGAAATGTAAGGTAATACAGTCTGAACATATACGTTGCCGTAATAGCTGCCAGAATGAATAACATTACCCAGTAGATTGGATTTTTTGCAAATGCAGCTACCAGAATTTCATCCTTGGAAATCATCCCTGAAAGTAAAGGGAAACCAGAGATTGCCAGTGTTCCGATAAGGAAAGTAGCATGGGTAATCGGAATTACTTTCTTAAGTCCGCCCATAAAACGCATGTCCTGCTCATTACTCATAGCGTGGATCACAGATCCTGCTCCTAAGAATAACAATGCTTTGAAGAATGCGTGTGTCATTACATGGAACATCGCTGTAGTATAAGCTCCTAATCCCAAAGCAATGAACATAAATCCAAGCTGCGATACAGTAGAATAGGCCAATACTTTTTTGATGTCGTTCTGACGAAGTGCATAGAAACCTGCTAAAGCTGCAGTTAAGAATCCGATCAACAGAATTCCGCCCTGAACAGTTGGAGCCAAAGTAAATAAGAAATTAGATCTTACTACCAGGTAAATCCCCGCAGTAACCATTGTTGCTGCGTGAATTAATGCAGAAACAGGAGTTGGTCCGGCCATTGCGTCCGGTAACCATGTATATAAAGGAACCTGCGCCGATTTACCGGTAGCACCGATAAATAAACTCGCCGTAATAAAGATAATTACAGTTCCGTCCAATTCAAATTTTGAAGCGTTTTGAGCTACTGAAAGATAATCAATAGCATTGGTCTGAGAAGCGATCATGAAAATACCGATCAATAAACCAAGGTCCCCAATTCTGTTCATGATAAACGCTTTTCTTGCTGCTTTACCATATTCTTCATTTGTGAACCAGAATCCGATCAATAGATAGGAACACAAACCTACACCTTCCCATCCGATAAACAGGATCAGGTAATTGCTTCCCATTACTAAAAGTAACATAGAGAAGATGAAAAGATTCAGATAAGTAAAGAACTTATAGAAACCTTTATCATGGCTCATATATCCGATAGAGTATAAGTGGATCAATGATCCGATACCTGTAATGATCATGATCATCATTAAAGATAACTGATCGATCTGGAAACCAAAGTTAATCTGAACTCCATTTACTCTGAACCATTCAAAAGCTTTTACGATAACCGGCTGGCTTTCAGAATTGAAATTCATGAAAATACTTACTGCGATACAGAAAGATCCGAAAACCGCTGCAGTTGCCAATCCCCCTACTACTATTTTTGGAAGATTTTTCCCGAATAAACCGTTAATAAGAAAGCCTAAAAGTGGTAAAAGTACTATTGCATACACTAAATTTTCCATTCTTTATCCTCTTAATTTATTAAATATACTAACATCTACAGAACGGGTATTTCTATATAGCATAGCAATAATTGCCAAACCTACTGCTACTTCAGCAGCAGCAACCACCATAATGAAGAAAACTAAAAGTTGTCCATCGCTGTTTCCTTTATACGCTGAAAAAGCAGCCAATAAAAGATTTGCAGAATTGAGCATAAGCTCTACACAACCCAAAATTACAATAGCGTTTTTTCTCAATAACACTCCCAATACTCCCAAACAGAACAATACTGATGAAAGAATAATGAAATAATTTAAAGGGACGCTTTGTATAAATGTATTTACTTCTCCCATAATTTTATAAATCTTTTTTACCGATTAATACCGCACCTACAATACCTGCCAAAATAAGGATGGAAGCAAGCTCAAACGGTAAAACATATTCATTAAACAAAAGTTTACCCAGATTTTTAGTAAGACCCACACCCCTGTCTACATTTTCCACTACAATATGGTTGTCCTGAACTCCTCTGAATACTCCTAAAATACCAATCAATAACAGACCGGCTGTAAAGACTCCAATAAATTTTAAAGTATTGTTCTTCTTACTTTCGTCTTCTTTATTAAGATTAAGCATCATCAGGATGTAAAGGAACAATACCATAATCGCTCCTGCATACACGATGATCTGAATAATGGCAAGGAACTGGGCATTCAAAAGAATGTACATCCCTGCAATGGAAAACATTGTAACAATTAATGATAAGATAGCATACAAAGGATTTTTTGCAAATACAAAGTATACTGCACCTGCCACTGCTAAAAAAGCCACCAAGAAAAATAAAAACTGATCCATTATTTTACCGCATTTTTTTGTTTCTCGGATTGTCTTGTCGTGATGTCAATCCTTTCGTTTATCTTTTCAACTAATTTATCTTTTCCATAGATAAAAGAACCTCTGTTGGTTTCCACATCTACCAATCTATCGGTTAAATAAATTGCTGATTTTGGACATGCTTCTTCACACATTCCGCAGAAAATACATCTCAGCATATTGATTTCATATACTGATGCATATTTTTCTTCTCTGTAAAGATGTTTTTCTTCCTTAGTTCTTTCAGCAGCAGTCATGGTAATTGCTTCTGCAGGACATGCCACCGCACAAAGTCCGCAAGCGGTACATCTTTCTCTGCCTTCCTCGTCTCTTTTCAGAACGTGCTGACCTCTCCAGATATCTGCTCTTGGTTTCTGTACTTCTGGATACGAGTATACTGCAGGAGCTCCTTTTACAACGGTTCTTACAGCATGCTTGAATGTAATCCCCATACCTTTGAAAATCGCCGGTAAGTAGATTTTCTCAGCAAGGGTCATTTCTTTATTAGAAACAACTTTTGATCTGTTAGTAAGTTTCATTTAATTATAGATTATAGATGGTAGACTAATTCTGTCTTTTATCTTAATTTTTAATATTTTATGTCTGAATAGAGCTGCTTAAGTAAAGATAAAATTTGATTTCACTTTCAAATCAGCTCATTTCAAATGTTCAATTTTTTAATGTCCGAATGCTAAAATCAAAGCTCCGGTAACAATCAGGTTCAAAACAGCCAATGGAATCAAAGTTTTCCATCCTAAGTGCATCAGCTGGTCATATCTGAATCTCGGTAGCGTCCATCTGATCCACATAAAGATCAGAATTCCGATAATGGTTTTAACTAAAAACGCTCCGATACTTAATATTCCTGCAATATTTTCTCCCCAGTTTTGTGTTACCCACTCAATTCCCGGATAGTTATAACCACCAAAGAAAAGAACAACCATAAATGCGTTGGAGATAAACATATTTACATATTCTCCGAACATGTATAAACCTAATTTCATGGAGGAATATTCCGTAGAATATCCTGTCACAAGTTCGGATTCACACTCCGGTAAATCGAAAGGGTGTCTGTTCGTTTCTGCTAATGCAGCAACAATAAAAATAAGGAAAGCCAACGGTTGATAGAAAATATTCCAGTTCATCCCGTCAATGTGGATAAGTCCCCACAGTTTTCCTGTTGTTTGAGCTTCAGTAATTACTTTTAAATCTAAACTTCCTGTCATCATGATGATAGAAAGCAGCGCCAATCCCATTGCCAATTCATAAGAGATCATCTGAGAAGAAGCACGGATAGCACCCAATAATGAATATTTATTATTAGAAGCCCAACCTCCGATCATGATCCCATAAACCCCAATGGAAGCCATTCCGATAATGAAAAGTACACCGACATCAATGTTAGCCACCTGAAGGTCGTAAGACATTCCTCCGATATTTAAACTTTTCCCCCAAGGAATAACAGCTCCTGTAATTAATGAAATAAACATCACCAAAGCAGGTCCCAATACGAAAAGGAATTTTTCTGCATTGGCAGGAGTAAAGTCTTCTTTAAAGAAAAACTTTCCACCATCAGCAAGAGGCTGCAGCAATCCGAAAGGTCCGGCTCTGTTAGGCCCGATTCTGTCCTGCATGATAGAAGCAACCTTTCTTTCTGCCCAGGTAGAGTAGGCCGCTATCGTTAGCGAAAGCAAGAAAAGCGCTAGTACAAGTATCAATTTAAATGTAATTAAATCCATTTTTATTATAGATGTTAGATATGAGATGTCAGATGCTAGATTTCAGATCTTTAATCTGATGTCTGTAGTCTGATATCTGAAATCTTATTAAAGTTATTTTTCGTCTTTTTCACTGATTTCTTTAGCCATAGGATTGTCTAAAACTCTTAGCTCATCCTTAGGTTTTTCATAATGGTTGAGTGAAATCACAGAATGTCTGTCGATATGTCTTGGACCTTCAATATTCCAGTCTTTCAATTCTTTTCTTTCAAAACGACATGTATCACAGATAAATTCTTCAACTTCTCCCCACTGGTCTTTTCTGGCTGTAACCCTTACCACTTCATCTCCTTTCAACCATACAACTGCTTTTCCAGAACACTTGTCACATTTACATGAAGCATTCATCGGGTTGGTAAACCAAACTCTGCTTGCAAAACGTGCGGTTCTGTCTGTAAGAGCTCCTACCGGACAAACGTCGATAACGTTCCCAATGAAATCATTATCCAAAGCTTTATTTAAATAAGTCGAGATTTCTGCGTGATCTCCTCTGAAAAGAATACCATGCTCTCTGGTTTCAGTAAGTTGATTCGCTGTAAGAACACATCTTGCACAAAGAATACAACGGTTCATATTCAGCTTGATATGTGGTCCCAGGTCATCCGCTTCGTAGGTGTTTCTTTCAAACTCCGTTCTGGTATTTTCCACACCATGTTCATATCCAAGATCCTGAAGATGACATTCTCCAGCCTGATCACAAATAGGGCAGTCCAGCGGGTGGTTAACCAATAAAAATTCAGTAACGGCTTTTCTACCTTCTTGAGCTTTATCAGAAGTAAGATTTTTCACTTCCATTCCGTCCATTACATTGGTTCTGCAGCTTGCCACCAGTTTTGGCATGGGACGAGGGTCCGCTTCAGATCCCTTAGAAACTTCTACTAAACAAGTTCTGCATCTTCCTCCACTGGTTTCCAACTTGCTGTAGTAGCACATTGCCGGAGGTACAGATTTTCCACCGATTTGTCTTGCTGCTTCCAGGATGGAAGTCCCAGGCAACACTTCAGTAGTCTGTCCGTCTATCGTTATTTTGAATTTTTTAACTTCTTCGCTCATATTATACGCTTTAAGCTTTCTGCAATAAGCAATAGGCTTTATTAATTATATTTTTTCGTATTAAATGTATATCCAATTCCGGCAAGGACTTGTCCAAAAACGAAATCTTGTCGTGCTTTATCTGGTTTATTATTCAACGTGGTTTTAATATCCCACATATTGATATATCCAAATTTTCCTTCCAGTCTTGCCATCCAGTGATTCCAGAACACAAGGTTTAAGCTGGTTCTTACATCAGTTCCCATACCGGCAACGTGAAAACGGTCACTCCTTTCATTCCCAAAAAGTCTTACGTTACTTTTGGGAAACATTACCCCAATTCCTGCTCCATAAGACCATACCAGGTCAATATTTTTCTTATTGATAAGGCTCTGGTATCTTTCAAGACCTAAGTTTTCATAGTTAAGTCCGTCCGTATGTTCGAAAGTAAGGAACTTTTCATCTGCCAGGTTTACCTGCCCGTTTTGAACCATACCTGCATATGTAGGATCTGAAATATGTCCCTTAAAATTAACGGTTTGGTTCTGATCCATAACATACTTCATATGATCAATCCCAAGAACAAGCGCTAAATTATCTTTTATGAAATAACCAGCTCTGAAGTTGTACTGAACCACTGTAAACCACGTAGGATCAAAATATACAATTCCAAATTTTGTAGGTCTGTCATGAGCGGATACATTATTCAGCTGAAAATTATAACCATTTCCTGAAAAATTGATATCAGAATTACTGAAAGCAGCTCTGTTCCAGCCAAAGAAAACAAACATCTGACCTTTTTTGGATAGAGGGTCTGGTTTTTGTTTTTTTGGAGTTGCACCTGTAAATGTTTCCAGATTTCTTTCCACACTTAAAGTATCTTTTTCTTTTTGTCCGAAAACAAAACTCGACATCATTACGCCGATCACAAACAACTTCTTCATTTATACATTTTTTTCAACAGCCGGAATAGGATCAGCATAATTAGCCAGACCATAATTTTGAGTTAAACATAACTCTGGATTTTTGATATGCCATTCAAATTCATCTCTGAAATGGCGTATCGCTGCTGCAACCGGCCAGGCTGCGGCATCACCTAAAGGACAAATGGTATTTCCTTCGATTTTTCTCTGGATATCCCAAAGCAAATCGATGTCTTCCATCTTTCCTTGTCCGTTTTCAATCTTTTTCAATATCTTATACATCCATCCTGTCCCTTCACGACAAGGTGTACACTGTCCACAACTTTCGTGATTGTAGAATCTCGCTAAAGTCATGGTATGTTCCACGATGCACTGATCTTCATCTAAAACAATGAAACCTCCTGAACCCATCATGGTTCCGGTAGCAAATCCTCCATCTGCTAAGGATTCATAGTTCATATATCTTGGTTCTCCGTTTACTGTTCTCAACAATAGGTTGGCTGGAACAATAGGAACCGAACTACCACCAGGAATACATGCTTTTAACCTTTTTCCGTTTGGAATACCTCCACAATATTCATCAGAATAAATGAATTCTTCCACAGTGATCGTCATATCAATTTCATAAACTCCCGGTTTATTGATATTTCCACATGCAGAAATTAATTTCGTACCTGTAGATCTTCCCACTCCGATTTTTGCAAATTCAGCACCGGTAATATTAATGATCGGTACCACAGCTGCAATTGATTCCACGTTGTTAACAACCGTAGGTCTTTCCCAAAGTCCTTTTACAGCCGGGAATGGTGGTTTCAATCTCGGGTTACCTCTTTTTCCTTCCAGCGATTCAAGCAATGCTGTTTCTTCACCACAGATATAAGCTCCACCACCTCTCTGAACATAGATTTCAAGATCGAAACCTGTTCCCAAAATGTTTTTACCTAAAAATCCTGCTGCTTTAGCCTCTTCAATAGCTTCTTCCAAAATATCCGGGATCCATGAATACTCTCCACGGATGTAGATATAAGAAACATTTGAGCCTAAACAGAACGAGGAGATAAGCATTCCCTCAATCAATAAATGAGGAATAAATTCCATCAGATATCTGTCTTTAAAAGTTCCCGGTTCAGACTCATCTGCATTCACTACAAGGTGTCTTGGAACTCCTTCAGGCTTTGCCAGAAAGCTCCATTTCATCCCCGTAGGGAATCCTGCACCACCACGACCACGAAGTCCTGAAGTTTTTACTTCTTCCAAAATTTCATCGGGTGTCATCTTCAAGGCTTTTTCAGCAGCTTCGTAACCTCCCTGTTTGCGGTATGTTTCGAAATAGCGAATACCTTCTATATGTGCATCTTTAAGTAAAAGTTTTTTACTCATCGTATATTTTAATTAATCCAAAGCGATTTGTCCCTCTCTGCAAAGATCAAGGATTTCATCTACTTTTTCTATCGTTAAATTTTCATGAAAGAATTTCCCCAACTGCATCATCGGTGCATATCCGCATGCACCAAGACATTCAGCAGGTTTTAAAGTGAACATACCATCTTCAGTCGTTTCACCGTCCTTAATGTTCAGTTTAGTCCTGATATGATTCAGGATCTTTTCACTTCCGCGAACCATACAAGGTCCGGTTCTGCAAACTTCCAAAACATATTTACCAACCGGTTTCATATTGAACATGGTATAAAAAGTAGCTACTTCATATACTTCAATTGGCGTAATACTCAATAATTCAGCAACGTAATCCATTACCGGGACATCCAACCATCCTCCAAATTCTTTTTGTGCTAAATGCAGAACAGGAAGAAGGGCAGACTTTTGTCTTCCTTCAGGATATCTTGCGATAATTTTATGTACTTGTTCTAAACTTTCCGGTTTAAAAGCTATTGTTTCGCTCATTTTCTTTAATGTATTATTGTACAATGTACAATGTACTAATGACTTATTTTATTTTGGTCATTGTAAAAAGTCATAAATACATTTTACAATGATACTTTTTACATTTTATGCGTCTAATTCTCCCGCAATAATATTCATACTACACATGGTTACAATGGCATCAGAAATTACAGAGCCTGTAATCATTTCCGGATACGCCTGGTAGTAGATGAAACATGGTCTTCTGAAGTGTAGTCTGTAAGGACTTCTTCCTCCGTCACTCACTAAGTAGAATCCTAATTCTCCGTTTCCTCCTTCTACAGCATGGTATACTTCTCCTTTCGGAATTTCGGTTTCTCCCATTACAATTTTGAAGTGATAGATCAAGGCTTCCATTTTGTTATAAACGTCAGCTTTTTCAGGAAGATAGAAATCAGGAACATCAGCATGGAAATCCCCTTCCGGAAGATTGTTATATGCCTGCTCGATAATTTTAATAGATTCCCAGATCTCCTGTTGACGAACCATGAAACGGTCGTAGGTATCACCAGCTGTTCCTATAGGAATGATAAAATCAAAGTCCTGGTAAGAAGAATAAGGTTGTGCTACCCGAACATCATAATCTACACCTGCAGCACGTAAATTAGGACCTGTAAAACCATAGCTTAAAGCTCTTTCAGCTGAAATTGCTCCCGCACCAATGGTTCTGTCCATGAATATTCTGTTTCTTTCCAAAAGCTGGCAGAATTCAGCAAACTTCTTAGGGAAAGTTTTTAAGAAATCTTTGATCAGTTCATGACATTTCGGTGTAAGATCTCTTTCGAAACCTCCGATTCTTCCCATATTGGTTGTCATTCTCGCACCGCAGATCTGTTCGTAAATATCATAAATACGTTCTCTTTCGATGAACATATAAGTAAGTCCGGTAATTGCTCCAGAGTCCATACCAGTTACTCCGTTACAGATCAGGTGATCCCCGATCCTTGCTAATTCCATAAGAATTACCCGGATATAATCCACACGCTTTGGAACTTCAATTCCTATCAGTTTCTCAACCGTCATATGCCAGCCCAGATTGTTAATCGGAGCAGAACAATAATTCATACGGTCGGTAAGGGTCGTAATCTGGGTATAATTTCTTCTTTCAGAAATTTTTTCAAATGCCCGGTGGATGTAACCTACGGTTTGCTCAGCATGAAGAATTCTTTCCCCATCCATCGTTAAAACGTTCTGGAAGATCCCGTGAGTAGCAGGGTGAGTCGGACCTAAATTGAGGGTGTACAACTGACCGTCAATCTGCTCCTTACTTTCGTATTGGTTAAGTATATTAGATAATGAGTTATCTTTCATAATATATAATTGATAATTGATAAGCGATAATTGATCATTAACCAATCATCAGCAATCATTATTTTTATTTTATCTTCCGAACATGCTATCGTTCTTGTCGGTTCTTGTACCATCCTCAAGACGATATTCCTTCAGCATCGGGTGGTAACCAAGATCTTCCATATTTAAAATAGGTCTCAGATCCGGATGTCCCTTGAATTTGATTCCAAAGAAATCATAGGTTTCCCTTTCCATCCAGTTCGCTCCGGCATATAGATCTGTAAGAGAGTCTACCTCAATGTTCTCTCTGGACATAAATACTTTAAGACGGATTCTGAAATTCGTCATCATATTATGTAAATGGTAGACTACGCCGATTTCTTTCTCCGGAAATTCAGGATAATGAATTCCACAAATATCTGTAAGGAAATTAATTTCTAAAGACGAATCCTTAAGGTAATGAATCACTTTTTTGATGTCATCTTTCTTCACTTCAACGGTAAGCATTCCATAAGGCTCTGAACTGGAAATTACAGTTTCAGGAAACTCCCTGGTGATTGCTTCTAATACAAATTCGTTCGTCATTTCCGTTTAGTTGCTTATGTTGTAAGAGTCTAATAAATTCTGATATTCAGGCATATCTCTTCTTCTGATGCTTTCGCTTTCTGCAAGAGCCTGAACCTGCATTACTCCTTCAATGATCTGCTCCGGTCTTGGCGGGCATCCCGGAACGTATACGTCAACCGGAATAATCTTATCGATTCCCTGTAAAACAGAGTAGGTGTCAAAAATACCACCGCTGGAAGCACATGCTCCTACAGCAACCACCCATTTTGGCTCAGCCATCTGAGTGTACACTTCTTTTAGGACCGGGCCTAATTTCTTGGATATAGTTCCACAAACCATCAACATATCTGCCTGTCTTGGAGAGAAAGAGTTTCTTTCCATTCCAAATCTTGAAGCATCATATGTTGGGTTAAGAGTCGCCATAAACTCGATACCACAACAAGAGGTAGCAAATGGTAACGGCCAAAGAGAAAACTTTCTTGCCATTCCGATTACACTGCTCAGTTTCGTTGCGAAAAATCCTTCTCCTTCAAATCCTTCGGGAGCAGGTGCATCTGTTCTTATTACTGGTTTTTTATCTGACATTTTATTAAATATTTAAAGATTAAAAATTTAGAAGTTTAAAAGCATGATAAAGCTTTAAATCCATCAAATAATTAAATCTTTTTAATGTTAAAATTTATTTATCCCAATCTAGCGCGCCACGTTTCCATACATAGATAAAACCTACGAAGAAAATAGCCACGAAGGTAAGGACTGCAAGGAATCCTTCGAATCCGAATTCTCTGAAGTTAACGGCATATGGATAAAAAAATACGATTTCGATATCGAATAGAACGAACAAGACAGCCGTAAGGAAATATTTGATCGAAAAAGGGGTTCTGGCATTTCCTTCAACAGGAACACCGCACTCCCAACTTTGATTTTTCACAGAATTTCCTTTCTTCTGACGAGGTCCTAAGAAATGCGCTCCAAGCAATGAAACAGCTACAAAACCAATGGCAACGGCAGCTTGGATAAGGATCGGAATATAACTTTCAGGTAAATTCATTTTTGCATTATTATCTCAATTTGCAAATTTAGCGAATAAACAAGAAAGCATGAAATTAATAACCTTAAATGTGGAGTTAAAATGGGAAAAACCGGTAATTTAGAATTAATAAAAATAACGGTTATTTCTGCATTTTTTTGAGTAAAGAGTAAGCCATAAATGAAATATAACCGAAAAGGATACTGGCGTAAATAATATTGATTACCGTGTTTGTTTTATCGTCTCCGTTTTGGAAAAAAAAGTTGTAAATAATAAACCCGGCAATTAAAATAGCGAAGACGATGAGATGTGGTTTCATAGGAGAGGAGTTATGCGTTTGAGTAATTAATTGTGAGTGACGAGATTCGGGATGTGAAATTCGATTTATGGATGTATGTGTCGATGTTCAGGATTTAAAATCATTGGTTTAAATTATCAAATTGAAAATCCGGTAACACGAACCTCGTACCTTATCAGCTATTGATCTTCAGTGAATAGGTTCTCCTTCTTTTATGATTAACCGGATTGTAATCCTGCCAAAGCAGTTGCACACTTTTGTTTTCTTCCAGTTCCGGATTGGTTTCTGCAAATTTGATTCCCATACTGGTAAAACGAACGAAAATTTCCTTAAAAATAATAGCCGTAACCCCTCTTCTCTGGTATTCCGGATGAATACCGATAAGATAGAAATTAGCGCGGTCATTCTTTTTACCGGCCTGTAAAAAATGCCACCACCCGAAGGGGAATAGTTTACCCTTTGATTTCTGTAACGCTTTCGAATAAGAAGGCATCGTGATTGCAAAAGAAATCAGCTGATCATTTTCATCAACAACGCAGATCACGTAGTTTTTATCGATAAACGGGAAATATTTTTCTCTGTATGTTTTGATCTGTTCGTCTGAAATAGGAGTATATGTGGAGAGGTGCTTATAAGTTTCATCCAAAAGCTTAAACATAGGCTCCACATACGGAAGAATTTCCTCTTTAGATTTGAAGTTCAGGACTTTCAGTTTATATTTTTGAGCGATCAATCCACTGAATTTTTCTACTTTTTCAGGAAGGACTTTAGGGAATTCCATTTCAAATTCCACCCATTCCTTTTCCTTGGTAAGGCCAAGACTTTCAAGATGTTTAGGATAGTAATCATGATTGTAAATTCCGATCATGGTCGCCAGTTTGTCAAACCCCATGGTCAGCATTCCTGCTTTATCCAGGTTAGTGAATCCCATAGGACCTTCGATCATGTCTATATGATGCTCTTTTGCGTAGTCAATTGCTTTTTGGATCAATGCTTCAGAAACCTCTTTGTCATCGATGAAATCGATCCACCCAAAACGAACTTTTTTTATGCCCAGTTCCTTTTCCTCCTTGTGATTGATCATCACAGCAATACGTCCCACTACTTTTTTGTCTTTATAGGCAAGGTATTGTTTTGATTCCGAGTAATTCAGTGCTGGATTTTCTTTGGCGTCCCAGATCTTCATTTCATCTTTGATAAATGAGGGTACATAGTAAGGATTGTTTTTATACAAATCCATGGGGAACATCACAAACTGTTTTAATTCGTTCTGGTTTTTTACTTCTAGAATTGAAACTTTAGACATGGTTTTTCTGGGGTAATTAAAAGGCAAATATAAATAAATAAAATGTAATACTTTGGCACAGTTTTTACATCTTACAGGTTAAAAAATATCTATAAAATTTTATTAAAATGATTGGTTATTATGTAATTATTGGGATTACAATGCTGGTGAGTTGGTATGTTTCATCAAAGTTGAAATCCAAATTTGAGTATTATTCCAATGTACACCTTCGAAATGGCCTTTCAGGAAAAGAAGTGGCTGAAAAAATGTTAAGAGATAACGGAATTAATGATGTTCAGGTAATTTCGGTTCCCGGACAATTAACAGATCACTATAATCCAGCAGATAAAACGGTCAACCTTTCGGAAGGGGTGTACATGCAGAGGAATGCAGCGGCAGCCGCAGTGGCTGCTCATGAATGCGGCCATGCAGTACAGCATGCAGTAGGGTATTCCATGCTTCAGATGCGTTCAAAATTAGTTCCTATTGTGAATATCAGTTCTAATTTAATGCAGTTTGTCATTTTTGCAGGTATTGCCATTATGGCTGCCAGCAGAACAATTGAGAATCCCAATGGGAATACAACCGTCCTGGCAATTGGCGTAGCCTTGTTTGCCGTGACTACTTTATTTGCTTTTATCACCCTTCCTGTAGAGTATGATGCCAGTAACAGGGCGATGAAATGGCTTAAAGATACAGGGACTGTAACTCCTGAAGAATATGTAGGAGTACAGGACAGCTTAAAATGGGCTGCCAGAACCTATGTAGTTGCAGCTATCGGATCACTGGTACAACTTCTTTACTGGTTGTCGATCCTGATGGGTGGCCGAAGAAATTAATCTTTAAATGTAAAGGATACATATTGCATCTCGGATAATTTATCTGAGATGTTTTCTTTTTGTGCCGTTTTTAAAGAAGCGGTAAGGATGCAGTTTTCATTCGCATCAAAGTTCAGGACTTTTGCATCGAATTTTGACAACAGGGTGAAAATGGTGTTTTGCTGATTAAAATTAAATCGGATTTCAACTTCTGTTTCCAGTTCCCGTGTAATGATATTAGCTTCTTCAAGGGTTAACTTTGCAGACTCTTTATATGCTTTTACAAGACCTGATACGCCCAGTTTAGTTCCTCCATAATAGCGGACTACAATAACGAGAACATTGGTGATCTCATGGGCTAATAGTTGATTGTAGATTGGTAACCCAGCACTTCCCGAAGGTTCCCCGTCATCATTTGCGCGGTAATTTTCACCATGAAGACCCATCCTGAAAGCGTAGCAATGGTGTGTCGCTTTAGGATGCTCGGTTCTTACTTTTTCAAGCGCGTCCTTAAGTTCATTTTCGTTCGCAACGGGATAAGCAAATCCGATAAATTTGCTTCCCTTTTCCTTGATTAAGGTGTTTTCGATGGGTTTATCAATGGTTTTGTATTCGTGCATCATTATGGCCGGCTTTAAAAGTACAAAAGTATAAAATGCTTTAGTTTGAAACCCCAATAGACTTTTATAATTTAACTACGGGTTCAGTTTAAAACGGTTACACCATACGGGACGTATGAAAAGCTATCGTATTATCTCTTACGGTTTCGGTTTTAAAAGGTTCTGAATGGAATTCAGGGGCTTGTGTTCCCTTTTCAAGGATGAGATTTTCATTTTTGATAACGATAGCTTCGTCCCAAAGGTTGGCATCAATGAATTGCTGAAGGGTAAAACGCCCTCCTTCTATAATAACGGATTGGATCTGCTCCTGATACAGGATGTCCATCAGGTCGGAAATGAAATCATCCTTTCTGATTTTGATCCAGTGGATATTTTCTTCGTTTCCTTCTTTGATAGAATTAAGAACCAACGTTTTGGCTTCTTTGTTGAAAATCTTAAAATTATCAGGGACTTTCAGGTTGAGATCTATTAAAATTCTGACAGGATTTACTCCTTCAACATTTCTTACGGTAAGGCCGGGATTATCGTTAAGAGCGGTTTGTGTACCTACTAAAATGGCATGTTCATCAGCTCGTAGTTGATGGACAAACTGATTGACCAGTGAATTTGAAATTGAAGTCGGTTTAAAATCTTTATCTAAAAATCCATCCTTTGATTCAGCCCATTTTAAAATGATATAAGGTCTTTTCTTTTCATGGTACGTAAAGAATCTTTTGTTCAACTCAACAGACTCTTTTTCAAGTATCCCTGAAACGACTTCTATTCCGGCATCCTGAATGATCTTTTTGCCTTTCCCGTTCACTTTGTCATGAGAGTCCATCGCTCCGATTACCACTTTTTTGAATCCCAGTTCTTTGATCTTTAATGCGCATGGTGGAGTTTTCCCGTAATGAGCACAGGGCTCAAGAGATACGTAAATGGTAGATTCAGGAATAAGATCCTTATTGATTACGGAATTGATTGCATTGATCTCTGCATGAGGTTCTCCGGCTTTGTGATGATAGCCTTCTCCAATAATTTCGCCGCTATGTACAATCACACTTCCTACAAGAGGATTAGGATATGTTCTGCCCAAAGCTTTTTGAGCGAGCTCGATACATCTTCTTATGTATAATTCGTCCTGCATAATATAAAAAAGGCGAAGACAAATTTCTTTGCTTCGCCTTGGGTGTTATTTTTTTATCTGTTATTCTCCGACAATAATGTTGTGAAGATTCTGTTTTAAAGTTTCCAGATGAGCTTTCTTCTCATCAATCGTGTTGAACGTATCTGCTAAAAGAGGATTGTCCCTTGAAGGTTTATTGAAGAATGAAAGGTTGTTCTCTAATTTAACGATTTCTGATTCCAGGTCAGAGATCTGGCTCTTCATTTTTCTTGCCTTATCGGTTAATTGATTTTCAGAAAGACCGTCTTCTTTCAACTCCAGTTCATTGATCTTATTCAGCTTTAATTTTTCTCTTAAAGTCTTGTTGAATTCGGAGTTGATAGAGATCTTATCTCTAGGAACTTTTCCTACATTATTCCATGCTGTTTTTATCGTCTCTATTTTTTCAATACTTCCTTCATCGTTAGAGATCGTTTTCAGCTCTTCAAGAAGCTCTTTTTTCTGTTTGTAGTTCTCCTTCCAGTTATCTGTAGATGCATTGCTTTTTTCTCTGTAGTTATTAAAGAAAGTATTGCAGGCATCACGGAACTCATCCCAGATCTTGTTGGTCATGCTTTTTGGAACATGGCCGATTTTTTTCCAGTCTTCCTGAAGCTTTTTAAATAATGGAACGGCAATATCCCATTCTTCATTATTCATATTGTCCTTGGCAGTCTGGATCAGTTTTAATTTTTCCTCCAGATTGGTTTGCTGAGAACCCTTCAAAGATTTATAATAATTGTTCTTTGTCGTATTGAAATTCCTTAGAGTGGTTTTAAAATCATTCCAGTTTTGGTTGGATAACTTTCTTGGAACACTTCCCGTTTTCAAAAACTCTGAACGGAGATCCTCAACTCTTCTGATGGCATTTTGCCAGTAATTGTGGTTAGGAGTTTCCGCAGGTTCGGATAATTTCTTTATCTCTTCGATAATCTTGTTCTTCTTTTCAAGATTGTCATTCTGTTCAGTTTCTATGGCTGCGGAAAGCTCAGATTTTCTTTCGTGTATCTTATTCGAAATTTCTTTGAACTCTTCCCATGTTTTTTCACGGAATTCTTCTGCTACAGGTTCTGCCTCTTCTTTCCAAAGCTTATGAAGATATTGCAGCTCATTCAGCGCTTTTTGAATAACGGGCTCATTTTCCAGTTCTTTAGCACGGGCAATAATATGCTGTCTTTTTTCAAGATTATGACCATATTCCTGCTCCAGAAACTCTTTATTTAAATCCAGCATTTGATAGAATTGATTCAGATGGTGGAAATAATTATTGTTAAGGATTTTAAATTCAGATTTTGCTACCTGTCCCGCGTTAGACCAGTCTTCTTTAATCTCACGGATCGATTTGAATAAATTGGTATTGGGTTCGGAATTGGTGTAAAGGTTTTTAAGCCTTTCAATAATTCCCTGACGATGTTCCAGATTCTTTTTTTGTTCTTCCTCCAGTCCTTTCTGGAAATTGTCATGCTTTTCTCTGAAGATATTAACCAAAGCTGAAAGCTTAGATTGAGAAGGGTGCTCATAGCTGAAATTTTCAGGAGCATTCCCGGCTTCTACATATTCGTGCTTTTTGTCCTCCACTTCATCATGGATGTAATGACTTGCTTTTTCTTTTAACTGGTTGAATTTTTTTACATCCTCGCCCGCATTAGGAGCGTTGATGATTTTTTCCATTTCCTTCAATGCATCAGCCAAAGAAATATCAGTATCTGCTTCCTCTTCCAGATGTTCAGCATCATCATGCTGGTTTTCTTCCTGAGGTACAGTGTTTTCTGAAGTTTCTTCATTTGATCCTTCGATAGAATTTTTACTTTCTTCGTTTTCAGAAAGGTTATTTTCTGTTGTCATAGCAAATCTTTTATGTGAATGGCGTTTATTATCTGTCGCACGTAGCTAAAAAGCCAATTAATGCACTAATTTATGTTATTTTTTTTGAAAATTCCAAATTTCCCAAGCTTTTTCTGCTTGCTGTTCAAGCATATAATAGCCATTTACAGTCTTTGCTCCTTTTTCCGAAGCATTAATAATGAACTTCGTGTAATTGGGATTGTATATAAGATCGATGATCAAATGTTCGCGGGAAAGTCCCTCAAATGGGAATTTTAAGCAATCCTCAACATTCGGAAATGTACCCACGGGAGTAGTCTGGATGATCAGCTTGTGGTCGTTTACTGTTTCTGTATCCAGATTATCAAAATTTAATATAGATTTTCTGGAAACGGTCTGTGAAGAAATGCCATTTTTATCCAATACATATTGTACCGCTTTGGCGGCTCCGCCATCACCTAAAATCAATGCCGAAGTATGGTGTGGTTTTTTATGGAGAAGAAGGGTTTTTTCAAATCCGAAAGCATCCGTGTTATAACCCGTTTTCTTTCCATTTTCAATTAAAACACAATTTACAGCGCCTATTTTTTCAGCTTCTTCACTCAAATTGTCCAGATAATTGATGATCTTTTCTTTATACGGGATGGTCACATTAAAGCCCAGTAGCCCAGGTGTTGAAAACAGGTTTTCAACCTCTTCGATTTCCTGAAGATCAAAAATACTATAGGAGATGCCTTTCAGCATTAGTTTTTGGAATTTATCTTCAAAGAATTTTTTGGAAAAAGAATAAGAAATATTTCTTCCTATTAAGCCTAATTTTTTATTGGAATCCATCTATCAAAAATAAAAAAAAGACCGAACAAATCGGTCTTTATAGATTAAAATATTTTTAAGATTATTCCACAATGAATTTTGCAGAAATGTTGTCTGTTTTTAGGATGTAATTTCCTTTGATCAATCCATTTAAATGAATTTTGTTAGAATTTTTGAATGGATTGTTAATCACCCGGATCAGTTTTCCCGACAGATCATAAATCTCTGCTTTGGAAATTTTATTCAGCAGTTCACCTTTTACATAAAGCTCATTATTTGTAACCGGATTAGGATAAACCACAAATGATGATGGATTTTTAGTGGCATCAACAGTAGCTAATGTTGAATTACATGTCCAGCTAAGATCATCCATTGCGATTCTGTTTGTTGCAGATGATGTTGTGATGATTTTGATCACGGCATTTCCGGTAACATTAATATTACTGATCGTTGTTGTTTGTACGGAAGCGCTGTACGGTATGGTACCTACAAGATTTCCATTGATTTCAACATTCAATGTTCCGGCAGCTCCACTATACTTCAATTGGGTCGTTAGTGTTAAGCTTTGTATACCTCCTGAAATGGTAGAGCTTGTTAAGACTCCATTTTTTATCGTGATGGATTTTCCATTGATCGTTTCATCCGTTCTTGCAGAGGTAGCATTCCATGTAATTCCATTGCTTGTCCATGTTCTATCGATGTAAGAACTAGGATTAGGAGTGGTTGGTATGGCATCAAAAGTTTCGGTTCCACAACTTCCTCCTGCCGGTGATGCCAAGGTAGTCCCTTGTGCGATATTGCTCTGAGGAGATGAATTTCCGCCTGCATCCTTAGCAATTACATAGAAATCATACGTAGTAGAAGGAGATAATCCGGAAACCACTGCCGTAGTTCCTGTTACGTAAGTTTTGAATGTATTGTTTGCATAAATATCATAACCAATTACGCCTATATTATCGGTTGCTGCCGTCCAGCTCAATGACATGGAGTTAGAAGTAGGGTTGTTGGCTATCAGGTTGGTCGCTGCTGTTGGCGCCTGGGTATCGATAACCGGAGTTCCCCAGATCAGTGCCACATATTCAGGGTGATCGATATAAGGGTTTCTGTTGTTTTGATAAGCATAAGATGCATTGTTTCTTGCAATTTCCTCCGGTGACACCGGATCTGCCGCATGCCATGCCAGCAACTGATTCAGTTCCCACGATTGAAGCCCCGGGAAAGCAGAACCTCCCAAAATATTCCCTGTGCTGAAAGTAGAAAGCTGGGCTTCATATCTTGTTACGAAATAAAGGACCATTCTTGCTATATCGCCCTTAAAAGCATTATTAGGTTCAAATACAATACCTGTATATCCTGCAGAAGCAGAACTTCCAAGCTTGGATCCGTTTTGGGAAACGAATGTTGGTACGTCTACAACTCCAAAAGGGTAATTAGATCTCATACCATTCACCTTATAATCCGTAGGGCGTATAAAATGAATGTCAGATTTCATGGGAAGGTTTTCACTGAAAAGACTCTGAGGGACAATATGCTCTCTGTTGTAGCAGGTTCCTTCAGGTCCATTGTTGCTGCCGCATTGATTGACTATAAAAGTATAGTTATAATTATCCGGTCCCGCTGGGTTTTCGGAATAGATGTCCAGAACGGTGCCATCCATCTCGTAAAAATTGTCTTTGTCGGTGGATTGATAGGCATCCCAAAGGTCGTTATAGGTATGTTGAACATATCCGGTAGAAATAATTTCCTTAAGTTGGGTTTTTAATGAAGGGCCGGTTAATCCAACAGCCGAATCATAATAGCCTGCAGGTATCTGTGCTAATGTATAAAAACAAGCTAATACCAATAAAAAAGAAGATAAAATTCGTTTCATTATTTAAAAATTGGGTCGCAAAGGTAAAGAAAATACGATCTTACGTATATTAATTTTTAGTAATATATTCCTTGCTTATTTTTGAAAATACCCATGAAATAATGAAGCCGAATAGAGATGCCGTAACGGCTACAATGATATAATTTTTACCTACGATCTTTACCGGGAACGGCAAAGTTTCGTTGGCTTTAAAAAATTCTGTAAACAATTGGAAATAGCACAATGCTGTCCCCAGAATCAACCCGGAAATAATCCCTGATATTACAATAAGGACCCCGGTGTAGAAGTAAATTCTTCTCAGGTGGCTTAACGGGAATCCAAGCGAGATCAGTGATCTGGCCTGTTCTTTTTTATCCAGTTGCAGAATGATAATGGCTCCAGCCAGGTTAAAGGTCGTAATAAAAATAACCAGCGCGAAGATTAAATAGATGAAAAGCTTTTCCGTATTGATCATTTTCCAGAAAGCAGCATTTTCTTCTTCTTTGGTCTTGATATCAATCCCTTTGCCCAAAGTAGAAAGTAATTTACCTTTAACGATATCTGCATTTTCAGGATTTTTTAACTTGATGACGATCTGGTAGGCTGAATTTTTGGGCAGGTTCAATAGTTGCTCCGTCAATTCAATCGGGGAAATGATGTAACTGTCCAGCTGATCTTTTCCCGGAAAAATACCGGTCACCAGAATGTCTTTTTTATTATAAATATCATCCTCTTTATTGATAATCCCAAGTCCTGGTTTCGGCATAAAAATGGTGGCATAATCCTTTGAAGAAGCTACCGGAATCGAAAGCCTGTTATCCAGTGAATTTTCCATCAATACCTCATTCGAATAATCGAAACTTGGATAGCTGCCGTAAAATACGTCTTTATTGATGGGATTGACTACGGTATAAGCTGAATCCACTCCTCTCAGATAGGCAATGTCTCCTTTTCCGTTATAATTAATGTATACTTTTTCCTCAATGACACGGGAAAAGCTGGTAATATCTTTGTTTTTTTTAAGAAGATCTTCAATTTTTGGCAGGTTCTTTAAGGTCTTGCCTGCAGAGCTCTTGATCGTAAGATCCGCATGAAGATTAGAGATCAGATCCTTGTTAAGATCCTCAAGGCCCGAGAAAACTGAAATAATGACAAACATTGCAGTAACGGCAACCATCATTGCTCCCACGGATAACCATGTGATGAAGGTAACGGCAGTGCTTCCTTTTTTTGCTAAAAGGTATCGGGAAGCAATATAGAATGCAATGTTTTTCAAAATTTATAATACAGGATTGTCTCCCTCGCCTCTTAATTCTTTTTCCAGTTTTTCAACATCATCAAGAGAAGTGTCAAGATAGAAACTAAGCTGTGGAATGATACGAACTTGTTTAGCCATTTTCTGGCCAATGAAATTTCTGTACTGAGGTTTGTTCTCCTCAATCTCCTTCATAATATGTGAACGGAATTCCTGAGGGAAAATACTTAAGTAGATCTTTGCTATTCCCAGGTCTGCAGTTACTTTAACATCCGAAACAGAAACCAAAATGTTCTGTTTGCTGTCAGCTGCCTGTTTGCGGAATAATTCTGCAAAATCTTCCTGTATAATCTGTGCTACTTTTCTTTGTCTGTTACTTTCCATAATTTATGCAAATTTAGTACTTTTGTTTGAATTGCTCATTTGAAATGTAATGGGTATTTCAAATTTACGATTTAATTATAGTATTTTACTTATGAAGTTAGAACATATCGGCATTGCCGTAAAATCTTTAGGGGTTTCCGATGAACTTTTTGAAAAGCTTTTAGGAAAACCTTCCTACAAAAAAGAAACTGTAGAAAGGGAAGGAGTAGTGACCTCGTTTTATGGAACCGGTGAAAGCAAAATCGAGCTTCTTGAAGCCAGCAACCCGGAAAGTCCGATCTCAAAATTCATCGATAAAAAGGGAGAAGGCATCCATCACCTGGCTTTTGGCGTTGAAAATATCGTCGAAGAAGTAAAAAGATTAAAAAAAGAAGGTTTTCAATTTATCTCCGAAGAGCCAAAAGAAGGTGCTGATAACAAATTAGTTGTATTCCTTCATCCTAAATCCACCAACGGAGTGCTCGTAGAACTTTGTCAAGAAAAGTCATAAAAAGTTTTGTAGTGAAAGAAATTTTACTATTTTTGCAAGCACAAAATTTAACCAAGTTTTGAGGTCCTATAGCTCAGTTGGTTAGAGCACCTGACTCATAATCAGGTGGTCCCTGGTTCGAGCCCAGGTGGGACCACAATAAATCAAACACTTACAGAAATGTAGGTGTTTTTTTGTGCTTTATTCTCTATTTCAGAGTGTTGTAATATTGTCTTAATTACAAGAGTTCAACTTACTCTATGTATTCAGATATATAGAATACTTCTTAAAAGGTGTCCTATTAGGTGTCCCATTTCTACTTTTTGGTGACCCATTTCTAAAACTTAAATCAATGAATAACAATAAATTATCAATACTTTTTCTATTGCAAAAAGTGAAACTAAATAAGCAGGGTAAGTGCCCTATAAAATGTAGAATTACTTTTCACCAGGATAGAAAAGAGTTTTCTACTGGATTATTTGTGAATCCTAAGCAATGGGATAGTAGGCTACAGAAAGCTAAACCACCCAATGAAGAAAACAGTTTTATTAATACACAATTAGGTCTGATTAAGAATGAAATTAATCAGGCTTTTTTATTTCTGCAAGTCAATGAAGAAAACTTTGATGTAGGAGATATTTACTTACAATACAAGGGAGATGTCTCAATCAGAACCAAAACAATTCTTGAGCTTTTTAAAGAGCATAATGACAGACTTGAGAAGCTTGTAGGGAAAGAGTATTCAATTGCTACACTTTGGAAGTTTAAACAGGCAAAGGACTTATTAAAAGGTTTTATTACATATTCATTCACTAAGGCAGACTATCAGTTTAAAGATTTGGATTTAAAATTTGTTCAGGATTATGAATTCTACTTGAAAACAGAGAAATCTTTAGCCCTTGCAACAGTAAACAAGATGATTCAAAGGTTTAGGAAAGTTGTTAAAATAGCCATTTCACAAGGGATTATAGATAGAGACCCTTTTGTGGGATATAAAGTAAAACGTGTTAAGAAAGAGATAGTTTATTTGACAACAGAAGAATTAAAGAAGCTTGAAGAGTATCAATTTAAATCAGAAAGATTACAAATAGTTACAGATATGTTTATTTTCTGTTGTTATACAGGGCTGGCTTATAATGAAATGGCTAATCTTGAAAAATCTCATATTATAAACGGTTTTGATGGCAATGAATGGATCAATATGAAAAGACTTAAAACTCAGCAAACTTTATCTATTCCTCTATTGACTAAAAGTAAATTCATTATTGAGAAATACAGTAATGCACATGAAATAAAAGTGTTGCCAAGTTTCAGTAATCAGAAGTTTAATGCCTACCTTAAAGAAATAGCAGACATTGTGGGGATAGAGAAAAGATTAACCCACCATTTAGCAAGAAGAACCTTTGCAACAACAGTATTACTCTTTAATGATGTCCCTATGGAGATAGTGTCAGAGTTGTTAGGTCATTCAAAAATTACTATTACCCAGGAGCATTATGCTAAAGTTGTAAATAAGAAAGTGAGTGAACAAATGAATAAATTAAATTCAAAACTAAAATAACTTTAACTGTGTTGTAGTATTTTTACAGCACAGTTAATTACTATGAGCAATACTATATTACCTAATTCTTATTTTCAAGATTATCCAATCGAGTTTAAACAAATTAATCCTTCTGATTTTAATGAATATTATACCGTTAATGAGAAAATTCAAATTACACCTGATGATAATGGTTATATAAGTGATGCACTAATGCCTATTTTAGAGGCTAATTATGAGATTCAAAATACAGTAGTGATTAATGCTGGTGTTGGTCAAGGAAAATCTAAGTCCATTATTGATTTAGCAGTTAAATATGCAAATGATGATAGGTATATAGTAGTAGTTGCTGTACCATTTAATAATTTGATTAGTCAATATGTGGAAGATTTTTCAAACTTTATTGATAGACAAAAAATCTTTAATATTCAGGAATTACCATTGGTAAAAATCTCCGATGAAGAGAACAGTAATGCTTTTAATGTAAAAGATTTTAGAATACATGTTATGACTGTTAACGCTTTACTTGGTAATGGTGGAGAAAACTTAGTTAGCTCAAAGAAAAGAATTAAGTATTTTAAAAAACTAGTATCTGCCTGCCATACCAGTAAGAAGAAATTAGTGATGATTTTTGACGAAATACATGACAGTATTTATAATTTTAGAGAAGAGAATATTTTCAATTTATGGAAGTTTGAAGGCTTTGTTCATAAGATTTTAATAGTAAGCGCTACATATAATGAAGCTTCAAAAGAAGTTATCAAATATCTTTCAGAATTCACAAATAAAAATATTCAAATTATCGAATCCGAGAGAAAAAGATTTATAGAAAAACAAAGTAGGTTACATATTAAATTTTATTCAGGATATGAACTTGATAGTGATGGAAGAATTATTAGTTTATTGAGTCATTTAGTAGAGAAAAATAAACCTTTTGATATTATGGTTTATTCAAAAAAACTTACAAAGAAATTTATTGGAAAACCTGATCCTAATTCTAAAATTTTAAAAGCCTCCAACATACTCTATCCAATAAGGAATAGAATTAATAGATGTTATTATGACCCTCTTGATAAGAGGGCTAACAAAACTTTTGATCCAAAACTAATAAATATTGGAACAAACTTCACTACTGGAGTCAATATAAAAAAGGAAAATCATCATTTCATTGTTATTCTTCCTCCAGAAGTAAACATTGATTATGGAATGAATAAAGGTGTTTTTACAAGTGGTTTAAACTCTTTAATACAATCATTGGCAAGACAGAGGAGCATGGGTGATATTTATGTATTTCTTCCTAACCCACCATGCATTAATATTACTTCTTTTCCTCATTCCTCTGAACAAAAGGAAGTATTAAAAGATGTTTTCAAAGAGTTTTCACATGAGTCATTAGGCAAGTTTGATTACACGAATATTAATAATCAAGCAAATATTTTAAATGATAAATTCAAAGAATTACAAGAAAACTTATACAAGGAGATTCTTCATGTTGATAGAGTGAAAAGGACTGGTATGAATAGACTTTTATATCCATCAAAAGAAATTTTCATTTTAGAGAAAGGTGAAAAATTTCTTACAAAGAATTTCTTTGGAGGAAATCTTTCAGCTTATTTCATATGGGCAGCTATTACTAATCAATTTCTTAATTGCAAATTAAAGAGTTTGCATATTTCAAGAAAAATTTATTTAGACTCAAATAAATTATCTGAGCAAATTTCAGAGATATACAATAACGAGTTAAAGTTTATTACTTCTCTTTGGAATCCTGAATCTGATATAGATATTGAATTTTCTCATAATTTATCAGATTTTGAATTACTGGAGTACTTTGAAGATTATTTATTTAACTACTTTGAATTACGGATAGATAGAGAAAAATTAACACAATCAAATCTAAACAAAATATATAAAATATTACTACAGTTGATTTTTGATTCAAATACTACATCAAGTAAAGATTTTCAAAAGTTATATTTTAAATCTTGTGTTTATTTTGCCTCAAAGGTTAACTTGGATGATATTAGTATTGTAGAAGTGTTAAATTCAAAACAAAAAAAAATAATAAAATTATATCAGGACTGGTGGAAATTAGTTAGTTTATTGGAATTTAATAAAAAGAAAATGAAGTTAAAGCATAAATTACCTAATAACCCCTTTCCAGAATTTATATCTTTGTTTAATGAGTTAGATATTGAAAATAATTTAAAAAACTTACAGAACATTGATGTGGTCATTGCTAAATCTTTAATACCTTTTAAAAATACCTTAAGTAAGCAAAAGTCAAAAGGGCAAATGATTGAAAGCTTTTATAGTTTGTTAATTAAAATATTCTACAATGGTCATTTGAAATCCACAAGATTTTTAGGTAATCCCATAAATCATTATGTATTAGATGATTTATTATTTGAAGAATCTGAATTAATCAATTTAATCTATAATCGCTTTCCAGAATATATAATATAAAAAGCGCTCTTTTTTCCTTTCTGTTATATAAATATAAAGAAAAAATGATGCTTTTAAACCAATCTCAAAATTTTGAGGTTGGTTTTTTTGTTCTCTGAAAAGTACCAGGAACAGGAATATTATTCACTTTCAATATTAAACAATCAATTAAAAATATTAATAATTAAACCTTATAACTATGCAATTAAAACAATCACAAAGACAACAAGTAAAGCTCAGGTTAGGACTATCAGGAGCATCAGGTTTTGGTAAGACCAAATCAGCCTTATTATTAGCTTATGGAATGACACAGGACTGGAGCAAAATAGCTGTTATAGATACAGAAAATTCCTCTGCTTCTTTATATTCAGATTTAGGAAATTATAATGTATTGGATTTACAAGCTCCTTATAGCCCTGAAAGATACATACAGGCAATTGAACTGTGTGAAAAGTCAGGAATTTCTGTTATTATCATTGATTCTGCAAGCCATGAGTGGAATGGTACTGGTGGATGCCTTGATATTCATGAGAAACTAGGTGGAAGATTTCAGGATTGGGCTAATGTCACACCAAGGCATCAAGCTTTTATCAATAAGATATTGCAGTCAAGCTGTCATATTATTGCCACTACCAGGAGAAAAATAGACTATTCTTTAGATGTTGGGAGCAATGGTAAAACCCAAGTAGTAAAGCATGGAACAAAAGAGATTACCAGAGATGGTTTTGAATATGAATTAACCATAAATTTTGAACTAGTCAATGAAAACCATTTAGCTAAGGCATCAAAAGACAGAACAGGGCTATTTATGAACAAGCCTGAATTTATTATTACCTCTGACACAGGTAAATTAATATTGAGCTGGTGTAATTCTGGAATTGCAGAAACTGCAAATGTTTCAACTGGTATGGATTCTCCTGCCAGCCCTCAAAGCTTTATCAAACCTATTACTTTTGATCCTGGTGGAGATTGCTTTTCTAAAGATGATATTCTAACTAAGATTAAAACCAGTAATACCATTGCAGAGCTTTTAGCTATCTATAAAAAATATCCTAAATATCAGGAAGAATTAAGACCTCAATATGAAGCCAGAAAATCATTCTTAATCAAATCATCAAACCCTCAAAACTTTTCAACCAATGGACACCATTAACAAAATTAGACCTGCTACCTTAGAGGAAGCCTTTGAACTTAGACTAGCACAGAATATTAAAGAGATTTCTTTGTATGAAAGCAGAATGAATAATGACACAGCCCATCATTCAAATCAGGATTATTTTATTCCTGGTGCTGTTTCAACTGAAGCAGAAAAAGATAAAGTCTGGCAAGAGTTTGATAGTTCTCTTCAAAGGATTGAAGTTCACCAGGAAAATAAACCAATAGAAGAGAAGCCATATGAATACAAACCTTTCATTGAAGCAAACACACAAGAAGTCAATCTCTATCAGTTAAAGAATGATTGTATTATTCCTGTATTCTCTAAAGACAATGAAAAAACCATTGCTCATCAGGAATTTATTGATATTACACAGGACTGTATTAGTAAGGTGTTTTCTCATCAATCTTTTATGCAACCTGAAATAAGAGTTTCACATCAAATTAAAGGCAGAACTCCTGATGCTATTTATAAGAATGCAAAAGATTTATTAGATCATGAAAAAACACAGTATTTTGAAAGGATGGCATTTATTATTAGGATTCCTGGTATAACAGATTCAATTAATGGTAATGAGCTATCATTAACAGTTGGTGGAGTTAGAGCCTATAATCAGGAGAATTTATACAATAAAAAAACTTTTGAAAAGTTTAAGTTCTTTGTGGGTTTTCAGAATAAAGTCTGCTGTAATTTATGTGTTTGGAGTGATGGCTTTGTAGATGATATGAGAGTAAGCTCATACCAAGAGTTGCAAAATAAAATAATGAATATTTTAACAGAATACAATGCACAGCAACATTTATTGGAAATGAAAGAGTTTTCAGACCATTATTTAACTGAACATCAATTTGCTCAATTATTAGGTAAAACAAGACTGTATCAGCATATATCTAAAACTGAAAAACAGAGATTAAATATTCCTCAATTAACTTTCAATGATAGCCAGTTAAATACAATAGCTAAAGACTACTACGAAGATGAGAGTTTTTGTAAGGCTAATAATGGAGAGATTAACCTATGGAATGCATATAATCTCTTTACACAAGCTAACAAAAGCAGTTATATAGATACTTTCTTAGATAGAAATTTGAATGCTTTTGATTTTACTAAAGGTATTCAGAAAGCACTCAATGGTAATTCTGATTACTGTTGGTTTTTGAGTTAATTAAACTACTCCATTTAATTGGAGTAGTATTATTTATGTTTCCCTCCAATATATATTGTAATTACTTTTCAAATATGACTGTTTAAACTTCTTTTTTTAAAGTTTAAATGAGTAGTTTTGTAAAAAAATCGCAACAATATGATTTTAAATCTTAAGCTAAAAAATTATAGATCATACAAAGAGGAAACAAATTATACTTTAGAAGCTAGTGCGTCTAAAGCTAAAGATTTTAATTATACTACTATTAATGATTTTAAAGTTTTAAAAACCTCTCTAATGTATGGCTCAAATGCTTCAGGTAAATCCAATATAGTTAGAGCTCTATATGAACTTAGAAATTTAATTATCAAAAAACCATCATTAGATGATGACATTACAATATATGACCCATTCAAATTTAATATTGAAACCCTTAACTCTCCTGTTGAGCTTACTCTAGAATTTTTACTCGATAAAATTAAACACATTTATTCTATAGAGTTTTTAGATAATATCGTAGTTAATGAGGTTTTATCTTATTATCCAAATGGTAGAGAAACGAATGTTTTTACAAGGAATAAATTTGATAGTAGTAAAGATGTTCAATCAGGCTTACTAGGATATGATTTTGGGAAAAAAACAATAAATGTATTTAAAAACCAATTATTGTTATCGAAGTTTGGAGATGATGAGCCACATGAAGTAATTAGTAAGATTTTTCTTTACTTTAAAAGAATGTTTGTTTATAATGCTACAAATAAATTACATTATGAAATTTTAAACGATAAAATATCTGAAGATCTTTTAAAAGACGAAAATTTAAAAGTTAAATTAGAAAAACTAATAAATTATGCTGACACAAAAATTACAGGTATAAATATTAATAAATCAAAATTAAATGCAAAAAACAAAATAAATTATTTATGGAAAAGAAGTGATTTTAATATATCAGGAATTCATGATTTATATAATGGTGATAAGTTAATTGATACAACAAATCTTTCATTATTAGAAGAGTCTATAGGAACACAAAGTTTATTTGTTTTAGGTGCTAAAATTATCGAAGCTCTTGAAACTGGAAGTGTATTGGTGGTAGATGAGCTAGATACTAGTTTGCATTCTTTTATTACAAAAATGATTGTTATGCTTTTTCAAGATGACGAAATAAATTCCAATAATGCACAATTAATATTTACAACTCATGATATATCTCTTCTTGATAAAGATATGATAAGAAAAGATCAAGTATGGATTACCGAAAAAAATGATAAAGGAGAAACTGATTTATATAGTTTGCAAGATTTTGAAAATCTAAGAGAGGATACTTCTTTTGATAGATGGTATCTTGCTGGTAAATTTGGAGGTGTTCCACAAATAAAGTCATTAAAGGAATATTTTAGTAAATGAGCCAAGAATATCGAAAAACTTTATTAATTGTTTGTGAAGGTGAAAGATCTGAACCTGATTATTTTAATAATCTACGCAATGAGATAGTAGATGAGGGAATAAGAGATTATTTTATAAAAATTTTGCCAATTCCTTCTCAAGAAAAAATACAAAATGATGTAGAAAATTTTGTAGAAAGAAAAGGCGGAAAAAAAAGACAAATAAGACAAACAATAGTTAAAGTAGAAGATTTTATAATAGAAGATGAATATAAAGCGCAACCTACTTGTTATGTAAGAAAAGCTCAATTAGCGGATATTGAGGTCGATTATGATGAATTATGGGTAGTATATGATAAAGATGGACATCCAAATCATGAAGAAGCTTTTAATCTTTCAAAAGCCTATAGGAAAAACATAAATATAGGTTTTTGTTCTATCGCATTTGAAATGTGGATTTTATTACATTTTGAATATTCAACATATTCTTTTAATAAGTCTCAATGTAGAAATAATTTAAAAGAAGTTTTTTATTGTGGAAAAAATATTCATGCTGAAGATTGTGCTGGTGAGAATTGTGTTGTTGGAACAATTGTATCAAAGGGCTATTTAGAGTACAATGATGGAAAATTTTTTGAATATGAAAACTATAAATCCAATTATAAAATAGCATTACAGAATGCTATATCATTAAGAGAAAGTATAACCAATCCAGCTCCTTTCTATGAACTAAATCCATATATTAGTTTGGATAGATTAGTTTTTAAATTGAAATATTTAAAAATACTTGATCATATTTGGATTGATGAAAATGTTTGTAATATTGCTAATAATATTCAATGTGTATTAACGGTTGAAAATAATATTTTAAATGTAATTGTTAAGAATGACTCCCATGTTTCTTATATTTTAGAAGAGTCTTCGATTTACTTAATAGATGTTGATTACAACATATTATCAAGTTGTGAAAGAAGATTTATTGTACCAGAAGACAGCCAAAATATAATTTCAGAAAATATAGATAATTTTGAATATTTAATTGTTAAAAAAGCTATAGATGAAGCATATATTTTAGATAGGAGTTTTATTAAAAAACTCTAATCCTCTTTGTAATTTATTATGTAAATCACATTATTTCTTTAATAAACATTGAAGGCTTCCAACTGTGTAGAATAAACAAACCAATTTTTGCTCTACTCATTCCAACGTATAATAGAGTTCTCCCATTTTGAATAGATTCATCTGTTAATTCCTCATAAATATATTTTACATGATCTATACATCTTTGGTATGGTATTCTATTTTCATTTATGCCATTTAATATTACAAAATCATATTCAAGCCCTTTAGCCTGGTGTATAGTGTTTATAGTTATACCATTGATGCCAGATAATGTTTCTATATACTTTTTAAAGTTCCAATTTAAAGCTTCGTCATCATTTACTATTGTCAAGATCTCATCTACTTCAGGAACATCAATCTTAAAAATCAGAGATATTATATTTTGATATTGTAATAATGATTCTTTTAATCCTGTATTTATATTAATTTTTTGAAATTGACTTATTAATTTATTTGTTGCAAACACAATTTCTTTTTCATTGAAATCAATGTTCTTTTCTAAGATTAAAAGTTCAATATTTCTTTTTATAATTTTTAAGTTCCTAATCGAGGAATCTACTGAATATCTACTTAAAGTTTTTAAGATAGCAAATACAGTGTTAGATATATTAGAATGTGGTAATGCGCCTAATCCAATAATGTTGAAATATTCTCTTAAGTAGCTTCCAATATTATAGGCATCAAACCAAGATGTTGTTAAGATTGCAATATTACCAACTTGTGCTTTGGCTTTTATCAGACTATCAATAATTTGTTTAATATAAAGATTATTGTCATCCTTTTTAGTTTGATGAAATCTGATATCGAAGGGAATATCTTTATATTTTGATGAGTTTATTAAAGTTGGATGATCTGAAAACAATTTTGAATACCCTGTTACAATCTTTTTAGTTGATCTATAAGTATAGTTTAAATCAAGGATTTCATAACCAAAATCCTTTTTAGCAATAGTGAATGTTTCATTTAAAGCCCCTGCAAAACTATAAATTTTTTGTTTTTCATCTCCTACAATAAAAAACGATGTTTCCCCATTATTTTTTATTTTTTTTAAAATTTCATATTGGAAAATATTTGTATCCTGAAATTCATCTACAGAAATTTCCATGAAAATATTAGATACTGATTTAGCGGTAAATAAGTTCTTTGAAATAATAATATAGGAACGAAATAGTATTTCATTGAAATCAATAAGCTTTCTTTCTTTAAGAAAATCATAATATATTCTTGATAATTCTTCAAATGTAATTTTGTGGAGCCATTCAGTTGGGATTATTAAAGAGCCATCAAGATTTTTTTTTATTTTGTTTAGGTCTTCAAGTTGAATTGTAGATAATTTATTGATTTCTAAAAATTCTTTAAAATCACTATAGGATGCAATCCTGGGTTTGTCCCATTTATATATCCATGAAAAAGGTCTTAAAATATATTCTAAACAAAATCTATGAATAGTTCCAATAAATACATCATTTTCTGTATAGTCTAACCTTGATGCAATTTCATCAGCTGCTGCATTTGTATATGTTATTAATGCTAATTTTTTATGTTTAGGCAGATTTGTAAGTTTTTTATTTGCTCTGGCTACTAATGTTTTTGTTTTGCCTGTTCCTGGTGAAGCACTTACAATTAAGCCATTATTATACTCATAGACTGCTTGCTTTTGAATCTCATTAAGATACTCCATATTGTAGCTTTTTACATGATATTATATGTTTTATGGCTCTTTCAATATATGGAGGAACTATAAAATCTTTATCAATTAATAGACTTAACTCTTGGGCAAATCTTCCTTTTTTTATTGTACCATCAATCCTTTTAAGTAATTCTTCTTGCCACAATTCTTTGTTGGATTTTATAGTTTCTAATAAATTCTGATAAGATATAGAATGCCCTAAGTTGATAAAACACTGCTCTAAATATTTTGAATTAATGTCAGGATTTGGGAAAATATCTATTTCTAGTGTATTTGTCCCTTCACAAACAATTACTCTGTTTTCAACTTCTAATTTTTTTGCATTAGCTATAAAACTTGATTCTTCATCAGTTAAATGAGAATCTCCATCTATTATGGCAACAGCTGGTATCTCTAAATTATTATCATTTACCAGTTTTAAGTATGGATCAAAAAATCTACTATGAATTGGAACAATAGAAATATTATGCTCAGTAAGGTCAATATTGTATTTTTCCTTTGCGATAATAGGAATGATAAATTGTTCTGAAACTCCTTCCACATATATAATGGCTGATGAAAAGAAAATTTCACTTCTTGTAGCATCCAAATATCTTTTTAATAATAATCTTTCTCTATCTAATAATAGGTTTTCCTTGAAAGGAGAAAAAGATTTAACCTCTTTTAATAAATTTAAATACAAAATATTCAAATTTTTATATTCACAATCACTAGCTATGTGAGTTGAATGTGATGAGAGAAAGACTTGTGTAGTTTTTAATTGATTAAGATTAGAAAATAGAACTTTTTGTAATTGGGGATGTAAATGTGCTTCCGGTTCCTCTATTAATAAAATATTGATTTCAAAATCACTACTTGAGTTTTCCAGTTCCGCAATAAATAAGCTCAAGTAAAGTATATTCTTCTGCCCTAATCCAAGAGATTGAATAGGAATATTTACTCCATCTGTAGGGTTGTAATAAACATTAAGTTGGCTCCATGCATCTATGTCATAATTTGAGATAAAACTTAAAGATATAGGAAATGAAAAATAGTCCCCTGCGATATTTTTCCCTTTTTCTTCAATATTGGAAGCGATTTTAGGAATAAAAGATAATTCATTTAGACTATCAGATGATTTTCTCAATATGTCTTTTACTTCTTGAAGTTCTCCATCTGAATTTTCTCTAGAGATACAAAATTTACTTAAAAGGGATTTAGTTGAGCCATGCAACTCAGTACTAGTATTTCTGAAAGCATTTAAATAGTATAAATTAATTCCTTCTAAATCTGACATTCTTATTGATGTTAATTGCAAAATATCATCTATTTTTAAGCTATTACCACCTCCGAAAAGTTGCCATCTAAAATCAGACATTTCAATAGTTTCCCCAATCTCAAATTCTGAATTGAATTTTAATTTGTGAGCAAACAAAAATGTGACTCTTGCTGTATCATCTGATGTTTTTAATGCATGGAAAGTTGGAAATTCAGAAAGCTTTTTACTAAACATTTCTATACTAACAAGAATATAATCATCGATATTTAATTTATTTCTAAATCCATGAAAGTCTTTCAGTTCCAAATTTCTTGAGTTATAGGATAAGTTTTTGTCTAGAACTAATCTTATTGCCCAATATAGATTGCTTTTACCTATATTATTTTCACCTATTATAGTCTGAAATCCTTCAGAAAAGTCAATTTCAAAATTTTTGAAGTTTCTAAAGTTTTGTATAGTTATGTGTTTAATGTGCATTTTTTAGCGTGGTTATAGTTTGTTATTCAAGTTTAAACTTTTTTTTCAAATTTCAAATTGAAATCTACCTATTCTTAGAATACATAGTATTATCAAACTTATTGTTTTGAAATTATAATCAGCTGTTTTATAGAAACTATGGGCAATATTATTTCTGACATTAATGCCTTGTCGTGTAAAAACAAGTTTAAATAATTCTATTTCCGCTTCTTCATAATTCTCTTTTATAACTTTATGCTCAAGCATTTCTTCTAATAATATTTCTTCACTAACTCCATTTTTGATTTTTATTGTTGAGCCTCCTAAAAGCCTTATGAAATCTCTAAGAATTCCTTCAAACTTTAAAGTTAAAGAATCAATACTTAAAATGTAAAGATCTGTTTTGAGCTTGTTATGGATAGCTTGATGTTCAAACAGACTAAAAAAATTATATATGCCAGGTTGAAGCAATGTTAGCCAACTTTCTTCAATTTCTATATTTCCTTTATAAAATTTAGTAGGTTGTCCAAGCCATGTATTTTTGAGGAAGTCATTAAAGTTTTGATAATTTAAATGTCCATTAATAATTGATTTATAAAGTGTCTGTTCAAATATTGGCATAAAGAATAAGCTGTAGTAAGCTGATATATTTTCACTTAAATTATTCTTACTTCTCTTTTCAGTAGTATTATTATTAATGTCCATTAATATAGTATTGAAAACACCATCTAATAATGGTTTATTTCCTTTTTCAGTTGTTACAGTGTGTAAATTCTTAAAATCAGTTGCAAAGTATCCAATTATATATTCTGCACTTAATGTTGAAAGAAACGAGCTTTTGGAGTCAATGATTTTCCATAATACCTCTAATTCTTTACTGTCTTCACTTGACATGGAGAAGTTAGTTTTATTAAGATTTATATCAAATTTAATTTTAGTTAATTCTTCTAAAGTTCTTTCACTATCTTCAACCTTTCCAGCCAACTTTTCATATTCAGCTTTTTTTCTTAATAAATTTAGCTTGATAAAATCATTTTCTTCTCTATGATTAATTAAAATTTCTCATTCTCAGCCATAAAGAATAGACTTCTTTTACCGAAAGCTTAGCCTTTTGAATTAAAGGAAGTAAAGTTTCAAGTCCATTTTTGTTATGAAAATAGTATTGTATTTCTAATTTTACATAGTCTATATAATCCGAAATTAATATATTTAGTAATCCTGACGAAATCAATTTATTATCAACTAATTGCTCTAAATAGAAATAAAAATCATAAGGAGTTTTAATATACAGTTTAAAATCTTTAAGAAAATTTAAAAAATCTTCTTTTCTATACTTAGATTTTTCAACAATGTTTCTACATATAAGCAATAATTCATTGGCATCAATAAATGTGATGCTTTTAGAGTCAATACTTTTTTTTAGAATATCAAAAGTTTTGTCAAATGCCAATTTTGAATATTCTTGATTTTTAGTTTTATTCCAAAGGATAATAAGGTATCTTATTGTAATGTAAGGGTTTTGAGTATTTTCAATCCTTTCTTTTATATAATCTGTTTCATAATCAGAGAATAATTCATCAAAGACAATTTCTGGACTAAAAAATCTACTTATAAGTTTGCCTTTATTGAACATTAGTGAAAGAATTTTTCTTTCAATTTTAATAAGTTCTATCTCTTCATCATTTAATCTCTCATCAAACTTAATTTCAAGAACATAATCAGTGTCTTTTGTATTAATATCCTTAGTAAGTTCAAGTTTTTGATATAGTTCTTTTAGGTTAGCTTTTTCCATCATTTTTTAAATTGATCGTCTAAAGTAAATAATTGCATGCTTCCAAGTTCATTAGAGTTATATTCCTTTTTACCTTCTTCGATATTAATGAATAGAGAAGTATATATTATTGCAGCTCTAATTGTTTTCATTAGTTTAAATGTTTTATCTATGAAATCATTTCTGTCTATAACATATGTAAAATTATCTTTTGGGGTTCTTGAGTTTTCAAATTCTACAATCTTAAATGATTTATGTTCTATAAAATTTCTAATTGTAGATAGCTCTTTAGCTTCTGGTTCTAAAAATGAATGTAAATCTTCTTTTTCAAAAAAATCTTTGTAAAGCCAAAACAATCCTCTTAATGCCCAATTTTGACTTTCCATGATTATTGGATTTGGTTTTCCTTTCACATACCATATTTTTCTATAATTTACTTCTCTAGATTCAAAACCTAATTTTAAATAGGTATTTATTAAATAGGCAATTTTGTCCAAAATAGAATAAAATGTTCTAAATGCTATTTTACTTTTTTCAAGATTATAGGAATATGTTGAATAATCAAGAATGTCTATGATAGCATTTTCTCTATCAGAGAAATGAGGTTCTTGATTAGTAATAGAATCATAAAATAAATATCTTGCAGAGCAAAACTCTTGCTTAATTTGATTAAAAAACGAATGATAATTGTAAATCTCTAAATCTGCTTTTTTTATAATAATTGTTGGGAGACACAATATGTCTTGTGCAACAATGTTATCTTTTATAATATCATTTAGTGGATTTAGGAATAAGCTATTATTGATACACCATTTCCTATAGTTTTTTTCTTCTAAACTTTCTCCTAAAGAATAATTGTCAAAAATATTTTCAGAATTCAAAAATGTATTATCTACTTTTTCTTCTATCCAAGAAACAATTTGTGAAAACGACATTTTAGCTTCAGGATAAATATCATTTGACATTATTGCTTTCTTTAAGTAATTATATGATTCTTTTAAGAAGTAAGCTTTGTGAGAATCATCATAGAGAACTTCTGCATAATGAAATAATCCAAACCCAAGATTTCCTATTGCCATTGGAAAATCTTTTTTTATTCTTAATACTCTTTGCCAAGCATCTATTGCTTCTGAAAATCTTCCTAAATGGCTTAAATCATTACCTAAATTTGTCAATACTTCACATTTTCTGGAGACGTTTTTTGTGTCTTTAGAATGGAGTAGAGCTTTTCTGCAATTTAGAATTTCTTGAACTAATTCTTCATTTTCAAATTCCCAAAACTCTGGACTATTTAAATTTTGAATCATCATTTTTTTATAAGACCAAGCATTAGACAAATTGTAATAAAATGTCATTTTATCATCATCTGTAAAGTTATCTAGATTAACCATTGATGAAATTTTAATCCCTTTTTCTAAATCTTTAAGTGTATTTAATTCTCTTGAATATTCATATATAGAACCCAAGATTAGATTAATTTCATTTGGCGTATTTTCATTTATATTATCTAACTCTAAAAAAGCTTTTAATTGATTTTTCATAATGATTAAATTTAGTCAAAATTACATTAGATCTACGCAAAGTATTTGCATACTTTTTATTATAAAATTTTTTTTTAAAAAAATTAAGCTTTAGCTCTCTTTTGTTTCCCCCTTCTCAAAACCCCCACCCATACTTGGGTAGGGAAAACATCCCCCCACCAGTAATAATAGAAAGAAATTTTCGCAGGCAGTAATATAATCAAGGTGATAGCTGACGTACTATTGCTCATAATTCTTTTGTTCCTGGTGTTTTATCTAACTCAAAAATCAACTACAATGGTAACAATTATCAACTACAAACAAAGACAAAAAGAAGATGGTTCTACATTCTATGTACTAGAAGTTCAGGGAGGAATAGAAATGGTTATGAGCCAAACTACAAATCAGTTCTATGCAACATCCAAAAAGGCTTCCATTTCATCAACATTTGATGAACTTACTTGTCAGGCTCTTATTGGTACTCAAATGCAGGGTAGTATTATTAAAGAGGAATGTGAGCCTTATGAGTATACTGTTAAGGACACCGGAGAAGTGATTGTACTTCATCACAGATTTGTATACTCAGCACAGGAACCAGGAGCAAAGAATACTATTAAGCAACAGGTAAGCGATAGCTTTGCCACTGATATGGAGTCTTTCTCTAAGAATGGAAAGCATGTAGAGTTTGCTTAATCTAACAGTATAATATCCAAATTTTACTGTAAAATCATATATAGATTTCAGTAAGGTTTGGATTTTTAATGTTTTCTACTCTAATTAAAAAGTTTTAAGAGTAAAAGCAACATTTTTTCCTATATAATATATAGGTGTAAGGAAAATCTATTGCTTTTTTAAGCTAAATATTAAAGCAAAAGAATTGTTGGAAACCAGGAAAAGAAGTATTGTGGTCTTCAATTTATTCTAATTACGTTTATCTAATTTTAAAATAATAATGGAAATATCAGTCAGTTACAATACTAATAATCAGGAAAGAATAAGAATAACAAATCATAAAGAAGCCTATGAGTTAATTATTAAGAATTGGAATCTTAATATCATTGAATTTCAGGAAGAATGTAAAGTAATTTTAATGAATAAAGGAAACTATGTTTTAGGGATTTATGATGTTTCAAAAGGAGGTATAGATAGTTCAGTAGTTGATATAAGAATTATTCTAGCTGTAGCTCTTAAATGCAATGCTACTCAGTTGATCTTGGTACACAATCATCCAGGTGGAAATCTTAATCCAAGTAGTTCAGACATAAATATTACAGAAAAATTAAAGAAAGCATGTGAGCTATTGAACTTGTCTTTATTAGATCATTTGATTATTACAAAACATCACTACTATAGTCTCAATGATGAAAACAAGTTTTTATAATAATTATGTATGTACTGCCTTACCAAGTTACCTATAAATTTCTATTTAGTTTTGATTTAAAAATAACAATAGATAGGTATTAATAGCTAATTTATGCTTCAAAATTGAGAAGCTCAAAGACTTCAACTTCTAACTTTTGAGCAATAACATATAATGTATAAGCTGTAGGGTTAGTATTTCCAGCTTCAAGTCTGCTCATATTGGACTTTTCAAAGTTACAGAATGCAGCAAGCTCAACTTGTGATATTTTCTTTTCTTCACGAAGTTGTCTTATTCTTTTACCAATAGCAATCTGAAACTCTTTCTTATCCACTCTTTTATATTAATAGCCAAAAGTGGTCATAAATGATAATTTTAGGTTATCATTATTGATAACTTTAATATATTTGTTAAATTTTAAAACTTACATTTTATGAGAAAATCAATTTTATTACTTATTGCACTATTAACACTAACAGTATCTTGTAGTAGTAATGATGACAATAACAATGATAATTCTACATTGGTAAAGCTTGATAATACTGCATGGTCAGGAGTATTCTCTTCTACTGAAATTGAAATCATGACCAATAACACCATGAATTGGGACAATGAGAAAGTACAAGTTCAATTTAAAGAAAACAACAGTTTTAAGCTGTATGGATATAGAAAGAACTCACAGAATCAATGGATTATTAATAGTGGACCATATAATGGGACTTACACATATTTATCTACTGGTACAATAAAACTTAACTATGAATCTGGAGCTACTTTTAATCCTCTAAATAGTGGCACAATTTCAGGCTCTGTAATGACATTGAAAGTAGGAGATAACCAGTTTAAATTTAACCAGGAATAAAGAAAATGTCTACTTTACTATTTATCATTTCAGCAGTTTTATTTCAGCTACCATTTGCAACTTATCAAGACACAATTAGAAGATTTAAAAGAATGCAGAAGTATAATCCAGATAAGGCTTTTAACTATGAGTTTGAAAATGGCAAATTAAGTGAAAATGCATTACTTCTTTTCCTGGTATTTTTCAGTGGATTTATAATTGCATTATTCCCTTTATATAAGGGTGTTAACTTGCATTGGTTGATACTTATTATAAGCAATGTTATCTGCCTGTATTTAGTAACGCCTTTTATTGCATTTAGATTATATCCTCCTGAATTAATTTATGATAGAAAGATATTGCTCACTAAAACAGTTATGTATATTGTTTTTGGAGCTATTTTTTATGTTGTAGGAAATAGTCTTAAATAGATTAATGCTTATGGGATTCTATCATGAGTTAAGAATAATATAAAACTAATATTTAGCCACCATAAAGAAGGTGGTTTTTTTATACCTGTAAATCAAATGAAAAATGAGATACATAAGCATCTAAAATTTAGGATTGGTGAAGAACAATGTAAACATGAATTTAAGCTTATTTATAAAGAAGAATACTGTTGTAAAAAGTATTGCTATGATGTATATGAGTTTGACAAGGTAGATAGTGAGCAATTATTTGACTTGAAAGTTGAGAAAATACTACTGTACTATAATGCTGATGTATTAACTAAGATAGACTATTATTTCAAACCTCATTTATATACAAAATTAAAAGTGTGGATACAGCAATTTATAGGCATTGCTTATGAGCAAAAGCTTATTAACAATACTTACATTTGTTCCTGGTATGTTGGAAGGTATTTTATAATACTGAAAAGAATAAGTAACAATGACCAAATAACTTTATCATACCAAAAAAGGAAATATATTTAATAAAAGGCACGTTTTAAGGTGTTCTAAGTTATGACCAATGATTATACTAAAGCTATAAGATCTATGTTCTCAGTTGGTTATAGACAGGGATTGATAATCCCAGTGTCCCTGGTTCGAGCCCAGGTGGGACCACAGAAAATGAACCGCTTACAGAAATGTGAGCGGTTTTTTTTGTGTCACAAAGTATTATAGTATTAGTTTTTGAATTTTTTATAAGAACATTTGGCTTTACAAAGAGTTAAAATCAAAAGCAATCGATCTGGTGGTTTAAATAATAATTATGCCCATCTATTTTCTAAGGTCAGTGAAAAGAAAACGTTTATTAAGATTACAAAGCATTGTGTATTTTCTTAATCTTTTATGCACCTGAAATAAGAGTTTCACGTCAAATAAAAAATAATTCAACAATTAAGGAAAACCCTAAGTTGTGAATTATAAAATATTTTTATATTAGCTACCTAAGAAATACAAACACTAAATGAAAAAGAAATTTATTTTCAAGCTACTGCTACTAGTAGTCCTCTGCATCTCGCTGTATTCATGTGTTCATGATGAAGTCACCGCTTCATTTGATCCAAGTTCTAAAGAATATACTAACAAAAGCCTTTGGAAAGAGGACGAAAAGTATATTAAAAATGTAATGAAAGTCTATCAGGAAAATGAATCTAAAATCAAAAAAGGCAGTGGAACACCTTATTGGGATTATGCCACAACAATGGATAGCTTTGATGAAAGTTTTTTGATGGTTCCTGTGGTAGATAATGGAAAAGTTATTTCTGTGCTTCAAGTTCCCAGACATGGCACTAAAATTTACTTCATATATAGACAATCACAAAATGATATTAGTTTTTTCCAAAATTATATTTCTGCAAGAGTTAAAAAAGCAATAAATACCAATACAAACAATAGTAGTAAGGGCACATTAGTCTGTTCAACCAAAACGATTTCTACGTGGTATCCAAATAATGAATCTAATCCTGATCCAGAGGGAGGAGATGGATATTGGGTATCCAGTAATGTTACAACTTGTAGGGTTATAGATGCCCCAATAGAAATTTCTGATTGCTTAGGTATTGTAGATCCTGTAACAGGATTGTGTGATATGGGTAATGGTGGAGGAGGTACAGGCTATCCATACCCAAATACTCCTGACACTCCTTGTGATAAAACAAGAAGTAATCTAGCTAAACCACAGGTACTTGAAAAGATTAATGAACTCCGAAAACAAGCACCTAAAGGAGGTGAGCTTGGAGTAATGTTTAAAGCAGACGGAACACCTAGCGCCACAATTACAGGAGAAACTCACAGTGTGAATTTTAGAAATAAAACAGGATATGTAGGAGGTTATCACAATCACACACCGACAGGAATACCTATGTTATCTCCTCCAGATATAGACCAGTTATTAGGTTTTGCAAGAGCACAGCCCACTTCTAATCCAGCAAATGCAAACAATGCTTATTTAGGAATGGTGGCTCCTAATGGCATGCATTATGTAATATGGTTTAATGGAGGGTATCAAGATGCCGTAAAAACTTTTACGCAAGATGATTTAGATAACTTTACTGTTGATTTTCAAAGAACAGAGAGCAATTTAACTGATTGGGCAAAAAATGGGACAAAGTACATAGATAGTAAAGGGGATTTAAACAATCTAGGAGCAGAAACATTATTCTTTGAAACATTAAGTAATATGGGATTAGCAGGAAAGGTCAACCTGCAAAGAATAGAAAAAGATGGCACAATAAATAACATCACTTTAAATAGTACTAATCAACCAACTCCAGTACCTTGTTCTTAAAAATCAAAATGTAAAGTTATGAAAATAGTAAATCTTAAAACAGTAATATTATTTATATTCTTTATAGGGGTATTTTCCTGTAAATCGCAAGCATTACCCCTAAATACAGATTTAAAAGATATTCCAGCTAATGCTTATTTGAAGGATACCAATAATGAACTTCCTCCATATATCGGAACATATAAAGCAAACTTCCAAGGAAAAGAAATTACATTATATATTACAAAAGTTGAAAAGAAATTACAGAAGAGCTCAAAGAAATTCTACTCAGATATATTAGATATCAAATACATCGTTAAGAATTCTTCTGGTGTAATTTTGCAAGACACAAAAAGTAACAGTACTTCCAAAATAGAACTGTACAGTATAGGAATAAAGTCATATAATAATTCCATTATTTTTTTCTATAGTGGAACAAATTGCCGTGTTGGTTGGGGCAAAATTATTTTAACCAAAATTAATAGTACTCAGTTATCCTGGGAATATAAGCCTAATGATATCATACTTGATGATAGCAAGTGTGCTCAAGGAACAGACATAAATATCTATCTACCTGAAACAAAAGGCTTGATATTTACTAAACAATAGAGTAAAATTTAATATTAACTTAAAGACCTTTACTACCCTTGGTAAAGGTTTGTTTTTGTAGCGTAATAAATTAGAAGGAACTCTCTATACTAGTAATTCTGATTATCATTGGTTTTTGAGTTAGGTTAGGAACTATCCCATTTATTGGGATAGCTCTTTAGAAATTTTCTTGATACTATGATAGTTCAATAAAGAACATTACCCTAGATAATTATAATCAACCAACTTCAACAACCTGCTCTTAAATAGTAAACATAAAAATAAATGAAAACAATAAATATAAAAACAGCCATATTATTCACTTTTCTAGTGGGTCTATTATCTTGCCAGGCACAGCAAACATATCCGCTTCGTACTGCTGTGAACAATGTGCCTAACCTCTCGCATTTAAAAGATACAAACAATGAATTACCAGCTTTTACAGGAGTTTATTCAGCCTCCTATAATGGAAGACAAATTACCATTTACATTTCTAAAGAAGAAGATAAGCTTTTTGACCTAGTGGATAAAAAAGTATATAGAGATGTTTTATCCATAAGATATATTGTGAAAAATTCAACAGGTACAATACTGCAAGATACTAAAAACATGAATTTTCAGTCGAATCAATATACGCATACAATTTATAGTCAATTTATAGTTGATAATGGAGGTAAAGCAATATTTAATTATAGAGGGACTAATTGTCGCGTTGGATGGGGGAAAATTAATTTAAAAAAGATAAGTCCTACACAATTATCCTGGGAATATCGTCCTAATGACATTATACTTGATAGCAGTAAGTGTCCTCAGGGAACGGACATAAATATCTATTTACCTGAAACAAAAGATTTGATATTTACTAAGCAATAATTTCATCATTTCAATAAATTTAACAATGGAGAAAAGGTTACTTCTATTATTCACACTCTATTTTTGTTCTTATAGTACAGGACAAGAAATAAAAATTCCAGATAATTTTAGTGAGTATTCTATTCCAAAAGTAGGATCTGAAGAATCGTTTGTTCTCAATCAATCTAAAGATTGCTATGCTGTGAAAAAAGAAAATAATCGTTTGATAGTAGAAAAGGCCAGTTATTATAAAGAAGATTCTGAATTAGAAATAGAAGGTGGAAAACTGATTGGAGAAAATAAAGGCGAATGGGGAGGAGCATTATACTTTCAGCCGAAAGGAGAGATAAAGAAATCTATAGAAATAAAATTTGGAAATGTGGTTGATATTTTTCGATTCCAAAATAAAATCTACTTTACCGAAGGCTCGGGTATCTGGGGAAGCTTATATGAATTAAAAAAAGATTTCACATACAGAAAAATCGAATCCTTTGGAGATGCCTTAGAAGCATCAACTGTGTTTAATGACATTATTTATATTGTTTCTTTTCATGGTTTTTACAAAGTAGTAAATGAAGAAGCGATCCTTATTTTTAGAGAACAATTTTGGAGAAATCTATATCCAAATTCTGTAGTCATATTTGATGAAGAAAATATTTTTATAGGTATGCGAAGTGGAATTGCTAAATTAAACATTGTAAAAAAAACAATTAATTTTTATCGAGAAAAAGAATTATAGATAAGTTATATTATCTATGTTAGACATAAGAAAACAAATGCCACCAGTTATATTGGGCACATAAAATAAACCGCTTACAGTAATGTGAGCGGTTTTTTTATACCTATCAATATTTTGTTTTAAATATCACAGAACAAAAACGTAGATCAGGATTTGTAATCAAACATGACTTAAATTTATCTTCAACATTTTCACATAGGAATTTTTCCTGTCACACCATCCTATATTTTAATTGCCTAACTTTGTAGTTTCCAGTAAATTTTGTGAACAACGATCCAAAAATAACCTACGTAAACAAATAATAATGTCAATAACAAACGAATCTGAATTAATAGGAATGCAAAAAGCAAGTGAAGCAGTTGCCTATACCTTAAAGGAAATGACCAACTATGCTCAGCCTGGAATGACGACAAAAGAACTTGATGAGTTTGGAGCAAAAATACTTTCTGACTTTGGCGCTAAATCGGCCCCTTATCTGACCTATGGATTTCCAGGTTGGACATGCATCAGCATAGATAATGAATTCTGCCATGGTATTCCAACGGAAGAAAGAGTTCTGAAAGAAGGAGATTTAATTAATATCGATGTTTCAGCAGAGCTAAATGGATTCTGGGCGGATAATGGAGGTTCGTTTATTATTGGGGAAGATATTCATCAGCATCAGAAATTAGTGGATGCTTCTAAAGATATTCTTGAAAGGGCAATTAATAGTATTAAAGGCGGGGTTAAAATTGCAGATATCGGATGGCTTATGGAGACTGAGGCTAAGAAAAGAGGTTTTAAAGTGATTAAAAATCTTGCCGGGCATGGCATCGGAAGAAGTCTGCACGAACAGCCGGATGATCTGCTGAATTATAAAAACCGTTATGATTCCAGAAGATTCAAAAAGAATTCGGTTGTTGCCATCGAAACATTTATCTCAACCACTTCCAGCCTTGCCGTTGAGCTGAATGACGGATGGACCATGGTAGGAAATAAAGGTGGGTACATGGCACAGCACGAACATACAATCATTGTGACTGATGGGAAGCCGGTAATTTTAACAGAGATGAACGGGATTCTTAATTAAGAATAACATAGTTCATTTCCGAACGGATAAAGAAAGGACTTTTTGAATTTCAAAAAGTCCTTTTCTATAAGTAACAATTAAAATAGCATTTACTTTTCTCCGCCACCACCGCCGCCTTTTTCGACGTCGGTCTTTGTATTGGTTTTTACTTTCTGGTTTCCGAAACGTTTCACAAAAGACAGGGAAACTCCGTACCAATCGGATTGGGTGGAATTTCTAAAAGTTCCCACAGGACTGAAGGTCGTGGAATCAAAGTTCGGTCTCTGAAAAATATTCATCAGCTGAAGGCTGACTTCCATCTGTGTTTTTGGGAATATTTTTGTCATGGAAATATTGTGGAATACATTCGTTTTATTGGCGTAAGAGTTCCCGTTATTCTGATTGGATATTTCCACCCAAGCACTTAGATTAATATTCTTGTTAAACAGGTTAGTGTACGAAAGGTTGGTTGATCCTCCCCAATAGCTGATGTAGTCTCTTGCTTTCAGGTCATTCCTTTGATTGAAATCACTGTTGTCAATATAATACCAGCCAAAGCCTACATTTACATTTAACTTATTCTTCAGAAAAGTCTGGTTGGTATTGGCAAACAGGTAGTATTTCTGAACCTTTCCGCTAAAATTGCCAGGGTAGGTCACTGTTATTTCTTTTGTAGGGTTGTCGGGATCTCCAGGTGTATTAACTACCTGAGTACTATAAGTGGTCCAGTAATCTTGTTTGGTAAACATGTATCTGGCAGAAAGGAAATATTTTTTCAAGATTCCGAACTTCAGATAAAGCCTGTCGCTTGGGTTGGGTTGTAAGTCGATATTTCCTCTGGAGTAGATCCCATCATTATTAGGTAGAAGGAAAGGGTTGAACTCTGCATACCACGGACGCCAGATATTACGGTTGTAGGTAAGGCTTAGATCGTACTTGTCTGAAAAAGAATATTTTAACAATAGATTCGGAAGGAAAGTACCATAGCCGTCTTTTCTTGAAGTTCCTGCAATATCCTGTCTTACTTTGAAATCAATATATTCATAGCGTATCCCGACTCTGGTTTCCAGCTTCTTGAAAAAGGTTTTACTGAAATTGGCATAAAGGGAACTGATATTGTCTTCATAATGGAATTTATCTGTTTTTTGAAGCAGATCCAGCTTGTTCCCGGTCAAATAATAAGGAGCAACATTATTATTGAAATCTATTTTTCCTCCGGCTTCAAATGTGGCTCCCGACTTTCCAATGGATTGCGTATAATCAATTTTGATATAATAGTTACGCATCTGATTGTTGGAATTAACTCCTATTTGATCCGGAATCGGTTTATTGCTAAATGTTTTCAGGAAATCATTGGAATCTTTTTGAGAGTCGTAGTTCGTTCCTAAATTGACATCCAAGATCCTGTTTTTTTCTTTATCATAATACTTGTAAAACAGATTGGTTCCTAAAGTACGATTCATACCCGCTAAGTTTTGGCTCTGATCATAAGAATACTTGAACTGGTCATTGGCATAATTGCTTGCCTCCGCTTCTGATGAAGACGTTCTTTTACTTTGATAATATTCCACAATAAAACCGATGTTGTTTTTATCGTTCAGCTCATATTCTGAAGTGGAAGAAATGGAGGGGCTTTTACTTTTATCTGTGTTTAAAGTATTGATTGTGGTAATATCATTATTTTCATACAGGGAATTAACAATCGAATTGGTTTGTACCCATGTATTGTCACTATAACTTCCAATAACCGTTTGTGTAAATTTTTTCTTATGGTAATTCAGGTTGAAGTTGGTGTATTGCGAATTTTTTCTGTTTTGTCTGTTATTCAGGGTGATGCTTCCTTTCATTCCTTCATCATCCCGCTTTTTCAGTACGATATTAATGACGGATCCTGTCGTTTCATAACGCGAAGAAGGGCTGGTGATCACCTCGATTTTCATCAGATTATCGGCGGGAATTGTTGCCAGATATTCTTTTAGTTCTTTTCCTGTAAAAACAGATTTTCTGTCATTAATATAAACCGTAACGTTCTCGCCTTCTGCTTTAATAGCATCATTATTATCTATACTTACTAAAGGAGTCATTCTCAGTACATCCCAGGTGGTATTTCCGGCCAGGATGGAGCTGTTGGCTACATTAAAAACCGTCCTGTCAACTTTGGATTCCACTGTCGGTTTTCTTACCACTAAAGTAACTGCTTCTATGTCTTTTAGTTTAACGGTGTCTTTTTTGGCCTGAGCCAAAGCTAAAGAAGCGGTTAATAGGGCGATTGTACATGTTATTATTTTCATTTTCAAGGGGCGTTTCAATTGATAAGACAACCATAGGGTGACATATGTTACATCCATATTGGGAAAAAAATGAAAAAAAATCAAGAAAATAAATATATTCCAAAGTATGTAAAGCAGAGCTGCCCTATTTTGGAAGAGAAATGAGTAAAAAACAAAGCCGGCTCATTGAACCGGCTTTCACTTATTATAAAAAGAGCCTAAGGCTCGGGATGAGTTGTTGGAGTATGGATGATATCATAATATACAGATGGATCATTAGCATCAGGAAATATTCTGTAAGTAAATTCCTGTTCCGTTAAAACTGTAATTTTTACTATTCTTGTAAAAAGTACGTTTCCGTTCGCATCTTTTGCTATGATAGTTCTGGTTGCTCCGTCTGCAGAAACGGACCAGTCTCCATGCATTTTAGGAGAATCATCAAGATTATACATCGTAAATGTACCATCTGCTTTAAAATAAGCAAAGCCTACAAAGTTCGTTACATGAGTGTCCGTTAAAGGAACCGGCTGTCCATTTTGGTTTTTAGCATGGGTTGTTTCCCATGGAGTAGACGAAAGTATCTGTGAAGGGGTGAGAACGGTTTCCCCAACAGTAGTTTCGTCATTATTGTCGGAGCATGAGATTACAGATATCATCATCAATACATACAGTCCGTAAAATAGCTTTTTTAAAATGTTCATCATAAATAGGTTTTAAACAGGACAAACTTATCGTTTATAAAAATCAAAAGATTGTATAAAACATTCCTTTTGTTGTAAAAAGCATCATTGATTGTTGCTATTTTGTGATTCCGGAAATAGTATGGCAGATCTGTTGTGAACTTTTTTGATATTCGTACTTTTGGAACCATTAGAGAAGCATATAATATGTATGATGAAGTGCTCATCTTCGATAAGGAAATAAAGGATTCTTTTCAGGTGGTTAAACTGGATCATTCGGTTCTGGAAAAAACGGATGTAGTCAGTGTTACCTATAACAGAGTGCTCATTGTTCACGAAGGAAACGGAAGCATCATTATTGATGGGAAACAATTTAATATTCAGGGGCCGGAGGTATTTGTCATATCGAAAGGACAAATATTTTCTTTATCCCATCCCAATCAGTTGTCCGGATTTGAAATAAGCTTTGGAGATTGCTTTTGGGAAAAGGCACCATCGAGTGCCTCCAATTGTAAATTGATGCTTTTTAATGATGCTGCCCTTCATCAGAATTTTCCTTTACAGGAAAAGGACTTCACTGAACTGATTGGGGTTTGTGAGATCCTTTTTAGAGAATATGAAGGTGCCGATTATCCCAATAAATTAGATGCTATGGCAGCCTATTTAAAAATTCTGATGATTAAGCTGGCCAATGCAATGCCTTCATTTCAGGATGGAATTGACGATTTCGACAATCAGATCTATCGCAGGTTTCTGGAATTACTCAGTCAGCAATATAACAAGATGCATGATGTATTGTACTATGCAGAACAGCTATCCGTTTCACCCCGTAAATTATCCGATATATCAAAAAAGAAAAGCGGTAAAGGAGCTAAAGAGGTCATTGCGGGACAAGTGATCGCCGAATCAAAAAGATTATTGCAGTTTTCCGCTAAAACAATAAAAGAAATTGCTTATCACCTTGCATTCAGCACGCCTGAACAATTCAGTCATTTTTTCAAAAAACACACAGATATCTCACCATTAGAATACCGTAGGATGTTTGTAAATATTGGCAGGTAATAGGTATATTCTGACATTCCGGAGCAAGAAGGACAGGCCTATTTTTGTATTGATTAAAATATAAAAAATATGTCAGTCCAAAGATTAAAAAGTGTTGCCGGAATTATGATTCCGGACAGTAAAATTGCTGCCGAAGCCACTGAATTGCTATTAGAGTATGGAACGGAATTTATTTATAACCACTCATTACGGGTTTTCCTTTTTTCTTCACTTAACGGAAAACGAAAAAATATGGAGTATGATGCAGAGCTTTTGTATATAAGCTCAGTTTTTCATGATCTGGGTTTAGTGCCCCATTACAGCAGTCCCGATTTGAGATTTGAAGTAGACGGAGCTAATGCAGCAAGGGATTTTCTGAAAAGCCACGGTCTTCCGAAAGATCAATTGCAGCTGGTTTGGGATACGATAGCATTGCATACAACCATTGGGATTGCAGAACATAAGGAGAATGAAGTAGCTTTGATGTACTCCGGAGTAGGATTGGATGTAATGGGAGAAGGGTATGAGTATCTGAGTGATTCAGACCGGAATGAGATTATAGAGGCATTTCCCCGGAATGATTTTAAGAATAAAATTATTCCAACGTTTTTTGATGGATTTAAACATAAAACCGAAACCACTTTCGGAAATATAAAAGCAGATGTCTGTGCATTTATGATTCCAAATTTTGAAAGGAAAAATTTCTGCAACTGTATTCTGCATTCTCCTTGGAGCGAATAATGTTTTATCCTAAATTTACGTATCTAAGGAAAAAATCAATAATAAGATATGGATTTGCAACAGGAAAAAAACAAAGAAATAGTAAAACGCTTTAATATAGAAGTTATTGAAAAGGGGAATGTTGAAACCTTTGAAGAACTCATGGATGAGAACTTCATCAACCACTCTGCCCCACAAGGTGCTGATAATGGAAAACAGGGAATGATCAATACTTTCAATGGGATATTAAGACCTGCCATGCCAGATATCCAGGTGACTATTCTTCAGCAGGTTGCGGAAGGAGATCTCGTTACCACCAGAAAAAATATATCCGGAACTCATACCGGAAATTTTATGGGAATTGCACCTTCAGGAAAAAGAATAAGTATTGATGTCATTGATATTGTCCGTCTTAAAAATGGGAAATATTTTGAGCATTGGGGAATTAACAATTTATCGGTAGTCCTGGCACAGCTTAAAAGCAATGAGTAACCCATCAAAATAATAAATTATAAAATCCCTGTCACTGATGGGGATTTTTTAATGAACAAAGATTATTTAATGTATTTTAAATTTTTCATTTTTACGTCAACAATAATGTAGAGTGTACTTTTATTGCTGAAAAAAATCTGCTATTTTGGTTAAAAATTTTTAAATGAGCGGAATTCAGCCATGTTCTTTGTTTTTTTCGGGCTCCTGGAAAGAAAAATATGGTGCCATTGTTTCGGAAGAACATCTTCGGACTATCGATCAAAACATTCAAAGATTTAAAGATGGAACTTTAGATTGGCATCTTCCTTATTTTAATGAAGAAATTCTGATTGACCGGAAGCAAAGTTTCGGGCACTTTATCCATATTCTGGAAACTAAGGATCAAAATGAAGAAAAAGCAAGACAATTGGAAGAAATCCCCTTTGAATACTGGCTTGATGTTCTGGGGCAGAGACTTACTTCAGCAAGCGTTCGTGATGAACAAGCCATTCCACCTCTAAAAGATGCTTTGATTGGTAGTTGTCAGGTCTATTTTAATAAAGAAATCACCATTGCACAGAGAGCATGGGAAAAACATGTGGGAAGAACGGACGACCAGTTCTGGGGTGAGGTAAAAGGCAGTAATTTTCAAAAACAGGAAAAGGTAATGGCTAAAATCCATTATATCATCGAGAATAAAACCTGGTGGAATGTATTCTTTCATTATAAGCATGGGGTTGTCTACGAAATAAGGGAAAAAGAAGGACACGGCATTCGTTGGGCTAGCGGAGGAACACAGCTTATTGGTTTTCTGGAAACTTTTATCAATGAATAATATATTGCGTAAAAAGATTGCGTAGCAAATGCTTTATTTTGCCAAAAATTCATCCGAATGAAAAATATCTATAACAAAGGGACTTTTCGGGCTTTTGAATACGGGAAAATAGGAACTTACCTGAAAAAGTATGGGAACAAAAAGTGGCGGAGAACTGAGCAATCCGATATAGATGACCAATTATCTGAATCCATACCATTACGGAAGGTAAGAAGACAAAAACAAGAACTTGTCTGGGTGAAAATAACCAAAGAAATTAATGGAACAAAATATTCCAGGTACAAGAAATTCCATAGTGAAAGATCTTTTAGAAGTGCCGTAAACAGTCCCCATGTAATAAGATATTTTCATATCAATAACAAAACAAAAAAAGAAAAATGAATACCTACATTGATATTGGCATTAATCTGACCAATAAACAGTTCTATAATGAACAAGACGAAGTGATTAACCGTGCTCTGGACAATGGCGTAGACTATATGATCCTTACGGGGACAAGTGTGCGTGGAAGTAAAGAATCTGCAGATATAGCGCAGGATTATCCGGATATTTTATTTTCAACGGCGGGCATTCACCCTCATGATGCTAAATCATTTAATGATCAAAGTATCGGCGAACTCAGGAACCTTCTAAAACAGGACCATGTGGTTTCAGTGGGAGAGTGCGGATTGGATTTTGACCGTGATTTTTCACCAAGGCCTCTACAAGAGAAGTGTTATTGTGCACAACTTGAACTGGCAATTCAAATCAATAAACCTTTATTCCTTCATGAGAGATCTGCATTTAAAAGATTTACCGAAATTACAGAGGATTACCTTTCTCAACTTCCGGAATCAGTCGTTCATTGTTTCACCGGGACTTTAGAAGAAGCAAAAAGCTATTTGGATAAAGGGTTTTATTTAGGATTTACAGGAGCAATCAGTGATGAAAAGAGATTTAAACACCTTGAGGAAGTGATCAGGTATGTTCCATTAGAAAGAATGATGATTGAAACGGATGCTCCGTTTATGCTTCCGAAAAATATCTCAGCGCGAAGTCAGAACCGGAGAAATGAACCTGCCTTTCTACCTTATGTGGCGCAAACCATTGCTCAGATCAAGAAAATAAGTTTGAAAGATGTAGCAGAGGAAACAACAGCGGTCGCCAGAAAATTTTTCAGGATATAAAAAAGAGCTCTACTGAATAAGTGAAGCTCTTTTTTTATGGTTGAAAAGCAAATTGCGATTCGCAATATTGCTTTCTATAATTAGGGTGATATAAGGTTTTAAATAACTTTCAATGCTGATTCCAAAGCCAGCTCAATCATCGGTTTCAACGCTGTCTCTCTTTGGTCTGCCGAAATTTTTTCGTGAGTAGGAATGATATCCGTTACCGTAAGAATTGTGGCTGCATTTTTCCCTAAATGTTTAGCATTGGCGAATAATCCAAAGGCTTCCATTTCCACAGCCGGACAGTTGTATCTTGTCGCAATCTCAGGAACGGTTAAATCCTTTCGATAGAAAATATCACTGCTATGAATAGTAACAGCCTTGGTTTTCAAAGAAGATTCTTCTGCCGTTGCATTGATCACATCAAAAATATTTCCCTGATGAGAAATAATATCTCCTTCTATTTCCCATGCATATTTTGCATAGGTACTTTCACTTGCCGCATGTTCAACATTTAGAATATCAAATACTTTCAGATCTGTGGTGTAAGCTCCACAGGTACCGATACGGATGATTGTATCTACATCATATTCGGTGTACAATTCATAGGAGTAAATACCGATGCTTGGAAAACCCATTCCACTTGCTCCTACGCTGATTTCTTTTCCTTTATAAAGTCCGGTATAATACAAAATACCTCTGGTTTTGCTTACCAGTTTTGCATTTTCTAAAAAGTTTTCGGCAATATATTGTGCACGAAGCGGATCCCCCGGCTGCAATATTACTTTCGCTATTTCTCCTTTTTTTGCACTTATGTGAATACTCATAATGTTATTTTGAATGACGGCAAAGATAGCAACTTTTACTTTTATTGCTTTTTAAGTTAATCGCAAAAACGCAAAGGTTATTTTATTATTTTATGTTTTCAGAGCACTGGAAAATCCTAGATTTTCAAATGTTTATGAACAAAAATACTTTATTATCAACTTCGTCGGTTTTAAAAATCTTTATATCCTCTAAAAAATTTGTTTTATGCCTTTGTATTCCCGTGGCTGACCGAAGACAGAGGCATTAATTAATTCTTAATCATAATGATATTAAAGTTTTATTCTCAAAAAAATAATTTTACTTTTGTTATATGACCGAAAATACATCTCCTTTCCTGGATACTTTATTTCTTCTCCGTAAAGAAGAATGTATCACCATTTTTTCAAATATTCAAAAAATTTCAGAGAAAGAAGAACAGGATGCCGCGGATTATTTTGAATCAGAATTTGAAAAAGAAAGACTGGAGTTTTTGACGGATCATTTGGAGTATGATAAAGAGGCTGCAGTCTGGGCTGCTAAGGTCCTTTATTATGCTGCTCAATTGTATTTAATAAGGGAAAACACGGCAAAAGACCTGGATCAGTTCATCCCTGAATTTAGAGGAATGAAAAATTCCGAAGCACTTTTATCAGCAGATCTTTCGCTGAGATTTTTACCACAGATAATTGTTGTTCTTCAGAATTTGGACCCCGACGATCCTTTGATAAAAAAATTGGAAAGTATTTTGCTGCAATTCCATTACTCGGGTGTAGGGTATGATCTTGATCTCGAAAATATGAATTGGCAGGAAGAGTTGAAAGAACCGACATACCGGAAGCTATATCTTGAAAGGATTGTTGAAAAAAGAGCTCAAAGGTTGGCTGAAATACCCTATATTAACAAGTTGTTGGTTGCTGAATTTGGCTTACATAAAGACGGGTTCTGGCGAGAATTAAAAATTATAAACGAAGAAGAAAATAAATGATTCCGAATATTTCAAAGCTTAATGCAGTACTCAATTACGTAAAAGACACTTTTGTAGGTAAAAACGATGTGGTCGATCTGCTGGGGATCTGCCTTCTGGCCAGAGAAAATGCATTTTTATATGGTCCGCCGGGAACTGCAAAATCAGCTATTGTAAGAACCTTGTCCCAAACGGTTAAAGATGGGAAGAATTTTGAGTATTTGCTGACCCGCTTCACGGAACCGAATGAAATTTTCGGTCCTTTTGATATCAGGAAATTAAAAGAAGGCGAACTTCTTACCAATACAGAAGGGATGATGCCCGAGGCTTCAATGGTTTTTCTGGATGAGATTTTTAATGCCAATTCAGCGATCCTCAATTCGCTTTTGATGGCTTTGAATGAAAAGATCTTTAAGAGGGGAAAGGAAACCAAGCATCTGCCTGCACTCATGTTTGTGGGAGCAAGCAATGTTTTACCTGAAGATGAAGCTTTAAATGCTTTATTCGACCGTTTTCTTATCAGGATCAATGTAGATTATGTGAATCCTGAGCTGCTTCAACAGGTTCTTTTAGCAGGCAGAAGATTAGAAAATGCAGAGGAAAGGGATATTCCTGAAATTAGGGCCGAGGAAATAAGAGAGCTTCAGAACCTTTGTAAAACAGTGGATCTGAAACCTATTTATGAAGTTTACCTCAATACTGTGATCAGTCTCCGGAATACCGGAATTGCAATTTCCGACCGTAGAGCGGTAAAGCTTCAGAACCTTATTGCTGCAAGTGCTTTGATTTGCGGGAGAAGTGAAGCAATACTTTCCGACCTTTGGGTATTGAAACATATCTGGGATACGGAAGAGCAGATTGAAATTCTGGAAGGGATCATTAACAGGACCATCGAAAAGGATGAAAACCCGCAAAGCCATCCTCAGGCATTGCACAATAAAATGCCGAATCCTGAAGAGGTAATGAAGGATGTGAAAATCTTACAGGAAAAATGGGATAGCGGATCTGCAACATTTGAAGAACAAAATGTGATTAAAGATAAACTGAGATATCTACAAACCCGCTGTGACTGGATCAAAATCCTGAACAGAAACAATATATTCAACAGGAAATAGAAGGCTTATGGCAGAGGATCTTACAGAGCATGTAATTGATTTTTGGGCGGAATTGCCTCGTGCTGATGAAGATTTTTTAGGTTCGATCCGGAACTGGGAAAATCTTCAGATTGCTTTGGAGGATGAGACGATCTGGCTTAAAGGATTTACCGAAGAGCAGGCTGCTTCTCCGGAGGTGCAACAATTGCCCAATTTCATTTTATATGAGCTCCGTAATGGTTTATTATTTAAAAAGAAAGCCTTAGTTCCTACCCGGAAAGTAAGAACTGCATTATTATGGTCTCCTATTGACCAGGCATTGCGTCTGGTTCTGCCGCCATCCAATCAGAATTTTTTTGGAATTAATGAAAAAATCAGGATAAGGCTAAAACCTGAAACTACAGAACAGCCTGCCATCGCTTTATTAAGTCCCATGTCGGAGATTGGAGCGGTTATTCCGACATTACCTACATTCAAACTTGAAAGAAACGAATGGATTATCATTGGAGACAGGGCGCTATTCCTGGGTACACCTTTACTGGGGCTACCGGGAAAAACCTATTGGGAGAAAGAAGGACATCTTTTACCCACCGGATTTGATTTTGAATTTAAGAATGTAAGTGCTTTACTTCAAAGAAAATATAATGAGAACATGAGCTATTGGCTTTTATGGAATGAAGACGGAAGTTATCTGTCCATTGCTAAGAAAGATCTGAAAAAGCTTTCCATAAGCTCATACCGGCTCACTCAAAAAGCGAAAGAATGGAGCTAAATGAATACTTCCAGTCCTACGAAGGATATTTTTGGGAATGGAATACAGATGAAGATGTGCGTGATGAGACAGGTTATCACGAAAATAACCTTGTATCCATTCCGAATGTGGGAGCCATTGCATACCGGCCTTACATAATTGAAGTCCTGAAAGAATTACATCTGCAGGGAATCCCTCCCTTTGGAGCTTTATTGTTAGTACTTTATGCAACCCAGGAAGGCTATCTTAATTTCAATGCCGTTTCGTATTATTTAAAAAAGCTTGAAAGGGAAGCCAAAGTAAATATTGATGTGGATTGCATTATCAATTTTCTGGGGAACCTGAATAAATTGGGTAAATCTTATAAAAAAGGGCAGAACAGAATTCTTTTGCTGCAAACATTATTTCACAATGCCCATAACAGGATCTCTGCACCATTGGGTTCATTGCTTCTGAAAAAGTTTGCAAAAAATCCTTATGCTCTGGCCAAAAGTGCTGAAAAAATACCCGTAACATCCTCATCTCTGGTAAAGGATACCAGAGTTCTTGTGTGGCTCAATGAAAAATTTCCTTCGGTAGAGTCAATTATTTATGCGATGAAAGGCTTTGGCACTGAGCCGGAGCTGGATGATGAGGTTGCAGAAGAGGAGATAACCGTAGAATCCAATAATGATTTTATCCAGGATTTAATAGAAGAGCCTAAAACATTTCAGGTAGGAAGCCTGATCAAAAGAATCTGGAGTGGCCTCAAAATTCCCATGCGTCACCTTTCTCCCGGTGAGCAGCCAATAGGAGGAATTTCTGATATGACCAATAAGGGGGAGCTTCACCGAATGCTTTTGTCGGAATTCGCAAATGAAGATGAGGTTTTTATGAGCAGAATAGCCAACAACGAAACCCTTTATATTCAAAGGGAGATACCTCCTGAAGAAAATGTTTTTGAAAGAATAATTTTAATAGATACCTCTCTGAAAAACTGGGGAATACCGAAAGTATTGGCCTATGCATCTGCAATTGCGGTCATTAAGCATCCGAAAGCTCATTCGGAATGTAAAGTTTTCGTTCTGGGGCAAACAAGTGTTCCTGTTTCTCTTGATAGCGTGGAAAATGTTGTGGATCATCTGAATCAGGTAAGCTCAGCTTTGGATGTTTCCCAGGCTCTAGATAAGTTTTTCCAGAATGAGCACACGGAAAAAGATCTTGAGGTATTTTTTATCACCAACCAGGAAAATCTCATGAATGAAGGGTTGCAAAAGGTAATTCATGAAAACAGGGACAGGCTTAAGTTTATAGTAACGACATCTGTTGATGGCGAGGTTAATTTCTTCAAACATCATAAAGGAACAAGGAAACACATCCAGAAAATTGTACTTCCGCTAAAAGACTTATGGGCTAATCCACCACAACGAAAACAGAAAGCTGATCAGGATTCTGTGAATGGCAAAAAAACGGATGTTCCGAAGAACTATCCTATTCTTTTTCCAACACCCATGAACAAAATAGCTTCCTTTTTGTATGAAGGGGAGTTCTTTATTTTGAGCAATAAAAAGCAGCTGCTTAAAACCTATTTGTCTGATAATTATTATAATAAGGATTATTATGACCGATACAGAATACATCGGGGCTGTGAGGTTTTAATCGAAAATATTTCGGTAAGACCCCGCGGGCAGTTTGCTCTGGCTAAAAATAAGCAACAACAATTTATCCTTTGCCAGTACCAGCCTGATAAGCATATTATTTCAAAACTTAATCTTAATACCAAAGAATATTCTGAGCTCAATCTAACCGGGAAAAATATACCCAATGATTATCGGCTGATTTATTTTAACAAAAGTTTTTATCTGCATCATGCGGAATCCTCCTGGATCTATCATATTAATATCGATGGAAATATTTCATTTGAATCGGTGAAGAATGATAAAGAGATAGCCCGGAATCATTCAAAAGTAGAAACTGAAATGAAAAAGCTGGCGAATAGCGGAATAAAGATTTTAAATAACTTTAATAATATCGGAATCAACACTGAAAACAGCCTCGTCATATCAAATAACAGGCTGGCGAAAGTTTATGACAATTCTCTGACATTATACCGAAATAATCACAGGATAAAAATAATTGCGAATCAGTACAAAAATAAATTTACTTTTTCAGACGGAAGTGAGATTATCACGGATTCCCGTGGGATATTAACTTTCAAAAGCAGTAATAAAAATATTCCGGTATTTTATATCCCTTCTACGGAACATGGCTTTTTGTCTCTGGCAACCCATACCGAATTTGGAGGAGCAGAATATTACCTTCCTGAAACCACCTTGCTTAAGATGAGAACAATGGGGGATATGTGTTCAGATTATCTGGAGACTTTTATCAATCAAATTCTGGAATATGGAACTTAGAATAAAACCTTTTCCAAAGAATGATTATCCCCGGAAGGGACTTCTGATCAGGAGTTCTTCACCATCCGTATGGCTCAGTGAAATGGATGCTTTGGGAATTGACCTAGACCAGGTAATGACATTTGCGATTCCTTCCAAAGAACCTAATATTCTGTATGGCTGTTTTATTGTTTTTAATAATGAGGTCCCCCGGGAAGTTGGCAGGAATTCTTATTTTCAATGTATAGATGAGGTCTTATTTATCCCTGAATACACTACATTTTATCCTAAGGTCACTCCTGAAGACTGGCTCCATATTGATTCTCAGTTTCTGATTATCCATCCCGAATTCGGAATGGTAAAATTAAGAGAAGAAATAGATTGGACCGCATTGCTTGAAGAACCACAAAAGAATGGATCTTCTGTCAGCAAACCATTAAACGGAGTTTATATTCCAAAAGAAATCAAAAGTTTTGCAGTGGAAATTGATGATGAAAAAATGATGGAATCTCTGCGGACCTCAACAACGGAAGAAGAATGGATGAAAAACCTGCCTTTTGATCTGAAAAAAGTGATGGCGGGAAACAAAAAAGAAATCGAAAAATATCTAAAGTATATAGAAAAATATCCTGATCGGGCTGTAGATTTGGGCGTGCCTCTGGATATTATGGGAACTTCCCGAGGAGATGGCTCCGGAAAGTTCAGATTTAATAACAATTGGCTGAGCCGGTTATGGGGAGGAAACGGGGCAAATGGCAAACAAAGGGATTACCGGTGGGTTCTCCTTGCATTATGGATCATAATTATTGTCGGGAGAATTATGATAGGCTTTACTAAAGAAGAGGGAACAACAGAAAGCCCTGTTTCCTCAGGAAATGTATTCTCAAAGGAGGCTTTGAAAAATCAGAATCCCGGCAAGTTAGCCTTTGAATCCGGTCTCACCGAAATAGATATGAAGATTGATTCCCTATATCATAATGAAAGAAAGGAATTAATGAAAGACTATGCCGCAGCTTCCAAAGGATCCGACGCGAAGGAAATGAATAAGGTGGAAAAGAAGCTTGAAAATTACAGGGCAAAAGAAAGTAAGACGCGGGATTTTCTAAAGAAAATTTACAACAGGAAAATAGCAAAACATATTGCAGACAAATCCAGGGACTACCAGCGTAAAATTTCCGATTCCATTAAAAGAAAAATCATGATAAACCTGTTGATCAGGGAATTGTAAAAAGTATCTGGAGAAAAAAGCAGGTTTTAATGGAAGATTCTCTTGGAAGGCTTTATGGAACTTTAGAAAGTGCGGAACCCCATTTTTCATCCGGTCAAAATGTAAATACAAAAGAAAGGTTGGGTGATGAAAGCACATCATCTAAAGACATTTCATTCTCCGAGATTATTTGGCTGATCATTCTGATTATCGGAAGTGTAGGGCTTTATTCTTATTTCTTCCGGAAGAAAACATTGAATATCGGAGGCGATAATGTACCCGGTGGTATTAAAATATTCCTGGTTCTTATTTTGATAGGAATGCTGATCTATCTTTTTTATCCGTTGATCGGGATGTACGGGTACAACTGGTTTGTATGGTTCCTGGTTATTTGTGTCATCTTATTGGTATATCGTTTATTCAGCGAGGACAAAACCATTTTAAAATCCGATAAAGATGAATAAGCAGAAGTTTATAGATAAATTTATCAGAGCATTTTTAATACTGGTACTTCTTAAAGTGCTGGGGCTTGTAGCGCAACTTTTTCATCAGAGTTTCTGGAGTGTATTGGGCACCTTGGGTATTTTTATCGCGGTGGCTATCATAATTTTTGTGGTAATGATCAGCCTGAAGGATAAAGAAAAAAATGATCAACGTTCCGGAAGGCGAGGAAATTCGGGAGGAAACTTTTACCTTGAAAATTCTCTTTTTGACAGAATCCGTAGTAAGTATGAAGAGCTGGCAGAAAAATATATTACAGAAGGAGATTACAAAAAAGCCGCAAAAGTTTATATGAACCTTCTCCAGGATAATTACAGGGCAGCAAAAACACTGGAAAATGGTGAATTTTATAATGAGGCAGCGGTTATTTATCTGAAAAGACTGCATAATAAATCCGATGCTGCGGCTTGCTATGAAAAAGCAAAACAATACAGAAAAGCAATTGATCTTTATAAAGAACTCGATCAGAAAGAAAAAGTAGGTGATCTTTATAAAGAGATGAATGATATAAAAAATGCACATGTCTATTATCAGATGTTGGCAGATGATTTCGTGGATAACAGCCAGATGGTAAAAGCCTCGCTGATCTACAGAAAAAAGATGGAAATGCCTGATGAAGCACAGAAAATCCTATTAACAGGATGGAAAGAAAATAAAGATGCCTTCAATTGCCTGAACAATTATTTTGCAAATATTTTTGATTCTACAAAATTAGAAAGGGAAATTCAGCATTTATATGAAGAAACGCCAGCAGATAAAAAGCTGATTTATCTGGAGGCTATGAAGTATGAATTTAAAAAGAACTCTTCCCTTCAGACTGTCACGAGAAATATTGCTTATGAGATCATTTCCGAAAAGGTAGAAACCCATTCCGAAATTGTAAATGAGCTAAAATATTTTAATCCTGATGATTCGCTTATTTTAAAAGATATTTCAAGGTATAAGACTGGAAGGAATAAGATGTTCAGGAATTAATTGATGTTTGAATTAAAAGATTAAAAGACTTAAGAATTCCATAGTAATCTTTATAAATTCCTAACAAACATAATGGCTGAAGCTTTCAAAACCACCATTTTATCAGGAAAAATATTATCTTTGCGGACATAAAATTATGACAATACAAACAGCACATATCAGTTTAAATCTATACGATAGCCCTGTACTAAAGGATTCGTTTGGATATGAATGCATGATATGGAATGAGGTAAAATGTGCTGACTTTGTAAATTATTTACTGTAAACTCGTAAAGATTTAATCAAAATACTGCAAAAACGCCTCGATTCCCGGGGCGTTTTTTGTGTTTTTAGAACAGAAATTATTTAGAATGAAAAAAAATAACCAAAAAAGTGAAAATTTTTAATTAGCGATGAAATTTTAATACAATAAAATAGAGTGATAAACAAACCGGTGAGAGACAGTCATTTAGGTAATTAAAGTATCTGCAATAATTTGCGGACAGGAATTTCTATTTCTTTTTTATTGATGTAACTTATTGATTTTTAAGTTATTGCGCCTGAAATTTATTTGCGAGTTAAAAAAAATCATATTTACTTTGCAATCGAAAATTGAAAGCAACAGGTTTTTAGAATTTCAAAAAGTGTTTAAAACAAAAAATATAATGAAACAATTGCATTACATATTTAATCCGTATTCAAGACTACAAGCAGAGGAGCCGAAAGGTTACCCATGTCTTCAGGATAGTGAATTTGTGGATAAAAGGTGCTTATATATGTGGGTCAGCTATTGATCTGACACGTCAAATATATACAGCACCTCCCGAAAAGAGGTGCTTTTTTTATGGTTTCTTTAGCTTATTTGGTAAAGCGTCGGTTTGTGGCACCGGAGAATAGGGTTCGATCCCCGGAGAAACCCAAAGTACAATTCCCTAGCTTAATGAACCGACCACCGGTCTTTTAAAACCGGAAAAAGGGGAGGTTTAATTTCTCTGGGATTAAAAGGAGAGTAGATAAATAGGGGTTGGTTGCGGCTTACTGCTCATAAGTTCTACGATAGTCGTGAAGGTTCAATTCCTTTGTTCTCCGCAAAAAGGTCTATTGAGGTAATGGCTAACCTGCCCGACTGTCTCTTGGGCACTGCGAGTTCGATTCTCGCATAGACCGCAAGGTTCACAGAATATTTTGGCTCCGACTGTCTCTCGGAAAAGAAATAGGAAGCTGAACCTTATAACTGGAAAGATAACGGTGGTTGTTTACCCGCCTTGGACGCGGGAGGTCGCAAGTTCGAATCTTGCTTTCCAGACTATTTTTAATTGAACGCGAAAAGTTGAAATGCAGGTAAATTATCACTAATGAACGATCAATTATAATGAATAAAACCTGATGGTTCGCCGAAGTGGAAGAGTCGGGGCGGTCTGCAAAACCGTTGCGTAAGCTGAGTGGGTTTGAATCCCATAACCATCTCAAATAACTAAAATGAGATTAGTTCCGGAGAAAAGTTAAAAGGATGTCGGGCGCAGAAGTTCTTATATCAAACAAAAAATTAAGACAGGCCTTTTGCTTACTCCATTATAATGATCAGAAATTATGATGAAATCAAAACCTCTATTCATCTTTATCGCTGATCTTTATATAAATCTGGAAGTGCGCCGGAGTTGGAGAGCCGGGGCAGACTGTAAATCTGTTGCTTTATTGCTGAGTAGGTTCGAATCCTACCACTTCCACCACAATCAACTGATAATGTAATGGCAGCATGCAGGAACTGTACTCTTGTCGCTTAGGTTCGATTCCTAATCAGTCGATTATTATTAATTAAAGATAAAAGATAAAAGATAAAAGATGATTCATAAATTTTAAGACTAATATCTTATCAATCAATGATCAATCATCATTGATCAATCATATAACGAAAGAGGAAAGAGAAGGGTTTGTCAAGCGCAGAAGATCTTTACAAACACTAACAAGCAAAAGTTTACACCGACAAACTTTCTCTAACCTTAACTAAAAGTGATGATTGATCATAGATCAATGATTGCAGCTATTATAATTTATCTGTTATAATATCTCATCATTTATAATTTGTAAAAAAATACGGGAATGGCGGAACTGGCAGACGCACTTGACTTAGACTCAAGATATTGAGGGTTCGACTCCCTTTTCCTGTACAAAATGTTAATTCATATAAAGATAAATAACCATTTGGTTTTTATAATGAATTTTTATTTATCTATAATCAATGATAATTACGAAGGTACAGGTTCGATCCTGTCTGTTCTGTAATTGCGGACAAAACTTATATATATGTAACTCAGTACTGCAGAATGATTCATGGTGTAATCGGCAGCACACAAGACTTTGACTCTTGTTGTTCAGGTTCGAGTCCTGATGAATCAACAAAATCTTTACTCAATCATCGCTTATCAATTATAAAGAACAATATGTAGAATTTTAAAAAATGTAAAAAAATGGAAACGCAACAAGAAATATGGCAGAATATGAGTGGGAAATTTTTCCACAAGCCTATCACGCAGTTGATAGAAGAAGCCATCATCCGCGAAGAAGCTAATGGATACCGACTGAAAGTTTGTGTGGGATCAGATTCTCATGTGTATGGAGATACTATTAGCTATGCTACGGCAGTGGTATTTATTCGTGAAGGAAAAGGTGCGTTTACTTTTATCAGAAAACAAAAAGAAATTCAAACAATCAGCATCAAAGAGCGGATGCTTAATGAGGTGAATAAATCTGTAGAAATTGCTTATACCATCTGTCCTGTTTTAGATAAATATGGGGTTGAAATGGAGGTTCATGCTGATATCAATACAGATCCTGATTTTAAATCCAATGTAGCCTTGAAAGATGCCATGGGGTATATTTTGGGAATGGGATATGTATTCAAAGCTAAACCTTATGCTTTTGCGAGCTCCAATTGTGCAGATATGATGGTTTAATAATAAATCTTGATGATTTTATGAAAATGATACAAAAGCTTTTGTTTCTTGATGATATCAGGTGTCCGGAAGAAGCCTATCGCTATACAAAACAGGATTTTTTCTTATTGAAAGACTGGATCATCGTTCGGAATTATAAGCAGTTTATCCATTGGATTTCAGAAAATGGACTTCCGGAAATGATCTCTTTTGATCACGACCTTGCTGATGGAGAGCACACCGGTAACTGGGATTCCGAAAAGACGGGATATGACTGTGCAAAATGGCTGATTGAATATTGTATGGATCATCATGTGGATTTACCTCAATTTTACTGTCATTCCATGAATCCGGTGGGTAAAAAGAATATTATTAACCTGCTTGAAAATTTTAGAAGACAGAATGAGCTCTTTTCGGTTGATCTGACATAGGAACCAGAGCTCATTTGAAGTTGACCAATTATTAATAACAAAGTACATTTTATACATGTACGACGAAAACTATGAAAACAACAGATCATATACTTATTATAGACCTCGAAGCAACATGTTGGGACAGCCGGCCGCCAAGAGGACAAGAAAGTGAGATCATTGAAATCGGGGTTTGCGTTATGGATGCAAAGACCGGCGAGATCTCAAGAAACGAAGGGATTTTGGTAAGACCTCAATATTCAAAGGTGAGCCCATTCTGTACGGAGCTGACTACCATCACCCAAAAGATGCTGGATGAAGAAGGTGTTTTATTTGATGATGCCGTAGATATACTCCGGGCAGAATATCATTCAGAACATCTTACCTGGGCAAGTTATGGCAATTATGACTTGAACATGCTTCAAAACCAGGCCAGAAGATTTAATCTTGATTATCCCTTAAGTGATAGTCATATTAATGTGAAGACATTGTTCGGGTTTGTTCATCCTACGATCAGGAAAAGTGTAGGAATGAGCAGGGCTTTAGGGGAACTTAATCTTAAGCTGGAAGGAACCCATCACCGCGGTGTGGACGATGCTAAAAATATTGCCAAGATTTTACATTGGTGCCTGCAAAATAACTAATTACAGGAAAGCTCCCTTCTAAGAAGGGAGTTTTATTTTTCCGATAAATTTACAGTTTGTATAATCTTTTTGCAGATTGGGATATAAAGCTCTTCCGGAATGGAATGTCCCATTCCTTCGATCATCATAAGCTCTGAATTCGGAATCGTTCGGTGAAGATCCCTGGCGGATTCAGGATGAAAAATAGGATCATCTGTTCCGTGGATAATGAGAACAGGTGCTGAGATTTGTTGAAGGTCACTAGGTTTATATGTCCACGAACCCATAGCCAGTAATTGTCTGAACAAACCATTTTTTGTTTTAGAACGGATTAATTCCTGTTCTATTAAACTTCTTTCCTGCATTTCGTTCAAAGGGAAATTGCCTGATATCCTTTTGGCAAAAATTATTTTTTCTTTAATATAAGCTTCTTTGTTGGTAAGATAATCAACAGGTGGTTGGGTCATCATTGCCATAACGTCCGGATGTCCAGAAGGCAGCTGAGGATTGAGCGAGGTAGACATAATAATGGTGATCGATGATACTCTTTCGGGAAAGTAAGAGCCCAGCAATTGTGCAATCACCCCACCCATGGATCTGCCAATAATATGAGCCTTTTTAATGTGTAGATGATCCATAAGCCCTATAACGTCTTTTGCCATATCCTTCAGTGAATAGGGAATGTCTTCTTTTCTGATCTCTGAAAAGGTTTGCTCGATATTTCCTCCGAATTGGATTTCTTTTTCCGTAGTAAAAACAGAAGCCCCGGAATCCCTGTTATCAAAACGGATGACTTTGAAGCCTTGTGAAGAAAGCTGCTCGCAGAAAGAATTATCCCATCGGATCATCTGGCTGCCTAATCCTGAGATTAAAATTATAGAAGTACTATTATTTTCTCCAAAGATCTCGTAGCATAAATCTACATTGTTAATGATTGCTGTTTCCATTGTTGGGTTTTATCGATTGAAGCAGAATCTCTTCCAGGGGTAACAGTCGAGAATCTTCAATAGCTGCGGTGCGATGGCCTGCGATTTTTATGTATTCTTCGTTTTGTTCAAAATTTAAAAAGTCGCCTACACTTTTTTGACGGATGAGCATGCAAATGTCCCAATACTCTTTTTCAGGCCCTATTAAAAAATGATCCCCCTTTCCAATAAAAAGAATTTCACCTCCACTGGCTGTGAGAAAGGGTTCTGTTTCCTGTATGTATCGGCAATATGCATCCCAGCCACTTGTGATCCCGGAAGATTTCAGTTCCGGATGAGATGAATAATCGGCTTCTTTTTTTAATTTAATCAGGTTCAGATTAACGATAGAACCTTTTATATTTTTACTGAATAAATGTTTTCCTGCCTCGAAGGTAGGATATAGATAAGATGTTGTCATTTTTTTATAACTAATAAAGATTTTCCGGGAGCTCAATATCTTCGATACAATTCTTTTCTGCCTTTAAAACTTCCTGACGGTAATTGATATAAGGATTGTTCTGGGGCTCCACTACCGCAATACATTCGAATATAAATGCATTTTCACCGTACTCATTCCAGTCAGACTGCAATTGCCGATGCGTGTACTGGCCAATATTGAGTGAGAATTTTATTTTATTCTCCAATGCTTCCACATTAAGGGAGCCTTGGATAAACTGCTTTCCGTTTATGGTATTTTTAATAGAAAGAACTCCCATTGTTACAGGGTGATTTTTAGCTTTTTCTCTAAGTTGCTGTTTAATTGTATTTTTCATTTAAATCCATTGTCTGTTCATTATTGTATCGATCCTCCCAGCTCAAATAGGAATTCTGAAGTAGCTTTAAGAGATTTGTTCTTCTTAAATGATAATACTTCTGCTGTAATATTTTCTGCTGTTTTTTTTGCTTCTTCAAAGACCTTTTTCCCGGTATCAGTGATTACAACATAGCTGACCCTTGCATCTCTCTCATTGGCTTCTCTGGATACAAGACCTATTTTTTCAAGGGGATTCAAAAGGCGTGTAATCCCTGAAGCTGTTAAACCTGTTTTCTCCGCCAGATCTATCCTGCGGATCTTATGTTCTGAAGACCCTATAAGAATATACAGGATCGTAAAATCACTGAAGCTAAGTCCATGCACACTCAATGCATCAAATTTTCTTGAAATAATGGCCTGCACTTTTGTAACGTTCATAAGCAGTAATAAATCTGTACTTATCATTGAATTTTATTTGAGTTGTCAAGTATTTTTATTGTGCAAATATAAACATTTTAATTAATTACGTACTACGGTTAGTTAATTTTATTATTTAAGTGATTTAAAATGTGAATGACTGGATAGCCCAAATAGGTAATTAAAACACAAGTCTTTTAGAGTAAGAAAATCGATTTCCTGTATAAATAATTTATTACGCAAAATGATTGCGTATTTCTATTATTACTTTGCATTATCAAAATGAAATAATAATAAGGTTTGGAAAAAGCAAACCTTAATGAAGATATCAGACAGGTCTTGTTGAGTGTTTCGGTATATCACCATTGCAGAAGGATTGTTGAGAAACATGATCTTATTCTGTTCAGCTTGATCTGAAGGTTTGAGGAGTTTTCCAAAAACTTCTACCATGTGCTATGGGTCGAAGGTTCGAATCCTTCTGTTTCCTTATGGAAATATAACTCAGTTGGGTAGAGTAATAGCTTTATGCGTGGGTTCGATTCCCACTCTCATTTTGGATGAGATAGCTCAGTTGGTCAGAGCACTACGCTTTTAACGTAGGTTAAAATAGACTCAAAATCTATTTTGCAGAGTTTAATATTTCTCTTCAAAAAATGTATGTATGGAAAAAGTCTGAGCTTTTTCAGTTGTTCAGTCAATATTTTGGAGAAGCCTGTAAAAAAGTTTTTTGTGAAAAAATAACCTGACGGATCATGATAAAAAGCTGGATGGTGTAAATGAAGTTTTTTTTGTGTAGCAGTGACAGTGAATACGCTCAAAAGCCCGTGTCCCCAAAAAGTAGTATTGTCATGTATGTCTTGAAATGATTCTTTCAGAAATGCTTATTTCCGCTGTTTTCAGAAGAAAAATCCTCAGTTTTTTCCTTTTATAAAGTATAAAATAACCTTAAAATATAATATGATGTTTAGAAATGTACAAATTAATGCATATCAGGTAGGTCTGGTATTTAAAAACCGGAATCTTATTGAGATTTTACGAGAAGGCCATCACTGGATTTTTGGAAATAAATCTGTGGATATCTATGAAGTGAAAACACTTTTGCAGATAAATGACGACCTGCTGCTTTTACTAAAACATCAGGAGTTAAGCGCTATGCTTGAATTGGTTGAGGTAAAAGACGGAGAACTTGTTTTAGTCTATGAAAACGGAATCTTTAAAGAAGTTCTGCATGTAGGGCAATATGCTGCCTGGAAAGATGTCGTAAACAGGACATTTCAAAAGATTGATATGACGAAAGTTGATATTACTGAAAAAATTTCCAAAACGATTCTGGAAAATCCAAAATTGAAAAACCTTGTGAGAAAATTTGTGGTAACAAGTCAATACAAAGGTTTGCTCATTATTGATGGAAAGCTGACAAAAGTGCTGGAAGCAGGGACTTATTATTTCTGGATGAATGAAATTTCTGTTGAAGTTAAAAGTGTAGATACCCGCATGCAACAAATGGAGATTGCAGGTCAGGAACTTTTAACAAAAGATAAAACAATGCTTCGTATCAATTTTTATGTCCGTTACCAGGTTGAAAATGTGGTGAAAGCATTGATGGATAATAAGGAGTATGATAAGCAACTATACATTATCATGCAATTGGCTTTGCGTGAATTTGTTGGGGCTTTAACACTGGATGAATTGCTGGTGAAAAAGGATAATGTAGGACAGGAGATTCTTGCTAATATGGGTAAAAAGGGTGAAGATCTTGGACTGAGAGCTACAGATGCGGGGATTCGTGATGTTATTCTTACCGGAGAAATGAAGGAGATCATGAATCAGGTTTTGATTGCCGAGAAAAAGGCTCAGGCCAATAGCATCATGCGTCGGGAGGAAACAGCTTCTACAAGGAGCTTGCTGAATACCGCAAAATTGATGGAAGAAAATGAAGTGTTGTGGAAACTGAAAGAAATGGAATATATGGAAAGGATCGCGGATAAAATCGGAGATATTACCGTATCCGGAAACAGCAATATTGTTTCCCAGCTTAAAGAGATTTTCGCAAAATAGAAAACTGCCCCAATTATTATATATGAGCAGGTTTCTGTAAAGAAATCTGCTTTTTTAGTACCATCTGAATAAGTAAAAGGAAATTTTAAAAATTATAGGTAATGAGAAAAAATACCGTTTTTAAGAATGATCAGGGAAGACAAAAGATCTTGACAATGTATGATGCTGCGCTGCTGGGTTGTGGTGTGGGAATTAAGCAAAGAGTATGTAAAACAAGTTTTGGAGATACATATATGGTAGAAGCCGGTGAGGAAAATGAAGACATTCTTGTGCTTTTACATGGCGCGTCATCCAATTCGACGTCATGGATCTCAGATTTCCATGTTTATGCTCAAAAGTATAAAGTAATAGCCGTTGATATTATCGGTGAACCCGGGAAAAGTGCGGAGACGCGGCTTTCCTATGAAACCATGGATTATGCCCTGTGGTTACATGAGGTGTTTGATGCAATGCAGATAAAAAAAGCACATATTGTAGGGTTGTCCCAGGGAGGATGGCTGGCAGTGCGTTTTGCAGGGTGTTTTCCTGAAAGGGTATACAAAATGGTTTTGCTTTCACCAGCCGGTATTGTAAGAACTGCAGGAAGTTTTATATTTAAGGCGATATTCTACTCGCTGTTTGGGAAAGCGGGCAGGAAAAAAATCAACGAAATTATATTAGGAGAACAGTCCGTTGATCCAAAGGTTATAGAGTTTATGGATCTAATGAAGGATCATGTCAATGCACGGATGGATAAAGAGTATATCTTTCAGGATGAGGAGTTGGAGAACCTTACCATGCCGGTTTTGTTCATTGGAGGAAGAAGAGATGTTATCCGGTCTACAGAACAGATTTCAAAACGTCTTGGAGGTATATTGCCGGACTTGAAAACAATTATTGATGAAAATAAGGGACATGTACTCGTGGACACGTCTGAAGAAATTGTTAATTTTCTTCAGAATTGATGGTATGCCAATTTGAAAATTCTGGTCCGCAAACGGGCCAGAATTTTTAATTCAAAAAGATTTTGAGCGGATGAATTTATTTCCCCTCGTTATTTTTACTAACCCACTCTTCATAAGAAATTACACCCCATTCAGGTCTGCCTTCACTCTCTAAAACAGAGATGAATTCCAGTTGATTTCCGTCGGGATCATTAAAATAAATAGCTAAAGCCGGCATCCATGCAAAAACCATAGGCTTGTCTATCCCGTCTTTTAAGAAATTATAAGGTTTCAGATTTCTGTTATGTAAATAGTCAACAGAATAGTTCAGGATGTCTTCCTTATCACTTGAAAAAGCAAAATGCCGTGGTTGTAAATTTTCTTTTTGCTCCCATAAACCCAGCATAAAGTCCTTTCCTTTACCAATCCATAAAAATGCAATAGGTCTCGTTTCGTCACGATGAGCCAGTGTGAGGCCTAATACTTCAGTGTAAAATTGAATGGCATTCTCCAGGTTACTCACTTGAATATGGGTTTCATATAATCCTTTGATCATGATTTTTTTGTTTAATGTGATGATACAAAGCTATACATAAAGACAAGAAAATAGGAGAGCCGGATTTCGGCTTAAATGACCAATTTTACGGTTGCTGTCTAAGTTCTGTGGGAGTTTTGCCTTTCTGATGTTGTATGAAGCGGGAAAAATGCGTTGGTGAGTCAAATTGCAGTTCATTACTGATCTCTTTAATACTTTTCTCAGTATATTTCAGAAGTACTTCAGCTTCCCGCAAGATTCTGTTTTGAATAACTTTTAAAGCCGGATATCCTAAATGTTCAGCTACACACTCGCTGAGGTATTTAGGGGTTATGTTCATTTGGTCCGCATAAGATGCCACGGTTTTATTTTCTTTGAATTGCATGTCAACAAGCTGCCGGAAGCGGTGCATAATCTGAAATTTCCGGTTGATCGAAGTATCGGAATTCAGCAGGCAGATTTCGCAAATCCTATTGTATTCAAATAAAATCTGTACAAGATAAAGTCGTATCATTTCCATTCCGAAGGGAGCTTCTGTGTCTATTTCCTGTGAAATTTTATTGAATTTGTACAGGAAATCTTTTTGTTGTTTTCCTTTCAGAGGAAATGTCGGAGGATAGTTGGGATTAATGAACATGAGATCATTCAGCACATGGTTGTAAGCCCAGCCTTTTTTTAAAAATGAAGGTTCAAAAAAGATGAATTTTGCATCAAATGTTTTCTGGGGCTTTTCTAATGCTACCCATGATTCTGCCGGAATCACAGAAACACTATTGGGCATGATTAAAAATTGATGCGAGCCTGCTTTGATTCTGGTTTTACCCTTCACTCCTATAATAATCATATAAAAATGAATGCGGTTACCCTCAAGAGGTATTATCTCTTTGCCACTGACGGACAGGCATACAATGTCCATTTCCTTTTCGGGAAGGATGTAATTGAAATAACGACCGACAAATGATACAATATTCAGCTCGTGCTCTTCTTTCATGATGAACAAAGTTATCAATCTGTTGATTAAAAAAATCAATATTTTATTTCTTTATAGAAAAGCTATGATAGGCATTATGATTCGAATGTACAGACCTATCTAGCTTAAATAAAAGCCGGCAAATAATCATTCGCCGGCTTTTTATTATTTTTTTTAACTGATTTCTTCTTCAAAGTTCTTTTTCCATTTTGCAATGGTAGTTCTGCTTATCTTGTACTTTTTAGACATATAACTTGTCGAAAAGCCATGCTTTTTTTGATATTGCAGCAGTTTAAGCATTGTTTTTTTGTCGTAGGTCTTTAGTTTTTGATTGTTTTTTGAGCTTTCTTTTGATTGTTCAAAAATTCTTTCATTGAATTTTAAAACATCATCAGAAGTGTTAAGTCTTTTCAGTAATTCTTTAATTTTGGGTTCTTCTAATTTATCCGGATGCTCCAGTCTGAGCATATCATGGTAAATCTTGCTGTAATTTGGTCGCATTATATCTTATTTAATGGGTGTGTTTATTTTTTGCAGCCAACGGTGAAGGGTACTTTTAGGAATAGAATATTCTTTAATGACCTCATTCAGAGTCATCTCTCCTGATTGAATTCTTTTAATGATGAATTCTTTTATTTCCTGTGTGTAAATGTTTTTTCTGAAATAAGGGATTTTGTCTGATTTCTCCGTATTCTTGTTTACAGCTGCCGGTGGAGCATATAAAATAAGGTGAGAACTATATAATCTGAAAAAATCGTACTCCAGTAATTTGCTGCATCGTAGCAGAACTTCTGTATCTATCGATTTGCTGTTGTACATCTTTTCAACAAATTCTTCATCCTTGTTTAAGAAATTACAAATTCTTTCCATTGTAATTCCTTTATCGTCAACCCGCTCTTTCACGAATTGCCCGATATGTATTTCTTTGTATAACATTTTTATTAGATAATATTTTATAATTAGTGTTTGCTTGGATAGATTAGATAAAATAGTATATCAACTGTATTCTGAATATGTGATACGTATAGAAATAATAGAATATGTTACAAAATAGGTAATCAATTGCCCTTGTGAGCAGCGAAGATGGTAAAAAGCAAAACTTCTGGAATAGCATGGCTATTATTTGCTGAATTTTTTAGTATGTAAAGAATGACTTGAGTATCCTTCTAACCTCCATCGATGCTTTTAGCGATTATTTATCTTTTGTCTCGTCTAATAAAATACTATAGATATCAGATTTTATGACTGCAGTAGCAATAATATATTATCTAAAGCCCTTTCATTCAATTTTTTCTTTATATTGTTTACTCGTAGATTAATTTTTTTTATAAAAGTTAAATAAGAAAAATCTTATTTTAATTTAAAGTTATATAATAAAAAATCAACTTCTTGATTTTCAAATATAGAAAAATTTAAAATTGATGCAAAAAATATAAGTAATAAATAATGTTAAAAAATGACATTAACGGAAAAATTAAGGTTTTAAATTTTTATATTTTTAATAATATAAATTTATGTGTGAATTATTTGAAATAATGCTTATTCGTTTATGCTATTTTGAGAATTCGTTTATTGTGTATAATATTTCAAGTATTTACCTTTGTGATTAACTATGGATGCATTCACTAATATCTTCGATTTTCCTAAAAAAATTAATTATAAAAATGAATTACTTGCGGGATTTACTGTCGCGATGACCATGATCCCGGAGTCTCTTTCATTTGCGATTCTTGCGGGACTTTCTCCGCTTACGGGTTTATATGCTGCTTTTTTAATGGGATTGATCACGGCTGTTTTTGGAGGAAGGCCGGGAATGGTGTCCGGAGGAGCAGGTGCTACGGTCGTGGTATTGATTGCTTTGGCTAAATCGCATGGAGTAGAATATCTGTTCGCAACCGTTGCTTTAGCAGGAGTTTTCCAGATATTGGTTGGCGTTTTTAAACTGGGGAAATTTGTTCGCCTCATTCCTCAGCCTGTTATGTATGGGTTTTTAAATGGTTTAGCGGTCATTATTTTTATGGCTCAGGTAGAACAGTTTAAATTTGTAGATGGCAACGGAGCCGTTCATTGGCTTCAGGGAAGTTCTTTATATATTATGGCCGGACTTACGGCTTTTACGATAGCCATTGTTTATTTTTTTCCTAAACTGACCAAAGTGGTTCCTGCCTCATTGGTTGCCATTATTATTGTTTTTGGACTTGTTCTGGGATTAAATATCCATACAAAGACTGTCGCGGATATTGCACACATCAGCGGAAGTTTTCCGGCATTTCATATTCCTGCCGTACCATTTTCGTTGGAAACCCTGAAAATTATATTTCCTTACGCATTAATCATGGCTGGTGTAGGCCTTATAGAATCTCTTTTAACTCTTTCGATGGTTGATGAGATCACCAATTCCAAAGGAAATGCTAACCGTGAATCTGTGGCTCAGGGACTTGCTAATATTACCAATGGTTTTTTTGCCGGAATGGGCGGTTGTGCCATGGTAGCTCAGACGTTAGTTAATCTCAATGCAGGATCTCGAGCCAGGCTTTCAGGAATCATTGCATCAATAACGATTTTAATTATTATTCTGGTAGGAGCACCATTTATTGAAAAAATTCCAATGGCTGCTTTGGTAGGAGTAATGATGATGGTAGCCATCAGTACCTTTCAGTGGGTTTCGATAAGGATTGTCAATAAGATGCCTAAGTCTGACATATTTGTTGGGGTGATCGTCGCGATGATAACAATAGTTTTGCATAATCTGGCCTTAGCTGTTCTTGTAGGAGTCATCATTGCGTCGTTGGTATTTGCCTGGGATAATGCAAAAAGGATCAGAGCAAGAAAGTACGTTGATGAGGACGGAGTAAAATATTATGAAATATCCGGCCCTTTATTTTTCGGATCTGTAACCGCATTTGCCGAGAAATTTGATCCGGCAGCCGATCCGGATAAAGTTGTTGTGGATTTTAAAGAAAGCAGAATTGTTGATATGAGTGCAATTGATGCTTTGGATAAGCTGTCCAGACGGTATCATGAGCTCAATAAAACCTTACACCTACGCCATTTAAGCGAAGACTGCAGGAAAATTTTAAAAACAGCGGAAGCGGTAATTGATGTTAGCATAGAAGATGATCCCACTTATAAGGTAATGCCCGAGAAATAGACAGATGGTAGGTACGTGCCATGATGACTTGTCGTTTTTTTTCTTAATTATTAATCATAAATCTTAAAAAGTTATAAAAAAAACAGACTTTAATTTTAAAAAATTATCTTTGGGAGGAATTGAATAGATTCAAACTAAAAACTAACGACGAAAAAATGAAATTATATGGAGTAATTTTTAGCAATGCTCTGTGTAAATTGTAATACGTACCATTTTGAAAACAGATATTGACATCCATAACCACTATCATTTCTCTTTTGATTTGTGGCTTACTTTGATAAAATCTCACCCTGAATTTAAAGCAAAAAGAGTTGAGCTGTTCACCTCGTTTTTTACCATTAATCAACCCATAGAAACTGTTACAAAAACAGTAAAATATTATGATGATTTGTGTAATACGATGAACGAAGTTACAGGAGGGAATGTGGATACATTTGAAATTTATCTTCTTATATTAAGCGCTTTACAGGTTGATATAAAAGAAATCAATACGGATGATCTCAATGCATTTTATATAAAAAGCGAAGAATTGTTCCTGGAGTACAAACCGGTTATTATTTTTGACAATATACACCAGCTTTTCGACGAGATCAAAAACCAGGGGAAGACCATCAATATTTTAAGTAATACCGGCTTTATAAAAGGGAAAACGCTTAGAAAGTTTTTAATAGAAGAGAATCTGGACGATTATATCGATTTCCATATCTATTCAGATGAGATCAATTGTTCAAAACCCAATCCGATTGCTTTTCAGGAAGTGAAAAGTAAAATCAAAAACCAGGAGCTGGAACTTCGCCAGATTTTGCATATCGGTGATAATGCGATTGCCGATTTTAATGGAGCGAAAAGCTTTGGTTTCAATGCACATTTACTTAAACATTCAATATAATAACTATGAACACGAGGTACAGTTTACATCATATTCATTCTGCGGAAGAGTTTAGCTTTTCTCCGGCAGAATACAGTTATTTTAAATATGGAGATAAATCTTATGCCGAGAAGTTTGCTAAAGAATTATTCGAAGGATTTATTAGACATTATGAAGGGCTTTTCGATGCCGATAAAGAAATCGTGATTTTACCGAGTCCATATATGGCAATTCCCACTGCTTCAAACTTTTTATGCTTTTATTTTAAAAAGTGCCTTGATTTCTATCTTTTTCAAAAAGGAAAGAAGTCAAGTATTTTATCCAAGATCAACCGTAATCATACCTATACGACAGATTATGGAAATCTTAATTTCGAGGATCGGAAAAATCTGATTGCTAATGATACGTATTATATTGACAAGGATTTTCTAAGAGGAAAACTTTGTATTTTTATAGATGATATCAAAATTACAGGAAGCCATGAGCATACTGTAAACAAAATATTGAATGAATATGACGTACAAGCTGATTTCATATTCTTATATTATGCGGAGTTAATGAATTTTAATATTGACCCGAAAATTGAAAACTACTTCAATTACTATGCAGTAAAAAATGTAGATCATATTGTTGAGGTGATGGCGAGGCCTGGTTTTCAGTTTAATACGAGAATTGTGAAATATATTTTAGGGTTGGATTCAAGTAATTTTGAGTATCTTACGTCTAAAGTAAAAAAGGAACAGATCGATAGCTTGCTTGAACTGGCAATCAGCAATAACTATCATTTAATAGAAGAATACGAAAATAACATAAATGCTTTAACACAAACAGAATTATATTATGGCTATTAACTTACAAAAAGGACAAAGAGAAAATATAAACGCACCTAAATTTACCGTAGGTTTAGGATGGGATATCAATAATACATCAACGGGAGGTTCTTTCGATTTAGATGCTTCTTTATTTTTATTGGGAGAAAATAAAAAATTGGTTTCAGATAATCACTTTATTTTTTACAACAATCTGGAATCTCCGGATAAAGCTGTAATCCATACGGGAGATAATTTGACAGGAGATGGAGATGGCGACGATGAGCAAATTAAAATTGATCTTACCAAAATCGATTCTGCTGTAAAGGAAATAACAGTGGTTGTTACCATTCACGAAGCTGAAGCAAGAAAACAAAATTTCGGACAGGTAAGAAACTCTTTTATTAGAATTTTCAATACCGATACCAACGAAGAAATTCTAAAGTATGAGCTGGATGAGGACTTCTCCATCGAAACGGCGGTAGAATTCGGAAGAATCTATAACAGAAACGGAGAGTGGAAGTTTGAAGCGGTAGGAAGCGGACAGAGAGAAGGGCTTGAAAAATTTGTATCACTTTATCAATAATTTATCATGGATAACGAACCCAATCAACCTATCGACCCACTTCAGTCAATTGAACCTCTTAAAACATTTGAGCCGGCACAGCCTGTTCAATCCAACCAGGGAACACCTGGGGTTCTGGTGGACCGCGATGGAAATGTGAATTTAAGCCAGATCAAAAATGATGATCTGCAGAAATATGAAAATGCAGCGAATGCCATAGATGAAACTAATCCCGGTTCTATCGTAAATTTTGGTTCTGAACTGCAGAAGACGCTTGCAAATCAGAGTGACAGCTTTCTGAATAACGTAAGAAGATCCAATTCAGGTGAGGTAGGAGAGCTGATCAATAATTTATTGGTTGAGCTTAATTACGTGGATGTAGATGAGATCAATGGCGGAAATAAAGCGAAAAGCTTTTTAAGCCGTTTGCCATTCATGAAAAAAGTAATTACCCAGGTTGAGAACTTATTTGCGAAGTACGATAAGATAATCAATAATATTGATCAGATCTCTTATAAAGTAAATGCCGGGATCATTACTTCTACAAAGGATAATGCAGTATTGCAAACGATCTTTGACAGCAATGTGAATTCAATTAAACAAATAGAAGATCTTGTAATTGCAGGGAATCTAAGAATGGAGAGAGCGGGAAGAGAACTTGCAGAAATGGAAGCGAATATCCAGAATTATGCTGATTATCAGATTGCAGATAAAAGAGACTTCATTAACAGGCTGGACAGAAGATTGGCTGATCTCAAAGTTGTTCGTCTGATCATGATGCAGTCCCTTCCGCAGATCAGATTGGTACAGAACAATAATGTTTCCATAGCTGAAAAAGCACAGACTATCCTTACCACAACATTGCCGGTATGGAAGAATCAGCTTTCTTTAGCTGTTGCCATGCACAGACAGCAACAGAATATTGAAATTCAGCAAAAGGTATCTTCCACTACAGAAGAAATTTTAAGGAAAAATGCAGAACGTCTGGGGCAAAACTCCAGAAACGTTGCGAAAGCAAACGAGCAGACCATTGTATCCGCTGAAACCTTGAAAGAAACAACAGCCATGTTGATCAATACCCTGAATGAAGTAAAGCAGATCCAAAAGCAAGGAACAGAAAACAGAAGAAAGCTGGATCAGGACCTGCAAACATTAGAAAGCGAACTAAAAGCAAATATCAGAGGTTAATAATACGATACACCGGTGAATGATGAAGCTGTAACCATACTGTCTCAGAGTAAAAGAAGATTAACGAAACTTAAACTTCTTGCCAACTTCTTTGAAAATGTTAATATAATATCCATTTACATTAAAACAGATATTATACATAATCTGTTCAATGAAAATAAGACACTGGATTTTCAGAAGCTTGAGCTTTTTCACCTTCAGTATACGGACAGCCTGATAGAATTGTTGACCAAGATAAAGAAGAAAAAGGAAAACGATCTGCTGGCGGTTATTAATGAAATTGATATTAATAATCAATATATTTCAGCTTTTGAAGAAAGGAAAGTTGATAGTTTTGAAATAGACAGGAAAATGTACAGCGGTATATTTTCTACGCATTTGAAAAATTTGTATAAAGATCTTACAGAAGATAAATTCACCCTGAACTGGAATGATGTTTTATATTTTCATAAAAAATATGCAACGGAATTTTTCAGAACGGAGGCAGATGAATCAAAACTTAAGCTTCATCCGGTTCCTTCTTACCAGTACAATGATTATTTTATTGAAAGGAAATTATTAGGTAAGCTTAATATACAAAACTTTAAAGTACGCTTTATGTGTGGTTACAGAATCGACAGAAATGAATATGAGTTATTTCGGATCTTTCAATCGGATGAACACTTTATCTTCAACATTGAAGAGAAGAGATTATACCTGATCGATGATGAGCTTGCGTACTTAAATACTGCGGAAAATGAATCGAACCAGATTGTTATTATCAACCAGCTAAAGAGGAAAAATCAGGAGCTGGAGGAATCAATCGGTGAAAGAAAACGTACACTACCTGAAGATGTAGAGACTGTTTTAAAGGACTATCTTCGAAACTTAGAAAACGTTGATATTATGAGCAAAATATTTGATGTCAATGAAGAAACAAATATTCTGCGTGCAATGCTTAATTTGAATTTGAATAATTAGGAAGAAGGGAAAATGCAAATTTGCTGAATTGTAAAAAGGCCAAATTGCATTATTTGTAGAAACTGTAAAATAGTTACTATAAGATAATAAAGGAAGCAATTTCACAATTATTCAGTTTAACGGATTAACTTAAAAAGAAGCTACCTTCAAAAAAGGTAGGATAAAAGTAATTTTGCGATTCAGCGGTTTCGCAGTTCACTAAAAAAATAATTAAACATAAAAAAATGGCTATTAACTTACAGAAAGGTCAAAGAATTAATCTTACCAAAGAAAACGGAACTACTCTTACGCAAGCCTGTGTGGGGATTAACTGGGGGGCGATTGAGAAAAAGAGCTTTTTCGGGGGAAGTAAAAAAGAAGCAGTAGACTTAGATGCGAGCTGTATTTTATATGATTCCAATAAAAATGCAACGGAAGTAATCTACTTCGGAAACCTAAAGTCTAAAAACGGATCTGTGAAGCATAGTGGGGATGATCTTACAGGGGATGTAGACGGAGATGACGGTTTGGATAATGAGGTTATTACGGTGGATTTCAATCAGCTGGATCCCGGTGTTGAGCATGTTGCCCTGGTTTTGAACAGCTACAGAGGTCAGGATTTCGGAACCATTCCGTTTGCGTCCATTCGTATTTATGAGGGAACACCGACTAATGTAAAAGAAGTTTTCGCTAAATATGATATTGCTAACGACAAATCATTCAGCGGGCATGTTGCGATGGTAATGGGAGTTTTTTACAGAAGAAACGGGGAATGGAAATTCAACGCAATCGGAGATCCTACCGCAGACAGAAAACTGGAGCAGACAATCCAGACCGTACAGCAAAAGTATTTATAAGAAAAAATACAGCAAATAGATTGATTTACAGGCATACCGAGCTGGTTATTGTTTGAAACATAAATTTACTAAACAAAACTTTTGTCAGGCTTAGTTATGCTGAAATTGGTTATATTTACCGCATTAAAATAAATGGCAATAATTGTACTCTGTACAGCTATTGCTTTTATCGTATATAATAAACACATAGTAAAGTGGAAAAACATCAAAGTATTTTAGAACTGCATCCTGGATTGGTGTGGGGATTTGCGGTAACGGTTGTTATCATGTTGCTTCTCGATTTGGGAGTTTTCAACAAAAAAAGTCACGAGGTTTCATCTAAAGAAGCAACGATCTGGTCTGTAGTGTGGATTTCATTGTCCATGATCTTTTCAGGAGTGGTATATTGGGTGTTCAATCAGGCTGATGGGCATCATCTTGCTGTAGAAAAGTTTACCCAGTACCAGGCTGCTTACTGGATAGAAAAAGCCCTTTCGGTGGATAACCTGTTTGTATTTATCCTTGTTTTCGGATTTTTTAAAGTTCCGAAATATTTACATCATAAAGTTTTGTTCTGGGGAATTATAGGCGCGTTGATTTTCAGGGCGATATTTATTTTTGCAGGAGTCGAGCTGATCAATTTAACTTATTTACCTGAAATGCACATTTTTGGTGAAGCTGTTAAGATTAATATTGTAATGGCACTCTTTGGTATTTTCCTTATTTACGCCGGTATTAAATCCTGGGGTGACGGAGGCGATGATGAGGATGAAGATTTCAGTAATACTGCCGGGGCAAAGCTTATCAAGAGCTTCTGGAAAGTTGCCGATAATTATGATGGAGATAAGTTCTTTACCGTTAAAAACGGGATCAGAATGGCGACTCCACTTTTGGTTGTTGTAGGAGTAATAGAATTTACAGATGTTCTTTTCGCTGTAGATTCAATTCCTGCTATTTTTGCGATTTCAGATGATCCGTTCATTCTTTATACTTCGAATATTTTTGCAATTCTAGGACTTAGATCATTGTATTTCCTATTAGCGAATTTTATTCATATGTTCAGTAAATTACCTTACGGATTAGCTATCATCCTATCTTTCATTGGAGTTAAAATGTTAATTGCACCATGGATTCATATTTCATCACCAATCTCATTAGGGGTCGTGGGTGGAGTACTGGTGATTTCAGTTATTTTATCAATCATGTTCCCTGAAAAAGAGGACGAAGCAAAAGAAAAGCTTGAAGAAAAATAAATCATAAAGCCTTACTGAAAAGTAAGGCTTTTTTATTGAACCTAAGTTTTTTATTTCTTGTCAATTGTTTTCAAGGTTATCCATGCAACAGTTTATTGATCTTACGCCGGGTTTGTACAGATACCTTATACGCTTCATCCCGGAGTTTCTGGATTTTACCAACAGGCTGGAAAATAGTCTTGCTTTCAAAAGGATTAAAAGACAGGAGTTCATGTTCACACGATCGCTCCAGTATACCATCCTTTTTGATTAGTACTTCACCTATTTTAATAAGGGGAGCATTCTTCCATTCACGATTTAAAATATTAATGGGCTGATCCTTTAAATCACAACACAGCTGAACCAATACATCCGCCACATACTCATTGGAAGAAAAGTAATTTTCAATAGCTTCACGAGTACCTGTTTTTTTTCCAAAATTCTTCTCCGGAGATTGAGGTTTTAGCTGTATTTTGATCATATATTCGCCTAACCGGTAGACTCCGATAGAGTGAAAATCAAATGAAAGGAAGAAATTGTTACGCCGGCTGATCAGCCTGAACAGATGCTTTAAAAATGAAAAGGTGAATACTGATGGGGTTATTTTTATTATCTGGTAAGCAAGAGGAAATACATGGTTCCATTTTTTTATAAAAAATTGGTTTAGTGAGGTAAAAAGCTTCAAAAATGTACTTACTGAGTTAACCGGGAACAAAGGAAAATTAACCAATGGGTAATTGGCCAGAACATCGCCGGTTTCGTCTTTTATTTTTACTGAAAAACCGTAGGCTGGCATTTCTTTTTTCGATTTTGTAATTTTCAGATGTGCATTTGAAAACCTGATGATAAGATCATATTTTTCCTTATCAAAAAAGGGTTGCAGATTATCGGGGAGATTTGTATTTACTTTGAACTCTCCCTTTAGAACCGCATATGTTGTGGCATGAGCATTTCGCGTCGCATAATCTACATCGCTGATAATGGATGACTGTTCAACAAAATCTGAAATACTTTTTTTGTTGATTGTAAGAAGTTCTTTTTCCTCCTCTGTCAGTTCATTGAATTTCTTATTATATAATATTGGGCTTGGCATTAATTTTTAAATCCAATTATAACACCAAGTTTCGAATTGCATGTTAAGATAATGTTATTTTAGTGTTTTATCTGCTTAACATTCGGTTTTCAGTGTTTTTCAGAAAGTTTATCTTTGTAAAAAATTAAATAATGGGAGTAGCAGATATGTTATTTAAACGCAAAAAAGAACTGGCAGAAAAAAATCTTAATGATGGAAAAGCCTTCATGGAAGAAAATGCCAAAAAGGATGGTGTTGTAACTTTGCCAAGCGGATTGCAGTATGAGATCATTACAGAAGGTAATGGAGCTCTGCCTAAAGCAAAAGATACGGTAAAATGTCACTACCACGGAACCACAATCAAAGGAGAGGTTTTTGATAGCTCTGTAAAAAGAGGAACTCCGGCGTCATTTCCTTTGAACAGAGTAATATCCGGATGGACAGAAGCTCTTCAGCTAATGCCGGTAGGAAGTAAATGGAGATTATTCCTTCCTCCTAACCTGGCTTATGGTGAGGAACAGATCAGCAAAGAAATTGGCCCGAACAGTACCCTTATTTTTGAAGTTGAACTATTGGGAATTAAATAATTTACTGATTAAATAAAGCTTAAAATTTACCCGATTTCTGGGTAAATTTTTTTATTTACTTTAAATTCGTATTTTAGATTTTAAGTTGTTTAAATAGGTGATAGATTATTTTTTAATAAGGCATGCAATCTCCTTCAACAACTAACTACACAAAAATAGATTGAATGAAAAAGCTGCTTTACCTTTTTGCTATTTTTAGCTTAATAACTTCATGTGTTTCCAAAAAAAATCAGGCCATAAAGCAGAATATTCTTACTTTAAAAGATAGCTACTGCAAAGCCCCGTTCCAATACAATTACAGCAAAGAGCTTCCTTCCTATAATTCTGACTCTATTCTGACTGCGAACAAGGAGCTTAAAGGAATGTTTTCCGATCAGAGTATCCTTATCCTGAATGCTCTGGATAATCTGGACGAAGTGCATCAGATTATGGAACTTAAAAAAGATACCTCACTAAGTGCTCAGGTTAAAGTTTTACAACTTAAAACTAAAATTAACAGTAAAATTACGATAGCACTCACAGAGCTGGATGCTGTAGCGGCTGAATTTGATTGCGAAGGAGAGCGGGTGGCTCAGATTGGAAGTTATGTAGATAATCTCAATGCTTCCAGGAATAATAAACTTATTTTATACTCCATTGTGGCAGGAGCTGCGGCATCCATTGCGGGAGGAATTGTAAAAGATGAGGGATGGAGCAGTGCAATAGATATTGGTGGGGGTGCTTTGGGAGCCGGATTCGGATTGGCTACCCTGAATCCGAAGGGGAAGAAGGTAGAGTTTATCCATCAAAGAAATCTCCTCAGGGATATATGGAACGAAAGACTTGAATCTCCTAATTTTCCACCATTTATCTGGTATATGTATACCGAGAAGAAGTTTTCCAATAAAGAATCAAGTTCCATCATCCAGAGTATGAAACAAAGATGGCTTCATTATCAGTTCGATGATGACCGGAAAGCTGCAGACAGTTCGGTTATTTTTAGTGACGGAGGATTTTATCGTGCTGATGACCTGCAAAACCGTGCAGCAATGCTTAATCAGATGCAATCAGCAACAAGGACGATCAATCAGAACATCAACTATCTGCTTTTGGATTTGGATAAATTGGTACTTTAAGAAAAATTTAACTGTAATAAATTTTGTTACAATTAAAAAAATGTTTTACCTTTGTCCTGTAATTAAAATGAACAATACAAGATTTGCTACGGCAGTACATATTATGACCTTATTGGCAGATAGTCCGGAGGAGTGGTTAACTTCTGAGTGGATGGCTGGGAGTATTAATATTAATCCTGTGGTTGTTCGTAAGGAGTTAGGGGTTTTAAGAAACGCTGGTCTGGTTGCAAGCAGACAAGGTAAAGAAGGAGGAAGCCAGCTTTCAAGGAATGCGAGCGAAATCCGTATTTCTGATATCTACTCAGCAGTAAAAAATACTGAAGTTCTGGGTAAAAAAAATCTAAATCCTAATCCGGCTTGTAATGTCGGAAAAGAGATCAATAATCACTTAAACACATTATTCAGTGAAACAGAAAAGTTGGTGATTCAGTTTTTAGGGGATAAAACATTACAGGAGTTTTGTGATCAATTCAATTAAAATTTTTTACCCTTAAATGTAACAAAATTTATTACAATTTAATTTAAAAATAAACATTATGAAAAAAGTAGCAGTAATTGGTGCAACAGGATTTGTAGGTTCACATGTAGTGAAAGAATTGGAAAACAGAGGTTATGAAGTAGAGGCGATCGTAAGAGATGCTTCTAAAGTAGAGCAGAATGACAAAGTAAAGGCTAAAAGTGTTGATGTAAACAATGTAGAACAGCTAGCCGAAAATTTAAAGGGAATTGATGCTGTAATCAGTACTTATAACGCCGGATGGACAAATCCGAATCTATACAATGACTTTCTTACCGGTTCTGAAAACATTGAAAAAGCAGTTGAGAAATCGGGAGTAAAAAGACTTATAGTAGTAGGAGGTGCAGGAAGTCTTTATACACCGGATCATGTACAAATTGTAGACACCCCGGATTTTCCCGAAGCATATAAACCTGGAGCTACCGCTGCCAGAGATTATTTGAATAAGATCAAAGAAAATAATACGCTTGACTGGACCTTCTTTAGCCCTGCAATTGAAATGAACCAGGCTAACGTAGGAACAAGAACAGGAAAATACAGAACTTCTTTAGAAACTCCGGTATTGAATGAAGAGGGAAGAAGTATTCTGTCAGTAGAAGATGTAGCAGTTGTTCTGGTAGATGAATTGGAACAGAACAATCATATCCGTGAACGTTTTACAGCTGCTTACTAATCAAAACAACATTTTATGATGCTGAGAAAAAAATTATTATCATTACTGGCTGTCTTAGTTTTTGTAGGGAGTGCATGGGCTGGAAACCTTAAAATAAAAGTATATAATCCGGGAGCAAAAGCTATTTTTCCGATTACCTCTACTCTTGTTTACGGAGATAAAGATGCCATACTGATTGATGCACAATTCCAAAAACAATATGCGGAAGAGTTGGTAAAGGAAATAAAGGCGACAGGCAAAAATCTGAAAACCGTTTTTATTTCGCACAGCGACCCTGACTTTTATTTTGGGCTTGATGTTATTAAAAAAGCATTTCCTAACGTAAGGATCATTTCCACTGCGCAGACAGCTTACCTTATTTCAGCTTCTAAAGATGATAAGCTGGCAGTATGGAATCCTCAGTTGAAAGCGGATGCTCCCTCAGAGGTTTATGTTCCTCAGGCTGTAGACTCAATTCCCGATTTGGAAGGAAATAAAATTGAGATCAGACAGAACCCTGACGATCCTGCCCATAGTTTTCTGTGGATTCCTTCGTTAAAAACAATTGTTGGAGGTATTTCCGTTTCTGTAGATTCTCATATCTGGATGGCAGATACTCAAAACAATGAAGCTATTGATAAATGGATTGCACAGATTGACGCAATGAAGGCTTTGCAACCACAACAAGTTGTTCCGTCTCATTTTGCGAAACTAAATTTGTCTCCACAATCTCTGGACTTTGTTAAAAAGTATTTAGAAAACTATAAAAAAGCCGTTCATGAGAACAAAAGTTCAGATGCAGTAGTGAAATATATGGTGAATCAATATCCGGATCTTCCTGGAAAAGATGAGTTGGGGATGGGCGTTAAGGTATTTTTAGGAGAGATGAACTGGGATCTGAAATCGCCATATCCGGCAATCGGAAGAAAGATTGAAGTGGATTTTGGAAAAGGAAAATTTGTATTGGATTATAAAGATAATAAAACGATGTCTTTTAGTGGTACAGAAGCTTTTAAAGGTATTTCAGATACTGTTGAGTATACGGCAACTGAGATTGCAAAAAATATATTCATGGTGTATTGGCATGAACCTAAAACCGGTGAAAATGTTACCCATATTCAGGATTATAATAAAAACATAATTTATACGAATATTGCTGGAAAAGACGGATCGTTCGATCATTTTAAAGTACCGTTTAAAATCTTGAAATAAAATAATAGGTAAAAACTCGGCTGCCGTCAGGCAGCCGAGTTTTTTTAATCCAATAATTCATTTAGGTATTTGAATTAAATGACATAACGTAGCCGGCAACCTTAGCGGATTCTTGATTGATTATAATTAAAACGATAGAATCTTTGTGTGTAAAACTCTCTCAGATATAACGGATTACACAGTCTCTTTTTCAAGTATAAATTTCTAATAAAATAACAAAAACGGCTGTCAAAAGACAGCCGTTTTTATATTATAAATTCATAAATAATTTCGGATTCACCGGAGTATTGTTTTTGTGCACTTCATAATGAAGATGAGGACCTGTGGAACGTCCTGAATTTCCGGATTTGGCAATCACCTGACCTACTTTTACCTTATCGTTTACTTTTGCGATCAATTCGGATAAATGGCCGTATAAAGTTGCCAAGCCATTTCCATGGGAAACAATTACGCAATTCCCATAACCTCCCTTCTGTCCTGAGAAAATAATGGTTCCGGCTGCGGCTGCTCTTACATCAGAACCATAAGCAACAGCAATGTCCAGACCTTTATGAAATTGCATCTGATCTGCTTCGGCAGGTGGATTATTTTTTTCTGTTGGTGCTGTTTTGGAAGATGACGGATTGGCGGCTAAGGTTTTTGTAGAGGTTGATGCAGCGGATGGAGTAGCAGCATTGGTTGCTTTTGGAGTAACCATTACTTTTACCTCTCTTTTATTTCCGTAACTGTCTGTCAATTCAATGATCTTTTCAACAGGTTCGGCTTTCACTTCCAGTTTTGGAGCTGCGGCAACTGCTGGTTTAGAATCTGCAACCGCACTTGTCCTTACGGAAGCATAGACGGTCTTAAATGGAATAGGATTTTTTCTGACTCCAAAATTGGAGGAAATATATCCGTCAGTTGGCATTCCCAATGGAACCTGCATCAGTTTTTTTTGTAAATCCATTAAATATTGACTGTAACGGTTGGCTTGTTTGGCCAGATAGACAGAGTTTGAAATACTGTCTTTACTCAGAAACATCAGCTTTTCACTCGGGAGATCTTTAGACTTCAGGAATGAGTTAAGCTGTGCTACGGTTTGATCTACTAAAGTAAGATCTGTTTTCATTTTTAAGTAATCTACACTGTCTTTTTCAGTGTTTATTTTCACAAGGTTTACTTCGTATGTTTTATCATCCTTTTCGGAAGATAACTTAGCTATAAAGATGCCTTGAGCAAAAACTACCAGTAAAAGTCCTCCCAGGAGTATATTTACCTTCTTTTTGCTGCTTAGAAATTTATTCATATTTCTTCAGTTAGTATTAAAACAGTATTAGCCTGCAAATTTAATTAAAAAACAGTTTTATGAATTATTTTTAATTAAAATTTACTTATTTCTGTATTTAACGTGGATTTAAAGGTTTAATTGTGTGAAAGTGTTAATGTTTTCAAAAAATTAGGTTTTATCACGCTCCGAAAGAGTTCTTAATTTTTTGTTTTAATATCTTTGCAGTTCACATTTCAATTATGGCGAAAAAGAAAACTATTTCAGAATCTTCAAATCCGAAAAAGAATAAAAGTGAAGTTTCCGTAGGAGTGGTAGGAAGTGGAAGTTTTGCAACTGCGATTGTAAAAATGCTTGTTGAAAACTGTAAAGTAGTACATTGGTGTGTACGAAGTGAATTTGTAAAAGGAGCTATTGAGCTTCGCGGGCACAATCCTACTTATTTAACTGCAGTTAACTTTAATCTTAAAAATTTAAAACTGACAACTGATATCAATGAGCTTGTTACAGCCTGTGATATTATTGTACTGGCAACTCCTTCTATTTATCTTTCAGATACATTGGATAAGATGACCTGCGATTATAAAGATAAAATTTTTGTTTCTGCAATTAAAGGGATTATTCCTAAAGTAAACGATGTGGTTGCTCATTATCTGAGAGATGAATTTCAGATCGGATTCCGGAATCAGGCGGTAATTGCCGGACCTTGTCATGCTGAAGAAGTAGCGATGGAACGTCTTTCTTATCTTACCGTAGCCACTGTAGAGGATGAAGTTTCCGAAAAACTGTTGAATATCTTTAATTCCGATTTTATAAAAGTCCACTCAAGTAAAGATATCTTAGGAAACGAATACAGTGCAATCCTTAAAAATATTTTCGCCATTGGTGCAGGAATAGCAAGTGGCTTGGGTTATGGAGACAACTTCACGGCCGTATTTGTGTCGAATGCGATCAGAGAAATGGAAACATTCCTTGAAGCCATATATGAGGCACCGAGAGATGTTAATGAAAGTGCCTATCTGGGAGACTTATTGGTGACGGCCTATTCATTGTTTTCCAGAAACAGAAGTTTAGGGAATCTGATAGGAAAAGGATACACTGTAAAATCTGCTATCCAGTCCATGAACATGGTAGCAGAAGGATACTACGCTGCTAACTCTATTTATAAAACGGCTAAACAAAAAAATCTGAAACTTCCGATTGTTGATACCATTTATGGAATTCTGTATGAAGGTAAAAATGCAGAAAAACAGTTTAAAAAGCTGACCGCAAAATTGAACTAAAACGACTTGAAAGTTACAGGACAGAATATAAACATCAGCAATTTGCTGATGTTTTTTTATTGGAGACTATTTTTATCGGGGCACAGATCTTTGATCCAGTTCAGTGTTTATAAAAACGGAATGCAATCTGTCTTGTATCTGAAATGTATTGGTAAATAGTAAGGACTTGTTCTATTCCGAACTTACCATATGATAATATTTCAAGAGATTACATTTTGTAAATTAGATACATGAAAAAGATAGGATTTTTATCGTTTGGACATTGGGGAAATCATCCTTCATATGATACCAAAACAGCAGGTGACACTCTGTTGCAATCCATAGATCTGGCTGTAGCTGCAGAAGAAATTGGGATTGACGGAGCGTACTTTCGAGTACATCATTTCGCTAACCAGTTGGCGTCGCCGTTTCCTTTGTTAGCGGCTATTGGTGCCAAAACCAAAAAAATTGAAATCGGAACGGGTGTCATCGATATGCGGTATGAAAACCCATTGTATATGGTAGAAGATGCCGGCGCAGCAGATTTGATTTCTGGAGGCCGGTTACAATTAGGCATCAGTAGAGGTTCGCCAGAACAGGTCATTGATGGTTGGCGATACTTCGGATATGATTTGGAAGATGGACAATCAGATGTCGATATGGGACGTCGTAAAGGTTTGGAGTTTTTTGATTTGTTGAGAGGAGAAGGGTTTGCTCAACCTAACCCTAATCCGATGTTTCCTAATCCTCCAGGATTATTGCGGATAGAACCCCATTCTGAAGGATTACGTGATCGCATTTGGTGGGGCTCTGCTTCGGATGCCACTGCAGTTTGGGCGGGAGAAACCGGTATGAATCTGCAAAGCTCTACTTTGAAGTTTGATGAAAGTGGAAAACCTTTTCACATACAGCAGGCTGAACAAATTCGTTTGTATAGAGAGGCTTATAAAAAAGCAGGACATACACGGACCCCGAGAGTCTCTGTGAGCCGGTCTATTTTCGCAATCGTCAACGATCAGGATAGATATTATTTCGGACATGAAGCCGACAGAACAGATAAAATAGGTGTTTTAGAGGGGAACCAACGTGCTATTTTCGGAAGAAGTTATGCTGCTGAACCGGAACAGCTCATTAAGGAGTTGGCTCAGGATGAAGCCATTCAGGAAGCAGATACTTTATTATTGACAATTCCCAATACATTGGGTGTGGATTACAATGTACATGTACTTGAATCCATTTTGAAATATGTGGCTCCTGAATTGGGCTGGCGTTAAAAAATCTGAAATGGCAGGAAAAATTTGGTATAAAACAAAAATTACAGTTATTGGAGCCGGGCAAGCCGGACTTTCTACAGCATATCACCTCAAAAAAATGGGACTGGAAATCGGTCGGGATTTTATTATTTTAGATGCTGCACCTTCAGCTGGAGGTGCATGGCAATCCCGTTGGGACTCCCTGACCTTGAGTACAGTAAACCGCATTCATGATCTGCCGGGAATGTCATTTGAAGAAACTATTCAGGGAGATGAAAAGGAAGTTCGTGCTAATATTGCCGTTCCGCATTATTATGATTTGTATGAGAAAGAGTTTGGGTTACAGGTCTATCGGCCCGTAAAGGTTGAAAAAGTGAGCCTGAACGGAGAACGGTTTTATATTGATACATCGTCTGTTTCCTTTTCTGCATTAGGCATCATTAATGCTACGGGAACCTGGGAAAATCCATACATCCCGGAATATCCGGGTGCTAAGCTTTTTAAGGGGGAACAGCTGCATACTCGGAATTTTAAAAATGCTGAATACTTCAGGGGAAAACACGTGATCATTGTCGGAGGTGGTATTTCTGCGATTCAATTGCTGGATCAGATTTCAAAAGTAACCACCACTACATGGGTTACACGAAGGCCTCCGGAATTTCGTGAAGGACCGTTTGATGATATGGCCGGGAGTTTAGCAGTTGCGATGGTTGATAAAAGAGTGAGAAGCGGATTATTGCCAACATCTGTTGTTTCGGTAACGGGATTACCTGTTACTGATGAAATTAAAAATATGGAAAAAAGAGGTGTTCTCAAACGGTTTCCTATGTTCAGCGAGATTACGGAAGAAGGTGTTAAATGGGAAGACGGAAGACAGGAAAAAGCTGATGTCATTCTTTGGAATACGGGTTTCCGCTGGTCTCTGTCTCATTTAGATGCTGTTTTGCCTAAGGAAGAAGGTGGAGGTATCATCATGTCCGGAAGACTTGCCACTGAAGTTTCAAAAGAGCCGAGAATTCATTTGGTGGGTTATGGACCTTCAGCTTCCACTATCGGAGCAAACAGAGCTGGAAGTGCTGCGGCAAGGGAATTGGTTAAGACTCTGGGAATTGAGAAGTAAATTGATGTCTAATTAGAAGCATTTCGTATTCATCATTCCATAATCTGAATGGTGTACAAAATTTAACCTAAAATTTTGTACTTTTTCTAGTGCAGATACAGGTTAGATATTCTTAATAACTTTTGTGTTAAAATCCTTAAACGCAATCTTCTTTTTAAAACTTTTCACGAAATTAGTAGTAAATTTTATGTTATGTCACATTCGCTTATAAGCAGAACGCCAAAACCAAAATATGACGTTGTACTCATTGGGGGTGGTATCATGAGTGCCACTTTAGCCACATTACTCCACGAATTTGATCCCGATCTGGAGATCGCAATTTTTGAAAGGCTTGGCAGGTTTGCCAAAGAAAGTACAGCAGCCTGGAATAATGCCGGAACAGGGCATTCAGCATTTTGCGAATTGAATTATACTCCGGAAAAAGAAGATGGGACCATTGATATTTCAAAGGCAGAAAGTATTGCAGAACAATTTGAAATTTCCAAACAATTTTGGTCCTATTTACTTCAAAAGGGATATATCAAAGATCCAAAAGATTTTATCAATTCATGTCCTCACATGAGTCTGGTATTTGGAGATAAGGACGCAGAATATCTGAGAAAGCGCCATGATAAGATGGTGAAATCCGTTTTATTTAAAGGAATGGAGTATTCTACGGATCATGAAAAACTGCGGGAATGGATTCCCTTAGTGATGAGCAAGAGAAATGCTTCTGAAGTAATGGCAGCAACCAAAATGGATCTGGGAACGGATGTTAATTTTGGTTCCCTTACCCGAAAAATGGGAAGACATTTATTAGAAGATTCCAATGTAGAGGTTTTTTTATATCATGAAGTAAAAGATATTGATCCCAGAGAAAATGGACAATGGGAAATGAAGGTTAAAGACAGGATTCACAATCACAAACAAGAAGTAGTTGCAGATTTTGTATTCATCGGTGCCGGAGGTTATGCGCTTCCGTTGCTTGATAGTTCAGATATTAAGGAAAGTGAAGGGTATGGAGGTTTTCCTGTTTCGGGTGAATGGCTGGTAACGCATAATCCTGAGCTGGTAGAAAAACATCAGGCTAAAGTATACACACAGGCTACAGTAGATGCTCCGCCAATGTCTGTTCCTCACCTTGACCTTAGAATTATTGACGGTAAAAAAGCACTCCTGTTTGGACCTTTCGCCGGCTTTTCAACCAAGTTTTTAAAAGAGGGTAGTTATCTTGACCTTCCTGAAAGTGTGAATACAAAAAACATACGATCCCTTTTTGGAGCCTGGTGGCATAATATTCCATTGACAAAATATCTAATTCAGCAGGTAGCCATGACGAAAGCTCAAAGGATGCAGCATTTGAGAGAGTTTGTTAAAGATGCCAATGAAGCAGACTGGGAATTAAAAGTAGCCGGACAAAGAGTTCAGGTTATTAAAAAAGATGAAAAGGAAGGCGGAAAACTGGAATTCGGAACCGAAGTGGTTGTTAATAAGAGTGGAACCATTGCCTCTTTACTGGGGGCTTCACCGGGAGCTTCTACTGCTGTTTATGCTATGCTTAATGTTCTTGAGAAGTGCTTCGGTGAAAAACTTCACGGGAGTGGAAAGACAAATTAGTGGAAATGATCCCTTCTTACGGACAAAAACTTGCAGATAATCCTGAACTTACAGATAAAGTGAGAGCTTATACGAAAGAGAAGCTGGAGCTGCATTATTAGTATAGATAAAAGATAAAAGATAAAAGATAAAAGATAAAAGATAAAAGATAAAAGATATTAGAGATAAGCTTCTTGAATTAAAAAATGTCCGTAGTGAAATTGATGGGAAGTGCTGAAATTTTGATGCGATATTTTCTCTGAAGCATTATTTATATCAAAGAATAAATTAATATCAATAATAGTAATAAAGCCGATTCATTGGAATCGGCTTTTATATTGAAAAGTACTTTTCCAATAAAAATTCCTTAACACAATCATAATCCATTCAAAATATACATTTCAATTGAAATTTAAATAAATTTGCAGGATATTATTATTCATATAAAGTCGTGGAAGAAATTGTTGTAAAGCCTATTATTGCCAGAGAACTTCTTGAATCCCTTAAGACAAAAGTGGAAGAGGAGAAGCAGGTTATTGTGCACTGCTGCTTCCCGGCCTCTCCTTTTTTGGGCAACCTGATCCGGATATGGAATACCACGTATCTTTTTGATAACAGTTCGGAGCATCAAAGTAAGCTGATCCACGCTGAAAATATTACAATATTTCCGGACTGGACTCCGGTTCCTTTTATGCGGGATTTTTGGTTTACACTCATATTTTCAGGATTGCCAAAAGATTGTAAAAGTTTTGATCTTAAAGAAGTCATTCCTGAAGAAGGTGGATTTTTTGTACAATCCATTAAGAGAAATGCAATGGATGTATACAGAGTGAAAATATCAGAATCTTATTAAATGAAAATCAGAGAAAAAAAATTACAACAGATCATTGACTGGGCAAAAACGAATCCGGATATTCGTGCTGTTTTGTTAACCAGCTCATTAGTAAATCCTTATGCTCCTGTTGATGATTTTAGTGATCTGGATATTGAACTTGTCTTTGAAAAAATGAAACCATATGAATCTGATAAGTCATGGTTGGAACTTTTTGGGGCGCCCATGTCAATGGTAGAAGAAGATGAAACATTTTTTGACGGAGTCCATGCAATGAAAATGGTTTTGTATGAAGATCTTGTGAAGGTGGACTTCAAACTCTATGAAAAATCTGAATTTATAAAAGAAATAAAAAAAGATGAGCTTCCTGAAGATTGGGACGTAGGCTATAAAGTTCTGATCGACAAAGATGAGTTGACAAAGAATCTAAAGGCCCCGACTTACCAGTCTGTGATGATTAAAAAACCCACAACGGAAAGATTTCAGCAACTGATGAATGATTTCTGGTGGGACACAACTTATGTGGCAAAATGCCTTAAGCGTGAAGATATTTTTTATGCTAAATTTATGAGTGAGGATGTAATCAGAACTGATTATCTTGTTCCTTTGCTGGAATGGTATATTGCCAGTGAAAACGGGTGGAACAATATAACGACCAATAAACACGGAAGACTTTTCAAAAAGTATTTGTCTCCAGATCTATGGAAAAGGATTGAAGCTACTTTTTCCGGAAGTAGTATTGAAGAAAACTGGAATGCTTTATTGGCATATGCAGATCTTTTTCATGAAATAGGAACTGACCTAGCCAGAAAGCTCGAAACTTCATATCCTGAAGAGCATGAAAGTAAAGTACGAAAGTACCTTACGATAATAAAGACTCAGGATTAGTCGAATTCATTTTGCCTGATTAAGTTTTCAATGCAGTATTCAGTAATTGCAACAATCGTTACAAAAGGATTTACGCCAATGGTTCCCGGAATTAAAGATCCGTCCAGGATGAAAAGATTTTCATGATCTTTTAATTTACCATATTGATTGGTGGCTTCACCTAATACGCAACCTCCTAACGGATGATAACATATATTAGGCCCAAAACCATTTTTAAAAAGAAAATGGCTTCTGGTACCTCCATTAGCCCGGTTCATTTTCCGGATAAAATAATCTGCATTCTCTCTCATCTTTTTTGTATGACTTTCATTCCAGTCAATATGGAGTCTTTGAGTTGTGGTATCAAAAGATACTTTTCCCTTTTTATCAACCCTGTTGATTAGCAGATATAATGCAGTAGCCACATCCATACCCATTGGTAATGGCGCAATCTCCGTGAAAAAAGGATGTTCTTTATCTTCCCAGTTATCAACTCCACCTACAGGAATAGTGGATTGCTGAACTCCTGTACCTCCGGACAGAGGTCTGACCCAATTTCTACCGGTCATAAAGTTTCCGTTATTACCCCAATTTTCCCCTACATTACTGTTGAGTGGAAGCTGGTTTTTCGCATTGGATTTTAAAAGAAGCTCTAAAGTTCCCATAGTTCCTGCAGATACAATCAGCTTTTTACAATGAAAAATTTTCTCTTTGATAAGTTCTCCTGAAGTATTGATCTGTTTAACATCCAGTGTATAACTTTTGTCATCATTTAATTTGATGGAAGTAACTGAATGGAGATCCAGTATTTCAAGATTTCCCGTGTCTGATGCTTTTTTTAAATACGTTTTATCAAGACTGTTTTTACCGTGATTATTTCCATAGATCACTTCCGTATTAAGTGCAGATCTCGGAACTTCATTTTTATATTCTCTCTCCATGTATTTGAAATCATACACATTCGGAACACGGATGGTTTTAAAGCCTGCTTTATGAGCCTCTTCTTCACCTACTCTTGTAAATTTATAATAAGGACAATCATGCAAAAACTGTTCATCAATCACATTGACTTTCAGCTCTTTTCTGGCAAGAGGAAAATAGTAATCATAAAACTTTTCGGCATCGAGCTGTGGAAAAACTTCTTTAAAATAACTTTCTTTAGGGGTTACAGCCATTCCGCCATTTACGATAGATCCTCCACCAACACCTCTTCCCATCCAGATATTGATATGTTCAAAATCCAGTCGGTCCAATGCACCTGTAAAAGGTTTTAAAGAGAACAGGTTCATAAAAGGTGCAATGGTCTTCTTTTTCAGCCATGCAGCACTTTCTCGGGGTTTTAATAAGTTGGAAAAAGGAATCCCGGATTTTTCCCAATTCAGTCCCATTTCAAGCATTAATACTTTTTTTCCCGCCTCACATAAGCGTAAAGCTGCTACGGCGCCTCCGTATCCGGAACCGATAATAATGACAGGGGCATCCAAAATTTCTGTTTTTTCAGGAGATTTTGGAGCGGAACCATATAAAAGATGCGTACCTAAAAAGTAAAAGCCAGATATTCCAATGATACCTGTTGTAATGAACTCTTTTCTATTCATGTTCGTTATTTTCCAAAAACTATGCTAGAAAAACACAAAAAATTATAATTTTTAATTAAAATTAATGGGACTTTTTATTGTAATTTTAACCTTTAATAGATGAATAATGAAAAGATACCTGTTACTATTGCTGCTGTTTCCTTGTTTCGTTTTTTCACAGAAATCAATCCTTAAGGAGAAGGCTGAAATTAAAAAATTCCAGAAGAACCTTAATGCAGAGTATTTAAATCCTAAAGAAACTCCTTTAAGAGGAGATAATTTTACAAATTTTAAAGCACATCCTTTTTTTCCTGTGGATCTAAAATACAGAGTACAAGCTAAGCTGGTACGAACAGCTAATGCTGAACCGTTTGAAATTCCTACTTCATCAGGAAAGACTAAACAATATAAAGAATATGGTAAGGCTAGCTTTACGTTGGAAGGGCAGGAGTATACGCTTACTTTATATCAAAGTCTGGATCTTTTAAAACAAGAAAAATATAAAGACTATCTTTTCCTTCCTTTCCGTGACCTCACCAATGGAAAAGAAACTTATGGTGGCGGAAAATATATGGACCTTAAAATTCCGAAAGGAAATACTCTTATTCTGGATTTTAACCAGTCTTATCAACCGTATTGTGCATATAACGCTTATGATTATAACTGTCCGGTTGTTCCCGAAGAAAATAAACTACCTGTGGAGATCCGTGCTGGAGTGATGTATAACGATATTTACCACCATTAATATGATTCATTTAGAATTTTACAAGCCCGAAGATTTTTCCGGAGTTAACTATACATTGGATGACGTTCAATCGCAGTATACATCAACTGCCGAATTTGCTATAGAGAGAATCAGAGAAAGAAATGATGGTAAAGGATTTTCTGTGACGATCTTTGAAAATGAGAATCCTGCAGGCTATTTTGCCTTGGATTTCGGTGATGATAAACTGGATCTTACCCATAATACGAAATCTGTTTTATTAAGATCATTGTCTATTAATCCCGATTTTCAGGGGAGAGGCATTGGAAAAGCTGCTATGAGCCTTGTAGATGATTTTGTAAAGAATCATTTTAAAGATTGTGATGAAATCGTTCTTGCTGTCAACGAAAACAATATTTCTGCATATGAGCTGTACATAAAAGTAGGCTACATATTCGAGGGGAAAACCAGAATGGGACGGAGTGGTCCGCAACGGCTGATGTATAAAAAACTTTAAGAAAATTTTAAAGTAAAAAAATTCTGCTTGGCGCGATCTTTCCACTAACTTTGAGTAACATCAAATAAAAAATATGGAAATATCCCTTCATAATCAGGTAGCTGTCGTTACGGGAGCATCAAGTGGAATAGGTACAGGAATCGCTAAATCCTTAGCTTCAGCAGGTGCCACGGTCATTGTTAATCATTCTTCAGAAAGATCCGTTGAGGAAGCCAAAGCTGTCTTAAAAGAAATAACGGATGCTGGAGGAAAAGGAATCACCTATCAGTGTGATGTTTCGAAAGAAGATCAGGTGATCGCTATGTTTCAGGAAGTGATTTCCCGATTCGGAACTGTGGATATTCTTGTTAATAACGCCGGGATTCAGAAAGATGCTAAATTCACCGAAATGACCATGGATCAGTGGAATGCTGTAATTGGGGTTAATCTTACCGGACAATTTCTTTGTGCCAGAGAAGCAATTAAGGAGTTTCTTCGCAGGGGAATAGATCTTTCTCGTTCTAAGGCTTGTGGGAAAATCATTCATATCAGTTCTGTCCATGAAATTATTCCATGGGGAGGCCACGCCAATTATGCATCAAGTAAAGGGGCTATCCGTATGCTGATGCAAACCCTGGCACAAGAGTATGGAGCACAAAAAATTAGAGTTAATTCTATTTGTCCTGGGGCTATCCAGACACCAATAAATAAAAATGCCTGGGATACTCCGGAAGCACTCAACAGTCTTCTTAATCTAATTCCATACAATAGAATCGGACAACCGGAAGATATCGGAAACCTGGCCGCTTTTCTGGCGAGTGATCTTGCAGATTATATAACAGGAACCAGCATTTTTGTAGATGGAGGAATGACGACTTTTGAAAGCTTTTCCACAGGCGGATAAATAATGATCTGCCTTTAATTTACTATTTCATTCTTAAAACTACATATATGACAGAACAGCAGAGACTTTCTGATATACAATGGAAAAAATGGGGTCCTTATGTAAGCAATAGGGAATGGGGATTGGTACGTGAAGATTATAGTGCGAATGGAGATGCCTGGAATTATACCAATCATGATATTGCTGAAGCGAAGGCATATCGTTGGGGGGAAGAAGGGATTTGCGGGATTTGTGATGACTGGCAGAAATTGGTGTTTTCCATAGGGTTCTGGAATAAAAAAGATAAGATGATAAAGGAGCGTTTCTTTGGTCTTTCAAACGGCCAGGGAAATCACGGTGAAGATGTTAAAGAATATTTCTATTACCTCGATTCCACACCTACCCATTCCTACATGAAAATGCTTTATAAATATCCTCAGAATGCTTTTCCATATGAAGATCTGCTAAACATCAATGCAGGAAGAAGTAAAAATGAAGATGAATATGAATTGATAGATACCGGTATTTTTGAAAGAAACGAATACTTCGATATCTTCATTGAATATGCTAAAGAAGGGGCAAATGATATTTTAATACAATTAACGGTTACCAATAAATCTGAGAATGAAGCTCCGCTTATCATCTTACCAACACTTTGGTTCAGGAATACCTGGAGTTGGGGATATGATGATTATAAGCCTCTGCTAAGCTCAAAAGAATTTTCAAAGATTAAAATTGAGCATAAGGAACTTGAGGTCAGAAATATCTATTCCAAACAATCCCGGAAAACATTGTTTTGTGATAATGAGACCAATAATGAACGGATATATCGTTCGGCTAATAAATCAAGATACTGTAAGGACGGAATTAATGACTTTATCATTAATCAGAATTTATCGGCCATAAATCCGGAGAATAAGGGAACAAAAGCCTCTTTTTATATTGAAGATGATTTTAATGCAGGAGAAACAAAGACCTTTGAGTTTAGGCTCTCCGATAAAGAATTATCAGAACCATTTCAGGATTTTGAGACAATTTTCAATTCAAGAAAAAAAGAATCTGATGATTTTTATAATGACATCCAGAAAGGAATCCGGTCTGATGATGAAAAGCTGATTCAGAGGCAGGCATTTGCAGGCTTGTTGTGGAATAAAATGTATTATCATTATAATGTTGAAAAGTGGCTGAAAGGTGATCCCGCAGAAATGCCTCCACCTAAATCCCGTGGGAGAATAAGAAATTACGATTGGAAACACCTGAATAATGAACATATCATTTCGATGCCTGATAAATGGGAATATCCATGGTATGCAACCTGGGATCTGGCATTTCATGCCATAAGTTTTTCATTGATTGATCCCGATTTTGCTAAATATCAGTTAAAGTTGTTCCTGTTCGAATGGTATATGCATCCTAACGGGCAGTTACCTGCCTATGAGTGGGATTTTAGTGATGTAAACCCACCCGTTCATGCCTGGGCGGTTTTTAAAGTTTTTAAAATCGATGAATATCTGAAGGATAAGCCTGATCTTGAATTTCTGGAAAGTGCTTTCCAGAAGCTATTGATGAACTTTACATGGTGGGTGAATAAAAAGGATAACAATGGGAATAATATTTTTGAAGGCGGATTTTTAGGACTTGATAATATAGGCGTTTTCGACAGAAACAGTACACTCCCGAATGGAGAACAGCTGGAACAGGCGGATGGAACCAGTTGGATGGCGATGTTCGCACTCAATATGATGAGAATTGCCTTAGAACTGGCTCTCTATAACAGGGTTTATGAAGAGATGGCAATGAAATTCTTTGAACATTTCCTTTCTATCGCCCATTCTCTTGATAATATGGGTGATGAAAACTTTGGCCTCTGGGACGAAGAAGATGAGTTCTTTTATGATGCTATTGCTTCCAGTGATGGAAATCATATGTATCTTAAATTAAGGACAATAGTGGGGCTCATTCCTATGTTTGCGGTTGAGGTAATTGACGATGAGGTGATTGAAAAACTTCCTAATTTTAAAAAGAGGATGCATTGGGTATTGGAAAACAAACCCGAACTGGCAGCCCTTGTTTCGCACTGGGAAGTGAAGGGACAGGATTCAAAGCATTTGCTTTCCCTGCTGAGAGGACATCGCTTAAAGAGGCTCCTCAGCAGAATGCTGGATCCAAACGAGTTTTTAAGTGATTATGGTGTGCGCGCCCTATCCAAAGTATATGAAAAAAATCCTTATACAATTAATCTCAATGGGGTTGATTATTCTGTAAAATATACACCTGCAGAAAGTGATAGTGGGCTTTTTGGTGGAAATAGTAACTGGAGAGGTCCTATCTGGTTTCCTATTAATTTTCTGATTATTGAGAGTCTTCAAAGTTTTTTCTTTTATTATAGTCCTGATTTTATGGTAGAATATCCTACTGGCAGTGGAAATTATTCTAATCTTGAGGAGATCGCAGATGCTCTAAGTAAAAGACTCGCAAAAATATTCCTTAAAGATGAAAATGGAAATCGGCCGGTCAATTCACAGTATCCAAGGTTTCAGACAGATCCTGATTTTAAGGATTACATTCTTTTTTATGAATATTTCCACGGTGATACAGGACGTGGAGTAGGAGCTTCCCACCAAACAGGATGGACCGGACTAATATCTAAAATTCTTCAACCCAAATTCCCCAAAAAGGAAATAGCGGAATCTCAAACGGAAATGCCGGAAGAAACAAAATAGTTGAGCTGAGAGCAATTGGCTAAAAAGTAAGCGAGCAGAATAGTAGAATAATAATGTATTAAATACAATTTCACAATTCAGCTACCTTACAACATACAACGATGACAACCATAAGAAAAATGATCTTATGATTGTGTAATTTACTTACTCAAATATCTGCTGGATCACTTCCAGGGAAGTTGGAATCTTAAAGTCTGTAATATGGTAATGGTAATAAACCAATATACTATCCAGGAGATCCTTTCTTAATGCTGAATGAATTTTTAATTCATAAGGATTCTGTGAAGAAATAATAGATTTCCATGCGGCTGAGATCTCATGACTGAATAATTGATGAGCCGGTTGAGATGAAAAAGTTCCTGTTTCCGGATCCAGATACTGGTGATTGTCGAGTAGGGGTGCTACACCCTGGATTTTTAAAATTTTAATTAAAAAAATCAAATGGGATTGATAATTCTTTAGAGAGAGTTCATCAATAAACTCGTCAATGGAAAAATAGAGATTAGAATTTTTATGTTCATTTCTCAGGATCTGATTAAGAAAATCTGAAATAAAGAAAACTACAGTATTGATCTTTATATCGGTATACATATCGTTGTTTTTTACCAACTCGAATCTGGTAACGGACGGTATTCCGCTACTTTTTCCCACAGGAATGGAAAAACTGAGTTGGTTTAACGGAAGCAATAATGCTTTTTTCTTATTTCTTTTGGAGTAAATCCCCTTCAGGAAAAAAGTCTGAAAGCCTTCCTCTTCTGTAAAGCAATGAAGAACCGCATCATTTTCCCCGTATTTGATAAATGAAAGTAAAAATCCTTTTTGTGAATTCATTAATTAACCACAGCTATTTTGGCGGTCGCTTTATCAGAACCATCTTCATTGGTCATTAAGACAAAATAGATACCTGATGCTACTCTGGTTCCTCGCTGATTATTAAGGTCCCATTCATAATAACCACCTCTTGCTACTGCCGAGTGAATGACGTTTCCTGCAACATCAGTTATTCTTATGTTTGTTTTTTCCGCCAGACCTTTGATTGTAACTTTTCCTTTGAAATTGGAGTATACCACAGGATTCGGGTACACCACTACATTTCCGAAGCCCGAAGTTACATCCGCTACATCTCCCTGATAGGTTACAATTCCGTTGTAAGAAGCAAAATATACCTTTCCTGTTTTTCTGTCTACTTTAATATCAGTGATGCTGTTCGTAGGCAATGGTGAATTTTCCTTTGTAAAATGCTTTATGGTTCTTTGTCCATCTGAAGACAGATAATATACTCCTCCACCATCTACTGAAATCCATTTATAATCTCCTGCATCTACTTCTATTTGTAGAATTTGAGAATCACGGAAAAGCTCCTCACCTAGATTATTCTGCTCAATGATAATAGGGTTTACAGTAGGATTGGGTTCTTTAATGGCTGTTACCGCATTGGATAAAATACGTAGTCCTGTGTCAGAACCTATCCACGCATCTCCGGCTTTATCAATGGCGACAGAAACCGTTCCTCCTGAATTGGTTGGAAATCCGCTGGCTTGAGTCAGGATATAAGCGGTGTCATCAGATACGTTTGTTGGAGTCTTTTTATAATCATATACTAAAAAGTTGTTCGTCCTTGGGATCGGTACCCATAAAAGATTTTCATAATATAGAGCTTTCTGCACACCGTGGCTCAGACCTGCTATTTCCTTTACGATAAAATTGTCAGCAGTTTTGTCATATGGAACCACAGACATAGAGCCATTGTCCATGAAACCTACAGTAGCAAATAAGTTATTTTGATCATCATAAGTTAAGCCTACAGGTCTATAGGCAAAGTTATTAGGTGGCGATAAGCTGTAATATTTTGTAAAATCAAAATCTTTATTTGTGCTGTTGTATTTCATTTTGTAAATACCCTGTCCTCCATATACATAGTTGGTGAAATAGACTTCATCCAAATTGCTCGGATCGGCTACAGCATCTAAAATATTAAATGACTGTGTTTGTCCTATAAAATAAGATGAATATATCCACTGCATTCCGTTAAAGTAGTAAAAACCCGGATTTTTAGCATTAATAAGTGGAGTGTTGAATCTTGCTTCTCTACCTCCGGTTGAAACTAAAATTCGATTTTCACCATATAAATTAAGTTTATAAGCATAGTTGAAATAGGGACCATCCGGTTTAAATGCATTATTGGTTTCATCTTTAATTCCCGAAAGAATAGTTCCTCCATATATCTTCGAACCTGTCCTTATAGCGGTATTACATTCTTCTCCTACACTCGCAGTCCCAACATAGTTTCCGTTGGTATTGAAAGTGTAAATCCTACTCTGATCGGTAACAATAATGCCATTTGAACTCACTACGATATCCTGTACTTTTCCAAAAGTCTGTGAAAGTGGAGTAGAGACACCATTATTAAAGATGTATGCTGTAGTTGCAGAAGAAAAGCTAATAACAGGATCAGAATCGATTTGGGTAAATGTTCCCGGGACATCAGTTGTCCAGGTAGAAAATACCGGAAAAGTCGTATTCATTTCATGGCTCTTTAAACCAGTATTTGTTACAGAATATACCTTATTATCTACGATAGTTGCTTCATTACTCGCTTCGTATACACCTCCTGCAAGAAAAAAAGCAGAATCGTTAAACTCTTTTTTTCTAAGATCAAAAATAGAGACTCCATAGCCAACTGAAATAACAGCCTTATCTCCTGTAATTGATATATGATTGATTTTTTTGCTTCCGTTGTATCCTGTAGCAATGGGGATATCCACAACATAAGTAACACCGTCCGGAGTAACAATATCCAAGGAGCCGTTTTGATAACCAATAAGCCCGATCTTGGTTTGAGCATTGTAATCAAAAGCAGAAATACCTACTTCATGAAGGCCGTTTGCTTTGGATAACTTCGTAATTTCACCTGTCGAGATGGTATAATAGAATAGCCCGTTTTCTGCAGCTGCAATTATTTTCCCATTATCTTCTTTCATGGAGATAACATTGTTGTAGGAGAATATATCCGCCCATTTTTTTGAAGAGATAACCTGAGCATTAGCCATTTGAAAGCATGCTAAAATACCAAGGGAAATTATGGAGAGTTTTTTCATATTATGCTATTATACTGCTATCTATTACCTGATTATTCCAGGAGATATGTTGTACGTTTTTGTTATTGTCAAAATGGAAATCTATTCTGCCTAAAAGAAGTCCTGCCCATCCCACCTGATTTACCAGGACATTTTTTCCTTGACGGTTTTTAAAGGTTTGGGGTTCCGGTAAAAATGTATGGGTATGTCCTCCTAAAATCAGATCGATATTTTCTGTACTTGCAGCCAGTATCTTATCACTTACCTTATCGGGCTCTCCTTTGTAATCGTAGCCAATATGTGATAAGCAAATTACAAGATCACATTTTTGTTCATTTTTCAAAAAGTTTGAATAATGTTGTGCAACTTCAATCGGATTCGAATATACGGTTTCCTGATATTGTTTTTTACCCACTAGCCCCTCCAATTGAATGCCTACTCCGAAAATCCCTACTTTGATTCCGTTTTTATTGAAGATTTTATAGAGAGATGTTTTACCATCTAAAACTGTATTTTTAAAATCGTAATTCGAGCAGATGAATGGAAACTGTGCATTAGGCAAAACATTCAGAAACCCCTGTAATCCATTATCAAAATCATGATTCCCCATGGTAGAAGCATCATATTTCATCATGGACATTAATTTGAATTCAAGTTCGCCGCCAAAGAAATTAAAGTATGGTGTTCCCTGGAATATATCTCCCGAGTCAAGAAGCAATACATTGTTTTCTTTACTTCTGATTTGCTGTATTAAACTTGCTCTTCTTGCAAAACCTCCCTGATTAGGATTTTTTGTATAACTTTCATCAAAAGGTTCTATTCTGCTGTGCTGATCATTGGTATGAAGAATAGTAAGTTTATTTGTTGAAGATAAGGTACTCAGTCCGAAATCTTCAGCCATCATCATATTGGGAGCTAAAGCCATTGCCATAGTCCCGCCACCAATTGTTTTTATAAATCTTTTTCTATCCATTATTTCTTACCGATAAAATTTAAACGAACATCTGTATTGGGAACAATCTGCGGGTTTTTCTTAAAACAATCAATAAAAAGATCTCTCATTTTAATTCCCGTAGAAATTGATTCCCCTTTTGCAAAGAAATTCATGTTATCACCTCCTAATGCTAAATAATCAGAAGTTGCAATATAATAATCCTGACTTGAATTAATGGTTTTTCCGTCAATTAAAGTTTTGGATGGTTTGCCGTTTTGAGTTTCTATATACAAATGAGAAACCGGATTATTGACCTCATTTTTTGCATAGTATTCAAATAAACCCTGCAAGTCGGATCCCTTCATTTTAACAATGACCACTTCATTTTCGAATGGCATCACTTCGTATACATTTTTGAGTAAAATATCACCCTTGCCAATGGAAGTGCGAATACCTCCTATATTGATGAGAGCAGCGTCAACATTCTTTTGCAGGTGTGACTTTGCCCATTCATTGGCTCCTTCAAAAGTATAATCAGCTAAAAGATTTCCCAGATTGCTGTTATCACCTTGTTTGGTAAGATCTGTGTTCGTATGGGAAATTTTTTGATTCATTTCCCGATCCAGTTTTTGTTTATAAGGTTCAATAACTTTTACAAAAGCCTCATCATTCTTCAGATCTTTATTAATGGAAATATTCTTTTGTGTTTCCACATTTGCTACCTGTAAAGGAATTGTTTTACAAGATGTAAGCGAAACCAAGGCAATTCCCAGCAATAAGAATTTATTTTTCATAATTTCTTTTAGTATATGCAAATATAATTATATGTAGAATAAAACATTATTATTTATTATAAATTCTTAGTCGAAATTATTAAATTTGACAAAAATAATTCTAACAGATGAGCATTTTAAAAGGAGTAGGTGTGGCTTTGGTAACACCCTTTAATGAAGATTTATCCGTTGATTTTGATAGTTTAACAAAACTTGTTGAATATAACATTGAAAACGGAACCAGTTATTTAGTTGTTTTAGGAACTACAGCGGAAGCTGCAACACTTTCTGCAGAGGAGAAGAAACAGGTTACAGATCATATCATTAAGGTAAATAGTAAACGCCTTCCTTTGGTTCTGGGAATTGGAGGGAACAATACTCTTGAAGTAAAAAAACAAATTGAAGAAACGGATCTTTCATCATTTGAAGCAGTTTTATCAGTTTCTCCTTATTATAATAAACCTAATCAGGAGGGGCTTTATCAGCATTATAAAGCTCTGGCTTCTACAGGAAAAAAGATCATTATCTATAACGTGCCTTCCCGAACAGGACAAAATATAGAGGCAGATACTACGATTCGATTGGCTAAAGAATTTCCTAATTTATTCTTAATTAAGGAAGCCGCTCCAAACATTCTTCAATATTTCGATATTTTAAGAAAGAAGCCTGGAGGTTTTGCATTAGTATCGGGAGATGATGAATATGCATTGCCTGTAACTTTGGCAGGGGGTGAAGGAGTTATTTCCGTTATAGGACAAGCATATCCAAAAGAGTTTTCTACTATGATTCAGTTAGCTTTGGATGGAAAAGTAAAAGAAGCTTATGAAATTCATAACAAACTTGTGGAAATCACAAGATTGATTTTTGCCGAAGGAAATCCATGTGGAATTAAAGTGATTTTGACAGAAAAAGGAATTATTAAAAATTATTTAAGACTTCCTCTCGTAGCAGCATCAGAAGGACTTTACGCGAAAATAAAAGCTGAAATGGCGAATGTTTAAGATACGTAAGACGTTAAAAATAAATATGCGGTTACGTTATCTGTCAATAAATTAAATAACATAAAGTGAAAGGTTCGTGCCTTTCACTTTTTTTAATGATAAAATTATGGAATTAGTAAAAGCAACAGAAAATGACATTCCTTTAATTCAGGATTTAGCCAGAAGATCATGGGAAAATGCCTATGCAGAAATACTTTCGGCTGAACAGATGGAGTATATGTTGGGTACAATGTATTCTACAGAAGAGATTGCAGGGCATTTGCAGCACCCTCATTATCATTATTATCTTATTAAAGATGGAGAAAGTAACTCTTTTGAAGGATTTATAGGCTACGAAAATGCCTACGAAGATCAAACAACAAAACTCCACAGGATTTATTTGGTTCCCGAGAGTAAAGGAAAAGGATTTGGGAAAAAAGCACTCGCTTTTTTGGCAGACAAAACACTTGAAGCTGGAGATGGCAGAATAATCTTAAATGTAAATAAATTTAATGCCGCAAGACAATTTTACGAATCTCAAGGATACCGGATCTACGACGAAGGAGTATTTGATATCGGGAATGGTTTCGTGATGGACGATTATCTCATGGAATTTATAATTCACGAACAATAGACTTATAATTGTGTAACAATATCTGATAATTCTATAACGGGTGACTTGGTTATAATTGTGATATTTGCAAAGAACCAAATCACTTCAAAAATAATACGTTCATATACTTGGTTTTAAGCTGTATTGGCTTTTATCAGTATATTTTTTTCATCCTTAGTGTTTAAATTCCTGTATTCTTTAATGCAGGAGTTTTTTGCGTTTATGAAAATTATTTTAACTTTATTAACCTATTTCACATTTATATGAAATAAAAGTTTATATTTACAAAATAATTAACACACTTGTACTAGGATGAAAATGTATGTGAAATTTGATTTCAATGCTCTTTGTAAAAAAGTGTTGGATGAAAAGCTTAAAGAACAGGGTTTGAAATACCGTTTGCTGAATTTTGGGGAAGTTGAATTTTATGAAGCATTTACTGAGGAACAGCACAATAATTTCAAAAAGAATCTTGAAGATTATGGCATCGAAATTATCGAGAGCCAGAAGATTGCATTAGTCCAGAAAATAAAAGATGCAATCGTAGAATTGGTTTTCTCAAAAGATATTGTTGCTGTTAAAGCGTCTATTTACATTGCTGAAAAATTGAATCATAGCTACGGATATCTTTCCAATCTTTTTTCAGAAGTCGCGTACACATCTATAGAAAACTTTATTATTCTACAGAAGATAGAATATGCCAAGGAGCTGATTATTACAAATAAACTTAACCTTACGGAGATTGCACATAAGCTGAACTACTCCAGTGTTGCTCATCTCAGTACACAATTTAAAAATACAACGGGTATCACTCCTTCCCAGTTTCAGAAAATTATTATCAAAAGGAGAAAAGAGCAGACTGTGGCTGTTACTAATAAAATGCTTTATGAATAAAGAATATTTAAATACCATACTTGTTGATAATGACGAAGGCAATATTATTCTATTTAAAAGTATACTTAAAGATCTTAAAATAACAGTAAAGGTGCAGTCGTTTTCCAATGGTGAGGATTTGATGAAATATTTAAATAATGCGGAGGCTCTTATTCCGGAAGTGCTGCTGATGAACTACACCATTCCAAAAAAAGGGATGCTGGAATGTCTGGAAGAGATTAAAAAAGATGTGAGGTTGAACAGTATGGTCACAGGGGTATATTGTGATACGTTGTCAGAAGAAGAAGTCGAAAGGATTTTTGTAAAAGGTGCAAATATTTATATAAAAAAACCAGATAATTATAAAGACCTGAAAAGGGTAATTTCCGAGGTAGTGACTCTCAATTGGCAATACCACACATCAGGACTCAATAAGGATAATCTTATCCTGAAAGTATGATAAACATTGATGTTTCTGGATTTTAATTCAGAAATAAAATAAGACATATTATACAATACTCACCAATAGGTGAAAATTTTATAACTATTAAATATAATAATATAAATAGTTATTAATAACAATTGATGAAATTTGTACAAGAAACGTGCTAACACAAATTAATCATAAAAGTAATTAATATAAATAATTATTTTTCAAATCTTGAAAGTAAAAAATGTTAATCACGATGTTAGTAAAACAAAATGGATTATTCAGTTCCAATGTTAAGCGTAGAAGATCTTTAAACAAAACGGTACAATCATGAAAACTCAAGCGTCGGGGGATATTATAGTCGTTTCTTTTAAAATCCTTTCGACAAACACAGTTAGTTTTTATAATAAGTAAGTTGGAAACATAATTCATTTTGTTTTTTCAAAATTTATTTAGTAGTGGCTTAAAATAAAAATGCAAATGCTATAAATATTTTCACTCCACATCAAATTACAGAATAATAAGCATTCTACTAAATAAATTTTTTACCACGAGAATAATTTCTTCTAAATAACAGTTTTATAAGGGGGCCGCGGAAAGATCTTTTTCTTTTTGCGGTTTTTTTATGATATTTTGCTCCATTTATTTTTCCCTTTATAGTATTTCAGATAGTAGTTTTTAATAATCTGATGTTCCGCAAGACCAAGCAGGGGATCTTTTTCAAGAATCTTTTCAACTGTTTTCTTTGTTGTTTTTATAATCCCGGAATCTTTTACCAGGTCAAGTCTTTTAAAATCTACAACACCACTTTGCTGAGTACCTAAAATATCACCAGGTCCGCGTAATTGCATATCTACTTCTGAGATTTTAAATCCATCATTGGTTTCTGTCATTGTCCTGATGCGAGTTCTGCTTTCAGTTGATAGTTTATCTGAAGTCATGAGAATGCAATAGCTTTGTTCCGCCCCGCGGCCCACGCGTCCTCTTAACTGATGGAGCTGCGACAAACCAAACCTCTCAGCGCTCTCTATAACCATTACTGAGGCATTGGGAACGTTTACACCCACTTCAATTACTGTCGTTGCAACCATAATTTCTGCTTTCCCAGATGCAAAATAATGCATGGCTGCGTCTTTTTCATCCGGCTTCATCCTTCCATGAAGCATACTCACATTATAATCCGGAAAAGAGTTCATAACATGATCCAAACCTTCCATTAAATTTTTATAATCTAAGGTTTCAGACTCTTCTATCAGCGGATATACAAAATAGACCTGTCTGCCTTTTTTTATTTCATCTCTACAGAAATTATAAACATAGGTTCTGTCTTTTTCTCTTCTATGAGCTGTTATAATCGGTTTTCTACCTACGGGCATTTCATCAATCACAGAAACATCCAAGTCCGAGTAAAAGCTCATAGCCAGGGTTCTCGGAATAGGAGTGGCTGTCATAACAAGAATGTGTGGCGGAATTTTGTTTTTTGCCCAAAGTTTTGCCCGTTGTGCAACACCAAACCGATGTTGCTCATCTATAATGGCAAGCCCGAGATTTTTAAACTTAACCTTATCCTCAAGTACGGCATGAGTGCCTACTAAAATAGACAGCTCTCCGTTTTCAAGCTCCTGATGAATGATTTTCCTTTCAGAAGCCTTTGTGGAGCCGGTTAAAAGCCGGACATTAATATCTGTTTTTTCCAGCAATTCTTTTATTCCGTTATAATGCTGTTGGGCAAGGATTTCAGTAGGTGCCATCATACAACTTTGAAAGCCGTTATCCATTGCAATAAGCATAGTAAGCAAAGCAACCATCGTTTTTCCTGAGCCTACATCTCCCTGAAGAAGCCTGTTCATCTGTATCGGTTTCTTCATATCTAAGCGTATTTCTTTTAAAACACGTTTTTGGGCATTGGTAAGCTCAAAAGGAAGATGTTTTTCATAAAAACCGGTAAAGTAGTCTCCCACAATAGGAAATGGATTGCCGAACGCCTGGCTTTTATGATGAATTTTCTTTAAAACATAGCCTAGCTGAAAGAAAAATGATTCTTCAAACTTCAACCGATGATCGGCCTTTTCAAAATATTCCATACTCTGTGGAAAATGGATATTTAAAAAAGTATGTTGCCTTGATAAGAATTTAAAGGATTTTATCAGGTAATCCGGCAGGTTTTCCTCAATAAGATTGGGGATCTCTTTGCAGATATTTCTGAGAATTGTTTGAAAATATTTTTGGTTTAAACCACGTTTTGTCAGCTTTTCAGAGCTTGGATAAATTGGTCTCAGGCGATTATCATTTTCTCTTTTTTCTTCAATTTCAATTTCCGGATGTGGCATTGAAAACTGATTATTAAAAAGATTGATCTTTCCGAAAATATAGACTTCCCTGTTGATGGGAAGCTGCTCTTTCAGCCATTTTGAATATTGGAACCATACAAGATCCATTGTTCCGGTTTCATCATTGAATTTGGCGGAGAGCCTTTTGGTTTTTCCGGTTTGAATTTCCTGAACATGGGTAATTTTTCCTTTTAGCTGAATCTCCAGATTGTTTTCCTGAAGATGAGAAATTTTATACACTTTATTTTTATCCAGATACCGGATAGGATAGAAGTTAAGCAAATCTTCCACAGTAGAAATTCCCAACACACTTTTAATGAGTTTAGCTTTTTCAGGACCGATTCCTTTAACGTATTCTATAGAGGTTTCTAGATTCAATTTTAGCTTGGATACAGGTTTCTGATCCGCGATAGTAAATGAAAAAATAAAAGTCCGAATTTCGGTAAAATAAAAAAAACTTCCAAAAAATTGGAAGCCTTAATTATTAATTTGGAAATCCCAAACTAGTTTTTTATTTTGGATTTAAACTTTTTCTGGTAATCTTCCCACTGTTCCCGAGTTTTGATTTTTTTATACATATCCTTTGAAATAAATTCCAGGTAAGGCTCAAGCTCTATAGCTGAAAGTTCACCCTGAAGAATAGTGATGGGTCCTCCTTTCTCATCCAGAAAAACAATGCTGGGAACTGCCGCAACGTTCATATATTGTGTGAATTCATGGAGTGAATTTTTTCCTTTTTTGTGTTCAACGGTGTGATTGGAAAATGTTCTCCCGAAAATTTCAATATCTTTTTTCTCTTCTGCATTGAACTTCACCGGATAATAGTTTTCATTCAGGATCTGCTCAATTACTGGATGACCAAATGTCTTTTTGTCCATAATTTTGCATGGACCACACCAGTCGGCATAAAAATCAATAAGAATTTTTTTAGGATTTTGTTTCTGAGCCTTCAGGGCTTCTTCAATAGTCATCCATTTGACTTGTGCGAAGCTCAGGGTAAACAAAAACAAACTTATTATGCTTAGAATTTTTTTCATATAATTTTAAATTATTAATAAAATTAAGCATAATAAGCTTATATTTTATTTTACGTCTTGCATTAATTTTCTCACAAGCTTGGACATCAAAATTAATACCACACCAGCAATCAATGCATAGATTCCCAGAGTTTTATATCCGTCGGTATAAGCAATAAGTTTACTCATGTTGGTATTGCCGGTATTGGCCTCCGAAAAACTTGCTCCGATTTTACCGGCTGCAAACTGTCCGAATGCACTTGCCAGAAACCACAATCCCATCATCATTCCGAACATTTTCTTTGGTGATAGTTTTGTGATAATAGACATTCCGATCGGCCCCAAACATAATTCTCCGAAAGTAATGACCAGCCAGGTAAAGGTAAACAGATTAAGTGAAGATTTTCCATCAGCACCCGCAAAATATCTTAAACTATAAAATAAAAAGAATCCGGCTGCAAGGAATAAAAATCCAATCCCGAATTTGTTGATGGTATTAGGCTCTAATTTTCTTTTATTTAAACCAATCCATGCCAGCCCGATCAATGGACTGAAAATGATAATGAAAAATGAATTGGCACTATTATTAATAACATTAGGATCCATACCAAAGCCTAAAAGCTTATGTACAAGATTATCTTTTGCAAATAAAGATAATGAACCTCCGCTTTGCTCATAAATAGAGTTGAACACAAAGTACATGAAGATGAATATGAATGCGGCAACAAGCTTTTTCTGATAAGGTGTGGTTTGTTTTAATGTTTCTATGATAAAATATCCGACCGCAACAATTCCTATCAGGTACATAAAATAATCGGTATAATCCGTATTCTTGACCATGATAAAAATAAGCGGCATACTTAGCAACGCTCCGATATAAACCAACACTTCACGAGTCGTTCTTTTGGATTGTGGAAGAGCCTGTAATGGAGAATCTCCGATAGGGCCTAAGGTTTTCTTTGTCGCAAAAAATGTAATCAAGCCTAAAATCATTACAACGGCAGCTGCAAGGAAACACCATGACCATGAATAATATTTCCCCAGATAAACACATAAGCCACCCCCAAGTAACCCACCAATATTAATACCTGCATAAAATAATCCATATCCTGCATCCCTTCTTGGGTCATCTTCCTTGTAAAGTTCTCCTACCATCGAAGAAATATTAGGTTTGAAAAAACCGGTACCAATGATTGAACAGGTAATTCCGAAATAAAAGAAATCATGGGGCGAAAAGGCAATAATAAGATTACCAATGGACATGATAAGTCCGCCAAAAACCAATGATCTTTTAAATCCCAGGATCTTGTCTGCAAAAATTCCCCCGATAAAGGTGAATGCATAAATGAAGGCCTGTATTGCTCCATATTGTAAATTGGCTTTATCTTCCAATAAGCCCAATTGGTCCACCATAAAAATGGTAAGAACTCCGCGCATCCCGTAAAAACAAAAACGCTCCCACATTTCTACTGTGAATAGCGTCCAAAGCTGTTTAGGATACTTACCTTTAAAATCTTGTATTTCTTCTAATGTATACATAGTAAATGAAAATAAACGAAAAGCTGTTTCATTTTGAAACGGCGTGCTAATTTATAAAAAAACCTCTGACAAAGCAGAGGTTTTATAGTATTTTATTAATGCAACTACTTTACACCGTGCATCATTTTCTTTAAAATAGGTGAAATTAAACCTAAAATTACCGCAGCAATACCGCAAAGTACTACGAATACCATGAAGAATTGAAACAGGTTGTGAATTTCAAATCCGGCAAATGTAGGATTGTGTAATGGGAGCTGGGCTTTATCAAAAGCAGCTATTTGATCAGCTGTTAAAGTTACTTTTTTATCTAAAACATCCTGAAGGTTTACTCCGATTTCCTCCGCTTTTTTAAATTTATCACCTGTTGCAGGAATAAGAGCTCCTAATGAGCCTGCTAAAGCATAACCTGCTGCATTGGAGATAAAGAAAACCCCGTATAGTAATGAAGCGAATCTTTTTGGAGCTAACTTACCTACTAGTGATAAACCAATAGGAGAAAGGCAAAGCTCACCACATGTCTGGATGAAATACAATAGCATCAACCATTTGATTGCTAACAAACCTGAGCTTCCAAGATCTTTTACATTGTGGGCAATGATGAAATAAGAAAGCGCAATTAATGCCAATCCCATAGCTTGCTTGAACGGAGATACAGGTTCTTTTCCTTTGGCTCTTAATTTGTCCCAGATCAAACTGAACGGAACGGCAAGTATAACAACAAAGATCCCGTTGAAGATCTGAACCATGGAAGGAGGCATATTCCAGCCTAAAATATTCCTGTCTGTCTGGTTATCCGCAATGAACGTCAGGGAAGAACCTGCCTGCTCAAAAGCGGCCCAGAAGAAAATAATAAAAAATGATACGATATAAATTACCCAGATTCTCTGTCTTTCCACTTTATTTTCAGCAGAAGTCATAATCAGGAATGCTAAAGCGATACCTGCCGCATAGATGAAAGGATAGATAATTCCTTTGATAAGCTGCCCCATCTCTACTGAATTGAATCCAAATTCTCCTACAAGAAGATATCTGAAAGCAAAAAATAAAACGACAAATATAAGCCCCGTTATTCCTAATGACGGACCTGAGAATTTAGCCGTTTGAGTTTCCCCTTCTTCAAAATCTGCACTTGTATTATGTTTTGGTAATCCTCCGATAGGTCTTCCTTCCGGAGTTACCACATATTTGTTTTTAAGGATGAAGAATGTTACCGTTCCGATAATCATGGCAATAGAAGCTGCAAGGAATCCCCATTTGAAGGCAAAAATATCTCTTACACCTGTTGCCGCATCTTTAACATCCCCAACGTATGGACAGATAAATTGCCCAAGGAATGCGCCGATATTGATTCCCATGTAGAAAATAGTAAAGGCAGAGTCCAGCTTTGATTTTTCCTGCTTGGGATAAAGGCTTCCAACCATTGAGGAGATATTCGGTTTAAAGAAACCGTTACCAAAAATGATAATGAACAAGGCAAGCCACATGATAAGCTTGGCACTTCCGATATCAGCAGAAAAAGTGGAGGCACTTATGAACAGCAAAAACTGACCGATGGCCATTAAGGATCCACCAATAATAATGGCGTATCTGTTACCAATATATTTATCAGCAATAAATCCTCCTAAAAGAGGTGTTAAATAACACAAAGCTAAAAATCCACCGTAAATGATCGCTGCATCAGCTTCTTTTATCAATAGGGAGTTTACCATAAAGAGCGTTAAAAGTGCTCTCATCCCATAAAAGTTGAAACGCTCCCACATTTCTGTTCCGAAAAGAACCCATAATCCTTTGGGATGTCTGGAGCTCTTATTCTCTACAAGTTCATCCGGTTTCGGACTTAATGCTTCAATATTATCCATTCTTATTGTTAATTTTTGTTAAGACTAGCAAATATAGTTTTTTTTGAGTTTTTGGCAAGATTTTAATTTTATATTTAAATAAAAAAGCTGTAGATCAATTCTACAGCTTTTATTATCTATTAAAAAGGGTTAATTAATGCCCTTTTTCTTTCATGATCCTGTTTAATCTTTTAAGCATTGAAAGCCCTAAAAGCGTAGCAAAAATCAATAAAGCAAAGTTAACCAGGAAATAATTCATCTTGTTATCATAGCTGTACCACGTACTTGCCAATATTCCTGATAACTTATTTCCGACTGAGTTGGCAAGGAAAAAACCACCCATCATCAATGCTGTAATTCTTGCAGGAGAAAGCTTTGAAACAAAAGAAAGTCCCATTGGGGAAAGGCAGAGTTCTCCTACTGTAATCACTCCATAACCGGCAACAAGCCACCATGGAGAAACTTTTACAGCTCCGTTATCTCCGGCCATTACTGCCAATACCATTACCAGGCAGGATAATGCGGAGATGAATAAGCCTAAAACAATTTTTGTAGGAGTAAGCGGCTCTTTTCCTTTTCTTCGTAATATTGCCCAAAAGCCTACGATCAGAGGGGTTAAAGCAATAACCCAGAAAGGGTTTATGGATTGAAATAATTCAGTGTTGTATAAATAAACCTTATTCTTTGGATTTTTCTCTAATTCAGCACGTTGTTCAGAAGATATATTTTTAAAATAAACATCTTTCCCCTGCACTTTAATTGTATTTCCGTCTTTATCTTTCTGTGACTGGAATTGATTGTCATAAACAGGAACTTCTTTGTCCTCATAACTTTTACCATCTACCATATAGATATTCTCTAAAGGTTTTTCTATGGCTGCGGGAACACTTCGATCGGTATAATAATTCGCCCATCTTGTTAAAGCGGTTCCGTTTTGTTTAAAAACTGCCCAGAAAAACATACTGATCATAAAAACAGATAATAATGCTCCGATAGCCGTTTTTTCTTCCGGTTTTGCTTTAAAATAAAGAGAACCATAAAAATAGATGACAGGAATACATGCAAAAATAAATGCATCGGTGCTATCGCTTCCAAATATATTACCCGGAATAAACCATCCGATGGCTCCGGCAATAATAGCCGGTAAAAAAACCTTTATTAAGATTTCCGAAAGCTTAGTATCTCCTTCCTGAACTGGTTTCATCTGAGCTGCGTGGATATAGTGCTTCCTCCCAATGGTAAAAATGACCATTCCGATAAGCATTCCTACTCCGGCGGTAATGAAAGCTTCACCCCATCCAAATTTGTTACGCATGAAAGCAGCAATAATATTGCAGATAAATGCTCCTATGTTGATGCCCATATAGAAAATATTGTAACCAGAGTCCTTATTGGCTTTATAAGGTTCTTCAGAATATAGATTTCCGAGAAGGGTAGAAATGGTTGGCTTAAAAAAACCGTTTCCGATGATAATAAGTGCCAGAGAAGTGTAGAATAAAGGGAGATCCTTGAAAACGCCCATTCCTATATATCCAGCAGCCATCAGAATTCCTCCCAGATAAATAGATTTGATATATCCCAAAACCCTGTCTGCCAAGAAACCTCCAATAAACGGGGTTAGATAGGTAAGTGCAATATAGGTCCCGAAAATATCGTCAGCGGTTTTGTCCGGTAATCCCAGACCTCCTTTTAAACCGGTAGGTTCAATAACATACAAAACAAAAATTCCGAGAATCAAGTAGTACCCGAACCTTTCCCACATTTCGGTAAAAAATAGAAAAGGCAGGCCTTTAGGATGTTTAGTCTTCATCTATACAAATTTCAAATTTCCCAAAAATAAGTTTTTAATTTTAATTGATAAAATAAATTACTCTTTAGAAAAACGATAAATGAAATGAATATTAAAAAACCTTCTAACGTAAATCAGAAGGTTTAATAAATATTTTTAACGATGGATTATAAATTATTAAGGATAAAATCCGTCATTTTTTGATAGAGCTGAGGTCTTGTTTGTCCGCCACTAATTCCGTGGTTTTTATCAGGATATGCCATGAAATCAAATTGCTTTTTGTTTTGGATCAAGGCCTCCGAGAATTCCATAGAATTCTGAAAATGTACATTATCATCGGCAGTACCATGGATTAGTAGAAATTTACCTTTGAGCAGTTTAGAGTATTCTGTTGGAGAATTTTTATCATAACCGTCAGCATTTTCCTGTGGAGTTCTCATGAATCTTTCCGTATAAACAGAATCATAATACCTCCAGTTGGTAACCGGAGCAACAGCAATTCCTGCTTTGAAGACGTCGGCTCCTTTTGTCATAGCCAAACTTGTCATATATCCACCAAAGCTCCATCCGAACATTCCGATTCTGCTTTTATCAATATAAGATTGATTTCCAAACCATTTCGCAGCGGTAATCTGGTCTTCAATTTCATATTTTCCGAGGTTCATATATGTTACCTTTTTATATTGAGCTCCCTTGTAACCAGTACCACGTCCGTCTACACACGCTACAATATATCCTTTCTGAACCAAATGATTGAACCACAGTGTATTTCCTTGATCCCAAGAATTAGAAACCTGCTGAGAACCGGGCCCGGAGTATTGGAACATAAATAAAGGATATTTTTTATTCGGATCAAAGTTTTTAGGTTTTATGATCCATGCATTCATCTGATCACCTGCATTATTTGGAATGGTAATGAATTCCTTCACGGCAAAATTATCTGCTTGTAATTTTTGAAGCTGGTCGTTATTGTTCTGAAGTTCTTTTACTGTTTTACCATTACCGTCCTTAAGTACAAAAGTATAAGGCTTTGAAACAGAGGAGGAGGTTTCAATGAAATAATTATAGTTTTTGCTGAAATTAGCAGAGTTATTTCCTTCTGTATTGGAGATCAGCTGTGATTTCCCATTCTCAATATTGATTTTGGATACTACCTTGTTAATACTTCCTTTTTCAGTGGTCTGAACATAGATTTCTTTAGATTTTGGATTGTAGCCATAATAATCAGTTACCTCCCAGTTTCCTTTTGTAACCTGCTTCTTCAGTTTACCATCTTTGTCATACCAATATAGATGACGGTGCCCGTCTCTTTCTGATCCCCAAAGGAAAGAATCATCCTCCAGGAATTCCAATGTTGGACTGTCCGTATCAATCCACTTATCATCTGTTTCTGTAAATAATTTTTGAACAGCACCGGTTTTTGTATTAACTTTTAAAACATCAGAAGCGTTTTGTATTCTTTCTGAAGTAATCAAAACCATTTCGTCAGGTTTTGCTGTCTGAAATACATTGGGAATATAATAATTCTTGAAGGATCCAAGATTTAATGGCATTGTTTTTCCTGAATCAAGACGGTATAATTGAGCTGATACAACAGAATTCTTTTCTCCGGCCTTTGGATATTTATAACGCATTTCTGTCGGATAAAGAGTTTTACCATAAATAGGAATATAAATTTCCGGAACCTGGCTTTCATCTGATTTTATGAAAACAATGGCATCCGAATTTTTGGTCCATTCATACTGTCTTGCATGTCCGAATTCTTCTTCATATACCCAGTCAGCAAGTCCATTGATAATTGAGTTTTTCTTTCCGTCCGTCGTTATCTGAGTGATCTTTCCGGAATTCAGATCCTGAAAAAACAGGTTATTGTCTGCAATAAATGCCAGTTTAGATGCATCCGGTGAAAACCTGGGCTCCTGAACGGGTTTCCCTTCATTAACAGAAATGATTTTCCCTGATTTAAGGTCTTTAACTTCAAATTTCCCTAAAAACGAATGTCTATAAATAGGCTGTCTTTCTTTAAGCAAAAGAATTTTGGATTCATCATCGGAAAACTCATAGCTTTCAAACTGCCCGTCTACTATATTACCTTCTTTTTGAGAATTTTTATAAGAATATTTTGCGATACCGCCTTGCTCAATAACCAGGTAGTTTTCTCCGTTTTTCATGGAAGTAATTCCGGCAATGCCTTTCCCACGGTAATATCCTGAATATATTTTATCTAATGTGATTTCTTGTGCAGATAGATTTTGAAGAGCTATGGCAACACCAAGACTTAATAGGATTTTTTTCATTTCTAATTTTAAACAGATTCAAAGATAATAATTTTATCAAACGCACAAAAAAGCTTTTTAATATAAGGCTTTGGCAAAAAAATTGAATGTATTATTACAAATCAAGCTAAAATAATAATTATGGAAACGAATGCATTCAATCAGAAATTAAATCGTTACGTTTTGAATGATCAAATAGTGTATACGGGTTTTTCGAGCTTTAAAGATGCTGAAGCATGTGCACAGAAAAAGGGCGGAACTTTAGTGGAAGTAAGCTTTAAAGATGGAAATGATAATCCGCAGATTTCAGATGAAGCAGGGCTTATTGAAAAAAAATTACATTATTATGTATATGCAGGTGATGAATATAAATTTATCCATTCCTCAGATCCGGGATTCAGAAAATACGCAGACGATCTGCAGAAAATAAAAGCTAAGATGCGTCAGGATGCTCCTGACGAAAGATATTTAGCCAATTTTGAAATTGAAAATGCAGAAGATCCGATTATTGTGATCAAAAATGATCGTTTAGAATCGGTTACTTCAAGAGAGCGTTCAAAATATTTGAAACACGCTGAAGTTTATGAAATAGGGGTATCCCTGCCAAAATCTTAAAAAAATAGCATCATGAGCAAGACAAAATATTCAGATAAAGCTCAGGAAAAAGTAGGAAAAGTAATGCACGAATTCAAAGAGGGTAAATTAAAATCTTCTTCTGGAAAAAAAGTGACAAGTAAGAAACAAGCTGTTGCAATCGGAATTTCTGAGGCAAGAGAGAAAGGCTTGAAAGTCCCTAAAAAGAAAAAAGACTAACTTAAAATAAAAGCTGCCGGAGAATTCTCCGGCAGCTTTTATTTATAATATTGACCTAAAAATTATAAGGGTCTCAATTTTTTAAATTTCTCAATTCAGCAATTTCACCCTAATAATTATACAGCATGCTATAGTATTCATCAGCCATTCTATCGCTGTTAAACTGATGCTTAACATCGTCCATGGCATTGTACTGTATTTTCCTCCAGCTGTCTGCATTATCGTAGTAGGTTGGGAGGATCTGGTTTTCCAGGATTTCATATAACTGGTTTAAATCATAGTTGTCCTGTTCGTAGATGCTCATATTCAGGTAATCTGCTTTTTGAACGACAAAAGAGTTTTGTCCGTGTCTTGCAAATTCAGGAATCCAGCCGTCATCTGTCGAAAGATTTACAGAACCATTCATAGCAGCAGTCATTCCGGAAGTTCCTGAAGCTTCTCTTGGAACCCTGGGATTATTCAGCCATAGGTCTGAACCCTGTTTTAGTGATTTGCTTAAAGAAAGCTCATAACCTGTAAGGACAGCCATGTTTTTATGATTTTTACTTTCTTCTACCAGTGTATTGAATGTAGAAATGGCAGAATAATCCATTGGATAGGGTTTCCCTGCCCAAATTATCTGAACAGGATGTTCAGGATTATTCAATAACTTGTAAAATCTGTCCTTATCGTGCAAAAGCAGATCAGCACGTTTATAACCGGCAAATCTCCTTGCCCAGACTATAGTAAAAATGTTTGGATTGAAAAGATTTCCTGTTTGATCGGCAACGATTTTAAAGAGTCTCTTTTTTAAATATTTTTTACGGTAATCAAATGCCTGATCGTCTCTTTCATCTTTGGAGTTGTAGAGGCGCTTATCTGCCCAGTATTTAAATTCCTGGGCATTGGTGATTGATTTGATTTCGCAAATTCCGGGATATTTACTCCACATTGCTCTGGAAACCACACCGTGAAGTTGTGAAACACCATTGGCAACTTTAGCCATTTTTAATGCACAAAGAGAATGATTGAAACGTTCATCATCTACTCCTTCTATGCTTTTGGCTTCTTCCATACTAAAGCCTGAAAAATAAGACATGTCATAACATAATTTCAGATTATGTTTTTCATTTCCCGCTTCTTCAGGAGTGTGCGTTGTGAAAACAAGTTTCTCTTTTACTTTGCTTAAATCTCCATTGTATTTTCTTAATAAATAAAATGCAGCGGGCAAGGCATGTGCTTCATTCAGGTGATAAATATCTCTTTCCAGATTCATTTCGTCCAGTAATTGGGCACCTCCTTTTCCCAATAAAATATATTGAGCCAGCTTTGTCGATTCATTGGCATCATATAGTTTATGACAGATTGTTTTTGAAACGTGGTCATTTTCCGGTACATCTGTTGATAGAAAAAACATAGGGGCGGTATGGAAAATTTCAGGATCCAGATACCATACTTTCACCCAAACAGGAGCGCTGTGGATTTCAATTTGGAATTTTATTCCGGTATCTTCCAAAAAACTATACATTTTTTTTGTCCATACCGGCTGTAGTGTCTGATCGTGGTTTCTTGCCTGATCATAGTATCCGAATTTCCAGAGTATTCCTATTCCTATAAAATCCTGCTTTAAATTATAGGCGCTTCTCATATGTGAACCGGCTAAAAAGCCCAGTCCTCCGGAATATATTTTTAAAACCTGTTCAATGGCAAATTCCATTGAAAAATAGGCAACTTTTTTTGAATATTGGGGATTGGTATTAAAAGGTATTTTAAAGTTTTTAAAATCCATGTATCACAATTTTGTATTTAAAAGCCAAAGGTATTGAATATGAAAGTAAACTATACATTAATTATTTGACAATTTATTTTTAAAAATATCTGTTGAATAGTTTTTTTGCTTACCTTTAAGTGTAATTTTTTGATAATCAAAAACTTCTCAGATGAAACTTTAGGTTCCATGTTTTATTAACCATTAATAAAAAGGCAGTCATGAAAAAGGTGTTTTCCGATGAAGATTTAATCAAGAATCTAAGCTTATATTACCTGAATCGACATTTGAAAAAAAAGCCGATAGAAAAGTATCATCGTAAAATAGACGAATCTCAGCTTCATGACCGCGAAAAGTATAAGAAAAAATCAGAAATTTTACTGTTGAATTCTTTTATGCATCATTTTCCCGATGTTAAATTTGAAAACCTTACCTGTGAAAGTCCCGACTTTATCGCTAATTTAAATGATAAAAAAATTGGGATAGAACTCACTGAGGTGATCAATCATTTGGAAATGAAGAAGATAGAAAGTAATCTTAACAAGATTTTCCGTCAGGCTGAAATATTATTAGAACAAGAAGACACTACGAAATATCGTGGTGTTTATTTTTTAGAATTTCATTCGGATTTCAGGTTTGATAATCCCGAGGAACAGCAGGAAAGTATTCTTGCCATCTGTAAGAGCATAAAGAAAAACAAACCGGTAGGCTGCGTTAAAAAAATCAGGAAGTCTTTTCATCGCAGAAATGTATTTATTACACATGAATACAGTATGAATTTATTTGATGAATTATGCTCGGATAAAATACTTGAACTGATTGAGAAAAAGAATGAAAAATTTCCTTATTACGACACTTCAGTAGACGAATGCTGGCTTGTGATCGTTTCAGATATGAATTCTATTGCATCGCGATATACCTTTATTCAGGATAAAGAACATCTGAATGAAGTCAAAAGTCCTTTTCACAAAATTTTCCATCTTGAGAATTTATGTGGGAATTTGACAAGTATAAAATAATTCTTTAATAGATGTGTTTTTGTTTAAAAATTACATATTTTTAATATGTATTGTTAATGATTTTTGTTATTTTATAAATTTTAATGAAATAATAAGTATATTTGATATATGTGTTGTGTATTGATTTAATTATTGATTAATTTCTAACAAAAGCATGTATTCATGAGGAAAAATTTACTTATTATTTTTTTATTGATCTCACAAATCCTCTTTTCCCAGGCAGATTGTTCATCTGCATTATCGGTTTGTGGAAATTCAAGCATTACATATTCTCCCACAGGAATTGGAGCTGTAAATGAAAATTTAGGAGGGTGCTTAATAACAGGCGAGCACAATTCAATTTGGTATAAACTTACTATTGCCACTGGCGGAACGCTTACTTTTGATTTGGTGCCCAATGATCCGGATGCGGATTATGATTGGGCTATTTATGGTCCTAATGTAGCTTGCGGAAGTTTAGGATCTCCTATACGCTGTAATGCTGCAACTGTGATTGGTGTAGGTCCGTCTACAGGATTAAATATGACAAGTACGATTGTAGATGCACCTGGTGGATCACTGACTCCTTATTGTAAATATTTAGATGTTTTGCCAGGTCAGACTTATTATTTATATATAGATAACTGGGTGGGTGCTGCCAGTACTACAATGGCTCCGTTTTCTTTGACCTGGGGAGGTACTGCTGCTTTGGCATCTCCTTTCACGGACCCTGCAATACAGCCATATCCATTTGTCCCTCCGGGGGTTCCTGCGGCTAATCCGGCTGACCCACGTGAAGTTATTATATGTAATAGTCCGGCTGTTTTTGATTTCAGTACTTTGACGGCAGGCATTCTTAATGCGAACCCTAATTTCCAGATAACATACCATACTTCACAAAATGATGCCCTTTCCGGTGCAAGCCCGATTTTAACTCCCATTACCGTTAATACAGCAACAACTTATTATTTCAGTATACATTATCAGGATCCTGCGAATCCCAACAATCCAATCAATTCATGCAGGCAGGTGGGTGCCTTTAAATTTAAGCTGGGAAATATAACAGGGAATAACGTTTCTTTATTTGCCTGCAACAATAATAATGCGGGTACGGCAACATTTGATCTTACAACTGCTGCTGTTTTTGGTGATCCTACAGCAGTTAAAAAATATTATCCGTCTTTAAACGATCTTAATGCAGGTACTAATGAAATTCTGAATCCTTCTGCATATGTATCTGCTGAAGCAACAGTATATGTAAAAATAATTTCCCAGCTGGGATGTATTGGAACAGGGATGATTTATCTTAAGTTTTATCCTGTGGTGGTTGTAAATGATGCTATTTTGAGATCATGTTTTATTGAAGGCGCCTCCTCTACAGCGTCTTTTAATCTTACCGCCGCATCGGTTACTACACAGGCACCCGTAACCAAGAAATATTATCCTTCACTTACTGACGCGGTGAATGGAACAAATGAAATCGCAACACCGTCTGCGTACATCGCTTCTAATGGTGTGGTATACATAAAAGTATTCAATTCAAATAATTGTTTTGCCGTCGCAAAAGTTACTCTAGCTGTGCTCCCACCGGTAAAATCGACAGTCCTTACTGATAAAACCATCTGTATGGAGGATACTACCACATTGGATGCCGGTCCCGGCTTCGATTCATACCTCTGGAGTACAGGTGCTACAACCCAGGCGATCACAAACGTAAGCGTAGGGACTTATTGGGTAAAACTAAAAACTGGAGAATGCATCACAACTCAGGAGGTAAAAGTGTATGCAAGTGAGCAGCCTGTAATATCCAATATTGATATTTCGACCAACACTATTACAGTTACGGTTAACGGAGGAACACCTCCTTATCAATATTCATTAGATAATATCAACTGGCAGACTTCTAATGTATTTAGCAATGTACCGAGAGGAGATAGCCAGGTCTATGTAAAGGATTTTTATGACTGTGATCCAATTGATATTACAGTGGTGGTACCGAACCTGATCAATGTAATTACTCCGAATAATGATGGAATTAATGATGTAATTGATTATTCAGCGCTGGCCCACAAACAAAATTTAATATTGAGTATCTTCGACAGATATGGTAATAAGGTTCACCAGGCCGACAAAACAAATGGATATAAATGGGATGGTACTACTAATGGTAGTAAAAAGGTTCCTACTGGGACATATTGGTACTCGGTAACCTGGAACGAAAATGATAAGAAAAATACACCGGTTAAATTCTCAAGCTGGATACTGGTGAAAAACAGGGATTAATATTTGATAATCATAAAAAAAACCATCCTAAAAAGATGGTTTTTTCTTTCAATATTTTTAAATTTAATGAATGAAAGAATTATTTATCAAACGATTCAGTTATTATAAATCTCTCGGAGACAGGGCTTTTGAACAACTGTCAGAAGAGCAGCTATTCTGGCAGTTTAATAACGAGAGCAATTCCATTGCAGTAATTGTAAAGCATGTTGCAGGAAATATGATTTCCCGATGGACGAATTTTTTAACAGAAGATGGAGAAAAAGAATATAGAAACCGCGATGAAGAATTTGTCAATGCATTTAAAACAAAGGAGGAGGTTATCAATTTCTGGGAAAAAGGCTGGAGTTGTTTATTGAATGCATTAGATCAGATCACTGATGAAAACCTGTATGCTACGATTTATATTAGAGGAGAAGGGCATACGGTTTTAGATGCTGTTTTTCGTCAGCTGGCCCATTATCCCTATCATATCGGGCAGATCGTTTATATTGCTAAAATGATAAAAAATGATGATTGGAAAACGCTTTCGATTCCAAGAAATGAATCTCAGGAGTTCAACATGGAAATGAAAAATAAATGGAATAATACTGAATTTAAAGGTAATTCCTCACCTGTTTGTTTTGAAAATAACCCGGAAGTCAGAGACGATTACAAACAATAGACCGAATCAATTTAGAGTCTTTATTTAAATTACTATCTTTGCACTCATAAAATTCAGGACTGATAAAAATGTCAAATTTTCATAAAACCGCCGCATTTCATACCCTTGGCTGCAAATTAAATTTTGCGGAAACATCTACTATTGCTCGTCAATTAACAGATGCCGGATATGATAAGGTAGGTTTTGATGATAAGGCTGATGTTTATGTGATCAATACCTGTTCCGTTACTGAAAATGCAGATCGTGAGTGTAAACTTCATGTAAAAAGAGCAATGAAAGCGAATCCAGAAGGACTGGTTGTTATTGTTGGTTGCTATGCTCAGCTCAAGCCTGAAGAAATTTCACAGATTAATGGAGTTGATTTGGTATTAGGTGCCAAAGAAAAGTTCAATATCCTGAGTTATCTTGACGATTTAGAAAAATCTGAAAGTGAGGGAATTGTTCATTCCTGTGAGATTGAAGAAACCGACTTTTTTATAGGAAGCTACTCAATCGGTGACAGAACAAGAGCCTTTTTGAAAGTTCAGGACGGTTGCGATTATAAATGTACCTATTGTACCATTCCTTTAGCAAGAGGGATTTCAAGATCAGATACGATCGATAGTGTTCTTAATAATGCTAAAGAAATTGCAGCAAAAGATATCAAAGAAATTGTCCTTACCGGAGTGAATATTGGAGATTATGGAAAAGGTGAATTCGGGAATAAAAGACATGAGCATACTTTTCTGGATCTGATTTCTGAGCTTGATCAGGTAGATGGGATCGAGAGAATACGTATTTCGTCTATTGAACCTAATCTTCTGAAGGATGAGAGCATTGAACTGGTTTCCAGAAGCAGGAGCTTTGTTCCTCATTTTCATATTCCTTTACAATCCGGATGCGATGATCTGTTGAAAAAAATGAAGCGACGTTATTTAACCAAGCTTTACCGGGATAGAGTGAATAAAATTCGTGAAGTTATGCCTCATGCGGCTATTGGTGTTGATGTGATTGTTGGATTTCCTGGAGAAACTGAAGAAAAGTTCATGGAAACCTATAACTTCCTTAATGATCTTCCCATCAGTTATCTTCATGTTTTCACTTATTCTGAAAGAGAAAATACCGAAGCAGCAGATATGGAAGGGGTTGTTCCCATCCCTGAAAGAAAAAAACGCAACAAAATGTTGAGGATCCTTTCGGAAAAGAAAAAAATGTCGTTTTATCAAACTCAGCTTGGAAAAACACTTCCGGTCCTTTGGGAGCATGAAAATAAAGATGGCAAGATGTATGGTTTCACTGAAAACTACGTAAGAGTCCAAAAAGATTTTGACCAGGCATCGATTAACCAGATTGAATTTTTAAAACTTGAAAAAATAGAAGCTGACGGTACGGTTTCAGTACTTAATTCTTTTGAGAGCTTTTTAGAAAAGGTATAGCCTTTTTATCTCCTTTCTTATTCATATTATTACAGACTTCTCATCATTATTGATGAGGATAGAAAGCAAATTGTCATTACCAAAATTCAAAGAGGATTTCGTATCTTATAGATTTCGAAAGTGCATTGGACGGCACGATTTTGCTGATTTGTCTTAAGATATAAATTTCATGCTCCTATTGAAAACTGAAAAAAACAAAAAATACAATAATTTGAACCGTTTTTAATGGAGCTGAATGCGGGAAAGTATTCTGTATTTTTTTAACTTTGATAAAATTCAAAAACGATATGAGAGATAAATTTTTGCTTTGGGGTGCTATAATTTTAGTTGTAGCCTGGGCTATCGCTTTCTTGATAAAAGCGGATTGGTGGATTCCTATTTTACTTACTATTATTTATGCTGTTGGAGTTTATAATGTTACACAATCAAAGCATGCAATTTTAAGAAACTTTCCTGTTTTAGGATATTTCAGATACTTTTTTGAAAGCATTTCTCCTGAAATGCAACAATATTTTATTGAGAGGGAAACAGATGGGAAGCCTTTTCCCAGAAATCAACGTTCAGCTGTTTACCGGCGTGCAAAAAACCTTAGCGACACCGTGGCATTCGGAACACAACTGGAGGTTAATCACAGAAAATATGAAGGGATTAAGCATTCTATATATGCTAAATCGCCATCCGAAGAATTACCAAGAGTATGGGTAGGAGGGGAACAGTGTACGCAACCTTACCATGCGTCGTTATTTAATATTTCAGCGATGAGTTTTGGAGCATTAAGTGACAGGGCACAGATTTCACTGAACAGGGGTGCGAAAAAAGGTAATTTTTATCATAATACAGGGGAAGGAGGTATTTCCCCACATCACCTGGAAGGAGGTGATTTATGCTGGCAAATAGGGACAGGATATTTTGGATGCAGGGATGAAGAAGGAAAGTTTAATCCGGATCTCTTTATAAAGTATTCTACATTGCCTAATGTGAAAATGATTGAGATTAAATTATCTCAGGGGGCAAAGCCGGGACATGGGGGAGTTTTGCCGGGAGTAAAAAATACACCTGAAATTGCAAAGATTCGTCACGTAACACCTGGAGTAACCGTGATTTCGCCACCATCGCACTCTGCTTTTTCCAATGCAGCAGGTTTATTGAGATTTGTACAGCAACTAAGAGAACTTTCCGGAGGAAAGCCTGTAGGGTTTAAGCTTTGTATAGGAGATACAAAAGAATTTGAAGACATCTGTGTTCAGATGAATGTGTTAAAAATATATCCGGACTTTATTACCATAGATGGAGCCGAAGGAGGTACGGGTGCTGCACCACCGGAATTTTCAGATGGCGTAGGAATGCCTTTGGAACCGGCGTTGATTTTTGTAAATAAAACACTTAACAATTATAATGTTAGAAAAAAGCTAAGGGTCATTGCCAGTGGTAAAGTATTGACAAGTCTTGATATTTTAAGAGCGGTGGCGATGGGAGCTGACATGTGTAATAATGCCAGAGGATTTATGTTCTCACTGGGATGTATACAGGCGCTCAGATGTAATACCAATAATTGTCCTACAGGTGTTGCTACGCAGGATAAGATGCTGATCAAGGGACTGGATGTTACAGATAAAAGTGAAAGAGTATATCATTTTCATAAAAATACCCTTCATACGTGTAATGAGTTGATTGCCGCAGCAGGACGTAGTTCTTATGAAGAAGTAGATGCATCCATGTTTATGAGGGGAGATGAATTCGATCATCTTGCGGATCTTTATTTTCCGGATATTTTAGGAAATGTAAGACAGAAAACAAGAATGTAGATAAATAAAAAGCGCTTCAGTTATTCTGAAGCGCTTTTTTTATTGATGTTTTACTTTTACTTATTCATTTGCAGGTCTATCTGATGTTCCATACACCTGGAAATTAAATACAAATGTCCTGTTTTGAAGAGAATATCCCGTATAGTTATAATGGGCCTCTCTTCCAAAAGCAGCTCTGGAAGGAACAATAATTACTCCCTGCAGGTTATAAGGAGCCCCATCTGTTAAAGCAGGTGATGCTGCTTTGAAAAACTTCAACCCTTCCTGGAATCCTTCTATTTCATAGTATTTTCTCTCTCTTGCTACTGCAGGAAGGTTTTTATCATTTATAACTGCTTGCTTTACATAATACCACATAGGATCCGAAAGGGGAGATCCAGTTCCGTTTACTGTATTGACAAGGCTTGGGGAAACTGAAGATGCTACAAGTGCTACTGTTCCGTCTGTATTGGTCGCCAGATAATAATTTGCTCTTACCATCATCCTAAGAACATCGGTAGCGCCTATTGTTTTTGCCGGAGAAGGCTGTGCACCTGCTCTTACGATGTACACAACTCCTGAAGGAAGTTTTACAGGATTTAATTCTGCTAGCTTCTTCTCATGGTCATCAATGGTATCAGTAGCACTGAAAGCTTTTATATTTCCTTGGGTATCAAGATAGTTGTCGTTCAGGAACTTTTGGATAGCCTGATCATCATAGGTATTTCTTACTGCTACATCATCGGGCTCAACAAATGTTTGTGCCTCATCATCTTTTTTACAAGCAGAAAAACAAAGAGATCCTGCAAGGATATATAAAAATATTTTTTTCATTTCAAAAACTTTAATTACTTTACAAATAATATAACGGCAAAAGTATAAAAAATTATGAGAATAGATAAATTTTTATGGAGCATTCGTTTTTATAAAACGAGAACTGTTGCAACTGAGGAGATTAAGAAGAACAGAGTTTCCATTGGAGATACTGTTGTAAAGTCTTCAAAAGAGGTAAAAGAAGGTGATGTAATAAAAATCCGTAAAAATCAGATTGATTATAAGATTAAAGTAATCCAGATCCCTAAAAGTAGGATAGGAGCTAAACTGGTATCTCTTCATATCAAAGATGTAACAGACAAAGAGCAATACGAATTGCTTAAAATGCGTAAAATGACCCAGGACTATTACAGAAGCAGAGGAGAAGGCAGGCCTACTAAAAAGGACAGACGAGACATGGATGGATATGTGGAAAATGATATTGCATCAGATTTTACAGATTGGGACGACTTTTTTGGTGAAAGTGAAGACGATGGAATGGAAAATGAGGTTGAAGAGAAATCATAAATAGAGTTTCTCGATAATTTCATCAACGATGGCTTCAGGTTCTCTGGAGTCTGTAGTCACACTAATCATAGCCTTGCTATAGAATTGATTTCTTTCAAATAAATGCTTAGCAATAAACTCAGGAAGGTTTTCATCAGAAATATTAGCGATTAATGGTCTTTTTTCTTTCTGTTTTGAAAGCCTTTCTGCTAAAGTACTAACGGAAGCTCTCAAAAAAATGCTCTTAGAGTTGTTATTAATGATCTCCATATTATTGTAATAAACAGGAGTTCCACCGCCGAGGCTTAAAATAAGATTTTCTTCGGTAGCGAGTATTTCTTCCAAAGTTTCTCTTTCCAGCTTTCTAAAGTAGATTTCACCCTTTTTTTCGAAGATTTCCGGAATAGTTAATTTATTTCGTCTGGAAATCTCTTTATCGAGGTCAATTAATTTAAAATTTATTTTTTCGCTTAAAATTTTGGAAATGTGTGATTTGCCACAACCCATGTATCCGACTAGTGAAATTATCATGAAATATTTTTAAACAAATTTGCGAAAAAGTTTTGAGAAATTAAAAAAAGTTATATCTTTGCACCACTTAAAACAAGGGACATTACTTAAATGAAAGTTGTTTAAAATAAGTGGCCGACTCGGTAGCTCAGCTGGTAGAGCAATACACTTTTAATGTATGGGTCCTGGGTTCGAATCCCAGCCGGGTCACTAGCAAAAATATTACTAAATTTTGTAATTTTTTTGCCTGCGTGGTGAAATTGGTAGACACGCCATCTTGAGGGGGTGGTTTCCTAAGGATGTGCTGGTTCGAGTCCAGTCGCAGGCACTGCAAAGAAAAGTAAATTTTAAGTTGCATATTGATTTAAAATTTGTAAATTAGAATTACGACCGACTCGGTAGCTCAGCTGGTAGAGCAATACACTTTTAATGTATGGGTCCTGGGTTCGAATCCCAGCCGGGTCACAAGTTTACTGAAAAGTAAATTTTTTTCATATTAATATTTTGTGATTTGGTGTTCAAAGGCTTCCTTCAGGAGGCCTTTGATTTTTTGTATATGAGCAGGTGAACAAAAAAAACTTCGATTAAGGAATCAAAGTTTACATTTTTGTATTGCGAAATTATCAGGAGATTGTGTTAATCCAGATGCATATTGTCAATTAGTCTTACACCGTCTACAACAACAACTATAAAAGCTCTGTAGGATTTATCTTTATAAAAGAAGTCTGTTTCTTTTAATGAGTTTTCATCTGCGATCATAAAGTACTCAAGCTTCATACCGTGCTGATGATCGAAAATATCAACAACTCTTTCTTTAATTTCAGGAACGGTGATTACTCTGAACCAATCATTGACCTTTTTTAATGTTTCATAAATAATTTTTGAAACTTCCCTACGATCTTCATGCAGTCTTTGGTTTCTTGAACTTAAAGCGAGACCGTTATCTGCCCTGTAAATAGGAACTCCTGTAATTTTTATAGGAAGATGCTTTTTCTCAACCAATTTTTTAATAATAGCAAGTTGCTGGAAATCTTTTTCTCCAAAATAAGCATTGTCAGGTTGTATTTGCCTGAAAAGCTCTTCTACTACCGTTCCTACACCGTCAAAATGGCCAGGTCTGGATTTTCCTTCCATTTCATTTTCCAGGCCGTCAAAATCATAATGATGACTTTCAGCTTTTTCAGGGTAGATATCTGTAATTTCAGGAATATAAACGGCGTCAACTAATCCGGAATTTTCTAAAATAAGTATATCCCGGTTCACATCCCGTGGATATTTTGCAAGATCATCAGGGTTATTGAATTGAGTAGGATTAACAAAAATTGAAGAAATTACAAGATCATTTTCATTCCTTGCTACTTCATAAAGAGAAAGATGCCCATTGTGAAGAGCTCCCATTGTAGGTGCAAATCCTATTCTTTTTCCCATTTCTTTCTGTCTTTCAATGAAATCCTGAAGTGTTTTTTTATTTTTTAAGACTTCCATAATTAATTTTAATAGCAATTCAAAAATACTAAAATATCAGATAATAAACTGCGTTTTTGATAATTTGAAAAAGGTAATTTTCGTAAAAAAATGTTAATTAAAATAATGTTGGATGTTTTTTTGTAATTTTGCACATTAAAGCATTTTTACAAAAAATTAGATAGAAATTTATGCCGAATCAAAAAATACTGTACATTACTACAGAAATGTATCCATATCAGGAAGATACAAACATGGCTACTGTGGTAAACAAAATGGCGCTTAAAATGCACAATGAAGGCAATGATGTTAGAGTTTTTATGCCAAGATTTGGACAAATAAGTGAAAGGAAATTCCAACTCCATGAAGTTATCCGTCTCTCAGGAATGAACATTATCATTAATGACCTGGACCAACCTCTAATCATTAAAGTGGCATCTCTTCCGGGGGAAAGACTTCAGGTCTATTTTATAGATAATGAAGAATACTTCAAAAGAAAACAATATTACTATGAAGATGATGGTAGCCCTTTTGAAGATAATGACGAAAGAGCAATATTTTTTGCAAGAGGAGTAATTGAGACTATTAAAAAGCTGAACTGGGTTCCCGATATCATTCATTTGAATGGTTGGATGGCTTCTTTTGTTCCTATTTATCTTAAAACTTACTACAAATCCGATACGTATTTTAAAGACGCTAAGATTGTTCTTTCATTATATAATGAAAAAGACGCCCCTCTTAACGATAAAATCGGAGAAAAACTAGAATTCGATAATATTTCGGGACTAAAAGCGTTAGATAAGCCAAGCTTTCAAAGTTTTGTCATTGAAAGCATGAATTATGTAGACGGGGTTGTAAAAGGAGATGAATTCCTGGATGGAGACCTGGATAAGGCATTCAATGAAACATCTACAACCAAATCGGAGTATCTTGATGTAGATTCCATAAACAAACTTTATTAAAAAGACATTTAATGACTCGTACTATTAAAAGAACTTTTGCCATACTTTCTCTGGCAATTTTCGGCAGTGTGTTACTTTATAATTGTGAGCCGGATCCGGATTCTTTGGGAGAACAATTATTTTTAGATGGAGCAGCTCAGGGAAAGGAGACTTCCTACAATGTTATTGCTTTTAACATCCTTAATAATGATTCCATTAAAAGTGACGCTACCCAATTAGGATCAGCAGTTTTAGGTGCTTTTAAAGAAGACCAGTTTGGAATGCAAAAGGCGTCTTACATTACACAGCTTAGATTATCTACTTATAATCCTGATTTTGGGGCCAATGCAAAAGTAGATTCAGTGGTTCTTGTAATCAAACCGACCTATGCATCAGATTCACTTACAACAACAACGGATGAAAATTATGTGTATCCGGATGGAAATGTGGCTGCAAAAAAAGAGGTGAAAACATATCCTATTAACAAATACGGAAAAGCGAAAAAGACGTTCCACATTGATGTCAATGAAGTTACGGATTTCCTGGGAGCTGCGACCGATAGTGTAAAATCAAATGCTAATTTTGCTTATAATTCAACTGTACTTGGAACAAAAGAGTTTAAAGGGACGATTAACACCGTGACTATTACTAAAGATTCTGATAACAGTTCTTTGTTTTCAACAACTACACCTGCGATCAGGATTCCATTGGATAACGGTAAAACCTTATTCCAGGAAAAAATTATTGATAAGAAAGGTAAGCCGGAACTCGCTGATGCTTCCAACTTTATCAGACATTTTAAAGGACTTAGGATTTCCGTTCAGGAAAATGACGGATATTTATTCCAGTTTTCTCCTAATGACATAGAGTTGATCATGTATTATAAATATGATAAAACGGATAATGGAACAGTAACCAGACCTCAGGCAACTTATTCATTTGCTTTAGGAGCAGGGAATACACATGTTGGACAATATCAATATGACAGATCGAATTCTGCATTGGCGACTGCCATTAATTTGAATATGGTAGGAAATCGTGTGAATGGTGATAAAAAGCTGTATGCGCAAGGAATGGGAGGACCTTCTATCGGGGTGAAAATTCCGGATTCAGAAATCCAGAAATTAAAAACTCTATATCAGAATAATAAGGCTGCCATTATTAGTGCTAAAATCAGAATATATACAGATGCTTCTACATGGAATAATAGTTATGTAAAACCAAGTCTGTTTACTTTCTTGCAAAAGGATAGAAAAGAAAGCTCTATAACACCACCTTATATAACTACTACTGCATTTACTAGTGATGTATTGACTCTTGCGGGATCTCCAAATTACTCAATATATAAGGTCTTTGATTTAGATAAAAATCCCACTCCTGCTCATTACGACTTTATTGTTACAAAATCAGTAAAAGATTTAGTAGAAGGAAAACCAGGCGATTATGCATCAAACAATACTAATAAGTATTATAGAATCGATATTGGAGGTTTCTTGTCTAATTCTGATAACACGGGTCTTGCTGGGGCTAAATATACTTCAAGATCATACACAAGAGATAGAGCTGTTTTTGTCGGTTCTGCTGATTCTACTAATGATAAAAGAGTTCAGTTAATCGTTACTTACGGAACAAAATAAATTTAAACATACACCAAATAAAATAAATTATGTGCGGAATAGTTGGATATACAGGCTTTCAGGATGCCTATGATGTAGTTATTAATGGTCTTAGAAGACTAGAATACAGGGGATACGACAGTGCGGGAATTGTTTTGGAAAATGCAAACAATTCATTTGAAGTTGAAAAAACAAAAGGAAAGGTAGATGATCTTGTTAATATTTCAGCTCAATTAAAAGGTACTGCGAAAATTGGGATGGGACACACACGTTGGGCAACTCATGGGGTTCCAAGTGATAGAAACTCTCACCCGCATTTATCTAATAATAATAAAATTGCAATCATTCATAATGGAATCATTGAAAACTATGATACCATTAAAAAAATGCTTGCTGATAAAGGATTTACTTTCAAGTCTGAAACAGATACTGAAGTTTTAGTGAATCTTATCCAGTATTTTATGGATATAAATGTAGCAACAGATTTTCCAACTGCGGTAAGATATGCACTTAATGAGGTATACGGAGCTTATGCTATTACTGTAATGCACGAGGATTATCCTGGCGTTTTGGTAGTTGGAAGATTAGGTTCTCCTTTAGCAATTGGTATTGGAGATAAAGAATATTTTATTGCATCTGATGCCTCACCTTTTGTAGAGTTTACAAAAGAAGCAATCTATCTTGAAGAAGGACATATGGCTACAATCTCTTTGGAAGGAGGAGTGGATATCAGAACAATCAATGAAAACTCAAGAATAGAGCCGGAAATCCAGCAATTAAAATTAAGCCTTGAGCAGATCGAGAAAGGTGGATATGAGCACTTCATGCTTAAAGAGATTTTTGAGCAGCCAAAATCGATCCACGATACAATGAGAGGTAGATTACTTGTGGATGAAGGAATCATCAAGATGGCGGGAATCTGGGATCACGTTGAGAAATTTAAAAATGCCAACAGAATTATCATCATAGCTTGTGGTACTTCATGGCACGCAGGTTTAATTGGTGAATATCTTATAGAAGAATATGCAAGAATCCCTGTTGAAGTGGAATATGCATCAGAATTCAGATACAGAAACCCGATTATTACAGATAAAGATGTTGTAATTGCGATTTCCCAATCGGGAGAAACTGCCGATACAATGGCGGCTTTAAAACTGGCAAAAGAAAAAGGAGCGTTTATATATGGTATATGTAATGTAGTGGATTCATCTATTGCAAGAATTACGGATGCAGGTTCTTATACGCATGCAGGACCAGAGATCGGAGTAGCTTCTACAAAAGCATTTACTGCCCAGCTTACGATCCTTACACTTATTGCATTCAAGCTAGGAAAGCATAATGGCAACCTTGGAAATGCTGAATTCATGAGTCTCATTTCAGAGCTTGATGCAATTCCTAAGAAAATTGAAGAAGTTTTGAGTTCAACACATGAGTTGACTCAGAGTATAGCTAAAGATTTCGTAGGGGTTCATAACTTCTTGTATTTAGGTAGAGGCTATAATTATCCAGCGGCTTTAGAGGGAGCTCTTAAATTGAAAGAAATCTCTTATATCCATGCAGAAGGGTATCCTGCAGCGGAGATGAAGCACGGACCTATTGCTTTGATCGATGAGAATATGCCAATCGTTATTATTGCGCCTAAAAAAGGTCACTATGATAAGATCGTAAGTAATGTTCAGGAAATTAAAGCAAGAAAAGGAAAGGTGATTGCTGTTGTTAATAAAGGGGATCAGCAGGTAAGCGAAATGGCAGACTACGTTATCGAAATTCCTGAAACTTCAGAATGCTTCTCTCCAATAGTTGCATCTGTGCCTTTACAGCTGCTTGCTTACTATATTGCAGTATATAGAGGAGCCAATGTAGATCAGCCCAGAAACCTTGCTAAGTCGGTAACTGTAGAATAAAAATACTAGGAAATAAAATAAATTTAGATTTCTCGCGTTATTTCAAAAAAAATCTTAAAAGTTTCTTAAAAAAATTATATATTTACGGCTTAATTATAAAAATTAACATGAAAAGGATATTTCTTTTATTATTGTCTGCGTCGGTAGCGTCGGTATCTTGTTCAGGTGGTGGTAGCTCTTCTGTAGGGAAGCCAGGAACAAAAGGAGAGTTGATACCAAGAGAAAAAACTAAATCATTTGTTGCTGAAAGACCATACGGTATGGTTGCAATTCCTGCAGGATCTTTTATCGCAGGTTTAGCTGATCAGGATATCACTCATACTCCTGAGAAATCAGCACTGAAAACAGTAACTGTGTCCTCATTCTTTATGGATGAAGCAGAAACTACTAATGCAGAATACAGAGTATTCATTAACTACGTAAGAGACTCTATTGCCAGAACTCTACTTGCTGAAGCTGCCGGAGAAGGTGGTGAAGGTGGAGGAAGAGGTGCCAGCATCGGAGATTATGCATACCTTGCTAAGAAAGAAGAAAACCTTACTCCGTATCAGGAATATTTAGAAGGACAAGGAGGAAGAGAAGATGGGGGATATGATGCAAGTAAAAGACTGGATTGGAAAATTCCATTGCATTGGAATACTTCAAAATATCCTGATGTAGAATATGCGGAAGTTCTTGAGTCTTTATATTTACCAGCTTCTGCCAGAATTGGTAATGAAAGAATCCTTGATGTTAGTAAATTAAAATATAATTACCAGTGGGGAGATATGGATGCTGCTCTTGCTGACAATGAAAGAGGGGTAAACTACCTTAAAAGCAAAAGTATAGCAATCTATCCGGATACAACTGTTTGGGTAAAAGATTTCCACTTCGCCTATAACGAGCCATTATTTGAACAATATTTTTGGCATAAAGCTTATAAAGATTATCCTGTTGTTGGGGTAACCTGGGATCAGGCAAGAGCATATTGTAATTTCAGATCTAAATTGAAAACGGATTACAATGAAAGCTTAAAAAGAAAAAAACAGAGACCATTACAATTCCGTTTACCTACAGAGATCGAATGGGAATATGCTGCAAGAGGAGGTATGCAGAATGCTACTTATCCTTGGGGAGGTCCATATTTGATGGATGACAGAGGATGCTACCTGGCTAACTTTAAGCCTAAGCGTGGTAATTACATGGAAGACGATAAAAAAGGTACTTATACATATACAGCTCCAGTAAAGAAATTTAAGAAAAATGGATTTGGGTTATTTGATATGGCTGGAAACGTTTCTGAATGGACAGAATCTTCTTACAACAATTCTTCATACGGATTTTCTTCAACTCTAAACCCTTCTACTAAAGATAAATCAGATTCTAAGAAATCTGTAAGAGGAGGTTCTTGGAAAGATATAGGCGCAATGCTTATGACTGGTGCAAGAGATTGGGAAAGAAAAGATTCTGCAAGAAGTTATATTGGATTCAGAACTGTACAGGATATTCCTGAAGCTGCTGTTAAGCCAAGAAGGGTTAACAGATAATCAGATACATAATTATTTTTCAATACAATTTATTTTTAATCATTAAAAAAAACTAACTTATATGTTTAAGACTAAAGATGCTTGGATGAATTTCTTTTATTCATTCGGTGCTGCAATTGTAATCCTTGGAGCTTGGCTTAAGATTACTCACATTAACTTGGGACCAATCAGTGGTAACGTTGCTCTTACAGTAGGACTTATTACTGAAGCAATCATCTTCATTATTTTCGCTTTCGACCCTCCAAAATCAGAAGAGTCTTATGCCTGGGAAAATGTTTATCCTGAATTGTTAGATAAACATGCTAACCCGAACCCTTTACATTCTAATGTTTCTTCAAGAAATAATGCAGCTGCTCAATTTGCAGAATTAGAGAACTCTCTTTCTACAAAATTGGATAAAATGTTACAGGATGCTAAATTAGATGTTCAATTGTTTGAAAGATTAAGAACAGGAATTGATAAATTTTCAAATTCAGTGGATCAGATCAATCAGACGGTAGATGTTTCTGCTTCTACTCACAAATATAATGATCAGTTAAACATTGCCGCTCAGCACATGGAAAGCATGAACGCTTTATACGCGATGCAATTGGAGAATGGTAAAAGACAATCTGAATTTGCCAATAAATATGTGGCAGATATGCAGAAGTCTGCTGAGCATTCAGAAAAATTCAACCAGGAGTTACAAGGTTTAACATCAAACTTAAATAATTTAAACAGAGTTTATGGTGGTATGTTAACTGCTATGAAGTCTTAATTTCCAAACCATTTCTAAATTTAATTTTTAATCCAAACAAAGAAAAAGAATGGCACAAGGAAAACAGACTCCACGTCAGAAGATGATCAACCTAATGTATTTGGTGTTCATCGCTATGATGGCCCTAAATATTGATGCGGAAATCATCAGATCTTATTATGATTCGACTAAAGCTCTTAATGAAACAAGAACTTTAACAGAAAGAAAGAATGAGAAAATTTTTGAAAAAACTCTAGAATTAAAGGCACAACAAGTGCCGGATACTTATGCTACTCCATGGGAACAGTATAAGGTTTTAAAAGCTAAAATTAATGCCTTAGTAGAAAGTGCTGAAACAATTAAAACTAAATTAAAAACTGAATCAGAATTCTCTGATAAAGTGGATGTAAGTGAGAATTTTGCAGCTCTTAATAATAACGAAGCAACTACGCATTATTTTTTTGCTGACGGAGATGAAAATAGCCCTTCTAAAGGAGCATTGGAATTGAAGTCCAAAATTGATGAAGTAAGAAATTATATTGTAGCAACTTTCGGAAAAAACAATCAGTTAAATGATTTGATTGAAAGAGCCAATAAATCTTTAATTGCTGAATACCCTAAAGGAAAATCTCCAAACGAGAAAACATGGTTTCAGAATAAGTTTTATCATCAGCCTTTAATTGCAGCAATTTCTAACCTGGAAATTATCCAGAATGATGCGAGAAACGTACAGTCTGATGCATTGGCCTTATTACTTCAAGAGAAAGTAGATGCTAGTATTAAATTCAGCAGCTATGAGCCAATTGTTGCAGGACCTGTTGATATTCAGGCTGGAAAACAGGCTGAAGTAAAAGTAATGTTAGGTACTTATTCTAATAGCAATAAGATTAGCATTACGGGAGTAAATAAAGTAGAAAATGGAAAAGGAACAATTTCTATTTCAGGAAATGGTATTGGAGAGCATAAACTAAACGGTACTATTACTTTAACAGATGCTTCCGGTAAACCTCAAAGTTTCCCTTGGACGCATACATATAATGTAATTGCAGGACCAAGAGAAGTAAAACTTGAAAAAGGATTATTACTTTCTCCGGATAAGATGAATGTATTGTACAGAGGATTAGAAAACCCGGTATCTGGTTCTATCCTGGGTGCTGACAATTCTAAATTATCATTATCTGCTCCTGGTGCTGTAGTAAAAGGTAATGGTCCTGGAAAATGGAATATTATTCCTTCTACGGGTAATACTGTGAAATTAACATTATCTGGAACTGATCCTTATGGTAAAACGGTATCTCAGGTATTTGAATACAGAATTAAGAATGTTCCGGCTCCTCAAGGTCAGATGAGAGGTCAGACAGTATTGAATATTCCTGCTACTTCGATTCCAAATCAGATGGTACAGGCAGCAATACCAGATTTCGATTTCCCTGTTTCATTCACTGTTAATCAGTTTATGGTGAAAGTACCTGGTAGAGCAGCATTGCTGATCAAAGGTAATAGTCTTGAAGAGGCTGCCGGATTGGTTAAAAATGTAAGAGCGGGTGATGTAGTGTATGTTTTTGATATTAAAGCGACTGCTACAGGATTAGGAAATCAAACATTGAAGAATATCTCTCCTGTTGTAATCAATGTTCAGTAATTTTAATAAGTTAAAATAATATTATGAAAAAATATATAAGCGCTTTTTTAGTAGTAGTTTCGGGAGTTGCTTTTTCCCAGACTATTCTGAATGCTTCTTCTCCTGAAGAGTTCAGACAAATGAGAGCTGAAAACAAGCAGAAAGTTGGAGATACTATTGTTGATAAAACGGTAAAACCTTTGGAATACGGTTTTGTTGAGGACAAAGATATCTTAAAAAGTATGTTTGTTTGGGAGATTATTGACATGAATGATAAGATTAATCAGCCATTATACTATGATAATCCTGATGGTCTTCTTGCTACTCAGACAAGATCTTTATATCAATTATTGCTGGATGCTGCAATAACAGGTAAAATCCAGGAAGTTTATGATGATGAGAATTTTGTAACTAAATTAACTCCTGAAGGGATTCAGAAAAGATTGGAAAGTGTAAGAGTTTCTGATGCTGCTATCGATATCCTAAACTCTGGAAGACAGCTTACAGAACAGGAGAAAAAAGAATATACCGATATTTTTAAAACGACGACTGATAAAGTTAAAGTATTAAAAATTATGGGTATGTGGTTTATCGATAAAAGAGATGGTCAGATGAAATACAGACCACTGGGTATTGCAGCAATGGGACCAGATCCTGCTGTACAAGGTAGAACAGGACCAGACGGACAACCTTTGGCCGGAGCTAATGAGCTTATTGACCTGTTTTGGATTTATTACCCAAGTGCAAGAGAGATATTAGCGAATAACTTCGTGTATAATAGAAAAAACTCTTCTGCTGATCTTTCTTTCGATGATATCATCAATGCTAGAAGATTTTCTTCAATTATCTATAAATCTTCAAGTGGTTTAGGAGATGGTGTAATCAAAGATTATATTCCTAGAAATGCTGATGAGCAGATAGAAGAAAGCGACAGAATTAAAGCACAGATTCTTGACATGGAAAATGATATGTGGAATTATTAATATTTCACTTGATATTTATACAAAACCTGAGTATTTTTACTCAGGTTTTTTTATTATGAAAAATGTAGACTATATTATTGTAGGGGATGGATATGCCGGGCTTTTTTTTGCCCATCAGTTAATACAGAATAATAAATCATTTATTATTTTTTCCGAGAAAAAGAAAAGTGCTTCACAGGTCTCTGCAGGAATCATTAATCCTGTGGTATTAAAGAAATTTACAACGTTCTGGTTAGCTCAGGAACAAATAAATACTCTAAAAAGAACCCTTTTAGAAATTGAATCATATACAGGGAGAAACTATTTGATTGATAAGCCTATTCATCGGGTTTTCCATGATGAGAATGAACAAAAGCTTTGGGTTAAGAAGTCTGATCATTTAGAATTACAAAACTTTTTGAATAAGGAGTTTCAAAGTTTAGAAGGAATTAATAATCCTTTTAGTACGGGAATCGTTAATCAATCTGCGAGATTGGATGTCAGTAACTTTTTTAACGATTTTTTCAATTATTTTGAGGACAAAGGAAATCTTATCAATGAGAAGTTTGATTATGATAGTTTAGATGTGTCTGGATCCGAATATAAAGGAATTCGTTTTAAGAATATTGTTTTTTGTGAAGGAATGGGGGTAATGAAAAACCCGTACTTTTCAGACATTGCTGTAATTCCAAACAAAGGGCATCATATTAGGGTCAAATTATCAGAAAAAATTTCAACTGCCGATACCATAAAGAAGAAACATTTTTTATTTCCCATTGATAATGGACTTTATTTTTATGGTGGCACATACGATCGTGAGCAATTGCATCACGAAATTGATGATTCTGCGGTAGACCAGCTGTTAAGAGGGTTATCTGAAGTATATCCTTACGATTTTAAGATACAGGAAGTTAATTTTGGTTTCAGGCCGACTGTGAAGGATAGGAGACCTATTATTGGGAGTCATAGTGAATATTCCAATATGTATGTTTTCAACGGATTGGGGGCGAGGGGAATATTAAACGGATGTTATTTTTCCGGAAGTTTGTATCAGCTTATAGAGAAAGGAATTCCTTTACCTGATGAAGTTGCCCTTAAAAGGTTTACATAATACGTGTATGTTTTTCGTTACCTAATTAAAAAATTAGTATATTCAGGATATGTGAATTCTATAAAAATGAATGAAAATATTCTTGGTATTGTGGCAGGTGTGCTCACTTCTGTATCGATGGTTCCTCAGCTGATAAAAGTTCTTAAAGAAAAGAATGTTGAAGATATTTCATGGATCATGCTTCTGGTTCTTATTTCCGGTTTGTCTTTATGGGTGTGGTATGGATTGCTGAAGGATGAACTTCCCATTATTTTATCCAATGCATTTGCTGTCGTGCTGAATGTGGTACTTTTAATCTGTTATATGATCTATAAAAAAAATAAAAGGCACTTTCTCATGAAAGTGCCTTCTTATCTGTATACATTTCTATTTATTCTTGTAGGGAAAATTTTGCCAAGGGTGCCATTTTAGCTTTATTAAGACTCAGGATTTTGCCATTTACAGAATAATTATCTGCAGCCAATAAAGCCTTGGTAAAACGTTGTTCTATTTCCAGATCATCACAAGCCATCATGGTAGAAATCCCCTGATTGAACTTGATACGCATAATGTCCTGTTTGATTTCAAAAGTACCTCCCAGACCATTACATCCAGCGTTTCCTTCGTACCGCATGTCAGTCATATTCAATTTGAAATAAGGATTATTTTTCGGGTTTTTTAGCTGTATAGGCTGACCGTTAATTTCAATCAGTTTCCAAGTTTTTCCGGTAATATCATTACTGTTCTTATCGGCTGTTTTTGCAGTACAGCATATCGCCAGGATAAGTACAGAAAGTATTAAGACATAGTTGTGTAGTTTTTTCATGGGTATTGTTTTTAATTAAAGCATCTGATTTTTAGTTTGACAAAACTAATATGATGCCATTTTGCTGGCAGTGGCACCTTTCTTTTCCTGTTTGTGGTGGAACAAGACCATGTCAACATTTCTTTTTAGAAAAGTTATATTTCCTCTGATATTAGAATACTGATACTCTGGATTGGATGCAGTATAATCTGGCAGATCTTTGTTCTTTTTAAGTTCGTAAGATTTACCATCAAGGTGAATAACAGCCGTATTATCTGTATTATTAATTGCGACTTCTATTTTATCTCCATAATTGTCTGTAAAAACTTCTTTGGTAATATCATCTGTTTCTACAGGTTGAGAGGCGATAACTTCGGGTTCTTCTTTGGCTGAGCTTTTACATGCTGCTACGGAAACTACAGCGAGAACAAGGATAATAATGTGAACTATTTTTTTCATAAGTATTTGTGATTAGGTGTTTCATTGGTTACTTGTTTGTGAACTGTAAAATTACAAAATATTTACGGTGTATTTGTTAATTTTTAATAAATTAATTAAATATTCATATCAATAGTATGGAATGCATCTTTGTTTCGGAAATGGTTATTTTTATTTTTTTTAACGATTGTTTCTGTTTTACGGAATTATTTGTATTGGCAATCTACACTGTATTTCCCATTAGAAATGATGAAAAAACCTGTTGTAATCTCAGGTATCTGGATGCCGGGAATCGAAAGAAAATAAATCAATTCCGATGATTGATATTTGTGAGTGAGTTAAATTTTGTTAATCTGTATAAAAATATTCAAATCTAAGCTTACCTTTGCCACTTCAAAATGAGAAACTATATTGTGTATTTTTTGACGAGTCTATTTCTGCTTTTCATAGTGGAAAGCAAAATCAATGTCAAAACATTACATAACCATCTACCTGTTTCTCATCATTTACCTAAAAAAGCCAATCGTTTAAATCAGACCTACGATAAATTATCGATCCAGCAAATGCCGGATGGTGTTGATAATTCTTCTTTAGAGCTTACAGAAGAAGATTTTCAATGGTCGGATAGTGTTCAGGATGCTATTCTTTTTGTGGGCGTTTTCGGTTTGGTATATTTCTTCGGACTATTTAATTATAAAAAATTAAAAGCCCGTATTCAAGGATTTGTTTCCAATTATTCCTCTGTAAAAAAGTTTATTCTGATCCGATCTATCAGAATTTAAAATTCATTTTTCAATGTATGATTCTACTCTGATTACAGAGTGGAGCAGTATGCGTTGTGCTTGTTGGTAGTGGGCATAGCGTTCTCTCTCAATTACCATTTCTATTCTATTAAAACATTAACGATTTATATAATTTCAAAATTATGAAAAGAGCTGCCTCGGGCATTGCGCTAAGCACCCTCTTGTTATTTGTTGGCTGTCACAACAAAAAAGAAGAAAAAGAAGAAGTAACAACCTTTCCGGTTACGTCTCCGGTAAAAATGGATACTGTAATCAACAAAGAATATGTTACGCAAATCCAATCTGTAAAAAATATCGAAGTCCGTGCACAGGAGAAAGGATTTCTTGAAAAGATCTACGTGGACGAAGGTCAGTTTGTTCACGCAGGACAGACTTTATTCCGTATTATGCCTCAATTGTATCAGGCTGAATTAATGAAATCCAAAGCTGAAGTGGAACAGGCCAATATTGAATTAAAAAATGCAAGTACATTAGCCAGTAATAATATTGTTTCAAAGAACGAACGAGCAATGGCAAAAGCTAAGCTTGATGCTGCTAATGCAGAAATGAGACTTGCCCAGATTCATTTATCATTCACCGATATAAAAGCTCCGTTCTCAGGAATTATTAACAGGATTCCATTGAAACTCGGAAGTCTTGTCGATGAAGGAGATCTGTTGACCAGTTTGTCTGATAATACCAATGTTTACACTTATTTTAATGTATCAGAACCCGAATATCTGAATTATCAGACTCATGCCGCAGATAGAGGAAGTAAAGAAGTAACTCTTATTATGGCTAATGGAGATGCACTTCCTCAAAAAGGAGAGATCCAGACTATAGAAGGGGAATTTGATAATGAAACGGGGAATATAGCCTTCCGGGCAAAGTTTCCCAATCCTGATAAACTTTTGAGAAATGGAGAAACAGGAAAGGTAAGAATGACCCTACCGCTCAGAAATGCTTTAATTATTCCACAAAAGGCTACTTATGAAATTCAGGATCAGAAATATGTGTTTGTCGTTGGCAAAAATGGCGTATTAAAATCCCGGAATATAAAAGTGGCTTATGAATTACCTGATCTGTATGTTGTGGCTTCAGGCCTGGCAGCAGGAGAGCAATTTCTCTTAGAGGGCGTTCAGAAAGTGAAGGACGACCAAAAAGTAAAAGTGAAATTCCAGGATCCGCGGAAAGTAATTCAATCATTGAAATTAAAAGCAGAGTAGTGTACTCGTAAAATGAAGCTGTATGTTTAAGAAATTCATTCGCAGACCTGTTCTGTCTATCGTAATCTCATTGATTATTGTGTTTATGGGAGTTTTATCACTTGTTAAGCTGCCCATAACACAGTTCCCGTCCATTTCTCCGCCTAAAGTAAATATTACTGCGGAATATCCGGGAGCAAACAATGAACTGTTAATTAAATCTGTAGTTATTCCACTGGAAAGAGGACTCAATGGTGTTCCGGGGATGAAGTATATGACTTCTGACGCTGGAAACGACGGAGAAGCCTCCATCCAGGTTGTATTTGATTTGGGAACTGATCCGAACGTTGCAGCAGTAAACGTTCAGAACCGGGTATCTTCAGTGGTTAACAAACTTCCTCCATTGGTTGTCCGAGAGGGGGTGAAGATCACACGTGAAGAGCCTAACATGTTGATGTATATCAACCTCTATAGTGATGATCCCAAAGCTGACCAGAAGTTTCTGTTTAACTATGCGGACATCAATGTAATGTCTGAATTGAGAAGGGTAAGTGGCGTTGGTTTCGCTGATATCCTGGGAACCCGGGAATATGCGATGCGTGTCTGGCTAAAACCGGACAGATTAACAGCCTACGATATTTCAGCAGACGAAGTAATGGAAGCTTTGAATGAGCAGAGTTTAGAGGCTTCACCGGGGAAAACCGGAGAAAGTTCGGGAAAACGTTCTCAATCATTTGAATATATTCTAAAATATCCTGGTCGTTTTAATAGTGAAAAAGACTATGGAAACATTATCCTTAAGGCAAAGTCAGCCGGGGAGTTTGTAAGACTGAAAGATGTAGCCGATATTGAATTCGGAAGTTCAATGTATGATATTTATTCAACATTGAATGGTAAACCTTCCGCGGCAATTACAGTGAAGCAATCTTACGGATCCAACGCAAGTGATGTTATTAAGAATGTAAAAAACCTGATGGCTGATCTTCAGAAAACTTCTTTCCCTAAAGGAATGCATTATGACATCAGTTATGACGTATCCAGGTTCCTGGATGCTTCGATTGAAAAAGTGGTTCATACCTTATTTGAAGCTTTTATCCTTGTGGCGATTGTGGTGTTTCTTTTCCTTGGTGATTGGCGTTCAACATTGATTCCGGCCTTAGCGGTTCCGGTGTCATTGGTAGGAACATTTGCCGTAATGTCTGCATTTGGGATCACATTGAATATGATTTCACTTTTTGCGCTTGTAATGGCGATCGGTGTAGTTGTGGATGATGCCATTGTGGTTATTGAAGCCGTCCACGCCAAAATGGAAGAAAAAAATCTTTCACCATTAAAAGCAACGGAAGAGGCGATGCATGAGATCAGTGGAGCGATTATAGCAATCACTTTGGTAATGGCGTCTGTATTTATTCCTATTGCATTCATGTCAGGACCTGTAGGTGTTTTCTATCGTCAGTTCTCTATTACGATGGCTTCTGCAATTATACTTTCAGGGGTTGTGGCATTGACACTGACTCCGGCTTTATGTGCTTTAATTTTAAAGAATAATCACGGAAAGGCAAAAAGAAGAACTCCGATTACGATATTCCTGGATAAATTTAATGGGTTATTTACTAAAGGAGCCGGGAAATATGAAAAGTTACTGAATAAGACCGTAACGAAAAAGATGTTTACGCTTCCTTTGTTGTTAGCTTTTTGTTTATGTACATTCTTTTTAAGCAATTCACTTCCATCAGGGTTTATTCCTAGTGAAGACCAGGGGATGATCTATGCTATTATTCAGACTCCTCCGGGATCTACTTTGGAAAGAACAAATCAGATAGCAAAAGAACTTTTAAGAGAATCGGAAGATATTGATGGAGTACAGTCTGTTTCTTCCCTTGCTGGTTATGAAATTCTAACAGAAGGAACAGGATCTAACTCCGGAACCTGTCTTATCAACCTCAAAAGCTGGGAAGATCGTAAAGAATCTGCCGCAGAAATCATTGAGAAACTAGAAGAAAAAGCCAAAAATATTCCGGGTGCCAATATTGAGTTTTTTCAACCGCCTTCTATTCCGGGATATGGTGCTGCCGGAGGTTTTGAGCTTCGTCTCTTAGATAAAGCGGGTAGCGGGGATTACCATAAAATGGAGCAAGTAAGTAATGACTTCGTTAAAGAGCTAAAAAAACGTCCTGAACTTGGATCAGCGTTTACCTTTTACTCGGCAAGTTTCCCGCAATATATGTTGAGGGTTGATAATGACCTGGCGGAGCAAAAAGGAGTGACTATTGCCAATGCAATGGATAATTTATCAACATTGATTGGTTCGAACTATGAAACCAGTTTTATTCGTTTTGACAGACCTTATAAGGTAATCGTTCAGGCAGGGCCGCAATATCGTGCATTACCAACTGATTTATTGAAGCTATATGTTAAAAACGATAAGGAGCAAATGGTTCCATATTCAGATTTCATGAGGCTTGAAAAAGTATATGGATTATCTGAGATTACAAGACATAATATGTATAATTCCTCAGAGGTAAGTGGAACCCCAGCACCGGGATACAGTAGTGGACAGGCGATCAAAGCCATTCAGGAGGTTGCAGATAAAACTCTACCGAGAGGATTTGGAATCGACTGGGCAGGTATCTCCAAAGATGAAGTAAGCCGTGGAAATGAAGCCATATTTATTTTTCTTGTATGTCTTGGATTTGTATATCTTATTCTTTCTGCACAATATGAAAGTTTCATTCTTCCTTTGCCGGTAATTCTTTCTCTTCCTACAGGGATATTTGGAGCATTTTTATGCCTGAAACTATTAGGGTTGGAAAATAACATCTATGCTCAGGTGGCAATGGTAATGCTTATTGGTCTCTTAGGGAAAAATGCCGTATTGATTGTGGAATTTGCCGTACAGAAAAAGGCAGAAGAAGGAATCTCTGTAGTGAAAGCTGCTATCGAGGGAGCAACAATCCGTTTCCGTCCTATCCTGATGACCTCATTTGCGTTTATTGCCGGATTGATTCCGTTGGTAATGGCAACGGGACCGGGAGCAGTCGGAAACAGAACAATCGGAACTGCAGCAGCAGGAGGAATGCTGATAGGGACCATTTTTGGATTAATGATTATTCCTGGATTATACTATATTTTCGGAACGATTGCTGAAAAGTCCAGGCTGGCAAGATATGAGGAAGAAAATCCTTTAACAGAACAAACTGAACCTTACGAACATGATGGAAAATTTGAAGACTAAATCAATACTTACAGCCATAGCATTATCCCTTGTTTTATCAAGTTGTAAAGCACCTATGGCGACTGTTATAAAAGACGAGGTAAAAGAAAATGTACCTCAGAACTTTGGAGAAAATGATCAGCAGGATGCTAATACCAACAGTGGGACAACTCCATGGAGGCAGTTTTTTACTGACCCAAATCTTGTAGTGCTGATTGAAACCGCCCTGAAAAATAATCAGGAGCTGATGATTACCTTACAGGAAATTGAAATCGCAAAAAGCGGAGTTCTTTACAAGAAAGGTAAATTGAGTCCTACAGTAGAGGCAAAACTGGGAGCGGGGTTGAAAAAATCCGGACGTTATACCAGTGAAGGAGCAGGAGATGCAACTACGGAGATTGAACCCGGAAGAGAAATGCCTGATCCACTGGGTAATTTTGAAGGAGGATTAATGGCAAACTGGGAGATTGATATCTGGAAAAAACTACGAACAGAAAAAGAATCTGCTGTAGCCCATTATCTGTCTACAGTAGAAGGAAAGAATTTTGTTCTTTCCAGCCTTATTGAAGAAGTGGCGGACAATTATTATGAATTGCTTTCACTTGACAACCAGTTGGATATTATTCAGCAGTACATCAAGCTGCAGGATAAGGCGTTGGAGATTTCTAAAATCCAGAAGGAGGCTGCTGCGGCAACAGAACTGGCTGTAAAGAAATTTGAAGCAGAATTGGCTAAGTCCAAGGCAACGGAATATACAATCCGACAACAGATCACTGAAAAGGAAAATGAGATAAATGCTCTTTTAGGAAGATTTCCACAGCCGATTGTAAGAACTAAGGAAAGCTTTATGTCTACAATTCCTCAGACCGTTTACACCGGTATTCCATCGCAATTATTAGCCAATCGCCCAGATATCAAACAGGCTGAATTGGAATTAAAATCTGCAAAACTGGATGTGGAAGCTGCGCGAAAAGAATTTTATCCTTCCCTTGAGATCTCTGCAGCGCTTGGACTGGAAGCTTTCAAACCTTCTTATCTGGTAAAAATGCCCGAGTCTATCGCTTATAATCTGGTAGGAGAAGTAGCAGGGCCTCTGATTAATAAAACTGCGATTAAAGCTAATTTCCAGACTGCTGATGCAAAACAGATACAAGCATTGTATGAATATGATAAAACTATTCTGAATGCATATCTGGATGTTGCTAATCTGATGTCGAAAGTTAAGAATATTGATCAGTATTATAAGCTGAAGTCTGAGGAAACCCATGCACTAGATCAATCTATTGATATTGCCAATCAATTGTTCAGAAATTCAAGAGCAGACTATCTTGAAGTATTATTAAATCAAAGAGATGCTTTAGATGCCAAAATGGAATTGGTAGAAGCAAAAGAAAAACAGCTGAGTACAGTTGTTGATATTTATAAGAGCTTAGGCGGAGGCTGGAAGTGATTATAAATCTTTAATGTTTTTTTAATAGAAGGGGGGCTGTCGTCAGACAGCCTCTTTTTTGTTTAAAATATCAATTAAATTTCCATTAAAAAGGGCCCTGTAATATGCCGGGCCCTTTGGAATTTACCTGCAATTTGCAACTAAATTATATATAAACATGGTTGTTAGTTCGTTGTAATCAACATTCAGGAATGCTTTCTTCCTGTTATGGTTGTGTTTTCCAGTGTGTTCCGTTTTTTACAGGAGGATCTGTTTTTGCAACCAGTTTTCCTTCTACCGTCTTTGATTGCTTGTCACTAGCAATTTTAAGCCCAGTGGCATTATTCTTTGCCATTTGAAAGTCGTTTTCATCATCCTGTCTGCAAGCTCCTAAAGTCATACAAACTGCCATAGCAATTATTAATGGAAAGGTTTTTAATGAGATAATCTTTTTCATAAAATTTCAGAGTTAAAAGGTTATCCCGGCCAGGTTTATCATTCAGAATTCTGAGTCCGAAATTATAGGCATAAAATGATAAAAAAAAGTACTTGTTGTCTCTATTCGGCAATTAAGACGTCCTAATTCATAAATAAGGACAATGTTAAATATTTGATTTTCAATTGTTTATTTAAAGTTTTAATGTGTCGAAAACCAAGGGGATTAAATCATAATTGTTTAATAGGAATTAAATGATTTTATGTATTTTTGGTTTATAAATATGGTTTGTTAAATATTCGAAGTGATAAAAAAACTGCTTTTTATACTCGTCTTAGTAATTTTTAAATTATCCTTTTCTCAGGAAGGATACAGTGACTATTATAAACTCCGGTTGAAATACGAAAACTTCGAAGAAAATAACACTCAGGCGTTTCCATATATTCAACCTTATATTAATAAAGCTAAAAAGGAAAAGAATTTTGAAAAGCTTGTTCAGGGATATAAGGATGGAGTATTCTATTCCTCTTCCAACGAACAGAAGCTTATTTATGCAGACAGCACGGTATGGGCTGCTCAGCAATCCGGAGATAAAGATCTCATAAGTACTGCTTATCTAGAAAAAGGGGTTGTTTATTACTATCATTACAAAAGGTTCCAGGCAGCATTGAATGAATATCTGCTCGCTTACGAATATTCGAAGGATACGAAAAATGATTTCCTGAAATATCAGAATCTGTATCATATAGGTGTTGTAAAAAGTTATTTAGGATATTATGAGGAGGCCTCAAAATTATTTGAACAATGTATCGCCTATTACGGACCGAAATCAAAATCCGGATTGCATCCTAATGAAGTGTATAACAATAAAAAGGGTTATCTCAACAGCTTACATCAATTGATTATCTGCTACCGTAATTTACATAAGCCGGATCAGGCAGATAAGGCTATCCACACTGGATTACAGCAGGTAGGTGCCAATGGTGAATACTCGCAGGAGAAAGGCTATTTTCAGCTTGCAAAAGGAATATCGGAATTTGACAGAAAAGATTATATAACGGCTGTCGATGATTTGAAACAGTCGGTTTTTCCTATGAAGAAAAGCGGTGATTTTGCACGACTATCCGTAGGATATTTTTATATAGGGAAAAGTTTAGCCGGATTAAAAAAGGATACAGAGTCTATTGTGTATTTTAGGAAAGTTGATTCTATATTTCAAAAACATCAATTTATTCTTCCTGATCTTAGAGAAAATTATGAAATCCTGATCAAGCATTATAAGGAAGAAGGGAATCAAGGCGAGCAATTATATTTTACCGGTCAGCTTTTAAAAGCAGACAGTATTATTTCGAAGGATTTTATTTATTTGTCGAGTAAAATTCATAAAGAATTTGATACCAGGACTTTGCTTGAAGAAAAAAGTAAACTGGAGAAAGCCAATTCCTGGGGCAATATTATTATAGTAAGTTTAATTGTTCTGGCGATTATACTTACCATCCTTCTTGTCATAAGATATAGAAGAGAAAAGGACATTCAGCAGAAATATATCCTTTTGGAGGAAAAATTCAGTTTACATCAAAATTCAGTACCTGAAAAATCATTGTTGAATATAGATGCTGAGGAAAAGAAAACCGGATTAGATGAAAATAAGGTAGAAGAGCTTCTCACCAAGCTGAAAATATTTGAAGCAAAAAAAGAATATACTCAAAAAGGTCTTACCATTCACAAACTGGCCGGGCAGTTGGGAACCAATTCAAATTATCTTTCTCAGGTGATCAATGATTGTAAAGGAGTTAATTTCAATAAATATCTAAGCGAGCTCCGGATCAATTACATAACAGCACTTCTATTTGAGAACAAAGAATATCTTAAGTACCGCATAGAAACTTTAGCAAAGGAGTGTGGTATCGCATCCAGACAGAATTTTTCAGATTTATTTTATGAAATTAATGGGATCCGACCAACGGATTTTATCCGCAAAAGAAAACAGGAACTAGATAGTAAAAATAGTTTCTCGGCATTTAATCCTGCGTAAAAAAACATCTACTTCATATCCATATTCTGTTTTGAGTTTTTTTAATAGGAATATCTTTGTTATATTTATTGAAAAAGCTATCACAAAACAAAAGATCATGAAAAAATTCCTTTTAGCAATTGCAGTCATTGTCGTGGTGATCGTTGCGGTATTGCTGATCAAGACATTTACGTATCCGTTTAAAAAAAATAATCTAAGTTCTGTTCCGGAAACAAAATGGGTTAAAAATGATTCTGCCATCCAAAGGTTCTCAGGTGGAATTAAAATACCTACAGTGTCAGCGGGTGATCTGGATGTTTTTGATTATGCTCCATTTGGACAATTCAAAGAATATCTGAAAAAATCATATCCTTTAGTCTATCAAAACACAGAAAACTATGAAGTTAATACCTATGGATTAGTTTTTAAATTAAAAGGAAGCAAACCTAATCTGGAACCTATCCTTTTTTTATCACACATGGATGTAGTGCCTCCGGGCGATGCTGATATCAAAAATAATGAACAAAATGTTTTCAGACCCGATGATAAAGCTTTACCCGCTGTAACCAAAGTAGCAGAAGATTGGGATTTTTCCCCTTTTTCCGGGGCGGTTGCGAATGGAAGAATTTATGGAAGAGGAGCGATCGATATGAAAGGAATGCTGTTTTCCCTGATGGAATCTCTTACCAATATGATTAAAAGCGGAACAGTTCCTCAACGCGACATTTATCTAGCTTTTGGGTTTGATGAAGAAGTAGGAGGACGAAAAGGAGCAAAACAGATCGCCGAGGATTTTAAGAAAAAAGGATTGACGTTTGATGCGGTTTATGATGAAGGTGGATTGATCCTGGAAAAAGGAGGGATTAAAGGAATAGATTCTGATGTTGCCGTAATCGGTTGTGCTGAAAAAGGATTTTTTTCTGCAAAAATAAAAGTGAAAGGATTGGGAGGGCATTCCTCAATGCCACCTATGGAAAGTGCCATCGGTAAAGCTGCTGTTATCATGCAAAGATTGGAAAAAGATCAGATGAAGCCAACCATCACTCCTCTTATTAAAGAGTTTTTTGATAATATTGGCGGAACAATGCCATTTGCAAATAGATTGGCTATTTCTAATCAATGGCTTTTAAAATCCGTGTTGCTTTCACAGTTGGCTAAAAACAATTCCACCAATGCTTTGATACGCTCTACAACAGCTCTTACCATGATGAAAGGGAGTGACGGAACTAATGTACTTTCCCCCGAAGTTGAGTTTGTGGTTAATTTCAGATTACTTTCAGGCAATTCTGTAAAAGATATAAGAGATCATATTGCTCAGGCGACCAAAGGTTTTGATGTAGAAGTGGAAGAGATTGACAATACCAGAGAGGCTTCTGCGATATCACCGACGAATGTTAGGGCATATAAAGTGATTGAACAGGGGATTAAGGAGGTTTATCCTAATTCTTTAGTCACTCCTTATCTTACCATTGCCGGAACAGATGCTTATAAATATCAGATTGTAAGTAAAAATATTTACAGGTTTATGCCTATTAAGATTACTGATGCTGAAAAACAAAGCATTCATAGTACTAATGAGTATATCAGTATTGAAAATTACATGAAAATGATTCATTATTTTGAGTATATCATGAAGAATTATGATAAGTGATTCATACGTATTATAGCCTGTAATTGATCCTGCTTCAAATTTAAATTTTTACTAAAAAAATATTAAACGTCAAGTTTTGACGCTTTACTGAAATAGCTTTGTCTTATCAAAATATAAAGCTATGGAATTGCCTTTTTATTTAAGCTATAAAGAGTTTGAAAATAATTATTACAATAATCTTGAAAAGTGGTTTGAAGAGCATCTGAATACCAGTGAAACTGATTTTTTGAAAAGTCTTGTGGATATGTATTGTCCATATCTGTATTACAACTTCACTCATGACAGGATTCAGGCTGATGCATCTATTCAAATCAAAGATTGCTTTTTCCCATACCATGAAAAAATTGGCTTATCTTTTTGTACCAACTGTGAAAATGATACAGAGAAGAAGCATAAAAAGCAAATGAACCATGTATTTGAATGGAGAACAATAACAATGATGGAATATGCGCAACATATTCTTGATAAAATAAACCGGTATTTTGCTAAAAACGAGATCTCTCCTAAAGATAAAAATGTTCTAGATTATATTAACAGTCGTGAAATCATTACTTTTAAAGATGGAGCGGGATATTGTGTGAATTACAATCAACATCAGAAAACTATTTCTTTTTTAAAGGCTTACCTTCCTTGCCATGGGCAAACTGTAAATATTGGAGTTTATCGTGATTTTATTTTTTCTGTTGTTCAGATCGCTCAATTTATCGATCGGAAATTAAGAGCTGTACAGGCTACAGAAATGACTATTTATAATAAGCTGAAATCAGATGCAAGATTCAAGGTACAAATGAGCCATCAGTTTCTTACCATGTGTAACTAATTATACAACCGACACCAAAACATTCATTATAACTCAATTATGGTTTGATTGGTATTTGATACTGATCAAACAAACAAATCCTGATTACATGATCAGGATTTTGTTTTTATTATTGGGTTATCTGTATAGGATGTTTTAATCTGAGAGAAAATTCCTGAAGGTAATGTAGCCAGTTTTTACCGGAAGTAATTTCACCTGCTTTATCCCAGACAGCACCCGTATAAAAGGTAACGGCCTGATTGCTTTTTACATTAGTTTCCGAGCCCAGATGTTTATTCTTATCAATAATAAGGTTATTGCTGTGAGGGTATAGAATGGCGCTACCTACAGTTCCGTTTTTTGAATTCTCAGGCCAGTAAGCAGCCAGCTGATTATCCTGGTCGATGATTTTTTGACCCTTACCATCCCAATGAACAATACCGGTAAAAACAGGGAGGGTCTTTTTTCCTTTAAACTCATACCTAATGACAGATTTGTTAAGTTGTGAGCCTGCATCCAGACTGATCCTTTTGAGTGCGGAAATTTCATAGCCGTCAATTTTTACTTGGGGATAAGTGAGTTCAAATGTAAATCGAAGAGGACCTTCTTCAATGATTTTGTAGGAAGTATAATTTCCAAGATAGGCAAAATTATTATTTATAAAAGGAAGAACATCACCCGCTCCCAAAGTATGGCCCACCTGAAAAAAGTCCAACCCATCTCCATTATCCTGATGGTAATTATTGAGTTGATACCATTGGTTGATAATCATTTTGTTGGTTCTTTTTGTCCAGGCGTCCATTCCCCAACCGTTTTGTTCAGGAACTTTTTCCAGTTCTTTTCCATACATACGGAAAGCGATCTTCTCGTTTTCCCATGCAAAATCTCCAAGACGTTCGGGTACAAATCTTCCGTACACTTTAGGCTCAAAATGCTGTGGTGAAGATTTATAAAACTCTATTTTTTTTATTTCGCCAGCCCTAAAGTCGCTTTGAATAAGAAGGTCGCCGTTGGCCAACCACTGATAGGGGAGCTCCTTTTTGGAAGATGCATCATTAATGGTAAAACTTTGACCGGTAAGAACCCTGACTTTTTTTAAAGGAATTTCTACGGACTCCATATTTCGGGGAATCGTAAGACTGTTTTTTAGCTCTAATTTTAATAATATGGATTGTTGGGCATGCATGAAAGATACACAATGTATCATTACTAAGCCCCATAATGTTGATTTCATGAATTTCCGGTTTATTGTAAATACCAATCTTTATATCGTTTCAATGCTTCCAGAAAATAATAATCAGCATAGATTAACGGGACATCGATTTCTGAATGGAGTGGTAGTCCACCTGTACTATGCATGAGGAGAAAGCCACCATTCGTTCCGGCTTTTGCCTGATAATGATCTCCTGATAAGCTTACTATCATTTGCCGTGCATTGTCGACATAGTTTTTTCTTTCATCCGCTTTTACATACTGTCCTAATTCCAGTAAGGCAGATGCGATAATTGCAGCAGCGGACGCATCACGGGGAACTTCAGGAATTTTTGGATCATTGAAATCCCAAAAAGGAATCTTGTCCTCCGGTAAATTTGGATTATTCAGAATAAATTTTGCGATATGCCTGGCCTGGTCAAGATATGCTTTATTTTTAGTAAAGCGGTACATCATGGTATAGCCATATAAGGCCCACCCTTGACCTCTTGCCCAGGCAGAAGCATCTGAATAGCCCTGAAAGGTTTTTTTACCGAAAACTTCACCTGTATTGACATTATAATCAATTACATGATATGAGCTGTAATCGGAACGAAAGTGATTTTTCATGGTAGTATTAGCATGGGCGATTGCAATCTCTTCTAACTTTTTATTTCCTCCATTTTGGGCTGCCCAATTGAGCATTTCCAGGTTCATCATATTGTCAATAATAACAGGACCTTTAAAGTCTGCCATTTTATCCCATGACAAAATAGCCTGCATTCCCGGCCGGAATCTTGTGGATAATGATTCCGCTGAAGTAAGAATGATATCTTTATATATAGGATTTTTAGTGATTCTGTATGCATTGCCGAAGCTGGTGAACATCATAAAGCCTAGATCATGATCTCGTGTAAATGTTTTATTAGGCTCAATCAGCTGTAATCTCTTTTCTGCTTCTTTTCTGATCTCAGGATCTCCTGTCTGTTCATAAATCATCCATAATGATCCGGGATAGAAACCTGAACACCACCATGTAATATCTTTTGTGGTTACTTTATCAATAGACGCATTATAAGATTGAGGCATTTTATCCTGTGGTATGCTTTTCATTAGCTTCTTGTATTGCTTATCTGCGAGCTGAAATTCATTCTGAATTAGCTCAGACATTTGCTTACTATTCTGTGCAAATGCTAAGCTTGTGATGGTCAGAAATAAGCCTGTTGTTATGTTTTGTAAAATCATAGATTATGCATATTCGAAGTACAATTTAATTAAAATTTATAGAAAATATTCAAAATCCGCATTATGGATGATGTTTGAAAAATGTTTTATAAGATTAATTACGATGAAAATGATGGGTTATTTTATTTGAAATAATTTATAACTTATTTATTTTGAAAACATTTGATTTATTTTTTTAACTTTGAGTTAGCGATAGTGGAATATTCTTATAAGAGTACATTAGGCAGACAGATTAAGATTGTATCATGTTTTTTATCAGGTTCTTAAAATTGAATTATTTATATCTAATCTTTTAAAACCAATCAAGTTATGAGAAAAACTATTTTATTTTACTGTTTATGCCTACCAATGCTTTATTTTTCACAGGTTGGTATCGGTACAACTAACCCTCAGGCAGTTTTACATGTTGACGGAGCAAAAGACAATGCGGTCACAGGCGCCCCGACTGCAGCTCAGGAAGCTAATGACTTTGTTGTTACCGCAGCGGGAAATGTGGGAATAGGAAATGCCAGCCCACAAAGATCATTGGATGTAGATGCCAAAAATCAAAGCCTTAGAATCCGGAATTTAATCAGACAAGTACCTTCAAGTTTCGATATACTTACAAGGGATTTGGCTACAAGCGATGTTGTAGCTACGTCTTATAGTTATACCGAAGCTGTAACTGTGGCGGCTGGAGCCAGTGCAACAGTTACAGTACCCTCTACGGTGAATATTGCTACCGGTCTTTTCATTGTAAAATCTACAAATGGATGTGCAAGAGCTATGATTACAACCTTTGTATATAATGGCTTGTCTCTCGGATATGTATCAGGAGTCGCAAGAGATAAAATTGGCAATCCCACTATTGCTCCGATTGCTCCTTCTGCCAATACTTCGGGAACATGGAGTGTAGTATTTCCCAATGTAACCAATTGTGCTGATGGAGGTACGGGAACGCAATTCGACTTTACTGTTATGAAGGCTACAACTGACTCTTACACGATTACTAATAATGGTAATGTATCCAGAACATACCAATTAACGGTTAGTCGCTTATAAGATAAGTATGCATAAATCCCAAAACAAAAAAACATTGAATTTCAATGTTTTTTTGCTTTTTTTGGATGTTTCCCGGTATTGCCAGGTTTATGGTCATGTATTCAAAGAGCTTGTATCAGCTGTTTTTTAGGCGTGGCTACAGTGGTTTATCAATCTTTGTAAAAGTATAGCTGATACTATTTTATTACAGAAAATACACTAATCTTGTTGGTGAATTATTATTAACTATAATGATAACTATGCTGTAAGTTTTTCCTTAATTTTAGCTATATTATTGATATTATCCTCATTTAGAAAAAGGAGAAGTTGAATCAGGTTTTTTATGGATTTAAAAATATATATTTGTCCTTACATACAAACATATTTTAATTCTAAAAACACAATCAAATTATGAAAAAATCAATTATTCCCTTCTGTTTATGTTTTTCAATAGCTTATTATGCACAGGTTGGTATTGGTACTAAAAATCCTCAGGCTATTTTACATGTAGATGGGGCAAAAGACAACGCTGCTACCGGAGTTCCAACCACAGCCCAGCAAGCCAATGACTTCGTTGTGACTGCTACAGGAAATGTAGGTATCGGCAATGCAAACCCACAAAGATCACTGGACGTGGATGCCAAAAATCAAAGTCTTCGAGTGCGAAACCTGATCAGACAGGTACCCTCGAGTTATGATATTCTGACAAGAGATCTAACTACTGATGATGTTGTTGCGACGTCCTATAGTTATACTGATGAAGTAACTGTAGCTTCAGGCGCAAGTGCAACTGTGACAGTGCCTTCAACAGTTAGTATAGCTAGCGGGCTTTTTATTGTAAAAGCTACAAATGGGTGCTCAAGAGCTATGATTACAAGTTTTGTATATAATGGTTTATCTCTTGGATATATATCAGGTGTAGCAAGAGATGTTGTAGGAAATGCTACCATTGCTCCTATTGCTAGTGGTGCTTCTGGTTCAGGAACGTGGAGTGTCAAATTTTCCAATGTTTTCGCTTGTAGCGATGGAGGTAATGGGACACAATTTGACTTCACTGTTGTGAAAACAACAGCTAACTCTTATACGATTACTAATAATGGTAATGTATCCAGAACATACCAATTAACGGTTAGCCGCTTATAAGATAAGTATGCATAGAATACCCCAAAAAAACATTGAATTTCAGTGTTTTTTTTGTTTTGTGTTTTTGAAAAATAAAACGTTTCCAAAGATAATCAAGTTTTTGGTTGGGCATTCACAAGAGGTTTTTAACTTTTTGCTCTTTATTTTGATTAAATTATTTTTACTAATCTTTTTAGGCTTAATAAATTTGGCTTGTTTTATGTAATATATATCACAGTTTAAAAAATAAAAAAATGAAAAAGAAATTATTTGGCTTATTAGCTTTTGTGTTGTTCGCTACAGCTATTAATGCCCAAGAGACTGTAAAAAAAGAAGTTAAAAATGTAGGTAAAGCCATTGAGAAAGGAGCAAAAGCAACTGGGGAGGGTGTGAAAGATGGTGCTAATTGGGTAGGTAAAACAGCGACCAAAGGTGCAAAAGCTACTAAAAAAGGAGTTAAAAAAGGTACAAAATGGGTTGGTAAAACAGCCACGAAGGGAGCCGATGCGGTTTCAGATGGTTATAAAGATGTGAAAGCAGATTTAAAGAAATAATTTTTTCAGAAAAAATAAGAAAAAGCGACTTCAGTAATGATAGTCGTTTTTTTTATGGTCTATATCTTTTGAATTAATTCTCTTTATTAAGGGCGTGTAGTTGTTGGTTCACCCCCGATTAATATTTTATTTAGGCTAGAAATTATTACAAAAAAGGAGCCTTTCAATTGAAAGACTCCAATCCAGTATTTAAAAAAATTTTAAAAAGTGTTTTTGCGTAAAAGCTTCCCGGGGCAGGGAAGCTAATTTAACTTGATGAAATTTATCAGTTGGAAAACTAATATTCGAATATACTAAGTGTGAACAAGCTTTTTTATGATCGTGATCATAATATTAGTTGTATTTTGATAGTAATATCTGTTGTGTAAAAATTATGTAAAAACGAAGTATTAAGTGCTGTTTTGTATATATAAAGCTCTGAAAACAAAACTATAGAAAAATAATGATGTTGTATGAAAAAAAATAACGTACTGATTTTCAGTACGTTATTTTGCAGAAAGGAAGGGATTCGAACCCTCGATACAGTTACCCGTATACTACCTTTCCAGGGTAGCTCCTTCAACCACTCGGACACCTTTCTGTTTGAGATTGCAAAAGTAATGTATTTTCTTGAATTTACAAATAATTAAAGCAATTAGTCTGTAATTTCTCCACATAAACTCTTTGAAAAGTTTTCTGCAAAGCTTCCCTGATATTTAGGATTGCCGACTAAATGCATCGCTTTTGTTATTGCAGTTTCTGCGGTCATATCTTTTCCGCTTATGGCACCAATCCTCGAGAAAATATTGCTGTTTTCATATTTTCCAAACGAGATTCCTCCTGAAATACACTGACTTACCACTACGATTTCAGTTCCGTTATTTCGGATTTCCTCAAGTGTCTGTTGTGTTTTTTCGCTGCTGAAAATAGTTCCGGAACCAAAAACCTGAAGAATAAGGACTTTCATTTTGGGAATTTCCTTGAAATGGCTTAAGTGCATTCCCGGAAAAATTCTCCAGAATAAAATATCCTCGGAAATATGATCATCAACGTGAAACTCCACATTCTGATCACAGCGGTGAAGGTTATCTTTGATGATATTAAGGTGAACCCCGGATTGACCCAGAATAGGGTAGTTCGGACTTGCGTATGCATCAAAATATTCTGCGGAGTATTTTAATGTCCTGTTTCCTCTCAATAGTTTATACTCAAAATAGATGGCAACTTCCTGAATAACAGGTTCGTTGTTTTCATATAAACTGGCATAATATAAACTTGTAAGCAGATTTTCTTTAGCATCGGTCCTGAGATCTCCAATAGGAAGTTGTGAACCGGTAAAAATAACCGGTTTTCTCAGTCCTTTCAACATAAAACTTAGTGCAGAAGCCGTATAAGACATGGTATCGGTTCCGTGAAGAACCAGAAAGCCATCATAATGATCATAATTTTTATGAATATAATGGGCAATGATTTTCCATTCTTCCGGTCCCATATCTGAAGAGTCCAGAGGTTTTGCAAAAGGATGGACGAAAACTTCACATTCCATAAGTTTCATTTCCGGCATTTTTTCAAAGATATTTCCGAAATCAAATGCTCTAAGGCTTCCGGTTTCATAATCTTTTTCCATTCCAATAGTTCCACCAGTGTATATCAACAGGACTTTTCGTTTCATGTATTACTTTTTATTAAGAAGTTGAACCTTGTGCAGGTTTATAAACTCAAAATTACGTTAATTTGCAAAGATTTGAAAATGAATGAAACGCTTCATGATAAATTTTATAGAATCATTTTATAATGAGTTGCGTTCCATCTTGTTATTAAAAAGAAATTGAATGCAGATGAAAGATTTAGCACAAACTTTTGAATATTTAAAACAATTTTTAACGGATGAGAGATTAAGGAAGATCGAACATTTTTCTCAAGAGAGTTCTGACTTTGTACTTCCCGTAATGGAAGATATTTATCAGTTCAGAAATGCAGCAGCCATTGTTAGATCTGTGGAAGCCTGTGGGTTTCATAAAGTGGTAGCTATGGAAGAAGAAAATGTTTTTAATCCCAATCTTACCGTTACAAAAGGTGCTGAAACATGGGTTGAAGTAAAGAAAATGGCTAAAGATATTTCGTCACTTCAGGAAATTAAAAATGAAGGTTACAAAATTTTAGCCGTTTCACCGGAAAAAAATGCTGTGATGCTTCCTGATTACCACATTACGAAGCCTATTGCCCTGGTATTCGGAACTGAGCTGGAAGGTGTGTCAGAAGAGGTTCTTGACTTTGCAGATGAAACACTGGCTATTCCCATGTATGGCTTCACAAAGAGTTTTAATGTTTCCGTTGCTGCAGGAATCTGTATATATGAATTAAAACAAAAACTTCTCAGATCAGGAATAGAATACAAACTTAATGAAGAGAAACTCCTGAAAATGAAAATACGATGGGCTGTGAATTCTATAAGAAGCGGCCATGAAATCCTTGAACATTATTTAAAAACATAATTCCCATTGTTAATCTGATGAAAAAATATACCCTACATTTATTTATCTTTTCTTTTGTAATGTCCCTTATCAGTTTAGTTATCATGGAAAAAGGGTATAAAGAATTATATCCGTTTTTCAGTTGGAAGCTTTTTACAGTGCCTAGCGGAGGAGAGGTTACGGAAGACCAATATAAACTCTATGGAATTACCAATAGTGATACCATTAGAATTGTAAATAAATCCGTCCGAAGCTATGATGCCAATGACAAAGCTGTAATCGTGGGAACATATGGTAAAAGAATAGAAGATAATGTGAACAAGGAAGAAAATAAGAGGAAGCTACTGATTTTCGCAAAAGATACTGAACCTCAATATAAAGGTTATCTTCTTTATAAAGAGACTTATCGTCCGAAGGAAATAGGAGAAGCAAAGATGAATATCAACAAAAAACTGATTGTAAAACTGTGATGAACTATCCTCAGCTTACTGTATTCAATTATAAGGTTGCCTACTACATGGTAAGGTTTTTCGGATTGTACTGGCTGGTAGCGCAGTATCTGGAATTTATCAGATTGAAAGAAAGACCTGCGGCAATCTATGAACCTGTTTTTCAGCTTGAAAAGCTGATCTTTCCTGAATTTCCGGGGACATTTGTTTTTGCCGGACTTTTGATCATATGTGCTGCTCTTTTGATTATTACGGTTTTCAAACCATCTTATCTTCTTAATTTTTTTATTTTTCTGTTAGTCGCTATTATTAATCTCCCTATTGCGGCCAACTTTGGAGTCCATCACGATGGGCACATCATCGTTCTGGGATTTTTTCTTAGTATTTTTTTACTCCCAAAGGAATTAGAAGACAAGGATTATAAACTTGTACAATACTTTTATTTGGGAATACTAATGACCTATACCCTTGCGGGAATGAGTAAAATCCTGGGTACGGTAAAGAATTTGATTAAAAATACGGATAAGCTCACCTGGGTTAGCAAAGATGCTGCAATGCTTAATACCTATGATAATTATTGGATGGCAGATATGCAAATACCTCCTGTATTTAAAAGTATTTATGCCTATGATCATATTTGGATTGTAATAACTGTATTAGGAATTTTGACGCAATTCCTTTGTTTTCTTGGGGCTTTTAATCGGAAACTGCTTACCTTCTTTTTAATATTCCTTTACATTTTTCATGTTTACACAGCTATATTTGTTTTAGCTGAATTTGAAAATACAAATTATTTCCTGATTGTCATCTTTTTCCCTTATCATCTTTTGAGACCTCTGTTTAGAAAAAAATATTCGGTTGCTTAAAAAGGATAAGCTTGTAATGTTATGCAGCTATTTTAGATGAAGGTAATTCCATGATGCGACAAATATGCCTGCTGTTTCGGTTCTGAGTCTCTGATTTCCAAGGGACACGGCTCTTACTTTTTGATCTGCAAGAGTTTGAATTTCCTTTTCAGAAAAATCACCCTCAGGACCAATAAGAAAAGTGAAATGGTCCAGTTTGGGAATTTGATTAAGCTCAATTCTCTCCAGGTTTTCATGGCAATGAGCAACAAAAGTACTTTCAGGGGATATACCTTTTATAAAATCTGAAAACTTTACGGGATCATGAATGACAGGAAAGTGAAATCTCAGACTTTGTTTTGAAGCTGCAATAGCTTGTTTTCTTATCTTATCAATGTTGATATTTTTACGTTCTGTCTTTTCAGTTATTAAAAAACTGATTTCGGAAATACCCATTTCTACAGCTTTTTCTACAAAAAACTCTATCCGGTCAATATTTTTAGTAGGAGCAATCGCGATATGGAGTTTAGGATTGAAATCCGGAAGTCCGGTTTTGATGTCGGATACCTCCAAAAGAGCTTTTTTACCTTCCAAAATCAATTTTCCAAAGGCAAGATTTCCATTTCCATCTGTTACATGGACTTCCTCTCCGTTTTTCATGCGAAGAACTTTTACAATATGTTGTTGTTCCTCATCATGTATTGTTACGGTATTGTTTTCTATGTGTCCGTGAAATAATTTCATAAGTTGATAGCTTTTGATCACTGAATTGTTAATTAGGGCTAAGATTCATTATGGATGGACTTCTTTAATGAATTAATTTGATTAGAAATGAATTCCGACTGACCTCTTAAATGAAGGTAATCTTCATAATTTAAAAGTTGCAGATCGTGCGAAAGAATTAAAAAATTAACTACTTCTATTGTTGAGCCAAAAGCGGTATCCAAAAAACGGGATTTATCTTTCTTTGATTTTCTTAACACCCCTTTTGCTATATGAGCCGGAATGTTTACACTTGCTTTTCGGATTTGATCGGTGATTCCAAACCTCTCACTTTCTGGAAAAGATTGAGTTACAATATAAATTTCCTTAATCAATTGCCGGGCATTTTGCCAGACTTCTAATTTTTCAAAGTAAAACTGATCCATCTTTTACGATTTTCAAATTTGCAACTTTACAATTTAGCAAAAAATTACAAATCATATTTCGATGTTGCACTCGTTCTCAAATCTGTAAATTCTCCTCTTTCGAACTTGAGTTGTGCTACCATAGCGATCATGGCTGCATTGTCCGTTGTGTATTCAAATTTTGGAATGTAGATGTTCCACCCAAGTTTTTGATGGTTGTCCTGCATTACTTTTCTTAATTCTGAGTTGGCTGATACACCGCCGGCAATGGCTACTTCAGTGATGTTAAGTTCTTTTGCGGCTTTTTCAAGCTTGTTCATTAATATCTCAATAATAGCTTTCTGTACGGAAGCACATAGATCGTTGAGGTTTTCCTTTATGAAGTCAGGATTCTTTTTTACCTCTTTCTGGATAAAGTAGAGTACTGAAGTTTTTATCCCACTGAAGGAGTAATCGTAATTTTCCAGTTTGGGTTTGTTGAATTTGAATGCGTCGGGATTTCCTTCTCTCGCTAATTTGTCGATAATAGGACCTGCAGGATAATCAAGATCAAATATTTTTCCGATTTTATCAAATGCTTCTCCCGCTGCATCGTCTGTGGTTTTACCAATAATCTCCATATCGAAATAGTCTTTTACCAAAACGATCATGGTGTGTCCTCCACTCACCGTAAGGCATAAAAATGGGAATTTTGGCGGCATAGGATTTGCATCGTCAATAAAATGCGCTAAAATGTGAGCCTGGAGATGGTTTACCTCGATCAATGGGACATCTAAACTCATAGCCAGGGATTTAGCAAAAGACGTCCCCACAAGAAGAGAACCTAAAAGTCCTGGTCCGCGTGTAAATCCTATAGCAGAGATCGCATTTTGTTGTATATTTGCTTTGGTGAGAGATTTTTCAACAACGGGAATGATGTTTTGCTGATGGGCCCTTGAGGCCAGCTCAGGAACAACGCCTCCATATTCTTTGTGAATAGCCTGATTGGCAGCAATATTAGAAAGAATAGTGTTCCCTTTGATGATAGCTGCTGATGTGTCGTCACAAGACGACTCGATACCTAAAATTATAGACTCGCTCATAATAATGGCAAAGTTAGAGAATAATAACGAAAATGAGAATAAAAAATCTGTAACTGAAAACTTAAGTGATCAGGTACAAAAGACTGTAGAAAATGTTGAAGAAAAAGTAAAAGAAACGGTAAAAGAAGCCTCTGAACTTGCTTCCGATGCTGTTCATCATCCGGTGGAAACTGTTCAGGAATTTGGGAAACAGGCCGCTAAAGATGTTACCAGCTATTCATGGTGGGCGAGACTTTTACTTATTTTATTCTGGTTGGTCGTTTCTGTTGTTGTTGCTATTGTCATTATTATTAATCTTCCTGTTACCAAACAATGGGCTGCAGATCAGGCGTTGCAGATTGTCAATAAGGATTTTAAAGCAGATATGTCCACTGAAAGTGTGGAAGTAAATTATTTTGGAAATGTTACCATCAGAGGATTAAAAGTTAAAGATTATAAAGGACTAGAGTTTATTAAGGCACGTGAGTTCCGGGCAAATTCGGACTGGTTATCGCTGGCAGCGGGGGCTATTTCCGGGAAAAGCAATTCTTTGAGCTTTAATTCCCTTACGATGATTAATGCCGATGTTAAAGTAATTACATATAAAGGAGATAGCATTTCAAATTTTATTAGATTTACCCAATTATTTGATAACGGTAAGAAAAGGGATCCGAAAAAGCCGGCTTTTGAATTGAATTCTCGCATACAAATCATTGACTCTAAAGTTTCTATCGTTAACCAAAACTCACCGGGAGAGGCAGGGAAGTGGCTTACTGCGACAAAGTTCAACCTGAAGGCTCCCAATCTTAAAGTGAGTGGACCTGATGTTTCTGCGTTGATCAATAATATGTCCTTCGTTACAACACGATGGGGAAAATCTCATTTTGTGGACACCTTCTCGACGGAATTATCTTTAACCCATAAACATCTTTCTCTTAAAGATTTAACGATAAATACAGATCATACCCTTTTGCAGGGAGATATTAAATTTAACCTCAATAACGGATCCTGGGCGGATTTTGCAGACCGGGTACGGTGGGATATGAATCTTAAACAGGGAAGCCAGTTAAGCGGATACGATATCAGTTATTTTGTCACCAACTGGGATAATTTTAAACCTTTCAATGTCTCCGGGAAAATGAATGGCCCGCTGAATAAATTTTATCTTGAAAATTTCCTTATCAGAAACCCTGACGTCAATATAGCAACGCAGACGATGAAGGTCAATAACCTTCTGAAAGGAAACTTCCAGATCGAAACCAACAATCTTTCTACTGATTTTACCTACGTGGATCTAAAGGCCATGATGCCTTCATTCATTTCAAAAAAGATGAAGAATTTTGCAGATGATTTCGGAAGGCTGAAGTATAACGGAGCGGCAAGAGTAAACCCTGATCAGATCTTTATTCCGAACGGAAATCTTATGACCGGAATCGGACAGGCCAGGATTACAAAACTTACTTTGTCCGGCTATAGTACAGCTATGCCAAAATATGCAGGATATGTAGAAGCAACAGATCTGAATGTTTCCGTAATTACAAAAAATAAGGCTGTAGGTTTAATTTCCGGGAAATTTGATATTACCGGACAAAGCTTTGATGTTAATACCATGAGGTTGACCACAAAATCTCAGATTTCGAAGGTTGAAATCATGAATAAGGAAATTAATAACCTCTATCTGGATGGCTTACTGGATCACAAGAAGTATAACGGAACCATTACTGTCAATGATGAGCAGGCTAAGGCTACTGTAAAAGGGCTTATTGACTTCAGCACTTCGCGAATCGCTATGGATGTAAATGCTGATGTGAATTACCTGAACATGAATTATTTTACAGATAAGCCCGGAAGTCAGGTGGTAAGCGGACAGGTAATCGGAAAAATGTCCATGGCCACCATTAATGACCTGGCGATAGATGTAGAGGCTAATAACATTAATTTTGCTACAGCAACGCAAAAATATATCATTCCCAATGCTAAACTCAAAACATTTATAGAATCGGGTAGCAGGATTATTTCCGTTGATGCTCCGGGAGCTGTAAATGGAAAAATATCAGGGAAGTATAACCTGGCTGATCTTACCGGAATGGTAGAAAACGGATTGGGGAAAATCCTGGTAGGGCCGCCACCCAGAAAGTTGTATCGTGGACAAAATTTTGCCATGAATTTTGATGTTCAGCAAGGATTGGTAAGCTATTTCCTGCCGGATCTTAAGCTGCCTCAAGGTGCTGTAGTAGAAGGGGAATATGATGGAAATGCCAACAATCTTAGGTTGAATGTAGATGCTGCTTCCCTAAAGTATATAATGACCAAAGAAGCGGAGATTACAGAAGCCGATAAGGCATTGGCAGAAGCTAATCCTGCTTATAAAATAAACGAGAGGGGAAATATTACCAGAGACAGTGCTTTAGTGGATAGTGTAATGGTTAGAATAAATACGGCTAACCTGGATGAACAATTGTACGCTAAAATAAATAAGGTACAATACAATAATAATATCCTTAAAGACATCACGCTTAGTGGTAAAAATGAAAACAATTCCATATTACATTTAGCAACCAAATTTAAACATGGCAGTCCGGCAGATGAACTGGATGATAATCTTAAAGAATATGCGATTAACGTTAATCAATCTACCAATGCCGGAGGTGATTTTGTTTTTAAATTTGATCCTACCGAAGTAAAATTCAATGATGTAACCTGGGCCATAGATACAAGTCCTGAATTGAATCACTCAATTACTTACAGGAAGAAGACCAGTGACTTTGAAATCAGTAATTTGAAAATATATTCGGATAAAAGTGTTCTGTTTATTAAAGAATCTACCTTCAAATCTGCTAAAGACTTTTATGTAGATGCAGATATCAATGATTTTGCTATTGAAAAGCTCCTGGAAATGCAGTCTGGTGGGAATTCCATGGACATCAAAGGGCTGGCAAACGGAAGTGTGAAAATAAGGATGGATAAGAGCACCTTACAACCTTTGGTGGATTTAACGGTTGATGATATCAAGATGAACGGAACGGATATGGGAGATCTTACCATCTCTGCAACCAATGGCTTCTCGCTTAATGTTTACGATATTGATGTAAAAGTAACATCAGCAGGGGTGCTGGGAAATAATAATTTGAATCTTACCGGAACTGTAAATAACAACACTGCTTCTCCAACGATTGATCTGGTAGCGGAAATGAGGGATTTTAATATTTCATTTGCTCAGCAGTTTGTGCAGTCTATCTTCGGAAACCTGAGAGGTAAGGCAACAGGGGACCTTAAAATAAACGGTACCTTAAAGAATCTTGACTACAGTGGTGATATAGCTTTAAAAGATTTTGGATTAAAACTTTTGTTTACAGGAGTAGACTATTCGTTTGACGATACAGTCATTCCACTATCAAAAGGATTGGCAATTTTAAATAATATTGAAGTTCATGACGGGCGATCCAATTCTAAAGGTAATATTTCGGGGGCAATTCAGTTTGAAACCCTTTCTTCAATGGGAGTCAACCTTGTAATGAGGGCTGATAATCTCTTAGTATTGAACAGCACTCAAAAAGATCTTGATCTTTTCTGGGGTAGAGTATATGGACAAGGGGATCTCTATATTGACGGTCCTGTGTCTGGTCTCAGTATATCCACGCCAAATATGAAGGCTCTTAGCGGAAGTACATTTACCTTTAACTCAGGTTCAACTTCCAATGTTGAGGAGTTCAAAATGCTGAGGTTCCTAAAAGAAGGAAAAGACGGATTGGTAACTCTTGAAGAAAAGAAAAAGACGGGAGCCAATATGAATATAGACTTTTCTCTTGATGTAGATAAGGGAACGACTGTAAATGTACTGGTAGGAGATGATGTAGGTAATATTACGGTAAAAGGAGAGGCTCAAAACTTAAAATTCCTCATGAACAGACAAGGGGCTATTGCAATGGGAGGAACTTATAAGGTAGAAAATGGTACTTTCGTTTCAAAAGCTATTCTTAATAAAACATTCCAGATAGAAAAAGGAAGCAGTATCCGTTGGGATGGTGATGCAATGAGGCCTGCACTTAATATTACGGCGAATTATGTAAGGATGGTTTCAAATGCAGGGCAATATTTGAATATGGGTAGCCTTCAGCCAATCAGTATTTTATTACAGGCAAATATTACACAGTCATTGACGGATCCTAAAATTGACCTCGATGTTTCTGCTTTGGACGTTTCCAGCCAGGTAAAAGAAACCTTGGCAGCAAAAATGAGCCAGGAGGGAGAAAAAGTATTGCAGTTCGGATCTATATTACTATTGAATAGTTTTAATATTTCAAATACCGGAGGTGTGGGTGTAGATGTTGCCGGTGTAGCGGAATCATCCGGGTATAATATGCTTTTAAAGCAATTGGGATCTGTTCTTAATACAATGAGTAACGAATTTCAGATTGACCTGAATTATGTAAAAGGAGACCAGAACTCCAATACAGGAGACCGGGCGAACGCCGGTGTAAGCTTTGCACTTTCTCCAAGGATTAAAGTGAAGACAGGTTTAGGTATTCCTTTAACAAAAACAGAGAGTACGGAAGCTAATTATCTCTCCGGAGAGGGATCTATTGAATACGATATTTCTAAGAAAAATGACGGAAGTTTAGTTTTAAGAGGTTACTCTAAACCTACGAATATCGGAATGGGTGTGGTAGGTGCAGGTACTAACGGATCTGCAAATCAAGCCTATGGAGGCGGTGTTGTGTGGAGTAAAAGCTTTAATTCTTTGTTTAAAAGAAAGAAAAAAGACAAAAAACCTGTAGAGACTGGAAAAGAAATAAAAACAGATTCCCTAAAAGCAATGGGTAAATAATTTGAATATTTTAATGATTTTTATCATCCGTGTTAATTATTGTTAATTATTGTTATAATTTTTTTAGTTAAATTATTTTTTATAGATTTGCAAAAAATACATAGATTTTTTAAAAAAATTGTAATTTAACTAATATGAACTATCAACTGGACGAAATAGACAAAAAGATTCTTGATTTCTTAGTAGAAAACACAAGAATGCCTTTTACTGAAATTGCTAAACAGATGGATGTGTCTGCGGGTACAATTCACGTAAGAGTGAAAAAATGGAAGATGCAGGTATTATTTTGGGATCATCCCTTAATATCGATTATGGTAAGTTGGATTATCACTTTACTGCTTTTATCGGAATTCTTTTAACTAAATCAAACCGTACTCAGGAAGTTTTAAAAGAGTTATCAACTCTTCCAAACGTAATCGAGGCGAGTGTGATCTCTGGAAAGTATAATATTTTCTGTAAAGTAAGAGCGAAGAATACGGAAGACGCTAAAAGAATTATCTATCAGATAGACGATATTCAGGATGTTATGAGAACAGAAAGTATGATTTCCATGGAAGAATACTTAAGTGATAAAAATAGACTAATCAACGCTATTTCTATTTAATCAAATTCTAAACGAATAATTATAGAAGAACTTATGATATCATTCATAAGTTCTTTATTTTTGTACCTATGGAAGAATACAGTTACTTTGATGAGGACCCAAAGAAGGGATGGGGTTTTATTTTAGCATTTGCATCTTTAATGTTATTTACAATCATGGGATTGGGGATAGATGTAGATGAATACCTGCAGCACGAATACCTTAATATTCCCAGATGGTATTTTTATGTCATCTTTTCTATAGACATTCTTATGATGATAAGTCTCATACTGATGTTTTTTTACAAGAAGATAGGCATATTTACTTTTCCTGCTTTGCTGGTTCTGCATTTCTTTATGCACAACTATTATCTTTCAACATTCCTGTACACGGATGTTACCAATCTTTTCCTCTTCACAGGATTTGGGATGCTTGCAATAATTCCTAAATGGAAATTTTTCAAATAAAAATAAGAAGCCTTCGTAATGAAGGTTTTTTTTATTTGAAAATTAACAGACAGACCTGTCTGTATGTTACTATTTTTTTCTACCTTTGTTTCAATAATATATTGGTTTATGATATCTCCAAAAGAAAGGATTGTAGCAACGACAATGAAATTATTTTCCACCCAGGGATACAACTCTACAGGGATCAATCAGATTATTTCAGAAGCGAGTGTAGCCAAAGCGAGTTTTTATCAGTATTTTAAGTCCAAAGAAGATTTGTGTGTTGAGTTTTTGAATACCAGGCATACTTACTGGTTCAATGAACTTGAAACCTTTACGGCGGGGAAAAGAGGGGCTAAATCGAAAGTAATGGCTGCTTTTGACTTCCTGATTGACATGAATCGAAAAGAGAATTTCAGGGGCTGCAGCTTTCTCAATATCTTATCTGAAATTCCAACTGATAATACCAAGATACTGAATGTAATTCAACATCATAAAACAGATCTCCGTAATTACTTTATGAAAATAGTGGATGATGCTGAGATCAGTGATCATATTTACATGCTTTTTGAGAGCAGTATTATAGAAAGCCAGTTGTTTAGATCCAATGAACTTATAGAAAAATCAAAAAAGATAATCACCAATTTAATATCATAAAAATGGAACAGAAACACCCACTTCCACCTTTTACCCTTGAAACGGCAAAAGAAAAAATCCAGTTAGCAGAAGATGCCTGGAACAGTCAGGATCCTGAAAGGGTTTCTAAAGCGTATACTCAAGACAGTGAATGGAGAAACAGAGACCAGTTTGTGAACGGGAGAGAAGAGATCATTGAATTTCTCCGTCATAAATGGGAAAAGGAGCTCAATTATAGGCTTAAGAAAGAATACTGGGCACATACCGATAATCGTATAGCCGTACGTTTTGAATATGAATATCAGACAAAAAATGGAGAGTGGTTCAGAGCCTATGGAAATGAGAACTGGGAGTTTGATGAAAACGGACTTATGAAAAAGAGATATGCCAGCATCAATGATTTAGCGATTAAGGAAGAAGAACGCAAATTTAAATAACAGCAGAACGCGATTCTGTAAAAAATAAAAGCATCCCATCTGGGATGCTTTTATGTATATAAAAATTGTCAGAGAAATTATTTCCCTAAAATTCTTTTTACGGCTTCTTTTACAGCAGCAGCATCAATCTTGTATTTCTTCATCAATTCAGCAGGAGTAGCAGACTCTCCGAAAGTGTCGTTTACTGCCACAAATTCTTGTCTTGTTGGTCTTTTTCTCGCCAACATTCCCGCAACTGACTCTCCTAAACCTCCTAAATAATTGTGCTCTTCAGCAGTTACTATTTTGCCGGTTTTTTCAACTGATTTTAAGATAATTTCCTCATCAAGCGGCTTAATAGTGTGGATATTGATCACCTCACAAGAGATACCTTCTTTTTCAAGCTCATCTGCAGCTACAAGAGACTCCCAAACAAGATGTCCGGTTGCCACGATTGTAACATCTGTTCCTTCCTGCAACATAATTCCTTTTCCGATTTCGAAAGGCATATCTTCAGGAATGAATACAGGAACGGTAGGTCTTCCGAATCTTAAGTATACAGGACCTTCAAAATCAGCGATAGCAATAGTAGCTGCTTTTGTCTGGTTGTAATCACACGGATTGATTACCGTCATTCCAGGAAGCATTTTCATCATACCAATGTCTTCAAGGACCTGGTGAGTAGCCCCGTCTTCTCCTAATGTAAGCCCGGCATGTGAAGCACAGATTTTTACATTTTTTCCTGAATAGGCAACAGATTGACGGATCTGGTCATATACTCTGGAAGTAGAGAAATTGGCAAACGTTCCGGTAAAAGGAATTTTTCCTGTAATACTAAGACCTGCAGCGATACCGATCATATTGGCTTCAGCAATTCCTACCTGGAAAAATCTTTCCGGTGCCTTTTCAATGAATTTCTCCATTTTTAAAGATCCGATAAGGTCTGCACAAAGTGCTACTACATTTGGATTTTTATCTGCAAGCTCAGCTAATCCGGCTCCGAATCCTGAACGTGTGTCCTTTTTTTCTGTATATGTATATTTCATTTTTATTTTTTTAATCTAGAGTTTTTAAATAATTATTTAATTTCTTTTTATCAGATTGATCAAGTTTTTCCTGAATCGTATTAAGGTAAAGAACTTCTCTTCTTATTTCATCCAAAGTAAGTTTGATACCTACATTGTGTCCTGCCGATTGTGTAAGATACATATCACACATCTGACCCACATAATTTCTTAAATGTCCTTTTACTTCTTTAAGCTTAAAGGTTGGAAGATCTTTTTCGAAATTTTTACAATGCTTAGGCAGTCCTTTCCAAAGAGTTTCAGCCGGAATGTTTGTAATAGCCAAACTTCCGTCTTCATCCTGGTTCTCCTTATATGAAGAAACATAGTCGGGAATATAATAATAAGTCTCATCAGCATATGGAACTGCGGCTGTAGCAGCAGAATCAGCTACGATAGCGGTAGAATCAGTTGTTGCATATACGGAATCAGCCTTTGCATATTCTTCTTCCTGCTTTTTGTAGGCAATCATCAGAGAGTCCTGTTTTCTTTGTCTGTCCATCATTGCTTTTCTATGATCAAAAAATACCTGATCTTGAGAATCTTTTACTGATTCCAGTACAAAGTACTCTTTATCATACGTTTTTTCAGGACCCACTTTTAAAATAAGGCCTTTCAGGCCGGAGCTCTTCATTTTTACGCCCGGAAGATACTGATTCAAAAGTCCGTTAAATACAGACATGTTATTGATAGACGATTGATCATCAATACACAATTTTAAATCTTCATTTTCCTTTTTCGTTCCATCTTTTGAACGGTAGTTGACCAGATAATGTGAGCAGGGCATTCCCAGAATAGTTTCTTTTGTATCCAGTTTTCTGGCTTCCAAAGTATACTCTTCCTTTTCTCCATAATCATAGCCACTGTACCCTAAATACATCAAAGCACTCAAACCTGAACCGGTAAGACGGCTGTTCATTTCTAATGAAACCGTGCTTGTTCCCAATGCGTCGGTATAATAATACATGGGAATCTCTTTAATGTTCAGACGGGTGAGAAATTCATTATTCTTACTTGCATACATTTTTAGGGTAGGTAAAGAAGCTTTCTTATCAATCATTTGATAATTAAACACTTTAGAGAAAGAAATTTTTTTCTCTTGAGCGACTCCTAAAATAAAGCTTGTAAGCAAGCAGATTATGATGAATTTTTTCATGGAATACTTGATAATTGTGACAATCAAAGATATTAGTAATCTGCAGGAGCTTCCAGGTAAAGTTGCTTAAATGCTGTGTCTAATTGCTCGTCATTAGGCGCTTTACCATGCCAAGCATGACTTCCCATCATATAATCCACTCCATAACCCATTTCAGTATGAAGAAGGATCGCTACCGGTTTTTGTTTACCTGTTTCTGTTTTTGCTTTTTCAAGAATAGCAATCACCGCTTCAAGGTCGTTCCCGTTTTTCTCTTCTAATACAGTCCATCCAAATGCTTCCAGTTTAGCATGCAGATCACCTAAACTCAATACATCATCAGTATCACCATCGATCTGACGACCATTGTAATCGATCGTAGAAATAATATTATCCACTTTCTTTGCCGCAGCAAACATTAAAGCTTCCCAGATTTGTCCTTCCTGTAATTCACCATCACCATGAAGTGAGTAAACCAATGATTTATCTCCGTCTAATTTTTTACCTAAGGCAGCCCCTAAAGCTACAGAAAGTCCTTGTCCCAAAGAACCTGAAGCAATACGGATTCCAGGTAATCCCTCATGAGTAGTCGGATGTCCCTGTAATCTTGAATCAAGCTTTCTGAAAGTCTTTAATTCCTCAACCGGAAAAAAGCCAAATCTAGCCAAAGTAGAATAAAAAACAGGTGAAATGTGGCCATTGGAAAGATAGAAATGATCCTCATTTTTACCTTCCATAGTGAAAGGAAGATGATAGTTCAATACTTTTCCATAAAGCGCTGTAAAGAATTCCGTACATCCTAAGCTTCCACCAGGGTGTCCTGAATTAACAGCGTGAACCATTCTTAAAATGTCTCTTCTGATTTGTGTAGTAAGAGATTTCAACTCTTCGATACTTTTACTCATTATATCTGATTTATTTGCACGCGAATTTACGATTTTTTACTGGCTTATGGAAATTCAAAATCCGGACGGAATGCCCGGATTTTGAATTATTTAAAGATTTGAAGCTTTTAGCAGCCTTCATTAAGCGATACTGAAATCTCGGTAACAATATTATCAACCAATTTAAAAGACAATATGGTTGAGGCATCACTGTCGTTCAGAATGAAATAACTTTGATTTTTAATGGGCTTGCCCTTATCATCCCATCCCGGATATGCACTATAGCTTGGATAATTTTTGTAAGCATTAATAATCTCATCTTTTGTACTGCCTACACCAATACCACTTTTGGTTCTGAATTTCTTGCTGGTTGTGGAAATGCCATATATACTATATCCATTAGTTTCTTTTCCATCATTATCATATTCCTGGCTGGTGCTGATCATAAGGATTTCACCATTGTATTTTACAGAGTTTTTATATTCTCCGTCGGTTATTTTCAGTTTTGTTCCTGAAATTTTTTCTATCTCCGCACTTTTCATAAATACTTTATAAGGGCCTATTCTTAGGGTTGAAACTTCAAAGTTTTCCTGTGCTGACAAAAAGCTGAAAGCCAAAAGACCCAATAAAAGCTGAAAGATTTTTTTCATGGTATGTATTAATTATTTTGAGTTTGGTTATTGATTTTATTTTTTTCTGATGATTAAAAGCCCCAGGAATGTTAATAGTCCGTTGATGATCAGTAATTCCAGTCCTATTTTAAAGTCTCCGAAAATAGACGTCTGATACTTATCAATAAAATAGGATATAATAGGTGCTGCAATACAAACATAAGGAACAAGTTTGTCTTTAACCTTGTATGTAGTAAAAATACCAAAAGCGAAAAGTCCTAAAAGAGGGCCGTATGTAAATCCAGCTAATTTCAGGATCAATCCGATCATGGAATTATCATTGATGATCTTGAAAATAATTACCATAACCAGGAAAGAAAGCGCTACCAGAAGGTGAACGTTTTTACGGAATTTCTCCTTTTTATGATCTGTCCATTCTTTCTTTTCCTTCATTCCAAAGATATCAATACACAAAGAGGAGGTAAGCGCTGTCATGGCTCCGTCTGCACTTGGAAATAAAGCTGAAATTAAAGCAATGATGAAGATAATTGAAATAAACCCAGGCATATGGTTTAATGCCACTTCAGGGAAAATCTTATCTCCAAAAATATCTTTCCCGTTCAGTATAAACTCCTTTTTGGGGATACCATCTATAATGACCTCTGTAAGGTGACCTCCCTGGCTTTCTCCAAAAAGATAAAGAAGACCTCCCATATACAGGAACAATGAAATTACTCCTAATAAAATAAATCCTAAGGTTACCATATTTTTCTGAGAATCCTTCAGCTTCGTTACGGAAAGACTTTTCTGCATCATTTCCTGATCGATTCCGGTCATGGTGATGGTAATAAATGCTCCCGCAAGAATCTGTTTGATAAAGAACCCCGGAGAATTAAAATCCATTTCAAATATTTTCGTATAACCTTTACTGCTCATGGCACTCAAACTTTGTCCAACGCTAAGATCCAGGTGGTTCAGCATGTAGATGGTGCAGATAATCAGTCCCAGAAGCATACAGGAAGTCTGCAGGGTATCGGTCCACACAATGGTCTTTACTCCTCCTTCATAGGTATATAAAATAATCATAGCCAGAATGATGAGAGTGGTCACAATGAACGGAACTCCTAAGCTGTCCAATATGGTTACCTGTAGGATATTGACAACCAGGTACAATCTTGCTGTAGCTCCTACCAACCTTGAAACAATAAATATCCAGGCTCCAGATTTGTAAGAAAGCTGTCCCATTCTCTGCTGAAGATAGCCGTAGATGGAAGTGAGTTTAAGGCGGTAATACAAAGGAAGTAATACATATGCAACGGTAATATACCCGATAAGATAGCCCAGGGTTATCTGCAAATAAGAGAAACTGTCTTTGCCCACAGCTCCGGGAACACTCACAAAAGTTACTCCGGAAAGTGAAGTGCCTATCATTCCAAAGGCAACAAGCATCCAATTACTTTTACGGTTTCCAATGAAGAAACTCTCGTTGTCACTTCCTTTACCGGTTTTATAAGCTACCCAGAGAAGCAGCGCAAAGTATACAACGATAATGGACAGTAATATAATTGGAGACATATTTTTGTAATTAAAATTTTACAAATATAGTTTTTTTATGTTCTGATAAAAAAGAAAAACCTTTCAGGGATCTGTCCTGAAAGGTTTTTCATCTGCCTTTTCCTGTTAACTAGACTACGACGTCCTGAAGATCTTCGTTTTTCTGGAAAGTAGCTTTCGCAAAAGGACAAAGTGCAATTATTTTTTTGCCTTGTTTTCTTGCGAAATCTACCGCCGCTAAAACCATTTCTTTGCCAACGCCTTTTCCGTTGTAAGCTTCCTCTACTTCCGTATGATCAATAATGAATCTTTCGTCTCCTGCCCAGGTGTATGTCATTAGCCCGGCGCGGTTTCCGTCTATGAAAGCCTCAAAACTTCCGTGTTTTTCGTCGTTGTTTTGTTTTACCTCTATCATATTATGAAAATTTGGTTAATATTTCTATATCGTTTGTTAGTATCTTATGTATCGGACACGCATCAGCAATCGTATGCAGCCTTTTCAATTGTTCGTCATCGAGGTTGGTTCCTTCAAAGCTGATATCTCTTTTAAAAACAGCTCTTTTGGTAAGGGGGAAATTTTCCAGATCAACCTCTACGTTGATTTTTTCCACATCCCATTCCTTCCTTTCAATATACATTCTTAAGGTTGCAGCAGTACAGCTTGCCAAAGAAGTGGCAAGAATTTCAAAGGGGTTGAATCCTTTGTTTTGCCCTCCTTTATCTAAAGGTTCATCCGTGATGATTTTATTTTCACCGGCTACTACTTCTGTATAGTATTTTGTTTTTCCTAAACTTGCTTTTACTGTTACGCCCATTATTTTTCAGTATTGATTTTGTAACTCAATGCCCCGGAAGGACATTGTTCTATTTGATTGATGAGTTCCTGAGTTGTTGCGTTTTCTACCTTGATCCATGGTCTGTCCTTTGGATTATAAACCTGGGGTAACATTTTTACACAAACTGCAGAGTGGATACATTTCTTAGGCATCCAGACTACGGTAAGATCTCCGTTGGTATATTCGTGTGTTTCCATTATTCTTCTTTTAGTAATTTTTCGATTCTTCTGTCCGGAATCAGCCATATAAGAGCAACAATGTAATAAAAACATAGAGCAATATAAGGATAAAAAAATGAAGTCGCGATTCCGGATATATAAAATACAATTGAAATATATTCCTTAAACCTGGAATGGATGGCTTCTTTTAGCTTTGAATTCTCTCCCTCACAGCGGACAATTAAGTTTTCCATAATTGTATAGGCTATGGCGCACATGAACAATCCTATTCCATAGGCAGCAACCGGGTTTTTAGCGAAATGTGTAGTACCTATCCATTCCGTAGCAATCGGCATTAAAGAGAGCCAGAACAGTAAATGCAAATTTGCCCAAAGAATAGTTCCGTTGATCTTTTTGGCTGCCTGGAACAAGTGATGATGATTGTTCCAATAAATTCCAACATAGATAAAACTAAAGACATAAGCCAGAACTTTTGGGATAATCGGTTTGAGACTTGCCCAGCTGTCACCTTCCGGTACTTTAAGTTCCAGTACCATAATGGTAATGATAATGGCTAAAACACCATCACTGAACGCTTCCAGTCTTCCTTTGGTCATCAGTTTGTAATCTCTGTTTTAAAATTTTTGATTTTTTCATTCAGCTCTTTGAGCATATCCGGATTTATGACACCACTTTCCAGATCAAAGTTTTCATAGAATTTCGGTAAGGAGAATGTTTCCTTAATATCCGCTGCGAACTGGGGGAAGAACGTTTTGGCTGTATTCATTACATTTCCACCACCATAACCACCCGGTGAGGTGCTCATGAGAAGCATGGGCTTGTTCTGAAAAACCTTCACATTAATCCTTGAAGCCCAGTCAAATATATTTTTAAAAGCAGCGCTGTATGATCTGTTATGTTCGGCCAGGGAACAAATAATAACATCACAGTCTTCGATTCTTTTTAAGAATTCATGTGCAGCATCCGGGAATCCTTTTTTTTCAAGATCTACAGAAAAAACAGGCATTGTATAATCATTAAGGTCAATTAAATTAATATCTTCATTTTGAAAATCCTTCAAAACAAATTTAACCAGTTCTCTGTTGATAGAGGTGGAAGAGCTACTTCCCGCAAATGCTAATATTTTCATGGTGTCTTGTCGTTATAAAATTTCTGTCCGGAATTATTTTCTGTTCAGAATTGCTTTAGGAAGCGGAACAAATTCGTCCTCATCTCCTGGAACTAAAGGAAAGGCATCGTGGTTCTGGTCATTCCAGTTTACTTTAGCCTGATCAATTACTTCTCTATCCGAATTTACAAAATTCCAGAATATAAAGCGCTCTTCTTCAAAGGGTTCGCCTCCAAAAAGATAGACGGTTGCATTTTCGCTCATTTCAAACTCACATAGCTTGGTGTCCTTTGCAATAAGCAATTGTTTCGAGCCATAGGTGTTTCCTTCGATATTTACAGTGCCATCCAGAACATACATGGCCGCTTCACCGTACAAGTCCTGTCCGATGCTGATTTTTTGTGCCGATTTTGTTTTTATCTCAATGAAAAAAAGCTTACTATGAACGGGAACGGGAGATTTTTTTCCAAAGGCTTCTCCGGCAATTAGTTTGTAGTGGATGTCTCCATTTTCCCAAACCGGAAGTTCATCTGCCTCCGTATGATGGAACGTCGGTTCACTTTGCTCCAGATGTTTTGGAAGGCCTACCCAGATTTGAAAACCATGTAATTTTTTATCAGTTTCTCTTAAATATTCCGGAGTTCTTTCGGAATGTACCACTCCCTTTCCTGCTGTCATCCAGTTGACGGCTCCCGGTTTTATTTCCATGGCACTTCCGATACTGTCACGGTGAAAAATAGATCCCTCCAGAAGATAAGTTAAAGTGGATAATCCGATATGGGGATGAGGTGGTACATCCAGATTTTGATAATCTTTTAATTCTGACGGTCCCATGTGATCTATAAAAACAAATGGGCCTACCGCTCTTTTTTCACGGAAAGGTAAAAGTCTTCCGACTAAAAAGTTTCCTATATCTGCGGCTTTTTCTTCTATGATAAGTCCAATATTTGACATAATTATGATTCTTTACGATTGCTGGTGGTTATTTAATTAAATTATTTAGCTTTTTTTAGATATTAAAGCTGGTCATATCTTTCAAACGTTACGTCCACAATGCGTTTCCATTCCGGATGTTTTTTAATGTAAGCAAAAACATAAGGACAAAACGGGAGTAATTTTTTAAGACTTTCTTCAATGTAAACCAATGTTTTCTCTACAACTGCTACGGCGGCTCCGGTACCTGCCAATTCTGGGTCAGCCTCCGTATGAATTAAAATGATCTGACTGTCGGTTTCACGGTAATCAATGAAAGCAAAATGGCCATTTACTTCAATTTCGAATCTCTTTTTTGATTCATTTTTTACAAGTGGAATATTTTCAAATTCTGGTTTCATTGTTTAAATTTTTGGCTGTATACTTAAAAAGTAAAAGTATTATGTTAAAGGTAATAAAAAAGCAATAATTAAATAACCGACTTAAGATTAAGATTATTTAATTATTGCCAAATTCTGTATGGTTAATCTTCTAAATATCCGAATTTTCCGGTATTGAAATCTTCAAAAGCCTGCATGATTTCCTCTCTTGTATTCATTACAAAAGGGCCATGCGGAACAATGGGTTCATTGATTGGCTCTCCACTAATGATCAGTACCACTGCGTCTTCACTGGCTTCAATGCTAAATTCCTCTCCTTTGTTTTCAAATAATACCAATTGATCGGTTTTTGCTTTTTCATTTCCATTCACAATAATACTCCCTTCAATGATAAGGGCAGCAGTATTAAAGTGAGCAGGAAAATTAAAATCAGCTTTTCCGCCGGATTTTAATTTTGCGTTCATCATGTGTACTGGAGTGAAGGTATTTGCAGGTCCTTTATTTCCTGCATATTCTCCGGCGATCACCTCAATAAACCCGTTTTCTTTCAGATCAACGATCTTCATATCGGAGTTTTTGATGGCCTGATATTTAGGTTTGCTCATTTTATCCTGCGCTGGAAGATTCACCCAAAGCTGAACCATCTGAAAGATTCCACCGGTTTTAGACCATTCTCTTTCGTGGTATTCTTTATGTAAGACACCTCTTGCAGCGGTCATCCACTGAACGTCTCCCTGACCAATTATACCACCACCTCCCGAACTATCGTGATGTTCTACTTTTCCCTGATACGCTATGGTTACGGTTTCAAAACCTCGGTGCGGATGTACTCCAACTCCTCTTGGTTTCTCAGATCCGTTAAAATGGAATTTTGAATTATAATCGAGCATAATAAAAGGATCCATTCTTTTCATATCTAATCCTGATGCACCGGGTATAAAATTATGAACTCTGAACCCATCACCTACAAAATGGGCAGGCTTTGGAGATACTACGATTTCTACTTTTTTAGTTGTCATCATAATGTTGATTTTTTATAATAACAAAAATAGAGTAGATAAGAATCAATTGCATTGATCTGTGTTAAGTTCGGATCAGATTGGTTTTCATGACTTATTATAGTCGAAATAATAGGGTTACTCCTTTGATTTCATATTCTTGCCATCTGAAATATGAAGTCTTCGGAATACCAATCCGGATAATATTGTGAGAAAACCAACTGTAAGAAAAGTATAGCGGAAAGCATTATGGATTTCTCCTTTAATAAGATCGGTACTTTCAAATATTTTTAGAACAATAAGACCAAAAGCAATTCCAAAACCAATGGCGAGCTGTTGATTTACAGATATTAATGAATTACCGCTGCTGGTCTGGAAATTTCTTAAATCAGCAATCGAAATGGTATTCATGGAGGTGAATTGGATAGAATTGAAAAAGCCTAAAACCGCTATGATCGGGATGAACCATAGAAGATTCGTATGAATATCAGGAATGGCCAGCATGCATATTAATGTTCCAATGACGAATGTATTAACCATTAACGTCTGACGGTAACCAAATCTATCCAGGATTTTAATGACTGATGATTTTCCGAGTATAGCTGTCAGAGCCATGGGAGCAACGATCCAGCCAGACGTAACTGCTGTTTGTTTATAGGCGATTTGTATCATCAGGGGAAGTAGCAAAGGAACAGCACTGATTCCTAGACGGGTAGCCAGATTTCCTACAATTCCCACACGGAAAGTTCGCACCTGGAAAAGATTTAAAGGAAATATAGGATTTCCTTCCTTTTTTGCATGTTTATAGTAATAATATAGAAAGAGAAATCCTAAGATAAAGATCAAAAGAACCGGTGTTATATTCTGAAGATCCCCAAAAAGTTCAAGAGAAATGGATAGCAGGAGGGAGGCTGCGGCAAAAATCATAAAACCTTTGAGATCGAAATCAACGTCCTTCGATTTGTAATTAGGCATGTACTTAATTCCCAGAATAATCCCTAAAAAGCCAATTGGGATATTAATAAGGAATATCCAGTGCCAGGATAAATAATCCACCATATAACCACCAACCAACGGCCCCAATACAGGACCGATAAGAGCGGGAATGATAGCGAAATTCATAGCTTTTAATAATTCACTTTTATCAAAGGTTTTAATGAGGGCTAATTTTCCAACGGGTGTCATTAAACTGCCGCCCACTCCCTGGATAACTCTTGAAATAACAAGGTGAGTGAGGTTTTGCGATAATGCACAGAATAAGGAACCCAGGCTGAAGAGAACCAGGGAGAAGATGAAAACTCTTTTTGTTCCGAATCTGTCTGCCAAAAAGCCGCTCGCAGGCATGAAAACTGCCAGAGTCAGAACGTAGCTGATTATGGCGTTTTGCATATTGAGCGGAGACTCTTTTAGATCTTTGGCAATAGAAGGTAAAGAAGTGTTCAGAATTGTAGAATCAAGCATCTGCATGAAAATAGCGGTAGCAAGAATCAGTGGAAGGATTTTTTTAATCGACGTTAGAGATGAATTTGTTTCAGACATGTTATATCAGCTAGGATCTTTATATAATGTAGTCTTTCGATAAGTTTGTTATTCTGATCAGGCAATTGAAGGGATCATTCTGGAATAAAAATAAATGGATTGAACAGGTTTTTCCCTCTCTTCCGGCCATTATCTAATGTAATGTATTTTGAAACTTAAAAGACTTGTTTCTTAGATAAAGAAATATGTATAAAATTAAAAAAGTCCTGTGAGATTTCACAGGACTTTTTGATTTATTTTTTAGTTTTTTCTACTCCTTTCCATTCATCGCCGGCTTTTCTGTACTGGCTTAAAATGAAAGTTTTAAAATCTGTTGTTTTATACTCGATGTTATCTGTATTTTGCTCAAACGGCATGATGTAATAGTAATCCACATCTGTTTTATCTGTTTTGTTCCCTTTTTTTACAGAAGGAACATATTTTGAAAACTTATAGTTGGGAAGATATTGTTTTAGTGAAGCATAAAACTTTTTATCTTCTTCACTCGGAATAATATCTACAATTTTAAAATCATCTTTTTTCTTGTCTATCCAAAGGTAATAAGTCTTTTCCTCCTGAGTTTTTCTATTCAGGGAATTGAAGGCAAAAAGCTCTTTAGGTACCAGTTCCTTGATTTTTTCAGGATCTACCTTTGTGAAGTATTCACCCTGAGAAGGATCAACATACGTTTCAAGATTATACATTAAAACGGCATTGTTTTCAAAATTCTTATTCTTAAAGTATTGATTTAAAGATAATTCAGCTGTTTCGCGTAGTTCTTTTCCTCTGGCATCCAGCTTTTTGGTTGGATTCTGTGGGTTTACTTTTTTCACAAATTCATAGAGAACAACTGGCTTTACATCCTTAAGGTGCGGATAGGTTTTTAATTGTTCAGCTTTCGCAAGCCAGTAATATTGTTGATAATAATTTTCTTTTTCGTTGTCCTTTACAGTCTTATAAGTAAGTGCAAGTTTCTTTGAGTTAAGATATTTACCAAATTTACCCTGGCCAAAAGCAAAATTTATAGATAATAAAGCAAAAAAGATAGTAACGGTTCTTCTCATTTTATAATATTGATTTTTTCGTTTTCCAAATATAATTATTTATTAGATACTATTTTTGATTGTTAGTTAAAATCTGTTAATATTATTGATGTTTATTCAAAAGAAAATCCTGTATTGCTACAGGATTAATAAATTTTAGTTCCCAAGGGTTTGAAAGGTGAGTTGGAAAATTCTTTACCAGGGTATACAAAAACTCCTTTGATTATTCCCCAAATATTATCCCTCATAGGAAGTTTCGTGTACTTTTACAGCCCTTCCGCTTGGATCGTTCATTTTCTTAAAAGCTTCATCCCATTCCAATGCAATAGGAGTGGAACATGCCACAGATGGTACAGACGGAACTGTTGCTGCCGCCGTTTCACTTGGGAAATGTTCTTCAAAGATCGTTCTGTATCTGTATTCTTCTTTATTCTGAGGAGTGTTCAATGGAAATCTGAATTTTGCATTCGCCATCATTTCGTCCGTAACTTCTTTCTCTGCCACTTCACGCAAGGTATCAATCCATGAATAGCCTACGCCATCGGAGAATTGCTCCTTTTGTCTCCAGACAATAGATTCCGGTAGGATATCTTCAAAAGCTTTTCTTAAAATCCATTTTTCTATTTTGCCATCAGCGGTATCGATCATTTTATCTTTAGGGTTAATATTCATAGCAATGTCCATGAATTCTTTGTCAAGAAAGGGAACACGTCCTTCAATTCCCCAGCTCATCAATGCTTTGTTGGCTCTTAAACAATCATAAAGGTGAAGTTTTCCTAATTTTCTTACTGTTTCATCGTGAAACTCTTTGGCATTCGGAGCTTTATGGAAATATAGATATCCACCGAAAAGTTCATCAGAACCTTCACCTGATAGTACCATTTTAATCCCCATGGATTTGATTACTCTTGCTAAAAGATACATGGGAGTAGAAGCTCTTACGGTTGTTACGTCATAGGTTTCCAGATGATAAATTACATCGCGTATAGCATCTAGTCCTTCCTGAACGGTAAAATTAACTTCATGATGGACAGAGCCGATATGTTCTGCTGCTTTTTGTGCGGCTGCAAGATCAGGAGATCCTACTAATCCTACTGCGAAGCTATGCAGTCTCGGATACCATGCTTCCTGGGTATCTCCGCTTTCAATTCTTTGACGGGCAAATTTTGCAGTGATCGCTGAAATTACAGAAGAATCCAATCCTCCCGATAATAGTACTCCATAAGGAACGTCGCTCATAAGCTGTCTGTGAACTGCATCTTCTAATCCTTGTCTCAGTTTTTTTATATCGCTCTCATTATCCTTTACATGATCAAAATCGGTCCAGTCTCTTGTGTACCATTGTTGAAGCTCCATACCGTCTTTACTGTAAATAAGGTGTCCCGGTAAAAAGGTTTCAATGGTTTTACAAATTCCTTCCAGTGCTTTTAATTCTGAAGCTATATAGAAGTTGCCGTTTCTGTCCCATCCTTGATAAAGCGGGCAGATCCCCATATGATCCCGCGCGATGAGATAAATATCATTTTTGATATCATACAACGAAAATGCAAAAATACCATTAAGCTTTTCCAGAAAGTCTTTACCATACTTTTCGTAAAGTGCTAAAATAACTTCGCAATCGGATTGGGTTTGAAATTCATAGTTGGGAAATTCTTCCTTCAGTTCCCTGTGGTTATATATTTCTCCATTTACGGCTAAGACAATATTCCCATCTTTAGAAAATAAAGGCTGCTTTCCGGATGTAGGATCTACAATGGCTAATCTTTCGTGAGAAAACACCACTTTTTCATTTTGAAAAACTCCACTCCAATCCGGACCTCTATGACGGATTTTTTTTGACATTTCCAAGACCTGAGGTCTTAATATTTCTGTTTTTTGTTTCGCGTCAAACAAACATACGATTCCACACATTTTTTATCATTTATTTAGGAGCAAAAATAGACTTGTAATTTAAAAAAGAAAACATTAATTAAATATAAGTTAATATTTTCAATTAAATAATCTGTTTTAAAGAATTTAATTAATTAAATTGAATGATAAATATGATTTTGGTTAATATTTTTCTTACAGAAGAATACTATGCGTAGCTATACGAAATTAAAATGGGATATTTATTAATATATGGTAATTAATTATATGAATTTTTACTTTTACTTTGTGGCTCGAAATAATTTTTTTTCATCATTTGTGTTTTTACCTTCTTGTGATTAATATCACGAGAAGGTTTTGTTTTTTATTGAATTCCTAATAAAACCCCGGAAACATTCCATGAACTGAAACTTGTGCCCTCTGTAGGGCCTTGAGGAATTTTGATCTGGATATTGTGTTTTCCTGCCTTTAAATCTCCCAATGAAATAAATTCTGGATTCGTAATAGTCCCGGGACACCAGTTTGACCTGCTTAAATCTGATGAAGAGAGTCCATCCGGAAAATTTCCTGATGCAGGGTTATATAAACGGTATGAACCACAGTCTGTTCTCCATGGTGTAAAAGAGAAAATCATCTTTCCATCCACAAATATGGAATTGACTTTCGGAACGAACTCATCTCCGTTTTCCCATCCGCCATGGCCTGTCGTTATATAACGTAACTGCGCATTTTTCAGATCTTTTTTTAGAGTGAATTCTGCGAAGAGTCCTTTCTCGGCATTAAACATCGTGGAATAATCCTGTCCCGCCATTTCCATGATGTTGACGGTATTGAACAACGGAATTACAGTATTGTTTTTATAAACAGTCTGATCACTTTTATGAATCGTGATCTCCAGATTTACTGTATGTCCACCTTTATCATAGTTTCCTATAAAGGTTCCAATCCATAATTCTTTATCAGATAAAGAAGGCTTTAGTTCCGTAATATCCTGACGGTATGGACTGATTGTTTGCCAGTCTTTTCCTTTTAGCTGGATGTGGTTGAATTTTTGAATCCCAAATGCGGTAAAGAAGCGCATCATTTCAATGCTCGGATCATAGTTATCTGTAGGGATAATGCCATAATACTGCTTTCCATTTCCGTTTTCGTATACCGGAAGTGTTTTAGCACCTTTTTCCAGGCCATCAAAAAAGGATTGCGATTTATTCTGAGGAATAAAGAAAACGGTTCCTGTTCTGTCATAAGCATCACCATTGGATTGCTGTTTTAATTCAATGAAAACATTTTCTCCTTCAGATATCTTTGGAAACTTTACCTTTTTTAAGATAATTGTTCCATTTGCAAATCTTTTTATCTTTTCGTCGGATTTGGATTCGTCCGAGAAGTTGATCGTTTCGTTTTCAAAAACTTTCAAAGTAGTAAAGCGGCTTTTCCAAAGCTGGTCTTTGTAACCTAAAAGATCTGTAGAGGTAATGGGTCCTTTAATGATATCCGCAATATTGGTTTTTTTTACTTTTTTAATAGAAGTGGCAGTAATTAGAGAATTTTTATTTCTTTCAATTTCCAGAACCAATCCCAGGTTTTGTCCTAGCACTGAAGGTCCGCCACTTATCTTTAAATCTCCTGTGTACCAGATTTCTATGGTGTTGGAGTTGATTTTAGTGACAGCCTTCCGGCAGGTGTAGCCGAGAATTTTTTTTGTTTCATTGGTTAATTCAAAGGTCTGTCTGGCTACTGATTCTTTATCGGCAGTAGAAATAATCTCATCAGGCTTTAAAAACCCGTATGATACAATTGTATTTGAAGGTTTTTCAATTTTTGTAATTTCAAACGGATATTCGCTCTTTTGTTCCCTGATAGAGTTATTAAGGATGAAGTTTTCACTGCTGTTAACCCATATAAAAGTCGGTGACTGTTCTGTCTGTATTTTTCCGTTGTAAGAATTGGTATACTGTATTTCATAGGTTTGGCCAAATGAAACATAATACAGAAAAGCAAAGAAAGCAAATAAAAGTCGTTTACACATGTGCGGGTGGTTTATCACAAATATACAATGTCTTACAAATGTCTACCTGTAAATTCAATGGCATTTCATGAATAGGTATTCCAAGGATACCGAAATGTTACGAATATTGAGAAATTTTTTTTGATTAATGATGTATTGTAAAAAAAAACTACTCCAGAAAATGGAGTAGTTAGTATATTGATAATGTAAGGCTGGTTAGGCTAACCTTTCTATAAGAGCCATATAGAATCCGTCATATCCTTCGCTAGGCATTACTTTTTCGTCTTTAATAAGTTTGAAGTCCGGGTTGTTTTTAAGAAATTCCTTAACCTGTCCGGTGTTTTCAGAAGGTAAAATAGAGCACGTGGCATACACCATTTTTCCACCTTTTTTAAGGATTTTAGAATAATCCTGAAGGATCTGTTGTTGTTCCAGTTTGATTCTATCAATGAAATCCTGGTCGATTTTCCATTTACTGTCAGGATTTCTTTTTAAAACTCCTAAGCCTGAGCAGGGAGCATCAATAAGAAGCCTGTCTGCTTTTTCGTGAAGACGTTTGATCACTTTATTGTCCGCGATCATACGGGTTTCAATATTATGAGCGCCTGCTCTTTTGGCACGGCGTTTTAGTTCTGCTAGTTTCCATTCAAAGATATCCAAAGCGATGATCTGTCCTTTATTTTGCATTAGTGCTGCGAGGTGAAGTGTTTTTCCTCCTGCTCCTGCACATGCATCAACTACTCTTTGTCCTTCTTTTACATCAAGGAAATATCCTATTTTTTGTGAAGAAGCATCCTGAACTTCAAATAATCCTTCTTTAAAAGCTGTTGTTAAAAAAACATTCTTTTTTTCTTCCAGCTGTACAGCGTCCTGATAATTTCTCACGGTAAAAGAGGCGATACCTTCATCAGATAGATCAGAGATCAGTTCTCTGGGCGTTGTTTTAAGAGAATTTGCTCTCAAAACAGTAGGAGCCTGCTCATTTAAAGCTCTCATTTCCTTTTCCCAGCCAGCGCCTAATTCTTTTTCAAGGGTTTCAGCCAGCCATTCAGGAATAGAGTGTTCAATAGCTCTTGTAGGAACAGTATCTTTTTTTAGCTTTGTAATGATATCAGCGATTTTTATCCCGTCGAACTCTTCAAACTTTTTATAGTTTGTTTTGCTCCAAAGTAAATAAGCAAGAATGAGTTTGTATATGTTATTCGGTTTTACACCTTCTCCCATATAATACTCCAAACGCTTTTTCCAGCGGATGATATTGTAAAAAATCTCAGAAACAACGGCTCTGTCCTGACTTCCCCATTTTCTGTGAGCCTTTAAAAGTCTTTCAATAACTTTATCAGCGTATTTGTTTTTTTCAAAAAATGTCTCCTGTAGGGCATCGTGAATTCCGATTGCCAGGTTTCTGTGAATAAGTTCCATAATTGCTTCTGCTGTTTTCAATCTGCAAAAGTACAAATTATAGTTGAGATTTGAGATTGATGAAGGAGATGGGAAACAGGAGGTACGATAGATGTTGATAGTTAATACATAAATAGATAAATAGGGTGGGTGATTTTTCTCCAGATACCTGATTTTATCTCTACACCTTTCTGTTGACTTGATCCTTTAAAAAACTCTACCTTTGCAAAAATTAAAATATGAGTGATATTGTTCTTTGTCCGAAGTGTGGTTCCGAATTTACTTATCCTAGTGACAACATGACGGTTTGTTCCCAGTGTTTTTATGAATGGAATGCTGATGAGGCAGCTGCGGAAACAGCCAATGAAGGTAAAATACTTGATTCCAATGGAAATGAGTTACATGATGGTGATTCTGTAGTGGTTATCAAGGACCTGCCGGTAAAAGGAGCTCCAAAACCTGTAAAAGCGGGAACAAAGGTGAAAAATATCCGCCTGAGACCTGATAGTGACCATAATATCGATTGTAAAATTGACGGCTTTGGTTCGATGGCTTTGAAATCAGAGTTCGTGAAGAAAGCATAAAACCTGATAATATATTCATTGATGCGTCTTTAGGGACGCATTTTTGATATATAAGAAGTTATAAGAAACAAAAAAAGGAAAAGATTGGACAGTGTAATCTTTCAAAGACTAGATTGCAGGATTCTGCTAATGTTCGTCCAGGAGGCAGAAAGAGAATTAACCAAAAGTTTCCTTATGCTATAGAATTACAAATGTAATAAAAAGTTTTAAAAATGAATTTCCGGAATCCGGACTTTTATCCACAAACTAACAATGAGCATATTAAGGATATGTTAATTTTTTTGGAAAAATCACCGAATCCCAAATTTACCTTTTATACTTTATACATATAATAATTTTGTTTTTTCCGCCATTTAGCAGTTCGGCTTTATGCAAAGACAATTTTTACGGGGCCTTCAATTTTGCTGTTGGTATATAACACGAGATCCTTTTCCTTTGCTCTTACTTTATTCCAATAATGGTTACCGGCAAACCTGCTTTCCAAAACTTCTGCATCCATGCCGTTTTCCGAAACTTTAATTTCATGCGGGTAATAGGAAAATTTAGAGATCCCAAAATTCTTCATTTCATGATCGGTGAAAATATTTACTTCCCCAAAAAGTTTAGCAACATAAGGATTGTAAGGTTCTTTATAAGTTTCTTCCGGATGGGTGTTTTGGATCAGTCTTCCACTTTGAAGAACAACGATCTGGTCTACCCAAGGTATAATATCCTGAAGTTCATGAGTTGAGATGATTAAGGAAATGTTATGTTGCTTTACATACCTGAAAAGCCTTTCCCGAAGTTCTATTTTTCTTGGAAAATCAATATTACTAAACGGTTCGTCCAGGATCAGGAGCTTAGGCAATATAGACAAAGCACGCGCAATAGCCACTCTTTGCTGCTGTCCGCCACTTAAATTTTTGGGAAAACATCAGCATATTCCTGCAGGCCTACTACTTCAAGAAGTTCATGAACGGTTTCTCTTTTTTTTGATAGATTGATATTTGAAATAAACTTACCCACATTGTCTGCAACGGTGGAATAAGGCATCAGGTCAAAATTCTGTGCAACAAATTTCATTTGAGGTTCTCCGGGAACAAGATTGCCTTTCGGGCCCATAAGTGGAGTGCCGTCAAAAATAATTTCACCGCCTTCCCAGTCTAAAAGTCCATAAATTAAATTTAATAATGTAGATTTTCCACAGCCGCTTTCACCGGCCAGGGCAATGATTTTCCCTTCCTCAAATCGTATATTGAGGTTTTGAAAAAGAGGCTGGTCTTTACGATGTGAAAAATAAAGATTGTTTATCTCTAATAGCATATTACAAATGTAGTATTTTTAAAAAAGAATTATTTTTTTTATTATCTTAGCGAACGTAATAAAAAAATATCAAAAATGAGAAAAAAACTGTTTTATTTCGTTATCCCTGCCGTTTTTGCTACAGCTGTTGTTGTTTCTTGTAAAAAAGACAAACCGCTTACAAGTGAAAGTAATGATGTTACGACAACAAAAGAAGGTGCTCAATATGCATTGGATACTTTAAATAGTAAAATAGAGTGGAAGGGGTATAAAGTCTTCAAATCTGAAAGTACAAGCCATTTCGGAACAATTAAGTTTGAAAGTGGTGATCTTACAGTGAAAGACGGAAAATTAGAAAGTGGAAAATTCGTTGCTGATATGAATTCATTAACATCTGTGGATTTAAAAGATGACGCAGAGCAATTAGGAAAACTGAACGGGCATTTGAAAAGCGGGGATTTCTTTGAAGTTGAAAAATTTCCAACTGCTTCTTATGAAATTACTAAAGTTACACCGGCAGCTGAAGGTGATTATAATACTTTATTGGATGGTAATTTAACCATTAAAGGAATTACCAAGCCGCTTCAGCTTAAAGCTAATGTGTCTGTAAAAGAAGGTGAAGTAACCGTAGCTACTGAACCTAAAGATATTAAAAGAGAAGAGTTTGGTGTGAAATTCCAGGCTCCTGCTGAAAACGGAGTGATTAAAGATGAGGTAACTCTTCAGATCAACGTTAAAGCTTTAGAAAAGAAATAATTTTTTTATTTAAGTGAAATAAGTGATTGAAGTCTGCCTCTGAATAAGGGGCAGATTTTTTATGATAAAATAAGAAAGTTTTTAAACTGAAAAATCGTATTTTTGCAAAACATTTTGAAAGGGTAAAATAATGATAGAAAAGATAGAAGAACTACTCGTTGAGGTAAATAACTTCAATACTACATCTAAAGAGGAGATCGAAAATTTCCGAATCAAGTATAATGGTAAGAAAGGAGTTCTAAACGATTTTTACGAAACATTAAAGGAAGTTCCAAACGATCAGAAGAAAGAATTCGGACAGAAAGTGAATTCTTTAAAACAGGCTATTGCCATAAAATTAGAAGATCTGAAAAGCGCTTCTGAATCTTCAGTCGTAGTAGAGAAAGATGATCTTACAAAACCTGCTTTTCCCTTGGAGCTGGGATCGAGACATCCTATCAACCTGGTGAAGAACAGGATTATTGAGATCTTTAAATCTATTGGTTTTGCGGTAGCTGATGGGCCTGAAATTGAAGACGACTGGCATAACTTTACGGCACTTAACCTTCCTGAATATCATCCGGCAAGAGATATGCAGGATACTTTCTTTATTGAACAAAATCCTGATATTCTTTTGAGGACGCATACTTCTTCAGTGCAGATTCGTTATATGGAGGAAAACCAACCCCCAATAAGAATTTTATCTCCGGGAAGGGTTTTCAGAAATGAAGCGGTATCTTCACGTTCTCATTGTATTTTCCATCAGATTGAAGGGTTATACATCGATGAAAATGTAAGCTTTGCGGATTTGAAGCAAACCATCCAGTTTTTTACTACTGAACTTTTTGGAAAGTCCAAAATCAGAATGAGACCTTCTTATTTCCCTTTCACTGAACCTAGTGCTGAAATCGATGTGTACTGGGGATTAAACTCTGAAACGGATTATAGAATTACTAAAGGAACAGGCTGGCTGGAAATTATGGGTTGCGGTATGGTGGATCCGGCTGTTTTAAAAAATGTAAATATTGACCCGGGAAAATATTCAGGGTATGCTTTCGGAATGGGTATTGAGAGGATTGTAATGCTTCTTTATCAAATGAGCGATATCAGAATGTTCTTTGAAAACGATATCAGAACTTTAGAACAATTTAAAACACTATAGAAAAAGCCTCCGTTAGGAGGCTTTTTTATGTTTTTTAGTGGCTTTTTATTTAGAAAACCTTAAAGGGTACTTTACATTTTTAAAATCGTCGATACTTGCTTTTAAAGAACCGACAGCTAATTCAGCTTTAAGTAACATAGGAACGTGATTAGCATCATTAGAAACCCACATGGTTACTCCCTCTTTATCTTTAAATACTCTTCCACTCATTACTGACGGAACGATTTTTAAGCAATTGATGACTCCGAACTTTGTCTTTAAATTTTCGGTACCTACAACTCTTAAACGAAAAGGAAACATTTCATCATCAATCCAGACATTCATATTAATTACCGTACCCACTTTAAGCTCCGTCTGGCTTTGGCTTCTGAGGTAATAAAAACAAGAAAGCATATCCTGTATTCCTTTTACAGACTTGATTACTTTGGAGCCGTTAGCCGGTGTTTTTTTATCCGTCAGGATCAGTGTATTGTTGTCATGGTTGAACACAGTTTCAAAATGTTGGCGATAGCTTCCTTCTTTTACATTTCGAACGTAGAAACTGGGAAGTCCTGTCTGTATATCAATGAAACTCTCATAAAGATCATCCACTTTAAAAAAAGCTTTTACAGCACCGGAGGTTTGTCCCGTTCCTTTTACATAGAGGTGGGGAGCTCCTTTGTAAGTTGTTTTTTGAGTTGTAAGCGTTGCATTTCCGGCAGTTAGTATTCCGTAATGAATCCTGAAAGTAATAGATTCGCCATCTGCTATATTATCAATCTGGCCAAAACCGAGAAAGAATACGAATAATGCAATGATATTGAGAATTTTCTTCATAATATGGTTTTTACAAAAACGCTGCCAAAATTAAAATTTTTCTATTTTACCCGTTATTTGATAAATCTCAGGTTTTTATTTAGACTCAATTAAATCAGCTTCGCGTTAAAATTAGTAAATTTGCAGTTATATGTAAAATTAAATTTTATTATGATTACTACCGACATATTGATTATAGGAGCCGGACCAACTGGACTTTTCGCAGTGTTTGAAGCAGGTTTGCTTAAAATGAAATGCCATATTATAGATGCACTTCCACAGCCGGGAGGTCAGCTTGCCGAGCTTTATCCTAAAAAGCCTATTTTCGATATTCCGGGTTATCCTTCGGTAAATGCCGGTGATCTGGTAGATAATTTAATGGAGCAGATCAAGCAGTTTCAACCTGGGTTTACTTTAGGCGAAACGGCGGTTACGCTTACAAAAGTAGATGAGGAATGGTTTGAGGTTGTTACGAATAAAGGAACGGTTCACAGAGCGAAAGCGGTTGCTATTGCCGGTGGATTAGGAACTTTTGAGCCAAGGAAGCCTACCATCGAAAATATTGCAGATTACGAAGAAAAAGGTGTTGAATATTTTGTTAAAGAGCCTGAACACTTCAGAAATAAAAAAGTGGTTATTGCAGGAGGTGGAGATTCAGCATTGGATTGGAGTATTTTCTTATCTAATGTTGCCAGTGAAGTGACTTTGATCCATAGAAGAAATGAATTCAGGGGAGCGTTGGATTCCGTAGAAAAAGTTCAGGATTTAAAGAACCAGGGAAAAATAAAATTAATTACCCCTGCCGAGGTTACTGCAATAAAAGGAGAAGGAAAAGTTTCAGCGATCACCGTTCAGGTAGATGGTGAAGAAGCTCATGATATTGAAACGGATTATTTTATTCCTTTATTCGGTTTAACTCCAAAGTTAGGAGATATTGCCAACTGGGGGCTGAATATTGAAAAGAATGCCATCGTTGTAAACAATGCGCTGGATTATCAGACAAATATTGACGGAGTTTACGCTATTGGTGATATTAATACATATCCGGGTAAATTAAAATTGATCTTATGTGGTTTCCATGAAGCAACATTAATGTGTCAAAGTGTTTATAACAGATTGAACCCTGGGAAAAAATATGTTCTTAAATATACTACTGTGAGTGGAGTAGACGGGTTCGACGGAAGCCGTAAAGAAGCAGAAAAAGCAGTTGTGAAAAAAATTGACTAATTTTGCAAAATTATGTCAGATATCAATATAAAAATTACCGATAGGGAAGGTGTAACGCACGATGTTATTGCACCAACGGATATGTCTATGAATTTAATGGAAGTTATCCGTTCTTATGAATTAGCAGAAGAAGGAACAATCGGTGTTTGTGGAGGAATGGCTATGTGTGCTTCCTGCCAGGTGTATGTGATCAATGATCCGGGCTTAACTGAAATGGGAGATGAAGAAGATGCTATGTTAGCTGAAGCTTTCCATGTGAAGGAAAACAGCAGATTAGGATGTCAGCTGCACATCGTGGAAGATATGGAAGGGCTTGAAGTAGAGATTGCTCCTTATCCTTAGAAAATTTTTAACTTAAAAATATAAAAGTCCTGAAATTTTTTTTCAGGACTTTTTTATGTATTGGAAAATTTGGAATTCCCGGATAGCATACGTATACTGTATCTTTGAATTGTATTTTCCTGCTGATGTAATCATGTGGAACCTATGGACTCCACATGACTGATTATTACTTTGAATAATTATTTCTGAGGAATATTCGCTAAAATTTCTTTCAGGAAACTCCAGAATTTTTGTGTTGAAGGGATATTGGCCTTCTCATCAGGAGAGTGGGCTCCTCTGATGGTAGGTCCAAAGCTTACCATTTCCATTTCCGGATAGTTAGCACCGATGATCCCACATTCCAGACCTGCATGGCAAGCTACTACATGAGGCTTTTCAGTGAATTTTTCGGTATAGATCTTTTCCATGAGCTGAACGATTTCAGATCCGGGTTTTGGTTTCCATCCGGGATAAGAGCCACTGAATTCTACCTGCATTCCTGCCAGTTCAGAAACTGATTTTAACTGTTCTGCCACAGCATATTTAGTTGAGTCAACTGAAGATCTTGACAGGTTTAATATTTTTAAATTTCCACCTTTAAGTTCTACTCTTGCCACATTGTTGGACGTTTCTACAAGATCTTTTACATCCGGACTCATTCTGTAAACACCATTGTGAAGAGATTTTAGGACTAAAATAACCTTTTTAGAATCTTCTTCAGACAGGGCTTTATCAGAGCTTGTTGAATTTTCTATATTGATCTGAAGACCTGGCTCAACAGTTGCAAATTCTTCTAAAATTTCTTTTTTAAGACCATTGGTTAGCTCCTCAATAAATTCATTGGCGTTTCTTACAGAGATAATAGCTACTGCTTCTCTTGGGATCGCATTCCTTAAACCACCACCATCAATTGAAATTAATTGTACATTTTCTTTTGGTAAACCGCTGTAAAGCAATCTTCCCAAAATAATATTGGAATTCCCGAAACCTTTATGGATATCCATTCCCGAGTGACCTCCCTGTAGTCCTTTGATTTCAATTCTTACAATTTGTCCTTTCGCTGCTTCAAGCTCATAGTTTTGAGTGATAGTAACATCTATTCCTCCTGCACAGCCGATATCAATCTCATCATCTTCCTCGGTGTCAAGATTCAATAGGATCTGTCCGGTAAGCTGTCCTGGCTTTAACCCAAGAGCTCCGGTCATTCCTGTTTCTTCATCAATGGTAAAAAGTGCTTCTAAATCCGGATGCGGAATGTCTGAACTTTCTAAAATAGACATGATCGTAGCTACACCTAAACCATTATCTGCTCCTAATGTAGTTCCTTTTGCTCTTACCCAGTCTCCGTCAACTTCCATTTTGATACCTTCTGTATCAAAATCAAAATTAACATCACTGTTTTTCTGACAAACCATATCCAAATGTGATTGTAATACAATCGATTTACGGTTTTCCATTCCTGCTGTTGCAGGTTTTTTAATAATAACATTTCCTACTTCATCTACTGTTGTGGGTAATCCCAGACTTTCACCAAATCCTTTAATAAATGCGATTACTTTTTCTTCTTTTTTTGAAGGTCTTGGAACAGCATTTAATTTGGAGAAATTCTTCCAGATAATCTGCGGTTCTATATTGGATAATTCCATAAAATTTATTTTTATCAAAATTACGAATAAAAAATGCTCCCGTAAATTCGGGAGCAGTCTTTTTTATTTTGGAGAGGAAAATTTTTGAAAAGCGGAATTGCAGGATGATTAGCATCCACATTCTCCATAAATAGGCAATGTGATGACAGTTCCGTCAGGTTTTTCAATGGTTATGGTCCCTTCAAATAATAGAGCTTCTTCCCCTTTGATTTTTTTACCTTTTACGGATATTTTATAATCGTCATTTTCTATTTCTTTGGTTAGAAGTTCATCAGCTTCCATATCGCTGGATGAGATCAGGTTCATGGCTAATCTTTTTCCGTCCAGTTTCATGTAAGCTGTTTTTCCTGCATCATCAGCATAGATGTACTTTTCCGCTTCGAAATCAGCTTTGCTTTTTGCAAAGTAACATGAGCATTCTTTAATCTCCTTGGGGAAGGCTATCGTTTCAACCAGGATTTTTCCCGAGCTCTCCACTTTTGCAGAATCCTGAACAATATTCAGTGAATCTTTGGGAGTGGTTGTTAAAACGTTTGGTTGTTCTTTTTTACAAGCTACTACCAAGAGTACTGAAAAGATAATAATAAGGTATTTCATTGTTTGTGGTATTAATGCATTTATCCTCTGGCTCTTTCAAGCAGAACCATCATTAATAAAGAAAGTATAACCAGACTTTCGTCCTCATCATCGATATCGATCATTCTGTCTAGCTGGAATCTTCTGCCAAAAAATGAAGGCATCTTTTTTAATTTAAAATATTCTTTTCCATCCACACCTCTTACCGTGTAAGCAGGATTTAAGAAATATCCGGTAAACATACCGATGATCGGAATTTCACTTACCATCCCGTCGAAGAATTTTGTCCATGCATTATCTTCCGTTACTGTAAATTTAGGCTGATCATTTGCGTCCAGGATATTATAAGTTGACTTCCAGAGTGAACGCATTCCTTTTCTTGCCAGCCTTCCGAAGTTTTTTTTATCAACAAGATCATTTAAAGAGTAGGATGCATTAAAATCGATCCACTTATTGGCCTGTATCCTGAAAAGCTCCTTAGATTTGCTTTCATCATTAAAGACAATAACATCTTCCTTTAGCTTAAACATTTTTTGGCGAACATATGCCACATAGTTCCCGTTTCTGTCTGTAATGTTAAAATCACTGGCTAATGTTGTGATTTTGAATTTGAAATCCAGAGGATAATTAAGGTTGTTAAGAATCATTTAGTTTATTTTTTTCATATATTTTCCAAAGATATATCTTTTATTGGAGAAGGAGATGATTTATGCTTGAGAAAGCCCTATAGACTCATCTTTTTATATTATTTTTGTAAGTAATTATGGATTATCCAAGTAAAGTTTTGGCAAAAGCTGTGGATGAGATTTCAGGACTTCCCGGAATTGGCAGGAAAACAGCTTTGCGTCTGGCGCTTCATTTATTAAAACAGCCCAATTCCAGGGCCGTTGGTCTCGGCAATTCTCTCATCAGTCTGGTTAATGATATAAAGTACTGCAAGGAATGTCATAATTTTTCGGATTTTGATGTTTGCGAAATCTGCAGCAGTTCCAAAAGAAGTGATGAGGTGATTTGTATAGTAGAGGATGTACGGGATGTTATTGCTATTGAAAATACAGGAAAATATACAGGAAAATATCTGATCCTGGGAGGTAAGATTTCTCCTATGGAAGGGATCGGTCCGAATCAGCTTAATATTCCAAGCATTGAAAGGAAATTGAATACAGGGCTGGTCAAAGAATTTATTTTTGCTTTGAGTGCAACCATGGAAGGTGACACCACAGCATATTATATTTATAAGAAATTTAAAAATTTCAATGTAAGTTTTTCAAGCATTGCCAGAGGGATTTCAGTAGGGGATGAACTTGAATATGCGGATGAGATTTCTTTGGGCAGGTCCATTATCAACAGACTTCCTTATAACGAAAAGGATTAAAAATGAATACCAGGCTCTCAATAATAATTGTTAATTATAACGTTACCCAGTTACTTCGGAATTGCCTTTTATCCATTAAAAAATATGTAAAAGAAGTTCCCTATGAAGTCATCATTATTGACAATGCTTCTACAGACACCTCATGGCGAAATCTGATAGAAGAATTTCCGGGTTTTCATTTTATTGCTTCCGAAAGTAATGATGGTTTTTCAAAAGCCAATAATACAGCTATAAAAAGGGCAGTGGGAAAATATGTCCTGATCCTCAATCCCGATACAGAACTTGAAGGCTGTTATATGGATGAGATTTTAGATTTTGCAGATGCTCAACCTGACTTTGGGTGTCTGGGAGTGAGAATGCATGATGCGAAAGGTACATTTTTACCGGAAAGCAAACGTTCAGTTCCGGATATGTTCAACTCCTTCGAAAAGTTATTTGTGAATTTTAAGAATAACAATTCAAAATCCTATTATCGGAATGACATTGATGAAAATGCAATTGATAAGGTGGAAGTGATCACCGGTGCATTTTTTCTTGTTAAGAGAGAGGTTTATGAAAGAGTAGGCGGCCTGGATGAAGCTTATTTCATGTATGGTGAAGATATCGATTTATGTTATACCTTACTTAGGAATGGCTTTACGAATTACTATTATGGTAAAGCTTCAATATTGCACTATAAAGGAGAAAGTACGGTAAAAGATGAGCTTTATCTCGAGCGCTTTTATGGGGCTATGCAGATTTTTATCAGTAAATATTACAAGGAATCGAAGCCTTTGCAGTATTCATTTTTAAAAGCAGGCTTAAGGCTCCGGCACAAAATAGAAAAGATCAAATTAAAATAAAAAGCAACTCAATTGAGTTGCTTTTTTAATATGTAAAATAGTATTTGCTTATTTAGCAGGAGTAACAGGAGCCTGAGCTGGTGCTGTTGTTTGAGAAGCCGGAGCAGATTGTTTTGCAGGAGCTTCTTTTTTAACAGGTTGCTGAACCGGAGCCGTTTGTGATGGCTTTCCTGTGATCACAACACTGATAAGGATAAGAACAATGATTGTCGCTCCTAAGGTCCATGTTGCTTTTTCCATAAAGTCGTTGGTTCTTTGTACTCCGAATTGCGCAGATGATGCACCTCCGAAGGTACTGGAAAGGCCTCCTCCTTTAGGATTTTGAGCCATAACGATAATTACCAGTAAAACACTAGCAATCATAACAAGAACCATCAATAGTATAAATATAGAATCCATTAATTTGATATCTTTTTGAATGGGCAAATTTAATCTTTTTTTACCGAACAGCAAAATAAGATTTTAGTAAAAAGAAAAAACAGCAACAATTGTTGCTGTTTTTTCTTTAAAAGAGATTATTCTTATTTAAAATCAGAATCTTTAGCCTGATTGATCTGATAAGATTTTACAGCCAGGTTTATATCCATTCCGCCCATATTCTGAATAATGGTATGTGGTAATTTTACGCCGGATACATCTTTATAATCAGCATAGCTTGTAGGGGTAGAACCCTGCTCTCCACTTTTTACCTCTCCTGTTTTCAGGCCGGTTTTTACGCTATAATAATATGTGTCTTTTGCGCCTTTCACTACGTAGGAATCTTCGTTGTTATATTTTTCAATTCCTGCTAATTTATATTCAGTAGATTTTGCGAAATTAATTTCCGGGAATAGTTCTTTCTCATCAGACATTTCGGCTTTCTGCTTGTCGCTTAGAGGAACCTTTTTCCCTTGAACTTCCATGTAGCCATCTTTTCCGTCGAATACAATTTTTTGTACGGTATTTCCCATCATGCTGATGTTCATAGCCATTTTACCTTCTTTAGCCTGAATCATTTTCATGTTCATTTCCATGCCCTGTACTTTTGTAGTAGCGTCACTGGAAATAGAATTGATCTTCTGAACAGCAGCAAGACCTCCGATTGCATTGATGTATTTATCCGCTACAGATCCGATCGTAACACCTGCATCTACTTTTTGTGCAGCCGGTTTTGCTACAGGATTAGCTTCCTTATCAAAATATTTTACCGGGTAGCCTAATTTTTCCAGACCTTCAGAAATATCAGAAGCTTTACCTGCGATGAAAATTCTGCTTTGATTAGGAAGTATTGTCGCTTTAACCGCACTTGTAACGTCTGCAGCGGTTACTTTATCAATGGACTTCAGATAATTGGTATAGAAATCTGAAGGAAGATCCTGTACTTTTTGATTTAATGCAAATCTTGCAATGGTTTCAGGTTTCTCCAAAGACATAATGAAGTTTCCTTTCAGCTTTGCTTTAGCATTTTCAAGCTCTTCCGGTTTTACGGTAGAAATAGCATTCAGTTCATTCATGAATTCTTTAACGGCTTTGTCTGTAACTTCGTTTCTTACACTTGCCTGTGCTGAAAAATTAGGAGAGTATTTGCTGGCAGACATGCTTGAATAAGCTCCGTAAGTAAATCCGTTTTTTTCACGAAGATTCATGAAAAGTCTAGCTTCACCACCACCTCCAAGGATGTAGTTGGCAATTGTTGCAGGGAAGTAGTTGGGATCTTTCATTTTCAGTGTATTCAGGTTGCCTACGGAAACAACCGATTGTACAGCTGAAGGAACATCAACAACATTGATCTCTGTTTTTGCAACATTTGAAGCAGGTTCTAATGCGGTAAAAGCAGTATTGGATTTTTTCCATCCGCTGAATGCTTTTTCGATCAAAGGTTTTACCTGATCATATTTAACATCTCCAACGATAACTAAATACGCATTGTCCGGAGCGTAATATTTTTTGTAGATATTCTGAACATCGGCCAGCTGGATTTTATTGATGGACTCAACGGTCTCAAACTCTCCTCTGGATGTGTTTTTTCCATACTGTAAAGCATTGGAAACCCTTGCTGCTATAGAAGAAGCGTTTTTATCATCAGATTTTAAACTTTCAATAGCTCTTTCCTTAGAATTCTGGATTTCTTCAGCAGAAAATTTTGGATTAATAATAGCATCAGCCATTAATCCTAATACCTCAGGGAAATATTTTGAAAGAGAACTTGCGAAAGCTCCGGAAGATGAAAAGTTAAGGTTAGCTCCCAGAAAATCTACCTTTTTATTAAATTCATCTTTGCCGATATTGGTTGTTCCGTTTTCGAACTGTTCTGCCATGATTTCGCTTACACCGGTCACATTTCCTTCATGGTAAGGAGGTCTGTCCATAGATAGATTGGCGCTTACTCGTGGTAATTTGTTGTTTTCTACAACCATCACCGTAAGGCCATTGCTTAGCTGGAAAGTTTTTGGCTTGGCAATGTTTATCGCTGGAGTAGGACCTGGCTTTGGCATTGCATTAAGATCTATTTTTTGTGCTGAAAGCATTCCGGTAAATAAAAATGCTACGGCTATATATGTTAATTGCTTTTTCATTTGTAAATAATTGTTTGTTATAATCACTTTTTAACCCAACTGATCTGGATTATTTTTTTTCAGGTACGTAATTAATGATTATTCTTTGATTAGGATTCAGGTACTTTTTAGCAGCATTTTGAAGATCTTCTCTTGTGATGGATCTGTAAATGTCAATTTCTTTGTTGATTAAATTGGTGTTCCCCATCAATACGTGGTTTGTTGCTAATGAAGCAGCAATTCCCTGAATACTTGAATTCTGATTTACAAACTGGTTTTCAAACTGATTCTGAATTTTCTGATAATCTTCCTGAGAGATTAGAGTTGTTTGTAATTTTTTGATCTCAGCATCAATGTCAGACTGTAAAGTTTGCTTTGTAGTCTGTCCCATTGGGATTGCGAAAAATGCAAATATACTGTAGTCTTCAAGTCCCTGGTTGAAAGCCGCTACCTGAAGTGCTTTTTTGTCCTGATCTACTAATTTTTTATACAAAACAGATGATTTTCCGTTGCTTAAATAGGTTGAAAGCATATCCAGAACATAGGCATCTTTCTCTTTATTGGCAGGTGTTCTGTAGGCAAAAACATAGGCCGGAAGCTGGATGTTAGGATCTGTAGCAGTAACTTCCTTCTCCTGAGTGATAGGAGCATCTTTCGGGAAATCTTTAGGATAGATTGTTCCTTTTGGAATTCCTCCGTAATATTCTTCAATCCATTTTTTAGTCTGTTCAGGCTTAATATCTCCTGCTACGACCAAAGTGGCATTGTTAGGTACATAATATTTTTTATAAAATGCCTGGAATTCTTCAAGTTTAGCAGAATTCAGGTCCTCCATTGATCCGATGGTTGGCCAGTTGTACGGGTGATTGGTGAAAAGATTTTTTTGGATGGTGGTAAAAAGATTCCCGTAAGGCTGGTTGTCCATTCTCAATCTTTTTTCCTCCTTTACAACCTCTCTCTGAGTATCTACTCCAACCTGGTTGATAACTGCGTGACGCATTCTTTCAGCTTCCATCCAAAGTCCCAGTTGTTCGTTGTTGGAAGGGAAAGTTTCATAGTAATATGTTCTGTCATTGGTTGTATTGGCATTGTTTTGCCCTCCGTTGGAAGAAACTATTTTAAACCAGTCACCTCTTTTGATATTAGGTGTTCCTTCAAATAAAAGATGTTCAAAGAAGTGAGCGAAACCGGTTCTTCCTTTTACTTCATCCTTGGCACCTACGTGGTACATTACTCCTGTTGTAACTACCGGTGCTGTATTGTCCTGATGAAGAATCACGTGTAAACCGTTTGGTAAATCATACTCTTCGAATTTGATTTGTTGTGCATTCAGCATCACTCCAAAGAAAGCTACAGCAGCAACAGAAAGAAGTCGTTTTTTCATAAAGTAGAAATTGTTTGTCAATAAGTCCTAAAAATACTTTAATTGTTACAATTATTATGTGAAATTTTTAACTGAATTATTGGTTTTGTTAAATATATCATACCTGCATTTCAAAAATTTGAATTCTCCTTTTAATACATTATTTTTGTATTCCCAAAATTTTTTGCAGCATGGACTATTTGAAAGGACTCAATGAATCACAATACGAAGCCGTTACTACTTTACAGGGACCTTTAATGGTACTTGCAGGAGCAGGTTCGGGGAAAACGCGTGTACTTACTATGCGTATCGCCCATCTGATTACAAACGGTGTCGATCCTTTCAATATTTTAGCCCTTACCTTTACCAATAAAGCAGCACGTGAAATGAAGGAGCGTATTGCAAAGGTAGTAGGCCCCGGTAATGCAAGAAGTTTGTGGATGGGAACTTTTCACTCGGTATTTGCAAGAATTTTGAGAAGTGAAGCTCATTATCTGGGATTTCCATCGAATTTTACAATTTATGATCAGCAGGATGCGTTGAATGTAATCCGGAAAGTGCTGAAAGACATGAATATAGATGCGGATCTGTATAAACCTAAAAAAGTCCAGGCAAGAATTTCAAACTATAAGAATAACCTGATCACGGTAAAAGCCTATTTCAACAACCCTGAATTGATGGAGGCTGATGAAAAAGCGAATATGAAGTTTATCGGTCAGATTTATCAGAAATATGTAGAAGCCTGTTTTAAAAACGGGGCGATGGACTTTGATGATTTATTGTTAAAAACCAATGAACTGCTTACCCGGTTTCCTGAGGTTTTAGCCAAATATCAGGACAGATTCCGTTATATTCTGGTAGATGAGTACCAGGATACGAATCACTCTCAGTACCTGATTGTAAAGGCACTGGCTTCAAAGTTTGAAAATATATGTGTAGTGGGAGATGATGCTCAATCGATCTATTCATTCCGGGGAGCCAATATTTATAACATTTTAAATTTTAAGAAAGATTATCCTGATGCGGTGACGGTTTCTTTGGAACAAAACTACCGTTCAACACAAAATATCGTGAATGCCGCTAATGTGGTGATTGCAAAAAACCTTCAGCAGTTCAAAAAGAATGTATTCAGTGAGAATGAAGAAGGAGATAAAATAAAAATCTACCGTTCGCTTTCGGATGCGGATGAAGCCAACTTTGTGGCTGGAAATATATGGGAGCTTCATAACAGGGACCAGCGAAAATTTAGTGATTTTGCCATTTTATACAGGACGAACTCTCAGACCAGGGCTTTTGAAGATGCTCTGAGACGTAAGAATATCCCTTATAAAGTATATGGAGGTTTATCTTTCTATCAAAGGAAAGAGGTAAAGGACCTTATTGCTTACCTGCGTCTTCTTATCAATGAAAATGATTCGGAAGCATTGACAAGGATCATCAATTATCCTACGAGAGGGATCGGAGAAACAACGCAGAATAAACTGGTCGTTTTTGCAGATGCCCATAACGTGTCTGTAGCAAAGGTCCTGGATAATCTTCCGATGTATTCTCAACAGTTAGGATTCAATAATGGTGTTCTCAACAAACTGAATGATTTCTGGTCAATGATCAAGGCTTTTCAGGTATTGCTGAAAACAGAAACAGCTTACAGTGTTGCCATGGAAGTTGCAAAACGAAGTGGTCTGATCAAATTTCTGAAAGATGACGGAACTCCCGAAGGGATTTCAAGGGTAGAAAACGTACAGGAACTCATGAACTCTATGCAGGGTTTTATAGAAGAGCAGATGCAGCTGGAGGACGGAGATCCTAGTTTATCCAATTTCCTTGAAAATATTGCCCTTTCAGCAGATACGCAAGCAAAAGATGAAGAAGATGATATGGTTTCCCTGATGACCATTCACCTTTCCAAAGGACTTGAGTTTCCTGTTGTGCATCTTGTAGGAATGGAAGAAAATCTTTTCCCTAGTTTTATGAGTTCAGCAACAAGGGAAGATCTGGAAGAAGAAAGACGTTTGTTTTACGTAGCCTTGACAAGAGCCGAGAAGCAGGCATTTTTCTCTTATGCCATTTCCAGATTCCAATGGGGAAAAATTACGGATGCAGAACCATCAAGATTCTTAAGTGAAATTGATGAGGAGTATCTGGAATTCATCAATCCTGCAATGGAAAAACGTTTTATTAATCAAAGCGGGCTTAAATCCAATATTTTTGATGAACATCCTTCAGAAATACGTAGTTTTAAAAAGGTAGAGAAGAAAACCATTGAAAAGAATGAGAATTCAAAACCAATTGCTGAACCTCGTAAACTGAAACCCGTAAGTACGGCCAAAATCATTAACCCAAGCGGAGCCTCTTCTCAGGATATTGAAGTGGGGGATAAGGTGAGACATGATCGTTTTGGTGTCGGGGAAGTTACTTTTCTGGATGGAACAGACCCTCAGAATATCAAGGCTAAAGTGGTCTTCATGCATGAAGGCGAGAAAAATCTTATTCTGAAATACGCTAAACTAACTAAAATTTAAAAACATAGACGTAAGCTATCAGAACTTTTTATAAATTATAAGTCTACTTATTTTGTAGACTTATAAATATGACATACATTTGCTCCTCAAAAAAAGTTAAAAAAAACTTAACATAAAATGTATGAAAAATAGAAAGACAATTTTTTCAGCTTCTGTTTTATTTTTTCTGGGGGCAACTTATGTTTATGGACAGGAGAAGGATACAGTGAAAACCGCTAATGTGGAAGAGGTCGTTATTCTGGGATCCCGAAGCGGAGCAAGATCTAAAGTTGACAGCCCGGTTCCTGTGGATGTATTTAATATAAAAGAATCTTCGCTGGTTCTTCCTCAGACCAATATTTCTCAGATCCTAAACGCTATAGCACCCTCATTTACCTCTACGATTCAGACCAACGCTGATGGTACGGATCATTTGGATCCTGCACAGCTCAGAGGCCTTGGTCCCGATCAGGTCCTGGTTTTGGTCAATGGTAAAAGAAGACATACTTCGGCATTGGTTAATGTGAACGGAACTCCGGGAAGAGGAACTGTAGGTACGGACTTGAATGCTATTCCTTCTTTCGCGATCAACCGGATTGAAGTGTTGCGGGATGGTGCTGCGGCACAATACGGATCAGATGCCATTGCGGGAGTGATCAATTTAGGGCTTAAAAGAGATACCGGAAGACTGACAGGTCAGTTTACTTACGGAGGAAATCTTACACCGGCTGCCAATGATCATACAGGAAATTTTGACGGGCAAAACTTTCAGGTAGATCTGAATTATGGTGATAAAATAGGAAAAAAGGGAGGTTTTTTCAATATTACCTGGACTTCACAGTTTAGGAATCCAACCTATAGGGCAGGAACGGAAAGCGGGGCAATTTACAATGCTTACAATGCTATTGAGAAAAGAGCATTAAATGATGGCGTGAATCTTTCTTCATTATTTACAAATATCGGTACTACTCCCAATGCTCAGCAGATCGTAAATTATATTCATCAATATGCACAGAATGTTAATTATTTCTCCCAGGATTTTCAAAACCAAATTCAGGGCGCCAATACAATTGGTGCGCTACAGGGATTGTTAGGAGCTGATGTAACCAATCAGGAGTTAGGCTACAGAGGCCTTGAAAGAAAGGATTTCAATATGCAGGTAGGCCAGTCAAAACTGAATAACCACCAGCTTTTTGCAAATATAGAGGTTCCGATTGATGATAACTGGAAAGTCTATACTTTTGGAGGTTATAGCTTCAGGCATGGTACTTCGGGAGGATTTTTCAGAAGACCTAATCAAAGCAGAACCTTTACAGGAATATACCAGGATGGTTATCTGCCGCAGATCGGAACAGATATTCAGGACTTGTCTCTTTCAGCAGGTATAAAAGGAAACTGGGATGGCTGGAATATTGACTTCAGTAATACTTACGGACAAAACTCCTTTGATTATACTATCCAGAATACAGGTAATACTTCTTTAAGATTTGCTTCCCCCAATGAATTTAGTGCTGGAGGACTAAGGTTTTCTCAAAATACGATCAATCTTGATTTTTCAAAGAAATATGATGTGTGGCAGGGAATCAACATAGCATTTGGGGCAGAGCACCGATATGAAAATTTTAAAATAACAGCAGGAGAAGAAGCTTCTTATGCAACTTATGATATCAATGGAAATGTATGGAACGGGACCACTTCCAGGCCAACCGATTTCTTTGGAAATTCACTTCCAGGAGGATCACAGGTATTTAGTGGTTTCAGACCTGAAAATGCTGTAAATAAAAACAGACAATCTGTTGCGGGATATGCAGATTTTGAATTCAATTTTACAGATTGGTTGCTGATAGATGCTGCTGCGAGATATGAAAACTATTCGGATTTCGGATCTACTTTTAATTATAAGATCGCTTCAAGAATTAAACTTGATAAGAATTTCAATGTAAGATTTGCGGGATCCACTGGCTTCAGAGCACCTTCTATTCACCAGATCTATTACAACGTTACGTCTACATTGTTTACCAACGGTCAGCTTTTAGATGTGGGGACATTCAGTAATGATTCTGAAATTGCAGGATTATTAGGAATTCCAAAACTGAAACAGGAAACTTCGCAGTCTGCAAGTGTAGGTTTCACATACAGGATTCCATCAATAAATGTGACTTTTACAGCTGATGGCTATTTCACCAAAATTAAAAACAGGATTATACTCACAGATCAATTCCTTAAAAAAGATGTTCCGGTACAAGCACAAAATGTGTATACTCAATTAGGGGTTAATGCAGCTCAGTTTTTTACGAATGCAATCGATACTGAAACGAAAGGATTGGATGTTGTAATTACTCATAATGCGCGATTCTCGGAAGTGAAGCTGGATAATAATTTTGCGGTTAACCTGAATCAGACCAAAAAAGTAGGAAACGTTCATTCATCGGGTTTGTTGGAATCTGCTAATCTTGAAAATACATATTTCTCTGAAAAATCAAGAGTCTATCTTGAAGAAGCGGTTCCAAGAGTAAAGGCAAGTTTATCCCACAGTATTTCGTGGAAAAATGCCAGTTTCTATTTAAGAAATACTTATTTCGGGAAAGTGACAGGTGCTGATGTTTTAGATGCCAACGGCGATGGGATTATTGCATTTGATGAACATCAGAAAATAGCAGATAAGGTAATTACTGATGTTTCCGTAGCGTATCAGTTTACTAAAAATGTAGGCTTAACGCTGGGAGTGAATAACGTTTTTGATATTTATCCAACCAAAAACCTTCCGGCATCAACCAATAACGACCAGTTTATCTACTCCCGTTCTACGTCTCAATTCGGACAGAACGGAAGGTATGTTTTTACGAGGCTTAATTTTACTTTTTAAGTAAAAAATAAAAACTAGCTGAACAATGCAGGCAAAGGATCTTCAAAACTGATTATTCTATGATCTGCGAGATCAAAATAAATTTCTGAATTTTGATTGGTAAAAGCAATGACAGTCATTCCTGCATTTTTGGCAGCAAGAATACCGGACTGACTGTCCTCTATTACAAAACAATGTTGAGGGTCAACTTTTAGGTTTTTTGCTGAAGTAAAATATACGGCAGGATGAGGCTTACCATGTTCTTCAAACTCAGCTGAGGTAATATGATCGAATAAATGGGCAATCTCCGCTTTATCAAGAACGGTTTGAATGACCCTGTAAGGAGAATTGGTGGCTAGGCCTATTTTGTATTGCTTTGATTTAAGATCTTCTATAAACTTTTTTATACCCGCAATAGTACAATCTTCTGTTGCGATCAGTTCAATGACCCTTGAGATGACTTGTTGTTCCACAATGTCCAATGCAATGTTATCCCAAGGGTATTTTTTATACCAGAATTCGGTAACCTCAGCAGTAGTCATCGTCTGAGTGAGCTGTGTGAATTCATCAGTAATCTTTACACCCAATGAGCTGAATACTTCGGACTCCGCTTGTTTCCAGAATTTTTCACTATCGATAAGAACACCGTCCATATCAAAAATAACAGCTTTTGCAGGTTTTATTTCCATATTTTTAATTCATAGGCCGCTTCCCAAAAATGGTACTCCATTTGGGTTGACATGATAAAAGCTTCTGTCATTTTATGTCTTGTATCATCTGTAGCTTTTTCTGCGATCTTATCACAAATAGCAATGGCATGATCTACAGCAGCAGAAAATTCCTCTCCGCCATAAGTATCGATCCACTTTTGATAAGGATTATTAATATTGTTCTGATATTTAAAGATAAAGTTTCCTACTTCCCTATAGATCCAGAAGCACGGCAACACTGCAGCAACTGCAACTTCAACACATTCCAGAGCAGCAGTACTCCTCAGAAAATGGATATAGTGATGACATGCAGGCTGTAAAACACCTTTATCGGTAACACCAAAATCCTTAAAATAAAATTCATGTAAAGCATTTTCGACCACGATCGCATTTTCGGCAAACCTGATAAAAGAAAGAACATCCTGGAGATCTGGGATCTTAGCAGCAATTAGCGAAAGCGTTCGTCCAAAATGTTCAAGATATAGAGAGTCCTGAGCCATGTAAAATTTAAAATTTTCAAGCGGCAAATTGCCAGCTGAAAGCTCTTTGATAAAATCCATTTGCAAAATAGACATGTATTTGTCTTCAATGGCTTGCCAGGTTTGTTCAGACCATTTCATTTTTGATCAGTTTTTGAGGGTTAAAAAAGTGATTAAGCGGGCCGTTTCCTAAACCGGTTTCTACATCTTTTCCATTTTCTATGGCTTTATAAACATATTGTTGTCCAAGAGAAACAGAATCAAATAAGGTTTTTCCCTGAGCCAGATATGCTGCTATAGCCGAAGAAAGGGTGCAGCCTGAACCATGGGTGTTGTGGATCGCCAATTTGATGGTTTCAAAGGTATGGTATTGATTATTTTCATCGTAGAATAATGAGGTAATCGTTGAGGTGTCCTGATGTCCGCCTTTTAAAAGAATGCTTTTGCAGCCCAGACCTTTGATCAGTTTTCCTGCTGCATAAAGGTCTTCAAGCGTTTTCACCTCCATGCTGGCTAAAATTGCTGCTTCATCCATATTAGGGGTAATCACATCTGCAATAGGGAAAAGTTTTTCTGTAATAGCGATAATAGTCTCTTCTTCTATTAAGCGATGTCCACTTGTCGCGACCATTACCGGATCGAATACAATAGGAATCTTTTTATATTTACCGAGTGTTGAAACGATGGTTTCCACAAGCTGGGAAGTATGGACCATTCCGATTTTGATTGCATCAGGAAAAATGTCATCTAAAATAGCTTCGATCTGATCAGCTACTGCTTCTACAGGAATTGGATATATCTTTCTTACTCCCTGGGTATTCTGGACCGGTAAAGCAGTTAACACCGATGTTGAAAAGCATCCCAGGGAAGAGGCGGTTTTAATATCAGCCTGGATGCCAGCCCCTCCGCTTCCGTCGAATCCTGCTATCGTTAATACGGATGGATATTTAAATTTTTTCATTTTACAATTTCATTTTTGAGTTCATAAGCTGCTTTTTGAGGATCATCAGCACCGCATATTGCAGAAACCACGGCAATACAGTCCGCTCCCGCGTCCATAATAGCCTTGGTGTTGGTTAAGTTGACACTGCCAATAGCAACAAGGGGCTTTGAGGTGAGTTGCCTTATTTTTACTATTCCTTCCAATCCCCATTCAGTAACTGTATCTGATTTGGTAGTCGTGCGGAAGACCGGGCTGATGCCCAGATAGTCTGATGCTGCAGTCTGATCATTTTCAAGCTGATCGAGATATTCAATGGAGTAACCAATCATTTTATTGTGAATGAGTGGCTGCTCCCTCAAATAGACGGGGCTTGCATCGGTATTACCCACATGGATGCCTGCCGCATTTACTTTTGTGGCCACTTCTACGTTGTCATTAATAATCAGAGGAATATGATGTTTTTCTGTAATTGCTATCAGTTGTCTGGCTTTTTGGAGGAATTCATCGGGAGTGCTGTTTTTCTCTCTTAGCTGGATGATATCAACGCCGCCTAGAATAGCTTGCTCTGCAACCTTTAAAAAGTCTCTTCCGGGACAATCTGCCTTAGAAATAACAAGGTAAAGCTGGTAAGGAAAAGGATGTCTATTCATTATCTTTCATACTTGAGATGACTGAGAAACTCCTCTTCGGTAATAGTATATAATTTATCGAGAAGGTTAAGCTGAAGGCTTCCAGGACCTTTGCTTTCCAAAACAGCCAGTTCACCTGCGATACCCATTAATGCCATTGCAGCCGCAGTTGCTTCAAAATACTTTTCGGTAACTCCTGCAAAAGCACCAATAAGGGCAGTTGCCGAGCAGCCTAATCCGGTAACTTTGGTCATTAAATGATGCCCGTTACGGATAAAGGAGGTCTGCTGTCGGTCAGTAATAATATCTGTAGCTCCGGAGATACAGACAATCGTATCGTGTTGATTGACGAGATATTGGGCGGCATTGATCGCTTCGTCACTTTTTGCTGTGCTGTCAACTCCTTTTGTAACGATTGTGTTTGCTTTAGCCAAAGCAATGATTTCTGATGCGTTACCTCTGATTACAGTCGGCCGGTACGGTAAAAGCTGGTGTAAAATCTCATCACGGAAACCCGTTGCGCCGGCACCTACCGGGTCTAAAATCCACGGTTTTTTTAATGAATGGGCAGCCTTTGCGGCTATTATCATTGACTCTGCCCCATATTCATCCAGCGTACCTATGTTAATAACGACTGAATGTGCAATACTGACCATTTCATGAATTTCAGATTTTGCATGCGCCATGATCGGAGAAGCTCCCACAGCCAAAAGGGCATTAGCTGTATTATTCATCACCACGTAATTGGTGATATTGTGTACAAGGGGGGATTGCTGTTTTACGAGCTGTACTTGTTTCCAAAGATTTTTATCCATTATTATTGATTAAATAAATAGCTTCAGGAAAAAATCCAAAACAAAAGTACATTGTAAAGAATGTCTTTTTGCTTTTCCCTACGTCGGTGTAAGCCGTATCAGGTTCAAAGGGACTCTCTCAATTCTTCTCAGAATACCCCTAAAGCATAACAAATGTAAGAAAAATATCAGATATGGCCTTATCATTAATTAGTAACCCAAACCTTTTATCTCTCTACCAGCTCCTTTACGCTTTCTCCGTAATAATCAATTTCCGATTTATTAATTTTGATAAGCTCATACCACTTTCTGAAGGCTCCTACAAATACAATAAGCATCAAGACCATCGCAACCACAGCAAGTGTTGCCAGTAAGTATTGCCCTTTGGGAATATAAATGGAGGTAACCTGGATATAACCTGCCCAGAATGTGATCCCTGCCATGAACACACCCGGTATAGCTGCACACAAGGCATATTTGCCTCTGTTTAACCGTATGAGCATTGTTGTACAGACGATCAGTCCACAGGCAGCAAGCAGCTGGTTGCTGATCCCGAATAATGGCCAGATACTACTGACGTTTCCTGTAAATACGAGATATCCCCATGCAAAAGTGAAGATCAGACTGCTGATAATAATCCCAGGGTTCCAGTTTTTGTCATTGAATTTCGGAATTACAGAACCCAGCATTTCCTGCAAAAAGAAACGTCCTACTCTTGTTCCTGCGTCAATAGCCGTAAGAATAAAAACAGCTTCAAACATGATTGCAAAATTATACCAATAAGCCATTAACTGATCCATATAGGGGATCTTATTGAATATATGAGCCATTCCCACAGCCAGAGATACAGCACCTCCGGTTCTGCCATGAAGATCGATCCCGATTTTCTGTGAAAAATAATCAATATCAACTCCGTGTAAAGAAGGATGAGCAGCCAGAAATGCATCATAAGAGTCTTTCGGAGTGTTTATGGCAAAATAATCTCCGGGCATTAATGTACATGCTGCGATCAATGCCATTAGGGCAACAAATCCTTCAACAAGCATTGCTCCATATCCTACAAAAAGAATTTCCCTTTCTTTATTTAGCATTTTAGGCGTTGTTCCGGTTGCTATAACAGCGTGAAAACCCGAAATAGCACCACATGCGATAACAATGAAAATGAATGGAAGGACAGGTCCTCCGATCACAGGTCCGCCACCGTTTACAAACTGTGTAAGGGCAGGCATCTGTATCGTGGGATGGATCACAATTACTCCGATAGCAAGCATGATGATAGTTCCGATTTTCAGGTATGTCGACAGATAATCCCTTGGGACGAGCAGCAGCCATACCGGTAGAACGGATGCCAAAAAACCATACAAAGGAATAGCTATAGAAATGGTGGTGATATCCCAGGAGAACAAATTATGCATGGTTTCATTCTGCATCAGGTTATGCCCTCCGATAATACCCGCAATAAGAAGGACTCCTCCTAGGATACTGGCAAAAGTGACACTATTTTTGCGATAGCGCATAATCAGACCCATAATGATGGCAATAGGCATTGTAATCACTACGGTAAATAATGACCATGAGGCTTCGTGCATAGCATTGATACACGCCAACGATAGTCCTGCCAGCGTAAGAATGAGAATGAATAAAATGGCAAACCCAGCTACTGTTCCGGTTGTTTTTCCAATTTCTTTAGAAGCAATGGTTGCCAGACTCTGGCCTTTATGCCTTACGGATGCGAACAAAACGACCATGTCATGAACACCACCTCCCAATACACAGCCTATCAGAATCCACAATGCTCCGGGAAGGTATCCGAATTGCGCGGCAAGAACAGGCCCAACCAATGGTCCGGCAGCTGCAATTGCAGCAAAGTGATGTCCGAAAAGAACGTTCTTATTAGTTGCAACATAGTCTTTACCATCCGCAAACTCCAATGCAGGAGTCGTATTTTTGTTATTAAGACGTAATACCTTATTGGCGAGAAAAATTCCATAGATACGATATGCTATGGCGAAAATAAGGAGCGATGTGAAAACTAAAGTTAAGGCGTTGATGTTATTTAGGAAATCCATATCGTCTTGATTTTTTATGAATAAATAATTAAATTTTTTGTTTAATTTATTTTGAATAATTTAAACAATGGCCAAGTTAATTATTTTGTAAATAAAAAATAAGAATATGTATACTAATCTAGCAAATTAACAAAACTTGAAAATAATTACTTATTTAATAGTCTGATAATTAATATTTTATATTGTTATCCGTTTGAGTTAACTATAATTTATTGTTAGTTTAGAAGTATATTTCATTTCAACATTAATGATTCCTGGGCTTAGTCTTTCTCTGAGAAACAATAAAATCTACCATTTCATCAACAAGCTGATTAAGGTAGTTTTTATCGGTGGTTCCGAAGCCGTGTATACCATCTTCTACGATAGTCAGTTTATTTTGTACTTCATTTTCTTCAAGTTTTCGTTCCAGTAGTATCGATTGTTTGAGAGGTACAATTTTATCCTTATTTCCTTGCAGAGTTAGAGTTGGGGTTGCATGATCAGCATAGGTTACCGGTGAAAGCGTTTCAAAGTATTTGATGACTTTCTTCTTGTCTTTTTTGATGTCGTATCCTGAAATTCCTAAGATCAGTTTTCCCCTTAGATCAACAATTTTCTTTGAAAAAAGGCTAATAAAAAAGGCACCTACATTTCCCACACGGGTATGTAAAAGTTTATTAAGATCAGTAGGTCCGAAATTATTGACTACATAATTTACTTTTGCAGAATAAGATGAGAGCTCAGGTGCTCCGACGAATTCATTATCTTGTGTATAGGCAGCCAGCAATGAAAGATGCGCCCCGGCAGACGCCCCGAAAAGTCCTATATTGTTGGTATCAAAGTGATATTTATCTGCGTTCTTTCTGACCCATCGTATAGCATCCTTAGTATCCTGGATAGGATTTGGAAAATGGATATCTTTATTCACTAAAGTATAATTGATGCTGATTACAGTATATTCCTTTTCTACCAGCTTGAGAATAAGGTTTTCTATATAGGAATCTGCGTGAATGATCTTATCACCGCCGACCCATCCACCTCCATGGACATAAATAAGCACAGGATGTTTTTCCGCAGAGGTTGTTTTTGGGCTGTACATATCCAAAGCTATTGAACCTTCCTTATTGGTTTTATAGAAAATATCTTCTGATGAAATGGTCCTTTCTTTTAAAAGACTGCTTTTTGGGGCTTTAGGCTGAAGCTGATTCTGGGAAAAAGCGACAGGGGAAATGCTCAGAAGTAAAATAAAAAACAGGTTTACATAAAACCTGTATACTGTAATATTGCTTTTGAATGATGCCATATAATTTTTGAGAAATTGGTTATTTTACTAACTCCTCAAAAAGTTTACCAAAAGTTTTTTCAAGATCTTTGGATTTTCCGGGATGAGGCCTTGATGTTTGTATAACGGAACTTCTTACCGCTGTTAACCAGCGAAAACGCTCGGGAATATCAAGAAGGGCTATTGGTCCACCATCCTTATCTCCATTGGCAATCTTTTGAAAACTTTGCAGGTTCTGAATAATGTCTTCATAGTCAAGTTTGCTGTGCATAAGTCTGAATTTATCTGGGCATAGATAAAAATCTACACGAATGAATTTTTCTTTTTTTGAAAACATCACGAGGCCTATATTGAAAAATTCTTCTCTTTCAACCTTAGGTACCAGACGTATTACGGCATATTCGTATATTTTATCCTCTTGCATTTTTAGCTTCGTTTACAAAGATTTGTGAATTTTCTAGCCTTGTTTTCATAAATTGGAAGTACACCTCACGAATTTCTTCAGGACTTTCATCCGCATCGTTCCAGTGTAGCCAATCTTCGGGAATCAGATTTACAATTTCCCGGAATACTTTTTCATTTAAAACCTCATGTGCCCATTGATCGGCTTCATCCAGCATTTTAGCTTTGGGAAGAAGAACATGGTCTTTTACATATTTGAAAGGAGTCTTTGCCGCTGCATCAAAGTTTTGCCATGAGTGATGAAAATAAAAAGAAGCTCCGTTATCAATTACCCAGAGTTCCTTATGCCACATCAGCAGATTGGTGTTTTTATAAGTACGGTCGATGTTGGTGATGAATGCATCCAGCCATACTATTTTTGAGGCCAGTAGAGGATCGATGACTACACCCGGATCATATGTGATCGATCCGGAAAGATAGTGAAGTCCCAGATTCAGCCCTTCCGAAAATTTTAGCAAATCCTGAATTTCTTCATCAGCTTCCGTTCGTCCAAAATCTACATCCAGGTTTACAAAAACAAGCTCAGGAATTTTTAATCCCAAAACTTCTGTTATTTTTCCTCCTAAAAGTTCAGATATCAGCATTTTTACTCCGTGGCCGGCACCCCGGAACTTCAGGACATATTTAAAGTCATCATCAGCTTCTGCCAAAGCCGGAAGCGAACCTCCCTCTCTTAATGGAAGGATGTAGCGCATTACCGTTACTGTTCTTAAATCCAACATACCGCAAAAATAAGATTTTACTTTGTGTTTGTTCCTATTTTTAATATTTTTAGTTGAAATTATGTCAGCTATCAAAGTGGAAGAAATATTCTTGTGATAAGATGTTCTTTTCTGGCTGATTCTTTAAGAAGTGAGTATGGAAGTTATAAAAAAAGAGAATATTGTTATTTCAAATCCTGAAACAAAGGATTTTCTTGCAGATGCTTATTATCCGGAAAGTAAACGAAAATTACCACTGGTAATTTTTGTACATGGATATAAAGGGTATAAAGATTGGGGAGCATGGGGGCTTATGGCTGAAAAAATAGCAAAAGCCGGTTTTTTCTTTGTTAAGTTTAATTCCTCCCATAACGGGACAACAACAAATGATCCTCATAACTTCGGGGATCTGGAAGCTTTCGGGCAAAATAATTATTCTAAGGAACTTTCCGATCTCGGTGCTATTATTGATTTTTTTATTACAGATGATAGGGTAGATGATCAAAAGGTTATTTTAATAGGGCATAGCAGAGGAGGAGGTATTTCGATTATAAAAACCTCCGAAGATGAAAGAATAAACGGCTTAATTACCCTTGCAAGTGTAGATACCCTTGAGCGTTTTCCAACAGGAAATGCTTTTGAAAACTGGAAAAAAGAAGGTGTGTATTATGTTATGAATGGCAGAACAAAGCAGGAAATGCCTCATTATTTTCAGTTTTATAAAGATTTTGAAGAGAATGTGCATCGTTTCGATGTAGAAAGAGCAATGGAAATGGCAAAAGCTCATATTTTAATTATCCATGGCACCAACGATGAAAGTGTTGCTCCAAAAGAAGCGGAACATCTTCATATTTTGAACCCGAATTCTGAACTGTTTTTAATTGAAGATGCGAATCATACATTCGGAGCTAAAGAGCCCTGGGAAAGCCTGGATTTACCGGAAGACCTGAATAAAGCTATTGAAAAATGTATTGACTTTATTAACGATAAGATTGTACACGAATAAAAATAAAAAAGGAGTGGCAACGTCACTCCTTTTTTATTTTAGATCTTATAGATTTCAAGTTTAGTCATTCTGTGTCTGCTTGGTTAAAATACTCCAGGCCTCGTTAATTTTACTTTCAAGCAGAAGTTTCTGCGCTTCCTGATGAATGTTTTCTTCAGAATGAAAACTACCGTCCGGTAAAACTTCAATGTTGGCAAGCATACCCAGGTCATTTCCTGTAAAAATTTTACTGTATCTTATTTCAATAGGAAGAAGATCAAATCCAATTCCCTTTGTTACCAATGGTTTAGGAACTTCAAAAAGACTGTTTTCATTACTTCTTGAGTACCAGTTTACTCCCAGACGGGCTACCATATCCAGTTTTTTCTGATCCAGATTGCCTTCCTCGTTAAGATATTCTTCCCTTATGTGAATCTTCTGTACTTCGCAGATGATCAGATTTCCTGCTCCGCCCTGATCTCCCAGGGATTTTATTTCGAGTACTTTACATTCAAAATTAACCGGGCATTCTTCAATCAGTTTGGGCTGTACAAGATCAGCGTCCTTCATTGTAAGGCCGGATTTGATGAACTCATTAACCCCGTCTCCGTATTCTGTTGAAGCTAAAGATATTTGTTGTACAATAGGAAAATTGACTGTTCCGATTACCACCTCTGGAACTTCTGAAACATTTTTCAACGTGTGTTTAGTGGTGTTATCACGGACTCTCCTTGAAGGTGAAAAAATCAGGATAGGTGGAACGGTACTGAACATATTGAAAAAGCTGAAAGGCGATAAATTAATAGTACCATTCTTATCAACTGTCGAAGCCAAGGCAATAGGCCTCGGTGAAACAGCGGTCTGCATTATCGTTTGTAATTGAACCGGTGTTATTTCAGATGGGATAACTGTTTTCATATTTTATAATAAGTCACTTCAGTTTTATCAATATTAATTGAAAAACTAAAGTGAACTTAATTTTACCATAATATTTTAACTTAAGTAGCTCAAACGTTTTTAACTCTTTTTATAAACTTGGAATTATTTTACCAGATACTTCCCCGAAACCTACTCTTACGCCATCTTTTTCAGCCCATGCTTTCATGGTAATGGTATCATTATCTTCAATGAATTTTCTTTCCTGGCCGTTACTTAGCTGAATAGGATTTTGGCCTCTCCATGTCAGTTCAAGCATAGATCCGAATGATTTTGGATCGCTTCCTGAAATAGTACCACTGGCATAAAGGTCACCAACTTCAAGATTACAACCGTTTACCGTGTGGTGTGCCAGTTGCTGGGTCATATTCCAGTACATGAATTTATAATTGCTTTCAGAAATTAGGTTTTCTTCTCCGTTTTCAGGCTGTAAGTATACTTCAAGGTTGATATCATAATTTTTATCACCTTCAAACTTCAGGTAATCCAAAACTTCCGGATCCTGTACCGGTGAAGCGGTTCTGAAAGGAGCTAATGCTTCTAAAGTAACAACCCATGGAGAAATAGAAGAACCGAAGTTTTTAGCTAAAAACGGTCCAAGCGGAACATACTCCCATGCCTGGATATCTCTTGCAGACCAGTCATTAAAAATAACCATCCCAAAAATTGCATCTTCAGCATCTTTTGTGGAAATGCTCTCGCCCATATCCGTATTTTTGTTGATAACAAAAGCCATCTCTAGTTCAAAGTCCAGCTGTTTAGAAGGGCCGAATACCGGCTTTTCTGCATCAGCAGGTTTAGTCTGGCCTTTGGGACGGTTGATATCAGTTCCTGAAATCACAATGGACGATGCTCTGCCGTGATATCCTACAGGCAAATGCTTCCAGTTGGGTAATAACGCATTGGCAGGATCACGGAACATTTTTCCTACATTGGTGGCATGTTCGATGCTGCTGTAAAAATCGGTGTAATTTGGAATATGCAGAGGCATTATCATTTTTACCTGATCCAGTTCGTAGAAAGCATCTTCTATGGTTTTCTGGTCTTTTGATAAAGTGGAGCCTTCCTGTAATAATTCCTGGATTTTAGTACGCACGGCATTGGTAATGGGTTTCCCCAATTCAATGAATTCGTTAAGGGTATAAGCTTCGAAGACGTTATCTTCAAGTCCTTCAATATCTTCAAAATAGCCCAGATCATACAGGCTGGCAAGGTCAATGACCTGATCACCGATTCTGGTGCAGCATCCGATATATTCTTTATTGAAAACAGCTACTCCAAAAGGAATATTATGTATAGAAAAGTCTGAATTTGAGGAATACTCTACAAATGATTTCATAAGATTGTAATTTAATTAAGATTAATAAATCTGTTAAAATTTGGGTTCCAATATCTCAAGCGGCCGTAGCAGAAAAGCGATGTTTTCCAACTAAATATTCTTAAAACTCCTTGACTGGTTATCCAATGATCACCTGTCGGTTCAATATTGAGATATGAAATAAATTACCTTCTCACTACGCTCTTCGCAAATACGAGCGCCCTCAAGATATTTTGTATTATTTTTTTGAATAAGAGGCTTCGTCAATCCACCTGTCTTTAGTATTAACGTCAATCAGATATAAGATATTATCCTGTCTTGTTAATAATAAGGTTTTGGTTACCGGCATAGGAACTTTTTTTCCCTCCAGGATATTGGCTCTTAAAGAAACAATATTTTTTTTCCTGATGATATCGCCGGTAAAAACATTAGAACTGCTTTCTCCTGTGGCTTTATCATCGAAAACTTCAACATAGGTTGCATTATTTCCTTTTATGATAATGAAATCCCTTTCCGTATGGTCGTCAAAATCTTTGATAAAGACAAATTTTTTATCATCAATATTTACATTTTCAAGATGTTGATTGATGCCTTTTCTTTCTTCAAGTCTGGTAAGAATTTCATTCAGTGTTCCATATTGAGCTTTTAGCCCTAATGCACTGAAAAATAAAATTCCGAATACAATTTTTTTCATATTAAGTGTTTAAAAAAAAGTTTTGTCAGGACTTTTCATCCTGACAAAACTTAGTATTGTTATTTGGGATTAAAGATTTCCTCTTTTTTCCTGTTCTCTTTCCAAAGCTTCGAATAATGCTTTAAAATTACCTGCCCCGAAACTTTGTGCGCCATGTCTTTCAATGATTTCAAAGAATAGGGTAGGACGGTCTTCTACCGGCTTGGTAAAGATCTGTAATAGATAACCTTCCTCATCATGATCGATCAAAATTCCTAAATCCTGTAGTTTTTTAAGATCCTCATCGATGTGACCGACTCTCTCAGGAACCATGTCATAATATGCTTCTGGTGGTGCGGAAAGGAATTCTACTCCTCTTTTCTTAAGTTCTGTTACCGTATGAATAATATCTTTGGTAGCAACAGCAATATGCTGAACACCTTCACCTTCATAGAAATCAAGATATTCTTCTACCTGAGATTTTTTCTTTCCTTCTGCAGGTTCATTGATCGGGAACTTGGCATATCCGTTTCCATTGGACATTACTTTAGACATCAGGGCAGAATACTCTGTATTGATCTGCTTGTCATCAAAAGAAAGAATGTTCACAAATCCCATTACTTTCTCATACCATTCTACAGTAGGAATCATTCTGTTCCAGTCTACATTTCCCACACAGTGGTCTACATATAATAAACCTGTTTCTTCCGGCTGATAGTCACTTTCCCACTTCTCGTAGCCAGGCATGAAAGGTCCTGTATAATTTTTTCTTTCAATAAACATGTGAACGGTCTCTCCGTATGTATAGATTCCGGACATTTTTACTTCTCCATGCTCATCTGTTAAAGTTACAGGCTCCAAATAAGGCTTACCACCTCTTTTGGTCGTTTCCTCAAAAGCCTTGTAAGCGTCATCCACCCAAAGTGCTAAAACTTTTACTCCATCTCCGTGTTTTTTTACATGTTCGTTGATTGGTGATTCAGAGGTAAGTCCTGTCGTTAAGATTAATCTTATCTTTCCCTGTTGAAGAACATAAGAAGCACGATCCCTTACTCCTGTTTCAGGACCAGCATATGCTACAGACTGAAAACCAAAAGCGGTTTTATAAAAATGAGCAGCCTGTTTAGCATTTCCTACATAAAACTCAATGTAATCTGTACCATTAATTGGCAAAAAATTCTCTGCTTGAGCAATTTTTTCGGCAAATGTAAGTGTTGACATATTTTCTTTTTACTTTTATTTTTATTGGTATGCAAATTACAAAAATCTTAGATATGGCAAAAGTATTAATGGGAAATCCTCAAATTGAGTTAACATAATCTTAAAGAAAAGTTCATTTAAGTAATTTTAAGTTTAATTTATTACAATTCGGTTAATTACATTTGTAATACAAAGACAAGTGAAAGAAAGATATTTTCGAAAATTTGAAAGCCGTAGATTCCTACGGCTTTCATTTTTTATTGTTGAGTCTACCAGCGTCGGGATTATAATTATCCCATATTTTCCAGACGTTATCTATCTTTCTGATAAAGTAGATCTGGGTGTTCAATTGGTTAACAAAATTCTCTTCACCGGTTTCCCCTATTTTAAACAATAGGTTCCAGAATTCCTGAGTCTCCAGTATTTTTTTATCCGGTTCGTCTGTGACCATGTGAATATCAAAAACCTCAAAGTTGGAACGGTTGTTCTTGGTTATAAGCTGAAACTTTCTTTCACATAATTCTTTGCTGAACTGGGTTGCTCTTTCGAGAAAAGGCGAGTCATCGAAAACAAGATCCTTAAAAAGTGCGGTGTCGTGTTCAGGAAACTTTTTATAAAAGTTAAAAGCTGTAGAGCAGTATTCATAGACCATATTGCTGAAAAATGCTTCATCATCCGTACCATTGTCCTGTTTTTTTTCTCTTGCAAACTGAATATAATCGTTCAGATCTTTGAATCCTAAAAAGATACAGATCTTATCGAGTGTCTTTAAAAAACGAAGATCATTGTGGGTTTTATCCTGATAATCATTTTCAAAAAAGCGTTGTAAAGTGACGTGCGAAATGGTATTCCCTATTTCAAATTTTCTTCCTCCTTTCAGTTCTTCAGATTCTGAAAGTTCCTCTTTAATGATTTCAGAGAGAATAATGTAATGGCTTCTTTTCCAATCTTTAACATTTCCTAAAACTGAATTTTTTATTTTGGAATGTTTTACTATTTCCTCCCGGATTGAGTTATATATGGTTTTCAATTTCCTGACTTTAGAAGGTTTTTATCAAAAATACTGCCAAAGAATTATAGGATATTTTTATCAATCCCTTTTTGTTCGGTTAAAAATCCGTTTGAAATATATCAATTCTCTTAATGTTTGAATCTTTCAAAGGCTGCTCTTTCCAGCATCTCTCTGTCGTCAGGGTGTGCGATACTGATTAATTCCTGGGCACGCTGACGAAGATTTTTTTCCATACAAATAAGCTGTTCCATATTCTGTGACAACATAATGGATATGTCCTCTCGTAGTTACAACTCCTGCTCCCTGTTTCAGGTAAGGGACAATTCTTGACACTCCTTTTTTGGTTCTGGAAGTGATAGCAATAATAGGTTTTTCCTCCTTCGCTTAACGCAGCTCCTCTCATAAAATCCATTTGTCCTCCGATACCACTGTATTGCAAAGTGCCTATCGAATCAGCACAAACCTGCCCTGTAAGATCAATTTCAATAGCCGAATTAATTGCAACCATTTTTTTGTTACGCATAATGTTGATTGGAAAATTCACATCACTTACGTCTTTAAAAGCAAAGACGGTGTTATCATCTACATAGTCGTAAAGCTTTCTTGTTCCGAAACAAAAGCTAGTAATGGTTTTATTATCGTTGTATCCTTTGTACTTATTGTTGATGACATCATTTTGGATAAGGTCTATCACTCCGTCACTCAGCATTTCGGTGTGGATCCCCAGATCTTTATGATTACCCAGGCATTTAAGAACAGCATCCGGAATTGTACCGATACCCATTTGTAAGGTTGATCTGTCATCGATCAGTTTCTGCCACATTTTTGCCGACCAGCATTTCTTCGGGCCCCACCTTGGATCCGTAATCTACAGTAGGCAATTCTTCTTCGTGCCACACAAGCTTATGAATGCGGCTGATATGGATCATTCCATCCCCGTGTGTTCTGGGCATCAGGGGATTAACAATAGCGACAATTATTTTTGCTGTATCTACAGCAGCTCTCGCAACATCTACAGATGTGCCCAGCGTACAAAAACCATGTTTATCAGGAGGAGAAACGGTAATTAATGCAACGTCAAGGGGCAGGATATTGTTTCTGAATAAAATCGGAATTTCACTTAAAAATACAGGAACAAAATCTCCCCGCTCTGAATTAACAGCTTCCCTCACCGGAGTTGAAACAAACAGGGAATTAATAAAAAAGTTATCCTTGTACTGAGGTTTTGCAATTTCCACATTTCCCTGTTGGGTAATGGAGACCATTTCCACGTTTTCGAGCCTGTGGGATTGTCTCGCAAGCTCGTCAATGAGATAATTTGGTGTACAGGCACTCCCGTGAAAAAATACGCGATTACCACTTTTTACTGTATATACGGCTTCCTCTGCACTAATATAATTGTACATATTGAATTTTTTTGAAATAATATTTATACCGCGTGCTGTCTGCGGTTATTTGTGTTTATCCGGATTTATTCCAGCCACGAAGTTTTGTATGTAGGATCTTCCACCTTCATTGCTTCTTCCGTGATTTTTAAAGGACGGAAAGGATCTACCATCACAGCGTATTCTTCTGTGAATTTCTTTCCGATGCTTCTTTCCATAGCTCCCGGATGTGGTCCATGAACAATTCCTCCCGGATGAAGACTGAAGTCCATCAGATCAACATGGTTACGGCTCATAAAGTCTCCTTCAGTATAGAATAAGACCTCATCGGAATCGATATTGGAATGGTTATACGGTGCAGGAATGGCTAATGGATGGTAGTCGTACATTCTGGCACAGAATGAGCAGACTACGAAATTATGCCCTTCAAAGTTCTGATGGATTGGTGGTGGTTGATGTATTCTTCCTGTAATAGGTTCAAAATTCTTGATATTAAATTTATAAGGGTAGAAGTAACCGTCCCAGCCCACCACGTCAAATGGATGAGTTGCATAAATGAAATCGGTAATCTGATTTTCTTTTTTTACTTTGATGAGAAATTCTCCTTTTTCGTCTATAGGTTCAACGAAGGTAGGGGCAATGATATCTCTTTCGCAGAAAGGAGAGTGTTCCAGGAGTTGCCCGAATTCATTTCGGTAACGTTTCGGAGTATAGATCGGAGAATGACTTTCAAGAACAAAAAATACAGTGTTCTCTGACTGGATTTCCACCTGATAGATGGTTCCTCTTGGTATAATGAGGTAATCACCGGTTGAGAATTCGAGATTTCCAACAAAGGTCTTTAAAACACCTTTTCCTTCATGAACGAACAAAAGCTCATCACACTCTGCATTTTTATAGAAATAATCCGTAGATTTTCTAGGCTTCGATAATCCCATTTTCAAGTCGTTATTGACCAAAAGGAATTTTCTGCTGTCCAGGAAATCGTCTTCAGGAGTCACCTGCATCCCCTTAAACATTCTCGGGGTCACATTTTTTTCTACCGCAATTTTTGGGGTTACATCTTTTGGTGTACCTATAGATTTGATCTGTGTAGGACGGTGGATATGATAAAGCAAAGAGGAAATACCATGAAACCCTTCCGTTCCGAAAAGTTGTTCATAGTAGAATTTATCTTCAGGAGATTTAAAAATCGTATGTCTTTTCTGTGGGATTTTCCCGGACTGGTTATATCTCATTTTTACCTTTATATTTTCTCAAATTTAATAATTTTTGACGAATTATTTTAGAGGATATTTATCATAGAGTTTTTTGTTTCGAAAATAATTGTTAGATTTGCCTAACAATTATTATTTCATGAAGCGAATATTATTTTCTGGTGTACTTTTATCCTCTTATTGTTTTTCTCAGGAAACAGATAGTTTAACTTTAAATCAAAATCAAAGGCCTGATTCTATTTCTGTTGCTAAAAAAGAGATCAAAACAAAGCTGATCGATGATGTGGTGGTGACAGGAACCATAAAACCTATCAGCAGATCCAAAAGCCCTGTAGCTGTAGAAATCTATAGCCAGAAATTTTTCCAGAAAAATCCTACTCCGAATATTTTTGAAGCGATTTCAATGGTTAACGGAGTCCGCCCTCAGCTCAATTGCTCGGTTTGTAATACCGGAGATATACACATCAACGGTCTTGAAGGTCCTTATACAATGATCCTTATTGACGGGATGCCTATTGTGAGCTCGTTATCTACTGTTTACGGGCTTAGTGGGATACCCAACAGCCTGGTCGACAGGATAGAAGTGGTAAAAGGTCCGGCTTCATCAATTTATGGATCTGAGGCTATGGGTGGAGTGATTAATATCATCACAAAGAATGCTTTAACAGCTCCTAAATTAAGTCTGGATGTAATGACAAGTACCTGGAGTGAAGATAATATAGATTTATCTACCAAATTTAACGTAGGTAAGAAAGCCGCCTCTTTATTGAGTTTGAACTATTTTAACTTTACCAAAAGAATAGACCAGAACAAAGATAATTTTACGGATGCCACACTACAGAACAGAATTTCTGTTTTCAACAAATGGAACTTCCAGAGAAAAGAGAACAGACTGGCAAGCTTAGCCCTGAGGTATCTCTATGAAGACCGGTTCGGCGGTGAGATGCAGTGGACAAAGGCTAATAGGGGTGGTGACAAAATATATGGTGAAAGTATTTATACAAATAGGGTAGAAGCCTTAGGGGTATACCAATGGCCATTGAAAGAGCAGATCATTACCCAGTTTTCATACAATTATCATAACCAGGATTCATTTTATGGTACCAATCCTTATGACGCACAACAGAAAGTTGCTTTTGTACAGACTTACTGGGACAGAAAATTCGGAAATCATGATCTGATCTTAGGAGTTACCTACAAGAGGACATTTTATGATGACAATACTCCGGGAACTTCGTCTGCAGACGGACTCATCAATCAGCCAATGAAGTCTCCTATTTTGGGTGCCTTCATCCAGGATCAGTGGGATTTGGATTCTAAAAACACAATATTGCTGGGTTACAGGTATGATTACGATAAAATACATCATTCTGTTCATTCTCCCAGATTTGCATGGAAATTTTCTCCTAATCCTTACCACACGTTACGGTTTAATTTTGGAACCGGCTTTAGGGTAGTGAATTTATTTACCGAGGATCATGCTGCATTAACAGGTTCCCGTGAGGTTGTTATTAAATCCGATTTAAAGCCTGAAAAATCGATCAATGGAAATTTAAATTACATCTGGAAGATTCCTGTGGGTAATCGCTTGATTAACCTTGACGCTTCAGCTTTTTATACCTACTTCAGTAATAAGATCGTGGGTGATTTCGACACGGATCCCGATAAAATTATTTATGACAACCTTCATGGATATGGGATTTCTAAGGGAGCTTCTATGAATGTGGATTTCAGTTTCAGTTTTCCCTTAAGTGTCAATCTTGGGGTGACTTATCTTGAAGTATTTCAGAAACTGGATGATGGCAATTCTAAAGTCCAGCAGCTTCATGCACCGAAATGGAGTGGAACGTATAGTCTGACGTATAAATTTCCGAATGCTTTGACATTAGATTTTACCGGGCAGTTCTACGGACCTATGCGTCTTCCGGTTCTTCCGGATGATTTCCGTCCGGAATACTCACCTTTCTATTCGTTAGCTAATATCCAGGTTTCAAAAGCATTTAAATCAGGATTTGAGGTGTATTGCGGAATCAAGAATCTGTTCAATTTTACCCCCAAAGATCCTTTGATGAGACCGTTTGATCCGTTTGACCAGCATGTCAATGATCGTATTAATAATCCCAATAACTACAAGTTTGATACGGCATATGGTTACGCACCAATGCAGAGGATACGTGGATTTTTGGGAATAAGATATACTTTGAAATGAAAATATTGATTTTATTTTTAATGTTAGTGCCCTTCTTTGGTCTTTCTCAAAAGATGAGAGAGGGCACTTTTTCTGAACTTGAAACATTGCGGAATAATCAGAAAAAGCCTGTTATCATTCATTTGTATACCGGGTGGTGTGCTATTTGTAAAATCGAATCTTTCAATCTGAATAAAGATAAGGAGCTTGTCACTATAATTAATGATCATTTCTATTTTATCAATTTTGAAGCGGAAAAGACGAAAGAAAAAATCAACTTTGAAGGAAAAGAGTTTCATTATCTTCCTAATGGAAATTCCGGGATTCATGAACTGGCTTTAGCACTGTCTAAAAATAAAAGCCAGCCGGTTTATCCGCTCTGGATCATATTGGATGCCAACCAGAATTTGGTGTATTACCATGAAGGCGAATTTAAACCGGAAAAGATGAAGAAGAAACTTGAAGAAATTTCGGCTTTGTACAATTAAATTTCCCCGCCGAATTTATCTCAATCTGCGAGGAATTTTTATCGATTAAATAAGTTTTTAATGATGAAAAGGACGTTGATCCTTTAACGATTAAATTCTTACGTCTTTCAATTACTCTCCTCCATCAATCAAAACTGCCAACTGAATACAAGATTTATCGGAACGATTGCTCCATGCGTGATTTGTCCCCCTTTGGATAACAATATCTCCTGCTTTAAGAAGCGTTTCACCCTCCTCCATGATCAGATAAAGCTCACCTGAAAGAATAATGATGTAATCTAGTGTCTGCGTTCGGTGCATCATCGGATGAGGTTCTCCTGGTTTAAATTCAACACCCAGATTTTTATCAGGAGGTATAACCACATAGCGAAAGTAGGTGCCGTTTTTTGGTGTCTGAGGGAATCCTGTGTTTGGGATCGGGGCTTCAAAATCCATGCTTGCAGGAGTCTTTTGTGTATTCCAGAGATCTGAAATAATCAATCCGGGTAAATGCTCTACCGTATTTTCTACTTCATGGTCTTCAATAATAGTGGACTTCCCATTTTGAATTCCTGTTACAATCCGTCTTGGTATTCTATTCATAACTTAATGGGTCATAATTAATTTATTCCCTCGGGTGAGGTTGTTTTTAAGTATCTGATGGGCTTTAAGAACGGTTTCCAGAGATAAGTTTCCAACGATCTTATATTTGGGCGGGACAATCAAGTGATCTTCAATGAGATTTGAGATTTTTGTTAAACTGTCTTTATAGTAATCGTGGTTCTTTGTCATACTGTAGGTGTAGTTAGAAATGTTCATAATAATATTTCCTTTATTAAAAAGGATTTCCTTGGCTTCTTTGCTAATTAGCGCAGTAATATCCACATACATTCCATGAACTTTCAGTACTTTGGCCGTCACTTCAGACATACCCTCACCCACAAGATCTACTCCAATATCGAAAGGCTGATTTCCATTCGCTTTGAGTAATTTTTCAGGAAGATGAGTTTCTTTATAGTTTACAATCTGATCATGGTGAAGACCCATCTCCAGCAATAGCATTCTGTTTTCTTCCGATCCTACCGTTGCAACCACATTTTTAAAGTGGTTAGCAATTAAGAGTTTGATAAAAAAAGATCCTACACCTCCAGTAGCGCCTGTAACCAATACTGTGTCAGTAGGTTTCAACTGCAAGCGGTTAAAAGTCTGCAAAGCCGTCATCCCCACAGATGGAATAGCAGCAGCCTGTTCAAATGAAATGTTTTTAGGCTTTAAAACTACGATTGCTGCAGGGACGCTGATGTATTCGGCATAAGAACCATTGCTTCCCATGGAACCACTGCCACAGAATATTTCGTCTCCAATTTCAAATTCGGAAACATCGGATCCTTTTCCGACAATGATTCCAGAAAGCTCACGTCCTAAAACGGGGGAGCTTATCAATCTTTTCTCGAGTTCGTTTTCGAGCATCTGATAGTCGATTGGATTAAATCCGCTTGCTTTGATCTGAATCAGAACTTCATTATTTTTGGGTTGCGGCTTTTCAACCGTTCCATCTTCTAATCTGAAATCTTTATTAAGTATTACTGCTTTCATCATAATCAATTTATAAGACAAATGTAAAACAGGAATAGTTTATATTTGCTACTAGTTAACTATTGGTAACTAGTAACTTTAAGGATACTATTATGTCAAAAATTATAGAAAACGGAGTTGAGCGGGAAGCAACCTGTACTGAAGAATTATTCGCAATGCGGGATAGTCTGGATGTTTTAGGTGGAAAATGGAAATTGATGATCCTGCGTTATTTAACGAACCGTACGGCTCAGTTGATCCATTTTAAAAAGCTTCAGAGAGGAATCGATGGTATTTCTGCAAAAATGCTGAGCAAGGAATTGAAAGAACTGGAAATGAACTTACTCATTACGCGTACAATCCAGGATACCAAACCTATTACTGTAACCTATGCTGTTACTGATTACGGAAAATCGGTACTTCCTGTTACCGAAACTTTAGTAAATTGGGGAATTATCCACCGCGAGAAGATCAGGCAGTCGATGGGAGATCAGAAATGATTAATTAAAGGATTGAAAAATTAAAAGATTGGACAATATCAGACTTTTTGTGAAAGCTATTTCAGAAGCACGGCAATAATTCCTAAAATAGCAGGTAATGCCTGAACAAAAAATATTTTTTTGGTAGCCGAAATAGCACCATAAATTCCTGCAATGGCAACACAGCCCAGGAAAAACAGAGCGATATTGGTCTGCCATTCAGCATCTTTAATAAAAAAAGTCCAGATGAGTCCCGCTGCAAGAAAACCGTTGTATAATCCTTGATTGGCAGCCAATCCTTTGGTAGGCTTGAACATTTCTGCAGGAAGTGCGGCTTTGAAAACTTCTTTTCCTTTTGTTTCCCATGCAAACATTTCCATCCAGAGAATATAAATATGTTCCAGTGCTACTACAGCAATCAAAATTTTTGCAACAATTTCCATGATTAATTATTTTGTAATTGTAAAACTAAAAAAATAAAGTTAAGTTTGACTACTAAATTGTAAAATGGATACTTTTAAAACACATCTTGACAAATTCATTACGATTAATGATGAAGATTATAGTTCTGTATTATCTTTTTTCCAGATCATGGAAGTTAAGAAGAAACAGAATCTGCTTGTTGAAGGTGAAGTTTGTAAATCCATGTATTTTGTTTTAAATGGCTGCCTCAGAAAATTTTTTGTGAATGAAAAGGGAGTCGAGCAAACAACTGAATTTGCGATTGAGAATTGGTGGATCACAGATACTTTTGCTTTTGAGAGACAGATTAAATCGGATTTTAGTATTCAATCTGTAGAACGATCAACAATTCTGGTAATTGACCTTGAAACCCAGGAACTCTTGTTGAAAAAGCATCCCGTCATGGAACGTTATTTCAGAATGATCTATCAACGGGCTTATGCGTCCTCTGAGAGAAGAATCCGTTATTTATATGAAATGACAAGGGAAGAGCTTTATATTCATTTCAGTACACAATATCCTTGGTTTATCCAGCGTATTCCACAATATTTGATTGCTTCGTTTTTAGGTTTTACCCCAGAATATCTTAGTGAAATTAGAGCTAAGTTGCGTTCTTAAACCAGTTTAAGTTTTTTAAGATTTTAAAATTGGAATTTTGTCATGTTATTAAAAGCTAATACAATGACAAATATAAAAGAGCAATTCCCGCAATTATTTTTAAGAGTAGCAATTGCCGTGACAATGCTTTCAGCAGTGGCGGACCGTTTTGGTTTTTGGGGAAAAAATTCAGCCTGGGGGAACTGGGAGAATTTTGAGAAATACACCCGGAAATTAACTTTTTTTCTTCCTGAAGGGCTGAGTCTGTTTTCGGCTTATACCGCTACATTCTTTGAAATTGCTATTCCGTTATTATTACTTGTGGGGTATAAAACCAGAATAGCAGCTTACGGAGCCGGATTTTTATTGCTCATTTTTGCTTTATCCATGACGATTGCTTTGGGGGCTAAAGCTCCTCTCGATTATTCAGTCTGGGTAGGAAGTGCAGGGGCATTTTTATTGGCAAGTCAACGACAATTTTCATTAAGTGCAGATCAATTAACCAAAAAAATATAAATATTATGAGTGCAAGAGTAAATATTGCAAAAACGGATGCAGCAGCTTATAAAGCTATGATGGGATTGGAAGGATATCTTCAGACCATTTCTTTAAATCCTATTCAAAAGGAGCTCATTAAAATCAGAGCTTCACAAATCAACGGTTGTGCTTTTTGTCTGGATATGCATACGAAAGATGCTGTGAAATATGGAGAAACTCCACAAAGGATATATCTTTTAAATGCCTGGAGAGAGGCTTTAGAACTGTTCACAGAAGAAGAACAGATCTTACTGGCAATGACAGAAGAAATTACCTTAATCAGCCATAAAGGATTGACGGAAGAAACATATCAAAAAGCAAAAACATTCTTTGATGATAATCAGATTGCCCAGATCATTATGGCGATTGTAACGATTAATGCATGGAATAGAATTGCCATAAGTACACATTTACCGATTATGAAATAATTTTTTGAAATTGTTTTATTTAACACCAAGAGCTTCTCAATCATGAGAAGCTCTTTTTAAAATCAGTTTACTGATTTTAATTATTTCAAACTACAAATTCCGCTGAAGTATTAATAAATAGCGACAGGGTTGATATTTACTTGTGTTGATCCTTTATAAAGTGGTTGGCCAAGAACGAACATGAATTCCCATATTTTTTCTTTTACCAAAGGACGGCTGTCAATCAGTTCCAGGTTGTAGATTCCTTTTTTTGCCAGCATAAACTGATTAATAGGAAATTCTTCTTTACTCTTGGGATTGGGGTAGACTTCGGAAGCCCACGTATCGCCGCCAAAAGCAACAATTCCCTGCTCGGCAAGCCATTGTGCTGCTTCCATACCAATACCGGGTTCAACTTCTAAAAACTGTTTGTTGTCTTTACCAATGAGCTCAAGCCATCCTGTGTTGAAAAGAACAACATCTCCTTTTCTGAGTGTGATTCCCTGTTTTTTCAATACTGCTTTGATATCGGATACTGTAAATTCCGTTCCTCCGGGAACTATGGATTTTCCGTAATGTTCGGTCATATCTAATACCACTCCGCGGGTTACAAATGGCGGAACTTTTTCAATACCCAGATTTTTCACACCTTCTACAGTTACAAAATCAGCGGCTTTATTGCCATTGTAGTAGATATTATTGATACCAATGTGCCCGATTCCGTTAAGTTGTGTTCCAACGCCGGTCCAGCCATTAACCAATTCGTCATTGAATGTGAATTTATTAGAACCCAAACTTTGGCCGGCCTGTTCCCCGGGTTGAATATTGTATAAATTAAAGCTTCTGTGACGGAAAGCAGGAAGGTTTTTATCAATAGCGACAGCCAGAGGTAATGTTTTACCTTGTTTTACAAGCGAAGTGGCTGCTTTTACAACTTGCGCTGTCAGGAGATTAGCGGCTCCTATTTCATCATTTACCCCGTATGTTGAGGGGTACCAGGATTGATCGTCAGGATTGATATACTGTTTTTGAGCTTTTACTATTGTGGTGTTAAAAGACAATAAAGCAGCCAACCCGAACAAAGTGATCAGATTATTTTTCATTTTCTATGATTTAGGATTAGAAAGAAGGGAAGTTAGAAGAGGGAAGTTTATTGAACCCTGTATGAATAAGTGATATTCAATTAGATGTAATGAGTATGCAGCTTCTCTCTTCCAACTTGTTTTATGTTAGATTCCGGTAAGGGCAGAATTAATCGTATCTAATTCTTCCCGAGAAAGTTCAAACGACATTGCCTGTGCGTTTTCAATTGCCTGCTGGGCATTTCGTGCTCCTGCCAATACTACACTGATAGCGGGTTGTAAACTGGTCCAGCGTAGGACTAACTGTGAAACGGTAGCATTTTTTTCTTGGGCAATTGTTTCCAAAGTTTCCAGAAAAGCTTTTACTTTTTCAAGATCAAACTGTGCAAAATATCCGTTACGGTGATCATCAGCCTTTAATTGCGCTTGTTTAAAATATTTACCCGTTAATAATCCTCTCTCCATTGGACTATACACTATAATTCCGGTATTGTTCTCTAAAGAGTAAGGTACTAAATCTTTTTCTATAGCTCTGTTCAGCATGCTGTATGATACCTGATTACTTGCCAGCTGAATCGTTTTAGAAGCTTCTTCCATTTGTTCCACAAGGTAATTGCTTACACCGGCAGTTCTTATTTTTCCCTGTTGTATCAACATTTCTAAAGCTTCCATAGTTTCACTGATAGGGGTTGAGTTATCCGGCCAGTGTAATTGTAAAAGATCAATATAATCGGTTCCTAAACGTTGTAAGCTTTCTTCTACTTCTTTAATGATGTTTTCTTTAGATGCAAATTTATATACAGGAAGTGTTTTACCATCTTTTTCTGCATTAAAAAAGAACTCACCTTTTCCCTGATTGCTGCCGTCCCATACTAAGCCAAACTTAGTTAATAGCTGGATCTTTGAGCGGTCTTTTCCTTTGATTGCTTCCCCGATCATTTCCTCACTTAATCCGAAACCGTAAAAAGGTGCCGTATCAATAGAGGTTACTCCGTTATCTAAAGAAGCATGAATAGAGTTTATAGAATCTTGTTTTTCATTTCCGCCCCACATATTTCCACCGATGGCAAAAGCCCCGTGAGTAATTACTGATAATTCAAGGTCAGTATTACCTAGTTTTCTATATTCCATTTTGATTTAAAAATTGTTTGAAATTATTTGTTTAATTCTTTTAAAATAGCCTCACCAACAGCCTTTGCTGATTGAGGATTTTGTCCTGTAATCACTCTTTGATCTGTAACAACATGCGTCTGCCAAAGTCCTGATTTTTCAAACTTCGCTCCTCTTGCTTTGAGCTGGTCTTCCAGAAGGAAAGGAACAACATTCGTTAGTTTTACCTCAGATTCCTCTTCATTGGTAAAAGCATTGATTTTTTTACCATCAACAAGATATTTACCGTCTTTCAGTTTAATGTTGACCAAACCTGCGGGTCCGTGACAAACTCCGGCAACAATTCCTCCGTTTTCATAAATTTTTGAGGCAATGGAAGCTAATTCTGTATTATCTGCAAGATCCCACATCGCTCCATGACCTCCGGCATAAAAGATAGCTAAATAATCAGAAGGCTTTACCTCAGAAGGTTTTAGAGAATGATCAATCTTATTTTTGTATTCTTTGTTTTCCCAAAACTCTTTGTTCACCGGGTCTTTAAGATCAAAGCCATCTACTGGCGGTGTTCCTCCTTTAGGGCTTACAAAATCTATATCATAGCCTGCGCGATAAAGTACCTCCCATGGATGAGAAACCTCTCCTAAATAATATCCGGTACTCTCGCCGGTATCTCCTTTTTTGTCATGACTTGTTACGACAAATAAAATTTTCTTTTTCATATGAATTGATTTTTTGGTTTGTGACTGGACAAATCCTATCATGAATATGCTGAATATTACAATTGCAAGTTTTTTCATGGCTATAAAATGTTGGTTTTATAAATCTGTGGAACTTCCTGAAGTTTTTCATCAACCAGAGCTCCGAAAGCTTTAATATATGGCTGTTGATTGTGTTGTTCAAGCCCTGCTGTATTTTTCCATATTTCATAGAAAACAAATTCGTTTTGGTTCTCTATACCCTGATGCAGGCTGTAAAGTTCGCATGCTTCCTCTTTTCTCGTTTCTTTTACCATGTTCTGAAGAACTTCAAGTACTTCTGCACGGTATTCTTCTTTTGCTTTTATAATCGCTGTTAAATATATTTTCATAATAATTGTATTTAAATAAAGTCTTCGATTGAATGATACTGTGGAGTCCAGCCCAGTTCTTTTTTTGCTTTGTCCGCATTACACAGGCTATTAGAGGCAAATCCAAAATAACCACCCGCAGGGCTAAACCGATCTACTGCCTCCTGTACGCTTAAAGATTGTGCAGGCTCCAATCCATATTTTGTACTGATGGTTTCAGCTATATTCCTGATATTGGATGAGCCGTTTTCTGCGTAATACAGGGAGCCTGCTTTTGCATTTTCCAGAGCAAGTACATAGAGGTCTGCCAGATCTTCAATGTGGATATTTGACCAGATATTTTCTCCTTTCCCGAAATAAACGCCAAATCCCTTTTCTTTTGAGAATTGAGTCAGGGCAGGAATCTGAATGCTGTCTTTTTTGATCCCAAGACCTGTACCATATACCATTGTAGGGGCAATAACAATACTTCTGATATTCTTTTGTGCAGATCTTAAAACGCAGTCATTGATCAGAACCCTGGAAGCCATTTCCAGCCTTGGGTTTAAAGGAATATCTTCAGTGAAAATAAAGTCACTTTTTTCTCCGTTTTCCTTTCCTCCCAAAATAGCTGAACCTGAAGTGAAAATAAATGTTTTTCCGGTTCCTTCCAGTGCATTGATAATGCTGTCCACAGCATAAGCATCATCTACCGAATCGGCATTGTGAATGATTGCATCTGATTTTTCAATGGCAGCGCGGAGAAGGGCTTCATTATGGATGCTTCCGACGATGGTTTCAATTCCCGCAGACGCCAGTTCTTTAGCTTGGGTCTCGTTACGGACCAGACCTATTACTGTATAGTTTTTATCCTGTAATTTTTTAGCAATACTTCCTCCGATATAGCCTGTAATTCCAGTTATTAGTATTTTTTTCATGAGGCTAATTGTACTTTTAATTCTTTTTCGAAAACATTTTTAATATGATCCTGGTACCGTTTCATATCACGTTCTATATTGGCATTCTTTTCCACATCATGGAAGTGAAAGCTATCCATTTTCTGTAAAGAAACGAAAGCATTCATCCTGTGGAATCCAAATAATGGTCCGTTATCTACACTCGTTTCATTAAAAAACTCTCCGGGAAGAGTAAACGCAGTTTCTGGAGCATTCCAGCTGGTTGTTACCATATATTTTCTGCCACCGAGCATCCCTCCGGTTCCATAATTGATCTCTGGGTTTTCGGCTGTTCTCCCGTCGCTCAGATAAATGCCTTTAGCATGTCCGGCAGTGAAAACTTCATCAATGTATTTCTTAAATCCGTTCGGAAGCTGAAACCACCAGATCGGAGTGTGGTAAATTATATAATCGGCCCACACAAATTTCTGAACTTCTTCATTTTTGTCATATCCGTCTGCTATGTTGGTTACTTTAACTTCTACATTTTCAAAATTTTTTAATACTTCCAATGTATTATCAGCAACTGTTTTATTATATTTTCCTCCGGAATGTCCAAAGTTTTGTCCACCATTAATTATTAATACTTTTTTCATTGTTTTATGATTGTTTAAAATTTATGATGCAAAGTTAGGTTGTGTTTTACTATGATAAAAATAATATAAATTATAGTTTAATATCAGAATAATGATACATTAAATTTAAGGCATTATGGTTGAATATCATATTCCTTTTGCACGCTATTTATTATTTTCTCATGTAATTTTGTTAGGTAAATTTGAGTAATATATGATACAGATAGCCGTTTTTAGTGATATACATGGTAATCTTCCGGCTTTAGAAGTGGTTTTACAGGATATTGATCAAAGAGGAATTACTCAAAAATTCTGTCTGGGTGACCTGGTGGACTTTGCACCGTGGGGAAATGAAGTAATTGACAAGATCAGGAAGAACCATATTCCTTGTATACTTGGGAATCATGATGAAAGAATTGCTTTCGACCTGCCCGTAATTCCGCTAATCAAACATTCTGAAGAAGAAACAGTAGCCCGGTTTGAAGCTATAGACCACTCCCGGAAATCTATTACGGATGAGAATAAATCCTTTTTGGCCGAGCTTCCTTTTCACATCAAATTAAACTATAAGACAGGAGGCAGACATTGGAATATCCAGCTGGTACATTCGTCTCTGAAAAGTAATGATACTTATCTCTACGAATATGAAGCTGATGAGGTGTTTAACGAAATGCTGAAGGATTCTGATTCGGATGTTATTCTGATGGGACACACTCATATCTCTTTTAAGAAGAAGATCGGTGAAAAATGGGCAATTAATACTGGTTCTGCGGGTCGATCAAAGGAAGAAAACAGATTAGCATCTTACGTAATTCTGACGTTGAATGAAAAAGAGGTAGTCCCTGAGATCATTCAACTGGAGTATCCGCTCGAAACGGTTGCTAAAAGTATTGAAGCGAGTGGAATTCCCAATTATTATGCATCTTTTCTGAGAAACGAAAAGGCGGTTAATTTTTAATCTAAATAATTCAAAGCTGTTTCAATTTTTTGAAACAACTTTGAATGTGAGGATGTTTATTACTATTATTTTACTTCTTTTGATGCTCTGATGATCACATCCGCCACTTCCTGTGGATGAGAAATAAATACAACATGGCTTCCTTTTATTTCTGTGATTTTTGCATGTCCTTTTTGGTACATTTTACGTTGAATAGAAGGAAGTATCGCCTCATCCTGAGTGGCAACGATACCATAAGAAGGTTTTGTTTTCCATGGTGCTCTTGTTACTTTAGCGCCCAGAGCTGCTGCAGAAAAACGTCCTTGCGAAGCATACATGAAATCAGCTTGTTCTTTAGGTAGATCTGCACAAAATCCTGCGTGAAATTTCGCTTTGTCATAGTAAAGAAATCCTTTTTCATCCGGAGGCAAAATTCCGCTCTTAGGAGATGCAGGTTCTGTTTTTGCCCAGTCTACAGCTGATTTACCCTCATCAAGCTGAAATGCTGCTACATAAACCAATGCTGCTACATTGGGATGATCTCCGGATTCAGTAATCACTGTTCCGCCATAGGAATGTCCCACAAGAATAGTTGGACCGTCCTGCTTGTCAAGTGCATCCTTTGTTGCCTGAACATCATCTGCCAACGAAGTTAGCGGGTTTTGTACCACGGTAACATTATATCCCTTTTTTGTAAGGATATCATAAACACCCCTGTAACCGGAACCATCTACGAATGCCCCATGTACCAGCACAATGTTTTTCACTACTTTAGATGATTGAGCTGATAAAGCAGATATTCCACCGAATAACATAAATAAAACAGCTAAGAAAGGTAAGAACCTTGATTGTTTTGAAATTGAAGTCTTTTTCATAAGTATATATTTTAAGGTTAAATTTTTTTTGGTACGGACCAGACCAATTGTCTGATTCCCTGCTAAGCTATCTGACTTTAGAATAACTTAACAGGGCAAAGATAGAGACGGTACGGGTTCGAAAAAATGGCTAAAAGTATATATTTATTGTACTTTTTTCCATCGGGGGGATTTTTTTAATGAATGAAGATAACTTTTATGATGAAAAAGCAGCTATGATTGTAATTGAATGGAGATACTTCTTGGTATCCAATGACTTTAAGTCAAAAATTAAAAGTTAATATTTTTTCTGATCCGGCTAAGAGATTGTTGCGTTATTCCCAAGTAGGAAGCCACATCACTTAAGGGAACTTTAAGCATTAAGTCTGGGTGGTCGGAAATAAACTTGTGATAACGTATTGTGGCTTCTTCTCCCATTAAATGGTTTCTGGCTTTAATTTTTTCCATGAGGGTTTTTTGGATAATATTTTCTATCAGATTCTTAAAGTGGGGTAGTTTCTCAAATAATTCATTCAGATTTTTCCTGGAAAATACCAAAACCCGCGCAGAAGTTGCAGCAATGATTTCTTCCCTTGAAATAACTTCATCTGTAAAACTGTATAGGATTGTACAAAATTTATTTTCTTTAATAAAAAAATGAATGACTTCGTTCCCTTTTTCATTAGTGGAGACGATCTTTAAAATACCATCCAGTACAAAGAACAGATCTTTTGCGATTTTTCCTTCCTGCAGGAGAATAGTTCCCACTCCCATTTCCTTTATTTCCATATACTGACATATCAGGTCAAAATCTTGTGTTGAAATTTCCCTGATAGAATTTAGAAATTGATGAAATGTCTGAATGTCCTTTTTCATGCCTTAATCAAGCCTTTACACAAAGGTATTACAATTATTGATGCAAAGCATAGTCAATTTCTATCTATTAGTATTCTGATTATTTTGTAGTTTTGTATTATAATTTAAATGCTTTGATATGGTTAATTTAGAGTGGTACCGTACGTTTAAAGAGATCTACAAGACGGGAACGTTAACCGGAGCTGCGGAAAGTTTGTTCATTTCACAGCCTGGTGTAAGTCTTCATCTAAGCTCACTTGAGGCTTATGTAGGATATAAACTCTTTGACCGGACCGGAAGAAAAATGATTCCCACAGAAAGAGGGAAGGTGCTTTATAATGCTGTTTTTGAACCGCTTTTAAAGCTTGAGAATGTAGAGAAAAACTTTCAGAAATCAACAGAAAAGCATACACCGACAATCAGTGTAGGGATGTGTTTTGAGACTTTTCAAACTACTTTGGAGCAATATGTTTCCACTTTACCTTTTAATTTGATCATCAGCTTCGGGGAGTATCCGGAGATGCTGGATCAGCTTGATAAAGGGATTCTCGATCTTATCATAACACCCAAAAAGGGATCATCACTGAATATTGAGCATGAAGCATTTTCATCCGAACAGATTATTCTGGTGGGGGGAAAAGATGTAGATACCGATGCTTTTAAAAAGGTTCTTAAAACCAAAGATCCTGATAAGATAGAAGAATGGCTTAAACAGGAGAAATGGTATGGGACAACAGGTGATATGGAACATTTATTCCAATTCTGGATCCTGAATTTTGGACATAAACCTAATTTCCGTCCCAACTATATCGTTCCTAATCTTAATTCTATTATCCGTTGTCTGAAAGGAGGGACAGGATTGGCTGTAGTTCCTGATTTTTTATGTAAAAACGAAATTGAAAGCGGAGATGTAAAATTGATCTGGGAAGGAGATAAAAAGCTGGAAAATACTTTATATTTCGGATGCCGGAAAAAAACAAGTTATCAGGCAGAGATCGGGCATATCAAGAAATTATTCAGAGAAGTGATGAGCTAAAAACTCTAAAACGACCATATCCCGCATCTGAATTCCATTTTCAAAAATAGGATCCGGATAGTTTTGAATAAAAAAGTCTTTGCGTATTCCTTTTTTCACAAAACCATTTTTCTCATAAAAGCGGATTTGACGGAAGCCTGTATCTGAAGTTCCTACTAATAGGGAATGAAAGTGATTCTTATTTGCTATTTCCTTCGCTTTATCGATTAAAAGACCTCCTATACCTTTTCCCTGATACGGGCTGCCAACTGCTATGTTTTTAATTTCCAATTCAGTATTACTAATCCGGTAAAGGGCCATTACGGCTATCGATCGGGACTTATGTTTAAAAACATACACATCACAATCAAATATGTATTTATGGATTGCTTCCACAGTTTCGTCAGCCAGCAGAAGCAATTCATAGGGCATCTCTGAAGAGACCCCAATCTTAATCAGTGTGAACGGATCCATTATATTGCCATATGGATAATAGGATAATTTTTTCCGGAGCCATCTTTTTCTGATCTTCCTACTCTTTTAAACCTCATTTTCTCATAAAAGCCAATCGCCTGGGGATTTTGCTCATTGACATCCAGCTTCGTAAAACCGATATGATCTTTCATAAACTGATATAATTTTTTTCCATATCCTTTTCCTCGGAAATCATCATGGATAAACAACATTTCAAGAGTATCCCCGGCAACTGATGCAAATCCCTTTGCTTTATTATCTTCCGTTATCAGGTAAACATCTAAATGAGGCAGATAATCTCTAGGAATCACTTCCTGAAAATAATTAAAATCCTCTTCTGCAAGAAAATGATGGGTTGCTTTCACTGATGAAGCCCAGATTTCCATGATCCTGGGATAGTCCTGTGATTCTGCCTTTATAATCTGATAGTCCATTATCTTAATTTTTGTGCAAAAATAAATAATTTTTAAATTTCATAAAGCAGGGATTTAAGGTGTAAAATTTCAATTTTTTGTTGCAAATTTGTTAGACTTTATGTTAAAAATTAAAATAAAGAATTATGCAGAAAAAAATGTACACAGGGCAGCCGGTTGTTACTTTAAATAACGGAATTGATATTCCGGCACTAGGATTCGGAGTATGGCAGATTGATGATCTGAAAGTTTGTGAAGATGCTGTGATCAAAGCTATTCAAACAGGTTACAGAATGATCGATACTGCATCTATATATCTTAATGAAAAGGCTGTGGGAAGCGCAGTGAGAAATAGTGGTGTGAATAGGGATGAACTGTTCATCACCTCAAAACTTTGGGTGCAGGATCATGGGTATGAAAAAGCTAAAGCGGCATTTCAAAGAACACTGGACAGATTGCAACTGGATTACCTTGATATGTATCTTATTCACTGGCCTTTCGGGGATTTCTTAGGTGCGTGGAAAGCATTGGAAGAATTATATCATGAAGGAAAGATCAAAGCGATTGGAGTATGTAATTTTACAGTGGAAAAACTAGAAGAGTTAAAAGCGAATTCGACTGTTCTTCCGGTGATCAATCAGATTGAATTGCATCCTATTTTCCAGCAAAAAGAAATGGTAGCTTATGACCGTGAAAATAATATTGTAACGGAGCCATGGAGTCCGCTTGGAAACGGAAATGCTGAGCTTCTACAAAACCCTGAGCTAAAATCAATTGCAGAAAAATATTCCAAAACAGTAGCGCAGGTTATTTTGAGATGGCATCTACAGGAAGGTTTTGTTATTATTCCGAAATCCATTACTCCATCCAGAATTGAAGAGAATTTTAATGTGTTTGATTTCAGCTTAACAGAAGATGAAATGAATATCGTTCGTTCGCTGGATACGGGTAAAAGACTGTTCTTTGATCCGAAAGATCCTGAATGGGAGAAGAAAATGCTGAATTCTATAGCAGATATCTAATATAAGATCTATCAGTTCCCACAGCTCCTGAGGTTTTTACAGAAATAGTCTGTATGCTTGTGAGATCTGTGGGAATTGTTTTTTTAAAGTAGATATATCTACTGAGATGGAGCAGTATCTATTTTTTGTATTTTAAGCTAAATAATTTTATGTTCTGGTCAAATACACTCGTTGAAAAATTAAACATAAGATATCCCGTTATTCAGGCTCCTATGTTCGGAGTAAGTACTCCTGAGATGACGGCGTCAGCTTCAAAGGTTGGTTGCTTGGGAACTCTGGCATTAGCTGATTTATCTGCGGAACAATCCGTTGAATTGATTAAGGCCACAAAAGAACTTGCTGACCAGCCATTTGCCGTTAACATTTTTACCCATGATATCCCTCAGATCACAGACTCCATACGACAGAAATACATAAAGACCAAAAACTTTATTGAAGAGCTTGCGGAAGAAAATAATCTGGAGGTCAGCCTTCCTGATCTCGAAGATCTTAAAGTGAACACTTATCACGAGCAAATTGACGCCATCATTGAAGAAGGATGTAAGATCCTGAGCTTTACATTTGGAAATCTTGACGATAATAGCATTCAGAAATTAAAAGAAAATGGAATAACCCTTATTGGAACGTGTACTTCAGTGGAAGAAGCTTTGATCCTGGAGAAATCTGGTATTGACATAATCTGTGTTCAGGGAATTGAGGCTGGAGGGCATAGGGGAACATTTGACGGAGATCGGATTCCGCAGATAGGAGGTCTGTCTCTTTTATCGCAGGTATTCGATCATGTGAATGTTCCTTTGATTTATGCAGGAGGGATTTATAATGCAAGAACCATATTGGCGGCAAATGAACTTGGAGCAAAAGGGTTCCAGGTGGGCAGTATATTATTGGCTTCTCAGGAAAGCGCATTGCAGTCATTTGAGAAAGAAAGATTAAAGAAGGTAAGAGAAGACGAAATTCTTTTGACCAAAAGCTTCTCTGGCCGTTATGCAAGAGGGATCAGAAATAGATTTATTGAAGCCCTTGAGAATTCTGACTATATTCTGCCTTACCCTTATCAAAACAAGCTGACAGGGATTTTAAGAAAAACGGCAAAACTTAAGGGTAATGTGGAGTTTGTGAATATATGGCTAGGGCAATCGGTTCATCCGTACAGTGAAGCATCCACCATGGATATTTTAAAAAGACTGATTCTTGATGTTGAAAAAATATCCTGAAAAATTGTCTATTTTTGCAGGCTTTAAGCCCAGCATATATGAAAAGAATATTTTTACCTTTAGCTTTATTGTCAATGCTTGCATGTGGTAGTGATAGTGAAACATTGGATACTATTGATCCCAATGTAGGAACAATAATCGGAAAGTGGTATATTGAAAAATCTGAATTGTACACTTCAAAAGATCATCAGACAAAAACCAATTTTTCTACAGATTGTCAGAAGAAAAGCACGCATGAGTTCAGGCAAACCAATATGACTTCAACAACTTATGCCCAGCAAAGTACTACGTGTATTCAGACTGATGTTGTTACCAGAAACTATACTTTTGATAAATCAACCGGTCAATTTTGGTATGAGGGGGAACAGGATTATCCATATTTCGTTACAAAACTTACCCAATCCGAAATGATCATGGAAGACCGTACCCAAGATATGGATGGCGATGGAATAAATGATGTGATCAGAAGGTTTTTTACCAGAATAAATTAAAAAAAGCTCCTTTCGTCCGAAAGGAGCTTTTTTTGAAAATAAAGGTCGTTATTTGTTTATTCGTTGAACTCAATAATAAGCTGATCCATCGGGCTGCTGTTTGAATTGGTTACAGTTCCAGCCATATCATTCCATTTTCTTTCTCCACCAACCAGAATGTGTGTGGCTCCTTCTGTACCTCCGGCGTTATTAGGCTCTCCGGATGCGAACCAGTTTTCAGTTGTTGCCGGATTCGTGGACCAATTGATTCTGAACTCTTCCCCGGTGATCCATTGTAGCTGGTCGGGGTTCCCCGGTCTTCTGATCTTATTGAATCCTATCCAAATATTGTTGGCCAGATTATATCCAGTTCCGGATGCTACAATATTTGTATTTACCCATGCTCTTTCTGTATCACTGGGCATTGTTACGAGATAGCCTCCCATTTGCTTTCCAAAGTTAAACGCATTGAACCAGGTAATAGGTTGAGAAATCTGGTACGCACAATAGGTATGGTTATTAACAGTCCATTTTTTACATCCGAGTTCTGTAGCTGTTCCCCCTCCCGGAACTGGTCCTGGCGGAATTTGTCTTTTGGAGACAGGCTGGGGATCATATCCCAGAATCGTGGAATTGAAACCTGATGATCCACCACCGTTCAATTCATTTCTCGAAATTTTTCTTACATTCCCGGCTGCATCTGCCGAGAGAATAACATCATTTTCAGTTCCCTGATTTAAAGTTCGAACCCTTAGCTCTCCATTTACATCAAGAGTTTTTGTGGGTTGGGTTGTATTAATCCCTACTTGTGCTGATATGGCCATAGGCAATACCATAAAAAACAGTAATTTCTTTTTCATTGCTGTGTATTATTTGATATAAAAGTAATTAAAAATATTCAAGTTATCAAGAGGAATATTGTTTTAATTTACTGTAAATCATTGATATATGATTTTTGTTTTGTGTTTTTTTTATTACTGATTATATAATTTGTTTGAAATTATTTTTTATAATTTCATTGCATCTTAATTATTGTAATTGAAAATATTGCCACTTAGAATAATTTTTAATCTAACCTTAGAAATTTTTCAATATCTAAACTGATGAAAATTTCTCGTTGGAGTTTACTATTTTATTTCCAAGAATAAAAAAGCTTCCCTCTTTTAAAGAGGGAAGCTTTTTTATAGGTACATGAATAATGTAATTTTCTATTTTGTGAGATCTAATCCACCAAAGTTACCCGAACTCATCATTAGGAAAACACCTTGCTTTTTATCCAGAATATCCCAATACGCATGAAGCTCCTCCGCATTGGTAAATACTTTTAAATGGTCGTTTTTAAATTTTTCTTTAATCAGATCAGGAGATATCGGGTCCATTCTTTTAATCTTTAAGGCATCTTCAGAATAGAATACAATAGCCTCATCCAGGCCATCCATGGCATGATCATATTGCTCTAAAAAAGCAGGATTTAAACTTGAATAGGTGTGCAGTTCAAGGAATCCGTATTTTTTCTCTCCTTTAAACTGTTCATTAAAAGCTTTTACCGCAGCTTTTACTTTACTTGGAGCGTGGGCAAAATCCTTGTAAAGAATGGCTTTATCTTCTCTTTCTACTTTTTCAAGACGTTTTGAGGCTCCTTTAAAGCTCATAATTGCTTCGTAGAAGTCTTCATCCATAATACCTAGCTGACGGCAGATGTGTCTGGCCCCTTCCAGGTTCAGAAGGTTATGGGCTCCGAAAACAGAAAGTGGGATATCTCCCATTTCAGTTTTTAACAGGACCTGCCCATTACTGATCTCATACTCCGGAGTTTTATAGGGTATTTTTCTGAAATAATTTTCCGCATTGTCCACTACTTTTACCACTTCCGGATCTTCTTCATTGTATACTAATACACCACCAGGAGTGATGCTGGCTACAAATTTTCTGAATTGTTCTATATAATCATCGAATGTTTTGAACACATTGATGTGATCCCAGGCAATTCCGCTTAAAAGAGCGATGTTGGGCTGATATAATAAAAATTTAGAACGCAGGTCGATAGGGGACGAAAGATATTCGTCACCTTCCAATACCATAAAATCGTTATCAGGAGTTAATTTCACCATACAGTCGAAGCCTTCCAATTGTGCTCCTACCATAAAGTCCACCTCTTTCTGATGAAAATTAAGGACATGCAGAATCATGGAAGTAATGGTGGTCTTCCCATGTGATCCTGCAATAACTACTCTTGTTTTATCTTTAGACTGTTCGTAAAGAAATTCAGGATAAGAGTATATTTTCAGGCCTAATTCTTTTGCTTTTGCCAATTCAGGGTTATCCTGATGAGCATGCATCCCCAAAATGACTGCATCAAGATCTGAAGTGATCTTTTCGGGGAACCAACCCATTTCCTGAGGAAGTATTCCTTTGTTTTCAAGTCTTGATTTTGACGGTTCAAAAATGGCATCATCAGAGCCTGTCACCTGATATCCTTTATCTTTTAGTGCTATGGCAAGATTATGCATGGCACTTCCTCCGATCGCAATGAAATGGGTCTTCAATTGTATTTATTATTTTTTAACATTATTATTAATGATCTCCTGAAATGCATTGGTAATATTCGTCCAATTGGTCCTGAAATTCGGCATAATCAGGCTGGCATCCGTTTTACTTCCTTCATTAGGGCCTTTCTTTACATTAATAGAAGTCGTTACGTTATCATACAGTTTTTTGTGATCTTCCTGTATCCTTCTGAAGTTATTCTGAGACAAAATGTTATTGAGTTTCTTCAGGTCTTCATCCGAAACCTTAAAATCCTGTTTAATCTTTTTTCCTTCGCCCTCAAAAGAATAGTGTGCAGTATTATCTTTTATAAGCAGGTTTTCATAAGCAGGAGCGTAGCCTCCGCTTTTGGAATAGCTAATGTCGAAATTTGAATATACTTTTTGACTGTTGCATGAAACTAATACTATGATTGCGAATAAGATCTCTATTATTCTTTTCATATGTAATTTACCTTTTTTAATTATCTGAATCTTTCTTCTCTAGTTTTTTAGCTTTTAATTCTTCATCATACTGGTGCAGCAGATTGAAGTCCTCCGTTTGCTCTATGGCAGTCATGATTTTTAATAAAATTTCATGTGCATTTTCTTTATCATAATCAATATCCAGAGGTGCCTTAAACTCCATGGTAGGTTTTACACCGGTAACCTTTACCCGTAATCCTTTTTTATCAAAGGCTCTTCTGAAACCATTGATCTTGATAGGAATTACAATCGGGCGCTGGTTTTTTACCAGTTTTGCTGTTCCTCTACGGCCCTGTGCAAAAGCGGAAGTAGTACCCTGAGGGAAGGTGGCTACCCAGCCGTTATCAAGAGCCTTCATTATATTATCAACCTCTGTGAGGTCTACCATTCTGTTTACATTTTTTCCTTCCGCACGCCATGTTCTCTTTACCGTAACAGCACCTGCAATTTTAAAAATTTTAGGAAGAATTCCTTTGTTCATGGTTTCTTCTGCTGCCACATAGTAGAAATCAATCTTTGGATTGAGGAGATAGATCGGATTTTTAATGGTATTTAAATAGCCATTATTTACAGCACAGAATGCGTGGTACATTGCTGCAACATCTGCAAAATAAGTCTGATGGTTAGATACAAACAACACATTGGAATCGGGCAGATCAACAAGGTGTTCAGTACCGGTTATTTTTAGCTTATTAAAACCATTGAATCTTCTGTAAGAAACAAATCCTAAAATAAAAATAACTAACCTTTTCAAAAAGTAAGGTGTCCCGAATGCATCGGTGAAAATATTTTTCTTCGCCATCTCTCAATTAAACACGGTTGTGCAAAGTTACATTTTTTTCAGCAACTGACTGAATTCACTTAATATCATTGCTGTAGCTCCCCATATGATATATCCATTGAAATTAATGACCGGAACTTCATGTCCTCCGGCACTTGGCAGAGCCATAATTTCAGGCTGGTCGGGAAGATTTAAAAACGAAGTAATAGGAAACTCGATGGTTTCTACTGCTTCACTTTGTTGTAAAACGAAAGTGGGGTTCTTTTTTGTATATGAAATATAGGTATATACGTAAAAATTACTTGGAGGAATATAAATAGGGGACATCTCTCTTATGATCCTTACGTAATGTTTATCTATTCCTATTTCTTCTGAAGTTTCACGAATAGCAGTGTCGGCAAAATCCCGGTCCATTTCTTCGCGCTTTCCGCCAGGAAGTGATATTTGACCGCTGTGCCTGTCGTGCTCATTAATGGTCCTTTGAATCAGAGGGAAATACCATTCATCATCTTTTAAATATAAAACAATATTTACTGCCGCGAATTTTGGATTTTTCTTTAAGATTTCATCGTGGTTGAAAACAGGACGATAAGGTGGAGAAAATACGCCGTGAGCATTCTCTCCTGGTAATTCCACACTTTTAATTTTTCTTAATAAATCTTTTCCAAAACTTTCCATAGCTCAAATTTAGCAATATATCCTGAAGAATGGAATAGCCATTAACATTAATTAACCATATGGTTTTGAAAAATTAAAGATGAAAAAATTAAAGATAAAGGACGCGAATAGGCTATTGATGGTTCTGAATTCATCCTTGTTTAACCTGTACTGTCGGGCTGTGCTTTACTTTGAAATTAACCGAGTTGGCAATGAAACAACATTCATTAGCTTTTTGATGAAGTTCCACCGCTTTTTCAATCATGGATTCATCCGTCACGATTATTTCAGGATGTAGGGTTACTTCTGTAAAGTGGCCGCTTCCATTGGCGGTTTCTGCCATGATTCCGGTTGCTTTATCTGTGTATTCAGTTAGGATAACTCCCGCTTCCGAACAAAAATGGAGATACCATAACATATGGCATGAAGATAAGGATGCTAAAAAAAGCTCTTCAGGATTATGTTTGGTCTTATCGCCCCGAAATGCCGGATCAGAAGACCCATCAATAGTAATTTTATTTTCTATTGAGATGGTATAGCTTCTATCGTAATTCCGGTAGCCGCTGGTACCTGTTCCTTTATTTCCGGTCCATTCAATGGAAGTGGAGTAGTGATGTTCCTTGTTCATGTTTTTTGTATTTATTAAAACAGGTCCTAATTTAAATAAAAAAACCTCCAGAAAACTGGAGGCTGTAATTTTGTATTAATTGGAATATCCTGATACTTCTTCTTTCTTAGAGTTATAGATCTTGTATTCCAAATATTTAAAAGAATCCCTTGGGATGATGGTTACCCATTTTTTATATTTTACAAACCATTTCATCTGGATGCTCTTAATTCCTTTTGTAAGATAAGCTTCCACGAATGGGTGTACATGCAGGTAAAGTTTTCCTTTTTCCTTTTGCATGATGTTTCTGATGGTTTCTTCCATTCTTTCCACAATAACAATCGGAGCTACGATTTCTCCGTCCTTGTTAGGGTTTTCTTCTTTGGTTTCGATTTGTTTTTCCGGACGGTTTCTCTGTCTGGTAATCTGTATCAATCCAAATTTACTTGGAGGTAAAATTTTGTGGCGAGCTTTGTCGCGCTTCATTTCTTCTTTCAGATGTTCGTACAAATCCCTTCTGTGATCGGCGTTCGGCATATCGATAAAATCGATTACAATAATACCACCCATATCACGAAGGCGCAATTGTCTTGCAATTTCTGTTGCGGCCATTTTATTCACGTTGAGAGCGTGTTCTTTATTGGCTGCATTTCCGGTTGTAATGTTATTCCCGGAGTTCACGTCGACTACGTGTAAAGCTTCCGTATGTTCAATAACAAGGTAAGCTCCTTTAGAACTTGGAATGTTGACGTGTTTTCCAAAGCTTTGTTTAAGCTGTTTTTCAACATTGTAATATTCCAGAAGAGGAATGTGAGAATCATAAAACTGAACAATATTTTTTCTTTCAGGGGCAATTACTTCTACATAATTTTTCATTTCTTCCACCATTTGTTCATCATCACAAATGATACTTACGAAATCCTGATTAAAATTGTCCCTTAAAATAGCTGAAGCCTTATCTTCTTCGCTTAAGACCTTAGATGGAACTTTATTTTTCTGGATATTTTTAAAAGTACTTTCCCATTTCTGAATCAGCTGATTCATATCGTTATGCAGATCAGCCACTTTTTTTCCTTCGGCAACGGTTCTTATGATCACACCAAAACCTTCAGGTTTGATACTCTCGATAAGAGTTCTTAGTCTTTCTTTTTCCTCAAAGCTTTTAATCTTTTTGGAGATAGAAACTTTGTTGTCGAAAGGAATTAAAACCAAAAAACGTCCTGTTAAAGATACCTGGGTAGAGATCCTTGGCCCTTTTGTGGAGATAGGCTCTTTGGTAATCTGCAGCAGGACAATGTCATCCTTTGCAATGACCTTATCCACAGTTCCGTTTTTGTCTATTTCGGGTTGTATCTCGAAATTTTTTAAGCTTGAAGAACTTTGCTTTTTAGAAATGGTGTCCTTTAAAAATTTTCTATAAGTAAGATATTGTGGCCCCAGGTCCTGATAATGCAGAAACGCATCTTTGTCGTAACCTATATTTACGAATGCGGCATTAAGGTTAGGTGCCAGCTTTTTTACCTTTCCTATAAATAAGTCTCCAACTATAAAATCACTTTTGTCCTCTTCCTCATGAAGTTCACATAGTCTTCCGTCTTCCAGTAATGCAATCTTTGTAAGTTCATCCTCATGCGAAACTATTAGTTCTTTCTTCATTTTGTTATAAGATAAAATTGTTAAGATTATAGGAAACAGGCATGGTTTTCTTTAATAAATGCATGTATAAATTTACGAATTCATAATGAAAGTTGTGTTATTTATTTCAATGAAATAAAACCTGTCCCGATCTTTTGGGAATCCTATAGTTATAAATAAAAATATAGTCGGTGTAGATTAAAAAATTAAAAACACCAACTATATTAATATATTTTTAAATCTCGAAAAAGGAGATTATTTTTTCTTATGTCTGTTCGCTCTTCTTCTTTTCTTTCTTTTGTGAGTTGCAACCTTGTGTCTTTTTCTTTTCTTTCCGCTTGGCATAATTTTAAATTTTTTAGTAACTAGTTAATATTCAGTTAATTTTTATTTTACTGCAACTTTAGTTTTTACTTTCTCAACAAAAGATTTTGATGGTTTGAAAGCAGGAATATTGTGAGCAGGGATCTCAATTGCAGTGTTTTTAGAAATGTTTCTTCCTGTTTTAGCAGCCCTTGTTTTAATTATAAAAGAACCAAAACCTCTTAGATAAACGTTATCTCCATTATACATAGAAGTTCTGATCTCCTGCATAAAAGCTTCTACAACTTTCTGTGTTTCATTCTTTTCTGTTCCCAACTTATTTGAGATGGTGTTTACCAATTCTGCCTTTGTCATTTCCTTTTTTAATTTTAAATTTTAGGTGTGCAAATTTAGTTAAAAAAATTGAATACTAGCAAATTAGTGGTAAAAAAAATTTCGGTAAACGGTTGATGGTTTTATATTTACTCTCTATATATATTACGTAATGATGTTTTTTACATGCTGGAATTGTAATATCCGTTTTCTACGCAAAAGCGGATCAGGTGAAGTTTTGTCTTTAGTCCCAGTTTTTCCGTTAACCTGTTGATGTAGGTATCAATCGTTCTCGTACTAAGATTAAGTTTCTCTCCGATTTCCTTATTACTAAAGCCTTCATAGCAAAATTTCATCAGCTGGATCTCTGTGGAAGAAAGCTCTTCCTGGCTCTTTTTTTGCCGTTCCATATACTCCATAACAGCAAGGGGTTGCTGTTCCCATTCTTTGGAATATGCTTCATAGTTGAAGGTGTCTGACGCTACCTGTCCTTTTATGATATCTCGAATGATATTACTTTTCTTTTCGCAATAATAGATATTGGGAATTTTGGAAAGTATTTCAGCCATATCTTCCTGATAGGTTCCTGAATAGGTAATAATGGGAGTTTCGGAATTGCTTTTACGGATGTATTTTATCGCTTCAATTCCGCTTAATACAGGCATAAATAGTTCAATGATAAAGACGTCTTCCTGTCTTCTGTAAATTCTGTTCACGAGTTCATGCCCGTTATTACAATCATTGAGAAGCATGTAAAACGGGTTTTCCAAAAGCGTTTTGACAAGTATTTTTTTAAAATAAAAATCGCTGTCTGCTATTGAGAATCGCACAGTATTAGTTAATATTTTACTCACGTTAATATTTAATATCGATTTGGCTTATGATAATTAAATTTAGGGGTCTAAATTAATAAAAACTTATTAAAGTTAAAATTAATCTTAATTTAAATGAAAAATGATCCGTTATATCACGGAAAAGATAGATATTGTGCAGGAAATTTTTTTTTTATACTTTCACAGACCCAAACAAACCACAAAATATGTCTTCAAATAGAGAGAAAAAATTAAATAAATCAGACGTCAGAATAGGCATTTGGAAGTTTGTTCTGTCTTTTGTTGTCCTGGCTGCTGTTTCTTTCACCAGCGTGTTTTTCTTTTTTAAAAGCTATGATGCCCAAACGGAAGGGGTAAGCCGTGATGCGGAAGCCTACAGAGAATTACTGGGCCGCAGCGATATTCTTAGAGTTCAGGTGGATACTATTTTCAGCAGAATGAGCAGGCTCAACAGAGTGGAAAATGATATTTTCCTAAGAAATGATATTATAGACAATGTGAATAATGCTAAAAACATTATGGGAAAAGACAGTGCGGATAATTTTAAGCATTATGCTGTCTTAATGAAACAAATAAGTCCGATGCTGACTTTGAAAAATCGTATTGTAGAGGTTTCCAACCAGAAAAAAATCGCAATAAGAGATGTCAACGGATGCATGGGGAAAGTAGGAAGTATGGAAAAGGTACTGAAGATAGATCCTACCAGAAAGTTTACAGGAAGTCGAAGAAAAAGATAAGTTATGCAGGGACACATCACATTATCCAAAAAAGAAAAGCAATATCAATTTTTTTATTTGATTTTAATGCTTTTGGCAGCACTCATATTTTTAGGAATTATTTTCCTGAAAAGATTCAAATCGCCATTTTCTGAAGATGATATTATTGCCATTCAGAAACTTGAACAAAAAGCCAAATTTGATCAGCAACAAAAATTAACCCAGCGTTTGCAGGATAGTACTTTCATCCAGGTAAGCAGACTTACGGATGAAACCACAGAACCTTTTGTGGAAAATTCTATTCAGACAGGGATTAATGATATAAATAACAGCTTTGGTCCGGAATATATAGACATCAGAAAAGATGCTTATCCCCAGATTGCACAATTCTATAAAATGTATTTTGAGGACAAAAAGATCATCTCAAGAACTACAGAAGATATCAAACTCTTTCAAAAACAGTATCAGGATTGCCTGATCGGACTTAAAGAAACCAAAGACCGTGTCTTTCAGCGACAGAATGCATTAAAAGAAAGAACCCAGTAAACGGCAAAAACTAATACTCAATCAATCACACATCACATTATAACTATGAATTATTTTCAAAAGAACAAAAAGAACATTATTATCGGTGTTATAGCGACATTGCTGATTGCGGCTCTTGTTGCACTCTGGTTGCAGAAAAAGGTCATTCATTCTGCAGATGATATTGTAGGGGTTGTATATCCATCTACATTAAGTGTAGGGGATACATTGGTATTTGAAGATAAAACACAATTTGCCAAAAGCAAAAAATGGAACTTCGGAGACGGGACAACTTCTGAGAAAAGCAGTGGGATCCACTTTTATAACAAACCGGGATACTATCCGGTAACGCTTATTATCGATAATAAATACTCTAAATCCTTCCCTGTACTGGTTTCTGCCAGAGCAATTCAGAAAGCAAAAGATACAGCGATGGTAAAAACAACCATAGATGCACCATTACGGGCTATGCAATTCGAGAATGTACAGTTTCGTGCGATCTCCGATGCTAAACAGTTCAGCTGGAAATTCGGGGAAAGCGGAACTACAGATTCTAAAGATAAGCTAGCAATCTACTCCTATAAAGAACCGGGAGATTATATTGTTACTTTATACACGGATGAAAGCATTGAACCGATTATACACCACATTAGAATTGATCCTTCTTATGATGCATTAAATGATCAGGATGTAAGCGTAGAAGACGCTTATGCAAAAATCGATAATGATTTTAAATATCATTTGCAGCAGATTGCCAACGGGAGTAATTTCAATTCACACTATAATTACCTTCTTCAGAAATACCTTTGTAATAATGAGAATACGGTTGTGAAGGTGAATGACAGTAAAGTAAATAACTTTTACATGTATTGCGCGGGACTTCAGTTTGATAAAAATAATGTTATTCAGACCGTTAAGGTAAATTTTGATGATACACAGAATTGTGTAACCAAAGTGGATATTAACCAAAGTAAATAATTACAACCCTGTATCGGGCACACCAAATTATAAAAGAAAATAGGATGAAAAATAAATTTCCTCTAGCAGCATATTATATCGGAGTTTCATTTTTACTGACCAGCTGTCAGGTAAAATTACCATCGAAAAGAACTCCGGAGCCGACGCAATACGGGCAAATTGATAATGCCTCAGTGATGAATGGTTATCCAAAGAAGTCTGTTCCATGGATTGCCATTTCGGATCGTTCCAGAAATACGGCTTATCTTGATAAAAATGACGAAAAATCATATAAAGAAGTAAAATTCTTAGAACCTTTAATGGTCTTAAAGCATAGAGACGGTATGGTAAAAGTAGCCGAGTATATTCCGGATGCTTTAATGAAAAAAGTTTCTTCGAAGGCTATTAAGACCTATGGATGGATTCCGGAATCCGAGCTATTGCTTTGGAACAGCTCTTTAAAAGATGAAAAGACCGGTTATCCGGTAAGGGTTGCTGTGGTACCAAGCAATAGTGATGTTATCAGAAGTGCTGAAAGATATTACAAAAATGATTCGATCATGGTGTTCAACTCTCCAAGTCTGATCGAAAATGCGAATGTAAAGATACCTAACGGTCAAATTGTATATGTTTACAAACAAGCTGAGAATAACAAAAGATTTTTAGTGGGTAAAAAACCGAATATTGACATCGATAGTATCAGTACAGGATTGTATGGCTGGGTAAGTTCCAATGTGATTTCAGCATGGGGGGAACGTTCTGCAGTAAAAATGAAGAATACAACCGGTGTTACAGAAACGGCTTTAGGGTTACATGAAGGAGCGCCGGGAGGTAGTGATGCCGCAAGCAGGACTGCAATTCTTCTTACGGATGTTAATAAGAGAACGCCACTTGAAAATATTTACCCTGTTAAGCTTGCATTAAAAGAAGCGCCAACTCCGGATTCTAAAACCAAATATTTTACCAATATCCTGGACTATAGTAAGAACTATGTCTTAAATGTATTGGGAGAACCTATTTATTTTGACCGTTATCGTGAGATCACGGAAAGAAATAAAAACATCAATATTGTTTTTGCTTTAGATATCAGTGCACCTAATGCACTCTATGCTCCGATTGTAAAGTCCCTGTTACAGGACCTGCAGTTAAGATTTGAAAAGCCTTCTTATTTCAATTCTGTAAAATATGGAGTGGTTCTCTATAAAAACAATTCTTGCGGAGATAATGTAGCTGTTTCCAGCTTAAATGCTGATTACAGTAAAATAATCTCTTTCATAGAAGATAAGATTAATGAGATGAATTGTCCTACCAACAGTGGTTATCAACCCGTAAGTGAAGGTTTAACGGCTGCAGGAAATCTTCTTTCAGCGGTTCCTGATGAAACGAACCTTGTAATTACAGTGGGGACATCCGCCAACCAGAGCGGGAATATGTATGGCGTAATCAATTCTCTTACGCAAGCACAGGCAAGGCTGATCATGTTCCAGACAAGTTCTAGATCATCTGATACCTATAATGACTTCGTTTTGCTGGGGCAGAATGTTGTTTCCAATACGGCAAAAAATATTGCCGAGCTGAAAAAGCAAAAAATCATTAACCAGAATGATGTTTTAACTAAGAATAACTTTAACCTTGTGGAAGGAGATGAAGGCTTCTTCTCTTTAGATTATCCAAAGCAAAGTATGTCTCAGGGATTTGTAATATTCCCTAAAAAAGGAGATGTAACGACACCGGGCTATCTGAAAAAATCAGTTGATAGTTTAATTTCACAGGTAACCATGGATAATATGTCGATCGATAATTCCCTGAATGCTTATTTCCATTCCTCAGTAGGAGCGGGAAGAACAGATGTGGATCTGAAATATAAATATCTGTATCCGGGACTTACCAATCGCGTTCCGGCGGGAATTGCCGCTCAGCTGATCAATTACGGAAGTCCGTTCCTGGTAAAAGGGTATATTCCAAAAGATCTTAAAGATTATAAACCAGGTCTTGAAAAAGGAATTCTGATCTCTGAAACAGAATATGACAACCTAAAAGCTTTCTATAGGGAAGTATATGAGAAAACTGGTCCGGCAAGAGCAGACTTCAACCAGTCAAAAGCAATTAAAGAATATGTTCGTCTTGTTAAAAAATATAATCCGACAACAACATTCTTAGATAAAGGTGATCTTTATGAGCAGCCTATGTCTTATGCGGTGGGATTGACGACAGGTTTCGATTTGTCTGAAGAAGAGCTAATGTCAAAATATAAGCTTAAAGGATGGAGAAAATCTAAGATCGTTCTAAATGAAACAGTAAGAAAATATTTCCTTAACTACAAAGAATTGGGAGAAAGATTGCTTACTCACAGAAATAATCCGGCGGTGAAAATCCAGCAAAACGGGCAGACTTTCTATTGGCTAAATGAATATTTTATGCCGACCATGCTTCCGGTAGAGGAACCAGAGTATACAAAACATTAAAATCAATTATAGGGCGGAATTATTTCCGCCTTTTTTGTATTTACACATATTGAAATCCTGAAGAAATATCTCCGGATTATCAATTCCGGATTATTGCAAAAGAATCATTGCCAGGGAGTTCTAAAATGTTGCTACATCGATGATCGTAGAACTACTACAAATTTGTAAAAATCCATTTGAAAACTTTTATAAAAGCAGCAGGGGTACTATATTTGTTGTACATTCATTGAGTTACAATATACAATTAACGATTAAAAATTTACAATCATGGCAGCAAATTCTAGAGGGATTTTAAAATTCAACGGAGGCGAGGGTCAAAAACTATTAAAACTTAACTATAGCGTTTCCAGATCTACAGATGTATCGGGAAGGGTAGCATCAGATCCTTCAAATGCACTTATAAAACTTACAGTAGAGGCAACGGAAAAATCTGATATTCTGGAAAGCTTACTTAATGGAAAATATAAGCCGACCACCGGAGAAGTTACATTTAACAAATCTCATGAAGAAGGTACTTTAATTACTTTAAAGTGGGAAAACGGATATGTTATTCAGCATGAAGTAGATTTCGATGCAGTAGATGAAAACAGTATGCTGATCAGCTTTATCGTAAGCGCTGAGACCATTCATTATGGTCAGGGTATTTATGAAGGTCTATGGCCATCAAGCTAATTAAAAAAGGCACATTTAATCCACATTCATAGAAAAAGACTGTCCATAAAAAGACAGTCTTTTTTGCCTGAGATAATTTAGATACCCACAGAAAAGACAATCTGAAATCTTTATCAGGGAATACTTTGCCTAAAAGAAATCCTGATTGGATATTTTTTTTTACCTTTAAGCCTCACCACAATCGCAAAAATATGCTACCGATACCTGAACATACCTACGGAATTTCTTTCCGTTTATCACAGAAACCCGGCAGATTCATTAGGGATCTGCAGATGTGTACTTTACCAATAAGACCCTATTCTGATCATATTATTGCTGATGAGGCTCATGATATTTTAATGTAAGAACATTCCTGCTGATGAACTGTACAGGCAGACGTGAAACTATTTGCATACAACAACACAAAACATATTAATAAGAACATTATCAATGGGAGTACTAGTAACCAACGAAACCGTAAAACAGCTTTTTCATATTGCACAATCCATTGCAAGAGAAAATTATAATGCCACATATGGAGCTCCACATCTTTTACAGGCTTTGATGCACAAAGATATAGGACTTAACGAATTTCTGAAAAATATTGATAAAGACCCTGGATACTTTTACGAATGGGCCGACGTTCGCATAGAAGATTACCCTAAAACAACCCATCTTCCTGATGATGTGGGACAAGATGAATACGTAGATAAAATTACCGAAGAGGCAGATGACATCAGGCTGAAACTTGGACTTGATGAGATCACTCCTATTTGTATCCTTACTGCTATTGTAAAGCCTCAGGTTGCATTTACATTACAGCAGTTGAAATCCCTTCCCTTAAGAGAGCATGAAATATTCGCCCTATACAGGAAGGATATGCCTTACGGCACAGCGGAAGATGGTGAATTTTCGTCACTTTTTTCCAATACTTCGGATTTTACGGACGCCTCATTTCCTTCGATCAAAAACTATTGTGTAGACAGAACAGCACAGGCGAGGCAAGGAACATTGGAAAATATTATCGGACGGGACAAAGAATTGAGGATGCTCGTAGAGATCCTTTGCCGAAGAAGCAAACCTAATGTGATTATCATTGGTGAGCCCGGAGTTGGTAAAACAGCTTTAGTAGAAGGCTTTGCTACTGAAATCATCAGGGGAAATGTTCCGGAAATGCTAAAAAATGCCACCTTATTGGAGTTGGACACAGGAGCACTGCTGGCAGGAACATCCTATAAAGGCGAAATTGAAGATCGCCTTAAGAAAGTAATTAATGAATGTAAAAAGATTGAAAAAGCTATTTTATTCATCGATGAAATTCATACACTTTTAGATCCAAAGGGGAGCATCGGAAATGTTGCCAATTTACTGAAGCCTGAATTAGCAAGAGGCGAGATCACGGTTATCGGAGCTACCACTCAGGAGGAATACCGGAAGATCATCGAACCTGAACAGGCCTTTAACAGACGCTTTGAGGTATTGACGGTAAATGAACCGGATGAGAAAACCTGTGTGAAAATGATCGATGTTCTTCTTGAAGGTTACAAAAAACACCATAACATTGAGGTTGAAAAAACAGCCCTTCCGGAATGTGTACGTTTAGCGAAGCGCTATGCAAAAGGTAAAAAACTTCCTGATGCGGCGATTGATTTGCTGGACAGGACTATGGCTGCCATCAAAATGCTTGATGAACTTTCCGAAAAAGAGCTGGAGAGCTGGAAAGAAAGTTATGAAGAAATTCTAAAAGAAGAATATCCTGATGCTAAGGATCAGGCAGATGAGCTGATATGGACTTATAATTTGTTAAGGGATAAGATCAGCCCTATTTTGTGGGGATCGTTGAGTGAGCAACCTATGATCGATAACTCAATGCCTGTAGACCAGATCAAAAAGATCATCGATGATACCTATACTGAGCTTCTTCAGCATGCTTCCATAAAAGAGAAAAAGTTGACCGTCTGGAACTGGCCGCAGTGATGGCTGCAAAAACAAATATTCCGATAGGTAAGATTCAGGCACAGGAAAAAGAGAAGCTCCTTAATATGGAATCGCTTCTTATGAACCGTGTAGTCGGACAGGATCATGCCTTAAAGATCCTTTCTGATGCTATCGTTGAAAACAGAAGCGGACTGAACAAGCCGGGGCAGCCAATAGGATCATTCTTCTTACTGGGACCTACAGGAACAGGAAAAACGGAGCTGGCAAAATCAATGGCAGAACTTCTTTTTAATGATGAGAAAGCGATGGTGCGTTTCGATATGTCTGAATTTAAAGAAGAACATTCCGCAGCCCTGCTTTATGGGGCTCCCCCGGGATATGTAGGATATGAAGAAGGAGGAATGCTGGTTAATAAAATAAGACAGCAACCGTACACAGTCGTTTTATTTGATGAAATTGAAAAAGCCCACCATTCAGTTTTTGATGTATTCCTTCAGATTATGGATGAGGGTAAAGTACATGATAAACTCGGAAAAGAAGGAGATTTCAGTAACGCCCTTATATTATTTACTTCCAACATCGGAAGTGAAGAAATTGTAAAGCAATTTGAAGAAGGTAAGGTTCCTGAATCCTCTTCATTAATGCAGATCATGTCGAACTCCGGAAGATTCAGACCGGAATTTTTGGCAAGGATTACGGAGATCATTCCTTTTGCACCAATTACCGAATCTATTGCAGAAAGGATCTTTAATATTCAGCTGAAATCACTCCATACTTCACTAACCAGACTGGGTATGACGCTTACAATAAGTGACGAGGCTGTAAAAAATCTTGCTCTTGGAGGCTTTAGCAGTAAATATGGAGCAAGGCAGATCTCAGGTGTTATCCGTGCACAGCTGGCCAGACCTATTTCCAAAATGATCGTTCGTGAAGAAGTAAAATCCGGGCAGACAATCCATGTAGGCTGGAATGCTGAAGAGGATAAACTGACATGGAGTGTGGCGTAGTGTTAAGATAAATCCATTTTAAAATGTTTTTATTTTTAATTTAAAATAGTTATTAGTACAATGAAATTTAATTTCAAACATATTGTAACCGGAATGTTGTTGCTGATTTCTTCTCATTTTGTAAATGGGCAGTTTCTTTCAGCTTCTGATACTTCCGAAAACAGTGTGAGAAGATATAAAAGTATCATCAGTTCGAACAAAGAGATCGTAGAATTTATAGAATATTCACTTTCTCAAAAAGGGTTACCCAGGCATCTTAGAAATTTAGCCCTGATTGAATCCGGTTTTGACCGGAAACAAATTTCCGGTGCCGGTGCGGTAGGTGTATGGCAGTTTATGACGGCACATGCCAATCAATACGGTCTTTCTGAGCAAAGCCGTTCGGATTTATACAGAAGTACCAAAACAGCAGTGATTTCCCTGGGGAAGCTATACAAAAAATACAACAACTGGGTAACTGTAGTAGCTGCTTATAACTGTGGCGAGGGTAATATTTCAAGAGCAATGGATGCTGCGGGATCTTCGCAATATCATATTTTTAGTAAATATCTTCCCGGAGAAACAATAAACCATGTTAAAAAATATTTAAATGCCTGCTATGCCACAGGTGAATTGCAAAGCGTACTGAATGATTATAACAATTCACGCATGAATATGATATTTGAAAACAGGACAGGCCAATATACCGCACCTAATTTAGCTGAAACAGATATCAATGCCGGGTTTGACTTAAGTATTATAGCCGAAGAACTGGATGTAGATGTAGATAAAATACTTACCTGGAATCCGGGAATCATGGATGAGCTCAAGCAAAGCGGCGAAAGCATATTCTATCTGCCGGTAGATCTCATGCCTGATTTTCTTTTAAAAAAGAATAAAATACTGAGCCGCTCTGTCAGGAAGAAATAAAGTAATGATTAAGGTTTAATAATAATGTTTAACGATCCAAATGCAGTTTATATGAAAACAAAATCACCCAACATATCCCAAAATCCTTCTTTTCGTCCTTCACAAAATGCTGATCGCGTTTCGGAGAGCCATCATACGGGGATCAACCGTCTCGTAAAATTGTCTCTTGTGATCGAAGGAAATGTGATCAGATACTATAAGCATTTCACTTTGAAGCAAAGTGCACAACGTCACCACGAGTTTACGCTTACTTTAGCGCACGATGCACTTGGAGGAAGACAAACACATACTTTGGAAGAAGCCAATAAATTTTTGGGTAAGCGTCTTACAGCTGTGATTTCTTACAAAGACATAGAAAACAGTCCCGAAAGAACGTTTGTGGGAGTAATTACAGGAGTAGGATTCAGCCAGGAGCAAATGAGCCTTGGGAACATTGTTTTAACAGGATATAGCCCTACCATCCTTTTGGACGGTGCTCCGCATATTCAGAGTTTTGGAGGTGACCAGGCCGTTAATATGGGGATTATTGCAGAGGAAGTGATTAAGCAGGGTATCGATAAAAGCCGGTTTGATATCAGGATAGATACTAATGATTATTCCCAGATTGTTTATAGCAGCCAGTATGATGAAACCCACTATAACTATCTGGCGAGAATGGCGGAAGCTTACGGTGAGCAATTTTTCTATGATGGAGAGGTCTTGCACTTTGGAAAGCTTCCTGCACAAAATAAACCGATCAAACTTACCTACGGGAGTAATGCCAATGATGTAAAAGTAGAACTGAAAGCAGTTCATACAAAGCCTCAGTTTTATGGATACAACAGCAGTAGAAATGAAAAGCTTACTTCCGGTGAAACACCGATTCAGCATGTAAGTGATCTTGCCAAAACAGCGTATGCCCATAATGATAAAATCTTCAAAACACCGGCTCTGCAGGTAGCACCTGTAAAAGCGTCAACACACCTTGATGTGGAATATTCCCAGAAAAGTGCTGCGGGGAGTGAAGCGGTAGGTGTTTTTTCCATTTCCGGAAAAACTACGGTGCCTTTTTTACATCCGGGATGTATTGTAGATGTGCAGATGCGTAAGCCTGATACCAATGAAAGTGATTATTTCACCAGGATTATGATCACCGAAACCACCCACGAGATCGATACAATCGGTCATTATCAGGGAAGCTTTGAAGGCATTGCATCGGACACCGGATTTTTACCAAAACCGGATTTTAAAATTCCGAAAGCAGAACCACAGATTGCCACTGTAATTTCCAATGCCGATCCTGAAAACCAGGGGCGGGTACAGGTAAGATTTGACTGGCAGACTAATGATATTACCCATTTTATCCGCGTAATGACTCCTGATGCAGGGGGAACGGATCAGATTACTCAAAACAGAGGCTATGTAGCAGTACCGGAAGTAGGAGACCAGGTGATGGTCAATTTTGTTCACAGCCATCCTGACCGCCCGTTTGTAATGGGGGGAATGTTTCATGGTGGTGTAGGTTTAGGAGGAGGAGTAGATAACCGTGTAAAATCCATTCAGACAAGAAGTGGGCACCGTATTATTTTTACGGAAGATGAAAGCATCATTATTACGGATAAGTCGGGAAATAAGATCCATTTGGACACCACCGGAAGTAACATCACAATCACAGCTCCTGAAACCATGACATTGAACTGCCGGAATATGAATATTAATGTTGGAGAAAATATGAATACCTATGTCGGGATGAACAAAATGGATAAAATAATGCTCAATAATACGGAAAGCGTAGGGTCTATGAAATATGTGACTACCGGGCGGATTTTACAACCAATGTCATTGGAAAAATGAGCCATTATGTGAAAGGGGACATGGAGGTATACGGAGAAAAAGAACACAAGCTGACCAGCTTAAAAGGAGTTGAGGTCAATAGTGAAGGAAAAGTAGAACATCACGCTGAAAAAGAAGTTCAAAACAATAGTGGTGAGAAATCTAAAAATCACTAGTCATGAGCATCGAGTATTTTGTAGAAGGTAAGACGACTACGAGAACCGGAGGGAATTATTTAACCTACGCCAAGGGAGGCATAGAACATAACAGTTCGGTTTCGGTAGAGCAGAAAGGCAAGGATTCCGGGGTAAGCTATGGACAGGCACAAAAAGTAAACCCCAATGATAAGCCCGTAAATTCGATTGATATCAGCTTGAATCTTTTTTTTGACGGAACCCAGAATAATAAAACCAATACCATGCTGGGTGGAGGTTTTAAGGAAGCCAGCAGCGATAAGGATGATAGCTACAACAATGAATTTACGAACGTAGCGAAAGGATATGACGCTATAGATCCCAATGCGGGTAACCAGGTGTCGTGGTACATTGAGGGGATCGGAACAGAAGATAAAGAAAGCGATAGTATCCTGAAAGGAGTTGCACAAGGTACCGGAAGCACAGGAGTAGTCGCCAAGGTGGCTAAAGGATGTTTAAAGGGAGCACAGGCGATTGTAGATAAATTAAAAAATAACATTAGGCCGATCAATATTCTAACTGTAAATGTGTTCGGGTTTAGCCGCGGAGCAGCGGCGGCAAGACATTTTGTACATGTAGCCAACTCAAAAGCTTATGTCTCTTATTCTAACTTTGGAAAAGTCCTGCAGGTTTTTCCACCTGAAGACATCAAAGACGGATATCTGACCATCAGTGATAAAGATGGATCCAAAGATGCATTTATAAATCAACATGGTTATTTTGGAGCTTGTCTCCTGGCGCAGGGACTGGAGGTTAAAGAGATCAGATTCAGATTTGCCGGGCTATATGATACGGTAGCGTCCTATGGACTTAATCACAGAGGGGGCTTTGGTATTGATAATGATACCAAACAGCTGGGGCTGGATACCATTGGAAGAGGGAAAGTACAGTTTGCCCTGCAGTTGGCTTCTGATGATGAATACAGGGATAATTTTGACCTTACGAACATCAATAGTACAGGATTGTATGGTCTGGAATTTACCCTTCCGGGAGTTCACTCCGATATTGGAGGGTCCTACGGCATTGGAGAGGAAATTTCCGTGTTGTATTGTGATCCTTATGATCCTTATCAGAATGTAGAAACGCATAAAGAGTGTGAAGCATTTAAAAAAATTGTTGTAGAAGAAGGCTGGTATCATGAAGACCAATTGAAAATTAAATATTTTTACCAAAAAGACGTCAATTATGACCGGTGGTGGAATAAAGGAGCACAATATTATGGTTTGGTAGGAACAAGGAAGCTTTCCAATATGTATGATAAAATTCCCTTAAACCAAATGTTTCATTATTCCAGAAATAATGATATTAAGTATCTGGAAGATGTCATCGAAAAAAATCATAAAATAAATGACAGCTTTATGAAGAAGATCTATTCGCAGTTATCCACATATATGAATGCATGCAATGATCTCCGGAATAAATATATAGAAGCATATAATTCAGGGGATACCTCTTCCTCTTCCCGTTATATAAAGGATATTAAAGCTATTTCCTATTTAGGGCATATCGATAAAGAAGATCTGAAAATACTTAGAAATCAGTACCTTCATTGGTCTGCTAAGACCAATCAGATTGGGTTAGATACAAGACCTAATGATAATGCTCCTAAGGAAAGAGGCGCATTGGAAGCGAAATACAGAAAAAGGAATATACAGGATGGATAAGCTGAAAAGATTGATCTATTTATTTTTAGTACTCATTTTTAATTATAATTATGGTCAGAAAACGCCAGACATAACCGGACAATATTATTTTGGAGAAAAGCAGATTTATCTGTATATTTTTCCTGATAACCGGTTTGTTGCGATAGGAGCGTCCACGGTTGCTATTGGAAGAGCGTCAATACAAAATAATGCTTTGATTTTTAATCCTATCCATCAAAAATCAGAATACCTCTTATATAGTAGGAAAACTCCTGGTGAAAACCGATTGATTATTACCGATCAGCAGATCATCCGGAACAAGATATACTTGAGTACAGAATCAGATATTCTGCGTCCTGTCCGCATTAACGTAGATTGCGGACAAACTGGTTACTTCATTCCATTTCAAAATAAAGTACAGGATCTGATCGTAAAAAATAACGCTGATGTTGTAAATGTATTTCCGCTGGACAATATGAGCAACGATCTGTTGTTATTCTTTCTGGAAAAAGAACAGGATATTTCTGAACTTAATGGCATCATTACGATTAAGGAGGGACACATTAAAGATAGTAACCTCGTGCGCCGCTCACCGCTTAAGTTGGGAAATACCACTGATATTGAAGAAGAAAAACCGGAAAATATACTGGCGAAATTCGACAAAATATATTCAATTTTCGATCAGGATAAGATATATTTGAATGAAGATTATCATGTTGTTCAGGATAAAATAGACCTCGGAACTTATTCTTTTAACAAAAATAAAAATCAATACGAAAAAAAGAATAGTACAAACGATCAGCATCTCAGGATCATTTATCCATATGTTAAAATAAAACAGAAACCGGCTAAAGAACTGAAATACAGATATGATCCCCAAAACTTCCTGGTCGCAAAATGTTTGAAGGATCCGGGACTGATAAGGGAAGAAAGCAATGATTCTGATCCCCCGCTTCCTGTACAACCCGCTTCTCAAAAATAATGAAATTGATATGAGATTGATTAAGATATTGTTTTTATTGGCAATTTTTGCCCAAAATATAAGCTGTCAGAAAATGAAAGAAAAAGAAATACCCCAGTTTCAGGTAGAAATATGTGCTCCAGCCAATCCATATAGAATAGAGTTCGTTGATGATAAGATCATAACCCTCGAAGGCATTCCTGCCAGCTTGCCTTATGGCGGAACATCAGGTGAATGGGGGACATCCGGAAAAGGATGGACCGAGCAGCATGGAACTCCGATTGGAGCTGATATTACTTACTATGCAGGGTATGAAGATACTTTTTACCATCTGAAAGCGGACTTTCCGGAAGATAAAATTAAAGACTATATGGAACGGGCTTATGCCCAAAGTGAAGTTCCTCTTTACACCGAAGAACTTCAGGAATATAAAAACCTGGGACGAAATGAAACTTTTGGAAGTGCACAAAATCCTTACAATAGCTTTTCAACTTTGGTTTTTGGTTTTGCTCCCAAGGGAATGGTAGTTGTATGGCTTCGTTTTCGTGCTGTTCAAATAGAATTAGGCAGGTTTCAGGCCGATGCAGTAAAAAATGATAAAGAGCTTGAGAAAAAGCTGTTTGCTAAATGGAGTATGACCAGAGAAGAGGTTAAAAAAAGGGATTTTAATCCTGATGCATCACCCGTTACATGGGATAATTATAGAACAAAGTATTCCTGGAAACCTTTGATTACTTCCCAGAATAAAGGACTTCGCCTATTTGATATGAACCTGGATTTTTACAATGGTGAAACGGAAGTGATGCTTCGTCCATGGATTAATAACATTCAGATCAAAGAAAGGGCAATACCTAAAGAATTGAACTTTACCTGGGAAACTGGAAAAGGACAACAATACCTGGGGCGTGCTTTTTTTAGTTGGGAAAAAGCAAATGAAGCCTTCAGGAAAACAGGAAGCAAGGGAAATCTTGAACTAACAATAGCTCCTGATAACAGCGGATTTCAGATCTCTCTGAATGGGGAGCCTTTTCCGGCTGATAGCATAAGGATTTTCAAGACCGAAAAAGAGTTTCACGATTCTTATAAATAATCAATAGAGAAATAAAAGAAGGTTTTTCTTTTTGAAACAGGGACATGATTTTAATCAATGTTACCTATTCTTATTTTTACTTAGTATAAATAAAACTTACATTTGCGGCTGAAAAATTGACTAAATGAAACGTGCCGTTATTGTTGCCTTTTTTTTCGGGGGCTTGGGTTGGGCTTTTGCCCAAAATTCAGGATCTATCTCCGGGACTCTCAAACAGTATAATGGAGATAATCTCTCCGAAGCGACCATAGAGCTGATAGAGACTCATAAGCATACCCTAACTGATCAGAATGGTAACTTCAGTTTTAATGAATTGCCGGAAGGAGATTACCACCTTAAAATACAGGTTATTGGCTCCAATGAGAAAATTGTAGGAGTACATGTAAAGCAGAATGAACCAGCAGTGGTCAATTACCAGCTGGAGAAAGAAAATATTTCCGTTATTCAGGAAATTACTTTATCTACGGTCACCAATAAGTTTTCTAAAAAGGAAAGTCCTTATGTTTCCAAGCTTCCCTTGAAAAATATCGAAACCCCGCAGGTTTACCTCAGTGTTCCAAAAGAGTTGATTCAGGAACAGATTGCAGTTAATCTGGGAAGTATCTCAAAAAATATTCCGGGTTCCGGAATTCCCATGCTTGCCAATCAGGGACGTGTTACATTCCTTTCCCGTGGATTTACCACGGAGCCTATGGTAAGAAACGGGATCTCAGGTTTTGCCTACACTACCATTGATCCGGCAAACCTTGAAAAAATTGAAGCTATTAAAGGACCTTCGGCAACCTTATTTGGCTCAAATCTGTCGACATATGGAGGTTTATTTAACAGGGTAACCAAAAAGCCGTATAATGGTTTCGGAGGAGAAGTGTCCTATACGGCAGGAAGCTGGAACTACAACAGGTTTACTGCAGATATTAATACACCAGTGAATAAGGATAAGACCATTCTTTTCCGGTTAAATGGTGCGGCCACGTACCAGAAAAGCTTTCAGGATCTTGGATTTAGTAATGCGATCTCAATGGCACCCTCTATTTCCTATCAGATCAATGACAGGCTTTCTCTTTTATTTGACATCGAATATGGCCACGAGAAGGCTACCTCTGTTGTGAGGTTTAATCCTTACCTGAAAAGCAATAAAGTACAATCTATTGCTGATATGGGATTTCCTTATAACCGGTTGTTTGGAAGCAATGATATTGCTTATGAAACAGAAATGATGAATATTTTTGCACAAATGAACTATAAGATTTCTGATTACTGGACATCTCAAACCGTTTTCTCACGTGCAAGATCGACCATAGACGGATACATTACTGCCATCAATGGGACTTCTGATACAAAAGCAAGCTTACAGGTGATGAAGGGAAATACCAATTTCATTGCGACCAATATTCAACAAAATTTTATTGGGGACTTTCAGATTTCAGGACATAGAAACAGATTGATCATTGGGCTGGATTATTACAACAATGCGAATAGTTTCGACAGGGTAACGGTGACAGGTGCTCCATTTGATTTTACCAGCAATACGCCCTATTCAGCCAATCAATCTACGATAGATAATCTTGCTAGTTCAGGAACCCCAAGGATCGAAAAAAATGGAGACAACAGCTATGCTATTTATGCATCCGATGTCTTCAATATTACCGACAGATTTCTGGCTATGGTAAGTCTGAGGGCAGACCGATATCAAAATCTTGGAGTTACCGATATTGCTAAAAATGTAAACTCAGGTGATTACTGGCAGACTAATTTTTCCCCAAAATTCGGTTTGGTTTACCAGGTGGTAAAAGACAAAGTATCCATTTTCGGAAACTATATGAATGGATTTACCAATAAAGGAGGATCAGATATCAACGGAAACACTTTCAAACCGGAACAGGCAAACCAGAAAGAAATAGGAATAAAGGGAGACCTTTTTGGACATAAGCTGGTAGGAACAGTGAGCTATTATGATATTGATGTAAAAAATATGGTGCGACCTGATCCTGTTAATAATCTGTATTCTTTACAAGACGGAGGGCAGAGAAGTAAAGGAGTAGAGGTAGAATTTACTGCAAACCCTTTTCGTGGATTCAATATTATTGCTGGATATGCCTATAATGACAGTAAAATGACCAAAGCAGAAGAAAAAATCAATGGGTTGCGTCCTGCTTTATCCGGACCATCCAATCTTTACAATTTATGGATGAGCTATCAAATCATGGCGGGAGAATTAAAAGGACTCGGAGTGGGTTTTGGAGGAAATAAGGGAAATCATTCTTTCCAGACCAATACGACAACAGCTAAAGTTATTATCCCGGCATATACTACTTTAGATGCTACAGTCTTTTATGATCATAAAAATTTCAGAGCAGGAATAAAAGTGAATAACCTGACCAATGAAAAAACATGGTCGGTAAGATTAACTCCACAAAATCCGACCCAGGTCCTCGGGAGTATTGCATATAAATTTTAAATTTAAGCTGTGATTTTCACAGCTTTTTTTGAATCTAATCTTATGTTAACACCTTCTAAATTTTATTAATTTTTTGTTAATATCTCTCGGATGGGTGTTAAAAATAATTAGATATATTGACTGAATTTTAATTATAATTATTTGATTATAAGTGTTTTAATGTGTTATTTATTTCTATTATCGTAGAATTACTACACCAAATCGTAGAATTACTACAAAAACTCAGATAGGTGATCAAAAAGTTTCAGATTAAGAATAAGCAATCTATATTTGCTATACAATTGAACACCACATCACAAAATATTAACGATTAAAATTTACAAATCATGGCAGCAAATTCAAGAGGAATCTTAAAATTCAACGGAGGCGAAGGTCAGAAATTATTAAAGCTTAATTACAGCGTATCAAGATCTACAGACGTTTCAGGACGTGTAGCTTCTGACCCTTCCAACGCAATCATCAAATTAACGATCGAAGCTACAGAAAAATCTGACATCTTAGAAAGCTTACTTAACGGGAAATACAAGCCTACAACAGGTGAAGTTACTTTCAATAAATCTCACGAAGAAGGAACATTAATTACTTTAACATGGGAGAACGGATATGTTATTCAGCACGAAGTAGACTTTGATGCTGTGGATGACAACAGTATGCTGATCAGCTTCATCGTAAGTGCAGAAAAAATCCATTATGGTAACGGTATCTATGAAGGTATCTGGCCAGGTGGAAGCAGCAATTAATTAAACCATCCTAGTAAAAATAAAATTGGTACAGAATAGTTTACTCACCAGAGTTGACTATTCTGTTTTTTCGTTTTGAGATCCATAACTCTATAAAAATATCATATATATCTATTAATTAGGTGTTTATGATTTTTGGTTTAGAGGGAATATAGAAAATTATCTGATCATAAGATGATTTTATTTCACAACATCAGCTAATCAATTCAAATAGTAAGATTATGTTTAAGGATGGTCAATCGCCGAAAATGTCGGCGCCCAAAAATATAAAAGGTCCTGCAGAACAACTGGGAGATACAGTGAAAACACAGGCAATACAAAAGGGTAGTGAAAAAATACAGGAAAAAGCAAATCCGAAAGTTCAGAAAATAACCCAAAAGCTATCCCAGGCTCAGGCTTATTCAGGCATGGCACAAAATGCCTCCGGTCTTTTTATGAACCAGGTTGTGCAGCCTACAGCTCCTTCTGTTATAGAAGATAAAGTATGGTCCAAGCAACCTACTTCCAAAATACATAATGCGAATGCGCTCCCTCAAAGCCAGATCATGGGTATCAATAGGGTGGTAAAACTTGATATTATTATTGAAGGAAAAATTGTAAAACACTTTAAACACTTTAAGCTTAAACAAAGTGCTACAAAACATCATGAATTCGATTTAATGCTTGCTCATGATACACTGGGAAATCCGGAAAACCATAACCTTGAAGAAGCCCAAAATTTCCTTGGAAAAAGAATCACTGTCGTATTTAAATACAAAGACGTTGAAGATGGACCTGAAAGAAGTTTTGTAGGGGTTATTACCGAAGTAGGTTTTAGCCAGGAGAAGGGCAGCCTTGGAAATGTAGTACTTACGGGATCAAGTCCTACCGTTTTGCTTGATGCGGCTCCTCATATCCAGAGCTTTGGAGGAGGTAAAGAAATAAGCTTAAATAGCATCGCAGATCAGGTTATAAAAGAAGGATTGGGACAAAATAAGTTTGACTTCCGGGTTGATTCACAACATGGAAATGTCTCTTACAGCTCCCAATATGAGGAAACCCATTATAATTATCTTGCAAGAATTGCCGAAGCCTATGGTGAGCAATTCTATTATGACGGTGAAGTTCTTCATTTCGGAAAATTGCCGCCTCAGGAAAAACCAATCAAGCTTACTTATGGCAGCAGCGTTCAGGATATAAAAATAAGAATGAAGGCTCAGCATGTTAATCCTACTTTTTATGGGTATAACAGCAGTAAGAATGAAAAACTAACCACCGGTAATTCAAAAATTACCCATACTTCAGATATTGCCAAGCGTGCATACGAAATTTCAGAAAAAACATTTACAACGCCATCTCTGAGAGTAGCTCCGATTAAGGCTTCATCATTTATGGACATTGACGCATCCCAAAAAGGTACTGCGGGAAGTAAAGCATCCAGTGTTTTCATTACTTCAGGAACCACTACTGTTCCTTTCCTGTATCCAGGATGTACTGCCGATATTGAGATGCGGAAAACAGACAGTAATGAAACCTCTTATTTCACAAAACTCATGATCATAGATATGACTCACGAGGTAGATGCAAGAGGATATTATACAGGAACATTTGATGCGATTGCATCTGATACAGGATTTATTCCACGGCCGGAGTTTGAAACCCCTAAAGCAGAACCTCAGTTTGCCAAAGTGATCTCCAATACCGATCCCTTAAACCAGGGTCGTGTACAGGTACAGTTTGACTGGCAAAACGGATCTGCAACCACGGAATTTATCAGAGTGATGACTCCCGATGGTGGAGGAAGTGAAAAAGTAAGCAAAAATCGTGGATTTATGGCCATCCCTGAAGTCGGCGATCAGGTTGTGGTTAATTTCGTTCATCAACATCCGGACCGTCCTTTTGTTATGGGAGGTATGTTTCACGGAGGTGTTGGCGGTGGCGGTGGCGCAGGAAATAATATTAAAAGCTTAAGCAGCAGAAGTGGTAATAAACTGGAACTGGATGACGGAGCAGGTTCTGTTTTTTTAACAGATCAGGGAGGTGCGAATATGAAGTTTGATGGTGCCGGTAATGCAACGACCAATGCCAATAACAATAAGACAGTAAAAGTAGGTAATAACAATACAGTAAATACAGGTAGCAAAAATGTCATCAATGTCGGAAGTAAAGATGGCGGTGGTGCCAATTCTGTGTTTTCAATGGATAATGCCGGAAATATATCTTTAGAATGCGACACGAATGTAACCATCAAGACAGGTGCCAGTTCAATTACATTAAAAGCTGACGGAACAATTATCCTCAGCGGAAAGATCATTGGAATCAGTGGAGAGGGAATCGGAGTTGTAGGTACCAAAGGAATTGATCTTTCATCTCCTGCCAATCATCTCGGTGGCGGACAGACCAAGATCGATGGTGGGGACGCATTTATTAATTAAACAGATCTATGAGTGAATCATTCAACATAAAAGATAAATTTTCTGAACAATATACTCTTATAATAGATTCAGATATTAAAGCGGTAAATGTACACATGATTTCCCGTTCACAGTTAAGATGGGATTTCACCGTTCTACAGGTAGCAGAGGATCATATTAAAGTAAAAATAATTGTTCTGGACCACATTCTTCTTGAAGCCAATAATCCTCTAATTAAAGAGGTGGCAGCACTTACGAATGCGTTTTCCAGGTTGTATAATGAATTATATCTGACCATAAATAGTGAAGGCAAAGTCGTGGAAGTTTCCAATATGAATGTCATTCGTTCAAAGTGGCAGCAGACCAAGGCTGAAATGGAAAAGATAGCAGAAAATAATCCTGAAATTAAAAATGCGATTATCTTAAATGATAACATCTTCCAGGATGAAAAGAAGCTGATAGAAGGCATTCAGAATAATGAATTTTTCCTGATGTATTTTAATAAAATCTATGGACGAAAAATCCCGGGAAATTACAAGGAAAATGCATTAAACCTTTTTAATTCAGCCAATGTACACTGGAGTTTTGACCTGAAGAATAGCAGTAACCCATTACTGTCTTCCGATGAAATGATTGTAGAACTTTCCGGAGAACCATCCATTTTATTGAACATAGGATTTTATAACCGGGCGTATATTCAGTTTTCCAATCAGATCGATGTTTCCAAACTGGAAACCTCACTCAACGAAAAAGGGATTTACAGAACGGAAAAATCTACAGGAAGAATCATAGAAGCTTCCCTTACGAGAGAAGAAATTGCCGATCCTGAAAATCTTTATGCAAAATTGAAATATACATTTTATAGCGACGAAATTCTTAAATATAAAATGTCAGATGAATACAATACAGCGACTTCCTGATGTAAAGTCTTATATAAAGAGCATTTCTATAAGAAATTACCGCCTCGGATTTAATTTAAAATTCGACAGGAAAAACTGTATTAAAAGCTTTTTCATCTTTATGGCTAAAGAATATGAAAAAGATCAGGAGAAATTTATCAGAAAAACCGTTTACGGAATTGAGCATCAGCGGATCGATGATAGAAACAGGATAAAAGCCCATACTCGAAAACAAACCCTAAAAAGACTGTAATATGGGACATAAGATTATTACAGAAAAAGATTTTTGGATGTGCTCCAGTGGTGCGATGCCTGCACAACTACAGGGAACCAGAAAAAGCAATAAAAAAAGCTCAGGAGAAGTCTACATCACTGTTGCGGATACCGCTACAAGCAGCTGGATAGATTTTGGCTGTACAAAGAATATGCTTTGGGCCGCACTTTTAACTGCTGTGGCTGTAGTGGTAGTGGTCGCCTTAATTGTAGGTACCGGAGGTGTTGCTGCCATAGGTCTTATCGGAATGATGGCCATCGGCGCAGCGGCAGGAGTTGCAGGAGGAGTTATTGCAGCCGTAGACGGAGCATTGAAGTGTGGGCAAAAAAATGCCACGGCAAGAACATGGGATGCTAGTAAAAATAATCTTCTTCTTACAGGCACTCCAGGTATTACAGGAGACCGTACCATGACCTGTTCTATAGGTGGAGTGGTAAAATTTGCCCCTGAAATCAAAAGCTGGACCCATGCTTTAGCTTTGGGTAGCTTTAATTATGTCACTCAGCTTGCAGGCTGTGCCCTTGGTGGTGCGGCGGTAGGGGCTGGAGGATTTCTGGTCTCGGGACTGGCAGGCGGATCACTAGCCGTAGCAGCACCAACCTTTTCCAGTGTTCTCTCAAACGTTGCCGGAAGTTTTACCGGAATTTGGGGAGGCAGCCGTGCATTGTTCGGATTAAATGCGCTGGCTAATGAGCATGCTTATGGAAATGTTCAGAATGCCGGTGATGCCGGAGCTGCTTTAGTCAATGGAGGAATTCCTGAAATTGGTATGGGACAGCGTATTTTTACCGGACAGGCTCATCCTTCTGACTATCTTCTGTTTTTATATTTATTAAATATAAAAGTGAAGGAACCTGCACCACCCATTAAAGAGCAGAATAGTGGAGGCGATAAAGATGGAAATAATACTTCTAAAGAAGAAGGAAACAAAACGCCTGAAGAAGAAGGAGCTAATGGAAGCAAAGGACAAGGAGAAACAACAACAAAACCCAATGAAGGCGGGGAAGCAAATTCTTATGAAAGTAGTCAGCCTGGTGATCCGCCTGGTACCTATAGAGATAGCAATGGAAGATTAAAAGATTCTCAAACTCATAAATTCGTTAAGGATCCTAATGCCCAGGTTGCAGAACCAACCGAACCTAATCCTAATAACCCAAATGATACAAATCGACCAAGCTGGAGAAAAAGTGAAATTGATGCGGAACAAATGTATCCTGGTTATGATACTCAAAAAAGTTTCATTGATGGCAAAGAAGTGCCGTATGGAACGGAAGGAAGTACAAGGCCTGATTTATATAATACAGGACATAGTGTTGAGGTGAAAAATTATGATGTCACATCTAATACGGGTCGAAGAAATTTAACGAATGAGCTTAACAGACAATATACAGACAGATTACAAAATCTTCCACCAGGAACAAGACAGACAGCAGTAATTGATGTTAGAGGTCAAAATATGTCTCCTGAGGCATTAGTTCAGTTAGAATCTAGTATTCAAAAGAGTTGTCCGAATCTGGAGGTAATTTTTATTCAATAATTAATATATTTATAAAAAATAAATAATGACAGGATTAAAGGTAGGACCTATATTTTATAAGATAGGCACGGGTGATTTTTTACATTCTTTTTTTTCTACAATTGCTTATAATCTGGAAAATAATAAATGGGGCAGTAGATTTCCATTGCTAATGAATGAATTGTATTATAAAACTTTACCCGCAGATAAGGTAGATGGAGCAATTAATGAATTAAAAACGATCCAAAAAGAATTGGAAGAATATTCACCATCTATGGTAGTGTGGGATATTGAGGATCTGTCGAAACAACCACCTTGGGGAGATAATATTGCCGAAAGAATAACCGATCTGTCCAATTATTTTTATACCAATGATGGTGAAGATCTTTTTAATGTCTTCTATAAAGCCTTTGATGCTGCAAAAAGTGTTAATAAAGATATTAATATCCATAGTATGTAATCTTTACTAGAAGTATATTAAAAAACAAAGCTTACCAAAAGAAATGAAGATTTATGGAATATGAAGATTTAGAAAAAGAGTTACAAGCTGAAATAGAAAAAGGAGAAGAGATTGCGATTGAAAATATTCAGAATGGCGTGCGATTTTCTCCATTTATTTATTTTGGCGAAAAAAATATTAAAAAGATGATTGCGGACTCTTTGGATGAAGCCATTGAAATGGCAGAATAAGAAATAGAAAGCATTGACGAAGAGACGGTGGTTTTAATCTACAGTAATAAGATTACTCTTAAAGACGGTAGTTTTGATGCTATTGTTTCTCAGGTATATAATGTTGATGAAGGTTCAGGGTATTCTTTTGGAATGGTTTATAAAATAGAAGATAATAAAATGAAATTTCTTAATAAAAGAGTGTTTCTGGGAAATGTAAGAAACTGCCTTATTTTTTAATTTAAAATATACAAGCCCCATATAAAATATAAATCCTAAAAACCAGATATGGGAAATAAGATTATTACAGAAAAAGACTTCTGGATGTGCTCCAGCGGCGCAATGCCTGCACAACTACAGGGAACCAGAAAAAGCAATAAAAAAAGCTCAGGAGAAGTCTATATCACTGTAGCGGATACCGCTACAAGCAGCTGGATCGATTTCGGCTGTACAAAAAATATGCTTTGGGCCGCACTTTTAACTGCTGTGGCTGTAGTGGTAGTGGTCGCCTTAATTGTAGGTACCGGAGGTGTTGCTGCTATAGGTCTTATCGGAATGATGGCTATAGGCGCAGCTGCTGGGGTTGCAGGTGGAGTTATTGCAGCCGTAGACGGAGCGTTGAAGTGTGGGCAAAAAAATGCAACAGCAAGAACATGGGATGGAAGTAAGAGCAATCTAATACTTACAGGCACTCCAGGTATTACAGGAGACCGTACCATGACCTGTTCTATAGGTGGAGTGGTGAAATTTGCTCCTGAAATCAAAAGCTGGACCCATGCTTTAGCTTTGGGTAGCTTTAATTATGTCACTCAGCTTGCAGGCTGTGCCCTTGGTGGTGCGGCGGTAGGGGCTGGAGGATTTCTGGTCTCGGGACTTGCAGGCGGATCACTAGCCGTAGCAGCGCCAACCTTTTCCAGTGTTCTCTCAAACGTTGCCGGAAGTTTTACCGGAATTTGGGGAGGAAGTCGGGCATTGTTCGGATTAAATGCGCTGGCTAATGAGCATGCTTATGGAAATGTTCAGGATGCCGGTGATGCCGGAGCTGCTTTAGTCAATGGAGGAATTCCTGAAATAGGTATGGGAAAACGTATTTTTACCGGACAGGCCCATCCGTCCGATTATCTTCTTTTCCTATATTTGCTTAATATTAAAGTGAAAGAGCCTGCTCCGCCTATAAAAGAATCAAACAGCGGTGGTGATAAGGATGGAAATACTCCTTCTGATAATGACGGAAATACCGCTAATAAAGAAGAAGGAAAACCAAAAGATGAAGGTCAGCCAAAGGACGAAGAACCACCAAAAGACGAGAAACAGCAAGCGGCAGAGGAAGATGGACCTAACGGAAATAAAGGACAAGGTGATGAAGGGCAAAACAATTCCGGAGAAAATAAAAAAGGTGATGCTTATGAAAGTACACCCCAAAAACCTAGTGATAAATTAATTGCTGATACAGAGGCGAAGGCTAAAGAAATTGTAGAAACTCAAAGTGCTAAAGAAAGGGGACCATGTTTATCAGGCGTATATGATCCTGCAACAGGTAAAACCTTTTTTGGACAAAACTTTAAAAATAACGTAACAGGCAAGAATGCTTATGAAAAATGGTTGAGTGATCCTCCTGAATTGGGTGGTGCAGATCCTCTTATCAAACAAAAAGTGGCAGAGTACGAAGCCAAAATTAAAAGTGGTGAAATAAAACTTCCTGAAACTGCAGACAACCGATTAGCAGCTCACTCTGAAATAAGAGCTTACGATCAGGCTTTAAAAGCAAGAAGGGAAGCCGGTCTTCCGGTAGATGAAAATTCAATCCGGGAAATGGATCTTCACAACAGGGATTTACAGAATAATGCAATTAAAAATAATAATGGAACACCTCCTCCTAAGGTAAGATGCCCTCATTGTGGTTTCCTGACAGATGGAATAAACACTCATGGACATAAATAATAAACTTATATGATTGACAAAAATGCAGAGTTGAGATTAGAAGATACTGATGATCGTTTGTATACTAAAAATGATAGTAACGGATTTGCTGTATATTTTTTAGATAAAGAATGTAAAGAACCCTTTACGGGAGAAATATATGTAAAATTCAAAGATGCTATAGAATCTGAAGCCCAATATAAGAATGGCTACAAAAATGGGATCGAATATATCTATGATTCTGACGGAAATCTGGAGCAGGCTAATGAAAACAAAGGCAATGTAATGTATGGTGTTTCAAAAGAATATGATGAAGATGGGAATATTGTAAATGCAAGCATCGTTTTTAATAATGAGTATCTGAAATCTATTGAACTTATTGATGGGACATTTCAGGAAACAACTTCTTACCAGGATAAATTCGGAGAATTTTTGCCGGATTATATATGGGAACTGTTAAGCCTTTCCAAAGAAGAATTGTTTAATTATGAATTTAAACCTGATAATCCGCATCTTAATTATAGTAAAAAATAAAGAAGACCTGAAAAGGTCTTTTTTTATTTGATGGAACTTTAAAATTAAAAATCTCATCTTTAATTGTAGAACATAAATATTCCTATTTTCTTATATTTGTTCATTATAGAAAATATGGACGCAACTCAAGATAAAAGGTTATTTCTCATCGATGCTTATGCGATGATTTTCAGAGGATATTACGCATTGATCAGAAATCCAAGGTTAACGAGTACGGGAATTGATACTTCGGCTATTTTTGGTTTTACAAACTCTCTGATCGAATTGATCAGAAGAGAAAGACCTACGCATTTGGCAGTGGTGTTTGATGTAGGACAAGCCAGTGTAAGAACAGATGATTTTGCAGATTATAAGGCGAACAGAAGTGAAACCCCTGAGGCGATCAAGATTGCCGTTCCGTACATTCACAGGATTTTGGAAGCCATGCATATTCCTTACTTAGGGGTTGAAGGATATGAAGCGGATGACGTAATCGGTACAATTGCCTGCAAAGCAGAAAAAGAAGGATACACTACTTTTATGGTAACACCGGACAAAGACTTTGCCCAATTGGTTACCGATAAAATCAAGATTTATAAACCAGGTTTAAAAGGAGGAGATATAGAAATTCTTGGTGTAGAAGAAGTAAAAGCTAAATATGAAATCGATGATCCGAAACAGGTCATTGACTTCCTGGCGATGATGGGGGATGCCGTAGATAATATTCCGGGATTAGAAGGAGTAGGAGAAAAAACCGCGATGAAATTCCTGAAAGAATACGGAAGTATCGAAAATCTTTTAGCCAATACCCATCAGTTAAAAGGAAAGTTGAAAGAAAAAGTAGAAGCATCGGCAGAAAGAGGAATTTTATCTAAAAAACTAGCCACCATTATCTGCGATGCTCCTATCGAGTTCCATCAGGAACAATACGATCTTGAAACTCCTGATTTTGAAAAAGTAAAACAGGTTTTTGACGAGATAGAATTCAGAAGATTATATGAAAATCTTTACCGTGCTTTTGCTCCTACAGAAACTGTTGTGGTAAGTGAGGTTGAGGTTACACAGACTCCTGCCGGAACTCATGTAAAGGGTCAGGTTACACAGCTTGATCTGTTTGCTACTTATGAGGAATTGGATCAGGCGACTTCTACAAAATCAACAATAGAACACAACGAACATTTATACCAGTTTATAGATAATCCTAAAGCCCAAAAAATCCTTGTTAACAATTTATTACAGCAAAGGGTAGTATGTTTTGATACAGAAACAACTTCTTTAAATGAGCTGGAAGCTGAATTGGTAGGAATGAGTTTCTCGTATAAGAAAGGATTGGCTTATTACATACCTTTGTCAGAAGATCAAGGAGAAGTGCTGCAAACATTAGAAATTTTCAGACCTTTTTTTGAAAAGGAAGATCTTCTTAAGGTAGCCCATAACCTGAAATTCGATTACAAGATATTAAAGCAATACGGCATTACTGTAAAAGGTGCAATGTTCGATACCATGATTGCTCACTATCTTCTGAATCCGGACGGAAGACACGGAATGGATTACCTTTCAGAAGTATATTTAAATTATAAACCTGTTTCCATAGAAACCATTATTGGTAAAAAAGGTAAGAAGCAGGGAACTTTCAGAGACGCAGATTTAAGGACACAAACGGACTATGCTGCGGAAGACGCAGATGTAACGTTCCAATTATATGAGCTTTTTGCTCCGCAATTGAAAAAAGAAAACCTTGAAGACCTTTTTTTTAAAATAGAAATGCCATTAATGGTCGTTCTGGCAAAAATGGAACTGGCGGGGATTTCTCTTGATGAAAAATGGTTGGCTCAGGAAAGTATTGACCTTGAAAACGATCTGAAACAGCTTGAATCTAAAATTTTCGAGTTTTCAGGGGAGGAATTCAATATGAACTCTCCTAAGCAGTTAGGAGAAATATTATTTGAAAAGATGCAGCTTGATCCGAAAGCTAAAAAAACTAAAACAGGGCAATATGCTACTTCAGAAGATGTTCTTCAAAAACTTTCTTCAAAGCATGAGATCATTCAGCATATCCTGGAATACAGAACCTATCAGAAACTGAAATCAACATATGTAGATGCCTTACCATCCCAGATTGATAAAGATGAGCGTGTACATACCAATTTCTCGCAGACAACTGCTGCAACCGGACGTCTGGCAAGTGTAAACCCGAATTTGCAGAATATTCCGATCAGGACATTGAGAGGACAACAGATTCGTGGTGCATTTGTTTCCGGAGAAGGAAAGAAAATCATCTCAGCCGATTATTCTCAGATCGAATTACGTTTGATTGCTGAAATTTCAGGTGAAAATAATATGATCAAAGCGTTCCAGGACGGTGAAGATATCCACGCTTCTACAGCTGCGAAACTCTTTAAAATTCCTTTGGAAGAAGTATCCAAAACACAAAGAGGGCAGGCTAAAACAGTTAACTTCGGAATCATTTACGGTCAGGGCGCTTTCGCACTAGCAGAACAAACAGGGCTATCCAGATCAGAAGCCAAACAGATGATCGAAGCTTATTTTGAGACCTATCCGAAGCTGAAAGAGTATATGGCTGAGCAGGTTAAAAAAGCGCGCGAGTTAGGATATGTAGAAACTATTTTAGGAAGAAAGCGTCATTTAAAAGATATCAACTCCAATAACTTTGTTGTGCGTGGCCATGCAGAGCGGAATGCCGTCAATGCTCCTGTTCAGGGAAGCGCGGCAGATGTTGTAAAAATGGCAATGATCAAAATTGACAAGCAATTGGATGAACAAAATCTTCAAACCAAAATGCTGCTGCAGGTACATGACGAATTGGTATTTGAATCGCCGATCGAAGAAATTGAAGTAGCTACAAAACTTATCAAAACCGAAATGGAAAGTGCCATCGAAACGCAGGTTCCTTTATTGGTTGAGGTTGGAGTAGGGAACAACTGGCTGGAAGCCCATTAAAATACAATTGTTTCATGTAACAATAAAAAAATGCTGAATTCAATTCAGCATTTTTTCGTTGATAATTATTGATCTTAAAGGATTGGTTCCAAATAGGTGAACTGTATCGATTTACTATTCCAGAATACAGATGATTTTTTTTGGACACCATTGATTTTAAACTCAATGGGTTTGAACGGAATTCTAAAGCTATCGATGCTGTATTTTCCATTTGTCCGTCCCAAAAGTAATAATTTTTGTTCGGGAGCTAATTTAACCATGTTAAGAAACTCTCCGGCAGCAATTCCTATTTGCCCTAAGGTTAATAAAACACTGATAGGACATTGTACCTGAAATTTAGGGTCTAGCAGAAGACTATGAAGAGGACTTGGTTGTATAGATGCATTGTATAATATATCATCGGGCTTGATATGTAAAAGAAGGTTTTCTCCTTCACGTGCTGAGGTGATAGATATTTTTGATACGGACTCTGGTATACTAATGTCAATATCACTTGATACTCTTTTATCATAATCGGAAAAGCAAAAGAAAATATGTCCAAGGTCCACAGGCTTTAACTCAAGATTGGACTGCAGAGTAGCATCGACATTACCATAGTATTGCATGCTCATTTCTGAAAGATCCGGATTGAAACGGAGAGATTGAAAATGAACAAACGCTTTTCCGTTACCGGATATTTCTCCTTTAAATCTTCCCAAAGCTAAGAAATCCAGGGTTTCCCGCCAGACGTTACAGGCTGCTACTTTGGCTTCATTTTCAACCTGATGAGCAATACGAGCTGTTTCACGGGCAGTCTGCCAAATGACTCTTTGCGCCTCTCTTCGTACTCTGCATGCAGCCCTTGTACTGTGACATATCGGGTCCCATCTGGAGCAGCTCCAGTTACAACTTGGGCCGTTAAAATCAGGATATTTAAAATCAGTTCTTACTTTCTGGCAGTTGATATCACCTCTTTTTACTTCCAGCTTCTCATTGAATGAAGTCTGAGGAATAATGAAATTCTGTTTTAAGCTAATAGGATTGGAAAATGCCTCGTTGAAAATCGATGAAATCTCTGCCTTACTTACATTGGCCGTTACTGACGATTTTGCATCAATAGGCTCAAAAACACTTAACCACAAATTGTCATACTTCTCACTGAATAATTTGAATAGTTTTGATAACTCAGCTTCACTTCTTGGTTTGTTTTGAGAAATACTTTTTAAGTCATTAATTAAAGGCTTTTCTTTTGTTAATTCAGCCATTATTGAAACACCTGTGGATTGTATTCTTACTGATGATTTTTTTACAAACCGTGATATTCTTATGGAGTCAGCGATAATTTCAGTATCCGGATTTTTAAACATTTCCTTTAGGCTAAGCTGATAAGATTGTCCCCAGCCAATATTAATAATTGTTGGCTTTTTAAAAATTTGTCCGTTTACATTGTCGATATAATTTTTAAGAATGGGGGAAAGCATTTTTGCCAATACCTTTTGTGATATTTTGGGATGTTTCAAAAATTGAATGCTTTCAATTTTTAAAGAAGTTAAAGCACTTCTCAGGTATAAAGAATCTGATTTGGTAGAAACAGCAGTAACCCCTTTGAAATTCCCGGTGGCTTCTATACTATATTTAGGAAACCTGACTGAAAAATCAGCTTCTACAAATATTCCCTGTTTATCAAAGGATAGTTTTGGAGTTACATTTTGTACCAGGATGTTCTCATCATTTATCGCTTCCGCTGCTTTTTTGATCTCAGGAGGTAAATATTGCAGAATGATATCCCTATCTATATTTACTCCTATATGGGGGCTGAAATCAGTAAGCTCAGAAAGGTTTTTTTCAACCGAGGTATATTGCTGGTCGATGGTAGAAACAGGCGGAAATTTTTTATTCAATGCGGTTTTTAGCGGAGTACAGCTGCCTAGAAAAAGTAAGACGCTGAATAGGCTTAAAGTTTTTGATAAATAATTTTTCATGGCTCTTTGTTTTGGTTAGTTTTATCTCTAAACAAAGTTGGAATAATCACCATTCAGTTTCAATTACCCTTTTTCGCTATTTTTTTTAAATAAGAAAAAGCCTTAAACTATTGTTAAGGCTGCCATTATTACGGTTAATTTTTTTATTAGAATTCTGAATCTATTTAGCTTTTGAAAGTGCCATTTTCACGGCGAGAAAAACCAGTACACTGGCCATAAACCATTTTTGTATTCGCACCCAGAGAGGATTTTTAGCAAAAAAGGAAGCTACTTTTGCTGCGGTCAGAACAATGATGAAATTGATGGTGAAACTTGTGAAGGCCTGTATCATCCCAAGTTCAATGCTTTGTGTAAAAATAGAGCCATATTGAGGCTTTATAAACTGTGGGAAAAAGGAAAGGTAAAAAACAGCGACCTTTGGATTAAGAACATTCGTTAAAAAACCAACGGTAAAGAGTTTTCGGGGACTGTCTATGGTCATGTCTTTATCCACTTCAAAAATGTTCTTACTGTTGGGTTTGATAGCCTGATAAGCAAGGTATAAAAGATATACTGTTCCCAATGTTTTTAAAATAATATAAGCGTATGGAACAGCAAATAATACAGCGGTAAGTCCAAAAGAAACCATGACAATATGAAATAAAAAGCCACAGACCACACCGGCAAGAGAAATCAGTCCCGCTTTTTTTCCCTGTGTAATGGATCTTGAAATCAAATAGATCATGTTAGGCCCGGGACTTATGACCAGAATAAGCGCTGCCAGAGCGAAAAATAAAAGATCATGGATAGGAATCATAATTTTTCACAAAGGTATAAAAATGCCTTAAAAGGAAAGTCTAAATACTATTCCGATCTTGCTTTTTCACTTCATAAAACTTTTTTAGAGGTTTTTTTAATCAAAAAGAGTAAAAAATAGATAAAAAGATTTTTCATTTCGACAAAATTTGTAAATTTGTCAAATATTTCTATACAGAAAATTAACCAGATGAGTCAACCACTTTCCCAGGAAGAAATTTTAAAAAGCCAGATTTTACAGACCGTACAGGATCTGTATCAAAGGTATGGCATTAAAAAGGTGACGATGGATGATGTAGCTAAAGCTGTGGGAAAGACCAGAAGTGCTCTTTATTATTATTTCAAAAACAGGGATGAGCTTTTTGAGGCAGTTATGATTTCCTTAGTAGATGAAGTGAAGGATGAGCTGGAAAAGATGATTTATAAAGAAGAAACTTTAGAATCGCGCATCCGGGCTTTTTGTTTTGCTAAAGTAAAGGGTTTTAAAAAGACCAGAAACTTTATAACAGCTATTGAAGCACGTATGGATAGCGAGGAACGCTCTAAATATTCTGACATTATATGGGAAATTCATCAGAGGATGATGCGTTCTGAGACTGCTTTGTTAAAAAAAGTAATTCGCGATGCTGTAACAGCAGGTGAAATTAATGAACCTGATTCCACAGCTCTAGATGTTCTCTTGTTTGTTTTACTGAGCAGCATTCGTGGGATCCGACGTGAATCAGTTAGTGAGAATTATAAGGATCAATGGGAAGATGGTGCAGAAATGTTTGCCCAAATGATTGTTGAGAAGATAAAAGGATGATTTTTTTTATTCAAAATTTGACGTTTTGATGATTTTTGTCAAATAGTTAGATTGGAGTTGTATTAGTAATTAAAACAAGATATTATACATAATGAATATCAGCAGTGTAAGCACATTCAGGGCTTTTAAAAGTGGCAATTTCAAATATTATTTTGCAGGACGTTCCATATCCCAGTTTGGAACATGGATGCAGCGAACAGCTATTGTATGGCTCATCTATTCGCTTACCCATTCTTCGTTTATGTTGGGGGGTACAGTGTTTGCTGAGCAATTTCCTTCATTCCTTTTTTCTTTTGCCGGAGGGGTTGCGGCAGACCGGTTCAACAGGAGTACGATCATACGATGGACACAGATTGCGGCAGTATTGCAAACCTCATTACTGGCGGTCTTATTTTTAACCCATCATATTGTTGTCTGGCAAATTCTGGCTTTAAGTGTGGTGTTGGGAATAATCAATGCTTTTGATGTTCCGGCAAGGCAAACAATGATCAGCCAGGTAGTGATGGAGGAAAGTGATGTTCCAAGTGCACTTTCTCTCAGCTCTGCAACATCAAGTATCAGCAAGGTATTAGGTCCTGCAGTTGCGGGTTTTGTATTAGAGCATTGGAATGTCGGTTTTTGTTTTGTACTTAATGCAATTGGTTTTATGATTGTAATTGTCTGTTTTTCGATGATGAAGTTGCCGACATATGAAAAGAAAACAACGCATAAAAAAGTACTCTTAGAATTCAAAGAGGGGTGGGTTTATCTTAAAAATGAGTCCAGAATCGGCTTGGTAATTCTTATGCTTTCCCTGATGGGTTTACTGGTTTTACCTTACGATACTTTAATTCCTGAGGTTGCTAAAATTACTTTTAAAGGAAGTGCATCCACTTTTGGATATATTTCAGGATTTATAGGTTTAGGAGCTGTTTCAGGAACCATTTTACTGGCCTCACTCAAAAGAAATGATAAGCTCAGGTTCTATCTTGTTCTGAGTACAGCAGCCCTTGGTTTGGGGCTCATTCTGTTTTCGCAGTCAACAAATTTTTACTGGGCAATGCTGTTTGTGGTCTTTACAGGATTTGGAAGTGTGATGCAACTGACCAGCTGTAATATTATCGTGCAGTCCGAAGCGGCACCTCATATGAAAGGGAGGGCGATCAGTATTTTATTAACGGCTATTTTTGGAATGCTTCCGTTGGGAAGTTTAGTCACAGGATATGCTTCAGAGCATATAGGAAGTAGTAATACACTCCTGATTCAAGGAATACTCGCAATCCTGATAGCAATATGTTTCTACAGGTTATTTACAATTCCTGAAAAAAATAAAGTATCCTCTCCGGAAAAAGAGGAATTCACTCGTGAAACAATTTAATATTAAAAAAAATGCAAGAAACAAACAAAAGCGCTTTGCTGGTAATGGATATGCAAAATTCTATTTTACAGAATATTGACGATCCGAAGCCATTAGTCAGCAATATTTCCAAAGCCATTTCTCATGCGAGGTCAAACGGGATCCCGGTTATTTACGTCGTGGTTGCTTTCAGACCCGGAGCTCCTGAGATCAGTGAACATAACAAAACTTTTTCCAGATTTGGAAACAAAGAAATGTGGACTCCGGAATTTGCAGCACAATGGCAGGAGATTCACCAGAAAGTCCAACCTGAAAAAGATGAAGTGATCGTAACAAAAAAACGGTTCAGTGCATTTACAGGAAGTGATCTGGAGGTTGTATTAAGAGGAAAGGAGATCCGACATCTTATACTGACTGGCATCAGTACTTCGGGAGTAGTATTATCTACTTTACGGGAAGCTGCAGATAAGGATTATGAATTGACGGTGATTGAAGATTGTTGTGCAGACAGGGATTCTGAAGTTCATCAGGTACTTACTGCTAAAGTATTTCCTATTCAGGCCGAGGTGGTCAGTTTGGGTAATTGGATAGGATAAAAAATCAAAACTCCGGATAATAATCCGGAGTTTTGATTTTTTCTTAGTTCTCATTTATTTTAATGGAGTTTTCTTTATATTTTCCACTTCTTTCTCCATTCTGTTTTCCCAGCCTTTTCCATTTCTTTTATCCAAGTAGGGTTGCACTGTTTCTTTATATTTTTTTTCGCCTTTTACTGATATAAAGATCAGTTTATTTCTCATTGTTAAATATTTGATCAGCGGTCTTTAAATAAAATTTGATAAACTTTTAAAATAATAAATCCAATCACAAAAAGTGCTATAGCAAGAACAATAGCCCTAAAATAAAGCTTTTGATATGCCGGATAATCAGAAGGAACTTTAAAATCATCAGCTGACTGAATCTTATTTTCCTTCAATATTTTTTCAATTCTGGCAGCATCTTTTTTATTGAAGTAAAATCTGATATCACCGGAAGCAGTTTGCATTTCAGAATCAGTCCAGTATTCAATATTAGCTTCGCAGAGCTTGCTTTCGAAGTCTATGGATTTTCGGAAAGGAATGTAGATCCGGTATTGTTCGTTATCAAAAATGGTTGGTTTCATAGGTTCTCAGATACTGTATATTAGTTCACGGTTCCTATAGCCAGAAAAACGATCAGCATAAAACCTGTAATACCTAAAATAAAAATGGAAAATTTCTTAATATCTTCAAAACTCCTTCCTTTTTTTAAGATCAATCTTCTGAAGCCGTTTGATATTAATGAGAGTAATGCTGTGATAAAGACCAGTCCCAGAGCAGAGCATACTCCCGGCCCGGGAAATGTTTGTAAGGTATTTTTATTTCCGGAATGAGGAAGAAAATCATACAGGAAAAGTGCATTCCACGCAATAATCAGCAATATAGGGACTAAAGGTTTTAAAGGAAATCCACCCTGCATTTGCTGTTCAATAATTGTATAATTCTTTGGAGGTGCAGTATTTTCTTTAGCTGCTAAAAATCCGGTTTTTTCTATTTCATTGATTATTCCTGCAGGATCTCTAAAGGTCCAGAAAATAACATTTGAATTGTACTTCTCAACGCGATGATCGATTTTGATTCCCTGTCCGATCAGAGGAATTGAAGTGTACGGCTTTATAGAGATAATATCCTGAGGTTGGAAAACAAGATTGCCTACCAGGGAAGCATTAATCTTTAGTATATCTGCATCAACATACAGGTCAGCAAATGGATAAGTGGCATTGGCAAGACCAATCCTTGCACCACCTGTTAATGTGAAGTTTTTTTCCATAATTATAAAACTCGTTTTTGTTGTTCACTTTCACGGATTGTTTTCTCCAATCTGGATATCATGGTTTTCTCCTGTTTGGCAGACATGATCCAGTGCAGCATGACTTTCTTATATGATGGTGCTTGATTACTAAAAAAATCCCAGGCTTTTTTATTCGATTTGAATTGTTTTTCAAAGGCAGGACTTAATTCGGCCAGAGCATTTTCATGGGAATATATTGCTGTTTTTTCCTGTTTTCTCAATGCAAATGCTTTGAGACCCGCTGTTTTCATTAATCCTGCTTGAGTCAGATCTTCAACCTTTTTTATATTGATCGCACTCCAGATGCTTGTCGGTTTTCTGGGAGTAAAGCGTATGGTATATTTTTCGTCGTCTACACTTTTTCTTACTCCATCAATCCAGCCATAGCATAAAGCCTGGTCTACAGATTCCGACCAGGTCATAGAGGGTTTCTTTGTCCCTATTTTATAAAATCCTACCAACAGTTCTGTTTTTGTTTCGTGGTTCTTTTCCAGCCATTCCCGAAAATCCTGTGGTGTTGAAAAAAATTGTATTTCCATCCGTTACTTTTACTTTTTTAAAGATGTTTTCAATTCTCTGAATACTATTTTCCGGTAATATTTTCTAGCTTTCCTCATAAGTTCAGGGGTAGAAATATTTTCGTTGACCTGCATCCCGTTAAAATAAAATTTGGTTCTATGACTGTTAATACTTCGCATGGCAAAATCAAGATCTCGTAATGTATCCCGGTCAATCACTAACTTGTTGATTTTATAGAAGTGAATGTTATTGTTGCGGAAACCGGGATATCTTTCCAACATTCTTTCACTCATTGGGAAGATGGTGTCGAAAATGATATTGTTATTTTTAAGTTTGTCTACAATTTCTTCCTGTGAATAATTAACTGTAATATGGCATTTTGAACATTGCAGATTACCACGGCTTACGGTATAGCTGAAGCTTGGCGGGGGAGAAGTAGCCATCAAAACAAACAATGAAGGAATTAAAATAAAGGTTGGATGAAGATATGATATTTTGATCCTGTGTAAGTTGTCTGCTCTTTGAATGATGAAATATGGGATGGGCAAGAACAGCAAAGCCAGCAGATCAGAATAATCAACAACTCTTGTTACAGGAATCAATGCATATTGATTATACCAATTGATCGCCTCTTCGGAATAAACGGATTTCCAGAACAAAAAGAGTAAAGCACCAATCCATACGGAATGAATTGTAAGTCTCGGAAAAATATAAGACAGGAGCAAAGGCAGGATGATAATTCCAACAACGTCCGAAAGCTTACCTGTAAGGAAATTTGAGAATTCATATTTAAAAAAATGATCATTCAGGAATAAAATGAGCAAGCAGGTTACAAATATGTAATTGAGAAGAAGATATTTATTTCTTTGGATTTTCATCAGACATCAGTTAATATTCAAATCCGAATTTACACAAATTACAGAGAAAAATAAAAGCAGATGAAATTTCATCTGCTTTTATTCCTACCGGATAATGCCGGTGTGTCTCAATTCTTTTTCTTTACAGGATCTTTCCGGGTGTTGAATACAATAATATTACTGGTCTTAAGCCGGTTAACTAACCATGTTTTTAATTTTTCTTCATCTATCTTGGTTTCCGACTGATAGATAAAAGCAGTTTCCAGACTTGTTGAATCCGTAGTAAAATAATTTTGGAGTTTTCCGATAGCCATCTCCTGAACCTCCGGGAAGAGGATCTTTACTTCTTTTACCAATTCAGGATTATCCATTTTATAGAGGTTCAGTTCATTCTTTAATTCATTAACCTGAAGATCCTTTTCTGTAATATTGGTTTTTTGAAGATTGATTTCGCTTAAGATCTCTTTTTTAAGATCGCTGGTGTTTTGTTTAATAACGAGATTGGTGTTTTTTATCCCAAAATCCTGTAATGAAGTATTAAATTTCTTTATTTCCGTACTGTCGAATTTTGTAGATAAAAAAGCAAGCTCAATAGATTTGGGATTGGCATTATAATCCACTTTTTTATAGATTACAGTGTATCCTTTTTTTGAAAATTCTTCATTGATGAAGTTCTCTACATTCTGGTTGTATTTTTTTTGGTTTAAAAGGTTATAAGCCAAATAACAACTCGGAACAATCATAATAATGATCAGGATCGAAATGCCATAACGTATTCTTTTTTCAAAGGCTTTATTGGTGGTTTCAACAGCTTGATATTTGAGAGATTTTATAATCAGGAAGGTAGAAATACAAATAAAGAAACAGTTGATGGTATACAGGTAAAATGCCCCTGCCACAAAAGACCAGTTTGCAGTTGCAATACCGAATCCTGCAGTACACAATGGAGGCATTAACGCTGTTGCGATGGCCACTCCCGGAATGGGGTTTCCTTTTTCAATTCTTGTGATGGATATCGCTCCCACAATTCCACCGAAAAAAGCAATCAGGACATCATAAATATTAGGCGAAGTCCTAGCCAGCAGTTCAGACTGAATATCTTTGAACGGACTTAAATAAAAATATAAGCTTGAAACTGTTAAGCTGACCACAGTGGCGATCAGCAGATTTTTCATGGATTTCTTTAAAAGACTGAAATTGAACGTAGCCAAAGCAAAACCTGCTCCTACAATAGGTCCCATAAGTGGGGAAATCAACATGGCTCCTATAATTACAGCCGTTGAGTTTACATTTAATCCTACCGACGCAATAAGTATAGCACAAGCCAGAATCCATAAATTGGCCCCCCTGAAGGATACATTACTTGTCACATTTTCAAGAACAATAGCAGGATTTTCTTCTCCGTTATGGAGATTTAAAAAATTGGAAATCGTTTTTCTCATTTTTGTTGTGTGTTATAAGGGTGAAGAACAAAATCTCATTACTTCACTTTTTCGCAAATATAAATGTTTAGGATATAATTCCAAAAAATAAATATGAGTATAAAAACACAATCTATGATTTCTCTGTTATGGCCTTCACAGAGCTGTTTTAATCACCATTAAACATCTTCATTAGTTTTTCTATAGCTTTAGGTGCATGCATCAGGATAGTATTATCCAAAGTAACCCGGGTAATTTCTGAAGCCCTTTTTAGCATTTGCTTTTCATAATGAGATAAAGCATCCTGAACGGTGTCATACTTGTTGCTAGTGAGGCATTCTGCAAGCTCATATGCATCCTGCATCGCCATATTTACTCCCTCTCCGGCATAAGGTGGCATTCTGTGGGCAGCATCCCCCAACATGGTCAGGTTAGGAAGTGTTTCCCATTTTTGATCAAGCGGGTAGTGGTACTGAGGGCGTACAACAAATGATGAATCCTCACTCATAAACAATTTCTGCCAGGTCTCATTCCATGTTCCAAATTCTTTTCTGAACCATTCGAAGATCTGCTCTCGGTTACTAAAATCGATTCCGGATTCTCTGACCCAATTTTCATCGACTTTACATCCTGTATAAAAAGTGAGCGTACCATCTCCTTTGGTGCTGAACAATAATGTTTTTTCTTCATCCAATGCAAAAATTTTACCCCCTTCTACAAGTTTCCAGAGTTTTGGAGCATTAATAGCTGCGTGGTAAATATTTCCCTCAACCATAGTTATTCCTGAATAAACAGGCTGAATATCTGTAATATAAGGTCGTATTCTGGAGTTGGCTCCGTCAGCGGCAATAACGATGTCTGCATCATACGATTTCCCGTTTTTAAAATAAAGCCTCCAGCCATCACCTTGTTTTTTCATAGATAAAAACTGACTATCCCAAACCACGGTTCCCGGAGTAAGTGCTTCCAACAGAATTTTTCTTAATGGAGCCCTATCGATTTCAGGACGGTCTTCAATATGTGAATTCACTGAGTCATGTTCATTGAGATAAACTGTAAGGTCTTTGTCTAAAATTTTTAATTTTCCCGCATCTGGACGGTAGTGAGCGATAAAAGCATCCATTAACCCGGCTCTTTTTAAAGCTTCCAGTCCTGATTCTTCATGCAGATCCAAAGTTGCTCCTTGTACACGGACATCTTTATGCTCATCACGCTCATAAACTTGAACTTCAGCTTTGTTGATCTGCAGGAGATTTGCCAAAGTAAGCCCGCCGGGACCTCCACCAATAATGGCTATTTTTTTATTTTGTACTATCATAATCTATTAAATTATGACGCAAAATTACTTCCCGGGAAGAACAGAAAATTGTATAAATCGGTCGTTTTTATTTTGGCTGAGTTCTTTTGGGAGAAATCCGGAAAGCCTTTTAATCTCTTTTATAAAATGAGACTGGTCACTAAAGTTTTGTTCGGGGAAAAGTTTTCCTTCTTTAATATGTGTAAAAGAGGCTCTGAATCTGAGAATTCCACAATAAGACTTTAAGGAAATACCGTATTGCTGATTAAAATAACGGTTGATCTGCCGTTCACTCCATATCACCTTTTCAGAAAGTTCTTTCACAGAAATATCTCCGTTGGCAGAGTAGATAAGGTCAAACAGCTTCCGTTTCCGCTCATCAATTTTCCGCAGAGAAAGTTCAGATGCTATTTTCTCTGTTGCTTTTTTACAGAACTGATTAAAATCGTTCATATCATCCACAGTGAAACACCAGAAATTCTCAGGCAGGTTCTTAGCATAATCTAAAATATCAGAAACAGTTTCGTGAAGTATATATTCGGTTGCCAGTAAATTAAAACTAATTGCAAAGGTTCTGGATTTTTCAGCAATTACAATTTCTTCAGGATGTGTTCCAATGCCTAAAAGAACAATATGAAAAGGCATTGTGGAGGACTGTGACAATATAATATCTATCCTTCCATCAGGTAAAAGAATAGTTTCTTTTGTTTCTGACGGATTATCCAACATCCAGAAACTTTCTACAAAGTCTTTAAGAGAAGGCTCAGGCAGTTGAGAAGCATAGATAAGATTATTAGTCAGTTCCATAAATTAATACTTTCTCAATTTCAGGAATATTTAAATTTTCTAATTTATTTTTTAATAAGCCTATACATAAAAAATGAATTCATCTAGGTTTTCTGGAATTGCATTCATTGGACTATAATAATCTAAAAGTAGAAATTACTTTCCGAACTGTGATGCTTTCCATGCATTAATCATTTGCTCTCCCTTTTTTGGATCCAAAAACATTAAATTAACTGAAAATTCCTTTTTATCAAACAATCTGCTATACATTTGAAACTCAAGTATCATATTATTGGGAAGGATCATTTTAATTGTATACTTGTTGAAAACTAAATTATTAATTTTTTCCTTTGTACTGATGGTATCAAATTTTGCTTTTGGCATATTCTCTTTGAATGCTTTATACAAAACTTCATTAACTGCTTTGTTTGATTCATCATAATTACCATCAACTTTTGGATCAAATGGCTGATAATTGGCTTCCAGATAATTAAAATTATCAGATTTAAAAACAAAAATAGTTTTAGATTGATTGATAACTGGCTGACCCGTTGTTTTTTCAAGTACTTCCTGTCCTCTTCCTTGCAACTTTGCCCATTCATCATTATTTACTTTTTCAAAGTTTTTTGGAATTTGAATCTTCCATTTGAAATCACTGCTGTAGAAATCTGTATCAGTATTTTGAGCATAAGATATCTGAGACAATAATAGGAATACAATTAAGATATAGAGGTTTCTCATTTGAAAATTTTTCAGGTTCAAAATTATGAAATCTTATCTTAAGCCACCGGCAACCCAAAATAGAATGTACTTCCCTGATTGGGTGCACTTTTTACACCGATTTCTCCATGTTGTTTTTCGATAAAGTTTTTCGAAATGGCCAGCCCTAGGCCGGTTCCGTTCTGATGTTCTCCCGGTACCTGAAAGTAGCGGTCGAAAATCTGGCGGTGGTATTTTTCATCAATTCCGCTTCCTGTGTCTGTGATGCTAAATGAGATCATTGCTTCAGACTTCTCTACCAGTATCCGGATGTTTTCGTCCTGAAAAGAATGTTTAATGGCGTTACTCAGGAAGTTATTCATCACCCAAACGGTTTTATCAAAATCTGCGGAAACAAGATCTTCTTCACTTGTGAGAAAGTCGGTGCTGATCGAAATATTCTTTTGCTCCGCTAGTTTTTCAACATTTTTAATAGCGGTAGCAACAATTTCTTTCGGTGAGCAGCTTTTAATATTCAGACGGATATTTCCGGTTTCCACCTGCGACAGATTTAAAAGCTCACCTGTAATATCCAGGAGCCTTTGCCCGTCATCGTTGATGCTTTTCAATAATTCCTGTTGTTGATCATTAAGTTCTCCGAATTTCTGATTCCCTAAAAGCTGAACCCCCATTTTGATAGCCGCAATCGGGGTTTTTAACTCATGGGAAATCGTTGCTATAAAATTGGTTTTTGCAAAATCCAGCTCTTTGAAAGGGGTGATATTCCGGAGAAGGATTACCTTTCCGATATATTTTTTTTCCTTTTCGCCTGTTTTGGCAATATTAATGGGAACAATTTCCTGTTCGAAATAGTTCTCCTTATTATCAGAGACAATTTTGATCGGATCTTTTACAGGATGGTCCATATTTTTAAGCAGCTCCCTGATCAGATCATTGTTTACAGCAACTTCATGAGCTGTTTTGCCAATAATTTCTTCCTTACGAAGGTTGGTGATTTTTAAAGCTTCATCATTGATCATGTAGATATAATGATTTTCATCAAGTCCGATGACAGCATCATGCATATTATTAACCAATGTTTCGATCCGCTTTTTATCCATCAGCTGTGTAGAAAGGGTACTGCTTTCGTATTCCTGTAATTTCTCTGCCATGATATTGAAAGAGTTGGCCAGATCATTGAATTCTTCGCTTCCTTTAAAATGAACCCTTTCATTATAATTTTTATTGGCGATCTGCTTGATGCTGAAGGTCAGTTGGTTGATGGGCTCAGCAATAGTCTGTGGCAAATTAAACAAGAGGATAAAAGCGATAAGAAAACATACAGTTCCTAAACTTACGATCCAGAATGTGGCGCGTTCAGCAGTAACAATTGCAATGTCACTTTTACGCTCAATTCCTTTCATGTTCAGAGACATGATCTTTACTAAATCTTCACGGATAAGCTTTTCTTTTTTATAATCAGGTTGCTTCAGATAACTGCTGAAGTGGATCTTCAGATTCTGGGTGATTTCTTTTTCGCCGATTTCTGAAAGGTTATGTTCCTGTAGTGCATTATTTTTTTCAAAATCTCTGACGGAAACAACGCTGTCTGTGCTCATTCTGTCCAGGGCAATCAGCATATTTTTAGAATACTCAAGGCTGTTGTAATTGGCTGTAAGGATTTTCTCGGTGTCTGATTTTAGTTTATTGATGTACACAGAACCGATCACTGACAGTAAAACGATCAGTAAAAATAAAAGACCAACGCCTAATGTGAGTTTAGTTTTAAGTTTCATTACTCTTAAGATAAAATGATAATGTCTATCTGTCGTTCGTTCAATCGGTTCATTAAGGTATAAATCCAGCTATATCCTGAAATTCTTTGCCAGAAATGAGAATGTGGTTTTCCAATGCAAACCGTTGTAATATTATGCTGGATCACATAATCCAAAATCCCTTTATGAACGCTGTTTTCCTTTGTCCTGATTACTTTAGCCCCCATTTCCTGTGCTAAATTAAAATTATTAATTAAATATCGTTGCTTATTTAGGGCTATTTTTTCCGGATTTTCCGAAGGTTTCTGTACATATAACACTGTCCACGGACTATTGTAATAACTTGCCAGACGTGCTGTTTTCCGGATAATATTTTTGGCAATTTTCTCATTACTGCTTATGCAGGCGAGGAATTTTATAGGCTTAAAGTTTTCAGTTTTAATTTCTGTTTCTACCTTTCGTTCAACATGGGTAGCAACTTCTTTTAAGGAAAGTTCCCGGAGCTGAAGAATATGTCCGCTTTGAAAGAAATTGTTCAGTGCTGTCTGAATTTTATCTTTTTTATAGATCTTTCCTTCTTTCAACCGCGTGAGAAGCTCATCAGCCGTTAGGTCTATATTCACAACTTCATCAGCAAGGGCTAGAACTTTATCCGGAACACGCTCAGTAACCTCCACACCGGTAATCTTTTTTACCTCTTCGTTCAGGCTCTCAATATGCTGGATGTTCATTGCGCTGATGACATTGATCCCATTATCAAGAATTTCAAGGACGTCCTGCCATCTTTTCTTATTTTTTGAACCTTCAACATTTGTATGAGCCAGCTCATCGACAAGAACCACTTCCGGATGCTCATTAATAATAGCCTGAAGATCCATTTCTTCAAGATTTTTACCCTTGTAGAAGACAGATCTTCTTGCTATTTCAGGAATGCCATCAACCAATGCCACGGTTTCTTCCCGACCGTGGGTCTCAATATAACCAATCTTTACATCAATACCATTTCGTAACAGGGCATGAGCTTCCTGAAGCATTCGGAAGGTTTTTCCCACACCTGCACTCATTCCAATATAGATCTTGAATTTCCCTTTTTTGGATTTTTGAATCAGTTCTAAAAATTGTTTTGCTGAAGACATTGATTTTATTCTTTTTAATTTAATTTTAAACACTTTTTATGTGATTAAATGATATTATTAAAACCAGGCTGCAAGGCTTGCTGTAATGAAAAAATTACCTTGTTGCATTTCATTATTCTTTACAAAGATCGCATCCTTAGAGGTAAAGCCTCTGGCTTCTGTACGGAAGACGACGTTTTTTAAAATGGCATAATCAACATTCACAGAATACCCAAAGGTTTGAAATCCGTTTGGTGTTTTTGTATTGATAATGACCCCGTTTTTATCATTATAATATTCTAATCTTCCACCTAAGGTCCATTTATTGTCAAGCTGATATTTCATGAGGACATTGGGAGTATACCAGATATTATATTGCTCACTTCCTTTTGATTTCTGTTCCGCACCGATATCAAAACCTATTACGGTAGAAAACTTTTCTGTCACCTGGAAAATCCCATGTAGATCATGGAAGTAACGCATTCTTTTATCGTCTTTTGGCTTATCATTTCCTATAAATGAACTGCTGTTTAGTGTTATTTTATCATTAGGTTTGAAGGTTAGCTGATGTCCGAAAGAAATGGTTTGATTTCCGTCCGGCTTCGCTATCCTCTGCCATCCGTTCAATATCAATCCGCTTAAAAACCATTTTCCACTATCTGAAGTGTAAGAAATTTTGGCACCGGTTTCAAAATAAGGGGAGTTTTCAGCGGCCAGACTTCTGGTCAGATTGATGTTGTCTTTTCCTATTGCGCTTTCCCATCCGATATGAGATGGCATTATCCCCGCATCGATCCATAAATTTTTATTTTTTGAAATTTTAATTCCAATATTTGCTTCATTTACATAACGTAAGGCGTTCTGTTCTGCTGCCATATTATCTTGTGCATAAGTTCCTGCCATCAAGGCGAAATTGGCACGGAGATGATCACTTTCGTAAGAAGCTTTTACCAAACCTAAGTTAAGATTTACTTCGTTATGTCTGTTGTATGAATACAAGAAATTTTGGCGAAGATGATTATTGGGTTCATTGAAATCATAAGTGTAAAACAGTTCTGCATAAGCAGAAAATTTTACTTTAGGACTCAGTTTCATTGAATCTGAAGATTGTGCTTTCGGAAAAAATATTCCTAATAGTATTCCAACAACAATATATTTTTTCATGTGGTTTTAATAGTTAAATGATATTATTACAATCTGAACATTACAGCGAGTGTAAATCTGCTGTCAGACTTTCTCAGATCCGGTCTCCATGATTCTATAGGAGTATCTATCCATCCATCCGGACTGGTTGTTCCTTCTCTTCCGGCAAAATAGGGGATATTGCTTTTTCTGAAGCCATATTCTAATCTGAAGGTCACAAACTGATTAGGCATGATATCTACTGTTGCTGTTCCCTGAAACATTTTAAGTTTTTCTCCTGATGCAATTGCATCGTTGAAATCATTCTGAGCAACAGGAGAAGGTGAAAATGCTAAATAAGCTCCCGGATTCGAAACCGCATCCGCTCTTAAAGTTAAAGCAATTTTATTATGGTGAAACCAGAGTCTGTTAGCAACAGAAGTACCAATCATATAATTGTCCCTGGCCTTTATACCGCCTCCACTTTGAAACCCGTAATGGTTATTGATACTGAATGCTGCCTGTGATAAGCCTTTACTTTCTTTATTTTTATAGTATCTGGCTACAATACTGTGGTCGTGGTGAAAACGGCGAACTCCAGGGTTGTTTCTTGTATCTTTTCCGTTAAGATAAAAATTAGCTACCAGCTGTAGATTCTCTGTAGGACGATAATAATTGGAAACCCCTAAACCAAGACCCGTATTCCAGGAATTGTAAGTTTGCCATCCATTGAGAACCCAGATCTCAGTTTTAAATTTTTTTGAAGGATAAGCCTGAATTCTTGCTCCCTGAAAATAGAAAGGGGTAAAATCGCACACCAAACTTCTCTGGTAGTTCCAGTTTTCTCCCAGTACATAACTTTCCAAACCGATATAGCTCATGAAAATTCCTGCTTCCACATTCAAGCCGTGCATTACATTAAAGTGATAACCTGCTGCTGCTTCACGGATATATTTTAAATTACCTACGCTCGTATTTTTACCGTGATTTACAGTTCCATCAAGATCCTGAACGATAGAGCCCATTTGTCCGTACTGTAACCATAAACGACCGATTACATTCTTATAATTGGTCTCTAAACCAATACTAGCCATATTAATGGTCACTTCATTAGAACGTCCTATAGCTGAGGAAATAGTGTGTGTGTTATCTTTTGGGCGGTTAAAATCATAATTGTAATAAGCGTCCACATAGGTTACACCTGTAAGTATAGTTTCTCCATCTTTGTCTTTTAGGGTTAAAGGAAAATCGGTTTGACGATTCTGACCATTAATCCACGTCAGGTCATATCCATCAAAAGGAATTCTGGATTCCGTTTTTGTGATTAATGAATCTTTGGGTTTGCCAAGAAGGGAATCTTTTTTTATTTCCTGGCCGTTGATTTGGCTCAAAGCAGTAAGTCCTAAGAAACATGCTGCATGAAAAGTTTTTGATTTCATTATAAATATTGATAATAATGTGTTGCAGTAATGGTGGAAAAGGCTTTCCACTATAAAAGGGGGTTAAAAAAATGAATTCTGTAAACGGTAGGAATATTTTTATGATATAGAAACGAAATCTTTTCGTAATGGGAAACTTTGATATCCGTTTAGTTAGAATTTTAGATTACAGAATTCATTATAAGCTGAGGTTCTTTTTTGATTACTAATTTTAATGTAAAGGAGATCTGCTTCTATTGTAATTTATCTAAAGCAATGTTGAGCTTCAGTACGTTGACTTTTGAAGGTCCAAAAAGTCCCAATAGGGGTTTTTCAGTATTTGTTTTAACAAGACTTTCAATTCTGGCCTCAGAAAGATTTCTTTCTTTTGCCACTCTTTTTACCTGGTAAAGAGCTCCTGCTTCTGAAATATCAGGATCCAACCCGCTTCCACTGGCGGTAACAAGCTCTACAGGTACTTCTGTATCTTTCATTTCAGGATTCTGCATTTTTATAGTATCGATTCTCTTTTGAACTGTTTCCAGATACTCCTTATTACTTGGGCCTTTATTGCTTCCGGCACTCCCCGCGGCATTATAATTAGCTGCGGATGGACGGCTGTGAAAATATTTTGGCGACTTGAACTCCTGTCCGATATTAGCGTAGAACTTCTGGTCCCGATAAGTAATGGTTTCTGCATTTCCCTGTGTAGGAAGTAATTTTGAACCTATCAATACAAAAAGTAAATAAAAGCCCGTACAAACCAGCATGACGAATGTTAATTTTAATGCTGAAATAAAATAAATTTTCATTGTTTTAAATTTTAAAAGAATAAACTGATGAATAAATCAATAAGTTTTATTCCGATGAATGGAACAATAACACCTCCTAAACCATAGATCAAAAGATTTCTTCTGAGCAAAGCACTTGCGCCAATAGGTTTATAAGCCACACCTTTCAATGCCAATGGAATTAGTGCAGGAATGATAACCGCATTGAAAATGATTGCCGATAATATCGCAGATTCCGGGCTATGAAGATTCATGATATTCAACTTCTGAAGAGCTGGAATAAAAGTGATAAACAAAGCCGGGATGATGGCAAAATATTTAGCAACGTCATTTGCAATACTGAAAGTGGTAAGGGTTCCACGGGTCATTAATAATTGTTTTCCGATCTCTACAATTTCAATCAGCTTCGTAGGGTCATTATCAAGATCTACCATGTTTCCCGCTTCTTTCGCTGCTTGTGTCCCACTGTTCATGGCAACACCTACATCTGCCTGAGCTAAAGCCGGTGCATCATTCGTTCCATCTCCCATCATCGCAACCAGTTTTCCGGACTGCTGTTCTTTTTTGATGTAGTTCATTTTATCCTCAGGTTTAGCTTCAGCGATAAAATCATCAACACCTGCCTTTTCTGCAATAAACTTGGCCGTTAAAGGATTATCTCCGGTTACCATTACGGTTTTTACACCCATTTTTCTTAAACGCTGAAAACGTTCCTGGATTCCTGTTTTAATGATATCCTGTAGTTCAATTACTCCCCATACTTTCTCGTTTACCGACACCACCAACGGAGTTCCTCCGTTTTCAGAAATTTTAGTGGTTGCATCCTGAGTTTCCTGAGGAAAGATATTTCCTGCTTTTTCAGTTAATTTTTTAATCGTATCGTAAGCTCCTTTTCGGATACGTGTATCTTCGAAATCAATCCCTGACGTCCTTGTCTCTGCCGTAAAATCGATATAAGTAGGGCTGGAGACAATCAGGTCCTGAGGCTGTAGTTCACTCAGCTCAATAATTGATTTCCCTTCCGGTGTTTCATCCGCTACAGAACTTAAAGCTGCCGCTTTAATAAACTCATCAAGTTGTATGTTATTGGCAGGATGAAACTGGGTTGCTTTACGGTTCCCAATGGTGATGGTACCTGTTTTATCCAGAAGCAGAACGTCAATATCTCCGGCTGTTTCTACAGCTTTACCACTTTTGGTAATCACATTTGCTCTTAAAGCTCGGTCCATCCCGGCGATACCGATTGCAGAAAGCAAACCTCCAATTGTTGTCGGGATCAAACAAACGAAAAGGGATATAAATGCCGCAACAGTAATTGGGGTTTGCGCATAGTCTGCAAAGGGTTTTAAAGTAAGGGTAACGATTATAAAAGTAAGGGTGAACCCTGCTAAAAGTATGGTTAATGCGATTTCATTAGGTGTTTTTTGTCTGGATGCACCCTCAACAAGGGCAATCATTTTATCAAGAAAAGATTCACCGGGTTTTGTGGTTACTTTCACTTTGATACGGTCTGAAAGTACTTTGGTACCTCCGGTTACAGAGCTTTTATCACCACCTGCTTCACGAATGACCGGGGCACTTTCCCCCGTAATGGCTGACTCATCAATTGTTGCGAGCCCTTCGATGATTTCACCATCCATAGGAATCTGATCACCCGCTTCACAAAGGAAGATATCTCCTAACTTCATTTCAGCAGACATTTTTAATGTAGTCTCTACCTGAAATCCGGGCTTGTTGTCAACAATTAATTTAGCAGGAGTTTCTTCACGCGTTTTTCGAAGGGTATCAGCCTGGGCTTTTCCTCTTGCCTCAGCAATGGCTTCAGCAAAGTTGGCAAACAATACGGTGAAGAATAAAATGATAAATACTAAAAAATTATATAAGAAGCTACCCTGTGTTTTATCACCCGTTAAGCTGAATAAGCTTACGATGAGCATAACGACGGTTCCGACTTCTACCAGAAACATCACTGGATTTTTAAACATAATTTTCGGATTCAGTTTTACGAAAGACTGTTTGATAGCCTCATTGACCAAATCTTTTTGAAATAATGTTTGTGATTGATTTTTCATTGTTGAAAAGAATTATATAATTGTTAATCAAGAGGAACCATTAAGGTTGGTTAAAATAATAAGGTGAGGTATGGATAATATTATTCAAGTGAATGTTTCTATGATATCAGACTAGTTTGAATTTCCTTGATTTCAGATCCTTAATGGTCCTGTTGATTTTTACTTGGTAGTGTTCACGTTTATTTAGAAAAATACTGGATTTGCTCTGCAATAGGTCCCAGTGTCAATGCAGGGAAGAAAGATAATGCTGCTATCAGAAGTATCACCGCGAGAGTCATAAATCCGAAAGTTGCAGTATCTGTTTTTAAAGTACCGGCACTTTCAGGGATATATTTCTTCTGAGCCAGGTATCCTGCAATTGCGATAGGACCGATAATAGGTATAAACCTTGAAAGCAGCAGTACGATTCCTGTAGAGATATTCCACCATGGAGTATTATCGCCTAATCCTTCAAACCCTGATCCGTTGTTGGCAGATGAAGAAGTGAATTCATATAGCATTTCACTGAAGCCATGGAATCCCGGGTTATTCAGCGTTTTGGCCCCGAACTCAGGGAAATAAGCCGTTAATGCTGTCCCCACAAGAATTAAAAACGGGTGAAATAAAGCCACAATCATCGCAATTTTCATTTCTTTGGCTTCGATTTTTTTACCCAAAAACTCGGGTGTTCTTCCCACCATTAATCCACTAATGAATACAGCCAGAATAATAAAAATGAAATAGTTTAAAATTCCGACACCACAACCTCCGTAAAAACAGTTGATCATCATGGCAAGAAGCTGATTCATTCCTGAAAGAGGCATCATACTGTCATGCATTGCATTGACTGAGCCTGTAGAAATAACAGTTGTAGCAATACTCCAATATCCCGAAGCAGCACTTCCAAAACGTATTTCTTTGCCCTCCATTGCACCTAACTGATGATCAGCACCCATCTGTGTGATCAGTGGATTTCCATGGATTTCATTTAAGATGGTAGGAGTGGCCAATGCCAGAAAGCCTATGGTCATTACTGAAAATATCGTCCATGAAAGTCTTTTCTTTTTTAAATAAAATCCCAATGCGAATACCAAAGCGAATGGAATGATCATCTGAGTGACCATTTCTGTCATATTAGTTAAGTAATTAGGATTTTCAAGAGGATGTGCCGAATTGGTTCCAAAGAAGCCTCCACCATTAGTTCCCAAATGCTTGATGGCAATAAAAGCCGCGGCGGGTCCCCTGGAGATATCAACTTTTTGTCCTTCCAGAGTAGTGATGTGATCTTTTCCTTCAAAAGTCATCGGACTTCCGTTGGCAGAAAGAATCAGAGCAACAACAATACTTATTGGGATCAGGATTCTGATCATGGATTTAGTAAAAAAATCAAAGAAGTTTCCCAATTCTGTTGTTGTCTTTTCTTTAAATCCTTTGAAAAGTACAGCCATAGCTGCCATTCCGGTTGTAGCAGTTACAAATTGAAGAAACATTAAATACAGCTGGCTTAAATAACTGACTCCCGTTTCCCCTGAATAATGCTGAAGGTTACAGTTGACTAAAAATGATATTGCCGTATTAAAACCAAGATCGGGAGACATATTAGGGTTTCCGTCGGGATTTAAAGGAAGCCAGGATTGATTGAGTAAAATGAAAAATCCAATAATCAACCAAACCAGATTGATACTCAACATGGCAAACATATTTTGCTTCCATGTCATTTGACGGTTAGGGTTAATTCCGGATATTTTATAAATTAATTTTTCAATGGGCTGGAAAACAGGATCCAAAAAGGTTTTTTTATGGCCATAAACATTAGCAATATATTTTCCTAAAAATATTCCTATTACCAATGTGATAACAAACATCGCTATGATGCCTAAAATTTCTGTGTTCATGATAGATTAAAATTTTTCTGGTTTTATAAGAACATAGCAGATATACACGAAGGCTAGTATTGAAAGAAAAAACAAACTCCACATAGCTTTATATTTTATCAAAAAATTCAACGGACTTATACAATAGCCAAAATAAAATGGCGCTCAGGACTAATAAAATTATCAACATCATCTTATCATAATTAAGGTTAAAAGGGTAAACAGTACATAAGACACGATCAGGAAGCTGAACTTCGAATGACGCCGTGTTTTGAATGTTTTTTTTGAAATAGTCATTTTAAAATATTTATTATGTTATCCTTAATGCCAAAAAAGAATCCATTCTTTTGTTTTTTATTTTAATGTTTTGTATTACAGTGTTTTATTGGTATTTTGAAAAGGTGTTGAAAACAAAAAAGCCTATCAAAATGATAGGCTCTTTATTAAAATGATAGGCTCGTTTTTATCGTAATCCGTATTCTTCCAGCTTGCGGTATAATGTGGCAATACCGATTTCCAGAAGTCTTGCAGCCTCGGCTTTGTTTCCTTTAGTATAATGTAAAACTTTTTGTATATGTTCTTTTTCTAAGGAACGGATGCTTAAAGAATCCTTATCACCAGTCACTTTTTCTGAGTAGTGCGGAAGGCTCTCAGCATTCAGAATATTCTCGTTCATTAATATCAAACTTCTTTCTACCGTATTTCGCAATTCGCGGATGTTCCCTTTCCAGTCATTTTTTTCCAGTGTTTTATAGTACTCGGGAGACACCTGTACAGCGCTGAGGTGCAATTTATGAGAGAACATATCAATAAAATTCTTTGCAAGAATTTTTAAGTCTTCTTTTCTTTCACGAAGAGGAGGTAGGCTAATCTCAAAGACATTCAACCTGAAATACAGGTCTTCTCTAAAGTTTCCTTGTTTTATTTCTTCTTCCAGGTTTCTGTTTGTAGCAGCGATCAACCTGAAATCTGACTTCGAAACCTTGGTTTCACCCATTTTAATGAATTCATGGGTTTCAAGAACACGGAGTAATTTAGCTTGAAGCTCCATAGGCATTTCTCCTATTTCATCTAAAAATAAAGTCCCGCCATTAGCTTCTTCTACCAAACCTTTTTTGTCTTTTACCGCTCCCGTAAATGAGCCTTGTTTATGGCCAAAAAGTTCGCTTTCAAGAATTTCTTTGCTGAATGCAGAACAGTTGATGGCAACAAAATTATTTTTCTTTCTCTCACTTCCATCATGGATAGCGTTGGCAAAGACTTCCTTTCCTGTTCCGGTTTCTCCTGTTAAAAGTACCGTAGCATCCGTTAGAGCAACCCTTTCCGCTAATTTTTTAGCCTCCAGGATGGCAGGTGAATGACCGATGATCTGATTAAATCCTTTTTGTGAATCCTTCTTCTGGACAATTTTAGATTTATTATCCTTTACTTTATCCAGTGCTTTATACACCAAAGGAATAATTTTATCATTATCATCCCCTTTTACCAGGTAATCGTAGGCGCCGTTTTTCATTGCCTGAACAGCATCCGTAATATTTCCGAAGGCAGTCATAAGAATAACTTCCTGATGCGGATATTTTGTTTTAATGGATTTTACAAGCTCAACTCCAAATGCATCCGGAAGCCGGACATCGCTTAAAACGACATCAAATTCGTATTGCTCAAGCATCGTCATGGCAGAACGGGCAGTAGAAGCTTCTTTAACATTAAAATCTTCCTGAGAAAGGATCATTCCCAAAAGTTTGAGAAGTTTAAGCTCATCATCGATGATCAGAATATTTCCGGACATGGTATAAATTTTAGGTAAAACCTGATGCAAACTTAATCAAACTTACAGATACAAACCGAATGTGAGAGATTTTATTTATTGTAAAATGTATTATTGGATAAAGTACTATATGATCCTGTCGGTAATAAATAGCCTTTTCAATTCGGCAAATTGGCAACTCAGCAATTCCACTTTTTGAATTGCCATCATAGATGTAATAATTATAAAAGTAATATGCTTTCTTTTAGTATTCCTTACATTTGTAAAGCATTCTGTTTTAATGAATGAAAATGAATTTACATATGACGGACAAAAGATACAAGGAAACAATTCATACTGATAAAAACAACTACGAATATATAACCATTACTCACGATGAAAACGGAGTCAGAATCTATACCCTTAAAAACGGATTAAAAGTATTTCTTGCCCAGAATTTTGATTCACCAAGGATTCAGACCTATATTCCCGTAAGAACCGGAAGCAACAATGACCCTTCTGATAATACAGGGCTAGCCCATTATCTGGAGCATATGATGTTTAAAGGAACCTCAGGAATCGGAACCCAAAACTGGGAAAAAGAAAAGGTTTTGTTAGATCAGATTTCAGAATTGTACGAACAACATAAGGCGGAGGCCGATCCTGAAAAGAAGAAAGAAATCTATAAAAAAATAGATGAGGTATCTCAGGAGGCCAGTCAATATGCTATAGCGAATGAATATGATAAAGTGATCTCATCATTGGGAGCAAGCGGAACTAATGCGCATACGTGGTTTGATGAGACGGTTTATAAAAACAACATTCCCAGTAACGAGCTTGAGAAATGGCTGAAAGTTGAAAAAGAGCGATTTTCAGAAATTGTGTTACGTCTTTTTCATACCGAGCTGGAATCAGTATACGAAGAATTTAACCGGGCGCAGGATAATGACTCCAGGTTAGTAAATTATGAGCTGATGGATGCTCTTTTTCCTATCCATGCCAATGGCCAGCAAACAACTCTGGGAAAAGCCGAACATTTGAAAAATCCTTCCATGAAGGCGATTCACAAATATTTCGATGAATACTATGTTCCTAATAACTATGCCATGGTCATGGTTGGTGATCTTGACTATGAACGTACGATTCAGCTTATCGATCAATATTTCGGAACGATTCCTTATAAAGAATTACCAAAGAAAACTCCGGTGGTAGAACAGCCTCTCCGGGGAATTGTAGAAAGAACTGTAAAAAGTCCGACCACACCGAGGGTTCAGATGGCCTGGAGAACGGATAGCTATGGAACCCGGGAAGCTATGTTGGCAGATATTACTGCAAATATTATGAGTAACAGGGGAGAAGCCGGATTACTGGACCTTAATATTAATCAGACCCAACGGATGTTATGGGCTCAGGCATTTTCAGTAGGACTAAAGCAATATGGATATTTTTCAATTGTAGCCGTTCCTAAAGAAACCCAATCTTTGAAAGATGCAAAGGATATGGTTTTGGAGCAGATAGAACTGATCAAAAGGGGAGAGTTTCCGGATTGGATGCTTCCTGCCATCATCAATGATTTCAAACTTCAGAGAATGAAGGCTCTTGAAACCGCTGATGGTTTGGCTACCAATCTCTATGATACCTATATAAAAGGAAGAACCTGGGAAGAGGAGCTTAATGAAATGGATGTATATGCTTCATTCACAAAACAGGATGTTATTCATTTTGCCAATGATTTTTTTAAGGACAATTATGTTCTGATAAATAAGGAAAAAGGAGTTAATGACAAGCTGATCAGGGTTGAAAACCCCGGAATTACACCGATTAAAATTAACAGAGATGCTCAATCGGAATTTTTAAAACAGATTTTAGCGGAAAAAACGGAAGATATTCAACCTGAATTTATTGATTATGATAAAGAGATCATAACCGGACAGGTTAAGGATAAGAAACTTAGCTTTGTCAAAAACAAATATAACGATATAGCACAGGTCTATTTCATTTTCCCGCTTGGAAGCGATCATGATCGTGATCTGGCAATATCAACGCAGCTGCTACAATATTTGGGAACTGAAGATTATGCTCCTGAAGATCTGAAGAAAGAGTTCTTTAAAATTGGTGTGAGTAATGATTTTAAAACGACCAATGATCAGTTAACGGTTTCATTGAGCGGTTTGGAGGAAAACATTGAAAAAGGAATTCGACTTCTTCAGCATTGGATGTATAAAGTAAAGCCGGATCAGGAAATCTACAAACAGTTTGTAGAAACAGTTCTTGAAAACCGTGAAGCGATGAAAAAAGATAAAAACCGGATTATGACAGCTCTAACGAATTACACCAAGTTGGGCGAATTTTCCAGGTTTACAGATGTGATTTCTAAAGAGGAGCTTCAAAACAGTGAAGTTGAAATATTTACGGACAGAATGAAAAGAATGTTCGCGTTTCCATATCAGATATTCTTCTACGGAAAAAATTTGGAGAATTTCAAAACGTATATTGAAAATTATGTTGAGGTTTCAAGCCTGGAAATTCCGGAGCCTAAGAAGTATCCCGAGCCTGAAACCGATGGGAAAGTGAATTTCATCAATTATGATATGGTACAGGTTGAAATGAGCAAAATAGGTAGAGGGCACAATATCAATAATGCTAATTTGGGTAAGATTAACGTTTTCAACGAATATTTTGGACGGGGATTGTCTTCCATTGTATTTCAGGAGATCCGGGAGAGCAAGAGCTTAGCCTATTCAGCATACGTTTCTTATGCTGCAAATTCAGAATCCGGACACCCGGATTATGTAACGACATATATTGGGACACAGCCTGATAAGCTACAGATTGCTGTAGATACGATGTCTGAACTGATGAACGAACTCCCTGAAGTGCCCATCCAATTTGAAAATGCAAAAAGTACAGCTCTGAAGCAGATCGCTTCTACGAGAATTACCAGAACTAACATTTTCTTTAATACATTAAGATTAAAGAAAATCGGAATTAATCATGATTTCAGAAAAGATATGTATGAGGAAATTCAAAAGTTGGATTTTAACGGGATAAAAGAATTTTACCGGACAGAAATAAAACCCTTGCGTTTTAATACAGCTATTCTTGGTAAAAAAGAAAATCTTGATATGGACGCTGTCAATAAAATGGGGAGTTTTAAAGAAGTCAGTTTAAAAGATATTTTTGGACATTAGATATTAATATATTATACTAATCATATTAAACCCCGAAGAAATTCGGGGTTTAATATTTCATAACCTTTGATTAAAAACATAAGCTATGCTTTTTTCTGCATTATTGAACACTGCAGTAAAAAATTAATGGGAGCTTAACAATTTTATAATATGTAAGAAATTCTTATTTGTAAATATTGAGTCAAATTTGTCCACCGAAATATTATTGGTATTCTGTATATGGAACTGTTGCTGTATTGTCTTTGAAGATAAAATTATATAGAACGCTGGTATCAGAGAAACATTGACTATGAAAAGAAGAAAATTTTTGACAAATATTCCGCTTGCCATTTCAGGGGTACTTCTGGGAGGACCTGCAGCCAGCTTGCTGGCCGAAGCTCCGAAGGATGATATAAGCAAAAAAAAGAAACTGCTGTTTACTGTAGCTCACATTACAGACGTACACTTACCGGCAGATCCTAAAATAATGGAGCGGTTTGTAAAATGTCTTAAAGAAATCAAAAACAGGAAAGTAGATTTCTTCCTTAACACAGGAGACTCCATTATGGCTGTGGACCGGGAAAACTCTACCCGTCAGGAAGTATATGACCAGTGGAATGCCTGGGATAACTGTATGAAGGAAATTGCAGACTATGATATGTATAGTTGCGTCGGAAATCATGACATCTGGTGGGCAAGTGAAAAATCAGATGAAATGCATGGAGTTCCCTATGCGGCCAAAAGACTTAAAATGCCTAAGCGTTATTACAGTACTAAAAAAGAGAAATGGCATTTTATAATGTTGGATGGCAATAACTCTGGTATTACCCTGGATCCTGAACAAATGAACTGGCTGAAACAACAATTAGAAAATATTCCGCAGGGAGAATATGCATTAATTATGTCGCATTATCCTATACTTACGGTTACAGGATCCTGGGAAGGAGGGCAGCATAAAGACCATAATGCATTGAAAGACTTGTTTTATAAGCATAAAGATAAAGTGAAAGGCTGTCTTAGTGGTCATCAGCATCTCCTCGACAGAGCATGGTATAATGATGTATATTATTTCTGTAACGGAGCTATGTCAGGATTTTGGTGGGGGGAAGGAGACAAGCGTTCCGCGAAACCTTTCTATTATCAGGAAACACCACCGGGATATGCTATATTAAAATTTTATGATGACGGCTCATTTGAGAATGAATACATAATTCATCATTATTAATACCTATATATTATGTAAACGAAGACCGGCTTTTTAAGTCAGTATTTGTTTTTTATAGTACTTTATAAACATTCTGAAATCTGGATTGTCTTATTATTTTTAATTTTTACAATACCAATTAAAAGTTTTGTCTCCGGTAGTCAATAAGTTATGGATATTGTGTTAAAAAAGTTTATCAAAAGCTTGGCCGGTATCATTAAAGTTTATACTTTTGCCCCACTGAAAACGAGAGATAGTAGGTAGCGCAGAAGAGGGTAATTATAAACGAAAGATTTAAAAAAAATAAATAATAATTTATTTTGAAAATTGAGAAAAGTTTGTATCTTTGCAGTCCCAATTAAGGGAGCGCGGAGTAAAATTGAGATAAGTGTTAAAGAGGGATTAAGGTTACAGAAAAAAACTTTAAAATTTTCTTCAAAAACATTTGGTCAGTTCAGAAACATTAATTACTTTTGCACTCGCAAATCTAAAGCAATAACGACAGAGAAAAAGCTTTAGAGAAAAGCGGAAGAAAAGAGATCATTGAAATACAATATAACAACCAAGTAAGGAAAAACTAAAGCGTCAAAACTTTGAGTGAGTCAGACAAACATACAATGGAGAGTTTGATCCTGGCTCAGGATGAACGCTAGCGGGAGGCCTAACACATGCAAGCCGAGCGGTATAGATCTTTCGGGATCTAGAGAGCGGCGCACGGGTGCGGAACACGTGTGCAACCTACCTTTATCAGGGGGATAGCCTTTCGAAAGGAAGATTAATACCCCATAATATATTTGATGGCATCATTAGATATTGAAAACTCCGGTGGATAGAGATGGGCACGCGCAAGATTAGATAGTTGGTGAGGTAACGGCTCACCAAGTCAATGATCTTTAGGGGGCCTGAGAGGGTGATCCCCCACACTGGTACTGAGACACGGACCAGACTCCTACGGGAGGCAGCAGTGAGGAATATTGGACAATGGGTGAGAGCCTGATCCAGCCATCCCGCGTGAAGGATGACGGCCCTATGGGTTGTAAACTTCTTTTGTATAGGGATAAACCTACCCTCGTGAGGGTAGCTGAAGGTACTATACGAATAAGCACCGGCTAACTCCGTGCCAGCAGCCGCGGTAATACGGAGGGTGCAAGCGTTATCCGGATTTATTGGGTTTAAAGGGTCCGTAGGCGGACTCGTAAGTCAGTGGTGAAATCTCATAGCTTAACTATGAAACTGCCATTGATACTGCGGGTCTTGAGTAAGGTAGAGGTAGCTGGAATAAGTAGTGTAGCGGTGAAATGCATAGATATTACTTAGAACACCAATTGCGAAGGCAGGTTACCATGTCTTAACTGACGCTGATGGACGAAAGCGTGGGGAGCGAACAGGATTAGATACCCTGGTAGTCCACGCCGTAAACGATGCTAACTCGTTTTTGGGTTTTCGGATTCAGAGACTAAGCGAAAGTGATAAGTTAGCCACCTGGGGAGTACGAACGCAAGTTTGAAACTCAAAGGAATTGACGGGGGCCCGCACAAGCGGTGGATTATGTGGTTTAATTCGATGATACGCGAGGAACCTTACCAAGGCTTAAATGGGAAATGACAGGCTTAGAAATAGGCTTTTCTTCGGACATTTTTCAAGGTGCTGCATGGTTGTCGTCAGCTCGTGCCGTGAGGTGTTAGGTTAAGTCCTGCAACGAGCGCAACCCCTGTCACTAGTTGCCATCATTCAGTTGGGGACTCTAGTGAGACTGCCTACGCAAGTAGAGAGGAAGGTGGGGATGACGTCAAATCATCACGGCCCTTACGCCTTGGGCCACACACGTAATACAATGGCCAGTACAGAGGGCTGCTACCAGGCGACTGGATGCTAATCTCGAAAGCTGGTCTCAGTTCGGATTGGAGTCTGCAACTCGACTCTATGAAGCTGGAATCGCTAGTAATCGCGCATCAGCCATGGCGCGGTGAATACGTTCCCGGGCCTTGTACACACCGCCCGTCAAGCCATGGAAGTCTGGGGTACCTGAAGTCGGTGACCGTAACAGGAGCTGCCTAGGGTAAAACAGGTAACTAGGGCTAAGTCGTAACAAGGTAGCCGTACCGGAAGGTGCGGCTGGAACATCTCATTTTAGAGCGTTGAAGAACGTTAAACAAAATAAAGGTACTTAAGTGTACCATGTACTTACTTAAAGAGAAGCTTTAGTTTTTTATTTGGTTGATATATAAAAAAATACAACACCCACTAGAAATTAGTAAAAGGGAAGAGATTTAGAAAAGAAGTTAGAAATTAGAAGTTAGAGATTAGTCTAACATCTGATATCTAAAATCTAACATCTAAAACAAAGTCTCGTAGCTCAGCTGGTTAGAGCGCTACACTGATAATGTAGAGGTCGGCAGTTCGAGCCTGCCCGAGACTACTAATTATAAGACGGGAAGAGATCAGATATAAGACATGAGACATTAAGTCTGAGATCTAGGATCTGATATCTGAAGTCTACTAGAGGGGGAATTAGCTCAGCTGGCTAGAGCGCCTGCCTTGCACGCAGGAGGTCAAGGGTTCGACTCCCTTATTCTCCACAGTTTGTATATGTAAAAAAGAAGCATGTAAACCTCATGACGAGAGCCGTCATTGATACATGAATACGTTTTACATTAATACAGAAGAAATAAAGATCATTGACATTAACGGTAAAGACATCACAAAGAGAAAACCGAGCACTTATAAGTGCTTGAGTAACCTAAAAATAGGAAAGAAATCGTTAAGGGCGTATGGCGGATGCCTAGGCTTTCAGAGGCGACGAAGGACGTGGTAAGCTGCGAAAAGCTGCGGGGATTGGCACACACGAATTGATCCGCAGATGTCCGAATGGGGCAACCCAATACATTGAAGATGTATTACCTCGTAAGAGGAGCAAACCCGGAGAACTGAAACATCTAAGTACCCGGAGGAAAAGAAATCGAAGAGATTCCGTAAGTAGTGGCGAGCGAAAGCGGATTAGCCCAAAAGTCTTTATATATTTAGAAGAACGTACTGGAAAGTGCGGCCATAGACGGTGATAGCCCGGTATTCGAAAGGTATATATAGATGATAAATGAGTAGGGCGGGACACGTGAAATCCTGTCTGAATATGGGGGGACCATCCTCCAAGGCTAAATACTCCTGAAAGACCGATAGTGAACAAGTACTGTGAAGGAAAGGTGAAAAGCACTTCGAATAGAAGGGTGAAATAGAACCTGAAACCGTACGCCTACAAGCGGTCGGAGCCCACAAGTTGGGTGACGGCGTGCCTTTTGCATAATGAGCCTACGAGTTAATTTTACTAGCGAGGTTAAGGACTTCAGGTCCGGAGCCGGAGCGAAAGCGAGTCTGAATAGGGCGGATAGTTAGTAGGATTAGACGCGAAACCTTGTGATCTACCCATGGGCAGGTTGAAGCTCTGGTAACACAGAGTGGAGGACCGAACCGGTTGACGTTGAAAAGTCTTCGGATGACCTGTGGGTAGGGGTGAAAGGCCAATCAAACTGGGAGATAGCTCGTACTCCCCGAAATGCATTTAGGTGCAGCGTTGATTATAAGTTTATTAGAGGTAGAGCTACTGATTGGATGCGGGGGTTTCACCGCCTACCAATTCCTGACAAACTCCGAATGCTAATAAATGTTGATCAGCAGTGAGGGCATGGGTGCTAAGGTCCATGTCCGAGAGGGAAAGAACCCAGACCAACAGCTAAGGTCCCCAAATATATGTTAAGTTGAAGCAACGCGGTTGGACTGCATTGACAGCTAGGATGTTGGCTTGGAAGCAGCCATTCATTTAAAGAGTGCGTAACAGCTCACTAGTCGAGCGGTCCGGCATGGATAATAATCGGGCATAAACATATTACCGAAGCTATGGATTTGTACATTGTACATCTGGTAGGGGAGCATTCTGTTTGCGCCGAAGCAGTATCGTGAGGTATTGTGGAGCGGACAGAAAAGAAAATGTAGGCATAAGTAACGATAAAGGGGGCGAGAAACCCCCTCACCGAAAGACTAAGGTTTCCTCAGCCATGCTAATCAGCTGAGGGTTAGTCGGGACCTAACGCGAACCCGAAAGGGGTAGTGGATGGACAATGGGTTAATATTCCCATACTTGCTCACACTAAAAAGGGGACGGAGTGCCGTACCTGCTGGAGACTGACGGAATAGTCAAGGCCTAGCCTTCGGGCGAAGCTGCTGCAGGGAAAGTGCTTCCAAGAAAAGCCGAAGTGAAGCAACCCGTACCAAAACCGACACAGGTAGTCGAGGAGAGAATCCTAAGGTGCTCGAGTGAGTCGTGGCTAAGGAACTAGGCAAAATAGTCTCGTAACTTCGGAAGAAGAGACGCCATCAGCAATGGTGGCCGCAGTGAAGAGGCCCAGGCGACTGTTTATCAAAAACACAGGACTCTGCTAAATCGAAAGATGCTGTATAGGGTCTGACACCTGCCCGGTGCTGGAAGGTTAAGGAAGGGCGTTAGCGTAAGCGAAGCGTTTGACTGAAGCCCCAGTAAACGGCGGCCGTAACTATAACGGTCCTAAGGTAGCGAAATTCCTTGTCGGGTAAGTTCCGACCTGCACGAATGGTGTAACGATCTGGGCACTGTCTCAGCCACGAGCTCGGTGAAATTGTAGTATCGGTGAAGATGCCGATTACCCGCAATGGGACGAAAAGACCCTGTGAACCTTTACTATAACTTCGTATTGACTTTGAGTAAGTAATGTGTAGGATAGGTGGGAGACTATGAAGCAGGCACGCTAGTGTTTGTGGAGTCAACGTTGAAATACCACCCTTTACTTACTTGGAGCCTAACTTCCTTTAGGAAGGACATTGCGTGGTGGGTAGTTTGACTGGGGTGGTCGCCTCCAAAAGAGTAACGGAGGCTTTCAAAGGTACCCTCAGCACGCTTGGTAACCGTGCGTAGAGTGTAATGGCATAAGGGTGCTTGACTGTGAGACCTACAAGTCGATCAGGTGCGAAAGCAGGACATAGTGATCCGGTGGTTCCGTATGGAAGGGCCATCGCTCATAGGATAAAAGGTACTCCGGGGATAACAGGCTAGTCTCCCCCAAGAGCTCACATCGACGGGGAGGTTCGGCACCTCGATGTCGGCTCGTCACATCCTGGGGCTGGAGAAGGTCCCAAGGGTTGGGCTGTTCGCCCATTAAAGTGGCACGCGAGCTGGGTTCAGAACGTCGTGAGACAGTTCGGTCTCTATCTATTGCGGGCGTTAGATGTTTGAGAGGGCTTGATTCTAGTACGAGAGGACCGAATTGAACAAACCTCTGGTGTATCAGTTGTACCGCCAGGTGCACCGCTGAGTAGCTATGTTTGGAAGAGATAAGCACTGAAAGCATATAAGTGCGAAACTCGCCTCAAGATGAGACATCTTTTAAGGGTCGTGGGAGATGACCACGTTGATAGGCTACAGGTGTAAAGTTGGTAACAGCATAGCCGAGTAGTACTAATTACCCGTAGATTTATAGCCTATAGGTTACACTAGTTCAAGTCTTATAAGTGCAATACTGGTTTTGCCTTTGTGATGAAATTTACCGATAAAACAGATGTCAGATACAAGACATCAGATGACAGACTTTATAATGAGTCTGAAATCTGAAATCTAGCCTCTGATATCTTATATACCTTCTTTAGGGTGGTTTTAGCGGTGGGGCTCACCTGTTCCCATTCCGAACACAGAAGTTAAGCCCACCAGCGCCGATGGTACTGCGACAAGCGGGAGAGTAGGTCGCCGCCAGTTTTTATTAAAAGTCTCATACATGAATTTGTATGAGACTTTTTTGTTTTATAACTATACCTATACATATCTATACCTACCATACCATAGGAATAAAAGATAAATGATCATTGATGAATGATAAGTGGCTATTAATAAGTAATAACTGATCAATGATGAATTATAAATGATAAAAGATCATCCATCAAATATCAATCATCATTTATTATTTATCATTCATAATTCTTCACTCCTCACTCCTCACTGGTATCTGCTAAATGACTTCTCTACAATTTCTCTGGCATTCTTTTCTACATTCTGATAAGAATAAAAGCCGTAGATGGTATCGTAGTTTATTTCTTCAAAACATTTTTCAATTCTTTTAATTTCGTTCAAAGGAAGAGGAATTCTGTTGGGATAGCTTCTCATTGTGGCAAAATGATTCATAGATGGGGAAAGATACATGGTATCCCCAATTAAAAGCGTTCCGTTTTCGCTCATCCATGGTATTTCTATGACAGAACTTCCCTCAAAATGGCCACCAATATTGTGAAGCTTTAATTGATTCCATAGATTAAGCTGATGACCGGTCCAGTATTCTACAAAATCACCTCCATTTACAACCCATTCTTTATCGTTTTCATGAATATAAATTTTAGAATTAAAGGTATCTGCCCACATTTTCATATTGGAATAATAGTGCGGATGAGAGAAAGCAATAGCTTTTAAGCCCCCTTTAGAATTAATAAATGCAATAGCCGCTTCATCAAGAAGGGGAATGCAATCCCATAATATATTTCCGTTTTTAGAAAGTACCAGCAAGGCCCGCTGTCCAATAGAAAACCTCGGATTAACAACCAGTTCGTAAAGGTTATTATTTAGTTTTTTAATTTTTATGCTATGCTTTTCCAGAAGCTTTTCATGGGTAATCCACGATTGTCCGCTTTGAGGGACTGATTGTCTTTCGTCATTACAAATTAGGCAAAGATTGCCCTGATAGCTTTCCGGATATTGTATACCACATTCCGTACACATTTTAAGATGGTTATCATTCATAAAAAAGTTTTTATTAAAAATACATACTGTTCAGTGATCGGTATGTTATTTTATATAGATTTTACCTATCCTTAAATTGCGCTTAACTGCTCCTGGATAAGGAAAGATTATCTTTTCAATTAAAAACCCTATCTAACTTTAGATAGGGTTTAAAACATCTTATTATGGATAAGAATTATTTGATAACTTTCATTTCATCAATCAGCCACTTGGAATCGGCAAATTTTTCAATGATGAATAGAATGTACTTGGTGTCAACCATAATGTTTCTGCTAAAACGGGGGTCATAATTAATATCACTCATAGTTCCTTCCCATTGTCTGTCGAAATTTAATCCTACTAGATTTCCGTAAGCATCAAGAGCCGGACTTCCTGAGTTTCCCCCTGTGGTATGATTGGTGGCCGTAAATCCTACAGGAACATCACCTCCCTTATCTTTATAATTTCCAAAATCTTTTTTATTGTAAAGATCGATTAACTTTTTAGGAACATCAAATTCATAATCCCCCGGAATGTATTTTTCTATAACTCCTGCCAAATGAGTTTGATAACCATAAGAAACAGCATCTCTCGGATTTGAACCTTTTACTTTACCGTAAGTCACACGAAGTGTGGAGTTGGCATCAGGGAAGAATTTTCTGTCTTTATCGGTCGACATTTGCTGTTGCATGAATTTTTTCTGCAGCGCATCAATTTTTGTCTGGATTGAGGTATACTGAGGATCAGCTGTTTTTGAATAAGTGTCTTTGATATTTGAAAATAATTGATAAACAGGGTCTTTTTTTAATGTTCTTACCAGTTTATCCTGATTAGAAAATGCCTTGTCAATATCTGCACTTAAAGAAGCTCCATTTACAGCTGTTCTGCCGGTAATGATAGAGTTTTTAGAAATCTCTTCGATATTCTGAATGTTCTGTGCTTCGTTTTTAAATTTATCAAATCCCGCTGGTAAAAACTGAGCGGTTGTTTTGTTGGCATACAGAGCAAGGAGCTTTGCAGTTACTTTTGCATCAAGCTCCGGACTGTAATCTTTATAGAAAGAAGTCAGCTTATTTTTAAATGCTGTAATTTCCTTCTCATCCATTCTTCCTGCTTCTACGGATAAGATATAGTTGGAATACATATTAGCTAATGCTAATGTCTCAGCATTTTTAATTAACTCAGAATAATAGGCATTATTTAAAGCATAAGGAGCCTGCTCAGTGTATAGCTTATTCAGCTGGTCTAATGTTGTTTTGATTTCCGGATTTTTAGCTACCAGAGATCCTTCGTACATTACTTTCTTTTCTACAGCATTAGACTTTTTCAGGCCTTCTACTTCTCCAATCCATTTTTTCCAGTAATTTGCCACTGAAGCATATTTAGAAGCATATTTAATACGTGTTGCATTGTCCACACGCATTTTTTCATCCAAAGTCTTTAAAGCGACATCGCGGACTGCAATTTTTGCAGGATCAATCTCATTCATGATTTTTTCAACTGCAATTGATGGAAGATACTCAGTGGTTTTTCCCGGAAAGCCAAATACAAATGTGAAATCATTTTCATTCTTATCCTTGATGGAAACAGGTAGAAAATGTTTAGGTACATAAGGAACATTATCTTTGGAATATTCTGCAGGCTTATTGTTTTTATCTGCATAAATTCTGAACATAGAGAAATCTCCCGTATGCCTTGGCCATACCCAGTTATCCGTATCACTTCCGAATTTTCCTATACTTTGTGGCGGTGCTCCTACCAAACGGATGTCTTTATAAGTTTCTATTGTATAAGCATAGTATTTATTTCCATAATACATAGGCTTTACAGTGATAGACTGATAATTTTCTATTTTTTGAGAATTTTTGTATATCTCAATATTGTTGTTGATTTTTTTTGAAAGATCAGGTTCGGAAAGATGATCCGTACCCTCCAGAATTTGATTGGTTACTTCTTTGATATCTACAATAAAATCTACTTTTAATCCGGGATTAGGAAGCTCGGTGCTCATATTCGTTGCCCAGAATCCATTGGAAAGAAGATCATTTTGTACTGTAGAATGTGCCTGAATTTGTCCGAAGCCACAGTGATGATTGGTTAATAAAAGTCCTTTTGGAGAAATAATTTCTGCTGTACAGCCACCGTTAAATTGAACAACGGCATCCTTAATACTGGCCTTTTGAGGATTGAAGATGTCTTTTGCAGAGATTTTCATTCCCAGGTCTTTCATTTCCTTTTCATTCAGCTCCGTTGGAATCCACATTCCCCCATATTGTTGGGCAAAAGCCATTGCGGCAGGCAAAAGAAATGCAGATAAAAGTATCTTTTTTATCATAATCAAAAATTTTGTCCAATTTACGAAGAAAATTAGGATTATAAGTTACAAGTCATCCTGAAAACGAGGTAGATTCATAGATAATGGCATTTAATATTTTGTATTAAAAAATATAATGGGATGGATCCCGTTATTTAATGACCAGAAACAAATAATATTTATGGAAAACAAAACTTTTTTATCCGGAACTGTACTGGCCATATTACTGGCTTCATGTTCACCCAAAGAAAAACAAAGAGAAATATTTTCTGCCCCGGAAACAGATTCAGCTTCGATCCAAAAACCATTGGATTCAGTGGCTGGCAACGCTTTGATTGATGGGCATAACTCTCAGAATTCATTGGATTGGAACGGAACTTATGAGGCTGTGGTTCCATGTGCAGATTGCCCGGGGATCAAAACTTCTCTCACATTGAATAAGGATAATACGTTCCATATTACAGAAGAATATATCGACAGAAAATCAAAGAATGAAGATAAAGGAACCTTGGAGTGGGATAAAACGGGCAGTATTGTGACTTTAAAAGGAAAATCCGCTAATTACAAATACAAGGTCGGTGAAAACCATCTTACTCAGCTTGATTTGAATGGAAAGGAAATTACCGGTCCCAATAAAGATCTGTATGTTTTCAAGAAAAAATAAAGGCTGCTGCCTTTATTTTTTATTTTAAAATTGATAGGACATAATTTTAGGGTCATTCATCATTTGCTTAATCAAAAGCTCGTGTTGCCGGGTATTCCCCGTAAGTCTCCAGGTCGTAATTAAACTGTCTTTGGAATATTGCTGTCTCATGATAAGAAACTTTAAATGATTATTCCTGAATAATTCCTCACAATGACTGATGTGATCAGAAGCGGAGATAGATATTTTATATTCCCTGATTTTATGATTATTGTCGATAAAATTCTGCAAATAACTTAACGAGCTCAAGACAAGAAGAACCAATGTAGTGCCCAGCAACGAAAAGTATACATATCCTGAACCGACAGCCATTCCTATTGAAGCAGTTGCCCAGATGGTTGTTGCCGTTGTAATTCCATCGATTTTATTATCTCCTTTGAAAATAACTCCTGCTCCCAAGAAACCTATACCGGTAATAATATTGGCTGCCAGACGATCTGGATTCTGAACTCCTATTTTGATTGATAATATGGTGAAAAGACAAGATCCAAAACATACCAGAATAAACGTGCGAAGTCCTGCAGACTTATTTCTATATTCACGTTCAGCACCGATAAAAAGCCCGAGCATAACTGAAATAAATATCAGTATCAGTTCATTTTGAATGGAATAGTGATCTTGTAGAAAATCCATGGATGTATAATTAAAACCTTGAATAAAAATACAATAAATTCTTACGTGATCGTTCAAGCATATAAAAAAAGACTGCTTCTTAAGGCAGTCTTTCGTTTATTGATGTAAAGTGATTTAATTTTTTATGAATTTCTGTACCATAACCTGATCTTTTGTAAACAATCTGATCATATAGCTTCCTTTAGCAAGTTCAGAGATATTGACAGAATTATTGCTTACGCTTATTGAATTTAAAATCCTTCCAGCTATATCATAGACTTCTGCCTTTACAACTTTCTCTTTTGACTTAATGAATAAAACATCTTTTACCGGATTCGGATAGATACTGAACTGGTCTTTATCATTAGTAATTTCGGATGTTCCTAAGGTATTCTGAACAGAAGTTGTAGCAGTATTCGTAATGATAGGCGCATTATAATCAAAATAGATCTTGGCTGTATTACTGAAACTATCTCCGATAACCAAATTAGATTTTGTTTTAATTTTAAATGAAACATATCCGTCATTATTCGCATTATCAAAAGGAAGCTGAATGTTTTCAAAAATAAATTCGACTACATTTCCATTGATTCTCGTTACAAAATTATGGCTTCCATTCAGTGCAACTAAGCTGGATATATCATATTTTGAAGTATCGATCTCATCCTTTACTACGATATTTTGAGCATTGGCCGTTCCTGTATTCTCAAATCTCATCAAATAATGAACATAATCTCCGACTTGTGCCTGAGTGATAGAAGAGCCTTCCAGACAGGTTTTATCATTAGGATCAAAAGAGTTGACAACGATTTGGTTTAATGTAAATATATTATCTGAAGGAGTATCATCTGTAGCTCCGTTGATTTGTGCTGTGTAATGCAGTACATCACCACCGTTTAAAGGAGGAGTCTGTGTAGGAGTATTCAATTTAAAGGTTACTGTAATTTCTTTAGTCTCAAAAGGTAAGATATTGTTGAAATTCCAGGATAAGATTCCAGTTGACTGTGAATTAGGAGCAATCGTGGAGCTTAGATAATTCATTAGATTGTCATTGAAATTATAAGCTAAGGTTCCTGATTGTGCCGAAGTTCCTTTATTTCTGTAAACAACTTTATATTTTGTATCAAATCCAGGTCTTGCTGATTCAATTGGAATAATCATAATTTCCAAATCATTATGTATTCCATTAGCCGTTAAACAAAAGTTTTGTGTAAATGGGCTTGCTTGAGTAGGAAAGGTGGTTATTAAATTTGCTGGCGAGACATTAAAGTAAGTAGGATTTTCGAGTATAGGACTAATAGTGTGAGTTCCAGCTTGTAACGGTATGAAATGGACCCCTGCCGAATTTGCAATAAAATTAGCAGTGGAGGACCCACTTGTAACCAAGAAATTTTGAAATGCTTTTCCTGGATCCGAAATATCACAGCCATTATTGTTGGAATCGTATTTTGTGTCTCCATTTATGGTGTAAAAAGTTCCACCAGGAGTAAAAGAACAATAAGAATTAACATTAACATTAGTATAACCATACATATTCAAGTAGGATAAAACAGCATTGGTATGCTGTAAATCACAACATACATATTGTAATTCTGAATTATCATCAATATTGAAATTATATGGAACACCTTGTCCTCCATTTTTAAAATTTAAAATCTTTATATTGTTATCCGAACAATCTAAGTAAGAAAGTAAAGGATTAGAACTCAAATCTAATAATGTGAGTTGGTTCTCTGAACACTTTACAGTTGTAAGAATAGGAAAACCTGTTAAATCAATACTGTTAAGAGCATTTTCATCAACATCAAAAATTTCGAGCAATGGGGATCCGGTTACTGTCAGGTTTGTAATTTCATTATCAACCAGTGAAATACTTTTTAGTAGTGGGTTGTTAGATATCGTTACATTAGGAACTGTAGTGCTATAATTGGAGGTAATTTCTGTGAGCAATGGGTTATTGGAAACAGATAAAGATTGTATGTCCGGGCCAAAAAGGGAGATTTTTTTTAAATCATTACAGCCACTAATATTTATAGTATTATTTAACCATGAATAACCGTAACTTGAAATCGTAACTTCTTCTAAATTATTTATACCGCTTAGATTAATATTACTTAGCAATACTCGTTCTAAATTTAGGACTTTGATATTTGGGCAACCTTGAAAATTTAAATAATTTAAATACTCTGAAATAGACAAATGTGTTAAAGAGGGAATATTTAAAGTAAGTGTTTGGAAATTTCCACCTTGAATATTCAATTTCTTAAGACCGGTACAATTATCTACATTAAGCGCTGAAAGATAATAACCAGCAGCAAATAATTCTGTAAGGGAAGTCATCCCGCTAACATCAAAAGAGGTGAAGTTATTGTTCGGTATAAATTGTACAGAGAGTTTCGTAAGATTTGTGAAACTTTTAATACCTGTAATATCGCCGATTTGCGATCCCACTGTACTCGTTGTTCCATTAATATCAAGAGTTTTTATTAAACTTGCTTCGCTAGCCTGAATTTCGTTGTCGCCGTTAAGATCTATAGCAACAGGATTGTGGTTAACGTCGAGAGCGATATAATTTGTATTATTTGCAGATAATAAATAAGATTTAAAGTTCGGATCTGGAATATTTAAGATTTGTGCTTTAAATATAGGCAGAATACTTACGAAAAGAATGAGGTAAAGTTTTTTCATAAATTTTATTGGTTTATCATTTTTTATGTGAGTTATTTTAGCATTACTTAATTGCTATTTAATGGTATCTAAAAAATATACTTAATTGAAATTAATTTTTTATGAATTTCTGTACCATAACCTGATCTTTTGTAAACAATCTGATCATATAGCTTCCTTTAGCAAGTTCAGAGGTGTTGACAGAATTATTGCTTACGCTTATTGAATTTAAAATCCTTCCTGCTGTATCATAGATTTCTGCCTTTACAATCTTCTCTTTTGACTTTATGAATACAATATCTTTTACCGGATTCGGATAGATACTGAACTGGTCTTTATCATTAGTAATTTCGGATGTTCCTAAGGTATTCTGAACAGAAGTTGTAGCAGTATTCGTAATGATAGGCGCATTATAATCAAAATAGATCTTGGCTGTATTACTGAAACTATCTCCGATAACCAAATTAGATTTTGTTTTGATTTTAAATGAAACATATCCGTCATTATTCGCATTATCAAAAGGAAGCTGAATGTTTTCAAAAATAAATTCGACTACATTTCCATTGATTCTCGTTACAAAATTATGGCTTCCATTAAGAGGAATCAAACTGGATAAATCGAATTTCGTAAGATCAATTTCGTCTTTTACCACAATATTTTTCGCATTGGCTGTCCCTGTATTTTCAAATCTGATTAGGTAATGAACGTAATCTCCAACTTTTGCTTGTGCAATTGAGGTTCCTTCAAGGCATGTTTTGTCATTGGGATCAAAAGAATTAACTACAGGTTGATTTAAAGTAAATATATTATCTGTTGGTGTATCATCTGTACCTCCATTAATCTGTGCTGTGTAGTGCAATAGATCTCCGCCATTTAAGGGTGGTGTTTGTGTTGGTGTGTTTAATGTAAAGGTTAATGTAACTTCTTTAGTCTCGAAGGGTAAAATATTGGTAAAATTCCAGGATAATATTCCAGTTGACTGAGTGTTTGGAGCAATCGTGGAGTTTAGATAATTCATTAGATTGTCATCAAAATTATAAACCAAAGTTCCCGATTGTGATGTGTTACCTTTATTTTTGAAAAAAACTTTATATTTTGTATCAAAACCTGGTACAGCAGCAGTCACAGGAATAATGATAATTTCTAGATCGTTATGTGTTCCATTGGCGGACATGCAAAAATTTTGAGTAAGGGGACTTGTTTGTGTAGGGAAATTTGCAGTTACATTTGTTGGTGAAATATTAAAATAAGTAGGGTTTTCTATTACAGGTGTAATGGTATAATTGCCGGCTTGAACTGGAATTGAATAATTTCCTGAAGCATTTGCTATCATATTACCGGCATTATAAGGATTTGTTATTGAGAATTTTTGAAACGCTTTTATAGGATCATTGATGTCACAACCATTATTATTGGAATCATATTTCGTGCTTCCCTGTATGGTATAAGAATTTCCTCCGGGAGCAAAAGAACAATATGAGTTTAATACAACATTAGGCTGATTGTAATAATTGACCAGTGCATTTATCGCTCCCAACTCGATATCATCAACGCATATATAACTTAAACTTGGTGTGTTTGAAAAATATGGAGTTGCTCCTTGAGTATAGTTATTTTTTCCGTTCTTAATATTAAAGCTTACGAGATTGGGATTATTAGAAAAATTAAAATTACCAAGCTGTGTAAGTTGTCCCACATCAATAGTAGTAAAAAGATTATAATCAATATATAAATTTGCCACATTAGGAGCCTCCCCAAACGGAATGGTTACAAGCTTATTATGTGAAGCAACAATGTTTGTCAAATTATTATTGTTATTTAAAATTAATGTTGTAATTAAATTATTATTACATTCTAAAGTGACCAGATTTGGGAAATTGGAAATATCTACCGATACTAATTGATTTCCACTACATGAGAGACTTTGTAGATTGGGGGAGTTAGTAATTGAGAAACCAGAAAGTTGATTGTTAGCGATAGATAAAGTCTGCAGACTGTTCAAATTATCAAAAGAAACGTTAGTAAGATTGTTGTTGGCTACATGTATAAGTGTAAGGTTGGATAATCCTGTTATTTGAAGATTAGTCAAAGCATTATTAAAAGCACTTAAAGCCGTAAGATTGGTAAACTGATTGATACCTGTAAGATCAGCAATCATATTACCTGTTTGACCGGGAATAAAAAGTTCTGATACATTCAATGCTTCTGAAACCTGAATTTCACTATCTCCGTTTGTATCAATTACAATTTTTTGGTGGTTATTGTTGTATGCGATCCCGTTTGTTGTGTTTGCTGACAGAAGTTTGGCTTTAAAATTAGCATCTGGAATATTCACAATCTGTGCCTGAAACATAGCAAATATAATCAGAGAAATGATTAAGTAGATTTTTTTCATGTATTACTAGTTAGTAGTTATTTTTTTATTTTAAAAAGCAAAAATAAGCCATCAATAGTATATATCAATGGCTTATTATTTAATTATTGTTAAAATGTCTGTTTTTTTTATTGATTTTCTATCAAATCTAAAAATTGCTGTTCATCAAGGATCTCAATAGTCCCGATATCCTGAGCTTTTTTCAATTTACTGCCGGCTTTTTCGCCCACAACAAGATAATTAAGGTTTTTAGAAACCGCGGAAATATTTTTTCCACCATGTTTTTCCACCATATCCTCTGCAGATTCTCTTGTGAACAGAGACAGTTTTCCGGTGAACAGGAATGTTTTTCCATCAAGAACATGGGATAAAACTTCATTGGTATTTTCTCCTTTTTCAAGCTGAACACCATAGGTTTTTAAGCGTTCAATCATTAAAATATTTTCCGGATTATTGAAGAACGCTTCAATACTATATGCAATTTTACCTCCTATATCTTCCACCTGACACAATTCTTCGGCAGTTGCATTTTTCAGGTCATCAATAGTAGGGAAGTTTTTAACCAGTTTCTTGGCAACTGTTTCTCCTACATGTTTGATACCGATTCCATATAATACTTTCTCAAAAGGAATTTCCTTAGATTTTTCAATTCCTGAGATAATATTTTGTGCCGACTTTTCAGCCATTCTTTCCAGCGGAAGTAATTGCTCTTTGGTTAAAGTGTAAAAGTCTGCCGGATTTTCAATTAATTTTTCCCGGTACAGTTGTTCAATGGTTTCGCTCCCTAAATTTTCTATGTTTAAAGCCTTTCTTGAAACATAATGAATCATTCTTCCTACTACCTGCGGAGGGCAGTGAAGTTCATTCGGACAGAAATGAATCGCCTGATCTTCCACTTTTATAAGTTCGGTTCCGCATTCAGGGCAATGTTTAATGTATTCGATCTCCCTGCTTTTTTCTGTTCTTTTGTCTTTGTTGACGCCCACAATTTTAGGTATAATTTCACCTCCTTTTTCTACATAAACAAAATCGTGTTCATGCAGATCCAGTTTTTTAATGATATCTTCATTATGAAGAGATGCCCTCTTAACAGTGGTTCCTGCCAATAGAACAGGTTTCAGATTAGCTACCGGAGTAATGGCTCCTGTTCTTCCGACCTGATAGGATACACTTTGTAATTCCGTTTCTACTTTTTCAGCTTTAAATTTATAGGCCATTGCCCAGCGAGGTGATTTTGCAGTATATCCAAGCTGTCTCTGCTGTTGTAAAGAATTTACTTTTAATACAATACCATCAATTTCAAAAGGAAGATTATGTCGTTCTGTATCCCAGAAAGTAATGAAATCTTTTACTTCATCTAAAGTTTTACAAAGTTTTGCCTGCTGGGAAGTTTTGAAACCCCAGGTCTGAGCTTTTTGAAGCAATTCCCAATGCGTTTCTGCCGGAATTTCCTCGGAAATAAACTGATATAATACAGAAGAAAGCCCGCGTTTTCTTACCTCACCACTATCCTGCATCTTCAAACTTCCGCTTGCCGTATTTCGTGGATTCATAAAAGGATCTAATCCTTCTTCCTCTCTTAGTTTATTGATTTTATCGAAATTTTTTCTCGTGAGATATATTTCCCCACGCATGAAAAAACGATACGGGAAATCTCCTTTCAGTGTCAAAGGAATGTCTGAAATAGTACGTACGTTAGCAGTGATCTCATCTCCCTGGAAACCGTCTCCACGAGTAACTCCCTGTATCAGTTTACCATTTTCATACAAAATAGAAATAGAAGCACCATCATATTTTAATTCTGCAACAAATTCCACGGGGCCGGTAATTGTTTTAATAATTCGCTTTTCCCAGTCTTCAAGATCATCAAAATCATAGGAATTATCCAGGGAATACATTCTGAACTGATGCTGAATAGTAGGAAAGACTTTAGTGATCCCACCTCCAACACGTACACTGGGAGAGTTGGCATCATAAAATTCCGGGTGCTTTGCTTCGAGATCCTGAAGTTCCTTTAATAATTGGTCAAATTCAAAATCTGAAATGGTAGGTTCATCCAGTAAATAATAATTTTCATTATGCTGATGAAGTTCTTTACGAAGCTGTTCTATCTTTTGTTGAATGTTTTCGGACATTGCTATTTTTTCTTTTAAGCAAAAATAGCTAAAACTAATATCATTAAGAAAATAACATAATTAAATAATATGGATACATTAAAAATTTGTAATACATGATAAGTTGTTGATTGCCATTTCTTTATTTTATTTGTTAGTAATAGCTTAACATATCGTTCTAATTTAATTAAAGAAATGTTAAAATTTCCTTAAATAGCAAGCTTGTACAGACCCAATACCTTTGCCCCAGCTAATTTGAAAAGATGAGAAAAGTAAAGATTGTATTGGGATTATTGTTTTTGAGCTTTGGTACAATGGCTTATGCACAGACCACACAGGCATCCATTACCGGAAAAATCACCGGAACTAAAGCCCAGGAAAAAGTAAAGGTAACCATCGTTAATGAGTCTACAGGTTTTAGAACAGAAACTGAAACCAATTCAAAAGGAGAGTATATTTTTAAAGAAATTCCTCTTGGTGGTCCTTATACGGTTATTGTAAACGATGAAAAAAGAGAGGGCTACAATGTCAATTTTGGAGATCAGGTTACCGTAGATGTTAATCTTGGGGATCATGAAAAGGTAATTGAAACTGTAGTTGTAACGGGAAATCTTAAAAACAAGATCGGAAATCTTGGTGCGGCAACAGCTATTTCTGCTAAAAACATGGGGATATTGCCTGTTAATGGAAGAAATTTCACCAATCTTACAGAATTGTCTCCGTTAAGTGGAAAGGGAGGGAATTTATCAGGACAATTAGGATCTTCCACCAACTTTACCATCGATGGAATGACTGCCAAGAATCCAACTTCTGCAGGATCTACAACCAGCCGAAGTGGCGCACCTTATTCCATTTCAATTGAAGCAGTACGTGAATTTAAAATTACGACCAACCAGTATGATGTTACATTGGGAAGAAGTGGAGGAGGTACGGTAAGTGCTGTAACGAAATCAGGAACCAATACCTTTACGGGAAGTGCCTGGGAATATCTGAGAACAGGATGGTTATCCAGCAAATATGATATCAGGGGAAATGAAAGGGTAAACGACTTTTCAACCTCACAGTTCGGGGTATCTTTAGGAGGTCCGATTATTAAAAATAAGTTGCATTTCTTTGCCGCATGGGATCATCAATTGGATTCCAGGCCTTTGATCATTGCAGATGTAAGAACGAAAGATGATGCTTTAAGGTTTAATGTAACCAATGAAACACTTAATCAGGTTTTAAATATTGGGAGAGCTAAATATGGTGTCGGAAATACTCCGCAATTCGGAAGCTTTGATAAAGTTAGGAATTCTGATGCCGGATTCCTACGTTTAGACTGGCAGATCAACCCTAAAAACTTATTAACCTTAAGAAATAATTTTACTTATGATTTTAATAAAAACGGACTAGCAGATAACACGGCCATCAATTTTTTTGAATCTTATGGAAATGACAAAAACCTTGATAATAGCTTATTATTAACATTAAGATCAAATCTGAAATCAAATCTCACCAACGAATTAAAAGCACAATATTTATATACTTACCAGAACAGCTATCAGAACAATCAGCTGGGGCATGCTGTTCCAAGGGCAATTGTAGAACGTGTACCTTCTACCATTGATGGAAAGGACCTTACAACCAATATCCAGATCGGAGGACACCGTTTCGGACAGGAAAGCTTTAGAAATAATGTATTCCAGATCGTAGACAATTTATACTATAATACAGATAAGATTAAATATACAGCAGGTATCGACCTGATGTACACAAAATCAAAATCTATTTATGGTAGCGAGGTGAACGGAAGGTTTCAATTCTTAGGAATTGATAATTTTAATAACCTTACGCCTTACAGGTTTTACAGAGAGGTTCCTTTAATGGATGATTCTTCTGTAAAATCGAACATTTGGAATGTTGGCGTATATGGTCAGATTCAAACAAAAATTGCTAAAGGACTTGACTTAATGGCTGGTTTAAGGCTGGATTATGGTGGATATCCGAAAGCCGAGCTTAATCAAAAGCTATATGATCAAATGGGAATCAGAACCGATAACCGTATTAAATCATTCGTTATTCAACCCAGATTTCAATTTGACTGGAATATCAATGAAGAAAGTAAAGACTTCTTGAAATTTGGTGCAGGAATCTTCTCTTCGGATATCAACAATTATATGGTGATCAACAACCTTGTATTTGACGGAAGACACTTGGCAACGGTAGATGTGACTGGTAAAGATGTTCCTGTCCCGAACTTCACCAGCTATAGGAATGATTACGGAACTGTTCCTACTTTATCACAATATCAGATTCCTACCATTAATTACACAGGTAAAGATGCTAAAATTCCAATCGTTTATAAGGCGAATATCTCCTATACTCACTTCTTTAATGAAAGATTCAGAGCGGGTGTTGCTGCTTATGCTGCCTTAGGAAGAAACAATTATTTCTATTATGACAGAAACATGGTAGCCAATCCTTATTTTACATTAAATAATGAAGGGGGAAGAGGTGTTTTTGTTCCTTTGAATACAGTAAATGCCAATGGAACTGTTGATTGGAAAGCAGGCAGAATTAATAATAATTTCGGAAGGGTACTTGAACTTGTAAGCGACGGGAAAGTAAATCAGTTTTCGTTTGTATTTGATACAAGTTACCGTTATTACAAAGATGGAGAAATTACAGCAAGCTACACATGGTCTGATATCAAGGATAATACCTCATATAATGGGAATGTTGCCAATTCTGCAACTTTATCCACAATGGTTGAAAGTGACCCGAGAAATCTGAGAATGACATATTCCGATAATCAGTTCCGTAATAAAGTGGTATTGTATGGGAATTCACCTACCTTTTTTGGATTTACCGTAGGTATACGATATTCAGGGATAGGAGGAACTAGATTCTCAGTGACTTCCGGAGGAAATACGAACGGAGATTTTGTTGATACGAACGATCTGGCATACATATTCCCGAATCTTACACAGACTTTAATTGATAACCCTGAAGTAGGTAAAGCATTGAAAAACTATATCAGCGATTACAATAACAAAATTGCTGAACGTAATGGAGGTAAGAACGGTTTCTATGGAGTATGGGATATCCGTATTGCTAAGAAGATCAAGTTTGAAAAAATTGGTGGATTTGAACTTTCAGTTGATATTTTTAATGTTGCCAATCTTCTTAATAAAGAGTGGGGAGTCAATAAATCCTATGGAAATACAGCATTGTATAGAATTACAGGATTTGATGCAGCAACACAACAATATCAATATAAACTGAATACCAGTGGATTAGAACCTTTATCAGGTAATCCTTACCAGATTCAGTTAGGAGCGAAATATACTTTCTAAAATTTTAATACTACCTTTATGTCAAAGTCCCGGACTTTGACATTTTTAATTATCTGATTATATTATGAAAAATTTTATCTTAGGGTTAGCAGTTTTAAGTACAGTTGCAATGAAGGCACAAACCCAGATTATCGCACACAGAGGTTATTGGCAAACACAACCTCCAACCACCGAAAATTCATTAAAATCGTTGGAGAATGCCCAAAAACTTAAGATTTATGGAGCTGAATTCGATGTGAGAATGACAAAGGATGGAGTCCTGGTCGTTAACCATGATGAACACCACGGGAAAATGGAAATCTCCGAAACAGACTTCAAAGAGTTGGAAAAAGTGAAGCTCTCAAACGGTGAAAACTTCCCGACCCTTAAAGATTATCTGAAACAGGGAAAGAAAGATAAGTCTCTTAAGCTGATCGTTGAAATTAAGCCCGATAAGACAAAAGAAAAGGAAGATGAGCTGGTTCAAAAAACAATCAAAACAATAAAGGACCTGAAACTGGAATCTCAGAGTGAATTTATTTCTTTCAGCCTGAATATTTGTAAAGAAATTAAAAAGGCAGAACCGAAATTTAAAGTTCAATACCTTAATGGAGAATTGTCTCCGGAACAGATTAAAAATGAAGGTTTGGACGGGATGGACTATCATTACAGTGTTTTCGACAAAAATCCGACATGGATTTCCGAAGCTAAAGCATTGGGTTTAATTACCAATTCATGGACTGTGAATGATATTGCGGTTTACGAGAAATTAAAAAGCCAGGGAATCGGTTTTATTACAACAAATATTCCTGATCAGTTAAAAGGTAAATAGGCCTTAAAAGTTTATTTAAACGTAGATATTTTTTAGCAGCTTGCCCATGGCAAGCTGCTTTTTTTATAATATACATTCAGATGAGAACGATTCTGTTGATCAAGTATTTGATTACTAGATTTTTATTGTGATGTAAAAGTAGTGTATCATAAAAAGACAATAAAGATAATGAAATAAGTTATGCATGTCGCATTAAATAATATTCATCATTTTAATGTACTGTTAACCAGAAAAGTACAAACCCTTGTTGATAATGAGTTCATATTGTGTTTAATATTTTTTTAATAAATGTTAAAATAGTATTAAAACCATCTTCACCAGTAGCTTTTACTTTTGCGCAAACAAAAAGATATGCGTAAACAGAAACAGAAACTATTGTTTTTATCATTTTTGGGATTAGTTAGTTCCAGCCTGACAGCCCAACAGAAAGCCAGGAAAGATACCATTAAAAATATTGATGAAGTGGTCGTTACTGCTTTAGGTATTAAAAGACACGATAAATCTTTAGGATATGTTGCTGAAACCATCAAATCTGAAGAGCTGTTAAGAACCCAGAATAATAACTGGGCTCAGGCTCTTGAAGGTAAAGTTGCCGGTTTGAAGATCCAAACAGCGGGAGCGGGGCCTTTAGGAAGCTCACTCATCAAACTTAGAGGTGATATCTCGATGAATATGGATCAGAATAATGCACTTATCGTAGTGGATGGTGTTCCATTGAGCAATTCAACCACAGGTACCGGATTTTCAGCCTATGGAGCAGGAGCAAAAGCTGATTTACCTATTGATTACGGGAATGGAATCAACAGCATCAACCCTGATGACATTGAAACAATAACAGTTTTAAAAGGATCTACCGCAGCAGCTTTATACGGATCACGAGGTGCGGGAGGTGCAGTAATGATCACAACTAAATCCGGAAAAACCAAAAAGGGAAAAATACAGGTTACCTTAAATTCCTATTCAAGCTATGATACAGTGCTAAAATGGCCGGACTATCAGTATGAGTATGGTCAGGGGACTATGCAAAAGGATTCGAAAGGGAATTATTTCTATTCGTATGGAGCTTCACCGGATGGAGTAAATACGGGTGGTACAAGTAGTGCATTCGGGCCGAAATTTGCAGGCCAATATTATTTTCAATATGATCCCACATTGGAAGGTCAGAGTGCGGAACGACAACTATGGAGACCATACAAAGACAATATCAAAGGCTTCTGGCAAACAGGTAGCACATTTTCAAACAATATTGCTGTAGAGGCATCCAATGAAAATACCTCTTTCAGGTCCTCATTAACGTATCTTAAAAATGAGTGGATGATGCCTAATACGGGTTTCGACAGATTTAATGCAGCGATTTCTTTTGACCATAAGATCAATGAAAAATTAAAAATAGGAGTTAAGTTCAACTATAATAAAATGACAAGTGATAACCTGCCTGCGACAGGTTACAGCAATCAATCGATTTCCTATTTCATGATTTTCCAGAACCCGAATGTAGATCTTGCCTGGTATCGGCCAATATGGAAAAAAGATAAATACCAGGTGGATCAGATCCATCCCTTCAGTTCCTATATTGATAATCCATACATGATCGCCTACGAAATGTTAAACGGGGTGGATAAGAATTTTATCACAGGAAACATAAACCTTAACTATAAATTGGCCAAAAACTTTGAGGTCATGTTCAGATCCGGTATGGAGTTCACCAATGAAGAACGTACTCAGCAAAGGCCATGGAGTTCTGCCAACTATCTTCAGGGAATGTACAGGGAGCAGCATATTAAACAGATGGACCTTAATAACGATTTATTATTTACTTATAAAAATACATTTAAAGATTTTGATTTCAGCGCATCAGTAGGAGGAAATATCCGTTATTCCGAATACACGATGTATGATTATCTCGCCGACGGTCTTTTGAAGCCGGGAGTTTATACACTGCCCAATGGCATTGCCAACATTACAAAATTTGCAACTCCAAACGATAAGCAGGTCAATAGTGCCTATGGTTTGGTGACTTTGGGGTATCAGAATAAGATCTTCCTTGACCTTACGGCAAGAAATGATTGGAGCAGCACACTTCCTAAAAACAACAGATCCTATTTTTACCCTTCCGCAGGTCTTTCTTTTATTCTTTCAGACATATTCAAACTTAGCTCAAACCAGTTCAATTACTGGAAATTAAGGGCTTCCTGGTCAAAGGTTGGAAATGACACAAGCCCTTATAAACTTATAAAATATTATAACAACAGTGTGTTCTCCGGATCAGTAGAGGCTCCCTCTTTATTTCCTAATCCTAACCTGAGACCTGAGATGCTTACCAATATTGAAGCCGGAATGGATTTCAGTATAATTAAAAACAGGATCAGCTATTCCATTACCGCATACCAGAACAATTCTAAGGACCAGATCGTTGATATCCCGGCTCTGTATGAAACAGGATATAGTAAAAGAACCATCAACGCAGGGGAGGTACGAAACAGAGGATTGGAAATGACTTTAAATACCTTTCCCGTTAAAAATAAAAATTTCTCGTGGAGTGTAAATGCGAACTGGTCAATGAACAGAAATAAGATCCTTTCACTTCCGGATGAATTTCAGGGACAGCCTTATACTTTAGGCAGTGTAGGTGGAGTGGTGTATTATAATGCAGTAGTTGGTGGATCATTGGGAGATATGTATGGCTATGGACTGATGTATTCACCTGACGGACAGGTTGTATATGGAAGTGACGGCTTAACAGCGAAGCCAACTGAGATGAAAAAGATAGGAAATGCATATCCGAAATGGAGGGCCGGTCTTCAAAACGAGTTCAGATACAAGAATTTTACCATCAGCTTTTCTTTTGACGGACAATACAAAGGAATGGCCTATTCCCAGTCGCATCACAAAATGACTGAACAGGGTAAATTAACGCATACCCTGATCGGAAGAGATAATCCGAATGGTCTGATCGTAGGAGAAGGAGTGATACAAAATCCTGACGGATCTTACTCACCAAACACCAAAGGTGTCGCCGTTTCGGCTTATTACGCTGATTATTACAGAAGAGCCAATGTAGAAACCAACTCATTTGATACCTCTTTTGTCAAATTAAGGGATGCAAGAATATCTTATACTTTTCCTAAAAGTGTAACGGAGCAGCTTAAACTGACCGATCTTACAATAGCATTATTTGGAAGAAATCTTTGGATGTGGACAAAGTTCCCGTTATTCGATCCTGAAGCTGCAACTCTTAATGACAGTCAGATTACACCGGGAGTGGAAATGGGACAGCTACCTACGGCCAGAACAGTGGGAATTCAGCTTAACGTTAAATTTTAAAATTGAAAATCATGAAAAAATTATTACTCAACATATTATTAATTTCGGGAATAGGTCTTTTCCCTGTTTCCTGCAGCAGAAGTCTTGATGAAGTAAATATTGACGAAAGCAGGATAAGTGATCCGGTAGCGGCTAAATTACTTGTTCCTATTCAATATAACATGGCTTCCGTTAATTACATGCGGGCCAATGATTTTACGTTTGACATTATGCAGGTGTCACTTGATTTTCCGAATGAAGGAAATTCGTTGAGCCGGTATTATCTTACCGAAAATACAGGAGCCGGATTCTGGAATAACTCATATAAATGGCTGAAACAGGTAAAAGACCTGAAAGAGGCAGCAATAGTAGAAAAAGATCAGAATTATCAGGCTATTGCTATGGTATTAAATGCCTGGATTTATTCCAATCTTACAGATACCTATGGTGATATTCCCTTTACTGAAGCTTCAAGATTAGACGATGGGATATCACAGCCTAAATTTGATAAACAAAAAGACATTTATATTCGATTGCTGGATGATCTGAAAGCAGCCAATGCACTTTTTATTACCAATAAGCCACTTACAGGGAATGATCTTTTCTATAAGGCAGAATCGGATGCAAATGGGATTATAAACTGGAAGAAGTTTTGTAATTCTTTGTCGTTGAGGTTGCTGACAAGAATCCTGAAGAAAAACGGAGAAGTAAATGTTCATCAGCGAATTCAGGAGATTGTAAATGATCCTGCCACATATCCTCTCTTTCAAAATAACAATGAGACAGCAAAGCTCAATATTACAGGAGTATCACCACTTCTTCCTCCTATTGCAAGGCCTCAGGATTTTACTACAGGAAGAGCGGCTTCGGAATTTTTTGTAGAAGCTCTGAAAGCGAATAACGATCCACGTCTGGCTATGTTTTTCGGCCAGGCTAAAGATATTACCAGCCAGCAGAATATAGGGTATAAAGGTGCTCCATCAGGTTATGCTTATGGAACGATATTCAGTTATCAACCGTCCAATATGAATCAGAATCTAGCAAAAGCTCCGCTGAATATTCTCATTTATCCTTATGCAGAACTGCAGTTCATCCTTTCGGAATTAGCAAACAAAGGAATCATTCAGGGAAATGCCCAGACCTTTTATGAAAATGGGGTAAAGGCTGCAATAGAACAATGGGGAGCTGTTGTACCTGCAAATTATTTTGCGAATCCGAATGTCGCTTATAATGGAAATATCGACAGGATTATGCTTCAGAAATATATTGCATTGTTCTTTGTAGATCAGCAACAATGGTTTGAAAAGAGAAGAACCGGTTTTCCTGTACTTCCCAATAATGGAGGTCTCCTTAACAATGGGAATCTGCCCCAAAGGTTGATGTATCCACCTAATCCAAAAGTTTTAAATACAGCAAACTATCAGGCTGCTGTTCAGCAGATGGGAGGAGATAATATCAATATTAAAACCTGGTGGAATAACTAATAAAAACCTGAAGTAATACATCTTAATAAAAATAAATCATCCTATGAATATTAAATTATTAATGCCATGCCTTCTGATTTCAGCAATGGCATGGTCACAAACTTCCGTATCCGGCTATGTGTACGAAGACATGAATAAAAATCAAAAAAAAGAAAGCCGTGAGAAAGGAATCGAAGGAGTAGCGGTATCTAACGGTGCCCAGGTTGTTTTAACAGATAAAAATGGAAGATATAGCTTACCGGTTAGTGAAAATCAAACCATTTTTGTGATCAAACCATCGGGTTACATGACACCTGTTAATAGTAATAATTTACCTCAATATTACTATCATTACAAACCAAAAGGATCTCCTTCGGATTTTAAATACAAAGGAACGCTGCCGACAGGGGAGTTACCAAAAGAGCTCAACTTTGCATTGTACAGACAAAAGGAGGATAAAAACTTTGATATCCTGGTTTTCGGAGATCCTCAGCCTTACACAGAGAAAGAACTGGATTATTTCAAAAGAGGAATTGTAAATGAAGTAAAGAACACAAAAAAGAATGCGGTTCTGGGAATCAGTCTTGGAGATCTTGTAGGAGATAATCTGAGCCTTCAGAAACCGTATGCTGATGTCATGAAAGAGATTGGTTTACCATGGTACAATGTAATGGGAAATCATGACATGAATTATGATGCAAAGGAAGATCAGTTTTCAGACGAAACTTTTGAAGCTAATTTTGGACCTGCCAATTATTCTTTTAATTACGGGAATGTACATTTTATTATTTTAGACGATATTCTTTATCCGGATCCGAGAGACGGAAAAGGATATTGGGGAGGATTCCGAAATGATCAGCTGCAATTCATTGAAAATGACCTGAAGCTGGTGGATAAAAACAAACTGATTGTGATCTCTTTCCACATTCCGTTGGAACATAGTAATGAAGATAATTTCAGAAATGCGGACCGTCAGAAATTGTTTGATTTTTTAAGCCCTTTTCCTAACGCGCTTCTTTTATCAGCACATACTCATATCCAACAGCAGATCTTTTATGGCAAAAAAGCAGGTTGGAATGGAGCCAAAGACCTTCATGAATATAATGTAGGAACAACTTGTGGTGACTGGTATTCCGGAACTCCTGATGAAATGGGATTGCCTACTTCTACGATGAGAGACGGAACAGCCAAAGGATATTCATTCATAAGTTTTGCGGATAACCAGTATAAAGTTAAATACAAAACAGCCGGTAAACCTGATGACTATCAGATCAAGTTGTATGTTCCGAAGGTCATTCCTTATCCATCAAAAACATCAGCTAAAATTCTTGCCAACTTCTTTATGGGGAGTAAAAAAGATAAAGTGGAGTACAGGATAGATAATGCGGAATGGAAAGATATGGAGTATGACGAAACGATCGATCCTAATTTTGCTTTGTCCGTATTCAAATGGGATACCACACAGAATCTTTTCCCGGGAAGAAGACCCTCAAATCCTGAAATGGCAAAACACATATGGATCGGTGGATTTACTAATAAATTAGCACTAGGGAAGCACAAGGTGGAAGTGAGAGCTATGGATATGTATGGAAACCAGTTTTCAGCTTCTGAAGAATTTGAAGTGAAAGAGCCCGTGCTTATTCCTTAATTTATTCTTTTTTTACTATACTTTCTGAGAACCGGCTTCTGTAAGCCGGTTTTATTTTAAAGAATATCGTCGAAAAACATTCACATGATTCATCTTTAAACAAAATATGCTTTCGTAAATTTGTATGACGAAAAAGTATTATTATGAACATAAAAGGAAAAAATGCCATTGTAACAGGTGGTGGAAGAGGCTTAGGAAAAGCAGTTGCTTTGGCTTTGGCAAATGAAGGAGTGAATGTTGCCATTACAGGCAGAAATGAAGCCAACTTAAAAGCGACTGTTGAAGAAATTAAAAATATTGGGGTCAATGCGGCGTATGCTATTTTCAGTGTTGATGACGAATCAGCAGTAAAAGCAGGTATCGAATCTTTAGTAAAAGAACTTGGAGGTGTAGATATTTTAATCAATAATGCCGGAATCGGAGATTTTGGAACGATCGAAGAAATGCCTTCTGAAACCTGGGAACAGGTTATTAAAACCAATCTTTTTGGGGTGTATTATGCGGCAAAAGCAGTATATCCGTTTCTGAAAGAAAAGGGAGAAGGAGATATCGTAAACGTTGCTTCCACGGCCGGTTTAAAAGGAGGAGGAAATATGTCAGCTTACGCAGCTTCAAAAGCAGCCGTTATTTCTCTTTCACAATCCATGATGGCAGAATGGAGAAAGCAGAATATCCGTGTCGTAACCTTAACGCCAAGTACTATTGCTTCCGATATGAGCATTCAGGGAGGATTAACAGATGGAAACCCTGAAACAGTTCTTCAGCCGGAAGATTTCGCAGAATGGGTAAGAGATATCCTGAAAATGAACAGAAGAGCATTAATTGCAAACGGTTCTATTTTCTCTACAAATCCATAAGAAAAGATCTTTAGCAATACAGATAGATGAGCTATTTGCTGAATGATTTATTTTATATGAATACAGGCGGGTTTTAACCCGCTTTTCTTTATTTTTGTACCAAATTGATCACATGCAAAATTATTTAGAATTCAACTTCAGAATTTCTCCGCTTCAACCATGGAATGAAATATTAATGGCAGAGCTTATCGAAATAGGCTTCGACAGTTTTACGGAAGAATTGGAAGGGATTCTGGGTTATATCCAGAAAGATTTATTTAATGAAAATGAATTGAAGGCACTGCCTCTTTTGAAAATGAAAATGTAACAATTGAATATACTTTCCAGGAAATGCCAAACATCAACTGGAATGAGGAATGGGAGAAAAATTTCTCACCCATTAATATTGATGATAAAGTCTTGATCAGAGCTGAATTTCATGATTCCGTACCCGGAATGCATGAAATCATTATCCAGCCTAAAATGTCTTTCGGAACCGGACATCATCCTACAACCCATCTCATGATCCAGCAAATGATGGATATTGACTTTCATGGTAAAAAGGTTTTGGATATGGGCTGCGGAACTTCAGTATTGGCTATTTATGCAAAGCAACAGGGAGCTGATGATGTGAAAGCTATTGATATTGATGAATGGTCTGTTGAAAATTCTAAAGAAAATGCTGAAAGAAATAATGTTGTCCTTGATATTGAGCAGGGAACCGCAGAGAATCTAGGAAAAGAGCATTATGATGTTATCTTGGCGAATATCAACCGTAACATTTTGATTTCAGATATTCCTACTTATGTTTCTGTTTTAAATAACGGGGTAAATTATTGCTGTCAGGATTGTGCTTCTTCGATGTAGATGATATTCTTGAAGTATGTAAGGCAAATAACCTTGAGTTAAAAAAACAGCTGCAGAGAGAAGAGTGGGTAAGCTTATTGCTTGAAAAATAAGAATATAAAATTATTGTATGAAATCTCTTTTCACTGTTTTATTTTTGGGTCTTCTGCAGTTCTTTTCAGCACAGGAGGAGGAATACCCTTACGGGGTTTTTAATTTTCAGGAAAATAAAACACAAAAATATTTACCGATTGGACGAGGGTAAGGCAAGAGCCTAAAGTAGATGCACAAATTCTCGACTCTTTGCAAACCAATCAGCAGATTCTTATTCTTAAGAAAGAAGAAATTGTTTTAAAATTAGGAGAAAGGTCTTCCAACTGGTATAAAATATCCTATCAGAAGGGAGAACATGTTGCTGAAGGGTACATCTGGGGCGGAAATCTTTGTGTAGGATACAGAAATAAAAACGGATATGATTTTCTTTTTGGTCTTTCAAAAACTGAAAACAGAAAGGATAAAAGATCAGGGGAAAATTTTAAACAAAATATAGCCAGTATTAAAGTGCTTGAAGGTAATACCCTTGTAGATGAGGTTTTCTTTAATACAGGACGTGGGGAAGAATTGAGCTATGGAAATTTTACCTTAGAAAGCAACCATAAACTGCAAAATGTAGAGCTTACCCTAAAAGCTGCGGTTTCCGGGGAAGCGTGTGGTATTGCCAGCTACGATCAATATGTATTGTTTAAAGATAAAAAGTTAATTGCATTGCCGCAGCTGATGAATGTTGGAGATGCCGATGTTTATTATCACAGTGAAAATTTTATATTTCCCAATGATAAAGGAGGAGCCCCTAATAGTATTATCTTCAAAATGGAGGAAATGGAAAAGGATGAAAAAGACAGGGAAAAGAAAAAATATTCCTCAAAAACTTATCTCTGGAATGGAACTTCTTACCAACTAAAATAAAAATCCCGCTGGTTTACAGCGGGATTTTTTGTTGTTTATCGGTATAGATAAAACTGTAAAAAAGATTTTCTTATTTTAAGGAGTAGTTTTTACTGCATTATACATCATTGAGTCTTTCTGCTGGTCAGTATAATCATATTTGTAGTTATAAAATGAAGATTCCCAATCACCATAACCAACATTAGGAATGATAATGAATTTTTTTCCGAAATCCTTTGCTGAATTCTTTACTGCAGCAGACCTTTCTGTTTCTGATTTTTTGTCGAATATGCCGGAGAAGTCAGAAAGATTATCTCCCAACAATAAAACAATATTATAATCTTTAGCAATATCAGCTCTTCGGTTTTCTTTACTGCTCTCCTTTGCACGGAGGATAAGGTTAGTATCATTTTGAAGCGGGAAATTGTATTTTTTCAGGTTTTTTACTGTTCCTGCACGTTCCTGCTCCAAACGATTGGTTACATAAAATACCTGAACACCCTTGTCAGCGGCATATTGGTAAAATTCCTGAGAGCCCGTAAGCGGTTTTGCAATTCCCTTAGCGGTCCATTCCTCCCAGGTAGCCTGGTCATAACCCTTTCCCATCTTAGAACGTTCAACGGCATAATAAGAATTATCTAAAAAAGTCTCATCAATATCTGAAACAATAGCTAAAGGTTTTTCCGATTTTTGTAGTAAAGCTTCATCCAAACGGAGCCTGGCTATATTATATGCCTGGAGACAAAGTGCTTCGTATTCTGCTGCCCGTTGCTGATAAAACGCAGCGTATATTTTTCCGTCACGCCCAAGATTTTGATAAGGACCGTCCTGGACAGAAACGTTTGAAACCGGAGCTGCTGTTTTGCAAGATAATACCAACACAAACAAACAGTTTGCGATAATGAATTTAAAATTTTTCATTGAATTAATATAGAGAAAACAAATTTAGGGTTTATTGGTTTTTGCTGCAATTAAATGGATGGATTGCCCGATAAAATATTTGTCTCTTTGAAAATTTTAGAAGGTTAAGTAGTATGTAATCAGTGTTTTTATGACATAAAAATATGGTGAATATAGAGCACAAAAAAACTCAGGATTCGAACCTTTGACCGTCCCGATTGAAATCGGGATGCTCTATCCTTTGTTGTGTATTAATTGAAATTATAGGACACAAAAAAACTCACAATTTTCATTGTGAGTCTTAAAGTGAGCGCGAAAGGATTCGAACCTTTGACCGTCTGCTTAGAAGGCAGATGCTCTATCCAGCTGAGCTACGCACCCTTGAAAAAGTCGGGGCGGCAGGATTCGAACCTGCGACCTCCTGGTCCCAAACCAGGCGCGATGACCGGACTACGCTACGCCCCGATTAAAGGTCATCTGAAACGAATTTTACCTCGTTTTTTGTGGGTGCAAATATATAGAGTTTTTTTGAATTATAAAAATAAAAATCAATAAAATATTTTTTAATTAAACGAAAGACTTGCTATAAGGCTTTTAATCATTATGTTAAATGTATAAGGGATTTTTTGTTTTGCAATGCAGGTCAATCAAATTACTTTTATATGGTAAGTATGGTTAATATTTATTAAATGTAAAAAATGGACAAAATCATCTGCTCACAAAACAATCAATACATTAAATAAACAATTTACAACATTCTTCTCACAAATTGTAGCAGAAACTTTATGTAACAACCGTGGATGGCGCCTTAAAAATGAGTATTATTGTAAGAAAATTAATTTCTGCAAAATATATGGGGCATTGGGAGATCTTTTTGTTTTTTTTAATCATCGCTTTCATTTATTCTTCCGTGGGTTTTGGCGGAGGATCCAGTTATCTTGCAGTTCTTGCCATGTATAACCTTCCTTACCAGGAAATACGCTTAACGGCACTTATTTGTAATGTTATTGTGGTCATTGGAGGGGTATTCATTTACATCAGAAATAACCAGACGGACTGGAGGAAAATAATACCGCTTACCATTGTAAGTGTTCCTATGGCATTCCTGGGAGCGGTTTTAAAAATAAGCCAGGAAACCTTTTTTCTGATATTAGGGATTACATTAATCATTGCGGCATTGTTGCTTTGGATAAGAACAGATTTAAAAAATGGAGAAGATCACCCGGAACGTACGGGCACTTCTCTATTCAAAAACGGACTTCTGGGAGGTGGAATAGGATTTTTATCTGGATTGGTAGGCATTGGTGGGGGAATTTTTCTTTCCCCTCTCTTAAACCTTATGAAATGGGATACTCCACGAAAAATTGCAGCAACATCAAGTGTTTTCATCCTGGTTAATTCAGTGTCAGGGATTTTCGGACAGTTATCCAAACTCTCTGCCGATATGGATTATTTCAGAATTCTGAGTTTATGTTTTGCCGTATTTATCGGTGGACAGGTAGGTTCCAGAATGTCCCTTAAATGGAATCCTTTGGTCATCAAAAGAATGACCGCTATTTTGATACTGGTGGCCGGGATAAATGTTTTAATAAAATATTGGTAAAAAGCTAAATGTAAAAATGATAATTAAAATATTAGCATTCGGAATAACGAAAGATATTTTCGGAGGTTCAGAAAAAAAAATAGAAATAAATGAAGGAGCAAGCGTCAAAGTACTCAAGGAATTTCTGGAGAAAGCTTTTCCGGAGCTTAAAAAATTAAAATCCTATTTTATTGCCATTGACGATGAATATGCGGAGGACAATCAGATCATTGAAGTCTCTAACGAAATAGCAATAATCCCTCCGGTAAGCGGAGGGTAACACTTATGGTTGATATTAAAATAACAGAAAATATACTGGATCTTACAAATTGCTTTACCCTTGCTTCCGATCCTGCATGCGGAGGGATTGCGTCATTTGTAGGAACGGTAAGAAATCATACGAAAGGCCAGGCTGTCATCCGTTTGGAATATGAATGTTACGAATCTATGGCGGTTAAAGAGATGCGGAAAATAGCAGATGAAGCTATTTCCTTATTTTCGGTAAAAAATATTGTAATTCATCACCGTACAGGAATTTTATTTCCTGGTGATGCAGCAGTGATAATCGTGGTGAGCGATGGTCACCGGAATACTGTTTTTGATGCGTGCAGCTATATTATTGAAAATATAAAAAAAACGGTTCCCATCTGGAAAAAAGAAATTTTTGATAATGGAGAAGAGTGGGTTTCAGCGCACCCGTAATTTGAGGAATAAAATTTTGTATCTTTAAGTATCAATTATTAAATTATGAAAGCCCATCTGTTATCAAATAAATCGGTAAAGCAGATAGAAATCGTCAAAGTTAAGGACAACAGCAGTTTCCAATATACGGATGATGTTTCTGTTGAGGAACCTTTAGAAATAAGGGTGGTCTATCATTTAGCAGATAAAAAAGAATCGAGGAATATATCTGTAACAATGAGAACACCTGGTAATGATGCAGAGCTGGCTGCTGGCTTTTTATTTACGGAAGGGATTATCTTTGACCGTAAACAAATTGAAAGCATATACGCTCCTCAGGCAGAATGTGCCAGGAACAGCGAAAATATTATCATTGTTGAACTTGCAGAAGGTTTTATTCCTGACCTTATGCATGCTGACAGGAACTTTTATACTACTTCCAGCTGTGGGGTTTGTGGAAAAGGATCCATAGAATCTATAAGAACAGTGAGTTCTTTTCATAGCCAGACAAAAGAAAATATAGAGGTTTCTCTGGAAACCTTGTATCAATTATCTGAAAAGCTACAGTCTTTCCAGAATAATTTTAGTACTACAGGCGGTATACATGCCTCCGGTATCTTTGACCGGGAAGGTAACCTTCTGGCGTTGCGTGAAGATGTGGGAAGACATAATGCTTTGGATAAACTCATCGGTCATGCATTATCAGCAGGGCTTCTGCCGCTTCATGATAAAATTTTGGTGTTGAGTGGAAGAGCCAGTTTTGAGCTTATTCAGAAAGCGGCAATGGCCGGTATTTCCATTGTTGCAGCAATAGGAGCTCCTTCCAGCCTTGCGGTAGATCTGGCAAAAGAATTTGATATCACTTTATTAGGCTTTCTCCGGGACAACCGGTTTAATATTTACCATTCCGGCAGCCATTTTAAAATTGAAAATGTATTATGAAAATAAGAATTAAAGATAACTCGTTGAGATTTCGTCTTACCCAATCCGAAGTGGCAAAATTGGGAGAAGACGGAATGATCTCCAGCTTTACGGAATTTGTGGACCGTCCGTTTATTTACTCTATCGAAAGAACAGAAGATGTGGATCTCTCGGCGGCTTTCATTGAAAACAGGATTGTTCTGAAAATGCCGGCAACAATGATTACGGAATGGATTTCCACGGATAGAGTCGGTTTTGAAGGGCAGACCGGAAAAATCAAACTCTTGATAGAAAAAGATTTTGTATGTATTGATAATACAGTGGAAGACCAAAGTGACAATTATCCCAACCCGAACATAAAATGCTAATTTTTCATCTTTTTAAATGTAGAAATCATGGAAAACAAAGATATATTCAATAAAAAAGAGGACAGCAGATTGCCATCTGCAGAACCACCTTATAAACTGCTGGATCTGAAGCTGAAACCGCCAAAAGCATGGGCAGCAGGAGTTCCTGCAGTTGTTCATTCATTGGATCAGTTGGTGCTGAATGCCTCTGTTCTTCGTGGAGGGAGAGCTCTTTTCAGTATGAATCAGTTTGATGGTTTCGATTGTCCAAGCTGTGCGTGGCCAGACCCGGATGACGAACGTTCCAGATTGGGTGAATATTGTGAAAACGGGGCAAAAGCCTTAGCAGAAGAAGCGACTTCAAAAAAGATCGGGGCTGACTTTTTCAAAGAAAACTCGGTATATGATTTGGCAAAGATGACAGATTTTGAAATCAGCCAGTTGGGAAGAATAGCGGAGCCTATGTATCTGCCTAAAGGAGGAACGCATTATCAGCCAATCAGCTGGGATAATGCTTTTAAGAAAATCTCTGAAAAACTAAACGCTCTGGACTCACCCGACGAAGCCATATTTTACACATCCGGAAGAACAAGTAATGAAGCAACATGGGTTTACCAGTTGTTTGCCAGAGAATTCGGAACCAATAATTTTCCGGACTGTTCTAATATGTGCCATGAAACTTCCGGTTATGCTCTATCAAGAAGTATAGGTATTGGAAAAGGAACCGTAAAGTTGGAAGACTTCTACGACACGGATCTTATCATAATCATAGGGCAGAATCCCGGGACCAATTCACCAAGAATGCTCTCCGCCCTAACTAAAGGAAAGAAAAACGGAGCAAAAATTATGGCTGTCAATCCGCTTCCCGAAGCCGGATTAAAAGGATTCAAAAATCCTCAGGATGTTCGGGCTCTGCTCAATAAACCATATGAATTGTCAGATCTGTATCTTCCTGTTAGGATTAATGGAGATATGGCGCTTTTAAAAGCACTGCAAATTCTTGTGCTGGAAGAAGAAGCTAAAAATCCGGGAAAAGTTCTTGAGCAGGATTTTATAGCGAACAAAACCGCCGGATTTAATGAATTGGTTGAGGAATTAAAAAAATATGATCTCAACTTTTTATCGGAAGAATGTGGTATTCCGGTTGAGAGCTTGAGAGAAGCTGCACAAATGATTGCCTCAAAAAAAGGAGTATCATTTGTTGGGGAATGGGAATTACACAGCAGCATAATGGTGTGGAAATGATTTACAATATTGTGAATCTCCTATTGATGAAAGGAAGTATAGGAATTCAGGGTGGAGGTGCGTGTCCGGTTAGAGGGCATAGCAATGTTCAGGGTAACAGGACGTTACTTATTAACCATCATCCAACAAAGGAACAATTGGATAGGCTGCAGGAATATTACGGCTTTGAAGTACCAAGAAAAGGTGGATATGATGTTGTAAATGCACTCAAAGCGATGCATGAAGGTAAAGTGAAATTTATGTTCTGCATGGGAGGTAATTTTCTTTCTGCTGCACCAGATACCACTTTTACAGCAGAAGCGATGCGCAGTCTTGAAATGTCTGTGATTGTTTCAGTAAAATTAAATAGAAACCACCTTATCCATGGGAAGGAAGCCTTGATCTTACCGGTCATCTCCAGAAGTGAAAAAGATATGATCAATGGGGAACTTCAGCATGTAAGCACAGAAAATTCAATGGGTGTCGTGGAATGGTCAAGAGGGGTTCTCGATCCTATTTCAAAAAACCTGATCAATGAAACCCATGTTGCCTGCAGAATGGCGAAAGCGGTGTTAGGGGAACGCTCAGTTGTGGATTGGGATAAGTTTATTAACAGCTATGATGCCGTTCGTCACGATATTGAGCAATGTATTCCCGGATTTGAAAATTATAACAAAAGGGTAGTACAAAAAGGAGGCTTCTATCTTCCGAACGGACCAAGAGATGGTGTTTTCAACAGTGAATTTTACCCAGGGAAAGCGGCTTTCAATATTACCGCTGTACCGGATAATTCGCTTGCAGATGACGAATATCTGATGGGAACAACCAGAACACATGATCAGTTCAATACGGTTGTTTATGGTTTAAATGACCGTTACCGCGGGATCTTCAATGAAAGGAGGGTTGTGATGATGAATGAAAAAGATATTGAAAAGGCAGGCCTCAAAGAAGGTGATCATGTAGATCTTTTCAACTATGATGATGGTATCGAAAGGATCGCACCGCTTTTTATTGTCGTAAAATATCCTATTCCACAAAAAAGCACCATGACCTATTTCCCGGAAACCAATGTTTTGGTGTCCATCAATAATGTAGTTAACGGAGCCAATATGCCGGCTTCCAAATATGTCCGCATTAAAATCCGGAAACATGATCCCGATATTTTTAAAAAGATTGATGACCATGTGATTGCTGCAGCCGGAACAAGTGTGGAGTAATGTTTAAAATACTTTATTGTTTAAACAGATTATAATCATGAGAAGACTGTTTTTTGTTTTCATATTTTCTTTTTGTGGATTGCTATCGGCTCAGACGGCATTTCAATTAAAAGTTTCAGGTGAAGTTGCCCATCCTTTGGATTTAAGCTTATCCGATCTTTCAAAAATGCCCCGAAAAGATGCTGTACTGAGGGATAAAGACGGAAGCTCCCATACCTTTACAGGAGTCCCTGTCATGGAAGTTTTGGAAAGGGCAGGGATTCCGTCCGGAAAAGCACTTCATGGAGCCGAAAACCTTTCAAAATATGTACTGATAAAATGTTCGGATGGTTATCAGGTTTTATTTTCACTGGCAGAGCTGGACGCTTCCATTCAGGATAAAAATGTCATTATTGCAGATACTGTAGATGGGAAACCTTTGTCAAAGGAAAAAGGTCCCCTCAGGATTATTGCGGAAGGGGAAAAGAAGCCGGCAAGAAGTTCTTATCAGGTTAGAGAAATTTTTATTAGTTCAATAAAAAATTAATTGTAAATGGACTCATCGAAACTTAAAAATCGTTGGCTGATTGCTGCTTCTGCAGTCGGTATTCATATTTCTATAGGCTCTGTGTATGCCTATTCTGTAATGACAAATCCTGTGGGGGAGATTTTTAAGATAGATGAAGGAACCATAAAGTGGGCATTTAAAATTGCCATTCTATTACTTGGTTTATCCGCAGCGTTTATGGGCACCTGGGTAGAAAAAGTAGGGCCTAAAAAAAGTGGAACTGTTGCGGGAATTTTTTACGGAGTGGGAATCTTAGGTTCCGGGCTGGCCGTACAACTTGTATCCCTGCCCTTATTTTTGATCAGCTATGGATTCATAGGGGGTATAGGATTAGGAATTGGATACATAACACCGGTAAGCACCCTGGTAAAATGGTTTCCGGACAGACGTGGCCTGGCAACAGGAATGGCGATAATGGGATTTGGTTTTTCAGCTTTGATATTTGGTCCCCTGATGCAAATTTTATTTGAAAAAGTAGGTGTTTCTAATGCTTTTTATATTTTGGGAAGTATTTATCTGGTTGTGATTCTTTTGTCTTCAAGTTACATAGAAAAACCGCCGGAAGGTTATTTGCCAAAAGGGTTTAATCCTTCCGAAAGTAAGACCGCAACAAATGATATAGCCTATATAGATGCAAAAACTGCATTGAAGACAAAACGATTCTATTATATCTGGATCATTATGTTTATTAACATTACCTGTGGTATTGCAATTATTGCGGCAGCGAGTCCGATGACTCAGGAGAAACTTCATTATACCGCTTTGCAGGCAGCTGCAGTTGTGGGTTTAATTGGCGTATTCAACGGGATTGGAAGATTGCTTTGGTCTGGTTTATCAGATTACCTGGGAAGGGCTAATACCTATATTTTATTTTTTGTATTTCAGATTTTAGCTTATTATTTCTTACCTCAAATTTCCATAGAAATTTTATTTCTTGCTATTCTCTTTACCGTTATCACAATGTACGGTGGAGGTTTCGCTACACTTCCTGCATTTCTGGGAGACTTATTTGGTACAAAACAATTAGGTGCAATACATGGATTTGTGCTTACAGCCTGGGCATTAGCAGGGGTAGCCGGTCCCTCGATATATGATTATGTTAAAAAACAGACAGGATCCCTAACGACTACCTTAGAGGTTTTTTCAGGAATGTTCGTGATCGCACTTATTGTTTCGGTTCTGATGAAAATGAATATTAATCAATTGAAAAAAGAAAGACAAAAATAATGATCATAAGAAAAAAAGAACATTGGTTCAGAATGCTTTTTGTGTGGCACGGCTCTGTTTTGCCTGCATTGCTTCCCCGGTTGGGATTGCTTTTAATTCTTTCTTTATTGGTCACTTATTTTCATGGAATCATTTTCTCTTTTAAAGTTCCGTTAAATCCTGCACCACTTACCTTGTTCGGTTTCGTACTGGCTTTATTCCTGGGATTCAGGAACAATGCCAGCTATGATAGGTTCTGGGAAGGAAGAAAGCTGTGGGGCGCTCTGCTGAATACTTCCAGGGCACTGACCCGCCAGGCCATCACGCTGAAAAATATAAAGGAAGATCAGGATTCAGTTCACAATTTTGTGCAGTTGCTGGGTGCATTTGTTTTTGCACTGAAACATCAGCTGAGAGGAACGGACGCTTATGAAGATTTAAAATCCAGGCTTAACGAAGATCAGCTGAAACTTGTTGCCGCATCAAAATATAAACCGGCTGTTATTATGCGCCTTCTTGCAGAATGGGTTCAGAAGCTAAAAGACGAAGGGGGAATGGATTCTATCCAGCAGGCGCGTTTTGATGAAAACTTTGATAAGCTTTCTGATATCTTAGGAGGTTGTGAAAGAATAATTTCTACCCCTATTCCATACAGCTACAGGGTTTTACTGCACCGGACTGTATATATATACTGTTTTCTGTTGCCTTTCGGACTTGTAGATTCTCTCGGATGGTTTACCCCTCTTATTGTTGTATTTGTTGCGTATACATTTGTTGCATTTGAAGCGATAGCGGATGAAATCGAGGAGCCGTTCGGAACAGATGCGAATGATTTAGCTCTTAACAGCATGTGTATCATGATTGACGAGACCATTCATGAGATGGTGGGAGAACATATTGCTGTTTCCAGAAAGAATACCCAGAATATTATTGATTGATCCCTTTTCAAAAGACAGGTATGGAAGCTTCAGAAAAGAAATTGATTTATACAGTTGGACATTCTGTTCATTCATTAGAATACTTTATTGAAATACTTAATTCGTTTAAGATTGAGATGCTGGTTGATATCCGGCGGTTTCCGGGATCAAAAAGATATCCATGGTTTAATAGAGAAAATTTGGAAATACACCTACGCGAAAATAGTATAGGATATGCTCATCTTGAAGAATTGGGAGGAAGGAGAAAGGTACAGCCGGATTCAATAAACAGTCGGTGGCGGAATGAATCTTTCCGTGGGTACGCCGATTATATGCAAACCGGAAAATTTGTAGCGGCTATAGAAAAACTTGAAGATATTGCTAGGGAAAAAATTACGGCTTTTATGTGTTCGGAAGCGGTATGGTGGAGCTGCCACAGGGCTATGGTGTCAGATTATCTTAAAGCAAAGGGCTGGAAAGTCGAGCATATAGTGAATGTCGGCAAAACAGAAGAACATCCTTACACTTCACCGGCAAGAATAAGTGATGGCAAAGTTTTTTATTCCGACGAAAGTTTATTTGATTAGTTTTTGTTTTATCGGTGTATTTTGTGAATACCGTCTTTTAAAGAAAACACTTCCTTCTCAGGAAAAAGATTTTTAATTTTCCTCACTGCTTCTGCGCTGCGTTTTCCGGATAGGCAATAAGCTAAAATAGGCCGGGTAAGCCCGGAAATATATTCTGAATGATGTTGTAGCTCATGTACAGCTATATTGACTCCTCCAATATTAAACTCTTTATGCTCTTCTAGGGTACGGACATCTATGATTTCAAAGTGATCTTTATCCTGCATCAACTGTTCAAATGTGATGATCTCAACTGTCTGAGATAAGCTTGTAATGGGTACGGCAAGTTTTCTTAATTTAATAATTTGGGTTTTGCCGTTCAGCACATTCATCATCCAGAGTTTTCCTGCCAATAAATCTTCAGGATTTGTAAAATATTTTATAGCTTCATTTGCCTGCATGCATCCCACAATTCCTGCCAGTGTAGGAAGTACACCTCCTTCTCTGCAGTTGGGAACCTGTGATTCTTCTGCATTAGGAAAAACATCGCGGTAATTGGGTGAGTATGTACCGTCTTTCTGCATAACATTCCATATGCTTACCTGGCCTTCATATTGGTAAATAGCACCATAAACCAAAGGTTTTCCGGTTAATACACAAGCGTCGTTCAGCAAGCATTTTGTTTCAAAATTATCTGTTCCTTCAATAATCAGATCAAAATCAGAAATTAAATCCATGACATTTTCGGAAGTTACCCGAAAATTAAAAGGAGTGATTTTCACTGATGGATTTTGTTGCTGTAATTTTTTGGTGGCAATGTCAACTTTTGATTTCCCGATATCATCCGGAGTATACAAAATCTGGCGGTGCAGGTTGCTTTCAGAAACAATATCGTCATCTGCAAGACCAATCGTTCCTATACCAGAAGCAGCAAGATACTGTGCTGAAGGACATCCAAGTCCTCCCATGCCCACGATGAGAACTTTAGCATTTTTAAGGAGTTCCTGAGAAGCTGTCCCAAATCCGGGTAAAGCCATCTGGCAATGATAACGTTCAAGAGAGGTATTCATATCAGCCTTTAGTTAAATTTATTTTCTTAAAATCTCCTGTGCTTTTGCCTTGTCTTCAGGAGTATTTACATTCATTAAAGAATCCGGGTTATCTGGTTTCAGGATTAACGTATCACTGTTAATAAGAACTTTTCTTGGACAGGTATTTCCTGATCCTAAAAAATTCAGAAGCAGAGGATAGCTTTTAGGTTCCCAGATCGTAATTAATGGTTCGGGTAGTCCGTCAAAAGGGCTTTCGTAGGTTGTTGCCGCTTTTTCAGGGTTTCTGGATTGTATCAGAAATTCTAATGCATTTTTATCCAGCAAAGGAAGATCGCAGGCTACTACCAGCCATGCTTTTTCTCTCTGGGAGCGCAATGCCGAAAGTATTCCTCCAAAAGGGCCCATGTCCAGAAAAGTATCGGTAAGGGCGTTGTAATCACTATTAAAATTTTCCAGCTGGTCCTGTCTGCAGGAAATAAAGACTTCCTCACAAAATGGAGCTAAAAGATCAGCCGCATAATACCTCTGCTCTTTGCCATGCCAGTTGATTTTATCTTTAGGATTTCCCATTCGCCGGCTTTTTCCTCCTGCCAGTACCAGCCCGTTGAGTCTGGGGAAATCAGTCTCTTTTGAAATCATTTTTTCCTCCTGTTTTTTCGATGAGTTGTATTTCTTTGATCGTAATATCATGGCTCATTGCTTTGCACATGTCATAGATGGTAAGTGCTGCCACAGATGCCCCTGTCAGGGCTTCCATTTCGATGCCGGTCTTAGCTTCAATCTCAGCAGTACAGTAGATTTCAATTTCATTCTGAGAATTGATTTCAATATCTATTTCACAATTATCCATACCAATAGGATGGCACAGCGGGATAAGGTCACCTGTTTTTTTTGCGGCCATTATCCCTGCAATGATGGCAGTTTGAAACACAGAACCTTTTTTAGTTTTAAAGTCATCCTTTTGAAGCGCTTCCAGAATATTTTCAGGAATTACCACAATAGCTTTGGCGGTTGCTTTCCTGTGGGTAACTTTTTTATCACCCACATTCACCATACCTGGTTGTTCCTTTTCGTTAAGATGTGAAAAATTTGTCATGAGTACAATTAAAAATTATATTTCCAGATGGTATAGACTTCGCCTTTCTTAAATTCATTTTTTTCCAGAGGAAGTTCTATAAATGCATGGGTCTCTGCAAGATGGGAGAAATCTCCGGAACCATTGGTATTCACTGATTCTGCAATTACTTGTCCCGATCGATTCACACTGAGTTTTATCTGGGCAAAATATTGCAATGGAAAAGGAAAGTCTATATCATTTTGTAAAACGGCATACCGTACTGTTTCCGGGATTTCTAAAGATTTTTCCAGCCAGGGAATAAAATACCGATGTAGGCACATAAATACGGAAACCGGATTTCCCGGGAATGCAAAAATTAATTTTTCGTTCCGGCTTTTTCCAAACCAGAATGGTTTTCCTGGTCTTTGCTTTATTTTGTGAAAAAGTTTTTCGATTCCCAGTTCTTCACAAGCCTTGGGCAGATAATCGAATTTTCCCATAGAAACTCCGCCACTCATTAGTAAAATATCGTAACGGTCAATACATTGGGAAAGTTCCTTTTTTATGAGTTCAAGATCATCATTCCAATGCAGCCAGTCAGCACTGATCCTATATTTTTCCAAAACAGATTGTATGGTAATTCCATTGGAACGTCTCAGCTGAAATGGAGTAGGGGTTATGTCAGGTGACACCATTTCGTCTCCTGTGGAAATAATAGCCACCCTCGGAAGCTTTTTCACTTTCAGAAATGTCTTTCCGACGGACGCGGCAATCCCGAGAATAGACGGTGTTATAACCTGATTGGCTTTTACCAGTATTTCTCCCACTTTTTTATCCCTTCCTTTCAGGTGGATATTCTGCCCTTTTTTTACATCAATATTGATGTTTGCCACATTGTTTTTGATCAGGATATCTTCATAACGAATCACGGTGTCCATTGAAGAATGCAATGCAGCACCGGTCATAATTTCGACGCAGTTATTTTCTTCGTCAATAAAAACCGGAGCTTCACCTGCTGCCTGTACAGCTTTGATGGTAAAGTTGCGCACTCCTTTTTCATAGGATTTGAAACTGATTGCAATTCCATCCACCGTAGGTCTGTCAAAAGGTGGTAAATCACGATCTGCCAAAATATCCTCTGCTAAAATTCTTCCCAAGGCATTTTCATAGGAAATATCTTCTGTTCCGAAATCTCTTATCTGCGAAGAGATAATGTTTTCTGCCTGCTGTACACTGATCATTTCCATAATTATCCTCCTATAGTTGCCATTGACTGATGTATTTGTGATGCGGTCAGACTCAGTTTTTGAGCTTCCCAACCGTCCTTTGGTTTTTGGTGTATGCTGCTGATAATTATATTTTTCAGCTCTTCATCTGTTTTTCCCATACGGATTTCATCCTTCAGATTAATACCGCCCCCTTCATACAAACAGGTTCTCAGAATACCGGAAGGGGTGATTCTTATCCTGTTGCAGTCTCCGCAAAATGAACGGGTATAAGCTGCAATAATCCCTATACCTCCTTCAAAACCAGGAATCTTATAATTATATGATGTTGAACTTTTAGGATCAACTGTCTTTTGGATGTCAGGAAAATGATCTTTTATATAGCTATGAATTTTTGTAAAGTTCCAATTCAGGGAAACATCTGTTTCGCTGCCATTAAAAGGCATCTCTTCAATAAAGCGCACCTCTACCGGAAGACCTTTTGTAAGCAGAACCAACGGAATAATATCTTCGGTATTTTGTCCTTCCATTACCACGGTATTGATTTTTACTTTTATATCATGCTGTAGTAAACTATCTAAAGTTTTCATGACCTTATCAAAACTATTTCTCCGGGTAATTTTAAAAAAACGGTCCCTATCCAGTGTATCAAGACTTAGATTGACAGATTTTATTCCGTATTGTTTAAGCTGCGGAATATATGGCTCGGTCAGAAGGCCATTAGTGGTTATACTGAGATCAGTAAGTCCGTTTAATTGTGATATATTTTTGATGAGGTCAATAGAGTTTTTTCTGACAAATGGTTCTCCTCCCGTTATTCTGATTTTATCTACTCCCATGGCTGTAAATACCGAACAGATCCTCAGCATTTCTTCATCGGTCATTAATTCATTCTGCTTAATCCAGGTAAGACCTTTTTCCGGCATGCAATACGTGCACCGGAGATTACACCGGTCTACAATAGCAAGCCTTAGATAGTTGATATTCCTTCCAAATTTATCTGTCAACATTTTAAATAAAATAAGTCTTATTACAAATATACTGAATGTTTGCCTTCTGGAAGGGAAATTCTATAATTGCAGATAATAGACCATATTTATTTCACAATTCCGGATATAGACTCTTCTTCATATCTATTTTAAGTAACTTTATCCGTCATTAAAATAGAAAATGCCACACGATAATTTTAAAACAGTAAAAGATCAGATTAAAGATGTGTATGTTGTGTATCAGGATACAATAAGTTCTTCCGAACTTAATCGTTTTCCCGATCATTCTTTTACAATTATACTTTTAGATGACTGTGAAAAAGGGAATTGTGTTACCGACATAGATACCTATATTTTAAATTCCCGGCAATTATTTGTTCACCTTCCCAATAGAAAATACATATGGGATCTGCCTTCAAATGCAAGTGGCAGAAGATTGATCATTAATGACTCTATTCTTGAAACATTTTCTCCGACATTAAAACATACTTTTTCCCCTCACAGTACCTATGAAATGATCCAGTCAAACGAGGAAGCTTATGAAAAGTTCAGTATGGAATTTGATGCCATCCGTAAAGAGATACATTCGGAAATGGTGTTTCCTGAACTTATTAATGCAAGGGTGAGGCTTTTGGCTCTGATGATCAATCTTTGGATAGAGCAGATGTATGGAAAATCTGCATTGAGTGATCATAATAACCCTGCTTTCCGGTTCCATGAACTGGTCGAAACCTATTACAAAACACAAAAAGTGTAGCTTTTTATGCTGAAAAGCTATGTATTACGCCCAATTATCTAGGTGTTCTATGCAGAAAACAGTATAAAATATCTCCATTGGAATTTATAAAGCAAAGAATAGTATTGGAAGCAAAGAAATTATTACATAGTTCAAATAAATCAATTAAAGAAATAGCTTTTGAGCTTGGGTTTAATAATTTCTCTCATTTTTCATATTTTTTCAGAACACAGACAGGCTGGACTCCGAAGAATTATAGAATAACAATGGATAAGAGTTAAGTTTAATAATCTATTTAATTAAATAAAACGGCATCTTTAAAGGATGCCGTTTGCTATTTTATTATCTGCGAATGGTTACTCCTCCGTCTACGGACAGGTACGAACCCGAAATATAAGACGCTTCTTTTGAGGCCAGGAAAACAATAGCATTGGCTATTTCTTCAGCTTCCCCGATTCGTTTCATCGGAACCGCTGCTGCGATAGCATTTTTAATATCCTCAGGTGTTTGATGATTCATCGGGGTATCAGTTAATCCCGGAGCTACGGTATTGACTCGGATTTTTCTGTCTGCCAATTCTGTTGCTGCTGTACGGGCAATAGCATCAACGGCACTTTTTGTTGCAGCATAAGCTCCCATTTGTGCATATCCACTGACTGAAACTCCGGAAGAGATCAGGATTATGGAAGCTCCTTCTGCTAAATGCGGAATTAGTTTTTGCAAAGTAAAGAATAAGCCTTTTACATTGATGTTGAACAAATCATCAAAAACTTCTTCAGTCGTTCCTTCAATGGAGTGTTGTTTCGCTATACCTGCGTTCAGCACAAGTACATCAATTTTATTTCCGCTTTCCGCAACTTCTTTTGCCAACGTTTCAATGTCTGGTATTTTCGAAATATCCGACGCGAGGGTTTTCAAATTTTGGCTATTAATTTTTAGTGATGCTGCATTCAGGCTATCACTATTTCTTCCTGTTATTAAAACGTTTGCTCCTTTTGTGATAAATGTTTGGGCAGTTGCCAATCCAATTCCTGCGCTTCCGCCGGTGATTATTATATTTTTATTTTTAAAATCCATTTTTTAAATTTTGAATGATTGAAAAATTAATTTTAAGTCTAAGACTTTTTTGTGTTTGAAATCGATTTCTTTAACGATGCAAAGTTATAATGAATAAATTTATTTTAGTAACTTTGTAACTAAAAGTAACAGTAACTTTTGAGTAACAAAGTAACTTATGACGGAAATTGAATGCTCTGATAACGAGACAAACAGAAAACAAATCATGGCTGTTCACGATGCAATGGACGTATTGAACGGCAAGTGGAAAATTTCAATAATATCATCGGTTTGTTATTACAACAAACGGCGTTTTTCTGATATTTTGAATGACGTAAAGGGTATTTCCAATAAAATGCTCAGTAAAGAGCTGAAAGAACTGGAAATGAACCAGCTTGTAAAAAGAATAGTTAAGGATACTCAACCCGTGACGGTGCAATATCAGCTGACAGAATATGGTTTAACGCTGAAAAAAATTATTGATACTTTGGCTGATTGGGGAATCGAACATCGAAAAGTAATTGTTGGGAAGAAATGATAATAAAGAAACGATATTAAGAGCTTTTATTTTATTTCCTGCGGAATTTTGGCGGCGGAAGCGTTATGATAATTCCTTCAGATTGGACTGTTTCAATGGAACAAAACAACGAATTAAGTAAACGCGAAAGGATTCGAACCTTTGATCGTCCCGATTAAAAACTGGGATGCTCTATCCAGTATGATGTATTAATTGAAGTTATAGAATACAAAAAAACTCACAATACAAATTGTGAGTTTTAAAGTGAGCGCGAAAGGATTCGAACCTTTGACCGTCTGCTTAGAAGGCAGATGCTCTATCCAGCTGAGCTACGCACCCATAAAAAGTTGATTCCCGCTTAGTTTTACAAGCGCATTAAAATAAAGTCGGGGCGGCAGGATTCGAACCTGCGACCTCCTGGTCCCAAACCAGGCGCGATGACCGGACTACGCTACGCCCCGAGTATATTGTAAGAAAAAGAAAAGCGGAGGGTAAGGGATTCGAACCCTTGCGACACTTTCGCGTCGACAGTTTAGCAAACTGCTCCGTTAACCACTCCGGCAACCCTCCTTTTATCTTTATTTTTTAATGATCGTTATTCCGTTATTGCGAGTGCAAATATAGAATAGATTTCTTTATTTACCAAATAAATTTCAAGAAAATTTTGCGTATTTTTGAGCTAATAAATGATTAAAAAATTAGACTAATGCGTAAAACATTATATATCATCGGATTAACCGCTTTTGTTTTTTCTTGTGCCCCTCAGAAGAAAGTTGTGAAAACAACATATAAGCCGAAAAATCCAGTGACACAGCCAAAAACCGTAGTTAAAACTCCTGTTGCAGATAAGCCGAAACCACAAATTACAAGTGATCATGGAGTAGAGTTTTTTACAACCAATATTGCAGATCCTACCAAAAATGATAATACAGCAAGTTACGGCTCCATTGTCTCCGCAAAACCGGCCGGATATAAAGTAGTAAAAACCTATTTTCCTGCGATAGCGCAAAATTTCAGACAGAGATATTTAATATTACACTATACTGCTTTACCGGATGATAAATCCATAACTGTGCTTACCCAGCAAGCGGTGAGTGCACATTATCTTGTTAATAATATTGGGGATAATCAGATTTATCAACTGGTAGATGAAAATAAACGGGCGTATCATGCAGGGATAAGCTCTTGGAGAAATGATAAAAACCTTAATGATAATTCGATTGGAATTGAAATTGTAAATACCGGATATACTACTGATGGGACCGGAAAAAGGATTTTCGCCCCGTTTAGTGATGAACAAGTCAGAAAGGTAGCTGCATTAGCAAAAGATATTGCCACCAGATACCAGATTCCGGCGACCAATGTTTTGGCCCATTCCGATATTGCACCAACCAGAAAACAGGATCCGGGACCAATGTTTCCATGGAAAAAATTATATGACGAATATCAGATAGGAATGTGGTACGATGAAGCAGCAAAACAAAGTATCTTTGAACTGGCACAAACCGATTTTACAACCCGATATAATGAGCCGTCGTTTATCTTTTTAATTCAGACAGCACTTCAGAAGTTCGGGTACGGGATTGAGCCGAGCGGAAAATGGGATGATGCAACAAAGAAAACCATTGAGGCTTTTCAATATCATTTCCGCCCTCAGAATTATGATGGAATAATGGATGCTGAGACCTGGGCCATATTGCAGGCTCTCAATCAGAAGTATCCGGTAAAATAAAATGAAAAAAAGCGCATCTGTTAACGATGCGTTTTTGCTATATTTAAACGATAAAAAAATAGAAAATCTGTAATGGAAAATTTCAGAAAAGAAAGCGATTTGCTGGGAGAACTTAACGTGCCGGTGGACGCTTATTATGGAGTGCAAACCCAGAGAGCGATCGATAACTTCAAAATTTCGGGACAGCTTCTGTCTTCATATCCTGATTTTATTAAAGGATTGGCTTTTGTAAAAAAAGCTGCGGCTAAGACTAATTATGAATTAGGGCTTTTGGAAGAAGATCTTTATTTCAAGATTGCAGAAACATGTGATGAGATCATTGATGGACAACTTCATGAACAGTTCCCTGTGGACATGATTCAGGGAGGAGCCGGTACTTCGATCAACATGAATGCGAATGAGGTAATCGCCAACAGGGTTTTAGAAAAATTAGGAAAGAACAAAGGAGAATATCAGTATTGTTCGCCAAACGATCATATCAATCTTTCCCAATCTACCAATGATGCTTATCCTACAGCTATTAAAGTTGGGCTTTTACGTATGAATGTACGATTGGTTGAAAAACTGGAAAAAATAGTAGCCGCTTTTCGTGCTAAAGGAGAGGAGTTTCACGATGTTATTAAAATGGGCAGAACTCAGCTTCAGGATGCGGTTCCTATGACTTTAGGACAGGAATTTGAAGCATTTGCTGCTAATCTGGAAGAAGATATTTCTAAACTGAATAATAATGCCGATCTCTTTGTTGAGGTCAATATGGGAGCGACTGCTATTGGAACAGGGATTAATGCTCCGATCGGCTATGCTTCTCTTTGTGCTAAAAATCTGGCTCAGCTGACCGGTTTTCCGATTGTTTCCGCACCAAACCTTGTAGAAGCAACTCCAGATACAGGATCTTATGTGATTTATTCTTCTGCTATGAAACGTCTTGCAGTAAAACTATCCAAGATATGTAATGATTTAAGGTTGCTGACTTCAGGTCCTAGAGCGGGTCTTTTTGAAATTAATCTACCTCCAATGCAGCCGGGATCATCGATCATGCCGGGGAAAGTAAACCCTGTGATCCCTGAAGTGGTAAACCAGGTATGCTTTAAGGTAATAGGAAATGACCTTACGGTAACTTTTGCTGCCGAAGCAGGACAGTTGCAGCTTAATGTAATGGAGCCGGTACTTTCGCATGCGATTATGGAAAACATTAATTTCCTTTCCAACGCTTTGGATACACTTCGTACAAAATGTATAGTTGGCATTACCGCTAATAAGGAAGTTTGTTTGAATATGGTAAAACACAGCATTGGTATTGTGACTGCACTTAATCCTTATATTGGATACAAACAATCGACACAAATCGCTAAAGAAGCATTGGAGACAGGAAAAAGTGTATACAACCTTGTACTTGAAAAAGGAGTGCTTACTCAGGAGAAGCTTGATGAAATTCTTGATCCTAAGAACATGCTGATGCCGCATAACAAATAAAATTGGTTATTACCTAAGAATAAAATAATATAAGATCTTCATCTGAAAATATTCAGGTGGGGATCTTTTTAATACAACCGGACATTGAGGTTTTTAATTATCATTCCTGCACACAACGAAGAGGATCATCTTCCATTTACCCTGGATTCTTTACAGCAACAACGTTATAAGGATTTCAAAGTTGTGGTTACCAATGATGGTTCCACAGACCATACCCCTGAAATTATTAAACGATATACAGATACAGATTCCCGTTTTGAAACAGTTAACCTGCAGAAGTCGGCTCATCAGCCAGGTTCCAAAGTAGTTAATGCTTTTAAAAAAGGATTGGAGACTCAGGATTTGGATCATTTTGATATAATCTGCAAGTTTGATGCGGATATTATTTTGGACGAAAATTATCTTGAAACAATAGAAAAATCTTTCAGCAATAACCCCAAATACGGTTTGGTAGGTGGTCTGCTGTATGTAGAAAAAGAAGGAGATTGGGTTTATGAGGGAAATTCAAATAAAAATCATGTAAGGGGCCCGTTGAAGGCGTACCACAAAGAATGCTTTCTTGAGATCGGTGGATTAAGGGAAACATTGGGTTGGGATAATATAGACTCTATACTATTGGAGCATTTAGGATGGAAAGAAGTCGTTTTACCGGAATTAAAAGTAAAGTTGATTAAAGTAAAAGGAGCTGATTATACAGTCAGGGAATCGGATTATTACGGACGTTATTTTTACTTTCTTGGGCTAAACAGATTTCTGGCATATGTTGCATCCTTAAAGGAAGCGATGAAAATCAGATCTGTTTCATTTTTTTTCTCTATCATTAAAGCCTATGAAAGCTGCAGGTCTAAAAAACTGGAACTGAAAATCAGCAAAGAAGAACAAAAGGTTATTAATAATAAACGATGGGAGACTTTAAAAAGAAATGGCTTTGAGAATAAAATAAATAAAAATATTTTGAAAAACATAGCTTACATAGAAATAGATACACATGCTGAAATTGCCCGTGCTTTCATGGATATTATGAAAGGTTCGGAAGAGTTTACGGTAGACTATTATTTTTCAAAAAAAATCAAAGATCAAATTAGGGAAGATGGCGAAACGATTTTTTTGTCTGACAGTTCCATGATCAGTGATCAGCTGAAAGCAAAAAAGTATGATATCATTATCATCGGGACGGCACATCGTTATTTCAGTACTTTCCTCGCGATTGTTCAGAAATATAAAGCTGCTGTTATTACCCATAACCTGAATTTTCCTCAATCCTCAAAATTAAGCTTAATCAAAAGTATTTTCAAAGAAGACTTTATTTACAGGCTTAAATTATGGTGGAAAGAAGGTCTTTTCTATTCTTCAAAAGTTTACCAGCATGCAGGTCATCTTCTTGTGTTGGATAATGCGCTCTGTACGGGTAAATATCAGTTTCTTCCCCTGTTTTATACTTCCAATTTTAATAGGGTTCAACAGGATGATGTCAATATTGTAATTCCAGGAGGAGTCTCTCAGAAAAGAAGGGATTATGATCATATTTTTAAAACAATCCGGACTTTAAAAACAGATCAAAGATTCACTTTTATATTTCTTGGGAAAGCTCAGGGTGAAGAGTTGAAAGTGCTTGAAAAATTATCCGGGAATTTACCTGCCAATATTACCATACATTATTTTAAAGAAAGGGTTTCGGCAGAAGATTATGACCTATGGATGGCAAAAGCAGATGTATTATGGTGTCCTGTTCAGCAGCAAACTGAATTTTTCAATCAGATAGAGATTTACGGAAAAACCAAAATGACCGGAAATGTAGGAGATGCGATCAAATATGGAAAATTGGCTGTTTTCCCTAAAAACTATTCCTCGCAATTGGATTTTATCATTCCGGAAAATGAGAACATTGCCGAGCAGTTTCAACAGCTTAAAAGACAGAGTTTTGACTTTCAGAAGAACTATAGCAAAGAAAGTATCCGGAAAAAGCTCGGGGATGTTTTAAATGGTCTTATTTAAACTTAAATATCCCTTTGATGAAAGCTGCATTCAGATAATCCTCAACAGGGAATATTTTTGTGAAATAATTTCCGATATAAATAAGCACCAAAACCACGCTTGGTTTGTAGATCAGGTTAATGAAATTATTATTGAAAGTAGGCAATACAATAGCCACGGTAATTGCTAACGTACAGATAATAGACACAAAGATCATCTCAATTGATAAGGGTGAAACCTTAAACACGAAATAATTAAAGGCTATTTTAATGACATTATAAGTAGTTAATGAAATGGCCGTCGACAAGGCAATTCCAATTAATTTCAAATCGGTATGCTTAATGAAATAATAGTTAAGTCCTATTGTTAAGCCTGCGAGAAGAAGCATAACTATGATGTTGAAACGATAGTATTTTGAAAGAGAAATAATATTTCCGTTGAATCCTGTTGCGAGATCTATTAAAACCGCTGAACCCCAAATCCAGACTACGGGTTCATATTCCCTGAGCATTGTTCCGTTCTTGGGCATGAACTGAGTAAGAAAGGGAAACCCTACCATAATGCAGGAAAATAATATGGCCCCTAGAAAATATAATGATAATGAGGTTTTTTTATGAAATCTGTCCAGTTCTTCCATATTCCCTTCCGCTAATGTTTTGCTGATGATCGGAGCAGAAATATTAAATAATCCCAGTTGTGGAATAGAGATGAGCGAAATCAGCGCGTACAGGACAGCATAGATCCCATTCTCTTCCATTCCCATGAATTCACCGATCATGAAACTGTTAATCGCCAGATAATTTCCAAAGGTTCCTAAAAAACCGAAGAAACTGTAGTTCGTAAATTCTTTCCAGAAATTATTTTTTTTGAAATAGTCGGTACTGAAGTCGAGTTTGATCTTTTCTAACCTGTTCGTATAATAAATATACCCTAAGAGCATCAATGCGAACATACCAAAGAAAAACGCAAAAGCGATCTGCTGAGACAGAAGTAAATATGAAAAAAGGCAGAAGGCTCCTAGGTTTGCTATTTTAGGGAAAATATTGTCGAAGATATTGGAGACAACAATTCTCTTATAATTTGAAGTGTATTTATTGAATAGGGCGCAGAGTGATAAAATCAAAACCATAGGTAAAATAATTTCCTTACTTTTCCAGGCTTCAAGCTTTGTAAACTTGGGATAAATCAACGGAATGATGAAGAAAACAATAGCAAATACTGCAAAATTAATCAGAATGGTGAGCAGTGAGATGGAAAGCATATTTTGCTTTTTGCCATCCTTTTCTACCCTGTGGAAAAATTTAACGTTAGAATAAGAAATTCCCAATACAACAAAGGGAACAAGCATTTCTGCAGTAGGCAAAATGTAGCGAAGCTTTCCGTAAAATTCAAAATTGCTCGGAAAGATGAATATGGCTGATACGGTACCTAACAAGAAACCTATATAACCGATAATGGAATATTTGAATCCTTGTCTTGCTACTACACTCATAAAGATATTTTAAAAGGTTTTGGGTATAAAAATAATGTTGTTGATATATTCCGTTTTGTCTTTTTCGTCACTTGTATTTCGGACCAAAATTTCTTCTGTAAGCTTTTCAAGCCTGAAAAGGGATCGGTCTAAATAATGCGCTTCATAACCCCAGCTTTCTACTTCGGAAATCTCTCCCCAAATAGGTTTGTCATGATGTCTTTGTTCCATTTCCACCATAAGGGTTGGTAGGAACTTTAGGATGGTTTTCTTTCCGCCGAACAGGGTTTTCATCTCATTTCCTTCAACATCTATCTTGATGAAATCCAGTTTTTTAAGACCTTCTTTTTCTGCCCAGTCGTCCAATTTTGTGACCGTTACTTTTTCTGTGTAACTCTTTTCCTCACCTTTTTCCTTATACGAAGTATTCAGTGTCCCCCTTGAAGCTACCATTTTTCCATTGATGATGGGAACTTTAAACTCAGCAACTGTATTTTCATCCGAAAGTGCTAAAGAAAGAAGATTCATAGAAGGAAACAATCTTTTTAAGCGGGTATACAATTTATGGTTAGGCTCAAAAGCATAAATATGCTGAGGTTTGAGTTTATGTTCCAGCTGGTATAAAAATGTACCTACATTGGCACCAATATCAAGAATCACATCGTCTTCCGACAGATATTCTTTGATCCACACCAGCTCCGGTTCTACATTTCGTGCTGAAAAGTTATCCTTTGAAAGATGATGTAAACTTTTAAAATATCTGCTTTTATAAAAACTTGGACTGATGTACTGTAAGTTTTCTGCAATTCTTTGGTATAAAGACATCCTTGATTATTTGACAGAAAGCAAAGATAATCAAAAATGTTAAACTCATGTTAATTTTGTTTAAATCTAACGCGTTGATTTTCAATTAAAATATACATGCTTGTTTTATTTTAAAAGAATGTGTAACTGGTTGTAATTCTTTTATTTCAGGCATGTTTAAAATAGATTCTTGTAGTTACAGAAAAGGGGTATTCAGAAAATCATTGAATGGCTTCATAAGTTTGAAAACTTTGGTTAGCTCCTTAACGGCATTTTTATCCAAAACTGTTTCATCCTTGATGTTGTACACAACAATAAAATTTTTCAGTTTTAAATATTCTGCCATCGGATCTTCTTTCTCGAATCCCTGGGGTATCTTTTTTAATTGGTCACTTTGATCCAGTTCAGGAAAATGCTTTTTAAAATCTTTGTTATTAACAATTTTAATAAAGTCATCAGCATATAAGGAGATCTCTTTTCGTACTTCTTTTAAAACTGATGATTCAGGCATGTAAATACCTCCTGCCAAAAAAGACTTTCCTGGTTCCAGGTGAAGATAGTATCCTCCTTTCTGGCTTCCTTTTCCCATTCCTAATGACGCTCCAAAGTTTGTTTTATAAGGTATTTTATCTTTTGAAAAACGGGTGTCCCTGTAAATCCGGAATAGAGCTTTTTTAGCATCTATTTTAGCAAGCTCTCCATCGAACGCCGACATTTCTTTAATAAGGTCTTCCAGAAATGCAACCACATTTTCCTGTGATTCGGTGTAAAGATGTTTATTTTCATTAAACCACTCGCGGTTGTTATTTTTGGATAATTTTTTGAGAAAATCAAAGGTTTTTGTAGAAATGGTGGCGGACATGTTTTTTAATTTTAACCAAATTTAAGTAAATCTATTCATATGTCAATGCCTCAATCCGATCAGGATTTGAAGCATTAAAACAGGATGATGTCCAGAAACTATATTTTTTATGGCAAGACAGCAAATATGATAAAGAATCCTGTAGTGAAATGGCAAATGGTGTTTGCATAACAGAAAGTCTCACAACAATAATTGAAGATCTTTCTTTTACATATTTCATGCAATTTTCGGGAATATTAAAATAAAAAAATTATAATTCCTGATTTTATTTTTGAAAATTCATTAATCTCCACGAAAAAATCAATCCAATTTAACAAAAAAAAATATTGTTTAATATTTTTTTAACATAACGGTTTATTTTTTGCGTTTAATTTTTTAAAAATTAAAAATATATTAAAGTATTCTGAAATTAAGATTCGTTATTTAACACTTTATTCAAAATAAAGTCAAATATTAATTGTATCTTTGCAAAAATTTTAAAATATTTAATGAATTTATTTACGGAGTCCAATTTAAGTCCTGACATCCTTAAGGCTATTGGCGAAATGGGTTATGAAAGCCCGACAGAAATCCAAAAACAGACTATCCCTTTTATTCTTTCAGATATACGCGACTTGATCGCACTTGCGCAAACTGGGACAGGCAAAACAGCAGCTTTTTCGCTTCCGATTTTGGATATGATTGACGATACGAGTCGCAAAATCCAACTATTGGTGCTTTGTCCGACACGGGAATTATGTCTTCAGATTTCTAAAGACATAAAGAATTACTCTAAGTACATGCAGAATATCAAATCTACAGCAGTGTACGGAGGTAGCAGTATTATGGACCAAATACGTTCTTTGAAGGAAAAACCACAAATTATTGTAGGTACTCCCGGAAGAGTAATTGATTTGATTAACAGAAAAGCACTTGATTTTTCTGCGATCCATTGGTTGGTTTTAGATGAAGCTGACGAAATGCTTTCAATGGGTTTCAAAGATGAATTGGAAACAATTTTAAGTGAAACTCCTGAAACAAAACAAACTTTCTTATTCTCTGCAACGATGAATAAAGAAGTGGAAAGAATTTCTAAAAATTATCTTACAAAACCTCACCGTATTTCAGTGGGTTCTATTAACGAAGTTAAAAAGAACATTAAGCACGAATACTATGTGGTAGGATATCGTAATAAAAAAGAAGCTCTAAAAAGATTAATTGACGCAAACCCTAATCAGTATTCCATTATTTTCTGTAGAACAAGAATGGAAACTCAGGAAGTGGCAGATTTCTTAATGCAGAACGGTTATGCAGCTGATGCACTTCATGGTGATCTTTCTCAGGCGCAGAGAGATACGGTAATGAAGAAATTCAGATTGAAAAATATCGACATTTTGGTGGCTACCGATGTAGCAGCAAGAGGTTTGGATGTGAACTCACTAACTCACGTTATCCATTACTCTCTACCTGATGATCCTGAAGTATTCGTTCACAGAAGTGGTAGAACGGGTAGAGCTGGAAAAGACGGTATTTCTATGGCTTTGATTAAGCCTGAAGAAAGCAGAAAGCTAAAACAGATTAAATCAACAACAAAGATTGATATTGTTGAAAAAACAATCCCTACAGGTGATGATATCATCAAAGCGCAGGTAGGAGGCGTTTTCGAAAAGCTATTTACGGAGCATGAAGACTTATTTGAGTTTGACGACAGCTTGATTCCGGATCTTAGCAAATTCACGAAAGAAGAATTGGTACATCAGTTACTGCAGTTCCAGTTGAAAGATCTTGCATTGTACTATAAAGATAAGCATGATCTTGCTGAACAGAAATTCAGTACCAGAGATGATGATTACTCAAGAAGAGACAGAGGAAGAGATCGTGACCGAGACAGAGGAAGAGACCGTGATAGCAGAGGTGGAGACAGAAGAGATCGTGGAGGAAAACCTAGAAGAAAGAATGAAGATATGGTAAGATTCTTCTTCAACCTTGGAAAGAAAGATCAATTGAAGAAACTGGATGTTTTGGATATTATCAATAAAGCAACTGCCGGAAATGGTAAAAAGAGAGCTGAAATTGGTGATATTGAAATTTTAGAGAAATTCTCATTCTTTGAAATTGAGAAATCATTTAAGGGAGAGCTTTTGAATAATATTTCTTCAATGAAATTCAGAGGAAAAGATATGAGAGCTGAAGAAGCTAATTAAAACTCATTTTTATATAATATAAACCGGCTTATAGTCGGTTTTTTTGTTTGATAATCAGCACTTAAACCAATGTTAACAAAACTTAATGTTATATACTTTTTGGTAAGGTGCTTTTTTAGGAAATTTGCAGACGAATTATAAATACTTAAAAATGGGAATTGGTAATATTTTCCACGCTTTTCAGCCTAAAGATAAAATCTTCTTCGTGCTTTTCGAAAAAGTAACTGAAAATCTAGTAGCAATGTCTGAAGAGTTCAACAACGGGGTGAAAGATTTTGACCTTAATGACGACTCTATGTTGAAGAAAATGAGCGACTACGAACACAAAAATGATGAGCTTACGCACGAAATCTTTATTGAGCTTGGAAAAAACTTTATAACTCCTTTTGACCGTGAAGATATTCACACTTTGGCCACAGGTTTAGATGATATCGCAGATTATATCTACGCTTCAACAAAATATATTTTCTTATATAAATCGCCTTTAATGAAGGCATATGCAGACTTCTCATTGTTGATTCATAAGGCATGTCTTGAAATTCAGAATGCAATGAAAAACCTGAAAGGATTCAAAAATATGGATCAGGTGAAAGAAGCTTGTATCAAAGTAAACTCTATTGAGAATATTGCTGACGACTTACTTTCCAACTCAATGGTAGAATTGTTTGAAACAAACGACGCTATCAATATCATCAAAGTTTCATCTGTACTTAATTATCTTGAAATAGTAACCGACAAGGCTGAAGATGTAGCTAATACTATTGAAAACATTATGATCAAATACGCATAAACAATATAACAAAAAATGGAATTTCCGATTTTACTTACGGTTATTATTGCTTTAGCTTTAATTTTCGATTATATTAATGGTTTTCATGATGCGGCCAATTCAATTGCTACTATTGTTTCTACAAAAGTTTTAACTCCTTTTCAGGCTGTGCTTTGGGCGGCACTATGGAATTTTGCAGCCTTTTTTATCGCAGCATACATCATTGGAGAATTTAAAATTGGTAATACGATTGCCAAAACCGTTAATGAAAACTTTATTACCCTGGAGGTAATATTTTCAGGTCTTGTGGCAGCTATTGCCTGGAACCTTTTAACATGGTGGTTTGGTATACCATCTTCTTCATCACATACCCTAATTGGTGGTTTCTTAGGTGCGGCTTTAATGCATGCTTTCATCCTGGATTATCATGATGTAGCAGCTGCTCAGCCCAATCTGGGTTTTATAGATACTTTCAAACAGGCATTTTATCAGGTTACAACACAAAGTGTGGTTAAATTTGATAAAGTAATTCCTATCTTCCTGTTTATTTTTATGGCACCCGTTATCGGGATGGTCATTTCAATCATTATCACATTGATTATCGTTCATCTTTATAAGAGATCAAACCCTCATAAAGCAGATAAGTCTTTTAAAAGATTACAGCTTGTTTCTTCAGCCCTCTTTAGTCTAGGACATGGTCTGAATGATGCACAAAAAGTAATGGGAATTATCGGTGCGGCTTTAATTTATTACCATGTACAGATTTTACAGGATCCTGTATACTTAAATATACCTTCTGCCGGACGATTTGATTATTTTGCAGAACATTATCTTTGGGTACCTTTGGTTTCTTTCCTGGCGATAGGTTTGGGAACAATGAGTGGTGGATGGAAGATCATCAAGACAATGGGAACCAAGATTACAAAGGTAACCCCGCTGGAAGGTGTAAGTGCTGAAACTGCAGGAGCTATTACCTTATTTATTACCGATCATTTTGGTATTCCGGTATCTACCACACATACGATTACCGGGTCTATTATTGGAGTTGGATTAACGAAGAGGATTTCAGCGGTAAGATGGGGGATTACAGTAAGCTTGCTTTGGGCTTGGGTATTGACGATTCCTATCTCTGCTATTGTAGCGGCAGTTACTTATCTTTTGGTCGCTTTTCTTTCCTAGATATTAATTTAAAATTACAATACTGAACTTTGTCCAAATGGGCAAAGTTTTTTGTTTTATAAAGATTTGAAAAATCGTATTTTTGTTGGAAATTATTGGATTTTATGGAATTTTTAGACAAGTACCAACAGCTGGTTGCTGACGCTATTACCAAGTACACTTTTAAAGACAAACCTGCGGAATTATATGAACCGATGAATTACATCATTTCCCATGGTGGAAAACGTCTGCGACCTATTATGGTTCTGATGGCTTGTGACTTATTTGGTGGTGATCTTAAACAGGCTATTAAGCCGGCTTTGGCGATTGAATTTTTCCATAACTTCACATTGATTCATGATGATATTATGGATGAAGCTCCTCTGAGAAGAAATAAGCCTACTATTCATACTTTACATGGAATTAATGTAGGGATCTTATCCGGAGACGGGCTGATGCTGAAGGCGTATAAATTTTTTGAAGACCTTGAACCGGAAATATTTAAAGCCTGTATCCGAATATTTACCCATACCGGGCTCCTATTATGTGAAGGACAGCAGTACGACATTAATTTCGAAACACAGGAAGATGTGACTTTCGATGATTACATCAGAATGATTACTTATAAGACCGGAGTATTAAGTGCTTCATCTTTTGAGATCGGAGCTTTAATTGCTAAAGCTAATTTTAAAGATGCCAAATCCATTTTTAATTTTGGAAAACATATAGGAATTGCTTTCCAGATCATGGATGATTACCTGGACGTTTTTGGAGATCAGGCTCAGTTTGGAAAAAAACATGCAGGTGACATTTATGAAAATAAGAAGACTGTACTTTATCTTCTGGCAAGAGAACACGCCACGGAGGAAGAAAGAAAAGAATTGGATCACTGGTACTCTAAAAAAACCGATAATATCGATAAGGTGTACGGAGTAGAAAAGATCTTCAGAAGAACAAAAGTAGATGAAAAAGCATTGCGTTTAATTGAAAAGCACAATGAAATAGGGCAGAGTTATCTTAAAAAAATTAATATTCCTGAAGAAAAGAAAAAGCCATTCATAGAACTCGCTAATTATCTTTTAAGAAGGGAAAGCTAATGAGTCGCTGATTATTAAAGGTTTTGGTAAGGAGTTGTTTAGGCTTCTTCTTCCACCTTTAGCTTTAGCCTCTTATATTTACAATGAAATTCAGAACCGAAGTTGACATCAAAGAATCTGCAAAAAAGATTGAAATTGAAGATAAAATATTTTCAATAGGTTCCTGTTTTGCCTCAGAGATGTCGGATCTGCTTCACCAGGGACAGCTTCAGACGGTCAATAATCCGTTTGGAACCCTGTTTAATCCGTTTTCGATCAATAACGCAATACAAAGGCTTCATGATTCACACTTTTATGAAGAAGAAGATTTAATCACGTTTAATGACGAATTTATTTCCCTTGACCATCATACGAAATTCGATACAAGGTATATTCATCAGACACTGGATAAGATCAATGGCCATTTAGAAGAAGGGAATCTCTTTTTGCAGGATACTAATTGGGTTATTATAACCTATGGAACCTCCTTTATTTATGAATTTCAGCCTAAAAACAAGCTGGTAGCCAATTGTCACAAAATTCCACAAAAATTCTTTAACAAAAGGTTGCTAACCCATCAGGAAATCACAGATTCTATTTATCAGACCATTTTTAGCCTGAAAGATATCTGTAAAGAAGATGTTCAGATTTTGTTTACGGTTTCTCCCGTAAGACATACCAAAGACGGTATGATGGAAAATCAGTTAAGCAAATCAAAATTGATATCTGCAGTACATGAAGCTATTTCAGGGATTGAGAACTGTCATTATTTACCCGTTTATGAAATATTGATGGATGATTTAAGGGATTATCGTTTTTATAAAGAAGATATGATTCATCCCAATTCTCAGGCTGTTCAGTATATCTTTGATAAATTTGGAGCTGCTTATTTTGCGGAAGACACAAAGGAGTTTATCAAAGAAAATTTTAAAATCCATAAAGCCCTGCAACACAGGACAGCAGATGAAAAAGATCCTAAATATGTTGATTTTAGAGAAAAATTAAAGCAAAGAATTGAAGCTCAACAGAAAAAGGTAAAACATAAGATATTCCAGTAATGATAACAGACTTTACAAAGATTGATTATTTGGAAAGCGGTAACCAGAGGCAGCAAAGGGCTCACTTGGTGCTTACAAAATATCAGATCCTGGAAAAACTAAAAGATTTCTCACCCTTGCTTGCAGGAACTATTCCTATTGAAATTGATATTGACGGAAGCGATCTGGATATCATTTGTGAAGTTAAAGATGAAGATTTCTTTTTGGAAACGATCCGCCTTTCTCAACTTATTCCACCAGGAATTCATTTCACAGTAGAAAAGATTGAGATAAAAGGGGAAAAATCTATTGTGATCAATTTTAATCTCGAAGAGTTTCCCATAGAGATTTTTGGTCAAGATAAACCGACGACGCAACAAAATGCTTATCGCCATATGGTAGCAGAGTACACAATATTACAGGAGAAAGGAGAGGAATTTAAACAACAGATTATAGAACTTAAGAAGGAAGGGATAAAAACGGAACCGGCTTTCGGTGTATTAATGAATTTAGAAAACCCTTATGAAGATCTATTAAAATTTTAAAATTATGATTGACACCCATACACATTTATACGCTGAAGAATTTGATGAAGATAGAAAGGAGGTTATTCAAAGGGCTTTAGACAAAGGAATTACGGAATTTTATCTTCCTGCTATTGACTCTGAGTCTCATGAAAAAATGCTTCAATTGGAAGCTGAATATCCTGGACAGGTTTTTTCAATGATGGGATTGCACCCTTGCTACGTAAAACCCGAATCCTGGGAAAAAGAACTGGCAATTGTTAAAGAATATCTTGATAAAAGAGCATTTCCTGCCATCGGGGAAATAGGAATTGATCTCTATTGGGATCAATCAACTCTAGATATCCAGGTAAAGGCTTTTGAACAACAAATCGACTGGGCTATTGAGATGGATCTGCCTATTGTAATCCATACAAGGGAAAGTTTTGATGAAACTTTTGAAGTCTTGGAAAGAAAAAAGCATCCGAAATTGAGAGGAATATTTCATTGTTTTTCCGGTAACCTTGAACAAGCAAAACATGCTATCGATCTTAATTTTTTATTAGGAATTGGTGGAGTAGTGACCTTTAAAAACGGGAAAATAGATCAGTTCCTGCAAGAAATTCCTTTAGAAAAAATTGTTCTGGAAACAGACTCTCCTTACCTGGCTCCGGTTCCTCATAGGGGTAAAAGAAATGAAAGTTCTTATCTTGATCTGGTGGTAGGAAAGCTGGTGAATATCTACAATAAAGATTTTTCTGAAATTGACAGAATCACAAGCCAGAATGCAAAACACATTTACAATTACTAGGCCTATATGAAGCTTTTAAAAGAAAATATCCATTATCTTCTTTTCCTTTCTGCTGTGTTTTTTCTATGGAATCCGGCGAAGTTTCCGGTTGATGATGGTTATTTTTATCCACAGATTGCCTATAATATGGTCAGAAATGGCTTTATGGGGTTTAATGATTTATACCTTACCAATGGCTTCCATCCTTTATGGATGGTATTCTGTGTTATTGCGGAAGCGATCAATTTTTTGGGTAAAAGTTTCTCAGTATACATTCTATGGTTTTTTCAGGTTATCTTTATCATTGCGGGATACAGATTTTTTGAAAAAACCTTATTCAAAGATTCAGTAAGTGGAAAAGTATTGAGCTTAGCATTGTATTGCTTAATTTTTTCAGCCTTGGATCATTATATTTAACGGAAGCGCATCTCACCTTTTTCACCATTGCCTGGCTGCTTTATTTTCTTTGTAAAAGATACACCAACGATTTTCTGTTCGGATTCATTTGTAGCCTCGTTTTTCTGGCAAGGCTGGATCATATTTTTATCATTATTCCTTTAGGCTTTCTTTATTGGAAACACCGGGACTGGAATTTTCAAAGCATTTCTAAAGTAATTTTAGGATTTTTAATTTTGGCGGGACCTTATTTATTTTCCAATCAGTATTTGTTCGGAGATATGGTTCCTGTCAGTGGCAGAATAAAAAGTTCCTTTCCTAAAGCTAATCTGGATGATCCTTTTGGTTTACTCCCTGATTTATTCTTATTTGTGGGTTCCGCATATTTGATATTTTTGATTTTTACTAAAAATATACACTACCGCTCTGTCAAAATTTTATTTATTAGCGGAAGCTTTATTCATTTATTGTATAATGTATTTTTCCAGTCATATACAGGACAGTGGTATTTTGTATCACAATTTATTTTTTGTGGCTTTTTTATCAATGATATTGTTGAAAAATTTCAATTGAGAATAGTACCTGCGAGATCCAAGTTTATAATTTATTCTTTGGGTTCAACATTTTTCTTATGTACAATCGGGATTTTGAAGCTCAAGACCAACCTAAGCATATTTCATAACGTTTTTGATAACAAGTCAAAATTTGAAAAGAAAACAAAGGATATGGTAAAGAATTTGGCAGAAGATCTGGTTAACGTAGTTCCCCGAAAGTCTCGAATATATGTTTATGATTTTCCGGGTAAATTTGCTTTTTACTCCGATTTTAATTTTATACCGGCAGATGCTTTGGTAGCCAACTCTACTTTTTTTAATGAAATAAATACGCTCCGTTTTAAAGATTATCTCAAAAAAATAAAATTAACTATATGCTCTTTCCCAGTCAACTGGAAAAAGGAAGGAACTCAATCACTTTTATGGGCATGGATGTTAAAAAGAAAAATAATCGTAATATGTTTTACTTTAGGAATACTTTAAGTAAAAAGATCATAGACAGTCTTGATGAAAATGAGTTAATTAAAGTGAAAACCTATTTAAATCCTGCAAAGACCTGGCAGGCGCAGTATGACTCGGTGACAATTTACAAGCTAAAAGAAAAATAACGAGAATAAAAAAGCTTTCAGGAATAACCCTGAAAGCTTTTTTTTATTTTTTCCTAAAGAAACTTTTATTTTTTGGCTTTTTGAAACCAATGTCTTTCTTCTGAGTAGGTTTAGGTTTTCCCTGTCCCGGATTCATAGGTTTATTATTTGAATCCCTTTTTTGTGCAACCAGGTTTTCGGTGTGGAACGGGTGGTCTTTAACCACTGGAATTTTAAGTCCGATAAGTTTTTCCGTATTTCTAAGGTTCAGCAAATCCAGACCATCTACAAAAGATAAAGAAGTCCCTTCCGAACCCGCTCTTCCTGTTCTTCCGATTCTGTGAACATAGGTTTCGGAAACATCAGAAAGCTCGTAATTAATTACATATTTCAGCTCATCAATATCAATTCCTCTTGCTGCAATATCTGTAGCAACCAATACTCTGGTTTTTCCGGATTTGAAGTTGTTTAGCGCATTTTGACGTGCATTTTGAGATTTATTCCCATGAATCGCTTCCGTTGAAATGCCATTTTTTTGTAATGTTCTTGCAATCTTATCAGCTCCGTGCTTGGTTCTTGAAAAAACCAAAACAGATTCAGAGATATGATTTTTAAGAATATGTGTAAGTAATCCCAATTTATCTTCTTTCTGAACAAAATAGACAGATTGTTTAATGGTTTCAGCTGTCGAAGAAACAGGCGTTACTTCTACCTGTACCGGATTGCTGAGGATGGAATTGGCAAGCTTTTGTATTTCAGGAGGCATAGTTGCAGAGAAAAATAAAGTTTGCCTTCTCTGTGGTAAAAGCTTAATAATTCTTTTAACGTCATGTACAAATCCCATATCCAGCATTCTGTCAGCTTCATCCAGAACAAATATCTCCAGGTTTTTAAGACTGATAATTCCTTGTGCAATGAAGTCAAGGAGTCTCCCCGGTGTTGCTACAAGAATGTCTACTCCTTTTCTTAAAGCTGCTTCTTGTGAGCCCTGTTTTACACCTCCGAAAATAACTAATTTTCTTAATGGAAGATTTCTTCCGTAAGCATTAAAGCTTTCTTCAATCTGAATAGCCAGTTCCCTTGTAGGCGTTAAAACCAAAGCTTTGATCTGATTAGTCTTTGGACGTTCTGAAAGGTTCTGGAGAATGGGAATAGCAAAAGCTGCAGTTTTACCGGTTCCGGTTTGCGCCGTTCCCAGTAGATCTTTTTTCTCTAAAATAGAGGGAATAGCCTTTTGCTGTATAGGAGTTGGTTTTTCATAACCTTCCTGTTGAAGCGCATCTAAAATGGGCTTGATGATTTTTAAATCTGTAAATAACAAAATATATTGCGTATTAAAAATAATGCGGTCGAAGTAGTATACTTCATCATTTTTAGCGAATCTGCTAAAATTGATTAACAGAATTTTTAAGTAAAATTAATTACCGAAAGGGCTGAGAATGCCGCGAAATATGCTACAAAGGTAGTTAAAATATTTGAAGTTTATTATTTTACTTCCATACCTGCGCAATTAAGGTCTGTTATCGATATTTTTAATCTTTGAAATGTACAGAAATAGGATCAACGAGTATCAGATGATCGGGGGACTTAATGTTTTATCTTCTTCCATTCCTGATTGAATCTTAGGTCGAACAGGGTTTTATAAAGAGTTGTTAATCCATAACTTCCAACTAAACCATAATCTTTAATCTTTTTGATCTTCCCGTTGTCATAGGTAATTGTTAAAGTTGACAACTGATCATCGGTCCAACTTACGGAATAATCATCTTGAAGCTCCGGAAAATTAATATAGCCAAGAATTGTTTCAATTTTTTGAAAATCCGATGCTTTTATTTGGGTTGTAAATTTTCCTTCACCTTTTTCAAAAGTTTTACGGGATTTCCTTTCTATTTTTTCAAAGGAATCATTACGGTTGATAAAATTGTAAGTCTTGGCAATAAATTGAGAGGTGCCGTTTTTACTCAATTCAAGCGTAAACACCGGACAGGTTCCAAAACAGGGCTCTGTTTCAAAAAATATTTTTTCAATAGTATACTTTTGAGGTTCCGGATTATACTCTACGAAATTATCAAATTTATAAGTCAGAATCTTATTGACGATTTTGTGGTAAAAATTGTATTTCTCAGAATTAAAATCTTCGGTAACTTCATCGTAGAAAACAGAGATATAATCTTTGCCATTTATGGTAGACAATTTCGGGATTACAAAATCAAAATGATTCAGAAGTAAACTCTTGGTCATATACTTATTGTCTATATCAAAAATAACCTTTACAACTGCACTACAACTGCCTCTGGATGATTGACAGCTGTTGTCATCCCCGATAAATAATAAATCCGTTTTCCCATTATGATCAAAGTCTCCTTTATAAAAACTTTTGTCAACACCCAGACTATCAGCAGTCCTTTTTATAAGGGGTGACAAATTATCATCTTCAAAGCTCCTGATCGTTTTTAACGTAAACTCAGATAAAAAATCATCTTTTGATTGTGAACATGACCGTATAAAATTGACAGCCTCAATGTCTGTTTTGAGGCTGTCAATTTTTGATAAAGTCTTACTGCTTTGTGAAAAACAAAATTGGTAAAATAAAACTAATATGAAGAACAGTGTTCTATCCATGTAGTTTTTTCCAGATAACATCCTTAAGTTCCGTAAGTCCTTCACCGGTTACACCCGAGAAGAACAGCGGCTGCCTGTTTTCAGGAAATTCTGCTGAAATTTCTTTTTTCAGTTCATCGTCCAGAAGGTCTGCTTTTGAAATGGAAATAATAAAGTCTTTATCCAATAATTCCGGATTGTATTCTTTAAGCTCATTTTCAAGAATTTTAAACTCCTGGAAATGATCTTCAGAATCTGCCGGAATAAGGAATAACAAAATTGAATTTCTCTCAATATGTCTTAGGAATCTATGGCCAAGGCCTTTTCCTTCAGCGGCTCCTTCTATAATCCCCGGAATATCAGCCATTACAAATGATTTGTAATTTCTGTAGTCTACGATTCCCAGGTTAGGCGTCAAAGTTGTAAATGCGTAATTGGCAATTTTAGGTTTTGCCGCGGATACGGAAGCCAACAATGTTGATTTTCCGGCATTCGGGAAACCTACAAGCCCTACGTCAGCTAAAATTTTAAGCTCAAAAACCACATAACCTTCCTGTCCCTCCATTCCCGGCTGTGCGTAACGTGGGGTCTGGTTTGTTGAAGATTTAAAGTGCTCGTTACCAAGTCCTCCTTTTCCTCCTTCCATCAGGATGATTTCCTGACCATCTTCTAAAATTTCACCGATGATTTCACCCTCTTCATTTTTGGCAATGGTTCCGATAGGCACCTCTATATAAACATCGGCACCATAAGCTCCTGTTAACTGATTTTTTCCTCCGTTTTCTCCACGCTCCGCTTTCACGTGACGGGTATAACGGAGTGGTAGTAAAGTCCATTCCTGAGCATTCCCCTTCATAATAACGTGGCCTCCACGACCTCCGTCTCCACCATCAGGGCCACCTTTAGGAATGTATTTTTCACGGCGAAGATGCGCAGAACCTGCACCTCCATGACCGCTTTTACAATGAATCTTTACGTAATCTACAAAATTTGACATAATTTTAATTCAAGGTTTAATGTGTAAGGTCCAAAGTTTAAACCTTGAATATTTAACTTTGAACCTTGAATCAAAAATTTATTTTTGAATTTTTTCTACTTCAGCAAACAATTTCTCAGAAATCTCATTGATCTCACCAACTCCGTTTACCTCTACATATTTTCCTTGTTGCTTATATAATTCAGCTACTTCAGCTGTTTTCGCATAATATTCTTTAATCCTGTTCTGGATGATTTCTTCGTTGCTGTCATCAGATCTTCCACTGGTTTCTCCTCTTTTCAGCAATCTTTCAACCAAAATTTTATCTTCAACGATTAATGAAAGACAAACATCAATCTCGTCATTCAGTTCCTCTTTAACGATTTTTTCCAAAGCCGCTGTCTGTACTGCTGTTCTTGGATATCCATCGAAAATAAACCCTGCCGCATCGGTTGGTTTTCTCAATTCGTCCACCAACATGTCGATTGTCACCTGGTCCGGAACCAATTCTCCCTTATCGATGTAAGATTTAGCTAATTTCCCAAGTTCCGTGTCATTCTTCATATTGAATCTGAATAGATCACCTGTAGAGATTTGCTTTAAGTTAAATTTTTCGATGAGATTCTGAGCTTGTGTTCCTTTTCCACTTCCTGGAGGCCCGAACAGAACAATGTTTATCATTTTTATTTAATTAGATATTTTAAGTTTAAATTTCAGGTTTTGAAATTAATGGTTGATTTTACCTTCTTCTAACTGATATAAATCCGAAAGATTTCTTCCCAGTTCATCGTAATCTAATCCGTAACCCAGAACAAATTTATTTGGAATTTCCTTTCCAATATAATCCAGTTTAAAATCCTTCTTGTAAACCTCAGGTTTTAGTAAGAAAGAAGCCAGTTTTACAGATTTTGGTCGTTGTGTTTCTTTGAAATATTTGAAAAGGCTTTCAACAGTATTTCCTGTATCTACGATATCTTCAACCAGAATAATATGACGGTCCTTAACATCTTTCGTCAGCTCCATCTTCTGGTAAACAATTCCCGTAGATTCCGTTCCTACATAAGAACTCATCTGGATAAAAGCAATCTCACAGTTTCCCGGATAATGCTTTAAAAGATCTGAGAAGAACATGATAACTCCGTTCAAAACTCCTATGAAGACAGGAACTTCATCTTTGTAATCCTCATAAATTTTCAGCGCTGTCGCTTTTACTATTTCCTGAATTTCCGCGTCCTTTAGATAAGGAACAAAAGTTTTGTCGTGAACTTTAATGCTTTCCATAAAAAATTTAGTAGTTGGCAAAGTTACGGATTTTTGATTTTTGATTAAAATGTTTTTATGTTTAATCTATTATTTGCATTATATTTGCATACACAAAACCTAAAAATACGCTCATGTAGGATATAATTTCTTTCAGATTTGATCAGATGATAATCCCCTTGGATTATTGATGTTTAACTTTAATTAGAAAGAAATCATGATTTTTCTACAAAATATATCCTATAGGTTTCCCAACAGAGACCTGCTTTTTAATCATATCAATGTAACGATCCCAACATCTTCAAAACGGCTTTGGTCGGAAGTAATGGCATGGGAAAATCTACCCTGCTTAAAATTATAGCAAATGAAATCCAACCTTTGGAAGGGAACTTACATATTGAAGGAAATTTATATTACGTTCCGCAAATGTTTGGAAACTTTAATCATCTTACCATTGCAGAAAGCCTGAAAATTGACCAAAAACTAAATGCTTTACAGAAGATTAGCAGTGGCGAAGTAGACGACATTTATTTTGATATTCTCAACGATGATTGGGATATTGAAGATCGTTGCCAAATGGCTTTACAATACTGGCAGCTTGAGAACCTGGATTTAAATCAAAAACTAGAGGGCCTGAGCGGAGGACAGAAGACAAAAGTCTTTCTTGCAGGTTTACAGATTCATCAGCCGGATATCATTTTGCTGGATGAACCCACTAACCACCTCGATCTTGAAGGACGGAGTCTTTTATATGACTATATTGCGAAAACAAGTGCTACAATAGTTATTGTGAGTCACGACAGAACTTTATTAAATCTGGTTGATACGATTTACGAATTGAGCAATCAAGGCATTTCAACGTATGGTGGGAATTTTGATTTTTATGTTGAACAAAAGGAAATAGAGGAGGAGGCATTGCATCATGACATTCATGCCAAGGAGCGGGCTTTGAAAAAGGCAAAGGAAAAAGAAAGGGAGACCTTGGAAAGGAAACAAAAATTAGATGCCCGGGGAAAGAAAAAGCAGGAAAAATCAGGAGTTGCAAGAATTATGATGAATACCCTCCGGAATAATGCCGAAAAGAATACCTCCAAACTCAAGAATATTCACGCTGAAAAGATTAGTGATCTTTCCGCAGGACTTAGGGGATTGCGTTCATCTGTGAAAAATACAGAACAAATGAAAGTAAATTTCAACGATTCTGATCTTCACACAGGGAAAATTCTTATGACAGCGGATGATATTAATTTCAGATATCATGAAAAACTCTTATGGGCTAAAAATCTGGATCTCGAAATCAGAAGCGGAGATCGTATTTGTGTGAAAGGACCGAACGGCTCCGGAAAAACGACTTTAATTAAACTTTTAATTGGTGATTTGGATGCTTCCATTGGAACTATTTCAAGAACTGATTTTAATAGTATTTATATTGATCAGGAATATTCGTTAATTGCTCAGGAAGCAACCATTTATGAATTTGCCCAAAGGTTTAATGATAATGCGTTACAGGAGTCCGAAGTAAAAACCATATTGTCCAGATTTTTATTTGGAAAAGAAACATGGGATAAAAAAGGAGAAATGTTAAGTGGAGGAGAGCGCCTTAGACTTTTATTGTGTGGGCTTTCAATCAGTAATAGGGCTCCCGATATCATTGTTCTCGATGAGCCCACAAATAATCTGGATTTGCAAAATGTAGAGATTCTTACCAACTCCATTAAAGATTATAAGGGGACGTTATTAGTGATTTCTCATGATGAAATCTTCCTGGATGAGATTGGTATAGAAAGTGAAATTGTGCTGGATTAATACAGCGATAAGTATTTTAAAAATGATACTTTTTAAGTTGCGGGGATTTTAGGGTCGATAATATTTTGGAATAATCATTCCGAAGGAGTCTAACTGTTAAATGTGAATAATGGCTTTGGAATCCTTCGGAATGATAATTTAGCACCTATTTTATTTCAATTTTCGGTAATTGATAATTTCCAACTACTTCTATTAATTTGGAAGAGTTATTTTTCAAATTATTGAAGAAACTTTCTATGTTTTCTTTATATCCCCTTTCACTAACGCCGAAAAGTAGGACTCCTTTACTTTTATTGTTTGAAATAAGTTTATAACGGTAAACATTTCTTTCTGCGATGAGTATTTCTTTCCCATCTTTCGAATTCTCAGTAATGAGAAAATCTAAGATATATTCTTCGCCGTTTTCATAGATTTTGTAATTGACGACCGGATTGGATTTTTTCAGGTTCTCAAGTTCTGTTACTTTTCGATTAATTACATCTTCAATTTTAAGAGTTCCCTGAATATAATCGATCATAACTAATGTGCCGTATTTTTCGATTTTCTCGGTTGGGCTTAGGTATTCTTGTTTGTAATAATTCTCATTAGGATGAGAGCTCCAGATTAGATTATAGAATGTATTATCAATTTTAATAGGTCCGGGAATACTCAGATACTCATTAATTTTATTTTGTGCGTCTAAAGAAAGAGAAGAGTATAGAAACAGGATAATAAGAAGGAGTGATTTTTTAGGCATGTTTGCTTTTAATTTTGTGTTGGTATTGATGATCAAATATACAATAATCAAAATACCTAAAATGAAAGAGTTATAAGAATATTTGTTACAAAAGTTTCTCAATCCACTTGTAAATATCATCCAGAACCTCTTTCCGGATTTCCTCATTCATAATTTCATGCCTCATTTCAGGATAGATACTGTAATCCACCTTAATGAATCCATTCTGTTTTAAATTATTTACTGTTTGCATAACTCCTTTTCCAAAATTCCCGATAGGATCGTTTTTTCCACTAACAAATAAAAAAGGGAAGGATTTGGAAATGGGATTTGCCCAGTTTCTTTTGGTTGCTTTTTTATACAGTTTGAATAATGCATAAAATGCATTGTTGGTAAAAGGAATTCCAGAAAGTTCATCCTGAGTAAAAGCATCTCTATTGGCTTCATTGAGGCTTAGCCAGCTTGTGTCGCCAAAATTTTTATCTTTTCTGAAATGGTTGTTGTTTACGAAATTAAAAAGTGAATTGAAAAATGTTTTTTGTTTAGGTGCTATTTTATTGGCGATTGAAAAATAGGTATTCAAAAGACTGATACCCGCTAAAGTACCTCCGGTGCCAACGATGATAGCTCCTGTAAGCCGGGTGCTAATTCTTTGAAGAAGACACCGTGTAACAAAAGAACCCATCGAATGACCGAGGACAAAATGTGGTACATCAGGATATTGATAGCTTAGGTGATCACTCATCATTTCCGCATCATCGATCAATTTTTTATCCGGTCGGTTCAATTGAAAAAATCCGATATCTTTTTTTTCTTTCACTGATTTTCCATGTCCCAGATGATCGTAAGTGATTACAGCTAATCCGTGACCGGCAAAATATTCTGCTATTTCATTATATCTTCCGCTATGTTCCTGCATTCCATGGATAATTAAAAGACTTGCCTTTATCTCATTCTTCTCAGGGGTAAATACATTGTAAAAAAGTTGAGGCTGATCGCTGGTATTTTTAGACAAGTATCCTGTTTGATGTAATGTTCTCATATCATAAACTATCTTTATTATTCTCAAACGCTACTCAAATATACACATAAATAAAAGATTTTTGGTTTGATGATAGATCAATGATGTCGTAAAAAATGCTTGTAATTCTATGATTTTAAACTAGAATGAAAATAAATTTTCCACATAATTTGCCCACCCTATTTTTTCAGAGTAATTTTGCATGAATCTAAAAACAATAGTAAAATATGTCAACTTACGTAGTTGTAGGTCTTCAGTACGGAGATGAAGGTAAAGGGAAAATCACGGATGTTTTATCCGCTAAATCGGATTATGTAGTACGTTTCCAGGGTGGAGACAATGCAGGTCATACGGTTTATGTGGGTGATGAAAAATTTGTTTTACACCTTCTTCCTTCAGGAGTTTTGCAGTGCAAAGGAAAATGCATCATTGCCAATGGAGTAGTGGTGAATCCTAAATCTTTCATCAAAGAAGTTAGCCAGATTGAGAGCAAAGGTTTAAGAACCGACCATATCTTTATCAGCAGAAGAGCGCATGTGATCATGCCTTACCACATTCTTTTGGATACTTACCGTGAAGAAGAGCATGGAGGAACTCAGATCGGGACCACTAAAAAAGGAATCGGACCTTGTTACGAAGATAAAATTGCAAGAGTTGGAATCAGAATGATAGATCTTCTGAATCCTGAGATTTTAAGAGAGAAAATAGAGAAAAACCTTAAAATTAAAAATTCTCTTTTTGAAAAATACTACGGAAAACCGACTTTAGACGTAGAAGAAATTTACAACGAATTTTTAGAGATAGGAAAACAGCTTCAGGACAGAATTGTAGATACAGAAGTTGAATTGAATGAAGCGATCAGAGATGGTAAAAACGTTCTTTTTGAAGGGGCTCAGGCATTGATGTTGGATATTGATTTCGGAACGTATCCATACGTTACTTCATCTTCTCCATCTACAGGAGGAGTTTGTACGGGAGCCGGTGTTCCGCCAACTTCACTTCAGAATCTTATTGGAGTTGCCAAAGCATACTGCACAAGGGTTGGAAACGGACCTTTCCCATCTGAATTGGATAACGAATTAGGAGAAAAAATCAGACAGATCGGTGGTGAATTCGGAGCGACTACCGGAAGACCAAGAAGAACCGGATGGTTGGATCTTGTTTCGTTGAAACATGCTTGTATGATCAATGGTATCAATAACCTTGTAATTACTAAACTTGACGTTCTTACAGGAATTGAAAACCTAAAAATTGTAACTCAGTATAAAACAGAAGATGGTAAAGTAATCGATTACTTCACTTCTTCTACAGAAAAATTATACAATTATGAGCCTATCTACCAGGATTTACCGGGATGGAGTGAAGATCTTACGAAGGTAAGAAGCTATGATGAACTTCCTGATAACGCTCAGAAATATATCGAATTTATCGAGCAGTATTTAGGAATCAATGTGTACTTGGTTTCTGTTGGACCGGAAAGAAGTCAGAACATTATCAGAAAAGAATTATTCTAATACTATAGAATATCATTTATAAAAAAAAGAGACTGTCACATGTGATGGTCTCTTTTTTTTGTGATCCATAAGGTTTATTCTTGTCTCTGTGAGGATTATTTGTGGTAAAATAATTTGTCACTCCATGTATTGTTGTTACATTTTGAATGTTAACTTAAATTATATATTGAAAAAAACTCCCACAGATTTCATCAATTAATCCGAATTTTTTTCTGTGAGAGTTTCAATTGCAGAACAAAGGGAACTTTTGAAATCGGTGTACTGCTTTTAACCATCTAATTCAAATATTTTGCATAAGCCTTAGCAAGCTTTTCATCGTATTTATTCTGCTTATAACCCGTACCATTATAGCCTTTTGCAAAATTGCCCCAGTTTTTATTTCTTAAGTGAACCAAAAGTCCATTTTTTTCTAAAAACTTTCCAAAAGCTTTCAGGTGTTCTCCTTCATTGATCTCCATTTTGGACACAAAATCATTAACATCGGTATAACCTAAATTTTTAGCATGGAATCCCATGATCTGAAAGCTTCCCCAGGATGCTGAAGATAATGCGGCGTCTTTAAATTTAACATCAGTCCCTAAACTTATAGCCTCATTTAATCGGTCATATTCTCTCACCCCACCCAGGTAATAGGTTCTGGTCCATTTAGGATAAAGAATGTCTTTACTTGAGTCGTTGTAATAAGAGTTTGGATTAATTCCTCGCTTTTCGAGTTCATTCCAGAAAATATGCCCTTCAAAAAGAATCTTAGGTTTATTGTTGATTAAAAAACCTTTTCCACTGCTTTCAATTTCATTAACGGCTTTTACAGCTGCTAATTCAAGATCGTACTGATCAGCAAAAGAGATAAGGTCACTTTCTTTAAGGAATTTATCCGTTGAGATAATCGGATTAGAATTTTTCTGCAATAATACTGCCCATGTTTTTATTCCGACAATTCCGTCTATTACTAAAGCATTTTTGCTTTGGAAATCTTTAACTGCCGCATCTACTTCCAGGCTGAAAGAATCTGAAATTTTAATAGGATATCCCAACTTATAAAGAAGCTCACATAATGTGAGAACTTCAGGCGCTTTCGTATTGTATTTTAAGAGTTTCATGGTGTTTTTTTGTTTATTAAAGATTAAACTATTTTTGAGTAGGGTTCGTCCATATATTCACAAAAGTTAGCTAACGGGAATCTTTGGCATCTTCTCACAAATCATTCCGATCAAGAAAAATGACTTGAATTTAACTTCCTCTCTCTGAAGTTTGTATTCTAAATTAATAGGAGTTGTACTTGTTACACTGAAGTTTTGGTTCAAAACTGAGTAATCATCTATTCTCAGCTCAATACTGTATTCGCCTAATGCGATAACCTGATTGACAATTCCTGCTTCGTTTGTTTCTATTTCATAAATCCTGCTGTTGTTGGTTCCTTTAATGGAGATTGAACATTTATAAACAGGATCGTTATTGATTTTATCCAGGACCCTGAATTGTATATTCGCTCCTGATGATGGAACCTGGATAGGGTATTTTATGGGGACAAAGATTCCTGTATTTCTAATGGGGATTACAGGTTTTACTGGTGGAGCCGGAGTTATGGGTTGTGGTGTTGAAACGGGAGTAACCGGTCTTACATTCCTTACACTATTGAGAACATTCATATTAATTCTGTTGAATGCAGGGATCGGATGTACTTTGGCTGTTTCCGCAACAGGTTCAGATTCAGGTTTTGTTATGAATTCTGTGGCAGTAATCTTTGAGTTTTCATAAAGGGCTGTTTTTCTGGTTAAGTTGCTGAGCTGGTCGGATTTAATGGTTTTTACATTTGTAATGGCCTTTAAGAACTTTTGATTATTGTTTTTATTGACAAAAAGCTGCTGCTTCATGATCAGAGGACCAAAATAAATAAGTTGATCCGGGTTGTTGATTGCATCATTTGTAATTGAAGGATCTAAAATTATTTTCAGATTCTTTATTAAAATCATGGTCTTGGGAAAAGCGGGTAGTTTAAAATCACTGGAAATTGTTTGTCCGTCCGATATTTTTTTTGGCTCATTCCATTCAAATAGTTGCGAAAGCATAAAGTTTTTGCTGAACCAGTTTCTTTTTAAATGCACAAAAGAATAATCCAGTTCGACCGCCTGAATAACGCCCTCGTCATAGTCAATCGAAAGAATTTCTGAGGGGAGGTTTTCGTGGGAGCTTTTTGCTTCCGTATATAAGGTTTCGAGTTCCTTTTTTTCAATTCTTATATTGTTCCATCCTGATTCATTTTCCATGAAATCATACGGGATAAAATTAATATCATGAATAGAGGCATTAGTGATTACGTCGGTTTTCTCAGCAGCTTCAAAGGTGTTTTTAGCATTTTGGGCCATTGCGAGATAGACATCTGCATCAGAAGCTTTGTTGATTCTTGTCAATTCCTTATCGATGTTATCTTTATTTCCTTTTATTTTCCAATCTGAAAAGGCGATCTCTTTTGTTCCGTTTAAATGAGTAAGCTGATCATTCCAATTGTTTCTTTCCTCATCGCTGTCCAGATCGTCAAAAAGCTCGAGATGAGCTGTGATCTTATCAATTACCTGCTCATGAGCCAGCCTGTATTTTTTGTAAGCCTTAAATTCTTTAGTGTCATTCTTTTTAGCATCGAAAAGGATGGAACTTTCAATTGCCAGTGTCTTATCAAGGCTTTCTTCAAGATTTTTTAAATTGTTTTTATCTAGAATATCACGATAAATGTCAAACAGGGAATTGTTAGGATTCAGGTCCCAGAACTGAGAAGATATAGGAACTGAATTAAGTTCGTAGGCCATATTCTGCTTTTTAATGATAGAAAGGGCTTTTTTCTGATCATCGTTGAGCTGGTTTTGTGGCTTTAAAAGCTCAAGTTCTTCATTTTCATATACCCTGAGGGAAGGACATATCATGGGAAGGTCATTTTCCATCGAGCTTTGGGATAGATAAGTGTTTTTAAGTTTCTGGTAGACGGCAATAAAATATTTCATGGCATTAGTTTTTGTTTTTTAAATAACCGACAGAAAAAATCTGCCGGCTATTCTTGATGAGAAGGGTATTATGATTTTCCGTCAGTCCATTTTTTGATCTCCGGATTTGGATCCGGTGATTTCGGAATGACATGGCATTTATAACCGATAATGTAGATTCCGTCAGAATTCAGTTTCTTTCCATTCCATTTGGCATTGGATTGTACATCCTGGTTATCGTAACTGTAGCTTCCGCCGAAAACGAACGGTCCTATTCCAACAGCAGCCCCCGCACTGACAGAGTTTTTAACATCCGTAAAAGCAGTACTGTTGTTTGTAAAATCAAGGCAAACGTCTTTGGCAATGATAAGCTCGGTAATGATAGAAGGCATTAACCCTTTTCCTTTTCCATCGCTGATGACATCGCCACTTAAAGTTTGAGGAGATTGTTCATGTAGTTTCCAGTATTTGGATTCAATAAAGTTTTGATTAAGCCATCCTCTTTCCACTCTTACTTTTCCAAGCTTGAAAGAGACCTTCATATTCGTATAATCTGTATTGATCTTTGTTTTTTCGTGCTTTCCGCCACCTTTTGCACCAATAGAGAAAATGCCCATGCTAAATCCTGCGGCTGCACCCCAGTTGTGAACTGATTTTGAATAATCATAATTAGATTCACCTTCTACGATGGTAACTGTGGGCCATCCTTTAGACTCTTTTAATGCATTAGCGGCAACCGGAACGGATGGTGAATAATTTGTATAGTCCAGAACCCTTGTTCTCTGACTGTTTCTGAACTCAGACTCCATCCTTTTTTTGATGACGAGCATGTTTTTCTGCTCTACCTCACTTAAATAATTTTGTATTTTCTCGACGGCTTCTTTGTATCCAAGAGATTGCCACGCTTTAAGGGATGCATCTTCTCTTTTTTTCATGTTCTTGCCATCGATCGATAATTTGGCCATTGCTTCCGCATCTCCGTTATCGGCAGCAGTTCTGATTTCATTATTGGCGTCTACGATATCGTAATATTTCATCTGATATTCTACATATTTAGAATACATCGGAGAAACGAAAGTGTGGAAGATCTCAGGTTTGTTTGTGTCGTCTATAGGTGAATTAGGATCAAAGTCTGTGTTTTTTACCTTCTTAATTTTGAAAAGCTTATCCCTTAACGTATTCAGCTTTTTTTCTACTTTTTCATCAAATTGAGTATCAACGACTACGGACCATTGCAAAAGATCTTCATATACTTTAGATACTCTTTTCTGGGAATCGTTCATAATGCTCATGATCGACATTACCCTTCCGTTGCCTGAACTGGTAAGCGGAGGAAGCTGAGAAGGAATGACATCCACCATTGCAGCAAATTGCTCCATTTGAAGATATTTTCTGAATTTACTGTTTGACAGGGCGTTCTGGTAAGCCTCCATGTCAATTTTCGGATTTCCGTTAGCATCCAGGATAGGTTCTCCTTTAGCGTCCAGCATTGGTTTTGGTGACGGGGCGTCCCCAAATAGTCCGTTGAGTGCGTAATCAAAGGTGTCTTCCGATAGAGTAATCCCTACCGGGTCAAATGAAATGAAATCATTAGGTCCCAGAGAGTCCGGGTCTCCACCATTGGTTACGGTGTCATACACTTGTTTTAAAAGCATGCTCATTAATGAGTTTGATTTTGCTTCTTGAGTTAAAGTTGGCATAATTATTAAGTTTTTGTTTTTTTGCTTACTCTTTTCGGTTTTCAGCATCCCCGGTTTGGTATGGTACAAATGTATTTTGACTCTGGGTTCAATATCTCAGTATTTTTCCTGTTTTAAGATGTGGTTTTTACTATTTTTAAAATATTAATGAATTTAATTAGTTAAAAATATAATATTGTTGAATAATTTCAATATCTATAATGGTATTTTTAATGCTTTACTATTGCTTGCATAGTTAATTTTATTGACTGTCATAAATTTTTTTAAAATATTAATGTTTTGTCAATAAAATGGCAAATGTTTTGATGGTGTAACATTACTTATCGATAAGTGCTATAAAAACTAATAATCAGATTTTTTATTAACCGTTTAAATCTTTTAAGTGATGAAACACCTACACACTAATCAGGAATTTCGCTTCAATGAAGTTCTTTTCGAGCATCGTAACAAGGAATATGGCGCTTATGTTTTGAGAAATGAGTCCGATAAAATACTAACAAAGGCACTGTTTGTAGGTGTAAGTTTGTTGGCTGCGGTTTCCATTACTCCACTGATCATTTCAGCATTTAGTAACAGCACTCCGGTACATGTGCCTGTTGATGGGCCGCCAGTAGTTATTAAACTCAAAGACCCCGCTACTCCTGAACAAACTCCACCAGTGCAGATCGTTAAACCTGTAACCCCTCCAAACACTAAACAGTATGATAGCCAGATACCAACACCAGCAGCGCATGCAATAGAGCCTGTAAAAGTTGAAAAGCCTGCCGATGCAGCTCCGGGTTTGGTTAATAATCTTGATGGGGAGTCGATCAAAAATACTTATATACCGCCGGCACCCCATATCGGAACAGGTCCTGCTGCTCCGCCGGCAAACCCACAGCCTGTACAACCTGCAAATCCCGGGAATTCTATAGTGGGTGCAGAAGCGCTTAGTGTTGAAGCTAATTTCGTAGGTGGAATCGATTCCTTCAGAAATAAAGTAATGAATAACTTTGATGGCTCCGGATTTGAGAGCGACGGAGTCGTGAAAACAACGATCACTTTTATTGTTGAAATTGATGGAACTATTTCCGGTATCAAAGCCAATGGAGGAAATGCAGATTTCAATAGTGAAGCAATCAGAACAGTAAAATCGATCAGAGGAAAATGGATTCCTGGAAAAAATAAAAAAGGTGAAGCCGTAAGAAGTTATTTCAAATTTCCGATTTCTATGAAGTTTGAATAATCTATATCAAACAAATCTTGACAGTTATCCACAAAATACTATTTTTTGTGGATAATTTTTTTTAGGGTTAATTTCCTTATTAACAATATTTTAACTCATTTTTACTTTTCATCATTCATTAAGAGCAAAGAAAAATGTGTATTTTTGAGGCTTAAAGTTCTAATAATGGGAAAAATCATAGGTATCGCTAATCAGAAAGGGGGAGTTGGAAAAACGACAACAGCTGTAAATCTTGCTGCGGCATTAGGGGTATTGGAAAAGAAAATATTAATCATCGATGCCGATCCTCAGGCTAATGCTACTTCAGGATTGGGTGTGGAAGATGTCCAGTATTCTACGTACAATCTTTTAGAACACAGTGTGGATACTGCCACTTGTATTAAAAAGACAGCAACACCAAATCTAGATATCGTACCGTCTCATATAGACCTTGTAGCAGCTGAAATTGAATTGGTAGACAAGGAAGATCGTGAGTATATGCTGAAAAAAGCATTGGAAAGCGTAAAAAATGAGTATGATTTTATCATTATTGACTGTGCTCCGAGTTTGGGATTGATTACTGTAAATGCGCTTACAGCTGCTGATTCTGTAATCATTCCGATCCAATGTGAATATTTTGCATTGGAAGGTTTAGGAAAACTTTTGAATACCATCAAAAATGTTCAAAAGATTCATAACAAAGATCTGGACATTGAAGGTTTACTTCTAACGATGTATGATAGCAGGTTAAGATTATCCAATCAGGTGGTGGAAGAAGTAAATGCACACTTCCCGGAAATGGTTTTTGAAACCATCATCAGCAGAAATGTGAGATTAAGTGAAGCACCAAGTTTCGGAGAAAGCATCCTGAATTATGATGCCGAAAGTAAAGGAGCAATTCAGTATATTCAGTTAGCAGAAGAAGTTCTGTTGAAAAATGAAAATTTAGTAAAGAATTAATTAAGAGTAAATAATAGATAATTGCAATGTGGAGCAGCTGATCTTGGTTGTAATTGTCATCATTTATCAAAAATATCTATGAAGGACAAAAAAAGAGCTATGGGACGTGGTTTGGGTGCTATTTTAAGTGCTGAATCCAAAGCTACAGTGAACTCTGCTACTGATGAGGGAGCGGATAAGTTTGTTGGAAATATCGTAGAAGTAGCGATTGAAGATATTTATCCCAACCCAACCCAGCCAAGAACTTATTTTGACGAAAAAGCACTCAATGAACTCGCTCAGTCTATAGAAAATTTAGGGGTGATCCAACCGATCACTCTTAGAAAAGAAGGCGAGAGATTTGAAATTATATCAGGGGAAAGACGTTTCAGAGCGAGTAAAATTGCCGGACTAACTTCTGTTCCTGCTTATATCCGTTTGGTAAACGATCAGGAGCTTTTAGAAATGGCTCTTGTTGAAAATATCCAGAGGGAAGATCTTGATTCTATTGAGATTGCATTGACGTATCAAAGACTTTTGGACGAAATCGGAATGACTCAGGAAAACCTTAGCCAGAGAGTAGGAAAAGACAGAAGTACGATTACCAATTCTATCAGGTTATTGAGACTAAGCCCGGATATTCAGAATGCTATCAGAAGTGGTGAGATTTCTGCAGGACATGGCCGTGCTATTATCAGTATGGAAAATGAGGAGCTACAACAAATTTTGTTTGACCTTATCATTAAAGAACAGTTGAATGTACGTCAGGCTGAACAGGCTGCTACAGCTTTAAAAAATCCAAAATCACCTGCTGCCAAAAAGGTAAAGGCTGAACTTTCCAATAACTATAAGAGAGCTCAGAAAACAATTGCTGACATTTTAGATGTAAAAGTGGAGATCAAAACCACCGGAAATGGTAAAAAAGGTAAAATTGTTCTTGACTTTAAGAATGAGGATGAATTGGAATATATTCTATCCCACATTAAATAAATGAAGAAATTATTGTTCACTTTTTTCTTGTGCCTGTATGCTGCTGCTTACTCACAAGTAAATCCTAATGATACCATTCGGGTAGAGCACTACCCGAAGGATAGTATCCCTGCCGCAAAGCCTCAAAAGTCTGAAGCTAAAGTGGTGGCTGATCTGGAAAAGGCCAACGGTCCCACAGCAAAAACATTAAAATTAAATCCAACAAAAGCGGGTTTATACTCGGCTGTTTTCCCTGGACTAGGGCAATTTTACAACAAAAAATACTGGAAAATTCCTATCGTTTGGGGTGCTGTAGGTACCGGAGTAGGAATAGCCATGTGGAATGATAAACAATACAAGAAGTACAGAGAGTACTATATTGCTAAATTGAACGGAACTCCTAATGAATTTATCGATAGTCGTCCATGGCTTGATAAAGTTGCACTGGCGAACGTTCAGGACAGAGCGAAAAGACAAAGGGACTATGCAATCGCAATTACCGGGCTGATCTATATCCTGAGTATAGTAGATGCTGTTGTAGATGCACACCTTTATGAAAGCCGCCATGACCCTGATTTAACTTTTAAACCTACAGTTATTCAGGACCAGTTTAGTATCGAACCTCCAAAGACCGGATTAAGTCTGAGTTACAGGTTCTAGATCGTAAGTAGGTATATCTAAAATAAATTACATGAAAATAGCATTAGTTGGATATGGAAAAATGGGCAAGATCATTGATGAGATTGCAACAAATAGAGGACATGAAGTAGTTGCCCGCCTTAAAGAAACTCCAACTGCTGAAAACCTTAATAATCCAGATGTTGTTATCGAGTTTTCGTTACCTGAAGTAGCTTTTAATAATATAAAAGCATGTCTGGAAAATAAAATTCCAGTGATTTGCGGTACAACAGGATGGTTAGAGAAAAAGGCTGAAGTAGAAAGAATTGCGGTGGAAAATCAGACGGCATTTTTATATGGTTCCAATTTTAGTTTAGGCGTTAATTTATTCTTTGCTTTAAATGAAAAGCTGGCTGATCTGATGAAAAATGTTAACGAATATTCTTGTCAGTTGGAAGAAATTCACCACATTCATAAACTGGATGCTCCAAGCGGAACGGCAATTTCTCTGGCCGAAGGAATATTTAGAAATAATCCCAAATTTGATGCCTGGAAGCTTGAAGAAACTCAGGGGAATCAGCTGGGTATTTTCGCTATTCGTGAAGATGAAGTTCCGGGAACGCACAGTGTCTTTTACAGGAGTGAAGTGGATGAAATTGAAATAAAGCATACCGCATTTAACAGAAACGGTTTTGCATTAGGGGCCGTAGTAGCTGCGGAATGGATTAAAGACAAGAAAGGAAACTTTACAATGAAAGATGTTTTAGGGCTTTAACTTGTAACAAATGCTCCAAATAGTAAACTAATAAAAACAGTTGCTCAACACAAATCAATAGAATAAGGCACGAAATTTATGAATTATTTTTTAACTTATACAGTATACGTTCTCATTTTATCCGTATTAATGGGGATTTCAACATGGAAGCTGTTCAAAAAATTAGGGTATAGCCCTTTATTTGCTTTTATACCTTTTTACAATTATTTTATTGTTTTAAAAGAGACCAAACACCCTAGATGGTGGGCTATTTTATCCTATTTGCCGATCGTAGGTCCGATTATGATGTCGGTTTTTCATATTTATCTTATGAAAAAGTTTGGAAAAAATCTTTTCCAGCACCAGCTTCTAACTGTTATTTTGCCGTTCATTTACATGGCTACGGTCAATTATTCTAAAGATACAGAAGTAGAAGACGAAAATGAGCTATTCCTGACGGATGAAGAGAAAAATGCCAAAAAGAAAGATTCCTTCATCGGTTCAGTGACTTTTGCTGTTGTATTTGCAACGATTATTCACGTTTTTGTAACACAACCTTTCGGTATTCCTACAGGATCAATGGAAAGAACCCTTTTAGTAGGAGATTTCCTTTTTGTAAATAAATGGAGCTATGGGTACAGGTTGCCGATGCGTCCGCTTGCAATTCCTTTCTTACAGGGAACAATCTTTGATTCCGGAGAAAAAGGAAACCCGAAGGATGATCCCAAATCTTATGTTGATGGAGTGACGCTACCTTACGCCAGAATAATGCAATTCAGCAAACCTCAGAAAAATGATGTCCTTGTTTTCAACTATCCTCAGGATTCAGTGCATACAGCTATTGACAGGAAAGACCCTTATGTAAAAAGATGTGTGGCAACTGCCGGCGATACTTTTGAAATGAGAGCTGGAAGACTTTTTGTAAACGGAAAACCAGAAACGGTGTTAGGGGATCAGGAAGTTCAGCACGCATATACAGTTAACACAGGTACTCAATTGGATATTCCAGGATTATACAATACGTATGGATTCTTACCGGTACGGGAAATGCAGACGGATAAAGGATTTGTATACATGTTCCAGGGATTAACCGATAAAACGGCTAAAGAGATCAAAGCATTGCCGAACGTAATTGATATGGAAGAAAGTATTTTTCCTAAAGACTCAGCTACGGTTCAGCACAAGCTTAACGCCGACAGAACGGCTTACACAAAAAGTATCGATACCACTCAATCTATATTTCCTATCAATAAGCCTTGGAATCAGGACTGGTACGGACCTCTTAGAATACCTAAGAAAGGTGATGTGGTCGCAATTAATAAAGAAACGCTTCCGATGTATCAGTGGATTATTTCGGAGTATGAACACAATAGCCTGGAAAATAAAGACGGAAAAATTTTAATCAATGGTAAGGAAGCCAATCAGTATACAATACAACAGGATTATTATATGATGGTTGGAGATAACAGAGATGCTTCACTTGATGCAAGATTCTTTGGTTTTGTTCCTGAAGAAAATATTGTAGGAAAGCCAATGTTTACATGGATGAGTCTGCAAGGTGTTTTCAAAGATGCCAGCTCTACATATCAGGCGCCTTTCAAGATCCGTTGGGAGAGAATGTTTAAAGCTACAAATACAGGAGAAGCCAATAAAACTTCATACTGGTGGATTGCAGCGATGATTCTTATTCTATTCTTCGGATGGGACTATTTTGTTAAACTATTCAGAAAGAAAAAAACTGAGGAGGATTTATAAAGTAAAATAAATTTTAAAATAGAATGAAGTATTTGAAAAAATACTTCATTTTTGTATTATGAATATGAAGAATGTATTATTACCGGTGTTTTATTTACCACCGATTTCCTGGTTTTCAGTGTTTTTAGATCCTGAAAATGAGGTTACTTTTGAACAATTCGAAAATTTTCCCAAACAGACGTACCGAAACCGGGCGAATATTTATGGGGCAAACGGAAAACTTTCTTTGATCATCCCGATCAGTCATACGGGTAAAAGACAATTCAAAGAAATAGAGATCTCCAACAGGGAAGATTGGAGAAAGCTCCACTGGAAATCTATCAAGACAGCTTATCAAAGTTCTCCTTATTTCGAATTTTATGAAGATAAACTGATCAGATTATTTGAATTAAAAGAAAACTATCTTTTGGATTTCAATCTTAAAGGTTTAGAGATCATACAACAAATCCTAAAAACGGAAAAGGCATACTCTTTGAATGAAGAGTATATCAAAAATCCTGAAGAAGTAAATTTCAGAGAAAAATTTTCTGCAAAATTTGCTTCCGAATATAAAATGGATGATTACTATCAGACATTTTCTGATAAAATGGGATTTTTAAGTGATCTGTCAATTTTGGACCTTATTTGTAACAAAGGGCCTGAATCTTTGACTTATATAAAAAATATTAAACAATCATACTAGTATGAAAAAGGTATTATTAGCTGCTGTCTTTTTAGCAGGCTTTAATTCTGCTTTTGCACAGGAAGCACAGGCGAAGAGCGTTGACCCGAAAGAAAATAAAGATTTAATGACCTGGTACCATAAAGATTTTGGAACAACCAAAGTATATGGTGTCAATACAGAAAATGCATATAAATATTTAGAATCTAAAGGTCTGAAGCCTAAGACTGTTGTTGTAGGTGTTCTGGACAGTGGAGTGCAGGTGGATCATCCGGGACTGATCAAAAATATCTGGTCAAACCCGAATGAAGTTCCGGGTAACGGAAAAGATGATGACGGTAATGGCTATATCGATGATGTTCACGGATGGAATTTTATCGGAGGAAAGAATGGTGATGTAGACGTGGATAATATGGAGGTGACAAGGGTCGTAGCTAAATATAAGCCTGTATTCGAAGGAGATGATTCTACTAAGAATAAAGCCAATCAAGCTAAAATGCCTGAAGAGTTTGCCATGTATATGAAGGCTAAAGAACTTTTCACAAAGAAAAGTGTTGAAGCTAAGCAAAGTCTCCAGCAATACACAATGATCAATGATCTGATTCCGAACATGATTAAATTGTTAGGAGGGAAATCAGTGACTTCTGAAAATATTGCTGCTATAAAGGCTCCAACAGAACAAAAAGATGCAATTGCACTTAATATTCTGACTCAGGTTGCCCATAGTCCTGAATTTGCAGGGAAATCTTCTGCAGATTTCGAAACTTCAATGAAGAAAGAAATGAAAGGCGCTATCGATCATTTTGCTCCTGCAGCAAAACAATATGATCTAAGCTATGATACAAGAGCCGAAATTGTTGGAGATAACTATGATGATTATTCTCAAAAAAATTACGGTAATAATCATTATCAGGGGCCTGATGCAGAACACGGGACTCACGTTGCGGGTATTATTGCTGGATTACCTCAGGGGAAAGAAGTTCAGTACGGGGTAGCTTCAAGAGTAGCAAAAATTATGTCCGTGAGAACTGTTCCTAATGGAGATGAGAGAGATAAGGATGTTGCTAACGCCATCAGATATGCTGTAGATAATGGAGCTAAAGTATTAAATATGAGCTTTGGAAAACCAGTGTCTCCCGGTAAAAATGTTGTTTGGGATGCATTCAAATATGCCGAAGATAAAGGAGTTCTCCTTGTAAAGGCAGCCGGAAATGAAAATGAAGATGTTGCTGAGCATCTTGCATATCCTACCAACTTTAAAAATATTACAGACGAAAAACCTTTCGTAAATAACGTGATTGTTGTTGGAGCAAGTACTAATAGAAACAATGAGTTGAGAGCGAGCTTCTCTAACTTTAACAAGAAAATGGTAAATGTTTTTGCTCCGGGTGAAGAGATTTATTCTACGGTTCCAACGAGTGAATATGAATATCTTCAGGGAACTTCAATGGCATCACCTGTTGTTGCCGGTGCTGCTGCGGTTTTATTAGCGTATATGCCTAATTTAAGACCTGACCAGATTATTGAAGCTCTTGTAAAGTCAAGTAATCCAAGTACGGAAAATGGATTTGCCGACCTTTCTCAAGCCGGAGGTGTTATCGATCTAAAGAAGGCTGCTGAATATGCTTATACTAACTTCTATAACGGTAAGGCATCAGCTGTAAAAAAGGCTACGAAATCCGTAAAAAAGGCCGTTAAAAAATAATATATTTCACTGTATTACAGTGTATGTGATAAAAAGTCCGAATTTTTCGGACTTTTTTGTTTTTATTTTTCAATTTTGGCACGGTTTTTTGTAACTTTAATGTAACAAAAAATAAACGACAAAATGAAAAAGTTACTACTTGCAGGAATGTTGGGAACATCACTTTTTGCAGTGTCTTGTTCCTCAGTGAAAAATGCACAAACATCACAAAACCAAAAATCTGATTTTTTAAAGATTAAAGGAGATTGGGAGATTGTTAGTATCGATTATGATAAAGGATTTAAAATTAAACCGTTTGATGAAGGAGCAGATGCACAATGTTTCGTAGGAAGTCATTGGAGATTGATTCCCAATAACTACACAGGATCTTATACCTTAAATGGAGGTGGAAGTTGCCCTAGCATTACACAGCCAATTAAATTTGAAGTTAAAGGTGGAAATACTTTTATGTTTAAGAAAATTGCTGAAGGAACAAAAGCTAAACAAAATACGGTTGGTTATTCTTTAAATTTGATCAACCAATCTACAGATCAGTTTTCACTTGAACAAAACGTTCCATTTGATGGAAGCACAGTGAGAGTGGTATACAATTTCCAAAGAACTGGAATGAAATAATTTATAACAAGAAAAAATTAAAAAGATGAAATTTAATAAAACATATATCGCAGGTATTTTCCTATCATCAACTTTATTATTGACAAGTTGTGAAGCAGTTCAGAATTCTAACCACCAGCAAAGAGGTACAGCAGTAGGTGTTGCATCGGGAGCTGTACTTGGAGGTATCTTAGGTAATAACGTAGGTAAAGGAGGAAACGGAGCATTAGGAGCAGTATTGGGAGGTATTATTGGAGGTGTTGCAGGTAATGTTATCGGTAACAAAATGGATAAGCAGGCTAAAGAAATTAAAGAAACTTTACCTGGTGCTGAAGTAGAAAGAGTAGGAGATGGTATTAAAGTGACGATGAACGAAAGTATAGTAAACTTTGCATTCGATTCATCTAACCTTACCTCTGTAGCTCAGACCAACCTTGATAAATTAGCTCAGGTATTGGCCAATAACCCTGACACGAACATCAATATCTATGGACACACAGATAGCGTTGGTAAAGATGCTTATAATATGGCCCTTTCTCAGAGAAGAGCAGATGCGGTTAAAGCATATTTAGCAGGTAAAGGAATCGCTTCAGGAAGAATGTTTACGAAAGGAGAAGGTAAAAATATGCCTGTAGCTAGCAATGATACGGAAGAAGGAAGAGCAAAAAACAGAAGGGTAGAGTTTGCCATTACAGCCAATGAAAAAATGATTAATGAAGCCAAACAAGGCAAGTAATTAATTTAATATATAAATATTTTCTTAAAAGACCGCCACGGCGGTTTTTTTTGTACTTTTATGCTACTCATCTTGAAATTACTATTTTTGCAATTGAAATAACATAAATGAAGAAATATCTTAAACTGCTGCGTGTAGAACAATGGGTAAAAAATTTATTTGTTTTTGTGCCATTATTTTTTTCCGGCAATATCAAAAACCTTGATCTGCTTACCAAGAGTATTTTTGCTTTTGTTATCTTTTCGCTTGCTGCCAGCATGGTTTATATTCTGAATGATTACAATGATATAGAGGCAGATCGCAGGCATCCTGAAAAAAGAAGAAGACCGCTGGCGAGTGGTGCTATCTCTAAATCAAAAGCTATAGGAATTTTAATAGGACTCGCAATTACAGATATTTTCCTTGTTCTTTTTGCTCAGTTCTATTTCGAGCAACTTCTCTGGAAATTTGCAACCATTATTGCATTTTACTTTGTGATGAATCTTGCTTATACATTCAGGTTGAAGCATGTTCCTATTATTGATATTTTTATCATAGCCACAGGGTTTGTATTAAGGGTTCTTGCAGGAGGTTACATTACCGGAATAAGTATTTCACAATGGGCTATACTGCTTACATTTGTTCTGGCATTGGTATTGGCAATAGGAAAAAGAAGAGGTGAATTAATCAATGCGCAGGTTTCGGGTAAGACAAGACGTGCTCTGGATGGTTATAACGTACAGTTTGCCGATATAGCACTGTCTATTTCTGTTACATTAGCCATTATGTGTTATTTAATGTTTACCCTGTCACCAGAGGTGCAGGCAAAATTTCATGAAAGGGTTTTTTATACCGTTATTTTTGTAGTATTTGCCTTTCTCAGATACCTGCAGCAGACTCTAGTGTATAACAGAACGGAATCCCCTACAAAAATAGTGTACAGGGACAGGTATATACAGGTTACCTTACTATTATGGGTTGCAACATTTTTAATTCAAATTTATTTTAAAAAATGAAGCCGAATTTCATACAAAAAGTTACCAATTGGGGCAATTTTCCTGTAGTGGAAAAAGAAATGAAGTCTGAAGACAGCTTCAGAAATATAAGGGAATTTGTATTGAACCATAATGAAGTGATCGCAAGAGGGAATGGGAGATGTTATGGAGATGCTTCATTAGGGGAACATATATTTTCGACAAAAAAACTCAATAAATTTATCAGCTTTGACCGGTTGAATGGTATTATAGAATGTGAATCCGGAGTGCTGCTTTCAGATGTTTTGGAAATAGCTGTTCCGCAAGGATACTTTCTTTATGTAACTCCGGGAACCAAGTTTGTTACTGTTGGAGGCGCCATCGCATCAGATGTACATGGTAAAAACCATCATTCAGAAGGTTGTTTTTCAGAATATGTCATTGAGTTTAAACTCATGAATGAAAATGGGGAGATCATAACATGTTCAAGAGAGACGAATTCAGATAAATTCTGGGCAACTATCGGCGGAATGGGACTTACGGGCATCATTCTGACGGCAAAGTTTAAGCTTAAAAATATAGAATCAGCTTATATTCGCCAGGAAAGTATTAAAGCTGAAAACCTTGATGAAATATTCAGGCTTTTTGAAGAAAGTGAAAACTGGACATATACTGTTGCCTGGATCGATTGCTTACAAAAGGGTAAAAATATTGGAAGGAGCATTTTGATGAGGGGAGAACATGCTTTTCAGCATGAACTTCCTCAGAATATGGCAAAAAGTCCTCTACGGCTAAAGAAAAAGTTTCAACCAACTGTCCCTTTTTATTTTCCGGGCTTTGTCCTGAATGCTTTAACGGTAAAAATATTTAATCTGCTGTATTATAAAAAGCAGTCTAAAAAAGAAGTTAAAAGCTTTATAGATTATGAAACATACTTTTACCCTCTGGATTTTGTTACCGATTGGAATAAAATTTATGGTAAATCAGGTTTTATCCAATATCAGATGGTAATTCCTAAAGACTCCGGAAAGGAGGGGATGAAGAAGATCCTGGAAACCATTGCCAATAGCGGAAATGGATCCTTTCTGGCTGTTTTAAAACTCTTTGGAAAGAATAACGAGGAAGCTTACAACTCATTTCCTATAGAAGGGTACACTTTGGCACTTGATTTTAAAGTAAATTCGAAACTTAAAAAGCTGGTAAAACAGCTTGATGATATTGTTCAGGAATTCGGAGGTAGAATTTATTTGACCAAAGACAGCATGAGTAAATCTTCTTTGACGAATTACCTTAAAAATATTCAAAATCCTAAATTTGTGTCGTTACAGCACAAAAGAATCATAAATAATAATTCATAAATGATAGTTCTGGGAAGTACCTCTGAAGTAGCACAAGCCTTTGTTGAAAAGGCTCTGCAGGAAGGTGAAAAATATGAGAAAATCTATCTTCTGACCTCAAATAAGGAAACCACGGAAAGGTTCGCAAGACATATTGATGTTAAATTTCTGCAACAGGCTGAGGTGATTGAGTTGGATTTAATGAAAGAAATAGATTACACCCGATTTGATCATGTCAATTCAAATGTATTATTTTGTGCAACGGGATATTTAGGAGATGGAACAGAAGAAGGTTTGTATGATAATAAAAATACGGAAAGAATAATTAATATCAATTATTCAAAACTGGTTCCTGTGATGAATTATTTTGCCCAGAAATTTGAAAGCAGAAGATCAGGTACAATCATAGGATTGTCATCTGTGGCAGGAGATCGAGGGAGGCAGAGTAACTTCATTTATGGAAGTGCAAAAGCAGCTTTTACAGCCTATTTAAGCGGGCTACGGAATTATCTGTTTGATAAGAAAGTGCATGTGCTGACGATTAAACCAGGGTTTATGGAAACTAAAATGACAGAAGGGCTTCCGTTAAATCCAAGGTTAACGGCCAAGCCAAAACAGGCTGCAGCTTCCATTTACAATGCGTATAAAAAACAAAAAAATGTAGCTTATGTATTGCCTGTCTGGGGAATTATTATGATGATGATCAGGAATATTCCTGAATTTGTATTTAAAAAATTAAAGCTCTGATAAAATGAAAAAATTGTATTGTTTTGATTTTGATGGAACGATTACCTATAAGGATACAATGTTTATGTATCTGAAATTTTATGATTCTACGAAATACCATATACAATTTTTGAGACATGTTCCTCTGTTTATTTTATTGAAATTAAAACTGGCGGAAACGGAAAAGGTCAAAAAAAGCTTCATCGGTTCAATACTGAAAGGACAATCACAAGAAAAAATAGAACGAAAATCGAGACAGTTTTTTGAGCAGCACTATCCTAAGATTGTGCGTGAAAATGCACTCGACTTTATTAAAAATATAGATCGTAATAATACTCAGAGTCTATTAGTTACGGCTTCTCTGGATATCTGGGTAAAACCATTTGCAGAGGAATTGAAAATGCAGCTGGTTTCCACGCGTGCAGAGTTTAAAAACGGTATTTTTACAGGGAATTTTATAGGGAAAAACTGTAACGGAAAAGAAAAACTCATAAGAATCCAGGAGCAGATCAACAATTCAAAATACGATAAAATAATCGCTTTTGGCGATACTTCAGGAGATAAGCAAATGCTGAAATGGGCAAATGAAGGACATTACCAATTTTTTCACTAATTTTGGGAGGTAAAAATGTAACAATGAATAAACTGTTTATTTGGTTCCTTGCTTTTTTCATGAGCTGTACAAGTGCACCGTCTTCAGTATCTAATGATACACAAAAAGGAGGTGAAATCCTTGTTTCTGAATCTCAGGGTGGCACTGAAACCGCTGGCTTCAAAATTCTTAAAAGTGAAGAAGAGCTTCAGAAAATTATAAAAGGTAATTCCAGCCTTGCTGAACTAGGACAGGATGCAGCAATTAAATACCCTGCCTTTCCAAAAAATCAAAAAGCTGTTTTATACAACCTTGGAACTTTTAGGTCAGGAGACCATAAGATCAGTGAGATAAAAAGTCTTTCTGTGAAGGATAATATTTTGTATGTAGAAGTTCCACAGCGTGAGTCCGGAGGAATGGAGATCCAGGTGATATCCAATCCTTGGGTGGTTTTTACAGTTCCTTCCAATTATCAATTCAATTCCGTCGTATTAAAATATTCAAAATAAAATGAATAAAGTATATTTAGATAACGCAGCAACAACACCCCTTTCAGAAGAAGTTATTGATGCAATGGTAGGTACCATGAAGGTAAACTTTGGAAATCCTTCTTCTACACATAGCTTTGGGCAGGAAGCTAAAATCCTGATCGAAAATGTGAGAAGGCAGGTGGCTGATTATCTACATGTAACGCCCGCTGAGATTATTTTTACATCATGTGGGACAGAGTCCAACAATATGATCATTAAATCCAGTGTGGAACACCTTGGAGTACAAAGAATCATCAGCTCTCCACTGGAACACAAATGTGTTTCAGAGAGTATAATCGATATGAAGGCAAGAAAAGGGGTAGAGGTCGTTTATATCCGTCCGAATGAAAAAGGAGATATCGATCTTAATAAATTGGAAGAACTTTTAAAGGCATCAGATAAAAAGACCCTTGTAAGCTTAATGCATGCCAATAATGAGATCGGAAATATTACCAACCTTAAAAAGATGGCTGAGATATGCAAAGCAAATAATGCACTTCTGCATTCTGATACTGTTCAGACCATGGCGCATATCGATCTTGATTTCTCTGACATTCCGGTAGATTTTGCTTCATGCAGTGCACATAAGTTCCATGGACCAAAAGGAGTAGGTTTTGCCTTTATCAGGAAAGCGACAGGCCTTAAGGGGATTATCACAGGAGGACCTCAGGAAAGAAGTCTGAGAGCCGGTACTGAGAATGTTGCAGGTATTGTGGGGCTTGGAAAAGCTTTAGAGCTTTCTCTTAATCATATGGAAGCATACACCCATCATATTAAGGAAATAAAAAATTATACCATTGAAAGATTATCTGCTGAAATAGCAGGGATTAAGTTCAATGGAAGAAGTGCTGAAACTGAAAATAGTTTATACACTGTTTTAAGTGCCCTTTTACCATATAAAAATCCGCTAATAGGTTTGCAGTTGGATATGAAAGGGATCGCCATTTCTCAGGGTAGTGCTTGCTCGTCAGGAGCATCAAAACCTTCAATGGTTATGATGATGGTTCTATCAGAAGATGAAATGGATAATTGTACACCTTTACGTATTTCATTTAGCCATATGACCACAAAAGCGGATATTGATGTTTTCGTAAATGCCCTGAAAGAAATTTCAGATGATTTGGTTATAGAAAAAACAAATGTTCAGCATAGATAACCTTATTGCTGAAAAGTAGTAATTTTGATGATCCAATTAAGGATTAAAAAAACAATAGAATATTAATTTAAATAAAATAAAAAAAATGGCTTTAGAAATTACGGATAGCTCATTTCAGGAAACGGTTTTGAAATCTGATAAACCAGTATTGGTAGACTTTTGGGCGGTATGGTGTGGACCTTGTAGAACACTGGGACCAATCATTGAAGAAGTAGCAACAGATTTTGAAGGAAAAGCTGTAGTAGGAAAAGTAGATGTAGACAACAACCAGGAAATCTCTATGCAGTATGGCATCAGAAATATCCCTACAGTTCTTATTTTTAAGAATGGTGAAGTTGTTGATAAATTAGTTGGAGTAACACCAAAAGAAGTGATCGCAGAAAAATTAAGCGCACACTTATAAAAAAAATAACTTTGATAATGAATGCCTTCCGCTTTTGGGAGGCATTTTTTTAACAAATAATTTGCAGGTAATTAAAAAAGGTGTAATTTTGCAATCACAAAAAAGAAACAAGTTCTTTAACAAAATTTGATCCGGTAGTTCAGTTGGTTAGAATGCCGCCCTGTCACGGCGGAGGTCGCGGGTTCGAGTCCCGTCCGGATCGCAATCAAATTTATTTGAAATTATAGAACTACTGATCCGGTAGTTCAGCTGGTTAGAATGCCGCCCTGTCACGGCGGAGGTCGCGGGTTCGAGTCCCGTCCGGATCGCAATCAAATTTATTTGAAATTATAGAACTACTGATCCGGTAGTTCAGCTGGTTAGAATGCCGCCCTGTCACGGCGGAGGTCGCGGGTTCGAGTCCCGTCCGGATCGCAATATAAAATGCTGTAATATTATTTACAGCATTTTTTGTTTTTAAAGTAAATATAATCGGAAAGATTTCCTTTTTACTTTTGATTTACTATATAGATATTTGTGGTTGGCATAAAGAAAGAATGTGAGCTTATAATGGAGTTCTACAACACAAAAACTACTTCCCTGTCAATAATCAGAAATTTCATCTTTTGTGATAGATTGATCATGCTATCTAAGTATAATTACTTTTTAATTTATCCTTACTCGAAGTAATATCAAATATACATGAGCATTTTTTACTTTTCTTTTTAAAGGATAGTATTAGCATAAATTTCAGCCTTACTTTATGTATGTAAAGTTTTTTTATCATTCAATTCCGTTTATAAAGAATCATGTAAATGAAATCTATTTTATACGATGTGAAAACATAAAATATTGAAATAAATCAGAGATAAGTAACAGTTTCTTTTGAACTTTATGCTTTAAAAAGCAAAATACATATTTTAAACTCCTTCCTAATTATATTATTAGTTTGTGTTTGTAAATTATTGATAATTATATGATTAAATCTCGATTGCATTATCCGTACGTATAAATTTCTTATAATAACTTACCCCAGATTTATAAATCTAGATATGCTTTAGTTGTTAACTGTGTAAAGCTAATGCATCTTTGCTCTACAGATAGAAGAAGTGTGAACATATCTACTAACGTTTTATTTCATGGTAAGGAAAAGTAGAAGTATTGCAAATGTCTTTTTCTGTTATTTCATGTCCCTTATAGTTTTCAAGAAAAATTTAAGTTAACAGGTGTGACTTGAAAGGAGAAGATGTAAAATGATTATAATTATATAGAAATGAATTTCATGAAAGGATGGTATGTTATTTATACCAAATCACGTTACGAAAAAAAAACTGCTCAAATCCTAACTGAGCAAAATTTCAAAGTGTATTTACCTCTCAATAAAACAATCTCTCAATGGAGTGATCGTAAAAAGAAGGTTGAAAAACCGCTTTTTAGTTCTTACGTTTTTATTTATTTAGAAACAATAAAAGATTACTTACGAGCTCTTGCGATTGAAGGTGTGGTCATATTTATCAAGTTTGGAAATCGACTGGTTCGTGTTCTTGATGAAGAAATAGATAGAATAAGAGTATTTCTTAATGAATTCTCAGATGTTGAACTTAGAAATTCATTAGATATTAAAGTTGGTGAGAAGAGGAGAATCGCTTCAGGGCCTTTTGAAAATTATGACTGTGAAATAATAAAAATAGATAACAAGAAAAAAATCTGTGTAAGAATTGAATCATTAAAGTATAGTATTTTAGCTGAAATGCATTCTTATCATTTAATTTAAGATCTATAATGGAGTTATAAGGATATTAGCTTAATTATTAGAGAAATAAAATATATTGTATGGTATATTCTTATACTATACAATGTATTTATATAATGTTATCCTTTTGTTAGTTACTTTCCACCATTTGCCTTAAGGTCAGCTTTACAATTATTATCCAATTGAGGAACATTTCCATTTATAATAAAGCCTAAAATATCTGTGGTTTCAGAAGCGTAGTACATCAGACAATTTTGATTATTACAATGGTTTCCATTGGAAGAATCTTTGTGATCTGTCTGCATCGGTGATCCTAGATTTACTAATCCCATCAAATGTCCCAGTTCATGCTCAAGCACTGTAGCTTCAAGTTTTGTTCTGCTGGTCTGCCCAAATCCTCCGGAATTTTCCTGAATTGTTTTTCCGAATAAAGCAATTGAAGTATTGCGGTATGCAATTCCTAACGTATTAGAATTGCCGCTATATTTCCCGTTGGTATATAGAATGTTTACTGCAAGAGTTGATCCGTTGGTAAATACAGTTCGGTTTGTATTCTCAATTTGTCTTATATCATCCGCAGATAAAGTGGAGGAGGACGTTCCCGGAATTTCTCTTTGAATAACGGTTATACCACCATCTTTGCGGAGAAAAGTGGATAGGAAGTTTTTCACATGATCAACAGCTTGCGAATTCGGGGCATATCCCGGCATATACTGAATTTCGATCAATAATGAATTATACCGGTTATTGCTTAATAGGTCGTTGGCTGACGCGCCAACAGGACGCGTGTGGTTGTAATCTGATGATCCATTGCTGAATTCATTATCTCTGCTACAGGATATTAGTAAAAATAAGTTTTGTGGTAGCAATATCACAGTAATGTATTTGTTTTATATCTGTTTTTATGTTGAATTCATTTCTCAAACCCGGCGGGTTTGTTTTTATTAATGAAAACAAATTGATTTTTCATAGATAATGATAGTGTCAGTCAGCTTTTATACTGATACTTTAATCGTTCTTAACCGTATTTTTACGATATTTTTAACCATCATTATGATTATTCCGTTTTAGGTCTGATATTTGTACTGAGTAGCAAAACTAATCGACCTTTTAAATTTATGAACGTAATTGTGAAAAAATCTTTTTTATACAGTCTTATACTGGTTTTATTTTTAGTATCATGTAAAAAGGAAATTGAAAAAATAAATGATACTTTAGGAACCGATACAACTACCACAGAAAGTCCAACGGAAAAAACTGATTCAATAAAAAAAGATTCAGTGGTTAAAAAGGAATCTGTACCTCCGGCAATGCAGGAAACCGGCTTTTATAATGCTTTTGTACTTCCAAAAGATAAAAAGCTTAGAGATTCTGTATATGCTGCATTCAGCAAAAAATATAATGAAAGAGAACGGTATGCTATTTTAGCACTGAACAGATTGGATTCTAAAAATAAATGGAATTCTGATACATTGGTAGTTCCGACCAAAATAGATACCACACTGATGGCTTATTCACCTTTTCCAATGCAATTGGATGTATTGAGTAATGTAAAGAAATTTGTTATTTTTTCTTATCCGATTCAGGCGTATGGAGTGTATTCCAACGGGAGTCTTGTAAAGTGGGGACCAACCAGTATGGGAAAAAAAACCGCACAGACCACAAGAGGATTAACTTTTGCCAACTGGAAAAAGAAGCTTTCCATTTCGACGGTTAGTAGTGAATGGAAATTACCTTATAATTTCAATATTTTTAACACAGGAGGAATCGGATGGCATCAATATGACCTACCCGGCTATCCGGCATCGCATTCGTGTCTACGGCTATTGAAAAATGATGCCCAATGGTTATATTCTTATGCAGATACCTGGATCCTGAATCCGGGAGGAGCCACCACTAAAGCAAAAGGAACTGCAGTAATGGTTTTTGGTGATTACAAATGGGGGCACAGGAAACCGTGGAGAAATCTGTTGGATGATCCTAATGCAAATAATATTTCTGTAGAAGAAATGAATAAGCTCATAGAGCCCCATATTGAAAAAATAATAAAAGAGCAGGAGAACAGGGAAAAAGTAGCAGATTCTATCAAGGCAGCGAAGGCTGTTGAGATTCAGGAACCTGCAGTGAAGCCCCAAGTGCTTGCACCTTAAGACTTCTTTTCAAATTGTAAAGTAGATTCTTCTGCAAATTTTCTGAGCTTCTGCATTTCATCTTTAGCTTTACTTTGTCCGAATCTGGCCGCAGCATATGTTGCGGCAATACAAAGCAACATGATAAACGAGGCATTGAGTGCCCAAGGAAATTCATTGCTTTTGATTTGTTTTTCTACATAGTACATGGTGAAAAAGGTCATCCATAAAATCGAAAAAGAGAAATAGAGAAACATAAAGAAGGTCCACACAGCCGAGCTTGGCCCGAATACTCCACGGATCACAATATCATCATCTTCTGCCTCCACGCGAAGAGAAAGTCTGGGTTTCCAGTAATTATCATAAGGTGTTTCTACACAGATGGTAGCTACCTCCTTATTGACATTGCCGGAAAATTCTCCTTTGTGTTCCTTGAGGTATTTGTTAAGGTTTTCAGCATATTCTTCCTTACTGAGATGGGTAAACATTTTAAACCTCGGTCGTGTGCGTATCTTATCTAATGTGGTTTCTTCTGTTTTCATATTATTCCTGATAGGGGATTGGGTCTTCCAGAGTAAAGCTCAGTGTAAGTTCCTGGTCTTTCCTTTTTATAAGCATGGTAATGGTTTTTCCTTCTTCAGATTTCATCAGTTCCATAATGTATTCCAAAGTCATGTCAAGGGTTTTTCTACCATTGATTGTAATAATCCGATCGTCTTTTTTTAGTCCTGCTCTATCTGCGGGAGAATCTTTACGTACACCTGCAATAGAAAATAAAGGCTTTAGTACAAATTTGTACTGTAAGTTATTATTAATCACCTCGATTTCATTACTTGCCTTTTTTGCACCGGTTTCAAGGGCTACAAAATCTTTTTCCCAGGATAATCCATCCTGTTGAAAATCAAGACCACTCATATTAAAATGGAAGGGGTCGTCATAATTTTTATTTTTCTTTAAGTAGATTTTCTGGTTAGGATAATCAAAAATGATAGTAAATCGGCGGAGAATTTCTCCTCCCACTGAACCCCTTCTGTTTTCAACAAGATTTACATGCTGAATAGAAAACTCATCCGGCATCGCGGTAAGAGGTTTTTCAAATTTAAAATCCCCCAGATAAAAGTTATGAATACGGCTTCTTTTTCCGTATACATCTCCGTTAAATCCTCTGCCTAAAAAATCATCAATATTAGGACGGTTGTACACAAAATTCTTTATAAGAGTAGGAAAGAGCCATATAGGATCGCTGTTTCCTAAGTCTATAAGAAGTTTGGATGTCTTCTTTTCATTGGTCATTTCAACCTCTGCTTCAATATACGGTTTATTTTTTTCAATAGAAATGGGAAACTCCTCAAATCTTTTGGTTTTTTTCCTAAGCAGTTCAATATCGTTGTAGATGGTAATCTTTTTGGAAACGTAATCTATAGAAACAGCATGATCTTTAAAAAAATGATATCCTATGATCCCGTTAACAGGGATTCCTACATGAGAAGAAATATTAAATTCCTGATTAACGATAATAAAAAGGCTCAGAGATTTATTGATGAAATTTTTTCCTATTGTACCTGTATTATTATCGGAACGAAATCCATCTATACTTGCGTTCCCACCCAAACCTGAAAATTTGATCTTTTCAAGTGTTGTTAGTTTTACTTCTTTGTTTTCGAGGCTGAAAATTGATGTTTCAGCAACTCCTGTATCTAACAAAAAGGTTAGATCTGCTCCATTAATATTGACCGGAATGAAAATCAGATTATTAATCAGCTTAAATGGAACTACCGTCTTTTTAGCATCTTTAATCTCAAAAGAGTTCTGAGCATTGATAAAAATGCTAATCAATAAAAGCCAGATAAAACATCGATATTTCATTTACTGAATATAAGCAATTTATCGCTATGTAAAATAAAAAACATTCTCTATTTTGAGAATGTTTATGTAATTTTTAATGTTTTGTCTGATATGTTTTATTATCCGTAAATTATTTCGAAAAGAAATCCATAAGGTCAATATAATTTTTTTGATTTACTCCATGTCCACTCATGTATTCTCTGAAAGTAAAATAACAACTCAATTCATACAGCAGATCTGCAGCCTTTCTTCCCCATTCTAATGGAATTACAGCATCATCGGTTCCATGGGATACAAAAAATCTAAGCTTTTCCAATTTCTTTTTATCTCTAACGATATCACCTAAGATTTTCTCTTCAGGATAGCTGCTCAAACACGCCACATAATTAAATAAATCAGGATATTGTAATGCCAGGGCATAGCATAAAATTCCACCCTGACTGAAGCCGCATAAATGGGCCCTGCTTTCAGTAATTCCGTATTGATTAATTATTTTTAGAATATTCTTCAGAACACTGTTCAGAGATTCTTTTGCCTGATGGACATCTATAAAGTTTTCTGGATTATTAAAATCAATGTCATACCATGAATATCCCTCGAATTGAGTATTCTTTGGAGCCCTGAAACTAACGATGATCCAGTCGGCGGGGAGGGTTTCCCTGAAACTAAAAAGATCCTGTTCATTGCTTCCATAACCATGAAGCATAAAAAGTATTGGAGTAGAAGAAGTAATATTTTCTGGTTCTCTTACAATATAATCTAAATTCATACTACAAAGATAAGTAATAAATCAAATTGCTAAATTTTTATGTTTTGAATAATCACGGCTTTAATTTTAACTATAAAATATGAATAATGCTTAAAATCAGACATAAATATTATTTTTATTGATTTGATATTGTTTGGAAATCTTTATTGGAAATTTTTCATAAAAGTTATTTTTATATTGATAAAAAACCTATATTTGAAACATTAAAAAATCTATTTGGAGAAATGAAGCAATTTTACAAATCAAAAAGTTTATTAAGACTTTCTTTTTTATTCATCGTATTATTTTCGGTAATTTCTATATTAAATTCTTGTAAAAAAGATGATGACGATGAAGACTTTAAAGATCATATCGTACAATTTGAAGTAAAGGGGAGTACAGGTGTTATTTCAAAAACCATCGTTACTCAGGTTGGAACTACGGTAAATAATATGTATAATACTACATTGACTCCAATTACCCTTCCTTGGTCAAGCGGCGAATTTTTGTTAACTCCAGCCAGGCCCAGTTAAATCTTTCAGCTAATGCCACGATGCCTGACGATGATTCTAAACTCATTGTGAACATTTGGATTGATGGAGAAGTGGCAAAGAGTGATACCGTTGTTGGTAAAGGTGTTTTAAGTGCTGCTGTTTTTCACAGCTTCTTGGAATTATAAAAATCAAATTTACAAATAAAGAACAAACCGCTTATTTTTAGGCGGTTTTCTTATTTTCAGATAATATTTTTTGTAGCTCTGTTAAACACTACGTGCATGTTGGGAATTAGTATTTTTTATTACAGAATATTTGATTTGGATAAAAAAATATTATAAGTAAACTACAACATTGAGCTCTTTATTGTTGAAGAAAAATGGGTATCAAACTTTTTATTGCGGTGAAAGAATATAAAATTAAAGAGCAAAACCATATTTAAATTTAACCTTTTATAGAATAAAAATTTCTTTCTAAGTATTACGATTACTGAGCATAATCATATTCTAATTTTGGCAGAAAAAAAAAGAATTTGTTATATTGGTCAGATAATCAATAAAATATAATCCCATTAAAAACGTATAAAATTAATTCAAAAATAAAACAAGATGAAAAAAAAACTATTTTTAGTAGGAAGCTTTTGTATATTTAATATCACAATTGCTCAAGTAGGGATTAATACTTCCAATCCTCAAGCAATTCTCCATGTTGATGGTGGGAAAGATAACGAAAAGACTGGTGTTCCTACTGTTACTCAGCAAGCTAATGATTTTGTAATAACTTCCGGAGGAAATGTAGGTGTGGCTACTATTACACCAGATCCGTCTGCTGATCTTACATTAGCGAGTGATAATAAAGGTTTTTTAGTAAATAGGGTAGCTCTTAAATCAACAACAGACGCTACTACCATTTTAAATCCTGCAACAGGTCTATTGGTGTACAATACAGGTGCAGGGGACCTAAAAAGAGCTGGGTTTTATTATAATTCAAATACACCTGGAGCTCCGGTTTGGTCTTACTTTCAACCCCAAACCAATACAAGCGGCAGTGAAGTGAAAAAAATAATTTTTACGAAAACGGCACCTTGTACAGCTGCTTTAACAGATGGGGCAGTAGAAATTGATCAATTTAAATTTTATTTTAGAAGTAGAAATGGAGACAATGTAGGAGGTTGTAAACCTTATTTGGCGCTAACAGATAACCCAGGCAATGACAAGATATTATTTTTAGGAATCAATCAACAATATGCAGGTGGTGGTTTTGAATATGATAATAAATCAATTACTTACACTAATACAAATTTTTCAACAGGCCAATTCTTAGACAAATCTAATACGGATTCGATTGCCAATAGCGAATTAAATATCATCCACATTGTAGATGCTTCTGTGAATAAGTATTATCGCGTTACATTTTATATCTCGGGCGGAGGCAATACTTATACTTATATGATTATTGCAGAGGGTTTTTAATAAAACACGCATATACATAATGTAAAGTTAAAAAAGACTATCTTGAGAAAGATAGTCTTTTTATATATTTATATATGATTTTGAATTATACTACTTTTACAATAAAATAACTCTTTTTACCTTTTTGCAGTAATAAAAATTTACCATCGATCAGGTCACTTTCGTTTGCTGTAAAAGTATCATTTATTTTTTGCTTGTTTACGGAAATTGAATTTCCTTTGATCTCTCTTTGGGCCTCACTTTTTGATTTTAAAAATCCTGATTTTTCTGAAAGAAGATCAATAATGTTGATTCCCAATACATCTGCTTTTGCTACTTCTTTTTGTGGAACTCCGTCAAAAACTTCAAGGAAAATTTCCTCATCCAGACTTACTAAATCTTCAGCAGTGGAGCGGCCGAAAAGAATTTCTGAAGCCTTTAAAGCCTTTTCATATTCTTCTCTTCCATGAACCCATACGGTTACTTCTTCAGCTAATTTCTTTTGAAGCTTTCTTTCATGTGGAGCTGTTTTGTGCTCTTCTATTAATGCTTCAATTTCTTCTTTACCCAGGAATGTATAAAATTTAATAAATCTTTCGGCATCAGCATCGGTTGCATTCAGCCAGAATTGGTAGAATTTATACGGTGATGTTTTCTTCTTATCTAACCAGTAATTTTCACCACTCTCGGATTTTCCGAATTTGGAGCCATCTGCTTTCGTGATCAAAGGAACCGTTAATGCAAAAGCTTCTCCTTGTGCCTTTCTGCGGATCAGTTCTGTCCCTGTAGTGATATTTCCCCACTGATCAGAACCTCCCATTTGTAACTTTACATTATTATTCTGGTACAAGTGCAGGAAATCATACCCCTGAATCAGCTGATAAGTAAATTCAGTAAAACTCATTCCTTCAGCTCCGGCTTCCCCTGAGAATCTCTTCTTTACGGAATCTTTAGCCATCATATAGTTTACAGTGATGTTTTTTCCCACATTTTTGGCAAAGTCTAAAAACGAGATGTTTTTCATCCAGTCGTAATTGTTTACCAACTCAGCCTTATTGGCTCCATCTCCATCAAAATTCAGAAACTGAGAAAGCTGATTTTTCAAACAGTCGACATAATGTAAAAGTGTTTCCTCATCCAGAAGATTTCTCTCCGCAGACTTTCCTGAAGGATCGCCGATCATCCCGGTAGCACCTCCTACTAATGCAATAGGCTTGTGGCCATGCTGTTGAAAATGAGCTAAAATTTTAATTTGAATAAGACTTCCAATATGCAAAGAATCAGCAGTTGGATCAAAACCGATATACGCAGTAGTTACCTCTTTATTCAGTTGTTCATCGGTTCCTGGCATCATATCAGCAAAAAGACCACGCCATTTTAATTCTTCAATAAAGGAATTCATATTATAATTTTTCTTTAAAATTTAACTGTGCAAAGATAGTAAATTCAGAAGTACGGATGGTAAAGTGTGAGGGCTAAAAAGCGAAAAGCCAAAAAACTGAAAGACAAGAATCCCATACTATATGGGTCAATTTACCTTTCATGATTTCATGATCACGGCATAATCATTTTATCATGTAAAAGCTGTCCAGGTAACTGTTTTACGAATCCTGGATTTTGCGATTTTGCCATTCAGCCATATTGTCATTTCCCCGAAAATAAATTATATTTGTTACTAATGAACGACGAACAGTTATTTTCACTTATTCAGAAAGCTAAAGAAAAAGACCAGAAGGCCCAGACAAAACTCATTAATGTTTTTTGGGTGGATGTCTTTTCTTTTGTGATGAAAAAAGTCCGTGACGAAAATGATACAGATGAAATTACGGTCAATGTTTTTTCAAAGGTGTTATCTAAACTGGATATGTACGATCCTCATTTTCAGTTTAAAACATGGATACTGACAATTGCTCAGAATACGGTTATTGATTTTTGGAGGAAGAGAAGCCGTGAAAATCAGGATCCGACAGAAAACCTGGATGAAGTGAAGAACCAGTTTGCCAAATCTCCGGAAGAACTGATGATTTCTGACGAAGAGCAAAAGAAAATCATTAAAACAATTGAATCCTTAGATGCCAATTATCAGGATATCATAAAACTTAGATTTTTTGAAGAGAAAAGCATAAAAGAAATAGCTGAAGAGTTGGGAATTTCTGTTGCAAATACCAAAGTAAGGGTAATGCGTGCTAAAAAAGTCCTGGCTGAGCTTCTCAAAAACAATGAGTTTGATGAGGATTGATAAGCCTTAAGCATTAAAATATCTCAGAAGTTTCAAAAGATATGACTACAAATGAAACTCAGCTTTTGTTTTTGGAAACTTAAAGGTTCTTTCTTCTGAATTTCTGTTTTGTAAATTAATCTTCCAGTCTTTTTTTATGACGGTTTCTTTTTCAGATTTTCCGTTGTCTGGGTTATCTTTACCTTCTACTTCTTTAGAATATACCAACTGTCCGGTGGAAAGGTTATAATCAATATCCGCCCAATAGTCTCCCGGTCTTCCGTAGCTAAGGGAATAACCAATCAGTTCGAAATGTCCGTTCTGAAAACGGTATTTATCCGTGTATCCCCATTTCCAGCTGCTTCCACCAGCCTGAGTAATTTCTAAAATTCCTTTTTTAATGGCCATACTCTGATAAGGATCTCCCATCATTCCTCCATGATTGCTTTCGAGGATGGCTTTTCTTGATTTTTCTAAAATGCCCCACTTACCATTTGTTTTTTTTAGAATCTGGATTTCACGGATATTTCCCATATCCGTAGTATCTTTCGTATTGTAGATAATTACTTTTTCTGGGATTTTATCGCCGTCAAGATCGCCATCTACGGTTTCTATAATCTCAGATCCCACAGGTTGAAATTCTTTTTGGGCAGAGCAAATGATACTGAAGAATAGAGATAAAAGGAAGAAGGTTGTTTTCATGGAAAAAATTTGGTGATCTAAATTACAATTATATTTTTAATTATGTGTTCCATCAATTTCTGCATTAGATGGTTTCCATTAAAAATTCCTTAACTTTGAAGTTCAATTTTAGAAATGGAAAATTTAGTTCAAGACACTACCGTTCAAAAACCAAAGTGGATTCGTGTAAAACTGCCTACCGGAAAGAATTACAGAGAACTGAGAACCTTGGTTGATAAATATAAATTAAATACAATTTGCCAGAGCGGGAGCTGCCCGAATATGGGGGAATGTTGGGGTGAGGGAACTGCAACTTTCATGATTCTGGGGAATATCTGTACGCGGAGCTGTGGATTTTGTGGTGTAAAAACCGGAAAACCTATGGATGTAAACTGGGATGAACCCGAGAAGGTAGCACGTTCGATCAAATTAATGAAAATTAAGCACGCAGTACTTACTTCAGTGGACCGCGATGATCTGAAGGATATGGGATCCATTCTGTGGGGGGAAACTGTAAATGCGGTACGAAGAATTTCTCCGGGAACTACAATGGAAACATTGATTCCTGATTTCCAGGGAATAACAAAGCACCTTGATCGATTGGTGGATGTTGCTCCGGAAGTGATTTCTCATAACATGGAAACAGTAAAACGTTTAACAAGGGAAGTGAGAATTCAGGCGAAATATGAAAGAAGCCTTGAAGTATTAAGATACCTGAAAGAAGCAGGACAGAGAAGAACCAAAACGGGTGTTATGCTTGGTTTGGGAGAAACAAGAGATGAAGTTTTCCAGACGATTGAGGACATCAGAAATGCAAACGTGGATGTGATTACCTTGGGGCAGTATCTTCAGCCTACTAAAAAACATCTTCCTGTAAAAAAATTCATTACACCGGAAGAATTTGATGAATTCGGTGATTTTGCAAGAAGTTTAGGTTTCAGACATGTTGAAAGTTCACCACTTGTAAGAAGTTCTTATCACGCAGAAAAACATATTCACTAAAAATACAAATCGCTCCAACACGGAGCGATTTTTTTTATTAGAAAAGGGCAGTTGATATGTAAATCAGCAAAACTCAATTTAGCTATTTAGCCTTCATCATCCCTCAATTTTAGCCAAATGCTTTTTCCTGAACTCTGATGGTGTTTCACCTACATGCTGTTTGAATAGCTTATTAAAATACGACAGACTTTCAAAACCTACCTGGAAACAAACTTCCGTTACGGACGAATCCTTTAACAAAAATATCTTTGCCTGATTGATCCTGTAGTTGTTTACAAAATCAGTAAATGTCATATTGGTTTGCTTTTTAAAATACCGGCAGAAAGCCGCAGTACTCAGGTTTACTGTTGCTGCAATGTGATTGACATTCGTTTTTTTATCATAGTTTTCATGAATGTAATCGTAAATTGTTCCCATTCTTATTTTATCGTTAAGAAACCATTTGATCCGGGTATCTTCGTTATTCAGTTCTTTTACTTCATTTGAGTTGGCAAGGATCTGTAGGATTTCAATTAATCCGATGAGGGAATCAAAATTTCCTGTAGTCATGAGGCTATGCATTTTTTCAACGACGATCCGCTTTGTGTCTCCGGAGAAAGATAGTCCAAGATAGGAACGTTCCAGAAGATGTCTGATATCGTCAAATTCGGGAACCGGATCAATAATATCCTGTAAAAAATTTTCTCTCATCTGGAGAACCATCTGTCTGCACTCTGTTTGGATTTTGTAATCGAAGTTGAGATGTGGAACATTAGAGCCAATCAGTAAAAGGTCACTATTAGTAAAACCGGAAATATCTTTTCCTATATGGCGGATTCCATTTATGGCTTCAACATAAACCAATTCTATTTCAGGATGATAATGCCAGAAAAAGCAGTCTTTCAAGGAAGGAGAAAAAAGCTTGAATGATTTTCCTTTTTCGAAGTCAATAATTTCTTTCTGGATTTTCATTTGGTTCTATCTTGATTACTTTGAGATTTAAAATTAAATAAAAAGGTCAATACGGAGCAAATTTTTATCATTTGAGTGGAAGCAGAATTGAAAATTTCTATCGATTTTTGCACTTTCAAATAATAGGATTGCTTTTACTATCTCTAAAACAAAGAAGCAATTGAAAGAAACAAAATGATATGGGAATGATAGATAAGAGGATTATACCACTGGCCATTGGTGGTTTGGGGATTGGAACAACAGAATTCACCATTATGGGCTTACTGCCCGATATTGCTAAAACTTTACAGGTAAGTATTCCCGAAGCCGGGCATCTTATTTCTGCATATGCACTAGGAGTCGTTATTGGGGCTCCGATATTAATCGGTTACTCTGTGAAGTTTCCACCTAAAAAAGTATTGATTGTTTTAATGATGATTTTTACTTTGTTTAACGGTTTATCAGCGATAGCACCAGATTACACATCAATGCTCATTATCCGGTTTTTGTCTGGCCTGCCACATGGAGCATTTTTCGGAGTAGGGACCGTAGTGGCATCTCGGCTGGCAGGAAAAGGCAAGGAGGCATTCTATATTTCTTTAATGTTCACCGGGCTTACTATAGCGAACCTGGCAATGGTGCCCCTGGTCACTTATATAGGACATACCTTCCACTGGAGATGGTATTTCGTGATTGTCGCGGTAATTGGATTATTTGCCTTATTGTTTTTAAAGTTCTGGCTTCCTACCATGGAAACAAAGCAGGATACACACTTTCTGGAGGAATTAAAATTTCTAAAAAATAAACAATCCTGGCTGGTATTATTAATTACCGCAATAGGATTTGGCGGACTATTTACCTGGTTTAGTTATATTACACCACTAATGACCATCATTGCGGGCATTAAGGCAAGTCAGATGGCATATGTTATGATTTTGGCGGGAGCAGGAATGGTAGTGGGAAATCTGGCTGGAGGTTTTTTATCAGATAAATTAGGGCCCGAAAAAACATGTTCTCTTTTATTACTTCTGATGATGTCGTCATTGGCAGGTGTATTTTTCTTTTCAGAAAACAGTATTATTGCTCTGGTACTTACTTTTGTATGTGGTGCGTTATCAATGTCTGTGGCTGCCCCGATTAATATTATGATGATGAAAGCCGCTCCAAGAAGCGAAATGATGGCTGCGGCCTTTATGCAGGCTGCTTTTAATATTGCCAATGCAATGGGAGCATTTTTAGGTGGAATTCCTTTAGAACATGGATTTTCGTTTAAATATCCTTCTTTGGTGGGTGTCGGAATGACGTTTATAGGACTGATGATCAGTATACGGTATATGTATTTATACAGATCTTCAAAACTTATAACAGAAGAAATAACAGTGGAATGTATTCCGGGAGATCAATAAAAAAAAGAGGCATTTGCCTCTTTTTTTAATCCTTTATGCTTCAACTTCATTACCGTTCTTACACCAGTAAAGGGCATTGTATACATTTTCTTTAGGAAAAGACTTGAATTCACCGGGCATCAGGACACTGAATATATCGGTGAAATTCTGAACACCTGTGCTATCCGTCACAATAGCTGTACGATTCCATTTAGCAAGGTTTTTTAGTCCCAAAAGTGCGTCTTGTAACCATGCTCCCATGGTAAAATTCTCCAGATCCGTATCTAAATACAACAAATAATTAAGTTCATCAAACTGATCGACCTTTTGTTTTACATGGGGAATAACAAGGTTTTCAAAGTCCTCTCGGGTCACTTCTCCCGTTGCGCTGAACGCCGCAACATTCTCCGGGGCATCTGGAATAATAGTAATCATAGTATATTTTTTATGGTTTGGTGGTATTTCACCAACAATAATTACACCAATAATCGTCCGAAAATCGTTAAAATACTCACAAATATTAGTATTTTAGTTTAAAATATTAATATGGATTTAAAATCGAATGAACCATTTTGGTTATTAAAGAATGGATTGACAGCCTCTTATCCTTCTTTAAAATCAGATGAAGAATGTGATGTATTGATTATCGGGGGTGGAATAACGGGAAGTCTGATTGCCCACCAGATGGTAAAAGATGGATACAGGACGATCCTTATTGATAAACGGGAGATTTGTAACGGAAGCACCTCAGCCACTACTTCTATGCTGCAATATGAAATTGATATTCCACTTTTTAAACTGATTGATCAGATCGGGGAAAAAGGAGCTGTTGAAAGCTACAAAGCCTGTTCAGATGCTATTGATATAATAGAACAGCTTACAAAAGAATTAAAATCAAAGGCCGGTTTTAAAAGAAAAAGATCTCTGTATTATGCGTCAAGAAAAAAAGATATACAGTGGTTGCAGCAGGAATTTGAAGCCAGAAAAAAATACGGATTCGAAGTGGAATGGCTTGATGCTGAAGAAATTCAAAAAGAATTCGGATTTCAAAATACATTTGGAGGAATTGTTTCTAAGCAGGGAGCAAGCGTAGATGCATTCAAATTGGCCCATGAATTATTGGAATTTAATCATAAGAAAGGACTTCTTGTATTTGATAAGACAGAGATGAAAGCGGCAAAGAGTTACAGAGGATATAATCTTGTAAGCACAATAAACGGACCTCAGATCAAAGCTAAAAAGATCATTTATTGTATAGGCTATGAGAGTAAAAGTCTGATCAAAGAAAATTTTGTGGATCTCAAAAGCACATATGCTCTAGTTTCCGAGATTGATGATGATAAATTTAAAAATATCTCCAGTACACTGGTCTGGAATACAGATGAACCTTATATGTATATGAGGACTACTGATGACGGAAGGTTACTGATCGGAGGAGGGGATGAGGATTTTTATGACGCGAAAAAGCGGGATGCATTGCTGGATAAAAAAGAAAAACAGATTCTGAAAACATTAAAAAAGATCAGGCCCGATTACCATTTTTATACAGATTTTGTATGGGCTGGAACCTTCGGGGAAACTAAAGACGGGTTACCTTATATAGGTGAACATGAGAAATTCAATAATTCCTATTTTGTGCTTGGTTTTGGTGGAAACGGGATTACTTTTTCAGTTACAGGAATGGAAATGACATCCCTTTTTATGAAAAATAAAAAACATCCCTTATCGAGATATTTTAAGTTTGAAAGATAAAACCAGATGGTTATGAAACATCATCCACCTGGTTTTATCATTACTATATTGGTGGCTTCCAAGCTGCCAATATTATATAGTATATCCGCTTTTTCTGGCCAATTCCAAGATTGAAGTTTCGATAGCTTTGCCCAGATCATCAGAGTCTGCATTTCCTCTTTTTTTCATTTCGTTATCGATATAGTCCTGTCTTTTTTTGGATAGCCCCTCAATTTCTTTTTGAATCTTTTCCCGTTCGGCAGATTTCTCCGTTACCAGCCTTTTTACTTCATCTTTAGTTTTGCCTTTTAATTCAGCGGGGAGTTCACTTTCTTTAACAGTTGTTATAAAGTTGACATCCTTTTCCGCTTTGTCTACGAGGTCCCAGTGATCATTCTTATATGCATTCTTTTTACTTTTGGCTACCGTTCTTTCCACCGCATTGGAAACAGACTGAACTGCTGCATTTTTATCCTGCATGATCTGTTTGCTCTTGGATTCGGAACCATGGCTTCCGTAATATACATAAGTGTCATTGAGTTTCGTGTTATACTCTGAAATTTTAGCATCATATGGTGTTTCCACATAGATTACCTTTCTGTCACTATCGATATTAAAGTACTTTCCATCACCTGTAACAGCTCCATTTTGCCAGAATGACTGGATGCCTTCATTTCTGTCACCACAAAATATAGTATTCGTATAGATTTTTTTTGCCTTAGCAGATGAAATAACTTCCTTGTAGTTAATTCTTCCCTGATCAAACGGCTCATTACCGGCAATGTAGATAAGTTTCATACTTTTATCATTTTTATCCCAGTTCAGATTCATAGCCGCATCCCGGATCACGGCACCGCAGTATTCACTTCCACCATTGGTTCTTAATCCGAATAATTTTTCTGAAACCAGATCCAGATCCTGTGTTAGGGGAGTTACCTGGCGGATGAAATTTTCATCGCGAATTCCGTCATTGCCATATTCGTATAATGCAATTTCTATTTGTGGTGCTTTTCCTTCATACTTTAGTGTAGTCAGTGTATTTACAATATTCCAGAGTCTGGATTTAGCCTGATCGATTAATCCGTCCATGCTGTTCGAAGTATCCAGTAAGAGGGCAACCTGAATTTTGTTATCCCCTGATGATGGTTGTGCAGTATACAAAGAAGGTCTTTGTCTTGTAATGTGCTCAATTACCGAAGGATTGCTTTTTCCCATACAACCTGTCTCTGTAAGGCTATTAGAACTTAAAAAAGCAGCACCTATACTCAATGTTAAAATTTTTAAAGTTGTCATTATTTATATTTTTAATTGGTTTATTTTCTGTACTATCGAATCTGCAATGTTTTGGTATTTTAAAGGAAAAATTGATGACTCCTTAGTTTGAACAAAGGCAGCTGCGGAGAGCTGCCTTTAAGTATTTTAAAGTATCTCGTATCTGGTTTTAATGCTGTATTTCAATTTGATATTTTCAATATTGTCAAATGAATAATCAACTCCTGCATCAGCTTCCATTTGTACATTACTGGATTTTCTCATGTAGGCGGACATTGGCATAATAGTGTCACTTGTATAATCCTCGATCTCTGTAATTTCTAAAGGAGCTCCGGTTTTTTTACCCATGCTTTCCAGTAAATAATCCGCTTTTTCTTTAGCTGCCTTTAATGCATTTATTTTTACGGTTTTTCTGAAATCTGCAATTTTGGTATTTTTTACCTCTGCAATATTCAGGCTGCTTACCCACTTTTGATTTAGCCCTTCGAATACCTTACTGAGGTTGGTCTTAGCATTTACTTTAAACTGAAAACTTTTGGTGAACTTGGTTGTTTTTGAGTAAAGATTCTGATACATTGATTTGAAGGTGATATCCTCATTCTTTACCTCATTGCTTATTAAAGTTTCAAATAATTTCTTTTCATTGTCTGCCAGTTCATTTTTGTTATCGGCCTTTATTCCGATGTTGAAGATGATTTCGTCAGGCTCTACTTCCATTTCAGCAACTCCCGTTACCTCAATTGCATTTTTCTTTACTTCCTGTGCGTTTATTAAACTTCCTGCTGTAAGGAATCCGATTAATAAAAAATGTCTCAATTTCATAATTTCTTGTTTTAAATTCTGAAGTAAAATTAGCTCGATTGTAAACCTGAAATGGAGAGACTTGGTGAAATGAAGTTTTCACTTGGTGAAATGACAAAAAAAAGACAGTTCACTCGAACTGTCTTTTTATTATAGGTATTTAAATTCTTTTTAAGGCAAGAAAAAGACCTTTGAAATCTTATTGTCTTTTATTTCATAGATGGCAGTTGCTTCTACTTTTCCGTTTTTCCTGATTCCTGAAACACTTTCTTTATCCACGACAAAATTCCCTTTGATTAGCCTATTGGTAATTTCACAATGAAGATCCGGTAATTTGTCAAACATAGCGCTGTAGGTTTTTCTCATGGCATCTTTTCCCTTGCTTATTAATTTATCAGGGAAAGTATAGAGTTCGACATCGTCGGCATAAGGTTCTAGAAATGCATCTATATTTCTGGCATTGTATCCGTTTACCTGTTGCTGGACAAGGATTTCTGGGGTAATTTTTAAAATTTTATCAGGCTGTATTGGCTGTCCGTTTTTGAAAATCATTTCTATCTGGGTAAGATGATCCAGATTTTCAGTGGGATCTGCGCGTAAAAGAACCATATCTGCTACTTTACCGGTGTTTATACTTCCCGAAATATTTTCTTTATTAAAGATCTTGGCTGGATTAATTGTTGCAGACTGAATGATCTGCCAGTTGTTCATTCCACTTTCTTTCATTGCTTTTAGCTCGGCAAGAAAGGAAGTAGCATGTTGTGTGGCAATGTTTCCCGCATCTGTTCCCGCTGCAATGGTTACTCCTCCGTCCGAAAGTCTTTTTAGATTAATGATTCTTACAGAATCTTTCTTTCTGGCGTAAGCGTTCAGCTGAGGTAGGTTGAAACGCTTTTTCATCTTATTGATCGTTGTGGAGTCTGCAGAATCTGCTAAATGTTGAAGATCATAGATAGATCCTACTGTTTGTGGATTCGAATTCTCCAGTTCATAGGTATTGTATTTCTTTTTCTGGGCATAGGTTTTAAAGTAATTATCCATCACCGTGAGTGTCGGGCTGAGTACTACTTTTTTTGATTTAAGAAGTTTGATAAAGTCATCCGGTACAACTTCATCTTCCACATCATGCACTAAAAAGTCGGCTCCATTTTGTACGGCAATCTGTGCGGTAATTCTTTCCGTAGCATGTACTGCAACTTTAAGGTTGTTTTTGTGAGCTTCTTCAATAATAGTTTTAATAATAGGCTCATATTTTCTTGCCATGGCTTCTATTTCTTTCGGGTCTGCCATAACGATATACCATATTTTGATAAAGTCGGGTTTATACGGAAGTTGCTCCTGAACCATTTTGCATCCCTCTTCACTGGTTTTAACCAATTTGAAAGGCTCATTTTTATCCAGGTTTTTAAAAGCTTCGGGCTCGTAGGTTGTAATGAGTGGCCCTGTCATATAAACAGAAGGCAGAGTAGGATTTTTTGCAAATGAATCTCTTAATTTCAGAAAGTTGAAAGTAGCCCCGGCATCGATGACGGAAGTAATTCCATTTTTAAGATAACGCAGTAAAAAATCTTCCATATTCTGATGTACCCAATCTATTTCTTTTTCATAAGGGATCTGCTTTCTGAGATCAAATGCATCCGGTCTCGTATATAAGCCCCCGCTCTGGAAGAAATGAACGTGGGCATCCGTCATTCCCGGCATCAGAAATTTACCTTTTCCATCTATAACCGTCGCATTTTTAGGGATTGTTATTTTATGCCCCGGTTTGATTTCAGAGATCATGTTTTTTGTAACCACTACGGTTTGATTGGGAATCATTTTTTTATTCATCACATCCACAACCGTTACATTCTGAATGTAGGTTTGTGCATGAATTGTCTGGGTAAGAAAACACAGAAGGGACAGTAAATACAAATAGGTTTTCATGAGTTTCTTTTAAGAGATTTGTAATTCACAAATATATGAAAACAGGTGTATTGATTATTATTTCTTTTAAACTTGGTGAAATATACGTTTCACTTGGTGAATGGTAAGAGACGATACCTAAAGTTTTACTTACTTTGCATAATAGATTTGGATACAAGTGAAATTACTTTTTAAAATTATATTACTCATTACCTTGGCAATTGGAAGTTCTTCTTTTGCCCAGGATTCCATGAAGGTTTCTAAAGTACTTAAGTCTGCCTCCAAAATTAGAAAAGCGGTTGATAATAATGATAATAAAACGGTCGCGGATACCTATGTCGGTATGGCAAATGATTATTACGGGCAGGGAAATTATGCAAAAAGTGAAGAATACCTTATAAAAGCAAGGAATCTATACCAAAACCTAAACGATAAAAAGAACCTCGAATTTGTAACCCGAAAGCTCGCGCAGTCCCAGGAAAAACAAAATAAAATAAGTCCGGCCATCCTTAACTACGGCAGAGCAGCTGATATCAGCTACTCAAAGGAAAACAAAAGCATCAATACCAACGATGTTACCAGGCTCTCGTCACCTTCTAAGGAAGAGAGGGCGGAAGCGATCCAGAGCAATATTGATATCAGCAGGAAAGACAATGAAAAAGCAGATCTGGCAGCCAGTTACAGTCAGTTAGCTGATGTAAACATCCAGCAAAACGATATACCTAAAGCTGAAGCGAATCTTAAAAGTGCTTACACAATTTCCAAAAAGCAGATGGAACCTCAGCAGGCTCTGGAAATTAATCAGAAGCTGACCAATTTTTATGTTGAGAATAAAGATTTTGATAAAGCCATTGAAGCCAAGAAGAAAGTTTTGAAAGAGGACTTTGTAAAAGATAATTCTCAGAAAAAAGTAGAGCAGATCCAGGAGCTCGCTGATATTTATATAAAAAAAAATGACACAAAAAGTGCTATTGAAACATTGAAAAATGCCTACAATATTGCACTGGAAAAAGGACATACGCTGGAGGCCCAGAAAAGTGTAAAAAGATTGGACAGTTTGTACAGTGTTTCCGAAAATACGGGTGAATCGGTAAAGCTATACAGGGATTTTCTCGGACGATTACCTGATCTTGTTTCAAAGGACAGAAGTCTTGTTGATAATAAAATTCTTGAAGACACTGAACAAAGAATAGCACAATTAGAAAAAGAAAGGGAATTAAAAGATGAGCTGATCCGCAAAAAGAATGCATTTAATTATAGTCTTATAGGAGCCTTGGTTGTATTGGCAGGATTGGCAGGCTTCATTTTATGGACATTAAAGAAAGTTCAGATCAAAAATAAAAAAATAGCTTTACAATCCCTTCGCCGGGAAATGAATCCACATTTCATTTTCAACAGTTTAAATAGTGTGAATCAATTCATCGCCACGAATAATGAGTTGGAGGCGAATCAATACCTGACAAAATTTTCGAAACTGATGCGCGGTGTTATGGAAAACTCAGCAGAGGATTTTATTCCTTTCCAACAGGAGCTTGATCTGTTACAGAACTATCTGGCCCTGGAAAAAACACGGTTTGCAGATAAATTTGACTATGAAATCAAGGTGGATGAAAGCCTGAATTTACAGAGTCTACTGATACCCGGCATGCTGATCCAGCCTTTTTTGGAAAATGCGATATGGCATGGGCTACGGTATCGTCAGAACAAAGGATTTTTACAACTGAATTTTGAGAAGCAGGGTCAATATATGATAATAACCGTTGATGATAACGGAATAGGTATTGAAGAAAGTAAAAAATTGAAAACAGAACATCAAAAATCAAGGCAAGGAAGGGGGATGAAAAATACGATGGAAAGAATTACATTGTTAAATGACCTTTATAAACAGGACATCCACTGTGCCATAACGGATAAAAAGAATGAACAAGGTGTAACTGTACAGATCCGCTATAAATTATAACTTTTTCAGGATTATCTTATCTAATAGACGTTTGTATTTCAACTAAATATTATATTTTTACATGTAAACCGGACATTATCCGGATCTGTATCAATGAAAATAAAAGCTGTTATCATAGATGATGAGGTTATTGCAAGAGAGGTTCTAAGGAATTATCTTACAAAATATTGTCCTCAGGTAGAAATCCTCGGTGAAGCCGAAAATATAAAAGATGCCGTTCCTCTGATCGCTGAGAAGCTTCCGCAGCTTGTTTTTCTGGATGTGGAAATGCCATTCGGGAATGCTTTTGATGTCTTGGAAGCTACTAAGGATTACACCTATGAAACGATCTTTATAACTGCTTTTTCTCAATATTCCTTACAGGCTCTTAATAAGTCGGCCAGCTATTATATTTTAAAACCTATAGATATCCAGGAGCTGATTCTTGCCGTCAATAAAGTAGCAGAAAGCCTTGAAAAAAAGGAAGAGCTGAACCGGAATAAAATACTGTTGGAAAATCTCAAAGTAAAACCTGATAAGCAGCAACTTATCCTGCCGACATTACAGGGATTTGATGTTGTGAAAACTGAAGAAATAGTAAGACTGCAGGCAGATGGAAATTTTACCCTCGTTTATCTTACAGACGGAACCAAAAAGATGGTATGCAGATTTTTAAAACATTTTGATGATCTTCTTGAAGCTCCCTTTGTCAGAGTTCATCGTTCACATATCATCAATACAGGTTTTGTTAAATCATATCACAAAAGCGGGACTGTTACTTTATTGGATGATGCTGAGATTGAGGTTTCAGGGACATTCAAAGAAGCTTTTCTTAAAACCTTTTCTTAGCTTTATGTTAAGGGGAACCTAAAGGCATCATTTTTGGACTTTTTCATAACCACAAACTTATATTATTATGAAAAATTTTCAGAAAATAGTTATTCCTGTCTCGATAGGAGTTTTAGGATTTCTCATTTTTAATCAATGTTCTGTAAGGGTACCAAAAGGTGCTATGCCTGTCACCCGTTTTGATTCCGGAAGATACCTGGGAAAATGGTATGAAATTGCCCGCTTCGATTATAAGTTTGAGAAAGACATGGACAATGTTACGGCAACCTATTCCCAAAATCCCGATGGAAGCATCCGGGTAGATAATAAAGGGTATAATTATGTGAAAAAAGAATGGAAAGAGTCCATAGGAGAGGCAAGGTTTGTAAAAGATAAAACGGAAGCCCGCTTAAAAGTTTCTTTTTTTAAACCCATTTGGGCAGGCTATAATGTGATTGATATCGATGAAAACTATCAGTATGCCTTAGTAGCAGGAAACAGCTTAAAATACCTGTGGATATTATCCAGAACGACTGAAATTCCGGAAAGCATAAGATTACGGTTTTTAGAAAAAGCAAAGAGAATAGGATACAATACGGATGAATTGATCTGGGTGAAGCATAATTAGCAAAAAGGCTGATTTGCCTAGAAAGATTTCTATAATAAACATTGCCGAGGCCACAGATTTTTCCGTCATTTGTATTAGATTTTTTTTCAAGAATGTACAATATGGAAAATGCTGTTCTCATTACTATCGGAGACGAGATCCTTTCAGGAAATACAATAGATACCAATTCTAATTTTATTGCTACTGAACTTAAGAATATAGGGATAAAAGTTTCACAGATTTTCACGATTTCTGATGAAATTGAAACTATTAAGGATACTTTACATGCTGCTTTTGAGATAGGAGACCTTGTTATTACAACAGGTGGGCTGGGCCCTACAAGGGATGACAAAACTAAAAAAGCGCTTGCCGATTTTTTTAATGATGAAATAGCTCTGGATGAACCGACTTTCGAACATTTAAAAAAATATATGGAAAAAAGAGGCCGTCTGGAAATTCTGGAAAGAAACAGAGAACAGGCTTTTGTTCCTACTAAATCTACAGTTTTCCAGAATCAGTATGGGACTGCTCCATGTATGATGATGAAGTATGGTGATAAACTGAGCTTTAGTCTTCCCGGAGTGCCTTATGAAGTAAAGCCCCTGATCAAAGACCAGATTATTCCTTACCTAAAAAATACTTTTAGCTTACAATATATCACCACAAGAATTGTTTCCGTAGTAGGAATTCCTGAAAGTATTTTAGCGGATATCATTGAGGATTGGGAGCTTTCGTTACCTGAGAATCTGGCTTTATCCTATCTTCCGGTGGGAACCCGCGTGAAGCTTCGCCTTACAGCATCTGGACATGATGAAAATATTCTGAACAGACAACTTGAGGAAGAGATTCAAAAACTCTTTCCATTGGTAGGTGAAAATATTATCGCTACTACTGAGGACAAAATTGAGAAAATATTAGGGGAACTTTTGGGTGAGAAAAAACTTACGCTTTCCACGGCCGAAAGCTGTACGGGGGGAGAATTGGCAAAAATGATCACTTCGAATTCAGGAAGTTCCAAATATTTTATAGGTGGAATTGTTCCCTATGCAACAGAAAAAAAAGTTGAAATTTTAAAAGTTTCTCAAAGCACGGTGGACGAATTTACGGTTGTAAGTGAACAGGTAGCTGAAGAAATGGCAAAGGGATGTCAGCGCTTATTTGATACGGATATTTCCATTTCTACAACTGGAGTTGCCGGACCGGGAAAAGGAGAGGATGGAAAGGATGTAGGAACCGTTTTCTATACAATCAGGATTCATGATCAGGCTCAAAACTTCAAACTTTATATGCCACATCTGGAAAGACTTGACTTTATGAATTTCGTTTCACAGAAAATTATTCAGGATTTGGTGAGCTTGCTTGTAAATAATTAGTTAAACTTTTCTTTTTTTTAATTTTTTTTTAATTTTAAATACAACAGTTTTTCACACTTTTTGAATCTTCAGCCGAAAATATCAAAACGTGGAAAATTCAAAACAGGTTTTTCAAACAACTAATAAAAAACGCTGGAGAAATGTGCAGTGGGGATCCCGCATTTTTATCTTTGTCGGGATATTGCTTTTCCTGGCGTTGGCACTCATGATGAAACTGGATAAAAGTCCCAAAATCCCTTTTCATGAAGATTACAAAACCGTTATCACAGCAGGAAAGCCTTACCTTCAGGAGAATAGAATCTCAAAAGAATATAAGGGATTCAGAAGCTTTATTTCTGAAAAGACGATTCGTACCAATGTTTCCAAAATTGAGGAAGCAAAAGCAGAAAGATTAAAAAACCAAAACAGGAACTGGGCTCAATTTCCAGGAGGGATCCGTTCTGCTTTCTATGTAGCCTGGGACCCTCAATCCCTCATGTCCCTGAAAAGGAATGTTAAGCACATCAATTTGGTCTTTCCGGAATGGTTTTTCCTTGATCCTAAAACAGGAAATCTGAAAACCAATATCGATCCTGAAGGATATAAGGTTATAAAAAGAACGGGAGTTGCTGCGATGCCGATTCTCAGTAATAACTCAGACAGAGAATTCCGTGCTGAGGGTTTGGCAAAAGTACTTAACGATCCGTTAAGAAGAACCAAACTGATCCGGAAGCTTGCGGAGGAATGCGTAAAGTTTCATTTCAAAGGAATCAATATTGACTTCGAGGACATGAATTTGAATTCTGATGAAAATCTTATTGCTTTTATGAAAGAGCTTTCAGATAATTTTAAACAGAATAAGCTACTGGTGACCATGGATATTATGACGGATAATGACGATTATAATATTCAAAAATTAAATCCTTACGTAGACTATTTTGTGTTGATGGCATACGATGAATATTCAGCTTCGGGGGATGCAGGACCTATCTCTTCTCAAAAATGGATTGAAGCGCAAACCGGGAAAATTTTAAAGAAAACAACGGCAAACAAGATTATTCTAGGTCTTGGGGCTTATGGATATGACTGGAGCTCAAATCCGGATGATAATATTTCGGTTTCCTATATGCAGGCTATTACTAAGGCCAGTGCAAGTAAATCGGTTATCAATTTTGATGACAATACTTTTAATCTCAACTATTCATACACAGATTTTAAGAATAATACCCATACGGTATTTTTTAATGATGCGGCATCGATTTTTAATACTATGCGCTTTTCTTCGGAATATCCTTTGGCGGGAACAGCACTTTGGAGATTGGGAAGCGAGGACAGCAGAATCTGGAATTTTTATGATAAAGATCTCACTTTTGCCGGCCTGCCTAAGCTTGATCTTAAAAAACTGGAGAATGTAAAAGGCCAGACCATGGTAGATTATATCGGAGATGGTGAAGTACTGGATGTCCTGAATACACCCCATGACGGGAAAATAGCTCTTGAAATAGATCCTAAAGAAAAAATTATTACGGATGAGAACTATATCACGTATCCAAGTTCTTATGAAGTGAAAAAATATGGTTGGGCACCACAGAAAGAACTGGTACTGACATTTGATGATGGTCCGGATGAAACGTATACTCCTCAGGTCCTTGATATCTTATCAAAATATCACGTTCCGGCTGCATTCTTTTTAATCGGCCTGAATGCTGAGAAAAATCTTCCTCTGGTAAAAAGAATCTACAGAGAGGGACATGAAATAGGAAACCATACTTTCACTCATGAAAATGTGGCCAAAGTAAGTCCGGAGAGGGCTTTATTAGAGATGAAACTGACGAGGCTCTTATTTGAATGCATAACCGGTCATAGCACGATCCTGTTCAGAGCACCTTATAATGCAGATTCCGAGCCTACAACCTCTGAAGAGATTATTCCCGTTGCCCTGGCCAGACAGCAGAATTATCTCGATATCGGTGAAAGTATAGATCCCGAAGACTGGCAACCTGGTATTAAAGCAGATGAGATCGTAAAACGTGTAATGCAGGGTATCAAGCAGGAGAGAGGAAATATTATTCTACTGCATGATGCTGGAGGAGACACAAGAGAAGAGACGATCAAAGCTCTGAAAATTTTAATTCCTACTTTGCAGAAGCAAGGTTATCATTTCACGAATCTGGCAAGCATTTTACATAAAAGTAAAAATGAGCTGATGCCTGCGGTTCCAAAAACCAAGTCGTATTACATTATGCAGCTGAATCTTGTATTAGCGACTGTAATTTATGGGATTAGTCATTTTCTGGTGGCTTTATTTACCATCTTCATTATTTTAGGAATTATCCGTTTGTTATTTATGGTGTACTGGGCAATTAAAGAAAAAGGAAAAGAGAAAAAGCTTTCAAATTTTCCCGTATTGGATACCTATCCTAAAGTATCTATTATTGTTCCTGCCTATAATGAGGAAGTTAATATTGTATCCTCTTTGCATAATTTATTAAAACAGTCCTATCCTAATTTTGATGTTATTCTTGTAGATGACGGAAGTAAAGATCTCACTTATACAAAGGCCAGGGAAGCATTTTCTGAACATCCTAAACTCAAGATTTTCACGAAAGCTAACGGAGGAAAAGCAACCGCTTTAAATTTTGGGATTTCACAAACTGATGCTGAATATGTTGTTTGTATCGATGCCGATACCAAACTGCAACAAGATGCTGTGAAGTTTTTGATTGCAAGGTTTTTGAATGCCTCTGCTGAAGAGAAGATTGCAGCAGTTGCGGGAAATGTAAAAGTTGGAAATCAGGTCAACTGGCTTACAAATTGGCAGGCTATAGAATATACAACCAGCCAGAATTTTGACAGGTTAGCTTATGCGAATATTAATGCAATTACAGTAATCCCGGGAGCAATCGGAGCGTTTAGGAGATCCGTAATTGATGAGGTAGGTGGATATTCTTCGGATACACTGGCTGAAGATTGTGATATTACGGTAAAAATTCTTAGAGAAGGATATACTGTGGCTAATGAAAACAATGCTGTTGCCGTAACAGAAGCTCCGGAGACGGTAAAACAGTTTTTAAAACAACGTTTCCGATGGACCTATGGAATTATGCAGATGTTCTGGAAGCAAAAACAAACCTTCTTAAACCCTAAATATAAAGGACTGGGACTTTGGGCAATGCCAAATATTTTATTGTTTCAATATATTATTCCGTTCTTTTCACCTTTTGCAGATGTCATTATGTTTTTTGGGATCTTATTTGGAAACGGAGAAAAAATATTTATATACTATTTACTTTTTCTTTTGGTTGATGCTTCCCTTGCAATCATTGCGTTTTTGATGCAAAAAGAAAAGCTGATCAATCTCGTGTATGTGATTCCGCAAAGATTCGGATACAGATGGCTGATGTATATTGTATTGTTCAGAAGCCTGAGAAGGGCCCTGAAAGGAGAAATGCAGTCCTGGGGATTTCTGAAAAGGACAGGGAATGTAAAGGAGATAACAACTTCTTAATATTTGTTTAAATTTGTTTTTGTAAACGTAACATATGTTACAATATAAAGACATATTATATAAATTGTTATTATAATGAAAAAACTAACGCTTTCTTTGTTTTTACTAGCGGGAATTTGCTCACAGAATACAGTGAATGCTCAGGCTAAAACAACTAAAACAGTAATGAGTACAACGGATAAAGGTTTAGACCTTAGTTTAATGGACAAATCTGTACGTCCACAGGATGATTTTTACAACTACGTGAGTGGAACGTGGATGAAAACGGCCAAAATTCCAGCTGATAAACCAACATGGGGAAGCTTCAATAAACTGGCAGATGATACTGACAATAATTCAATGACGATTTTGAATTCTCTTTTGAAGGATAAATTTGCAGAGGGAAGTGAAGGTAAAAAAATCCAGGATCTGTATGCTACTTATATGAACATGCAGAAGAGAAATGCTGATGGTATCAAACCTATCCAGGCTAACCTTAGTAAAATCGATGCTATTAAAAACCTTGCCGATCTGCAGAATTACCTGATCTCTGTAACTAAAGAAGGAGAGAATGTGTTATACGGATGGGGCGTAGATGCTGACCTTAAGGATTCTAAAATGAATGCGATCTATCTTGGCGATGCATCTCTTGGTTTAGGAAGAGATTATTATCAGAAAGTAAATGAAAAAAATACGGAAGCGATTGCTGAATACCAAAAGTATGTGGCTTCTATGTTAAAAGAATTAGGGTACAAAAATGCTGATGAAGCTGCAAAAGGAATTGTTGATTACGAAAAAAGCATTGCTAAAACTTATCTGACAAACGAGCAGATCCGTGATTCCAATCTTCAATATAATCCGAAGACGATGTCTGAACTTTCTGCTTTAGTAAAAAATGTTGATCTACCGGCTTACCTTAAAAAAGTTGGAGTAAATTCAGATAAAGTAATCATTGGAGAACTGGGTTATTATAAAAACTTCGACCAATTGGTAAATGCTAATAATCTTCCGGTTATCAAGGATTATCTGAAATTCCACCTGATCAACGGAAGCGCATCTTATCTGAGTGAAAACCTTGGGAACATGAGATTTGCTTTCTATGGAAAATACCTTAGAGGTCAGCAGGAACAGAGAGCTTTAAACAAAAGAGGATATGAGCTGATCAACAGTTCTCTGGGCGAAGCTTTCGGTAAATTATATGTTGAGAAATATTTCCCGGCTGAAGCTAAAGCTCAGATGGTTGAATTGATCGATTATTTAAAGAAAAGCTTTGTGGTTCACATCAACAATTTAACATGGATGTCTTCTACAACAAAAGAAAAAGCATTAAACAAGCTTAATAAATTCACTGTAAAAGTTGCTTATCCGGATAAATGGAAAGATTATTCCAAATTGGTTATCACTCCAGAATCAAAAGGAGGTACTTTATACCAAAACCTTCAGAATGTTTCAGAATGGCAGTATAATAAAGATTTAGCTAAAATTGGAAAACCGGTTGATAAAACTGAATGGGGAATGACTCCACAAACGGTAAATGCATATTATAATCCGGTAAATAACGAGATTGTATTCCCTGCAGCTATTCTTCAGCCGCCGTTCTTTAATCCTCAGGCTGATGCTGCTGTGAACTTCGGTGGAATCGGAGCTGTTATCGGTCATGAAATGAGCCACGGATTTGATGATTCAGGAGCTCAGTTTGATGCAGACGGAAACCTGGTAGACTGGTGGACACCTGAAGATAAAACGAACTTTGAAAAAGCAACAAAAGCCCTTGCTGCCCAATATGATAAATATGAGCCGGTAAAAGGAACTTTCGTAAACGGAACCTTTACAAATGGTGAAAATATCGCAGATTTAGGAGGTGTAAATATCGCTTATGATGCATTACAAATGTATTTGAAAGATAAAGGAAATCCTGGAGTGATCAGCGGATACACACAGGATCAAAGATTCTTCTTAAGCTGGGCAACAGTATGGAGAACATTATCAAGTGAAAAGTACATGATCAATCAGGTGAAAACAGACCCGCATTCTCCTGGATATTTCAGAAGCTTCGGTCCGTTAACGAACGTTGACGCATTCTATAAAGCATTTGATGTAAAACAGGGAGACAAACTGTATAAAGCTCCTCAGGACAGAATCAAAATCTGGTAATAATAAATGAAGCCGCTCAGAAATGAGCGGCTTTTATTTACTTGCTGAGCAAATCATGTACAGTAGTTGGTAAATCTCAATCGGAAGAAATGGGTCTATACTTTTATTTCAATAATCGGTATTTTTTCTCTAATTTCAAATCCTGGAGCTTATACTCTCTTAACCTGATTGCCATATTCCTCAACTTTTAACAATTTCTCAATTCTACCATCTTACATAATGAAAATTCGTATATTTGGTAAGTTTGTGTAAAATCAAAAAACGATCTTTAATGAAAAAGCTAAATATTGGGATACTTGCCTTTTCGGGTATGGTATTTTTAAATTCTTGCGGAACAGCAAAAACTGCAGAAAAAACTACTAAAACAGAAACTCCGGTGGCAACTACACAACCCGTAAAAGAAGAGGTGAAAGAAGAAGGGATTACCCTTTCTTACATGGATAAAAGTGTTCGTCCTCAGGATGATTTCTTTAATTACGTGAACGGAAATTGGGTGAAAAATACACAGATTCCGTCTGATAAAGCAAGCTGGGGTTCCTTCAATGCATTGAGGGAAAATGTGGATGATGCTTCCCTTGATATTTTGAATAAAATCTTATCTGAAAAATATTCTGATGGTTCGGAAGGGCAAAAAATACAGAATTTGTATGCATCTTTTATGGATGTAAACAAAAGAAATGCTGATGGATTAGCTCCTATTAAAGGTGATCTGGCTAAAATTGATGCCATTAAAAACCTTAATGATCTACAAAAATATCTTTTGGATGCGACAAGATTAGGTGACAATTCGTTCTATGGATGGAGAGTAGGTGCAGATATGAAGAATTCTAAAATGAATGCTGTTTATCTTGGTGGACCGGATCTCGGATTAGGAAGAGATTATTATCAAAAAGTAAATGAAGCCAATACCAAAACTTTGGGTGAGTATACTACTTATGTAGGAAAGCTATTCGGAGTATTAGGATATAAAAACTCTACCCAGGCTGCAGAAAATGTGGTTGCCTTTGAAAAACAATTGGCAAACTACCTTTTAACCCTGGAGCAGAACAGGGATGCCAATTTAAGATATAATCCTAAAAATGTTTCTGAGCTATCAGGATTGGTTAAAAATGTAAACCTGGCTAAATATCTTGCAGATGCCGGAGTAAAAACAGATAAAGTTATTGTAGGTGAATTGAAATATTATCAGAATATGGATCAGTTCATCACACAGAAGAATCTTCCATTATTGAAAGACTATTTAAAATATCATGTCATTAATGGTAATGCAAGCAACCTCGATGATGGTCTGGAGCAAATCCGTTTTGATTTCTACTCCAAATATCTTCAGGGTCAAAAAGAACAACGTCCGATGAATAAAAGAGGGCTAAGCCTGGTGAATGGCGTTCTTGGTGAAGCTTTTGGAAAATTATATGTTGAGAAATACTTTACTCCTGAAGCAAAAGAGCAGATGGAAACTTATATTGATTACATTCTGAAATCGTTCAAGACGCATATCAATGAAATGGATTGGATGTCTCCGGAAACAAAAGTTAAAGCGCAGGAAAAACTTTCTAAGTTCACCGTAAAAATTGCTTATCCGGATAAGTGGAAAGATTATTCTGCATTGAAAGTAGAAGCACCATCTAAGGGAGCAACGTTATATTCTAACTTACAGAATGTTGCCGCTTGGCAATACCAGAGAAGTCTGGAAAAAGTAGGCAAGCCTGTTGATAAAACTGAGTGGGGAATGACTCCACAAACGGTAAATGCGTATTATAGCGGTTCAAATAATGAGATTGTATTCCCTGCCGCTATTCTTCAGCCTCCTTTCTATAACCCTAAAGCGGATGCTGCCGTTAACTTTGGTGGAATAGGAGCTGTTATCGGCCACGAAATTTCTCATGGTTTTGATGATAGTGGTTCCCGATTCGATGGAGATGGAAATCTGAATAACTGGTGGACAGATGCCGACCGTAAAAACTTTGATGCAAAAGTAGGACAGCTTGCAGCTCAGTATAACGGATATGAGCCTGTAAAGGGAAGTTTTGTAAACGGTAAGTTTACAAGCGGTGAAAACATTGGCGATCTTGGTGGAGTGGCGGTAGCATATGATGCATTGCAGATGTACCTTAAAGATCATGGAAATCCGGGATTAATCAGTGGATTTACCCAAGATCAGAGATTCTTCATGAGCTGGGCAACAGTTTGGAGAACTAAGTCTACGGATCAGTATATGGTAAATCAGGTGAAGACCGATCCGCATTCTCCTGGATATTTCAGAGCCTTTGGCCCATTGGTGAATCAGGATGCATTTATCAAAGCATTTGATATAAAACCTGGAGATAAGCTGTACAAAGCACCTCAGGATCGTATAAAAATTTGGTAATTCAACCGAAAATTGTTAGAAAAGAAAAAATCCGTCTCTCACATTAGTGGGGACGGATTTTCTTTAATATGCATTTTTATAATTCCGGATCACAAACTTTATTCCGGTTTCTATAATGTCTCCCATGGTTTTACAATATTTGAAATTTACATCGTAAGTGAGTTTTTGCAAAGCCGTCTTTAGTTCTGTAACATTGGCTTCCGGTGCGAGATCTTCTTTTTTCATAATAGAAATGAGTTCATCAAATCTGTTTTTACTGCTGGTTACCCTTTTTACAATTTGTGAACGTACTTCTTTACGGTACTGTTCTATGGAACTGGGTTTCAGTTTTTCCAGTACCATATTGACCATTTGACTGTTTTCTTTAAAATATTGGGGGAGGTATACCTTCAGATTTCCTTCATAAGTTTGTTGGTCAAAGTCAATGGGGCGGATTCTGTAAATAACCTGGTCAAAATCATGTATTGGAATAATGACATAGTTATAAGAGCGCATGTCACCAAGGAGCCCAATAAGACAGCGTTCATTGAATTTTACAAACTCCTTGGAGATCTGAGCTTTTTCGGGCTCCGTACAATTGGGTAAGTGCTTCTTAATAAAAACATCACCGGGAATTCCTAAAATATGCTCTTCTATTAAAGTGTTTTTGTAAATCAGAAAGTTAATTCGATTAGGAGAAAGCAGATCCTCAAGCTCCAGTCCATAAATACGGGAAGCATCTGCCTGCTTAATATAAAAGTTAGTGTAATTGTCATTCAGAATATTTCTCACCCGGATTCGAAAAGGTTTAGAATTTCCGAAGGTGCAAAAGTCGATTGTATCCACTTTCAGGTAGGGTAAAGTAGCCTCATCTCCGTCAGAATGAAGAAGAGTATAGATCTTGTTTAGATTAGCTTCTATTTCTTTAAACTCATGTTCAGAATACAATACCCCAAGCCACAAAGTATCTTTACCATCATTATCCAGGATACTTACGCTGTCACTAAATCTCAGGAGGTCTTCATACAGAAAATGAATCTTGGTTATTCTGTTGTGTTTTTTCAGATATTGCTGTAATGCTTCTGAAACAGGAAATATTGGTTTTCTAAACGCTATCTTTACATCTTTCATAATTCTGTTTCTTTGTTTAAATATAAAGAATATTTTTTTCAGTATTTTTTTCAGATATAAGAAGAATTTTTATTTTGTCCCGGATTTAACATCTTTGCATAAGAGCAAAGTACACCAGGATTTTATTTTACCTCTTTATAGCTTATTTTTATTTATTTTTCATAGTTTAGTGAGGTGAAAATGACATATTTAAGTGTCACAGACCAAATAGGATTAAATAATGTAAGAAAAATCTTAACAAAATTTTGTATGTTGGAGTTTTTTTTTAAATTTAAACATTGGATTGGCGACTTATTCGATTCGTCGGGTAAAGCCGGTTCTAACCAAAATCAAAAATCTCAAAATAATAATAATATGGCAATGTTTAATTATGGTGTTGGCGGAAACGAGATAAAAGTAGACGCTAATGAGGCTATTCAGGAAATCCAAGAGAATAAGTCATTAATTGTAAGCCAGCTTACTACCGATGAATCTTATACCCCTGAAATTGTAACAGGATTAAAGACTGTGGATGACGTCTTCAAACATTTTCAACCTTCGATAAGTGTACAACATGAAACGGAAGATGGTAGTGTAATCAATGAAGAATTCCGTTTTCAAAATCTGGGAGACTTCACTCCTAAAAGCCTTACGCAAAAATCAGATTATTTACAGCAACTTAGTATGGAACAGGAACAATATAATAAAATTGTCCGCCAGCTAAAAACCAATAAGGTTCTACGCAGTATGCTGGAAAATGAGCAGACAAGAGCTGCATTTGTGGAAGTGTTGAAAGAAGTGGCACAAGAACTTGAAAAATAACCTAAAGACTTTACATTAAATCATGGATAGTAAATTACAGGCAGCTGAAAGCCAACAACAAGGCCAGCAGCAACATTCGGGACAACCGAAAGGTAATCCCCTTGCCGAACTCAATAAAATTGGTGGTTTCGGTTTTGTAGAATCTGTTGTTGACGGCATCGCCAACATGAATCCTACCAGAAAAGCAAGAAAAGAAATATTTCTCACCGATAATAATAAAGGAGATGAAAGAAAAGAATTGCTACAGAAGATTAATCTTTGGGTAAGCCTTCTGGAAGGGAACGAATCTGCAGATAAAATGGCAGAAGTGTGCAAAAATAAAGCACAACAGGCAGAAAATAGTTTAAAAACAAATTTAAAGAACACTCTGGATACGGTTCGTCAGTTAGAAACATCTTATCGTACAGTAGCACAGTTCTATAAAAATACCGAACTTGATAAGGTTGATAATGTAAGTATTGTGAATGCAAGCTTAGATCAACTATCGGATCTTGATAATCCGCTTTTCATCGATGCTATTGCTGAAGAATTCAAGAGTTATTATGATCGTCTGGATCTTAGAGACAATTATTCCCTTTTAGCCATTCCTGGTTATTTAGGATCAAATAAAGTAGTCGAAAAATGGGCAAAGATCTGTAATGAGAACAAAGTAATGTTGGTTACCGATTTTGCTAATCTTGACAAACCGGATGACGTAGTGGATTTATTTCATTCTGCGAACCTTACCGGTGGAGAACTTCACAGAAGTAATGTAATCATGACCTGCAACTGGCTTGTAGGACGTGGAAGAGCTGAAGAAGTGGGTGAAGAAGAAAATGTGGAACTTCCACCTTCTACTTCATTGGCCGGTAAAATCCATAAAACATTAATGTCTCAGGTAGCGGCCGGTAAGAAACATGGTAACATCAACGAAGTAGATGCCGTAAAATTCGAATTGAAGAAGAGTGAAATTTCTCAGTTGGAAAAAATGGGATTGGTCCCAATGGTTAATGAATATGGCAAGATCATGGCCTTCTCTGCAAAAACGTTGTTTACAGGAGATAATATCGGTCTTCAAACCTATTCCGTAGTTCGTGTATTCGATTATGTAACCAAAGTTTTGCTGGATTTCCTTAACAGAAGAGCATTTGAAAACTGGACCGCTAAAAATGAAGATGATCTGAGAAGACAGATTGTAACCTTCCTTGATGGTATCAAAGGTCCGGATAAACTGATTGAAAAATTCAAGATCGTTCGTTTCGAACAGGATAAAGTAAATAAAGACAGGGTATGGCTTGATATCCGTTTAACGCCTTATTTCCCAACAAAGAGTTTCGTTATTAAATTGGACGGACATAAAGGGGATGATGGTAACGAATGGGAGTCTCAATATACTCAGGACTAATATATCCTTACCAAATAATAAAAACCGATGCAATTTTACATCGGTTTTTTTCTACCAAATTTATATGAAAATTAATATGTTTACATCCAGGTTTGCCTATTGCATACCCGTTTTCCTGATGCTTTTTATAGGCTGCGAGAAGAAATATCAAAGCCCGAATTACTATAAAAAAGATCTTTTTGAAGATGAGAGACAGGAAGGGAAAGCTTATATTATGAATAAAGAAGAATGTATCGACGGTAGTGATATGGTTCTTGTCAGTTCAGATATAAAGCTCGTAGACAGCTCATCCGGTCGCGGGAGACCTATTTTTATTTACAGACTTACTTCCGGTGAGATAGAAAAAACGACAAGAGACTCTGTGGTCACCTATCCGTTCCAGTTTCTATCCAACCAGAGGCTAAAGCTTAAAAAAGATTCCATGTATGTTTTTCTGAAAAAACTTAACGGATACCGTTTTATTGCAGAAGAGAAAAAGCTTAAGTATCAATGGCTGAAATCCGCTCCAGTATATACCGTAGGTACAGAAAGTAAATAGTTCTATCTTTGCAAATGCTTTTATTTATTTCATATCCTATTTGTGAAATGATGTAAAAGGCAGGTTGAATTATTTAAACAGAGTCACTTTTTGGAAAAGAATTTTAAGGATTCGGACTTTCTTCATGTCGGAAACAAGCTGTTAGGATGGTACAAGGAAAATGCCAGAGATTTACCATTCAGAAAAACAAAAGATCCATATAAAATATGGATCTGCGAAATTGTTTTTCAGCAAACCAGAATTGCTCAGGGGCTTAACCATTATAATAATTTTATCAGACGATTTCCGGATGTGAAATCCCTGGCGTCAGCAGAAGAAGATGAAGTCTTGCTTCACTGGAAAGGCTTGGGGTATTATTCCAGAGCAATCAATATCCATAAGGCAGCCCAACAGATCATGACAGATTTTGATGGTATTTTTCCTGCCCGGTATGAGGATATATTACGGCTAAAAGGAGTGGGGAAGTATACTGCAGCTGCAGTTTCGAGCATTTGTTTTAACGGACGCATGCCTGCCGTTGATGGGAATTTCTACAGGGTATTAAGTCGTGTTTTCGCAGATGATTTTGATATTTCAGGTTCAAAGGCCTTTGCTTATTTTTCTGAATTGGCGTCATTAGTTATGCCGGAGAATGTAGGAGATTTTAATCAGGCCATGATGGATCTGGGATCTGAAATCTGTAAGCCCAAAAATCCTCTGTGTGAAAAATGTCCTTTAGAAGATGATTGCCTGGCCTTTGCTTTGAACAAGGTTTCAGAGTTTCCGGTTAAAACAAAAAAAGTAAAAACAGAAGACCTTCATCTGCAGTATTATTTTATTCATTACAAAGGCCAATTTGTGATCCAACAAAGAAAAGATGATTTTATCTGGAAGAAACTTTTTGAATTTCCGTCCTCTCTTCCTAAGGATTTCAAGATATTTATAAAAAACCTTAAAACAGTTCAACATAAGCTCACCCATAAGAATCTTACCATAGATATTTATAATGTTGAAATCCCTTCAAAAGCTATCTGGGAGGATTTTACAGTAAATAATCTATATATTGTAACGGACTACCGGGGATCACAGGATAAATCTTTTCCCAAGCCTCTGGAAAGCTATATCCAAAACTCGTTGAAAGACTGAAATTTGTCTTCCTAAATCTGAAATCTAATTTGTACTTTTGCAAAATGATTAAAAAAGTCATTTTTATATTTGCTTCATTGCTTTTAATTTCATGTGGAAAAGATCCAATCCCAAAACCATACGGAGAACTGCGTTTGGAATATCCCACACCAAAATATCAAAAATTTGATCCTGACTGTGCTTATAGTTTTGAATACTCGGATTTTGCAATGATCACAAATGCTAAAAGGCCTTGCTGGTACTATCTGAATTATCCTAAAATGAAGGCTAAGGTTTTTGTTACCTATTATCCGATTCAGAATGATTTTGCCGATCATATCAAAGAAGCTGAAAAGATGGTGTATGAGCACACCATTAAGGCCAGTGCCATTGACACTAAGTCTTTTGAATATCCCGAAAAGAAAGTCTACGGGAATTTTTACGAATTAAAGGGGCAGAGTGCTTCCAATCTTCAATTTTACATTACAGACAGTACAAAACACTTTGTAACTGCTTATCTATACTTTAATACAAGACCGAAACCGGATTCATTGGCTCCTGCAGTAAATTATATCAAGAATGATATGAAGCATCTGCTGGATACTTTCGAATGGAAAAAATAAATCAGTTTAAAATACATTGAAAAATATATGAAACTTTTAGTTGTTGGAAGTGTTGCATTTGATGCAATTGAAACACCGTTTGGTAAGACAGATAAAATTTTGGGAGGTGCCGCTACTTATATCGGGATCACTTCATCTATCTTAGGCGTAAAATCAGGGATTGTTTCTGTTGTTGGAGGGGATTTTCCACAAGAGCATCTTGATATGTTTACCGACAGGGATGTAAATATCGAAGGAATTGAGATCGTGAAAGAAGGAAAAACATTTTTCTGGTCAGGAAAGTATCATAATGATTTAAATACAAGAGATACCTTAGCTACAGAAGTAAATGTTCTGGAAAATTTTGATCCGAAAATCCCGGATTCTATGCAGGATGCAGAGATTTTGTTGTTAGGAAACCTTCATCCGGGGGTACAGCTGTCCGTTCTGGAAAAAATGAATGAACGTCCAAAGCTTGTTGTCCTGGATACCATGAATTTCTGGATGGATACTGCGATGGATATTTTAATGGATATGATCGCCAAAACAGATGTGATTACCATCAATGACGAAGAAGCCAGACAGCTTTCAGGAGAATACTCTTTAGTAAAAGCGGCAAAAAAGATCCTTAAAATGGGACCTAAATATGTGATCATTAAAAAAGGGGAACACGGAGCATTACTGTTCAATGAAACTCAGGTGTTCGCTATTCCGGCCCTTCCGTTAGAAGATGTTTTTGATCCGACCGGAGCAGGAGATACTTTTGCAGGTGGTTTTGCTGCCTATTTAGCCAAGAAACAGAAAATCGATTTTGAAACGATGAAATCAGCATTGATCGTTGGTTCAGCAATGGCCTCGTTTACTGTAGAGAAGTTCGGGACCGAAAGAATTGAAGAAGTAAGTGAATCGGATATGTTCAGCAGACTGAGACAATTCAAAGAATTAACAACATTTGACGTTGAACTACAATAAATAGATGTTTTTAAGAAATATTTATAATAAAAAATTTAGTGTAATTCGTTAAGAATTCTAAATTTGCAACTTGTTTAAAATACTAAAATGATAAATAAACTAAAGATCACTTTTCTTTTTGGAGTTTTTGTGATGCTGTTTGCTACTAACATGAAGGCCCAGTTAAAACAAGGGGACCTGGTGGATGGTATTGCTGCTGTAATCGGAGATGAAATTGTGTTAGAGTCTGACGTTAATGAACAGATGAATTATGCAAAACAGCAGGGCGCTTCCAACACAGATAAGTGTGAGTTTTTGGAGAATCTGATCAACAATAAACTTCTTGTATTCGAAGCAAAAAAGGATACCTTGATTGAAAACAGATCGGCTGCTATTAAAACTCAGGCTAATGCAAAGTACAGCCAGTTACTTTCCCAATTTCCTGACGAAAAATCAATGTTAGCCGCCTACAAGTTCAGAACTGCTTACGAAATGAAGAATGCTATCGAAAAGATAGACACGGATACCTATTACGGGCAGGCAAAATATCAGAGAGTTACTGATAAGGCCGATGTTACGCCAAATGAAGTAACCGATTTTTATAATATGTATAAAGCTCAGTTACCTGAAATTAAGGATGAAGTAACTTTAGCGCAGATCATGATGTATCCTAAACTTACGGAAGCCCATAAAGATGAGCTGATCAATAAGTTAAAAAAGATTAAACAGGATATTGCAGGTGGAGAATCATTTGAAAGCCAGGCGAGAATCTATTCTGAGGATCCGGGTTCTGCATCTACTGGAGGTTTAATGAAAAATATCTCTAAAGGACAGATGGTAAAACCATTCGAAGCGGCTGCACTAAACCTTCAGGAAGGGGAAATTTCAGACCCTGTAGAATCAGAATTTGGGTACCATATCATTCAATTGGTGAAAAAATCAGGAAAGATATATGATGCAAGACATATCCTTTTGATGGCTACTCCTACTGAAGACGAAATTAAAACAGCTAAAAAGAAATTAGACAGTATTAAAACCCTTATTACAGAAGGAAAAATTACATTTAAAGATGCTGCCTTTAAATATTCAGATGATAAAAGAACAAAATTCAATGGTGGGGTAATTTCCGGATCTGATGGTTCTAATAAGATCGAAAGAGAAACTATTCCGGGAACTATCAGCTATGAATTGGCAGGTCTTAATAAGGATGATATTACCAGTGCTTTTGATGATGAAGACGAGAGAAAAAGAAAAGTAGTGAAAATTGTGAAGATCGAAGATGTGATTCCTTCTCACCAGATCACTCTGGAAACCGATTATGACAGAATAAAGCAAATGGCACTTAATAAGAAGCGAAATGAAATGGTTGAAAAATTTGTGAACTCCAAATTACCAACAACATTTATATCGATAGACAGCCGTTACGATTCCTGCAAGTTTAAAGGAAACTGGAAAAAAGAGGCTTTAAAGAAATAATAGAAAAACCTTCAGATCATCTGAAGGTTTTTTTTATAGATGGCATCCGGGATAATTAAAATTAAAAAGAAAATTTATCTGAATATTCTTCAAATAGAAAGGGATGAAATTTTTGTTTTTTAGTATTTTTACAGCATGAGTAATTTTATAGATTTTAGTGCGGCTAAAAAAATTTATGGGATGGAATCAGAACAAAACAGGATTACCAGACTTTTTGATATAAAATATCCGATCATTCAGGCAGGAATGATATGGCATTCCGGATGGAGACTTGCTTCAGCAGTTTCCAATTGCGGAGGGCTGGGATTAATCGGTGCAGGAAGTATGTACCCCGATATTTTAAGAGAGAATATTCAGAAATGCAAAGCAGCTACAGACAAGCCTTTTGGCGTAAATGTACCTATGCTTTATCCTAATATCGAGGAAATTATTCAAATCATTTTGGAAGAAGGAGTGAAGATTGTTTTTACCTCAGCAGGAAATCCTAAAACCTATACAGAAACTTTACAGAAAGAAGGTATTAAGGTGGCTCATGTTGTTTCGTCTACAAAATTTGCCATTAAATGTGAAGATGCGGGAGTAGATGCTGTGGTAGCGGAAGGCTTTGAAGCAGGAGGACATAACGGAAGAGATGAAACTACGACCTTCTGCCTTATCCCTAATGTAAAGCAACACATTTCTAAGCCCTTAATTGCAGCTGGAGGGATTGCTTTAGGTTCTCAGATAAAAGCGGCTATGATTTTGGGAGCAGATGGTGTACAAATAGGGTCCCGGTTTGCGGCAACCCATGAAGCCAGCGCCCACGAAAACTGGAAAAAGAAAATTACAGAGCTGAATGAAGGAGATACTCATCTTACCTTAAAAGAACTGGCTCCGGTAAGGATGGTTAAAAATAAATTCTTCAATGAGCTAGAAAATATTTATCAGTCCGGGAGAGATGCGGAAGCTTTAGCGGCGTCTTTGGGTAGGGCAAGAGCAAAAAAGGGGATGTTCGAAGGAGATCTGGAAGATGGAGAACTGGAAATAGGACAAGTGTCTGCATTGATCAATGACATCCTACCTGTTGAAACTGTTTTTGCTAACCTTCTGAATGAATTTGAAGAGGTAAAAATGCCTAAATTTTAATGAAGCAATAACTTGAATGTCGGTTAATTTAGCAAAACCCCAAATAAAAAATCTTTATATAGAATACGATAATTCACTGGGCAACAGGCCTACATTGGTTTTTCTTCACGACTCCCTTGGATGCACCCAATTATGGAGGGATTTTCCCCAAAAACTTTCCGAAGCTTCCCAATGTAATGTTCTGGTTTATGATCGTTTAGGATATGGTAAATCAGGTCCGATGCTTACATACGAAAGACCCGATAATTATATGGAGTTGGAAGCAGATCTTCTGAATGAGTTGTTGCAGGAGCTTAACATCAAAGATGCTATTTTATTCGGGCACAGTGACGGAGGAACCATAGCTCTTATCACTGCCGGTAAATATCCCGAAAGAATAAAAGCCGTTATTTGTGAAGCAGGACATATTTTCGTTGAAGATGTTACGCTGAAAGGAGTGTACGATGCATGGGAAGCTTATAAAACTACGAATCTTCCTGAGCGCCTGCAAAAATACCACGGAGATAAAGTAGAAATGCTTTTCAAGGCCTGGACAGAAACCTGGACTCGGGAGGGATACAGAAATTGGAACATCGAGTATATATTGAAAGATATTATATGTCCATTACTATTTATTCAGGGAGATGCTGATGAATATGGAACTTTAGATCAGGTAGAAAAAACAGTAGGACAGATGAGCGGATTCTCAGAGAAATATATTATACCAGGGGTAGGACATACACCACACAAAGAAGTACCTGAAATTATATTGGAGAAGGCGAAAGAGTTCATAGAGAAACACATTTAATAAGGTTGGTCTATAAATTTGTTAATTCATACTCTATATTTTTTCTGGCCTGATGTTCATATTTATTCTTAAAATAGTCAGTTTTAAAAATATAATCCGACTCCAGAAAATGCAGAAGTACTTTTCTTCTGCCAGGTTTATATAGAAAGTCAGGATAGATAGAGTATTCTCTTCTGATCATTTTAGTATATTCCAGATAGGTTTGAGGGTCTTGTCCTAAAATCGATAAGTCAGCGTCTAAAAGATAGTTGGTGTCATTATCTGGGGATTTTTGATGCAGTTGAGTTGCCAGAATCTGTTGAAATATATTATCTACGGACTTTTTATCTACCTTAATTTCACTAAGCCTTATTTTCGCCAATTCAGCACTTTTTTTCTCATTAGCTTTTGAGGAAGCATCATAAATAATATCGTGATAAAATACTGCAAAACTTATCACCTGAAAATCTGAAATATCACTTTTTATCTTTTCTAGCTCCGAAAATAAAGCAGTCAGATGTTCCAGATTGTGATAAAATCTTCCTTTTTGGGAGTATTGGGTCTGTATTTCCTGCCACAATTTATTAATGAAATACTGGTCCTGTGTGTAAGGAAGGAGATTCTGAGCTAATCTTTCTTTCAGATTCATATTATTAAAAGGGATAAAAAAAGGAACTTAAAAAGTTCCTTGATTTGCTTCGATTGTTGCTTTCAGGTCTGCCCAGCCACCGCCGTTATAACCGTCCTTTAATCCCTGGGAATTTAAATATTCCAACGCTTTTCCGCTTCTGTTTCCACTTCTGCAGAAAATTACAACTGGTTTTTCTATCGATAGAATTTCTTCTTTTCTATCTTCAACTTCACCTAATGGAATATTTTGAGCTCCTTCTATATTACCATCCATTTCCAGTTCCATTGGTTCGCGAACATCTATTAATTGATAATTTCCGGATTTTAATACATCTGCTAATGACATAATTGTAAATATTTAGTGTTAAAAGTATAAAATGGCTGTCTGAAATATTTCACACACCCAAACTCCAACAAATTTATAAAATAATCTTAGTTTTGCAATGGGAAATCATGAATTCAACTGCTGAAAAATATTCTGAACTGATAAAGTCCAAGGCACAACGTTTTGGATTTCAGAATTGTGGTATCTCCAAAGCTGATTTCCTCGAAGAAGATGCCCGTCATCTGGAGAAATGGTTAAAGAATAACTTCCATGGGGAAATGAAATACATGGAAAACCATTTTGATAAAAGATTAGATCCCCGATTACTGGTAGAAGGCTCGAAGTCAGTGATTTCATTATCCTATAACTATTTCCCTGAAGAGAAACTTTCAACGCTGGAAAACTACAAGATCTCAAAGTATGCATACGCCGAAGATTATCACGAGGTAATTAAGGAAATTCTTCGTGAAATGGTGACTGAGCTGCAGGAGGAGATCGGGGAATTCGGATTCAGGGTTTTTGTAGATTCTGCTCCCGTACTTGAAAGAAGCTGGGCCCGGAAATCCGGAATTGGATGGGTAGGGAAAAACGCCAATCTGATCACGAAACAAAACGGCTCCTTTTATTTTTTAGCGGAGATTATTTGCGATCTTGAGCTGATTGCAGATCACGAAACCACCAACCATTGCGGTACCTGCAGAAAATGTATCGATGCTTGTCCTACAGATGCTATCATCTCGGATAAAATCGTTGATGGAAGCAAATGTATTTCATATGCTACCATTGAATTGAAAAGTGAAATTCCCGATTATTTCAGGGATAAAATGCAGGATTGGATGTTTGGCTGTGATATCTGTCAGGATGTTTGTCCTTGGAACCGGTTTTCAGTTCCGAACATGCAGAGCAAATTCAAGCCTAACGATAGCCTTAAAAATTTTAAGAAAGGTGAATGGAAAGAGCTTACGCAGGAATTATTCTCTGAAATCTTCAGGAAATCGCCTGTAAAAAGAACAAAATATGCAGGCCTGAAACGAAATATTGAGTTTTTGGAAAAAGGTAGTGATCCAGAATCTTAAAAAAGAAGCCTACCTTTCGGTAAGCTTCCCTAAGAAAAAATTAAATTGGTATATATTATTTTTTTATAATATCGGGGGGTGCAACAGGATTCTGATCCCATCCGCCACCAAGTGCCCTGTAAATGGCAACACTTGCTTTTAACTGATTCACTTTCTTTTCAACAAGTTCAAACTTGGATTCCAGCGCATCCCGTTGGGTCAGGAGGACCTCCATATAATCTGCACGGGCATATTTAAAAAGATCATTGGAAATATCAATGGACTTTGTTAAGGCATTTACTTCCTGATTTTTAATGTCAAAACTATTTTCCAGATTATGAATCTTTGATAATTGGTTGGCTACCTCAATATAAGCACCCAGTATAGTTTGCTCATAATGGTAAACAGCCTGCACCTGTTTTGCATTGGCATTATAATAAGCTGCCTTTATTGCATTTCTATTGATCAGTGGGGCAGTAAGCTCTCCTGCAAGAGAATACAGAAAGGACTGAGGCTTGACAATGTACAGAGGGTTAAAAGCCTGAAATCCTACTCCCGCAGCAATATCAAGAGAAGGATAAAACCTTGCTTTTGCTGATTTTATATCCAGCTTTGATGCAGCAAGCTCATATTCAGCCTGTTTAATGTCAGGTCTGTTTTCCAGTAGCTCTGAAGGAATTCCTGTATATACCGGTTGTGGAACGAGGGTGTCAAAAGTATTGCGGGTTCTTTCCACAGGCTGTGGAAATCTTCCGACAAGGTAGTTGATCCTGTTCTCTGTTTCCACAATTTTCTGCCTGATATCGTACTGCATTCCCTGGGTTTTTAATACCTGAGCCTGAAAACGTTGTACGGCAAGTTCATTGGAACGGGCAAATTTTTTGAGATCTCTTACAACCTCTAAAGCATCATTCTGAATCTTTATATTCTGCTGTAGGATATCCAGTTCATTATCCAGAGCCAGCAGTTCATAGTAAGAATCAGCAATTTCAGCAATAAGATTCGTGGTCATAAAATTCTTTCCCTCTACACCTGCAAGGTACCTCTGTACCTGAGCTCTTGTGGCATTGTGCAGTTTACCCCAGATATCAGTTTCCCATTTTGCCTGGGCTCCTACGGCAAAATCAAATAAAGGATCCGGCATTTCTCTGCCCGGTTCAATTTCAGTATTCGCTTCCATTGCGCCGATATTAGTGTATCTGCTTACTTTATCCATACCGGCTCCGGCTTTCAAACCTACTGACGGCAAATACTCTCCCTTACGGGCCTTGATCTCATTTTTGGAAATTTCTATTTCCTGGAGAACAATATTCAGCTCCTGGTTATTCTTAAGAGCTTCATTGATCAGTGCCTGGAGATTTGGATCACTGAAATATTCATTCCATTTGATCTTTCCTGTATTGGAAGAACTATTATCATCAGTTCCGTATTGTTCAGGAACTGTTTTATTTTCGGCACGCTGTTCTATTTCTATAGGTTTGCAGGCAGCAAGGCTCAATAGGACCAGTGCGATCCCTGCATATTGATATATTTTATTCTTATTCATAGTGTATCATATCTTCGCTTAGCGGTGATTCATCTTCGTCTTTGATCATTTTTTTGCCATCAGACCATTTGGCAAAAATGTAATAGAGGCCAGGAATAATGATGACTCCTAAAATAGTTCCCACGAGCATTCCTCCTAATGCAGAAGCTCCAATGGTGTGATTTCCGATCGCTCCGGCACCTCCTGCAAAAATTAAAGGAACAAGACCTGCAATAAATGCAAAAGAAGTCATCAGGATCGGACGGAACCTGATCCTTGCACCTTCCACGGCTGCTTCAAATATGGAATCCCCTGACTGTCGCCGCTGTACGGCAAACTCAACGATTAATACTGCATTTTTACCCAGAAGACCTATTACCATGATCAGTCCTACCTGAGCATAGATGTCATTTTCCAGACCCATTGCCTTAAGGAGAAGGAAAGATCCGAATACCCCCACAGGAAGCGAAAATAAGACAGCGAATGGAATGACAAAGCTTTCATACTGCGCCGCAAGTACGAGGTATACGAATACAAGAACAACCAGGAATACATAGATGGCTTCATTTCCGCGTTGTGCTTCATCATAAGACAATCCTTCCCAGGCTACTTTGTATCCGTGAGGTAAAGTTTTAATTGCTGTTTCATTAATCGCATTAATTGCATCGGCAGTTGTATACCCGGCAGCCGGTAACCCCCGGATCGCAGCAGAATTATACATGTTGTAGCGGGTAATTTCATTAGGCCCCTGTGTTTTTTTCAGCGTCATAAATGCTGAATAAGGAACCATTTCATCACGGTCATTCTTTACATAGAGCTTCATGATATCCGAAGGAAGTCTTCTGAATTCAGGAGAAGATTGTACATATACTTTAAAGAACTGCCCGAATCTGATAAATCCTTGCTCATAGGTACTTCCGATCAGGATATTCAGGTTGTCCATCGCCTTACCGATAGAAACCCCTTTCTGCATGGCGGCATTATTATCAAAAACAAGCTCATATTGCGGATAATTGGCTGCAAAAAAGGTGAATACCCCTGTTAATTCCTTGCGCTTTTTAAGGTTGGCAATAAATTCCTTGTTTACCTTATCGAAATCCTGATAATCTGTGGTTCTGTTCAGATCCAGCAGTCTCATGGAAAATCCTCCTGAAGATCCAAATCCGGGAACAGCCGGTGGTTCAAAAAACTCAATGGTTGCTCCGAGATCTTTTGATTTTTCTTCAAGTTCTTTCATGATTTCTTTTACAGAATGGTCACGGGCACTCCAGGTTTTAAGGTTAATCAGACAAGTTCCGGCATTAGAACCACGCCCTTCCGTCATAATTTCGTAACCCGCCAGTGAGGATACGGATTCTACACCGTCCACACCCTGACAGATCTTCTGTAATGCTCTGGAAACCTTATTGGTCTGTTCCAATGTAGAACCCGGAGGTGTCTGAATAATGGCATAAATCGTTCCCTGGTCTTCATTGGGGATGAAGCCTCCCGGAAGCGTTTTGTTGATGATAAAAATTCCGGCTGAAAATAAAATCAGGATTCCCCAGGTTACCACTTTTCTGTTAACGATTTTTCTCAGAAGCAATGCATACTTACCGGTTACTTTATCAAAACCTTTATTAAATGCATCCAGTGATTTTGTAAAGAGATTGGCTTTTTTAGGTTTTCCATGATTGTTTTTCAGCAGCATTGCCGCTAAAACAGGCGTTAATGTAAGGGCAACTACAGCAGAAATCACGATGGAACTCGCCATTGTAATTGAAAACTGACGATAAAAGGTTCCTACCGGCCCTGTCATAAATGAAATAGGGACAAATACTGCCACCATTACAGCAGTAATTGCGATAATAGCGCCTGCAATTTCAGCCATTACTTCTTTCACAGCTTTATAAGGTGAAATGTTGCTTTCTTCCATCTTGGCGTGTACAGCCTCAATAACCACAATCGCATTATCCACAACGATACCGATAGCTAGAACAAGGGCAAATAAGGTTACCAGATTTATGGATAGGCCAAAAAGCTGAATAACAAAGAACGTTCCTACTAAAGAGACGGGAACGGCAATGATTGGGATCAATGTTGACCTCCAGTCTCCAAGGAAGATGAAAACTACAATGGCTACAAGAATAAAGGCATCCCTCAATGTGTGGACCACCTGTTCGATGGAAGCATCCAGAAACTGGGATACGTCATAGCTGATCTTGTAATCTACTCCTGGTGGGAAGCTACCTTTCATTTCCTCAAGCTTTGCTTTCACATCTTTTATTACGTCATTCGCGTTACTTCCATAATTCTGCTTCAGGACTATAGAAGCAGAAGGATGTCCGTCGAGATTGGAATAAATATCAAAGAATTCGCTTCCCAGTTCTACCTTAGCTACGTCTTTAAGCTTAATATTTTCCCCCTCAGCATTGGAACGGACAATGATGTTCTCATACTCTTCAGGTTTGTTATATTGTCCTTTATAGGTAAGAACATATTCAAGGGACTGCGCTGCAATTCCTGAGCTCTGACCGATTCTTCCGGGACGCCCGATGATGCTTTGCTCACCAATAGCCTTCATTACCTCATCCACAGAAATAGAATAAGCACGCATACGATCGGGATTCAGCCAGATTCGCATTGCATATCTTCGGCTTCCCAGGATCTGTGATTTTGCAATACCGTGAATACGGTTGATTTCAGGAATGATGTTTACGGTTGCATAGTTGTAAAGGAATTTTTCATCCATGCTCTTGTTGGTGCTGTATAAATTGACATACATCAACATACTGGGCTGAATGGGATTTACTACAACCCCCTCTTTCTGTACAAGTTCAGGTAAAAGGGGCATCACCTGGTCTACTCTCGTTTTTACAAGAACAACGGCAGCATTGGGATCTGTTCCGGGATCAAAAACAACGTTTACCGTAGCTTCTCCGGCACTGGTCGCATCGGTGGTGATGTAACGCATTCCCTGTACTCCATTGATGGCATTTTCAATGGTAATCAATGAGGATTTCACCAGTACATCGGCACTCGCACCCGGATAAGCAATGGATACGGCAACCGTAGTAGGTGCGATTTTTGGAAATTGTTCGGTAGGAAGCTGTTTAATGGCCAATCCACCGACAAAGAGGATGATGACCGATATTACGATTGCGAATACCGGCCGGTGTATTACTTTTTTAAACATAATTCTGCTTTTTAATTACTCAGCATAGAGATCCAGGTTCGACATCACTTTTTCAGGCTTCTGATAGCGGGTGGAAATTTTTTGATTTTCCTGTACCATTCGAAGCCCGTCCAAAAGAATTCTTTCATCTTTTCCAAGTCCTGACGCCACTACATAAATATGTGGTAATTCAGCAGCAATTTTTATTTCCCGTGCTTTTACTTTGTTGTCTTTGTTGATTACATATACATATTTCTTTTCCAGCTCTTCAAAAGTTGCTTTCTGAGGAATCAGCATAGCGTTGGCATAGGGAGCTGTAATCTGTATATTTCCGGTTTCCCCATATCTGAGAAGACCCTTAGGGTTAGAAAAAGTTGCTCTATATGCAATATTTCCTGTTTCATTATCAAAATCAGACTCGATGGTTTCCACAATACCATCCTGGCTGAATGTTTTTCCATTGGCCATTTTTAAACGGACATGCATAGGATCATTGTCCTTTCTGTCACTCATCTGATTCAGGTATTCAGCCTCCGGAACATTGAAGTATACCCACATCTTGCTGTTATCCGAAAGTTCTGTGATCAGCTCGCCTTCGTCTACCAGACTTCCTTTCCGTACATGCAGACGGCCTACAATTCCGTTAAAAGGAGCCCTGATCTCAGTAAATTTCAGGTGTGTATTCATTGACGAAAGCTCAGCCTGGGCTTTTTCATATTTCGCCTTAGCCATTGCCATTTCCTGTGGAGCTACAATATCTTTATCTGAAAGATTTTTAGTGTTCTGGTATTCTATCTGAGCATATTTTGCTTCTGCCTTTGCCCTGTTAACATCAGATTCATAAAGGTTGGGCATAATTTTAAATAGCAGTTGTCCCTTTTTTACATATTGACCTTCATCTACATATAAGGTCTGGATATAACCTTTTTCCTGAGCACGGAGTTCTATATGGTTAATGGATCGGATTTGTGCTACATAATCTTTGTCGATTAAAGTATCTTTCACTAGCGGGCTTGTTACATTGAAAACCGCAGCTTCTGCTTTTTCTTTTTTCTCTGATTGACAGCTTATGCATAGCAAAATAATGCACAGGTTTATATACATGAGACTTTTCTTGACCATGATAATCATTTTATAGTAAATTTTTTTAATTGAAAAAATAAGGTTGCAGGCTCTCAGTATGAGAACCTATAAATTTTCCGTAAAAATATACTAAGATCACAGCCGGATGACCCTGTACTGGATGTACAGGTCATCATTGAAATATTTTAGATGTTCTGAATTAGCAAGTGAAACAGCACTCTGTCTGTTATGGAATTTCGTAACGAAATCAGGTTTCAGATGTCCGATGTCAGTCCCTAAACAGATTGGAGGTCCCGTAAAACCGGATGTCTCTACATTATCATCGTTTTCATTATCGCTTTCGGAAAGGTTTGCTCTAAGCTTATGGTAGGGCAGGTGTGAAACAACATATTGATCATGAAGTTCATGGTCCCTTAGAAAAGCATAAGAATGTTTTATATTGTTTTCCGAAGAATCATCACTTACGGATTTTGAATTGAAGTTGACATCAAAATCGGGATACTCCGGTATCTGACCAGAGTACAAACCTAAAACAGTGAGTAGTGCAAATAAAAAGGTAAACAAATATTGATGAAATCTTCCCCGCATCCAATGACAAAGGTAACTAAACTTGAAAATTGAAACAAAACGTGGGGATTAAAAATGTGTTAAAAAAATGATAAAAATGTAAAATATAATTACAATAAATGCCTGATTGCAAGTTCTTGATGAGAATGTATCCAAAAAAAAGGGGAGATTGAAGGGGATATGGTGGTGAGAAACTGAAAAATTGAGTTTCGTATGAGGAGTTAAGCGTTAAATTTTTGGTGATAAACCCTCGTTTGGAATTTCTGCTGTTCCAAATTAAAGAGGGTAGTCGACCATTCCTTAAATTTAGCGGTTTAAGGAGGCAAAGATTTTGTGAATAAAAATTCTCTGAAAAGCCTTTCCTAAAAAGAAAAATTGACTTTCAAAAAGATAAAATCTTTTAGAAAATCAACGTTTTTTTGTATTCTTTTCGGAGCTGTTTTTACTCTTATTTTAAATCTTTTTGGGATTTAGTGTTTTTACGCATATTTGTGACTATTTCATACTTAAATGTACTGATTTTTCCGATTAAAACAAATATTTTTGTTATAAATTAAAAATTAATTTTACGTAACCTTATAAGACATATCTGTGAAAAAAATACTTATTATCGTTTTAAAAGCTTTAGGAATCATCCTCGGGATCGTTGCTCTTTATGTTGTTCTTGCCCTGTTAGTCCCGTTTATCGGGGTTTCAGCGAAGGATGACGGTGAAAAGAAAGAGATTCCAATTTATATTTATACCAATGGAGTACACACGGATATTGTAATGCAGGTAAAAAACGATCTGCAGGACTGGAGTACAAAAGTTCCTTTCTCCAATACCACTTCAAAGAGAACTGATTATCAATATATAGGAATCGGATGGGGAGATAAAGGTTTCTACCTGGACACTCCGACATGGGCTGATTTAAAATTTTCAACAGCTTTCAAAGCTGCTTTCTGGTTAAGTGAATCTGCAATGCACTGTACTTATTATAGTACGATGAAAGAAGGAGAAGACTGTAAAATGATTATGATCAGCAGGTCCCAGTATAAAAAATTAGTTGAATTCGTAGAAGCCAAATTCGATAGAGATAAGAATGGTAATTTTATTCTCATCCCGACAAATGCTGTGTATGCTGATAATGATGCCTTTTATGATGCTAAGGGAAGCTACAATTTCACGTATACCTGTAACACCTGGACAAATGATGCCCTAAAAGCTGCGGGACAAAAAGCAGCCCTGTGGACGGCTACAGATTTTGGAATATTCAGGCATTATAAATAATTTTTAGTCAGAAAAAATATAATCCCTTAACTGATGATAACTGAAATTGAACAACAGACCCTGGACATTGATTGGTTTCTCACGGATGGCAAATACATTGGATTTATGGCTTCTGCAGGAGGAAAGTTACCTGATTCTGTAGCTAAATCAGCAGAAAATCATAAGAAATTAGTACATTATTTCAGGAATTTGCCTGTAGTATCAGATTTTACAATTAATCCCGAATTAAACTCGGTCTTAATTGAAATATATCGTAGTAAAGCAGATGAAAGATATCTTGAAGATTACATTTCAATGGCAAAAAAAGGTTTGTATTCATTTGATAAAAGTAACTTTAATCATTTTCTTGATGGTAACTACCACCTGGTAGCGAGCCCTGTGAATCCTCTAACATTAGAAGATTTACCTGTGGATATATCGGAGATCCTTATAGAGACCCAATTTCAGGATAAAATAAACCAAATGCTGAAAATGGACATCTCAAGTTTATAAAATTGGAATTTTCCAAAATTAACTTTTCAGATGCCTCATTGAACATTTTTCCACCATTCGTTAAACTTCTGATTTGTTTGGTCTAAATGAACTAATTCGCCGATCATAGGAGTTGCTAATCGATAAGTTTGGTTCTTAGAAAGAGCAGTGATTTTTTCCAAAGGTTCTTTCCAGGGATGGTTGGCCAGGGTGAATTTAGAATTATGCACGGGTAATAAATTTTGGGCACCCAGCTCTTTTGTTCCCAAAGCAACTTCTTCCGGAAGCTCATGTACCGATTGCCATGCTTTATTATATTGCCCACATTCCATAATGGCCCAATCAATTTTTCCGTATTTTGAACCTATAGATTTAAATCTATCATCACGACCTCCGTCTCCGCTGTAGTACACTTTCATAGAAGGTGTCTGAATCAGGAAAGAAAGCCATAATGCCTGTCCGCTTCTGAATCCTCTTCCGGAATCATGATGTGTAGATTCCGTAAATATGATAAATTCTGGCTTTACGTTTACGGATTCGTACCAGTCTTTTTCTATAATCTGATCGGGTGTATATCCCCAGCGTTCAAAATGAGCTCCGTTCCCTAAACCACAGACTACATGTTTTGTCTTTTTTTGCAGTTCTTTTACGGTTTCGTAATCCAGATGATCATAATGATCATGCGATAAAAGTAGGTAGTCGATTTCAGGCAGGTCTGCTACCGTATAAATATCACTTCCTTTATAAGCCGTAACACTTCCAGGGATAGGGGAGGCTTTTCCACTGAATACAGGATCAACAAGGATCTTTACGCCATCGAGCTGAAGAAAAAATGAAGAATGCCCAAACCATACATACGCGTTATCATGAATATTCAGTGCTTTTAAATTGGTCTTTATGGATGGTAGCGAATCTACGGGGCTTCGGTGTGGAAATTTTGTAAACAGGGTTTCGTACAATACACCCGGCATCGAGTAGCCTTTAGTAAGCGTTGGCCTCTCCACAATATTCCTGAATCTGCCATCTTTATAATGGGAAGAAGCTTTTATCAGTTCAAGACGTTTACCCTCCGGCAGGGCTCCGAATTCCTCCCGCCTCATATAGAAAAAGGTAATGATACCAAGAACAGTGATAATGAGGACCAGCAGGATCAATATTTTCCGGAATACTTTTACAATTCTTTTCAAGGTGATTGATTTTTTACTTCAAAATGTTTTTAGATGTCCAGATCACCCGGAACATCAGTGATGTGTTTTTATTACATAAAGATAATACTTCCCAATAAAGTAATGATGGGTTTATTATTTATAGGACGATCGACTTTGGATTATACTTTATCTGGATTTATTTGAAATAAAAAAAAGACCCCAAATGGGGCCTTCTGTGTGATTTGATATTATCTTATCGGAAAATATCTGGAAAACTATGCAAGTTTTACGTTTACTGCGTTTAATCCTTTTTCACTTTTTTGTACTTCAAAAGTTACTTTATCGTTTTCACGAATAATTCTTGTGCTTAACCCTGAAGCGTGTACAAAGATATCCTGTCCTCCGTCTGCTGGAGAAATAAATCCGAAACCTTTTGTTTCGTTAAAAAATTTTACTGTGCCTTCTTGCATTGTAATTGTTATTAAAAATTGTTGTTATTTATTATTTGATCAGTTGAATATCAATAGCAGAAAATCCTTTCGGAGATCTCTCTTTTTCAAATGATACTTTATTTCCTTTCTTTACGGGTTCCGCACAGTTGTTGGAATGGAAAAATACATTTTCCTTTGTTTTATCTTCTGTAATAAAACCATAACCTTTTTCACTGAAAAAAGTAATAATTCCTGATTTACGGATTTCCTCTTCAGGAATAGGAGCAGCTCCCAGCTGAATATCATCAAGGTTAATTTCTTGCGTCTCTTCAGGTGGAGTAGAAGTAAGTCTTCCGTATGAATCCACATACGTTAGCATTTCATCAAGTCCCTTTCCTTTATTGTTATTAGTTTTTCGTTCTTCACGGCGTAAAGCCTTTTCTTTTTGTTTTTGAATTTTTTTCTTGAAATTTTCTTTTTTAGAGAAAGAATCTGCCATAAATTAATTTTATTATTTAGTTATTATATTAAAGTACTGGAGCGGATCGGCGTTATAAAGCCTGTCCGTTTTTTCTTTTTTTCCTACGGGTATCACTGTATGATCTGCATTTTTTTCTATAGGTGTAGGTTTAATCTCCACCGGGTTGCTTAGCAATGGATCAGCAAATCTTTTAACCTTGTCTGATATGACCGAAGAAAAAAGTAAGGTTTGTCTTTTATGAGGAAGAAGTTTAATAACTTTCTTCACATCATTCACAAAATTCGTATCGAGCATTTTATCTGCTTCATCTAAAACCAGGATTTCAATCCTGGAAAGACTGATAGGTCTCTGATTGATTAATTCAAGTAAAGCAGCAGGAGTTGTTATAAGAACGTCCACTCTTACTCTTAAAGCGGCAAGCTGATTTCCTTGTGATGTTCCATCATGAATGGTCAACTGGGATAAAGGAAGATATTTACTGTAAATTCTGAAATCTTCTTCAATCTCCACTGCTATTTCTTGTGTCGGCGTTAATACCAGTGTCCGTATTTCTTTATGTTCCGGTGCGCTTTTCTTCAACAGCTGAATAACAGGCATGGTAAATGCTGCTGTTTTTCCAGGTTCCTTAGGTCCAAACCCCAAAATATCTCTACCCATCAAAATCTGCGGAATAACATCCGCCTGTATTTCTGTCGGTTTAGAATATCCTGTCTCTGTAGCGGCGCGGATAATGGGATTAATTAAATTTAAATTTTTGAAATTCATTGATAAGGTTTGCCGAATCTTCGACCTTTGACCAATTCTTTATCAGGAATTGAATATTTATTTTATTGTTGGTGTATCGGAAAAAAATAATTTTTCCCGTTGTTTCATTTGCTTTGTTCACCAATAATCTGAATAAATAAAGATCGTTGCTGAGTTTGCAATAGCGTGGCATGCCTCACATTAAATGAGCACCTCTATACGCCCGTAAACCCTGGAGCCTGCGTAATGGTCTTCTTTTGTAATTTCTACTGAGAGTAAATCTCCTAAAGGAGTAAAAGGATCTTCAAATTGTTTTTCTATTCTTTGTTTTTTAAAGTTGCCTGTATATATATTCATTCAAGAAATAAATAAGGGTTAATTTTTGGCAGCTGAAAAAGCAAAAACTGAAAGAAAAAAATAAGTATTCTAAACTGTAACAGATAGCAAAGGCAGAGGCCTGGTTATTTATTAAGTGCAAAGATACGAAAAAATAAGGGATAATCGATGTTTTAATTAATTGATTTTCAAAAAATTGTTTAAAAACAGCTTTTAGCCATAAAGAATCGGGCTTCTGTTTGTAAATATAAGGTCAAAATCTTTTGTAATGGGTTGTTTTTTTAATTAATGTATTACATGATCCTGTCAGCAACATTATATCTGCTAACAGGATCTGTTTGTTGAGGTTGCTTTTCCTCCTCTAAGCTAAGAAAATTAAAATATTGTCCACATCTGTTCCAAAAAATAACAATGTAAATATGTGAAAGGAATAGTCTTATTTACTTCAGCTTCAGTTCGTATATTTTTGCAGGGAGTGAAAATGCTTTCAGTGTGGTCGTTTTTATAAATTCAAATCCAACCGAATTGAAGAATGAGAGCATGGGATCATCTTCAGTTATGCTGATCCAGATACGATCTGTAAAAGTAATAGCTGATCTGCTTTTGTTCCATAATGATTGTCTTATTTCAGGCTGATCATATTCAGGAAGGATAGAAAAATCAATTATTTCCGTCATTCTCTCCCCTTCATTTGCTTCCGGATATAATGATCCGCTTTTAAAAAGGCAATAACCGACGGGTTCATGATCTGCAAACACCATAATGAGCTGGGTGGATAAGTCATTCAGGATATTGATCATTTTCCTGTATTCTACATTTTCGGCAAGGTATTCTTCAATTTTTTCCGATGAAACTTTTCCAGAATAGGTATTTCTGATATATGGTCTCATGACAGCAAAAAGGTGATCGATTCCCTGGTCTGATCCTACGGTAAATTTGGATATAATTTCCATTATGATTCTTTTTTACCCAAAGCTAATGGATTATTAAACTGTTGTATGAGTACAGTTGAGTACAATTGAATCAGTACAGTTGGTTTTTAATCATTTGTGCGAACACATTTGTACATTTGTTATGAAAAAGATGAAACGCCATGAAGACGTACAGATATGAGATTTTTACCACTACTATTGAAGATAAAATAAAGACTGGAATGTTAAAGCCCGGCACCCGTCTACCATCTGTGAGAGAGATTAAAGAAAATTATCATCTGAGTACAAGTTCGGTTCAAAGTGGTTATGATCATCTGGTGATGAAAGGATGGGTGAAAAATATTCCCCGCTCCGGTTATTTTGTAGCAGATGATGTTCCACAAATAAGCAGTGAAAACTTACCACTTTACCCGGTCTCAAAAAATGAAGTTTTCAATAAAAATGTTGCTCTGATTTCATCAAGAAATAAGCCCTCCGAATATGCCTCATTTAATTCGGCGGCACCTACGGATCTATTGATTCCGCAAAAGCTCATTTTAAAAAAAATGCAGAAAGTGATCCGCGAAAAAGGGACTTCACTTCTTCGCTACTATCCTGCTAACGGGTCTTTAGAACTAAGAGATCTTATCGCTAAACGTACTTCTCAATATGGATACACATTGCATCCTGAAAAATTAATCATTACTGATGGAGCATTGCAGGCACTTTACATTGCCCTGGCATCTGTGACGAATGCCGGTGACCTCATTGCTGTTGAAAGTCCGTGCGTTTTTTCTGTTTTGGAAGTAATTGCCAATCTGAAACTTAAAGTCATAGAAATTCCTGTCCGGGATAGAAATGGTTTTGATACGGCATATTTAAAAAAGATATGCGCGGATCATGATATCAGATCTCTTGTAGTTACACCTAATTTTCACAATCCTACAGGAATTCTGATGTCGGAAACTGTAAAAAAAGAACTGCTTTCCATTGCGGAAGAATATGAGTTTCCGATTATCGAAAATGATATTTACGGAGACCTTTATTTTGGCAATGAGAGACCTTCGGGGATCGGGAGTTTTGATACCGGTGGTTGGGTAATAACTTTTTCTTCTTTTTCCAAAACATTGGCTCCCGGTATTCGCCTGGGATGGATGCATTCGGGAAAATTCCATGCGGAAGCAGAGAGAACCAGGTTTGCCTTAGGAAGATCTGTTGCTCCGGTATATCAGGAACTGGTCATTAAACTGCTTGAAGACCATAGCTATGATAAACATTTGCGTTCATTTCGTAAACAGCTATATAAGCAGGCCAAAGATGTGTTAGAGATATTAAAAAGCCATTTTCCGGATGGGGCTTATTTTGAAGATCCTCAGGGTGGATACAGCATTTGGGGAAGTTTGCCTGAAGGAGTGGATATGGAGAAATTTTACGCTTATTGCGAACAGCAAAGAATATTATTTACTCCCGGAGAAATTTTTAGCCTTACCGATCAGTTCAGGTACCATTTCAGGATTATTTTTGCAGAACGTATCACATCCCATAGCCTGTTGGCTTTGCAAAATATAGGTGAGAATTTGAAACAGATATTGTGAGTGTTTTTCAGGCTTTTATCTGTTAATTCAGAATCATATTTTCATATTGAGAGCATATGCTTTTCTCAATAATCGTGTTTGTCGGATTTTTTTGCAAGTGATTTTTACATAATCAAGATCATTTTAATTATGATTTTGAAAATTGAAAATATATTTATAATGCCTATTTTCAAAGAATTACGAATTCCTAACTGTTGTTCGTAAATAATTATTTTCGTGTTTCAATAAAATACCTATATTTACCACCAAGGAGTTCATTTATACTTCTTTATCAACCGGAATTGGTTACACTTAGCTGTGAATTAAAAGGGAATCGTGTGTGAATCACGAACTGTCGCGCAACTGTAAGTAACACTCAAAAGGTTTTTATCAATCAGGGTTCACTGTTCTTTTTTTGAATGGGAAGGACGATAAAAATTGTTACAAGTCAGGAGACCTGCCTATTTCGAATTGACGATGCTTTCGCGATCTGAAGCTTATAGTCAGGTATGATACGATGTGATAACAGTGCCCGATATCTTTTTGTGTACATTATCATTTTTAAGAAATGGTTTACAGGTTTTGCTTTTCAGGGCTGTATCATTTCTACAGCTTGCTCGTATTAGTCCCTTTCCATAATTTTCTCTTTTACAAAGTATTGTGAAGTTTTATCAGCACCTTTTATATTGATTTATAAGCATTACAGGCTGATGGCAGCAATCTTTGACCGGATTGTTATTACATGAAAATGTAATGAGGCTGTTCAACCATTCATTAAGGTTTATAGGTCGTTTAATTATTTTAATCATTTAAAGAATAATCTTTCTTTAAATTGTTGGAAGAATGTGAGTTAAAATACATCAAAACGAACAATAATATTAAAGATGAGTAAAAATGTAAGTCTAGAGTCTGCCGGATTACGTTTCCGGGAGACGATGCAAAAAGAAAACCCTCTTCAGATTGTCGGGGCTATCAATGCCAATCATGCATTGCTGGCGCAGCAAGCAGGATTCAATGCTATTTATCTTTCCGGAGGAGGAGTTGCTGCAGGATCGTTGGGAATTCCGGATCTGGGAATTACGACCCTTGAGGATGTTCTGATCGATATTCAACGAATAACCAATGTATGTGATTTACCTCTATTGGTGGATGTAGATACGGGGTTTGGTCCTTCGGCATTCAACGTAGCAAGAACTGTAAAATCATTAATTAAAGCCGGAGCAGGTGCTTTGCATATTGAAGACCAGGTGGGAGCGAAACGTTGTGGGCACCGTCCAGGTAAAGAAGTGGTAAGCAAAGAGGAAATGGTAGACCGTTTGAAGGCTGCTGTTGATGCTCGGACGGATGAAAATTTTGTGATCGGGGCACGTACTGATGCTTTTGCCAATGAAGGGCTTGAAAAAACATTGGAAAGGGCTGTTGCCTATAAAGAAGCCGGAGCAGATTTCATCTTTGCGGAGGCTGTTCCTGATTTAAGCTATTATCAAAAGTTTGTAGACGCTACAGGTATTCCTGTACTGGCCAATATTACAGAATTCGGAATGATTAAAATGTATACTGCTGATGAACTGAAAGATGCGGGAGTCGGTTTGATTTTATATCCCCTTTCTGCTTTCCGGGCGGCAAATAAGGCAGCACTGAATGTTTACGAGCATATCCGGAAAGATGGAACCCAGGCTCATGTAATTGATACCATGCAGACCCGGGAAGAACTTTACAAAAGTATTGGATACCATGATTACGAACAAAAATTAGATAACCTATTTAAACAGAACAAGAATGTCAATGAATAACGAACCAACATTTAAGCCTAAGAAAAGTGTAGCGCTTTCCGGGGTTGCCGCAGGTAATACTGCACTTTGCAGTGTAGGAAAAAGTGGAAATGATCTCCATTACAGAGGTTATGACATTTTGGACCTCGCAGAAAAAGCAGAATTTGAGGAGGTAGCCTATCTTCTTATTTACGGACAGCTACCAACAGGAGCCCAGTTAAAAAACTATAAAGCCAAATTGAAATCACTGAGAGGATTACCACATTCTGTAAGAAATATCCTGAAAAGTATTCCTGCAGCTGCCCATCCGATGGATGTAATGCGCTCCATGGTTTCAGCAATTGGAAGTATTCAGCCTGAAAAAGACGATCATAATGTGGCGGGAGCAAGGGATATTGCAGACAAATTACTGGCATCATTCAGTTCCGGACTTTTGTATTGGTATCATTATACGCATAACGGAAAAGAGATTGATGTAGAAACTGATGATGATACTATTGGGGGCCATTTTCTTCACCTGTTGCATGGTAAAAAAGCACCCGATTCCTGGGTGAAGGCAATGGAAATCTCTCTTAATCTGTATGCAGAGCATGAATTTAACGCTTCCACTTTTACTGCGCGTGTTATTGCGGGAACCTCTTCAGATTTTTATTCCTGTATAACGGGAGCTATCGGCGCTTTAAGAGGTCCTAAACATGGTGGGGCGAATGAAGTGGCTTTCGAAATTCAGAGTCGTTATAATTCCCCGGATGAAGCGGAAGAGGATATCAGAAGGCGTATTGGTAACAAAGAAGTAATTATTGGATTTGGACATCCGGTGTACACTATATCGGATCCGCGAAACGTAGTGATAAAAAAAGTAGCGAAAGAACTTTCCGAAGAGGCAGGAGATATGTTGCTTTATCATATTGCTGAAAGGCTGGAAACCATAATGTGGGAAGAAAAGAAAATGTTCCCTAACCTGGATTGGTTCTCAGCGGTTTCGTATCATCTGATGGGAGTACCAACCCTTATGTTCACTCCGTTATTTGTTATTTCAAGAGTCACCGGATGGAGTGCCCACATCATTGAACAAAGGCAGGATGGCAAAATTATCCGTCCAAGTGCCAATTACACCGGGCCTGAAAATAAAGAATTTGTTCCTATCACAAGCAGATAATACAATCAATTTAAAATATAAACTAATTAAACTTAAAACAAAAAGATGTCATCACACATTTCAAATGAAAGACCACAACCGGATCAGGTATTAACAGATATTGCAGATTACGTATTGAACTTCGAAATTAAAAACGACCTGGCCTGGAAAACGGCCCACTACTGCCTTTTAGATACTATTGGATGTGGATTGGAAGCTTTAACTTATCCTGCATGTACGAAATTATTGGGACCTATTGTAAAAGGAACTGTTGTTCCGAATGGTGCAAAAGTGCCGGGAACTCAGTTTCAACTGGATCCGGTTCAGGCGGCTTTCAATATTGGAGCTATTATTCGTTGGCTGGATTTTAATGATACATGGCTAGCTGCAGAATGGGGACATCCTTCTGATAACTTAGGAGGAATTTTAGCAACCGCTGACTGGTTGTCCAGAACCCATATTGCAGAAGGAAAAGCTCCTTTGAAAATGAAGCAGGTGCTGGAAGCCATGATCATGGCGCATGAAATTCAGGGAGTAATTGCTCTTGAAAATTCATTCAACAGAGTAGGTTTAGATCACGTTTTATTAGTGAAGTTGGCTTCTACGGCCGTTGTAGGGAAATTAATTGGATTAACCCGTGATGAGCTGATCAATGCGATCTCATTGGCCTTTGTGGACGGACAATCTTTAAGAACATACCGTCACGCTCCTAATACAGGAAGTCGTAAGTCATGGGCAGCCGGAGATGCCACTTCCAGAGCTGTGCGTTTAGCATTAATTGCCAAAACCGGCGAAATGGGTTATCCTTCGGTACTTACGGCTAAAATATGGGGATTCTATGATGTTTCATTTAAAGGAAATGAATTCAAATTTCAGCGTGAATACGGTTCTTATGTAATGGAGAATGTATTGTTTAAGATCTCTTTCCCTGCTGAATTCCATTCACAAACAGCCGTGGAAGCAGCTATGACATTGCACCATCAATTAAAAGGGATGGGTAAAACAACTGAAGATATTAAAAAAATTACTATTCGTACGCATGAAGCGGCTATCAGGATTATCGATAAAAAAGGTCCCCTGAATAATCCTGCAGACAGAGATCATGCGATTCAATATATGGTAGCGGTACCTCTTATCTTCGGAAGGCTGACTGCTGCCGACTATGAAGATAATATTGCTTCAGATCCAAGGATTGATATTCTTCGTGATAAAATTGAATGTATCGAGGAGGTTCAGTTTACCACTGATTACCATGATCCTGAAAAACGTTCCATTGCCAATGCATTAACAGTAGAGTTAAATGACGGAACTGTTTTGGAAGAAGTAAAAGTAGAGTATCCTATAGGACATAAACGAAGAAGGGATGAAGGAATTCCTGAACTGATTAAAAAGTATAAATTGAATCTCGCCCGTATATTCCCGGAAAAGCAGCAAAGACTTGTATTGGAAAATTCTCTGGAGTATGATAAGCTGGTTAACCTCAATGTTAATGAGTTTGTGGATCTTTTGATTGTTTAATTATCTGAAATTCAATAAATAATTTCAGAAAAATAAAATAAATACTGACTTACCAAACACCTTAAAACAGATATTTGATTTTTTTTCAAAGCCTGAACAATCGTGAAGTTCAGGCTTTGATATGTAATAACTTTTTATTGAAAATAAAATTGAAATTGTATCGAAGAATACCTACGTTTTGATGACTCCTATCAAGCCTGCAAGGATAGCCATTCCGAATAAAAGATAGAACACTTTCGTTGGAACATTTTTCCCACTGTATATTCCGCAAAAAGTTGAAACTCCTAAAAACAAAAATGATTTTGGTATGATCTTATACAAATTGATGTGAGGGTATTTCAGGACGACAAGGAGAATTCCTGTTAATAAAATGGTAACTCCAATAAGAATGTTTTTTTTATGAAGGACCTTATTCTGTTGAGGAAATAATATGGCAAGCTGAATAATAAATACTAAGAATGCGATGAAATGTAAAACCAGAACGATATTAAATAAAATCATGATAGTATTAGTTTATGGTTTTGTAAATAATAAAATCCACACGACAGACAAATGATAACGGCGATCAGGTGGGAAAGTAAATGACCGGCTGTGGAGCCAGGATGTGATAGTACGACGAAGAAGTCTGTAGCTGGAATGATAGTTCCTAAAACCAGGATAACACCTAATGCGAAGAACTGTTTTTTCCCTAAAAGAAGGATAATGATCAATCCAAAGAAAAAATCACGGATTCCTTTGATATACTGAAAAGAAAAATCCCCATTGGTAACAGTACGGATACCATAATCTATTTCAGCACCAACAGGATTAATAAAAAAGCGGATTCCAATGTAAAGTAAACCAATACCTGAAATGAGGCTAAGCCAGAATGATGTTTTTTGTTGTAAACGTTTCATAAGAACTTTATTTTGTTGATACAAAATTCTTCAACGTTTAATAGAAATTGATGCACCCAGGTTAATAAATCATAAAAGTGATATTCTTTTTCTGATTCTGCTCAATGATTGTGGCTTTACTCCCACATAGGAAGCAATATAATATTGAGATATCCTTTGTTGCAGATCAAAATGCTCCTTAATAAATTTTTCGTAGCGGGATTTTGGAGAATCCGTATAAAATGAATTCCTGTCTTTTAATGTTTTGATAAGAACATACTCAATAGATAGCCGTCCAAATCGCTCTCCATTTTTTACCTGTTCATACAGCTTCTGAAGATTTTCATAGCTGATGGTCCAGATCCGGGTATTTTCTAAAGCCTGAATGAGTTGCTTAGATGGTGTCTGCGGGCCAAAGCTTTCAAAATTACAGGTAAATTCATTTTCTTTTGAGAAGCCATAAGTTCTTTCTTCCCCATCATCATTGATGTAATAACGGACAAGACCATTTTCAATAAAGCCGACATATTTGCAGATTTCACCTTCCTTAAGGAAAAAATCTCCTTTTTTATATTCTTTCAATCTGAATAAGTTCTGAATTATTTTTTCTTCATCATAACTTATTTCTACTATCTTTTTTATAGCCACAAGTAAAGCATTATCCATTCTAAAACAATTTAGTTAGCGGTAAAACTTATATCAACAGTATAATTTTGATAATATGGAAAGTTACGGCTTTCAATTAAAGAATAATAAACTTTGCGCTCAGTATTTTATTGAGCAGATTACTGATATTGGTATTCGATATTACTCCACAAAACAACATCACCGGATTCGGTCATTTCTGCTGGTTTATTAAAAGCACTTTTACCGAAAATAGTTTCATATTGTGTAACACCAAAAGTGTTCGTTTGTGAAATCAGCATGGGTCCGAAATCAGTTCTTGGAACTTTTTTTACATACCGTAGTGATCTCTTTAATGTAAATGAAGATTTTTCTCTGTTAAAATTACCGATATAGGTCAATTCGTTATGATCATTGATAAATACAGAATCCTTGTCCATTGTAATGGTATATTTTATGCCGGCTGATGTTTCGGAAATCAGCTGTAAAGAGCTGTTTTTTATGTCAAGACTTATTTTCCTCCATATTGGTTCCTGATAAGTTCCCCAATAAGCAGTCAGATAAGATTCGCCGGGATCAGATTCCTGGGCAATCGGTCCTTTATAAAGAGTAACATTTTTTACAAGATAATTTTTATATTCCAGGTTATATAATGTTTTTTCCGTTGGTTTTGGTTTTTCAGAAATATCATCATTTCCCGCACATGAAATGAGTAATGTCGAAACTAAAAGAATATTGAGAATAGGTTTCATTGCAATTTAAAATTGTATCGTCAGGATAGTTTTTACGTATGTTTAATTCACGGTAAAGATACTTATTATTGTATTAAATCTCCTCAAATACTTTATATATGGGCTTTTTAATAATTGTTAAATTTGCAATGAGCTAGTTTTTAGTAATTTAATTTTTGACAGTATTCATTAAATTGCGTCAAAAATGTGATGGAAAAAATACTTTCTTCAATTCTAATAAGGTTGACTGTTTAATTTAATAAGCCCTTTCAATATTGATTTCTTCATAAGTGTCCCACATATCAGTAGTGATTTTCGTTACCGTTAGTTCATTGCCATTTATTGAAGCTTTGTAATTGACAAAATTAAGGGTCATATTTGAAGAGGAACTGTTATAATATCCCTTTTGTATTTCATATTTTTCGCAGTTTATGTACGATACAAAAGTTGCAGGAGTAGTATCGATAAGCTGATCGATCTGGTAGTATGATTTTGCAGCACAGGTACCATCATGCGATACGGTAAAGGTTACCACCCCATTTTTTTTCTTAAACGACTGGTACAAATAGTATCTGGTAGATTTTTTAGATGGGGCAGGAGAAGTATAATCCGAATCACTTATGCAGGAAGTAAGAAAAAGAATTGATAAGACCAGCAGGAACACTTTCATAATTTGATGTTTTTGCAAAGATATACTTTGATATTATATAATGCTATTACTTTCATTAATGGATATCTTAACATAGCTTTTGATATATACATTATAGAAAAAAGTGAAAATTTAAATATACAAGTCTGTCTATTTAATTTATATCTTTGTACCATGAAACAAAGAGGACAAGTTGTAACCGACAGGATATTGGATACCGCCGAACGTTTATTTTATAGACAGGGTTATAGTAATACCGGTATCAATCAGATCATTCAAGAGGCTGATATTGCCAAGGCATCTTTGTATAAACATTTTGAAACAAAGACGGACCTGTTGATCGCTTATATCCGCCGTACGCATGAGCTATGGTTCAGCAGGCTGGAAAGCAGTGTCAACAAAGTTAAAGATCCTAAACAGAAACTACTGGCACTTTTTGATCATCACACCGAACGTCAGAAATTCAGGCAGTTCGGAGGCTGTCCGTTCATTAAAGCAAATGATGAAGCAGGGACAAGTGATCCGGAAGTTTTAGCCGAAATACAATCAGCTAAAGTGCACAGTAAAGAATTTATAAAAACCCTTGTTGAAAATTCCGGACATAAGAAAATATTGTCTGATGAAGAGCTGGCAGAAACAATCTACGTTATGCTGGAAGGCGCTATTGTTACCGCCTCCGTCTTTAAAAAACCTGACGAAATTCATTCTGCCAAAAAAATCATTGAAAAACTGATCTAGAATGAAAGATATAAAAAATAAGTGGCTGGAGCTGATCATTGTATTGGCTGCACCTTTACTTTCTGTAATTGATGTATTCATCATCAACGTGGCGATACCTACCATTAAAAAAGGAGTTCATGCGACTGATGGCGAAATGCAGTTCGTTATTGCGGGATACTTGCTTGGTTATGCTGCTTTTCTTATTACCGGAGGTAGAGCGGGAGACCATTTTGGAAGAAAGAAAGTTTTCTTTTGGGGAATGTTTGCCTTTACAGTTGCTTCATGCTTATGTGGTCTTTCGCAATCCTCTTTTCAGCTGAATGCAACCAGGATACTCCAGGGGCTCAGTGCATCATGTATGGTTCCGCAAACCATAGCGTTTATACAAGTTCTTTTTACTGATACTAAAGAGCGGGCAAAAGCATTTGGCCTGTATGGTATAACACTTGGAACTGCTGCAGCCATCGGTCAAATGCTGGGAGGATACCTATCGGATACCCATTGGTTCATAGAAGGCTGGAGACTCGTGTTTTTTATCAATCTTCCTATCGGGATCGTTACACTTTGGGCAACTCATAAATACCTCACGGAAACCCCGAAACATGAGTCTACAAAATTCGACTATACAGGAATATTGATTTTAACACTGGCATTATTTTCCCTTATTTATCCCCTGATCCAGGGTCGTGAATCAGGGTGGCCGGTGTGGAGTTTTGCATTGCTTATTTTATCAGCCATTTTGTTTACATTTTTTATTTATAATCAGAAAATTAAACTTTCCAGAAATGGAAACCCTTTGATTGATGTAAGATTATTTAGAATAAAAGATTTCAATATCGGTCTGGTTGCGGTATTATTTCATTTTATGCTGCATACGGCATATCTTTTACTCAGTGCCGTTTATTTACAAAATGGATTGGGTATCTCAGCAATGGATAGCGGATTGTACTTTGTTGTTCCCGGGATTTTATTTATCATATCATCTCTTATGGCGTCGAGGCTGATTGTTATATTTGGAAAAAGAGTATTACAAGTGGGAGTGGTTATTCTGTTTATGGCATTTTATCTCCAGATGACACTTTGGAAACCCGGGATCAGTACCTCGCTGATTATCGGTCTAATGGGAATGTGGGGACTCGGAAACGGATTGGTCCTTCCTTCATTATTAAATGTTGCTCTGAAAAATGTACCTTCACAGTATGCAGGTGCAGCTGCTGGAATCTATTCAACTTTTCAGCAAACAGCATCGGCACTGGGAGTAAGTATCATTGGAGGTGTGTTCTTTTATTTTTCAAAAGACGGCTGGCAGGAGGCTTACCATTTCGGGGTTATCTGTCTGTTGATTTGCGTTGTAATCGTAGGGCTGATGTTACAGTTACTTCCCGGAGCAAAATCGGTAAACGAAACTAATGGAAAAGTACTTAAAACATGAACCATGGATGATAAAAGGCTAGTATACAAAGATGTTTCTTCTCCTGTCGGATTAATCAGGGTAATCGCTTCAGATGTGGGGCTTGTGGCTATAATCTGGGAAGGCGAAGATTATAAAAGAACCCAACTTTCTATTCCGGAAAGGGAAGATCTGCACCCTATACTTTTACAGACGGAAAAAGAGTTAAAAGAATATTTTGAAAACAGCAGAAAAGTCTTTGATGTTCCATTGGATCTGGAAGGAACGGAATTTCAGATTAAAGTCTGGAAAGCTTTATTGAAAATTCCTTATGGTATGACAAAAACCTACGGGGACCTGGCTAAGATTCTGGGAGATACAAAAGCAGTACGTGCAGTAGGCGGTGCTCTAAATAAGAACCCCATCTCAATTATTGTCCCTTGTCATAGAGTAGTAGGAGCGTCAGGGAAATTGGTGGGCTTTGCCGGAGGGTTGGAAAACAAATTAATTTTACTTGATCTCGAGAAAAGCTTCAGAATGCCGTCTTTATTTTAAATTTAATATAAAAAAAACAGATTGTATGGAATCAACATCGGAGACCAGAGTTTTTAACCTTGAAAATTTCCATCAGCTATGTGAGCATTTAGCAGCTCATGATCAGGATTTAAGGGAAGTTTTAGAAAACCACGGTTACCCGCCGATGTGGACCCGTGAGAACACTTTTGAAACACTAGTCCATATTATTCTGGAGCAACAGGTTTCATTGGCTTCTGCTTTAGCTGCCCTCAATAAACTAAAAGAAAAAATGCAGGAGATTACTCCTGAACATATTCTCAAACTTACGGATGAAGAGTTGAGAAAATGCTATGTAAGTCGGCAGAAGATTGTATATATCAGAGGTCTTGCAGAAGCCATTATAAAAGGTGAAATAGATCTTGAAAAGCTATCGGAAATGTCGGATGACGAAGCACGTAAAACATTAGTAAGCCTAAAAGGAATAGGTAACTGGACAGTTGATGTTTATCTGATGTTTACCCTTCAGCGGGCAGATATATTCCCGATTGGGGACCTGGCTGCGGTCAATGCTTTAAAACGTTTGAAACAACTTCCGTCCAAAGTTGCCAGAGAAGAAATACTTGAAATCAGTGAACAGTGGAAACCCTTCAGGTCTGTCGCTTCTATGATGCTCTGGCACTATTATTTGTCTAATGCGAAAAAGAGGACCGGATGAAAACCATTATTGAATCGTAGTTTTACGTAAAGATAATCTCAAAAATTATTCTTCTTTCAACTCTTCAAAATAAAGCATTACTTTTTTTCAGTTTCATCTTGTAAGATTATGTTGTTGCCGAAGAGGACGTTCCTTAATTTCCGGTATAATAAAACTGAATGGTGGAGGCATTCCAATAATGAGTGCCGATTGTATTGTGGCAGGGTAAGTTTTAAATCTTCAAGATCTTTAATATCCAGATCTGTTTCTACTTTTCTTACACCTCTCGGTAAATTATTGTTTTTGATATGGAGGAGTGGTCCAAAGACACTCATCCTCAAAAAACCTAAGAAGTCAAAGGCTTCAAAATACTCACCTCGACCCACCTTCAGTAAAGCGTAATGTATCCATATCCAAAACCGGTCTTCAATCCACTGATAGTCCGGATACGGAAAACTGGAGACGGAATGGTCGATAACTTTCTGAAGTCTGCCATTTTTGTCAAGAAGAATGGTGGGTGTTTCAACTCTTTCATGAAATTCCTCCAAAGTGACAAATTTTAGATCTACATGCAAGAGAGGGTTGTCATATAAACAAATTAAAAGCCTTGGTTCCCCAACATGCTCACCTGTAAATGCTGAAAGGAAATTACCCAAACGTTTTGCATAATCAATCATCACATTTTTGTCTCCGGTAACTTTTTGTTCGGTTACAATAATCAAATCCAGATCAGAAAATTCATCCATCTGATCTGATATCCATGAGCCTCCGACAGCCAAACCAATGATGGTCTCATCAGTTTGCAGAATCTCTTTAGCCTTGTTTGCAAATTCAACCTGTATCATTTCGACGTTTTAATAGCGGTATTGTTTTTATATGTCAAGAAGCCTAAATTATAAAAAATAACAAATAGGTGAGCTAATATATTTTAAAGCCATTACCTCGTCGAACCATTTGAGATATTAGAAGTAGGAGCTAAAGATTTCTTTGACTGTTTAAAACGGGTTAAAGAATTTGAATATTAAAAATTTTTGATTTTGTTAGTAAATTATACCAAAAATAAAAACCTCCGAAAATACTTTCAGAGGTTTTTTGTACCCGTAACCGAAGAAATATCGAAACATTTGGTGCAAGATTTGGAAAGAATTTTAGAAATTAATAATCCAGTTATGTGAGCTTGATGGGATTATCTTCAAAACAATTTCTTGCTAATATTGATCGAATTTTAAAAAGTATTAATGATCTGGAAACCAATAGTACCGCCCAAGTCTTAGTAAAGTAAAGGATAATATTAAATTGACACGTAAAATATCTACGGGAGATAGTCCTTTGTGGAGTTTTCAGTGGAAAATAATTAGATGTAATTTTAGGATATATATGAATAAAAAGGATATCTAGGACGGGCTTTTTCTAACTGTAGAAAAGCATTTATAATCAGCCACTTCTTTAGATAAAGGATAGTAAATATTACAGAGTTACCTACGGAAACAGTTACCATATCAATTGTAAGAGGCAAATCTACGTTATGCTTCTACTAATTAGAATAAAAAATAAATAAGTCCAACGGCCGCAACTGTCATAAGTATAAATGTTAGCACACCTAAAATATTTGATAACCTTGTATTGGTATGTTTACCCATAATCTTTTCATTATTTGCAATATGCATAATGACAGCAATCATTACGGGCGCCGTTAGTCCGTAAACAATTGCTGTATACAGAAGTGCTTTAATGGGACTTACACCAAAAAAATCGAGTGATAGGCCAATAAGTAACGATATAATTATGGATCCGTAGAAGGGTTTCGCCTGTGAAAACTTCTTATCAAGACCTGCTTTCCATCCGAATGTCTCTGCAAGCATATAAGATTGGGAGCCTGCTAGCACCGGAATAGCCAGCATTCCTGTACCCAAAACTCCAGAGGCGAAAATAAAATAGGTAAGTTTTCCTGCCAACGGTTCAAGAGCCTTTGCTGCTTGATCCACAGTATCAATCTTGTGAATTCCGCCATTGAACAGCACAGTGCCTGTTGTAAGAATCATAAAAAACATCACCATGTTGGAAAGTAACATTCCTAAGTTTACGTCAGTTTTCATTTCACTCAATATACTTTTATCTACGAAAACAACGCCCTTATGCTTTTGATCTTCTGCTTCCATAGTAGTTTGCCAGAAAAAAAGGTACGGTGAGATTGTTGTACCAAGAATTGCTACTATAATTGAAAGAAATTCTTTATCAAATTTAATTGTTGGTATGAAGGTTTTTTTTGCAACCATTGCCCAATCTTGCTCCACTAAAAAGGGAACAATAATGTAAAGGAGTAAGCTAAGGCATAGCCATTTTAATATCATTGCTATTTTCTGGTACGGATATCTGATGATTATAAAAAGTAGAAGAGTTGTTAGAATCACACAAAAAACCGACACGGGAATTGCTGGACAGATCATATGAGCGACAGCTCCCATTCCCTGTATATCTGCACCAATATTCAAGGTTATTGCAGGAAAGCTAAATATGAGCATACCATACAGTATTGGTTTAGAATAGTTTTTTTTCAGTGTAACTGTAAGACCTTGCGCTGTAACAAGACCAATTCTTGCACACATGCCTTGTATAGCTGCCATGAGAGGGAAAGTTAGTAAGGCGGTCCACAATGTTGAAAGACCAAATTGTGCACCTGCTTGGGAATATGTTGCAATGCCTGAAGGATCATCATCGCTGGCACCAGTTATTAAGCCAGGCCCCAATTTCTTGAAAAAAGCAAGAAGTTTTGAATCATTTTTGTTATCTGCCATAGGAGTATTTTTTTAATTTGATCCATAACCAGCCCTCTCACGAAATAACAAAATCCAAGCCATTACATACTTTTAGCCATTAAATCAACTATTTTCTGTTACTAATAAATAAGTGAATTTTATATGCTATAGCTTTTATAGTAGTTGTGATTTGGTTCTTTGCAAAAGAAGCTTATGAACATTCATAAATCTATTATTAAAATTTATCGTTCCGTACAACGTTCTCACTTAAAATCATAAGTCTTCAATTTCAAACTTTCTTTTTTAATTATTGTATAAAATAAATAACACGTAACGGCGTAATATTTGTATTTTTTTTAATCACCAAATGTAAATCACTTAAAATATTAAACCATGACAGACGATAAATCCAAAAAAGGGAAAAAAGACCGCAAACAGGTAAGTGGTTCAGAAAATTATGAAATCCAGTATTTCAAGGAAAAAATGGGAGTAACCTCACAAGCCGTTGTCGGTGCTATAAAAGCAACCGGTTCTAATGACCGAAAAACATTAGAAGATTACTTAAGGAAGCGTCACCAAAAATAGCAATACTTGCATCATTAGAGTATCAGCCGTGCATTTGTTAAGTGCGGCCAAATTTTTAGATTCTAAAATCCATTAACTTAAAAAACAATTGGTATGGCTTTAGAAAAATATCGTGAAAAGCGGTCAGAAGAAAAGACTCCCGAACCCTTTGGGGGTAAGCCATCTGGCAAAGAATTGAGGTTTGTTGTTCAGAAACATGATGCTTCCCATCTTCATTACGATTTTCGTCTTGAAATGGACGGAGTGTTAAAAAGTTGGGCGGTTCCTAAAGGACCCTCCCTGGATCCGAATATTAAAAGACTTGCTATGATGGTTGAAGACCATCCATATGATTACCGGGATTTTGAAGGTATTATCCCAAAGGGACAGTATGGTGGGGGTACGGTGATTGTTTGGGACGAAGGTACTTATGAACCTTCGGAGCCAGTGGAAGGAGATTTGAAAAAGCAGGAGGAAAATCTATTGCACCAACTTCATGCCGGTAAGTTGAAAATAAAGCTAAATGGTAAAAAACTAAAAGGAGAATTCGCCTTGGTAAAAGCTTATGGTAGGGGCGAGAATAGCTGGCTTCTGATGAAGCTTGAAGATAAATACGCAACGACCAGGGATATTACATTAAAAGATAAATCCGTGATTTCCAAAAAGACAATAGTCCAGATGGAAAAATCTCCAGATAAAGTTTATGGAAAACCTAATGTAAAAAAGGAGAGTAGGCTCAAAGATAAGACTACTGAAAAAAAAACGACTCCAGAACTCATTGAGGAACAATTAAGCTCAAACAGATCAGAGAAGGAGGATATTGATGTGGATAAGATTTTAAAAGGCGCGCCAAAGAAGGCTTTTTACAATCATGTACAACCAATGCTTGCTACACTTGTGGATAAGCCCTTTGAAGATAAAAATTGGCTCTATGAAGTGAAATGGGATGGGTACAGGGCAGTGTCCTTTTTAAAAGGGGGCAAGGTTGAGATCAAATCTCGTAATGACAAAAGCTTTAACGAGAAATTTTATCCGGTATATGATTCGCTCAAGGCGCTTAATCTTAATGTTATCTTGGATGGAGAAATAGTCGTTGTAGGGGAGGATGGCAAGGCTGACTTCGGATCATTACAAAACTGGCGCAGTGAGGCAGACGGAACTTTACTGTACTATGTCTTTGACATTATATGGCATGATGGAAAGGACCTTACAGACCTTACCTTATGTCAGCGGAAGGAAATTCTAAAAGAAATATTAGAGGAGAATGATATAATAAAAATCAGTACACCATTTTATACTTCCGGGATAGAATTTTTGGAAGCTGCAAAGAACATGGGACTTGAAGGCATAATGGCCAAAAAGAAGGATAGTTTGTACCATGTACATGTAAGGACAAAGGACTGGCTTAAGATCAAAGCCAATAAAAGACAGGAAGTGGTTATTGGAGGTTTTACGTTGAATGATGACTCCAGAAAATCTTTTAGCAGCATCCTTGTAGGAGTTTATGAAGGTAAAGATCTTGTGTATAAAGGAAAAGTGGGCACAGGATTTAATGACAAGTTGCAGAAGGAGATGATGGAACAATTTAAACCACTGTTCACTAATAAGCCTCCTTTTTCTGAGGAGCCTGATGTCAACAAACCTTCCCGATTTCGGCCTAATCCCCCTCATGCTTCCGTTACATGGCTAAAGCCTAAACTTATCTGTGAAATAAGTTTTACAGAAATGACCAGTGATGGAGTCATGCGTCACCCTTCCTTTGAGGGGATGCGGGAAGATAAAGACCCAATGGAAATTATTCTTGAAAAAGAAATTGATACAGCTCAGATTACTGATGAACATCATGAAAAAATAATAAAACCTGCTGGCAAAATGAAAAGGAAAACCTTATTGAATCCTACTGAAAAGACACAGGTGAAAACCGTCAATAAGCACGAACTTAAATTTACAAACCTGGATAAGGTTTTTTGGCCAAAAGCAAAAATTACTAAACGCGATTTGATCAATTACTATTACCAGGTAGCACCATTTATTCTTCCTTATTTAAAGGACCGCCCTCAGAGTATGAACCGATTTCCCAATGGTATTGAAGGTAAAAGCTTTTATTTTAAAAATGTGACAGATACAGCACCGGACTGGGCTGATACTTTTTTGTATAGGAGTGAAACAGATAATGAGGACAAGCACTACCTTGTTGGGAAAGATGAAGCAACATTGTTATATATGGCAAATCTTGGCTGTATAGAGATGAATCCCTGGAATAGTACAATAAAAAAACCTGAACATCCGACATACTGTATCGTAGACCTCGATCCTGATAAAAACTCTTTTGATCAGGTAATCGAAACCGCACAGGTTACAAAACAGATTTTAGATGATATGGGTATAGATTCTTACTGCAAAACAAGTGGATCGACCGGTCTTCATATCTATATTCCGTTGGGAAATAAATATACATATGAACAGTCCAAAGAATTTGCTCGCGTAATAGTCACCTTGGTACATCAAGAACTTCCTGATTATACAAGTTTGGAACGGGTCATTAAAGACCGTAAGGGAAAAATGTATCTTGATTTTTTACAAAACAGGCCTCATGCAACTATTGCATCGGTGTATTCTGTGCGACCAAAACCTGGGGCGACTGTTTCTATGCCTCTGCATTGGGATGAAGTTAAAAAGGGACTTAAAATGAGTGATTTTCATATTTTCAATACGTTGGAGCGATTGCAAAGTGAAGGCGATATATTTAAGCCAGTGCTAGGAAAGGGAATTGACCTTAAAAAGATAATTGATAAATATGCTGGGAAATGAAAAATGCCAGCAAGTCAAAAATAGAGGATACTAACCTAATAAAAAATAATATCATGAACGTCAAAAGAATTTTTGGGACAATATTAACCCTACTTGGGATAGGTGGCCTTATTTATGTAGGAAATGGCTTAATCACCAAAGGTGTAGCCAATATGCCGATTATCGTGGTGGGAATTATCGGTTTACTTTTCTTTTTTGCTGGAATCAGCTTAGTCAAGAATACAAAGGATGAGAGCTAAGCCAGGAAATAGTAATGAAGAAATTATATAGTTCAGATTCTCCGGACTATTACATCAGTAAAAGATTTAATATTCTGTGGTGTCCAGAGATGGACTACAGAATATAAATGTTATTGACAATGTTATCCTTTTTTAATTAGTAAGGCTATTAATGACCGACAATAAAAAATCAATATACAGTGCTCTTGCAGCAAACCTTCTAATCGCACTAACAAAATTTATTGCAGGGGCATTTACAAACAGCTCTTCCATGATCTCCGAAGGAATCCATTCAACAGTTGATACCGCTAACCAGCTGTTGCTTCTTTATGGACTTAAGAGGAGTAAAAAAGCACCTGACGTGTCTCATCCATTTGGATATGGCAAAGAACTGTATTTCTGGTCTTTTGTCGTATCTATCTTAATATTTGGACTGGGTGGTACCTTGTCTATATACCAGGGAGTTTCACATATCATCGAACCTGAACTGATGAAGGATCCATTTTGGAATTATATTGTATTATTTCTATCGTTGATCTTCGAAGGAACATCTTTAATTATCGCTGTAAAAGAATTTAATAAGGTCCGTAAAGGACTTGGTTGGTGGGAGGCTATTATTAAAAGTAAAGATCCCTCAAGTTTTCTTGTAGTTTTTGAAGATGGAGCAGCAGTTGCAGGTTTAATTATTGTGATAATTTTAATGAGCCTAAGCCACTCACTGCAAATTCCAGCATTGGACGGTCTGGCGTCGGTACTTGTAGGGCTGATATTGGTTTTTGTTTCTTTTATTTTAGCCAGAGAAAGCCGAAGCTTATTGATGGGAGAAGGGATTGCTCCCGAAACAAGAAGAAAAATTTCCCAGCTCGCAGAAATGGATGTTTCGGTAGTGAAAACAAAAAATATCCTTTCGACCTACCAATCTCCAGAGGAGGTAGTCCTTATGCTCATTATAGATTTTAAAGATCACCTCGACACAGAAGAAATCACTGAGGCAATACGACGTTTACGCACCAATATAAAAAATGAGTTTAAATTTGTACACTTTGTAATTATTCAGCCAGAATAGATCGCCGAAAAGATATGAAATTTTAGAGAGTATAGATTGAAGTAGAATTTGGTGTTAACTATATTTTATACATGGCAGAATATCTTTTGGATAGGTGACCTTTTGTAAAATCCATCGGTAAAAGATCAATGGGCGACTTTATACGGCTATTGGTAAAATTTCTAAGTTTTTAACGGTAATTATTTAGTTATAAAAAAGCTCTTCAATTAAAGACTCCAATATTAATGTATTTGAAATAAAAAGCTTCCCGGTAAAAGAGTACCACAATAAAATGTTGAAAGTTATTTTAAAATATTTTCACACAAATTTATTGATTTAAGTTTTAGTAGGTCTATGACCTTAATCACAAAGGTAAGTACAGTATTTTTCCTTTCTCAGAATCAAGAATTATCAGATTTTATCTTTTTATAGTTGATGTAATAGACTTTCATTAAGTCAAAAATTCTATTCTGCCAAAACATAAGATGTTGCAACCAGTCTTAATAATCGCACCCATTAGATAGGTCTATCCTGTAATAATAATGATTCTCTCACACGTTATCCGTTATTTTAAAAATTGTCATGTGTTTCCCTCGTGGAAGCCACAATTTGATGATTATTATTCTTTTATATTGATTATAAGTTAATTTTCATCCTAATTATAATGTATTTGAAAAAAACGTAACTTTATAGTCAATGTATTTGTTTCTAACAATAACATTGCTGTTTCTCTAGCCTGTCTTCGGACAGGTTTTTTCTATATATAGCAAAAATCTTTAACGAATTTTATAAATGCTATTTTACTATGTGAACAAGTTTAATTATTATTTATTAAATCAAGTCTTTTGTTTTTAAGTAAATATACCTGTTATCATTCCATGGAGGTCAAATATTCCTGAACAGCTCTCTCGTAGTATATAACGTACAAAACATTGCAAAAGGAGTTAATGCAGTTAACATAAGTTAGTTTAATTATTAATTAGCAGGCAACTAAAAATGTTTTCTAAAATTTTTTTGTTCAATAAAACAAAAGCAAATTATATTTTTATAAGTATATTAATTATTTAAGTGTAATAAAATCAATACTAAAATTTATATACCAAGGCATTTATATTCATACCAGCTCCAACAGAAGCAAATAATACGATATCATTCTTCTTTATATAATGATCTTGAAGTTCGTTATTTAAAATCATTGAAAGTAGTGTTGGTACTGTTGCCACACTACTGTTTCCAAGTTTACTTATGATCATAGGCATAATATCTTTAGGAACTGGGGTATTATATAATTTGTAAAAACGATTTACAATTTCTTCATCCATTTTCTCATTAGCCTGATGAATAATAATTTTGTTTAATTCCCCAATCTTATATCCACTCTCGTCAAGACACTTTTTCATGGCTTCCGGTACATGCAAAAGAGCAAATTCATATATTTTTCTACCGTTCATTTTAATGAATTTAGTATCTGACGAATTTGCACAATTATAAGATCTTCCAAAATAAAGATAATCCTTCTCTTTTAAAGTGTAAGAAGCAGAAACATGTGACTTAATACCAGAATCGGTCTCTGTCGCTTGAAGAATTACTGCCCCTGCACCATCAGCATAAATCATGCTATCCCGATCATGAATATCAGATACTCGAGATAAAGTTTCAGCCCCTACAACCAAACAAGTCTTAGCAATACTGGCTTTAATAAATGCATTAGCCTGGATTACTCCCTCAATCCACCCAGGACATCCAAATATCAAATCATAGGCAACACAATAATTATTTTTAATTCCCAATTGATGTTTAATTCTTGACGCTAAACTGGGAACAGCGTCAGATTGGATCTCCCCATAAGGGACATCTCCAAAATTATGAGCAAATATTATATAATCTAATGTCTCAGGGTCAATCGTAGAATTTGTTATCGCTGTTTTTGCTGCAATAAGACCTAGATCTGAAGTAACCAATTCCTTAGATGCATACCGTCTTTCTTGTATACCCGTAATCTCTTTTAGTTTTTCAGCAATTGTAGCATTATTATGTTCCAATCTCTTACCTTTTTCATCAAAAAAAAGATTTCCATAAAAAAATAAATTATCAATAACCTCTAAGGGTATATAATGTCCAGTACCAATTATTTTACTTGTCATGTAATTTAATTTTATACGAATTTATTTATTTCTCATTCAAAAAGGATGCTAATATATTATAATTAATTTAATTGGAATAATTGTTTTTAGAAGAATATTAATGTATTATTCTTAAATGATTTGAATAGTAAATTTCCTCGATCGATGAATTTACCACAAAATATTTAAAGTTAATCTTAGAATATTAAATTCCAAATTTAGTGCCTTGTGTTTATCCCTTTTGTGATCCCAAGTACAAATATGATAAGTAGTCATAGAAGAACAATTCTCGAAACATTTTTGTGAGGATCTTGATAAGCTAATAGCTTTTAAACATTAAAAGAGAATCTACAACATAGATTAATTGTTAGAGGATTCTATTAAATAACATTTATATTGTTTATACAAAAAATGCCCCGAAGATAGTCGAGGCTCTAAATGTTTTCACAACGGAATAATCCTTATTGTGAATTGCTTTTCAAAATTATATCACAAATATAGAAGAAAAAATTATATTCTCGACTACGGAAAACCGTAATTATTTTATAAAAGTTAACTTTAAATTTATAAGCAAGGCAAGGACTCCAATTTGGAATCCTTGAAATTTTGTGAAGCAATTCACAACACTCTACAAATAATTAAATAAAACAATTATTTAATTATAAAGAGTTATGCTGAAATAAGTATCCATACTTGGGATATTGATAAATTGGGGTTGGAATCCAAAAATAATTCTTCGTCAAGAAAAATCTTATTTCTGGGACAAAGATAATTAAAATATGTATATATTTATAGAGTTAAATTGAAAAAATAATAAAAATGAAAATACTTGGATTGGATTTGGGAGTTTCATCAATTGGCTGGGCGTACGTTGAAGAGGATTCTAAAAATTCTGAAAATAATAAAATTATCAAACTTGGAGTTCGTGTAAATCCATTAACTGTTGATGAACAGTTGAATTTTGAAAAAGGAAAACCGATTACGACCAATGCAGGAAGAACTTTAGCCAGAAGTGCGAGAAGAAATCTTCAAAGGTTTAAGTTAAGAAGATCCAATCTTATTGACGTTTTAAAGAAAAACAATATTTTAAAAGAAACCGACCTGCTTGCAGAAGTTGGCAAAAACTCAACATTTCAAACTCAGGAATTAAGATCAAAGGCAGCAAAAGAAAAAATAGAACTTTCAGAATTTGCCAGAGTTCTGTTTCTTATCAATAAGAAAAGAGGATATAAAAGCAGCCGTAAAGCCAAAAATGAAGACGAAGGACAGATTGTAGACGGAATGGCGGTTGCCAAAAAATTGTATGAAGAGAGTCTAACACCCGGAGAATATTCATATCATCTTTTACAACAGGACAAAAAGCAACTGCCTGATTTTTACCGTTCAGATTTACAAGCAGAATTTGATAAAATCTGGGATTTTCAGAAACAATTCAATCCTGAAATTTTCACAAATGAGCTTTATGAAGGACTTCGGGGTAAAAATAGAAATGCAACCTGGAAAGAATTAGAGATTCCATTTTCTCTTGTAGGCATCAAGCAGATCGGAACAATGCAGGAGAAAAAAGTAAAAAAGTACTTTTGGAGAAGTGAAGCGGTAAAAAAACAATTGGATTTTGAAAGTCTGGCTGTTGTATTTCAGGAAATCAATAGCAACCTGAATAATTCCAGTGGTTATTTGGGAGCAATCAGCGATCGAAGTAAGGAGCTGTTTTTTCATAATCAAACGGTTGGAGAATATTTATTTCAGCAGTTGAAAGTGAACCCTCATGCCAAGCTTAAAAACCAGGTTTTCTACAGACAGGATTATTTGGATGAATTTGAGAAAATATGGGAAACTCAATCGAAGTATCATAAAGAACTAACGAAGGAGTTAAAGGAAGAAATTCGGGATATTGTTATTTTCTATCAAAGGAAGCTCAAATCACAGAAAGGTTTAATCAGTATTTGCGAGTTTGAAAACAGAGAAATTGAAATAAGCGAAAACGGAAAAATCAAAAAGAAAATAGTTGGGCTAAAAGTGGCCCCAAAGTCTTCTCCTTTATTTCAGGAAGTTAAGATCTGGCAGGTTTTGAATAATTTACAGTTTCAAAATATAGAAACAAAAGAAGTTTTCCCAATAGATTTAGATTTTAAACAATCCATTTTTGATGAAGTAAATATCAAAGGAAAATTTTCTGCAAAGGATGCTTTCGATCTTGTTGGGTATTCAGGAAAAGAATGGAAAACTAATTTCAAAGAGATTGAAGGAAACTATACCAATGAAAATTTATATACTGCTTTTCTAAAGATTATTGCCAGTGAAGGAATAGAATTCCCAAAAGAATATAAATTAACCACTGATGACGAAATTAAAGTTTATAAAATAAATGCTTCTGGAGAAATCATAAAATTATTTGTTAAAGAAAAGCTGTCAGGATTAGGAATTAATACTTCTATTCTGGATTTTAATGCGGAGTTGGAAGGAAGTGATTTTGAAAAACAAGCTTCTTATCAACTTTGGCATTTGTTGTATTCTTATGAAGGTGATGATTCTCCTTCCGGAAATGAAAAATTGTATGAATTATTGGAGAGGAAATTTGGATTCAAAAGAGATCATTCCAAAATATTAGCTGAAATTGGTTTTCCTCAGGATTACGGAAGTCTGAGTTCTAAGGCAATGCGAAAAATTTACCCTTATATTAAAGAGCATAAATACAGCGTAGCTTGTAATTATGCAGGTTACAATCATTCTAAAAATTCATTAACCAAAGAGCAGTTGGAGGGTCGAATTTTAAAAGAGCAATTGGAAATTCTTCCCAAAAATTCTTTGCGAAATCCTGTGGTTGAAAAGATTTTAAATCAAATGATCAATCTTGTGAATGAAATTTGTAAAGAGTACGGAAAACCTGATGAAATAAGAATTGAATTGGCACGAGAACTCAAACTTAATGCAGAAGAACGTGCTGCAATGACTTCTGAAATTAACAAAGCCACCATACAGCATCAGAAATATACGGAGATTTTGCAAAGAGAATTTGGTATAAAAAGTCCGTCAAGAAATGATATCAGCCGATATAAATTATACTTAGAATTGGCAAATAATGGCTTTAAGGATTTATACACAGATGTTAAAATTGAAAGAGAAAATTTGTTTACCGATAAATACGACATCGACCATATTATTCCGCAATCCCGATTCTTTGATGATAGTTTCTCCAATAAAGTTTTAGTTCCAAGAGGTGCTAATCTTAAAAAAGGAAATTTTACGGCATTCGATTATCTTGAGATTGAAGGAAAGGAGAAGTTAGAGAAATTCCTCAATATTATAAAAGATCTCTATGACAAGGGAGTAATTACTAAAGCGAAATATGAAAAACTACAGAAAAAAGGTTCTGAAATAGGAGACGGTTTTATTGAAAGAGATTTACGAAACACACAATATATTGCGAAAAAATCGAAGGAAATACTTTTTGGAATTACCAATTCTGTAGTTTCCACGTCGGGAAGGATAACAGATAAACTTCGGGAAGACTGGAATCTCGTTAACACAATGAAGGAACTTAATACGGAAAAATACAGAAAATTAGGTCTTACAGAAACGGTTATCAATTCAAAAGGGGAGGAGAAACAGAGAATCATAGACTGGACAAAAAGAAACGACCATCGTCACCATGCAATGGATGCCTTAACGGTTGCTTTTACCACCCATAATCATATTCAGTATTTGAATTATTTAAGTGCAAGAAAAAATGAGGAGCATAAAGAGCATAAAGTAATTTCAAATATTGAAAATAATATTACAGAAGTTATTGAAAAGAAAAATGGTTCAAAGGAAAGAAGATTCAAAGAGCCTGTTAAAAATCTTAGAACAGTAGCCAAGAAGCACTTGGATGAAATATTAATTTCTCATAAAGCCAAAAATAAAGTAGTTACCAAAAGCATCAATAAAATTAAGAGAAAAGGAAGTGTAATTGCAAAAACAGAACTCACTCCAAGAGGGCAACTACATAAAGAAACAATCTACGGAAGTTCAAAATTTCTTACAACAAAAGAAGAAAAAATATCAGGAAAATTCGACGCTGAAACTATTCAGAAAGTTCAAAATGAAAAATATAGAAATGCTCTGCTAAAAAGATTACAAGAGTTTGGTGGGGATTCTAAAAAAGCATTTTCAGGCAAAAATGTTATTTCTAAAAATCCAATATTTCTTAATGCTGGAAAAACGGAACAATTACCTGAAACCGTAACTTTAGCCTGGTATGAAACCGGTTATACGATTAGAAAAGCTGTTAATCCTGATAATTTTAAAGATTTTAAAAATATTGAAAAGGTTATTGATAGGGGAGTTCGTGATATTCTAACAGAAAGATGGAAACAATTTAACAGTAATCCTAAAGAAGCCTTTTCTGATTTGGAAAAGAATCCAATATGGCTTAATAAATCAAAAGGAATTTCAATAAAGACGGTTACTATTACAGGGATTAATAATGCCGAAGCTTTACATTATAAAAAAGATCATTTAGGAAAAGAAATTTTAGATGAAAACGGTCAAAAGATAGCCGTTGACTTTGTGAGTACAGGAAATAATCATCACGTTGCAATTTATGAAGATAGTAATGGCAACTTAAAGGAGAAAGTTGTGAGTTTTTATGAAGCCGTTGAAAGAGTGAATCAAAATTTGCAAATTATTGACAAAGAATATAATTCAGAGTTAGGCTGGAAATTCTTATTTACATTGAAACAGAATGAAATGTTTTTATTTCCATCAGAAGATTTTGATCCGAAAGAAGTAGATTTATTTGATAAAAAGAATCTGAGCTTGATTTCTAGGAATCTTTATAGAGTGCAGAAATTTGGAGATATTTCTACATCAGGTATTTGGTTTAGGCATCACTTAGAAACAAACGTAGAGACAAATGCAAAATTAAAAGATATTACATTCAAGGTTATTCAAAGTACAAAAAATTTAAAAGGCCTTGTAAAAATTAGACTCAACCATCTGGGAAAAATAGTTCAAATTGGAGAATATTAAAACTTTTACAAAATGATTACCCGTTCTATCTACATCGGAAATCCCGCTTATCTTAAGCTCAAAGACGAACAGATGAAAATCCTATGTCCGGAAACCAAAACGGAAAAGGGTAGTGTTCCTGTGGAAGATTTAGGCTTATTGATGCTGGATCATTATCAGATTACTATTTCGCACAATTTGATTCAGAAAATGATGGGAAATAATGTTATAGTAGTGAGTTGTGACACGCATCATCTACCGCATGGAATAATGCTTCCGCTGTATGGACATACCGAACATTCAGATCGGGTAAAAGATCAGTTGGAAGCAAGTGAACCGCTGAAAAAACAGCTTTGGAAACAGACCGTGGAATGTAAGATCGAAAACCAGAAAAATGTTCTGATCAAACTGGGGAACTATCATGAGCCGATGATTGAGTATCAGAGAAATGTAAAGTCCGGCGATATAACTAATATGGAAGGGATTGCGGCGCAGCATTACTGGAAATATCTAATCAGTCTGGATTTTTTGAGACAGCGTTTCGGAGATTCACCTAATCAGTTTTTTAATTTTGGATATGCCGTGCTCAGAAGTATTGTTGCAAGAGCAATAGTAGAAACTGGATTGTTACCTGTTCTCGGCATTTTTCATAAAAATAAATACAATCCGTATTGCCTTGCCGATGATATAATGGAACCTTACCGTCCGTTTGTTGATTTACTCGTGATGCAATGGTTGAAAATTCATTCTGATACCGAAGAACTGTCGACAGAATTCAAGGCTCATATTCTGCAGATTGCAACCAAAGATGTGCGTATTGATGACAAAACAAGACCGTTGCTTGTTGCTGTAAAAATGACCGCTTCGTCGCTTTACAAATGCTACACAGGAGAAAAACGACTGATCTCTTATCCTGAACTGTTATGAATGCCGAAAGGTTTAATGCATACCGGATTATGTGGGTTTTAGTATTATATGATCTCCCGACTGAGACCAAAGCGAATATGAAAGATGCTAACCGCTTTCGGAAGGCGCTCATTGATGATGGTTTTACCTTGTTTCAGTTTTCCATGTATGTGCGTCATTGCCCAAGCAGGGAAAATGCCGAGGTTCATATTAAAAGAGTTAAATTTATGCTTCCAAAAGCAGGGAAAGTTGCCATTATGTGTATTACGGACAAACAATTTGGAGATATTGAAATCTTCTTTGCCAGGAATAAGGAAGAGCCACCTCCAACCTTTCAGCAACTCGAATTATTCTGATTTTTTTGATCCTGATTAAATAATAAATCCACTGAAATTCAGTGGACTAAATTTTGAGGCTGTAACTAATCACGAAGGTAGTAAATTTTGAAAGCAATTCACAACTCCCTGTTGCTCAGGAGATATTCCTCTGGTGCTGTAACTAATCACGAAGGTAGTAAATTTTGAAAGCAATTCACAACTGACTGGTAGCAGTAGATACAATTTTATTTGCTGTAACTAATCACGAAGGTAGTAAATTTTGAAAGCAATTCACAACTTGCGCGGCGGCAGGCTTTCCACTATATCCGCTGTAACTAATCACGAAGGTAGTAAATTTTGAAAGCAATTCACAACTCTATACACTGTTCCGTGTTAATCTTATAGGCTGTAACTAATCACGAAGGTAGTAAATTTTGAAAGCAATTCACAACGCGTGGTACCCATAGTTCCAGGGCTGCACGGCTGTAACTAATCACGAAGGTAGTAAATTTTGAAAGCAATTCACAACTACCGCCGTCGTCGCTGTAAATGTCTTCGCGCTGTAACTAATCACGAAGGTAGTAAATTTTGAAAGCAATTCACAACATACGACGTTAAGGGGTGATAAAGGGGCCAGCTGTAACTAATCACGAAGGTAGTAAATTTTGAAAGCAATTCACAACACGCCTAACGCGCTGGGCTTTTCGGACCTCGCTGTAACTAATCACGAAGGTAGTAAATTTTGAAAGCAATTCACAACTAACCAAGTCTTACGGGCGTACGGTTCCATGGCTGTAACTAATCACGAAGGTAGTAAATTTTGAAAGCAATTCACAACCAACCGCCATTGTTTGACATTTGCAAAAGCGCTGTAACTAATCACGAAGGTAGTAAATTTTGAAAGCAATTCACAACTAAAATAGATGTTACCCCGTTGGCCTGTACGCTGTAACTAATCACGATGGTAGTAAATTTTGAAAGCAATTCACAACTATATACCAATAACACCTTAAACAATCACGGCTGTAACTAATCACGAAGGTAGTAAATTTTGAAAGCAATTCACAACAATTATATTGGGATTCAGTTATTGAGGAAAGCTGTAACTAATCACGAAGGTAGTAAATTTTGAAAGCAATTCACAACAATAAACGGGTTAGCATCACACCAAGAAAAGCTGTAACTAATCACGAAGGTAGTAAATTTTGAAAGCAATTCACAACTAGGGGTTTTAAGTAATTTTAATAGAGTTGGCTGTAACTAATCACGAAGGTAGTAAATTTTGAAAGCAATTCACAACCTAAACCTTCATTTTCAATTTTAGCTATTAGCTGTAACTAATCACGAAGGTAGTAAATTTTGAAAGCAATTCACAACTAATGAAGATAAAGTATAAAAAATACTGCTGCTGTAACTAATCACGAAGGTAGTAAATTTTGAAAGCAATTCACAACAGCAAGATTATAGTGGTTTTGCTGATTCTAGCTGTAACTAATCACGAAGGTAGTAAATTTTGAAAGCAATTCACAACGTAATCCGGCTAATCCTTCAGAGATTGATGGCTGTAACTAATCACGAAGGTAGTAAATTTTGAAAGCAATTCACAACATTCATGTGAACCTCCATTATTGCATTGAAGCTGTAACTAATCACGAAGGTAGTAAATTTTGAAAGCAATTCACAACTAGCGTGTATAAACAATAAAACAATAAAATCGCTGTAACTAATCACGAAGGTAGTAAATTTTGAAAGCAATTCACAACAGATACTTCTGATTCTGTCAGAGATCTACTGCTGTAACTAATCACGAAGGTAGTAAATTTTGAAAGCAATTCACAACACTGTAGCATTTACACCCCACTTACCTACAGCTGTAACTAATCACGAAGGTAGTAAATTTTGAAAGCAATTCACAACATTATCACCAAACACTCGATACAAATAACTGCTGTAACTAATCACGAAGGTAGTAAATTTTGAAAGCAATTCACAACAAGAGACTTTTTCTTCTTTCTTCCATAAAGGCTGTAACTAATCACGAAGGTAGTAAATTTTGAAAGCAATTCACAACGGTAAATACTGTTTTCCTGCTGTCCAAATGCTGTAACTAATCACGAAGGTAGTAAATTTTGAAAGCAATTCACAACTGCCTTCTTCAATAATTCCTTCTGCATATCGCTGTAACTAATCACGAAGGTAGTAAATTTTGAAAGCAATTCACAACTAGACCTGAGCTCTGAAAAGTTAGTTGGAGGCTGTAACTAATCACGAAGGTAGTAAATTTTGAAAGCAATTCACAACAGCCCCTTCTCCTTCTTTAAAAGCCTCAGCGCTGTAACTAATCACGAAGGTAGTAAATTTTGAAAGCAATTCACAACGTTACTTGCAAACGTCTGACCCGTTGTACTGCTGTAACTAATCACGAAGGTAGTAAATTTCACAACTTTCCAAATAGTCGAATCATCATTTGGAATGCTGTAACTAATCACGAAGGTAGTAAATTTTGAAAGCAATTCACAACTTTAAGAAGAGTATCAACTTCATCTGAAACGCTGTAACTAATCACGAAGGTAGTAAATTTTGAAAGCAATTCACAACACGAAGTATTTTTATCAGCTGGCCATGAACGCTGTAACTAATCACGAAGGTAGTAAATTTTGAAAGCAATTCACAACTTCTTTAGAATTTGAAAAGTTAAAAAAAGCGCTGTAACTAATCACGAAGGTAGTAAATTTTGAAAGCAATTCACAACGAGGAGTCGTTGTAACAGGTCCAACTTCTCGCTGTGACTAATCATGAAGGTAATAATTTTTGAAAGTAATTCATAATTATGCAATGTCTCGTTAAGATTTTAGGCTGTTGTAAGTAGTTGGAAATAGCAACTTTTGCAATTCATAATCGTTCACCCATTACTATTGCCCTTGTTATTTCCAATGTAGCGCCTTTCAATTTTTAATATGAGAAATTGTTTTTCTCAAAATATAATTTGTTTTGGGTTATAGCTCAAATAAATAGTTTCTTAGCTATATCCAGTGATATGGTTTATCCTTACGGTGTATATAGCAATGCATCTCTTCTTTTATAAGTTCCGGGAAAAAAAATATTGCTCGGTCAATGGCATAATTAGGGAGAAAATGAATTTCATCTCTAATTGTATTTACAACTTTTTCACGACCGTAGTATTTTATAATTTGATCAATCTCATTTTGTCCTCCCCTTTCTATAATTCGAGAAATAATAGGGATGTATGCTTTCTCCCAATCAAGTTTCCTAAAATTGGTATCCCAAAAGAATTTTGGATGTATTTTTGGCAAGACTTTTCTCTTTAATCCCATATTTAAATATAGTGATTTTATCTCGTTATGACAACAAAATCACCTTCTAAATCCCTTTCCTTTGCTTTTTAGAACAACTTTTTTTTCAGCTGAATTTCCAAATTTCACATTAGGATTTAGTACAGCTTCCTTAAGTCTTTCCTGCATTGTTTTCCATCTGTGCTCTTTTCCGTGAACCATTGAAACATCATATTCTTTTCTAATCCCATCAAAATAAACTAATGAGTGTGCTGCTAAATTTGAATTTCCGTTGTATTTTGCTTGGTAGCTATTTAAATATGATTGTAGAGGTTTTTCTTCAAGAAGAAAATACATATCTACAAAATCCTTTAATCTTTCTCCACTTTGAAATATTGCGTGAAGTTTCATAGCCCCAATGTCATCATTAGAAATCATTCTTATATTTTCTGAGATTTTATCCATTGCTATAACAGGATATTTATGAGCTAAAAGATCAACTTTTATATCTTTGATATAGGTCATTACGGTATTCTCAAAAACAATTTCATTAGTCGCATTGTATTCTTTTTGTAAGTGGCTTATTAAGGCGAATGAATCAAAATCCCTTGTGGTAAACAAATCAATATCTACAGACAATCTATGCCCTAATTTTAAGGCTAAAGCGGTACCGCCTACTAAAGTAAAATCTTTTAGCATTTCATCTTTCATCAATCGCTGTAGAAGTTCCCACATCTCCTTAGTGACAGTTTCTTTATGTAGCATATTTTCATTTTTCAGAAAAATTAATTCTGAAAATGAGGTATGCTTCTACAAGGGCTTTACAAGGAACTATTTGGCTTCGATTATCAATGAAAGTCTAAATTATCAACCTTTATTGATGGCGATATTAGTAAATGTAATTACAATTTTTTTCTGTTGGTAGTTAGTACCTGCATACTGATACAGTCAACTTAAATATTAGCATTGTTTGTTCTTCTAAATTGGCTGATACCATTTTAATCCACCTTTTAGTGATACCTTAAAATCTACAATATGTAGATGGCTTGATTTGTACTTTTTAAAAGCTTAATGGAACCAGCTTTATAAAAAAGGAATGCTTCTAAAATTATGTTTTAAGAAAGGATATATTACCTACTAAAATGCGTGCGATTTTACAACTACACGGAGAAGTTAGGGGCTCATTCGCAACTTTGAAAGTCCTTACGTCCTAACAAGTTGCTGCTTCGCTCTGCGAGGCTTTTGAATTAAGATTGATTTATGAATTTTGTTTGATTAATGGATTATAAATAGTTTGTTCAATTATAATTCTACTCAAACAATACCTAATTAGAATGTTCCCCAATATCAACATTTAGTTGATGACATAGTAAGCCAAATAAATCATTTGATAAACAATAATAAAAACTAACGTTTCTGATCGATTATGTTTATCTCTAAATGAAAACTTCGATTAATTTTAAAGCTGTAAAATCTGATTCTGAAACTCATAATTTCAGAAGAAAGACTTTCGATTATATCCGAAAAGACTTAAGTGCAAAAAATGAATATTGGTTGGAAGAAAAACTCTCTGAAAGATCACATAAAATAGAGGACTATTGTAAAAAAAGATCCGGACGGAAATTACAAAAGAATGCAATGCCGATTCGTGAGGCTGTTGTTGTGATTAAAGAAGATACCACGATGCAGGATTTACACTATCTTTCAAAGAGACTGGAAGAGCAACTACGAATCAGAATTTTCCAAATTGCTGTTCATAAAGATGAAGGACATTTTGATAAGGAAACAAAAGAATGGAAACCCAATTGTCACGCACATTTAGTCGCTGATTGGCAAGATGGCATCAGGTCAATGGCCAGCCTCAGGAACTTCTTGCTGAGAACTTTTACAATGAATTATCACAACTGTCTCAGAAAAAAGTAGGGAACAATTTGCAAAGTATCGATTACACCTATAATGTAAGAGGTTCTGTAATTAAAATGAACGATCCCGGTAATCTGGGAACCAAACTATTTGGATATGAGCTAAAATATCAGAATCCTGCCAATACTTCATTGTCCACAGGTAAATATAACGGCAATATTGCTGAAGTAACCTGGAAAACTGCGGCAGATCAGGTTTTAAGAAGGTATAATTATCAATATGATCCTTTGAACAGATTAAAGAAGGGAACCTATTCGGAACCTAATGCTTCTGTTCCAGAGAACAATTTATACAATGAGTCAGTTGTATATGATATGAATAGCAATATTACTTCGTTGCAGAGGAATGGCAAAAACTCAGTGGGAGCGGCTGGATTAATAGATAATTTAACTTATACATACAGCGGAAATAAGCTCAACACTGTTAAGGATTCATCCGGAAATTATGCCGGATATCCGGATAGCTCAGGAACAATGATCACGTATGATGATAATGGAAATATGAAGAACCATTTGGACAAAGGAGTTTTACTGATTGATTATAATTTTCTGAACCTACCGGATTATGTGATGTTTGATAAAACCTATAATCCAAGGCTTTCCGGAACCCAGGATGCTGAATACAATGTTAATACCAGATATTTATACAGGGCAGACGGTGTTAAGCTTAAGAAGACTTACCTGTATGGTTCGGGAGAAGAGAATTTAGAAACCTTTACTATAACAGAATATTTAGATGGATTCCAATATGAAAACACAGCGAGCATTATTAAGCCAACGGCACCTCTTACTTTAAAATTTGTTCCAACCTCCGAAGGATACTATAATTTTGAAAATAATAAGTATATTTACAGCTATAGTGACCATTTAGGAAATGTGCGTATAAGTTATACAAAAAATGGAGCAGGAACCCAGATTGTTGAAGAAAATAACTATTACCCTTTTGGGCTAAAGCATCAAGGCTATAACAGCTTAGGAGGTAATCCAGCCTACAGTTATGGATACAACGGCAAAGAATTACAAAAAGAAACAGGATGGAGTGATTATGGTGCCAGAATGTACATGTCCGATATTGGAAGATGGGGTGTAATTGATCCATTAGCAGAGCAATACAGAAGGCTTACCCCTTATAATTATGCCGCTAATAATCCTATTATGTTTATCGATCCTGACGGGAGGAAAATAAAAGCTCCGGACAGCAGTGGCGAAGGAATGTCGCTTTACCATGGAGCCACTCCGGGTATGGTGGAATATGTGGGACCTGGAAGCCGTTCCGGTATTTTAAAGTTTCTGGGGTTAGAAGATGAAATGGGTAAGTTTTATATTAGAACTAATGGCGGCGGTGGAGGAGGCGATCCAAGTACCTCAAAAAATATAATAATTAATTTTTTGAGAGGAGATATAAATGGTCTGGGTAATTTTGTAAATAACGATTTTGCACAAAATGGATGGTATATTATTGATGCTTTAAGTATGAAAGATGCTTTAGAGAAATTGACGGCATATTTAGGAAATAGTCAAGCTGATAATATTTATATCAATGCACATGGTTTAATAAGTGAACGTTATGTTTATGACGAAAGCGGACAGTTAGTTTCTGATTCAAGCACAAGTGGAAGAAATGGATATAAAGTAGTAGGTGATTCAGGTTTTTACACAACTCATGATAAAGTTTTAGGTAGTGATCTACAGCAGTATATCTCTGATAAGAACAAATTATCTCCAGACAGATTGAGCAGTATAGATAGTTTTATTGGTATTGCTAATAATATTAAAAGTGGAAAAAATCTTATAATGGGTTCCTGTTGGACCGTAAGGTATGACGATTTGTTTGGGACAGGTATTTCTTCTATAGTAAAATCTATTGATGTATTTGCAAATAGAGATTATTCAAGCTTATGGCCAATTGGAGGAAAAATAAGATTTCAAGATTTTATTAATTTTAATCAAACCTCTAAAAAAAATTATATCGACGGATGGGTAATGTATAGAGATGGTAATGTTTCTCAAAGAAATTTTAATATAATTATGACAAAATATGGAGTTAAAACAATTAAATAAAGTATTGATATTATTAGCTATTGTTGTTAATCTAAATGCATTTTCTCAAATGAAAATGGCAGATATAGAAAATAAACAATTTTCAATTAATTTAAAAACTCAAAAACAGAATCTAATAAAAATATTTGATGATAACAATTATAGTATTTATTATTTGTTAGATAGAAGAAATTTTGATTTAAAATTACATTCAGATATTAAAGACAAAGCAAATATTATTTTCTTTTCTAAAAAATATAATAAAGGTATAATTACTGTATTTCCACAAAGTGTAAATCATAAACAGAAAGATATTTACAATATTACCTTATATACAGGTTCGGCAGATAATTATATGTTTGTACCCTCAATGATTATAGTCGATAAGGACTTTAATTATGAATACCTAACGAAATATAGTTACCTTCATCTGCCATATGATATAAATACATATAAGTCTAGTATTTCAATACAGGATAATAAAAATCGTTGTAATATTATACACATTGATCTAAAAGGAAATGCTGTTTACGAAAATATAGATGATATTTTAAGTAATATTTCGAAGATTCCTAAGGAGGATAGTTCTGGAAAAGAATGCAATTCTATAATTTATGAAATTGATCTAAAAGACTTTTTTCCTAAAAAGATTATCAAATAAACTTTTAGCTAGAAATATCATGCTCTGCTTGCGCGAGCGTCACGCTCGTGTCTGAATAAATTAGATTAACAACTCATAATAAATCCGAGGAAATACCTATTTCTCGGATTTTTATTAAGGTTGTTTTAAGAATTACACTAATTTATGGTCTTTAAAGGTTTTTGAACAAAAATTAGATTACAATTATCAGAACCTATTGAAAGTGGCTTTATAACAGGACCTTAAGGAAATATAGTAATGCAAAAAATTACTATAACGATGATCAGGAAATTTTGGAAATAGATTTAAATTTGTAATTAGTGAGTGGGCAACGAGCGTGACGCTCGTGCCAGCGGAGGGGAGGCTATTTTTAATTCTAATAGATATTAAGTGTGAGTTAATGCAAAATCTAATATATTAAAAAAATAATTTTTATGTCTCAACAAGCTTCTGAAGAAAATAAAAAACTTTCTAATTATATAACAAATATTGTTGGTATTAATAAAATAATTGATCGTCATTATAACAAAGACAATAGGAATTTTATCGATATTTTTACATGTGATGATCCTCTTTATCCAAGAATAAAAATTTGTGGTACAGTAGGTGTGTCTGATCACCCCAATAAAATTGAAATGAATGATAATAGCTTTAGGGACATTCCTGTAGAGCTTTTAATCGGCGGATACACAGAATTCAACATGTTGGCTAGTATTGTTTCCACATCAGGATTTTATATTACTAATAATGGTTGGGAATGCCAACCAGGCTCAGTATTTATGAGAATTATTGAAATGTACTTTGAAACTTCTGAGATGAAACATATTATGTTTATATCACCCTTTTTGTGGGAGGATAAATTAGAACCATTGAAACTTGAAACGAAAACTGTGCATTGGCTTTTATGCATTCCTATTTCTGATGAAGAACTCGAATATAAAATGGAAAATGGTACATCAGCATTAGAAGACATATTTCAGAAGAAAGATATTGACATATTTGATATTAATAGAAAATCGGCTATTTAAGAGCTTTTTTTTTTAACAAAATCCAAGCTGCCACACGAATTCTTTTGTGTGGAATTTTTCCTGAACTAATGACTAAAATCAATCCTTTTATGATCCCAAGTACAAATATGATAAGTAGTCGAAAAGGAACAAATATCGCACCGATTCGTTGATGATCTGCAAATTTTATCCACTTTACAGCTATAAGAATTTAGTTTGAATAGTGGAATAGATAATTATCAAATATTTAATAAAAATTCGGTGGTTTTATGAGATTTTTAAATTGATTGTTTTAAATCATTTTATCTTTTCAATTAATTTCTCAAAATCTCGTATCATTAAACAAAGTTTCATAAATTTATGAGAGATGAGTTTAATGTAACAAATTATGAAAATAGGATATGCAAGAGTTTCTACCAAAGATCAAAATTTGGATTTACAAATTGAAGCTTTAGAAAAAGCAGGTTGTGAAAAAATATATCAAGAGAAAATTTCAGGTTCAACTAAGAATCGTCCTGAACTGGATAAAATGATTGAGCATTTCAGAGAAGGTGATGAATTGTATGTTTGGAGACTAGATCGATTAGGAAGAAGTTTAAAACATATTATTGATCTGGTTCTTGGTTTAAGTGACAAGGGAATTATAATAAAAGGTCTTATAGATGGTGTAGATACATCGACAATTAATGGTCGTCTATTTTTAAATCTAATGGCATCTTTGGCGGAATATGAAAGAGAATTAATAAGAGAGAGAACAAATGCTCGGCAAGAGCAAGAGGAAGGACTGGCGGAAGACCAAAAGGATTTACAAGAGAAAAAATTTCTAAACTTTTAATAATGCGCTCTTTTTATAAGATCCAACTAAGTCTCCAGAGGAGATTTACAAGCCACTTGGTTTGACTAGAGCAACTTTTTATCGGTATGCTAAAATTCTTGATAATAATACGAATGAAGAAATAAAAAAAATGGCAATTAAAAATAAATAAATCTTATTCAACGGTTTATTTATATGAATATTTTCAATTTCACGGCACATTTTGGTACAGAAGAGGATTGTAGGAAGCATTTTAAAGAGCAACGAGATAAAGAGGGTGTTTGTTGCAAGCGATGTAAAGGAAAAGAACATTATTGGCTCCCATCAAAATGGAGTTATCAATGCAAATCATGCTCTTTTCGAACTTCACTACGTAGTGGAACTGTTATGGAGAATTCAAACCTTCCATTCTTAGTTTGGTATAAAACGATAAATTTTACACTTTAAGCCTAATAGTTGCTTTTATATGTTTCGAAGGAATAGAATAATCCAGAAAAGAAACTCCCTTTCATTTTCTGAAGAGGAGTTATAATTTATGAAATGCCTCTTGCGGCTGAGAGGTCTTATTTTCTTACTCCATATTTTTTCTTTTATTAGAATTATAAATGCTAAAAATTTTTTAAATGTGAAGACGTAAATAACTTTTATTTTAATCGTTTCAACGACATTTGTGTAATAGGACCCGAACCAGTACTTCCTGAACTTAAATGCTTTATGGTTATGCTGGCTGTATTTACAATTCTGAATGAATATGTATTAGATGTCAGCATAGGAATAGATGTAAGTAGAGTATATGTCTGTAAACTGCCAGTTGTCGCTGTATAAAGATCATTAACTCGAGCCACCCAATTATTGTTTGTATCATCCCAAATTCCTATAACAGGCGACGTTCCATTAGTTGTTGATAACTGTCCATTCATTGTTATCTGATAAACGCCATCTGCCGATACTTTAAAAGTATTAGTTGTAGCTGAACCTGTATAAAGGTTCTCATTATCAACAATTTCATTGTTTAAATTCCCTATAGTTACCGCAGTACCTGTGCCGGAATTTGTAAAGTCTGCAGTCATTTGAACTATAATTTCCTGAGCAACCAAAAATTGTCCATTAACTGCAATTACCGTCCCGGTAGATGTTGGAGCTCCGGCAAGGTTTTGCCAAGAAGGGGGGGCACCTGGCCCATTAGATTTAAGTACTTGACCTACATTTCCAGATGATCCGGGAGTAGAAGAAGTCCCACCTACATTCAATTCATTTACAACTTGTAAGGATCCGTTAACATGCAAAGTTTTCTGAGGAGTAGATGTATGGACGCCTACTTGTGTATAATATAATACAGGAAGGAACAAGGCTAATGATAATAAATTTTTTTTCATTTTTAAATTTTTTTTTCATCCAAATGTACATTTTTTTAGCTTATTTAATCTTAATATAAATTATAAAATATATTGGCGATGGTAAGTCCTGGAAGTTTTTGTGAAACAAAAATTAATACTGCAAATTATTGGAAATTTGAATTTTGCAGAAAAAGATATTTTGAAAGAGTAAATATATATAACTAAAATATCACAAAGTGATGATATAAATATTTGTGTTTTGTTCAAAATTATTTTTTTAAAATAGGTATTTATTTTGAATAGATATTAAAACCACAAATATTTGTAGTTTTTTTTCATAAAGTCTATCTCTAAAAAGATATAGTTTATTTTTGCTTTAAATTAATGTATGGAAAAGCTGATAGACCTTTGCTATGACTATGAATTTAAAGATGAAGCAGAAGGAATTAAATACGAGTTTGTAAGTGTAGGAACTATGGAAATTCCTAAAAGAGTAACTTTTTCCCCAGTAGATGGATTATCTAATTATTACAATTTAGGTCTGACTAATATTTCAATAGATGAAGAAGGAAATGAAACAGCATCTGATATGTCGAGAGAGAACAGTATAAATGACCATTTGCCGCCTATGTATGGTGTGACGTCCCTCATAAAGTCTCTTTTATAGATAAGCGAGGAAATCTTGTGGGTTAATTCTGTAAAGTGATTCTGGATTCTTTGCAATGTGTCGGGTCTATAAAACTTCTGATCATAATAAAAGATGTAATTTCTTCCCGCATTGACCGTCAGAAATTGCCTGATGATGTGCTGGGATCTCAATGGAAGATCTTCGCCACTAAGGTTGATCAGATAGTCCCACTGCTTGCTGGCATTGAGTAAGAATTCCATGGCGTTAAGCTCCGCCTGAATCATGCTGAATCCCCCTGATATGATATTCATACTTTCCAGAATGTAGACATTCGGATATTGAATTACATAATCCTGGATCGCTTCCGTTGTTTCGGAACTGGCTTTCCGGTCAATGTGTATCAGGTAGAATTGATCACGGGTATATATTTTCTCAAGCAAAGTCATAAGGGCCTCCGGTCGCTGGTGTACCATAATGAAATAAGCAATACGAACCTGTGGTATGGAATGCTCTTCAACGGTATGAGATAGGGTCTGTGGTGTAGCTGAATGGGTCTGCATATTTACGGAAACTTTGATCATCCGCACTGTGCAAATAATTCTTCTGTGTGCGCAATGTATGAATAAAATAATGATAATCAATTATTTATATTTTTTAATTTCGAGGAATATTGATTTACCTTTGCAAAGTATTCATAAAGAAAGGTTCCTGCCTTCGCTTCACTGGTCTATGACAACTATCAGTCTTGCTTTTACAGTTTCCCGTTTATAGATCCAATTTTTTTAATAATATTGAGAATCATGATTCCATTGATCTTAAAAAATGACCCGACAGTACAGACCATGATATTTAAGTGTCTTATGGATAGCATCAATGAGCCGCGCAAAGAATGATAGGTAATAACGACAAATGCTTCAGTTTGTCCTACAGATCATCATTAACTTCAAAAATTAAATCTGTAAAGTGTACAGATCCATTATATTAATTTTTTAATTTTATTACAATGCAAAAAGGCACCGTAAAATTTTTCAACGAAGCAAAAGGCTTCGGTTTCATTGCACCATCAGAAGGTGGAGCAGACATCTTTGTACATACCTCAGGACTTGAGTCAAGAGGCATCCGTGAGAACGACGAGGTTGTTTTCAACGTACAGAAAGGAGATAGGGGTTTAAGCGCAATCAACGTTAAACTGGCATAATCTGATCAATATAGTAATTTAATATATTAGTTATATTACCGGCCTCCCGCATGTTGCGAGAGGCTTTTATCTTTTTACGGAAATCATACCGCTGCCATTGAACTATTAAATCAGAAAATACATGCAGATCATCAACAATTACGAAGAATATAAGTCACTGGAGGTAGTCATGGTCGGAAGTTCTCCATGGCATACAATTGACCAGAACCAGATCGACCGATTTGCAGATGCCACTATGGATCACCAGTGGATTCATGTGGACAGCGACAGGGCATCTATTAAAAGCCCTTACGGATCAACTATAGCACACGACTATCTCACGCTTGCACTGATTCCCTATCTATGGAAGCACATCGCAACGGTGCAGAATGTAAGCCTCGAGATCAATTACGGAATTGAAGACCTGAGATTCGGCATACCCGTGAAAGTAAATTCTGAAGTATCATTGCAGGCGACGATCAGATCGGTGAATGACCTTCGGGGGATGGTCAAGGTCGTTGTCGGTGCAAGACTCGTAGTAAGGGATGAGTCGAAACATGCCTATACTGGCAATGTGGTATTTCTTTATCAATTCAAATGAGCTACTATGTCCTTTTGTTCAAGTTCACAAGGTTAAAGGCCTTCTGCGCATTGAACACATTTTGCTGTCAAAAGATGGTACGCTCTACACCATCAAAAATTAAATTGTATTCTTCTTTATGAATCAACATAAGTATTTACGGTATTGGACGATAGTCGTGCCGCTTTTATCTTGGCTCTTCTATTTTGGGAGCTTCATCTTTTCATCAGGCTATTATTCGATCCTGTTAACTATCCTGTTACTGGGAAGCGTGCTCACAGCAGTCTATCACTCCGAAGTGCTTGCACACCACCTGGGTGAGCCTTTTGGCACCCTTCTTTTGGCCTTTGCCATGACAGTCATCGAGGTCGGCCTTATCATTTCCATTATGCTTGGAGCTGAAGGTTTGGAGACCATCACCCTGGCAAGGGATACGGTCTTTGCAGCAGTTATGCTCATCCTTAATGGAATTATTGGCATCTGTATTGTCATTGGATCAATAAGATACCGGGAGCAAGCCTTTACTTTGAAAGGCGTGAGCACGGCTCTGATCACTTTAACAGCAGTGGTTGTTTTTGTTCTGATATTACCTAACTATACAGTAAGCCACAAAGGAGGTGAGTATACTTCGTTTCAGCTTTTGTTTATTGCGTTGTTATGCCTGACACTTTATCTTGGGTTTACGATGGTGCAAACGATCAGGCATCGGAGCTTTTTTATATCGCCCAGTGACAAAGCGAAGGAAAAAACTGTGGAATACGAAGGTAAAGTCAAAGTTTCGAGAAAGCAAATGTATATCAGTAGTTTTATGCTGATCGTAAGTTTAAGTGTGGTTGTTCTGATGGCCAAACTTCTTTCAAGAGATGTAGAATATCTAGTGGTAGCCGTGGGAGCACCAAGATCCGCAGTAGGTGTTGTCATTGCAGGAATTGTGCTCTTACCGGAAGCTCTTGCGGCAATCAGGGCGGCCAGAAATGACAGGATACAGACTTCACTGAACCTGGCGTTTGGTTCTGCGCTGGCTAGCATCGGACTGAGCATTCCTGCCATTGCGATCATATCAGTAATGAGCGGGATTAGGATGACATTGGGAATCGACATCAAATCGACCGTTCTCTTGGGACTATCGCTATTTATCATCACGATTTCTCTGGCCACAGGAAAAACAAACATTATGCAGGGATTTGTGCTGATCGGCATATTTATGATCTACCTTTTTATTACGATTGTTCCCTAATTCTATCAATACGATTGACAAATGATATCATTATGCTGCAAATCATAAAGTCTAGTAGACATTAAAAGCTATATTCATCACTAATTTAACAATATAATGATTGAGGAGGAATGCCTGAGATTGCATAGCGCTGAACTCAGAACATTTGCCGGAGGCTCTCTGCTTTTCAGTAGGGAAGAGGTGGTGGGGTATTACTTTCAGATTGTAAAAGATTTACAAGAACGTTTGGAAGAAAGTATTAGACAAGCTGAAACAAGTACATTTGACGGAATAATCACTTTAATTACAGGAGAAAAAATTGAAAGTGAATTTTTTCATAGGCTTTCAGATGACGTGTTTGTTGACCGAAAAAATAAAACTGAATTTATTCGAGATAAAATTGTGAGTGTAAAATATATTGAAGATAGAAGGACAATCTCAAAAAATAAATTACTTTAATCATATTAGTAGAACAACAATCTATTCCCAAATTTCATAATATAGCCAAATGAAGTTATCGTGTGAAAGACTGGTAGATGTAATAGGTTGGATGCCATGATATAAAAAAACACCTGCTATCACAGCAGGTGTTTTCTCAATTATATTTAGATTGATTTCCCAACTGCAGTTGTTTTCAACACCAAATCTAAGGACTAATGATTTCACTAGAACTACCGACAACTGGTTGTTTTATTTATAAATTAACTAGTTTTCTCGTCCTTAGCTTTGCAAAATCTTTCTCTGAACTTTGATGTATTTGTCAAAATTGTAGATTAGAATCTATTTTGGTTTTGTAGCCTGAATTGACTTTACCCGCTTTTCACAAATCATAATCCTTGCTTCCATTTCTTATTTAAGTCTGTTAACTGAAAAAAAAGTAGAAGGATTTCCACTTAATTCTCCCCGGATGAATATTTTTGTTGCAATTCTTTTCATAATTCTAAAAGAATAAGTTTTACCTGTAACAAGGTCCATAGCTACATTAAAACTTAAGTTGCTTACTTCTCCATCTGCTAAAGTTATTGTTTGTAATAGCTGAGATTCCCATTTATTATCTGTATTATTATAAAGTCCATAGTAAAAATCTCCACTATAAGCGTTTCCTTGAGGTTGTACGGAAAAATTCATTGTTACTAAATAAGTACCATTAGCGTTAATCGTGAAAGAATTGTTGGTGCTTGTTCCTGTAAATGTATTATAATTGTCAATAATTTTAGTTGTAATGTTATTGATTGCTAGTGGTGTAGTTGCTATAGTACCTGTCTCCCAATTTGTAGACATTCTAGCAGAAATTTCCTGAGCTATTTGCTGCTCCCCATCAATCATAATAACAGTTCCTGTACCATTAGGTAGATTTAAAGGGGGAGTTGAAATAGCTTGCCATATCGTACCATTAAAAGAAAAATACCCCGTTCTTGTTACATTGATCGTTTGACCTGATGGAGCTGGATCTGCAAGTGTAATATATACCATAGCTCCTGTTTGATCAGCTCCATAATTTTTTGCTCGTAACTCAGCTCCTGTAGTTTTGGGCGGAATAATACCATCCATTTTTGAAATATTAGTTGGTTCACCAGAAACTTCTAGGGTAGCTTTAGGATTGGTTGTATTTTAATAAAGTTGAAATTTTAACAAAGATGTGATCATGATAATATGTTGGGAGATTCTTTAAATAAAAAAACCTGTCCGAAGACAGGTCAAAAAAACATCAATGTTTTGTAGAAAACAAAACTATTGAATAGTAAATTTACTATATTTATCTAAGAATTAAATAAATTTATAGCTATAAAGTTTATTATAATATATAATTTAAAAAATATGGAATATCGAGTTGTTAGTAACGAGTCCCTTGATGGTCTTTATGAAGTTGTTGAAGCAAATTTATTAATCGGATGGAGGCTACAGGGAGGTATCGCCGTTGGAATAAATGGGGTATTTTACCAAGCCTTAGTTAGGTTAAAATAATGATAGAATAAATCTTAAAGCTAATTAATAAATATAATCAATGGTTGTTTAAAATGAAGACCTAATTTTTATTTTACCCAAAATCTTATTAGGGACCACACATAAACAAAAAAGCTTATAATTTGATAGTAAACCTTAATAATCTTTATTAAAACATTTTTTAACCCCACAAGATTGCGATTATGATAATAAGTGAAGATTTATTAATTAAGCATGGAGCGGTTAATAAATATTTTGCCCCTGGCGAAATAATTTTCCGCGAAGACTCTACTCCTAACCTGTATTTTCAGATTGTTACAGGGATGGTGGAATTATTTAATTTCCATCAAAATGGGAGGGAATTTAACAGTTGATAGATTTTATCTGTATCAGCAGCATTCAATGGAACAGTATCGAGTATTGCATTTAATTTATCATCTACAGATATCAAATTTTTATTCACCGCCATTTCTACTTTCTCCTGGAAATAATCCTCTGCAATTGCGTAAATTTCACCAGCCAGATCAGGCCTTACCTTAACCGCAGTAATAAGAACCTCGTTATAAGTAACCTGATCATATCCGTCTGTTAAGTACTTTTCACATGTAAGATTATGTAAAATACCATAATTATTACTGTTGCTTGGAAGAATAGGTTCTTCAGTAACAATAGCTTTCCAACCTTCATTAGCTGTAGTATGCCATTGAAGCTGCAGCAGCTATGAAAAGGCTTACAAACCCTGTCTCTGCTGTCATTAATCCTGCTACTACATCAGCCCAAGCAATTGCTTCTTTTTGTTGTCTTGTTAATTCTGCCATGATTTTTTCTTTTTAAAATGTTAATTGTAATTTTTGCTGTATAATCCCCGGCATTGGGTTTGAGTAATCAAAATTTTTTGTATATTTTTATTGGGCATATAAAAATAAACACCTAAAATTCTTATCATTTAATTACTAATACAAAAGTAGGTGTGAGTAGCGACAAAAGTCGGCGTATTATATTTTTTTCTAAAAAATTCAAAGTATTGCTTTGGAGACAGAAACATCAGAGTTTATGCTGTTGAGGCTGAGTATAAATCTAATAACGCTGTAAGAAAAAATAATTGAAGAAGAAATCTGGGAAAAGAAAAAATGTTTTAATAAGTATTAATTATACTTTAATCATAGAACTATAAATCATGAACCGTTAAAAAAAAGTATATAGAAAAGAATTGAAATGAATTAGTGGCGGCGGGGAAGAACCATGCGGTCCGGCAGGACTTCCATGTTTTAAAGGTGCATGCTGTATCAATGATAGGTGTACAGGGCCAAGCCCTCCTTATAGCTGTGCTTAACATAACATGATGAGTATTAAAAACTGACACTTAATTAGGTTAATATTCTTTAAAAAGAATATCATATTTTCTGTTCATCACCAAAAAGGTATTTTGGAGATCCTCATAAGATAATCAACTAAAAGCTTTTCTAATATTCCCGCTAAAGTGGGGATTATTCATTAAAAAAAAGAGCCCTTCAAATGAAAGACTCTTATCCAGTATTAAAATAATTTTAAAAGTTTCACGAAAAAGCTTCCCTGTTAAGAGAAGCTATCAAACCTAATGGATTTAGTTAAAAAACTAATATTCTAATTTAGTAAATATGAATAAGTGTTTTTATGATTGTGATCATAAACTGTTTTATTACTTAGCTATTGTAAATTTTTAAGAATGTGAATATTTGGTCAAGTTTGTAAATTATATCTTCAGCTTCGGTTGGAGATTTTATTGAAAAGAAGCCCTTCATTTGAAGAACTCCAGAGTATATATTTTCTTAATGCGTTCTGAGTATTATATAGACTAGTAAAGTATCTTTCCTTTTTCAATTGTTAAAATATTATCAGCCTCCATTTTTTTGATTGTACGTATTACAGTTTCTACAGCCATACCTGTTAGGTTTGCTATCTGCTGCCGTGTAAATGGCACTTCAAAAGCATCAGAAATATTCCTTAAATTGTAATCTTTAATATAATCTAAAATGGTTTTGATCTTTACTGATGGCTCAATACTTGACATATTGAAGAGCATTACGTATTTATGATAAAGCCTTTCGGACATGCATTGCAAGAGATTTTGCATTACATCAAAGTTTTGAGCAGCTAAACTTGTAAATTCATTTCGCCCAAGGCACAATATATTACAATCTGTTTTAGCAATTGCGCTCATTGGATAAGGCTTTTCAGTAAATAATAAAGATTCCCCTATGCTTTGTCCGTCATATAAAATGTTATGAGTAAATTCTCTTCCATTTTGATGGAAATTAAATAGCTCCACCATCCCTGTAACAATCTGAAAATATTGGTTGGGAGTAGAGTCTTCGCGGAAAATTATTTCGCCAGGGGCAAAATATTTATTAACCGCTCCATGCTTAATTAATAATTCTTCACCTATTATCATAATAGTAATGTTTTGGTTAATAATGTTTTTAGAAAATGATCAATTAATTTCCCATCAAATTATAAGCCGCTTTTGTATGTCGTGTGGTACCTATAATTTTTTTTGAATTTTTATAATCTGAATTTTTATTATCTTTAAAAGCCTTGTGATTTTTTAGTCACTATTTGTGTTTTTTTATCCTCAACTTCGGTTGGGGATTTTGCATTAAAAACTTCCCCAGCCCGAGGAAGTTACCACAAAATAATGAAAGTTATTAGATTTTATCCTTTTCAAACTTAGGCATTAATGATAGGATAGTTTATGATCATAATCACATTATTATTTTTGAATAGATCTTGTAAATTTATAATTCAATGTATTTGTAACTTACAAAGCATAATGCTTTTTAGCTTGTATTCGGATACGCTTTTTTATGCCCATGAAATCAGCAAAAAACGCAAATTGTTACAAATTGTATCAATAAATATTTTGGAAATGTTACAATAATTTAATTTGTTAAATGTTAAGTAATTAAATTGCTTATTAATTATGGATTTCCATAATTGAGAATGAAAATTATTTGTAATGTTATCTTTTCATTACAAAAAAATATACTTATAACCCAAATTCAAATTAAAATGGAAAAATCAGTCATTTAGCAGCTTTGGGAGTTGCTGGACTTGTTAATGCGAAAAGCACTTTTGAAAATACAGTGAAAATTAAACTTGAAAAACTTACAGATAGTGAAACTATGTTTCAATTATGTGGAGTGACTGTGACTTTCTACAATAGCATGGGGGAGATCACAGGGCAACAATTATATACCTCGGATCAACCTACCTTAGAATCATGCCTGGCTTATCAGGCAGGAGTAATTGCAGATCTTAGAGCACAAGGGTATATAGTTGAAATCATTGGCGACGTAAATTAGTACTTATGAAACGATTTCTTTTTATTATTCTTATCCCTAATTTTTTTTTGGAGTATTATATTCTCAGAAGATAGTTCATATACAATATCTGAATGTCCGTTCTCCTATAGCTAACATAAACGAGGATCTTTATAGTTATGGGTTACATGTTGTACGTCATCACTCGTAGCCTCACGAGCGACATCTCCATTGAGACGCTTTTTTCCTGCTTCCATAAACTCCTTGTTCCAGGCATAAAACTGCGATTGTGCAATGTTATGGTTCCTACAAAGTTCGGCTACGGAGGTCTCAGCCCGAAGACCTTCCATCACGATTAGAACCTTTTGCTCTGCGGTAAATATTCTGCGGGTGTTTTGCCGAATATCTTTTACAAATTTTTCGGTCGGTTTCTTTTTCGGTGTTGCCATAATTAAAATTACTCTTTTTATGAAAATACTCCTTAACTTTTTAATATCAAATGTCCACTTTTTGCTGACGATTTACAAATATTGGTTTCCTGCAGCATTTACTTACACAATGCTAAATAACAAGGAAAGACTAGCTTTCAAATATTATCCGGAATTATTTAAAACAGATTCTGTATTTCCGGATTTAAGTATTTTTCAATGCATGAGGATTTTCATATTTACGTGCAGAAAAATTGGTCTTACGACCAGAATGGTAAGGATTATATCGATATTTATCCAGTTTGTAAAGAGCATTTTGATCTTCTGAAAAAAGAATATATACTATTGGATAGGGGAATAAAAACAAACGATCTAGAACAATTGGATTTGATTATGAGGAAATGGGTGGAAATTCGAAATAAGCGTTACAAAAAATGGCCTCAACTTATAGGAGAAACTAATAGTTGAAGCTATAGAAGGAACTGCACGTTATTTAGAATATAGGTATTCGGTCCTTAGTAATGAAGATAGACCTTTGATAACAAATGCACACGGAAAAGCAGTGGATTTTGAACAGACTATAGAATATATTACAAAAAATAGCTTATTATATCCATTTTTATCTAGAACAGCTTCATATGCTAAAGGAGCTGCATTGGGATGTATTTTAGATAAATTAGATCCAGAATTGAAACATAAAATTGAAGATTCTAAAAACAATAACGGGTCGACACAATTTGAAATTTTGAAGACACAATATTCTGATTAGTGTTACCATTATAATCAATTAAGTCCCCGCATGAAATCAATATTTTAAGTATATCAACTGTCTTATAAAAGATTTTCGTAATGTAATTTTGGGTTCTATCGTTTTGTATCTGAATAATAAAACTTAGTAACGTGGATTCAGAAGAAGCTGCTAAATGATAGGATTTATTTTTAACCAGTGTAGGGAAGGGTTAAAATAGAGTGTTATCTTTTAATAACCAGAGATTATACTTTATAAAAACCATTTTTCTTATTAATGCACAGCTTACTTAAAATATTTTAACAGATGTTTGATTTTTTTAGTGCTTTAAATATATTAATATTGACGCTTAAGATATCTTTAAATTATTTACATAAGTTTATAAAATAAAAACAACAACGATAGAGGATTAGAATATTTATAATTGTTGTAATATGATCCAGACAGACGGAGGGATTAATCAATATTCATAAGAAAAGAAAATGTGAGTTTCTTATGAGGTTGTGCAAAGTTTGATCTGACCAACTGAAACCACTTCAGTCTTAATGCTTTTGTTTAGAATAAGAATGCTTTTAACTGGAATTAGCGATACTGAGATGAATATGCCATAAATCAAGGGATTCCTATCTTAATTCTACAAAAGTTATTGGTGGACTACAATATAAATTGCGAATTCTTAAATTAACGAAGCCATATTTGGTTTAATAATATCACTAACTAAATTTTATAAAATGACTGCAGACTACCTCATAAAAATTGGAAAAATAACAGGATTAGTATCATTTTTACTTGGAACATTTTTTTTTGGACTATGTTTTTGGAAACCCGAAACAATAATGGTCCTATTTGTTATTGGCATAGCCATCATAATTAATATGATCGTTTTGGGGTTAATTCTAGCAAAAGAAATAAAAGAAGCGAATAAAAAATTGCTAAAAACTGCTGGCTTTGTTTCGATGAATATTATTGTTCTGCTTTTGTATTGTTGGATTATAATTATTTTGATAAATATGATTCGAGTAACATTAACAAACTCTGGTACATCAATATTGACGGACTTAAATATTTCAGGTTGCGAAGTCGAAAATATAGATAAACTTGAAGTTGGAGATAGTAAAACTGTCTGGATTGATATACCTCATGATTGTTCTGTTACCATAACTTATTTATGTAATAAAAACATAAGAACAGACACTATTGTAGGATATGGTACAAATAATGGAGGAGGAGAAATATTGAAGTATAAAATTGGCTGCGATCAGTAGAAGTAACAGTAACTGGTTCGTGCATCATATAATAATTATTAACAATCTAGAATTATGACAAATTTATTAATCAAAGGAGGGCTCCAAAGCTCTCTTAAGCCCTGAAAATTGTGTATTGATCTTAATAGATCATCAGCCATTTCAATTTGCCACTCTCAGAAGCCATGATTCTCAAACGATAATAAATAATGTAGTAGGTCTTGCAAAAAACGGATAAAGCATTTGAAGTTCCCACCCTTTTTACCACTGTTGTAGAAAATCTTGGCGGCAGCTTGGTACAGCAGCTTCTGGAAGTTTTCCCTGAACAGAAACCATTTAACAGAACAATGATTAATTCCAGGGAAGATCCTAATGCAGTGGATTGGGTTACAGAGACAAGGAGAAAAAAGTAATTGCTGCTCTGTGGACTGAGGTCTGTCTGGCGATGCTAGCTATCCAAGCAGCAGGAGAAGGATGTGATTTATTTGTAGTTACAGATGCCTCAAGAGGAACAACATTGGGGGCATATGAAAATGGCAATCCAAAGGATGATCCAATTAAGTGGAGTTTTTTTGGAGGAGAATTTCAAAGGGATTGGCACGTCAAAATACTGTTCCGCAATGAATGAAATTATGGTTGAGCATCAAGCAAATTTCGGAATCAGTTAGCTTTGGGAACATCAATTATTAAATAGCTCATCTAAAAATAACGATTAGAAATAAGTAGAAATTACAGATTTGGAGAGTTAAAAGTATATCACTAGTGATTTTAATTATTGGATTTGAATTGGAGGTTGGAAGGAGAGATATATTAATAGGTTAATAGTGTTGAAAAGGGATGTTGTTGTTGAGCATCCTTTCTCTTTACCCTTATATTACCAAACTTTAATAGCAAAGTAATAGAAATGAAATGTCCGGTGTTTTCAAAGTAAATTTTATTTAAATGTGTAAAATATTTTATAATGCTAATTGGTTTATAGCGTGATTATTATATACTTTAATTGCATTGCAAATATATTGCATTAGATACAAAATTAAAATTATTAATAAGAAATACTATTGAATATAATAAATTTCAAGCTAAAGAGTATTTGACTACAAGCGAAATATGTAATTATCAAATATCACATGTTGTATGGTTTTGTAGAATGATGGGCAGTAATCAGTAAATTAGAAAAATCTGCTATGACATGCTTTTCGTTGCTCAAATATATAGTGATTTTACTTACAAGAAAGTATTGCTGAAATACAAAATTACGGAGTATTAACTCCTTGTTTATGTTTGTTCTGTCTTATTTTTTCTCAGAGATTCCCCTTTAAGTTCTATTCTTAGAGAGTTGTGTACCTATCTGTCGAGAATTTCATCTGCAATCGTCTGCTCTCCTATAACTTTATGCTATGTACTTACAGGTAACTGCCAGGCAATAATTGTAGAACGTTTTCATGTCTGTATTCAATTATTCCCATAAAATTCTGATGTTTAAGATTATCCAGCGCATGTAATCCGAAGTTGTCCGGAATAATCAAGTCCTGCTTTTCTGCGGTCTATTCTTTCAGATAGGTTCCGTCTCCTATGGTCATGAAATGCTAATATTTATAGCGTGTATTTACCCAATGAAATAATCATTAATAAAAATGAGTATCCAAATCATGTAGAGATAACGGTTTTATCAATAAGATCTTTTATTGACGCATACATGATTTGGTGCGGTTCATGCAAATTGGCGGAAAAAACATTTTTTTTGTTCCTTTTACTAATTGGAAATTTAAAAAAGAAGGTGTTGTTTTATTGATGGAAAGCAAACCGTTAGCTGTGCATATCTAATCTATATGATAATGTAGATTGACAGATTTTATATTCGTCAAATTTAATTTATTTTTTATCTCTTCTTTTTAAATATTAGCGATCTAACTTATAAAACTTCAAAATCTACATCAAAAAGCATAGTATAATAATAAAATTAATTTTTCTTCTTAATATTTATTAAGACAATTTGCAAATTACTGATCTAATTTTGAAAATAATAAATAAGAATTGAAATGAAAAAAAATCAATTATCCTATCATACTATTATCATTGGCGGTGGAACAGAGGTGCTGTGATGGCTAGTCGATTAAGTGAAATAGAAGATATTTCTGTATTATTGATCGAAGCTGGAGAGGTGTATAAGCCTAATGGGTATCCTGAGCAAATTGCTTTAGCGAAATATATTGGAGGAGATAAGGATTCTGTTTGGGATGTTTCTAAGGAAATCAATTCTGAAATTCCTACAAAAGGTCTATTTAGAGCTAAAGTACTTGGAGGGGGGCAGCGATAAATGCTGCCGCATTTTTGCGTGCACCAAAATCTGATTTTGATCGTTGGACAAAAAACGGGTTAAAAGGATGGGAATTTTCTCAGGTATTACCTTATTATAAAAAAATTGAAGCAGCGGATTTTGGTGATGATAAATGACATGGCCGAAACGGACCAATATCTGTCCATCTACTTAAAATAGATGAAATTACAAACACAGCTAAAGATTTTGTAGAGGCCGCTATTAATACCGGGATATCATTTCAAGAAGATTTAAATATTCCTTTCCCAAAAGGAGTGGGAATATATTCCATTAATATCAATCGTGGTATTCGATTAAATACAGGAATTTCATATTTGGCTGAGAAAGTACGTGAGAGACCAAATTTAAATATTGTAGGAAATACCACAGTTAGTAAAATTATCTTTGATAATGGAAGTGTGAAAGGTGTCGTGTTGAACGATGGCAATACAATATTTGCCAAGAACATAATATTGTCTTGTGGCACTATTGGTACCGGTGGAATTTTGCTTCGTTCTGTCCTCGGTTCAAGGAAGCAACTTGAATCTTTGAAAATTCCAGTAATTGCTGATCTACCCGTTGGACAATTTGTAATGGATCAACCTCAAATTTACCTACAGGTTAATATTAATGGAGATGAAGATTCCTTTCCTCCTATTGGAGGAAAGGTTTGGGAGCAATCTAGTTATGCAGAAGGTGGTGAACTTGATTACTATTTGGGCTTTAACCATTTTGCAGACCTGTCGAAATCACCAACAGGAAAAGCGTTTGGCATTATAGTCTGTGGTTGCCGTCCTGTGTCCAGAGGGAAACTACAACTTGATCCTAATGATATTTTAGCGTCCCCTAGAGTTAGTCTAAACCTTCTTTCTAAGGACAATGAATATAAAATTATGGTAGAGGCTATTAGAAAAGTTATAAATATATTAGAATAAAAACCTCTCAAAGGCCAAATTACCTCTGTAATGTTTAGCGATGGTAATTTACTTCCTTCTTCATCAGAGGAACTAGAGGTATTAATTCGTAAAAATGTAGAATCTTGTTTGCACATTACTTCATCCGCACCAATGGGAGGAAAAAATGATCCAAAGGCTGTTGTTGATAATAAAGGGAAAGTATATGGACTCAATGGATTGTATATAGCTGATGCTTCAATACTACCTGATGTACCTTCTGTAGCCACTAACCCAACAGTAATTATGGCTGCTGAATATATTGCAGATCAAATTAAAAAAAATTATTAATTTAAAATTTAAATAAAAATGGATTATTCAATTTTGAAAGAAGCAAAGTTTGTATTGACACCTGAAGTAGAACAAGTAATACAAGTCGTTGCTGGATACAATCGTACACTCAAAGAAGGCTCGCTTTCCAACATTATGAGAATTTTTAATGAAGATTCTGTTCTAATTCCAGAAAATCAAAGACCAATTAGTGGACTTAAGGATATAGAGAAAGTATACACTGAGCTTGTAAATGTTATTAAGTTTAATGAAGGTAATATCATTAATATCATGGATGCGTATGTTGCGGGTGATTTAGCGTACGTAAGATCGGTAGATACAACGGGTTCTGTTACTGAAATCAAATCAGGGGAGGTCAAGTCTCCAATATTCAGAGAACTTTGGGTATTAAAAAAAGATGATAAAGAAAAATGGACGTTCGCGATATATGCATATGGAGTAGCATCACAGGAAAAGAGTAACCTGGCCGATGCCGTAGTTTGGTAAATGATGCGGTTACAATATACAAAAGATGATGGTAGATTATAATTACAGTACTAATTCTTTTAAGCATTTTGCTTATTGTAAAAAAACTTCCAAGAGACCTATATTTACTCTTAGTATATTGTTCCAAGGAACATTGGGTTTTATAGCCTCTAAATTAAATTGGTCTCAATAAAATCATATTATGATGTGCTAAAATAATTTTAACAACAGTATCAACATTGATGCTGTTGTTATTTTTTACAGCGAAATATGTTATTTCTCAATTCTGTACAATGAACAAGTTAAAAATTAGAAATGATACTAGACGCATTGGATTATTAGTAAACTATAAAACTAATATGTAATATCACTACTTTATGCATTACCAAATTTCACTAAAGTTCAAAAAACGAGAGTCTAATTTTTTTATTTTTGCCTGTGTGAAAAGAATGGATACTTTAATCCTCTTCGGAGATTTTTTTCAAATTAGCCCATTCTGGTTCAATACCTTTGCCGATGAATGAAAAGTAGTAGGTAGAGTAAAATTAGCTCCAAATATTCCTTTTCCATCCAGAACGTAATAAAGCCATTATATATAGAAAGTAAGTGCTGAGTCGTAGTAATCCCCTTTTTATAGATACTTCTACCGTAGTTATAGGAACATAGTTCTTTGTCTGTAAAATAATGTCTCCTGAATTTCCGGAAAATATTTTGTAAATAATCCTTTCTTGTTAACTTACAGGAGCGTTTTCTGACAGTATATCCTGATCATAAAGTCTTTGAATTGTTAGCTAATCTTAAATTGTTCAAAAATTATATCTTGTGACTTTATTGTTTGCATAAGATTAGAAGTGAAAAAAATCAGAGCCCTTACGAACTCCGATTTTTTGTGTTTACACTGTCATGGGATGGTTTTGTATATAATCTGTTTTAATGATCATATTACTCCTTGAGTACTTTCTTAGTAATTTTCCCTTTTCAGTATATATCTTAAAGATATGTATTCATTTAAGCAAATCATATCTTTTTAATAAACGAAACTCGCCATTTGGTTGTCCATTTAGTAATACAATCAATGAATTTTTGTCAAAATATAATCATTAGATAACAATAAGACAATCAGAATAGGTTAAATATCAAACTCACTATTTGCATTTGAAATTTTCCACTTTCCACCTGTTTTGAATGTAGTATAAGTTTCAATAGTATCTTCTAAAAAATGAAAAAGAATTATTTTTTTCATTTTGAATTTGAATTCGAATTGAAAATGGAGATTGTCCTTTTTGATTTGTTTTTTTTGATTCTATTTCTATACTTCCGAATACAGCAATATATTCTCCCCTGTCCAAATATGTGTTCAATATCAAATTTGTGAAAAATATTTTCAGCAATAATATTTAGAAAATAATGTTGTACCTCCATAATCACGAAGAAAATTTCTAACTATTTCTGCATTTAAATTTTTCATTAGTAGGAGTTTATTTTAATCTTGATAATTACTCAATATAATCATTAAGTAATTAAACAGCGAATTAATATTTTATATATAATTAGCAGAGAAAGTATGAGCTACTTTTTTACCGTTTCGCACGATAATTACATCTGCAGCGTATTTAGCAATACCTCCTTTCCATTCAGTAAAGGCAATCTCTCCCTGAATTTGGCTTTTACTTAAATCTACCATGGCTCGAATATCATCGGGAAAATATTCAGTGAAAACCTTTTTATAAATTTCACGAATTGCTGGTTTACCTATAAAAATACCAGAACTATTTATTAGTATACCGTTATCACTCCAATCGGCCATAACCTTATCAATATTTCCTTCCCGCCACGCATTTAGATGACGATTTAATACCTTAGATGTTTCTTGTGCGGAAGTTGTTGGTGTTGTATCTTGATTTTCTTGTTCATCCGCTGAGGAAGAACAACTTGTTAGTAATGAAGGTAGGACCAACCCACCTATAGATAAAATTCCTGCTGCTTTTAAAAATTCTTTTCTATTTAACTGATCTTTCATATTATTTTATTTCTAAATCATTTTGTATTTAATAAATCGCAAACGAATATTATATTACATAAAAGTAGGTTATACATTAATTTATGCCGTGTAATCTGCTGCAAAAACATGGGCCACTTTTTTACCATCTCTTACAATAATTGTATCTGAAGCATATTTGGCAATACCTCCTTCCCATTCAGTAAAGGCAATCTCTCCATGAATTTTTTGTTTACTAAAATCTACCGTTGCTCGAACATCATCAGGAAAATATTCCGTAAAAACCTTTTTATAAACTTCACGAATTGCTAGTTTACCTATGACAATACCGGAGCTGTTTATTAATACACCATCATCGCTCCAATCTGCCATCACCTTATCAATATTTCCCTCACGCCAAGCATCAAGATGGCGATTTAATACTTCTGTAGTTATTGTTGTAGAAGTAATCTCCTGTACTACATCTATTTTCTTTTCTTTCATAATAATTTTGTATGTTATTTTTTTAGAATATCTGATATTAAGTAATTTAGTACTAATTAAAATGCTGTATTTCCACCATCAATGATTAACTCTGTACCTGTAACAAAAGATGATTCGTCAGATGCTAAAAAAATAACTCCATAAGCAATTTCTTCTTCTTTTCCTCCTCTCCTTAGTGGTGTTCCCTCTACTGCCATTTTTTTGAATGCTTCGTAATTTGGCATGTTTTTACTCATAGAAGTGTCTACAAATCCTGGGTGTACTGAGTTAACACGGATATTAAATGGAGCTAGTTCAACAGCAGCTCCCTTTGATAACAATCTGGAGCCTCCTTTCGATGCTGTATAACCAGTACCTCCAGCAGATCCTACAATCCCACCTATGGAAGAAATATTAATAATAGATCCGCCTTTTACCTTTTTCATAAAAGGAATCACGGATTTCATTCCTATAAATTGACTTGTAAGATTTATATTGAGTACTTTATTAAATTCCTTAACACTACGTTCTTCAAGCGGACTTTCAATATCTCCTATAATTGCTGCATTATTAACCAGAATATTGATTTTGCCATATAACCTGATTACCTCATTTATCACTGAGCTCCATTGTTTTTCATCACTTACATCATGTACCATGTAAGCTGCACTTCCCCCTAGAGTTATGATTTCTTGGCTAACCGCTTTAAGCTTTTCCTCATTTATGTCAGTGAGAAAAACCTGAGCTCCTTCTTGTGCAATTAATTTTGCTTCAACAGCACCCATTCCACTGGCTGCTCCGGTAATAATTGCAACTTTTCCTAGTAATCTGTTCATTGTATTTAATTTTAGATTAAAAAATTGTTTAGTGATAAGTCGAAATTAAAGAGATGAAAAATGAATACAAATAAGAAATCTTAAGTATTTATTTCTTTATAAATCTTTTTATTACACTGAATGATTCAGGTGTAATACCAAGATATGAAGCAATGTGTTTTTTGTTTTATTCTGATCTCGATATCGGGAAATCGTTTAATTAGATCTTCATAACGTTCCTGTGCAGGTAAATCTTGAAATGCCTACAATCTTTTTATATGAGCTAAATAACTATTGATTCCAACGATTCGCCAATAGTGTTCAAGTTTAGGAATATCGGTAAAACTCTGTTCAAAATCTTTTCTGGAAATTATAAATAGTTCAGCATATTCTATTATTTCGATATTTTTTTTTGATGGAGTCTGAAGATGAAAGCTCTCCAAATCATTTGCCCACCATCCCTCAAAAGCAAAAAAAGAAGTAATTTCTTTACCTTTTTCATTGAGATAATATATACGGGCTATTCTCCGGATTTCGCAGTTAATAATTATACCTATGGGAGAACAAACGTGATGAAGAAAAATTTATCAGACTATACTGTTTCGGATGCTCACAGTATTGGTTTTGTTTTGGGCATCAATACTTTGGGACCTTCATTGGAAGTATGTTGAATAATATGGCTACAAAAATAATGTATTGGAAGATCCGAACAGTGGAAGCGTCAGAGTATTACAGCTTGTAATGGATGGGCTTAAACTTCAATCATGTAATCCAATCTTCATATAGGATAAAGATACCAATTCTAGCGGCAGACCAAGCTAAAACGGGAGTGTACGACCTGGAGAACTTTGCTAGGAGAGGGCTAGGAGTAAATGCTGCTCCTGGAGGACTTAACGTAATATGTATTGGGAACAATCATGCTGCTCTGGATTTAAATGATCAGGTGGAGGATTTTACTATCCCAGCAGAATGTGGCGTATTAGCAGTAAATGAAGCTATTTCAAGCTCTAAAGGATATCCATCTATCCAAATCCGGTGAAAACAGAATTTACCATCAACACCTTTCAGGAATAGATTTTTCAGGAATTACTACGGTTTCTATTTATGATTTTACAGGAAAACTGGTTTCTTCAGAGAAGATTAATCTTAATAAGCAAAATACAGTGAGTGTTAATACACTGTTGAATGGTGTTTACATGGTGAAAATCAGCAGTAATTCAATTGATTATAATCAGAAAATAATTGTTTCGAGATAAACTATAATACTACTAAATTGTTAATATCCCAGGGGGTAATTCTTCAGGGCTTTTTTATATTCCATAGTGGGATGGCCTCACGAAAAGGAAAGTCTTATCATAGCCTCAATTAATTCATCGTCATTTTTCATACTTTTATAACGATAGCTCCGCTTGATTATACCAATTGCCAAACAACTTTTCCCTTCACTTACGTTATATTTTTCACGGATAAAGTTAACAATTTTACACTGTCCAGAAGGCTTTACACTTTTTGACAGAACATTTTTTAAAGCTTCAATATTTAAACAACCTTCTGTATAAAGTTTCTTAAGCTTAGAATTTTCGGACTCCAGATTTCAAAGTCTTTGAATATCAGAACCTTCCAAACCTGAATATTTACTCTTCAAACGATAAAAAGTACCTTGAGTAAGCCATGTTCACGGCATATTTCTATGACACTTGTTCTTTGAGAACCCAAAAACCTGATTCTCTGAATACATACCCTTTTTCATATTTAAAGATAGAGTTTTTTTAATCAAAAACTCTATCTTTAAATGGATACATTTTTAGGTAAGTTTACAATACCTTATTCAATTATTGATGTTAATTAGGTGCAATTTGCAAAATTTTTGTGGGATGAGTATTATTGAATATCTTATCATCATCTTTAAACTTTAATCGACTGACCACTAAAATTCATATGACTTTAAGTTACATTTCCATTTAATAATTTTCAAAGATGAGCAATACTATTTTACCTCGCTTAAATTTTAATTACATATTAGGTGTACCTGGTACGATTCCTAATTTTTGCAAATTTTGTCTGATTCCTGTTCTTATTTTCATCATTTCTGGATCTTTATAAAAAAGAAGTATTTTTTTATTTTTCCCATCTGTAGCCTCAGGTTTATCATTTAATAGCACAAAATGAGTAAATGTTTCTGCTCCATCCTCATCCATTGAAGAACATGCATAAGCACTAACAAAATCTCCTGGTAGAGAATTAAAAATTTTGCTTGGATTCATCAATATGTCTGTTGGTAACTCTGAAACTTTTTCCCATGAAATATTAACGATTTGCTTTATAAATGAACCTTCTTTATAAGTACTTCCATAGCTGTCACTTTCTGGAAAATAATACAAGTACTCTTGTGTCTTGTTTTTTGTGATGTAATGTCCAAATTCATGAATCATAGCATAAGTGGTCATGTCATACCCCAAAGTATTATGCTTATAATCCGGTGCTGAAAAAGAAGGAATTTGCGTTTTACCCCTCTCTACATCGTAGGCAAGTCCCAAAGAGAACTGGTTTAAAGAGTTTTTTTTCCGAGCGCCAATATAAGCATATACATTAGATCCTTCTTCAGGGTAAAAAAAGGTGAGTTGTGTAATTTCTTTTCGAAATTCTTCGGGAATAATGTCTGTAAATAATTTAAATTTTTTCTTATGTTCATCAATTGCTTTTTGTTCTTTCTCCCAGATTTCTTTTTTTATATACATCGGCGCATTATCTGGTATCGAGAAAGATTTGTTAAAATAAATATTATTGTTGTAAATATTATAGGCTACTATAGCCAAGTTAATTTCTTTATCATCCTGGTCATCTGGGAAAATTATGTCTTCTTGTTTATATGTATTTTCTGTGGCACATGAGTTCAGACATGGCATGGTAGTTATTGTTAAAAATAATAACAATTTCAGGAAATTGTCTTGATTGTTCATAATAAATAAATTTGAAGTTTTAAGCAAAGGTCATGTATTAAAATTACTCTTTTTATGAAAACACTCCTTAACTTTTTAATATCAAATGTCCACTTTTTGCTGACGATCTACAGTTAGTATCATCAATCTGTACCCCATCCCAAGAAATTTTTCTGCTGTATCTTTGTAATCAGATTTTTTACGCCTTTTGACTACGGTTAACTTTGTATTTAAAGAGTACCCGCCAAACAGTCATTGCGGAAAGCATAATTACTTTTCGAAGCAGATGGGTTGAAATTTTTGCAGTTCCCCATCTTTTTTTCTCTCTTAAATCAAGGATGATTGATTCAGTTTCTTTTGTAACTTTGGTATTGGTAAGGGCTTTAGGACGTCTTGACTTATCTCACAGTCCTTATTTTCCTTCTTCTTTATATCTTTTTATCCAACGATGAAGTGTTGATCTTGCAATTCCAAAAACGTAAAGCCTCCTTTATTAAACACCCCGATTCTAAGCAGATTTTAAGTCAAACTTTGCGAGTCTTGACTTGGTGTTGCTGTTTATTCATGGATGAAATTTTAAAAATTTATACCATAAATTAAGTCATTTTTGTAAAGGAGCTATTGATACTTTACGCTACTAGCAGAACCTACTTTTTCATTTTTTTTGATTATATATATCCATGTTTATGTGGATAAGTACTCGGCATAAAATTCACTTTATACCTCTATTTTAGTTAAAATATAAGAATTTAAAAATATTTTTATTGAAAATATGGAACATGCTTATATCAATAATTCGGAGAATTAGCCTTTTTTTATGTAGATCAATTGGACTTCTTTCATAAAATAAAAAAAGTAAAGGAGTATATTTATTTAGAAAAAATGATTTTCTAACCCAGCCTTTGCAAATAGATAATCTCTAGATTCAGTAATTTTTGAGTGCAATACCTGCGTATCAATGCCTAGCATTTTCCCTTGGTATTTACGGATTTTTCCAGCAATGATAACCGTATCTACATTTGTTCTCTCCATCAGGGTAACGACTGTGCCACTTACACTATTAATTGGCATCACATTTAGATCCCTTGTTCGTAGCATTATAATATCAGCTTCCTTACCGGGTGTAAGACTTCCAATTTTATGTTCAAGATGTGTTGCCTTTGCCCCTTCTAATGTTGCATACCTGACAACATCATTACATGTAATAAGGTCTTGTTGACAATCTATACCTGAAAGTACTTGTGCATTAACTAAACCCCGTTGTAATGTATAGACAGATCTCATTTGAGTGAAAAAGTCGGAAGTCATTGTAACTTCTACATCACTGCTTAGAGAGGGTTGGACGCCATGTTTTAGTGCCTGCATAATAGGGGGAGTCCCATGTCTCATACTTAGCTCAATAGGAACAGCAAGAGAAATAGCGGCTCCTGATTTTGCAATACTTTCCCACACTTTATCATTCAATCCAGTACAATGAATTAATATATTATCTTTTCCCAAAAGATTTTCCTTTACTATATTTTCAAAGGCAGGAGCAGATCCTAAATTTCCAACAATATGTGATACAATTGGCACACCAATATCTCTTGCCATACCCCAATGATTCTTAAAATCTCCAGGAAAAAGTTCAGCTCCCATAGCCATAGTAAGAAGCTGGTCTGTCGAAGAAAAGTACATCTTTTGTATATCGTTGAGCTTTCGGGGGAAAGGAGTAGACTCACCAGAACCTGTTGAAAAGGCTACAAGTGCTCGCCTCCCACCATCTTTCAAGCCATGCATCAAGGCTTCAAAATGTTCCATCGAGTGAACTACTTGAGAAGTATCTAAAACAGTTGTAACTCCACAATCAATCTGATTTAATGATGATAGCAGTACAGCAGTATAAATATCCTCAGGACGAAATACAGGTGTCAATTTTTTAATTAAAACATCTAGATATGTAAATGGGTTATCTGGCTTTTTATCATTGACAAGAAGAGCCTCGGCTAAGTATCCTCTAATAGCGGTTTCATACTGATGATGGTGAGTATCAACAAAACCCGGCATTATTATATACTCACTTGCATCAATTACATATGTGTCCTCACCTTGCTCTATATCAGGTTTGATTTCTTTGATAATTTTACCTTCTATTAAAATATCAGCTTTTCTAAAATTTCCAACTTTAACATCCTGGCTATACACTATTCCATTCTTTAGAATGTATTTGGTATTTGCATTTCCAGAGATCTTTATTATCTTTCTTTCTTTTTCTTTTTCTTTTGAATCAGATAAACATCCGGTTAATAATGCAGGAGCTATTAAGGCTCCGAGAGATAATTTTCCTCCTAAATGTAAAAAGTCTTTTCTATCTATTTTTCTTGAATTCATTTCGAAACTATTTTTAAAATTAATGTTGCAAGTATTTTCACCAGAGGGCTGATTTTTCCTGTTAGTTCAAAACTATTAAGTCTTAAAAAAATGCTTTAATTTCATTGAATAAAATTGCCAATATAAAATATTTGCCTCTTTTATGATATGTATTGTGATTTAAGTTTTCGAAGTATTATGTTATTATTTACAAAATTGCAGATTTAGTGTATATTTGCTATCACATTGAAATAAATAAAAATTGTTTTTAAAGCCTTTATTTAATCAAAGTTTTAAATGTGAAATTGTTATCTTATTATTTTTGTTTGTTTAAATTTTTAGACAGTTCTATTGAGGCCATATATTGCTAATTAGTATAGTTTGGCAGCAAAGATATCATTTTAAGGAGAGTTAGTAATTTTTTTTAATTAATACTTTTACCTACCACTATACCTGAACTGTTGATCAACACTCCATCATCAGTCCAGTCTTCCATAACCTTATCGATATCTCCTGAACGCCATGCGTCGAGGTGACAGTTTAAAGCATTAGTTGTTTCTTCTGTTGAGTTTAATTGTTTTTCTATCATCCTTTTTTTGATTTTTAATTTGATATCCCTCCCATATAAAATACTGTATGTCAACCCGAAAATAGGCTATTACTACTTATAAATATATAAGGGCATAAGGAGTTTTGTTTTGATTTTTCCAGAATAAGTATAACAAAAATGTATTAGGAAATGCATTTTTGTTATACGACCATTCTGTAGCCTCCTATTTTGAAGCAATTTTATATGAACCAATAATAAATTTAGGATTGTAATTTACCTGTTTGACAAATGATATCGGGACAAGAATTATTATACAGCAGTATTTCCGCCATCAATAATCAATTCAGTCCCTGTCATAAAGGAAGATTCATCAGAAGCCAGGAAAATAACACCGTAAGCAATTTCCTCTTCTTTTCCTCCTCTGTTTAATGGTGTTCCATCAATAGCCATACGTTTGAAATCTTCGTAGTTGGGCATATTTTTATTCATCTCGGTATCCACAAACCCAGGATGCAGAGAATTGACACGAATATTAAAAGGCGCCAATTCAATAGCGGCTCCTTTTGATAACAGTCTGGCCCCTCCTTTGGAAGCGGTATAAGCCGTACCGCCAGCAGATCCTACAATTCCACCGATCGAAGAAATATTAACAATAGATCCTCCCTTGGCTTTTTTCATCAATGGAACCACTGATTTCATTCCGATGAAATGGCTTGTGAGATTTATATGGAGAACCTTATTAAATTCTTCAACGGTTCTCTCTTCCATAGGAGAACTCAGGTCACCCAAGATAGCAGCATTATTGACTAGAATATCAATTTTTCCAGCGACTCGGATGACTTCTTCTACTACGGAATTCCATTGTTCTTCATTACTTACATCATGTACCTTATAGTAGGCATGACCTCCTGAAGCATTAATTTCATTGGTAACTGTCTTCAGGTTTTCTTCATGGATATCAGTTAGAAAAACCGTAGCCCCTTCCTTTGCAAGCATCTTTGCCTCTACAGCACCCATTCCACTGGCTGCTCCAGTGATAATGGCGACTTTGTCTAATAATCTATTCATCGTATTTAATTTATAAGGATTAAGCAAATCCCCGTTAACAATGATTCAAAATTAGATCAACTGAAAAACAGTACCAATAAGAAATCTTAAGAAATCAATTTTTTAGAAGTTTTTTGATAGCGCTTAATGATTCCGGTGCAATCCCTAAATAGGAAGCAATGTGTTTTTGCTTTATTCGGTTTTCTATATCAGGGAATTGTTTGATTAGTTTTTCATATCGACTGTTTGCAGGAAGCTCCTGAAATTCCTCTATCCTTTTGATATGAGCCAGATAGCTGTTGACGCCAACAATCCGCCAATAACGTTCAAATTTTGGAATATCTATAAACATCTGTTCAAAGTCATCTTGGAGATTGCAAACAATTCTGCATCCTCTATTATCTCAATAAATTTGCGGGATGGTGTTTGTAAATTAAAACTCTCTAAATCATTTGCCCACCATCCTTTAAAGGCAAAGAAAGAAATTACTTCCCTGCCTTCACTATTGATAAGCAGATTGAAAATTGGCTTCGTAATATTCATTATAACCATCCCCTGCAACCAGAATATTGCTATTGCCTTTTTTTGAGCAATAAGTTCTGTTTGTGCCATTAAGTAACGGATATAGTCTACTTGCTGAATTTTTGCTGTTGTTTTCTTTTTTTCATACAAATCATTCAGCGCTTTTAATACGGGCCATGTAAAATCCTTACTATGTAGTTTCTTCAAAGATTTCATTGATGTGTTCTGTTAATTGTCCTCTGTGAAAGATACCTAATGGTGGTACATAGGTCAAGCCATTAGCATCTTTATTGTCGTGCATGATATAGATATATTGTCCTTCGTCATTAATATCACCTGCAGTTTCGATTGACATAGTAACGATTTGGTACTGTTCTTTTTTTGCTAGTTTATGTAATATTTCGTAATTGCTTCCCAAGCCTTCTGCTTCATCAATCGGCATAATTCGTATTCCGGTGTGATCTTCGCCTTCAATGAGCGATAGTCTGGCGAGGCAAAGCAGTGCATTGGCTGTATAGGTTTGCCCATTGCTTCCCGAATTTTTTTACCCATCTTGCCTGATTTCAAAAAGGAGATCAAAATAAGAGCGTGGGTTGAGCAGATCGTTTATGGTGGCTTCTCTTGTTCCGTTTGCTTCGCGGAATACACTAATCATGATGTCGTCAATGTCTTGTTTGTTATTTGTTGCAAACAGGCCTGTCTCCTGCATTTCGTTGGTGAGCCGTTTTCTGAAAACTTTCATCCAATCGTCTGGATATCCAGCAGCTGGTGTATGTTGTAATGTTGCATAATTAGCTCCTGTAATCTTATTTTTTGACAGGTAGTCGCTTATTTTCTGGACCTTGGTCAGAAATCCGTTATAAATTGTAGTTAATTCTTTAAAAGTGTTGTGTAGAATTTCTATTTTTCTGGAACCAATGCGCTGCAAATCGCTCGTGAGTTCGATAAGTCTCTTTTCAATCTGTTCGCCAATAAGTTCTTCTTGTATCTGTTGCGTAGGGAAAACGGTAGGTAACAGTTTGTTGGCCAGTACACCTACTGAATAGTCTTTTAAAATAGTCTTGTCTTCTATTTCTTCTGACGCGGCGGCGTAGGTGGCTTTGAACTTGCTGTAGGCATCCGTGCTCGGTGTTTCTGCTGGCTGCTGTTCTATTTTGATCAAATCCTGCTCGGCAATAAAATCACGTCGGTGCTCTCTTGCAAATTTTATTTTTGCTTCATTGAGTTTTAAAATACTCACATTGTGGTTGTTTTGGTATTGTTCAAATCGTGTTTTAGCTCCTGTGTGTTCCGTATCAATAGCGTTATGCATTTCGTAAAGCGTATTGATGGGCGGATTGGATTTAAACAAGTCATCTTCTATTCTATGAATTTTTAGAAGTGCTATTCTTTCGGCAGTTCGAATATTTTCTAAATCTGTCTCAAAATGGAGAAGCTGGCTTTCTCCTGTCTTTGTCAAATGGTCAAAGTCGATTGAACCATATTGTTTGGTCATATAGCTTTCAATCTGGTCAATTTTTTCCCGATTGTCCTTGTTCAGCTGATGGCTGTGGTTATACTTGGCAAAAGCCTTATCATGGGCGTCATTAAGGTTTTTATATTTTGTTAGATGTTGTTCGGCATCTTGGCTCTCTACCGAGTGTGATCTGGTCAGGAGGTACGCTGAGATGTTGTTTGGGTACATTGGTTATAAATTCGTGGATGCCGTTTAATTCCAGCCAAAATCCATTGTCGTTTGCTTTGAAAGTAAGCGGTTCTTTGAATAGTTTTTCGGGAAAGGGGAGGTAGCGTTCTTTTGGCGAATTGGGTGTTGTTCGCGATAGGTATTGTAAATGGATGAGTAGGCTTTCTTGCTCAGTCGTAAGGGGCAAATCGAGGTGTTCTATTGCCCAATGGGCCAGTGATGCTGGATTGTCCAAATCCGAAAAAACAAGTTGTGTTTCCAGCTTGCTGATGGTTTCTTCAAAATCCTTCAATTTTTGCGATGTCATTTTTCCTGCGGTTGCATAGTCATTGTACCGATCTGATTGTTCAAATTGCTGCTTCAGTTTGTTTTCTATAAGAAATTGTTCAAATGCTTTTAGGTTATCTGTATCTGTTACCTTAGAGCGTTTATCCTTATGCCATTGTCTGATGGCATCTGCATCTTGTCGATCTTCGGTAAACCAGCTGTTTACTTTGTCTATATTGTCTTTGTATTTGGCGCTTTCATCGAGCAGGTTTTTGGCTTTTTGCCATTCTATTTCAAATTTTTCTTTTTCCCGCTCTGAATTTTTGTTATTGTTTTTTAATTTGGAATGGGTTTTATGTTGGTCTTTGACATCAGTTATTTTGACATTGGACAATTTCTTTTTGATCAAAAGCCTTTTAATCTGGTTTGTTTGGTAGTCTTGTGTGGATTGTACAAGTTTTTCAGCAATAAGTTCATTTTCTTGATACCAGAAGCAGATGTTTTCCAGACTGAATTGTTTTTTCAGTTGACTGCAGGTATTGAAATCACGTAATACGTGTTCTATTTTCTGTTCTTTGCTTCTTATGGTGGCTATTTCTTCCAGTAGGTGGTGGTGTTGCTGCTGGTCTACATTAATGTTTTGTACTTCTTCTCGGTATTTGTCAACAAGCTGTTTGTGGTCGCTGTCTCCAAATAGGAATGTTTTGAGAGCGTCTGAATCAGTAAAGAAGCCCTTTTCTCTGGAGAAGGCTCGTATAATTGCCGCATAGCTTTTCAGACTTTGGTGGTTTTGGCTTAGGTCTACGGCGAGTATACCGTTGTTAAAAAGTAGATGGTGGTATTTTTTATTGTTTACTCCTTTCAGGTAGCCTTTTCCCAAAAATCTTTTTTCCAGATTTTCCAGCGTTTCGATTTGTCCATCGAGTAGCAGGTCTTTGTAAAATATTGGCTCATTCATGGGCAGGAGTGTTTCTTCAAAATCGTAGCCAGCCTGTATGATAAAAAATTGCATCTGAGTACTGGTGGTGTCCAGATAGCCACCCAAGGTGATGTACTTACGGTATTGTATTTCGATGTTGATGAAAATATAGCCACGCCCGTATTTGCCACCTCCATTTTTTAGGACAAGACCACTTGTATCTCTATTGCTTACGCCGTCTGTTCCCGATTTAAATACACGGGAGCCCACTAAAAGCATTTGGATAAAGTCGGCAATAAGACTCTTACCACTACCGCTTTCTCCACTAAAATCGGTACGGAAGTCATTGAAACGGTAGTCGCTGTTAAAATGCTGCCTGATGTTGAGGGTTGATAAACTGTAGATCTTGGGTTGAAATTTAGCCATGTTCTTTTCGTTTTATGATTTCATCGATTGTTTCTATCTGCGGGTAATATATTCTCCTTAGTCTTTCGAACGAGGGTTGGTAGGTAAAGTAGTCGCTGTCATTTGTATCTCTGGCAATCCAGCCCAGCTGTTCAAATTCGGCAAAGGCTTTATATACCATATTTTTTAGTTTCTCTTCGTTCAGGTCTAATCCTGCTTTAATTTCAATGGTTGATACGACACGCTGCATCTTGTTGAGGAGTTCATCGTATTCCTGATAGAGCAGGTTGATGAAATCGGATATTTTAGGCAACTCGATATTGCCGTCCAGCTTATAGATTTTGAAAAAGATAAGGCCAATAAGGATGTATTCCGATTTGAGGTACGATCGGTATTGGTTGTCGGTGGGGATTTTACCTCTTGAGCCTTCATGAAAGTCTATATAGAAGTAGGTGGACCATCCTTCACCTTCTTTCTTGAGAAGCATTTCAAAAAAATCGTCATAGTAGGCCTTTAGGCTTCGGTAATGCTTATCCAAAAGCATACATCGAAGCAGGTTTTGGAAAGTCCCGTTGTATGTGCATTCCCGATTTTAGAAGATAATCTAACTTAGCGAATGTGTTTTTAGCTGATTTGTCTTACATAAACGCATAACGTTCGTTTAGGTCTTTTTCAGTATCGTCATATTCCATAGTGAAAGATTTTGATAGTTTGGATCGTAATATTCGTTTTGGTCTACCGTAATTTCATATTGCCAGCTATTGCATTGTTTTACCAGCCTTTGAGCTGTTCTTACAGCTATGTTCAAGTTGTGCTGTTCGTGGTTGAGGATGTTGAAAAAGAAGAGCGAAAAATGGAGTTTTCCTTCTCTGTCTATATGGTTTAGAGCCTCTGTTGCCGAATATCGTATGCTTTTTTATTTCAAGCTTTTCTATGTTTTTGGCCATCATTTCCTTAGTCTGTTCTACATCTCTTGATCTTACAGCAGGGGGTAGAGGCGCTTTTCTGGCAAAGTCTCTTTCAGTCAAGATATAGAAACGTGGCACGGATTCTGGAATCCTGATGCTAAAGGATTCAATTTCTTCGGGAAAAATTAATCTTTTGGGCTGGTTGTTCTCTCGGACATAGGTGGCACTGTCTAGCAGATAATGGAGAAAATCGTCTGTTTTTCTATCGAGTTCCCGTTGGTTAAATTCGAAGATAAATTCCCGTATGCGGGGCTTTATTTTGTCAATACGTGTGCTTACCTGGTCTAAATGATTGCGTACGTTTTCGTTGTATTTTAGTACAAGGTTAATGCTGTCGAGAAGCTCAAAGTTTGCGGCGTCCTTGAGCATGTCCTATACAATGTCATCTATGTCGTAAGTGATCTGAAATCCAGTGGTCAGTTCGTGTACGTGCTTTTTGATGTGGTCTAAACCTGTGCTGATGGTTTCGATTACTTGCAAGATGTTGGCCTGTGGTTGTTTGATCTGAAAACGGAAATCGTCTACTGATTCGCTTACCTGCTGGTCTAGGATTTCAATTTGCTGGGCCAATTCGGTACTTCGGCTGTTGAAATAGTCGCTCATCCAGAACAGCATTTCGGAGGATTTTTTTCAAGACTTATTTTTAGGGTGTCTAGCAGGTTTTTGAATAGGCGTTCTATTTTGGCAGGATGATAGCTTTCAGACAGTCGTGTAAAGACTTTCCGGCAAAATTCTTCTCCATAGTTTTTAAAGCCATATACTTTTCTTTTCCTATCACGCCACAGAAGAAATTCTTGCAAGCGTAGGATGATGTTGTTGTTTCGATTGCCTTCGTCTCTTATGTTGGTTCCTCGCAGGTCGCTAAGTACTTTATTGATGATTTGTATGATTTGGTCTTCCATAAATTCCTGCTTTTGGTATTTTTGATATAATGCAAGAAGTATCAGCCCATCCTCCCGATTTGGTATTAGCTGATAATAGCGCGGTTTTGCTTCGGAATAGAGATCGATTTCTTTCATGGTGAAGATATATTAAGATCTTTTATTGTAGCAATTATCCTGTTGCTAGTTCCTTTAAATTAATACGTTGTTCTGATAGATTGTAATTTTTGAATTTATACCTCATAAATGCTGACATCATGTCTTCGTGAGTAGACATAATAACTTGATTATCATAGAATTCATTTCTTAGTAAATCAATAAACCCATAAAGATTTAATTCATCCATGGTTTGAACAGGATCGTCTATCAAAATTAATTTATTTTGAGAATACTTTTTGTGAAGTGCTAGAGTGAAAGAAATAATTAATGCTGACAATTGTCCAGAGCTCATAGTAAAGACAGCATCATAGGTCTTTTTTGATCCAGTTTGGAAACGTATCCCTTCTTTTTCGGAAAAGATAAATAGACCTATTCCACCTTGAAAAGATTGCATAATCCTGCCTGAATAGATATGGAATACTGTTTCTATGTCTTTTATTATTTTTTTCTGATAAGATTTTAAGGATGAGTTATATGTTCCTTTTAATTTATTCAATTTTTGAGAAACTTCTCTTGCTGTGTCTCTCTTTTTTGTCACTTCTAATAATTGTGCCGACTTACTCTGTAAAATTTGATTTTGACTTAATGATAATTTGTGAGATAAGTATTTTTTCTTCACTTCAATTTGTTCAACAGTCACAGAATCAAATTGACTATCTTCATTGTTGAAATATTCTCGAAAATATTCTAAAAAATACGTTTCTACTAATTCTGCATTACTTGTGTCTTTTAGAATGGAGATTTCGCTTTTGAATAGTTCTAATTTGTCAGATACATCTAGTATCTGTTCGCTACTTAGATATTTTGAATAATCAATTTCAAGAATAGTAAGAACTTTTATCAAATCCTTAAAATAATTGTCTTCCAAATTAAGTAACTGTGTAGCAAATTTTTCATTATAATTAATAGAAATAATATGAGTATTTATCAGTTCTATTATTTGTTTAATTGTTTCATATTTAAATTTTGTGAATGTTTCCTGAAGACGATTGCTTTTATCAGAGTTGATCTCCTTTATTTGTTCAGATTTATTTTCGATTTGAAGAAGGAATGCTTCAATGTTTTTCCAGTCATATCCACATAAAATACATTCGCCACTAGAAACTCCAGCTTCTCTTAGTTCTGTAAGTTCCTCAATTAAGTCATTTCTAGATTTAAAAATGTCTGAATAAATTTTATCTAGTCCAGAGAGTTCTTTATGACTAGATATTAGTGCCTGCTGAGTTGAAGAAAAAGTAGTTTTTAAATCACTTGGAATGAAATCATACAAATTCAAGTCTATTGATTCTTCCACTGCATTATGATTAAGAGATTCCAGTTTCTGAATGGTGTTTTGCATACCTGTCACTTTAGCTTTTATCTCTCTAATCTCATCTTTTTCAGATAAAAAATTATGAAATTTGAAAAAGCTATTTACAAGATTTTCATTTACCAAAAGATAGTCAACAGCTCTATTTTTTCGATACTGATTGAATAGGATTTTTCGTTCGATAAATACCTTTAAACGGTCAAGAACTCCGTCAGTGCCTATAATCTCTGAATAGTCGAATGTTGATGAATCGATTTCCTCCTGATCCCAAAATAAATCTTTTTTGTCTAATAATTTAACAAAAGAAATAGGAGTTTCATCTGCAATGATATTGACTTTTATTTGATTCACTTCCTGCTCAAGGATTCCAAATCTTTCATTTTCATGTGCGAAAATTGCGTCAAATCTCCTTTTTAGGTTATCAATTCGTTTGATTTTTTGTTCAAATTCATTTAAATCAAATAAGTGACCAATATGGCTCTTTCTTTTTTTATCATCATGTTTAAGCAAGAATAAAGATTCTTCTTGTTCTACATAGTTTAAAAACTGGAAATTAGATTTGTAATTTTTGCCTAATAGATTTGTTAAAAATAAGTTTTCATCATCTACAGAAGTCCTATTCTCAGATAAAAAATCATCTTTTGTAAACAACTTATAAACAGAAAAATCTATGTAGGGCTCTATATTTGCTACATCTGCAAACCGCTCCAATATGTAGGTTTGGTCATTTTTAATTAGCTCAATTGTGATCAAAATGTCTTTGCCTATCCCATTTGAATGTTGAAATGGATTTTCAGAAAAAACTTGTCTTCCGTCAATCAGTTTGGACTTAAGGTCTTCATATCTTCTTATTCTTCCAGTAAAAACTACTTCTATTGCATCATAAATAGTTGTTTTTCCGAAACCGTTTGGTCCATCAAACACAATAATATCAGAAGAATTAAAATTTATTGTTGTATTTTCGAATACCTTAAAATTCTGGATGCTAATTTTGCTGATCTTCATTTGGTAATATTGCTTTTAATTTTTCAAGAATAATTTCATTGGTCATTGCACTAAAATCTTCATCATTGAGCATAAAAAAATCTTGCTCTAAAATTTCATTAAGTGGATTGTTTCCAATAGATCTTTTATTTATTTCTTCAAGGGATTTAAGATTATTTGTTTGAGTGATTCCTATTTTAATAAAAGGTATTTTAATAGCTATTCGATAAATCAATGACTCAAACGAGTTAGCATCAAAATTCTTTTTGTGCTGTTCAAATATTTCGTCTTTCAAAATAAGTGCTTCAATGGCAGTAAGTGCATTTGAATCACCGATGGCAAAATTTAGATTTTTTAACTCTTCATCAGTGTAGTACAAGATATTTTTCTTGAAGTGGTATGGATTCTCTTCAATTTGTAGCAGGTTGTCAAATTTAACATCTTCTAATTTTGGAACCCTATTCAATATTAACAGGTTAGCATTTTTGTCAAAAGCCGATTCTTGTACGAGTTCTTTCGTTTTTACAAATAGCTCTATTTGGTCGTTTAATACATTATTGATGTTATCGCCATCGTAATGGACAATAACCCAATAGTTTTTTCGCTCTTTCAAAACATAGGTTTTGAAATTTGTATTAGGTTTTTCTTCGAGCTCTGCAGCTTGAAATATGCTATTTATTAGATCAATCATTTAATTTGTTTTTTGCTGTTTCTAAATCAATTAAGCTGACTTTTTTCCATTGAGTGATTTTTATTTCACTTTCAGCTTCGCCAGTATCAACATGGTTGACATGACTGATGTTGTTTGCATAAGCTTCTATGTTGTCAACGTTGCATTCTGAAGTGATTAAGTAATCAGAATTAAAAGGAACGTCTACCATTTTGTTTAGAGCAGTTTTAATTATCCGCTCACTTACTTTTTTCTTACTTGATTCGGAATTGGAATAGTTTATTGAAGTTGGGAAATATTGTTTGCTTTCAGAACAAAACCAACCAATTCCATCAACTCCATTTGACTCTTTAATGGTCAATAGTATTTGATAGAAAGAATCTTTCATTTCATCTTCATTGAGGCTTAAGTCCGTATATTGCTGTAAGTTCTCATAGGAAACACTCTTATGAGGTCTTATATTTTGTAGAAATTCTTTGAAGGCGATAGTGTCGTAAGAATTGAAAAGTATCGAATATTTATCCATCTTGGTTTTTAATTCGGGACTTAATTGATCATCTTCACAATCTAAGCAGAACTCCTGATAATACCGATTAAGATTATTTCTAATCTTGCCTTCAAAATAAACTTCATCTTGAACAAGTGAAGCTATATCGGTTCTTATAGCATCTAAAAAATTTTGTAGAGGAATAGGATTGTCATACGCAGCATTTCTTATGGCGGTTCCACCATGATTTAGTGCGTGAATGTATATTACCTTATCAGATATTGTTTTTTCTAATATTTCGCTTAATAATTGAACTGTATCTGGATTATTATGGCCCACAATATTATACTTTTGAAGTGCTAAGACTATTTGCTCTTTAATTTTTATATCAATATCATTTAAAGAACATGATTCGGCATTATTTTCATATTCATAAATTTTCATGTTAGGATGCAAAACTTCGATTTGTACTTTAGCTTTTTCATTTTGAGTTGCAAGATGAAAAAAAGCTTCAACAGTTTGTAATCCGATAGCTGTCCATTTATTTTCTAATTGTGTAAAATCATCCCTATAAGTTGTATACGCGTTGCTTTTAACAGCCTTAACTTGATGCATAGAAATAGGGGCATGTCCTCCATTAGCAATCAACTTTAGTATGGTAAAATCTTCTATGGAATCTATTTGGAGTACCAACTCATTTATTTCATTTTCTGTTTTGGTATTAAGTTGCTTTAATACATGATAGAGTGCGACTCTACCTTGATAAATGAATCCGCTCCATGTTGGTATTGCGGTATGTGGTAAAGGTTGATTAGGCATTATTAGTTTTTGGTTTCTATAGTTGTTAGATTTTAGGATGATCTAAGAAAATTTAAACTCTTGGCAGTGAAAGTAAATTTCATGTTTTTTAGAATATACTTCTTAGTCAACAAATAAAGTTTGTTGATAATGATAGAAATTATTTAATCTCAGAGTTGAATGTTTTATACAATTGAAATTTCATTTTATTAGTTTTAAACAAGTTAATAAATAAGTCAACAGCGTAAAAATTTTTTCTAGCAATAATATTTATTTTTTTTTCAAGTTAAACTACGGGAAACCGTAATGGATTTATATTTATTTTTTGTTAGGATACTTATGTTGTGATATGGCATTTTCCTTCGAACACTCAAAAGAAGAGGGATATTCGGATAGGCTTAGAGAAATTTCTTTTCATTGTTACCTTTAATGTTTTTGTTTCTAACTTTAATCTGATCAATAATGAATTAAAATGAAAAAAGCCTATTTATACGTCCGTGTAAGTACATACGAAAAAAAAAGGAAAGGTTACTTCTTACCAGAGCAAGAGGATAGATTTCTAAAGTATTGTAAATACAACAATACCGAAGTCAAAGGAATTTACAAGGAAGATTATTCTGGCTAAAAATGGGGTTCAGGTAAATGATATGGAAGCTAAAATTATATTGGAATTGCTATATTTAGTATCAAAAAATTACAATTGGTACTTTTTATCGCATGACAGGCGTATCTTCGATCGTTTTGAATTAAAAGCGCATACACTATTGAGATTCTTTAAATGTAGATAATCTTAAGATTTCTTAATTTTTTTTTAGCTACAACGATTTAATTTTGTTTACAAATTTGATAAAATAGTGAAATTGAAAAGATCATTAAATAAAGCTACCATTATTACTTTGCAGCTAGCGAGCAGGAACTACTTACAGATATCAATTAGAAAAGCTGCCGGCTATAACAAATGAAATTTAATTCTCTGGAAGTAATTCATATATATGATACATAATGTGAGTGATGAAAACAATGGAACTTGGTTTATTTAAAGATATGATTTAAATAATTTTAAAAATATATGTTTGCATTTTTTTCTTTTACCTCAACCATATGTCAATAAATAAATGTTAAACCTTTAAATGAAATAATTCTTTAAAATGTTATATATGACTAAAAAAGTAATATTTTTTACAATAACACTTATTGTATATTCTTGTTCTCAAAGTGAGGATCAAAATAAATGTAGTAATAGAAATCCTGAATTTGAATCAGTAATCAAAGAATTAAGAAAAACTTTTAATGATGCATCCGATTTAAAAAAATGGCCTAAAAATTATTGTGATGCAATTTATAAAGAAATTTACAATAAGGCCAATAAAGCACTTTCTTTATTAAAAAAAGATGAATGTAATGCTGACTATATTGAAAATTTAACCCAGCTTAGTAATCAAGCGAAAGCAATGTTGGTTCAGTGCCCAAATTTTGAAAATAATAGTTTTCCACAATTATCAAATAAATATCTTAGAGCAGATATGTCTTTGTGGGGTGCTCAATTAGATATGCTTCAGTCATATTCTTATGGTTCAAATAAGATTATCCAGCTACTGCCTGTAAAGGATACAAAAGTATTTCAGCCTTTTGATGTAATTAAAGATTGTAGCAGGTTTTATTGTACAGAGATGGTAGTATTGCCGACAGGAAGTTTTTTAATTGGAGGTAGCCAGGAAGAACATCAGGCACTTAATGTAGATCCTTATCGTGTTGCTTGGGAAAGTCCTAGACATCAAGTGAAAATTGGCAAGTCTTTCGCAATATCAAAAACTGAAGTGACTGTAGATCAATATGCTGAATTTGTACGAGATACTAATCGTAAAGAAGCTAAAGGAGCGCTAGGATTTACTGGCCAACCTCAGATTAATGATCCTGAATTTCCTATGTACAGAGAAAATTTATCTTGGCGAAATCCTGGTTTTCCGCAAAAGGGAGATTTTCCCGTTACTTGCGTAACACGTAAGGATGCTGAAGATTATGCAGCTTGGCTTTCATCAAAAACTGGAGCTAGATACAGATTACCAACTGAAGCAGAATGGGAGTATGCAGCAAAAGCAGGAACCAATAGTGCTTTCTTTTGGGGGGATAATTTAACTGATGCCTGTAGTTATGCAGCAGTTTATGATGAATCAACCGATGCAGTAACAGGTTATCAATTTATTAAAGTAAATTGTAATGATGGAGCTCCTTATACTACAAGCGTAGGTAGTTATAAACCCAATAATTGGGGATTATATGATGTTACAGGGAACGCAAGAGAATTTGTTGCTGATGCTTGGGAAGATTCCTATAATACAGGTCCATATAATGAACTGCCTCGTACATCGGGAATCTCTCAATTCCCCGTATTGCGGGGTGGAGCATGGGCATATATGCCTCAAAATATTCGTACATCTTACAGATCAGCGTATTATTCATGGCTTATCCGGTCCAATATGTGGGGATTTAGGTTAGTTAGAGAAATTAACAAATGACGATTTATATTATAAATTATATTGAAATAGCAGACAATTCTTAGCATAGACTGAAGCCAAATATTGATAAGGATTTATTATATAATTAGTTGTTTAATAGTTTTTTAAAGAACATTAAAAAGCATACATCAGTACTAGTAACTTTTAATCGTTCTGAATCATGGTTTATAATACTGCTCGGTTGAGTATTAACAGATCATAAGACAATATCAAGAGATGTAACACATTTTCTAACAAAACTACAGCAAATCTGAATTGATATAAGCAAAATTGGATACTATTTTATTTCGTCTCGGATTTCGTACACGCTGATATTATACATGAAAGATATTGTGCTAAATATGCATAATACTTAATTTGCTTATCAAATATACGAATCAAAAAATGAATCGATATTTTCTTAGCTTTCTACTTTATTTGGCTCCAAAAGGTTTTCTTAGAAGTTTTTAGGTAGAAAGTAAAAATATTAGTGCAGCTATATGATGTAACTATAATAAATACTGTTTTTGAATACAAAACTGTATTTAAGTCACATGAGATATTTATGTGATATTTGTGAATATATGAATGCTAATGAATTTAAGTAAATTTGAAATGACTTTACAGGTTAAAGTAAAGAGTATTCTTTGAAAGGTTAATAGCTATTAGAATGCATAAGGAAATAGTGATAAATATTTATCTTGTTATTAAAACTTTGGTAAATAAGATGATTATTGCTTTAACACCAAAGAAGATAGTTGGTATTTGACCCAAAAATGATCAGTGTGTTATAATCGCTGTTATATTTACTTCGCCTTATTATAGAATCAAGAATAATAATTTGTATAATAATAAATTGTTATGAGTAAGATGGTGATATCATCTAAAAAATTAAACAGTTTTTTTGAGTTTTCATTAAATTGAGTTTTTTTCATTCTAGTGTTTAAGTACCTCTTTATGGGGTACTTTTTTATTGTAATCTCTTTTAAGATATAATTAAATATTGGGTTTCTTTAGTTGTGTTTTAAGAGGCAAAGAAAAATATTTTACTATGCTTGTAATGAACGATATGTAGCTCATATAATTGGATTTATTTTGCTTGATATGATATTTATGTGTGATACAAAAGTTGTTTTTCATTCTAGTTTTATATTCAATAATAGATGATTTTTTAGAGTAGTGTTATGTTTTGAGTTTAAGTGGGCAATAATGAAATTATTGTAATCTATAATGTAAGATTTATTTTAATTAATAATAGCTGATTGTTTAAAAAAATTATGAATATGTATTTAGTTGTTTCTGTTACATCTTTTAGTGATTTTTTAATCTTACTACTATTGACTAATACTTTAAATGTAGTTTCAATTTTTTAAAGAGTTATAATGAAAACTAAAATTTAAAAAATTGTTTTTAAAGGGTTTCCTTTTATTAATTAATTTTTTAGCAATTTGTGTGTGTATTTGTATTATATTTTTAGGGGATTGTTATGAAAATTAGATAACTAGACTGCTTAATCTCTTAGTTTATTACTAAGTTATCAACTGATACTTAAAAAGAACCAATAACCGTATTCAATAATACCAAAAGCTCATTTGTAAAAGACCTAACAGATACATTTTATAATTATTGTGGTATTGGTGAACAAAACGTTTTCTTCAAAATTACTAGCTCACAGTTTATTATTACTGAATCTTAAAATTATCATATAACTTAATGGTCAAGCCACACTTGTATTTTTCTTAGATTCCTTTGAATAAGGTGTGAAATCTATCCTGCATCCAAAGTAATTTGATCTCCTGGACAAATTATCGCTACTGAAGGGTAGAAGTAATAGCATATCCTGCAATGGTAATAGTTGCTGGGCCCAGACATTGATTTCCCAGTATGGAAACTTGAACATCATAAGCTCCCGGCTAAATTGCTACATACTGATCACTAGTAGCCTTGGGTATAATGATTCCACCTTTATACCATTGAAAAGTCATACCAGGAGCTGTCATCTGCGCTTTTAAAATCTGTTTGTTGTGGATTGTTACATATATCAATTATTTTAGGTAAAATAGTTAGCAATATAGACCCCGATGTTAAAGGATCCGCCCTGCAGAAAAACTGCTGAATCCAGCCTACCATCTTTGTAATCTGACAAAACCAATTTAAATGATATGCAACACCTGGTGTTACATTGGCTATTGCCATTAAAGGAATGGTTCTTCCGTTGTAATTTGTTACAGTCGGAGAACTCGTATTATATCCTTCAAAATATCTTGGATTGATCACTCCGCAAAGTAATGGGGGTATCATCATTCCGGGTTGCTGGTCTTAATTTACTTACACTTACCGGGCCTACACCCAGGAAGAATTGCAACATTAACATAGGGTCCTCCGGCAACCGGTTTTATCAACAAAGCAAATGTATCTGTAAAATCACATGGATAGCTAAGTGCGTATTTCTTCAGAAGCCAATAAATAATTGAACTTAACCTACTTAGAGAGTCGTAAAAAGTCAAATTGTCAATCACAAAAGAAGATGCGAAACTACAGTACTAGATGCAAAAAATACAAAAGTATTTGCTAAATTTTAGTTATATAAATTAAAACTCTAACTGGCTTACCGTTTTCGAATATTAATATTTAGAATAAAATAATTTGAAGGAATCTACAGATTAGTATTGTTACCAACTGATACAGAACCGGAATTAGACGAACTTATAAACCCTATTTATTGTAAATCAACATAATATTTTACATGCCTCAAATTGATTCTGATGCCTGGCACACGTATTTTTCTATAGAAAGTAATTAGAGATTAGATTATTCGTTATCGGGATTTACTTTATTCAAAAAAATAACTCCTATCCCTGAAATCACAGATAATGTGCTTGCCAGGATCAAACTTCTATAATGTAGTGGAGAAGGTTAAAAGAGAAAAGCCTTAGAATATAGATCCTAAGACTCCTCCGATCGAATTATTACATTGTATTATTTTGATACAATAATTTTCTGACTGAAATTAATTGCTTTATTTGTAATCTTAACCATATAGGACCCATTGATTAATTTGGAAACATTAACCTTCTGTTGCTGGTTAAGGTTAATATATTCTGTATTAACTAATTTTCCGGTAAGATCATAAATCGCTACCGTCGTAATTCCAGATAGGTCTGTGTTTGAAGGTACTTTTATGCTAAATTCATCTTTGACAGGATTTGGATAGATCGAGATTCCACTGTTGTTAGCAGTAATCGTTTCTTTTGTATCTAGCGTGTTACATTCAGTTGGAATGGTAAAATCTTCAACCTGATCATTAAGCTCAGCTGCAGGATTATTGAAACCCATATAGAGGCCATTCAATCCACCAGGACTTGCATTGACTCCCAATCCTCTTTTTGCAAACGTTTTCCAGATCATACATTTATCAACTCCTCCTGTTGTTGCCTGGTCAGCAGCCAATATAGCATCTCTTCCCTGTATAAAACTTGGGTTACATGGCTGTAGTTTAAGAGCGTCCATAACCAATTGCAATACTTTTGCACTTCCACTATTAGGATCAGCCAATACATTACTGTTATAACCATATTTCTCCACATACTTCCAATTTAGATCCCATAACATTGTAGCCCAAATGAAACCGATACTGTGAACATCTGGTCTTGTAACCGGATAGACACCGCCCAGTACATCATTAACCTTCATCCCGTTAGTCTTGGCATAAGTAAAATTATTAATGCTAAAATCAGGTGAATATTTTGCAGGTCGTATACCAGCTCCATTGATTTGCTCTCCTTTCGTAAAAGTACCCATTCCTCTTGGTATAGAGGCATTATCTCCAGGCCTGTTGGTTACCATTAAAGCAAAAAAATCAGACCACCCTTCTCCCATCTGCTCATTATCATCGATCCATGATAAACAGCTGCTTCCAGTACCAGTCAATCGATTAGAGATACCATGTCCATATTCATGAGCAACTACACCATTATCAAGACTTCCGTCTTTATAAATATAATTCTGCTTATCATATTTCAGCGTCGCATTTACTGTAGTCCCAGCTGTTAATTGATTAACCAAAAATTCGCCTTCTGATTTTCCAATCATAATAGTAGGTATTGTAATTGAAGCATCAGATCCTCCTAAACCGACTGGTGTATCACTGTTTGGATGGTATTGAATAACACCAATAGCTCCAGCTGTCTGAAGATTTTTTGTTTTAAGTGCAAACGCACAACCTCCTGCAGTAGTTACGGCAATTTTCCCAGCCACGGTTCCTGCCGAAATAGCATTACACGCATTTGCTGGAATTGGCAAAGCCAGATCACCAGTTACCGGAGGATTCCCCTCAAGTGCTGGTCCAAAAGCAGCGGTAGTACTTTTCGGTATTCTTGTTGTGTAGTTTCCCGGTGCATTATAAAAAAGATTCTGCATGTCTTTTGGTTCAAAAAGATACATCTGCATTCTACCACTTGTTCCTTCTACTGCCGGGTTAAAATTTGCATTATTATAAGCTCCTCCATCTCTAGCTTCAGCAAAAACCGGATCATTTCCAGTACCTCCATTGGTAAAATTATTCATCTGAAAATTTCGGGCAGATTCTGTAAAGCCAAACTTATAAAACACATCATGCATTTTATTGGTTGTATAAAACAGATTGGTTACTGCTGCAGAGGTATAATTTTGTGGAGGCAAAGTAATATCCATCGGGAAATCAAATACTCTTGATGCACCTCCATCCGGAGAAAACTGAGGAGTGTTTGTATTATTCTCGTCCGTATATGTATAGGTGTTATTTCCTCTTGTTATGGTGTAATGATTCGTTCCATCAGAATGCCATCCCTCTGGAGAGGCTGTTAGATCCCAGGGATTAGACACCAGAGTTCTGTTTCCAAATGTAGGTCCTTCAACAGGAAATGCAAGCACCTTATAAGAGGCATCATCTGGCACAAAAATAAAATTAGCAGCTGTCTTTTTCAGATTTGCCGGAAGCGAATAAGATTGCGCTGTTTCATTTGTTTGAGATATCTCTAAAGGTAAATGCTCATAAGCATCAGAATGAAAATCACACGAAACAGTTGTATTTTCCTTATACAAAATAGAACCATCTTCAGTACTTATAATCACATTCCACACATTACTTGTTCCTTTTTCTTCAATAAAGAACTGGTATCCTAATTGTAAAATACCTGCTTTTAAGTAGTAAACGGTTGTTGCTTTAATAGGATTTTGTAATGCCTTACTATCCTTAGAAGCGTTCTTATTAACTTTTTTTACTGCCTCATCGATCATGAGATCTTTATTGGCATTTTCTTTACCCTTAATACTGGTAGGATAATCTTTGATGAAGGTGTCTGCAAAGCTTAAAACTTCATTTCCACGAACTAAAACATTTGCTGAACTACCGAAAACAGGAATTCCATTAAGAGTCTGTTGTATCCCTACCACATCACCTTTCAAACTTTTAGATGGATCAACATTGATAATCTGAAAAGCTTTCAGTTCCGAGCTCACTTTCTGTAAAGGTCCTTTTGCAGAATTCATATACCCTCCTATAATCCGCTCATATTCTTGGGCAGAAAGAGAACCAAAACAGGCGAGAGAGGATAAAAATAAAAATTTAATAGTAAATTTAATTCTAATCATAATACATCTTTTTTAGTATGCTTGCAATTTATGTATTTTTTTTACGAATTAAACATTGAAATGATTAAAAAAATAAATAATTAATAATTTGAATGTTAGTCAAAAAACACTATAAAATTTTAATTTAAAATTATGATTTTATAATATTTTATTATATAAAGTTTATTATCTGTAAAATAAATCAGATTGTACTTTTTTAAAAAAAGACACCAAAGTCTCCATTTAAGGAATTATACATCATCCTAAAGCCTTCAATTGGACTCCATTGTTCATCCAAAAAGTTATTATCTAAGGAATAGTTCTTGAGAACTTCTTTTTAAGTATTTTATTCTCTAGTATATTTAGAGATTTCACAAAGCTAAAAATTATAATGTATAATACAATCTAATATTTCATAATACATGATAATATTATTTTCCGGAATTAATCTCCAAATAATTCATGTAATTTTTGAAGTATTTTTTTATCTGGAAGTTGAGTTTTATATTCTGAAACCATCGTTGGTGAAAGGCTTCTACTTAAAGCATATTCAACAACCTCATTATTTTATCTTTACACAACAAAATTCCTATATTTGGATTCTCATGTCCTTTTTTCACATCTCGATCAAATGCTTTAACATAAAAATTAAGCTGCCCTAAATGTTCCGGTTTAAATTTATCTGCTTTAAGTTCAAAAGCTACTAAGCACTGTAGTCCTCGATGATGCAAAAGCAGATCGATATAAAAGTCCGAAGAACTGACTTGTACCTTATACTCTTCTCCCACAAAAAGAAAATCCTTGCCTATTTAAAGAATAAAATCTTTCATTTGATTTATCAGACCTTTTTTCAAAACATTCTCAGGGTGGTATTAGATTGATTACTATATGAAAAAGTGAAAACAGTTTAAAAGTATGGGAGATCTCCTAAGTATATTATGGGGATAATTTTGTACATATCTTACATTTTCCAATTTTAGAATAGACCGAGTTGCTATTGGATAATATTTCTTTAATGTATTGCAAAATTTACTTTCCCAAATAAGAATTTAAGAAAATAAATATTCAAAATTTTCCCATAAATCTTAATGAGATATCGAACTTTTAATAAATAATGGTTTAAAGCCTAGTAGCGCTTTTGAGACAGTTTAATCGTAATTAGCTCAAAATTCTTGTTGAAAATCGAGCTAAAAATAATCAATATTTAACTATTTGATAATAGATTTTTATATGCATAAAAAAAGAGACAACCACTTGATAGTTGTCTCATTACTTACTATAACCGAAGAGATATCGAAACATTTGGTGTAAGATTGGGAAAGAATTTTAGAAATTAATAATCCTGCCATGTGACCATGAAGAGGGTATTTTCAAACATTTTATCGATGATTTAATTCGCTTGATCCACATTAAGCAAGAGTTATTTTTCTTGTAGATTAAATTGTTTTCAACCTATTTTTATATATTTAAAATTGGAATGATTTGTCTATCGTTTACTTTGACTTTGACTAGCTTTTATTATTGGAAGCAGATATTTACTAAGATGTGATAAGAAAAATTCCACCTTCTGAATTTATTATGCAATTAAGAAATCATGATCAATCACACCAATCGTAAAATATTTATTAACAACCTTTTATTTGATATTAAAAATGCATTACAATGATCAGTATAGCTGTTAGTATTCGCGAATAATGACAGTCCTTTCCTTTCTAAAACATAAAATATGGATTAAATTTGTGTCAATAAGTTTAAAATGTAATCCATATTTTGTGATTTAGATTATGATTAACATTTAATACTTTTTCCATAGTTACTTTTTTTGTAAATCATTTTTAAGTTTACATCAGACATCCATTATGTAATGCTAATGGCTGTCTTAAAAAACTCCTCTAAGTAATTAAATAATATGGCTTTTCATATTAAATGAAGTGTTGAAAAGTTTAAATATATTTTGTGGTTTTTTATATCAACATTTGGTGATGTAATGTGTAGGAGATATCCTAATCTGAGACCTCTTAAAAAGAGGTCTCATTCTTTACGAAATTTGTAATAAGATAAAGTGTAAACTCAATAAGTATTGTAAATGAAATTTTCATTAGAACGTATTTGTGATTTTTTTAGTTGTGAGGAACCTGAAATCGAAAAAATGTACCAAATGGATAGCTTAGAAAGCGATACCCTTCTTAAATGGTGTAAATTACTAAAATATGACTTTTTTAGACTGTATACACAACATCTCATTCTGTATTCTCCACCTGCCTCCAGAGATAAACACATTAATACTAAATCCGACATATTACCGACATTTAGAAAAAATGTCTATACCAAGGAGCTAATATCATTTGTTATGGAACAATTAAACAATGGAGTGATGGATACAGAGCAAATTATTGAAGAATATAGGATTCCTAAAACTACCTTGTTTAAGTGGTTAAGTAAATATAAAAATTTTTGAGTAAGCTTCATCCAATCATTATATTATTAAGAAAACATTGAATATGGAAAAACAACAATCGCCAAATTATATCAGAATTTATAGGGATATTATACAAACTAAATATCCTGAGAAAGAGGAGAAGTGCTCTTTTTTCTTGAAAAAAGCTAAATTAACATCAAGGGAAGTTCTTCAGCTAAATAAAATTATATTTGAAAAGGAAAGCTTCTCAGAAATTAAATTAAGTAATAGTAGATTTAGGTCTTATGATCAAGAAACAATTTGGTATATTTTGGATCATCAAAAAAAATATAGACTTAACAACTATCAGTTAGCTGAACATTTTAAAGTAAGTAGAAACACCATCACCAGTTGGAAGAAAAAATTTTTTGTTAAATAGTATTCATTGATACTATTATAATTTATTATTTACCTTCTTCAAAGATTAATTTTTCTAAACTTTTATACTTAATTGATTTTATTATCATATTCTCATCCAGAAGTTGTTTGATTGTACATGTTTATCAACTATGGAAGCGTTTAAATTATAGTTCAATAGAATTGATGCTTAAAAAATGATCCGAGCTGATATCCATCAGTCCGGATTCATTCTAAACAAGTACTTTATCAATTTAAAACGTAATTTTTCAACTATACTACTCTTCAAAATTAGGTTTTAAGTCGTCGCTGATTCGATTTATTATGTACTAAATCCCGCAGTAAAAAAGTGGTGTGATGATTTATATTGCGTTAATAAGAACTGATCCAGCGGATTATAGAGCTATTATGACATCCCAATTCTTCATTCCCAAACCATGTTCATAGATATATTTAATTCCTTAGCTATTCCAATTGCGTATTCAGGATCAGCTTTATGACAATTTCTGATATGACGTATTTGAATAAACTGTTGTGCGTCTTTGATCGCTTCAGCGGTATTTTTAAATAAAAGTGATTTTTGCTCTAAAGACATTAATCTGAAGAGATTACCTGGTTGGGTGAAATAATCATCATCTTCACGATGATCCCAATGTGTTGCATCGCCAATAATTTTTAAAGGAGGTTCACTATGATCTGGTTGTTGCTGCCATTGCTTATAGCTGTTTGGTTCATAGGAGGTGGTTGCACCATAATTCCCATCTATGCGCATTGCTCCGTCTCTGTGAAAAGAATGGTATGGGCATTTGGGAGCATTAACAGGTATTTGATGATGATTTACCCCTAAACGGTATCGTTGGGTATCACCATAAGAGAATAGTCGTCCTTGTAGCATTTTATCGGGTGAAAAGCCGATACCAGGAACAACAGAAGCTGGATTAAAAGCTGCCTGCTCGACATCACTAAAATAGTTCTCAGGGTTTTTATTAAGAATAAGTTCACCAACTTGAATTAACGGATAGTCTTTATGAGGCCAAACCTTGGTCAAATCAAATGGATTAATATGGTAATTATAAGCAGCTTCTTCTTCCATAATTTGTACAAACATAGTCCATTTAGGGTAATTCTTAGCCTCAATATTTTCAAATAGGTCGCGATGATGGCTTTCTCTATCTGAGGCAATAATTTGATTGGCTTCTTCATTTGTGAGGTTTTGAATACCTTGTTGTGTTTTCAAATGGAACTTCACCCAATACCTCTTTTTGTCATCACTTATAAAACTAAATGTATGGCTACCAAATCCATCCATGTGACGATATGATTTAGGAATACCACGATCACTCATTGTAATGGTAACCTGATGTAATGCTTCAGGGAGCAATGTCCAAAAATCCCAATTGTTGTCCGGGCTTCTCATATTGGTGCGAGGATCTCTTTTTACCGCATGATTTAAGTCAGGAAATTTTAATGGATCGCGTAAGAAGAAGACTGGTGTATTATTACCTACCAAATCCCATATTCCTTCTTCAGTATAAAACTTAATAGCAAAACCCCTAATATCCCGCTCCGCGTCAGCAGCTCCGCGTTCTCCAGTTACAGTGGAGAAACGGACAAACAATGGAGTTTCCTTTCCGACTTGGGAGAATAAGTTTGCTTTTGTGTACTGTGTAATATCGTGTGTAACTTTAAATACACCAAACGCTCCAGAACCTTTGGCGTGCATTCTTCGTTCTGGAATTACCTCTCTATCAAAATGCGCCATTTTCTCTAAAAACCAAACATCTTGTAGTAATGCCGGACCCTGTTTTCCTGCGGTCAATATATTTTGATTATCCGATATGGGTGCGCCTGTTCTGTTTGTTAATTTTAAATCTTTCATTTTTTATTTAAAATGTTTGATACAAAAGTATTTTATTTTTGGATTGGTTTACTATGGCAGTTTTTGTAAATTCTGATAGTCCAGATTGTAAACTATGATGATAACACACAATAATTTTTTATAACCAAAGTAACTTTCAAAGGATGTAAAACTCCAAAGAGAAAAGCGGATTATATATCGTGTAATAAGGGTGGTTATATTTCTTCTTCTTATTGGTATGGTGAAGATAAAATTGGAAAGTATGTTATCCGTGAATTGCATCGTTGAATCTCTTTAAAGTCTATTGAGTCAAAATATTTTCATCAAAAATTTGGTTTGATAATGTTACAGGTAAGGAAATAAAAAAATTGGGAGGTTACTTATATAACAAAGTATTTCCCGAGCTAAGGAAATAATTATGTTATATAACGGATACACCTACATAATTGACGGATAGACCTACATCCTAAAGTTCGTTATCACCTTTCTATAACGGCTTTACGGACCATAAAAGCTATGTAATAAACATATGAGTATTAAAAAGCATTTGTTTTATAGTCGGTTAAAGCCTATAAGAGGAGATCGCCTTTGGCTCACTATTCACATTTTGTCTTTCAGACACATATTCTTTATAGTCGGAAAAAACATTCGTTTTTTATAGCCCTGTCTATCAAAGGAAAAGTTGCGCAAAAAAGAAAGTTAATAGAGAATCAGTCGAAGAAAAGTAAAATATTATGGATTAAGGATAAAATCTATTAACATTTAGTTTCAGCTTACAATCACAAAGATAATTGCCTATCAAGTGCATGTTAGTACTAAAGGGAGGCTTAAGGGGAATCCTTAAAACTGATTTATTTAGAATGGATCTAAATATAAATAATATATCACGTTATTGTGAAAAATTTATTACATTTATAAAAATATTTCAAATGGGTTGCTAATTTTTATCAAAAAAAATTACCCCTAAAATTGTTCACGCATTAGTTACTGTAACGGTGATAGTATAAAATGTAAAAGGAATTTGTATAAAGTTACTCTATCAATACAATACCAATAAATAATCTAATGTATTAAAACTTCGATTAGAGTTATTAATCTAAAATTTAATCAAAATGAAAAAATTTTTTTTAACAAAAACAGACAAAACTAAATTAAAAAAATCTGTTGCTAAGTTTGACAATCAAGTTTTATCTACTGCTGCGCTAGATATTACAAATTCCAAAGAAAATGTTATAGGAGGAGAATGGATTAACGCGTTTGGACAATGGTCTAGGAGATTTTAATTAAAGGTACTAACTGAATTTTAGAGGGTGGTATTTTGTCATCCTCTAAATTCGAATTTTAACAAAATTATGAAAGTTGATAAAGTCGTCGTAAAAATAGTAAGCAGATGCAATATTAATTGTAGTTACTGTTATATGTATAATATGGGAGATACTTCCTATGTAGAACAACCAAAATTTATTGATATTTCAACCAGTAAAAATTTTTCTAGGAAAATGCTAAAACATTGCCTAAAAAATAGTATTAAGGATTTTTTCATCATTCTTCATGGTGGTGAACCATTACTTATGGGTAAGTCTAGGCTTGAGGAATTTATTGAGTGTTTTTCTATTTTTAAGGATAACTATATCAATGTGTTTTTTTCAATACAGACGAATGGAATATTAATAAATGATGAATGGTGTAATATTTTTAAAAAGCATGAAATTCAGGTTGGAATCAGTTTGGATGGTCCAAAAGAAATCAATGATTTATTTAGAGTTGATAAAAAAGGTAAAGGAACACATGATAAAGTAATGAAAGGCATTCGAGTACTTGAAAGAAATAAAACTTCTTTTGGAATACTATCTGTAATGAATTCTAATGCCTCTGCAACTACAATATATAATAATTTTATACAATCCAATATAAAGAGTTTTGATATTCTTTTTATGGATACCAACCATGATCATATTAAAGTAAATAATCAATTTTCTAGGTCAATGTTTGATTGGTATAAGGAACTGTTTGATCTTTGGTTCATAAACAAAGAAGATGTTGTAATTAGGATCTTTGACATTATAGTAAAAAAGATTTTAGGACAAGAGATTGAAATAGATATCTTGGGAACATCAGAAAATAATGTTTTAGTACTAGAAACTAATGGAGAGTTAGAAGCGGTTGATATTTTGAAAATATGCGGTGAGGGATTCACTAAAACAAACCTGAATGTCAATAATAATATTGAGATTGATGATGTTGCGAAAAATAATTTAATTAATGTATATTATAATAGTGGTAAAATGTTGGCCAGGAAATGTTTGGCTTGTCCAATTATGGAAGTATGTGGGGGCGGTTATATTGCTCACAGATATAAATCTTCAAATGGGTTTAATAATCCCTCTGCTTATTGCGATGATTTAATTAGGTTAATTACTTATATTCAAAATACCGTAATTGATGCAATGCCTTATGAACTTAAACAGGAGACTCAAATTGAAAAATTAACATATAAAGATGCTATCCGAAGCATCAATGAAGCATTGCCAACAATCCCGGAACCTACCTATACTAATCTATTGGAGAGTTTTCGTAAACCTGATTATGAAGTTATTTAAAAAGACTTTTCCTTTTCTTAGACAATTGGATAGTCAAGATTGTGGAGTAACCTGTATTAGGATGATTGCTAAATATTATGGAATTAATATTTCGAATACTAATCCTGTACTTGTAGAGAGTAATTTATTAAAACAAGGAATTACTATATCAGATTTAAATGATACTGCAAAAAAATTAGGATTTAATACCTTAGTAGTAAAGTTAGATTTTGAAAAGATGATAAATAATGTTCCACTGCCCGCTATCTTTTTTTGGAATCAAAATCATTTTATAATAGTATATAAGGTTGTAAATAAACAACTATATGTGGCCGATCCAGGTTTTGGGAAAATAGTATATTCCCAAAAAGAGTTTTTAAAGGGATGGGCGCAAGAAAGTGATGAAGGTATTGTTTTATTGTTAGATCCAACAGAAAAATTATTTGATATACGAGAGAAAAAAAAAAAGAAAAATGATTTGCAATATGTAACTCAATACCTCGTAAAACATAAAATACAACTTTTTTTAATAGCTCTAACCTTATTAATATCCTCCTTTATAGAACTAATTTTCCCTTTCTTTACCCAAAAAATTTTAGATAAAGGGGTAGTATTAAAAAATATTTCTATCATCTATCTAATTTTAATTGCTCAAATTTTAGTGTTTGTAAGTCGTATAGGATTAGAGTTTTATCGTTCATGGTTATTTATTCATATTAGTAGCAGAATTAGTTTATCAATTATTTCCGATTTTCTAGTAAAATTGATGCAGTTGCCATTAAGATTTTTCAACAGTAAAAATATTGGAGATCTGATTCAAAGAATACAAGATCATAATAGAATTGAATCATTTTTATCGAAAGATTTAATTCAAACTGTTTTCTCATTTTTTAGTATTGTAATTTATATCTGTATTTTATTTTACTTTAATATTAATGTTTTTTTAATTGTTTCTATAGGAACTATTTTAGAACTTTTGTGGATTTTTAAATTTTTGCATAAAATAAAATTACTAGATCAAAAGACATTTACCCTAGAAATAAAAGATAGAAATAAGATTTATGAATTAATTAGTTCCATGCAAGAAATAAAACTTAATAATTTAGAAGAAAATAAACGTAACGAATGGCAAAAGATCCAAACTAATATCTATTTAAATAATATTAATAAGCTTAAAACTACTCAAAAATATGAAAGTTATAGATTCATTGGATTCTTTCAGACTATATTAGTTATTTTTGTGTCATCAATTGCAGTAATGAATCAAACATTAACCATTGGCAGTATGCTGGCTATTATGTTTATATTGGGAGGTATTAATGCCCCCATCGGACAATTGATAAACTTTGTATTACAATATCAATTAGTAAAAGTAAGTTTTGAAAGATTAAATGAAATTCATAATAAACCTAATGAAGAGAATCTAAATAAAATTTCATATTTGGAGGACATCAAAGATATAAATATCGACAACATTTCTTTTTCTTATGATAATTCAAATTACATATTAAAAAACATCTCTTTAAAAATTCCAAAAGGTAAGACAACTGCTATTGTAGGAGTTAGTGGAAGTGGTAAAACCACACTTTTGAAATTAATTCTTAAATTCTATCAGCAACAGCAGGGAACAATTTTAATAAATGATAATACCTTAGAGGAAGTAGAAAATACTTTTTGGAGAAGTAAATGTGGAGTAATATTACAAGATAGCTTTATTTTCTCTGATACGATTTCATACAATATTTCTTTAGAAGAAAACGCTAATCAAGAAAAAATATTGAATGCTATTCGATTAGCAAATGTTAATGACTTTGTTGATAAATTGCCCCTTGGATTAAGCACAATCATTGGTTCAGAGGGTATTGGAATAAGCCATGGACAAAAGCAAAGAATTTTAATAGCAAGAGCTATTTATAAAAATCCTGATTATCTTTTTTTTGATGAAGCCACGAATTCTTTAGATTCAAATAATGAGGTAATTATAATTAATAATATTAATCGTTATTTTAATGGGAAAACAATGATTGTTGTTGCACATAGGCTATCAACTGTAAAAAAGGCAGACCAAATTATAGTTTTAGACAATGGAAGGATAATTGAAAAAGGAAATCATAATGAATTGGTAAAATTCAAAGGAAAATACTTTGAACTTATACAGAATCAACTTGAATTGGGCATATAAAATGGATGGTAAATCAAATAAAAGTTTAATAGGGAAAATTCCACATTATCTTACTGTTTTAGGTATCATTTTGTCAATAGTAAGCATTCTATCTTTAATTTTTGCTTTTTATATTCTCTTTCAGTAACTATTTTCATCAAAGTTTGGCTTGATATTGTTACAGAGCAAATAAATAACTTCAGAGGTTATTTATATGACAAAGTATTTCCCGGATTTAATAAGTAATTATGGTAAATTGCGAACGACTTACATAATTACAAACATAATGCATTAAAGTTATGGCAAAAGTTAGTAAATCCGCCATGTAAAAAACTGGTTCTTTATTAATATAGATTAAGGAGAAATTTATATAAAAAATTAATTTTCGACCTTTAAATTAAATATAATTTTTTATGGAGAAAAAAGCACTACGCAGCTTTTAATATGGATAGTATTACTTGTAATAAATGGTAAAATACAGTCACAGGTCAAATTTGATCTTGAGGAGCAGAGTACGTGAACAAAAAACATTATAAAATCGAGAAGTCTTACCAGATATTTCGAGTGATTCTACACCGCTTTTAGAAAAGAGTCTGGTAAAAATAAATGACAATCTATACAGACGCACTAGTGGTACATTACCAGCACTGCATAGCGGGTTAGTACTTATTACTAAAAAGTTGCAGTTGATCCTACCGGAACACAAGCTGCTATTTGGCTACAATCTGAGATCAAGAAAAGATTTAAGGTAAATGTAAAGTATGTTATTCTAACGCATGCTCATTATGACCATGCAGCTGGATCCCAAGTATTTCAGCGGTCTGGGGCATATGTTATTATACAAAAAACGGATTAGAGCCTATTATCGGAGAAAAATTACCAGTTGCTATCCCGGATGTTGTATATGATAGGGAAATGCAAATCAAATTGGCGGGTGAATTAATATTACTTAAGCACATTGCGCCAAGTCATTCTAATAGTATTTCTGTAGTTTTGTTTCCAAATCATAAGGCTTTACAACTGACTGATGTAGGAGAATCTAAAACAATGCCATACAATGATTTTCTGGATTTTTATTATGACGGTTGGGTAGCTACTTTAGACTGGCTTTACAGCAAGATGTTGATTATATTGATGTTGGCCATTATACACTTACGACAAAAGATGATATAAGAAATGAAAAAGTCTATATGGTAGATCTTCATCAACAAGTATTAGATTTAGTAAGAAAAGGAGAAAGTTGGGATCAACTTTATCGTAATATCAAATTTTCGGATGACGTGAAAAATTGGGGTGGATTTGAAACAATGAATAAATTAAATATTCTTGGAATGTATCGTTGGGTGATTAACCATAGAAGAGGACTTTGGTAAATTTGAAACTATGCTATGCCTACTGATTTTAATTCGGAGCAACAAGTTAAATAATGAAATTTTAATTTTTTTTCGCTAATTTTTATCTATTTGTAACAAACTTCAAATTTTCATTTTATTTCAGTTTATTGATATATAAATATCAGTTTTAATTCTTATCATTTTTTTGTTAGAATTTCAGTTGATAGGGGCATTGGAACTCTTATCTTGTTTGGTTAAAAAATAAATGCAACAAATAGATATTTCATATTATTTCGTAGCATTTATTTTTACGGGATTTCTAATACCTATATTTTCCATGTCTGATTTAGCTCAGTAATTCTAAATTATAAGAAATTGTCTAGTAGTAATTACATTTTTTTACGGAGGTAGCTTAGATGTTCGGGAGTCATATTAAGATAAGTAGCAATATCCTTAAAAGAAATGTACTCGGATAAGTTAGGGAATTGTTGTAAAAAATTGTCATAACGTTCTTGTGCAGATAGTGATAACATTTCAACAACTTTTTTATGTTGAGCAATTAAAGCCCCTTGATATATTTTTCTGAAGAAAGTCTCCATTATTGGATGTTGAGATAAAAGTTTGTCATATGAATTTTTTGATATTCGAAGCACTTCAGTATCTACTATTGCCATTATTGAATAATCTGAAACGGTTCCGTTAAAAAAGGAATTTAAATCTGAAGCCCACCATTGTGGGGGAAGAAATATTATTGTGTGATCTTTTCCATGTTTATCAGTATGATAAGTTTTAACACAGCCAGAAATAATAAAATATTGATAATTACAGACTTCACAAGGAATTTGTAAATAGTTTTTTTTTTCGATTTTCTGATATTCAAATGATTGGATAAGTGCTAATTTAAGTTCTTCATCTGTTTCTATATAGTTTCCTACATAGTTTAGAAAAAAATCGTTAGGCATAATGATTATTTTTATATTATACGTTCGTACAATTACAAATTTTATACCATCAGGCAGGCCTACTTATTGTAATAAGCCGTCATTTGATCTCTTAAGAATTATTAAGAAGTAATTAGTAATTGATAAATAATTTTGTTTCAAGTTTTAAAAAGATACATATGGAACGAAGAGAAGCTATTAAAATTGGTGCATTAACGATGGCTACAGGTTTAATAGGAATTACAACTAATGCTATGAAAAATACTCTAGATAATTTTGGGGTAGATTTGGATTATGATAATAATCAGGAAGGTGATTTTGATGAGGATAAGCCTTACGATTTTATTATTGCAGGAGCTGGGTCAGCGGGTGCTGTATTAGCAAATCGTTTATCAGAGGAAAAGAAGTGGAAGATTTTGTTAATAGAGGCAGGATTGGATTTTAATCCCGAAAGTAATCCGGAACTTATTTATAGTAGCAATATAATTGCTGCAAATTTGGATAAGAGATATGATTGGGGTTATAAAAGTACTGAACAAGAATATGGTAATGTTATTATTGCACCAAGAGGAAAAGGAGTTGGAGGCAGTTCTAATATCAATGGTGCAGTAGCAGTTCGAGCTTTAAAATTTGATTTTGATCGTTGGACAAAAATGGGACTTGAAGGTTGGAAATTTGATGATGTACTACCATATTATAAAAAAATGGAAAGTACAGAACATGGATCAGATAAGTGGCATGGGAGAAAAGGACCTTTTCCTATTCATCAAATGGAAAAGCATTATATAACGCCAGTGCAAAGTGCGGTTGTTGATACTGCAGTTGCTATGGGATATAATGAAGTTATGGACTTTAATGATCCGAATGAAAATAATGGAGCGGGTCCTATTCCTATGAATGTTATTAATGGTGTACGTGTAAATGTAGGGATTGCTTATCTTAATAATCAAGTAAGAAAACGTAATAATCTCCATATTTTAAGCGAAAGCTTAATAGATAAAGTAATAATAGAAAAAGGAAAAGCAAAGGGTATTTTATTAGCAAATGGGAAGCGAATTTTTGGGAGAGAAGTAATACTATCTTCAGGAGCTTACGGTAGTGCTGCAATTTTAATGCGATCTGGTATTGGACCAGCGAAGGACCTAAAGGAGTTGGATATTGATGTCGTTTTAGATGCCCCAGTTGGAAAGCGTTTACTTGACCATCCTTTTTACTGGATGAATTTTGCGGCAGTACCGGAGAAAAATACAAGAATACATCCTGTAGTAGGATCGCAGCTCTGGACTAATTCTACTAGAGCTTCCTCAAAGAATGAGCTTGATATAGCTATCTCACCATCACATTTGGTAGACCCTTCTACTAGCCCTACAAAATCAATATTTACTCTTGGATTGGAACTCATGAACTGTCAGTCAGAGGGATCAGTTAAATTGGCGAGCAAAAATCCAGCTGATATGCCGATTATCGATTTTAGGCACCTAACATCAGAGGAAGATATGTTACGGATGATAGAATGTTTTAAAATTGCCCGTAAAATGGTTACAGTTAGTCCATTAAAGGAGTTTTATCATAGCGAAATTTACCCAGGCTCTGATGTTCAAAGTGATGAACAGATTAGAAAAGCCCTATTAAGTGGAGTATCCACACTCCAGCATCCTTGTTCAACAGTTCCAATGGGTAAAGAAGGAGGTGAGAATTCAGTAGTAGATGCTGAAGGACGTCTATATGGTATACAAAATCTAAGAGTTGTTGATGCTTCTATATTTCCTGAAATTCCTCTTATCAACTTAAATCCTCAAGTTATAATGGTAGCAGAAAAGATAGCGGATAAAATTAAAGGTAAAATTTAATTAAACAAAGTTACAAGAGCAAGATTAGAGGTTACTGATTAATAAGGTGGATGCTTTTATTAAATCCTTATAAATGAATTTTCTTGACACTAATTTATCACACTCTCGAAACTCAGAACTTTCAGGGAGGGTTGGAAAGAAATAGTTAATGGAACTTTTGTATAGGATTATGATGAAGTAAAATTACATTAATAAATTCAAGTATAGCGAACCTATGGATAAAATAAACCGGCCTATTGAAAATGATTCAAATATTTTGAAGGATATTCGGTCTTTTCTTATAAAGATGAATAGTGAAAATCCCAAAACAAATGATGAAATGAGTATAGAAGATACTAGAGATATGCTTATTAAAAGTAGTACATCTATGAACTTTGATTACTCAGATATTGATGTTTTCAATATGGATATTCAGCAAGACGGGATATCTATAAATATTAATATTGTAAAGCCAAAAAAGGCAGAAGGGCAACTTCCCGTATTTATGTTTTTTCATGGTGGCGGTTGGACTTTTGAGGATTTTTTAACTCATAAAAAATTGGTAAGGGATCTGGTTGTTGAAAGTGGAGCTGTAGCAGTATTTCCAAATTATACCTTGTCTCCTGAAGTAACATATCCTATTGCTCTTAATCAAGTATATGCTGCTACAAAGTGGATTTCTTTTCATGGAGACAAAATTGGGGTTGATGGGAAGAAATTGGCTGTCGTTGGAAATAGTGCAGGAGGAAATTTAGCAGCAGCAGTAGCTTTAATGGCGAAAGATAAAAAAGGGCCTAATATTCTGTATCAGATTTTATTATGGCCTGTCACCGATTCTGATTTTTCTCGAGAGTCATATAAAAAATACGGACAAGATAGGTTTTTAACGACTGAAACAATGAAGTGGATGTGGGATAATTATGTTCCTGACCTGATTAAAAGAAAGGAAAAGTATGCTTCTCCAAATCAAGCGTCTATTGAGGAGTTGCAAGGACTGCCTCCAGCGCTTATTCAGATTGCTGAGAATGATATACTTTATGACGAAGGAATAGAATATGGTCGAAAGCTTGACGAGGCAGGAGTTGCAACTACAATTGCTGTTTATAAGGGATTAATCCACGATTATGGTAAGTTAGAACATCTTTCACATATTCAGTCTGTTAGGGATTCTGTTACACAGGTAGCAATAGCTCTTAAAAATATACTTTTTAAGTGAAAAAAATGAGTTGGGCTATTTGTATTTATTCCTATCTGGTAGATTTTATTAAAATATGAGTACAATTAATATTAAGGAAAACAGCAATAAAAATTATGGGAAAAGTTATAGGAATTCTTGCAGGAAGTTTGCATAGAGATTCATTTTCAAAAAAAATAGCCAAAACAATTAAATCCTTTGTCCCGCAGGAGGGATATGAATTTAAAATTATTGATTTGGAAGGATTACCCGTGTACAATCAAGATTTTGATACCGACAAAAATATTCCTTGGGCTATTGAAAGATTTAGGGCAGATATGCAAAGTGTAAATGGTGTTATATTTGTAACCCCGGAATACAATAGATCTGTTCCCAGTGTTTTAAAAAATGCAATTGATATAGGCTCAACACCATTCGGAAAGAGTATTTGGAACGGGAAACCGGCAGCAATTTTCAGTCATTCTCCTGGGAATATTTCGGGTTTTGGAGCTAATCATCATTTAAGACAAAGTCTTGTATTTCTTAATATGCCAACCATGCAACAGCCAGAGGTTTATATTACAAATAGTGATGCGCTGTTTTCTGTAAATGGAGTTATGATTGAAGGCAGCACAAAAGATTTTGTAAGGAGTGCAGTGAACTCTTACATTAAATGGTTTGAAAAAAGCTACAGTACTATTTAGATTACTATCGGAAGTGTCAAAAAGAAGAGATAGAGAGATGCTACTTTTCACAAAGTTATTTAAGCCCCCTGCTATTCTGGGAATTCTTGTTCTTAAATAACTTATCACTTTAAAATTGAAAATAACCAATAATACAAAAAACGGTTAATAGCCTTTTGTATTATTGGTTTATTTTTTCAATAATTATTATTAAAAAGTAATATTATATTAGATCAAGTGCTAGCAAAGCTGTTTTTTTCGTCGTTAAGCATCTTTTTACGTAGAAAACTTAAGTGCTCCGGTGTCATATTTAGGTATGAGGCAATATCTTTATACGAAACATGTTGAATAACTGAGGGGTATAATTTAAGAAAATTTTCATATCGTTCTTGGGATGTTAAAGAAAGGATGTTTACCAGTTTGGTCTGTTGCGTTGTGAGTGCTCCTTGCAATATATTTCTGAAGAAAGTTTCCATTATTATATGATTAGCCAATAGTTTCTCAAATGAGGGTCTTGATATTTGTAAGACTTCTGTTTTCATAATTGACATTATTGAGTAATCTGAATGTAATCCATTGATAAATGAATTCAGATCTGAGGCCCATAGTCCTGGGGATAAAAATGAGAGAATATGATCTTTCCCATTTTTATCCGTATAGTATGATTTAAGACATCCTGAAATAATAAAATATATAAAATTACAAGGTTCTCCAGCCAATTGTAAATGAGTTTTACTTTTTATTTTCCTATATTCAAAAAGCTTAGTAAGAGATACTTTTAATTCATCATCTACTTTGATATATTCTTCGACATGCTTTAAAAATAATTTGTATACCATTTGTTATTGTTTATTATATATACTGTACTTAGGTTATTATGACTAATAATTTATCATATCTCTTTTCAATGATTGATCAACAAGATTCTATTTAATAGAGTACTGTTATTTTAATTTCTAATATAATCCCTATATAGTCAGATAAGTTGTATAAGAAATAAATTATATCAGGCTTAAAGTATTTAATATGCTATATGATACATATTTGCCTATGATATTTAAATTTAGACAAAAAGATGATGTACTATCCTTAAGATATCTTAAGAAAATTTAAGCTCTATGGGTAAAACAATATAAAATTTTTGCGTAGCAATATCTATTCAGAATATTTGTTTCTAATTAGGGAAATTATAAATTGTTATTAATTAGCTTGTTAGTGCAAATGATCGGCAGCAGATGAATGCAAAATAGATAATCATTTAATATAATGAAAATTATATTTTAAGGATGGAATTATTAATTATTCATTCTGAGACTGGGCTTATTTTTAAAATAATCTTATCTATCTAATGAGTTTGAGCAAATTCATAAGTATTAAGTTGTGGTTTCTTTGCATAGTATATTCTAACTAAAAGGATAATTTTGACAAAAGTAAAAATCACTTGTATTATTTAAAAGCAAACTAGTATCACATTAATATCACTTATTGGATTTCATAAGATTTCTATGATGGGAATGAATGTATAAATGACGACCTTTAGCTAGTTTACTTTGTTCGTAGAACTTTGAAGCTTTTTATCATATATTTTCAGGGCATATTACCATTATCAAAGAACTTATTTTGGAATAATTGTAATAATGAATAAAATTTATTTCCTGAATTTGTGATTTGATATGAATTTTATTTAACTTTACATTATTCTGTTATGAAAAAATAATGGGTTTTCTTAATTGTACTATAATTGTTAATGATTTCTGTTCTTAAGAAATCTTAAGAGTATTTGAGCTGTATCGTAGTAATTTTGCAAAAGATATTACATAGTAGTGACTAAGGATATTTTTTTTGATCAATATGGGAAGGGTAATTTTTTCAAGTTCATTTTGATCTTAGATAGTTCTAATGCGATTATTCATTAAAATAATAATAATCATAGTCACAAAAGCTTAAAATTACATCTATAGAAAAATCTTAATTCTAAAAAAGTTAGGTCTTTTCTATACACTTATTATTATATAATAGCAACTTATAATTTAATAAATTATCACAGATGAGAAAAACACTATTACTAATTTTCGGATGCTTTTGTTGTATTGCTTTGAGCGGTCAGGTAGGCATCAATAATACGAATCCCAAGGCTACATTAGATGTAATGGCCAAAAACAGTGATGGGAGTAGCGCGGAGGGTCTTCTTGCCCCTCGTTTAACAGGCGATCAGATTCAATCAGGCAATTCCCGTTATGGTTTGGATCAGGCGGGAACTCTTATTTATGCCACTTCTGGAGTAAGTAGCCCAGATGCTGTAACTCAAAATATTACCACTGCTGGTTATTATTACTTTGATGGTACTGCCTGGCAGGTTTTGGGAGGTAGTGCAGGAGTCTCTGATTATAATATTTATGATTCAGATGGATCTCTTTCGGGTAATCGTCAGGTTGATTTGTCAGGAAAGAACCTTGGTTTTACAGGCGGTAATGTTGGTGTTGGAATTGCAGTAGCGGATGCTTCAGCAATATTAGATGTAAGCAGTACGACGCAGGGTTTTGCTCCTCCTCGTGTTACCAAAGTACAAAGGGATAATATTGTATCCCCAGTTTCCGGTTTGATTGTTTATTGTACAGATTGTGGAGTGGGTTCTACGGGTTGTTTATCCCTGAATTTGGGAACTCCTGGAGCACCTAACTGGAGCTGTGTAGGCTCTACAACATCTTCTACCGTGGTAACTTCCGAATGTACCGGTTTTTCAGGTACCTACACTTCGGGCTCAGCCTTATCAGGAGCCAGTTATAAAGTAACGGTAACGAATAATTCTTTTTCTTCTGCGACGATCAATTTTTCTTCGGGAGATTTGGTTTTAAGTGGTATTACAGGTCTAACGGTTGGTACTCCCACTTTTTCAGGAGGATCAGTAAGTGGGAGTAATGTTACTTTGACTTCTGGGCAGACAGTTGTTATAAGCTATCCTATTACGGGTACTCCGGGAGCCAATGGTACCCTTACGGGTGTCTGGACAAAGCTTTCCCTTTCTTGTACGAGTAGCCAAATAGTAGGTAAGGGTACTGCCCGTTTTACTCTTCCTCAAAACCTGTATGTTGCTTCTGTGGATTTGGGAGGAACAGGAGATGTCCAGGGAGTTGTAGATAACGGATCTAATAAGCTTACGATTCAAGTCCCTTATACTGGAGGGAAAGGTAGTTATGACGCTTATACGAGCGCATGGATTTCCAATAATTCAGGAAGTGGCCAGGGAGGAGACACTAATAAGTTTAGGGTTTCTTATCCTGGGGGAACGTTTAGTAGTTCGGGAAGTATTGCGGTGAGTATTGAGGTAGATGGGGATGGTAGTTTTAATGCCTTAAAGCTTCTTCCTGGAAATACTATGGTTTTGGGAACGCTTCCTTTTGCTCACAATGGCATTTATGATGGCGATATCATCATCCATATTGTAACGTGTGGAGCATTTATAGCACCGGGAGTCTTTAAGGCGTTTATGTGTCATAATTTAGGGGCTGATATGAATGCAGATCCCTTCCAACCTTCGGCCTCTATTCACGGAGCTAAATACCAATGGGGAGCTAAGACAGGCCAGGCAGGACGTTATATAAGCCAGGCGGATGATCAGGCTAATAGTGGTGCTATTGGAGGATGGATTAGTTCTCCGCTTCCTAATAACAGCTGGTCTGATACAACGAAGACTGCGCAGGATCCATGTCCTGTAGGATATAGGGTTCCTACAAATGACCAATGGCAGAAGGTGATTGCTAATAATAGCTTCACTACTACAGGGACCTGGACAAATAGCCCAACGAATTACAGCAGTGGAGGCAAGTTTGGAAATACATTATTTCTGCCAGCCGCCGGCAGCCGTAACAACGTGAATGGAGCCCTGTTCAGCCGTGGCAACAACGGGTACTATTGGAGCAGTACGCAGTACGCAAGTGCCTACGCCTACAACTTGAACTTTGGTAGCACCGGGGTGAATGTCATCACAAACCGTACAAACGGGTACAGTGTTCGTTGTATTCAGGAATAGGTTTTCATTTTTCATATTAAGCAAACCCTTGGTGGCTTTTGCCACTAAGGGTTTTTTTACTATTTAATGTCCCGGTTTAGGGATAAACTGGATTTTTCTTACCATACTTAACTTATAGTTGAGCTTTGTTTATCGTGTATTTTTAAGAATAGTCCGTGTTATAGATGTAGTTTATCAAAATTTACAGATCATAATTTTTATCTATGAAAAAAATAATAGTATTAATTTTAGGGTTTTTCTTTTTGGTATCCAAAGGGCAGGATATTGCAATGGATTTTCCTTATTTTAAAGGCAAGAGCTACGATTTTGTGCTCTTTCAGGGGAGTGAGGCCAAAACAGTGTTCCAAGGGACAATTCCTGAAAACGGGAAGTTTATTTTACATATTCCCAAGGAGTATGCTCCCTATCGGGGTATGAGTCGTTGGCTTATCACCGGGAGTAAAGAAGGGGGCGGACTTGATCTGCTGATCCCGGGGCACAGCTTCTCGGTAAGCTGCAGTGAAGAAAAGCCCACGGATAAGAACATTATCTACACCAATAATACGGAAATCCCTGAGCTTAATAGTCTTTATAAAAAAGAGCAGGCGATCTTCGCCAGATATGGAGCCATGCTCCAGGCCACGAAATCTTTTTCAAAGACGGATAAAAACTATTTGATTTTTGAAAAAGAGGCTCAAACTCAAGTTCAGGCTTATGGGGATTATCAGGGAGAGCTAAAGAAAAACAAGAGTTATGCATCAGGCCTTATCAATATCATTAATATTACCCAGGGTATAGGAACTGGTCTTTTTGAAGCGGAGGAAGAAAAGGCAAAAAACATCAGTGATTATATTACCAGGGATCTCGATTGGGACGCCCTGTATACTTCCGGGCACTGGACGGAGGTGATCGCTTCCTGGGCAGATATTCATGCCTTAGTATTGGAGGATCCTAAGTCCTTTGCCAAAGATGTAGAAACCGTAAGCTCCCGAATCAAAAATCCTGCGGAGTATAGGGATTTTGCAGAAAGACTGGCCGTGGCGTTCACCCGTAACGGGAGAGATGATTTTATCAGTGCTATTACGCCCATCATCAGGGCTTGCGGCAAGATAAGTTCTTTCGAAGGCCCCTTATCTGTTTTTGTATCTGCAGCAGTAGGAATGCAGGCTCCAGATCTTGATCTTCGTGCTTCGGGATATAAAGTTCTTAAAAGTAGTTCCTTTTCAGGAAAGGGTTATGATAAAACACTATTACTTTTTTACCGATCAGATTGTGGTCCCTGTGAAGATCTTTTAAAAGATCTTAGTGGGAAATATGATATGCTAAAATCAAGAGGGGTTCATATAATCTCTGTCTCCGGTGATCAGGCAGAATCGTTATTTAAAGAAAAGGGCAAGGAATTACCCTGGGAGGATAAATATTGTGATTATAAAGGTTTTGAAGGGGTTAATTTTAGAAATTACGGTATATCGGGTACCCCTACTGTTTTTCTAATTGATGGTGAGGGTAAAATAATAGAAAGAAGGGCTTCCCTAACGGATATTATGGGAAGGTTATGATAAGATCGTAAAATAGAAAGTTTTGCTTTCATAGGAAAAAATAAAAAAATAGAAGTATTGATAACAAAAGATAAAATATTTTCAATGAGTATTGATGAAGCTTTCATAGAAGAACATTTATTAGGAAAAAGCCCTAAAGAAATAGTTTGTTTTATGTCCAAAGTTCCAGATGCAGAAAAGGGTAATGAGTGGATGTATGTTACTAAAAAATACTTGTGGGGGATGTATAAAAGGAGGCTTTATTTGTATTTTCATAATGGAGTGGTGAGCGAATATTATTGTGAGTAACAAAAAGTGGAAGATCTGGATAATCCCCTTGGAATTATAATTAATAGAGCGGGATCGATGAACACAAGATAACCTATAATAAATAAACTAAAATCCATAAAAATGAAAAGAGTACTATTAATCAGTATGTTGTTTATTGGAAGTTTGTATAATGGACAAATAGCAATAGGAAAGTCTGAGCTTACTAATGAGTCTGTTTCTCTGGAGTTCTCTGATGCAGAAAACCGGGGTCTTATCCTGCCTTATGTAGAAGATAAGACAGGTATCACCGAAAATGGGACTTTTATATTTGATACAACAGACAAAAAGGTAAAATTATTAAGTAGTGGTGTATGGCATGATTTGAGTGTTGATCCGGGAGGAGTTGTAGATTTAAGCGATCAAAAGGATAGGGAAGAAAATGCAGACGGTAAGGTGGGTATTGGTAAGCAAAGCGCTGTTATGGGTATTCTGGTCCTTGAGGACAGTGATAAGGCCATGATTCTCCCTAAGGTGGCTAGTCCCCATTTAAATATCATCAATCCTTCTGCCGGAATGATGGTGTATGATACAGTAGCTCGTCAGTTAGCCGTTTATAATGGGAGTGTATGGTCTTTTTGGAAGCCATAAAACCATAAAAAAACCATAAAAGATATGGCGTTATAGCTACAGTTATAGCTATTAATCATAGGAGGTAAGTTGTCATGATCATTCTTTATTCTTTACCTATTCTTTCAAAACAGAAGTCTATCTTTTTTAAAAAGATGGACTTCTTTATTTTATTTAAGCTTATAAAGTTTTTAGATTTATCATTCTCTTAATATTTCTTAAGTTAATTATTGATGCTATAAGCTAATTTTGTAATACAAGCTATTCTATTTCAGTGCTTTGGATAAATGAGTGATTGATTCCCGTAAGTATTTATTTTTAACCGTGTCATCTAATTTACAGCTTGATAATTCGGAGTGATAGAATTTGGATTTTTATGATAGAGAGCTGTTCTTGAATTTTTAAGAAAAAAAATATAGACTTATACCCAACAATTATCTCAACATTTTAAAGTGAGCAGAAATGCTATTATAGTTGGAAGACAAGATTTTTAGTTTAACTAAACCTTGGATGTTAAATTACTTAATAAGAGATACTAACATATTTATAAAATATAATTAATTATATGGGAAAACAAGAAAATACTATAGGTCAGAAATATGATCATATTGTAATAGGTGCAGGGTCAGCCGGATGTATTTTAACAAGGAGATTACTTGACGCGGGTAAAAAAGTTTTGCTTATTGAGGCTGGGCCTATTGATAATAAACCCGAAATACATGATCCAATGGGATCTATAGCATTATGGAATTCGGATGTTGATTGGGCCTTTGAGACAGAGCCTCAAAAATTTGCTAATAATCGTAGGTTACCCTTTCCCAGGGGAAAAACTTTGGGAGGGAGCAGTTCATTTAATGGAATGATCTATGTAAGAGGTGCAAAACAAGATTTTGATACCTGGGCCTATTTGGGAAACCATGGTTGGGATTATGAATCAGTAAAAAATAATTTTAAAAGATTCGAGCAATTTATTCCTGAAGAGGATGCTATTAATAAGGATGAATTGGGAACTAAGGGTGATTTGCCTATAACTTTAAATCCCCAACCGACCGATATTACAAAGGCGTTCATTGCCGATGCTGTTGATTTGGGAATTCCTTATAACCCAAATTATAATGATGGTAATGAGATGTTTGGGGCCTATCATACATGGTTAACCCTTAAAGATAACAAAAGGATGAGTAGTTGGGTTGCTTTCCTGGAGCCTTTAAAAAATCATCCTAATCTTACTGTTTTGGTTAATGCCAATGTTACTCGGGTAGTATTTTCTGGCGAAACAGCAGTTGGTGTAGCATATACCATTGATTCTTCCGAAGATGAAGAACAAGCTTATGCGAAAGATGATATTATATTAAGTGCAGGTTCAATTAATACTCCAAAGATATTAATGCTGTCAGGAATAGGAGATCAGGAGCATCTTAAAGAAGTAGGTATTAGTTCTAAAGTACATTTACCAGGTGTGGGACAGAATTTACAAGACCATATTAATGTTCCGCATGTATGGGAGACACATGAAAATATTCCTCTGTCTAAAGCCCAAGGTTTGGAAGGAACATTTTTTTGGAAAACAAAACCAGATATGAAGGTACCGGACATGCAACCAATTCTTATAACATTTCCATATCCCATGGAAAAATCACCTGAAAATGGTTTTACAATTGTTTCAACATTATTACACCCACAAAGTAGAGGGATAATTAAACTAAAATCAAACAACCCCAATGATAAACCTATTATTGATCCGAGATTTTTAGAAGATCCGGATGATTTGAATGCACTTGTACTGCAAACGCTTTTTCTTCGTAAATTAGTTACTGGAAAGCAAATGGGGTCGCTTATTAAAAAGGAATTTTCTCCAGGAGCTGAAGTTGATAGTATTGAAGATCTTGAAAACTTTATTAAGGCCCATGCTGTCAGTGATCACCACCAAGTGGGTACAGCTAAAATGGGTGTAGACAAAATGGCAGTTGTCGACCCACGGTTAAAGGTATATGGTGTTAAGAATCTTAGAGTAGCTGATGGCTCTATCATGCCAATGATAAACACAGGTAATACAAACGCAGCTTGCATTATGATCGGAGACCGTGCTGCTGACTTTATACTAAATTCGGAAATATAGTGTTATTTTAATATTGAATATTTGATTAGTTTTTAAAGGCCTGGATTAAAATAATCCAGGCCTTTTATATAAGATATCATAAAAGTAAATAATTCACATATGATAAAATTCTTAAAATATAATATATATGATAAATACTTTCGTATATGTATAGATTTTATATTAGAAAGTATATAGAACAAAGATAAATGGTGAAAAATCTTCCTTTTACTTGGAGCTTTTTTATACAAAAAAACATTAAATTCAATAGAAAGTGAATAATATTTCTTAAGATTATTATCAGTTGGATGATTTACCTTTGTTTTACAAAAGAAGATTTATTAATATAAGTGTATTTACTTAAATCCGGAGTTACTCTTCACTAAGTATGATGTTGCTTTAATTTTTATTATTAGATGTACTTAAGTATGTAAGTGCATCAATAGCAATTAAGGGTAATATCTGTTTCTAATACATAAAATTTAAAGGAAATTAACAATGCGGAAAGATAGATTTCTAGGGCTCATTTTATTCATTTTTTTAGTGACCTTGAAGGGATTGCATGCACAAACGATTAATTGCCCGGGCCCGACTTTAAATATACCAGTAAACGGTGAAGTTATAGTTAATGAGATTAAGGTTACAACTGTTTCAACAGGAAATGTGGTCAGCTTTAACGACAGCTATCCAACATGTGGGGGGAGATTGAGTGAAAAATCTCTTTGGGTTGGTCGTACTGCTCCTTTGGGACCAAGTGAAGGAACTGAATGGGCGGTTACATTTTTGTTTGATGAACCCGTTAATAATTTGATTTTTATTTTGGGAGCTACGGGAGAAGTTAATAATCAAGATTTTGTTTTTAATTCTAATGGGGGGGCTGTATCAATTTTTTCTGATAACAGTTGTTATTCGACCATTATAGATAACGCGATATTTTCGGGGAGTGGGGCACAACATGGCGGAGGCGGAGGCCTATTCGAAATACATGCTCCTACAGCTTATACTCAATTAACAGTTAGCGGATTGGGAGGAGATGGAGGTTCGTTATTATCAATTTGTACTGCCAGTATTGTATCTGCTTTAAAAATTTCGTCTATTCATCCCAGTACTCAAACAGTATGTAAAAATACTGTTCCGACACCTATTACGGTTTCCGTATTATCTTCGGATTCTGAAGTTTTATCTTACCAGTGGTTTAAGAATTCTGTAGACAGTAATATGGGAGGGACTATTATTAATGGAGCGAATACAAATACTTTTATTCCTCCTGCTTCCTCTTCTTCTAAAACAGATTATTATTATGCAACTGTTACTAGCAGTGAGGGTAGCAAAAACTCTCCTACTGCTAAGGTGATAACAACAGACTGTCTTTGTTATAAACCTGGAATTACAGAAGTTTCTAAAAAATCTTTGGATAGTAAAATGGGGATATCCTCTCTGAATAAAGGAAAAGATGTTGTTGGTTCTGACCATTGGCCTTTGACAAGAAAAGGGGCTTGGCTGGTATTGGAATCTAAATTTAAAGGATTGGTAGTAAATAGGGTGCAATTTAATAGCTTGGGAAATCCGGTCGGAATTCCTCCTTCAGATTTTGTAGAGGGAATGATAGTATATGATATGACAGACAATTGTTTGAAAATTTATACTTCAATTGATGAAGGAGCAACATTCGCTTGGCGGTGTATAAATACACAAGCATGTCCAGATAGAATAGGGGGATAGATAGCCCTACGTTATAGGTTTTTTTTATTACTTGTGATCATTATTAAATGTTCTATGAGTTCTTTTTTTCATAGTTTTGTGTTTGATACTGGGAATCTATTTCCCAGTATTTTTATTTTCTATTAATGAATATGAATATTGGGAAAAGTAAAACCAGAAATGTAACATTTCTGGTTTTATATCATTTTAGATGTTTCCTATCCCAACTTGGCTAAATTATTCATTGGATAATAAGTAAAACTTTTAGTGATTATGATTAGCTTTAAGAATATTAGGAAAATTGAAAAATATAAGATTATCTCTGTATCTCGAAATTATTAAGTGCAGAAAATGAGTTTTGTATATTTTATTTATTATAAAATGAGAAAATTTTC